>NZ_SODU01000002.1:698646-1240658 GCF_004366075.1 Kribbella pratensis | reverse complement strand
CTAGTCTGAGCGGGTGAGGCCGATCCCGTTCCGCCCCAGGCGGCTCACCGAACTGCTCCGCAGGCGTGGCCGCTCCGAGGCCACGCTCGCTGCGGTCGTGGCCGGTTGCGTCGCGCTGATGAGCGTGGTCGTGCTGACCGGCGCCGGCTCCCCGGACAACGGCGTGAAGTTCACGCAGTCCGGCCACTGGGTCTACAACAGCGTGGTCGGACGGATCTTCCACCTGGACGGCGCGACCGGCAAGGTGGACGCGGACACCGAGGTGAAGACCGCCTCGCCTGGTGCACAGGTCGTGCAGACCGACAAACAGGGATATGTGCTGTCCCGGTCGCGGATCGACCAGTTCGGCAAGTCCGACCTGACCGTTCTGGACCCGGTGCAGCCACCGGCGACGAACGAGCAGCCGGTCGGCCTCGAGGCGGCTGGTGCGGCGTTCGCGGTGTACCAGCAGGCCGGGCGGGTGGTGCGGTTCGGTGACAAGGAGACGATCGCCTTCCCCGGTGGGCCGCTCGGCGATCCGATCGTGACGTCGGACGGGACCTTGTGGGTGCACCGGGTCGGCGAGGGCGACTTGTGCCGGTTGCCGATGACGGCGGACCGGATGTCCTGTCCCGCAACGGCTCCCAAGGGACACAAGGGCGCGCTGACCGCGGTCGGCGCGAACGCCGTGTTCGTCGACCTGACCGCGCGGCAGGTGTACACGCTGAACGCCGGCGGGATGGACACCGGCCCCGATCTGGGCGACATCGACGTACCCGACGACGCGCTGGTCGCGGGCAACGACGTCGACGGCCGGCTGGCGATCGTCGACCGGACGCACAACAAGCTGCACCTGGTCGACATCTCGCACCCGGACAAGCCCGAGGCGCCGATCAGCACGCCGCTGCCGAAGGGGAACTACGACAAGGTCGCGTCCTCCGGTGACGGGCTCGCGCTGCTGGACCGGAAGAACTCCAACCTGATCACGCTCGGCCGCGACGGCAAGAAGGTCGACGAGGCCAAGCTGCCGAGCCGGCCCGTCGGTGGACGCGAGAAGCCTGAGGCGAACCTGTACCGCGGCGACGACTCCCGGGTGTACGTCGAGAACGGGATCGGCGACCGCGCCGTCGTGGTCGACCGCGACGGCGAGACCGAGTCCGTGGACATCGGCACCGGCGAGGACGGCGGCAAACCGACGACCACGCCGAAGAAGCCCGAGAACACCGCCAGGCCGACGATCACGCCGCCGGCCAAGCCCAAGACCACGGTCCCGCCTCGCACCACGCCCCCTCGCACCACACCCCCGAGGACCAAGCCTCCTCGCAAGCCCGAGACGCCGCGGAAGACCACTCCGCCGAACCGTCCAGGCAACGAGCACACACCGGACAAACCGGATCCCGGCAAGACGAAGACGCCACCGCCGACCCGCAAGACCACTCCTCCGACCCCACCGAAGCCGCCGGCCGCGAAGCCGGGGCGGCCCGGTGCACCCCTGAACGTGGCGGCCCGGATCATCGACGGCGGCGCGGTCGTGACCTGGGGTGCGGCCGCGGCGCACGGCGCGACAATCACGTCGTACAAGCTGAGCTGGACCGGCGGATCGACGACGGTCAGCGGGGCGACGCGCTCGGCGCTGATCCCGGGCCTGAAGACGAAAACGGCGTACTACTTCACCATCTACGCGGTGAACAGCGCCGGCAACGGGCCCGCGGTGAAGTCGAACCGGGTCGAGCTGAAGTGGAACTCGGCCGAGTCGCCGCGCGAGCTCCTCGTCAAGGACGACGGTATCAGCGGGAGGCTGACGCTCGGCTGGATGCAGCCGACGATGGGCGACGGGACGTTCCTGCGGTACGAGGTGTCGATCGGATCGAGCACCGCACCGGTCCGGGTGCGGTCGACCACCACCTCCGCGACGATCAGCGGCCTGACCGACGGGAAGTACTCGACCTTCTTCGTGCGCGCGATCACCAAGGCGTCGGACGGGCAGGAGGTCGTGGGCAAGTACACCAGCCTGTCCGCGACTTCGGTCAGCAAGGAGCAGCCCACCAAGCGGGTGGTGGCTTCGCGGGGCGACGGTACGACGTACGGCGACAACTGTCAGCACCCGGAGTGCGCGTACATCCAGGTCCGGATCGAGAACCTGACGCCGAACACGACGTACAGCATCAAGCCGTACACGTCCGAGTGGGGCAACTTCAACCCCGGCTACAGCACCAAGACCGACGCCCAGGGCCAACTCCTCGTCCCCGACCAGTTCCCCTGCAGCGCCGTAGGCCAACTCACCTGGGTAACCGTCCAAGGCCCCGAAGGCACCTACACCTCCAACAAGTTCTTCTGGAAATCAGACACCTGACCAGACCGCGGCGGCAGCCACCCCCATGCCTCGGTTCTCCTGTCGGATGTGTGGCTCGTGACCAACCCGATCCGCGATGGTGCGACAGACGACGCGTTATCCCCTCGCCTTGTGGGTTCTCTACTGATACACGAAGGGAGAACCCTGCACGCGAGGGGATAACCCCGGCTCTCCTGACCCACACATGCATCACACGAGCTGGGTATCCAGTGTGATGCGGGAGGTGTGCCTCTGTCGGGCGGAGGGTTAGTTCTTGACGGCGAGGACTGCGGCGATGAGGCGTTGGTAGTCGGTGAGGTCTTCGGGGGCGTCTTCGTTGCGCCATTCGGAGGCGGGGACGATGCCGGGCTCCAGGACGGTGAAGCCTTCGCCGAGGAGGGCGAGGATCTGGTCGTCGGTGCGCCAGCGGCCGCGGCCCAGGGACCCCTGCAGAACCTGTTCGAGTTCCTGGCTGCGGGGGTCGTTCTCGCTGCGGAAGTGGCTGATGAATACGTGGCTGCCGGAGACGATCCGGTCCTTCCAGAAGCGGACGATGCCTGCCGGGTCCTCGTCGTCGTTCACGTGGTGCAGGGTGGCGCTGAAGATCACGGCGACCGGCCGGCCGAAGTCGATCAGCCGCACGGTGTCCGGGTGCTCGATGACGGCCTTCGGCTCCCGCAGGTCGGCCTGGATAACCGTGGTGTTGTCGTTCTCGGCGAGCAGCGCGCGGCCGTGCGCGAGCACGATCGGGTCGTTGTCGACGTACACGACCTTCGCGTCCGGCGCGTACCGCTGGGCGACCTGGTGCACGTTGTCCGCGGTCGGCAAGCCGCTGCCCAGGTCGATGAACTGCCGGACGGGCGTGTTCGTGACGATCTCACGGACCGCGCGGATCAGCGCGCCACGGTTGTCGTACGCGATCACGCGGGAACCGGGCAGTTCGTTGATGAACCGGTCACCGAACGCGCGGTCGACCGCGAAGTTGTCCTTGCCGCCGAGCAAGTAGTCGTACGTCCGCGCGATACTCGGCTTCGTCGTGTCGAAGCCCGGGAACGGCGACTTCTCCGTCACCGGCTCGTCTGCGTCGGACATCGCGCCCAATCCTTCCCGAAGACAACAGCCTTCCTCGTCGAGACAGATGTCACTCTATGCGACCCGGAAACTACCGCGCTCCGGCCCCCGGCAAGTCATGCCGAACGCTAGCGGGTGAACAGTGTTCGCAGTTCGAGCGACGCCTGGAACCGGTCGACCCACGGCCGTCCGCGCAACGCCTTCTGCAGCTCGCGAACCCCTGTCCACGCCTCGTTCTGCACATCCGCCGTCGTCGCTCCCCCGGACCACAGCGCCTGATCGACAGCCCGCGCGACCCGAGTCAGCCCGCCCGCGGTCTCCGGGAACTCCTTCGCCGCATCGGCGAGGTCCCGCACCGTCATACCCGCAGTCACCGGTACCCCGTACGCACGCAACCGGTCACGTGCCTCGGCCCACGCTCCCACCACCGCTGCGCTCCCGCCCCGCCGCCGGCGTCGCGCCGACCGGACGAACTTCACCAGCGGCACTCCGACCAGCCACAGCAGCAACAACCCCGCCGACACCGCGAACACCGCAGTCAGCGAGATCCGCGGCAGGATCGGCGTTCCCGGGTCGTTACCCCGATCGGTCTGCGGCGGGACCTCCGGGTCCTTGATCTTCTCCACCGGCGGTACGGCGGCCCGCGCCTGGCTGGTGATGTCGTCGATCGAACCAGCAACCGTCGTCTTCCCGGTGGCCGCGTCCTCGGCCGGATCCAGTGGCCACCAACCGAGGCCGTCGACCGCAACCTCCGGCCAGGCGAACGCGTCCGAGTTCCGCACCGTGTAGTACCCGTCCGCCTCCGGCTTCGCAGGCGCACGGAACCCGACCACCAACCGCGCCGGAATCCCGTTCAGCCGAGCGAGTACGACGTACGCCGCAGCGAACTGTGCGCTCGTCCCCGGCTGCTTGGTCTCGGCCTGCGCACCGCCCGGCTTCTCGTCGAGGAGGAAGCTCTTCAGCTGCGGCCACCCGTACCCGGTCGGCAGGTTGTCGCCGACCGCGACCGTGTAGTTCTGCCGCAGGTACTTCTCCAGCGCGATCGCGGTCGCGAACGTCGCCCGCTTCCCTTGCAACGGATCGATCGACGCGATCTCCGGCGGCACTGCGGGGAGCTCGAGCCCACCCGGCGCGTCCCCGTCGATCCCCGCGTTCAGCAAGTACTGCGCATCGATGTCCGGCTTCCGCCACGTCAGCGTGTAGTCGTCCGGCCGGCCCGACGACATCAAGGTCGCGCCGATCGGCTCCACCTGCGGATCCGTCACACCGCTGACCGTTGCCGGCAGCAACTGGCTCGGCAACCACGGTCCGTCCAGGTCCTCGAGCCGTACGTTCGCCGACTCCAGCGAGGTCGGCACAGTGACGTCGGAACCGACCTCGGAACCCATCCGCAGGAACGGGCGGTCGGTCGTCCAGTTCGATCCGTCGAAGTCGTCGAGTGCGACCTGCCGCCAGCGATCGACCGGCTTCGAGGCCGTGTACTTGAACACCACCTCGTCGCGCTCCCGCGCACTCAACCGGCTCGCCAGCTCGTCCAGCGGACTCGTCTGCCGTATGCCGGGGGCCGTCGCGGACTGCACCTTCTGCAGCGAGTACGGCGTACGCCCGACCGGATCGATCGTGCTCACGACCAGCCCACACACGATCGCGGCGACAGTCACGACCGCCGTCGCGACCCATGGCGCGATCCGCCGGGACTCGAGGTTCTCGGGGATCAGGAGCGCCACCATGATCAACCCGAGCGCGGCCGCGATCAGTACGGCGCCCCACCCGTCCGCCGCGATGTACAGCTGACTCGCACCGATGACGCCGAGACCTGGAATCAACGCGACCAACGGCGGCGCACGGTCGAGCAGTTCGACCGCGAGCAGGCAGGCGATCAACGTCAGCAGCGGCACGAACACCACGAGCTCGGGATCCGGCCGCGCCGGCCAGGTCGACTCCAGGGTCAATCGCCAGCCCGTCAGCCCGTCCCCGAGCGCCCGGATCGACGCCGCGGTCGGCAATCCGGCGACAGTAGTTGCCCGCAGCACCGTTTCGACGACGGCGAGCAGGCCGCCGAGCACGATCAGGATCGGGCGCCACGCAACGAGCCAGTGCCGGCAGATCTCAGTGACGACGAGGGTGATCAGGCAGACCGATCCCACCGGCAGCCACAGGTTGCGCAGGCCGAACACCGGCCCGAAGCACAACCCGCCAACAAGCACAGCGGCGAGCACCGCAATCGTCTGCCGGCGACTCATTGCAGAACTCCTGTCCACTGCTGCAAGGCTTCCCGGGCGGAGCCGCCGAGGACAACCTGCGCGCTGAGGATCGGCGCGACACCTTGCGCGTCACCGAGGCCGATCACGGTCACCGACGAGTACCGGCTGAGCAGTGGAGCGAAGTCCGCCGCTGATCCGCGCGCACCGGTGACCACGACGATCGCGCCACCCGCGGACGCTCCGGTGGTCAGCACGCGAGGCACCAGACCCGACTTGTCGTCCACCTGCTCCACCACGCACAGCTCGTCGAGGAACATCCGGGACGCGACGGCGCCGCCGGGAGCAGCGAGGTCGGCGCCGGTCGTGGTCACCAACCGGCAGCGGTGGCCGGCCGTGGACGCCGCGAACAGGATCGACGCCGCAACCTCGGTCGCCTCCTCGAACGTTGCCTCGGACAACGGCTCGCGCCGCGTGTCGAGCAGCACGGTGAGTCGCGGCTGATCCGGATCGGCGTAGTCGCGGACCATCAACTGCCCGGTGCGCGCGGTCGCCTTCCAGTGCAGGTGGCGGACCTCGTCGCCGACGACGTACGGGCGTACGTCGCGCAGGTCGGCCGATCCGCGCAACGAGTCGTCCGCGGTTCGCCCGACGTGGTGGTGCCGCGGCCGGCCGGCGACCACGGTCTTGGTCGGATGCCGCTTCGGATGCACCCACAAAGTCGCGACCTCGCCGGTCGCCTTCCGGTTGCGGGCCAGGCCGAGCGGGTCACGCCGTTCGAGCGTCAGCGGCCCGACCGCGACCTTGCCGCGCCGCAACGTCGGCAGCTCATACCGGTACGTCGCCTCGCTGCCCGGACCGAGCCGCCGGATCTTGACCTCCTGCCGATCGTTCCCTGCCGAGTCGTGCGCGGCGAAGGCGGCCTGCCAACGCGTGCCCTCGTTCCGCACCCGCAGCGTCGCCAGCGCCGGACGGCCTCGCTCTACGCGATCTGGCGACAGCACCCGCTGCACAGTCACCTGCGGTTGCCGCACCGTCAGTACGGTCGCGGCGATCAACGCCCCGACCCCGATCCCGGCGAGTGCGCGAAAGACGGAGTACCCGGCCAATTCGCCCAGCACGTAGGCCGCGATCGACCCGAGCAGCACCGCCACCCCGCGTCCCGTCAGCCTCATCACGTCAACCGGTTCTCGAGGGCCAAGGTGTCAGCTCGCGGTTGCGCCGGCCGTCGGCGCCGGTACGGCGGACAGGACCTCGTCGACCACCGACGACGGCGGCCGCTGGCTCAGCTCCGCGTCCGGCGTCAGCACCAACCGGTGTGCGAGCACCGGATGCGCGACCTGCTTGACGTCGTCGGGCGTCGTGAACGCCCGGCCGTCGGTCGCGGCGAACGCGCGGGCCGCGCGGACCAGGGCGATGCTGCCGCGCGGGCTGGCGCCGTACCGGACCGCGGTGTGCTCGCGGGTCGCGGCGGCCAGTTTCACGGCGTACGAACTGATCGCGGGGTCCACGTGGACCGATCGGACGGCGGCGATCGCGTTCCGCAGTGCCGGTACGTCGATGACCGGGCTGAGCGAGTCGGGTCCGACCCGGCCGGTGTCGCCGAGCACGATCCGCACCTCGGCGTCATGGTCGGGGTATCCGATCTCGATCCGCATCAGGAACCGGTCGAGCTGGGCCTCGGGCAACCGGTAGGTGCCCTCCATCTCGATCGGATTCTGGGTGCCGATGACCAGGAACGGATCCGGTACGGCGCGGGTGTTCGAGTCGACCGTGACGCGACGCTCGGCCATCACCTCGAGCAGCGCGGACTGCGTCTTCGGCGTACCGCGGTTGATCTCGTCCGCGACCACCACGTTGGCGAAGATGCCGCCCGGGTGGAACTCGAAGGACTCGGTTCCCTGGTGGTAGACCATCACGCCGGTGATGTCGCCGGGCAGCAGGTCCGGCGTGAACTGGATCCGGTTCCAGCTCGCGTCGATGCTGCGGGCGATGCACCGGGCCAGCGTGGTCTTGCCGAGCCCCGGCACGTCCTCGATCAGCAGGTGCCCCTCGGCGAACAGCGCGGTCAGCGCCAGCCGGATCACCTCAGGCTTCCCGTGGATCACCTTCGCCAGGTTGTCCGCCACCAGCCGATAGGCCTCGCCAGGCGGAATCGTCGCGCTCATAGATATCTCCCCAGGTGTACGCCGAACTGCACTGAGTGACCCTACTCAGCCCTGGTCCATCGGCCGTACAGAACCGGTCTACTACTGGACGGTAGGCAGCTGGATCTCGAAGATCGCGCCGCCCTCGTCGGCGTTGTAGACCTTCAGGTCGCCGCCGTGGGCGAGCACCACCCAGCGCACGATCGACAGGCCGAGGCCGGTCGAGGCGCCGCCGGTCGTGTACGGCTCGAACAGGTCCGCGCCGACGGTGGGATCGATGCCCGGGCCCTGGTCGGCGACCGTGACCCGGCCGTCGGCGACCGTCACCGTGATGATCGCCAGGTCGGCGCCGGGCACCCGGCCGTGCCGCATCGCGTTGCCCAGCACGTTGCCGATCGCCCGCCGCAGCAGCGTCGGGTCGGCACGCACCATGGTCGGCGCGGTCACCAGCGAGAACCGGGCGTCACCGGTCGGCATGTCCTCGACCACACCGGCGACCAGCTGGTCGAGCCAGACCGGCTGCATCGCGAGGTGCTCCACACCCGCGGCGAGCCGGGCGCGGACGAGCAGTCCGTCGATGATGTCGCCCATCCGCCCGGCCAGCCGGACGGTCCGCGGCAGCAGTTCCGCGCGCTGTTCGGGATCCCGCTGCGCTGTCTCGGCGAGCGCGCGGAGTGCGGCGACCGGCGTCCGCAGGTCGTGGGCGGTCTCGGCGAGCAGCGTCTCCTGTTGCTCGAGAGCGGCCATCGCGGGGCGGATCGCGCGACCGGACAGCCAGTAGCTGATGAGCGCGGCGGCGCCGATCAGGATCGCGCAGACAACGAGCACCGCGATGGTCAGCTGCCGATGCTGCTCCTGCTGCTTCTGCGTGTCCTGCCAGGCGAGTACGGCGCCGAAGTAGTGGCCGTTGGAGTCCTTGAACGGCTCCACCGCGACCCGGATCTGATGCCCGTTGACCGCCTTCCGGTCCGCGGACAGCGGTGCGCCGTTCCGCACCGACTCGGCCGCGAGGTCCGCCAACAGCTTGGTGTCGACCCGCGTACAGCCGCGCGTGCTGAACAGCGGCGTGAAGTCGCTCGGGTTCCCCGGCATGACCGCGAAGTCCGGGCAGTCGGACGCCAACGGATCGGCCGGCACGCGCGCATAGACCAGCGCACCGTGGTTGTCGTCGATCAGCCGCAGGACGGGCTGCGTGACCACGCTCAGGTCGTGGTCGATCCGATCGGCGCCGCGTTGCGCGTCGAGGATGATGATCACCGGCGCGAGCACGATGAGAGCGACGGTGTTCGTAGCGGTGAACAGGACGGTCAGCCACCACCGCAACCGGCGCAGCCGGTCGGCCGACGGACCGCGCATCCCGCGCTGACTCATCCGGCACCACCTGGGCTGTACAGGCGGTACCCCTGGCCGCGAACGGCTTCGACCAGATCCGGACCGCCGCGCAGCCGGTTGCGCAGCCGGGTGATCGTGACGTCGACGACGTTCGACATCGGGCCGTCGCCGTCCCAGCAGTGGTCGATCAGCTCGGCCCGGGTGACCAGCTGCTCGGGCCGCGACATCAGGTACTCCAGCACGCAGAACTCCTTGCCTCGCAGGGTCACCAGCACGCCGGCCCGGTGCACGGTACGGCGGGCGGTGTCGAGCTCCACGTCGGCGTACCTGATGATCGGCGGACGGATGGTCGGGCCCCTCCGGACCACGCTGAGCACCCGGACGATGAGCTCCTCGACCGCGAACGGCTTGATCAGGTAGTCGTCGCCACCGTGCTCGAATCCGTCCACCCGGTCGGCCAGCGTGTCCCGTCCGGTCAGGAACAGTACCGGCAGGGTCCAGCCCTCCTTCCGGCGACGGCTGACGTAGGCGAGCGAGTCGACCTTCCGGCCGTCGATCTCGAACATCCGGTCGAACACGGCGCAGTCGTACGAGTTCACGAACAGCTTCTCGTCGGCGTCGTCCAGGTCGACCGCCAGATCGACGGCGAGATTGGCGGAGCGGAGCGCCGCCGGGACGGCCACCTGCAGCTCCTTGTCGTCCTCTACCACCAGTACGCGCACGGCCCTCCTCGCGTGTCATCGAAATGTCATCGTCTCCCCGGATCGTATGTGTCATGAACGGTCACGCAGCGCACACACCAGACCGGTTGAGCTTCCGGGTGCTGGGCCCGCTCGAGGTCGACGGGCCCGACGGACACCCCCTGGACCTCTGCGGCGGCAAGCCGGCGACCGTGCTGACCCTGCTCCTGCTGCACCGCAACGCCTGGGTCAGCACCGAGCAGCTCGTGGACGCGGTCTGGGCCGGCCGGGACGTGCCGGCCTCTGCGCAGAACAACCTGAAGACGTACGTCTGGCAGCTCCGCCGCTCGCTTCCGGAGGAGCGGATCGAGAGCCGGCCGGGGGCGTACCGGGTGCACGTCCTGCCGGGCGAGCTCGACGCCGACGTCGCAGCCGCCCTGTGCGACGAGGCCCGCGAGCTGCTCAGCCGGAAGGATGCGGCGCAGGCAGTCACCGTTGTCCAGCGCGCGCTGAGTCTGTGGCGTGGTGCGCCGTACGACGGGTTGACGGCCGATGCGACGTCGGCGGTGGACCGGCTGACCGAGCTGCACCGGGCGCTCCGCGAGGACCTTGCGGACGCACAACTGCTGCTCGAGCGGCCTGCCGAGGCGATCGCCGTACTGCGGGCGCTGACCGAGGAGGAGCCGCTCCGCGAGCTGGCATGGGCTCGGTTGATGGCGGCGTACCGGCAGGTCGGGCGGCGGCACGACGCGCTGGCGGCGTACCAGCGAGCCCGGACCGCTCTGGTCCGCGATCTGGGGATCGAGCCGTGCGCCGAGCTGACCGCGTTGCACCAGCAGATCCTCAGCGAGGAGTCCCCCGCCGTCCTGCCGACGCCGGTGCCGCCGGTGAGCTCGAACCTGCCGCCGCGGGTCCGCACCTTCGTCGGCCGCGGTCCCGAGCTGCGCGCGCTGCGCGGCGCGACCGGTGTGGTCACGATCGACGGGATGCCGGGCATCGGCAAGACCGCGTTCGCGCTCGAGGTCGCCGCCGCCTCCGGTTTCGAGACCCAGCAGTACGTCGACCTGAACCGTCCCACCTCGTTGCCGCCGGCAACCGGACTGCTGATCCTGGACAACGTCGAGCACGCCGACCAGGTCCGGCACCTGCTCCCGAACGATCCGGGCGCGCTGGTGCTGGTGATCAGCCGCCGCCGGCTCTGCGATCTCGACCGTACGGCGGCGATGACGCTCGACGTACTGGCACCGGACGAGGCCGCGAAACTGACCGACCTCGAGCAGATCCTGAGCTGCTGCGGCGGTCACCCGGGCGCGATCCGGCAGCTGGTCGAGCGGCTGCGCAACCGGCAGCCGTGGACCGTCGCACGGATGGCCGCCCGCCTCGAGGACCAGCAGGCGCGGTGCCAGGCGCTGGGCGAGGTCCTGGCCCGCTTCGACGCTGCCTACGAAGCGCTCCCGGGCGCGGTCCAGCGGCTGTACCGGCTGATCGGGACGACGCCGCGCTTCGACCTGCGCCAGGCGGCCCGGCTCACCGGCACCAGCCAGTCCGACGCCGAGCTGATGGTCGATCAGCTGATGGACCTCAACCTGCTCACCGAGCCGGCCCCGGGCCGGTTCGAGCTCCACCCGATCGTCCGCGATCACGCCGGCCAGTTGCTGGTCGTCGCCGGACCCAAAGCGGAGCTGGTCGCATGAGGTCCGCTGCTTACCGCGCGGCGCCTCAGCACGAGGGTGAGGCGCAGTACGCCGGAACCACGACGACCCTTCCGCAGGCGACCGCTGTCGGGATGCCGTTGGCCCAGCCTCGGGTGCAGCAGCCGCCGACGCGCACGCTGATCGCGTCGGTCGGCTCGGTCAAACCGTCCGAACAGAAGCTGCAGCCGGCCGCCGAGCCGCCTGCACCGGCACCGGTCGCCGACACCGTCGAGCTGCCGGACCGGGCCGTTCGCGTCGGGCAGATCATCTGCTGGCAGCTGGCCGTGGTGGCGGTCGGCGCGGCAACCACCGCGTCGCGGACCGTACTGATCCTGACCTCGGTCGCCGCGGTGTCACTGGTCCTGCTCACAGCGGTCCGCATCCGCGGCCTGTGGCTGTATCGCTGGGCGGGCGTCCTGCTCGTTTTCCTCGTACGGCGCCGCAAGCACGACCTCGGTGAGGACATCGCGGTCCGGTTGGTCAGCACGTTCCACGGCCGGACCTCGACCGACCAGATCGTCGTCCGCGAACAGCGGTACGGCGTACTCAGCCGACCGTTCGGCGCAAGCGTCGCGCTCCGGATCGGCCCCGACTCTCAGCACCAGTTGCTGCCTCGACTGGGGCAGCTCGCGGAGGCGTCGGACGAGCAGCCGGTCGGCATCGGCGTACAGCTGATCCTGCACACCGGGGTCAAGCAGAACCAGCCCCCGCGGGCGTGGATCGCGGTCTCGGCCGAGCGGACGCCGGACATCGCGACCGACGAGCAGTTGCGGCAGGTGCTCGCCAACACCGTCCGTCGACTCGTACGCCGGCTGGACCGCGAGCAGGTCGAGAACATGCCGCTCGACGAGTCCGACGCACTCGCGTCGCTCGGCGCGCTGGCCCACGCGAACGCCGGCCGCGGACAACTCCAGGAGCGCTGGACCTCCTGGTCGTGCGGGCCGGTCCGGCAGCTGTCCGTGCGACTCGCCGGATCCGCATCCTTGCCGGTAGCAACTACTCACGCGTTGATCGGAACGCTGCTCGGCACCGGGACCGGGGCCGCGCAGACGATCGCCGTCACCGCCACCTCGAGCTCAGCCCACTCGACTTCCGCCCGCCACGACGTCGTACTCCGCCTGGCCGCATCCCATCCGGCCACGCTCGACACGGCGTTCTCCGTCCTGACCACACTGGCCCGCTCCTTCGGGGTCGAGCCCGAACGCCTCGACGGGCGCCACGCCGCCGGCGTCGCCGCCACACTACCTCTGGGGGTCCCTCTCTCATGACTCTACTGATGCTCAACCCGCCGACCGGATATCAGCAGATCCCTGCCCACGACGGGCTTGCCGAGTTGCTCGCGTCCGCAGAGGACGAGGTGATCACCATGAGCACCCTGGCCGGTCCGACGTTCGGGCCGCGCGAGGTCAAGCACGGCGTGCGCTACCGGGCGATCTTCCCTGACCACGCGCGGACCACGCCGACCGTCGGCCGGCACCTCGGTGCGTTGTCGCTCGCCGGTGTCGCCGTACGGACGATCCCGCAGGTCCCGATGAACGCGATCGTGATCGACCGTTCGGTCGCCGTGCTCCCCGCCGACACCACCAACGGCAGCATCGCCGTACTGCGGCTGACCAGCGTGGTGGTGACCGCGCTGGAGCTGTTCGAGCGGATCTGGCCGGACGCCGTACCGCTGGCCGACCGGGATCTGCCGGACGAGGCCGACCTTTCGCTGCGCGAGCAGGAGATGCTGCGCCTGCTGGCCCTCGGCGCGACCGACGAGGTGGCCGCGGCACATCTGAACATCTCGGTCCGGACGGTACGCCGGATGGTCGCGCAGATCATGAACCGCCTCGGCGCCCGCAGCCGCTTCCAAGCCGGCGTCAAGGCAGCCGACCGCGGCTGGCTCCTCGAGCGCGCCTCATGAGGATACTGACCGTCGCCGCCGATCGTCCCGGCGCCTATCAGACCGTTGGCTCCGCGCTGCTCGAGGCTCCGGACGGGGCCACGGTTGCGATCGCCGGCGGAACGTACGCCGAGACACTCGAGCTCACCGGGCGCTCGGTGACGCTGCAGGCCGAGGACGGCGCGGACGTCGTACTGGACGGGTCAGGCGCCGACTGGCCGACGATCCGCGCTGTCGACGGCACGCTGACGCTGCGTGGGCTGGAGATCCGCGCGACGGACGGGATCGCGGTCTCGGTCGACCGTACGGCGCTGACGGTCGAGAACTGCACCATCTCCGGACGCACCCGGCCCGCGCTCAGCGTGCACGCGAGTACGTCGTTCCGGATCGAACGCTGCACGGTGCGCGGCGCCGAGACCGGGATCGTGGTCGAGGGCGCCGGCGGGCAGATCCTGGACACGACCGTCCGGGAGATCTCCGGGGACGGCATAGTCGTTGCCCTGGGCGCCGATCCGCTGATCCGCGGCTGCACGATCACCGGCTGCGGCGGGCGCGGCGTGTACATCTACCAGTACAGCCGTCCGGAGCTCGTCGACGTCGAGGTCGGTCAGACCGGCACCGAAGGCATCGGGGTCGCGCACGGCAGTACGCCGACGGTCCGCCGGCTGACCGTGCACGACACCCGCGGCTCGGCGATCACGTTCGCGCCGGGCTGCGGTGGAGCGGTCGAGGGGCTGCGGGCGACGAACACCACGGAGCCCGCGCTGTCGATCGCGGCGGGCAGCACGGTCGAGGTGATCGAGGAGAGTACGGCGACGGCCGAGAACGGCCCGGTGGACGATTTGCTCGGCGAGCTGGACATGATGGTCGGGCTGCCCGGCGTGAAGGCCGAGGTACGGGCGCTGGTGGACGAGATCCAGGTCAACGAGTGGCGAAGCTCCGCGGGGCTGTCGATCGGCGCGGTCAGCCACCACCTGATCTTCGCCGGTGCGCCGGGGACCGGGAAGACCACTGTTGCCCGGCTGTACGGGAAGCTGCTGAAGGCGCTCGGCGTCCTGCCGGACGGCGGGTTCATCGAGGTGTCGCGGCGGGATCTTGTCGGCCAGTACATCGGGCACACCGCGGAGAAGACCGCGCTGGTCTTCGAGAAGGCGCTCGGCGGCGTGCTGTTCATCGACGAGGCGTACACGCTGTCCCGCGCGGCCGGGAACGGCGACTTCGGGCAGGAGGCGATCGACGCGCTGGTGAAGCTGATGGAGGACCACCGCGACGAGATCGCGATCATCGTCGCCGGGTACACCGCCGAGATGAACGACTTCCTGGCCGCCAACCCCGGCCTGGCGTCCCGGTTCTCGAAGACGATCGAGTTCGAGAACTACAGCGCCGCGGAGCTGCTGCTGATCACCGACCGGATGGTTGCCGGGGGCGACTATCTGCTCGACCCGGCGGCCGGCGCGCCGCTGACGTCGTACTTCGACCGGATCGCGGACGGCCCGAACTTCGGCAACGCCCGGGAGGCCCGCCGCCTGGTCGAGGGCATGCGCAAGGCCCAGTCCCAACGCCTCCGCACCCTCGGGCGCCGCCCGTCGACGGACGAACTCCGCTCCCTCCTGGCCGCGGACGTCATCACCGCCGCCGGCTGATCAGGGCATGCCACAGCGACCGTCGTACGGCGGCCGCTGTGGTGCGATCGGTGACCTGGTCTGGCGGGCCCTGCCACCGGGGTTGTGTCAGTTCAGCGTGTGTTTCGGCACGTCGTGGTCGCGACGGCGCTCGGGGAGTGTTTCGTGCACCGCGTGGTCCGGGGTGCGCGGGGCCGGGCACACGGGGCCGCGGCGAATCGGGCCGCCCCCCAGCTTCCGGCTCTTCCACTGCTTCTCTTCGTAATCGTAGTAGGTGTCGACGCCTCCGACTGTCATCCGGTCCTCCCGTCAAACCCCCCGTCCCCTGCTGGCTCATCTACAGTCCGTCAGGAGAGCCCTGGCAGCAAGTGATTCCGGAAATCACCACGGATCAACACGCTCGAACGCCGTCTTGTGTTGGTTTGACCCACAAACGTGCTCTTGTCGAGAAAGTCTCAGACGGCGAGGATCGCGACGCCGTGAGCCGGTAACAGGACCCCGGCGCCGGTCAGCTCGGCCCCGGCGAACGACATCACCAGGTATTCCGGGAGCGCGTCGACCGGCACCACCGCCTCGGACGCGGCCAGGTTCACCACCACCCGCAGGCTGCCGCGGGTCACCACCAGCCACGCCCCGGCCGGGTCGAACGCGACCCCGACGGACTCGAGCCGGTCGTCGCGCAGCTCCGGCATCCGGGCCCGGAACGTCAGCAGGTGCCGGTACCAGGCGAGGACGTCGCGATGCGGCGCCTCGTCCGGCTCGGACCAGTCGAGCACCGAGCTCCGCCACGTCTGCGGATCCTGCGGGTCCGGGATCTCGTCCGCGTCCCAGCCGAACTCCGCGAACTCCCGCCGCCGTCCGGTCCGCACCGCGTCGGCCAGCGCGGGCTCGGTGAAATCGGTGAAGAACCGCCAGGGCGTCGAGGCGCCCCATTCCTCACCCATGAACAGCATGGGCGTGTACGGCGAGGTCAGCACCAGCGCGGCGCCGATCGCGAGCTGTCCCGGCGTCAGCGCCGGTCGGTCGCCGAGCGCCCGGTTGCCGACCTGGTCGTGGTTCGACGTGTAGACGAGGAACTCGCCACCGCGGTGTTTGCGTGGATCGACCGGCCGGCCCCAGTCCTTGCCGCGGAACGTCGAGTACTCCCCGTCGTGCAGGAACACCCGCGTCAGCGTCTTCGCGAACACCGCCGGATCGCCGAAGTCGACGTAGTACCCGAACCGCTCGCCGGTCAGCAGGGCGTGCAGCGCGTGGTGGAAGTCGTCGCTCCACTGCGCGGTCATCCCCATCCCGCCTTGCGCCACTGGCTCGACCGTGCGCGGGTCGTTGAGGTCGGACTCGGCCACCAACCCCAGCGGGCGTCCCAGGTCCTCGGACAACGCTGCGGTCTCTGTCGAGAGCTGTTGGAGGAGGTGGGTCGGGCTGTCGTCGACCAGCGCGTGTACGGCGTCCAGCCGCAGTACGTCGATGTGGAAGTCGCGGAACCAGCGCAGTGCGTTGTCGCAGATCCACCGTCGTACCTCGGCACTGCCCGTGTCGTCGAGGTTCACCGCGGGGCCCCACGGGGTGGAGTGGCGAGTGGTGAAGTACGGACCGAAGCTGTCCAGGTAGTTCCCGCTCGGGCCGAGGTGGTTGTAGACGACGTCGAGACACACAGCCAGTCCGGCGTCGTGACACCGGTCGACGAACCGCTGCAGTGCTTCCGGGCCGCCGTACGGCTCGTGCACGGCGTACAGGTCCACACCGTCGTACCCCCAGCCGTGTACGCCGGGGAACGCGGCTATCGGCAGCAGCGAGACCATCTCTACGCCGAGCACAGCCAGGTAGTCCAGGTGCTCAGCTGCGGCCTCCAGCGTGCCTTCCAAGGTGAACGTGCCCAGGTGAAGCTCGTAGAAGACAGCACCGCGTACGTCGCGACCTGTCCAGCTGTCGTCGGTCCACTCGAAGCGGGCCGCGTCGAAGACCCGGCTGAATCCGTGGACCCCGTCCGGCTGCCAGGGACTGCGTGGATCGGGTAGCGGGTCACTGCCGTCGACGGAGTACGCGTAGTCGGTGCCGTGGTGCGCCTCGACCACCTGTCGTTCCCACCAGCCGTCGTCGACGGAGCGCATCGGCAGCACACCGTCCCGCAGGACCAGGTCGACGTTGGTCGCCTCGGGTGCCCAGACTCGGAAGGTGTGCATGGCTGTCAGCTCCTGACCAGCAAGGCGACCGGGAGGTCGGTCAGCAGGTCGACGATCCGGGCTGCGCCGCTGCCGACGTCGCGTCCGGTCAGCACGTTCTTCCATCGGCCACTCGGCAGCACGACCGTGCTCTCACCCCAGCCGCCCAGACGCTGCAACGCGGCCGGCAGCCGGGTCGCAACGGTGATCACCGCGTCTCCACGGGCGAACGCAACCGCATGTCCGTTTGACGTCGGGAGCGGCGTGTAGCTACCAGCAAAGGCCTCCGGGTACTGCCGGCGGAGGCGGAGCGCCCGCGACGTGACGAGCAGCTTCTCGTCGGACAGGTCCTCCGGCTTGCCGCCGTCGTCCAGACGCTGCAGCCGACTGATGCGCTGCTCGTAGTCCACGGGACGACGGTTGTCAGGGTCTACGAGGGACAGGTCGACCAGCTCGGTGCCCTGATACACGTCCGGTACGCCGGGCATCGTCAGCTGCACCAGCTTCTGTCCGAGCGTGGCTGCGCGCACGTAGTCGGCTTGCTCGTCAGCAAAGCGACGTACCGCTTCGAGCACGGTGTCGTCGTGCAGGACTGCTCTTGCGAAGGTTGCGACGGTCTGCTCGTACTCGTCGTCCGGGGAGGTCCAGCTGGTGTGCCTCTTGGCCTCGCGGATCGCCTTGAGGAGGTAGGCCTGTAGACGGTCCTCAGCGAGCGGTCCGTCGTGCCAGGTGCCGAAGAGCGTCTGCCAGAACAAGTACTCCGTGCTGCCGTCCAGCAGCGGACTCCGGTGGTCATCCGCGAGCCTGCGCCATTCACGCACCGCCTCCGACCAGGCGGCCGGCTGCTCGGACAGTACGCCGAGACGCGCACGGACGTCCTCTGAGCGTTTGGTGTCGTGAGTAGACAGCGTGGTCATCGTCTTGGGCCAGTGCTGGTTCAGCTGGGCGGCGTACGCGTGGAACTCCTCGGGCGTGACACCGAAGTGCTCCGGGTCCCCACCGACCTCGTTGAGCGACGTGAGCCGCAGCCATCGGTAGAACGCGGTGTCCTCGACGCCTTTGGCCATCACCGGCCCACAGGTCTGCTGGAAGCGCACGATCAGCTCGGCCCGCGCTTCCTCGTCGATCGCGTTCGTCTCACGTCCGAGCAGGAGGTGCAGCACTACGTCGAGCGTCGCCTGCCGGTCCTCGTCGAGATTGGCCCGGGCCTTCTCGGCCGCGCGCTCCATCGCAGCAACCGCAGCAGCAGGCGCTTCTTCACCCGGTACGACGTACGCGCGGTAGACGTCGAACTGGACCAGCAACTCGGCCACGACCTCATGGAACGCCCGCCTGGTGTGGTCACGCAGTCGTACGTCGTCCTGGCAGATGCGGGCCAGCAACTCGACCAGCCGATGCACCTCGGCGTACTGCCCGTGCTGGACGATCTCGCGCTTCGCCTCCTCCACCACGGGCCCGAAGTCGGCCGGTGCGCCGGTGAGCTCCGAGTGCAGTGCTGCAAGCGGTGCAGCACCGGCCGGGTCCACGAACAGGCCGCCGACGCGCAGCAGGGCGTCGTACCCGGTGGTGCCGGCGCAGGGCCAGTCGCGTGGGAGCTGCTCGTCGCCTTCCAGGATCTTCTCCACCACGACCCAGGCACCGCCGGTGCGCTCGGCCAGTCGACGCAGGTAGCCGCGTGGGTCCGCCAAGCCGTCGGGGTGGTCGATCCGGAACCCGTTGAGCTTGCCCTCGTGCAGCAACGCGAGTAGCAGCTGATGCGTCGCGTCGAAGACCTCCTGCGTCTCCTGACGTACTGCGGCGAGCGTGTCGACGTCGAAGAACCGCCTGTAGTTCAGCTCCTCGTCAGCGACCCGCCAGTGTGCGAGGCGGTACCACTGCTCGGTGACGAGCTCCTGGATCGGCAGGTGCTCGGTCCCCGGCCGCAGCGGGTACTCGTGCTCGTAGTACCGCAGTACGTCGCCGTCGACCGACAACTCTCCGTCCGCAAGCACCTTGCCGATCCGCTGCCCCAGCACCGCCATCAGCAACGGCTGGTTCCCCGCACCCCAGTCGACGTCGAACCAGTCCGCGTACTGCGAACCCGGCCCGAGCCGCAACACCGACCACAGCGCCTTGTTCAAGCTCTCCGGCGTCGGTACGGCGACATGGTTCGGTACGACGTCCGCGATGGCGCCCATGCGGTACTCGGTGAGCTGCGCGGACAGGCGGTCGAACGCCGGCCGGCCGCCCATCGGTTCGGACAGCCGGCTGTGGTCCACCACGTCGTACCCGTGGGTGGAACCGGGTGCGGCCTGGAGGATCGGGGAGAGGTACGCGTGGGAGATCCCGAGGCCGGCCAGGTACGGGACCACCGCGGCCGCGGCGTCGAAGCCGAACTCGGCGCGGAGCTGGAACCGGTAGGTGGCCTGCGGGACCCCCGTCATCCGGCGGCCTGCCTCGGGCGGGTCAGGACGAGCGTGCTGTGGGCCTCCAGTTGGACCGTGGTGCCGGCGGCGTGTGGCTCGTCGGTCCCGGCGCCGGTAGCACTCGTCGTGTCGACGACGACCGTCCAGTTCTCGCCGTACTCCTCGGGTGGGAGGAGGAAGTCGACCGGTTCGTAGTTGCTGTTCAGCAGGATCAGGAACGAGTCGTCGACCACCGGCTCGCCGCGGAGGTCCGGCTCGGAGATCGCGTCGCCGTTCAGGAAGACCGCGATCGCCCGGGCGTCGTTCTGCTGCCAGTCGCCGTTCTGCATCTCGGCGCCCTTCGGCGCGAACCAGACCAGGTCACCGAGTCCGTCGATCCCGGTGTCGCCGTGGAAGAAGCGGCGACGGCGCAGCACCGGGTGGTTGTTGCGGAGGCGGACGACGGCCCGGGTGAACTCGAGCAGGTGCTTCTGCGGCTCGCCGAGCCCCCAGTCCACCCAGGCGATCTCGTTGTCCTGGCAGTAGACGTTGTTGTTGCCGCTCTGCGTCCGGCCCAACTCGTCGCCGTGCGCGATCATCGGCACGCCCTGCGAGATCAGCAGCGTGGTGAGGAAGTTGCGCTGCTGCCTCGCGCGCAGTCGCAGTACCTCGGGATCGTCCGTCGCGCCCTCGACACCGCAGTTCCAGGAGCGGTTGTGGCTCTCGCCGTCCTTGCCGCCCTCACCGTTCGCCGCGTTGTGCTTCTCGTTGTAGGACACGAGGTCGCGCAGCGTGAAGCCGTCGTGAGCGGTGACGAAGTTGATGCTGGCCAGCGGCCGGCGACTGTCGTCCTGGTACAGGTCCGACGAGCCGGTCAGCCGGGAGGCGAACTCGGCCAAGGTGTACTGCTCGCCCCGCCAGAAGTCGCGCACGGTGTCGCGGTACTTACCGTTCCACTCCGTCCACAGCGGCGGGAAGTTGCCCACCTGGTAGCCGCCGTCGCCCACGTCCCACGGCTCGGCGATCAGCTTCACCTGGCTCACCACCGGGTCCTGCTGGACCAGGTCGAAGAACGCCGACAGCCGGTCGACCTCGTGGAACTGGCGGGCCAGCGTGGCCGCGAGGTCGAAGCGGAAGCCGTCGACGTGCATCTCGGTGACCCAGTAGCGCAGCGAGTCCATGATCAGCTGCAGCACGTGCGGGTGCCGCATCAGCAGGCTGTTACCGGTACCCGTGGTGTCGTAGTAGTGCGTCTTGTCCTGGTCGACCAGCCGGTAGTACGCCGCGTTGTCGATGCCCTTGAACGACAGCGTCGGACCGAACTCGTTCCCCTCGGCGGTGTGGTTGTAGACGACATCGAGGATCACCTCGATGTCCGCCTCGTGCAGCGCCTTCACCATCGCCTTGAACTCGGTCACCTGCTGACCGCGGGTGCCGGTCGACGAGTAGGCGTTGTGCGGCGCGAAGAAGCCGATCGTGTTGTAGCCCCAGTAATTGGACAGGCCGAGCTCCTGCAGGTGGCCGTCCTGGGCGAACTGGTGCACCGGCATCAGCTCGATCGCGGACACCCCGAGCTCCTTGAGGTGCTCGATGACGGCCGGGTGGCCGATCCCGGCGTACGTGCCGCGGATGTTCTCCGGCAGGCCCGGATGCGTCTTGGTGAGGCCCTTGACGTGCGCCTCGTAGATCACCGTCTCGTGGTACGCGTGGCCCGGCGGGCGGTCGTTGCCCCAGTCGAAGAACGGGTTGGTCACCACCGAGAGCATGGTGTGCTCACGGTTGTCCATGGTGTTCAGCTCGTCCGGCTTCGCGAACCGGTAGCTGAACAGCGACTCGTCACCGTCGAGCTGCCCGTCGACAGCCTTCGCGTACGGGTCCAGCAGCAGCTTGGACGGGTTGCACCGGTGGCCTTCGGACGGGTTGTACGGCCCGTGCACCCGGAAGCCGTAGCGCTGTCCCGGCTGCACTCCGGGGAGGTAGGCGTGGTGCACGAACCCGTCCACCTCGGTCAGCTGCACCAGCTGCTCGGATCCGTCGTCGCCGATCAGCGACAGGTCCACTCGATCGGCAACCTCCGAGAACACCGCGAAGTTCGTCCCGGCGCCGTCGTACGTGGCGCCGAGAGGGTAAGGACGACCAGGCCATTTCTGCACCTGACGACAGTAGCCACCCCGACCCCCGGTCACCGAACCCCCGGGTGTTTCGGTCTCGAGAATTCACCGGGCAAGGGCTTGCAGCTTGTTGCAAGACTTGGAACGTCCCAATTTCCGCTCGATTCGACTAAGCTCTCGCCCTTGTGAAACCGCATTCCCCCCGGCGGCCGGTCTTCCTCGACGCGACCGGGCGTCGCCGTCGCACCATCCGCAGAACTGGCGCCTTCCTCGCCGTACCTACCGTCGGTTACCTGGTGCTCATGGTCAGTAGCCTTCTCGGCGGGCCGCGGATGGACACCCCGCTCATTCCGCTCCCGGAAGCGGCCAAGCCCAAGCACCGGCCGACCGCTCCGCCGGCCGAAATCGCGATCGAAACAGTGCGGCCCACGACCGGGGACACCTCCGGTACGCCGGGTGACGGGCCGAGCGAGACCTCCACGCCGCAGACTCCGTCGACGACCCCCACCGGCGTACCGAGCTCAGGTCCGACGACCGTCCCGACAACTGTCCCGCCGGTGACTCCGGTGCCGCCGCCGACCGTCGTACCGACGACTGCTCCGACGACCACGACCACGCCGCCGGGCCGGACGAACTCGCCGACGACCGCCACACCTACTCCGACGGCGACGACCACCACGACACGCGGCAACAAGCCGACCACGCCGCCCGGTAAGACCAAGACGCCGACGACGCCGTGAGCAGACCTGTCGCGCGGCGGGCCAAGCCGGTCCCACTCCGCACGCATTGGGTCGTGCTGACCATGTTGCTGGTCTGCCTGGCCAGCATGCTGTTGCTGAACGGCTACACGCACCACATGCTCGGTACGTTGTCCGAGGGCGCGGTCCAGCAGACCGGTAGCTACGGAACGGTACCGCCGCAGATCCTCACCGGCGGACCGGTCATCGACGCCGGCGAGGGCACTCCCCGGTCCGCGTCACCGAAGGCCCGCACCATCGCGCTCACGTTCGACGACGGCCCGGACCCGGTCTGGACGCCGAAGATCCTGGACCTGCTGCGGCAGCAGCACGTGCACGCGACTTTCTTCGTCATTGGCACCGAGGTCGCCGCGCACCCGGAGCTGGCCCGGCGGATCCTCGCCGAAGGGCACCAGATCGCCCTGCACACCTTCACCCACGCGAACCTGTCGACCGCGGCCTCCTGGCGCCGTGCACTCGAGTTCCGGCAGAGCCAGCTCATCCTCGCCGGAGCGACAGGTACCAGTACGACGCTCTTCCGGCCGCCCTATTCGTCCGAACCGAGCGCATTGAACGACCGCGACTGGGCAAGCCTCCAGCAGATCCGGAAGGCCGGCTACCTCAGCGTGCTGAGCACGCAGGACAGTGAGGACTGGCGTAAGCCCGGGACCGAACAGGTCATCGCCAACTCGATGCCGCGCAGCACGGCCGGACAGGTGCTGCTGATGCACGACGCGGGAGGCGACCGCAGCGAGACCGTCGAGGCACTGAGCAAACTGCTCCCCCGGCTGAAGGCACGTGGCTTCCGGTTCGCCACGGTCAGCGAAGCGGTCGGCCTGCCGGACCCCACTCGTAAAGCGAGTGTGCTGGACCGCGGCCGCGGCCTCGCGGTGATGTGGGCGATGCGGATCAGCGACGCCGTACTGACCCTGATCGGCTGGCTGCTGTACGCCGCCGGCGCGCTGAGCGTGCTGCGCGCGATCACCACGGTCATCGCGGCCCGACGGCACGTGAAGATGCGTGGCTGGTCGTACGGCCCCCCGGTGACGGAACCGGTCAGCGTCATCGTTCCGGCGTACAACGAAAGCGCAGGCATCGAGGCCGCGATCCGCTCGCTGGTCGCCTCGGACCACCCGCTGGAGGTGATCGTCGTCGACGACGGGTCGACGGACGGTACGGCGGATCTGGTCGAAGCGCTGCACATCCCCGGGGTCCGGGTGATCCGGCAGGCCAACTCGGGCAAGCCGATCGCGCTGAACACCGGTCTGCAAGCGGCCCGGTTCGAGCTGATCGTGATGGTCGACGGCGACACCGTGTTCGAGCCGGACGCCGTCCGCAAGCTCATCCAGCCGTTCGGGCACCCGTCCGTCGGGGCGGTGTCGGGCAACGCCAAGGTGGGCAACCGGCGCGGTCTGCTCGGCCGCTGGCAGCACATCGAGTACGTGATCGGGTTCAACCTGGACCGCCGGTTGTTCGACCTCGCCGAGTGCATGCCCACCGTGCCCGGTGCCGTCGGTGCGTTCCGTCGTACGGCGCTGGAGCGGATCGGCGGACTGAGTGACGTGACGCTGGCCGAGGACACCGACCTGACGATGGCGCTGTGCCGGGACGGGTGGCGGGTGGTCTACGAGGAGAGTGCGGTGGCGTGGACCGAGGCGCCGGCGTCGCTGGGCGCACTGTGGCGGCAGCGGTACCGCTGGTGCTACGGGACGCTGCAGGCGATGTGGAAGCACCGCGGGGCGATGGTGCAGGGCGGTCGGGCCGGGAAGTTCGGCCGTCGCGGTCTGACGTACCTCATGCTCTTCCAGGTGCTGCTGCCGCTGCTGGCACCTGTAGTGGACGTGTTCGCGATCTACGGCCTGGTGTTCCTCAACCCGGTCCGCGTGCTGTCGGTCTGGGTCGCCTTCGTCGTACTGCAGTTGCTCATGGGCTTCTACGCATTCCGGCTGGACGGGGAGCGAGCCGGACCACTGTGGACACTGCCGTTGCAGCAGTTCGTTTACCGGCAACTGATGTACCTGGTGGTCATCCAGTCGGTCTTCACCGCACTGGCCGGCACCCGGCTCCGCTGGCAACGCATGGAGCGCTACGGCAGTCTGCAGGCGCCAGTCAGCCCTTGATGCCATCCAGGATCCGGCGCAGACCCCACAGGTACTGCTCGGTGGTGATGAAGCGCGCCATCGTCGGCCCTGCCGCGGCTGACCGCGGGAAGACCTCAGCCGGGATCTGGTCGTACGTCGCACGCCGCCGGGCCACGCGTGCGTCCTCGGGCGGTAGCGGTCCGGGATCGGTCTCGTCCGCTACCTCGAGGGCGATCGACCCGAGGACGTAGACGATCAGCAGGTACGTCGACCGCGCGGCGTCCGCCGGGTCGAGGCCCGCGTCGATGAGCAGACCGAGCAGACGCTCGTTCAGCGCCGTCGTCCGCGGGCCGTCCATCGGACCGCTCATCAGGAGCGCGCCGGCACCCGGATGCGCGACCAGGTTCGCGCGAAGGTCGAGCGCGAGCGCCTCGATCCGCTCCCGCCACGGTCGGCTCTCGTCCGCGAATCCGCCGGTGTCGGCGTCGCCGAGCAGCCTCTCGATCAGCGCGGCGATCACCGCGGACTTGTCCGGGAAATAGGTGTAGACGGCGTTCGGCGCCACTCCGACCTTCGCCGCGATCCCGCGGATCGACGCCTGCCCGCCCTCGTCCAGCAGCTGGAGCGCGGCATCCAGCAGCTCGTCCTCGGTCAGGGTTCGTCGCGGCCCGGGCCGCCCTCGCGTAGCCATCTCTGGACAGCGTACAGAATTACGCGCACACTATCTCTGTACACCGTACAATTTATTTGGGGGAATCATGCGCCGTACCACTGGAATCCTGTTCGTCGTCGCTGCGGTGAGCTTCGCCGTCGCCGCATCCGTGCTGTCCGCAACCTTCGACTGGCCGGACATCCTGCGGGAGCCGGCCGGCAAGGTGCTGACCGAGTACGTCGAGGGCGGCTCCGGACTGACCTGGACCTGGTTCGCGACCGCCTGGACGTACGGGCTGCTCGCGATCCCGATCCTGATGTTGCCGCAGGCAATCAATCGGCCGTTGCGTGTTGCGACTGCGCTCGGCGCAACGTCGGTCCTGCTGTCGCTGATCGGCTTCCTGCGCTGGGTTTTCGTCGTACCGCCTTTGGCTCGTGCATATGCGGACGGGGACCCGACGGCAGCCATGGCTTGGACAGCACAACATCAATTCGGCGGCGCGCTGCTCGGTGAGCACCTGGGACAGTTGCTCGCGATCGCATGGAGCGTGCTGGTGAGTGTCGCCATACTGCGGACGCGTGCGCTGCCGCGGTGGATCGGGTGGATGGGGCTCGCGGCGAGCGTGCTGTATTTCGCCAACCAGGGCGACATCCTGGCGACCGCGTTCCCCGGGTTCCCGGTGTGGGACGCGGCCGGACTGCTCGGGAGTACGGCGTGGGGGCTGTGGACGATCGCGCTCGGTGTGGGACTTTACTTGGAGCGATCTTTGTCTCACGTGGAGTAGTGAATGCTGAAGCGGGCTGCATTTCTTGTGGGGGTTCTGCTGGTTGTCACGGCAGGTGCGAAGCCGGTGGTCGTTGGGGGGACGGTCGCGAGCACGACCGAGGCGCCATGGGCGATCGCGTTGAACAACACGCAGTCCATGTCCTCGAGCGGCCGGTACTGCGGAGCTGCCTTGGTGGCACCCGACAAGATCGTGACGGCCGCACACTGCATGGACGAGCCGGTGTCGACGTACTACGCGGTGCAGGGACGGGCGGACCTCGCGGACGACTCGGTCGGCCGGGTGTCGACGATCAGCAAAGCGTGGGTCCACCCCGGCTACAACACGAAAGACCACCGGTACGACGTCGCGGTGCTGACGTTGGCGAAGCCGTTCATCGGCGTACCGGTACTGCCGCTGGAGACCCGGGCACGAGCCGACCGGGCAGGCGTCGTACCGACTGTGTACGGCTGGGGTGACACGCAGGACACCGGGCCGGACGAGACCCTGCAGAAGGCCGCCGTACCGGACCTCGGGGACAAGGCCTGCCTGGCAGTCAAGAGCTACGTCTCCAACGGGTACGCCGCCGCCACCAACGTCTGCGCCGGCTACCTCGCGGGCGGGACCGACGCCTGCCAGGGCGACTCCGGCGGCCCACTCGTCCTGAACGGCCGACTGCTCGGCGTCGTCTCCTGGGGCCAGGGCTGCGCCCAGCCCGGCAAGCCCGGCGTGTACACGGAGATCGCGGGCGCGGCGAAGGCGATGCTCCAACAGGTTCGTTAAGCCGAAACATACCTGTCAGTACGAGCGTCTATACGTTACGGTCCTGTCACGCTCCGAAAACACCATGTCCTTACCTTTCTGGTCAGCTACCCAGTTGCTCAGTGAGGAGAAGGCATGGCGCAGACCAGACGTCAATTCCTGCAGCAGGTCGGAATCACCGGTGGTGCGGGGGTGCTCTACTCCACCATGTCGGCGCTCGGCCTCACGGGCGTCGCCGAGACTCCCGCGTACGCCGCCCCGTCGCGGGCCGATCTCAACGGCCGAGGCGCCAAGCACGTCGTCATCCTCGGCGCCGGAATCGCCGGGCTCACCTCGGCGTACGAGCTCCTGAAGGCCGGCTACCAGGTGACCCTGCTCGAGGCGCGGCAACGCCCGGGCGGCCGCAACTGGACCGTACGCGGCGGCACCGTCGAGACGGACCTGGCCGGCAACACCCAGCGCGCGACCTTCTCACCCGGTCAGTACATGAACGCCGGGCCGGCGCGGCTGCCGCAGCACCATGTGACGCTCGACTACTGCCGCGAGCTCGGCGTCGCGATCGAGCCGTTCGTCAACCAGAACGCGGACGCGTACCTGTACCGCGAAGGCACCACCAGCCTGTCGAACAAGCCGATCCGGCACCGCACCGCCAAGGCGGACGTGTACGGCTACGTCGCCGAGCTGCTCGCCACGGCCGCCGATCAGGGCGCGCTCGACAGCATGCTGACCGCGACCGACAAGGAGGCGCTGATCGGGTTCCTCAGCAGCTTCGGCTCGATCGGGAACAAGGCCTCCGGGTTCGCGTACACCGGAACCGACGGCCGCCGCGGGTACACGGTCGAGCCGGGCGCCGGGATGGAGGCCGGTACGACGGCCGCGCCGTACGCACTGAGCGACGTCTTCGCCAGCGGTGTCGGCAACTACTTCTCGTTCGAGTTCGGCTGGGACCAGGCGGTGATGATGTTCCAGCCGGTCGGCGGGATGGACCGGATCCCGTACGCGTTCGAGCGGGCCGTCGGCAAGGACAAGATCCGGTACGGCGCCGAGGTGACCGGGATGAACAACACCGGCAACGGTGTCCAGGTCACCTACAAGACCGGGTCGCGAACCAGGATGATCACCGCGGACTACGCCATCTGCACCCTGCCACCGCACCTGGCCGCGAAGGTCCCGTCCAACCTGCCGGCGCCGATCGTCGAGGCACTCAAGTACGCCCGGCCGACGAACGCGGGCAAGATCGGTATCGAGTACGGCCGACGCTGGTGGGAGGAGGACCACCGGATCTACGGAGGTATCACCAACAGCAGCCTCGACACCGTGAACACCTGGTACCCGTCGTACGGGTTCCACGGCGATCGCGGCACCGTGATCGGCTACTACAACACCGGCGCCAACGCCAACGCGTACGGCGCTCTGACGCCGGCGGCCCGGCTGGAGCGCGCGCTGATGCAAGGCACCAAGATGCACGGTGACGTCTACTCGAAGGACGTGAAGGCGTCGTTCTCGGTCAACTGGATGGGCACCAAGTACTCCGAGGCTTCCTGGGTCAGTTGGCCGTCACAGACCGACGGGATCTACGCCCGGCTGCTCGAGGCCACCGGCAACATCTACTTCGCGGGCGACCACCTGTCCCACGCCATCGCCTGGCAGCACGGTGCGATGGTGTCCGCCCGCGCGGCCGTGACCGCCCTGCACAGTCGGGTGGCGAGCCGATGAAGCGCACCTCTCTGATCGCGGGTTCCGTCGCGTTGGTCGTGTCGTTCACAGCAGGTGCCGGTACGGCGGCCGGCTGGTGGGACCGGCCGAAGCCGCCGAAACCCGGCACCGTCGTACCCGCCCTGCCCGCCGGGCAGTCCAACCCGATGATCGCGACCGGTGTCGGCATCGGCGCCAACACGCCGGTCTACAAGACGAGTGGGATCGGGCCGTCGGCGCTCAACACGGGCGCTCCGGCCGGGTCCGAGGCGTCGTACATCGACACCGCGATCTTCCCGGGCGGGACGTTGCCCGCTGGCGTCACCATCACCGAAGCCCAAGGGATCAACGTACTCCGGCGGATCGGCGAGAACCTCGCGGCCGCGGGGCTGTCCTACGCCGACGTCTACACGATGCGGGTCTTCCTGCAGAACCCCGCCGGCGCGACAGTCGCCGACTTCGCCGGGTGGAACCGCGCATACCGCCAGTACTTCGCGAACACGGACCTCACCACCGGCGCCTACGTCCCCGTCCCCCTCGGTACGGCGGCACCCGCGAAACCGTTCGTGGTCAACAAGTCCCGCCCGTCCCGCTTCGCCCTGGAGATCGAGAACCTCCCGGTCGGCGGCTGGCTCGTCGAAGTAGAAGTCGACGCGGCGTACCCGACACGCTGACCGCTCCGAATGCCCCGGCGATCCAGCCGGGGCATTCCGGTTACAGCACCGCGCCGCGTGGCGCGACCTCGACGGCGGCGACTCCGCGGGAGTACAGCACCATGTCCCGATCGCCGTGTCTGCACCGCAGCAGTCCGCCATCACTCGCGAGTGCTGTGACGGCATGCTGGACAGTCACGTCGTCCGCCGCCCCGGGCTCGTCGTAGGTGACATCCAGTTGGTCGCCACTGATCAGCCGGACCCGCAACACAATCCTCGCCATAGCCGAACCATACGCGCCGCCCGATAGCCGGGCAGCTCGCGCGGCGGCAGACTGGTGTCATGACTGAGCCGGTCCGTGTGATCAAAGCTGGTGACCTGGTCGCCGCCGACCCGACGGCCGGCATGCTCCGGATGCGAGCCTTCGAGCTCCCGATCCTGTGGGCCGGCCAGGTCATCACGCAGCCCGGTGCGATCTCCGGCTGGCACCACCACGACCGCAACGAGAGCAGCCTCTACATCGTGTCAGGGGTACTGCGGCTCGAGTTCGAGGGCACCGACGAGTACCTCGACGCGGTCGCCGGCGACTTCGTACACGTACCGGCCTTCACCGTCCACCGCGAGAGCAACCCCACCACCGACCCGTCCCTGGCCATCATCGCCCGAGCCGGCGGCGGAATCCCCACCGTCAACGTCGACCCACCCCGTTAACCTGACAGAGTGGCGACCCACGAACAGGTGACGGTTGGTGTTGTTGGCGCGGAGCAGATTGTGCGGCGGATCATCAATCTGGCGCGCGAGTTGGACAATCCCGGTCTGCGGCTGGTCACCGCCCAGTACGCCGACGAGCACGACGCGCATGAGCAGGCAGCCCGGATCGCCTCCCGTGTCGACTCCTTCCTGTTCGCGGGACCGCTGCCGTACGACGTGGCGGTCGCGGGCGGGCTGCCGGTGCCCGCGACGTACGTGCCGAGCGGCGGGCCGGCGTTGTTCTCGACCCTGCTTCGCGGCGTGCTCGAGAAGGTCTTCGATCCGGCCCGGATCAGCGTCGACACGATGTCGCGGCGCGATCTCACGCATGTCTACGAAGAGATCGGCCTGAGTGCGTCCGGCGTACGGCTGAAGGAATACACAGGTCCGGAGTCGGCCGAGACGTTCCTCGACTTCCACCGCACGCTGCACGAGCGCGGGCGGACCACCGGGGCGGTGACGACCGTGCCTACCGTCGACGTGGCGCTGCGCAAGGCCGGCGTACCGACCCTGCGGATGACGCCGTCGTCGATGACGATCCGGCAGGCCCTGACGACGGCGATCCTGATGGGCAGTGGCGCCAAGCTCGAGGAGTCCCGGATCGTCACGATGATCGTCCGGGTGCCCGCCGCCTCGCTGCCGGCGCATGCGAGCGCCAGCGCGTACTGGTACCAGGAGCTCCGGCTGTCGCTGCACCGCGAGTTGCTGCGTGACGCCCGGCCGATGGACGCGGCGGTGGTGCCGCGTGACGAGCACAGCTTCCTGATCGTCACGACGATGGGCTCGTTGCGGCTGGCAACCGACAACCTGTCGATGGCGCCGTTCCTGGACCGGATCTCCGAGGAGCTGGGGATCCGGCTCGAGGTGGGCATCGGACTCGGTACGTCGACCCGCGAGGCGGAGGTGAACGCGCAATCCGCGGTGGACAAGGCGGCGGGTGGCGGGACCGCGTTCGTGGTCGGGCCGCACGGTTTCGTCCTGCAGGTTCCTGGAGAACGCACGCGTGCTGCCGAGCGGCCGGTGCCGGGCGACTCGCGCGCGCTGCAGATCCTGGCCACACTGGCCGAGCAGCTGGAGAACGCGAACGACACCGAGCGGGTCGTCGACGCGGAGAAGGTCGCCGAACTCCTCGGCGTCACCCTGCGAACTGCCCGCCGGACACTGAGCACGCTCGTCGACGAGGGGCTGGCCTGGCCGATGCCGCCACCCCGCTCGAGCAAGCTCGGCCGGCCACCACGCCCGTACCAACTGCTGGTGGAGAAGATTCCGCGCTAGTTATTACGGTCGTCCATAACAGCTATTTAGGCCTTGCCGAAGAAGGACGCCTGGGGCAGGGTTGGTCGCGTGCCAGAACCCCTTCACGCAGTCGCAGTGGTGGACAGCCGGGCGGCGACCGAGCGGGCCCATCAGGCGGGTCAGGACGCCTGGTGGGTCTACCTGGCCGAGGTGCTCGAACACCTGCGGCTGCCGTACCGCTCGATCTCCCCTCGCGAAGCGGACAACGACGTCTCGGTGTTGGTCTTCGCGACCACCCCGGAGACCAGGCCGAACGACGGTCTCGAGCAGTGGGTGCGCGACGGCGGTGTGCTGATCCTCGTCGGTGACCCCGGTCCGCTGGCCGCGCTGGCGGGTGTATCGGCGGGAGACAGCGTCCCGGACGGCCACGTCGTACTGTCCGAAACCCCTGTTTGGTCATCCCGTCCACCGGTCGCACTGCACGCCGTCGGCGGTCGTCGACTCACTGGCGAGGATGTCGAGGTGCTCGCCCGCTGGCAGGACGACGACACGGCCGCGGTCACCCTCCGCCGGCTCGACGCGGGTGTCGTGCTGACGTACGGCGTCGACCTGTGGCAGACCATTGTCCGGATCCAGCAGGGGTACGCCGTCACCGCCGACGGTGCACCGGCCGCCGACGGCACCGCGCCGATCGACGACGGCATCCTCAAGTGCGAGGACGGGATGGTGCTCAGCTTCGAGCGGGACCGGGCGATGCCTCCCGGTGAGCCGGAGTTGCTCCCGACGTACGAGCACACTTATCCGCCGCCGAGCGCCGTACCGATGTTCGACCAGCCGCACGCCGACTGGTGGTGCTTGTTGTTCGCGCAGAGTCTGTGGTGGGGCACTTCACAGGCCGGCGCGGCAGTGCCGTGGCTCTGGTACTGGCCGGCCGGCGTCGACGCCGTCGCGCACATGTCACACGACTCCGACCAGAACGTCGAGGAACACGGTCAGGCGGCAATCGATGCGTTCGCCGAGGCGGATGTCCAGGTGACGTGGTGCCACGTATTCCCGGGCGGGTACTCGCCCGAACTGTATGAGGCGATCACCGCGGCCGGGCACGAGAGTGCCCTGCATTACAACGCGATGGGTGACGCGGACCTCGCGGTCTGGGGCTGGCCGCAGATGCGCGCGCAGTACGCCTGGGCGCAAGCCGTCACCAGGACCGAGCAGATCGTCTCGAACAAGAACCACTACACCCGCTGGGAGGGCTGGACCGAGTTCTACACCTGGTGCGAACGACTCGGCATCCAGATCGACGAGTCGCGCGGGCCCAGTAAACAAGGTGATGTGGGCTTCACGTTCGGCGCCTCCCACGTTTCCTTCCCGATGGCACCGGTTGCTGAGGGCAACCGGATGTACGACGTACTCAACCTGCCGCTGCACACCCAGGATCTCGCGTGGGCCGGGCACGCTTCTGTCCGGGACGTGATCCTGGACGGCGCTCAGTCGGTGCACGGCGTTGCACACTTCTTGTTCCACGGGCCGCATCTGCACCTGCGGCCACCTACTCGAGCGGCGTGTATCGAGCTCGCTGCGGAGGCCCGTCGGCGCGGGATGCCGTGGTGGACGGCAACCCGGATCAACAGCTGGGAGCGCAGCCGGCGTGGAGTCGAGCTGTCGGTCGAGCCGCATCCGGACGGTCTCGCCGTACGGGCTGAGGCTTCGGAGCCGGTGCCGGGCGCTGCGGTGTTGCTCGCCGTACCGAGCACTGGCCCCATTGTGAAGGAGGGCAAGGGTTCGGCCCAGACGGTGGTACGGCTCGGCCGGACCTTCGTCGAACTGACCGCGGATATCGTTGCTGGAGACAACAGATGGGTGATCACACCATGACGTCTGGGATGTCCGGGATGCCGGAGTGGCCGGAGTACGGCGACGAAGAGGCGAAAGCCTTGCTGGACGTGCTGAACTCGGGGAAGTGGGGTAGCACGAGCGGGGATGTCGTTGCTACCTTCCAGCAGGAGTTCGCGGAGTACCAGCAGGCAGGGCATGCGATCTGCCTCGCCAACGGGACGCTCGCCATCGCGGTGGCCTTGCGGGCGGCCGGCGTCGGCATCGGTGACGAGGTGATCGTGCCGCCGTACACCTTCATCGCGACCGCCTCGGCGGCGCTGTTCGTGGGTGCGGTACCGGTTTTTGCGGACGTGAACGCGGGCACTCATCTCCTCGATCCGGTCGCGGCCGAGGCTGCGATCACCGAGCGGACGAAGGCGATCGTCGTCGTCCATCTCGCGGGTCGGCCGGCGGACATGGACGCGTTCAACGCGCTCGGTGCCAAGCACGGGCTGACGATCATCGAGGATGCGGCCCAGGCGCACGGGGCGGCGTACAAGGGGCGGCCGGTCGGCGCGATCGGGGACCTCGGCACGTTCAGCTTTCAGAGCAGCAAGAACATCACGGCCGGCGAGGGCGGCGCCGTACTTACTGACTCCTCGGAGTTGGCAGGCGCCGTGTACTCGCTGGTGAACGTCGGGCGGGTGCCGGGCGGCGGCTGGTACCAGCACGAGGCGGTTGGGTACAACCTGCGACTGACCGAGTTCCAGGCGGCGATCCTGCGCGTCCAGCTTCGGCGTCACCCACGGCTGCAGGAGGTGCGCGAACGCAACGCGCGACTCCTCACGGACCTGCTCTCCGACGTTGACGGCATACAGCTCGCCCCGGACGACCCGGCGATCACAGCACACGGCCGGCACCTGTTCATGCTCCGAATCCCCGGCCGACGCGACGCCGTACTACAGTCCCTCGCCGCCGCAGGAATCACCCGAGCGTCCAGCGGCTACGTCCCCCTGCACCGCAACACCGCCGTACTCCGAGAATCCAAAGCAATCACGACCCGCCTGGGCCAACCCTACCCAGAGGCCGACTGCCCGAACGCCGACAAAGTCTCCACCGACACCATCTGGCTCCCCCAGCCCTACCTACTAGGCACAGAACCCCAAACCCGAACCATCGCAACCACCCTCACCAATGCCGTAGCTAGCTAGAACCGTCACTTGGGGAGGGTTTCCTACCCAAAACGGGCAGAAACCCTCCCCAACCCCGGCTACAGAGCTGAGTCTTGGCGGATGGGGAGTACGGCGGACAGGAGTTGCTTGGTGTAGTCGTCTTGGGGGGAGCGGAACAGGGCCTCGGTGGCGCTCTCCTCGACCAGGCGGCCCTTGTTCATGACTGCTACGCGGTCGGCCAGGCGTTCTACTACGGCGAGGTTGTGGGAGATGAACAGGAACGACAGGCCGAGGCGGTCGCGGAGGTCGGTGAAGAGTTCGAGGATCTGGGCCTGGATCGAGACGTCGAGGGACGACGTCGGCTCGTCGCAGACCAGGAGGTCGGGCTCGAGGGCCAGCGCGCGAGCGATCGCGATGCGCTGCTGCTGACCGCCGGAGAACTGCCGGGGGTACAGCTCTGCGTGCCCGGTGTTGATACCGACCAGCTCGATCAGTTCAAGGGCCTTGGTACGCCGGGACTCCTTGTCGCCCCGTTCGTGCAGGCGCAGCGGCTCCATCACGTTGCCGATGGCACTGAAATGCGGCAGCAGCGAACCGTACGGGTTCTGGAAGACCATCTGCATCCGCGGCCGCAACATCCGCAACTCGCGGGCCGGGAGCGTGCCGAGATCGCGACCGTCGAATGAGACCCGGCCCGACGTCGGGGTCTGCAGACCCATCATCAACCGCGCCATCGTGGACTTGCCACTGCCGCTCTCCCCCACCAGGCCGAGCGTCTCGCCGCGATGCACAGTCAGCGAGACGTCGTCGACAGCGCGGACCTCTCCGGCACGCGTCCGGAACACCTTCGTCACCGATGAAGCACGGACCAGTTCGTCAGGCATCGACGGCAACCTTCCAGCACGCGGCGTCCCGGCCGGGACCGATCGTCAGGATCTCTTGCTCCGTCGCACACCTGGGCAGTTCGGCCTGCGCGCACCGCGGATGGAACGGACAGCCCTCGGGGCGATGCGACAGATCCGGCGGGCTACCCGGAATCGGCCGCAACGGCAGGTCCCGGCCACCGACCTCGACACCTGATCCGAGCAGGCCAACGCTGTACGGGTGGCGCGGGTCGTCGAGCAGCCGGCCCATCGGCGCCCGCTCGACCACGCGACCGGCGTACATCACCACCGCGTCGTCGCAGAAGTAGCGGGCGACACCGAGGTCGTGGGTGATCATGATGACGCCGGTGCCGCGATTCTTCAGCTCCGCCAGCAGATCGAGGATCTGCCGTTGCACGGTGACGTCGACGGCGGTTGTCGGCTCGTCGGCGATCAGCAGCGCCGGCTCGGTCACCATCGCCATCGCGATCATCGCGCGCTGCCGCATCCCGCCGGACAACTGGAACGGGTACGTGCGGATCCGCTTCTCCGGATCGGGAATCCCGACATCGCCGAGCGCGCGAACCGCGCGTTTGCGCGCTTCGGCCTTGGTGCAGATCCCGTGCCAGAGCAAGTGTTCGGTGAGCTGGCGCTCCAAGGTCAGCGTCGGGTTCATCGCCTCCATCGCGCTCTGGAAGACCATCGCGATCTCGCGACCACGGACCTTGCGCAACTCCTTGTCGCCGATCGCCAGCAGGTCCCGGCCGGCGAACAGCGCCTGACCGCCGGTGATCCGCGCGGTCCGCGGCAGGATCCCCATCACGCTGCGCATGGTGACGCTCTTGCCGCTACCGCTCTCGCCGACGATCGCCAGGGCCTGCCCACGTCGTACGTCGAACGACACCCCGTCGACCGCCGTCAGCGGCTCGGCGCCGTCGCGCCGGAACGTCGTCCGCAGCTCACGGACGGACAGCAACGCGCCTTCACTCATCGCTGCTCTCCACTCGGGTCGAAAGCATCCCGTACGCCGTCACCGATCCAGGTGAACGCCAGCAGCGTAAGGGCGAACAGCACCGCCGGCGCGACCAGCATGTGCGGCGCCGCCAGGAGGTACCGGCTGCCCTCGCTGATCATCGCGCCCCAGGACGGAGTCGGTGGCTGTACGCCGAGTCCTAGCAGCGCCAGCCCTGCCTCGGCGGCGATCGCGGCCGGGATCGCGAAGCTGGTGGTGACCAGGATCGGCCCGATCGCGTTCGGCAGGATGTACCGGATCGCGATCGTGCTGCCCTTCGCGCCCATCGACCGGGCCGCCTCGACGTACTCGCGCTCCTTCAGCGTCATCACCTGCGCCCGGACCAGCCGCGCCTGGGTGACCCAGGACGCGATCCCGATCGCGACCACCAGCGCGAAGATGCTGCGGCCGAGAACGGTGACCATCACGACCGCGAACAGGTAGCTGGGGAACGCGTACATCACGTCGGTGAATGCCATCAGCAACGACTCGACCCGACCGCCGAGGTAGCCCGCGAGCAGCCCGATTGCCAGCGCCAGCACGAGCGCCGTCAACTCGGCGCCGAACGCAACGGTCAGCGCAGTCTGCAATCCATAGATCAGCCGGCTGAGAATGTCGCGGCCGAGCAGGTCCGTGCCGAGCAGATGCCCCGGGGAGCCAGGCCCCGCCAGTTTGTGCTGGATGTCGGTTTCCTCATAGCCGTACGGCGCGATCAGCGGCGCCGCGATCGCCGTGAGGATCAGCAACGCGCAGAAGATCAGGCTCCCGAAAGCCAACCGGTGCTTGCGAAACCGGGACCAGGCCGGCGACCAGGGGCCGCGCGCGGTGGTACCGCGCTCCATCGGCTCCGGTTCGCCGGTACTCAGGCTGCCGACCACGGCCTCGACGCCCTCAGTGGCCGTCATGGGACCCACCTCCCACGGTACGGATTCGGGGATCGAGGAGCCCGTAGATCAGGTCCACGACCAGGTTGGTCACCATCAGGATCAGCGCGAAGAACATCGCCGTACCCATCAGCAACGGCATGTCCCGGCTGGCCGCCGCGTTCGCGAAGTACAGGCCGAGACCGGGAATCCGGAGCAGTGCCTCGACGAACACCGTGCCGGTCATCAGTGCCGCCAGCAGCGGGCCGGCCACGGTGACGAGCGGGATCAGCGAGTTGCGCAGCGCGTGCCGGATGATGACCGTCCGCCGCGGACCGCCCTTGGCCAGCGCGGCGGTCACGTACTCCTCGCGGAGGGTCTCCAGCATGCTCGACCGCACGTACCGCGCCAGCACCGCGGCCGGCCCGAGGCTGAGCGCGAGCACCGGCAGGATCAGGTCCTCCGGGCCGTTCCAGCCGCCGGACGGCAGCAACTTCAGGGTCGCGGAGAACAACAGGATCATGAACGCCGCGGTCAGGTAACTGGGCAACGCGTGCCCGAGGGTGACCGCGAACATCGTCGCGTGGTCGGTCTTGGTGTTCTGCCGCAACGCCGCGAACACCCCGATCGGTACGGCGATCAGTAGCGCGAGCAGGACCGCTAGCAGCGCTAGCGTCGCCGATACCGGGAAAGCCTCCGCGATGATGTCCTGGACGTTGCGGCTGGCGTACTTGTACGACGGCCCGAAGTCCCAGACGACCGCGCCCTTCATGAAGATCAGGTACTGCTTCCAGACCGGTACGTCGGCGCCGTACCGGGACTCGAGCTCGCCGACCATCGACTCGGTGCCGACGCCGCCGAAGTTCGTGGCGCCGCTGTTCACCCGCTGCAGATCGGCGAAGTTGCCGGGCGCGAGCTGCAGCAGGGTGAACGTCAGCATCGAGACTGCGATCAACGACAGGACCAGGCGCACCGCGCGCTTGCCGAGGTAACCGGCGAGCCCCACGTCAGCTCCCTACGCTCAGCGGCTTGAGGTAGAAGTAGTCCGGATAGGCCCGCAGTTGCAGCCCCTTCACCTTCGGCTTGACGGCGTGGAACAGACTCAGCCAGAGCACCGGCAGGTACAGGTACTGCTCCTCGCGCAGCTTCGCGGCCTGCTTGTACAACTCCATCCGCTTCGCGTCGTCCGGCTCGGTGTTGGCCTGGTCGACCAGCGCACCGATCTCCAGCGCGGGTTTCGAGGCGTGGCCCGCGAGGATGGCGTCGAGCTGGGCGGTCTTGTCCGCCGGTTTGAGGTTCTTGTTTTCTTGCACGGACTGGTACTTCTGCCACTGGTCGCTCGGCAGGCTGATCTCCTGCACGTTCTTCGGCGACCACAGCGAACCGACCATCGTCGGCCACGTCGGCAGCCCGGCGAACGTGCCGTAGTAGAAGCCGATGTAGTTGCCTTTCTGAACCTGCCAGCGCCGCTCGGTGTATACGCCGGACTCGACGTGGTCGACACTCGCCTTGATGCCGAGCTGCTTGGTCCAGCTGTCCACCATCGCGTCGGCCAGCGTGGTGTCCGGTACGCCGACGAGGATCCGCACCGGCGGCAGGCCCTGGCCGTTCGGATAGCCCGCCTCGGCGAGCAGGCGCTTCGCCTCGGCGACGTCCTCCTTGATCCCGAGGCTTTCGTCCCAGCCCCCGGTCCGGCTGGTCACCAGCGAGACTCCCGGCTCCTGACCCGGCTGCACGCCCGCCAGGGTCTTGCGGTCGAGCGCCAGCGACAACGCCTTGCGGACCCGGACGTCCTCCATCGCTGGGTGCTGGCTACGCAGCTTCGCGAGGTAGAGGATGCTGTAGTTCTCGGTCTGCTCGAGCTCCTTCGACAGGTTCGCGTCCTTCTGGAACCGCAGTACGTCGGGTCCGGCCAGCTGCACCAGATCGGTCTCGCCGTTCTCGTACGCCACGGTCGCCGTCGCGGCGGCGCTGGGCTCGACCAGGTTGACCTGGATCCGCCCGAGCTTGACGTTGCCGCGGTCCCAGTACTTCTCGTTCGGCACCAGGATCAGCTTCGAGTTCTGGACCCACTCGATCACTGTGTACGGCCCGTTGGACACGTAGTTCGGCGGGTTCTGCCAGTCCTTCGGCTTGCTCTCGACCAGGTCCATCGGCAGCGGCAGCATCGCCGGGTGGGTCAGCGCGAGCAGGAAGTCCGGGTTGGGGTTGGACAGGGTCAGTACGAGCTCGTGGTCCCCGGTCGCCTTCACGCCGACCTTCGACCAGTCGGTCAGTACGCCGGCCAGGAAGTCCTTGCCGCCCTTGATCCCGGTCGAGACCTGGTAGCTGTTCGCGCCGAGCGTCGTACCACCGGCCGACGTCGCCGCGGGCGTGAACAGCCGCTTGTAGGTCCGCTCGAAGTCCTGTGCGACAACGGGCTTGCCGTCGGACCACTGCGCGTTGTCGCGCAACGTGAACGTGTAGGTCAGGTGGTCGTCGGAGACCTTCCACTCGGAAGCGACGGCCGGCAGCACGCCGTCGCCCTTCTCGTTCTGGGTCACCAGGCCCTCGGAGATCCCCCGGCTGAGGATCCACATGCCGTTGGTGATCACCTGCGGGTCCAGGACCTCGACCGGTACGTAGTCGATCTTCAGCGTCGACTGGCCGTCGGCCGCCTTGCTGTCGTCACCGAACAGACCGCACCCGGTCAGCGACCAGCTGCCGCCGATCGCGGCCAGGGTCAGCCCGGACAATCGCAGGAAGTCACGCCGGGTCTGACCGGCCAGGGGAACCGAGCTCGCGCGCTTCGCCATTGAGTGCCGCCTTTCTGGCGTCCTGAACTCGACTTATGGCGCGACCGTAGGGCCGTACGAGCGTCGATGTCAACGCTTTACGGCCATTACCGAAATTGATCTGGATTGGTACCCCCGGCGGCAGACTCCAGGTTCAGCTGAAGCGCTCGTACGCCGGCAGCGTCAGGAAGTCGACGTACTCGTCGGCGAGGGCCACCTCGAGGAACAGGGCACGAGCGGCGTCGTACCGCTCCGGCGTACCGAGTTTCGCGATCTCCTCGTCGGCGATCCGCTCGACCAATTCGGTGCTGACCGTTTCCCCGCTGTCGAGGGTGACCTGGTTCTGGCGCCACTGCCAGATCTGCGACCGGGAGATCTCGGCGGTCGCCGCGTCCTCCATCAGGTTGAAGATGCCGACGGCGCCGGTGCCGTCGAGCCAGGCAGCCAGGTACTGGACGGCGACGCTGACGTTGCTGCGCAGACCGGCTTCGGTGACCTCACCCGGCGTGGCCGCGACGTCGAGCAGCTGATCCGCGGTGACGGCGACGTCCTCGCGAAGTTTGTCGAGCTGGTTGGGCTTCGAGCCGAGAACCTTGTCGAAGACGGCCTTGCAGGTCTCGACCATCCCTGGGTGCGCGACCCACGAACCGTCGAAGCCGTCGCCGGCCTCGCGGGTCTTGTCGGCTTCGACCTTCGCGAACGCCTGCTCGTTGACCGCCGGGTCCTTGCTCGGGATGAACGCCGCCATCCCGCCGATCGCGTGCGCGCCACGCTTGTGGCAGGTCCGCACCAGCAGCTCGGTGTACGCGCGCATGAACGGCACCGTCATCGTCACGCTGTTCCGGTCCGGCAGCTGGAAGTCCTCACCGCGGTTCCGGTGCGTCTTGATCACGCTGAACATGTAGTCCCAGCGTCCCGCGTTCAGCCCTGCCGAGTGCTCGCGCAGCTCGTACAGGATCTCCTCCATCTCGAACGCGGCCGGGTAGGTCTCGATCAGCACGGTCGCGCGGATCGTCCCGCGGGGGATGCCGAGCGCTTCCTGCGCGGTGACGAACACGTCGTTCCACAGCCGCGCCTCGAGGTGCGACTCCATCTTCGGCAGGTAGAAGTACGGTCCTTGGCCGCGGTCGAGCTGCAGTTGCGCGCAGGCGCTCAGGTAGAGCGCGAAGTCGACCAACGAGCCGGAGGTGCGCTCGCCGTCGACGAGGATGTGCTTCTCCGGTAGGTGCCAGCCCCGCGGCCGTACGACGATGGTCGCGAGCTCCTCGTCCGGCTTCAGCGCGTAGCTCTTCGTGTCGGTGCTGAAGTCGATGTTCCGGGTGATCGCGTCCAGCAGGTTCAGCTGGCCGCCGACAACGTTTTCCCAGGTCGGCGTGTTCGCGTCCTCCTGGTCGGCCAGCCACACCTTGGCGCCCGAGTTCAGCGCGTTGATCGTCATCTTCCGGTCGGTCGGGCCGGTGATCTCCACCCGCCGGTCGACGAGCCCCGGAGCAGCGGGCGCGACCCGCCACTCCGGGTCGTCCCGAACGTCCTTCGTGTCCGCAAGGAACCCCAGCGACGCCCCGGCCGCGATCTCCGCGACGCGCTGCTTGCGTCGCTCGAGCAGCTCCCGCCGCCGTCCGTCGTACGCACGGTGCAGCGTCTCGATCAGTCCGAGCGCCCGCTCGGTGAGGATCTCGTCGTACCGCTCGCCCATCGGGCCGGTGACCTCGACTGCCACAGGGAACTCCTTAATCAAGTACTACGACTTCGTGATCGGTGATCCGGTCTACCCCGACCGTAATCCAGCCGTCCTGCTCCTGCACGTCCACCTCACCGCCCGAGACGAGGAGCCGCGCCCGCTGACTGTTCACCCTGAGCTTGATCGTGAAGGGACCGGCGGGCGTGAGCTCCTGCAGGCGGCCGCGCCAGGCGCCGCCCTGGTCGAGGTTGACCAGGTGCAGCACGTGCCGGTCCCCCTGGCGGTACAGCTGGCAGTCCAGTACGCCGGCGCCCTCGATGCGCAGCGGGATGCCGGGGTGACGGACCAGGTTCGCCAGGAGTTGCCCGTGGTCCGGGTGGTGGTACTTCGCGTACAACCGGTCCAGGTCGGCCGCGAGGTACGCCGTACGCTCACCGAGGACCAGCGCTGGTACGTCGCTGTGCGGCTCCTCCATCCACGACTTCTCCGGCGGATAGATCGGGAACGGCGGAATCCACGACAACGCTTTCCGGGCCTGCGACTCCACGACCTCCAGCTGCCCGCCGAACGGCAGTACGTCGGTGTCACCGTCGAAAACGGATCGGTCCTCGATCCGCAGGTAGCTGTGGCTGTCGTAGTTCTCCCAGTCCGTCACCGTCCCGTCGCCGAGCCGCTTGCCCTGGTGCCGGACGCCCAGCAGATCGCCCAACGGCCATCTGTCGCGACGATCGCCCCACTCGTCGTACAACCCCGACTCCCCGGTCACGACGAGCTTCCCGCTGTACGCCCTCAGCTGGTCGCATTGCTCATCCGTCAGCACGCCCACGTTCGGCACGACGAGGACCTCGAACCGTTCATCCACCTCGGTCGTGGGCAGGTACGGGATGCGCGCACGAATCAGCGCATCCACCCAGCCTCGGTACGGCAGCTGGCTGACCTCCTCAGGCTCGTCCTTCCCGTGGAAGTCCACGCTCCGCTGACTCCACAGCAGCCCGACCGTGGCGACCGGCTCCCGGTCGACCAGGAACTCCTCATGCTCCTCGTGCCAGGTGAACAACGGCTCGGCGGTCGCGTACTGCCGCCGGTCGTCGTGCACCGAGCCGATGTGGTGCCACCACGGCTGGATACCGCCGGCCCAGCCCTCGATCGCCCACATCCGCGCCTCCGGCTCGGGTTTGCTCCCGAGCCGGAACGTCGGAACGCCGGCGTCGTACATCGCGGTACTTTCCGGAATCAGGGTTTCCGGACCGAGCATCCCGTGCAGGCGTTTTCCGGAATCCGCGTTCGCCTGGAACCCGGACTCCTCGTGCCGCCACTGAGAGTCCAGCAGGAAGATCGACGCCCGCTTGCAGATCTCCACGTCGTCGCGCAATCTCTTGCTCTGCGCAACGACCTCGCCCCCGTTCATCCCGATCCACAAACAGTCCGGACCGCCGGCGCGCCGGGTCACCTCGTTGTTCAGGTCCCAGACCGCCAGCCGTTGGTCGTAGCTCCAGCGGATCCATTGTTTGTAGACCGGGTCGGTCCAGTCCGGGGTGGTGGGCAGCTCCTGACCGAAACTGTCGCGGCAGTTCGGGCAGTAGCAGATCGAGTCCCGCCCGAGACCGCTCCAGCTGTTGTCGGTCAGGCCGTCCGGGGTGCTGCGCTCGATGATCTCTTCGAGGATCCCGGTCAGGAAGTCCTTGTAGTACGGGCCGGTGACGCAGGCGACGTACAGGCGGCCTGCCCGGTACGGGTTGCCGTCGGCATCGACCGCGAACCAGTCCGGATGCGCGTCGTACAAGGGCTGGTGGGCCCGGTTGGAGTCCATCCGGGCGAGGACCGTCAGACCGTCCCGCCGGGCCAGGTCGACGATCTCGCCGTACAGGTCCCGGTCGCCGAGGTACTCCGCTCGATGGTGCAGCTCGAACTTGCTCGGGTAGTACGCGACGATGCCGCCGGCGTTGACGATCACCCCTTGGACCTTCGTACGCCGCCAGTGCTCCCGCCACCAGTCGGCGTCGTACCGCGCCGGGTCCTTCTCGGTGAGGTTGGTCTGCGCCCACCGCAGTGTTCTTTGGTACCAGGGCTTCACGCGAGACTCCGGACGGCGTCGCCGGCGCCGGAAAGATTGTCCAGCAGCATTTCCGAGTATTTCCGGCTCAGTACGACGCCCTCCGCGCCGCCCTCGAACGCGGCCAGCGTCGCGTCCCGCACGGACTCCCGGGTACACCGGGTCAGCTCGCCCTCGTTGTCGTCCCAGTTGATCTTGGTGCCGAGGTCCCGCGGCGACTCCAGCCCGCGCTGTTTCGCGACCCCGACCGGGATGTCGATGTCGATCCCCGGGTAGATCTTGCTCTGCCCGCCGACGCCCGCGACGGCCCGCTCGGTCTCCCGCCGTACGTAGTCCGCGGTGAATCCGGTCTGCGGCAGCTTCTCGTAGTCGCCTTCGTCGAGCTGCAGCAGCTTCATCATCAGCGGGTACACGTCCTCCGGCTCGGCGTCGGCGAACAGCGCACCGCAGATGCTCTTCACCCAGGTGAAGAACCGCGGGCCCGCGCAGTTGTTGTAGATGACGACCTTGATGAAGTCCGAGAACTTCGCCATCTCGGCGTAGTCCTGGTCGGCCCGGTAGAACGGGCTGAACGAGATGTTGTGGTAGACGTGCCAGCCGACCTGGACCTCGGGCGAGATCGCCTTGGCCACCCCGTAGATGTCGCGGTACAACTGCCGCTGGCTCTCGGTCCACACCGTCTGCCAGGCCAGGACCTCGGGAAAGTTCAGCAGGATCCGCCAGAACGTCACGAACGCGCCGTCCACCGGACGCTCGCCGGCGCCGACCCGCTGGTTCCAGTCGACCAGCTCCCGGTACCCGCGCAGCGCGCGGTCGACGTCGATGCCTCGTTCGCGGGCGATCCGCCGGCAGTGCGTGCAGAAGCAACCGACCTCGGCTACGTCGACCGTGCCCTGCATCAACATGTTCAGCGGTCCGGGCCGCTCGGAGCACCAGGCCAGCCCGTCGAGCTGGTAGCTCTGCACGTAGTCCTCGACGAACCCCAGGTGCCAGTTGCGGTAGTCCGGGTTGTTGAAGCACGGTCGCCGCCCCGGCCGTCCCCAGACATCCACCTCGAGCACCTTGGCGAAGTTCGGATACGTCCGCAGCTGACGCGCACCGCCGCTCTCCTCCATCCAGGCGAACGACTTCATGCCGCGCTCGCGGGCCTTCGGAATCACCTCACCGAGCAGGTCGAATTCCGGATTTTCCGGCGCCTTTCCGACCGCGCCGAGCACGGTATTTCCGTAGTACTGCGGGTGCGGGGTCGCGTAGTTGCCGCCGACCCAGCCGAGGTCGTACTCACCCACACCGTGGTCCGGGAGCGGGTGCCCCGGGATCTGCCGGCCGCCGGTCCCCCGGGTCCAGGTCGGTGTGGCCAGGAACAGCGCGTTCACCGCGCCGCGGCCGGCCAGGATGTCGAGTGTCTGGTCGACGCCTTCGTCGACGAACGAAACCGCTCCGATCTGCATGGCAACGAGCCGGTCCGGCACGGTGCTCACCCCTTCATTCCTGTCATCGTGATGCCTTGGATGAAATAGCGCTGGGCAAAGAGGAAGACGGCGATCACCGGTACGACGGAAACCGTCGCACCGCACATCAGCAGACTGATCTGGGTGAAGTACTCGCCCTGGAACTGGGCCAGCGCCACCGGCAGCGTCTGCAGGTTCTCGGAATTGATGTAGATCAGCGGGCCGAACAGGTCGTTCCACGACTCCAGGAACGTGAACACCCCGATCGCGGCCAGCGCCGGTTTGGTCTGCGGCAGCATGATCCGCCAGTAGATGCCGAACGTGGACGCACCGTCGATCTTGCCCGCGTCCTCGAGTTCCTGCGGAACGGTCAGGAACGACTGCCGCATCAGGAACGTCGCGAACACCGGCGTGAGCACCTTCGGCACCCACAGCGGGTACTGCGTGTCCACCCACCCGATCTGCCGGAAAACGATGTACTGCGGGATCAGGTACGCGATCCCCGGGATGATCGAGGTGGCGAGCAGCACCATGAACGCCGCGTCCCGGCCGGCGAACTTCAGCCGCGCGAACGCGTAGCCGGCCATCGACGCGACGATCAGGATTCCGATCACGTTCAGCCCGGCGAGTTTCACGCTGTTCCACAGGAACACCGGGATCAGCTCGAACACCTGCCGGTAGTTGTCCCACTGCGCGTCCGACGGCAGGAACTTCGGCGGCACGCTCAGCACCTTCGCCTCCGGCCGGAGCGAGGCGCTGATCATCCACACCAGCGGCGCGAGGAAAACGATGGCGAACAAGGACATCACGACGTACTGCGAGGTCTTGGAGACGAGTCTCATGTGTAGAACACCCACCTCTTCTGCAGCTTCCACTGCAGGTAGGTGACGGCCGCGATCACCGCGAAGAGGATCCACGCCATCGCCGAGGCGTAGCCGACCTTCCCGTAGCTGAACGCGTTCTGGTAGATGTTGAAGATGTAGACGCTGGTGGCGTGGCCCGGCCCGCCCTTGGTCATCACGTAGATCAGGCCGAACACCTGGAACGACGTGATGAACTGCGTGATCAGCAGGAACAGGAAATGCGGTGTCAGCAACGGCAGCGTGATGTACCGCAACTGCCGCCAGGCTCCGGCGCCGTCGAGCTTCGCGGACTCGAAGTACTCGGTCGGCAGGCCCTGCAGGCCCGCGAGCAGGATGATCATCGGGTACCCGATGCCCTGCCAGACGCTGACCATGATCACCGCCGGCATCGCCCAGCTCGAGCTCGACAGCCATTGCGGGCCGGGGATTCCGAGCTGGTCGAGCAGCCCGTTGATCACCCCGTTGTCCGGCTGGAAGAACCAGAACCAGACGAACCCGATCGCCACCACGTTCGTCACGTACGGCGCGAAGTACGCCGTCCGGAAGAACGCGACACCCCGGATCGGGCGGGCGCACAGCAACGCCAGCACCAGGCCGATGCCGATCGTCAGCGGGATGCTCGCCAGCGTGAAGTAGACGGTGTTCTTGAACGTTTGCAGGAACAACGGATCGTCGCCGAACAGGTCGACGAAGTTCTTCAGCCCCACGAACTTCGGTGCCGAGATGCCGTTCCAGTCCGTCAGCGACGCGCCGATCGAGACCAGGATCGGGAAGAACTGGAAGGCCACCACCCCGACCACGATCGGGCTGATGAACAACCAGCCGGTGAGATTCTGCCGGCGTCGCGCCCGCCGTACGTCGGCCACCTGGACGGTGCCGCGGTCGCGCGCCATCGTGACGGTTGCCATCGACATCAACCCTTCAAGGCGTTCTCCACCTGGGACTTGACGCCCTGGAGCACGTCAGCGACGGGTTTCTCGCAGTTGTAGGCGTTGTCCAGCGCGGGCCGGTACAGCTCGCGGGCGCCGATCGTGTTCTTGGTCTGGTTGGTCGCGGTCAGGTGCTTCGCGGCCTCGGCGAACAGCCCGATGTGCGCGGGTGCCTTGCCGTTCGGCGCCAGCCCGGCCGCGGCCTTCAGGTTGATCGGCGTGAAGGCGCCGCCCTGGAGCAGGATCTTGCCGCCCTCCTCGCTCGCGAGGTACTTCAGCAGATCCCAGGCCGCGTCCGGGTTCTTCGCCTTCTTCGGGACGCAGAACACGATCACGCTCGACTCGGTCTTCTGCTCCACGTCAGCAGGCGGCGGAGCGACGTCCCAGGTGAAGTCCTTGACCGCGGACCGCAGGTACGGGACCGTGCCGAAGGTCGCGAACATCATCGCGATCTTTCCCTGCGCGAACATCTGGTTCTGCACGTTGTCCTGCTGCAGCGCGGACCACGGCGGCTGCACCTTGTCCTTGCAGGTCAGGTCGGTCGCCCACTGCAGCGCCTCGGTCTCCTTCGGGCCCGGGAGCGTGAACTGCGTGCCGTCCTGGGAGAAGATGCCGGTCTCGCTGCCATGGTTGACCGTGAACGTCTGCTCGTAGCCGGTGTCCAGATACACGAGAGCGCCGTACTGCTTCTTCGCCGGATCGGTGAGTTTCTTCGCTGCGGCCTCGAAGTCGGACCAGGTCCAGCCCTGTGACGACCAGGTCGTGGGCGGCAGCGGTACGCCGGCCTGCTTGAACAGGTCGACGTTGTAGAAGATCAGCCGGGGCTGGTACCCGAGCACCCACGCGGTGTGCGAGCCGTCGGGCTGCTTCGGGAACTCGAACGTCTCCTTGGCGAACTGCGACGTGTCGAGCTTGTCCTTCTCGATGTAGGGCTTCAGATCCAGCAACGCTCCCTGCTGGGAGAAGCCGCGGACGAAGTCGTCGTTGATCCGCATCACGTCCGGCGGGCTGCCGCCGGCGATCAGTGTGCGCATCTTGGTGTCGTACTCCTGGGTGACCGCGGGCTGGATGGTGACCTGCGTCCCGGACTGCTTCTCGAACGCCTGGATCGCCTGCTCCAGCGGGTTGCCCTTGACCTGCTCCCAGTTGAGGAAGGTCAGGCCCTTCTTGCCACCGCTGCTTGCGTTGCCGTTGCCACCGCAGCCGGCCAGCAGGCCGGCGGCCGTCAGTCCCGTCAGACCGGCGAGAAACCTGCGGCGGTTCAGGTTGGAGAGGTTGGTCTGCACCGGAATCTCCCATCCGCGAGGGATGAATACGTATACAATCGACTACTGAATACGTATACACAGCTCCGTTGGCATGGTCAACGCCTGGTGCGGACACTCTTCAGTAGGGTTCGGGGACCACGAGGGGAGACGGACGATGACACGACCACCGACGAGTCGCGACCTGGCGCGTCTGGCCGGGGTGTCGCAGGCGACGGTGTCGCGGGTGCTGACCAACAACCCGAAGGTCAACCCGGACACCCGGGCGCGCGTCCTGCAGGTCCTGAAGGACGCGAACTACACGCCGAACGCGCTGGCCCGGGCGATGAAGACCGGCCGGACCGACACCATCGGCGTGTTCATGACGCGGGTGACCAGCCCGTTCCACGCCGAACTGCTCGACGAGATCGGCCGGGTGCTGAGCTCGATGGGCCTGCACATGATCCTGTGGAACATCGAGCACGATCCCGAGGAGTCGGTCGCGGAGGTGCTCCAGCAGCGACTCGTCGACGGGTTCCTGCTGACGTCGGCGACGTTCGACTCGAAGCTGCACACGATGGCGCTCGCGTCCGGGACGCCGACCGTGCTGCTGCACCGCGGGATCGACGGGCTGGACTGCGACCAGGTCGTCGGCGACAACTGGCAGGGCGCGTACGACGCCGGCCGGTATCTCGTCGAGGCGGGACACACCGAGATCGGCCTGGTGACGCTGGCCCCCACCAGCAACACGTCCCGCGACCGCGACCTCGGGTTCCGCGCTGCCCTCGCCGACGCCGGCGTACAGATCAAGCCGGGCAACGTGATCACGGTCGGCGTTCCGCACGCCGACGGACACGCCGCCGCGCGGAAACTCCTTCGCCGCAAGAAGCCGCCGACCGCGATCTACACGGTTACCGACCTGCTGGCCTTCGGCATCCTCGACGGCGCCCGAGCGGTCGGCGCCCGCGTCCCCGACGACGTCTGGGTGATCGGCTTCGACAACACCGAAATGGCCGCCTGGGAGGCGTTCGACCTCACGAGCGTCGAGCAGCCGATCCATTCGATCGTCGAAACCGGCATCGACCTGCTCCGCCGCCGCATCGAGGACCCCGACCGCCCGGCCGCGACGATCAAACTGCCGTGCCCGCTCGCGATCCGCGGATCGACCGCCAACCGGCGCATCTAGACCGGTATCGAGTCGTAGCGGGCCGAGACCTTCTTGCGGGCCACGGGGTCGGTGACCGCGTTCGCAGGAAGTTCGCCGAGTTCGACGAACATCTTCTCCAGCCCGCCCGGCACCATCAGGGTGAGGAAGCGCCCACCGCCGCGGGCGGCGGTGATCGTGTGCGCGGTGTCCTTCGGAACCAGGACGTAGGTGCCGGCGCCGGCCACCACCGGCTCGCCGCCGACGGTGAAGGTGAACTCACCTTCCAGCACGAAGAACGACTCCTCGAACCCGTGGTGCAGGTGCGGAACCGTCCACGGTCCCTCAGCCTCCCCCGCGAACTCGGTCAACGAGAACGTTCGCGTGACGGCGTCATCGGCCAGCACCCGCATCCGGGCCACCCCGAGATCCACGGTCCGTCCGGCATCCTTCGTCACCACGTGCGCCTGACCTGTCATTGTCCCCACCGCCTCCTGCTCGACTGCTCCCACAGTCGTCCGGCCGGGGGCGTCAGGCAATATCAAATTCTGAAGTTGCCATCCGGCCGCGGGCGGACGACAGTGAAGTTGTGCGCGGATACGGCCAGTTCTGTCCGATCGCCAGGAGCTCCGAGCTGCTGGCGGAACGGTGGACGCCGATCATCGTCCGCAACCTGCTGAACGGTTGCCGCACGTTCAACGAGATCCGCCAAGGGGCGCCCGGCATCTCCACAGCGCTCCTCGCCCAGCGTCTCGACGTACTCGAACGTCACGGCGTACTCCGTCGTACCGCCGACGGCCGCGCGGTCACGTACCAACTGACCGACATGGGCCAGGCGCTACGGCCGGTGCTCGATGTGATGGGGCAGTGGGGTGCGCGCTGGCTGGAGATCGAGCCGGGCCACCTGGAGCCGGCGTACGTGCTCTGGGCAACGATGAAGCTGGTGGACCTGGACAGGATCCCGGACGGCACGACGGTGGTCAGGTTCGAACTGCGCGACCGTCCCGCTGAGCAGCACTGGATGCTGTTGCGGCGACCCCAGCCTGAGCTGTGCAGCAGGTCCAGCGGGTACGCCGAGGATCTGGTGTGCCGGACCGATGCGTTGACCCTCGTCGACCTGCACCTGAAGCAGCTGACCTACGCACGCGCAATCCGCACCGGCCGCGTCGAACTGATCGGCCCACCACGCCTGTGCAACCAGTTCCCGGGATGGTTCCGCAGCAGCCCGTTCGCCCCGTTCGTGGCTTCAGCCGTGCAAGCGCGGTAGGACGTCGCGGAGGATTTGGGCGTGCTCTGCCGGCTGGGACAGACCCATATTCATCGTGTTGACGCAGAGGTGGGTTGCGCCGAGGTCCCGCCAGCCGTCGGCGAAAGATCGCCAGTCCTGTTCGGGTACGGCGCCCAGCGTCAGCCTGGCCTCGATGCCGACGGACTGCGGGTCGCGGCCGGCCGCCTCCGCCGCCTCGCGGATCGTCGCGATCTGCTCGCGGGCCTTCTCGTCCGGTGCTGATTGCGGCATCCAGCCGTCACCGATCCGCCCGGTACGACGCAGTACGGCATCCGCGCTGCCGCCGAACCAGATCGGGATCTGTCTGCCAGGCAAGGGATTCAGCCCGGCCTCCTCGATCTCGTGGTACTTGCCCTTGTACGAGATCACCGGGTCCGCCCAGAGCTTCCGCAGTACGTCGACCTGCTCCTCGAGCAGAGCGCCGCGCTGCTTGAACGGTACGCCGAGCGCCTGGTACTCGACGTGGTTCCAGCCGATGCCGACGCCGAGGCGGAGCCGGCCGCTGCTCAGTACGTCGACCTCGGCCGCCTGCTTCGCCACCAACGCGGTCTGGCGCTGCGGCAGGACGAGTACGCCGGTGACGAGCTCCAGCTCCGTGGTGATCGCGGCGAGGTAGCCGAACAGCACGAAAACCTCATGGAACAAGGACTTGTCGGTGTACCCGCTCCAGCCCGGGCGATTCGACGGATCCGCGCCGAGCACGTGGTCGTAGGCGAGCACGTGGCTGTACCCAGCGTCCTCCACGGTCGTCGCCCAGTCGCGCACGACCTTCGGGTCCGCGCCGATCTCGAGCTGCGGAAACACCGCACCGATCTTCATTTCGCTCCCAACAAGTCGACGAGCCCTTGGACCGCGAGCTCGAACGGTTCGGTCGACCCGGCCGCGCGGGCGAGCACGTACCCGCCCTGCAGTACGGCGGCGATCGTCGCGGCGGTCCGCTCCGGGTCCAGGGACTCGGGAAAGTCGCCCATACGCTTGCCCTCAGCAACCACCTCGGCGAGCCTGGACCGCAACCATTCGAACGTCTCCGCGACCGGTGCCCGCAACTCCGGATCCGCAACCACGTCCGGATCCGCCGCGAGGCGCCCGACCTGACACCCGCGCAGCACGTCCCGCTCCCGCCCGAGGTACCCGCTGATCCGCTCGGCCGCCGTACCCTCACCGGCCAGCTGCACCTCGGCAGCCGCCCGCAGCTCGGCCCCCGACCGCTCGATCGCCGCCTTCGCCAGCTCCGCCTTTCCGGTGAAGTGGTGATACATACTCCCCTGCCCGGCGTCCGCCGCCCGCTGAATCGCCTTGGGCGAGGTCCCCACGTACCCCCGCTCCCACAACAACTCCTGCGTACTACGAATCAACCGCTCCACCGTCTCCACGAGCCCACTGTACCCACAGGTACAGCCCGGGGAGATGAAGTTGGGGAGGGTTCTGTACCCGAATCGGCACAGAACCCTCCCCAACCGTGGCTGTCAGCTGACGGTGACGATCTTGTTCACCGTGTAGGCCGGGGCGTGGTCGGCGTCGCCGGGGAAGTAGACGCGGTAGGCGATCTGGCCGCGGAGTGCGGGCCGGATGCCGAAGGCGTACTTGCCCGAGCTGCTCAGCTTCACCGAGGCGATCGACTTCCACACCTTGTTGCCGTACTGCTGCAGGTAGACGGTCTGGCCGTAGTGCGCCGGAGCGACGTACCCGCTGAACGCGGTCGTTCCGCCGAGGCGGATCGACGCCGGCGACAGAGTTGCCGAGATCGTCGGCCTGACCTGGACGGTGACGTCGGGGGTGCGGGTGCCCATCAGGGTCCCGTTGCCCGGGAACGTCAGCATGTAGACCGACGACACGAGCGGCTTGTGCGTCACCGAGAGCGTCCCGGTCGACGACGTCTTCAGCGCCGCGAGCAGCGTGAACTTCGAGGACGTCTTCGGCCGTACGTAGACGTTCACCGGCAACCCGGCGTACGCCAGATTGTCGATCCGCAGCGTGCTGCCCTTGATCGTGATCGAGCCGCCGTAGTTGACGAGCGTCGACGTCACCGCGATCCCGGACTTCATCCCGAGCAGCTGCTTGACCGCGGCCGGGCTGTAGTGACCGGCACGGTCCATGACCCAGGCGGCATACGTGTACGTCGTACCTTGCGCGAGCCCGGTGTTCTTCACCGCGGTCCCGGTACCCGCGTACACGAGCGTCCCGGTCGTCGGCGTCGGCGCCTTGCTCCCGACGTTGCGCCGTACGATCACCTGATCGAGGTCGTTGGTCGGCGGGATCGTCCACGACAGGTTGGCGGCCAGGTAGGCGCCGACGCCGATGAGCTGCACCGGCTGCGGAACGCGGTCCTCCGTGCTGAACACCGAGCTGAACGGCACCATCGGCACCGTGGGATCGAGCGAGACGACGCCGTCGGCGACGATCCGGAACGGCGTTGCCTCAGCCAACGGGGACGCAGGCGCGATCTCCGCCCGGCGGATGGACTGGTCGTAGGTGACGGTCGCCGGAATCACCGCACCGGTCTTGCCGTTGAGCAGTTTCACGCCGCCGTTGGCGACACTGTTCTCGTCGACCTCCCGCGGGAAGGTGACGGTGGGCTTGGCAAGGACCGAGACACCGGCGGACAGATTCGCCGGTTGCACGTCCCGCACCGGGTACGCGTCGATCGGCGCGGTGTCGACGTTGCCGTCCGCGTTGGTGACTTTCAGGGAGTAGGTGCGACTGTCTCGCGACCCGTTGGCGTTCCGGACCGCGACGTACATCGGCCCGGCCGGGACGGTGACGTACGTCGATGCGGTCAGCGGCTGCGGGATCTCGTACCCGTCGCTGTCCACGGGAGGCTCCGGCTTCTGCACGAAGGCCAGCGGCTTGAGGTTCTCGTCGTACGCCGACACGACCGGTCCGAAGTTCTGCGCGTAGGCGCCGGAGTCGAACATCTGCCCGCTGACGTCGATGCGGACCTGGTGCGCGTAGTCCGTCGGCAGCTTGTACCAGTCGACGTCGCCTTCGACGCTGATCGCCGACGAAACCGCGACCCCGGCGATCAGCTCACCCGCGCGGGCCGGCTGGTCGTTCGTGTCCGCGACGCCCTGCGCGAAGTCCGTGGTCCACTTGCCGCCGAGAGCCTGGTAGGCGTCCAGGATGCCTGCGCCGTAGTACGGGTCGGTGCCGCGCGGGCCTGCGTCGCGGGCGGTGGCCTTCAGCCGCGCCATCACCTGGGCCGGGGTGTACGACGGCCACTTGTTGCGGACCAGGGCGGCGACACCGGCGACGATCGGGGACGAGAACGACGTACCGGAGAGGCCGAGCCAGTACGGCTCGTAGCCGGCCTCGGTCTGGTCGCGGGGCGCGGTGCTGGTGATGTCGTAGCCGGGGGCGGCGATGTCGACCGAGTCACCCCAGGTGCTGAAGCTGGTCAGTACGCCGGCCGACGTCGTAGCGCCGACCGACAGGACCTCCGGGTACGCGCCCGGGTAGTGCAGGTCCGACGAGCCGGTGTTGCCGGCCGCGGCGACCAGGACGACACCGGCGTTGACCGCGTTCTGGATCGCCTGGTGCAGGACGGGGTTGTCACCCTCGCCGCCGAGCGACATGTTGATCACCCGGACGCCGTTCTTGACCGCCCAGTTGATGCCGTTGATCAGGTTCGAGTCGTCGCCCGAGCCGCCGTCGTCGAGCACCTTGACCGGGCGGACCTTCGCGTTCCAGGCGACACCGGCGACGCCGATCCCGTTGCTGGTTCCGGCCGCGATGATGCCGGTCACCGCCGTACCGTGTCCGTCGCCGTCGTTCGGCGGCAGGGCCGTGTTGAACGTGTTGTAGCCGGGCAGCAGGTGACCGACCAGGTCGGGATGGCCGGCGTCGACACCGGTGTCGAGGACACCGATCGTCTGGGTTCCGGCGGTCTTCGACAGGTCCCAGGCGCTGTTGACGCGGACGGTCGAGAGGTACTTCTGGTAGTTCGTGTACAGCCAGTCGTTCGGCGTCGCGGACTTCTGCCGGATGTAGTTGAGCGAGGCAAGCTCCACCGACGGATCGGCCTTGACCTTCTTCAGCAGCTCAGGCGCCGGTGTGTCACCGGTCACAGTGACCACGTCGGAGGTGACGGAGACGTCGGGCGTGCCCTTGGCCTTCGCCAGCGCGGCCTTCCGGGCCGAGGTGGTCGCCTTCGACTTGAACTTCACGATCACGGACTTGGCGTCGTACGCGGGTCCGCCAGCAGTGCCAGGACGGAACTTCGCGTGCAGCACGTTCGGCTCGGCGGAGACCGCGGCGGTGCCGGACGATCCGGAGAGGGCGACCAAGCCGGCTGCGACGAGGGCCGCGGGCACGGCCAGGCGCAGCAGTTGGGTGGGACGGGACAACGGGGGACCCCCAAGATGAGTGAACCGACCATATTCGGTCCTCGCCTTAAATCGTTGGACGGCCCCCCGGCGTTACAAACTCCCCGATACCCGCCGGCGTGGCCGGTTGCAACGCCACCTTCGTCCTGCTCCTCGGCCTGCCCCTGGCCACCACCCTCAAAACCCTCGACACCAAACTCCCCACCCGGGTCTAGGTCGGACTGGGGATAGCTCGTGGGGGCTGGGGATGTGCAATTGCTTGTTTCCAGTCTCCGGGGGTTGTGCCGACATCCCCGGTTGGGCGGACCGGGAATGTCACACGCGGTGGATGGGCGGTTGTGGGTGGGGACCGATAGTCTCGGGCGGCATGAGCACGAGTGTCGCCATCGCGGTGATTACCTTCAGGCGACCTGCTCTGTTGCGGGGGTTGTTGACGAGTTTGCAGGCTCAGGAGCTGCCCTCGGACGGGGAGTACGCGATCCGGATCGTCGTGGTGGACAACGACGCGGAAGGGTCGGCCGCGCGGGTGCTGGAGGAGTTCGGGGACGGTACGCCGTACCCGATCGAGTCGGTCGTGGAACCGGAGCCGGGGATCCCCTTCGCGCGGGAGCGCTCCGTCGAGCTCTGCTGGAACGACGACGCGCTGATCTTCGTCGACGACGACGAGGTCGCCCCGGCCGGCTGGCTGGCGACGCTGCTCAAGGCATGGGAATCCACCGGAGCCGACGTCGTGACGGGCCCGGTGAAGGGCAATCTTCCACCCGGCGCGCCGCCGTGGAACGCCTACAGCGATGTACACGACTCGACCGGCCGGCACACCACCGGTGAGGAGCTCCGCAAGGCGTACACGAACAACACGCTGGTCAGCCGTCGCGTCTACCACGCGGTCACGCCGGGCTTCCATCCCGCGTTCCGGTACACCGGCTCCAGCGACCTGCACTTCTTCCTCCGCGTGCACCGCGCCGGGTTCCGGATCGTCTGGTGCGAGGAGGCCTGGATCGCCGAGGAGGTCCCGGTCGGCCGCACCACGCTGCGCTGGCTGGTACGGCGGGCGTTCCGTTCCGGGAGCGGCGACACGATCAGCCGCCTGCTGATCCGCCCGGGCGCGGTCAGCTACGTGCTGGTGCTGGCCTATGCTTCGGCCCGGGTGATCTCGGCGATCGGGTTCGCCCTCGCCGGGCTGCTGCTCGGCCGGAAGACGCACCTGCTGAAGGCAGTCCGCCGGTTCTTCTCGGGCGTCGGTAGTCTCGCCGGGATAGTAGGGATCAACCATGACGAGTACCGGGAACGGCACGGTTCGGCCGACGGTGGCGGAGCTGTGCCGGGCGATCTGGACGGTGGAGCGGGACCTGGAGCTGCTCGCGTGGCAGATCCGGGGAGCGCACCCCTGGCCGATCATCCGGATGCGCGTCTTTCATGAGCTGACCCGGCGTACCGGCATCCACGGCGCGCCACATCCGGTACGACGTACGCCGTACGACAAGGCCGCCCTGGTCGGGAAACACGTCGCCGGGATCGTCGCGCGTACCCCGTTCCCCGGCCGGTACGACGCACTCGTCGTACCGCACCCGCGGAAACCGAACGGTGTCGAGATCTACACCGACGAGCTCCGCGCCACGCTCGGCGACCGTGCCCTGATCCTGGACTCCGGGATCAACGGCACCCCGCTTCCGGGCAGCAAGAACCTGGACTTCTTCACGTCGGCGGCCGGCGCGATCCATCGCCGTACGGCGGACGACCGCGGCATCGCGACCGCGCTGGAGAAACTCACCGGTGTCCGGATTCCGATCGGCGCGCTGCTGGCCCGTGAGGTCCCGAAGCACCTGCGGCTGCGCGCCCTGTACCGCGCGCTCCTCAGGAAGCACCGGATCAAGACGGTCTACCTGGTCGTCGCGTACTTCCACCAGCACATCGTTGGCGCCGCCCGCGATCTCGGGATCCGCGTCGTCGAACTGCAGCACGGCGCGATCAGCCCGTTCCACCTCGGGTACAGCTACCCGGGGCGGCCTGTGGTCGCGGATCAGCCGGACGAGCTGTGGTGCTTCGGGTCGTACTGGACCGATGTCGCGGACCTGCCCGCCGGGATGCGGACCGAGGTGATGGGGGCGCCGTTCCTGCCGCCGCCCGGCCCGAAGGAGCCGCGCCGGGTCGTCTTCTTGTCGCAGGGGACCGTTGGAGCGGAGCTCGTCGAGGTCGCGGACGCGGTCGCGAAGGAGCACTCGGACCTGGAGGTTCTCTATCGCCTGCATCCGAGCGAGCGTGCCGAGGACTACACGATTCCGGCCGGCGTCCAGCTCTCGACCGGCGGCAGTACGCTCGATCTGCTCGCGACTTCGACGTACCAGGTCGGCGTCTCGACCACCGCGCTTTTCGAAGGCATGGCGCTCGGCTGCCGTACGGCGGTCGCGAACCTCCCGGGCCACGAGTACCTGGACCCGGCGATCGGCAAGGGGCACGCACTCCTCATGTCTCGTCCCGGGCAACTCACCGAGGCGCCGCTGTGCGACGACCCGAGCAGCTACTACGCGCCGAGCAGCCTGTCACGGCTCGCGGCCGAGTAGGCCGAGTAGGCGGTCCTGTAGCGGGGCGTCCGGCTCCACCGGTACTTCGGCGCCGTACACCTCGATGCCCTCGCCGAAGGCGCCGGGCGTCCGGTACTTCGTCATCACTTCCGGCGGGATCGCGACCGCGGTCGCCCAGAGTTGCTCGACGTCGGCCGGATCCATCGTCTCGTCCTGATCGGTGGCGCGCGCCAGGTCCCATCCGTGCAGGACGAGGTCGTCCGACACCACCTGGTCGATGTGCTGCTCGGTCGTCCGCCGACCGGCAGGCGTGTCGGTCTCGGTCAGCGCGGCGATCGGGTCGTCGAGTACGTCCTCGATCGCGGCTCGTGCCTCCTGGAACGCGGTCAGCGGGTCGTCGGCCGGCTCCAGCTTCCGCGCGACCGGTGTCAGCATCACCGCGTGCATCGTGACGACGTGCTCGACCACGTCCCGCGCCGTCCACTTCGCGCACGGCGACTGGTTCCCCCACTGCTCGGGGTGCACCGCCGCAACTTTCCGCTCGAACGCCTCGGCCCGGCGGCGGTACCGCTCCGCGATCTCACCCATCTCCGCATCGTGCCGCCTGACCGGCCATCACGGAAGACCGGGCATATGACAGTGCCCTGCGGGTACCGGAATCCCTCACGGCGAACAAGGAGGAATGCAGATGAGTGGCATCACCCAGTCCGTCGATGTCGACGTTCCGGTGACAACGGCGTACAACCAGTGGACGCAGTTCGAGTCGTTCCCGGCGTTCATGGAGGGCGTCGAAGAGGTGCGGCAGCTCGACAACACGCACACCCACTGGGTGACGAAGGTCGGCGGAGCGCGTCGCGAGTTCGACGCGACCATCACCGAGCAGCACCCGGACGAGCGGGTTGCCTGGCGATCGGACTCCGGGCCCCAGCACGCCGGCGTGATCACGTTCCACCAGTTGACGCCGCAGCGCACCCGCGTGACCGCGCAGATGGAGATCGATCCGGAGGGGTTCGTCGAGAAGGTCGGCGACAAGCTCGGGGTGGTCGAGGGGCGTGTGAAGGGTGATCTCGAGCGGTTCAAGCACTTCATCGAGGAGCGCCCGGGCGAGACCGGCGCCTGGCGTGGTGACGTGCCGCGCTGAATTTGAGGTGCCGAAAGCGTTCTGGACCGCATTAAGGTCTGCGCTATGAGGTACATGCTGCTGCACAAGACCAATGACAGCCTGGAGGCCGGGAATCCGCCGGATCCGGAGATCCTCGAGCGGGCGGACGCCGTACTCGAGGAGATGCGTCAGGCCGGGGTGCTGGTTCTCGGCGAAGGCCTGATGCCGAGTTCCCGTGGCGCCCGGGTGACGTTCCCGGTGCCGGGGCAGCCGCGCGTGATCGACGGGCCGTTCGCCGAGACCAAGGAGCTCGTCGCGGGCGTCTCGATCATCCGCGTCGACACCAAGGAGGAAGCGGTGCAGTGGGCCCTCCGCTTCGCCGAGGCCGACCCGTACACCGAGATCGACATCTTGGAGGTCGCCGGCTAGAGCGTCAGGTGCAGGATCGGGTACGGCTTGCCGGTGGTGTCGTGCAAACTGCGGGAGACGCGGCGGAACCCGTGGTGCTCGTAGAAGCGCACGGCCTGCGGGTTCTGCTCGTTGACGTCGACCGACGTGGCGGCGAAGTGCGTGAACGCATGCTTCAGCAGCAGACTCCCGCCGCCGCGCCCCCGGTACGCCGGATCGAGGAACAGCATCTCGACGTTTCCGTCCGCCACCCCGATGAACCCGATCAGCAGCCCGTCGTCGCCGCGCAACCCGGCCAGCTGCGCGATCTCCGGGAACGACGCCCGTACCAGCGGCCGGAACACGTCGAGATCCGCCTCGGTCACGAACGAATGCGTCGCCCGGACCGACGCCTCCCACAACTCGAGCGCCCGCTCGTACTCTTCCGGCCGGATGTCGCTGATCTCCATCCCGCCACCGTCGCACCGCGCGCAGCAGGCTGTCAGGCGAATTACGGTGCGCTGACGCCTTCCTCTGCGACGACGAGCGAGTCGATCGCCGCGAAGAACCGCGCAATGCCCGGCAGGTTGGCGCCCTTCTCGCGGGACGCGGCGAAATCCGCTGGCGTCGCCCAGTCGACGATGTCCAGCCATTCGTTGTCCGGGAGCTGCACCAGTCGAGCACCCAGGAACCCAGAGCGGTCCGCCTCGAAGTCCTTCAGCATGTCGGCGCGCGCCGCGAGCAGCTCCTCCGAGCGCGACGGCAGCACACGGAAGCGGGTCAGTTCGACTGTCGACATCGACGTACCTCTCAGGTGATGTTGGTCGCCGCCCAGCCGGCGACGTCTTCGTGGCGGATGGCAGCGGCCATCAGGTCAGGAAACTTGTCCGGTGTGCAGGCGAACGTCGGTACGCCGAGCTCCGCCAGCGCGGCCGCGTTCTCGGCGTCGTACGACGGCGTACCCGAGTCCGCGAGCGCCAGCAGAGCAATCACTTGTACGCCGGACTCCACCAAAGAACGCGCCCGACGCAACATCTCTTCCCGGACTCCGCCTTCGTAGAGATCCGAGATCAGCACGAGCACGGTCTCGGCCGGTTTCGTGACCAGCTCCTCGCAGTACGCGAGCGCCCGGTTGATGTCCGTCCCACCGCCCAGCTGCGTCCCGAACAGTACGTCGACCGGGTCCTCGAGCTGATCGGTCAGATCCACGACCGCGGTGTCGAACACAACCAGCGAGGTCCGCAACGTCCGGATCGACCCGAGCACCGCACCGAACAGCGACGCGTACACAACGGACTCCGCCATCGACCCCGACTGGTCGATCGCCAGCACGATGTCTCGCTGCACACTGTGATTGCGTCGCGCGTACCCGACCAGCCGGTCCGGCACGATCGTCCCGAGCGTCGGCGAGAAATGCTTGAGGTTCGCCCGGATCGTCCGGTCCCAGTCGATGTCCGAATGCCGCGGGCGCGCGGTCCGCCCGGCCCGATCGAGTGCACCGGTCACCGCAGCCCGCGTCCGTTCCGCGAGCCGTGCCTCGAGCTCGGCCACCACCCGGCCGACCACGTCCCGCGCGGTCTGCTTGGTCTCCTCCGGCATGACCTCGTTGAGCGCGAGCAACGTGGACACGAGATGGACGTCGGGCTCGACCGCGCCCAGCAACTCCGGCTCCATCAACATCCGCGTGATCCCGAGCCGCTCGACCGCGTCCCGCTGCATCACCTGTACGACGGTGCTCGGGAAGTACTGCCGGATATCGCCCAACCACCGGGCCACCCGCGGCGCCGACGCACCCAACCCGGACGACCTTTGCGTCCCCGACTCCCCCTCCCCGGCGTCGTACAACGCAGCCAACGCCGCATCGACGGACCGGTCCTCGGCCGACAACGTCGTACCCGTCTCCTCCTCGGCCTCACCGCCCAGGACCAGCCGCCAGCGACGCAGACGCTCGTCACTCATGAGACCCCCAGCAACTGGGCAACCACCGGCAACGCGGTCGCCGCCAACTCAGCGTCCAGCTCGTCGTCGTCAGCAACTACCAACGACGCCGGATCGCTGAGCACCCGCGCCCGCGCGCCGATCGAGCGTCGCTCCGGGGCCGCGAAGGTGCCGAACGTACGTCGCAGCAACGGCAGAACCTCCACGAACGCGTCGTCCGGGATCGCCGCCAGCCACCCGTCCACCATCGCCAGCAGCCGCTCGTCGTGCACCAGCAACAACCCGCCACCGGCCAGGAACCCCTCGACGTACCCGGCCGCGTCCGCCGTCGGCGTACCAGGTGACAGCGAACGCCCGAGCCGCAACGCGACCTCGTGATCCGGCAACCGCGACGTGTCCAGCATCAACCGCGTCAACCGCCCACGGATCAACGGCGGCACCGAGGTCCGATCACTCAACCCCTGCAGCGTGTTCAGCCACTCCGACCGCACGTCCTCGGCCAGCAGCACGGTCGCGTTCTGCACCCCGTCAATCAGTTCCTGTACGGCGGCGGCCGCATCCGGATCCAGCCCGTGAACCGTCCGCGCGAGACCCGCACACACCCGCGACACCATCCGCCCCGCGACCGCGGCCAATCCGGCCGTGTCGGTCCCGCGTACGTCGCCGTACCGCGAGGCTCGTGCGAGCGCGGGCAGTGCCGCCATCAGATGCCCGACGTCGGCATCGGCTGCCGCGCGGGTGTCGATACCTTGAAGCAGCGGCGGGAGCGCCTCCGCGAGGTCGGCGAGGAGCGATTTCTCCAACGCGGCCGTGACATCGGCCAGTGTCGGCGAGTCCGCGGACTTCAGCATCACGGACGTCGCAGCGCCGAGCACCGTCGTACCGTGAGCGCCTGCAGCCACCAGTTCGACCTCGAGCCCGGGGTCCCAGGCCAGCCGCCACATCTCCCGGAACGTGCCCTGCGCCCGCCGCTCGTCGGCGGCCGGCACACCCCAGTGCACGCCGAGAATCCGCAACCGGTGCAGGAGTCTGGACTTCTCCAGGTCGTTCGACTTCCGCAGGTCGAGCTCGATCACCCGCTCGGCCGCGTCCCGCTTCATCCGCAACCGCCGCGCCTGTGCCGCCAGATCCGCCGCCACCGGCGCCTGCGGCGTCTCACTCGGCACGGATCCGAGCAGCTCACCGACAACCGCCTCGCGCGTCACGAGATCCAGCAGTACGTCGTTCCCGCCGCAGAGCACTGCCCGCGTCGCCTCGGTCACCTCGCTCAACCCGGCGAGCGGACGTTCGCGCAACGCCGCCAGGGTGTCCGCGAGACGCACCGCCTCGATGACGTGCGCGCTGGACACCGGCAGGTCCTCGTTGCGCAGCACTTGCGCCACTTTGGAGAGCCAACGGGTCGTGATCTGGTTGGGCGCGGTGAACAGGTGGTGGTACCAACCGGGTGACGTGATGCCGGCGCCGTACCCGCTCGCCGCCGCCAGCCGGCCGTGCGTCCACGGCACCCAGGTGCAGGCGACCTTCCGCTTCGGCAGACCCTTCAGGATCCGCGCGTCATGTGTTGCTGGAGGCAACGGTAGTTCAAGAGCAGGCACGTGCCAGGCGCCGCAGACCACCGCGATCCGCTCGAATCCGTCCCGAATCGCCTTCCGCAGAACGGTTCGCATGTAGGCCTCGCGTTGCGCCTCGCGACCGGTCGTCTCCTCGCCGTGCCGCAACTCCCGCATCGCGTCGGCGATCACCGTGAACGGCTCGGCGCCACCGCGCCGCGACTCGATCACGTCGTCCCACCAGCGCTCGGGATCGTCGTACCCGCCCGCCTCCGCGAGCGTCTTGAGCGGATCCATCGATACCGACCGCCCACCCGAGGAGCCGAACTGCTGCGCCGCCGGCAGATCGCAGAACCGCACCGGCATGCCGGCTGCCAGGCCGTACCTGATCGCCTGCCACTCCGGGCTGAACACCGCGAACGGCCAGAACGCCGCCCGTGTCGAGTCGTCCACCGCATACGCGAGCAGCGCAACCGGCGGTTCCATCTCCGCAGAGGCAGCCAGCTCGACGATCTTGTCGGCCTCCGGTGGCCCCTCGATCAGGACGACATCAGGCTGGAGCTCGGCCAGCGCGGCCGCCACCGCGCGCGCCGACCCCGGCCCGTGATGCCGGATCCCGAGCAGGTGAACGGTCATCCGGAAATCTCTCGGCAGGCCCGGTAGAACGGCGCCCAGTCGTCCCGCTCCCGGACGACGGTTTCGAGGTACTCCGACCACACGACGCGGTCCGCGGATGGGTCCTTGACCACCGCGCCGAGAATGCCGCCGGCCACGTCCGTCGGACGCAGTACGCCGTCGCCGAAGTGAGCCGCGAGCGCGAGACCGCCGGTGACGACGCTGATCGCCTCCGCGGTGGACAGCGTTCCGGACGGCGACTTGACCGCCGTACGGCCGTCCTCGGTCCGGCCGGAGCGGAGCTCGCGGAAGATCGTGACCACGCGGCGGATCTCCTCCAGCGCATCGTCCGGCTGCGGCAGCTCGAGTGCCGAGCCGAGCTGGGACACCCGGCGCGAGACGATCTCCACCTCGTCCTCGGCGGAATCGGGCAGCGGCAGTACGACGGTGTTGAAGCGCCGGCGGAGCGCGCTGGACAGTTCGTTGACGCCCTTGTCGCGATCGTTGGCGGTGGCAATGACGTTGAATCCCTTACGAGCCTGGACTTCCGTGGCCAGCTCGGCGATCGGGAGCGCCTTCTCGGACAGGATCGTGATCAGCGCGTCCTGGACGTCGGACGGCATCCGGGTCAGCTCCTCGATCCGGGCGATCTTCGCCTCGGTCATCGCGCGTTGCACCGGGCTCGGCACGAGCGCCGCCTCACTGGGGCCCTGGGCAATCAACTGGGCGTAGTTCCAGCCGTACCGGATCGCTTCCTCCGCGGTGCCCGCCGTACCTTGCACGAGCAGCGTCGAGTCGCCGCTGATCGCGGCCGCGAGGTGCTCGCTGACCCACGTTTTCGCCGTCCCCGGTACGCCGAGCAACAGCAGCGCGCGATCCGTCGCGAGGGTGGAGACCGCGACCTCGACCAGCCGCCGCGGGCCGACGTACTTCGGCGAGATCTCGGTGTCACCGGCCTTCCCACCGAGGAGGTACGTGACCACGGCGCTCGGGGACATCAGCCACGCCGGCGGTCGCGGCTTGTCGTCCGTCGCACGCAAAGCCCGCAGTTCGTCGGCATACTCCACTTCCGCGTGCGGGCGCAGTATTTCAGTCGTCATGTGAGCTCCTCGTACATTTCGCGGCGGAAGGTCAGGGTTTCGACGAGGCGGCGGAGCCAAGTGTCTTCCTCGCCGATGGGTTGGCGGGTGATCGGGTGGTCGAGTACGTCGGGCGGCGCGGCGCGGGCCGCGATGCTGGCGAGTCGGGCCCAGGCGCGGTTGGTGCCGACCTTGGCCAACTGATCGAGGATCATGCTCGCGAGCGGAGCAGGCCACGGCACCGGCAACCCACCGACCAGCTCGGCAACGTCGACGTTCTTCCGCAGTATGTCGACCGCACTCGCCCACTCCTCCGGCGGCAACAACCGCAACAACTCGGCCGGACCACGACTGCCGGTATTCGATCCGGCCTGCAAGATGGCTCGCGACCACTCGACTGAGCTCTCACGTATGGCGGCCTCGGTCCAGGCTGACTGCAGCACTTCGACGGCGCATCCTTCGACGGGCGTCTGGAGCCAGGTGAGGTCCATTGCCTGCAAGGGCGTGTTGGCGACGATCTGGTGGAACCACCACGCGCGTTTCCCGACACCTTCCGGGTTCTGCGAGTCGAGGCCGTCACGCTCCATCGACTGGGTGAGACGCCGCGGAAGGTCGACGGCGAGCACGCCCTGACTGGGCAGGAGATGCGCGTGCAGACGTTCCGTCATACGTACGCCGTACTGCGATCCCGGCAACCGTGCGAGCAGCCGCGCGGCCACCCGCCGTACGTCACGGGAACGGTCGTCGAGCGCGGACTCCAGGAACTCCTCGTCTGCCAGCGAGAGGTTGTCCGAGAGAAGGCCGAGGAAGTCGGCCCGTGTGGCGGCGGACTCGGTCGACCAGACCTCTTTGAGCGCCTCCCGTGCGGCGGCGGGATCTTGGGTGCGGGCCGCGCGCAACCAGGTACGGCGCTGGATCGCGTTGCCGTGCGTCCACAACTCCGGATCATTGCTCTCAGCAACCGCTGCGTGCAGGAATCGCCACTCCGGGTTGAGATCCGCGAGCCACCGCGCACGACGACCGGCTGCTGCGATGACGAGCAGACGGTACTCCGCACGGTTGCGCGCGTAGTCCGCCAACGCCGGCAAATGCTCCGGCGGAACGCCCCAGCCGTGCGCGTCCGCCGTACGCAACCACTCGCCCAGCGCGGACGTCTGGAACCCGCCCAGCATCGCGGCCAACCGCCGAACCGCGTTCGCCCGCGGCAACGGCCGATCCTCACCGGGCGCGGCTGGAAGCGGCTCGAGATCGTGCAACGGCTTGCGTCCGGCCCGCTTGTACACGGTCGCCAGCGCAGCAGCGTCGAGCAGGTTGCCGTCGCCGAGACGCTCCTGGATGTGCTCGGGCAGCTCGTCGAAGTGCGGCGGCCGTCGATCGGTGCCGAGCAACGCCGAACTGACCAACCCGTCCCAGCCCTTCACAAGATCACCGGCCGATCGCCGTGCCAGCAGGTCATCGGGCGGAGGCCGGCGCGGTTCCACTCACCGGCGACGGTGAGCGGGTCGCCCGCCGAGACCGCGAGCAGCTTCAACGCATCCCAGCCCGGCAGGATCTCCAGCCCGTCGCCGGCTTCGTCCACCAGCGCCCAGCCGTCGCCGTGCCGTGCGGGTCGGACGTCCTGCAGCACCAGCGGCCAGCGTTCGTTCCACGGATCGGCCGCGAGGGATTCGACGTACGACGCCAACGCCTCATGGACCGTGAGTCCAGCGGGACGTGGTGCGGGCAGGCGCGGATCGGTCTGCGTCAGGAGTGCGCGCATCGGGAGAGCGCCCGGATAGAAGGAGAGCGCGCCTGGGACGTACTCACCGGGGCGGGCCGGCAGCGGGTCCAACGGGCGCCCGGCGGCCGCGAACGTGAGGATCAGGCCGATCCGGCCAGTCGTTGCCCCGCGCAACCACACGCGGCGGACCGTGAGGCGCTCGTCCGGCTCGATCACGCGGCCGAGTACGAGCCAATCGTCCTCGACCTTCTCGCCTTCCTTCCGTACGCGGGCCGTCTCCGTCGTCCAGCCGATCCGGCTCTGCACCGTGTCGGCGAGGGACGGCGGGAGCTCCGCGAGACGTCCGTGCGCCGCTACGACCAGGTGGACGAGGGACAGCTCTTCGAGGAGTTCACCCGGCCAGCCGTGACCACGTCCGACTACACCCGCCGCCCGACGTACCGCTCCTGCCACTCCTGGTGCCTGGGCGTCGACCATCCGCGCGGCGAGGCGGCTCAGCTCGGTGTACGCCCGCTGATCGAATCCGCCGAGGCCCTGCCGGACCTGGTCGTCCAACCACCCGGCCAACTCGGCCAGTCCCGCCGAGACCCGATCCGCGCGCCGGGCGGCCCGCTCCTGCGCGGCAATCGGGTCTGCGACCTCTCCGGGCTTCCGCTCCGGCCGCTCAGCGCGCTCGGCCCGCTGGTCGACCCAGCTCTTCACCCAGTCCGGCTCGTCGCCGGGCGACACCTCGTGCTTGGCCCAGAGCAGCAGCAGGCCGAGCGCGTGCTTGCACGGGAACTTCCGCGACGGACAGGAGCATTTGTACGCCGGGCCGCCGAGATCCACGACTGTCTGGTAGGGCTGCTTCCCACTGCCCTGGCACAGGCCCCAGACCGCACGATCCGTCGCACCGGCGCCTGACCACTTCTCGCCCCGAGCCAACCCCTGCCCAGCCTTCGCGGACGCAGGATCAGGCGCCAGCCCCACCACCTGCTCCACGTCCCACAACCCCACACCACTCCTTCACGCCCTACCCGAAGCATGCCACCCCCCACCGACACCCCACCCACCCCCGCCCCACCTGCCCCCTTCCCCCAGAGTCCCGCCCTCTCACACGGACGCTTGCCCCCCCGCCTGGAGGGTTGCGCCCCGACTGGAGGGGCGCCCTCCGCGTGAAGGTTGCCCGCTCGACTGGAGGGTTGCCCCCTCGTATTTCCAGTGGGCAACCCTCCAAATGAGGGGATGCCCACCGAACCGGAGGGTTCGCCGCGGGGCTGCCAGTGCCCGCTTCGCCGCCGCATTTCGCTGGCTGACCCACGAGATGTGCGGGTTCCGGGGGCGGGCCGCCCGCATTTGGCGGGCTGACCCATGAGGTGTGGGGTTCTGGACTCTTAATGCGGGTGGGGAGCCCCGCAGTTGGTGGGTCATCAGGGAAAGGGGTGGGGCAGCCAGGGAAATGGGGGTCAGCCGAAGGGTTGGCGGGTGGGGAGGTCTTCGGGGTAGCCGTTGCCGGAGGCCTGTGCCGGGGTTGCCTCGTGGGTGGCCGGTGTGTGGGTTGGTGGGTGGGTGTGGTGGCCGGAGGTGTGGGCGGGCGGGGCGGTGGGGTGCGCCGGTCGGGCCGCGTCGTGTGCAGGTTCGTGGGTGAGTCGGGCCGTGTCGTGGGTTGGTGGGTGGGTGGATGGGGCCGCGTCGTGGGCCGGTTCGTGGGTGGGCCGGGCGGTGCCGTGCTCCGGTGCACCGTGGGGTGGGGTGTTGGCGAGGTTGTTGCGGACTGTGGTCAGGAGGCGGTGTTCTACGGCTTGCAGTTCGGTGATTCGGGTGCGGATTTCCTGTTCTGCGGCTCGAGCCTCCGCCAGGAGGTGGTCCGCCTCGGCCTGGGCCGTTGCGCGGAGGTGGTCGGATTCGGTGCGAGCGGTTTCGCGGAGGTGGTCGGCGGTGCGTTGGCTGGCGCTGAGGACGCTGAGCTCGTACCGGCGGAGTTCGTCGACCAGTTCACCCGCGGGGCGCTGGGCGTCGAGGATCGCCGCGGCCGGCTGCGGGATCCCGGCGTCCGGGAGAGTGCTCTCCAACTCGGCGATCTGCTGGTCCACGCGGGTGAACAGGTCCGCGACGTCGGTTCGCATCTGGCGGATCGTGTTCGCGGCGGCCTGCACTCGTTCGCTGGCCTTCCGCTCGCGTTCACGCGCCGTACGCTCCGCCGACGTGATCACGTCGAGCGCAACCACCGCAGCCCGCTCAGCCGGACCGTCATTCGTCTCCCGGTACGACGCCACGCCCGAACCGGCCGTGTCATCGGCCGTGTCATCGGCCGTGTCATCGGCCGACGGGCGTATCGCGACGGTTCGGCGGAGGGGGACTTCGCGGATGAACAGGACCGCCAGGAGGCTCACCACGGCAGCCCCGGCGGCGATCACGAAGATCCGCCCGGTGGCGTCGCCGTACGCGTGCCGCACGATCTCCTGGACCGGCCCCGGCAGCGCGTTCACGTCCAGCAAACTCCCCGAACCGCCCTGCGCCGCGGCTGCCGCCCCAGGCCCGAGTTCGCGCAGATGCTCCGTGATCAAGTCGGTAACCCGCGTAGCCAGGATCGCCCCCAGCACCGACACCCCAACCGCACCGCCAAGGCTCCGGAAAAACGTGACCGACGCACCAGCGGCCCCGACCTCGCTGACGTCGACGGTGTTCTGCACCGCGAGCACCAGGTTCTGCATCGACATGCCCATCCCGATGCCCATGGCAAGCATCCCGAGCCCGACATACCAGTACGGCGACGTGTGGTCGATCGTGCCGAGCAACCCGAGCCCCGCGGTCAGGAACAACGCTCCGATCACCAGGTACCGCTTCCACTTCCCGAACCGCGTGATCAACTGACCCGACCCGACCGATCCGAGGAACGACCCGAACATCATCGGGATGGTCAGCAACCCGGCCTCGGTCGCGCTGTACCCACGGGCCACCTGGAAGTACTGCCCCAGGAACACCGCGCTCCCGAACATCCCCATCCCGACCGCCACGCTCGCGAGGATCGCCAGCGCCGTGGTGCGTTCCCGGACGACGCGCATCGGCACGAGCGGCTCGGCCGCGTGCACCTCGACCACCACGGCCAGGATCGCGAGCACCGCCGTACCGCCCAGATAGGCGCCCGTCTGCCACGACCACCACGGGAAGTGTTCGCCCGCGAACGAGACCCAGATCAGCGGCAGGCTGGCCGCGCCTGCGATCAGCACCGCGCCGAGGTAGTCCATCTTGACTTTGCGCTTCACCACCGGCAGGTGCAGGAACCGCTGCAGGACGATCAGCGACAGTACGGCGAGCGGCACGCACACGTAGAAGCACCACCGCCATCCGAGCCATGAGGTGTCGACGATGACCCCGCCGACCAGCGGTCCGCTGACGGTCGCGAGCGCCATGACGGCGCCCATGTACCCGGAGTACCTTCCCCGCGACCGTGGTGGGATCGCGGCGCCGATGATCGCCTGCGCGAGCGCCATCAGCCCGCCCATCGCGATCCCCTGCAGAACCCGCGATCCGATCAGGAACGGAACGTTGTGCGAGGCGCCGGCCAACACCGAGCCGGTGACGAACATGATGATCGCGAGCTGCACGAGCAGCTTCTTGCTCATCAGGTCGGACAGCTTGCCCCAGACCGGCGTGGACACGGTCATCGCGAGCAGGCTGGCCGTGACCACCCACGTGTACTGCGTCTGGGTGCCTTCGAGGTCCGCGATGATCGTCGGCAGTGCGTTGCTGACGATCGTCGAACTGAGGACCGCGGTGAACAGCGCGGCGAGCAGCCCGGCGAGGATCTCCAGGATCTCGCGGTGCGAGAGCTCGGGGTCGTCGGCGGATGGGGTGGCAGGCGGCGGTGCGGACGGCGCGGGGTCGGGGTCGGGGTCGCCGGCGGCGTACCGCGAGCGGTACCGGGGCGGCGTCGGGTCGCCAGGTGTGGAGCCGGCAGGTGTGGAGTCGGCGGCGGGTGTGGCCGGAGAGGCCTGGGTGGCAGACATCAGCTTCCGTTTCGTACGGCGGGAACGCGAACGACCGGAGCAGCGGGTGTGCTGCTCCGAGGCGGAAACGGCCGGCGATGCCCTCACCCGACCTGACTATTTGGTTGCGACTACCAACTTTAATCCCGCACCGTCAGCAACCGTTCACCGGGAGCCACGAAACGCCGGTTCGGCGCATTATGAGACGGGACCTCCTCGGAACGCGATTTCCAACGTACGATCCGGTGCTTGTTGAGTGATCAACACCCGGCCTCCGGCGGAGCTGTCAGGGCCCGCCGGAGGTCTTCAGCCGAAGGCGGCCACCAGTCCGTCGACACACTCGGCGGTCGGTCCCGGCCCGACGACCAACTGCCCCGGCGCACTCAGCGGCGGCGCGAACGGTCCCATCCAGAGCGCGCCCTCGGCGGCCTCACAGGCCGTGCCGTAGACGACGGTCCACGCCGGCGATCCGGTCGACATCTCGACGATCGCGGCCTCGAAATCGTCTGCGGGCCGGCCCATCCTCGGCTCGAAACCGGCCGCCCGGCAGGCGGCAGTCAACTCGTCCCGCAACCACTGGTCGGACGGCAGCCGGAGCGGCAGATCAGCCAGGTCGATCAGCTTGACGCCGTCGTCGGTCCGGTAGGACGACGGGAGCAGGACGGACAGCGGATCGCGCCAGAGCTCGATCACCCGCAGATCGGCGGCGGCCACGTCACCGCGGACGAACGCAAAGTCCAGCTCGCCGGCCCGCAACGCCGCGAGGTACTCGGCCGTGGACCCCGAGGTGAGTCGGAGGTCGAGATCCGGCGTCTGGGCTCGAAGGGCCGCGAGCCCACGCTCCAGCCGGTCCCGGAGCCCAGGCGCTGTACCGATCCGCAGTACGCCGGAACGCCCGGAGGCAAGCTCCGCAGCCACCTCGCCGGCCCGATCCGCGGCGGACAGGACCGCCCGTGCCTCGCGCAGCATCCGCTCCCCGTCGCCGGTCAGCCGGACATGCCGCGAGGAACGGTCGAGGAGCTGCAGACCGAGCTCGCGTTCGAGCCGGGCGACCTGCTGGCTGACGGCCGGCTGCACGATGTTGAGCCGCTCGGCGGCCCGGCCGAAGTGCAGTTCTTCGGCGACGGTCACGAAGTACCGCAGTTGCCGCAGCTCCATCGGACACCCCCGGCGATCACGATTCCTTATCGCTGCACAGCGTAACTGCGTCTGGGTCGGCAGCCTCCGGACCCGTTGACTGGAGGACATGAGGATCGGACTGTGGATCGACGAAGAGGGCCAGACTGTTGACGAGATCGGGGCCGCCGCGAAGGCCGCCGAGGACGCGGGCATCGACCGGATCTGGTTCAGCCAGCGGCTCGGGTGGGACGCGCTGACGCTGATCGCGGGTGTCGCGCCGTACACCTCGACCATCGGGTACGCCGTCGGCGTCGTGCCGGTGTACCCGCGGCATCCGCTGGCGCTTGCGGCGCAGGCGCTCAGCGTCCAGGTGCTGACCGGCAACCGCTTGACGCTCGGCGTCGGCTCGAGCCATCCGCACGTGGTCGAAGGCATGCTCGGCCTGTCGATGGACCGCCCCGCGGCGTACGTCCGTGAGTACGTCGAGGCGCTCGGCCCACTGCTGGCCGGTGAGGCCACCGACTACGTGGGCGAGCGGCTGACTGCCCGCGGACACATCGACATCACCGGCGCGGAGACGCCCGAGCTCATCCTGGCCGCGCTCGGTCCGCGGATGCTGAAGACGGCCGGTGAACTGACCGCCGGTACGACGACCAGCTGGGCGGGTCCTGAGGTGATCGAGAACTTCATCCGCCCCACGATCGACCGGGCCGCGACCGCGGCGGGACGGCCCGAGCCGCAGGTGATCGCGGGCGTCTGTGTCGCGGTCACGGACGAGCCGGACGCGACCCGGCAGTGGATCCATGACCAGTTCGGGGCAGCCGGCGACATGCCGGCGTACCGGGCCGTGCTGGACCGCGGCGGTAAGGCGGGCCCGGCGGACACTGCGGTCCTCGGTGACGAGGAGACGGTGGCCAAGGAACTGCAGCGGTTCGCGGACGCCGGTACGACGGAATTCCTGGTCTGCCCGGTCGGGACCGACGCGGAGCGGGCACGCACGATCCAGTTCGCGCACGACTACGTTTGAGACGTGTCGAACGATCCGCCGCCACTCCGACGTACCCGCATGGAGCTTCAGGACGTGGTGCAGCGGCGGATCGACGAACTGGTGGAGACCGAGCTCGGCCTGCAGGTCGCGGTGTATCGACACGGCGAGCTCGTCGTCGACGCGGTGGCCGGCGACGGCGTGACGTCGGACACGCTGTACTTCGCCGCCTCCACCGGAAAGGGCGCGTCCGCGACGGTCGCCAATGTGCTGGTGGATCGCGGCGTACTCGACTACGACCGGCCGCTCGTCGAGATCTGGCCGGAATTCGGCGCGCACCGGAAAGACAAGGCGACGTTGCGGCACGTGCTGACGCATTCCGTCGGCCTTCCCGCATTACCGGTCGACACGACACGGAAAACGCTACCCGAGCAGGCAGAGCGCCTGGCCGCCGCGAAGCCGTGGTGGGAACCAGGCACCAAGATGACCTACCACGCGGAGACCTTCGGCCTGCTGGTCGGTGAGATCGTCCGCCGCGCGACCGGTCGGACGATGTCCGACGTACTGCGGGACATCGTGACGCCGCTCGGCCTGCAGGAAAACGTGTTCTTCGCGCTGCCGGTGGAGCAACGGCATCGGCTGGCCGAGCTCGTGGAGCCTGACGGCGCCGAGGAGACGTTCGCGACGCTGGCCGGGATGTTCGAGCAGGTCGTACCGCGGGCGATGCAGCCGCGGGCCGCCGTACTCAACCGGCCTGAGCAGCTCGCGATCGAGGACCCGTCGAGCGGGATCCTGAACGCTCGTGGAATCGCCAAGCTGTACGCCGGGTTGATCGGCGAGGTGGACGGGGTCCGGCTGGTCCGGCCGGAGGCGGTCCCGGTGATCACCGGACCGGCGCTGGTCGCGCAGGACGAACTGCTCGGCAACCCGGCGACGTTGGCGCTCGGCTACGCGATCGGCCGGCTCGGGTCGAGTGCGGAGGAGAGCCCGGCGTCGTTCGGCTGGCCAGGCATGGGTGGCAGTGTCGCGTGGGCCGACACGCGTTCGGGGGTCACGTTCGCGCTGACCAGGACGCTGTTCGATCCGACGGGGTCAGGGTCGGCGGTCGAGATCGGCAACCTGGTTGCGAAAACTCTTTGCTGAAACCTCTTGTTTGTAAAGGGATTCAGCTTCGGGATGCGCGGACGGAGCTCTGGTCGATCCAGACGAGATGGCCGTGGTGACTGACGAGAACCTCGTCGGTCCCGGCCGTCCCGGTCCGGCGACCCAGCTCCTGACCCGCGATCCAGCGTCCGCCGATGCGGATCTGGACGGCGAGCGGCCGCGCCGGTGAGGGGGCTACGGGCATGGGCACCTGCTTAGGGACAGGGGCGGATGATGGAGGAAGTTGTGGGGGCCGGTTTCCCAACCAGTCGCAAGCGTACAACCGCAACATGACAGACCGTTAGCCGTAACTCGAATTCGTCCGGGAGCCCCGTTGTCCAAACCCATCTTCGTCGTGCAGCTGCACGATGCCCGGCGGTTGCACTACGACGTGCGGCTCGAGGTGGACGGGGTGCTGAAGTCGTGGGCGGTGCCGCGCGGGCCGTCGCTGGATCCGATCGTGAAACGGCTCGCGGTGCTCACCACGGACCACGATCTCGAGTACGCGTCGTACGAGGGGGTGCACCGCGACGCGCAGTACGGCAGCGGCGCCGTGATCGTCTGGGACGCCGGCGTCTACACGAACCTCACCCGCGACGACCGGCGGCAGCTGGTCGACCCGGCCGAGGCGATCGAACGCGGACACTTGAAGGTGCAACTGCACGGCGTCAAGCTGAACGGGGCCTGGGCTTTTACCCGTACCGGAGGCGACTGGCTGCTGGTCAAGGTGAAGGACGCCGACGCCGATCCGTCGCTGGACCTGACCGTCACCGAGCCCCGATCGGTTCTCAGCGGCCTCACCATCGAGGAGATGGCCGCCTCCTGATCACCAGCCGTCGATGTGCAGTACGTCGTCGAGCGGCTGCCGGGGCGCCGACTTGAAGTTGGTGCCGATCGAGTACGCCGTCGGGATCAGCACCGTCTGGCGGATGTCCTCGGGCAGACCGAGCAGCTCCCCGACCTCCTGCTCGTAGTTGAGGTGCAGCGTGGTCCACGCCGTACCGAGCCCGCGAGCCCGGGCGGCGAGCATGTAGCTCCACGCCGACGGGAGGATGGAACCCCACAGGCCGGCCTGGTTCCCCGCGGGCAGGTTCTTCGCCTGGAGACACGGGATCACCAGCACCGGGACCTGCCCCATCCGCTCGCCCAGGTACGCGACGCCGTCGCCGATCCGGCGCTGGATCGGCCCACGGACCGGATCGTCCGCGTACAGCTTCCCGGCCGCACCCGGACCCTCCAGGTACTTCTCCACCGCCCGCCGGTAGTACTCACCGACCGCGGCGCGCTTCTCGACGTCCGTGATCACCAGCCAGTGCCACGTCTGCCGGTTGCTACCCGACGGGCCCTGCAACGCGATCTCGATGCACTCCCGGATCAGCTCCATCGGCACCGGCCGCTCGAGGTCGAGCCGCTTGCGGACGGTACGGGTCGTTGTCAGCAGCTCATCGGGGTTCAGGTCGAGTGTGTAGGTCACGTGGACCAGTTTGTCAGCAGACGTAGGTGCTGTTCGGGTGGACCTTCTCGCAGTACCGGACGTGCAGGTGGTTGTCGTGGGCCGGCCAGTTCTGGGTCAAACCCTCGCTGATCAGGGTCGGGTCGTTGAACCAGATGTACTTCACGTGCCCCGGCGCCGCGGCGCGGACGGCCTGGATGAGCTGACGAGTAGCCGCCCGGTCGTACGTCGAGGATTCCCAGGTGATCCGGCCCGCGGTGCATTGGGCGTTGTCGGTACGGATCGGCCAGATGTCGATGTCCATTCCGTTGTCGTGGCTGGCGTGACCCGGGATGTCGCCACCGTGCTCGAACCCCGCATCGCCGTACGGGACCTTGCCCTGACCCGTGGACGCGAAGGAGCGGGCTGCGGCTTCCATCTGCGCCACAGGTGCAGCGGCTGCCCAGTTGGCCGCCGTACCGTTGCCGTCCGGGTCCTGGTCGCACAGGTTCGCAGTGAAGTCCGGGTAGTCGTAGTGCCAGGCCAGGTTGCGCCAGGTGATCGGGCCGACGATGCCGTCCGCGCCGATCCCCGCGTGCGACTGGAAGGACACGACCGCGTCGCGGACCGCCGTACTGAACACACCGTCGACCGGGAGGCTAAGGCGGCGCTTGGCGTTCAACTCGACCTGCAACGCCTTCACGGCGGCGTTGCTGTCGCCAGAACGAATAGTCGGCGCCAACGCTCCCCAGGTCTGCGGTCCGACGATCCCGTCGACCCCCAGACTCTTGGCGGCCTGAAACGCCTTCACCGCGGTGACGGTGGTCGCACCGAACACCCCGTCCGCGTCAACAGACTGTCCAGCGTGCTGCAGCAGGAACTGGATCGCCTGTACGTCGGCACCACGGTTACCGCTGCTCTGGGTCGGGAAGAAGGCGTTGGCGTAGGCCTGCGCCGACGCTGGCATCAGAGCCGTGACAAGCACAACGGCCACAACAAGCAGAACACGACGCATGAGTCCCTCCGGGGCGGACGAGGAAACTAACTAACGCTCATCCGCCACGATCCGTCATGATCTTCCGGTCTGCAAGACCTCACTCGAACGGGGTCGGGTCGCCGGACCCGACGCGGACGACCTCGGGGACGTCGTCGGAGAAGTCGATGACGGTGGTGGGGTCGGTGCCGGCTTCGCCCTCGATGACTGCGTCGATCTGGTTGTCGAGCTCTTCCTTGATCTCCCAGCCCTGCGTCATCGGCTCCTCCTGGCCGGGGAGCAGCAGCGTGCTGGAGACCAGCGGCTCACCCAGCTCGGCGACCAGCGCCTGGGTGACGACATGGTCCGGGATGCGTACGCCGACGGTCTTCTTCTTCGGGTGCAGCAGCCGCCGCGGCACCTCCTTGGTGGCCGGCAGGATGAACGTGTAGCTGCCCGGCGTGGCCGCCTTGATCGAGCGGAAGACCGCGTTGCTGATGTGCACGAACTGACCGAGCTGCGCGAAGTTCTCGCACACCAGCGTGAAGTGGTGCCGATCGTCAAGGTTCCGGATCGTGCGGATCCGGTCGATTCCGTCCCGGTTGCCCAACTGGCAGCCCAGCGCGTAGCAGGAGTCGGTCGGGTACGCGATCAGCCCGTCCTCGCGCAGCAGGTCCACGACCTGTCCGATCGACCGCCGCTGAGGGTTCTCGGGATGGATGTCGAAATACCTGGCCATGACCGCCGAGCCTACTGCGCGAGCCCGACGGGCAGTGCGGTCACCACCAAGTTGTCCTCGTAGCCACCGCGCGACGCGTCGTACGCACCCGTGCAGGTGATCAGCACGAGACGGTGGTCGGTGGTCTGGTCGAACGCGCCGCTCTTCGTCGCGAGCGCGTCCTTCCGCACCGACACGACCGAGACGACCCGGTACGACGCCATGTGTCCGGCCCCGTTCAGTACGACGACCTCACCGCGCCGTACGTCGAGCAACCGGGCGAAGAACCCGAGTCCCTCGGTCTTGGTGTCGACGTGTCCGGCGAGCACCACCGAGCCGAACGGATCACCCGCCTGGGCGCCGCCGTCCCACCAGCCGACGCGCTGCGCCTTGGAGGGCACCTGAAGCTGACCGGAGACGGTAGTTGCCGAAAGCACCGATGCGCTGGCTCCTCCGGGCAGCACGACCTGTTCCGGGACGAAACGGATGCGCTGGCTCGGCGCCGGCGTACCGACCCGTCCCGGTGGTGCGGATGTCGGAGCAGCCGGCTCAACTGCCGACGGCGTACCGCCGTGCTTGAAACTGACTGTGGTCGTGGGTGTAGGCGCCGCGCCGTCCGCCTCGGCCGAGCAGCCGGCCAAGGCGAGACAGCACAGCGCCGTACCTGCGAGTCGCCGGTTCAGCGACGGACCACCTTCCGGCCCGTGACGACCGCCACCCCGAGCGCGGCGAGGAACACCACGATCCAGAGGCCGGACTGGCCGGCGGGGCTCTGCGCCTGGTCGAGCCCCGCGGCCTGTCCGCCGGTTCCGGTGTTCACCTCGGCCGGCTTGGCCGACCCGGTGGCCGGAACCTTGATCGTGCCGAGCGCGACGGTCATGGTCTTCTGACTCGGAGCCCCGATCGCGAACACCCGGGTCAGGTACCCCGCCTGCACCGGCAGATCCAGCGGTCCGAGCACGACCGGCGACGTCGCACCGGTCGGCACGATGTCGACCTTGTACGTGCCCGCCGGTACGACGACGTCCAGGGATTCACCGTTCGCGACGTTCTCGAAAAGCACCTTTCCGTTCACCCGGATGTCAGCCGGACCGACCGCCGCATCGTGCGCGACCCGCAATCCGGCTTTGTCCTTCGGCACCGCGGTCAACTTGTTCGCGTATGTCGTGATCAGCGGCGCCCCGGTCGGCGACACCGGCTGATGAACAACGACGTCCAGGCTCGCGCCGGAACCCGCCGAAATCGCCCGCTGGATCACCACTTTCCCGTCCTGCCTGGCGGTGATCATGCGCTTGCCGGATGCGACCCCGAACGGTCCGACGAGCTTCCCGCCGGCCACCCCCTTGGCAACCTGACGCCCGTCGACGCTGATGTCCAGGACGCGGCCGGGCAGGCCCTGGACGAAGTACAGGTTGGCGCCCGCGGCCGCGTCGGCGGGTGCGCTGAGTAGTGCCGGTGCGGCCGCGATCAACACCGCGAGCAGCAGCGGAACCACCCTTCGAATTACCGGACCGTGAATTCTCGTAACATTCTCGCGCACTGTCCGGGATTGCCCGGACACGCTCCGTCTGCGCATTTCTTCTCCCCCTCGGAGTTCACCGGAAATTGTGAAACAAACGCCCGTCCCCTCCAATTGGGGCGTATCGTATGCGCAGGTCCGACCTGATCGCCAGGGGCAACGTTTCCGGCTTTGCGGCCAGGTCCTTTTTTGGGGGCGGTGGCTTCGTGTCAGGACGCGGGCGTACCGGGTGCCTGGCGGCGGTCGCGCTGGTGCTGGGGTACGGCGCGACCGTCGCCTGCTCGGACGGGTCCGCTGCTCCGGCCGCCCCGAGCCCGGGAATCGGCGGTTCGCGTCCGCCCGCGCCGGTCACCCCGACCTTCCGGACGACGGTCGCACCGAGCGCCGAGCAGCCCAAGCCGGGGATCAAGCTGACCGCCGTACCACGGGCGGACGGTTCGTTCGATGTCACCGAGAACGTGAGATTGCCCGCGGCCACGGACAGGGTGCCGCTGCAGCTGCCGGGCTCCGGTGCGAACCTTCCCGGAATGATGACCCCGACGACACCGCTGGTGACGGGCCTGAAGCTGGTCGCCGACGACAAGCCCGTGCCGCTCGAGAAGACCACGATCACCCGCGCGGACAACGTGCCGCTGTCCGTCCGCGCCACCAAGCTCCTGCTGACCTATCGGCTGTCGGGCTCGACGGTGCGCGCCACCCCGTCGCAGACGTCCCGGGCCGGCGCGGCCGTTCGCCCTCTCACCGCGAGCGCCGCGAGCGCCCTGCCGACCGACATCACCATCACCAGCGGGCTGCTGAACGTGGTCTGCCCGTTGCTGGACGAGCCCCGGTGCGCTGTCGGCGATCCGCCCCACCTCACGGTCCGGCCCGGCATCCCGGCCGGCAAGGCCCTCGTCGTACTGCAGCTGAATCTGCCACGCTGACCCCATGAGTGATGAGCGGATCGCGCTGGGCACGGCGCGCGGCCGGTGGGTGCTGGCCGCCACCGCGCTGGGGTCGGGCATGGCATTCCTGGACGGGACCGTGGTCAACGTCGCGCTGCCGGCGATGGGCGAGGACCTGAACGCCGACATGGCCGGCCTGCAGTGGATCGTGAACGGCTACATGCTGATGCTGGCGTCGCTGGTGCTGCTCAGCGGTTCGCTCGGCGACCGGCTCGGACGGCGGCGGACGTTCGTCGCCGGGGTGATCTGGTTCGCCGCGGCCTCCGTCGTGTGCGCGATCGCGCCGAACCTCGAGGTGATGATCGCGGGCCGCGTCCTGCAAGGCATCGGCGGCGCGCTGCTGACCCCGGGCAGCCTGGCCATCCTGCAGACGACGTTCCAGCACTCCGATCGCGGTAAGGCGGTCGGTATGTGGTCCGGTCTCACCTCGGTCGCCGCGGCCGTCGGCCCGTTCGTCGGCGGCAGCCTGGTCGACAGCGGATCGTGGCAGCTGATCTTCCTGCTCAACGTACCGCTCGCGCTGGCGACCGTTCTGGTCACGCTCCGGCACGTTCCGGAGACCCGCGACGAGGAAGCCGCCGGCAAGCTCGACATCAACGGCGCGGTCCTCGCGACCGTCGGGCTCGCCGGCATCACGTACGGCCTGATCAGCGCCGGCGACCACGGTTTCGGCGACGCGACGGTCCTGACCAGCCTGGCGATCGGGGTCGTCGCCTTCGTGGCGTTCATCGAGGTGGAACGGCGCGGCTCGTACCCGATGCTGCCGTTGAACATCTTCGCCAACCGCCGCTTCACCGGCGCGAACCTGGTCACCGTCGCGGTGTACGGCGCCCTCGGTACGGCGACCTTCCTCGTCGTCGTCTACCTGCAGACCGCCCTGCACTACTCCGCCCTCTGGGCCGGCGCGTCCTTGCTCCCGATGACCTTACTCATGCTCGGCCTGTCCGGGTACGCCGGTGGTCTCGCGGACCGGATCGGCCCGCGCATCCCGATGACCGTCGGGCCCGCGCTGATGGCCGGCGGATTCCTGTTGATGCTGCGAATCGACACCGGCACCAGCTACTACACCGCCGTGCTGCCCGCCGTCGTTCTGCTCGGGCTCGGTCTCGTCGCGACCGTGGCGCCGCTGACCGCGGCCGTGCTCTCGTCGGTCGAGGACCACCACGCGGGGATCGCGTCCGGGGTGAACAACGCGGTCGCCCGGTCGGCGCAGCTGATGGCGGTCGCGGCGATCCCGATGGCGGCCGGCATCACCGGCGACGCGTACCGCGATCCCGTTGCCTTCCACAACGGATTCGGCCACGCGTTGTGGATCTCCGCCGTCCTCGCGGCAGTCGGCGGCGTGATCGCGTGGGTGACCCTCGGCGATCGCGGCGTACCGCACAGGCACCACCTCGTGCACCACCACACGCACTGTGCGCTCGAGGCCCCGCCGTACGCCGACAGCCGCACGCCAAGCTGATTTGTCGACTTATCGCGCGAGATAATGCTTGCGGCGGATGGGGTCCAGACGTTCGATGGCGTAGCGGAGCATGGTGCGGGGCATCCGGGTCGCGTACTGATCCAGGAAGGCGCGCAGTTCGTCCTCGGAGACCCGCTTGCCCGCCTCCCGCAACATCCAGCCGGAGGCCTTGTGGACAAGGTCGTCCGGATCGTCGAGGACCTCGACGGCCAGCTTGTAGGTGTCTGCGGTCTGCCCCTGGCCGATCAGGTACTGCGTGGCGATCAGCGCGATCCGGCGTTCCCAGAGCTGGTCGGAGCGGATCAGCGTATAGAGAGGATCGCGCGGCTTGTCGAGCAGGTACCCGCCGACAACCTGGGGAGCACTGCAGTCCACCAGATCCCAGTTGTTGATGTACGCCGTACTGCGCATGTACAGCTCGTAGATCGCGGCGAGCTCGTGCGGGTTCGCCGTACGCGGCTTGAGACTGCGGGACGCGCGATCGGCCAGCAGGCAAAGGATTGCGAGCCGGTGCTCGTGCACCGGGCTGGCCAGGGCCTGCTCGAGTTCGGGCAGGGGGAGGTCGGCGCGCAGGTACGGCTTGAGGATGCCGCGGATCGTCGAGAGCTTCACGCCGATCATCTGGTCGCCGTGGCCGTAGCCGCCGGGCTGAAGCTGGAAGTAGCGCGCGAGCACCTCCGCCACCGCGGGATCCGCGGCCGCGTCGATGTCGGTGATCAGGTCCTTGGTACTCAGACCAGCATCCCTCCGGTCGCGCGGAGGTTCTGCCCGGTCATCCACCGGGCGTCCGGACCGGCCAGGAACGCGACCACGTCGGCGACCTCGGCGGGTTCGCCCATCCGGCCGAGCGCGGTGATGCCGACGAGTGCGTCCTGCACCGTCGGCGGATTGTGGTCGTGGAACATGTCGGTGTCGGTCGCTCCCGGGGACACCGTGTTGACGGTGATCGCGCGCGGTCCGTACTCGCGGGCAGCGATCTTCACGAACTGCTCGAGCGCTGCCTTGCTCGCGGCGTACAGCGAGATCCCGGGTCCGGGCATCACGGTGTTCAGGGTGGACAGCGCGATGATCCGGCCGCCGTCGGGGAGGACGCGGCCGGCGCGCTGGATCGCGAAGTACGGACCCTTCACGTTGGTCGCGAACAGTTGGTCGTAGTCCTCGACAGTGACATCGGCGATCGGCTTCACCATCGCCTGTGCCGCGTTGCAGACGAAGATGTCCAGCGTCCCGGTCGGCTCGGCCGCACGATCGAACAGTCCGTCGATCGCGGACAGGTCCGCCTGGTCCGCCTGTACGGCGATCGCCGCGCCGCCGACTGCCTTCACCTCCGCGACCACCTCGGCCGCGGCCGCTTCGCTGCTCGCATACGTGAAGGTCACCACGGCGCCGTCCGCGGCCAACCGCCGTACGATCGCGGCACCGATCCCACGTGAGCCTCCGGTGACCAGCGCCGTCTTACCGTCCAGAACGCCCATACTGCTTTGTCTATCACCCCATTAGGTCCGTCGTTTGTTTTACTCCGACAGCGCTTACAGCCGCGAGGTCACGCTCCGGGGTCGATCGTCGGCGCACCCGTTGTACGGCTCGCGCCTTGGGGCATACGGTGTGAGGGCAGGGCAGTTCCATATCCGCCAGGACCCGCGTTCGTGGCGCTATCCGGGGGAGATACCCGCGTGACCAGGCATCCAGAGCCGCGGGACGGCGAGATGATCAGGACCACCTTCGATGCGGTCACCGAGGAGCTCGAGCCCGGCGTACTCCTGGTCCGGCTGTCCGGCGAGATCGACATCGCCAGTACCGATTTCGCCGCCGAGGCGATCCGCGCCGCGGTCGCACCACCGGCCCGGCTGGTGCTGATCGACGTGTCCGCCGTCACGTTCTGCAGCTCGGCCGGCCTCGGCAACCTGGTCGAGGCACGCAACCTGGCCGGTGAGCACAACATCACCCTGGCGCTGGTCGGCGTCGGCCGGCCGGTCGACCGCCCGCTGAGCGTCACGGGTCTTGGCGGTCAGTTCCGCATCTACAGCACGGCCGCCGAGGCGCTCGCCGACAGCTGACCGGCCCGGCCGGGGTGGAATCGATTCCAGGTCTGCGCTTAGGGTGCTGGTGTGATCGTGCACGCCATCGAGGACACCTGCGTGGTGTACCTGCTCGTCGACCCGTCGTCGCGGACAGCTGTTGCGGTCGACGCCGGCAGCGGGCGCTGGCTCGAACGGCTCCCGTCGTACGGCGCGGACACTGTGACCGACGTACTGGTCACGCATCACCACCGTGACCAGGTCGAGGGCCTGCCGCAGCTGGCGGCCGCCGGGACGCGGATCTGGGTGCCGGAGAACGAGGCCGAGCTGATCACGGACGCCGATCACCACTGGCAGCGACGCAACTTGGTGAACAACTACGACCTGCATACGGACCGGTTCTCGTTGCTGTCGTCAGTGCCGGTGACAGGCGTGATGAAGGACTACAGCACGGCACAGATCGGCCATGTGTCGGTGCTGACGTTGCCGACGCCTGGCCATACGCCGGGCAGCGTGAGCTACCTGATCGACGGCTACGCGTTCACCGGTGACCTCATCCACAGTCCCGGCAAGGTGTGGTCGGCTGCCGCGCTGCAGTGGTCGTACGTCGGCATGGAGGGCGCCGCGATGACCATGGCCTCGCTGACGCAACTCCTGGATCACTCACCCCGAGCACTGCTGCCCAGCCATGGGTCGCGGATGGACAACCCGGCTGACGCTGTGCGGGAGACCTGTGCCGCGCTACAGGACCTCATCACCGTGCGGCTCGGCACACCAAGCGGTCTCGTCGACAAGCTCGAGAATCCGTACGTCGAGCTCAGCCCACACCTGTTGATGAACCGGACCAGTGAGTCCCGCAGCTACGTGCTGCTGAGCGACTCCGGTACGGCGCTGTTGATCGACTACGGGTACGACCTGACCACCAGCATCCCGACGGGCGGGCCTCGGCACGTGGTCCGGCCGTGGCTGCCGAGTCTGCGCACACTGCGGCGGGACTACGGCATCGAACGTGTCGAAGTCGCGATCCCGACGCACTACCACGACGACCACGTTGCCGCCTTCAACCTGATGCGAGAGGTGCACGGGACCGAGGTGTGGGCGTCCAGCCCGGTAGCGCACGTCCTGGAGAACCCGACGCACTACGACCTGCCGTGCCTCTGGTACGAGCCGATTCCGTGCGCCCAGCACATCGACAACGGCGCCGGGATCCGGTGGCGCGAGTATGACCTGTCGATGTACGCGCTGCCTGGCCACACGCTCTACGCGTCGGCCATCGGGTTCGAGGTCGACGGACGGCGAGTGCTGGCGACAGGTGACCAGCAGACTGGCAGTTGGTCATCGGACGGGGCCCCCGAGATACCGAACTTCCAGTACGCAAATGCGTTCGCGGCCGAGGACTACGTGGCGTCGGCCGCCCTCTACCGGCGGCTGAAGCCGGAGTTGATGATCTCTGGTCACTGGGACCCGCGCCCGGTCACTCCGGCGTACCTGGATGAGCTGGCGCGGCTCGGTGACGAGGTTGCGCGGGTTCACCGGGCGCTGCTGCCGGCGGACGACCCGGTGTTTACACGTGCTGTACGCATCACGCCGTACCGGGTGGACGCGGTCAACGGGCAGCCGTTCACGGTGCGAGTCAGCGTGCCTGCGGACCTGGTCGTGCCTGCCGGATGGGAGTGCGGACGGGTCGGCACGGATGAGTTCGTGGTGATCCCGCGGGTGGCCGAAGCGGTACGGCGGGAGCGGATCGCGGCTGCGGTCACGCGGGACGGGATGTACCTGGGGCAGCTGGCCGAGGCCCTGGTCGACGTACGCCTTTCGTGAAAGGAACCTTGTGGACTACAGCGTGGACGTGAATGCCGGAAAGGCGTACGCGACCGTCAGCCGGGACGAACAGGTCCTGTTCAACCTGCGGTTGTTCGCCTCGCTCGACACCGCGGAGGGCTTCGACGAGAGTTCTTCGCTCGACGTGGACACGTCGGAATCCGGCGTGGTGAGAGTGACGGCTCGCAGTTCGGTCTGGGAGAGCCGGGTCACGACGACACGGTTCCTGCCGGACCGCATCGAGGTCCAGACGACAGTGACCGGACAGGGTCGTCTCACGGACGTGCATCTGCTGGGCGGACGCCGTACTCCCCGTGGGTTCCTGCCCAGTGGGTCCCGGCTGCGGCAGGTGTACTCGCCCAATCCGGACCATCCGACGCGGGTTGTCCGGGACGCGGTCGAGCCGGCCACGATCAGCGTCTGCGGCGAGGGCGGTGAACCGGGGATCGAGAGGTGGCTGTTCACTCCGGCGCCTTGGTGCTTCGCTGCGGCCGTCTCTGAGGAGTGGATCGGGTTCAGCTTGGTCGCACCTGTCGCCGAACAGAACTTCACCAGCTACCACTACCGTCCGGTGACTGGCGGATTCAGCCTCCAGCTGGACTACGAGGGTCACACCGCCGTCGACGGCACCTTTACGACGCCGCTCCTGGTCGTGCACCTGGGTGGTGACTCGGCTGAGGACGTGCTGGTTCGGCATCGTGAGCTGCTCGACGCTGCGGGTGCTGTGCCTTCGCGCGTGGCAGAGCGGCCCGAGTGGTGGTCGGGGACGATCTTCTGCGGCTGGGGCGCGCAGTGCGCTCTCGGCGTACGGACCGACCAGGCACCACAGCCGCTGGCCACGCAGGCGAACTACGACACCTTTCTGGAGACCCTCGCCGGCCATGGCATCGTGCCGGAGACAGTGGTGATCGACGACAAGTGGCAGGCGTCCTACGCGACCTGCCGACCCGATCCGGCGCGCTGGACCGACCTCGCCGGGTGGATCGCGAAGCGGCACGCGGCCGGCCAGCGGGTGCTGCTGTGGTGGAAGGCGTGGGACTTCGAAGGCGCCCCACCGGATGCGTGCATCACCGACGTTGGAGGCGAGCCGGTCGGGCTGGACGCGGAGTCACCGGCCTGTGTCGAGCTGATCCGGGATGCGGTGACATACATGCTCTCGGCCGACGGACTGGACGCGGACGGGTTCAAGATCGATTTCACCGCGCGGACGCCGTCCGGCTCGTCACTGCGGCACAGCGGCAACCGGTGGGGAGCTGCCCTGCTGCACGAACAGCTCCGGCTGGTCTACGACACCGCCAAGCAGGTCAAGCCAGACGCTCTGGTCGTCACGCACACACCCAATCCGGCTTTCCTCGACGTCACCGACATGATCCGGCTGAACGACGTACTGCACGATCACTCCGCCGAGCCGGGCTATGTCGCTCGTCACATGAGCTACCGGGCCGGTGTGGTGCGCTCTGTGGTGCCGGAGCTGGGTGTGGACACGGACGGCTGGATGATGCCCAGTCACGCGGAGTGGCGCGACTACCTGCGGATTCAGGACTCCCTCGGGGTGCCCGCGCTGTACTACGTGGACGGCACCGACACGGATCGCTACGACTTCCGCACCGAGGATTTCGACGCCGTCAAGCAGACGTGGAACCGGTACAGAGCGCGACCGACCATCTAGACTGCGGGCCATGAGTCCCCGGGGGCAGGCGGCACGGGCGGTGCCACAACCGACACAGCCGCCGGTACGCCGTCCCACGGTGCAGGACGTCGCACGGGAGGCCGGTGTCTCGCCGTCAACCGTGTCCCGTGCACTGCACACGCGCGGGTACGCGTCACCCGCCGTACGGGCCCGGGTCCGGGCGGCGGCCGAGCGGATCGGGTACGTGACCGACCACAACGCCCGCAACCTGCGCAGCCGGACGTCGACGTCGATCGGCGTGCTCATCTCCGACCTGCGGAACCCGTTCTACGCCGACCTCGCCGCCGGGATCGAGCAGGAGCTGCGTTCAGCGGGGTACCAGATGGTGCTCGTCAACGACAACGGCGATCCGGCCGAGGAGCTGCAGGCGGCCGAGACACTGCTGGCGATGCGGGTGCCGGGTGTGATCGTGACACCGGTGACCGCGAAGTGCCCGCAGGTGCTGCAGGACAACGGGGTGCACGTCGTCTGCGCGGACCGCGAGCTGAGCCGGTCGAAGAGTGACGTCGTACTGGGCGACAACGAGACCGGTGCGCGGGAGCTGACCGAGCATCTGATCGCGCTCGGCCACACCCGGATCGGCCTGCTCATCGACGAGACGAAGTGGTCGACCGGCGCCGGCCGCCTCGCCGGGTTCCGGGCCGCCCATGTGGACAACGACCTCACCGTGGACGAGGACCTGATCGCCTACACGAGCTTCGACGCGGACGCCGCCCGGCTGACGACGCGCAAGCTGCTGAACGACCACGACGTCACCGCGATCATCTCCGCGAACAACGTGCTCGCACAGGGCGCGCTGGCCGAGCTGAAGGACCGCCGGCTGAAGATCCCGCGGCAGATCAGTCTCGCGGCGTACGACGACGTGCCGTGGATGTCGCTGGTCCAGCCGGCGCTGACCACGGTCGACCAGAGCACGGTCGAGATGGGCCGCAGCTGCGCGCGCCTGCTGCTCGCCCGGATCCGCGGCGAGCTCACCCCGAAGCGCCGGCAGGTCAAGGTACCGGCCCGCCTGATCGTCCGCGGCTCCACCGGACCCGCTCCGCGCTAGGACCAGACAGGTCCTCGTTCTCCACAAGGTCGTCGCTGACGTCTTGACGACTGCTCGGACGCACCCGTACGGTTCCTGCATTCCGGAAATGTGGCATCGATACCACATTCCGCCGCTCGTCCCCTGTAGACGTTAGGAGCAACCCCATGAAGCACCTGCGCCTTCCCGTGGTGCTCGCGGCCGGCGCGCTGGCCCTCACCGCCTGCGCCGGCGTCGGGAAGAAGGACGCCGGCGGCGGCAGCGGCGACCAGAGCTCGGCAGCCTCGACTCCGACCGGTTCCCTGAAGGTGATGGGTTTCAGCGGTGAGGACGAGGTCGCCCAGTCCCGGATCACCGCCTTCAAGACCGCCTTCCCGGGCGTCACCGTGCAGAACAACAAGGGCGACTTCGACGCCCAGCAGTTCCTCACCGCGGTGTCCAGCGGCAACCCGCCGGACGTCGTCTACATGGCCCGCAACCTGGTCGGGACCTATGCCGCGAAGGGCGCGATCCAGCCGCTCGACGACTGCATCAAGAACGCTGGAATCGATACCACACAGTATCGCGAGGCCGCGCTGAACGAGGTCAAGCTGAAGGACAAGACGTACGGCATCCCGGAGTTCTACACCGTGTCGACGAACCTGATCAGCGAGACCGCGCTGAAGTCCGCGGGGGTGCCGGTCAGCGACATCCAGACCGCCGACTGGGACAAGCTCGAGGCGACCGCGAAGAAGCTCTACACGGCGAAGAACGGCCGCCCGTCCCGGATCGGGTACGACCCGAAGATGCCGGACTTCTTCCCGCTCTGGGCGATGGCGAACGGCGCGGAGCTGGTGAAACCCGGCGGCGAGCCCAACCTCAACGACCCGAAGGCGGTCGAGGCGCTGCAGTTCACGATCAAGCTGATCAACGACCAGGGCGGCTGGTCGAACTTCAAGACCTTCCGCGACACGTTCGACCTGTTCGGCGCGAAGAACCAGTTCACCAAGGACCAGCTGGCCGCGTTCCCGATCGAGAACTGGTACGTGAACGTCCTGCGGGACTCCCGGGCGAACGGGCTGAAGCTGCAGTCGACGCCGTTCACCGACCGGCAAGGACAGCCGATCAGCACGATCGGCGGCTCTGCCTGGGTGATCCCGAAGGGCGCGAAGAACCCGAACGCGGCCTGCCAGTGGGCGAAGACGCTCACCTCGAAGGAGACCTGGCACAAGGCGGCCGAGGCCCGGATGCAGACCGTTGCCAAGGACAAGAGCTTCTTCACCGGTCTGTTCACCGGCAACAAGGTGGCCGACGACGAGATCAAGGCGCAGTACCTGAAGCCCAGCGGTGACGCCGGGTTCGACGCGGCGATCAAGAACTACTACGACGTGCTCGACAAGGCGAAGTCGCTGAACCCGTCGCCGGCCGGCGCCGAGATCGACGCCGCCTGGAAGAGCGCGGTCGCCAAGGCACTCGGTGGCTCGGTCACCCCGCAGGCTGCCCTCGACCAGGCACAGACCGAGGCCAAGGCCGCCTTCGACAAGGCCAGCCAGGGCTGACATGACGACCACCGTCGAGCGTCCGGCGACCAGCGGGCAGGCCGAGCCCGCGCGTCGCCGGCGGCCGAAGCGGAGTCCGCTGGCGAAGCGGGAGGACCGGGCCGGCTGGCTGTTCATCTCGCCGTGGGTGATCGGGTTCCTCATCTTCACCGCTGGTCCGATGATCGCGAGCCTGGTGCTGTCGTTCACCGACTACCAGATGATCCAGGCGCCGCACGCGGTCGGCCTGGACAACTACCGCGAGCTGTTCGACGACCCGCGGGTGCTCAAGTCGCTCAGCAACACCTTCGTCTACGCCGCGATGTTCGTGCCGCTCGGCACGGTCTTCGCGCTCGCACTGGCGATGATGCTGCAGCGCGTGGGCAAGGCCGGCGGCTTCTTCCGGACCGCCTTCTACCTGCCGGAGATGACGCCCGCGGTCGCGGCGGCGGCGATGTTCCTGCTGCTGCTGAACGGTCAGCAAGGCCTGATCAACAAGGTCCTCGGCTGGTTCGGTATCAACGGGCCGAACTGGACAGCCGATCCGAACTGGCTGAAGCCGTCGCTGGCGATCGTCAGTCTGTGGACCGTCGGCGGCACCGTCATCATCTACCTGGCCGCGCTGAACGGCGTACCCAAGCAGCTGTACGAAGCGGCCGAGCTGGACGGCGCCGGTCCGGTGACGCGGTTCTTCAAGATCACCGTGCCGATGATCTCCGGGGCGTTGTTCTTCACGGTGATCACGCACACGATCGCGGCCATGCAGATGTTCGACCAGGCCTACACGATGTTCTACGGGCCGCAGCAGAAGGCGACGGCCTCCGACGAGTCGCTGGTGTACATGGTCTACCTGTTCCAGAACGCCTTCCAGTTCTTCAAGATGGGCTTCGCCTCGGCGATGGCCTGGCTGCTGTTCGTGATCATCCTGCTGATCACGTTCCTCCAGGTCCGGATCGGCAACCGCTACGTGTACTACCACGGGGAGCGCTGATGACCTTCCCTTGGCGGCGGCTGCCGTTCTTCGTGTTCCTGACGCTGGCGACGATCGCGTTCGTGTATCCGCTGGTGTGGCTGGTGTCCGCGTCGCTGAAGCCGCGGTCGCAGGTGTTCGACAACCGGCTGATCCCGGAGATCTTCCAGCCGTCGAACTACGTGCGGGTCTGGGACGCCGCGCCGGTGCTGCGCTGGCTGACGAACTCGTTGACCGTCGGGTTCATGGCGGCCGCGGCCGTGACGCTGTCGAGCGCCCTGGTCGCGTTCGGCTTCGCGTACTTCCGGTTCCGCGGGCGGAACATCCTGTTCGGCATCCTGTTGTCGACGATGATGCTGCCCGGCGCGGTGACGATGATCCCGGTCTACCTGATCTGGAACAAGCTGGGCATGATCGACACCCAGATCCCGCTCTGGGCGCAGAACCTGTTCGGCTCGGCGTTCTACGTCTTCCTGCTCCGGCAGTTCTTCCTCGGCATTCCCCGCGAGCTCTTCGAGGCCGCCCGGGTCGACGGCTGCAGCTACTTCGCGATGTTCCGGCGGATCGCGTTCCCGCTGTGCAAGCCCGCCCTGGTGATCGTGTTCGTCTTCGAGTTCAAGGCGAGCTGGTCCGACCTGATGAAACCCCTGATCTACCTGCAGACCACGGAGTACTTCACGATGCCGCGCGGCCTGAAGCAGATCATCGACGCCTTCGCCCTCTCGGGTCACTACGAGTGGGAGATCGCGGTGGCCGCCAGCGTGATCGCCGTGGTTCCGATGATCATCCTGTTCGCCTTCGGGCAGCGCTACATCCTCGACGGCGTGGCCACGACCGCGCAGAAAGGCTGAGTGTGACCCAGCTGCAGCCCGTCCTCGCCCTCGACGTCGGCGGCACCAAACTCGCCGCCGGCGTCGTCGCCCGCGACGGCACCGTGCGGTCGTTCTGCCGGATCGAGACCGCGGTGGGCGAAGGTCCCACCGCGGTCGTCAAGCGTCTGCTCGACCTCGGCGAGCAAGCGCTGGCCGAGGCAGGACTACCCGTCGGCTCCACGCCCGTGGCCGCGGTCGGGGTCGGCTGCGGCGGTCCGCTCGACCCGTCGACCGGGGTGATTCTCGGGCCGCCAGGTTTGCCTGGCTGGGACTCGGTACCACTCGGTCAATTGGTGGCCGAGCGCTTCGAACTACCGACGTACGTCGAGAACGACGCCACCGCGGCCGCACTCGGCGAGTACCGGTGGGGCGGCTGGGGTGTGGAGAGCCTTGTCTACCTGACCGTGTCGACCGGCTTCGGCGGCGGGATCGTTGCTTCTGGCAAACTGTTCCACGGCGCGGCCCGGCAGGGCGGTGAGCTGGGTCACGTGGTCATCGACTGGCAGGGCCGGCAGTGCGGTTGCGGTGCCCGCGGCTGCGCCGAGGCCTACGTCTCCGGTACGTCGATCGCCCGCAGAGCCACCGAAGCCGTCGCCGGTTCGGACTCGACACTCGCCGGGCTGCCGATCACCGCGAAGGATGTTGCGGCGCACGCCCGCGCGGGCGATCCGATCGCGCGGGCAGTGTGGGACGAGACGACCGCGATGCTGGGGAGGATGGTCGCCGTACTCGTCAACGTTTGCGAGCCGGAACTCGTCGTACTCGGCGGCGGGGTGACCCGGGCCGGTGCCCAGCTGCTCGACCCGGTGCGGAACGCCGCGCTGCGGCAGGCGATGCCGCCGGCGGCGCGCGCCTGCGACGTCGTACTCAGTCGGCACGGTGATGCGGTCGGTGTGCTCGGCGCTGCGGCGATCGCGTACGAGCGGTTGGGGGACGCGTGACGACCAGACTCGAGGGGCTGCTCGACGGGCAGCTCGATCGACACTCGGAAGTGGCCGCGGCGATGCGGGCTCAACTGCCCCAGGTGCAGGCCGTCGCGGACGAGCTGATCCGGCGGCTGGCGGCCGGCGGAGTGCTCTACACCTTCGGCAACGGCGGGTCCGCGGCCGATGCTCAGCACCTGGCCGGCGAGCTGATCGGTCGCTACCTGCGCGAACGCCGTCCACTGCCCGCGGTCGCCTTGATCGGTGACGCCGCGGTCGTCAGTTGCATCGCCAACGACTACTCGTACGAGGACGTGTTCGCCCGGCAGGTCACCGCGCTGGTCCGGCCGCAGGACATGGTGGTCGGGTTCAGCACGTCCGGCACTTCGCCCACGGTCGTCAAGGGACTCGCGGCCGCCCGGGCGAACGGTGCGTGCACGGTCGCGTTCACCTCGGTCCGCGGCCAGGAGCTCGCGGACAAGTCCGATCTAGCAGTCGTCGTACCGGCGGAGGAGACGGCGCGGATCCAGGAGATGCACGTCCTTGCCCTGCACCTGGTCAGCGAGCTCGTCGACCGCTGGGCCTTTGACACCCCCGACACCAGGAAGGCTCTATGACCAAGCGTGGTCCCCTGCACATGATCGGCAACGCGCACATCGACGCGGTGTGGCTCTGGCAGTGGCAGGAGGGATATCAGGAGGTGCGGGCGACGTTCCGGTCGGCGCTGGACCGGATGGAGGAGTATCCGGACTACGTCTTCACCGCGGACTCGGTCGCGTACTTCAGCTGGATCGCCGAGCACGACCCGGAGCTCTTCGAGCGGATCCGCAAGCGGGTCGCGGAGGGCCGCTTCGAGATCGTCGGCGGCTGGTGGGTGGAGCCGGACTGCAACCTGCCCGGCGGCGAGGCCTTCGTCCGGCACGCGCTGTACTCGCAGCACTGGCTCGCCGAGCACCTCGGCGTGATCGCGACCGTCGGCTGCAACGTCGACCCGTTCGGTCACAACGCCAACCTGCCGCAGCTGCTCAGCAAGGCGCGGCTGGACTCGTACGCGTTCCTCCGGCCGCAGACGCACGAACGCGAGCTGCCCGGCCAGAAGTTCTGGTGGGAGTCCGCGGACGGTTCGCGCGTGCTGGCGTACCGGATCCCCCACGAGTACTGCTCGCCCCGCGGCGAGATCACCGGGCACGTCACGAAGGCACTGCAGCAGTTGCCGGTGACAACCGAACCGTTGATGGTGTTCTACGGCGTCGGCAACCACGGCGGCGGTCCGACGATCGAGAACATCGAATCGATCAAGCAGCTCGCCGAGCGGGACCTGTACCCCGAGATGTTCCCATCGACGATGCGCCGGTTCTTCGACGAGGCGCGGACGTTCGACGGGATCCCGGTGCACCCGACCGAGCTGCAGCCGCACGCGATCGGCTGCTATGCCGCGCACTCCGGCGTGAAGCGCCAGAACCGCTTGGCCGAGCAGGCGCTGCTCGCGGCCGAGAAGTGGACCACGATCGCGTCCACGGTCAGCGGTATGCCGGACGCGACCGCAGAGCTCGGGCACGCGTGGAAACAGGTGATCTTCAACCAGTTCCACGACATCGCGGCCGGGACCGCGATCGAGCCGGCGTACGACGACGCGCGCGATCAGCTCGGTGAGGCGAAGTCGATCGCGGCCCGGCTGGCGAACCGCTCGATCCAGTCGATCGCGCGGCAGATCGACATCCCGGCGGAGGCGATGATGGTGCCGGTGGCGGTGTTCAACCCGCACGCCTGGCCGGTGACCGCGACGGTCGAGCTCGAGCTCGGCTATCCCGCCCCGATGCGCGGGGCGATCGAGCTCCGCGAGGGCCTCGACGGCCGGATCCTCGACCTCCAGGAGGTCCGATCGGCCGCGACCGCGGGCGGCCGCCGGCGGGTCGCCTTCACCGCGAACGTCCCGCCGCTGGGCTATCAGCTGTTCACGATGCGGACCGGCGACGAGCCGTCGTACCACCTCGGCGCGCCGACCGGCGACGGCCTGGTGCTCGACAACGGCACGGTCCACGCGGAGGTCGACCCGAAGACCGGCTGGCTGAAGTCGCTCGCGACGGCGGGCGGGCCGAACCTGCTGGCCTCCGGCGTCGCGCATGCCCAGGTGATCGGCGACGACACGGACACCTGGAGCCACGGCGTACGGTCGCTGTGGAAGACCGTCGACTCCTTCAAGGTGCAGCGGGTACGGCGGCTCGCGGACGGCCCGGTGCGTCAGCTGATCAGGGTGGAATCGACGTACGGCCGGTCGCGGCTGGTCGAGGAGTTCGTGCTGGACGCGGGGTCGGACGCCGTCGAGGTACGGGTCACGGTGGACTGGCGCGAACAGCTGAAGTCGCTGAAACTGTGCTTCCCGTTCGCGCTGCAAGAGTCGGTGGCGATGCACGAGATCCCCTACGGGCACCTGGAACGCGAGCAGAATCGCGAGGAGGTGCCGTCGCACGCATGGGTCGACGTTTCCGGTCCGAGCGGCGGCGTCGCGGTGCTCAACGACGGGAAGTACTCGTTCGCCGTCGACGGCACGACCGCCGGGCGTTCCGTGCTGGCGATGACGGCGGTGCGCTCGCCTGTCTATGCCTGGCACGACCCGTGGCAGCTGGACGAGGACGGTGTGTACGAGTACCTCGATCAGGGCATCCAGCGGTTCACCTACCGCCTGCTGCCGCACGGCGGCGACTGGCGTGCGGCGGCCGTGGTCCGTCGTGCGGCCGAGCTCAACCAGCCGGTCACCGCGCTGATCGAGTGCTTCCACCGCGGGCCGCTGCCGCCGTCGCAGTCGTACGTGACCGTGACCGGCGCCGACAACGTCGTCGTCTCGGTCCTCAAACGCGCCGAGGACCACGGCGGCGCCACCATCCTCCGCGCGTACGAGACCGCGGGACGAGACGCGGAGGTAACGATCGACGTGCCCTTCCTCGGCCGTACCTTCGACACCGCCTTCACGCCGCACGAGGTCAAGACGCTGCGCATCCCTGCCGACGGCGACGTCAGCCCCACCGAGGTCGACCTGCTCGAGTGGGACCCGGCCGCACCGCCGCCGCTCACGACTGAGTGAGATGCGCGTACCTCTCGACAGGGAGCCCTGGAGGGTCCGGGGCTTCCTCGGCGACGAATGGCGGCATCACCGTGTCTGGGGCCCGCTGCGTGAACCCGACGCGTGGTTGCCGGCGACGGTACCGGGCAGCGTCGTCGACGATCTGTGGCGTGCGAACGCCGTACCCGATCCGTATGTCGGCCTGAACACGCGGGCGATCGAGTGGGTGCCCGACCGGCACTGGGCCTATCGGCACGAGTTCCGGCTGGAGCCGCCACCACCGGGACAGCAGGCGTTTCTGTGTCTGGACGGCGTCGACCACAGCGCCGTCGTGTACCTCGACGGCACCGAGCTGGGCCGGGTGGACGGAATGTTCGTCGCGGCCCGGTTCGACGTCACCGAGTTGGTGCGGACGTCGGCTGAGCACACGCTGGTGGTCGTCGTGGAGCCGGCGCCGGTGAGCGAGCCGCAGGTGGGTCACACGGCCAAGGTCCGGGTGCACAAGTCCCGCATGACGTACGGCTGGGACTTCTGCCCGCGGCTCGTCCACCAAGGCATCTGGCAGTCGGTGTACGTCGAACTGACCGGACCCGCCCGCATCACGGATCTCACCGTGACCGCGGACCGGGTCCTGGTTGGGGCCCCAGGCAACGATCACGTGGAGTTGACGCTGACGGATGCCGATGGGGTCATAGTCGCGACCGGCGACCGGGAGCTCGAGGTGCGCGATCCCCGACTCTGGTGGCCGAACGGCAGCGGTACGCCGTACCTCTACCACCTGACCGCGACCGCGCATGCCGATGGCGTGGTGAGCGACCGGCGGGAGTACGAGATCGGGTTCCGGACGTTGCGGTTCTTCCGGGCCGACGGCGCGCCCACGGACGCCGCGCCGTACGGGATCGAGGTGAACGGGCGGCGGATCTTCGCCAAGGGCTGGAACTGGGTGCCGATCGATCTCAGCTACGGCGTACCGCGACCTGACCGGCTCAGGCATCTGCTGGATCTTGCCGTCGACGCCGGGGTGAACCTGCTGCGGGTCTGGGGTGGCGGGTTGATCGAGACGCCGGAGTTCTACGCCGAATGCGACCGGAGAGGGCTGCTCGTGTGGCAGGAGTTCGCCCAGTCGAGCTCCGGGATCTCGTCGACGCCGGCCGACGACGAGGACTTCGTCGCGATGATGCGTTCGCAGGCGGAGGCGATCGTGCCGCGCCTGCGGCACCATCCGTCGCTCGCGATCTGGGGCGGTGGCAACGAACTGCAGGCCGGCGAAGGCGAACCGCTCTCCGATGCTCCGGTCCTGGACGCGTTGGGAGACGTCGTACGGCGACTCGATCCCGAGCGCCTGTGGTTGGCGACCTCGCCCACCGGTCCCGCGTTCCTCAACCGGCTGGATCTGATCCAGCAGGCACCGGACGACCAGCACGATGTCCACGGGCCATGGGAACACCAAGGACTGCGCGACCACTACGCGTTGTACGACGCGGGGACGGCGCAACTGCTGAGCGAGTTCGGCGTCGAAGGGATGACGATGCCGCGATCGGTCGCCCAGGTGGTGCCCGAGCCGGATCGCCGGCTGCCGACCCGGGGACGGCCCGTCTGGGACCATCTGGGGCGCTGGTGGAACAACGAGGACCTGGTCCAGGAGTCGTTCGGTCACCGCATCCGGGACCTGGACACGCTCGGCCTGGCGAGTCAGTTCCTGCAACGCGACGGGCTCCAGTACGCCACGGAAGCTCACCGTCGGCGCTGGCCGCGCTGCGTCGGCACTCTCCCGTGGCAGTTCAATGAGCCCTTTCCCAACGCCTGGTGCACGTCGGCGGTCACCCACACCGGCGAGCCGAAGCCCGCGTACTTCGGGGTTGCCGCTGCTTATCGTCATGTCCTGGTCGGCGCCGTCTGCACGCGCCAGTCCTGGGCCGGCCATGCCGAGCTTCGGGTGCCCTTGTGGTTCCTGTCCGAGCATCCGCTCCCGCCCGCCACCGTCACTGCCCGGCTCCTCTCCTTCAGCGGTACGGAGCTCACAACCCTGACGTACAAAGACGTCTCGGCGGAGGCTTTCGCGGGTGAACTGCGTGCCGCCACACCTGCTGAACCGTTCGTCGTGGACCTGCAGCTGATCGCCGGTGACTTCCGGGCGGAACGGCGGTACGTGCTGACTGGTACCGACTTTGCCGACCTGCTCGATCATCGGATCGAAGTGGACGCGGAACTGCGCGGTGACCAGTTGAGCGTGCGGCACCTGTCGGGTCCGGTGGCACCGTTCGTTCGCATCCGGGATGCGCGTCCGGTGCAGGGCGACGCGGGCGGATGGCTGCGGGTGTCGGACAGCGGTTTCGTCCTGCTGCCCGGGGAGGAACGCACGATCGACGTCTGCTGGCATGGAGTCGGCGGCGAACGGGTGATCGCGATCGACGGGCTCGGACTACATCCCAGAGAGAGGCTCATACGGTGCACCTGAACGTAGTGCTCGAGACAGTCGACGGCTCAGCGATCGATTCGCCCGACTGGCGCGTCGAGCTCGAGGTCACACCGGTCGGTGCCGACGAGCACGCCGTACAGCTGCGGGTGCAGTACGACGGGGTTGCCGCGGCCGATGCCCGTGTGCGTCTCGAGGTCGCGGCGCCGGACGCGCCGCATTGGCTGATCCCCGGGTTGTTCTACGGCGCCAACCGGGATCCTGCCTGTGCCCGGCTCTACCCGCGCTATGCGCCCGGTGAGCTGGATGCGGAGAACCTGATTGCGGACCAGTGGGCGTTCCGGGCGGATCGCGCCGCGACACCGGTCGTGTTCGCCTGGGGCGAGGAGGGCGGTGTGGCGCTGTCAGTCGGCGCCACCACGTCGCTCGGTCTCAGCGGACTCGGCCTGGGCGCTGGACCGGACCGGCCGGCGACCATCTGGGTATCGCTGCCCTATCGCGAGGAGCCGTTCAGCTACATCGGCGAACCTCGTGGCGTCGACCCGCTTGCGGACTGTCATCGCTGGGAGCCCGGCGAGTGGCACGAGATTCAGGCCAGCTTGTGGACGTTGCCGGCGGACCGGCACAGCTATGCGCCGGTGCTCCAGGTACTGCGTGATCGTGAGCGCGCGGCCCATCCGCCGGTGACGCCTTGGGTCGACATCGCCCAGGCTGCGGAGCTGACGGCGTACGGCCTGTGGCGCTGGCACTACCGGGAGAATCCCGCCGTACTGATCGAGACCGCGCTGTTCGACCGTGAGCTCGCGGGTGACCTGGGCGATCGCGGCGACCGGCTTGCGATGCACGTGGCGTGGGTGAGCGGGATCCCGTACGCGCACGCGCTGCTGCGCCACGGCCGACGTGTCGGCAACCTGTCATACGTCGAGGCCGGTACGGCGGTGATCGACCACATCACGGCGAACCTGACACCGGCCGGGACGTTCTTCGGCACGTGGTACGCAGGGAAGGGCTGGAAGCAGTCGTGGACGCCGGTGCCCGGCGGGCTGCATGCGCGAACGCTGGCCGAGGCGACGCTCTTCACGCTGCGGGCGATCGCCGCTGAGCCGGTCGAGCATCCGGTGTGGCGTGCGGCAGCGCTCAGCAACCTGGAGTTCGCGCTGGCGGCACAAGATGCCGAGGGCAACTTCGGGAGCATGTACCACCTGGAGACCGGCGAAGTGCTGTCCCGGCTCGGAGCGGCCGGGCTCACGTGGGTCGGCGCGATGGCGGAGGCGTACGAACTCTTCGGCGACGAACGCTTCCGCGAGGCAGCGCGCCGCGGCGGGCAGTACTACGCCTCCTTCGTCCGCGACGAGACATTGTGCGGCGCCCCGGAGGACGTCGACCTGGCACCGACGTCCGAGGACGGGTACGCCGCGTTGTTCGCGTACGTCGGCCTGCACCGGATCGATCCGTCCTCCGAATGGCTTGCTCTGGCGCGCCATGCCGCGGACTGGATGCTGACGTTCCGCTACAGCTACGACGTACGGTTCGATCCCGAGACGATCCTCGGGGCGTACGGCTTCCGCAGCCGCGGCGCGGACCAGGCGAGCCCGTCCAACCAGCACCTGCACAACTACGGCCTGATCTGCACCGCCGAACTGGCCACGCTCTCAGCCCTCACCGGCGACGACAGCTACGCCACCTCTGCCGCCGAACACCTCAGATTCGCCCGCCAGTTCATCGCCCGCCACGACGGCGACTTCAACGCCCGCCGCGGCATGGTCACCGAACGCTACTACCAAACCGAATGCTTCGGCCCACCCGGAGCCCTCCTAACCCTCTCCCACTCCTGGTGCATAGGCGTCCTCCTCCTAGCCACAGAAGACACCCTGACCCACCCGGAACTAGCTGCCCTCAACTGACCTTCGTCCAAGGACGGCCGTGTTCGTGGACGATGTCTGCGATGAGGGCGAGACGTTCACGACAGGTCGTCGCGAGGACGGCGGCAGGGTTGTCGGTTTCGAGGGCGGGGGTCCAGAGGGCTCGGCCGGCGAGGGTGCCGGAGGCGCCGCCGCGGCAGGCGAGTTCTACTGCTCTTGGGAAGTCGTCGCGGGCTACGCCGTTGGACAGGACCACCCACGGGACGGGCAGTGTTTCGGTGAGTTGCCGGCAGGTGGCGATGATGCCGGCGGCGTCGCCGGTGCCGCGGCTCGGGACCTGGGCCTTGTAGAGGTCGGGGCGGACGGGACCCAGGGCCGCGGCGGCGTCGAGGATCGCCTTGTCCAGGTCGAAGTCGGGCTCGTCGTCCGCGGGTTGTACGACGGGCTCCAGAACGGAGAGGAGGCCGGCGTCAGCGCAGCGGCGTACGAACTCCTCGGACATCTCTCGTCGCCGTTCCTGTTGGTTGTCGCGTTTCCAGATCACCAGGAGTTTGAGGGCGACCGCTCCGGCCGCACGGGCGGCCTGCGGGTCGACGGTCTCGTCCAGGTGGGTGTCGGTGACCGGTCCGCCGCGCTCCTGGGTCAGTGCATCGGCCGCGAGGATCCAGCCGGGCCGTGAAGGAGCGTCGTACCCCTTGTCGATCAGGAAACCGGACGCCAGCGGGGCGAGGTGCTCGGCGACGGCTGCTTTGAATGCGCGCAGGTCTTCGGGCGCGTCGGGTCGGCCGTGGTCGGCCAGCATCGTGCGCAGGCTTTCGCGTTGGTCCATCGCGACCATCGCGAAGGTTCCGTCGGGGTACGCCAGTGCGTCGAGGCTCATGAGACCACCTTATGGAATCGATGCCAGAATGCGCCATCCCACGTCTCAGCATCCTGTGGACGAACCTCGATCCGCCTTGCCTGCAAGGGTTCCGCCGGCACACCGCTCACCACTTCGGCCGCCATCGACGCAGCACCCTGCGCAGCGGTGGCCGAACTCTCCAGTACGGCGAACGACCGCCCACCGGACGCCAGCGCCTTCCGCGTCATCCACCCGCCCAGCCGCACCGGACCGCCGAAGGCGACCGTGTCCTGCCAGTCGATCCCGAGCAGCCGCGTCTGCTCCTCCGCCATCCATCGCGCATGGAAGCTCAACGCGTCCACGAGCGCCCGCATCTCCTCGGCCGGATCGCTCACCGGCCGAGTCACGTCGTACGTCGACTCATCGGACGGCGCCGGCGCCTGACGGCCTTGGGGATATGGAGCGATGAACTGATCGCTAGGCACGCCTACGGGTTCGAGTTCTGCGTTCAGCCAGGTGTAGTCGCGGTCGAGCGAGGCGAGCCGCTGCTCCACCAGCCCGCCCGCGGCGCCGTTCCCTGACACAGCACAGCCGTGCCGCCCGTCGACGTACCAGCTCATGCTGATGCCCTGCTGGCGCAGTACGTCGCTCAACACCAGTCCGGAGCTCGGTGTGATGATCGCCTCCGCCGTACCGAGCGAGTCCGCGACCTGACCCGGCTCTCGTACCCCCGCCGCCCACGCACCGACCAGATGGTCGTGGCCACACAGGACGACCGGCACGCCGGCGGGGGTGGTGCCGGCGACGGTCATCGGCTCGACCACAGCAGGCAAGCGGTCCAGACCGCCGTACTCAAGCAGCTCCTGGTCCCACTGACGGCTCTGCAGATCCAGTACGCCGAGACGCTGCGCATGAGTCAGATGCATCGCGTAAGAACCCGTCAGCGCAGCCAGCGCCAGATCGGGCACACCGACCCAGAGACGAGTCCGCGCGAGCAGAGCCGGCTGTGTCTCTCGTAACCACCGCCAGGTCACCACGGGCAGCTTCGCGCTCAGCCTGAGACCGGTCCGCGCGTACAGCTCCACCGGATCGAGCTGCCGAGCCTGCTCCACACCGGGCTGGTCACGCCAGGTGATCAGCTTCGTCAGTGGCCGCAGTTCCCGGTCGAGCGGTACGCCGGTCTCCGCCATCGCGGTGATACCGATAGCATCGACGCGCTGTCCCTCCGACAGCTCCGCGACCAACCGCCGTACGGCGTGCTGCAAGGCTTCCGCGTCGTCCGGCGTACGGACCGAACGCACCGAGCCGTCGGGAACTCGGCACACCTTCAGGTTCGTCGTACCTATATCGACACCAAGCGCTATCACCTGCACGACCCTAAACCGGAGATGCGATAGCTTTCGGTGTCTCCGACGAAGGAAAGTCATGGGTGAGCTAGCCAAGATCGTGGTCGTCGTACCGACCTACAACGAGCGGGAGAACCTGCCCGTGCTGGCCGGGCTGCTGTCCGACCTGAACCTGCCCGGCCTGGAGCTTCTCGTCGTCGACGACAACTCCCCCGACGGTACGGGCGACGTCGCCGACGAACTGGCGAAGGAGTCGCCGGAGAAGGTCGGCGTACTGCACCGGACCGCGAAGGACGGACTCGGCCGCGCGTACGTCGCCGGGATCACCCGCGCGCTCGACGAAGGCGCCGACATCGTCATCCAGATGGACGCGGACCTGTCGCATCCCGCCTCGGTCGTCCCGACCATGGTCGAGACGCTGCGGACCACGGACGCCGGCGTGGTGATCGGCTCCCGGTACGTTCCGGGCGGCTCGGCAGCGGCCGAGTGGGGCTGGCACCGGCGGGCGCTGTCCGCGTTCGCGAACTTCTACGTGAACGCGATCCTGCGGCTGCACGTGAAGGACGCCACGGCCGGGTTCAAGGCCTGGAAGGCCGACACCCTGCGCTGGATCGACGTGTCGTCGATCGAGAGCAACGGGTACTCGTTCCAGGTCGAGATGAACTACCGCACGGTCAAGCGCGGCCTGAAGATCGCCGAGGTCCCGATCCACTTCGAGGAACGCACCGAAGGCGTCTCCAAGATGTCGCTGAAGGTCCAACTCGAGTCGGCCCTGATGCCCTGGAAGCTCCTTTTCGGCCGCTCCTAGGGCTCTTCGGTCGTTATCAGATCGAGCGGGCGATGGAGGCGAGCATGCGGTCGCCGTCCTTGAACACCGACTTCTGCGCGTCCTTCCGGGCCGCGACGCACAGCGTGACCGTCACGTTGTGGATCGACTCGACGCCGGTCATCGTCGTACACCTGGAGACGAGTGAGAACACGGCACCGTTCGGTGCGGCATAGCGGCCCGAGTAGGTCATCTCGGCCTGGGCGCCGATGTTCGAGTTCGCCGGGCTGACCGTCCGTACCGGCCCCTGCTTGGCGGCCTTCAGATGGTCGGCCTTGATCAGCGCCTGCGCAACCGCGACTACCGCGGTCCGTGGGGAGATGCCGGCCGGGCTGACCACGACCATGGCGGCACCGGCCTTGGTCGTGGCGCCGAGCGTGACGGAGTACGTCGTCGAGCGGCTCTTGCGCCAGCCCGCGGCGGGGGCGACGTACACGTCGTCGTACACGGCGATGCCCTTGTCGACGTCCTTCAGGGTCCGGCGCCGCTCGGCCGGCGTGGGCTTCGGGGTGTACGACGGGGTCGGCGTGGTCGACGGGGTGGTCGACGGGGGCTCGGTGGACGGGCTGGCCGTTGGGGTCTCCACCGAGTCCGTGTAGGTGGCCGTCGGGACCGGGGCGCCGGCATCGGAGTTGTCGTCGCCGCGGGTCGTCAGGAGGACTACAGCGCCAGCGACAAGCGCGACGACCACACCGACAGCGCCGACCAGCAGCCAGGGGCCTTTCGGACGCTTGGTCGCCGGCTGGTGGCTGCCCGAGTACAGGCCCTGCGGCGGCTGACCGCCGTACTGGGGTGGCTGACCGCCGTACTGGGGCGGCTGACCGCCGTATGGCGGTGGCTGGGTGCCGTACTGCGGTGCCTGGTTGCCGTACTGGGGCGGGCCGGAGTGCAGCGGCGGTTGCCCGGGCTGCGGTGGTTGGCCCTGGTGCGGCGGTTGGCCGTACCGCGGTAGTGGAGCAGTGTGTTGCGGCGGTGCGTCGTACGGCTGAGACGGCGTACCGCCCTGAGGCGGCGGGGCGCCGTACGGCCCGGTCGGGCGGTGGTCGGGGTTCCAGGCGGGCGGTTGCTGATCGCTCACGGCGAGAGCCTCACTAGATCGTTCAAAAGGTTGGGCGATCCGGTCCCCGAAACCGGCCGCCAGAGGCTACCTCACACAGCCGCGATCGGCCTAGGGTCAGCCGTAGCCGAGTTCGTGCAGCCGGGCGTCGTCGATGCCGAAGTGGTGCGCGATCTCGTGCACGACCGTGATGTTCACCTCATCGACGACATCGTCGACGTTCTCGCAGATCGCGAGCGTGGGATTGCGGTAGATCGTGATCCGGTCCGGCAGTACGCCGCCGTAGTCGTGCCCGCGCTCGGTCAGCGGGATGCCCTCGTAGATCCCGAGCAGGTCCGGATCGCTCGCCGGCGGCTCGTCCTCGACGAACACCGCCACGTTGTCAATCAGCCCCGCCAACTCCTCCGGCACCTCGTCCAGCGCCTGCGCCACGAGCCCCTCGAAGTCGCCCCGACTCATCTCGATCACCCCGCCAGCGTAGTGACTCAGAGCCAGCCCTGACGGGATGCCTGGACGCCGAGCTGGAACCTGGTCTGGGCACCCAGCGCCTCCTGGAGCCGGCCGATCCGGCGAGCGATGGTGCGCTCACTGACGCCGAACTCGCGGGCGATCGACTCGTCCGTGAGGCCCGCGCTGAGGTACGTCAACAGCCGCTTCGCCTCCAGGCTCGGACCGGCCGTCACGTCGTTCAGCTCGGTCCCGCCGGTGATCGGTACGGCGATCCGCCAGAGCGCCTCGAAGATTCGTTCCAGGCCGCCGAGCAACGGTGAGTCGTGGACGACCAGTGCGACGAACTCGGGTCCCCGGCGTACCTCCGTCCGCGCACCGACCAGCGCCCAGCGGGCGTCGACGACGGTGATGTTGAGCGGTACATGCGGGAACACCCGAGCCTGCTCGCCCGCGTCGATGCACTCCTGCACCAGGTGCAGTGCGCTGGCGTCCTGGAGGACATGCGCTCCGTAGATAACGTCGTACCGCACACCGCGTCGCAGCGCGTCGAACAGGCCCTCCACGATCCGTAGCTCGCGAGCGGCGATGTTGCCCATCGTCATCGCCCGCACGTGCTCCTGAGCTTCGGTCTGGACCGAGTTGAGCACCGACTGCGCGGCGTCGTACGTCGGAAGCACCTCAAGGTAGTCCTGCTTCCCCGCAGCCGTTTTCCACAGCTCTGTGAGCAGATCGGCGCTCTCACGAGCCAGAGCGGCCCGTGTGGTGTGCCGCTCCGCCACGGCGTCCATGGCCAGCCGTGGCGGACGGACCACCAGCGTGCCGTCGGCGCGCTCGACCAGGCCCAGCACGGTCAGCTCGGCCAGATAAGCCTCGATGTCGCCGTAACGGGCAGTGAGGGAGTCCGGCGTGGTCCCCGGGTTCTGCAGCAGGTCGAGGTACAGCGTCTCCGCCGGTGCCGAGACACCCAGCGCCTGGAGCGGCTCCATTGCCCCTGTGTATCAGCAGCGACAGGTTCCCGCCATGCCGGATTCCGACAGGGCTCAGACCTCGTGACGGCCGTCTGCGCCTGCCGATACTGATGCCGCTTCCCCCTCGGTCCCCTAGGAGTGTTCATGAGAAAGACCCTGGTCTGGTCTGCGGTCGCGGCCGTCGGCCTGTCACTCGGCCTGACGGCCGCACCGGCCTCGGCTGCTGTTGCGATGCAGGACCTGTCGCCCGAGGTTCAGCAGGTCGTCGACAACCTCCCGGCCATGCGCGAGCGGGCAGAGGCGGTCCGGGCCGAGCTCGGACTGGCCGACAGTCCGGTCCGGGACGCGCTGCTCGCCGCCATCGACCCGACGCAGTACGAGTGCTCCAGCGCGACGCCTCCCGTGGTGGCGGCAATCATGCCCGACGTCGCAGCGTGGAGCTTCGAGCAGCGTCTCGCCGTACTTCACGTGCTGCTGTTCGACATGGCGATGCTGGACGCCGTCTACTTCCCGCAGAGCGGTCCGTTCAGCTACGGCGTGCGGGGTGAGTTCACTCACACCGTGAACAAGACGTTCCAGAACCTGAAGGGGTTCTGGGATATCCCGTCGAGCGACGTGGAGCTGGTGCCGGCGCACGGACGGATCATGCTCGACGCCGAGCGAGACTACCGGGTGTTCACGGTGCTCTACGGTGCTGACCCGGCCGCCTCGCGGGTGTCGGCCGACTTGGTCGCCCGCGAGCTGAACAGCGCGGCCCTCGGGTACGGCGACCTGCCCCTGTTCACGTTCAACGCGTACGCGGCTCCGGGCGGCGAAGACGTCCCGGCGTACGGCGCCTCGCACCGGCGGATCGCCTTCGGCGACGGCGTACTGGAGGGCTTCGCGAAGATCGGGCTCGGCGACGTGGCACCGCAGGCCATCCTGGCGCACGAGTTCGGTCACCAGATCCAGTACTCGGACGGCCTGATGCGGACAGACCTGCCGGCGCCCGAGTCCGCTCGGTGGGCGGAGCTGATGGCGGACGCGTTCAGTGCGTACTTCCTCACACACGCCCGCGGCGAGGCGATGAACTGGAAGCGGGTCCAGGCCTTCGGCCAGATGTTCTACCAGCTGGGCGATTGCGGCTTCACCAGCGCCGGCCACCACGGCACCCCCAACCAGCGGATGGGGTCCGCCCTCTGGGCGTACGGCGTCGCGGACGCCGCCCGACCGCAGGGCTTCGTCCTCCCGGCGCGGAGCTTCTACGACCTGTTCGCTGCCCGATACCCGCAGCTGATCGCCCCTGACGCGACCACCTGACGTCGCGCGATCAGCTGTCCGGGCCGGTCACGCCCACCCGGCCCGGGGCGCCGTACGCCGAGCTCCTCCGCGGCGTACGGCGCCCCTCGAGAACTCGTTTTGGAGCCTGACACCAAGTCCTCTATGCTTACGGCTGTCCCTGGAGCTTCGGCTCCCGCGGGTCCGAGTCCCCATCGTCTAGTGGCCTAGGACGCTGCCCTTTCAAGGCGGTAACGCGGGTTCGAATCCCGTTGGGGATACGGTCGAAAGACCGGTGCAAGAAGTACCTCGAAGATGCTGTAAGATCATCGAGTCATTTGGCCCAGTGGCGCAGTTGGTTAGCGTGCCGCCCTGTCACGGCGGAGGTCGCGGGTTCGAGTCCCGTCTGGGTCGCCAGGAGAAGGCGGCGGTGTCCACAACACCGCCGCCGAACTTTCTCCCCGGTCAGGTAGCTCAGCTGGTAGAGCGTCCGCCTGAAAAGCGGAAGGTCGGCGGTTCGAGACCGCCCCTGACCACCACCACCCTCTCCGCTCAACCGGGGAGGGCTTTTCTTTCCCACGCACGCTCCGGCTATCGCCGGCAATGTTGCGAGCTGCCGCTCGCGGCTTGCGCGCTTATCGCGCGCCCCGACGGCCAACGTCGACCACCGCTCACAACGTGACCGTGCCCACGGCGAACTGCCGAACTCGCCTCGCCGCCCAGATGTTTTACCGTGCCCGAGTCGGCCCGAGCTGTCGGCCTTGCCAAAGAAGTGGATGGTCAGCCTGAGGACATTGGAGAGCAGGCAGCCGGCCGCTGGCGCCTGTCAGGATCGAGCAGAATTGTGGGGAGCTCTACAGCCACCCGGTGTCGCAACCCACACCTGAGCCAACGCGACCGATCGCACTGTCCACAAGGCCCGACGGGCAAGTACTCAATCGGCTCGACGTGGACTAGTTTCTGCGCATGCGTGTCGGCGTGTATGTGGACGGTTACAACTTGTACTACGGGGGTCGTGACTGGTGCGGCCGCAGTCAACCTGGCTGGCGCTGGTTGGACATCCGCCAGATGATCGACGGGATCCTCGTCCGGAAGTCAGGCTGGTCAACCGCGACGATTCATCGCCTCGTCTACTGCACAGCGCGGATCGACGCCCGCACGAACCCCTCGGGTCAATTCGATCAGGACACGTACCTGAAAGCACTGCGTAGCAGTGGATGCGTGGACCATATCGAGTACGGGAAGTACGTTGCACGGACGAAGACCGCGCCGCTGGCAACAAAGGACAGGCAAGGTCGCCCTGTCGTCGTGACTTCTGGCTGGCCCGTCATGGTCCAGGACTCGTCGTCGCAGCCTGTGCCTAACGCGCAGTTCCTCGTCAGCGTGTTGAACACAGAGGAGAAGGGCTCAGACGTCAACGTCGCATCGCATCTGCTGATCGACGCTCTCACAAGTGCCGTCGATGCGGCTGTGATCGTGTCGAACGACAGCGATCTCAAGTTCCCTATCCAAGAGGCTCGCAAGCGCGTCCCCGTCGGGGTGATCAACCCGACCAAGAGCTACCTCGCGGGCGACCTCAAGGGGCGCCCGACGGACGGCGTGGGAGGCCACTGGTGGTACAGGCTGGACGCGTCGGACTTCACGAGCTCCCAGTTCCCACTCCAGGTCGGCAACTACGCTTGCCCCGCAGGCTGGTAGGCCGCGGCTTCCCGGCAAGCTTGCCGCAGATAATCTGCCGGGCTAAAGTGGGCGACATCAACCACCCGTCCCCTCGTGGGGCGGGTTTTTCTTGTGCCCACTCGCACCCCTGCGACGGCAAGCCGTGCTTGGCAGTTGGCGCGACCCCGCGCAGTGCGGGAAGCACCGTCGACCTTAAAGGCAGAAGGTTGGCGGTTCGAAACCGCCCCTGACGACGCCCTGACCTGCAGTTCGATGTCGCGAGGCCGTCGGCCAGTTCGCTGGTCCAGGTCCAGCGCTCCGGAAGGTCGAGTCTTGATCGGGTGGTCCGTCGGGGTGAGACTGCGGAGATGCCTCGAGATCTCGTCGAAGTTGCATGCCGCTGGGTCGACGCCTTGGAGCAGGCGGACGTACCGGCGGCCAACGCGGTCAGCGGTCTCGTCGGATGGGATCCAGGTCCGTGGATCGCCGAGGCGTGGGAGCCAGATGTGGAGGAGCTCGCGGGTTCGGACCGGGCGGTGAGCAGTGCGCGGCTGGTCAACGACCGCATGGTCCGCGTCGTCCTGGTCGGCAACCGTGGGCAGGCGTTCGTGAGTGTGGTGCTCGACGAGGCTGCCAAGGTTGTCGGTACGTCGATCGACGCCGACGAGCACGACGGACGATTCTGGGTTGTCGTGGGCTGCCCCGAGGAGCGCGAGGACGAGCTGCGCGCGTTCTACACGATGCTCACCCATGGACGGATCGGGACAGGCGAGGGCCGGATGCGCCCTCCACGCTGGCGCGACCCGACCAGCCCAACGCAGATCCACCTCGACGTGCTCGTCGCCGACCTGGAGGCCGCCGAGCAAGCGGTGCTGGAGCACCGGGCGACGAAGCTGGAGGAGTTCCCCGGCTGGCGCGTGTACGCCGACCCGGTGGGCCATCCGTTCTGCCTCTACCCCGGCCTCACCGAACCCACGGATCGATTCGGCACGCTCGTCCGCGTGGTGATCGACTGCGCCGATCCACTACCGCTGGCTCGGTTCTGGGGCGGTGTGCTGGATATGCGCCGTACGGTCGATGACTCACCCGACCGGATCGTGATTGCCCGTGAGGACGACCGGTTGCCGATGATCGCCCTGCAGCGCGTCCCCAACTACCAACCACCGCGCTGGCCCGACCCCGAATACCCGCCACAGATGCACTTCGACATCGGCTTCGACGATCGGGCCGAGAAGGAACGCCTTGCCCTCCGGCTCGGAGGAACCCTGCTACCACCGCAGGGCGGCAGCTGTCCCGTGTACGCCGACCCCGCCGGCCACCCGTTCTGCCTTTGCTACAAGGGCGAATGAGCCGACTTCACATCCCTGCGATGTAGGCTGACCGGCGCTTGCTGCGGTGCAGCACGATCGATCAGGGTTCTGGGGGACAGGAAATGCCGACGTACGAGTGGACCGCAGCGAACGATGGATACAGGTCGCCTCGGAGCCCGTGGCGGAGGGTTCAGATCGTCATCGGCTTGGGTGTGCTGGCGTGCCTGTGCGTCTTCGCCGTGCGCTACATGACAGGTGCGCCAGGAGACGGTACTCCGGTCCTCGATGCGACGAGCTACAAGACCAACGTCGACTGCCAGGTCAACACAGTCGGATCGCAGGGCACGGTAACGATCAACGGCACGATCACAGGCGACGCGTCGAGCTATTCAGTGACCGTTGAGGTCCTGGACGCAGCCTCTCAGCAGAGGATCGGCGGACAGACTTTCGAGGTCCGCGACACGACCACCTTCGGAGGAACTACCCCGGCGCAGGCTCCCATCGGACCGGCCGGCATTGAATGCAAGATCACCAAGGTGGGCGCCGGGCAGTGAGGCCAACCCAGCCTCGCGACCGTACGACCCAGGCGCTTCCGGTCAGGAGCTTCCCTGCCGCAGGCCCAAGCATGCGAGCAGCTCGAAGAACGAATCTTCCACGAACGCCCCTTCGTGTTCGAAGCGTGCAGCCAGCTCTGACGGTGGGCACGGCACCGCCAGACCCGCATCCAGAGCCCACGAACGCGCGCGCTCGGCGGCGGCCAGACCAGTCGGCACGGCAGCGCGCAGTCGAGCGCACTCGGCCTCGAACTCGCGCTCGTAGTCGGCGTTCATCTTCGTGATCGAGGCATCGTCCAACCAATTGCCGTCCGCATCGAACGGCGCCGGCGGAAGCAGTTGGTGGCTGACGACACCCTTGATCTCCAGATAGGTCATCCAGTGACCGGACGGCTCGCTGAACATGTCCAGTCGAGCGCCGTCACTGTCGAAGACCTCGCAGGCGATGACAGGACCCTTCGAAGACACTTCGAGGTCCTGCCAGGTGCTTTCCGTCAGCTGTGCCGATGTTGCCCACACCTGCCATACAGCCCAGGGAGCGGGCAACGAGTCCAGCCATCCGCCAGTGCATCGCTCTACCAGAACGTCTTCCAGTCCGTCGACGAGCTCACGCGGAGAGGCAGTGGACCGGCTGACTACAAAGGTGCCCCAGAAACCCACATCGTCCTCCGCTGCTGGTCCGTCCGGGACAAAATACCGCGCCAACCCTCTAGCCGGGCCCCCGATTGGGAGCTCGACATGCTCCTGCTGTACGCGGGCACGCCAGGCCTCACGCCAGCCGGATGATGTCGGCCTGGCCGCCCGTAACCGTCCTTCTCACGTGCGGGTTCTGGGAATCGAACAACCGCTTCGCCAGGACCGTCCCCAGTTCGGTGGGTGGGGACAGCGTTGACATGCGCAGGGTCTGCTCAGAGTAATCTCGTGACATGCCTGCTCAGTCGATGCGGGGTTCCAGCAGCTGCGAGATGTGTTGCGCCTCTGGCGTCTGCGGGCGGTTGCGTACTCCGGTCTGGGCTTTGACCAGGCGCTGGAGGCGGCCCGTGAGGATCGAGCTGACGAGTTCGTACCGGCTGCGCAGGCCATACCGGGTTGGTCCGATCGCCTGTGAGCGTGGAGCTCACGCATCCGCGTTGGGCGGCTGAGCTGTGACTCGTCGGGCGTTGGTGCTTACGGGTGGGCCTGCGGTGGGGAAGAGTGTGACGGGGCGGGCTCTTGCGGGAGGGCGGCTGCGGTGTGCGTTTGTTGATGTGGATGATGTGCGGCAGCTGGTTGTCGCGGGTGCTGCTGCTCCGTGGGAGGGAGTGGAAGGGCAGGAACAGCAACGGCTTGGCGTAACTAATGCCTGCGGTCTGGCTCGGAATTTCGTGGCCGTGGGCATTGAAGTTGTCGTCGCTGATGTGCTTACGCCGGAGACCTGCGACTTGTACAGGCAGGAGCTGCCGGGGTGCCTGATTGTGCACATGACGGTCAGCTTTCCGGAGGCGTTGCGGCGTGCGGCGTCGCGGAAGGTCTGGCTGACTGATGATGAGTTTCGGATGCTTCACGAGGCCGATGCCGCGAATCCTCCGGCCGCCGATCACCGTCTCCAGGTAGACGGACTCGACGTGCAGAGCCAGACCAAGAAGTTGGAGAGGCTCTGGGTGGGCTAGTACTACAGCCGGGCTTTGTGACAGGAGCTCCAGCCCGGGTGCCCAACCTGGCGTGGGGAGGATTTCGTGCCGAATCGGGTACAAAGCCCTCCCCAACCCGGCGCCGCGGCGGCGGCAGTGTGCGACGAGGCGGTTGGGTGGATCGCCGGCACTCACTAACCCGCGGCGCCGGCGCCGAGCGACGGCGCCTCACGCGTGATCCCGGACAGCTGCGATCGGTTGGTGAGTGGCACACGTCCGGCGCCCCGACCTCACGAAGTCCGGCCGTAGTACTAGGGCTTGATGCGGGTGGTTTCGTAGGCCCAGATGGCTATTTCTACGCGGTTTCGGGCGCCTATCTTGGCCATGATGCTGGTCAGGTGGGTCTTTACGGTGCTGAGGCTGATGTGCAGTTCGGTCGCGATCTCGGCGTTGGTGCGGCCGGTGGCTGCGGCGATCAGGACTTGTTCTTCGCGAGTGGTCAGCGGATCGACGGGTTGGACCGGGGTGCGGCCGGTCGGTGGTTCGGAGAACGCGGACAGCAGCCGAGCGGTGATCTTTGGGGCGATCAGTGCGTCGCCGTTGGCGGCGGCGTGGATCGCCTGGACGAGAAGGTCGGGCCCGGCGTCCTTGAGGAGGAATCCGCGCGCTCCGGCCTTCAAAGCGCCGTACACGTACTCGTCGAGATCGAAGGTGGTGATCACCACGATCGGCAGTGGGTCGACGACGCCAGGTCCGGCTAGTTCGCGGGTCACCGCGATCCCGTCGAGCCCGGGCATCCTGATGTCGAGCAGACACACGTCAGGCCGCAGTCGGCGGGCGAACTCCACTGCTTCCAGGCCGTCGGCCGCCTGACCGACCACCTCGATACCGGGCTGGGCGTCGAGGATCATCGCGAGTCCGGTCCGGACGAGATCCTGGTCGTCGGCGACAAGCACCCGGATCGTCATCGGCCGGAAGCCGATCGCTGAAGAGGCAGCACCACGTCAACAGACCAGCCGCGGTCCGGATCAGGACCCGCCGCGAGCGTCCCGCCGAGCAGCGTGGCCCGTTCTGTCATCCCCACCAAGCCATAACCTCCCGGGTTCCTCGAGGTGGCCTCCCCGTCGTCGCGGACAGTCAGCCGGACGGAGTCGTCGTACGACGTCAGCCGGACGTCGATGCGAGTTGCCTGCCGGGCATGCCGTACGGCGTTGGTGATCGACTCCTGCGCGATGCGATAGATCGCTGCGCCGACCGTCGGTCCGAGGTCATCGAGGTCTCCCGACACCTCGACCTCGACCCGCGGCCGCTCTCCGACGCTGCGAGCGAGCCGCTCCAGGTCGGCCACGCCCGGCTGTGGGGCGAGCGCCGCCGTACCGTCGTCCCGCAGTACGCCGACCATCGCCCGCATCTCGGCCAGGGTCCGCGTACCCTCCGCCTCGATGATGGCGAGCGCGTCGACCGCGGCGTCCGGGCGCGTGGCGGCGACGGCTCGGCCGGCCTGGGCCCGGATGACGATCGCCGAGACATGATGAGCGACTGTGTCGTGCAGTTCCCGGGCCAACAGCTCGCGCTCCCGGAGTCGCACCTGGCCCAGTTCGCGGTTCCGGGCGGTCCACCGATAGCGGAACGCGGCCCCGAGCGTCGCCGGGGACAACAGGAACATGCTGCCGGCGGCGGCCTCGCCGTACCCGGTGAAGTCGCTGGCGATTCCTAGCACCAGCGCCACCAGGACGAACACCAGCCCGATGAGGATCTCGCGGCCGGATGCCCAGCGAACGAGTGAGTACGGCAGCAACACCACGCAGATCATCGAGTACAGGCCGAAGGTCGCGTTCCCGCTGATCAGAGTTACGACGTTGACCACGATCAGGGTGCCGAACACGGCGGCCACCACGGCCAACGGGCGGGTACGACGCCACAGCAGAGCGCACGCGGTTGCGCCGGCCACCACGACCGCGACGGGCCTCCAGACGACGTCCTCACGGAGTACGCCTTCGAGAACGACCGCCGTCAGCAGACCGGCGACGAGCACCCAGTCGCGCCACACCCGCCTGGGTGCGTCGGGTGCTCGCGGCTCGGCCAGCAGCGAGCGTACGGCGATTCTCACCATGACCACAGCGTAGGGACTCCGGCTGCCGATCGGATCGGCTCAAAGTACGGGACGCGACCCAGCTGTTCGGCCGAGGGAAGTCTGGCTCATCGCCCGAGGTGAGAGCCGGGCCCTCGGCCACACGATGAGTCCAACTCTGGCTGAAGGGGATCCATGATGAGGTCGAATCTGTACAGACTGGGCCGGTACGCCGCACGTCGGCCCTGGGTGGTGATCGGGGCGTGGCTGGTGGTCGCAGCGCTCGTGGTCGCCGCATCCGGCGCCTTCGGCAAGAAGCTCGAGGAATCGTTCGGAGCGCCTGGCGTGGACTCGCAGTACGCGACGGACCTGTTGTCGGCCGCAGGCGCGGATCAGGCGGGGCTGACCGCGAAGGTGGTCGTGACTCCGCTCGACTCGACGGCCACACTTGCTTCACCCGAGCTGCGGGCTGCGCTGGCCCATTTACGGTCGACCGCGGCGTTGCTGCCCCACGTGCTGGGAGCCGGCGATCCCGTCATCTCGCCAGACGGCCGCGTCGGGCTGATCCGGCTTCAATACCCGGTGCTGGACAAGCTGGAGCCGAGCGATCTCGAGCAGCTCAAGACGCTCGCGGCGGTTGACGTGCCGCTGCGGATCGAGCTGGGCGGGGATCTTTTCTACGCGTTCGAGCAAGGTCAGGCCGGTCTCGGCGAGGCGGTCGGGCTGATCGCTGCGATGGTCATCCTGCTGCTCGCGTTCGGATCGATCATCGCGATGGGACTTCCGATCGGGATGGCCGTGTTCGGCCTCGCGCTGGCGATCAGCTCGCTGTCCCTGGTCACGTACCTCATCGAGCTGCCCAGTTGGGCGCCGGTGCTCGGCAGCATGATCGGCCTCGGCGTGGGCATCGACTATGCGCTGATCATCGTCACCCGGCATCGCGAGTATCTGGCCCGCGGGATGGCGGTCGATGAGTCGGTCGGGAATGCTGTCGCCACGGCGGGACAGGCTGTGCTCTTCGCCGGTGGCACGGTGGTGATCGCGATCCTCGGGCTGGCGGTGGCCGGCGTACCGTTCATGACCGCCGGCGGGATTGCCATCTCACTGATCCTGCTGACGATGGTGCTCGCTTCGATCACTTTGCTGCCCGCATTCCTGGGACTGGCCGGACACTGGATCAACCGCCTTCGGGTACGGCGGGTGCAGTCGTCTCCTGGTACGGGTTGGCAGCGGTGGGCAGCGCACGTGTCCAAGCACGCCGCGGCGTACGCCGTCGGCGCCACCATCCTGCTGCTGGCGCTGGCCGCACCCGTGCTCGCACTCCGCGTCGGAACGCCCGATGACGGCGCGCTGCCCGTGCAACGCACCGAGCGTCGTGCCTACGAACTGGTGGCCGCGGGATTCGGTGCCGGCAGCAACGGTCCGCTGGTGATCGCTGTCGACATCTCTCGAGATCCGGCCGTCGTACAGCCCTTGTTCAACGCCGTCCGCGCCGATCGGGGCATCGCGTCGGTCGCACCTCCTTCGGTGAACACTGCGGCCGGTGTCGCGTCGCTGATCGCCGTACCGACGACGGGGCCGCAGGACGCTGCGACGATGACGACAGTCAAGCGGCTCCGCGAGGAGGTCTTTCCCTCGGTACTGCGGGACAGTCCGGCGAAAGCTCATGTCGGTGGTCAGACGGCGACCCTCGCGGATGTGGGAGCGAAGGTCAACGATCGGCTGCCGTGGTTCATCGGCGCCGTGATCCTGTTGTCGGTCGTACTTCTCGCCGTGGTCTTCCGGTCGGTCGTCGTACCGCTGAAGGCCGCGCTGATGAACCTGCTCAGCATCGGCGCCTCCTTCGGCGTCATGGTGATGGTCTTCCAGTGGGGCTGGGCCGCGGACCTGATCGGGCTGGAATCGACCATTCCGATCCTGCCGTTCATCCCGATGTTCATGTTCGCCGTGGTGTTCGGGCTCTCGATGGACTACGAGGTGTTCCTGCTCAGCCGGATCCGCGAGGAGTACCTCAGGACCCGCGACAACACCGCCTCGACCATCCACGGCATCACCACCACCGGCCGCGTGATCACCTCGGCAGCGTTGATCATGATCGTGGTCTTCGTCAGCTTCTCCCTCGCCGACGACCCAACAGCCAAGATGTTCGGCCTCGGCCTCGCCACCGCCGTACTCGTCGATGCGACCATCGTGCGACTGGTTCTCGTACCGGCCTTGATGAAACTGCTGGGCGACGCCAACTGGTGGACGCCGGCTTGGTTCAACCGGCGACCGCCCGTGGTCGCCGTCTCTGAGCGTGAATCGGTCAGTGTTTCCGAGTAGAGCGGCGTCAGTCGCCTGTTGTGCCGTCGAGGGACTCTCGGATGATGTCGGCGTGGCCGTTGTGGCGGGCGGTTTCCTGGATCATGTGGAGCAGGATCGCTCGCAGGTTGGCCTCCGCTCCCGACGGCGTTGCGACCACGTCGTCGAGGTCGCCGGCGGCCACGACGGCCCGGGCCCGTTCGCAGGTCCGTAGGTACTGTCCGACCACGACGCCGGCCGTCTCATCAGTACCGACGCGGAAGTCCGCATCTGGGCCACCGTCGATCGGGAACAGATCCGGCTCGGGCAACCCTGCGTAGATCTTGAGGAACCAGCCATGCTCCGTTTCGGCGAGGTGTTTCACCAAACCCAGCAGGCTGAGTCCAGACGCTGTCATCGGGCGGCGCAGTGGCTCGGCTTCGAGCCCGTCCAGCTTGCGAAGCAAGGTGGCGCGGTGGAAGTCGAGCTGCTGTGTCAGCGCGTCGCGCTCGTCGGCCAGACGATTCGGCACAGCCCTATCCACGGGCGACGTAAACACCATGCGCCGACACTACGACCGACGGACGAGGTGCTGGGCTACTTGAGGTGGGGGTGAAGGGAGAGTCTGGCCCCTGTGGAGGAGCTGACTACGGCTCGGTCTCCAAGAGGGGTGGTGAGGGTTACGGTGGCAGGGGTGCTCAGGCCTACATCCACGCAGCCGCCCTTCAGTGGGCTGTGGCTTCCGCCGATGATCACCATGTCCTCGAACTCGACGACATGGGCTGTCAGGTTCGGGTCGCACTTTCCGTGGTGGAGGTTGAAGGTCAGCGAGTTGCCGTCGACCTTCGTCAGCCTGCCGACCGGGAGAAGGTTGCGGTCCAGCTCGGCGAGGCCCGGCAATGGAGCGGGGTCGACCAGGGGCTGGAGTACCGCCGCGGAGACTGCCAACGCGACGATCGGTCTCGACAAGCCCTTCGCGGTGAAGGACCACGCCGGTACGGTCGCGCGGCCGGAGCTCGTGTCCACGTCAACTGTCTTCAAGGAGCCGCCGGTGATCGTGAGTTTGCACTGCGATACCGGCACCGCCATGTGTCCGCAGTTGTCGTACGTTTCTCCGATCGCTTCGGTCAGCGCACGCCGGGGATCGAGGACATCCGCGGAGACACTCGGTCCGTCGCCGAAATCGAGGCGGGTCTTGCCGCCGGATCGGAGTTTCACGCCCGGCGCGATGGTCACGTACCCGGCCATCCACGCAACCTTCTGCTCGGTCGTGTCGAAGCCCAGACCGGGCGTTCGGGACGAGTACAGAAAGATTCCTTCCGGCGGTTTCGGGATCCCTGCGGCCCGGACGGCTGCTGCGACAGCGCGAGCCCGTTCGAGAAACGCCGGAGTCCCAGGACCTGATGGGATCTGCCCCGGAACCGCGTCATGAGCCGGCTGGGAGGTGGCCGTCGCACTGCTTGCCGCAGACGTTGGCGCCGCCGCGTTCCCGCATGCCGACAAAGTCAGGGCGCTGAGCACAACCAGACAGCTGATGAGCCTCATACCTAGACGACGCGCTGTGCATGGCAATTCGTTGCGGCAGTCAGGGACGGAGAGATGGTCAGGGAGCGGGTGGTTGGTGAAGCCGTCGGACAGGATGACTATCTCCGCGCGTCGCGTGGTTTCAGTTGGCTTCAGGTCGACTTCAGTATTACGGTAGATCCACGGTGTAACTGCGGTCAATCGCCAGTTTGTCAGGAGCAATGGTGATCCGAGCCGTATAGAGAGCCCCCATTCCGAAGACAGCAGGACGGCTGGGTGACCCCCGGCGTGCGCGGTACAGCAGGGCTCGGTGAAGTCGGGTAGAGCGGGTGTAGGATCAGCCGATCCGCCGCACCCGCAAGTTGGTCGACCATTTACGGGAGTGAGAGTGGCCCCTTCTCCAGAGGCCGTACGACTCGCCAGGCGACTTCGGGACCTACGGGAATCCGGGCGACTGACTCAGAAGGAACTGTCGAGTGCGCTCAGCACCGGCGAGACCCGCGTCGCGGTGGCAACGATCAGCTCGTGGGAGTCGCAGTCCAACCCGAAGCTCCCCCCGGAGGAGCGGCTGCGGTCGTACGCGCTGCTCTTCGCGATGTCCGAAGTACCCGAACGGCTGCCTCGCGAGCAAGACCTGAGCGGAGCCGAGCGGGAGCGTTTCAATGCACTTCACCGTGAGCTGGGCACGCTCCGGGAGGACGTACGCCACCAGCAGACCGGTTCCCCGTCCTCCGGCAACTCGTACACCTTTGACTTCGAATCCGGGCGGATCACGCTCATCTGCCCGGAGGTCCCGGAGCTGGGACGCTCTCCGCTCGCGGACGAGAAGAACCCGAACTACACCAAGCTGTACAGATATGCCGACCTCGACGCACTGATCGAGATGTGGGGTCATGTCCGCGCGTCCAACCCGGAGCTGCGCGTGCGGCACCGCCTGCCGACGGAGGTGAGCGCGGATCACCTGTCCGGCCATCTCATCCTGATCGGCGGTATCGCCTGGAACCGCGTCACCAGTCGGCTGCTGCGGGTTCTCGACAACCTGCCGATCCGGCAGCTGTCGGTGCCGGATCTGGCCGACGGCGAGATCTTCCGCTCCCGCGACGGCAAGGAGTACCGGCCGGTCTGGGAGGAAAGCAAGGAACCCGTCCCCGAGAACGAGGCGCCGTCGCAGGCGGACCTCGAGGCCGAGCAGGCCCAGGACGCGTGGCGTGACGACACCCCCCAGGAACTCGCCGAGGACGTCGCTCTGTTCGCCCGGCTGCCCAACCCCTTCAACCACAGCCGCACCATCACGATCTGCAATGGGGTCTACAGCCGGGGAGTGCTCGGCGCAGTCCGAATGCTCACCGATGACGCGGTCCGCGACCGCAACGAGGCCTACCTGGCCGACAGGTTTCCAGGTGGCATCTTCGGCCTGCTGATGCGAGTTCCCGTGATCAACGGCGAAGCCGTCACCCCGGACCTCGAAATCGCGGACAACCGCCTCTTCGAATGGTCCCCCGAGGGGGATGGCGAATGAGCCGTCAGATCAGGCACGGCCAGTCCCATGCGGGACTGCTCCGTGACGGCTCCGCTCCGGTGGCGGCCTCTGCGAACACCCGCCTGGACGCGATCGTGGTCCCGGCCGCGCGACCGGCCTTCGCGTTGCAGGACGTCATCAGCCTGTCCGCCGCGTTGTCCGTGCCGCTCGTCATCCTGTGCAGCCGGCAGGCGCAGGTCAGGCAGGTCGCGCGCCGCGTAGAGAAAACCTTGGGCGCACAGGCGATCGTTGTCGAGGTGCCCGAGGATTACCGGCCTCCGTGCGACACGCCGCTGACGTCGAGCGGTGACTTCCAGGCGGCCTCGGCCAATCGATCCAGTGATCTCAGCACGAAGCGCAACATCGGTCTGCTGCTCGGCCGGATGTGCGGATGGAGCAAGATCCTGTTCGTCGACGACGACATCAGAGGGTTCAGCCCGCGGGACGTCAGGCGTCTTGCCGGGTATCTCGACCGGCATCCGGTCGCGTCGATGGTCAGCCGGTACTTCCCTGACAACTCGGTGGTCTGCCACGCGCGCCGGCTCGCGGGGTTCAAGCAGGACGTGTTCGTCAGCGGCGCAACCCTTGGCGTGAACCTGCAGCATCCGGACCAATCGTTCTTCGCCGATGTCTACAACGAGGACTGGTTCTTCTTCGCACGGCATGCAGCGGAGCGGTCGTTGATGAAGATCGGTGAGGTCAGCCAGCTCGAGTACCGGCCCTTCGCCGATCCGCAGCGAGCGGCCCGCGAGGAGTTCGGCGACCTGCTGGCCGAAGGACTGTACGCAGCGTTCGAGCGCCGGTCAGGCTCGAGCTTCGAGCAGCAACTCGCGATCGCGACCCGGACCAGCTACTGGGAGGACTTCAAGGGCATCCGGCTCAAGACGATCGCCGAAACGACCGAGGCACTTCGGCGAGCCCAGCTGTGGATCAGCGAGGCCGACCGCGACAGCGCGAAGGAGTCGCTGAGGATCGCGCAGGAGCGAGCGGAGAGCATCTCGCCGGACCTGTGTGCGGATTTCATCGTGAACTGGCAGGAGGACGAGCGTCGCTGGCAGAAGATGCTCACTCATTTCCCGCAGGTCAGGAGAGAACGCGACGCGCTGGCCGAGCTCCAGTTGCCGACCTGGATCTCCTGTGGCTACGGGCTACCCACCGAATCGCAGACGGATCTCGCGGCGGCCGGAGCCGTCTGCTAGCAGCTGACGTTCTCCGGTCGCGTAGAAGCCCAGTCGCTCGTACACCTGGCGGGCGATGGTGTTCGTGTCCAGGACCCAGACGCGCCACTCGGTGACGTCGGGTTCGACCGCCGACAGGTGCCCGAGGACCGCTCGCAGTACGCCGTTGCGGCGGTACCTCGGGTCCACCCAGACCGACTCGATGTGGCGCTCGTACGTCGGGCGGTTGGCGACGCGGACGGAGCTTGCCAGGCCGATGACCCGGGACTCCTCCCGGGCCACGGCCCACTGCATACGGGTGAATCGTTCGCGCCAGCCGTCCTCACCGACGGTCACCTCGTCCTCGTAGTCGGCGATGTACGCCGACGGAGAATCCTTCAGGGCCCGGAGACGGACGTCCCGGGCGATCGGCCAGTCGTCGGCACCGAGTATGGCGAGTTCCAAGGTCCCGGACCCCTTCGGGAGATGGCAACAAGGCATCCATACCAGTGTCGCCGTTTCTCTCGGCCACCAAACCGACGAGACGACATGTCACATGCGGTAACCGGTTTCAGCGACAGATCGCCTGATCCACGAAGGCGTCCACGGATTTGTCCGGGTTGTCCGGCAGGTGCGGAGTCACGGCCACGGTGACCTGCCGCCGGGTGTCCTCCGTCGAGAACGAGTACGCCTGGTACGCGAGCGCGTCGCCGTCGTTGCCGTACACCCGCACCTTGCAACTGGTGTCGTGCCACGCCAGCCCGAGGCCGTACTTCCCGTCCGCCGTACCAGGCGTCTTCATCGCGTCGAGCAGCGGGGCCGGGAGCAACTGCCCGCCGAGCAGGGCCGCGAAGAAGCGGTTCAGATCGCGCGTCGTGGAGATCATGTCGCCACTCGCTCCGAACAGCGTCGGGTTCATCTCGGTGAAGTCGAGTTGACCGCCGTCCTTCGGGATGTAGCCGTGCGCGTGCGGTCCCTTGATGTACGGCGACGTACCGGGAAGCGACGTACCGTGCAGGCCGAGCGGACGGATCAGGCGCCGCTCGATCTCCTCGGCGTACGTCCGGCCGGTCACCTTCTCGATGATCTCGCCGATCAGCAGGTAATTGGTGTTGGAGTAGTCGTACTGCGAGCCCGGCTTGTCGAACACCGGCGGATTCGCGAGGGCCCGCTCGATCTGCTCGGGTGCGGTCCACGTGCGATAGCGCAGCGCGTAGAACTCCGCGCTCGGTGGCATCGGCAACGTTTCCTTGAAGTCGTACAAACCGCTGGTGTGGTTGAGCAATTGGCGCACTGTGATGTTCGCGCCGTTCGGCACGACACCCGGCAACCAGCGTTCTACCGAGTCCTCGAGCCGAATCCGCTTCTCGGCAACGAGTTGCAGTACGACGGTGGCAACAAAGGTCTTCGTGATACTCCCGATCCGGAATCGCCCCGCCACCGGGACCTTCCGTGAACTGCCGAGTTCCGCAACCCCGCTAGTCCCCCGCCAGACCGCCCCGCCGTCCCGCACCTCAGCCACGGCCCCGATCGCCACCACGTCGTCGAGCCCTTTCTGCAACGGCGAAGCCACCCCCGACGTCAATCCAACAACCGCCGCCGTCACCAATGCCACCAGCATCCCGATCTCCTCTTGTGTGTCCGATGGCCTCAACCCTTCCGGCAGCGGACAACACAAACATCGGGGATCGCCCTGGGATTCACCCCGTCAGACGACTGGTCAACGCCTTCAATTCTTCAGTGGTAGCCCCTGACTTCAGCAGGTACTCACGCGTCCCGCCGTACCGCTGCTGCACATGAGAAAGCAGGCGCAGAATCGTGGATGCGGTGGCCTCGGAGGTTTCGTAGTCGATGGCGATCAGGTCTCGCGGTACGCCGGCCAGGTCGAGCGTCAGCGCGATGACAACACCCGTCCGGTCCTTGCCCGCGTGGCAGTTCACGACCACGCAGCCGGGTGGTGCGTCGGCGATCGCGGCCACGGCCGACGCGACGCGGGCGCCGTAGTCGTCGACAAGCACGACGTACTGCTCGAACAATCCCAGGTCGGACACATCCTCGTCCGCCGGATCCCAGAGTGGGACGTTCCGCCATCGTGCGTCATCGGCGTACGGCGACGGCCACGTCTCGCATTCCCAGGCGCTACGGAGGTCCACGAATCTGGTGATTTCGATGGCCTCGACGGTGGAGCGGCCGGTCGGGGTCAGTTGATCCAGGTTGTCGCTTCGGATCAGGCGCCCTGGTTGGAGCTCGCCGGTTGTGGTCGGTAGGCCGCCGAGGTCCCTGACGTTGCGGCAGTCCGGCCAGATCAGAGGGGGCACGGCAACTACCCTAGATCGGCCGGACGTTGCGATAGGCAACTTATGCCGCGGCGGTGGCCTCGGCGAGCTGCTCTGGCGTGGGCTGGAGCTGCGGTGTGGCGAAGGTCAGCAGGACGTTGGCGACGGCAAACGCGGCAGCTGCGAGCAGGCCGCGCTCGTACCCGGACTGGAGCGCCTGAAGCTGGGTCGCGCCGTGCGTGAGCTCGTTGGTGGTGTGGGTGATGGAGAGCGTCGTGACGATCGCCAGCCCCAGCGCCCCGCCCACCTGGTACATCGCGTTGACGACACCCGACGCCGCGCCCGCCTCAGCGGGACGGACCTCGGAGACCGCGTTGATCTGACCGGGTACGCCGACGCCGATGATGCCGAATCCGAAGACGATCAGGCCGGGGAGCAACTGCGAACTGTAGCTACCGGTGGCGTCCGCCTGCGACAGCAGAAGCAGTCCGATCACGCTGAGCACCGCACCCGCGAGCTGAACCGTCCGCGTCCCGAACCGCTGCACCAGTTGCGACGCGAGCACCGCGCCGACGATCGCCGCACCGCCCATCGGCAGGAAGTGAATGCCGGCATCCAGCGCACTGTCTCCGCGCACCTGCTGCAGGTAGATGGCCGTCAGGAAGAACATCGACAGGAACCCGGCGCCGTTCAACGCGAGCGACGCGCCGGACACACTCAACGCACGCGACCGGAACAACCGCATCGGGACGAGCGGCGCGGCCGACCGGGTTTCGACCAGGACGAATGCCGCCAGCAATACAACCCCTGCGGTCAGTACGCCGACGACCTCGAACGATCCCCATCCGGACGGCTCCGACCGCACCACGCCGTACACGACTGCCATCAAGCCGGTCGTGGCGAGCACCGCCCCGAGCGTGTCGAAGGTACGGCGACCTGTCGCGTGCCGTGCGTCGGGGACGAACACCGGGATCAGCGCGACCAGTGCGAGCACGATCGGCACGTTCACGAAGAACACCCACTGCCAACTCAGCGAGTCGACGAGCACGCCGCCCGCGACGACACCGAGCGTCCCGCCGAGGCCGGCCAGACCACCCCAGACACCCATCGCGATGTTGCGTTCACGCCCGTGCGCGAAGGTCGTGGTCAGGATCGCCAGCGCGGCCGGCGAGAGCAGCGCGCCGCCGAGGCCCTGGACGGCCCGCGCCCCGATCAGGAACTCGGGCGAGTTGGACAGCCCCGCGACCAGCGACGTGAGACCGAACAGCAGCAGGCCGCCGGTGAACACCCGGCGCGGCCCGAGCAGGTCGGCCATCCGCCCGCCGAGCAGCAGGAAGCCGCCGAAGAGCAACGTGTACGCGTTGATCACCCATTGCAGGGAGTCGGCGGAGAAGTTCAGGTCCGCCTGGATGTGGGGCAGCGCGACGTTCACGATCGTCACGTCCAGCACCACGATGAACTGCGCGAGGGCCAGCACCGCCAGGGTGGCCCAAGGACTGCGTCGCATCGCCGTACCTCATTCGGTCAACAGACTTTGTCTACACCGTATGTATACGGCGTAAGCTTACGGAGTAGACAGTAGGTCTACGGTGTAGACTTGTCAACGTGATCACCAAGGAGACCTCGCGCCGCCTCGATCCGGAGAAGGTCGTCGACACGGCGCTGACCATCGCCGACGACGAGGGGCCGGCCGCTGTCTCGTTCCGGAAGCTGGCCGCGCAGCACGACGTGACGCCCATGGCGCTGTACCGGCACTTCAAGGACAAGGACGACCTGCTGGCGGCGCTGGGCGATCGCTTGCTCGCGGACGTCGTACTGCCGGAGCCGACCGAGGAGCCGTGGGACGTGCAGCTCGAGGCGCTGCTGGGCGCGTTCGTCACCGCGCTGCGCGCGCACCCACGGCTGGCGGACCTGACGCTGTCCCGCATCCTGGTCGCCGAGCCCGGACTCGCGCTGTCCGAGCGGGCACTGAGCCTGCTGATCGAGGGTGGATTCTCCGTCGACGACGCAGCCGAGGTCGGCCGGCAGTCGATCTGCTCACTGATCGCGCTGGTCACCACCGACCCGATCGTCCGCGAGGTCAGCGACCCGGAGGCTCGTGAGGCGTCGCTGAGGCGGAAACGTGCCTCACTCGGCGCCCTGTCACCCGAGCGCTACCCACTGATCACGTCCGCAGCGGGCGCGCTGGTCTGCCCCTCGTCACGGGACCGGTACTACGACCTCGGCCTCGAACTCGTCGTCGCGGGCATCCGCGGCGTCGCCAGAAGCTAGGGCGTGTATGCGCAGCGTAGGGGGCCGGAGAGGACTACGCTCCGAGACGGAGCGATACCACTCTCTATGGAGGTACACCGATGGCGGGGAAGTTCGAGCTGTACAAGGACAAGTCCGGCGAGTTCCGGTTTCGTCTGAAGGCCGGCAACGGCGAGGTGATCGCGACCAGCAGCGAGAGCTACGCGACCAAGGCCGCGGCCGAGAACGGCATCGAGTCGATCAAGAAGAACGCGGCCGACGCGAAGGTCGACGACCAGACCAGCTGAGACCCTGTAAAACCCTGTAAAACAAGGAGGGTTTCTCCACGATCCTGTGGCGAAACCCTCCTTCGTCGTTCTCAGAGGCCGTCGGCGAACTCGACCCCGCGAACCTCGACACCGAGGCCCTCGATGCTCGCGTCCGGGATCATCGCGGCCAGCTCGCAGGCACGCTCCCGGGAGGCCACGTCGACCAGGTAGTAGCCGCCGAGGAACTCCTTCGACTCCACGAACGGCCCGTCGGTGACGGCCGGGAGCCCGTCGCGGACCTTGACCACCGCGGAGTCGGCCGGCTGCTGCAGCGCGACCGTGCTGTGGAACTCGCCCGACGCCTTGATGGTGTCCATGAACTTCTGGTGCCCGCTGCCGATGGCCTGCTGCTCCTCCTCGGTCAGCGCGGCGAGCACGTCGGGGTTGATGTTCAGGACCAGTAGGTACTTCACGATGTCTCCTTCGCACGCGGCCCCCGTTGGTGGGCGCCTCTCAACCATCAGTACGGAGCGAGTCGGCGTACTTTGACATCGCCCGCGGCTAACGTCGGACCGTGCTGAGTCTCACAGATGTCCAGGCCGCCGCAGAGCGCCTGAAGGGCGTCGCGCACCGTACGCCGATCCTCACGTCGCGGACGCTCGACGAGCGCGTCGGGGCGCGTGTGTTTCTCAAGGCGGAGAATTTCCAGCGGATCGGCGCCTTCAAGTTCCGCGGGGCCTACAACGCGGTCAGCGGCCTCACCCCGGAGCAGCTCGCAGCAGGCGTCGCGGCGTACTCGTCGGGCAACCACGCGCAGGCCGTCGCGCTGGCGGCACGCCTCGCCGGGACCTCGGCGGTGATCCTGATGCCCGAGGACGCCCCGCCGACCAAACTGGCCGCGACGCGTGGGTACGGCGCCGAGGTGGTGACGTACGACCGGTACACGCAGGACCGGACCGCGCTGGCTCAGGAGCTGGCCACCGAGCGCGGGCGGACGTTGATTCCGCCGTACGACCACTACGACGTGATGGCCGGGCAGGGGACGGTGGCGCTCGAGCTGATCGAGGAGGTCGGGCACCTCGGCGCGCTGCTCGTGCCGGTCGGCGGCGGCGGGCTGATGGCCGGCTGCGCGACCGCGGCGGCGATGATGTCGCCCGGGATCCGGATGATCGGCGTCGAGCCGGCCGCGGGTGACGACCACGCCCGGTCGCTGGCGGCGGGTGAGCGGGTGGAGATCGCCATACCGCGGACGATCGCGGACGGGCAGGCGATCTCGACGCCGGGCGAGCTCACGTTCGCGGTGAACCAGCGGCTGGTGGAGTCGTTCGAACTGGTCAGCGACGCGGAGATCCTGGACGCGATGGCGTTCGCGTTCGAGCGGCTGAAGATCGTGCTGGAGCCGAGCGGGGCGAGTGCGCTGGCCGCATTGCTGGCCGGACGGATCCACGGGCTGCCGGAGCGCGTCGGAGTGGTGCTGTCAGGCGGGAACGTGGGGCTGGAGCGCTTCCACGCGCTGCTCGGAAATAGCTGAAGTCGCAAGGACTTTAGGGTGCCCTGACCACCCTCTGTGCCCGTTGTCACAGAAAGCCACCGTGAAATGTGACCGAGGCCACATTGAATCTCTCATTTGCCGCCTCAGCCCCGCTCAGACGCGCTCAGGACACCAGGTGTTCACCCCGACTTATTGACCCGTCAGCGGGCCGCTCAGGGCCATTTGGGAGCGACTTTGTCGATCTGAGGGTTTGCGTCGTGATCGTTCTGTTATACAGTCGTCGGCGGTTCGGTAAACAACACGAACTGCACACGGGTCAACGCCGAGCCCTGCCAGGGCCCATGTGCTCCCCTCGAACTACATGGCAGGGGTGGGGGACCCAGGAAGTTGGGTCTCGACCGTGAGTGGCCGAGACCCTGGGGTGAAGTCCGCGGGAGCGGACCGGGCTATGAATCCCAGCCCGAACCCGACAGCTAACTTCACAGGCGTCGGGAGACAACCATGCCCGTCACTGCCCGACGGACGCCGCTTGTGCGCGCCGTCAGCCAGACCGCTGAGTCCAGTACGAACCGGCCTGTCGGCCGGACTCTGGCGAAGCACCGTAGGACCACCACGCGTCCGGGGACTCCCCGGGCTGCCGCCGCCGTTCTGACGGTCGGCCTCGCGGTGGGCGGTGGAGCTGCTCTCACCGTCACCACCACTCCTGCCGCTTCCGCGGCGACCACCTCCGCCACCGCGACGACGACGCCGCGTGGGTACTGGAGCGTCCCGAGCAGGCCGCTGCTCCGGTTCCGCGACAGCGGCCCGACCGTGAAGTTCGTCCAGAGGGCCCTGCACCTGGGTCCGGACGGCTACTTCGGCCCCAGCACCGTCCGGGTGCTGAAGAAGTTCCAGACCTCCTGGGGTCTGAAGCCCACCGGCTACATGGACAAGAAGACCTGGGGCCGGTTGACCTGGGCCGCCAAGCACAAGGTGCTCTACGGCAAGTACGGCGCCAGCAGCGGCACCACCACGTTCCGCGCCAAGGTGCTCCGGGAGGCGGCCAAGCTCAAGGGCACGCCGTACCGCTACGGCGGCACGACGACCCGCGGCTTCGACTGCTCCGGCTACACCGGCTTCGTGTACAAGAAGGCCGGCAAGAAGCTGCCGCGCACGTCGCGCCAGCAGTACAGCGCGACCAAGCACATCAGCCGCAAGGCCGCCAAGCCCGGTGACCTCGTGTTCTTCCGCAACGGTGGCGGCGGCGTGTACCACGTCGGCATCTACGCCGGCGGGAACATGCTGTGGCACGCCTCGAGGCCGGGTCGCCCGGTCGCGAAGGCGAAGATCTGGACCAGCAGCGTGGCCTTCGGCCGCGTCTGAGTCCTGACCGGCCGGCGCCCTTCCCCCCATTGGGCGCCACCGGTCGTCAGCGTCCTATCCCCCCAGGCACGCTGACTTGCGAAACCGGCCCGAACCGTCGCCCCCACCCCTCCGACGGATCGGGCCGGTTTCTTTGTGCCGTCTTCGTGCCGGCTCAGTCGTCGAGGAGCCCGGCTTCGTAAGCCAGGATCGCGACCTGGACGCGGTTGGTCGCGTCGAGCTTCACCAGGGCCCGCGAGACGTGCGCCTTCACGGTGGCCTCGCTCATGAACAGCTTCCGGCCGATGTCGGCGTTCTGCAGGCCGCGGCCGACCGCGACCAGCACCTCCCGCTCGCGCTCGGTCAGCTTGTTGATCCGCTCCTGCGCGGCCCGCTTCCGGTCGGCGCGTGGGTCCCCGGCGAAGTGCCCGATCAGCCGCCGCGTCACCGCCGGCGACAGCATCGCGTCCCCGGCCGCCACCACCTTGATCGCCTGCACCAGCTCGCGCGGCGGCGTGTCCTTGAGCAGGAACCCGCTGGCCCCGGCCTGCAAGGCCCGGAACACGTAGTCGTCGAGGTCGAACGTCGTCAGTACGACGATCTTCGGCGGATCCGGCAGCGCCTGAACCTCCCGCGTCGCGGCCAGCCCATCAAGCCGCGGCATCCGGATGTCCATCAGGACGACGTCCGGCCGGTGCTCCTTCACCATCCTCGCCGCGTCCGCGCCGTCCTCGGCCTCGGCAACGACCTCGAGCCCGTCGTCGGACTCGAGGATCATCTTCAGCCCGGCCCGCACCAGCGCCTCGTCGTCCACGATCAGCAGCCGGGTCATCGCTCTCCTTCTTCCGTATGCAACACAGCATCTGCGCGCAGCGTCTCGACCTGGTCCGATACCTGCTCGCGGTCGTCGGCCCAGGGCAGCCAGGCCTCCACCCGCCAGCCGCCTTCCGTCGTCGGTCCGGTCCAGAGCCGGCCGCCGACCAACTGCACCCGCTCCCGCAGACCGACCAGGCCGGCACCGGCGCCAGGCAGCAGTGAACCAGCAGCCACCGGCCGGACGTTCGTCACCCTGACCGTCACGCCCTCACCCCGTGCGCCATGGACCTGTACCTCGGTCGCGGCGCTGCGCGCATGTTTGTGCACATTGGTCAGCGACTCCTGCACCAGGCGGTAGACGGTCCGCCCGACGGACACCGGTACGTCGTCCGGCAGCGAGACGTCGTACGCGACGGCGACTCCGGCGTCGCGCGAGGCCATGATGAGCCGCTCGAGGTCCGAGACCTTCGGGACGGGCGTCAGGTCCGCGCCGTCGACGCTGATGTCGGACCGCAGTACGCCGAGGACCTCGCGGAGATCCTCCATCGCCTGCCGCGCGGTCTCACGGATCAACCGGGCCGAGCCCTCGACCTTGTCCGGACCGACGGACGGGTTCACCTCGAGACCGCCGGCGTGCAGCGCGATCAGCGAGACCTTGTGGGCGAGGACGTCGTGCATCTCCTGCGCGATCCTGGCGCGCTCGCCAAGGCGGGCCTGCTCGCTGCGCAGTTCGCGTTCGGCCTCGGCCCGCTCGGCGCGGTCCCGCAGCGACGCCATCAGGTCGCGGCGGGCCCCGACGTACGCGCCGATGGCGATCCAGGTGCCGACCAGGAACGGTCCGGTGAAGATCGACACCCAGATCTGGTTCTCGGTGCCCCAGCTGTTCAGCACATAGGCGGCGTACGCGGCCAGGCCGAGGATCACGAGTGCGAGGTCGCGGCGGCGGATCGCCAGCGTCAGCAGGGCCAGACCCATCGGGACGAAGATCGACCCGGTCAGCATCGCGAGCACGGCGATCGCGGTGACGGTCACCGGGAACCGCCGGCGCCAGAGCAGTGCGACCGAGGCGACGATGCCGGCGCCGAGCACGTACCAGTCCTTGGGGCTCCAGCCGCCCGCGCCGGACGCGGCCTGCAGGACGATGGTCAGCAGGCTGAAGCCGACGTACAGAAAGTCGCGCAGGCGCGGGGCATGCCTGACCCACCAGGCGTACCACCGGCGCAACCGTCGCATTCCGTCACTGTAGTTCGACGGCCGACGCGATCACGTCCCTCTTCCGGGTGGGTTCCAGGGCCGATCCGACGACTTTCGTAGGGGGTGACGACAGCCGCTCGTCCGATGTGCGACCGGGGTCGGTGACGGTTGACTCGATGTCATGATCACCGTCGAGAACCTGACCAAGCGCTACGGCAGCACCACGGCTGTCCAGGACGTGTCGTTCACCGTTCAGCCCGGCAGCATCACCGGCTTCCTCGGCCCGAACGGCGCCGGCAAGTCCACGACGCTGCGGATGCTCACCGGGCTGACGCCGCCGACCTCCGGCACCGCCACCATCACCGGCAAGCGGTACGCCGACCTGCCGAACCCGGGCCGTGTCGTCGGGGTCATGCTGGACGCCGCCGCGCAGCACCCGGGCCGCACCGGCCGCGAGACGCTGCTGCTGAACGCGAGCCTGCTCGGCGTGCCGAAGACCCGCGCCGACGAGATGCTCGAGGCGGTCGGACTCGGCCACGCCGCGAAGCGCCGAGTCGGTCAGTATTCGCTCGGTATGCGGCAGCGGCTCGGTATCGCCAGCGCGCTGCTCGGCGACCCCGCCGTACTGATCCTCGACGAGCCTGCGAACGGAATGGACCCGGAAGGCATCCGCTGGATGCGCGGACTGCTGCAGGACTTCGCGTCCCGCGGCGGCACGGTGATCCTGTCCAGCCACCTGCTGGGCGAGGTGCAGGCGACAGTCGACCGGCTGGTCGTCATCGGCGGCGGCCGGATCGTCGCCGACGGTTCACTGGAGGAGCTGCTGGCCGGTTCCGGCACACTCGTCCGCGGACTCGACCCGATCGGCCTGAACGAGGCCCTGACCGCTGCCGGCCTGAACCTCGAGCCGCTGCACGACGGCGCGCTGCGCGTCGACGCCACCGCCGAGCAGGTCGGGCGCGCCGCCGCCGCTGCCGGTCAGATCCTTCTCGAACTCCGCCAGAGCGACGGCGCCGGCCTGGAGGACCTGTTCTTCCAGCTGACCACGCCCGTCGCCACAGCCGCCTGATCATCTCGAATTCTCTGGAGACTTCTATGACAGTACTGATGCCACGCCTCCGGCGCGGCGGGTCATCGGGCTTTTGCTCCTGGCCTTCCCTCGTCGCTCCAGTCGCTTCGCTCCCTACGCTCCTCAGTCCAGGCCAGGAGGCCCGATGACCACCGTGACCGACGTCGCGCCCACAACCGCCAAGCACCGCAGCGAGGTGGCGACCAGTCTGCCGCCCGCGCGCGGTCAGTCCTTCCTGAAGCTCGTCACCATCGAGCTCCGCAAGTCCGTCAACACCCGCAGCGGCCGGGTCCTGATCGCCGCGGTCCTGCTGCTCGCGCTCGCGGCGCTGGCCTGGCAGTTCACGCACCTGCCGAAGGGCGACGCCGGCTTCGACGGGTTCCTCGGCGCCGCGTCCACCGGTGTGATGCTGCTGCTGCCGGTGATCGGCGTGATGGCGATGACGTCGGAGTGGACCCAGCGGACCGCGCTGACCACGTTCACGCTGTCCCCGCGCCGGGTCCGCGTCCAGCTGGCCAAGTTCGTCTCCGCTGTCGTGCTGAGCGTGGTCGTGATGACCGCGGTCGTCGGCCTGGCGCTCGCGAGTACGGCGCTGGCCGGTGCAGTCACCGACCACGCGGCGTCGTACCCCGATCTCGGCGGGCAGCTCGCCGGGGCCTACCTGACCGTCGCGCTGAACGTCGTGATGGGCGCCGCCTTCGGTGCCGTCATCCCGCAGACCGCGGTCGCGATCCTGGCGTTCTTCATCGCGCCGACCGCGTGGTCCCTGGCCGGGCCGGCGCTGTTCAAGGACAACGCGAACTGGCTCGACGTGTTCGGCGCGCTCGGCCGGATCGCGGAGCGCGATCTGCACGGGATGGTGCCCGAGACGCTGGTCGCGGTGGGGGTCTGGATCGTTCTTCCGACCATCGTCGGACTGTGGGCAAGCTCACGTCGCGAGGTCAAGTAGCGGGGCCGAAGGCGGCGGGGCGGGCTGGTTCGAGGGGGCCGGCCCGCCCCGCCGACGCGGTGCTCGGACCTCTGCCGGGTCCGGCCAGGGGGCGGTGCGTGTGTCGATCCGCCGCTCCGGGTATCCTTGAACCACGATTACTGACGACTGATCCGTGGGCGCCACGCAGCGTACCCGGTTGACTTGTGCGAGGGGGTCGACGCTATGGGGCGCGGCCGTGCAAAGGCCAAGCAGACGAAGGTCGCACGCGACCTGAAGTACCGCACCTGGGACACCGACTTGGACCAGCTCAAGCGAGAGCTGTCCGGTGACCAGGGTGGCGACCGTTCTGCGAACGGCGAGAACGACGGCGACGGAGACGACGCCGACGACTACCACCCCCGTCGGTAAGCAATATCAGCCCGGCTGAGCTGCTCAGCGCCCTTCGGGGTGCCTGAGCAGTTCACCGTGCGCCCGACGAATTTTCACACAGCACCGCCTGTGGCGGATCGGCGATTCCAGCAGTCCGAGGCGTCGGACGGCTCGATAGCGACCCGCTCGCAGGCGGCGGCTGTGCAGCGGCCTACTTGGCGTAGGTGCCTTCCAGGGTGACGGTGCCGCCAGGAGTCGTGCCGACTTCGCCGCAGATCCAGGCGGGGATGTCACGGGCGGCCAGCGCCTGAACGGCGGCGTCAGCGGCCGACCGGTCCAGTACTGCGACCATGCCGGCGCCCATGTTCAGCGTCTTCTCGAGCTCGGGCAGTGCCACGTCGCCGAGTAGCCCGACGAGCCCGAAGATCGGTGCGGGCGTCCACGTCGAGCGGTCGATCCGCACGGACAGCTGGTCCGGGATCACCCGTGCCAGGTTCGCGGCGAAGCCGCCACCAGTGATGTGCGACATCGCGTGCAGCGGCTTGTCGTCATCACCGTTCAGCTCCTGGATCAGCTCCAGGCAGTGCTTGGCGTACACCCGCGTCGGCGTCAGCAGGACCTCACCGAGCGTCGTACCCAATTCCGGCACGACCCGGTCCAGCTCCCACCTCGCGCGGTCGAAGAACACGTGCCGCACCAGGCTGTATCCGTTGGAGTGCAGTCCCGACGACGCCATCGCCAATACGACGTCCCCTTCGCGCACCCGCTCCGCGCCGAGCACCTCGTCGGCCTCGACCACACCGGTCGCCGCACCCGCAACGTCGTACTCGTCCGGCTCCAGCAGCCCCGGGTGTTCCGCGGTCTCTCCGCCGACGAGCGCCGTACCGGCCTCGACACACGCCTCCGCGATGCCCTTCACGATCTGCGCGATCGTCTCCGGCACGACCTTGCCGGTGCAGATGTAGTCGGTCATGAACAAGGGCTCCGCGCCGCACACGACCAGGTCGTCAACGACCATCCCGACCAGGTCGAACCCGATCGTGTCGTGCTTGCCGAGCTTCTGCGCGATCGCGACCTTGGTCCCGATCCCGTCCGTCGACGTCGCCAGCAGCGGCCGCCGGTACGACGTCAGCGCGGTCGCGTCGAACAACCCGGCGAATCCGCCGAGCCCGCCGACCACCTCGGGACGGGTCGCCTTCGCCACCCACTCCTTCATCAGCTCGACGGCCCGGTCACCGGCCTCGATGTCGACCCCGGCAGCGGCGTAACTCGCGCCTTGACTCACGTTCTGTTCTCCCTAGAAGTACTACGGACGGCTGAGCGCGTCCGCGGCGCCGGCTCCGCCGGAGACCGTGGCCAGGCCGTCGACGTCGGTGGCCACCGGCAGCTCGAGCAGGTGCTTGCCGAGGTGCTCCGGGTCCGGCAGCGCGACCGGGTAGACCCCGTCGAAGCAGGCCCGGCAGAGTCGTTCCTTCGGCACCGTGGTGGCTTCGACCAGGACGTCCAGGCTGATGTAACCGAGCGAGTCGGCGCCGAGCGAGCGGCAGATCTCCTCGGTGTTCAGGCCGTTCGCGATCAGCTCGGCGCGGCTGGCGAAGTCGATGCCGTAGAAGCACGGCCACTTCACCGGCGGCGCGGTGATCCGGACGTGGATCTCCTTCGCGCCGGCCTCGCGGAGCATCCGGATGACGGCGCGCTGGGTGTTGCCGCGGACGATCGTGTCGTCCACCACGACCAGGCGCTTGCCCTCGATCACCTCGCGCAGCGGATTCAGCTTCAGGCGGATACCGAGCTGGCGGATCGTCTGGCTCGGCTGGATGAAGGTGCGGCCGACGTACGCGTTCTTGACCAGGCCTGCCCCGTACGGGATGCCCGACTCTTCGGCGTACCCGATCGCGCCCGGTACGCCGGACTCCGGGGTGGCGATGACGAGGTCGGCGTCGGCGGGGTGCTCGCGCGCCAGCCGGCGGCCGATCTCGACCCGGGTGGAATGGATCCGCTGGCCGGAGATCTGGGTGTCCGGGCGGGCCAGGTAGACGAACTCGAACAGGCAGCCCTTCGGGTCCGGCTCGGCGAACTTGGTCGAGCGGAGCCCTTCGGCGTCGATCGCGACGATCTCACCGGGCTCGACCTCGCGGATGAAGCTCGCGCCGACGATGTCCAGGGCCGCGGTCTCGCTGGCGATCACCCAGCCGCGCTCCAGCCGGCCGAGGACCAGCGGGCGGATGCCCTGCGGGTCGCGGGCGCCGTACAGCGTGTTCTCGTCCATGAAGACCAGGCTGAACGCGCCCTTGACCTTCGGGAGGATCTTCGCGGCCGCCTGCTCGATGGTCAGGTCCGGGTACCCGGCGAGCATCGAGGTGAGGATGTCGGTGTCGCTCGACGCGCCGTGCTTCGCGTTGGCCTTCGCGTGGTCGACGTCGGCGTCCAGACCGAGATCGAGATCACCTTCGCCGTTCAGGCTGGCGGCGAGCTCACTCGTGTTGGTCAGGTTGCCGTTGTGACCGAGCGCGATCGATCCGGTCGCGGTGGACCGGAACGTCGGCTGCGCGTTCGCCCAGACGCTGGACCCGGTCGTCGAGTACCGGCAGTGGCCGATCGCGATGTGCCCGCGGAGCGAGGCGAGAGTCGCCTCGTCGAACGCCTGGCTGACCAGCCCCATGTCCTTGTAGACGAGAATCTGACTCCCGTTACTGACCGCGATCCCCGCCGACTCCTGCCCCCGGTGCTGCAAGGCATAGAGCCCGAAGTAGGTGAGTTTGGCAACCTCTTCCCCCGGCGCCCAGACCCCGAAGACGCCACAAGCGTCCTGCGGACCCAGATCCTGCGGGTCGAGTTCATGAGTAAGCCGACCATCGCCACGAGCCACACCAGCAGTCTACGGGACGCGCCGATGGCGGCTTACCAGCGTCCTACCAGCAGATCTGGCCGATGCAGTCGGGGCTGCTCGGCGCGGCGAACGAAACCGTGGGCGTGGCCGCGAAGAGAAGCAGCGCAACACCGACTACCGTCAGCAGCTTCTTGATCACGTATCGTCCCTTCAGAAATAATCCGAAACCATCATTGGGTGCTCAATGTCGACGCACTCTGTATATGGTCGGTTCCGACAAGTTTCTGGAGGAGAAGGATCGTGCTGGAGCCGCTGGGGGTGGACGAAGCCACTTTTGCGGTCTATCACGCCCTTCTCAGCCATCCAGACAGTACGCCCGAGCAGATTGCCGCGCTAGTAGATCGCTCGACGGCCGAAGTCGAAGAACTGATGGACCAGCTCCGAAGACTGGAGCTTCTGGTGCCGACCTGGACCAACCCAGAAGGCGAACACGCAGTCCACCCTCGCGTCGGCCTAACCGGCCTGGCCGAACGGCGGCGAACCGAGCTGAACAAGGCGCTCGGCGAGCTGAAAGAAGCCGAAGCCTCCGCCGAGGTCATCGCAGAGCAGTACAACGAGTTACTGACATCTCGCAGCAGCGGGGACGTCGAGGTCCTCAAAGGCCGCGCCAACGCCTCACGTCGGATCGAAGAGCTCGCGCTAAAGACCAAGGACACCTCTTGGGGCCTGGTGCCAGCGCATTTTGACGACGCAGTCCCGAGGGCGGAGCGGTCGCCTGACTTCGAGCTCCTGGGACGCGGCATCAAGATGAGAACCGTGTACCTCCAGAGCATGACCGCCTCGAAACTGGCGGTGGAGTACGCCGAGACCATACACAGGCTCGGTGGCGAGGTACGGGTGACGCCGACGTTGCCGATGCGGCTCCTGATCTTCGACCAGGAGATCGCGGTCATGCCGATGGATCCGGAGAACCCGACCGCCGGCGCGGTGATCCACCGCACTCCCGCTGTGGTCTCCGTCGCCCTAGCCCTGTTCGACGCCTACTGGTCCCGCGCAACGGAGATGTTCGACGCCGACGACCGCGACGACGAGACGCCGCTGACGCCTCACGAGGCCGAGGTGCTGCGTCTGCTTGCCGGCGGCGCCAAAGACGAACAGGTTGCCCGCCTCCTAGGCATCTCCCTCCGCACCGCCCGCCGCATCACCGCCAACCTCTCCGAACGCCTAGACGCCGCCAGCCGCTTCGAACTCGGGGTGGCCGCCGCAAAGCGCGGCTGGGTCTGACGTTGTTCGACTCCTCAGGACCCACGGAGGATCTGCTCGCGGTCTACCGACTCCTGCTGCAGCGACCTGAGCTGGGGCAGGCAGTCCGGCTGAATGAACTCGCCGCCGAACTGGGACGCAGCGAGGACCAACTGTCCCACGATCTGCAGAAACTACGCGATCTCGGCTTCGTGGTGCCGAGCTGGACGGAAGGCGTCGAGTATCCGCTGGATCCGGCGGTCACGTTCGGTCGTCTGGCTGCAAGTCGGCAGCAGGAAATCGACGCCTTGAGCACACAACTCCGGGCCGACCAGCTCGCCGCCAATAAATTCACCGCCGACCTCGCAAACTTCCTGGTCCAGCGCACGACACGAGATGTCGAGATCCTCAAAGGACGCGAACTCGCCAACCAGCGAATGCAACGATTCCGTCCGGAGAAATCAATCTGGGGCATCCTTCAAGATTCCGACCCGGCCGGCTGGAAGCCCGAGACGTTTCCCGACCGGGAACATCTCGCGCGCGGTGTGGAGATTCGATACCTGTTCCCTGAGGCGTACTGGAAGCGACCAGGGGTGGGCGAGATCCTGCAATATATCGTGGACCTTGGCGGCCAGATTCGAATTGCACCGTCCGTCCCGTTTCGTTTGATCATCTTCGACAACGAGTCGGCAGTAATGGGGATCGACCCCGAGGACAACGCGGTTGGCGCTGTCGTGCACCACAGCCAGGCAGTCGTGCGGATGGCGATGGAACTGCACCTGAGCTATTGGGACCGGGGGTTCGAGCCGTTCGTGGAGGAACAGCGTGCCCGGAGCGGTGGGATCAGTGCTCAGGAGGCTGAGTTTCTGCGGCTGTTGGTGCATGGGGCTACCGATGAGCAGGTGGCCCGGAAGTTGGGCGTTTCTCTGCGGACTGTGCGGCGGATTGCGGCGAAGTTGAGTGGGCAGGTGGGGGCTTCGGGGCGGTTTGAACTGGGGGTTCGGGCGGCGCAGCGGGGGTGGGTGGATTAGCCCCAGTCCCAGGCTCGGGAAAGGGGTTTCGTAAGGCAGGACAAAGTGTTCTCCTCGGTTGGGCGGGAAGGGTGAGAGGAATGGGTGCGCCGCCCGGCCTCTCGGTACGAGAGTCAAACAGAGCGAACGCGGCGCGGGCAACGGTCGGCACTGGCCGGGGGAGGTCGTTGGCCGGGGGCGGCCAGGTGTACGCGGCCGGCCGCTTTGCGAAAACTTCTTGTCGACCGAATGATTTCCGCGAACAGATCGGCCGTCGGCGCTCCGCTCCAGCGGGCGCCGACGGCCGGTGTCTTTGGTCCGGGTCTAGACCGTTTTCAGGGCGGCGAGGAGTTTGGTGAGGGAGTCCCGGGCGTCGCCGAACAGGAGGGTGGTTCGGGGGTCGTAGAGCAGTTCGTTCTCGATTCCCGCGAAGCCGGGGCGCATGGAGCGTTTGAGGAAGATGACTCGCTGGGCCTCGTCGGCGTTCAGGATCGGCATGCCGTAGATGGGGGCCGACGGGGTGTTGCGGGCGGCCGGGTTGACCACGTCGTTGGCGCCGACGACCAGGACGACGTCCGTGGTCTTGAAGTCGCCGTTGATGTCGTCCATCTCGCGCAGCTGCTCGTAAGGCACCTGGGCCTCGGCGAGCAGCACGTTCATGTGGCCGGGCATGCGCCCGGCGACGGGGTGGATGGCGTAGTCGACCTTGACCCCGCGGCTCTGCAGTTCCTCGACGAGGTCGCGGAGCGTGTGCTGCGCCTGCGCGACGGCGAGACCGTACCCGGGCACGATGATGACCTTGTTCGCGTACCCGAGCAGGATCGCGACGTCCTCCGGCCCGCCCGAGATCACCGGCCGGTCGGACGCCGTACCTGCACCCAACGTCGATCCGCCGCGCACGGCACCGAAGAGGATGTTGAACACGGACCGCCCCATAGCGTCCGCCATCAGCTTGGTCAGCAACGTACCGGCCGCGCCGACCAGGGTGCCCGCGACCAGCAGCACCGTGTTCCCGAGGACGTAACCGCCCGCGGCGACCGTCAGACCGGTGAAGGCGTTGAGCAACGAGATCACGATCGGTACGTCGGCGCCGCCGACCGGCAGCACCAGCATCACGCCGATCGCGAGACCGATGAGGCAGAGCAGTACGCCGACCCACACCCGCGGATCGGACACTAGCCAGACCGCAAGTGCAATACCGCCCAGCAGTGAGGCGACGAAGAGCACGGGCAGACCCGGGAACGTCACCGGACGGGTCGTCATCAGCTCCTGCAGCTTGGCGAACGTCACCACCGAGCCGGAGAAGCTGATCGCGCCGACCAGGATCGTGAACGCCGTGGCGATCGCCGCGACGGTCGCGTCGGAGGGCACGTCCCCGAGCTCGAGCAGGGCGACCAACGCGGCCGCGCCGCCGCCGACGCCGTTGAACAAGGCAACGAGTTGCGGCATCTGGGTCATCTGCACCCGCCGCGACCCGATCACACCGCCGACGGTGCCGATCGCGAGCGCGATCAGGATCGGCACCAGGTGGTCGGGCTTGTACGCCGCGAACGTGATGATCACCGCGAGGACGGCTCCGGCGGCGCCGATCAGGTTGCCGGTGCGCGCGCTGCGCGGCGACGACAGTGCCTTCAGCGCGACGATGAAGCAGACCGCGGAGACCAGATACCCGATCTGGGCCCAGGTGGGGATCACTTGTGCAGCTCCTTCTTGCGAGCCGCCGGACCTTTGAACATCTCCAGCATCCGGTCCGTGACCACGAACCCGCCGACCATGTTCACCGTCGCCAGTACGACGGCCAGCAGCCCGACGATCACCACGATCGTCGACTCGGCGGCGCCAGTGACGATGATGGCGCCGACCAGGATGACGCCGTGAATGGCGTTCGCCCCCGACATCAGGGGGGTGTGCAGAGTCGAGGAGACCTTGCTGATCACCTCGACCCCGACGAACGCGGCGAGGACGAAGATCGTCAGCAGCGCGATGGACTCACTCATGCCTGGCCCTTCAAAAGCTCGCGGGTGGGCTCGTGGAGCACTGAGCCGTCGTGGGTGACGCAGCAGCCGCGGACGATCTCGTCGTCGAAGTCGGGATCGAAGGCGGCGTTCCGGGTCATCAGCCGGATCAGGTTCGCGATGTTCTGGCCGTAGAGCCGCGAGGCCGGGCCGGCCATCTGCGACGGCACGTTCGCCCCGCCCCAGACCAGTGCGTCGCCGATCGTCAGCTCGGTCCCGGCAACGGAGCCTTCGACGTTGCCGCCCTGCTCCGACGCCAGGTCCACCACGACCGAACCAGGCTTCATCTGCTCGACCATCGACCGCGTCACCAGCATCGGCGCGGTCCGGCCCGGTACGGCGGCCGTCGTGATGAGCGCGTCCGCGGCGGCGACGTACGGCGTGAGCAGTTCACGCTGGAGTTGCGCGCGTTCGGGCGTCATCTCGCGGGCATATCCACCAGGCCCGTCGAGGGTGCCGAGTTCGAGCTCGATCGGTACGGCGCCCATCGACGCGATCTCCTCCGCGGCGGCAGTACGTACGTCGTACGCCTTGACCACCGCCCCGAGGCGTTTCGCGGTGGCGATCGCCTGCAGACCGGCCACGCCGGCGCCGAGGACGAGGACCTGGGCCGGCGGGACGGTGCCGGCCGCGGTCATGTTCAGCGGGAAGAATCGCGGCAGCCGTTCGGCGGCGACGATCGCGGCCCGGTACCCGGCGACGAGTGCCTGTGACGACAGGGCGTCCATCGTCTGGGCCCGGGAGATCCGCGGGATCAGCTCCATCGAGAACACCGTCAGCTTGGCCCGGGTTGCGGTCCGGACCACGTCTGGCGGGTTCGTCGGCAGGAACGACATCAGCGCCGTACCGGCGTGCAACCGCTGCAGGCGCTCACGTTCGAGCGGCTGCACCGACGCCACGATGGTGGCCGCGTGGTCGGCGCCCCAGGCCACTTCGGCGCCGGCGGCGCGGTACTGGTCGTCGGAGAACAACGCGCGTTCACCGGCGGCCGGCTCGACCGCGACCTCGTATCCGAGCTCGATCAGTTTCGCGACTTGTTCCGGCACCAGCGCGACCCGGCGCTCCGCCGGTCTGGTCTCCCGTACGACTGCGATCTTCACTCGCCGAAACCTATGCCAAACACTGGGTCGCCGAAAAGCCCGATCACGCCTGGTCTGCCAGGTTCTTGAGCAACAATGCCTCGGCGAGGCAGACCTTGGTGAACTCCGCGAGGTGCAGACCCTCGTCGATGCCGTGGGCACGGGTGTCCGGATCCTCCACGCCGGTGACCAGGATCGAGGCCTGCGGGAAGGTCTCCTGGAACTCCGCGATGAACGGGATCGACCCGCCCATCCCCATGTCGATCGGCTCGACACCCCACGCGGTCTTGAAGGCCGCGCGGGCCGCTTCGTACCCGGCGCCAAGGGCGTTCACACTGCACGGCTGACCGGTCTGCCCCTCGGTGACGGTGACCTGCGCACCCCACGGCGCGTGATTCTCGAGATGCGTCTTCAGTGCCGCGCTCGCCTTGATCGCGTCGTCCCCCGGCGCGACCCGCAGGCTCACCTTGGCCCGCGCGACCGGCACCAGCGTGTTGCTCGCCTCCGCCACGGACGGCGCGTCGATCCCCAGTACGGCGATCGCGGGCCGGGTCCACAACCGGTCGACCAGCGAACCCGAGCCGGTCAGCCGAACGGAGTCCAGCACGCTCGACTCGGCCCGCAGCCGGTCCTCCGGGTACTCCACATCGGCCGCCCGGGACGCGTGCAGCCCGTCCACCGCGACGTCGCCCTTGTCGTCGTGCAGGGTCGCGAGCAGCCGGCACAACGCCGACAACGCGTCCGGGATCGGCCCACCGAACAGGCCGGAGTGGACCGCGTGATCCAGTGTCCGAACCTCGACGTACGCCTCGACCAGACCGCGCAGCGACACTGTCAGCGCCGGCCGGCCGACATCCCAGTTGCCCGAGTCCGCGATCACGATCGCGTCGGCGGCGAGCTCGTCGGAGTACTCGTCCAGCAGCTGCAGCAGGGTCGGCGAACCGATCTCCTCCTCACCCTCGACGAACACCGTCACGCCCACCGGCAGATCGTTGCCGAAGGCCCGTACGGCGGCCAGGTGCGCGGCGATCCCGGCCTTGTCGTCGGCGGCGCCCCGCCCGTACAGCCGGTCGCCCCGCTCGGTCGGCACGAACGGGTCCGACGTCCACTGCTCGACCGGCCCGGTCGGCTGGACGTCGTGGTGCGCGTAGAGCAGCACCGTCGGCTTGCCGGCCGGCGCGGCCTTCTTGGCGATGACCGCAGGCGCGCCCTCACCGGCCCGGACGATCTTCACCGTGAAGCCTTCGGCCTCGAACAACGCCGCGGTCGCCTCCGCGGACCGCTGGACGTCGGCCGCACGGGCCGGTTCGTAACTGACCGACGGGATCCGGATGAGGTCCTCGAGGTCGGCACGGACGCTGGGCAGAACGCGGTCGATCGCCGCTGACAGATCGCTCATGCGACAACCGTACGGCGTCCGTTCGCAGAGCTGACGCCCGGTGAACCCTCGCGCGTTACTCATTGCCGATCTACTCTGAAAATCTCGAAGGTTTTCGCCCACAACCGAAGAGGCTCCCATGGTCAAGCGCCCCCTTGCCATCGTTCTCACCGTCGTCGCGGCGTCCCTGACGGGCGCCGCGCCCGCCCACGCCGCGATCAGTTGCGACACCTCGACCAGCGGCGGTTCGACGTTCTACGACGGACCGTCGGCGTCCTACAAGTACGACGCCCGGTTCAGCAACAGCGCCAGCATCCCCAACCTCAGCACGCACACCCCGCAAGGCGCCGGTACTTGGTACAACTGGGACGGCTCCGGCAAGAACCTGATCCTGATCGCGGCGTACCGCGAGGGCGCCGACTCGCAGATCTACGGCATCGACCCGTCCACCGGCTCGACCGTCGGCGTGGTCGCGATCGCCGAGTCCCACGTCGGCGGGATCACCGTGAGCAAGGGCTGGGCCTTCGTGTCCGGCCAGGGCAGCAGCATCCGCAAATACCGGCTGACGGAGTTGCGTGACGCGTTGAAGGCCGCCGGGACGCCGTACCTCGGACAAGTCGGTACGGCGCGTGACGTGGCCGGGTCGTCGTTCATCGGGAGCTACGGGGACTCGTTGTTCTCCGGGACGTTCAACGAGACCGGCCGCGGGACCATGTACGAGTACAAGATCGCGGACGACGGCACGCTGACCACGCTGGCCGGCGCGTGGGAGGTCCCGACGAAGACGCAGGGGCTGACGATCACCGCCAACCACTTCATTTACAGCACGTCGTACGGGCGTGGGAACCGCAGCAACATCTACGTCGTGAAGCGCGGCCAGAAGGATCTGGATGCGGCGGCGCTGAGCTGCTTCCGCGCCCCGAGCATGACCGAGGGCATCACGGAGTACAACGGCACCGCGTACCTGGTCTACGAGTCCGGGTCGTACCTGTACGCGTCCGATCCCGCGACGTTGAACGTCATCCCCCGCATGCACAAGGCAACGATCTCGTCGCTGACGTCGCTGGTGCCCTAGGAGGCGTACTTCGCGGAGTCGAGCACCTCTTGCCGCGTCGTCGGGTTGTCCTCGCGGACCTGAATCCTCAGCAGGGTCGTGGCGTTCACCTGCTTGTACTGCTCGATGACGGTTGGCACGTCGTCGCAGCTGTACCTGAAGGTGACGACATTGCCGGACTTTTCCGGTGTGCCGCCCGTGCAGCCCTCGGGAGCAGTGGCGCTCGTCGGGAGCTGGGTGGCGTTCATCACTCCTACGTAGACGCCTTCGGTGTTCGGGTCGGTCTGCCACTTGGAGGTGTTGGTGCTGACCACGAGGGACTTCCCGTCGTCGACCGCCTTCTGGTGCCAGTTTCGTGGGACCTCTACCGAGAGGGGCTTGCTCTCCACCTTCACCGGCCGGGTCATGACGTACTGGTAGCCGCCGTACCCGCCGCCTGCGGCGAGGACCAGCGCGGCGAGCGTGGTGAGGACGGCGGCGCGACGCCGGCGTTTGGGCGGTGTCGCGACGGTGGACTGGTTGGAGCTGGCCAGTGCGGTCGCCTGGTCGACCGGAGCGGTCGCCGCACTCGGTGTGGGCATCTCGGCGGCCGGCACGAGCCCCGCCGGGATCTTGCCCGTGGTGTGCGCCTCGCGCAGTGCGTTGAGGAAGCTGTCGAGGTCCGGCCAGCGCTTGTCCCGGTCCGGCTCGAGAGCACGCCGTACGACGACATCGATCGCATCCGGCACGTCTTCGCGCAGTGTGGTCATCGAGGGCGGTGGTGCTTCGATCTGCATCACCGCACCGAGGCTGGCCACACCATGCGGCGCCTGACCGGTGAAGGCGGCGTACGCGACCGCACCGAGCGAGTACAGGTCGGCGCGGTGGTCCAGGCGTTCACCCATCACCTGTTCGGGAGCGACGTACGCCGGGGTGCCGCCGGGCATCGTGATCCGCGAGACCTCGGCGAGCGACTTGCCCAGCCCGAGGTCGGACAGCATCGCGCGGTCGCCGTTCGGATCGGTGCGGAACAGGACGTTGGCCGGTTTCACGTCGCGGTGCAGGACGCCGCGGGCGTGCAGGTGCTTCAGGCCGCGGCCGACCTGCGTGATGATCCGGACCGCCTCGCCGAACTCGAGCGGGCCGGCCTTGATCCGGTCCGCGAGCGTGCCGCCGTCGGCGTAGGTGAGGACCATGAACGGGCGGCCGTCGTCGGCCTCGCCGATGTCGTGCACGCCGACGACGTACAGCGAGTCGACCTTGCGCAGGAACCGGCCCTCGGCCAGGAACCGGCGCCGGACGTCCTCGTCCTCGACCCAGTTCTCGGACAGGATCTTGACCGCGACCTCGGCGTCCAGCTGCTCGTCGCGCGCCAGCCAAACGGTCGCGAAACCCCCGGCACCCACCCGGCGGACCAGGGAGTACCGGCCGATCCGCGGTGGCTGGTCCATGGCGTAATTATGCTCGATCCGTTCTGCGACCCATTCGCTGGAGTGAACAAAGCGGTATTTTCCGGCGTCACATCTCCGACAGCGGGATGCTGATCTACCGCCCGACCGTGGTCCGCCGCACGGTCCGTAACCGTGACCTGACCATGACTTGTTGAGGAGATCGCCGATGCGAGTGCAGAACGGCCGCCTGGTCGCCCTCGTCGCAGCTGTCGCCGTCGCCGCCATCACGGGCGGCGGAGCCCTCGCGTGGCGCCAGGGCCCGCAGGCCAACGCGGAAGCCCCCTCTCCGCTGTCCGGCTCCCCGTCACCGGCGACCAGCACCCCGACCAAGAGCACCCCCACGGCCAAGCCGACGCCGACGTCCAGCAAGCCGTCGACGGCGACGAGCACTCCGTCCGGGCCGATCAAGACCAAGATCGACCTGAAGAAGCTCCCCCAGGGCAGGGCGCCGCAGGTCACGTACCTCAGTGGCCGCACCATCCGCGGCGGCGCCGGCGAGGACGTCACGGTCCCGGGCACCACCGACATCCAGGACGTCGCCCGGCTCGGCAGTTCGGCGCTCGCCGTGGTCACCAAGGGGTTCGGTACCGAGATGCTGAACCTGGACAGCGAGAGCAAGATCACCCGCCGCACGCCCGACGTGACCCAGATCGTCACCACCGACGACGGCGGCGCCGCGGCGTACGTGGCCACCCGCTTGAAGGACACCGGCGAGGAACTGGCCGGTGCGACCATCTACGCCGAAAGCACCGAGGTCCAGAAGGTCGCCGTACCGGACATCTGGAACACCAGGCTGCTCAGCTACCTCGACGGCAAGGTCTACTTCGACGCATCGACGACCCAGGACGGCGACAGCGTTCTGTACGAGTGGACGCCGGGTACATCGAAGCCCGTCCAGCTCAAGGCCGTCCCGAATCCGATGGCGGTGTCCAGCGCGGGTACGGCGGGCTCGCTGACCACACTGAACGACCAGAGCAGCTGCAGCAGCCTCCTCACCGTCCCGTTCGGGAAGCGCCTGTGGCGCACCTGCGACTACCTGATCACTGGCTTCACCCCGGACGCCGCGACTGTCATCGCCGGACCGAAGTACCAGGACGGGTACGGCGACGGCATCGCGGGAGCCCTGAACGCGAAGACGGGCATGCTGCTGCACGAGTGGTCCGGTGTGTTCCGGCAGAGCGTCCCCGAGGACGACCAGCACCTGCTGCTGCTCGCCGACAACGGGGAGGAGACTCCGGCGTCGATTGTCCGTTGCACCATCTCGACCGGTGCCTGCGAACGGGCGACCCCGCTCGCCAAAGGACAGCTGCTCATCGGTAGCTGATCTGCTTTGAGCAGATTGCTCTGTGTTTGCGGGGCTTCAGGAGCAGACTGCCGGCATGACCACGGTTGCTGTTCTTGCTGATGTTCATGGGGTGTTGCCTGCTCTGGAGGCTGTGCTGGATGAGCCGGACGTGCAGGCGGCCGACCGGATCGTGCTGGCGGGGGACATCGCCAGTGGGCCGCAGCCGGTCGAGACGCTGGATGTGTTGAGGGCGCTGGGCGACCGGGTGGTGTGGGTGCGCGGCAACGCGGACCGGGAGCTTGTGGAGATGGCTCGGGGGACGTACGACGCCGAGCCGCCGGATGCGGTCTCTCCGTGGGCGGCGGAGCAGTTGCGGCCGGACCAGGTTGAGCTGCTGGCCGGGCTGCCGACGACCGTGACGATCGGGGACGTGCTGTTCTGTCACGCCACTCCGCGCGACGACGAGGAGATGGTGCTGGTGGACAGCCCGATCGCGCGGTGGGCGCAGGTGTTCACGGGGCTGTCGGACGAGGTCAGGACGGTCGTCTGCGGGCACACGCACATGCCGTTCGCGCGCCAGGTCGATCGGCGGCTGGTGGTGAACGCCGGCAGTGTCGGGATGCCGTACGGCGCTCCCGGTCCGAGCTGGGCGCTCCTGACCGAGGACGGCGTACAGCTGCGGCGCGCACCGCTCGACGCGGCCAAAGCCGCAGACAGGATCGAGAGCGAGTCGACGTACCCAGGCCGTGTGGAGTGGGTAGCGGAGTACCTGCTGCACACCTACTCCGACACGGAGGCGCTGGAGGCATTCAGGCCGCGCGCGGAAGGCTGAGCGGTTACCGTCAGGGTGTGTTCGTGCGGCGGCGGAAGCATTTCGGGACTCCGGCCGACAAGGCGACGTATGCGACCCTGCATACCGCCTCGTTGGCCAGCCCGCACCTGCGCGAGGGCCTGACACCCGCTGCGGCCGGAAAGGCCAGCCGCCACCTGAGGGACCTCCTGGGTACGGCGGCCATCGCGATCTGCGACTCCTCAGGCGTACTGGCGTGGGACGGCGTAGGCGGACCGTACGAGAGCAACCACCGCCGCGACGCCAAGGACCTCGCCGCACTGACACTCCGCTCCGGCCGTACGGCGGTACTCGGCGCGCATGATGTGGCGTGCGGCGACCCGCAATGCCCGATCCGTACGGCGGTCGTCGCGCCGATCGTCATCGAGGAGCGCGTGGTCGCCGTACTGGTCGCGTACAGCAACAACACCTCCGCAGCACTCGTCAGAGCGACTGAGGAGGTCGCCAGGTGGGTCTCCGGTCAGGTAGAGCTCGCAGAGCTCAACAAGGAGCGCACCCGAGCCATGGAGGCGGAGCTGCGCGCACTACGCGCCCAGATCAGCCCGCACTTCATTTACAACGCTCTGGCGGCCATAGCGTCGTTCGTACGCACCGACCCGGAGCGAGCGCGTGAGCTGCTCCTGGAGTTCGCAGACTTCTCCCGCTACGCCCTGCGGCGTGGGGGCGAGTTCACGACGCTGGCGGACGAGCTGCGCAACGTGGAGCGCTACCTGGTGCTGGAGCAGGCTCGTTTCGGCGACAGGCTCAAGGTGTCGCTGCAGATCGCTCCTGAGGTGCTGCCGGTGGTCATCCCGTTCCTCGTCGTCCAGCCCCTGGTGGAGAACGCCGTACGCCACGGCCTGGAGGGTACGACGGGAGTCGGCCACATCACGATCCGCGCGCGCGACCAGATCAACGAGGCGGAGATCAGCGTCGAGGACGACGGCGCCGGCAGCGAGCCGGAGGTGATCCGGGCGGCCCTGTCCGGCGGGTCCGGCAGTGACTCGGTCGGCCTCGGCAACGTCGACGCCCGGCTGCGGCAGGTGTACGGCGACACGTACGGCCTGGTCGTGGAAACCGCCGTGGAGGCCGGAACCAAGGTGACGTTCCGTATCCCCAAATACTCCTCAGGAGTGCATGCATCGCCGTAACCCGCAGACCGGCATCTGAGGGTTTAGTGTTCGTTTTATGGCCGACTCTCCCCTGCGCGCGCTGGTTGCGGACGACGAGGAGCCCGCGCTGGCCGAACTGGTGTACCTGCTGAGCCAGGACCCCCGGATCGGCGAGATCCGGACGGCTTCCAACGGACCGGACGCGCTGAAGATCCTGCAGGCCAGCGACCTGGACGTTGTGTTCTGCGACATCAAGATGCCCGGGCTGGACGGCATCGACCTGGCCAAGGTGCTGTCCAAGTTCGCCAGCCGCCCACAGATCGTGTTCGTCACGGCGTACGACGAGCACGCGGTGGCGGCGTTCGAGCTGGAGGCCACCGACTACGTGATGAAACCGGTGCGACCGGAACGCCTGTCCCAGGCGATCCAGCGCGTCGTCACCCACGGAGCAGCGCCCGCGTTGCCGTCACCGGAGGAGACCGACGACGAGGTGATCCCGGTGGAGCTGGCCGGTATCACCAGGTTCGTGCAGCGCTCCACGGTCCGGTACGTCGAGGCACAGGGCGACTACGCCCGCCTGCACACGGGCCAGAACTCGCATCTGGTCCGCATCCCGCTCAGCACGCTGGAGGAGCGCTGGCGGGACGCCGGCTTCACCCGGATCCACCGCAGCACCCTGGTCGCTCTGCAGCACGTGGACGAGATGCGGGTCGACAGCGGCCGCTGCGCGGTCCGGGTCGGGGACGACTGGCTCCCGGTCAGCCGGCGGCACACGCGCGAGCTCCGCGACCTCCTGGTCCGTTCGACGTCGCTGAGATGACCTGAGCTGACATGAGTACGCCGGAAGGACCACGCAGGGTCCGCGTCACCAGCCCGCGGACGAGCGCGGCCCGACGTCCGATCATGCCCACCGGTACGCGCGAGATCGACGAGCAGACCCGCCTCGGCCAGGTCTACATGCAGTCACTGATCCAGTCGCAGCTACGACTCACTCTGGCCGTCATCGGCGGCGTGGTGCTCGTGCTGGGCAGCTTCCCGCTGCTGTTCTGGCTGGTCCCACCAACCCGCACGATGTCCGTACTGGGCCTCCCCCTGCCCTGGGTGATCCTGGGCATCCTGGTGTACCCGGTCGTGTACGTCGCCGCTCGCATCTACGTCCGGAACGCCGAGCGAATCGAAGCAGAGTTCACCGAGTTCGTGGGGCGGCAGTAGCGTGTCTCCGGCGCTCAGCCTGACCGCGATCGGATTGGTGGTCGTGGCAACGATCGGGATCGGGTTGTTCGGCCTGCGGATCTCGCGGACCACCAGCGACTTCTACGTCGCCAGCCGCGCGGTCAGCCCACGCTGGAACGCGTCGGCGATCAGCGGCGAGTACCTGTCCGCAGCGTCGTTCCTCGGTGTCGCCGGGCTGGTGCTGGTGAACGGCGCCGACATGCTGTGGTTCTCGGTCGGTTACACCGTCGGCTACCTGATGCTGCTGGTCCTGGTCGCCGCTCCGCTGCGCCGGTCCGGTGCGTACACGCTGCCCGACTTCGCCGAGACCCGCTTCGAGTCCCCCGTCGTACGGCGGATCTGCGCCGGGCTCGTGGTCGGCATCGGGACGCTCTACCTCCTGCCGCAACTGCACGGCGCCGGCCTCGCGGTCCAGACCGTCACGGGCGCGCCGCCGGAGGTCGGTGCGATGATCGTCGCGGTGATCGTGGTGATCAACGTGGCCGCGGGCGGGATGCGGTCGATCACGTTCGTCCAGGCCTTCCAGTACTGGCTCAAGCTGACCGCGCTCGCGACGCCGATCTTCGTCATCCTGCTCGTCTGGCACCAGCCCGTCGGAGTGCTCGACTCGTTGCACGGAGCAGCCGCCGACTGGGCCGAGCCGCTGTCCCGCGCGGGCGGTCGCGACCACCCGCTGTACGCGACCTATTCGTTGCTCCTGGCCCTTTGTTTCGGGACAATGGGGCTCCCACACGTCCTGGTCCGCTTCTACACGAACCCCGACGGCCGCGCGGCCCGGCGTACCACCGTCGTCGTACTGGCATTGCTCGGATTGTTCTACCTCTTCCCACCGATGTACGCCGTACTCGGGCGGACGTTCGCGCCCGACCTGGTGAGCGCGGGCGGGGACACCGTGGTACTCGAGCTGCCCGGCCGCGTTTTCCCTGGTACTACAGGGGATTTGCTCGGTGCACTGGTCGCGGCGGGGGCGTTCGCGGCGTTCCTGTCGACGTCGTCGGGGCTGACCGTCGCGATCGCCGGGGTGATCGACCAGGACCTGCTGCGGAGCCGGTTGCATCGGTGGACCGGTGGTGACTACGTCGCGGTGAACAGCTTCCGGATCGCGGCGCTGATCGCGATGATCGTGCCGTACCTGGCGTTCACGGTGACCGGGGCGCTGAGCCTCGCGGACACCGTGGGACTCGCGTTCGCGTTGGCCGCGTCGACGTTCTGTCCCCTGCTGGTGCTGGGGATCTGGTGGCGGCGGATGTCGACGACCGGCGCCGCGGCCGGCCTGGTCGTCGGCGGGATCGCGGCCAGCGCGGCCGCGCTCGTGAACGTGTCCGGCGCGCCGCAGGGCGGCTGGCCGCGGGCGCTCGTCGGTCAGCCGGCCGCGTGGACGATGCCGCTCGCGTTCCTCACCGTCATCGTGGTCTCCAAACTGACTCCGGACCGCATCCCGGCCGGCACGGCCCGCAGCATGGTCCGGCTCCACACCCCCGAGGCCGTCGATGTCGACCGCGGCCTGCCGTACCGGTGACCGTTCGTCCCAGGATTCCTACCGTTCACCGCAGTTGAGTGATCCACCGAGCGACTGGTGTGGTCCGCTGAGCGACCGATGCGCGCCGGTGCTGTCGGGAACGCCGTGACCCAGGCCACAGTAGCCACGCCGGCTCCATACCGCCCGGCTTTATCCCCTGGAGGTCTCGCGATGAGTGATATGCGCGATCGCGACCTGACGACGTACCGGGATGTCCAGCTGTCACCGGACTTCTCCGAGTTGCGTCGCCGGTTCCGGCGCTTCGTGTTCCCGATGACCGCGCTGTTCCTGGTCTGGTACTTCGTCTACGTCCTGCTCGCCGACTACGCGCACGGCTTCATGTCACACAAGATCGGCGGCGGCAACATCACCGTGGCCCTGCTGTTCGGCCTCGGGCAGTTCGTGTCGACGTTCGCGATCACGATGATCTACGTCCGCTGGGCGGACCGCCGGATCGACCCGGACGCCGAGAAGCTGCGCCACCAGATCGAGGGAGCACCGCAGTGACCGCCCCGCTCATGTTGCCGCTGGCAACGGACATCGGTAACCCGACCGTCAACATCGTGATCTTCGCGCTGTTCGTGCTGGCCACGCTGGCGATCGTCTTCCGGGCCTCGCGGAACAACAAGACCGCGGCCGACTTCTACGCCGGCGGCCGGTCGTTCACCGGCCCGCAGAACGGCATCGCGATCGCCGGCGACTACCTGTCCGCCGCGTCGTTCCTCGGCATCGCCGGCGCGATCGCGCTGAACGGGTACGACGGCTTCCTGTACTCCATCGGCTTCCTGGTGGCCTGGCTGGTCGCGCTGCTGCTGGTCGCCGAGCTGCTCCGGAACACCGGCCGGTTCACGATGGCCGACGTACTGTCGTTCCGGCTCAAGCAGCGGCCGGTCCGGATGGCGGCCGCGATCTCGACCCTCGGCGTCTGCTTCTTCTACCTGCTGGCGCAGATGGCAGGCGCCGGGGGTCTGGTCGCCCTGCTGCTCGGCGTGAGCAACCGGGCCGGGCAGAGCATCGTGATCGCGGTGGTCGGCATCCTGATGATCACCTACGTCCTGGTCGGCGGCATGAAGGGCACCACCTGGGTGCAGATCGTCAAGGCCGTGCTGCTGGTCATCGGCGCCGGAATCATGACGATCTGGGTGCTGGCGAAGTACACCTTCAACCTGTCCGGCCTGCTCGGTGCGGCCGTCGACAAGAGCCCGGCGGCCGGCGAGAAGCTGCTCAGCCCGGGTCTCCAGTACGGCGTCACCGGCGTCACCAAGCTGGACTTCATCTCGCTCGCGCTCGCCCTGGTGCTCGGCACCGCCGGCCTGCCGCACGTGCTGATGCGGTTCTACACGGTGCCGGACTCCAAGGAAGCGCGGCGCAGTGTCAGCTGGGCGATCTGGATCATCGGCATCTTCTACCTGTTCACGCTGGTCCTCGGGTACGGCGCTGCCGCGATCGTCGGACCGGACCGGATCAAGGCCGCACCCGGCAAGGCGAACTCGGCCGCGCCGCTGCTCGCCTTCGAGCTCGGTGGTGAGGTGTTGCTCGGCGTCATCTCGGCGGTCGCGTTCGCAACGATCCTGGCCGTGGTCGCCGGTCTGACGATCACCGCGAGTACGTCGTTCGCGCACGACATCTACGGCCAGATCATCAAGAAGGGCCAGATCAGCGGCGACGGCGAGGTCCGCGTGGCGCGGTACACCGCGGTCGTGATCGGCATCGTCGCGATCATCGGCGGCATCTTCGCGAACGGCCAGAACATCGCCTTCCTGGTGGCCCTGGCGTTCGCGGTCGCGGCGAGTGCGAACCTGCCGACGATCCTGTACTCGCTGTTCTGGCGGCGCTTCAACACCCGCGGCGCACTGTGGAGCATCTACGGCGGTCTGGCCTCGACGATCATCCTGATCATCTTCAGCCCGGTCGTCTCCGGCAAGGTGGACGCGAAGACTCACAAGAGCCTGTCGATGATCACCGACACCGGGATCGACTTCCACTGGTTCCCGCTGGACAACCCCGGCATCGTCTCGATCCCGCTGGCGTTCCTGCTCGGCTGGCTCGGCACGATCACCAGCAAGGAGCCGGTCGACGTCGACCGCTTCGCCGAGATGGAGGTCCGCTCCCTCACCGGCGCCGGCGCCGAGAAGGCGGTCCGCCACTGAAAGACCTGTCAGGCAGGCCCTGCTGAATCGACGCGGTCCTGCCTGGCAGCCCCACCCCCGCCCCAACGAGACGGACCCGGCCCCCTCCACCCGGGTCCGTCTCACACGTCAACCGCGGGGTATTACATGCTGAATTCGAGGGTGGGCCAGAGTTTGTAGAAGGACTCGCGGGAGGTGTTGCCTCGGGATTGTTCGGTGGCGTGGAGGAGTCCGTAGGTGAAGGGGTTGCCGCCTTCGGCGTAGACCTGCAGGGCGAGGTGGTGGAGGAGTTCGCGGGAGACGACCGAGTCCTGGTGTTCGCCGAGGATCTCCTGGACCTCCTCGGCGCGGGCCGCCAGGTCGGCGGCTTCGTCGGACAGGACGGGTACGGCGGACTCCGCGGCGTACCGCAGGCGCTTCGACGCCTTACGTACTTCGTGCAGCTCGTGGTCCTGCTCCGCCACGGTCTCGGCCTGCTGCGAACGGCGTACCGCCTTGCGCATCCGCCGGTAGTCGTGCTCGAGGAGTTCGCCGATCTGCTTGCTCGCCTTCCGGTCGTCGTCAGTCAGCGGCGGATTCGCGACCAGCTCGTCCAAAGCATCCAGCAACCGGAAGTACCGCGGACTCTCCAGCGCGGCCAGCGCCCCGGCGCGTCCGTCCTTGTAGACCTGCCGCAGATGGTCGTCGATCCGCCCCGCGACGCGTCCCATCACCAGCTCGACCGGCTGCTCCGCGACCTCGGCCGCGAAGTGCTCACGCTGCACCTCCGCGTCCCGGGCGACGCCGAGCTCACCGGCCAGCCACTTCAACTCGGCCCGCAACGGGTCACCGACCGCACGGTTGATCACCGGCCGGTACGTCGCCAGCGCCGAGCGCAGCCGCCGCGTCGCGACCCGGAACTTGTGGATCGAGTCCGGAACGTCCCGCCGTACCTCGGGGTCCCGTTCGCGGATCGCCTGCACCTGTGCGCCGGCGTACGCGCGGAACAGGTCCGACGTCCGCGGCTTCTTGGGCAAGGTCCATTCGTCGTACGCCGGAACGCGATCGCCGAGTGCCCTTGCGAGCTTGCTCGGACCGCTCGCCGGACGAGCGCCCGCAGCCTTCAGCAACTCGCCCGCATCCTCGAGCAGCGGGCCGTCGCCGTCGACCAGCTCGACCTCCCACTCCCGCCAGCGCTCCGGCTCACCGCCCTCGACCGTCGCGGTCACGTGGTCGTCGGCAAGCTCCGCGAGGACACCGCCGTCCGCGTCGAGCAGCCGATGGACGATGCGTCGGGTCTGCAGCGTCACGACCGGCGCCAACGGCTGGTCGCGGACATGCACGCGGACCGTACGGACGACCGCGATCGGTACAGTGCGCGCCGAGCCGAGCGGATATCGAACCTCGAGCCGTCCACCGGACGACGCCGGAAACTTCACGTGCCACCCGTCGTCCTCGCCACCGGTACGCCGGCGAAGCGTCACCTTGTTCGCAGCCAGGTCGAGCTCAGGCGTGTCGTAGTACACCGCCTCCAGGTCGAGCTCGACCGGTTGCGCGACACTCGCGACCCCGGGCAATTCGTGCAGCGCCGGCAGGGTCGTGCTCGTGTCGACGTCGTACTTCGTCTCGATCTCGAGCTGCTCAGTCGGGGCCATACCCCTTGTCTACCAGGCGTTCATGAACATGCCCTGAGATCGGCGATCAGTCGTTGCAGATCGCGGTCCGTGCGGCCGCCGATCGTCGGCCGGAGCTGCCTGCGCCGATTGCGATTGAGGGCCCAGCAGATCAATCCGATCAGGACGAGGAAGGCGATCATGTCGTGCCCACTCCTTTGAAGAACGTGTAGTGGAACGTGCCGCCGGGTCCGGCGGACTTCTCGAGGTCGCGGATGCCCGCGGCCCACTCGGCCTCGGTGCGCAGGCCGGCGGCGATCGCGCGGTCGCGGACGGACTCGACCATCGCGATGAAGGTCTTGCGGGTGAAGCCGTCGACGAGGTGCGGGAGGGTCTGGTCGGCGTACACGGTGCGCGGTCCGACCTGTAGGTCGTCGTACCCGGCCTGCTCGAGCAAGGGCTGGAGCCGTCGGCCGATCAGCGAGTCGCCGCCCGCCGAAGCCTGCAGGTCGACGAGGCACTCGATGACGGCTTGGGCCTGCGCGCTGCGCGGGTGGAAGAACGCGGACCCGTGGTCGCCCTCGATCACGGTGATCGTGCCGCCCGGGTTGAGGAGGCCGCGGAGCCCGACGAGTGCGGCAACGGGGTCCGGGAGGTGCTCGAGGACGAAGCAGACGAAGACGTGGTCGAACTTCTCGCCGGCCAGGTCGTGGAGGTCCGCGTGCCGCCACTCGACTGTCGCGCCCGGTGCCTGGTCGGCGACCCGGGCCTTGGCCTGGGCGAGCGACGCTTCGGAGATATCGATCGAGACCAGGTCGATGCCGGGGCTTCGCGTGACCAGCTGAACGGTCTGTGCTCCCACTCCGCAGCCGGCCTCCAGCACGCGGCTGCCGGGTGGGTAGGTGGTGCCGCCGTGCAGCAGGTCGGCGAGCGTGCCGGCCTGGTCGGACAGCCGGCGGGTCTCCGCCGGGGTGTAGCCGTGGACGTAGTCGGTTCCCATACCTCCAAGGTCGCGCCACAATGGTCCTGTGAACAGGTCCAATCCGGCGATAAGTGGCAGGTCCAATGGCGGGGCGGACTTCCTCCAGCTCGACCCGGCCGACGCACCGCCCGGCGGTCTCGCGGATTGGCTCACCGATCGGCTGCGGACGGCCATCTCCACCGGCCACCTCCCGGTCGGCACCCGCCTGCCCGCGACCCGCACCCTGGCGACCGACCTCGGCCTCTCCCGGGGCGTGGTCACCGAGTCTTACCAGCGCCTGACCGAGGACGGCCACGTCTCCACCCACGGCCGCCGCGGAACTGTCGTCGTCGCCGCCCCGATGCTCGGCGACGTCCGAACGTCCGAGGGCCCACGCTCCGTCGGGCGTAAGAGCCTGGTGGTGGCCGACGACGTGTTCGACCGGTTGCGGGATCTGCCGGCGCGGATCGACCTGACGCCCGGGGTGCCCGACCTGGCGGCGTTTCCGCGCAGCGCCTGGCTGCGCGCGGAGCGAGCGGTGCTGGCGGACCTGGAGTCTGCCGATTTCGGGTACGGCGATCCTGCGGGTACGCCGACGTTGCGACGTGCGGTCGCGGCGTGGCTGGCGCAGTACCGCGGGATCACCGCGGACCCGGACGACCTGATCATCGTGGCCGGCGTGGCCCAGGCGATCGGGCTCGTGGCCCAGATGCTCGACCGGCACGGCATCCACGAGATCGCGGTCGAGGACCCCGGCTCGCTCGGTTCCCGTCAGCACCTGCAGAACTGGGGTATGCGGACGCCGCCGATCCCCGTCGACGATCGCGGGCTGCAGGTCGACGTACTGCGGAATTCCGGGGCCGGCGCGGTGATGGTGACACCGGCGCACCATTTCCCGACCGGCGTCGTACTGGACGGCGAGCGTCGTCGCGAGCTGATCCAGTGGGCGACGGACGGCGGACTGGTCATCGAGGACGACTACGACGCCGAGCACCGGTACGACCGGCCGCCCGTCCCCGCGCTCCGCGCGATGCTGCCCGACCAGGTGATCTACACCGGCAGCATCTCCAAGCTGCTCGCCCCGGCACTACGGATCGGGTGGATGCTCGCACCCCCGCAGTACAAGGAAGAACTCATCGCCCGCAAGCGCCTGGCGGACCTCGGCAACGCAGGTCTCCCGCAACTCACCCTCGCCGCTCTGATGGAGTCCGGCGAGCTCGAGCGCCAGCTCCGCTTCCTGCGCCGCCGGCACCGCACCCGCCGCGACGCGATGGTCGCCGCCATCCGCAACCACTTGCCCACCGCAACCATCCACGGCGCCGCCGCCGGCCTGCACCTCACGATCACCTTCGCCGATCGAGCCGAGGGAAACGACACCGAACTGGCCGCGGCCGCCCTGGAAGCCGGCGTGAAAACCCACCCTCTCTCGTGGCACTGCCAACTCCCGCACGCCCCCGGCCTGGTCCTCGGCTACGCCGCCCGAACCCCCACCGAAATCACCGAAGCCATCGCCACCATCGCGAAGGTCAGCTGATCGGACTCCACCAGTTCGCCCGCCCGGCGAGCTTCATGAACGCGGGCAGCAGCACGCCCCGGATCGCCGTCGCGTCCACCAGCACCGCGACGGCCATCCCGACCCCGATCATCTTCAGGTACACGACCCCGCCGGTCGCATAGACCGCGAACGACAGCGCGAGGACGGCGGCCGCGGTCGTGACCAACGGCGCCGATCGCTGCAGCCCCGTCGCCACCGCCCGCTCGGTGTCCCCGGTCCGCAGGTACTCCTCCCGGATCCGCGACACGATGAACACCTCGTAATCCATCGACAGTCCGTACACGATGCAGAACATGAGCGTCGGCATACTGGCCTCCAGTACGCCGGTCGCGGTGAAGCCGAGCGGCCCGGACAGGTTGCCGTGCTGGAACACCCACACCATGACGCCGAACATCACCACGAGACTGAGCAGGTTCAGTACGGTCGCCTTCAACGGCAGCAGCACGCTGCCGGTCGCGATGTACAGGACGAGCACGCTGAGCAGCAGGATCAACCCGAGCACCAACGGGATCCGTTCGGTGAGTGCCGAACGCCAGTCCGTCATCTCCGCCGGCGAGCCGCCGATCATCGCCGGGTACGGCGCCTCGGCCGCACGGACTTGTTCAACGAGGTGCCCGACGTCTCCCTCGAGCACCTCGGCGGTCGGAATGACGGTCAGGTACGCCCCGCCGTTGCGGACGTAGGTGTCGACCTGCGCCACCCCGTCCAACTGCCTGAGGGTCTTCGCGTACGGCGCGAGTCGCGCCGGATCGCCCGCCTCGGGCATCACGACGTACAGGGCATCGGACTCCTCCTGGCCGAAGTTCTGGCGCACCTGGTCCGCCATGATCCGGCTGCTCGCGTCAGCGGGGAGGATCCGCGCGTCCGGCAGGCCGAGGCGCAGGCCCAACGCGGGTGACGAGAGCAACAAGATCAGTGCAAGGACGGCGCCGCCGATGAGCGCCGGGCGCCGCATCACCGCGATCGCGAGTGCTGCCCAGCGGCCGGAGTCGGACCTCGCCGCCGCGGGACGGACCGCTCGGCGGCCGAGGAGTGCCAGCGCGGCGGGGAGGATGACGAGCGCGCCGATCAACGCGGACAGGACGACGAGAACACCGGCGTACCCGAAGGACCGCAGGAACGACAGTGGGAACAGCAGCAGTGCGAGCAGGGAGACGGCGACCGTCATTCCACTGAAAAAGACAGTCCGCCCGGCCGTGCGCACCGCGGTCACCACGGCGTCGTCGACCTCAGCACCGGCCGCCAACTCCTCGCGGAACCTCGCGATCACGAACAGGCAGTAGTCGACGCCGAGCGCCAGTCCCATCACCAGCGCGAGGTTGGCGGCGAACGTCGAGACCTCGGTGAACGCCGCGATCACCCGCAGCCCGGCCAACGCGCCGCCGGTCGCGAAGATCCCGATCCCCAGCGTCATGAGGGCCGCCGAAACCCTGCGATAGATGAGGATCAGCAGCCCGAGCACCATCGGGATCACGATCACCTCAGCCCGCAGGAAGTCCGCACGAGCCTGGGCCCCGATCTCGCGGAACACCTCGTCCTGACCGCCCGGCTGCACGGTGATCCCGGCGCGCGATCCGGCGTACTGAGCGGCGAGGTCACCGACCCGCTGTCGCGCCTCGTTCACCTCGCCCGGCACATGGACGAGGATCAGCGCCTGCCGGGAATCCCTGCTCCGCAAGGCTGGACTGTCGTCACGCGACCAGTACGACGCCGCCTCGGCAACGCCTGACTGCCGCGCGATTTCGTTGGTCAACCCAACACCAGCGGCCCGTACGGCGGGATCGTCGACCGTCCCGGTCTGCGCCGTGACCAGGAACGCGAGGTTCGGCGGACCGGTCCGGAACTGCTCGGCGAGCACCCGGCGGGCGCGATCCGACTCCGATGCCGGATCGGCGATCCGGGACAGCGAGAGGGCGTTGAGCGCCCCGGCCGCGACGGCGAGCACGAGCGCTGTCAGGACGAGCGAGAGCAGCACGACAACACGCCGGCGCCGAACCACCAGCCGACCGAGGCGCTCGAGCAGACCGGCCTCCCGACGGGGACCTGAGCCTTCCGGCAGCACAGGCGGGATGGTTTCGGGCATGGCGGACCTCCGGGCGAGCGGGGGTAGGATGACCAAACACGAGCAGTTGCTCGCATACTGAAAAATACGAGCATTTACTCGTGTTTGTCAACGGAGGTCGACCCATGCCCGAGGAGCCGCGTCGCCAGGCACGCGGGCAGCGGCGGATGGTGCAGCTGCTGGACGCCGCCGCGGTCGTGTTCGCCGAGGCCGGGTACGCGAAGGCGACCACCAACGCGATCGCCCGCCAGGCCGGCGTCTCCCCAGGCACGCTGTACCAGTTCTTCGCGAACAAGGAGGCCCTCGCCGAGGCGCTCGCGGAGCGCTACCGCAGCGAACTGGCCGCCGCGCACGAGAAGGCGTTCGACCCGGGGACGGCGCAACTCCCGCTGCCCGAACTGGTCGACCGGATGATCCGCCCGATGGTCGAGGTCAACCTGGAGAACCCGGGGTTCAAGGCCCTGTTCGGCAGCGGCGACCTGCCGGACAAGCTCACGGCGCCGACCCGCGCGCTGCAGAAGGCTGTCACCGGCCGCGTCGCCGAGGTCCTGGCCGCTCGCTATCCCGACCTGCCATCGGATCGCCTCGCGACCACGTCGGCCGTCGCGACCCAGATCTTCGCCGCTCTGCTCGGCACCATCGTCACCACTCCCGCCACCGAGCGCGAACGATGGATCAGCGAACTCAACCAGGCCCTGGTCGGCTACCTGACCCCGCTCGATCAGCGGGTGTAGAGCGGGGACATTGCGAGGGCGAACTGGGTCATCAGATCCGGGTTGATCGCGCGGGCGGGAAGCGGGACCAGGTCGACGAGCTTGTCGTCGCCGACGCGGATCGTCGTACGGCCGGTGGCGGTGTCGACGTACCCCTCGTCGCCGAGCGGGATGGATTGCGAGGTCGCGAGCTTGCGGATCGGGGCCATCAGGGCCTTGGCGTCCCGCTCCCGGCGTACCGAGGTGGAGATCACGCTCGTCGAGGTCAGCCAGCCGCAGACCGGGTCGCCGACGAGGGTCTGACCGTCGCGCCGGGCCATCGCCGGTGCGCCCATCACCTTCTCGGCCGCCGCCGTACCGCGATCACACTCGGGGCGCGTGATCAGCCGATCGGCGTCCGCCAGCCCGGCAGCCTGCCGCACGACCTCCTGGCCGAGTACGACGTACTTCGCGAGGGTCGCCTGCGGCCCGGAGAGCTTGTACATCCTGCCGGCCGACAGAAACACCAGGAACGTACTTGTGCCGTACCCGCCTCGACCGATCTTGACGGGCTTGGCCGGCTCGCGCGGATGCGCGGCGTACGCCTTCTGGGTAGCCGCCAGCATCGCCGGAGTCGCCGGAAGCACCGACACCCCAACCCTCAGCACCGGGCCGTTGGGGCCGGCACTGAGCGCGAACTGACACACGTCGTACGTCGGGATGTCGAACTCGGGCGGCGGCGCCTTCGGCTGGATGTTCGCGACCGGCACCGCGAGCGTCGTCTGCACCAGCGTCGGGTCCATCCGCACGCACAACGTGTCCGCGACCTTGGACGTCCCGGACGGCGTCACCGAAGGCGTCGGCGACGGGGTCTCCGAGTTCGGTGCTGTGCTCATCGACACGAGCGGCGGCACGCTCGGCGAGTTCTCGTCCGCCGGACCACTACAGCCTGCGAGCAGTACGACGGTCAGCGCGGAGGCGGTCACTACCCGGCGGATACGCATGATGACAGGAACCTTAGCCCGCGGATCGGAGCTCTCTTTCGCGGACGGCGTGTTCGTCGGTACGGGCGTCGTACCGCCAGAACTCGCGCAGCCAGACGGATGTGGCGACCACGCCGGCGACGCACAGCACGCCGCCGCTGACGATCGCGGTCCGGACCGTGGTGAGGTCGGCGACCACCCCGGAGCGGGCCTGACCGCCGAGCGGCCCGAGCGAGTAGCCGAGCATCTCGATCCCGGCCAGCCGCCCGCGCATCTCGTCGGGGATCGTCTGATTCCAGATCACCGAACGGAACAGCACCGACACCATGTCGGCCGCGCCGGCCACCGCGAAGAAGGCGATCGCGAACCAGATGTTCGGCGCCAGCCCGGCGATCCCGACCGCGGCCCCCCAGCCGATCGTGGCCAGCACCACCGCCCGCCCCTGGTGATGGACGTGTTTCGCCCAGCCGCTGGTCAGGCTGGCGCACATCGCCCCGATCGCTTCGGCGCTGTACAGCAGGCCGAGCAGCTTCGGTTCCTTCAGGACGTCCGTCGCGAACGCCGGGAACAGCACGATCGGCATCGCCAGGAACATCCCGACCATGTCGACCAGGTACGTCGCCAGCAGGTCCTTGCGGCGGAACGCGTAGACGATGCCGCCGCCGATCGCCCGCAGGCTCGGCGCCGTGGACTGCTCGCCGGCGCGGTACGAACCGAGCCGGGCGTAGAGCAGCGTCGCGAACACGATGCCGGCCAACTCCACCGAGAACGCCCAGGTCACGCCGACCGATCCGACCAGGACACCGCCCAGGGCCGGACCGGCGAGCTGACCGATCTGCGAGGTCAGTGAGCTCAGCGCGACCGCGGCCGGAATCTCCTGGTGCTTCACCACCCGCGGAAGGAGCGCTTCGCGCGAAGGCCGCTGCAGCGAGGTAGCGATCGCGTTCAGGGCGCCGCAGACGTAGATCAGCCAGACCTGCGGGTTCGGGAGCAGCGTGTTGGCGACCATCAGCGCGGAGATCACGACCTGCGCGAGGCCGGTGGCGACGAGCAGCGTACGGCGTTCGACGTGATCGGCGAGCGCACCGCCGTACAGGCCGAACACGACCAGCGGGACGATCGTCACCAGGCCCATCGCACCGACCGCGAAGTTCGATCCGGTGAGTTGGTAGAGCTGGTACGGCAGGGCGACGTACCCGACCATGCCGCCGAGGAAGAACACCGACCCCGCGACGAGCAGGATGCGGAAATCGCGGGAACCACGCCACGGAGTCAGATCGACACGCAACCGGGCCAGCCGCGCGCTCAGACTTGCTGCCACCGGAACATAGTGACAGGTCCGACCACACCAAACGAACCTGATTTCCCGCTGACCCATTTGCCTGGCTGACCCAGCAATTTGCCTGGCTGACCCAGCAAGTCGGGGGTCAGCCAGGCAAATGCGGGATCAGGGGGAGCAAACCGCTCAGGTCGGTGCGCTCGCCGCTCGCGCGGAGTTTGCCGGTCATCCGGGCGTCGGGCCAGGTGGTGCGGCCGAGGGCCACGTCGATCCACAGGTCCGGCGGCATCTCGATGACCGCGCCCGGCGTACCGCGGGTGTGTCGCGGGCCCTCGATGCACTGCACGGCGCCGTACGGCGGGACGCGTACCTCGACCGCGTGGCCGGGTGCTTTCGCGACCAGGCGTTGCAACAGTTCCTTGGTGAGCAGTTTCAGGTCGGCGCGTTCCGCCGTACCGTCGTCGTAGCGTCGCAAGGCCTGCCGGAACGCGGCATCGGACATCTCCACGACGTGCCAGCGTACGCGGCAGTTTGCGGTGACGCCCCTCTCGTCGGGGATAATCGGCCCGGAGAGAGGGAAGCGAGGTCGGGATGCTCACGCCCAGGCACCAGGCGCTGCTGATGACGCTGGCGGGAATGACCGTCGGTGTCGCCGTGTTCGGCACAGTCGTCGCCGTGAACGGTGGCAATCCGTTCACCGCCCACGACACGCCGGTGGGGATCGTGAGTCCGTCGCCGTCCGGCACCCCGAGCCGTGGAGACGGACTGCAGGCCGACGGGCTGCAGTACGTCGTCCAGAACTTCGGCACCGACGACGACCCGGTGTCGTCCGAGGTCCCGGCCGGGTGGAAGAGCGCTCAGAGCGGCACCCGCCCGAAGTTCGTCGACCCGACCGGCGTCTGGCAGATCCGGTTCGACACACGGGGCAGCAAGCAGACCCCGGACGAGCTGGTCGCGAACCGTGAGCGCAGCATCGACGAGCCCGGCCTGAAGGTGCTCAGCCGCGACAACGGCACGCTGGTCTACACGTACGTCGACCAGAGCCGCGGTCCCCGGATGGGTCTGTCGCGCTGGGTCTCGCTCGACGACGGCAAGACGTCAGCGGTCGAGATCACCGTCGGCGGCCGCCCGCAGGACGAGGCCGGCCTGCGTGCTGTCCTCCAGCAGGCCACCGACACCCTCAAACTCCCGGTCGACCCGGGCGACGACCGCCCGAACTAACACTTGATGTCGGCGGCGGGCGTGTTGCCCTGCACGAGGTAGCTCTCCACGACGTTCTTCACGCAGGCGTTGCCCGACAGGTACGCCGTGTGGCCGTCGCCCTCGCGGGTGACGAGGATGCCGTTCTCGAGCTGGTGGGCGAGACCGACCGCCCATTCGTACGGCGTGGCCGGGTCGCGCGTCGTACCGAGGACCATGATCGGCTTCGAGCCGGCCGCCTTGATCTGGTGCGGCTTGTCCGTCGGCTTCACCGGCCAGTTGATGCAGGACGCCGACGACCAGGCGAGGAACTCCCCGAACCGCGGCGAGGCGGCCTTGAACTCCGGCACCTCCGCCTGGAGCTGCGCGATCGAGGTGACGTCGGGCCGGTCGGAACAGTTGACCGCGATCTGGACCTCGTTCGCGTTGTCGGAGTATCCGGACGGCTTGCGGTCGGTGTACTCGTCGGCCATCGCGAGCAGCCGCGCGCCGTTCCCGGCGAGCCCGTCGACGACGGCGTCCTCGAGCCGCGGCCAGAACTCCTTCAGGTACAGCGGGTAGACCAGACCGAGGACGACCAGGGCCTGGGTGACCTGGCGCTGCCCGTCGCCCGGCAGCGGATGCGCGTCGCTGTCCTTGATCAGCTTGTCGACCTTGGCCAGCACCTCGTTCTTGCTGCTGCCCAGCTTGCAGGAGCGCTGCGCACAGTCCTCCGCGAACGCGTCCAGCGCCTTGTCGAAGCCCTTCGCCTGCGCCATCCCCATCTGCTGGGACGAGATCGCCGGGTCGACTGCGCCGTCCAGCACCAGCCGGCCGACGTTCTTCGGGAACAACTCGGCGTACGTCGCACCGAGGTAGGTGCCGTACGACATCCCCAGGTAGTAGAGCTGCGGATCCCCGACGATGCCGCGCAGTACGTCGATGTCGCGGGCGGCGTCCTTGGTGTTCACATGCGGCAGGAGCTCACCGGAGCGCTGCTTGCAGCCGGCCACGAAGGTCTTGGCCTGCTTTTCGACGTCGGCGACCTCGGCGGGGGTGTCCGGGCTCCCGTCGGCGGCGATCATCGCGTCCAGCTGCGCGGTGTCCAAGCACTTCACCGGGGTGGATTCACCGACGCCCCGCGGGTCCCAGCCGATGATGTCGAACTTTCGCAGCAGCGACGACCCGAACAGCATCGGCGCCTGCGCGGCGAAGTCCTGCCCAGACGCTCCGGGGCCGCCCGGGTTGATGAACAACGTGCCGATCCGGCCGCCGCGGTCCTTGGCGAGCACCTTCCGGGCGCGCAGCTCGATCGTCTGGCCGGTCGGCTTGGTGTAGTCCAGCGGGACCTCGATGGTCGCGCACTGCTGGTTGGTGCCGCAGCGCTCCCAGTCCGGCTGCTGCTGGTAGAACTTCTCCAGTCCGGCCGGGATCGGGCCCACCGGTCCGCTGGGCGGGTTACTGCCGACGCCGGGCGCCGTACCGCCGTCGGCGTCCTGCGCGCGACTCGCTACCCCACATCCGCTCGCAAGCACCGCCAGAGTTGCCACCAGCACGGTCGACCTGCGGAATCTCACTGCGCGGTTTCTCCCTCGTCGTCATGGTGCAGGCGGCGCCGGCGGCGTGGTTTCCGCGCCCGCCGCTCCTCGGTCGGCTCCGGCTGTTCGGGCGCTGCACTCGCTTCCGGTACGACGGGTGCTGCGTCCGGGGTCGTCGTATCCGAGGCCTCGTACTGCTGCCGCGGCGAGCAGACGTCCGCCCGGCTGCACGCGCAGCGCCGGCCCGACGCCGCGAGCCGGACGACCACGGTGTCGCTCGGCACGTTGTGCCCGACCACCACTCCATCACCCGCGGGGGTCTCCACCGCCGTCCCGAGCGCCGGAGCCTTCGCGTTGAACTCCTGGTAGAGCGGGTGCTCGTACTTCAGGCAGCACATCAGGCGGCCGCAGGCGCCGGAGATCTTCAACGGGTTCAGCGGCAGGTCCTGGTCCTTCGCCATCCGGACACTGACCGGCTCGAAGTCCTTCAGGAACGTCGCGCAACACAGGTCCCGCCCACACGGCCCGATACCGCCCTGCAACCGCGCCTCGTCGCGGGCGCCGACCTGCCGCAGCTCGATCCGCGCCCGCAGGGCCCGCGCCAGATCCCGGACGAGCTCACGGAAATCGACCCGGTGCGGCGCCGAGAAGTACACGATCACCAACTGGTCGATATCCGGCCGCCGGTCGACGAAATCGATCCCGACCACCTTCATCGGCAGGTCGTGCTCGCGGATCGTCCGCTTGGCGATCACCCGCGCGTCCGCGCGCCGCTGCCGGTTCTGTTCGTCGCGGTCCAGGTCCGTGGCGGTCGCGATCCCCGCGCACAACGGCAGCCCACCGATGTCCTCGGTCACGTACTGCGGCGCCCACACACACTCCGCCACCTCGGGGCCGTCGTCGGTAGGCACCAGCACCTTCTCCCCCACCCGAGGCCGAAACTCACCCGGGTCAAGGTAGTAAAGCCGCCCGTACCGCTCGAACGACACCGCCATCACCATGCCCACGGGGTCAGAGTACGGGGCGTTGCACAGGAAGTGGTCGCCCTACACAGGAAATAGCCTGTTCACCGCCCCCGGCGCGCGGGTTACGCCCCTACCGGTGGCTGTTCTTCACGGTGCCGGTGAGTTTGTCGTCGTCAGGGCCGAACGCGGCGCACAGAACCCGATGATCGCCGTCGTTCCAGGCGCCTTTGCTGGGCGTCCACCAGTCCAGATACAGCTCGGACTGGTCACGCGACTTCCCTACGTACGTGCCGAACACCGGTCCGCAAGCGCGGTCAGCCTGCTTGTTGATGGCGCTGTCACCCGGGTACGTCGCACCGGGAAGCGTCACGACCCCCACGACCTCGCCGTCGTGCTCGTCCGGACAGGGCTGTCGGACCACCTCGTCCTCTTCTCCGCCCTCGTCGAAGCACTCGCCGACCGCCAGCTCGTCGACGTACGTGGTCGGACCCGAGTTGGACGACGTCACCGGATCCGGTCCGCTGTAGTCGTCGTCGGAGGAACCGAGCGCGACGAAGAGGACGATCAGCAGCGTGTAGCCGAGCGTCACCAGGGATCCCATCACCAGACCGGCGATCGCCATCCCTTTGCCTTCTTGCTTGTTCCGGTTGATCTGCACCAGCGCGGCGATGCCGAGTCCGATCGCCACCGGCGCGGACACCCCGATGACGAACCCGCCGAGCCCGGTCACGAGCGCCGCGGTGGCCAGCCCGTTCGTCCCACCTGAGCCGCTGTAGCCGTAACCGCCGTACCCATAGCCGTATCCGTACGGCCCCGGCGCCTGCCCGGCCGGCGGATACTGCCCGGGCCCGTAACCCTGCCCGTACGCCTGACCACCGGGGGCCTGCCCGTACGGCGACTGCTGCGACCCGTACGACGGCTGCCCAGGCGCAGCCCACGGCGCCCCGCCCTGCGCATCACCGGGCGCACTACCGGGCGCTCCAGGTCCCCCAGGCGCTTGCGGCCGTCCGTACGTCGGGAACGCCCGCGTCGGATCGTGCGGCCGATCCTGTGGCCGGTCGTCCTCTGGTCGTTCCGGCTCCGGGCCGTACGGTGGCTGACTCACGCTACTACCCCCACTGAATCCCCCGCGGGCATTACCGCTGTGATCCGCGCATCGTACCCGTCAGGTGGGTCCCGGGGATGCCGACCAGACACAGGACGTTGCCGTCAGCAACAGCGCGGTCGTCGAGGACGACGTAGTACATGTCCAGCTCGGACCGCTCGTACGGCGTCCCCACGAACTCGACGAACGCGCCGGCGCACTGCTGTGTGGCGACGGTCCCGGTCTGCGCGGTGGACAACCCGACCAGCGCGGCCTGCACCTTCGCGTACGCCTCTCCGGTGTGGGCCGCGGCGCAGTCCGCGATCCGTACCAGCCGCAGCGTCGCGGCCTCGAGGTCCGCGTCGAAGCAACGGCCGACCTCCACCTGCGAGATCGACACGGTTTTGCCGATGCCCCGCCGGTGCTCGCCGACCAGGTTGAGCGTGACCGCGACACCGATCGCGATCACCCAGCACAGCGACACTGCCAAAGCGCCGTACGCGAGCCGCTTCCCGTGCCCGCCGGCGCGCTTGATCCGCCGCAGCGCCACCCCGGCCAGCACGACCGCGATCGGCACCAGCCCGGGCAGGCTGACCGCGAACGCCGCGACGGCGTACCCGTCCTGCCGCCCCTTCGGCGTCGGAATGCCCTCCAACCACGACTCAGCCGACGGCAACGACTGCCGCGCAGGCTGCATCGGGGAGGGCGGCCCGGTCATGGGGCCTCCCGGCCTGGACTGAGGAGCGGAAGGAGCGAAGCGACTGGAGCGACGAGGGAAGGCTGGGAGTCACAGCCCCATGACCCGCTGCGCCGGAGGCGTGGCATAAGCACGGTCATTGGGGTCCATTTCACGGCAGGGTGAGGCCGGGCGGACCGCTCCGCCCAGTCACCCAGTCATCGGACCCACGGGTCTCGGTGTTACACGTTCCGCCCAGTTATCGGACGTGGCGTGATGCACGACTCAGCGCTGCGGGCGCCTGGGGATCGTGAAGCCGTCGCTGCGGCCCTCGAACAGTCCGACCGTCATGGCCTCGAGGGCGACCAGCGGCGCCACGTTCGCCTCGATCGCGTCCCGGCACATCGCGATCGCGTCGATCCGGCGTACCGTCTGCTCGGGCGTCGTCCGGCTCCCGAGCTGCTCGATGTTGCGCTGCAGCTCGGCGTTGATCAGCTCGCTGCCGGCCCCGGTCTGCACCACCAGCACATCGCGGTAGAGCGCCATCAGGTCGACCAGCGAACGGTCCAGAACGTCGCGTTCCCACCGCTTGGCGCGGGCCTTCTGCTGCTCCTCGAGCTCCTTCAGCGCCGCGTTCGCCTCGCGCGGCCGGGCGCCCTTCGTGCCGACGCCGAGCGCCTGCTCGAGCGCTGCCCGCTCCTTCTCGTCGACCTTCTCCGCGCTGGCCTTGGCCTCTTCCTTGGCCGCCTCGACCAGCCGCTGCGCCGCCTTCAGGCAGGCCCCGAGGTCGCGCAGCGCGAACGGCACCTCGAGCACCTTGTTCCGCCGCTCGCGCACCGCCTCGTCGCGGGCCAGCGCCCGCGCCCGGCCGATGTGCCCCTGCGCGGCCCGCGCCGCGAACCAGGCCAGGTCCTGGCCGATGTCGAGGGTCCGGCTCAGCATCTCCGCAACCGCGGCGACCGGCGGCGTCCGCAGCACCAGCAGACGGCAGCGGGACCGGATCGTCGGGACGACGTCCTCGACGGTAGGCGCGCACAACACCCAGACGGTCCGCGGCGACGGCTCCTCGATGCTTTTCAGCAACGCGTCCGCGGCCTGCTCGGTGAGCCGATCCGCGTCCTCGACGACCATCACCTGCCACCGGCCCTGCGTCGGGCTCATCGCAGCCCGGCGGACCAGCTCGCGGACCTCGCTGACCCGGATCGACAGCAGCTCGGTGCGGATCAGCGATACGTCCGGGTGCGCGCCGCTGAGCGCCGTACGGCACTCGTTGCACTCGCCACAGCCGTTGTTCTTGCACTGCAGCGCGGCCGCGAACGCGCGACCCGCGTTCGACCGGCCGGATCCGGGTGGCCCGGTGATCAGCCACGCGTGCGTCATCCCGGCGACCGCAGGACCTCGCTCACCCCGCAGTACGGCAGCAGCGCCTTCGACAGCTTTCCGCAGTACGGCGACCGCGGGCTCCTGCCCGACCAGGTCGTCCCAAACACTCATAAGCTCACCTTGGGAAGCATCGGTTGCAGCCGGGCGCGGATCTGTTGCGCGATGTCCTCGCGGTCCTGGGTCGCGTCGAGAACCAGGTAGTGCTGGGGCTCGGCGGCAGCCAGCTCGAGGAACGCGTTCCGCACCCGCTCGTGGAAGGCGTCGGACTGCGCCTCGATCCGGTCCCGTTCGGCGAACCGGCCGAGCCCTTTCTTCGGCGGCAGGTCCAGCAGAATCGTGAGGTTCGGACGGAGGTCGTTGGTGGCCCAACGATTCACGCGCTCGACGTCGGACAGGTCCAGGTCCCGCCCGGACCCCTGGTACGCCAGCGCGGAGTCGACGTACCGATCGGTGATCACGACCGCGCCGGACTTCAGCGCCGGCTTGATCACCGAGTCGACGTGCTCGGCCTTGTCGGCGGCGTACAGCAGCGCCTCCGCGCGGTGCGAGATGTCACCGGTCGCGGGGTCGAGGACGATCTGTCGCAGTGTCTTGCCGAGCTCGGTCGCTCCGGGCTCGCGGGTCAGGAGCACCTGCTGGCCCTGCTCCTCCAGCCATTTCACCAGCAGCGCGGACTGCGTCGACTTGCCGGCGCCCTCACCGCCCTCGAGGGCGATGAACAGGCCGGTCGTCGGATAGTCACCACGCGTCTTGCCGAAACTGCGCCGTACGTCGCGCCAGAACGGAACGCCCGGGCGGTCGTCCATCTGCCGCCAGGCGAGCAGGCCGATCACCCCGGCCAGGACGGCCGCCGCGACCATCGTCATCGAAGCGCCGTTGTACGTCGCCGAACGGCCGCCGATCGTCCACGTGTGCCGGCCGATCGCGCCCGCGGCGAACGGCGCGATCGCCAGCGTGATCGCGAGCACCGTGCGGACGGCGGACTGCACGAACGCGAACGTCCGCCCGCGCACGGCGTCCGGCACCTCGAGACCGAGCAACGTGTACCCGGAGACCCACGAGCCGCCCGCGCAGAACCCGAGCAGGACCGCGATCATCGTGGCGATCTCGATCTGCTGGATCAACGCCAGCCCGGCCAGGCAGATCCCGGACCCGACCAGCCCGGCCGCGAACAGCCGGCGCCGGGACAACCCGGAGAAGATCCGCGGCGCGAACCCCATGCCGAGCGCGAGACCGCCGAACACGGCACCGAACAGCACGCCGTACCCGGGGTCGCCGGCGCCCAGCCCCTCGACGTACGTGCGACCGAGGCCGATCACGACCGCACCGGCCGCGAACGCGCCGGAGATCCCGATCACGAGGCCGCGAACCACCGGAGTGCCGGTGACGTAGGACCAGCCCTCGACGACGGTCCGCCACAGCGTCGGATGGTCCTCGTGCTCGTGGATCGCGCGACCGATCTCGGCGACCGACACGATCGCGAACGCCGAGATGACGAAGGTCGCGGCGTTCACGTACACGGCCAGGTCGATGGCGAAGTCGCCGGCCCAGCGCGACACCAGCGTGATCGCGGTGAAGATGACCGCGGCCGGCAACGCGGTCCCGTACGTCGTGATCAGGCTGAGCTGGTTGGCCGCCTCGAGCCGGTGCCGGGGCACCAGGTTGGGCACGCTGGCGTCCTTGGCCGGACCCCAGACCAGGCTGACGATCTCGATCAGCACGGTCGCCACCAGCACCCAGGTCAGCGTGCCGACGATCGGGATGCTGACGAAGAACGCGGCCCGGATCAGGTCGCCGACGATCATCGTCCAGCGCCGGTCCAGCCGGTCCGCGATCCAGCCCGCCACCGGGCCCATCACCAGGGCGGGCAGCACGCGCAGGAACAGCACGCCGCCGATCGCGAAGTTGGCCGCCTGGTAGTCGTCGCCGGCGAACGACTTCGCCATCGCGGTCAGCGCCAGCAGGCCGATCCAGTCCCCGAGGCTGGACAGCCCGAACCCGATCCACAGCCGCCGGAACGCCCGGATCCGCAACACCGCCCGCACATCGTGCGCCGGTGCAGGATCGGTCAACGGGTCATAAACCTCCGGCACACCGCCAGCCTAGTGGGCGGGTCGGACAGCGCATCGCAGCGCATCATCGGCGGGCGGCGTGGAGGGCTTCGCCGAGTGCGTCCAGTGCGGCCTTCAACTCGCCCGCGGGCAGGAAGCCGAACCCGAGGCGGAACACCCGCGGCTCGTCCCCGAACCAGTCCCCCTCGGCCAGCCGGACGCCGGCCTCCGCCGCCGTACGCCGGAACCGCTCGAGATCGACCGACGACTTGAGCCGGATCACGCACAACGCCCCGGCATCCGGCCGAACCCACTCGACGAGCTCACTGTTCGCGTTGACCCAGTCCTGCGTGATCAGCAGGTTCTGCTCCAGCCAAGGCCGCCGTACGGCGAGGATCTCGTCCTCCTGCTCGAACACCCGAATCGCCAGCGCCTCCGTGACCGTGGAGGCGGACACCACCGTGCTGAACTTCGCCGTCGTCAACTGCTCGACCAGGTCGCTGTCCGTGCTGATCACCCACCCGATCCGCAACCCCGCCGCCCCGTGACACTTCGAGAGCGACGCGACCGACACCACCTTCGGCCCGAGCCGGAGTGCCGTGTCCACGATCGGATCGTCGCCGTACGCCGCGGTCCGATAGGTCTCGTCCACCATCAGGTACGCATCCGGGCAGATCTCGCTCATCGCCTCGACGATCTCGCGCAGGGTCTCCAGCGGTACGGCGACACCGGACGGGTTCTGGGGCGTTGCCAGACTCACCAGCTTGGTCTGTGGGGTGAGCTGCCCGCGCACCGCGTCCGCAGTGAGCCGGTAGCCCTCGTCGAAGGTCAGCGGAACGACCCGGACCGACGCACCGACCGTGTCGAACGCGTTGCGCGTCATCGGAAACTGGGGCGCCGTCGTCACCACTTCTCCCTCCAGCAAGTAGGCGAGGAGGAAGATCCCGTGCATCCCGCCCACAGTGACGACCACGTCCTCGGGCCGTACGCCGTGCCGGTCGGCGATCGCCGTACGGAGCCTCACGTCACCGGCCGCTGTGCCATAGCCGAGTTCGAGGTCGCCCAGTTCGGGTGTGAGCAGGTCCGCGAGCCGGAGGTCCGGGCCGTAGCTCTCCCCCAGTTCGTGCCGCGGCTGCTCGGCGGTCAGGGACATGATCGGGTTTCTCGGAAAGGTCGGCATACCGCCATCGTTCTGGACTCGCACTGGTCGGTGGAGAGCCAATCCGGCAGAATTGGTTCGCAGATGAGACCAATCGAGGTAGTCGACCGGTTGGGCCGCTGGTCGTCCGGCCGCGGCCCGCTGTACGTGCTGCTCGCGGCCCGCCTGCGGCAACTGATCGACGACGGCGAACTCCCGCCGGGCGTGCTACTTCCACCGGACCGCGCGCTCGCAGGTGCTCTGGCGGTCGGCCGTACGACGGTGGTCGCCGCCTACGACCTGCTTCGGGCGGAAGGGCGCATCACCCGGAAGCAGGGCAGCGGCACACGCGTCGCCGGTGTACCTCGAAACGGCCAGGTCGAGGACGCTCCGATCGACCCGATCTTCCTGGACTCCCTGGAGGCCCGGGACGACGACGTACTGCTGGCCATCTGTGCCGCACCAGGTGATCCGCCGCCGCAACTGGCGGAAGCGTTCGCCAAGATCGCGCCAGAGCTCGCCCGCGTCACCGACGACATCGGCTACTACCCGTACGGTCACCCAGCGCTCCGCGAGGCGTTGGCGGATCGCTACTCGGCTCGCGGCGTGCCAACCGGTCCTGGGCAGATTCTGGTGACGAACGGCGGTCAACAGGCCCTGTCCCTGCTGGCTCACGCGCTGGTGTCGCCTGGGGACCAGGTGCTCGTCGAGGCGCCGACGTACCCGGGCGCGCTGGAGGTGTTCCGAGAGGACGGCGCCGTACTGCGTGGTCTGCCGGTGGGACTCGAGGGCCTCGAGGCGGCGATCCGGGAGCGGCGACCGGCGCTTGCCTACGTGATCCCGACGTACCAGAACCCGACCGGCTCAGTGATGTCGGCACTCGCGCGTCAGCGGGTGTCCGGTGTGGGGATCCCGGTGATCGAGGACGAGGTGCCGGCCGACCTCAGGTTCCCTGGCGAGGCGTTGCCCACGCCGATAGCGGCGTACGGCGACTCCGTGATCTCGATCGGCTCACTCAGCAAGAGCATCTGGGGCGGGTTGCGGATCGGCTGGATCCGCGCAACGCCGCCCTTGATCAACCGCTTGGCCCGCCTCCGCGCAGTCCACGACCTAGGCGGCAACGTCCCGACCCAGCTGGCCGCCGTACACCTGTTACCGCTCCTGGACGGCCCAGCCCTGCACGAAACCCTCAAGACCCGCCACGACCACCTACTTGCCGCTCTGACCCGGGCCCTCCCCACCTGGCACACCACACCTTTGACAGGCGGCCAGTGCATCTGGGCCCGCCTGCCGTACGGCGACGGCACGTCCTTCGCCCAGACCGCCCTCCGCCACGGCCTGGCCATCCTCCCCGGCTCCGGCCTGGACGTCACCGGCGCCAGCGACGCCTACGTCCGCCTACACTTCCGCGCCCGTCCCGCCGACCTAACCGAAGCCATCCACCGCCTAACCCAAGCCTGGTCGGCATACCACCCACCCACCAACCGAGTACACCCCCGCCCAGCCATCGCCATCTGAGGGCGGACCTGCCGCACTCACCAACCCGGTCGGTGGTACGTGACCGGGTTGGTGGTGAGCCTGGGGTGTGCCGGTTGGTGAGTGGCCCAGGTCCGCTCGTTACACGTTCCTGAAGCGGAGGGTCAGGTTAGCCGGGGCGGTTTTGAGTTTGTCTCGGTCGGGGAGGGCGGGGCCGCAGGCGGCGGTGCCTACGCCGGTTTGGGCGATGTCGATGGTGACGTGGGTGGTGTCGCCCGGGGTGAGGGCCGCGGTGTGGGTCGCGTTCTCCAGGTCGGCCGACGTCCAGTCGCGGACGGTCAGGCCGAAGAGCTGGTCGACCGCCTCGATCCGCAGGCCGTCGAGCGTGGCCCAGCGGGTGTCGATGCGGTGGCCGTTCTCCTGTGGGCGAACGTACGGCGTCTGCAGTTCGGCGACCGTGGCGGAGTACTTGCCGACCGCGGCGGCCTCGCGGGTGTCGACGTACGCCTCGTTCGGGCCGGTGCCGAACCACTCGACCCGCCGCACCTTCGGCAGCTCGAACGTGATGCCGAGCCGCGGCAGCACCTCGGGGAACAGCCCTTCCGGTACTACGTTCAGCTCGAGCACCACGCCGTCCTCGACAGCGGTCCAGCGCCAGGTGCTGCGCAGGCCCCACTGCAACTGCGGCGGCGCGGTCCGGGTGACGACCTCCCAGGCCCCGGCGCGCTCGCCCTGCGACACGATCCGGTGCTGCACGCGGTGCAGCCCTTCCTCGCGCCAGGCCGCGGCGACACCGGGAATCGCGTCGTTGTCGATCGGCGCCCGCCAGACATCCAGCCGAGCGTTCTTCACGCCGGCAACCGTGATCCCGTCGATCCCGGCCTCACCTGTGGCCGGAGAGCCGTTCACCACAACCTCGGCGGCAGCAGGCTCGTCCAGCCGGATCTGGCCCCACGCGATGCGGTGTCCGGCCTCCGCCCACGACGTCGCCTCGGTCAAAGAAGCGGTCACGGTCACCCAGGTCTCGGACTTCGAGGGGTCCACCGACGGCAGCTCGACCGTCACGGTCTCGCCAGGTGCGATCACGGTAACCGACAGGCTCCCGGAGTCCACCTGCTCCCCCTCGGTCTCGACGACGTAGCTGAAGCTCAGGTGACTGGTGTCGAGGACCTCGTAGCGGTTGGTGATCGACACACGGTTGCCATCAGCAACGACGCGCAGGGGCTCGATCACCTTGATGTACTCGTGCATGCCGGGCGACGGCGTCCGGTCCGGGAACAGGAGACCGTCGCAGACGAAGTTCCCGTCGTGGATCGTCTCCCCGAAGTCCCCGCCGTACGCGTAGACCTCGCGGCCGTCGATCGTGGTCCGGAGGCCGTGGTCGATGAACTCCCAGATGAACCCGCCCTGGCAGCGCGGGTACTTCTCGAAAACCTCGCGGTAGTCGACCAGCCCGCCCGGCCCGTTCCCCATCGCGTGCCCGTACTCGCAGAGGATGAACGGCAGTCCTCGGTACGACGACGTGTCCTCGCCGATCTCCGCGACACCCTCGGGCGAGGTGTACATGCTCGAGTAGATGTCGACGAACTCGGCATCCCGGTCCCGCTCGTAGTGCACCGGCCGCGACGGGTCGAGCTCCTTGACCAGGTCGTACATCGCCTTGAGGTTGTCGCCCATCCCGCACTCGTTGCCGAGCGACCAGATCACGATCGACGGGTGGTTCTTGTCCCGCTCGACGGTCCGGCGCATCCGGAGCACCATGTCGTCGCGGAACCGCTCGTCCATCACCGGGTTCGGCAGCTTCGGCGGCTGCGGCTCGTACCCGAACCCGTGCGTCTCGAGGTCGCACTCGTCGATCACGTACAGCCCGTACTCGTCGCACAGCGACAGGAAGTGCGGGTGCGGCGGGTAGTGGCTGGTGCGGACCGCATTGATCCCGGCCCGCTTCATGATCAGTACGTCGTCCAGCATGTCCTGCTCGGTCAGCGAGCGGCCCCGGTCCGGGTGGAACTCGTGCCGGTTGACGCCGTTGAACAGCACCCGGTTGCCGTTGACCGTGAAGATCCCGTCGACGATCGCGACGGTCCGGAACCCGATCCGCAGCCGCACGTCACCACCGGCAGTCCGCAGTACGGCGTCGTACAGCCGCGGCACCTCGGCACTCCACGGCTGCACGCCCTCGACCCGGGTGTGCTCGCCGGTCGGCAGCTCCAGCCCGAGCTCGGGGACGGTCACGGTGCCCGGTACGTCGGACTCGACGAGCAGCGTGCCCGCGCCGTCGACGTGGTCCCACGCAGCCTTGACGAAGACATCGGTCGGCGCGTCCGGGCGCAACGCAAGCAGGTTGACCTCGCGGAAGATCCCGGACAGCCACCACATGTCCTGGTCCTCGATGTAGCTGCCGGTCGACCACTGGTGGACACGGACCGCGATCCGCGCTTCCTTGCCCGGAGCAACCAACGACGTGACGTCGAACTCCGACGGCAGCCGGGAGCCGGACGACCAGCCGACCCGTTCGCCGTTCACGTACACCGCGAACCGCGAGTCCACGCCCTCGAACCGGAGCACGATGCGGGCGCCTTCGAAGTCCGCCGGCACCGTCACGGTCCGGACGTAGTCGCCGGTCGGGTTGTCGGTCGGCACGTACGGCGGCTCGAGCGGGAAAGGGTAGACCACGTTCGTGTACGCCGGCGCGCCGTACCCGCTCAGCTGCCAGTGGCCCGGGACCGCGATCGTGTCCCAGCCGGAGGTGTCCGGGTCCTTCAGGTCGTCCGGCGCATCCGCCACGGTCGGGGACAGCCGGAAGCTCCAGTCCCCGCTGAGCGCCACACGCCCGGAGTCGTCATCCAGCCAGGCCCGCGGCGCCCGCACGTTCAAGCCCGAAGCAAAGTCCTCGACATAGTCCGTCACAGGAGTCGACCCTAAGCCCATCCCGTTCACAACTCCACACCGATCAACAGATATGGACAGCCCTGGCCTCATTTGGCCAGGGCTGTCCGGTGCACTTCCTATCCGGTAGTGGCGCTGAAGATGTCGTTGTTGCCGAAGGCCGCCGGACAGTCTCCCAGCGGCCAGGGCGCCGGCAGGACGACCGTGCCGGCATTCGCGGACGCCTGACGCCAGGCGTCGAAGGCCGGGCAGTCGGCAGTGCGGCGGACGTCCGTCCATACTCCGGCGCCGTAGGCGCGCGTCGCGATGGCATAGACGTAGTCACCGAGGAACTCGTTGTACAGGATCCGGCCCTGTGACGAACCACGCGCGTCACCGAGCGGTCCGGAGTACTCCGTCGTCCAGGCGCCCGGGGCACCACCTGCCCCGATAGCGGCGGTCTGAAGCACTCCATGCTCTGGCCGTGGGTTGGTCGTCGTCGCCTGGAACGGCGACGTGAACGCCTGCGACACCACGTAGACGCGATTGCCGTTCGGGCTGATGGCCGGCGCGGCGTACGCCGTGATGTCTCCTGGCGGCGAGATCGGTGTCGGCGTACTGAACGAGGCCGCCCCGTTGATCGAGTACGCGAAGAACGCCCGCTCGTGGTCAGGGCCGTCCCGCCCGTCGACCCAGGCGTCCACGATCTCGTTGGTCGCGTCCACACCGGTCGGCGCCCCGTTCGCGATGTCGACGCTCGGCATCACGGAGAGGTCGGTCCGGGCCCCCGCGACACCGTCGATGACGCACCGCCCGGTCACCGGGTCATTGTGGAAGCAGGGATCCGTGATCGCCACGACATCCTGTGGCTTCCGCCAGGTCTGACCGCCGTCCAGTGACTTGATCACCGTGTGGAAGCCGGCCAGGCTCGTCCCGCCGAAGTGCGTGAAGAACACGTAGACGACACCGTGGCTGTCGGTCCGCACGGTGCAGCCGTCGTACGCGCCTTGCCTGGCGTTGGCGATGGCCGGCGCGACCTGGTGCTGCTTCCAGGTGACGCCGCCGTCACGGGACGTGGACACCATCGGTTTCAGCGGGAAGGCGTTGCCCTGGCTGAAGCTGTGGAAGTCCGAGTAGCAGACGTAGGCATTGCCGAAGAACGGGCTGGACTCGGCGTTGTCCGCCCAGATCTGCTCCTTGTCCAGGCCAGCACTGAACGCCGCATGCGGTGCGGCGAAGTAGGGCCTCGACCAGTTCGCCTGGTTGGCGATCCGGGCCGGCGTCACGTTGTCGATGCTCGACACGGTCACCGCGAAATTGCTGTTCTGGCCGGTCCCGTTCCGGATCACAGTGTCGGTGAGGTTCGTGGCCAGACTGGAGAAGTACAGCCGGTCGCCATTGGCCCAGGAGAACCCGTTCGGTCCGGGCGCAGGCCCGAAGGCGACGCCGGTGTCACTGCGCGAGCGCAGGCCGTTCTCGTAGTAGTTGGGCACGGTGTGGATCGAGCCGACGTGCGCGACGCACGGCTCGACGGTCGGGCTGCAGTCGGCTGCTGTCAGGCCCGAGTAGGTCGGCTGGATCCAGGTGTGGCCGCGGTCGAAGGAGAAGTGCACCGCGGACAGGCCGACGCCAAGGTTGAAGGTACCCAGCGGGAACGAGCAGGCGGCATGTTCCGTGGCGGCCAACCGCGAGCAGGGCTGCATGTCGACCAGGTCGTTGGAACCCGCGGCGAGCACATTCGTCCGGATGGCGCTGACCGCCAGGGACGGCTCGTTGGACGAGTTCCGGGGGTGGAGGTTGGTGGGGCTGGCAACGCTGACGAGAGCGTCGGTCACCGTCTGGGACTGTGCGGCTTGAACTCCGATCGCACTGAGCGCGAGGGCAGCGGCCAGGATCAGACATCGTCGCAGGGAACGCACGGGGGACTCCTCTCCGCGCGGCCCAGGTCCGGGCAAGCGGAGGGTTCACCACGGGAATGGCCTGGGCCGTGACAAACGTGTCCGGCGTCAGCGTAAGCCCGCTCGGCCCCTGCGCCCAGAGCTTGGGTCAGGTGCTCTCGGCGCAGTTCTTGCAGACTCCAACCAGGGCCACCTGCTCGGGGGCGAGATGGAAGCCGAGTTCGCGGGCGAGCTTCTTCCGGGCGGACTCCAGGACGTCGCCGGGCGCGTCGTACACGGTGCCGCACTCGGAGCAGCGCAGGTGCAGGTGCCGTGGCGCGAGGTCCCCGGCCAGGTGGTACGTCGTACCCGCCCGGCCCAGATGCACATGCGTGACCAGACCGAACTCACCCAGCGCGTCGAGCGCCCGGTACACGGTGGCGCGGTGGATCCCCGGACGGAGTTGCTCGGCGCGTTCACCGATCTGCTCGGCGCTCAGGTGCTCCTCGGTGCCGGCCAGCACCTCCACCACCGCGAGCCGCGCCGGAGTGACCCGCTCCCCACGCTCCCGCAACCGCTGCGCGCTGACTTCCACCGCACTCGTCACAGGCGCTCCTTTGCAATCGGGCTTCAGCTACCGAGCCGTCCCCCGGTGAGCACCCAAACCAATGTACTTTCCGCGTACGACGTCTCACACCTTGGGGAACTGCGATGAGTGATCAGTCGAACGCCGTCGTACGCCGCGGCGCCGCCGAGCTGAGCGGTGTGGTGCGGAACGTGCAGTTCCGCTCCGAACTGCGCGGTGAGAACGGCTCCGTCCAGGTGCTGACCTTCCAGCTCGAGCAGCACGACGCCGTCGGCAAGCAGTTGCAGCCCGTGCTGGTCGAGCTGCGCGGGCTGTCGCTGGAGGGTCAGGTCGCCGACGGCGAAGAGGTGACCGTCGCCGGGAAGTGGCGCAACGGCCGCGTCGTCGCGAAGGAGGTGGTCAGTCAGACCACCGGCGCCTCGCTCCGCGCCCGGCGGCCGCCGCTGTGGGTGGCGGTGCCGGTCGCGATCCTCTTCATCGCGTTCTTCGCGTTCGTGCTCTACTTCATCATCCGCGGCTTCAGCAGCGTCGGCGGCTGAGGCCGGTCAGCTCTTCTTCGCAGCCGTCTTCTTGGCGGTCGTCTTCTTGGCGGCGGTCTTCTTCGCCGCCGTCTTCTTCGCAGCAGTCGTCTTCTTGGCCGCAGTCGTCTTCTTGGCGGTCGTCTTCTTGGCCGCGGTCTTCTTGGCGGCCTTCTTCGCCGTCTTCTTCACCGGACCGCGGGCGCGCTTCTCCGCCAGCAGCTCGGCCGCACGCAGCAGCGAGATGGTCTCGACCGAGTCGTCCTTGCGGAGCGTCGCGTTCGTCTCCCCGTCGGTGACGTAGGGACCGAAGCGACCCTCCTTCACGACCACGGGCTTCTTGGACTCCGGGTCCTCGCCCAGCTCCTTCAGCGGCGGCGCGGCGGCCCGCCGGCCCCGCTGCTTCGGCTCGGCGTAGATCGCCAGCGCCTCCTCGAGCGTGATGTCGAACATCTGCTCCTCGGACGACAGCGACCGCGAGTCCGTGCCCTTCTTCAGGTACGGCCCGTAGCGCCCGTTCTGCGCGGTGATCTCGTCACCGGACTCCGGGTCCTTCCCGACCACGCGCGGCAGCGACAGCAGCTTCATCGCGTCGTCGAGCCCGATCGACTCCAGGGTCATCGACTTCAGCAGCGACCCGGTCCGCGGCTTCGCGCTCTTCGGCGCGTCCTCCGGCAGGACCTCGGTCACGTACGGCCCGAACCGGCCCGCCTTGGCCACCACGCGCAGACCGGTGTCGGGCGCCGTACCCAGCTCGTGCTCGACACCCGACGGCTGCTCCAGCAGCTCCTTCGCCTTGTCGACGGTCAGCTCGTCCGGCGGCAGGTCCTCGGGCACGTTCGCGCGCCGCTCGTCCTTGTCCTCGACGTACGGCCCGTACCGTCCGACGCGGACGACGATCCCGCTGTCGTCGCCGCCGACCGGGAACGTCGACATCTCCCGGGCGTCGATGTCGCCGAGGTCGGTCACCATCGACTTCAGGCCCTCGAGGTTGTCGTCGCCGAAGTAGAACCGGGACAGCACGCCCTCACGCTGCAGGTCACCGGCCGCGACCTCGTCGAGCACGTCCTCCATCGTCGCGGTGAACGCGTAGTCCACCAGCCGGGTGAAGTGCTCCTCGAGCAGCCGGACGACCGCGAACGCCAGCCAGGCCGGAACCAGCGCCTGGCCCTTCTTGTAGATGTACTTGCGGGCCTGGATCGTGCCGATGATCGAGGCGTACGTCGACGGCCGCCCGATCTCCCGCTCTTCCAGCCCACCGACCAGCGTGGCCTCGGTGTAGCGTGCCGGCGGCGTCGTCTCATGGCCCGAGGCGAGAACGTCGATCGCGGGCAGGACATCGCCCTCCTCGACGTTGGGCAGCCGGGTCTCCTGGTCGTCGCTGCCGGCGGACGGGTCGTCCTGCCCCTCGACGTACGCCTTGAGGAACCCGTGGAACGTGATCACCCGGCCGGACGAGGTGAACTCGCACTTCTCACCGCTGGAGGCGGTCGCGTCGATCTTGATCGACACGCTGTTCCCGGCGGCGTCCTTCATCTGGGACGCGATCGTCCGCATCCAGATCAGCTCGTAGAGCCGGAACTCGGCGCCGCTCAGGCCGGTCTGCGCCGGGGTCTGGAAGACCTCGCCGGCCGGCCGGATCGCCTCGTGCGCCTCCTGGGCGTTCTTCACCTTGGAGGTGTAGACGCGGGGCTTGTCCGGCAGGTACGACGCGCCGTACAGCTCCCGGACCTGGGCCCGGGCCGCGGTGATCGCGGTGTCCGACAGCGTGACACTGTCGGTACGCATATAGGTGATGTTGCCGTTCTCGTACAGCCGCTGGGCGACCTGCATGGTCTGCGACGCGGACATGCCGAGCTTGCGGCCGGCCTCCTGCTGCAGCGTGGTGGTCCGGAACGGCGCGTACGGCTTGCGGGTGTACGGCTTGGACTCGATCGACCGGACGGTGAACTGCGAGTCACGCAGCGCGGACGCCAGCGCGGTCGCGGTCTGCTCGTTCAGATGAACCGTGTTCGCGCCCTTGAGCTCACCGGTCGAGCTGAAGTCGCGGCCCTGCGCCACCCGCTTGCTGTCCACCGAGACCAGGCGGGAGGGGAACTGCCGCGGCGTCCGGCTCTCACCGGCGTCCAGCGTGGCGTCGAGGTCCCAGTACGATGCACTCCGGAAGGCGATCCGCTCGCGCTCGCGGTCCACCACCATCCGGATCGCAACCGACTGCACCCGGCCCGCCGACAGCTTCGGCATGACCTTCTTCCAGAGCACCGGCGAGACCTCGTAGCCGTACAGCCGGTCGAGGATCCGGCGGGCCTCCTGCGCGTCGACCAGGTCCTCGTCGATGTCGCGGGCGTTGCCGACCGCGTCCTGGATCGCCTTCGGGGTGATCTCGTGGAAGACCATCCGCTTGACCGGGACGGTCGGCTTCAGCTCCTCCAGCAGGTGCCAGGCGATCGCCTCGCCCTCGCGGTCCTCATCTGTCGCCAGGAAGAGCTCGTCGGCGCCTTTGAGCAGGTCCTTGAGTTTACGGATCTGGGCCTTCTTGTCGGCGGGCACGACGTACAGCGGGTCGAAGTGGTCCTCGACGTTCACGCCGAGCCGGGCCCACGGGAGGCCCTTGTACTTGGCGGGGATCTCGTCCGCCCCGCTCGGCAGGTCGCGGATGTGGCCGAAGCTGGACTCCACCACGTACCCGGACCCCAAGAAACCGGCGATCATCCGCGCCTTCTTCGGCGACTCGACGATCACCAGACGGGTCCCTGCGGCTGTCTTCGTCCCTGCTGCCCCTGCCACTGCGCTCCCTACTCTCGTCCTGCCGACAACGCCCCTACTCCGTCGTCTGTTCCCCCGGGCACAGACCGACCCTGCCCGAGGACAGGGTACGGCCGACGGCAACGCATTTCTCAACGCACGGTAACCGCTGCGGCCCCCTTTATGCCCCTCAGGGTTCCAGAAAGTGGCGAACAACCCACCGTCACCGCGCGTCGCGAGACTGCCACAGACTGCCCTTGGGCGCCTAACGAGCGTACGCCGTCTCAGCGGGCGAAGCGGACCTCGGGGAACTTGGAGGAGTCTCCGCGCAGCAGAAGAGACGGGCGGCGGCGCAGTGTCTGGCCGAAGAAAGCGGCGACGTACTCGCGCTGGGCGAGCACGCTCCGCGCCGGCTTGGCGCTGCCCACCAGCGCCTTCATCACCGACGTGATGATCGGGTCCTCGCCGTAGATCTCATGGAACAGCTGGGAGAAGATGAACTGGTAGTCGGTGAACGCCCGCTGCTTCGTGCTCGCCAGCGTCAGGTTCAGCTTCCCGCCGCGCTGCGCCTCCCAGAAAGTCGCCCACGATCTGTCGTAGTACTCCTTGCCCGGATCGGTCCGCTGCGTCTCGGCCGAGCCGAACAGCAGGAACGGCCGGTCCAGCCCCTTCTCCGCGACCTCACCGAGCGGGCCCTTCAGCCGGTCGTCCTGCAGCGTGCCGTCCAGGTCGAGCCCGGCCAGCACCCGCTCGTCCTCGAGCATCGTGTTCGCGGCCGTGTAACCGCCGAGCGCGAACCCGAACATGCCGACCTTGCGCAGCTCCAGCCCCTCCGCCAGCCCGTCCGGGAGATCCTTGCCCTCGGCATCGATATTCTCGCCGCGGGCGAGCCGCTCCAACGCGTCCAGCACGAACCGCGCGTCCGCGGTCCGGGTCTCGACCGCCTTCCGGATCTCCGCCGGATCGGCCGGCTCCGCGGTCGGCGCACCGGGCAGGAAGCGCCCGCCGGGGAACTCCACCGGCGTCTCGTGCGAGTGGTCCATAGTGACCACGACGTACCCGCGCCCGGCCAGATCCTCCACCTGCGCGGTGTTCACGAACCGGCTGTACCGGTAGCCGGGAGAGAACAGTACGACGGGATGCCGCAGCCGCTGCATCGGTACGTCGACGCGCGCATGCGTCTCGGTGTTCGCGAAGTCGAACGAACCGCTCGGCAGGGCGAGCCCGTAGTCACCCGTCCACAGGTCGTCCACCTCGACCGCGGTCCGCGGCGGCATGTACTTCGCGAACGGTGCTTGGCCGAACATGCCCGCCGGGTACCAGAGGCTGATCATCAGCTCCCGCTGCCCGCTCGGCATACTCGGATCCGGCCGGGACCGATCGATCAAGTGGATCGCCGTCGTCCCGAGCGCTTTGCGCCCGGTCGGCTCGGGCAGCCGGAACCGCACCGGGTGGAAGTCCGGATCACCCTGCGTGCGGACGCGGTCCAGCGCGGGGCCGTCCGCGGCGTCCGGGTCGAACGGCGAGGCCTGGGCCAGACCCGGCGTCGCCGCCGCGACACCCGCCGCCAGACCGGCCAGCACACCGGCCGACAGGACGTGACGCCTGGTGAAGACGTGGCCGCTGGGGCTGGTGGGACGCCTGTTCGTCATGCGACTCATCGTCATCGCGGAGTTTCACTCCGTGATAGCGACACCGTTTCAACTTGATGAAGCTGACCTGATGACAACCGGTCGCCGGTGAGCTTCAATGTCCGCATCTTGTTCATTGATGCGTGAAGTGAGGCAGTCGTGAGCATCTTTGTCCGCATGAAACGTTCAGTAGTCGCACTAGCGTTGCTAGCCGGTGCGCTGGTGTACACCGCCGGCTCCGCGCAGGCCGCCGGCATCACGCTCGGTGACGTCAACGGGTTCTCCGCCGACCAGGCGACGTACACCCTCAGCGCCGGGGCCGCGAAGGTCCGGATCGTGTTCCTCAAGGACGACGTGTTCCGGCTCTGGATGGCGCCGGACGGGAACTTCACCGATCCCGCCAACACCGGCGAAGGCTCGAAGATCGTCACCAAGACCGACTACGGGACGCCGCCGACGACCTGGCGGGACCGCGGCGCCTACTACTCGCTGAGCACCGGAAAGATCGAGGTCCGCGCGCAGAAGCAGCCGCTGAAGTTCTCGGTGTACCGCTCGAACGGCCAGCTCGTGTGGGCCGAGGCGACACCACTGTCCTGGACGGACACGTCCACCACGCAGACCCTCGGCCGCGGCGCGAACGAGCAGTTCTTCGGCGGCGGCATGCAGAACGGCCGCTTCTCACACCGCGACCAGACGATCAAGATCTCGCGGGACTTCAACTGGGAGGACGGCGGCAACCCGAACGCCTCGCCGTACTACATGAGCACCGCGGGGTACGGCGTACTCCGCAATACGTTCAGCCCGGGTAGTTACAACTTCACTAGTCCCGTTGTCACTACGCACGACGAGAAGCGGTTCGACGCGTACTACTTCATCGGCGACCTGAAGACCTCGCTCGACCGCTACACCGAGCTCACCGGCCGGCCGTTCATGCCGCCGATCTACGGACTCGAGTACGGCGACTCGGACTGCTACAACCGCGGGCACTACGGGACGGATCCGGATCCCAGCAACGACTGGAAGGTCAACCCGGACAAGGTGACGACGCTGGACGCGGTCAAGGTCGCGCAGCGCTTCAAGGACGAGGACATGCCGGGCGGCTGGATGCTCGTCAACGACGACTACGGCTGCGGGTACTCCGCCAACACCGAGTCCGAGCAGGTCGACGGCACCTGGTGGGGCAAGCGGGACATCCCGGCGCTGAAGCAGGCCGGTGACGACCTGCGGGCGCGCAACATCCAGATGGGTCTGTGGACGCAGTCGAACCTGGACCGGCAGCCGGCCGAGGTCGGCGAAGCCGGTGTCCGCGTCCGGAAGCTCGACGTCGCGTGGGTCGGTCCGGGGTACCGGTACGCACTGACTGCCTGCGACACCGCGCACGACGGGATCGAGCAGTACAGCAACGCCCGCGGCTTCGCGTGGATGGTCGAGGGTTGGGCCGGCGCGCAGCGGTGCGCGGTGCAGTGGACCGGCGACCACAGCGGTTCGCTCGACGCCATCAAGTGGCAGATCCCGGCGATCACCGGGTCCGGCAACTCCGGCATCGCGTACAGCGCGGGCGATGTGGACGGGATCTTCGGTGGCTCCGCGACGTCGTACGTGCGGGACATGCAGTGGAAGGTGTTCAACCCGGCGTTCATGACGATGTCCGGCTGGTCGACCCCGGCGTACAAGCAGCCCTGGGCGTACGGCGATCCGTACACCTCGATCAACCGCAAGTACCTGAAACTGCGGGAGCGGTTGCTGCCGTACTTCTACACGTACGCCGCCGAGGCCTACCGGACCGGCGCTCCGCTGAACCGGTCGCTGGTGCTGGAGTACCCGACCGACCCGAAGACGTGGGACGACACGACGAAGTACGAGTTCCTGGCCGGGAAGGAGTTCCTGGTCGCGCCGATGTACGGCGCGGACGAGGTGAAGAACGGGATCTACCTGCCCGCGGGCCGGTGGATCGACTACTGGACGGGCCGTGTGTACCAAGGGCCGACGACTGTGAACGGGTACCACGCCGCACTCGACACACTGCCGCTGTTCGTGAAGGCGGGCGCGGTGGTGCCGATGTGGAAGCCCGGGATCAACACCGCCGCCGAGCAGGGTTTCGGCGACCGGGTGAGCCTCGACATCTACCCGTCCGGGAAGTCGTCGTTCTCGATGTACGAGGACGATCGCGTGACCCGGTCCGGGAAGTCCGCGACGCAGACGTTCGCGGTCGACGCACCGACGCAAGGCCGCGGCGATGTGACCGTGAAGATCGGCGCCGGCATCGGGTCGTACGACGGCAAGCCGGCCACCCGCCCGTACGAGCTGACCGTCCACACCGGCTCCACCCCGCGCAACGTCACGATCGACGGGCGCCCGGCCGCCTTCACCTATGCCAATGGCATCGTCCGCGTGCAGACGGCATCGATCCCGACCTCCCGCACCGCTGTCGTGGTGCTGTCGGGAACGTCGGCTGTGGGCGGGCCTGATGTCACCAACACCTTCGGAACGCCTGAGCTCACCACGCCGTCACTGTGGAACGCTCCGGGTCAGGCGACCGAGGTGACCGCGTCCTTCCGCAACGGCACCGCGACGACGGTGCGCGACGTACGGCTCGACGTCCAGGTTCCGGCCGGGTGGAGCGTCAGCGGCGCGAACACCTTCCCGTCGGTGGACCCCGGTCGAACCGTGACAACCAAGCTGCAGGTCACGCCCGGCGCGAACGTGAAACCCGCGAGCTTCACATTGACGTTGGAGGCGTCATACGTTGCTCAAGGCAATAGTTATACGAACACCTCGACAGGTACGGCGCAGTTGCCGTACGCCTCGGTGTCGCAGGCTGCGAACGTGGTCGGAGTGAGCGACGCGTCGACGTACAAGCAAGGGAACTTCGACGGGTCGGGCAACAGCTTCAACGGCGAGGCACTGGCGGCGGCCGGGTACACACCCGGCGCGACCGTGAACGTGCAGGGCGCCGACTTCACCTGGCCGAGCGGCGCGCCCGGTACGCCGAACCTCGTGAAGAACCAGTCGGCTCCGATCCTCGTGTCGGGGACCGGCTCGCATCTAGCACTGCTAGGCGCCGGCGCGAGCCTGAACGCCCGCGGGACGGTGACGGTGATCTACACCGACGGGTCGACGTCCGAGGGCACGTTCCAGTTGCCGAACTGGTGCTGTCAGGATCCGACGACGGGTGGCGCCAAGCTGGCCGTGTCGGTCAAGGGACGGTACACGGCGGCCGGGTTGAGCAACACGACGACGGACTACCGGGTGTTCTACACCGCCGTACCTCTCGATTCCGGGAAGACCGTGAAGGCGATCAAGCTGCCAGGCGGCGGGCTGGGCTTCTTCGCGGCCACGATCGCCGACAAGCCGTTGCCGCCGGCACCGACCGGGGAGAACTGGGTCAGCGACCTCGAGTTCCTTGATTCCACCAACGGTTGGGGCCCGGTCGAGCGCGACCACAGCAACGGCGAGGACGCGGCCGGCGACGGCGGCCCGATCACGCTCGACGGCGTCCAGTACGCGAAGGGCCTGGGCGCTCACGCCCCCTCGTCGGTGAGCGTCCGCCTCGGCGGCAACTGCACGACCTTCACCAGCAAACTGGGCATCGACGACGAAATGGAGGACCGCGGCAAGGTCACCTTCAAGATCCTGACCGACGGCACCGCCCGCTACACGTCGGACCAACTGACCGGCACCTCACCGACCGCCGCCACCACGGTCGACGTCACCGGCTCCCAAACCCTCACCCTCCAGGTAACCGACGGCGGCGACGGCGTCACCAGCGACCACGCCGACTGGGCCGACGCCAAACTCACCTGCAACCCCTAGCCCCCACAGCTGGAGGGTTGCCCGCCGGAAATCTCAGGGGGCAACCCTCCACCTCAGTAGGCAAGTCGCGGAGTGCGAGGATGTGGGCATGCGGGAACTGACGGGGCAGGTGGTGCAGCGGCTGCGTACGGCGTTCGCCGGGGCGGGGTACACCGTGGAAGGGGTTGCGGAGCGGCTCGGCGTACAGGCGAACGGGGCGTTGGCGCGGAACGAGACTGCGGCGGCAGCGCGTCGTACGGCGTCGGGTGATGCGCTCGACACGATGATCCGTCTGTTCCTGCTCCAGCGGGCGGTTCCGGAAAGCCTTGTAGAGCAGGCGTTTCCGGGGATCGATCTGATTGCCCTAGGCATCGCAGAGCGTGGTGGGGACGAGGTGCGGGCGGTGCTGGACATCAGGCCGTTTGCGGAGGATGGGCGGGACTGGTGGGTGGTGGCGGACCTCACGCCGGGGCTCGACGGGCGGCGGGAGGCGATGCGGTCGGACTATGTGCTCGGCATCGCGCCGGCCAGCCTCAGCCTCATCCACCTGACCGTCCCGATCAAGGCTGATCGGGCGCTCGACATCGGCACCGGATGTGGCATTCAGTCGCTGCATCTCGCGGACCACGTCAACCAGCTCACAGCAACCGACGTCAACCCGCGCGCCCTTCAACTCGCCAGAGCGACGGCCGCGCTCAACCACATCGACCTCGATCTCCGCGACGGCAGTCTGTACGAGCCCGTCCGGGGCGAGCGTTTCGACCTGATCGTCAGCAACCCGCCGTACGTGATCTCCCCGCCCGGCGGCGATCTCACCTACCGCGAGACCGAGTTCACCGGCGACGCCGTGGTCGAGCAGCTCGTCCGCCAGGCACCGGACCACCTGACCGACGGCGGATGGTGCCAACTGCTCGCCAACTGGACCTGTGTCCGCGGGCAGGACTGGCAGGACCGCATCGCCGCCTGGACGGGCGACCGCTCGGCCTGGGCGGTCCAGCGCGAGCAACTCGACCCGTCCGAGTACGTCGAGCTCTGGCTCCGCGACGCCGGTCTGCACGGCACACCGCAGTACACCACCAGGTACGACGAATGGATGTGCTACCTCGAAGAGCACAACGTCGAGGCGATCGGCATGGGCTGGATCACGCTGCACAACGTCGAAGGATCCCTGGCCGCGGAGGCTTGGCCGTACGAGATCGAGCGCCCGATCGGCCCGCACGTCCTGCACCGCTTCGAACGCCTCGAAGGCCTCCCGGCCGACCTCACCGCTCTGCACCTGCACGTAGCGGACGACGTCATCCAGGAGACCACCGGGCAGCCAGGAGCCGAGGACCCGGCCACGATCGTGCTCCGACGGCAGCGTGGCATGCGGAGGGCCGAGCAGGTCGACACCGTGATGGCCGGCTTCGTCGGCGCCTGCGACGGCGACCTGAGCACCGGACAGATCCTCGCAGCGCTGGCGGACCTCATGGACCGCCCAGTGGTCGACGTACTCGCCGACTACCTCCCACAGATCAGAAACCTCGTAATAGAAGGCTTCCTAACCTACTGAGCGGCGCGCCGGCGTCGACGCTTCTCGGCGTACATGCGCCGATCCGCCTCCTTCAGCAGCTCCGCAACCGCCGTACCGTCCGTGCTGCTCGCCTGCCCGACACTCAATCGCAGCAGCGCGAACCACGGCTCCTCCGCCCGCTCGGCCTCACGATCCGCCGCGGACTTGATCCGCTCGACCAGCTCAGGCGCACCACGCTCGTCCGGGTTGTCGAGTACGACGACGAACTCGTCCCCGCCCGCGCGCGCGACGACGTCCTCCGCGCGGCACTGCTCGGTCAGCAGTGTCCCGACCCGTCGCAGCACCTCGTCGCCGCTGGCGTGCCCGTAGCTGTCGTTGATGACCTTCAGGTTGTCCACGTCGATCGCGATCACCGCGATCGAGCGGCCGGAGTCCTGCGCCACCGACATCCGCTCGTCGAGCGCACGCCGATTCCCCACGCCGGTCAGCGGATCCTCACGCGCAGCGCGCCACTCGGCATCGTGGCGGATCGAGAGCTCGTGGTTGGCCAGTGCGCTCCGTACGGCGTACAACCCACGCAACCGCTCCGCCCACCAGCCCCGGCTGATCGCCCGCGCGTACTGCAGCCCGGAGGACGCACCAGTGTCCCCGGCCTCCGCACTGATCTGTACGGCGGTGTGCCGGACCAACGCCTCCACGGGCGGATCGGACGTCGGCGGCAGGTCACTCGCCGCCCGGTCCGCGGCGTCCATCGCCTCACCGATCCGGTCGCACTCCAGGTACGCCTTGGCCAGGTACGCGCCCGCGATCGCAGCCAGCTCGAGATCACCGAGCTTGGCCAGCTGGTCGCGGCAGTCCTTCAGGATCACGGCCGCCTCGCCCGCGTCCGCGCTGTCGTTGCTCGCCGCGAGCCACATCCGCCCGGCCATCGGCCAGTACCCGAGCAGGTCGGCGGCGAGGATCACCTCGACCGCCTCGCCGGCCCAGCGGTGTGCGGCGCGCCGACGTTCCTTGATCTCCTCGTCGTACGACGTGTCGCCGAGCCGCTCGAGCTCGTGGGCCCAGCGCAGGTTCGACTCCGCGAGGTTCAGCCGGTTGATCGCCGGCGCCTCGGGCAGGCCGAGCGGGTCGTGGTCGCCCTCGGCGGCGAGCTCGAAGTGCGGGATGCACAGCTCGTACAGCCGAAGCAGGTCGTACGCGTAGCCGAGGCCGGTGTGCGCCCAGCCTGCCAGGCCGAGGTCGCGGGTCCGGGACAGCGCGTTCTCCGCGGCGACCAGATCGGCGACCGAGTCACCGCCCTCGCCGGTCCGGATCAGCGTGACGATCCGGAGCGCGATCGCGTTCGCCTCCCAGCCCGGCTCGTCGATCGCGCGGGCCACCCGGATGCAACTGTCGACTGCGTCCAGCGCCTCGACCGAGTCGGTGGCGTGATGCGCCGCGACGGCTCGCACGTACTCCGCGGCGGCCCGCTCGTGGGTGGGCTCCGGGCCCAGCTCGGCGAGCAACGCGTTCAGCTCGAGCGCCGCCTCGGCCGGATTGCCCGACTGTGCCCGCGTCATCGCCGCCGCGATCCGCGTCGTCACCCCGGACGTCTCCCGCACCACACCTCCCACCCTTCGTCACTTCTTGCGGCGCTTCTCCCGGTACAGACGCTCGTCCGCCCGGGAGATCAACTGCTCCACGGCAATTCCTTCGGCGGTTGCGGCGTACCCGAGGCTCAACCCGAGCCGGCGCAGCCACGGTGTGTCCGTCGTCGCCGCGATCGCCTCGACGGCGACCCGGATCCGCTCGGCCAGCTGGGCACCGCCCTTGGCGTCCGGCTGGTCGAGCACCACGAAGAACTCGTCGCCCCCTGATCGAATCACGGCATCGGTCGCTCGCGCCTGTTCTACCAGGAGATTTGCAACAACCTGCAGCAATTCGTCCCCGCAGGCGTGGCCGAACGTGTCGTTGACGAGCTTCAGATCGTCCACGTCGATCGCCAGCAACGTCACCGCCCGGCCCGAGTCCCGGGCCGCGGTCAGCCGCTCGTCCAGCGCGCGGCGATTCCCCACCCCGGTCAGCGGGTCCTGCCGCGCCGCGTGCCACTCGGCGTCGTGCCGGGCCGGCAGGTCGTGCGCGGCAAGCGCATGCCGTACGGCGTTCAGCGCGCGCTGCCGCTCCTTCCACCACCCCCGCGCCACCGATCGCGCGTAGGCCAGGCCCGCCAGGGCACCCGCCGTACCGTCGACCGCCTCGACCTCCGAACGGGTCTGCAGCACCAGGACGTGGGTCGATGGGTCGGCCAACGGAAGCAGGTCGTCGGCCGCCCGGTCCGCCGCGACCTTGGCCTCCTCGGACTTCCCCTGCGCCTGCAGGGCCCGGGCCAGGTAGGCGCCGGCGATCGCGAGCCGCTCGGTCTCGCCGAGCTTGCTGATCTCGTCGCGGATCTCGGTCAGGTCGGCGACCGCCTGGTCCGGGTTCGCGGCGGTCGCGGCGGCGGCGATCCACAGCCGGGCGCTGAGTTTCCAGAACTCCTGGGTCTCGTCGTCGACCACCACCCGCTCGGCCTCGCGCGCCCAGTACGCCGCCGACGCCAGGCGCTCCTCGATCTCCCTTGTATACAAAGGATCACCGAGGCGTTCGAGTTCGTGCGCCCAGCGCAGGTGCGTCTCGGCGAGGTTCAGCCGGTCGATCGCCTGCGACTCGGCCAGCTCGAAGACATCGGCGTCCAGTTGGGTGGCGAGCTCGTAATGCGGAATGCACAGTTCGAAAAGCCGCAGGACGTCGTACGCGTAGCCGAGGCCGGTGTGCGCCCAGGCGGTCAGCCCGGTGTCCCTGGTGCGGTTCAAGGCTGCTTCGGCGGCGACCAGGTCGTTGACTGTGTCACCGCCGCGGCCGCTGCGGGCGAGGTTGATGATGCGGATCGGCAGGGCGTTCGCTTCCCAGCCCGGTTCGTCGATCGCGCGGGCGATCTCGATACACGCATCGACCGCTCTGAGTGCCTCGTCGGCGTCACTGGCATGGTGGGCCGTCACACCCCGGACGTACTCCGCGGCCGCCAACGTGTAGCTCGGCACTCCGCCCAGCTCGGCCCGGACTGCCTCGATCTCCGCAGCCGCCGTCGCATGCCCACCCGACTGGGCCGCGGTCATCGCGGCGGCGATCCGTGCGGTCAGCGCGTCGTCCGCCGCCATCTCGCCATTCCCCATACCGCGACGGCCTTTCCCTGTTCCGTCACCCGCACCTCGGGCCGGACCGCCCATTGTGACCACCCACCCCCGGTCCTGTCACGACCCGATCCAGCCAACGACCACCTAGTGCCACAAGAACCGCACTCGGCGTACAGATTTTCTCTTTGTTTGCGTTGACCCTGGGGACAGGGTTTTACGGTTCGGCGATGAGATTCGCGGTGAGTTACAGCACGCCGGCGTACGGGATGGATCCGGAGCGGCTGGTCAGGTTCGCGCGGCGCGCGGAGGAGTGCGGGTTCGAGGGGTTGTACGTGCCGGAACACGTGGCGCTGTATCGCGGCGCCACCTTCGGCGGGTACGAGATGCCGACCGACCTGCCGTACGGCGATCCGCTCGAGCTGCTCGGGTTCGTGGCGGCGTCCACGGAACGGCTCCTGCTCGGGACTGCGGTGCTGTTGCTGCCGTACCACCACCCGGTGGTGCTGGCGAAGCGGCTGGCGACCCTCGACGTACTGTCGAAGGGGCGGATGCGTTTGCTGACCGTCGGCGTGGGCAGTCTGCCGGGGGAAGCTCGGGCGGTGGGTGTGGACTTCGCGTCCCGCGGACGACGTACGGACGAGGCAATCGACGTACTGCGGCTGCTGTGGTCGGGGGATCGCGTCAGCTACTCGGGCGAGTTCTTCGAGTTCGAGGACCTGAGCAGCTTCCCGCATCCGCTGGCGCCACTGCCGATCCACATCGGCGGCTCCAGCCGCGCGGCCGCCCGCCGCGCAGGCACCCGGGGCGACGGGTACTTCCCAGGCGGCGCGCTGACCCCGGCCGAACGCGCGGCCCAATGGAAGCTGGCCACGTCGACCCGCCCCAACCTCGAGTACACCCGCTGGGCCTCCATCGACCTAACATCAGAAGCCGCAGCAACCTACGAGTCCCAAGGCGTCACCCGCCTGGTAGTGACCACCCCAGACCTGGACGAACTGACCCAGTTCGCCGAACGGTTCCAGCTGACCTAACCCACGGGTCAGCCGGCGACCTGTTCGGCGGGGGATGCGTGGAGGCGGACGGGGAGGGACTCGACGCCGTACACGATCGAGAAGTCGCGGAAGCGGAGCTGCTCCTCGGGGACGGCCAGCGACAGGTCCGGGAAGCGGTGCGCGAGGGCGGTGAACGCCGCGCGGAGCTCCATCCTGGCCAGTTCGGCGCCGACGCACCGGTGCATGCCGTGTCCGAACGCGAGATGCGCGGACGACACCGTACGGCGTGGGTAGAAGTCCTCGGCGTCCGCGCCGAAGACCTTCTTGTCCCGATCCGCGCCGGACAGCGACACCGCGACCAGATCGCCCTTCTTCACCTGCTGACCGAACAGCTCCTGGTCGTGCCGGGCGAACCGCGGGAACGCGACCTGCACCACGGTCAGGTACCGCAGCAGTTCCTCGACGATCACGTCGACCGCACCCGGCTCGTTGCGGATCCGCTCGAAGTTCGACGGGTCGCGCAACAGCACCAGCGTGCCCAGCGCCAGCATGCTCGCGGACGTCTCGTACCCGCCCAGGAACACCCCGTCCGCCAGCCCGCCGAGCTCGATGTCGTCGAGGTCGTCACCCTGCTCGCGGATGATCGACCCGATCAGCCCGTCGCCGGGGTTCTCCCGCTGCTTGCGGACGATCTCGAACAGGAAGTCCCGCGACTCCGACGCCGACCCGAACACCCCGATCCCGCCGCCGGACAGGTCGAACCGGGCCGGCCCGAGCGCACGGAAGCGATCGCGGTCGGACTCCTCGACACCGAGCAGGTCCGCGATCAGCAGGAACGGCACGTTGAAGGCGAAGTCCGCGACGATGTCGGCGACCGGGCCCTTGGCCTCCATCAGGTCCAGCTGGTCGTTGACGATCTTCTCGATCGCCGGCTCCAGCCGGGCCAGCTTGCGCTTGGTGAACTCGGGCGTCAGCAGCTTCCGCAGCCGGGTGTGGTCCGGCGGATCGGTGAACCCGAGACCCCCGATGCCCTCGGACGGCTTGTTCGGGTCCGAGCCGACCAGCGGCCGGATGTCGTTGCTGAAGTTCGTGCTGTCGGCGAGCACTGCCTTCGCCTCGGCATGACCGCTCACGACGAAGACGTTCAGCCCGAACAGATGAGCCAGTTTGTGCACCGGCTCGGTCTCGCGCACCTGGGCCAGCTCCGGGACCGGATCGAGCCCCTCGCGGCGCAACGGCATCGAGACCTGGCGCGGGAACATCCGCATCTTCGACAGGTCGAGGCCACCCTTGCGGGTGGTCCTGTTGAGAATGCGGTTGCCCACCCATCTCTTCAGGTATGTCGCAACCATGACTTCCACGCGCCCTCTCTGAAACCCGCTGCCCCCAGCGGCTGTGTAAGTCAAAGCTAACCTCGCCGGGGACCAGATCTGATGGTGTTGGCACTACTCCGGTAGTGGCGTTGGCTCCACCATGGGAGGGGGCCATGGCGTGCCAGCAGAGACCTTGTCACGGACCGAGCCTCCACTGCCACCTGAAACCACCTGTACTCCGCCCTGGACTACGACGTGCCGTTCCTCGGGGAGGATTCAGGGAAAGTCCAGACGAAAGTCGGATGCGTCGTACCCCTGCAGGTAGTTGCCGCCGACCACTTCAGGCTCAGAGATAGTACGGCGTGACGATCCGGAGCACGTCCGCGAGCTTTGTCTTGACCTGGTCGGCCTGCGGAATCCGTGTGAGTTTCTTCGCATCCCTGACCAGCAGACCGTGGTCGGCGAGCACGTACAGCACCCGCAGCGTGCGGATCGTGTTCGTCACCTCGGGCGTGATCCCTTCGGCCGGCGGTTTCGACAGTTGCCGGATCGCCGGGTCCAGCCAGTCGGTCGCGTCGCTGCCGGTGAGGTCGTCGCGCGTCAGCGTCGCCGCGAGCGAGTACCCGAGCCGGTCGTCCTCCATGTCCCGCAGCACGTACGGCGTCGGGGTCAGCAACCGCCCGATCCCGAGCCGCAGCATCTGCACCGGCTCCACCGCCGCGTGCTGCCCGAGCGCCCCGAGCAGATCCGCGCCGTGCGCCACCGCGTGCAACCAGCCGAGCTTCTCGTCGTACCCCCGCAGATCCTCCTCGGCGACGTACCAGCGCTCGAACGGCGGCACCCAGCTCGGTTCGAAGACGCCGGCCGTCACGATCGAGTCCAGGATCAGCGGAGCGAACGTCCGCGCCTGGATCTCCGGGTCGGTGAACCGCGGCACCATCTCGTCGCCGAGCGCCCGCAGCTCGTCCGTCGACAGCACGCCGCGCCCGATCCAGGTCGCCAGCACGGAGTACGCCTGCCGGTCCCGTACGACGGGATCCGGTGACCGCAGCATCCCTACCAGCTCGGCCACCATCTCCCCCACCGGCCGACCTCCCGGAACCTCGAAACCCGCCTCACGCACGTGCGCCCAGTCCGTCATGCGCGGCACCGTAATGCGTCGGCGGGCCACGCGGCCAGGCCCGAATCAGGACGGGAAACGGCCCGTGGTTCATCCGGAGACCGGATGCACCACGGGCCGTCGCGACCAGGACCCCTCAGCCCGGCCGGGCCCCTGCCCCGGTCAGGGGCCCCTCAACCGCTGACCGGGGTGGACTTGTCAGGCGTCGCGCTTGCTCGCCGACACCAGGGCGATCGTCATCAGCGCCGCCGCCCAGCCGGCGAAGTACAGCAAGGCCCACCACGGGCTGAGCGCGAAGTCGCTGCCGCCCGCGCCCGGTCCGGCCAGACCGAAGTCCTGGCCCTGGTTGAGGAACGAACTGCCGTTCGCGAACGGCGCCCACCTGGCCAGGTCGTCGCCGACCTTCGGGATCAGGTTGACCAGGTTCTCGACCAGCAGCGGCCAGAGGATCAGGATCGCGATCGCACCGGCGCTCTGCCGGATCAGGATGCCGACCGCCACCGCGAACACCGCGGAGATCGAGAAGATCAGACCTTGGCCGGCCAGCAGCCGCCACTCGGCGCCGGTGTCGATCGCCAGGTCCGCGTTGCTCGCGAAAAGGCTGCCGATCCCCCAGGCGCCGAAGGACGCGATCAGGCCGATGACGCCGGCCAGGAACGCAACCACCGCGGTCTTGCCGAGCAGCAGCGCGGCGCGCTGCGGAACGGCCTGGAAGCTGGTCCGGATGGTGCCGAACCGGTACTCCGTGGTGACGGCCAGCGCGGCCATCACCATCATCACCATCTGGCTCAGCTGCGCGCCAGGCTGGGTGATGAAGATGGTCGCCTGCTGCTCGTCGGCGCCCTTCAGGAAGCCGGTCGTCAAGGCCGCGAACCCGACGGTCAGCACGGCCGCGATGATCATGCACCACCACGGTGAGCGGGTGGAGAAGAGTTTGATGCGTTCGACAGCGATCACCGACATGTCAGTTGTCCTCCTTCGGACCCGCGGCCACCTCGGCGGCGTCGGGTGCGTCGAGCGAGGTCACAGCGGCGATCTCCTCGTGCGCGTGGTACTCGACCGAATCACCGGTCATCTGCATGAATGCCTGCTCCAGCGAACCGCGCTGCAGCGTCAGCTCGTGCAGCACGATGCCGTGCGCGGCGGCGGCCTCGCCGATCTGGTCGGTGGTCAGGTCGCCTTCGACGAACAGCACCTTGCCCTGGTCCTCGACGTCCTCGATCCGGGTGGTCAGGTGCTGCTGGTTCAGCACGCCGGCGAACTGGTCGAGCTGCGGCGTCCGCACCTTCACCGTCGTACCGCTGGCGCGGTCGACGAACTCCTGGGTGGTGCTCTGCGCGATCAGCTTGCCGCGGCCGATGACGACCAGGTCCTCGGCGGTGAGCGCCATCTCGGACAGCAGGTGGCTGGAGACCAGCACGGTGCGGCCCTCGTCGGCCAACCGGTGCATGAAGGTCCGGATCCAGACGATGCCCTCCGGGTCGAGACCGTTCACCGGCTCGTCGAACAGCAGCACCTCCGGGTCGCCGAGCAGCGCGCCGGCGATACCGAGCCGCTGGGACATGCCCAGCGAGAAGGCGCCGGCCCGCTTGTTCGCGACCGACGTCAGGCCGACCATGTCGAGCGCCTTGTCGACCGATGACTTCGGCAACTTGTTGGACGCGGCCATCCACATCAGGTGGGACCGCGCCGAGCGGTTCGGGTGCACCCACTTGGCGTCCAGCAACGCGCCGACCTTGGTCAGCGGCCGGTGCAGGTCGCGGTACCGCTGTCCGTCGATGGTGACTTCGCCGGACGTCGGGGTGTCGAGTCCGAGGATCATCCGCATGGTGGTGGACTTGCCGGCCCCGTTCGGGCCCAGGAAGCCGGTCACCCTGCCGGGTTTCACCTCGAAAGACAGGTTGTCAACGGCAACTGTTGCGCCGTATCGCTTGGTGAGGCCTTTTGCCTCGATCATCGCCGTGCTCCTCGTTCGCCTGCGTGAAGTGTCCCCGGTCGGGCGGGTTGTGTCGTGATGAGATCAGTATCGAGGCCGGACGGGTGCCGGGCATCGGACCCCGGGCGGATCCGGTGTGTCCACCCCTGGGTTGATTCTGCCGCCGGTCCGCGGGCGGCTGCTATCGGTTATGCCCCTGACCACAACCCCGACGATCCCCCATGCGGAGGGTCCCGCACATCAGCCGAAAGTCGACGTACGACGTACTTCGGTCTGGAAGTGACTACCAGAAGGTCAGTCCAGCGGAACGCCGTAGAGCACGAGGTTCTCGCTGTAGCGGTGCGCCGTACGGTCGTACGAACCCGTGCAGGTCACCAACGCCAACCGGGGCTTCGCTGCACCGTGGAACAGGTCGGCGGGCAGGGCCTCCTGCTTATAGGTACGGCGCGCAACGATGCGGTACCAGTGCTCGCCGCCGTCTCCACCCGTCACCGCGACCCTGGCGCCGACCGGTACGCCGGAGAGCGCTGCGAAGACCCCGCGCCCGCGAGTGGTGTCCACATGACCCGCGAGCAGCACTGTGCCACCAACAGAGCCTGGCGCCGCACCTGCGGCCCACCAGCCCACGTCAGCGGCCGACTTGGGTACCTCCAGCCGACCGTCGCCACCGGCAGCAACCGGCTGCACCGAGGCCTCCAGCACACCGGGCAGTTTCAGACGGACAGGCGGTACAGCGGCCTCTCGGTCCGCGGTCGACTTACCCGCATCCGGGACCTTTCCAGTGTTGGCGGGCTGGCCTCCGAACATCATCACGAGACCCGCCGCGAGTGCTGCGATCCCCAGGACGCGTCGCTTCAGCGAGATCGACTTGCCGACCAGAAGCAGCACCACTCCGATACCCATGAGGATCAGTGCGGCCCTGGTACGGGCAAGGTTGGCTTCGGCCTGCTGGCCGCCCTCTCCAGTCGGCACCACCGGAGTGGTGGTCCCGACGCGACAGGTACCCGTGATCGAGCGCTGGTGCATCTGGATGACCGGCTTGGCGCCGTCGGCCAGTGCCTCGACGGCAGGCGATGCACTGATCGGAAGCTCGCCTTCTACCAGTGCCAGATACTGCTGGTGCTCCTGACGCTGGAAGGCCAGCCAGGCGGCGTCGTACGCCGTGGTGCCGGCCTTGGCCGCAAGTACGTCGAGCTGGCGACGCTGGGCCGCCGAAGGTGCTGTCGGCAGCAGAATATTGAGCCGCGTGGCGACGTCGAGCTCCTGTGCGGAAAGCTTGCGATGGTCACGTTCCAGCTGGGCGGCGACCCGCCGTACGCAGGAGGTCCGGCCCTTGGCCGCCGCCGTGTGGGCGGCCTCGCTGATGGTCAGGTTGAGCTGGTGGGCGGCGTTGAGATAGGAGACATCCGGTTGCGGTGTCGCCGCGTTCGCCGGCTGCAGCATTGCCAGAACGCCCGCCGCAACGAGAAGCAGCAGCGCGGACACCCGGGCAATCCTCACACCATGACAGTAAGTGAGCGGACGGTTCGGGTCCAGACATACGGAACGGCCCGCCGGTCGGAACCGGCGGGCCGTCTCGGCAGATCCTGCGATCAGGCTGCGGCGTTCACCTCGGCCGGAGTGTCGGAGATGACCGACTCCCGGCGCTTGGAGACGTACACGGCCGCGGCCAGGATCACCACGGCGACGACCGCGATGACGATCCGCAGCGGCGTGTTGGTGTCGTCGCCGATCGACGACATCCCCACCACGGCCGGCGCGATCAGCACCGAGACCAGGTTCATCACCTTGATCAGCGGGTTGATGGCGGGACCGGCGGTGTCCTTGAACGGGTCACCGACGGTGTCACCGATGACGGTGGCCTCGTGCGCGGGCGAGCCCTTGCCGCCGTGGTTGCCGTCCTCGACCAGCTTCTTGGCGTTGTCCCAGGCACCACCGGAGTTGGCCAGGAAGACCGCCATCAGCGTGCCGGAGCCGATCGCACCGGCCAGGTAGCCGGCCAGCGCCGCGGCGCCGAGACCGAAGCCCACGGCGATCGGCGCGGTCAGCGCCAGCAGACCCGGGGTGGCCAGCTCCCGCAGCGAGTCGCGGGTGCAGATGTCCACCACCTTGCCGTACTCCGGCTTGCCCGTGCCCTCCATGATCCCGGGGATGTCGCGGAACTGGCGACGTACCTCGTAGACGACCGCACCGGCGGCGCGGCCGACGGCGTTGATCGCGAGACCGGAGAACATGAACACGACCGCGGCACCGAGGATCAGGCCGACCAGCGTGCCCGGGTTGAACACCAGCGCGTCCGCCTCGAACTTGGCGTAGTTCTCGGCCAGCGAGGTGCGGATGGCGTCGGTGTACGAACCGAACAGCGCGGTCGCGGCCAGTACGGCGGTCGCGATCGCGATGCCCTTCGTGATGGCCTTCGTGGTGTTGCCGACGGCGTCCAGCTCGGTGAGGATCTGGGCCGCCTCGCCGTCCACGTCACCGGACATCTCGGCGATGCCCTGCGCGTTGTCGGAGACCGGGCCGAAGGTGTCCATCGCGACGATGACGCCGACGGTGGTCAGCAGACCGCAACCGGCGAGCGCGATCGCGAACAGCGCGACCACACCGGTGCCACCCACCAGGAAGGCGCCGTACACGGCCGCCGCGATCACCACGGCGGTGTAGACGGCGGACTCGAAGCCGACCGAGATACCGGACAGGATCACGGTCGCGGCACCGGTCAGCGACGACTTGCCGACGTCCTTGACCGGCTTGTCCTCGGTGCCGGTGAAGTAGCCGGTCAGCGCCAGGATGATCGCCGCCAGCACGATGCCGATGAGGACCGAGAAGGTCGCGATCAGCCGCGGGTCGCCGTCGTGCGCGGCGATCGCCTCGGTCGCGCCGGTGAGGTCCTTGAAGCTGCCCGGCAGGTAGACGAACGCCGCCACCGCACAGAGCACACCGGAGACCACCGCGGAGATGTAGAACGCGCGGTTGATCGTGCGCAGACCGTTCTCGCCGGTCCGCGGACGGGTCAGGAAGACACCGAGGACCGCGGTGAGCGCGCCGATGGCCGGCACGATCAGCGGGAAGATCAGGCCCTGCTCGCCGAACGCGGCCTTGCCGAGGATCAGCGAGGCCACCAGCATCACGGCGTACGACTCGAACAGGTCGGCCGCCATACCGGCGCAGTCACCGACGTTGTCCCCGACGTTGTCGGCGATCGTCGCGGCGTTCCGCGGGTCGTCCTCGGGGATGTTCTGCTCGACCTTGCCGACCAGGTCGGCGCCGACGTCGGCAGCCTTGGTGAAGATACCGCCGCCGACCCGCATGAACATCGCGAGCATCGCGGCGCCGAAGCCGAAGCCCTCGAGCACCGTCGGGGCGTCACCCTTGAACAGCAGCACGACCAGCGCGGCGCCGAACAGGCCGAAGCCCACGGTCGCCATGCCGACGGTGCCGCCGGTGCGGAACGCGACCCGCATGGCCGGATCGCGGCCCTCGTCCCGCGCGGCCGCGGCCACCCGGACGTTGGCGCGCGTCGCGAGCCACATGCCCAGGTAGCCGATCGCGGCGGAGAAGCCCGCGCCGACCAGGAAGAACACAGAGCGGAAGATCTTCAGCGTGGTCTCGTTGCCGCCGTCGGTGTGCGCCGGCAGCAGGAACAGCAGCAGGAACGCGACCACGGCGAAGATCGACAATGTCCGGAACTGCCGGTTCAGGTACGCCGAGGCGCCTTCCTGAACCGCCGCGGCGATCGTTTTCATGTTCTCGGTGCCATCGTTCGCGGCAAGCACCTGGCCCCGGAAGACCATCGCGATGACGACCGCGAGAATCGCGATCACCCCGACGACGATCACCAGTGTGGTGTTGCTCGACGAAAGATCCACCGCTTGTGGAGCAAGCAGCGCGGACATCCGTCCTCCTTGTAGGCAACCCATCCAGGCTTGACGGCCCCCGTCTGCCGCAACCGAAGGGTTGGGGAAATACGACACAGCGCCAGTGGCCTGGCGCGGTGGGTTACTCTAACGGGTTCCCGACCAGACCTGACGACAGGGTGGTCTACGCCATACCCGGCCGACCCGGCAAGACCTGCGCCGGAACCTGGGCGCAACGTTCACCGAACGTAGTGAGGTGGACCCGTTTCGCTGTGATCAGATCGCCGAGGCGACGTCCGGGTGGATGTCGAAGACCTTGGTCAGGCCGGTGATCCGGAAGATCTTCAGCAGCCGTTCCTGGGTACAGACCAGGGACAGGGATCCGTCGTGGGTGCGCACCCGTTTCAGTCCGCCGACGAGAACGCCGAGGCCGGTGGAGTCCAGGAACTCCACGCGTTCCAGGTCGATGACCAGGTCGTAGACCCCTTCGTCGACGAGCGCGGCGATCTTCTCGCGGAGCTTCGGTGCGGTGTAGACGTCGATCTCCCCCGCAACCTCGATGACGGTGCGCCCGCCCTCGGCGCGCGCGGTCAGCGACAGATCCACTTCGGCCTCCGATCCCGTGAACTGCTGCATTCAACCATGTACGGACCGTGAGTGAGACCCGTTGCCGAAAACTCTTTCATCTCGCCCACCCGAAGTCGATTCCCGTCCCGAAAAAGCGCGTGCATCCGACCGTGCAGCTCTCAGCTGGTCCTCAGCGAGCAAGTGTCCATGCCAGGGCCTAAGGTGCCGGTATGCGTGCAGGTGGTGAGGCGGCTGCCGTCCTGAAGCGCCTGGCCGCCGGTCGCGACGACCGGCTGACGCATGTCGAGTCGGTGCCGCCGCGCGTGGGACAAACGTGTGACTGGCCGCGCTGGGTCCCGCCCGAGGTCCTCGACCAGCTGCGGGACGCCGGCATCACGGCCCCTTGGACTCACCAGGTGGCGACGGCCGAGGCGGCGTACGCCGGGAAACACGTGGTCGTCGCGACCGGGACGGCGTCCGGTAAGTCGCTCGGGTACCTGCTGCCGGCCTTCGCCACGTTGAGCATCGCGCAGGCGGCCTCACCACACCGCCGTACCGCCTCTGTGTTGTACCTGTCTCCGACCAAGGCGCTCGCGCACGATCAGCTCCGCGCGGTCTCGGCGTACTCCGTGCCCGGTCTGCGGGCCACGACGCTGGACGGCGACTCGGAGCGGACCGAGCGCGACTGGGCGCGCGACTACGCGACGTACGTGCTCAGCAACCCGGACATGCTGCACCGGTCGGTCCTGCCGAACCATCAACGCTGGGCGCGCTTCCTGGGCTGCCTGCAGTACGTCGTGGTTGACGAGTGCCACCACTACCGCGGCGTCTTCGGTGCGCATGTCGCCGGCGTACTGCGGCGGCTGCGTCGGGTGTGCGCGCAGTACGGGGCGCATCCGATCTTTGTCTGCGCCTCGGCGACCGTGGCCGAGCCGGCCGTGTCAGGTGAGCGCCTGACCGGGCTGCCGATGGTGGAGGTGGTCGAGGACGGCTCTCCGCGTGGCGGCATCGCGTTCGGCCTGTGGGAGCCGCCTCTGACCTCTTTGCACGGCGAGAACGGCGCACCGGTACGCCGGTCCGCCACAGCCGAGGTGGCCGATCTCCTGACCGATCTGGTCGTCACAGGTGTCCGTACGGTCGCCTTCGTCCGGTCGCGGCGTGGAGCCGAGTCGGTCGCGATGACGGCCCGGGAGAACCTGGCCGAGGTCGACCCGACACTGATCGACCAGGTGTCGGCGTACCGGGCCGGCTATCTACCTGAGGAACGCCGGCGGCTCGAGGGCATGCTGCAGAGCGGTGAGCTCACGGGAGTCGCGGCAACGAACGCTCTCGAGCTGGGCATCGACATTGCGGGGCTGGACGCCGTACTGCTCTCTGGCTGGCCAGGTACACGCGCGTCGCTTTGGCAGCAGGCTGGACGCGCAGGCCGGGCCGGTGGGGACGCGGTGGCGCTGCTGATCGCACGGGACGACCCGCTGGACACCTACCTGGTGCGACATCCGGCAGCGATCTTCGGGCGCCCGGTGGAGGCTACGGTTTTCAACCCGGAGAACCCGTACGTGCTCGGGCCTCAGCTGTGTGCCGCGGCGCAAGAGCTGCCGCTGACTCCCGACGACTTCGAGGTCTTCGGCGAGACGACGGCGCAGGTGATCGCCCAGCTCGTGCGGCAGGGCGCGCTGCGCGAACGGCCGCACGGGTGGTTCTGGACGCGCCGCGAGCGAGCCGTCGACGCCATCGACATCCGGTCGGCCGGCGGGAAGACGGTGCAGATCGTGGAGGCCCAGACCGGCCGTCTGCTCGGCACGGTCGACGGCGGCTCGGCCCATGCATCGGTCCACGAGGGCGCCGTCTACGTCCACGCGGGTGAGTCCTACCTGGTGCGCTCGCTCGACCTCGAGGGGCACGCCGCAGTCGTCGAGCCGGCCTCCCCGGACTACACGACCTTCGCGCGGGACGTCACCGAGATCAGCATCCTCGCGACCGAGGAAACGTGCTCGTGGGGTACGGCGGAGTTGTCGCGCGGCTGGGTCCAGGTGACGAGCCAGGTCATCTCGTACCAGCGCAAGCTGATCGCGACCGGCGACGTACTCGACGAACAGCCGCTCGACCTGCCGGAGCGCACCCTGCGAACCAAGGCCGTGTGGTGGACCATGCCCGACACCGCCGTCGAGAGCCTCGGGCTGGAAGACGTGCCGGGAGCGGCGCATGCCGCCGAGCACGCGTCGATCGGCCTACTCCCACTCTTCGCCACCTGCGACCGCTGGGACATCGGCGGTGTCTCGACCGCCCGCCACGCCGACACCGGCCGACTGACGGTCTTCGTGTACGACGGCCACCCCGGCGGGGCCGGCTTCGCCGAACACGGGTACGCCGCGGCGCGCGAGTGGTTGACGGCGACACGCGAGGCGATTGCACACTGTGAATGTACGGATGGATGCCCGTCGTGCGTACAGTCACCAAAGTGTGGGAACCAGAACAACCCACTCGACAAGAGCGGCGCGGTGGCGCTGCTCTCCGCACTGTTAAGCAGTGAGGCCTGAAGGGCCGGCTCTGGGCCGGCAGATAGGCGGGTCGCCATGGCCGTTCTCGGAATCGTCCTGATCGTGCTGGTCGTGCTGTTTGGGTTGGGCGTCTCGGTCTCGTCGAGCGCTTCCACCAAGCTGGAGGTCTTCGGCGTCGACTTCGGCGTCTCGGTGCCGACCGTGTTCTTCCTCGGCGCGGTCACCGGCGCCGCCCTCGTCGTCGCCCTGTGGCTGCTGAAGAAGGGCCTCGGGCGAGGCCTGCGCCGCCGCAAGGAGATGCGCGAACTGCGCGCCCAGGCGACGAACGGCACCCCTGCGGTGACTTCGACTGCATCAAGTGACAAGGTCGGAGGCGAGATCACACAGAGTGATGCGTCCGCCGACCTCCCCGCCGGCACCGGCAGCACCCGCGAAGGCCCTGCCGACGAGCGCCTCGCCACCGAGCAGGAGCTGGCGCCGGACCCCAAGGACACCAAACAGCACCACTGACCACTCAGTTGCCTAGGGCATCAACCATGCACTGACGATGACCGGCATACCACCGGATTGCCGTAAGATCTCGAACGACTCACAGCCTCCGCACGGCGACCACACAGCGAGCTGACGACTCGATGTAGATGCCTTGCGCAACGAACTTCGCCTGGCAGTTAGTTGCCATTGGCATCAAGTTTCGCGGAATCGGCATAACCCCCTCGGTCACACCTGTGCCTTACTGGTTGTGGCGTCAACGTCGCGCTGAGTCACTGCCGGCAAACCCGGCTCGCGCCACGGGGTCCCGACGACCTGACGCCACGAGATGGCACGACCTCTGGAGGTTGTCTTGATCATCCGCAAGCTGTTCAGCCGCACCGGCGTGGTGGTGCTCGCGGTCAGCGTGGCCATCGCCACCGCCGTACCGGCCCAAGCCGCGAACCCGGAACCCAGTGGTTCGAAGGCCCCGGGCGTATCGGTGGGTGTGGCACAACAGATCGCCACGCGCTCCGACACGCGCTACTGCCTGACGTTCGTCACGGCCGACAAGGTCCCGATGGCGGTCATGATGGCGTGCGCCCCGGGCAAGGAAGGCAAGACCCAGGAGTGGATCTACACCGAGTCCGGCCAGCTGCAGGTCGCGATGAGCAAGAGCGTCGGTGGCGCCCTTGCGACGACCGGAGCCTGCCTGGACAGCGGCGCGGACCTGGCCAAGGTGCCGGCTTCGGCTCCACTGCTGGTCCTGCCCTGCCGTAGCGGCGACGGGCAGAAGTGGAACTACGACGAGGACACCGGCACCTTCGTGAACGAGGCCAGTGGGCTCGCCCTGACGTCGCTGCTTGGCAAGGGGAAGGCCAAGCAGGCACAACCGACCGGCACGATGAGCGCTGCCGGCACGCCGATCCAGGCCTGGAGCGGTCTGCCGATCCCGAGTCTGGACATCCTGGGCGCGGTGCTGGCCCTCGTGAACGCGCTGCTGGCATCGCTGGGCCTGGCCCTGCCGCTGCCGATCGCGGGCGCGGCCGCCAGCCTGTTGTCGCTGATCAGGCCACAGGTTCCGATCCCGGCCGAGATGACGACACTGCCGAAGCAGATGATGCAGCTGGCTCAGAGCTGAGTCGAGTTCGAACACCGGCCAACGAGAGGACGGCCGGCCCCGACATCGTCGGGGCCGGCCGTTTTTCACTCCTTGTCTCTCGCGGTGTCTCTCGCGGTGGGGCCAAGCGGCGCTCGGGGATGAGTTCCGGGATGTCCCGCTGCTTGCGCGTCAGCGGGAGCCCGGTGTCGTCACCGCGCAGGCCAAGGTCACCACCAGCACCAGCAATGCCCGAGCAGGTCGTCGACAAGGCAAGCGACTCCATGGAGCAGTGACACGTCATTCACCTCCGATCCGCTGAATCGAACGGCTAGACAGTAGCTCGGCCACTCACCCTCTGTATCTACACAATTACCGGTTGTCGCAGAACCTTGAGCATCCTTTAACTCTTCCGCAACGCATCACGCGGGAACCGGACTTGACAGTTCACGGTTGGTTGCCTACAGCCCCCGACAACGTTCGCCTCGGGGTTGGGAAAAAGTCTTCACATAGTCGCGGATGAGTGCCAATGTTTGACCGGCACTGTCGCCGGACCATTTCTGCAAGGAGCCCTGATGCGATCACTCTCGCGGTTGACCACCGCCGGCGTACTCGGCGCCGCGGCCCTCGCCCTGCTCACCGGATGCCTCGGCTCGTCCGACTCCGGCAGCGGCGACCAGGACGCGAACCGGAACGCCGACGCCAAGAAGGTCGAGCTGACCTTCGGGTCGAACTCGGTCAAGGGCGGCAAGAGCAGCGCCGGGGCAACCTTCGTCCAAGACGTCCTGATCCCGAAGTTCGTCGCCGACCAGAAGGGCAAGGGCGTCGACGTCACGGTCAAGTTCCAGGGCGACGGCTCCGACGACGAGGTCTACAAGCAGAAGCTCTCCCTCGACCTGTCGAACAAGTCCGGACCGGACCTGTTCCAGATCGACGGCATCTGGGTCGGCGAGTTCGCCCAGGCCAACTACATCAAGCCGCTCACCGACACCGTCGGCGAGGCCGCCAAGGTCGACGACTGGGACGGCTGGAAGCAGATCCCGGAGTCGGTCCAGGCGCTCGGCAGCTACAACGGCCAGCGGTACGGCGTACCCGGTGGCACCGACGGACGGGTCCTGTACTTCAACAAGAAGCTCTTCCAGCAGGCCGGACTGCCCGCCGACTGGCAGCCGAAGTCCTGGGACGACATCATCTCCGCAGGTCAGGCGCTCAAGAAAATCTCCGGTGTGACGCCGATCCAGATCAACGCCGGCACCGCGATGGGTGAGGCGACCACCATGCAGGGCGTACTGCCGCTGCTGGTCGGCACCGGCGCGACCGTGAACTCCGACGGCAAGTGGCTGGGCAACACCTCGCAACTGCGCCAGGTGCTGGACTTCTACCACCAGGTCTACTCGACGGGTCTCGGTGACCCCGTGCTGCAGCGCGAGGCCAAGGGCCGGGACAAGTCGTTCGCCGAGTTCGCCGCGAACAAGATCGGCATCCTGCTCGAGAGCGACTACTTCTGGCGCAGCGTCGTCGAACCCAAGGCCGGCGTCGCGAAGATGGCCGACCGGGACACCGCGGTCGGGTGGGCGCTGATCCCGGCGAGCAAGCCGGGCGCCGGCGTGAAGGGCCAGGACTTCGTGTCGATGTCGGGCGGCGGCGCGACCGTGATCAACCCGAACACCAAGTTCCCGCAGCAGGCCTGGGAGTTCCTGCAGTTCATGAACTCCGCGGAGATGGTCAAGGAGTCGCTGGCCGGCGCCGCCAAGATCACGCAGCGGTCGGACGTCAACAGCGAGGTGCTGAAGAGCGACCCGATGCTGAGCTTCGTCGCCGAGAAGGTGCTGCCGATCACGCAGTACCGTCCGGGCCGGGCGGAGTACCCGAAGGTCTCCGCGGCACTGCAGCAGGCGACCGCGGACGTGGTCGGCGGCAAGAGCACCGACGCCGCCGCGACGGCGTACCAGAAGGTCGTCGAGACCGCGGCCGGCGGCAAGGACAAGGTCACCAGTAACTGATGACTTCCGCCTCCGCACCCGTGCCGGCTCGGCCCCCTGAGCCGGCACGGCGTACCCGTGGTCCGGCCGGGGACGTCGCGGGACTCGGCGTCGGCCGCGCCTTCGGCTTCGTCGCGCCCGCGCTCCTGCTGATCGGCGCCTTCCTGGTCTTCCCCGCGATCTGGACGATCTACATCGGCATCACCAACTACCGGTTGACCGGCGTCGAGGCCGTGTCGCCGTCGGTGGTGGGGTTGTCGAACTACACGAAGGCGCTCAACGACGCGCTGTTCCACAACGCGTTGTGGCTGACGTTGCTGTTCGTGCTCGGCTCCGCCATCATCGGGCAGAACATCCTCGGGTTCACACTGGCGTGGGTCCTTCGCCGCACTCGCCCGGTGGTCCGCCGTACGGTCGAGGCCTTCACGCTGCTGGCCTGGATCCTGCCGTCGACCGTGGTCGCGTACCTGTGGGTCGCGTTCTACGACCGGGACGGCGGCACGCTCAACGGCATCCTGGGTACGCCGGGAACCGCGTGGCTCATCGACTACCCGATGGCGTGTCTGGTGGTGTTCAACACATGGCGCGGTACGGCGTTCTCGATGATGCTCTACTCGTCGGCGCTGCAGGCCGTCCCGCCGTCGCAGCTCGAGTCGGCGCGGATGGTCGGGGCATCGGGGTGGCAGACGCTGCGGGACATCGTGTTTCCGCACATCCGCGGGCATGTGCTGACCAACACGCTGCTGATCTCGCTGTGGACGGCGAACGATTTCTCGCCGTTCCTGCTCACCAAGGGCGGACCGAACCACGAGTCCGAGACGGTGCCGGTCTACATCTACAACGTGGCGCTGCAGGGCGGTGAGCTCGGGTACTCGTCGGCGATCTCGTTCCTGCTGCTGATCGCGAACCTCCTGGTCTCACTGGTCTATCTGCGGCTGCTCCGGAGGCGCTCATGAGGCCCGGCTACGTCGTGCGCCGGATCGGGTTCTACGTCCTGATCTGCGCTATCACGCTGTTCTTCGCCGTACCGATGCTGTGGATCGCGTCGGCGCCGTTCGACGCCTCGCCGGGCCTCGGAGTGCATTGGCCGGACTGGACGCTGGAGAACGTCCGGAAGACGCTCGGCCATCCGTACGCGATGCACTCGATGGTCAACTCGCTGCTGATCTGCGTGACGACCGCTGTCGCGGTCACCGCGTTCGCCGCGTTGGCGTCGTACGCCTTGTCGCGGGTCCGCATCCCCGGCCGGGACGCGTTGCTGTACGGGTTGCTGCTGCTGTCCTCGGTCGTCACCGGGACGGCGGCGATGGTCCCGATCTTCGTGATGATGTTCCAGCTCGGGTTGATCGACTCCCGGTTCGGCGTCGCGCTGGTGATGACCGGCGGGCTGTTGCCGGCGGCCATCTTCATCCTGAAGGACTTCGTCGACGCGGTCCCCAAGTCCTACGAGGAGTCGGCGCGGGTCTTCGGCGCGTCCACCGGCCAGATCCTGCGCGATGTCGTACTCCCGGTCGCACGCCCCGGGCTGGCGACCATCATGGTCTGGGCGTTCGTCAACTCCTGGGGCAACTTCCTGGTGCCCTTCCTGCTCATCCGGTCGATCGACAAGCAGCCCGGTGCGGTGCTGATGCAGACCCTCACCGACGAAGGCGGCAGCGTGAACCTGCAAGTGCTGCCGGTGTTCTCGCTGCTGTTCTCGATCCCGGTCGTCGTGCTGTACCTGCTGGTGAACTCGCGTTACGGGTTCCGCTTCCACGGAGGGATCAAGAGCTGATGGCGGGCATCGACATCGAAGGCCTCGCAACCGTCTACCCGAACGGCGTCCGCGCCGTCGACGGGCTGGACCTGCACGTGGCCGACGGCGAGTTCTTCGCCCTCCTCGGTCCGTCGGGCTGCGGCAAGACCACGCTGCTGCGGACGATCGCCGGCCTGGAGCCCGCGAGCGAGGGCAGCATCCGCATCGACGCGGCGGACGTGACCCGCACCGAGCCGGGCAAGCGCGGCGTCGCGATGGTGTTCCAGGACTACGCGCTCTTCCCTCACATGAGCGTCTCCGAGAACATCACCTATCCGTTGAAGGTACGCCGCGTCGCGGCCGCCACTCGTGCCGCGACGGCTGAGCGCACTGCGGGCGAACTGTCCTTGCAGGGGCTGCTCGAACGTAAGCCCGGCCAACTGTCCGGCGGGCAGCAGCAACGGGTCGCCCTCGCTCGTGCGATCGCGTCCGAAGGAAAGGTCCTGCTGCTCGACGAGCCGCTGTCGAACCTCGACGCACGGCTCCGCCTCGAGGCCCGCACCTTCCTGAAGAAGCTCCAGCGCGACCTCGGCATCACCACGGTCTTCGTCACCCATGACCAAGCCGAGGCTCTCGCGCTGGCCGACCGCATCGCCGTCATGGACTCGGGCAAGCTCCGGCAGCTGGGTTCCCCGCGTGAAGTGTTCGCGCGGCCCGCCAACACGTTCGTGGCGAACTTCATCGGCTCGACCCCGATGAACCTCCTCCCCGGCAAGGTCACCACCGACGGCGCCGTCACCGTGGCCGGCGGTTCGTTGCCTGCGACAACCTCCTCTACCCCGGCGGACGCCGAGGTCACGGTCGGTATCCGTCCCGAGTACCTGACCCTGTCGACAGGCGACGTCAGCGGCCCCGCCCTCCGCGGCGAGGTTGTCGTCGCCGAAAACCTCGGCACCCAGTCCCTCGTCAGCGTCGACTGCGCCGGCACTCTCATCGGCGTCACCGTTCCCGAGGAAGCCGAGCCTGCCCCCGGCACCCCGGTAGTCCTCACCGCGCCCACCTCCCGAGTCCTCCTCTATACCCAGGACACCGGCGAACTCCTCACCTCCACAGACAGCACCGCCAGAGCTCGTTCGTGAGCAGGGAGATCGCCTGATGGCTGTTCAGAGCTCGTTCGTGAGCGGGGAGATCGCCTGATGGCTGTCACGTCGTACCGTCGGCGCTGGACACTCGACGACCGCGCCGAGTCGGTCTGGCATTCTCTGCCCGTCGACATCCCGGCCGATTGTCCTGGCCTGCTCGTCACCCTGACCGTTCCGCCCGTCGAAGGCGCCGTCATCGACCTCGGCTGCGAAGGTGCGGCCGGTTGGCGCGGATGGTCCGGCGGCGCCCGGCAAACCTTCGCGATCACCCCCGACGCAGCCACCCCAGGTTACGTCCCCGGCGAACTCGAACCAGGCACCTGGTGGGTCGTCCTAGGCCTGCACCGAGTACCGGTCGAAGGCGTCGAACTCCTCGTCGAAGCGGTCACCGGCCCGGTCGACACCATCCCCGGTCTCACCGAGTACGCCGACACCTCGGCGGCAATCGCCGTACCCCCGCGACCACCGCGCCGTACCCTCCCCGCATCCTCCGGCCTGAAGTGGATCGCCGGCGACTTCCACGCGCACTCCCTCCACTCCGACGGGTCCACCCCCGTCGCCAACCTCGCGGCACTCGGTGTGTCGGCCGGCCTCGACGTACTGGCCGTCACCGACCACAACACCATCTCCCACCACGCCGAACTTCCCTCGCTCAGCAAACGCTTCGACCTCGGCCTCATCCCCGGCCAGGAAGTCACCACCGACACCGGCCACGCGAACGCGTTCGGCGCCATCGGCCCGATCGACTTCCGCCAACCCGCCGCCACCTGGGTCACGGAGGTCGCCCGCCGCGGAGGTCTCCTCTCGATCAACCACCCACTCGGCGGCGACTGCTCCTGGCGTCACCCACTCCCTGAACACCCACCGCTCGCCGAGATCTGGCACTCCTCCTGGCTCGACCACACCTGGGGTGGCCCCGTCGCGTGGTGGCAGGCCTGGGGTCTCGAAGGCACCACGCCCATCGGCGGCAGCGACTGGCACAACCCGACCTCCATCACGCCACCCGGCTCTCCCACTACCTGGATCGCCGTAGACGCCTCCGCCGAAGGCCCCGACGAACTCCCCGCCGCCACGCTCGAAGCCCTAGTCGCCGGCCGTACCGCGCTGTCTTGGTCCTACACCGCACCCGTCCTGGTCCGAGCCGACGACGAACTCATAGCCCTCGACGCCCCCAACTCACTAGTCATCTCCCCCGACGGCAGCCGTCACCCCATCCGCACCGACAGGGCACGCCTCCCCGCCACGCCCGGCCCCCACCTCCTCATAACCCACACCGGGAAACTCCTCTCCACCTGCACCTAACGCCACGGCCCGACGCACGCGATCCAACGGTCTGCGCGGAGGTCCGGGCGCTGTACTTCACCGAGCCGCTGCCGGCCTCGACGATGGTCGAGGTGCCTATTCAGGCAGGGCGTCCAGCTGGTCCAGGAGCCAGCGAGGGCCGGTGGTCGTCGCGCCGGTGGTTTCGACTCGTTGCCTGAGCTCGCGGTCCGCGGTGACCACAGTGACCGCCGGATGATGCGACTGCGCGGCAACCTCCGCAGTCACGCTCACGATGGTGTCGTCACCGGACCCTGACGCCAGCACCACCCGAACACGACCGGTCTCCGGCGCACCGTCCCCCGACACCGCCCGGCAAGCAGCGCCTTCCAGCACCACGACCACATCCGTGTCAGGCAACCGCTCCTGCAACGCCGCCAGCCGCGTCAACAACCGCCGGGCCGCGCCAACCCGATCCCGCCACCACCCATCCGGCCGTGACCCAACCACGTTCGCGGCATCAACAACGACGACCCGACTCCGCCCACCATCCACGACCCCCAGTCTGCCCGTCCCGCAGACCACCTGAGCAGAACCCCTTCGCTACCCGGCTGCGCGCCGGCAGCTAGTCGAGAAGCCAGCCGTTTCGTTCCGCGATCTCGACGGCGTCGGAGCGGGTGTGCGCGCCGGTCTTACCGATAGCCGACCAGAGCCGGGTACGGACGACGCGCTCCGACACGTCGAGTTCCTGCGCCATGACCGCGACCGATCCACCATCGCGTGCCGCGCGCAGCGTGTCGGTCTCGTCCGCGTTCAGCGGAGTCTCGGAGTACCTGAGAGTCTCGGCTGCGAGGTTCGCGTCGACCACGCGCAGACCGAGGTGCACCCGCCGTACTGCATCCGCCAACTGCGGCGCCGGACTGCTCTTCAACGCGAACCCTTTCGCCCCGGCATCGAGCCCGCGACGCAGGTGCACCGGCCGCCCGTACGTCGTGAGCATCACGACCCGGCACTCCGGCATCGACGTACGCAATCTGGTCGTCACGGTGATGCTGTCGCTGCCCGGACCGCCCGCATCGACCAGCGCGACGTTCGCACGGTGCCGTTTGGCCGCACCGACGACATCGTCAGATCGGTTGAGCTCGGCAACGATCTCCAGATCGCGCTCACGCTCCAGACCGCTGCGGAGCAAGCCTCGGCTGAGGATCTGGTCGTCGACCAGCAGCAGCCGAATCCGGTTGGGCAAACGAGCCTCCGAGGTAACCGTCCGGGCGCCGGGGAAGTACGTCCGGGAACATGAGCAGTACTCGGTTCCCGATCATGGAGCGCCCTCCCGTACGTCGTCCACATCAACGCGGCATCTCTACCAGATTGCGACCAGATCGCGATCACACCAGAACCGAGCACGCAACGAGTGGTTGACGCGGCGAGGTTATAGCGGCCCGGCACGGGCCGCCGCGGTCAGAGTTGGACGCGTCAGCCGCAGATCAAGCTGGAGTGAGACTTCAACGGTTACTGCGTCGGAAGCGACAACGCACGCAGTAAGCCGCACCTTGTTGAGCACAGCTACCCGCGCGGCTGTTGCGCAGGGCGTTGCGGACGGCGCGATGCCCGCAGGCTGCTCGTCATGTTCGAGCTGACCATCGGATCGGATGGGCCGGGCGGCGCTTGAGGGCTGGGCGGCGCTAAAGGATTGAGCGGTGCTTAGAGATTGGGCGGTGCTTAGGGATTGGGCGGCGCTTAGGGCGGTTAGGTCTGCTGCGGTGGCGAGTTTGTGGCGGGCGGTGGAGATTGCCGACCAGAGGATTGCTGCGGTGAAGGCGGTGAAGAGGAGTACGGCTGCGAAGAGGGTGTGGAGGGTGGCGCTGCCTCGTTCGGTACGGGTCATGGTGTGTCCGGCTCCGCTTGGAGGGTGGCGGTCGCTTTGAGACTTGTGGGAGACAGGAAGGCTAGGAGGGGTGGCTTGTGGGCTGGAGTGGCAGTGACTGTCACTTGGATGTCTGATGCGTCGCGGTTGATGACGATCGTGCCTGTGGGGACGGTGCGGCGACCGATCGCCTTCGCCTGATCGAGCGACTCCCCGCGGGCGACTGCCCGGGCCACATCGCGGGCAGCATCTATGCACCGGATGTTCAGCACGACGAGACCGATCGACCACATCCCCAACAGCAGCAGAGAAACCAGCACCGGAAGCGCCAAAGCCATCTCAGCCGTAACAGCCCCACGCTCAGCTCGGGCCGCGCGGCGGGCGCGGCTTGGGTGGTCGGCTCGGCTTGGGTGGTCGGCTCGGGTCACGTGGCCGGATCGGGTCACGTGGTTGGCTCGGGTCAGGTGGTTGGCTCGGGTTGGGTGGTTGGCTTGGGGCGTGGTGGTTGTTTGTGAGGTTAGGGCGCGTGGGGTGGGCGAGTCTGCGCGGTGGGGCATGGGGGTCCTTGGGGTGGCGGCCGGCCGGGGAGGGGCATCGGCCGGCCGCCGGATCGTGAGGGTCGCCGGCTCGGGTCGGGTGTGGCCAGCTCGGGTCGGGTGGCCGGCGCGGGTCCAGTGGTCGGCTTGAGTTGCAGGTCGTTGTTTGTGAGGCAGGAGCGCACGGGTGGGCGAGTCTTGGCGGTGGGGCATGGGGGTCCTTCGGGTGGCGGCCGGCCGGGGAGGGGGCATCGGCCGGCCGCCGGATCGAGGGTTGCCGGCTCGTCAGGGTTGATTGACCTGCTGGCTTTGGGGGCTTGGGGTCAGAGGTGTACGCCTTCTACGCCGGCGATCTTCAGGCCGTAGTTGATGATCGCTTTGAGGGCGTTCTGCATGGCGGGGGATCTGAGGAGGGCGACCAGAACGCCGCCGATGGCGCAGGCACCGACGATCATGATCGCGTACTCGGCGGTCACGGCCCCGCGTTCTGCGCGGTTGCGGAGGCGGTTGATGCCTTTGCCACAAAGGCGGCGAATGTTCGTAGCGCGGAAGGGGGTGACGCGCGAGCGACGTACACGGCTGGTGGTGTCAGGGGTGCGGGACTCGAGTTGGTTTTGGGGATATGGGACGGGGTGCGAGGAGGCTTCGGTGAGGAGTGGACGGTTGCTGGTGGCTGCTGCCTTGGGCATCTGGGCTCCTGCGGGGTGGGCTGGGAGTGCTGCGGGGGCTTGTCGGTAAACATGCCGTTGTTGGATCGCCTTTTTTCAAAAGGAGTTCTGGGCTGTGGACAAGGGGCGGGCTGTTAGGGGCGGAGGAGGTAGGGGATCAGGGAGTCGGCGATTGTCGGGACGATCGAGAGGAGTACGAACGCGGGGAGGAAGCACAGGCCCAGGGGCAGGGTGGCTCGGGATTCTGCGGCTCGGGCTTGTTGGTCGGCGGTGTGGTGGTGGGCTCGGCGGGTTTCGTCCGCGAGGTGTTCGAGGGTTTTGGTGAGTGGGGCTCCGGAGCGGAGTGAGCGAGTGATGGCTCGGGCGATGGGGGCGCAGGCGGGTTCGGTGTGTAGGTGAGCCCAGGCGGTGGTCGGATCGGCTCCTAGCGCCAGGTGGTGGGCGATTTTGGTGAAGACGTCGGCTAGTGGGCCCGGGAGGGCTTCGGCTACGAGGGTCAGGGCGTGTTGGGGTGGGCGGCCGGCTCGGAGGCAGGCGGTCACGAGATCGATCGCGAGGGGGAGGTCGCGGGCTATGCGGGCGTTGCGCTGTTTGGTGGTGGCTGGTTCGAGGCGGGACAGGGCTCGGGGGATGGAGTAATACGCGATCGCGGCTGGGATGAGGCCCCAGGGGAGGCCGATGAGTGCGAGGGCGGAGAGTGCCACGGCTGTTGCGGCTAGCCCGTGGGATCGCGGGGAGTGGCGGCGGACGCGAGGTTGCGGTGGGGTCAGCCGGCGGAGGTTGGGTCGGGGTGGGATGAGGAAATAGGTGCTTAGGGCAACAGCTGCGGCTGCGGTCAGTGCGTGGAGCATGCGGAGTCTCGTGGGGTGCGGGTGAACCCGCGGTGAGGTGCGTGCAGTGGGTGAGTGGGCGCGGTGCCTGGACGCGGCGCCTGGACGCGGCGCCTGGACGCGGTGCGTTGGCGCGGTGGTCTGCACCGGCGGTGGGTAGGTGCGAAGGGTGGGCTTCAGATTTGAGGGGTGGCTATTTGGGTGGTCCAGTGGAGGCCTGTTGCGGTGAGGGCGAGGCCTGCGGCTAGGCAGACCCAGCCGGGTGGGGTGGTGGTTAGGAACGTGAGGGGGTCGGCCCCCAGGAGGTAGCCGAGCGCTATGCCGAAAGCCGGGAGGACGGCGAGGATTCGGGCGGTGGAGCGGGCGCCTGCGAGGCTGGATTCGGTTTGGCGGTGGATTGCCTCGTCGGCTCGGAGGTAGTCGGCCAGGCGTTCGGTGAGGGTGGCGAAGGCGGCGCCGGATTCTTCGGTGACGCGCCAGGCTGCGGCCAGGGCCCGGAGGCTCGTCGCGCCGGGTTTGACGGCCGCCCGGGTGAGCGCGGCGGGGACGTCGGCACCGAGCTTGGCTGCGGCGTAGGGCAGTTCGAAGTCGGGGCTGATGGACGCGGCGCCTTCCAGTGCGGCGATCGGTGGGCGGCCGGCGGTGAGGTCGGCGGAGAGCACGTCGAGGGCTTCGATGATGTTGGCTCGGCGGGTTGCGATTGACTTCTGGTTTTGGTGGCGGGCTCGTTGGTGGGCGATCAAGGCGACGACGGCTACTGCGGCCAGGGCGGTGACGAGCGCTTGGGGGCCGAGGAGGGCGGTGGCTAATGCCGTTGGTGGGGCCAGGAGCCAGATCCGGGAGTTGGGGGATCTGAGGTGGGCTCGTCGTGTGCGGGCGGCGGGAGTCAGTCGGTGGACGCCCGCAGATCGGGGTGGGCGGGCGAAGGTGCAGGTAAGGAAGGTTAGGAGGGCGGCGAGGGCGGCCGGGTTCATGCAGCACCTGCGGGGGTTGCCTGAGCGGGGGTGGTGAAGAGGCGGGATGGAGGGTGGAGGGTGAGGGTGTTGTCGGGGTGGAAGGTGACTGCGGGGTGGGTGGTCAGAGGGCCGTTCGGGGGTTTGCTGAGGGTATGGATTTCGGTGATTCGGCGGTGGCCGGTGGGGGTTCGGGTCAGGTGGATGACGGCGTGTAGAGCGGAGGCTGCTTGGCTGTGAACGGCGGATTGGGACAGACCCGCGAGGGCGCCTAGGGCTTCCAGGCGGGCGGGTACGTCACAGGCGGAGTTCGCGTGGATGGTGCCGCAGCCGCCTTCGTGGCCGGTGTTCAGTGCGGTCAGGAGATCTACTACTTCGGGGCCCCGGACCTCGCCTACGACCAAGCGGTCGGGGCGCATGCGGAGGGCTTGGCGGACGAGGTCTCGGAGGGAGATCTCGCCGCTGCCCTCGATGTTGGGTGGGCGGGCTTCGAGGCGGACCACGTGTGGGTGATCCGGGCGAAGCTCGTTGGCGTCTTCTACCAGGACCAGGCGTTCGGCGGGATTTGCCAATGAGAGCAGGGAATTGAGGAGGGTGGTCTTGCCAGTGCCGGTGCCGCCGCTGATGAGGAAGGCCAGGCGGGAGTCGAGGAGGTCTTGGAGGATCGCAGCGCCTGCTTGCGGGAGGGCGCCGGAGGCCACCAGGTCGTCGAGGGTGAAGACCTTGCGGGACGGAACGCGCAGGGACAGGCAGGTGCCTGGGGCGGCGATCGGGGCCAGGACGGCGTGGAAGCGGGTGCCGTCGGCGAGGCGGACGTCGACGTACGGGGTCGAGTCGTCGAGACGGCGGCCCGCCGCAGCGGCGAGGCGGGTGGCGAGGCGGCGGATGGCCGATTCGTCTCCGGTGCGGATCGCGACGAACTCGAGCCCGCGGCCACGGTCGATGTAGACCTCGTCGGGGCCGTTGACCAGGATGTCGGTGACGCCCGGCTCGGCGAGCAGGCTGTCGAGTGGGCCGGCTCCTAGGGCTTCTCTACGCAGGGCCGTGACTACTGCGAGGACCATGGTGTCGCCGCAGATGGTGCCGTCGGCGCGGAGAGCTGCTGCTACGTGCACTGGGGTTGGCTCGGCGCCGGTGAGTGCGAGGGTGCTGCGGACGCGGTCCAGAAGGCCTGCAGGTACGACGGTGTTAGGCATGCGGGCACCTCTCTTCTCAGATTGGGCTAGGTGGGCGTTGGGTGAGGTGGGGGGAAGAGGTCCAGAAGGGTGGTGGCGGTTCGGGTCAGAGGGCTTCGGGGATTCAGGGAGAAATGCCCTTGATCCATGGCGACGGGGAGGGTTTTGTCGTGGCCGAGCTTTGTTGCTAGGGGCAAGGAGAGGTGCGCGGCGACGTCGGCAGGGGCGAGTCCGGCGCGGGAGTCTCGGACCACTACGCGGAGGTCGCCGGCGACGGCCCGGAGAGGGCCGGAGAGACGTTTGGCGGCTGCGACCGAGCGGACGTCGCACGGCACGACCAGAAGGGTTGCTGTCGAGCGGATGAAGCCCTCTTCTACGGCGGGGTCCGCGCGGCGCGGGAGGTCGAGGACGACCAGGTCGGCGCTGCGTTGAGCTGCGCCGATCACCGAGCTCATCGTGTCCGGCGGCAGGACGGTGACATCGGACTGGTCCCAGGACAGGACCGACAATCCGTCGACGGAAGGCAGTGCGGAGCGGAGAGCGACGGCGCTGACTCGGCCGGAGGCGTTCAGGAGCTTCGGCCAGCGGTCGCCGGGAGCGTGCTCGATGCCGAGGGCAAGCTCGATGCCGCCTCCGAGAGGGTCGCCGTCGATCAGCATCGTGCGGAACCCGCGCCGATTGCCGACAACGGCCACCGCGGCGGCGAGCGTGGTCGACCCTGCTCCCCCGCAGCCGCCGACGAACGCCAGGGTGACGGCAGATCGGTCGACACCGTCCAGGGCATCCGCAAGCTTGCCGGCGAGCAGCGGCTCGTCGTCGGGTAGTCGGCAGACGGCATCGGCGCCGACGTCGAAGGCACACCGGTAGAGATCGTCGCCGTCCGACGTCGAACCGACCACGACCACACCTGGCCGGTGCGCGGGTTGTACGCGCGCCAGCGGCTCCGCCAGGTCGCGGCCGAGAACGACCAGTGAACAGGCATGCCAGTGGCGCCGCAGGTTGAGCAGATCGAGCTCGACGAGGGGCGTCACGGATGCGGCCGCGGCCAGCCGGAGCAGGTCGTCGAGCAGGGCTTCGTTGGTAGTTGCCATCAGCACCGATGAGCTTGGTGAGTTCGTGTCCATACCAAGAACATGCCGTTGCCGGGCGCCTTCCGGGAACGCGACCGGATGCCTGTGGACAAAGCGCTGTCGGGTTTCCGTCAGCAGCGGGAACCCGCCACGACGAGCCCGCGACCAACCCGCCGGGAACGGTTACGGTTCCTTTCGAAGCGTCTTTAACTAAATTTCACCGGACCGCTTCCGCCCCATCGCTCCGGAGGAACAGATGAGTCGATTGCGCATGCTCGCCGCCACAGCCAGTGTCGCGGCCACCGCCCTGATCACCGCCGCCGGCGTCTCCCTCGCGAGCTCGGACGCCACCACGGCCAACGCAGCCGTCGCGGCGCCACAGGCGACCAGCGGCGGCGTCAAGACGGCGTACTTCACCCAGTGGGGGATCTACGCCAACGCCTTCTATCCCAAGAACCTGATCACCACCGGAGCCGGCGCGAAGCTGGACTTCCTGAACTACGCGTTCGCCAACATCGATCCGGTCAACCACACCTGCTTCATGGCCAACAAGGCCGCGTCGCAGGACGAGAACAACCCGAACGCCGGCGACGGCGCCGGGGACGCGTTCGCCGACTACGGCAAGTCGTACGGCGCGGACATCAGCGTCGACGGGGTCGGCGACGTCTGGAACCAGCCGATCCAGGGCAACTTCAACCAGCTCAAGAAGCTGAAGGCGAAGGTGCCGAACCTGAAGATCCTGATCTCGATCGGCGGCTGGACGTACTCGAAGTACTTCTCCGACGCCGCCTCCACCGACGCCAAGCGCAAGGCCTTCGTCAGCTCCTGCGTGAACATGTTCCTCAAGGGCGACCTGCCGGTGATCGACGGCTTCGGCGGCCCCGGTACGGCGGCCGGCATCTTCGATGGTGTCGACCTCGACTGGGAGTACCCGGGCTCGCCCAACGGTCACGTCGGCAACCACTACAGCGCCGCCGACAAGCACAACTTCACACTGCTGCTGGCCGAGTTCCGCGCACAGCTGGACGCGTACGGCGGGCAGACCGGAAAGAAGTACTACCTGACTGCCGCGACCCCGGCCGGACAGGACAAGATCGCCACGATCGAGACCGACAAGATCGGACAGTACCTCGACTACAACAACGTGATGACGTACGACATGCACGGCGGCTGGGAGGCCACCGGGCCGACGAACTTCCAGGACCCGCTTTACACGGCGCCGAACGATCCGAGCAACCCGATCCCACCGGGTCAGGGCAAGTACTCCGTCGACTCCGCGGTGAAGGCGTGGACAACTGGCGACTCGGCGTACGGCATCCCGGGCGGGTTCCCGGCGAACAAGCTCAGTATCGGATATCCCTTCTACTACAGGGGATGGAAGGGTGTTCCGGCCACTGACAACGGCAAGTACCAGACCGCGACCGGGGCGGCCGACGGACACGCGCTGAGCGGGAACGTGCCGGGTGTCTCGTTCTACAAGGAGCTCACCGGCTTCGTGGACAACCCGTCCGCCACGCACTTCGACGACACCACCAAGTCGTCCTGGTTCTACAGCAACGGCACGTTCTGGTCCGGTGACAACGCCCAGTCGATCAAGGCGAAGGCCGACTACCAGCACTGCAAAGGGCTGGCCGGCGCGATGATGTACTCGCTCGAGGCGCTGGACCCGGGGGTCACCCTCTTCAACAACGTGGTCGACTCCGTCAACGCCGGCACGGCCGGATGCAGCGGCCCGCCCACCACACCACCCACCACACCACCCACCACACCACCCACCACACCGCCCACGACTCCCCCGACGACGCCGCCGACCACACCGCCCGGCACGGCCACCCCGTGGGCCCCGAACACGACGTACGCGACCGGTGCGCTCGTGAGCTACGACGGCGTCACCTACAAGTGCATCCAGGGCCACACGTCCCTGGTCGGCTGGGAGCCGCCGAACGCCCCCGCACTCTGGGGCCGGGTCTGATCACGTACCGCCCACTGATCGGAGCATCATGAAACGCATCACCTTGGCGATAGCGGCCGTCACGGCCGTGGTTGTCGCCCTGCTGACCGCACAGGCAGCCAACGCGGCAGGTGTCACTGCCAGCTTCACCAAAGTGTCCGACTGGGGCACCGGCTTCGAGGGCAAGGTGACCGTCACCAACGGCACCACCAGTTCTCTCAGCACCTGGTCGGTCGCGCTGGACTTCCCGTCCGGCTACACCGTCAGCTCTACGTGGGACGCAACCCACACCAGCAGCGGACAGACGCACACGTTCACACCGCCGAGCTGGGCCGGCCCACTGGCTCCTGGCGCGACTGTCACCTTCGGCTTCAACGGCAGCCCGGGCAACTTCCCCGGCCTGGCCGCGTGCCGCTTGAACGGCGGCTCGTGCTCAGGCGGCGGTGGCGGCACCGTCCCCGGTGCACCCACAGGTCTCTCCGGTACGTCGTCCGCGTCGTCGGTGAGCCTCACGTGGTCGGCCGCGTCCGGTGCGACCAGCTACAACGTCTACCGGAACGGCACGAAGGTCGGCAGCCCGAGCAGCACGTCGTACACGGACTCCGGACTCGCCGCGAACACGACGTACAGCTACCAGGTGAGTGCGTCGAACAGCGCCGGAGAAGGCGCGAAGAGCAGCACCATCTCCGTCAAGACCGGCACCGGTGGCGGCAACACCGGCACCAAGCAGGCCGCGCCGTACCTGTACATGGGCTGGGGTGACCCGCCGAACCCGGCGACCGTGATGAACGCGACGGGTATCAAGTGGTTCACCATGGCGTTCGTCCTGTCCTCCGGTGGCTGCAACCCGGCCTGGGACGGCAGCCGCCCGCTGCAGGGCAGCGCCGACGCCAACGCGATCGCCCAGATCCGCGCGGCCGGTGGCGACATCGTGCCGTCGTTCGGCGGCTGGAGCGGTAACAAGCTCGGCCCGAACTGCAGCACCCCCGAGGCGCTGGCCGGCGCGTACCAGCAGGTCATCAACGCCTACAGCCTGAAGGCGATCGACATCGACATCGAGAACTCCGACGAGTTCGAGAACGAGGCCGTCCAGGACCGCATCCTGAACGCGCTGAAGATCGTCAAGCAGAACAACCCGGGAATCCGGACCGTCGTCACGTTCGGTACGTCGACGACCGGTCCGACGTACTACGGCAACCGGCTGATCGACCGGTCGAAGGAACTCGGCGCGAACATCGACGTGTTCACGCTGATGCCGTTCGACTTCGGCAGCTCGAACATCTACAACGACACGGTCGGCGCGTCGCAGGGCCTGAACAACAAGCTGAAGGCCACCTTCGGCTGGTCCACGGCGGAGGCGTACGCGCACCAGGGCATCTCCGGTATGAACGGTCTGTCCGACCAGCAGGAGATGACCACGACCGCGACCTGGCAGAACATCACCAACTGGGCGAAGAGCAACGGGCTCAGCCGGCTGGCGTTCTGGTCGGTCAACCGTGACCGCGGCTGCGCCGGCGGCGGCGTGGTGTCCAACTGCAGCGGCATCGCCCAGGCCGACTGGGACTTCACCCGCATCACAGCGGGCTTCTGAGCGGGAACTGCTGAACAAGACGGCTGGGTGCGGCGTCAGCGCCGCACTCAGCCGGCCTTGATCGCTTCGATGATCAGGCCGTTGCGGGCGTTCTGCCCGAGCGGGACCGACGGGTGCAGGCCGTCGCGGAGCAGGCGGGCCAGGCGGTTGGGGCTGGACGCCAGGTGCTCGGCCCAGCGCACGATCCGCAGGTTGTCGTAGCGACGCTGGGCGTCGGCGAGCTGCAGGTTGATCCAGGCGCTGTTGCGCTGGTCCGCGACCTTGATGTCGGGGCCGTGGGCGGTGCGGGCCGCCTGCACGTTGACCCAGTAGACGATCCGCTCCTCGCCGACGATCCTCATGGTCCGGTCGACCTGGGCCTCGACGGCCGGCGGCATGAAGATGTCGTTGGACCCGACCGACATCACGATCCGGTGCGGCAGTCCGTACTGCTGCGCCCAGAGGTCGAGAGCGTCGACCGCGGGGGTCACCGGCCGCCCGGCCCAGTTGTGGACGGCGATGTTGATCCCGAGCTGGGTCAGCTGCCGGGCGAGCGCCGGTCCGTCCTGGACGCCGATGCTGTCGCCGAACATGAAGACCCCGTCGGTCTCCCGGGCCTTGCGGATCTGCTGCTCGTTCGAGATCGCCCGTGCCTGGCGCTCCCAGGCACCGAGCACGCCGGAGCCGTAGGCGCCGAGGGAAAGCAGTCCGGCCGCCGGGGAACCTGGGACCGCCTCCGCCGCGGTGGCGGCGGCGACCGTCGACGCAGCCGCCGCGGTCCCGGCTGCGAACAACAGCCGGCGACTCGGCCGGAACGAACCCAGACGCTTCCTCACGAGGGCAAGGGTGCGGGGGAAAGCCCTCTCTGTGCAAGTCGACACCGCGAAATTGGGACGAACGCTACGGAAGTCGCGGCGAATGCGGTCAGCTGGTCGTCACCGGGCGCGATCTGACGAACGTCCGGAACCGCTCGGCCGCGGGCGTCAGCGGCATGCTCAGCCGCCACGCCATACCGATCTCCCGCCGGGCCCGTACGCCGGCCAACGGAACGGATACCGCGCCGCTGTCGTTCCCACGGACCGCACCGGCCGGAAGGATCGCCACACCGAGACCGGCACCGACCAGGCTGTCGATCGTCGCGAGGTCGGTCGCCTCGAACGCCAGCCGCGGACTGAACCCGGCCTCCTCGCACAACCGGTCCGTCACCCGCCGGAAGCCGAACCCGGGCTGCAGACCGACGAACGCCTCATCCCGGGCCGACTCCAGCTCGACCCGGCGCCGGGATGCCAGCGCATGACCGGGCGGCACGTGGAGATACAGCCGCTGCCGCTCGAGCAGGTGCCAACCGAAGCGCGCCGGGTCCGGCCGCGGCGCGATGATCGCGATCTCGGCCTCACCGCTCTCCAGGTCCTGGACGATGTCGTGCGCGGGCTCCTGCCGCAGCGCGAACCCGATGTTCGGTGCCACCGCCCGGAAAGCCTTCAGCAGGTCCGGCATCAGGCTGGTCGCGACCGAGTGCAGGAACGCGAGCCGCACCGTGCCGGACTCCGGGTCGAGCAACGCGTCGATCCGGCGCTTCGCCGTATCCACCGCCGCAGTCCCTGCTCGCGCCGCATCCAGAACCAGCCGGCCGTACGGATTCAGCCGTACGCCGCGACGCTCCCGCTCGAACAGCGGCACCCCGAACGCCCGCTCGACCCGCTGCAGCGACCGGGACAGATTCGGCTGACTCGTCCCCAGGGCGGCCGCCGCCTCGGTGAGGTGCTCGGTCTCGGCGAGTACGACGAACCACCGCAGATCCTCGACATGCATACGGTAATCGTATCGATTTCTGCTGAGATCGACATTTTACGTATCGCTCCAGCCGTGCGACCGTCGAAGACATGCACCAATCCGTCGCCCGCCAGACCGGCTACTTGCCCGGAGACCCCGAGTACCGCAAGTTGTCCGTCGCGCTGTTCGCGGCTGGGCTGGCGACGTTCGCTCTCCTCTACAGCACACAGCCGCTGCTGCCCCAGTTGGTCGACGCGTTCCACGTCTCGCCCAGCCAGAGTGCGTTCAGCGTGTCATTCGCGACGTTCGGCCTCGGTCTGGCGTTGCTGATCGCCGGTCCGGCGTCCGAGGCGCTCGGCCGGACCAATCTGATGCGCTGGTCGGTCGCTGCGACGTCGGTGTTCGCGCTGCTCAGCGCGTTCGCGCCGACGTGGCACCTGCTGCTCGCGCTGCGCGGTCTGCAGGGAATCGCGATGGCCGGGCTGCCTGCGGTCGCAATGGCGTACCTGCGCGAGGAGGTGCACCAAGACAGCCACGCGCGCGCCAGCGGCCTCTACATCGCGGGTACGGCGGTTGGCGGTATGGCGGGCCGCCTCATCGCAGGCGGGTTGTCGGACCTCGGCGGGTGGCGTTTTGCGACCGCCGGGATCGCTGCGGTCGGCGTACTGTGCGCGGCTGTCGTCTGGCTGTTGCTGCCCGCGTCAAAGAACTTCCACCCGAGCGCCGCGCGACCACACGACCTGTTCCGCGTACTGCGTGACCCGGCGCTGCTCGCGCTGTACGGGATCGCTGCGACGGCGGTGGGCGCGTTCGTGGCTGTCTACAACGGAGCGGTCTTCCGGCTGTCCGGTTCGCCGTACGAGCTGAGCGCCGGAGCAGCCGGGCTGGTCTTCTGTGTCTATCTCCTCGGGTCAGCCGGGTCGGCGACGGCTGGGACGCTCGCCGATCGGTACGGTCGGCGAGCCGTGGTGCCGGTCGGGTGCCTGATCACACTGGCCGGCGTAGCGATCACGCTTGCGGCTCCGCTGCCGTTGATCGTGCTGGGGCTGGCTGTGATGACCGCGGGCTTCTTCGCGGTGCACGGGGTCGCCAGCGGCTGGGTGCCGGCCCGGGCGCATGCGAGCGGCGTCGGGACCGGACAGGCGTCGAGCATGTACCTCTTCGCGTTCTACCTGGGCTCCTCGGTCTTCGGCGGCCTTGCAGGTACGGCGTGGAGCCGCGCCGAGTGGACTGGAGTGGCGGCCGAGGCTGGAGCATTGTTCCTCGTGACGCTGGTGCTCGCGCTGCTGCTGAAGAACGTTCCCAGCCGGGTGCAAAACTAAGTGGGTGACCAAAGCGACCGATGCGGCTGATCAGTTGGGGCTCACCTACCAGGTGACCAGGCATGGCCGGGTGAACTCGCTGGAGGAGGCCGCTGCGGCGCGCGGCATCGAGCCGGCGCGGCTGATCAAGACGATCGTGGTGCGGCTGTCCGACGACGACTACCGGTTCGTCCTGGTGCCGGGCGACCGCGAGATCGCGTGGCCGAAGCTGCGGACACTGCTCGGCGTGAGCCGGATCTCGATGCCGGACAAGGACACGGCGTTCGCCGTCACCGGCTACGTCCGCGGGACGATCACGCCGCTCGGAAGCACCCACGCCTGGCCGGTGATCGCGGACGAGCGGATCACCGGCACCATCTCGATCGGCGGCGGTGACCATGGGGTGGGGATCACGGTGGACGCCGAGGCCCTGACGAAGGCCCTGAGCGCCACCGTGGCGGACGTAACCGACTAAAGCTAGACAAGCAGGCCCTGCTGGCCCGCGCGGAGGCCGGCTTGGAAGCGGGTGGTGGCGTCCAGGGCTTTGAGGATCCGTTGCATTCGGCGTTCCACAGTCCGTTGGGCCACACCCAGACGCCGGGCGATGGCTTGGTCTGTCAGTCCGGCGGCAGCCAGTGACAGGAGCTGCTGGTCGTCCGGCGTGAGTGGGCCTTCGGACACGGATGGAGTCAGAGGACTGGCTTGTCGCCACAGCAGGTCGAATAGGCGCAGTAGGGCGTCCAGGAGGCTCGACGGTCCTAGTTCTACGACGACATCCGGCCCGGTCGGGAGGAGCGCCGTACGGCGGTCGACGATGACCAGTTTCAGCGGTACGTCGCGCAGCATCCGGCAACAGCCCGACGCTCGAGCCGCCACCAGATCGCCAGGCTCGGACAGTGACGCCATGTCGTAGATCGTCCGGTAGGTCACACCACGGGCGGCGAACACGGCGTACGGCAACCGGTCCAGCACGAGTACTTCGTCCTGTGCGCACTGCTGCGCCTGGTAGAACCGCTGGGCGATCGCCTCGGCGCCACGGATGACCGTGAACGCGTCCGGCTGTCTGAACTCGGCTGTCAGCGCCGCAGCACCCAGCCGGGCCTCCACGATCGCTGCCTGCTTCCGCAGCGCGAGCAGCTCGACCGCGGCGTCTGGTACGGCCGGCACGTAGCGGGCGGGCCGGCCTGGTGTCCGGGACGCAAGGCCGAGGGACAGTAGTGACCTGAGATGCCGGCCGACTCGGTTGGCCGGCCAGTCGACTGACAAGGCCAGAGAGGTCGCTGTGGACTCCGGGCGGGCCAGAAGCGCCCGGTAGAGCTGCTCGTCCTCCGAGCAGACACCGAGCGCCTCCAGCAGCGGAGCCGGTCGATAGCTGTGCATGATCAGGCGCGCGATCAGGGTAAGGCGTGCACGTGGCCGCCGACCTGGGTCGCGAACTGGTTGCCGTTCGACGCGTCCCAGTTGGTCGACCAGGTCATCGCACCGCGCAGCGACGGCCACGGAGTGCTCGGCTTGTAGTTGCCGCACCCGGTGCCCTTGGCCAGGCAGTCCAGCGCGTTGTTGACCACAGTCGGCGACACGTATCCGCTCCCGGCCGCTCGCGACGACGCCGGCAGGCCGAGCCCGACCTGGTCGGGACGCAGGCCGCCCTGCAGCATGATGCAGGCCTGGGCGGTGATGAAGTCGACCGAGCCCTGCGAGTACACCTGGCCGTCACAGCCGTTCATCGAGCCCGAGTTGTAGTACTGCACGTTGACGATGGTCAGGATGTCCTTGATCGCCAGCGCGAGCTTGAAGTACTCGAACGACGTGCTCTGCATGTCGATCGTCTGTGGCGCCATGGTGATCACCAGCCCGCTGCCGAACTGGCTCTGCAGGCTCCGCAGCGCCTGACCCATGTACTGCGCGTTGACCCCGTTCTCCAGGTCGATGTCGATCCCGTCGAACCCATACTCACGCAGCACCGAGAGAGCGCTCGACGCGAAGTTGGACGCTGCCGTCGGGTCGGCGACCGAGATGGTGCCGTTCTGACCGCCGACGGACAGGATGACCTTCTTACCGGCCGTCTGCTTCGCCGCGATGTCCGCCTTGAACTGCGCGACCGTGTATCCGCCGAGCCCGGCGCTGTCCAGGTTGAACGTGACGCCGCCCGGCTTCGACGCGTCGGCGTCCGCGAAGGCCACCGCGATCAGGTCGTACGCCGCCGGCACGTCGGAGATCTTCTGCACCGTCGCACCGTTGTTGAAGTTCTGCCAGTACCCGGTGAGCACGTGGGCGGGCAGGCTGCCGACCGGTGGGTTGGTGCCGCCGTCGGACGTGGTGCCCGACACGGCCGCGCCGTACGGCGAGCAGTTGCCGCTGGGGTCGCACGCCCGGACCTTGAACGAGTAGGTCGTCGACGCAGTAAGCCCGGTAGCGGTCCAGCTGGTCACGTTGCCGACGCTCTGCGCGGCCCCAGCCCCTCGGACGACGTCGTAGTGGTCGATGCCGTTCGCGTCGGACGCGGTGGACCAGGTCAGCTTCAGCGAGCTCGAGGTCGGGCTGCCGACCGCCAGACCACCCGGGGTCGACGGCGGTGTGGTGTCCTGCGTCCCGCCAGGTCCGTCCAGCACGACGTCGTCAACCTGGTACGCCGGGAGCGCGTACCAACTGTGGACGTAGATCGTCACGGAAGACGAGGCACCCGTGGTGAACGGCACGGTCAGCTGACTCCACCCGGAGCTCGTGGTCCACGTCGAGGGACCACCCTCCACACCGAGGTAGACGTTCGACCCCTTCACCCACGCCGACAGCGTGTACGCCGTATTGGGCTGGACCGCTATCGACTGGGAACACCGGGCGATGTCACTCCCACTCGGCGTCGCCTCGAGGGCGTACGAACCGGAGTGCGGCGCGGAGGTCGTGACGCCGCCGGCCGGGCATGACCAGCCGGAAAGCGTGCCGGACTCGAAGCCGGCGTTGGTGACGAGATTGGCGGCCGCGGAGGCGGAGCCGGGGACCAGGAAGGCCATGACCACGACGAGCAGGCTGATGACGACCGCTGCCTGGGGGCGGTGTGCAGGCGGTTTCATGCCTTACAACCTGTGACTGCTCAATTACATTGTCAAGACCCTGCATAAAGTGAGAACGCTCCCACGCGCAGAAAAGCGAGAATCTTTACGCTTACTTGGCTGATCGGAGAAAGGCGACGGCCCCCGGCGGGGGGGTGACCGGGGGCCGTCTTCGGCCACGGGCTCGGGGGGAGGAGCCGGGGGCCGTTCAGGAGGCGACAGTCTGCCACTGTCAGAGAGTTTGTACCCCCCGAGTTCGGGCTTCACACATCTCAGTTCAATTTCAACTGACTGCGTTTCGCCCAAGCGCCAGTCCCACCCGATCGGGTGCTTCCAGCCAGTGTCACTGTCACACTGCCGACTAGTCTAACGGGATACCGGCCCACGCAAAAGCCCGGGTCCCCGGCGTTTCTCCCGGCTGCCTATCCTCGACTGCATGGCGCATCCCGGAACGGCTCGATCGGCGGCCTTCTTCGATCTGGACAAGACCATTCTGGCCCGCTCGAGCACGCTGGCGTTCTCGCGGCCGTTCTACGCCGGCGGCCTGATCAACCGCCGGACGGTCCTGCGCAGCGCCTACGCCCAGTTCGTCTATCTGCTCGGCGGCGCGGACCACGACCAGATGGAGCGGATGCGGGAGTACATCTCCGCGATGTGCACCGGCTGGGACGTCTCGACGGTGCAGGCGATCGTCGCCGACACCCTGGACCACATCGTCCGCCCGATGATCCACACCGAAGCGGTCGAGCTGATCGCGCAGCATCACGCGGCCGGCCGGGACGTGGTGATCGTGTCGTCGTCCGGCGCCGAGGTGGTGGAGCCGATCGGCGCGATGCTCGGCGCCGACCGGGTGATCGCCACCCGGATGGTCGTTGCCGACGGCAAGTACACCGGCGAGATCGCCGAGTACGCGTACGGTCCGAACAAGGTGACCGCGATCGAGGCCCTGGCCGCGACCGAGGGCTACGACCTCGCGAGTTCCTACGGGTACTCGGATTCGATCACCGACGAGCCGCTGCTGGCCGCGGTCGGGCACCCGCACGCGGTCAACCCGGACAAGGCGTTGCGCCGGGTCGCGCTCGAGCGCGGCTGGCCGATCCTGGCGTTCGCGGAGCCGGGCGAGCGGGCCGGTTTCCCCGCCGTACGACGCCCCGCGCTGGCGGCCGGCCTGGTCGCGGCGATCGCCGCCGGAGCACTGCTGCTGGCCTCCCGGCGGCGGTCCCGGACGAGCTGAAAGCTGAAGCGGGCTTCATTGTTCTCAACTCCATGAAGGACTCCGCTTCCCCTTCACAGAAAGGGGTTTCAGGAGTACAAAGGAATCAACAAAGGGCCTCAGGGTCCGGTAGAGATTGCACGGGAACCCAGGTACCCACGCGGCGACCAGCCCATCCCAAACGGGCAGCGCGACCCAGGCTCGTCCTGTGGCGGCAAACAGGTGCACGCATGGTAACCAGGGCGACGTGCCAGCGACGGCGTTCTCACTCGAGAACGCCGTTCGCATGTTCACTCAGGACGAGAGCGGCGAGAGCTCGGCACCTCTTGTCACGACCTCGCAGGACCGCAGCAACCAATCACGAACGCCGGTCAATCCTCGCGCTGTGTAGTCGGTGAGACCCGACGCATAGGTCGCCCGCAACACATAGTGACCGCCCTCCGGGACCGTGACCGCCACCGGGTCGATGCCCCGGGCAACCAACAGCAGGCGCTCGGCGGCCCGGGCAACGAGTCCGTTGGCCGCCGGGAACGGGCGCAGGACGGCGAGCTCGGCGTGCACGATCGCCGCGACGACGAGACCGGGCGCCTTGGTCGGGCGGGTCAGGTTCTGCGCGAGGGCGCTCAGCCGCTCCCACATCTCGTCGGCATCGGGCGCCGGCGGCAGCCCGGGGATGTCGTCCGGCAGAGGTTCCGCACTGGTCCGGAGATGGCCCAACTGGTCCTCCGCGACCAGGTCGGCGGCGGCCAACTGGTGCAGTCTGGTCCAGACCTGCACCGGCGCCTTGTCCACCTGTGGCGCGAGCGACATCAGCTCGCCGGTCATCCGCACCGCGCCGGCGACCAGTCCGTCGGCATCACCTCGCCGTACCTCGTCCAGAACAGCCGTGCTGCCGGCCAGCGCCGCTGAGGCGTGCGCGCCCCGCAGCAGGGCCTCGGCGGTCATGTCCGAACCGACCCGGCGCAGCCCGCGATCCCGGAGCAGTACGTCGACCGCGTCCCGGGCCGCCCGTGCCGCCGACCCGACCCCCTCGAGACCGGCCAATGGCTCGAACACATCAGTACTCATAGCTGCACCATAGGATGACTAGGCATGGCGCTCGGCACCGTCCCCAGGTTCAGCATCGTGGTCCCCTGCCATGCCTCGCGGGCCTGGCTGCGGCCGTGTCTGGACTCGGTGCTCGGGCAGTCGTTCACCGACTTCGAGGTGATCGGGGTGGACGACGCCGATCCGGACGGGTCCGGCCGGATCCTGGACGAGTACGCCGCCGCCGACGCGCGGGTCCGGGCGCTGCACCTGGACGACAACGTCGGCCTCGGACCGGCCCGGAACGCCGGCCTGAAGGAGTGCCGCGGCGAGTACGTGCTGTTCCTGGACGCCGACGACAGCTACCTGCCGGGCTCGCTGGAGGCCATCGCGGCCCGCATAGATATCGCCAACCAGCCGGACCTCGTGCTGTTCGACTACGAGCGGGTCTTCTGGGACGGCCGGGTCATGGGCAGCCAGCGGCACGACGCGTTCGCCCGCGAGGGCGCCGGGGTGTTCACGGCGGCCGAGCGGCCGATCTTCCTGACCTTCCTCGAGGTGGTCTGGAACAAGGCCTACCGCCGCCAGTTCCTGACCCGGCACGGCTTCGCCTTCACGAGCGGCTTCTACGAGGACGCGCCCTGGACCTACTCGACGATGCTGACCGCGGAGCGGATCGCCACCCTGGACCGGGTCGTCGTGCACTACCGGCAGCATCGGACCGGCGGCAACATCCACGCCACCAGCGGCCGCCGGCAGTGGGACATCTTCGACCAGTACGACCGCGTGCACGCGTTCATCCAGTCCGACCCGGAGCTGGCCGGCTGGCGCCGGTTCGCGTTCGACCGGTCGCTGGACCACATCCTCGCCGTACTCGCCAAGCCCGAGCGGATCGACGCCGACGACCGGGCCGAGTTCTTCCATACGGCGCACGCCTTCGCCAAGCGCTGGAAGCCGGAGGGGTACGGCGCCGACCGGACCGCCCGCGGGTTCAAGCGCTGGCTGCTGATCCACGACGACTACGCGACCTACTCCACGCTCAAGCTGAGCGCGCGGATGCTGCACGTCCCGAGTGCGGGCAAGACGGTCGGCAAGCTGCTGCGGCGCGGCAAGCTCGACCCGAACCTGGTCGCGTACGCCGCCTACTGGTTCAAGCAGTACGCCTGCAACCCGCGCGCGATCTACGAGAAGGCGGCCGAGCTGGCTCCGCACCTGCGCGGGGTCTGGGTCGTCGACAACGAGCACGTCGACGCGGTCCCGGAGGGCGTCGAGTACGTCGTCGCGGACTCCCCGGCGTACGAGAAGCTGCTCGACAAGGCGACGTACTTCGTCAGCAACATGAACTGGCCGAAGAACCTGGACAAGCGCGAGGGCCAGATCCATCTGCAGACCCAGCACGGTACGCCGCTGAAGACGATGGGCACCGATCTACGGCACCATCCCCAGGCGTGCAGGGACCTCGATCTCGACGAGCTCATGCGTCAGGTCGATCGCTGGGACTTCAACCTGTCCTCGAACCGGTACTCGTCGGAGATCTGGGAGCGCACCTACCCGTCGTACTTCGAGGAGCTCGAGTACGGCTATCCGCGCAACGACCGACTGCTCAACGCATCCCTGGAGCAGGTCCGGGCGGTCCGCGCAGCGCTCGGGTTCGACGACTCTCACCTGGTGATCCTGTACGCGCCGACGTTCCGCGACGGCGTCGACTCGGTACGACTGCCGACCGGGCTGCAAGACCTCGGCGGGACCGGCGTCCGGCTCGACCTGGACCAACTGGCGGCTGCGGCCGGTGAGCACGGCCGGGTGCTCGTGCGCACCCACTACTCGTTGTCCGCAGCACCGGAATCCCACTCCGGCGTGGTGATCGATGTGTCGCGGCACCCGCGGGTCGAGGACCTCATGCTGGCGGCCGACGTACTCATCTCGGACTACTCGTCGATCACCTTCGATTACGCGAACCTCGATCGGCCGATCATGCTGCACGTCGAGGACCAGGCGTTCTACGACGGCCGGCGTGGCACGTACTTCGACGTCGCCGAGTTCCCGCCCGGCGTGGTGGCACGGTCCGCCGAGGAGTTGTACGCCGCGCTCCGGAACGGCACGTTCGCCGCGCCCGAGGCGGCCAAGCACCGGCACCTGTACCGGGAGAAGTTCTGTGAGTTCGACGACGGGCGCGCGGCCGAACGCGTCGTACGGCGGGTGTTCCTGGGCGAGACCGACGTACCGGCGATCGCGCCGTTGGCCGAGCGGTCTCCGGCGCCGTCGGCGTACTTCGTGCATAATGGCTGACATGTCGATCAGCCTGAAGCCTGTCCACGCCCGGCGCGTGCGCTTCAGCCTGCGACGACGACGCACTGTCTGAACACCCAGCCTGTTCCAGTCGCGTCTCCTGAAGGACCTGGTCATGTCCGCAGTTCTGCCTGTCCTGTCCACCAGACTGTCCGCTGCCGCCCTGGCCGCTTTCGGTACGTCGTACGACCCCGAGCTGCGGTCGAGTACCAAGCCGGAGTTCGGTCACTACCAGAGCAATCTCGCGCTCCGGATCGGCAACGCCCTCGGCCAATCGCCGCGGGACGTCGCCGCACGCCTGGTCGCCTCGTTGCAGGTCGAGGACCTTTGCCAGACACCAGAGATCGCCGGCCCTGGATTCATCAACCTGACGTTGCTGCCGGAGACGCTGGCGAAGGCGGTCAACGAGCCGGAATCCTTTACCAGCAGGGGTCAGCGGGTCGTCGTCGACTATTCGCAACCGAACGTCGCGAAGCAGATGCACGTCGGCCATCTCCGGTCGACGGTAATCGGTGACGCACTCTGCAACGTCCTCGAGTTCGCCGGGTACGACGTGATCCGGCAGAACCACGTCGGCGACTGGGGCACGCAGTACGGGATGATGATCGAGCAACTGCTCGAGGAAGGTCTCGCCGCGGAATCCCTGGATCTGGAGGGATTGCAGCAGCTCTACGAGCGGAGCCGGAAGCACTTCGATGCCGACGGCACCTTTGCCGACAAATCGCGGCTGCGGGTGGTCGCGTTGCAGTCGGGCGATCCGGGGACGCGGGCGATGTGGCGGCACATGGTCGACGTGTCGCTGGACGACTTCGACAAGGTGTACGCCTTGCTCGGCAGCAACCTCGAGCGGACGGACGTCGTCGGCGAGAGCGCGTACAACGACGACCTGCCGCGGGTCGTGGCCGAGCTCGAACAGCAAGACCTGCTGACCGAGTCCGACGGCGCGATGTGCGCCTTCCTGCCAGGATTCCTCGGTCGCGACGGCGATCCGCTACCGGTGATCGTGCGGAAGTCCGATGGCGGATTCGGCTACAGCGCGACCGACCTCGCCGCCGTACGGCATCGGGTGAGCACGTTGCACGCGGACCGGATCGTGTACGTCGTGGACCATCGGCAGGCCCTGCACTTCGACATGATCTTCACGCTCGCGGGGACCGCCGGCTGGCTGCCGGCAACCGTACCGGCGGAACACGTCTCGTTCGGCACCGTGCTCGGCCCGAACGGAAAGCCCTTCAAAACAAGGGAAGGCGGCACCGTCAAGCTCGTCGACCTGTTGGAGAGCGCGGTCTCCCGGGCCGACGCGCTGCTGGCCGGCCGGGAGGGCGTCGACCGGGCCGCGACCGCACGGGCCGTGGGGATCGGCGCGGTCAAGTACGCCGACCTGTCGAGCGACCGGGGCAACGACTATGTGTTCGACCTGGACCGGATGGTCGCGATGACCGGCAACACCGGCCCGTACCTCCAGTACGCGCACGCGCGGCTCACCCGGCTGCTCGCCAAAGCAGGGACGACAGGTGAGCTCACCGAACTGAAGGACCCGGCCGAGCAGCGGCTCGCCCTCCTGCTCACCGGCTTCGGCGCCACCGTCGAGCAGGTCGCGGAGACGCTCCAGCCGCACAGGCTCTGCACCTATCTGTACGACGTCGCCTCCGCCCTCTCCGTGTTCTACGAGCAGTGCCCGGTGCTGAGCAGTGAGGGTGCGACGCGGGCAAGCCGGATCGCCCTCTGCACCGCAACCCGGAAGGTGTTGCAGGATGGACTCGGCCTGCTGGGGATCGAGGCCCCCGACGCAATGTGAGTCTGACGCAATGTGAGTCTGGCTCAATGTGAGCCTTTGGAGGACGAATGCTGCCGTGGTCGGCCGAGTTCAAGGGACGCCTGGACCAGACGACGTACACGAGTGAGTTGCTGCGCGGGAACCCGCTCGGCGACCCGCACGAGCGGCCGGTGCTGGTCTACCTGCCGCCGGGGTACGACGACCCCGACAACTCCGCCGAGCGGTACCCGTCGATCTACGTGACGATGGGCTACACCGGCCACGTCGGCATGTGGTTCAACCGGGTCCCGTTCCGGCAGCCGTACCCGGAGCTGCTGGACGCGATGTTCTCCGACGAGAGCGTGCCGCGGGCCGTCGTGGTGTTCGTCGACTCGTGGACGAAGTACGGCGGCAGCCAATGCCTCGACTCCCCCGGGACGGGGCAGTACCAGTCGTACCTCTGCGACGAGATCGTGCCGTGGGTCGATGCAACGTACCGGACCATCCCGGACCGCGATCACCGTGCGGTCACCGGTAAGTCGAGCGGTGGCTACACCGCGATGGTGACGCCGCTGCTGCGTCCGGACGTGTTCGGGGCGCTCGCGACGCATGCCGGTGACGCGCTCTTCGACGTCTGCTACCGGCCGGAGTTCCCGGAGCGCGCGCGGACGCTGCGGGACAAGTACGACGGCAGCTACGAGAAGTACTTCGAGGTACTCGCGACCAAGACCGGGCGGACCACCAACGAGGACCTGCACCTGCTGGAGATGTACGGGTACGCGTCGGCGTACTCCGCTGAGGCCGACGGCACGGTCCTACTGCCGTTCGACGATCTCGGCGCGATCGTCCCGGAGATCTGGGCCCGCTGGCTGTCCCGCGACCCGGTCGAGATGGTGAAGGAGCCGCAGTACGCCGATGCGCTGCGATCGCTCCGCGCAGTATGGATCGACGCCGGCCGGCAGGACGAGTACTACCTGGACCTCGGCGCCACGGCGTTCCATCGTGCTACGCGGGAGGCCGGTCTCCCGGACGAGCGGATCCACTTCGAGCTGTTCGAGGGCACCCACGGCGGCATCGAGTACCGCTACCCGATGGCAGTCCGCTGGCTGGCCGAGCAACTGACTAATTGACATGCCGTCACCGAGCAGACGCCGTACGGTCGAGCCATGAGCTGGCCGGAGGGGATCGAGGCGCGTCCGATGGACAAGGGCGACGTCGAGGCGTGGGCGGCACTGACGGCCGCCAAGGAGAAGGTCGACCAGGTCGGCGAGAACTACAGTGCCGAGGATCTCGCCGAGCAGCTGGAGCGGCCGGAACTCGATCTGGCCAACGACAGCATCAGCCTGTGGTCCGGCAACCGGATGATCGGCTATGGCATCGCACACAGCAGGACCACCGTGGTGGACGTGGACCGGGTCAACTCCGAGGGCGCCATAGATCCGGAGTGGCGCCGGCAGGGCCTCGGCACGACCCTGATGCGCTGGCTGATCCGTCGCGCCGGCGAACTGCATGCCGCCACGCACCCGGACGCCCCCGGTCAGGTCAGCGTCGGCGCGGGCAGCAACAACGTCAGCTTGACCAACCTGCTCGAAGGCCTGGGCTTCAAAGCCGAGCGGTTCTTCTTCGACATGCGGCGGCGGCTGGACCAACCGGTCCCGCCCGCGCCAGTGGTCGGCGGCCTCCAGCTCAGGTCGTACGACACGTCCTACGAGGAAGCGTTGCGGCAGACCCACTTCGAGGCCTTCTCCGACCATTGGGGCTGGTCCCCGCCCACCACGGAGGCGTGGCGAGCCCGGAACGTCGGATCACGGGCGTTCCGCGGAACGCAGTCGTACTACGTCCTCGACGGCGACACCATCGCGGCGTACGCCAACTGTTACGAGTGGGAAGCCGACACCGAGGCGACCGGAGTCCGGGAGCTGTACATAGGCCAGGTCGGCACCCGACGGGCGTACCGTGGCCGCGGACTGGCCCGTGCGGCCCTGGCGAAGGTGCTCGCCAAGGCCGCAGAGGCCGGGTACCAGCGGGCAGCGCTCGGCGTCGACGCCGACAACCCGACCGGAGCCCTCGGACTGTACGAGGGCCTCGGCTTCGTCACTCACCAGAAGTTCATCAGCTACGCGCTGCCCATCCCGTCAGACGTGTGAGTCCACGACTGCTGGGGTCTCGACCGGCTCCGGCGCTCCGCGGAACCACTTCCACGGCTGGACGGTGAACACGATCATCGCGAGGCTCACCGCTGCGTAGACCAGCGATCCGACGAACGCGGCGTGGACGCCGTCCACCAGCACCTCCCGGGGGATCGTCGACGTCGAGTTGCGGCTCGCCGTACCGAAGATCGTGACCAGGATGCCCAGACCGAGCGCGCCGCCGACCTGCTGGACCACGTTCAGCATGCCGGACGCGGCACCCGAGTCCTCCGGCGCGACGCCCGAGATGGCGCGGCCGACGAGCGGGATGAAGATCATCCCGGCACCCGCGCCGAACAGCAGCAGTGGTCCGACCACGTCGTGCAGGTAGGTGCTGTGCGAGTCCAGCCGAGTCAGCCAGATCGTCCCGAGCGTGACCAGCGTGGAGCCGATCAGCATCAGTTTCGCGCCGTCGATCCGGGCAATCAGCTTCGGCACCACTCGCGACTGGGCGAACAGCAGACCCGTCAGTGGCAGGAACGCCAGGCCGGCCGCGAACGGCTTGAGCCCGAGCACTCCCTGCAGGTACTGCGTGAGGAAGAAGAACATCCCGAACATCGTCCCGACGATCAGCAGCATGGTCAGGTACGACGCCGTCCGGGTCGCCGACCGGAACAGCCGCAGTGGCACGATCGGGTGGCTGACGCGACGCTCGATCAGCACGAACGAGACCAGCAGCACCACGCCCGCGGCGAACGCCACCAGGACCTCGGCGGCGGTCCAGCCCTTCTCGGCCACCCGGATGAAGCCGTAGACGAGCGACGTGATTCCGAGGGTCGAGGTGACCGCTCCGGCCACGTCGAAGCGGCCGGTCTCGGGCTCGGTCTCGGTCAGCACCTGGCGGGCCGTCAGGATCAGCGCCACACCGATCGGCACGTTGATGAACAGGCCCCAGCGCCACGATGCCCAGTCGGTCAGCATTCCCCCGAGCACCAGGCCGACGCTGCCGCCACCGGACGAGATCAGGCTGTAGTAGCCGAGTGCCTTCATCCGCTCGGGTCCTTCGCGGTACGTGAGCATCAGCAGCGTCAGAGCCGCCGGCGCCGCGATCGCACCGCCGATGCCTTGCAGAACGCGGGCGGCGAGCAGCAACTCGGCGTTCGGCGCGAGGCCTCCGAGCAGCGAGGCGAGCGTGAAGACGCTGACGCCGGTGAGGAACACCCGGCGGCGACCGAGCAGGTCACCGGCACGGGCGCCGAGCAGGAGCAGACCGCCGAACGCCAGCGCGTACGCGTTCTGCACCCAGGACAGGCTGGACGGGCTGAAGTGCAGGGCCTGCTGGATGTGAGGCATTGCGATGTTCACGACGGTCGCGTCGAGGATCACCATCAACTGGGTGACCAGGATGACCGCGAGAACGATCCCCGGCCGCCGCGCAGGCGTGCCCGAGGTGGCGCCGGCCGGCGCCGCGGATGTTGCCGACATATTGCTCCTTACCCCTGAGGGGCTACAGTTGAGACAGAAAGCGGAGCGCTCCTCCGGATACGATACGGAGGGTTCCTCCGCTTTGCAAGCGATATTGTTCTGGTGATCTGCGAGGAGGCTGGATGGCGCCACAACCCTTGCCGTGCGCACGTCCGACCCGTGCGGACGCGGCCCGGAACTACGACCGCCTGGTGACGGCCGCCCGGGAGACGTTCGCGGAGCACGGCACCGACACCTCACTCGAGGAGATCGCCCGCCGGGCCGGCGTCGGCATCGGCACGCTGTACCGCCGGTTCCCGAGCCGGACCGCGCTGCTCGAGGCGGTCTACGTCGACGAGATCCAGTCGGTCTGCGACCGTGCGTACGACTTCGACCGGGAACTGGAGCCGTTCGACGCGCTCGCCGCCTGGCTGCGCAGCTTCGTCGGGTACGGGCTGTCCAAGAAGAGCCTGTCGGGCGAGCTGATAGATGCCCTAGGCAAGGACTCGCCGTTCTTCCAGGCCTGCAAGGCGAATGTGCAAGAGGCCGGGAAACTCCTGCTCGACAAGGCGAAGGCGGCCGGCGACGTCCGGCCCGAGCTGGAGCTGGCGGACGTCCTGCGACTGGTCGGCGGTATCGCTCACAACGCCGACACCCAGCCGGAGCAGGCCCACCGCCTGCTCGACATCGTGCTCTGCGGACTCAGGCCCGCTGCCTCCTGAGTTCTGCCAGCGAAGGGTTCCCGGAGTCCCGCTCGGTGTACTTGAGCTGCTCGAGCGGCCACGCGATCGCCAGCTCCGGATCGAACAGGTCCACGGTCATCCGCTCCGGCGACCAGGGCTCGTTCACCAGGAAGTTGTACGTCGTGTGCGGCGTCAGTGTGCAGAACGAGTTCCCGACACCACGGGGCACGTAGAGCGCGTCCGACGTACCGAGTTCGAACGTCTCCACCTGGCCGAAGCCGTCACCGGGGCGGAGGTCGACGATCGCGGCGAACACCCGCCCGGACGACGGCGACAGGTACTTGTCCCAGGGTTCCGCGTGGATCCCGCGGACGATCCCGGCCACATCGAAGTGCGCGACGTTGTGCTGCACAACGTCCATCCCGAGCTCGGCCAGCTTCTCGCGGTGGAAGTTCTCCTTGAACCATCCGTCGTCGTGCGGCTGTACCTCCAGCTCGATCCGCAGTACGCCGGGGATTGCGGTCTCCTCGATCCTCACCGGCGTACCTGCCGGCGGCCCTCGAGCTGGGCCTGGTCGGCAGCGGTCACCCCCGCGTTCCACCCGGCGCCGTTGGTGATGCGGGTCCGTCGGGTAGTCGTGTTCGGGAAGAGCTGCGCGAACAACGCGTCGACCTGCTCCTCCCGCTTGGCCAGCACCGGCAACAGACGGTCCGCAGCCGCTTCGGGTACGGCGGCCTGCGTCGCCGCGGCCGTCTGCTCCAAACGCTCGCCGATCCGTTGCGCGTAGGCCATCAGGAACGACTGGCGGAACGATCGCGTCCGGGACTCACCCTGATGGCCGATATGTTTGCCAGCGGCAAGCATCGCGCGATTCGCCTGCACCAGAAGGGAAGTGCTGAGGATCTCGGTGTGTTGCAGGTCCACCTCGGCGCCGACGATGGTGACGACGGCCAGCTCGTCGATCACGACCGTGCGACACCGATTCGCCGCGGCGACCGCGCCGACCAGCTGTGCCTTGGCCGACACGTACGGCGTCTCGACCCAGAGCCGGCGCCCCGCGGAATCATCCGGGATCTCCACCTCTGCGTCCAGGAGGGCGCTGTCCAAGGAGAACTTCGCCATCAGCTCCTGCGCCTTACCGGACAACGCCTCCGCCTCGTCCGGGAACTCGGTCGCCTCCGCCTTCGCGAGCAGGCCGCGGATCCGCGCCAGCATCTTCCCGTTCGCCGGTACGGCGGGCTGCCCGCGGCGGACCGTCGTACCGGGTAATGGGTAGAGCCTGGCCAGGACCGGCAGGGTCTGGAGGAAGCCGGCCAGGGACAAGGCGTGATGCAGCGTGAGGTAGCGGCCGACGCGTGCGCCCGCTGCCCAAGCGGTCAGGCTTAGTTCAGTGAAGGGCTGCGGCACGCCGAGGTCTGTCAGTTGACCGAGCCAGCGGGGGTCGATGGTGGCGGGACGGTAACCGCGGTGTTCGGCCGAGATCGCTGCCAGCAGCAACGGCTCGACGCCGGCATCCAGCGTGCGGCGGCCGTGCTGGACCACATCGGCCGGCGCCCAGCCGCGCTCCCAGGCGGTGCGGAGCAAACCGGTGAGGAACGCCTGCACGCACCGATCCACCTGTGCCTGGTCGCGCTCGTCGTACGCACCCAGCTGGGCCAGGTGCGCGTCGGCGCGATCGTCGCGCACGGCAACGACCGCCGCAGCGGTCGGTAACAATCGCAGGATTTCCTGGTCACTCACGCCGTCGAGTCTGACACCCACCGAAGTTCCCACCCAAAACGGGAATCCATCCCCTTGTGGATAACCCCGCGAATCCCGACAGTAACTGAAGACAGCGCACGAACGACTGCTGTCAACAGGGGGTCAGGCACCGAGCCTGACGGCATCACATCGGGGAGGGGAAGCAATGACTCAACTTGCGGAAACCGGATTCGACGCGTTACGCGCGATCCTGGAGGGCCTTGCGCTGCGGCCGGGTGAAGAGGGGTACGACGAGGCGCGGCGGCTCTGGAACGCCGAGCACGACCGCCGTCCGGCGGTGATCGTGCGGCCACGGTCGGCCGCGGATGTGCAGGCCGCCGTCCGCTATGCGGTCGCCGAGGGCTTGGAGATCGCTGTCCGCGGGGGTGCGCACAGCATGGCCGGGCTGTCGTCGGTGGACGACGGCCTGATGATCGACCTGAGCCTGTTGAACCAGGTGTCGGTGGATCCCGAGGCCCGCCGGGCGCGTGCCGCCGGTGGTGCGCTGCTCGGGGATCTCGACGCCGCGACGCAGGAGTACGGTCTCGCCGTACCCGCCGGCATCGTCAGCCACACGGGAGTCGGCGGGCTGGTGCTCGGCGGCGGCATGGGTCTGCTGACCCGGCTGCACGGGCTCAGTATCGACAACCTGGAGTCGGTCCAGATCGTCACCGCGGACGGCAGCCTCCGGCGCGCCGCGGCGGACGAGAACACAGACCTGTTCTGGGCCGTCCGCGGCGGAGGCGGCAACTTCGGCGTGGTCACCGAGTTCGAGTTCCGGTTGCACCCGGCCGGGCCGATGGTGAACTACGGCATCGCGTTCTGGGGCGCGGAGCAGGGCGTCGAACTGTTCCGGGCCGCCCGCGAGGTGATCCCGGCACTGCCGCGCGAGGTGAACGTGGTGATCGCCGGCCTGAACGCGCCGCCGGCACCGTTCGTCCCCGAAGAGCACCACTTCAAGGTCGGATACGCGCTCATCGCGGTCGGATTCGGGTCGCCCGAGCAGCACGCCGAGGCGATGCGGCAACTGCGCGGGACGCTGCCGCCGCCGCTGTTCGAGTTCACGACGCCGATGCCGTACGTCGCCGTACAGCAGTCGATCGACGAGCCGAACGCCTGGGGAATGTGCCGCTACGAGAAGGGCGCCTACCTCGAGACGCTGACCGACGAGGCGATCGACGTGATCACCGAGCAGTTCCCGCAGAAAACGTCGCCGCTGTCGGTCACGATGTTCTACCACCTCGACCACGGCTACTTGGAGACGGCGGACGACGCGACCGCGTTCAGCGGGCAGCGCACCGAGCGCTACGCGGTGTTCATGATCGCAACGACGCCGGTCCGCGAGGCGCTCGAGGCCGAACGCACGTGGGTGCGGACGTTCTGGGACGCCCTGCAGCCGCACACCATCAACATCGGCAGCTACGTGAACGGTATGACCGAGCCCGACGAGGCCCGCATCCGGGCGTCGTACGGGGACAAGTACGACCGGCTCCGCGAGATCAAGCGGAAGTACGACCCGGACAACGTGTTCCACCGCAACCAGAACATCAGGCCCTAGATCGAGGCGGCGCCGTCCACGACCAGCACCTGGCCGTTGAGGTTCGTGTTCTCCAGGAGGAGCATGCGGACGACCGGAAGCACGTCCTCCGGCTCGGTCAGGTGGCCGGTCGGCGTCCGGCGGACGATCTGGTCGAGCTGGGTCTGGCCGAGGACCGCGGACATCTCCGAGGCGAAGAAACCCGGCGCGACGGCGTTGGCGAGGATGCGGCCACCGAGTTCACGGGCCAGTGAACGGGTGGCCGCGTCCATCCCGCCCTTGGTGGCCGAGTACGCGACCAGGCCGGGGTAGCCGCGTTGCGCGCAGATCGAGGTGATGTTCACGATCCGGCCCTTCAGGCCCTTCGCGAGCATCCGGCGCAGCACGAAGCGGGTGAGGATCAGCGGCGACGTCAGGTTCGTCTGGATGATCTCGGCCACGTGGTCTGCGGACGTGTGGACGTGTAACGAGTCCTGTCCGATCGCCGCATTGTTGACCAAGGCATCGATCGGGCCGAGCGTGCTCTCGACCGCCTTGACGAACGCCTGCCCGGCCGCGCCGTCGTTGATGTCGACGGAGCCGTAATGGAGGTGGTCCGGGTACTTCTCCCCGAGTGCGGTCAGCTCCGGCGTGACCGTACGGGCGAACGCGCCGACCTTGAGACCGGCCGCGAGCAGGTCGGTGACGATCGCGAGACCGAGACCGCGGGAACCGCCGGACACCAGCACGACCGAGGCCGGCGGGACGACACTGGGGGCTTCAGACATCGCTCTTCAGGGTTTCCTTCTGCGGGATCTGGTCGAGGAACTTGATCCGCCGCGGTACGCCGTAGTCCGGTAACCGGGTCGAACACCACTGGACCAGGTCGGTGTCCGTGATCGGGCCGAGCGACCGGTTCGGGACCACCTCGGCCGCGACCATCCGGCCGACCAACGGCGCCTTGCGGGCGAAGACGCGCGCCCAGGACACGCCCGGGTGGCCCATCAGCACGTTGCGGACCACGCCGGCCGAGACCTTGGACCCGCCGACGTTGATCTCGTCGGTGTCCAGGCGGCCGGTGATCAGCACCCGGTCCCCGTCGTACTCGACCCGGTCGCCGGTGCGGATCGCGCCGATCAGGCCGGCGCCGTGGTGCGGCGAGCGGATCACGAGCTCGTCGCCCTCGACGCTCAGGACCGGGCGCTCCGGGTGCGGGTCGCGGTCCAGCCAGGACCTGGGGAACCCGGCCTTGCCGTCGTGCACCACGATCGACGCGCCGACCTCCGAGGACGCGTAGATCCAGGAGATCCGCGTCGTCGGGAAGATCTCCCGGAGCTGGTCGAGGATCGCCTGGTCGACGGGCTCGCCGCCGAGCGTGATCTGCTCCAGCGGTACGCCGGCGAGCGCGTCGGCGTCGCGGTAGATCGCCTGCCGCCAGAATGTCGGCGTACCGGAGGCGGCCGTGACGCCGTGCTCGGTCGCGATCTTCGGCCAGTCCTCCAGCTCGCTCGGCTCGATCACGACCAGGCCCTGATCGGCCTGGGTCAGCGAGAGCGTGACGACCTGCCACCAGGCGTAGGTCCCGGGCGAGTACGGCAGCAGCCAGGTGCGCGGCGGCTGGTCGGCGGTGACGGTGGTCAGCGACTCCAGGGTGTGCCCGATGCGCTTCGGGCGGCCGGTGGAGCCGGAGGTGAGCAGCCAGGCGCGACCGGACTCCTCGACCCGCTTCAGTCGCGCTGGGGTGACTGACCCGTCGGGCAGGACGATCGCGAAACCGGACTCGCCCAGTTCCTCCCGCATGCGCTCGTCGACGCGGGACTCGGTCGCAACCAGTAACTCGGTGCCGTGCACCGCATGATGGCGGAGTGCGGCGAGTGCGTCGGCGCCGTTGTCGACCAGGACGGCCGCGGGCGACGGCAGCTGCGGCAGTTTGCGGAGGGTCCGCCAGGTCAGGCGCTTGCCGGCGACGACGACGGTGTTGTCGTCGCCGATCAAGGCGGTCGTGCGGCGCCGGGTGCTCACGCCGACTGGAGTTGCTCGATGAAATCCAGTACGTCGCCGACCGTCGCGATCCGGCGCAGCCCAGGGGCATCGAAGTTCAGCTCGTCACCGAGTTCGTCCTCCACCCGGAGTGCCAGCTCGGAGAAGTCCAGCGACCGGAACCCGATCTCGCGCAGGTCCGCCGTGTCCTCGGCCGGCAATGCCCGGCCCTGGGCCGTCATCACCTCACCCATCAACTCCCTGACCCGACTCCGATCCACCGAACTCATAGTCCCGCAGCCTAGCGCCGGACGTCCCGCACTCACCAACCGTCTGCGCCGTGGCCCCGTCACGCTCAGCCGAGCCCGCCAGAGCGGCCTCGCCGGACGTTGGTGAGTGCCAGCGGTCCTTCACCCGTTTGATCCGGCTGGTGATCTCCCAGCCGATCAGGGCGATCACCGGGCCCGCGGCGGCGAGTGCCGCCAGCAGGACCTCCTCCACCGGCAGGCCGGCGATGTGCTGCACGACCATCGGACCTCCCGAACACTGCGGGGCTGGGAGATTACTGAGTGTAAATGCGAAGTTCGTGGCAGTAAACGGCTCACCGGCCACGAAGGCGACTCGTCGGACTCATACACTTTGCCGATGATCAGACCGGGGAAGCGGCTTGCGGCCGGGCGCGGCAAGCGAACCGCGGCCTTGATGAGCCTGCCTGTGCTGCCCTTGGCCTGGTTCGTCGCGCTCCAGGAGCACCCGCCATGGATGGCGGCCGCGTACCTCGCGTACCTGCTGATCGTGATCGTCGTACCGGGCACGATGTTCTGGCGGCGGCTGACCGGCGGTGCCGGCTGGCGGTCGGCGGACGTGATCCTGGGTACGGCGTTCGGGCTGGCCGTCGAGGCGTTGCTCTACCCGCTGGGAATGCTGTTCGAGATGCCGTTCGCGGCGTTGCTGATGCCGGCGCTGGCGCTCGGGATGTTGCGCGGGCTGCCGCGCCGCAAACTGCCGGAACGGCCGACGCCGTGGTGGTCGATGGCCGGCGCGATGGTCGCGGTCGGCGTCGCGGCGGCCTGGTTCGTCCGGGTCGGCTCGCAGCTCGTCCCGCTCGACGGATCGGACGCGCTGCGGCCGAACTCCGACACTCCGCACAATCTCGCGCTGGCCGGTGAGGTCACGCACCACTTCCCGCCGAAGATCCCGTACGCCGACGGCGGGTGGCTGACCAGCCACTGGGCGGCGTACGAACACATCGCGTCCACGCACTGGATCACCAGCGTGCCGCTCGACGTACTGACGCATCGGATGGTGCCGTTCGCCTGGATCCTGCTCACCGTCCTGGGCGCGGCCGCGGTCGGGATGCTGCTGACCGGGCGTGCGGTCGCCGCTCCGATCGCTGCTGGGCTCGTGGTGGCCGGTGGCGACCTGGTGGCCTGGCCGTGGGCCGTGTCGGACCGGGTGTTCGCGGACGGGCCGTTCTCGCTCGGCGGGCTGACGAGTCCGTCGCAGGCGTTCTCGACGGTGCTGTTGCTGCCGCTGATAGCGGTGACGGCGTCGTTGTTGCGACGGCGGGCGGGGACGACGCGGGCCGAGTTGTTCCGGCTGTTCGTCGCCGCGGGCGTGCTGGTTGCCGCGTTGGCATTGACGAAGGCGACGACGCTGCCGGTGTACGCGACGGGCCTTGCGGTTGCGTGGATCTATCTGACGGTTCGCAGGGGTCGCCTGAATCTGCGTGCGTTGGTGCTCGGCGTCGGCGTTGCGGCGGCCTATACGTTGACGTTCTTCGTCGTACTGCGGGGCGCGGCGTCGAGCGTGCGGTTCGATCCGGGCGCGACGTTCGAGAGTCTCGCGGATCGGATGGGCGGTGGATCCGCGGTCGCGGTGATCGCGGTCGTGGTCGTCGTCGGGTGGGCCATGCCGGTGGTCGGCGCGTTGCTGATCAGGCGGCGGGTGGCTCGGGATCCGATGGTGGTGTTCCTGGTGGCCGGGTTCGTGGCCGCGGTGCTGGGCGCGTCGTTGCTGGCCGATCGTGGGGACACCCAACTGTTCTTCGTGCGGACCGGGTTCGTGTTCGGCGTACTGCTCGCGACCTGGGGGCTGGGTTCGCTCGAGCGCCGGCAGTACTGGGTCGCCGGGATCGCGATCGCCATCGGGGTCGCCGCGATCTACTGGGGCCGGTACCGGTCGCCGAAGTCGTGCACGACGGCCAACTGCTTCGGACAGGGCCTCGCGGTCGCGCTGGTGATCGCCGTGCTCGGGATCGGGGTATTCGGGCTGGTCCTGCGCGGTTCCAGACGTACCTGGGCTGTGATCGCAGTGGCGGTGCTGGTCGGTACGACGGTGTCGCCGACGGTCGCGTCCGTACGACGGTTCGCGAACCCGCCGCTGACGTCGTACGAGTCGATCGCACCGGGCGGGATCGAGGCGGCGCGCTTCATCCGGCGCAACTCCGGCTCGAACGATCGGATCGCCACGAACGTCCACTGCCACCAGCCACGGGCGTCCCACTGCCAGACGGGGTCGTACTGGATCGCCGGGTACGCCGAACGTCGCGTCCTCGTGGAGGGCTGGGCGTACCGGGCGCGGGTCGACGACTCCTACCCCGCGGGCGTCCAGGGACCGTACTGGAACCAGGACGAGCTGCGGCTGAACGACGAGGTGTTCAGCAACCCGAGCCGCCAGTTGATCGAGACGCTGCGGACGACGTACGGCGTCCAATGGCTGCTGCTCGACGAGCGCGTCAGCGCCCCGCCGAAGAACCTGGACAAGCTGACCGAACTCCGCTTCCAGCTGGGAACCATCCGCGTCTACCAGATCTACCCGCCGCCCCCGGAGAACCCGTTCCCCACGAGAACACCGTCCCCGACCGGCACGCCGACCCCAGGTTTCCCGACGCAGACCCCGGGCTCCCCTTCGAGCACGCCAGGGTCCCCGTCGACCAGCTTCCCGACCGGCACGCAGTTCCCCGGCCAGACTCAGCCGACCCAGCCCTCCCCCACCGGACCCCTGCCAACCTCCACCACCCCAACGTTCCCCACCACCCCAGTCCCGACGCAGATCACCACCACGCCGGGACTCAACAGCCCGTAGCGACTCAGCGGATGGTGACTGCCGGGATGGCGATGCTCTGGTTGGCGAGGCGGTCCAGGGCGGTTACCGAGTAGATGTACGCCGTACCGGGCGCGGCCGTGGTGTCTGTGTAGGACTGGCTGGCGCCGGTGGAGCGGACCGTGGCGACCAGGTTGCGGGCGTCGTTGTCGGGGCAGTGGTCTCCGCCGCGGAGCTCCCGGCGGTAGATCGCGTACGACGTGGTGTCGCTCGACGTCCTGGACCAGTTGACCTGTACGCCGTCACTCGTGCGCGTCGCGTGGACGGCGTGCACCGGGAGCGGTGCCCGCGAGTCGAGGGCGGGCATCGCGGGGATCAGCGCCGGCCGCGTGTACCAGGTGTTGTTGAGCAGCGTGGTCGCCCCGAGCCGGTCCGCGCGGACGTCCTTCGCGGAGAAGTAGATGTTGCCCTTCACCTCGGGGATCGTGCTGTCGAACGCCAGGTGGTCGCTCAGCTCGGCCGGGTCGGACCAGTCCGGCGACTGCGTCGACGTACCGACCTTGTACGTCGCCTCGCCGATGTAGAGGTGCACGTGCGTACCGCGGACCTGCTCCGCCCACCACGGCACGATCTTGTTGTAGTCCGCCGGCGCGAACCCACCGGCCCAGTAGACCTGCGGCACGATGTAGTCGATCCACTCCTCGCGGACCCACTTGCGGGTGTCCGCCGCGAGGTCGTCGTACGTCTGCACGCCGGCCGTGGTGTCGGTGCCCTCCGGGTCAGTCGCCTTGTTCCGCCAGACGGCGAACGGCGAGATGCCGAACTTCACCCACGGCTTGCTCGCGTGGATCTTCTGGTTCAGCTCCTGGATCAGCAGGTCGATGTTGTTCCGCCGCCAATCCTGCAGGTTGGAGAAGCCGCCGCCGTACTGCGCGTACGTCGCGGCGTCGTCGAAGACCTGACCGGCCACCGGGTACGGGTAGAAGTAGTCGTCGAAGTGCACGCCGTCGATGTCGTAGTTCGAGACCGCGTCCATGATCGCGTCCTCGACCAGCTTGCGAGCCGCCGGGATGCCGGGGTTGTAGTACAGCTTCCCGCCGTACGTGACGACCCAGTCCGGGTGCTGCCGCGCCGGGTGGGTCGGGAGCAGGCCGTTGATGTTGGTGTCCATCGAGAGCCGGTACGGGTTGAACCACGCGTGCAGCTCGAGGTTGCGCTTGTGCGCCTCGGCGACCGCGAAGGCCAGCGGGTCGTAGCCGGGGTCGCCGCCCTGTACGCCGGTCAGATACTTCGACCAGGGCTCGACCTTGGACGGCCAGAAGGCATCCGCGGTCGGACGGACCTGCAGGATGACCGCGTTGTGGTTCTGCCGCACCGCGTCGTCGAGCCAGCCGATCAGCTCGGACTGCTGCTGCGCGGCGCTCAGACCGGTCTTCGACGGCCAGTCGATGTTCACCACCGACGCGACCCAGCTCGCCCGGAACTGCCGCAGTGGCGTGGACGCGTTCGGCGCACACGTCTGCTGACCGTCCGCCTCCGCGGCGGACGCCGTACCGGTCAGCCCGCCCATCAACAGCCCCGCCGTCACGCCCAGGACACCCATCGCTCGCCAGACTTTCATGTCACTCTCCGACCGTCGTTCAAGGTGAAGTCGAAAGATGTTTACACACCAAGGCACCTCAAGAGAAGGCGCTAGGTTAAGAGCATGCTGCGCGCCGCGACCGAAGACGACGTCGACACGATCCGGCGGTTGCGAAATCAGCAGGCGAACCGTGACGTGAGCATCACCTCACACGAGATCACAGCCGACGAGCACGCGGCGTGGTGGGCCAAGACCTCGGCCGATCCCTCGCGGCGGGTGCTGATCTACGAGCGGGCCGGCCGGCTCGCCGGAGTGGTGAACTTCTTCGATCTCGAGGGGACGACCGGCGCGTGGGGGTTCTTCCTCGACGCGGACGGGCTCGCGGAGCGCGGCGAGACACTCCCGGCGTGGATCGAGATCATGCGCGAGGCCACGGCGTACGCGTTCGACGAGCTCGGGCTCGAGCTGCTGACCGGCGAGGTGCTCGAACACAACACCGTGGTCCGGCAGATGAACCGGCGGTTCCGGTTCACCGAGGGCACGCCGGAGACGCGGTACGCCGGCGGACGCGAGATCACCGTGATTCCGATCAGCCTGCGCAAGCAGGACCGTAGAACCCAGGGGACGAAATGAGCACCACCATCGAGATCGGCGGCGTCAAGGTCGGACCGGACCACCAGCCGTTCGTCATCGCGGAGATGTCCGGGAATCACAACGGCGACCTGGAGCGGGCGCTGGACATCGTCCGCGCGGTCGCCGAGTCCGGTGCGCAGGCGCTGAAGCTGCAGACGTACACCGCGGACACGATGACGCTCGACCTCGACCTGCCGGCGTTCCGGCTGCCGGCGGAGCACGAGCTGTGGAGCGAGGCGCGGCTGTACGACCTGTACAACGAGGCGCACACGCCGTGGGCGTGGCACGAGCCGATCTTCGAGCTCGCGAAGTCCCTCGGCCTGGTCGCGTTCTCGTCCGCGTTCGACAGCACCGCGATCGATTTCCTGGAGAAGCTCGACGTACCGGCGTACAAGGTCGCGTCGAACGAGATCGGCGACCTTCCGCTCGTCCGGGGCATGGCGGAGACCGGGAAGCCGATCATCATCTCCACCGGGTCGGCGACACTCACCGACATCGACGCCGCGGTCCGCGCCGCGCGGTCGACCGGCAACGAGCAGATCATCGTGCTGTCCTGTACGGCGAGTTACCCCGCGCCACCTGAGCAGTCCAATCTGCGCGGTATCCCGGTCCTTCGCGACGCTCTCGGCGTACAGGTCGGCCTCTCCGACCACACGATGGGCATCGGCGCCGCCGTGGCCGCGGTCGCGCTCGGTGCGACGGTGATCGAGAAGCATGTGACGCTGAAGCGCGTCGACGGCGGCGTCGACTCGGCGTTCTCGCTCGAGCCCTGGGAGCTGGAGCTTCTCGTCGAAAGCACGCGCGTCGCGCAACTGTCGCTCGGCGAGCCGGTCATCGGCCCGAAGCAGGCAGAACAGAACGTCCTCCGCTTCCGCCGCTCCCTCTTCGTCACCCAGGACGTCCGCGCCGGCGACCTCATCACCTTCGAAAACGTCCGCTCCATCCGCCCCGCCGGCGGCCTGGCCCCCGACCTGTTCACCCAGGTCGAAGGCCGCCCGTTCCGGGTGGACGTCCAGGCGGGCACGCCGCTCACGTGGGACCTGCTCTAGCCCTTCAGCGCGGAGGTCAGACCGTCACGGGTCTTGCCCGCGAACGCGAGGAACGACGCCTCTGGATTGGCGTACGCATCCAAGCGGAACAGCACGACGTAAGTCGCCGTGCGGTACTGCAAGGTGCGCTCGGTCCAGGCCTTGCCCGCGATCGGGTAGGTGCGCACGATGTAACGCGCCCGGACCCCGAATCCCGGCAGTGGCCGCTCGACGACCGAGGCGAGCTCCCGGCCGTCGACCTGGACGTGCGCGCACTCGGCCGGCGTCGGCTGCCGCTGATCGAGCAACCTGTCCCCCAACGGGGCAGCCAGTTCGACGATGTTGACGCTGACAAAGGGCCTCGCCGGCCCGGTAGTCGGTCCCAGCGCCGCGAACGCCGCGACGCCGGGCGTAGCCGGTGCGACGAAGTCGCCCGGCACACCAGGCACACCCACGTACCGAATGACGTCCCGGCAGAGCTCCGGCGAGACCGTACGCCCGGCCAACGGATCGGTCCTGGGCTTCCAGTCGGCCCGAGGCGGATACGGGTAGTAGTCCTTTCCCAGCAAGTGCGTGCCGTACGCGTCCGGAAGCGCAGACCACAGGTCCTTGACCGCGTACTGGTGCGGTCCGGTCGTCGGCGTGACCGCCACTCGAGGTACGGGCGTCATCCGCGGTACGACCGAGGCCGGTGCCGAAGGTCCGCTCGAAGGCCCGGGATCAGCGTCCCGGCTCGGCTTGGTACAGGCGCTGAGCGAAACCGCCAGGCAGATGCCCGCAGCCAGCCACCGACTCACCGCGGCCCCTCCCCCTGGGATCATGTTCTGTCTGATGCATGGTACGCAGGAAAGGTTGGCCGGGTGACCGAGTACTTGTTGTTTCCGGGGCGGCATCATGTGCTGACGCGGTTTCAGGGGGAGTTCCTGAAGCAGTTTGCGGAGCGGACCGTGGTGTGGGCGGTGACGTCGGCGAACCACCGGACGACCAAGCGGAATCCGGTGGCGTTCGATCGGCGGGAGGCGGCGATCGAGCGGTTCAGTGTGGCGGAGGGGATCCGGTCGCTGGTGGTGGGAGTGGTTGATACCCCGCCGACGGACGAGTTCGCCGAGGTGACGGTGAAGGCGATCGAGGCGGGGACCGACGATCTCGTGCGGTTGACTCCGGAGAACACGGTCGTGGCGTGCTCGACGCCCGAGGTGAGCAAGCTGTACGAGCAGCTCGGGTACTCCGTGATCGGCGTCGAGCCCGAGGGTACGACGCGGCCGTGGGACGTGCTGCTGATGATTGCTGCGGGCAACGAGCAGTGGAAGGAACTCGCGCATCCAGCGACCGTGGACGTGTTCGAGCGCTACGCCCTGGACGCGCACGTCGCGCGCTGTGTGAACGACCCGGTGGTCGGCGACGACGGCGGACTGACCACGACCCGCGACTACAAGACGTACGCCGACGCGTTCGAGACCGCCGCCGACCGGAAATGGCAACAAATCAAGGCGTTTGTCCGCCCTGGCCGGATTCTCGACATCGGTTGCGCGACTGGTGCGACTCTGCAACTCGTCGACCGCGATCCACGTTTCCACGAGTCGGATCTGATCGGTGTGGAGGTCGCGCGGCACCTGTTCGCCGAATGCGAGCACAAGAAGGAACAGGGCCTGTTCAGCAACCCGAACGTCTATTTCTACCAGCGCAACATGCTCGGCTCCGCCGTGTTCCCGCCGCGCTCGATCGACACCACGCTGACGCTCGCGCTCACCCACGAGATCTGGTCGTACGCCGACGGTTCGCGACCCGATACGGTCCAGCGGTTCGCCGACGCGCTCTACGCGCACACGGCCCCGAACGGTGTCTGGATCAACTCCGACGTGTGCGGCCCGGACGAGCCGGACCGTCCCGTCGTATTGCGGCTGGACGACAGCGACGGCGAGAACCCGGACGACATCACGGAGCTCGAGTCCCTCGACGACCCCGCGACGTACGTCGGAAAACTCTCCACGCGGGCGCGCTTCTTCCAGTTCGCCCACGATTTCCGGCGGAACGCGAACGTGCCGTTCGGGTACGAGGTCCGCGCCGACGGGCTGGTGCTGCGGCTCGCCGACGCGATGGACTTCCTCACCCGGAAGGACTACGTCGACAACTGGTTGAGCGAGACCCACGAACAGTTCTGCGGCCTGAACTTCGCCAGCTGGACCACCGTCGCCGAACGCGCCGGCTTCACCATCGACCCGTCCTCAACGGCCTGGCGCAACGACTGGGTCGTCGACAACCGCATCACCCCGGTCGCCTCCATCACCACCCCCACCGGCGACCCCGTCGACTGGCCAGTCACCCACCAACTGATGATCGCCCGCCGCTGACCGCCTAACGTCCCCCGCCCCGAGCCCTCAACCTCCGCCTGCCCGGCCTACCTACCCCGGCCCAGTGGCCCATTTGCTGGGTGGACCAGCGAAATGTCGGGTTCCACACCCTGATTGCCGGTACCAAACCCCCGATTTGCCTGGCCCACCCACGAAATTGCCTGGCCCACCCAGCAAACGTCGGCACGCTCGCCAAGGTGGGGCGGTGGGTCGTGCACGCTGTCGGCCGATCGGGGGCGGGCCGTTGGCTGGAGTTCTACCTGACTTCGAGGTGGAGGGTGCCGGCTAGGGGGCGGATGGCGTAGGTGTGGGGGGATCGGGTGACGGTCAGGGGGAGGCGGCTGGAGAGGAACGGTTCGCACTGGACTGCGTGGGAGGTGCCGTCCGGCGCGGTGGCGAAGAGGATCCACTCCGCCGCGTCCAATGTCGCCATCTCCACCACGGCGGCCCAGCCGTCGTCCGAGACGGTACGTCGGCACGCGACGTCCACGTGGTCGTCGGAATCCGGCAGGTACCGGCGCCAACTGAAGTCCACCTCGCCCCAATCGGGCCCGCGCACCACCAGCATGTTGCCCGCGGCAACCGCAGCGGTGGCGGTCATCCGGATCGGGGACTCGTGCAGGTTCACATACCCGCCCGTCGACCGGGTCAGCATCACCGCACGCCCGCGCTCGGCGTGTGAGACCAGCCGATCGCCCGCCGTCCACAGCAGCACCTGCTCCTGCCCCTCCGGTCCACGGACCCGGAACGCACGCGTCGTCCGTTGACTGAACGGGTCGTCCGGATTGACCTCCGCGAGGATCGGCCCGATCGGCAACCACGCGGTGAAGTCCCGGCCACGCACCTCGAGCGGCACCTGCTCCTCACCACCCGACAACGGCCGGCTCACGAACAACGCCGGCTCGTCGAACGTCGATCGCCCGTGCAGCACCAGCGCATCCGGGGTCTGCTCGACCGACGTCAACCGGCACGGATCTGCCAACCGCCGTACGGCGAACGCCCCGTCCTTGCCCGGACCAGGCTGGATCCAGTTCGTCTCGTCGATCCACGCTCCCGGCGGCCACCCCGGGCTGCCGGCCTTCTGCCCACGCAGCATGTCCCGTCGCCGGATCCCACCGACCCGCAGCCGTACGTCGAAGTGCGACGGGCCGGCCGTGCACTTGGCGAGTAGCTCGCGACTGACGCGAACCTCGAACCCCACCATGCTTTCCTCGCCACGGAGATCGGTCGCCGGGTAGCGCCGTACCGGAAGCCGGTAGTTCCTGCCGGCGATCACCAAGTCGACGCGGAGGTTCGACGGCTTCGACTGCAGGTGCCGGATCTCGGCGGTGCCACGGACCGACAACGCGCCGTCGATCCAGGTCACCTCGCGCACACTGGTCGCCGGCGTCAGGTCGTTCTTGGTGAGCGCGAGGTGTTCCTGGGCCGCGTCCGGGTCGAGGGCGACCTTGTGCAGCAGTTCGAGATCGCCCGCCCGCAAGGCCGCGAACTGGAGCTGGGCGAGGCGTGGCGAGTTCACCAGCACGGCCTCGTCCAGGCGGTCGAGGAGCTCGGTGGTGAGTTCGACCAGGTGCTGCTCCTCCTCGGGCGGCACCGTGCCGAACGCCGAGAGGATCGCGTGCAGGTCGATCTGCCGGAAGTGCGCGTGCACCCGGTGCCGGATCGCCGGCGGCGCGTCCTCGATCTCGTCCAGCACCAGACCGGCCGAGACGACCCGGTCGCGGATGTTCGCGAGCTGGAACTTCTGCTGCGTGATCGAGTCACCCGACTCGCGCTCGCGCCAGAAGTACACCGGCGCCGCGAGCGTGTCGACGGTGACCGCGTCGAGGTGCGCCTTCAGCGTGACCGGATAGTCCTCGTACCGGATCGCCGGGAACCGGTAGCCGTACTCGTCCCAGAAGGACCGCCGGTACACCTTGTTCCACACCATCCGGTCGAGCACCAACTGCGGCGTCTCGGAAATGTGCGTGGCCAGGCGATTTTCCGTGAACGCCTGCGCATGCAACCACGACGGCCGTACGCCGTAACTGTTGTTGAACCGTCGCGCGTTGCCGGCGGCGAAGTCCGAACCGGTCTGATCGAGGGACCGGACCAGCATCCCGAACCCGTGCCGGGTCACCAGGTCGTCGCTGTCGACGAACGTGATGTACTCCCCCGACGCCTGCTCGACGCCGGTGTTGCGCGCCGGTCCGAGGCCGGCGTTCTGCTGCTCCACGATCCGGAACCGCGAGTCGCGGATGCAGAACTCCTTCGCGATCACGGCACTGTCGTCCGGCGAACCGTCGTCGACCAGGATCGCCTCGAAGTCGCCGAAGGTCTGCCGCGCGATCGAGTCCAGGCAGTCCCCGATATAAGCCCCCACGTTGTAGAACGGCACTACCACGCTGAGTCGTGCAGGAGGGCGCGGCGTACTCACCGCTGTCTGATCCGGCGCGCGAGCTTGCGGGCGACGACCTTCGGCTTGCGGACCTGGGCCGCGTGGAAGATCACCCGCGAGACGGCGTACGTGCGGGATCCGCGGATCCGCTCGTGGGCCGTGGTCAGCCGCTGGAGCTGACCGCGGAGCTCGCGGATGCGGTTCTCTCGGGTCTTCATCGCCTTGTTGCGGAAGCCGAGCGTGCGTTCGAGGCCGTAGACGTGGCCCTTCAGCTCGAACAGCTCCTGCTTGGCCTCTTCGGCTTCGGCGAGCGTCGTGCGTACGTCGACGATGGTGGTGCTCGTCTCCAGTACGACGTCCAGCGCGGCAGCGAGTTCTTTGCCGCAGGCAACTTGTTCGGTGGTGGCCGGGAGGGAGTCGGGGCTCGTGGCCGGGGTCTGCTCGGGCGGCTCGACACCGGACATGCCGAGCCACGCGGAGATGAGGTCGTCACCCAGCATCCACGGCGGCCACGGGTGGCGACGGCGCTGTCCGATCAGACGGTCGTGGAACCGCGCCCAGGCGGCAGCCAGCAGGTCCTCTTTCTCGATGGGGTCCTCGGCTACCCAGCCCGAGACGCCGTACGCGAAGGAGTCGCCGTCGTAGATCACGTCGTCCCAGCGGAGCACGAGGCGGGATTCGGTCACCCAGTCGCCGAGGTCGGCCGCCAACTTGCGGAAGGCGGGCACATCCTCGGCGGCGGCAAGCCGGAACAGCACACTCTCGACCGACACACCCGAGGGAACTGTGGAGGGGACAACGGAGGGGTCAAAGAAGAGCGAGCCGCCGTCGGCGGTAGGTGCGGTGGTGGTCGCTGCGGCGGCGGTGGTCGCTGCGGCGGCGGTGGTAGGTGCGGTGGCGGTAGGTGCGGTGGCGGTAGGTGCGGCGGCGGGGGCGGGGGGCTCGCCCGTGATGGTTGTGTCCCAGCCGGTGAGGGTTTGGTCGGCGGTCAGGACTACGTCTGCGGATTGGGCGTAGACGTCGTGGGTGGCGCCGGCGCCGGCTATTGCGAGCCAGCCGGTGGGGATGGCGGCTAGTAGGCCGGCTCGGGCGGCGGTGTCCACGCCCTCGGCAGCGGGCGATAACAGCGGTACGTCGACCGACTCCAGCGCGGCGCCGGCCAGGCGGGTGGGGAGTTCGCCGGGGCGGGCGGTTGCCGCGACATCGGCGCGGACGAAGGTGCGGGAGCCGAAGTCGGCGTACACCTCAGAGGTCCACGGGAGCGCGGACTTGAGTTGGTCGACGGAGACCGGCCGGGTCGGGTCGTCGTGGAGCGGGCGCCACTCGTCGTCGCCGTGGCGTTCGTCCGCAGGGCGGCTGTCCAGCAGGTTGAGCAGCGAGAACTCGTTTTCCAGCCCGAGTACGACGACCGCGTCCGGAGCGGCCAACGCAGCGAGCGCGGCCAGACGTGCGGTCCACGACAGGTCGGCGCTGTCGTATCCCAGGACGCGATCGAGTCCATCGGAAGCGATGATCACGTCGTACGGCTCGCTCTGCAGGCCGTCCAGCGCACCGGCGATCACCTGCAGGCACGGCCCGAAGTCCTCGCCCAACTGCTGCGCGTCCGCGACCGAGCGGACCAGGATCGTCACGTCCGCGGAGTGCGCGAGCACCGACTCGATCAGCTGCGGAGCATGTGGCCCGAGGATCAGCGTCCGCCGGTTGGCGGGGACGACGTCGGTCAGCAGCGCGGCGAGCGCCGGCCGCGGCGTCGTGTGGTCGGTCCACGGCTGCATCTCGCCGCGGACGACCTGAACCCCAGCTGCCAACTCAGACACGCTCTCTCCAATCGAACAGCGACCGCAGTTCCGCGGGCGGCATCATCCAGGGTTTGCCGAGCTCGAGGTCGGTGGTCGCCCGGGCCGCTTCGAGATCGACGGTCTTTCCGAGCATTTCCGGCCAGAGTCGCTCGATCCGGCTCTGGCCGCCGAACAACGGGTTCTCGCCGTCCATCTCCATCGGGTCGCCGTACACCGCGGGCTCACAGCCGGCCGCGACGCCGTAGAAGATCGCGGTCGACAGCCGGTTGGCCGCGACCCGCTTGTGCTTGCGCAGCTCGGCCAGCTGCTTGAACAGGAACCGCCGGTCGGTCCCCTCGTAGGAGAACCCGCGCCGCCCGAACGACACCACCCGGAAGCCCGCGTCTTCGTAGAACCCGCGCACCTCGGGCCGGTCGTACTCGGTGTAATACAACGAAAAGGTGACCGGGCCGGGCTCGGTCTCGCGGATCTCGTCGATCAGCCGCTGGTGGTCGCCGTGGATCTTGCCGCCCTCCCACCCGTGGAAGAGGAACCACAGCGTTCCCTCGCGCTCGACCGGCTCCTCCGGCTCCGGTTCGAGTTCCATGAGGTACAGGAACGGCGCGCCGATGCTGTGGTAGTTCCGCCGCCCCAGCGCGTGTCCGCGACGCCTCGGCGCATCGCTCCAGGTGAACCGCCAGGCACCGTCGTAGAACTCGTGCACCGGGTTCCAGCCGCAGCCGATGTTCCAGCCGTGCTGCAGGTATCCCCGCAACCGCGGCGGGTGGTCGAAGTCGAACCCGGCGTACCGGGACAGGATGTGCGTCTGACCGTAGTAGTGGTTGTGGTGATGCATCAGCGCACCTCGACATGCAGAGTGCCGGCATGGGGTCGAACGGCGAGCGCGTGCGACCCGTGAGTGATTGCCAACGGCAACCGGCTGCACAGGAACGGCTCGCACTGTACGGCGTGGGCCGCACCGTCAGCGGGGGTGGCGAACAGGATCCAGTCGGCCAGCGCGGCCAGCGGATCGACCGAGACCTGCACCGCGGTCACCGGGACCAGCGCGTCCACGTCGACTGCCGCGGACCATCCTTCGGCGGTGAGGGTACGGCGGCATGCGACATCGAGATGCTCGTCGGAGTCGGCCAGGTACCGCCGCCACGCGAACGTGACCTCGCGACCCTCCGATCCGCGCACCGTCAACTGGTTGCCCTCGACAACCGCCGCCACAGCGGTCGTGCGGATCGGCGACTCGTGCAGGTTCACGTACCCGCCGGTCGAGCGGGTCAGCGTGACCACCCGGTCGTCAACGACCCGCGAGACCGCCGAGTCGCTCGCGGTCCACAGCAACACGCGCTGCTCACCCCCGGGCCCGCGCATCCGGAACACCCTGGTCGTGCGCTGGCCGAACGGGTCGTCGTGGTTCGCGGCCGCGAGGATGTCCTGGATCGGCAGGCGAGCGGTGAAGTCGCGGCCGTCGATCTCCAACGGGACCTCTTCCTCGCCACCGACAACCGGCCGGCTCAGGTACAGCTCCGGCTGGTCGAACGATGCCCGCCCGTGCAGCACCAGCTCGTCGGCCGTCTGCTCGACCGCGGTCAGCCGGCACGGGTCCGTCAGCCGTCGCAACGAGAACCAGCCGTACTTCCCCGGCCCGGGCTGGATCCAGTTCAGCTCGTCGATCCATGCACCGGGCGGCCAGCCGGGACTCCCCGGGCCCTGACCGCCGAGCATGCCCTTCCGCTCCCGTCGCCCTGACCGCATCCGCACCTCGAAGTGGGCCGGCGCGCCCGTGCACTGACCGAGCAGCTCGCGGTCCAGCAGCACCTCGAACCCGACGAGTGTCTTGTCCCCGTGCAGGTCCAGCGCGTTGTACCGACGTACGTCCAGCGGGTACGTCGTCTCACCGACGGCCAGTGCGACCTCGAGGGTCGACGTACGCAAGGTCTCCAGGTGGCGGATCTCCGCGGTGCCCTTGACCGACAACTTGCCGTCGACCCAGCTCACCTCGCGGACGCTCGTCGCCAGGGTCAGGTCCTGTTCGCGGAGCCTGTAGAGCGCCTGAGGTACGGCGGACTCGCCTAGGCCCGGGTAGTTGTAGTCGAGCTGCCGCGACCGGCGCGGACGCGGTACGGCACGCGCCCCGCCGCGGAGCCCGCCCGAGTTCCGGAAGTCCGCGAGCCGCCGGAGCAGCTCCACGTCGCCGGACCGGAGCGCGGCGTGCTGGATCCGGTCATACCGGTGGGTGGCGGCCAGAACGTCGTCGTCGAGCCGGTCGAGGAGCTCACGGGACAGATCCAGCAAGGCCTGCTCGTCCTCGCTCGGGACCGAACCGAACGCGGACACCAGCGTCAGTACGTCGATCTGCGCGAGATGCGCGTGCACCCGCCGGCGGACCACCGGTACGTCGTCCTCGACGAGATCGACGACCATCCCGGCCGAGGTCACCCGGTCCCGGATGTTGCCGAGCTGGAACTTCTGCTGCGTGATCGACTCGCCGGACTCGCGCTCGCGCCAGTAGTAGACGGGCTGCGTGATCGTGTCCACGGTCACCGCGTCCAGGTGCGCCTTGAGCGCGACCGGGTAGTCCTCGTACCGGATCGGGGGGAACGTGTACCCGTACTCGGTCCAGAACGACCTGCGGTAGACCTTGTTCCAGAGCATCCGGTCCAGGACCAGATCGGGGAACTCGGTCACGTGCGTGGCGTGCCGGACCCGCGCGAACGGCTGCTTGTGCAGCCACGACGGGCGGACGCCGAAGCTGTTGTTGAACCGCCGCGCATTGCCGCCGGCGATGTCGGAACCGGTGCGGTCCAGGGTCCGGACCAGGGCGGCGAACCCGTACCGCGAGACGAGGTCGTCGCCGTCGACGAACGCCAGGTACTCGCCAGTGGCCTCCCGGATGCCCGCGTCCCGGGCCGGACCGGGGCCGGCGTTGTCCTGCTGGATCAGCCGGAACCGCGGGTCCCGGCTGCAGAACTCCTTCGCGACGACAGCGCTGTCGTCGGGCGAGCCGTCGTCGACGAGGATCGCCTCGAAGTCGGACCAGGCCTGCCGGGCGATCGATTCCAGGCAGTCCCCGAGGTACTCGCCGACGCCGTAGAAGGGCACCACAACGCTCAACCGCGGAGTCACTCCGGTGTGTCCTCCTCCGCGGTCGCTACGAATCTTTACGTAGCGGCAACGAGGTGAACCGTCAGGAGGTTATGCACAGGCTCGAACCCGTAGCGGGACCAGACCCGTTGGATGCCGATCTGATGGGCCTGCGCGGTGACGACCAGGCGTCGCGTCGTACAGACGTCCTCGATCGCGGCCAGCAGGTGACCGTACCGGCCACGACCCTGCTCGGCGGGTACGACGCCGGCCAGCTGGATCTCGGTCCACGACCGCTGCTCGTCGACGGCCGCCAGCGCGAGCACCCGCCGGTCCGGACCACGCAGTACGACGGCGCCTGCCGCACCGATCCGCCGCCGGGCCCACTCCTGGCGGCCGGCCAGCGCGAGCGCCCGGTCGAACATCGGGTTGGAGCAGTAGTGGTTGCCTGAGTCGCCGAAGACGTCCGCGACCAGGTCGTCCACCAGGTCGTCGTCGACCTCCGGCTCGAGCTGCGCGGTGAAGCCGGCCAGCGGAGCGGGGCGCCGGCCCTTGCCGACCGGCAGCGCCCAGCCGGTGACGGCGTCGGCCAGCAACGCCTGACGCGGCCCGTCGGCCAGCGCGGCGAACCAGGTGGTCTCGCGCGCCGGGTAGCGAAGCACGACCACGTCCGCGGTCGACTTCTCGACGGCGGCCAACACCTCGGCGAGCGGCGTACCGGCCGAGGCGGACACCGACATCCGGTCGATGGCGACCCCGAACCGCTTGGCCGCGTCCACGGACGGCCGCACGGTCAGTTCACCGGCTTCGAGCGCGTCGTACCAACTCATAGGCCGCCGAGCTTAAGGCATCGTGGTTACGAGGCTCACCTGGAGTGACAGGTTGCGTTCGTGGCGCGACGGATTTCACATTAGTGTTACGACATGCGCGCGAAAGCGAGGCGGCGGGGACCGCGGACGGCGGGGCCGTCCCTTTCCGGTCTGGTCGCCGGGCTCGCAATCGTGGTGCTGGCGATCGTGCTGCTCGCGCTGCACGCGACGGTCTTCGAGGTCGTCCGGTTCGTGCTCTTCACCGGTGTCGCGGTAGCGCTGCCCGGGTTCGCGCTCTGGCGGCTGATCGGCGGGTACGGACGCAACCTCGTGGAGGACCTCTCGGCCGGGTTCGCGGTGGGTACGGCCGGGCAGGTTCTGGTCTACCTGGCCAGTGCGTCGATCGGGCTGCAGGCCTGGTCGTGGGTGTGGGCGCCGATCGTCTTGGTGATCGCCTTCGTGGACAGCGACGCGCGGGCTCGGGTCTGGCGGCGGGTCGAGCGGCCGTTGCGTCCGCTGCAGGCCTGGCTGCTCGCGGCGTCGACAGCGGTCGTGCTGCTGATCGTGTACCGGCGCGGGCCGGGCCAGTTCCTCCCGGCGTACGCCGATCCGCTGCGTGCGTATCCCGACCTGGCCTTCCAGCAGGCGCTGGCCGCGAGTGCGAAGTACGACGTACCCATCTCGACGTTGTGGCTCGGTGGCGAGCCGATGAGGTACCACACGTTCTTCCACCAGGCGACGGCCGCGACGCAGTGGGGGACGCGGATCGACCTGACCGATCTGATCCATTCACTGAGCTGGCTGCCGCTGTTCCTCGCCGGGTGCGGGCTGGTGTTCGCGCTCACCAGTCGGCTGACCCCGACCGCCGAGTCCGGCGCCACGTGGGCCGGACCGCTCGCGGTGTTCGTCGCCGGTCTCGGTGGGGCCGTGCAGCCGTTGGCGGACGCCGGGCTGGGCGGGATCTCGACCGCGGTGGCGGCGTACCTGAGTCCGACACAGAACCTCGGGGTCCTCATCGCGCTGGCGCTCTGCGTGGTGGCGGTGGACCTGCTGCGGGCCGACGGTCGGCCGCGCGGCCGGTGGGTGTTGCTGGTGCTGCTCGCGCTGATCGCAGCCGGGGCGAAGTCGACGATCCTGCCGTTGGTGGGTGCCGGGTTCGCCTTCGCGTTTCTCCAGCTGGGGCTGGCGCGGCGGAGTACGCGGCCGGCGTTCCTCGGTGGGTTGCTGTCGCTGACGGTGTTCGTGGGGGCGTTGATCGCGATCTTCGGCGGGAGCACGTGGGGGACCGAGATCAAGCCGTTCGAGACGTTCGTCCAGTTGGCGCCGTACCCGATGCTGGTGTCGAACCCGCATGCGCAACTGTTGTCAGGGGCAACGACTTTGCTGAGCTGGGCGTTGGCCGCGTCGGGGTTGTTCTTCCTCGGCCGGAGGTGGCGGGACTCCGGTGCGGTGTTCCTTGCCGGGGTCGCGGTCGCGGGCTTGCTGGGCACGTTGCTGACGACCCAATCAGGAGTCAGCCAGCTGTACTTCCTGCGGACGGCCTTCCCGGTCATCGCCGTACTCGCGGCTGTCGGGCTGGCGAATCTGGTCGGGCGGCTCGGAGACCGGCGAGCCGTGGTGCTCGTCGGCGCGGCCGGGCTGCTCGGGCTGGTGGCCCTCGCAGTTGCGCGCTCGCAGTCCGCGGACCTGCAGGGCATCAGGGACCCGTGGGTGTGGACTATCGCCGCCGTGGCAGTTGTCGCGCTGTTGGTGGCTGTGGTCTGGAAGCTGGCGCGGCGACCGGGCAACTTCTTCGTCGCGTTGCTCGGCGGCGCGGTGGCGGCGTGCATGATCGGCGCGACCCTGGTGCCGTTGCAGGGCCTCGTGTCGGACAAGGCGTCGAACTTGGTCTTCGCGCACCCGTTCCGCGGCGGCGCGACGGCGGCCGAGGCCGGCGCGGCGCAGTGGCTCCGGCGCAACAGCACGCCGGGCGACCTGATCGCGACGAACGCGCACTGCATCATCCAGCGCGACGGTCTCTGCGACAGCCGGCACTTCTGGCTCGCAGCACTCTCCGAGCGTCCGGTCCTGATCGAGGGCTGGTCGTACTCGAACCAGGCGAACCGGATCGCCCTCGCCAACGACACCAACCCGAGCCTCATCCCGTACTGGAACAGCGAGGAACTCGCCGCCAACGACATCGCGTTCAAGGCGCCCACGCCGGCTGCGATCGAGCGCCTGCGGGAGGCCGGAGTGCGCTGGCTGTACGCCGACCACCGGGCCGGCGACGTCTCACCGGCGCTCCGCAACTACGTCCGCCTGCGACACGCCACGCTGGACGCGACGATCTACGAACTCAGATGAGAGGTCCCGCGGGACGACGCTCGCGACGGCGCTACCTATCCGCGGGACCTCTACGCTGCAGCAGGGCGTCGGCGACTCGCTCACGCCCGCGCCCGTCGACGAGTTCCCAACCAGCTCGCGCCAGTCGACCACGCTCGGCCGAATCGGTGAGGAGTCGCTTGAGCATGGGGACCGCCGAGTTCGGATCCGCCTGCAGCGCGCTCAACAGCCCGAGCCCGGCAGCCGCGCCGGTGTCGATCGCGCGCTCGTAGCCCATCTCCTGGTTGTCGACCACGCACACCAGTCCCGCAGTCGCCCCGAGACACAGCAGCTCCCAGGTCGATGTACCGGACGCACTGATCGTCAGATCCGCGTGACGTACACGGGCTGCCAGTTGATGCGTCGGCCCGATCACCTCGAGGTGCTGGTGCGGTTGCAGCTCGACAGCGGCGATCTTCGCGGCGAGGTCCGGCCCGGGTGCGACCACGGTGGCCTCGAACGGCAGACCGGTCGCGGCCAGCGCGCGAGCGACGTACGGACCGGCGCCGAAGGCATCCGTGCCGCCGAAGAACGCGAACACCGTCGGTACGGCGCTGTGCCGGTCGGCCGGTGGCGCGGCGGGACGGTGGTCGAGGATCTCGTCGCGGATCATCACGTACGGCAGGCCGGCGAGCCGGATCGAGTTCCGCGGCAGGGGCGGGTGGTCGAGCTCGGCGGCGAGGTTCTGGTCCACCAGCACATCGGCCTCGGCGCCGCGGAAGTCACCGTCGACGATCGCCAGCGTGGGCAGCCCGGTCGCCCGGACGGCGGGATAGACCGCAGCGTCCAGGTCGTACGAGTCGAAGACCAGAGCGTCGAGCCCCAACCGGTCGACGAGCTCGACATGCTCGGCGGGTCCCCAGACCGCGGGCTGTACGGCGATCCCCCGGGCCGCGATCTGCTCCGCGGCCCACGGCACGGTGTGCGCGTCGCAGACGAAGACGAGCTCGACAGCGCGGCGACGTACCTCCTCGGCCAGCGCCAGACAGCGCATCACGTGACCGATGCCCCGGGACGGCCCCACATCACATCGCACCCCGACGCGTTTCACGGGACCCAGCGTACGTTTGATCACGGTGCGCTGAGATGGTGGATTGAGGTCGGCGCTCACGGGGCAGCTATTGTTTCGAGGTCCGCACCGCGTGTGTGCGGTTCGGAACTGTCCGTCAGAAGGGTCCCGCTCGCGTGTCAATCCTTACCGGCTCCGACATCCTGGTCACCGGCGGTACCGGGTCGTTCGGCCGGACGTTCGTACGACACGCGCTGAACCACCTGAACCCGCGCCGGATCATCGTCTTCAGCCGCGACGAACTGAAGCAGTGGGAGGTCCGCCAGTCGTTCGGCGACGACCCGCGGCTGCGGTTCTTCCTCGGCGACGTCCGCGACCGGTCCCGGTTGCTGCGGGCGATGCACCGGGTCGACTACGTCGTACACGCCGCCGCTCTGAAGCAGGTGGACAGCGGTGAGTACAACCCCTGGGAGTTCGTCCAGACCAACGTGATCGGGTCGCAGAACGTCATCGAGGCGGCCATCGACTCCGGCGTGAAGCGGGTCGTGGCGCTGTCCACGGACAAGGCGTCGAGCCCGATCAACCTGTACGGGGCGACCAAGCTGACCGCGGACAAGCTGTTCATCAACGGGAACCACTACGCGGCGGCGTACGACACCCGCTTCAGCGTCGTCCGGTACGGCAACGTGATGGGCAGCCGGGGCTCGATCATCCCGAAGTTCCGCGCGCTGCACACGGCCGGCCACTCGCTGCCGATCACCGACCTGCGCTGCACCCGGTTCCTGATCACGCTGCCGGAGGCGGTCGAGTTCGTGGTCGACTCGTTCGACCTGATGACCGGCGGCGAGCTGTACGTGCCGCGGATCCCGTCGATGAAGGTGACCGACCTGGCCGAGGCGATCGCGCCCGGCGCGACCATGCACGACGTCGGCCTGCGTCCCGGCGAGAAGCTGCACGAGGAGATGATCAGCCCGGAGGAAGGCCGCCGCGCGCTGTCCCTCGGCAACCGCTTCGTGCTGCAGCCCGACCTGGCCAGCTGGGGCTACCAGCCGCCGAGCGACGGTACGCCGGTGCCGGACGGGTTCCACTACGCCTCCGACACCAACGACCAGTGGTACTCGATCGAGCAGATCCGCAAGATCCTCGAGAGCGACGGCTGACGTGCTCCCCTACGGGCGCCAGTCGATCTCGGAGGAGGACATCGAGGCGGTCACCGCCGTACTGCGGGGCGACTGGCTGACCACCGGACCAGCGGTCACCGCCTTCGAGAACGCGATCTCCGAGCTCTCCGGCGGGCATCGCGCGGTGAGTTGTACGTCGGGCACCGCGGCCCTGCACATCGCGTACGCCGCTCTCGGCATCGGCCCGGGCGACGAGGTCGTCACCACCCCCATGACCTTCGTGGCCACCGCCTCCTGCGCCGCGATGCTCGGCGCTCGCGTGGTGTTCGCGGACGTGGACTACGACACCGGCCTGATCGACCCAGCCGCCGTCGAAGCTGCTCTTACCGATCGGTCCCGCGTCATCGCCGCAGTCGACTACGCGGGCCAAGCCGCCGACTACCCAGCACTGCAGGTTCTGGCGGATCGAGTAGGCGCGCACACCCTCGCCGACGCAGCGCATTCCGTCGGCGGTTCGGCGTACGGCCGCCCGGTAGGCGACCTCGCCGACGTCACCACCATGTCCTTCTTCCCCACGAAGAACCTCACCACCGGCGAAGGCGGTGCGGTGGTCTGCAGAGATGATGTGGTTGGGCAGCGGGCCCACGAGTTCCACTTCATCGGCCTGGTCCGCGACCCGTCGCGCTTCGAGATCACCGACGAAGGACCGTGGCACCAGGAGGTCCACGAGTACGGCGTGAACTACCGCCTGACCGACCTGGGCGCCGCACTCGGACTGTCCCAGCTGCGCCGGCTCGCGGAGTTCAAACGCCGCCGCACCGAGATCACCGCCCGCTACAACGCGGCGTTCGCCGATGCCGACGGACTCCGTACGCCGGTGCAGCGGGCCGGCGTCGACCCGATGTGGCACCTCTACCCGGTTCGCGTCCTCGGCGGCCGACGGCGCGAGATCTTCGAGGCGATGCGCGCCGCGGAGATCGGCGTACAGGTGAACTACATCCCCGTGTACTGGCACCCGGTCTTCGCCCACCAGGGCTACCAGCGCGGCCTCTGCCCGAACGCCGAGCGCTTCTACGCCGAAGAACTCTCCCTCCCCCTCTTCCCGGACCTCACCGACAGTGAGGTCGACCGGGTGATCGAGACCCTTCTGCAGTTGGTTGGATAACGTGATCGATGTGACCCGGTCGAATCTGATCGGCGGCGAGATGCTCAACTGGTCGGATCTGCACCCGGGCGATGCCCGTCCCGCGGCTGCCGGACCCGCAGCAACGGCACTCTTGGCCGCCGCGCTCCAGCCTGACGACGCCGTCCTGATCGCCGGCCCGCACGCCGCCGAGCTGATCACGGCTGCGGTCGCGCAGGTCACGTCGGTGGACCTCTTGGTCCGCTCGGCTCCTGACGCCGAGGAACTCGCCGAACAACTGGACGACGCCAAGGGGCAGGTCTTCTGCGGCTCGCTCGATCGTTGGGTAGTGGATGAAACGTACGACGTGATCGTCGCGCTGGACGGCTTGGAGCGGCTGGTCGGGCCTGATACGGCGAGCTTCCCGTGGGTGGAGGCGCTGGATCGGCTGCGTGAGCGGCTCCGGCCGGGTGGCCGGCTGCTCCTCGGAGCCACGAACTCCTTCGGATTCGAGCGGTTGATTCAGCCGGACATCACCGCGGCCATCCCGCGCGACGAGGACTGGGGACGCGACGTCGCGGACCGAGCCCCCGCAGGCCTCAAGCCCCTCCTCTCTGCTCTCGACACCTCCGACGTGCAGACCTTTGCTGTCTTTCCGTCGCTGGTTGAGGCGGACCTCGCGCTCACGACAGTTGATGGGTTCGCAGGGGTCGCCGCGGCGCGAGCTGTTGCCTCTCGCAACGAAGGCCCGGTGTTGATGGATCCGTACCGCCTGGTGCTGGACGCGGCCGCGGCGGGAGTTGCCTTCGAGCTGGCGCCGGCCTGGTACTTCGTGATTGGTGCGGAGGCGCCGGCTGTACTGCCTGAAGGTGTGGTGCCGGAGGGCGAAGGCGTCCTGTTGGAGGAACACCTTCTGATGGCCCTGCGCTGTGATGATCAGGCGGAGCTTCGACGGGTGATTCCGACGTACGTCGCCTGGCTGGGTGCGAGTGGTGCCGGGTCGCCGGACAACGTGATCCTGGACGGGACGTCGTACCGGTTGTTCGGGGAGGCGCAGGAACTGGATGTTGTCGAACACCTCCGGCGGTTCGCGCGGCGAGCGCTGGAAAGTGGCGCACGGCAACCATGGCCCGCGGCGGCCGACCCGCACGCGCTGACCGCACGGCTCGCGGCGATGGCGGGGATCACCGTGCCGGAGCAGGAATTCACCCCGGACGAGGTCGTCCGCCCGCGCGGCAGCGCCGAGCAGTTGACCACCGTCGCCCGGCTCGCCGACGAGCTCGCGCACGCGAGCGCCCGCGCGATCCTCTTCGAGGGCACGGTCAGCGGCATCCGCCGCTCGCTCCCCTATCGCGTCGGCCACGCCGTCCTGAACCCGGCCCGGGTGATCCGCCGCCGCCTCAAGCGGGTGCTGCGGAAGGTACGCCGCTGATGCACCACGCCAACCACTTCTACGGGCACGCCAACATCATGGCGACGTACGCCGGACTCCCGAAACCACCGCGGATCTGGGGCTACCTGCAGCACGGCTGGAACATCCTCGACGGTTTCGCCCACGGCACGAACTTCGCGCCCGGGATGCCCAAGTTCGTCTGGTCGGACAGCGTCCGCCGCCGCGGCCACGCACTCGGTCTGCGCAACTACTCGGTGATCGGCTCGGTCTGGCTGTACCTGCTGAAGACCCACCCCGAGCTCGCGACCCCGTCGAAACGGGCCAAGGGCACCATCTTCTACCCGTTCCACGGCTGGGAAGGCCAGCACGTGCTCGGCGACCACGGCCGGATCGTTGCCTCGATCAACGAGCACGAGACCGGCCCGGTGACCGTCTGCCTGTACTGGAACGAGTTCGAGAAACCCGCGATCCGCAACGTCTACAAGGACGCCGGATTCCGGGTCATCACGCACGGCTACCGCGGCCTGCACTGGCGCAAGACCGACGCCAAGTTCCTGGTCAAGCAACTGCGCGAGCTCCGCAAGCACGAGCGGGTCGCCTCCAACCGGCTCAGCTCCGCCGTTCTGTACGGCGCCTCGCTCGGCCTGGGGGCAGGGGTCTACGGTGATCCCATGGTGCTGGAGAACGAGCACCCGTCGTTCGGCGGACAGGCGCGGATCAAACGGCTGTGGCCGGAGATGGACCAGCCGTATGTCCCGCCGGCGGTCGCCCGTGAGTTCACCGACACCGAACTGGGCGTCGACCACGTCGCCGGACCCGCAGAAATTCGGGAGATGTTCCGATGGAACAGCTGAAGGTAGGAATCATCACGCAGGTCCGCGTGACCAGCACCCGGCTGCCGGCCAAGGTGCTGCTGGCCGTTGCCGGGCGCTCCTATCTCGAGCACCACCTCGACCGGCTGCGCCGGACCGGCCTGCCGGTGATCGTCGCGACCACCACGAACCTCCACGACGACCTGGTCGTCCAGGTCTGCGAGGAGGACGGCATCCCGGTCTTCCGCGGCAGCGAGGACGACGTCCTCAGCCGGTTCGCCGGCGCCGCCCGCGAGCACGACCTGGACGCCGTCGTCCGGGTCACCTCCGACTGCCCGCTGATCGATCCCGAGATCGTTGCCGCGGGCGTCGATCGGTGGCGTGCCGAGAACGACCCCGACCTCTACATCTCGAACTGTCTGGTGCGCACCTACCCGCGCGGCATGGACTTCGAGATCTTCTCCAGCGCCCGGTTGTACGACGCGGAGGCGAACGCCACGCTCAAGGCCGACCGCGAGCACGTCACGCCGTACCTGCACCAGAACCGGTCCGGCGAGATGCGGCTGCTGAACCTCCCCTGGTCCGGCGGTGGCGCGCAGTACCGGCTCACGCTGGACACCGCAGACGACTGGAAGTTGCTCGATGCCCTCATCGAGGACTTCGGCGGGACCGAGCTCGGCTGTGCCGAACTGGTCGCGATTCTGGACGAGCACCCGGAGCTGGCCGCGCTGAACGCGCACATCGAACAGAAGAAACTCGGCGAGTAGCAGCTATCGCACGCTCCGCTGTGTTGGTTCCTGGGGCATGATTTACCGTGATGACCACCAATGATCCGGCCGGGGACTCCGCCGCTGCCCCGGAGAACGGCGCGGGCAACGGCGCGCACGCCGCGCGGGCCACGTCGTTCGGCGCCGTCGCGGCGGCCTACGACCTGGGCCGGCCGACGTTCCCGGTCGAGGCGCTGAGCTGGATCCTGGGCCCGGGCCGCGGGCTGCAGGTGCTCGACCTGGGGGCCGGCACCGGCAAGCTCGCGGCGGTCGCAGCCGGTCTCGGGCACGACGTGATCGCGGTCGACCCGTCGCAGGAGATGCTCGAGGTCTGCCGCCGGCGGCCCGGGATCGACACGATGGTCGGGGCCGCGGAGTCGATCCCGCTCGCGCACGCCTCGGTGGACGCGGTGATCGTCGGGCAGGCTTTCCACTGGTTCGACCACGCCCGGGCGCTGCCCGAGATCGCCCGGGTCCTGCGCCCGGGCGGCGTCCTCGGCCTGCTCTGGAACAACGCCGACACCGTGGTCCCATGGGTCCGCCGGATCTGGCAGGTGATGCAGGGTGACGGCGTCGGCGGCAGCGACCGGTTCGACCCGGTGCCGATCATCGAGCAGTCGAACCTGTTCACCTTCCTGGAGAGCGCCCGGTTCCGGCACTGGCACGACCTGAACCGCGAGGGCCTGCGGCAGTTGGCCCAGTCGCACTCGCGGGTCGCCGTACTCAAGGACACCCGGCGTGACCAGGTCCTGGACCAGATCGACCTGATCTACGAGCACACCGCCCGGCCCCCGGAAGCCTTGCGGATGCCGTACTTCACCGACTGCTTCCGGGCCCACCCCAGCGAGTTCGCGAACTACCGCCGTACGGTCGACGGCCCGGTGGCACCGCACCTTTAGAACGTTTTGGTTGCGGTAGGTCAGAAATGCGCAACTTGGGGCTAACGTGCACCTGTTCTAGTCCACCGAAGGGGAACGCATGGACGAGGAAGTGGTGCGCGAGCGGGACGCCCGCGCCTATGAGGCGGTGCACGACGCGGCCGATTTCAAAGAGCTGAAGCGGCGGTACAAGAACTTCGTCGTACCGTGGACGATCGCCTTCATGGCGTGGTACCTGGCGTACGTCGCCTGCAACAACTGGGCCCGCGGTTTCATGGATCACCGGCTGGGCGGCAGCCACATCAACGTCGCGCTGATCTTCGGCCTGTTGCAGTTCGTGTCGACGTTCGTGATCGCGGCCCTGTACGGCCGGTTCGCCAACCGCAAGCTCGATCCGCTGGCCCACGGCCTGAACGCCAAGTACAAGAGGGAGCGCCGCCGGTGAACGCACTTCTCGTCCCGCTGGCCCTTCCGTTGGCCGCAGAGCCCGGCAACCGGACCCTGACGATCTCGCTGTTCACCGCCGTCGTCGCCGTGACGCTGTACATCACCTGGTGGGCGTCCCGGCAGAACAAGACCGCGGCCGACTACTACGCCGGCGGCCGCTCGTTCAGCGGCGCGCAGAACGGCCTGGCGGTGGCCGGCGACTACATGTCCGCGGCATCGTTCCTCGGGATCTCCGGCCAGATCGCCCTCTACGGGTACGACGGCTTCCTGTACTCGATCGGCTTCCTGGTGGCCTGGCTGGTCGCCCTCCTGCTGGTCGCCGAGCTGCTGCGGAACTCGGGCCGCTTCACGATGGCCGACCAGCTCGCCTTCCGGATGAAGCAGAAGCCGGTCCGGACGGCGGCCGCGACCTCGACGATCGTGGTCTCGATCTTCTACCTGCTGGCCCAGATGGTCGGTGCGGGTTCGCTGGTCGGACTGCTGCTCGGCGTGAAGAGCGAGGGTCTGAAGGCCGCCGTGATCGTGCTCGTCGGCGCGCTGATGATCGTCTACGTGACGATCGGCGGCATGAAGGGCACCACCTGGGTGCAGATCGTCAAGGCCGTGCTGCTGATGACGGGCACGGTGGTGATCACGTTCCTGGTGCTGCTGAAGTTCCACTTCAACATCTCCGACCTGCTCGGCTCGGCCGCCGGCAAGTCCGGAAAGGGCGAGGACTTCCTGCAGCCGGGCCTGCTGTACGGCAAGGACCTCACGGGCCAGATCGACTTCCTGTCGCTCGGTCTTGCGCTGGTCCTCGGTACGGCGGGGTTGCCGCACATCCTGATCCGCTTCTACACGGTGCCGGACTCGCGGGCCGCGAGGCGCTCGGTGCAGTGGGCGATCGGCCTGATCGGTGTGTTCTACCTGATGACGCTGGCCCTCGGGTTCGGCGCCGCGGCTCTGCTGAACACCGCCAAGGGTTCCGCGGTCGAGACCTCCAAGGGCAACGTGGCGTCGCCGCTGCTGGCCGAGGCCGTCGGCGGTGGGGCCGGCTCGACCGGTGGGGCGATCCTGCTCGCGCTGATCGCGGCGGTCGCCTTCGCCACCATCCTCGCGGTGGTGGCCGGGCTGACGCTGACCTCGGCGTCGTCGTTCGCACACGACCTGTACGCCAACGTCATGTCCAAGGAGAAGCCGACCGAGAAGCAGGAACTGCGGGTGGCGCGGTTCGCGGCGATCGGGATCGGCGCGGTCGCGATCGGGCTGGCGATCCCGGCGCAGAAGCTGAACATCGCGTTCCTGGTCGCGTTGGCGTTCGCGGTCGCGGCCTCGGCGAACCTGCCGGCGCTGCTGTTCAACCTGTTCTGGAAGCGGTTCAACACCTCGGGCGCGGTCTGGAGCATCTACGGCGGTCTGATCTCGGCCGTCGTCCTGGTGGTCTTCTCGCCGGTGGTGTCCGGCAACGGCGAGAAGTCGATGATCACCGGTGCGGACTTCCACTGGTTCCCGCTGTCGAACCCGGGCATCGTGTCGATCCCGCTCGGCTTCCTGTTCGGCGTACTCGGCACGTACCTCGGCCGGGACAGGTCGAGTGAGAACCGCTACAGCGAACTCTCGGTCCGCGCCCTCACCGGCGCCGGCGCGGAGGGTGCCGCCAAGCACTGACGCAGTATTGACCCAGTACTGACGCAGTACATCCCAAGGGCCGGCTCGTATTCACTGCGAGCCGGCCCTTCTGCGTCATGAACCGTTGACGCTCGCGTAGTCGTGCCGTAACAATGAGCCAGCGCTACGCAAGAATTGAGCAAAAGTAGAGAAAGTTCTGGACTCTCGCGTGGCGTCCGTTTCCTCTGCCTCCTCATCACCCGCCCACCAGGAGAGGCCATGCGAATCCCGAAATGGCGGCTGCCGGTCGCCTTGCTCGCTGCAAGCCTGGCGCTCGCAGCGAGTCCACTGCTCCACCCGACGAAGGCCGGCACCGCGTCTGCCGCCGTACTCGCCGGTCCTGATCTCGCCGCCGGCAAGGTCGCGACGGCCAGCAGCAGCACCCAGAACTACGTCGCGTCGAACGTGACCGACGGCAACCAGGGCACCTACTGGGAGAGCGCGAACAACGCGTTCCCGCAGTGGATCCAGGTCGATCTCGGTACGTCGGTCGCGACGAACCAGGTCGTGCTCAAGCTGCCGACCACGAACTGGGGAGCCCGCGACGAGATCCTCGCCGTCCAGGGCAGCACCGACGGGCAGAACTTCACCGACCTGTCCGCGTCCGCGGCGCGCACGTTCAGCCCGCCGAACAACACGGTGACCGTCGACTACGGCACCGCCACCAAGCGATACGTCCGGATCCGGATCACCGCGAACACCGGCTGGCCCGCCGGACAACTCTCCGAACTCGAGGTCTACGGACCGTCGACCGGTGACACCCAGGCTCCCACCGCCCCGGGCAACCTGGCCCTCACCGAACCCGGCGCCGGGCAGATCAAACTCACCTGGAGCGCATCGACCGACAACGTCGGAGTTACCGGGTACGACGTCTACGCGAACGGTCAACTGCGCACCAGCGTGGCCGGCAACGTGCTCACGTACACCGACAACCAGCCGGCCAACGTGTCGGTCGCGTACACCGTTCGCGCGAAAGATGCCGCTGGCAACCAGTCCGCGAACAGCAACACGGTCACCCGCAACGGCAGCGGCGGCCCGGGCAGCAACCTGGCACTGCACAAGCCGATCAGCGCGTCCGGGTCGACGTTCACCTACGTCCCGGCGAACGCGAACGACGACGACGTGACGACGTACTGGGAGGGCAACGCCAACCCGGCCACGCTGACCACCGAACTGGGCGCGAACGCGGACCTCAGCTCGATCGTGGTGCGGCTCAACCCCGATCCGGCGTGGGGACCGCGGACGCAGACGTTCTCGATCCTCGGGCGGGAGCAGGGCGCGTCGAACTTCACGACGATCGTCGCTTCGGCCGGCCACGACTTCAATCCGGCGAGCGGCAACAGCGTGACGATCCCGGTCAGCGCGCGAGTGGCCGACGTACGGCTGAACTTCACCGGGAACACCCGGCGCACCGGCCGGGCAGGTCGCTGAACTGCAGGTGCTCGGCGTACCGGCGCCGAACCCGGATCTCACGCTCTCCAACGTCTCGTGGACACCGACATCGCCGGTGGAGACCGACGCGATCACGGTCCGCGCGACGGTCAACAACGGCGGTACGGCGGGCTCCGCGGCGACCGACGTGAACTTCTACCTCGGCACGACCAAGGTCGGTACGGCGGCTGTCGGCGCACTCGCGGCCGGGGCGTCGACGACGGTCAGCGCGTCGATCGGGACGCGCGACGCGGGCTCGTACGCGTTGAGCGCCAAGGTCGACGAAGCAAACTCGGTGATCGAGCAGAACGACGGGAACAACACGGCGGCCGCATCTGGTCCGCTCGTGGTGACCCCGGTGGCGAGCTCCGACCTCGTGGCGGCGGCGGTGAACTGGACTCCGGGGAACCCGTCGGCCGGGAACTCGGTCGCGTTCTCGGTGTCTTTGAAGAACCAAGGCAGTGTCGCCTCTGCGTCCGGTGCGCATGGGATCACGCTGACGGTTCTCAACGGATCGTCCGCTGTCGCGACGATGACGGGGACCTACAACGGATCGATCGCTGCCGGCGCGACCACGCCGGCTGTTGCTCTCGGCAACTGGACCGCGGTCAACGGGCGCTACACCGTGCGTGTCGTGCTGGCGGACGACGCCAACGAACTGCCGGTGAAGCGTACGAACAACACCAGCGAGCGGCCGTTCTTCGTCGGTCGCGGCGCGAACATGCCGTACGACCACCTCGAGGCGGAGGACGCCACGGTCGGCGGCGGCGCGTCCGTCATCGGACCGAACCGGACGATCGGTGACCTGGCCGGTGAGGCCTCCGGGCGGCGCGCGGTCACGCTCGGCGCGAACGGCGCGTACGTCGAGTTCACCACCCGCGCCAGCACGAACACGCTCGTCACCCGGTTCTCGATGCCGGACTCGTCGGGCGGCGGCGGGCAGACGTCGTCGATCAGCGTGTACGTGAACGGCAGCTTCGCGAAGACGTTGCCACTGACGTCGAAGTACGCCTGGCTGTACGGCGCAGAGGCTTCGCCGAACAACTCACCCGGGTCGGGACCGGCGCGGCACATCTACGACGAGGCCAACCTGATGCTCGGCCAGACCTACCCGGCCGGGACGAAGATCCGGCTGCAGAAGGATCCGGCGAACAGCCTGACGTACACGATCGACTTCCTCGACACCGAGGCGGCGACGCCGGTCCCGAACCCCGGCGCGGGCTTCGTCACGCCGGCCGGCTTCAGCCATCAGGACGTGCAGAACGCGTTCGACCAGGTGCGGCAGAACAGCAACCTGCAGGGTGTTTACCTGCCTGCCGGTGACTACGACACGTCGTCGAAGTTCCAGGTGTACGGCAAGGCGGTCAAGGTCGTCGGGGCCGGGCCGTGGTTCACCCGGTTCCACGCGCCGACCACACAGGACAACACCGACGTCGGGTTCCGGTCCGAGGCGTCGGCGAACGGGTCGACGTTCAGCGGGTTCGCGTACTTCGGCAACTACACGTCGCGGATCGACGGCCCCGGGAAGGTGTTCGACTTCTCGGGGACGGCGAACATGACCATCGACAACATCTGGGTCGAGCACATGGTCTGTCTGTACTGGGGTTCGAACACCGACACCTCGACGATCAAGAACTCGCGGATCCGGGACACCTTCGCCGACGGCATCAACATGACGAACGGGTCGGCCGGCAACACGGTCAGCAACAACGACGCCCGGTCGACGGGTGACGACAGCTTCGCGCTGTTCAACGCCACCGACAACGGCGGCGGCGAGGTCCGGGACAACGTGTTCGAGAACCTGTCCGCGACACTGACCTGGCGGGCCGCCGGGTTCGCGGTGTACGGCGGGACGAACAACGTTTTCCGGAACCTGTACGCCGCGGACATGCTCACCTACCCCGGGATCACCATCAGTTCCCTGGACTTCGGGATCCCGATGAACGGGTTCGGAGCCACTCCGCCGACACAGTTCCAGAACGTTTCCGTCGTACGTTCCGGTGGGCATTTCTGGGGCAACCAGGCGTTCCCCGCGGTGTGGATCTTCTCGGCGTCGAAGATCTTCCAGGGGATCCGCGTCAACGACCTCGACATCGTCGATCCGACGTACAGCGGGATCATGTTCCAGACGAACTACGTCGGCGGCCGGCCGCAGTTCCCGGTCGCGGACACCGTCTTCACCAACACGACGATCTCCGGCGCCCGCAAGTCCGGCGACGCCTTCGACGCCAAGTCCGGCTTCGGCATCTGGGCCAACGAACTCCCCGAACCAGGCCAAGGCCCCGCCGTAGGCTCCGTCACCTTCAACAACCTGACCCTCACCAACAACACCAAAGACATCCAGAACACCACCACAACCTTCACAATCAACCGCAACTAACCCCACCCCCAGGGGCCGCCACCCCGGCGGCCCCTGGAGGCTTGGTCAGGAGTTCGCGATCTGGCCTGGGATGCCCTTGGATGCGCCGGTTAGGAGGTTGTGGGCGGTGGGGGTCAGGGCGTGCAGGGCGGTGCCTTGGGTTCTGTGGGTGGTTATCAGGGCGGCGGCTCGGAGGACTCTGGTGTGGTCGGAGGTTGAGGCCAGGGAGATGCCTACTCGGCGGGCCAGTTGGGTTGTGGTGGCGGGGTGGGTGAGGGAACGGAGTACTGCGGCTCGTGTCCGGCCCAGGAGGTCTGCCAGGGCGTCGGTGGCGGCATCGTCCGGGTCGGTCAGGTCGGCGCAGGGATAGACGAGGACGGGGCGGCGGTCGGGGGTGTCCATCGCGAGGCAGTTGGAAACCAGCGGGGACGGGTAGAGCTCGAGCCCGCGGCCGTTCAGGTGGATGTCCGCGGTCCAGTCGTCGACGGGGCCGTACGTCGTCAGCACCGGAGTCGCCCACTCGACATCGGGATGCAGGGACGACAGCAGCGCATCGATCCCACCGTGCAGGACCGCCCGCGACCGGATCCCGAGGTCAGCGCCGTACCGTCGCTGCAACTCCCCCGACGAAGGCGCAAGCACCTCCTGATGGAAGTCCCGGACCGCGCCGCCAAGCGCTCGCCGCGAGCCCGCGCGACCGTCCAGCAATCCACGCATGTACCGGTCGATCTCCGGCGGTAACCACGGCTCCAGTTCGTCCCGGATGACGGAGGCCGGCGTCTCCATCAACGCCGCGACGGCCGGCTCGAGACCGGGCCCCGCGACCTCCGGGATCAGGAAGTCCGGGAACAACCCGCCCGGCGAGATCAGCTTGAACAGCGGGCGCATCGATCCCCGCACCAGCGGTGCCGCGGTACGCCGCCACCGCCGTGCGACCGGCGAGATCGACCGGTCTCCGAGCGCCCGGGCGGCGAGCGCGGCTTCCCACAGCGGGTGCGGCTCGGCGGGGAACGTGACCCGGCCGAGGTCCGCCGCGGTGAAGTGGACGCGGAGCATCCCTCGATTGTGACGGCCACGAGGTCATCCGCCCAGACCTCTTCGGTTCAGGCCGAATCCGGTCGCGGCCGGTCGCCGTACGCTCCGACCCTGGCCCGATGAAACGTCTCGCAGTCCTCACTGTTCTGGTCCTCGCGGCGGCCGTCCCGTCAACCACCGCGCAAGCGGGCGCAGTCCACCGACCGACGCAGTACGTCGTCTCGACCACCCCTGGCGAGAACCTCGAAGGGATCGCGGTGACGCCCGGCGGCACGATGTACGTCACCAGCGTCGCCACCGGCGCGGTGTACCGCGGCAACACCCACTCGTCCCGCCTCAGCCTGTTCCTGCCGGCCGGCAGCGACGGACGTACCGCGGCGACCGGCATCCACCTGGACCGCTGGGGCCGGGTCCTCGTCGCCGGCGCGAGTACGTCGAAACTCTTCCTGTACGACGCCCGCGGCCGGCTCCTCGCCGTACGGAAAGCGTCGGACGGCTCGTTCCTCAACGACTTCACGATCGCGGGCGACGCCGTCTACGTGACCGATTCGGCGCACAACCAGATCTGGCGGGCGCCGCTCACCCGCGACGGCCTCGGCGAGCTCGAACCATGGATCACCCGCGACCGGATCCAGCCGACGCCGTACTTCCTGAACGGCATCGTCACCGACGGACGCGTGCTCCTGGTCGGCGAGCAGGGCCAGGACGTCACGTACCGGATCGACCTCCGGACCCGGCAGGTCACGGTTCTCGACGTCCCGAACGGCATCCTGTCCGGCGACGGGTACCTGCTCGAAGGCCGCCGGCTGTACGCCGTCTACAACGCCGGCGGCGGGAAGTACGTCACCCGGCTCGCGATCCTGAACGACGATCTCACCGCGGCGACCCTGGTCGCGGACTCGAGCCCGGGCGCGGCCGGTGCGACCCCGACGACGATCGCCCGCGACCACGGCCGGCTGCTGTGGGTGAACAGCCAACTGGACATCGCACCCGGTACGCCGCCGTACACCGTGACCGTCGTACCGGGCCTGCGTTAAAGGTCGTCGGTGACCCGCATCAGGACCGCGCCTGCCTGCAGGACCAGCGCGCGGTCGGCGTCGTCGAGGCGGCTGAGGAGGTTGGCGAGCTCCTCGGCGGCCTGACGGCCGGACGCCTCGACCGTCTCGGCCCCCGCCTCGGTGAGCACCACCGCAGTCGCCCGGCCGTCGACGGGGTCCGGTTCGCGCCGGACCAGGCCGGCCTCCTCCAGACCGGCGACCGTCGTGGTCGCGGTGGGTTGCGAGCACGGGACCCGGGCGGCGATCTCGCCGATCCGGATCGGTTGCTCGTCCGCGATCAGCATCAACGCCAGGAACTGCGTCGGGTGCAGGAGCGTGGTGGTCCTGCTCCGGCGCAGGTGCCTGACGATTCGGTGCATGCTGACCAGCAGCTGCAATGCCTCCTGCGCCATCCAGATCACCTCCGTCGGGAAGCGCAATCCTGGCACAGGCACCCAAACATCTCCTACCGCTCCGGCCTTCTGCCCGGGCCGGGACGGCGGGTCAGGAGGGCGGCACCTCACCGTTGGCCGGTGCGGCGACGACGCGGTTGCGGCCGGCGTCCTTGGCCTGGTACATGGCCAGATCGGCGGCCATCTGGAGCTCGTCGAGGCTGGCACCGGACTCCGGGTACGTCGCGGCGCCGATCGAACACGTGATGGGGCCGCACAGCACCGGGCCGTTCGGGGCGGCGACGGTGACCGCCAGCCCCGCGACGCGACGCCGGATCCGCTCGGCGGCCAAGGCGGTGTCGGCCGCGGAGGTCTGCGGGAGCAGGATGGCGAACTCTTCGCCGCCGAGCCGCCCGACCAGGTCGTTGTCGCGGACCTCGTGGCGCAGTTCGGCAGCGACCGCTTTCAGGGCCTCGTCGCCGGCGAGGTGGCCGTAGGTGTCGTTGATGGCCTTGAAGTGGTCGAGATCGAGATACAGCACGCCGAGTCGGGAGTTCGTGCGTTCGGCGCCGGCGAACTCACGACGCGCGATCTCGTGCCAGAAGGCCGCATTGGCCAGGCCGGTCTTGGGATCGGTGCGTGACGCCGTCTGGAACTGCTCGACCAGAAGCGCGCGGTGCAGACCGAGGATGGTGAGCAGCAGAACCGCGACGGCCCACGGCTGGCTGAGCAGCAACGCGGCGGTCGCCACACCCAGGCCGAGAGAACCGGCCACGATCAGCTGGTCCGAGAGCCGTCCGAGCGCGTTGCGGCCCGGGGAATCGGGGTTGGCCATCATGATCGCCCCTGCGACCAGCGCGTAGTTCACGAACCAGTACGCCAAGCCGGCCGCGACAACAGCGACGAGTCCGAGTGGGCCGGACGGGTAGCCCGGGTAGACACCAGGACGGATGGTGGCCAGAACGACAGCCCCCGCGGCACCGGCGAGCACAAGAGTCGTCGCGGTGAAGACCGATCGGTACGGCGGAACCCGGCGTACCCGGATCCAGGAATGCACGTAGGTGGTGACGATCAACCCTGCGGCCAGTGGCGGAGGCAGGATGAGGACACCGGCGAAGGTCCACATTCCTTTGAGGTTGACGTACGGAATACCTTCGGCGCCGACCTTGCGCAGCCGCTCGATGTCGCGGGCGGCCTCCAGATGGATCGCCGATCCGGCCGCGAGGACCAGTAACCGGATCCAGTCACCGGCGGTGACCGACACCAGGTCGAACGTCGACGCGACGACCACAACGGTGATGAGCTCGACCGCGAGGACGTAGCCGAGCACGCTCCGTGGCTGCGACCACAGCGCCCACCTTGCCGGGCTCCAGGACGCGTCTTGACGTCGGCGTAGGCGACGGCGCGCCAGCCGATGCCGGATACTCATGAAAAAGACCCCCGCCTCACAGTCGGTCCTTGTCACAGAGTAGCCGCGATGTGCACGCAATGTCATGGCTTCCCTGTTATTTGTCTCGCTGCGCTCACCCCCGACGAGCCCAGATCCCGCGAGAGGAGGCGGTCACCATGCAGAACAACGACTGGTGACCCATCACGCAGGTTGTCGCGTGGCGCCGACGTATCCGTACGCCGCGCCCGCCGCGACCAGTACGCCCAGAATCCCCGCGGCCGCCACGACCAGCGCCGGCTCCCACCGGTCCGCAGCGGCCCCGGCGACCAGCACACCTATTCCCTGGGACACGATCAGCGCAGTGCGCGCCAGGCCGAACGCCTGGCCGCGCTGCGCGTCCGGCACGTTCAGCACGAACGCCGCACTCGCGGCCAGCTGGTACGACGCACACAACCCCGACACGAACCACAACGCGACAGTCACCCACAGTCCCGGCTCGGCGACACAGCCGATCAGCGGCGCACAGGAACCGATCGCGAGTGGGCCCATCAGCGTGAGCCGCCGCGCCGGCGCGGCCCGCGTCAGCAGCAGCATTCCAACCATCTGCCCGGCCGGGTTGGCGGCGAGCAGGATCCCGACGGCGGCCGGCCCGCCTCCGACCACTGCGGCGTACGGCGCGGCAAGTCCTTCGATGCTCACGTAGAAACCGGCGACGCAGGCCAGCGCGACCAGGTACCGCAGCCGCCGATCGCTCCAGACGAGCCGCGCGCCGGCCGACAGCGAAGGCCACCATCCCGGGCGCGCATCGGTCGATTCCGGCAGCGGACGTTCACGCACTCCGAGCCTCAGCAGCACCGCCGACAGTGCGAAGGTCACGGCGTCGGCCAGCAGTGCGTTCCCGGCGCCGAAGGCTGCGACCAGGGTGCCTCCGGTCACGAACCCGGCCAGTTGCGAGGCCTGCGCGGTGATGTTCGACACCGAGCTGGCCAGGACGTACTTGTCGCCGGTCAGGATCGACGGCAACAAGGCGGCTCTGGCGGATTGGAACGGCGACGCGAGCAACTGCACCGCGACGAGCAGCACGCACAGGATCCACAGCGAGGCGCCGGGGATGGCCATCGCCGCCACGAGCACCGCGCGGGCGACGTCACAGCCGATCATCAGCCGCCGGCGCGGATAGCGGTCGGCCAGTCCGGACAGCAACGGGCCGCCCGCGATGTCGGGCAGGAAGGTCAGCGCGTAGGTGACCGCGGACAGCCCGGCCGATCCGGTCCGGTCGAACACGAGTACGGCGAGCGCGACCCGGGCCAACTGGTCCCCGATCACCGAGCCGAGCTGCGCGAACCACAGCCATCGGAACTCGGCCACGCCGAACACCTCGCCGTACGTGGCGGGCTGATCAGCGGGATCTGCGGACGAGGGATGTGCGGGGCGGGTCACCAGGTCAAAATACCCACGATCCGCAACCGGCCGCGCACGCCACGGTGCGCCGCTGGTTGTTCAGAGGTGTTCGGCGAGGACGCCGAGCGCGAAGGCCGTTCCCGCGAGGCCGAGCATTGTCGTCGCGAGCGCGATGAGCCGTGCCTGCAGTTTCGGTAGCTCGGCAGTGGTCGCGAACACGCGCTGCGGCCAATGCCGCCAGGAGACATACCAGAAGATCACGGTGGCGATCAGCAGCAGGAAGCCTTTGACCGCGTGGATCCACCAGTGCTCACGATTGATCGCGAGCAGCGCGCCACCGGTGAGCGTGATCGCGCCGATCAGCCCGATCACCTTCCACCGGTTGCCCGAGGCAATCACCGCGGTGAGCATCTCGCGGCCCTCCTGGTCCTTCCCGAAGTACTTCTTCAACTTCGGTTGCACCACGAACAACGAGTACGCCATCCCCCCGACCCATGCCGCGGCCAGCCCGACATGAATGATCGCCAGCACGGCCGTCGTCGCGGTAGTCACGCCCCGAAACTATGCCCCAGCCGGGGCCACCGCCTTATAGCCTCGCGGTATGGACCCCTGGCAAACGCTGACCACCGACTACGAACAATCCCGGGCCCGCGAAGACTCCCTCGACCAGCTGATGGAATGGGACGCGCAACGCTGTCTGATCGGCCCGGTCGAGGGCAGGACCGTTCTGGACATCGGCTGCGGCAACGGCGAGAAGGCGATCGAACTCGTCCGCGACCACGGCGCGACCGCGGCCGTCGGCGTCGACGTCGGCGCCCAGTTCCTGACACCGCCGGACGGCGCCGACGTCGCTCTGCTCACCGGGGACCTGTCGACCCTCGACGAGATCCCGGCGCTGGAGGGCCGCCGGTTCGACGTCGTACTGTTCCTGCAGTCCCTCGCGTACGCGCAGGACCGGGGAAGAACCCTTCGCACCGTGCGATCGTTGCTGGCCGACGACGGCGTACTGGTCGTCTCGATGGCGCATCCCATCCGCTGGGCGGTGGAACGCTCCGAGCGGGACGAGCTCCGGCTCGGGGACGCCTATCACACGGTCGGCCCGTACTCGTACCCGTCGCGGTGGAACGAGGACGTGACCATCACCCACACCACCGACACGTTCTCGTCGATCCACAACTCCTTGACCGACAACGGTTTCCGGGTCGAGCGAGTCCTCGAACCGCAACTGTCCGAGGAGAAGAAGCAGCAGTACCCGCACAAGCAGGAATGGCTCGCACAGTACGTCGGAATCATCATTTTCCGCGCGCGGCCGGCATGAGAGTCCTGCACCGGACCGGGCAGTGGTGTCCGGCGCGGCAGGTCGGAGAAGTTGTCGCGTACGACGTGCGGATCCTGCCCGAGTACCAGGTCGCCGGCCGGCCGACTGTCGATCGGTGTTACCTGCTGCTCGACGAGGCGGCCCAGCTCACCAGGCCGGCCGTGTTCGAGGGGGCACTCGAGGGATGGTGGTACGTCGACCTGGTGGAGATCGAGCGCTCCGGGGACGACCTGATCGTGCACGACCTGTATGTCGATCTGCTGTTTCCGCCGGCGGTGAACCGGTATCAGGTCCTGGATCTGGACGAGCTGGGCGATGCCCTGAGGGACGGCAAGATCACGCCCGCTCAGTGCGCGGATGCTCTGACCGCGACCCAGCAGTTCGTGCACCGGTACCTGCGCGGGGCGGAGGAAGGGCCTAACGGGCCGTCCGCGGCGTTCCCGCCGGCCGCGGTCGTCGAGCTCGAGCAGATGCCTTCTTTCCTCTGAACACAACAGGCCCCGGGCGTGCACCCGGGGCCTGTTGTTCTGGAGTTGTCAGTCCTCGTCGGACTTGCCGGCGGCCAGGTTGGTCTTGATGAGGTCCATGACCGTGGAGTCGGCGAGGGTGGTGACGTCACCGACCTCGCGGTTCTCGGCCACGTCGCGGAGCAGGCGGCGCATGATCTTGCCGGAGCGGGTCTTCGGGAGCTCCGAGACGACCATGATCTGCCGCGGCTTCGCGATCGGTCCGATCTCCTTCGCGACGTGGTTGCGCAGCTCCTGGACCACGTCCGGTCCGCCGTCGCCGGCCTCCGAGCGCAGGATCACGAACGCGGCGATCGCCTGGCCCGTCGTCGGGTCGGACGCACCGACCACGGCAGCCTCGGCGACCTTCGGGTGCGAGACCAGCGCGGACTCGATCTCGGTCGTCGACAACCGGTGACCGGACACGTTCATCACGTCGTCGACCCGGCCGAGCAGCCACAGGTCGCCGTCCTCGTCCTTCTTCGCACCGTCACCGGCGAAGTACACGCCCGGCCAGCGCGACCAGTACGTGTCGACGAACCGCTGGTCGTCGCCCCACAGCGTCCGCAGCATCGCCGGCCACGGCTTGGTGATGACGAGGTAGCCGCCGGAACCGTCCGGCACCGGCTTGCCCGCGTCGTCGACGACATCCACGCTGACACCGGGGATCGCCTTCATCGCGGCGCCCGGCTTACCGGCGGTCACGCCCGGCAGCGGCGAGATCATGTGCATCCCGGTCTCGGTCTGCCACCAGGTGTCGACGACCGGCGCCTGGTTCCCGCCGATGTGCTCGCGGTACCAGATGTACGCCTCCGGGTTGATCGGCTCGCCGACCGACCCGATCACCCGCAGCGACGACAGGTCGAACTTCGCCGGGATGTCGGCGCCCCACTTCATGAAGGTCCGGATCGCGGTCGGCGCGCAGTACAGGATCGAGACCTTGTACTTCTGGACGATCTCCCACCAGCGGCCCTGGTGCGGCGTGTCCGGCGTGCCTTCGTACAGCACGGAAGTCGTTGCGTTCGCGAGCGCGCCGTACACGATGTAGCTGTGGCCGGTCACCCAGCCGATGTCGGCAGCGGTCCAGTAGACGTCGGTGTCCGGCTTGAGGTCGAAGACACCCCACTGCGTGTACGACGTACCGACGAGGTAGCCGCCCGTGGTGTGCAAGATGCCCTTCGGCTTGCCCGTGCTGCCGGACGTGTACATCACGTACAGCGGGTGCTCGGCGTCGAACGCCTCCGGGGTGTGCTCGGTCGACTGCTTGCCGACGAAGTCCTCCCACCACAGGTCGCGGCCGTCGGTCATCGCGGTCTCCTGGCCGGTGCGCTTCACCACGAGCACGTTGCGCACGTCCGGGCAGTCGACCAGCGCGGCGTCGACGGCCGGCTTCAGCGCGGACGCGGCGCCCCGGCGGTAGCCTCCGTCGGAGGTGATCACGACGCGGGCGTCGCAGTCCAGGATCCGGCCCTTGAGCGCGTCCGAGGAGAAGCCGCCGAAGATGACCGTGTGCGGGGCCCCGATCCGGGCGCAGGCGAGCATCGCGACCACGGTCTCGGGAATCATCGGCATGTAGATGGCGACGATGTCGCCAGGCTTGACGTTCAGCTCGAGCAGCGCGTTCGCGGCCTGGCTGACCTCGTCCTTGAGCTGCGCGTACGTGATCTCGCGGGTGTCACCGGGCTCGCCCTCGAAGTAGTACGCGACCTTGTCGCCGAGACCGTTCTCGACGTGCCGGTCGACACAGTTGTACGCCGCGTTCAGCTTGCCGTCGGCGTACCACTTGGCGAACGGCGGGTTGCTCCAGTCCAGCGTCTCGGTCGGCTCGGTCGCCCAGGTCAGCCGCTTGGCCTGCTCGGCCCAGAACCCCTCGAAGTCGGCCGCGGCCCGGTCGTAGGCGTCGGCCTTCAGGTTCGCGTTCGCCGCGAGCTCGGCGGGCGGCTCGAACCGGCGCTCCTCGTGCATCAGGTTCGACAGCGCCTCGGACTGGGCCCCGGACTGGCTGTCGGACTGGGGTGACTCTGCATTCGTCACGTCGACGACTCCTCATCGCTGGCTTCGGCGCGCTGGAGCGCCCGGTTACCTTTCTACCAACGCCGACCCCGCCACGGGAACCGGCGTATCGCCCAGCCGCTCCAAATCTGCGCCGAACAGGCAGGCTCAGCGGACGGACGGCCACGGAATTCCGGCGTACGGCGGAACCAAACGGGTGCTGTGCGCATCGGACGGTATGTGAACCCGATGCAGCCGATGGGCCAGACGCCGACTCACGACGCCGCGGAACGCCGGAAGATCTCGCGGGCCGCGCGCCGCCGGGTGCACGCCCGCGAGCTGCGCGTTCGCCGCACCCAGAAGGCGGCCCGCGCCCAGCTTCCGGTCTGAAGCTATTCCTGGTGGTAGGCGAGGAGCTTGCCCAGAATCGTGGTCAGGCGCGTACGGTCGGTGGCCGACAGCGGGGCGAAGATCTCCTCCTGCGCCTTGCCGACCAGCGTCGTCAGCCGCCGGTACTGGCGCTTGCCGGCCGTGGTGATCGTGATGACGTTACGACGGCCGTCGGCCGGGTCGGCGCTGCGTTCGACGTACCCCTCGGCTTCGAGTTCGTTGAGGGCGGCAACCACATCGCTGCGGTCGATCGAGCTGCGCCGCCCGAGGGTCGCCTGACTGGCCGGCCCGAACTCCACCAGCGTCGCGAGCAGCCGGAAGTGGTACGCCCGCGCACCTCCGGCGGCGAACGACTCGGTGACGATCCGGTGTGCCTGGCTCGCACTCTGGGTCAGCAACCAGCTCGGCAATTCGGTCAGGGCGGTCGGGGTCTGCTCATCCACCCGCGCAGTCTAGGTCGTCAACGGTTCGCTTCCACCGATGTTGGCGTCACCTACGATTCGCGGGCGTCCAGGAGCTCGTCCCAGTGGTCCTCGGCCCAGGCGCACATCAGCTTCAGCGGTTCGAGCAGGCTGCGGCCGAGGTCGGTGAGCTCGTACGTGACGCGGCGCTCGCCAACCGTCCGCCGAACGAACCCGTCGCGCTCGAGCGCCCGCAGCGACTGGGTCAGCATCTTCGGGCTGATCCGGGCGAGCGGGACCCGCAGCTCGGAGTACCGGCGCGGGCCGTCCTCGAGGCAGCGCAGCACCATACCCGCCCATTTGTCGGTGCCGATCCGGAACGGGAGCAGCGTCGACGGGCAGATCTCCTCGAACATGTCCGCTCGCAGCGCCGCCATGCTCACCACGGTATCCAATCGGTAACCACCCTTCCTCCTACGGTCGCCGTACCACTTTGTCGAGGAGGTTGCGGTGAGCAAGATTCTGGTGATCGGAGCCCGCGGACGGGCCGGATCAGCGGCCGTCACGGAGGCCCAGAGCCGCGGGCATTCCGTCGTCGGCGTCGCCCGTACGACGACTGCCGGGCAGGTCGTTGGAGATGGGACGGCTACGGGGTTGGTCGTCGGGGATGTGACGGATGCGGGGCGGCTTGCGGAGTTGGCGATGGGTTGCGATGCGGTGATTGCGGGGGTGTACGACGGCGGGAGCGACCCGGGTGAGTTCTTCCCGCGGGCTGCTCAGGCCCTCGTCGACGCGCTAGAGAAGGCCGGGGTACGACGGCTCGTGTGGGTCGGGCTGGCGTCGATCCTGCCGACCGCGGACGGGACGTTGCTGATGGACACCGACGGATACCCGCGGGAGTACCGCTCGTTCTTCCTCGCCCACCAGGCAGCGCTGGACGTCTTCGCGCAGTCGTCCCTCGACTGGGTCTCGATCGCACCCACCGGGGACTTCGACCACGCCGATCCGTCCCGGAAGGGGAGGTATCGCGTGGCGCAGGCGGATGCCCAGGACCTGATCTCGTACGCCGACTTCGCCGTTGCGCTCGTCGACGAGGTCGACCACCCGGCGCACCACCGCACCGCGATCGGGGTAGTGGTCTAGACGGGTGGGTCGCGGGCGCCGACGTACGGGCGATAGGTTCGGCATATGGCTGGGGCCGAGGAGTACTTGGGTAAGGCGTTGGCGATCGCGCAGCAGGCGGCCGAGACGCAACTCGGCGCGATCCGGGTAGCGGCGGAGCTGGTCGCCGAGGCGCTCGCCGACGGGAAGACGTTCTGGGTGTTCGGGACGGGGCACAGTCACACGCTGGCCGAGGAGCTGTACGGGCGCGCCGGCGGACTGGCCGACGTACGGGCGATCCTCGAACCGGGACTGATGCTGCACGAGGGCCTGCAGAAGAGCTCGCTCCTCGAACGCCTCACCGGCCTGGCCGACGTCCTGCTGGAGATCAATCCGCTGGAGTCCGGCGACGTACTGCTCATCGCGTCGAACTCCGGCCGCAACGCCGTACCCGTCGAATTCGCCCTCGGCGCCCGCGCCCGCGGCGTGAAGGTGATCGCCCTGACCTCACTGGCCCACTCGAACGCCACCACGTCCCGCGCCCCCGGCGGCCAACGCCTCTTCGAAACCGCCGACGTCGTCATCGACAACTGCGGCGTACCAGGCGACGCCCTCATCAAGGTCCCCGGTACGCCGGAACCCACCGGCGCCACCTCCACCCTGGTAGGCGCCCTACTCCTCCAGGCCCTAACCGTAGAAGTAGTAACCCGCCTGACCGACCGCGGCCAACCCCCCAACATCCTCCGCAGCCTGAACGTCTAGCCCCACGAACGCTCAGCCGTCCGCGCACCCCATGACGGTCAGGTGGCGCGGTAGGCGACTGTTATGTCGTAGCGGTCTGAGCGGTAGATGGAGCGGCCGAACTCTATGACCTGGTCGGTGGCGGTTCGGGGGGCCGAGGTGATGATCAGGCAGGGGGTGGAGCTGTCGATCTCGAGGAGTTCGGCGTCGCCTGGTTCGGGTGGGGCGGCGACGATGGAGGCGGAGACCATGCCGAGCGTGACGCCGTACCGGGTCGCGAGGATCGTGTACAGGGACTTCTCGGCGAAGTCGATCTCCTCCAGGCCGGGGTAGCGGTTCAGGGACAGGGCGGTGCGTTCGATCGCCATCGGGTCGCCGTCGGCGGTGCGCAGGCGGACCAGGTGCAGGACCGGCGTACCGATCGGCTCCTCGAGCTCTCGGGCGAGATGCTCGTCCGCGGCACCGACGCGGTGTTCGAGGACCTTGGCGCCGGGCTCGATGCCGCGGTTGATCATGTCCTGGCTGAACGAGGACGCGAGCATCCGGGACGGGCGCGGTTCCGCGACGAAGGTGCCGCCGCCGGGGCGGCGGTTGGCCAGGCCCTCGGCCACGACGCGGTCGACCTCCTGCCGGACGGTCATCCGGGCGACGCCGAAACGCTCGGCGAGGACGCGCTCGGACGGCAGCACGGTGCCGACGGCCAGCGAGCGCGTGAGGTTCTCCAGAATCTCGCGAATCTGGTCACCCTTCGGACGATCGGGCCGCAGCGCGGTAGGGAGCTCGGCGAGATCGCCGGGGTTGTTCCGTGGGCGGGCCATGAGGTCAGTATCCCTGGGAATCTGCCCGGCAAACCGGTTGCCGGGGAACGCGGGCCGCGGCTGGGTCCTGGCCGCGCAAGGCACCCGCGACCACTTCGTCCCGGACGACCTTGTCAGGCCGACTGTAACGTCCGGTGCCGCCTCACGGCCAGCGACGATCCACAGGCTCGGCAATTCCCGCCGGGGGTAGTTTTAGCGCTATGACCCCGGGACAGTTCGTGCAGGAGACGTCGTCGACCGGTGAGTGGAAGCGGCAGGGCAACAGATTCACCGGCCGGATCTCCCGCGACTCCACGGCAGCACCCGGCGAAGGACCGGACGACCAGGGCCGCTGGCCGGTCGAGCCGGGTCGGTACCGGCTGGTCGTCAGCCTGGCCTGCCCGTGGGCGCATCGCTCGATCATCGTCCGCCGGCTGCTCGGCCTCGAGGACGCGATCAGCCTCGCGGTCGTGGACCCGATCCGCGACGAGCGCGGCTGGCGGTTCACGCTCGACCCGGACGGTCGCGACCCGGTGCTCGGCATCGAGTACCTGTCCGAGGCGTACCTGCGTACCGACCCGTCGTACGACGGCCGCGTGACGGTGCCCGCGATCGTCGACACGACCACAGGTGAAGTGGTCACGAACGACTACCCGCAGATCACTCTCGACCTCTCCACCGAGTGGACCGAGTTCCACCGACCCGACGCCCCGCAACTGATCCCGGCCGATCGCGCGGAGATGGACCAGCTGATCGAGGAGATCTACCGGGACGTGAACAACGGCGTGTACCGCTGCGGTTTCGCGACCAGTCAGGAGGCGTACGACGCGGCGTACGACGTACTGTTCGCGCGGCTCGACGTACTGGAGGAACGGCTCGCGGATCGCACGTATCTGCTCGGCGACACGTTCCGCGAGGTGGACGTGCGGCTGTTCACCACGCTGGTCCGCTTCGACGCGGTCTACCACGGGCACTTCGAGTGCAACCGGCAGAAGCTCACCGAGTTCCCGAACCTGTGGGCGTACGCGCGCCGCCTGTACCAGCTTCCCGGCTTCGGCGAGACCGTCGACTTCGACCAGATCAAGCGGCACTACTACGTCACCCACGACAACATCAACCCGACCGGCATCGTCCCGAAGGGCCCGGACCCACTGGCCTGGATCAGGTAGCGAGCGCCGCCAGCGCCGCGTCGACCGCCGACCTCAACTGCGCCCGGGTCGCCCCTGATCGCGAACGCAGGTTGATCGCGTACGCAAGCAGCGTCAGCAGCTCCGCCGCCCCCGGCACGTCGGTCCCGGACCGCAACTCCCCGTTGCCCTGAGCAACCTTCAGCGCGGCGGCCAGCGAATCCCGCAGTACGGCGTGATGCTCGGACAACACCGCCCGTACGGCGTCCGGCGGGCTCTCGGCGTTCGCGTTCGCCATCATGCACCCCCACCCGGCGTACTCCCCCGAACACCGCAACCGCAGCAACTGCTCGAAGAACGCGCGCACCGCAACGAGACCTCGGCCGTCCGCGGCGAGCTCGTCGAACATCGGCCGCGACCGGTGTTCGAGGTACCGCCGCGCGGCCGCCGCATACAGGTCGTCCTTGCTGCCGAACGCGTTGTACAGGCTCGACCGGCTCAGTCCGGTCGCCGCGACCACGTCCTGGATCCCGGTCGCCGCACTCCCACGGCGCCAGAACAACTGCTCGACGGCAGCCAATGCCTCCGCCTCGTCGAAATGTTTGACATCGGGCATACCCGGCATCATATCTTGGAACGACCGATCCAAGATAGCGAGGAGTCGTGATGATCGACGTACTGGTGCTCGACGTCAACGAAACGCTGACCGATATGGAGCCGCTGCGGGACGGGTTCGAGGCGGCCGGGCTGCCCCGGCACAGCCTCGACGCCTGGTTCGCCGCGACGTTGCGGGACGGTTTCGCGCTGACCGCGGTCGGTGCGTACGCCGCTTTCCGCGACCTGGCCGCCGAGCTCCTCGAGGCGCAGCTCCGCACGGCCGGGATCGAGCCGACCGCGGAAACCACAAAGAACGTACTTTCCGGATTCACCCGCCTCCCGCTGCACGCCGACGTCGCGCCGGGTCTGCACAAGATCCACGAGGCCGGCGTACGCATCGTCACCCTGACCAACGGCTCGGCAGCGATGTCCGAAAACGTGTTCCGGGACGGCGGCATCCTGCCCCTGCTCGAGCACCGGCTGGATGTGTCGGTGCCGCAACGCTGGAAGCCGCACCCCGACGCCTACCGGTACGCCGCCGAGGTCTGCGGAGTGCCCGTGGAACGGATCGGTCTCGCCGCCGTGCACCCGTGGGACATCGACGGCGCCCAGCGCGCCGGGCTCCAGGGTTTCTACATCGACCGCCGGAAAACGCCGTACCCGAAGGTGTTCGGCACGCCGGACCACACGGCCGCGGACTTCGAGGCCCTGGCCGAACTGATCCGGGAGTAGCGGTCGGGACACGTTAGGATGGCGTTGGTGCGCCGGGAAGTCTGGTCGGCAGTCCGTCCGACCGACCCCGAACGAAGGGCCGTCCATGAGCGAGCACCCACGGATCCGGCAGCGTAGGCGCGCATTTCCCCGCATTCTCGGCCGTGAACGGGCATTTCTCGCCGACACGCTGCGCGCCGAGACGACCGGTGGTCTGCTGCTGCTCGCCGCGGCCGTGGTCGCGTTGGTCTGGGCGAACTCGCCCTGGCAGGACGCTTACCACCACGTCCGCGAAGCGCAGCTCGGCCCGCTCACCGTCGAGGCCTGGGCCTCCGACGGCGCGCTGACACTGTTCTTCTACCTGGCCGGGGTCGAGCTGAAGCGCGAGATCGTGGTCGGCACGCTGTCGAAGCTCAACGAGGCCGTCGTTCCGGTGGTCGCGGCGATCGCCGGAATGGTGCTCCCGGCAATGATCTATCTGATCACCAACCTGGTGACCAACGACGGCAAGCCGGAGGGCTGGGCGGTGCCCACGGCAACCGATATCGCCTTCGCGCTCGCTGTCCTCGCGATCGTCGGATCGTCGCTGCCGAGCGCGCTGCGGGCGTTCCTGCTCACCCTCGCCGTGGTCGACGACTTCGGCGCGATCCTGGTGATCGCCGTGTTCTTCTCGCACGGGTTCCACCCGTTCCAGCTGCTCGCCGCGGTCGCCCTGGTCGCGCTCTGGTACGTCCTCCAGCGCCGCCGCGTCCGTACGCCGTTCCTCTACGTGCCGATCGCGATCGGGGCCTGGTGGTTCATGCACGAGTCGGGGATCCACGCAACGATCGCCGGCGTCGCGCTCGGGCTCGTCACGCGGGTGGTCGCGGATCCCGGTGAGGACGAGGCGCCGGCCGAGCGGATCGAGCACCGGCTGCGGCCGTGGTCCGCGGGGGTCGGCGTACCGCTGTTCGCGGTGTTCGCCGCCGGGGTGACGTTGAGCGGCAGCGCCGTACGGCAGTTGCTGACCGACCCGGTCGCGATCGGCATCGTCGCCGGGCTGCTGGCCGGGAAGACCATCGGGGTGTTCGGCGGATCGTGGTTGACCGCGCGCTTCACCCGGGCCGAGCTGAACTCCGATCTGGCCTGGCGGGACGTCGCCGCGGTGTCGGTGCTGGCCGGGATCGGATTCACGGTCGCGCTGCTGATCGCGCAGCTCGCGTTCGGGTCGGACGCCGCCCAGGTCGAGCGCGCGAAGGCCGCCGTACTGATCGCCTCGGTGCTGGCCGCGCTGATCGCCGCGCTGCTCCTGGCTCGCCGGAACCGCGCGTACACCGATTGACCCGCGGGCGTGGGCGGTAGTGTCAGAGCACGGACGTGCGGGAAGGAGTCGCGATGTCGATGAATGGGGACGAGCCCACGGTCGGCCAGCTGGTCGCGAATGCCAGCAAGGAGCTGTCCAGCCTGGTCCGCAGCGAGATCGAACTCGCGAAGACCGAGCTGAAGAAGACCGCGGTCGCGGCCGGAACCGGAGCCGGGATGTTCGCGGCGGCCGCGTTCCTGGGGCTGCTCGCGGTCATCCTGCTGTGCATCGCCGCGGCGTACGGCCTGACCGCGGCGGGCCTGCACCCGGCCATCGCGTTCCTGATCGTCGCCGGCGCTTTCCTGCTGATCGGCGCGATCCTGGTGTTCATCGGGATGCGGGCGCTGAAGAGCGCGAAGGGTCCGACGCGGACCATCGAGACCTCGAAGGAGTCGGTCGAGGTTCTCAAGTCGATCGGCAAGGGCGACGACGAGACGTTGGCCTTGCCTGAGCCGGGCGTACGGCGCTGAGCCCGGCAGGAGTCGTCGACCTCCTGGTCGACGGCCCCTGGTCGCACTCACTGGTCGCGGCCAACGGGGCCCGGTTCCACGTCGCGGAGTGTGGCGCGGCGCAGGATCCGCTCGTCCTGTTCCTGCACGGCTTCCCCGAGTTCTGGTGGGCCTGGAGACACCAACTGCCCGTTGTGGCGGCCGCCGGGTACCGCGCGGTGGCGATGGATCTACGGGGGTACGGCGCCAGCGACAAGACACCTCGTGGTTATGACCCGTACACCGCGGCCGCCGACGTGTCCGGGGTGATCCGGTCGCTCGGCGCAACGGATGCGGTCGTCGTCGGGCACGGGTGGGGCGGGTTCATCGGGTGGTCGGCCGCCGTACTGACGCCGCGGCAGGTCCGGGGGCTGGCTGCCGTGTCGGCGCCGCACCCGCTGTTGCTCACCCGGTCCGGGCAGACGAAGGCGCTGACGCGAAGCGCGTGGTTCCAGCTGCCGATCCTGCCCGAGCGCCGGCTGCTGGCGCAGGACGGGATCCACATCGAGCGTCTGCTCCGCGCCTGGGCCGCGCCGGGCGGGACCTTCCCGGACGCGGAGGCGTCGCGGCGCTACCGGGCCGCTCTCCAGGTCTGGCCGGCACCGCACTGCGCGCTCGAGTACCACCGCTGGTTCGCCCGGTCCCGGTTGCGCCCGGACGGCCGCAAGTATTCGGCGAAGATGCGTACGCCGGTCGCCGTACCCGTCCTGCAGCTCCAAGGCGCACGGGACGCAGCGGTGTCCCCCACCGTGGTCACACCCCCAGATCTGGTCACAGCACCGCTGCGCCACGAACTCATCACCCCCGCCGGCCACTTCCCCCACGAGGAGGCTCCGGACCTGTTCAACACCCTTCTCGTGGACTGGCTGAAGGACATCCACCCGCAGGCACGACGCCGATGATGCGGCCGATGATGCCGGTGACCCTCCAGCTGCCGTCCACCTTCTCGATCCGGTAGGTCAGGATCGAGCCGCGGCCGCAGTCGTAGAAGATGCTGGTGTGTACTTCCTTGTGGTCGGTCTTGCTGACCACGGGGCCGACGGTGACGGTCGCAACCCGTCGGTCGGCACAGGACGGGTCCTCGCCGTCGAACGTGACCGGCGCCAGCGGCCGGACCGCCATCTCGATCCGCGCCTTCGCGGTGGCGGAGAATGTCACGACCGGGGCCGGGGATGCTTTCAACGCTTGAGTTTCTGCACGCTGGCCTTGGCCGAATACCTGCACGACTTGCCAGCCGTCAGAAGGCTCGACCCGGCGCGCGATCGAGACGACGGCGGCAGCCCAGATGCGGCCGTCATCGGAGTCCGGCGACGTCGCCGCCGGGGTCGCTGCCAGAGGCTGACTGGGGCGGTCGGGCCGGTGGACGCCGTACAGGACGCCGGCGAGGACGACGAGGACCGCGGCGGCCGCGAGCAGGACCGGGACCGGGTTCCGGCGCTTGGTTGCCTCGGGCAAATGATCGGCCAGGGTCTCGCGCTCGGTGAAGGTCTCGCGGAGGAGGTCGCCGAGCTCCTCGTCGGTCAGCCGGGTCGGCTTGGTCATGTCAGGCCTCCTCTGCGGGCAGTTGGTCGCGAAGAGCCGCGAGGGCTCGGGAAGCGTTGGATCGGACTGTGCTCGGCGTGATGTCGAGTAGCTTGCCGATCTCGTCGTCCGGAAGGTCCTCGTAGTACCGCAGGACGAGCACGGCGCGCTGCTTGCGGGGCAACCCGGCGAGCAGCCGCCATACCGCATCGCGCTGGGCGTGACGGTTGCCGATGTCCTCGTCGGTGGGTACGTCGCGGGTCTCGGCGACCGGCAGCTCGCCGTGCTTCAGCAGCCGGCGCCAACTGAGGAACTCGTTGAGCACCATCCGGCGCAAGTAGGCATCGGGCTGATCGACCTCGCTGATCCGGCTCCACTTGCGGTACGCCCGCGTGAAGACGGTCTGGACCAGGTCCTCCGCACTGTGCCGTCCGCCCGTCAGCATGACGGCGAACCGCAGCAACCGTTGCTCGTTCGCCGCTACCAGCTCGTCGAACGACAACTCACGCCCCACCTCACTCGCTGCCACCGCCACAGTCCTTCAACGCGGTGAGCACCACGACCTGCTGCATCAGGTGCAGGATTGGGTGGAAACCTCTTGGGTGGCGGAGGCGCCGGCGCGGGCGTCGTCGGCGACCTGCCGGGCGGTGAGGACGTAGCCGGTGCGGTTGTCCTCGACGGAGGCCGCGAAGACCACTCCGTACACGACGCCCTTCGCGGACAGCAGCGGACCGCCGGAGTTGCCCGGGCGGACCGAGGCCCAGATCGAGAACGCCTCGCGGGTGACCGTCCTGTCGCCGTAGATGTCCGGGCCGCGCAGCCGTTCCTCGGAGCGGATCCGGGCCGGCTCGGAGTCGAACGGGCCGTTCTCCGGGTAGCCGAGCACGACCGCCGGATCGTCGGCCTTACCGGTCAGGTCGAAGGACAGCGGGGCCTCGGTCAGCTTCGGCACGTACAGCACCGCGATGTCGGTCTCCGGGTCGAACACCACGACCTTGGCGTCGTACTTCTTCCCGTTCACCTCGACCTGCGGCGAGCTGACGCCGGCGACGACGTGCGCGTTGGTCATCACGCGCTTCGGCGCGTAGACGAACCCGCTGCCCTCCAGGCCGCGCGAGCAGCTGGCGACGCCGGTGACCTTGGCGATCCGGGTGTACGCGTCCCGGACCGGCTGCTGCCGGGCGATCGCGCTGTCCGGCGGCTGCGTCTCCCGGATCCGCTCCGGGACGAACGGGTCGAGGAACCGCGGGAACAGGTCCGTGTTGACGACGTCGTTGAACGACTGCAACGCGCGGTCGGCGCTGTTCGGCAGTAGTTCGTCGACCTTCGCGAGCACCTCGGACCCGCGGACGGCAGACGTGACGCTCGGGATCCGGGCACCGCTCACAGCGACCCCGAGCACCCACGCGACGATCAGCGCCGACGCGGCCGCCAGCGCCGCACCGGCGAGTGCATCCAGGAAGCGCACCGGCCGCCACGACATCTTGTTGCGTAACCAGGCGCCGATCACGGCGGCACGCCATCGCCCGAACGACGCGAGCGCCACCACCAGCAACAACGCGACGAACGACACGGTGACGCTCGGTGAGAAGTTGTCGAGCGCCTTGGGGACTCCCCAGACACCGAGCGCCGCACCACCGAGCAGGCCGAGCGTTGCGCACGCTCCGACGACGAAGCCCTCGACGTACCCCGAGATGGCCAGCGCTACCGCCGCACCCACGACCACCCAGTCGAGCAAGCTCATTCCACGCCTTCCGACTTGTCACCTGGCGTCCGGCCGAGATCGTGCTCGATGGCGGTCATCCGCCGCACGTCCTCCGGCCGTCGTCCCTCGCTCCGCCAGGCCGCCTCGACCAGTCGGTCGGGCAACGGTACGACGTTCGAGGGGTCCCAGTCGCGGTACCACCCGCCGAGCTGCAGCATTTTGTCCAGCAACCCGGCCGTGAACCCCCAGATGTAGAGGTCGCCGATGATGAACGCCGGGCCGGTGAAACCACTCGGATGCAGGCAGCTGATCCGGTTCGCCGGGTCGGCGAGCGCGCTGACCGGCACCTGGTGAACGGACGCGACCTCGGCCGGGTCGACCACCGCGACCGGCGACGGCTCCCGCCACCAGGCCAGCACCGGCGACACGCCGAAGTTGCTCACCGGCACCCAGAGCGCCGGCCAGATCGCGAACGGTACGACTCCGTCCGGGTCGAGGCCTGTCTCCTCCTCGGCCTCGCGCAAGGCCGTGCGGACCAGACCACTCTCCCCGGGACCGTCCTCCGGGTCGGCGCCGCCGCCCGGGAACGCCATCTGCCCGGCGTGCTTGCGCAGCGTCCAGGCCCGCTCGGTGAGCAGCACCTCCGGCCCGTCGTTGCCGTCAGCAAGCAAGATCAGGACGGCGGACTTGCGCACCGACGGGTCGTCCGGCGGCAGGAACCGGGACAACACGTTCGGATCCACGTCCTCGGAGGCCTTCGCCAGCGGCCCAAGCCAGTCCGGGATCCCGACGTTACTGAAGATCATCGGGTCACCCCGAGCTTCTCCTCGAGCAGCTGATCCAGCTGCTGCCGGGACGTCAGTACGCCGCGGTGCACGTAGGCGACCGTGCCCTTGTCGTCGACGAAGACGGTCAAGGGCGGGCCGCCGACCTTCAGCGCCCGCTGGATCGCCTTGTCCTGGTCGACGACATGCGGATAGGCCAGGCCCTCCGCGTCGGCGAACTTCACCGCGAGCTCCGGCCGCGGGTCGTCGTAGTCGATCCCCAGCATCGTCACCTTGCCCGACTTCGCGAGCGCGGCCAGGTACGGCGCTTCGTCGCGGCACGGGCCGCACCACTGCGCCCACACGTTGATCACCAGTGGCCCCCGGAGATCGGCGAGCCGGACGTCCGGTCCAGTACCCAGACACGGCAGGCTGATGTCCGGTAGGCCGTTGCTGACCGGTGGCTTCGAGGGCGCCGACGGGCAGGCCTTGAGCCGGTCCGCGCCCGGCACCGCGCTCCGCCCGGACGACGGCGTACCGCTGTCACCTGCTTGCTCCGATCCACACGCCGCCAGTGTCACCGACAACACCAACGCGACCGCCCCGCAGTAGGCGATGGATTGCCAGACATGCCCTAGGAGCGATCGCGTGCCGCGGGACGACGTACCGGATCTCACGCTGGGGCCTTCACCAGCTTCGCGGCGACGTCGGGGGAGGTGGGTCCGGCGCCGTACGACGGGCACCACTGGGCGATCGGGCACGCGCCGCAGGCCGGCTTCTTCGCGTGGCAGCGGCGGCGGCCGTGGAAGATCAGCCGGTGCGACAGCATCGTCCAGTCCTTCTTCGGGAACAGGTCGCCGATGATGTGCTCGACCTTGACCGGGTCCTCCTCGGCGGTCCAGCCGAACCGGCGGACCAGGCGGCCGAAGTGCGTGTCGACGGTGATCCCCGGGACGCCGAACGCGTTGCCGAGGACCACGTTCGCCGTCTTCCGGCCGGTGCCCGGGAGCTTCACGAGCTCCTCGAGCTTGTTCGGTACGACGCCGTCGTAGTCGTCGACGAGCGCCTGGCCGAGTTTCATGACGCTGTTGGTCTTCGCCCGGAAGAAGCCGGTCGGTTTGAGGATCGCTTCCATCTCGTCCCGGTCGGCCTCGGCGTACGCCTGCGCGGTCGGGTACTTCGCGAACAGCGTGGGGGTCACCTTGTTCACCGTGACGTCGGTGGTCTGGGCCGAGAGAATGGTGGCCACCAGCAACTCGAGCGGGGTGGTGAAGTCCAGCTCGCAGTGCGCGTCGGGGTAGGTCTCGGTCAGTACTTTGTGCATTTTCCGGGCCCGGCGGACCAGCTGGGTATGCGTCTCGTCGACGTACACCGGGGCCTTGCGGGGAAGCTTGAGCGGGACCGCCACGAGGGGCTCCGCGACGCGCGGGGATGGCATGGAGGCCAGCCTACGTCCGCCCACCGACAACCCACGCTGCCGTTGCCCAGCGGCTGCGGCGAGGCAATCGCGGGTTACTGAGGGTGCTGAAGGGCACACTGTGTGGTGCTCCGGCGAGTCGGGGCGAGCCTACATGGCGGTGCCGACACCCGAGGAGCTACGGTTTTGGGGCGACCGGGTGTACACATATCGGTCGACGGACGTGGCGGATCCCACGTTCGTAGTCGTGGTCGAAGGTCCTAGGAGGCCCAGAAGTGGATGCCGCAGTGCTCCGACAGGCACCGCTGTTCAGTCAGCTCGACGACGAGGCGGCCGACGCCCTGGCCGCATCGATGACCGAGAGCCGGCTGCGCCGCGGTCAGGTGCTGTTCCACGAGGGCGATTCCGGTGACCGGCTGTTCGTCGTGGTCGAGGGCAAGGTCAAGCTGGGCCGCACCTCAGCCGACGGCCGGGAGAACCTGATCGCCGTGCTCGGGCCGGGCCAGATGTTCGGTGAGCTGTCGCTGTTCGACCCGGGACCGCGGTCCGCGACCGTCACCGCCGTCACCGACGCCCAGCTGATGTCGCTGACCCACGACGAGCTGCTCCGCTGGCTCGACGGCCGCCCCGCGGTGGCCCGCGGCCTGCTGCTGCAGCTGGCCGGCCGGCTCCGCAAGGTCTCGGACGTGGTGGCCGACCTCGTCTTCTCCGACGTACCGGGCCGGGTCGCGAAGGCCCTCCTGGACCTGGCCAGCCGCTTCGGCCGCACCGCCGACGACGGCGTCCACGTCCACCACGACCTCACCCAGGAGGAGCTCGCCCAACTGGTCGGCGCCTCCCGCGAAACCGTCAACAAGGCCCTCGCCGACTTCGCCTCCCGCGGCTGGGTCCGCCTCGAACCCCGCTCGGTAGTCCTCCTCGACGTAGACCGCCTCCAACGCCGCGCCCGCTAGCCCCACTCCCGCCCGCCGGCGAACCCTCCAGCTCGGTGGGCATCCCCTCAACTGGAGGGTTGCCCACTGAAAATACGAGGGGGCAACCCTCCAGATCAGTGGGCAACGTTCGGTCGGGTCAGGCGCGGGCGAAGGCGGCGCGGATGCGCGCGATGAGGCTGGCGGGGTGGTCGAGGTCCGCCCACGTGACGCGGACGACCTGCAGTCCGAGGGCGCGGAGACGGTCCTCCCGCAGCTTCTCCCGGATCAAGGTTTCCCGTGCCCCGTCGCCGTATTTGAGCAAACCGTCGAACTCGACCACGGTCCGCTCCGCGGCGAAGAAGAAGTCAACCCGGCCGACGAATCCGGCGGCGTCGGTGAACACCGCCTGGAGCACTGGCGCGGGGAGTCCATAGGTATGCACCAGCACCCGGAATCGCGACTCGCCGACCGACTCCGACAACGGATCGCTGAAGCCGAGGGCCGCCCTCGCCGTCGCACTCCCCGGCCAGAACTCGGTAGCCTCCAGCAAACGCTGTACGTCGACCTCGCTGATCGGATGATCCCGACGTACGGCGTCCGCGCTGACGACAGCCGCTTCGAAGGACGACGTACACGCCGTCTCGAAGAGGGCTCGCGGCACGGTCGTCGCGAGCAGACCGTCCGTGACGGTCAGATCGACATCGGTGAGCTTGCCGCGATGGTGGCGGACACCGGCGATCCGACCCCCACGGTGCCGGTCGAGTCGATTCACGTGAACCTCTGCGAGCTCGGGCCCCCACAGCGGCACTCGGTGCAGGACCAGGGCGGACTGATGGCTCACGGCAACCCTGCCGGGGCTCATCGAGTTCATCACCGCGTGGACGAGTCGACGATGCTTCAGGCTCTGCTGGTCCCACGCCGGGAGATGGTCCAGCTCGACTGCCTCGGCGTACTGCCCGTGGCGGATCCGCTCCCAGCGTCCGTCCTGGATCCGGTCGTTGATCTGCCCTGGGGTGTAACCGCAATCTGCGGCCTGACCACGGCTGTACACCCCGCCCTGGGTGTCTGCGAGGAGCTTCAACTTCGGATTCACCAGCCAAGCATCAACCGAATCGCCCTCCCCCGGCTGCCACAAACCCCAACCTGTGGATAACCGCGAACCCTCCAACTCGGTGGGCATCCCCTCGGTTGGAGGGTTACCCACTGAAAATATGAGGGGGCAACCCTCCGGGTCGGTGGGCAACCCCATCTGGAGCTAGGGGTTCAGGTAGTCGAGTTGGGCTCGGACTGAGCGTTCGGCGGCGGGCCAGAGGGATTGGGGTACGTCGGCGTAGACCTGCTCGACGATGGACTCGGGGGTGGTGTGGCCTTCGGCGATGGCGGTTTTGACCTGGTTGAGGCGGTCCTGGCGGTGTTCCAGGTAGTACGTGAGGACGTCGGACGGGTCGTCGATCACGGGGCCGTGGCCGGGGAGTAGACGGAGTACGTCGGCCGGGGAGTTCGCGAAGGCCCGGAGGCGCTCGAGGGAGTCGAGGTAGGGGCCCAGGGCACCGTCCGGGTACGCGACGACCGACGTACCGCGGCCGAGGACGGTGTCTCCGGTGAGGAGCGAGCCGTCCTGGGGCAGCCAGAAGCAGACCGAGTCGAGCGTGTGGCCGGGCGTCGGGAGCACCTCGATCCGGAGGCCGTCGGCGGTGATCACGTCCCCTTCCGTCAGGCCGTGGGCGTGATCGGTGGGGATGCGGAACTCGGGATCCACAGCCCGTACGCCACAGCCGGCCTGGTTGGCGAACCACGCGGCGCCCTCGGAGTGGTCCGGGTGCTTGTGGGTCAGCAGTACGACGGCGACCTTGCCGGCCGCGTCCAGGACCGCGCGGAGGTGGTCCTCCAGCATCGGGCCGGGGTCGACGACCACGGACCGCTCGGCGTCCGGGGCACGGAGGATCCACGTGTTGGTGCCGTCCAGCGTCATCAGGCCGGGATTGTCGGCCCGCACCAGGGTGGCGTACTCGGTGACGTTCATGTGGTCTCCAGATAGGCCTGGTCGCCGTCGACGCGCACGGTGGGCATGATCGCGCGGATCTCCCGCGCGCCGGCCGCGTCCAGGATCGCCGCGACGTCGTCGTACTGCGAGAGTTCGTGGCAGCAGATGTACGTCGGGGGCAGCATCAGCATCTCGCCCGCCTCGACGGCCGCGACCGCGTCCGCCGGGCGGATCCAGGTGACCTGGTCGGACTCGCTCGTCACGTCTCGGGTGACCTGTCCCGCGGGGAGCGCGGCGACGAAGAACGCGGTGTCGTACCGCTTGGGCTCGAACTCCGGGGTGATCCAGTGCGTCCAGGGGCCGAGCAGGTCGGCGCGCAGAACCAGCCCGCGGCGGTGCAGGAACTCCGAGAAGCCCAGCTCACGGGTTTCCAGGGCGACCCGGTCGGCCTCCCAGTCGGCTCCGGTGGTGTCGCCGACGACCGAGTCGTCCGACGGTCCGGCGAGCAGGACGCCCGACTCTTCGAATGTCTCGCGGACGGCGGCGGCGACGTACGCCGCGGCTGTCTGCGCGGAGCAGCCGAGCCGCTCGCCGAACCACTCCGGCGAAGGTCCCGACCAGGAGTCCGCGACGGTGGAATCCGTCGCGTCGACCCGCCCGCCGGGGAACACCGTCATCCCGGCAGCGAACGCCATGGTCCGCTGCCGTCGCAGCAGATAGACCTCCGGGCGCCCGCTCGCTGGTGCGGCGGGTCGGGGTGGGGCGGCCGGTGTGGTCGGTGGTGGGTCGCGGAGGAGGATGACCGTGGAGGCGGGGCGAGGATCGGCCGGCGTCCGGGTGCCCGCGGCGTACTCGAGGGCCACCTCGGCCATCCGGCCGGTCATCAGCTGCGACTTCAGGTCCCGCACGAGCGGTCAGCCGACCTCGACGATCAGTTCGATCTCGACCGGGGCATCGAGCGGGAGGACCGGGACGCCGACCGCGCTCCGGGCGTGCTGCCCGGCGCCGCCGAAGACCTGGCCGAACAGCTCGGACGCCCCGTTCGCCACCTGCGGCTGGCCGGTGAAGTCCGGCGTGGAGGCGATGAACGCGACCGCTTTCACGATCCGCTTCACGTTCCCCAGGTCGCCGATCTCCGCCTTGACCGCGGCCAGGGCGTTCAGCGCGCACTGCTGGGCGCACTCGCCGGCCACCTCGGGTGTGACCGCGTCGCCGACCTTGCCGGTGGCGATCAGCGTGCCCTCGCGCAGCGGCAGCTGGCCGGACGTGTAGACCAGGTCACCGGTCCGGACGGCCGGGACGTACGCGGCGACCGGCTTGGCCACCTCGGGCAGCTTCAGGCCGAGCTCGGCGAGCTTCTCCTCGGGGTGGCTCATTTGTCCTCGATCTCCCGCTTGAAGTAGGCGACCAGGTTCTCCGGGTTGAGGCCCGGGATCACCTGGACCAGCTCCCATCCGTCCTGGCCGAAGTTGTCCAGGATCTCCTTGGTCGAGTGGACCAGCAGCGGCGCGGTGAAGTACTCGAACTTCTTCATGAAGGGGACTCTAACGGTGTGTCGCGGGACACGTCCTACCCTGGGACCTATGGCGCGACTGCACGTGGTGACCGGCAAGGGCGGCACCGGGAAGACCACCGTCGCGGCGGCGATGGCGCTCGCGCTGGCCGAGCAGGGCAAACGGATCCTGCTGGTCGAGGTCGAGGGCCGTCAGGGTCTCGCCCAGCTCTTCGACGTACCACCCCTGCCGTACGTCGAACGCCGGATCGCGCACGGCCCCGCCGGGGGTGAGGTGTTCGCGCTGGCCGTGGACGCCGAGGCCGCGCTCCTGGAGTACCTCGACATGTACTACCACCTCGGCCGCGCGGGGAAGGCGCTCGAGAAGGTCGGCGCGATCGACTTCGTCACCACGATCGCCCCCGGGCTCCGCGACGTACTGCTCACCGGGAAGGTGTACGAGGCCACCCGCCGCAAGGTGCACGGGAAGCTCGCGTACGACGCCGTGGTGGTGGACGCCCCGCCGACCGGGCGGATCGCGCCGTTCCTGAACGTCAACACCGAGGTCGCCGGACTCGCCAAGGTCGGACCGATCCGCAACCAGGCGGACGCGATCATGGGCATGCTGCGCTCGGACATCACCCGGATCCACCTGGTCACGCTGCTCGAGGAGATGCCGGTCCAGGAGACCCTCGACGCGGTCGGGCAACTCGAGGCACTGGACCTGCGGATCGGGTCGATCGTGGTGAACATGGTCCGCAACAGCCCGCTCGACGACGACGCACTTGCCCTTGCGGTGAAGGAGAAACTGCCTGCTGCCGAGCTGACCAGAGGCCTGAAGGCAGCCGGTCTCACGATCGGCGACGACCTCGTGCAGACGCTCGCGAGCGAGGCGCACGACCACGCGATCCGGGTCGGGCTCGAACGCGAGAACCGCGACCGGATCGATGCCCTGGGCAAACAGGTGACGGAGCTGACGCTGCAGCCGGACGGGATCGACCAAGGCACCCTGATCGACCTGGCCGAGGAGTTCCGGGCATGAATCTGGATCTGGACGCGCTCATCGACGACGCCGAAACGCGGATCATCGTCACCTGCGGTTCCGGCGGGGTCGGGAAGACCACGACCGCGGCCGCGCTCGGTCTGCGCGCGGCGGAGCGCGGCCGGAAGGTCGTCGTCCTCACGATCGACCCCGCCCGGCGGCTGGCGCAGTCGCTGGGGCTGACCGAGCTCGACAACACCCCGCGTGCGGTGGCGGAGGTGAACGCGAAGAACGGCGGCCGGCTGGACGCCATGATGCTCGACATGAAGCGGACGTTCGACGACGTCGTCCTGCAGCATGCGACGCCGGAGAAGGCCGAGCAGATTCTCGCGAATCCCTTCTATCAAGCGCTTTCCTCGTCGTTCGCCGGCACGCAGGAGTACATGGCGATGGAGAAGCTCGGGCAGCTGCACAAGCAGGCCGAGCGGACCGGCGAGTGGGACCTGATCGTCGTGGACACTCCGCCGTCGCGGTCGGCGCTGGACTTCCTGGACGCGCCTGAGCGGTTGGCGTCGCTGCTCGAGGGCCGCTTCCTCAGGCTGCTCCTGGCGCCGGCTCGTGGCCCATTCAAGCTGATGTCGGCCGGGGTGAACATGGCGATGTCGGTGCTGAACAAAGTGCTCGGCGCTCAGGTGCTGACCGACGTACAGACGTTCGTGGCGGCGTTCGACACGTTGTTCGGCGGGTTCCGGCAGCGGGCCGAGCAGACGGTCGCGCTGCTCCGGGAGTCGCACACCGCGTTCCTCGTCGTGGCCTCGCCGCAGAACGATGCGCTGCGGGAGGCGTCGTACTTCGCGGAGCGGCTGCGGGCCGAGGGAATGCCGCTGGCGGGCGTCGTGCTGAACCGCGTGACGAACACGGAAGCGCCGGAACTGTCGGCGGAGCGGTCACTCGCCGCAGCCGAGAAGCTGGAGGAAGCGGACAAGTCGCCGCTGACGGCCGCCGTACTGCGGTTGCACGCGGACAAGATGCAGCAGGTCGTAGGCGACCACAAGCGGGCCGAACGCTTCCGGCGAGGTCACCGCGCGATCCGGACCGTCGAGGTGCCCGCACTGGCCGACGACGTGCACGACCTGACCGGTCTACGCCAGATCGGCGACCTGTTGACTGCCTGATTTCACCGTCAGCGAACGTCGGGAAGCGTCGGGAATTACTTGCTTACACCTGTGGTTGAGCCCATCAGACTCAACTTGGAAAAGGGTGTGACAGCGTGACCGATACGTTGAATCTTCCTGTACTGCCGCTGGACGACGTCGTGGTCCTGCCGGGAATGGTCGTGCCGGTCCGACTCGCCGACAGCGAGGCCCGGGCGGCGATCGATGCCGCGCAGGCCGCCGGTCAGGACCAGGTGCTCCTGGTCCCGCGGCTGGACGGAAAATACGCCAAGGCCGGGACGCTCGGTGAGATCGAGCAGATCGGCCGGCTGCCGGGCGGTGCCCAGGCGGCCGTGATCCGCGGGACCCAGCGGGTCCGCATCGGCGCCGGGACCACCGGCCCGGGTGCGGCGCTCTGGGTGGGCGCGACGGTGATGCACGAGATCACCGACGACCGCTCCGTCGAGCTGGCCCGCGAGTACAAGACCCTGACCACCTCGGTGCTGCAGCGGCGCGGCGCGTACCAGGTGATCGATTCGATCAAGCAGGTCGACGACCCGGCGGAGCTGTCCGACCTGGCCGGCTACGCGTCGTACCTGAACAACGAGCAGAAGTCCTGGCTGGTGGAGAACGCGAACGTCTCCGAGCGGCTGGAGAAGCTGATCGGCTGGGTGAAGGACCACCTCGCCGAGCTCGAGGTCTCCGAGACGATCCAGAAGGACGTCCAGGAAGGCATGGAGAAGCAGCAGCGGGAGTTCCTGCTGCGCCAGCAGATGGCCGCGATCCGCAAGGAACTGGCCGAGCTCGACGGCAAGGCCGAGTCCGAGGAAGAGGACTACCGGGCCCGCGTCGAGGCGGCCGACCTGCCGGAGCACGTGCAGAAGGCCGCGCTGGCCGAGGTCGACAAGCTGGAGCGGACCTCCGAGCAGTCTCCCGAGGTCGGCTGGATCCGGACCTGGCTGGACACCGTTCTCGAGCTGCCCTGGAACGAGCGGACCGAGGACAGCTACGACATCCGTGAGGCGCGGGCCGTGCTGGACGCGGACCACGCCGGCCTGGACGACGTGAAGCAGCGCATCACGGAGTACCTCGCCGTACGGCGTCGTCGTGCGGACCGTGGTCTCGGTGTCGTGGGCGGTCGCCGCAGTGGCGCCGTACTGGCGCTGGTCGGTCCTCCTGGTGTGGGTAAGACCTCGCTGGGTGAGTCCGTGGCGCGTGCGATGGGCCGGAAGTTCGTCCGGGTCGCCCTGGGTGGCGTGCGGGACGAGGCCGAGATCCGTGGCCACCGGCGGACGTACGTCGGCGCGCTGCCGGGCCGGATCGTCCGGGCCATCACCGAGGCGGGTTCGATGAACCCCGTCGTACTGCTGGACGAGATCGACAAGGTCGGTGCGGACTACCGGGGCGACCCGACGGCCGCGTTGCTCGAGGTCCTCGACCCGGCGCAGAACCACACCTTCCGGGACCACTACCTGGAGGTCGAGCTGGACCTGTCCGACGTGGTGTTCCTGGCCACGGCGAACGTGCTGGACTCCATCCCGGCGCCGTTGCTGGACCGGATGGAACTGGTGCAGCTGGACGGGTACACCGAGGACGAGAAGGTCATCATCGCCCGTGACCACCTGCTCCCGCGTCAGCTGGAGCGGGCGGGCCTGACGGCGGACGAAGTGACCATCGAGGAGTCGGCGCTCCGGGTGCTCGCGGGTGAGTACACCCGGGAGGCCGGCGTACGGCAGCTCGAGCGGTCGATCTCGCGGGTCCTGCGGAAGGTGACGGCGAAGCTCGCTCTGGGCGAGGACGTTGGGAACCTCACGATCGACGGCGGTGGGCTGAAGGGGTACCTGGGTTCGCCGAAGTTCACGCCGGAGTCGGCGGAGCGTACGGCGCTTCCGGGTGTGGCGACCGGACTGGCAGTAACCGGTGCGGGTGGTGACGTGCTCTTCGTCGAGGCGTCGCTGGCCGACAAGGAGACCGGCCCGACCGGAGTCACGTTGACCGGGCAGTTGGGTGACGTGATGAAGGAGTCGGCGCAGATCGCCCTGTCGTACCTGCGCTCGCACGGCGCGGAGCTGGGGCTGCCTGTCGGTGACCTGGCCGAGCGGAACGCGCACATCCACGTGCCGGCCGGTGCCGTCCCGAAGGACGGACCGTCGGCGGGTGTGACGATGACAACGGCGCTGGCGTCGCTGCTGTCCGGGCGGCCGGTCCGCTCGGAGGTCGCGATGACCGGTGAGGTGTCGCTGACCGGACGGGTGCTCCCGATCGGTGGGGTGAAGCAGAAGCTGCTCGCCGCGCACCGGGCCGGGCTGACCACGATCCTGATCCCCAAACGGAACGAGCCGGACCTGGAAGACGTGCCGGCGTCCGTGCTCGCGGAGCTGACCGTGCACCCGGTGAGCGACGTCCGTGAGGTGCTGGATCTGGCGCTGGAGCCGGCCGAGGTCGGCGCACACCAGTTCGCCGCCTGACCGGGCGTACCGAAGGAGGGCCCGAGCAATTGCTCGGGCCCTCCTCCTTTTGGATGAACTTTGTCCAGCGAGGGTGACCGAACTCACACGCGGAGCGGTAACCCTTATCTGCGGTCCCGTAGTCTTAACAACCATGCGCGTCAGGGAAAAGGGCGACCGAGGCGTCGTCCAATCTGTGGTTCTGTTCCTAGGGGTGAGCGTGCTGTCGGGGGCCTTGGCCGCCGGTCTCGCCATCCCGTTCGCCGGCCTCGCCGGATTCACCACGGAGAAGACTTCCGACACGCTGCAGGACCTGCCGCAGCAGTTCGACGAGGTGCCGCTCAAGCAGAAGAGCACCATCCTGGCCGCCGACGGTACGGTGATCGCCACGCTCGCCGAGCAGAACCGGGTTCCGGTGAAGCTCAAGGACGTCGCGCCGATCATGCAGAAGGCGATCGTCGCGATCGAGGACGACCGCTTCTACGAGCACGGCGCGCTGGACGCGAAGGGCACGCTGCGCGCGCTGCTGCAGAACCAGTCCTCGGGCTCGGTGCAGCAGGGTGGCTCGAGCATCACCCAGCAGTACGTGAAGATCAGCCTGGTCGAGAAGGCGAAGACGCCGGCCGAGGTGGCCGCGGCGACCGCCGACACGTACCAGCGCAAGGTCGCCGAGCTGCGGTACGCGGTCGCGGTCGAGAAGCAGTACTCGAAGAACGAGATCCTGGAGAAGTACCTCAACCTCGCCAACTTCGGCGACGGCGCGTGGGGCATCCAGGCCGCCGCCCAGCACTACTTCTCGGTGAACGCGTCCCAGCTGACGCTCCCGCAGGCCGCGATGCTGGCCGGCCTGGTCAAGAACCCGACCGGCTACGACCCGACCAACAACGCCAAGCGCGCCAAGGACCGCCGCGACGTGGTCATCCGCCGGATGCTGGAACTCAACGTCATCTCGGTCGCCCAGGCCAACTCGGCCCTCAAGACCCCGGTCATCGACCCCAACAAGGTCCGCCCGAACAAACTCGGCTGCGGCAACGGCCCATACCCGTTCTACTGCGAGTACGTCGTCGCCGAGCTCGAGGACAACCCGGCCTTCGGCAAGACGAAGACCGAGCGTGCGAACTACATCAAAACCGCCGGCCTGACGATCCGCACCTCGCTCGACCCGAAGATCCAGGCCGACGCCCAGCGGTCGATCGACACCCACTCCAAGCCGACCGACCAGGCGATCGCGGCGATCACGATCGTCGAGCCGGGCACGGGTCTGGTGAAGGCGATGGCGCAGAGCCGCGGGTACGGCAGCAAGCGCGGCCAGACGGCGTACAACTACAACGCCCCGAAGACGTATCCGGGCGGGTACGGCGGTTTCCAGAACGGCTCGACGATGAAGGCATTCACGATCGCGGCCGCGATCCAGAAGGGCATCCCGCTCAACTACAAGATCAACTCGCCGAGCCCGCTGGACATGGGCGGCATGAAGTACAGCACCTGCGACGGACCTCGCAAGATCCCGGACGGTTACTCGCCGAAGAACTCGACGACCAATGTCGCGGACCCAACCATGATCGAGGCCGCGCAGAAGTCCACGAACACTTACTTCCTGCAACTGTCGCTGCGGGTCGGCCTGTGCCCGATCGCCAAGCTCGCCGGCTCCCTGGGGATGTACAACGCGCAGAACCTCAAGCCACTCGAGCAGGTCGCGTCGATGACCCTCGGCGTCGACTACGTCACTCCGTTGCAGCTGTCGAACGCGTACGCCGCCTTCGCCGCACGGGGCATGTACTGCACGCCGTGGCTGATCACATCGGTCAAGGACTCGGCCAACAAGTCAGTCAGCGTCCCCGGCGCGAACTGCAAGCAGGTGCTGGCGCCTGAGGTCGCGGACGGCGTCAACGCGGTCCTGCATCAGGTCATGGAGCCGAACGGCACCGGCGGCAAGCTGAAGTTCGGCAAGAGCGACCTGGCCGGCAAGACCGGAACCATCAACGACGCCAAGGCTGTCTGGTACGCCGGCTACTCGACCAAGCTCGCCGCGGCAGCAACGGTGGCCGACGCATCGGTGCCATACACCAAGCTGCAGAACCAGACACTGAATGGCAAGCGCATCAACGACCCGTCAGGTTCCGGTACGGCCGGCCCAATCTGGGAGGCCGCGATGAAGGCGGCCCTGCAGGGATACCCGACCACGCGCTTCGTTGCGCCTACCGACAAGACGCAGCGCGGTGACGTGAAGAGCCTGCCGTTCGTCAACGGTATGAACCCCGAGGACGCCGCGAACAAGCTTCGCCAGGCCGGCTTCGAGGTCGCCATCGCCTCCGGCACCGTCAACTCCGAGGAGACCGCCGGCACGGTCGCCTACACGGACCCGAGGCAGCGCGACGGCGCCCCCGCCGGCTCGCTGGTGACGATCTACGTCTCCAACGGCAGCAAACAGGTCAAGCCCGGGAAGCCGACAACCACACAGACCGTGCAACCACCCGGGTCGCCGACCACAATCAACCCGAACTGCCCACCCTGGAACCCGAAATACCCCAACTGCGGCGGCCGCGGCCACCGCTGACACCACTGAGCGCCTCGCCCACCGCGGACGAGGCCCTCAGTCATACTGTTAGCGGAAGACCCACGGCGTGTAGTCGTCCGGAGATCCTCCCCCGGATTTGGTGATCCCGCGGAAATACCATCCCTTAGGGAACATATTCGTCCATTCCGACGTCCCTTCAGGACAAAACGTCTGCGTCAGTCGGGCTTGAACGATCAGGTTGCTCCGGGCCCGCTCGAGCTGCACCGTGTGGCAGGGATATCCAATACTGGGAGGCTCGAACGAGATCGCCCAGACCGCCTGGCACGCGGGCGAGTAATTGACAAAGGAGCTCTCGGGTCAGTGGATCGACGGCAATGGCGCGCTGGTCCTTGGTGCAGCCCATCGACACCGGTCCCTTGTTGTAGCGCGACTCGCCGACGCACCCGACGGCATACGCACTCGGCGCGCCTAGGGCGAATACTCCGGTCAGGAGCGTTGCACAGGCCAGGAAGATCCTCAGAAGTCGCATGGTTCACCGCACGTGGTTGATAAACGTTTCCTTCAGATACCTCGCCTCGAGCGCCAGCCGGAGGAGCGCCAGGCACAGGCCAGGAGCACAGGCAAGGAGCGGGTAGAGCGGGGTGTTCGGGTGGTTACGGCTGAGCGACACGGCGATCGCCGTCAGGGCGATAGTCACGGCTAGAAGGATCAGGACTCTGGTCAGGTATCTCCAGCGCAGTTCCGCTGCGGCGAGTGCCTTGTTGCGCGCCCGCCGCACCGGAATGCAGGCCAGCAGAAGACCTGGCACCGGCACACTTAACAGGTAGAGCCAGAGCGCCACGATTACCCGCCGGCGTCCGGATCGACCCCGAGATCCTTATCGATGCAGAAGTGCACACTCGCCGGGTCGACGCCTGGTGCGTTCAGACCGGCGAATAGGCCCCACGGGTTACCTGATCTGCCGGTATTGGTGTCACACTCCCCGAACGGGTTGTCCCAGAAGTTGTCAGGGTCGGGGATGCGGCTGAACTTGACGAAATCGCCGCGCATCAAGGGATCGGGGGAGAACCGCCATTCGCCTGTGTTCTCGACGGCGGCGCCGTTGCGGTACAGGTACTGGTCGGTCATCCAGGAAGCACGCAGGACGTGGCCCTGAGACTGCGGAGCGATCAATTTGCCGTTCGCGCAAATGGTGAACGCCAGTTCCTGCCAGATTGGTGGTGCCTGGTTGAAGACCGATGCGGGCGGAGCCCCATTGAATGCACCCGTGTCGAACCAGACGTCGTAGATGTCCTTCGCGACGTTCTTCACCGCTGCCGGGATGTCAGTGCGATCGTTGATTCGCTCTTTCCACGCTTCGACCCGGCTGGAGACGTACCCGACGCCCAGCATAGGTCGGAAGCCATCCACGCCTCCGAACGTGTGGATCGCGAAAATGCAGTCCGTTCCCGGCTGGCCGGACTCGTTCACCAGCAACGGCGCCCGACCGGCGGGCTTGAACGCACGCGCGGGGAAGAACGTCGTGTTAGGGGTGACCGATCTGATCTGATGGTCGTAGGTGTTCAGATTGGTGGTCGAGTAGCTCAGGTCCGGTTTGGCGATGCCATAGTCCTGCGTAACCGCGTCGAAGAAGTCGGTGATCAGCCGCGGTATGTAGGTGTTGCCTGCCCGCTGGCGGTAGTCGACATCCGCGGATCCCTCCATGATCTGGTTGACACCAGTGCTGACATAGCTGACCCTCACGGTTGTCCGCACCTTGTACGCGTCCGCATCCGTGTCGAACTCCGGTGGTTTCTGGGCGATCGTCGGCCGGTACTCGAGTTTGTTCGCCTCGCCCAACAGGACAGCGGGGCTCATGCCGTCGTCGTCGGCGTCCGGGCTGGTGTAGGCGGCAAGGTTCTCGTCGCGCCACACCGTGCCCATGAGCCGGGTCGCCGGACCTCCGTCCTGGACCAGTCCAGGCGCTCTCGCGGCACCCCAGTCGTACAGAGCTTGCGGGCCGCCGAGCGGTCCCGCCAGCCACGACGTCGTACCGGACGTGGTCACGTCGGTATCAGGGTCGAAGTAGGCGTAGGCGTCGATGTCCTCGTTGACGGCGACGCCCAGAACAGGGATGAACGCCACCGCATCGAACGCGACGGTGCCAGCACCCCCGATGACGTCGTCCTGGGTGACGTTTGTCAATTGCACTTGGGCATTGGAGTCCAACTGGAAAGCCCCCAGGGTCTTCCAGTGGTTAAAGTGCTCATGCTGGTTGACCACCTTCTCACTGACGTTACCGTCGGCGGTCGTGATCTTGTACACCGCAGACGAGACGCTCGCACCCGCACGCGGAATATGTGCCCGGACCAGGTATGACCCTTGGAGGTTGGCCGGCTTCCAGGTCCCTGTCACCTTGTGCGCGGTGTCACTCGCCACCCGGTTGCCGGTGAAAAAGGTGTGGGCACCAAAGCCGACGGCAGCCTGATGAAAGTCGATGACCCCCAGCGGTGCGCCCGAGGCGTCCTTCCCGACCTCATAAGTGAATGTGCCCTGGTTGGTCCAGTTGCGGTTCGGACAGAAGATGTTCTTCGACGGATCCGGGATGTCGTCGACGATGATCGCGTCCGGCCCGAGCTCTGAGTCGCACGCGGGCTCCCACGGGTTCGGCGCCGACGGCTCAGGGGCACCGACTGTGGTCGTGAAGTTTGAGGTCGTACAAAGGTTCAAGGGCGAGCAGCTCTTGAAGCTCACCGGCTCGTGCCACCAGCAGCGGTAGTCCGCTCGCGTGCAGCCCGTCACCGTCGCCGGGTCGCACGAGTTCGCAGCGGTGCAAAAAGTATTGATGTTCGGGTAGGGGTAGTTCGTCCCGGGCGCTGCCGCTTCGTAAGCGTCCTCGCCCTTGTAGTTCTTGATGGGCGTCTCGGCCCACCCGATGATCCGCTCCTGGTAGGGCCAGTCCGAGGGATGCTCGGCGTCTGCGTACGTGGCACGGAGGAACACATTGCGAGTCGGTGGATAGTCAGGATTGCGCGGGTTGTTGCTCCAGCCGAGGCCCCAGTTGCCAAACTCGTCGGTGCATGTCGGACTCGGCGTACAACCTGTGGTGTTCCCGAAGCGGGCGTCGGGCTGCACGCCCGAGTTGTACGCCCACAGCGCCAGGTACCAGTTCTCGACCGCCGCCGGGTCGCTGTTGTTCAGCTTGATACCTGCATCCTGCAATTGATTCCACTTCTTGACGAGAATGTTCATGCCGGCCTGGATGTTCTCGGCGTAGTCGATCGCGATCTTGGCCTTGCCGTTCGGCGTGATCGAGGTTTCGGATGTCGCCATACCGGACGTAACCTGCGAGATGCCGTAACCGCAGTCCGCCTTCGTGTAGTCAATGACGTCGAGCGTTCCGCCCGCGCCGTAGTAGTTGCCGATGACCGAGTTGCCGCCTGAGCCGGGCAACGTACGCCGGGAGGCCTGTCGATACGCGGACTCCTGAGCGAGGACGCCATTGAAGACCGCCGGCGGGACATTTCCGCCGGAGGGCTTGATCGTCTGCAGGCGGAAGTCGCTGCTCGGGTTGTACGACGGCAGTCCACTCTTCAGGTAGTCCGTGGGGCGCGTCGGCAGGGAGTTGCGACTGGCCTGCTCGACAGCCCACCGGGCTTGCACGTCGTTCGCGCCGTACGCCATGCGGGTCGGCTCGTTCCGGGGTACACCGCATTTCGGAGTCGTGAAGTTACCGGCCGGCGCGAACCGCCCTGCCTTGGTCACCGTCGTCGGCACCACCTCGCTCACTGAGGCGGCCGACTCGACGGGGAACCGACCGACCAAAAGCGCTCCAGTCAGCGCCGAGAACAGTCGCTTCTCTTCCGGTGCGGGGGCTGCCTGCGTCGTCTCCGACTCAGGCTCGCCAGGCACGACGGTGCGCTGGGAAATCATTCCGGCAGTCGTGGTTGCCAGTACGACCTTGCCCTCGGCACTGACCGCGTCGATGGCCAGATCCCGGCCAACTACGCCGGCTCCGTCATTAGCCGTTAGCTTCGGCCGAGCGACTGGGCTCGTCGCGATCGCACGCTTCGGCGGTGCCTGGAGGCCGCTCAGCCGAGGAATCGAGCCCTCCGATGCGTAGATCTGCGCGTCGTCTTTGGCGCCGGAGCCGGCGAGGAGAAGCCGGGATCCCTCGACCGCATAGGCATCGACGTTCTCACCACGCAGCACGGCGACGGTCTGCCCCGTCCCCCTGGCGACCATCCGATAGGGGATTCCGCCCACAATCTTGGTGCGCAGGACGGTATTTCCGCCTGGTTGCACGGCCAGGATGCCGCCCAGCCCTAGTGCGACGGCCGCCGTACCGTCAGGCACGGGTGACGTCAACTGTTGCCTAACGACTCCGAGACTCGTCACTCGCCTGGTCGCCGCGTCCGCGACGAGCACTTCGCTCTGCCGCTGGTCATCGCCGAGATTTCGCATGAGGGCGACCTTTGAACCCACTCCACAGTTCGTGGCGTGGTACTTGAACGCCACCTCGTTAGCCAGTGGCCAGATCTTGCCGTTGGCGGTTGACACGACATAGGCGAGCGCACCGCGATCTCGCAGCCGCGGCACGTTGACCGCCCACCGCGGCATCAAGGTCGCGACCGCGAAACGCCGGTCACCAGTCAGGCAGGTGTAGCCGAGCCAATCGTCACCGGCGTATCCGGCCGGCCTGATGGTCGCCAACGGGCGCAGGACGTACTTCTCCTTTTCCAAGGCGACGTACAGCGTGTAGCCGTCGGAGTGGCTGCGTCCAGACAGGAGAACATCGTCACCTTCCCACCAGCGTGGGCTGACAGACGCCAGGTCCGCACCGTTCGCTGGAGCCACGGGTGGTCCGCTCGAAGAGTCGGCAGATGACTGCCCGTGGCCGTCATGCGCCTCGGCCGACGACGGCTGCGCACCTTGTGCAACGATCCCAGAAACCAGTGCCAAAACAGCAAACAGGGTACACCGAAACGACCTTATGAACATCGAAAAGCCTTTCCACTACGGGCGGACAGAAAGACTGGTCAAGTACTGCAGGTTGTAATTTTCAGCCACCATCATTGTGGCTACTGGTGTATCAACGGATACGCCCACGAAGTAATCGCCGTCCAGGACACGGCTTACGTCGGCTTTTTCAGACTCTGCCGCGTATACGATGTCCGTGACCGCGGCCGCTTGCGTCGCACACCCCCCACTTATGTTGGCGTATTGCCGTTCGACGCCCTCAGCGGACTGACCCTGTCCAGAATACGCGGACCCAGGGCGACCGATCGAGCTCCCCCCACCCGGTAACCACCGAGCTTTTTCAGCAGACCAGTTTGATTGCAGCGTCGTTCGCACAGCCGGTTTTGCTGGCCATCACCCCCACCTTCGACCCCCGAGGATCAGCGCAACCAAACCCAAGAGCGCACATATCTAGGCGACCCGCACACGCCGAAGAGTCTTTCCGCGGAAGGAGATTTGCGGAAAGAGCAGGTTCGTCAAAGGGTAGTAATCTTGCACCCCGAATCAAAACCAATGAAGGCGCAGAATCGCTCCCATGGATACGCTTGAGAGATCATCTTCGTCCAGGTTTCCCCATTCTGGGGGACTGAGGTGTACACAATTTTAGTGACAGGGCTTCCATTGGCGTCATAGACGCCGCCTGCGATGTAAGCCTGCGCCCCATCCCCACCCTCTGAGTCGTGCGGGCGGATGCGCGTCCAGAACGCGTGGCAACTCGGAGACCACCTGAGCTCCGCCAGGTATAACCCATAGGTCGTGATCAGGTCGAGCTTGGTTACGGCGTCGTTCGAGCAGCCAGTAGTTTCTGGATCTAGGCCGTTACATCCCGCATATGTGCACGGAGCCGCCGCTGCAGGCACCGTGTTCAGCACTGAGATCCCCGCGACGGCGGCGACAGCTGCAATCAGAGTTGAGATTGTTCTTCGGACACGCATCACTTGCCCCCTTGTGAACCTTACGTAGTCGTGCCGTCACAACTTATGGGCAGACCGGCAGGCCCTGCAAGGTTCCTACGGAGAATTGCAGCTTGTTGCAAGAAGTTCACTATGCGCCGAGTTGGCGTTTTACTTCGGCGGAGACGACCGCGCCGTCGGCTTTGCCTTTGACCTTGGGTTGGAGGGCGCCCATGACCTTGCCGATGCCGCGGGGGCCGAGTTCGGCGGCGCCGGTGGCGGCGATGGTCTCGGTGACCAGGGCCTTGATCTCGTCCTCGGTGAGCTGCTCGGGGAGGTAGTCGGCCAGGATGTCCGCCTCGGCCTGCTCCTTCTCGGCGAGCTCGGCGCGGCCGGCGTCGCGGTAGGCGATGACGGACTCGCGGCGCTTCTTGGCCTCGGAGCTGAGTACGTCGACGATCTCGGCGTCGGTGAGCTCGCGGGCCTCTTTACCGGCCACCTCCGCCTTGGTGATTGCCGTGAGCGCCATCCGCAGCGTCGACTTGCGGATCTCGTCGCGCGCCTTGAGGGCGGCGGTCATGTCGTCGTGCAGGCGCTGCTTCATTCCGGAGTTGGACATACCTGAGATTGTGGCAGGCTGGTGAAATGAGCATCGTCAGGACCGCCCTGAAGACTACGGGCGTTGTCAGCGCCATCGGCGCCGCATGTGTCGCATACGCGGCGGGCATCGAGGTGCGCTGGTTCACCCTGCGCAGAGTGACGGTGCCCGTGCTGCCGGAGGGGACCGCGCCGCTGCGGGTGCTGCACCTGTCCGACCTGCACCTGATGCCCACACAGGAGAAGAAGGTCCGCTGGGTCAACGACCTGGCCGCGCTCGAGCCCGACCTGATCGTCAACACCGGCGACAACCTCGCGAGCGAGCATTCGGTTCCTCCTCTGCTCCGTGCGTACGGCGATCTGCTCGATCTTCCTGGCGTGTTCGTGTTCGGCTCCAACGACTACTGGAAGCCGCACTTCAAGAACCCGGGCAAGTACCTGCTGCCCGCGAACAAGCAGCGCCACAAGCCGCACGGGCCCGACCTGCCGTACGAGGAGATGCGCCGTGCGTTCAGCGGCGCCGGCTGGACGGACCTGAACAACGCCAAGGCCACCCTGAAGGTGAACGGCCTGCGCCTGGACTTCGCCGGCACCGACGACCCGCACATCAGGCGCGACCGGTACGACGAGGTCGCGGGCGAGATCGACCCGACGGCGGACCTGTCGATCGGCGTCACGCACGCGCCGTACCAGCGGGTCCTGAACGGCTTCGTCGGCGACGGTTATCCGCTGGTCCTCGCCGGTCACACGCACGGCGGTCAGCTGGCAGTGCCGTTGTACGGCGCCCTGGTGACGAACTGCGACCTCGACACGTCGCGCGTGAAGGGCCTGTCGACCTGGGGGTACGGCGGCCGTCAGGCGGCGTTGCACGTGTCGGCAGGGCTCGGTACGTCGCCGTACGCGCCGGTCCGTTTCGCCTGCCGCCCCGAGGCGACCTTGCTCACCCTCGTCCCACGCAATAACCCGATTTCGTCCGGACGCTGAGCCCATGTAAGCTACTCGCGACTTCGGGCTGTGGCGCAGCTTGGTAGCGCGCTTCGTTCGGGACGAAGAGGTCGCAGGTTCAAATCCTGTCAGCCCGACCACCATTGAGGGTCAGTCACTGCGGTGACTGGCCCTCAGTGCGTTCTGTCGTGTCGCGGAGGTGCTGGGGTGAGCGGGGCCGATCACTACGAAGTGCTGAATGTCGAGCGCACGGCCAGCGCCGCCGAGATCAAGACCGCGTACCGGAAGCTCGTTCGCCAGGTCCATCCGGACCAGGGCGGCAACGCGGCACTCTTCCGCCTCGTGCAGGAAGCCTGGAACACGCTCTCAGACCCGGCCAAGCGCGCCTCCTACGACCGCCTGCTCGCCGGCCAGTCGACGACGACCACCCGCAAGCCGGATCCGCAGCCCCACCCTGATCCACAGCCCGAGCCTGAGCCCACCTGGAGCTGGTCGACCGACCAGCCCTGGTCCAGCACGTCGAGCTCGTCGAGCGAGCAGCCGGAGCAGCCCAGGACGACCGGTGAGCGGGTCCAACCGGTGGATGCAGGGCCCATCCTCGTCGGTCCGCCCTTCGGCCGCTGGCGGGCTCCTGCCCTCGTCGCGCTGACCGTCTTCTGCGCGCTCGTCATCTGGATCCTTGTCAGCATCGACTACCACGGCTTCTGGGACGTTGTCTTCGGCGTCGGCACCGCCGCGATGATCGTGGTGGCGATGCCACCGCACTGGAGCAGGCGAGTGCCGCTCGGCGGCCTGTTCAAGACGCTCGGCGTCCTCACCGCGGCCTTCTTCCTGCTGGCGCTGATCCTGACGTTCAATCCGTTCGCGGCGAGCGGCGCGTCCACGGTCGGCCGGATTCTGCTCGGCGCGGTCGTCGCGGGTCTGGTGGTGGTTCGGATCCTCACCGGTCGCTGGTCGAAAGCGCACGCGCTGGATCTCGCGATCGACCGGACCGCGGCGTACGAGTTCAACCTGTGGGGCCGTCCCGGCGAGCCGCTCGTCGACGATGCGCTCGCCGCACCGATCTCGGCGTACGACGTGCTGCTGCAGCGGCGTACGGCCAGCCTCCTCGACCCTGTGGTCGGCGCATTGCCCGCGGCGAAGCTGGTGCACGGTGCGCAACTCGGTGCCGTCGCCGTCGATCACATGCTGCTCAACGGGCACCGCGTCGCGCTGATCGTGTCGCTGGTGGGATCGCCCGGCGCGTACTCCCTCGACGCCTACGGGTCCCTCGTCTTCAACGGCCAGCCGATCGACAGCCCGGTGCCCGCGCTGGAGGCCGCCGTTGCTGCCTGGAGCGGACGGCTGCGGACGGCTCAGGTACGCGGCTTCCTGATCGTCCACCCGACCGTGGAGGGCCAGGGCGGGATCATGACGGACTCCGGCTCCGAGGCCGCCGTGACGTGCCTGTCCGCACGGTCCGCCGACCGCGAACTCCTCAACTGGCTGGAGCCGGAGGGCAACGTGCTCGACCGCCGGCTCCTGTACGACGTCCTGCGCCGCGCACCGTACGGCCTAATCTGAACGCATGGAGCGGGTTGATCTCGGCGAGGTGGAGTACGACGTCGCCGCGAAGGACATGCGTGGTTGGGTCGAAGAGCGCGTCGAGGGGAAGGCCGAGGACCGTCTGTTCCTGCTGAGTCATCCGCCGGTGATCACCTACGGACCAAGGACCGTCCTCGACGACCTGCCCGCGGAGGCGGCCGCGATCCCGAGGGTGCAGGTCGACCGCGGCGGCTTCGCGACGTACCACGGCCCCGGACAGCTGGTCGGCTACCTGGTGATCGACCTGCACCAGCGCGGACCGGTCGACATCGTGCGCTGGGTCGAGAACGGCCTGATCGAGGCTCTCGGGTCGCTCGGTTTCCCGCTCGTACGCCGGGACACGCCGAAGGGCGCCAGCAGCCTCGTCGGTGTCTGGACCGAGGACGGCCGGAAGCTGTGCTCGATCGGCATGCGGATCCGGCGCGGTGTGACCAGTCACGGGTTCTCGGTGAACGTAGACCCGGACATGACCGTGTTTCACACGTTCACCAGCTGCGGGCTGCACGACGTCACGATGGTCTCGCTCGCCGAACTGGCCGCGGAGCAGGGCCTCGCCGCGCCCACCGACGCCGAGGTGCGCGATGCCATCGCGAACAGCCTGGGAGCCCGATAGCCTGCCGCAATGAGTCAGGAGGACGACGGCGACCGGATGCCGGACGATCTGGAGGCCGTGCTGGAGGCCGCCGACGACGAGGCGGAGGAGGAGCGCCCGGGGCGGTACGACGCGCCGCCGCTGCCGCCGGGGCTGATTCTTGCCGTCGTCGGGCTGCTGTGCGGGTTCGCGACCATCGCGCTGGTGTGGCTGAGTGAGCGCGGCTGCGAGCGGTTCCGGGACACCACGAACTGCGGGGCTCTCGGGCTTCCGCTGCTGATCTTGATCGTGGTCGTCACGATGGTGCTCGGCGGTACGGCGCTCAGCCGGCTGGCGATGCCGCACCCGAAGCTGATCCCGTTCCTCGGCGTCGCGTTCATGGTCGCGCTGGTGGTGGCGTTCCTGACCGGCCATCTCGACTCGCCGTGGATCCTCGCCGTCGTACCGGTGCTGACCGCCGTCACCTTCCTGCTCGCCAACCTTCTCGCCCGACTGCTGGAGCGTGCCGATGCCTGACCTGCCCGTCTACGAGTGCCCGCGGACCGCCACCACGCCGAACCTCGACGGCACCCTGACCGACCCGGCCTGGCAGGCCGCGCCGTGGACGACCGCCTTCGTCCCGATCCACGACGGCCCCACGCCGCGGTTCCTGACCCGGGCGAAGCTGATGTACGACGACGAGTACCTGTACGTCGGCGGCCTGCTCGAGGAGCCACACGTCTGGTCGACGATGACCGAGCACAACAGCAAGCTGTTCCACGAGAACAACTTCGAACTGTTCCTCGACCCGGACGGAGACGGGCAGAACTACTACGAGTTCGAGATCAACCCACTCGGGACGATCTGGGAGCTCACGCTGCCGAAGCCGTACGTCGACGGCGGCGTGCCGATCGACCCGACGAACCTGCCCGGTCTGCGGACCGCGGTCCACGTCGACGGCACGCTCAACGACCCGTCCGACACGGACACCGGGTGGTCGGCGGAGATCGCCGTACCGTGGGCCGAGCTCGCGCCGTACAACGAGGGGCGGGCGACGCCGCCGAACCCGGGTGACGAGTGGCGGATGAACCTGATGCGCTGCGAGTGGCCGCACGAGGTCGTCGACGGCGCGTACGTGAAGGGCGACGACTGCGAGTTCTGGGTCTGGTCACCGCAGGGCATCGCGGACATGCACCGGCCCGCCACCTGGGGCGTTCTCCGTTTCTGACCCCGTGACACGGCGTTAACACGGGCGAGCGACAATGAAGCACGTGAACTTGGGGGGCTCCGGCGAACCACACAGTCTGGAGGCGGACCAGGTCGTCAGCGCGATCGAGCGCGCGTGTGAGAGCGACCTGCGGACCGCCTTACGGCTGGTTGCGCGCTATTCGGCGTACTGGTGGTCGAACGGGCTCCAGGACGAGGCTGCGGCCGCGGCCGAGCGGGTGCTCAGCATGCTCGGCCGGACCGTCCCGGTCGGGCTCGACGAGGAGTATCTGCTGGCCGTCATCCATGGCGCGGCCTCGGCTGAGCAGGAGCAGGTGGAGCTGGCCCAGCAGATCGTGCTGACGACCACCGGCCCGTTCCGGTACTCCGTGACGGTGCTGCTGTGGTCACTCGTGTTCGGGCCGTTCGAACCGGCTGCTGTGGTCGAGGACGTGCTGGAGCGCAACGAGGCCGGTGACGCGTGGACACGGGCAGCTGTGGAGCTGTGCCGTGGCTACCCCGGTCTGACGACAGCCGCACCGGGTGACGCGGCACAGAGCCTACGTACGGCGCTGGGCCGCTTCCGGATGCTGGAGGACCGGTGGGGCATGTTCCTTGCCCTCAGCGCGCTCCGGCAGGTCGTAGACGAGCCGCTGGACGTCACCACCGAGGCGCTGGAGCTCGCCGAGCAGCTGTGCCTCGCAGACGAGACCGCACTGCTGCTGTGCGAGCGTGCCGAGCTCTACCGACGGCAGGGGAAGCTGGAGGACGCGCACGCGGACTACAGCCGGGCCCTGTCGATCGGAGAGCACGCTGATCAACCGGAGACCGTTGCGGCGGCACGGGTCGGTTTGGCGCGTACGGCGCGCGGCTTCGGCAATCTCCAGGCCGCCCGCGCGCACCTGTCCGCCGTACTCACCATCCCTGAGCTGGACGACGCGCACTACGAGGCACTGCACGAACTGGCGGCACTGAATGCGTCCGAAGCCTCCGCGTAGCACCCGACCACATACCTGAGTGGTACCACTCACATCGCGGGACACGGGTCGGCTGGTTAGAGTCGGAGCGAATCGGCAGAAGACACACCGGCCACTGCAACGGAGCAGCTGATGGACAAGACGTACGGGTCGCCGCAGGAAGCGGTGGCGGACATCGGGGACGGCGCAAGCCTGGCCGTCGGCGGCTTCGGGTTGTGCGGCAATCCGATGCAGCTCATCAGCGCTCTGCACGACAAGGGGGTCTCCGGGCTCAGCGTCGTGTCGAACAACTGCGGCGTCGACGACTGGGGACTCGGCATCCTGCTCGCCGACAAGCGGATCGCCAAGATGACGTCGTCGTACGTCGGGGAGAACAAGGAGTTCGCCCGGCAGTTCCTGTCCGGGGAACTGGAGGTCGAGCTGACCCCGCAGGGCACGCTGGCCGAGAAGCTCCGGGCCGGCGGCTGCGGGATCGCCGCGTTCTTCACCCTGGCCGGCGTCGGGACGCAGGTCGCCGAGGGTGGGCTGCCGCAGAAGTACAACGCGGACGGTTCGGTCGCGAAGGCGTCGGAGCCCAAGGAGACGCGGGAGATCAACGGTACGACGTACGTGCTGGAGGAATCGATCACCACCGACTTCGGGCTGGTGCACGCACTCAAGGGCGACACCCACGGGAACCTGGTCTTCGACCGCAGCGCGCGGAACTTCAACCCGCTGGCCGCGATGGCCGGCCGGGTGACCATCGCGCAGGTCGAGGAACTGGTCCAGCCTGGTGAGCTGGACCCCGACTCGATCCACCTACCCGGTGTCTACGTCCAGCGCGTCGTTGCGGTCGGCAAGGACATCGAGAAGCGGATCGAGAAGCGCACCGTGCAACCGCGGGAGTCCTACGAGGCTCAGCGCGAGAAGCTGGAGGCCTGAGATGCCACTCACCCGTGAGCAGATGGCCGCCCGGGCCGCCGCCGAGCTCGAGGACGGCTCGTACGTGAACCTGGGCATCGGCCTGCCGACCCTGGTCCCGAACTACATCCCGGACGGCGTCACCGTCGTACTGCAGTCCGAGAACGGCATCCTCGGCGTCGGGCCGTACCCGGTCGAGGGTGACGAGGACCCGGACCTGATCAACGCCGGCAAGGAGACCGTCACGACGATGCCCGGTGCCTCGTTCTTCGACTCGTCGCTGTCCTTCGGGATGATCCGCGGCGGCGCGATCGACGCGGCCATCCTGGGCGCCATGCAGGTGTCGGCCAAGGGCGACCTGTCGAACTGGATGATCCCCGGCAAGATGGTCAAGGGGATGGGCGGCGCGATGGACCTGGTGCACGGCGCGAAGAAGGTGATCGTGCTGATGGAGCACGTCGCCAAGGACGGCTCGCACAAGATCCTCGAGGAGTGCGACCTGCCGTACACGGGCCGCGGCGTGGTCAACCGGATCATCACGGACCTCGCCGTCCTGGACGTGACGGACGACGGTCTGCAGCTGGTGGAGCTCGCCGAGGGCGTCACCTTCGACGAACTCCAGGAGAAGACCGGCGCCCCGATCAAGCAATGAACCTCGTCTCCGGCAGCGCACGGGTCCAGTCGTACGGGCGGTGCCGGAGATGCTGGTCGAAGAACGCCGGGATGTAGGTGCGCATGGCGCGCAGTACCTGGTCGGCGTTCGCCGTACCGATGGTGTTCGCGATGAGCTCCTCCGGGACAGTGAAGAACCGCTGGAACCACGGGATCAGCGCCTGGTAGTCGACGAAGCTGTAGTGGCGGCCGTTCGGGACGTTCAGGTCGCGCTTCCAGCCGGACGAATGGTCCCAGAACAGGCCCCAGGACGGGTCCGTACGGTGGTCGTGCGGGCCCGGGCCGACCGCGCCCGAGCCCATCAGGAGGAACGGGCGGTTCGTGCCCTTCGCGACGGTCGGTGCGTCGGCCGGGTCGTCGTACCCGTAGCCGAGCTCGCCGTCGAGGTCGATGGCGGCGCGGATCCGCGGGTCGGCGACCAGCAGGTCGATCGAGCTGAGGCCGCCGGCGGAGTGGCCGTACGACCCGATCCGGTCGAGGTCGAGGAGGTCGCCGAGACCCCTGGGGAGGCGGCGTCGGTCGGCGTCCGGGTTCTCGCCGCGGGCGAGGCGAGTGAGGCTGTCGAGGACGAACCGCAGGTCGGCGAAGCGGGTCGTGCGGGCGAGCATCGCGTACGGCGCGGGCGGCAGGGTCTGTACTTCGATCCGGTTACCGGGGAACTCGACGGCTGAGACCTCGTACGTGTGGTCCACGGTCACCACGACGTACCCGCGGCTGGCGAGCTCCGTGACGCTGATCGACGCGAGTCCGCGCGGAACGCCGAACCCCGGCGAGAACAGCACGACCGGCCGCTTCCCGGGGCAGACCGGGGCGAGCAGTCCGGCGTGACTCTTGGCGCCGACCCAGTCGATCGTCCCGACGGGTTGCTGCAGCGCAATCGCGGCGCCTTCGCCGAACACCTCGGCGGTCAACGGCGGGAGGTACGGCGCCGGCGCGGTCAGCCGGGTCGCCGGATACCAGATGCTGATCATCAGCTCGCGTGGGCGACCTGGAACGAACGGGTCGTCACGGCCGGCATCGACCAGATGAAGCTCGGTGGTGCCGACCGGAGAGGGACCGGTCGGCCGCGGAAGCCGAATCGGAACGGGCACCGCACGGCCGCCGACGGTCGCGAACGCGGCGCCCCGCGTGGGGACAGCTACTCCGGGAGCGCTCGCCCCCGCTGGTTGCGAGGCGGCGAACGTGGCGAGCGGGGCGAGGGCGGCGGAGGTGAGCAGAATTCGTCGGTTCAGCATGGCTCCGACTGTGCCCGGAGACCAACTATCCGTTCAGCTTGCGAAAGACACCTGTGATCCCTGGCGAAAGTCGGGTATGACGGGACGGGTGGAGTTGGATGTGCTGGTGATCGGCGGAGTAGGCATCGACACGATCGTGCGGGTGCCCGGCCTGCCGTTGGCGGATGTGGACACGGTTCCGGTCGAACCGATCGAGTCGTACCTGGCACACACCGGTCACGGCGTCGCGCTCGGCTGTCACCTGCTCGGGCTGAACACCGGGCTGGTGGACGTGATCGGCGACGATCCCGAGGGTGCGCGGATCCGCCGTGCGTACGACGAACTCGGCATCCCGTTGCGCGTCGTCCTGCACCCGAGCGGCACCCGCCGATCGGTCAACCTGGTCGCCCCGGACGGTCGCCGGCTCTCGATGTACGACGGCCGCCACCCGCGCGGTCTCCGCGTCGACCCGAACCTGTGGCGCCCGGTGATCCGGCACGCCCAGCACGTCCACGTCTCGATCATGGACTTCGCCCGCGACGCTCTCGGGGACGCGATCGCCGCCGACCGCTCGATCTCCACCGACCTGCACGACTGGGACGGCCGCAACGACCACCACAAGGACTTCGCCACCGCGTCCGACATCGTGTTCGTCTCCGCCGCCGCCCTGCCACCCGACGGCGTCGACTGGATCCTCGCCAACGGCCGCGCCGACGTCGTGGTCGCCATGGCCGGCGCAGACGGCAGCTACCTCCACGTCCGCGGCGAACCGGTTCACCACTTCCCCGCCATCACCTTCCCCGACCGCCCCGTGGTCGACACCAACGGCGCCGGCGACGCCTACGTGGCCGCCTTCCTGGCCCGCTACCTCGACGGAGCCTCCTGGCAAGCCGCCGCCACCGCCGGCACCGTAGCCGCCGGCTGGGCCTGCACCTCCCCCGGCACCCACACCAACCTCATAACCGCCGAAGACCTAGCCCTCCGCACCCGCGAGCTCGCGTGAAGCCTTCGTGCCGAGACGTGACGGCCTGTATAGTGGTGCGTAGCTCAGGGCAGTAGCCCTCGGGAAGTGAACCCGGCAGTCATCCGGACGGTTGGCGAGCCGGGTTTCGCGCGTCTAGACCCGGATCACGGTCGAGTACGGCGCGACGAGATCGCGCCACTCACCACCTTTGACCCACGACCAAGCCACCGCGTCGGGTATCCACAACAACGGATCCGCGTGGGCCGCAAGCAGCTCGTACTGCAGACTCTCAGCGCAGTCGTAGCGCCGCGCAGCGCGGAACAACACCTGCTTGTCCAACGTCGCAGTGGATTCGTCACGCTCGATCACCAGCCGCTCGGCCGATCCCGCGATGTCACGGACCATCGCCGCCAGGCAGGCTCGGTGAGCGGCGACATCGTTCTTGTCGACCTGGTACAGCCGTGCAGCGAGCCCGAACTCCGCGATGACTCCGAGGATCTTCCGCCGCCGCGGCGGGGACTCTTTGGTGAAGTGGATCCGCCGCTCGCGAGGCATCAGAAGACTGGCCATCGTGCGGCGGTATGCGTTCACATCCACCGCGGGGCACATCGTCGCCGCCATGAGCAGACCCTTGGTCTTGCTCTCGTCGACGAACACGTGCGCGGGCATGCAGAGAACTCTAAGTGCGTGTCTCTACAGCACAAAGTCACCGTCAACAGGTCAACCGCGGGTCATGGGTGGGTGGAGGGTTGTGGCTGCGCCGCGGTGGAAAAGTTGGGCGGGGCGGCCGCCGTCGCGGGTCGTCGTACCGCCGGCGGGTTCTACGAAGTCGGGGGTTTTGGTGACCTTGCGGTGGAAGTTCCGGGGGTCCAGGGGGAGGCCCCAGACTGCTTCGTAGACGCCCCGCAGTTCGGAGATCGTGAACTCCGGGGGGCAGAACGCGGTGGCCAGGGGTGAGTACTCGAGTTTGGCGCGGGCGCGTTCCACGCCGTCGGTCAGGATGCGGTGGTGGTCGAACGCCAGCCGACCCGCGTCGTCCAGTACGTCGGTGGCGTCGACCCAGCTCGCCGACGCGGCGTCGGAGCCCGCGACGGGAGCGGGCAGGTCCGGCACCAAGGCCAGGTACGCGACGCTGACCACCCGGCCGCGCGGGTCGCGATCGGGAGCGCCGTACGTCGCGACCTGTTCGAGGTGGATCCGCTCCGCGGACAGCCCGGTCTCCTCCGCCAACTCGCGGCGTGCAGTCGTCTCCAGGTCTTCGTCCGGCCGCACGAACCCGCCGGGCAGCGCCCACCGGCCCTGGTACGGCGGGATGCCGCGGCGGATCAGCAACACCTGGAGGCGGCCGTCGCGGACGGTCAGGATGACCAGGTCGGTGGCCAGGCCAAGTGGTTCGAAGTCCATGACCACACTCTAATCGTCACCTTGACGAGAAGTCACTCCACCCCTTATCGTCATAATGACAACAAGGAGAACGAAGAGATGGCAGACATCACCCGGTTCCGCTTCATCAGCCACCTGCGGGCCAACCCGACCACCCACGTGCGGCACCTGCGCAACGGCAAGGTCGCGCACGACGGCGCCGGCCAAGCCTTCTGGTTCCGGGCCTTGAACTCGTCGCTGAGCGAGATCCCGGTCGACGACCGCGAGCAGCCGCTGCTGTTCCACGGCCGCACGCAGGACTTCCAGGACGTCGTGGTTCAGGCCACCGTCACCTACCGGGTTACCGACCCGGCACTCGCAGCGAGCCGGCTGGACTTCGGCATCGACCCGGACACCGGGCTCTGGCGGTCGACCCCGCTCGAGCAGCTCGGCGGGCTGCTGACCGAGCTGGCACAACAGACCGCGCTCGACCTGCTGGCGCGGATGACGCTCACCGAGGCGCTGTCGGAGGGCATGACCGCGCTCCGCCAGGCGGTGGGCACCGGCCTCCGGGAGGACCAGCGGCTGACCGGGCTCGGCATCGGCGTCGAGGATGTGCGCGTGGTCGCAGTACGTGCGGAGCGGGATGTGGAGAAGGCGCTGCAGACACCGACGCGCGAGATGGTGCAGCAGGCCGCGGACAAGGCGACGTACGAACGCCGGGCAATGGCTGTCGAGCGGGAGCGGTCGATCGCGGAGAACGAGCTGCAGAACCAGATCGAGCTCGCCCGGCGCGAAGAGCAACTGGTCAACCAGCGCGGCCAGAACGAGCGCATGCGTGCGACCGAGGCCGCGGCGGCCGGTCAGATCGAGACGCAGGCCGCGGCAAGTCGCCAGCGCGCGCTGGCCGAGGCGGAGGCGGACGCCAAGCGGGTGATCGGCGCGGCGGAGGCTGCTGCCGAGAAGGCCTTGCTGGAGGCGTACGCCGAACTCGACCAGGCGACCATCCTCGCGCTCGCGATCAAGCAGGGCGCACTACCGGAGATCGGCACGCTCAACGTGACGCCGGACCTGATCACGCCGCTCCTCACGAGGCTGGCCGAGCAGCGATGACGCTTCCTCCACGGGCGGTGATCGTGCATCGGGCGACCGAACTCACCGAGCTGATCGCCCGGCATGGGACGCGGCAGCAGGCCGGGTTCTTCCTGGCCGGCCGCGGGCGGGATCTGGCGGAACTCGACGCCCGGCACCAGGCCCAGCAGGACGCGCTCGCCACGGTCTCGGCGGCGATCCCGCTGGACTGGCGCCGCGCGGTTGCCGAGCGCAACGACCTGGACCGGTTCGGGTTCGGCCCGGAGGATGTGGTGATCGCGGTCGGCCAGGACGGTCTGGTCGCGAACGTGGCGAAGTACCTGGACAGCCAGCCGGTGATCGGCATCAACCCCGAGCCGTCCCGCAACCCCGGCGTACTCGTGCCACACGAGCCCGCCGCGATCGCCGATCTCCTGACCGAACGCCAGGTCGCCGAGCGGACGATGGTTGCCGCGAGCACCGACGACGGGCAGCAACTGGTCGCGTTGAACGAGGTGTACGTCGGCCACCGGACACACCAGTCCGCGCGCTACCGGCTGAGTTCGCCCGACGGATCACCGGAGCGGCAGTCGTCGTCCGGGATCCTGATCGGCACCGGGACCGGATCTACTGGCTGGTGCCGATCGGCGTGGCAGGAACGGCGCAGTCCGTTGGCGCTGCCAACGCCGACCGATCCGGTGCTGTGCTGGTTCGTCCGCGAGGCCTGGCCGTCACCGGCGACCGGCACCGACAACACCGAAGGGCTGCTCAAGGCGCCGGATTCGCTGACGATCACAGCCGAGTCTGACCTGGTCGTGTTCGGCGACGGAATGGAGTCCGACACCCTGAGCATCGGCTGGGGTCAACGAATCGAGATCGGCGTAGCCCCGGTCAAGTTGCACCTGGTGCTCTGAACCGTGGCGCGCCACACGGAGTACAGCCGCCGCGCGGACCCGCCGACGCCGCAGCCACATCAGCCGGCCAGTCCGAAGCACCGTTCGCTACCAGCAGATCAGCTTGCGGTACGTCGCTCAGCGTCGCGACCGGCACCGGATCACCCGGCTTGATCTGCGTCAGATCCGGAACGACCTGGATCAGCTCGCATCCACGCCGTACGGCCTCAGCCAACAACGGTTGCGCGTGATAACCCCTTCGAGGTGACTTGGGGAGGGTTGTGTGCCCGATCTGGGAAGAAACCCTCCCCAACCCCGGCTCACTAGATCTCCTTGGACGGTTGGATGATCAGGTGCGGGAGGTTTACGTTTCGGGGGCGGCTGACGACGTACGCGATGAGGTCGGCTACCTCGCTGACCGGGACCGCGGGGAGGGTGCTGCGGAGGTCGTCCACCATCGACTGCAGCTCGGCGGGGAAGCTGTCCGCGAGTTCGGTGCCGTCGATCATCCCGGGCTCCAGGTCGGTGACGCGGATCCCCTCGCCGGCCAGTTCGGCACGCAGCGTTCGCGTGAGGTGGCTGACGGCTGCCTTCGAGGCGCCGTACGCCGCCATGCCGGGATTGACGCGCTCACCGGCCAGGGACGACACGTTGATCAGGTCAGTCGTCCGGGTCGCCGCCGATCGGCGCAGGGCCGGGAGGAACGCGTGCGTGACGTTGATGACGCCGGTCAGATTGACGTCGACGGTACTGCGCCACGCGTCTACCGGGCCGTCCGCGAACGGGACCACGTGCATGACCCCCGCGTTGTTAATCAGCAGGTCGAGATCGCCGTAGCGGTCCTGTACGAGAGCGGCGGCCTCGGTGACGGACTGCTCCGAGGTGACATCGGCCGGGACGACGAGCGCCGTACCGCCGGCCTCGGCGATCTGGGCGGCGACTTTCTCGAGGCGGTCGCGGCGTCGGGCAAGCAACGCGACGGACGCGCCGTCGGCTGCGAGACGAGTGGCGATGGCGGCGCCGATTCCGCTGGCGGCGCCGGTGACGAGTGCGATGCGTGAAGTGCTCATGGCTCCACGCTCCGCCGGAGGGCGCTCGCTCAGAAGATCCGCTTCCACCGTAGGTCTGGCAGTACCACCCAGTGGGCTGGGCCGTGTGGGGATACTGGTGCGGTGAGCGCGCGACCGCAACTGGGACAGTTCCTGCAGACCCGACGGGCTCGGGTGCGGCCCGAGGATGTCGGTCTGCGCTCCGGCCGGGAGCGGCGCGTTTCCGGTCTGCGCCGGGAGGAGGTCGCGCTGCTCGCGAACGTCAGCGTCGACTACTACATCCGCCTGGAGCAGGGCCGCGCCGGCAACCCGTCGACCACAGTGCTGACCGCCGTCGCGGACGCGCTCCGGCTGGATCAGGCCGAGCGTGATCATCTGCGGCGGCTGGCCTGCTCGGCGCCACCCGCAGTACCACCGAAGACGGCCGTACGCCCGCAGCTGAAGGCAATGATCGACGCGATGCACGACCTCCCGGCGATCGTCGTGGACCGCCTGAGCAACGTCCTCACGTGGAACTCCGCCGCCCTCGAGGTCGTCGCGGACTTCGAGGGCTCAGCCCATCGGAATCTGGCGCGTCTGTACTTCCTGGACCCCGGAGCCCGCGAGTACTACGCCGACTGGGAGACGGTGGCAGAAGACGCGGTCGCGCTGCTCAGGAAGGCTTCGGCCGAGTACGCCGACGACACCGAACTGGCGGCCCTGGTCGACGAACTCCGCACCGCCAGCCCCGAGTTCGAACGCTTCTGGACCTCCCAGGATGTCCAGAGCCGCTCCCACTGCCCGAAGATCCTGAACCACCCGGTCGCCGGGCAACTCACCTTCTCGCTGGAATCACTCCAGCTACCCGGCGACGACGGGCAGTTCGTCATCACGTACACGCCGTCCGACGACACCACGAAGGCGCGCCTCGCGACCGTACTGGACCGCGACTATTCGCCGTTGAGGGAGTCGTAGAAGGAGAAGCAGATGGTCGAGGCTTCGAGGTAGAACTGAGGCGGGGTCCTGGCGACAGCCTGGACCCCGCTCTCACAACTCCGAATAGGCGGCGACGAGGGTGGCGGCGTCGTGTTCCCAGTTGAGTTCTGCCGCGGCCGAGCGGACTCCGTCGGTGTACGTCGTGTAGTTGTCGATCACCGTGCGGACCGCCGTCGCCAACGAGTGCGCGTTGCCGGGCTCGTAAAGGCCGCCGAGCTTGTACTGCGTGACGACTGCCCGCAGCTCGGGCAGGTCGGCCGCGACGACCGGGACACCGGCCCGGACCGCGTGGAAGAGTTTGTTCGGCAGCGCGAGGCGGTGGTTCTCGCAGGTGTTGGTCAGGGTGACGAGCGAGATGCCGTACGAGCGCAATGTGTCGTCGACCTCGTCGATGGACCGTTCCGCGACGGTCTCCACCGGCCCCAGATCCAAGCGATAGTTGGGATCCACCGATCCCATCAGCACCGTCCGGAACGGCGCCAGCTCACGAGCCGCGGCAACCACAGTCGGCAGATCACGCCCAGCTCCGACGCGTCCGGCGTACAGCAGGCCCTCAGGCTGCGAAGGTGCCGGCGGTACGTCGTCCGCACGCGGGAACGTGTTCCGTACGACGCGCACATCGGTCAACCCACGTGACCGCAGCCGCGCCGCGATCCCGTCCGACACCGTGAAGACGACCCGGGCCTTCGACGCCAGCGCCACCTCGTACCGCCGCCCACGCGCTCGCCACAACGGCGTCGGCCGTCCCGGCAGGGCCCGATCGAACCACAGCTCGTGGCTGTCATACACAAGCGAGGCCGACCACAAGGCGGCGTATTCGGCAGCGAGTTCCAACGTGTTGAAGTCGTGCGCATGCACAACATCGACCGGACCTGCCTCGGCCACTCGCGGGGCCGCGGCGATCCGCCACTGCTTCTCGGTGCGGTTCCGGTGCTCGGGCAGCAACAGCCACCGCCCGAACCGCTTCGCCAGCACCTTGGGCCCGGAATGCCCGTGCCCGACCGTCAGCCCGCCGTTCCCGGCCCGCAGACCGGAAGAGCGGGAGACCGACTCCACCGTGATCCCAGGCCCCACCTCGAAGCCTTCAGGGACGTCCCGGCCGATCACGTGCAGCGTGTGACCGGCCGCGGCGAGCGCCGTCGCCTCCCGCAGGATCCGCGAGTCCCCGGCGATCGGGGACTGCGCAATCATCAGAATCCGCACTTACTCGCTCTCGTCCTCGGACACCAGTTCGTTGTTGAGGAACGGCAGCAGTTCCGCGACCGACTTCCGCCCGTCGTGCAGGTCACGCACGAACGACGGTCCCGCGTCGGCGATCTTGCGGGCCGTGTCACGCTCGGCGACCAGCCGCTCGATCACTTCCGCCAGGTCGTCCGGGTTCGCCTCGGCGATCGGCAGGTCGGTCGGCAGCAGGTCCCGGACCGGGTCCGCGATGTGCCCGACGGTGACCCGGCCGGCCGCCATCGCCTCGCAGGCGAACACGCCGTACGAACCGAGCAGCAGTTGGTCGACCACGATGTCGGCGCTCTTCACCATCTCGGCGAGCTCCGCGTGCGGCACGCCCTGGACCCGGTTGTACTTGATCAGGCCGCGTGCATCCAGGTCCGTCAGCACGGGGTCGACGTACGCGGAACCCTTCAAGGCGGAGGCCGACGGCGCGTGCAGCACCACCGGGACCTCCCGCTCGAGCACCGGCTGCGTCGACACGAAGCTGTCGACGTCGACCGCGAGCGGCAGCCAGATGCCGTTGTCGACGAACTCCAGCAGGTCCGGCGTGGTGACGAACACCGGTCCCTTGTAGCCCTCGAGGTGGTGGCGCATCAGGTTGTTCGCGGCCTGCAGACGCACCGTCAGCTCGTCGTCCGGGTTGCGGAACGGCGAGTACCGGTACCGCTCGCGGTGCTGCGCGGGGTCGCGGATCTCAGACCCGTGGAACACCAGACCGTGCTTGATCCCGGCCTGGTCGAGCATCGGTACGTCGGTCGTCCACATCTGCCCGCGCTGCTGACCGAACATCGGCCGGCCCGCCTCGAACAGCACGTGGGTGACCTCACGCAACGCGTACGCCGTCAGCTCCAGCTGCCAGCGCAGATCGGACCGGTACTGGCGGTACGTGCCAGTGCGGTGCACGCGGAAGTCGAACGCGCCGCTGCCCGTCGTGAGCGACTCCGCCTTGACGTCCGGCACCTCACGCTCGAGCGCAGTCGCCCACAACCACGCCTGACCGGCGCTGTTGACCGGCCCCAGCAGCAGGTGCCGCCCGGTCTTGCGCGCCTTGCCGCCCGGCCGCGTGACGTCGAGCTGCTGCCCGGTCAGCTCGCTGTACAGCTCACGGAGCTTGGTCGCCTGCCCGGCCCAGGACACCTCTTGCTGGTACGCCGGATCCGCAACCCGCTCGCGGTAGCTGTCCAGGTCACCGAGGACCGTGCGGACCTTCGACGCCAGGTCATGCGCGTCGGCCGCGGTGAACACCTCGCCGATCTTGGTGCGATCGACGAACTCCTTCATGCTCGGCATGTCGCTGACCACCACCGGCAGCCCCGCGAAGGCGTACTCGAACAGCTTGTTCGGCAGCGCCATCTCGTGGCTCGGGTAGCGCAGGATCGGGATCAGCCCGATGTCGGCGGTCCGCAGGAACGCGACCACCTCGTCCGGCTTCACCGGGTCCAGGCAGTGCAGGCGGTCCTGCACCTCCAACTGCACGGCCTGCGCCTGCAGCTCACGGACAGCGTCCGTCGCCACGCCAGGCACACACACGACGGCCAGGTGCGCGTCCGGCAGATCCACCAGCGCCTGTACGGCGGTGTGGATCCCACGCGCTCGCGTCACCCCACCGCTGTAGACGAGCAGCGGTACGTCGGATGCCAGGCCGATCCGGCTGCGAATGTCGGACACCTCGACCGACACGTCAGCAGGGTTCGGCGTGTTCATCACCACGGTCGGCTCGTGCCGCAGGTTGTGCTCGCGCTGCAACCGGGTCGCGATAGCCGGGCTGACGGTGATCACCCGGTCCGCGTCGCCGATGTACTCACGCTCGTGGTTGGCCCAGGCCGCGATCGAACGTCGGGTACGGGCGCCGTACTGCGAGAGCCCGGCGACATACTCGTGCGCGTCGTACACGACCTTCAGCGTGCGGCCGCGCAGCTTGGCGCGACCGGCGGCGCGGGTCGCGACCCCGATCACGTGCATGTCGTGGGCGTGCACCACGTCCGGCTCGAGGCGGTCGATCAGGTCGCCGAACGCGATCTCGAGGTCCAGTGCCTCTGGGTGCAGCTTGCGCCACGGCGCCGGCCAGGGCAGCCGGTGCAGGACCCCGTCGTACGCCCGCCAGCCGAACTTGAACGGTCCGTCCGCCTTGTTGCCGACGCCCTTGCGGACCCAGGCGGCGCGCTCGGCGGCCTGCCAGCGCGCCCGCCGGAGCAGCCGGGTGGCGACGCCTGCCTTGAACTTGACCGGATTCCCCTGGCCCGCCTTGGCGCGCGCGATCGCGTGCCCGGAGTCCGCCTTGAGCTCCTTGAGCTCGGCCGCGATCCGCTGACTGCGCGCCACATAGGTTGCTCGGTACCGGTACCCCACCAACGGCGGCCGCCAGTTGCGGCGCGCCGTGCGGCTTCGTTTCCGTTCCTCACGCAGTGTGAAAGGCACTGCCACCCGGACGATCAGCGCTCCGTCGAGCATCTCCCTCGACGGCAGACCGCTGGCCGAGACCCCGAGCACAGTCACCTCTGCTCCGGTCTCGGCCAGTGCTGCGGCCTCCTTGCGGACCCGGCTGTCGTTGGTGACGTCGTTGGCGACCATCATCACGACCCGCAGGTCGGCATGTGTCACTGGCTGACCGACCTTCCGATCACAATCCGACGCACGCCCGCCCACTTGGCCGGGTCGGTGCGGTCGCGACCGTCGACGAGCACCTTCACGCCCGGCAGGTCGGCCGGGCTCAGCTGCGCGTACTCCGCGTGGTCCGCCTGCAGCACCGCCGCGTCCACCGGCGCGCCCAGCGTGTACGGCGTGAAGCCGAGACCCTGGAGCTCCTCGGCGGTGTACAGCGGGTCGTGCACGGACACCTCGGCGCCGCGCGCCTTCAACGCCTCCACGGCCGGGAACACCCCGGAGAACGCGGTCTCCTTGACGCCACCGCGGTACGACGCGCCGAGCACGACGACCTTGGCGCCCTTGAGGTCACCGAAGGCGCCCTCGAGCAGACCGATCGTGTAGTCGGGCATACCGGCGTTCGCCTCGCGGGCGGCCCGGACGACGGTGGCGTCCGGGTCCGTGTACAGGTACAGCCGCGGGTAGACCGGGATGCAGTGGCCGCCGACCGCGATACCCGGCCGGTGGATGTGGCTGTACGGCTGCGAGTTCGACGCCTCGATGACGGCGTGGACGTCGATGCCGTTCTGGCCGGCGAACCGGGCGAACTGGTTCGCCAGGCCGATGTTCACGTCGCGGTAGGTGGTCTCGGCCAGCTTCGCCAGCTCGGCCGCCTCCGCGGAGCCCAGGTCCCAGACGCCGTTCGGGCGGTCCAGGTCCGGGCGCTCGTCGAAGTCCAGGACGGCCTCGTAGAACGCGGTGGCGCGCTTCGCGCCCTCCTCGGACAGGCCGCCGACCAGCTTCGGGTACTTGCGCAGGTCCGCGAAGACCCGGCCGGTGAGCACCCGCTCCGGCGAGAACACCAGGTGGAAGTCGGTGCCCTCGGTCAGGCCGGAGATCTCCTCGAGCATCGGCTTCCACCGGTTCCGGGTGGTGCCGACCGGGAGCGTGGTCTCGTAGCTGACCAGCGTGCCGGGCGTCAGGTGCTCGGCCAGGGAACGGGTCGCGTTCTCCATCCAGCCGAACTCGGGCTGACCGGTCTGCTCGTCCACGAACAGCGGCACGACCACGACGACCGCGTCGCTGTTCGGGATCGCGTCCGCGTAGTCCGTGGTCGCCCGCAGGCGGCCGTCGGCCACGGTCTCGCTGAGCAGCTCCTGCAGGTGGGCCTCACCCGGGAACGGCTCCTGGCCGGCGTTCACCAGCTCGACGAACTTCTCGTTGATGTCGACGCCGACGACCTGATGGCCCTTGGCCGCGAACTGGACGGCCAACGGCAGTCCGATCTTGCCTAAGGCAACAACACTGACACGCACAGGAACTCCACTAGGTAGTGATTCTTCATCGGGGGCCTCGGAGCTTCCGTTCCAGCGGGTGCTCGACGAACTTGTAGAGCAGCCACGAGGCGAAGATCGAGATGACCAGGACACCGGCGTACCAGGTCAGGTTGGACCAGCCGATCGGGCCGGCGACACCGTGGTACTCCTTGATCGCGTACAGGATCGTGGCGTGCACCAGGTAGAAGGCGTACGACCACTGGCCCAGCGCCACCATCGGCTTGCTGCGCAGCACGGACCGGCCGCCGCGGGTGTCGCGGGCGGCGACCGCGAGGATCAGGAAGCCGTACAGGAAGGTGAGGACCTCCTTCTGGCACAGGCCCATCGTCACCGCGCCGGGGACCTCGGTCGGGTGCGAGCCGGAGTACCAGAGCAGGTACAGCCCGCCGCCGGTGACCAGGAACGCGAACCACACCGGGATCCGCGGCTTCCAGCCGGACCGCAGCGAGATCGCCAGGCCGACACCGAACAGGAACGCCACCGAGTGCAGCACCGGCTGCGGCAGCACCGGTACGTCGGCCTTGTAGTGGAACAGCGCCAGGCGGTACGCCCCGCCGAGCACGAGCACCGAGACGCACAGGATCAGGCCGCCGGCCGTCTTCAGCCGCTGCGTAGCCCGCCAGACGAACGGGAAGTACGCGTAGAAGAACGCCTCGACCGACAGCGTCCAGCCCGCCGGGTTACCGCCGTACAGGATGGTCGCGTTGTTCGACCAGCCCTGCACCAGGAACGCCGACGCCAGCAGCACGCCGTACGAGACCGGCTTGATCCACGACATCCCGGCCGGCGGCTCGAACCGGTAGAAGACGAAGATCGCCGCGATCAGCGTGAGGAAGTACAGCGGGAAGATCCGCGCGAACCGGCGCCGGTAGAACGTCCGGATCTTCGTCCCCGGCTGCGCCGACCAGGTCAGCACGAAACCGGACAGCACGAAGAAGAACGTGACGCCGGAGGTGCCGTACTTCAGGAAGTCGTAGACCGGCAGCGGCGCCAGGTTCGTCATGTGGTGGCAGAACACGAAGAAGGCCGCCCACCAGCGCAAACCGGTGAGCGACTCGACTCGTGGCAACCTCCCGCCGGGACGCGGTGGGACCGCGTCGGCAGGGGTCGTACTGATTGGCGCGCCGGGAGGTTGGGTCGCGACAGCGGCCGACCCCGGGGCTTCCTGGGTCGGCGTCGTCTGGTTCTCTTCGGCGGCCTTCGTCATGTAGTTACTCCGCGAGAGTGGAAACGACACGCTCTGCAGCGTGGCCGTCGCCGTACGGCATCGGGCGGTCCCCCGTGGGCGTCGGCCGGGCAGCCAACTCGGGAAGCTTACTCACGTCGGATGTCAACACGTTCCATCCGTCGTCCAGCGTCTCGACCCACTCGGTCTCGGTGCGCAGCGTGGTGCACACCCGGCCGAGCAGGAAGGCCTCCTTCTGGAGACCGCCGGAGTCGGTCACGACGCCGGCCGAACCGAGGACGGCCGCGACCATCTCCGGGTACGCCAGCGGCTCCCGGACGTGCAGCGAACCGTCCGGACGCTCCAGCTTGATGCCGTGCTCCGCGCACTTCGCGACGAGCCGCGGGTGGGCCAGCAGCAGGACCGGCGTACCGGCCGCGCCGAGACCGTCGACGATCGCGGCCAGCCGCTCCGGGTCGTCGGTGTTCTCGGCCCGGTGGATGGTCGACACGACGTACTCACCGCGCTTGAACGGCAGGTCGAGGTCGTTGTCCTTGACCGCGTCGCGGACCCGGAAGCACACGTCGGTCATCACGTCGCCGACCAGCCGCGACCTGTCCTTCAGACCCTCGTTCGCCAGGTGGTCCATCGCCACCTGGGTCGGGGCCAGCAGCAGGTCCGCCGCGTGGTCCGTGAGCACCCGGTTGTGCTCCTCCGGCATCAGCCGGTTGAACGAACGCAGCCCGGCCTCGAGGTGCGCCACCGGCAGGTGCATCTTCACCGCGGACAGCGTGCCGGCGAGTGTCGAGTTCGTGTCGCCGTACACCAGCACCCAGTCCGGCTTGTGCTCGTCCAGTACGGCGTCCATCGCGGCCAGCATCGCGCCGGTCTGGACACCGTGGCTGCCGGACCCGACGCCCAGGTGGACGTCCGGGGCCGGGATCCGCAGGTCGGCGAAGAACACGTCGGACATGTTCTTGTCGTAGTGCTGCCCGGTGTGCACGATCACGTGCTGGTGCTCGGTAGCGGCAAAAGCCTCCGCCACCGGCGCCAGCTTCACGAACTGCGGGCGCGCCCCGACAACGCTCAGAACCTTCATGGTTACTGGGACTCCCCGGCGACCTTGACAGTTCGGTCCTCGGCAGCCGACTGCAGAACGGCTTCCGCGACCTTCACGGTCTGCAGACCCTGCTGCAGCGTGACGATGTCCGCCTCCTTGCCGAGCACCGCGTCGCGGAACGCCTCGTGCTCGGTGCGCAGCGGCTCCGGCTTGCTGATCGCGTAGCGGATCATGTCGCCCTCGCTGACACCGCGGAAGTGCGCGACGTCGTCCCACGCGGTGGCGACCGTGCCGTTGGAGTGGAAGGTCAGGTCGGCCAGCAGGGTGTCGGCGATGAACGCGCCCTTCTCGCCCGTGACGACGGTGAGCCGCTCCTTCATCGGGGACAGCCAGTTGACCAGGTGGCTGGTGACGGTGCCGTCGGCCAGCTTGCCGGTCACCGCGATCAGGTCCTCGAACTGCCGGCCCGACTTGTGCGCGCTCTGCGCGGACACCGAGACGAACGGCGACTGGGTCACCCAGGCCGTCAGGTCGATGTCGTGGGTGGCCAGGTCGAGCACCACGCCGACGTCGGCGATCCGGGACGGGAACGGGCCCTGACGGCGGGTGGTGATCTGGTAGATGTCGCCCAGCTCGCCGGCCTCCAGCCGCACCCGCAGCGCCTGCAGCGCCGGGTTGTACCGCTCGATGTGGCCGACCGCGCCGACCAGACCGGCCGCCTCGAACGCCTTCGCGATCTCGGTCGCCTCGGCCGAGGAGCCGGCCAGCGGCTTCTCGATCATCGCGTGCACGCCGGCCTCGGCCAGCGCCTTCGCGATCTCGGCGTGGTACTGCGTCGGCACCGCGACCATGCAGTAGTCGAGCCTCTCGCCGATCAGCTGCTCGATGTTCTCGTGCACCGGACGACCGCCGGCGACACCGAACTTGTCACCACCCGGGTCGGCGACCGCGACCAGGTCGACGCCCTCGAGGGACGCCAGGACCCGGGCGTGGTGCCGGCCCATCATGCCCAGGCCGATCAGGCCCGCACGCAGGTTCGCCATCTCACGCACCCGCCTTCGCCACGGTGTTCACCGCGGCCACGATCCGGTTCAGGTCTTCCTCGGACAGCGAGGGGTGGACCGGCAGCGAGAGCACCTCGGCCGCGGCCTTCTCGGTCTCCGGCAGGTCCAGCTCACGCTGGAACGACGGGAGCCGGTGGTTCGGGATCGGGTAGTACACGCCGCAGCCGACGCCGTACTCGGTCCGCAGCGCGTTCGCGAAACCGTCACGGTCCTCGGTCACGCGGATCGTGTACTGGTGGTACACGTGGGTCGCCTCGTCGGCGACCGCCGGAACGGCGACACCCTGCAGGTTCGCGTCCAGGAAGGCCGCGTTCTCCTGCCGCTGCTTGGTCCAGCCGCCGACCTTGGTCAGCTGCACACGGCCGATGGCGGCGTGCAGGTCGGTCATCCGGTTGTTCAGGCCGACGACCTCGTTCTCGTACTGCTTGAGCATGCCCTGGTTGCGGAACAGCCGCATCCGGCGCTCAAGGTCGGCGTTCGCGACCGAGTTCATGCCGCCCTCACCGGACGTCATGTTCTTGGTCGGGTAGAGGCTGAACATCGCGAACTCACCGAACGTACCGACCGGGGCGCCGTTCCAGGTGGCGCCGTGGGCCTGCGCGGCGTCCTCGTAGATCTGGATGCCGTGCTTGTCGGCGATCGCCTGCAGCGCGGTGATGTTGGCCGGGTGACCGAACAGGTGCACCGGCATGACGGCCTTGGTCTTCTCGGTGATCGCGGCCTCGACCGCGGCCGGGTCCAGGCAGAAGTACGTCGGCTCGATGTCGACGAACACCGGGGTGGCACCGGTCAGCGCGACGCTGTTCGCGGTCGCGGCGAAGGTGAAGGACGGGACGATGACCTCGTCACCCGGTCCGACGCCCGCGGCCAGCAGGCCGAGGTGGAGACCCGACGTGCCCGAGTTCGTCGCGACGCACGCCCGGCCGGAGACCAGCGCTGCGCCGAACTCCTGCTCGAACGCCGCCACCTCAGGACCCTGGGCGAGCATGCCGGACTGCATGACACGGTCGACAGCCTCGCGCTCCTCCTTCCCGATGATCGGCTTCGCGGCCGGAATCGGCTGCACCATCAGTTCTCCTCCATTGCTTCACCGGCCGGCCGCAGCCGTCCGTCGGTTTCGATGTACATCTCGCCCGTGTTCGGGCACTTCCACTCGCCGTCCCCGACGGAGAGCAGCGGAACCCCGGCCTTGCCGACCCACTTGAGCCGGCGCGCCGGGACCCCCGCGACCAGCGCGAAGTCTGGCACGTCCTTGGTCACCACCGCACCCGCGGCGACGGTCGCCCAGCGGCCAATGGTGACCGGGGCCACGCACACGCTGCGCGCACCGAGCGAGCAGCCTTCCTTCATCGTCACCCCGACCGGTTCCCAGTCGTGCCCGCTCTTCGGCGTACCGTCCGGGTTCACCGCGCGCGGGAAGTAGTCGTTGGTGAGCACCACCGCCGGGCCGATGAACACGCCGTCCTCGAGGGACGCGGGCTCGTACACCAGGGCGTAGTTCTGGATCTTGCAGTTGTCGCCCATCCGGACCCCGGTCCCGACGTAGGCACCGCGGCCGACGATGCAGTTCTTGCCGAGGACCGCGTTCTCGCGGATCTGGGCCAGGTGCCAGACCGACGACCCGTCGCCGATCTGGGCGCTGTCGTCGACGTCGGCGGATGGCGCGATGCGGGACGTCACAGGGTCTCCTTCGAAATGAGCCAGTTTCTCAGTACTTCGGCCGAGCGGCGTCCGTCGTGCAGCTCCGCCACGAAACCGGGGCCGGCGGCCGCCCGCTCGGCGGCGGCGTCACGATCCGCGATCAGGCCCGCGACGACATCACCCAGGGTGTCGGGATCCGCCTCCACGATCGGCACCTCTCGCCCGGCCAGACTACGCACCTGGTGGCGCACCGCGTCACCGACGTACGAAACCACGATCCGCCCGGCAGCGAGCGCTTCGGCGGCTGCCACGCCGTACAGACCGATCCGGAGTTGGTCGACAACGATGTCGGCATCGCCGATGACGCTTGCCATCTGCTCGTGCGGTACGCCGGTGATCCGCCGGTACTCGACCACGCCGCGCTCGTGCAGCCCGGTCAGCACCGCGTCGATCTCCTCGGTGCCCTTGAGTTTCGCGTTCGACGGGACGTGCGCGACGACAGGCTTCTCGCCGGAGAACAGCGGCCGCGCGGCCTGCTGCCACGGCACCGGGTCGATCGCGACCGGCAGCCACTGGGCGTTCGGTACGTCGTCCAGCAGGTCGACCGTGGACACGAAAACCGGGAGCTGCAGCGACTCGACCAGCTCGGCGTGCCGGCGGGCCTGCGGCTCGAGGCGGTCGGTCAGCTCGTCACCAGGGGTGAACGGCGACCAGCGCTCGCGCTTCGCGTGCCGGCTGGGCAGGCGGATGTCGGAGCCGTGGAAGAGCAGACTCACGTTGATGCCCTTCGCGAGCATCGTCTCGATGTCGGCGGAGGCGTCCGACAAGCCGCGGGCGCCGAAGATCGGGCGCAGCGACTCGACCATCACATGCGTGTAGTTCTCGACGACGTACTGCTGCTGGGCGCGCTGCCAGCGCGGCTGGCCGAACCACGCCAGCGGTACGCCGTAGTCGTCGGCGAACTGGAACTGGCCCTTGCGGTGCAAGGAGAAGGCGACGGCGTCGACGTCGGGCAGGGTCTTGGCGGCCTGTGCCCAGGCATGCCCCTGACCGGCGGAGTTGGTCGGTCCGACCAGCATCCGCACCGGCGTCGTCGCTGCCGGCGGGAACGCCGGCAGCTGCGCGTACGAGTACCGCAAGCCCCGCAGGCGCCGCCGGACCGCTCCTGCGGTCCGGGCCAACGGCGCAGGCAGGTGCTCGCGGATCGTCATCGTCGCTGTGTCACCCATTACGTAGAAGGGGCCTTCATCATGTCGAGTTCCCGGCGGGCCGCCGGCAGACCGAGCACGACCGGGGTGCTGGCCTTCCGCTGACCGAGGTTCCAGCCGGCCCAGATGGCGCCGGCGTCGAGCGCGATCACGACGTCGGCCTGGTCGATGGTCTCCAGTACGTCGCGACGGCTGAGCACCCGCTCCCAGTACGTCTTGCCGAGATCGCTGGTCGCCCGCTGGCCGCGCAGGAACTTCACCGGCGCCGACGTCTTGATTGCCTTAGGCAACATCCGGCCGGCCACCTTCTTCGCCTTCCGGGCGCGCCACTCGACCGCCTTCACGACCCGCTTGGCCCCCGTCGGACGCGGCTTCGCAGCGGCAGGCGGAGGAGGCGGAGTGGAGGCAGCGGCCGCAACCTGCGCCGCCGCCGGGGCGACCTTCGCCTCGTCCTCGACGACAGTTTCCGGATCGGCGACGGCCTCCGGCGCGATGACCGCGTCCGGTGCCTCGTCCGTCGGCTCCGTGGCCGGGTCCGGCTCGGGCTCCACGACCGGCGCGGCCGGCATACGGCCCGGGCCGATCAGCGTGAAGCTGTTGACCTTGTCGGCCACCCAGGCGGACGGCGCCACCCAACCGACGACGTCGATGGTGATGTTCTGGTCGCCGAGATCCTCACGGACCTGGTCGAAGTACGTCGGCGGCAGCTTGCGCGTCGACAGCAGTACGACGTTGCTCATGCCGCGATCCCCTTCACGCTCGCGGCCAGCGACTCGATCCGCGGATCCAGCTGCAGGTCCCGCCGGTACGACGCACCGAACTCGCGCGCCTTCGCCCGGATCCCCTCGTCCGCGGTGCGGGCCGCGTGCGCCGCCTCGATCAGCGCGGCCGCGATCGCCTCCGGCGTCACGTCCGCGACCGGGAACCACAACGGATGCCCACGCAGTACGTCGGACGCCGCGTTCTCCGGGTCGTGCACCGACACGATCGGCAACCCGGTGGCGAGGTACTCGAACACCTTGCCGCTCGTCACGTACCGGCCCTTGCCCAGCATCAGCAGCTGCGCGTCGAACTCGTCGTACGCCTTGGCGATCTCCGCCTTGCCGACCGGGCCCTCGTAGCTGACCCCGTCCTCGGTGGCGGCGTTGATCGTCGCGAGCATGTCCGCCCGCGGCTGCGCGTAGTACCCGAGGTAGCCGTAGATCTTCGCCTTCGCGCCGGCGAGCTCCTCGGACTGCTCCTTGGCGAGCTGCCAGCCCTTGACGAAGTCCGCGAGCGGCACCTTCGGCGATACCGTCCCGACGTACCCGAAGACCAGCGGCCGGTCGGTGACCGCGCCCCGGTCCTGCGTGTCCGGCACCAGGTCGGGGTCGAAGCCGTTGGCGACGGTGTGCATCTTGCTCGCCTGGGCCGGGTAGAGCTTCTCGTGCCAGTCCTTGATCGGGTCGTTCACGAACCAGACCTCGCGAGCGGACTCGACGAGCTTCTTCTCCCACTTGGCGGCGCGGCTGTTCGGCTCGTGCAGCCGGTCACCGGTGAACACGTCCAGCAGCCACGCGTCGCGGTAGTCCATGACGTACGGCACCTGGAACTTCTTGTGCAGGTGGTACGCCGCGGTGAACGCGACGTGCGGGTTGGCGGTGGCGACCGTCAGGTCGACCTTGTTCGCCTGGTGGATGCGCTCGGCGGCCTTCTCGATCACCGAACGCCACGGCCCGTAGCCGCTCTCCGGGAACGGGATCTGGTCCTGCTTCGTGCGCCACTTGGCCCAGAGCTTCGGGTTCGACGCCCGGCGCTTGGACCAGCGGCGCAGGTCGGCTTCGAGAATCGGCCACTCGAACGGAACCCGGACGACATCGACGGACGGGTCGACCCGCTCCTCGAGGGTCAGGTCCGCGCCGGTGAACCGGAAGAACGTGTCGCGGTCGGCCGTCAGCACGGTCACCTTCCAGCCGAGGGCGGCGAACCGGTTGGCCGTGGCCAGGGCCCGGTAGACACCGCCGCCACGGCAGGGCGGGAAGCCCCAGGCGACGTACAACAGGTGTGGGCGGTCGGTCATGCAGTTCCTCTTAAAAGATTGAGAATCGCGTCGGCCAGATCGTCGTACGGCGTGTTCGCGGGCAGATGGTCCGCCGCCCACTGCAGCGCGTGGTCGCGCAGCTTCTCCAGCTCACCGGGGTCCGCGGACCAGCGCCGCAGGATCTCGGACGCCTCCGCCACCGAGTCCACCAGGACTCCGCCACCGGACTCCTCGATCACCTTCGTCTGCCGGGGCAGGCGAGTGGAGAGCACGGGAAGACCGCTGGCGAGGTACTCGTAGATCTTGGACGGCATCGCTTCCACGAACGCCGGGGTCGGCTGCAGCATGGCCAGGCTCGCCCAAGCTCCCTTGGTGAGCTGCCACGCGTCCGCCGGTGGCTGGCGCCCGTGCAGCCGGACCCGACCGCTCAGGTCGGGCCGGGCGACCCGGGCCTCCAGCTCGTCCCGGTCCGACGGTGCGACCGGGCCGATCAGGTCGAGAGACCAGTCCGGCGCCGCGGCGACGGTCTCGACCATGTCGAACAGGCCACGGCTCCTGCGCAGGTCCCCGACGTACACGGCACGCGGTGCGCCGGTCGGCGGAGACGGGGCCAGGAAGCCGCGGTTGGGAAGGTTCTGCACCACGATGCGGTGCTTCGCCTGGTGCGGTGCGAGGTGCGAGTCGGCGACCACGGTGAGGTCGGCGCCCGCGGCCAGCTTCGACCCGGCGCGCACGATCAGCCGGGCCGGCAGACCCGCCGGACCCTGCGCCCACGCGCGATCGGCGAGCAGCCGCTCGTAGTCCTCGTGCACATCGACCACGAACTTGCGTCGCCGCAGCGTGGTGACGAGCCGCGTGACCGGGATCATGTCCGGGTCGACCGTCATGACCACCTTGGCGTTGGTCCGCCACGGCAGCACGGCGGTGCGAGCCAGCCGCTGCACCAGGTTGCCGCGCGGACCGGCGTGCACCACCGCACCCGCCGGCCCACCGTCGGCGTCGCCGAGGCCCCACAGCTCGACCGACAGATCACGATGCTGCAGGGCAGCGGTGATCTTGTGCAGGCGCGCATCGGCGACGTCGTGGCCGGTCGTGATGATCCCCACGTCCGGCGCGGTGCTGCGTGACATTGGTCAGAGGTCCTCGAGTGAGACAGCTTCTGCTTCGCCGACCTGCAGGAACTTCGTGTAGGCCTGGATGACCTCGTTCGGCTCGCCGCGCATCATCAGCTTGCCCTTGTGCAACCAGATGCAGTCGTTGCACAGCTCGCGGACGCTGCTCATCGCGTGGCTGACCAGGAACATCGTTCGGCTGTTGGTGACCAGCTCCGACATCTTGGCCGCGGCCTTGGTCTTGAACGACGCGTCACCGGCGGACAGTGCCTCGTCGATCAGCAGGATGTCCGGGTCCATGTGCACCGCGACGGAGAACGCCAGCCGGCTGAACATACCGGAGGAGTACGTCCGCATCGGCATCTCCATGAAGTCACCGAGCTCGGCGAACTCCGCGATCTCCTCGTACCGGGCCTCGATCTCCTTGCGGCTCAGACCCGCCGCGAGTCCACCGAGGACCACGTTCTCCTTGCCGGACAGGGCGGCGTTGAAGCCGACGCCCAGCGACAGCAGGGTGGAGACCCGGCCGTGCACCTCGATCCGGCCCGTGGTCGGCGGCAGGATGCCGGCGACCGCGCGCATCAGCGTCGACTTGCCGGCGCCGTTCGCGCCGATGATGCCGATCGTGGTCCCGTGGTTGACGTCGAACGAGACGTTCTGGACGGCCTTGACCTCGCGGACCGCCCGCTCGCCGCGACCGAAACGCACCAGGGCGCTCTTGAAGGTCGGCACCCGCTCGAACGTGGTCCGGTAGGTGATGGACACGTCCTGCACCTTGACGGCCGGAATGTCCGAAGGGCTCTTCTGCATCGGCTTCTTCTCAGTGTCAGAGACGGACAACGAACTCACGCTCCCTCGACATGAAGAACAGCGAGCCGATCACGAAGGCGACCACCGCCCAGAACCCACCGCCGGCCCACATCTGCCACTTCGGGATGTCGCCACGCACCAGCAGGTCCGCCCAGCCGCCGATCAGCGGGTAGAGCGGGTTGTACTGGATGAAGCCCTTGAACTTGGCCGGAGCCTGCTCGGCGAACCACAGCACCGGCGACAGGTACAGCCAGATCCGCACGAAGTACGGCAGGAAGCTGGTCGTGTCGCGGAAGTACACCTGCAGGGCGGCGAAGATCATGCCCATGCCGGCGGCGAACACCGTCAGCATGATCAGGAACGCCGGGGCCAGCAGCATCGCCCAGTGCAGGGGCTGCCGCATCGCCAGGTGGATGACCAGATAGACGACCAAGGTCGGCAGGAAGCGGAAGAACGCGGTCCGCACCGCCGACAGCGGCAGCAACATCCGCGGGAACGACTGGTTCATCAGCAGCTTGCCGCCGCCGACGACGCTGGCCGCGCCCGCTGTCATGGCACCGGAGAAGTAGTAAAAGGCGAAGAGGCCGCCGCACATGTGCGCGAACCGCTCGCCGGCGTCGATCTTGGAACTCCCACCGGCGATGATGTCGACCAGTAGGTAGTAGACCGCTGCCAGCAGCAGTGGGTTCAGCACCAGCCACACCTGGCCGAAGAAGGTGTTCGTGTTCGCGGCCCGGATGTTGGTCCGGGACATCTCCGCTGCGAACTCCCGCCGCTGCCACAGCGCCTTGAAGTACGGGCGCAGTGCCGGCAGACCGACCTTGTGTGGTTCGTACACGTGCACCGACGGGTTGAACTCCTCGTCGACGCTAGTCGCGTTCATTCAGGCGATGCCTCTCTCTGCCGGAAAGTTGGATCCACGATGGCCGATCACCTGGGTTTCGGCGGTAGCCGCCCGGGGTACGGCGACGTGCCACGCAGACCGGGAAGCAGAGTAGCGGATCGGCACGGACGCCGACGACACAGCGGTCCTCCTTAGTGAGCAACGACGTACGGACGGCTACCAAACGTCGTACCCCGCTGCATCCACAACACCTGCGTCGTCCTTCGCCGATCGTTATCCGGAATATACATTTGACAGCCTGGGACGACCAAAACGCCTTCCAGCCAAGTCAAATCGCGGTCAATTCACGATGTACGACGCTACTGCGCCGTGCGAAGTTGACGTGACGTGTCACACCGGCCGCGTGACCAGAGAGGTCAGCGGGCACGGGTGGTGTGGGCGGGACCCCAGGAAGTGCGTCCTGGCCGGGGCGTGCCGGGCGGCGGACGTGACACGCAACATCACATCCGCGCTCCCCATGGACAGCCTCACCATCCACGGAGCACCCTTCAGCACCCCCTGGGGTTCCACCGTCGATCCGGGAGCACGTCCGCACTGGGCGGTGGCGGACAGCCGCGCCGGATCGGGCAGCACGATGACCAGGGCGGCGGTCATCGCACCCTCAATCCGTCCCCAGAGCGGCTGCGGACGCCGGCAGGTGCGCGCAGCAGGTGTGGGGACGGACCGGAGACCGCAGGAGGACAACGCCCGCCGGGAACCCTGCGAGGACCCGCGGACGCTGGGGACGGCGGCACCGGTACGGTCGGCGGCACAGGGCGGAACCGGTCGCATCGGGCACTCCTCCTCATCGGCCTCACGATTGGAGATGCCACATTTTGTACACCCTCCGGCACAGCCAGTGATGGCACGGAAGTGCGAGGGCACCGATGCGCCGGGATCGAGACCCAACCGAAACAGGCTCCGCTGACGAGACAGCCAACTCAGGCCAGAATTGGAACAGCAGCCCGGCGGCGCTCAGGTGGTCCGTCGCCGGGCTGCTGGACCTCAATTCTCGCTCACGACTGCGCGGAAATGGTGGCCAGATGGTGACACGGCACAATAATGCTGACAGGACAACAAATCTCGCTGCGTGCATTTGGGTCGACACGTTCAGTGCCGACGGCTCTGGATTGCCCCGCCTAGGCTGGAGGGGCGGTAGCGGACGGTGACAGCGGTCGGGAGGGAGGGGAGCGTTGTGAGCACAACGGACACGGAGCGTGTCGGCCATTTGAAGGTGCTCGGGCTCAACGACGACGAGATCAAGGTCTACCAGCACCTGCTGCGGACCGGTCCGTCGTCGATCACCGAACTGGGCGAGGCGGTCCCCGACCGGGAGCGCTCGATCGACGCCACCCTGGGGGGCCTGGTGCAGGCCGGCTTGGCGCGGCGATCCGGGTCGGACCACTCGCGCTACCTGCCGGTGCCGCCGGACGCGGGCCTGGAGGCGATGACGCTGCGCCGCGAGTCCGAGCTCAAGCAGGCCCGGATCGAGGTCCTGAACGCGTACGACGAGTTCCGCCGGACCGTGCACAACGAGTCGACCACGCACCTGATCGAGGTCGTCACCGGGAGCGCGATCGTCGAGCGGATCCACCAGATCAAGAGCGGCGTACAGCGCGAGATCCTGGCCATCGACTCCCCGCCGTACTACATCGGCGGACCGAACCAGGAGGAGATCGACCAGCTCCGCCGCGGCGTCTCCTACCGGGTCGTGTACTCGCCGGAGTCGGTCGAGGTGCCCGGGTACCTGACCGAGAACATCCTCCCCTGTGTGGAGGCCGGTGAGCAGGCGCGGGTGTTACCCGACGTACCGGCGAAGCTGACGATCATCGACGGCGCGATCGCGTTCGTGTCGATGTCCGCGCGCGACACCGACGTGAACCGGTCGCTGCTGATCATCCGGCCGAGCAGCCTGCTGTCCGCGCTGATCGGGATGTTCGAGCTGTGCTGGCGCAACGCGCTGCCGCTGCACGCGTCGGTGGGTGCCGAGGACGACCGCCTGGAGCCGATCGAGCGCCGCCTGCTGGCCCTGCTGGCGACCGGCGCCGCGGACGACACCATTGCCCGCACGCTCGGCATCAGCCGCCGGACCTTCTTCCGCTACCTGGAACGCCTGATGAACCGCACAGGCGCCAGCACCCGCTTCCAACTAGCCCTCCACGCAGCCCGAGAAAACTGGCTGTAGCGCACGCAGCCCCCGCCACGGCCCTCGCACCCCGCGTAGGGCATTTGGCTCGTGTTCAGGCCTTGGCCCTCTCACCCCACCCCCGTGTAGGGCATCGGGCTTGTGTTCAGGCCTTGGCGGGGGTGAACTCCTTGGCGACGACCTCGGCGATCTGGGCGGTGTTCAGCGCGGCGCCCTTGCGGAGGTTGTCGCCGCAGACGAACAGCTCCAGCGCGTTCGGATCGTCGAGCGACTTCCGGATCCGCCCCACCCACGTCGGGTCGGTGCCGACCACGTCAGCCGGCGTCGGGAACTCCCCCTCGGCCGGGTTGTCGAAGAGCAGCACGCCGGGAGCATCCCGCAGTACCTCACGAGCGCCGTCGGCGTCGACCTCCTGGACGAACCGGGCGTGCACCGACAGCGAGTGCGTGGTGACGACCGGGACCCGCACACAGGTCGCGGACACCTTGAGGTCCGGCAGCCCGAGGATCTTGCGGGACTCGTTGCGGACCTTCAGCTCCTCCGACGACCAGCCGTCGTCCTTGAGCGAGCCGGCCCACGGTACGACGTTCAGCGCCAACGGGGCCGGGAACGGCCCGAGATCGTTGCCGACCAACCGCCGTACATCACCAGGCGTGCTGCCCAGCTCGCGGTTCCCGGCCACCTTGGTCAACTGGTCGTACAGCGTGTCGATCCCGGACTGCCCGGCACCCGACGCGGCCTGGTACGACGCCACCACCAGCTGCTCGAGCTCGTAGCGGTGATGCAGCGCGCCCATCGCGACGATCATCGACAGCGTCGTGCAGTTCGGGTTGGAGATGATGCCCTTCGGCCGGTTCCGGGCCGCCTCGGCGTTCACCTCCGGGACCACCAGCGGCACGTCCGGGTCCATCCGGAACGCGCCGGAGTTGTCCACCACGACGGCGCCCTTGGCGGCCGCGATCGGCGCCCAGTGCGCCGACACCTCGTCCGGTACGTCGAACATCGCCACGTCGATGCCGTCGAAGGCGGCGTCGCTGATCGCGACCACCTCGACCTCCTCGCCGCGGACCTTGAGCCGCTTGCCCGCGGAGCGCTCGGAGGCGATCAGCCGGATCTCTCCCCAGACGTTCTGCCTGGTCGAGAGCAAGGTCAGCATCACCGACCCGACGGCGCCGGTCGCACCGACCACCGCCAGGGAGGGCAGACCCGCCCGGTCCTCGATCGTGTTCTCCACAGCGCTCACAGGGGTCACCGTCCCGTTCCTCCGTACACGACAGCCTGGGTGTGCTCGTCGTCCAGGTCGAATGCGGTGTGCGCCGCGGTCACGGCGGCGTCCACCAGGTTCTCGTCCACGACCACCGAGATCCGGATCTCCGAGGTGGAGATCATCTCGATGTTCACGCCGGCGTCGGCGAGCGCGGAGAAGAACTTCGCGGAAACGCCCGGGTGCGAGCGCATTCCGACTCCGACGACGGAGACCTTTCCGATCTGGTCGTCGTACAGCAACTGCTCGTAGCCGACCTCGTCCTTCATCCGCGCCAGCGCGGACATCGCCCGGGCGCCGTCGGCGCGGGGCAGCGTGAACGAGATGTCGGTGCGGTTCGTGGCGACCGCCGACACGTTCTGCACGATCATGTCGATGTTGGTGTCGGCACCGGCGACCGTCTCGAAGATCCGGGCCGCCTCACCCGGCTTGTCGGGCACGCCGACCACGGTGATCTTGGCTTCGCCGCGGTCCTGCACGACGCCGGAGATGATCGCCTGTTCCATCTGATCCAGTTCCTTCGCATCGACGACCCAGGTGCCTTCCTTCTGCGAGAAGGAGGAACGCACGTGGACGGGGACGTTGTAACGCCGCGCGTACTCGACGCAGCGCAGGTGCAGCACCTTGGCGCCGCAGGCAGCCATCTCGAGCATCTCCTCGTAGGAGATCTTCGGGATCTGCTGGGCGGCCGGCACGATCCGCGGGTCCGCGGTGAAGATGCCGTCCACGTCGGTGTAGATCTCGCAGTAGTCGGCCTCCAGCGCGGCGGCGAGCGCGACCGCGGTGGTGTCGGAGGCGCCGCGGCCCATGGTGGTGATGTCCTTGGTGTCCTGGGCGACGCCCTGGAAACCGGCCACGATCGCGATGTGGCCCTCGCCCAGCGCGTCCTCGATCCGGCCCGGTGTGATGTCGATGATGCGCGCGTTGCCGTGCGCGGCGGTCGTGATCACGCCGGCCTGCGAGCCGGTGAAGCTCCGGGCCTCGTACCCCAGGTTGGCGATCGCCATCGCCAGCAGCGCGGCGGAGATCCGCTCACCGGAGGTGAGCAGCATGTCCAGCTCGCGCGGCGGGGGCAGCGGAGAGACCTGCTGGGCCAGGTCCATCAGTTCGTCGGTGGTGTCGCCCATGGCGGAGATGACCACCACGACGTCGTTCCCGGCCTTCTTTGTCGCGACGATCCGTTGGGCCACGCGCTTGATGCAATCGGCGTCGGCGACCGAAGAACCGCCGTACTTGTGTACGACGCGTCCCACAGTGTTTCTCCTCAAACCACTGGTTGCGGTACGCCGTGCGGCGTTGCACCAGGCGTAGTCTCATCGGTCATTCTAGCCGTGACCTGACCGTTGCCTACCGGCTGACCAGCAACCGGTCAGCCGCACTTGTCCATATAAGTCATCACTGAAATACTGTACCGGTGCACGCGTTCGACATTCTCGGCGACCCGGTCCGGCGCCGGATCCTGGAGCTGCTCGCCGACGGCGAGCTGCCGGCCGGCAGTATCGCCGGCACGATCGGCGCGGAGTTCGGCATCAGCCAGCCGGCCGTGTCCCAGCACCTGCGGGTGCTGCGCGACAACGGGTTCGCAACCGTGACCGTCGACGGCACCCGGCGGCTGTACGCCGTCGACCCCGAGCCGCTGCGGGAGATCGACAGCTGGCTGGACCGGTACCGCAAGTTCTGGACGAACCGGCTCGACGCCCTGGAGACCGAACTGCACCGCGGCCGCCGGACATAACCTTCGGGGCATTACCTGCATCTCAGTTGGTATGCGGAACATCGTGGCCAGGTTGTGCATGTCCGAGGACGGCATCGTCGAGCGGCCGGAGCAATGGCTTGCACGGCCGGCGATCGAGCAACTGCTGCCCGAGAGCGGGACCGTGCTGTGGGGCCGGCGCACGTTCGAGCGGTACGCCGGTTCGCTCGAAGGACTCGAGCACACCCGGAACCTCGTGGTCGGATCCCGTCCCGTGGTCGCGCGGCCGGGCACCGAGATACTGCAGGGCGATACCCGCCGGGTGCTGTCCGCCCTCAAGGCCGTGCCCGGTGACGACCTGCGCGTGATCGGCAGCCTGACGCTGGTCCGGGCGCTGCTGCGGTGGCGCCTGCTCGACGAGATCTCCCTGCTCATCCACCCGGTCGCCGCGGGTCGCGGCATGCTTCTGGACCGGCGGCACCTGCAACTGATCTCGATGTGCGCCCGCGACGGCGGCGTACTGGAGGCGGACTACCGCGTGCGCTACGCCGCGACCGCGGCGCCGTCGACGGCACTGGTGTCGACCGGCCGGTGGGGCGGAACGCGGAGCAGGGACAGGGTCGCGAGTACAGTGAGGCCCGCCGTCAGGACCCACGCGTAGCGGACGCCGAACGCCTCGACCACCGCGCCGGCGACGGCGGAGCCGATGGCCGAACCAACCATTCCGCCGCTCTGCGTCCACCCGAAGATCTCGGTGTGAGCGGACGCCGGGGTGAGCGCGCCGACGCGTTCGTAGAGCGCCGCGACGGTCGGAGCGATCATGCAGCCGGCGGCGAACATCCCGATCGCCAGCGCGACCACGGACGACGTCACGAAGATGCAGGCGGCGACCAGTCCGGCGAACAGCAGCATCCGCCGCCACACGGCCGACGTACGTCCGCCGGGCAGGGCGCCGTTGATCACACCGCCGGTCACGCTGCCGACCGCGGCGACCGTCTCGAGGATGCCCGCGATCAGCCGGTTCCCGTGCTCGTCCGCGACGGCGACCATGCCGAGTGACATCGACGCGAACCCCATCACGAGGCACGCCCAGGCGAACAGGATCGGCGTACGGTGCGGATGGAACACCAGCTGCCGGGCAGTGGGACGCGGACCGGCGCCCTCGTTGTGCGGTACGCCGGGCTGCTGGTTCAGACCGAACCACCAGATCGCTGCCGCCGCCGTGACCGCACAGGCCAGCAGACCGGCCCGCGGACTCGCGAAACTGACCATGACCGCGCCGAGCATCGGACCGAAGACGAACAGCAGCTCCTGTGCCGTGGCGTCCAGTGAGTAGACCGCACGGAGGCGGGAGCCGTGCACGATCCGCGGCCAGTTGGCGCGCAGTGCGGACGTGACGGGCGCGACGAACACACCGGCCAGCGCAGCCGCGATCGGGAACAGCCGGTACCAGCTGTACGGCAGCAGGGCGAGCACTGCCATCCAGACACCCCAGGCCATCCCGGTGCCGATCACGACCTTGCGGGCACCCTTACGGTCCGCCATCCGGGACCAGACGACGCTCGCAACCGCCGTACCGACCGAATAGGCGCCTGCGACCACACCGGCCCAGCCGAAGTTGCCGGCCGCGTCCTTGGCCAGGAACGCCAGCGGCACCATCGTCGCCAGCACCGGCAACCGCGCGATCAAGGCCGAGGCGAGCAGCGCCATCACGCCTTCGGTCTTCCAGAGATCGCGGTACGCCGTCAGGTCCATAAGGCTCATTCTTTCCTGACATCGATGTCCGCCGCGTCGGGAATTCTCCCTATCTCACTTGTCGGCGGTCTATGCGAACATATGTTCGTGCCCGAATTGCAGGCAGCCACCATCCTGCATGCCGACCTCGACGCCTTCTACGCATCGGTCGAGCAGCGCGATGACCCACGCCTGCGCGGCCGGCCGGTGATCGTGGGCGCCGGTGTCGTGCTCGCGTGCAGCTACGAGGCCAAGGCGTTCGGGGTGCGGACGGCGATGAACGGCGGGCAGGCGTTGCGCCGGTGCCCGGGCGCGATCGTGGTCGAGCCGCGGATGTCGGCATACTCCGAGGCCAGCAAGGCGGTGTTCAAGGTCTTCGAGGACACCACTCCACTGGTCGAGGGGCTCTCGATCGACGAGGCGTTCCTGGATGTGGGCGGTCTGCGGAAGATCCGCGGTACGCCGCTGGAGATCGCGCGACGTCTCCGGGCGGAGGTGCTGTCGCGGGTCGGGCTGCCGATCACGGTCGGGATTGCGCGGACGAAGTTCCTGGCGAAGGTGGCGAGCGGCGTCGCGAAGCCGGACGGCCTGCTCGAGGTCGCGCCGGACCGCGAGTTGGAGTTCCTGCACCCGTTGGATGTTTCGCGGCTGTGGGGCGTCGGCGAAGTGACGGCGGAGAAACTGCGAAGTCGCGGGCTGACCAAGGTGGGCGATGTCGCGATGCTGCCCGAGGCGGCGCTGGTCGCGATGCTCGGCCGAGCCTCCGGGCGGCATCTGCACGCCCTCGCGCACAACCGGGACCCGCGTCCGATCGAGGTGGGGCGACGGCGCCGGTCGATCGGATCGCAACGGGCACTGGGCCGTTCACCGAAGTCGCCGGCCACGCTGGACGCCGTACTCGCAGGTCTCGTCGATCGCGTCAGTCGGCGGATGCGCTCCGCGGGTCGCTCGGGGCGGACGGTGACGCTGCGGCTGCGCTTCGACGACTTCACCCGGGCCACCCGGTCCCACACGTTGCCGCAGGCAACAGATCAGACGCGCGCGATCCTGGTCACCGCCCGCGCGCTGCTCCGCGCGGCCCATCCGCTGATCACCGCCCAGGGCCTCACCATGATCGGCATCTCCGTCGGCAACCTGGAGAACGAGGCCGCGCTCCAGCTGGCGCTCCCCTTCGACAAGGCCGCCAACAACGAGCTCGACTCCGCGCTCGACCAGGTCAAGGACAAGTTCGGCACCAATGCGATCACCCGAGGCATCCTCCTCGGCAAGTCCCAGGGCCTGGAGATGCCGATGCTGCCGGACTAACTACGCGGGTAGCCGATCTCGGCGATGGCGTCTTTGAGATCGGCCAAGCGGCGCTGGCGGTTGAGCGACGTGACGACGTACTCCGTCAGCGGCATCAGCGCATAGACGTGCCGGACGGCCTCGAGGTCCAGCGCTTGTTCGTAGTAGTCCTCGGCGAAGGTCAGGTACGCCTCCGGACGACCGTCGGCCACCAGTTCGAACAGCCAGTCCGCCCCGTCGTTGCCTTCCACCGGACCGCAGCGCCAGGCGGTGTCGTCCGTCGTACGCCAGAAGCACACCGTCGCCCGCGGCGCTTCGTCCCAGAACGCCTTGTCGTCCCGCTGCTCGTGGAACACCTCAGGTACGCCGTCCAGCAGCCCGGGCCAGGCCTTCATCCCGTTGACGTACGGCGACATCGGCGACTCGTGATCGAACCCGTACGCGAACGTCCCGTCCGGCGAGAACACGATCGAGTACTCGTTCCCCGACCCGTCCCGCATCAGGGCAGCTTCCTCGGTCCCGGACCAGCGCGCGTCGAACTCGTAGTACCTGGTCGATGCATCGTCGTTCAGCACCAGATCGAGTACGGCGAGCGCCCGGCTCACCCGCCGTACGACGGCCGGCTCGGGCAACCGCCGTACGAGTTCGAGAACAGACATCGCGTCAGCGGCGCTGCACGACCTCTTCGGCGACCTCGACGAGCTCACGGTCGGTCGCCTCGGTCTCCGCGTCGTGCGCCGGCTCCAGCCGGTCGTGCGCGATCAGCGACTGGATGGCCCGCAGTACGGCGCTCGCAGCGGCACCCCACGTGGACACGTACGAGAACTGCCACCACCACAGCGCCTCGACGACCCGGCCGTCCTCGTAGTGCGCGAGGCCGTGCACCAGGTCGGTCGCGATCGCGGTCAGGTCGTCGGAGAGCCGGTTGACGGTGATCTCCGGCGGAGCGGCATACGGATCGAAGACCTCCGCATACTCGTCCAGGCCCTCGAACAGCGCCGCGAGCCGGTCCCGCATCGCATCCAGGTCCGGGTCCGGGCCGGCGTCGCTCTCGAAGCGCTCCTCCGGCACGAAGTCCTCGAACGCGCCGAGCCGGCCGCCGGCGAGCAGCAACTGGCTCACCTCGAGCAGCAGGTACGGCAGCGAGGCGAGGCCCTCGTCGACCCCGTCCTCGTCCGGCTGCGCGGCGATGTCGCGGACCGAGATCAGGAAGCTCCGGACCTGGTCCGCGATCTGCTCCGCGAACTCCTCGAGATCCTCGGAGTCCGTGCTCAGTGCCCGCTCTGCAATATCTGTTGGTTCAGTCATCGATCGATCGTCGCCCTTCAAACGCCCGTCCGAGGGTCACCTCGTCGGCGTACTCGAGGTCACCGCCTACTGGAAGTCCACTAGCCAATCGGGTGACGCGCAACCCCATGGGCCGCAGCAGACGGCTCAAGTACGTTGCGGTCGCCTCACCTTCGAGGTTCGGATCGGTGGCCAGGATGATCTCGGTCACCTCACCGCTCGCCAGCCGCTGCATGAGCTCCTTGATCCGCAACTCGTCCGGCCCGATGCCCTCGATCGGCGAGATCGCCCCGCCGAGCACGTGGTACCGGCCGCGGAACTCGCGGGTGCGCTCGATGGCGACCACGTCCTTGGCCTCCTCGACCACACAGATCAGGCTCAGGTCGCGTCGCGGGTCCCGGCAGATCCGACACTGCGTCTCCTCGGAGACGTTGCCGCAGATCTCGCAGAACTTGACCCTCTCCTTCACCTGCACGAGCACATGCGCGAGCCGCCGTACGTCGGTCTCGTCGGCCGCCAGCAGATGGAACGCGATCCGCTGCGCGGACTTCGGACCCACACCAGGCAACCTCCCCAGCTCGTCGATGAGATCCTGAACGGCCCCCTCGTACACGTCAGCCCGGGTTCTGACCGGGCTCGCCGGCCGAGCTGCCCGGGTTCACGAACCCGACTCCACCGCGGTCGTCCGCGCCTGGGCGTGCCTGACCTTCGTTGGCCGAGCCCGGGTTGGCGGGGCCGCTCGGCCGGTTGGTCTGGGGGGCGTCGTTCCCGTCGGCGTCGTCGCCCGACTCGACCGCGGGCCGTGCACCGGGCAGGCCGAAGCCGGCTGGGGCGGACGAACCGCCGCCGGGCGCGCCGCCGAAGCCGGGGAAGCCGCCCTCACCGCCGAACGCGCCGCCCAGCCCACCGGCCAGCGGACCCATCGCGGCGGCCGCGGCCTGCTTCGCGTTCTCCGAGGCGTCCCGGACCGCGGCGACGATCAGGTCGGCCAGCGTCTCGGTGTCGTCCGGGTCGACGGCCTCTTTCTTGATGTCCAGGCTGAGAAGCTCGCCAGTGCCGGACACCAGGGCGGTCACCAGACCGCCGCCGGCGGATCCTTCGATCTCCTGACCCTCCAGGTCGGCCTGCGCTTCCATCAACTGGTTCTGCATCGCCTGTGCCTGCGCGAGCAGGTTGGACATATCGAAGCCCCCAGCACCGCCACCGTCGAACACTGCGATCTCCTCGTCCGAACCGCTCAACAACCGGAGCCTCAACACTAGCCGGTCCGGCGGACAACCCCACCCACCCCCAGAAACCGACCAGTCTCCCCAGTTTTTCCACACCCCTGTGGACAGCTTCGTCCACGGTCCGCTCAGGCGCGTTCGAGGATCTCCTGGAGTACTGCGAGGTTGGCCGCGACCGCGGACTTGATCCGACGGACCGCGATCGGCGCCACCAGCGCCAGGTGGCGCGGCGGCTGCAGCTCGATGGTGTTGGTCAGGGTGGTCGCATTCCCGTCCGGATGGAGCGTGTAACTGATGCGCGCAGGCATCGAGCTCAGCGTTCCGCTGAGGCTGAGTCCCCGGTCAGGCTCGAACTCGGTGATTTCCAGGGTTTCCTCGGCGTGGACCGGGATCGTCCGGGTCTGCAGGTAACGCGCCCCGACGCCGACCGGTCCATTGGTGATCTTCCGGGTCTCACCGATCGCATAGTTCCACCGCGGCACGTTCTCGAGATGAGCCAAGTACTCGAACACCTCGGCCGGTGGCCGGTCGATCGTGATCGTGTTGGTGAATCGCAGCTGCCGCGCCGCGCTCATCGCGAGGCCCCGAGCAGCCGGTCCGCCGCCGTCGGGTCATGCGCCGGAAGGATGACCAAGCCGGGCAGTCGTCCGGCGAGGGCCAGGACGTTCTCGGTGGTCCTCGCGAGCTGATCACGGTTCCCGACACCAGGTAGTTGCCGTCGTTCGAGCAGCGAGGCCTCGTACGTGAGATCTCCGACGAGCAACAGCGGCGGCTGTGCGCGCCGCCGTACGAGAAGTGAGACCGAGCCCGGCGTGTGCCCCGGCGTCGGGAGCAGGACCAGCGAGCCGTCATCCATCAGGTCGAGCGACTCGGTGAACGGCGCCAGCGCCGTGTCGGTGACCGGTTCGAAGCTGACGTGCTTCCACTTGGCGCCCGGTACGTCGATGTGCGCGCGGAGGAATCCGCGTGACTCAGGAGAGAAGCCGGTCAGCTGGGCCCATTCCGCCGGAGTGATCAGCAGTTCGGCACCGCCGAGTCGAGGGATCCCCCCGATATGGTCCTGGTGCAGGTGTGAGATCACCGCAGTGCTGACATCCGAAGCGGCGTACCCGAGGGTGGCCAACTGAGTGTCGAGCGTCTCGTCCGCGCCGATGTGGAACTTGGCCAGCCGCTCGTAGACGATGCCCGGGAACCCGCCGGGGAAGTACGAGTCGTCGGTCACCGAGGCCCGATCCTGGCCGGTGTCGAACAGCAGCAGACCCTTCGCGTGTTCGATGACGTAGACGTTGATCGGCCGAGGCGGCAACCACCGGCGCGAGGTGAGCAACCACCAGTACAGCGGCTTCTTCGTACCGAGTGCGTGCTCGGGGTGGATCTCGACACTGCCGGTGCTGATGACCGACACCGCCTTGATCGGGTCTGCATTTCCGCGGAGCGCTTGCGACGTGTTCGCTTCGCTGGACATCTGGCCTCCTCGACTGGCGATCGGCCCGACCGATTCGGGTCCGAGAGCATCAGTCTTCGGCCCGCGGTCTCCACGTGTCTGTGACTTTTGTAGTGGGCTCCGGTGACCGCGATCACCCGGCGGCCGGGTTCCACGACTGGTCGTACAGGCCGTCAGCGTCGAGGATCTGGATCCGGTCCGGTGCGGTCGCGACCAGGCCGGCCAGCCGGAAGTCCCGGAGTACTCGCGCCACCACCTCACGTGCCGAGCCGACGGCATCGGCGAGGTCCTGCTGGGTTACCCGTGCGACGAGGTCGCCGCGCGGACGCTGCTGCGCCGAGGCGAGATCCAGCAGGTGACCGGCGACCCGTTGCCGGACGGTGCCGAACGCGTTGATCGCGGTCTGTTGCAGGTTCTCGTACAGCCTGCGGCCGAGCTCCTCGGCCAAGGCCCACGCAACGCAGCTGTCGTTGCGCCCGACGGCGGTCAAGGTCGCGCCATCGATCCGGAACAGCGTGCAGTCCGCGAGCGTCTGTGCACCGACATCCGCCGGCCCTCCTACCAGTACGGCGATTCCGAGTACGTCGCAGTTCCGCGCGTACCGCACGGTCACCTGCCGTCCCTCTGGCGAGGTCATGTAAACGCGCAAGAGCCCGTTCACGACCAGGAGCGCCTTGGGAGCAGATCCCTCCCGGTAGATCGTGCTGCCCGCCGGGTAATCCGTTCGGTGTCCTGCCGCGAGCAACTGCCCCACGACGTCCGGTGGCAGCCTCCCGAGAAAGCTGCCCGCCAGCGCTGCTACGACGTCCTCATCGACCACGAGCCCAGCATCCGTCACAAGCCCACACCAGGGGTCCGGGCGGTCGCCTTTTGTCCGGTCTCATGCCCGGGGGCCGGGCGGCCGGGCGGGTGGTCGGGTGACGATCAGTTGGGTTCTTCGGTGATGATCTGGGCTCCGAGGGTTTCTCGGAGGAGGTCCGTGTGCGAACGGGAGTCCTCTTCCAGGACGACGTCGTCCTCGCCGATCGAGTCGGCTTCCTCTTCGGGAGTCAGCGGCACCTCAGGAGCAGCCGCGGCCGCAGAAGCCGCCTGCCGCGCCTGCTCAGCGGCAACCGCGGCCTCAGCCGCCCGACGCTTACTCCCGGCCTGCTCCCGCCGCTCCGCCGCAGACTGCTGCGCCGGCTGCTGCCTCGCAGGCCGTGCGGCCGGCCCGTCCATCCAAGGATCTTCCGGCGGTACGTCGAACTCAGAATCAGGCGGCTCCTGCAAAGCAACCGCCCCAGGCCCATCCCCCCACTGCCCGGTCCGCCCCTCATCCCCAGTCCCCCGAGCCGCAACACCCGCCGCTCCAGAATCAACGCCGCCCGCACCTACTCGGCCTACTACACCCGCACCTGATCCAGCTGCACCCAAACCGCCAGCACCTGAACCGCCAGCACCTGAACCGCCAGCCCCGGGACTGCTCACGCCGGGACCACCTGCCCTCGCACCCCCCGGACCGCCCGTCTCCGAACCGCTCACACTGGGCCCACCCGCACCCGGCCCACCTGCACCCGGTCCGCCACCCGGCCCACCTGCACCCGGTCCGCCACCTGGACCGCCTGCACCCGATCCGCCTGCACCTGGACCGCTGATGCCTGCGCCGCCTGCATCAGCGGTCGGGCTGCCGGGACCTGCAGCCCCAGGGCCGCCGGCGCCACCGGACTGTGGGCTGGAATCACCTGAGTTAGCAGGTCCGCCTGATTGCGGGCCGGGCCGGGCGGCCGAGCCGCCCCCCGCTCCCGGGTCGGTCGACGGGTCGACGACAGCCTCGACCCGGCGATCGACGCCAATGGTGTCGATCATCGCCTGGCGAAGAATCTCGTCACTTCCCGAACGCGCGAAGCTCTCCCGGGCACCAGCATTCACCAGCCCGAGTGTGAGCGTCTGATCGTCGATCGCGATCACCTGAGCGTTCTGACTCAGCATGATCCAAGCGAACCGCCGCTGCGCCTTCACCGCCTCCAAAACCTCAGGCCACAACCGCCGAATATCCCCCAACCCAACGGCCCCGACCCCACCAGCCTGCGCAGGCGCACTGGACTGTGCCGGAGTGCTGGGCTGTGCAGGTGAACTGACCTGTGCAGCGGCCTCGTCACCCCAGGCACCCGTACGCGCCCCACCACCAGAGCCCTGCGCCGCAGGCCCGGCACCGCCATTAGAGCCCTGTGTCGCAGGCCCGGCACCGCCACCAGACCGCCTGGCCTCGTCGCCACCAACCCCAGCACCGGACACAGCAGCCACAGATGCGTCACCGCCAGACGCACCCTCCGGTCCGCTGCCCGCCGACTGACCACCGCTGCCAGCCCCATCGCTCGCGCCGGCCGTGCTGCCCGGAGCAACTGCGACGTCTGGGCCAGCCTGAGCGGGCGGTGCACTGGGTGGCTCGGTGAGTGCTGGGCGATTGCCTGTGGTTGCGGCGGCTCGGGCGGCCGCTCTGCTCGTGGCGGCAGCGCCCGGCGTAGCAGCAGGTGCTTGGGGGGAGTCCGGCCTACCTGCGCTGACCGCTGCAGCATCCGCCGAGCCTCCGGGGACTCCGATCGTGAGGCGGCGTTCCATGCGGTCGAGGCGGGCTTGGATGCCGTTCGTGGAGTCGTCGGCCCCTGGAAGGAGCACCTTCGCGCAGATCAGCTCGAGCTGCAGACGGGGCGCGGTCGCGCCACGCATGTCCAGCAAGCCCTCCGCGACGATGTCCGCCGCCCGCGTCAGCTCCGCCGGGCCGATCCCAGCGGCCTGCGTCTGCAGTCGCTCCGCCTGGTCTTCAGCGGCCTCGATCAGCCCGGAGGTCACAGCCGTCGGCACGGCGGACAGGATGACGAGGTCCCGCAGCCGCCGCAGCAGGTCCTCGGCGAACCGCTTCGGGTCCTGACCGGTCTCGATAACCTTCTCGATCGTCTCGAACACCGCCGCGCTGTCATGCGCCGCGAACCCGTCCACGCACGCGTCGAGCAGCGAGTCCGGCGTGAACCCGAGCAGCGCGACCGCCAGCTCGTATGTCACCCCGGCCGGCCCCGCACCACCGATCAACTGGTCGAGCACGCTCAGCGAGTCACGCACCGACCCGGCGCCGGCCCGCACGACCAGCGGCAGCGCGGCCGGCTCGATCGACACACCCTCGGACTCGCACAGGGTCGCCATGTAGTCCGCGAGCACCTTCGGCGGCACCAGGCGGAACGGATAGTGGTGCGTCCGCGACCGGATCGTCCCGATCACCTTGTCGGGCTCGGTGGTGGCGAAGATGAACTTGAGGTGCGGCGGCGGCTCCTCGACCAGCTTCAGCAGGGCGTTGAAGCCCTGCGTGGTCACCATGTGCGCCTCGTCGATGATGTAGATCTTGTAGCGGCTCTCGACCGGCGCAAAGAACGCCCGCTCGCGCAGGTCACGGGCGTCGTCGACACCACCGTGCGACGCCGCGTCGATCTCGATCACGTCGATACTGCCGGGCCCGCCGCGCGCCAGATCGGTGCACGACTTGCACACCCCGCACGGCTCGGCGATCGGTCCCTTCTCACAGTTGATCGCCCGGGCGAGGATCCGCGCGCTGGTGGTCTTTCCGCATCCGCGCGGCCCGGAGAACAGGTAGGCGTGATTCACCCGGTTGTTGCTCAGCGCGTTCCGCAGCGGCGCGGTGACGTGGTCCTGCCCGATCACTTGCGCGAACGTGTCCGGGCGGTACCGGCGGTACAAGGCAAGGGGCGCTTCCACGCCCGCAACCCTAGCGCCGCCCGCGGACAATTCCCCGCCCCCGCCCTGCTGAGCGTCCTAGGGTGGTCCGGTGACGACTGGGGACCAGCGGCAGCAGGCGGTGATCGCGCGCGCGGGAGAGGTACTGCGCGGCGACGCGCGGGTCCTGGCGGTGTACCTGATCGGCAGTTACGCGACAGGCGCATCCGATCGGTTCAGCGATGTCGACGTACATCTGGTGGTGACCGACGACAGCACCGAGTGGTTCACGGAGCATTGGGACGACGTACTGCGGGAGCTCGCCGGGCCGACCGTGCTGGCGGACCGGCTGCCGGGGATGATCGGCGGGGTCGGGATCACGGCGGACTGGTTGCACGTCGATCTGATCGTGCATCCGCTCGCCTCGTTCGACCGGTTCCAGTACGACGGCGTACGGGTGCTGTTCGACCGGGACGGGACCCTGTTCCCGGAGGGCGATCTCGCACCGAAGGGTGGCCGGCCCGGGGAACCGTACTGGCCGGCCGCCACCGTGAACCTCTTCTTCTACTTCCTCGGAAATCTGGTCACGGTCCTCGGGCGCGACGAGCGGATCGTCGGCAATCAGGGCATCGGCGTCGTCCGCGACCAGCTCATCGCGCTCATGCTCGCCGAACGCGGCGTACGCCGAAACGGCGGAGCCAAGCGCCTGAACGCGTTCCTGTCCGACGAGCAACGCGCCGCTCTGGAGTCCATCCCGGCCGCCGGCACCGAGCTCGCGGACATCATCGCGGCGCACCAGTACATCTGCCGCCAGTTCATCACCCGCGGCACCGCCCTCGCCGAACGAACCGGCGGCGAGTGGCCTCAAGAGTTCGTGGACGTAACCCTCGCGCACCTCCAGAACCACTTCCACGTCAGCTTCGCCTGAGCACCCCTACTTCAAGTGGTAGTTCGCGAAGCGGCTGCGGAGGTCCTTCTTCGAGAACTTGCCAACTGACGTCTTCGGGACCTCGTCGATGAACTCGACCGCATCGGGGAGCCACCATTTCGCGACCAACGGCTGCAGGTACTCGAGGATCTCCTCGCCCGTCGCGCTCGCACCCTCCTGAAGAACGACACACGCCAGCGGCCGCTCGTCCCACTTCGGATGCGGTACGCCGATCACCGCGGCCTCCTTCACCGCAGGATGGGCCATCAGCAGGTTCTCCAGCTCGACCGAGCTGATCCACTCGCCGCCGGACTTCACCAGGTCCTTCGTCCGGTCGACGATCCGCACCGACCCGTACTGATCGATGGCGGCGACGTCCCCGGTCTTCATCCACCCGTCCTCCGTGTTCAGCTGCACCCCGTCGTCCGGCCGGTAGTACTCCGCAGCGATCCACGGTCCACGCACCTGCAGCTCGCCGGTCGCCTCGTCGTCCCACGGCAACGGCGTGATCGAACCGGGCTCGACAATCCGCACCTCGACCCCCGGCAACGGCAGACCGGCCCGCGCCCGCAGATGCGCCTGCTCCTCCTCCGGAAGGTCCTTGTTCCGCTCGGGCACGTGCGCCGCGGTCGCCACCGGGCTGGTCTCCGTCATCCCCCACGCCTGCAGGATCGGCCGGCCCAACTTCGCACGGAACGCCTCCGACAGCGCCTCCGGTACCGCGGACCCACCGCACGGGATCCGACGCAACTTCGGCAACTCCACCCCTTCGAGCAGCGGCAGCAAACCCTGCCAGATCGTTGGTACGCCCGCCGACAGCGTGACCTCCTGCTCCTGGAGCAGTTTGAGAATCCCCTGCGGGCTCATGTCCGGCCCTGGGAACACCAGCGACGCACCGGCCATCGGCGCCGCGTGTGCCAGGCCCCAGGCGTTCGCGTGGAACATCGGCACGACCGGCATCACGGTGTCGGTCTCGGCGAGTCCGATGCCGGCGTTGGTCAGCACACCGATCGAGTGCAGCCAGGTGGACCGGTGTGAGTAGACGACGCCCTTCGGGTTTCCCGTCGTACCGCTCGTGTAACACATCGCGGCAGCCTGGTTCTCGTCCTCGACGTGGAACTCCACCGGTTGGGCCGCGGCGACCAGCTCCTCGTAGTCGTGGAACCGCGGGTCGTCCGGGATCTCCGCCGACGGCGCCCCCGCCGGCAGGTCGTCCATGACGACGACATGGCGAACCTTCGGCAGCCGCTCCAGCAACGGCAGGAACAACCCGAGCAGCGAGCGGTCGACGAACACGACCTCGTCCTCGGCATGGTTCGCGATGTACACGACCTGATCGGGGAAGAGTCTGATGTTCAGCGTGTGCAGCACCCGGCCGGTGCAGGGCGCGGCGAAGTACAGCTCGAGGTGACGTCCCGAGTTCCACGCGAAGGTGGCGACGCGGCCGTCAGGGCTGATCCCGAGCGTGTCCAGCACCCCGCCCAGGCGTCTGGTCCGGTCCGCCCACTCGCCGTACGTCACGTTCGTCGGTGCCGGACCGCCTGTGTAGACGGTCTTGTCCGGGTAGAACTGCTCCGCCCGCCGGAAGATCGTGTCCAGGGACAGCTGGTAACTCTGCATCAGACCCTTCATGCAGACACTGTGCCAGTCGCGGTGTCACCTTGACCATGACCTCAACCGGACTTTCTCCGGCACTCCTCCGGAACTCATCCGGAACTGTCGCCTCAGGCAACAGTTGCCGAGACACTCACGACCAACAGATGACATGACACACGTGTCGTGTAATATATCTGCCATGAAGGTTGTCGAGGAGCTTCGTTATCTCGTGCTGGCGATCCAGCGTGAGGGCAACCGCCTGCTCGCGGCGGAGCTGCGCCCGCTCGGCATAACGCCTTCCCAGGCAGAGGTTCTGCGCGTGCTGCGCGACCACGGCCCATTGACGCTGAACGCTCTCGGCGGGCTGCTCGTCTGCGAGACCGGCAACAGTCCGAGCCGTCTCGTCGACCGGCTCGTCGCGCAGGGCCTGGTCAAACGCGGCATCGACAAGGTCGACCGGCGTTATCTCGCGCTCAGCCTGACTCCGCAGGGCCGCGCGCTGCACCGCCGCATCATCACCGCGGAGAACCGGCTGCACCGCACCATGGACGACCGTCTCGCCGGCCAGGCGCTCGACGAGACGATCTCGACCCTGCGCTCGCTAGCCGACGCCTTCCCGACCGGGGCTGCCTTGGCCCGCCGTCGGGGTCCCGCACTCGCCCACCAGGAGAACTAGTCATGGAACAGGCCACCGAGACCATCCACGCCGGCCAGGCGGCGATCCGGCAGGTGCTGCTGGACGCCCTGGGCCTGCCGGAGTGGAACGAGGCGTTCATCGCCATCGACGGCCCCCGCGAGACGAACCCGGGGACCCGCTACGCGCTCCGCGTGCGTCCAGGCTTCTCCGGCGAGCTGCAGTACACAGTGGTCGAGGCGGACCGCGTCGAGATCGTCTGGCAGGTCCCCGGGTTCCGCGAGGTCGGCGTGTGGACCATCGGGGCGGACAGCCGGGTCACCCACACGTTCGAGCAGTCGGGCCCGCTCGCGACGGTCCTCCGCCCGGCGTACCGGAACATCGCCACCATCCGCCTGGCCCGCCTCGCCAACCGCGTCCGCCAGCTACAACTCGCCCACACCGCCTGAACCAGGCGCGCACTACGCTCCGGTCATGCTGACGGAGGTCCGTGACACCAGGCTGTACGTCGACCAGCGCGGCCGCACAGATGCGCCGCCACTGCTCTTCGTCCACGGCGGCCCCGGTGCGGGCTCGTACGACTTCATGGCGTTCCAGGGCGACCGGCTCGCCAGGGACTTCCATCTGATCGGTGTCGACCAGCGCGGCGTACAGCGGTCCGACGCACTCACCGGTCCGGTGGACGAACAGGACCTGATCGCCGACTTCGAGGCGCTACGCGAGCACCTCGGAATCGAGCGGTGGTCCCTGCTCGGTCATTCGTACGGCGGCCGCCTCGCACTCCGGTACGCCGTCGCGCACCCGGACTCGGTCACCCGCGTCGTTTTCGAGAACCCCGCCTGGGACATGGCGCTCGCCACCGAGAACCTCGTCCGCGCCGCACTGCCACTTCTCCCGGGTGTCCAGCTCCCGCCACACACCGGTCCGGCAACCAAGCAAATGTGGGACGAGCGGATCGCACTGCTCGCCCAGCTCGGCGACAAGCGCATGGGGATGTACCTCGGCCCGGACTCCCAGGATCTGCAGCTACCCGCCGGCATTGAGCTCCCCGACGAGTACCACGAGCGCTCCGGCCATTTCTCCAGCGAGATCACCAAGTCAGCCGGCTTCGTGGAGCCCCTCTTGCAGTACCTCGGTCAACTGACGCAGCCGGCTCTCCTGATCAAGGGCGAGCACGACCCGGCCACCAGCCCGCGGGAGATCGAGCTGTTCCGTTCCGACGTACCGGAAGGCACTTACTACTACGCGACCGGCGCCGGGCACTTCCTGCACGCCGAGCAAGCGGACCTCTTCGCCCGGCTGGTGACGGAGTTCCTCAGCTGAAGGCGAGGGGGACGGCTCGTTTGTGGGCCGTACGGCGGTGTGTCGCGATGATCGTGCTCGCGGCCTTCTCGTCCACGTCGCGGCCCTCGAGGAAGTCGTCGATCTCGTCGTACGTCACGCCCAGGACGGTCTCGTCCGGGACGCCCGGGTTGTTCGTCTCCAGGTCCGCGGTCGGCACCTTGCCGGTGATGTCCGGTGATGCGCCGAGCCGCTCGCCGACGGCGCGGACGCGCCGCTTCGTGAGCCCGGACAGCGGCGTCAGGTCGCAGGCGCCGTCGCCGTACTTGGTGAAGAAGCCCATCACCGCCTCCGCCGAGTGGTCGGTGCCGACCACCAGACCGCCGCGGGCACCTGCCACGAGGTACTGCGCGACCATGCGCTGACGGGCCTTGATGTTGCCGACGTGGAAGTCCTCACGGTCGCCGAGGCCGGAGTGCCGCACCGCCTCGACCATGGCGTCGGTGGCCGGCTTCACGTCGACGACGAGGGTCTCGTCGGGCTTGATGAACTCGAGTGAGCGCTGCGCGTCCGCCTCGTCGGCCTGCACACCGTACGGCAGCCGCATCGCGACGAACGTCGCCTGACCACCCTCCGACCGGACCCGCTCCACCGCGAGCTGGCAGAGGCGGCCCGCCGTGGCGGAGTCGACGCCGCCGCTGATCCCGAGCACGTACGCCGTCGCGCCGGTCCGCCGCAGTCGCTCCGCGAGGAACTCGACCCGCTGCTCGACCTCGTTGTCCACCTCGAACGTCGCGGGCACACCGAGCTCCGCGATGATCAGTTCCTGCAGGTAACGACTCTCGGGGTTCATCGCGCTCCTCTGTCTCGGGAGGACCGAGCCTAGACATGAGGATTCCCCGCGCACCCGGAAGAGCTCACTTACCCTTGCTGCCTTCCGGCCCTGGGGGGATTGGGCGAGATACCGCCACGCGGGGAACCAGCAAGAAGTGTACGGGATCCCCCTCGCCATCCGGGAATCGGCCGGGCCCTGATTTCGGCTCGCTGCTGTGGGTACCCGCCTACGGAGGAGGTAGTGATGGCCGAGAACCGGGTCAGCGATGACCTGTGGAACGAATTCCACCAACTGGTGAACATGACGTCGAGGGAGCTCGAGGACTGGCTGCGGACGGATGCCGCGGGCGAGGCGACCGAGCCGACGCCGGACGAGACGGGCCACGAGCTCGGGGAGCACGTGGTGCACATCCTCGGCAAGCGGCGGGCCGATCTCACGGACGACGACATGGCGGCGATGGAGCGCGTCGTACGGCGGGTTCGTCAGCAGCGTGGTGACGAACCGGAGCCCACGGCCGGGGACGCGCACTGGCGGCACCGGCTGATGTCGGTCGGCCACGATCCCCTGCGAACGCTCTGAGCGAACACCCCTGGCGGCCGGACCCGATCAGGATCACTCTGGTTCAGTGACGGATCATCAATTCGGCCCCTTCGGTATCACGACCGGGCTCGACAGCAGTGCGGAGTCCATCGCGGCGGCGCGGGCGGCCGAAGAACTCGGGTATCCGGCGATCTGGCTGTCCGGCGGCCCGCTGCCGGGCCTGCAGACCATCACCGATCTGGTGGGCGCGACGACGGCGATCAAGTTCGTCAGCGGGATCCTGGCGGTGGTGAAGTACAGCGCGGCCGACGTGAGTACGACGTACGCCGAGCTGGAGGCATCTGCGCCGGGACGGTTCACCGTCGGTCTGGGTGGGGCGCACGGCGCCAAACCGATCGCCACGCTCAACGCGTACCTGGACGAGCTGGACGTACCTGTGGAGCGTCGAGTGCTCGCTGCGCTTGGTCCACGGATGCTGAAGCTCGCCGCGGACCGGTCCGCCGGCGCGTACCCGTTCCTGACCAGCGCGGCGTACTCCGCTGAGGCGCGGAAGGTCCTTGGTCCGGACAAGCTCCTGGCCGTCAGCCACCTCGTCGTACTGGAGACAGACGCGGACCGGGCTCGGGCGATCGCACGGGACACCATCAACTTCTTCCCGCGCATCCCTGGGTACGCCGCCTCGCTGAAGCGGCAGGGCTTCAGTGAGAGCGACCTGTCCGAACTGCCCGACCACATGGTCGACTCACTCGCCGCCTGGGGCAGTCCGGCGGACATCAAGTCCAAGCTGACCGAGCACCTCGACGCCGGCGCGAACCACGTCGCCGTCAACGTGATCACCGGAGTAACAGGCCCCCAGCCCATCGAGCAGTGGCGCGCGCTAGCTCCAGCCCTGCTCGGCTAGCTGCTTCTCGTCACCCATCCGCTGACCCTAGGGTCCGACCGCGCCGGCGCCCCTCAGGTTCCCGCCCCGATTTCGGATTCCCGCTGCGCCTCGGTATTCTCTCCGCTTGGAGGATTCGCCTAGAGGCCTAGGGCGCACGCTTGGAAAGCGTGTTGGGGGCAACCCCTCACGAGTTCGAATCTCGTATCCTCCGCCACTTCCCCGAGAGGGCAGTTGTTGAAAGGTCCCACTGTTCGCGGTGGGGCCTTTCTGCTGTTGTACGAGGTCAGAGGGGTGTGTCGTTCCGGGTTGCGACTACTCGCATCGAGCCGCTGGTTACTCGGATTCGGCGGGTGGTTAGGGGGCGGAGGCGCTCGATGGGTGGGATGAGGCGGGAGACGGGGTCCAGGAGTTCACGGACGCGGCTGGCCACGAACGGGAGGGCGTAGTACTGGTAGGCGCTGTCGACGGCGCGGACGGAGAAGCCGGCGCGGTCCAGGAGAGCTGTGATTGTGCGGGGGTCGTAGTAGCTGACGTGCTCGGGGATCTTGTAGGACACCCATCGTCGGCCGGACGCCCGCGACAGCAGGCTTGCGATGTTGGGCGTTACCAGGACGAGCAGACCGCCCGGCCGGAGCAGCTTGCCGGCGCGCTCGAGGAACGCGCCTGGTTCGGTGAGGTGTTCGATGAGGTGCGATCCGAAAATCACGTCGTACTGCTGGCCCTGGATCTCCGGCACCTCCTCCAGCAAACCGCAGAAGACCCGGTTCGGCAGCCGCTCCGACGCCCACTTGACCGCGGTTGGTGAGAGATCGATGCCGTAGGCGTCATACCCGGCCTGCAGCGCGCACTGAAGGAAGTAGCCGTAGCCGCAGCCCACCTCCAGGACCTTGCCGGACGGGGCGAACTCGGCGATCCGGCGGACGTCCTCCCGGAAGGTTGCGAGGTACTCCGGCTCTTGGCTCTCGTACTCCGAGTAGCCCGAGCCCTCACCGCCGAAGTACGAGTCTGTCTCGTACAGGGCGCGGAGGGTTTCCGGTGTCGGCGTGGGCTGGAGCTGAACGAGGCCGCACGTCAGGCATTCGGCGATGCCGTAGTCGTCCTTGGTGAAGCGACGGCGGAAAGGTCCCCGCGCCGCACACAGAATGCATACCGTTTCGTCACGCATGGCGATCCGTCCCCGCGATTGAGAAGGTGGCGAATCTAGTTGACCCGGAAGTCAATCAGCAAGGGTTAGCGCTCTCCGGGGGTGACCAGGCCGGTTTCGTAGGCGAGGACCACGGCTTGGGAGCGGTCTCGGAGGGCTAGTTTGGCGAAGATTCGGGCGACGTGGGTCTTCACGGTGGCTTCGCTGAGGGTGAGGGTGGTCGCGATCTCGGTGTTGGACAGGCCTTGGCCCATCAGGGTGAGGACTTCCAGTTCGCGGGGCGTGAGGTTGGACAGGTCGCGGTGGATGGCGGGTTGGGCCGCTGCCGGGGTGGCGAAGCGTTCGACCAGGCGGCGGGTGATGGAGGGTGACAAGAGGGCGTCGCCGGTGGTGACCAGGCGGACGGCTGCGGCCAGGTGTTCGGGCGTCACGTCCTTCAGGAGGAAGCCGCTGGCGCCGGCGGCCAGGGCGGCGTACACGTAGCTGTCGAGGTCGAACGTGGTGAGGATCAGGACGCGGCAGTCGGTCGGGGTGGCCAGGATGCGGCGAGTGGCTTCCAGACCGTCCATCGTGGGCATGCGGATGTCCATCAGGACGACGTCCGGGTGCAGACGGCGTACGGCGTCGACTGCTTCGGCACCGTCCGCGGCCTCGCCGACGACCTCGATGCCGCGGGCGGTGAGGATCATACGGAAGCCGGTGCGTACCAGGGCCTGGTCGTCCGCGATCACCACGCGCGTGGTCACGGGCGCTCCAGCGGGAGCTTGGCGCGGACGCGGAAGCCCCCACCGAGGCGCCGGCGGGCGTCGAGCTGGCCGCCGTACACGGCGACCCGTTGCTTGAGGCCGAGGAGCCCCCGGCCTTCACCGTCAACTCCCACTGGACGACCGCTGCCAGTCAGGACGCTCGGGCCGGAGTTGAGGACCTCGACCCGCAACGCGTGTGGCGCGTAGCGGACGGTTACCTCGGCCCTGACGCCGTCGCCGTGCTTGAGCGCGTTGGTCAGCGCCTCCTGGATGACGCGGTACGCCGTGACGTCCAAGCCGGTCGGAAGCGGGTACGGATCCCCAGAGATCCGCACCTCGACAGGGAGACCGGCGAACGCGATCCGGTCGATCAGCTCGCTCAGACGAGTCAGACTCGGCTGGGGAGCGAGGGCGTCGTCCTCGAAGCCGTCGGCCTTAGGTGCGAGTAGCCCGAGCAGGTGCCGCAGTTCAGCCATGGTGTCGCGGCCTGCAGCTTCTACCGCAAGCAGGGCTGCCTCCGCCTCGTTCAGTGAGGTTGCCAGCACCTGCCGGGCCGCACCGGTCTGGATGACCATGACGCTGACGTTGTGGCTCACGATGTCGTGCAGGTCGTGCGCTATCCGGGCCCGCTCCGCGTCCACCGCGTTCCGCGCCGCTGTCTCCCGTTCGCGCTCCAGCAACCACCCGCGCTCCTCCAGCGCCCGCGTGTGGGCACGCCGCGCCCGCACGTATGCGAACGCGAGCAGACCAGCGGCCACGGCCGGCAACGCCACAAGGAACCACATCACGAGGTCCACTGTCCCAAGCCGTCCCCCCAAGCGCATCATCCGCCAGACGCACGCCGTACATCTCCAGGATGACAGCGCGCGGACATTACCTCGGCAGGGTGACGTCAGCGGTCGCCTGCCGGCCCTAGCGTGAGCAGCATGACGGACGACAACGGACAGGCAGTCGTACAGCTCACCGCCGTACGCAAGGAGTACGGCGAATCCGCCGCACTCGACGGAGTGTCGCTGGAGATCCACGCCGGTGAGGCGGTCGCGGTGATGGGACCGTCCGGCAGTGGCAAGTCGACCCTGCTCAGCATGGTCGCCGGGCTGGACCGGCCGACCTCAGGGTCCGTCGTGGTGCACGGCGACGACCTGGGGACGCTGGACGAGAAAGGGCTGGCGCTGTTCCGGCGCCGACGGATCGGGATGATCTTCCAGTTCTTCAACCTGCTGGACGACCTGTCAGCGCTCGACAACGTCGCACTGGCCGCGCAGCTCACCGGTACGTCGGCCGCGCACGCACGAAAGCGCGCACTCGAGCTGTTCGAGGAGCTGGGCATAGCCGGTCGCCGCAACACCTACCCGTCCCAGCTGAGTGGTGGCGAGCGGCAACGAGTCGCGGTCGCGCGTGCGCTCATGAACCGCCCAGCCATCCTCCTCGCCGACGAACCGACAGGTGCACTCGACACTCGTGCCGGCGAGCAGGTGATGGACCTGCTCCTGGACCTCAACCAGATCGGCCAGACGCTTCTGCTGGTGACACACGACCAGCAACTCGCGACACGCTGCGCCAGCCGGGTCATCGACTTCGTCGACGGGCAGATTGCCGGCGAACGCAGCCTGGAGCGTACGGCGTGAGCGCCGTGTGGCCTGTAGCGCGAGCGGCTGTACGGCGTCGTCGTGTGCAGACAGTGGTGATCGGCGTCGTCGTACTGCTCTCCACCACGATGATCGTCGTCGCACTGGGCCTGCTGGCTGCGTCGAGCGGTCCGTTCGACCGTGCGTACGCGAAGCAGAGCGGTTCGCAGCTGACTGCGTCGTACGACCGCAGCAAGGTGACTGATGCACAGCTGACAGAGGCAGCGCGCAGTGCGGCAGCTGTCGGCGGACCGTTCCCCCAGGTGACGCTCGACCTCGCTCAACCTCAGATGATGGGGTCACTGGTAGCTGTGGGGCGTGCGGATCCCGGTGGCGCTGTCGACCGGCTCAACGTGTGGAAGGGCCGCTGGGCGACCAAACCCGGCGAGATCGTGCTCAACCGGAACCCGACAGAGTCCAGTGGTCGCGGTAAGCCGCAGCTGAACGGGACACTGTCCGCCGGGGGACAGACGCTCACCATCGTCGGATTCGCGTACAGCGTGAGTCAGTCGGCCGACGCGTGGGTCACGCCGGAGCAGTTGAACGCACTGCATCCGACGTCGACACAGATGCTCTACCGCTTCACCCACGCCGCCACCAACGCAGAGCTCACGGCCGGACAGAAGGCTGTAACGGCTGGTTTGCCGAGCGATGCGCTCATCGGCACCCAGTCGTACCTGGCGCTGCGGGCTCTCACAGCGGGTCAGCCGAACACCTTCATACCGTTCCTGATGGTGTTCGGGTGGCTGGGGCTCGCTGTCGCCGTACTGATCGTGGCCAACGTCGTCAGTGGTGCTGTGGTCGCAGGGTTCAAGCACATCGGTGTGCTGAAGTCACTGGGGTTCACACCGACACAGGTACTGACGGTGTACCTGGGGATGGTTTCGATCCCTGCTGTCGTCGGGTGCGCCGGCGGTGTTGTCCTAGGCAACGTACTCGCCACATCCCTACTGACACGGGCTTTCGAGAACTACGGCGCCGGTGGGACGAGCGTCCCGATCTGGGTCGACGTAGTCACGCTACTCGGCGTACCTGCGCTCGTTGCGCTCTCCGCGTTCCTACCGGCTCTAAAGGCGCGGAGCCTGTCAGCGGCGCAGGCGATCAGCGCGGGGAGCGCACCGCGAGCTGGGCGAGGTCTACGGGTGCAGCGGGTGCTGAGCGGGACCCGGCTGCCCCGGTCGGTCAGTCTGGGCCTGGGGCTGCCCTTCGCTCGTCCTGGACGTACGGCGTTGACGCTCGCGGCTGTGGTGCTCGGCGTCACCAGCGTGACGTTGGCCGTGGGCCTGGGGAAGTCGCTGACGACGTACCAGACAGCTGCGAGTCGAGCGGGTGCTGTTGACCTGGCGATCTTCGCGGGTCCGAACGGCTCCGGGCCAGAAGGACCGGGTGCACCACCTGGTGCGAAGCTGACCGATGCCGAGGACGAGGCCGTACTGCGTTCTGCGCCTGGCGTCACGTCGGTGGCGGCGATGGCTGACCTGGAGATGCGGCTGGCTGGTACACAGTCGGACCTCCGCGTGTCGTTCTACCGCGGCGACTTCGAGCAGGTCGGCTATCGGATACTCGCCGGGCGCTGGTTCGACGGTCCGGGACAGGTGGTGGTGTCGGAACGGTTCCTGAAGCAACGCGGTCTGGCCGTCGGCGACACGATCACGCTGCAGTCGAAGGGCAAGAGCGTACGGGCGCAGATCGTCGGGAAGGCGATGTACAACTCCGGCGACGAGGTGCTGTCCAACTGGGCGACACTGGCGCTGATCGCACCTGACCTGCGCGCGAACATCTACGAGGTCAACGTGAAGCCCGGGACGGACCTGGACGCGGTAGTCAAAGCCGTGCAGGCGAAGGACTCCGGGCTGCAGGAGACCGAGGGTCAGGACGCCGGCACGTTCGTGGCCGTCGTACTCGCGACCGTCGTACTCCTCACGCTGATGCTCGGGACCGTTGCCGCGCTCGGTGTCTTCAACACCGTCGTACTCAACACCCGCGAACGCCGCCGCGACCTGGGCATGCTCAAGTCGATCGGCATGACGCCCGCACAGGTCACCCTGATGGTCGTCACCTCGATGATCGCCCTAGGAGCCGTCGGCGGCCTGCTAGGCATCCCGGTAGGCATCGTCGCCCACCGCCTGGTCGTCCCCGCTATGGCCAACGGCGCCCAAATTGAACTGCCGGACTTCATGCTCGAGGTATACCCTGCGGGCCTGCTTGCCCTGCTGGTCCTCGCCGGCATCGTGATCTCCGCCGCGGGCGCCTACTTCCCCGCCCGCACAGCAGCCCGCACCACGATCGCCGAGGTCCTCCACAACGAATAAAGGAAGGCGTGCGGTGACGCCGGAACGAGTACTGCAACTCCTCGACGCACTGGAGCCATTGGATGTCTGGGTGGACGGCGGATGGGGCGTGGATGCGTTGGTCGGGCGCCAGACGCGGCCGCACGGAGACCTGGACCTCGGTGTGGTCAGGCCGCAGCTGGACCAGGTCGTGGAGGTGCTGGAAGGGCTGGGGTACGCCGTGACGGATGCACGGTTCGTGCAGGTCACCGTGCAGCTGGCACATGCGGCCGAAGGGCATCGGGTGGACCTGCATCCGAGTACGCCGGTCGCCGGCGGTGGAACCGAGCAGCTCGACTTCGACGGGAACACCTATCTCATACCCCCCGCCGTCGAGGGCCGGATCGGTGGGCGGCTGGTGCGGTGTATGCCGATCAGTGCGCAACTCCGGGCGCACCAGGGCTACCAGCTCAGGCCGGTGGATCTGCACGATATGCGGTTGCTGGAACAGCTCGGGTCAGGCTGACTTAGGGCATGGACGAGGTGGTCGCGGGCAATCGGCTGGTGTGGGAGCGGGCTTCTCAGAAGCACGTTCACGAGTACGACGAGTTGCTGGAGGAGGCTCGTGGGGAAGGCGGGCTGTTCGCTCGAGAGCGGGAGTTGTTGGGGCCGGTGCTGGCGGAGGGGCCCGTGGTGGTGCACTTCCAGAGTGGGCATGGGCTTGATGACGTCGCGCTGGTGAAGGCAGGGGCGAAGAGCGTCATCGGCGTGGACTACAGCTCCGTGGCGGCCGGCGCGGCGCAGCGGCGGGCGCGGGAGGTGGGGACGGCCTGTCGGTACGTCGTCGCCGAGGTTCCCGGCGTACCGGTGCGGGACGCGTCCGTCGACCTCGTGTACACGGGCAAGGGCGCACTGATCTGGATGCGCGACATCGACGCGTGGGCACGCGATGCCGCGCGCGTGGTGCGGCCGGGTGGACATCTCTTCGTGTACGAGAGCCACCCGGCCGTACCGCTGTGGACCTGGGACGAGGACGAGCCGCGGATCCGGCCGGACCGGAGCTACTTCGCCGAGTCGCACATCAACGACACGTTCCCGGGCAACGGCGCCCAGGAGTGGCAGTGGACCCTCGGCCAGATCGTCACTGCGGTCACCAAGGCCGGCCTACGGCTCCAGGTCCTCGAGGAGTACGCCGAACCGTTCTGGCGCCCGCAGGACGACACGAACGCCGCAGCGTGGTCCGGCCAGCTCCCCAACTCCTACGCACTACTGGCGCAGAGGCCCCTCTAGATAAGGCAGCAGTGCCGCCTCTTCGCGGTCCAGGTGGGCGTTGAGCTGAGCGATCAGCTCGTCCACCTGGTCCAGGACGTCTGCATCGACCAGCTGCTCGAGCTCAGCGAGCAGTACTGCGATCTGGTCGTGTTCCTTCTGCAGTACGGCGATGACGTCGGTCAGCTCCGGGTGCTGCTCGACCAGGGCCGGGAACAACCCGGTCGACTCGCCGGTGTGGTGGTAGTGCAGGCCCTGGCAGACGGTCAGGCAGTTGATGCGGAGTTGCGCGCCCAGCGTCCCGGAGGTCGCGATCTCATGCCGAATCAAGGCCAGTTCCCGCCGGAACGCGGAGTGGATGGTCTTCAACATCTCAGCAAGAGACCCGCGGGCAGCAGGCGGTCCCGGTTGCTGGACCAGCGCCACGACCGGAATGGTCCGGGTCGTCTGCTTCTGGTACTCGCCCCACCCCGGATCGGCCTCGACGAGTCGGGCGAAGACCTCGTCCCGCTCGGTGCCACGCAGTACGACTGCCGTTGCTCGATAGTCGAAGAGCCCGAGGTCGACGCCGACCTCCGGATTCGCGAGCAGGTTGTGGTACCAGTCCGGGTGCTTCGGACTGCCACCGGCCGAGCCGACGACGAGGACGCGGTCACCGTCCGGGTAGTACCCGAGGATCGCGGTGCGCGGTTGCCCGGTCCGCGCGCCGGTGGTTGTCAGGAGCAACAACCTGGAGTTCTCGAAAGGCCCGCCGACGCGCCCGTCGTTCGCCTTGAACTCCGCAATGAGTTGTGCAGTGAAATCGTTCAGGATTCGCTTCTCTCTGGTGTCGTGAAAAAGGGTTTTGCAGACAGAGAGAAGCGGGCGGCGGGGCCCGCGCGGCGCTCAGCGCGCAGCCGGGAACCCAACTCGTGAATGGCTCAAGGCCGACCCGGCAGTCACGCCGGAGATCGTACCCGGACCGCAGGGTCAGCCCAAACAGGAGACAATGTCTACGTGGCACTGCCCGACCGGCTCGTCCAGGCCGGGGTCGAACTCCTCGAGGAGGACGGCCTCGCCGACCTCACGCTGCGCGCGATCGCCCGCCGTACAGGCGTCTCGCACGGCGCACCGCGACGCTACTTCCCCACCCACGGCGCGCTGCTGGCCGCGATCGCCGCCACCGGACTGCAGGATCTCGCCGCCCGGCTCGAGACGAGCGGCGGAGCACCCGAAGAACAATTGGTGGCGGCTGCCAAGAACTACCTGGAGTTCGCCGCCGAACGCCCCGGCATGTTCGACCTGATCTTCCGCCACGACCTACTGGCCGGCTCCGGCGGCAACCTCCGCGCGACCTCGCTCCCGCTGTTCCAGAACTTCGTCGACCTGGTCGCCCGGATCCACCCCGACGACGCCGGCCTCCGCGCCACCGCCCTGTGGACCAACATCCACGGCCTCGCCACGCTCCGCGCCACCAACGCCCTGGAACTCCTCGGTACGACGGACCTCGAGCCGATCGTCCGGTACGTCGTCCACAGCCATATGCACTGATTGTGTACAGGTCGTCGCGATACGTCGTACTTCCTGCCGTCTTCGGGAAATCATTTCGGGAACCGGCGAAAAATCCTCACGAATGCTGTAACAGGCGGCACACTCCGCCGATAAACGGGTGAACGACCCAGCAGGGGGGACCTAGTGGGAAGTTCCGGTGTTTCTTCGGGACCACCGCATGTGGAGGGGGCCTCGCAGGTGCTCACCCGGGGCGGGGTGAGCACCTGTTCGAGGATCTGCCCCCGATCCGCTAGCCCTTGATCCCCACGTTCGCCATTCCTTCGACGAACCGCTTCTGGGCGAACACGAACAGCACGATCATCGGCAGCGTCGCGAGCGCCGTACCGGCCATCAGGTACGGCCACTGGATCTCCGCAGGGTTCTGGGAGAAGATCGCCAGCCCGAGCTGCAGCGGCCGCAGGTCGTCCGACGTGGTGATCATCAGCGGCCAGAGGAACCCGTTCCAGGCCGCCTCGATCTGGAAGACCGCGATCGTGATCAACGCCGGCTTGATCAGCGGGGTCATGATCCGCCAGAAGATCCCGAACTCGCCGAGCCCGTCGACCCGCGCCGCCTGCGCCAGCTGGTCCGGCAGCGAGACGTAGAACTGCCGCGCCAGGAACGTGAACAAGGGCGCCGCGCCGAGCGGGATGATCAGGCCCCACCACGAGTTCAGCCAGCCGATCCCGCCGTGCCCGAGGATGTTGTTGCCGCCGAACAGCGGGATCGACTTCACGATCAGGAACAGCGGCACCAGGATGATCTGGAACGGCACCAGCAGCAGCACGATGAAGTAGTTCAGCAGCGTCTTGCCGCCGCGGATCGGCAGCTTCGCCAGCGCGTAGCCGGCCGTCGTACAGACCGCCAGCGTGAACGCGGTCTCGCCGACCGCGATGAACAGGCTGTTGCGGAAGTACGTGAGGAACGGCGCGGTCTGCATCGCCTCGACGAAGTTCCGCCAGCGCAGCTCCGACGGCAGCCACCCGAACTTCGCGATCTCCAGGTTGCTCTTGAACGCGGTCAGCAGCATCCACACGAACGGCGTGATCATCAGGATCGCGCCGACCGTGAGGACGACGTACAGCAGGATCCGGCCGGGCCGGAGTACGGACGGCTTGGCCGCGGCCGCCGCCGGCAACGAAACGCTAGTCATTGGCATCCGCCTTCTGGAGCAGGCGTCCGACGCCGATGAAGAGCGCGATCACGATCATCATGATCACGGTCTCGGCGGACGCGTAGCCGAGTTTCAGGTCCTGGAACGCGTTCTGATAGATGTCCATCACCAGCACGCGGGTCTCCGAGCCGGGACCGCCCTGCGTCATCACGTACACCAGGTCGAACACCTGGAAGGTGCCGACGATCGACGTGATCAGGACGAAGAACTGGACCGGGCCGATGGCCGGCCAGGTGACGTTGGCGAACCGCTGCCAGCGGCCCGCGCCGTCCAGTTCGGCCGACTCGATCAGATCCCGGGAGACGCCCTGGAGCGCGGCCAGGTAGATGATGATCTTGGTCCCGAGACCTTGCCAGATGCCAACCACCATCAGCGACGGCAGCGCGGTCGCCGGATCGGCCAGCCAGCGGTTCGGCGCGAACCCGAACAGGCTGAGGAACCCGTTCGCCAGGCCGGAGCCCGGGTTGTAGATCCACAGCCAGATGGTCGCCACCGCGACGGTCGCGGTCACGGTCGGGATGTAGAACGCGGTCCGGAAGAACCCCAGGCCGCGGATCTTCTGGTTCAGCCCGATCGCGACCGCGAGCGAGATCGCCATCGAGATCGGGATCACCACGATCGCGTACAGCACGGTGTGCCACAGCGACGCCAGGAAGTCGACGTCGCGGAACAGGTCGGCGTAGTTGCCGAACCCGACCCAGGACCAGGTGTCGCCGAAGCTGTAGTCGGTCAGGCTGAGGACCAGCACCGCGATCACCGGGATCACGATGAAGACCGCCGAGTGCAGCAACGCGGGCGCGAGCAGCGCCCAGCCGGCCCGCGCCTGGCTGCGGATCAGGGTCCGGCTGTCCTTGGACGACGTCACCTTGCGGGGCGCGGCGAGCGCGGGACGTTCAAGAGTTGTACTCATCGGGACTGTCCTGCCAGGTTGTGCAGCACCTTGGCGGGATCCTTCTGTCCAAGGACCGCCTGGGTGAGCTGGATGTCGAAGTTGCCGCGCATCTCGAGCCAGTTGGACGGCACTTCGTTCTCGTTGACCGCGTAGACCAGGCCGTCGGCGACGAACTGGCTCAACGGGTTCGACTTCGCCTGCGGCGAGTTGCTCGCGTCCTTGTACGCCGGGACCTTCTTGTTCAGCTTGGCGATCAGATCCAGGCTCGTCGGCTTGGTCATGGACTGGATGAACGACCAGGCCGCGTCCTTGTGCCGGCTGCGCGACCCGATCGACGCCAGGTCGCCGCCGACGTACTCGATCTCCTTGCCGCTGTTGAAGCGGAAGAACTTCAGGTCGTCGCAGTTCTTCTGCCCGATGCCGTCGGCCGAGCAGTCCACGCCGCCGTTGACGATCCCCATCGCGGCCTCACCAGTGAGCACGAGAGGCTGCTGAGCGGCGTTCGTCTGGCCGTACGGCTGGACGTTGTTGATCATCGACTTGATCCACAGCAGGGTGTCCAGGCCGGCCTTGTTGTCGAAGTTCGGCTCGCCGCCGACGTACAGCGGCGTACCGGTTGCGGCCAGGAAGGTGGTGAACGACTGCCGGAAGCCGGTCGCGGAGGCTAGGTCGAAGCCGCTGCGGGTGATGTTGCCGTTCTTGTCCCGCTTGGTGAGCTTCTCGGCGGCGACCTTGATGTCGGCCAGCGACGTCGGCGGCTTGTCCGGGTCGAGACCGGCCTCGCGGAAGGCGCTCTTGCGGAGCGCGACGGCGCGGGCGTCCGCGACCAGCGGGTACGCGTACAGCTTCTTGTCGTACGTCACTGCCGGGATCAGCGCGGGAGTGCTCTTCTCCTTGATGACGTCGGGCGTCACGCCGTACTTGCCGAGGTCCTCGAAGATGTTCTTCGAGGCGAACGGCTGCACCCAGCCGACGCCGGTGACCATCACGTCGTACGGGATTCCGGCCGCGATCGAGGTGGACATCTTCTCGTTGAGGTTCTTGTACGTCGCGAAGTCCGGCTCGACCTTCATCTTCGGATAGGTCTTGTGGAAGTCGTCGACGACCTTCTGGAACGCCTCCCGGCCCTTGGTGCTGGGCGGGAACGACGGGACCAGCACCCGCAGGGTCCCGGTCGCCTCGGCCGGCGGCACCCCGTCGGTGCTCTTGTCGATCACCCCGTTGCCACAACTGCTGACCAGAACGCTGAGCGCTGCGGCCAGCAGGGTCAGTCCCACTCCACGTCTCACAGGGGAACTCCTTCGCTGACTTGTTCAGCCGGGGCCCGCGACCCCAAGTGCAGCGAAAGTATGGGAAAGGGCTTTCCTCGTCAATACCTTGGCGCTCGAATGATCACATTCGATCAGAACCGGAACACGGCGAGATTCTGTTCCGCCGTCGCGGTCCCGCAGGAGGTCCGGATGTTGAGCGTCGGAAGCAGGCTGAGGTGCTGTACGGGCATCGCCGGCGCCTGGAGTTTGCGGAGCAACAGGTCGCAGGCGGTCTCGCCGAGGGCATGGCGCGGCGGGCAGACCGCGGTGAGCGGGACGACGGCCAGCGCGGCGGTGACGTCGTTGTAGGCGACGACGGCCAGGTCCTCGGGGACGCGGAGGCCCCGCTCCATCGCGCGCTCGACCAGGCGGGCGCCGTGCTCGTCGGAGTGGACCAGTACGGCGCGACTGCCGAACGACTCGCACTCGGCGAGGAACGCGTCCAGCTGGGCGACCGCGCCGGGGTCGTCGCCGCGCATCGGCAGGTCGACCGGCGAGAGGAACACCTCCACGCCGAGCGCCTTCGCGGCCGACTCGATCCCCCGACGCAGCCAGTACGCCGTGACCGTGGCCTGCAGGTTGATCGCGATCCGGCGATGCCCGAGCGCCACGAAGTGCCGCAGCGCCAGCATCGCGCCGTACGCGTGATCGGTGCGGACGTAGTCGTACTCGCGGGCCACCTGGGGAAACCCGAACGCGCGCTCCATCAGCACGACCGGTACGTCGATGTCGTCCAGCCGCGAGTCGAGCCGGTCCGCGTCGCCGTCGCCGAGCGCGGTGCTGATCAGCAGGCCGGCGACCCCGATCCCGAGCACCTTGTCGAGCCGCTCGCGCTCGGTCGCCACGTCGTACCCGGAAACGCCGAGGACCAGGCGCGCGCCGTACCGGTCGGCCATCGCCTCGGCTCCGCGGATCACGTCGGAGTAGTACGACGTCGCGCTCGGTACGACGATGCCGATCGTCAGGCGGCTCCCGTGCGTCCCCTGCTCGGCGGTTCCGGTGCCGATCGCGCCGCCGTGCACCCGGCGGAGCAGCCCGGCTGAGTCCAGTTCGGCCAGGTCCCGGCGTACTGTGATCGCGGAGACGCCCAGCTCGGCGACCAGGTCGGCCACCCGCAGCCGCCCGTGCCGGCGCAGGCTACGCAGGATCAGCTCGTGGCGCTCCTGTGCAAGCATGCAGTCCCCTGATCTCTACGTGATTGTTCGTGATCATACGATCAGGACCCGCCCGTACGGAACGAGGAGACGATCGGTGGAGAAGGCCAACCGGACGACCAGCGTGCTCTCGCGGCTCACGGTCGTCGGCGACCTGCTGATGCTGCAGCTGGTCTTCGTGGTGATCAGTCTGGGCATCCTGACGTTGTTCCCGGCCGCGTTCGCGATGCAGCGGGTGGTGCCGGACGCGATCAGCCAGGAGAAGCCGAAGTTGATGCGGCGGTTCTTCCGGGAGTTCCGCTGGGCGATGAAGCAGTTCTGGCTGCCCGCGTTCGGCCTGTGGGTCGGTGCAGTGCTGCTGGCGTTCGGCCTCTCCTTCTGGGCGAACGCGCAGGGTCCGGTGCGGATCTTCGCGCTCGCCGTCCTGGTCCCGCTCACCGGAATGATCCTGGGGCTGTACCTGAGCGGGCTGGCGATCCTGCCCGCGGCGCCGGAGACCTCCACGTTCAAGTCGCTGTTCCGGTCCGCCAACCTGTTCCTGCTGCGCCGGCCGCTCCCCGTGGCCGGCGGGGTCGTCGTACTGCTCACCTGGTTCGCGCTGTCGTCACAGGTGCCGACACTGCTCCTTGTGGGGTCCGGACTGGTCCCGGCACTCACGGCGTACGCGCTGTCTCGACCGCCTCGAGAAAAAACTTCTGAAGACGTGTCAATCTGACCCCTCCTGGTTCGACGTAGAGGTGTAAGGCCACTACGACGAACTCAAGGAGAACCGGAATGTACGCGACGACCGACACCCTGGCGACTGCGCCGGCTGCGCAGGGCGGCCGCTCGCGCTGGCTGGCGCTCTACACCCTCTGCGCGGGCATGTTGATGATCGTGCTCGACGTGACCGTGGTGAACGTAGCCCTGCCGGCCATCCAGGACGACCTGGGCTTCACCAGCTCCTCCCTCGCGTGGGTCGTGAACGCGTACCTGATCGCGTTCGGCGGCCTCCTGCTCCTGGCCGGTCGGCTGGGCGACCTCCTCGGTCGGCGGAACGTCTTCACCGCCGGACTGGTTGTTTTCACCGCCGCCTCTGTGCTCTGCGGTCTGGCTGAGTCGCAGGAGATGCTGGTCATCGCCCGCTTCATCCAGGGGGTTGGCGGCGCGCTGACCTCGGCAGTGATCCTGGGCATGATCGTGACACTGTTCCCCGAGCCGCGGGAGCAGGCCAAGGCGATCGGCATGTACGCGTTCGTCGCGTCCGCCGGTGGGTCGATCGGCCTGCTGGCAGGCGGCGTACTGACGCAGGCGATCAGCTGGCACTGGATCTTCTTCGTGAACCTGCCGATCGGCGTGCTGACCATCGTCTTCGCCGTGAAACTGATCGAGAAGGACAAGGGCCTGGGGATCGGCAAGGGCACCGACGTACCGGGTGCGGTGCTGATCACCGCGGCGCTGATGGTCGGCGTGTTCACCATCGTCAAGCCGGCTGCTGAGCTCGGCTGGACCGCTCCGCGGACGCTGGTGCTGACTGCGGTGACGCTGGTGCTGCTGGCCGGATTCATCGTCCGCGAGGCGACCGCCGCCAACCCGCTGGTGCCGCTGCGGATCTTCCGCTCCCGCACCCTGACCGGCGCGAACCTGGTCCAGGCACTGTCCGCCTCCGGGATGTTCGGCATCTTCTTCCTCGGCTCGCTGTACCTGCAGCGCGTGCTCGGGTACGACGCTCTGGAGATCGGACTGGCGTTCCTGCCGACCACCGTGGTGATGGGGCTGCTGTCGGTCAGGTACTCCGAGAAGCTGGTGATGCGGTTCGGCCCGCGCCGCCCGCTGATCTTCGGGCTGTCGCTGATCGTGGTCGGACTGGCCCTGTTCACACAGGCACCGGTCGGTGGCAACTACGTCGTCCACGTCCTGCCGGTGCTGGTGCTGCTGGGTCTGGGTGGCGGCATCTGCTTCCCGGCTCTGATGGGCCTGTCGATGTCGGACGTGAAGCCCGAGGACGCCGGTCTGGCGTCCGGCCTCATCGGCACCATGGGCGAGGTCGGCGCCGCCCTCGGCCTGGCCGTCCTGGCCACCCTGTCCGCCACCCGCACCGCCGCGGTAGCCGACACCAAGCCCGCCCTGGACGCCCTAACCGACGGCTACCACCTCTCCTTCGCCATCGCCGCAGTAATCGTCGCCGCCGCAGTAGCCATCGCCGTCACGGTCATGCGCCCGGCCAAGCAGCAGCCCGCAGAGCAGTCCGACAACGAGGACCTCGTCCTCGAAGCCGCCTGATCCCTACTAACCGAGCTCCCCGCGCCCATCCAGTCGCGGGGAGCTCGCGGCGTCCCGGCGGCGTCGGATCTCAGCGACGACCCTGGACGACAACGCCAGCCCGACAGCCACCAGAAGACTCGTCCGCCGGGGCAGGACGTGGGCCAAGAGCGCAAAGCCCCCACAGGTCAGCAGCAGCGCCACGTACACCGAGCTCAGCACCGGGTGGGCCTGCATGCGTCCGATCAGCCAAGTGAAGCCCTTTGCACTAATGCCTGCAGGCACCAACATCCCGAACAGGAATATAGCTAGCAGGACGTCCTCCAAGCGACGCGTCCCCACCGCCTGAACGGTCACGCCCGTCAGCAAGAGCACGTTGATGGCCCGGGCCGCTGCCGGCGGCGGAGTGAAGCTGCGCTCGACGAACTTGCTGAACTGGCTCATCTGTTCCCTCCCCGAGAGGATGATCGCACGGGTTGTCCACAGGTGGATGAGGTGCGGTTTCGGGGTGGGGGGTGGGATGGGGAAGGATATGGGGCCTGACCGGGGCAGAATGCTCGGTGGTTGTTGTCGGTAGAGGGGAATCGAACGTGGTGGTGCAGTCGATCGAGCAGCGGATTGCCGGCGAGCTGGAGGTCGGTGAGAACCAGGTGCGGGCAGCGGTGGCGCTGCTGGACGAGGGGTCGACGGTCCCGTTCATCGCGCGGTACCGCAAAGAGGTCACCGGGATGCTGGACGATGCCCAGCTGCGCACCCTCGAGGAGCGCCTGCGGTACCTGCGGGAGCTCGAGGAGCGCCGGCAGACCGTGCTCGACTCGATCGAGAGCCAGGGGAAGCTCGACGACGCGCTGAAGGCGTCGATCCTGGAGGCCGACACCAAGTCGCGGCTCGAGGACATCTACCTGCCGTTCAAGCCCAAGCGCCGTACCAAGGCGATGATCGCCCGCGAGAACGGCCTCGAGCCGCTCGCCGACGGGCTGATGGCCGACCCGGACGTCGAGCCGATCGCCGCCGCCGCGGTGTTCGTGAACGCCGACGTACCCGACCCGCAGGCCGCGCTCGACGGCGCCCGGGCGATCCTCGTCGAGCGGTTCGCCGAGGACGCCGACCTGATCGGTGAGCTGCGCGAGCGGCTCTGGCAGCAGGGCCGGCTGGCCTCCACCGTCCGCGAGGGCAAGGAGACCGACGGCGCGAAGTTCTCGGACTACTTCGAGTTCGACGAGCCGTTCACGAAGATGCCGTCGCACCGGATCCTCGCGCTGTTCCGCGGCGAGAAGGAAGACGTGCTGACGATCACCGTTGAGCCGCTGCCCGCGGGTGTGGAAGCGGACGGGCCGACGGAGTACGAGACGACCATCGCCCGCAAGGTCGGCATCGAGAACCAGGGCCGCCCGGCCGACAAGTGGCTGGTGGAGACGGTCCGCTGGGCGTGGCGGACGAAGATCCTGGTGCACCTCGGCATCGACCTGCGGATGCGGTTGCGGCAGATCGCCGAGGACGAGGCGATCCGGGTGTTCGCGGCCAACCTGCGCGATCTGCTGCTGGCCGCCCCGGCCGGCACCCGCGCCACGATGGGTCTCGACCCGGGCTTCCGCACCGGCGTGAAGGTCGCCGTCGTCGACGCGACCGGCAAGGTCGTCAACACCGGTGTCATCTATCCGCACGTCCCGCAGAACCAGTGGGACAAGTCGATCGCCACCCTGGCCGCGCTGGCGGCCGCGCACAACGTCGAGCTGATTGCCATCGGCAACGGTACGGCGTCGCGCGAGACCGACAAGCTGGCGGCCGAGCTGATCGCCAAGCACCCGGAGCTCAAGCTCACCAAGGCCGTCGTGTCCGAGGCCGGCGCGTCCGTCTACTCCGCGTCGGCGTTCGCGTCCCAGGAGCTGCCTGGGATGGACGTCTCGCTGCGCGGCGCGGTCTCGATCGCGCGCCGCCTGCAGGACCCGCTGGCCGAGCTGGTGAAGATCGACCCGAAGTCGATCGGCGTCGGCCAGTACCAGCACGACCTCCCGGAGAACTCCCTGTCCCGCTCGCTCGACGCGGTCGTCGAGGACTGTGTGAACGCGGTCGGCGTCGACCTGAACACGGCGTCCGCGCCGCTGCTCACCCGGGTCTCCGGCATCACGCCCGGCCTGGCGGACAACATCGTCCAGCACCGCGACGTCAACGGCCCGTTCACGTCGCGTACGGCGCTGAAGGAGGTCCCGCGGCTCGGACCGAAGGCGTTCGAGCAGGCGGCCGGGTTCCTCCGGATCCCCGACGGCGACGACCCGCTCGACGCGTCCAGCGTGCACCCGGAGGCCTATCCCGTCGTACGGCGGATCCTCGACGCGACCGGCTCCGACCTGAAGTCGCTGATCGGGTCGACGGAGCTGAAGCGGCTGAAGGCGGCGGACTTCGTCGACGACATGTTCGGTCTGCCGACGGTGACCGACATCCTGGCCGAGCTGGAGAAGCCGGGCCGGGACCCGCGGCCGGCCTTCAAGACCGCGGTGTTCGCCGAGGGTGTGGACAAGATCGCGGACCTGAAGCCGGGGATGAAGCTCGAGGGCCAGGTCACGAACGTGGCCGCGTTCGGCGCGTTCATCGACATCGGTGTGCACCAGGACGGGCTGGCGCACGTGTCGGCGCTGTCGAAGAACTTTGTGAAGGACCCGCGCGAGGTGGTCAAGCCGGGCGACATCGTGATGGTGAAGGTGCTCGAGGTCGACATCCCGCGCCAGCGGATCTCCCTCACGCTGCGCCTGGACGACGAGCTGGGCTCGGGCGGGCGTCAGACCGGGGGCCAGGGCGGCCGTCAATCCGGCCAGGGCCGCGGTCAAGGCGGTGGTCAGGGTGGCGGCCAGGGCGGTCAGGGGCGGGGCCCCGGCGGCCGCGGACCGGGTGGGCAGGGCCGTGGACCCGGCGGGTCCGGCGGCCAGGGCGGTCAGGGTGGTCGCGGCGGCAACCGGGGGTCCGGTGGTCGCGGCAACCAGTCCGAGACGCCGATGGACGAGACCTCGCTCGCCGACGCGTTCCGCAAGGCCGGTTTTACTGTCCGCTGACGTCGAAGGGTGACGATCGGCTCCGACGTACCGGGTGAATCGAGCAAGGAGGATCCTGATGCGCGACCTGATCGTCACCCAGAACGTCACCGTCGACGGTGTGATCGAAGCGGGTGACTGGTTCGGACCGGCCGACAGCGGACCGGAGGTACTCGACGCGTTGCGCGAACAGATGACGCGAGCGGACGCGTTCCTGACCGGCCGCGTGACGTTCGAGCAGATGCGCGGCTATTGGCCTGCCCAGACGGACGATTCGTCGGGCATCTCGGCGTACCTGAACCGAGTCCAGAAGTACGTCGTGAGCTCGACACTGGACGATCCGGGATGGGAACCGACCACGGTTCTTCGCGGGCTGGACGACGTACGCCGCCTGAAGGACACCACCGGCGGGGACATCATCTGCACGGGCAGCATCGACGTCACCCATCAACTGATCGCGGCGGAGCTCGTCGACGAGTACCGCTTGTTCATCTACCCCACCGTCATCGCCACCGGCCGCCGCCTCTTCCCGGACAACTCACCACTGCCGCTGACGTTGACCGACTCTCGGTCCTTCCCTAGCGGCGTCGCCCTACTCACCTACCGTCGCGCGGCTCGTCACACCTCGGCCTCGTAGCCGGCCGCCTCCACAGCGGTCCGGATCGCGGCCGGGTCGACGGGCCGATCGGTGACCAGGGCAACCATTCCGGTCGGCAGATCCACCTGGACCGACTCGACACCGGGCAGCGTCTCGAGCTCCTCGGTGACGAACCCGACGCAGTGGCTGCACGTCATCCCCAGCACCCGAAACGTTGTCATGACGCACTCACATCGCGCGTCGCCTGCGTCGTACGGCGCATTCGGCCGTCCGGGGCCAGCTCGCCGAACAGATACACCTCGGTCGAGATCTTCCGCCCGCGCCGCAGCTCCGCGTGGATCGTGAATCGCGCGGCCACCCGATCACTCGTGCGGATCGCCTCGTGCACGTCGTACGAGCAGGAGACCACATTCTTCCGCACCGGTCGGAGGTGGTCGATCAGCCGCTGCCGGTCGAGCGTGATGCCGTCGGCGACCTGCTCGATGTCAGGCGTGTAGTACCGGTCCACGACCGTCGCCGCGTCGCCCCCTGCGACGACCTCCCGGGTGAACGACTCGAAGAAGTCCGCCACGAACTCCCGTGCGCTTAAATCTGACATGCTGTCAAAGATAAGTCGTTCCACTAACCTTGACAAGGTGTCAGAGAACAAGCCGGTACGACGCCGGCGCCGAGCGGACGCGGACCGAAGCCGTACGGCGATCCTGGCCGCGGCGATCGCCCTGCTCGACGAGCAGCCCGACGCGAGCCTGGAACGGATCGCCGAGGCGGCCCACGTCACCAGGCAGACCGTGTACGCGCACTTCTCGTCCCGCGACGTACTGCTGAACGCCGCCCTCGACGAGCTCACCGCTGAGACCCTCGAAGCGATCGACGCACTCGACCTCGACCAAGGCCCGGCTCTCGGCAACGTCCTAGGCCTCGTCGACCTGGCCTGGCGAACGTTCGAACGCCACCCGCTCCTGCTACACCTATCCCACAACACGCCGCCGGGCCGCACCCACGACGAGCGCCACGACCCAGTGGCGGACCGCTTCGAGCGCCTGATCCGCCGAGGTCAACGCGCCGGCGAGATCACCCGCGACCTCCCCGCCCACTGGCTGGTCACCACCCTCATCACCCTCGGCCACGCCGCCGGCGAATCCGTATCCACCGGCCGCCTCACCACCCGAACCGCCAACAAAACCCTCCACACAACCATCACCCGCCTCCTACAACCAACCGAGAAGCCGCAGTAACCCCGCCCCCACACCACGCCCCCGCGCCACCGCACGCTCAGCCCCACCTCACGCCCCCGCGCCACCCCACCCTCGCATCACACCCGCCCCGCCTCACGCCCCCGCGCCGCCGCCCCGTGCGGCATCACGCCGCCCCACGCCGCTTACCCGCCGCGAGCAACCCGCCCCGCGCGACGTCCCGGCGCCCCACGCCCTCGCCGCACCCGGCACCGGTGACGGCACCGTCGGCTTCGAGGGCGAGGTGGCCGGCGGCGGTCGCCGTACCCCGCCGCTGCCCCGCCCCCGCATAACGCCTGCCCGGCATCACCCTGCCCCACGCCGCTTGCCCGCCGCGAGAAACCCGCCCCGCGCGACGCCCCGCCGCGGAGCCCGCCGCGCGCCGCGCCGCTGCCCCGCCCCCGCATAACGCGTGCCCGGCGTCACGCCGCCCCACGCAGGCCACGCAACCGGATCAGCGCGGCGCCTCATCCGGGTCTACCCGGTGCCTCATCCGGGGAGGGGGCCGCTCTATCAGCGGCTCGAACGGCGCTTCGACGGTGGCGTCGGGGGCAGCACCGTTCGGTGCGGCGTTCTGCCCGGTGGGTTGTCCGGGTCTGCGCGGGCGACTCAGCTGGGACGCGGCGACTCGGGCGGGTCACCTCGGCGGGTCACCTCGGCGGCTCACCTCGGCGGGGTCAACTCGGGCGGGTCAACTCGGTGGGTCAACTCGGTGGGTGCCGGTGGGGTCGACGTGGAAGGTGAAGCCGTGGGGTGTGGTCCATTTGAGTGTCTTGTAGTCGATGCGGTGGACGGTCCAGCCGCGGGCGTGGGTCTTCACCCGGTGCCCGAAGCGGCCGAGAGGCGCGAGATTCTTGGTGCTCGTCTGCCCGGTGGGTCCATGGGGGTCGTACGGCTCGATGTGGTCGAGGTCGATGGTGTTGGTGGTTTCGCGGGTGCCGTACGGGAAGAGTTCGACGGGGTGGATGAGTTTGACGCGTTCGCGGATGCGGGGGGGAATCTCGTACGCGTCGACGCTGACCGCATCGTTCAGGTCGATCACGGGCTTGACGGTGTAGGGGCCGTAGCCGATGACCTCGGCCAATTGAGTCGCGAGCAGCGGTCCTATGGTTTCGGCGCGCAGTACGCCGGTTCCGGTGGCGAGAGTGTGATCGGTGAGATGCACGACCACCTCGGTCTGCCCCGGACGTGCCTGTCCTGTCCGTGCCCGTCCTGTCCGCGCCATCCCCGGGCGCAACTGTCCCTTAGTCTCGCCGACCGGTTGCGCTGGAGTCTCTGGGCACGCGAGCTCGCCTGAGCTGCCCGGGTTACCTGAACTGCCGAGACCATGCGGACCGCCTGGTTCGGGCTGACCGCTCTGGGCGTTGGGGTGGTTGGGGTAGCTCGGGTTGGCGTAGGCGTCGTTCTTGATCTGCGCGAGCCGGGCGCGGAGCGACCGCAGCGCGGCAGCATCTATCGCCGGACCCTCACCGGGTTCGGTTCGTGAGTGGGCGGGTTCGGATGGTGTCCGTCGGTCGAACGGGTCGGTTGGTGGGTCGGGGTTGTACGGCGCTGCGGCTTCCAGCCACGGATCGTCCGGCGGACCCGCCGGCTCCAGCAGATCGAGCGACCCCGGCGACTCCGGCAAGTCCAGTGGTTCGAGCGACCCCGCACGTTCGAGAGAGTCCGGTGTCTCGAGCGAGGCTGCTGGCTCGAGCACCACCGCGTTGTCCTGCACCGCTGGGCTGTCCTGCACCGCCGGGCTGCCATGCCCCAGCGCACCGTTCGGCCCCGCCGCATGGTGCTGCACCACCGCGTCGTCCCGCACCACTGGATGCTGCACCACTGAGTTGTCTTGCGCCGCCGCGTCCTCCGGCATCGTTGGGTTGTCGGGTGTTGGGGGTTCGTGCTTGGTGTCTGGCGGGGTTGGGTGGGGTTGGTTGTGGGCTTGGGTGAGGAGTTCTTGGGTGAAGCGGGGGTCGGCGAGGATGTCGATGGCTTCGGCGCGGCGGTGTTGGACCGGGCGGGTGTCGCCGAGGGTTTTGAGGGCTTCGGCGATGTCGGTGATGGTGGCGTTGCAGCGGTTGACGGCTGCGGCGGCGGCTTTGATGTAGATGGTTTTGTTGCCGTGGGCGTCGCCGCGGCCGATGTGCACGCCGCGGTCGTCGGCGGCGTCGGTGGCCTCGTCTGTGGCGCGCGTGGGGTCGGCGTGGTGGCGGGCGGCGCGGGCGATCTTTTCCAGCCGGTACGGGGAGATGGTGTCGATGATCGCGGCGACCTTGCGGTCGACGTATTCCGCGGCGGCGTGGTCGAGTTTTGTGCAGGCCCGAACGATTTGGCGGGCTTTCCAGGGGGTGGCGTCGCCGGCCTGGATGCGGGTCCAGGTGCGGGGGAAGCGGTGGCGGAGGGCGAGGGCGTCGGCGAGCAGGTCGCGGCCGATGCCGGGCGAGACCCCGATGACGACGGCGAACTCGGCGATCGCGAACTCGGCGATCTCCGGACAGCCGTCACCGCCGAGCACCACGGCGCGTTCGCGGCCGTCGCCGGCGCGGCGGGTCGGGCGGGGTTCGCAGACGGAGGGGTGGAATCGGTCGGCGTAGACCTGGGCGCATTCCAGCAGCCGCGCGTCGGCCCGGCTGGCGATGGCGCGGCATTCGGCGGCGCCTTCCAGCAGGTCGCGGGTCGGGAGCGACTCCAGATCTTCCTCGAACATGTGTTCGATTCTATGCTTCATGGAGACAAGGTGCCAGGCTGTTTTCCCTTATCCACAAGGGGAAACATCACATGATCGGCGTGCCAGGAAACGTGTATGCAGGGAGTCAGCTAGGCCGGGGCGGTGATTGCGAAGACGTGGTCGGCGTGCGCGACCACGGCAGCGGCGCGGTCGGGGCAGTGGGTGTTGGCCCAGCGTCGCAGGCTCTCGAGGAAGCCGAAGAGGTCGGCCTGGACCGAGCGGCGCAGTTCAGGCACCTCGCCGTACAGGACCCGCACCGGCAGTCCTTCGCGCACCGGCTCCGAACGCCAGTCCTCCGCACCGCGAGGCCAGATCGTCAGCCCGAGAGCGTCGCGTTCCGGCCATGGGCCGTCGTGCCCGACGTCCGGCCAACCGCCGCTCTCGACCCCGACCCAACTCCGCCAGTCCTCCAGCAGCAGGCAGCAACCCGGATCGACCCGTGCTCCAGCATCGGTCAACCGGACCCCACCGAACACACTCCTGTCGCCGGCCAGCAGACGCTCAACAGACGCCCGCGGCGACGCAGCCTCCCCCACCCAGAGCTCGACAAGCCGATCCACCTGCTCCTCAGACAGGCCCTCGCAAAGCCGGAGCCAGCCCGAGCCGTCCTCGGCGACAATCTCCGCCCGCACCGTCATGATCAGCGCAAGTCGGCCAGATGACCACCAGGATCGCCAAGGTGCACAGCCGTTGCCCTGGGCCCATATCCCAGCCGCCGGTACACCCGGTCCGCGCCGTCGTCCCCCGGTGTCAACCAAGCGAGCGTCACCCCACCCAGCTCGAACGCTTTCAACGTCGCGTACGCCGTCGCGATGCCACCGAACCCGCGCCGTCGATGACTGTGAACCGTCCCGACCCCCGCAACCTCGGACACCTCGTCAGCGACCGCGGTCCACGCCGCGGTCGCTACCGGTACGTCGTCGGCGTACACGAGAACTGCTCCGCCATCCAAAGGATCCGGCTTGAACGCGGAGCCGGCGGTATCCATCTCGTACGCCTCCGCCGACACCGCGTTCGCCACCTCTTGCTCCTCGTCCGACGCCACGACGCGCACCGTCACGCCGTCCGGGAGTTCTGGCACGACCAACTCGGCCGGTGAGACGACGAGCAGCGGCAGGCGGGACACGAGCGTCATCCCGTTCGCCGCGAGCGCCTCGGCCAGACCGGGGTTCGCCTCCTCGACCAGTTCCGCGCTCAGCCAGCGCCCTTCGGCCGCGAAAGCCTGGCGGATCGTGTCGAGCGCCCACGGGAGGTCGTCCGGCGAGAACGGCTGACCAGGTTCGGCCGCGAGCAGGCCGGACAGGTACCAGTCGTCCTTGTCGTGCAGCAGACCGGCGAGGGGCCCGGCGACCACCTGACGTTTCGATCGTGCGGCTCCGGTCAGTTGAGCCGCGGCGATCCGCGCACCGATCTCCATACCCAGGACCCTACGACCCTCGATGAACCAGCGCGACCGAGACAGCGAGAGCGCGGCCGGGTCAGGCGAGCTGGAGCAGGTCGAGAAGCCGGCTCAGGTCAGCGGGGCCCGGCGGACGGCCCAGCAGTACGGCGAGCGCGTCGAGAGTCGCGATCAACTCGCGCCGGGTGGCGGCTCGCGACCTTCCACCGGCCACCGCGGCGAGAACCCTGTCGACCCGCTCGGAGCCCGCCACCAGTTCGGCGCCGACCGACGGCGACGGTGAGGGAGCCTCGTCGCCGATGCGTACGTCGAGCCGCGCCCCGAGCGCAGTCGCGAGCCGGTCCAGCGCGGCGATCGTGGGATTTCCGCGCCCGTTCTCCAGGTTCGCGATGTACGGCACGGACAGGCCGGCGTCGACGGCGACCGACGCGATCGTCCGCCCGGCCGCCTTCCGCCGATCGCGCAGGACGTCACCAAGCTCCATACGACCTATCTTCACAGAACACTCTTGCCGTTGTCTATCTCGACAAGATAGATTCCGGCGGCGTGAGGGACTTCCGGCGGCTATGGTTCAGCGGCGCGATCTCAGGGATCGGGTCCTGGCTCCTGGTGGTCGCGATTCCGTTCCACGTGTTCGCGCTGACCGGGTCGGCGGTGGCGACCGGGCTGACCTTGGCGCTTGAGGCCCTTCCGGCGCTCCTCATCGGCCCGTGGGCCGGCGTACTGCTGGACCGGTGGAACCTGGCCCGGGCGATGTGGATCGCCGATCTCGTCAGCGCGGCCGCGGTCGGACTGATTCTGTTCGCAGACCGCGACCACGTCTGGCCGATCTACCTCGCGATCCTGCTCGAGAACACCGCGACGACGGTCTTCCGTCCGGCCGCCCGCGCACTGCTCCCGGCGGTCGTCGGCACCGGCAAGGAACTGGCCACCGCGAACGCGATCAACGCCGTCACCAGCAGCGCGATCCGCCTGGCCGCACCGCCGCTCGGCGCGCTGTTGCTGGCCGGCCCCGGGATCAAGTTCGTGCTCGCCGTCGACATCGCCAGCTACTTGTTGTCAGCAGCAACCATCGCGACGGTCCGCACCCGCCGGCACGCGACCACGGGCGCACCACCACGACCGCTCGAAGGATTCCGCGCCACGATCCGGCACCGCGCCCTGCGCGGCATCCTCGTCGGCCAGACGGTCTTCCTCACCGCGAACGCCGGCCTGACCGCGCTCCTCGTACCGTTCACGGTCAACCGCCTACAAGCGCCCGGGTACGTCGTCGGCTACCTGATCTCCGGCCTCGGCGCCGGATACCTCATCGGCGCCGCCCTGAGCACGAAAGCCGCCCGCCTCCTCGGAACCCGCGAACTCCTCACCCTGACCCAACTCGCCACAGCCGCAGCGTTCTTCGGACTCTTCAACGCCCCGAACATCCCGATCGCGATCGTCGGCGCGGCTTTCATCGGCCTCCCCGGCAGCATCCTCCTCATTACTGCCCAGACCACCATCCAGCGCACCGCCCCACGGGAAGTGCTCGCGAGCGTGAGCGCGATCTTCTTCGCCGCCGACTCACTCGCACTGCTAATCGGTGCGCTAGCAGCACCCGCGACCACGGTTGCACTCGGTCTGCCCGTCACGCTCAACGTCATCGCAGGACTTGCTGTCTGCGCCGCGGGGCTGACGCTGCTCGTCGTACCAAGGCATCCAGCGAGCTTCACGAGGAGCTGAGCGCGTCATACCTGGCCCGTGCAGTGGCGATCTCTGACTGATGGGTCTCGGTCCAGGTGACGAGTGACTGGATCGTCGCGTGCAGCGTGACGCCGAGCGGGGTGAGCTCGTAGTCGACGCGCGGCGGCACGACCGGGTGCACTGTCCGGCTGACCAGGCCGTCACGTTCCAACTGGCGCAGCGTGACCGTGAGCATCCGCTGACTGATGCCGTCGATCGTCTTCTTCAGCTCGGTGAACCGCATGCACCGGTTGTCCAGCAGCGCAATCACCAGCAGGGACCACTTGTCGCCGGTCCGGGGAGTCTCACGTGTCGTCAACCGTCACCCCGGAGCGGCTGACCGGCCGCGCCTGGGCCGTTCTGTTCGTCCTTTGCGGCGCGATCTTCCTGGAAGGCATCGACGTGTCGATGATGGGCGTCGCGCTGCCGTCCATCCGCGCCGAGCTCGGCCTGACCACCGGCGCACTGCAATGGATCGTCAGCGCCTACGCCCTCAGCTACGGCGGGTTCGTGCTGCCCAGCGGTCGCGCCGCCGACCTGCTCGGCCGACGCCGGATGTTCGTCGGCTGGCTGGTGGTGTTCCTGCTGTTCAGCGGCCTCGGCGGGTTCGCCACCGAGGGCTGGGTACTGATCCTGGCGCGCTTCGTCACTGGAATCGCGGCCGCGTTCATGACCCCGGCCGGCTTGTCGATCATCACCACGACCTACCCGGACGGACCCCAACGCAACCAGGCTTTGCTTGTGTACGCCGGGACCGCCGCCGGAGGCTTCTCGCTGGGTATGGTCACGGGCGGACTGCTCACCGCGATCGACTGGCGATGGGTCTTCTTCGCGCCGGTGATCGTCTCGGCCGTCATCCTGGCCGGTGCCGTCGCGCTGATCCCCCGGGACACCGCGCGAACCGTGCACCGCGGCGGCTTCGACCTGGCCGGGGCGTTGACGCTGACCGGATCGATGTTGTTGCTGGTGGCAACCGTAGTGCGGGCGCCCGACGTACCGGCCGCACAGACAGTGGCCACCACTGCCGCCGGGCTCGTGTTGCTCGGGGCCTTCGTGACGATCGAGCGGCGGGTCGACGCGCCGTTGATCAGGCTCGGACTCTTGCGGAACGCGGCCCTGATCCGGGCGAATCTCGGGGCGATCCTCCTGGTTGGATCGTTCGTGGGATTCCAGTTCATCGCGGTGCTCTACCTGCAGGAATTGCGTGGCTGGTCCGAGTTGGAGACCGGATTGGCCCTGATGGTGACGGCATCGACGCCGTTCTCGCACCGACCCTCACGCCGTGGCTGGTGACCCGATTCGGCAACGGTTCCTGTTGCTCGGGCTCGCCTTCGCGCTCGCCTATGGGCCGTTGACGATCGCCGCGACCGAGCGGGTCGCCGAGGAGGAGCAGGGGCTGGCGAGCGGCGTACTGACGACGTCGTTCCAGTTCGGATCCGCACTCGGACTGGCCGCGGTGGCGGCGGTTCTGGCGGCGGGCGACGAACTGACCGCCGGCGGATTCCGCACCGGGCTCGCAGTACCCCTGGCGGGCGCTGTGCTCGGCGTTGTGACGGCCTGCATTCCGGTGCGTGAGCGCGCCGGTGCAAACAGTTAGCAGGACATCCACATTTCTTTGCCCGTCGAACAATTCGCGACGCCGAATCGTTATCTGCAAATAGCTGCAACCATTCTTGACAGAGTTTCCGGGCCGCCTGACGGTCCGACTGAGAGGGCGTTGACCTGCGCGTTCGTAGGGTTTCCCTACTCTGCGTTAGGCCTCTGTAAAGGTCCCTACCAAAGTGTTCCGAAGGTGCCCACCAGTGAGGTGTTCTTTATCTCAACGCCGGACAAAGCCGTCCGGCGTAGGACCTAGACGCCGAAGGAACTGCGATGACCGAGACGCTGGAGACCCCAACAACGCACCGTCGCGTGCGGGTCTGGTTCGGCGCTCACCCGATCGCGGATCACACCGCCATGGCGGAGCAGGCAGTGCAGTACGAGGAAGCCATGCGCCGCCGGTTCGCGTCCCTCCGGGTGACGAGCGAGCCGGTGCTGGTGGACGCAGACCGATGACCACCCGGCCGACGCTGCTCGGGTACGTACGGGCCGACGCGCTGAGTTGCGCGGAGGAGTTGGCCGCGGCGACCGATTCACTCGTCGCCTTCGCCAGCGCCGAGGGGTTCACCCTCGGAACCGTCTACACCGAGCGCGATGCGGCCGAGTCCGCGGCGTTCCACGCGCTGCTCGACGAGGTGAAGCGGTCCGAGGTCCACGCTGTCGTCGTACCGACCATGAACCACCTCGGGTTCGGCAGCACCGCCGGCACTCCGGCGGCGATGCGGCAACACCTCGAGTTCCACCAGGCGCACGTCTGGGCGGCCGACTCGAGATAACTCCACACAGGCAAGCGGAGCTGACGTCTTGACCCCTGCATCGGCGTCGGTTCCGCTCTCCACCTCCACAGCTGCACCGGGGATGCCCGGGCGGTAGTGGACCACCAAGGCCCCACCGGCTGCTACCGGTGGGGCCTTGTCGATGCTCAAGCGACGTACCTGGTCGGGCATGCTCAAGCGACGATCTTGTACCCGTACCGCTTCATCACCCCGGCGACCGCGGTGTTGAAGATCCCGGTCACCTCGAGCTTGAAGTGCAGCTGCACCTTCCGGATCACCCGCTGGAAATGCAGGTGCCACGGTACGCCGGCCGCCGGCACCGTCTCGGCCTTCGTGATCGCACCGACCCGCGGGTGCGCCGCCCAGGCGATCACCCGGGCCCGGTCCGCGCCCCACACGCCGGTCATCGCGTCGTGCGTGCGCGCGTACTCCATCGCGGCCAGCGAGATCGTCGAGTCCGGCACCGGCTCCTTCGGCGGGTGCGCCTTCAGGTAGAGCTCCCAGGTCATCCCGTAGTACCCGGGCGGTCCGTCGTCCGGGCCGCGGTCGGCCAGCCCGTTCCGCTTCCGGTGATACTCCGCCACCTGATGCGCGGCGCCGCGGGACAGGTCCTTGTCGTCGACCGCGATCGCGTGCACGTGATACGGCCAGTTGCCCTGCGCGGGTGTCCGCAACCAGGCAGCGAACCCAACCTGCCGGAGCGCCTTCACCACCGCGACCCGCTGCGCGGCGCTCTTCGTCCGTACGTCGATGTCGACCGCGCCACCGCCGTCGTGGGTACCGGCCGAGGCGTCCACGCCGCCGGCGTTGTACGACCCCTGCAGGATCGCGAACTTCGAGTGGTACAGCTGCTCCGCGGCCTCGGCCATCGCCACGGTGCGTTTGTTCATCGTGAAGCCGCGCCAGGAAATCCTTGCCTCAGGCATCTTTTCCACCGGCCCCGGCCCCGAGGATCCGCTCCGCGTCCTCGGCCGCGCCGAGCGCCTCCAACTCGTCCAGCTGCTCTTCGGTCAACTCGTCGTCGAACCCTTCCGGCATTGCTGTTCCCTCCCCCTTGGTGCCCGCGCACCGCGAAAATCGCGAACCAGCCTAGGCCGCTGTCAGGTCAGGTACTACCGGCGAAGGTTTGAGGAACGTGAAGTTTTCCGACCGGATCGCGTGCCGGGGTGTGTGCGGAGCCGCGAAGTGGGGTACCTGTAGGTGGTCCCGCGGTTCGGTCAGTGCCATTCGGGCATGGGTGGTGTTCACCGAGCCGCGAGTTCTCCCACTGAGGGGCGGGAGAACGACCGGCCCGGCGGGTGTGTCTCTCCCAGGATGCGCCCGCCGAGGTCCGGAAAGTTCAGAGCGCCGAGGCGACGAACAAGTACCTGTTCAGGCTGAAGAAGTAGCTCGCGCCGAGACCGCGCAGATCGTCCGCCCAGGCAAGCGCCTCCTCCTCCGTCACGCCGGCATGTCCGGGGACGAAGTCCGACACGATGTCGATCAACCCGCCGCTGTACGTGTGCTGGTCGTACGCCGTGTTGAGGATCGGCACCACCTGCTGATGGGTCGGCGTGAAACCGGTCTTCGCCAGTACGTCGGCCAGCGTCCGGGGCAGATGCGGATCCGCCAAGTGGTCCTCGAACGCGGTCAGTACGCGGGCCATCCGCTCGTCGTCACTCGATCGCCAGACCACCGAACCCCAGTCTGTGTCCAGCAGTACGACGCGACCCGCCGGCCGGAGCACCCGCCGTACCTCTTCCAGTGCGGCCGCGACGTCGTCGACGTACTCGAAGACCTGCGTGGACACCACCACGTCGAAGCTCTCCGCGGGGTGCGGGATCCGCGCGACCGAGCCGAGTTCGAGTTCGAGGCCCGGTCCGCCGGGGACGTCGGCGCGGGTCCGGGCGATCGCCAGCATGCTCTCGCTGATGTCGATCCCGCAGATCCGCCCGCTCGGTCCCACCTCGCCGGCCATCTCCGCAGCCAGTAACCCCGGCCCGAAGCCGACGTCCAGCACCCGGTCGCCGGGACGCAACGCCAGTGCCGCCCGCACCGCCCGACGCTGCTCGACCATGTCCGACGTGGTGTAGACCGCTTCGATCTGCCGGGAAACTTCCGCGTCGAACTGCAACCCGTCCTGGTCAACCTCTCCGCCCATGCCCAACATCATGATCCTCGATCCCGCCGCCGGGGAGGGCATTTCCAAATCAGCTGAATGCCCCGGGTTGCCCCGGCGCGGGTGCCTGGGAGCCCTGCGCCGTAGCGAGCAGGTGCCCGGCGGAGTGCCTCGGCGTGCTGGAGGGAAGGCCTCGATGTGGTTTCATCGTGGCCTTTCCTCCAGTGCGGCGAGGTGCCCGCCGGGTGCCGCGCAGTAGGCGCGGGGCTCTCAGGCAGCCGCTACGGTGACCGGGTGATCGAGTTGCCTGAGGAGTTTCTGCGGATGCCGCGGTGGTGGACCGAGGGCGCGGACTGGTTGCGGGATCTGCCGATGGCGGTCGAGCGGCAGTGCGGGCGGTGGGATCTGACGGTCGTGGGAGCGGTTGCACACGGGTCGAACGCGGTCGTCGTACCGGTCACGCGGAGCGGCGAGGAGTTCGTACTGCGCATGTCGCCGCCGGGAGTGGAGGTGGCCGAGCAGGCCTGGGCGCTCCGTTGGTGGGCAGGCCGGGGCATGGCCCAGCTGTACGACGCCGACGTCGAGGCCGGAGCGATGTTGCTGGAGCGGTTGTCCACACCGCTGACGACCCGGCCCGTCGACGAGGCGGTCGCTGTACTCGGGCAGCTGATGCGCCGGCTCGCCGTACCCGCGCCGGACGACGCGCGATCGACCACGGATATCGTCACGACGCGATCGGCGCAACTGGAGCCGGAATGGGAGCGACTCGGCCGGCCGTTCGACATCGCGATCCTGCGCGAGGCGCTCGACGTCGCGCCGTCCGAGACCACCTCGACGCTCGCGGTCAACGGTGACTTCCACTCCGGTCAGGTGCTCGCCGGGCAACGGGAGGAGTGGCTGACCGTCGACCCGGTGCTGTTCCGCGGGGACATCGAGTACGACCTCGGCCGGGTGCTGTGGTGGGACCTCGACAAGATGGACGACATCGTCCGGTACTTCGACATCGCGGTCCGGGAAGCGGGTCTCGATCGGGACCGGGCGCGCGACTGGGTGATCTGGCGAACCGTCGACTACTGGCTCTGGGGACTCTCCGTCGGCCTCACCGAGGACCCGGTGCGGTGCGCGCGACTGGTCACTGAGCTTTCCAGATGAACCGGCTGCGCATCATCCGTGGAGTGTCGGCCGCGTTCGGCGCGATCGAGTGCAGGATCCACGGATGCGTCAGGTACACGTCACCGGCCTGACCGGTGAGCTCGACGACGCGGACCGGCAGTCCGTCGAGCTCGGCCGGCTCCATCGGGTCGACCGTGCGCTGCTCCGACGTCAGGTTGCGGAACCACGGATCCGACCGCAGCACCTGATCGCGGACCGTCTTGAAGTCGCGCTCGTCCGTCGTGGTCAAGAACCGCTCGATCACCTTGTGCGAGCCGGCGACCTGCGGAGTCCCGCCGCCCCCCGGTCCGACATCGCCGTACAACGCCCAGATCTTCACAGCGCCGGTCTCGCTCTCGAAACCGGCGTCCGTGTGCCACTGCCGATGCGGCACCGCCCACGGCACGCCCTCCGGCATCGTGACCAGCACCTGGCCCTGGTGCTTCGGCTCGACCCATTCGCCGAGCAGCCCGTCGAGCGCCGACCGCACCCGCGGACCGAGGATCGCGTGCGCGCGCCGATCGAACTTGGTGGTTTTCAGACCGGTCGGTCGCAACGGCGTCCAGGTCGAACGGTCGTCGCGATCCATGGCATGCCGCGCGGACAGCTCGTTCCACAGCACGTCCCGCATCCCCGCGGCCTCGTCGGAGGAGAACGCGGACGGGATCTTCACGATCCCGTCGCGCTCGAAAACGTCCAGCTCTTCGGTGGTGAGCATGTTCCATCCTGCGCACGTGCGGCGAGCACCCTCCACCGAATTAATGTGCCTCAGTGCTCCGGCGCGAAGTCGTGGAACCCGATGAGTTGCCGGATCTTCCCGTCGGCGTCGAGCACGACGATGTCGGTGCCGCCGGCGACTGCCTCCTGCCCTTCGGCCTTCAGGTGCCAGGCCCAGCGGAGGTAGTTGTGGTGCTCGTCGATGTCGCCGATGCGGACGAACGACAAGCCCGGGAACATCTGCTGCGCGGCGCCGACCAGCTTGTTCAGCTCGTCATGCCCGGCGGTCTCGAAGCTCGGGTCCTGGAAGGTTGCGTCGTCGGTCCAGGTCCCGGCGATGAGCTCGGCCCGGTGGTCGGCGTCGGCGGCGTTCCACATCGCGAAGTACTGGTCGGCGAGAGTCGTTGCGTTCATGGTGTTTCCTCCTCGATCGGTTGCGATGACCAGAACCTTGCCGCCAGGTCCGGCGTACCGTCGATGACGTCAGAGGTAATGGCGCTGTCTATGTCAGGTCGAGGGCCACCCGCTACGGTCGGAGCATGGCAGCGACGATCGAGGAGACGTTCCAGCGCCCTGTCGGTGAGCTTCTGCGCGGCTGGCGGGAGCGCCGGCGGCTCAGCCAGCTCGAGCTGGCGAACCGGGTCGAGGTGTCCACGCGGCACGTGAGTTTCGTGGAGACCGGGCGGTCGAAACCGAGTCGCGAGATGGTGATGCGGCTGGCCGAGCATCTCGACGTACCGCTGCGGGACCGCAACCAGTTGCTGCTGGCGGGCGGGTTCGCGCCGGTCTACAGCGAGGCGTCACTGCACTCACCGTCGATGCTCGCGATCCGTACGACGCTGCGTCGTCTGCTGAAGGCACAAGAGCCGTACCCGGCGCTGGTCGTCGACCGCTGGTGGAACATCGTCGAGGCCAACACCGGGATCGCGATCTTCACCACGGACGTCGACGAGAAGTTGCTACAGGCACCGATCAACGCACTCCGCCTGACCCTGCACCCGGACGGCCTGGCCCGGCGGATCGCCAACATCGCCGAGGTCCGCGCCGCCGCGCTCGCGAGCCTGCAACGCCAGGTCGCCGGCACCGCGGACCCCGAACTCCAGGACCTGTACGACGAACTTCGCGGGTACGCCGTCGACGACAAACCGGCACCACCCGGGCCGGCCGAGGTCGTCGTACCGTTCAACCTCACCCACGACGGCCGCGAACTGTCGCTCCTGACCACCATCGCCACGTTCGGCACACCGCTCGACGTCACGGTGTCTGAGCTCATGATCGAGTCCTTCTACCCGTCCGACGACGCAACCGCCGAGTATCTGCGGTCACTGTCATGAAGCCCCCGCGCGATCTGGCCGACACGATCGAGCTGCATCTGCAGTACCTCGATCGCTACCGCGAAATCATCGAGACGAAGCTCGTCGGGCTCAGCGACGCCGAGCTGCGCAACAGTCGGCTGCCGTCGGGATGGGCGCCGCTGGAGCTACTGAAGTACCTGGTCTTCATGGAGCGGCGCTGGCTGCGCTGGGGCTTCACCGGCGAGTCCGTCGATCACCCCTGGGGCGACTCCGCGGACGATCCGGACAACCCTTGGACACTCGAACCCGACGACACGTTGGAAAGCTTGCTGGCCCAGCTGCACGCGGGCGGCGAGTTCACCCGGAGCGTGGTCGCCGGCGAGGATCCGGCAACGGTCGCGGCGGCCGGCGGGCGCTTCGGGACCGACGACCGGCCGACCCTGAACTGGATCCTGTTCCACGTCTTACAGGAATACGCACGGCACGCGGGCCACCTGGACGTGGCCCGCGAGCTGGTGGATGGTGCCACCGGCGAGTAGGGCTGCGTGACCTACTCGCCGGTGGCGGGTGCCCTACCGGCTTGAGGAGGGGTGGCCGGTGGGGAAGGTCGTCGGGAAGCTCGGCGTCGGGATGCTGGGCTTCTCGGACGGGGTCGGGAACGTCGGCTTGGTCGTCGGAATCGACGGCTTGCCCGGGAGCGTCGGCTCGGCGGTCTGCGACTTGCCCGGGTCGACGGTCACCTCCACGCCACCGGAGACCGTGACCGTCGGCAGGGACGGCGCAGTCGGCTTGGCGGTCGGCTTGCCCGGCACCGTCGGCAAGGTCGGCAGTGACGGCTTCGGCGCGGTCGGCTTCGCGGTCGGTACGCCGTCCACGCAGTCCGGCACCGTCGGCGTCGGGACCGGCTTGGCCGAGGGCAGGCTGGGCTTCGTCGTCGGGAGCGACGGCTTGGCGGTCGGCAGAGTGGGCTTCCCGGGCAGTGTCGGCTTCGTCGTCGGCAGGGTCGGCAGGGTCGGCAGGGTCGGCTTGGCGGTCGGCACGGTCGGCGTTCCCGGGAGCGTCGGCTTGGCCGTCGGCAGCGTCGGCTTCCCGGTCGGCTTCGTGGTCGGCCAGCTCGGCTTGGTCGTCGGGAAGCTCGGCGTCGGCAGTGTCGGCTTGGTCGTCGGAACCTGCGGCTTACCCGGCAGCGACGGCGGAGTGGTCGGAAGACTCGGCTTGCCGGGCAGCGTCGGCTTGGCGGTCGGCAGGCTGGGCTTGCCCGGGACCGTCGGCGTCGGCGGGTTGTTCGGGTCGATGGTCTTGTTCACCGAGACCGTCACCTTGGGCAGCTGCGGCTTCTCCGGCTTCTGCGGCAGGCACGTCGGGTCCACCGACGGCGCCGTCGGCGTACCGGTCGGAATCACCGCCGGCACCGGAGGCTTTCCGCCACCGGCCAGCAGGTTCTTCACCGGCAGGGCCGGTCCGCCGACCGCGGCGGACACCGTCGCAACGGTTCCGGCCAGTGCGGTGACACCCGCCGCGGCCAGTCCGCGCCGCAGCCAGCTCAGCCGCTTGCCGCGCCGCATCAGGTCGCTGGCGTCCGGCTGCCACGGCTCCATCTCGTACGTGAGCGCGTCGTGTACCCGCTGCTCGTCACTCATCAGTTTCCTCCAACTCCGGTATCGATCAGGTCGGGTGCCAGACGCAACTTGGCCAGCGCCCGGGAGGCCGTGCTCTTCACGGTCCCGGCCGCCATGCCGAGCAGCTCGGCGGTCTCGGCCTCGGAGAGATCCTGCGAGTAGCGCAGCGCGACCACGGCTCTCTCCCGGACGGTCAGACCACTGAGAGCCGAGAGCACGGCCTCCCTGGTCTGGACCGCCCCGGCGAAGTCCGCCACCGCTCGCTGGTCCCAGTCGTTCTGCACCGGGTCGCTGGGTACTTCGTTGTTCCAGCGCCGGCGGGCCTGGGAGAGGAATCGGTTGACCAGCACCCGCCGGACGTACCGCAACGGGTCGCCCTCCAGCCGGTGCCACTTCGGGTAGGACCGCATCAACGCCTGCTGCACCAGGTCCTCGGCGGTGTGCCGATCGCCGCACAGCATCTCCGCGAAGCGGAGCAAGGGGGTCGACTGCGCCACGACGAATCGCTCGAAGTCGGCGTCCGCGGTCCGGGTCATCGATTCTCCTCAGCCTCTGTCACACCGGTCCAAACCCGCTGGGTGACCGATCGGGTTCTGCCTAGTCACGAGAAATTTATTCACGGGCTATGCAGAAGAGGTGTTTGTGAGTCACATTGGGTGCTCAAGCCTTCACCGCCCCGGAGGTTCCGCCCATGCGTATCACCCGTACAACCGCGCTCACCGCCTGTCTGGCGATGACCGCCGCGATCTTTACGGCAACCTTGCCCAGCGCCGCCGCCACCCCTGACCCCGTCTCGGTCGCGGCCCGACCCGTCGCGGGATCCAGCAACGTCAAGGTCGACGGCAGCCACATCGTCCTCGGCGACGCGCCGGCCGCGATCGGATCCACCGAGATCAAGCAACGCTCCGGCCTGGCCGAACTCATACCGGTCCGGTTCGCGGATCCCACGTCGGCCGTGGTCGTCGGCTACGCCTCTGGTACGCCGGACGGTTCGTCGGCGGAGGTCGACGTACGGTCGTGGGTCAACAACAGGTGGTCGGAGTGGACGGCTGCCAAGGCCGGTACACCGACCGCGCTGCCCGGCGCGAGCGACCAGGTCCAGGTCCGCATCATCGTCAGCGCCCCGTCGACCGGCGCGAGCCCATGGGTCGGCGACGTTACGGTGCAGCCCACTGACCAGGCCGCCGTACCACGGATGACGATCCAAGCGGCACCGCTCAAGTCGCACGTCTTCGCCACGCGTGAAGGTCTGGTCGGCGGTACGACGGCCAACGGCCACGTGATCGTGAGCCGGGACCACTTCGTCGCCCTGCCGTCACGACGCGGCCTGTCCGGCGCCGGATCCGGAACGTACTCGGTGAAGGTCTGCACCGCGTCGCGCTGCGCGTTCGAGCCGGTGTGGGACGTCGGACCGTGGAACACCAAGGACGACTACTGGAACCCGAGCGCGACCCGCGAGATGTGGAAGGACCTGCCGCAGGGCAAGCCCGAGGCGCAGGCGGCGTACCAGAGCGGGTACAACGGCGGGAAGGACCAGTTCGGCCGGACCGTCGCGAACCCGGCGGGGATCGACCTCGCGGACGGCGTGTTCTGGGACGCGCTCAAGCTGGCCGACAACTCGTGGGTCGACGTCACGTACCTGTGGACCGGCGACGGCGGGCGCGGGACGGTATCCATCTCGTCCGGGTATCTGAACGTGCGGAACGCGCCGAACTCGACCGGCGCGGTCGTTGGGATGGCCGGCAAGTCGGCTCAGGTCACCGTCGAGTGCCAGACCACTGGGGAGAGCGTCACCGGGTCGCAGGGCACGAGCAATGTGTGGCTGCGGGTCAACGCCGGCATGTACGTCGCGAAGGCGTGGGTTTCGGCGGGCAGCTTCGGCGCCTGCTGAACGTCAGCCACTCACCAACACCACGGCCGCACGCTCACCGACTGCTCGGTGGGCGTGCGGCTGTCGGCTTGGTGAGTGCCTGAGGTCCGCCCCTACTTACCGCGCGACGGCACCGTCGGCGGCTGCGTCGGAGTCGCCCGCGGCTCAGACCACCGGGTCGGCGCGACAGACGGGGTAGCCGGCACCGTCGGCGTCGGCCGCACCGCACGCGGAGACCGCGTCGGAGTCGCCCGCGGCGCAGGCGGCCGCGTCGGCGAGACCGTCGGCGTCGCGCAGGAAGAGTCCCTCGGTGAGCGGGTAGGCGTAGGAACCGGCCGACGAGTCGGCGTCGCGGTCGGCGGGAGGCTCGGCGTCGCTGTCGGTGGGCGCGTTGGCGCTGCGGTTGGGCTGCACGTGGGAGACGGCGTTGACGGGAGGGTTGGCGGGAGGGTTGGCGGGAGGGTCGGCGGGAGGGTCGGGGGGACCGGCCGTGACGATGGTGAGCGGGTCGGGGTGGCGGCCTCGCTCGGGGTGGCTGCGGTTGGGGTCGCCTGCGAGGGGGTTGCGGCGGTTGGTCCGCCCTGGACGGATGTGTCGGCGGCTGAGTTGCCGCTGCGCGCCATCGCCGTACCGGCGACTGCGACGCCCACCACCGCCGCGGCCGCGAGCCCGCCCAGCAGGATCCGGGTCATCCGCCGCTTCCGGCCTACCTCGTTCATTGTTGCCCTCCGCACCTTTTTGATGTTCGGTCGGGCTGAAGGACGCAGCCGGGTCGCGAAAAGGTTCTGTTCAGCGGGCAGAGCGCGTCGAGGTGGGCAAACCCGACGGAGTACTCGTAGGTCGCGCCGTGGGCGGCCCGGTCGGCCGCACGCCGGGCGGTATCGTCGGCGTCGGCTCAGGTGTGGTGGGGGTCGCGCGCGTCGGTGTCGGGGTCGGAGTCCGGACAGTCGGCGACGGACCAGGATTCGCCGGCTGCGGTACGTCGCCCCGCAGCTGATCACTGCCCGCGATTCCCGCGACCGCCACCACAGCGACGACCGCAACCGAAGCCCCAGCCGCAGCGACCCGCCCCCGGGTCCGCCGCCGACGGGCACCAGCAATCACCCGCGCCGGATCGAGAGGCGCGATGGAATCGTCCGGTGCCAGCACGACCCGAAGCCGCTCCTCGGCCGGCGTCCCGCGCTCGTCGTTCATGTTCGCTCCCCCACGCCGCTCAGCTCCGGCGCGGCCCGTAGCTTGTCCAGGGCTCGCGCGTTCGCGCTCTTCACCGTCCCGATCGCTACTCCGAGAACCGCCGCGGTCTCGCGTTCGGTGAGGTCCTCGACGTACCGCAGTACGACGACCGCTCGCTCGCGCCGGCTCAGCGTGGCGAGCGCGGCCCCGACCGCCACTCGCCGATGGACCCCGCCACTCGGATCGACGGCCGCTTCGAGGAGCAGGTCGAGCTCCGCCGCGTCGCCACTGGGACGCTCACGCCACGGCCGGCGCCGTACCCAGGACAGGTGCTGGTTGACCACCGCCTGCCGGACGTATGCGAACGGGTCGGCCATCTCGATCCGGTCCCAGCGCAGGTACGCCTTCTCGAGCGCGGTCTGCACCAGATCCTCCGCGAGGCCGGCGTCACCACAGAGCACCCGCGCGAAGTGCACCAACCGCGCGGATCTGGCCAGCACGAACGCCGTGAAGTCGTCGTCACGACTCCCCGTTACCGCCATGTGCGCTCCGTCCTGCCGTCCTCACCTCACAGGACGCGGAGCGGGCGCCAAAGGTTCTGTCTGTTCCGAGAATTGCCTCGACGCGGTCAGCCGGGGCAGCGGGACGGTGTCGGCGGCCAGGCGGACCCGGTTCCGGCCGGCGGCCTTCGCGGCGTACATCGCGCGGTCGGCGCGGAGCAGCAGGTCGTCCACGGTCGCCCCGTCGGTCGGGTACACCGCGACCCCGATGCTGACGGTCAGGCGAAAGGTGTCCGGGTCCAGGTCCGGGTCGTCGAGTACGCCGGCGCACATCGCGGCCAGCGGGCTGTTGGCGACCGCGTTGCGGAGCCGGTCGGCGGTCACCGTCGCCTCGTCGAGGCCGGTGTCCGGGAGCGCGATCACGAACTCCTCGCCGCCGAACCGGCCGATCACGTCCTTCGCCCGGATCGCGCTGCGCAGGATCGTCGCGACCGCGCGCAGCGCCTCGTCGCCGACCAGGTGCCCGTGCCGGTCGTTGACCTGCTTGAAGTGGTCGATGTCGATCAGCAGCACTGCCATCGACTCGTGCTGGTTCCGCGAGGTGCGCAGCATCTGCTCGGTCCGGCGGCGCCACCAGTCGACCCGGGTCAGGCTGGTCTTCGGGTCGGTCTGGGCCTCGGTCTCCAACTGGCCGAGGAGCAGCGCGCGCTGCGCGGTCAGCGTGATCGGGATCGCGACGAACGCGAACCACGGGCTGATCAGGCAGGCCGCCGCGAGCAGGCAGCCGAAGGTGGCGGCCGTCGCGTCGGTGCACAGATCGTCCAGCCCGCCGACTGTCTCGCGGCGGTTGCTGCCCGGGATGATCAGCGAGATCGCGAGTCCGCACAGCAGGGTGTCGGTCACGACGTACGCGATCGCGCCGCCGACCATCGAGACGACCAGGCCGAGGCCGCTGTCGGCGGTCAGGCCGCGCGCGGAGACGAAGACCGCGTGCGCGGCGCCGACCGCGAGGACGTGGACGGCGGTCGAGAAGGCCCAGCGGTACGGGATGCACTTGCCGGCCCGGATCCGCCACCAGATCCGCAGCAGCACCGCGACCAGGATCGCCAGCGCCGGATGCAGGATGAGCGCCGCGGCGATCATCCACGCCGGGGCGATGTCTTTGTGCAGTGCGCCGCCGCGCCGCCGCCGGCGCTCCACCCGGCGAGCGCCCTCGACGGAGATCAGCGCGGACACGGTCAGCGCGAACACGACGTCCAGCCCGTGCCAGGTCGGGCGGTCGGTGAACGCGTGCACGCCGTACCCGATCGCGGCCAGATCGACGAGCACGACAACGGCGAACGCCGGGACCGTCAGGGTCCAGAGCGCCCAGGAACGTATCGCTCGCCTACTCTGTGCAACCATCACCTCACACGGTACGACGTGCGGGCGTCAGGTCCCAATCGGTGTCGGCGCGGCTGTGGATGACGACTTGAGAACGATCGCCGATGCTTTCAGCGCCGGCGGCGGGCTGCGCCGAACAGGCCGCGGACGATCTCCCGGCCGGCCGAACGGGCGAACTGCTTGAAGGCGGACGACCCGACGACCTGCTCGACCATCGACTTCTCCTGCTTCTGCGCCCGCGGCCGCGGCTCCTGCTTGGCCTGCTCCTGCTGCTGCTTCTCGGCCTCGGCCTGCGCGGCACCGGCCTGCACCTTCGCCGCGAGCACCTCGTACGCCGACTCGCGGTCGAGCGTCTGCGAGTACTTCGCGTTGTTCGCCGACGCCTGCACCGTCGCGGTCAGCTGCTCCGCGGACGCCGGCGCCATCAGCGACTGCGGCGCCCGCAGCCGGGTCCACGCGACCGGGGTCGGCGCGCCCTTCTCGTTCATCACGGTCACGATCGCCTCACCGATCCCGAGCTGGGTCAGCACCTCACCCAGGTCGTACGACGAGCTCGGGAACGTCGACACCGTCGCCTTCAGCGCCTTCGCGTCGTTCGGCGTGTGCGCCCGCAGCTGGTGCTGCACGCGCGAACCGAGCTGCGCCAGGACGTCGTCCGGCACGTCCTTCGGCGTCTGGGTCACGAAGAACACGCCGACGCCCTTCGACCGGATCAGCCGGACGGTCTGCGCGATCGAGTCCAGGAACGCCTTCGAGGCGTCGTTGAACAGCAGGTGCGCCTCGTCGAAGAAGAACACCAGCTTGGGCTTGTCGACGTCGCCGACCTCGGGCAGGTCGTGGAACAGATCGGCGAGCAGCCACATCAGGAACGTCGAGAACAGCGCCGGCCGGTCCTGCAGGTTCGGCAGCTCGAGCAGCGAGATGACGCCCTTGCCGTCACGCTGCTGCAGCAGGTCCGCCGTGTCGAACTCCGGCTCGCCGAAGAACGCCTCGGCGCCCTGGTCCGCGAACCCGATCAGCGATCGCAGGATCACGCCGGCCGTCGCCGCGGACAGCCCGCCCAGCTCCTTCAGGTCGTCCTTGCCCTCGTCGGACGTGAGGTGCGTGATGACGGCCCGCAGGTCCTTGAGGTCGAGCAGCGTCAGCCCGGCCTTGTCGGCGTAGTGGAAGATCAGCCCGAGCGACGACTCCTGGACGTCGTTGAGCCCCAGCACCTTGGACAGCAGCACCGGGCCGAACGACGTGATCGTCGCGCGGATCGGGATGCCCGTCCCCTGCCCGCCGAGCGCGTAGAACTCGGTCGGGAAGCCGGTCGCGGTCCAGTCCTGGCCGATCGACTTGGTCCGGACCAGCAGCTTGTCGTTGCCCTCACCCGGCTGCGAGACGCCGGACAGGTCGCCCTTGATATCGGCGGCGAACACCGCGACACCGGCCGCGGACAGCTGCTCGGCCATCAACTGCAGAGTCTTCGTCTTACCGGTACCGGTAGCACCCGCGACCAGGCCGTGCCGGTTCATCATTCCCAGCGGGATCCGGACCGCCGCCTCCGGTGCCGGCTCGTCGTCGACCAGCAGCGCACCCAGCTCGAGCGCCGCCCCCTCGAACGCGTACCCCTGCTTCACGGTCTCCACGACGTCGGCTTTCTCGGCCATCTGAGCGCGCCTTTCCCCGGTTGACGGAATTGCCCGCTCGAATGCTAGCCCTCCGCAGTCAGCGCATCACGACCACACGCGTCGCGCCCGCCGCGAAGGACCAGATGGCGACCGACATCGAGGCCGAGACCCGGATGCAGCCGTGGGAGGCCCGGTAGTTCGTCCCGAGCAGCCAGTCGGCGTGGATCTGCTGCCCGTTCGACTGGTACGTCGGAATCTGGTGGAACCCGACCCCGCACGGTGCGAACCGGACGAAATGGTTCAGGTAGAGCCGTCCGCCGTCGGTGTTCCGCAGTACCCGCGCCGCCCGCCCGCACTTCGAGCCGCTCGAATACGTGCCGGCCTTCAGGTACATCGGGTTGTCGATGATCCCGCCCTGCCGGACCACCTTGCCCCGGGCATCGATCAGCCACACCCAGTTCTGCGTCTGGCTGATCACGATCCGGCGCCCGGTCCCCGAGCGACCGGGCACGGGGCGGACGTCGCAGCGCTTCGCGGTCGAGGCCATCAGCCGGGCGTACGTCGTACTGTTCAGCGAACCGGTCTGACTCAGGACGTTGGCTGACTGGAACCGGACGGTCGCCGCCTGGGTCATCGCACCGACCTTGCCGTCGACCGGGCCCGAGGTGCAGCCGAGACCGTTCAGGCGGGTCTGGGCCGTCTTCACCTGAGACACCGTGATCGCCTCGGCCGGCACCGTCGTACCGAGTCCGATCAACGCGATCGCCGCGGTTGCGAGGCCGAGTTCGGGAAGAATTCGCATACCGTTCACCCCCATGGTCGTGGGCGCGGAACCGCGCTCACTGTGCCCTGTTCCTGTGGGACGTCCAACGGCATCGAAAGGTTGAGTCGCTCAGCGGACTATTCCGGTGACATTCGTGACCTCCTCGCAGGACCTTTCACACCGCTAGACTTCGGTGGGTGATCTTCAAGCGTGTCGGGGACGACAAGCCGTACCCGGACCATGGGCTGCGGCCGAAGGACTGGTCTTCACTGCCGCCCAGGCAGGTGCGGCTGGACGAACTCGTCACGACGAAGGGCACTTTGGACCTGAACGCGCTGCTCGACGAGGACTCGACTTTCTACGGCGATCTGTTCGCGCACGTGGTGGAGTGGAAGGGCGACCTGTACCTCGAGGACGGCCTGCACCGCGCACTCCGTGCGGCGCTGCAGCAGCGTCAGGTCCTGCATGCACGGGTACTGGTAGTGGACTGACCAATGGCTGCCGCTCACGGGGGGAGGAGCAAATGACAGCGATCCATCCGCAACCGAGACCGCACTCGCGGATCCGGTGGCGTACGCCGATCACGATGGTGATCCTGCTGGGGATCCTCGTCGGTGGGGGCTGGTGGGGCTGGAACTCGCTCGTGAACAGTAGCGCCGAGCCGACCTGCACCGAGCAGAAACTGACCAACAACCGTCTGGTCCCGAAGCAGGTCGTGCTGAACGTCTACAACGGCGGGGCCCGCGCGGGATCGGCCGGCCGGGTGGCCGAGGCGCTCAAGCAGCGTGGGTTCAACATCGACAAGGTCGCGAACGAGCCCAAGGGGGACAAGGTCGACGTGGTGGCGCTGCGCGGTGCCGCCGCGGACGCGCCCGAGATGCTCCTGGTCGCGGGTCAGCTGAACCAGAAGGCGGTCATGGTCGCCGACGGTCGCACCGATCACACCGTCGACCTGGTCATCGGCGCCGGCTTCGGCTCCGTGAAGCTCAAGGGCATCCCGTCGGTCACGGTCGCCCCCGGCGCCACGGTCTGCCTCCCGGTCATCCACAGCCCGCAGCCGATCCCGTCAGGCCAGAACCCCAACTAACTGTTCTCGCGGCCGCGTTCGCCGAACCAGCCGGCCAGGCGGCCGGCTCGGGAGACGGCGCGGAGGCGGCGGACGGTCTGTTCGCGGACCGGACTGGGCGCGACCACGAGCAGGTTGTCGGCGGCCCGGAGCACGGTACGGCGGTCCGGGACAAAGGCGCGCTCGCCGCGGATCACCAGCGCGACCGAGACACCGGGCGGTAGCCGCAGCTCAGTGATCTCGACCCCCGCCAGCCGGGACTCGCTCGGGACGTACACCTGAAGCATGTCCGCGCCGAGCGACTCCAGCGGCGCCACGTCGATGTCCACCTCGTGCGCCGCGTTCTCGTCGAGGACGCCCAGCCGCTTCGCCAGCCACGGCAGCGACGGCCCCTGCAGCAGCGTGAACAGCAGCACCAGCACGAACACCACGTCGAAGATCCGCTGCGCCTGCGGCACCTGTTCGGCGAGCGGGATGGTGGCGAGCACGATCGGCACCGCGCCCCGCAGGCCCGCCCACGAGATGAAGGTCCGCTCTCGCCACGGCAACCGGAACGGCGCCGCCGAGATCGCCACCGACGCGAACCGCCCGACGACCGTCACCGCGACGCCGATCACCAGGGCGACCAGTACGTCGTCCCACCGGAACCGCCCCGGCGACGCCAGCAGCCCGAGCATCACGAACAACCCGATCTGCGCGAGCCAGGCGATCCCGTCGACGAACGACCGGGTCGCCATCCGGTGCGGCAACTCCGCCCGTCCCAGCACCAGCGACGTCACGTACACGGCCGCGAACCCCGACACGTGGAGCAGCACCGAGCCACCGGCGTACGAGATGAACGCCACCGAGAGCACCGCCAGCGGGTACAGACCGGCGGATCCGAGCGCCATGCGGCGGATCAGCCCGACGCTCACCCACCCGATCAGCAGTCCGAACAGCGCGCCGACGACCAGCTCGTAGACGACCAGGCCGCTGAACCACAGCAGGCCCTTCTCGCCGACCTCGCCGGTGCTGACGAGCGTGACCAGCAGGACCGTCGGGGCGTCGTTCAGACCGGACTCCGCCTCCAGCGCCCCACGCAGCCTCGGACGGATCGGCACCCGTCTGAGCACCGAGAACACGGCCGCCGCGTCCGTCGGCGACGTCACGGCGCCGAGCAGCACCGACAACTGCCAGTTCAGTCCCAGCACGAAATGCGCCACACAGGCGACGACACCGACGCTGACCGCGACCCCGACCGTCGCCAGCACGAGCCCGAGCGGCATGACCGGCCGTACTTCGTTCCACCTGGTGGTCAGACCGCCCTCGGTCAGGATCACCACCAGCGCCGCGAACCCGAGCGCATGCGCCAGCTGCGCGTCCTCGAAATGGATGTGCCCCGGACCCGACTCCCCCAGGAGCAGCCCCATCCCGAGGTAGATCAGCAGCGACGGGAGCCCGAGCCGCGCGGAGAACCGCACCGCGACCACGGCGACGAGCAGAATCGCCGCGCCCGCGAGCAGAATCCCGTCGAGCTCCGCAACATCCATAGGGGCCCTCTCGTCGAGCGTCCCGAGTCAGGTCCAGAGAGACGAAAACCCTGACGCATCACACAGCATCAGGGTCTCCGGCCTATCTGGCCGCCCCGGAGGGCGGTTGGCGGTGGCGGAGGGAACCGTCGCAGGCTCCTCCCAAATCCCACAGCACTTGATATTCGGTCAGATGGTCCCACACTTCGTGCGGAACCATCTGACCGAATGGCGGTGGCGGAGGGATTTGAACCCTCGGACGGGGGTTGCCCGTCACGCGCTTTCGAGGCGCGCTCCTTCGGCCGCTCGGACACGCCACCGCCGAGGACAATATCAAGGTCTGTGGCCGATGAAGAAATCGCGCAGCCGGGCACCGGCCTCGTCGGCCATCACGCCGCCGATCACCTCGGGCCGGTGGTTGAGCCGGCGGTCCCGTACGACGTCCCAGAGCGACCCCACCGCACCGGCTTTCTCGTCGTACGCCGCGAAGATCAGCCGATCCAGCCGGGACAGCACGATCGCCCCGGCGCACATCGTGCACGGCTCCAGGGTGACCACCAACGTGCAGCCGGTCAGCCGCCACTCACCGACGTGGCGGGCCGCGTCGCGGATCGCGAGCACCTCGGCGTGCGCGGTCGGATCGCCGGTCGCCTCACGCTCGTTGTGGCCGCGCCCGATGATCTCCCCGCCCTCGTCCACCACGAGGGCCCCGATCGGTACGTCGGGCAACGCCCGCTCGGCCTCCTCGAGGGCCAGCGTCATCAACCGCGACCACGCCTGCCGCAGGATCGGGCTAGCCAACGGCTTCGATGGCGTCGTGGAACTGGTTGCCGAAGCCAAGGGTCTCGGCGATCTCCTCGAGCATCTCGTACGGATAGAGGTCGACGTCGTCGCACAGCGCGCCGAGGTCCATCGCGGTCATCCCGAGGTCGGCGACGATCGTCAGGTCGCCGGCCGGCACCTGCTCGTCGTCGTCATCGGCCAGCGGGATGTCGAGCTCGTCCACGACCTGCCGGGCCAGCGGCCACTCGGTCGCGGCGGTCACGTCGGAGATCAGCAGCCGGGCGCGGCCGCCGAGCACCCGGACCAGGACGAAGAAGTCCTCGTCGACCGACACCAGGCCGAGCACCCCGGCCTCACCGGGATACCGGCGGAGTGCTGACACCAGCGTGGACAGATCGGGCTCACCGCGCAGTACCAGCGGCGTGACGGTCCAGTTCCCGTCCTCGGTGTACGCAGCGACCGCGAAGTCCAGGTCGGTAACCGTGGCATCAGACACCGCATCATCGTCGCAGGTCTGCGGCGTCCCGGCGATCTCAAGCCGATATCGGATCCGCCAACACCGGTCTACGCCTCAGTGATGGTACGTCGCTCTGCGCATCGCCTCGCGCAACTGCCGGACGCGGGCCCGCCGGGGCGCGATCCGGTCGCGGAGGGCACGCATTTCGTCGAGCTCGCGCAGAAAGGCGGCGCGGCGGCGCAGCCGGTCGAGCTGCTCAGGCGTCTTCTCGGTCATCGAACTACTCCCTGGTGGGCGACAGGGCCAATCCAATGCACTTCCAGTCTGACAGCGGGCGCGCTTTCCCGCCGCGAATCGCCGACGGTACCGTTCGGCCTTATGCAGATCCTCGTCGTGGACCACCCGCTCGTCGCCCACAAGCTCACCGCGCTGCGCGACGAGCACACGGACTCACCCACGTTCCGGCGGCTGACCGAGGAGCTCGTCACGCTGCTCGCCTACGAGGCGACCCGGGACGTGCGGACCGGTCCGGTCACGGTGCAGACCCCGGTCGCGGAGGCGCAGGGCGTGAAGCTCGCCGCGCCGAAGCCGCTCGTCGTCCCGATCCTGCGCGCCGGTCTCGGCATGCTCGAGGGCATGACCCGGCTGCTCCCGACCGCGGAGGTCGGTTTCCTCGGCATGGTCCGGAACGAGGAGACCCTGACCGCGTCGACGTACGCCGAACGCCTTCCCGAGGACCTGTCCGGACGCCAGTGCTACGTCCTGGACCCGATGCTCGCCACCGGCGGCACGCTCGCGGCAGCGATCCAGTTCCTGGTGGACCGCGGCGCCGACCACATCACCGCCATCTGCCTGCTGGCCGCCCCGGAAGGCGTCAAGCGCGTGGAGAACGAACTGACCCACCTCGACGTACCGTGCAACCTCGTCATCGCCGGCATGGACTCCCACCTGAACGAAAAGGGCTACATCGTCCCAGGCCTCGGCGACGCCGGCGACCGTCTGTACGGCGTCGCCCAGTAGGTCACACGAGAGTGTCGCGGTAGAAGAGGTTGGCGCGGCGGTCGCCGGTGACGCCGGAGGCGAAGCCGAAGCAAAGGCGCGGGCAGCCGAGCGGGTCGACGTACACGCCCACGCCCTCGGCTTCGCGGTAGACCAGGTCGGCGCCGTCCAGGATCTTCACGGACTCGACGACCTCGCCCTTGTTGATGTCGTACGCCCAGAGCTTCGACGTCGCCAGATCGGGATCGAAGGTACCGGCGTACGCCTCGCCCTCCCACAGGTAGACGTACGAGCCGTACAGGGCCCAACCCTGGAAGTCGATGCCCGCGGTCATCGTGGGCTGTTTGAACGACGCGAGCATCCGTGAGAAGTCACCGGCGCGTGCCGCGGCCAGCGAGTACACGTTGATGTGGAACCCGTCCGCCAGCGTGTGCCGGATCCCGATCCGCCCGTGCTGCTGATCCACCGACGGCGTGAACACGGCACCGTCCGCGACCGGCTTCCAGCTGCGCAGCCCCGGCGAGTCCTTCGTCAGCGTCGCGCCGTCCTGCCAACGGAAACGGGCGATCTGCCGGCCACGCGCGTTCGCCGTGTCCACGTCGGTCTCGGTCCAGAGGTACGTCGTACGCCCGACGGTCTCCGCACCGATCGAGACCGCGTGGCCGAACCCGCTCAGGTACATGTGCCCGACGACATCACCGGCGAGCGTGAGCTGCGTCAGCGTGAGATCACCACTGCTGGAAGGCGATCCGGCCCGCAACTGCCCGGTGAAGAGCCGCTGGTTCGCACTGTCGAAGGCGATCGACTGCATGACCGTCACGTCCGCCAGCGGCTTGCTGCGGAACATCTCGCCACCCGGTCCGTCCAGCACGAAGCGGCGCGTCGGAGTCAGGGTGAACGGATTCGCGGAGGCGGGCGCACCTACGGCTCCGGCGACGACCACAGCACCGGCACCAGCGAGCAACCCACGGCGGGAGAGATTGTTCATAGCGCCCGACCGTAAGCCGTTTACCGCGAACTGTCACCAGTTCGCGCGCATTTTTCTGCTAACTAACCACCAGATCGTGTTAGAAAGCGTAGGGGTACGGCGACCAGTCCGGCGATCGCTTCTCCAGGAACGCGTCGCGGCCCTCGGCGGCCTCGTCGGTGCCGTACGCGAGACGGGTCGCCTCACCGGCGAACAGCTGCTGCCCGACGAGCCCGTCGTCGATCAGGTTGAACGCGTACTTCAGCATCCGCTGGGCGGTCGGGGACTTCGCGCAGATCTTCTTGCCCCACTCCAGCGCCACCGCTTCGAGCTCGGCGTGTGGAACGACCTTGTTGACCATGCCCATCCGGTACGCGTCCTCGGCCGAGTACTCGTCGCCGAGGAAGAAGATCTCGCGGGCGAACTTCTGCCCGACCTGCCGCGCCAAGTACGCCGACCCGAACCCGCCGTCGAACGACGCCACGTCCGCATCCGTCTGCTTGAACCGTGCATGCTCCGCGGATGCCAGCGTGAGGTCCGCGACCACGTGCAGACTGTGCCCGCCACCCGCGGCCCAGCCGGGAACGACACAGATCACGACCTTCGACATGAAGCGGATCAGCCGCTGTACCTCGAGGATGTGCAGCCGGCCCGCGCGCGCCGGGTCGATCGAGTCGGCCGTCGTACCCTCTGCGTACTTGTAACCGTCCTTGCCGCGGATCCGCTGGTCGCCGCCCGAGCAGAACGCCCAGCCGCCGTCCTTCGGCGACGGGCCGTTACCGGTGAGCAGCACACAGCCGACGTCGGTGGACATCCGGGCGTGGTCCAGAACGCGGTACAGCTCGTCGACGGTCTGCGGCCGGAACGCGTTGCGCACCTCGGGCCGGTCGAAGGCGATCCGCACCACACCGGCGTCGACCGCGCGGTGGTACGTGATGTCGGTCAGCTCGAAGCCGTCCACCTGCTTCCAGGCCGACGGGTCGAAGATCTCGGAGACGGTCACCCGGCGAGCATATTTCAGCCGCGTGCGGTGCTCTCCCGCAGTACTACTTCCGCCTTGAACGTCTCGGTCGTCGCGTCGCCGCCCTCGATGGCGAGCTCCAGCGCGCGGCGGCCCATCTGCTCCAGTGGCAGCCGTACGGTCGTCAGCCCCGGCCACACGTCTCGCAGCGTCGCGATGTCGTCGAACCCGGCGACACCGAGCCGGCCAGGTACGTCGACACCGCGCGCCCGCAACGCCGACATCGCACCGACCGCCATCACGTCGTTCACCGCGAACACGCAGTCCACATCGGCCTTGCGGTCGAGCAGCTGCTCCGCGGCGGCGTACCCACCGTCGCGAGTGAAGTCACCGGACTCGACCGCCACCGGCTCCAACCCTGCCTCGGCCAGCCCGGCGACGAAGCCGTCCCGCCGATCGCGTGCCGTCGCAAGGCTCTCCGGCCCTCCGAGTACGGCGAACTTCCGCCAGCCGAGCCCGACCAGCCCGCGCGCGAGATCCGCCGACCCGGAACGGTTGTCCGGTTCAACGGTGTGCGCCGGCATCCCGGACTGACTGACCAGGGCAAGACCCGCGCCGGAGTTGAGGAAGGTCTCCACCTCGGTCGCCGTCCGCGCCAGGCTCTCGCTGTCGGTCCGCCGGCTGCCGATCATCACCGCGGCCCGGGCTCGTTGCGCGCGCAACGACGACAGGTAGGCGATCTCGCGGTCGGAGTCACGGAACGTGCTGGCCATCATCACCAGCAGGTTGCGCTCGTCCGCGGCCCGCATCACGCCGTTCGCGATCGCGGCGAAGTACGGGTCCTCGATGTCGTGGACCAGGATGCCGACCACGTTCGTCGACGACTTGGCCAACGCCTGCGCCTGCGCGTTCGGCGTGTAGCCGAGCTCGTCGGCGGCGGCCTTGACCCGCTCCTGCAGCTCTGGACGGGGGATCCGGTCCCCGCCGTTGAGCACGCGGGAGGCGGTCGCGACCGACACACCCGCACGCTGCGCCACGTCCAGCAATGTCACCGGTGCTCGCAGATTCACTGGCCTACCCTTTCGTGCGTCCCCCCGGGGGCGGTGGCGGTCACCCTACCGAACTCACCCGTTCTCACGCTGAGTATCGGGCAGGTCGCTACCAATCCGGTCAGAACCTGGCGTTGCGGCGCGCGAGTGACTAGCCTTCCCAGCCATGAGGACCGTCCATGCCCGGGTGACGATCCTGGTCGCGTCCGCTGTGCTCAGCCTGACGACCCTTGCCGGTCCGGCCATGGCTGCTCCGCTCCCGGACGGACCCGGTACGCCGGCCCCGGCTGCTCCCAGTGTGCCGCAGCACGTCGACGCGCGCACCAAGAGCACCCAGCCGGTCTACGACTACGCGAACGCGATCCGCGAGTCGGTCTACGTCGACACCACGATGGACACCGACAGCGACGGCAAGGACGACGTGATCGCGGTCGACATCGTCCGGCCGAGCGAGCCCGTCCTCAACGGCACGAAGATCCCGGTCATCATGGACGCCTCGCCGTACTACTCCTGCTGCGGACGCGGCAACGAGAGCGAGAAGAAGACGTACGACGGCGACGGCGTGATCCGGAAAATGCCGTTGTTCTACGACAACTACTTCGTCCCGCGCGGCTACGCGATGGTCGGCGTGGACGTCGTCGGCACCGGCCGCTCCACCGGCTGCGGCGACGTCGGCGGCCGGGACGAGATCCAGTCGGTCGTCGACGTGATCGACTGGCTGAACGGCCGCAACACCGCGCACACCGCCAACGGCCAACCGGTGAAGGCGTCCTGGACGACCGGCGCGGTCGGGATGATCGGCAAGTCGTACGACGGGACACTCGCGAACGGTGTCGCGGCGACCGGGGTGAGGGGCCTGAAGACGATCGTGCCGATCTCGGCGATCTCCTCGTGGTACGACTACACCCGGTCCGGCGGCGTACCGTACTCGGACGATTACATGCCCTGGCTGGGCGGGTACGTCGGTCACGACAGCGCAGCCTGCGACGAGGTCCGCGGCAAGCTCGGCGACAACGACGATGACGACACCGGCAACTACACGTCGTTCTGGGCCGAGCGCGACTACACGAAGAACGTGTCGAAGGTGAAGGCGTCGGTCTTCATGACGCACGGGCTCAGCGACTACAACGTGCAGACCAACCACTTCTCACAGTGGTGGTCGGCGCTCTCGCGGAACGACGTACCGCGGAAGCTGTGGCTGGGTCTCGAGGACCACGTGGATCCGTTCGAGTTCCGGCGCGACGAGTGGGTGGACGAACTGCACAAGTGGTTCGACTACTGGCTGCAGGGCCTGCAGAACGGCGTCATGAACGAGCCGATGGTCTCGGTCGAGACGGCTCCCGACGTGTGGCGCAACTACAAGACCTGGCCGGCCGTGAACCGCCCTGTGTCGGTGCCGCTCGCGGCCGGCAAACTAGGTGCTGCGGGCAAGGGTTCGGTGATGGTCACGGACGATCCCGAGCTGACCGAGGACGACATCGTCGCGGACCCGTCGGAGGTGATCGCGGGACGGCAGATGTTCCTGTCCGCGCCGCTCGCCGCACCGCTGCGGATCAGCGGCACGCCGTCGGTCACGCTCCGGCTGAAGTCCGACTCGTCGACGACACCGGTGACCGCACGACTCGTCGAGTACGGCGAAGCCGCGCGGTACTCCGGCATCCGCCGTACCGACGAAAGCACCTGTGAGGGCTCGAGCACCGACTACGACGACAGCTGCTACTTCACCGTCGACAAGGTCACCACCCAGAGCGATCACGGCATCGTCAGCCGCGGCTGGATCGACGCCGCCCACAGCAAGTCGCTCTCGCAGCCGACCCCGCTGAAGCCCGGCCAGTGGACCACCGTCACCGTCCCCCTCCGCGCCCAGGACCAGATCATCCCCAAGGGCCGCATCGTCGGACTCGCCATCACCCTGTCCGACACCGAGTGGACGACCCCCAACACCACCGGCGCCACCATCGACATCGACCTGGCCGCCAGCAAACTCAACATCCCCGTAGCCTCCGGCCACCTAACGGCACCCACCCAAATCCCCACCATCAACGTCCAGATCAAAACCCCCACCCAACGCCCCAACCTCCACGACCCCAAGAACTAGAACTCCCCCACCCGCCGAGTCGTGAAAATCGGCTGTGAAAACCAGCTGCGATCCACGACTCGATGAATGGGTCCGGAGCCAATCGCCACGACTCGGTGGGGCCTGTGGACAACGGACGCCGTGGAGTGGGGAAATCGGGACAATGATGGGGTGTTGTTCACGGCGGCGGATGCCAAGGCGTTAGGGATCTCGCGGGGTGTGCTGCGCGGCACGCAGTACCGGCGGGTGCTGGGTTCCGTGTACGTCGACGGGACGGTCGCCGTCACGCCCCGGTTGCAGGCCGAGGCCGCATTGCTGTTGACGCCCGAGGCGGTGGTGAGCCACCAGACCGCGTTGAGTCTGTGGACCGCCAACGACCGCGCCGGCGACGTCGTACATGTGACGGTCCAGCGCGATCCACGGCTGTCCCTTCCGCGAATCAGCGGTCTGCGCGTGCATGAGGTGCAGCACCTCGACCGCACGCTACGCGACGGACTGCCACTTACTCCACCTGAGCGGACATTCCTCGACCTGGCGCCGTACTGCGATCTCACCAAGCTCGTCGCCGCGGGCGACTCCCTGGTACGACGCACCGACGTCGAGCCGCTTCACCTGGTCGAGACTGTCGCCGCCGCGATCGGAGTGCGGAGCGTCCGGCTCGCCCGCCGAGCGGCGGCGCGCGTCCGAGCCGGCGTGGACTCCCCGATGGAATCCCTGCTCCGCCTGCTCCTCGTTGACGGCGGCCTTCCCGAACCGCGGATCGGCTACGTGATCTCCGACGCCGCGGGCGGCTGGCTGGCCGAACCGGACCTGAGCTACCCGGAGGTCAGTCTCGCGATCGAGTACGACGGGCGGCACCACCTCACGGATGCCCGTCAGTGGCGGCAGGACATCCGCCGCCGCGAGAACCTCGAGCGCGAAGGCTGGCTCGTCCGGGTGTTCACGGCGTACGACCTCCTCCAGATCCCACACACCGTCGTCGCCCGCATCTCCGAGGACCTCCGCATCCGCCACCGACACCTGGCCGCCTGACCCGCTCCCGCCGAGTCGTGGCGATTGGCTCCGTTCCGCATCACCGAGTCGTGGAAATCGGCTAGCGATGAGAGCCAAATCCCACGACTCGACGGACTAGTTGCCTTCGGCTACGAAGTGCATTGGGTCGCCGAAGGCTAGGTCGGTGATGCCGGCGGTGTGGAAGGCGCCTACCAGGAGGGATCTGCGGTGGGCGGCGAAGGTCAGGACGTGGGCGACCATGCCGCCGTAGGTGAAGACGCGGGGTGGTTCGCAGGTGGTGTCGACGAAGCTCTCGTCGAAGCGGCCGTCTTCGTTGAGTTGGTTGACCAGGGCCACGAAGCGCGCGCCGGCGTCCGCGTGGCGGGTGCGGAGTTCGGGGATCGGGGTGACGACCTGACGGCCGCACTCGGGGACCTGGAACGGGCGGTCCTCGACGGACGCCAGCCACATCTCCTCCTGCCAGACCAGGCGGTCCAGTAGGTAGCGGATCGAGATGTCGTCGTCGATCCCCTCGACGGAGAGCTCGATCGGCCGGTCCAGTGTGGCGGCGTCCAGGCGGGCGCCGCGTTCGATCATTTCGCCGGTCAACCACACGTGGTGCTCGACCATCCTGACAAGTACGTCCATGCCTCTCACCTTTCTACGAGCCGGCAGCCGAAGGCCGGCCGGCGGCTGGAAATGCACTCCACTCGGCGCCGCGAGGAAGAACATCCGCGACGACTCCCGCCGCCACTCTCGTGGCGACATCCCGTAGGCCCTGGCGAACGCCCGCGTGAACGCCTCGTGCGACCCGTACCCGGCCTCGACCGCGACGTCCAGTACGGCGACCGGCTCGACCAGCAACCGGTACGCCGCCCGCTCCAGCAACACCCGGCGCCGGAACGCGAACGGCGATTCGCCGGCCACCGCACCGATCACGCGGTCGAAGTGGAACCGGGACAGATGCACCCGTCCCGCCAGCCCGGCACCGTTCACCGGACCGTCGAGACCGCGCAGACCGTCGGCGACCACCGCCACGAATTCCTCGAACACATCCGCCATGCCCACCACTGTGCCCCCACCACCCGGCCTCCGACTTGATCGAAATTGCGGAACCTCTGAGTGGTTAACGGAGTACTCCACAATGTGTAGTAGTCTTCGCAGCGGAGCACCGCCGGTGCCGGAGGAGGTCGCGATGGATACGAGCCAGCTGCTCAAGGGCGTACTGGATCTCGCAGTGCTGGCTGTACTGCGGGACGCCGACGGTTACGGGTACGACGTACTTCGCCGGCTGCGCGCCGCGGGGCTCGAGGACGTCGCGGACGCCTCCGTGTACGGGACGCTCCGCCGGCTCTTCCAGGCCGGCGCGCTGACGTCGTACGTGCAACCGAGCGAGGAAGGCCCGCACCGCAAGTACTACGGGCTGAACAAGACCGGCCATGACCTGCTGGCCCGATCGACCAAGACCTGGAATCACTTCGCCGACACGATGTCGGTGCTGCTGGAGGAGGAGGCCGCGTGAACAGCACCCTGACCGGAGCGGTCGCGATCTACCTGACGCAGGTGCGAGCCGAGCTCAGCGACCTGCCGCCGGGTGAACTGGAGGACGTGCTTCAGGACGTCACCGACCACCTCACCGAGGTAGCAGGCGAGTTCGACGCCGAGCCGACCTTGAGCGACCTGCAGGTACGACTCGGCACGCCGCGGCAGTACGCCGACGAACTGCGGACCGCGGCGGGCTATCCGGCACGCACCGAGCCGGTCAGCCAGGACTACCTCACGTCCGGCTGGAACGCGCTGCGCTGGGGTCTGATCGCCGGCACTGTCGGGCCGTTCTTCGTTGCCGTCAGCATCTTCGCGTGGTCGAGCGACGAGACGGCGTTCTTCGGGCTGCTCGGGCTCGGCGTGCTGTTCGTCGCGGCGTTCCTCGGCGTACGGGCGTTGAACGGCAACGACCCGCGGATCGTCCTGGACACCCCGCGGGGCGCGCAGTGGGCGACCGCGGTCCGCGGCTGGATCGACCAGGTCCCTCCGAACGTCCGGCACGAACTGGTGACGATCGGCCAACCGGTCTGGTGGGTCGCGCGCGGCATGATCGGCGCGGCCGGGTTCTTTGCGCTGTTCGGCGCCATCTCGGTGACCGTGGTCGGAGCCATCGCCGGTGCGGCGGTCTCGATCTGGATCGGTCGCCGGACCCAGCAGGACCGGCGCTGGCTGTGGTACGTCGTACCGCTCAACGTCGTCGCAGCGGTTGCCGTCCCGGCGTTCCTTGCCGCGGCGTACGTCGGCGCGTCGTTCGGGTTCCTGGACAACTACAACCACTACCGCGGCAGCGGGCCGAACTACGAACCACCGACCAAGGGCGTGGTGGTGAACGGCACCGCAGTCTCGAACATCTACCCGTTCGATGCCCAGGGCAAGCAGGTCACGGTCCGGCTGTACGACCAGGACGGCAACCCGATCAGCATGGAGCTGCAGGACTGCGCGACCAACTACGGGCAGGAGTCCCGGGACACCACCAGCAACCTCTTCCCGCAGGCGGTGGTCGTCCCCGATGAGAACGGCTATTCCAGCCCGGAGGACTGCAAGGAGACCACGAAGGCCCCCTTCGTCCCACCACCCGCACCAGCCACCCGGACCGCCCCGACCCCAGTCGCCCCTTCGGCAACCCCGACCTCAGGCGCGACGCTCACCGTGAAGCCCACCAGGTGACCAGGAACGGACTGACGCGGCCGCGACCCCGCGATACGTGTAGCCGAGGCGTTCGTACACCTTGATCGCGGGCGTGTTGTCGCCGTTGACCATCAGTCCGACTCGTCCGTGGCGCTTCACCAGTTCGGCGGTGACGAATCCGCACACCTGCCGCGACAGTCCTTTGCCACGGGCAACAGGATGCGTTGCGACGCCAGCGAGGAACCCGACCTCGGGGGCGCTCCACGCATCCGCGGCGATACTCAACAACTCACCACGCTCGCCCGTCACCGCAGCCCACCGCCGTACGCCGGGATGCCCGGGCCAAGCGTACGACGAGGGCGACGCCGCGGCGAGCAACTCTTCAAGGCCGGAGTCATCGTCCACCCACGCAGCGGTCGTCGTGAGGTCCGGGAGCGTGTCCGAGTCCATCCACCCGAACGCCGCCGAGAACCTCAGCCCCGGCACCCGCTCCGCCAGCTCACGGATCAGCGCCTCGTCGCCGAACGGCCGGTACGACGGACCCACCTCGGCGAGCACGTCGGCGGTCAACCGCACCGCGTCGTCGACCGGGCCGATCACCGCGAGCCGATCATGCTTCGACACGTCCGGCGAGGCAACCGCCACGGCATCCCCGTCGTACCAGGCGCGAGTGCCAGGGCCGAAGCCCTGTGCGGCCCAGACGATCATCGGATCATCCGCAGCCGCCGTTGCCAGCGCCGCGGTCGTCAGAAGCTCGTGCACGCGGTCATTCTGCCCGTTGGATCGCGTACGGGACGAGGTGGCGGTAGCCGCGGACGGCGACGCGGCGGAGACGGTGGACGGCGTACGACGAATGGCCGTCGAGGGCTGTGGCGAGTTCGCGGTCGGCGAGAACCCGGCCGGGTTTGCATTCCGTGGTGAGACGGGCGGCCAGGTTGACAACCTCGCCGTACACGTCGCCCAACCGGATCAGGATCGTGCCGTACGCGAGCCCGATCCGCAGCTCGGGAAGGTCGTCGTCGGCGTTCACCGCGTCCTGCAAGGCGAGTGCGACCGCAGCCCCCTCTGCGGCGGTGTCGGCCACGAACAGCACCTCGTCGCCGATCGACTTGATCACCCGGCCGCCGTTCAGCGCGACCACGTCCGCGGCCATACCCTCGAAGCGCTCGATCAGCTCCCCGAGCTCGGCCTCGGTCAACCGCCGCGTCAGGCGCGTGTAGCTGACGATGTCCGCGAATCCGACCGCCCGCACCCCACGTGCCAGCTCGTCGGACCCCGCCACCGCCCGCCCGGCCGCCGCGGCGAGGTGCCGGCGCCAGACGTACGTCTGCAGCCGCTCCATGGCCGGCAGCAACAGGCCGGCAACCTCGATCGACTCGTCCGCGGACAGCTTGGACCCGCCGAGGAACTCCAGGAACATCGCCGACTGCCACGACGCCAGCCGCGACTGCGTCTGGCCGAGTTTCCGGGCCAGTGACGACTCCATCTCGGGCTCGATGAACCCGTCGTCCTCGAGCGCCGCGACCAGCCGCAACGCCTCGACGTCGTCGTCGGTGAACGCCACCTCGTCGTCCGGCACGGTCGCGAACCCGAGCGCGTGCCACATCCGCTCGGCGCGCTGGATCGAGATCCCGGCCCGCTCGGACACCTGGATCCGGGTGAACTTCCGTTCCCCGCCCAGCAGGGTCTGCTCGAACTCCCGCGTCAACCCGGCCAGATCCGGCGCCCCAGGGTCAGTGGCCACCGCGGCGCTCGGCGATGGTGGCGTCGATGGCGTCCCGGAACGCCGGCAGCCGGCGGGTGAGGTCGTCGAACTTCTCCCGGGTGAAGTGCAGCAGCTGCAGCCGCGACTTCGCCGTGACGGTTGCCGTTCGCAACGTGTTCTTCCGGACCGCGACCTCGCCGGCGATGTCGCCCGGGCCGAGCTCGGCGATCTCCTGGCCCTTCTCGCGGACCGCCGCCGTACCGCTGAGGATCAGGTACGCCGCGTCCGGAGGCGTCTGCTCCAGGATCAGCGACCAGCCGGCCGGTACCGAGACCTCCTCGCCGGCCCGGAAGATGTCCCGGATGTCGCGTCCGGACAGATCCGCGAACAACGGCAGGTCCCGTGGGGACGTCCTACCCAGTGCCACGTCGATCCTCCTCGTCGGCGATCGGCCGATGTTTCCAGTCAGTAACTCTAACGCACGCGCCGAGATCAGGAGGACAGGCAGTCCGCGACCTGCGCAGAGGTCGCGACCCATTGACCGTCCCCGCGGCCCGCGGTTACGGTCGGGCAATCGATTTCTGGATGCCACCTCTCTGCAACCGCCCGAGGAGCCCCTGATGCGGAAACGATGGTTGCTCGTCCTGCCTGCCCTGATCGGAGCGGCCGTGGTGCCTGCCGACCAGTCCGCACCCGCCCAAGCAACGGCCGTACCGTCGCCGGTCGAGCGGATCGCCAAGCTCACCGGTCCGGAGTCGATCAACGACACCGAGGCGCGCTTCGCCCTGAAGGCGACCGATCTCGGCATCCTCTGGGACAACGGATCCGGCGAGATCCTGACCGCGTTCGGCGACAGCTACGGCAGCGGCTGGACCGGGCCGGGCGGCGGTGCCGGTGACCAGGCGACGATCGACTGGCGGTGCAACCTGCTCTTCCGCAGCAAGGACCGCAACCTGGCCGACGGGATGACGCTCGACTCGGCGGCCGAGGACCGGCCCGGTCACGCCAAGGAGTTCCTGCCCTGCAAGAAGATCGACCGCGACGAGCACACGGTGATCCCGACCGCGGGGATCTCGGTCGGGAAGCGCCAGTACGTGCAGTACATGTCGGTCAACTACTGGGGTCCGGCCGGCAGTTGGTTCACGAACTACTCCGGCTTCGCGTACTCCGACGACAACGGCGAGAACTGGACCAAGGACCCAGGCGCCCGCTGGCTGAACACCAAGACCTGGGACGACAACTTCCAGATGACGGCCCTGGTCAAGGACAAGGGTTACGTCTACATGATCGGTACGCCGAACGGCCGGTTCGGCAACGCCCATCTCGCGAGGGTTCCCGAGCAACAGGTCCTCCAGAAGAAGGCTTGGCGGTACTGGGACGGCCGGACCTGGTCGCCGCAGGAGTCGGCCGCCGTACCGATCGCGGTCGGCCCGATCGGCGAGGTGTCGTTGCAGTGGAACGCGTACACCGGCAAATGGCTGATGATGTATCTCGACGAGCACCGCGCCGCGATCGTGCTGCGCTCGGCGAAGGACCTCACCGGCCCGTGGAGCGGCGAACAGGTCGTTGTCAAAGGCTCCGAATACCCGGGCTTGTACGGATCGTTCATGCACCCCTGGTCATCAGGCCCGGACCTCTACTTCACGATGTCCCAGTGGGATCCGTACAACGTTTTCCTGATGCGCACCAAGCTCACCGACGACGGCCGGATCACCAACCTGGTCACGGATCCCGGCTTCGAGAGCCAGACCAGTGGTACGCCGTCCGCACCCTGGCAACTGAGCGGTACCGGCGGCATCGACCGCACGAACCTCGGCCACACCGGCACCAACAACGCGTTCGTCCGCGACTCGATCGGCACCCACCAGATCCAGCAGACCGTTGCCGTACGCCCCAATCACCGCTACCGGCTCTCCGCCTGGATCCGGACGGCGGAGAACAACAGCGAAACGATGCTCGGCGTCCGCACGCTCCGCGGACGCACGATCGCGCAGCAGTCCGGTGGCGCGCATCCGCAGTACACGAAGGTCTCCGTCGAGTTCGACGCCGGCGGAGAGTCGTTGGTCCAACTGTACGGCGGCTTCTTCGGCCACGGGCAGGACGTCTGGCTGCAACTGGACGACGTCGAGCTGGAGGAAATCCGATGAAACGGCTGTTCCTGGCACTGATGATCATCGCCGGTGTCCTGGTGCCGGCACCGGCGCAGGCCGCGACCGGACAGTTGTTGCGGGACAGCGTCGGTCTCTATCCGCGCGCGATCCGGCTCGAACACAACGGCACGGCGAACGGCCGGATCCTCGCAAGCGTGGTGACGTTCAACGGCAACACCGGGCTCGGCGCCATCTACGAGAGCACCACCGACGGCGCGAGCTTCGCCCAGGTGGGCACGGTCGCGGACCCGCAGGCGTCCAACGGCAAGGGCCTGTGCTGCGCGACGCTCTTCGAGCTTCCACGGCGCATCGGCGCGCTGCCGCCCGGCACGTTGCTCTGGGCCGCCTCCGTGGGCGCGGACGCGCGGCCGATGTCGCTGCGGATCTGGAAGAGCAACGACGTCGGCCGTACCTGGTCGTACCTGTCCAGTTGCGCGACCGCGCCGAACGACCGCGGCCTGTGGGAACCCGAGTTCTCGGTCGCGGCCGACGGCCAGCTCGTCTGCCACTACTCCGACGAGACCGATCCGGCGCACAGCCAGAAGCTCATGGAGGTCCGGAGTACCGACGGCATCACCTGGAGGGATCCGCGGCCCACCGTGTCGAGCCCGACGCCCGCACATCGACCCGGCATGTCCGTCGTACGGCAGCTGCCCAGCGGGAAGTACGTGATGTCGTACGAGGTCTGTGGCGTCGGCGGCCAGTACGACTGCGCCGTCTACACCCGCCAGTCCCGTGACGGCTGGAACTGGGGATCGCCCGCCAGACCCGGTGTCCGGGCGCAGACCGCCGACGGCAGGTACTTCACCCATGCTCCGACGATCGCGCTGGCACCGAACGGCAAGCTGCTGCTGATCGGCCAGATCCTCCAGAACGCCGACGGTTCCGTGGCCGAAGGCAACGGCCGCACCATCCTCGCCAACACCACCGGGACGAGCGGTTACTGGTCCGAGCTGGCCGCACCGGTCGCCGTCGACAATCCGTACAACAACTATTGCCCGAACTACAGCTCTCCGATGGTCGTCTCCCCCGACGGCAGCACAGTCCTCGAACTCGCCTCCGACTACGACGGCCCGACCTGCAAGACGTACTTCGCCACCGGGCCGGCCAGCTAGGCCGCGCGGCGCCGGCGGCGGGACGAGGTACGGCGGCGTACCGGGCGGCGGGGGCCGACGAGGCGGGGACCGGCCAGGCGGTCCTCGAGACGGCGCGCCTCGCGGCGGATGGGTTGCGCGACGTACTCGCCGAGGATCAGGCCCGAGGCGAGTGCGACGCCGATCGCGACCGCGGTCGTGAGGCTGACGATGCCGATGAGCTGGCCGACGGCCATCAGCTCGTAGAGGCCCTTGTAGATCGTCAGCCCCGGCAGCAGCGGGATCGAGCCGGCGACGACCACGACCAGCGGTGGTACGCCGGTCCGCCGGCCGCTGGAGTAGCCGCCCAGACCGACGACGAAGGCAGCCGCGGCGGTGGACCAGGCCGGCCCGAAAGATGCCCTGGTCATCAAGGTGAAGATCAGCGAGGCCAGTGCACCCATCACGGCGATCGGCAGCAACGCGCGGAGGGGTGCGTACGACGCGTACCCGAACGCGACCGCCATCACCGAGCCGGAAATCACCATGATCGGCAGGTTCGCCAGCTGGATCGTCTGGGGTTCGATCCCGACGTGCAGACCGAACTTCAGCCCCAGCGCGAGACCCAGCGAGACACCGGCGATGATCCCGCCGGTGAGCAGCATCGCCTCCAGACTCCGGGCCGCGGCGGTCACGTAGTACCCGGTGATCGCGTCCTGCACCGCACCGGTGAGGGCGATCCCGGCCAGCAGCATGATGATGCCGGCGGCAACGACCAGGGACGGTTTCACCGGCGCGTGTACGGCGTACAGGACCAGCGCGACCGCGGTCGCCACGAACGCACCGGCGACCTGCTGGTAGAACGCGGGGAGTCGCTGCCGGTTGAACCACCGGTTGTTCAGGTCGATCACGATCGCGGTCAAGACCGCCAGCAACGTGATCAGCCAGCCGCCGCCGAGCAGCAGCGTCGCGCCGCCGGCCATCACGCCCCAGGCGAGCACCGCACTCCAGCGCGGGTACGGCGGACCGGCCGACGTCATCCGGGCGAGTTCGCGCGACGCCTCCTCGCGGGTCACGTCGCCGCGGGCGAACCGTCGTACCAGCCGGTCGACGTCGGTCAGCCGGGAGAAGTCCTGGGACCGGTAGCGGACCAGCCGGATGTGCGTCTCGGGCGCGACGTCCGGCGCGGCCTGGTACGAGACCGCCATCGAGGTGAACGTGATGTCGACCTCGCAGCCGCGCAGTCCGCCGGCCGCGGTGACACCGAGGATCGTCGCGGTGGCGTCCGCCGTACCGGCACCGCTGGACAGCAGCACCTCACCGACCCGCAGGGCAAGGTCGATGGTGGCGTAGACCTCCCGCTGCTCGTCAGGCTCCATCGAGCAGGCGATGGGCCATCGCGAGGTCGGTGATCAGGATGTTGACCCAGCCGCCGAGCAGGGCGGCGCGGATGGCGGAGTACTTGCGGTCACCGCCGGCCACCCCGATCCGGCGCGGCACCGCCAGCAACTCCTTCGCGGTCACCCCGATGACCCGCTGGTCGAACGTCGAGCGCACGAGCTTTCCCTCTTCGTCGAAGAACCGGAAACACACGTCCCCGACGGCGCCGAGCCTGCGCAACTCGTCCTGGTCGGCCTCCGCGACCGCGTTCCCACTGCGCTGCAGCAGCGGCGAGGGCTCGAGGCTGCCGATCCCGACCAGGGCGTCGGTGAGCTGTCCCCAGGTGCCCAGAACGTCCCGAACGGACACATCGTTCATCATGGCCCGGCGTACGGCGGGGGTCCCGACCAGCCCGGGAGCGGGCAGGTAGACCGGCATCCCACCGGTCAGCTCGGCGAACCGCGCGGTCAGCCGGGTGGCCTGCATCTGCACCGCGGCGTCGCCCAGCCCGCCGACGATCTGCACGACCTTGTCCACCACCGGCACGCTCTTGCGCGGCATCCGGTCGACCGCGCTGATCAGTGTCTCGCTCCAGGACGAGATCCCGACCACGTGCCCACCGGTCAGGGTCATATCCAGGTACGCCGCAGCGCCCGAGCCGAGCGCGGGCAGTACGTCGTCCCCCACGCCGAGGGTGTCGACGACGACCGCGTCGCGCAACCCGTACCGGCCCTGCAGCTCGTCCTCGAGGTCGCTGTGCACGCCGCTCGGCATGGTCACCACGGTGTGCACGATGCCGACCTCGACGGCCTGTTTCAGCATCCGGGAAACGCGTGCCTGGGACAGGTTCAGCTCGGCGGCGATCTGCGGCTGCCGGATGCCCTTCTCGTGGTACATCCGCGCCACCTTCGCGAGCAGCCGCAGCTCGTCCAGCCCGGGCTGGCGCACCGCGCGGTTCGCGTTCACCTCGACCCCCTCGCAACGTTTCAGGTCTACGGACTATAGGTCAGGCAGGCACAGGTAGACCCGGGGCGCTCCACCCTCGTCCGGGATGGGAGACGTCGGAGTGTCGCGTTTGCCGGTGGCGACGACCGAGCCGTCACGGGGATCGACGATCGTGTAACTCAGCGGGACGGTGTCGTCGAACACCATCACCGGTCCGCCGTCCTCGCGGTACACGATCAGGCCGCCCTCCGCCGTACTCAGCGCCCGCCCCGAGATCGTCCGGGTCCAGTCCGGCGCCATGTCGGTGGTCGGCAACCCGTCCAGGATCTTTCCGAGCATTCCGACGTACGTCGATCCTTCGAAGTCGATCGCCTCGCGCCAGCCCGCGCCGGGTGCGAGGAAGAACTCGGAGTGGCCCGGCTCCTCCGCGTGCAGTCGCCACTGCCACAGGCTGCCCGCACCGTAGACGACGCCCATCGTGCCGCCCGCGCACAGGTTGCTCCACGCCTCGTGCCCCTGCCACCAGCCCTCAGCCATACCTGTCCGGCCGGTGTGCTCGTACGTCGGTTCGCCGTTCGCGACCGCCTTCACCGGTTCATTCCGCCACATGTCCGCGACCCGCTCCGGTACGTGCTCGCCGGTGTGGCCGGTCTGACACCACTGGAAGTCCAGCCAGTCCGCGTCCTGGTGAGCATTCGCGCGGATGTGCGGCCGGTAATGGATACCGGTCGGCTGCCCGTAGCAGTCGGCGGCGTGCACCTCAGCACCTCCGGCGGCAGTCTGCGGTTCGTGACCAGAGCCGTCCCCGCCGACCAGGTAGACGGCCGGCCGAGCGCCGTACCGCGCGACGAGATAGCGGCAGTAGGCGGCGTACTCGGATGGCGGTACGACGGTGCCCGCGACGTCTAGGCCCTTCCACCCGAAGCCTTGGAACACCGGCTGCAGGACAGGGACCAGGCCGTGCTCGACCAAGGTGTCGAGCAGTACGTCGAGGTACTGGAAGTACTCGACGTTCATCTGGTTCAGGTGACCGTCGGCGAGATCCTCGAAGCCGACCGCGAACCCCTCGTCCTGAGTCCGGTCGCGCGGCCCGACGGCGCGCATGTCCGGTTGGACGGTCATCAGCAGCACCGCGTTGAACCCCTTCGCCTGCCGGTCGGCGGCGTACTCGCGGACCTGGTCGGGGGTCGCCCGCCAGGGCAGCGCCCACGCGGTGTCGGCGACCAGCAGAGCAGGCGTGCCATCCGCGTGCACCAGGCTCCGGCCGCCGGGCGACATCCGCCAGAACCCGTGCCGGTAGAACGGGTTCGCCTCGTCGCTGTCCGCCGGACGCACCTCGAACTCACCGCTCTCGCCGGCGCCCTCCGCGCCGTGGGTCCAGCGCCAGCGACCCGCCTGCGGTGGCGCGAAACGGACGCGGTACGTGTCGCCGCCGTCCCAGAAGGTGGGCCGCCGGAGCACTACACCGCTCTCGTGCTCGAACTCGACCCAGTCGGCGGCGGCGGGCAGCTCGATCTCCTGCCAGACGGATGAGATGGACATGACACTCCAGGGATGCTCGTTGCCGTTAAGCTGATGGTGAGAAGAACACACGTGCTCTGGGGTCGGTGAAATTCCGAGCCGGCGGTGACAGTCCGCGACCCGTGACTTCGTGAGAAGGAGCGGTTGACCCGGTGGAACTCCGGGACCGACGGTGAAAGTCCGGATGGGAAGACGCACGTGGCAGCTGCACGTCCCCTGACCCGGGTCGTGGAGCTTGTCGTTGCCCCGGAGTGCTCTGAGTGCACTGCCCGAGAGGACAACGATCGTGAACACCGTGACCAGCCTGGACACCATCGAACACGCTGTCGCCGAGCTCGCCGCCGGACGGCCGGTCGTGGTCGTCGACGACGAGGACCGCGAGAACGAAGGCGACCTGACCTTCGCCGCGAGCCTCGCGACGCCCGAGCTGATGGCACTGCTCGTCCGTCACACCAGCGGGTACGTCTGCGCGCCCGCGGCGCCGGAGATCCTGGACCGGCTCGAGCTGCCGCTGATGGTGCCGAACAACCAGGACAGCCTGCGTACGGCGTACACCGTGTCGGTGGATGCGGCGACCGGTGTCGGGACCGGCATCTCGGCCGCCGACCGCGCGCGGACCGTCCGTGTGCTGGCCGATCTCTCGGCGCAGCCCGCGGACCTGATCCGGCCCGGCCACATCCTGCCGTTGCGAGCGGTCGCCGGCGGAGTCCGGCAGCGGCCCGGTCACACCGAGGCCACCGTCGAACTCGTCCGGCTCGCCGGGCTGCCGCCGGTCGGCGTGATCGGCGAACTCATGAACGACGACGGCACGCTGATGGCCGGCGCGGACCTGCGCGCGTTCGCCGACGCCCATGGCTTCGCGATGATCTCGATCGCCGACCTGGTCACTTACCTGTCGTGACCAGCTTGCGGGCGGCGTCCGCGATGCCCTCGGCGGAGAGGCCGTAGCGGTCCAGCAGGTAGCCGGCCGACCCCGTGGGCGCGAACTCGGGGAACCCGAGGATCGACACCCGCGCCGGATGATGCTGTACGACGGTCTCGGCGACGGCACCGCCGAGGCCGCCGCCGGACACCGCTTCCTCCGCGGTCACGATGCCGGCCGTCTCCCGCGCGGCCGCGACCACGGCGTCGGTGTCCAGCGGCTTGACCGTCGGCATCGACAGCACCCGGGCCGAGATCCCTTCCTCCGCGAGCCGTTCTGCGGCGGCCAGCGCCCGCCACAGCACGGTCCCGTTGCTGATCAGCGTCACATCGCTCCCGTCGCGAACCGTGATCGCCTTGCCCAGCTCGAACTCGTAGTCCTCGGCGTAGACCTTCGGCACGCTCATCCGGCTGACCCGGATGAACACCGGCCCGTCCGAGGCCGCTGCCCAGCGCAACGCCGCCGCCGTCTCGATCGGGTCGGCCGGAACAATGATCGTCATGTTGGCGATCGCACGCAGCCAGGCGATGTCCTCGATCGAGTGGTGCGTCGGGCCGAGTTCGCCGTACGCGACGCCAGGACTCATGCCGCAGAGCTTCACGTTGGTGTTCGAGTACGCGACGTCGGCCTTGATCTGCTCGAGCGCGCGGGCGGTGAGGAAGCAGGACGCCGCCGAGACGAACGGGATCCGGCCGCCGTTGGCCAGCCCGGACGCGACGCCGACCATGTCCTGCTCGGCGATGCCGACGTTGATCAGCCGGTCCGGGAACGCCTTGCGGAAGCTGTTCAGCTTGCTCGACCCGACCGAGTCGTTGACCACGCCAACGATCCGGTGATCGGCCTCGGCCAGCTCGGCGAGCGTCTCGACGTACGCGTCGCGGCAGTCGTACCGCGGCTGGTCCGCGATCGAACGGGTCTCGAGGACGGTCATTGCAGCTCCTTCAGGGCCTGCTGGTACTCAGCGGCATCGGGTACGCGGTGGTGCCAGGCGACGTTGTTGCTCATGAACGAGATCGGGTGACCCTTGTGCGTATGGGCGATCACGAAAGTCGGCTTGCCCGGCCGGAACGGTACGGCGGACAGCACGTCGAGCAGCTCGCCGTGGTCGTGACCGTTCACCTCCACGACGGCGAACCCGAACGCGGCCGCTTTCTCCGGCAGCGGGTCGAGGTCGTTGGTCTCCTTGGTGGTCGCGCCCTGCTGCAGCCGGTTCCGGTCGACGATCACGGTGAGCCGGTCCAGCTGGTACTGCGAGGCAGCCATCATGGCCTCCCAGTTCGAGCCCTCCTGCAGCTCCCCGTCACCGACCAGCACATAGGTACGGCGCAACGAGACGTCGAGCTTCGCCGACAGGGCATGACCGACCGCGACCGGCAGGCCGTGCCCGAGTGGGCCGGTGTTGGCCTCGACGCCGGCGACCTTGTTCCGGTTCGGGTGCCCGTTCAGCGCGGACAGCGGCTTGAGGAACGTCGCGAGGTCCTCGACCGGCAGGAACCCGAACGCGGCCAGCGTCGTGTAGAGCGCACCCGCGACATGCCCCTTGCTCAGGATGAAGCGGTCCCGCTCGGGGTCGTTCACCGTCGCGGGCGAGATGTCGAGCACAGCGCCGTACAGCGTGGCCAGGATGTCGATCGCGGAGAAGTCACCGCCGATGTGCCCGGCGCCGGCGTGGTGGACCAGCTTGAGGTCCTGGATCCGGATCTGTTTGGCGGCCTCGGCGATGTGCGCGATCTGCTCGGCGCGACTGCTGTGGACCGGCAGCCGGCCGAGCACCGGCATCGTGGTGTGTTCGACGGTCAGCGTCATGCCGGCCCTCACTCCAATCCAGCCATCGAACTCAGCAGCACCTTCTGGACCAGCCTCTGCGCGGCGAGCGCGTCGTGCGAGGCCTGCGCGGCAGCGAGGGCTTCGTCGTCCAGTACGTCGAGCGCGTGGTGGATCGCCTTGAGGAACGTGATCGCCTGCTTCGCGGCCTGGACGCTGTCCTCGCGGAACGGGAACTGGTCGAGCTGCCAGACGCCCTCCCAGTTGTTCTTCCGTAGCGTGTGGAAGAACTCGAACGTCTCGACCAGGTGCACCGAGCCGACCACCATGTCGTCGTCCCAGCCGCGCAGGTTGTCGTTGACGTCGATCGCGAACAGCCGGCCGTAGTCGATCGCCAGCTGCGCTGCGTCGGCCGGTGTCTCCTGGCCGTACAGCGAGTGGCCGAAGTCGAGCAGGATGCCCAGGTTCGGCAGGCCGATCTTCTCGATGCCGAGCAGCGTGCGGGCGACGTTCGGGAAGATGATCTTCACCCGCGGCTCGCGCGGCTTGTACTCGATCACGAAGTTGATGTCCGGATGCGCGGACACCAGTTCCTTCAGGCCGTCCAGCGCCAGGTTCCAGATGTCGTGGTAGTTGACCTGGAACGGGTAGTCCCAGCCGTCCTGCCCCGGCCACAGCTTCACGTACGAGCAGCCCAGGTCCTTGGCGAGTTCGGTTGCCTGGTGCAACAGCTCCAGCGCCTGCTTGCGGACGCCGGGGTCCGGGTTGGTCAGCGAGCCCTTGACGAAGTCGCGGGTGTAGATCTCCGGCGTGATCGCGATCGCCTTCAGGTTGTTCCGCTGCAGCGCGGCCTTCACCTCGTCGAGCGTCCCGTCGTACCCGGCGAACGGCCAGTTCAGGTCGACGACGGACAGGTCGCCGACCGCACCGGCGCGGTCGATCTGCTCGAGCAGTCCGACGGGCTCGCCGTACCCGTCAGTGGCATAGCGGTCCTTGTACGTCGCGAAGTGCCAGATCCCTGCGCCGAAGACCGGCATGTCAGTCATATCTTGTGTCCTAACCCTTGAGAGAACCGGCGGTGAGTCCGCCGACGATCCAACGCTGAAGCAAGGTGTAAGCAATGAGGATCGGCACCACGGCGATCAGGATGCCTGCCGCGAGACCAGTGTTGTTGTTGGCGAACTGGCCCTGGAAGTTCAGCAGCCCGACCGGGATGGTCTTGTGCGCGTCCGAGTTCAGCAGGATCAGCGCGAACAGGAACTCGTTCCAGGTCGCGACCGCGTCCAGGATCGCCACGGTCACCAGGGCCGGGACCGAGAGCGGCAGGATCATCGTGAAGAACACCCGCCAGTCACCGGCGCCGTCCACCCGGGCGGCCTCGATGATCTCGTCCGGGAGCTGCCGGAAGAACGACTGCAGCACCAGCACCTCGAACGGGATGCCGAACGCCAGGTACGGCCCGATCAGCCCGAAGATGCTGTCGGTCGCACCGGCCGAGCGCATCATGATGAAGACCGGGACGATCGTGATGTAGATCGGGATGGTCAGCCCGAGGAACACCGTGAACATCACCGTCCGGCGGAACTTCATCCGCAGCTTGGCCAGCGCGAAGCCGAGCATCGCCGACACCAGCACCCCGAGCGGCACCTTGATCAGCGCCAGGATCGCGCTGTTCTTGTACGTCGTGGCGAAGTTGCCGATCCCCCACGCGTCCGAGAAGTTCTTCCAGGTGAAGTCCGCGGGCCAGGACAGCGGCCCGTTCCCGATGAAGTCGGACAGCGGGCGAACGGCGGTGATCACCAGCAGCGCCAGCGGCGAAATCCAGAACAGTGCGATCACGATGAGGACCAGCGTTATGACCAGACCACGCTTCGTCCTAGGAGCCTTCGCGGGCTCAGCGGACTCGATCGACACGTCGACCCGAACCGGAGCCGTCAGCGTCATGAGGCCTCCCTTGTCTGGGAGCGTACGTACGGGATGCCGACTGCGATGGCCACAAGGGTGATCACGACGGCGATCGCGGTGCCGTAGCCGGCCTGGTAGTACTGGAAGACGTTGAAGTACATCCACGTTCCCATCACCTGCGTCGACGTACCCGGGCCGCCGTACGTCATCGCGTAGATCATGTCGAAGACCTTGAACGAATCGATCAGGGACAGCGCCAGCACGATGTAGTGCGCCGGCCGCAGGCTCGGCATCGTGACATGCCAGAACTGCTGCCATTTCGTCGCTCCGTCGACGGTCGCCGCCTCGTAGAGCTCGTTCGGAATGCCCTGCAACGCGGCCAGATAGAGCAACATCGGGAAGCCGGTCCGCAACCAGATCGCCGGCACCATCACGGCCCAGAGCGCAGTCGAGTCCTGCCCGAGCCAGGGCTGGGCGAGTCCGTCGAGCCCGAGCAGCCTGAGGAACGAGTTGATCGCGCCGTACTGCGGGTTGTACAGCCAGCCCCAGATACTCGCGATGGACACGAGCGGCAGGACGGCCGGGGTGTAGAAGATCAGCCGCAGGATCGGCTTGCCGTGCACCTTCCCGTTCAGCGCGATCGCCAGCAGCAGACCGATGACGGTCGGTACGGCGATCGTGACCACGGTCCAGATCAGGTTGTTCTTCACCGCGGTCACGACGACCGGGTCACTGGGCAGCTTGAAGTAGTTGTCCAGGCCGACGAACTTGTACGTCGCGCTCAGTCCGTCCCAGTTGGTCAGGCTGAACCACAGCGACGACACCGCCGGGTACACCAGGAACCCGACGTACACGATGAGCGCAGGCAGCGCGAACAGCCACGGGGACCAGCGGCCACCACGTTTGGGTTTGGAGAGCGCGACAGTCGTTGCCATGCTCAGCTCTTCGCCCAGGCCGAGACGATCTCCTGCATCTTCTTCGCCGCTGCGTCCGGCTTGACCGAGCCCTGCAGCAGGTCACTCTGCACGCTGAAGTACTGATCCGCCTGCTTCTTCGGGAACGCCTGGTCCTGGATCGTGTAGAACGGATTGCTGCCGTACTTCTGCGCCCACTCGGCCGACAGCGGCAGCGACTTCGGGTCCGGCTCGGCACCCTTGACGGTCGACGCGGTGATCTGCAACGCCTTCTGGGTCTCCGGCTTGGCCAGGAAGTCCAGCAGTTCGGCCGCCTTGTCCGGGTTGCTCGCCTTGGCGTTGATCATGTAGCCCTCGACGAACCCGGAGTGCCGGGCGGGTGTCTTGTCGGTCGGCAGCTCGAAGTTGCCGAAGCCCGACGGGCTCTTCTTCGCGGACAGGATGGCGGCGGCCTCCGTCCAGGGGCCGACGATGGTGTACGCCGTCTTGCCCTGCACGTACCACGGTTCGACGTCGGACGGGTCCAGGCCCAGCGCACCCTGCGGCAGCCACTTCTTGTCCTGCCACTTCTTGAAGAGCGTGAACGCCTCGACCACCTCCGGCCGGTCCCAGCTCTCGTCACCGGTCAGCAGCTTGTCGTGCAGCTCCGGCCCGGCGGTGTGCTCGAGCAGGTACTCGAACAGCCGCATGATGTCCCAGCCGTACTTTCCGCCCAGGCCACACGGCGTGACGCCGACGGCGACCAGCTTGTCGTTGACCTCCTCCAGCTCGGCATAGCTCTTCGGTGGCGCGCTGACGCCGGCCTTGGCGAACAGCGACTTGTTGTACCAGGCCCCGAGACCGAGCGACAGCAACGGCAGCCCGGCCTTCATGCCTTCGAAGGTCATCCCCTCGATCGCCTGCTTGTTGATCGAGCTGTCCCACCCGTACTTCTGGTAGTACGGCGCCAGGTCGAGCACCTGCTTCGCCTTCGCGAACGGACTACCGATCTGACCGCCCCAGATCCGCCAGATGTCCGGTCCCTTGCCGCCGAGCAGCTGGGTCCGGAGCTTGTCCGGGTAGACCGCGGCACCCGATCCGGGCAGGCTCTCGACGGTGGTCGTCGTACCGGCCTGCTGGTCGAACTTCTTCAGCTGCGCCTTGAACAGGCCGATGGTCTCGTCGCCTTCGTAGGTGAAGACGCGCAGGTCGTTCGAGGCCGCGCCGGTGGCGCCGCCACTGCTGGTCGACGTACCACCGCCCGTGCAGGCGGACAGACCGGCGCCGAGTGCGGCGGCGGACGTGAGACCGAGGAAGCCACGGCGGCTGAACGTGCTCATGAGGTGCTCCTTTGGCGGGCAAAACGGCGGATCTTGGCGAACATGTCCTCCAGCAGGAAGCGGACATCGACCTGCTCGCAGACCTGGATGGGGTTGTCGGTGCCGGGCAGGTACCAGCCGTCGACACCGAAGCGCGGCGCCGGACGGGTCCGGAAGTTGCCGCTGTGCGGGTAGAGCATCAGGGAGATGGCAGGCGAGTCGCCGAGGGAGCGGGACTCGATCGGCTCGCCGTGGTACGTCGCGTTCCACTCGATCAGCTGCTCGATGAGGTACTTGCCCAGCGGACCGGCGTCGCCGATCTTCTCCTCGAGCTCGGCGTAGCTGACCGAGACCTTGGTGTAGACGTCGCTCGGGACCTGCCAGACCGTGATCCCGGAGCCGAACACCACGTTGGCGGCGTGGATGTCGTTGGACAGGTTGAACTCCATCCGGTGGTCGGCCGCGTAGCCGTTGTAACCGCGACCGCCGATCCAGACCACGATCACGTTCCGGTGCACGAGCTCCGGGTCGAGCAGGATCGCCGACGCCATGTCGGTGAGCGGGCCGAGGAACGACACGAACAGCGGGTCACCCTCGGAGGCCAGCTTGGACTCCTCGATGATCAACTGCGCGCCGGGCGAGTCGAGCGGAGTCTGCTCGTCCGGGATGCCGGTGGCGGCGCCGTTCGCGACCGTGACCTGGCCGGTCAGGTCCATCAGGTCCAGCAGCAGGTCGATCTCCTCGCGGGACTCCTCCATACTGCGGTCCGATCGGCGGGTGCCGAAGTGCGCGGGGATCAGGCCGCGGACGTCGAAGGTCGGCGACAGCAGCCCGTGCACGATCGCGAACTGGTCGTCCGCCTCGTTCTTGGCATCGGTATTGATGATCACCCGGCGTCTGGTCGGCCTCACGCGCTCTCCTCCGGCTTTGGCGACGAATAGATATTCAGTAGTGCATAGCCTGTCGCCATGAGTGTCACCACGCGGCTAGAGTCACGTCAAGAGCTCAGTTGAAACTTGGAGGGGCGATGGTCCAGGCGGTACTGGCGGTCGACCAGGGCACGACCAACTCCAAAGCCGCCCTGGTCACCGCCGCCGGCCACGTCCTCGCCACCGCCTCCGCCCCGGTCGGCCTGTCCACCCCGCGCCCAGGCTGGGTCGAACAAGACGCGACCGACCTGTGGCAGAGCGTCCTGACAGCGATCACCACCTGCCTGACCACCGCCTCGTCTTCCTCCGCGGCGGTCGAGGTCGTCGCCGTGGCGCTCTCCACCCAGCGCGAATCCGTCGTGGGCTGGGACCGGTCGGGCGAACCGGTTGGCCCCGTTCTCGGCTGGCAGGACGTACGAACCGCCGAGTGGTGCGCCCAACTCCCCTCGTCCGTCGACGACCTGGTCCGCCGACGCACCGGACTGCGCGTGGACGCGATGTTCTCCGCGCCCAAGATGCGCTGGCTCCTCGACCGGTCCGACGCGTACGTCGGTACCGTCGACGCCTGGTTGATCCATCGACTGACTGGTTGCCAGGAGCACCTGACCGAGGCCGGCAACGCCTCCCGGACCTTGCTTTACGACACACTCGAGCTCGACTGGTCGACGGAACTACTCGAAGCGTTCAACGTGCCCCTGGCAGCGCTCCCCGACGTACGGCCGTCGAACGCCGGCTTCGGAGTCACGAAAGACGTACCGGGACTGGCCGACGGCATCCCGATCGTGGCCGTGCTGGCGGACTCACATGCGGCGATGTACGGGCAGGGCTGCACGCAGGCAGGGATGGCCAAGGCGACGTACGGGACCGGCTCGTCGGTGATGACGCCGGTGGACGGTTTCGTGCCGAGCGGGTGCACGCTCGCCTGGCTGACCGATCGGCCGATGTACGCGCTGGAAGGGAACATCGTGTCGTCCGGGGCCGCGCTCGCCTGGACGGCCGACCTCCTCGGCCTGCCGAATGTCGGCGCGCTGACGGCGCTCGCGGCGACTGTCCCGTCGGCCGAGGGCGTCGTACTGGTGCCGGCCTTCGCGGGGCTCGGGGCGCCGCACTGGGATCGCGAAGCGCGGGCGGCACTGACCGGGATGAGCAGTTCGACCACGCGGGCGCACATCGCGCGGGCGGCGGTTGACGCGGTCGCTCACCAGATCTGCGACATCACGGACACCATCCCCGGCACGCTCAGCAGTCTGCGCGCGGACGGCGGCGCGACGGTGTCCGCCCTCCTCATGCAGACGCAGGCGGATCTGCTCGGCCATCCCGTCGAGGCTGCCGACATACCCGAGATCTCTGCCCTCGGTGTGGCCGAGCTGGCCTGGACCACACTCGGGGAGACGACCGGCTGGGCCGGAAAGCGGTCCTTCCGGACGTTCGAGCCCGAACCCGACGCCGGCGATCGTGGCCGGCGCCGAGCCGAGTGGGCCCAGGCGGTCGCCTCGGTGCGCGTCAGGCCAGCTTGATCCGGAACACAGCCAGCCGGGCGTCGTGGCCGTCGACGCTCATCGGGATCGTCTTCGTCCCGACCAGATCGAGCCGGACCGAGCCGTCGCCGGGCAGCCAGTTGATGCGGTCGATGCCGTGGGCATACACCTTGTGCTCGGCGTCCTGACCGGTCGCCCGGTCGTAGCCGGGGTTGTTGGTGTCCGCGGTCCAGATCACCAGGTGACCGTTGTCGTGGTGGGCCATCACGCGCTCGCGGTGGAGCTTCTTGTGCAGCTGCCACTCGTCGCGCAGGGTCGGGTTGTTGTTGCCGTTGTAGGCGCCGGCGATGTAGTGCGAGTTGATCAGGGCGAACTTCAGCCCTGGGTGGGCGGTGTGCTCGACGACCACCTCGTTGATGAAGCGCGGCGGGGTCACGTTGGCGATGCCGCCGTGGACGAAGGTCCGCTTCGAGTTCACGATCTGCCACGGCGCCGGCACCGAGATCGGCACCCGGAAGGACTTGGGGTCGCGCAGGAACGCGTTGTGGTACTTGCTCCCGAAGTGCCGCGTGATCATCGGCACCTCACCCGAGTCACCCTCACCGATTTCCTGCCAGCCGACGAACGGCCGGTACCCCGGATCGCCACCGCGGACCGCCCGAATCGCCGCCTCCCGGGCACCGAGGTGCTTACGCCCGATATTGGCCGTCACCATCGGCAGCCGGAACCACCCGGTCCCGGCCGCAGCTCTCGACGCCACATCCGCCGGTCGAGCCGCTGATGCCGACTGGGCGGCGGCCACCGAACCGAGCGTAGCCGCGCCGGCCAGCGCACGACCCCCGAGCAACAGAGCCTGCCGTCTACTGATCCTTTCGGCCATGACCACCTCCGCAAGAGTCCGGCACCGTGGCCGGAGGGCGTTTGTCTTGTTGACGGGCTACGACGTAGCCAACCTCACAGCCGTTCCACCCGGGTGGTGGAGATCGCTTTCCGTTACAGGTTGACGGGAGGTTTTCGCCCACCTATGGTTACGGTCACAAGCTGCGGAAAGCCCTTTCCAAGGCTCGAAGGGAGGCGCACATGTGTGAGTTCGAGCCCGGACCGGCCGTGGCGCTGCCGGGCGGTATCGGCATCTCGAAGCTGACGGTGTACGACATCGAGGCTCCCGACGGCCTGGTCGGCGGTACGCCGCATGTGCACCTGGCCTGCTCCGAGGGGTATTACGTGGTTGCCGGCACCGGCGCCGTACAGACCCTGAACACGAAGGGTTACACCGAGACCCCGCTGCAGGCAGGAACCGTGGTCTGGTTCGACCCGGGCACGATCCACCGGCTGGTCAACGGCGGCGGTCTGCAGATCCTCACGCTGATGTCCAACTCCGGACTCCCCGAGGCCGGCGACGCCGTCCTGACGTTGCCGCCCGAGCACCTCACCGACCGCGAGACATACCTGCGAGCAACCACCCTCACCGGTGAGGGCGAGGACCGTACGGCGTCCGCGATGGCCCGGCGCGACCTCGCGCTGCAGGGGTACGCCGTACTGCGGGAACGGTACGAGGCGGAAGGACCCGCGGCGCTGGACGACTTCTTCGCGGCGGCGATCCAGATCGTGCAGCCGCAACTTGCGGACTGGCGGAAGCGGTGGGAAGACGGCGCCCGCCGACTCGCGGACGAGACCGGTGCCGCGCTGGACGCTCTGGAGGCCGGCACCGCGCCGCACCTGCAGTCCGCCGAGCTCCATCGACTCCCCGCCCCCACCGAGCTCGGCCGGCACGGCATGTGCGGCCGCCTCGATGTTTATGACACTCAAGCGCGAGAGGTAAGACTGTGAACGAGCGACGCATCGGCATCGTGATGAACGGCGTCACCGGCCGGATGGGCCTGCGCCAGCACCTCGAGCGCTCCATCGTGGCGATCCGGCAGCAGGGCGGAATCCCCGCCGCGGACGGCACGATGATCATCCCCGAACCGATCCTGGTCGGGCGCAACGAGCTGAAGCTGCGCCGGATCGCCGAACAGTACGGCCTGGAGCGGTACACCACCGACCTGGCCGAGGCGCTGGCCGCGCCGGACGTGGAGATCTACTTCGACTCGCAGCTCACCCAGCTGCGCGAGAAGGGCGTCCGGGCCGCGGTCGAGGCCGGCAAGGCGATCTATTGCGAGAAGCCGATCGCCGAGAGCCTGGACGCGGCCGTTGACCTGGCCAAGCTGGTCCTCGACTCCGGCCTGAAGAACGGCGTGGTGATGGACAAGCTGTCGCTGCCCGGCCTGCGGAAGCTGAAGCGGCTGATCGACGGCGGGTTCTTCGGCCGGATCCTCTCGGTCCGCGGCGAGTTCGGCTACTGGGTCTTCGAGGGCGACTGGCAGGAGGCGCAGCGGCCGTCCTGGAACTACAAGTCCGAAGAAGGCGGCGGCATCATCCTGGACATGTTCTGCCACTGGCGGTACGTGCTCGACCAGCTGTTCGGCGAGGTCAAGTCGGTGTACTGCCAGGGCGCGACGCACATCCCGACCCGGGTCGACGAGAACGGCGACAAGTACACCGCCACTGCGGACGATGCGGCGTACGGCGTGTTCGAGCTCGAGGGCGGGATCGTCGCGCAGCTGAACTCGTCCTGGGCCACGCGGGTGTTCCGCGACGAGCTGGTCGAGTTCCACGTCGACGGGACCGAGGGGTCCGCGGTCGCCGGCCTGCGGAACTGCCGCGCCCAGCACCGGTCCGCGACGCCGAAGCCGGTGTGGAACCCGGACCTCCCGGTCACCGAGAAGTTCCGCGACCAGTGGGCGACGGTGCCGGACAACGAGCCGATGGACAACGGGTTCAAGGTCCAGTGGGAGATGTTCCTGCGGCACGTGGTCGACGGCACCCCGTTCACCTGGGACTTCGCCGAGGCCGCCAAGGGCGTCCAGCTGGCCGAGCTCGGCCTCAAGTCCTGGCACGAAGGTCGCAAGCTCGAGGTGCCCGCCCTCGACCTCGGGACCAACTGATGGCCCTGGAGCTCCGCCTCCCGGCTGATCCCACCGCCTCCGGCGGACTGGAGAAGTATCGCCTCATCGGTCAGCCGGTTGCTCAAGGCACCTATTCCCCGGCGAGCTCGCGGTTGGCGTTCGCGGCGGCGCATGTGGTTGCGGATCCGTTGGGTGACAACTCGCCGGGTGCGCCTGCCGTGATCGACTGGGAGCACACGCTGGAGTTCCGGCGGCACCTGTGGTCGCTCGGGCTGTCGGTCGCGGAGGCGATGGACACCGCGCAACGTGGGATGGGCCTCGACTGGAAGGCCACGCAGGAACTGATCCGCCGCTCGGCGGCCGAGGCACCCGACGGCCGGATCGCGGTCGGCGCGGGAACCGATCAGCTTGCCCCCGGCAAGCATTCGCTCGAAGACGTGATCTCCGCCTACGAGGAGCAGCTCGCCGTCGCGGAGGCGGCCGAGGCGCAGCCGATCATGATGGCCAGTCGTGCGTTGTGTGCTGCAGCCGAATCCCCCGACGACTACCGCAAGGTGTACGACCGTCTACTCACGCAGTCGACCCGACCGGTCATCCTGCACTGGCTGGGCTCGATGTTCGATCCCGCGCTCGAAGGCTACTGGGGAAGCGCCTCGGTGGACGCGGCAGCGGACACCGTGGTCGAGCTGATCAACGACAACGTGTCAAAGGTCGACGGCATCAAGATCTCGCTCCTCGACGCCTCGAAGGAAGTTGCCCTGCGCAACCGCCTCCCCGAGGGCGTCCGGCTCTACACCGGGGACGACTTCAACTACCCCGAACTGATCCGCGGTGACGGCGAACGGCACAGCGACGCACTGCTCGGCATCTTCGCCGCGATCGCTCCGGCGGCAGCAGCTGCGCTCAAGGCTCTGGACGACGGTGACCTGGAGACGTACGAGAACGTGTTCGCGCCGACGGTCCCATTGGCCCGTCAGATCTTCTCCGCGCCGACGTACTACTACAAGACCGGCATCGCCTTCCTGGCTTGGCTCAACGGGTTCCAGCCCGGGTTCACGATGGTCGGTGGCCTGCAGACGGGACGGTCGCTGCCGCATCTCGCGGACACGTTCCGGCTCGCGGACCAGGCCGGCGTACTGACGAATCCCGAGCTGGCCGTCGATCGGTTCCGGCAGCTGTTGCGCGTGAGTGGGATCGACGCGTGAACAGGTACAGCCTCAACCAGGCGACCACGAAGTACTGGCCGCTCGAGGACGTCGTCGCAGCGAGTGCGAAGGCCGGTCTGGAGTGGATCGGGCTGTGGCGCGAGCCGATCCAGGAGTACGGCGTCGACAAGGCCGCTCGTCTGGTCGCGGACGCCGGCCTGAAGGTCTCGTCGTTGTGCCGTAGCGGCTTCTTCACGTCGACCGACGCGGTCGAGCGGAAGGCGAAGATCGAGGACAACCGGCGCGCGATCGACGAGGCCGCGACGGTCGGTACGTCGGTGCTCATCCTCGTCAGCGGTGGACTGCCGCCCGGATCACGTGACCTCGACGGCGCCCGCGGCATGGTGCGCGACGGGATCGCCGAGCTGGCGCCGTACGCCGAAGAACGCGGTGTCACGCTGGCAGTCGAGGCGCTGCACCCGATGTTCTGCTCGGACCGGTGCGTGGTGTCGTCGCTGGGCGGCGCGCTCGACCTGGCGGAGCAGTTCCCGGCGTCGCAGGTCGGTGTGATCGTGGACGCCTACCACCTGTGGTGGGACGCGGATGTGTACCGGCAGATCGAGCGGGCCGGCGAGCGGATCGTGTCGTACCAGGTCAGCGACTGGGTGGTCCCGCTGCCCGAGGACACGCTGCTCGGGCGCGGCATGATGGGCGACGGTTCGATCGAGCTGCGCCGGCTCCGCGAGGCCTGCGACGCGGCCGGGTACGACGGACCGATCGAGGTCGAGATCTTCAACCAGCAACTGTGGGACGCGCCGGGACAGGAGGTCTTCGACCTGGCGCTGGCGAGGTATCAGGAACACGTCCTCTGACAAGGAGCTGCCTGTATGACTGACCGGACCATTCCTGCCGACGGAATCGGGATGCACCTCTACACGATGCGAGATGTGCTGGCCGAGGACTATCCGGGGACGCTGAAGCGGCTCGCCGGGATCGGGTACCGCACGGTGGGGGTGAGTGGGCGGTTCGACCACACCGCGGCGGAGATCCGTGGGTTCGCGGACGACGCCGAGCTGTCGATCGTGCTGGAGCATGTCGGGTACGCGCGGATGAGCGACGACTGGGCCGGCGCGCTGGCCGACGTACAGACGCTCGGGGCGCAGTGGGCCGTCGTACCGTCGATTCCGTCCGAGCTGCACTCGGTCGAGGGCTTCAAGACCGCCGCGGCCGCGTTCACCGAGGCCGGGAAGGCGGCGCGGGACGCCGGGCTGAAGCTGCTGTTCCACAACCACGGCCGGGACTTCGACGAGGTCGACGGGCAGGTGCTGTACGACATCCTGCTGGACGTGGACCCGGAGCTGCTCGGGTTCGAGCTGGACCTGTACTGGGCGGTCGACGGCGGGCACGACCCGGCGAAGCTGTTCCAGGAGCACCCGGGCCGGTTCCCGGCGCTGCACGTCAAGGACATGGCCGAGGACGGGTCCTGGGAGGACGTCGGAGCCGGAAAACTCGACTTCGGCGCGATGTTCGCGCACGCGGAGTCGGGGGGCGTGGAGCAGTATCTGGTCGAGCACGACAAACCCACGGACGCCTGGCACTCGGCCGAGCGCAGCTACCGCGGACTGACCGAACTCCGGTACTGAGTCCTGTGACAACAAACGCTTAACCGGGTCAGCTGTGGATACGAGTGCTCACCCCCGGTGAAATCGGCCTATTCTCAACGAGTGCAGAACGAGCCATCGGTCCGGCTGTCTGCCGTCCGTCGCCTGTACGAGGTGAGCGCGCGGATGGGGGCCGGGCGAAGCCTTGCCGAAACCCTGCAGGCGGTCGTCGACGGCGTCGTGAACGGGCTCGGCTTCGGCATCGCGGTCCTGAATATCCGGCACCCGGACGGGAAGTTCGAGGTGATCGCCGTCGCCGGGTCGCCGGAGGCCCGGGCGGCGCTGCTCGGGAAGGTGAGCGCGTCGGACCTGTTCGACGCCGAGTTCGCGATCGCGGACGCGTGGGGCAAGCTCCGGTTCGTCCCGCACGAGCGGCTGCCGGAGGGCGAGGTGACCGGCTGGGTGCCCGACGTACCGGTGTCCGACGCGCCGGACGCGTGGCATCCGCTGGACGCGCTGTTTGCGCCGCTGTACTCGTCGGACGGCGACCTGGTCGGGATGCTGTCGGTCGACCTGCCCGAGGACCAGCGCCGGCCGGGTCCGATCCATCGGGAGCTTCTGGAGATCTTCGCGACCCAGGCCGGGCTGGCGATCGACAAGGCGCGGTTGACCGATCGGCTGCTGGCCGAGAAGACCCGGCTGGAGGCGAGCGAGGCGACGTTCCGGCTCGTCTTCGAGGGCGCCGGGAACGGGATGGCGACGGTCGCGTTCGACGGGCCGGAGCTGGGCCGGATCCTGCGGGTGAACGACGCGTTCTGCCGGATCACCGGCTACACGCCGGACCAGTTGCTCGGGACGCGGCTGGTGAGCTTCCTGCGCGACGAGGAGCCGGATCAGACCCGGAGCGAGCTGGAAGAGGTTGCCGCTAGCAACGGTACGTACCGCTTCGAGCGGGTGTTCACGCAGCCGAGCGGGAACGCGATCTGGCTCGCCGGTACGGCGGCACTCGTCACGCAAGGCGCCGGGCGGCCGCGGATCCTGCTCGTCCAGATCGACGACGTGACCGCCCGCAAGGACGCCGAACGCGAACTCCGGCACCACGCCGCGCACGACCCGCTCACCGGCCTACCGAACCGGCGCCTCCTGCAGCACCGCTTCACGAAAGTCCTCGAGCAGACCCGGGCCACGGGCCGCCCTGGAGCCCTGCTGTTCTGCGACCTCAACCATTTCAAGCTCGTCAACGACGGCTACGGGCATGAGGCCGGCGACCGCGCACTCCGCGAGATCGCGACCCGGCTGAGTACGGCGGTCCGCCACGGCGACACCGTTGCACGGTTGGGCGGCGACGAGTTCGCCGTACTGGCCGAAGACATCACCGCCGACGACCTCGCCACCCTCATCACCCGCCTCGAAACCGCCGTCAGCCGCCCCCTCCCCAACATCGCCGTCAAGGTCACCACGAGCGTAGGCACCGTCCCCATCACCCCCACCACCACAGACCTGGACGCCCTCCTCCACGAAGCCGACCAGGCCATGTACACCGCCAAGAACCGCCGCCTTTAGGAGTGGGGGTTCGGCTCGCGGTGCGGATGGTTGAGGCGATGCAGTGAAGGGCGCATGCATTTTGAACAGGAGATGTCGGGTGGCCGGGTAGTGCACCTGAGCGTGAATGTGCTCCTGCGTACGGCGTCTCCCTGGTGCTCTACCTGTCGAGCTTGCACACCGTCGAGCGACTGGCGCGCGACCGTTCGCGACGCGGCGGCGGGGGTGGGGACAGGTGCTGGTGACTGGGGACAGGCAATAGCAGGTCCCGCCCCACCACCGCCTGTCCCGAGTGGTGTGCCAAGGCCTGTGGTTGGTTGGATCTGTCTCCGGGGTGGGGAGAGTTACTGCCCGATCTGGGTAGGCAGGACTCCCCAACCCCCACCCTTCACCTTCGCGCCGGGACGGTCGCTCGGCGCGTGGGGTTAGCGTCTCCTGCTCAGGTTATGAGCCGAGGGTTTTGAGGGGTTCGTCGGTCAGGCGGTAGGTGGTCCATTCGTCTTGGGGTTTGGCGCCTAGGGACTTGTAGAAGTCGATGGCGGGGGTGTTCCAGTTGAGGACGGACCATTCGAGGCGTTCGTAGTTGTTGCGGACGCATTCCTGGGCGAGGGCGGTGAGGAGGGCTTTGCCGAGGCCGGTGCCGCGGGTTTCGGGGCGGACGAAGAGGTCTTCGAGGTAGATGCCGTGGACGCCGCGCCAGGTGGAGAAGCTCAGGAACCAGATCGCGCAGCCGGCTACCTGGCCCTCGTGTTCGGCGACGTGGCAGAACGCGGCGGGGGTGTCGCCGAAGAGGGCGGTCCGGAGTTGGTCCGCGGTCAGGTGGCACTCCTCGGGAGCACGTTCGTACTCCGCGAGCGCGTACACCAGTTCCACGATCGCCGGGATGTCCTCCGGCCGGGCACGGCGGATGCGTTCGTCGGTCTGCATACGGCCTATCCTGCACCGGTCAGGTCTGGTGCTCGGCCTCCGCCTCGGCTTCCAGCTCGACGGCGTGGGTGCCTGGACGCTTGTCGTCGACGTCGATCTGCTCGGACTCGTCGATTCCGGCGTACGTCTCGTTCTGCAGTTGGAGGGCGGCTGCCAGTTCCGGGTCGGCGCGCACGACGGAGCCGCGTTCGACGGTCAGCTTGTCGAAGACGGCGTACATCTTCCGCGGGTCCGGGTCCGTGCTCTTCTGCAGGTCTTCCGGGTACGACGCACTCGACGCCGCGTTCCACTCGTCCCGCTCGACCCGGTCGAAGTCGAGGCGGTAGGGCGACATCTCGGACACGTGGCTGATGAACTGCTTGGCGGTCGCGCCGTTTCCTTCGCGGAACGGGTGCGTGAGGTTCTGGTAGCTGTACACCTCGGCGATGCTCTGCACGAACTCCTCGCGCGACATCGTCGACCAGTCCTTGTCCTTGACCTTCGCACTGACCTTGTCGGTCCACTTGTCCAGGCGATCGGCCGGCACGAACGGGTTGCCCTGCTTGGAGATGTTCACGTCCCGGAACTTCCCGGCCCAGTCGTACACGTCCTGGAACATGTGTTTGTGGATCGCCTGCAGGTGCGCCTTGTCGTACGTGCGCGGGATGTCGACCTCACCGCGGTCGATCTCGCCCTGCCGGACGGCCCGCAGCTTGTACTCGGCGAAGTGCAGCTCGATCGGGTTCTTGATGTCGAGCTTGTTCTTCAGACAGCTGCCCGGCTCCCAGAAGTACGCGTCCCAGCGCTGCTTCCTGGCGGCGGCCTCCGCGGCTTCCTCCGGCGAGACCTCCTCGGTCACGCCGGTCCGCCGTCGGTCACCTTCGACAGCGTCCGGCGGATGTACTCCGCGGTGTCGATCCGGCCCAGTTCGCGGTCGATCAGATCGGCGACGTCGTCCCGGCCGGGCTCCCAGCCCTCCAGGCGGTTGTTCGCCAGCGCGTCGCTGACCCGCTGCTTCTGCTCGTCGTCGAGTTGGTCGAACAGGTCCGGCCACCGGCGCGCGTAGCGGCACGGTTCGTACGGCATCGGTCAGCTCCCCGTGTAGTCGGCAATTCCGGTCAGCCTAGCGAAGCTCCGGTTCCTACCGTTCACTCTCGTTAATTTACCGAACTGAGTCGTTAACCTCCGCGTCAAGCCACCGCCACCCGCCGCCTGAACACTGACAGCCCAATCCGATCAACACCGCTGACCCGCCCGTCATCTGGAGGAACCATGTCCGTGTCCCGCCGTCGCTTCCTCGGGTACGGGGGTACGGGCGCCGCCGCCGTACTGCTCGGCACCGGGGCCTGGGACGCCTCGACCACGTACGCGTCCCCGTCCGGCACCGGCAACCCGTTCACGCTCGGGGTCGCCTCGGGCGATCCGCAGTACGACGGCGTTGTGCTGTGGACCCGTCTGGCCACCGATCCGTACGCCGTCGACGGGAAGGGCGGCATGCCCGCACGCCCGGTCCGGGTCGAGTACGAGGTCGCGTACGACGAGAACTTCCGCCACGTCGTACGGCGCTCAAGCGTCGTCGCAACCCCCGAACTCGGGCACAGCGTCCACCCCGAGGTCCGCGGCCTGCTGCCGGACCACGTGTACTACTACCGCTTCCGCACGGGTCACGAGGTTTCGCCGACCGGCCGGACCCGGACCGCCCCGCACCCGCTGGCGAACCCGCGCGAGCTGCGGTTCGCGTTCGCGTCCTGCAACGCCTGGCAGGACGGGTACTTCACGGCGTACGACCACATGGCCAACGAAGACCTCGACCTGGTCGTGCATCTCGGCGACTACCTGTACGAGTCCGGCGTGAAGACCAACAAGCGCGGCGTGACCACCGACCCGCGATTCCACACCGAGACGTTCGACCTCGCGCGATACCGGCTGCAGTACTCGCTGTACAAGACCGAGGCTCCGCTGCAGGCCGCGCACGCCGCGCACCCGTGGATCCACACGTTCGACGACCACGAGGTGGAGAACAACTGGGCCGGCGACCTCTCCCAGCTCGACACCGAGCCGGACCAGGACCCGGCCGTCTTCCGCGCCCGCCGCGCCCAGGCGTTCCAGGCGATGTACGAGAACCTGCCGGTGCGGCACGAGCAGATGCCGTCCGGGCCGGACATCCGCTACCACCGCCGGCTCCCGTACGGCCGGCTCGCGGACTTCACGATCCTCGACACCCGCCAGTACCGCAGCGACCAGCCGTGCGGTGACGGCGACTCGTCCACGTGCGACGACCGGTTCGACCCGGACAACACGATGCTCGGCGGCAAGCAGCGCGCCTGGCTGCTGGACGGTTTCCGCCGCTCGAAGGCGCGCTGGCAGGTGATCGGCAACCAGACCCCGATGGGCCAGACCGACTGGACGCCGGGCCCGGAGACCCACGTCTGGCTGGACCCGTGGGACGGTTATGTTGCCGAGCGCAACAAGGTGCTCGCGGCCGCGCAGGACAGCGGCGTCCGCAACCTGGTGGTGATCACCGGCGACCGGCACCAGAACTACGCGCTCGAACTGAAGCGCGACTTCGCGAACCCGGACTCGGCGACGGTCGGCACCGAGTTCGTCGGTACGTCGATCACCAGCGGCGGCAACGGCGCCGACACGACGGACCAGGGTCGGCAGTTCCTGGCCGCGAACCCGCACCTGAAGTTCTTCAACTCACAGCGCGGCTACTCGCGCGTGACGATCGACCAGCACGAGTGGCGCAACGACTTCCGGGTCGTGCCGTACGTCGACACGCCGGGCGCTCCGATCAGCACGCGCGCGACGTACGTCGTCGAGGACCGCCGCCCGCACGTCCACTCCGCCTGACCTTAACGTCGGGCGAACACCCCCAGGGCGTCGTAGGCGATCCAAGAACCTTGGTCTTTGAAGAGTTCGAGGGTGTTCTGCCCGGGGCGGAAGAGGGCCTTCGGCAACGGAAGCTCGAGGTACGACGGTTTGAGCGGCGATCCCGGGTAGGTACTGTCGGCAATGGTCGAGCCTTTGGTGGCGCCGTTCGCGAAGGTGAGGCGACCGGCCTCGGCGCCGTTGATCGTCAGGAGCGCCGAGGCCGCGAGGCTGGCGTGGCTGTCGATCAACCAGAGTGCGAGATCCAGATCCTGTTCGGGTACGGCGGGAAGGTCGAAGCGGAACGCGGCGCGGTGGTTCTTCGTGCCGGCCCACTTGTCCGCCGGACCGGGCAGGAGGTAGGACCAGTCCGCGGCCGGGGTCGACGTACCGAACGTGTAGTCGACGTCCGACGGGAAGCGGGTCGGGTACTGGGCGTAGCCCTTCGGCGAGAGGGCCAACTCGGAACCCTTGCCGTCGAACGTGCCGACCGTCGCGATCGGCGTACCGGAGATCGTGACGGACGTCAGGTTCGCGACCGCCGTCGCCGGCGACTGTGCGGACCGGTTGCCTGCAGCATCGACCGTCACGACCGAGTACGACCTCGTGACGCCGGTGAAGCCGAGGCCGCGGTGCACGAAGTGCGGGTAGACGGTCTTGCCGATCAGGGTCCCGTCGGCGTACACCGCGTAGTGGTCGACGACGGTCGCCCACGAGACGGGCTTCCAGTCGAGCGTCACGATTCTGATGCCGCCGGCGCCACGTAGGCCGGTGATTGCTGGTGGTCGACGCATCACAGTGCCTCCAGGCGGGGATCGGCAACGGGCGTGCGGAAGCGGGCGACGACGTTCGGCTGAGCGTTCGCGTCGGCCTGGATGTACGGGAAGTTCACGAACTCGGTGGTCAGCTCGGAGCGCGTCATCGTGCTGTGCACGTAGCCGCGACGGGCGTTGTAGAGCTTCATGTACGGGTGCTGCAGCCAGTCCTTCGCGTACATGTCGGTGTCGGTGCCGTCGCCGTTCGAGCCGACCGACGAGCAGACGAGCTCGACTCCGACGGTCCGCGAGGCGGGGTCGGCGAAGTCGAGTTTGAGCTCCGACGCGACGTGGCGGTGGATGTCGCCGGTGAGCATCACCGACGTCCCGGCTCCACCCATCGCCTCGAGGACGCGGCGGCGGTTCGCCGGATAGCCGTCCCATTGCTCGGTGCGATCGTCGGTGACAGCGCTGAGTACGACGCCGCCCGCGACGATGTTCCACGGCGCGCGCGAGGAGCGAAGTCCGCCGTACAGCCAGGTTTCCTGCTCGGCACCCATGATCGTGCGCTTCTCGGAGACGCGATCGGCCTCGTCGACGGGCAGCGGGTCGCGATACTGGCGGGTGTCGAGGAGATGGACCCTCGCGAGTGAGCCGATGTCGTACCGGCGGTAGATGCGGCCGTCCGGACCCTGCGGCAGGCTGCCGAGGGCGAGCGGCGCGTTCTCGTAGTACGCGCGGTACGCGACGGCACGGCGATGGACGAAGAGCTCGGGCGGTACGCCGTACAGCGAGTTGGCGGCGCCGTAGTTGTTCTGCACCTCGTGGTCGTCCCAGACCAGGAACCAGGGTGCGACCGCGTGCGCCGCCTGGAGATCGGGGTCGGTCTTGAACAGGCTGTAGCGCAAGCGGTACTGCTCCAGCGTCTCGATCTCTACGCCGTGCTCCGGCCCGACCGTGACGCCCGCGCGCCAAAGGTTGTCACCGGCAACGATCCCGTACTCGTAGACGTAGTCGCCGAGGAAGAACACCGCATCCGGGGCGCGCCGGGCGATGTCGCGATGCGCGGCGAAGTAACCGTGGTACCAGGCCTGGCAGGACGCGGTCGCGAACGTGAACTGGTCGCCGTACGCCGGCAGGGTCTTGGTGCGGCCGACCGGACTGACCTGGGTGCCGACGCGGAAGCGGTAGAAGTACTCGCGACCCGGCCGGAGACCACGTACCTCCGGGTGGACGGCGTGCGCCAGGTCGGGCGAGGCGATCGCGAGCCCTCGCCGTACGACGGTCCGGAAGCGACTGTCCTCGGCCACCTCCCACTGCAGCGGCACCTCACCGGCCGGCATGCCGCCGTGGCCGTCGACGGCGAGCGGGGTGGGGGCGAGCCGGGTCCACAGCACGAAGCCGTCGGTGCGCGGGTCGCCGGACGCGACGCCGAGCGCGAACGCGCCGTCCGGGATCGGGCGGGCCGGGGTGGCGTCGGCCGCGGTCGGCGCGGAGATGCCGAGCGCGACCGAGGCCGCGCTCAGGCCGGTGAGCTGGAGAAAGGTACGACGGGACGGCACTGGCGGCTCCGTTCCTCGGGCGAGTTCCGCCATATTCTTACGTAACAACACTTCTATTTGTAAGCCCTTGACTACATTGACCACTCGTGGTGCTGAATCCCTGCGGAGATTCCTGTTGGATTTCGCAGTCCGCGCGCGGGAGGTTGGACCTATGGCAGCTGACACGAACAAGACCCGCAGGATCGGTGACGTCGAGGTGTCCGCGATCGGGCTCGGCGGGATGCCGATGTCGATCGAGGGCCGGCCCGACGAAGCCCGCTCGATCGCGACCATCCACGCCGCGCTGGACGCCGGGATCACGCTGATCGACACCGCCGACGCGTACCACCTGACCGCGACCGACGACGGTCACAACGAGAGCCTGATCGCCAAGGCACTGGCGTCGTACGGCGGTGACACCTCGGACGTCCTGGTGGCGACGAAGGGCGGCCACCTCCGGCCCGGCGACGGGAGCTGGACGCAGAACGGGTCCCCGAAGTACCTCGCCGAGGCGGCCGAGGCGTCGCTGAAGCGGCTCGGTGTCGAGGCGATCGGGCTGTACCAGTTCCACCGGCCCGACCCGAAGACGCCGTACGAGGACTCGATCGGCGCGATCCGCGATCTGCTCGACGCCGGCAAGATCCGGATGGCCGGCATCTCGAACGCGAACCCAGCGCAGATCAAGCAGGCCCAGGAGATCCTGGGTGGGCGGCTGGTGTCGGTGCAGAACCAGTTCTCGCCGGCCTTCCGGTCCAGCGAGCCGGAGCTCGAGCTGTGCGACTCCCTCGGCATCGCCTTCCTGCCCTGGTCGCCGCTCGGCGGCATCAGCCGGGCCGGCGACCTGGGCGCGAAGCACCCCGCGTTCCACACGCTGGCGGCGGAGTTGGGCGTCTCGCCGCAACGCCTGACGCTGGCGTGGATGCTCGCGAAGTCGCCGCACGTGATCCCGATCCCGGGTTCCAGCCGCCCCGAGACGATCCGCGACTCGTACGCCGCAGTCGATCTGCAACTCACGGCCGAGCAGGTCGCCGCACTCGACGCCGCCTGAAACCCGGGCCTCGGTACCGTCGGTCAGGTCGCAACGCTCGACGCGACCTGACCGGCGGCCCGGTTCGGGCTCAGGGGATCTGGTAATACCAGCCCAGGGTGGTGAGTGGCGGGCTCGGGTTGAAATGACAGACGTTGCCGTCGGGCGGAATGGTCGAGGCAAGAACGACCTCACACGACCATCGCGTGAAGAACGGTCCCACCCAGCCCTCGTCACCGCTCTGCTGGATCGCCACCGACGACCCAGAAGGTACGGCGGACGGGACCGCACTCGCTGTGCCTGCACTTGCCGTGACCGCGGCGAGCGCCACGGCGGTCCCGGCGAGGGTTCGTCGTACAGCGTCACTCCGTCTCCAGTTCATCGACCTTCCTCCTTGTCCAAGCGGTACCACCAGCCCCACGTGGTCGTGGGCGGACTCGGGTTGAACTGGCACGGGCCGTCGTCGCCGCGCAGGGCGAGGACCACGTTGCAGTGCCACGACGTGTAGAACGGCCCCATCCACTCGGTCGGGTCGGGCTGTTGGGTCGCCACCGACGACCCGGCAGGCCCAGCGGCCGAAGCCGGCACGACCGCGCTTGCCGTGAGGGCCATGAGGGCCGCGACCGCGACGGCGGCCCTGATCGCGGTTCGTCGTACGGCACCACTCCATCTCCTGGTCATGTGCTTCCTCCTTGGTGAAGCGATCGTTTGACCACTACACTCAGTGCCCGCCCGTGACTCTGTGAAACGCCCGCCCGGCATATCCCGGCCTCTCCAAGCGTTGGGCTGGGGCATGGAAGACATGCGAGCACTGAGCTACGGACTGGCACAGCAGTTCTTCGAGGAGCGGGACTACCGAGGTGTGATCCGGGCGCTCAAGCCAGTGGTCGACGAGACTCCCGACGACGTCGGGACGCGACTGCTGCTGGCGCGGGCGTACTACCACGCGGCTCTGCTGAAGCCCGCCGAGGAGCATCTTCTCGAGGTCATCGAACGTGAGCCGACGGAGTACTACGCGCACCTGATGCTGGCCCGCACCCTCGAACGGCTCTCCCGCCGCGAGGAGGCCGGCAAACACCGCCGCATCGCCGCCGCCCTGACCGGTGACGACGACCTACTGCAACATCACACGGTGTGAGGGCGGACCTGCGCCACTCACCAACCTCGAGAAACAACGCCGATCCTGCTGCGCGCGAGCGTGACGCGGGGTCGGCGTTGCTGTTTGGTGAGTGCTACAGGTCCGGAATGACTCGCCGACGATTGGTGTTCTGTCGAGTATCAGTAGTTTAATAGTGAACTACTCGAGCCGAGGAGGACGGATGCAGTTCGGGGTGTTCACCGTTGGGGACGTGACCGAGGACCCGACGACGGGGACCACGGTCAGCGAGGGCGAGCGGATCAAGGCGATGGTCCGGATCGCGCTGAAGGCCGAAGAGGTCGGACTGGACGTGTTCGCGCAGGGCGAGCACCACAACCCGCCGTTCGTGCCGTCGTCGCCGACGACCCAGCTCGCGTTCATCGCCGCGCAGACGTCGAAGATCATCCTGTCCACATCGACGACCCTGATCACGACCAACGACCCGGTGAAGATCGCCGAGGACTACGCGATGCTGCAGCACCTGGCCGACGGCCGGGTGGACCTGATGATGGGGCGCGGCAACACCGGCCCGGTGTACCCGTGGTTCGGGCAGGACATCCGCAACGGCATCCAGCTCGCGGTCGAGAACTACGCACTCCTCCGCCGACTGTGGCGCGAGGACGTCGTCGACTGGGAAGGCAAGTTCCGTACGCCGCTGCAGGGCTTCACGTCGACGCCCCGGCCGCTCGACGACGTACCGCCGTTCGTCTGGCACGGCTCGATCCGGTCGCCGGAGATCGCCGAGCAGGCGGCGTACTACGGCGACGGGTTCTTCCACAACAACATCTTCTGGCCGATCACGCACACCAAGCGGATGATCGACCTGTACCGGCAGCGCTTCGAGCATTACGGGCACGGCGCCGCGGACCAGGCGATCGTCGGACTCGGTGGACAGATCTTCATGCGGAAGAACTCGCAGGACGCCGTGCGCGAGTTCCGGCCGTACTTCGACAACGCACCGGTGTACGGGCATGGCCCGTCGCTGGAGGACTTCAGCCGGGAGACGCCGCTGACGGTCGGGAGCCCGCAGGAAGTGATCGAGCGGACGCTGTCGTTCCGGGAGCACTTCGGTGACTACCAGCGGCAGTTGTTCCTGATGGACCACGCCGGGCTGCCGCTGAAGACGGTGCTCGAGCAGCTGGACATCCTCGGCGAAGAGGTCGTTCCGGTGCTGCGGAAGGAGTTCGCGGCGCTGAAGCCGGCGCATGTCCCGGACGCGCCGACCCATGCTTCCCTGAAGGCCGCGGCGCAGCGCGCCCACGACCTGGAGACGATCGAGGAGCCGAGTCGATGAACGAGAAGGTCATCGCGGTTGTGACGGCTGGGCTGACGACGCCGTCGTCGTCCCGGCTGCTGGCCGACCAGCTGGCGGAGGCTGTGCGGGACGAGTTGTCCGGTCGCGGGATCGGATCGCGGATCGAGCTGATCGAGGTCCGCGATCACGCCCACGACCTCACCAACAACCTGCTCACCGGCTTCCCGTCGGCCTCGTTGCGCGAGGTGCTCGAGACCGTGACAGGCGCCGATGCGCTGATCGTGGTCAGTCCGACGTTCAGCGCGTCGTACTCCGGCCTGTTCAAGATGTTCTTCGACGTACTCGACGACCAGGCCCTCGCCGGCAAGCCCGTCCTCCTCGCGGCAACCGGCGGCACCGAACGCCACTCCCTGGTTCTGGAGTTCGCCCTACGACCGCTGTTCGCCTACCTCAAGGCACTTCCGGTCCCAACAGGCGTGTACGCCGCCTCCACCGACTGGGGCCCGAACGCCGCCGGCCTCCGCCCCCGCATCACCCAAGCAGCCGGCGAACTCGTCGCCGCCCTCCACCACGAAACCCCCACCGCGACCGACCCCTTCAACAACCCCACCCCGTTCGAGGACCTACTGAACAGCTGATCGCGAGGTGATCAGCGGGGTGAGGCCGTCGAGGATTGTGGTTAGGCCGAAGGTCAGTGCGTGGGCGGGGTCCATGGCGGACTGGAAGTGTTCGCCTACTGAGGTGCCTACTCGGCCGGCGGTGGGGAAATGCGTGCCGGACATGACCGTGGTGAGGGTCGGGGAGATTTGACGCCACCACTCCTCGTCCGACAGGCCGGAGTCGCGTTGGGTGCGGAGTTGTTCGGCGCCGGCGCGGGCGGTGCCCTGCACGTGGGTGAGGACGAGGGTCAGGGCCGAGTCCATCTCGACGTCGGTCAGGCCCAAGCCGTCCAGGGGACGTAGCTCGGTCTCGTACTTGCGCGTGATGTTCGGGCCGAGCGCCGTACGCATCGTCGGGACCTCGTGGATCCACGGGTGCGCGGTCAGTACCTCCCAGTTGCGGCGGGCGATGAACTCGAGCGCGCCGCGCCACCCGCCGGGCTGATTCAAAGGCTCGTCGAGGTCCGCATACAGATCGCCGTACACCTGGTCGAACATCAGGTCGGTGAGCTCACCCTTGCCGGGGACATGCGTGTAGAGCGACATCGTGCCGACCTTCAGCCGCTCGGCGACCATCCGCATCGAGAGCGCCTCGAGCCCGGAGACGTCCGCGAGCGCGATCGCCGCGTCGACGATCGCGCGCACCGTCAGGCCGGAGCGGCCAGGCTTGGTGTGACTCCCCCAGAGCAGCGCCAGACTGCGCGCCGGATCGGGTGCCGCCGCCTTCCTTCCCGCCACGGGAACCTTCCTCCACCGCTCGTCGTTGGATGCATCGTACCTGAGCCGTACAATGTACGGTACACTCTACGGCTCAACGACCCGAGAGGTGGGAAGTGGCAACGGAGCGAGTGATCGAGGCCGTCGGCGTACGGAAGAACTACCGGGGCGGCACGGAGGGGGCGGGGCTGAACGGCTTCGACCTGGAGGTCACGGCCGGCACGGTGACGGGTCTGCTCGGCCCGAACGGCGCCGGTAAGACGACAGCGGTGCGGATCCTGTCCACGCTGCTCGAGATGGATTCCGGTACGGCGACGATCGCGGGGTTCGACGTACGACGGCAAGGGGCGGAGGTGCGGCGGCGGATCGGACTGGTCGGGCAGTACGCCGCGGTGGACGAGGTACTCACCGGGCGGCAGAACCTGGTGATGTTCGGGCGGCTCAATCATCTGAGGAATGCGAAGAGCAGGGCGGACGAATTGCTGGAGCGGTTCGGCCTGACGGAGGCGGCGGGGCAGGCGGTGAGCAAGTACTCGGGCGGGATGCGGCGGCGGCTCGATCTGGCCGCGAGTCTGATCGTGGCGCCGCGGGTGCTGTTCGTGGACGAGCCGACGACGGGGCTCGACCCGGCCGGGCGGATCGAGGTGTGGTCCGCCGTACGGCAGCTGGTCGACGGCGGTACGACGGTGTTGTTGACGACTCAGTACCTGGAGGAGGCGGATCAGCTGGCGAACCGGATCTCGATGCTCAAGGAGGGGAAGGTCGTCGCGGAAGGGACACCGGACGAGTTGAAGACGCAGTTGGGGTCGGACTGGCTGGATCTGGTCGTTGCGGATCCGGCCGATGTGCCACGTGTCGTGGAGCTGGCCGGGCCGTTGGCGGACGGGGAGGTCCGGGTGACCGACGTACGCATCAGCATCCCCGTGAAGGATCGGACGAGAGCTCTGGTGCAGATGGCGAACTCGTTGCACGAGGCAAAGATCGAACCGGAGGACCTCACGTTGCGGCGGCCGACGCTGGACGAGGTCTTCCTGCACCTGACCGGAGCTGCGGCATGACGGGCCTTGGATGGGCGCTCGCCGACAGCTGGACGATCGCGCGGCGGACGTTGATGCACTGGCGGATGCAGCCGGGGCTGGTGCTGTTCACGTGGTTCTTCCCGGTGCTCATGCTGCTGATGTTCGGCGGGCTGCTCGGTGGGGCGATGGAGTTCCCGGAGGGTTCGTCGTACTACGAGCTGCTCGTGCCCGGGATCTTCGCGCTGTCGATGCTCTTCGGGCTGGAGGGCACGATGACCGCGGTCACGACCGATGTCTCGAAGGGGGTGACAGATCGGTTCCGGTCGCTGCCGATGAGTTCGGCGGCGGTCGTGCTCGGGCGGTGTGTCGCGGACATGCTCGACTCGCTGGTGACGCTCGTCGTACTGGCCGCGACCGGGCTGGTGCTCGGCTGGCGGTGGCACGAAGGGTTGCCGTCGGCGCTGGCCGCGTTCGGGCTGCTGTTGCTGCTGCGGTTCGCGTTGCTGTGGGTCGGGATCTTCATCGGTCTCACGGTGAAGAACGCACAGAGCGTGACGATGGTGCAGGTGCTGGTGTGGCCGGTGGGATTCCTGTCCAGCGCGTTCGTCGCGACGTCGACGATGCCGGACTGGCTGGGCACGGTCGCCCAGTGGAACCCCTTGTCCGCCACCGCCACGGCGTCCCGCGCCCTGTTCGGCAACCCCGACCCATCAGCCACCGCCACCTGGATCGGCACCCACGCAGGACTCGCCGCGCTCATCGCGCCACTGGTGCTGACAGCGATCTTCCTGCCGCTGTCAGCACACCGCTTCCGCACCTTGTCACGGTAATCACCAAGGCCGGCGAAGACCCCTCACGGGCTCGACGGGAGCGGGCGGTGGAACAGCCGCCGCGAGTATGCGAGGCGTTCTTGGGGTAACGGCTGAGAGTGGACGTCCGGGATGGAGTGGTACGGCGGCGCGCCTGGGGACTGGCCTACGCGGTTGAGCGGTTGGCCGGCCCCGGCGTCGCCCGTCGTACTGCTCGGATGGTGGGGATGGTGGAGGGGGTGACCGATGCGGGGGTGCATCGGGTTGCGTTGCGGGTGTCGCCGCGGTTGGCGGGGGCGAATCCGGGGCTGGTGAAGATTTCGCCGCGCTGGGCCGCGACCGTGCAGGTGCGGCGGCAAGGGGTGCAGCTGGAGTTGGACCTGCGGGACAACCTGCAGGCGGTCCTGTATTACGCAGGACGGTACGAGCCGGCGGTACGGCGGTTCTTGCGGAGCGAACTGCGGCGCGGGGACCTCGTACTCGACGTGGGAGCGAACATCGGCATCCATGCGTTGGCGGCGGCGCAGCGGTTGAAGGAGCTCGGCGGCGGACGGGTGATCGCGTTCGAGCCGGCCGCGGACAGCGTGGCGAAACTGGAGGCGGGAGTCGCGCGCAACGACGTACGGCTGGAGGTTGTGCCGATGGCGCTGGGCGAGCGGCGGGAGTTGGCGTCGCTCAAGGCGGACAGCCGGTACGACGAGGCCGACGCCGGTGTGCGTTCGCTGTACGGCGACGGTGAGGTCGTGCAGGAGGTGCCGGTCGTACGGCTGGACGACTGGGCGCGCGAGCATGCCCTCGACCGGCTGGACGTCGTCAAGCTCGACATCGAAGGAGCCGAGATCGCTGCGCTCACCGGTGCGACCAGGACGTTGAAGCGGTTGCAGCCACGCGCCTTGCTCGTGGAGGACAAGCGCAGCGAGTCGAGCGCGCGGCTGCACGCCGTACTGGACGAATGTGGTTACCGGGCGACCGGCGAGGTGCTGGATCGGAACGCGGTCTTCAGGCCGGAGCTCAGGGGGTGAGCTGGCCGCCGTTGACCTCGATGATCTGGCCGGTGACGTAGGACGACATGCTGTCGGAGGCCAGGAACAGGATGGTGCCTACGCACTCGTGCGGGGTGCCGGTGCGGCCCATCGGGATCGTGGTGAGCATGGCCTGCATCTGGGCGTCGGCGGTATGGCGGTCGTGGAACGGGGTCTTGATCACGCCGGGGGCGATCGCGTTCACCCGGATGCCTTCCGGCGCCAGCTCCTTGGCGAGACCGCGGGTGAACGTGCTGACCGCGCCCTTCGACGTCGCGTAGACCACCGACCCGCCGGCCCCGCCCGTGCGTCCGGCGATCGACGTGACGTTGATGATCGAGCCGCCGCCCTGTGCCCGGAACACCGGGACGATCCGCCGGGAGAGCGCGAACACCGAGGTCAGGTTGACGTCCAGGATCCGGTGGAACTCCTCGTCCGGTACGTCGGCGATCGCGGACCGGTGGACCAGGTCGCCGGCGTTGTTCACCAGTACGTCGATCCGCCCGTGCTGCGCGAGCACCTCGTCGACGAACGCGTCCGCGGCCTTCGAGTCGGCGAGATCCGCCTGGTGCAGGGACGCCGTACCGCCGGCCGTCTGCACGGCGCCCACGGTGTGCTTCGCACCCTCCTCGTTGCGGTGGTAATGCAGCGCGACAGTCGCCCCGGTCTCCGCGAACCCGACCGCCGCCGCAGCCCCGATCCCACTACTGGCCCCGGTCACCACCACAACCTGATCCCTGAAATCCAGATATCCCATACGCCTATCCTCTCCTAGTGCCGCGTTCCGTTCTGCTCGCCGCGTATGTCGCCTGGCCGGCCGGTGCGGTGGTGCTGCGCCTGGTGAGTCGCGTCCGTAGGCGATGCCTCATCGTCACCGGGCTCGGCTGTCTGGTCGCGCTCGTCCTCGCGACGACAGCGACACCGACGACTGTTGCGGTGCCGTTGGGCCTGCTCCTCGGAGGGGCGGTCGCGGCGGGCGGGTGCCTGGCGACGGCGCGTGGAGTGACGTTCACCTTCGACCAGAACACGACCTACTGGGAGTACGACGGGAAGATCCCGCTGGGCGACCGCCTGGTCGAGCTTCTGGATGCGCTGGCCGCGATCCTCGGAATCGTGGCGCTGGCGTTGAGCTGAACGCGCCGTACGGCGGCCTGCGCGTGGCCGGGCGGGGGTATTTTCGGGGGATGGGATACGCGCTCGGGGAGCTGGGGCTCCGGCGGTGGCGGACTGGGGATGCGCTGCGGCTGGTGGTCGCGCATGACGATCCGGAGATGGTGAACCAGGGCGGGATCGTGGACCGGGCGTCCGCCGTCGACTGGATCGGGCGGGTCGCGGACCTGGACAACGGGCACGTGTACGCCGTGGCAGACGCGGACGATCATCCGATCGGGTGCGTGGGGGTGACGAACATCGACCGGCACCGGGTCGGCTGGACCTGGTACTGGACGCTCGCCGACGTCCGCGGCCAGGGCGTCGCGCGGGACTCCCTCCGCGCCCTCGCGGGCTGGGCCCACCACGACGCCGGCCTGTACCGCCTCGAGCTCGGCCACCGCCTCAACAACGCGGCCTCCTGCGCGGTCGCCGCCGGCGCCGGTTTCCTCTCCGAAGGCGTCGAACGCCAACGCCTCACCTACGACGGCACCCGCTACGACGTAGAACGCCACGCCCGCCTGATCACCGACCCTCTCCCCCAACCCCAGCGCCCGGTGATCGTCAGAGCGTGAGTTTCGGGTGGCGGTTGACGTCCTTGTACAACAAGTAGCGGAAGGGGCCGGGGCCGCCGGCGTAGCAGGCTTGGGGGCAGAAGGCTCGGAGCCACATGAAGTCGCCTTCCTGGACCTCGACCCAGTCCTTGTTCAGCAGGTAAACGGCCTTGCCTTCGAGTACGTACAGGCCGTGCTCCATCACGTGTGTCTCCGGGAACGGGATCACCCCGCCCGGCTCGAACGACACGATGTTCACGTGCATGTCATGCCGTACGTCGTCCGGGTCCACGAACCGCTGCGTCTTCCAGCGGCCCTCGGTGCCGGGCATCTCCCGGCCCTCGACGTCCGCCTCGTTGGTGACCAGCGCGGGCGGTACGTCGATCCCCTCGATCCGCTCGTACGCCTTCCGCACCAGGTGGAACGTCACGGCCGCATCGCTGGTGTTCCGCACCGTCCAGTCGCCGCCCGGCGGCAGGTACGCGTAGCCGCCCTCGACCAGCGTGTGCTTGTCCCCCGCGACCGTCAGCACAAGGTTGCCGGAGACAACGAACAGCACCGCCTCGGCGGCCGGGTCCGTCTCCGGCTTGTCGCTACCGCCGCCCGGACCGACCTCGACGATGTACTGCGAGAACGTCTCTGCGAACCCGGACAGCGGCCGCGCGATCACCCACAACCGGGTGTCGTCCCAGAACGGCAGCCGGCTGGTGACGATGTCGCGCATGGTGCCGCGCGGGAGGACGGCGTACGCCTCGGTGAAGACCGCGCGGTCGGTGGTGAGGTCGGTCTGCGCGGGCAGTCCGCCCTTCGGCGCGTAGTAGCTCATCGTTCTCCTCGGGTCAGCAGGCGGCCACGTGGGTCGGCCGCGATGTCGACGGGGTCGCCGCGGAGCCAGGTGCTCCGGACGACGCCGGTCAGCGTGCGTCCGTCGTACGGCGTGATGGCGTTCTTGTGCTGGAGCTGTCGCGCGTCGACGGTGAAGGTCTCGTCGGGGGCGAGGACGCAGAAGTCGGCGTCGTACCCGACCTCGATCCCGCCCTTCGTAGCGAGCCCGGTCTGCGCTGCCGGAGCGGCAGCCATCCAGCGGACGACGTCGGACAGGGTGAAGCCGCGGCGGCGGGCCTCGGTCCAGACGGCGGGCAGGCCGAGCTGGAGCGAGGCGATCCCGCCCCAGGCGGTGCCGAAGTCGCCGGTGTCGAGGTGCTTCAGGTCGATCGTGGACGGGGAGTGGTCGGACACGACCTGGTCGATCGTCCCGTCGCGCAGGCCCTCCCAGAGCAGCTCGCGGTTCGCGGCCTCGCGGATCGGCGGGCAGCACTTGTACTGCGTGGCGCCGTCGGGAATGTCCTCGGCGGCGAAGCTCAGGTAGTGCGGGCAGGTCTCCGCGCTGATCCGTACGCCGTCGTTGCGGGCCTGCGTGAGCAGCGGGAGGATGTCGGCGCTTGACACGTGCAGGATGTGTACGCGGCAGCCGGTCTCGCGGGCGAGATCGATGACGTGGGCGACCGCCTCGTTCTCGGCCACGCGCGGGCGGGAGTTGAGGAACGCTTCGTAACTCGCGCCGTTCGGGGCCGTCGCCTCGTCGATGCGGTGGGCGTCCTCGGCGTGCACGATCAGCAGACCGTCGAAGGTGCTGAGCTCGCGCATCGCGGCCTCGAGCTGGTCGGCGTCGAGTGGGGGGAACTCGTCGACGCCGGAGTGCAGCAGGAAGCACTTGTAACCGAATACGCCGGCGTCGTGCAGCGGGCGGAGGTCGGGGACGTTGCCTGGGATCGCGCCGCCCCAGAAGCCGACGTCGACGTACGACTGGGTCTCGGCGGTCTTGCGTTTCAGCGTGAGCGCCGGTACGTCGCAGGTCGGCGGGATGCTGTTCAGCGGCATGTCGATGATCGTCGTGACGCCGCCTGCTGCCGCGGCCTTGGTCGCGGAGGTGAAGCCTTCCCAGTCGGTACGGCCGGGATCGTTGACGTGCACGTGGGAATCGACGAGGCCGGGCAGTAGTGCTTCGTCGTCCCTGAGCCGCAGGTCGGTCGCGGCGTCGAGCTCGGCGTCGTACGGCGAGATCGCGACGATCCGCCCGTCCCGCACGCCGACCGCAGCCGGCTCCTCCCCGTCCGCCCGCACAACCCGCCGGGCCCGAATCACGAGATCCAGAGCACTCATGCGATGCCTCTCTCCCTTCGTGTCATCGTAAGGTGCTCCACCGCGATCCGTTCCGCGATCCGCTCGAGCAACGGCCGCGGCTCGGCGATACACCGCCGTACGTCGGATTCCAGGTCGGTGAGCGCGTACGCCGCTGACACTCCGAGCTCCTGCAGCTGCTGAGGTTCGAGGCGGTTGACGCCGCACACCGCGACCACGGGGGCCGGGGTGAAAGCGCCGGCGGTCGAGGCTCGGGCTGCTCCTGCGACGCCCGCTACGGCTTTCCCGTTGAGGGTCTGCGCGTCGAGAGCGCCTTCGCCGGTGATCACGAGGTCGGCGCCGGCGAGTTGTTCGCGGAAGCGGACCATCTCCAGCACCAGGTCGATCCCGGGCCTGAGTTCGGCACCTAGCAGTGCTAGCGCCGCAAACCCGACCCCACCGGCGGCCCCCGCGCCAGGAACGTCACGCAGATCGCTGCCCGTTTGCTCGGCGACAAGATCAGCCCACCGGGTGAGCCGGGCATCCAGCTCCGCGACCTGCTGCGGACTCGCCCCCTTCTGCGGCCCGTAAACAGCAGCCGCACCCCGAGGCCCGGTCAGCGGGTTGTCCACATCGCACGCAACAACCACCGCAACGCCCCGCAGCCGGCGCCGAAGCCCCGCCAAATCAAGCTCGTCGACAGCTCCACCCGAGCTCGGCGGGCCCGGAGTCGCGGCGGAGGCCGCAGAGCCGGTGGCGGGGCGAGTGGTGCCAGTGAGCGCGTGGACGAGGCCCTGGCCGCCGTCTGTGGAGGCGCTGCCGCCGATTCCGAGGATGATGCGGGTGCAGCCGGCGTCGAGGGCTGCCGCGATCAGTTCACCGGTGCCGTACGACGTGGCCGTCAGGGGAGCTGGGATGCCGTCGGGGAGGCGGACCAACCCCGAGACGTCAGCCAACTCGACTACCGCGGTGTCGCCCAACCGGGCATACCCGCTCGAGACCGGCTCGCCCGTGGGGCCGGAGGCAACGATCGGGACGTGGGTGTAACCGGCGGCGATGGCGGCGCTGAGGGTGCCGTCGCCGCCATCGGCCACCGGTACGGAGACCACGGTCGCGTCGGGGTGGACTCGTCGTACCCCGGCGCCGACCGCGTCCGCCACCTCAGCACTCGTCAGCGTGCCCTTGAACTTGTCGGAGGCAACAACCACGCGCACTGGTCAGTCCAGCGACGCGAGGGCGGTGGGTGCGTCCTCCGGTGAGATCGCCAGATCCTCGAACTCGATGACGTTGTCGATCTCGACGCCCATCGACACGTTCGTGACCCGCTCGAGGATGACCTCGACGACGATCGGGACCTGGTGCTCGACCATCAGCTTCTTCGCCTGCTCCAGCGCCGGCAGGATCCCCTCCGGCTCGGAGACCCGCAACGCCTTGCAGCCAAGGCCTTCCACGACCTTCACGTGGTCGACGCCGTACCCGTTGACCTCGGGGCTGTTGATGTTCTCGAAGGACAGTTGCACGCAGTAGTCCATGTCGAAGTTCCGCTGCGCCTGGCGGATCAGGCCGAGGTACGAGTTGTTCACCACCACGTGGATGTACGGGATGTTGAACTGGGCCCCGACCGCCAGCTCCTCGATCAGGAACTGGAAGTCGTAGTCGCCCGACAGCGCCACCACTGTGCTGTCCGGATCCGCGACCGCGACCCCCAGCGTCGCCGGGACGGTCCAGCCGAGCGGTCCGGCCTGGCCGGCGTTGATCCAGTGCCGCGGACGGTACACGTGCAGCATCTGCGCCGCCTGGATCTGCGACAGCCCGATCGTGCTGACGTAGCGGACGTCCGGCCCGAACGCCCGGTTCATCTCCTCGTACACCCGCTGCGGCTTGATCGGCACCGCGTCGAAGTGCGTCTTCCGCTGCAGCGTGGTCTTACGCTCGCGGCACTCCGCCGCCCACGCCGTACGGTCCGGCAACGAACCGGCCCGCTCCCGGGCCACCTCGACGAGAATCTCCAGAGCGGCCCGGGCATCCGACACGACCCCGTAGTCCGGTGCGAACACCCGCCCGATCTGCGTCGGCTCGATGTCAACGTGAATGAACTTGCGAGAGCCGCGATAGACATCCAGGCCGCCGGTGTGCCGGTTCGCCCATCGGTTGCCGATCCCCAGGACCAGGTCGGAGGCCAGCATCGTCGCGTTCCCGTACCGGTGCGAGGTCTGCAGACCGACCATGCCCGCGCTCAGCGGGTGATCGTCCGCGATCGCGCCCCAGCCCATCAGGGTCGGTACGACGGGAATCCCGGTGATCTCTGCAAATGAGACCAGCAGTTCTGCCGCGTCGGCGTTGATGATCCCGCCGCCCGCCACGATCAGCGGATGCTCGGCGTCCGCCAGCATCGACAGCACCTTCTCCGCCTGCGCCCGGGTGGCCGCGGGACGCGAGACCGGAAGCGGCTCGTACGTGTCGATGTCGAAGTCGATCTCAGTCAGCTGTACGTCGATCGGCAGGTCGATCAGCACCGGACCCGGACGTCCTTCGCGCATCACCTGGAACGCCTTCTGGAAGGTGCCCGGGACCTGCGCGGCCTCCATCACCGTGACCGCCCATTTCGCGACCGGCTTGGCGATCGAGGAGATGTCGACGGCCTGGAAGTCCTCCTTGTGCAGCTTCGCGACCGGCGCCTGGCCGGTGATGCACAGGATCGGGATGGAGTCCGCGGAGGCGGAGTACAGCCCGGTGATCATGTCGGTGCCCGCGGGTCCCGACGTACCGATGCAGACGCCGATGTTGCCGGCCTTGGCCCGGGTGTACCCCTCGGCCATGTGCGACGCGGCCTCGACGTGACGGGCGAGCACGTGCTTGATCCCGCCGTGGGCGCGGATCGCGCTGTAGAACGGGTTGATCGCGGCGCCGGGCAGCCCGAACGCCTGCGTCGACCCTTCCTTCTCCAGGATCAGTACGGCGGCATCGACCGCGCGCATGCGGGCCATCAGACGACATCCTTTCCGGACAGCCGCTCCACGCCACGCAGCAGCGCCGAGTGGTCGAGGCCGCCATCGCCGTTCGCACGGGCCGACGCGACCAGCTGCGCCACCAGGGCACCCAGCGGTACGACGACGCCCGCCTCGCGGGCGGCCGCCGTGACGATGCCCATGTCCTTGTGGTGCAGGTCGATCCGGAACCCGGGCTCGAAGGAGCGCGACAGCATGTTCTCCTTCTTCTGGTTCAGCACGGTGGAACCGGCCAGGCCACCGCCCAGTACTTCGAGGGCTGCCTTGGTGTCGACGCCGTACGCCTCCAGGAAGACGACCGCCTCGGAGACGGCCTGGATGTTCGCGGCGACGATCAGCTGGTTCGCGGCCTTGACGGTCTGACCGGAGCCGTTCGGGCCGACGTGGACGACGGTCTTGCCGACCACGTCGAAGAGCGGCTTGGCCTCGGCGAAGTCGTCCGCCGAGCCGCCGACCATGATCGACAGCGCCGCGTTCTTGGCCCCGGCCTCGCCACCGGAGACCGGCGCGTCGAGCAGCCGGAACCCGATGGCGCGGGCCTGCTCGGCGAGCTGCTGCGTGACGTCCGGGCGGATGCTGGAGAAGTCGATGATCAGCGCGCCGGTCTCGGCGTTCTGGAAGACGCCGTTCTCGCCTTCGAGGACGTCCTGGACGTCGGGCGAGTCCGGCACCATCACGCAGATCACGTCGGCGCCCTTGACCGCGTCACCGATCGAGGTCGCGGCCCGCCCGCCGGCGGCGATCAGTGCCTCGGCGCGCTCCGGCGTACGGTCGAGGCCGGCGACGGTGTGGCCGGCGTTGGCGAGGTGGACGGCCATCGGGTTGCCCATGATGCCGAGGCCGATGAAGGCGATGTTCGTCATAGTTGGTTCTCCTGGAAGTGCGTGGGCGAGGAAGGAAGGAACGAAGGAAGGGGAGGCGAGGGACCGGTTCAGCGGCGCTCGTACGGCAGCCAGCCGAAGCTTCCTTCTGAGGTGGTGGACGGCTTGTACTCGAGCCCGACCCAGCCGGCGTAACCGTTCGCCTCGAGGGCAGTGAGCTGGTGGTCGAGCGGGAGCGTGCCGGTGCCGGGCTCGTTACGGCCGGGGTTGTCGGCGATCTGCACATGAGCGACCCGGTCGGTGTGCTCGGCGATCATCCGGTCGACGTGGTCGCCGTTGACCGCGAGGTGGTACAGATCCGCGAGCAGCCCGATGTTCGGTACGTCGTACGCCGCCTGGACGCGATCGATCATGCTCAGCGCATCGGCCGCGACCTTCAACGGGTAGCGCTCCGCACCGCTGACCGGCTCGACGAGGACGGTGGCGCCGATCCGCGCGGCGGCCTTGGCGGCGAGGGCGAGGTTCTCGACGGCGACGTCGTCCTGCTCCTGCTCGCTGCTGCCGTCCACGCGGTTCCCGTACAGGGCGTTGAAGCCCTGGGTGCCGAGCCGCTCGCCGATGCCGACGGTGACGTCGATGTTGTCGCGGAACTCGCTCGACCGCTTCGGCCAGGACACCAGCCCGCGGTCGCCGCCCGGCATGTCACCGGCGAAGAAGTTCAGGCCGGTGAGCTGGACGCCGGCGTCGGTGACCGCGTTGACGAACGCGTCGACCTGCCGCTCCGGTGGGACGGCCTCGACGAACGGCCACCAGAACTCCACCGCGCTGAACCCCGCCCGCCGAGCAGCCGCCGGCCGCTCGAGCAGAGGCAACTCGGTGAAGAGCAAAGAACAGTTCACCGTGTACTTCAGCTGGTGACTCATCCCGACTCCCATTTCCGCATTGTGGAACTTAACTTCTGCTCTGTGAAATTACCATAAGCTCGCTTTGGATGAGCGTCAAGGCGCTGGAGAAGCAGTCGCCGTAGATTGGATGCTTCCTACGCGTACGCGCGCGTTGTACGTTCCTCTAAAGGGGATCCGGGCCGGAGGTACGTCGTGTTGCTGGCTGAACTGCTGGACGCACCGGAGCTCGGATTGCGGTTGATGCATTCCGCGGGCGGGACGCTCGACCGCCCGATCGGGCGGCTCGTGACCACCGACCTGCTGGAGCCGGGGCGGTACCTGAGCGGCGGCGAAGTGGTGCTGACCGGGCTGGTCTGGCGGCGGCAGGCGGCCGACAGCGAGGTGTTCGTGGCGTCGATGGCCGGCCGCGGCGCGACCACGATCCTCGCGGGGAAGGCGCAGCTCGGCGACGTGCCGGCGGATCTCCTGGAAGCGTGCCGGCGGCATGACGTGACGTTGGTCGAGGTGCCGATCGAGGTCGCGTTCGCGGATGTGACGGAGTACGTCGCGGCGGCGGGATCGGCCGAGACGGGCGCGCGGTTGTCGGCGAGCCTGGTGCGGCAGCGGCAACTGCTGTCGTCGATCGCGGCCGGGCGCAGTCTCGACGAACTCGCGGCACGGATCTCCGCCGAGATCGGGCACGACTGCCGCGTGCTGACGCCGACCGGGCGCCACGTCGTACCGGGTCCCAGCGAGCTCGACGCCGAGACGGTCGACGCGGTGACGCGGCGCTTCCTGACCGCCGACCGGATGCCGGCCGTGGCGGTGGCGCCGAAGGAGGCCGGAAGCTCGCCGTACAGCCTGTTCCCGGTCGGATCGGGGTTCGGCAACCGGCTGACCGCGTGGGTGCTGGTCATCGACGGCGACCACACGACCTGGTCCCGCGATCATGTCGAGGCGGTGCACGAACTGAGCGCGATCGCGGCGCTGGACCGCGCCCGCCGCGACGAGGGCCGCCGCGCACTGCGCCCGTTGGTCGCCGACGCCCTGGCGCTGGTCGAGTCCGGCGCGCCACAGGCCGAGGTCGCCGCGCGGCTCCGGCAGGCGGGCGCGCACTCCGAGCGGCCGATGGTCGTCGCGGTCACCGAGCTGCGGGAGGACGGGCCCGGCGAGGTCGCACTGAGCCTGCTCGAAGACGTCGCTCTCACGGTCGGGCCTGCCGTGGTCGCCCCCGGCCGGGACGATCTGCTCGTCGCGTTCCTGCCCTTCACGCCCGAGCTTCCCGAGCAGCTTCGACGGGCCTTCGGACGCCTCGCTCCAGGTCTCAACCGGGCCCGTCTCACGGTCGGGATCAGCGGTGAGACGTCGATCGACGCGCTCGCCGGTGCGCTCGAGGAGGCCCGGTTCGCGCAGCGGGCTGCCCGGGCGGCGCGGGCGCCGGTCTCGGTGGTGACCTCGGACGAGGTCGCCTCGCACGTCCTCCTCCTCGGCACGCTGCCCGACGACGTACGGCGTACGTACAGCAACCGCGTCCTCGGCGCGGTCCTCGACCACGACCGCCGTACCCATGCCGACCTGCTCATGACGCTGCAGGCGTTCCTCGCCTGCTCGTGCTCCTGGACCCGTACGGCGGAGTACCTGCATCTGCACGTGAACACCGTTCGCTACCGGATCGAACGCGTTGAGCAACTGACCGGACGCGATCTGTCGACCCTCGAGGACCGGGTGGACGTGTTTCTCGCCTGCAAATCGCTGTAGTTGTGTGATCACACAAAACGAAGCGTTCTCCGGCCGTTCATCTTCGGAGGTTCACGGGGTGCAATCCACCGCTCGGTGAGTCGATGCTCGGGTGCAGGTCAAAACTCCCCCACAGCCAGCACCGCCCCACGCAGCCGAGGAGCGTGTCCCGATGAAGGCAGTCCTGCGACCGAGCCGCCATACCAACCGCCATCCCGTCGACCAGGTGCTGCCACCTGGGAAGCTGGCGGTGTACGGCGCTCAGCACGTACTGGCGTTCTACGCCGGGGCGGTGATCGTACCGATCCTGCTCGCCAGTGCGATCGGACTCACCACCGAGCAGCTCATCCACCTGATCAACGCCGACCTCTTCACCTGCGGCATCGCGTCGATCATCCAGTCGGTCGGCTTCTGGAAGGTCGGCGTACGGCTGCCGCTGCTGCAGGGCGTGACGTTCACCGCGGTGTCGCCGATGATCGCGATCGGCCTCGCGGCCGGCGGCGGGACCGACGGTTTGCTGGTGATCTACGGCGCCGTGCTGGTCGCCGGGCTGGCCACGTTCTTCATCGCGCCGTACTTCAGCAAGCTGATCCGGTTCTTCCCGCCGGTGGTGACCGGCTCGGTGATCACGATCATCGGTCTGGCACTGCTGCCGGTCGCGGCCGGGGACGCGGTCGGCGGCGCCGGCCCGACCGCGGCGCCGACCAGCGGTAAGAACATGGCGTACGCACTCGGCACGCTCGCGCTGATCGTCCTGATCCAGCGGGTGTTCAAAGGTTTCATGGCCACCATCGCCGTACTGATCGGCCTGGTCGTCGGGACCCTGGTGGCCTGGGCGTTCGGCGACGCGCACTTCGGCGCGGTCGGCGACGCGGCCTGGGCGGGTGTGACGACACCGTTCTACTTCGGCTGGCCGAAGTTCTCGATCGCGGCGATCATCTCGATGGTCGTGGTCATGCTGATCACCGCGGTGGAGACCACCGGTGACGTGTTCGCGACCGGTGAGATCGTCGAGAAGCGGATCGGCCGCGAAGACATCGCCCGGGCGCTGCGGGCCGACGGCCTGGCGACCACGATCGGCGGCGTCTTCAACTCGTTCCCGTACACCTGCTTCGCCGAGAACGTCGGTCTGGTCCGGCTGACCCGGATCCGCAGCCGGTGGGTGGTGGCGACCGCGGGCGCGATCATGATCCTGATCGGGCTGGTGCCGAAGGCCGGCGCGATCGTGGCCGGCGTACCGCACCCGGTGCTCGGCGGCGCGGCGCTGGCGATGTTCGCGACCGTGGCCGTGGTGGGGTTCCAGACGCTCGCGAAGGTCGACTTCCACGACCACCGCAACGTCGTCATCGTGGCAACCAGCGTCGGACTGGCGATGTACGTGACCGCGCAGCCGCAGGTCGCGCAGGCCGTTCCGGACTGGGCCGAGATCATCTTCGGCAGCGGCATCACGCTCGGCAGCCTGACCGCGATCGTCCTGAACATCCTGTTCCACCACGTCGGCAAGAGCTTCGGCCCGGCGGTTGCAGGTCAGCCCGGCGACACGGTGCGGCTGGACCAGGTGAACGAGATGACCCGCGAGGAGTTCGTCGAGACCTTCGGCTCCCTGTTCCAGGGCCCCCGCTGGGCCGTCGAGCGGGCCTGGGAGATGCGGCCGTACGCCGACACTCACGCACTCCGGCGCTCGTTCCAGGAGGCGTTGTTCTCCGGTTCCCGCGAGGAGCAGCTCGAACTGATCCAGGCGTACCCGCGGCTCGGATCGCAGTTCGTCGCCGACGGTCTCAGCGGCGAGGCCTCGCTGCGCGACCAGTCGGACAAGGGCCTCACGTTCCTCGGCGACCCGGAGCGGGACGAGCTGACCGCGATCACCTCGGCGTACGAGGAGCGTTTCGGCTTCCCGCTGGTGATCTCGGTGCGCGACGCCGAGTCGTACGAGCGGATCGTCGAGCAAGGTCGCGAGCGGCTCGGGAACTGCGAGAACCAGGAGCACGCCGCCGCGCTGCTCGAGATCGCGAAGATCGCTGGGTACCGGTTCGACGACTTCGTCTCCGAGGCCAACCCGATCCACAGTGCACGCACCCGATGGAGCACGAATCGATGACTACACAAGCCCTCCGCGCCCCTGCCTTGACCGTCAACGGTGAGGTCACCCCTCTCGGCGACATCTCCGTGCACACCACCGTGCTGGACTGGCTGCGGGACCGCGGCCTGACCGGCGCCAAGGAGGGGTGTGCGGAAGGCGAGTGTGGTGCCTGCTCGGTGATGGTCGCCCGGCCGGGCACCGACTCGCAGACCGAGTGGACCGCGGTCAACGCGTGCCTGCTGCCGGTCGCGTCGCTGGACGGTCAGGAGGTGGTCACGTCGGAGGGCCTGGGTTCTCCGGCTGAGCTGCACCCGGTCCAGCAGGAGATGGCGGTGCGCGGTGGCTCGCAGTGCGGGTACTGCACGCCAGGCTTCATCTGCAGTATGGCGGCGGAGTACTACCGGCCGGGACGTGCTTGTGGCGAGGGCGATCACGAACACGGGCCGAACGGGTTCGACCTGCACTCGTTGAGCGGGAATCTGTGCCGCTGCACGGGCTACCGGCCGATCCGCGACGCGGCGTACGCGCTCGATGCCCCCGCCGAGAACGACACGTTCGCCGCCCGCCGGGACGCGGCCCCGCCCGCTCCTGTCGCGACGGGGATCGTGTCCACCGAGGGTGAGTTCGTTCGGCCCGCTTCGCTTGACGGAGTGCTGGAGTTGATCGCGGAGCGACCGGACGCGCAGCTCGTGGCCGGGTCGACCGACCTCGGTGTGCAGGTGAACATCTTCGGCTCCCGCCCGTCGCTGACGATCGCGATCGACCGCCTGGAGGAGCTGCGCGAGTTCAGCTTCGGCGGTGACGAGGTCCGGTTGGGTGCGGCTTTGACGCTGACAGAGATCGAGCGGCGGCTCGCGGGGCGGGTCCCGTTGCTCGCTCAGCTGATGCCCCAGTTCGCCTCGCGGCTGATCCGCAACGGGGCGACGATCGGCGGGAACCTCGGCACCGGCTCGCCGATCGGCGACACGCCGCCGGCGCTGCTCGCGCTCGACGCCTCGCTCGTCCTCGCGTCCCGCCGGGGCGAGCGCGTCGTCCCGCTGGCGGAGTACTTCACAGGTTACCGAGAGACTCTCAAAGAGCCCGACGAACTGATCCGGACGATCGTGATCCCGTTGCCGTTGGCACCGATGACCGCGTTCCACAAGATCGCCAAGCGGCGCTTCGACGACATCTCGAGCGTCGCGATCGGGTACGCCGTCAGCGTGACGGACGGCGTGGTGCGCGAGGCTCGCATCGGGCTCGGTGGTGTCGCGGCGACTCCGTTGCGCGCGTACGAGACCGAGGCCGCGTTGGTCGGTCGCCCGTGGAACGAGGAGACGGTGCGGATCGCGGCGGGCGTGATGGCCGCGGAGGGTACGCCGATGGACGATCACCGCGCCAGTTCGTCGTACCGCTCGGCGATGCTCGGGCAGTCGTTACTGCGCTTCTATTTTCAGGAGGTCGGCGCATGAGCTCGTTGTCTGAACGGCCTGCTGCTGCGGTTGTCGGCGTACCGATGCCGCATGAGAGCGCCGCGCTGCACGTGACCGGGGCCGCCTTGTACACAGACGATCTGGTGATGCGCACCCGCGACGTACTGCACGCTTGGCCGGTGCAATCGCCCCACGCGCACGCGCGCGTGACCGCTCTTCGGGTGAAGCCGGCGTACGACGTGCCCGGTGTGGTGCGCGTGTTGACGGCGGACGACGTACCAGGCGTGAACGACGCCGGCGTGAAGCACGACGAGCCGTTGTTCCCGGGTGAGGTGATGTTCAACGGGCATGCGGTGTGCTGGGTGCTCGGGGAGACGCTGGAGGCCGCGCGGCTCGGGTCGATGGCGGTCGAGGTCGAGTACGAGCCGCTGCCGTCGTTGGTGAGCGTGCGCGAGGCGATCGAGGCGGGGAGCTTCCAGGGCATCGGGCGGCACCTGGAGCGTGGCGATGTCGAGGCTGCCCTGGCGAACGCGGAACACGTGTTCCGTGGCGAGTTCGAGTTCGCTGGGCAGGAGCACTTCTATCTCGAGACGCATGCGGCGTTGGCGCTGGTGGACGAGTACGGGCAGATCTTCGTGCAGTCGAGCACGCAGCACCCGTCGGAGACGCAGGAGATCGTTGCGCATGTGCTGGGGCTGGCCAGTCACTCGGTGACGGTGCAGTGCCTGCGGATGGGCGGTGGGTTCGGCGGCAAGGAGATGCAGCCGCACGGGTTCGCCGCGATCGCCGCGCTGGGTGCGACGCTGACCGGGCGGCCGGTGCGGTTGCGGTTGAACCGCACACAGGACATGACGATGTCGGGGAAGCGGCACGGGTTCCACAGCTCGTGGACCGTCGGGTTCGGGGCCGATGGCAAACTTGTTGCTTTGGACGCGACGTTGACGGCCGACGGCGGGTGGAGCCTCGACCTGTCGGAGCCGGTGCTGGCGCGGGCGATGTGCCATATCGACAACGCGTACGAGATTCCGCATGTGCGCGTGGACGGGCGGATCGCGCAGACGAACAAGACGTCGCAGACGGCGTTCCGCGGGTTCGGCGGGCCGCAGGGGATGCTCATGATCGAGGACATCCTCGGACGGTGCGCCCCGCTGCTCGGGTACGACGCGTTGGAGCTGCGTCGGCGGAACTTCTACCACGTGGGCGACTCCACGCCGTACGGACAACCGGTGCGGCACGCGGATCGGCTGGAGTCGTGCTGGACTCAGGTGCTTGCTGCTGGGGACGTTGCCTCGCGGCAGGCTGAGATCGCTGCGTTCAACGCCGCGCATGAGCATGTGAAGCGCGGGCTGGCGATGACACCGGTGAAGTTCGGGATCTCGTTCAACCTGACCGCGTTCAACCAGGCCGGGGCACTCGTGCACGTCTACAAAGACGGCTCGGTGCTGATCAACCACGGCGGCACCGAGATGGGGCAGGGCCTGCACACGAAGATGTTGCAGGTGGCGGCGACCACACTCGGGCTGCCGTTGGAGCGGGTACGGCTGGCGCCGACGCGGACCGACAAGGTGCCGAACACCTCGGCGACCGCGGCGTCCTCTGGTGCTGATCTCAACGGCGCGGCGATCAAGAACGCGTGCGAGCAGATCCGGGAACGGCTGGCGCAGGTCGCCGGCGGGCGTCTCGGGATCAGCCCTTCGGACGTGCGCTTCGTGCACGGCGTCGTACGCGGGCTGTCCGGGGACGGGGTGGACTGGAACGAACTGGTGAATCTCGCCTATCACCAGCGGGTGCAGCTCTGGGCGGCCGGGTTCTACCGGACCGAGGGCCTGCACTGGGACGCCAACGCGATGCGGGGCGAGCCTTTCAAGTACTTCGCGTACGGCGTTGCGGCGTCCGAGGTCGAGGTCGACGGGTTCACCGGGTCGTACACCCTGCGCCGCGTCGACATCGTGCACGACGTCGGGGACAGCCTCAGCCCGTTGATCGACATCGGTCAGATCGAAGGTGGCTTCGTGCAGGGCGCCGGGTGGTTGACGCTCGAGGACCTTCGTTGGGACGAGAGCTCGGGCGACCGTCGCGGTCGTTTGTCCACGCAGGCGGCGAGCACGTACAAGTTGCCGAGCTTCTCCGAGATGCCTGAAGTCTTCAACGTCACGCTGCTGGAGAAGGCCCACGAGGACGGTGCTGTCTATGGCTCCAAGGCCGTCGGCGAACCGCCGCTCATGCTGGCCTTCTCCGTCCGGGAAGCACTGCGACACGCAGCCGCCGCCTTCGGCCCGCCAGGCACCAGCATCAACCTCCCGTCACCCGCCACCCCCGAGGCGGTCTACTGGGCGATCGATCGAGCTCGGGGAGGTGTCTCGTGGAGTGGGTAAAGGCGGTGCAGCGGTTGCGGTCGGCCCGCCGTCCTGGGGTTCTCGTCACCGTGATGTCCGTTCGTGGGCATGCGCCTCGGGAGGCCGGGGCGAAGATGGTTGTTGCCGCTGACAACGTCTGGGGAACCGTCGGCGGCGGGAACCTGGAGGCGCTGGCCGTCGAGCGTTCGCGGGCGATGATCGCCGAGGACGTGACCGCGCCTGAGGTATTGACGGCGGCGTTGTCCGACAAAGCGCCGTACCAGCATGGCGTTCAGTGTTGTGGTGGTGAGGTGAAGTTGTTGCTGGAGCCGTTGCCTGTCGTGCCTTCGGTGGCGATCTTCGGGGTCGGGCATGTGGGGCTGGAGCTGGCACGGGTACTCGCGCGGCACGATCTCGAGCTGCATCTGATCGACTCGCGGGCCGACCAGCTCACGGATGATCGGCTAGCAGTGCTGGATGACGCGGTCGCGCACGTCCATGTGCACAACGTGCCGGTGTTGCCGGAGCTGGTTGTCGGCGAGCTGCCGCCCGGTACGCATGTTCTGATCATGACGCACGACCACGCGGAAGATGCGGCGCTCTGTGACGCCGCGATTCGCAACGAGGAGCTGGCGACCATCGGGTTGATCGGCTCCAGTGCGAAGTGGACGCGGTTCCAGCGCAAGCTCGCTGAGGACGGCAACTCCGCCGAGGCGATCGCTCGCATCACCACGCCGATCGGTCTGTCCGATCTCCCCGGCAAGGAGCCGGCCGTGATCGCGGTGAGCGTCGCGGCCTGGCTCCTGCAGCAGTTCGTCGCCGAGCGGCATCCCGCGTCGGCCCATTCTGCCGAGCGTCGCCCCACGCCGGCTCAGCGTGAGGCAAAGGCATGACTCTTTATCGTGGCACGTTCATCGACACGCCGGAGAACCCGTTCGACGGCGGCGGCCTGCGGGTCGACAGCGACGCGGGGCTGCTGGTCGAGGACGGGATGATCGTTGCCCGCGGCCCGTTCGTGGAGATCCGCCAGGCGCATCCCGCCGAGCAGGTCGTGGATCTGCGCGACGGCGTCGTACTGCCCGGGTTCGTCGACACCCACGTGCACTTCCCGCAGATCCGCGCCGTGGGCGGCCTCGGACTGCCGCTGCTCGAATGGCTCGACCGGTACGCGCTCCCCGAGGAGGCGCGGATGGCCGATGTCGACTACGCGTCAGGCGTCGCCAACGAGTTCGTCCGCGGGCTGGCGGCCGCTGGTACGACGTCGGCGCTCGTCTTCGGCGCGCACTACGCGGACGCGGTCGACACGCTGTTCGACGCCGCGTCCAAGGTCGGACTGCGAGTGACGAGCGGTCTGGTGCTGAGCGATCGGCTGCTGCGACCGGAGCTGCTCACCACCCCGGTCCGCGCGTACGCCGAGTCGCTCGCCCTCGCGAACCGCTGGCACGGCGTCGGCCGCAACCGGTACGCCGTGACACCACGCTTCTCGCTCTCCTGCACGGACGAGCTGCTCGCGACCTGCCATGACCTGATGGAAGCGATCCCCGGCGCGCTGTTCACGTCGCACGTGAACGAGAACGAGGCCGAGATCGCGAGCGTCGCCGACCTGTTCGGGGGCTGCGACTACGTGACGACGTACGACCGGCACGGCCTGGTGGACCGGCGTACCGTGCTCGCCCACAACGTGCACCCGACGGACGTCGAGCTCAAGATGCTGGCTGTTAGCGGCGCCACCGTTGCCCACTGCCCGACGAGCAACGCGGCGCTCGGGAGCGGGCTGTTCCCGCTGACGCGGCACCTGCAGTACGGCGTACGTGTGGCGCTTGGATCGGATGTCGGCGCGGGCACCGGCTTCTCGCTCCTGAAGGAAGGGCTCCAGGCGTACTTCTGCCAGCAACTCCAAGGCGACCAGGGCCGCCCGCTCTCCGCAGCCCACCTGCTCTACCTCGCCACCACCGCCGGCGCCGAGGCCCTGGACCTGCCCCAGGTCGGCCACCTCTCCGTAGGCCACCACTTCGACGCCCAACTCCTCCGCCCCGCCGAAGGCTCCCCCCTCGCGGTAGCCATTACCAACGCCGAAGACACCGAGGAAGCCCTGGCCCGAATCTTCACCCTAGGCACCCCCGCCGACGTCCAAGCCGTCTGGATCAACGGCGACCTCCTCCACTGATCACCCCCCACGGGGACTGGGAACCAGCAATTGCCTATTCCCAGTCCCCGCGGCATATGCCGACAACGCCTGCCTGAGGCGCGCGGCGGTTTTGTGTGCGTGGTCCAGGTCGGCCCAGTTGACGCGGACCACGCCGTACCCGCGCTCGCGGAGGCGGTCCTCGCGGTACTTCTCCGCCAGTACGGCGTCTGCGTTGTCGCCGTACTTCATCGCGCCGTCGAACTCGACCACCAGCACGCCCGCGAGCAGGAAGTCGACCCGCCCGATCAGCCGGCCGTCCGCGTCCCAGATCTCCACCTGCAACTCTGGTTCGGGTAGACCGTGATTCGCCATCAGCACGCGGAGCCGCGACTCGCCGACCGACTCACTCCGCCCGTCCGCAAACAGCGCGGCCGCCTGCGCAGCCGGCACCCCACGCCAGTGCCGATGCCGCCGTACCGCATCAACCAACTGGTCACGCGTCGTCAGCGGCTCGCGGAGGGCCGCGTCGGCCAGTACGACGCCGACCTCGTACGACGTCGTACAGGCAGTCTCCACGATCGCTCGCTCGACGCTCGTGACCTTCAGGCCGCCCAACTCGACGATCTCGTCGGTGGACGTCGTACCGCGATGCACCCGAACCCCTCGCCCGGTGCGAACCCCACCGGACGCCACGCGCGTGAAGTGTGCCCTCGACAGATCGGTCCCCCACACGGGCAACCCGTGGAGCATGGCAGCGGACTGATGACTCACGACAACGCCGCGGAGGCGCTCACTCGCCATCCGCACGTTCAGTAGGTGAAGCCTCGTCGCGTGCTCCCACGGAGGTTCGTCGGACGGCCAGGCCCGGGGGTCGACGTACGAGTTGAAGCTCAACCGGAGCCACTGCCCGCTGCGCACGCGTTGCCGGAGCTCGCTATCGCTGTAACCGGCGGCGAGCGCGTCCGGGCGCGTGAACCACCCGCCCCGCCCGGCGGCGATCACTTCCAATCTCCTGTTCATGCCCAAGAAGGTGCACGTCTGACACGACCCGCGGACCGGCGATCGTGCAACTGTGGATAACCCCCGGGGACTGGGAACAGGCTATTGCTAGTTCCCAGTCCCCGGCGGGGGTTACGAGTCAGCCGACGAGGGCGGCTTGGGTGCGGGCTACCTGGGTGGCGAGGGTTGTCTCGTCGGCGGTTTGGAGTACGTCGTGTTGTACGACGGGGCGGCCGTTGGCTAGGAGGAGGGTCAGGGGTGGGGGTGTGGAGAGGGTGAGGGAGGCGATCGGGTCGGGGATGCCGGCGTGCGGGAGGGTGGTGAGGTTCCACACGGCCAGGTCGGCTTGTTTGCCGGGTTCGATCGAGCCGATGTCGTTGGAGCGGCCCAGGATGCGGGCGCCGTCCAGGGTCGCCATCTCCAGGGCGGCGCGGACGGTCAGTGCTTGCGGGCCGCCGCGGGCGCGGGCGAAGAGCAGGGCATGGCGGAGTTCCTCGACCAGGCTCCCGGATTCGTTGCTCGCGGCACCGTCCACGCCCAGGCCGACCGGAGAACCGGCAGCCCGGAGGTCCGCCGTACGGGCGATGCCGGCGCCGAGGCGGGCGTTCGAGCTGGGGCAGTGGGCGACGCCGGTGCCGGTGCTGCCCAGGTGCTTGATCTCCGCGTCGTCGAAGTGGATCCCGTGTGCGAACCACACGTCCGGACCGGTCCATCCGAGGCGGTCGGCGTACTCGAGAGGCGTGCAGTTGAACGTCTCCCGGCACCAGTCCGTCTCGTCCGTGGTCTCGGCGAGATGAGTGTGCATCCGCACCCCGCGCCGTCGCGCGAGCTCCGCGGACTCGCGCATCAGTTCGCCGCTCACGCTGAACGGCGAGCACGGCGCGACCACGATCTGCAGCATCGAATCGGGCGCCGGATCGTGCCAGCGGTCGATCGCGGCCTCGGTCGCGGCGAGGATCTCGTCGCGGTTCTCGACCACGGAGTCCGGCGGCAACCCGCCGTCCTTCTGACCGCGGTCCATCGACCCACGGGCCGGATGGAACCGCAGCCCGATCTCACCCGCCGCGGCGATCTCCGCAGCGAGCAGGTCGCCACCGTCACGCGGGAAGACATAGTGGTGATCGGCAACAGTCGTGCATCCGGTGCGCGCGAGTTGGGCGAGCGCCGCTCGCGCCGCGACGTACACGGTCTCCTCGGAGATCCGCGCCCACACCGGGTACAGCGTCGTCAGCCATTCGAAGAGGGTCGCGTCCGCGGCGAGCCCGCGCGTGACCCATTGGTACAGGTGTTGATGCGTGTTCACGAATCCCGGCGTGACCAGGCAGCCGTCTCCGTCAACGACGCGTGCATCGTCGTACGCCGGTGCCGATCCCGGACCGACCGCGACGATACGGTTGCCCTCGACAACCACGTGCCCGACGAACTCGCGCCGGGCCGGATCGAGGGTCGCCACGTAGGCACCCTCGATCACGATCCTGCTCAACAGAATCCCGGCGTGGCATGCCACGCGCTGCCGGCGTCGCTCGCGTCGTCGCGCGTCACGGTCGCCTCGATCAGGCCGTACGGGCGATCGGCGGCGATGAAGACCTCGCCGGGGTTCTCGACACCGAACGGCGACAGGTCGACCAGGAAGTGGTGCTTGTTCGGCGCCGAGAACTTGATCTCGGCGACTTCCGGGTGCTGCTCGAGCACCGCCTCGCCCATGCCGTACAACGTCTGCTGCAACGCAAGACTGTGGATCGTGGCGAATCGCGAGAGCAGCAGTCCCTTGATCTCGTCGTACGACTTGTCCCAGTCGACCTCGGTGTGGTCGTAGCGCCACCGCGCGACCAGCGACGTCGCCAGGATCCGGTCGTTCGTCTCCGGCAGCGTCGTGTACTCGTCCTTCAGGAACCCGTGGAACTCCGACCCGGTCGACTTCAGTACGACGAGGTCGCTGATCCCCGACACGACGTAAGTCTTCCGCTCCGCGCCGCGGCCCTCCACGTTGACGACCGTGTTCCGCACACCGCCGCCGGTCCGGACGAACGAGTGGTCGTGCCCCTGGCCGTCGACCTGGATCCGCTCCCAGGCGTACTCCTCGACCTCGACCCGCGCGCCCTGCGCGGCCGGCGACGCGTCCAGGAAATGCGCGCCGAGCGTCAGCGCGTAGTCCTCGATCGCCCCGACGCCCTTCTCCTTGGCGAAGGCGAACGCGGTGTTCTTCTGTGTGTCGGTCGGCAGTACGTCGGACTGGTCGCCGGTCGTGTGCGCGTCCTCGAAGTTGCCGCGCAACGCGGTCGACACGTTCAGGTCGCGGATCTGGTGGCGGGGCGTGTCGCGGTAGATGCGGACGACACGGTTCTCGGCTTTGCCGTACTGGTTGGCTCCCAGGTGGATGGCCATCTGAGGTCAGCTCCCTCGGTAGGTGGAAAACGCGAACGGGCTGAGCAGCAACGGGACGTGGTAGTGCCGCTCGTCGGCGACCGTGAAGGTCACGGAGACCTCGGGAAAGAAGATGTCCTGACCGGTGGATTCCGCGTACGCCGCGACGTCGAACCAGAGCCGGTACGTTCCGTGCTCCAACGCCGGCGCGAGCTCCCCGATCCGCCCGTCGTCGTCCGTCGTACCGGTGGCTTCGAGCACGTCACCCCGGTAGAGCCGGACCTGGACGTTCCGCGCCGGTCGCCCCAGCGCGGTGTCGAGAATGTGCGTGGACAGAGAACTCATGCCACCACCTTGCTCAGCCGGAGCAGCGCGATCTTGCGAAGCTCTTCGTGTACGACGGTCGCCTCGGTCGCATCGTCGTGCGTGAGGCGGGTCCGCAGACTGTCCAGCATCTGCGCTGCCGACAACCCCGTGGCGCAGATCAGGAACACCCGGCCGAACCGCTCCTCGTACTGACGGTTACCGTCGGCAAGCTCCTGCCGGACGCCGGCGTCGGCACCGACACCGGACTGCTCGTTCCGCGACCAGGCGGCCTCGGTGCTCGCGCCCTGCGGCCGGTCACCGATCCGCGGATGCGCCTGCAGTGCGCGATCGACCTCGTTGTCGTCGAGCTCCCGCAGCGACTGGTCGGCGACCGCGGTCAGCGCCGCGAGATCGCCGTACGGCCGCTTGGCCAGGATCGCGTCGACCCAGCGGGGCACGTCGCAGCAGGCCGCCAGGGCCGGCCGCAGCCGGTCGGTCGGAGCGGAGTTGAACTCCTCCAGGTCCACGGATCACACCTTCTCGAATCCCGAAATCGACTTTCCGTATGACGAGAGTGGCAGCTGCCGCGCTCGTCGTCAACAGTTTGTTGAAATCAGCGGGCGCGGTTCAGGTAGTTGTAGACGGTGAAGCGCGTGACGCCGAGCGCCTCGGCGACGATCTCGGCCGACTTGCGGTACTCGAAGGCTCCGCGCGCCTCCAGCAGCAGTACGGCTTGCTGCTTGTCGTGCCGCGACAGGTCGCGCAACGGACCACCCAGCTCCTCGGCGACACCGGCCAGCAGACTCTGCACGCCACCCTCTGGCTTTTCAGGCGCTTTTGGAGGGGACAGGCGTACGGCGACCACAGGCTTGCCGTCCCACTCGAGCGTCACGTCGTCCGCGCGGGCCTCCGCCGCGTCGACGAGTTGTGCGTCCAGCCGCTCGACGAGCGGGGCGATCGCCTGCACCAGCGGGTGCTGTTCAGGCATCGCGCCGTACCTGCAATGTCACCTGGCTCGCGCCGCCGGCGAACGCCGCCTCGAGCACCTTCGGGAGCGCCGGCAGCAGGAGATGCTGCTCGCCGCTGACCTGCGTACCGAGCGGGCCGAACTCGCAGTCGAGCCCGGCCGCCTCCGCCGCCTGCAACGCCTCCGTGGCGTGCGCGGGCGGTGCCCCCTCGACATCGAAGGGTTCCGTGGTGAACTCCGCAACCAGTCGCATGCCGCGAGGCTAACTCTCCGGGAATGGTCGGCGCGCCAGCCTGGCGAGCTCGTTGTCGTCGAACTCCGATGTCTCGATCGCGCCGCACTCGATGCCGCGCAGTACGAAACCGGCGAGAGCGGCGGCCGTTGCGGGCTCGTCGAGGTACCCGGACTCGCCCTCACCGAGGTACGCGCGCAGGCGTCGGGCGGCCTGGTCGAAGCCTTCCCGGTAGAACAGGTACGTCGCCGCGAAGCGGGTCGGGAGCTGGGCGGGGTGCATGTCCCAGCCCTGGTAGATGCCGCGTGCGAGCGAACGGCGTACCAGCCGGAAATGCAGGCGCCAGGCATCGTGGACCGCGTCGCCGACCGGGAGAACGTTGGTCGATCCATCGGATACGAACACGCCGGTGCCGGCCGCGGCCAGCTGCATGACGTCCTTGGCATGGTCGGCGACCGGATGCTCCATGCTCTGGTACGCCGCCGCGACACCGAGCGAGGCGGAGTAGTCGTAGGTGCCGTAGTGCAGACCGGTGACACGCTCGCCGCCGGCCTTGATCATCCGGGCGATCAGTGCGGTGCCGTCCGCGCCGAGGATCGCCTGCGGGGTCTCGACCTGGATCTCGAACCTCAGCTGCGGTACGCCGTACTGACGCTCGAGCGTCTCCAGCACGAGCACCATCGCCTCGACCTGCTCGACCGACGTCACCTTGGGGAGCGTGATGACGAAGCCGTCGTCGATCGCGCCCAGGTGCTTGAGGAAGAGGTCGAGAGTCCGCACACTGCGGCGCCTGGTCGGCGCTTCCAGCGACTTGATCCGCAGACCTCGGTACGGCGTCTGCAGGTTGGTCGCAAGCACCTGGGCGGCCGCGATCGCCGCGGCGTCCTCCTCGTCGGCCGGCCGGTTGCCGTAGCCGTCCTCGAAGTCGATACGGAGGTCCTCGATCGGCTCGCGCTCGAGTTTGGCCCGCACGCGGTCGTACACGTCGCCCGCGAGGTCGTCCGGCAGATCCAGCACCTTCGCGAACTCCTCGGCGGATCCGCCGTACTCGTCGAGGGCCGCGCGCGCCTGCGCGCCCCAGTCCTCCACCGTGCGTACGTCGTACCGATCGGCCGGAACGTACACCGTGTGGACCGGCTGCCGGGCCCCGCGATCGCCGCGATAGTCCGCAGTCAGCGCCGCGTCCGCGGCCGCCAGCCGCCGGTCAAGCTCGCTCACCAGATCATCCAGGCTCACTGCAGCCTCCTTTTCCGTATTGTGGAGACTAATATCTACTCTGCGGAAGACACAACCATTCGAGCTTCCGAGATCTGGCGCTAAACTTCCGTGATCCGGAAAGGTGGTTGTCATGGTGGAGACGAACGGCAAGGGACGCACCGGCAGCGTGCAGTCCATCGAGCGCGCCTTCGGGCTGCTCGAGACGATGGCCGACGCGGGCGGGATGATGGGCCTGTCCCAGCTGGCCGCCGCCTCCGGCCTGCCACTGCCGACGATCCACCGACTGGTTCGCACCCTGGTCGACCTCGGCTACCTGCGTCAAGAGCCGTCGCGGCAGTACGTGCTCGGACCGAAGCTGATCCGGCTCGGGGAGAGTTCGTCGCACATGCTGAGTGTGTTCGCCCGGCCGCATCTGGCCCGGCTCGTCGACGAGCTCGGCGAGTCCGCCAATATGGCGATGCTCGACGGCGACCAGATCGTGTACCTCGCGCAGGTCCCGTCGCGGCACTCGATGCGCATGTTCACCGAGGTCGGCCGCCGCGTCCTCCCACACTGCACTGCCGTCGGCAAAGCGATCCTCGCCCAGTTCCCCGACGCCGAGGTCCGCGACCTCCTGCACCGCACCGGCATGCCCAAGCACACCGACAACACGATCGTCACGCCCGACGTCTTCACCGCCCAGCTCCACCAGGCGTCGGACGTCGGATACGCGATCGACGAAGGCGAACAGGAAGTCGGCGTCCGCTGCGTTGCGGTAGCCGTCCCCGACGCCCCCACCCCCCTGGCCATCTCCATCTCCGGCCCCGCCGGCCGCATGACCGAATCCCTGGTAGAACAGGCCATCCCCCTGCTGACCCAGGCCGCCAAGTCCCTCTCCGACGACCTGCACTAACTCGCAGTCCATCGGTGGTTGTGTGCACGTGGACAGGTGGTGTCGGGCAGCGTACTAGTGCACCTGAGCGCGATGGCGCTGGGTGCGTACGGTGTCTCGGGGTGCTCTACCTGTTGAGAGTGCACATCGTCGACGCCTGATCACACACCACCGCTCGTGCGGCGCGGGTCGGACTCCGGAGGCTGGGGACTCCTGCTGGTCGGTTCAGGTGCGCAGCGCTCCCCAACCCCCCGACCGTACGACGTCTTGCCGCGGCGGCGTCGTACGTGCCCGAGTGCTCAGGTGTCCGCGCGGAGGCGGCCGTGGATGTGCCAGTCGTGCCAGCCGTCGGCGTGCATGATCGCCTGCCGCAGTGTTCCCTCGTGCCGGTATCCGGTGCGCGCGGCGACCCGACACGAGGCAGTGTTGGTCGTGGAGTGGTGGATGTTCAGCCGGTTGAACCCAATCGCCCCGAACGCCCAAGCGGACAGCGCCTCGACCGACCTCGCGGCGACCGCTTGTCCCCGGGCGGCAGGGGTCACCCAGTACGACAGCGCGGCCGACCCTTGGGCCAAAGAGATATCGCGCAGCCCGACCTGACCCAGCGGTTCGTCGTCTCCATCGACAACCGCCCAGCTCGCCGCAGTCTCAGCGTCCCAGCAGTCGACCCACTGCCCGATCCACTCGTCTGCCTCCTCGAGAGTGTCGAGCCGCCGGACATGCCAGCGCTGAATGTCGGGACAGCCGAACGCAGTCCGCACCGAGGCGGCGTCCCGCCCCTGCCACGGTCGCAGCACCAGCCCGTCGTCCACCGCCAGCCGCGGCTGTGCCGTATCTCGCAACACGCCCTGAGCCAGAACCGCATCCACAAGCAGAGGCATCCCGCGATGCTAGTGCGCGGCCGGCGGTCAGGGGGCGTAGGTCCGCCATTGTTCGGTCAGTTGGTAGCCGAGGGACTGGTTGGCCTGGAGGCTCGCTTGGTTGGCCGCGGCTCCGCCGGTGCTGAAGCGGGTGATGCCGATGTCGAGGAAGGCGAGGATCGACGCGGCCTTGACGGCCTGGGCGACGCCGCGGCGGCGATGGGTGGCGAGGACCGAGGTGAAGGCGGTGTCACCGAAGCCGTCCTTCTCGCGAATCACCGTCGCGCCGACCAGCCGGTTGCCGTCGAAGGCGCCGAAGACCCGATTCTCCGGCCACAGTCCGGCGACGTCGGCGAGCTCTCCGACCACGCGATGCGTCGCGGGCGTGTTGGGATAGTCCGCCTCGTTCGTCTTCTCCAGCGCGTACAGATCCGCGGCCGACTCGGGCCCGAGTTCGCGGAGTGTGAGTCCGCCGGCGGTCACCCGGCGTACGGCGGACTCCAGCAGCTCACGGTCCGGTTCGAACAGCCGGACCGCCCAGGACTCGGCGACTACGCGATACCCGGCTGCCTCCAGCTCGGCGCACCGCGGGTCGCCTTCCTGAACGATCTCGTATTCGGCCACGGGGTGATTGTCAGCCCAGTTTGCGCAGCAGCGGAAGGACATCCTCGGTGAACTGGGTGAGGAAGCGCTCCTGGTCGTTCCCCGGACCGTGTACGACGAAGTGGTTGAAGCCGGCGTCCAGGTACGGCTGGAGCTGCTTCACGACCTCTTCCGGGTCGGACGCCACGATCCACCGCTTCGCGACCTGCTCGATCGGCAGTTCGTCCGCGAGCCGCTCCATCTCGGTCGCACTCGTCACGCTGTGCTTCTGCTCCGCGGTCAGCGACAGCGGCGCCCAGAACCGGGTGTTCTCCAGCGCCAACTCCGGGTCGCGGTCGTACGAGAGCTTGACCTCGAGCATCCGGTCGACGTCCTCGAACTTCTTCCCGGCCTTCTCGGCCCCTTCGCGTACGGCGGGCATCAGCTGCTCCGTGTAGAGCTCCATCCCCTTGCCGGACGTCGCGATGAACCCGTCACCGGCGCGGCCGGCGTACCGCGCGACGAGCGGGCCGCCCGCGGCGACGTACACCTTCAGCGGGGTTTCCGGACGGTCGTAGATGAACGCGTCCACGGTCTTGTAGTACGGCCCTTCGGCGCTGACGCCGTCCTTCGTCCACAGGTCGCGGATCAGCTGGACTGCCTCCCGGAGCCGGGCGAACCGCTCCTTGAACTCCGGCCACTCCATCCCCGACACCGCGATCTCGTTCAGCGCCTCGCCGGAGCCGACGCCGAGCATGACGCGCCCCGGGTACAGCTCACCGAGCGTCGCGAACGCCTGCGCGATCACCGCCGGGTTGTACCGGAACGTCGGCGTCAGCACCGACGTACCGAGCAGCACCCGGTTGGTCCGCTCACCGACCGACGCCAGCCAGGCGAGCGCGAACGGCGCATGGCCGCCCTCGTGCCGCCAGGGCAGGAAGTGGTCCGACACGGTCACACTGTCGAGCCCGAGCTCCTCGGCCCGAACGGAGTACTCCACCAGATCCCGCGGCCCGAACTGCTCCGCCGAAGCCTTGTACCCGACCCGAATGCTCACCCTCTGCTCCAAACGTCGTCTGCGCGTACTCCGGAAGACAACCGCGCCCAGGTCCGACTTTATGCCGCCCGAGGTCGCCGGCGCTGACTCGGAGAGCCTGATTGACTCCGGCCGCGTGGCTCGGAGAGGATGTTGGCCCGGCGCGGCCCGCGCCTCACCTTCGTCGACCGCCCCCAGCGCGGTCACACCGAGAAGGCAAAGGGACTTCCTGTCTCGGGCCGCTCGTCCTGGTCTGCCGCCTCGACGGGATCGCTGGGGGATCGCGTGCGAGTGCGTGGAAGGCCAGATGACAGCGCACAGGAACTTCAAGCAACGGGTACGAGCCCGCGCCGCGAAAACCGGCGAGTCCTACACGGCTGCCCTCCGGCACTTCCGTCCGACTCCCCAAGGAGAACCAGACATGCCGGAAGAAACCACACTGCGGTTCGCCGTCGTCCAGTCGACGATGCGCCACGACCCGACGAATGCCGACGAACTGCGTGCAGGCGGCGCCGAACTCCGCGACTTCATGAGGCAGGCGGCTGCGGCCGGTGCCCGCCTGGTGCACTTCACCGAGGGCGCGATCTGCTTCCCGAGCAAGCACATCATGTCGTCGCTCGGCCCGGACGAGGTCGGCGCCTCCGATTGGACCAAGGCACAGTGGTCGGTGCTGCAGTCCGAGCTCGACCAGATCAACGCACTCGCGCGGGAGCTCGGGATCTGGGTGGTGATCCCCTCGGTGCACCAACTGCCGGAGGGGCGCCCGCACAACAGCATGTACGTCGTGTCCGACGAGGGAAAGGTTGTCGCCCGGTACGACGAGCGCACACTGTCCACGACCAAGGTGACGTGGATGTACACGGCCGGGAAGCAGCCGGTGACGTTCGACGTCGACGGGTTCCGGTTCGGGCTCGCGCTCGGACTGGATGTGCTGTTCCCGGAGCTGTTCGTGGAGTACGACGAGCTCGGCGCCGACGGCGTCCTGGTGTCCTATGCGACCCACCGCGTCTCGGGACATGACCACATCGCGGTGCAGGCGCGTGGGTGCGCGGTGAACAACACGTCCTGGATCAGCCTCGCCGTACCGGCGAACCCCGAGGCGGGGCTGGCGGCGGGCGTTGTCGATCCCCGGGGCGAGTGGGTAGCGCAGGCGCCACTGGATGGATCGCCGGCACTTGCGGTGGCCGATGTGCACCACGACGAGACGACGCAGGTCGGACGTGACTTCCGTCGTCGTACACGGGAGCGCATCGGGTCGTAGGTCCTCACAGGTTCGGGGGCTGGCGCGTTCCATAGGCATGAACAGGCACGCGGTGGTCAGTACCCGGATCGGGGAGCTCACGGTGGTGGTGTCGGAGGACGTGCTGGTCGGCGTCTACTTCCCGCACCACTGGGTGAAGCCGACGGCGGAGACGCTGGGTGAGCGGGTCGAGGCGTCCGACCCGCTCATCGCGGTCGTCGTCGAGCAGTTGGAGGAGTACTTCGCCGGCTCGCGGGTGACCTTCGAGTTGCCGACGCGGCTCATCGGTGACGAGTTCCAGCGCCGGGTCTGGTCGGTGCTCGAGGAGATCCCGTACGGCGAGACCACGACGTACGGCGAGATCGCGGCGCGCCTCGGCGAGCCGGCCCACGCAGCGCAGGCGGTGGGGAAGGCGGTCGGCCAGAACCCGTTGTCGATCGTCGTCCCGTGCCATCGGGTGATCGGGAAGAACGGGTCGCTCATCGGGTACGCCGGCGGGTTGAAGCGGAAGCAGTTCCTCCTCGACCTGGAGGAGCCGGTCGGCGCTCGACTGTTCTAGTTGCTTTGCAACTAGTCCTTTTGTGACAGGTCGCCGACCTGGGCCGCGTACCAGTCGAGTTCAGTCAGATGTTCGGCGATCTGGCGGAGGGTCCAGTTGGGCGTGCGGTCCTTGTCCCACTCGGCCGGGTCGAGGGCCGCGTACCGCAGCACAAAGGTCCGTCCGAGGCGTTGCAGTCGCTGCTCGGCCTCGCGGACGTCCTCCTCGGTGAACGGCGCTAGGTCCGCGGCGGAGGTGAGTGCGCTCGCGTGCCACTCGTCAGGCTGCGTCGGTACGCCGGCCAGCAGCGCCTCGACCTCGGCCAGGTGATCGATCAGGTGGTCGGCGATCCGGCGAACCGCCTTGTGCGGGGTGAAGATGCGGTCGTCGTCGGACGTCCGCGGCTCGCCGTCCCAGGCCGGCCAGGTCACGATCAGCTTCAGGCATCGTTCGACGGCTTGCTCGACGAGTTCTGCTGGATTCTGTGTCATGTGGCCGACAGTAAGGCCGTCACCCTTCGTCGGCGGCCGAACTGATTCCGAGGCGATCGGCCAGCCGCTCGGCGTCGTACGGCGCATGCACCTTGGCGTCGTTGTCGAAGTACACGTAGGTGGCGCACTTCCAGGAGCGGATCTTGCGCGCCCAGCGGCCGAGCGCCTTGTCGTCGTACCCGCTGACGTACAGCTCCTCGGCGCCGTGCAGCCGGACGTACGCGAAGTCCGCGGTGACGTCGCCGAACATCGGCCACTTGCCGGCGGTGTCCGCACACACCAGCGCGATGTCGTGCTCGCGACAGAGCTCGATGAATTCCTTGCTCTTGAAGCTGTCATGACGTACTTCGATCGCGTGCCGCAGCGGTCCCTCGGCTCTCGGCTCGAGCAGGGCGCGACCCTTCATCCGCTCGTCGTGGCGTTTGGCGACCTCGGCCGCTTCGGCTGTGGTCCGGGGCAGCTGGGCGAAGAAGCTCGCACAGCGGTCGGCGTCGTACTGGAAGTTGGGTGGCAGCTGCCACAGCACCGGCCCGAGTTTGTTGCCTAGCGCAAGAACTCCGGACGCGAAGAAGTTCGCCAACGGCGCGTCCACGTCGGCGAGTCGCTTGAGGTGCGTGACGAACCGCGGGCCCTTGACCGAGAAGACGAAGCCCTCGGGCGTCTCGTCGTACCAGCGCTGGTACGACGTCGGGCGCTGGAGGGAGTAGAACGAGCCGTTCAGCTCGATCGAGTTCAGCCGGGACGACGCGTACTCGAGTTCGGCGCGTTGCGGCAGCCCGTCGGGGTAGTAGACCTTCCGCCACGGCGGGTAGCGCCAGCCCGAGATCCCTACTCGGTACTGGGAGTCCGGCCAGCGTGTCATCTCTCGATTATGGTCCCGGCATGGACATCAACCGCGGCGCGTACCCGGACGCGTTGACGCCTTGGGAGGATCCGTCGTGGCGTACGGCGGCGCTCGGCTGGCTGGAGGCGCGACTCGCCGAGCTCGGCATCCGCGAGACCGGCCCGCGTCGAGCGAGGGTCCGGCCGTGGTCGGTGATCGTCCGGATCGAGGCGGCGGACCCGGTGTGGTTCAAGGCGGCCTCGCCCGGGAGCGCGTTCGAGGCCGGGCTGGGCGAGGCATTGTCGCGGTGGGCGCCCGAGCACGTCCTCACGCCGTACGCCGTCGACGCTCAGCGCGGATGGTCGCTGCTGCCGTCCGGCGGGCCGGTGCTGCGCGGTCAGGGGGCCGGGCCGCGTGAGTGGGAGGAGGCGTTGACGCAGTACGCCGACCTGCAGCGGGCGCTCGTACCGCGGGCCGAGGAGCTGCTGCGTCTCGGCGTACCTGATGCTCGGGTTTCGGGACTGCCGAGGGTCTTCGACGAGGCCGTCGCCGGGAACGAGACATTGGATGCGGCGGATCGTGAACGCTTGCGGTTGATCCGGCCGCGGTTGGTCGAGTGGTGCGAGGAGCTGGCGGCGATCGGCGTACCGGATTCGCTGGACCATGCCGATCTGCATGACGGTCAGATCCTGGTGGCGGGGGCTGGGCGGTACACGTTCTTCGATTGGGGTGACGCGAACGTCGGGCATCCGTTCTGCAGCCTGCTCGTCGCGCTCGAACGTGCCGCCGAGGAGCACGGTCCCGAGGTGATGGCGCGGTTGGAGGACGCGTACCTCGAAGGATGGACGGGTCACACGTTGCCCGACCTCCGCCGCGCGGCCGAGCTCGCCCGGCGCCTCAGTCAGCTGACCCGCGCCGGCTCCTGGGCCCGCCTGTTCCCCACAGCAGCCCACATCGGCGACCCAGAACGCGCCGCCGCCCTACTGCGGGTTCCTCAGGTCGGGATCCACGTAGGCCACCACGGCGGGACGTTGCCGGGGCAGGTGCCGGGTGAGGCGGCCGGGGTGCCTTGCCAGGAGAACAGGGCGAGGTCGGCGATCGCGATCGCGATGGCGGCGGCGATCAGCGAGAACAGGAACGCCTTCCCGGCGTACCGGAAGACGAGGGTGAACAGCACCAGGTTGACGATCAGCGCGATCGGTACGCCGAGGAACAGCAACGTCAGCCCGTTCGGCACGCTCCCGGTGACGTCGACGTGACACGCCTTCCACGCCCGCGACGTGAGCACTACCAGCCCGAACGCCGCCCCACCACCAACCACCACCGCAAGGAACGACTCCCCCTTGCTCCCCTTCGCACCAAACGCCATGAGGATCACGGTAAGTGATCCACCAGCCCACTTCACCCCACCCGGCGGGTGCACCAGACTGCCCGGATGGACATCAAGCACCGGATGATCGTCTTCGACGCCGCCGACATCGAGGCCGAGAGCAGCTTCTGGGCCACGTTCCTCGACGGCACCGTCGACAGGTGGAGCAACCGCTGGCACGCGATCTGGGTCGACGGCGGCTGGGCGCTCGGGGTTCAGCACGCCCCCGACCACGTGCCACCGGACTGGCCGGACGGCACGCCGCAGCAGATCCACCTCGACTTCTACTTCGAAGGAGTCGAGGCCCATGCCGCCGCACACGATCGAGCGCTCACCCTCGGCGCCCGCCTCCTGAAACCCGCCGACGATGCCGCGGCCGCCCGCGGCGTACAGGTGTACGCCGACCCAGCAGGCCACCCGTTCTGCCTCTGCTGGGTCCCGAGGTAGTCAGCGAATGCCGAGTGCGTCGAGTACGCGGTCTGCGACTTCGGGGATTGGGGCGTTCGCGTTGACCAGCAGGGCGCCGTACCGGCTGTTGTCGGCGTCTACCTGGGCGTGCCACGCCAGTACGCGTTCCAGCTCCGGGCCGCTCGATCCGAAGGCGCCACGTCGACCCACGAGCCGGCCGCGCAACGTCTCGGCGTCGAGGCTGAGGCTGATGACCGTGTCGAACAAGTCCCAGATCTCGTTGTCGTTTCCCACCGTCCCGCAGATGAACGCGACCCCGTCGCCGACCTCGTCCGCGACGCGCCGCACGGTCTCGACCGGCAACCGGTATGTGTTCGAGGCGAACCAGGCGTCGTCGCGGTACGGCGGCATCCGCACCTCGACCCCCGTCCCGTTCTCGAACCACCGCGCCAGGCCGTCCGCCTCAACGTCGTACACAGCAAATCCCCGCCGCCGCAGCTCCTCACCCACGGCCGTCTTCCCAACCCCGGAGGACCCCGTCAGATACACCAACCTCATGACAGCTTGGGCCGCAGCCACATCATCGTGGTGAAGTCGAGATCCTCGTCCGGTACGACGACCACCTGATGCTCGTCCTCGTAGAGCACCCGGCCCGGCGCGGCCGACTCGTACCGTTCGCACGGAAGGTTGTGCGAGGCAAGGATCGCCAGACACCCAGGGATCGGCTCCATCAGGAAAGTCGCCGACGCCTTGAACCACGAAGCGGCGAGCAGGTTGTCCGCGTAGACAGTCGGGTCGACGCTCGCCGGATTCGTGTACGTCGCGTCGTACCAGTCGTTCGTCGTACGCCGGAACCGTTCCTCCTCCGCACTCAAATACCCCCGGTTCCCGAGCATGTTCACCAACCCGAAGATCCCGATCCGCCGCCCCCGCCGATCCGGCACCGGGCTCTGATACCGCAGGAACAACTCCACCCTGCAGATTCTGCCTCGCCGTTGACCCGTCGGCTTGTCAGGTTTAGCCTGACAAGCGTGTCAGGGTGCACCTGACAAACCTGGAGGGTTTGGGATGCCGGACAACGTGTTGCGGTGTTCGTTTTGTGGGAAGACCAAGGACGAGATCGCGCAGTTGATCGCGGGGCCGGGGGTGTTCATCTGCAACGAGTGCGTCGATCTGTCGGTGCAGGTGATCAACGAGCAGCCGATTGCGTCGTTTCCGCCGCTGGACGGGAAGAGTGACGAGGAGTTGCTGGCCGACATGGCTCGGCTCGACAAGTCGCGCGGGCAGGTCGAGGCCGCCGTGCAGGATCGCGTACTGCGCCTGCGCTCCCGCTCGGTCACCTGGGCCCGGATCGGCGAGGCCCTCGGTATCAGCCGACAGTCCGCCTGGGAACGGTTCTCGGGCGAGGAGTAGGCGATTGACTCGGGTGTTGCTCGTTCGGCACGGGGAGGTCGACGGCAGTCAGTTGAACGCGGAGGGCTGGTGGGGACCGGCGCGCGATCTGTCACCGTTGTCCGCGAGAGGGATCGAGCAGGCGAAGGCGGCCGGGCGGCGGCTTCGGGAGTGCGGGGCGCGGCGGATTGTTGCTTCGCCGATGACGCGGGCGATGCAGACCGCGAGCCTGATCGCGGCGGAGACTCGGCTTCCGTTGACGGCGGTCGAGTTCGATCTTCGCGAGTGGCTTCCGGATGCGACGCTCTCCTGGCGTTCGGCGGAGGCGATCGCGGCGACCGACGACTTCCACCGCCATGGCGGCGAGTGGCCGCCGGGCGAGACGCGTACGTGGGAGCCCCAGTCCTCGGTACGTCGACGCGCGCTCGGAGCGCTCCGTCGACAGGCAGCCATCGATGACGAACCGTTCGTTGCCGTGTGCCACAGCATGGTGATCGAGGCGCTCACGGACGCACGCCGCGTCGAGTTCTGCGGCGTACATGAGATCAACCTGCAGGACGCCGTACAACTAGATCCCGCTGAGCCATTCCTGCCACGTCAGTCGGTGTGAAGGAAGGCGGCAATCTCGGCGACGTACCGCTCGGGCTCCTCGACGTTCGGGAAGTGGGCGCTCTCGTCGAAGACGCGGAGTTGCGCGCGCGGGAGGCGGGTGGCCAGGTCGCGGCACGCGTCGACGCCTGCGTTGCGATCCCAGAAGCCGATCAGCACCAGGACCGGTACGTCGAGCGCGGCGAGCTCGTCGACAAGCGGTACCGATCGCGGAGGTTCCTTCGCCAGCGCGGCCGCCATCTCGCCGGTGTTGATCAGCCCGCTCTCGGCCCACAGTTCGCGGACCCGCCGAGCGGCGGCGGGTTGGTGGAACAGGAACCGGTCGACAGTCGGCCGGTCGACGACCCCCCAGACCGCGCGCGGCCCCGATTCCGCAACCGCCGTACGGATCGCGGCCCGCATCTCGTCGCTGGTGGCGACCGCCTCGAACCCGGATCCCCACGGCGAAGGGGTCAGCGAACCGGCCAGCGCGGTGCCTTGGAGAATCAGCCGGTCGACGCGGTCCGGGTGCGCGACCGTGTACTCGGCCGCGAGATCCCCGCCGAATGAGATACCGAGCAGCGTGATCCGCGGTAGCTCGAGATGCCGGCGCAGCTGTTCCAGATCGTCGACCAGCAGCGGTACGGCGTACCGCCCGTCCTGCTCGCTGCGACCGGAGCCACGCTGCTCGTAGTACACAACCGGCCCGAGCTGCTCGAGCAGCGGCCCCGTCAACCGCTCGAAGTCGTAGATGAACCCGCCGGGTCCACCATGCACCACGACAATCGGCGTACCCGCCTGTGGATCACCGACCACGCGCATCCAGTGCCGCACCCCGTTGAGCACCACGTACGACTCAGCCACCACCGCAGTCTCACATGCAAATCCGGTGGATTCGCTGACGCTAGCGTTGCTAGGTTCTCGGGGATGATCAACGACGAGCTCATCGATGCGGCCGCGGCCGTGCTGCATCCGTACCACGTCGACGATCGGCTCTTCGGCGATGTGGCGTCGGCGCTGGTCACCGAGGCCGGCAATGTGTACGTCGGCGTATGCATCGACACCGCGTCCGGTACGGGATTCTGCGCCGAGCACGCCGCCATCGCCGCGATGGTGACCGCGCGCGAGTACAAGATCGCGAAGATCGTTGCCGTCTGGCGCGACGACGGCCCGCTGCACGTCCTGCCCCCGTGCGGCCGCTGCCGGGAGTTCATCCGCCAGATCGACCCGTCGAACCTCGACACCGAGGTGATCCTCGGCAGACGCCGTACGACGCCCCTCCGCACCCTCCTACCCGAAACCGCGTCGTTCCCCCTCGACTGAACCCAACCATGGGTGCCCGGGGATCATGCCGCGAAGCCAAGCCTGCTTGCCCTCCGCAAGCATCGGCCACGTGCGAGCGAAGTCATGTTCATCCTTCGTACGCCGTTTCCGCGCCTTGAACAGCAGGACGATCTCGGGATTCAGGTAGCGGATGTGGTCATCTGCCACCCACGTCACCTCGTCGATCGCGCCGACGTGATCCGGCACGAACTTGTTCGTCCACAGCCCGTTGCGATCCGGAGTCAGCGGTAGATCGAGTACCCACGGAGGATCGCCGTGTTCGCGTATCCACAGCTGACTCGCCGGGTTGAACACCTCCGGATGCTGCGGCGTCAACGGCCGCATGTCGCCGCCGGCCAGGTTCCACAGATGCCACCGATCGCCTACGTGCTCACGCAGCGCAGGTACGTCGGACGCGAAGATCGACACGTCGACGTCATCGTGCTCACGACGTACGCCGGTGAACGCATCCACGGCCCACCCGCCGACCACCCACCACGGCCGCTCGAACCCGTCCATGAACGCAGCCGTTTGAGCCAGATCGAACGGCTCCCAACGCCCATAGAGGCGAGCCCAATACCGGGCCTCCTCGGCTTCGGCCGCCGACCGCACCACCGGCTCGGGAGTCATGTCCGCAACGATCCCCGCCGTGCACCCAGCGCAGCAAACGCATTTCGAGGGGTGCTGCTAGAGGCGGCTGCGGTCTCGCCCGGGCCACAACGCGGCGCCGACCGCGAAGAGCAACACGGCTCCGACGAGATCGACCAGGTTGCCTCGGCGGACTGCCGAGACGATGCCTCCGAGTCCGGCGAGAACGAAGAACACAGCGAGCAACATCCGCAGCACAGTCATTCCCCACCCCCTACCCGCTAGATCGGGCGCCGCCGGGGCAGCGTTACGTCGGATACCGGGTGGTGGCGGACGTGGGCCACTCATCAACCCGAGATCGCGACACGGGCTCACGCGGTGGGCCGGGTCATACGGTGCGGTTTGGATGGCATTGGTGAGTGCTGCAGATCCGGCCACCCGGGAGAACTAGAGCAGTGCTGTGACCCATGCGTCGTGGTGGGCCTCGATATACTCGGCGGCCGGCCCCCAGTGGTTGGCGTGGCCCTCCGCATAGAGGCGGGCCCAGGGCAGCTGGCCGGTGCGGTGGCCGTGGACCAGCAGGTCGTACATGCCTCGCGTATGCGCCGCGATCTGCGCCGGGAAGGCACGACGCTGCTCCGCGTCGAGCCCGTACCCGTCCGCCAACGCACGCAACCGCGGTCCGTCGACGTCGACGTTGCCTCGCGCCATGAACGGTACGAACCCGTGCGCGGCGTACCCGAGATCCCACAGCCGCGACGACGGCCCCGCGTTGTCCCAGTCGATGAACACCCAGCGTTCACCGTCACGCACCAGATTCCACGGAGCGAGATCGTTGTGGCAGATCAGGTCGCCGCCGGCTGGGTCCGGGACCACCGCGTCCCACACGGTGCCGGCCGGCGGTCGGAAGCTCTCCATCGCGTCGTGGAGTTCACGAATCAGCCGACCGAGGCGGGCCAACTCGTCCAGCGAGAACGGCGGCAGCGTGTCGGCCATCGCGCCAGGGATGAACTCGAGGACATGCCGCCCCTCCTCGTCCCGCCCCAGCGTGCGCGGCGCTCCGTCGAAGTCGGCGAGATGGGTGAGCACCGCCTCGACCCCGGCCGTCTGAACGAGCGCCGGCTTCCGCACCGTCGCGCCCACCCGCACCACCCGGTCGGAGACATTCCCTCCGGTCAGCACCTCTTCGGTTTCCACGCCCGACATGATGCCCGGTCGGTCGCATTATCTCGACAGACATTTGGCCGCCGCACCCTTTACGGTGGTCGCATGGCAACGGTCAGGCAGGTTCAGGTCACTTTCGACTGCGCGAATCCTGAGCGCGTCGCTCGTTTCTGGTGTGAGGTGCTGGGGTACGTCGTACCGCCGCCACCGCCCGGGTTCGAGAGCTGGGACGAGTACGACCGCGCGCAGCCGCCCGAGCGACAGGGATCCGCGTTCGCGTGCGTCGATCCCACAGGTGCCGGCCCGCGACTGTTCTTCCAGCGCGTTCCCGAAGGCAAGGTCGTCAAGAACCGCGTGCACCTCGACGTACGCGTCGGCACCGGCCTCGTGGGCGAAGAGCGCCTGGCAGCACTCGAGGCCGAATGCGCCCGCCTACTCCCCCTCGGCGCAACCCGCGGCCAACTACTCCTCGCCGACGAAGAAAACGAGTCCTGCCTCAACATGCAAGACGTCGAAGGCAACGAATTCTGCCTCGACTGACTCGATGCGTTTCGCCGTACTCACCTTGGGATTCGAGGACCCCCGAGATTCTCGCGGCGGGTTCGCCGCTCGTCCCCGATGACGACGGTCACCGCGTGGCCGTGTACCGCTGCTCCTGCTGCGAGGCAGGCTGCGGCGTGATCGCGCCGTACGTCGTTCCCTTCCCCGGACCGCTGACCGGTCACCTGCCCTGCAGTTTCGACTGCAGGTCTTCCCAACCCGCCCGATAGCCAGTCACGGCCATAGCGCTGGCGACCCGGAGGCCGTCGACTTCGACGGCGAACACGTCCGCGGGCCAGTCGTGCCGCGCAACACCCCAGAAGTCGGTGAACGAACCAGCCCCGTCGGCCTGCACCAAGAACAGCTCGACCATGATCCCGTCGATCTCGAACGCCCGCTTGTGCGGAAACCGCTTGGCCTCGATCTCCTGTACGTCGCCACGCGCCAGAAACTCGTCCACAACCGCGAAGCCGTCAGCCGGATACAACAGGTCGACGTCCCCATGCGCCCGCGGTGCACTCAACCCAAGCAACTCCGCCGCCCATCCCCCAAACACCCAGGCCCTGACCCCAGCACCCTCCAGCCGCCCAACGACGTACCGAACAAAGCCCAGGTCATTCCTCCGCACCATCCCCGAACCGTAAGTCACACCCGGGCCGCTCCGATGGCGACTGGAACTCCTTGACGTTGGCGCAGCCAGGCAACGAGGCCATTATCTGATTAGATAACGGACCTCAGGGAGTGCCGGCATGGACAAGGACAGTCAGGCGGTCAGCGAGCAACTGAACCGCGCTCTCGCCGAGAGTGGGCTGTCTCAGGCTGCGTTCGCCACTGCCCTCGGCACGTCCGCTTCGCGCTTCTCCACTTACCGTTCCGGAAGGACCAAGCCGACGGCGCAGATCTTCCTGCGGGCTGGGCGGATCGCGCGTGCCCTGCACGCGGCGCGTGAGTATCGGATCATGACGGCCCCGACTACCGCGGCGGCTATCCGCGACGCGAGCGACGAGGAGTGGGCCTGCGGATGCTCCTCCAGGGCCGCGACCACCTGCGCTTGCTGCTACGCCGTCACGATGGTTCCGAAGCTGCCTGGGAGGCGGCGCCAGGCACGACCGGTCATGCAGGCTTCGATGCACTCCTCGCCGTCCTGACAGCGCACGAATTCGAGGAAGCCGGAGAGGACCCGCCCGACTGGACCAAGGTCGACCGTCTCCCCGATCGCTGGATTCCCGCACATCCGTTCCTGGACCACGACGAGATCATCGAGCAAACCCCGGACTACTTGGCACAAGCCAACATCTTCATCCCCGCCCGCGATCTGGTGACCGCATGACCGGCGCCCGCAACGAATTCAGAGCAAGTGAAATCGTCGACCTCCTCTCCGAACTCGACAAGCGGCTGAAAGCGCGTGGCCCATTCAGGGCCGAGCGTCTGCTGGCAAACAGTCGGGCCGACGCCACACCCGCGGCGGCGGCTGATCGTGCGGACACTTCAGCGGTACGTCGCCTGGATCACCCGCCCTCCCGCGAGCGGAGTTAGTCGGTACGCGGGCGCATTGGCAGGCTTCCGTTGGAAATCTGGGAGAGGCTGTCGATTCAGGGGAGGGTTGTTCGACCTGTGGGTGAGCGGTCGTCCACGGGGTCGTCCGGAGCATTCAAGGAGCGCGTTATGACTGCCACCTATACCTTCGACATCTTCTCCAGCCTCGACGGTTTCGCGTCGTACGACAACGCCGACTGGGGGCCGTACTGGGGTAAGCAAGGCCCGGAGTTTCTGGATCGGCGGCTTGCCTTGTACGGCGAGGCGCAGCGGATGGTTTTCGGGGCCGACACGTTTCGTCTGTTCATGGAGATGATCGGGTCGAGCAAGGTGCCGGCTGAGGCGCTTGATCCGGTGAACGGGCGGCTGCGGAGTATGCCGACCACGGTGGTGTCGTCGACGCTCGAAGGACCGTTCGACTGGCCGGCCGCCAGCGTTGTGAGTGGCGATGCTGTCGAGGTGATCGCCCGGCTCAAGGAGGAGTCCGACGTACCTCTGCGCTCGCACGGCAGCCTCTCGCTGAACCGGGCGCTGATGGCCGCCGGCCTGGTCGACCGGGTCCAGGTGACGGTCTTCCCGGTGATCGCCGGTCAGACCGGGGTGGAGCCGATCTTCCAGGGCGCCGCGGACTTCGACCTCGATCTGATCGAGAGTCGCACGTTCGACGGACGTACCCAAGAACTCATCTACCGGCCCACCCTGCATGTCTGAAAGCCTAGGCGGGGAAGGCCTTCCAGTGGCCTTCGGAGATGACTTCGGTGGTGCCGTTGGTCACCTTGATCGCGGTCTGCTCGTCGATGGCGTACGACGAACCCTCAATGCCGGCGGCCCACCTCTCCGCGTTGGCCAGGGTGTTCTCCGGCATGCTCTCGTGGTCCAGGTGCGGGAAGATCGAGAAGTCGACGACCCCGAGCGTGCGGTCGTCCGGGGCAGACGGCCACGATACGAAGTCGTCACCGATCCGCGGTGTCATCACCATGCTGCCGGCGCTCACGCCCACCCAGACCGTGTCGGACAGCGACGGCATGAGGTCGAACAGGCCTGACTCCCGCATCCAGTGGCACAGGTACGTCGCGTCGCCGCCGTCCACCAGCAGGACGTCGGCCTCGCGTACCCACGGCACCCACCGCTCCTCGCCGATGCTGGGCAACGCGGTGAGCTCGAGGACGCCGACGGATTCCCAGCCCAGTCTGGGCATGTGCCAGGGAGGTTCGCCGGTGACGGAGCCCCGTACCGAGGTGGGCCCGAGCATCGGATGGCCCCACATCGCCGTCGGGACGCACAACGCACGGGACTCGGCGATCGGCTTGCCCAGCAGCTCGACGAGCGCGTCGTGGATGCTCGGGTTCGTGATGCCTCCGGACGTGAGGAGAAGATGCATACCTGACTCCTTGTCTTGGCGCCCTCGACCGGCCGCCGTTCACCTGTACTACGAACGCTAGGTTCCAGATCCGACACCCTGTCAGAAATCCCTCTGTTAGCGTGCGCGAATGGAACCTCTGGGACTCGTGGCGTGGCCGCCGGAGCCGATCAAGACCGAGCGCCTCGTACTCCGTGAGTCCGAGGCGCGCGACCGTACGGCGTTCGTCGAGCTGCTCACCTCGCCGGAGGTGAACACGTACCTCGGCGGTCCGCGCCCGCGTGACGAGGTCGAGCGCCAGACGCCTGAGGTTCCCGAGCGGTGGCCAGGGAGTTTCGTCGTTGAGCTCGACGGGACAATGATCGGCCAGATCCTGCTCAGGAGAGCGACCAAGCATCGCCCGGCCGCCGTTGGGAAGGCCGATCTCGGCTACTTGTTGCTGCCGCAGGCGTGGGGATTCGGGTACGCCGGTGAGGCGTGCGCGGCCGCCCTCGACTGGTTCGACGGCGTCCTGCCCGGCGAGCCGGTGGTGCTCGCCACCCAGACCGCCAACGTCGGCTCGATGCGCCTCGCGGCGAAGCTGGGGTTCATCGAGGTGGAGCGGTTCGAGGCCTGGGGCGCCGAGCAATGGCTAGGCATGCGGTCTCCGGTCACGCCGTAACTGTCGGAACCGGGCGTTAGCGTCGCCGGATGCTGCCTGCGAGACCACTTGGCCCGGATGCCCAGGGCCAGTGGGTTCAGCGTTGGATGTCGCCGCAGTGGACGCAAACCGCAGACGCCTGGGTGACCGCCCGACTCGCGGAGCACGACCGCCGAATCAGCGGCGTACCTGTCACCTACCGGGCCCGCTTCTGGTCTGTCGTCCGCTGCTATCCCACCGCCGAGGGCATGGTGTGGTTCAAGGAGAACAATCCGGGACATCGGTTCGAGGCAGGTCTCGTCGCGGCGTTGGCACAGCACGCGCCGGATGACGTGATCGTGCCGATCGCCGTGGATCGCGAACGCAGCCGGCTGCTCACAGCTGACCAAGGATCGACGCTGACGCATCCGGAAGTTGCGGATCAGGCGACGCGACGCACCGTCGTACGAGCCTTGGCCCGTCTTCAGTGCACGCTCCTCGGCCGCCTCGACGCGACCGAGCATCCGGGCATCATCGAACTGACGCCCACCACGGCCGGCGACCGAGTGCGCGCGATAGCCCAGGAGTGGGCGGCCTTGCAGCCCGGGCATCCGCTGCGATTCGAGCCCGATCTGCTAGCACGAGCGGCGCGGGCCGCCGACGTACTCGATCGGCACACCGCGTCCCTCAGCAACGTCGTGCCCCTCGACCTGGAGATCAACGACGTGTACCCGGCGAACATCTTCGCCGACCGCTCAACCGGCGTACTCCGGCCGCGGTTCTTCGACTTCGGCAACGCGATCTGGGGTCACCCGTTCGTCTCGCTGCACGGCTTCCTCGACTCGGTCGTGGAGTGGACCGGCGCGCCGTTGTCACCCGCACACAGACAAGCGCTGTACGACGCCTACCTGGCCGTATGGCGTGACCACCTCGACGCCGACCCACAAGTCCTCCGCCACGACCTCGTCGCCACCGAGGCGCTCGTCGGCGTCCACAGGCTCGTCTCCTGGCTACGCCTCATCCCGTACGCCGACCCCCTCGAGCTCCAAGCCCGCGCCGAGATTCCCCAGCACTACCTGACCACCGTCGCCGCGCTGAGAGACTGAGGACGTGACGGAATACGCGATGCCGCCAGAAGCGGCGGGCACGTTGATTGTGGCCCTGCAGCGGCACGGAGTCGCAGCATGCGTCGGCGGAGGTTGGGCTGTCGATGCACTGGTGGGGAAACAGACTCGGGAACATTCAGATCTCGACATCTGGGTCGACGCGGTTGACTTCGAAGGTCTCGTCGCAGCCTTCGCCGATCAAGGAGTCGATCGGCTCTACCCCTGGCCCGGTGACCGCCCGTGGAACTTCGTATTGCATGACGGCCGCAGTCGTCGCGTAGATCTTCACCTCTACGAGACCCTGGGCGACGGCCGACTTCACTACGGCAGTGTCAACGCGCCGTTCATGTTCACCCGGGAGGATCTCTCGGGTACGGGTGAGATCGCCGGCGTCTCAGTTCGATGCGAGCAGCCTGAGTTCGCCTTGCAGAACCACACCGGCTACGAGCTGCGTGAGGTCGACCGACACGACGTAGCTGTGCTCTGCGAGCGCTTCGGGCTCCAACCGCCCGAGAACCGAACACCAAAGCCCAGGTGAACTGACTGATGCTTGGCAGGGAGCTCATCGGCGCGGGCCCCCAACGAGTGCCGCTGCCGTATGGGCGCCGTCACCCATCCGGTGCTGGTGGGCGGCGGCACACCGTTCTTCACCGCGCTGGACAGCTGCGTGAACCTGAACCTGGTGGAGACACGAACGCTTCCGGCGGCGTGCTCCTGACCAGGTGCGAGACGAGGCGTTGAGCTCGCCATTCCTCGCCCTCACCCGCTAGATGCCGGTACCAGTCATGACGGCGACGGTTCGTGGAAGTACGTGACGGGCTTGCCCAAGGCGTTGGCGTAGGCGATCTCGCGGCGGGTGGCCTCGCCGATGTAGCCGCCGGGGTTCACGATCCGTACCTCATCTGCGAGGTCGATCCTGCGGAGGTGCAGCTCGCCCAAGGCCCGCACGAGCACGGGGTCCAGCACAGGCGCCTCGGTGGCCTCCGGAGCCAGCACGATCGCCAGATCGAGCGTCAAGCGCGTGCGCTCGCTCGCAAACTCCCTGCTGAAGCGCAGCGAACCGCAAAGACAAACGATCCTCGGGCGAGCAACCGGCACGTCGGACATGGTGCCGTGTCATCTGAGGCGTTAGCAAAACAGCCCCCGGGACAAAGCGAAAACCCCAGGTCATTCAGCTCGTGACCTGGGGTTTGTTGGCGCGCTCGGAGGGATTCGAACCCCCAACCTTCTGATCCGTAGTCAGATGCTCTATCCGTTGAGCTACGAGCGCTGGACAACGTCGAGTAACGATACATGGAGGGGGCGGGTGGAGGCCAATCGGCTCCGGAGGGAGGGCTCCGGGGGGCGAATTCGGGGGTACGACGGGGGTACGGCGGGGGTACGACCGGGTAGGACGGCGGCGCGGTGCGGCGCGTCCGGGGAGGCGCGGTGGGGGCTCTACGATCCGCGCATGGGTATTGAGGAGTTGCTCGGTGGGCGGGATCTGGGGGATGTGAAGAAGGCGGTCGGGTTCGTGATGGAGAACTCGGACGACTTCGAGAAGGTGCTGAATCTGGTGCGCGGGCTGCCGGACGACGCACTCGGGCTCATCGGGAAGCTGCCGGAGCTGCTGAAGGCGATCGGGTCGGGGCTGGCGGAGGCCGGTGAGCAGGCGGCGAAGGCGGCCGGGGCGCTGGTCGGGGACGACGGCGAGGGTGGCGCGCGGAAGGCGCTGGCCGGGAGCGCCGGGACGATGAACGCGGCCAAGGACAAGCTGCACGACGCGGCCGGGATGCTCGCCGGGCTCGCGGGTGAGCTCGACAAGATCCCCGGGATCGGCGACGCCGCGGCGAAGAAGCTGAACGACGGAAGCGGGCAGATCGGCGGTGTCGCGACCGAGGTCGAGGCGCTGGCCGGGAACTTGCAGGACCTGTCGGGCATTCTCGCGACGGTCGGCGAGGCGCTGAACGGGCTCGGCACGAAGCTCACCGAGTCAGGCGGCTCGGTGAAAACCCTCCTCGGCTGAACGCTGACCACGCAGGCAAGTCCGAGCGGGCCGGACTGGGAATACCCCTTGGTCACTGCGAACTGGCTATTGCCTGTTCCCAGTCACCGGCGCGTGTCCCGTGTTGAGTGCGCGGGAGGACCTTCGCGTGGTTAAGGTCGCGGGCATGGGTAGTCGACTGGTGCGGGGTACGGCGATCGGGTGTGGTGTGGCCGCGCTCGTGGGGGGTGGGGTCGGGTTCGCGGTCGGGGAGCCGGTGACGCCGAAGGACATCCTGCCGGCGCGGACGCTGCCGGCGGATCTGTGCGCGCGGATCGGGGACGTGGCGAACCTGTTGCCCAAGGCATCGTCCGGTCCGGTGACGATGACGCAGGGCGGGACGACGACGATCAGCTGTACGGCGGCGAGCTCGCGCCAGAAGGTGCGCGCGTACACGTCGGCGAGCGTGAACGTCACGATCACGGCGTACGGCGGGCTGGATGCCGGCGCGGGGAACGCGCCGTTCACGCCGACCCAGGTCGCGAACCGGACGTTCAGCCGGTCGACGATGAACAAGTACGACGGGGACCGCCCGTACCCGACCAAGGTCAGCCGGACCGCGACCGGACTGGCCGGTGAGTCCTGGACCGTGCACACGCTGGTGCAGCGCGCGGACATCGTCGTACAGGTGGACTACAAGGCCAACCCCGTGGACGCGGACACGGCGCAGAAGGCGGCGCTGGCGCTGGCGGACCGGGCGATCTGGGAAAGCGAACAGTGATGACCAACAGCACGCCGGAGATCCCGGGCTACCAGTTCGATCAGCGGATCCTGCTGCACCCGCTGGCGGAGTTGTGGCACGGCCGCACGTTCACCGGGACGGACGTGATCGCGCTCGTCCTCAGTGAGGAAGGCGCCCGGAACCCGACCGTGGTCGACCGCCTCACCAGGGCGAGCCGCGACGCCGCACTCGAACCCGGCCGCCAGGAAACCCCGCTCTGGGCCGCCAACTTCACCTCGAGCCGCCCGTACGCGATCACGCAACTGACCTACGGCGAGACCGGCGCCGAGCGCCTGGTCGACCCGCTCGACGGCGTACTCGGGAACGACGACGAGTCGCTGCAGGCGGTCCGCAACCAGCTCGTCGGGTACGGCGCGACGCCGCCGATCCTTCCGCCCGGCGACACCGCGTCGCAAGGCAGCATCCCGTCGTACGTCGACCGCCCTGAACAGGAGCAGGTAGCAGAAGCGCAGCCGCAGTCGAAGATCGAGGTCGCGCGGCAGTACCGCCGCAAGATCGGCCCCTGGATCTACGCGGTCGTCGCGGTCGTCGTGCTGATCGTGTTCAGCATCGCCTACTCGATCGGCACCGCGATCGGCGGCAGCGTCAAGGAGGAACCAACCGAGGCCGCCCCGCCGCCGGCCGTCAGCCCGGAGCCGATCGCCTCGAGCGTCCTGATCCCTCCGATCAACCGCGTGACGACCGCGCCGTACAAGCGGTCCGACGGATCGCCGGGCGTCTTCGGCGCGACGTACGCGGCCGGCGCCGACGTACAGGTCGTCACGAACGCCGAGCTGCCGTTCGCGGTCGGCTGGCCGCGGCCGCCGCAGGTGGGTTTTCTCGGTGAGTCCTCGCAGCTGATCCTGCGCCGGATCGTCACCAGGAGCGACCAGGATCCGGGTGGGCTGAAGAACGCGATGCAGGCGCAGTTCGCCCTGCATCCGTGCGCGAGCCTGGCCAAGTGCCTGTCCGACCGGCCGACGTTCGACCAGCAGTGGACGAAGATCTACAAGACCACCGCGCCCGCGACCGCGAAGGACGCCCGGACCTGGCTGACGGTGTCGACGAAGACGCCGTACACGATCACCATGACGCGCGCGTTCCTGAGCGGCGGGCAGTGGTGGCTGGTCGGCGCGATGGTCTACGGCCAGCCTGCGGAGGCCGCGGACATCCAGCGGCTCGTGAACGACATCTGGCGGCAGACCAGCTGAAGCACCGGAAAATCTCCTGGAACGGCCCGCGCGAACAGCGCGGGCCGTTCTCGTTTTCACAAGCTGAACCGGAAAGCGATTGTCGCGAAAAGTTTGTGACCGGGTTCACGTTCTAGGGGTTCTCACCACTTGGGTCGATCCCGTACGGTAGTACCACTTGCACACTGGTATACGTCCACTGGACGCACTGGTCTGCGACAGATCACACCGCCAGCCAGCTGAATCGAACCGCCGGAGACCCCGGCGGCCGGAGCCGTACCCCCTCAGCGTCGAGGGGTCGCGCGGTCGCCGGGCCCGACAGCCGAGAGGGAATGAGCCGCCGATGACGACCACCGCCAGCCCGACCCATACCGAAGCCGCCGCCCCCGCAGTCGCCAAGGAGCCCCTCGAAGCCGAGGCACCGTACGACCTAACCGACGCACCGACCCGCCACGCCGGCCTGCTGGCCTGGGTGGCCGAGGTCGCCGCGCTCACGCAGCCCGACCGGATCCACTGGGTCGACGGGTCGGACGCGGAGTACGCCGAGCTGACCGACGAACTGATCGCGGCCGGCACCATGGTCCGGCTGAACGACGAGAAGAAGCCGAACTCGTTCTGGGTCCGCACCGACCCGTCGGACGTCGCCCGGGTCGAGCAGCGCACCTTCATCTGCTCCACGGACGAAGCCGACGCCGGCCCGACCAACAACTGGGTCGACCCGGTCGAGATGAAGGCGACGCTGACGGAGCTGTACCGCGGTTCGATGCGCGGCCGGACGATGTACGTCGTCCCGTTCTGCATGGGTCCGCTGACGGCCGAGAAGCCGATGTTCGGCGTCGAGATCACGGACTCGGCGTACGTCGTCGCCTCGATGCGGATCATGTGCCGCACCGGCGCCGACGTACTCGAGAAGATGGGCGACGCAGCGCCGTACGTCCCCTGCCTGCACTCGGTCGGCGCGCCGCTCGCGCCCGGCCAGCAGGACGTGCCGTGGCCGTGCAACGACGAGAAGTACATCGTGCAGTTCCCCGAGGAGCGGGCGATCTGGTCCTACGGCTCCGGGTACGGCGGTAACTCGCTGCTCGGCAAGAAGTGCTACTCGCTGCGGATCGCGTCGGCGATGGCTCGGGACGAGGGCTGGCTCGCCGAGCACATGCTGATCCTGAAGCTGATCTCGCCGGAGAAGAAGGTGCACTACATCGCCGCCGCGTTCCCGAGCGCCTGCGGCAAGACCAACCTGGCGATGCTCGACCCGACCTTGGAGGGCTGGGAGGTCGAGACGCTCGGCGACGACATCGCCTGGATGCGGTTCGGCAAGGACGGCCGGCTGTACGCCGTGAACCCGGAGTTCGGCCTGTTCGGCGTGGCCCCCGGCACCGGCTGGAAGACCAACCCGAACGCAATGCGCACCATCGAGAAGGGCAACTCGGTCTTCACCAACGTCGCGCTCACCGACGACGGTGACGTCTGGTGGGAGGGTTACTCGCCGACCCCGCCGGACCACCTGACCGACTGGAAGGGCCGCGAGTGGACGCCGGGCTCGGGCGAGCTGTCCAGCCACCCGAACAGCCGGTTCTGCACGCCGATCAAGCAGTGCCCGATCATCGCCGACGAGTACGACGACCCGAACGGCGTACCGATCTCCGCGATCATCTTCGGCGGCCGCCGCGCCACGACGGTCCCGCTGGTGACCGAGTCCCGCGACTGGGCGCACGGCGTGTTCATGGGTGCGACGCTGTCCTCGGAGACCACCGCCGCGGCGGTCGGCCAGGTGGGCGTCGTACGGCGGGACCCGATGGCGATGCTGCCGTTCCTCGGGTACGACGCGGGGCAGTACTTCGACCACTGGCTGACCGTCGGCAAGCAGCACGACGCGGCGCAGCTGCCGAAGATCTTCTACGTGAACTGGTTCCGCAAGGACGAGGCCGGCAAGTTCGTCTGGCCGGGCTTCGGTGAGAACAGCCGTGTGCTGAAGTGGGTCATCGAGCGGATCGAGGGTCAGGCGGACGCGGTCGAGACCCCGATCGGACGGGTGCCGGCGGCGGACGCGCTCGACGTCAGCGGTCTGGACCTGACCGCGCACGACCTGGAGATCGCGCTCGACGTCGACGTCGAGCAGTGGAAGGCCGAGATCCCGTTGATCGAGGAGTGGTTCGCGAAGCTCGGCGACACCGTCCCGACGGAGCTCAAGGTCGAACTCGACCACCTGAAGGCCCGGCTGGCCTGACCAAACGCCGGCCGCCGAGTCGGAAGCCGGCGGCCGGACCAACACCGCGCGGCGCCCTGGTTCATCCGCCGGGGCGCCGCGCGGTGCTTTCTGCGAGCACCCGCCGTACCTCGTCGTCACTCACCGCTGAGAAGTCCCGGTACGCCTGGCCGACCGCCGTGAAGTACTGCGGGATCCACGCGCACACCACCTGATCCGCGACCCGCGACAGCCGCCGGCAGCTCTCGACGCCGCCCACGGGTACGGCGACGACGACGCGCGTCGGCCGATGGCGTCGTACTGCTTCTACCGCGGCCAGCATCGTCGCGCCGGTCGCGAGGCCGTCGTCGACCAGGATCACCACGCGATCCCGTACGTCGATCGGCGGCCGGTCGCCCCGGTACGCCTGCTCGCGGCGGCGCAACTCCTGGACCTCCTGGCGGCGTACGGCCTCCAGGGTCTCCGGGGTGACCTCCGCCGCGATCGGCTCGTTGCGGACCACGTGCAACTCCTCGCCGACGCCGGCGATCGCGCCCATTGCCAGCTCCGGCTGACCGGGCAAGCCGAGTTTGCGCACGATCAGTACGTCGAGCTCCGTGTCCAGGACGTCCGCCACCGGGGCCGCGACGGGTACGCCGCCCCGCGCCAGCCCGAGGACCAGCACGGAACCGCCGACCGATCCGAGCTCGTCGGCCAGCACGCGGCCCGCGGCCGCCCGATCCGGGTACGGCCTCCTCATACCGCCCATCATCCACGGACGGCGGCGCGTTGGGAGGATTCAGTTGTGTGGTGTCGTGGTCAAGCAGACCCGTTCAGCCGGGAGGCGGACAGTCTGCTCGCACCCCGTGCGGTCCACGAACTGAACGAGCGCGACCCAGCCGTCGGCGCAGTGCAACCGGCCGATCAACCAGGCCGCTGACCAACGGTCGTCGAACTGGACGAGCACGTGCGCGGGCAGGCCGACGCCGAGCAGCGGCCGGGGATCACACGCGGTCGTCGGCGGTGCGAGAGCGGTCATCTGTCATCACCTCTCGAGATCCGATGCCCGCTCCTCACCGTGACGTCGCACCCCGGGCACCTGCTGGTACCCAGGAAATGTTTCGGACACGGCACCGAACCGTCACGGCCTCGACCCAATCGACGGGCCGCGGTCTGGGTACGTTGAGCGCATGAAGATCGGTGTGATGCTTCCGCTCGGAGCCGGCGATGGGCCCGATGGCGGGATGGCTGGCTGGAAGGACGTGCGGGCGGCCGCGGAGGCGGCTGACCAGAGCGGGCTGGACTCGGTCTGGCTCGCGGACCACTTCCTCTACCGGGATCCGGAGGGGCAGGTGTTCGGCATGCACGACAGCTGGACCCTGCTGAGCGCGATCGCCGCGGTCACGTCCCGGGTCGAGCTCGGCAACATGGTGCTTTGCGCATCGTTCCGCGACCCCGGCCTGACCGCGAAGATGGCCGCGACCCTGGACGAGGTCTCCGGCGGTCGCCTGACCCTGGGAGTCGGCGCGGGGTGGCACGACCCGGAGTACGAGGCGTTCGGCCTACCCACCGACCATCGAGTGGGTCGCTTCACCGAGTGGCTGGAGATCGTGGCCCGACTGATCCGCGGCGAAACGGTCAGCTACGAAGGCACCTACTACAAGGTCCGCGAAGCCAACCTGGACCCGGCCCCACCCCACCAGATCCCCATCCTGGTCGCCGGTCACCGCCCCCGCATGATGCAACTGGTCGCCCAATGGGCCGACGCCTGGAACACAGCCTGGTACGGCGCTCCCAACCTGCAGGTGGAAGAACGCCTGGAAGCCCTCCGCCAAGCCTTGGTCACCGCGAACCGCCCCCAAGAAGCAGTCGCCCGCACGGCGGGCATCATCGTCCGCGACCCAGACCAGCAAGCAGCCGACCCCAACCCCAACGCAATCCCGGTACAAGATCTCCCCGAGGTATCAACCGCCTACCAAAGACTGGGCGTCAACCAACTCATCATCTCCCCAGAACCCATGACCCCAACCTCGATAGAACGCATAGCCCAAGCAAACCAAGATCTGACGAGCTAACCCCGCAGGTCGCAGCGAAACGAGAAGCAGCACGGAGCACCCACGCGCGGGACAGTCATCAGCACGGAGCATCCATCCAGCGGGGCAGCCGCTGGGGGGTCCGGGGGGCGAAGCCCCGCCGGGCGGGGTCTGGGGGTTGCACCCCCAGTGACATGGCCGGAGCTCTTTGCCTGCGCTTTTTGCAGGCAAAGAGCTCCCAGAGCGGAGGCGGCGGGATTTGAACCCGCGAGAGGGGGTAACCCTCAACCCGCTTAGCAGGCGGGCGCCATCGACCGGACTAGGCGACGCCTCCTCCGACGGCCCACTCGAGGAGCGGACACGACGACGGCCAAGAGTATCCGCTCGACCGGTCCGGGAGCAAAGCGGGCCGCCGGGCACGCTGGGTCGCCGACACGGCACGTTGCGGTAGTAGCCCCGAGCCCCTGTACCCTGACGAGCATCGACGGGGGTCGCCAGCATCACGTCAACCAACGCGTCAACCAAGTTGGTGTCGTGGGCGTCTGAAGTACCGTGGGCTGCCATGCGCGGCCGACGGAAGGGTCGTGACGTCGTCGATCAGGGAACGGAGCCATGTCGCGGAGTACTCGCGCAACCGGTCGGAGGGCAGCTCCTCGTGCCAGCCGGTCCCGGGCCCGAACGCACCGTGCCCGGACGGCGTCGAAGGCGATCGGCCTGACGCTGCTCAGCGCCCTGGTCCCCGGCTCGGGGCTGCTGATGGGCGGCCGGAAGAAGCTCGGCTCGTTCATCCTGACGATCAGCATCGGCCTGCTGCTGATCGGCGCGTACGTCGGACTCACGCACCGCGACTCCGTGCTCGCCCTGCTCGTCTCCCCGCGTCAGCTGCTGGTCGCGACCGGTGCCGTCGTCCTGCTCGGGATCGGCTGGATCTGGACCGTGGTCGCGTCGCACAAGCTGCTCCGCCCGGTCAGCATGACGTATACCGGCCGGCTGGCCGGCTCGATGTTCGTCGGGTTGCTCTGCTTCGCGATCGCCGTACCGACGACCGTCGCGGCGCAGACCGTGATGGCGCAGCGCGACCTGATCGGCAGCGTGTTCCAGTCGGAGGGGAACTCGAAGAGCGCGACCCGGCCGAAGGTCGGCAACGCGAGCGACCCGTGGGCGAAGACCCCGCGGCTGAACCTGCTGCTGCTCGGCGCCGACGACGGCGTCGGCCGGACCGGTGTCCGGACCGACACGGTGATCGTGGCGAGCATCGACACCAAGACCGGTGACACCGCGCTGATCTCGCTCAGCCGGAACTGGATGCGGATGCCGTTCCCGGAGGACTCCCCGCTGCACAAGGTGTACCCGGACGGCTTCTGGGACCCGAGTCTGGGCAATGTCGAGCAGCCGGAGTACTACCTGGACGCGATGTACGAGAACGTCCCGAAGGCGCACCCGGGGATCCTCGGCCAGACCGACAACGAGGGCGCGGACGTGGTCAAGCTGGCCGCGAGCGCCGCGCTCGGCCTGGACATCGACTACTACATGCAGGTCAACCTGGCCGGGTTCCGGCAGATCATCGACGCGCTCGGCGGCATCACCGTGAACGTGAACTACCGGGTGCCGATCGGCGGCGACTACGGCGCCGGCCCCGGGTCGAACAGCGAGAAGAAGCCGAGCGGGTACATCGAGAAGGGCCCGAACCAGAAGCTCGACGGGTACCACGCGCTGTGGTTCGCGCGCGGCCGCTACGGGCTCAGCGACCCGTCCCGGCAGGAGCGGCAGCGCTGCACGATCCACGCGCTCGTGAACAGCGCGAACCCGCAGGCGCTCGTGACGTCGTACCAGCAGATCGCGAAGGCCGGGAAGCAGCTGCTGCGCACCGACATCCCGCAGGAGATCCTGGGGGCGTTCATCCAGCTCGCGCTGAAGGTGAAGAACGCGAAGGTCGCGAACATCGACCTGGACAAGAACAAGAACTTCCCGAGCGGCAAGAACCCGGACTACGCGGCGATGCGGGAGATCATCCAGAAGGCGATCGCCCCCAAGACCGCCCCGGCCGCCTCGACGCCGACGGTGAAGCCGACCCGGAACCCTACCAAGGCGCCGACCTCCGGCTCCACGAAGCGGCCGACGCCGTCGAAGACGACCACCACCCCGGGCGCCGCGGAGAACCTGAACGACGCCTGCGCCTACAACCCGAGCGAGACCGGCACCAACTGATCCGGCTTGGTGAACCCCTCTCAGGGAAGTATTGGACCAAAGTGAAAATTGGTCACACCTGGGGGTGACTGTGAGGCGTTCGGTGGCGGTTGTGGTCGGTGTTGCGGCCTTGCTCTGCGCAGGTTGCAGCGGCAAGGCGGACAGTGCTGACAGTGCGGGCGCGCCCTCGGCAGGGGGTAGGACGACCAGCACCAGCGCGCCGCCGCCCTCGTCGGCGGCACCCAAGCCGGCCCCGAAGCCGACACCGACTGCCGTAGCGCTGTCGGTGCCGATGTACCAGCGGGCGCTGACCAATGTCGAGAAGGTTCTCAAGCCGTACGTCGCCCGCGTGATGAACGCGCAGACGATCGCGGCGTTCGACGCGTCCCGCGCCCAGCTCGCGAGCGCCGTCGTACTCGAACGCAGCGAGCTCGTGAAGATCACGCCGCCGCGCGGTCTGGTGTCCGCACATCCCCAGGTCCTCGACGCCTTCGACGCGTACGCCGGGAACGTGGCCACTGAGCTGACCAGGGCCGGCGGGACGAAGACCAGCTGCGGCTTCCCGAAGGCGCTGGACGTCCGGCTGTACGAGGCGAAGAGCGGCGTCCGGTTCGCGTACGCCGAGCTCGCGCAGGGCGTGCAGAAGTCGATCGGCAAGGGTGTGAAGTTCGGTGCGCTGTCGGTGCCGGCGAAGCTGGCCCAGCCGGCCGTGATCGCCGGCCGGGGTGAGAACGGCGACGTGTTCCAACGGTCCGGACCGCGTGGCTCGGGTTCGCTACGGATCACCAACGCCGGCTCGGACATCGTGGTCGTGGTCACGGCCAACAGCCCGCGCAAGCCGCAGGCCTCGATCTACGTCCGGGCGAACAAGTCGGCAACGCTGAACGGGATCCGCGGCGACTACTGGGTCTACTACAAGACCGGGAGGAACTGGGACGCAAAGAACAACCGGTTCACCGAGGACTGCTCGTACTCGAAGCTCGAGCGGTTCCTGGACGGGTCGTACTCGTGGTCGCTGACGCTGAAGTCCGTGGCCGGCAACACCTCGGAGTCCGAGACGGAAGCCTTCTGATCCGGTCGCCCCGGGCGGATGAGATCCTGTGGCGATGCGTACGACGTACCGGATGCGGCCGGGGCGCTTCCTCGGAATCCTGGCCGCCGGGCTGATCATTCTCGGGGTGGCCGCGGTGCTCTGGGCACTGGGGCTGCCGGATGTCGCCGTCTCGGTGTTCGTCACGCTCGGCGGGATGATCGCGCTGGCCGGCCTGTGGATCCTGGCCCGGCCGCCGAAGGTCGCACGGCTCCGCGACAGCGACCTCGAGGTCCGCGGTCTCCGCACGCCCTGGACCGACATCACCGAGGTCGGCCGGGTCGAGACCACCCACGGCGAGGCGATCGTGCTGCGCACCAAGAACCCCGATCATCCGATCCTGCTGCCGATCTCGTGGCTGGCGCCCGGTACGGCCGAGAGCCTGGAGACCGCGCTCCGGGACAAGCTGAACGCGGCCCACGGGTACACGATCTGGGACGGGACTGCCCCCGAGGACACCAACAGCGCAGAATGATGCGGTGCTTTCCTTCGAGCTGTCGTACGACGAACTACTCACGTACCAGGGCACGAACCCGCGGCCCGCGGACTTCGACACGTTCTGGGACAAGGCCCTGCTGTCACTCGACGAGGTCGCGGCTGATGCCGAGTTCGTCGACGCCGTCGACTTCCCGCTGACGACGGCGACCGCACAGCACCTGTACTTCACCGGGACCGGCGGCTACCGGGTCCACGCGAAGGTACTGCGTCCCGCCGAGCCGACCGGACCGGCCGTGCTGCTGTTCCACGGGTACGGCGGTGAGCAGCCGAAGTGGGTCGAGTTACTGCCGTACGCCGCTCGTGGATTCACGGTCGCGGCACTGGATGTCCGCGAACAGGTCGGATTCCGTACGTCGTCGCAGGCATCGAACAGCTTCTCGCTGCAGCACCACCTGGTGCACGGGCTCGACGACGGTCCCGACGGGCTGCTCTACAAGCACGTCTTCCTGGACACGCGGCGCTTGGCGGACCTCATCGGCGGGCTGCCGGAGGTCGACGCGGCCCGGATCGCGACGACCGGTTGGAGCCAGGGCGGCGGACTGTCGCTGGTGGCGGCCGCGCTGACGCCGACCATCAAGTACGTCGCGAGCGTGTACCCGTTCCTCTCCGACTACCAGCGGACGTGGGACCTGAACCTGGAAACCTCGCCGTACGACGAGATCGTCACGTGGTTCCGCAAGCGCGACCCGCGGCACCTCCGCCAGGAGGAGGTGTTCACGACGCTCGGCTACATCGACATCCAGCACCTGGCGCCCCGGATCCAGGCCGAGGTCACCCTCTTCACCGGCCTCGAGGACCAGATCTGCCCGCCGTCGACGCAGTTCGCCGCCTACAACAAGATCCAGTCCCCCAAGGAAGTCCGCACGTACCCCGACTTCGGCCACGACGACCTCCCCGGCGCCCACGACGACATCTACCAGCTGATCGGCACCAAACTCTGAGCACCGGGCGTACGCGTCGACGTACTGGGTGAGGGCGCTCAGTGCCGGCGCCGGGGTGGTCGTCGGTTGCGGGGAACCGGAATGTAGGTCTCGTAGAGGATGCGGGGGTCGTGGAGTGCCTCGATCGCGTCGATCCAGGCTTGAGCTGTCTCGTCGGTGTCGCGGCGAATCACGATCACGACGCGGTTCTTGAGGCAATCCCAACCACCGCCGATTCCTTCGCGGCTCGGCCCCCACCGATCCATGGTCGAGAAGAGGCGGTCCGCCAGTGCCTCCAGCTCCGCCCGCGAGTAACGCACAGACACGAACTTGACGACGAATCCGTCGGCGGCCTCCAGAACGGCGTACTTCAGCCGCTCCACGTCGGCTGAGGTTCCGTTCACCGCTCCGACCAGGCGGACCACCACGACCCGCGATTCGTGATCCCACGACAGACCGCCGTCCGGCACCGGGCTTGTCGCCACGAGCCGTCCGATCTCGTTGATCTGCTGCTGCAGGTCGTACGTACCCGTGACGTCGACACAACTCGATGCTAGTTCCACTCCAACCGGCATTGTGATCCTCGCGGTCGCGTGATGTGCAGCTCGACTGGTAGTGCACCGGCGAGACGCTGTACGCACGGACACGTTCACGCTCAGGTGCACTACCCGGCCACCCGACACTTCCTGTCCAGCTGCAGATCGGACCGGGCCAGCCCCCGCCACTGGTGACTTACCGACATATGTACCCTTGTGGTTACGTAGCCGGTTGGGTACATTCGGGGTCATGGACGTGGTGTTGCAGGCGTTGGCTGATCAGAGCCGGCGGACGGTGCTGGAGATCTTGCGGGATCATCCCGCGACGGCCGGTGAGTTGGCCGATGCGCTGCCGATCGCGCGGCCGGGTGTGTCCCGGCACCTTCGGGTGCTGCGGGAGGCCGGGCTGGTCGACGTACGGCAGGAGGCGCAGCGGCGGATCTACACCTTGCGGCCGGAGGCGCTCGTCGAGGTGGACGAGTGGCTGGAGGGATACCGCGCGCTGTGGCGGAACCGGCTCGATGCGCTGCACACCGAGATCGCACGAGGAAAGAAGGCATCTCAGTGAGGATCACCGGAACGATGCGGGCTCTGGACCGCACCCGCGGCGCTGTCCGCGTCGAGGACGTCTACGACACGGATATCGACGACCTCTGGGCGGCATGCACCACGCCGGAGCGACTCGCCCGCTGGATCGCCGAGGTGTCCGGCGCACTGCACGAAGGCGGAACGATCCACGCCGTCTTCACCAGCACGTGGAACGGTCCGGCTCGTATCGACATCTGCGAGGCACCGCATCATCTGCTGCTCACCACGGAGCCGGGCACCGACGACGAGGGTGAGCTCGAGGCCTGGCTCACCCCGATGGGCTCGCAGACCAAGCTGGTGGTCGAGGAGCGCGGCCTCCCCATCGGCTCACTCCACTTCCACGGAGCCGGCTGGCAGGTCCACCTCGAGGACCTCGGCCGCTCGTTGGCGAACGACGGCCCGGCCCACGACGGCGGCTGGTCGGCGGAGGTGCCTGCCCCGGCCTGGCACGCCCGCTGGACCGAACTCACCCCGGCGTACCGGCAGACCAATGTCTGACCGCATCAAGCTGGAAGGGATCACCGTCAACGCACCTGATGCACTCGTCCTGGCGCAGTTCTACGCCGAGATCACTGGTGGAGTCGTCCGTGGTACGTCGCACTGGGCCTCCGTCTCGGGGCCCAATGGGGTCATCTCCTTCCAGCAGGTGGACGACTTCCGGGCGCCACAGTGGCCCGGCAACGACGTACCGATGCAGATGCACCTCGAGTTCCTCGTCGACGACCTCGAGGCAACCGGAGCACGGGTCCTCGCGGCCGGCGCCAAACTGCTCGACTTCCAACCGAACGCCGACCATTGCCTCGTGTACGCCGACCCCGCCGGCCACCCGTTCTGCCTCTCAACCTGGGACACCGAAACAGCTACAACAGGAACCAGTAGTTGACCGTCGGTCCTTGCGTCGCCAGCCCTCCACCGAGCGAGTCGTACAGCTTGCGCGCCGGAGCGTTCTCAGCTCCCGTGGTGAGGAACATCTTGGTGGCACCGGCCGACCGGCCCGCGCCCATGAACGCGCTCGTCAGGGCTCGGCCGATTCCTTGCCCGCGGTGGGATTCGACGACCTCCAACTGGTGGAGGTAGAGCATGGAAGCGCCGTCGGGTCGCGCAAGCCGGTAGCCCCAGCACCAACCGATGATCTTGTCGGCTGCGGTGGCCACGAAAGCCAGAGTGCCGGGGGCTTCGAGGTAGCCGGCGTCGGCGTCGGCATTCATGAAGGTACGGACGGCGCGCGCAAGCAGTTCGGCGTCCGGGGTGACGACGGGCATTCATTCCCCAGGTGATCGAGTAGCTGGAAAGGATAGCTAGGTGCCGAGGCCGGCGTCGCGGGCGCGGGCTACTGCTTCGGCTCGGCCGGCGACGTGGAGTTTTGTGAAGACGTTGGAGACGTGGTTGCGGACGGTTTTGTCGCTCACCACGAGCTGACGGGCGATTGCTGCGTTGGTCAGGCCGCGCGCCACCAGATCGAGAACCTCGCGCTCGCGATCGGTCAGCTCGGGGAACGGCGCGACACGAGGGCCGGATCGGCCGGCAGCGAAGTACGACAGGACCCGGCCGGCGATCGCGGACGAGAAGACCGCCTCACCATGTGACACCCCGTCAAGCGCCCGGCCGATCTCTGCACGGTCGGCGCCCTTCAGCAGGTACCCGCGTGCACCGGCCCGGACGGCGGCGAACACCGACTCGTCGTTCTCCAGCATCGTCAGCACCAGTACGGCGATCTCCGGGTGCCGCTCCGTCACCCGTCGGGTCGCCTCGACGCCGTTCAGGACCGGCATGTGCAGGTCCATCACGACAACGTCAGGGACGAGTTCACCGGCAAGGCGCACAGCCTGCTCGCCATCCGCTGCCTCGCCGACCACCTCCTTGCCGGGCATCGTCGAGATCGCGGTGACGAGACCTTCGCGATAGAGCGGATGGTCGTCGACCACCAGGACCCGTACTGTCATGACGTCCCCCTCGGCAACATGGCGGTGACCGTCGTACCGGACGGGCCCGAGTCGATCACCAGGTGGCCGCCGAGTTCTTCGGCCCGCTCGCGCATCGACGACGTACCAACACCTGGCCGCAGCTGGTCAGGCAGCCCGTGGCCGTCGTCGACGACTTCGATCCGCACGTATCCGTCCCCGTCGCACACCCGGACCGCGACAGCGCCCGCCCCGGCATGCCGGACCGCGTTCCCGATCGCTTCGCCGGCGATGTGGTACGCCGCAACTTCAACAGCAGCAGGCAATCCGGCGATCTCGTCCGCCGACACACACACCTTCGTCGCACCTGTGGACAATCGATCGCCCAGCTCACGCACCGCGGCCGTCAGCCCGAGCTCGTCCAGCATCGGCGGCCGGAGTTCGTGGACCAACGCCCGGACATCTGCGACCGCGGCGTTGAGCCGCGGCACCAGGCGGTCCAGCAACCGCCGGGCTGCCTCGGGATCGTTCGAGGCGAGGTCGCGCGCGGTCTCGACGTGCAAGGCCAGCGCGGCCAGCGACGGCCCGACCCCGTCGTGCAGGTCGCGACGCAGCCTCCGGCGCTCCTCCTCCCGTGCGACGACGACCGCTTCGCGCGATCGCTGGGCCTCGCGGGCCAGGAGGACGGTATGTGCCGCAACCGCAGCCTGCGTGGCGAGCTCGCCGAGCGCACGGATCTCATGTCCGTCGAACGTGGTCGACCGAGCGACGGTGAGCTGACCGAACCGCTCGCCGCCGTACTCGAGATCGACGGTCGTCCCGGACCCCGACCCCTCGCCGTACGACGTGACGGACCCGTCGCGCAGGACGATCGTCGCCCGCTGCACGCCCAGCGATCGCGCCACCTGTTCGAGCACCGACGGCAGGACGCGTTCGGACAGGTCATCCGGTGTGGTGGCTGCTGCCAGTCGCGCTCCGAGTCGCGCGAGTACGGCGTACGGCTCGTCGACGTCCCCGTGCACCAGCCGATTGACGTGCCGCTGCAGCCAGGAACGCAGTGGCAGGGCGGCCAGCGCGACCACAGTGGTCGCGAGGATCGGCGTACCCATCGTGGCTCCCAGCCGATCCCCGGCCAGCCAGACCGTGCCGGCGTACAGGCCGACCACCACCGTCGACAGAACGCCGTACACGATCGCCCGTGAGATGACGACGTCCACGTTCCAGAGGCCGTGGCGCATCACGGCGATACCGATCGCGATCGGAAGCGGCAGCATGGCGAGAGCGGCGGTGGCACCCGTGATGCCGGCGGGGAGCAGTCTGGCCACGCCGAAGAGGACGAGCGTGCACGCGTAGCCGACGAGTACCCACTTCAACTGCTGACGCTCGAGATCCGCGGCCTGCCGCCACCTGACGACGAGCGCGGCGAGGCCGACGACGACGGCGGCGAGCAGGAGTACGCCGGCGATCGCTCCCGCGACGGGTTCGCCGACCGCGGCCACGGCCAGTGGATGCCGCGCGCCGCGCAGAGCCTCGGGGAAGTCCTGGGAGTTGTACGGCGTGAGCGCCCACATGATCGTGATGACGGCGACGGCGGCCGCGTTCAGCGCGAGAGCAGCACGTGATCGCGGGCGACCGTCCGGCAGCAGCACCGGCAGCAGTACGGCGATCGCGACGTACCCGGGTGCCCAGAGCCAGGCCCCGATCCAGGTTGCCCAGTCGTCACTGGCGAGCGCTCCGACCTCTGACCCCAGCAGCGCCAGACCCTGGGTCAGGGCGATGGCTCCGAGGACCGCCTGGATCCGGCGGGCGCCCGCCGACCGCAGGAGCAGGCAGACGAGTCCGTAGGCGATCGCGGCCGCCGCCTCCATCAACCAGAACGACGGCCCGGCCGTCCGTCCCGCTGCCGCATTCACGGCATGGACGCCGGTGCCTGCCAGGCCGGCGAGCACCGCGAGTACCCCGATGACAACCCCCATGAGGGCATCATCGCCGCACCTGTGTCCCGCCGTCACGGGACAGGACGTCCCAGCTGAGGTCGTGACCCGCGGCCGTGTCGATCGGGACGGCCCGGTCGCGATCGTTGGCGGCACGTCAAACCGAACGACAGGAGACCGCAATGACCACCATGACCAGCACTCGATCCATCACCCGCCGACGCCCGTCCGCCACCGCCGTCACGGCGTCCGTCCTCCTCACACTGATCGCCGTAGTGGGTGGCTACGGAGCGATCTACTTCACCGGATTGGAGGGATGGGACGGCATCGGGGTGAGCTTCGTGGTCGCGTACGAGTTCCTGACGCTCACCGGCCTGGTCGCGGTCGCCGCGTTCCTCCGCGGCCACCGCCTCGGCCGCCCCGGCGTCATCCTCTACGCCACCTGGATGATCTACTTCACGCTCTTCAAGCTCATCGCGTTCCAAGAGCTCCAAGCCATCCCGTTCGGCGTGCTCGCCCTGATCGCCCTCGTGTGCGCCACACGCCGCCCGAACGCTGCTTGATCACGCAGTCGATCAGTTCCGGCCGAGCGCGGCGTCGATGGCGGCCGTCAGCACCTGATCGTCGTCGGCCTTCCAGGTGTGGTCCTGGGCGCACGTCCAGTTGTCCGGTTCGGCCGGGATGACGCAGCCGAACAGCCGCACCTTGCCGGCCGCGGCCGCTTCGCGAGCGAGCGGGGTAGGCAGGCCGTAAAGGATCGGCACTCCGCGTTCTCCACAAACCGGGCAGACGGGTACGTTCGCCATACGGCCAAGGTACGTCACGGCCCGTCCACCAACACCTGATTGATCTTCGCGAGCGCCTTCATCAGCTGGGCCCGCTCGGTCTTCGTGAGCGTCGCGGTGATGCGGTCCTCGAGCCGCTGGCGCTCCGCCTCGATGGGGGCCTGGAGCGCACGCCCGGCCGGTGTCAGCCACAGCCGCACGAGGCGGTTGTCGCGCGGATCGGGCCGGCGTTCGAGCAGACCGGACTCGGCCAGCCGGGTGGCGAGTTTGGTGACGGCGGGCGTGGTGACGTTCACCGCGGCGGCGATCTCGCCCGGCGTACGGCCGTCCTCCGCCCACAGCGCCGCGAGCAGGTGATCCTGCCCGAGCCGCAACCCGTGCCGCTGTACGGCGGCGTCCGCGGCGGCCCGCAGCAACTTGGACGTCTTGCTGTGCAGCTCCAGGAACTCGGGCATCGGCAGACTCCTTGACGATCAGATCGTTTACCGGTTAACGTTCCCGGCGACTCGTTAACCGGTAAAGGAGTTTGCCATGCTGCTCATCACCGGCGCCACCGGACACGTCGGTCGCGCGCTCGTCCAGGAACTCAACCGGCGCGGCGCCGGGTTCCGCGCACTCGTCCGCAGCCCGCGGCCGGAACTGCCCGCGGAGCAGGTCGTCCGGGATCTCGACGGACCGCTCGACCTGAGCGGTGTCGACAAGGTGTTCCTGCTCGTGCCCGGCACCGGACTCGAGCACACGGCCAACGTCGTCGCGGCCGCCCGTCGCGCCGGCGTCCGGCAGATCGTGTACCTGTCGTCGTACGCCGTACTCGGCGACCCGGTCCCGGCGATGGGGCGGTGGCATCACGAGCGCGAGCGGCTGATCGCGGATTCGGGGATCGCGGCAACGTTCCTGCGGCCGACCGGCTTCATGACGAACGCGTTCGACTGGCTGCCGACGATCCGCGCCGGCGGATACGTGCTCGACCCGATCGGGCCGGGACGGATGGCGCCGATCGACCCGGCGGACATCGCGGCGGTCGCGGCGACGGTGCTCGTCGAGGACGGCCACGAGAAGCAGGCGTACACGCTGACCGGACCCGAGGCGTTCACGGTCGCCGAGCAGGTCGCGATCCTCAGTACGGCGATCGGCCGCGCACTCGACGTACGCCCGATCGCGACCCCTGAGGAGGCGGTTCGATTCCGTTATCCAGAAGGGGCTCCGGCCGAGTTGGCGGCTGCCCTGATCGAGGGCCTGACCCTCATGCGCGCCGACACGATCGGCTTGCGAACAGACGTCGTACGGCGCCTGACCGGGCGCTCACCGAACACGTTTTCCGTGTGGTGCAAGGAGAACGCCGGGCAGCTCTCCTAGGAGAACTGCCCGGCGCCTTGAAAGTAGCTCCGCAGTACCGGCCTGGTGAGGCATGGTCAGTACTGCGCAGCCGCCTAGTTGGCCTCTTTGGTCGCCCAGTAGTGCCATTGCGGGGACGCGACTGGGGAGCGGGCCAGCCCGTCCGGCCAGGTGGCCGGGAGGTCGTGACTCCGCGCCGCGTAGAGGATCACCTCCGATGCGCAACGGTCACCGCGGACGGCGACCCTGGCGGCGGTCTCGGCACGCATGTCGGCGAGGTAATGGATCGCGGGCAGGAACTCGGCGCTCAGCCGCGGGCTGAGCCGGCCGACGGGTTCGTCGTCGAGCCGGATCTCGACCACGATCCGGTGCCGGTCCTGAAAGCTGTCCTCCTCCTCGATCGCGTGCATGGTGGCGTACGCCCAGCACTCGCCCTCCGCGCGGAAGAACGGCGCCAGTACGTCGGGATGCACCTCGCTGCCCGGCACAACGATGCCGCTGCCGGGCGGCAGCAGGTGAAAACTGCCTGGCGGGGGCAGGTTCACCGGCACCAGCATGTGCGGCTGCCCCAGGGCGACCGCGACACTCGCGTGGAACTCGGTGCCCTGGGCGCCCTTGCCGTCCCAGTCCGCCGGCTCCCACTCACTGACCCACAGGTGGCAAGGGACCCGCGGTTGCAGGCCTTGTGCCACCAACTCTGACAGCACCGGGTGGTACCGGTGCGCGTCGTCCCTCGGCAGATAGCCGACAACCTTGCCTTGCACCCGGACGGCGATCGACCGCGGGTCGAAACGGTTGTGCGGTTCCGGGACGAGGTCCGCTTCGGTGTCCAGATCTGCGCCGCGCGCCGGGATGGGGTCCGGGAACAGGCTTCTGATCGCCTGCTCGTGCGGGGCCTCCCGCACGACTTCCTGACCGCACCACAAAGCGTCGCCCCACAGACTGAACGGAATCAGTTCCATGTGCCCTCCAGTCCTCACTGACCGGCTATACACGGCTCATCTCTCCCAAGGACCTGGCCGTTACACCGAGTGAGCGTATGAAAACTAGACTGCCCAGTGAAGAGCCGTTTCACGCATGGTGCAAGAGTCTGATACGCAAAGGTATCCGTCGGTCCGGACTGTGGACGCGAATTGTCTTGTGCAGCGAGCGAATCGGCGAAGATCGTGCAAATGCACGGGAAGGAACGTCATGCAGGGCAGTGGTTCAGTCGCTCGATCGACCATCGGCGCCGAGGTCAGCACCGTTGACGCGGCGGCGATCGAGGCCGCCAGCAAGCGCTTGGACGGCGTCGCAGTCCGTACACCCTTGGAGCGCAACCTCCGCCTGTCGGAGCGCACCGGCGCGCAGGTCTGGCTGAAGCGGGAGGACCTGCAGATCGGCCGTTCCTACAAGCTTCGCGGCGCGTACAACCTGATCGCACAGCTCGACGATGCGGCCAAGGCAGCCGGCGTGATCTGTGCGAGCGCCGGCAACCATGGCCAAGGGCTGGCGTATTCGTGCCACATTCTCGGTGTCCACGGCAAGGTGTACGTTCCGCGGACGACACCGCGCCAGAAGCGGGACCGGATCGCGGCGCTCGGCGGCAAGCAGATCCAGGTGATCGTCACCGGCGACACGTACGACGATGCCGCTGCCGCCGCGATCGCGGAAGGTTCCGCCACCGGGGCGACGATGGTGCCGGCGTTCGACGACCCGAGAACCGTTGCGGGGCAAGGGACCGTGGCGATCGAGTTGGTGGAGCAGCTCGGCCACGCTCCCGACGTACTCGTGGTTCCGGTCGGTGGGGGCGGTCTCGTTGCAGGGGTTGCAACCTGGATCGCCGAGCGGCATCCCGGCGTACGCATCGTCGGGGTGGAGCCGGGTGGCGCGGCGAGCATGGCTGCGGCGGTCGCGGCCGGTAAGCCCGTGACGTTGCCGCAGTTGGACAGCTTCGTCGACGGTGCCGCCGTACGACGGGTCGGTGACGTGACCCTCCCGCTCGTGCAGCAGGCCGGCGTCGAGCTGATGGCGGTTCCCGAAGGCCTCGTGTGCTCGGAGATGCTCGCGCTCTACCAGACCGACGGCCTGATCGCGGAGCCCGCGGGCGCTTTGTCGACAAGTGCTCTGGGCAACGGTCTCGACGTGCGCCCGGGCGAGACCGTGGTCTGCCTGCTGTCCGGCGGGAACAACGACGTCAGCCGGTACGGCGAGATCCTCGAGCGCTCGTTGGTGTACGAAGGCCTGAAGCACTACTTCCTGGTGACGTTCCCGCAGGAGCCCGGTGCCCTGCGCGCCTTCCTCGACGAGACGCTCGGCCCCGACGACGACATCACGCTGTTCGAGTACGTCAAGCGCAACAACCGCGAGACCGGCGTCGCCCTGGTCGGCATCGAGATCAGTACCCGGGACGACCTCCCGCTGCTGCTGTCGCGCATGGAGGCCGCCCCGCTCGACATCGAACGCATCAACCCGAACTCACCGGAATTCAGGTATCTGATCTGACGTTTCTCAATCCCGCCGCGAGTGCTTCGGGTGCCGCGGGTCGTGCGGATGCCGGCCGTCGTCCCAGTCCGGATCGACCGGTTGCCCCTCGCGGTTCTGGGCACCGTCGTTCTGGGCGCCATCATTCAGGGCGCCGTCGTTCTGGGCGCCGTCGTGGTCCGGCCAGAGGTTCTGGGCCTGGGTGCGATGCTCGTCCGACTGTGCGCGGGCGTTCTCGGCGGCGTCGCGCCGTTCGGTGGCGCCGGCCGACAACCGGCGAGCCTCGGCCGTCTTCTCGTCGGCGGCCGCCTGCGCCTTGCGGGCACGCGCGTCCACCTCGTCGGCGACCGCACGCTGCTTGTCGGCCTCTGCCGCGCTCGCTCGCGCCTGCTGGTCGTGTTCGTACGCCTCCTGCTGGGCGCGCTGTTGCGACCTGCGCGACATCGCGCTCGCGATCAGGGCGATCACGATGACCAGGACGGCGATCGCGACGACGATCCAGACGATGGTCATTCCGTTCATCGGTCCTCCTCGGCTCGATGCTCAGAAACCCCGGTACCCGGAGCCGTCGCCGCCTAACTCGGCCCCCTCTCTCAGACCAGACCGCGGCGGGCGGCCCAGACGATGGCTTCGATGGCGGTGCTGAAGCCGAGGCGGTCGCAGATCAGCCGGGTGCGCCGGCGGACGGTGCGTTCGGAGAGGTCGAGGCGCCGGGCGACGCCGTCGACCGGCAGGCCGGTGGCGAGCAGGCGGAGGAGTTGCAGGTCGTCGTGGCTGATCTCGCGCGGCGGCACCCGTCGCGCGAGCGGTCGAAGTTCCTGGGGGAGGGCGGTCATGCTGATCACCTTGTTCCGAACACCCGGGACTCGGCGGCGTCCCAGTCGGCCGGTTTACCCTGCGGCTCGTAACGCCGCAGGGAGTGTGTGGATCGGACCAGGGCGCGCATCGCGCTCAGGTCCGGGAAGGGCTCGCCGAGGGCACGAGCCTGGACGAGGACATTGCCCAACGCGGAGGCCTCGACGGGTCCGGCGAGGACCGGTACGCCGCACGCGTCGGCGGTGAGCTGGCAGAGCAGCTCGTTCTGCGAACCACCGCCGATCACGTGCAGTACGTCGACCTCTCGGTCGGCGATCGTCTGCGCGGCACGCAACGTACGGCGGTACGCGAGGGCGAGGCTCTCCAGGATGCAGCGAACCACGGCACCACGAGATCGAGGCGCGTCCTGACCGGTTGCCCGGCAGTGTTCCTCGATGCGCGCCGGCATGTTGCCCGGGGCGAGGAACTCGGGAGCGTCCGGATCGATCAGTACGGCGTACGGCGGCGCGGCGGCCGCGTCCCGCAGTAGCCCGGGCAGGTCGTCGTCGCCCCAGACCCGTTGGCATTCCTGCAGGATCCACAGCCCCATCACGTTCCGCAGGAACCGGGTTCGCCCGTCGACGCCGCCCTCGTTGGTGAAGTTCGCTTCCCGAGCGTCGTCCGTCAGGACCGGCGCATCGAGCTCGAGGCCGACCAGCGACCAGGTGCCCGAGGAGATGTATGCGAACCGCTCACCCACCGCGGGCACAGCAACGACAGCCGAAGCCGTGTCATGCGATCCGACAGCAATCACCGGAATCCCCGGCGCCAAGCCGGTCTCGTCCGGTAGCACGGTCCCGACTACATCGCCCGGCTCCCGCAGCGCAGGAAGCACCTGACGTGGAACCCCCACCCGAGATACCACGTCATCGCTCCAGTCCCGGGCCACCACGTCGTACAGCTGGGTCGTGGAGGCGTTGGTCCGCTCCACACCGATCTCCCCTGTCAGCCAGTACGCCAGCAGGTCAGGGATCATCAGCAGCGTGGCCGCGTCGGCCGGCAGCTTCTCGGCGGCCAGTTGGTAGATGGTGTTGAACGGGAGCTGCTGCAGGCCTGTGACGGCGTACAGCTCGGCCGCTGGAATCGTTGATAGGACGCGTTCCATCACGCCGTCGGTGCGGGAGTCGCGGTAGTGCACGGGGTTGCCCAGCAGGCGGCCGCTCTCGTCGAGCAGGCCGTAGTCGACTGCCCAGGAGTCGATGCCGACGCCGTCGAGCGGTCCTGCGGCCCGCAATCCCTCCAGGATCGAGCGGTAGAGGTGCAGCACGTCCCAGTGCAGCCGACCGCTCACGCGCACCGGACCGTTCCAGAAGCGGTTCAGTTCACGCAGCTCGAGGACGTCAGCGCCCACCTCGCCGAGCATCACCCGCCCGCTCGAGGCCCCGAGATCGACCGCCGCGACGCGCTTCATACCGATACCTAGCGGAGGAAGGCGGCGGCTACGCCGGCGTCGACGGGGATGTGCAGGCCGGTCGTGTGGGTGAGATCCCCACCGGTCAGCGCGAACACCGCGGCCGCGACATTCTCGGGCAGCACCTCACGCTTCAGCAGGGTCCGCTGCGCGTAGTACGCACCGAGTTCCTCCTCCGGTACGCCGTACACCGCGGCCCGCTTCGCACCCCAGCCGCCGGCGAAGATGCCGGATCCGCGGACGACGCCGTCGGGGTTCACGCCGTTGACCCGGACCCCGTACTCGCCGAGCTCGGCCGCGAGCAGCCGGACCTGGTGGGCCTGGTCCGCCTTGGCGGAGCCGTACGCGACGTTGTTCGGGCCGGCGAACACCGAGTTCTTGCTGGAGATGTAGACGATGTCGCCGCCCATCCCCTGGTCGATGAGCACCTTCGCGGCCGCCCGCGAGACCAGGAACGAGCCCTTCGCCATCACGTCGTGCTGCAGGTCCCAGTCGCGGTCCGTTGTCTCCAGCAACGACTTCGAGATCGACAGCCCGGCGTTGTTGACGATCAGGTCGACACCGCCGAAGGCCAGCACAGCCTCTCGCAACGCCGCCTCGACCGCGTCCGCCGACGACACGTCCGCGCCGACCGCGACCGCCACGTCCGTGGATCCGATCTCCTTCGCCACCGCCTCGGCCGCAGCCTGGTCGAGGTCCGCGACGACAACGCACGCGCCCTCGGCGGCCAGTCGTTGCGCGATCGCCTTGCCGATGCCCGACCCGCCACCGGTCACGAACGCGACCCGGGTCGCGAGCGGCTTCGGCCGCGGCATCCGCTGCAGCTTCGCCTCCTCCAGCGCCCAGTACTCGATCCGGAACTTCTCCCGCTCGTCGATCGGCGCGTACGTCGACACCGCCTCGGCGCCTCGCATCACGTTGATCGCGTTCACGTAGAACTCGCCGGCCACCCGCGCGGTCTGCTTGTCCTTCCCGAAACTGAACATCCCGACACCAGGCACGAGCACGATCGCCGGGTCGGCACCGCGCATCGCCGGGCTGTCCGGCTCGGCGTGCCGGTTGTAGTAGGCCGCGTAGTCCTCGCGATACGCGGCGTGCAGCTCCTTCAACCGTGCGACCGTGTCCTCCACCGAGGCCGACGGCGGGAGGTCCAGCACCAGCGGCCGGACCTTGGTGCGGAGGAAGTGGTCCGGGCAGGAGGTGCCCAGCGCGGCCAGCTCGGCCAGCTTCTCCCGTGCGGTGAACTCGAGCACGACGTCGGAGTCGTTGAAGTGGCCGACCTGCGGCTTGTCCGTCGACGCGAGCCCACGGATGACGGGTGCAAGTGCGGCGGCCCGGGCGCGACGTTCGTCGGTCGGCAGGGGTTCGTAGCCGGGGACGATCGCGCCGAACGGTTCGGCGACACCGCGGTCCGCCAGGAAGCGTTCCGCCGTACGGATGATCTCCAGGGAGTTCGCCTCGCACTCCTCGGACGTGTTTCCCCAGGCCGTGATGCCGTGGCCGCCCAGGATGCAGCCGATCGCCTGCGGGTTCTCCCGCTTGACGGCGGCGATGTCCAGCCCGAGCTGGAAGCCGGGCCGTCGCCACGGGACCCACACCACGCGGTCGCCGAAGCACTCCGCGGTCAGCTTCTCGCCGTCCGCCGCGGTCGCCAGCGCGATTCCGGAGTCCGGGTGCAGGTGGTCGACATGAGGGGCATCGACCAGCCCGTGCATCGCGGTGTCGATCGACGGCGCCGCACCGCCCTTCCCGTGCAGGCAGTAGTCGAACGCGGCGACCATCTCGTCCTCACGGTCCACGCCCGGGTACACGTCGACGAGCGAGTTCAGGCGGTCCAGACGCAGTACGGCGAGACCCTTCGTCGTCAGCGTGCCCAGGTCACCACCGGATCCCTTCACCCACAGCAGGTCGACGGGCTGCTGGGTGACCGGGTCGGTCTCGGTGCCCTTCGCCGACGTGTTCCCGCCGGCATAGTTCGTGTTGCGCGGATCGGCACCCAGTCGGTTGCTACGCGCAACGAGCTCGGCTGCAGTGTCGGTCATCGGTACTCAGGCTCCCCATCCGGCCTGCTGGCCGTCGGCTCGGTCTTTGCTGATCTGCTCGAAGTAGCCGCTGCGCTTGTACGCCGCAACCGGGTCACGGTCCAGGCCCTGCGACTCGCGGAGGTCCGCGAGCAGCGGCCGGACATCGGTGTTGTACGCGTCCATCAGGGCGGCGTTCGCACCGAGGACGTCGCCTTCCCGCTGTGCCTTGCGGAGAGCGTCGCGGTCGACCAGCAGCGCCTTGGCGGTGGCCTCCTGGACGTTCATCACCGAGCGGATGATCGCGGGGATCTTCTCCTCGATGTTGTGGCACTGGTCGAGCATGAACGCGATCCCGCGGTCCGGGTCGAGCGCGTCGCCGCGGACGATCTCGTTCATGATCCGGAACAGCTGGAACGGGTCCGCGGCGCCGACCATCAGGTCGTCGTCGGCGTAGAACCGGCTGTTGAAGTCGAACGCGCCGAGCTTCCTGGTGCGGAGCAGGAAGGCCACGATGAACTCGATGTTCGTCCCCGGCGCGTGGTGCCCGGTGTCGATACAGACCGTTGCCTTCGGCCCCAGTTCGAGACAGTGTGCGTACGACGTACCCCAGTCCGGCACGTCCGTGGTGTAGAAGGCCGGCTCGAACAGCTTGTACTCGAGCAGCATCCGCTGGTCGTCACCGAGCCGGTCGTACACCTCCTTCAACGCGGTCGCGAGCCGGTCCTGCCGGTCCTGGATGTCGTCCTGGCCGGGGTAGTTCGTGCCGTCGGAGAACCACAGCTTGAGGTCCCGGGACCCGGTCGCGTCCATGATGTCGACGCATTCGAGCAGGTGATCGGTGGCCTTCCGGCGTACCGCGGGATCCGGGTTGGTGACGCTGCCCAGCTTGTAGTCGTCGTCCTGGAACACGTTGCTGTTGATCGCCCCGAGCCGGACACCCTGCTCCTTCGCGTACGCCGCCAGCGCCGCATAGTCGTCGACCTTGTCCCAGGGGATGTGCAGCGCCACGCTCGGCGCCACCCCGGTGTACTTGTGGACGACGGCCGCGTCGGCGATCTTCTCCTCGGGCGACCGCGGCACCCCGGGCTGGCTGAACACCTTGAACCGGGTGCCGGAGTTCCCGAACGCCCACGAGGGCAGCTCGATCTCCTGGCGGCTGAGGGCGGCCTTCACGGCTTCGGTCGTCATGGTTGGTCCTCTTTCAGATGGAAGATCTCGGGCAGGAGGAGGAACGACTCGTCCGGCGGCCTGCCGTCTATACCGGTGAAGAATTCGGTCATCTGGGCTTGCCAGCGGGTGTTTACCTCGGTCGCCGCCATCGCCTTCTGCGCCGCCTCCAGGTCCTCGGACTCGACGTACCCGATCAGCAGACCGTCGTCGCGGAGGAAGAGCGAGTAGTTGTGCCAGCCCGAGTCCCGCAACGCGGCCTGCATGTCCGGCCAGACGTCGCGGTGCCGTTCGACGTACTCGTCGAGCCGGTCGGGCCGGACCTGCAGACAGAAGCAGTAACGATTCACGGCGTCACCTGTACTCGAGCGGGCGGGACTGTGGCGTGCTGACGACTCCTGGGATGAAAGGTTTCAAGAGCGTCCCATGACGCTAAGCGGGTGTACGCCCGGGCGTCAAGAGTCTGCCCACCTTTCGCGGCCGATCCCGGACCGGTAGCGCGGGAATCGGGCCGGAAGCGGGTATTCTTCGGCCGCTAAGACGTTTCAAGTGTTTGCAGCGCGGAGGGAGGTTCTCGTGTCGGTGGATGACGCGGAAGCCGTGCCCGAGCGCACCCGGCGACGCCGTGCGCCGAAGCCGCACGCCGCCGGGGTGAAGGCGGTCGCCGCGGCCGCCGGGGTCTCGCTGGGGACCGTGTCCAACGTCCTGAACCGTCCCGAGGTCGTCAGCCCCCTGACCCGGGCGAAGGTCGAGGCCGCGATGGCCTCGCTCGGCTTCGTCCGGAACGAGTCGGCGCGGCAACTGCGGGCCGGCTCCAGCCGGATCCTCGCGTACGTGATGCTCGACGCCGGCAACCCGTTCTTCACCGATGTCGCGAAGGGCGTCGAGGAGGCGGCGCAGGCGGCCGGCCTCTCGGTGTTCCTCTGTACCAGTAGTGAGGACGTCGACCGCGAGGCGGCGTACCTCGATCTGCTCGAGCAGCAACGCGTCCAGGGCATCCTGATCACGCCGATCGACCAGAACTCGTCCCGCCTGCGGAAGCTGCCGTCGCGCGGTACGCCGGTGGTCGTGGTCGACCGCGCGCTCGACGACGCCTCGCACTGCTCAGTCGCGGTGAACGACGTCCTCGGCGGCGAGCTCGCGATCTCGCATCTGCTGGAGCTCGGCCACGAGCGGATCGCGTACGTCGGCGGGCCGAACACGATCGGGCAGGTCATCGACCGCCGCGACGGTGCTCGCCGTGCGCTGCGGACCGCCGGGAGGCCGATGGCGGACCTGATCGAGTTGACCACCGGCGCACTGACGGTCGCCGAAGGTAGGGGCGCTGGGCAACGACTTGCGGGGCTCCCGGCGGATCGCCGGCCGACGGCCGCGTTCTGCGCGAACGACCTGCTGGCGTTGGGATTGCTGCAACAGTGCGTGAGCCTCGGGCTGCGCGTTCCGGAGGATCTCGCGATCGTCGGGTACGACGACATCGAGTTCGCGGAGGCGGCCGCCGTACCGCTGACCTCGGTGCGTCAGCCGCGGCAGCTGCTCGGCCGCACGGCCGCGGAGTTGCTGCTGGACGAGTCGTCGAACCCGGACCACGAGCACCAGCGCGTGACGTTCACGCCGGAGCTGGTGGTTCGCACGTCAACGCGCGGAACGCTCTAGTCCGTAGGCCGCGAGGAAGACCTCGGCGGCTTGGTCGGCGAGCTTCTCGAGCTCACCGGGCTTCGGGCGCTGCCGGGTGCCCGCGAACATGGCGCGGTTCATCGGCTTGTACATCACCAGACCGGCGAACTGGTACGCCGCCAGCGTCGGGTCGTCGAGTCGCTTCAACAGACCGCGGTCGCTCAACCGGGTCAGCGCCTGCCCGAGCGCGTCGAGGGACTTCTCGAAGCCGCTGTTGAACCAGGCGCCGCACACCTCGGGGAACCGGTCCGCCTCGGCGATCACGAGCCGGCGGAGCTGCAGGACGCTGTCGGCGGTGAGGCTCTGGAGCAGGCGATGCGCCAACGCACGCAGGGCTTCGCGCGCGTCGGCGGCCCCTTCGAGCGTGTCGACGTACGCCTGCTGGAGGCCGTCCAGCAGTTGGTCGCTGGTGCCGAGGACGATCTCGGCGAACAGGCGCTCCTTGTTCTCGAACTGCTTGTAGACGGTTTGTTTGGAGACGCCGGCCTTGGCTGCGACCTCGTCCATGCTCGCGCCGAGGTACCCGTGGCTGAGGAAGACCTCGGTCGCCGCGGCCAGGATCGCGCGGCGTTTGCGGGGCGTCCGTCCCTCGATCTCTGCCTGCTCCACTCGCTCCATGCGGAAAATCATACTAGACAGTCCAGTTCTCTGATGAGTACTGTACGGTCTAGTTCTTCATAGGAGAGGGGAAGAAGCATGAGCACCGTGACTTCGGCCGACGGCACCGCGATCGCCTTCGAGGCGTACGGCCAGGGCAGGCCGCTGATCCTGATCGACGGGGCGACCGCACACCGGGCGGTGAACCCGGTGAACGACGAGGTCGGGAAGCTGCTGACCGACAGCTTCCGGACGTACGCGTACGACCGGCGTGGGCGGGGCGAGAGTGGCGACACCGCGCCGTACGCGATCCAGCGCGAGATCGAGGACATCGCCGCCTTGATCGAGGACGCTGGTCAGCCGGCCGTCCTCTTCGGCTGGTCGTCGGGCAGTTTGCTGGCGCTGGACGCCGCGGCTGCGGGGCTGCCGATCGCCGGGCTGGTGTTGTTCGAGCCGCCTGTCGTCGTCGACGACGTACGGCCGCCGCTGCCATCCGACTACGTCGAGCAGCTCGAGACGTTCGTCGCGGAGGGGCGCCGCGACCAGGCCGCCGAGCTGTTCATGACCGCGGCCGCAATGATGCCCGCAGAGGCGATCCCGGGCATGAAGCAGTCGCCGTACTGGGCGCCGGTCGAGGAGATCGCGCACACGATCTCGTACGACGGCCGCATCATGGGGACCACGATGTCGGGCAACCCGCTGCCTGCCGACCGCTGGGCGGACGTGAAGGTTCCGGTCCTGGTTCTGTACGGCGACCAGACCTGGCCCGCGCTGTCCGCCGGAGCCAGGGCCGTGGCCGAGCACCTGCCTACCGCGACATTGAAGGCGATCCCCGGAGAGAACCACGGGACCGAGGCGGCGACGCTGGCTCCGGTACTGCGGGAATTCGCGGACTTGACCTAGGGCGCGCTCCAGCTTGTTGGCTCTTGCGCATGGTGAATCTTGCGCTGGGCGCTATGGAGTACGGGACGCGGATCGACGAAGAGACCTCGTTCCGGTTGCTGGATGCTTATGTGGACGCGGGCGGGGAGTGGATCGACACTGCGAACTGCTACGCGTTCTGGCAGGACCCGAGCGGACACGGTGGCCAGAGTGAGGAGCTGCTCGGGAGGTGGTTCGCCCAGCGGCCCGGCGTACGGGACCGGGTCAAGCTGGCGACCAAGGTCGGGTGCGAACCGCTCTGGCCCGGCAGCTGGCCCGAACACTCGGAAGGCCTGGGCTCCAAGGCGATCGACACTGCGCTCGAGACCTCGCTGCGCCGCCTCGGTGTCGACCACATCGACCTCTACTGGGCACACCGCGACGACAGGTCCACTCCACTCGAGGAGACCGTCGCCGCGTTCGGCAAGCACGCTGCGGCCGGCACCATCGGCCGTCTCGGGCTGTCGAACTACGCACTCTGGCGGGTGGAGCGGATGCGCGGTCTGGCGGGTGAGCTGGGCGTGATGGCTCCGAGTGCGCTGCAGCTGCGGTACTCGTACCTGCAGCCCCGGCCGTTCGTCCGCGACCACACCCACGACCACCGCTTCGGCTGGATCACCGACGAGGTCCTCGACTACGCACAGAACAACCCGGAGCAGCAGCTGTTCGCCTACAGCCCGCTGATGTCCGGTGCCTACGAGAACCGCGCCGACCGCCCGATCGACCCAGCCTTCCACCACCCCGGCACCACCCGCCGCCTGGAGGCCCTCACCGACCTGGCCACCACCCTCAACACCACCCCCTCGGCAGTAGTCCTCGCCTGGCTCACCGGCGGCGCCCCCGCCATCACCCCCATAGTCGGCATCAGCACCCCCACCTACCTCACCACCGCCCTAACCGGCGCAAACCTCTCCCTAACCCCCGCCCAACGCAACCAACTCGACGAGGCCTGGTAGACACCAGATTCCACCAACCCTTCACGTTGCGTGACGGCAGGCGTAGGGTGCCGTGCTCAACGGCATGATCACGCGGGCCTGTGGGGGGTCGGCCGTGACGAGTTGGTGGGGGATGGCACATGACAGAGGAAAGCTGGCATCAGGCACGTCTGATACCGACGTCGGGAATCAACGGCGCTGATGAACAGGAACGCCGGGCGACGTCCGCTCTGCTCGCCGTGATGTCGTCGGTGCGCGAGTTCGGCCGGGTTCTTACGCAGCCGTTGGGAGCACCCGCAGGACAACTGGAGACGTTTATAGAGGTGCCGTTCTACCTGGGCGAGCGGCGCCTTTATCCAGACGGACTTCTGCGATCGCGGCGCGGCCAGAAGGAATGGACGGCGCTCGTCGAGGTGAAGACCGGCGTCAACGCACTCGACGCGGAACAACTCGAGGCCTACCTCGACATCGCCCGTGAGCAGGGATTCGATGCCGTCATCACGATCTCGAACGAGATTCCCGCCGTCGCTGGGCTGCATCCGACCACGGTCGACAAGCGGAAGCTCAAGCGGGTCGCCCTGCACCACTGGTCCTGGTCGATGGTCCTCGCGGAGGCCGTGCTGCAGAAGGAACATCGGGGCGTCGCCGATCCTGACCAAGCCTGGATCCTCGGTGAGCTGATCCGTTACCTCGAGCATCCGCGGTCAGGAGCGCTCCAGTTCGACGACATGGGTCCCTCGTGGGTGACGACCCGGGAGGCCGTTGCCTCCGGCACGCTCCGCGCGGGCGACAAGTGCGCACCCGAGGTTGCTGCCCGGTTCGATGCGCTCCTCACCTACGTAAGCCTTCAACTTGGCCGGAAGCTCGGTGAGGATGTCACACCCGCGTTGTCCCGAAAGCAGCTGGCCGATCCCGCTCTGCGCTCGCAGTCGCTGGTGCAGTCGATGAGTACGCAGGGGACGCTTCAAGGAGCGATCAACATCCAGAACGCTGTGGGGCCGCTGGTCGTCACCACCGATCTCCGCGCTGGGGTTGTCACCTGTCACGTCGACATCGCTGCACCGCGGGACGGCCGGGCTACAACGCGGGTCAACTGGCTTCTGCGCCAGCTCAGGCACGCACCGGACTCGACGAGGGTCGAAGCGTTCGTGATGCATGGTCGTGGGGCTGGTACGGCGGAGTTGCTGCGTGCTGTCCGTGATCAGCCGGCATTGCTCATCGAGGATCCGAAGAAGGACCTGCGCTCGTTCCGGATCGCACTCGGCTCACCGATCGGAAGCAAGCGTGGGCGGGGCCGCGGCTCCTTCATCGACTCGGTGGAGAACGCGATCAACACCTTCTACGGCGACATCGTGCAGGACCTGCGGGCCTGGACGGCAGCACCGCCGCGACTACGCGAAGTACCGGAGACTTCGGACGAACGACCGGCGCTGACGTCCACCGCGTTGTCGTCGCAGGACGGAGCCGAGGCCGACGAGATCCCTCAGCAGCCCGAGGACGGTCACGCACTGCACCCGGACGCCCCCGACGATCGGTGGGACACGGAAGGTGCTGGGCAGCCGTCTCCGAGCCTGGCAGGCGGCCGGCCCGGAACGCCTGAGCCATCTATCTGAAGATCATCCTCGATCAGCGCTCCCGTTGGACCCGGGGTCGGTGAGATGGTTTGGGGGTGGACAGGGATGCGTTCTGGGGTCTGGTCGAGGATGCGCGGGCCTCGGTGGATGACACCGTGGCTGATGCGGACGGAGTTGCGGACGCGCTGACCAAGGTGCTGGGTACGGCGGAGGCCGAGGAGATCGTCGGGTTCGGGACCGAGCTCGCGCGGTTGCAGGTCGAGTCGTACCGCTGGGATCTGTGGGCGGCGGCGTACCTGATCAACTCCGGTGCTTCGGAGGACGGGTTCGACTCGTTCCGGGGCTGGCTGCTCGCACAGGGGCGGGAGGTGTGGGAAGCGGCGCTGACCGATCCGGACTCGCTCGCCGATGTGGTCGACGAGGACCGGCCGGAGGGGTTCGAGGGCTTCGACGGCGAAGGGATGCTGCACGTCGGCAGTCACGCCTACAAGAACCTGACCGGCGACGAGGCGGCGTACTGGAAGGCCGTCGACCGCGACGCCCCGGACACCCCGGACCTCCCCGCCGGCAAGGAGATCGACTTCGACGACGAGGACGATCTGCAGACGCGCCTGCCGCGGCTCGCGGCCCTGTACCTCGACGCCTGACGTTCGGCTTGTCACCATCGGGCCACATCGCGGATCCACGCGTTTGCTTGAGTCGAACGCATGTTCCAATATAGGTCCATGACGGCGGTGGTGATGGCACAGCTTCCCGGCGAGCAGGCACTCGCCGGAGCCGAGGCTGCGTGGGCGCTGGTGCCGCCGGATGACTTGCCCGACCTCGCGGATCCATGTCCTCCGCGCTATCTGGACGAGGAGGACTGGTACGAGGACCTGCCGCCGATGTCGCGGGTGGACGGACTGGAATGGGAACTGTGGGCCGGGGTCGAGCAGGACGAGGCCGAACGCGAGATGCTTCGCCTGAAAGCACCCGCCTGGGTCTTCCTGCCGCCCGGCGCCGAGCTCGCCGCGGCGCTGGAGGAGCTGCGACCACAGTGCGAGTCACCGATCGCGCTGATCGAGGCCATGAAGGCCGCAGCCCGCATGGAAGCCTGGGCCGCGGCCATCAAGACCTCGGCGATGGCCTCGTTCCACCGCCAACGCAAGGCCCAAGCCACCGAGATCCCCCGCCCCACCCAGATCGACTCCACCGGCCGGCCGATCGACCCCGAACGATCCTGGGCGGCCGAAGTCGGCGCCGCACTGCGGCTGTCCACCAACACCGCAGCCCGACACATCGACACCGCACTCCACCTGACCGGCACCCTGCCGGCCACCCACACCGCGCTGCGCTGCGGCGCCCTGAGCTTCGCCAAAGCCCTCGCGATCTCCGAGGCCACCCGCGCCCTGTCCGACACAGCCGCCCAAGCCGTCGAGGCACACGTGCTGCGCCGCGCCCCCGGCCAAACCCACGCCAACCTGAACGCATCCCTGCGCCGCCAGGTCGCCAAACACACCACCCACGACACCGCGGAGCGACACCGCACCGCGGTCGCGGAGCGCACCTGCAAAATCGTCCCGCTCACGGACGGCATGGCCGGGCTCTGGGTCGTACACACCGCCGACAAGATCCAGCAAATGTGGGTCGTCATCCAAGCCATGGCCGACCTCGCCAAACGAACAAGCCCCACCACCAACCCCACCCAGACGACCCACCCCACCGGCAAGCCCAACACCGCAGGCACCGACACGCCGGGCCCGCGCCACTGCAACACGACCGCCCCGCAAAACACCGCGCACACCCCAAACACCGCAGGCACCGACGCGCCGGCCTCGCACCACCGCAACACGACCGCCACGCAGAACACCGCGAGCACCCCCAGCACCCCGGGCGCTGCTTGTACCCCGGGCGCTGCTTGTACCCCGGGCGCTGCTTGTACCCCAGGCGCTGCTTGTACCCCAGGCACTGCCAGCACCCCGGGCACTGCCAGCACCCCGGGCAACGCCAGCAGCTTGGGCAACGGCGACAGCACGGACAACGCCGCGGGCAACGCGAGCACCTCAGGCACTGCCGGCATCCCGGGCAACAACGACAGCGCGGACAACACCGCCGTCACCGATCCGCCACGTGATCGCCGCCGCTCCGTGGAGTTCGACGACGCGTTCCCGGGCGCTCGCAACTCCAGCGCCACAACCGACGCCGACACCAGCGCGACAACCGACGCGATCTCCGGGGCTCGGAGGACCGACGCCAACACCACGTTCAACGCCACGTCCAACGCCGACGAGGCTGACGCTGCCGGGGCTGACGCTGCCGGGGCTGACGATGTCACCGGAACCGCCGAGTCCGGACCGGATTTCTCCGGTGGACCGGCCGAGAAGGAGTCAGGTCAGCGGGCAAAGGACGAGCGGAACGTCGAGCAACGACGAGCCGACGTAGTAGCCGACGTGTTCGAACACATGCTGCACAACGGCCTGGACTGGCTCGGCCGCCGACTACCCGACCAACACCGCCGACGACCCCACATCGAGGTCCTCGTCCCCATCACCACCCTCCTCGGCGTGGACGACGACCCCTGCGAACTCACCGGCTACGGACCCATCCCAGCCGAAATGGCCCGCCGCATCGCGAGCGACGGCACCTGGCGACGACTCCTCACCGACCCCACCAACGGCACCGTCCTCGACGCATCCACCACCCGCCACGACCCCGGCACGGTCGTCACCGAAACCCTGCTCGCCCGCCACCCCGTCTGCGCCTGGCCCGGCTGCAACCGCACCTCACGCCAATGCGACCGCGACCACGCCACACCATTCAAACAATCCGGCCGGACAAACCTGACCGGGCTAGTGCCCTACTGCGAATACCACCACGTCATCAAGGACACCCCGGCATGGGGATGGAAAAGCACCACCCACCCCGACGGCTCCGTCACTCTCACTGCCCCCACCGGCCACCGCTACACCACCGTCCCACCCGCCCGCGGTCCCATCACTCCACACGCCAACACGCCCACCTCTGTCAGCCGATCTCCGGATCACCCGCCACCCTTCTGATCCACACCCGACGTCTCACCTTCAAGCGATCATTCCTTGAAGGTGACGTCGGCATGGAAGGTGACCCGGCATGGAAGGCGACGCCGACGCGGGAGGTGACCTCGGCGTGGGAGGTGACCCCGGCGCGGGACGTGACCCCGGCGCGGGACGTGACCCCAGCGTGGGAGGTGACCCCGGCGCGGAACGTGACCCCAGCGCGGAACGTGACCCCAGCGCGGAACGTGACCCCAGCGCGGAACGTGACCCCAGCGCGGAACGTGACCCCAGCGCGGAACGTGACCCCAGCGCGGAACGTGACCCCAGCGCGGA
>NZ_SODU01000002.1:0-698549 GCF_004366075.1 Kribbella pratensis | reverse complement strand
GGAACGTGACCCCAGCACGGAACGTGACCCCAGCACGGAACGTGACCCCAGCACGGAAGGCGACCCGGCGCGGTATCAGCCCTTCTGCGCGGTGTGGGAGGTGACCCCGGCGCGGGACGCGACCCCGGCGCGGTCTTAGCCCTTCTGCGCAGCGTGGGAGGTGACCGCGGCGCGGGAGGTGACCCCGGCGGGGTATCAGCCCTTCTGTGCGGCGTGGTGGTCGTTAGGCGGGTTCGCCGCTGAGTCTTTCGATGGCGTCGCGGAGGCGGCGGCGCCAGCCGGAGCGGCCGGCTTCTTCGTCTGCGGCGGCGAGGCTGACCAGGTGCTGGGCCGTCTCGAAGCTCTCGTCGGTCTGCGAGTCGACCTCGGTCAGCGCCGACTTCGGCTCGTCGTATTCGTACTCGAGCGATCGACTCGTCCACCCGAAGCCGTCAGGCACCAGCAACTGGGGTACGAGGGTCTCGTGGCTGAGCGACGTCAACTCGTTGTCACCGTTGCCGATGCTGAAGATCGTCGTACCGCGTCGCCGTACGTCGCTGATCCGTTCCAGGAGCGTGTCGGCGGGTGTGCCCTCGGCGACGACCAGCAACGACTCACCACGACCGGCGTCGCGCAAGCGGTCCAGGCCGATCGCCAGGTGCGGTGGGGCGCCCGGCGGCGGCGCCCAGCGGACTAGTGACGGCCGTAGGTCCTCGACGCCGGCCCGGTGCAGTTCGTCGTCCAGGTGCGCAGTCAGGTGCCAGGGCTCGTCGTCGACCGGTCCGAACAGCATGAGTCCGCTGCGCCTGGTGGTGAAGCGTCGCAGCGCATAGCCGAACTCCGTGGTCCGGCTGCCCAGTTCGGTGGCGGTCAGCATCTCCCGGAGGAGTGAGGCCCTGGTGAGATCCACACATCCAACCTACGCGACCTCAGGTCAGGCGGTCCGCCTTCGACTGCAGGTAGTTCCGCTCCGGCATGCTCGTCGTACGGCGGGCTGCCAGCAGATAACTCTCCCGTGCAGCGGCGACGTCACCGGACATCTCGAGCAGATGTGCGCGGACTGCCTCGAGCCGGTGGTTCATGCGGTCGTCCGACTCGAGTGGCTCGAGTACGGCGAGCCCCTCCTTCGGACCGACCGCCATACCCACCGCCACGGCATGGTTGAGCTTCACCATCGGGTTGTCGACCAGTTGCTCGAGTACGTCGTACAGCGCGACGATCTGCCGCCAGTCCGTGTCCTCAGCACGCTCTGCCGTGTCATGTACCGCAGCGATCGCTGCCTGTACCTGGTACGGCCCCAGCTGCGTCCGCGACAGCGCATCGCTCACCATCGCCTCCCCCTCGACGATGGCGGCCCGGTTCCACTTGGAGCGGTCCTGCTCGGCCAGTGGGATCAGCGTCCCGTCCGCACTGGTACGGGCCGCCCGCCGCGCGTCGGTCAGCAGCATCAGCGCCAGCAGCCCCGCTACCTCACCGTCGTCCGGCAGCAGCTTCCGCACACCGCGCACCAGGCGGATCGCCTCGGTCGTCAGTTCCGCGCTGTGCAGCGACGTACCGGACGACGCCGTGTAGCCCTCGTTGAAGATCAGGTAGAGCACGTGCAGTACGGCGCCCATCCGCTCGTCCCGCTCCGCCTCCGGCGGCATCTCGAACGAACTGCCCGCCTGCTTGATGCTCCGCTTCGCCCGGCTGATCCGCTGCGCCATGGTTGCCTCCGGCACCAGGAACGCGGCCGCGATCTGCGCGGTGGTGAGACCACCGACCGCACGCAGCGTCAGTGCGATCTGCGAAGCCGGCGACAACGCCGGATGGCAACAGAGGAACAGCAACGTGAGTGTGTCGTCTCTGCCACCCGGGTCGTCGATCTCCGGGCCCGACGCGACGAACTCCTCCGGAGCCGCAAGCTGTGCCGCGTTCTCCTCACGTCGCCGCCTGGCCGATTCACTGCGCAACAGATCGGTGAGCCGCCGCGACCCGACCCGGATCAGCCAGCCACGCGGGTTGTCCGGCACGCCCTCGGTCGGCCACTGCTGCGTGGCCGCGAGCAGAGCCTCCTGGACCGCTTCCTCGGCCAGGTCGAAGTGACCGTAGTGCCGGACCAGCGCACTGAGCACCTGCGGCGCCTGTTCCCGCAGCAGCAGTTCGAAGCTGCTCACATCTCCAGCCCAGACATGTCCATGACCGGTCGCACCTCCACGGCGACGTACTCCGCGTCCGGCATGCGCGCGGCGTACCCGATCGCCTGGTCGATGTCGTCGCACTCGACCAGGTAGAACCCGGCCAGGTGCTCCTTCGCCTCGGCGTACGGCCCGTCCGTCGTGGTCGTGGTGTCGTCACGCACCTGAACGGTCCGGGTGGTGATCGGGTCGGCCAGACCGGCGGCACTGACCAGCAGGCCTTGCTCGGTCAGCTCTCGCGACAGCGCCTCATGCGCCTCGGCCAGGCCGTCGCGTTGCTCGGGCGACAGGCTCGCCCAGCTCTCGGCGTTGCTGTAGATCAGCAGCATGTACTTCACAGTCACCATCCTGTACCGAGTGGAGGCCGCTGTGACCCCCAGTTAACCGGTACGTCGAAGCAGGTACGCCGTACTTCGACAAAACCGGAATGTCGAAGTACACCCGGTCGGCACCGACGTCTCTGTCGAGTGACGCTCAGCCGGGGCGTCCCGCCGTACTGGAGATGTCTGATGGTTTCGCATTCGAAGCGTTGGTTCGCGCTGGCGTTGCTCTGTCTGACCGGGTTCATGATCATCCTGGACGCGTCGATCGTGCTGGTCGCCGTACCGTCGATCGAGCGGGAGCTGACCTTCTCGACCGGTGGCGCGCAGTGGGTGCCCAGCGGGTACGGGCTGATGTTCGGCGGCCTCCTGCTGCTCGGCGGCCGGATCTCCGACCTGCTGGGTCGCCGGCGCGTCTTCATCACCGGACTGCTGCTCTTCGCAGGGTCCTCTCTTCTCTGCGGGCTCGCCTGGAGTGGTGACGCTCTGGTCCTCGCACGCGGACTGCAGGGCGCCGCAGCCGCCGTACTGGCTCCCAGCGCGTTGTCGATCGTCATGACCACGTTCCCGTCCGGTCCGGATCGCAACAAGGCTCTAGGGATCTGGGGAGCGACCAGTGGGGTCGGCGGTACGGCGGGTTCGCTCGTCGGCGGACCTGTCACGGACGGACTCGGCTGGCAGTGGATCTTCTTCATCAACGTGCCCGTCTGCGTGCTGGTCGTCGTACTGGCGCCCGTACTGCTGCTGGACAGTCGCGGACCCGGCCGCCGCGGGTTCGACGTGGCCGGTGCTATCACCGTCACCGCCGCACTCATCGTCCTGGTGTACGCCGTCATCGAGGCACCTGAGTCGTCCGCGACGCGGACGGTACTCCTGGTGCTCGCGTCCGCTGCTCTGTTCGCACTGTTCGTAGCAGTGGAGAAGCGCTCGGCTGACCCGCTCGTACCGCTGCGGATCTTCCACTCACGCGCACTGGTCGGCGGCAACCTCATCACGATCAGCTGGGGGCTGGCTGCGTTCGGACTCAACTTTGTCTACACGCAGTACGCACAGCTCGCACTGGGTGCGTCAGCGATCCGCTACGGCTTCATGTCCGCCGTACTCGCAGCAGCCGCAGTTGTGGCGTCCATGGTCGGTCAGCACCTCGTCACTCGAGTCGGACCGCGCCGGGTCGCGTTCGTATCGCTACTGGTCGCAGGACTCGGTACGACGCTGATGACTCAGCTCACCGTGTCTTCTGGGTACTTCGAGCTGGCCTTCTGGGGGCTGACGATCTTCGGTGCCGGACTGGGTGCAGGTACGGTCGCCGGCTCGATCGCCTCACTGAGCGACGTCGCGGGCGAGGACGCCGGTGTCGCATCCGGACTACAGAACGCCAGCTTCCAGATCGGCGGCGCCGTCGGCGTCGCGGCAGTCTCCGCGGTGGCTACTGCGAGTACGTCGGGCACTACGCCGATCGCCCTGGTCCACGGCTATCGGATCGCCTTCGTGACGGTGTGGGCGTTCATCGTGGTCGGCTTCGCCGGATGTGCGCTGATCAAACGGGTGTTGGAGGTTCAGGGCACGAAAGGTGGGCACCGGACGTCCGTGGCCGCCATCTCCGCCAGGCGGCCCCCGGCGAAGGAGGGCTCATGCTCATTCTCGGACTGATCCTGCTGATTCTCGGGTTCGTCCTGAACGTCTCGATCTTGTGGACCATCGGCATCATCCTGCTGCTGGTCGGCGCAGTGTTCTGGATCCTCGGAGCGACCGGCCGCGCGGTCGGCGGACGAGCACACTGGTACTGATCGCCGAGCGCACCAGAACCCCGCGGGTCGCCCGCGGGGTTCTGTCGGCACGGGTGACTACCGTGTGGCCATGAAGTACGTCGTGATGATCTTTCGGAGCGTCGACCGAGTGTGGACCGCGGACGACGACGAGGCCCTGCGCCGGTGGTTGCGGCTCGAACAGGAGCTCGCCGCGTCCGGTGACCTGGTCAGCTCGGAGGGCCTGCGACCGCCTGAGGACGGCCGGATCGTGCAGATCCGGGAAGGTCAGCAGGTCGTCACCGACGGTCCGTTCGGTGAGGCCAAGGAGCAACTGGCCGGGTTCTTCCTGATCGACGCGCCCGACGACAAGCGCGCGCAGGAGATCGCCGGCCAGGTCTCAGCCGCGGTCGGCGACCGCGTCGAGCTCCGCGGCACCCTGATCTCGGCGGGGATGCCAGACGAACTCCGGTGAGCGCTTCTGTGTGAAGGCCTCGATCCCTTCCGCGAGCTCACCCGAGGCGATCGTCTCGCGATACCGCCGTACCGCTGCCGTGTCTCCGTCCTCGCCGGAAAGCAGTGCGTTGACCGACTCCTTGGCCGAGCGGATCGTCAGCTGCGACCGCGACACCAGCGTGGCCGCAAACGCCTCGGCCGCCACCATCGGATCATCGTCCACACGGTCGACCAGGCCCTTGAGTTCGGCCTGGTCCGCAGTGAACAGGTCGCCGCTGAAGAGCAGGTACTTCGTGGTCGCCGGACCGACGAGGTCGAGCAGCACCTTGATCGCCGCCGGCGGGTAGACGACGCCGATCCGAGCCGGTGTGACGCCGAAACTCGCGTCCCGCGCGGCGAACCGGAAGTCACAGTTCACCGCGATCTCCAGACCGCCGCCGATGCAGTGCCCGCGAACCACCGCGATCGTCGGCTTCGGGAACTCCCGCAACGCCGCCTGCGCCTGCAGGTTGGATGCCCGCAGCTCGGCCATCGGATCGGCCGGGTCGGCGCCCGAGATCAGCTCGCGGATATCGGCGCCGGCGGAGAAACTCGCACCCTCGCCAGTCACCAGCAGGACCTTGACCTCGTCGTTGCTCGCCAGGTCGGCGAGCAGGCCGGGCAGGGCCGCCCACATCGCGCGGGTCAACGCGTTCCGCTTCGCCGCGCGATCGATCACCAGCTGCGCGACCGCCCCGCCCTCGATCCGAAATCCCACGCGGGCAGTCAAGCAGCAACCGCCGTACGGGCGCCGCGCCGTGGGTCACATCCGGTTCCCTGCCCACCAAGCGTTTGATGTCGGAACGGTCACATCCGGATAGCGGGCAGATCACGTCTGGCGGCAGCCAGTGGATGTTCGTAATGCGTTAAGAGTAGGGGCCGATTCGAACCGGCGCGGCGAAGTGTGCTTGACTCCTCCGGTCGATAACGTTTTGGTCTCGGCAGATTGGGTTCCAGAAGTGGCTGCAGGACGGCATAGACAGGCGCGGCACCGGCAATCGCGCGCCAAGATGATCCAGCCAGGTCTCGTGAAGGTGGCGATCCCAGGCGCGGCAGTGGCGATGGTTGCCACCGGTTCGGCCGCCGCACTCCCCAGCCAGCATGTTCAGCTCGACCCGTCGATCGCCAGCTCGTCCCTGCAGCTGTCGCGCGACGCCACGATCAGCCGGGACGCTCTGCGTCCGCCGATCAGCACGACGTCGACGACTCCGGCGCCCAAGCCGAAGGCGAGCCCGACGCCCAAGCACCTGAAGAAGCAGGCGCCGATCCCGAAGCCGACCTCGGCGAAGACCCGCGCGGCGCAGGATCTGAACGCGAACGCGACGCCGCCGAAGATCACCGGTACGAAGTACACCACCACCGACGTGAACCTCTGGTCGCTGCCGCTGACCGGCCTGCTGCTGGACGTGCTGCCGAAGGGCACCAAGGTCTCGGTCACCGGCAAGGTCGACGGCATCTGGGCCGAGGTGGTCAGCGACGGCAAGTCCCGCTGGGTGAAGGCGCAGTACCTGTCCGCAACCAAGCCGGTCGCCAGCGTTTCCGGGGCGATCTCGCAGGCGGCCTGCAAGTCCGGCTCCGCGGTCGAGGACGGCCTGACCCAGGACGCGATCCGGGTGCACCGGGCGATCTGCGCGAAGTTCCCCGACATCACGTCGTACGGCGGTCTGCGGTCCGGCGACAGCGGCTCGGAGCACTCCACCGGGCATGCGCTCGACATCATGGTCAGCGGTTCCGAGGGCCAGGAGGTCGCGGACTGGCTGAAGGCCAACTACAAGAAGCTCGGCGTCAGCCAGCTGATCTGGCAGCAGCACATCTGGACGGTCCAGCGCAGCAGCGAAGGCTGGCGCGCGATGGAGGACCGTGGTGGCGCGACCGCGAACCACTACGACCACGTGCATGTGACCGTCTACGGCAACTCCGGCACGGTCTGAGCGACGCGAGAAAAGCGGCCCGGGGCGGGGACCCGGGCCGCTTTTCTATGGGCGGATGTTGGCGTTCAGATGGAAGAAGTTCGTGGGGTCGTAGGCGCGCTTCACCTCGCGCAGGCGTCGCAGATCTGCCGCGCCGTACGCCGTGTCCGCGCGGCCCGGGTCGCCGAGGAAGTTCACGAACGTCCGCCCCGACGTCGGCAGGCCCACGACCTCGCGGTCGATGATCAGTGAGTACGACGCCTCGCGGTGACCGATCGGACCGGCGCCGGGACCCGGGTGGGCCATCGCGCCGCCCCAGTGGCGGATCTCGACCATCGCGTCCTCGAGCTCGGTGACCAGGTCGATCACCTCGTCGGTCAGCGTGTCCAGGAAGTCGAGGTGGCGAGCGGGCGTGCCGCCCATCGCGGCGTCGGCGTACTCGATCGTCTTCAGCTCACCGGCGAGCTGCGGGCCGGCGGTCTCGAACAGCGGCTTCAGCAGGTGTTCGGCCGGCTCGGCCTCACCGGCGTACAGGACCTTGATCGCGACGGCGCGCTGCTCGGTGCCGGGGACGCGGGTCAGGACGACCGCGGTGCTGAGTTCGTTGGGGATGGTGGCGGTCCAGTCGCGGTACCGGCGGAGGATCGCGGCGGCGCGGTCGATGCCGTAGTAGACGATGCCGGCGTGGACCCGGCGGACCGGGTACAGGCGGAACTCGAGCGAGGTGACGATGCCGAAGTTGCCGGTGCCGCCGCGGATCGCCCAGAAGAGGTCGGGGTGCTGCTCGGCGCTCGCGGTGACGGCGCGCCCGTCGGCGGTGACGACCTCGGCGCGGATCACGCTGTCGGCCGCGAACCCGTACTTCCGGGCCAGCCACCCGACTCCGCCGCCCAGCGTGTACCCGGTGACGCCGACGTCGCGGTGCGACCCGGACAGCGGGGCGAGCCCGAACTGCCGCGCGGCCTCCAGCACCGCACCCCAGCGGGCGCCCGGCGCGACCTTGGCGATCCGGCGCTCGGGGTCGATCAGTACGCCGGTCAGCTGTGTTGTCTTCAGCAGGATCCCGCCGTCAGCGGGCACCCGGGTGCCGTGTCCTGTCGCCTGCACAGCGATCGGTACGCCGTACTCGCGAGCGGTCCGCACGGCAGCCTGTACGTCGGTCCGCCCGTACGCCTCAGCGATCACGAGCGGGCGCGAGTCCACCGAAGGGATCACGGAACGCCGCTGCTCGTCGTATTCCGGCTCTCCGGGCAGCCGGACGGCACCGTTGAAACCTGCCCCCAGCAGACCCGCCACGAGGTCGCTGGCAACCGCTGCAATCGCCTGCGTAGACATCTGATCCCGCTCCTTCGCCGTATCCGCTTCCTGCCCATACGTCGAAGGAGATCGCCGATGATCGACACATCCGCCAAACTTTTCTCGATGACTCACTCGGTCGAGATCTCCGGACGTACCCTCACCAAGCGCTACGCGTCGTGGCCCCGCGACGAGCCGGCCCGCGAATGGGCCGCGCTGACAGTGCTCTCCCGCGCCGCACCCGGCCTCACGCCCACTCCCCTCGAGTTGTCCACAGACCCCACGCCGTCGCTGACGATGACGGTCGTCCCCGGAGAACCGCTCGGAGGCTCGCTTACCTCCGCCCAGACCACAGCTCTGGGCGATGCTCTGCAGTCACTCTGGTCGGTGCCCGTCGACGGTCTCGCGCCGATCGATCTGCAAGCGCTCGTCGACCGCACGCGATCGGGGCTCGTCGCGCTTCGCGACACCGAGGGCGTGATCGCCGAGGCCGCCCGTGCCTGGCTCGACAACGAGCCTTCCGACCTGACCGCCGTACACGATCCTGTGGTTGCCCACGGCGATCCCAACCTCACCAACTATCTGTGGGACGGCGCGCGGGTCCGCATCGTCGACTTCGAGGACGCCGGGTTGGGTGATCGCACCGTCGAACTGGCGAACCTGGTCGAGCACCTGTCGTGGCGAGAGACCGACCCGACGTCGTTGGTACGGCGGTTCTCCGCGGACCCTGCACGGTTCCGAGCGGCGCGCTGCCTGTGGGCCGGGTTCTGGCTGACGCTGATCGGGCCGGGTGGGCCGAGCGCCGACCGCAATCCACCAGGGACCGCGGAGGCGCAGGCGCATCGGCTGCTCAGGCTGGTAGCGGGATGACTTCGAGGCGGTCAAGATCGGCCAAGATGTCGATCTGAGTGATCTTGCCGTCGGTCACGGTGATGGACATGACGCCCATCAAGCGGTCGTTGACGACCGTGATCGCACCGGGCAGCCCGTTGACCAGCGCGAGCTGGGTGTACGGCGCCATACGGCTGAACATGAGCGCCTGCTCGACGACTGCCTTCGCGCCGCGGACCAGCTTCGACACGGCCGGTCCGGCGAACTCGGCGCTCGCCGTACCCGCGTCGGCGCGCAGCAGCACGTCCGGATCTAGCAGTGCTAGCAACGCCTCGAAGTCACCGCCGCGCGACGCAGCCATGAAGGCCTCGACGACGGCCCGCTGCCGGCTGACGTCGCCGTCACTCGCCGGCGCACCCTGGACCCGCCGCCGCGCCCGACTCGCCAGCTGACGCGTCGCGGCCGGCGACTTGTCCACAATCGTGGCGATCTCGTCGAACCCGACGCCGAACATGTCGTGCAACACGAACGCCAGCCGCTCGGCCGGCGACAGAGTCTCCAGTACGACGAGCAACGCCAGGCCGATCGCATCCGCCTGGACCGCCTCGTCCTCCGGTCCCAGTTCACCGTCCACACGACCGATGACCGGGTCCGGCACGTACGTGTCGAGTGAGTCCTCCCGCCGCGACTTGCGGCTGCGCAGCATGTCCAGACACACCCGCGACACCACCGTGGTCAGCCAGCCGGCCAGATTGCCGACGTCACTCACGTCAGTACGACTCAGCCGCAGCCAGGCCTCCTGTACGGCGTCCTCGGCCTCAGGCAGCGATCCGAGCATCCGGTACGCGACAGCACGCAGGTGCCCACGGTTCTCCTCGAACCGCCGCGCCAGCTGCTCATGCTCGTCCACCGCTACCTCCTCAGTCCCCTGACGGATCAGCCCACCATGATGTGACAGCAGCCGGATCAGCCGATCATGGGGTCATGACTCACCGGGTGTTCGCGGACGACTTCGACGCGCAGGCCCTGGACCTGTCGGTCTGGTCGCCGTACTACCTACCGCACTGGAGCTCCCGCGCCACCTCTGCTGCGACCTACCAGCTGGCCGACTCCTGTCTGACGCTCAGCATCCCTGTCGAGCAGGGTCTCTGGTGCGCTGGCGATCATCAGCCAGACCTGCGGGTCTCCGGGATCCAGTCGGGCAACTACTCGGGTCCTGTCGGCAGCGCGGTCGGTCAGCAGCCGTACCGGGACGGTCTGGTGGTTAGGGAGGAGCAGGAGCCGTTCTGGGGCTTGACCTCCGACGGTGGGTACGTCGAGCTCCGCGCCCGCGCCGATATCGCTCCGGGATCCATGGTGTCGCTCTGGATGGTCGGGCTGGAGGATCAGCCGGATCGCTGTGGCGAGATCTGCGTCATGGAGGTGTTCGGCGACGCGCTCGTTCCCGGTGAGTCCGCAGCGGTCGGCATGGGTCTCAAGACCATCCGCGACCCCGCCGTACCGCAGGACTTCGAGGCCGTGCGGCTGCCGATCGACGTACAGGATTTCCACACGTACGCGGTCGAGTGGTCCGGCGGTACGGCGACGTTCTCCGTCGACGGCACCGCGATCCGCAGCTGCCAGGGCGCTCCGACGTACCCGATGCAGTTGATGCTCGCGGTCTTCGACTTCCCGGAGCAGTCCGGGAGGGACCATGTCCCGAGCTTTGTCGTCGACCACGTTCGGGTGCGCTAAGGTCGGGGCATGTTCCAGCGCGCGAGTATGTGGTGGGCCGTCGACCTGACGGCCTGAATCCGCGCGTACCCACCCGGCCGTCTCCTGCGAGGCGGCCGTTGTCATGTTCTCCTCGTGGGCGGCCCAGCACCCTGAGGAATGCCGATGGCGACAACACTCCGGACGTGGTCCGGTCTGATCTCCGCGCTCCTGGCCGGCTCCGACCTGTCGACGGCGGACACCGGCTGGGCGATGGACCAACTGGTGCTGGGCGAGGCGTCGCCGTCCCAGATCTCCGGGTTCCTGATTGCCCTGCGGGCGAAGGGTGAGACCGCGGATGAGCTCAACGGGCTGGCCGACGTACTGCGTTCGCACGCGACGCCAGTGCGGATCAGCGGAGCGTTCGTGGACATCGTCGGGACAGGTGGCGATCGAACCGGTGCAGCGAATATCTCCACGATGGCAGCCGTGGTTGTCGCCGCTACTGGTGTCACTGTGGTCAAGCACGGTGGACGCGCCGCCTCCTCGTCAGCCGCCGGTTCCGGAGACCTGGTCGAGTATCTGGGTGTTCCACTCGACCTGTCCGCTGCGGACGCCGCCGAGATGGCTGCGGACGTCGGACTGACCTACCTGTTCGCTCCACGCTTCAACCCAGCTCTGCGCCAAGTTGCAGTGGTACGGCGTGAGTTGGCGGTCCCCACCGCCTTCAACGTGCTCGCACCGTTGCTGAACCCGGCCAACCCGCAGCACCAACTAGTTGGCGTAGCGAATCCGCGCATGCTGCCTGTGCTGGCCGGTGCGCTCGCCAAACAGGGCCGGTCCGCGCTGGTCGCCCGCGGCGACGACGGGCTCGACAAGCTGACCACTACTGGCTACTCGCGGCTCTGGGTGGTGCATGGCGGCTCTGCATCGGAAGTGGTCTTCGACCCACGCTCACTGGGGCTACGACCCTCGTCGCTGGCTGAGCTACGTGGTGGCGATGCAGCGTTCAACGCACGGCTACTGCGCGGGTTGGTCGACGGAGAGCGCGGTCCGGTGCGTGACGTCGTACTGCTGAACGCAGCGGCCGCACTGGCGACGCTGACACTGGAGTCCGGTCTGGAACCGTTGGCCGACTGCTTCGAGCGGTGCCGAGAGGCTGTGGACAGCGGTCGATCAGCAGCAGTGCTCGACCGCTGGACCAGCCGCTCCTAGTCGCCTGCAAACCGGAGAATGGTGTCGGTCACCAGTTGCGGTTCGCGGAGGCTAGGCAAGTGGTCGGCGCCGGGTAGCCAGATGAACTCGCAGCCGGGAATCCGTGCGGACGTCCCGCCGGCCACGGCTGCGAGGATCGGACGGTCCTTGTCGCCGACCATGACGACGGACGGCGCCTGGATCTCGTGGAGCCGGTCGTAGACGGGCGGATCCGGCTTCAGATACTCGTCTTGGTCGAGCCATGCTGGAGCCGAGGCGCGAAGCTGAGCGACCGCAGCATCGTCGGCCCCTGCAGCAGCCCCGAGCCGCAGCCCGAGCTGCACCAGCCCCTCCACATCCCGCTTGGCAATCAGTCCGTCGTACTCCGCGTCGAGCTCCGGCTCCTCGGGCATCGGGAAGCCGGACACTCCCGGACACAACAGCACCAGGCCGTGAACGCGCTCCGGATGAGCCAGCGTGAAGCTGAGCGCCGCACGGCCGCCCATCGAGCAGCCGACCAGCAGTACGCGTTCCAGGTTCAGCTGGCCCAGGACCGTCTCCAGGTCGCCGCGCAGCGAGAACTCACCTGTCGGCTGCGGCGAACGCCCGTACCCACGGACGTCGTACCGAACGACCCGCCGACCATTGAGCCCGGGCAGCACGGGATCCCACACACGAGAGTCCCCGATCCCCGGATGCAGCAGCACTATCGGCACACCGTCGCCAGCCAGATGCTCAGCCCAGACCGTGTCCTGTCCAACCGGAATCGTCAGCTCCATCTCTTCAGCATGCCCGTCCGCGGGTACCAATGCCCGCCAGCTCGCAGGTGCTTGACGAATGCCCTTTGCAGAGTGGTCTCCTGTGGGACGCTGTCGAGGTCCTCGTCGGTCAGCTGATGGTCAGGTACGTCAAGGTGCAGTCCTAGCCGCATCAGCTCACGGTCGCCTTCGGTCGGGTCCTCTGGTGGCAGGAGCGGGAGGATGTCGAAGCGGCTCTGGAAACGCATGATTTTCGACTCCGGGCGCAGGTACTCGCCCAACTGCGGGTGCAGCAGCCAGGAGTGACACACCAGCCCCGCGAGCGGCTCCTCCGGGTACCAGCGCTCGAACGACTCGACTGCAGTTGCGACGGACTCCTCTGACTCCTGTGCGTCGAGTCGCCCAGTCGGTGGGATGTGAATGGAGAGCACGTGACCGGACACACCATCGCCCAGGCCCATGTGGGTACGGGTGAAGTCATGCCGACCGATCTCGTAGTCGGCACCCCGGAATCTCAGTGGTGGACCCCAGAGCGGCATCAGCCCGACGCCCGCGCAGCCGAAGATGTGCCGGTGCGTATGCATCACTCCGCCGAGCGCCGAGACGGTTGCGACAGTCACGGACTCTGGTACGCCCCGCTGGGCGTGGAGCTCACGCAACCTCGGCAGGTTGGCCAGCAACGCCCACGCCGGTGCGAACAATCCGACGGGCGACGCACTCCGCGGCACTGCCGGCCAGCCTCTGAAACCTGTGGACGGCAGCGCCACATCCAGGTCCCGCTCAACCTCGCCTGCCAGCGCCCATGCGATCGCCCACCATTCCGGGTCGCGGTCCGGGTCCGGACGCGCCGCCAGCATCGCGTCACGATCAGCCGGGTGCACACCGCAGTACGCCAGCAGCTCCTCGGCATCCTCGGGCGATTGCGGGCCGGTGCCGACCTCCAGGCCCTCGAACCGCGTCTGGTCCCGCTTCGTGAAGCCCACTCGTTCCGCCGCACTCAGAACATCCACAACCTGTTCCCTCCGCCGCGCTCGGTCTGTCCCTCGACCTCACCACGGGCCGCCCGTCGCACGCACGACTTTTGTGTCCTAGGTCACCGTTAGGCTCGCCGCACGGCAAGCGAACCAGGGAGATGGCATGGCGAAGTTCGGGCAGTCCGACGACTTGCAAGGCGCGGAGTTCTTCGAGGCGAACCTGCGCGGGGCTCGGTTCGTCGAGTCCGATCTGTCCGGCGCGGTGATGCGCGGAGTCGACATCCAGGGCGCGGACATCGACGCGCCGTGGCTGGCCGAGCCCGGGGCCAGCCTGACGGTGAACGGTGTCGAAGTCGCGGCGTACGTCGAAGCCGAGCTGAACCGCCGCTTCCCCGGCCGGGCGGACCGGCGTGCCGAGGACCCCGACGGTCTCCGCGTCGCCTGGGCCAAGCTCGAGCAGACCTGGTCGGCGACGATCGAACGCGTCGCGGGTATGCCGGAAGGCAGCGCCGACGTGTCTGTCGACGGCGAGTGGTCGTTCGCGCAGACACTGCGGCACCTGGTGCACGCGATCGACCTGTGGTTCGGCCGGTCGATCCTCGAACGCGAGGACTTCCATCCGCTCGGCCTGGGTCACGCCGCCGACGACGCGCTGACCGAGAAACCGCCGTACGCCGAAGTTCTCGAGGCCCACGCCGGCCGCTTCGCCATGGTCCGCGACTTCATAGCCACCGTGACCCCGGCCGAACTGGACACTCCCCGCAAGAACCCGCACGGCCCCCACCCCGAAACCACCCGCTCCTGCCTACACGTCATCCTCGGCGAAGGCTGGGAGCACCACCGCTTCACCACCCGAGACCTCAACACCATCGAGGCTGCTCGGGTGATCCCGCGCGGGGCGAGTGATGCCCCGGTCTTGTAGTCCACGCGATATGGGCGCAGGGTCGAAGGTGGGGCGGGCCAGGCCAACAGGGGGCGGCAGCGGTCGTCTGCGCAGACTCCCGCCCTGCCCGGGGGGGTCGAGATGTCACACGGTTCGATCAAGCGGCTGACTGCTGCTTTGTCTGTCGCGGTGCTGGTGATTCTGCCTGCGTGCTCCGCAGACCAGAGCGCGTCCCCGTCCCCGAGCAGCCCCACGGCCTCGTCGAGTGGTGTTCGACCTGTAGCTGGCGAGCCGCTGCCCGCGGGTACCTATGTGTCCGAGATCTTCAAGACTCCGCTGACCTACACCGTGCCGGCCGGTTGGAAGATGTTCGAAGACGAACCCGGCCAGTTCGGTCTGACTCTGGTCGCCAACGACCATCCCTGTGTCTGCGTCTGGCGCGACGTACGCGCTGCCGCGACCACCGGCGCGGAGGAACCCGAACCCGGCGTCGGCACCTCCGCCAAAGAGATCACAACCTGGCTGGCACACCACAAGTGGCTCAAACCAGCCACACCGGAAGCCGTGACCGTCGGCGGCCTCACCGGCTACGTCATCGACGTAGCCGGCAATCCCAAGGCGTCGACCCTGATCGGAAGCGGCCTCAGCGCCGGCGTGCACTGGGAAGCCAGTTCGATCGAAGGCTCGTCGCAGCGCGTCTACTTACTCGACCTTGGCAAGAACGGCGCCGACGGCAACATCGCCATCAACATCGAAATCTGCTGCGGCGTCCAACGAGCCGAACGGCTAGCCGCAGTGGAACCCGTCCTCAAAACCTTCACCTTCAAAACAGACTGACCGCCGTTATGTGGTGGAGTTTGCGATGTGGACAAGGATCCCCGTCAGCGACCGGAACCCGCCGCAGATGAGAAGGCCATGCTGAGCGGGTGGCTCGATTGGCAACGACAGACCGTGCGGCTCAAGTGTGCAGATCTCTCCGATGCGGACGCGCGTCGCCAGCTCTTGCCAGAGACCTCACCCCAGATGAGCATCGCCTGGCTGGTGTACCACCTCACGAGTGTCGAGCTGGGTTGGTTCGTTCGATCGTTTCTGGGCGAGCCGACACCATCCACACCAAGCCTCTCCGAGCCGCTGTCCGTCCTCCTGGACACCTACGACGCACAGTGTGAGATCTCACGACAGATCGTCGCCGATCATGATCTCGACGAACTCGAGCGGTGGGCTCCCGAAGGACTCCCACTCGTCTCACTCCGCTGGATCCTCGGCCACGTAATCGAAGAAACCGCCCGCCACCTCGGCCACCTCGACATCCTCCGAGAACTAACCGACGGCACACGCGGCTACTAGCAGGTGTGCCGACATCGATCGACTCAGAGCGGAGGGTGTGGGATTCGAACCCACGATGACGGTCACCCGCCATACCGGTTTTCAAGACCAGCGCACTCGGCCGCTATGCGAACCCTCCTGGCGGTTGCCGCCGAGGGTTGAGGATACCGGGTGGAAACTGAGTGCGGGGGTGGGGAGGGGCCGGTATGGTCGGCGCAGCGGCGCGGCGCCGCTGAGGGTATGGACGGAGGTGGGAGCAATGTCTCGGTCGTTCGAGGGCATCGCACACACCGGCCGGTCGGCGCGCTGACGCTCTGACCGGGCGAACCGGCCGGCTGCACAGCCGGCGTCCATCGCTTCGTCATGCCCTCAGGAGTTCCTATGCGTTCCCTCGGTGCGTACCTGGTCCCGGCAGAGCTCGGACCTGATTTCCGCAGGATCTTCCCGGCCGCGATCATCTCCAACCTCGGCGACGGCGCCCTGAGCGCCGCCGGCCCGTTGCTCGTCGCCTCCATCACCAATGAACCTGCAGCGGTCGGGGCCGCTGCCTTCGTCCAGCAGCTGCCCTGGCTGCTCTTCGCCCTGTTCAGCGGCGTCCTCGTCGACCGGCTCGACCGCCGGTTGATGATCGTTGCCGCGGACACCTTTCGCGCGATCGTCCTGGCCGCGCTCGGTCTCGCCGTACTGCTCGACACCGCGCCGCTCTGGGCGGTCTACCTCGCCCTGTTCCTTCTCGGTACGGCGGAAACGCTGGCAGATAACGCGTCCGGTGCATTGCTGGTCAGCGCCGTACCGAAGCTCCACCTCGGCAAGGCCAACGCTCGACTGTTCGCCAGCGGCACCGTGCTCCAGCAACTCGGCGGACCACCGTTGGGCGCGCTGTTGTTCGCTGCAGGTGCCGGCATCCCCCTGGTCTTCGACGCGGTCACCTTTGCCGCCGCCGCGGCCCTGATCGCTCGCGTCGCTGTACGACCGCCACTGCCCGACCACTCCGGCGCAGCTGTGTTGCATGAGGTGCGCGAAGGAGTGCGCTGGCTCTGGCATCACTCCGGCGTACGGACGCTCGCCCTGTCGATCCTGGTCATGAACATCACCTTCTGTGCCGCCTTCGCGACCTGGGTGTTGTTCGCGCGCGAGCAGCTGGGGCTGAGCGAGACCCAGTTCGGTCTGCTCGTGTCGGTCGGTGCCGTGGGCGGTGTGCTCGGTATGCCGACGTACCACTTCCTTGAGCCGCGCGTGGGGTCAGTGACCCTCCTCCGCGCCGGACTGGTCATCGAGACGACGGTCCACCTGATCCTGGCGCTCACCAGGAACCCGTGGGTCGCCGGCGCGACCATGGCTGTGTTCGGCGTCCACGCCGTGGTGTGGGGCATTGTGTCGACTACAGCGCGTCAGCTGGCCACACCGGACGCTCTGATGGGCAGGGTGAACAGCGTGTACCTCCTGGCCTCAGTGGGCGGTGCCGCGATCGGCTCCGCGCTTGGCGGCGTACTGGCGCAGCAGTATGGTCTGGCCGCACCGTTCGCGATCGCCTTCGTGGCGATGGTGGCGATGACAGCCGTCGCCTGGCGTCCACTGCGGAACGTCTCGGTACGTCGGGTAGGCACGACTGACTGAAAATCGGATGGAATGGGCTCGCGGGCGCTTGCTACGGTTCGCCAGCCGCCGAAAAGACCGATGGGAGCGCTCCGCCATGCCCGCAGCCGCGTCACTCGGCCTCCCGAACGTCCGCGGCCGGGTCCCACTGCTGGCCGGACTGGCGATCGACTCGTTCGGCGGCGGCTGCGCCGGGCCGCTGGTGCTGCTGTTCTTCAACAAGGTCGCCGGCATCCCGCTCGGGACCGCCGGCGTGATGCTGACCGTCGCGACGCTGTTCTCCATCGCGGCACCCGCCGTGGTGGGTCAGGTGATCGATCGCGTCGGACCGCGGAACCTCGTCGTGGCTGCGCAGTTCGCTCAGGGGCTGGCGTTCACGGGCTTCTTCTTCGGGCGATCGATGTGGCTGCTGTTCCTGTGCGCGCTGGTCACGACGACCGGCCAGCGGGTGTTCTGGTCGGCGATCTTCAGCCTGCTCGCGGACGTCGCCGACGAGGGCGAGCGGGACAGGTGGTTCGGCCTGGGCGGGATGATGCAGGCCGGTGGCTTCGCTCTGGGCGCACTGGTGGCCGGCTGGCTGCTGGCGATCGGCGGAGACGCACCGTTCCTGATCGCGATGGCCCTCAACGCGGTGACGTTCTACCTCGCCGGGCTGCTCCTCCTGCGGCTGCACCCGTCGCACCACCAGCGGACGTACCAGGACAGCGGCCCGGCGCCGCTGCTGCGCAAGGACAAGACGTTCCTGGCACTGATCGGCGCCAACACGTTACTGGCGCTCTGCACGATGATGCTCGGCGTCGGCGTGCCGGTGTACGTCGCTGAAGCGCTGACAGTACCGAAGTGGCTGATCGGCGTACTGATCGCGGCGACGTCTGTCGTGCTGGCCACCGGTCAGACGCTCGTCGTACGGCACACCGAGCGGCGGCGGCGTACGAACGTCATGGTGGTCGCTGGGATCACGTACGCCGTGTGGGCGCTGCTGATGGCGCTACAGGTGCATATCGCGGCTGGATGGGTTGTGCCGGTGCTGGTACTCGCCACGGCCTGCTATGCGTTCGCCGACGTACTACACGCGGCGACGAACAACGCGCTGTCGGCCGCGATCTCGCCGACCGTCGGGCGGGGGAAATACCTGTCGTACTGGCAGTACTCGTTCACCTTCTCGAGCGTGCTGGCACCGGCGTTCTTCGCGCAGCTCTTCGAGGTGCGTCACGAGCTGCCGTGGATGGCGCTCGCGGCGCTCGCGCTGATCGCGAGTCTGACGATCTACGTGCTCGCCCGGGTGGCTCCGCGGTTGAGCTCCGAGCGCATCTGAGCGGCTGATTCCTGACCTGTCAGGTGTCATGTCGCAGAACATCGGTGACAGTTCTGTATGAGCTTCGGTGACAGTTCTGGTGGTCTTGGTGGTGACACTTCGGTCGTCCGCTCGGCCCGTCGACCGTTGTCTATGATCGTCCAGGGCTCTTGCTAGCAACCGCGTTAGTAGGCGCGCTCAGCCGCGATGGTCAGCTTGGAAGTCAGGGGAGCGTACGCCGACTCGCTGGTCGCGCCGCACCTGCCGTGTGCTTGTGAGGGATCTTGTTGACCGGCGCGTGATCAGCTGCCGTTGTCAGCGGATCTCGTGCCAGCGGGCTCCGGTCCAAGGTGGCAGGTCGAGCGAGCGGGATGCCCAGCTGAGGCAGATCACGGCGATACGTTGAAAGACCATGCGGAGCCACTGCGGAGCCTGCGTCTCGTGGGCGGCCCGGCGAGCGTACTGACCGGCGATGTGGGCCGCCCAAGGCCCTCCATCAGGTAGTACGTCGAACGGATCTGGGCCGCCTTCGAGTGGCAACGTAGCGAGTGCCGAAGCGAGGTCCTGCTGCGGGTTCCCACGAATGGCCTGGGCCCAGTCCACCAGCACCACGCGTCGACCCACGAAACACAGATTGTCGCTCCGGACGTCGTTGTGCACCAGCGCATCACCCCCGACTGGGACGTTGCCCTCCGCTTCCACCAGTCCATCGAGCGCAGCGCTGAACCAGGCCTCGCTGCACAGGCCGAGCGCCAGGAAGTCATCCGCCTCGCGCTCGATCAACGGCCACTGCGGCCGGAATCCGTCCCGGGCTGACGGAAGGGATGCCGGCGGGGGCAGCTCACCGACCCGCCGCAGTGCCGCGAACAGGAGATCGAACTGACCGGGCTTCCACGTCACCGGGTCATGGTCGGCCGGCCAATGCGCAGCACGCAGGTCCTCCATCACGAGGACCGGGCGATCTCCGTCCTCGAGCCAGGCCAGCTCCCGAGCGACCAGGTCGCTATCGATACTGGAGACGATCTCATGCTCTGTACGGAGCCCTTTCGCTCCCAGGTCATCGACCGCAGCCTTAACGAAGGCGCTCGAGCCGTCAGCAAAGCCCACGACGAAGGACGCGGCCGACAGCCCGGTGTGCGGTCGATGCCAGTCAATCGGCTCTTTGCCCAGTGCCGACGCAATCAGCGTGTGCAGCTCCTGCGTCGGATGCCCGTCCTTTGTCACAGCCATACTGTGCATCTCCTAACCGGTTGGATCTTGCCTGCTCCGAGTGCCAGGGTCGGTCGCATTCAACGAACGGGATCGCCGGGTCGCGGCGATGCCGGCGTGAGGCAACCGACTCGGCTTGCGGCTTTCGTTCAGCTGACGAAGGCGACTGTGTTGCCGTCTAGGTCGCGCACGGTGAAGTCCGTGCCGCCCTAGGCTTGCTTGGTGAGCTTCTGGGCTAGCTCCACGCCTGCCGCGAGATCACCAGCGCCGGGCTCACCTTGCGGGAGTACTCCGCGTACAACTCCTTGACGTTTCGGGCTTCGATGAAGGCCATGATGAGCCCTTCCTCGCGCGCGGTGTCTGCAGCGAGCACCGGCTCATGCACGAACCGCAAGTGCACGCGCCGCCCGTACATTGCGAACGCACAGGACCGGCCGCGCGGCGTCGAGCAGGATGGGCTTCGCGGCGTCGGGTGGTCGTGGCCCGGCATCCGCGACGGCTTCGAGTATGGGCATGGCGTCCCTCCCAGGGTTGAGCTGGAGTAGGTGGGCCTTGCCCTTTCGGCGTCTTGCGCCGTTGCGCCCCGACTAGAGACTAAGCTCGCGCTTTCGCACGAATTTAGCACGGACGATCGCCTCGCAGCGCCCCCACTGCACGCTAACCCGACCACACTCGGAGCGGCATGAAGAGGCCCTGAAGGATGAGCTTGGCCGCCCGGAGTGATCATCGTTGGCATCGGCGTCCTGGTCGACTTCGTAAGTCGGCGGGTCCTGTGGGCCAATGGAACGGTCGACGATGCACCCAGCAGCACGACCTACATCGGCAACGGCAGACCCCGGTGGACCACGCCCAAACCAGGCCGAACCGTCACGGAAGTCGTGACACATCCATAGTCACCGCTGTCCTGATACAGAACCGTCACCGTTGTCCTGAGACATCACATCCTGACCTGTCAGGATACGTTGCATCTGATCGAACATCTGTTCTAATGTTGGCTCAGTTCGCGGTTCTCCACCCGGATTGTCCGCCGGACCGAGCCTGCCACCCCCGATGTGGACGGCCCGGAGGACACCGCCGCCCGGGTTGTGAGGGCCCGGGCAGTGGAGATTCCGCACAACCGACTTTGGTACAAGCTGGAGCGAGGTGATCACGCGACGAGAGGACAGCAGATGTTGCTGGAACATCGCGGCCGTCGACCGGTCGTGCCCGAATCCGCGTACGTCGCCCCATCGGCCGTGCTCTGCGGTGCCGTCGTCCTCGGCGAAGGCAGCAGGGTCCTGCACGGTGCGGTGCTGACGGCGGAGAACGGCGAGATCCGGCTCGGTGAGAACAGTGTGGTGATGGAGAACGCCCTGGTGCGCGGCCGGGCCGATCATCCCGCGCTCATCGGCGACGCGGTCCTGATAGGTCCCCATGCACATGTCAACGGCGCCACGGTCGAGGACGAAGTCTTCATCGCCACGGGCGCCGCGTTGTTCCCAGGTTCTGTCGCCGGCGCAGGCGCGGAGCTCCGGATCAACAGCGTGCTGCACGTGAACTCGCGGCTGGAAGCAGGCACGGTCCTCCCGATCGGATGGATCGCCGTCGGCGACCCGGCCCAGCTCTTCTCCCCCGACCGGCACGAGGAGCTGTGGCAGATCCAGCGCGACCTGGACTTCCCGGGCACGGTGTACGGCGTACCTCGCGGTACGTCCATGCGCGACATCATGGCGCGCCAGTCAGCCTTCTACGGCGAGCACGCTTCGGATCGCCCGGCAGACCCGACCTGACCCTTCAGGTGACGGTCAGGCGGTAGCCGTCAGGCAGCGGGCAACAGTGGTCAAAACAGGGTCAGGCCGTGGTCAGGTTGTGGAGTTCGAAGTGACGGATCTGGGCCGGAGAGGAACCTGCGCAGGTCAGGCCGTGGTCAGGTTGTGGAGTTCGAAGTGACGGATCTGGGCGGGAGAGGAACCTGCGCAGGTCAGGCGGGCGTCGACGGTGTCGAGGCGGGCCGAGACTTCGACGGCGATCAGGCGCCGGGCCGGCGAAGATCCTGATGCCGTTCCGTTGGTGGATGCGAGGAGGATTCGCCAGCGGTGCTCGCCGATGACTTCAACGGTTTGCGGAAGGAGGTTGTCGACCGCGGGTGAGTGACCCGCAGCGCGGGCGAAGTGCTGGGCGGCTTGGACGGGCGGGACGAACGCACCTGATCCACGGAGGAGATCGGGTACGACGGCACCCTCGTCGTACTGCTTGGCGAGTTCGACGGCGCGGGTCGGTGCGACGTGCCCGTAGAACAGGCCATGCGGTAGCACGACAATGTTCGCGGCGAATCGGTCACCGCCGATGTGGCTGCATTCCCAGGTGCGTTCTGGGTAGGCGGCAGTCAGCGCCGCAGCGACCGGGCGTCCGCGGACGGCGCAGCACGCGTCGTGTCGGCCGTGCGTGCACACGAGGTAGACCGGCGCAGTGCTCACCAGGCCCAGGTCCTTGCCGGCGAGGACGTTCAGTAGGTGTTCGTCCGTCGGCAGGTCGCCCCAGCGAACGAGTTCGCGGCCGGGGCGGCAGTCCACCAGTCCCCAGCGCCGGGGACCAGTCCGATCGACCCGGCCGTACCGGCGGATCAGTACGGGCCGGATGCTCAACTCGCGGCATCGGCGCGCAACGACATCACCCAGTTCGGCACCGGACGAGCTGTTTCGAAGGGAGGTCAGAGCTTGGCGGGGCCAGGCGGAGCGGGACTCGATGAGGAGCCAGCGCTCGGCCGGCGGAGCGGTCGCGGTCAGGGAGTCGTGACGGAGGTCAGCCTGCGCCGCGCAGCCGGTCTCCGGTCGGTATCTGATGTCACCGAGGTCCACGCCACCTCACGATACGGTCGCCGACTTCAGCTAGCAGATGGTCACCCGCGATGGTCACTGGGCCGTGGTCGCTGGGCCGTGGTCACTGGGCCGTGGTCACTGGGCCGTGGCGACCAGGACTGCCTCGGTGAGGAGGCGGCGGACCAGGACGAGTTGGTCGGCGTCGTCGAGGCCCGGGAGGTTTCCCACCTTGCAGTCGGCGCCCGAGACGAGTTCCGTGACGGCTGCGGTCGTGGCGGGCGGGAAGGTAATGGTTCGGTCGGGGAGTTGGAGGACGAGCGGGTCGCCGGGGACGAGACGGCAGCGGAGACCGGCACGGAGGCGGACCGTCGTACCGACGGCGAGGGAGGTGATGGACGCGGCGTGCGCCAGCGGTGGGAGTGGAGCTGGGCGGTTGCTCGACCAGGTACGGCGGCGGAGGCGGTTGGCCAATGCGTCCGGGGTCGCCGTACGGAGCTCTTGCGTGAAGAGTTCGACCACTTGCGGCAGCACCTGGGCTAGTTGCTCCGGGTCGCCAGGATCGAAGCCGAGAGGTAGTGCGGTGCGCAGGGACGCCTGATCCGCAGCAAGGGCAGCCAGCTCCTGCACGAGCAGGTAGCGCGTCAGTGTGTGTATCCCGACCGTCAGGTGTGCGCTCACACCACCTAGCGCCTTGGCCGAGTGCAGGAAGCCGCGCGGCACGTACAGCGCATCACCGCGCCGCAGGACTTCGTCGATCACCGTAGCCTGGTCGCGGGCGGCCTCTTGAACGGCCCGTGCATGGTCGGTCCACGGCTGGTTGCGGAGCGGGTCGAGATGAACCGGCTCGTGGATGGTCCAATGCTTCTCGCCGGCTACTTGCAATACGAACACGTCGTGTACGTCGTAGTGCGCGGAGAACCCCTGCGACTCGGCCGGAGTGATGTACGCGTTGATCTGCACCGGGTGACCAGCGTCCGCGGACAGCTGGGTGGAGAAGTCGACCAATGCCGGCCAGGTCCGGTGCAGTGCCTGCAGGACGACGGTGTGCCCGCTGGCGAACAGCGCGGCTACCTTGTCGTCTCGTACCTGGTCCGCGATCTCCGCGCCGGCACCAGCTGGTCCGGTGAACTGGCTGTCTCCGACCACCGACCCGTTCTTCGCGATCCGCAGGAACGGCGTCCGTAGGCCGCGGCGCGACAGCAGTTCGTCCACGGCGTCGAGACTGAACAGGTCGTCGTACGGCGCGGGGAGGTCGGGGCCGTGGGACAAGAGTGCCCGCGAACCCCAGTAGGAGTTGGCGAATTCGTCCAGATCCCCCGCCACACAGCGCCGGAGTGCCGGGCGGTCGTCTCGCAACTGCTCACCGCCATCGGCCGCCGACTGCGCGGCCGGATGGTTGTTCTGCGGGAACTGCCCGGCCTCCGGCACAGTGGTCACCAGCTTCCGGAGTTCCCGCCGGCGCCGCCGTCCGCGCCACCATCGGCACCACCATCAGAGCCGCCCGCGCCACCGTCAGCACCGCCATCGGTCCCGCTGGGGTTCGCGCCGCCGTCCGCGGTACCTTCGCCGGCCCCGCCCGCAGCGCCGCCGTCAGCGCCACCGTCCTGGGTGCCCTGCGACGCGCCGCCGTCAGCCGGGCCCTCGCCGTAGCCGCCGCCTTCACCGGCACCACCGTCGGCGCCACCGTCCTGAGTGCCCTGTGAGGCGCCACCGTCGGCCGGACCTTCGCCGTAGCCGCCGCCTCCACCGGCACCACCGTCAGCGCCACCGTCGGCGCCGCCGTCAGCGCCACCGTCGGCGCCGCCGTCCTGGGTGCCCTGCGACGCGCCACCGTCGGCCGGACCTTCTTCGCCGTACCCGCCGCCCCCGCCGCCGGGTGCGGCGGTCGAGCCGCTCGAGCCTCCGTACTCGCCGCCGCCCTCGCCACCTTCGGACGAGGTGTTCATGTCGTCATCGTTGAGACCCATTGTGCTGCTCCCTTCGCGAACGGCCAGAAAGTTGCCCAGGGAATACCAACCGGGGCACTGGTCATCTTGTGCGCAAAGAGGACCTCAGCTAAACCCCACGCGCGTTACAGCGCCAACTCGATTGGACGGCAGCAGCTCCGACAGCACCTTCACGAACCCGTCGGTCACGTCCTCAGGCCGTACGGCGACCCGCAACCAGTCCGGCCCGAGTCCCGGGAACGTGTCTCCACGCCGTACCGCAAACCCCTGTGCACGCAGGGATTCCCGCACCTCCGCGGCCCCCGGAACGTGAACGAGAACGAACGGAGCCCGCGCCACGCCGTACGTCGAAAGTCCGCTGACCGTTCCGAGACTGTCAAGCAGATGGACACGTTGGCGTTCGATGTCGAGCGCAGCCTGGGCCGCTTCCGCGACGGCACGCTCGTTGCTGCAGGCAATTGCCGCCGCAAGCGCAGGAGTGGACACCGGCCAGTGCGGTTGGACCGCGGCCAGCTGCTCGATCAGACCCGCGCCGGCGATGACGTACCCGACCCGCAGTCCCGCGAGTCCCCACGTTTTCGTCAGGCTCCGCACCACGACCAGCCCGGGGATCGACGCGCCGGCGAGCGACTCGGGCTCATCGGGTACGGCGTCCATGAACGCCTCGTCGACGACCAGGATCCGGTCGGGTCGCGCCAGTTCGCGCAGGCCGTCGGCGCGGTGCAGCACCGATGTCGGGTTGGTGGGGTTACCAATGACAACGAGATCAGCGTCAGCCGGTACGGCGGACGGGTCCAGCGTGAACCCGTCCTTGGGCCGCAGGATCACCCGGTCGACCAGGTGCCCGGCCGAACGCAACGCCGCCTCGGGCTCCGTGAACTGTGGGTGAACCACGACCGGATGCCGCGGCCGGAACGCCCGCGCTATCAGCACGAACGCCTCCGCAGCCCCCGCGGTCAGCAGCACCCGGTCCGCCGCGACACCATGCCGGTGCGCGACCGCGGCAACGGCGGCGTCCTGCCGTGGGTACGCCGCCAGATCGGTCAGACTCGCTGTGATCGCGTCGAGCAACCAGGACGGGGGTGTGCCCGTGCGGACGTTGACGGCGAGGTCGACCAGCCCCTCACCGACCTCGAGATCGCCGTGATGCTCCAGATCAAACCCATCCGCCACGCCAGGAGGCTAACGGGTCAGTGAGTTCCTCGGGCCAGCCGGTCCGCGCACTGGTCAGCGAGGAGTGACTGAGTACCGACGGTTCTGCAGGGACGGGTTGCGCTTGCGTACGTCGGCCAGTCGCTCGGCTGAGATCTCAGCGAACGCATGCCCGTCTGCCTCACCCACGGACGCCAGTGCGATGCCCTGCGGGTCGATGACCTGGCTGAGACCGCAGTACTTCTTGCCGTTCTGTGCAGCCGCTGCGACGTAGCAGGTGTTCTCCACAGCACGGGCGGTGAGCAGTGTGGTCCAGTGGTGCTCCTTAAGCGGTCCACGGACCCAGGCGGCCGGGACGACGAGCACCTCGGCGCCTGCGTCGACAAGCGCGCGGGAGAGCTCTGGGAAGCGCAGGTCGTAGCAGGTCATCAGACCGAGCGAGTGGTCGCCGATCTGGACCACAACCGGGGCTACGTCACCAGGTGTCAGCTGGTCGGACTCCTTGTACCCGAACGCGTCGTACAGGTGGATCTTGCGATAGGCGCCGAGCAGTGCGCCGTCCGCGCCGACAGCCAGGAGTGTGTTGTACGGACGATGCTGGTCGCAGCTGCGTTCGAACATCCCCGCCACGATCGCCACGCCGTGCTCGACCGCAGCCTTCCGGAGCGTAGTGACGAACTCGCCGTCGAGCGCCTCGGCAGCCTCCGCCACCGACTCCCCCTCGACCGCGAAGTCGGACATCATCGCCTCCGGCAGCACCACGAGGTCAGGCCCGCCCTGCGCGGCGTCCGCGACCAGACGGCTGACCGCGTCCCGGTTGGCGACCTTGTCGTAGCTACTGGCGGTCTGCACCACGGCAATCCTCATCTCTCCATGGTGCCGCAGAAAACTCGCGGCGCCTCAGCCGCACCGCGCAGGTGGCGCCGGACAGGTGCGAGACTGCTGCGGTGGAGTTCGACGTGGTGGTGCTGGCGGGGGGCGGGTCCACTCGGTTCGGTGGTGTGGACAAGGCGATGCTCGTGCTCGACGGGCTGTCGTTGCTGGACCGGGTGTTGACGGCGACGGCAGGGGCCGCCTCGACTGTGGTCGTGGGCCCGGTGCGTACGACGTACCGGGAAGTGGACTGGACGGTTGAGGACCCGCCGTCGGGCGGGCCAGTAGCGGGGCTGGCGGCCGGACTCCAGCATGGGACGGCACCGGTCGTCGTGGTGGTGAGTTGTGACCTGCCGTGGATCACCGAGGCCGACGTGACGACGCTCGTCCAGGGGCTCGCGGAGCACGACGGTTACGGGCTGCGCGACACCGACGGCCGGGAGCAGCAGCTCGCGGCCGCGTACCGGCGTACCGCGTTGGCGAAGGCGATCCACGACGTAGGCGACCCGAGAGACAAGTCGGTACGCCGTACGCTCGCCGGCCTCGACCTCGCCTGGACCGAACCGACCCACGCAGGCGACGACGTCGACACCTGGTCGGACCTAGACGGCTGAAAACCGCTGGACGTCGACAATAAGTTCGACGCATGGATGTCGCGCAGCTGGTGAGGGACGTCATCGGCCTCGACGTCAGCGAGGTTGTGGAGCGCACCGGCGGGCAGTTGAGCACCGTGTACGAGGTGCGCACGTCCGCAGACCCGGTGATCGTGAAGGTCTACGCGCCGGAGTGGCTCTGGAAGCAGGCGAAAGAAGTACACGTCTACGGGATGCTGGAGCAGGAGCTCACCGGCTCGATCCCACGGGTGATGCACGTCGGCGACGGCGTCACGATGCTGTCGAAGGTCGACGGCGTTCCGCTGTCCGAGGCCGAGCCGCCCGATTGGCGGGCGATGTACGCGCAACTCGGCGAGCTGTTGCAGCGCGTTCACCGCATCGCGCAACCGGCGTACGGCTATCTGACCGATCAGATCCTCGACCCGCTGCCGGACAACGATCAGTACATGCGGCGGCAGTTCGCGAAGAAGCTGCAGGAGTTCGAGCAGCTCGGCGGTGACCCGAAGCTGCACGCCGGGATCACGGCCCACGTCGAACAGCACGCGCACCTGTTCGCGGACAACCGGGCAGCCGTCCTGTGTCACAACGACTTCCACGAAGGCAACATCCTCGTGGATCCGACCACCTGGCGCGTGAACGGTTTCATCGACGTGGAGAACGCGATCGCCGCCGATCCACTCATCGATCTCGCGAAGACGATCCAGTACTCCGCCCACGACAACCCCGAGAAGCTCGCCGGCCTCACCGACGGCTACGGCGCCGTACCCGAGGACCGGATCGACCTCTACCGGCTCTATCACTCGCTCGAGCTATGGGACTGGTTCCAGTCGATAGGCGAGACCACTTACCTCGACTCCATCGCACAGGATCTGGCGAAACTCGTCGAACGCTGAGACGAACGCTGAAGAGAGCGCTGAAGGTAGGTTGGGCAGCATGCGAGCTGTCGTGGTCAAGGGTGCCGGCGGAATCGACGTCCTCGGGATCGGCGAGATCCCGGACCCGGAACCGGCGTACGACGAGGTCGTCATCGACGTCGTCGCCGCCGGCGTGAACCGCGCCGACCTGCTCCAGCGGCAGGGCTTCTATCCACCGCCACCGGGCGCTCCCGGCACGATCGGCCTCGAGGTGTCCGGCCGGATCGCCGCGGTCGGCGCCGAGGTCGAGGGCTGGTCGGTCGGCGACGAGTGTTGCGCGCTGCTCGCCGGCGGCGGGTACGCCGAGAAGGTCGTCGTACCCGCTCCGCAGGTGATGCCTGTGCCGGACGGTCTCGACCTGGTCAGTGCGGCCGCGCTGCCCGAGGTCGTCGCGACCGTCTGGTCGAACATCTTCATGACCGCGCACCTCAAGGCGGGCGAGACCCTGCTGGTGCACGGCGGCTCGTCCGGGATCGGCACGATGGCGATCCAGCTCGGCGTCGCGCACGGTGCGCGGGTGCTGACCACGGTCGGCACCAAGGAGAAGATGGAGTTCTGCACCCGTCTCGGCGCAGACGTCGCGATCAACTACAAGGACGCCGAGTGGGCGTCCGTGGTGAGCGAGGCGACCAAGGGCGAGGGCGCCGACGTGATCCTCGACATCATGGGCGCGAAGTACCTGACCGACAACGTGAAGTCGCTCGCGTACGACGGGCGCCTCGTGGTGATCGGGATGCAGGGCGGGGCGAAGGGCGAACTGGACCTCGGACGGCTGCTCAGCCGGCGCGGATCCGTGATCGCTACTGGATTGCGGTTCCGTTCGGTGGCGGACAAGGGCCGGATCATCGCCGAGGTCGTCGGCCACGTCTGGCCGCTGATCGCGGAGCAGAAGGTCCTTCCGGTCGTCCACTCCACGTTCCCGCTCGAGGAGGTCGCGAAGGCGCACGAAACCCTCGAGAGGTCCACCCAGCTGGGCAAGGTCCTCCTCACTCTGTAGGCAGGTTGGCGGCGACCCATTCCGGGTCGGGCTCGACCAGCTGGATCACGTCGATCCAGGTGCCGGCCGGGTCGCGGACGAAGAAGTGCCGTTGGCCGAAGACCTCGGTCTTCGGGTCGCCCTCGAGCTTCACGCCGCCCGCACGCAGCGCGGCGGCGATCTTGTCGGCGTCGTCGACGACGAAGCCGAAGACGCATCCGCTCTCGGTCTGCGCCGACACCGCCGCCGGAATCGTCGGGTGGCCGCGCTCCATGATCGCGAGCTCCCAGTCCGCCGTGCCGCGGCGGACCGTGATGAACCAGCCGAGATCGATCCCGACCTGCAGGTCGAGGTACTGCGTGTAGAAGGCGGCGACCTCCGAGGGGTTGTCGGTGACGACGGTCGCGCCGAATGCCGCGGGTTGCATAAACTCTCCTGACTACTACAGCTGTTGTTGTCGTGTACGACAGTTGTAGTGGAACTCTGCTAGCCTTGTCAACATGCCCCGGAATCCGGAACGCCGTACTCGACTGGCCGACGCAGGCCTCGCCGTGCTCGCGGAGGCCGGCGCCCGCGGCCTGACCCACCGAGCCGTCGACGCCGCCGCCGGACTCCCGGCCGGTACGGCGTCCAACTACTTCAAGACCCGCGACGCCCTGCTCGGCGCACTCGGCGAGCGGATCTTCGAGCGCCTCGCCCCGGACGAGGCCGTCCTCGAGCCGCTCGCCGCTCGCGAGCCGGGCCTCGAACTGATGACGGACTACGTCCACTACATCGTCGAACGCCTCCTCGGCCGGCCGGAACTCACGCTCGCGCTGCTCGAACTCCGCCTCGAAGCGGCCCGCCGACCCGGCCTGCACGAGATCCTGTCGCGCACCCTCCGCCAGGGCTTCGACGCCGACGTCGCCTTCAACGCGAACGCCGGCCTGCCGGGCGGTGCCGAGGAGATCCGCCTGCTGCGCTTCGCGATCGACGGCCTCGTCCTCGATCAGCTGACCCCGGGCACCGGACGCCCGTACGACGTGAAGGCGATCACCGCCCGCCTGGTCCGCCGCCTGACCCGCGAGGATTGACGGCCACATACTCAGTATGCATACTCGGTATCCATGTCGATCAAGCATGGATTGCTGGCGCTGCTCCAGGACAATCCGAAGTACGGCTACCAGCTGCGCGGTGAGTTCGAGGCCGCCACCGGGGCGACCTGGCCGCTGAACATCGGGCAGGTCTACACGACGTTGACGCGCCTCGAACGTGACGGCCTCGTCCGCGCCGCGTCGTCGGAAGGCGACGGCCGGTCGATGTACGAGATCACCGACGCCGGGCGCGACGAGCTGGCGAAGTGGTTCCAGACCCCGGTCGCCCGGGAGTCGCGCCCGCGGGACGAGCTCGCGATCAAGCTCGCCCTGGCGCTCGCGGTGCCGGGTGTGGATGTCAGCGCCGTGGTCCAGCGGCAGCGGATGTCGACCATGCAGTCGCTGCAGGAACTCACCCGGCAGAAGCGCAACAGCGCCGAGGGGGAGATCTCCTGGCAGCTGGTCATCGAATCGATGATCTTCGGCGCCGAGGCCGAGATCCGCTGGCTCGACCACTGCGAGGCGATGCTGTTACGCCACCGCGGCAAACCACGGCCGGCTCCCCAGAGGTACGACGTACCGGATGAGCAGGAGACCCACTCGTGATCCTCGACATTCGCCAGTTGACGCGGACGCACGGTCAGGGTGAGCAGGCCGTGCATGCCTTGCGGGGTGTGGATCTGGCCGTTGCGCCGGGGGAGCTCGTCGCCGTGATGGGACCGTCCGGGTCCGGAAAGTCGACGTTGCTCACCTGCGCCGGCGGTCTCGACCAGCCGACCGCAGGCGAGGTACTTGTCGACGGCAACGATCTGACCACGCTCAGCCGGAACGCCGTGGCGGCGCTGCGTCGTCGCAGGATCGGCTACGTGTTCCAGGACTTCAACCTCATCCCGGCACTGACCGCGGCCGAGAACGTCGCGCTCCCGCTGGAGCTGGACGGCACCCGGAGCCGGGCTGCGCGCAAGTACGCCGTCACCGCGCTGCAGGAGGTGGGAATCGAGGAACTCGCCGACCGCTTTCCCGACGACATGTCCGGTGGCCAACGGCAACGAGTGGCGATCGCCCGCGCGATCGTCGGCGAACGCCGCCTGCTGCTCGCGGACGAGCCGACGGGCGCGCTCGACTCCGACACCGGCGAGGCCGTACTGCGGCTGCTCCGGGACCGTTGCGACCAGCACGGCATCGGCGGGGTCCTCGTCACCCACGACGCCCGGCACGCCGCCTGGGCCGACCGCGTGGTCTACCTGCGCGACGGCGTACTGGTAGGACAGGCGGGCCCGCTTCCGGATGCGGATGCGCTGCTGCAGGAGAGCCGCTGATGGGCCAGTGGACCGCGCCGCTGCGCATCGCTCGGCGTACGGCGCGAAGATCGCTCGGCCGCACGTTACTGGTCGCGGCCCTGATCGGCCTGCCGGTGCTGGCCGCGAGCTGGCTGGGCATCGTGCTGAAGTCCGCGAGCCCGAGCGGCGAAACGCTGGCCGCCAACACGATCGGCCGCGCGGACGGCCGGCTCGATGTCACGCAGTACGACAAGCTTCAGGTGCCGCCGGGCCGGGAGATGACGTACGGCGAACCGTCGCCGGCCGAGGGCCACGACAAGGCGGTCCGGACACCGTCGGCGTTCGACCCGAGTCCGCTGCTCCCAGCGGGGACGAAGCTGGCCCGCCAGTTCGTCGACTCCGGCATGGTCGAAGTCCGTATCCCGGACTCGAGGACCACGGTCACGCTGCTCACGGGCGACGGCGCGAACCCGTTGACGACCGGGACCGTCAAGCTCGACAAGGGCCGGCTCCCGGCGAAGCCCGATGAGGTCGCGATCTCGCCGTCACTCGCCGAGAAGCTCGGCCGGACCGACAGAGTCGAGAGCACGAACGGCAAGAGGTACGCCGTCGTCGGCATCGCCCGGATGCTCACCACCCAGAGCACGCCGGCAATCTTCGCCACGCCGGACTCCGCGCTGAACGATGTCGACCCGACGCGCACCGTCCAGTACCTCGTCGACCTGCCGGACTCGGCCGACACCGACCGGCTCAGCGCCGACCTGGTCGACAAGGGCTTGTTTCTCTTGCCGCGAGCAACCATCGTCGATCCGCCACCGGACCCGTACGGCACGACCGCCGACGACATCGGTCCGTACGCCGCGATGGCGCTGGTCATCGGCTTCGGCATCCTGGAGATCGTGCTGCTCGCCGGTACGGCGTTCGCGGTCGGCGCGCGCCGCCAGACCCGCGAACTCGGTCTGGTGATGGCGGCCGGAGGTACGCCGGGTGACGTCCGGCGGATCGTCGTGCTGCAAGGTCTGTTCGCCGGACTGGTCGGCGTGGCCGGCGGACTGGTGATCGCCGCAATCGCGGTGGTCAGCGCGAAGCCCGTCTGGGAACGGATGACGGACACGATCTTCACGGCCTGGCAGATCCCCTGGGGCACGATCGTGGCGATCGCCGTCCTCGGTCTCGGCGCCGGACTCGCCGCTGCCGTCGTACCGGCGATCAGTGCCGGTCGGCAGGCGCCGATGGCTGCGCTGGCCGGGCGGTTCAGCGTGACGGCGAAGGCGGCGCGGATCCGGATCGCCGCGGTGGTCCTGCTCGCCGGCGGGCTGGTGTGCGTCTTCGCGGGCAGCGCGCTGATCGCCGCCGCGTTGAGGTCGGCGCGGCACTCGCCGATGGGTCAGCAGGCGAGCGCGACGCCGAGCGGTCCGATCGCGCTGGTCCTGCTCGGGATCACGGCGTCGATCATCGCACTGGTGTGGATGTTGCCGAGTCTGGTCGTGAAGGTCGCCGGCCTGGCGCGGTCGCTGCCGTTGAGCGGCCGGATGGCGATGCGCGACGCCGCACGGCACCGGCATCGCACGGGTCCCGCGACCGCGGCGATCATGATGGCCGTCGCCGGCACGGCTGCCGTCGCGTTCGCCGCGTCCAACTCGATTGCGGCCGACGCCGCGAACTACGTCGCAGCCGGCCGGCACGGTGACGCCGTACTGCGTGTCAACCAAGGCGTTCTGGGTGAGACCACGATTACGCCGGCGCTCGTCTCGGCTTTGAACGCGCAGTTGCCGGTGCGGACGCAGTACGAGCTCGGCGACGTACTGTTGCCGAACGCAAAGCCCAACGAATACGGCTACCTGCCGATCCTTGTGGTCGCGACGCCGGAGAGCTCCGAGGGAATGGCCGGATTCAGTCTGCAGGCAGTGGATCCGGCGTTCATCGCCCGGTTCGGGGAGTACGGCGAGAAGGCTGCCGCCGCACTGCGGGCCGGCAAGGTGGTGGTTCCGGGCGTCGAGCTCGAGCCCGGGCAGAAGGTTGCCATGTACAACGATGACGACCAGAACTATCTGCGGAACCTCGACGCCGTGTCGTTCGGTGGCCCGCCCGCGGTCCAGTTCCTGCGGGACACCGCGTTGATCAGTCGGGACGCGGCCCGCGAGCTGGGCACGATCCGGGTCAGCGAGGTGCATTTCGAGCTGACGAGGGAGCCGTCCAAGGACGAGCTCGCCGCGGTCGCCCGGACGCTCGGGACGGATGAGGGGCTTCAGGTCGAGAAGGGGTACCAGAGCCCGGGACGGCTGTTCCTGATCGGGATCCTGCTCGCGGCGACGGTGGTCACACTGCTCGGCGTCGCGATCTCGGTGTCGTTGTCAGCTGCCGAGGGACGAGCCGATCTCGCCACACTCGCTGCGATCGGTGCGCCCCCGAGGCGCCGGCGGTCGCTCGCGGCGGCGCAGGCTTGGGTGCTCGGACAGCTGGGCTGCGTGCTGGGCGTGGGAGTCGGTGCGCTGTACGGCTACACCGCGCACGCGGCGTTCGGGTCACCGCACTTCGTGGTCCCGTGGGCGGAGATCGGCGGCATCGTGATCGTCGTACCGCTGTTCGCCGGCCTCCTCGCCTGGCTGCTCACCCGTTCCCGCCTACCGATGGTCAGCCGTATCGACTGACGCGATCTCTGGGTGGGCAACGGGGTACGGCGGTGTGCTTGTGATGCGCCATTGGCCGCAAGCACACCGCTGGTACACGACCAGCCCTTCGCTGACGTGGTGGCTCGAGATCGCGGACCAGCGATGACGGTGGAGGTCAGTCATGGATCCATCGTGATGTAATGGCATTATGCATCTCAACCCTTACGGCGCGGACGCGGTCCTGCTCGCGGTGAACCTGGTGACGCGCCCGGCGAATACACCGGACGAGCTGGCCGAGCGGTGCGAGGAGAGCGGCGTCGAGAGCCGCCTGGTGCGCGAGCGGCACGTCACCGCCGCGGATCTGGCCGCCGTACGCACCGCGCTCGACGAGTGGCTGCTGGTCGTGGACGCACCGGACGAGCAGGCGCGGGTCGACCTACTGAATGCGATGCTCGCGAAGTACACCGAGCATCCGCGGCTCACCAACCACGCCGGCGACGGCTGGCACATGCACTACCGCCCGGACACCGTGCCCGTCGGGCGACTGGTCGCGACACTGATCAGCACCGGTACGGCGCTGCACCTGGCCGGCCGTGGCATCACCCGGCTCGGCCGCTGCGCCACCGAGGGCTGCGACAACGTGTACGCCGACCTCTCGCGCACCGGGCGCCAGCGCTACTGCAGCCCCGGCTGCGCCAACCGGGACGCCGTACGCCGCCACCGAGCCCGCGCCTCATGACCCCGGCCTAGGATGGGCAGATGAGTGAGAGCAGCAGCGAGGGCCAGGAAGTCCCGATGGCCGGGGCGCGCACCGAAGACGGCAAGGTGCTCATCGTCGGACCGGACGGCATGGCCGTCGAGGGACCGCCGCGCTCCGACGAGGACGAGCACGACGACGAACCGCGCTCGGTGACGGAGTTGGTCGAGCAGCCGGCCAAGGTGATGCGGGTCGCGAACATGATCCGGCAGCTGCTGGAAGAGGTGAAGTCGGCACCGCTCGACGAAGCCTCCCGGGCGCGACTGCGCTCGATCCACGAGGCGTCGATCAAGGAACTCGAAAGCGGCCTCGCGCCGGAACTGGTCGAGGAGCTGGAGCGTCTCAGCCTCGACTTCACCGACGACAGCACGCCGACCGACGCCGAGCTGCGGATCGCGCAGGCGCAGCTGGTGGGCTGGCTGGAAGGCTTGTTCCACGGCATCCAGACAGCGTTGTTCGCGCAGCAGATGGCCGCGCGTCAGCAGCTGGAGCAGATGCGTCGTGCACTGCCGGGTGGCCAGCAGTTGCCCGGCGAAGAGCACCCCGCGTTTCCCGGCGCACCCCAGGCCGCCAACACCGACGGCCCGGGCAGCGGCGGGATGTACCTGTAACGCCTTATTTCAAAGGCTGGAAGAACTCCTCGAGGACGGCGGCGACGCCGTCCTCGTCGTTTGCGGGGGCAATTCTGTCCACCACCGCGAGGACTTCGGGGTGCGCGTTCGCGACGCCGTACGACGTTCCGGCCCAGGCGAGCATCGGAAGATCGTTGACCGAGTCACCGAACGCGATCGTCTCAGCAGCCGAGATCCCTTGTGTGGCGGCGAAATCGGCCAGCATCGTGGCCTTCGAGACGCCACCGGCCGAAATCTCCACCAAACCGTGACCTCCGCTGTGACTGGCGGTCACTCGTTGGCCCACCAACGGATTCACCAGTCCGAGCAGCTCGTCGGACTGCAGGCTCGGATGCCGGACGAGCAGCTTGGCGGCCGGCTCCGCGAGCAACTCCTCCACCGCGGCGACCAAGGTGTCGTCCGGTGTCGGCCAGCGATTCAGGTAGACCGGTTCCTGTCCGTAGCGGTCCGGTCGCTCGATGGCGAACTGCACGTCCGGAATCGCCGCCCGGATCGCCTGCGCCACCTCGAGTGCGACCGCGGGCTCGATCAACCTGGTCCGAATCGCCTTGCGGCGCAGGACGTCGTACAGAATGGAGCCGTTGGCAACAATCGCGACACCGTGCTCGCCGACCAGGTACGACAGGTCGTGCAGCCAGCGAGGTGGCCGGGCGGTGACCATTACGAAAACACTTCCCGCCTGCTGCGCCGCGAGCACCGCGGCGCGGGTCCGGTCGGACACGGTGCCGTCACTACGGACGAGCGTCCCGTCGAGATCGGTGGCTATCAAGCGGGGGTTTCGCGGAACCGTCACCGGGTAACGATATCGCCACGGCACCTTCGCGCGAGCTGGTCGCGCACTACCCTTCCAGGTGCCTCGGGCGCAAGCGGTAAGACGTTGGTTTCAAGTCTTTTTGACTTATCTGATTGAGCTTTTGACAACGTCACCAGACCGTTACGGCAGGATGCTGCAAAGGCAGCTAGTTCCCCTGCGCCACCCGGGGGACGCGTGATTTCATGCGGTGGTCTGGCGGGGAACCGGGGGCTGTTCGTTCGCGTCGTAAGCCTGTTCTGGATCAGCGCGACTGATGCCGCCCCACCTCCGGAAGCACATACAAGCGTCGAAGAACTGTTGCGGAATTGGCTGCAACCAAAACCGCGGCAGCGACGTCAACAGTTATGGATCGGTCCGTCCCGCGCCCGGGACGACACGGTGGGCAGGCACATTGCGCAGGTCCATCAGCTAGCGGATCCGTGCGGACGAACGTCGTTCACCGTTCGTTCATTCGGGTCTTGATACTTGGGGAGCCTTGATGATCGTCAACAGCGCCAATCTAGCGGGGCCGGGGGGCAGTAGCTCCCGAGCGGCTGTCGACACATGTTCCAAGGGGGAGGGGGCAATGACCGGCTGCATCGCGCGTTCCGACATTTTCCAGCACCGCCTGATGGAGGAGCCGCCGCCGGCGTCCGCAACGCGTCGTACCAGGGAGCGCTACGAGCAGCTCGTCCGCGAGGCCAAGACGATCTGCGCGTCGTGCCCGCTCTTCACGGACTGCCTGTACAGCGCCGTCGCCGAGCACGACGTGAGCGGCTTCGTCGCCGGAACCACTGCTGCGCAACGGCGTTCGATCCGCAACCTGCTCGACGTCGAGGTGCAGGCGGACGACTTCGACCAGCTTGCCGGCGCGCGGGGCACCCGCCGTCCGGTCAGCCACGAAGAAGTCCTGCGGCTGCGCACCCAGTACCCGAACGACAGCCTGGAGTCCCTGGCCATGCGGCTCGGCTGCTCGCTGTCGACGGTCAAGAGGCACCTGCGGCGGGCCCGTCGCGGTCAGAGCCCGGCAGCCAAGACGCCGCGGCCGCGGCCCGAGCTCGGCGCCGTGCTGGACGCGTTCGACACCGTCGTCGACCAGCAGCACCAGCCGCGCCGCACCGGCGGCAGCCGAGTCGCCTGATCCGATACTCGGCCCGCCAGCGGACTATCGGACACCCCACCTTCTCCTTCCTCTTTTGAACTGAAGAAAGAAGGACAGAGGGGTATGGGCTTGGCCCGGACGCCCTGTGATCACAGGGAGTCCGGGCCTTTCGCTTGCCTATGGCATGTGGTTTGTCAAGTGGTTTCGGTTCTGCCCGAAAAGGTTGCCTAGAACCAGCGGTTGAGTACGGCGGCGACGCCGTCGTCCTGGACGGACTTGGTGACCTCGTCGGCGGCGACCTTCACCTCGTCCGGGGCGGAGTCCATCGCGATGCCGAGACCGGCGTACGTGAGCATCTCGATGTCGTTGCGTCCGTCACCGATCGCCAGCAGACCGGCCGGGTCCAGGTTGTACTGGGCGAGCGCCACCTTCAGGCCGGTCGACTTGTCCACACCCTCGGGCGCGATGTCCAGCCACGCGGTCCAGCCCACGAAGTAGCTCACCCCGTGCAGGCCGAGGCGTTCCGCCAGGTGGACGAAATCGCTCTCGGACTGGTCCGGGTCCCGGATGATCAACCGGGTCACGGGTTGCGGTGCGAGCTCGTCGTCGCCGACCACGCGGATCCGCGCGTTCGCGCCGAGATCGCCGTCCGGGAAAGGCGCGGTGACCAGGTAGCTGCCGTCCTGGTCCTCGACCGCCATCCGTGCGTTCGGCGCGTACCGGCGCACCGACGTGATCACCGTCGACGGGTCGAAGGTCCGCTCGTCGACGACCTCGCCGTCCGGGTAGCGCAGCGTACGCGCACCGTTGCTGCAGACAACGAATCCGCCGGACCGCAGCCCGAGCCGCTCGGCCACCGGCTTGGTGGTCGACCAGGCCCGGCCGGTGGCCAGGATCACGGGCACCTGCTCGGCGGTACGGCGGACCGCGTCGACGACCGCGGGCGACATCCCCTCGTCGTGGTCGATCAGCGTCCCATCGATGTCCAGGGCAACGGCCGTCGGCCGCGGACCATCCGTCATTTGGCGACCGGTTCGAGGACCTCGCGGCCGCCGACGTACGGCTGCAGCGCGGTCGGCACCCGGACCGAGCCGTCGGCCAGCTGGTGCGTCTCGAGGATCGCGACGATCCAGCGAGTGGTCGCCAGGGTGCCGTTCAGCGTCGCGACCGGCTGCGTCTTGCCGTCGGCGTCGCGGTGCCGGATGTTCAGGCGACGGGCCTGGAAGTCCGTGCAGTTCGACGTCGAGGTCAGCTCGCGGTACCGGCCCTGCGTCGGCACCCACGCCTCGCAGTCGAACTTCCGGTACGCCGAGACGCCCAGGTCACCGGTCGCGGTGTCGATCACCCGGTAGCTCAACTCCATCTTGTCGAGCATCTCCTTCTCCCAGGCCAGCAGCCGCAGGTGCTCCGCGGCCGCATCCTCCAGCCTGCAGTAGGAGAACATCTCGACCTTGTCGAACTGGTGGACGCGGATGATCCCGCGGGTGTCCTTCCCGTGCGACCCGGCTTCCTTGCGGTAGCACGACGACCACCCGGCGTACCGGATCGGGCCGTTGCTCAGGTCGAGGATCTCGTCCATGTGGTAGCCGGCCAGCGCGACCTCCGACGTACCGGTCAGGTACAGCTCGGGGTCCTCGAGGCGGTACACGTCGTCGTGCGCCGACAGGTAGCCGGTGCCGCCCATCACCTCGGGCTTGACCAGCGTCGGCGTGATCATCGGGGTGAAGCCGTTCTCCACCGCCTGCTGGACGGCCAGCTGCAGCATGCCGAGCTGGAGCAGCATCCCGACGCCCTTGAGGAAGTAGAACCGGGATCCGCTGATCTTCGCGCCGCGTTCCATGTCGATCGCGCCGAGTAGCTCGCCCAGCGCCAGGTGGTCGCGGGGCTCGAAACCCTCCGCCGCGAAGTCGCGCGGCTTGCCGACCTCCTCCACCACCACGTAGTCGTCCTCGCCGCCGACCGGGGCCTCGTCGGACACCAGGTTCGGCAGGGCGGCGGCGAGCTCGTCGAAGCGGCGGGCGGCGTCGTTCGCGGCGGCCTCGTTGGCCTTGACCTCGGCGGCCAGCGCCTTGGTGCGCTCGAGCAGCGCGGTGCGGTCGTCACCCTTGGCCTGGGCGACCTGCTTGCCGAGCGACTTCTGCTCGGCCCGGAGCGCCTCGAAGGCGGAGATGGACGATCGACGCTCCCCGTCAGCGACCAGGATCTGGTCGACCAGGTCCGTACTCTCGCCGCGCTTGGTCAGGGCGGCGCGCACGACATCAGGGGTCTCACGGAGCAGTTTCGCGTCAATCACACCCTGAGGGTATCGGGGCGTGTCAGAACCGGCGAAGTCTATTCGGGATGATGATCTAGGTACACGTGACCACCTAGGGGGATCTGAGCGGGCCATGAACCATCACCCACCCGGTCCGATCGGTCGTGTGCTCACGGTCGTGCTGGGTGCGCTGCCGTTCGCCGTGATCACGGTGCTCGTGTTCGGGCACTGGCCGCCGCTGGCCCGCTGGGACCAGTCGGTCGCCGCTCGAGCTGCGTCGTACGGCGCTGCGCACGAGAGCGTCGTGGACGTCTGGCAGGTGATCGGGGCGGTCGTGCTGCCCTGGACGTCGCGGGCGGTGATCGTGGTCGTCGCGGCGTACCTGTGGCATCGCCGGGCGCGGTTGCTGACCGTCTGGTTGCTCACCTCCGCCGGCGCCGAGCTGGGCCTGGTGCAGGCCGTCAAGGCGATCTTCGAGCGGGAGCGGCCGGCGCTGATGCTGGTCGAGAACGGCGGCTTCTCGTACGTGTCCGGTCACGCGACGGCCGCGTTCGTGATGGCCGGCGCGCTCGGTGTCGTGCTGCCGTCGGTGCGCGGCTGGCGGCGACGGTTCCGGCTGCTGGTGCTACTGCCGGTGATCGCGGTGGTGTGGATCGCGTCGGCCGACCGGATCGCGCTGAACGTCCATTACGTGTCCGACGTACTCGGCGGCTGGGCGCTCGGGCTGGCGATCCTGACCGCGACGTCGATCGGGTTCGGCCTCCGGCCGGGGCTGCGGCGGCGCCGTCGGCGTACCCCGTCGGACGGTGACGGTACGACGGCTCCGCCCCGGGCGGCCGTCATCGTGAACCCGATCAAGGTCGGCGACGGCGTGGCGTTCCGGCGGAAGGTGACGCGGGCGCTCGCGGTCCGCGGGTTCGACGATCCGCTCTGGCTGGAGACCCGCGTGGACGACGCCGGGAACGCGATGGCGAAGCTGGCGATCGAGAACGAGTCCGACCTGGTGCTGGTCGCGGGCGGTGACGGGACGGTCCGCGTGGTGTGCTCGGCGCTCGCGCACACCGGGATCCCGGTCGGGGTGATCCCGGCCGGCACCGGGAACCTGCTGGCGCGCAACCTGCACATCCCGCTCGACCTGGACGACGCGCTGGAGCGGATCCTCGAGGGACGCGACCGGCGGATCGACCTGGTCCGGGTCAACGGTGACGGGCTCGACACCGACCGGTTCGCGGTGATGGCCGGGCTCGGGCTGGACGCCGCGATCATCTCCGACGCCCCGCCGCACCTGAAGAAGCAGATCGGCTGGACGGCGTACCTGGTGTCGGCGGCGAAGAACATCAACCACCCGTCGGTCCGCGTCCAGATCACCATCGACGACGCCGAGACCATCGAACGCCGCGTCCGGACGGTCGTGATCGGCAACGTCGGCATGCTGCAGGCCAACATCCCTCTGCTCCCCGACGCCCGTCCCGACGACGGGCTCCTCGACGTCGTCGTGATCGCCCCGCGGCGCGTGACCCAGTGGCCGATCGTCGTCTGGCGGCTCCTGACCCGCACCCACCGCACCGACATGTACCTGGAACGCTTCACCGGCCGCAAGGTCGAGCTCGTCGCTGCCGTAGACGTCCAGCGCCAACTGGACGGCGATCCCATCGGCGCCGGCCGCTCCCTGTTCACCGAAATAGAACCCGGAGCCCTGACCGCCCGCGTTCCCAAACGCCGCTAGGGCTGCTCGGACTCCTTGCGGAGGTTCTCCAAGGCCTCTTCCTCTTCGGGGGAGAGTTTGGATTCGCTGGTGAAGGACTTGATTTCTTTGGCGTAGGTGCGGGCGTCGGCGCGACTGTTGATCGAGGTGAGGATGACGCCGTCGCCGTTGTCGTCGAGGATTGCCATCGACCAGGAGAGCTTGCCGCCGGTTTCGCCGAAGGCGTCGTACCGGACGACGGCAAGGTGCTGGAGGGTTCCCTTGAGCTCGCCGCGGGTGACTTCGAGGTCCTTGCCGAGCCTGCGCAGCTCCGACTTCACGGTGCCGGGTTTGGCCTCCGGCTGGGCCGGTTGGGCTTCCGGCTCGGGGACTGGGGCGGGTGCGACCTGGTCCGACGAGACCGTCCGGGCCCGGAGGGCCTGGATCGCGAACACCAGGGCAAGCACCGCCACGAAGAGGGCGGCGACCCCGAAGGCACCGGCTAACGTCGAAGACACAGCACGAGAGCCTAAGGCATCGAGTGTTATTCCTGAGTGTTCAGGTGATCGCACAGCGTGCACGACCGGGGACGGATGCGGTACCTCGGCCCGGGGCAACGTAGATTCGCGGCGTGACACATTTGCCTGATCAGGGCCCACAACCGGGCGTCCACGACCTCGGCTACGCACGGCTCGACACCGACCGGCTCGGGCGCACGGGAGACGCCGAAGTCGTCTACGGCGCGGGCAAGACGCCGTCTCAGGTCGTGGAACTGCTGCGAACCCTGCACGCCACACACCCCGGTCACGCCGTACTGGCGACCCGGTTGACGGACGAGGCCCAGGCGGCGGTGACTGCCGCGCTGCCGGATGCGGTGGTGGACCCGGTCGGCCGTACGGCGGTGCTCGGCGAACCGCCGACGCGGCGGGGAACTGTCGCCGTCGTGGCAGCCGGTACGTCGGACGCTCCGGTGGCTGCCGAGGCGGCGACGACGGCTCGCGTGTTCGGCGCCGGCGTGGATGTCATCACCGATGTGGGCGTCGCGGGGCTGCACCGGATCCTTGGAGAGCGGGAGCGGCTCGACGCGGCGGACTGCTTGATCGTGGTCGCGGGGATGGAGGGCGCGCTCCCGAGCGTCGTCGGCGGGCTGGTCGGGGTGCCGCTGGTGGCGGTGCCGACGTCAGTTGGGTACGGCGCCTCGTTCGGTGGACTGGCTGCGCTGCTCGGGATGCTGAACTCGTGCGCGCCTGGGGTGACGGTCGTCAACATCGACAACGGCTTCGGGGCCGGGGTGTTCGCGGCACGCGTCGCTCGGCAGTCGGTTCCTCGCGAGACGAAGGAGGCGTGATGAGAGTCGCTTGGATCGACTGCTCGGCCGGCGCCTCCGGTGACATGCTCTTGGGCGCGTTCATCTCGGCAGGTGCCGACCTGAACGCGGTGAACGCGGCGGTCGCTGCCGTGGACCCGTCGTTGTCCGTCACCGTCACGCAGACCGCCCGCCACCAGATCGCCGCCACCAAAGCCACCGTCGAGGTCAACGGCACGCCACATCCGGAGAACATCCCGGACGCCGGACACGGGCACGATCATGGGCAGGAGGCGGGCGTCGGGCACGGGCATGGTCATGGGCTCGGGGAAGGCGGCGGGGCGGGGCATGGGCACGGGCACTCGGGTCCGACGCGGGCCTGGGCCGAGGTTCGGCGGCTGCTCGAGGAGGCTCAGCTCGACGACGCGGTGCGGGCGCGTGCGCTGGATACTTTCGGGCGTCTCGCCCGCGCGGAGGCTGCCGCTCACGGGGTGGAGCCGGACACCGTGCACTTCCACGAAGTCGGCGCGCTGGACGCGATCGCGGACATCGTCGGCGTCGCCGCCGCGTCCGTGTCTCTCGACCTCGATCACATCGTGGTCTCGACGATCGTGCTGGGCGGCGGGGGTCAGGTGCGCGGTCAGCACGGCCGCATCCCGATCCCGGGTCCCGCGGTCCTTCATCTGGTCTCCGAGGCCGAAGCACCGGTGACCGGCGGTCCGGCGCCGTACGAGATGACGACACCGACCGGCGCCGCCCTGCTGGCGACGCTGGCGGACGAGTTCGGCCCGCTGCCGCCGATGCGGATCGAGCAGACCGGCGTCGGAGCGGGCGGCCGGGACCCGGTCGAGGTGCCGAACATCCTGCGCGTGGTGCTCGGTGCGTCGGCCGACGAATTGGCCACGGAGCTCGTCTACGAGACCAACGTCGACGACCTCGACCCGCGGATCTGGCCGCAGGTCCTGGCCCGGCTGATGGAGGCGGGCGCCGCCGACGCGTGGCTGACCCCGATCCTGATGAAGAAGGGCCGTCCGGCGCACACGCTGTCGGTCCTGGTCGGGAGCGCGAACGCCGAGACGGTCCGCGCGGTGATCCTGGCCGAGACCTCGGCGATCGGGCTGCGCGAGTTCGGGATCCGCAAGCACGCCGCGGACCGCGAGTTCGCGACCGTCGACGTCGACGGCCAGTCGATCCACGTGAAGATCGCGCGCTACGGCGGTCAGGTGATCAACGTGCAGCCGGAGTACGACGACGTGGCCGCGGCCGCGAACGTCCTGAAGAAGCCGGTGAAGTCGGTCCTCGCCAAGGCGATCGCAGCCGGCCACGACCTCTGGAGTTAGCGCGCTTCGGCGTTCTGCGCGACAACCTTCTGCTTGCGGCGGGGCCAGTCGTACGGCCACCACTGGGCGCCGTTGCGGCGGGCCCAGACGATCAGGCCGATCAGGACGGCCAGTTCGATCGCCGGGCAGAGGGTGTCGCGCAGGCGCGCGCTGAAGAACTCCAGGGAGTCCGACAGGCTCGCGGCGACCTGGCGGGCGTGCGGATCCCGCCCGGGGACGTACGCGATCGCGAGCATCGTCGTACGGACGACCATCAAGCCGTCGACCTTCGACGCGGCGACCGCGGCGAGGGCGGCCCAGGCGATCACGTCGTACCAGGGGAGCGAGTACATCGCGGTCAGCACCCAGGCGATCGCGTAGATCGCGGTGTAGCGGATCGCGGCCGGCGTCGGGTCGTCCGGATGCGTTTGCGGCACCAACGACTTCGGCAGCACCTGCGTCAGCAGGATCGCCACCACGATCAGGCCGACCCAGGCGAGGATCGCCAGGACGGTCCGCACCAGACCGTTCGGCAGGAACAGGGTGAAGAAGCTCAGCAGCACCTTGTGCGGCGTACCGGTGGAGATGAACGACGTCTGCGACCGTGCCTGCTGGAACGCCTGCAGCCCGACGATCGCGTACAGCCCGCCCATCGCGATCGCGCCGCCACCGCAGAAGTAGAGGCACCTGCGACGGTCGGCGCGCAGCGCCCACAGCATCGCGATCCCGACCAGGCCGATCGACAGCTTGGTGCAGCCCGCGACGCCGATCAGGATGCCGGCCAGGAACACGTGCCGCCGGAACAGCACCAGCGCGATCACCGCGAACATCACCGCGATCGCGTCGTTGTGCGCACCGGCCAGCACCGACCACAGCAGCAGCGGGTTGGCGAGGCTGAGCATGATCACGCGCCGCTTGGCCGGCAGGTCCTTGCCGACCAGCTTGACCAGCAGCAGCCCGGTGACGACCAGGCTGATCGCGACCGACAACTGCAGCATCCACACCGTCAGTTGCGCGGAGTCGCCGCCGATCAGCGAGGACAGCCACTGGATCCAGGTCGCGATCGGTCCGTACACGCTGCGCGCGCCCTGCCACGGGCGCTCGGTCGCGGCGATCACCGGGTCGTACCCGAGCCGGATGGTGTCGGCCGGTGAGGCCGTGTACGGGTCGCCGCCGAGCGCCATGATGCGCCCGTACGCCGCGTAGATCAGCACGTCGCCCGACGCCATCGGCGGGACCAACGTGATCGCCGCCGTCGTACCGATGCCCAAGGCAATCAACCGGTCGACGCGCGGCGCCCAGCCGTGCTTCAGCGCCTTGGTGGCAAGGAAAACGCCGTACCCGCCGAGCGCGATCGCGACGTAGATCATCACCGACACCAGCCAGTCGTTCGGCTTGGTGTCGAACCAGTACGACGGGAGCCACGCGTGCCTGTTCGTCAGGGTCAGCACGACCACCGACGGACCGAGCAGGCCGACCGCGACGATCAGCGCCGTACAGGCCAGGTAGAGAGCGACGGCTCGGCGGCCGTACTTCAGGCCCAGCTCAGTGCTCATTGCGCAGTCTCCGCGGAAACAGACTGCGCAGCGACGGCCCACCACCGTCCGCGGGCAGCGCACTGCGAGCGGCGAGCGCACGCCGGACGTGCAGGTACTGCTTTGCGCGGTGCAACTGGCCGCGCAGATCCGTCCCGGTCGCGCGGTGCCGGACCTCGATCGGCACCTCCAGGATCCGGAAGCCCTTCCGGCCCAGGTCGATCGTCAACGCGGTCTCGACACCGAACCCGGCAGCGAGCGGTACGGCGGAATCGAACGCGGCCCGCGTGATGCAGCGCTGCCCGGACAACGGCTGCTCCGGCGCCCAGCCGGTCGCCTCCTGGATCCCGGCCCGCGCCAGCCGGACCACGAACCCGTGCCCGCCGGCTTTCGACCCGTCGGCCCGGAGCTGTGCCGGCAATGTCCCGATGGTCATGTCCGCGCGGCCGGTCTGCACCGGCTCGATCAGCGGACCCGCTCCGGACGCGGTGTCGGTCAGGTCGGCGTCGAGGAACAGCAGGTGCCGCGGCCGCGCACCGTCCCGCTCCGCGACAGCGGCCGCACCGGTCTCCATCGCGGCGGCCTTCCCGCGGTTGCGCTCGTGCCGTACGACGACTGCACCGGCCCGCTCGGCCGCGTCCGTCGTACCGTCCGTGGATCCGTCGTCGACGACCACGACCAGGTCGACGCCGATGATCTTGTGCACCGCGTCGACGGTCGCCGCGATCCGGTCGGCCTCGTCCTTCGCCGGGATCACGCAGGCGACGGCACGCTCGAACGGTTCGTGAGACAGGTCTTCATCGGGCACAGCACCGCAGCCTAGTTCCTCTCCAGCCGATCGACCTCGTCAGCAGCCGCTGCCCGCGGATTTCTCGTCCTTTCGTACGACGGTCAGCCAGGGGACGATCGATATCGGCCAGGTGGCAGATGTTCCCGGGTCGCAGCGGCGGCAGGATTTCCGGTGTCAGGAAGAAACGAACTGGAAGAGGTAAAGAAATGACCCGCACAGTGACCGCCAACATCTCGCTCTCCCTCGACGGACGGGTGAACGGCGCCGGTGGCGACTACGACATGAGCTGGATCGTCCCGCACGCGATCACCGAGGGTGCCCGGGACCACATGATCCGGGTGACCGGGCCGGCCACCACGGCACTGCTCGGCCGGAAGAACTACGAGGGCTTCGGCGGCTTCTGGCCGGCGGTGGCCGACGACGAGAACGCGTCGCCGCAGGACCGGGCCTTCTCCCGCTGGCTGAACGAGACCGAGAAGGTGGTCTTCTCGACGACGCTGACCGAGGCGCCGTGGCAGAACTCCCGGATCGCCGACGGCGAGCCCGCGGACGTGGTCAAGCAACTGCGTGACCAGGACGGCGGCGACATCATCGTGCTGGCCAGCTCGAGCGTGATCCGGGCGCTGCTGGCGGCCGACGAGATCGACCGGCTGAGCATCACCCTCGACCCCGAGGTGGTCGGCGGCGGGGCCCGGCTGTTCGAGGACGGCCTGCCGGCCACGTCGTGGAAGCTGACCGACTCGACCCCGACCGAGTCCGGCGCCCTCTGCCTGCTCTACGACCGGGTCCGCGCCTGACCCCGATTGGCCATCGGACGCATATTGTCGGACAATCAGACAGATTGATCGGGTTGTCGTAGCGTGGTGGGCACGGCCAAGCGAAGGGCGGACGGATGACCGAGACGCGACAGGGCAGTACGGCGTACGGCGTCGACAGTGAGGTCGGTCCGCTGCGGACGGTGATGCTGCACCGGCCGGGCAACGAGCTCCGGCGGCTCACCCCGCGCAACAACGACAAGCTGCTGTTCGACGGCATCCCCTGGGTCGGCCGGGCGCAGGACGAGCACGACGCGTTCGCCCAGGCGCTCCGCGACCGCGACGTCGAGGTGCTGTACCTCGGCGAGCTGCTGACCGAGTCGCTCACCAACCCTGAGGCCCGGGCACAGGCCGTCGCCGGCGCGACGGAGGACCTACGCCTGGGCGACACCCTCCGCGACTACCTGCGGGCGGCACTCGGCGATCTGGATGCGGCTGCGCTGGCGGAGGCGCTGATGGCCGGCGTACGCAACGACGAGGTGCACGCAGGCGGGTTGGTCACATCGCTGCTGGCCCACGAGGACTTCCTGATCGACCCCCTGCCGAACCTGCTGTTCACCCGCGACTCGAGTGTCTGGATCCGGGACTCGGTCGCGGTCACCTCGCTGGCGATGCCCGCCCGGATGCGCGAGACGCAACTGACCGAGCTGATCTACACGTTCCACCCGCGGTTCGCGGGCGCCGACAAGGTGTACGACCACCAACTGGAGCATGTCGAGGGCGGAGACGTGCTCGCGCTCGGTCCCGGCGTACTCGCGGTCGGGGTCGGGGAGCGGACCACACCGGCCGGTGTGGAGCGGCTGGCGCGGCGGGTCTTCGCGAAGGGGCTCGCGCACACCGTTCTCGCCGTACCGATCGCTCAGCAGCGGGCGACGATGCACCTGGACACCGTGTGCACGATGGTCGACACCGATGCCGTGCTGATGTACCCGAACATGGCGGAGGAGATGCGGGCGCTCGCGGTCACGACCGACGGCGACCAGCTCCACGTCGCGGAGTCCGAGCCGTTCCTGGTCGCGGCGGCGAAGGCGCTCGGGATCGACACGCTGCGGCGGATCGACACCGGGCTGGACCCGGTGACGGCCGAGCGGGAGCAGTGGGACGACGGGAACAACACCTTGGCCCTGGCACCGCGGGTGTGCATCGCGTACGAGCGGACCGTCGAGACCAATGCGCGCCTGGAGGAGTCCGGGATCGAGGTCATCCGGATCTCCGGCTCCGAGCTCGGCTCCGGGCGGGGCGGTCCGCGGTGCATGTCGTGCCCGGTTCTGCGGGCGCCCGCAGCCCCGTAAGCCCTACGACACGCGGAGTGAAATCGGGGCTTGTGCCGAGCCCCCGGCCTGAGTACTCTTCATGCCTAGGCCCAGGCCCTGTTGCTCCCCCGTCAGCAGGACTTGGGCCGTCCACGTTCCAGGCCCATTTGAACGATCATGGCCTAGACCACTCTGGGTGAACAGAAACGCCCGGCTGAGCATTCAGCCGGGCGTTCTGCTGTTCAGCGGATGGTGAGCTGGCGGCTGGCGAGGCCGGCGCGGGCGGCGCGCTCTTCGGTGGTCAGCGGGGCCTCGGTGGCGAGGGCCTTCTCGAGGGCGGTGGCGAAGTCGGCGGCGGGCTTCTCGACGTCGGCGGCCTCGGTGCCGGCGGGCAGCTCCCAGACCGGCGCGAGGACGCCGAGGGCGCGGAACGAGCCGATCAGGCGGCTGCCGTCGATGAGCGCGGACCCACCAGCTGCGTGCAGCCGGGCGAGCGCGTCGAGCAGCGTGTCCTCCGTGTGCGGCATGACCCACCGCAGGTAGATGCGGTCGCCGATCTTCGTCCAGTACGCCGCCTCGACCGACTCCAGCCGGACCGTCGGAGCAGCCGCTGCGTTCGCGCGCTCCAGGCCGGCCGCGACCTCACCGGTCGGGTCCTCGACGTTCTCACCGACCCAGTAGTCGAAGCCTTCGTGGACCTTGATCTCGATCGGCTTGCTGGTGTCGATCAGGTCCTGCAGCCGCGGCCCGTCCTTCATCAGGTCGCCGACCTGGACCGGGTTGCCCGGGTCGGTCTTCAGCGCGGCGGTGATCGCATGGCCGAGGTCGCGGCTCGGGTCACCGGACGAGGCGTGCGTCTGCAAGCCGATCCAGATCGTCTCGTCGTCGCGCACCAGGCCCGGCATCGCCATCGGCAGCAAGGTGACCAGGTTGATGACCCTTCCGGCATTCTCACCGGTGAGTTCGACCTGCACCGTGCCCGACGGCACGATCTCGCGGAACGCGATCAGGTCGCACTCCGACGGCAGGCCCTCGAACGGCCGCACCACGAAGGTGTCGGCGGCCTGTGCCCGGTCCTTGCCGTGGCACTGCTTGAACCGCTTGCCCGAACCGCACGGACAGGGTTCCCGCGGCCCGACGTCGACCAGATCGGCCGGGTCGAGCGTGACGGTCGTCGTCGTGTTCTTCGCGCGCTGCCGCGACTTCTTTCCCATAACCCCGCAGTCTTGCAGCCGGGGGTGGTCCAGGGCGAACTAGCTCGGGACGATCGCGTGGACCGTGCGGTGGCGGGCGGCGGTGCGAACGCCCCAGCTGGAGGTGAGGACGTCGACGATGGCCAGGCCGCGGCCGCCGACCGACTCCGGATGCGGGTCCGTGATCCGCCGTGGCTCGGTGTCGCCGCGCCCGTCGGTCACCTCGACATGGATCCCGGCCCGGTCGATCCACCACGCGGCCCGCACCTCACCCGCCGGCAGCGGGGGCGCGTACCGGATCGCATTGGAGAGCAGCTCCGAGAGCACCAGCTGCGCGTCGTCGCAGGCGGCGGCAGTGATCCGGTAGCGCTTCAGGTAGGCGGCCAGACGGCGTCGGGCGTCCGCTACCGCGGACACTTCGTGCGGCAGTACGACGTCCACAACGCTCACGTCGGCGGGCAGGGTCGCAGAGGACAAGCAGGGTCTCCTCAGTGATGGGTTCAGCCACAAGGACTTCTCCCCACGATTCCGGCCCGGAAAACACCTGCGGATATTCCGTTACACAGCCGAGCGAAGATCACGCGTAAACACGGGGAAACCGTGATGAAATCGACGGTATTGAACGTTGCAATAACCGCCCGCATTCGCCTCGTTACGTATCCAGACCGGCGTGACACAACCCACACGAATTCGTTCCGGCGTGTCACAAACCCGCAGGTCATGGGCCTCCCGGCCTGGACTGAGGAGCGGAGGGAGCGCAGCGACCGGAGCGACGAGGGAAGGACGGGAGTTACACCCCATGACCCGCCGCGACGGAGTCGCGGCATTTACAGGGTCAGGTACGGCGTCCTACCTGCTCCGCCCCCTCCGCGAGGACGCGTAACGCGACGTCCGGGCGGTCGCTGATCACGGCGTCGACGCCGATCTCGCGGCAGTGCCGGATGTCGTTCTCGGCGTTCACGGTCCAAACGTGGACCTGATGTCCGTGCTTGTGCGCGCGATCGACGTACTCCGGGTGTGCGGAGACGATCTCCAGGCTCGGTCCGGCGTACGAAACACCGGTCGGTAGCGAGCCGTCGCGGAAGCGCAGTGGGACGCGGTCCATCAGCAGGACGGTGCGCAGGCCGGGCGCCGCGGTCCGCAGCCGGCGCAGGGAGAGCCAGGAGAAGCTCATCACCCGGGCCGGCGACTCCGTTCCGACCTTCGGGTGCGCCCAGCCGAAGCGGTCGAGGGCCTCGATCAGGCGCCGCTCCACCAGCCCGGCGTACCGGGTCGGGTGCTTGGTCTCGATCGCCAGCTCGACCGGCCGGCCCGCGTCCCGCACGGTCGCGAGCAGCGTGTCGAGCGTGAGCACCTTCCGGACGTCGAGACCCGGCAGTTCGGCCTCGTCGTCGAGCTCGGCCCACGGGCGCTTCCAGGAGCCCCAGTCGTACTTCTCCAGCTCGTCGAGGCTCATCGTGGACAGCACGCCACGGCCGTTCGAGGTGCGGTCGATCCGGCGGTCGTGGACGCAGACCAGGTGGCCGTCGGCGGTCAGCCGGACGTCGCACTCGAGTCCGTCCGCACCGACGTCGATCGCTCGTTGGTACGCCGCCAGCGTGTGTTCGGGATCCACGTCGCTGGCACCGCGGTGCGCGACCACCCGTGGGAGCTTCCCCATGAAAGGAAACTCTTTCACATGGTCGTGCGAGGTTGAGGGTCCCGCCACCTGACGGGACCCTCAACGGACCTCAGGCAGTGGCCTCCTGCAGCTGAGGAGTCCGGCCGGCGGGCCGTGCCAGGCCGTAGTGGTCGCGCAGCGTCGTGCCGGTGTACTCGGTCCGGAACAGACCACGCGCCTGCAGGATCGGGATCACCTCGTCCACGAACGTCGTGAGGCCGGACGGGAGCACCGGCGGCATCACGTTGAAGCCGTCGGCCGCACCGGCCTCGAACCAGTGCTGGATCGCGTCCGCGACCTGCTCCGATGTACCCGTGAACGTGCGATGCCCGCGCCCGCCGCCGAGCCGGCCGATCAGCTCGCGGACGGTCAGGTTCTCGCGCCGGGCGAGCGTCACGATCAGCGTGTACCGGCTCTTGGCACCCTCGATCTCGTCCTCGTCCGGGAGATCCGCAGGGAGCTGCTGATCGAACGGTAGGTCCTCGGGGTCGACCCGCAGCGTCTTCGCGAGCTGCAACCGCGCGTACTCCGGCCGGATCAGCTCGTCCAGCCGCTGCTCCAAGCGCTGGGCCTCCTCGACCGTGGATCCGATCACGGGCACGATCCCCGGCAGGATCTTGATCGTCTCCGGATCCCGCCCGAGCGCCGCCGTACGCGCCTTCAGGTCCCGATAGAAGTCCTGCGCGTCCTCCAGGGTCTGCTGCGCGGTGAACACCGCCTCGGCGTACCGCGCCGCCAGTCCCTTGCCGTCCTCGGAAGAACCGGCCTGAACGATCAGCGGGTGCCCCTGCGGCGATCGCGGCAGGTTGAGCGGCCCGCGGACCTGGAAGTGCCGGCCGACGTGGTCGATCGGCTGCACCCGCTCCTGGACCGCCCAGACACCCTCGGCCTTGTCCGCGATCGCGGCATCGTCCTGCCACGAGTCCCAGAGCTTGTACGCGACCTCGAGGAACTCCGCCGCGCGCTCATACCGCTCCGCATGCGCCGGCTGATCGGCCAGATTGAAGTTGCGCGCCGCCTCCGGACCAGCCGTGGTGACCACGTTCCAGCCCGCACGCCCACCGCTCACGTGGTCCACGCTGGCGAACCGCCGCGCCAGGTTGAACGGCTCGTTGTACGTCGTGGACGCCGTGGCGATCAGCCCGATCCGGGAAGTGGCCGCCGCGATCGCGGTGAGCAGCACGGTCGGCTCCAGCGAACCGGCCGGACGCCGCCCGACGTTGCCGAACAGCACCGGCGAGTCCGCGAAGAAGATCGAGTCGAACTTGCCCCGCTCGGCCAGCTGCGCCAGGGCCTGGTAGTGCGCCACCGAGGTGTTCGCGAACGGATCGCTCTCCGGCAGCCGCCACGACGCCTCGTGGTGCCCGGTGCTCATCAGGAACGCGTTCAGATGCAACTGCCTACTCATACCGCAACTCCTAGAGCGTCGAGAAGCCGCGAGCGAACCGCGGCGAATCCTGGATCGGCCGCACTCCGCGGCGCCGGCAACGTGATGGTCTCCTCGGCGACGATCCGGCCCGCGTCGAGCACGATCACCCGATCGGCCAGCACGATCGCCTCGTCGACGTCGTGCGTCACCAGCAGTACGGCGGGTTGGTGCGCCGCGCACAACTTCCGCAGCAAGACGTGCATCTTCAACCGGGTCAGCGCGTCCAACGCACCGAACGGCTCGTCGGCGAGCAACAGCTCCGGCTCCCGCACCAGGGACCGCGCCAACGCGACCCGCTGCTGCTCACCACCGGACAACTCGTTCGGCCAAGCCTTCTCCCGGCCGGCCAGCCCGACCTCTTCGAGGCTCTTCCGCCCGCGCTCGTCCGCGCCGCCCAGGCCGAGCACGACATTCTCAAGTACTCTTGCCCACGGCAACAACCTGGAGTCCTGGAAGACGACCGAGACGTTCTCCGGTACGGCGAGCTCACCGGATCCGTCGACGTCGTGATCCAGGCCGGCCAGCGCCCGCAGCAACGTGCTCTTACCGGATCCGCTCTTGCCCAGCAGGGCGACGAACTCACCCGGTTCGATGGCCAGGTCCAGTCCGTCCAGTACGGCGCGGTCGTCGTACCGGCGTACCAGGTCGCGGACTTGAACGGTTACGAGGCCAACGTTCGTCGCCATGACAGGGCCCTCCTCTGGATCAGGCGGACGACCGCGTCGGACAGCAGGCCGAGGATGCCGTAGACGACCAGGCCGACGATGATGATGTCGGTCTGCCCGTACGTGCGGGCCAGTTCCATCATGTAGCCGATGCCGCTGGTGGAGTTGATCTGCTCGACGACGACCAGCGACAACCACGCGCCGGTGACCGCGAACCGCAGCCCGAGCAGGAACCCGGGCAGTGCGCCAGGCAGCACCACGCGCCGGACGAACTCCCACTGGGACAGTCCGACGGTCTGCGCGAGTTCGACGTACCGGCTGTCGATGGTGCGCAGGCCGTTGTGGGTGTGGATGTAGATCGGCACGAACACCCCGAGCAGGATGGTGACGATCTTCATCGACTCGCCGATGCCGAGCCAGAGGATCAGCAGCGGCAGCAGTGCCAGCGACGGGATCGCGCGCTTGATCTGGATCGGCCCGTCGAGGACCGCCTCACCGAGCCGGGACAGTCCGGAGATCAGCGCGAGGACCACGCCCAGCACGATGCCGAACGCGAGACCGATCAGGGCCCGCTGCGCGGACGTCCACAGGTTCGACTGCAGGCGGCCGTCGGCGATCAGGTCGCCGGCCGTGGTCACCACGGTCCACGGCGCGGACAGTACTCGTTGGTCGATCCAACCGGTGGCGGAGCCGATGCTCCAGACCACCAGCAGCAGCACCGGCCCGATCGCGGCCCCGAACCTGATCGGCTTGCCCGGTCCGAGACGCCGGCGCCGTACGACGGGGGCCGAGGCCGTGCGCGGCCGCAGTCCGGGCAGCGTGGTCGCACTCATTTGGCGCCTCCCTTGATCGCGTCCGCGGCGACGCTCTGGAACCGCAGGTCGTACAGGTCCTTGGCCTGGATCACCTTGTTGCCGGTCTCCTTGGCGAGCAGCTCGATGGTCTGCTGCTGACGCTCGATCGCGTCGCTCCAGTCGGCGCTGATGTCCGGGTGCCCGGCGTTGTCGACGAGCCACTGCCCGTCAGCCTCGGTCAAGCCCTGGTCCTTCACGTAGTACCCCTGGATCCATTCCTTCGGGTGCTTGTCGATCCAGTCCTGCGCGACGCCCCACGCGGCGACGTACGCGCGGATAGCAGCGGCTTTCGCCGGGTCCTCGAGGGACTCGACCGGGCCGTAAAGGTGGCCGGCGTCGTCGCGCAAGCCATGGGCGATCGTGCTGGCCCCGTCCTTCCCGTACTTCGCCAGGTAGCGCTTGATCTGTACGCCGCCGATCGGGGCGACGTCGACCTGCTTGCCAGAGAGCGCGTTCGAGTAGACGTCACCCGTGCTCGGCAGCTCGACCAGCTTCACGTCCTCCTTGGTCAGGCCGGCCTTCTGCAGCACCTTGAGGACCAGGGCACCTTGTGCCTGACCGGGGCTGTACGCGATCTTCTTCCCGCGCAAGTCGCCCAGCGTCTTGACCGAGACGCCCGGCGCGATGCCCAGCTGGTAGATCGGGTGGTTCAGCGGGTCCTTGCGGAACTTGGAGGCGACGATCTTGACCTGCAGGCCGGTCCAGGTCGCGTGGATCGGCGGGATCTCGGCGACCGAGCCGAGGTCGAGGGCGTGCGCCCGGAACGCCTCGGTGGTCTGCGGACCGCCGCTCAGGTTGGCGAACTGGACGAACTTCGAGACCTTGTCGAGCTGACCGGACAGCTTGAGCGCGACTTCGGTGGCGGGGTCGCCGACCACGATCTTCGTGCCGTCGGGGACCGAGGTCGGCAGCGGAGCGTCCAGCGAGAGCTTGGCGGCGCCGTCGGCGGCCGCGTTGCCGCTGCAGCCGGTGACGAGCGCGAGCAGGGCGAGGGCGGAGTAGAGGCGTTTTCTAGACATGGTGGGCTTTCGCGTAGCGGCCGTCGTGGTAGAGCAGCGGCTCGTGCTCACGACGTTCGGTGTGGGTGGCCAGGCGGGCGACGACCAGGTAGTGGTCGCCGACGGCGAAACGGTGCGCGATCTGCGCGCGGAGGAAGCTCGGGGCGTCGTCGAGCGCGGGTTCGCCGGTGGCCAGCCGCGACCAGCGGGTCGGTTCGGCGAAGCGGTCGATCCCGCTGGTGGCGAACCGGCCGGCGATCGCGTGCTGGTCGGCGGACAGGAAGTTGATCACCACGCTGCTCGCCGTACTCACGGTCGGCCAACTGGAGGCGCTGGTCGCGATCGCGAACGAGACCAGCGGCGGCAGCAGGCTGATCGAGACCAGCGAGGTCGCGGTGAAGCCGACGGGGCCGTGCCCGGAGTCCGCGGTGATCACCACGACGCCGGCGGCGTGGCGACGGAACACGGAGCGGTAGACGTCGGCGTCCACGATCCGCTCCTCGGAACGGTCAGGTACTACGGCCAGGGCAGGACGGTTCAGGGCAGGTACAGACATGTCTCTCCCTCGGAACGGGGCAGGGACCACAGGTGATGTGAGGCGTGATCAGACAGGCCTCATGCAGGCGGCAGCAAGAGAACGGGTCACCGACAGGTGGCGCTCGCCGTCCGCAGCAGGTCGATGACGCGACGGCGGGTGAGGAGTGTCGTCGTCATGTCAGCTATCTTCGCACCAATGTCTATCGGCTAACTAGACAATCTCGGGATCCGGACTCACACCCGACAGGCGCCGTGCGTTCTACTTACGTGATGACTCGGGAGAAGGTCGGGTTGCCGCCGTTCCAGGCGCTGATCGACGCGCACTGGCGGGACGTCGCCAGGCTGGCGCGGGCGATGGCCGGTCAGGACGGCGACGACGTCGCGCAACGCGCCTGGGAGAAGGCGTATGCGGCATATCCGGAGCTGACCTCGGCGAAGAACCTGCGCAGCTGGCTCCTCACCATCACCGCCCGGTGCGCGACCGACGTACACCGGGCGCGGAAACCGCAGCGCCCGCTGGACGAGGCGCCGCCGGTCGCGGTCGACGGACCGGAGGCCACGGCTTGGCCGGACCCCGACCTGTGGCAGGCGGTCAACGAACTCCCGGAGCGGCAACGCTTCGCGATCACGCTCAAGTACGTCGGCGACCTGGACCACCACGGCGTGGCCGCCGCTCTGGATACCACGCCCGCCGCGTCACGCCGGCTCGTCAGCGACGCGCTGGCGACCCTGCGCACGAAACTCGGAGTACACGATGACTGACCTCGAGAGCCGGCTGACCCGGCTCGACACCACTGACCTGAAACCACCCGTCCTGCCCGACGCCGACGTCGCCTACACACTGCACGACACCCCGATCGGGACTCTCCTGCTCGCCATCGCGAACGGCCGGGTCGTCGCCAGCTCGTTCGGCGACGAGGAGACGATGACCGCGCGGCTCGCCCGGGCCGTGTCCCCGCGGGTACTACGGCAGCCTCGGCCGCTGGACGACGTACGACGGCAACTCGACGAATACCTGTCAGGTAGCCGTCACGCCTTCGATCTGGAGGTGGACCTCGCGCTGGCGACGCCGTTCCAGCGGCTCGTGCTGACGGATCTGCCGACACACACCAGGTACGGCGCCACGACGACGTACGGAACCGTTGCCGCCGACATCGACAGGCCCAAGGCGGCGCGCGCGGTCGGTACGGCGCTGGGCGCGAACCCGGTCTGCGTCGTACTGCCCTGCCACCGGGTCGTCGGCGCGAAAGGCGCCCTCACCGGGTACGCCGGCGGACTCGACGCAAAACGATTCTTGCTGAATCTCGAAGCAAAAAGCTGAGTTTTCCGGAATTTCCGGTAATGGATTTACACTCGATGAAATAAGGAGCAGATCCCCAATGTGGAGTGGGGATCTGCTTCTTTGCTTCCCCTTACCTGCAAGGGATCCGGGACTGTCTTCGAATCGAGAAACTGACACGTCAGAGATTCGAGGTTGGTCGTCGTACTAGTCGGTTGCCGGCTGGTGGATCTCGAGGATGAGTCGGCGGCGGCCGCCCCAGTCGCGTTTGTAGACCTTGTAGTCCGTGATGCCGGCGGCCGCGCAGAGGCGGCCGTAGCTGATCTCGTCGTGGATGAAGTGCACGCTGCTGCGGTCGTCGTCGTGCTCGGTGGTGACGATCCGGTGCTCCGGACCCTGCCGCATCCCGTTGGCGATCTCGGCCGCGGTCGCCGGTCCCCAGACCGGGCCCTCGATGATCGCGATCCCGCCCGGCTTCAGCACCCGGGAGATCTCGCAGATCGTGGAGATCTGCTCGTCCTCCGCGAACAGCTCGTGGAACGCCGTCCACAGGCAGATCACCGCGTCGAACGAGTCCCACTTGTACGGCAGATCGGTCATCGAGCCGATCGCCCAGTCGATCGCGAGGTCCTCCTCGGCGGCCCGGGCGCGAGCGGCCTCGAGCAGGTTCGGCGAGATGTCCAGCCCGCGCACGACCTTGCCGGCGCGGCGCAGCGGCAGCGCGACCCGTCCGTACCCGCAACACAGGTCGAGCACCGACTCGCGGCCCTCCAGCAGCTCCTCCACCGCCTTGACGATCAGCGCGTCCCGCTCAGGCGACGTACGCGCGGCCAGTCCGTCGGCACCGAGTTCCGCATACTCGGCCCGACTACGCAGTGCGGAGTTCAGCATGACCGCCAGTATTCCGCGTGCTCCGGGTCAGTTGTCCAGCAGGGCGAGCTTCCTGTAACGCCTGACCGTTGGCCGGCACTGACCTGCTGAACGGTCTGTGTTGCGAGGGGGAATGCCCGTGGCACGACGCCGCGCTCGTCCGCGTGCCGCTGTTCCTGCTAGCACTGCTAGCGGTTCGCGGAGTACCGGCGTACCTCGCGGTGCGGACGCTGGGAGCTCGCGCGACGGCCGCGACCGCGCTGCTGCAAGCGACGTCGCTGCCGTTCATCGTGACGGCGACGCAGATCGGCGTGGCGACGGGGCTGATGACACCGGTCACCGCCGCCGCACTGGTCTGCGCCGGGCTGCTGTCCGTGCTCGTGTTCCCGGTGGTCGCTCTCGCCCTGCTCAGGCAGCCTGCCGGCGACCGATCCGGCCGAGAAGCACAGCAGCCACCATCGAGACGATGATCGAGGTGTACGTCGCGCCGAGCCAGGTAGGGACGGGGTGGTCGTTGAAGAGGGCCTGCTGGACCTTCGTCCAGAACGGGGACCAGCCGGAGACGGTTCCGGGGTTCACCAACTGGTACGCGACGAAGCCGATCAGCCACGCGGCGGTCGGTTGCCAGCGGAACTTCGCCGTACCGGAGACGTCCCACTTCATCTTGCTGACCACGAAGAAGTCCGCGATCGCGACCGCGAACAACGGGATGAAGACCGAGCCGATCAGGTACAGGAACTGGGTGTAGTTGCCCAGGTCGATGAACAGCGCGATACCGGTGGCGATCACGCCGATCGCGACCGAGATCCAGCGGCGATCGACGTGGCCGATCAGATTGTGTGCGGACTGCGTGGTCGAGTAGACGTTCGCGTACGCCTCGTCGACCTCGTCCACCAGCAGTACGAGCAGCGCGATCGCACCCGCGGGCAGTGTGACCAGTGCGGTGATCACGTCGTCGCTGTTGGTCTGCAGCGTTGCCACAGCGACGACACCGAGCGCGTAGTACGCGATCGCCGCCAGGCCGTAGCCGAGTGCGGACCCGGAGAACGCGGCCTTGTTGGTCCGGGAGTGCCGCGTGTAGTCAGCCGCCAATGGCGCGAACGACACGACACCGGCAGCGGCCAGGTCGACGGCCGGCCAGAAGCCGAACACACTGTCCTGCGGCAATGCGTGCGTCGGCTTGCTGAGCACCTGCACGAACAGGTACACCGACGCGAGCAGCACCAGCCAGACCATGAACTTCCGCAGGATCTTCACGCTGCCGAGCGGACGGACCGCCATCGCGGTGGCGATGATTCCGGCGAGTACGACGAACAGCCAGCGCCACCGCTCACTCGTGACCGCGACCGCGGCCTGCGAGATCACGATGATCTCCATCGTCGCCCAGCCGACGTTCTGCGCGATGTTCAGCACGGTCGGCGCGATCGAACCGCGGCGGCCGAACAGACCGCGCAGACTCGCCATCGCGGGCGCACCCGTGTGCGACCCGAACACGGCGGCACCGCCGAGCACCAACGCGCCGATGCCACAGCCGACGACCACAGCGAGCAGCCCCTGCCAGAGCGAGCCGGTGTACGCCGCCACGAGCGCACCGGTCACCGGGCCGAACAGCGAGATGCCGAAGTTGCCCCAGAGCGTGAACTGATCGAAGAAACCGAGCGTGCGTGGCGCATCGGTGGTGAGGACGAGCGGCGCCTCGGTAGTACTGGCAGGACGAACAGCTGTGTCGGTCATGAGTGACCCCACTCCCTACGCCGGCATTACCCGGTCAGGTTCAGGCGGTCGGCGACCCAGCTGTCGCCCTCTCAGCCCGCGCATCCTCGGTGCGAGCTCCCGCATAGGTTTGTGCTGATAAGTCTAACTCGTCAGCTACTGTGCGGAAGAGCGGCCGCCCGTTCTATGAGCGCTGCCAGCTCCGGCCCGTTCGTCACGACCGGCATGTGCGCCCCGGAGTCCAGCGTGCGGGCCTCGCCGTGGCTGAGTTCCGCGAGCCGTTCGACCCATTCCGCCGTACACAGCAGGTCGTGCCGGCCGCGGACCAGAACCACCGGCGCTTGCACGTGGGGCATGACTGCGGCCAGGTCGTGGTGTCTCGACGCTTCGCCGGCGCGGGCGATCGACGGCAGCGTCGTACGGGCGTATTGCGGACTGATCCGGACCAGCTTCGGCGCGTCCGGGATGGCGGAACCGACGAGCCGGACCGCGCGGTCGACCCAACTCGAGAGCCGGATGTCGCCGGTCGGGGCGGCGAGCACGAGCGCGTGGGCCAGCTCGGGGTAGCGGATCGCCAGCTCGACGACGATCTGACAGCTCGCCGAGTGGCCGACCAGCACGGACCGCTCGCGGATCTTCCCGGCAAGCGCTACCGCGAGGGCACGGGGGTGCAGGTCCTCACGGGTGCCCGCCGGTTCGCCGTACCCGGGCAGAGTGACCACGTGGTACGGCGTGACGAGGTGTTCGACCGTCCGCGCGTACGACTCCGGGCCGAGGCCCAGGCCGGGCACGAGGACGATAGGTGCGTTCACTCCCAGGGAGCCTTGGCAGGAGCGCCCTTGACGACAGGGTTCGGTACGTCGGGCTTCAGCTCGCGGTACCCGAGGAAGAGACCGACGGCGAGGATCAGCAGGCCGAAACCACCCCAGCCGTACGCCGTGGGCAGCCGGTGGACCGCATCGTCGCTGGCACCGAGACCTGTGGACAACACCATGAGCAGCCAGACCAGGATCGGGATGACGGACACTGCGACGAGGAGCAGACCGGCCAGCTCGGCCGGGTCGGGCCGGCGACCGAACTTGTGGCGGGCCAGCACGTCGCGGATCCACATCACCAGCGCGGCAGTGCCGACGACCACGAGCAGCAGTTGGCCGATCGCGTCGAGCACGTCCGTGCGGAGTGGGTGATTGAGCGGCGAGCCGGGCGCCTGGGAGATCTCACGGAGGGCGACGCGCTGGACGGAGACAACCAGTAGCCCGTAGATCGCGGCGATGAACGCGGCCAGGCCGACGACCCGAGCGGCCCGCGGGTCACGCGAGTGCTCCTCGCGGCCGTACGTCGGGAGCTCATGCGGCTGCGGGCTCGCCGGAGCGCCGTACGGTGCACCGGGACGGTAGGCCGGGGGCTGGTGGTACGCCGGGTTGCCCTGCGGCGGTGGCTGCGTTCCGTAGGCCTGCGGCGGCGCATACGGGAACTGCTCAGGCGGGGTGGGCTGACCAGCGCCGTACGTGCCGCCGCCGTACGGCGTGGGTGGCGCGTAGTGATGCTCCTCGCCGGATCCCTGCTGCTCGGGCTGCTCGTCCCTGCCGTACGTCGGGAAGTCCTGTGATGACATCGCCTGCTCCCTCCCGTCGTACCCAGTTTCTCAGGTGGCCTTGATCGTCGGCCAGGCGTTCGGCAGGCAGCCGGCCAGACCCTTGGTCTGCTGCATCATCACCGGCGCGGGGGTCTTCGGGGTCGTGCAGGTCGAGTGCCCGTGGCCGAGCGCGTGCCCGACCTCGTGGTTGACCAGGTAGCTGCGGTACAGGTCGACCTGCCCGTTGTACGCCGGGATCGCGTAGAGCCACCGCTTCGCGTTGAGCACGACGCGGTCCTCGACGCGGCAGGAGACCTCACCGCCGGTGTCGAGCGGCAGACAGAGCTTGTCGGTCAGGGTCGGCGTCGCGAGGATGATCCGGAGGTCGGCGTCGACGCTGTCCGTCCGCTCGAAACTCACCTCGTGCACCGCCTGCCAGCCGCGCGGGTCCGTCAGCGTCTTGTGGATGGCCGCCGCGACCGCGGCACCGTTCACCGACACGCCCTGCTCGATCTCCACGCGGTACGTCATCTTGTCGCGCACACCGGTCGCCTTGTTGAACCCAGGCACCACAGCAAGCTTCCCGGTCGACACCAGGACGTTGGGCTTCGCACCCTTCGGCTTGCGCGTCAGGGTCGGTGCCGGTCGCAACGGAGTGGTGAACTTCTGCGTCGGCGTGGCAATCGGAACCGGCGTCGTCTTGGGCGTGACCGAGGTCACCGGCTCTTCCTGAGCAACCTCGTTGACCCCTGCAACCGCCTGCGCCGCCAGGCTGTTGCGGTGCGCGACATCCGGGTGCGCCACCACCACAGTCCCCAGCACCGCCAACGCAGTCACTACAAGCCACTGCCCCTTGTACGACTTCCGCCGACTGTGCCGCCCACTCCGCCGACGCCCAGACGTGTGTCCGCGCTGGCCGCTCCGCCGGGTGGTCATGACAGTCGACCCTACCGATACCTGCCAGAGCACGAAAGCCCGGTTTCGTTAAGCCGTCCTCGTCCGCAGGAATTTCCCGAAGTGCGGGACGGTGAAGGCGACGGTGCCGCGTTCGGCCGAGAAGACCAGGCCTTTCTTGATCAGGCCGTCGCGGGCGGGGGAGAGGGACTGGGGTTTGCGCTTGAGGGTGTTGGCGACCTCGGCGGTGGGGACGGAGCCGTCGTCGACTCCGATGCCGAGCTCGGCCATGGCGCGCATGTACTCGCGCTCCGCGGGGGTCGCGCGTTCGTAGCGGGAGCCGAAGAAGCCGACGGTCAGCTCGGCGGACGCCTCGGGTCCCGCGACGGCGACGTCCTTGATGGTGATGGGTGAGGCCGGCGCGTGGTCCCAGGTCGAGTGCGCGAACGCCTGCACGAAGTACGGGTATCCGTCCGTCTGCGCGTACAGCTCGTCCAGCGCCTCCTCGTCGTACTGCACGCCTTCGCTCTCCGCCGGCACCATCAGCGCCCGGTCGCACGCCTCCCGCGCCAGGCGGTCCACACGGATGTAGCGGAACAGCCGCTCGGAGTACGACTTGCTGGCCGACAGTACGGCGGGCAGATGCGGCAGGCCCGCGCCGACGACGACCAGCGGCGCGCTCTGCTGCGAGATCTCGTGACACGCGGCGCACAGCGCGGACAGGTCGTCCGAACTGATGTCCTGCATCTCGTCGATGAACAGCCCGACCCCGACCGTCAGGTCACCCGCCAGGTCCGCGGCGTCGGTGAACAGCTCGATCAGATCCATCTCCAGGTCACCGGAGTCGGCTCGGCCCTTTGCGGCGGCCACGTCCACCGGCGGATGCCAGCGGATCCCCTTCCGGTCGTTCGCCGCCGTACGCAACGCGAAGGCCTTCAGTACGGCGCTGAACTGGTCGACCTTTTCGTCGTCGCGGTGCCGGTGCCCCAGCTCCCGCATCGCGGTGTGCAGCGCCTGCGCGATCGGCAACCGGATGCTCTGGTCCGGTCGCGCCTCGATCTTCCCGGTGCCCCACGCCCGCTTGATCGCCTGCGAGCGCAGTGTGTTCAGCAGAACCGTCTTACCCACGCCCCGGAGGCCGCTGAGCACCAAGCTCCGCTCCGGTCTGCCTGCCGCGACCCGTTCGAGCACCACCTCGAACTGCCGCACCTCGGTGTCGCGTCCGGCCAGCTCAGGCGGCCGCTGACCGGCGCCGGGCGCATAGGGATTCCGGATCGGATCCATGCTTTCACTGTATGAGGCCGTCTAGCGTTTTCCGTAGATTGACCGATCGACGGGCAGAGCGTGTCGCGACAGCTGTCTACAGCTTTCTAGTGAAATGACTAGAAAGCGATAGACAGCACGAGCGACCTCGGGAGCACTAGGGTTCCGCCATGGTGGAGTGGGTGCCGCAGGCAGGCGCGTTGTACGAGCGGGTGCACCAGCAGTACGTCGGCGGCGCACGCAAGCTCGAGGCGCTGATCAACGAGCTGATCGGTGAAGAGGAAGGCATCAACTACCTGACCGCCACCGCGCGGGCCAAGGATCCCGAGTCGTTCCTCGCGAAGGCGTCGAAGCCGCATCCCGACGACCCCACCAGACCCAAGTACGACGACCCGCTGAACCAGATCACCGACCTGGTCGCGGCCCGTGTCATCACGTTCCTGGTGGAGGCGGTGGACCGGGTCTGCGAGGTGATCGAGGAAGAGTTCGAGATCGTCGAGCACACCGACATGGGCGCGCACACCCGGGCGCAGGGCGTCTTCGGGTACGCCAGCAAGCACTACCTGGTCCGGCTGAACGAGCACCGCCGGGAGCTGCCGGAGTACGCCGTACTGAAGAACCTGGTGATGGAGATCCAGGTCCGGACGGCGGTCCAGCACGCGTGGGCCGAGTTCGAGCACGACATCCGGTACAAGCTGGACATCCCGCCGGACCGCAAGCCCGAGTTCGACCGGCGGTTCCTGCTCGCCGCCGCGTTGATGGAGCTCGCCGACAACGAGTTCACCGAGATCGACCGGCTGTACCGCGAGCTGGCCGCGACCGCGTCGGACAAGGCGCCGTTGGACCTCACGACGGGCACGCTGACGACGTACCTGACCCGCCGCTACCCGGACGCGCCGCACGCAAAGACCACGCACTACGCCTGGATCCTGGGCATCCTGCACCGCCTCGGCATCACCACGGAGGAGCAGCTCACCGAACTGCTCACAGGTATCGACAGCGAAGCAGTGCAGGCAGCAATGACGCACCGGGCCCCGGCCGGCACAGTACGACGCCTCGACGACGACCTACTCGCCGCCAAGGGACCTGTCTACCTGGAGCTGTTCCCCGATGAGGAGCGCCGGCAAAAGATCCTCCGCGGCCGCCTCAAGGCCCTGACCCGCGCCGGGCTGGTCGAGAGCTAGCGGCAGTAATCCAGCTTGACCACGTTCCCGTCGAAGGTCCGAGCACCGGTCAGCGTCAGACCCTGCCGCGACGACAACCCCTCGAGGATCGACGGTCCATGTCCCAGCGCCACCGGGTGCACGTAGATCTCGTAGGCGTCCACCAGGTCCCGATCGGCCAGTGCGGTGACCAGCTGCGGGCTACCGATCACATAGAGGTCGCCATCGGCGGTCCTGCGGTACTCCTCGAGCGCATCGAGCTCGCGGACCACGGTCGTGTTCCAGTCCGCGGACTCGAGTGTCCGCGAGAACACCAGCTTCGGCATCTCCGTCCAGACCTTGCCGTACTCCACCAGGAACGGCGCCCCTTCGGCGGTCGGCCAGTACCCGGCCATGCCGTCGTAGGTGTTCCGCCCGTAAACGAACATCCCCGCGGTCCGGTGTACGTCGACGAAGTGCGCGTGCAACTCGTCCTTCACCTGCATCCAGTCGAGTGCGCCGCCTTCCGCCGCTACCCGGCCGTCCAGCGACGCCTGCACCGACACCACGATCTTGTTGTTTGTCATGTCACCTGGTCGGAGCAGCACCGGGATCTTTGACAAGCGCCTCCGCGGTACTGCGAGCCCAGCGGCTCGTGGTGATCACGCCGAGGACAAGGACCAGGGCTCCGCAGCCCGCGATGATGTACCAGCAGAGCTCGGCGGCGCTGACGAAACCTGTTTCGAAGGAGCCGACCAGGCGAGCGGTGAGGACGGTGCCGGCGACAGCGACGCCTAGGGAGGCGCCGACCTGGCGGCTGGTGGAGGCGATGGCTGCGGCTACACCTGCCTGGGCCCGTGGCATGCCGGAGACGGCGGCATTGGTTATAGGTGCGTTCAGCATGCCGAAGCCGAGTCCGAAGACCAGGTAGCTGATCAGCAGATGCACGGTGGCGGTAGTCGTGGTCAGCCGGGACAGAAGCAGGCCGGACGCCGTCAGCATGGTGCCGGCCACCACTAGTGGTACCCGCGGACCTCTGTGACCGACCAGCCAACCGGACACCGGTGCGAACACCACGGTCATCGCAGCCATCGGCAGCGTGAGCAGACCGGCGTGCAGCGCGGTGAAACCACGCACCGACTGCAGATAGAGCGAGTTGAGGAACAGGAACGCCGACAGCGCCGAGAACCCGCACACCGCGATCAGCGTGGCACCGGAGAACGGTGCACTCCGGAAGAATCGTGGCTCCAGCAGCGGCTGCTCCCGACGACGTTCGTAGTACACGAGCGTCGCCAGTGCGACCAAGCACACGACGAAGCATCCGATGATCAGCGGCGACCCCCACCCGGCGGACCGGCCCTCGATGATCCCGTACGTCAGACCACCCAGCAGCAGTACGACGAGCACCTGCCCGATCGGATCCATCCGCCGCGGCACGGCGGCCCGCGACTCGGGCACGAAGAACGCAGTCATCAGTACGGCGGCCACCGCGACCGGCACGTTGATCCAGAAGATGAAACGCCACCCGGCCGCGTCCACGAGCGACCCGCCGACGACCGGCCCGACCGCCATGCTCAGCCCGACCACACCGCCCCACACGCCGATCGCCTGCGCACGCTCGCGCGGATCCGTGAAGGTGTTCGTGATGATCGACATCGCCACCGGGTTCAGCATCGACCCGCCGACGGCCTGCAGCACCCGGAACGCGATCAGCAGGTCGACGCTCGTCGCGACTCCGCACAGCAACGACCCGATCCCGAAGAGCACCAGCCCGACCTGGAACGTCCGTCGCCGCCCGACGCGGTCCGCCGTCGACCCGGAGACCATCAGCAGACTGGCCAGCACCAGCGTGTAGGCGTCGATCGTCCACTGCAGCTTCGCGACGGAGGCCCCGAACTCGGACCGGATCGCCGGCAGCGCCAGGTTCACGATCGTCGAGTCCAGACCGACGATGAACAGGCTGGAGCAACAGATCGCCAGCACCAGCAGCCGCCGCCCCCGCGTCAGCTCCTCCACCCGGCTCCCTTCGTCTGTTGAAGACTTTACTACCGGGTCTGGAAACGGTTCCCGGGTGTCCGGGAAAACGGTTTGACGGACTGTCGGCGGGGCCGCCTAGGCTTGATCTGTTCGCCTGGTCAGGTGCCTTCTTTCCACCCCTCTATGCCTCCTTGTGAGACGTCATGTCTTTGCGCCTTGTCCCGTTCGCCGATCCGGGTGTGCCCGACACCCGATCCGGCCTCCGACTCATCCTCTGGCTGGAGCACCAGCAACTGCGTGGGCAGGCCCTCGCAGTGTTCTGGGGCCTCGTGTACTTCGGCGGCATCGCCGCCGCTCCGGTCGCCGTGGGTCTCGCCGTTCAGGCGGCGATCGACCTGTCCTGGCCCAAGCTGATGCTGGCCGGTGCCCTGCTGCTCGCCTTCGGCGCGGCCAAGGCCGGCGCCGACTCGTACTTCCACAAGGCCGTGGTGACCAACTGGATCAGTACGGCGTCCCGCCTGCAGCAGCTGCTGTTCCGCAAGGCCGCGGAGCTGGGCTCGCTGCTGACCCGCCGGATCGCGGCCGGCGAGGTGGTCGCCGTGAGCAGCGGCGACGTCGAGAAGATCGGCTGGTTCGTCGAGGTCCTCGGCCGGTTCGTGGCCGCGCTGCTGACCTGCTTCGCGGTCGTGATCGGCCTGCTGTTCTACGAACCGCAGCTCGGTCTGGTGGTCGCGGTCGCCGTACCGGTGCTCGCGTTCTCGATCGTCCCGCTGATGGGTCCCGCGGAGCGCCGGGCGGACGAGCAGCGGGCCAAGGGCGGCCGGGCCACGGAGCTGGCCGCCGACACCGTCGCCGGTCTGCGCGTGCTGCGCGGTATCGGCGGTGAGCAGCTGTTCCTGGAGCGGTACCGGGACGCCTCACAGGAGTACCGGAGCAGTGCGGTCCGCAGTGCCCGGATGTGGTCGCTGATCGCGGCCCTGCAGGTGCTGCTGTTCGGGCTGTTCCTGGTGCTCGTCGTCTGGATGGGTGTCCGGCTGGTGACGTCCGGCCACATCTCGGTCGGCGAGCTGGTCACGACATACGGCTTCATCACGTTCATGCTGGTGCCGCTGCAGACGTTCGAGGAGACCGCGAGCGCGTTCATCTTCTCGAAGGTGTCGGCGCGCCGGGCCGCGCGCGTGCTGTCGTTGCAGCGGACCGACGCCACCAAGGGGACCGCTGCGGCCCAGCTGCCGGAGGGCGACGTGCTCGACCCGGTCACCGGGCTGCATGTCCCGGCCGGAAGCTTCACCGCGGTCGTCTGCGGCAACCCGGATCAGGGCGGTCTGCTGGCCGACCGTCTGGGTGGCCACAGCCCGTCAGCCACGGACGAGGCGTCCGTGCTGCTCGACGGCGTCGCGCTGGACGACATCCCGCTGGAGTCGGCGCGCACCGTCGTACTCGTGCAGGACAAGGACCCGGTCCTGTTGTCCGGGACGGTGCGCGAGCTGTTCGACGTACCGGCCAGTGGTGCGGTCTCACCCGAGACAGCACTGGACGCGGCGCAGTGCGCGGACATCCTCGACGTACTGCGGCAGACGCTGCCTGCTGGTGAGTCCGACGCCATGAACGCGGTGCTGACCGAGCGCGGCAGGTCCCTGTCCGGTGGCCAGCGGCAGCGGGTGGCGTTGGCTCGCTCGCTGTACGTCGACCCGCAGGTGCTGGTGCTCGACGAGCCGACCAGTGCGGTCGACGCGCACACCGAGGCGCGGATCGCGGACGGTCTGCAGTTGCTGCGCGCCGGCCGGACCACGGTGGTGTTCACGTCCAGTCCGCTGATGTTGGACCGGGCGGAGCGCGTCGTGTTCGTGCCGGAAGGCCGCGTCGACGCGGTCGGCACGCACCACGAGCTGCTGCACACCAACGCGCGGTACCGCGCCGTTGTGACCCGTGAAGAAGAACCGACGTTCGAGGAGTTCGCGTGAAGCGCCCGGAGTACGACCCGGCAGCCCCGCAGGAGGTAGTGCGGCTCCCGGTGGCCAGTAGCGCGACCGTCCGTGCCTACATCAAGGAGCTGTTCCGCCGGCACCGGCGCCAGTTCCTGTGGCTGACGCTGGTGAACGCGATAGCGGCCCTGAGCGGCATGGTCGGGCCGTGGCTGCTCGGCAACGTCGTACAGAAGCTCTCCGAGGGCCACACCGACGTCGACCTGCCGTACGTCGTGATCGGCTTCGTCATCGCCCTCGCGGTGCAGACGGTGTTCGTACGGCTCACGCGCCTGCGCGGAGCAGTGCTCGGCGAAGAGATGCTCGCGGATCTCCGTGAGGACTTCCTGGTCCGCGCGGTCGGACTGCCGCCGGGCGTGCTGGAGCGCGCCGGGACGGGTGATTTGCTGTCCCGGATCACCACGGACATCGACCGGCTGTCGCACGCGATGCGGGATGCCGTACCGCAGCTGACGATCGCGATCATCTGGGCGTCGCTGCTGATCGGCGCGCTGATCGTGACCGCACCGGCCCTGGCTGTGGCCGTGGTGATCGCGGCGCCGATCCTGATCATCGGCGGCCGGTGGTACTTCCGCCGTGCACCAGCGGGATACCGGTCGGAAGCGGCCGGGTACGCCGCGGTCGCGTCGGCGCTGGCCGAGACGGTCGACGCCGGCCGGACCGTCGAGTCGCACCGGCTCGGTGCCCGCCGGATCGCCGGTGGCGACACCCGGATCGGCCAGTGGGTCGCCTGGGAGCGGTACACGCTGTACCTGCGGATGATCCTGTTCCCGGTGATCAACATGACCCACACGGTCGCGTTGGCCGCCGTACTGGTCATCGGTGGCGGTTTCGCGATCCAGGGCTGGCTGACGGTCGGTGCGCTGACCACAGGTGCGCTGTACATCCAGATGCTCGTCGAGCCGGTCAACATGATGATCCGCTGGTACGACGAGTTGCAGGTGGCACAGGTGTCGTTGGCGCGGCTGGTCGGCGTCCGTGAGGTGGAGACCGAGGCGACGACGAGCGAGGACGAGCCGGACGGGCGGACGGTGCTGGCCGACGACGTGCGGTTCGGGTACCTGGAGGGCCGCGACGTACTGCACGGGGTCACGTTGACGGTCGAGCCAGGGGCGCGCGTGGCGCTCGTCGGGCCGTCCGGTGCGGGCAAGTCGACGCTGGGTCGTTTGCTGGCCGGCATCTACTCGCCACGCGTCGGTGACATCACCTTGGGTGGTGCGGCGCTGGACCGGATGTCAGCCGAGCAGGTGCGTAGTCACGTTGCCCTGGTCAACCAAGAGCACCACGTGTTCGTGGGCAGCGTGCGGGACAACCTGCGGCTGGCCAAGCAGGACGCGTCCGACGCGGACCTGTGGGCGGCACTGCGGTCGGTCGACGCCGACGGCTGGGTGGCCGGGTTCGACAACGGGCTGGACACCGAGGTGGGTTCCGGTGGGGTCTCGCTGACACCGGCGCAGGCGCAGCAGGTCGCGCTGGCGCGTCTGGTGCTTGCTGACCCGCACACGCTGGTCCTGGACGAGGCGACCTCGTTGATGGACCCGCGCGCGGCCCGGCACCTGGAGCGGTCGCTGGCGACCGTGCTGGAGGGCCGGACCGTGGTGGCGATCGCGCACCGGCTGCACACCGCGCACGACGCCGACGTGATCGCAGTCGTCGAGGACGGCAAGATCGTCGAGCTGGGCGGCCACGACGAACTGGTGGACGCCCAAGGCGCGTACGCCGCGCTCTGGCACTCCTGGCACGGCGACCGATGACGGGCGGGGGTGTCCGGCGGAGCACCGTCGGACACCCCCTGGTCATGTGAGGATGAAGGCGTGCTGCTGACGACGCTCTTCTCTCTGCCCACCACCATGGCCCTGGACGTCGACGACGACGGCCGCATGCTGGTCCTGTACGACGACACCGGCACCCGTCAGGTCAACGAGGTCGACCCGGACGGCACCTGGCGTGCACTCACCGATCTCGACGACACGTGCCGCGGCGCCCGGTTCGTTCCGGGTAGCAGCCGCGTGGTCGTCGAGCACGACACAGGCGGCGACGAGCGCGGTCAGCTGTCGCTGCTCGACCTCGACGAACCCGGTCTGCCCACACTGACCCCACTGGTCCACGACGCCGAATACATCCACCACCTCGTCGCAGCTCGGGCCGGCAGTGTTCTCTACACGACGAACCGCCGCAACGGCGTGGACTTCGACCTGGTCACCCATGACCTGGCCACCGGCCGCGAGACCGTCCTGTACGACGGCGGCGGTTGGGTGATGGGCGTCGACCCGTCGCCGGACGACAAGTGGGTCGTCCTCTCGAAGGCGAGCAGCCCGGCGAACTCGAGGCAACTGCTCCTGCTCGAGACATCGAGCCGCACCGTCACCGAGCTCACCGCGGAGGACGCGCACAACGACCAAGGGCCGGTCGCCTGGCTGCCCGACTCGTCCGCGTTCCTGGTGTCGAGCAACGCCGACCGCGACCGGATGGCGATCCGCCGGTACGACGTCAGCACCGCAGCGTGGAGCGAACTGCTGGCAGACGACGACCGCGACCTCGCCGGGTGGCCCTCACCGGACGGCGAGCACCTGTTGATCGGCGTACTGGAGGACGGCGAGGTCGCCCTGGCGCTGCATCGGCTGGAGGACGGGTCGGCGATCGCTCCGGTCGGCCTGCCCGCCGGTGGCTGCGCGGGGCTGCAGTACGCCACCCCGGACCCGATCTGGTCGCCGGACGGCTCGTTCGCGGCGATCACCTACAACTCCCCGGCGGTCCCGCCGACCGTGTACCGGTTCGTGCCGGGCGGTGAATTGACTGCGCTACGCCCGGTGGAGGTTCCGGCTGAGCTGCAGCACCCGGAGAGCATGCGCGTTCCGTCGTTCGACGGAGAGCAGGTGCCGGTGTTCGTGTTCCGGCCGACCGATCCGAGCCTGGGGTCCACCGTGGTCCATGTGCACGGCGGTCCAGAAGGCGCCGCGATGCGGATCTGGAGCCCGATCATCTCGGCGCTGGCCGGTGAGGGCCACACAGTCGTCGTACCGAACGTCCGCGGTTCGGCCGGCTACGGCAAGCGCTGGTACTCGCTGGACGACCGTGAGCTGCGGCTGGACTCGGTGAAGGACCTGGCCGCGATCAACGCGTGGCTGCCGACGATCGACGGCGACCCGCAGCGTGCAGCGCTCTGGGGCGGTTCGTACGGCGGGTACATGGTGCTGGCCGGTGTCGCGTTCCAGCCGGACCTGTGGGCGGCCGGCGTGGACATCGTCGGAATCGCTTCGCTGGTGACGTTCCTGGAGAACACGTCGGACTACCGCCGGGCGATGCGGGAGCGCGAGTACGGGTACCTGGCGACGGACCGGGAGTTCCTGGAGTCGGCGAGTCCGCTCAGCCGGGTCGACGACATCCGGGCGCCGCTGTTCGTCATCCACGGTGCCAACGACCCACGGGTCCCGTTGTCGGAGGCAGAGCAGATCACGGACGCTCTGACGAAGCGCGGCGTGCCGTGCCAGCTGCTGGTCTACCCGGACGAGGGCCACGGTCTGGCCAAGCTCACGAACCGCCTGGACGCGTACCCGCAGGCGTTCAGTTTCCTACGAGACCACTTGGGATAAGGGACCCGGCGGTCGCGTCGAGCCGTACCGGCAGTCCCAGCGGTACGGCGAGGTTCAGCGCCTCATGTCCGATCGCCGCATCCTCCACCGTCGGTACGCCGAGTGGCTCGAGCCGCTCACGGATGGTGTCGTCGAGTCCCTCGCCGCCCTTGCTGAAGTTACCGATGACCAGACCGGTCACCTGCTCGAACCACCCGGCACGCAGCAGCTGAGTAAGCAGCCGATCGGCTTGGTATGCCTCCGCGTTGACCTCTTCGAGTACGACGACACCCACCGGCGGCGCGTAGGTCGGCGTACCGATGCTTGCCGCCAGCAACGCCAGGTTGCCTCCGCGCAGCAGACCCTCGGCGACGCCGTTCATCACAGTGCGTGCCCCAGCTGGTGCGAGCAGGTCTGTGACCGTCTCTGGCTCGAACAGGAGCGCCCGCAGCCGTTCACGCCCTGCATCTGTGTCCAGCTGCTCCACAGCAGCAGCCATCGGCCCGTGCAGCGTCACGAGACCACGTGCGTTCAGCGGCTCGTGAAGCGCGGTGATGTCACTGAACCCGACGAACCACTTCGGTACGGCGACCAGCTCGTCGACGTCGACGTACTCGAGCATCCGCTGCACGCCGTACCCACCACGTGCGCAGAACACCGCGGCGTACCGCGGGTCCAGCCAGGCGTTCCGCAGGTCTTCTGCACGGGCCTTGTCGTCGGCCGCCAGGTACTTGAACCGGTCGTGCCCGGCCAGCACCGACGGCATCACGTCCACCTCGAGGCCCCAGGACCTGAGGTGGACCACTCCGGCGTCGAGCCGCGAAGCGTCCACCCGCCCCGACGGCGCCACTACAGCAACCCGGTCCCCGCTCCGCAGCCGCTGCGGCACCACCACGTCAGTCACGCCGCCGACGCTACCAACCGACCTGCAGCGTCGAGCTCTTGGAGACCCCGTTCACCGTTACACCCAGCTGGGCCGTGCCAGGGTGTAGTGCGGTCAACACGCCGGTGGACGGGTCATAGGAGGCGACTGCCCAGAACGGGGCCGTCTTCGCGGGACCGATGTGCAGGGTGGACGAGCCCCACCAGTCAGCCGACACCGGGAACGCGACCGGTACCCGACGGCTCTCCTGTACGACGGTCGCTGCGGCCGTGCCGGTCTCACCGCGACGCAGGGATGTCGGCGCGGTCAGCTCGAGGGAATCGACGTGTGGTCGCAGCTCGACCTGGAACCATGGGTGCGCCGACGAGCTGGGTGTCGTCGCGATTCCGACCAGTGCCCAGCCTGTGAAGCCGCCGGCGTCCGGTGCCGCCGCGGGGCTCTTGCCGGAGTTGCCGGTCAGCGGGAGCAGTACGCCGTCGGTCCGGGTCGCGGCGAACGTGCCCGCGTGCGCCGCCATGTACGCCGCGCCCTTGCCGGTCGAGGCGCGGAAATCGGCCAGCCACTTCACGATCATCGCGGCTTCCTTGCGGTCACCGAGCTGCGAGTTCTGGGTCGGCGACGGGTCGTCGATCGGGTGGTGCGCCATCACGACGACGTTCCGGATCGTCTTGTTCGTCGCCGCGTCGTCGAGCTGCTTGCGGAGATCGAGGATCTGGTCGAATCCTCCGGCCCGCAGCGATCCGAGCGACGAGTCCCGCAGTACGAACCGGGTGCCCAAGTGGTCGAACGTGCTGGTCGCGTTGCCGAAGATCTTCTTCCACTCGGACAGGTCGCCCGGACCGTAGGTCTCGTGGTTGCCCGGCACGTAGTGCACCGGCACCTTGCCGGCCACCTCCTCGTCGATGATCTGCTTGGCCAGCGCGATGTCCGGGCCGAACGCACGGTCCACGAAGTCGCCGTTGATCACCAGGAACTCGGGCTTCTGGGCGAGCGCCTCGCGGATCGTCCGGCGGGCCTGCTTCACGTAGTCCGAGTTCGGGTCGTCGGAGGTGAACTGCGCGTCGGACATCACCGCGAAGCGCCAGCGACCGCTCGTGGTCACGGTCCCGTCGGTCACGACCATCGGGTCGATCAACTTCGCCGGCGGGTCCATCGTCACCGGCGGCGCGCTGCGGACAGTCAGATCGTCGACCACGATCCGGCCCGCGTACTGCCGAGTCGGCGAGGTCTCGACAACGTAGATCCGCCAGAAGCGCAGCGGCATCGCCAGCCCGGGCGGGATGTCCGCCTCGACGTACTTCCACCCGGTCCAGTCGACGGTGGGAGCCAGGTTGAGGGTCTGCGCCGTACCACCGGCGGCGTCGTACGCGTTGGCACGCAGCCAGGCGCCCTTGCCGTCGCCGTACACCCAGGCGCCGAGCTTCTGCGGCTGTCCCGGCAGCGTCTGCTGCGGAGTCTGCGAGAGGTACGCCGCGCGCGTGGCAGTGCTGCCCGTCAGCGAGTAGTCGAGCGCGATCGCCTGCCCGCCGTCATGCCCTTCCGCAGCGGACAGGGATGCCGTCGCCTTCCCGGCCGGTACGGCGTTCGCTGCCCACTTGGTGACGTCGTCGAGCTCGTCGACCACCGTGCTGGTCAGGCCGGCCGTGACGCTGAGCTGCGTGCTCAGTGTGCCGACGGTCGCGGTCACGACGGCCGAGACGGCCTCGCCGCTCACCGCGTTGACCTCGAAACCATTGCCCTTCGCAACGATCTTCACCAGTGCCGGGTCGTAGCTGAGCTTGACGTCGCGCGGCTCGATCCAGGTCGAGAACCCGTCGGCGTCGTACCCGTCGACCTCGAAGAAGCCCTTGGCGGCGGCGTCGGCGAGCGAGACCTGCCGGGTCGAGGGCGCCAGGCGGGTCGGCGTACCGAGGACTGTCATCGGGAACCTTCCGTTCGCCGCGCCACGGGTCGCGGTGACGATCGCGTCACCGGCGCGGCGGCCGGTGACCACACCGTTCTGGTCGACGCGGACGTTGCTGCCGGCGTACCAGAACGGCGTACCGGTCGCGGGAGCGTAGGTCTCGTCGTGGCCCGTGGCGGTGAGGACTCGACTGAGTCCGGTGAGGACGCGGGAGCTGCGGGAGAGGTCAGTGTCGGGGCTCTCCTCGGACGTGCCGACGGCCTCGACACGGAAGCCTTTGAGCTGGCCGGAGCCCTTGACCGGGACCAGGCCGAGTCCGTTCGGGATCAGCCGCTCGCCGCCGTCGGACGGGTCGTTCACGACCTCCGGCGCGGCCTTGCCCGGGGTCCGCGCGAGCATCGTGGAGGAGCCGCCGCCGTCCAGGTTGAGCGCGTCGTCAGCCCCGAGGCTGATCATCAGCTGGCCCATTTCCTTCAGCGACAGACCCCGCGAACCGGTCGCGCGGCCATCGACGGTGAGCAGGATCATCCGGCTGCCGTCGGCGTCGAACCCGATCGCGGTGCGCGGCGCGAGGTCGGCGTCGGGCACCGTGTCCGGAACCTTGCCGTCCTTCGCGAGCTGGTAGTTGCCGCTGACGGCGGCAGCCACCTCACCCGCGTCCGGGCGCAGGCCGTATTCGACGCCGACCTTGTCGCCCACCTCGAACGCGGTGAGCGCGTCGGCGCCGGCCTCGCGGCCGATCAGCGCCTGCTCGTTGGCTGCCAACGGGGTAGTGGCCGGAGTGGTGGCCGAGGAGACGACCACACCGTCGCGAAGGATCACCTCGCGCACGGTCGGCAGGCCGTCCACGGTCCGGGTCCGGGCCGCATCGCCCCACTCCGGGGTGTAGAGGCCGATGCCGCCGGCGTTGACGGTCGGCGAGTTGAGGTTGGTCAGCTCGAGCTTGGTGGCGTCGTCGGGTCGGCTGAGATCGGTCGCCGTACCTTGCAGAAAGAGCTCGGCGATCTTGCCGAGGCCGTCCTTGCCGATCACCGCGGTGTCGTTGTGGCCGGCGTCGGGCGCGTTCAGCAACTTGCCGGATTCGACCCCGACACCCAGTGGCGCTGTCGTGTCGTTGATGTCGAAGAAGTCGCCGTTGACGCCGGCGATCGCGCCCTTGCGGGCCAGTTGCTGACTGAGCGGCTGACCGCCGGAGACCTTGCCGGTGTTGACCAGGTCGACGGTCACACCGTGTTTGTCCAGGTCGGTGTCGAGGATGTCCCCGCGCTGCCAGCCCTTCGCGTCCAGACGCTCGAACGAGGTGTAGTTCACGCCTGGCGCGACCGGACTGTCGTCACGGGACGTCAGTACGCCGGTTTCGGCGATCGCGGCGTCCGGGATGCCTGCAGTCGTTTCGGCTGCAGCTGGACTGACCAGGACGCCGGCCAACAGGCCACCTACGCCGATCGCTGTGGTCAAGGGACGGATGAGCGACACAGGAGCCTCCCCACGGTGGACGGACGCGGTCATCCGACGCCGCGCGCGCTACCGCCTCATGAGCCGCAGGTGTACGCCGATCAACCGACCGGTGACAAAGTAACCCCTGCGATCACCGTGTGGAAGGTTTTCTTCTCAGTTCGTGCTGACCGGGCGGCCGGAGGTCTGCCAGGCGTGCATGCCGCCGTCGAGGTTGATCGCCTCGCGGCCGAGCTGGTTCAGGAACTGGGTGGCCATGCCGGAACGGCCGCCGACCGCGCACACGCAGAGCACCTTCTGGTCCAGCGGCACCTCGCCCACGCGCTCCTGGAGCTCGCCGAGCGGGATGTGCGTGGCGCCCTCGATGTGACCGCGGTCCCACTCGTCCGGCTCCCGCACGTCGAGCACGAACGCCTCCGCCAGCAGGTCGTCGTCGAGCTCGGCCACCACGACCGAAGGAATCTCCTGGTTCCGGAACATGCCCCAAGCATGTCAGACCCGGGGGGAGGCGGTTGCCCGGAGTCCGGATAAGGCGTTGACAGCGGACGGCGGATTTCGGACCGTGGCTCGAAGGAGGCTGCGGTGGCACTGATTCAGGGGATCCCGGGGGAGTTCGAGCCGCAACCCTGGGGCGAGGCGATCCTGCGGAGTCGCGAGCTGCTCCTGCTCCGCATCGCCTGCCGGCCACCGGACCACGAGGTACGTCTGCCCGGCCTCGCGACCACGCCACGGCACGTCGTCGAGGACCACACCGGGAAGGCGCTCACCTGGCGCCGCGACGGTGACGACCTGGTCGTCCGGCTGCCGGAGGCGGGTGAGCCACCGGTGGTCCGCGTCGCGCTGCAGGGCAAGCTGCGGATCGTCCCGCCCGACACCGTCACCGCCAACGCGGACGGCGTCTGGGACCTGACTCCGACCGGTACGCCGGCCCACCTCGTCGCCCGCCGCGCCACCGATGTCGCCGTACGGTTCTTCGGCCTGATCGATGCCGACACCCGGCACCAGATCCGGTTGGCCGGTCGCAGGTACAGCGTGACCGGTCACGACCTGACCCGGACCACGATCGGCCCGTTCCCGATGCCCGAACTCCGCGTCCTTCCGCTGCCTGTGCCGGCCGGCGTACGGCGGGTGCTCGTCGCACCGGTCGGCACAGTGCTGGCCTCGATCCACCCCGGCCGCGACGAACTCACCGTGGTCGTGACGAACTTCGGCCGGACCCCGGCACGTGGCGAAGTCGAGCTCCCCCTCCCGGCGGACTGGTCCGCGAGCAAGCAGGCGTGGACGTTCGACGGTCTCGACCCGGGCCGGTCGATCGGATGGGCGACACGGATCGCCGGCCCGGCCGGTGCACGCGAACTGCGAGTGCGCCTGGACGCGGGCCGGCGCTCGGCGTCATCGCCGTACGTCGTGGACCTCTGAGAGGGACGCCTCCTCCTTGGCGGGCAGGCACTTGCCGAGGTTGACGAAGAAGAAGATCAGGCCGAGGGTGATGGTGATGTGGCCCAGGCCGGAGATGCCGTCGAGGGCGGCGCCGGGCTCGTGGCCGAGCACGGTCATCGAGCCGCGGACGATCATCAGCCCGACGGTGAGCGCGAGGCCCGCGTTGTAGACCCAGAAGAACGCGGTGAAGAGCTTGCCCGCGGTCAGGGTGAAGAGTTTCTCGAGCGCGAGCACGATCAGGAAGAACAGCATGCCCAACGCAAGGATGTGCGTGTGGACGACGCTGAGCTGCGAGTCGCCGGTGAAGTCGTTCAGCTTGGTGAACTCGCGGTAGAACAGCCCGCTGATCAGTCCGAGAATCATGTAGACGTGTGCTGCCACGTAGATCTTCCGCATGGGCGGGAACCTACTTGAGCAGCTTCGACAACCTCCGGTCGGCCAGCGGTTTGCCGCCGGTCTGACAGGTCGCGCAGTACTGCAGGGAGGAGTCGGCGAAGCTCACCTCGCGGACGATGTCGCCGCAGACCGGGCACTTCTGGCCCTTGCGGCCGTGCACCCGCAGACCGGACTTCTTCTCCGACTTCAGGTCCTGTACGGCGAGGCCGGCGGAGCGGTCGACCGCGTCCTTGAGGGTTTCGCGCATCGCGTCGTACAACGTCTCGAGCTCGTCGTCGGACAGGTTCGACGCCGGTTTGAACGGGCTCATCTTCGCGACGTGCAGGATCTCGTCGGAGTACGCGTTGCCGATGCCGGCGATCACGGACTGGTTCCGCAGGACGCCCTTGAGCTGGACGCGACCCTGGCCTTTCAGGATCTCGCCGAAGTCCTCGAGCGACAGCGTGAACGGGTCCGGGCCGAGGCGCGCGATCCCCGGGACCTCGGAGACGTCGCGGACGACGTACACCGCGAGTTTCTTCTGGGTCCCGGCCTCGGTCAGGTCGAACCCGGAGCCGTCGTCCAGGACCGTCCGGAGCGCGATCGGACCCTTGCCCGGGCGCACCAGGCCGGTCGACTGCTCGTCCTTCCACCGCAGCCAGCCCGCCCGGGCCAGGTGGATCACCAGGTGCACGCCCTGCGCGGAGATGTCCAGGAACTTGCCGTGCCGCTGCACGTCGTCGATCAGCAACCCGACCATCGCCGAGATCGGCGGGTCGTAGGTCTTCAGCGCACTGATCGCCGTGATGTCGGCCCGCACAAAGGCATGCCCAACCGCCCGCTCCCGCAAAAACACGGCCAGCGACTCAACCTCCGGCAACTCAGGCACCCTCCTAGTGTGCCTGATGCCAGGGACAGTTCCGGTGGATCACCCATGGGGATGGGTTGTGGGTACCGGTAGTTTCGGTGGCAACAGAGTTGGGAGGCCCTGATGGGGTTTGTGAAGACGATGCTCAAGGGTGCTGTCGTGGCCAAGTTGGTTCAGGTCGCGCAGCGCGAGTTGAGCAAGCCGGAGAACCAGCAGAAGATCAAGCAGGCAGTGCAGAAGGTGCAGCAGCGCCGGGCTCACTGAGGCTTGTGGGCCTGAAGGGTGTAGGTGGCGGCCAGGCGGTGCGGGTTCTCCGTCAGGCGCCACTCACCTTCGGCGTCCTCGGTCATCAGGCCGGGGAGGGCGTTCCACGGTGCGCTGTCGTGCTCGGTGAGTGAGTCGAACACCAGACCGGCCGTCTGTACGGCGGTGATGGTCTCGCCGAGCCCGTGGTTCCACTCGTGTGTCTCGGTACTGCTGAACTCGGCGTCGGTCTCGACGTAGGTCCCACCTTCGTCGACGACGCTCGGCGCTGCGGTCTCGAAGTACGGGTATCGCACGTCGGCGTACCGCTCACCAGGCTCCAGGGTGCCCAGCATCGGGTGGCCCTCGCGGACGAACAGTCGGCCGCCCGGCTTCAGCAGGCCGGCCACGACCTGGGCCCAGCGCTCGATGTCCGGCAGCCAGCACAGCGCGCCGATCCCGGTGTAGACGAAGTCGTACGCCGACGCGCCCAGCACCGGCACCGCGTCGTAGGCATCTGCCACGTGGAAGTCGACCGACAACCCGAGCCGCGCTGCCAGCGACCGGCCGTGCTCGATGGCCGGCTCCGAGAAGTCCAGCGCACTCATCCGCGCACCGAGCCGCGCGAGCGACACGGTGTCGGTGCCGATGTGGCACTGCAGGTGTACGCCGCGCAGCCCACTGACGTCACCGAGCCGCGGCCGGTCGAACCGAACCACCGCACTGAGGTACGACGGGTCGGACAGGAAGTCGTCGACGTGGTAGCTGGGCGACGCCACGTGCGCCGGCACCCGCTCGTCCCAGTTGGCCCGGTTGACGTCGCGATAGTCGCTCACATGCTCGAGGGTAGAGCTACCTCCACCGTCGAGGAGGATTCAGCCTGACTGTGCACTCAGGGTTGCCCTGATGTGCTGGAGTACATGAGCCAGGTACTCGATCGAACGCGGATTCAGGACATCGACGCGCTGCGTGGTTTCGCCCTCCTGGGCATCTTGGTCGTGAACATCACCTTCGCCGCCTCCGGGTTCCCGATCCACCTGGCGCAGAATCCGGCGTACGACTCCTGGCTCGACCACTCGGTGCACTGGCTGTCGTCGGTGTTCGTGGACATGAAGTTCTACCTGCTGTTCTCGTTCCTGTTCGGGTACAGCTTCCAGTTGCAGATGCAGGCGGCGCAGCGAGCCGGTGCAGCGTTCAGACCACGGATGCTGCGGCGGCTCGGCGGTCTGTTCGTGCTCGGGGCACTGCACGGCGTCTTCCTGATCACGGGCGACATCCTGAGCGTCTACGCGATCATCGGCCTGGTCCTGCTCGCCATGCGCCGAGTGAAGGACCGTACGGCGCTCCTGGTCGCAGGAGGCATCTACGCGTACCTCTTCATCACCCTCGCGCTCGCCGCGCTCTTCGTCGACACCACGCAGTTCACCGACCCCAGCACGGCAGTAGCAGCCGCACAGGAGACGACTGCGAACCTGGCGGGCTCGTTCAGCGCCGTCATCGGCGAGCACGTCCGCGCGCTCCCGACGTACGGCCTGTCGCTGCTGACGGTGCAGGGCCCGACCACACTGGCCGCGTTCCTCGTCGGCATGGTGGCCGGTCGACGGCGCCTGCTGCAGAACACGCACGGGGCCGATGCGCTGCTGCGGCTGATCCAGCTGGTCGGGTTCGCGATCGGTATCACCGGCGGGCTCGTCTACGCGTCGGGCGGTAACGGCGACACCAGGGCAGTGCTGATGAGTGTGATGACAGCACCGTTCCTGACTGCGGCGTACGTCGCTTCACTGCTGCGAATCATGCACTCCGACCGCGGGGAGGAGATCCGCCAACTACTAGCACCGGCCGGCCAGATGGCCTTGTCGAACTACCTGGGGCAGTCGGTGGCGACCATGCTGATCTTCACCGGTGTCGGCTTCGGACTGTCGGGTCAGGTGTCTCCACTGGAGACAGTGGGCCTCGCGGTCGGCATCTTCGTCCTGCAAGCGCTGCTGAGCCACGTCTGGCTCAGCAGCTTCCGCTACGGCCCGGTCGAAGGCCTGCTGCGGGCGGTCACCAATGGGACCGCCCCCAGCTGGCGAAAACTCACTCAGGCCGCGTGACGGCCGTGGTGCAGGCGGGCCGTGCGGATGCTGTGCACTGTCCCGGTGGTGGAAGCAGGCTTGTGGTTGAAGGGCTTGGCCGCTGCGCCGAGGGCGAGCAGGTCGAGCTTGGTCCGGGCCACGTCACGGTCGTCGGCGATCCAGGTGCCCCGCGGTCCGGCAGCCGGACCGGTCGAGTTGCGCCTGTTGCTGATCTCCAGAGCCGCGATCACGGCCAGCACGGTGACTACGAGAACGATGTATCCGGTCATGGCAGTAATGATTCTATCTATCAGATCCTGCCACCAGTGGCACTATTGACATAGTCCGACAAATTACTGCCATACTGGCGAGATGCTGCAGAAGATCGCCGTCGTCCTGATGGAGGACGTTGCCCTGTTCGAGTTCGGCGTACTGGCCGAGGTCTTCGGAATCGACCGCACCGACGACGGTGTGCCGCCCTTCGACTTCAAGGTGTGCTCGACCACGCCGGGCGTGCCGATGGAGACCAGCAGCCACTCCCAGGTGGTCGCGCCGTACGGGCTGGAGGAGCTCGAGGACGCCGACCTGATCGGCATCCCGGCCACCACCTGGCGGCACGCGTACGACGAGCGGATCCTGGACGCGCTCCGGCGGGCCGAGGCGCGTGGCGCGATCCTGCTCACGGTCTGCTCGGGAGCGTTCGTGCTCGGTGCCGCCGGCCTGCTCGAAGGCCGGGCCTGCACGACGCACTGGCGCTACATCGACAAGTTCCATGACCAGTTCCCGGCCGCGAAGCTCGACCCGGACGTGCTGTTCGTCGACGACGGCAACATCATCACCAGCGCCGGCACCGCGGCCGGGATCGACGCCGCCCTGCACCTGGTACGGCGTGAGCTCGGCAGCGCGGTCGCGACCCGGATCGCCCGCCGGATGGTGGTCCCGCCGCAGCGCGACGGCGGCCAGCGGCAGTATGTCGAGGTACCGGTGCCGGAGTCGTCCGGACAGAGCCTGCAGCCGGTCCTCGACTGGATGGTCGACAACCTGACCGTCGACCACACGGTGCCCGCGCTGGCCCGGCGCGCACAGATGTCCGAGCGCACCTTCGCCCGGCGCTTCGTCGCCGAGACCGGTACGACGCCACTCAAATGGGTCACGACCCAGCGCGTCCTGCGGGCCCGCACCCTGCTCGAACAGACCCGGATGGGCATCGAGCAGATCGCCACCGAGTCAGGATTTGGGACGGCCGCGCTGCTCCGGCACCACTTCCGTAGGGTGGTGGGCGTGCCACCACAGGATTACCGCCGCACCTTCCGGACCGCCGGCTGATGGTTGCCTACCGCAACACTGCCGCGACCGACATCGACGCAGTACTGAGGTTCTGGGCGACCGCCGCCGAGGATTCGCACCGCCCGCCGGACTCGGCCGACGCCGTCCGGCGGCTGATCGAGCGTGATCCGGAGGCGCTGATCCTTGCCGTCGACGGTGACGTGGTCGTCGGCTCGATCATCGTCGGCTGGGACGGGTGGCGCTGCCACCTGTACCGCCTGGCCGTCGCGCCGACCCATCGCCGCCAGGGCATCGGCCGCGAACTCGTCGCCCGCGCCGAGGCCCGCTTCCTGACGTACGGCGGAACCCGCGCCGACGCGATGGTGCTCGACGACAACGCCCCCGCGCACCGCGTCTGGTCCACCGCGGGCTACGCGCCGCAGCCCGAGTGGTCGCGCTGGGTCAAGCCGCTCTGACCCGCCCGATGTGAGCAAGGCATCACCGGGCGGATTTGCATCGCCACCCCACGCTCTGGCTAAGGTCACAGGGGGGTAACAGGCGAACGTAGATGGAGTGGTTGTGACGACGCCGGACCGCCCCCCGGGCAGGACCGCACGCCGACTGAGCTGGGACGTGGTGCGGGTCCTGGCGGTACTGGCAGTGATTTTCACGCACACGACGTACATGGGCCCGTTCCTGCACCCTGAGCTCGGCGCACCGCTCGGGCCGTACCCGTTCCAGGTCGGTGCCAGCATCCTGCTGGTGATCAGCGCGTACTTCGTCTGCGTGACGGTCCGGAAGGGCTCGACGTACCGCTGGTTGTGGCGGCGGGTGTGTCGCGTGCTCCCGCCGTACTTGATCGCCGTGCTGTTCACCTACCTGGTCGTGGTGCGGTTCGGGCCCAGCAATTGGGTGCTGCCGACGCGGCGTGATCTCTGGAGCAACCTCACGCTGGCCGCCTCGTTCGACCCGGGCGTCCAGCTCATCGACGGCTCGTACTGGACGCTGCCGTTGCAGCTGATGGCGTTCGGCGCCGCGGCGCTGCTCTGGCCGCGCGGCCTCGGGCGGCGGATCACCACGCTGCTCTGGATCATGATCATCGCGCCGGTCGTGCTGCAGTGGAACGACCGCATCGGCCACAGCCCGTTCTGGGTGCAGCAGGCGTGGAACGGTCTCGGACTGCATCGCCTGCAACTGTTCGCGATCGGCATCGCGATCTGGCTCTGGGCCCAGCGGCGCATCGGTGTGGTGCATCTCGCCGCCCTGCTCGTGGCGACCGTCTTCGCGCAGCACGCGCACACGTCGGATCTGCCGTCGTCGCTGGGCATCGGGGTGCTGCTGGTGATCGTCGCGCTGGCCGCACGCGGTCCGGACTGGACACTGCTCACCGGCTTCCGGCGACCGATCCAGTTCCTGGCGCGGATCTCGTTCGGGCTGTACCTGCTCAACCAGGTGGTCGGCTATCTGATCGCGTACCGCCTGATGGAGCTCGGCGCGGACCGGCTCACCCAGATCGCGGGCGCGGTGATCGGCGTGAGCGGGCTCGCCTGGCTGCTGACGAAGTACGTCGAGGAACCGGCGTACCGCGCCTTCGCCCACCTCCGCGTCCGCGGTCTCGGGGCCCGCGCGTTCGCCTGGCTGAATACTTGACATCGGATACTCACAAACTAATACTCGATTTCGAGTAATCGAGATCGAGGAGGGCGCATGGCGCGGCGCAAGGTGGCGAACCCGCTCGCGTTCGCGGTGCTCGGGAGTTTGAGCGAGCGGCCGATGCACCCGTACGAGATCTCGACGATGCTCCGGGCCCGTGGCAAGGACCAGAGCATCAAGGTGAACTACGGCTCGCTCTACGCGGTCGTCGCGGCGCTCGAGAGGCACGGGTTCGTCGAGGCGCTGGAGACGGTTCGGGAGGGCAACCGGCCGGAGCGGACGGTCTACCAGATCACCGAGGCGGGCTCCGCTGAGTTCCGCGACTGGCTGGCAGAGCTCGTCGGTACGCCGGCTCGGGAGTTCCACCCGCTGGAGGCCGGGCTTGCCTACCTGCCCGGTCTGCCGCCCGATCGCGCCGTCGAGTTGCTCGAGCAGCGGCTCAAGGCGGTCGACACGGAGATCTCGGAGATCACCGCGGCACACGACCACATGGCCTCGATGGAGTTCCCGCGGATCTTCTGGGTCGAGTCGGAGTTCCGGCTGGCGCTGCTCCAGGCGGAATCGGCGTACGTTCACCAGCTCGTCGAGGAGATTCGCACAGACACGCTGGGCGGCTCCAGGTTCTGGCGTCAGGCCTGGAAGCTCTATCTGGAGGAGGGCATCAGTCCTGTCGAGCAACTGAAGGATCCCGTCAAGTACTTCGGGCAGGAGTTCGCCTGGATGCAGGCGATACCGCCGGAAGCCCGATAAGAGACGGCCCTCGACCCACGGTGCGGCAACACCAGGGTCGAAGGCCGCAGTTCCTCGAGTCGGTCCGAAGACCTGGCACCCAAGGGCACAACCATCAGGATAGCCAGCTCGGACCGACTCCCGATCCCTTAGGGAGTCATGTGATGGCTACGCATGCCGTCGAAGCGGTCGAGCTGGTCAAGACGTACCCGGCCGGCCGCAAGAACCCACCGCTTCGTGCGCTCGACGGCCTGACCGTCAGCGTCGGAGAAGGCGTCGTACTCGGTCTGCTCGGACCGAACGGCGCGGGCAAGTCCACCACCGTCAAGATCCTCACCACACTCTCCCGAGCCGACTCCGGGACCGCCGTGGTCGCCGGATACGACGTGAATCGTTCGCCGGACCAGGTACGACGCTCGATCGGCTATGTACCGCAGAAGTCCAGCTCGGACCCGATGGCGACCGGTCTCGAGAACCTGGTGCTGAGCGGGCGCATCTTCGGCCTGTCCCACCAGGAGTCCTTGCAGCGTGCTCGTGAACTGCTCGAGCGCTTCGGGCTGCGGGAGCACGGCAGTCGCCCGGTGAAGACGTACTCCGGCGGCATGCAGCGCAAGCTGGACGTCGCGCTCGGCCTGGTCCATCGGCCGAAGGTGCTGTTCCTCGACGAGCCCACCACGGGACTCGACCCCGAGGCCCGCGCCAACCTGTGGAACGAGGTAGTCCGGCTGTCCGGCCAAGAAGGTCTGACCGTGCTGCTGACCACGCATTACCTGGAAGAGGCCGATCGGCTGGCGGGGCAGCTCGCGATCGTCGACCACGGCCGGATCGTTGCCGAGGGCACCCCCGAGGCATTGAAGGCCTCGTTGCGTGGCGACTCCGTACATGTCGAGCTCGTCGATCCGGACACCGACGGGACGGTCCGGGCGTTGCTCGGGCAGCTGCCTGGCATCGGCGAGATCGTTGTCGAAGGCAACACGCTGCGTGCACGGGTCGATCGCGGCGCAACCGCCGTACCTGCTGTGCTGGGAGCCCTTGAGGACAAGGCGATTCCGGTTGTCGCGGTCACCGTGTCGCGGCCGTCGCTGGATGACGTGTATCTGCAGCACACCGGTCGCTCGTTCCGCGTGGCGGAGGAGGCGGCATGATTGCGCACACGGGTCTCGTCTTCGGGCGGTGGATGCGGGCGTCGTATCGGCAACCGGCGTTGATCGCGTTCACGTTGGTGCAGCCGGCGATCTGGTTGCTGTTGTTCGGGCAGCTGTTCCAAGGCGTCGTACGGCTCCCTGGGTTCGGCGACTCGTCGTACATCGCCTTCCTGACGCCGGGGATCGTGATGATGACGGCTCTGATGACGAGCGGCTGGAGCGGTACGTCGTTCGTGCAGGACATGGAGCGCGGCGTGATGGACCGGATGCTCGCGTCACCGGTCAGCCGCGGCGGGCTGATGGCGGGACAGTTGCTCAGCAACGCGACGACCACGTTGATCCAGACGATCCTCGTGTTCGCGATCGGAATCGCCGCGGGCGCGCGGTACGACGGCGGGATCGTCGGGTATCTGGTCACGATCGTCGCGTCGATGCTCGTCGGTACGGCGTTCGGGTCGCTCTCGAACGCGGTCGCGCTGCTCACGCGTCAGCAGGAGGCGTTGATCGGGATCTCGCAGTTCGTGTCGCTGCCGCTGACGTTCATGTCGTCGATCATGATCGACCCGACGGTCGCACCGCACTGGGTGAACGTCGCGGCCCGCTTCAACCCGGTCGACTGGGCCACCATCGCCGCCCGCCAGTCCCTCGCCGCCGACCCGAACTGGTCGTCGGTGTGGCGGCACTGCCTCTATCTACTGGCCTTCACACTGATAGTCGGCTGGCTGTCCACCCGAGCCTTCCGTACATATCAACGGTCAGTTTGAGGCGTACCAAGGCTTGATCACGTTGTCGATGATGGCGAGGCGTTCGTCGAAGGGGATGAAGGCTGACTTCATCGCGTTGATCGCGAACCAGCGCAGGTCGGGGAGGCCGTAGCCGAACGCTTCGGCGAGCAGGGCGAGCTCGCGGCTCATCGACGTACCGCTCATCAACCTGTTGTCGGTGTTGACGGTGACCCGGAATCGGAGCTTGGCGAGCAGGCCGATCGGGTGGTTCGCGATCGAGTCGGCCGCGCCGGTCTGCAGGTTGGAGCTCGGGCACATCTCCAGCGGGATCCGCCGGTCCCGGACGTACGCCGCGAGCCGCCCGAGCTCCGCCTTCTCACCTGCCTCGTCGTATGTGATGTCGTCGATGATCCGTACGCCGTGACCGAGCCGGTCCGCCCCGCACCACTGGATCGCCTGCCAGATCGACGGCAGCCCGAACGCCTCGCCCGCGTGGATGGTGAAGTGCGCGTTCTCGCGCTGCAGGTACTCGAAGGCGTCCAGGTGCCGGGTGGGCGGGTACCCCGCCTCCGCGCCGGCGATGTCGAACCCGACCACGCCCGCGTCGCGGTACGCGACCGCCAACTCGGCGATCTCCATCGAGCGCGCCTTGTGCCGCATCGCGGTCAGCAACTGCCGCGCCACGATCGGCCGCTCGGCAACCGCCATCCCGTGCTCGAACCCTTCCCGGACCGCATCCACGACCTGCTCGAGCGTGAGCCCCTTGGTCAGGTGCTGCTCGGGGGCGTAGCGGACCTCGGCGTAGACCACCCCGTCCGCCGCAAGGTCCTGCACGCACTCACTGGCCACCCGTTTGATCGCCTCGGCGGTCTGCATCACGGCAACCGTGTGATCGAACGTCTCCAGGTACCGCTCCAACGACCCCGAGTCCGCCGACTCCACGAACCAGGCCCCGAGCTCCCCCGCATCCGTCCGCGGCAGCACATGCCCGATCTCCCCCGCCAACTCAACCACCGTCGCCGGCCGCAGCCCACCATCCAGATGGTCATGCAAAAGGACCTTGGGCGCCGCGTTGAGCTGCTCGGGACTGATCATCCAGCCATAGTGCCATCCGGCAAACGTTCAAGACTTGGGGCGGTGGGGGTGTCATCGTGAGGAGATGGTGAGGCGGCTGTGGGAGCGGGCTGAGTGGCGGTTCTTCGGTGTGCTGCCGCGGGCGGATCGAGGGCTGGCGATCGCCTGGTGGGGGTTGTTGGTGGCGCGGGGAGCGTTGCCGGCGGTGTTTGCGGTGGCGATGGGGTGGCTGGTGGGGGCGGTGCAGCACGGGGAGTCGTTGGCCGCGCCGTTGGGGTTGATGGGTACGACGTTCGTTCTGCTGCAGGTGCTGACGCCGGTGCACCAGGCGGTCAGCGCCAACCTGGGGAGTCGGGTGTCGGCGTACCTGAACGACGCACTGGCGAAGGCTTGTGTCGGCCCGCCGGGGATCGGGCATCTCGAGGATCCGGAGCTGAGTGAGGACCTGACGGTGGCCCGGGAGTTCGACCACGGCCAGACCGGACCGCCGATGTACCTGAACGTCGACTTCGTCGCGGGGAGTCTGGTCGAGCTGGTCGGCGGGATCGCGTCCGCGGTGGTGCTGTTCGGGTTCACCTGGTGGGCGCCGCTGGTGCTCGTCGCCGCCTGGTCCGCGACGCACTGGCTGCTCCGGGAGAGCGGCGTCTGGAAGGACCGGAACACCGCCGAGGTCCGTTCGGCGCAACGGCATGCGCACTACGCCTACGAGCTGGCGGTCGAGCCGGACGCGGCGAAGGAGCTGCGCCTGTTCGGCCTCGCCGACTGGACCGTACGGCGCTTTACCGAGCGACGCCGACGCCTGTTCGAGCTGCAGTACGCCGCCACGCGCCTGCGGGAACGCCCGATGATCGGGAGTCTCCTGATCGTGGTGATGGCCAACGGTCTCGTGTTCTGGGCGCTCGGGGCAGCCGCGATCGACGGGCGGCTGCCGCTCGACCGGCTGGTGGTGTTCGCACAGGTCGCGATCGGAGTCAGCATGATCGCGTTCGGCGGACTGAACTGGGCGTTGGACGGGGCAGCAGCCCCGGTAGCCGCCGTACAGCGACTGGAGCCTGCGATGGCACCGGCCGGCGCGTTGAGCGTCGGGAACGCTTCGGCCGGCCGGGGTCCCGTCGAGATCGAGCTTCGAGGGCTGAGCTTCAGCTATCCACAGTCCGATCGGCAGGTCTTCGACGGGCTGGACCTGACGATTCCGGCCGGGTCGTCGCTCGCGGTCGTCGGTCAGAACGGCGCGGGTAAGACCACGCTGGCCAAGCTTCTGTGCCGCCTGTACGACCCTGATTCCGGGACGATCCGGGTCGACGGCCGCGACCTGCGGGAACTCGACGTCGATGCCTGGCGGACACGCGTCGCCGCCGTCTTCCAGGACTTCCTCAAGCTCGAGCTGCCGTTGCGGGACAACGTCGCACCAGCCGGCGCGCCTGAGGCGGACATCCGCGCCGCACTGGCGGACGCGGGCGCCGACGACTTGGCGGATCTCGATACCCGGTTGGCCACGGGGTACGGCGACGGCACCGACCTCTCGGGTGGACAGTGGCAACGGGTCGCGCTGGCGCGGGCACTGTGCGCGGTCCGCCAGGGCGCCGGCCTCGTTCTGCTCGACGAACCGACCGCCCAGCTGGATGTTCGCGGTGAGGCGGCGATCTTCGACCGAATCCTGACCGCGACCCGCGACGTCACCACGATCCTCATCTCGCACCGGTTCTCGACCGTCCGGCACGCCGACCGGATCTGCGTCCTGGAGCAGGGCCATGTCGTTGAACTCGGAAGCCACGACGAACTGATGGCGCTGGGCGGGCGCTACCGGACGATGTTCGATCTGCAGGCGCAGCGCTTCACCGCCGAGGTCAACGAGGAGGGGCTCAGCTATGACACGCTCTGACGACCTGCCGCGCGCACTGCCGGCGATGTGGCGCCTGTGCAAGCTCGGGTACCAGCACGAGCCCTGGCTGCTCGTTGCCGCGTTCCTGATGACGCTGCTGGCCGCCGTACCGGACGCGTTGCTCGCTCTGTGGCTGAAGATCCTCGCCGACGGCGTACTGGACGGCGATCGGCGGATCGCGCTGCTGGCGACAAGCGGTTTGGCGTTGTCGGTGACCGCGACCTGGTTCCTGCGGACGTTGTCGACACGGATCTCACGCCGGTTCCGAGACCGCGTGACGATCATGCTGGAGGCACATGTCGCCCGGCTGCAGGCGTCGGTCGCCACAATCGAGCACCACGAACGCCGTGACTACCTGGATCGGCTGGCCGTACTGCGCAAACAGGTCTTCGTGCTCGACCACATGTACATGTCGTTGTTCTCCACCTGCGGCTGGATCCTGCGTCTCGGCGTGACGGTCGCCCTGCTCATGTCGATCCATCCGGCTCTCGCGTTCCTCCTGCTCTTCGCGCTGCCGACGGTCCTCAGTTCCAGTTGGCGACCGGGCGTCGAACGCGAGGTGGAGGAGCAGCAGGCTCCACACAGCCGGCTGGCCGATCACCTCTTCAAGACCGCGACCACACCTGCCCCCGGCAAGGAGGTCCAAGTCATCGGCATCGGGCCCGACCTGGTCGCGGGACGTCGTCGCGAGTGGGAGCAGTGGTATGGACCGATCGCCGCCGCGCGCTGGACCAGTGCCGTGTGGCACGGGATCGCGTGGGCGATCTTCGGCGCGGCATACGTCGCCGCGGTGCTGTTCGTCGCCTCGGGATTGCATGGTTCAGTCGGTCAAGTGCTGCTCATCCTGGCGGCCGGTGCGCGGCTGTCGTCGTACATCGGAGCGACAGTCGGCGAGATCGGATTCCTGCGCGGGATCTGGCTGGACGGGTCGCGGCGGCTGGTCTGGCTGGAGAACTACGCGGCGTCGTTCGACAGCACAGCGGATCAGCCTGCGCCCGAACGGCTCGTCGACGGCATCCGCCTGGAGCACGTGTCGTTCTCGTACGCCGGAGCTTCGCGGCCCGCGCTACAGGACGTCGACCTCACGCTGCCGGCCGGCAAGGTGATCGCGGTCGTCGGTGAGAACGGCGCGGGCAAGTCCACCTTGGTGAAGCTGATCTGCAAGCTGTACGAGCCGAGCGGTGGGCGGGTGCTGCTGGACGAGCAGCCACTGGACCGGATCCCGGCCGAGGCGTGGCGCTCGAAGATCGCGGGTGCGTTCCAGGACTTCTTCCGGTTCGAGTTCCGCGCGGCGCACAGCGTCGGACTCGGCGACCTGCCGCGGCTGGACGACGTACCGGCTGTCACCACTGCTGTCGGACGAGCCGGCGCGGAGGATGTGCTGGAGCGGCTCGAGTCGGGGCTGGACACCCAGCTCGGTTCGACCTGGCCGGACGGAGCCGAGATCAGCTTCGGGCAGTGGCAGAAGCTTGCGCTGGCTCGCGGGTTCATGCGGGACCGGCCGCTGCTACTGGTGCTCGACGAGCCGACCGCCGCCTTGGACGCCGAGACCGAGCACGCACTCTTCGAGCGGTACGCGGCGGCGGCCAAGGAGAGTTCTGACGGGCGGATCACGATTCTCGTCTCACATCGGTTCTCGACAGTGCGGATGGCCGACCTGATCGTCGTACTGGACGGTGCTCACGTCGTCGAGACCGGGACGCACGAGGAACTGATGGCGCGCGACGGCCACTACGCGGACCTGTACCGGATCCAGGCGGCCGCCTACCACTAGTTGATCTTGAAGACGGGGACACCCGGGGCGACGTGGTGCAGGACCTCGTCGGGTGAGTTCTTCGACACGTCGCCCTCGAAGAACGTGCCGACCTCCCAGGCCCACTTCTTCAGGTACGTCCGGAGCGCCGGGATCTTGTCCGCGTCGGCGAGCTCCTCGGCCCGGAACGTCTCGACCTTGCTCCCGAGCTGCAGCCGCCCGGTGCCGCTGGCGCGCAGGTTCTTCACCCACTGGGTGTGGCCGCGGGGCGCGACCAGGTAGCGCTGACCGTCGATGACCAGCAGGTTCACCGGCGTACTGCGCCATTCGCCGGACTTGCGCCCCTGGACCGAGAGCACCCGGCTGCCCATCAGGCTGAGACCGAGCTTCGTCAGCCGCGCGACGATCTTGTTGAAGACCCGCATGCTGCCCTCGTTGAGGGTGATCACGCGCTTGCTGTCGTAGGTCTGCTTGTACTGGGTCACGGTGGTTCCCTCACTGTTCTGCGAGAGCGGTGCTCTCTGTTGTGATCAGTGAACAGTAGATCGCCGCTCATTGTCAAGAGCGCTGCTCTCGTTTCTGTGGCACACTGGTTCCATGAACGCCGGACGTACCGCCCGTGAACGAGCCCGGGCCGAGCTGACCGACGAGATCAAGACCGCTGCCCGGCAGCAGCTGGCCACCGTCGGCGCCGAGGCGCTGTCGCTGCGGGCGATCTCCCGTGAGCTCGGGATGGTGTCGTCAGCGCTCTACCGGTACTTCGCAAGCCGCGACGAGCTGCTGACCGCGCTCATCATCGACGCGTACGACGCTCTGGGCGCGGCGGCCGAGGCGGCGCCGACCGGTGACGATCCGGTGGACGACTGGATCGCCGTCTATGCCGCCGTACGCGATTGGGCGCGGGCCAATCCGCAGGAGTACGCGCTGATCTACGGCTCCCCGATCAGCGGTTACCAGGCGCCTCAGGCGACGGTGCAACCAGCGTCTCGGGTGCCGTTGCTGTTGCTGGGGTTGTTGCAGCGCGCCCAGGAGTCCGGGCGACTGGTGACGCCGGCGGACGCGCCGTCGCCGTCCGGAGCGCTGGCTCAGCAGACGGAGGTGCTGGTCGCGTTGGCCCCGGACGTTCCGCCGGCGGTACTGGTGCGGACCGTGATCGTGTGGACGCAGTTGTTCGGGATGCTCAGCTTCGAACTGTTCGGTCAGCTGGTCGGATCGATGGATCCGGCGGACGAGTTCTTCGCGTCGGCCTCGCGGCAGATGGCGGCCTTCGTCGGGCTCAGCTGAACGCCTTCGGCAGCGGGACCTCGAGCGCCTTCGAGACACGGCGTACATAGGTCTCCCGCGGGATCGAGACCGCGCCGAGCGTGGCCAGATGATCGGTGACCCACTGGATGTCGAAGACCCGGTCGGCGGCGTACTCGTCGTTCAGCAGCTCGATCGCGCCCGCGACGGCCGCCTTCGAGCCGTCGGTCTTGTGGTGGAACATCGACTCGCCCGCGAAAAGTCCGCCGACCGCGACGCCGTAGAGCCCACCGGCCAGCTCGTCGCCGTCCCACGCCTCGACCGAGTGCACCCAGCCGAGCCGGTGCAGTTCGGTGTACGACGCGATGATCTCGGAATCGATCCACGAACCCGGGCGGCGTGGGTCCGCACACGCCCGAATGACACGGTCGAACGCGGTGTCGACCCGGATCTCGAACTTCGCTCGAGCCCGCCGCAGCGAGCGGGTCGGGCGGTACCCGGCGACCTCGATGACGCCGCGGTCGACCGGCGACCACCACAGCACCGAACCGCGATGATCCGGCATCGGGAACAGCCCCCGCCGATACGCGGCGAGAATCGTTCCCGGCGCCAGGTCGGCACCGCCCGCGACCACATCACTCGCCCCAGCCACACCGACCGGCGGGAAGTCCCACTGGGACGGAGCAGGTTCGATCGGCACGACACCATCCTGCACCAGGGCACACCTAGGGACCCTAAGGGTTTGTCCCGAGTGCCGAGAGCTGCGGAGCCACGTACAGTTGAAGCACGTCCGGGTTCTTACGCGTGGGGCCGGGCGGGAAGGAGCACCGTGGCCGGAGTAGCCAGGTTCGTCGCCAGTAGTCTCGCGCCCGCCGCGCAGCGGTTCGCCCCGACGGCGGCGGGTGGTGTGTTGCGCCAGATCCTCGAGATCGCGATCGACGGGTACCAGCGGTTCCCGGGCGCGGAGCGGATCGCGGACAACAAGCTCGAGCGGTGCGACGGCGACGTCACGGACGCGATCGAGGCAGTGATCGACCAGCACATCCGGCTCGCCGGCGTGCAGGGGTTCGTCACCAGCATCGGCGGTCTCGTCACCCTGCCCGTCGCGCTGCCCGCCAACCTGACCGGTCTCGCGGTCGTCCAGTGCCGGATGGTCGCGGCGATCGCGCACCTGCGCGGGTACGACCTCGACGACCCGCGGGTCCGTACGGCGGTCATCACCTGCCTGCTCGGTGAGGACGGCGTGACGGCCCGGCTACGGAAGTCGAGCCTGGTCTCGTCTCCGCTCGCGATCGCGACCGCGCCGGTGTTCGACCCGGAGCTGGACCGCCAGATCTCCGGCGAGGTCGTCGCGGAGCTGATCGGGCGGATCAGCGGTAAGCGGATGGCGGTGACCTTCACTCGCCGGATCCCGCTGCTCGGCGGTGCCGTGGGCGCCGGCGTCGACGGCTGGACGACGTACCGCGTCGGCCAGTTCGCGGACAAGAGCCTGGTACGGCGCATCCGCCGACCTATCGAGCCGTAGCCTCCCTGCGAGTGAGTTGGAGTTTGGCCCGGGTTTCGTCGTCGGCGGGGGTCTCGACGTAGAGGACCAGGTCGGGGTGCGCTGACACCGCTAGTTCGGTCACGGTGAGGTGCAGTTCGCCGGCGATCGGGTTGAGGATCCGACGCAGGCGCGGCGTACAGGCTGCGACCTCGTGGCGTGACCACAGCTGGGCGAACTCGGGGCAGATCGACTGCAGGCGCTCGAGGTCGGTCTCCCAGTCCGGGTCGCCGATGTGTTCGCCGTAGGCCGAGCGCAGGCGGCCGACGAGATACGGGACCTCGGTGTCGTAGTTCAGCAACTGCTCGCGGGCGGCAGGCTCGGTGATGATGCACCAGAGCAGGTTCTTGTGGATGCAGGGCAGCTGGTGCCAGTCGTGGAACAGGTCGTGGTACGCCTGGTTCGCGCGGATGATGTCGAACCGGGTGTTCGTGATCACCGCGGGCAGCGGGTCGAGCGCCGCCACGATCTCGTCGAACACGGCCTCGCTCGCGCAGTCCGTCGTACGCGGCAGCCGCACCGGCGTCGCCTCGGCCAGCCGGTACAGATGCTCGCGCTCGACCGGCGTCAGCCGCAGCGTCTTCGCGACCGCGTCCAGCACCTGCCCGCTGGCGTTGATCGGCCGGCCCTGCTCGAGCCACGTGTACCAAGTCACGCCGACACCGGCGAGCAGCGCCAACTCCTCCCGCCGCAACCCCGGCGTCCGCCGTCTTCCGCCGCTGGGCAGGCCAACATCCTCCGGCGCCACCCGGGCCCTCCGAGCCTTCAAGAACTCGCCGAGTTCAGCTCGCTGCGCACTCACCGAACCAGGGTCGCAGGCGCCACCGACATTTTCAGCCGGCCAGAGCCTGCACTACTCGGCTTGCGGAGGGTTTGCCCAGTTGTTCGGCCATCCAGGTGCTGGTGGAGACAAGCTTCTCCAGATCAACACCGGTTTCGATGCCGAGGCCGTTGAGTTGCCAGAGGAGGTCCTCGGTGGCGAGGTTGCCGGTCGCGCTCTCGGCGTACGGGCAGCCGCCCAGGCCGCCGGCGGAGCTGTCGACCGTGGTCACGCCGTCGCGCAGCGCGGTGAGCGTGTTGGCGAGCGCCTGCCCGTAGGTGTCGTGGAAATGCACCGCCAGCTTGTCCACACCCACGCCGGCCGCACCGAAGGCGGCGATCAGCGCACCGACCTGGCCTGGCGTCGCGACACCGATCGTGTCGCCGAGCGACAGCTCGTGGCACCCGAGGTCGACCAGCCGCGCGCCGACCTTGACCACCTGGTCGATCGGTACGTCGCCCTTCCACGGGTCGCCGTAACACATCGACACGTAGCCACGCACCGACAGGCCCTCGGCGAGCGCACGCTGGATCGTCGGCGTGAACATCGCGAACTGGTCGTCGAGCGTGGAGTTGAGGTTCTTCGCCGCGAACGTCTCGGTCGCGCTCGCGAAGATCGCGATCTCACGGACACCGGCCGCGAGCGCACGGTCGAGACCGCGTTCGTTCGGGACGAGGACCGGGGCGCGTACCCCGGCCGGCAGCTCCAGCTGGTCGAGCAGCTCGGCCGCGTCGGCCAGCTGAGGGACCCATTTCGGGTGCACGAAACTCGTCGTCTCGACCGTCGTCAGACCCGCGTCGAGCAGTCGCCGGATGAACTCGGCCTTGACCGCGACGTCGACGATCGCCGACTCGTTCTGCAGCCCGTCACGGGGACCGACCTCGTAGATCGTGACCCGGTCGGGCAGTCCGTCGGCCTTCACCAGCTGCGGTTCGCGCATCGTGCTGCCTCCTCGTCGAGCATGACACGGGGTCTCCGTGACAATGCTCGTGATGACATCTCTTGCTGACATTCTGCGGGGCGTCGAGCGCGGCGTGTTCCCGCCCCCGGATCTCGGGCTCACCGTCGTACCCGCGCCGTCGGAGCGGGAGTCGTGCGTGGTCGCGTTCACCGGGCACATCGTGATCGCCGCGGACGTCGATCCGGCCTGGGTCACGGAGCGGGTCCCGGACGGCGATCCTTTCGCGCCGACGAACCCGCCGTTCCTGGCCGCGCTCGAGGAGTTCACCGGCCGCCAGGTCAACGCGATCGACGCGATGCTGCTCGCCCCGGCCCTCACCGACCCGGCTGCAGTTGCAGGGCTGACCGAGCTCGCCGACCACGACCACCCGCGGGTCGAACGCGCGCGGCGGTACCGCGACGACGTCCACGTGTACGGCGACGCGCACGGCGGGCTCGTGGTGATCGGCTGCGGCCTGGCCGGGCGCCTGGAGTGCGCGATCGAGGTGCCACCGGACGCCCGCGGTCAAGGCAACGGCCGCCGGCTCGCGTTGGCAGCCCGGGCCTTGATTCCGCCGGACACCTCGATCTGGGCCCAGATCACGCCGGGCAACGCGGCCTCCCTGCGCACCTTCCTGGCCGTCGGCTACAAACCAGTCGGCTCCGAGGCCCTGCTGGTCAAGTGACCAGCAGATGAACACCCAGCAGATGAACACCCAGCAGATCGTTGCCGACAGCCCCAATACACAGCTGTGGATAACCCTGGGGACAAGAGCGATCGCACCCATCCTCCTGTCTGCGAACCGGCTACCAGTTACCGGAGGGTCCGGTGTCTCCACCGGTTGTGGAACCGGCGGGAACCTTGGGGCTTGGACTGGTCCGTCCACCGGGGCTTCGGCTGTTCGTGCGGCCGCCGCTTGACCGGCTGCCGCTCGACCGAGGCATGGACGCCCCCGAACTGCCACCACCTGCCTCACCCGCCGAATGCGCCGCCGCCCCGGCGAACGCCCCCACAGCCTTGCGCGCCGCGGCCGCGGCGACACCCGCCGGCCCAAGCCCGGCAGCCTTGGCGCCGGTCGTCGCAGCACCACTCGCACCCGCACCCGATGAGCCGGCCCCCGATGCCCCGCCACCGGATGTCCCTGCGCTACTACCGCTGCGGGAGGACGGGCCGACGTTGACGGCGCCCGACGCCAACGACCCCATCTCGGGACCGGTGCTCCCCATGCCGGCCGAGCCACCCCCGACGGCCGCTGTGATCGGCACCGCGAGGCGCAGCAGCGCCGGCAAGGCGAAAATCGCGAGCATCATCATCATCACGCCGGTGAGGGACGGCAGCAGGCCCGAACTCCCCTGGGCGAACATCTTCTCCTGCTTGAGCTTGATCGCAGCCGCGTAGATCAGGGCCGCTGCAGGCTTGTAGGCGATGAAGCCCAGGGTCCACGCGCAGTACTTCTTGAACCACGCCTTGCCGACCTCGGTGTTGGTCGCCGCGGCTGCCAGCGGCAGCGTCGAGCCAAGGAGCACCAGCATCGCCGATCGAATCAGCATCAGGACGATCTGGATCAGCGAAGCCCAGGCCGACAACTGTCCGAGAAGCACGAGCATCAGTACTGACTTGACCACGTTCCCGACCCCGCCACCGGTATCGGAGGGCCCGGTGACCACATTCTTCATGGCGTCCACGAAGCTATGGCCTCCGATCGCGTCATGTACCACGCTCAGGGCGAAGTCGTCCGACCACGCGATCAGGAGTTGCACAGCTGCGGTTCCTGCACCGCAGACGACCACAAATGTCAGCATCGCCTTCAGCAGGTCCTGGAGCGGTTTGGCCCGTTGCTCCCAAGCCATCCGCATTCCGGCGATGACGATCGCGAGAGCGAAGATCGTCAACGTCAATCCGAGCGTCTTCTCATGCACGAACGCGACCGTCTTGCTCTCCGTCCAGGTCTGCCCGTCGGCGCTGGAGGTCGCGAGGGCGACGGGGGTTTTCGGCTCGACCCAGAACGTCGCCAGCGAGTTCAGGATGGTCGAGAAGAAGTCCGAGGTCATCCGCTCGAAGGTCGCCATCCCGTTGTTGGCGGCGGACTGGACGCCCTCGACGACGTGGCACTTCATGTCCATTGGTGAGCACATCAGATACCACTCCACTTCACGAAGTCGCTCAGGTCGCGGTGCTGGGAGAAGGGGGCTCCGACAGCCTCGCCCGGAGGCGGCGGCTGGAGACGCCAGTCACCCTCGTGCCAGACCAGGGTCAGGTTGGCGCTCATGTACACGGACTCGACGGGCATGGCGAGCATGAGGGTCACTCGGTCCGGTCCGGCGTCGATGACCCGGTAACCGACGACCTGGACCGTCGAGGTGGCACTCGAGGACCCGTCCGCGGCGACTTGGCGGAGCAGGCTGTCGGTCGCCGAGCCGGGAACCATGAGCTTCTTGACCGTCGGGACGAGCTTGCTCTGGTCCGCGATCGCCGCGATCGCGCTGTACGCCGCGTACACCGCGCCGGTAGGCGAGTGCGCGAAGCAATGCCGGAACCCGTCGGAGTCGGTCGTGCCCGGTCCGTACTTCGAGGAGCGCGGTACGACGACCCGCCGGCTGACCTCCCAACCGTCGACCGCCGGCGCCTGGGCGGGAACGGCCTGGTCACCGGCCGGAAGACCGCAGGAACCCGTCCGCCCCTCGCTTCCGGAGCTGTTGGTGTTGCTGGTCTGCGCCGGACCACCCTCGGGGGTGCCAGGCGCGGAGGCCGGCTCGTTCGTGGGCGGAACCGAGGCGGCCGCGACCGGCTGCTGGGCCGCGGCGCTCGCGCGGGTCGAGCCGCCCCCGCCCGCGAAGATGATGACGATCCCGCAGATCAGGACCGCACCGACGACGATGCAGGCCGCGATGAATCCAGCGCCGTACGGCGAACTCTCGTCCTTGTCCTTGCTCATCCGACTCCCCGCCTCCGTTGATCCACAACCGCGCGGATCAAGGCTCGCAAAAATCGCCGGACCGCCGCGGAAGTTATCCACAGGCCCGAAGAGTCAGCTCCCGGGGCTGGTGTATCTCGGCATCATCTTGGTGAAGAAGGAGTAGCCGAGGGCGAGGACGACGGGGCCGGCGAGCGGGGAGAGGGTGGTCAGCCAGGTGGGGAGCGGGACGTCGGAAGTGCGGCCGAGGAGGACTGTTGCCGGGAGGAAGGAGATGAACGCCATCGGGAAGAGCGTGCAGAACGCGTAGAAGGTGGCCCGGCCGAACATGGTCAGCGGGTAGCCGGAGAACTGGGTGATCGAGCTGTCGGCGAAGATGCGAAGGGAGAAGGTGGACGTGGCGACGAAGGACAGGCCGCAGAAGAACGTCTGGATGCCGGTTTCGACCAGACCGCCGCCGACGACCGCGAGGATCAGGTAGCCGATCTTCGCCGGGGTCCAGTCGACGGGCGCCTGCCAGCCGAAGATGGCCAGCGCACCGAAGCCGAGCAGCGCGTCCCCGAGCGCCATCAGCTGGAACCTCCGCGTGACCAGTTGCAGGAACGGGTTCACCGGTCGCAACAGGACCCGGTCGAACTCACCGTCGCGGACCATCTCGTCGGTGAACATCAGCGCCCCGAACGGGACGACGTACAAGGCATGCGACGCCAGTCGCATCGCGAACACGAACGCGACCTCGGAGAACCCCCAGCCGCCGATCAGTCCGAACTTCCCGAGGAGTACGCCGAGGAACAGCAACTGCGTGCCCTGGTACGCGACACCGCCCATCAGAGTCGTCCAGAAGTTCACCCGGTACTGCAACTGCGCCCGCAACGCAGCGCGTTCGAGGATGACGTACTGACGCAGCCACGTCTGCTCAGCCACCCTGCACCACCACCCGGTACCGCGCCCGTCGCCAGACCAGTTCGAGGAGGCCAGTCAGCAGGACCACCCACACCAGCTGTACGCCGACCAGCGCGAGCGCCTGACCACCACGTGTCTGACCGAGATAGATCGAAACGGGCGTGTACACCTGCGCCTGGAACGGAAGCCACTCGACCGAAGCCCGCAACCACCCCGGCATGAACCACAGCGGAATCAACGACCCCGAGAGGAACGCACTCCCGAACCGGTACACGATCAACGGCCCGCCGACCTCGAACGTCCAGAACGTCACCATCGAAACGATCAGGTTGCACAGCATCGCGACCAGTACGCCGCCGACCGTCGCCACCAGCGAGAGGAGTCCCGCAGCCCACCCCGGCGGCAGCGTCAACGCACCGAGGACCGCGGCGGCCGCGAGCCCGAACGCGCCGAGCGGGAGCCGGCCGAGCAGGACGCCGAGGTTCTGCCCGAAGACCTGCCAGATCAGGCCCAGCGGCCGGGTCAGGTCCGTTGCGATCTGCCCGTTGCGGATCCGCATCGGTAACGACGAGAACTGCCACGGAAGGAGCACCGATTGCAGACACGCCGCGATCGCCGCGTACGCCACCGCGGTACGAGCGTCCACACCGTCGACCGGCCCACGCCCGGAGTACACGATCCGCCAGACCGCGATCGCGAGGACGACCTGGATCACCAACGTCACCGCGCCGGTGATCAGATCGCCTCGGTAGATGAGGACGGATCGGGTGCCGGCACGGGTCATCCCGCGGAACGCCCTGACCTGCTCCGCCGTGCTCACGTCAGCAGTCCGTCGTACAGCTGGGAGATCACGTCGGTCAGCCGTGGATCGACGATCGACAACTCGTCGACCTGGTACACCTGCGACGCCCGCGCGATCAGCTCGGGCGTGGTGATCTCCCGCGGGTCGAAACGCAGGACGACGCTGCGGTCCGGGTACGGCAGGACCGTGCCGACCGCGCTGGTCTCCACCTCGGTCGCGAACGGGATGTCCGCGACCCGGCGGATGCTGCGCTCGGCCAAGGTGAGGACGAGGAAGCGGTACGGCATGAAGCGTTCCTTCAACCGCGACAGGTCGCCGTCGTACAGGACCGTGCCCGAGTCGATCACGATGATGCGATGGCAGAGCCGCTCGACATCTTCCATGTCGTGCGTGGTCAGGACCACCGTCGTACCGGCGGACCGGTTGGTCTCGGCGATGAACTCGGTCAGCCGCGCCTTCGCGACCACGTCCAGGCCGACAGTCGGCTCGTCCAGGAAGAGGATCGACGGTTCGTGCAGCATCGCGGCCACGAGATCGCCGCGCATCCGCTGGCCGAGTGACAGCGAGCGGACGGGTGTGTCCAGGAAGTCGGACAGGTCGAGCAGTTCGGTGAAGAGACCGACGCGGTTGCGGTACGTCGTTCGGTCGAGGTTGTAGAGGTCTGCGAGGACTTCGAACGAGTCGCGGAGCGGGAGGTCGTACCAGAGCTGGGTCCGCTGGCCGAAGACGACGCCGATGTTGCGGGCGTTGCGGGCGCGGTCCCGGGACGGCTCCAGCCCGGCGACCCGGCACACGCCGGACGTCGGGGTGAGGATCCCGGTCAGCATCTTGATCGTTGTCGACTTGCCGGCGCCGTTCGGGCCGAGGTAGCCGACGAGTTCACCGGGCTCGACCTCGAAGTTCACCCCGTTCACCGCGCGGTTGATGTCGCGTTTGGTGCTGAACAGCGCCCGCAGCCGCGGCAGCCGGCCTTCCAGCACGGCCGGCCGGCTGAATTCCTTGACGAGCTCAGCCGCCTCGATCACCGCCATGCGTACCCTCCCCAGCAAGAGCGAACGGTCATCCTCCCACCGATCCACCGACACCGCAGTCCGAATTTCACCGTTCTAGACCGGATCTGTCGGAGAGTGCTCGGTTACGCTCAGGAGCACGCGGTTCTGGGTCGATCTGTAGCCGAAAGGTCACCCCGTGTAGCGAAGTGACCTAGTCAGCTAATAGAGTCCGCGCATGACCATCGCGCCTTCGCTTTGCTCGCCCCTAGCGCTCGCCGATGCAGAACCCACCCGCGCTGCCGAACCCTGGGAAAGCGACGTGCTGACGGCTTACGGCCTGCTGCGAGAAGCAGCAGCCGAGCTGGATCACCTGATGCGTCATTCCCTGAAGCGCAGTGGACTGCAAATGGCAATGTTCGAACTGTTGCTGCGGCTGGCCCGCAGCAACGGGGAGAAGCAGCGTCTTACCTCCCTCGCCCGGGAGTTGACCGTCACCACCGGCGGCATCACCCGGCTGGTCGACCGTGCCGAGAACCTCGGACTGGTCCGCCGGGAGCCTTGTCCTGACGACGCCCGCGGCTCGTTCGCGGTCCTGACCGAGGAGGGAAAGCGGCGGCTGCGCGAAGCACTGCCGGACCACCTCCTCGAAATCGACAGCCTCTGGATGTCCCAGTTGGCCGACGAGCAGGACGTCGTTCTCGGCAAGCTTCGCCGAGTGCGGGACAACGCCCGCCGCTGGCCGAACGGCCGCCCGGGGCTCGGGCCCATCACACCCGACCGGATCTGACCAACCCTCACAACTACACAAGAGCATTACCCGCGACTAACGGATGGGGCGCCCGACTGGTGTCGGGCGCCTCATCGCGCAATGGTTGAGAAGTGAAACAACCCCCGGATCAGCTGCACCCCGGCACGGGTACGCCGGACACCACCGGCCGCGGACACCGCGGCGGTCCAGGAGCTTCGGGCGGAACCGGCGGTCCGGGAGCTTCGGGCGGAACCGGAGGCCCCAGAGGTTCCGGCGGACCCGGGAGCCCAGGCGGCCCTGATGGGCGGGCTATGGCAGGGCCGGTACGTCGGGCGATCCGTTGGCGCGCGGCAGCCGGTGGCGTACTCGCCGCCCTCGCCGGGCTGGCAGTCGGCAGCGTGGCAGCCGGGATCCTCGGTACGCGGCAGACGCCCGTCGTCGCGATCGGATCCGCGTTCATCGACCGCGTGCCTCCGTGGCTGAAGGAGCTGGCGATCTCCTGGTTCGGGATCCACGACAAGACCGCGCTCCGAGCAGGCATCCTGATCGTCGTCGTGGCCCTCGCCGCGGTCGGCGGCATCCTCGCCGTACGACGCTATTGGGCAGGTGCCCTGATCACGATCGCCCTGACTGGCGTCGCCGTCGCCGCAGCCATGACGCGCGCCGACTCCGGCCAGACCGGGTTCCTCCCGTCGGCACTCGCCGGCGTGACCGCACTCATCATTCTTCGCCTGTTCAGCCGTCGGCTCGAGCCGCTACTCGACTTCCCGGACGACGGTGTCAGCCGCCGCGGCTTCCTGCAGTTGTCGGCCGGTGTCGCCCTCGGCGCGGCGGCGATCGGCGCACTGGGCAAGGTCGTCGGCGGGAATCGCGCCGCCGTGGCGGATGCCCGCAAACAGCTCAACCTCCCACTGCCGCCGACCCTCGCCCCGCCCGCCGGCGTCCAGGCCGACGGCGCCGTACCGTGGGCGACGGCGAACGACGACTTCTACCGCATCGACACCGCACTCTCGGTGCCGCAGATCGTGCCTGCGGACTGGAAGCTCCGCATCCACGGCATGGTCGACCACCAGCTCGAACTGTCCTTCGACGACCTCCTGAAACGCCAGGTCATCCACAAGTGGGTCACGCTCACCTGTGTGAGCAACGAGGTCGGCGGCGACCTGATCGGGAACGCCTTGTGGTCCGGCGTCCTGCTGAAGGACCTGCTCCTGGAGGCCGGCCCGTCGAAGGACGCGGATGCGATCCAGTCCACGTCGAAGGACGGATTCACCGCAGGTACGCCGCTGCCGACGCTGCTCGACGACCGGCAGGCGATGCTCGCGTTCGCGATGAACGGGCAGCCGTTGCCGGTGGAGCACGGGTTCCCGGTGCGCATCGTCGTACCCGGGCTGTACGGCTACGTGTCGGCGACGAAGTGGCTGGTGGACATCGAGGTGACGCGGTTCGACCGGTTCGAGGGGTACTGGACGCCGCGCGGCTGGTCGGCGCTCGGCCCGATCAAGTTGTCGTCGCGGATCGACACTCCGCTGGGGAAGAAGGTCGAACCGGGACGGGTGACGGTCGCCGGCGTGGCCTGGGACCAGCACGTCGGGGTGTCGAAGGTCGAGGTCCGGGTCGATGGGGGCCCTTGGCAACAAGCCACGCTGGCCGCGGATCCGTCGATCGACACCTGGCGGCAGTGGCACTGGACGTGGGAGGCATCGCGCGGCACGCACGTGCTGCAGGTACGGGCGTTCGACGCGAAGGGCAATCCCCAGGTCGAGTCCTCGGCGCCGCCCGCTCCTAACGGTGCGACCGGCTTGCACACGGTCAACGTGAAGGTCGGCTGACCGCTTCCAGCACCATCGGCAGGAACGTGTGCTCGAGCGAACCGGCCGGGACCTCCAGCGGCTCGAGCAGGCTCTGTGAGCGCGCGCCCTCGTGCAGCGCCATCACCATGCGCACGAACTGCTCGGCCGGCACGGTGAGCTCCAGCCCGCCGGTCTCGGCGATCTGCTCGACCAGCCGGGTCAGGCTCTCGCGGAACATCGCCCGTTGCCTGTTCAGCGACTCCGCCGCTTCCGGATCGCGCAACGCGTGCAACGTGAACTCGGCGGAGATCAGATGCCACTGCCGCCGGTCCGGCGCGGTCTCGTCAAGCAGTCCCAGGACGGCGTCCAGCAGCGTGCCGGGCTGATTCGCCAACTCGGGGAGCAGCGCCTCGATCTGCTCCAGGAGCCGGTCGGTCGTGGCCTGGAACAGGGCGAGCACCAGCTCGTCCTTGGAGCCGAAGTTCGAGTAGAAGGCGCCGCGGGTGAACCCGGCCCGCTCGCAGATGTCCTCCACCGACGCACCGTGGAACCCGCGCTCGGCGAACACCTCCAGTGCCCCCTCGAGAAGTCGGGCCCGGGTGTTGGAGCGGCGGCGCTTGGGCGTTTCCATAGGAGTAGGATACAGTTCTGTATTGAATACACAACCGTATTGAACGGGGATGCAGGATGGAGCTCGAGGCCGCCGGAATCAGTGTGCGTGGACCCCACGCACCGATGCTGCACACCACGTCGGTGTCGGTCGCGGATCATCAGGTGGTGCTCCTGACGGGATACCCGGGCGCGGGGCACGTCGCTGCGGCGCTGGGCCTGTCCGGTCGGCTGAAGCCCGACACCGGGCGAGTCCGGCTCGACGGCAAGACCGACCCGGGCCTGCTGCGACGACGCGTTGCCGTGGTCGACGCGCCCGGCATCACGGAGCCGGACGACGCACTACCTGTTCAGACGGTCGTGGGCGAGGAACTGGCCATCGCCGGCCGCAAGGCGGGGCGTAAGGCCGTGCTGGAGTGGCTGAACGAGCATGACGCCGCAGAGCACGCCGACAAGCGGTTCGAGCACCTGCCGGTCGCCGTACGGACCAGACTGCTCACGGAGCTCACTGTGGCGCGTCCCGACGTACAGGTGGTCATTCTGACAATGCCGGATCGACACGGTGGCGATCCGCATGGCTGGTACGAGCTGGGACGCGGGTTGGCGGCGCAGGGGTACGGCGTGATCATCACGTGTGCTGACGCGTCAGCACGGCTGCTGGACGTCAAGGCCGCGCGAATGGGCGAGACCGATCAGCCGGACCCGGTGCAGGTCACTCCTGTGGCTCCCGTCGAGCCAGTCACCCCGATCGACGAAGAAGACCCGATTGACCAGGAACAGGAGATCGAGGCGTGACCGCGCTGCGGATGGCCCTGAGTGAGTTGCGGCGTTTGACGGCCGGACGGCTGCCAAAGCTCGCTGTGGTCGCGCTACTGCTGGTGCCGGTGCTGTACGGCGGCCTGTACCTCTACGCGAACCACGACCCGTACGGGCGTCTGAACAAGATCCCGACCGCCGTCGTCGTCGAGGACGAGGGTACGACGCTTGCGACCGGCGAGAAGCTCAACGTCGGACCGCAGGTCGCGGGCGAACTGGTGAAGTCGAAGAGCTTCGACTGGCATCAGGTGAAGCGCGCGGACGCGACGAATGGCGTATCGGACGGGACGTACGAGTTCGCGCTGGTGCTGCCGAAGTCGTTCTCGTCCGACCTGGCGTCGAGTGCGGACTTCACACCGCGGCAGGCGGAGCTGGAACTCCTGACGAACGACGCCAACAACTACATCGCGCACACGATCGCCAACCAGGTCGTGGCGCAGGTGACGAAGACTGTCGCGTCGCAGGTTAGTGAGACCGCGGCCTCGCAGCTGCTGGCCGGGTACAACACCATCCACAAGCAGGTCGGTTCTGCGGCTGCTGGTGCTGCCCAGCTTCAGAGCGGTCTGACGTCGGCCGCTACCGGAGTCACGAAGCTGCAGTCCGGTGCTACGCAGCTCAACACTGCGCAGAAGCAGCTGTCAGCAGGAGCGACACAGTTGGCCACCGGCACCGCACAGGCGTCTCAGGGTGCGTCTTCGCTGGCGACGGGCGCTGCGAAGCTCGACAACGGTTTGGGCACGTTGAAGGAGAAGACTGCATCGCTGCCGAACCAGACGAAGCAGTTGGCATCCGGAGCGGATCAGGTAGCGGATGGCAACGAGAAGATCGCCAGCACAGGGCGGCAGGTAGCGACCGCGTCCAGCACATTGGTGAAGGATCTCAAGGCGTACGACGCGCAGCTGGCTGCGCGCTTGAAGCAGCAGGGGCTGAGCCAGCACCAGATCAGGGTGATTCTGCTCGAGACGGCGAAGTTGCGTGCTCCCGTCGTACAGGCGAACACCAAGATCCAGTCGACGTCCAAGCAGCTCAACCAGCTCGCGAGCGGTGCGCGGAAGGTGTCGAACGGTGCGTCGGCGCTGGCCAAGGCAACACCGGCTCTGACGAGTGGAATCAGTGAGGCGTCCAGTGGGGCGCATCAGCTCAGCACGGGCGCTGGGCAGCTGAAGACCGGGTTGGGCACGTTGCAGACTGGTGCGCAGAAGCTTGCTGCGGGCGAGAAGCAAGCTGTGACTGGGCAAGGGCAGTTGCTGACCGGTGTGAACAGCCTTGCGACCGGTGTGGGTCAGCTGAAGAGCGGAGCGACGCAGCTGAACACCGGTCTCCAGAACGGCGTGAAGCAGATCCCGAACCCTTCCGCCGACCAGCGCAAGGCGGTCGCCGAGACGCTGGGTGCACCTGTCACGCTGCAGAACGTCTCGCAGGCCACGGCCGACAGCTACGGCGCCGGCCTGGCCCCGTTCTTCCTCAGCCTGGCGTGCTGGATCGGGGCGTACGTCCTGTTCCTGCTGGTCCGGCCGCTGTCACCGCGCGCGCTCGCCGCACTGCAGTCACCGTTCCGCGTCGCACTCGGCGGTTGGTTGCCTCCGGCGCTCTTCGGCGCGATCCAGGCCACGCTCGTCTTCGTCGCCGTGGTTCTGGGCCTCGGTATCCACGCCGCTCACCCTTGGCTGACCGTCGGCTTCCTGATCCTGACGTCGTTCACCTTCGTCGCGATCCTGCACGCACTGTCGGCGTGGTTCGGGGCCGTGGGCAAGTTCCTCGGTCTGGTCCTGATGGTCGTGCAACTGGTCAGCGCCGGCGGCACGTTCCCGTGGCAGACCATCCCCGACCCCCTGTACTTCTTCCACCACGCTCTCCCGATGAGCTACGCCATCGACGGCGTCCGCCACCTCATGTACGGCGGCCCCGGCACCTCCCTCGGCCGAGACCTCCTCGCACTGGCAGCCTGGTTTGCAGTAGCCCTGGCCGCCTCCACCCTCGCCGCCCGCAAACAACGCGTGTGGCCGGCCAAGAAGCTACAGCCAGAGCTCGCGCTCTAGCTGTTGACGAAGGTAGCGGTTTCGGTGAGGAGGGTGTTGGTGGTGGGTTGGTCGAAGAAGGTGATGAGGGCTTCGTAAGTGCCGGCTTCGGCGGCGGACGGGTCTACTACGTAGCCGTAGTAGCCGTCGGTGTAGCCGATGACGCGGGTGATGGGGTGCGTGCTGTCGGCCTGCAGGCAGACACCGTGGACGGCGAAGAGTTCTACCGGGAGGTTGATCCAGCAGACGTCGCCCATTGTCACCGTGCTGACCGGGAGGTCCAGCGCCGGTGGGAGGTTGGCTGCGGCCATCAGTGCCTGGCCGCGCGCGCCCTCCAGGCGGGTTTGCGAGATGCGGCCGGAGGGGCCGCCGGCGTGCTCGGCGTTGACGCGGCTCTCCATGGCGGACACGAGTTTTTCGGACTCGTCAACGGGTGGGACGGACCGCACCGGCAAGGTGAGAGTGGTACGTCGGATGCTCGGCGCGGACTGAGGTAGTTCCAGGCCAGGGGTGGCCAGCGCCTCACGGACTCGTGAAGCCAACAGACCGCCCAAGCGGGCGACCTCCGCGGCACCGCGACCCTGTCGAGTAAAGCGAGGGCTGACGTCGCCCGCAGCCCCTTGCAGGAAGCCGACCACAGCGGGAGCGAGAGCAGCGCGTGCGGCTCCCGGCCAGTCGGCCGAGTACTGCAGGTTCTCCGGGCCGTAGGTCGTCGGATGGCACGCGAAGTCCAGCAGCACCGCGTCGAGCGAACCGTCGAGCCCATGCAGCGCGAGGATGCCGGCGGTGTTGTCGTGAGGACCGTTCTTACGATGCCGGTTCGTACCGACGCCGATCACCTCGACCGAGTGCCAGCTCGCCGTCACCGGGTGCCGCTCGAGTGCAGCCGCCCGTACGGCACCGACCAGCGAGTCGACCAGCGGCCGTTCCCGCTCGGCCGGAATGACGGGATGAATCTCACCGGTCCAGCCGGACGGCCCGGAGTGGGTGTGCGACGCGGACACCACGACATGCGACGGCGGGATGCCGGCGGCGGCTCCGGCGGCCTCGGCGAGCTCCGACGAGAGCGCGCTCCCGACGGCGATCGCGTCCAGCGTCAGCCACAACACGCCGGGATCGTCATTCGTGGACAACCAGATCAGGGTCGCGCGGAGTGGGTCCGCGGTACCGGTCGAGAGCCCGGCGCGGGCGGCGTACCCGTCGAGCCGGTGGCCGGGCGGCGGGGTGACGTCGAGGGACGTCGCGGCCAGGAGAAGTTCGTTCACGTGAAGTCTCCAGCTGTCGTACCGGCACTGATCGGACGATGCATGGTCAAGATAACGGCCTACACCGTAATTATCGAGGTCGCGCCCGGCGGTGTGTGACGATCAGGTCGGCATACGTTTCGGCTGGTTCGGTGGCGAGGCGTTCCGCGCCGTCGAGCGAGTTGCCCGCCGCCGGCGTCAGCTTGGCTCGCGACGGCAGCGCCTCGCGGACAGGTGTCAGCAACTGGTCACCGGCACCGTCGAAGAGACCGCCGACACAGGCGACCGGGACGGGTCCCTCACCGGCCAGTTGGTCGACCGCGGCGCCGATCGTCTCGGCGATGTCGCCGGCCGCTTGGACCAGGAGCTCGACCGCCACCGGATCGCCTTCGGCCGCACACCGCAGTACTTCGGGTGCGAAGCGAGCCACGTCGTCGACCAGCGTGGACGACCGGTACAGCGCGACCGGATCGAGAGCAGTGTCCGCGAGCTTCGTCACCGGACCACGGCCGTCCCGAGCACGCTGTACGGCGACCAGCCCGGCGCGGCCGATCGCAAAGGCACTCCCGGCGTCGCCGAAGAGGTACCCGTGCCCGTCGAGCTTTCGCCACGTGCCGTCGCGATCCACGGCAAGACACACGAGCCCAGTACCCGCGGCAACAACGACGCCGTACCCGTCCGGCAACGCGCCGGCGTGCGCGGTGACCATGTCCTGGGTGAGGCGTACTTCGTCGGCGTTCAACACCTCACCGACGTCGGCCGCGAATCGTTCCGCGGCGCCCTGCGCCTGTGGGTAACCGGTGAGGCCGAGAGCCACGACCTCGACCGGTCCGGTCAGCTCGGCCTCGGACGCGGCAGCGCGAATCGCCTCGAGGAGGTTGGAGACGGCGTCCGGTCCGTGCGTGTAGCCGGGACCGTTGCCGGTACGTCGGGACGGAAGGACGCGAAGACGGAGAGCGGACTGGCCGCCGTCGATGGCGATGCGGGTCATTGAGTGGTCCCGGGTAGATAGTCCTGACAATGATGACAGGCAGCGTACCCACAGGCTCCGGTTACCGGGGAAGGGCTGCCTCGAGGTCATTCAGGAGCACGCTCAACGGAACACCGGTCAGCCGGATGTTCGGCTGCATCCAGTCGTTGAGGATCGGGTCCTCGGTGGCCAGGTGGTCCGAGAACTCGGTCTGGCTCAGTTCGAAGACATGGGCCGGGTTCCCGGTGAGATCGACGACTGTCTGCATCAGCCGGCCGACCTGGTCCTCCCACACCACGTCCTCGAAGTCATGCCGGTCAGGACGGATCAGCAACAGGTCGACATCACTGTCCAGATCACCGTCACCGCGGGCGACCGCGCCGTACACGCTCGTGTGCACCGGCGGGATCCGCCAGCCGCTGACCTCGTCGGCGAGCCGGGCGATCAACGTACTGCGGAGGTTCGCGAGCTGCTCGACGATCGAGGCAAGCAGGTGCTTGCGGTTGAGGCGATAGAGCAACGAATTGCCCAGATCGTCGACGTGCACCAGCCCGGTCGCCGCCAGTCGCTGCAGCACGAGCCGCACACCCGCGACGCTTCCGGAACCGGCGAGCTTGTGAATCTGCCGCCCCGACAGACCACCCTCGGCCTCAGCCAGCACCCGCAACACCGGCCCATCCAACGACGGCACCACCGTGCTGATCGGCGATCCCATATCCACCCACGCACCCTATTGACGCCCCGCCTCCCCCACCCAATCTCCATGACATGTCAGTCACCCGCCCTCCCCGACCAGGTGGACGTCCACGCAGGCGCAAGTTCCGCAGCTGCCGGTTTCAGCGGCCAAAGGCGCAGTTGGGCCGTGCGTGGGGGGTCCACCTCACCAAAACAAGCACGGTTGATTCTTTTTGGTGGGCGTGGGACGCTCGGGGCACGAGTGCCTCGTGAGGGAGTGCGGCGTGCGACTGGACGAAGTGCTGGCGGATCTGTGGGCCGAGAGTGCGGAGTTGGATCGGTTGGTCGGTGGGTTGGCTGCTGGGGAGTGGTCGACGCCGACGCCGGCCGAGGGTTGGACGATCGCGCACCAGATCGCCCACCTGGCCTGGACCGACGAGGCGACGCAGTTGGCCGCGACCGATCCCGAAGGGTTCAAGGAGCTACTGCAGAAAGCAGCTGCGAGTCCGACGACGTACGTCGATGACGGCGCCGAGGAGACTGCCACACTGCCGCCTGACCAACTGCTGACGTACTGGCGGGAGACCCGGGCCGAGGTCGCCGAGGCGCTGAAGAAGGTGCCGGCCGGCGAGAAGGTGCTCTGGTACGGACCGCCGATGAGCCCGACCTCGATGGCGACCGCGCGGCTGATGGAGACGTGGGCGCACGGGCAGGATGTGTTCGACGCCCTCGGCGTACAACGGCAGCCGAGCAACCGTCTGCGGCACGTCGCCCATCTCGCGGTGCGCACGCGCGACTTCGCGTACCTGCTCAACGATCGCAAGCCGCCGGCCGAACCGTTCCGCGTCGAACTCACCGGCCCGGACGGCGACGTGTGGACCTGGGGTCCGGAGGACGCCGCCCAGCGGGTGACTGCGCCGGCGGTCGACTTCTGCCTGCTCGCCACGCAACGCCGGCACCGCGACGACCTGGCCGTGACGGCTGAGGGCGCGGACGCCGAGGAGTGGCTGGGGATCATCCAGGCCTTCGCCGGCCTGCCCGGGAAGGGTCGTCAGGCAGGACAACATGACTGAGCCGATCCGCATCGGCAACGCGTCCGGCTTCTACGGGGACCGGTTCAGCGCGGTGCAGGAAATGCTGACCGGTGGACCGTTGGATGTGCTGACGGGCGACTATCTGGCTGAGTTGACGATGCTCATCCTCGGGCGGGATCGGATGCGAGACCCAGGACTGGGTTATGCGAAGACGTTCCTGAAGCAGCTCGAGACGGGCCTTGGTGAGGCGCTGGATCGAGGCGTGAAGATCGTCAGCAACGCGGGTGGGCTGAACCCGGCCGGGCTCGCGGAGGCGATCGGACAGCTGGCCGACAAGCTCGGGCTGCATCCGAAGGTCGCCTACGTCGAGGGTGACGATCTGCTCGGGCGCGCAAAGGAGCTCGGGCTGGGCGAGCCCCTGACGGCGAACGCCTACCTCGGCGCGTGGGGCATCGCGGAGGCCTTGCAAGCAGGGGCGAATGTCGTGGTGACCGGTCGGGTCACGGACGCCTCGGTGATCGTCGGACCGGCCGCGGCGCATCACGGCTGGAAGCGCACGCAGTACGACGAACTCGCCGGAGCCGTCGTCGCCGGGCATGTGATCGAGTGCGGCTGCCAGGCGACCGGCGGGAACTACGCGTTCTTCACCGAGATCCGCGACTTCGGGCGCCCCGGATTCCCGATCGCGGAGATCCACGCGGACGGCAGCAGCGTGATCACCAAGCACGACAACACCGGCGGCGCGGTCACGATCGACACGGTCAAGGCGCAGCTCCTGTACGAGATCACCGACGCCCGGTACGCCGGTCCGGACGTCACCACGCGCCTCGATTCGATCGAGCTCGACGACGACGGTCCCGACCGCGTCAGGATCTCCGGCGTCCGCGGTGAAGCCCCGCCGCCGACGTACAAGGTCTCGCTGAACAGTGTCGGCGGGTTCCGCAACGAGGTCGACTTCGTGCTCACCGGGCTGCAACTGGAGCAGAAGGCCGAGCTCGTGCAGCGGCAACTTGAGCAGGCCTTGCCGAAGCGGCCGGCCGAGCTGAAGTGGACGCTGGCGTGGACGGAGAAGCCGAACGCCGAGTCCGAGGAGGAGGCGAGCGTCTTCCTCCGGTGCGCGGTGAAGGATCCGGATCCGAAGGTCGTCGGCCGCGCGTTCAGCAACGCCGCGGTGGAGCTGGCGCTCGCGAGCTACCCCGGATTCCACGTCACCGCGCCGCCCGGCGACAGTTCGCCGTACGGCGTCTTCCGTGCTGGGTACGTCGACATCCACGAGGTGGAGCACGTCGTCGTACTGCCGGACGGCTCCCGTCGCACGATTGAACCTGCGGCGGAGACGCAGCCGCTGCGGCCCGTCGACGACATCGAGGCGCCGATGCCGCTGCTGCAGCTCTCGAGCGGACCGCCGCGGACCCGCGAGGTACCGCTCGGCCGGATCGCCGGCGCCCGCTCGGGCGACAAGGGCGGCGACGCGAACGTCGGCGTGTGGGCTCGCGACGAGAAGGTATGGCGCTGGCTCGCGCACACCCTCACCGTCGAGCTCTTCCAAGTGCTCCTCCCGGAGACGCAGGCGCTGATCGTCACGCGGTACCTGCTGCCGAACCTGTGGGCGATGAACTTCGTCGTCGAGGGTCTACTGGGTGAGGGCGTCGCCGCGCAGGCACGGTTCGATCCCCAGGCGAAGGCCCTCGGCGAGTGGCTCCGGTCGCGGTACGTCGACGTACCGGAGGTGCTGTTGTGAACGCCTTCCGGGAGTCGGTACGGCGGTTCATGGCGGCTGAGGTGTTGCCGCATCTGGATCAGTGGGAGCGGGACGGCGAGCTGCCGCGGGAGCTGCACAAGAAGGCGGGCGCGCTGGGGTTGCTGGGCGTCGGATTCCCTGAGGCGGTCGGTGGTGGGGGCGGGTCGTTGCTCGATGCGCTCGGGGCAGTTGAGGAGATGCACTATGCGGGCGGGTCCGGCGGGCTGGTCGCGTCGCTGCTGACCTGCGGCATCGCACTTCCACACATCATTGCTGGCGGCAACGAGAGGCACATCGAGCGGTGGGTTCGCCCGACCCTGGACGGTGAGCTGATCGGTGCACTGGCGATCACGGAGCCTGGTGGTGGGTCCGATGTGGCGTCGATTCGTACGACGGCGCGTCGCGAGGGTGACGTGTTCGTCGTCAACGGCGCGAAGACGTACATCACGTCAGGTTGTCGCGCTGACTTCGTGACGACGGCTGTTCGTACTGGTGAGGCTGGGGCGCACGGGATCAGCTTGCTGGTGATCGAGCGTGGTATGCCGGGGTTCGCGGTGTCGCGGAAGCTGGAGAAGATGGGGTGGCTCTGCTCGGACACGGCTGAGCTGTCGTTCACCGATGTTCGCGTGCCGGTCGAGAACCTGGTGGGGGCGCAGGACTCCGGTTTCGTGCAGCTCGCGGTGAACTTCGTGGCCGAGCGGCTGACGTTGGCGGTGCAGGCGTACGCCGGTGCGCAGCGGGCGCTCGATCTGACGGTCGAGTGGTGCCGTCAGCGGGTCACGTTCGGGCGGCCGTTGATTTCGCGGCAGAGCGTGCAGCACACGCTGACCGAGATGGCGCGGCGGATCTCCGTGGCGCGGGTCTACGTGCACTCGGTGGCGGAGCGAGCGATCCGAGGCGAAGACGTGATCGCCGAGACCTGTTTCGCCAAGAACACCGCGGTCGAAGCGGGGCAGTGGGTGTGCGACCAGGCGCTGCAGTTGCACGGCGGTCTCGGGTACATGCGGGAGGCCGAGGTGGAACGCCAGTACCGCGACCAGAAGATCCTCGCCATCGGCGGCGGCACCACCGAGATCCTGACCGGCCTTGCCTCCAAACGACTGGGGTTCACTACATGAGTAACCGTGAGGCGATGCTGGAGAAGCTTGCCGCGCTCGACGCCGAGCATGCGAAGGCGCTCGCCGGCGGCGGGCCGAAGTACGTCGAGCGGCATCACAAGCGGGGGAAGTTGCTGGTGCGGGAGCGGATCGAGCTGTTGCTGGACCCGGACTCGTACTTCCTCGAACTGTCGCCGCTGGCCGGCTGGGGTTCGGACTTCACCGTCGGCGCCAGCCTGGTGACGGGGATCGGTGTGGTCGAGGGCGTCGAGTGCCTGATCACCGCGAACGACCCCACGGTCAAGGGCGGTGCGAGCAACCCGTGGACCTTGAAGAAGGCGTTGCGGGCCGACGAGATCGCCCGGGCGAACAGGCTGCCGGTGATCAGCCTGGTCGAGTCCGGCGGCGCGGACCTGCCGACGCAGAAGGAGATCTTCATCCCCGGCGGGGCGATGTTCCGGAACCTGACCCGGTTGTCGGCCGAGGGGATCCTGACGATCGCGCTGGTGTTCGGCAACTCGACCGCTGGCGGCGCCTACATCCCCGGCATGAGCGACTACGTGGTGATGGTCGACGGCGGCGCGAAGGTCTTCCTGGCCGGACCGCCGCTGGTGAAGATGGCGACCGGTGAGGACGCGGACGACGAATCGCTCGGCGGCGCGTCCATGCACGCACGGAAGTCAGGTCTGGCTGACTACTTCGCGGTGGACGAGCCGGACGCGATCCGGCTCGGGCGGCAGATCGTGTCGCGCCTGAACTGGCGCAAACAGGGTCCGGCCCCCAAGCCGGCGTACGACGAACCGCTGCTTGCCGCGGACGACCTGCTGGACATCGTGCCGGGCGACCTGAAGATCCCGTTCGATCCGCGGGACGTGGTCGCTCGCGTGGTGGACGGGTCGGTGTTCGACGAGTTCAAGCCGCTGTACGGGTCGTCGCTGGCGACCGGGTGGGCGTCGGTGCACGGGTACCCGGTGGGGATCCTCGCGAACGCGCGCGGGGTCCTGTTCAGCGAGGAGTCGCAGAAGGCAACGCAGTTCATCCAGCTCGCGAACCGTGCGAACACACCGTTGATCTTCCTGCACAACACGACCGGGTACATGGTCGGGCAGGAGTACGAGCAGGGCGGAATCATCAAACACGGCGCGCAGATGATCAACGCGGTCTCCAACTCCCGCGTGCCACACCTTTCGATCCTGATGGGGGCGTCGTACGGAGCCGGGCACTACGGGATGTGCGGGCGGGCGTTCGATCCGCGGTTCCTTTTCGCATGGCCGTCGGCGAAGTCGGCGGTGATGGGTCCGCAGCAGTTGGCCGGCGTACTGTCGATCGTCGCGCGGGCGGCGGCCGAGGCGAAGGGGCAGCCGTACGACGAGCAGGCCGACCAGCAGATGCGTGCGTACGTCGAGGGACAGATCGAGGCGGAATCGCTGCCGATGTTCCTGTCCGGCCGCCTGTACGACGACGGCGTGATCGATCCCCGTGACACCCGGACCGTCCTCGGCATCTGCCTGTCCGCCATCCACTCCGCCCCGGTCGAAGGTACGTCGTCCTTCGGCGTCTTCAGGATGTGACGCGCATGATCACTTCGGTCCTGGTGGCCAACCGCGGCGAGATCGCCCGGCGCATCTTCCGCACCGCCCGGTCGCTCGGCCTGTCGACGGTCGCGGTGTACTCGAGCGCCGATGCCCGGATGCCGTTCGTCGACGAGGCGGACGCCGCCGTACATCTGCCCGGGAACACCCCGGGCGAGACCTACCTGCGGTCCGACCTGATCATCGACGCGGCGCGGCGGGCCGGCGCGGACGCCGTACATCCGGGGTACGGATTCCTGTCGGAGAACGCGGCGTTCGCGCAGGCGGTGATCGACGCGGGGCTGACGTGGACCGGGCCACCGGTGGATGCGATCTCGTCGATGGGGTCGAAGATCGAGGCGAAGAAGCTGATGGCGGCGGCCGGGGTTCCTGTCCTCGCCGAGCTGACTCCGGCCGAGGTGTCGACGGACGATCTCCCCGTGCTGGTGAAGGCGTCGGCCGGCGGTGGTGGGCGCGGGATGCGGGTGGTGTCGCGGCTGGAGGATCTTGCCGCCGAGATCGACGCGGCGTCGGCGGAGGCGTTGTCGGCGTTCGGCGACGGGACCGTGTTCTGCGAGCGGTATCTGGCGACCGGGCGGCACATCGAGGTGCAGGTCATGGCCGACCGGCACGGCACGATCTGGGCGGTCGGCGACCGCGAGTGCTCGATCCAGCGCCGCCATCAGAAGGTGATCGAGGAGGCCCCGTCGCCACTCGTCGAACGGATCCCGTCGATGCGGGCGGAACTGTTCGACGCGGCACGGAAGGCGGCCGCGGCGATCAACTACGTCGGCGCCGGGACGGTCGAGTTCCTCGCGGACGAGAACGGGAACTTCTACTTCCTGGAGATGAACACCCGCCTCCAGGTGGAGCACCCGGTGACCGAGGAGACGACGGGCCTGGACCTCGTCGCACTACAGTTCGCCGTCGCTGCGGGCGATAGCCTCACGCCCGAACCACCTCCGACGGTTGGTCATGCGATCGAGGTGCGGCTGTACGCCGAGGACCCGCTCAACGACTGGCGCCCGCAGACCGGTCACCTCCACCGCTTCGCCATCGCCGACGACCCGCAGCGGGGAAACAAAGTTGCTCCTGGTGGCGAAAAGTTTCCCCTCAAGGTCCGCGTGGATTCGGGGGTGGAGGACGGGTCGGAGGTCTCGCCGTACTACGACCCGATGCTGGCCAAGGTCATCGCGTACGGGTCCGATCGGGCCGCAGTCGCGCGACGACTCGCCGGCGTACTGGAACGCGCGACGATCCACGGGGTGGGGACGAACCGCGACTTGCTGGCGTGGATCCTCCGGCACCCGGCGTTCCTCGCGGGCGACACCGACACCGCGTTCTTCGACAAGCACGGGGTGGGAGCGGGGCCTGACGACGCGGTGGTGCGGGTGTCGGCGTTGGCTGCCGCGTTGGCGGATGCGGCCGGGTGGGCGGCTCCGGTGCGGGTGCCGAGTGGGTGGCGGAACCTGGCGTCGCAGCCGCAGCGCAAGAGCTACCGCATGGGCGACGTGGTGCACGAGGTTGCCTACCGATACAGCCGTGACGGCCTGATTGCCGACGGCAACATCACGCTTCTGGACAGCAGCCCCGAGCGGGTGGTGCTGGAGGTCGACGGCGTACGGCGGTCCTTCGCCGTGGCGGCGTACGACGGGATCACGTGTGTGGACTCGTCGCTCGGCAGTGTCGCGCTGCATCCGGTGGAACGGTTCGTGGATCCGGCTGACCAGGTCGCGGCCGGGTCGTTGGTGGCGCCAATGCCCGGGACCGTGATCCGGGTCGGCGTCGCGGTCGGTGACGTGGTGAAACAAGGACAGCCGCTGCTGTGGCTGGAAGCGATGAAGATGGAGCACACGATCGCCGCCCCGGCAGACGGGGTCGTCGGTGAGTTGAAGGCGGAAGCAGGACAACAGGTCGAGGTCGGCGCCGTACTGGCCGTGGTTGGGGAGGACGCATGAGCTTCATTGAGTCCGAAGAGCGCCGGGAGCTGCGGAAAGTCGTCGGCGAGCTCGGGAAGAAGTACGGCTACAAGTGGTTCAACCAGCAAGCTCGGACCGGCGGTCACACCACCGAGCTGTGGCTGGAGGCGGGCAAACTCGGGTTCCTCGGCGTGAACCTCCCCGAGCAGTACGGCGGCGGAGGCGGCGGAATGGCCGACCTCTCGATCGTCCTCGAGGAGCTCGGTGCGGCCGGCTGCCCGCTGCTGATGATGGTCGTGTCGCCGTCGATCTGCGGCACCGTGATCTCCCGGTTCGGCACCGACGAGCAGAAACAGCACTGGCTCCCCGGTCTCGCCGACGGGACGACGATCATGGCGTTCGCGATCACCGAGCCCGACGCCGGCTCGAACTCGCACCAGATCACCACCACGGCCCGCCGTACCGAGGACGGCTGGTCGCTGACCGGGCGCAAGGTCTTCATCTCCGGACTCGACGTCGCCAAGGCGATCCTGGTCGTCGGCCGCACCGAGGACGCGAAGACCGGGAAGCTCAAGCCGGCGCTCTTCATCGTCCCGATCGACGCGCCGGGGGTGGAGTTCCGGCAGATCGAGATGGACCTGATCAGCCCGGACAAGCAGTATGCGTTGTTCCTGGACGACGTACAGCTGCCGCGTGAGGCGCTCGTCGGTTCCGAGGACGCGGCGCTGATGCAGTTGTTCGCCGGCCTCAACCCGGAGCGGATCATGGCGTCCGCGTTCGCGATCGGCATCGGTCGGCACGCCCTCGACAAGGCAACGGCGTACGTCAAGGAACGGCAGGTCTGGAAGGCTCCGATCGGCGCGCATCAGGGTCTCGCGCATCCGCTCGCGCAGATCAAGATCGAGCTCGAGCTGGCCCGCCTGATGATGCAGAAGGCCGCGGCGCTGTACGACGCGGGCGAGGATCTCGCAGCGGGTGAGACCGCGAACATGGCGAAGTACGCCGCCGGCGAGGTCGCCGTACGAGCCACCGATCAGGCAGTGCAATCGCTCGGTGGGAACGGTATGACGGTCGAGTACGGCGTGGCGTCGCTCGTCGCCGCGGCCCGGGCGACCCGGATCGCGCCGGTCAGCCGGGAGATGATCCTGAACTTCGTCGCCCAGCACAGCCTCGGGCTGCCCAAGTCGTACTAGGAGGAGTGGGGCAATGATCATCACCAGTGAGTTCCCGCCTGTCGAGGTGCTCGACGTACCGATCCACGACGCCGTGCTCGGCAGAGCGCAGGAGTACGGCGATCGGCCGGCGATGGTCGACGGTGTTACCGGCAAAGAGCTGAGCTACGCCCAGCTGGACCACCTGACCCGGCGGGTCGCGGCCGGACTGGCCGAGCTCGGCATCCGGCACGGTGACGTGATCGCGCTCTACAGCCCCAACACGATCCTGTACCCCGTCGTGTTCTACGGCGCCACGCGCGCCGGCGCGACCGTGACCACGGTGAACGCGCTCTACACCGCGGACGAGCTGCACAAGCAGTTGATCGACTCGAAGGCGAAGTTGCTGGTGACGATTTCGCTCTTCCTGCCGACCGCGACCGCGGCGATCGAGGGCACCGGGGTCGAGCAGATCTTCGTCTGCGACCAGGCCGAGAGGTACCGCTCGGTGCAGGAGCTGTTCGCGTCCACGGGTCCGGAGCCGGTGGTGACGATCGATCCGGCTGTGGACGTCGCAGTACTGCCCTACTCGAGCGGAACGACCGGCGCCGCCAAGGGCGTGATGCTGACGCACCGGAACATCGCGACGAACATCTCCCAGGCGGAGGTGATGATCCGGCTGGGCGAGGAGGAGCGGATCATCGCGATCCTGCCGTTCTTCCACATCTACGGGCTGTCGGTGTTGATGAACCTGCCGCTGCGACTCGGCGCGACGGTCGTCGTACTGCCGAAGTTCGACCTCCAGCAGTTCCTGACCACGCTGGACGAGCAGCGGATCACGCGGGCGTTCGTCGCGCCGCCGATCGTCCTGGCGTTGGCGAAACATCCGGCCGTCGACGCGGTGGACCTGTCGCGGCTCAAGTACGTGACCTCGGCCGCTGCTCCGCTCGACGGCGAGCTGGCCGAGGCATGTGCGAAGCGGCTCGGGTTGCACGCCGTACTGCAGGCCTACGGGATGACGGAGTTGTCGCCGGGCACACACGCCGTACCGCAGGACGACCAGGAGCCGCCGCCAGGTGCGGTAGGGAAGCTGTTCCCGTCGACCGAGATGCGGCTGGTCGGTGCCGATGGCAACGACGCCGACGAGGGCGAGATCTGGATCCGCGGGCCGCAGGTGATGAAGGGGTACCTCGGGCGGCAGGCGGAGACGGACGCGACGATCGACGCGGACGGCTGGCTGCACACCGGCGACATCGGGCGGATGGACGCGCGCGGCTACCTGTACGTCGTGGACCGCGTGAAGGAGCTGATCAAGTACCACGGGTACCAGGTGCCGCCCGCCGAACTGGAGGCCGTGCTGCTCACCGACGACCGGATCGCGGACGCGGCGGTCATCGGGATCGATGCGGACGGCAACGAAGTACCGAAGGCGTTCGTGGTGCCGATGCCGGGGGTTTCGCTGACGGCGGACGATGTCATGGAGTACGTCGCCGCGCGGGTGGCGCCGTACAAGAAGATCCGGCAGGTGGAGTTCATCGACGCCGTACCGAAGGCCGCGTCGGGGAAGATCCTGCGCCGGGAGTTGCGGGCGCGTGAGGCTGCGCGTGAGTGAGGTTCTGAAAGCACCCCAGCAGGACCGGTCGCGGGCGACGCGGCAGCGGCTGCTGGAGGCCTCGGTCGAGTCGCTGGCCGAGGTCGGGTACGCCGCGACGACGGTGTCAGTCGTCGCGGCCCGGGCCGGGGTGTCGCGGGGTGCGGCGCAGCATCACTTCCCGACGCGGGCGGATCTGTTCGCGGCTGCGGTCGAGTACATGACCGAGGTGCGGTTGGCGGAGATCCGCGCGCAGGCCGCAGCGCTGCCGAGCGGAGCTGGGCGCACTGAGGCGATCGTGGGGATGCTCGCGGACGTGTACACCGGGCCTCTCTTTCGCGCCGCACTGCACCTGTGGGTGGCGGCGTCGACAGAGGAGGCGTTGCGGCAGCAGATCGTGCGGCTGGAGTCACATGTGGGTCGGCAGGCGCACCGGGCGCTGCTCGAGGTGCTGGACATCAGTGAGCGGACTCCTGGGGTGAGGGAGACCGTGCAGGGGGTCTTGGACATGGCGCGCGGTCTTGGGTTGGCTGACCTGCTCACGGACGACAGTGCGCGCCGGCGCGGCATTGTCCGCCAGTGGAGCCGCATTCTCGATCAGGCCCTGCGTGAGCCGGGTGTGTGACCGAAGGCGCGCCGAAACGTATCAATGAACGCACTGGTCGACGCCCAGCCGCATGCGTGCGCTACCTGAGTCACAGAGTTCCCCTCTGCCAGCAACCTCAACGCCTCGTGCAACCTGAGCTGAGTCCGCCACTGCGGGAACGTCATACCGAGCTCGACCTTGCACAGCCGGCTCAGGGTCCGCTCACTCGCCCCGACCGCTCGCCCCAACTCCGTCAGGGTTCTGGCGTCCGCAGGATCCTCCCGCAACACGTCACAGGCTGCCGCGAGCCTGGCGTCACGTGGTGTGGGTAGATAGGTGGGCCGCTGAGGCGAACGCCGCAACTGGTCCAGCAGTACTGCACGCAGGCGCTGCGTCTCATCAGGTTGGTTCTCTGCGGGATCTGTGTAGGCCAGGATCAGCTCTCGGAGGAGGGGGCTTACTACCAGGGCTGACGGGGCGTCCAGATCTAGTGGGTTCTCCTCCAGGCCCACCGTGTGGAGTGATGTCTCGCCGTACGCGCGGTGTTGGTGGAGGGTGCCGGCTGGGATCCAGATGGCTCTGGTCCCGGGGGCTACCCAGCTGCCGGCGTCGGTGGTGACGGACAGGACCCCGCGACCGGCGTACACGATCTGGTTCCGGTCGTGCCAGTGCGGGTCGATGCCGCCACCGGCCTGGATCGGCTGGTGACCGGTGCTCGCGGGACGTTGGCGGGTTTCCGGCATGAATTGGCATTTTATCGGAAGCCGGACAGGCTGCCGGTCCGTGACGATCGAGTGGTGTGGAGACTTCGACCGATCGGGCTGATGGCCACCGGCCACGCATGCGTGGACATCTACCAGGGCTGCGTGCCGGCGCTCGTACCGTTCCTGGTCGCCGAGCGCGGTCTCGGGTACGTCGCGGTGTCCGGCATCACGCTCGCCGCGACACTGCTCTCCTCGGTCGTCCAGCCCGTGTTCGGCGTACTGACCGATCGCCGCTCGCTCACCTGGCTGATCCCGGTCGCGATGACCACCGCCGGACTCGGCATCGCCCTCATCGGCGTCGGACAGACCTACTGGCTCACGTGGTTGGCGGCCGCGCTGTCCGGGCTCGGCGTCGCGGCGTACCACCCGGAGGCGGCCCGGATGGCCCGCGTCGTGAGCGGCGGCAGCCACGTCGGGATGAGCTGGTTCTCGGTCGGCGGGAACGTCGGGTTCGCGCTGGCGCCGGTCCTGGTCACACCGATCGTCGCCGCGGGCGGGTTGTCGCTGACGCCACTGCTGGTCGTACCCGCGCTCTTCGGTGCCGCGATCACCACCTGGGCGGTCCGCTCGCGCGCTCACGTGGTGATCGCCCGGGGCGGCGGTGGAGGGACGGACGACTGGCCGTCGTTCCTGCGGTTGTCGCTGATCATGATCTGCCGATCGATCGTGTTCGTCGGCCTCGGTACCTTCATCGCGCTGTACGCCGGGCAGCGGGTCGGCGGCGGTACGACGACCGGCGGGATCGCCTTGTTCGTCCTCTTCGCAGCGGGCGCACTCGGCACGCTCCTCGGCGGCCGCCTCGCCACCCGCTACGGACGAGTCCGCACCCTACGGACGTCGTACGCCGTCGCCGTACCCGCGATCGCCTTCCTGGTGTTCGTCCCCGGGCCGGCGTTCTTCGGTTTCCTCGCGGCGGCCGCGATCGCGATGTCGGTCCCCTTCTCGCTGCATGTGACCCTCGGCCAGGACTTCCTCCCCAGCCGCGTCGGCACGGCGGGCGGCATGACCCTCGGCCTCGCCGTCAGCATCGGCGGCGTCGCGACCCCGGTCCTAGGCACCATCGCCGAGCACACCTCTCTGCGCCTCGCCCTCAGCACACTGATCGCACTGGCCCTGTGCAGCACCCTGATCGGCTACACCCTGAACGAACCAGCTTGAACGGCGGCTGACCGCGATTCGTCGCGGGTACCGGGAGATACAGCGGAAGCGCCGCGGAATGCGGCTGAAGTAGCTGGCAGCACACCGTCGTACGGCGGTCTTGTCAGGGAGTGACCATGATGCGTCAACGGGGCGCGGTCCACCGGGAACCCAAGGTCCTCGAGGTCGGACTGGACGAGTTGTTACAGGCGGGCTACGAGCGCGCGGAGCGCGATCCCGACCCTGACAACGATGAGGACGATGCTGATCAAGGCGTCGTCGACGAGTGGCGAGCGGACGAGGGCGTGTCGTTCGGCGTCGCCTTCTTCGGCTGGCTGGTTGCCGGCGGCATCGTCGTACTGCTGCTGGCGTCGGTCGCTGCTGCCGGCACCCTGATCGGCTGGGAAAGGCTTGCCGGCTGGGAATGGGTCTATGTCACCGCTTGGATCGTCGTCGTTGTGTCGCTGGGAATCGGTGCGTTCTCCGGCGGCTACGCCGGGGGACGGATGGTGCCGGCGCATGGTGGACGGCAAGGCCTGGACGTGTGGCTGCTCAGTTGGTGCGCCACCGCCCTGATCGTCGGTCTGGGGTACATCGCCGACCGCGAATACGACCTCGTCGCAAGGATCGACTGGACGTCCCTACCGATCGCCGAGACCGATCGTACGGCGGCGGCGCTGGTCGGACTCGCCGCGATTCTGCTCGTCACGTTGGTGAGCGCGGTGGTGGGCGGTGCTGCCGGCAGCCGCTGTTCCGCGCGGTTGAGCCGGCTCAACCAGCAGCACCAAGCTATGCCCTGAACGAACCGGCTTGAGTGCGGGCAGCGCGTTCTCCGATGCGACGGTCGACCTTTGCCGCGAGTTCGTCCGGTGTGCATTCGGCCAGGTGGTCGCGGACGAGGAGGTGGATGAACGAGTACTGCGCACGCCCGGTGCGAGCCAGTACGTGGCGGTCCGCGGCGTACTGCAAGAAGGCTCGGCGGTGCCACGGCAGGTACCCGCTCCAGCGGAGGAGCGAGTCGTGCAGCAGCCGGGACAGCGGGCCGGCCAGGACGGGTGGACGACGCCGCCAGGCCTTCGCCGCGACCGTGCCGACCACGATGCCAGCGACCGCTTCCAGTTGCGGCGACGCAAAGTCCGCTCCCAGGACCAGTGCAACCAGGAACGCGGCAACGGCTCCGCCAGCGACCCATGGGTCCATCCGCCACCCCTTGTCGGCTGTGGTGGGGAGGTGGTCCGTCGGCAGCGACTTCAGCATCCTGATCGCGTGAGCAATAAGGAGGCCGATTGCCACCCCACAGGCGAACGCTGTGGGGTCGCCGAGGCTCAGGGTGATCCAGCTCGCCGCCACAACCACAGCCAGCCGTACGCCGAGGAGCAGCCGCCGCCGGTTGTCGTGGAACACGATCAGCTCGACTACGTAGGATCCAGCGATCACAGCGCCCTCGACGACGAGTGCGGGCTTGGCGGTGAGCAGCTCGACCAGCCCGAGCGCGGCAACAGTCACCGCGACAGTAATCGCCGTACCTGCGAACAAGATGAGGGCGAAGAGCGGTACTCGGTCCGGCCCGTTCCCCTCGTGTTTCTGCCAGGGGTGCGGCAGGAGGTGGACGAGTAGCAGCGCAGCACCGGCCACAGCCAGTCCGGCGAGTACGCCGTACTGCGCGAGCATCACCAGCGTCACGCCGGCAGTCAGGGCAGCGAACAGTGCGGGCAGGCACACCGCGTGCGTCAGGTAGTCCACACCCGGCAGCGACAGCCCGTACCACCCGTCAGGCATCATCCACCGCGGTACGGCGGTCCGGTCACCGGCACGGCGTCGAGTCCACCAGGCCAGACACCATAGGCGCCGTACGGCGGTCTTCGCGTCGTACTGTCTCGCGGTCTGGCGGTTTCGGGCGAGGACTTCGCAGATGTAGGTGTCGAAGAGTTCACGGCGCAGGTCTGCGACGCCGCGGGCGTTCACATCCTCCGGCGCTCGCCCCTGGTACGCCAGGACCATCACGTTGAGCATGAGCGCGAATTGACCAGCTCCCAGAGTGCGTCGTCCTGCTCGATCGCAGCGCGCGCACCGTCGAGCGCCGGCCCGACGGTGGTGAAGTAGTCGAGGACCTGTTCTCTCGTGAGCGGTCTGATGTGTACGGCGCCGAACAGCCGGAGCTTGTGGGGGAGGCGTTCGTAGTCGTTCGTTCGGCACGTGACTGCGAGCTGGCCGATCCGGTAGTTGCGCCGGAGCTCCTCCAGGACCGGTGCGAGCTTGGCACGGCTCGGTTCGGCGATCTCGTCCAGTCCGTCGAGCAGAAGGGTCAGCTCGCCGTTGCTCAGCCAGGTGCGTCCGACAGCGGGCGGGATTCCGTAGCGGTCGTCCAGCTCGTACAACAGCCAGCGGACGAAGCCGGCGACCAGTGGGCTGTCACTCGGGTCGTCGTCGTTCTTGTACGACGACTGTGCGGTCCAGCCGGCCAGGTCGACCACGACAGGGAGGGGCTGGCCCTTGTCGACATGTGCATTCTTGGCGAGGTTTCGGGCAAGGTCGAGGAGCAGGGTGGTCTTGCCGGCACCAGGTGCGCCGAGGATCAGCATCGAGTCCTGGAGCTCGTCGAAGACACCTGCGATGTCCGCCTCGTTCGGTACGCGCCGCGGTGCGCTGTCGAGCGGCTGGACGAACAGGTCGTACGGGCGGACCACGACGCCGGGGTGCTCGTCGAGGGCCAGGGCGACGCGGGTGCGGGCCGCGAGCGAGCCGGCACGACGCTCGGAGAAGTACCGGTCGATGCGGGCAAGGGCGTTGGGGCGGTTGCGCGGCTGGTCGGCACCGCGGTTGGAGATGATCGGCAGGCGGCGGTCGCGCAGCTCGAACAGTGCGGTCAGCACCGCGACGACCCAGAGCACCCCGATCGCCGGCCAGACCCAGCCGACGTACGGCGCGAGAAAGGCCGGTGCGGTGCCGCCGGTGCCGACGTTGATCGCGATCGGCAGCAGTACGAGCGCGAGCGAGACAGTCACCACGAGCACGACGCCACGCAGTACGGCCCGCATCCTCACCCCTCGGAGCGTAACGGCCCGTGAGCCCACCGTCCCGACCCAGGGCGCGTCGTACTCCGCTTGCACTGGGGCGTCCTGCTTCGTCGTACCCAGGGGACCGTCCGGTGGGCGGGCTGAGAGTGGGGAAGAGTTGCCGGTTCACATACATTGGTTGGTGATATGACTACGGAGCGGATCGACCGGACGGGCGTGGGGCTTCGGTCGGAGCGGGGCCCGATTCTGCTCGCGGTGATGCTGAGCGTCGGGCTGGTCGCGATCGACGCGACGATCCTCGCCACCGCCGTACCGTCCATCGTCGCCGACCTCGGCGGCTTCACCCAGTTCCCCTGGCTGTTCTCGATCTACCTGCTCGCGCAGGCCGTGTCGGTGCCGATCTACGGCAAGCTCGCGGACCAGCGCGGCCGGAAGCCGATCATGCTGCTCGGCGTCGGACTGTTCCTGCTCGGGTCGGTGCTGTGCGGGTTCGCCTGGAGCATGCCGGCGCTGATCGCGTTCCGGCTGATCCAGGGGCTCGGCGCCGGTGCGATCCAGCCGATCGGGATGACGATCGTCGGCGACATCTACACGGTCGCGGAGCGGGCCAAGGTGCAGGGCTACATCGCCAGCGTCTGGGGGATCTCGTCGTTCGTCGGACCGACGCTCGGCGGCGTGTTCTCGGACTTCATCTCCTGGCGGTGGATCTTCTTCGTGAACATCCCGCTCGGGATGGCGGCCGCCTGGGTGCTGGTCCGCCGGTTCGACGAGCAGGTGGCGGACAAGACCAGCCACCGGATCGACTACGCCGGCGCGATCCTGCTCTCGGTCGGCGGTTCGCTGCTGCTGCTCGGGTTGCTCGAGGGCGGCGTGATGTGGGCCTGGGACTCCCCGACGAGCATCGTGATCCTGGCCGCGGCCGTCGTACTGCTGACCGCGTTCGTGCTGGTCGAGCGGCGCGCGGCCGAGCCGATCCTGCCGCTGTGGGTGCTCGGCCATCGGGTCCTGAACTCGGCCAACTCGGCCGCGCTCCTGATCGGGTTGCTGATGATCGGGCTCTCGACGTACGTGCCGCTGTTCGCCCAGAGCGTCCTCGGTACGTCGGCCCTCGTCGCCGGGTTCACGCTCGCCGCGATGACCCTCGGCTGGCCGATCGCGGCGTCGCTCGCCGGGCGGATCTACCTGCGCGTCGGCTTCCGTACGACGATGTCGATGGGCGCCCTCATCGTCGTCCTCGGATCCGGTGTCCTGCTCACGGTCAGCGCCACCAGCGCCGTATTGCACCTCGCCGCGGCCTGCTTCATCATCGGCATCGGTCTCGGGTTCTCCGCATCACCGTCGGTCGTGGCGGCGCAGTCGTCCGTCGAATGGCAGACGCGCGGTGTGGTGACCGGTGCGAACATGTTCGCCCGCTCGGTCGGCAGCGCGGTCGGGGTCGCGGTCTTCGGCGCAGTGGCGAACGGCGTCGTCGCCGCCCGCCTGGGAGACGACCACGCGGACCTGGAGAAGGTACCCGCCGGCGTCCTGGCCCCCGCGATCCACGACGTCTACTACGGCGCCGCCGCAGCCGCCCTCCTCCTCGTAGTAGCCGTCCTCTTCATGCCCAACCGAATCACCGAACGCCCACCCCGCTAGCTCAGCTCATCAGCGCCAGCAGTTCGTCACGACCGCTGACGCCGGTCTTGCGGTAGGTCGAGCCGAGGTGATCGTTGACGGTCAAGACGGACAGGCCGAGCCGCCGCGCGATCTGCTTCGCCGCAAGACCGGTCGTAGCAAGACCCAGTACTTCGGACTCGCGGTGGGACAGCCCACTCCATGCTGCGAAGGCTGGTATCACCTGGCCGGTGTCTGCGGGCTGAACGACGACTGTCACAGCGACCGGCTCCACAGGCGTTCGGCTCCCGCTGATCACCAACCAGCGGCCATCCGTGGTGCGAGCTCGACACAGCGCGTCGCGACGACCCGCCGCGGCCGCTCGAGCTACCTCATGCACCACCCGGCTCACGTCCTCCACGATGACGCCCTCAGACGTCAGATCACCCAGCCAGGTCTGCGCCTCCTGGCTCACGGTGAGGAAGCGGCCCTCGCGACCCACCAAGACGATGCCGGCTGATCGCGTGGCCTGCCGGCTGTCAGTACGTCGTACCTGATGGCGGCGGAGCGCTGTCGCGAGCGGACCGACCAGCTCGGCCGCTGTCTCCGCCTCCGCGTCGGAGAACGGCTGCCACCGGTCGTCGCGGAACAGCGACAGCGCGCCCCAATACCGGCCATCGTCGACCAGAGCCAGCCGAAGCTCGGACTGGTACCCCAGCGGGCGCAGGATCTCGTGCAGCCGAGGACTCGGCGGCTCCGGTGTCGTGTGCATCGCGAGTACTCCGGCATGACCGGGACGGCGGATCAGCTCGGCGTACCGGTTGAAGTCCCGTTCGACGGTCTCGTTGAAGACCAGGCGTTCGGTCGGTACGACGAGTCCGTGCTCGGCGTACATCGCGCAGCGCAGGCCGGTGACCGGATCGACGGCGAACAGGCAGTACCCGTCGAATCCGACCGCTTGATTGACGGCCCGCATCACCCCGTCCGCGAACGGCAGGCCGCGCGACTCGTCCCGCGCGCTCGCCAGGATCGTCCGCCTGGCAGCGCGGACCCTATCCCCCATCTGCTCATCGTGACACCCGGACGGCATCCCGAGAAGTGGGGAGTGCAGGTCGCCGCGGCGGTCCCGGAGACTGCGGATAGTCGACAGAGGGGGACTCATGAACATTCGACGACTGCTCTGGTTGCCGTTGGCAGCCTTACTGGCGATCCCTGCTGTACCCGCGCAGGCGACCACTCCTGGTGACAACGGCCGGATCGTGTACTCCGCGGACACGGGCGCCGGGGTGCAACTGTTCACGGTGCGTCAGGACGGCAGCGGCCTACGCCAGCTCACCTCGGTGGCAGGCGAGGCCGTGAACGCGGACTGGTCGCCGGACGGCAAGCGGCTCGTGTTCGAGCTCAGCGACGAGACCCATGCCGGGATCGTGGTGATGAACCGGGACGGTTCCGGCGCGCACGACCTGACCCCGACCGGATTCCAGGGCAACCCGGCATTCACCGCCGACGGTCACCGGATCGTATTCGACTCGGAGGTCGGGATCGCCATCATGCGAACCGACGGCACCGGACGCCGGCAACTGACGGTGAACCCCCTCCCGGACACCGGCCACGACACCGACGCGAACGTGTCGCCCGACGGCAGGTACATCACGTTCGTCCGGGCCAGGGTCGACGCGGTCGAACAGGCGCTGTTCCGGATGCGCGTCGACGGGTCCGGTCTGCGGCAGTTGACGTCGTACTCGCTCGATGTCGGCGTCAAGCACGACTGGGCCCCGGACGGTTCGCGGATCGCGATCATCACGCATGCCGACCATCAGCCGGCCGGTACGTCGGCCAACGTGGCGACGATCCGCCCGGACGGCTCCGGGCTGCGGATGTTGACCCGCTTCAGCGGCGGTGCGGTCAACGCGCTGACCGGCTCGTACTCACCCGATGGACGTTGGATCGCCTACCGCCTCGAGGATCACGGGACGTTCGCCCTGAACAAGCTCCGCGCGCACGGTGGCCACCCGCACCACATCCTGTCGCTGCCGACAGCACCGCGCTACATCGACTGGGGATCCCACTAGGTTGGTGGCATGCGTGCGGTCGACTGTGTTGGGGCATTGATCCGGGACGCCGAACATCGCGTTTATTTGCAGCGGCGTACGGCGGGGCGGCGGTTGTTGCCGGGCATCTGGGACATCGTCGGTGGGCATCTCGAGGCAGGGGAGACGCCTGAGGAGGCGCTGGCGCGGGAGGTCGAGGAGGAGACCGGCTGGAAGGTCCGCGACATCGTCAGGACCGTCGCGGACTGGGAATGGGAGTGGGAGGGCCGGGTACGGCGGGAGGTCGACTACCTCGTCACCGTCGACGGGGACCTCAGCCGGCCGCGTCTCGAGGCCGGCAAGCACGACGCGTCCGCGTGGGCCGGACCGGGTGACCTCGACCTGCTGATGGTGAACCGGACCGATGGCGACCGGCGGCTGCGCGACCTGGTGGCGCATGTGGTCCGGACGCGGTTCACGGACCGCCTCCGGTTGGAGCCGATCACTGGTCCGAACGGTGTCCTGCCCGGACATGGAGCGGACCTGGTGCGGCTGTACGCGGACCCGTGGGTGGCCAGGTGGTACGACGGGTCGTGGTCACCGGAGGAAGCAGCAGCGCGAGCCGTCCAACAGCAGGAGGGCTGGGATCGCGACTCGGTGGGCAAGTGGATCGCGTACGAGCGGTCGAGTGGCGAGCTCGCCGGGCGGGGCGGAATGTCCCGGATGCCCGCCGGTACGCCGACCGCCGAGGCCATCGCCGCGCTGGTAGGACCCGAGTGGACGGGCCTCGAACTCGGCTGGGCCCTCGTCGAGTCCGCCCGCGGCCGCGGCCTCGCCACGGAAATCGGCCGTGCGGGCCTGGACTACGCCTTCAACACCCTGGACGCTGCATCCGTGATCGCGTTCACGGAACAGGTCAACTCCGCATCCCAGGCCGTGATGAGGCGCCTCGGAATGCAGTACGCCGGCGAGATCCGCGCAGAAGGCTGGTCCGCCGACGCCCCCGACGTACAACCAGACGCCCCCTTCGCCGTCTACGTCATCACCCGGTGACCAACCTGGCGTGAAAAGGCTCCGAGTGTGACCGCCCAGGCGCGGCGGTCACACTCGGAGCCAGCCACCTCAAGGGGGAGGTTCCCGGTGAGGTGTCGGGAGCCTCCGGTGTCCTACCGCCCAGGACACTCGGCCCTGCCTGGCCCGAGGTGTCGGCCAGGAGGTGGGTTGGAACGGCTGGGCGGCGGCGACACAGGGACTCAACCGCCAAGCCCAGCCGGGTCGGGAGGGCGGTGCGGTCCGGAGCTGAGGAGTGCTCCGGACCGCACCTCGGGTTTCGTCCGGAACTGAGGAGTGCTCCGGACCTTCCAAGCACTGCCCCTGGACGTGAGGAGACTCCAGGGAGCAGCCGACCGGGTCTGAGGAGGACCCGGAAGCGATCAGGTGTTTCAGTCGTTCGAGTCGAGCGGGCCGAGCAGGTCGTTGGTGACCTTGAGACCGGCGAAACGGCGCCGCATCGCTTGTTCGTAGCGGGCCGCGAGCGGCGCCTCCGCGACGTACTGCGCGATCACGTGCTCGCCGAACCAGACCCGGACTCGGCGCCGGTGCTGTCTCGACGTCATTTCCGCGATGGTCACAACCTCTCACCCCGTAACTCTCAGGCCTTGCAACCAGTTGGACTTACTGGTTGTCATGGCAGTAATGGTGCACGAGCCCAACGTGACCGCTCTAGGACCTGGACCGGACCTTTGCCGGACCTCTTCCGGTCCTCTCGCGGACATCTGGGGGACAGCACCTTGTCGTGGGGCACAAGTCGAGACAACGTCTGACTGACGTGAACGGGAGGAACGATGGCGAGTAGGTATGCGCCAAAGACGGTCCTGGCGCACCTGATCCAGCGCCGGAACCAGACCTACTCCGAGATCGTCGCCGAGTTCGTCGAGCTGGGTGGAACCATCACCGAGCGGCACCTGCGTCGCCTCGCATCGGGCGAGCGCGCGGGGACCACTCCTCAGACCCGGCGCACCCTGCAACGCCTGTTCGGCAAACCGGTCGAGGAACTCCTCGCGCCGTACGTGCCGGAACAGGCCGCCCAGGTGGTGCCGGCACCTGCCGCGAGTGGACGGATCACGACAGGTAATGAGATGGAGGTTCTCGACATGGCTGCCAGCCGCGCGAGGGCGTTTGCCCTCGCGGCCCAGTCCGGTCTCGGAAGCGAGGCCATGGAACAGGTGTACGACGACGTACGCCACGCCGCCCAGGCGTACCCCCAGCGTCCACTCCCGGAGATCCTCGGCCAACTGGTCGAGACGCAGGACCTGGTGTTCGGTCTGCTGGAGAGCCGCCAGCGCCCGGACCACCACCGCCAGCTGTACTTCCTGGCCGGCGTCACCGGCGGGCTGCTCGCCAAGGCCTCCCACGACCTCGGCAACCCGCACGCCGCGCTGACCCAGGCGCGGACCGCGTTCATGTGCGCCGACAACGCCGACCACCACGGCCTGCGCGCCTGGGTGCGCGGCCTGCAGTCCCTGGTCTCCTACTGGGCCGGCAACCCGCACGACTCGGTGCGGTACGCGCAGCTCGGGGCCGGGTACGCCGAGCAGGCCAACAGCACCACCAGCGTCTGGCTCCCGGTCAGCGAGGCCCGTGCCTGGGCCGCGCTCGGCAACCCGGAGGCCACCCGGGCCGCCTTGGAGCGCGCCGAAGAGGCATGGAACTCGGTCCACAACGACGACCTGGACGACATGGGCGGCCTGTGCACGTTCGGCCGCAACCGCCAGCTGTACTACGCCGCCGACGCGCTCGCCCAGCTGCCCGGTGAGGTCGAGCAGGCCCAGCGGTACTCGAGCCAGGCCGTCGACGCGTACACCGACGAGAACCACCCGGAGTGGGCCTTCGGCGACGCCGCCGGCAGCCACGCCGCGATGGCGATCACCCGGATCGCGAGCGGTGAGCTGGACGGTGCGGCGGATGCGCTGGCCCCGGTGCTGACGCTGCCGACCGAGCGCCGGATCAACGGCGTGGTGCACTCGGCCCGCCGGGTCCACCAGGCCCTGCGGCAGTCCGGTCGCGCCGACGACGCGCGGGAGCTCCAGGAGGAGATCGAGACCTTTACCCGGACCCCGATGCAGACCTACCCCCGGTAGCCTGCGCGGATGGAGGCACTCAGCGGACGGCTGACTGTACTGCGGGAATTCCGGACAACCGACCTCGACGACTATCTGGCGATCGCCGGTGACGACCGAGTGACCACCTGGATGGCGTTCGACAGCTACGACCGCGCCAAGGCCGAGCAGAGCCTGGCCGCCATCGTGGCGCGGTCCGCGCAGGACAACCGTCCCGACTACATGCTCGCCGTGACCCGGCCGGACGACGATCGCGTGATCGGGTTCGGCCGGATCGCGCCGAGCGGGTCGTGGACCGCCAAGCTCGGCTACGCGATCGGTGCGGACCACTGGGGCCACGGGTACGCGACGGACGCGGCCCGGGTGCTGCTCGGCTTCGCGTTCGGCCCCCTCGGCCGGCACCGGGTCACGGCCGCGATCGGCCCCGAGAACGAGGCATCGATCGGCGTCGTGAAGCGCCTCGGCTTCACCTACGAGGGCCACCTCCGCGACCACGTCTTCACCAACGGCGCCTGGCGCGATTCCCTGCTCTATTCGCTCCTCGAAGCCGAACATTCACCCAGCAGTCACCCGGAGCCTTGACCTGGTTTGTCAGGACCAGCAAGGTTGCGCGTCATGACGCAACAGGTGCCGGAGTGGGCGGATCCGAAGATTCCCGAGCAGGAGCTGGATCCGCAGGCGGTGTCGCGGCGGACCCTGATGCGCGGAGCCGGGTTGCTCGGGGCAGGGTTCGCGGCGGCCGCTGTGACGTCGCAGGAGCCGGCTGCGGGTACGGCGTACTCGGACAGTGAGCCTGAGCTCGTCTATCTGGCGGGTGACCATCACGTCCACAGCAGGTACAGCCATGACGCGAAGTACGACTTCAGCCAGCTCGCGCAGCGTGGTGCGCAGTACGGGCTGGATTGGATGGCATTCACCGAGCACAGCAACTTCGGGCATGCCGACAAGGGTGCGGCGGCCGAGAACGCCGAGGTTCTGAAGGCTCGTGCTGAGAACCCGCGCATGCTGATCTTCCAGGGACTCGAGTGGTACATCCCCGCCGCCGAGCACGGCACCGTCCTGGTTGCCCCCGGAGTCAACAACGTCTCGTTGCTCCAGCAGTTCGAGCGCGAGTACGACGGCAAGCTGACGGGGCGCTCTGCCGACACACCGGAGAACGAACTGCACGCGGTCAAGGCCCTGCAGTGGCTGGCCGCGCAGAAGCAGGCGCGGTACGTCGACGACGTACTGGTGCTCGCCAACCACCCGATGCGCCTCGGCATCGACGCGCCGCACGAACTGCGCGCCTGGCGGGACAGCGGTGTCTGCATCGGGATGGAAGGCGCACCTGGTTCGCAGGGCGATGCAGACCCGGCGTGGGTCGCGTACCGCGGGTCGACGCACGCGCAGCGCGGTGAGTACGTCAACGCACCAGGCACCGGCAGCTACCTCGGATACCCGGCCGACGCGTACCGGACGTACGGCGGCTTCGACTGGGCGACCGCGACCGTCGGCGGGCTGTGGGACAGCATGCTCGCCGAAGGCCGGCTGTTCTCGATCACCTCCAACAGCGACAACCACCGGACCATCTGGGACACCTGGAAGGACGGGGAGTTCCCGGCAGGGCAGAATTTCGACAGCCTCGGCTGGAAGCCGTCGCCGACGGACTCCGGCGTACCGCAGCCGGGCAGTGACTTCTGGCCCGGTCAGTTCAGCAGGACGCATGTCGGCGTCACCAGGTACGGCTACCTCGAGGTGATGGCCGCTCTGCGGGCCGGACGCGTCTGGGTGGACCACGGGCAGCTTGTGGATGGTATCGACGTACGACTTGCACCTGTGGGTTCACGGCAGCGTGGTGCGACGCTGGGCGGGCGGCTGCGCGTCCCGAGGTCGCAGCGGCTCGAACTGCGCGTCACCGTGACCAGTGCATCCCGCCCGAACTACCACGGCCTACTGCCGAAGCTGGCGCACGTAGACGTCATCCGCGGTGTGGTGACCGGTCCGAGCGCGGACCGGGACAGCTGGAAGGCTCCTGACACAAGGGTGGTCGAGCAGGTCGACGTACGGCGGAAGTCCGGGACGTACGAGGTCCGCATCCCACTGGGACGCGCGGAGCGGTCGCACTACGTCCGGGTGCGCGGCAGCGACGGGAGGCGGAGCGGGCCTGGGTACCTGGGCAGCCGGATCGACCCCGCGGGCCCGATTCAGCACCCGGACAACGACGGCGACCCGTGGCTCGACACCTGGCTCTACACCAACCCCATCTTCGTCGACGTGGTCCAGTAGTTGTGTTGTGGGGACACTGGTCGTATGGCTGGCCAGTTGAGCCCGTTGCGCGATGGGCTCGCGCGGATGATTCTGACGAAGGTTGCGGGTCCGGATCCGCAGGCTGAGCGTGGGCGAGTGCACAACACACCCGGTCCGCGCTGGTTCGCGCCGGAGAGCCCGATCCGGCGGGTGCATGGGGATGCGTCGATGTTCACCGGGGGACTGCGGGCGTTGCTGCTGCAGTCGTTGCACCCGCTGGCGATGGCTGCCGTGGCGGCGCACTCGGGGTACCGGGGCGATCCGTGGGGGCGTCTGCGGCGTACCAGCTACTTCCTGGCGATCACGACGTACGGCGCGATCCCGGACGCCGAGGAGGCGATCGCACACGTCAGGTCCGTGCACGAGCGCGTCCGCGGGACCAGTCCGGACGGGGTGAAGTACCGGGCGTCGGACCCGCACCTGCTCAAGTGGGTGCACGTGGCCGAGGTGGACAGCTTCCTCGCCGCACACCAGCGGTACGGCGCGCATCCGCTCACCGCGGCGGAGCAGGACCAGTACGTCGAGGAGGCGGCGCTCGTGGCGGGCAAACTCGGGGTGATCGACCCGCCGACCAGGGTGGCCGAGCTGCAAGACTTGCTGAAGCAGTACCAGCCCGAGCTACGCGGTACGACGGAAGCACGCCAGGCGGCCCGCTTCATGCTGATCCACCCGCCTGTGCCGTGGGCCGCGCGACCCGCGTACGGCGTACTGACGGCTGCTGCGGTCGGGCTGCTCCCGCGGTGGACCAGACTGCCGCTACGGCTTCCGTACCTCCCACTGGCCGAGCAGACCGTCGTACGGGCGGCAGGAGAAGGCCTGACCCGAACCATCCGCTGGGCCCTCGCCTCACCAACACTGACAGAAACCGGCGCGGAGGTATGACGCGCCGGTAGGTTGTTCTCGTGCCGCTGCGTCCTCATCGTCCACTCCCGTTGGCCACTCCAGCGGGAGTCGAGGTGTTGACCAAGATCCTGACCCAGGGGCCGATCCCGCGGGTGGAGATCGCGCGCCGGACCGGGCTGTCGCAGGCGGCCGTGACGAAGGCGGTCGCGCCGCTGATCGAGACCGGTTTCGTCACCGACCAGGCGGCCCCGGCCGACGGCGACGGCCAGCTCGGGATCGGACGGCCGGTGAGCCCGTTGACCGTCGTACCGAGCAGCGTCTCGGTGATCGGGGTCAAGGTCACGCCGACGAGCCTGATCGGAGTCACCACCGACTTCACCGCGGGCATTCTCAACGTGCGGCACGACGAGCTGGACAGCACCGACCCGGAGGCGGTGATCGAGCAGCTCGCCGGGCACGTGAAGGCGCTGATCGCCGCCCTCAAGTCCGGTACGGCGGTGGCCGGTCCGCTCGCCGGGATCGGGATCGCGGTGTCGGGTGATGTCGACGCGGCTCACGGCGTGGTGCGGGATTCACCGCTGATGGGCTGGCGCGGCGTCCCGGTCGCGGAGCTGCTCGGCAAACTGGTCCGCGTGCCGATCGTCGTGTCGAACGACGTCCGCGCGCTGACCGTGGCCGAGCACTGGTTCGGGGCCGGCGTGAACGCGGACTCGTTCGCCGTCGTGACGATCGGCTCCGGCATCGGGTGCGGGCTGTACGTCAACGGAGAGGTGGTGTCCGGCGCGTACGGCGTCTCGGGCGAGCTCGGCCACCTGCCGCTCGCGCCGGGCGACCTGGTGTGCACCTGCGGCCGCCGTGGTTGCGTGGAGACTGTGGCGTCGTCGGACGCGATCCTGACGCGGACGCGGGAGACCACCGGACAGGCGGACCTGGATCTGGCCGGTGCGATCAAGTTGGCGCACGAGGGCAACGCCCACGCGCGCGAGGCGTTCGACCGGGCCGGTGAGGTGATCGGCGCCGCGCTGGCCGCGATGGTGAACCTGGTCGGGCCGGAGTTGGTGATGATCGCCGGCGAGGGCGTCGCCGAGTACGACCTGTACGAGGAGCGGATGCGGCTCGCGTTCGCGGAGCACGCGTTCGGAGCGGCCGGGGACTGCCGGCTGATGCTCCGCTCCCACACCTTCGACGACTGGGCGCGCGGGGCGGCCGCCACGGTCATCCGTTCGTACGTCCGCGGCGAGCCACCCCTCGAGCGTGGCGCCTAGGACCTAACTGCGGGCCGCGGCCAGGATCTTGCGCCAGACCTTCTTGTAGGACTCGAGGCCGTCGGCCGCGAGCGGTCCGGTCGGCCCGGCGGTGATGGAGACCCGCTCGGGGATGGTGCCCCAGACCGGGATGTTCTCCTGCGCGTACTGCTGCATGGCTTCCTGGTACGACCGCGTGTAGGTCCGCGCCGAGCAGATCACCAGGCCGACCGGGATGTGGTCGGGGACCAGTTCCAGCACCGCCTTGACCCGAGGCGTCTCGACGCCGCCGACCCGCGTCGGAAGGATCACGATCCGGGCCCGTTCGAGCGCCTTGTTCAGCATCCGCTCGTGGGACGGCGGCATGTCGACGATGCCGATACCCTCCGGCGGAACCTTGTCCACCGCCTTGCTCAGCAGGCGCTCGGTCGGCGCCTCCGCGATCTCGATCCGGTTCAGGTGCTCGTCGTCGGACTCCGCGATCCAGTCCGCGGCGCTACCCTGCGGATCGGCGTCGATCAGAGTGGCTGTGCGACGGTTGGAAGATGCCAGCGCGGCCAAGTACACCGACGTGGTTGTCTTACCGACCCCGCCCTTCAGTGCAGCTGTCACGATGATCATGGGACAGAACTTACCCGGTTTTGTCCGAAATCCGGCGTGTCATCGGCGTTGCCCGCCAAGATCGTGATAGTTGCCCCCAGCCCGTGTGTACAAGCTCAACCCCACTTCAGCCGTGAATCCTTTCGCCCGGCCGCTGACTCTTACTCCCGAAATCGCATCCGATGAAGGAGCTCACCATGACCGTCACCCTGATCGTCGCGGCCCCCGTTGTTGGAGTTCTGGCCGCCGTTTTGCTACTGCTCGGCACCTGCAGCGTCGTCGTACTGCGCCGGAGGGCCCGTGGCTGACCTCGACGAACAACTGATCCGCGCCGCCCAGGACGGCGATGTCAACGCCCTCACCGCGCTCGTCGCGGACTCGCATCCAACCGTACGGCGGTTCGCCCGGACGCTGTGCGCGACGCCGGAGGACGCCGAGGACGCGGCACAGGAGGCCCTGATCATCCTGTACCGCAAGATCGGCATGTTGCGCGCGACGAGCGCCCTCACGTCGTGGATGTTCCGCATCATCCGCAACGAGTGCCTCCGCCGAGCGCGCGCCGTACTCCGGGACCAGCAACTGGCACCGGAAACAGCACCTTCGGCGGAGGACGAGGTACTGCGCCAACTGGAGGCGCAGGCAGTTGCCGCAGCCATCGCGCAACTGCCTGCCGACCAGCGCAGCGTCCTGATCCTCCGCGACGTCCAGGGCTACAGCGGCCCGATGGTCGCCAAGGCCCTCGGCCTCACCGTTCCCGCTATGAAGTCCCGCCTGCACCGCGCCCGCAGCACCGTGCGCGAATCCCTGGGAGCCCCCACATGACCTTCGCCAGCACCTCACTGCCCCGCCACCTGCTCCGGGGCGCACTCGGCTTCGGCAGCCTGATCGCCGCGTTCGCCCTACTGCCGGCAGTAGGGCCGGCCAGCCTCCTGCTCCTGCCCGTGACCCTCCTCGCCTTCCGCGGCTGCCCCACCTGTTGGGTCATCGGCCTACTCGAAACAATCTCCCGCGGCAAACTCCGACGCGACTGCGTCGACGGCCAATGCAAGCTGACCACCACCGCCTAGCTGGGCTTTCGGACCATTTCGACCAGCGCGCTGAGGCCGTCGGCGCCGTACCCTGCGGCGTCGGCGCGGGCGAAGAGTGCGGCCACCGCACCTGGCACAGTCACGTCGAGGCCTGCCTCGGTGAATGCCTGTACGGCGTGCTCGGCTCCGACGGCCTGCATGTGAAGGTTGTTCTCCGCCCCGGGGTGTTCACCGGATTCCAGTTCCGCGGTCAGGATGCGGAGGAAGCCCATCGGCCCGTCCTCGGTGAGGTCGGTGAGCATCGTCGCGGCGTACGGGCGTAGCTTTTCGGCGCTGCCGACCAGCGTCGCCGAGTAGAAGTAGCTGATCAACGTGGTCCAGAAGATGTTCAGCATGGCCTGGTAGTAGAGCATCGCCTGCCCGGGGTCGGTGCCGACGTGGTCGACGCGGCCCAGCACCTCGAGCGTCGCCTGGTGTGCGGCGACAGCTTGCTCAGAGCCGGCGTAGAACACGTACGAACCGGGCTGCCCGATCCCCGGCGGTGGCACCATGATGCCGCCGGTCACCAGCGTCCCGCCGCGCCCGGCCACCCATTCGGTCGCCTTCCGCAACCGGTCCGGGCTGTCCGAGCTGAGGTTGAACAGAACCCGCCCCCGCAGGTCCGCGTCGGCCAGCGACTCGAACATCGCGCCGTAGTCGACCTGACTGATCACCACAACCTTGCTCGCGGCCACCGCCTCGGCCGCGGTCGCCGCCGGTACCGCTCCCAGACCGTCCGCCTTGCCGGGCGTCCGGTTCCAGACGGTGGTCGGATGGCCGGCGGCGACGAACGTCCTGGCCATCGTGGACCCCATCGAACCGAGCCCGATCACTGTCACTGCTTCACGTGAACTCATGCACCCGATGCTCGAAGAACGCGCTACGGGTTTACTACGGGTATGTACTTCGGGGTGCTCGGTCCGCTGCTCGTGCGGACGGACATCGGCGAACCGGTCGCCGTACCCGACACGAAGGTCCGGACGCTGCTCCTCGATCTGCTGGCGAACCAGGGCCGGCCGGTCAGCGCGGACCGGTTGATCGACGACCTGTGGGGCACCCGGCCGCCTCGCAACGCGACCGGCACGCTGCAGGCCCGCGTCTCCCAGCTGCGCAGCACACTGGACCGTGCCGAGCCTGGCGCGCGCAGCCTCGTCCAGTACGGCCCGGCCGGCTACACGCTGGCCGCAGACGTTGTCGACAGCAACATCTTCGAGCAGCACGTGCGGGTGGGCCAGCTACCGGAAGCGCTCGCACTGTGGCGTGGACAGCCGTACGCCGACCACGAGTTCGCCCGAGCGACCCGCGAGCACCTGGAGGACCTCTACCTGACCGCGATCGAGCAGCTGTCCGACCGCGGTGACGACGTACTGCAGCACACGACCGCACTGGTCCAGCAGCGCCCGCTCGACGAGCGACTGCACGCTGTACACCTCAAGGCGCTCTACCGAGCAGGACGCCAGCACGAGGCGCTCGACCGGTACGCCGAGCTTCGCAAGGCATTGGCCGACGAGCTCGGCGCCGACCCCGGGCCGGAGCTGCAGGAGCTGCACCAGGCGATCCTGCGCCACGAGCTCCGCCGCCCGACTTCGCTCCCGGAGCCGCTGAACCATCTGATCGGCCGGGACGCGACCCTGGCCGACGCACAAGAGCAGCTCGCTGCGAACCGTTTGCTGACGCTGGTCGGTCCCGGTGGAGTCGGTAAGACGCGTCTGGCGTTGGAGCTCGGCCGCGGCGCGACCAACGCGCGTCTGGTCGAGCTCGCTCCGCTGCAGCAGGACGACGTACTGGACGCGGTGGCCACCGCGGTAGGTCTCCGCGACGAGTCAACCGACCTCCTGCCGCGGCTGCTCGATTCACTCAGCAGCAGGCAGCTCCTGCTGATCCTCGACAACTGCGAGCACCTCGACCTGGCAGACCTGGTACGGCGTTTGCTCGCAGCAGCTCCCGGTCTACGCGTACTCGCGACCAGCCGGGAGCCACTGGGTCTAACTGGTGAACGAGTCCTCGACGTACCGCCCCTGACGGCAGCAGCCGCGGGAGAGCTGTTCCGGGCCCGGGCCGGTGTCACCGACGACGTGACCGCGATCTGCGAACGGCTCGACGGCATTCCGCTCGCACTGGAGCTGGCGGCGACCCGTGTGCGCGCACTGGGTGTCCAGGGACTCGCCGAGCGTCTGGACGACCGCTTCCGGTTGCTGACCGGTGGCAAGGGTGGTCCGGAACGCCAGCGCACGCTGCGGGCCACCATCGACTGGAGCTGGGACCTCCTGGACGAGCAGGAGCGCCAGATGCTCCGGAGACTCGCGGTCCAGGCCGGCACGTTCTCAGCGGAGGCTGCGGTCGAGGTGAGCGCTCTGCCAGAGCACCACCTGCTGGCGCTGGTCGACAAGTCGCTGGTGGTGGCGAGCGACGGTCGGTACCGACTGCTCGAGTCGGTCGCTGCCTACAGTCTGGAACGGCTGCGCGAGGCCGGCGAGGAGACAGTCGTCCGGAACCGGCACTCGGCCTACTACCTCGCGCTCGCGCGACGAGCCGATCTGCACGGGCCCGGCCAGCGGAAGTGGCTTCGGCGGCTCGACCAGGAGGCGGCGAACTTCCGGGCCGCCCCGCCCTCACTCGAGCTCGCGACAGCGCTCGCCTGGTACCGGTACCTGCGCGGCCGGCTCGGCGAAGCACGCCGTACGCTCACCGCCGCCCTCGCACTACCCGACCAGGAACCGGCGCTCCGTGCACAGGCCATGGTCTGGCTGGCGGGCATGGCCGCGACCGACGCCCAGGGCACGGATGTCGCAGAAGCCGGTGAGGCAGCGTTGCGAGCCGTCGGCGACGACCCGCACGCACTCTGGTTCCTGACCATGACCCGCTGGGCGTACGGCGACGCGGAGGTGCTGTTCACCCGGATCGACCGGGCGATCGAGGCGTTCACCGAGCGCGGCGACCGCTGGGGTCTCGCGGCGGCGCTGAGCACCCGGTCGCAGCTGAACATCGTGCGCGCGGATCTGGGCGCCATGCGCCGGGACAGCCTGCGCAGCCTCGAGCTGTTCGACGCCCTCGACGACGACTGGGGACGGCTGCAAGCGACGTACGCGCTGATCGTGGCCGCCGAGATCAGCGGTGACTATCCGACCGCCACGGCGTACCTGGAGGATGCGATCCGGCACGCGGAGGATCTCGGGCTGTGGACGGAGGTCTCGTTCCGGACCGCAGGCCTGGGCCGGATCGCGCTGCTGACCGGCGACTACGCACGGGCCGACGAACTGCACGAGCGGGCCCGGCAGTTGGCGGTCGAGCAGTCCAACAAGTCGGCCGAGGAGTACGCCGAGGTCGGTCTCGGCCTGACCGCCCGTCGCCAGGGCCGCCTCGACGACGCCGAGCGGTACTTCACCAAATGGCTCGACTGGCTGACCCGGATCGGCGGCACCCCCGGCATCGCCTTCATCACGAACCAACTCGGCTACATCGCCGAACAACGCGGCGACTACGCAACAGCCCGCACCCTGCACGCGCGCGGCCTCGAACTCGCGCAACAGATCGGCGACCAACGGGCGGTTGCCCTCGCGCTCGAAGGCCTGGCGGGCGCGACCGAGAACCCCGGTCGCGCCCTCGAGCTGCTCGCCGAAGCAGCAGCGCTACGTCAGCAGATCGGCGCCCCGCTGCCGCCAGGCGAACAGTTCGATGTAGAGAGAGCTACTTCCCGAGCCAGGCGTTGACCTTGGACTGGTTGTCCTTGACCCACTTCTCGGCGGCCTGGTCGGGAGTGAGCTTGTCCACGGCGATCATGCGGGCGACGGTGTTCTGGTCCTCGTTGGTCCACTGGAAGTTCTTGACCAGGTCGTACGCCGGGCTGCCGGAGTCGGCGAACTTCTTCGAGACGATCTTGTCCAGGTCGTACGGCGGGTAGTCGCAGGCGATCTTCGCCGGGACCGCGTCGCAGCCGGCCTTGTACGCGGGCAGGTCGATCTTCACCAGCTTGACCTCGTTGAAGAACCACTGCGGCTCGTAGAAGTACGCGAGCAGCGGCCGCTTGTTCTTCTCCGCGTCCCGGAACGCCTGGATCAGCGCGGTCTCGCTGCCGCTCTGCACGACCTTGTAGTTCAGCGCCAGGTTCTTCACCAGCGCCTCGTCGTTCGTCACGTACGACGGGTCGCCGTCGAGCAACTGCCCCTTGCCGCCGGACTCCGACGTCTTGAACACAGCGGCGTACTTGTTGAGGTTCTTCCAGTCGGTGATGTCCGGGTACTTGGCGGCCATCCACGGCGGCACGTACCAGCCGATCACGCCCTTGACCCCGGTGGAACCGGCCTCGACCGCGACCTTGTCGGTGGTGATGTACTTCTTCTTCAGGTCCTCGTGACCCCAGTTCTCCAGGTTCACGTCCACCTCGCCGGTGGAGAAGCCCTGCCAGGCGATCTCCTCCTTGAGGTTCTTCTTCACCACCTTGCAGCCGAGCTCCTTGGTCGCGACGTACGCCACGACGGCGGCGTTCGCCTCGTACCCGACCCACGGGCTCACGGTCAGGTTGAACGTGCCGCAGTCCTTCCCCCCGGCGGCCGGCTTCTCCGCGCCGACCTTCTCCCCACCGCACCCGGCCGTCGTCGTCAGGGCGAGCGCGACCGCCGTCAGCACACCGGCGTACCGGAGTTTCTTCACCGCATGTCTCCTCTGTTTTGGAAGTTCTGAGTACGGCGGGCCGCCGCCTGCGTGATGCGGTCGAGCATGACGCCGAGCAGCACGATCGCCAGCCCGGCGGCCAGCCCCTTGCCGTACAGCTCGCTCTGCGCGAAGCCGGCGGCCACGTCGTACCCCAACGCGCCCGCTCCGACCAGTCCGCCGACGACCACCATCGACAACACGTAGATCAGCCCCTGGTTGACCGCGAGTGTGATCGCCCGCCGCGCCACCGGCAGCTGCACCTTGCTGATCACCTGCCAGGCGCTCGATCCGACCGAGTTCGCCGCCTCGACGGTCGCGACCGGCACCGCCTTGATGCCGTCCGCAACGATCTTGGTGGTCACCGGTACGGCGAACACCACCGCGGCCGCGATCGCGGTGAACCGACTCGTCCCGAACAAGGCGAGGAACGGCACGAGATACACGAACGGCGGCATCGTCTGGCCCGCGTCCAGCACCGGCCGGATCCAGGTGTCGACCCGACGGTTCCGCCCGGACCACACACCGAGCGCGAGCCCGACGGCCACGACCACGACCGTCGCGAGCAACGTCGAGGCCAGCGTGACCATGCTGTCCTGCCACACGCCGGTTGCCACCAGCAACACGAGGCACACGGCCGCGGGTACGGCGCCTCGCCAACCTCCGAGTACGGCGGCCAACGCGACGACGACCGCGCTGACGAGCCACCAAGGCGACCCGGTCAGGAGCGCTTCGAGCGGGTTGAGCAGTCCGATGGTGACCGCGTCCCGCACGCCGTACGTGAACCCGCCGAAAACATCCTGCACCCAATTGGTCACGTCCGTGGCGACCACAGCGATCCGCGAGCCCACGTTTGCGTCCGACGGGAACTCTGCCGCCCACACGTAGGTGCGGGAGAACCAGACCGCGACGAGCACCGCGAGCGCTCCTGCGCCGAGCAGGACCTTCCGCCGCAAACTCGCCGTACGCCAAGGCCGGTCGCCCGCTGCCGTCGTGACCCGGTCGAGAACGATCGCGATCACCACGATCGCCAGCCCGGCGTTGAACGCGACGCCGACGTCGAGCGTCTGCAGCGCCTTCAGCACGGTCTGGCCGAGGCCCGGTGCGTCGATCAGCGCGGCGACGGTCACCATCGAGAGCGCGGCCATGATCGTCTGGTTGATGCCGACGACAACGGTCGATCGCGACATCGGCAGCAGTACCTTCAGCAACGTCTGGCCGCGGGTCGAGCCGAGCGAGCGCGCCGCCTCGACGCTCTCCGGCGGCACCGAGCGGATCGCGTGCGCGGTCAGCCGGACCGCGGGCGGCGCCGCATAGATGAGCGTGGCGATCGTCGCCGCGGCCGGCCCGATCGCGAAGAACAGCGTCAACGGCGCGAGGTACACGAACGTCGGCAGCGTCTGCATCAGGTCGAGCACCAGCGTCGCCACCCGGAACGCGCGGTTCGACAGGCCGGCCCAGATGCCGAGCGGGATCGCGAACAGCAACGACAGCAACACGGCCGCGACGGTCAACGCGAGCGTGTCCATGCTCTCCTGCCACAACCCCTGCAACCCGACGAAGCCGAGCCCGGCGGCGGTCAGTACGGCGACCTTCCAGTTGCCGAACGCCCACGCGCAGTACGCCGAGATCGCGACCACCCCGAGCCACCCGATCACCGGGACCGGGCGGTCGAACGACGGCTGCGAGATGACGTTCTGCAGCAGTACGACGAAGTGGTCGACGACGATCCGGATCGCCTCGAAGAACACGTTGCCCTGGCCGACGTCGTCGCGGTGATCGGTCAGCCAGCGATGCAGCGGGGTGGTCTCCTGCCCGCCGAGGACGAGCGTGTCGATCCCGCGCAGGACGAAGTACGCCGCGACCCACACGACGAGCAGCACGCCGACGACCACGCTGCGCCGCGGCCGACGTACCTCGACCTCCACGTCACTGGTGATGGCGGCCATCAGTTGTCCGCGACGACGGCGAGGATCTCCTCGTCACCGATCACACCGAGCAGCGTGCCGTTCGAGACGACCTTGACCGGCCGGTCGGCCTCCAGCACGAGGCGGGTCGCCTCGCGGACCAGGACGTCCGGACCGAGCTCGGGTCCGTCCAACGGCTCGCCGTCGCGCGGTCGCCGGGCGATCCATCGCAGGGTGAGTACGTCGGCCCGCTGGACGTCGCGGACGAACTCGCGCACGTAGTCGTCGGCCGGCGCACCGACCAGCTCGTCGCCGGTGCCGAGCTGGACCGCGGCGCCGTCGCGCATCAACAGGATCCGGTCGCCCAGCTTCAGGGCCTCGGACAGGTCATGGGTGATGAACACCATCGTCTTGCCGACCTCGCGGTGCAGCCGCACGACCTCGGTCTGCATCTCGCGCCGGATCAGCGGGTCGAGCGCGGAGAACGGCTCGTCGAAGAGGAGTACGTCGGGATCGTTGGCGAGCGCCCGCGCCAGGCCGACCCGCTGCTGCATGCCGCCGGACAGCTGCTCGGGGTACAGGTGCTCGTTGCCGGCCAGGCCGACCAGGTCGATGACCTCCTGGGCACGGCGCCGCCGGTCCGGTTTGCTCTCGCCGCGGATCTCCAGGCCGTACGAGACGTTGTCGATCACCTTGCGGTGCGGCAGCAGCCCGAAGTGCTGGAACACCATCGAGAACTTGCTCCGCCGCAGCGCGCGCAGCCGTTTCTCGTCGGCCGCGCGCAGATCCTCGCCCTCGAAGAACAGGCCACCGGCGGTCGGCTCGATCAAGCGGGTGAGACAGCGGACCAGCGTCGACTTGCCCGAACCGGACAGCCCCATCACCACGAACACCTCACCGGGCGCGACGTCGAAGCTCAGGTCGCGGACGGCCGCCGTACAGCCGGTCTTCGCGTACAGCTCGGTTCGGTCGAGGGCCGCGAGCTCCGGCCGGCGCGGAACCCGCTGGGCCTTCGGCCCGAACACTTTCCACAGGCCCTGCACGGACAGCAGCGCATCAGAATCCTGAATGTCGGGGTATTCGAGCTGAGCGGTCACAGGTAAACCCTCGCATCCCCGCCGGCAGACACAACGTGAACCGGGACTCTACCCAACCAGAAGACCGCCGACGCCTGTCAGGGTTGGTACGGCGGGGCCTCGCCCCAGCCCCAGTGCGGGACCGGGGCCTTCGGGGGCGGGGTTGCGCCGGGCTGGGAGTTGGCCAGGGCGATCCGTGTGCCCCACTCGACGTACGCGACGAAGGCCGAGCGGAACTCCGGGTCGTCCGGGAGGCCGGCGGGGTCGGCGCTGCTCGCGATCAGGGCGGCCCAGCGCGACCGCTGTTCCTCGGTCAGGCCGAGGTTCAGGTGGTGCGACAGCATCGCCGGGTAGCCGCCGAGCTCGTCGGTGTAGCGGCTGTGGCCGCGGAACACCTCGCCGAGCCAGATCGCCACGTGCTCACGGTGGTTCTCGCTCATGTGCGCGAAGACCGGTGCGAGGATCGGGTCCTCGAGCACCTTGTCGTAGAACACCTCGGTCAGCCGGCGCAGCGCCTCGTGCCCACCGGCCCATTCGTACAGCGTCGGGGTAGTCACGTAATCATGTAATCACACGTAGAGGGCATCGGACACCGCCTTCAACTCCGCTTCGATCCGGGTAGCGCCGTCGGCGGTGAACCACAGCACGTTCTGCAGGATCCGCCCTGCCGTCCACCCGAGCGCGCGATCCCGGTCGATGCCGGTCACCTCGAGCATCAGGTCGAACCGGTCGCGGATCGCCTGCGAGAGGTCGCCGGTCGCCACCAGATCGTCCCACCGGTTCCACACCGCCGGCATGAGCTCGAACGCCGGGTCGCCGGCCAGCGGCTTCGGGTCGATCACCAACCACGGCTGCCGCTTGGCCGCCATCACGTTGTAGTAGTGCAGGTCCCAGTGCAGCAGGCGATCACCCGGTTCCGGCAGCAGCTCGGTCACCTGCGCGACATACCTCCAGGCCAACGCCTGTTCGGCCGGGTCCGCGAGCATCGGGATCACGCGGGGCGCGTCCTCGATCATCCCGGCGGCAATGTCCGAGAGGTGGCGGATGCCGGGCGGGGCGGGTACGGCGCTCAGGTGGTTGAGGAGCTCGGCGAGGATCCGGGTCGCCTCGACGTCGTCCGGCAGGTCGTCGAGGGTTCGCGGTTCGAGCCGTTCCAGCAGCAGCGTCGACGTCTCCGGGTCGTCCTCGTACACCTCGACGACGTCGTCGTGATTCCACGTCCGCAGCGCGAGCGCCTCACTCTCGGACTCGTCGTTGACGCTCTGCAGCTTGAGCATCGCCTCGGTGCCGTCACGCCGTACGACGGGGAGGATGAGCGACGCCTCGCCGCTCAAGGGGTCGCCGGACACGGTCAGCTGCCACTCATCGACGTACCGCTCGACCGCCGCGGGCAGCCCGGCCAACCAGTCGGAGGCCTTCGCACTGTGGTTCCGGACGAGCTTCGCGGGAATCTCGATCACCCTCGGCACAGTAGGTGATTCACGGGGGATGCGCCTGGATTTTCGTAGACTGGAGGCATGGCCGAGGAGCTGGATATCGAGGACCGCTGGCCCGAGCTGTTCGCCCCGCTCGACGACGTGCAACGCCGTGCCGTTCTGCAGTCCCTCGCCAATGCGTGGCACGAAGGCTGGGAGCCGAACCGCGAGGACGTCGAGAATCTCGCCGACCGCGCCCGCGGTGTCATCGACAAGGACGAGTACCTGCGCCGCGCCCAGGCCGCCGCCCGCCGCCGCGCCGCGGACCAGGGCTGAGCGATGGCACAAGACCCCTATGTGTACCCGCCGCCCCACCACGAGACACTGCAGAACAAGTTCGGCCAGCGTGACAAAGACCTGCTGAAGGACATGGAGTACACCGCGGTGGCGGACCGCCAACGCGAACTGGAGTCCGGCGAGGTGGAGATCCCGCGGACGTACGACGCTCAGCACGTGCAGGCGATCCACGCGCATCTCTTCCAGGACGTCTACGAGTGGGCCGGCCAGCGCCGTACGGTCGAGCTGAGCAAGAGTGGTCCGGGCGGGTTCGCACCTCTGGGTCAGATCGCCCGCTACCTGGACGATGCCGCCACAATGATCGAGTCCGCCGACTGGGCGTCGATGGACCTGGACCAGTTCGCGCAGAAGGCGGCGGAGGTGCACGCCTACGTGAACCAGGCCCATCCGCACCGGGAGGGCAACGGGCGCGCGGCCAAGGTGTTCATGCAGCAGGTATCGGAGCTGTCCAACTACCAGCTCGACTTCACCAAGTGCCCGCCCGACGTATGGAACCAGCGGTCGATGCTGACCGACCCGGATCTCGGCAAGTACGAACCGGTGCCCGACATGATGGTGCCGGTGTTCAAGCACATCGCCGAGCCACGACCGGGCGGACCGACCAGGACCATGATCTCGTCGGATTTGAAGGAGGCCCGGCGGGTCGCCGGGCTCGATCCGACCGAGGCGGCGGCACGGACCACGAAGTCACAGGGCGCTGCCGGCAGCCAGCGCCGGAGTACGACGCGCGGCCGGTCCGGGCAGTCGACCGAGCGGGGCTGACGCCCGGACAGTAGGTGCGTCGGCAGGGATGTGCTTGGGTTCTCCCGTGGAGAGCAGGCTTCGGCGGGTGCAGCGGATCGTGGCGGGGATTTACCTGGGGATCCCGGCGGTGCTGCTGGTGGTCGTCGCGGCGATCGCGTCGACGGGTACGCCGGCGGCGTGGATCGGCTGTGTCGTGCCGATCGGGATGCTGGTGATCGGGTTCGTGCTGCGGCGGCGGCATCGGTACCAGCCGCGGTGGTGGCTGGGCGTCGCCGGGTTGTTCGGCGGTCTGACCGGTCTGACGGTGACCCTGTTCCCGTTGGCGGTCGGGGTCTGGTGGCCGGCGATCCTCGCGCTGCCCGGCCTGATCCTCGGGATCGTCGCCGGCCTGGCTCTGGCGCGCGCCGCCGACCGCGCGCTGCTGGTCCCGTTCGACCCCGAGCTCGCCGGTACGCCGTACGAACTGGTCTTCCGGCTCCGTGGCATCCCGCTCGCCGCCGTCCTCGTCGGCGCGGACTCGGTCACCGTCCAGTCGCACCCGGTCCCACGCGCCGCACACCAGTTCCGCACCTATCCGCTGACCGCGATCACCGGCACGTACGAGTTCTCGCTCTCCGGCTCGGAGCGGCTACGCTTCCCGATCGCCGTGACCCACGCAGTTGCCAGCCAGGGCCCGGCCGTGATCCTGCAGGCGAACGGCGAGGACTGGGTTCTCCCCACGAATCAGGCCGGCACGCTGATCGACGTACTCACCGAACGCCGAGGTAGTTGAGGTCTAGTCAGCTTCGCCGCGGAGTGCCACGCTGCTTACATGTGGGGGCACAGAGTGGTTGCGGCGCTGGTGGCGTCGGCAGTGGTGGGGACCGGGATCACGGCAGCTGACGCTGCGGTGGACCCCAAATTGACGGTCACGAGCGTCACAGCTGACCGGACGACGATCGCGGTGTCGGGGCTGAACACCGTCCCGGTGAAGCTGACCGTCGCGGCGAAGTACGACACGGCCAATCCGGACGACAACAACCTGGTGCTGCTCGTGTACATCAAGCGGATCAGTGGGACCGGCCCGATGAGCCAGCTGCTCTCGACCGACCTGCCGCGCACCTCCGGCACGGTGCAGAACGGGGTCTGGTCCGGCCCGGTGCACATCCCGTCCACCGCGAACGGGACCTACAAGGTGTACGGCGTCTCGTACGGCCCCTACTTCACCTGGCAGGCAGGCGGGATGCTGCCCGACCCGACACCGGTCGACGGCCCGACGCTGACCATCACCGGCACGCATCAGCCGAAGGTCACCGCGAAGGTGACACCCGCGGTGGTGCCGTTCGGCCCGAACTACACGATCACCTGGGCGATCACCGACCGGACGACCGGTAAGCCCTACGGCACTCGCGTCCGGGCCCTGCTCGGCGTCGACAACCAGTGCGCCGAGGAAGCCGGCGGGGCCAACGTGCTGACGACGACAGGCGGCCTGGTCTCGTACTCGTACCCGTCCAGTGCCGGCGAGTCGATCAATTGCCTGCGGATCAAGAGCACCCCGCTCGACATCACCGGTCTCGGTCTCGCGGTCATCCGGCCCGGCGTCGTGTCGGCCGTGCCGTCGAAGACGAGCGCGACCGTCGGCACGATCGTGCCGGTCAACGGCAGCGTGCTCGGGCCGGCGGCCTTCTGCCCGGTCCTGCTGCAGCGCTTGTACGGCGCTTCGCAGTGGCGCGGTGTCAGCACCGCCAAGACGCGCCAGAGTGGGCGCTACACGGTGAGCGCGCAACCGGCGTACAAGGGTCTGATCCCGTACCGGGTCTACTTCCCGAAGTGCGGCAGGTACCTTGTGGGCGTCAGCCGGGTGTTCTACATCCGAGGGCTCTAGGAGCGTTACCGGCGGGCGGTCTCGGCCTTTTCCGCCTGCCAGCCGTCCTCGTTCTTGCCGAGTCGCCAGTAGCCGGACAGCGAGACGTTGTCCCGGCTGAGTCCACGGTCCTGGAACAGGTTCTTGCGGATCCGGAACACGAATCCGGCCTCGCCGTGCACGAACACGTGCGGCGTACCTTCCGGGAAATCGAGGGCCTCGACGGCTGCGACCAGACCGTCGCCGCGTTCACCGTCGGAGGCCGAGCGGTGGAACCACTGCACGTCGGCCTCGCCCGGGCCGCCGAACTTCTGCTCCTCGGTCTCGTCCGCCACCTCGATGAGGACGGTCGCGCGCGCACCCGGCGGCAACTGCTCGACCGCGGCGCCGATCGCCGGCAGCGCGCTCTCGTCACCGACGAGCAGATGCCAGTCGGCTGCCTCGTCCGGCGCGTACGCTCCGCCGGGACCGTTGAACCACAGCACGTCGCCCGGCTGCGCCGACGCCGCCCACGGACCGGCGATGCCCTCGTCACCGTGGTGGACGAAGTCGATGGTCAGTTCCCGCGTCGCCTCGTCCCAGCCGCGGACGGTGTAGGTCCGCATGGTCGGCCAGTGCTCGGCCGGATACGTCTCCCGCACCAGGCCCATGTCCAGCGGCTCGGGGTACTCGACGCCGTCCTTGCAGAACAGCAGCTTCACGTAGTGGTCGGTGAAGCCGTTGTCGGCGAAGTCGTCGGAGGTGAACACGACCCGGATCATGTGCGGGGTGATCCGCTCGGTCCTCAGGACGACGGCGCGCTTGCAGACGCGGTTACGGCGGGGTGCGGGGCTGGTCACTCGACCACGGTCCTCTCGGGCGGATAAGTTAGGTCAACCTAACTCAGCCTAACTCACCCGCCCAACGAGGATCAGGCTCCGCGGATGGAGAAGGTCTTGCTGACGCCCGCGACGTACGGCCGGCACGCCGGGAAGTGGACGCGGTACGGGATCAGGCCCTTGTACGCCGGTTGCGCGTTGAGCGTGAAGCGACCGGACGCCCGGACCGCGCCGGAGCCGACGGTCCGCCACTGCGACGCGCCGTACAGCCGCTGCAGGTGGACCGGGCACTTGTACGGACCGCCCCTGACCGAACCGTTGACCGGAACGATCGTGCCGACCGGTGCGCTCGCCTTCGACGGTGCCGCGGACACGACCGCCGGCCGGGCCGGGACGAACGAGAGCCACCCGTTCTCGGCCGGATTGCCCGGCAGCAGCAGGCAGGTGATGGGTGTGATCGACACGCCCGGGTACGACTTCGTCACGACGCCGTTGGTGTCGGTCAGGTGCGTGTAGCCGGGACCGAAGTACTCGACGCAACCGCTGTTGGTCTTCAGTGCGACCCTGACCCGGCTGCCGTACGGCTTGCCGGTCTGCGCGTCGGTGACCGCCCACCTGATCGAGTACGGCTGGTTGAACGGCACCACCTTCGGCGTCACCACCGCCGTGATCTTCGGCTGATTACAGCCCTCGGATGTAGAAGACCTTGCTGACGCCGGCCTGGTAGTTGTAGCACTTCGGGAAGTAGACGCGGTACGGGATCAGACCCTTGTACGCCGGTTGCGCGTTCAGCGTGAACTTTCCGCTGTAGGACCGGATGCTGCCCGCGGGGCTGACCGTCTTCCACTGCGTGGCGCCGTACAGCCGCTGCAGATACACCTTGCACGCGGACGGCGCCCCCTGGACGACGCCGTTCACCGGGACGATCGTGCCGACCGGTGCGCTGGTCTTCGACGGCGTGGCGGTCACGATGCCGGGCCGTGCGACGCCGAGTCCCAGTCCGCCGATCGACGACGGGTTACCCGGCAGCAGCAGGCAGTTCACCCATTGGGCGTCCGAGGCCGGGTAGGACTTGGTCACCACACCGCTCGTGTTGGTGAGATTCGTGTACCCCGGGCCGAAGTACTCGGCGCAGGTGTTGTCGGTCCCGAGGACGACGCGGACCTTGCTGCCGTACGGCTTGCCGGTCTGCGCGTCGGTGACCGCCCACGTGATCGAGAAGCCGGAGCCGAACGGCACCACCTTCGGGGACACCGACGCGGTGATCTTCGGCTGGTGCGTCCCGGTGACCGCGAGCGAAGGACCGGCGTACGCCGTCGGGTCCGTCATGCTCCCGCTGCCCGGGAAGAACGGCCCGGTCAGTACGCCGGTCACCTTGAACGTGCCGTTCGCCGTCGACGGGACCTGCAGCGGTCCGCTCCAGGTGCCGTTCGCGAGCCGCGGCAGGTTCGTGGAGAACAGCGTCCGCTCCTGGCCGGTGCCGCCGGTCCGCTCGAGGATCACGTTCACCGGCGTGCCGGCGTCGGCGCCGTACGTTCCCTTCACCGTCACCGTGACCGGCACGGTGTTGAGTCCGCTGACCGCGACGCTGGTCTTGTTCAGCGTGATCGAGTCGATCTTGAGGTCGGGGTCGGGCGCGGCCTGGGCCGCCACCGCCGGGAAGACGGCCAGCAGCAGCGGTGCCGCGAGCAGCGCAGCGAGCACTCGTCCGGTTCTCATGCACTGAGGGTGACAGCGGTACAGGCCGCTTCCAAGCATTTCGGCTCAGGTGTGCGCGATCGGGTCGCGGTCTGTAGACCGGTTGCCGCCGACCCGGGATTCAACTTCCAGGAGGCCAGTGTTAACCGCTAGGTAACTCACCGACCGTGTCGGGGACCGCTACGGTCCGCACGCTGTCCCAATGAGCCAGGTCTTCGGAGCCGACGGGCGACCGGCGTACTTGATCACGCGCACGGACCAGCTCGGTACGCCGCTCTCGTTGAGCGGCGTGCTGCCGGAGAGCAGAGCGATCCTCTTCCAGGGCGCGCCCGGCATGGGCAAGACCACCGAGCTGAACCGGGTGGAAGATCTGGCCGAACTGCACGGCTGGACCACGATCAGGGTGACCGCGTCCGAGAACATACCGCTCGAGCACCACCTCACCACCGCGTTCCGGAAGAAGCTCGAAGACCTGCAGGACCGGTTCGGCAAGCGCCGGGTACGTGGCCTCAGCAGGACGGTTCGTGACCTGACCGAGAGCGGCCGCAACACCCGATGGGGCTGGGAAGCGCGGCTCGGTGGCGGCCCCGTCCCGGTCGAGTTCGTCGGTAAGCGCGAGAAGGACACCACCGCGCACGACAAGCTCGGCACCACACTGAACGACTTCGCCGACGAACTCGGCCGGATCGCCGGCCACGAGAACGAGCCGATCCTGCTGCTGATCGACAAGATCGACGCGGCGTCGGAGCACGACCAGGCAGGCGTCAACGACCTGGCGATCCATCTCGAGGAAATGGATCGCCCGGTGTGGCTGGTCGTCGCCGGCGGCACGAAGTCGACGAGTTCGCTGATGCACGCGTCCCGGCGGATGTCCGGCATCGCCACCACGATCACCAACCAGTTCAGTGTCCGCGAGCTCGAGCCACTGTCCGACGCGGATCTCGCGGTGTCCCTGACCGAACCGCTCGACGCCGCGGACATCCCGTACGAGCACGACGGCATCGACGTACTGGTCCGGGCCGCCAACGGCAACCCGAGCCAGCTGCGGAAGTTCGCCCTGGCCGCTGTCGCGATGCGGGACCCGGAGCGCGGGATCACGGCGGCGGCCGCGGAAGCGGCGACCGTCAAAGTCTGGACGGACTCGGAACACAGCTACCAGAGCAGGTGGAACCAGCCGGAGACCACGCACGCCCAGAAGGACCTCCTCGCCAGAGTCGCGGCGCAGGGAACGAACGGTCTGTACATGCCGCCCCAGACCCGTCCCGATCTGCCGGACGAGTGGCAGCAGGTCGACAGGGCACGCCAGGAACTCGTCGCCCGCGGAATGCTCCGCGAGCACGACGGCCAACTCGTGACGATCCCCGACAAGGGGTTGCGGGACTGGGTCAACACACACCTCGACCAGACACCGGCGCCCGCCCGCAGCCCGGAAGCCGGCCGGCCCGCTGCCAACCTGGCGCCGGTACATCTGGCCGGGGACCGCGCCGCGGTCAACAGGGTGTTCGGCGCGTCCGGTCAGCTCGTCGAGCAGATCGACCGCAAGGACAAGAACGGCCGGCCGATCTCGCTCGAACAGGCACTCCCGATCGGAACAACGGTGCTGTTCACCGGCCCTCCCGGAATCGGGACCAGTCACGAGTTGACCCGGACCAAGGCGCTGGCCGACCGGGAAGGCTGGATCTCGATCCGCTTCAGCGCCTCGCGCCGCGAGTCGGTGGAGTCCAGGATCATTCGCGCCGTTCAGAACGAGCTGGACACCTTCAAGCGGCGGTATCCGGCCGACCAGGTCAAGGAGCTGAAAGAGATCCTGAACCGGATGGCCGTCCGGACCAAGAACTCGATGAACACCGCGCAGCTCCGCGCCGGTCTCGCGCCCGGGCCGAAGATCGGCGTCCACCGGGCCTGGGAAGGCGTCACGAAGGACTCGGTCGGTCGCACCTTGAGCGAGCTCGGCGAACAGCTCGGCAAGATGGCCGGGCCACGCCGCGAGCCGATCCTGCTGATGGTCGACAACCTCGATGCCGCGTCGGACACCGACCTCGTCGCCCTGACCGGGCTGTCGGCCACCCTGCACGAGAACCGGAAGCCGGCCTTCCTGATCGCAGCGGGCGGCAACCAGATGGAGTCCCGGCTGCTGTCGGCATCGGGTGGCCGCTCCGGGACGGAGACCGAGCTGAAGCTCGACGTCCGCGAACTGGTGCCGATGAACACTGATGAGATGCGCAAGGCACTTGTCCGGCCGCTGTCCAAGGCCGGTATCCGGTGTGAGCCGGGTGCTGTGGACAAACTGGTGGAGGGCGCACAGGGCCACCCGAGCAGGCTGCGGACGCTGGCCGGCGCGGCCCTCGAGCTCGTTCAGCCCGGCCAGAACACCATCACCACCGAGATCGCCGTGACAGCGGCCTCTCGGCTGAACACGCGATCCCAGTCGCTGTACGCCGCCGCCTGGGCCAACTGCTCGAACCACGAGATGGCGTTGCTGGCGAAGACCGCGGCGCACGGGACCCACGGCGTACCGATCCCGTCCCGGACCGACAGTCCGGATCGCTGGGACCTCGACAACGCGTCCAAGACGCTGATCTCACGCGGCTTGCTGACCCGCACCGACTTCCGGATCCACGTCACCGACCCAGGCTTCCAGGACTGGGTACAGACCCGGCTCGGCACATCTACTGCGCTGTCCGGCATCGCAGCACCGGTCAGGCCCCAGGCGCAGCTCACGACGAACCGAGGGCGCACCGTAGACCACCGGCCCGCCCTCGGCGCGAAACAAGACGTTCAGCAGAACCGCTGACCCCTACGGCCAGATCGACGCGACCCACTCCGGGTGATCGATGAACGGGTTCCGGTTGTGCTGGAACTGGCTGTAGATGACTTCGTTGCGGTTCTTCTCGAAGGCGTCCGGCGGGTCGGCCGCGGCCCAGGCCTTCAGCACCGAGACCTTGCCGATGTACGGCGCGGTGCCGTTGCTGACGGAGTCGTTCAGCTCGAGGTTCGCGAACCCGTCGTCGCCCTCGTAGCGCACGGCCATGTAGAAGATCATCCGCGCGACGTCACCGCGGACCGCCGCACGGGGCGCGAACGAATCCGAGTCCGCCGTACAGCCGGAGCACTGGGCGACCGACGTACCGCCGTTGTCGAAGTCGAGGTTGCCGCGGGCCGAGTTCACCGTCACGTCCTCGGGGCGGAGGTGGTGGACGTCGGTGCCCGGGCCGGTCGCGGTCCCGAAGTCGCCGTGCGACTTGGCCCAGACGTGCTCGCGGTTCCAGTCGTCGGCGTCGCCGCCGTTGAGGGTCTTGCTGATCGAGCGACCGGAATAGATCTCGATGACGTTGCTGCTGTTGTTCGGGTCCTGGTCGGTGACCTTCAGCGCGTCCCAGACCTGGTCGTAGGTGAGCTTGGTCTGGCTCGAGATGATCGTGTGCAGCGCGGACTTCAGCGCCGCCCCGGTCTTGCCCTCGGCGCCGGCGTAGTAGTCACCCGGATCCGGGCCCGGGTCCGTGCCACCACCGCCGGTGAAGGCTGTCGCGTTCTTCAGGCCGGGATGCGAGAAGTACGCCGCCAGCGTGCCGGTGACGGTGATCTGCTTGCCGAGCAGGCTCGGGTTGCTCTGCAGTCCGTACGACGCGCGGAACGCGGCCGGGATCTGGACGTAGAGCATCGACGACGTACTGGTCTGGGACGCCGAATCGGCGAGCGCCAGCGCGTAGTCGTTCGGGAAGTTGCTGCGCACAACGGTGCTGGTGGCGGTCGGCTGGCCGACCACGTACCCGGTGACCGAAGCGGTCGAACCGTCTTGGCGGCCGATCGCCGTGGCGACCGTGATCGAGGTGGCGGCACCGGCCGGCGTGATGCCGAATCCGAGCAGGGCCAGTACGGCGGTGACGAGCAGCGCCGGACGCAAGAGTCGGGACACGGCTACTCCCAGGGGCGGTTGGGGACCGGACGCAGGTCAGTCTGCCCAGGATGCCGAGCCGCCGAACATCCGGCATGCAAACACTTGATGAAGAGTTGAACCGGTGGGGCGGTGAACGGGTGAGTGCCGCTCACCACCCCACCTGGGTGAATGGGCCCCCATCAGGCCGAGACGCACAGCCGCAGCCCGCTCTGCCCACACACCAGCGAGGCGCCACTGGCGGGCGGCACCTCACCGTCGAGGTCGGCGTGGGACGGACGCCGTTTACGGACCGTACTCACTTCAGCACGCATTGTCCATGCCTTCGCCGGAGCCATCTCACACTCCGACCGGTAGCATCGCGCGGGTGACCGTGCCGTTGCGACTTTTCAATTCACTCGGACGCCGGGTCGAGGACTTCACCCCCGGCACAGACGGCATCGTGCGGCTGTACAGCTGTGGCCCGACGGTCTACAGCTACGCGCACATCGGCAACCTGCGGGCGTACACGTTCGCGGACACCTTGCGCCGGGCCCTGCTCTGGAAGGGCCTGCAGGTCGAGCACGTCATCAACATCACCGACGTCGGTCACGCGGTCGCGGAGGCCGAGCTCGGCGAGGACAAGCTCGAGGTCGCGGCCGCCCGGGAACGCCGGTCGGTCGAGGAGATCGCGGCGATGTACACCGAGGCGTTCTTCGCCGACCTGACCGCGCTGAACATCCTGCCCGCACACCACTATCCGCGTGCCACCCAGTACGTCGAGCAGATGATCGCGTTCGCGGAACGCCTCGTCGAGCGCGGCTTCACCTACGAGATCGAGTCCGGACTGTACTTCGACACGTCGAAGGATCCGACGTACGGGCAGCTCGGTCTGATCGACGTCAGCGGTCAGCTCGAGGGCGCGCGTGTCGAGGAGGTGCCCGGCCGTAGGGCGAAGACCGACTTCGCGCTGTGGCGCGCGGAGGCTCCGGGGCAGCTGCGGGCGATGCGCTGGAACTCGCCGTGGGGCTGGGGAGCACCCGGCTGGCATCTCGAGTGCTCGGTGATGAGCATACTGCTGCTCGGCGAGCACTTCGACATCCACACCGGCGGCGTGGACCACCGGCAGTTGCACCACGTCAACGAGATCGCCCAGAGCGAGGCGTACCTCGGCGACGGGCAGCCGTGGGTCAAGTTCTGGCTGCACAACGAGTTCCTGCAGCTCGGCTCGGCGAAGATCTCGAAGTCGGCCGGTCACATCCTGACCGTCAGCGACCTGGCCGAGCAGGGATTCCATCCGCTCGCGTATCGGCTGTTCCTGCTCGGTGGTCACTATCGCGCTCAGCTCGAGTTCACCATGGCCGGACTCGACAGCGCCCAGTCCACACTGCGCCGGTTGGTCCGCCGTACGTCGTCACTCGGTGAGCTGCCGTCCGTGACCACAGCGGACGAGGCTCGCGCGGCGGCCGGTGACGACGCGGCGGCCATCGCCGTGATCGACCAGATCGACGACGCGATCAGCTCGGACCTCAACACACCGCGCGTCCTCGCGTTGCTGCAGGAGTCGCTGCGCGATCAGGCGCTGTCCGAGGCGGGTCAGCGGGCGGTCGTGGCCGCGTGCGCCGCCGTACTCGGGCTGCCCTTCGGCCAGCTCACCCCGGCTGACGTCGAGCCGGTTGCGACCGGGCTGCCGGAGCTCGACGAGGCTGCGGTCGATCAACTGGTCGCGGACCGCGAGGCCGCTCGGGCCGCTCGGGACTGGGCCCGCGCCGACGCCCTGCGTGCGGAGCTGACCGAGCTGGGCGTTCAGGTCACCGACACCGCCGACGGCCCGACCTGGACCCGCATCAGCTGAGCAGCCAACGTTCACCGCCGCTTTTCCAGCCAGTCGGACCAGACCGCCAGAGCTTCGTCCGGCCCGCTCCGACCGAGCCCGACCCGGAAGCGATCCGTCGGCGTCGCGGTCAGCGCGGACGAGTAGATGCTTGCCGGCAGCAGCAGTACGCCGGTCTGCTCGACCAGCTCACTACACATGGATTCGACACCGTCAGCGCCGAGGTAGCGCGGATAACAAACGCATCCGCCGTCCGGTGCGGTGAACTCGAACAGCTCCGGGTACCGCCCGAAGAACTCGCCGAACAGCGGCAGATTCCGCGCGGCTATGCCCCGGTTGCGCTCCAGGATTCGGTCCCGGGCGCGCAGTGCGATCAACGCGAGGACCTCACTCGGCCCCGCGTTGCAGATCGTCGTGTAGTGCTTCGCCCGTTCGAGCCGATCCAGGACGGCACGGTCGCGGCAGGCGACCCACCCGATCCGCAGGCCCGGCAGCCCGTACGCCTTGGACATCACGTTGAGAGAGATCGCCGTACCCGAAAGATCTGTTGCCTGGGGCAAAGGATCCGCTTCGAGGCCGCGGTAGACCTCGTCGGAGAACAAGATGATGCCCCGCTCGTCGCACAGCTGGACTAGTCGCGACCAGGCGTCCGGTGAGGGGAGTGCACCTGTCGGGTTGTTGGGGAAGTTGACCGACACGAGCCGGGTGTTGGGGCGTAGGGCAGCTGCTGTCGCGTCGACGTCGAGTGCCCAACCTTCACCGGACTGCAGTGATACCCCAGTCACGTCACAGACGGACAGTGGGATGGTTTCTGCTGCCTGGTAGTTGGGGGTGAGGACGACGGCGTGGTCCGTGGGGTCGAGGAGGGTGCGCATCGCCAGATAGATCGCCTCTTCGGCGCCTGCGAAGCACAGGACGTCTTCGGGCTCGACCTCGGCGTACGTCGACGCGATCGCTTCGCGCAGCGCCGGCAGACCGCGGGTTTCCGTGTAGCCGAGGGCCAGCGACTCCCACCGCTCGCGACCGTCGTCGTCGGCCATCGCCAGCAGTTCGGACATCGGCAGCGTCTGCGCGTCCGACGCGGTCAGGTGGTAGCGCGCGCTGAACTCCCAGCGCGCGAAGTACGTCTCCAGGCGGAAATCAGGCAGGGTCGGCATGCGGTTCCTTCCGGGCTTGACCGAGCAGCTGGTACAGCGCGGAGCGAGAGATCCGCAAGGGGCGAGCGACCGCGCTCACGCTGGAGCCGGGACCTCGGCGCGCTGGGCGCGCTTGAGACCGTAGAGCAGGAGGCCGATCGAGATCGCGCCGACGACGGCGTAGGTGATGCGGCCGCCGATACCGTCCCAGGTGGAGTGCAGCGCGACGGCCAGTGCGTACATTCCGAGGAAGCCTGCGAACCGCTTGCGGGTCGGCTCGAGCACGAACCGCCACAGGCCCCAGCAGGTCAGACCGGTCCAGGCCGCGTGCCCCGCCGGTGAGAGCAGGCCGCGGATGAACAGCGTCTGCTCGGCCGCGCCGACGTTCCCGTTCGACTGCAGCAGCGCGACGAACGCGTAGCCCATCGTCTCCAGTACGGCGAACCCGGTGCCGACCGCGACCCCGATGACGATCCCGCGCCCGATCGACGTCCGGTACCGGTGCCCGAAGAACACCACGAGGATCGCCGGTACGACGAGCTTGGCCGCCTCCTCGATCAACCCGACACCGACCATCGGCAGCGTCCCGAGCCGGCGCATCGCGTCGTACTCGAGCAGGCCCGCGACAACGACCCCGACCACCCCGCCGAACAGCAGGCAACCGCCGAGCGTCGGCCCGTCGATCAGCCAGCGCCCGGACCGGCCGGCGGCGAACGTCACGAAGGTCAGCGGTACGACGAGTGCCCCGAGCAGGATCATCGTCGGGAACAGATTCGGATTCCCGGTATCGGTCAGCACCGCCAGCACGGCCAGATACAGCCCCGCTCCGATCAGAAACGTCCCCACCCAGGCCCACCGGCGTACCAGCTGTTGTGTCATGCACTGAATGGTGCCGGTTGCTGTCCTCATTGCGCCATGTCGCAGGGACGGCAGTGGTGGACAGGGCGGATTGCTGTGACCTGATTGCAAACTCTCACTGAAGAAGAGGTGTGCCTGCCCCAAACCTCTCGAAGGAGAATTCCGCCTATGTCCTCCCCCCGACGTGCCGCCGCGCTCACCACCGCGGCGGTGCTTGCTCTCGGTGCGGCGACGGTGATCCCGTCCGCCGCTGCCACTCCCACGGGATCCACAGCGATCAAGACGTCCTCGATCACGCTGATCACCGGTGACGTCGTCGAACTGACGGATGCCGGTGCCGGCAAGAAGGCCGCCACGGTCCGCCCGGCGGCCGGCCGCGAAGGCGTCTCGTTCCACACGATCGAGGCCGACGGCGGACTCCGCGTGCTGCCGAGCGACGCCGTACCGTTCGTGTCGAGCGGCGTCCTGGACGTGGACCTGTTCGACGTCGACGAGCTGATCGCCGACGGGTACGGCACCGCCGCGAGCCTCCCGCTCATCGTCAAGGACACCCCTGGCGTCCGGTCGGCGCAGAACCTCGCCGGTACGACGACGACGCGACAGCTCCCGTCGATCGGCGGCCGCGCCCTGACCGCCGCGAAGGACCAACTGCCGGAGCTGTGGAAGTCTCTGAAGCCCGGCGTCGGCACCCGCTCGCTGAACAGCGGCGTCACCAAGATCTGGCTCGACGGCAAGGTCCGTCCGGTGCTCGACAAGAGCGTCCCGCAGATCGGTGCGCCGGACGCGTGGAAGGCCGGGTACGAGGGCTCCGGAGTCCAGGTCGCCGTGCTGGACACCGGTGTCGACGCGACGCACCCGGACCTGGACGGCAAGGTCAAGGAGAGCCAGGACTTCTCCGGCAGCCCGAGCGGCACCGAGGACCACTTCGGCCACGGCACGCACGTCGCCGCGACCATCGCCGGCACCGGCGCGGGAGCCGGCGGCACCCGGAAGGGTGTGGCGCCGAAGGCCGACCTGCTCGTTGGCAAGGTGCTCGGCGACGACGGGTACGGGTACGACTCCTGGATCATCGCCGGGATGGAGTGGGCCGCGTCCGAGGGCGCGAAGGTCGTGAACATGAGCCTCGGCGGCGAGGCCACCGACGGCACCGACCCGCTCAGCCAGGCGGTCAACGACATCACCGCGCAGACCGGCACGCTGTTCGTGGTTGCGGCCGGCAACGAGGGCCAGGACGAGACGGTCGGCACGCCGGGCGCCGCGGCGTCCGCGCTGACGGTCGGAGCCGTGGACCGCGAGGACAAGCTCGCCGACTTCTCCAGTCGCGGACCGCGGCTCGGTGACGCGGGCCTGAAGCCGGAGATCACCGCCCCCGGCGTCGGCATCATCGCGGCCCGCGCGACGGGCACGGTCATGGGCGACCCGGTCGACGAGCTCTACACGGCAGCCTCCGGTACGTCGATGGCGACGCCGCACGTCGCCGGTGCAGCGGCCCTGCTCGCGCAGCAGCACCCGGACTGGAAGGCCGACCAACTGAAGAACGCGCTGGTCAGCACCGCGAAGACCCAGCCGGAGCAGACCGTGTACGCACAGGGCGCCGGTCGGGTCGACCTGACCCGGGCCGTCGCGCAGAAGGTGACCGCCAGCGGCGTCGCGGACTTCGGCGTACAGACGGCGGAGGCGGGCACGCGGACCATCACCTACCGGAACGACTCCGGCAGCGCGGTCACGCTGAACCTGTCCGTCCAGGTGACGAACCTCGACGACAAGCAGCCGGAAACCGACGGTTTCGGTCTGCCCGCGACCGTCACGGTCCCGGCCAACGGCACCGCTGACGTACCGCTCACCCTGGACCCGGCCAAGCTCGGCCGCGGCCAGTACAGCGGCTGGATCGTTGCCACCGGCCCCGACGGCGTCGTCACGCACACCGCGGTCGGCGCGCTCCGGTCCGGCCCGAAGCACAAGGTCACGCTGCGAGCGGTCGGCCTGGACGGTCAGCCCACCGGCGTCCCGGTGATCTCGCTGTACGGGGACAACTCGCGGTCCGACGTACTGGCGTGGATCGGAGACGGCGAGACGTTCACCGCCGAGGTCGAGGAGGGCACGTACCTGCTGCACTCGCTGGTGGAGAACTACGATCCGCAGGACGAGCAGGTCAGCCTCTTCACCGACCCGAACATCGTGGTCAGCAAGGACACCGAGATCGTCATCGACGCGCGGAAGGCGGTTCCGATCAAGATCGAGACGCCGAAGCCGTCGGAGCAGCAGGCAGTGCTCAGCTACTACGTGCACCGCGAGTACGGCAACGGGCGGTCGATCAGCCACGGCGTGATGCACTTCAGCACCGTCCAGCAGGTCAACGTGACCCCGACGAAGCCGGTCAAGGACGGCAGCTTCGAGTTCTCGTCCCGCTGGCAGCTGGTCGCGCCGCTGGTCCAGGCGTCGGTCCCCGGAGTGTCCGGTCCGCTCGACATCAACCTGCTGCACCAGTCGCCGTCGTACGAGGGCAAGAGGCGGTTCCCACTGGTGTACGCCGACTCCTCGCTGCAGGGCGTCAAGGGCGCGCTGGCGGTGCTGGACTCCAGCGAGGACGGTTGGGGCAACGGCAGCGAGCAGGACCAGATCGCAGCAGCCGCGAAGGCCGGTGCCGCCGCGGTCATCCTGGTCCGGCCCGCCGACTGGTCCGCCTGGACGGTCTGGCGTCCGGTCGGCGACCGCGAGCCGATCCCCGCCATGGTGACGACGTACAAGGACGGTCAGAAGCTGATCGCCCGGGCGCGTCAGGGCCACGCGACCATCGACCTGACGATCACCACGTCCAGCCCGTACCTGTACGACGTACAGCAGGTCTCGACCGGGTTCATCCCGGCGCAGATCGTCTACAAGGTGACGGCGGCGAACAGCGCCCGCATCACCACGCGGTACGCCGACAACGGCGGGTTCAACTGGGCCAAGGAGCAGCGGTTCGGGTGGCGTCCGTGGCAGGAGTACTCGTGGAACGACTCCCAGCGGTTCGTCGAGACGCCGAAGGTCCGGGAGGAGTGGGTGACGTCGGGTGACTCGCTCTGGCAGCACCGGGTGCACCACCTGTACACGTGGGACATCATGAATCCGCTGGCCGGCGGTATGACGTCCGTACCGCGTAGCTACCGGACCGGGTCGTCGGACGAAACGTGGTTCGGTCCGGTCGTACGTCCCGCGGCTGCGCCGGACATCCAGTCCACGCGCACAGGTGACCGGCTCTCGCTCCGCATCCCGTCGTTCGTGGACGCAGCCGGGCACTACACGATCGGTGAGGCCACGAAGGACTCGGCGACACTGTCCCGCAACGGTCAGGTCGTGGCCGAGCTTCCGGACGCGTGGGAGGACGTGATCACCTCCAGCGACAACGCGGCGTACAAGCTGGACGTGTCCACCGAGCGCATCGACTCCGAAGGCGAGTGGAACTGGGGGACGCGCACGCAGACCTCCTGGGAGTTCCGCTCGGCCAAGCAGGCGGACGACAAGGCAACGCCGCTCGCACTGCAGCAGGTGGACTACAAGGTCCCGGTCGACCTGACCGGCCGGGTGAGCGCCCGGACGCACGTAGTCGGCTTCGAGTCGCCCCGGGCGACCGGACTGCAGGCCTGGTCCTCGTTCGACGAGGGCAAGACCTGGCAGCGCCTCGTGGTACTCGGTGCCGCCGGCCACTACCTGGCCGTCGTCCCCAACGCCCACGACACCGTCTCGCTCAAGGTCGCGGCAACCGGCCCGAACGGCACGAAGGTCACCCAGACGGTGATCCGCGCGTACGGCGTCAAGTAGTACGGCAGCGCACCGGCCTGGCTAGAGCCAGTCGCGTTTTGCGGCTTGGAAGGCCAGGCCGGTGCGGGTGTCCACACCGGCCAGCGCCATGAGGCGGTCGAGACGGCGCTGAACCGTACGGCGGCTGATACCCAACTGGTTGGCGATGGACTTGTCCGGTACGCCGCCTACGAGCAGGGAGAGCAGGAGCCGCTCGGCGTCGTCCAGACCCTCGTCTTCGTGCTTCTCCTCGGAGTGGAGGCGCACGGGTGTCGCCAACTCCCAGTAGCTCTCGAAGAGCGCCAGCAACGCGTCTAGAAGCTGGCCGCGGCTGATGATCGCGGCGGACGGCTCTCCGATGCTCTGCTCGTCGTCACGGACCAGAGGGCAGATCGCCGTCGACCGGTCCACGATCGCGATCCGGACCGGCAGTGTCGGCACGACCCGGGCCTCCTCGCCCCAGCTGACACCTTCGGCGATCGAGTCGAGCTCACCGGGTGTCTCGATCAGTGCGCGCTCGTAGATCGCGCGGTACCGGACGCCGCGGGACAAAGCGCCGTACTCCTCGGTGTTCTCGGCGCCCTGCATCGCCAGCGGGTTCGCGCGGCAGAACCAGAGGATCTCCTCGCGGGCCGAGTTCTGCAGGTCCCGCAGCCGCTCGCGGAGCGTGGCGGCGCCGACGATCACCTCGACCAGGTGGTGCGCGTCGCGCCGGCTGACGCTGGCCCTGAACTCCTCGCTGAGTGCGCTCACCGTCTTGCGGGCCGCCTCGAGCGACTCCTGGCGGCGCAGCAGCGTCGTACCGAAAGCGACGTCCGGCGGCAACGGCCGGAACACCGGATCGTCGGCCGCCTGCGCCGTCACCAGCCCCTTGGCCTGCAACCGCTGCAGCACTTCGTCGGCCTCCGGCTGCGTGAACTTGGCGACCTCGGCCAGGTCGGCCGCCTTGGCCGCCGACAGCCCGACGAGCAGTCGGTACGCCTGTTCTTCCCGTTCGTCCAGCAACATTCCGTCCTGCATCCGCCCCACCTCCCGGGCACCACCTAAGCAGGCATTCCAACGTGGAAGCGAGCATTTTCCATCTGGCACTCATCAGCCACGGCACGGTTGTGTCATCACGAAGCAGGCGAACTCCCGTCACCTTCCGGTCAGACACCCGCGGAACTCGCCAGCCGCCCGCCCTGGAGAAGAGAACGCATGATGAGCTTCACCGACTACGCCGGCGTCGCCGGCCTGATCGCCGCAACCGCCGTAGCAATCTGGATGCTCCGCAACCACCGCACCATCGCCCCGACCGCGCGACACCGCGGCGCGCCTACCCTGCGACTACCGCGACCGACCCGCCCGGAACGCGCTTCCTCGCGCAGGTAGTAGGTAAGCCCGCCGGATCGTCAGGGGCCGTAGTGATAGCTGCAGGCGATGATGTGGATTCCGTCGTCAGCGATCCGGTAGACGAGACGGTGCTCCGTATTGATGCGCCTCGACCAGTAACCGGCGAACTCGTGCCGTAGCGGCTCCGGCTTGCCGATGCCTTCATGGCCATTGCGGTCGATGTCCTCGATCAACTGGTTGATCCGTTTGAGGAGCTTCCGATCGTTGGCTTGCCACCACAGATAGTCCTCCCAACCGCGGTCGAGGAAGACGACCTTCACGCTGCGCCGCCCGCCGTTCCTCTGTCACCGGCGGCGTCGGGGTCGGCCAGTTCGCGCACCTTCCCGTCACCCGCCCGGTCCTGCTCGATCGCCTCGCGCAACCGCCTCGCGTTGGCCGGAGACCGCATCAGATAGTCGGTCTCCTTCAGCGATTCGTACTCCGCCAGCGTGACGACGACGACGGGCTCGTGCCCGGCGCGGGTGATCACCAACTCCTCCGCGTCGTTCTCGACCGCGTCGAGGGCCGCGGCCAGGTTCGCGCGCGTCTCGGTAAAACTCATCGTCTTCACGATGTACAGAATAACGTACATCGGCCACAGACTCGTGGAGATGAGTTCTGGATCCTCCGAAAGGACGAGAGCTGGCCGGAGAACGCAAAAGTCCCGGTCTGGTCGACCGGGACTTTGTTGTGCGCGAGGGGGGAGTTGAACCCCCACGCCCTTTCGGGCACACGGACCTGAACCGTGCGCGTCTGCCTATTCCGCCACCCGCGCGCAGCCGCCTGATACATCTCCTGGCGACGAGAAGGAACAGTAGCACGGGTTCTGCCGGTGCTTCACATTGCGGGTTCGGTCGAACCTCCCGATACGATCGATCGTCGTACCCGGTGTGTCCGCCTGACCGGTGGACATCTGTTGGCGTACCGACCGTGGAGGAGGAGGCGTGCGACCGCTACAGCGCTTCGAGCGACGCCTGGAAGGCATTGTGAGCGGTGTCTTCGCGCGCGCTTTCAAGGGTGACGTCGAGCCGATCGAACTGGCCGCCGCGCTCAAGCGTGAGATCGACAACACCGCGCGGATCCTGTCCCGGGACCGCCGGCTGGTGCCGAACCACTTCACCATCGAGCTCGGTCCGGACGACTTCGAGCGGCTGAACGCGTACGGCCGGACCCTCAACCACGAGCTCGCCAACGAGCTGCGGGACCACGCCGACATCCAGCGCTACACCTTCTCCGGGCCCATCGACATCGAGCTGGTCCAGCAGGATGATCTCCCGACCGGTAAGTTCCGGGTGGTCAGCGCCACGGTCGGGACGCCCCAGCGGCGCCCGCCCTACGAGCCCCAGCCCTATCAGCAGGAGCCCTACGTGCCGCCGAACGAGCCGGTCGTGCAGACCCCGCCGCCGCCAGCGCAGCAGTTCCAGCAGCCGCCGCCGCAGCAGGCGCCGCGCCGCGGGCACCCGCAGGTGATGCTCGAGGTGAACGGCCGCCGCCGCCCGGTGAACCCGCCCGGCGTGGTGCTCGGCCGCGGCACCGACGCCGACATCCAGATCAACGACCCGGGCGTCTCCCGGCGGCACGCCGAGATCCGCCTGATGCCGGAAGGCCCGGGCGGGATCCGGGTGGTGATGGTCGACCTCGGCTCCACCAACGGCACGCTGGTGAACGGCCGCCGGACCACCGAGGCCGAACTGGTGGACGGCTCGACGGTCCGGATCGGCAACACGACCATGACGCTGCGTCTCGCGGACGAGCCGATGGCCCAGCCGCCGAGCAGCGGGTGGTGACTGACCTTCCATGTCGGAACTGACCCTGACCCTGATCAAACTGGGGTTCCTGGCCCTGTTGTGGATGTTCGTCCTCGCGGTGCTGTCCGTGATCAGGTCCGACCTGTTCGGCGCGAAGGTGGACAGCCGGGCCGCGGCTGCCGTCGTACCGCAGAACTCCCGTACGCCGAAGCCCTCGAAGCCGGTCAAGAAGCGCAAGGGTCTGCCCGGATCGGTGACGATCGCGGACGGCCCGCAGGCCGGGGTCGGTGCCTCACTGGGTGACGAGCCGGTGATCATCGGACGCGGGTCGGACTGCCAGATCCGGCTCGACGACGACTACTCCTCCACCCGGCACGCCCGGCTGTTCCTGTCCGAGGGCCAGTGGTGGGTCGAGGACCTCGGCTCCACCAACGGCACGTACCTGGACGGCCAGCGGGTCACCCGCCCGGTCCCGGCCGAGATCGGCGGTTCGATCCGGATCGGCCGGACGACGCTGAACATCGCGAAGTAGGCCTGCCTCGATGACCCTGTCGCTCGACTACGCAACCCTCTCCGACGTCGGACGAGTACGCCGCAACAACGAGGACTCGGCGTACGCCGGTCCGCACCTGCTGCTGCTCGCCGACGGGATGGGCGGTGCGGCAGCCGGTGAGGTGGCCAGCGCGGCGGCGGTCCAGGTGATGCGGCGGCTGGACACCGCCGACATCACCGGCGAAGACATGATCGAGGCGCTGGCCGGCGCGGTGCACCGGGCCAACGAGCGCCTGTCCGAGCTGGTCGAGGAGGACCCCGAGCGCGAAGGCATGGGCTCGACGGTCACCGCGCTGATGTTCGACGGCAAGCGGCTCGGCCTGGCCCATCTGGGCGACTCCCGCGCGTACCGGCTGCGGGACGGGCAGCTGTACCAGCTGAGCCACGACCACACCTTCGTGCAGTCGCTGGTCGACGAGGGCCGGATCTCCCAGGAGGAGGCCTTCACCCACCCGCACCGGAACCTGATCCTGCGTGTCCTCGACGGCCGCCCGGACTCCGACCCCGACCTGGAGATGCTCGACGTCCAGGCCGGCGACCGGCTGATGCTGTGCAGCGACGGCCTGCCCGACTACGTGAGCGACGAGGTGATCGCGGCCTCGATGGCCTCCGGTACGCCGGACTCGGTCGTCGTCGACCTGATCACGCACGCGCTGGAGGCGGGCTCGAACGACAACGTCACCGTCCTCGTCGCGGACGTCGTCGAGACCGAGCCCGCGAGTGGCGTCCAGCCGCAACTGGTCGGTGCCGCCGCCGAGCTGGCGCAAGGCAGCACCGGGCGCGGCGAGCCGACGGTCGCGGTCCGCACTGCCGCTGGTGACGGTCACGGCGGCGGTGGTCACGGCGGTGCGCTCGACCCGGAGGAACTGCGGTATGCGCCGCGCCCGCCGAAGCGGTTCGCGTGGCTGCGGCGGATCGCCGTACTGCTCGTCGTCCTCGGCCTGATCGGCGGCGGCGGCTGGTTCGCGTACAGCTGGACCCAGAAGCAGTACTACGTCGGCACCGACGGCGACTACGTGGCGATCTTCAAGGGCGTCGAGGCGGATCTCCCCGGCTTGACACTGTCGAAGGTGTACGAGCGGCAGGCGCTGCAGGTCGACAAGCTCCCGACGTACAGCCGTCAGCAGGTCGAGGCCAACATCCAGGCGGACAACCTGGCCGGCGCCCGCTCGATCGTCGCAGAGCTGCAGCACACCGCTGCCGAGTGCGCCGCCAGGGTGAAGCCGACCCCGTCCCCGACGCCGAAGCCGTCGACCCCGCCCGTCTCGAAGCCCGCGGTCTCGACACCTCCGGTCTCGAAGCCTCCGGTTTCCTCGCCGCCCGCGTCGACGGCCCCGACCGGTACGACGTCGCCGAGCACGCCGGTCGACCCCGACGACTGCGACGGGGTCCGATGAGCATCGCATCAACTTCGGTCATCCAGATCATCCCGCGGACCCGGCGTGGGGTGGAGTTGCTGCTGCTCGTGATCGCGATCGCGGTCTCGGTCGGCGCCTACGTGAACATCGGCATCACCGTGCAGAACGCCGTACCGGCCAGCACCGGGTACTACGCGGCCGGGATCGGGCTGCTCGCCCTGATCGCCCACCTCGCGCTCCGCTACCGGGCGCCGTACGCCGACCCGGTGCTACTGCCCTGCGCCGTGCTGCTGAACGGCCTCGGCGTCGCGATGATCCACCGGATCGACCTCGGCCTGGCCATCGTCGCCGAGGCGAAGGGAAAGGTCCCGAAGGCGCCCGCTGCGCCGCAGCAGATCACCTGGACCGCGGTCGGCATCGTGTTGTTCCTGGTCGTCATCCTCGTGATCAGAGATCACCGTCGGTTGCAGGCGCTCACCTACACCGCCGGCCTGGTCGGTCTGCTGCTGCTCGTGCTGCCGCTGATCCCCGGCCTCGGCGTGAACCTCAACGGCGCCCGGATCTGGATCCGGCTCGCCGGCATGTCCTTCCAGCCCGGTGAGTTCGCCAAGATCTGTCTGGTCGTGTTCTTCGCCGGCTACCTGGTGGTGAAACGCGACGTCCTGACGCTGGCCGGGCACCGCTTCCTCGGGCTCGACCTGCCGCGGGCCCGCGACCTCGGCCCGATCGGGATCGCCTGGGCGGTCAGCCTCGGCGTCCTGGTGTTCGAGAGCGACCTCGGCTCGTCGCTGCTGTTCTTCGGCCTGTTCCTGTTCCTGCTGTACGTGTCGACCGAGCGGGCCGGCTGGCTGATCATCGGCGGCCTGCTGTTCGTCGGCGGCGCGTACTTCGCGTACATGACGTTCGGCCACGTGCACCGCCGCGTCACCGACTGGCTGAACCCGTGGGCGATCGACGGCGGCCAGGTGAAGCTCGGGCTGATGGGTCAGGCCTGGGGCGGCATCCTCGGCCGCGGTCTCGGCCAGGGCCACCCGGAGGCCACTCTGTACGCCAACAGCGACATGATCATCTCGTCGTTCGCCGAGGAGCTCGGGCTGACCGGGCTGATCGCGATCCTGCTGGTCTACACCCTCATCATCGAGCGCGGCCTGCGGACCGCGCTCGGCTGCCGGGACATCTTCGGCAAGCTGATCGCGACCGGTCTGGCGATGTCGTTCGCGCTGCAGGTGTTCGTGATCGTCGGCGGCGTCACCGGGCTGATCCCGCTGACCGGTCTGGCCACCCCGTTCATGGCGCTCGGCGGTACGTCGCTGGTCGCCAACTGGGCAATCATCGCGCTGCTGCTGCGGATCAGCGACCAGGCCCGACGGCCGCAGACCCCGGCCGCCCCGGTTTCCGACGAAACGATCGCGATGGCGGTGCAGAAGGCATGAACTCAGCGATCCGGCGACTGGCCGTGGCGGCGATCATCCTGATGCTCGCGCTGATGGCGAACTCGACGTACCTGCAGGCTTTCCGGGCGAACGAGATCAACGGCCGTAACGACAACAACCGGGTCCGCGACTCGCAGTTCTCGGTCAACCGCGGCCCGATCCTGATCGGCAGTACGCCGGTCGCGCAGAGCAAGCCGTCCGGAGACCGGTTCAAGTACCAGCGGACGTACGCGGGAGGCCAGGTCTACGCGCCCGTGACCGGGTTCTACTCGTACCTGTTCGGTCGCGGCGGTATCGAGCTGACGATGAACGCCGAGCTGAACGGCTCGGACCCCTCGATGGCGTTCCGCCGGATCATCGACGTGATCAGCAACCGCCCGCAGCAAGGCGGCAGCGTGACCCTGACCCTGAACGCCGCGGCCCAGCAGGCGGCGTACAACGGCCTGGCCGGGAAGACCGGTGCGGTGGTCGCGATCGAGCCGAAGACCGGGCGGATCCTGGCGATGGCCAGCCGGCCGTCGTACGACCCGAACCTGCTCGCCTCGCACGACACCGAGAAGGTCGGCTCGGCCTGGAAGAACCTGAACGCCGACAAGGACAAGCCGCTGTCGAACCGCGCGGTGCAGGAGCTGTACCCGCCCGGGTCGACCTTCAAGCTGGTCACCGCGGCGGCCGCGCTGTCCAGCGGCAAGTACACGCCGGAGAGCAAGGTGAACTCGCCGGCCGAGCTGCCGCTCCCGCAGACCACGGTCCCGCTGGTCAACGAGGACGGCAAGAACTGCGGCGGCAGCAACAGCGCGACGCTGACGATCGCGCTGCGCTACTCCTGCAACACCGCGTTCGGCACCGTCGGCATGGCCCTCGGCGCGGACGCGCTCAACGAGCAGGCCGCGAAGTTCGGCTTCGGCGCCCGGCCGCTGACCGAGCTGCCGAGCGTGGCCACCAGCCAGTTCCCCGGCGACCCGAACGAACCGCAGACCGCGCAGTCCGCGATCGGCCAGTTCGACGTCCGCGCCACCCCGCTGCAGATGGCGATGGTGGCGGCCGGGATCGCGAACAAGGGCGAGGTGATGAAGCCGTACCTGGTCCAGAACGTGAAGACCCCGGACCTGAAGACGGTCTCGGAGACCAAGCCGGAGTCGCTGCACCAGGCGGTCACCCCGCAGGTCGCGGCCCAGCTGACCGCGATGATGGTCGACGTCGTCAACAACGGCACCGGCAAGCCGGGACGGATCGACGGAGTCCAGGTGGCCGGCAAGACAGGTACGGCGCAGACCTCGAAGGACCGCCCGCCGTTCGCGTGGTTCACCGCGTTCGCGCCGGCCAACGACCCGAAGGTGGCCGTGGCGGTCTTGATCGAGGACGCGAACATCGCGCGCAACGACATCGCGGGCGGCACCTTGGCGGCTCCGATCGCCAAGAAGGTGATGGAGGCGGTGCTGGGCCAATGAGCATCCGATGAGCACCATACGGAATGATGCGATGACAGCGCGTCTTTCCAACGGGGATCCGCGTGTGGCGGCCGCTACCGTGGGCAAGTTGACTGATTTACCGCAGACAGGTTGGAAGGCTGAGTCATGACATCGCAGGCACGTCTCGTCGGCGGCCGGTACGAAGAAGGCGAACCGCTCGGCCGCGGCGGCATGGCGGAGGTCCGCAAGGGCCTCGACAACCGGCTCGGCCGGAGCGTCGCGATCAAGCGGCTGCGCGTCGACCTCGCGAGTGACGCCACCTTCCAGGCGCGGTTCCGGCGCGAGGCCCAGTCGGCCGCGTCACTGAACCACCCGACGATCGTGTCGGTGTACGACACCGGCGAGGAGCCGGACCCGAACGGCTCCGGCGTCACCATTCCGTACATCGTGATGGAGCTGGTGACCGGCAAGACGCTGCGGGACCTGATCCGCGAGGGCCGCAAGATCATGCCGGAGCGGGCGCTGGAGATCACCTCCGGTGTGCTCGAGGCGCTCGACTACAGCCACCGGGCCGGCATCGTGCACCGCGACATCAAGCCCGGGAACGTGATGCTGACCCCGCAGGGCCAGGTCAAGGTGATGGACTTCGGTATCGCCCGTGCGGTCGCCGACACGTCCTCCACGATGACCCAGACCGCGGCCGTGATCGGCACCGCGCAGTACCTGTCCCCGGAGCAGGCCCGCGGCGAGACCGTGGACGCCCGCTCCGACCTGTACTCGACCGGCTGCCTGCTGTACGAACTGCTCACCGGCCGCCCGCCGTTCGTCGGTGAGTCGCCGGTGTCGGTGGCCTACCAGCACGTCCGTGAACAGCCGCTGCCGCCGTCCTCGTTCGACCCGGACATCCCGCCGGAGGTCGACGCGGTCGTCCTGAAGGCGCTGGCGAAGAGCCGCGAGGAGCGGTACCAGAGCGCGTCCGAGATGCGCGCCGACATCCACCGGGTGCTGGCCGGCCAGCAGGTGACCGCGCCGATGGCGGCAGTCGCCGAGACCCGGTCGATGGCGCCGACCGCGGTGGCGGCGGCCGCGACCCAGCAGTACCAGCAGACCTCGGCGAACGACCTGCTCCCGCCCGGCGGCGACGACCTGGACGAGGCGCAGGACGCCCGGTCCCGCCGCAACCGCGGCCTGGCCTACTTCCTGCTCGGCCTCGCGATCGTCGCGGTCGCGGTCGGCGCGTACGCGCTGTTCTCGAACATGAACAAGGACAACAACGCCGGCGGCGGCGGGACGACTGCCACCCCGGTGGCGAAGGTTGCCGTGCCGGACGTCAGCGGCAAGTCGGTCGCCGACGCGACCGCGTTGCTCGCCGACAAGGGCCTGAAGTTCGCGCAGGGACCGTCCGAAACCAGCGACACGGTCGGTCGCGGCTCCGCGATCCGGCAGACCCCGCCGGCGGGGACCGAGGCCGAGCAGGGCTCGACGGTCACCGTGGTGTTCTCGTCCGGGCGAAGTGCGTTCCCGGTGCCGGATGTGATCGGCAAGTCGGAGTCCGCGGCCCGCAAGGCGCTCGAAGGCACGTCCGCGAACTTCAAGGTCAAGGACAAGACGATCGAGCAGGACAGCGACCAGAAGAAGGGCATCGTGCTCGCGGTCAGCCCGGACCCGACCGGGAAGTATCCGTCAGGTCAGGAGTTCACGCTGACCGTCTCCACCGGCAAGACCGACGTCGACGTACCGAATGTGGTCACTCAGACGTTCGACGACGCGAAGCTGACGCTGGAGCAGGCCGGCTTCCGGGTCGGGCAGACGTTCGGCAACGACCAGAACCAGGCAGAGGGGACCGTCCTCAAGCAGTCCGTGAAGGCCGGCAGCAAGGCGGCGAAGGGCACGCTGATCACGCTGACGGTGAACAAACTGCAGGAAGAGACGCCACCGCCGAGCACTCCGACCGAGTCGGAGACACCACCGCCGTCGACACCGACGAGCCCCGCCATCACGATCCCTGGCGGCTGAGACGACAGAACCCCCGGAGCGCGTCGCGCTCCGGGGGTTCTTCAGTTCTACGGACTAACTGACGACCGGGGCCAGGCCGGCGGAGCGGGCGACCGCGTCCGGGTCGCCGCAGATCTCGAGCCAGTTGGCGAGCATCCGGTGGCCGCCCTCGGTCAGCACCGACTCCGGGTGGAACTGCACGCCCTCGACCGCGAAGTCACGGTGCCGGGCCGCCATGATCACGCCGGCCTCGGTCCGCGCGGTCACCTGCAGCTCGTCCGGCACGCTGTCCTGCGCGATCGCCAGCGAGTGGTACCGGGTCGCGGTGAACGGCGACGGGAGCCCGGACAGTACGCCGGCGCCGTCGTGGAACACCTGGCTGGTCTTGCCGTGCAGCAACTCGTCCGCGCGGCCGACGACCCCGCCGTACGCGACGCCGATCGCCTGCAGGCCGAGGCACACACCGAAGATCGGGACCTCGCGGCCCTTCTCCTTCACGATGTCGACGCAGGCGCCGGCCTCTTCCGGCGTACCGGGACCGGGGGAGAGCAGCACGCCGTCGTACTCACCGGCCTGCTCAGGGGTGACCTCGTCGTTGCGCAGCACGGTGGTGTCGGCCTGCAGTTGCTGCAGGTACTGCACCAGGTTGTAGACGAAGGAGTCGTAGTTGTCGACGACAAGGATCCGCGGCATGCGGTCCATTATCGCCCGCTGGCGGTCGGGCTTGTCGAGGGAGTCCGCGGGAACCCGGGGACCGTCGCGCTCTGCAGATCCAGGGTGCCCTCGTACGCCGGCATCGAGATCGACGACTCGTTCTTCACGTCGTACCCGAGCTGGAACTTCACGACGTAGTCCTGCAGGTTCTCGATGTACTGCGAGTCGTCGAGCGCCTTCTGCAACTTCCGCCGGTCCCCGATCGCGGTGATCTTGTACGGCGGGAGGTACGGGACGCCGTGCAGTACGACGGAGTTGCCGACGCACTTGATCCCGGTGGTGGAGATGACCCGGTGGTTCTGGATCGAGATCGCGTCCGCGCCGCCGGCCCAGAGCGCGTTCACCACCGCCTGGATGTCCTGCTGGTGGATCACCAGCCAGTCGGCGTCGACGTCCGGGTTGTCCTTGACGACCTGGGACGGCGCGTCCTTGAGCGTCACGGTCAGCCCCGGCCCGGTGACCGGCGTGGTGCCGACGGCGTCGGACAGGTCCTTGAGCTGCTTGGCCAGCGCGGGGTCGATCGAGCCCTGCTGCTCCTGGAGCTTCTCGATGTCCTGGGTCAGGGCCGCGTGCTGCCGGACCAGGCTGGCGCTGCGCCGGCTCTGTTCCTCCACGAGGCCCGCGAGCGTAGTGTTACGGCTGGGCCGGAGGTCGGTGCCCCGGGCGTTGGTCGCGCTGGTCGCGAACAGCAGACCGGCGCACAGCAGCGCCAGCGGCGCGACCGCACGCCACAGCGAAATCCGCCTCAACCTACGCACCCGTGATCTCCATATTGCTCTCTGCACTACGCTAACCCGGACCGGACCCCTACCAGGTCCTCGCGGTCAGCTTATGCGTCCGTCCTTACAAGGAGTTCAGTCGTGCCCGAGTCGAGCAGTCGCCCCAAGAAGAAGACCGAGAAGGTCAAGGCCGAGAAGACCCCGAAGAAGCCGCGTACCACCAGTCGCGTGTGGGTCGCGCCGCTGATGCTGGCGTGCTGGCTGCTCGGACTCGCCTGGCTGGTCGTCTTCTACGTGGCCGGCCAGGACATCCCGGTGATGAAGGACCTCAACAACTGGAACCTGCTGATCGGCATGGGCCTGATCGCGGTCGGCTTCGTCGTCTCCACCCAGTGGGTCTGACCAGGCCACCCACCTGTGCGTCACATGAGGTGGAGTGCCGGAGTTATCCACACCGGTATCCCCAGTTGTGCACACCGATTCGTTGGAGTTATCCCCAGGTTCAGTGATGGTTCTCCACTGAATGTGGTCAAAACTGGCTCAAATCTGTGGATAACTCAGGTTTGAGCCGACGAGTTTCCACACCGTTCACGTCGGCAGCGGCCGGTTGTCCACGACCTTCTTCATCACGATGGTGGACGTCAGCCGCTGCACCCCCGGCAGTCGCGCCAGCCGCTCGTCGCGCAGTTTCTGGAACGCGGCGATGTCCGCGGTCACGACCCTGACGAAGTAGTCCGGCTCCCCGAACAGCCGCTCGGCCTGCACCACCTCGGCAATCTCGGCCAGCCCGGCCTCGAACCCGGCGACCGATTCCTCCCGGTCCATCGTCACCGCCAGCAGCACCTCGAACCCGTGCCCGACGGCCGCTCCGTCGACGACCGCGCGGTATCCGCGGATCACCCCGGCCCGCTCGAGCTCCCGCAACCGCCGATGACACGGCGCGGCACTCAACCCGACCCGCTGCGCAAGTTCGGTGACGGTCAGCCGGCCGTCTTCCTGGAGCACGGCAAGGATATTGCGATCAATGGCATCCACGGCAAACATCTTATTCCTCAGAGCCGTTGACTGGCATGAATTCGCACGAATCTGTCGATGATTCGGCAGTAATCTTGCGCCATGCTCGACCTCCTGCCCGTCATCGCCGCCGCGTTCGGCATCCCGCAGTACCTTCCGCAGCTCCTCAAGCTGCGCCGGACCGGCGACACGGCCGGCGTCTCCTGGTCCTGGGCGACGCTGACGAGCATCAACAACGCGGCGTGGTTCGGCTACTTCATGGCCTCGGGCTACTGGACCGCGAGCCTGCCCTCCACCGCGGCGGCGTCGCTCGCCGGCACCCTCTCGGTGATGCTGGTACGCCGTGGTGCGCTGAACGCACGCGCCGTCGGGTGGATCGCGGGCTGGGCGGCGCTGCTCGTGGTCGGCGCGATGGTTGGCGGCCGCATCGGACTGGGCACCCTGCTCGCCGCAGCCTCGATCGTCCAGGTGACGCCTTCGCTGTGGACGGCGTACCGGACCGCGCACTCGACCGGGATCTCGGCGGGCACCTGGGCATTGGTCCTCGGCGAGCTGTCCTGCTGGCTCGTGTTCGGCCTGCGGAACGCCGACGTACGCCTGACCGCCCTCGGCGCAACCGGTGTGCTCGCGAGTCTGCTGATGCTCGCCCGAGCTCGGGCTACGAATCGTCGGCGAGTTGTCACGGGTGACGCCGTCGACGCCGGGAACGGGCGGGCGTAACGTCGAAATCGCCAGTGAACGATCCGCGAGACCAGGGAGGGCTCTCAGATGTTCGTTCAGGTCATTCAGGGGCAGGTCACCGATGCCGAGCAGGCTCACACGGCGATGGATCGGTGGATGGAAGAACTGGCGCCCGGGGCGTCCGGCTGGCTGGGGACCACCGCCGGTGTCACCGCGGACGGCAAGTTCATCGCGCTGGCTCGTTTCGACTCCGCCGACGCCGCGCGGCGGAACAGCGAGAGCCCGGCACAGGACAAGTGGTGGCACGAGTTCTCGTCGCTGCTCAGCGACGGAGCCACCTTCCACGACACGGAGGACGTGGTGATCGACACCCACGGCGACCCGGACGCCGCCGGATTCGTCCAGGTGATGCAGGGCGCCGGCAGCAACCCGGAGCGCGCGCGGGAACTGATGGGTCAGCACCGCGACGAATGGGCCGAGTTCCGGCCCGAGATCCTCGGGAGTGAGGTCGCCATGTACGACGACGGCGACTACACGATGGCGATGTACTTCACCTCCGAGGCCGAGGCCCGCGAAGGCGAGCAGAAAGAGGTGCCATCGGAACTCAAGGCGGAAATGGACGAGATGAACAGTCTCTCCTCCGGTCCGCCGACGTTCTACGACATCGAGCACCCCTGGCTGTACTCACCCAAGTAGACAGCCACCCGAGGCGGCCGCGACGGATCCCGTCGCGGCCGCCTCCTTCTACGTAGGGATATACGTAGACATGTGCGCACCTGTGTGCGTATAGTTCTACGTAGGAGGAGACAAGCGATGCCGAACAAGACGATCTACGTGTCCGACGACGACCTGCCGCTGTACAAGCGGGCCGGGGAGCTGGCCGGGAACCTGTCCTCGGCGATCTCGATCGCACTGCGCAAGTACGTCGAGATGGAGGAGGGCCGGTTCGAGGGGTACGAGGAGATCACCGTGCGGGTGGGCCGGGGCACCGGCCGCAAGCAACGGTTCTCCGGCGTACTGCTCGCTGAAGGCGGCCGGTCGAGCAGTACCGGGTACGAGGCCTTCAAGGTCTACCGCAGCCGGACCGGCAAGTTCGTCCTGCACGCGGACCGCCGCAGCCAGTTCAAGCAGAACGCCGACGACGAGCGCTTCCTCACCGGGTGGCGTTCCTGGGTCGGCAACTGGAGCACCGACCAGTCCTGGAGCATGGCGCAGGGCGAGGCCACCCTGCATGTCGTGGACACGGTCGACGAGCTCCGTGAACTGATCCCCGAGGACCTCTATCAACTCGTCGAGGAGGCCGCCGATCAGCCGGCGGTCGAGGATCTCGACATCTAACTGAACCCACACCACCACCGGACGCCGACTGCCGGCCGTCCGGCCGGTGAGGCACGCCCAAATCCTCCTCCAGCAGACCCGTCAACCACCCCCGGGTCAGGAACACCTGCCCGAAATCACCCAAGGATCCCTCATGTCAGCAGCGATCGACGTCCGTGGACTGCGCAAGTCCTACGGCGAGAAACTCGTGCTCGACGGCATCGACCTGAACGTTGCCGAAGGCACCATCTTTTCCCTGCTCGGCCCGAACGGCGCCGGCAAGACCACCGCGGTGCAGATCCTGTCCACCCTGGTCGCCGCCGACGCCGGCGAGATCAGGGTGGCCGGCCACGACCTGCACCAGTCGCCCGAAGCGGTCCGTGCCGCGATCGGCGTCACCGGTCAGTTCTCCGCGGTCGACGGCCTGATGACCGGGCGCGAGAACCTCATCCTGATGGCCGATCTGCACCACCTCGGCAAGCAGGAGGCCCGCCGCCGGGCGGACGAGCTGCTCGAACAGTTCGACCTGGCCGATGCCGGCAAGAAGCTCGCGTCGACGTACTCCGGCGGCATGAAGCGCCGGCTCGACCTGGCCATGACGCTGGTCGGCCGCCCGCAGATCATCTTCCTGGACGAGCCGACGACCGGTCTCGACCCACGCAGCCGGCACCGCATGTGGACGTTGATCCGCGAACTGGTCGCCGGCGGCGTCACGGTCCTGCTCACCACGCAGTACCTGGAGGAGGCCGATCAGCTCGCAGACCGGATCGCCGTCCTCGACCACGGGCGACTGGTCGCCCAAGGTACGGCGGAAGAACTCAAGCGACTCGCGCCGGGCGGGCACATCCGCTTGCGCTTCACGTCGCCGGAGGAGTTCACGCTCGCCGGTCAGGTGCTGCCGACCGCCGTACCGAATCCCGAAGCGCTGGTTCTGCAGGTGCCGAACGACGGCAGCGTGCACGCGCTGCGCGACCTGCTGGCCCGGATCGACGACGCCTCGCTCGAGGTCGACGAACTGACTGTCCACACCCCTGACCTGGACGACGTGTTCTTCGCCGTCACCGGTCAGCCCAGGTCCGAAGAGGTGACCGCACGATGAGCACTACCGCAACCGTCCGCCCGATGGCCGACATCGGCACCATGCTGCGCCGCAACCTGCGGCACGCCCAGCGGTACCCGGGCCTGTCGCTCGGCGCCCTCGGGATGCCGGTGATCATGATCCTGCTGTTCGGTCTGGTCTTCGGCGACACGTTCTCGGCCGGGCTCGGCGGGGGCGCAAACGGCTTCGACTACATCGACTTCCTGACCCCGGGCATCCTGCTGATGTCGATCGCGTCCGGGACGATGTCGCCCGCGGTCGCCGTCTGCATGGACATGTCCGAGGGCATCGTGGCCAGGTTCCGGACGATGGCGATCTTCCGGCCGGCCGTGCTGACCGGGCACGTGCTGGGCAACGTGCTCGTGACGATCGTCAGCCTGGCCCTGGTGGTCGGCTTCGCGATCCTGATCGGGTTCCGGCCGAACGCGTCGGTCGGGGACTGGCTGCTGGCGGCGGTGCTGCTGATCGGGTTGACCATCGGTCTGACCTGGTTCGCGATCGCGCTGGGGCTGACCAGTAAGACGCCGGAAGGCGCGAGCAACGTCGTACTGCCGATCAGCCTGTTGCTGCCGTTCCTCAGCAACACCTTCATCCCGCTGGAGGCGATGCCGAGCGGCATCCGCTGGTTCGCCGAGTACCAGCCGTTCACCCCGATCATCGACAGCCTGCGCCATTTGCTGCTGGGGACGCCGATGGACTCCAGCAGCGGCTGGCTCGCCGCCGCCTGGTGCGTGGCGATCGCGGTGGTCGGGTACTTCTGGGCCCAGTCCAGCTACAACAAGGGGACCGTGGCCTAGGAGGGTGCGCCCAGGACGTTCGCCCGGCTGCGGATGTGGGCGGGGACCAGCAGGTCGCAGTCGGGGTTGTTCTCCGGTGCGCCGGCGACGACTTGGAGGGGGATCACGCCTGTCCAGTAGGGCAGGTCGAGGTCCTCCTCGTCGTCGTTGGCGGGTCCGGAGCGGGTCTTCACCGAGGCCTCGGTGAGGGAGAGCGCCAGCACCGAGGTCTTCGCCAGCTCCTTGCGGTTCGGTGGGCGGACGGCGGTCGACCGGCCGGGGACGAGGTGGTCGACGATCCGGTTGAGAGCGTGCAGTTTCTCGTCCGGGTCGGTGACCAGCCGCGGTACGCCGAAGATCACCGCGGACCGGTAGTTCACCGAGTGGTGGAACGCGGACCGGGCCAGCACCAGACCGTCGGTGTGCGTGACGGTGACGCACACGGTCTGCTGCGGAGCCGCGACCACGCTCCGGGCCGCGACCGAGCCGTGCAGGTACAGCTCCCCGTCCGGTCCGCGGTCCAGGTCCACGCCGTACGCCGTCGGCAGCACGAGCGGATCGCCGTCGACCACTACGCCGAGGTGGCAGAACATGCCGTCGAGCAGTACGTCGTACAGCACCTGCCGCTCGGTGGCGGCACGTTCCTTCGAGCGACGCAACGAGGTCCGGGCGGTCGGCTGCAACGGCGTAGTGGTCATGTAACTAGGTTCGACTCTGAGTGGACTGGCTGCACGGGCCATTCCGGCTCGAATCAGCTAGTCCATTCGTGCAGCGGGACGGCCTGGCTGATCACGTGGCGCCGCCGCGTCGGCAGGCCCATCGTCGGGTTCTCCGTGCCCCACGCGGCGCCCTTGCAGATCAGCTCCTTGTAGACGGCTGCCACCCGGCCGGTCAGGGTCGCGTTGACGGCGCGGTCGTCGGTGGTGACGTACTGGATCAGCCCGTCCTTGCGCCCCAGCGAGATGCACTGGTTGAAGTAGAACAGCGGCGCGTGCCCGAGCTTGCCGCCGGTCAACCGGGCTGCGATGGAGTCGGCGGCCTGCCACGCCATCGGCTGCCCCGAGGCGCACGACATCCGCAGCGGCTTGTTCTTCGAGCCCATCGCGTACGCCGCGTCGCCAACGGCGTACACGTCCGGATGTGAGACGGACCGCATGGTCTCGTCGACCACGATCCGGCCGGTGTCGCTGACCTCCAGCGACGTCGCCTCCACGATCGGGTGTACGGCGAATCCGGCCGTCCACACCGTGACCGCGGCGGGGATCGTTCCACCGTCGGCCGTCGTCAGCTGATCCGCGTCGACCCTCGTCACCGCCGCGTTCTCGTGCACGGTGATGCCCAGCCGGTCGACGACCTTCCGGAGGTGCCGGCGTCCCTTGGGGGACAGCCAATCGCCCAGCTCTCCGCGGACGGCGAACGCCACGTCGAGATCCGGTCGCGACTCGGCGAGCTCGGTCACGAACTCCACGCCCGTGAGGCCGCCGCCGACAACCGTCACGGTCTGGCCGGCAGTCAGTGACGCCAGACGCTCACGCAGTCGAAGTGCACCGGGACGACTCGCGATCTCGTAGGCGTGCTCCGCGACACCCGGAACGCCCTGCGGGTTCCACCGGCTGCCGAGCGCGTACACGAGCGTGTCGTACTCCAGCTCCTCCGACTCCAGCGCGACCGTCTTGCGGTCGACGTCCACCCCGGTGACCTTCGCGAACTTCAGCTCGACGCCGGTCCCGGCGTACATCTGCTCGAACGGACGGAACTTGAGGTCCCGGCCGGTGGCGACCTCGTGCATCCGGACCCGCTCCACGAAGTCGGTCTCGCCGTTCACGAGCGTGACGCTGACCTCGTCCCGGTACAGCCGGGCGGCGAGACGGCCGGCGGCGACGGCTCCGGAGTACCCGGCGCCGAGAACTACGATGCGGTGCTTCATATCCGTACTCCTGTCTGATGCGGTGTCTCCCCTTGAACCGGGCAGGCCGCCGTTTCATGACAGGTGTGCGATGTGAAGCAGGTCACAGGATGGTCGTCAGCGGTTCCCCGTGATCGGAGGCGGCGAACAGTTCGGTCGCACGCGCCAGCTTGTCCGGGTTCGCCTGGGTGCGGACGGCGGTCACACCGTCGGCGGTGATGTCGAGGCAGATGACACCGATGACCTCGCCGTTCACGACCACCACGAGGGCGGGTTCGCTGTTGGCCGGCCAGGCGTAGACCTCTGCCGGACCGCCGACGTACAGGCGCTTCGCATCGGTCGGTTTGAACAGTCCGCGCAGGAAGCGGGCGACCGCGAGCGCGCCTTCGACCGCGGTGGTCCGGGCCGGGACCTTGCCGCCACCGTCGCCGACCGAGACGGCGTCGGCGGTGAGCAGCCGCACGATCGAGTCGGTCTGGCCGCTGGTGGCGGCGGCCAGGAACTCGTCCACGATCCGCCGCGCCACGGCCTCGTCGACGTCGGTGCGCGCCCGGCCGTCCGCGAGATGCTGCTTGGCCCGGCGGAAGATCTGCTGGCTGGAGGATTCGCTGATCTCGAGGATCTCGGCGATCTCCCGGTGCGCGTAGTCGAACGCCTCCCGCAGTACGTAGACCGCCCGCTCGTTCGGGGAGAGGCGCTCCATCAGCGTGAGTACGGCGTACGACACCGACTCGCGCTGCTCCACGGTGTCCGCCGGGCCGAGCATCGGGTCGCCGTCGAGCAGCGGCTCGGGCAGCCACTGGCCGACGTACGTCTCCCGCCGCGCGCGAGCGGAGGCGAGCTGGTTGAGGCAGAGGTTGGTGAGCACCTTCGTCAGCCACGCCTCGGGGACCTCGATGCGGGCGGTGTCGGTGGCCTGCCAGCGCAGGAACGTCTCCTGTACGGCGTCCTCCGCCTCGCTCGCCGAACCGAGCATCCGGTACGCGATCGCCTCCAGCCGACCTCTGGACTGCTCGAAACGAGACACGTCCTCCGCGGTCATGGTCATGCTGCGATCCTAGTTGGCGTGCAGAGCTCGCTGCCGCTGACGATCGACCGGGCCGCCGGACTGCCGTTGCACCTGCAGCTCGCGGAACAGTTCCGTGCGGCGGTGCTGGACGGGCGGCTCCAGGCCGGTCATCGGCTGCCGTCCACGCGCGATCTCGCGCGGGAGCTCGGGGTCTCGCGGTCCGTGACGCAGGCGGCATACGACCAACTGCATGCCGAGGGCTGGATCGAGGGGCGCACCGGCGCCGGCACCTTCGTCACGGACGTCGTGCCGTTGCAACCCGTCGTACGACGACGCCCAGCCCATCGGCCCGATGCCGACGCGAAACTCCTGACACTGCGCCCCGGCATCCCGTACATCGCCCCGACGCCTGATCCGGGCTGGCGGCGAGCGTGGCGGGAGGTGTCCACCCAGTCACCGCCGCGCGGGTACGACGACGCGGCCGGGCTTCCCGCACTGCGCGCCGCTCTGGCGGACCACGTCGCCCGGGTCCGCGGAATCGCCTGCGGACCGGAGAACGTGCTCGTCACCAACGGCACCGTCCACGGGCTGCGGCTGCTGCTCACGGTCACGCGGCAGCCCGGCGACCGGATCGCGATCGAGGACCCTGGTTACCTGAACGCGGTCGTCGCCGCGCGCGACCACCGGCTCGAGATCGTCGACGTCCCCGTCGACGAGGACGGCCTGCAGGTCGACGCGCTCACCGAGGCCGCCGCCGTCTACGTCACGCCGTCGCACCAGTACCCGCTCGGCGGCCGGTTGCCCGTTGCCCGACGCAACGAACTGGTCCGCTGGGCACGCCGCACCGGCAGCCTGCTGATCGAGGACGACTACGACAGCGAGTTCCGGTACGACGTCGCGCCGCTGCCCGCCCTCGCGCAGCTCGATCTGGAGCGGGTCGTCCACCTCGGGACACTGTCGAAGACGCTGAGTCCCGCGCTCCGCCTGGGCTGGCTGGTGGCGTCCGAGGCGATGGTGGATCGGCTCGCCACGTTCCGGGCCGACTCCGGCGACTGGCCCGGCTGGCCGATGCAGGCCGCGATGCTCGCCATGCTCCGCGACGGCTACCTCGACCAGGCCGTTCGCCGCGGTCGCCGGATGTACGCGGACCGTCGTACCCACACGTGCGCGGTGCTGTCGCCGTACGGTCAGATCGTCGGCCAGGACGCGGGGCTGCACATCACGCTCTTGCTTCCCGACGACGCGGACGATCTGCGGATCGCGGCCGCGGCCCGGGAGGCCGGCGTCGTGGTCGCGCCGCTGTCCGAGTACCGCCGTACCGTCCCGGGACCGCCAGGGCTGGTGATCGGGTACGCAACTCCGTCGACCTCCGACCTGCACCGCGCCCTGACGACCCTGACCGAAATCCTCAGTCGCCGTTGAGCGGGTCGAGGTAGAAGACCGCGCCCCAGCGGTAGTAGGGCGCATTCGGGAAGGTCCCATCGACCTTGCCCAGGGCGTTGATCACCGTCGCCGCGCCGTTCGCGTGGCCGACGGCGTACAGGTAGCCGCTGTTGGTGTCCTTGTCGATGCCGAGCAGCAAGGTGCCGTAGTTGCCGCACTTGCTCGCGACCAGCGCCTCGAAGCCCTGCCAGGTACTCGTCCGCACCCGCGTCACGATCGGCTTCAGCGGCGACGTGACCGGGATCCGGATCGTGTAGAGGGCACCGCCGCGGGTGTTCGCGAGGAAGGTGTCGTACGTCGCCGTCTTGCTGATCAGCGCCATCGACTTCACCGACGAGAACCCGGGCACCGACTGGGCCCTGCCCCACCCGCCGTTCCAGCGGAACAGCGTGCCGTCGCTGCGCAGCCCGTACGCCATCCAGTGGAAGATCTTGCGCTTGGTGTCCTCGAAGTGGGAGACCTCGAGCGCGGTGAAGTTCGACCAGCCGCCGCCGATCCGCTTGACAATGTCGTCGCCGAAACTGCGGTTGTAGAAATAGCGGTACAGCGCATCGCCCTGCACGACGTAGCCGGACCGGTCGAAGCCGGCGACGTTGGGTTCGATCTCCCACACGGAACTCAGCCGGACCTGGCCGGGCGGGAAGACGGGCTCGTCGACCGCTGCGGGACCTTTCATCGTCGGCGGCGTACCGGCGGTCACGCCGGACGAGGTCTGGGCACCGGCGGCGTCGACCGACCCGAGTCCCACCGCGCAGGCCTCGGTCGCGGACTGCGGCGCGGCGTGGGCTGTCGGCACGAAGGCCGCCGCGGTCAGGGCGAGCGTCCCGGCCAGGCAGGCGAAGGTGCTGCGTCGTTTCATGTTCTCTCCCGGATCTCGATCTTCCACAGACCTTGATGCGGGAGGGGCTGGACAAGTTACGGATTCCTGGCGCGTGGTGGCTCGACGACCGGGCGATCGCCGTCCCAGGTCAGCCGCGACAGCCACATGGTGCGGCCCTTCGGGTCGGTGCCGACCTGCGCGGGGTCCCACGCGTGGTAGACGAACCAGTCGCCGAGCACCATGTTGTGCCCCGGCCCGGCAGCATCCGGGCTCGACTTCAGGATGGGATCGCCGGTCTTCACGCAGGGACCGATCGGTGACTCGCACAGGGCGTGGCCGACGGCGTACGTCGCCTTGTCGAACGCGTTGCCGGAGTAGAACAGGTGGAACTTCCCGTTCCGCTCGACCATGTACGGCGCCTCGACCAGATCGCCCTCCCACGGCAGGTCCTGCTTGATCAGCCGATGCACCGGACCGGTCAGCGTGAGACCGTCCGCGGACAGCTCGGACACGTAGATCCAGGTGTCGACGCCGATCGCGTTGCCGTCGTTCTTCCAGTACAGCCAGCGCCGGCCGGTCGAGTCCTGGAACGGCGACGCATCGATCGAGCCGCCCTCCTCGGCCTGACTGATCAGCGGCTTCATCGATTTGTCGACATATGGACCTGTCGGGGTGGACGCCACCGCGACGCCGACGGCCTGCCGATCCGCCGCGGTGTCCCGCGACGTGTAATACATGACGTACCGGTCGGGCGCGTGCGCCGCGATCTCCGGCGCCCACACCCGTCCGGGAGCGGTCCAATCCGGCAACGACGGCAGCGCGTCACCCACCGCCTCCCACGACACCAGGTCACGGGAGGTCAGCGTCTGCACGTTGCCCAGCGGGCCGTTGGTCGCGAAGGCGTAGTAGTCGTTGCCGACCGCAATGATCTGCGGATCAGCGAAGCTGCCGTCGTACACCGGATTGGAGAATCGCATTTATCTGCTCTCGTAGAACTTCAGGTAGTCGAAGGTGGCGACCGGCGGCGGGTTCGCGCCGGTGAACTCGCCGTGTGCATACAGACCAATGCGAGCCGCGGCCGGCAGCACCCACGACGCGCCCCAGGTCCAGTTCTTCCCGTCCACCGACGTACCGGCGCGGTAGACGTGCTCACCGGCGGCGTTCTGGTGGTACGCGAGCCGCATCCACAACGTCGGCGCCGAGCGCCCGATCGCGGCCGCGCCGTACGACGTCGCGCCGTCCGACGGCCGTGCCACGAGCTCCCGCCCGTACTCCGTCTGGCGGGTCTTCCAGATCGCCACACTGCCGAGACGGGCGAAGTCGCTGTCGTTCAGGTACGCGATCATGCCGGCCTGCTGGTAGTTGCGGACGTCGCCCTCCCCGGTGTCGAGGTGGAGCTTGGTCTCCGCGATCCAGCTGTTCCCGGCCGGTGTCGCGTGCAGCAGCAACCCGGCGTTGTTGGACGAGCCGGTCAGGTCGGCGTTCTCCAGCGGCCAGGACAACTTGCCGTCGGCAACAGTCGCCTTGTCGTCCTGACGGACCCACGACCAGTCCGCACCGAGCGGACCGCTGAAGTCGTCGCCGGACAGCAGATCACCGGTCCGCGGTACGTCGGCCAACTTCGTCACCGGTCGCGCTACCGGGCGGACGGTCAGGTTGTCCACCTCCGCCGATCCGAGCCACCGCACCGGCGCCGCCTTCAGCGAAAGCCCATGAACCTCCAACCGTGCCTCCGCATAGAGATCTCCGAGGCCGGCGTCGTTGAGGCGAGCCGTCACGGTTGATCCGGAGACCTGCACGGACAGCTTGTTCCACTGGGTGCGGTCGAAGTCGGGCGGCAGGTTCGCCGACGTCGTACGGCGACCGACCGTGAGCGTCACCCGATTGTTCGCGACAGTCGCCACCACCTGGTTGCCGAGGACCGTGGTGAAGGAGGTGCCGAGTCGGGCATCCGCTTCTACTCGGAGCGATCCTGCAGGTGCAGCCGCTCGGGTTTGGGCTCCGCCGTTGATGGTCGCGGTCGGTCCGCCGAGTGAGTCACCCGGTTGTCTGGTGGCGCCTTGGATGCCCGACGCGGGGTCGGTGGAGTCGATGCCGAGGGACGAGCCGGTGGTCGGCGCGGGGACCGGGCCCTCGGACGGGCCGAGGCCGGCGCGAGTGCGGGGCCAGCCGTTGATCCAGTCGATCTTGTCGATCAGCATCGGCCGCCGGTTGATCCCGAACGGATTGGTGAGCCACGGCGTACCGCGGTCGATCGCGTGGTAGACGATGTGGTCCTGTCCGGCCGCGTCGGTGATGAACGCGTGGTGGCCGGGGCCGATCCACTTGTTGCCGTTCTGCGTGATGACCGTCGTACCGCCGACCCGGGAGTCGGTGAGCGCGGCGCCGTCGGCGTCGACGAACGGGCCGCGCGGGGAGCGGGAGCGTCCGGCGAACACGGAGTATCCGGTGGTCGGGCCGGCGCAGCAGTTCATCGACGAGCCCATGAAGTAGTACCAGCCGTCGCGGTAGACGACGTACGAGCCCTCGTAGCGGTCGCCGATCGTGATCTGCGTCGGCTCACCGACCGCGTGCATGCCGTCGGCGCTCAGTTCGGTGACGGAGATACCGCCGTAGAAGCCTCCGTAGTACAGGTACCGCTTGCCGTCCGCGGCGGTGAGCATCGCTGGGTCGATGGTGCCGAAGAAGCCGCCGTTGCCGTCCGGTTTCGGGGCGACGACCGGGCCGTCGGTGGCGGTCCACGGTCCCGCTGGGGTCGGGGCGGTGGCTACGCCGATTGCGGGATCGCCACCCGGGTTGGCCGCGGTGTCGGTGACAGTGAAGTACATGACGTAGTGACCGTCGAAGTACCGGATGTCCGGCGCCCAGAAGAACGAGCCGGGCGCGGCCCAGGCCGGCTTGGTCTGGTCGTTGAAGACCGTGCCGAGGTACTCCCAGGAGCTGAAGTCCTTGGTCCGGGCCATGTGCATCAGGCCGAACGGGCCGTTCGCCACCAGAGGATCGGAGGTGGCGTACGCGTACCAGTAGCCGTCGCGGCCCTGGATGATCGACGGGTCGGCGAAGGTGTCGGCGAAGCTGGAGCTGATCGCGTTGGTCGTGGTCACCGGTGGTGCGGCGGTCGCAGCGGAGGTGCCGGCTGCGACGGCAGCCACAGTCAGGACTGCGGCAAGGAGTCGTTTCGAAGGCACGGGCGGGGTCCCCTCTCGAATCAACTGCTGAGCTGGATCAGGTGCCACGATGCGGGTGGCAGGGTGGCACGGCAGAAACCGTCGGCGACCTCGGTGGTGTCGACGGCCCGGGGCTGGACCCGGTCCGGATCGTCCGCCGTGTTCACGGCGGACCGGTCCTCGTCATAGAGAGCCAGGTGCCGGATCACACTTCCGGTCACCGGGATTTCCAGGTCGATCTTGTCGGTCTCGCTCCGGTTCACCACGAAGATCGCGGTCTCCCCGGTGTTCTCGTCGTACGTCGCTGTGCTCCAGAGGGCCGGGACGCGGCCGAAGGCCGAGGTGTGGAGCTCCGGGCCTCCGGTGATCGCGGTCCGCAGCACGGTCGGGCCGGCGTACTGCGCGGTCAGGGCGAACGGGTAGAAGATCGTCTGCCGCCACGCGCGCCCACCGGGCTCGGTACGGATCGGGCCGATCACGTTCACCAGTTGCGCGAGGCAAGCGATCTTCACCCGGTCGGCGTGCCGGAGCAACGTGATCAGCAGGCTGCCGACGACCACCGCGTCGTCGACGGTGTAGGTGTCCTCGATCAGTGGGCCGACCTCGCGGATCGGCAGGCCGAGCTCGCCGGGGAAGTGCTGCTGGTACCAGACGTTCCACTCGTCGAAGGACAGCGTCAGCTCCTTGTCGCTGCGCTTGAGCGCCTTCACGTGGTCGGCGGTCGCGACCACCGCGGAGATCATCCGGTCCATCTCCTCGGCGGCCGCCAGGAAACTCGCCTGGTCGCCGTCGCGCGGCTCGTAGTACGCGTGCAGGCTGATGTGGTCGACCAGGTCGTAGGTGCGCTCCAGGACGACGCGTTCCCAGTCGCCGAACGTCGGCATCCCGGCGTTGCTCGATCCGCAGGCGACCAGTTCGAGCCCGGGATCGACGCGCCGCAGCGCGTTCGCAGTCTCCTCGGCGAGCCGCGCGTACTCCTCGGCGGTCTTGTGGCCGATCTGCCAGGGGCCGTCCATTTCGTTGCCCAGGCACCAGATCCGGATGTCGTGCGGCTCCGGGCTGCCGTTCGCGACCCGGCGATCGCCGAGCGCGGTGCCCGCTGGGAGGTTGCAGTACTCGAGCAGGTCGACGGCCTCGCGGATCCCGCGGGTGCCGAGATTGACCGCCCAGATGGGTTGTACGCCGGCCTTGCGCGACCAGGCGACGAACTCGTCGGTGCCGAACTGGTTCGGCTCGATCGCCCGCCAGGCCAGGTCGAGCCGCCGCGGCCGCTCGTCCTTCGGCCCGACGCCGTCCTCCCAGTCGTAGTTCGAGACGAAGTTGCCGCCCGGGTAGCGGATCGCGGTCACGCCGAGCTCGCGGACCAGCGCGAGCACGTCCTGCCGGAACCCGTCCGCGTCGGCGGTGGGATGCCCCGGCTCGTAGATCCCGGTGTAGACGCAGCGCCCCATGTGCTCGACGAACGAGCCGAACACCCGCCGGTCCAGCGCCCCGACCACGAACGCCGGATCCACCACTAGGCGCGCCACAAGACCTCCCGGGGAACGGTTACAACGATTACCGTGGATGTCTACAACGATTGACAATCGGTGTAAAGACCTCACCACCCGAACCTCATTTGACTGGCAGACCCACCAATTTCGCTGGCTGACCCATCAGGTCGGGGGTTCCACACCCTGAATTCGGGTCACAAACCCCTCACCTGGTGGGTCAGCCAGGCAAATGCGGAGAGGGCGGTGGCGGGGGTAGAGCGGGCTGCCGACATGGCACACTCGGGCGACGGGACGGTGACAGGAGGGTGCTCCGATGGCGACCAGGCTGAGCGACGTGGCCGCGCGGGCCGGTGTGTCGGTGAAGACCGTCTCGAACGTGATCAACGACTACCCGCACATCACGGCGCGCACCCGGGCCAAGGTCGAGGCCGCGATCGCCGCCCTGGACTACAAGCCGAACGTCAGCGCCCGGTCGCTGCGCAAGGGCCGCTCGGACTTCATCGCGCTGGCCATCCCGGAGATGGGTTCGCCGTACTTCGCCGAACTCGGAGCGGAGATCAGCCGAGCCGCCAAGCGTCGCGGGATCACCGTACTGATCGACCAGACCGAGGGCGAGTCCTCCGCCGAGCGCTTCGTCCTGGACGGCATGCGCGGACAGCTGATCGACGGCATCATCTTCTCCCCGCTGGCCACCGCCCCCGCCAAGCTCACCTCGGCGGACACCGGGAAGCCGCTGGTCCTGCTCGGCGAACGACCGGCCGGCGGTCAGTTCGACCGCGTCGCGGTCGACTCGGTGCAGGCGTCGTACGACGCAACCGCCCACCTGATCTCACTGGGCCGGCACCGGATCGCGGCGATCGGGGTCGGCGGGACCAGCACCGGCGCAGTCCGGCGGAAGGGGTACCGCAAGGCGCTCAAAGCTGCCGGGATGCCGCACGACGCCGCGCTCGAGTTGGCCGCGTCGGGGTACCACCGACTCGACGGGGCCACGGCAATGCGGGAACTGCTGGCGCTGCCAGAGCCGCCGGACGCGGTGTTCTGTTTCAACGACCTGCTCGCCCTGGGCGCCCTGCGGACGCTGGCCGAGGCGGGCCTGCGGGTGCCGGAGGACGTGGCCGTGGTGGGCTTCGACGACATCGAGGACGGCCGGTACCACTCGCCGTCACTGACCACGATCTCGCAGGACACGGAATGGCTGGCCGACAACGCGGTCGCGCTGCTCCTCGACCGCATCGCCGGGAACGGTGGATCCACCCATCGCGACCTCACCGTCCCGTACACGTTGAAGATCCGCGAGTCGACCGGGGGTTAACGCTCCGGGAAGCCGGCCAACTGCTTGGCAAGGCCGTTCTGGGTCTTGCTCACTCGACCGACCAGGCTGAGTACGGCGTTGCGCACCGGGCGGATCAGGCGGGGAACGTTCGCGAGTCGGGTCAGACGGTGCGCCAGTCCGATCACTCGGACAGCCTCCTCACGGCTGTTCGCGGCGTAGGCGTCGAGGCCCGAATCGTCTCCTGCCAGGGCGGTCGACAGGGCGTCTGCCAGGGTGACCGCGTCGCGCAGGCCGAGGTTCATGCCCTGGCCGCCGGCCGGACTGTGCGTGTGGGCGGCGTCGCCGGCCAGTAGCACGCGGCCCGCACGGTAGGCGTCGGCGACCCGCTCGTGGATCCGGAACCGCGAACCCCAGACGACCTCGGTGACCTTCGGGTGCGCCTTGCGCGGACCGCGATCGGCCAGCAACCGCTGCGCGTAGCCAAGATCGGGGTGCTCCGGTGCGTCATGCACTTCGGCGACGAGCCGGAAGCTTCCGTCCGGCAGCGGCGCCACGACGAGCAGTCCGGCGGAGGCGAAGTACAGGGCGACCTCGTCGACCGGCAGGCCACTGTCGACGCGGACGTCGACGAGGCTGCACGAGATCTGCAGGGTGTTGCCCGGCATCCGAAGGCCGGCGAGTTCGCGGATCGTGCTGTTCATGCCGTCGGCTGCCACGACGTACTGCGCCTTGATCACGTCGCCGCTGTCGAGCGTGACCTCGGCACCGTCGGCGGTCTGGGTCAGGCCGGTCGCGGCGTACGGACGGAGCACCGATCCGCCGAGCTCCTCGAGCCGTTCGAGCAGCACCTGCTCGGTGACCGGCTGGGGGATCATCGTCACGAACGGGTACTCGGTCGGCAGGTCCGCGAAGCCGACCGGGATCAGCTTGCGGTCGCCGGTGCGGATCGCGAAGTCGTCGAGCTCCAGGCCGAGGTCGACGAGCCGCTTGGTGACGCCGAGCTCCTCCAGCACCTCCAGCGTCCGCGGGTGGATCACGCAGGCCCGCGAGGTGTTCGCACCCTCGGCTTGCTGATCGACGACCACGACGTCATGTCCGTGCAGCCGGAGCCCGACCGCCACGGCGAGCCCGACCGGACCGGCACCAACCACCACGATTTCTGCCTGCTGGGGAATCATCGTCGCTCCTTTTATCAACACCTGTTGACTTTCACGCTAGGCCTGGGGATGGCAAAAGTCAACAGGTGTTGGCATATGCTGGGGACATGGCGGAGAAGAAGTCCGATCGGACCCGGGCGGCGATCCTCGCGGCGGCCCGCGAGCGGTTCGGCGCGGACGGGTACGAGCGGGCGACGATCCGGGCGATCGCGGCGGACGCGGCGATCGACCCGGCGATGGTGATGCGGTACTACGGCAGCAAGGAGAAGCTGTTCGCGGCGGCAGCCGAGTTCGACATCCGGTTGCCGGACTTCGGCGACGTACCGCTGGAATCGCTGGGGGAGGCGCTCGCGCGGCACTTCCTGGAGCGCTGGGAGGCCGACGACTCACTGCGGGTGCTACTGCGGACCGCGGTCACCAACGAGGTCGCGGTCGAGCGCATGCGTTCGATCTTCGCGGCGCAGCTCGCGCCCACGCTGCGGGTCCAGGCAGTCGACCAGCCCGACGTACGGGCAGGTCTGGTCGCGAGTCAGGTGCTCGGCTTCGCACTCTGCCGGTACATCCTCGGCTTCCCGCCGATCGCGACGATGCCCGACGACGAGGTGGTCGCCTGGCTCGGGCCGACGTTGGCCCGCTACTTGACCTCGCCGGCTCCAACACTCAACCAGGCGTGAACGGCCGGCAGGGTCTCCGCCAATGACGGGAGCTGCGGGTGCCACTTGAGCTCCCACTCGAGGGAGAGCGGGTAATCGGTGCCGTCGAGAACCGTCAGCAGCTCGCCGATCGGGAAGTCGCCGGCGTCGATCGCGACCGGGCGGTACTCCTGCTGTGAGTCGGCCTGCTTGAACTGGACCAACTCGAGCCATGGCTGCAGCAGGGCGAACGACTCGGCCAGGGTCTCGCCGTGCGACCAGGTGTGCGACGTGTCCCAGAGAGCCTTCACGTTATGGCCGGGGACGTCGGTGTCGAGCAGCGCGCAGAACGCGGCGACCTGCCGGGCCGTCGAGTGCGAGTCGTGCGTCTCCAGCAGGATCGGGACGTCCTTCGGTGCGGTCGTCACCCGGTCGAGCGCGCGGATCTCACCGGCGCTCGGGCCGTCCGGCGTACCCTCACCGGGATCGTCACCGGGGAACACGCGGACACCTCGGGCGCCGAGGTCCGCGGCGAGTTCGAGGTGTTCCTCGAGCGGCTGCTCCTCTACCGCGCAGAGCTTCACGTAGCTGCTGACCGCGAAGATCTCCAGGCCGGCGTCCTCGATCCGGGTCCGCAGCTCACGGCGCTGCGTCGCCGACAGACCCGTGTTCGTGAACTCGTCCGGCGCGGCCCGTAGCTCCAGACCGACGAAGTTGTTGCCCTGGGCAAGTGCCAGGACGTCGTCGAGTGCAGCTCCGGGACAACCGAGGGTGGCGAAACCTAAACGCATACTGCTATCTGATCAGATCCAGCGGCCACGGCGCGGCAGGGTCCGGGGACTGGGCGGCTGCTCGGGGTCGGTCGGCTGCTGCTCGTAGGCGTACGGCGAGTGCTGCTGGTGCTCGGTCTGCTCCGGCTCCGGCTCCGGCGAGTACTGCGACCCGTACGACTCGGTCGCGTAGTTCGGGCTGTAGGTCTCGTAGGACTCGGTGCTCGTGTACTCCGAGCCGCCGTTGCTGCCGTACGCGTCGTAGTTGCTCGAACCGTAGGACTCGGAGTTGTACGACGAGGAGTAGTCCGAGGTGTACGACGTCTCCTGGTCGGAGTACCCGCCGGAGGAGTACGTCGGCTCCGGGCCGTACGACGGCACCGGCGGGAGCGGCTTCGACGGGGTCAGGAAGTCGTCCTGCTCCTGGTAGCTCGGGGCCGGCGCCGGCTCGTAGTACCCGGACGAGGCGGACACGTGCGACGACGGCTGCGTGTGCTCGGACGGCCCGTAGACGTTGTGGTCCGAGTACGACGAGTACGTCTCGGTCTGGGAGACGTGCGGCGAGTGGTTCGGCACCGCCGGCTGAATCGCCGAGGGGCTGTCGACCGCGACCCGAGCGGCCCGGCGGCCGGCGCGCGCAACAGGCGCGGGCTCAGGCTCGGGTGCGGTCTGCGCCTCCACGGGGGAGGCCGTCGAGGTGAGGTAGTCGGACTCGTACGAGTACGGCTCGGAGTAGCGCGCCGCCCACGGCTCCTCGGCGGGCTGCGGCTGCGGCTGCGGCTGAGGTTCCGGCTCGGGCTGGTAGCCGTACGGGTCAGGCTGTACGACGGTCATCGGCGCAGCCTCGTCACGCCAGCTGCTCGTCGTACCGAGCACGTCCGCGGTGAGCGAGCTGCGGTAGTCCTCCCAGCTCTGCTGCGGCGCCTCGTACGTCGTCTGCTCGACCGGCTTCTCGTCCCGCCAGGTCTCGATCGGGTTGAACTGCTCGGTGGCCGGTCCGGCGTCGTCGTCCTGCCAGTTCCCGGCGACCGGGGCGAACGGGCTCCACTTCGGCGCGTCGTCGGCCGAAGGACCGCCGGCGAACGCGGCCGGGGCGGCAGCGCCGTCGCCCGGGAAGCTCTGCGGTGCCGGAGTTGGGGCGAACGGATTCTGCACGGGGGCCTGCGAAGGACCGGCCATCTGCAACTGCGGCTCGCGGACCAGACCCAGCGCGGGCCCGGCGGCGATCGGCTCGGAGATCGCGGGCTGCTCGTCGGTGTCGTCGTTCGCGTACGACGGAACCTGCGTCACCTCGTACGACGGAACGGCGCTGAGCTTCGGGCCCTGGTCCCACCACGGCACCCACTCACGCGTGGTCTGCATGTGGTTGATCTTGCGGATCACCATCGTCGCGGCGACCGCGGAGACGACCGTCAGCACGAGGGACGCCGTACCGGCCAGTGCGATACCGCGGAGCGAGCCGACGGTGGCTTCCATCCACATCAGGAACCGGCGGACCACCACGTCGAACGCGAGAGCGCCGATCCAGGCGACCCACCACACGGAGGTGAGGGTCGGTGTCCTGAACCGGCGCAGGTCGTCGGTGTACACGGGGGTCTTCGGGTCGCTGGCGATCCAGACGTCGTCGACGATCTGTTTCGGGTACCAGAGGTTGGGTCCGGGGACGAACCAGCTGGCCAGTACCCAGCCGTGGCTGCGGCGGTGGTCGGCCTGCGAGAAGACCTCGGAGTTGACCCGGGCCCGCCACAACCAGATGACGAAGACGACCGCGGCGGCGACCGAGACGATCACGTTCGGGATCGCTGTGACCTTGGCGATCGCGTCGGCGCGGTTCAGGTCCGCGTCGTCGACGTTCGGCATGCCGCCGAGGTAGCGATGCACCACGGAGTACGTGTTCCAGTCGGACCAGGTGGACAGCAGGTGGGTGACCGTTGATGCGCCCAGCAGTCCGATCGCGATCTTGCCGACCGTCCCGACCTGCTGGAACTCTTCAGCCGCGTGCGGCTGCCACTCTTCCTGATCCTCGACAGCAGTCATCAATGCCTGCGGGTGGCTCACGTCTCGCGTCCCTCGCGTTGCTGGAACTCCGTCGTCTGTCCGGCGTATCTGCCTGGCCCTACCCCCGCGTGACCGAGCCACATTGATACCACGAAGTAGGTACGCCAGGGCAGTCGGCCCCAGCACAGAGGGTGTCGACTTAACGTGTTCTTTTCGTACGCCCATCACCAGTGGTAACGACGGAGAAGACGGGGCGTGACGGTTTGGTTTACCGCGCAGGTGGTTGGAAGCCACTCTGCGGTGTCCCGACCGCCCACCACGGCACCCACGGACGGCTGCTCTGAAGCTCGTCGATCCGCTGGATCAGGATGACTGCGAGCACGGCCGCGCCGGAGGTGAACAGCGCCGAGACGGAGGACAGTATGACGTTCGTCCGCAGATCTCCCAGCTCCGACGCGCCGACGAGAACACCTCTTTGCACGATGTTCCCGGTGACCAGGCCGGCCACCCAGGTCAGCCACCAGGCCCAGACGAGATGCGTGCCCGGAACGTCCTTGAGCATCGGGGTCAGCGGATCGGTGCGCGGGTCGCTGGCCGCGACGACGTCGTCGACGACCTGCTTCGGGTACCAGAGGTTCACCACCGGGACCAGCCAGCACCCGAGCACCCAGCCGCGGGTGAACCGGTGCTCGCCGCGGCAGAACATCTCCGCGTTCCAGCGGACCCGCCACAGCCAGACGATGAACACCACCGCGGCCGCGAGCAGCGCCAGCGCGGCGACGATCCCGAGCGAGCCGGAGATCAGGTCGGCCTCGGCCAGTTTGTCCGGGTCACCGCCGTACACCTTGCGGGTCCGGTACAGGTTCCAGTCCGACCACGCGGTCGACCACGTGGTGACGGTGACGACCCCGATCAGGATCGACGCACCGATACCCATGGCCCGCTCGGAACTGAACCACCGGTCCTGCGGTACTTGCGACGCCCGGCTCGGCATGGATCAGACATAGCACAACAGGGCGTGACCGAGCGAGAACATCACGTTGCGGCCTCTCCGTGGCGCATTTCTGCCAGAAACTGTCGGTGGCCGCGGGAAAGATGGTCGTATGCACTGGTCCGTGGTCGACTCACCGATCGGCGACCTCACGCTCGCGGTCGACGAGACCGGGCTCTGCCGGTTGCACTTCGGGGCGACCGACCGGCCGCTCGGTGCCGATCCGCTGCTGACCGAGGCCGCCGAGCAACTGAAGGCGTACTTCGCCGGCGAGCTCCAGGAGTTCACGCTGCCGCTCTCGGTGCGCAGCGGCTCCGACTTCGAGCGCGCGGTCTGGACCCAGCTCACCCGGATCCCGTACGGCGAGATGCAGACGTACGGCGACGTTGCCAAGATCGTCGGCGACGCCGGTGCCGCCCGCGCCGTCGGTACGGCGTGCAACCGGAACCCGATCGCGATCGTCGTGCCCTGCCACCGGGTGGTCGGCGCCGGCGGCAAGATGGTCGGCTTCGGCGGCGGCATCCCGACCAAACGGCACCTGCTCGAGCTCGAGGCCAGGGTCACCCTCGAGACGCTCTGGACCTGAGACCTGACGAAGATCTGACACTCGGTCGGCGCTGATCGAGGCGCGGTGGCCACGCAGGGGCACTAACGTTTGAAGCGAGTGATTCAGTGCTAGTCGCAAACCCACCCCACCACCCGATTCAGGCGTCCTCCCACCTGCCTTGGAAGACACATATAAATGAACAAAGCCCGCACCACTGACCACCTCCACCCCGACCTCAGTGCCCTGATGGACAAGAGCGCCGAGGAATGGTCGGCCCCCGAGATCCAGCACGCGGCCCGCACGGCGCTCCGGATGCACGCCCCCGATCGGGAGCCACTGACCTGGACCAGGCGGCTCAAGGTCGTCCCCTGGCTGCACCGCAACGACGCGGTCTGCCTGAGCTGCGGCGGCACCTACCCGTGCATCACGCATCGGTACGCCACCCAGCTGCTGTCAGCAGGCCGGTACACGATGGCGAAGTCCGACGACCCGGAGCCAGAGGTCAACTGACGTCGTACGCGCAAGGCGACGTCCGGACAGACGAAGGTCCCGAACCCCAGCCGGGGTTCGGGACCTTCGCCGTTGCGGTGGTGTCAGGAGTCGCTGGGCTTGGACTCGCCCGAGCCCGTCGACTTCCTGGTGGTCCTCTTCGTGGCGCCGTTCGATGCGGCCTTCACCTCGTCCGTGGCCGCTTCCGGCTTGGCCTCCGCCTTCGGTGCCTCGGGCTTGGAACCGTCGGACTTGGTGCCGTCCGCCTGGCCGTCGGTCTTCGGGCCTTCGGTCCCGGACGCGTCGGTCTTGGTCGTGTCGGCCTCCGGCGTGGCGTCGGTCTTGCCGTTGGACGACGGGGTGTCTGTCGGGCGCGACGACGTACCCGCCGGGGCGGAGCTGTAGTCGCGACCGCTGGTCGGCGTGGACTGCCAGGCCGGCTCCGGCGGCGTCAGCAGCTTCTTCACCGCTGCCGCGGCCAGCGCGCCGAGGCCCAGGAACAGCACCACGTTGCGGAGCTTGTGGCTCTTCTTCGGCACCTCGAGCTCGCCCTTCAGCGCAGCCTTGGTGGCCTTGCCGCGGCGGGCGGTCTCCTCGACGACCGGTTCGGCGGCGGCTGCCATGGCCGCCAGCGCGGCGGTCACCTTCGGCAGTACGTCGTCGTTCAGCCGCTCGCGGGCCTTCTCGGCCGCGTGCTCGGTGGCCGGACCGACCTTGGCGAGCGCGTCGTCGAGCACCGGACCGGCCTTCTCGACCGCCTGGTGAGCAAGGTGTGCGCCCCGCTCGACAGCCTTCTCGGCGTACGGCGACACCTTCTCCCGTGCGGTGCCCACAGCCGGGCCGAGGTGGTCACGGACCTGGCCGACGGCCGGTCCGAACTTCTCCGACGCCGACTCGGCGAGTGGCCTGACCCGGTCCTTGGCGACCTCGACCCGGCCCTTGGACTTCCTCAAACCCACGGTTCCCTCCTCGGTGCCGCCCGACCCGCGGACAGCTCTCCCGCCCATCGGCGACATGGACGCTTTCTGGTGACGACTCTGGACAAACCCGGCTTCATCTGCATCGTACGACGTTTCCAGCCGATAACCCGGTGCCCCCACGGCACTGTCCGTACACATCCGCGTCGATGCCGGAGTTCTTGGAGTGACATGACAGGATCGAGGGGTAAGCCGTAGTGATCCGACTAGGAGTGACTCCCGTGGCCGAAGAGCTGTACGCGACCCTGCAGACGAACAAGGGCGACGTCGTCATCAGGTTGTTCCCCAACCACGCGCCGAAGACGGTGAGCAACTTCGTCGGCCTGGCCGAGGGCACCAAGGAGTGGACCGACCCGGAGACCGGGCAGCAGGTCACCAAGCCGTTCTACGACGGCCTCGGCTTCCACCGGGTGATCGACGGGTTCATGATCCAGGGCGGCTGCCCGCTCGGCACCGGAACCGGCACGCCCGGGTACCAGTTCGACGACGAGATCCACCCGGAGCTCCAGTTCGACCGTCCGTACCTGCTCGCGATGGCGAACGCCGGCATCCAGTTCGGGCACGGCACCAACGGTTCGCAGTTCTTCGTGACCGTGGTCCCGACGCCGCACCTGAACCGCAAGCACACGATCTTCGGTGAGGTCGTCGACGACGACTCGAAGAAGGTCGTGGACGCGATCGCCTCCGCCGACACCGCGCCCGGCGACCGGCCACTCGAGCCGATCGTGATCAACAAGGTCGTCGTCGAGCGCAAGAACGCCTGACTTTCCGGAGCGGGACCGGGGCGCGCCCGGTCCCGCTCTTTCACAGGAGGACCCAACCCGCGTGACCGAGACCGTCTGCTACCGGCACCCGGATCGGCCCGCCGGGGTGCGCTGCCAGCGCTGCGACCGGCCGATCTGCCCGGCGTGCATGAACAGCGCCGCCGTCGGCTTCCAGTGCCCGAACTGCTTCAACGAGGGCGTCCGCTCGGTTCCGCGGACCCGCACATCGCTGGGCGGCATCCAGCGCGCCGGCAGCCAGCAGGTCGTCACCTACACGCTGCTGGCGCTGAACGTCCTGGTCTTCATCGCGGTCCGCACCGGCAGCCCGCGGCTCCTCGGCGACCTGGTGATGGTCCCGGTGCTGACCGAGAGCGAGCCGTGGCGGCTGCTCACGTCGGCGTTCACCCACGTGCAGATCTTCCACATCTTCTCGAACCTGTTCATGCTCTGGCAGCTCGGTCCGCCCCTGGAGCAGATGCTCGGCCGGCTCCGCTTCACGGTCCTCTACCTGCTGTCCGCGCTGGGCGGCAGCGTCGCGGTCTGGTTCCTGTCGGCCCCCGGCGGCGCAACCCTCGGCGCCTCCGGCGCGGTCCTCGGCCTGGTCGGCGCCCTCCTGGTGATCAGCCGCGCCCGCGGCCAGGACATCACCTGGATCATCATGTACGTCGCGGTCACCGCCTTCCTGTCCTTCGCCATCCCCAACGTCTCCTGGCAAGGCCACCTGGGCGGCTTCGTAGTAGGCGCCGCAGTCGCCTGGATCTACCTCCAACTCGCAAACCACCACCGCAACAAACAATCCGCCTAACCCCCCGCGGGCGGTGCTCAGCCCAATCCGGGATCTTGCGACAGGCAATGGTGGGTCGGCACCTGCTATTGCCTGTTCCCAGTCCCCACTGCCGGCGCCCACTCCCCACTTCCCCCGCCGGTCGGACGCCGGTAAATGGTTCGTCTGGTGGAGCATCAGGGGGTGAGGATGTGGGGGATGACTACTACCTCCGCTCCGGCGATTCGGTTTGTTGAGATGACTGGGGCTGCGCTGAGTGCGTTGCTGGCGGACGACCGTGCCGCGGCGCAGGCCGAGCTCGGCTTCGCGCTCGGCGACGAGTTCCTCACTGACAGGGCCAAGTGGCTGTGGCAGTACCGCCTGGATCAGTTGAACCGGGATCCCGCCACCTTCGGGTGGCTCGTCAAGCTCGCCGTGGCCGACGGGATCGTGGTGGGCTACGCCGGTTTCCACGGTCCGCCCGACGAGGCCGGCATGGTGGAGATCGGGTACACGGTCGATCCGCCGTACCGGCGCCAGGGTTTCGCCAAGGCGATCCTGACCGCGCTCCTCGAGCGTGCGGCGGCAGAACCCGCCGTACGGACCGTCCGGGCCACGATCAGCCCCACCAACCAGGCATCGCTGGCCACCATCGCCGGCTTCGGGTTCGTCCAGAACGGCGAACAGTGGGATGAAGAAGACGGCCTGGAGCTCATCTTCGAACGCCCCAGCCGCTGACACACGCGCACCTCGGTCCTCGGACATCATGCGTTCGTGATGCAACCGGATCCTCCTGCCAGGACTCGTGCAGGCAAAGGGTCCGATCTGGGGAGTGGTGATGGCTGACGGCGACACGGTGCGCGAGCTGTACGAGGGGTGTTACCGGCGGCTGGTCGGGCAACTGTTCGCGATCTGCGGGAATCTGGGCGAGGCCGAGGACGCCGTGCAGGAGGCGTTCGTCCGCGCCGTCGAGAAGCCCCAACGGCTCGCCCAGCTCGACAACCCGGAGGCGTGGCTGCGCACAGTCGCGCTGAACGCCGTACGTCGGCGCTACCGCCGCGCGACCCGATTCCACGGGTTGCTCTCGCGAGCAGGTGTCCCCGAGACCACGACGACCGGACTGTCCGCGGACCGGGTCGCTCTGGTCGAGGCCCTGCGGCGGGTCCCCTACGAGCAGCGCGAGGCGATCGTGCTGCACCACATCGTCGATCTGCCGGTGAGTGAGATCGCCGTACAGCTGTGTGTACCGGAGGGGACGGTCAAGGCTCGCCTCTCCCGGGGCAGGTCCCGCCTGGCCCCGCTGGTCCACGAATTCGCTGACGACGTCGAGGAGGTCAACCATGTCTGAGCTGAAAGAACTGGCCTGGGAGGTCCAGGAGACCGTCCAGCCGTTGCCCTTCGAGGCTCTGCAGCGTCGCGGCGTCCGCCGCCGGCACCGTCGCCAGGCCCTGACCGGCGCGGGAGTCGTTGCGGCGGTGACGATCGGAGTACTGGCCGCCGTACTGCCGCTCGGGAACGTGACCGGCACCGAGAAGCCGCCGGCCGCCGGCACGCCGGCGTCGATCCCGGTCGACCAGGCCGCCGAGAAGCTGATCGGCGACAAGAAGTCGGGCATGGCCGGTGTCGCGTTCGCCACATCGACGCGGTGGGCCTCGGCGTGGACGTCACCACAGCCGGGAAACACCTGGAACTACGCCGCGGTGCTGAGCCGTGACGGAGTACGGACCACCGCACCGGTCCGCAAGAACCAGTACGTCGTGCTGCAGACCGGTCACGAGGCGCTGGCATTGTCGATGCCGACGAGCATGAAGGGAAGCGATCCGACCTGGGCCCAGTCCGTGATGGTTCGCCTGACGAACCAGGGCCGGGTCGAGAAGAGGCTGCGCTGGGCTGCGCCGACCAGCGAGTTCGCCGACGGCGACGTGCTGCTGGCTTACGGCACCCTACGGGCGCTGAATCTGGAAACCGGCACCCTGCGGGAGGTGAAGGTCCCCGGGATCGACAACGCCTACGAGCCCCAGCGCGACAGCACCGGACGGTGGTGGCTGGTCGGCGCCAGGAACAGCGGCGTCAGCAACATCTACTGGACCGACGACCGCGGCAAGACCTGGGGCCACTCCGTCATCAGCCCCGGCCGGAGGGGTGGCCAGCTGGGTGTCAGCCCCGACGGCAGGACGATCGTGGCGATCCCGGGCGGCAAGCCCGGTACGCCGGGTGACCTGGTGCCGCTGCGGTTGTCCACCGACCGGGGCGAACACTGGACGACGGTGGCCACCCGGGACGCGCCGTACCTGTCGTCTCCCGTTGCTTTCGACAACGGAACGGGGCTCGCGCTCTATCAGGGCAATCAACGCGAACTCCTCCGGCCCGGCGCCGGTACGCCGTTGACCCCGCCGGCCGACCTGGGCCAGCTGAACGCGGTAGGCGAGTTCGTCTACGGGCTGCAGTACAACGGCGACCACGCCATCACCAGCACCGATCACGGCAAGACCTGGAAGTACTTCGACCCTCGCTAGGGGCTCCGGAGATTCAAAAGACAACTAATCGGCCTAGGCCACAATTTCTGCTCAGTTGGATAAAAGGACATGACAGGTGAGGGCTTGTGCTCGTCTAATCAAGTGACGTCCCGACGGGGGACCGAACGGTTAGGACATCGGTATGAGCCCACGTGCTGTGGACAAGCGAGCCCGGCCCGGTAACGAGCATCAGGTTGTGCGGCCGGCCGCGCCGGAGTCTCCGAACGCGGTGACCGCCTTGCAGACCAACCGCATCTCCCAGCAGAAGCAGCAGGCCAAGGCCTCCTGACATCCCTGCAGCCGGATGGTCAGCGCAGGATGAGGCAGCTGTCGCCGAACTCGTGCCAGAGGTAGTGCTCTTGGACGGCGGCGTCGTAGGCGCGCTGCACCTGGTCGGGGCCGGCCACGGACTCGAGGAGGAGTAGGTGGGAGGCCTCGGGAGCGTGCCAGCCTGTGATGAGTCCGTCGACTACGTATGGCTGGCGTTCCGGACCGAGGATCAGATCGGTCCAGCCATGCGCCGGCGTGACGGTGCCGTCCGGGGCCGTGGCTGATTCGATGGCGCGTACGGCGGTGGTACCGACTGCGATCACCCGGCCGCCGTTGGCCTTGACCCAGTTGACGAGGCGGGCCGTGTGCGCGGGTACGTCGTACCTCTCGGGTTGAGGTGGCTCGTGGCTCTCCAGTGAGGACACGCCGCAGTGCAGCAGGATCGGTGCGATCAGCACGCCCTGCGACGCCAGGTGGCTCACCAGCTCGAAGCTGAACGGCCTGGCGGCGCTAGGCATCTCCGCACTGCCCGGGTCGCGAGCGAAGACGGTCTGGTACGACGCCAACGGCCACCGCTTGCCGACGTAGTTATAGGTGATCGGTCGCCCGTGCCGCTGCAGGTACCCGAGGACATCGGCCACCGGTGGCTTGGCGATCCACAGGCGGTTCGAGCCTTGGTACGGCGCCAGCAACGTCAATGCGCCTTCCGGCAGCTCCACGCGCTCGCCCACCGTACCGTCGAAAATGGGTGCGCCGCCGTCGCGTAGCTCGACGACCCAGGTGCCGTCGTCGAGCGGTGTCGAGAAGTGCACGGTGTACGACGTGCTGTCGACGGCAGCAGGCAACGTGCCGGACGTGTTCACCAGCAGCAGGTCGCCGGGCCGCAGGTGTTCACCGATGCGGTCGAAGCGGGTGTGCGTGACGGTCGACCCCTCCGCGACCAGCAGCTTCACGTGGTCCCGCGAGAGGCCGCGGGCTTCCGGTGGTTCGCCGGCGTTCAGCGCCTCCGGCAGGTCGAACCTGGTGTGTGGGTGCACCATCATGAGGCCACCGCAGGTGCGAACTCGGCCGCCCGGTACCTGCCACTCGCCGGCCGGCTGTCCAGCAACTGCAGGAACGCCGGTACGACGCTCGCGGGCTCAGGCCGGTCTGAGATGTCCTCACCAGGGAAGGCGGCCTGGTGCATCGCGGTACGCAGATCACCCGGGTCAACCGCGTAGACCGCGAGTGCGGGGTGCTCAGCCGCCAGGACCCGAGTCGCGTGGTCCAGTGCAGCCTTGGCGGAGCCGTAGCCACCCCAGGTCTCGTAGGCCTCTACTGCGGCGTCGGAGCTGATGTTGATCAGCACACCGGACGCTGTGGTGAGTGCGGGGAGCAGGGCTTGTGTGAGTGCGATCGGTGCGAGTACGTCGACCTCGTACACGCGACGGAGCTCGTCGAGGTCGGCCGCGGCCAGTGCTTGCAGCGGGCTCGGCCCGAGGTAGCTGGCGTTGTTGATGAGCAGGTCGAGTCGACCGAGCTCGGTGATCGCCTCCACCAGATCGGCGCGGTGGTCGGGGTCGGTGACATCGCCGGCCAGCGGTACGACGTCGGTGCGGTCAGCCAGTGCGTCGGCGGCGTCCTTGAGCGCTTCGGCGCCGCGCGCGTCGATCACGAGCGCCCAGCCGCGATCGGCCAGCCCGTGCGCGAGTGCGAGCCCAAGGCCGGCGGATGCGCCGGTGACGAGAGCAACAGGACGGTCGGACGGTTCAGGAGTCATGCCGACACCGTCATACTTCAAGCTAACTTGAGGTCAAGCCCTTCTCGGACTCCGGCACCAGGACGCCTGGGTTCATGACGTTGCCGGGGTCGAGGGTGTTCTTGACCGCACGCAGCGTTTCGATCGCCAAGGGGCCGATCTCGGTGGCGTAGGCGTCGCGGTGGTCGGTGCCGACACCGTGGTGATGGGAGATCGTGCCGCCGGCGTCGGCGATCGCCTGGTTGGCGGCGTGTTTCGCCGTCCGCCACTGCTCGATCGGATCGTCGGACTGTGCGCAGATCACCGTGAAATAGAGCGATGCGCCGGTCTCGTAGACGTGGGAGATGTGACAGAGGACCAGCGGCGGCGTGGCGCCCAAAGCACCGACGAGCGCTTGGGTGACTGCCGTCTTCAGGGCCGGGATGCGCGACCAGAACGCTGCTGTCTCGAGGGTCTCGACGAGCGCGCCTTCGTCGAGCAGGGGATCGCGGAGGTACGGCGCCCGGTAGCGACCGACCCGCCAGGTCTCGCCCGGGTCCGCGCCGAGGTTCGTCCCGCCGGCGGCTGTCAACACGTCCGCGGTCGCCTGGTTGTACGGGCCGTCGAAGCCGATGATCGCGAGGACGCCACCGGAGCCGCCGCCGAGGACGTCCGGGTCGGCGAGGTTCACCGCGGTCTCGACCTCGTCCGACAGCCGCAGCACCGTCGGCAGCGGCCCGTCCTGCGCGAGCCGTCGTACGGCGGCCAGCCCGAGGTCGAAGCTCTCGAACCGCCAGCCCTCGAAATGCCGCTCGGTCGGTCGCGGCCGGATCCGTACGACGACCGACGTGATGATGCCGAACGCACCCTCCGACCCGAGCACGAGCTGGCGCAGGTCCGGGCCGGCGGCCGACATCGGGGCGCGTCCGAGCTCGATCGTGCCGCGCGGAGTGGCGAGCGTCAGGCCGACCACCATCTGGTCGAACCGGCCGTACCCGGCTGACGATTGACCGCTCGACCGCGCCGCCGCGTACCCGCCGATCGACGCGCCCTCATAGGACTGCGGGAAGTGGCCCAGCGTGTAGCCGCGCTCGGCCAGCAGCGCCTCAGCCGCTGGACCGCGGACGCCGGCCTGCAGCCTGGCCGTTCGCGAAACCTCGTCGAGCTCGACGAGTTGATCGAGTCGTCGCAGGTCCACGGTGACGAAGCGGCGGGACGGCGCGAGGCCGCCGACGACCGACGTACCGCCGGAGTATGGGACGACGGCGAGGCCCTGCTCAGCGCAACCGGTCAGCAGCTCCTGGACCTCGTCGTGTGAGGCGGGGTAGACGACCGCATCCGGCATGTCCGAGGTGTCGCCTGCACGGTCCCTCAGCAGGTCCGTCGTCGAGTAGCCGCGGGTGTGCGCCCAGCGAGACTCCAGGTCGGAGGCCACATGCTCGTTCCCTACGACCTGACTCAAGAACGACAGCTGGTCAGCCGTGAGCCCTGGTCGGTCGGCCGGTTCGACGGCCTCGGCGGCGGGTCGCCGTACGCCGAGGTGTTTGAGAGCCTCGGCCGCGGCTGCCGGGAGTTCGACCGGGTGGGCGGGGTCGCCCCAGCGGCCGGGCGTGAGTTGCACCACCGGGAGGTCGGATTCGGTCATCGCTGACTCCCTTTCGGTGGTTCTGCGAGGTAGCGTCCAGGGGAGGTGGAACCCCCTGGCTCCCACCTCCCCTGGACAGTTCCGGGATCACAGAGTCGCTGATACACTCTGACGTGTGATGTCTCAGCGTAGCAGCGACTCGGATCAGGAAACCAGCACCCGTCCCACGCCGGCGAACGCGATCGGCGAGGAGCGGATCCTGGACGCGGCGTACGAGCTGCTGCTCGCGATCGGGATGCGCCGGATGACGATGGCCGATATCGCCCGGCACGCCGAAGTCTCCCGCGCGACTCTGTACCGCCGCTGGCCGAACGTGCAGGCCGTGGTCGCCGCGTTGATGACCCGGGAGTGGACGATCGCGCTGGTGTCCGCCTTCCAGCCGGATGCCGTGGACGGCCGGGCGCGCCTGGTCGAGGGTGTCGTCGAGGTGGTCGCGAAGACCCGCGTGCACCCGCTGATGCGCAAGATCATCGAGCTCGACCCCGAGTTCCTCACGCCGTACCTGCTGGAGCGCCGCGGCAGCAGCACCGTCGCCCATCTCGCGCTGGTTGAGGAAGGCATCCGCCAGGGGCAGGCCGACGGCTCGATCCGCGACGGCGACCCGGTGTGGCTGGCGCGGCAGATCATCCTGGTCTCGCTGGCGTCGGCGGTGTCGGGTCCGGTAATGGCCTCGCACGAGGAGTATCCGAAGCTGGACGAGGAGCTGCGGGTGATGCTCACCAGGTATCTGACGCCATGATCAGCGTGGGCAACGCGAGCCTCAATGCAGCACGGCGCTCCCGCGAGCTCGACTCGCTGACGGCGGTCGACGTTCTCGTCGTCGGCGGCGGGGTGACCGGCGCCGGCGTGGCGCTGGACGCGGCCGCGCGCGGACTGACCGTTGCCCTGGTGGAGAAGCACGATCTGGCGTTCGGGACCAGCCGGTGGAGCTCCAAGCTCGTGCACGGCGGCCTGCGCTACCTGGTGTCCGGTCATGTCGGGATCGCGTACGAGAGCGCCGTCGAGCGCGGCATCCTGATGAAGACCACCGCGCCGCATCTGGTGCACCCGATCCCGCAGATCGCGCCGTGGTTGCCGCAGGCAAGCTTCGGGCAGGCGGCGCTGCTGCGGACGGCCTTCCTCGGCGGCGACGTACTACGCACATTCGCGCGGACCAGCGACGACTACCTGCCACACTCCCGCCGGGTCAGCTCGGCCGAGATCCTGCGCTACGCGCCGACGCTCAAGCCCGAGGGGATGCGCGGCGGCTTCCTCACCTGGGACGGGCAGTTGTACGACGACGCCCGCCTGGTCGTTGCGATCGCCCGGACGGCCGCGCAGTACGGCGCTCGCATCCTGACCCATGTCGCTGCCACCGAGGTCACCGGCCGCGGTGCGGTCCTGGTCGATCAACTGACCGGGGACCGGCGGTCGGTGGATGCGCGGGTGGTGATCAACGCGGCCGGGATCTGGGCGGATCAAGTTGCCTCCGGCATCAAGCTCCGGCCGAGCCGCGGCACCCACCTCGTGCTGCCGCAGTCCGTGTTCGGCGGGCTGTCCGCCGTACTGACCGTGCCCGTGCCGGGGGAGCTGCGGCGCGTGGTGATGGCGATCCCGGCGCCCGACGACCGGGTGTACGTCGGCCTCACCGACGAGGAGGCGCCCGGCCCGGTGAGCGACGTACCGCATGCCACCGACGGGGAGATCGACTTCCTGCTGAACACGATCAGCACCGCAGTGCAGCAGCCGGTCACGCGCGCAGACCTGCTCGGCACGTACGCCGGGCTCCGGCCGCTGCTCGACACAGGCCACCACAACGGCGAGGACAAGACCGCCGACATCTCCCGGCGGCACGCGGTCATCACCAGCCCGGACGGCGTCGTGACGATCGTCGGTGGCAAGCTCACGACCTATCGCCGGATGGCGCAGGACGCACTCGACAAGGCGCTCGCGCAGTCGACTATCGAAGTACGGCGTTCATGTGAGACTCACCGGATCCCGCTCGTGGGCGCGGCCGATCGCGTGCACCTGGCCGCGGTGCGGGCGCCGGCGCGGTTCGTCCAGCGGTACGGCGTGGAGGCGCCGCAGGTGATCGCGGGCCCGCCCGAGTTGCAGGACCCGATCGCGCCGGGGCTGCGGACGACGTACGCCGAGGTGAAGTTCGCCGTCCGGCACGAGGGGGCGCTGACCGAGGACGACGTACTGGATCGGCGGACGCGGCTCGGGCTGTCCGCGGCGGACCGGGAGCTCGCGCTGCCCGCCGTACGGGAGGCCTTTGCGGCGGTGTGACTCCGGTCTTGGGGTTAACTTGGCTGCGGGGAGGTAGAAGGTGACGCAGCCGTACCAGGGACCAGGGCCGTATCAGGGGCCGGGGCCCTACCAGCCGATGCCGTACCAGCCGATGCCGGTGGTGCCGCAGTACCGGCCGTTGCGGGCGCTCGCGATCGTCAGCATCGCGCTGATGGGGGTGACCGCTCTCTGCGCCGTGATCCAGTGCGTGCTGCTCTGGCGGTCGTACGGCGAGGTCAAGCGGTTCGTGTACGGGCTGCTCTCCGACGAGGAGATCGAGCGCGGCATGGAGTCGATCGCCGGCACCGGCCCGCTGCTCAACCTGGTCAGCTACCTGCTGATCGGGACCGGGATCGCGTTCCTGGTCTGGCTGTGGCGCGCCCGCGACAACGTCGACTTCCTCTATTCGCCGTTCGCCCCGAACCCGACCGTCCCGACCCACGGCGCGCACCGCCGGTCGCCTGGGTGGGTCGTCGGCGCGTGGATCTGCCCGATCGTGCAGTTCTGGTACCCGCTGCAGGTCGTCGAGGACGTCGCCCGCGCCAGCGAGCCCCGGGACCGGCCCGGGATCGCCCGATCCGGCCGGATCCGCGCCCTGCTGTACACGTGGTGGGTGTCCTGGAGCGGCTTCTGGGTCGTCATCGTCGGCGGCGGATCGGCCGCGGTGATCGGGTTCGTCATCTGGATCGTCCGGCTGGTCGAGGTGGCGGAAAGCGACGTCGAGGGTCAGTACGTCGACATCTACGACCTGCAGGACTACATGGTCCGGGTCGCGCTGGCCGTCGACATCGGGTTCACGGTCGCGACGGTCCTGCTCATCGTCGCGGCGGTCACGGCGTCACTGCTGATGCTGCAGATCGGCGGCTGGCAGCAGTCGCGGCTCGCTCCGCCGCCACCGGTCCAGGACTTCGTGCAGCCGCCGCCTCAGACACCGCAGTACGCCCCGCGCCAGCAGCATCCCGGCCAGGGTTTCCCGACCTACGGCCCCTGAAGCAGTACGACGCTCGCATCGTCGTACCGCTTCCAGCCGGGGGTGGTCGCCGCGGCGTCGTGTTCCCGCACCAGGTCGATCAGCCGTCGCGGGCCGTCGGTCGTGAGTACGTCGAGCAGTTCTTCCCACGGGTGCCCGTAGCGTTCGGTGAAGCGGGACGCGCCGTCGGACAGGATTGCGATCACGTCGATGTCGGCCCGGTCCGTGGTCCCGACCACTGCCTCGTACGCCGCTTGGGGCTCGGTACTCGCCGCCCAGAAGCCGCCTGGCTGGTTGCGCAACCGGCGTACGGCCTCGAGGGTCCGCTCCGGGAGACGCTCGATCCGGTCGTCGCTGTGGACAGTGATCTTTCCGTCCGGTGAGCGCAGGACGACGGGTGAGTCGGCCAGGACGAGATGCTCGACGTGGTCCGGGTGCAGCCGAACCATCGAGACAGTGGACGACGGACTGTCTGGGTTGCTGACGTCGCAGGTATCAGCATGGGTCGCGCGGACGCCGGCGATCGCCTCGGCGAGCAGGTCGGGAAGCGGTGTGGGCGATCGGGTGAGAAGTGGAGGGGCCAGTTCGCGGGCGAGCCGCATGACCAGCCAGGGGACGTCGTGCCGGCAGCCGGACTCGACGCCCGCCGGAGCCGTGGCACCGTCGAGCACGACGGCGAAGTCAGGCCCGGTCAGGACGAGGTCCTCGTTGACAGCCGGCGGTCGCCGATCCGGAGCAGCCTCACTAACAGCTCGGATTTCCACAGGCCGATTGTGCTAGACGGGCTCCGACCAACTGTCGGCCAGGGACTGCTCCAGGGCGACCTTGGGGGACCAGCCGAGCGTGTCCCCGATCAGGGTGGGGTCGGCCTGCTGCCACGGCGCGCCGAGCGCGGTCTCCTGCTCGGCGTCGTCGACGATCGTCGCCGGCTGACCGCTGAGCTCGAACAGTTGCCCGGCGATGTCCCGCGCGAGCGTGGCCCGGCCGGTCCCGACGTTCAGCACCGGCGGCAGCTTCCCGTCCGCGAGCGCGACCGCGAGTACCGCCTCGGCCACGTCCCGTACGTCGACGAAGTCGCGCCACACGTCCAGCGACCCGACCTCGATCAGCTGACGCGACCGCAGGTCCCGGATCACCCGCCCGGTGAGCGTACTGTCCGGCGCTCCCGGCCCGATCGCATCGAAGATCCGCAGTACGACGGCGTCCGCGCCGGCTCGCTGCGCCCGCAGCACGAGCTCGGACCCGGCCAGCTTGGTGATCCCGTACGGACCGAGCGGCCGCGGCGCGCTGTCCTCGGACAGGCTGGTGCCGTGCGGAGCACCGCCGTACTCCGCCGCGGAGCCGAGCTGGACGAACCGGGCATGGCCGGCCTGGTCGCGCACCGAGCCGAGCAGGGCCTCCACGGCGATCACGTTCGCCCGGACCAGATCGGCCGGCTCGCCGAACGTGGCGCCGACGGCGTTGACGATCACGGTCGGCTTGTACATTCCGATCTGCGTGTCCAGCGCGTACGGGTGCATCGCGGCCAGGTCGCAGCGCCGGTACGGCTCGCTGCGGGTCCGGCTCAGTCCGCGGTACTCGATACCCCGGTCGGCGAGCAGCGCGCAGATCCTGGCGCCGAGGAAACCTCCCGCGCCGAACACCATCACCCGCTCAGTTCCGGTCACCCCTCCATCGTGCGGCCGTTATTTGTCGGTCCGCCGTACGTTCTCCGTCGTCAGCATCACAGTGTCGGCACGGCGTGGCAGTGTGGGGGCTCATCGAGCGAGGGAGAGTCATGGCTGACCGTAGGGGCGGGCGTCCGGCGGCGCAGACCGAGTCGACGATCCGGGACTGGGACGACGAGGACCCGTCCGGGCAGACGTACCGCCGGGTGCTGTTCATCGACTCCGACCTGACCGAGGTGGAGAACCGCGCCGGGGTGTTCGAGGAGTGCGCGTTCCGCGGGGTCCGGTTCAACGCGTCGACGCACACCGACGCCGCGTTCGTGAACTGCACGTTCGTGCGGTGTTCGCTGTTCGACACGACGTTCACCCGGTCCAAGATGGTCGGCAGTCTGTTCGACGACTGCGCCCACAGCCTGATGAAGGTCGTCGGCGGCGACTGGTCGTTCACCGGCCTGCCCGGAGCGGATCTCAAGGGCGCCGAGTTCACCGGGGTGAAGATGCGCGAGGCGGATCTGACCGGTCTGCGGGCCCAGAAGGCCGTGCTCCGGGACCTCGACCTGTCCGGTGCGTCCCTGCAGAAGGCCGACCTGACCGGTGCCGATCTGCGCGGTTCCGACCTGTCGACGCTCGATCCGCTGACCGTCACCCTCAAGGACGCCCGGATCGACGTCACCCAGGCGATGGTCGTGGCGGCCACGCTCGGCCTCGACGTGCGACCCTGACCTCGCTGTGGATATCCCCAGGTAGTCAGGCGGTCATCCACGGTCCTATCCACAGCCTGTGGATAACTATCCGGATAACTGTGTGTTCGTACTGTGATATCTCGCCGGACGACCGGCCGACACCAGGGTCTCGCGTCGGTGCCGGGCCGGATGCCGCGGCCGCCGTACGACGAGCATCGCGGCGTGCTCGACCACCGCCGGGCTGACGACCAGGAAGCCCGGCCGCGCGACCAGGCTCCGGATCAGCGTCTGGAGGCCGGCGGCCAGGCCGACTCCGCAGAAGGCGCCGACCGAATTCGCGATCAGGTCGTGCAACTGGCACGACCTGCCGAGTTGCGGCAGCAGCGCCTGCACCGCCTCGACCGCGGCCGACATCCCGATCCCGGCGGCGATGCCGTCGCCCGGACGGCCGCTGGCCAGCGTGAGCATGACCGCGGCCGGCACGAACAGCACGACGTTGAGCAGACCTTGGAGCGACGTCAGTCCGCCGGTCGTGGTCAGGTGCGTGCCGCACTCGCCGATCTGACCGAGGCGATGCGTCGTCGGGCTGAGTGTCGCCGCGATCACCAGCGCGAACGCGGCCGGCAGGCAGAACGCGGCCAGCCGGGGGACCAGGTCGCCCGGGCGGCGGAGCGAGGAAAGGGCGACCGGCAGGGTCATGCCGGTCAGTACGAGCCAGGTGTCCGACAGGTGTGGGATTCCGCGATAAGTCTCGAGCACGTGTCCGGACCCTCCCGTGGTCGACCTGACTCGAACTCTTCTGGACTTCGTGTTCCTGAATCGACGATCGGCCGACCGCTCCCGCCGCCGCCAGCCTTGTCCGGACATCTGCACGCAGCCGTAAACGCGTCGTGACAGTCTGTGACAGTCCGTGCACAAACTGACACGGAAGCAAGGTGCTCAGGGCAACGATCGTGTGCCTGCCGGTGGTGGGTACCAGGGGTTCGCACCCCGAGCCGGAAGGAGACGTCGTGGCTGACCCGCAACTTCGTGCGATGACCTGGAACATCTGGTGGCGATTCGGGCCACGCTGGCGGGAACGGCAGCCCGGGATCCTCGCGACGATCGAGCGGTTCACTCCGGACGTGATCGCGCTGCAGGAGGTGTGGGGCGCCGACGGCACGACGCAGGCGGACGAGTTCGCCGATGCGCTCGGGTTCCACGCGGTCTTCGCGTCGCCGTCGTACCCGCGGACCCCCGAGCCGGTGCTGACGCCCGATCACGACGGCGTAGAACTCGGGATCGCGCTGCTGAGTCGGTGGCCGATCGTCGAGCACGAGGCGATCCCGATGCCGGCCCGCCATCGGTCCTGGGATCCGGTCGCCCTGCGTGCCCGGGTCGCTCATCCGGCCGGTCCGCTGCCGATCGTGGTGGCGTGCCTGGAGCATGCGACGACCTTCAGCGACGACCGGCTCGCCCAGGCCGCGCTGCTCGCCGACCTCGGTACCGATCCAGCCGCCGACGGGCCGTGCCCGTCCCTGGTGATGGGCGATCTGAACGCGGCGGCGGACAGCGCCGTACTGCGTCCACTGCGCGAGGTACTGATCGACGCCTGGACGTCGGGCAACGGTGCGTCCGATGCGGTCACGCTGCCGTCGACGCATCCGTCCGCGCCGCTCGAGGCCGGTCCGGAACTGGTCGATCAGCGGATCGACCACATCTTCTACCGCCCGGGCCACGAGGATCAGCTGGTCAACGTCGAGTCGGCCGTCATCGCGGGTGACGCCGTCGACGGCACCTATCCGTCCGACCACCGTGCCGTCGTCTGCGACTTCCGCTGGCGCAACCGAACGGATCCACCGATCGGTTGAGCTGAGTGGGGCCGAGTGGACGATGCGCCCACCCGACCCCCGACGAGACAGTCGACACATGACTCCTCCGGTGAATGTCGAACACCCGCGAAGTACGGCCGCGTTGCGGAGCGTGCAATTGCTGACCGGCGGTTATCTCGCGATCAGCGTGCTCACACTCGTCGCCATCGTTGCCCTGCGCCACCATGCAACCGTGGTGAACGATGCGGTCTGGGTCCGCGGGACGATCGTGGTCGCGAGCGCCCTGCTGACCGTCCTGTTCGCCCGTAGCGCGGCCAGGGGTTCGCGAAGGGGCTACCTCCGGCTCCGGATCGTCTCGGCGGTCATGCTGGTCGCGATCGTGGTGATCATCGCGCTGCCGGGCACCTTCCCGCTGTGGATGAAGGGCGAGCAGGCTGTCTGCGGCCTGCTGCTTCTGGGGGTCACGCTGCAGGTGAACAGCAAGCACCTTCGCTCGGTGTTCACTGGGTGACATGAGTGAGCAGGTCTGGCCGCTGCGGTTGACCGTGGTGCCGTATGTGCTGCTCGCGTGCCTCGCCGCCGTCACGATCCTGATCAAGCGCGACCAGCCCGGGTCACTGACCGTCGACCTGATGCTGTGCGCACTGGTCGCGCTGTGGATCCTCGGCATGTTCACGCTTCGCCCGGCCCACCGGACCGAGGTCGGCGCGATGGCGATCTTCGTGACCGGCTTCGTGGTGCTGCTCGCGGTCCTGGTGGTGCGGGATCCGTGGTTCGGCTTCCTCACTCCGGCCGGCTACTTCTACACGTTCATTCTGCTGCCGTGGCCCGGTGAACTGCTCGGTGTCGGGGCGGTCGCGGTGCTTGCCGGCGTCGCGCAGTCGTACGACATTCCGAAGACCGACGTGGTCGGGGTTCTCGGCTCGGGCGCGGTGATCGGGGTGAACGTGATCGGGATGTGCCTGGCGGCCTGGCTCGGCAGGCGCGCCGAGGTGCTGAGTCAGCAGCGCAAGGACGCCGTGGACGCGCTCACCGAGACCAACCGCCGGCTCGAGGCCAGCCTCGCGGAGAACGCGATCCTGCACGAGCAGTTACTGACCCAGGCCCGCGAAGCCGGCGTGATCGACGAGCGGCAGCGGATGGCCCGCGAAATCCACGACACCCTCGCGCAGGGACTGACCGGGATCGTCACCCAACTCCAGGCCGCCGAGAACGGCTCCGATTGGCGCCGGCACGTGTCGACCGCGGTCGGGCTGGCGCGCGAGAGTCTGACCGAGGCACGCCGCTCGGTGCACGCGCTCCGTCCACAACCGCTGCAGTCGGCGACGTTGAGCGGGGCGATCGCAGACGTCGTACGGCGCTGGTCGGCGGTGCACGGAGTCGACGTACGGCTGACCACTACCGGCACGCCGCGGGTGATGACACCCGAGGCGGAATCAACTCTGCTGCGGGCAACTCAGGAGGCGTTGGCGAACGTGGCGAAGTACGCGCAGGCGTCCCGGGTGGGTGTGACGCTGTCCTACATGGAGAAGAAGGTCGCGCTGGACGTCCGGGACGACGGTGCCGGCTTCGATCCGGCCCGGATCTCCTCCTCGGAGGCAGGCGGGTTTGGACTGGTCGCGATGCGGCAGCGGGTCGAAGCGATGGACGGAACGCTCGAGATCGAGTCCGAGCCCGGCTTCGGTACGGCAATCTCCGCGACGTTGCCGCTGACGGGACGGCCGGCATGATCCGGTTGGTGATCGCCGACGACCATCCGATCGTCCGCGACGGGCTGAGCGGGATGTTCGCAGCCGATCCCGACTTCGAGGTGGTCGGCGAGGCAGGCGACGGGGCCGAGGCGATCCGGCTGGCCGAGGCGCTGCGGCCGGACGTGATCCTGATGGACCTGCAGATGCCCGGCGTCGACGGCGTCGCGGCGATCGGTCAGCTGGCCGATCGCGGCGTACGGGCACGAGTCCTCGTGCTGACGACGTACGACACGGACGGGTACGTCGTACCCGCGATCGAGGCCGGCGCCACCGGGTACCTGCTCAAGGACGCGCCGCGCGACGAGCTGCTGCGCGCCGTTCGGGCCGCCGCGGACGGCCAGACGGTCCTGGCTCCCTCGGTCGCCGGCACGCTGATGAACCATGTCCGTACCCCGCCGGCCGCCGACCTCCTCAGCCCACGCGAACTCGAGGTCCTGCAGTTGGTTGCTGCTGGCAACACCAACCGCGAGGCCGCCCGCCACCTGTTCATCAGCGAGGCGACGGTCAAGACCCACCTGCTCAACATCTACGCCAAACTCGACGTCTCCGACCGCGCCGCCGCCGTTGCCGAGGGCTTCAGGCGCAAGCTGCTCTAAACGCGATAGTCACTGTCGCGGCGGTCGGTGATGAACATGTAGCCGGGCGAGTGCGTGATCGCGTACGGCGGCCGGGACGCCATCAGTGCCGCCTGCGGAGTCACACCGCACGCCCAGAACACCGGTACGTCGCCGTCGGCCGCGTCGACCGGATCGCCGAAGTCCGGCCGCGCGAGGTCGGTGATCCCCAACCCGCTCGGGTCCCCGATGTGCACCGGCCCGCCGTGCACGGCCGGCATCGCTCGCGTGATCCGTACGGCGTCGTCGACCCGGTCCGCCGGAATCTGGCGCATCGACACCACCAGCGGACCGTGCAACCGCCCGGCCGGCTCGCAGTCGCGATCGGTCACGTACATCGCCACGTTCCGCCCTTGATCGACGTGCCGCAGCGGAACTCCCTCAGCCGCCAGCGCAGACTCGAACGTGAAACTGCACCCGAGCGAGAACGCGACCAGGTCGTCACGCCACACCTCGGTCGCATCCGCCACCTCGGCCACCAACTCGCCGTCCTGCCAGATCCGGTACTGCGGAAGATCGGTCCGGAGGTCCGCGCCCCGAGCAAGCCGCGTCGTCGGGTCGCCCGGATCACTCACGTCGAGCACCGGGCAGGCCTGCGGGTTGCGGGTGCAGAAGAGCAACACGTCGTACGCCCAGTCCGCGGGGACTGCGATCAGGTTGGTCTGCGTGTACCCGCCGGCCCAACCGGTGGTCGGTCCGCTGTAGTCGTCCCGGAACAGCGACCGTGCCTGGGCCGGACTGAGCGTTGCAGTCGTCGTCATGAGACCCCCTCTCGGGTGATCTCACGGTAGAGATTGTTCAACAATACGACAAGGGGTCAGATGACGATCTCGTGGATCCATTCCGCCGGAGTCTGGGTGTGCAGGCGCCAGTAGTGGTTCGCGATGTCGTCCGGGTCCCAGCCGCTGCCGGGGGAGACTCCGCCGCTGACGGTGACGCTCGCGGCATGGACGCCGGCCGCGCCGTACTGCTGGTGGAGGAGGGTGACGACCGCGCGGACGCCGGCCTTGCCGAGGGAGAGGCTCGCGTAGTCGGGCTTCGGCAGCGGCATGCCGCCGGTGATCAGGAACGACCCGCTGCCGCGCTCGGCCATCGCGGGCACGAGCTGCGCCGCGGTGGTGATCGCGCCGACCACGTTCACCGACAAGGCGTCGAGATGCTGCTGCGCGGTGAGCTCGCCGATCCGGTCCGGCTGGATCAGTGCGGCGTTGTAGACGACCACCTCGGGTACGCCGTACGCCTCGACCACCTGATCGAGCGCGGTACGGAGGCCGGCTTCGTCGGTCACATCGGCCGTGATCGGCAGTACCTCGGCACTCCCGAGCTCTTCGGCCGCAGCCTTCACCGTCGCCTCCGAGCGCGCGATCAGCCCGGCGCTCATCCCCTCCCGGACGAACCGGCGCGCCACCGCGAGCCCGATCCCAGGCCCTACTCCCACCACGACAATTCCAGACATGACGGGATCGTAAGCCTTGCCCTTCAGGTCAAGGTCAAGCGCGGCGGTGCTGGGCGACTGCTGCGGCGGACCGGTCGTCGCCATCGGCCCGGAGACCGTCGATCACGCCGTCGACGTCCGCGGACGGACGGTTCTGGCTGAGCTTGAACTTGGCCTCGATCCGCTTGATCCCGATCTCGACGCCGACGATCGCCCGCAGTTGCCCGCTGACGTACTTCGCCGGCGCATCGTCCACCGACCACGGCTCCGCCCGGCCCGCCTCGTGATGGTCCGACAAACGCCGTACGACGTTCTCCACCCAGGCAGGGTCGTCGTACACGGTCATCGTTCCGTGCAAGTGGGCGGTGATGTAGTTCCAGGTCGGGACCACGCGGCCGTGGTCGCGCTTGGAGGCGTACCAGGTCGGGGAGACGTAGGCGTCCGGCCCGCGCATGATCACCAGCGCATCGCCGATCACGGGCAGGCGCCAGTGCTCGTTGTTCCGCGCCAGGTGCCCGAGCAGCACGTTCCGCTCGCGATCGTGGATGAACGGGAGCATCGTCGCCGTCAACCCGTCGGGCGTCATCGTCACCAGATCCGCCGCCCCGTGGTGGGCCAGCAACTCCAGAACGGCCTCGTCGTCAGGGGCGAAGTGCGCAGGAACGTACATGAGATCCAGTCTCCCCAGGCAGGCGAACCCTCGACAGGTCCAATCCCTGCAGTTTTCGTCAGCCCGCTTTCAGGGCGGCGGCCCGGTCGTAGTCGTCGTGCCAGTCACCGGTGGGCGGCAGGATGATGCGCTCGACACCGGCCGCCTCATACGCGGCCAGTTGCTCGAGCGGGTCGCCGTCGAGCTGAGGTGCCACCACGGTCGCCCTCAACTGCTTGCCGTCGGCAAGTTCGTTGATCCGTTCCAGGTTCGTCCGTACCTCGGCCGGCGAGGCCGCGATCGTCGCCCATCCATCGGCGTACGCCGCCGCTCGCCGATGCGCCCGTACACCGTTCCCGGCCACGAAGATCGGCGGCACCGGCGACCCGGGCGCGATCGTCACGTCGAGGTCCGTCCCTACTGTCGTGGGTTTGCCCGCGATGAGATCCGGGAGTACGGCGAGGGCCTCGTCCGTCAGCCGTCCGCGGTCCGCGAACTCGACACCGGCCGCCCGCCAGCCGATGTCACCGTGCGCGGGATTGCCGGTCCCGACTCCCAGCACGAGCCGGTTGTTCGACACCAGCTGCAACGTGCTGATCTGCTTCGCCGCCCACGCGACAGGCCGCAACGCCAGCAACATCACGTTGTACCCGACTGTGATCCGCTCGGTCACCGCGGCCGCGGTCGCCAGTACGACGGAACTGTCCAGCATCGGCGCACTCGCGATCAGATGGTCCGTCGACCAGACCGAGTCCAGCCCGATCTCCTCGGCGTACCGCGCACTCTCCCGCACATCCCCGAGGATCGCCCGCGCCGGATCCGGCGACGACGTCGGCAGAATGACCCCGATCTCAACTGTCATACCCGCCCCAACCTCCAACCCCACGGAACCTATTCCGGTGTGCGTTAAGGACAGGAGGTATCAGTCCGTCAGGTAGTGCACCTGAGCGTGGCCGAGTCCGCGCGTACGGCGTCTCGCAGGTGCACTACCTGTCGTTAGGTACGTCTCAGCGGAGGTTTCTCACCTGAGCCGGGTTAGGGTCCCGGAATGAGTCGACGGGTGGCTGCTTATGCGGTGTGTGTTGAGGACGGGCGGGTGCTGCTGGCGCGGTATGTCTCGCCGTACGGCGATGGGAGTTGGTGGACCCTGCCGGGTGGTGGTGTCGAGCCTTGTGAGGATCCGTTCGACACCGTGACGCGGGAGGTGGCCGAGGAGACGGGATACGAGTCGGTCGTCGAGCGGCTGCTGGGGGTCGACTCGCGGATCGTGCCGGCCGCCGTACGTCGTCGTCCCGGGCCCGACGACCATCAGAACATCGGCATCTTCTACGCCGTCCGGATCACCGCCGGCACCACCCGCCCCGAACCCAACGGCGAGACCGCCGAATCCGTCTGGACCCCGATCCCCGAGGTCCCGACCCTCCGCCGCGCCGCCCTGGTCGACATCGGCGTCGCCTTGTCCGAGTCCCGCCCACCCACCGGCCACGTCCCACCCGTCAAAGCCGGCGGCCTGATCGAGTATTAGCCCTGTCGACCTAGACTCCGGTTCATGGATCCGAAGACTGAGCTGTTGCGGGTTTTGCAGGTCAGTCGCGGAGGGCTGCTGGACAAGTTGGACGGGTTGTCGGAGTACGACGTACGGCGGCCTTTGGCTCCGACCGGGACGAATCTGCTCGGGTTGGTCAAGCATCTGGCTGGGCTGGAGTACGGGTACCTCGGTGACGCGTTCGGGCGGCCGCCGGAGGAGCAGCCCTCGTGGTTCCGGAACGACCCGTTCACCGAGATCGACATGTGGGCGACGCCGGACGAGTCGCGGGAGTACGTCGTCGACGTGTATCGGAAGGCGTGCGCGCACGCCGACACGACCGTGGCCTCGCTCGAGCTGAACAGCCCGGGGTACGTCGCGCACTGGGCTGACGGGCACCGTGACACCACGCTGGGTGTGCTGCTGATCAGGATGGTTGCCGAGACGTCCCAACACGCCGGCCATGCCGACATCCTCCGCGAACAACTCGACGGTCGGCTCGGCGACGGCACGACCGTTGCCGCGGACGCGGCGTTCTGGGACGAGCGAAGGGCTCAGGTGCAGGCAGCAGCCGACAGCTTCCGGCCCTGAAACTCAGCGCAGGTCTCCGTCGCCGCCGAGGACACCGCGCGACGCCCGGTCGGCAAGCTTCGCGATGTTGTGCTCGGCAACGTCCTCGAGCCGGATCTCGAGCCTGGTGCACAGCTCGGACAGGTACCAGAGCACGTCGCCGAGCTCGAGCGTCAGCGCCTGCCGGTCCGCGTCGGTGATCACACCCTGCCGATCGCGGAAGATCTTCTTCACCTTGCCGGCGACCTCGCCCGCCTCGTTCACCAGCCCCAAGGTCGGGTACACGATCGGATGATCGGTCGCGACCACCCCACCGGTCCGCGCCGCCGCCTGCTGATAACCACTGAAATCCATTTCACTCACGCCCCCAGTCTTGCAACACTCGTGGCCCATGTACGTGCGATCTGTGTCCGATCGACGAGCCCTCGCGACGCTGTGCCTACTGGAACGGTGAGATCAATGGTCGTCACTGAGACGTTCGAGTACGACGGTGGGCGGCAGGTGGCCGTTTACGTGCCGGCGGATCCACCGGAAGCCATCGTGTTCGCGGGTGACGGCCAACTGATCGCCCCGTGGGGCGGGGACCTCGAGCAGGCCGACGTACCGCCGACGATGGTGGTCGGTGCGTACCGTACGGACGACTCGGACGAGATGGTGCGGATCGAGGAGTACTCGCCGTCGTTCAACGAGGAGCGGTTCGCGGCGCACGAGAAGTTCTTCGTCGAGGACGTCCGCGACTGGGTGCGATCCCGCTTCGGCGTCGCCCTGCCGCCCGAACGGACCGCGGTGTGCGGCGTCTCGGCGAGCGCGGAACTCGCGCTGGCCATGGGCGTTCGCCACCCGGATATCTACGGCTCGATCTTCGCCGCCTCACCTGGCGGCGGCTACCGGCCGCCGGAGGTCATGCCGAGCCCGCCCCCGCGCGCGTACCTTGTCGCCGGCACGCTGGAACCTTGGTTCATGGAGAACGCCACCCGCTGGGCCTACGCCCTCCGCGACGCCGACGCAGACGTGGTCATCACCGAACGCGAGGGAGACCACGGCGACCCGTTCTGGCGGGCCGAATTCCCCCTCATGGCCTCCTGGGCCTTCACAAGCTGAAAGCTATTCGCCCGTAGCGCCGTCGATGCGTTCGCGGAGGAGGTCCGCATGGCCGTTGTGGCGCGCGTACTCCTCGATCAGGTGCAGGTAGATCCACCGCAGCGTGTAGTCCTCGCCGGGACTGACTTCGTCGAGCCCGAGACCTGCCACGGCGGCCCGCGACCGGGCGACACTCGCTTGATAGCTGGCCAGGTCGTCGTCGGCCCGCGTGGGATCGACGACGAATCCGTCGCTCGACCCTGGCACGTAGTCCCAGAAGTACAGGTGGTCCGGTTGGCCGTCGTACGCATGGAACCAGGCCTCGACTCCGGACAGATGCCGAACCAGGCCGAGCAGGGACATCGCCGACGGCGGCACCGACCGCAGCACCAGTTGCTCCGGCGTCAGCCCACCGCACTTCAGCAGCAGCGTGGTCCGGTGGAACTCGAGTCGATCCTCGAGCGCAGCCCGCTCGTCGACCGGATCGTTCGGCGGCTCAACCCGCTCAGGCACACTCCAGACCGACATTCCGGTGACCCTACCTCCGTGCGGGGTGGGCGAGCGGATGTGGCTCGCCCACCCGCGCGATCAGGCGGTTTCGGTCGGCTGGTTGTTGCGTTCGTGGTTGGGGAAGCGGTGGACCTCCTGCGGCCAGTTGAGTACGACGGCCAGGCGGCCCGCCCAGTAGCGCGCCGTTTCGTCGTCCGGTACGTCGATGACGGCGAAGCCACCGAGGTGCTCCTTGGTCTCGGCGTACGGACCGTCGCTGAAGATCGGCTCCCCGTCCTTCGCCTCGACGCTGCAGATCGCAGTGGAGGCGTCGAGCGCGCCGTTGCTGAAGATGAAGATCCCGGCCTCCTCCATCTCCGCGATCACCGCCCTACCACCGGCACTCTTGGTGCGCAGGTCCTCCTCCGTCTGATCCGGCACCCACTCGTCGTTGAACGTGATCAGATACTCAGCCACTGCCGTCTCCTCTCAGCGCGACGACCCGAACGGCCGCCACACCAACTCCACGAACGCCAACGCCCCGATCCGACACCATCCCACAACAAATCTGTGCAGCCTGTCCTTGAATCGGCAAGAGTGGTGGCGGGAAGCTGTCGGGACGGCGAGAAGTTTCTTCCGGTTCTTGTCGATCCGCGGGTCGCTCGTTCGACCTGGGGGTGCGAGGGCCGAGAGGCGGCCCCGTCGGACAAGGAGTACGTGATGGCGCAGTACATGCTGATCATGCGGGGCACCGACGAGTCGAACGCGGCCATGATGGCCAACATCGACGAGATGATGACCACGACCCGCCAGTTCATCGAGGCGATGGACAAGGCCGGGGTGTACGTCGCGGCCGAGGGTCTGGACGATCCGGCCCTGGGCGTCGTGGTGCACTTCACCGACGAGGCGCCGATCGTCACGGACGGTCCGTACGGCGAGACCAAGGAACTGTTCGGGGGCTACTTCCTGCTCGACGTCGCCTCGAAGGAGGAGGCGGTCGAGTGGGCCAAGCGGGTTCCGGCGGTGCCCGGGTCCAAGATCGAGGTACGGCGGGTGCCCGGCGAGGACGAGGTCCCGCAGGACAGCGCGAAGTTCGGCAAGGCAGACGCCTACCGCGAGAGCAACGGCCAGAGCTGATGGATGCAGCCGGCGTCGAGGCCGTCTGGCGAATCGAGTCGGCGCGGATCGTCGCCGCGCTGACTCGGTTCACGGGTGATTTCGGGTTGGCCGAGGATGCGGCTCAGGAGGCGGTGGCCGAGGCACTGGTGTCGTGGCCACTCTCCGCACCGGCCAGCCCGGCCGGCTGGCTGATGGCGACGGCCCGGCGGCGGGCGATCGACGCGATCCGCCGCCGTACCGCCCTGAAGGACCGGTACGCGCTGCTGGCAACGGCACCGGTGGTCGACGACGAGATCGACCCGGACCGGATCGATGACGACGTCCTGGCCCTGATGTTCATCAGCTGCCATCCGGTGCTCTCCCGCGAGGCCCAGGTCGCCCTGACTCTGCGCGTGGTCGGCGGCCTGTCCAGCGAGGAGATCGCCCGCGCGTTCCTCGTACCCGTGCCGACCGTGCAGGCCCGCATCACCCGGGGCAAGAAGACGATCGCCGCGGCCGGGGTGCCCTTCGAACTGCCGGCCGCCGACGAACGCCGGGAACGATTGAGCGGCGTACTCAGCGTGCTCTACGTGATCTTCACCGAGGGATCGACGGCCACATCGGGCGAGCGGCTGGTGCGGCCCGACGTCGCGTACGAGGCGATCCGGCTGGCCCGCACACTGGCCGCGCTGCAGCCGGACGAACCGGAGGTGCACGGCCTGCTGGCGTTGTTCGAGCTGACGGCCGCGCGCTTCCCGGCCAGGACCGGCCCGGACGGTACGCCGATCCTGCTGGAGAACCAGGACCGGCGGCGGTGGGACTTGTCGGCCATTCACCGTGGGCTGGCCGCGCTGGTCAAGGCATCCGCCCGCGGCCTCGGCCCGTACGGCCTGCAGGCCGCGATCGCCGCCGCCCACGCGTCGGCGCCTTCGGTCGAGGAGACCGACTGGGATCGAATCGTCGTGCTGTACGAAGCACTCGGCCGGGTCGCGCCCTCGCCCGTGGTCGAGCTCAACCGAGCCGTCGCCGTAGCCATGGCCTCAGGCCCGGCCCAAGCCCTGGCCATCGTCGACGAGTTGGTCGCCTTGGACCGACTCCCCAATTCACACCTCGTCCCAACCGTCCGCGGCGAACTCCTGACCCGCCTCGGCCGCCACGCCGAGGCCCGCGCCGAACTGGAAATAGCAGCCCGCCTGTGCACCAACCAACCCGAACGCGCAATCCTCCTACGTAAGGCCGCCGCACTGTCCTGACTTGTTCACCCCTGTGAGGAACCCTGTGGACAGACCCGCGGACGAGCAAAGGGCCTGCTGTCAGAGGGTGAACAGGTGATAATCACCCGATGCCTGAAAAGCACTCACGTCCCGTGCCCGGCGGCCGGGCTTTCTACCTGACCGAACGCCTCTGGAAGTTGTCCGAAGGTCTTCCTGTCGAATCCGTACCGATCGACTCAATCCCGGAGTTCGACCAGGACTGCTGGTTCGGCGGGAGGCCCGTCACCTGCCGCATGGTCGCCCGCCACGCCGCCCTCATCCAGGAAGCCGACCTCAGCTACCCAGTGATCCTGTCCGCAGACGGCCGCCTGATGGACGGCGGCCACAGAATCTCCAAAGCCTGGATCAACGGCCAGAAAACAATCAACGCCGTCCGCTTCCGAGTCGACCCTGAACCCGACTACTACGAGTGGAACACCACCGCCTGAGCCAGCAGATTCTCGCTAGAGCATGCGGAGGGCGTCCTGGCGACGAATCAGTCGAGGTCTGCGGTCGATGGAACGTGCCCACTCCATTCCGCTGATGTGGCGGTCCTTGTCGCTGTAACCAGGACGATGTCTACGTCGCTCGCCATCCGGGGTCGACCGTATGCATACGAACCAACCAAGGCGAGCCCTTGTACGTCGCCCTGCGATTGTGCCCAGGCGGTGATGCCGTCGATAGCCGCCTCCGCACGAAGTCGCCTGCCTTTCAACCGTGCGCTCATCCAGGCAGCCTCGCAGATGGGCCCCGACCGACAGGATCGTAGTGTCGGACGGTGCAGCAAATTCAGTCAGCGGTGGTCTACGACGGCCTGCCGATCTCGTCCGGCGGCGCCCATGGCCTGGGCCGTACGTCGGTACACGACGCGTTCTCGTCCTGGCGTGGATTCTTGGAATCCTGCACCGTCACAGACGACGTGTCCTACTACTTCCACCTGCCGCACACCCCGGAGCTCGAACCTGCCCGGAAGACGGTGCGGGAGATCCGCAAGGCATTCCCGGCGAAGGGCCACCGCTTCCCTGTCCCGCAGGACCGAATCCGCGAGGCTCTCGACCTGCTGGCTTCACTGGAACCTCTACCCACCAACCCGTGGGGAATGGCTCCGGTCTGGCTCAGCGCGGACGGCGCAGTCAGGTTGAAGACACCCGCCGGCGACATCTGGCCCCATCAGCGTCCAACGGCCTTTGGCGCCTTCGAGACCCCCACCGGCGTGAGCCTCGGCATTTCGCGAACCAGCCTGCACATCGAAGCCAAGCGATCCATGGGCCTACGCCTCTCCATTCCAGAAGCAACAGACGACGACCTGGCCACGCTCATCCCGTGGCTCCAGGACCATCTCCCCTTCCGACTCTCACCCAACCACTGGACCCGCTGGACCCTCACCAAAAACGGCCACACCTACCGCCCTCACCGCCTCACCCCCTGAATCACCCCAGCGGGATCCTCGGTGTCCGGAACGGCCGCGCACTGTCCTGGTAGCTTGAGGCGCCACTAGGGAGGGTGGGCGGATGGCTTTTGACGAGTGGCTGGATGCCGAGGCACTCCTGGAACAGGGAGCGCGCCATCAATGGCGCGAGGGGTACGAATCCACGCTAGAGGTTGCCGAGGTTTGCCATCTGGACCTTGCCACCGGGCGGGTCGTCGCCGTAGATCCCGCTTACTTCAACAGCTTCGATGATGCTCGGCCGGTGGTAGCCGAGGTGCCTCCGGGCACCTACCCGATACTGCTCTCCGTCGTTGCATGGCCCTCGACCGAGGAGACTGACCGACCTCGCCGTGCCGTAACGGCGGCCACACTCAAGATCAGCGACAACCCAGTCGTTAAGTGGGCTTGGGTCGACGAGCGAGCGGATGGCAAGGTCCTTGGAGTCGGCGTCGACGCCGGAACGGCCTGTTTTTACGACGCTTCCAAGCGAGAGTTGCTCGCGCTGCTCAGTGAGGACGAGGACCGGGTCGACGCCGCTCTAGGCGAAGCCGGCGATGCCGGATTCGCAGCCATTCCCGACGCCTCAGGTGGGACAGCCGCTGTATTCATCAGCTGCGGCATGGGCGATGGGTTCTATCCGATCCGAATCGGGCGCGACGCCTCTGACAGGGTCGCAATGGTGATGGTGGACTTGGAGTTGCTGAACCACAGCACGGGTCGAGTTGGCCCGGCGTCGAACCGCAACTGACCCGCCAGGGTGGACCGGCTGCACGCATCGAGCACGAATATCTACCGCCGAACTGTCGGATCCGGAGTGGGGCGTTCGTAGTAGGGGTGACGGGCGGCCGGAGAAGGGCCTCCGGACTGACAGGAAGGTATGGCGCCATGCGGAAACTGGTCTACGGCATGAACCTGACGCTGGACGGCTACATCGCCGCGCCCGGTGACGACATCGGCTGGGGCGTGCCGAGCGACGAGCTGTTTCAGTGGTGGCTCGAGCAGGAGTTGGCGATCGGGCTGTTGATGTACGGGCGCAGGCTGTGGGAGGCGATGAGTTCCCACTGGCCGACCGGCGACCAGCAGCCCGACGCCACCCCGGCGCAGATCGAGTTCGCGCGGAACTGGCGGGACACGCCGAAGGTGGTGTTCTCCTCGACGATCGACAAGGTCGACTGGAACACCCGCCTGGTCACCGGCGACGCTGTCGCGGAGATCACCCGACTCAAGGCCGGCGACGGCGAGCCGATGAGGGTCGGTGGCGCCACGCTCGCTGCGGCGGCCATGCGGGCCGGGCTGATCGACGAGTACGAGATCGTCACCCATCCGGTGCTGGTGGGCGGCGGCAAACCGTTCTTCAGCACGCTGGACAGCTGGGTGAACCTGAACCTGGTGGAGACACGAACGTTCCCCGGCGACGTGCTCCTGACCAGATACGAGACGAGGCGGTAAAGCGCGATTCCTTCACTGCTTGTCTGCTCCTTCGACAAGTGCGGGCTAAGCGCGGGGTGGGTGGGAGCGGCGCGGAGGACGGCGCCGGAGGAGCCGCCCGTAGCACCGCGATGGGCTGCCCAAAGTACGCACGAAAGTGGAGACGAGGGGACTTGAACCCCTAACCCCTGCTTTGCAAAAGCGGTTGTGGCGCTCCCGCTGGCTGAGCGCTAGCTCGCTGAGCCCGGGCTCGACCGGCTCCACCATGAGTGACCGGTCGAGCCCGATCGCATGTTCTCCTTAGGGCACGTGGAAGGCACGGCCTGCTGCGGCCGGATATCGAGGCATGATGTGCCCGTGCGTTCGACCTTCGTTGGTATCGATGACATCCGCGAGGCGCCGAAGACCGCCGTCGTGATCGATGTGATGCGAGCATTCACGGTCGCTGCGTGGGCGTTCGCCCGAGGTGCACAGAGGATCGTCTTTGCGGAGACATTGGCTTCCGCTCGCGAGCTGAAGACTCGGCATCCGGACTGGCTGGCGTTGCAGGATGGTGCGCCACTACCGGGCTTTGACCTAGTGAACTCCCCTGGGCTGCTGCGATCAGTCGACCTTCAAGGTCGGACGGTCATTCAGAAGACCACGGCGGGGACTGTTGGCGCTCTCTCGGTGGCCGATGCCGACGTCGTCTTGTGCGCGAGCTTTGTCGTCGCAGATGCCACAGCCCTCTTCCTACTTGATCATCGGCCCGACGAGGTGACATTCGTTGTTACCGGTGACGGTGGCCATGCCGAGGAAGACTTGGCGTGCGCGGAGTACATCGCAGAGCGAGTAACAGCCTCGGTGGTTCAGGCAGCGCCGTACATCGAACGTGCGAGGAACTCCACTGCGGCTGCCAGACTGAATGACGGCGTGCTGCAGGGCTACGAGGGCATCCATCCGGACGACGTGGACCTCTGCCTGGATCTGAATGCGTTCTCATTCATCATGTTGGCCACGAGAGAGAACTCCCACATGGTGCTGCATCCAACTCGCCCGGCCGCGGACTCCACACGGGGCTAGCCGACGGTCAGACGCCGAGGACGTCGGCTCCAGGCAGTTGGGGTCGCGTGATCAGTGCAGCGATCCGTTCGTCGGCCAGGCGAGGACGGCATCGGCTCCGGCGACGGTTAGGTCGTCGGACTTGCCGGGCTTGTTGGCGTCGCCGATGCTGGCGGGTCCGATCTCGGGCGGCCTGTACGTCGGTGGTCTGGTCGGCGATGCGGCCGGCGGGCGCGGGGCGATCCGGGGTTCACAAGCTGCTTCGAGCGGTGCGGGATCGCGTGGTGCGGGGCGGTCGACGCGCGCTGAGCGCGGGGTGGGTGGGAGCGGCGCGGGGGACGGCGACGGAGGAGCGGCCCGTAGCACCGCAGTGGGCTGACCACAGTTTGCCTGGAGCGCTGCGGCGCCGTACGCACGAAAGTCGGTTGCTCGGGAGCAACCGACTCTTGGTGGAGACGAGGGGACTTGAACCCCTAACCCCTGCCTTGCAAAGGCAGTGCTCTGCCAGTTGAGCTACGCCCCCGTTGGGGTGGTCAGTGGCCCGGGGTTACCGGGTCGGCGACCTCGGCCCAGAGGTCCTTCTCGGCGCGGGACTGCTGGGTCTTCTTGTAGACGAAGTATCCGCCGACGCCGGCCAGCAGCACCAGCATGATCTTTCGCAGCACTGGGACTCCTTGGATCGGGCTTCGAAACAAAAAGTGGGCCTAACTGGACTTGAACCAGTGACCTCTGCCTTATCAGGGCAGCGCTCTAACCGTCTGAGCTATAGGCCCGCGTACTGCGGTGTCGAACCCGGGAGAGATTACCGCACCAAGTGCCCTACTCCCAAACCGGTTCCGGCCGGGCCCACAGTAGCCCCGGCCAGAGCACAAAATCCCGGTCAGTCCTCCGACGCCAGCGTGACTTCGAGGCCGCCGAGGAGCGTGGCGGCGATGTTGTAGAGGAACGATCCGAGGGTCGCGAGTGCCGTGATGATCAGTACGTCGGCGCACGCGAGCAGCGTGGTGAAACCCATCACCTTGCCGGTGTTGACGTAGTTCTCGACCCGGAACGGTTCACCCGCCGGCGTCCCGAGGACCTCCTGGACGGTCGAGTTGATGTTGTCGAACACCCCGGCCGCGCCGATCGCGGACCAGACGATGAAGACCGCGACCCAGGTCACGATGCCGAATGCGATCGCCAGCAGGAACGCCGTCTTCATCACCGACCACGGGTCGATCCGGGACATCCGCAGCCGCGCCTTGCGCGTCTGTGGCCGGCCCGACGCCTTGGCGTCCTTCTGTGCGTGCCGCTCCTGCTTGGCCTCGGCACGCTCGGCCTTGTCGGACTTCACCGCGGCGGCCTTGTCCAGGACGGCCTGACGCGCCGAGTTCATCCGGTCACCGAACGACTCGGTCTTCGCCTCGTTCCCCTCGTACGACGGGGTGCCGGCGGCGGGCGTGGTTGTCGACGGAGGCGACCACGGCTCGGGGCGGCCCGGCGTGCTCGGGGCCGGCTGCTGCGGACGCACCGGCGCGACACCCGGCGTACCGGGGCGTGCCTGCGGGCGGTACTCGGACGGCCGCTGGCCGTTCGGTGTACCTGTCCGTTGGCCGCCGGCGCCGGGAACGCCGTTGGAACGACCGTTGGAAGCCGGGTTGGCCGGGGCAGCTGACGGCTTCCCACCCTGCGCGGCGCGCTGGGATTTGGAGCTGTCGGCCGCACCTTCAGGCCATGTCGGCCTCGCGCGGTTGGTCATCAGTCACCCTCCTGGCCGGCTTCGTCGCCTTCGACGGTAGCCGCGCCGTCCACATCCGTCGAACGCTCGTCATCAGACTGGACGCTCTGAGAGGTGGATTCGGTTGTCGATCCGTCCACATTCTGGGCACCTTCAGCGACAGTACCCTCCTCGGCCGCTTCCGATTCCTCCCCGACGACGGTCAGATCGGTGTTCCGGGCGATCGCGACCACCGCGTCGGACTCGCCGACGCCGGCGAACCGGACGCCCATCGTGTCGCGGCCCTTGACCGGGACGCTGTCGACCCGGCTGCGGACGACCTGACCGCTGGCCTTGATCGCCAGCACCTGGTCCTCGTCGACGACGATGATCGCGCCGACGAGCGAGCCGCGCTCGTCGTTCAGCTTGACCGCCTTGATGCCGAGACCGCCACGGCCCTGCTGCCGGTACTCCGACACCTTCGACCGCTTCGCGTACCCGGCGTCGGTCACCGTGAAGACGAACTGCGAGTCCTCGTCCGCACCCGCCCGGATCACCGACATCGACAGCACCTCGTCGCCGGCCCGGAACTTCATCCCGGTGACGCCGGAGGTGGCCCGGCCCATCGGCCGCAGCTGCTCGTCGTTCGCGGTGAAGCGGATCGACTGGCCCTTCCGGGACACCAGCAGCAGGTCGTCCTCGGCAGTGGCCAGGTCGGCGCCGATCAGCTCGTCGTCCTCCTCGCGGAAGTTGACCGCGATGATGCCGCTCTGCCGCGCCGAGTCGTAGTCCCGCAGCGCGGTCTTCTTGACCAGGCCCCGCTTCGTCGCGAGCACCAGGTAGTCGGACTGCTCGTAGTCGCGCAGCGTCAGGACCTGCGCGATCTCCTCGTCCGGCTGGAACGAGAGCAGGCCGGCGACGTGCGAGCCCTTCGCGTCCCGCGCGGATTCGGGAAGCTGCCACACCTTGGCCCGGTAGACCCGGCCCTTGGTGGTGAAGAACAGCATCCAGTGGTGGTTCGTGGTGGCGAAGAAGTGGCTGATCTCGTCCTCGGCCCGCAGCTGCGCACCCCGGACGCCCTTGCCGCCGCGGTTCTGCGTCCGGTACAGGTCGGTCTTGGTCCGCTTCGCGTACCCGCCGCGGGTGATCGTGACGACCACGTCCTCGTCCGGCACCAGGTCCTGCACCGACAGGTCGCCATCGGCCGCGATGATCTCGGTCCGCCGCTCGTTGCCGTACTTGTCGACGATCTCGGCCAGCTCGTCCTTGACGATCGACCGCTGGCGCACCGGGTTGGCCAGGATGTCCTCGAGGTCCGCGATGATCGCCTCGAGCTCCTGCAACCGCTCGATGATCTTCTGCCGCTCCAGGGCCGCCAGCCGGCGCAGCTGCATGTCCAGGATCGCCTGCGCCTGGATCTCGTCGATCTCGAGCAGCTGGATCAGGCCGGTGCGCGCCTCGTCGACATCCGGGCTACGCCGGATCAGCGCAATCACCTCGTCGAGGGCGTCCAGCGCCTTCACGTACCCGCGGTAGATGTGCGCGTTCTTCTCCGCCTCGCGTAGGCGGAAGCGGGTCCGCCGCTGGATGACCTCGATCTGGTGGTCGATCCAGTGGCTGATGAACAGGTCCACGCTGAGCGTGCGCGGTACGCCGTCGACGAGTGCGAGCATGTTGCAGCCGAAGGTGTCCTGCAGCGGCGTGTGCTTGTAGAGGTTGTTCAGTACGACGCGCGGCTGAGCGTCCCGCTTCAGCACGATGACGAGTCGCTGACCGGTCCGCGACGAGCTGTCGTCACGGATGTCGGCGATGCCGCTCATCTTCCCGGTGTTCACCAGCTCGGCGATCTTCAGCGCCAGGTTGTCCGGGTTGACCATGTACGGCAGCTCGGTGACGACCAGGCTGGTGCGGCCCTTGGCGTCTTCCTCGATGTCGACGACCGCGCGCATCGTGACCGAGCCCCGGCCGGTGCGGTAGGCGTCGTCGATGCCCTTGTAGCCGACGATCAGCGCGCCGTTCGGGAAGTCCGGGCCCTTGATGTTCTGCAGGCAGGCGTCGAGCAGCTCCTCGCGGGTCGCGTCCGGGTGCTCCAGCGCCCAGTCGACGGCGGCCGCGACCTCGCGCAGGTTGTGCGGCGGGATGTTCGTCGCCATGCCGACCGCGATACCGGACGAGCCGTTGACCAGCAGGTTCGGGAAGCGGGCCGGCAGGATCACCGGCTCCTGCGACTTGCCGTCGTAGTTGGGCCGGAAGTCGACCGTCTCCTGGTCGATGTCGCGGACCATCTCCATCGCCAGCGGCGCCATCCGGCACTCGGTGTACCGCATGGCGGCCGCCGGGTCGTTACCCGGCGAACCGAAGTTGCCCTGGCCCTGGATCAGCGGCGCCCGCATCACCCACGGCTGCGCCAGCCGGACCAGGGTGTCGTAGATCGCCGAGTCGCCGTGCGGGTGGTACTGACCCATGACGTCACCGACGACGCGGGAGCACTTGTTGAAGCCGCGGTCCGGCCGGTAACCGCCGTCGTACATCGCATAAAGGATGCGGCGGTGCACCGGCTTCAGGCCGTCACGGACCTCGGGCAGCGCGCGGCCGACGATGACCGCCATCGCGTAGTCGAGGTACGACTGCTGCATCTCGGTCTGCAGGTCGAGGGGCTCGACGCGGTCGTGGCCCGGCGTGGTGGGGGTCTCGGTCATGAAAAAGTCCCGTTCAGATCAGTACGTCGGTGAGCAGCGGCGAGATCAGATGTCGAGGAAGCGGACGTCCTTGGCGTTGCGCTGGATGAAACTGCGCCGCGCCTCGATGTCGTCGCCCATCAGCGTCTGGAACGTCTCGTCGGCACGGATCGCGTCGTCCAGCGTGATCTGCAGCAGCACGCGGTTGGCCGGGTCCATCGTGGTGTCCCACAGCTCGTTCGCGTTCATCTCGCCCAGACCCTTGTAGCGCTGGATCGGGTTCTCCTTGGGCAGCTTCTTGCCCGCCTCGTAGCCGGCCTCGAGCAGTCCGTCGCGCTCACGGTCGGTGTACGCGAGCTCGTCGGGCCCGTTGCTCCAGCGGATCTTGTACAGCGGCGGCTGCGCGGCGTACACGTGACCGCGCTCGATCAGCGGGCGCATGAAGCGGAACAGCAGCGTCAGCAGCAGCGTCCGGATGTGCTGACCGTCGACGTCGGCGTCGGCCATGATCACGATCTTGTGGTACCGCAGCTTCTCCTCGTCGAAGTCCTCGTGGATCCCGGTGCCGAGCGCGGAGATGATCGCCTGGACCTCGTTGTTCTGCAGGACCTTGTCGATCCGGGCCTTCTCGACGTTCAGGATCTTGCCCCGGATCGGCAGGATGGCCTGGAACTTCGGGTCCCGGCCGCCCTTCGCGGAGCCGCCCGCCGAGTCACCCTCGACGATGTAGACCTCGCACTCTTCCGGGTTGGTCGACTGGCAGTCGGCCAGCTTGCCCGGCAGGCCGCCGCCACCCAGCAGGCCCTTGCGGTTGCGGGCCAGGTCGCGGGCCTTGCGGGCCGCGATCCGGGCGCTCGCCGCGGCGGTCGCCTTGCGGATGATCTCGCGACCCTCGGCCGGGTTCTGCTCGAACCACGCGCCGAGCCGGTCGTTCACGACTCGCTGGACGAAGCCCTTCACCTCGGTGTTGCCGAGCTTGGTCTTCGTCTGGCCCTCGAACTGCGGCTCGGCGAGCTTGACCGAGATGATCGCGGTCAGACCTTCCCGGATGTCGTCACCGGTAAGTCTGTCCTCCTTCTTCTTGATCATGCCCTGGTCCTCGCCGAACGAGTTGACCAGTGAGGTGAGAGCGGCGCGGAAGCCCTCTTCGTGGGTACCGCCTTCGTGCGTGTTGATCGCGTTCGCGAAGGTGTGCACCGACTCCTGGAACGAGCCGCTCCACTGCAGCGCGACCTCGAGGCTCATGCTGTTCTCGCCGTTGGCCGCGGCCTCGAACGAGATCACGTCGCGATGCACGGTCTCGCGGATGCCGGTCAGGTACTTCACGTAGTCGACCAGGCCGTTCTCGGCCTTGAAGGACTGCTCGACCGGGTGGCCGTCCTCGGTGTGGTCCGGACGCTCGTCCCGGATCACGATCTCGAGGCCCTTGTTCAGGAAGGCCATCTCGCGGAACCGGGTCGCCAGCGTCTCGTACGAGTACGTCGTGGTCTCGAATACGTCCGGGTCCGCCCAGAAAGTCACGGTCGTCCCGTTCGACTCCGACGTACCGATCTCGGCGAGGTCCTCGTCCGGGACGCCGTGCGTGAAGGACTGCGTGTACAGCTTGCCCTTCAACCGCACGTCGACCTTGAGCCGGGTGGACAGCGCGTTCACGACGGACACACCGACGCCGTGCAGACCACCGGACACCTTGTAGCCACCGCCGCCGAACTTGCCGCCGGCGTGCAGGACCGTCAGTACGACGGTGACGGCCGGCTTGCCCTCGGACTCGACGATGTCGACCGGAATACCGCGGCCGTTGTCCTCGACGCTGACCGCGCCGTCGGGCAGCAGGGTGACGACGATCCGATCGCCGTACCCGGCCATCGCCTCGTCGACGGCGTTGTCGACCACCTCGGTGACGAGGTGGTGCAGGCCGCGCTCACCGGTGGACCCGATGTACATCCCCGGACGCTTGCGCACCGCGTCCAGACCCTCGAGCACCTGGATCGCGCTCGCGTCGTACTCGCGCTCAACGAGGTTCGACGGGATGGCGTCGACCAACGCGGGGAGTTCCTCGCTGGTTGCGGCGGTGCCGATGGGGTCGGCGGACTGGTTGGCGTCGATCTCGGTCGGCTCGTCGGTCACCGGCTGTTGTCCTCCTCGGACCCCGCGTTCGCGAGGCATCGCGGCACAGTTGAGCCGCCCTCCACGGTGATGGCAGAGGTGCGGCTCGCTCTACTCCGTCCATTCTACCCGTCGACCGAAGCAGAACCTGCCACCAGCCGCCCGAAACTCACCTCAGGGCGTCTTTTCTCCCTCATCTCCATGTCCCCTCTCGCGGGTGGGGGGCCAGAAAGCGCTCACGGGCACTCAGTGGCCTCCGGCTGTTTCGCCACTGACCGTTGCGGCACTCACCGGTCCAGACCGCTCAGGCCCGTTCGAGGCGGCCCGGGACGACGGGTGCCCGGCGCGCACCCACCGCCCCTTAGGATCGCAGCCGTGGAAAGTCTCGACGAGGTCATCGACGCGATGATCGCCGACCGGGTGATTCACCGGCACCGGCGGATCTGGTTGCTGCTGATCGCCCTCATCGTGGCGGCTGCCCTGGTGATTCTGGCCACCGGCGGCTGGAAGGAGAAGAAGGGCCGCACGGTCCCGACCCTGGATGCCCCGGCGACGGTGACGGCCGGCCGGTTCGAGTTCAACTTCACCAAGGCGGAGATCGTCCGGAAGCCGAAGACCGACTACAGCAAGGCCGAGACAACACTGCGCGTGTACTTCACCGCGAAGAACATCGACACCGAGGAACAGAAGAGCGAGTCGGTGAGCGGCCGCCTGCTCAAGTTCGTTCCGGGCGGGGGCAAGGACCTGATCGAGTCCAACGGCGGTGACTGCCACGGCGGCCTGAACTGGGAGTTGGTCTACGGACTGCCGCCGGAAGAGTGCAGCACCAAGTTCGACGTCGATCCGGACTTCACTGCCGACGTCGTCGAGATCGGGGTCCTCCAGGAGCACTACGAGGGTGACAACGGCTCGCTCGGACTGAACGAGAAGCCGTACTGGCACAACGAGGATGCGGCGGCCGTCGTACGGCTCAAGCCGACCGTTGTCGTCGACGACGGGAAGAATCGATGAAGCTCTACCGCCCGGCGACCGTCCTGGTCGGCCTGCTGTTCGTCCTCCTCGGCGGGGTGACCCGACTGGCGGGCCCCGACCACGTCTACGGCGAAGACCAGAACCTGAAGGTCGTCCACGGCACCATCGGTGAGGCGCTCCCGTACGCCGGCAGCGGGTCGACGATGAAGGTCATCCGGATCAAGTTCGCCAAATCGATCGTCAGCGCCGATGCGGGTGACGACGACAAGCCGTTCGACACCAACGGCGTCTTCGTGGCGGTCGAATGGGACGCGATCCGCGGCGTGAAGGACCCCGATTCGTTCACCCCGACGCTGATCACCGACGGGGGCAGCGTGTACCAGAAGGTCAGCGACCCCAGCGAGAGCCGAATCGACTTTCCCGACGCCGGCTTCGCGAGCACCGGGACCGTCGTCTTCGAGGCCAACCCGGCCGATCTGAAGGGCCTGACCCTGAGACTCAAGCCCACCATGTTCTTCAACGTGTACAACTCCGAGATCCGCGTCGACCTGGGTGTCCCGACCGAGGCCATCGCCCAGCAGATGGTCGACGGCGCCGTCGACCAGTACGTCGTCAACGACGACGTCACCCGGGTGGCGTCGTGAACCTCGCGAGCCGGGCGAGCCGGCTGGCCGTTCAGATCGCTTTGCTGATCGCCCTGCTGGGCGTGGGGACGTTCACCGTGCTCCATCCGTATCTGAGCGACGGCGAGCGGATCTACAACCAGGGACGGATCGACGAGGTCGTCAGCCAAGGCCCGGTCACGGTCCAGGACATCGAGTGGAAACTGGACTCGATGAAGGCCTACACGTCGATCCTGAACGAGGACGGCGAGGCGATCCAGCTCGACGCACCGGCCGGGTCGATCTTCGTGCTGGCCACGCTCACCGTGACGCCACGCAAGGGACTCCACCTCGACGACCGGGGATTCAGCTGTGACGCGCTGCTGCGGGACAGCAAGGGCAACACCTGGGACGACACCCTGGCGACCGGCTACCCGCTGCCGACCTTCTGCGGCGACGACGACCACCCGTTCACGATCGACAAGCCGGGGAAGGTCGCCAAGGTCTACATCGTCCCGAAGAGCGCCGTACCGAACCTGATCGGCCTGACCGTCGAGGACTTTTACGTCCACCGGCGGGTCCTGATCACTCCCTGACCGCGGCTGCGGTCAGGCGTTCACGGGAACCGGCTGCTTGGCCGGCGGCGGCGCCTTGGCCTCGGCGATCGCCGCCGCCTCGGCGCGCCGCTCGTTGCCGACCGAGATGCACAGGTCGAAGGCGGCCGCCAGAAGCGCGATCCGCAGCGGCTCGAACAGCAGCCGCTGGATCAGGTTCGCGATCTCGTGGTTCATCAGGCCCCAGTACTGGCCGTGGATGCCGAGCATCCGCTGGAACACCACGAACGCCCAGTCGTTACCGAGCACCCAGAACGTGTAGACGAGGCAGACCACGCCGAGGAACACCGGTCCGACCCGGACGAGGAGGCGGAACGCGTTGATCGCGGGGTAGAACTTCTCCCGCACGCCCGCCAGCAGCAGGTCCGGGGCCTTGTAGGTCAGGCCGACCAGCCGGCCCCGCTGCGGCGCCTCCTGCTGCTCGACGTGCGCGCCGAGTCGGCGTTCCAGCCGCGTACCCCGGAACACACCGCCGCCCGAGAGCACGCGGTGACCGAAAACCACGGTGGTGATCGCCAGCCACGTCAGCGGCTCCGCGACGCCCAGCTTGAACAGCGGCCAGAGGGACTCCCAGAAGAAGCCCCAGAGGAACTCGATGCCGGCCGGGATCGGGATGTGGATCTTCTCGAAGAAACCCTTGAAGCCGTCCCACCAGTCCAGCGACCAGTACCAGAACGAGCGGTCCTTGAACCACTCCTTGCCCTGGCCGATCGCGAACGGCGTGATCACGAACGTGAGCAGCACGAAGAAGGCCTCGGCCCAGACCTGGGCGAACTTCACCGGACGGCTCGGCCACCGGTCGTCGATGGCCTGGAACACCCGGCGCAGCACCAGCAGTACGGCGAGCGCGGGCAAGTACCCGTGCCAGTTGTGATTGCCGAGCTTGAAGAAGGACGAGCCAGGCTGCGTCCCGTTCTGGACCATGAACGTCGCGCTCAGTTGACTGACCTGTTCGTCGAAGAAGCCCCACGCCGACCAGACCGCGACCAACGGCAGCAGCGTCACCGCCAGCAACTCCAGCAGGCCACGCTGCGTCGGGTCGGACGTTTCCTCGGCCTCGTTGCTCGCCGCGTCCCGCCAGCGGTAGAGCGACATCGCACAGGTCCGGATCATGCCGACCGACGCGGTGATCTGCAGCAGTACGCCGACCGCGAACAGGCCGGTGCCCAGACTCGAGTGCAGGTGCTGTGCCAGCCAGATCGCGCCCTGCGCGCACACCGTGAACCCGACGAAGCCGGCGAGCCACCAGGTGGTCATGGGCAGGAGGTTCTTCCACCAGAGCCGGAAGGTATCTCCGATCAGGTGGACCATCTCGCGAAAGCCGTCAACGAGCGTACGCATCGCGCCTGATCCTAGGGGAGGGCCGGGTCCTCCCAGCAATTCAGGCCGTTATCCGTAGGTGTCCCGGGGGCCGCGGCCGCCGCGGACGGTGCGGGGACCCTTGCGCCAGGTGTACGTGTTGGGGCCGAGGACCTTCACCTGGGAGACGGTCCCTTCGCCGAGTTCGGCGTTCAGCCGGAAGAGTAGTTGCGGGACCAGCAGGTCGAGCTGGACCTTCCACGCGGTCGACGACGTACGGACGGTCAGCACTGTGTCGTCGTACGACTCCGGCTTGCAGTGTTCGGCCATTTCCGGGCCGACGATGGACGGCCAGCGAGCCATCACACCGTGGACGGCGACGTCGACCTCCCAGCCCTGGTCGCGCATCAGCCGGCCGAGGGTGTTGGTCAGCCGCTGTGGGTCACGGTCGTCGGGGCGGGCGCTGCTGATCTGGGCGCCGCCGATCCGCGGCCGCCGGCGGCGTTTGACCGGAATGATGCCGCCCTTCGCCGCCTGCTGCTTCAGCCGGGCTGCCAGCGATTTCGCCAGCTCCAGGCCCTGCTTGTCGTGAACCTGCTCGCTCTCGGAGCCGCTCTCAGAGGAATCCGGGGGTTCAGGCACGCTGAACGACCCCTTCACCCACCTCGAAGCGCGCCCCGCTCAGCTCATCGGGCACGTCCGCACCGACCGCCGCGGTCACCAGCACCTGCTCGGCCGGCGCGACCAGCTCGGCCAGCCGGTCCCGGCGCTGCGAGTCGAGCTCGGCGAAAACGTCGTCGAGGATCAGCACCGGTTCACCTCCGTCCGCGCGCAGCAGGTCGTACGACGCCAGCCGCAGCGCGAGCGCGAACGACCAGGACTCACCGTGACTCGCATACCCCTTCGCAGGCAAGTCCCCGAGCCCCAGTACGACGTCGTCGCGGTGCGGGCCGACCAGCGACACACCACGGTCGAGCTCGTCCTGCCGCTTGTCCCGCACCGCCGCGAGCAGCACCTCCTCGAGCTGCTCCCGCGACACCACGCCGGGCTCGAGCAGCACGGACGACTTGTACTCGAGCCGCGCATCACCCTTGCCCCGGGCAACAGCGTCGTACGCGCTGGACACCAACGGGCGCAGCGCCTCCAGCAACTCCAGGCGGGTCGCCAGCAGCTCGGACCCGGCGCGTGCCAGGTTCGAATCCCAGACCTCGAGCGTGCGCAACTGGCTCTCGGCGGCACTCGAGCGGTTCTGCCGGCGGGCCTGCGATGCGCTCCGGAGCAACGAGTTCCGTTGCTTCAGCACCCGGTCGTAGTCCTGCCGTACGCCGGCCATCCGCGGTGACCGCAGCGTCAGCAGTTCGTCCAGGAACCGCCGGCGCTCGGACGGATCGCCCTTCACCAGCGCGAGATCCTCCGGCGCGAACAGCACCGTGCGGAGCAGTCCGAGCACTTCGCGTGGCCGCGGCACCGGCGAGCGGTTGACCCGGGCCCGGTTTGCCTTCCCAGGATTGATTTCCAGCTCGACCACCACGTCGCGGTCGTACTGGCTGCGGATCTCCGTCCGCACGATCGCCCGGGTGGCGCCCGCCCGCACCAGCGGTGCGTCGTTCGCCACCCGGTGCGAACCGAGGGTCGCGGTGTAGTGGATCGCCTCGACCAGGTTGGTCTTGCCGTGGCCGTTCGGCCCGACGAAGGACGTCACGCCCGGAGTGAGCTGGACCTCCGCCTGCTGGTAGGACCGGAAGTCGAGCAGACCCAGGGCGGTGACGTACACCTCAGTGCTTGGTCGGCGGTGTCGCGTACGACGGGTCGGCCGCCTCGGCGCCCTTCACCGCGTGCCCGCCGAACTGGTTGCGCATCGCGGCGATCGCCTTCATCGCCGGCGAGTCGTCCTGCCGGGACGCGAACCGGGCGAACAGCGACGCGGCGATGGCCGGCACCGGTACGGCGTTGTCGATCGCGGCCTCGACGGTCCACCGGCCCTCGCCGGAGTCCTCGGCATACCCGCGGATCTTGTCCAGGTGGGTGTCGTCCTTGAGGGCGTTGACCATCAGGTCCAGCAGCCAGGACCGGATCACGGTGCCCTCGCGCCACGACTCGAACGTCTCCGGCACGTTGTCCACGATGTCCGCGGCCTCGAGCAGCTCGAAGCCCTCGGCATACGCCTGCATGATCGCGTACTCGATGCCGTTGTGAACCATCTTCGAGAAGTGTCCGGCGCCGACCTTGCCGGCGTGCACGAACCCGAAGTCGCCCTCGGGCTTCAATGCCTCGAAGATCGGCATCACGATGTCGACGGTCTCCTGGTCACCGCCGCACATCAGCGCGTAGCCGTTCTCCAGACCCCACACTCCGCCGGAGACGCCGCAGTCGACGAAGCGGATGTCCTTCTCGGCGAGCTGGGCGGCACGACGGGTGTCGTCGGTCCAGCGGCTGTTGCCGCCGTCGATGACGATGTCGCCGGGGGAGAGCAGCTCGGCCAGCTCGGTGACGACCGGGTCGATCGCCTGCACCGGGACCATCACCCAGACCACCTTCGGCTGGTCGGTCGCGGTCAGCTTGCCGACCATGTCGGCCAGGTCCTTGGCGTCGGAGATGTCCTGGTTGTGGTCGAATCCGACCACCGTGTGACCGGCGTTGCGGATCCGCTGGCGCATGTTGCCGCCCATCTTGCCGAGACCGACAAGGCCGAGCTCCATCGTGAATCCCCTTGTTCTGTTGGTGTTCAGCTGTTCAGGCGGACCGGCATCAGCACGTAGCGGAACTCGCTGATCGGTTCGCCGTCGAAGTCCCTCACACCGGTCAGTTCGGCCGGCTTCGTGGCCTGCGTGAAGGCCAGGTGCGCAACCGGCGTACCGATCGCGCCGAGACCGTCGAGCAGGTACGTCGGATTGAAGCCTACGGTCACCGGCTCGCCGACGACCCGCGCCTCGAGCGACTCGGACGCCTGCGCCTCGTCACCGCTGCCGGCGTCGAGCGTCACGGTGTCCTCCTCGAAGGTCAACCGGACCGGAGCGTTGCGCTCGGCGACGAGGGCGACGCGCTTGACGGCCTCGACAAGGGTCGCAGTGTCGATCCGGACCCGGGTCGCGATCGCCGCGTCGGTCGGGATGATGCCGCGGACCTTCGGGAACTCGCCGTCCAGCAACCGGGTGGTCGCACGGCGACTGCCGCCGGCCACCTCACCCTCGAAGCCGACGATGCCGTCACCGGTACCGGGCGCGGCCAGCGAGACGATCACGTCGGAGCCGGTCATCGCCTTCGCCGTCTCGGACAGCACACGCGCCGGAATCAGCGCAGCGGCCGAGGCATCGGGGGACTGTGGGTTCCACTCCAGTTCACGGATCGCCAACCGGTAACGGTCGGTGGCCAGCAAGGAGATCGTGGAGCCCTCGATCTCGACCCGGACACCGGTCAGCACCGGCAGCGTGTCCTCACGGCCGGCCGCGGTCACGACCTGCGAGACGGCCTGGGCGAAGACGTCGGCCTTCACCGTGCCGCTGGCCGCCGGAAGCTCCGGAAGGGCCGGATATTCCTCTGTGGGAAGCGTCTGGAGCGTGAAGCGCGAACTGCCACAGGTGACCTGTGCCTTCGCGCCGTCCACCGCGACGTCCACGGGCTGGTTCGGAAGACTCTTGGAGATGTCGGCGACGAGCCGGCCGGAGATCAGGCACTTGCCGGCGTCGGCCACCTGCGCGGGGACCGTCACCCGGACCGAGGTCTCGTAGTCGAAGCCGGACAGGGTGATCTGCCCGTCCTCGGCCTCGACCAGAAGGCCGGCAAGGATCGGGACGCTGGGACGACTGGGCAAACTGCGCGCGGCCCAGGCCACCGACTCGGCCAGTACGTCGCGCTCGACGCGAAACTTCACCGCTGGGTGCCTCCTGTTTCGGCTGTGTGCCAGGCAGATCCTGCCACGGACAAGTGTGCTGTGCGCCAATCGGGCCAGACGTGGCGCTTCGGGCGGGTCGCGTCGTCGTCGTACCGGTCGTGCTTTTCGTGCTTCCGGGAACAGCCTGACAGGTCCGGCAAGCCGGCGCGAGATCGGGGTTTTCCCCAGATCGGGCCGCTCGATCGTTTTGTGGCCTTCGATCTCTCTACAGATTCCATAGTGTTCTTCGCACCGGTGGATACTGTGGAAAAGCTCCGACTTCGCAGGTCAGACCCTGTTTCGGGGTGGGGACGCCGTGTGGACGACGCTCGCTTGTGCTGGGGACGGCCGTGGACGGCGAAATCTGTCCCCACAGCGAATCCACACCCTGACCGGACCTTTCCACGGCGATACCCACAGTTTTCCACAGCTGTGTCCCCAGCCTGTGTGGTTATTGCTGCTTGGCTTGGTGCTTGATCCGGTTGGTCAGTTCGGTGACCTGATTGAAGACGCTGCGCCGTTCCGACATCAGTTGCCGGATCTTCCGTTCGGCGTGCATCACCGTCGTGTGGTCGCGGCCGCCGAACTGCTGGCCGATCTTCGGCAGCGACAGATCGGTCAGCTCGCGGCACAGATACATGGCGATCTGACGGGCCGTCACGAGCACCCGGCTGCGGCTCGAACCGCACAGGTCGTCGATCGAGAGACCGAAGTACGACGCGGTCTGGCCCATGATCATGCTCGCGGTCACCTCGGGCTTGCTGCCTTCGGGGATCAGGTCCTTCAGCACGATCTCGGCGAGACTCAGGTCGACCGGCTGCCGGTTCAGGCTGGCGAACGCGGTGACGCGGATCAGGGCGCCCTCGAGCTCCCGGATGTTCGTCTGCACCTTCGACGCGATGAACTCCAGCACCTCCGGCGGCGCCGTCAGCCGCTCGGTGGCGGCCTTCTTCCGCAGGATCGCGATCCGGGTCTCGAGGTCGGGCGGCTGGATGTCGGTGATCAGGCCCCACTCGAACCGGTTCCGCAGCCGGTCCTCCAGCGCCTCCAGGCGTTTCGGCGCGCGGTCGGAGCTGATCACGATCTGCTTGTTCGCGTTGTGCAGCGTGTTGAAGGTGTGGAAGAACTCTTCCTGGGTCTGGATCTTGCCTTCCAGGAACTGGATGTCGTCGATCAGTAGTACGTCGACATCGCGGTACCGGCGCTGGAACTGGGAGGCCTTGTCGTCGCGGATCGCGTTGATGAAGTCGTTGGTGAACTCTTCGCTGGAGACGTACCGCACGCGGGCGCCGGTGTAGAGACTGCGGACGTAGTGCCCGATCGCATGCAGCAGGTGGGTCTTGCCCAGACCGGAGTCGCCGTAGATCAGCTGTGGGTTGTAGGCCTTGCCCGGCGCTTCCGCGACGGCGACCGCGGCCGCGTGGGCGAAGCGGTTCGAGCTGCCGATGACGAAGGTCTCGAAGGTGTACTTCGGGTTGAGCCGAGCTTCCCCCTGCGCCTCGGTGGCTGACTGCGTCGAGCCGTTCGGCGGCGGGGCGACCGATCCGAGCGGCTGGCCGAACGAGGACTGTTGCGGCTGCTGCTGGTAGTGCTGCGGCGCTTGGGCCGGGGGCTGGCTGAACTGGTTGTCCGGATCCGTCAGGGCGGACTGGATGGTCGGCTGGAACGCTCCGTCTGTGCGAAGCGGTTCGCGTACGGCGGGTTGCTGTTGAGCCGGCTGCATCGGTTGTTGCTGCATCGGCTGCTGTTGTGGTGCGTGCTGGGGGTGCTGTTGTGGGTTCTGCACCGGCTGCTGCGTGTACTGCGGTTGCTGGGGAGCCTGCTGCTCGCGGACCTCCGGGTCGAGGGACGGGTCGACCGTGACTGCGATCCGGATGTCGCGACCGAAGCTCTCGGTGAGGATCCGCTCCAGGTCGGGACGGAGGCGCGTCTCGAGCTGACCGCGGGTGAAGTCGTCGGGTACGGCGACGATCGCGGTGCTCTCGTGCAACGTGACCGGACGCGAGTTGGTCAACCAGGCCCGCTGGTTCGGCGGCAGACCCGCAAGCACCCGAGCCCAAGCCTCCCCAAGATCCGTAACCGCCGGCGCCTGCCCCTGCTGGGGCTGCCCCTGCTGTTGGGGTGCCTGCTGTTGGGGTGCCTGCTGTTGGGGTGCCTGCTGTTGGGGTGCCTGCTGCTGTGGTGCCTGCTGCTGTGGGGCTTGATGATGCGGCGTTTGCTGTTGCGGGGCCTGCTGTGAGCCCGGGTGCTGCGGAGCTGACTGCTGGTCACTCGGCTGCTGGGCGTACTGCGGTTGCTGGGCCGGCTGCTGGTATCCGGACTGCTGAGGAACCGCGTCCTGGGGCGCAGAGTTGTGCGCAGCTGCCGGAAGCGGCTGGTGAGTGGGCTGTTGCGGCACCTGCTGTTGCGGCACGTGCTGTTGCGGCACGTGCTGCTGAGGTGCTTGCGGAGCGTGCTCTTGCTGAGCGTGCTCCTGCGGAGCGTGGTGCTGAGGTGCTTGCTGAGGTGCTTGCTGGGCGTGCTCTTGCGGAGCGTGCTGCTGCGGGACCTGCTGCTGAGCTACGTGCTCTTGCTGTGCCACGTGCTCTTGCTGCGTCACCTGCTCTTGCGGTGCGGTGGGCTCAGCCGGCTGCTGGTCAGGTGTGTGCTCGACAGGTGCCTGCTGAGTCGGCACATGCTGCTCGGGTGCCTGCTGAGTGGGCGCCTGCTGTTCGGGCGCCTGGTGGTCCTGGGTGTGCTGTTCCGGGAGCTGCGCCTCGGAGAAGAGTTGGTCGGTGGCCGGCTCTGGAGCTACAGGCTCGGGTAGGGGGAGCTCGGCTGGACGGTGTTCGGCGGTTGGGTGCGCGGCCGCGCTCTCCTGCGTTGGCCGGCTGTCGGGTGACCACTGGTTGGTGGCTGCATCGTCCACACGTGCCTCCCCCTCGATCGGTACCGCGCCTCGTGCATCGCCGCCCCCAGTACCCCAATCCGTCGTACCCCAGGCGTCGCCCGCACCGGGGTACTGATTGACGGCCGGCGCCGCACCGAAGTACGTCGTACCTGCCGTGGACTGAGCTGGGCCGGACGGAAGATCAGTGGCTGCGCGCTCCAGGTCGGAGCGGTAGCCATAGGGAGACGCGGGCGGTGCGGGGCGGTACCCCGCGGCCGGCGGCTCGGGCATCGGGATCGGAAGCGACGGGCTCAGATAGTCGCCCGGATCCATCCGCGGTGTCGGCGTCTGGGTCGGTGCCGGCGTTGGAGCAGGTGGCTGCAGTGGCCCCACCGGCCCGGTCTCGGCGCGAGGGAGCGGCTCCGGCACGGGCCGGACCTCGGTGCGGAAGTTCGCCTCGGGCTCGGGACGGATGTCGGCGTCGGGTTCGGGCCGAAGGTCCTGCCGGCCGTCCGCGCCGTACTCCGCCCGGTACTCGGGGGTGAATTCCACCGGTGTGAATTCCGCACTGGCGGAATGGTCCTCGACCACGCGTTGCTCCCCGATTTCGTCGCTGCGGTGGCCGGCGCGATCCGGAGTTGATCCCGGGCTGCGCGACCGTTCGACCCGACCACCGTACGGCCTCTGTCCACACGGTTGTCCACAGTTGTGAACGACCGCCGGAGCAAGTTGGTTACCGATCGCGGGGTGTGGGACCTCTGGTGTGAGGGAGTGACGCTAACAAGTCCGAGCAGGCACCTTCAAGCCGTCATCCACAGGCTATGAACAGCAAATTGGGGGCAACCTGCGGCGTGTCGGGTGGACGCCGGAGCGTAGTCGTGGTGCGAAATCGCTCTCTGTCGTCGTTCCGGTCGGACAGTGACGAACACTGGCCCGATCGGTTGCCCACTATCCTGTCCACATGCCTGTGGAAAAGTCTGGGGATACCTGGTTTGACCTGTCCACAAGCAGGCACGTACCGTGGATCGGTCGGTGTTGAGCCGGCCGTTTCGTGCTGCGCTCCCTGCGGGATCTGTTCTCTGGTTCTCCGACGGTGTGCAGGACAGGCACCTTGGACAGATCCAATCAGTGGATTTGTCGACATTTTGTGTTCTCGAGTAACCGGAGTCATTCCAGTGAGCAAGCGGACGTTCCAGCCGAACAACCGTCGTCGGCACAAGAAGCACGGCTTCCGTCTTCGGATGCGTACCCGTGCGGGTCGCGCGATCATCGCCGCCCGCCGTGGCAAGGGTCGTCAGCGCCTCGCGGCCTGAGCGACCCATTTCACGGTGACCACCTCGTGTTGCCCGCGTCGAACCGGTTGCGCCGGTCCGACGACTTCCGTCGCGCCGTCCGGTCCGGACGGCGCGCGGCGCGGCGCGTGGTGGTTCTGCACGTGCTGGCGCAGGCCGGTGAATCCGGCCCGGCGCGCGTCGGATTCGTTGTGAACAAGGCGGTGGGCAATGCGGTTCTGCGGAACCGGGTCCACCGCCGTCTGCGTGCGGTGATGGCCACGCGGCTCTCCGATCTCCCGGCCGGCAGCCTGACCGTCGTCCGCGCGCTCCCGTCGTCCGCCGCGGCGTCGTACGACGAGCTCGCGGCCGACGTCGACGGCGCCCTGAGCCGGGCGCTGCGGCCATGATGCGCGTCAATCCCGTACGCAGCGGGATCATCGGTTTCCTGAAGTTGTACCGGCTGCTGATCAGCCCGCTCTACGGGCAGGTCTGCAGGTTCTACCCGAGTTGTTCGGCGTATGCCTTGGAAGCGGTCGAACGCCACGGTGCGGTGCGCGGTAGCTGGCTGGCGGGGAGACGACTCCTTCGCTGCCACCCGTGGAACCCCGGAGGCTACGACCCCGTTCCTCCCAGAGATGTCGACCAGCGCGGAGAGTCTCTCTCCGCCAACCAGCCCGGACCGTCAGCCGACGCCGGGCCTGTGCAGCGAGGTGTGTGAGTGACTCTTCTGGCCATCCCCGGGCTCGCGGTGTGGGACGGGATCGTAGACCTGTTCAACACGGTGATGACGCCGCTGTACTGGGCCGTATCGGCACTGCTGGTCGGGTGGCACTGGCTGCTCGGCCAGGTGCTCGACCCGAACGGCGGCTGGGCCTGGGCGCTCTCGATCGCCGGCCTGACGATCGTCATCCGGACCCTGCTGATTCCACTGTTCGTCCGGCAGATCCGCTCCAGCCGGAACATGCAACTGCTGCAGCCGAAGATGAAGGAGCTGCAGAAGAAGTACGGCCACGACCGGGAGAAGCTCGGTCAGGAAATGATGAAGCTGTACAAGGAGACCGGGACCAACCCGTTCTCCTCGTGCCTGCCGCTGCTGCTGCAGTCGCCGATCTTCCTGGCCCTGTTCCGCGTGCTCGACTACGCGTCGAAGGGCAAGACGCACAGCAGCATCATGGATCCGCACGTCCAGTCGCTGCAGCATGCGAAGATCTTCGGCGCCGAGATCTCGCAGACCTTCCTGAAGGCGAACGGCGACGGCGCCGGCAACGTCAAGGTCGTCGCGATCGTGCTGATCATCCTGATGACGGCGACGATGTTCACCACGCAGCTGCAACTGATGCGCAAGAACATGCCGAAGGAGGCCCTCACCGGCCAGGCCGCGCAGATGCAGAAGATCATGCTGTACGTCTTCCCGATCTTCTTCCTCGTCGGTGGCTTCAACTTCCCGATCGGTGTGCTGATCTACTGGTTCGTCTCCAACGTGTGGACCATGGGCCAGCAGTTCTACGTGATCCGCCGCAACCCCGCTCCGGGCACTCCGGCGTACGACGCGATGCAGGCCCGGAAGCGCGAGAGCAACCTGCGCCACGGCCGCTCGGCCGACGAGGGCGTCCCGGGTACGGCGGACGAGGGGACCGACACCGAGACCACGGACCGTCGTCCGGCGCAGCGACAGCAGCCGAAGCGGCAGTCGCGCAGCGACCGGAAGACCACCGGTCCGGCGGGAGGTGGCGCGGCCGCGGCGAACAACGGCCAGACGTCCTCGTCGACTCCGGAGGACGCCCCGCGGCCGCAGGACACTCCGAACAAGACTCAGGCCGGTGCTGCCAAGAAGCAGCCGGCCGGCAAGAAGGGTACGGGAGCGAAGCGCCAGCCCGCGGCGAAGTCGGCCGCGCAGAAGAAGGCGGCGCAGAAGCGCTCCGGCGGCTCGCGCTGACCCCGCGGACCCCGAGTTCCTCTCTTGCTTTTGAATGCCCCGGGTCCCCGTGAGGCGGATCCCGACATTGTGAAGGAGTGCCCGTGACTGACGGCATGCAGAACACCGACACGGCGGAGCAGTCCGCCAGTACGAACTCCGGTAGCGACCGCCTGAAGGCGCTCGAGGCCGAGAGCGATATCGCGGCGGACTACCTCGAGGAATTGCTCGACATCGCCGATCTCGACGGCGACATCGACATGGACATCGACGGCGACCGGGCTGCGGTCTCCATCGTCGGCGCCGAGCTGAACAACCTGGTCGGCGAGAACGGCAAGGTGCTGGAGGCGCTCCAGGAGCTGACCCGGCTGGCCGTGTACCGGGAGACCGGTGAGCGGTCGCGGCTGATGCTCGACGTGTCGAACTACCGAGCCAACCGGAAGGCGGAGCTCGAAGAGGTCGGCCGCAAGGCGGTCGAGGAAGCGAAGGCGACCGGCACCCCGGTACGGCTCGACCCGATGACGCCGTTCGAGCGCAAGGTCGTGCACGACGTCGTCGCGGCCGCCGGCCTGACGTCGGAGTCCGAGGGCGAAGAACCCCGCCGCCGCGTGGTGATCCAGCCATGACGATGCCGCAATGACGAATTACGTTTCACGTGAAACACCGCCGCTCGTGGAGAAGCTGTTTCCACGGGCGGCGGTGCCGCTTTCGGTGTACGCCGAGTTGCTGGCGACCGAGGGGACCCTGCGAGGACTGATCGGCCCGCGCGAGGTCCCGCGGCTCTGGGATCGGCACCTGTTGAACTGTGCCTTCGTCGAGCGGCTGATCCCGGAGGAGTCATCGGTCGCCGATGTCGGCACCGGTGCGGGCCTACCGGGCATCGTGCTCGCGATCGTCCGTCCCGATCTCCAGGTTGATCTCGTCGAGCCGTTGCTGCGACGCACCACCTTCCTCGAGGAAGCGGTCGACCTGCTCGAGCTCGAGAACGCGACCGTAGTCCGGGCGAGGGCGGAGGACCTGCCGCCGGCGTCGTACGACGTGGTGACGTCTCGGGCCGTCGCTCCGTTGGCCAAGTTGGCCAGGTGGTGTCTGCCGTTGTGTGTCGAGGGCGGACTCATGCTGGCGATGAAAGGGGCGTCTGCAGAGGAGGAACTGGACGCCTCAGAGCGCGAATTGATGAAGCTCGGCGCAGAGCTTTGTCATATTCACCAACTCGGCGGCGATGAACTGGCCAACCCCACGACTGTGGTGAGTATTGTGGCCGGACGTGCTGCAGGGGGATCCCGGCACGGAAGACACGGGAGGTGAGCGGGTTGGTGAGTCGTGCCCTCGGGTGGCCCGAGAAGAGCACCGGCGTGCCGACGTCGTCACAGGGCATCGGCTGGCCGACCGAACCGGACTCCGCCGTTCAGGTGGTGAGTCAAGAGCCCGCTCCCACTTCCCCAGCACAGACCTCTTCGACACCGGCTGCCGAGCAGCCACCCCTGTCGCCGCCGATCGACACTTCGGGACTCCAGGCCGCTGCGGCAGCCGGTCTCGACGTTCCGGTGGCTGACGACCCGGCGTCCGTTTCACGTGAAACGCCGGACATGCGGGATGATGGTTCCGGGCCCGATTCGGCGTCACTGGTGGACGTCGAGCCGGACCTTTCGGAGTCTCCACCGCCTGTGGATGACGACCACATGAAACTGCCCCCGCAGACGGGAATTCGTCCACAGAAGCCTGTGGACGGAGCTGGGGGTAGACCCGCCCCGACCCCTACAGACATCCTCTTCGGGCCAAGTCCCGCACCTATTGGAATGGGCGCTATGACTGCCGCACAGATCGCCGCGCGGGCCACGTCGGACGAGCTTCAGCGACGACTCCTCGAGACTCCGATCGCCGCCGCGACCGAACGGACCCTGCTGGTGAATGAAGGACGCACGATGGGCCGCGAGTTCCCGCTGCCCGACCAGACCCGAGTCTTCGTCGTCGCCAACCAGAAGGGTGGTGTCGGCAAGACCACGACGACGGTCAACGTCGCAGCCGGCCTCGCTCTGTACGGCGCGAAGATCCTGGTCATCGATCTCGACCCGCAGGGCAACGCGTCGACGGCCCTGGGTATCGACCACGCCGAAGGTACGCCGGGGGTGTACGAGGCGGTCATCGAAGGTGAGCCGCTCGGCAAGCTGATCCAGCCGTGCGCGGAACACCCCGGGATCCAGGTGGTTCCGGCAACGATCGACCTGGCCGGCGCGGAGATCGAGCTCGTCAGCCTGGTGGCGCGGGAGAGCCGGCTGAAGACCGTGCTCGAGGCCTACCTGGCCGAGACCGAGGCCGCCGGTGAGAAGTACGACTACGTCTTCATCGACTGCCCGCCGTCGCTCGGCCTGCTGACGGTGAACGCCCTGACCGCGGCGCGCGAGGTGCTGGTCCCGATCCAGAGCGAGTACTACGCACTGGAGGGCCTGTCGCAGCTGCTCCGCCACATCAACATGGTCAAGTCCCACCTGAACCCCGGGCTCGACGTGTCGACGATTCTGCTGACGATGTACGACGCCCGCACAAAGCTGGCTGGTGAAGTCGCCGCCGAGGTGCGTGGCCACTTCAAGGACGCCGTACTGCGGACCGCCGTGCCGCGTTCGGTGCGGATCTCGGAGGCTCCGAGCCACGGGCAGACCGTGCTCGCGTACGACCCGGCGTCGGCCGGTGCACTGTCCTATCTCGAGGCGTCCCGCGAGATCGCCATGCGGAACAACGCCTGACGCACCGTTTCACGTGAAACGGGACACGAGGGCCGGTACGGGAGTAGCGGAGTCCGGTGTGCGTTGTGGTAGGCCAGCAGTAGCTCAGCAGGATGTCGACCTCGAGGGAGCGCGATGAACACCCGACTCGGACGCGGACTTGGTGCGCTGATCCCCAGCTCGCCGGCGCCTGGCACCACCACTCTCGGCAGCAAGTCGAGCTCGATCCCGGGGGCACCCCCGGTGACGACGCCGGCGGAGCCGCAGGGACCGGAGCTGGCCGCGGTGCCGGGGGCGTCGTTCGCGGAGATCGACGTCGACAAGATCACGCCGAACCCGAAGCAGCCGCGGACGGTCTTCGACGAGGAGGCGATGGAGGAGCTCGTCCACTCCGTCAAGGAGATCGGACTCCTCCAGCCGATCGTCGTACGCCGGCTCGAGGGCGACTCGTACGAGCTCGTCATGGGCGAGCGACGCTGGCGCGCGACGCAGCAGGCCGGGCTCGCGACGATCCCGGCGATCGTGCGGGACACGTCGGACGACGCGATGCTGCGGGACGCGCTCCTGGAGAACCTCCACCGGAGCCAGCTGAACCCACTGGAAGAGGCGGCGGCGTACCAGCAGATGCTCGACGACTTCGGGTGCACGCAGGAAGTCCTCGCGACGCGGATCGGGCGGTCCCGGCCGCAGATCTCCAACACGCTGCGGCTGCTGAAGCTGCCGGCCTCCGTTCAGCGTCGGGTCGCGGCCGGCGTGCTGTCCGCCGGCCATGCGCGGGCGCTGCTCGGTCTTCCCAGCGGAGACGCGATCGAGCGGCTCGCGCAGCGGATCGTTGCCGAGGGCCTGTCGGTGCGGACGGTCGAGGAGATCGTTTCGCTCGGCGACATGAGCGCCGAGGATCCCACACCGGCGCGCCGCCGGAACAAGCCGGTCGCACCGCGGCTGGTCGACTTGGCCGACCGACTCTCCGACCGGTTCGAGACCCGCGTCAAGGTCGACCTCGGCAAGACGAAGGGCAAGATCACCGTCGAGTTCGCCTCGGTGGACGACCTGGAGCGCATCGTCAGCCTGATGGACCCGGGTAAGTCCACCGACGACTGACCTCACCCCCGCGGTCCAGCTGCGAACATGCCTGCCGAATTGTCGGCGGCCGCTGGTAGAACTTGGCGTCCACCCATCCAGCGAGCCGGGGGAGGACGCAGTGCAGAAGCGACCGCGTGTGGTGGTCAACGTGGAGGCGAGTGCCGACGGCAAGGTCGCGCTCACCCGGAACGCACTCTTGATGCATCGGCCAAGTTCGGAACTGTGGGCATCGATGACGCCGCAGTCGCCGGACTCGGTCGCGATCGACGTCATGGAGAGCGTCAGGCAGCGGTATGGGTGTAATGCCGTCCTGGAAGGCAGCGGCAGCCTGGTGAGTGAGGACGAGATCCCTGCCCGGCTGCCCACGTACGACGGCGACCCGGTCGGGCTCTACGAACACTTCCTTCCGGTGGATGTCATCGAGCAGCGGTCGCCGTTGCACATGTGGTTCACCGTCGTCGACAGTCGCGGACGAGTGCGTTGGACGGAGAGACACGAGAACTGGGACGCACTAGTTCTGGTGGCGCGGTCGACTCCCGCGGACTACCTCGGGTACCTCCGCCGGGAACGCATCTGCTACCTCGTTGTCGGCGAAGAGCGTGTCGATCTGAGCCGAGCTGTGGCCGCGATGGGAACGGAACTCGGCGTTACGTGCATCCTGTCGAACGCCGGCGGCGGGTTGAACGGTGCGCTGTTGCGGGCAGATCTGATCGACGAACTGCACCTGAAGCTGGCGCCCGCACTGGTCGGCGGACTCGGGACGCCGTCGGTCATGGACGGATCGCCGCTCGCGGTCGGTGAGTTTCCGACGCGACTGCAGTTGCTCTCGGCGCAGTCGGATGCGGCCGGTGCGGTTCGCCTCCACTACGCCGTACGACGTGAATCCGGAGCCGAGCGGCCGTGAAACGGGGTTGCCGAGGCGGCTCTCGGAGGGATCGGTCTTGGGAATCACAGGGATGTAAGTTCGACGAGATGGCTTAGGATCGCGCTCACAGAGCTAGTTCGTGGTGCGAACTAGTGCAATAGATCGCCAGGGAGATATGTCGACAAATCAATGTCGACACTTGACGCAATGTTTCATGTGAAACATTGCGTGGCGGGTGGGTTGAGAAGGTGGGTGCCGCCCACTCCGCGCGGGTGTCGGCCAGGTGTCCTGTCCGGCGCTGGAGGGTTGTCGAACGCGAACACCCCGTAGTACGACCGCCGCTCGCTCTAGCAGAACAGCCGCTCTAGCAGAACAGCCGCTCTAGCAGGACAGCCGCTCCAGCGGGACAGCCGCTCTCCAGCGGGGGTAGCGCGGCCATCGATATCGAGTCCACGACGGCCTTGTGCAGATCGCGGGTCAAGCTCTGCATTCGAGTGGACCGAGTCGTCGACCGCGGAGCAGTACGCGGGCGGATTCGAGGGCGGGGGCTGCGGTGGGGCACAGGTGGAGGGTGGGAACAGGAAACGGCTACTGGGGACCTGAAATAGCAGGTGCCCAGTAGCCGCTTCCTGTCCCCAGTCCCGACCGCCGTCGTCCGCGTCGTGCACCGCGCCTCCGGTTCCTGTGTCTCGCGCCCCTGGGCTCGCGCCCCTGGGCTCGCGCCCCTGTGTCTCGCGTGCTGCGCCCCCGTGTCTCGCGTGCTGCGCCGCGGGCCTCGCGTGCTGCGCCGCGGATCTCGCGTGCTGCGCGGCGAGTCTGGCGTCCTGCGCCGCGAGTCTGGCGTCCTGCGCCGCGGGTCTCGCGTCCTGCGCCGCAGGTCTCGCACTCTGCGCCGCGTGTCTCGCGTCCTGCGCCGCGGGTGACGGCCTCCGGGAGGCGGGTTATGTGATCGGTGGCGGGATGTAGCCCGCTACCGGTCATACAGCCCGCAAGTGGTTGGAGTGGATCCGTGCGACGGGCGGGCGAGAGTGCTCGCGGTAGTGCCTCAGAGGGCGGTGTGACGGGGTTAGCGGCCGAGCAGTTCGTGGGTGGTTTTGCGTTCGGCGTAGAACGAGAGGAAAGGGATCGTTCCGGCGACGGCCATCAGGACCAGGCGGGGGAAGGACCAGCGGACTCGGCGGAACAGGTCGAACGTGCCGAGCAGGTACACGACGTACAGGAAGCCGTGCAGGGGGCCGATCACGTTCATCGCGCCGGGGTTGTCACCCAGGTACTTCAGCGGCATCGCGACGAACAGCAGCAGGAGCAGCATCACGCCGACGACGTACGCGATCACGCGGTAGCGGGTCAGCGCGCCGCGGACGGCCGGTGTGAGCGGCTGCGCGCCGGCGGAGGTGGCGGGGTCGGCAGAGGAAGTCACGCTGAAACGGTACCGCTTGACTCCACAGCCTCCCCGACACGGTCACCCGTCGGGGAGGCGCCTGGCCCGGAGGCGGTTGTCGCGGGGCCACCCGTCCCGGAGGTGCCTGGCCCAGAGTCATCTGTCCCGGGGGCGCCTGGGGCGGAGGTGGTTGTCGTGGGGTCTTTCGGGTCGCGGTGGGCGTCCAGGACCATGCGGGCCCACATCCAGAGGGTGAAGGCGGCGAAGATCCACCACTGGACGGCGTATGCGACGTTGCGCAGGCCGGCGTGGTCTGTGGGGGGCGGGGGTGGTGCGACGACCGCGGGTGCGGGGGAGGGTACGACGCCTGAGTCCACAGCGGACTGTACGACGAATGCGTCGTACACCCGGTAGTTCACCAGGTGCACGATCGTCGGGATCCGCAGCGACGACAGCACTCGTCCCTTGGCGGCATCGTCCGACGAGTCCTCAGCTTCGGAGGCCACCACGGAGCCACTCAACCGCACCGGTCCTGAGGGGGGCGTGACGGCTGGGTCAGAAGGTGAGGCAACCCACCCGCGGACGATCATCACCGCGTCGGTGCTGGAGAGCTTCAACGGCGAAACGACCCACAGTCCAGCTCGCCCGTCCTGCAGGCGGTCGGCGACGAGGACCTGGTCCGCGGCCGGGCCCCAGGTGCCGTCCACGGTCACTCGACGGCCGACAGCCTTCGATGGGAGGCCCTCGTCGATCGAGAACAACGACTGCAGCGGGACCGGAGGCGCGGCAGCGCGCTGGGCGGTGGCGTCGGCCGTCTTCGACTGATACACACCTAGTTGCCACACGCCCATGACCGTCATGACCGATGCGAGCGCCAAGGCGAGCACGAGAAGACCGACCCACCGAGGCGCCAACGCCGTCCGCCACAACGGCCGAGCAGAACTCCCACCACCCGCGGCATCGGAGCCCGCACCACCCGCAGCGCCAGAGCTCCCACTACCCGCGTCGGAGCTCCCACTACCCGCGTCGGAACTCCCACTACCCGCTGCGTCGGAGCTCGGACCACCCGCGGCATCGGAGTTCCCGCCACCCGCGGTGTCGGAGCTCCCTCTACCCGCCGTGTCGGAGCTCGCACTATCCGCGGCGCCGGAGCTCCCACCAGCCGCGGTGTCGGACTTCCTGGGACCCGCTGCGCCGGAGCCAGCGACATCTGTCGTGCTGGGGATCCCGGCATCGGTCAGGGTGGCGGGGTCGGTGGAGGGCGGATCGTGGGGGTCGGGCATTGAGGTACTTCTCAGCGGGCTGCTGCGGTGGCGAGGAGGTCGCGGCAGAGGACGCCGAGCTCGATCCCGGCTGCCTCGGCGGCCAGCGGGACGAGTGACGTCTCGGTCATTCCGGGTGCCACGTTCACCTCGAGGAACCACGGCACACCGGCCGCGTCCACCACGAGGTCCGTCCTGGACAGGTCACGCAGGCACAGCGCCTGGTGCGCCTGCACAGCGGCTGCAGCGCACGCACCGGCGGCTTCAGGCTCCAGTCGCGCAGGTACGACGAACTGCGTCGCCCCAGCCGTGTAGCGCGCCTCGTAGTCGTAGAACCCCGAGTCCGGCCGGATCTCCACAGCAGGCAGCGCCCGCGGACCGTCGCCGACGTCGACGACCGTCACGGCCACCTCGGTCCCGTCGATGTACTGCTCGATCAACGCGACCGGACCGTACGCGTAGCAGTTCACCATCGCCGACGGCAGTTCCTCGGCAGACCGCACGATCGACGCACCCAGCGCCGAACCGCCCCGCGCCGGCTTCACGACCAGCGGCAGACCGATCTGCTGGATCACCGCCTCCATCAGCGCAGCGGCACCCAGCTCGCGGAACGTGTCATGCCCGAGCACAACCGATGCAGGCGTGTGCAGTCCCGCAGCGCCGACGACCGTCGCGGCCACGGGCTTGTCGAACGCCGTACGGCACGCTGCCGCGTCGGCTCCGACATACGGAACGCCGTACAGGTCGAGGACCTGGCGGAGTGCGCCGTCCTCGCCGGTGACGCCGTGCAGGACGGGGAAGACCGCGTCCGGGGGATCCTGGCGCAGACGATCGACCAGGGAGGCGTCGACGTCGCGCTGCTCGACCTCCACGCCGACACTGCGCAGGGCGTCCGCCACTCGGCGCCCGGACCTCAGCGAGACGTCCCGCTCGTGCGACAGTCCACCTGCCAGTACCAGCACTCGACCCAGATCACTCATCACAAATATCCCGATCACTCGTGGGCGACTCCGGCACGGTCGCCGGTCCCGAGGCCCACTCGAACGGTACCCCTACCGCATCCTGGACCCCCGCCCGCCCGTAGGTCCCTTGCGCAACCTTTGCGAACCGGAACCTAGCTCAGTTCCGGTCCTGGGGCGTCGTAGCCGTGGCCGGCGCCTGGTGTCAGCGGGCCGAACGTCTGCCGGAGTTCGAGCTCCTCGTTGATCACCGCGGCGAGCCTGCCGACGCCTTCGGTGATGCGCTCCGGCGTCGGATGACAGTACGACAGTCGCATGCACTGGGAGCCGAAACCGTCGGCGAAGAACGCCGTTCCGGGCACGTACGCGACCCGCGCCGTGACCGCCCGGGGCAGCATCGCCTTCGCGTCCAGCCCTTCCGGCAACGTCAGCCAGACGTAGAACCCACCCCGCGGCCGGGTCCAGGTGGTTGCCGCTGGCATCTTTTCCGTCAACGCCGCGAGCATCGCGTCGCGGCGCTCGCGGTACATCTCCCGGAACTGCTTCACCTGCCCCATCCAGTCGTGCCGGACCAGGTACGACGAGATCGCGAGCTGACTGAACGTCGGCGGGCACAGCGTCGCGGACTCCTGCGCCAGCACGAGTTTCTCCCGTACGGCGTGCGGCGCGACGGCCCAGCCGACCCGGAACCCGGGGGCGAACGTCTTCGAGAACGACCCGAGGTAGATGACGCCTTCGCGATCCGCCGCCCGCAGCGCCTTCTGCGGCTCGCCCTCGAACCCGAGCAACCCGTACGGGTTGTCCTCGAGGATCAGCAGCTGGGCCTGCTGACAGATCTCCAGCACCCGCGCCCGCCGCTCGTCGGACAGCGAAACCCCGGCCGGGTTGTGGAAGTTCGGGATCGTGTAGAAGAACTTGATCCGCTTGCCGGCCGCGCGCACCGACGCGATCGCCTGCTCCAGCGCCTCCGGTACGACGCCGTCGTCGTCCATCGCGACGTGCACGACCTCACACTGGTACGCCCGGAAGACGCCGAGCGCGCCGACGTACGACGGCGCCTCGCAGATCACCACGTCGCCGGGATCGCAGAACACCCGCGTCACCAGGTCGACCGCCTGCTGGCTGCCGACCGTGACCACGACGTCGTCCGGATGGGCCTCGATGCCCTCCAGCCGCATGATGTCGCAGATCTGGTCGCGGAGCGTCGGGTCGCCCTGGCCGGAGCCGTACTGCATGGCGGTGGCGCCGTTGTCGGTCACCAGGTCGCGCACCGCGCCGCCGACCACGTCGAGCGGCAGACCGCCGATGTTCGGCATGCCGCCGGCGAGCGACACCACCTCCGGCCGACTGGCGACCGAGAACAGCGCTCTGATCTCCGATGCGGTCATGCCCTTGGTCCGGGCTGCGTACGCCTCGACGTAGTTGTCGAGTCGGGTCTGCCGGACATCGGGCACGTCAGCACTCACGGGGGCCACTCCAACGGTGATCGAGGGGGAAGTCACCAGGTTACGTCGACAGACCCCGGTCGGGGCTGGGGATCGGCGTGACCTCTCACTACCATGCCTTATAGGGGCAGGTTCGACCATGCCGGAATCTGGCTGCTGAGACAGCCGGCCGGGATGGTGCGGCCTGAGAGGTGGACTCGGAAGGCGGATCAAGGATGAGCGTGGGCAGGACAGCCGGCTGGACGCTCGGTGGTTTGGCGGTGGGCGTGCTGGCCGGGTTCGCGGGCGAGCTGTTCAGGCGGCAACCCGCAGGGAAGGTGCAGCAGCGGTACGTCGCCCCTGAGGCGACCCGCACCACGGACGCGCGGACTCCGTCCCCCGTCCCCGAACCCGCGGCCGAGCCAGCCGCCCGATGACATACGGACCGTGACGAAGCTAACAGCCTGTATTGCCGATCGGATGCGCTGATGGCCCGACGGGTGGAACCGCTGACGCTCGCCAATCTCGGCGAGCTTCCGGTGCCCTGCCGTGACTGTGTGTTCTGGCAACTGGACCCGGTGGCCGCGCGCCAGGCCGCCCGGGACGGTGACACCGCGCTGGAGAAGGAAGCCTGGCTGTCCCAGTTGCTGCTCGACTGGGGAACCGCCGGGATCGTGTTGTACGTCGACGACGAGCCGGCCGGGTTCGCGGTGTACGCGCCGGCGACGTACCTGCCCCGGATTCAGGCGTTTCCGACCGCGCCCGTCAGCCCGGACGCCGTCGTCCTCGCGACCGGCCGAATCCTCCCGCGGTACCTGGGCCTCGGGCTCGGGAAGATCCTGGTCCAGGCTGTCGCCAAGGACGTCCTGAAGCGCGGCTTCCGGGCCGTGGAGGCGTTCGGGGACTCGCGGTGGGACGGGCCCGGCTGTGTCTGGCCGACCGACTTCCTGTGCGCGGTGGGCTTCACGGTGGTACGAGAGCACCCGCGCAATCCGCGGCTGCGGCTGGACCTGCGTTCAGCGATCACTTGGCGCCGCGAGATGGAGGCCGCCGTCGAACGCCTCATGGGCGCGATCAGGCCGGAGCCGGCCCCGCCGGGACCAGTGACGGTTCGTGACGCCCTGAGATCAGGCCCGGAGTAGCCCATGATCTGGCGGGCGCTGGCCGACGTGGTGATGATCGTGCACGGTGCCTTGCTGCTGTTCTTCGCGGTCGGCGCGTTCCTCGCGTGGCGCTGGCCGAGGCTGATCTGGATCCACCTCGGCATCGTGGCGTGGAACTTGGTGATCGTGCTGGTCGACTTCGGCTGCCCGGTGACGGCGACCGAGAAGTTCTTCCGCCGCGAAGGCGGCGAGAGTGTGTACGCGGGCGGATACATCCAGCACTACGTCGACGGCCGGCTGTGGCCCGACGGTGCGACGCCTGTCGCGGAGAAGGTCGGGTTCGTCCTGGTGGTGATCGGGTACGCCGGATTCTTCGTCGTACGGCGCCGTACGACGAAGCTCAGGGGCGAGTCAGTGGGACCCCGGACGTGAAACCCCGGCGTCGTCCCCATACTGGAGGGGTGCCCATCGACGAGTACCTGGCTGCCCTGAGCAAGGAACTCTGGGGGCCTCGGCGCCGCAAGGCGGACCTGCTGGCCGAGGCCCGCGACCACCTGACCGACGCCACCGAGGCCTTCGAGGCCGACGGGCTGGACAGGTACGACGCGGAGAAGCACGCGGTGGCCGAGTTCGGGACGCTCGAGGAGGTCGCTCCGGGCTATCGGGCCGAGCTGGCGGTCAGCCAGGGCCGGCGAACCGCGATGCTGCTGTTCGCGTCATTGATCGTCCAGCCGCTCATCTGGCGGCAAGGAGTCTGGGCCTGGAGCCAGGACGCGCCGGGCAGGTCCCCGCTGAACGACTTCCTCCAGGAACTTGTCCGCGGCGTCGGATCCGTGGTCATCGTGGGCGCGGTGCTGGCTGTCCTCGCGGCCGGCATCGGGATGCGGCACCCGGTCGTCCGGGACCATGTCAGCCGCGTCACCGGGATCTTCGCGCTCGTCAGTGCGACGGCGGTCGGCCTCATCAGTCTCGCGATGCCGGTGAGCAGCCAGAGCCCGGTCGGATCACTCGATCTCACCGTGGTCGTCGGCTTTGTCGTCCTGCCGCTGTTCCTGGTGGCGTTGCACGCGCGACGCTGCCTACGCCTGGCCCGGGCGTAGCACGCCTTCCACCACTGCGCGGAACGTCAACCACTCCTGCTTGCCTGAGGCAAGCATCTTCGTACCGGCGCTGGTGAGCTGATACGTACGGCGTTTCCGCCCGCCGACCGTGCTCCACTCGCTGGCCAGGTAACCGGCCCGCTCGAGCCGCCGGAGCGCCGGGTAGAGCGTGCCGGTGGGCAGATCGAGCTCGCCGCCGCTGCGCTCCAGCAACGCCTCCATGATCGCGTAGCCGTGCAGCGGTTCGTGCTCGACGACCGCCAGGATCATCGGGTCCAGGTGTCCACGCAGCGCATCCGCCTTCATGTAGCCAGTCTACTCATATACCTGTTACTGTCGAGAGGCAACATGTAGCCATTCTACTTATCAAGGATTCACCATGACCATGGACACCGAGATCCGACAAGCCACCCGGCCCGGTCTGCTGCACCGGGTCTCCGGGTGGGCGATGTGGCACGCCGGCCTGGCGCTCCTGCTCTGGGTGCTCGTGCTGGCCGCGGTCACCGCGGCGGCGACGGTGGTCGGCGCCAACTACAAGAACGACAACTCGTTGCCCGGCACCGACTCCCAGCGGGTGACGGACATCTTCACGGCGCACCAGCCGAAGGGGGACACGGCCTCGGTCCAGCTCGTCTTCCGGGCCGACGGCGGCCTCGACGCGGAGAAGTCGCGGGTCGCGTCGATGCTGGCGGTGGTCCGCGGGCTCCCGCACGTCGTCTCGGTCGCCGACCCGTTCGCCGGTCCGGGTGCCATGTCGACAGATCGACGTACGGCGTATGCGACGGTCGGACTGGATGTCGCGGTGGCGGACATGCCGGTGGACGACGTCCGGACGATCATCCATCGGGCGCAGGACTTCGCGCGGCCGGGGCTCCAGGTCGAGGCCGGCGGAGATCTGGCCCGGAACGCTGCCGAGAGTTCGGGAGGCGCGTCCGAGGGTGCGGGAATCCTGGCTGCGCTGGTGATCCTGGTGTTCCTCTTCGGGTCGTTGCTTGCGGCAACGCTTCCGCTGCTGACCGCGGTGTTCGCGGTCGGCAGCACGGTCGCGTTGCTGATGCTCGCGTCGCACCTGTTCACGGTGCCGGAGTACACGACGCCGGTGATGATGCTGGTCGGGCTCGGTGTCGGCATCGACTACGCGTTGCTGATCTTCTCGCGTTATCGCCACGAGTTGCTGAACGGCGAGGCCGACGCGAAGGTCGTGGCCCTGGACACCGCGGGCCGGTCGGTGATGTTCGCCGGATGTACCGTCGTCATCGCGCTGCTCGGCCTGCTGGCGTTGGGACTCGGTTCATTGCAGGGCGTGGCGCTCGGCGTCACGTTGACGGTGCTGATGACGATGCTCGCGGCAGTGACGTTGCTGCCGTCGTTGCTGACGCTGTTCGGGAAGCGGATCGAGCGGAGCGTGCGCAAGCATGCCGCGAAGCAGCGGCGGACGCCTGGCGACGGTTGGCGGAAGCTGGCCGGCGTTGTGCAGCGTGGGGCGTGGGTGCCGTTGGTGCTCGGCGTTCTCGCGCTGGTGGCGTTGTCGCTTCCGGCGTTGGGGATGCGGCTCGGGTTCGCGGACGCGGGAACGGACGATCCGGCGAAGACGAGCCGGAAGGCGTACGACCTGTTGGCGGAAGGCTTCGGGCCCGGGTTCAACGGTCCGTTGGTCGTGGTGTCCGAGGGGGATCAGGCCGCGGCCCAGGCACTCGGCCAGACGTTGGCCGCTGATCCCGGGATCGCCGCAGTGACGCCGCCGCAGATGACGCCGGACGGCAAGATCGCCACGGTGCTGGCGTTCCCGAGGTCGGCTCCGCAGGACGCGGCGACGAGCGACCTCGTGCAGCGGTTGCGCGACGACACCTTGCCTGCGTTGGAGTCACGGACCAATGCGACGTACCTGGTCGGTGGGTCGACGGCGGCTGCGGACGACTTTGCTGCCGCAGTGAGCAAGCGGCTGCCGATCTTCGTGCTGGTCGTGGTGGGCTTGTCCGCGTTGCTGCTGATGGCCGTGTTCCGGTCGGTGCTGATCCCGTTGAAGGCCGCCGTACTCAATCTGCTCAGCATCGGCGCCTCACTCGGGGTGATCACGCTGGTGTTCCAGCAGGGCTGGTTCGGTGCGCAGTCCGGACCGATCGAGGCGTTCGTGCCGGTGATGATCTTCGCGATCGTGTTCGGGTTGTCGATGGACTACGAGGTCTTCCTGGTGTCCCGGATCCACGAGGAGTGGCGGCGTACGGGCGATGCACAGGTCGCGGTACGGGAAGGGCTGGCGACGACAGGCAGCGTGATCACGGCGGCGGCCGCGATCATGATCGTGGTCTTCGGCGCGTTCCTGCTGAGCCCGGACCGGATGCTGAAGCAGTTCGGCCTGGGCCTGGCGACCGCCGTGCTGCTCGACGCCCTCCTGATCCGCTGCGTCATCGTCCCAGCAGTACTCCGGCTACTCGGCAACCACGCCTGGTGGCTACCGAGCAGCCTCGACCGCGCCCTCCCCAAGATCAAACTCGAGGATCACTCATAGCGCGAACTCCAGACGCGGGCCTTGCAGATCTCGGCACTGCTCGGGGAGCCAGGGATGGGGGACTGGGGCGGATCTGCTCCCCGGATCGGGCAGGCATCCTCCCCGCTCCCCTCCGTCCCGCAAGGATGAGCCCGCCTGGTGGCACCTGTGCGACGCCGGCGTACCAGCCCCTACCCCATTTCGCTGGCAGACCCATCAGTTCGGGGGTTCGTGAGCCGAATTCCGGGTGTAGAAGCCCCGAGTTGGTGGGTCTGCCAGGCAAATGGGGTGTGGGTGCGGGGCGATGGGGACCGGAGACAGGAGTTGGTGGGTGGGGACAGGAGGGCCGAATAGCTAGACCGTGAGTTGGCCGAAGCGGAGCATGCCGGTGGCGGCGTCCTGGTCCGGGGGGAGGTAGACGCGCTGGATGGCGACCACGATCGCTTCGGCGATCACGTCGCGGAAGGCCGGGTCGGCCAGGCGGGCGGAGTCGTGCGGGTTCGTGACGTACCCGATCTCGAGGCGCACCGCGGGCATCTTGGTCCGGCGCAGCAGATCCCAGGTCTTGGCGTGGGTGTGGCAGTTCAGCAGGTCGGTGCGGGCGACGATCTCGCGCTGCACCAGGCCGGCGAACTGCTCGCCGACGCTCGACGTGGCGCCGTGCAGGTCGTTGCCGTAGAAGTACGTCGCGACGCCCTGCGCGGCCGGGTTCATCGACCCGTCGGTGTGCAGGGAGACGCACAGGTTCGCGTCCGTCTCGTTCGCGAACGCGGCCCGGGCCAACTCGTCCGGCCCTTGATCGCGCCCACGCGACAAATACGCCCGTACGCCGGTGGCGCCGAGGCGACCCTCGATCCGGGCAGCAAGGTCGTACGCGATGTCGGACTCGCGCAGGCCGTAGCCCTCCCAGCCGTAGTCGAAGCCGCCGTGACCCGGGTCGATCACCACGGTCTTCCCGGACAGTCGCGGGCCGGCGGCGCGGACAGCCTCTCTCGCGCGCAGTGCGTCCGGACGGCCGCCGGTGGCCATCGGCCGGATCCGCTGCAGTGCCTTGAACGTCGACGGCCCACACGTGCCGTCGGCCGGCAGACCCATGTTGCGCTGGAACTCGGTCACCGCGCGCTGCGTGTCCGCGGCGAAGATCCCGTCGATCCGGGCGACCGCGAACCCGAGCTCCTGCAGTTTCGCCTGCAGGCTCAGGACGTCGTCACCACTCATCGGGTGCGACGGGACGTACGTCAGCAACCGGTCGCCCAGCCGCCAGCGCGCGTCGTCGATCGCCCGGTACGTCTGTGGGCCGACGATCCCGTCGATCATCAACCCACGTTCCTGCTGGAATCCCCGGACGGCGTTCGCGGTCGCTTCGTCGTAGACGTCGTGGCCGCCGGTCAGCAGCCCGAGCCGTTGCAGCTTGCCGACGATCTCGGCGACGGCCTCACCGCTGTCTCCGATCCGGTAGACGCCGTGCGGGGATTCCATCAGATGTGACTCCTTGCCGGTGTGGCGGACTTTCAGGCGGTGAAGTCGGCGAGCTCCTTCAGCAGTGCCGCCTTCGGCTTGGCGCCGACGATGGACTTGGCCAGCTCACCGTTCACGTAGACGTTGATGGTAGGGATACCGGTAACCCGGTAGTTGCTCGGGGTAACCGGGTTCTCGTCCACGTTCATCTTCAGGAACGTGATCTTGTCGCTGTGGTCCTGCGCCAGCTCTTCCAGGATGGGGGAAACCTGGCGGCACGGGCCACACCACTCGGCCCAGAAGTCGACCAGGACCGGCTTGTCGCTCTTCAGCACCGTAGCGTCGAACTCGGCGTCGGTGACAGCGTTCATCTTCTCGCCCACGGGCGTATCTCCTTCAGGTGGTGGTGTCAGGTCAGACAGAGACGGGCTGGGTGGCCGCCGCGGCGGCAGCGGTCGCCGCGTCCTCGAGGGTGGCCAGGAAGCGCTCGGCGTCCAGGGCGGCCGCACAGCCGGTGCCGGCCGCGGTGATCGCCTGCCGGTAGGTGTGGTCCACCAGGTCGCCGGCGGCGAACACGCCGGGCAGGTTGGTCTCGGTGCTGTTCGGCTTGACCAGCACATACCCCTCCGCGTCCAGCTCGACCTGGCCCTTGACCAGCTCCGAGCGCGGGTCGTGGCCGATCGCGATGAACAGACCGGTCGCCGGCAGCTCCCGGGTCTCGCCGCTGACGGTGTCCTTCAACGTCAGGTGGGTGAGCTTCTCGTCACCGTGGATCTTGTCGACCGCGGAGTTCCAGTGGAACTCGATCTTGTCGTTGGCGTACGCCCGGTCGGCCATGATCTTCGAGGCCCGCAGCTCGTCACGGCGGTGCACCAGGTGCACCTTCTTCGCGAACTTGGTCAGGAAGGTGGCCTCCTCGACGGCGGAGTCGCCGCCGCCGACGACCGCGATCTCGTGGTCACGGAAGAAGAAGCCGTCACAGGTCGCACACCAGGACACACCGTGCCCGGACATCCGGTCCTCGTCGGGCAGGCCCAGCTTGCGGTAGCCGGAACCCATCGCGAGGATCACGGCCTTGGCGCGGTGCTCGGTACCGGCCGAGTCGGTGACGACCTTGATCTCGCCGGTCAGGTCGACCTTGGTCACGTCGTCGGCCACCAGTTCGGCGCCGAAACGCTCGGCCTGCGTGCGCATCTCGTCCATCAGCGCCGGGCCCATGATGCCCTGCGAGAAGCCAGGGAAGTTCTCCACCTCGGTGGTGTTCATCAGGGCGCCACCAGCGGTGACGGAGCCCTCGAAGACCAACGGCTCCAGTGCCGCGCGGGCGGCGTACACCGCTGCGGTGTAACCGGCCGGGCCGGAGCCGACGATGATGACGTTGCGAACTGTGTCGCTCATGCAGGCGTTCCTCGTGTCGTCGAGACAGTGACGTCGTACTCAACGGATCCTAGAGGCCGACCATTCCCACGGTACCCATCGGCGGGCCGCCGTACCGCATCGCCGTACGGCGTGTGGACTTAGCGGTTGCGCAGCGTGACCGTGGTCTCGAAGAACGAGCTCGCTACACCGCCGGGGACGCTACATCCGGTGACCGCGAAGACCTGGATCTCACCCGGCCCCGAACCCTGCAACCCGATGATCGTGGCCCGCTTGCCGTCGATCTTGGCGGGCTGGACCAGCCGCACGTTCGAACTCGCTTGGGCGACCGCGAACGACCGGGCGCACGACTGCTCGTCGGCCGAGCCGTGCAGGATCGAATTCGGGGTGTGGTCCAGCCACCGCTGGGTCGACGGACCGATGTCCTTCGTGCTGACCGCCACCGCGTCGGCCGGTGGGGTATTCGGGTCGGCGGAGGCGGCGCCCTCCTTCGCCTGGTCCTTGGTGGCGATCACCACGCCGACGCCGAGCGCGGCGATCAGCACCACACCGGCCGCGGCGCCGAGCAGCTTCGGCAGGTGCCGGCGCGGCTCCTCGCGGATCTGGGCCAGCGAGTGCACCCCGACGGTGGACGCGCGCAGCACCGACTCGGACACGATCACGGAGTCGAGGTGCTCGGCGACGGCGGTCGGCATCGGGATGTCGCTGCGGCCTTCCTCGGCCAGGTCGGTGGTCAGTTGCAGAAGGGCGTCGTACGTCTGCTGGCACTCCGGGCATGCCTTCACATGCTCACGAGCGCGATGCGCCTCGGGGGCAGGCAACAGGTTCTCGATCAGGTCGGCGATCGTGTCCGTGTCCAGGTGCTCGAGGTGCTCACTGGTCGGCAGACCGGGATCGGTCATCAGGGGCTCGCCTCCTCACGGGAGGTGCGCGGGGTGGTCATATGAAGCTCCGGTCGAAGGCGTCAGTCGTCCGGTCGCCAGAGGCAGGCGACTTCGCTAGGACGGGGAACCGGGTCATTCGGTTCCCACCGCTTCCGCGGCGGATTTCTCCGGTACGTCGGACTGCCGGGTCGTCTGCCAGTGACGCAGCAGCGGGAGCAGCTTGGCGCGACCGCGGGCGCAGCGCGACTTGACCGTGCCGGGGGCACAGTCGAGGATCGCGGCCGCCTCCTCGATCGAGTACCCCTCCATGTCGACCAGGACCAGTGCGGCGCGCTGGTCCTCGTTGATCTGCTTGAGCGCGTTCAGCACGTCCAGCCGGCGCTCCCGGACCTCGGCCGGGTCGTCCTCGGCCGGCCCGGCCAGCTCGGCGGCGCGGTCCTCGTCCTCGGGCAGCGGGTCGGCGGCACGCACCTGGCGGCGGCGGATCCGGTCCAGGCAGGCGTTCACCACGATCCGGTGCAGCCAGGTGGTCACCTTCGCGTCCCCGCGGAACGAGTCGGCCCGGCGGAACGCCGAGATGAACGCCTCCTGGAGCGCGTCCGCGGCTTCTTCGGGCTCACCGAGGGTACGGATCGCAACCGCCCACATCCGGTCCCTGTGCCGCTTGACCAGGAACCCGAATGTGTCCGGGTTGCCGGACACGTGCATCCGCAGCAGCTCGTGGTCGTCCAGTTGGTCGTAGCTCACCGGTCCGCTCGCTGGGGCAGGCTGCGCCGCGCCCTGCGGGACCGGCTCGTCCGCGCCGATGCGCGGGACGTCCGGCCGGGGCGGCGGATTGCCCGAGTCCACGTGAGCGGTCATTTCTGGATCGTGACCTCCGAGATCGTGCCCCGGTACTTGCCGCCGTCTTCCTTCGGAAGCTTCGTCAGCCAGACGAGCACGTACTGCGTCTCGGTCGGTGCCGAGGGCGTCAGAGTCACCGTACCCTCAGGCTGGTTCTCCTGGGTGGCAACCGGCTTCCAGCCGTCGGTCGCCGTCGGCGCCGCGCCGCCGTCGTTCTTCGGGACCATCAGCTGGACGCTGGTGCCGTCGCCCTTCAGCGCGACCTGCACCTTCGACACGTTCGTGGGCGAGCCCAGGTCGTAGTAGATACCGACACCGGGCTTCTCGCCGCCGAGGTTCGCCCGGCTGTACGACATCGTCGTCCAGGTCGTCGTGGCCTTGCCGTCGTAGGTGTTCGCAACGTCGTCCGGATGCTCGTTGCCGTTGCCGTCCGGGTCGAAGTCCTTGGCGCTCGCGATCGTCGCCTTCCCGCCGGTGGTCGCCGACGGGGTGGTGCTGGTCTGCGGCGGGGCACTGCTCTTCGTGCCGCCGTCGCCGCCCTGGTCGTTGTTCATCGCGCCCTTGAGCAGGAACTGCGCCATCGCGATCACCGACAGCAGGGCCAGGATCGCGAGCAGGATCAGGATCCGGCCGCCCCAGCCGCCCTTGGCCTTCGGCTCCTCGTGCCGGCGCCGGCCGTTCCCGTTCGCGGGCGGCGGTGGCTGCCGGCGTATCGGACGGGTGTCGGTGGCCGGGTTGTACGCCGCCTGTGAGGGCTGATAGCCGTTCTGCTCCGCCTCATACGCCGGTTGCGGGGAGGGGTCGATCGCCGGCGGCGGGGCCTGCGGCACCACCTGGGTGGCGTCGTCGACGCTGCCGTTCTGCCGGGCGACCTGGACGGTCTCGTCCATCTGGTTCGGCGGCTCGTGCGAGCTGCCGACGACACCGGACAGCGCCGCGGACAGGCCGGCCGCGCTGGTGATCGGCGGCGCGTGGTGCCGCGGCGGGTCACCGAGCAGGCGGTCGCAGATGTCGTCCAGGGAGCGCGGTACGCCGGCGCGCACCTGGCGCGGGCTCAACAGCCGGCCGTGCTCGACGGGCGCGGGCTGCATGCCCCAGGCCGGCGCCGGACCGGGCCAGCGGCCGGTCAGCGACGCGTAGAGCAGTTGGCCGAGGGAATGCACGTCCTCCTCGGGCGAACCGGCACCGGACGACCGCAGCGCCGCCTCGGTGGCGACACCGATGACCTTGATCGCGCCCGCGTCCGTGATCACCACGGTCGCCGGGCTGATCGCACCGTGCGCGTAACCGGTGCGGTGCAGGTTCTCGAGGGCCTCGGACACCTCGCGGGCCAGCCACCCGGCCTGCTGTCCGGTGAGCGGTCCGCTGTCGAGCATCCGCTCCAGCGTCCGGCCGCCCGCCCACTCGCGAACGCAGTACGTCACGCCGTCGTGCATGTCGCAGTCGAGCACCCGCAGGAACCGCGGGTCGTTCGCCGCGGCGGCCCGGCGGGCGGCGTCGAAGAGCAGATTGGTCCGGGGGTCACCGACCGGCAGGACGTCGACGACGACCGCGCGGCTGAGAACCTCGTCCACGGCACGCCATACCCGGGCACCGTCGATCTCCGCGAGCAACTCGGCGATCCGGTACCGCCCGGCCAAGAGGGCACCAGGACTCACGGTCTGGTTCGACACGGTGTCTCTCGCCCTCCTTGATGCCCAGCGGCCTGATCGCAGGCCCCATGTTAGTGCCCCACCGACCGGACGGGTGGTGCACTAACGCACAAGCGGTCCGGATCAGCGGCGGATCGGCAACTTCGATGTGACCATGGACACCACGTCGTTGACCTCGTGAATACGGAGTACCCGTGACACGGCGGCGTACACCGGCAGCATCACGGCCGCCGCAGCGGCCAGTTGGAGGACGGCGCCGAGGGGTCCGGACCAGTCGATCGCGAGGCTCAGCAGCCAGAGCACCACGCGGCCCGCACCCGCGCCGGCCACCGCGGCGATCACCATCGCGAGCAGCGGCAGCCCGATCCCGGCGCCCGGGACCCGCGGCACCCTGCGCCGCAGGACCGGCCGCGAGATCAGTACGGCGACCAGGTACGCCAGCGCGTACGCCCCGCCGAGCACCACACCGCTGAACCGCAGGTGCGCCTGGTCCAGCAGGACCCGGACCCCGATCACGGCTGCCGCGATGTTCGTGGCCGCGATCACACACTGCAGGAAGAACGGCGTACGGGTGTCCTCGAAGGCGTAGAACGTGCGGAGCTGGAAGTACTGCACGGTGAACGGCACGATCCCGAGCGCCAGCGTCATCAACGTGTACGACATCAGCGTCAGGTTGTTCTTACCCGAGCCGTACCCGGCGATGATCGTCACGATCGGATAGGCGAACGCGATCATCGCGGCGGCCGCCGGTACGACGATCGCGAGCGTCTGCCGGATCGACCGGGCGGACATCCGCCCCACCTCGGCGGTGTCCCCGTCGGCCGCCAGCGCCGACATCTGCGGCAGGGCCGCGGTCGCGAGCGACACCGTGACGATGCCGTGCGGCACCAGGATGATTAGCATCGCGGTGCTGTACGCGAACAGACCGGCCTTCGCGCCGGGATCACTCGAGGCGCTACCGGCGATCGCGAGCTGGGTGACGACGACCAGCGTCACCTGGTTCACGGCGACGAAGAGAACTGTCCAGATGCCCAATCGGGCAGTGTGTCCCAGACCGGTTCCGCGGAGGCCGAACTTCGGCTTGTAGGTGTGCCCGCTCGCCTTCAGATAGGGCAGCAGCACCAGCAGTTGTACGGCGATGCCCACCGTGTGCCCGAGCCCGAGCAGCAGCTCCTCGCCGTGGCTGTACGTCGGCGGGTTGTCGCCGACCCGGTAGATCAGCAGGAAGACCACGATCGATGCGCACGCGACGATGTTGTTCGCGATCGGCGCCCACATCATCGGACCGAACCGGCGACGCGCGTTCAGCACCTGCCCGACCAGGACGAACGCGCCGTAGAAGAAGATCTGCGGCAGGCAGAGCCGTACGAACATGATCATGTTCGCCTTCTCGGTCACCCGGGACGGGTCGTGCAGCTCCTTCGGCAGGTACAGCTCGGCGATCGCCGGCGCCAGCAGTACACAGGCCACCGTGACGATCGCGAGGACGACGAAACCGAAGGTCAGGATCCGGTTCGTGAAGTCCTGGCCGCCGTCGTCGTGGTTCTTGATCGCGCGCACCAGCTGCGGGACCAGCACGGTGTTGAAGACGCCGCCGGCCAGCAGGATGTACAGGCTGTTCGGGATCGTGTTCGCGGCGGTGAAGATGTCGCCGCGCAGCGCCGTACCGATGGCGGCCGCGAGCAGGGCGATCCGGATGAATCCGAGCAGGCGGGACAGCACCGTTCCGGCTGCCATCACCGCCGCGGAGCGCAGGGTGCGGTCAGCCATCCTTCGAACCGACTCCTTCTTTCAGGGACGCATCCGGAGCTTCGGGTACGCCGTTCGCCTCGGGGCGATCGTGGGCGGGATCAGCGGTCGTGCCGTCGGTGCTGCTGTCGGTGCTGCCGTCGGTGCTGCTGTCGGTGGTGGCGGCGGTGGTCGCGGCGGCCGTGTTGCGGCGCTCGGTGCGGACCCGGCGGTAGATGCGGACGAACGACGTACCGAACAGCAGGGCGCAGGCGGCGCCGACCAGGATCCAGCCGACGCTGCCGTACTGGCTGGCCTGGATCAGCAGCTCCTGGGACTTGCCGACCGGCTTGCCGTCCGCGTTGGTCACCTGCGCGGTGGCCCGGATCAGACCGTTCTGTTCGGCGCTCGCGGTGATCCTGGGCGTCCACTTCTGACCGGGTCCGAGGACGGCGGTCGGCAGCCGCTTGATCTTCAGGTCGGACCGGTTCGCCGAGCTGACCACGATGCCGACCCGGACCGACCAGTCGGTGTCGTTGGTGATCGTCAGCGGGAACGTGCCCTTGCTGCCGGCCAGGTTGACCTTGATCTCCTTGCGCAGACCGCGATCCACGCTCGCGTTGACCAGGTGCACCTTGCCGAGCTGCTGGTTGGCCGAGCCGAGCTCGATCGCGCTGAAGCGGCGAGCCTCTTCCGGGTGCCCGTTCCAGCCGGACGACGTGGACCGCAGCAGCGCCTGCGTCATCACCTCCGGCAACGCGTTCCCGTCGACGAGCAGGTTCTGCATCGTGGTGGTCGCGTCGTCGAGCTGCCTGATGCCGTCCAGCTGCGTTTCGGTCAGTACGCCGTTCGTCTTCGCCGCGGCCGGTGCCTTGGTGGTCAGCGGTTTCGGATTGGCAGCCACCACGTCGGCCACGTCGGTGGCCTTGATCCACGGAAGCGACAGACTTCCCGCGAGCGCAGCGGTTGCGCGGCCGTCGCTGTCCCAGCCGCGCGGCGGCGCGACGACCACCGACGCGGCGCCCTTGCCGCCGGCCGCGATCAGCGCGGTCACGGCCGCGAACCGTTGCCGGACCTGCAGCGGGCTCTCGGCGGTCTCCGGATCCGGGCCGCCAGTGGTCAGGGACGAGTTGGCGATCACCGTGCGGACGATCTGATCAGGGCCTTCGGGCGTCAGTACGTCGTACACGGGGGTGCTGGTCAGCACCGGGCGGGTTGAGGCCGACCACGACGAGCTGCTGACCAGGTTCAGATCGTCGGTGGTGGCGCCGGTGAAACCGCCGGATGCCGCGGCCAGGTAGCGGCCGGCGGCCGCGCCGCCCTCGAGCGACAGCCCGTTGGTGAAGCCCGGGGCCAGTTCGCCACCGGACCGTTCGGTCTTCGTGCGGGCCTGCGCGACGAGCTTCTTCAGCGGCTCACCAGAGTCCAGGAGACCGGCTACGTCCGGGTCGCCGTACGGCAGCAGCACGACCTGGTTGCCGCGGGCCCGCCCGGCGTCGAACTCCTTGAGCCAGGTGGTCGCGACAGTCTGTCCGGTCCCGATCGTGGTCTGGCCGTTCTCGCCGACGACGACGTACCCCTTCGCCAGCTGCCGGATCTCGTCGAGCATCGCCGGGTCCACCAGCCAGGTGACCTGGTGCTGCCGGCCGAGGGCGAGCAGCCGGCCGAGTGATCCGGCCGGAGCCAGCGACGTTGCCAGTGAGTCGTTGGCGAAGTTCTTGCCTCCGAGCTGGGTCGGGCGATGCCGCAGCGGTACGACGAGAGCGGTGTTGACCGGACGGGTCAGCGGCTCCTTGCCGAGCACCGGCATCAGGGTGCGGGCTCGGCCGGCCATGATCCGCGAGCTGTTCGGCGGCTGCCCCCGGAACGCCACGCCGACGACGTACACGCCGGTCTGGTCGTTGATCCGCCATTCCTTCCACGGCACCGTGAGCGTGAAGTCGACGGTTTCCTTCGGCGCGAGCGGCTGATCGAACGGCTGGAAGGTCTGCTCGTCGTTGGTCAGGTTGCGGCAGCTGTCGCGCTCGCTCATCGGGATGTTCTGCTCGGTCGAGATCGCGTCCAGCGCCGACGTACTGGCCAGGCGGGTCCGGTCGATACAGGCGAGGGCCTGCGGTTCCTCGAACGTCACCGAGCTGGTGTTCGTCACCCGGCCCTTGATCACGACCGGCTGGCCGGGTTTCGGCGCGGTCGGGCCGAACGAATCGATGGTGACCTGGACGGCCGGCTCGTCGGTGGGCGCCGCCTCCGCCTCGGCGGGAGCGCCCAGAGTCGCTGCCGAGGCAGCAACCACAAGGCAGGCGCCCGCCACCGCGGAGAGCCTCAGTCGCCGTCTGAACACGCCGTCACCGTAACCTAGATCCCCGTGTCACCCTTTGCCGACCAGTCAGCCTCCGCCGGATCGTTGCCCGCCGTACAGCGACGAGCAGTCCAGGCCCTGCTGGAACTCGCCCCGGTGGTCGACGAACTCGGCCACCGGTTCGCCGACGCAGGCCACGAGATCGCGCTGGTCGGCGGTCCTGTCCGGGACATTCTCCTCGGCCGGGGGAGCAAGGATCTCGACTTCACCACGTCAGCGCACCCGGACGTGATCGAGCGGCTGCTGTCCGGCTGGGCGGACCATGTCTGGGACATCGGCAAGGCGTTCGGCACCATCGGTTGTCGGAAGGGCGAGTGGGTCCTGGAGATCACGACGTACAGGTCGGAGACCTACGATCCCACCTCGCGCAAGCCGGAGGTGGCGTACGGCGACAGCCTGGAGGGGGACCTGGCCCGCCGGGACTTCGCGATGAACGCGATGGCGGTCCGACTGCCGTCGCGGCAGTTCGTCGACCCGTACGGCGGGATGGAGGACGTCGCGCACCAGCGGATCCGGACCCCCGGTACGCCGGAGGACTCGTTCTCGGACGACCCGCTGCGGATGATGCGGGCGGCCCGGTTCGCGGCGCAGCTCGGCTTCACGCCCGACCCGGCCGTGGTGACGGCGATGACCGCGATGGCCGACCGGATCACGATCGTGTCCGCCGAACGGGTCCGTGACGAGCTGGAGAAGCTGATCTGCGCCGACCACCCCCGGATCGGGCTCGACCTGCTGGTCTCGACCGGGCTGGCCGAGCACGTGCTGCCCGAGCTGCCGGCGCTGCAGCTGATGAAGGACGAGCACCATCGGCACAAGGATGTGTACGAGCACTCACTCACCGTCCTCGATCAGGCGATCGACCTGGAATCTCGTCTGTCTGTTCCGACGCCGGATTTCGTCGTTCGGTTCGCGGCACTCATCCACGACATCGGGAAACCGAAGACGCTGAAGTTCGAGGGTGCGCGGAAGGTGACGTTCCACCACCACGACGTGGTCGGGGCAAAGCTGGCGCGGAAGCGGATGAAGGCGCTGCGGTTCAGCAACGAGCAGATCGAGCAGGTGAGCAAGCTGATCGAGCTGCACCTGCGCTTCCACGGGTACGGCGACGGCGAGTGGACGGATTCCGCCGTACGCCGCTACGTCCGGGACGCGGGTGACCAGCTCGAGCGGCTGCACATCCTGACCCGCGCCGACTGCACGACCCGCAACCGCCGCAAGGCGGAGTCGCTCCGGGCCGCGTACGACGACCTGGAATCCCGCATCGAGCGCCTCCAGGAGCAGGAGGAACTCGACGCTCTCCGCCCCGACCTCGACGGCAACCAGATCATGCAGATCCTCGGCATCTCCCCCGGCCGCGAAGTAGGCGAGGCCTACAAGTTCCTCATGGAACTCCGCCTCGACCAGGGCCCCCTCGGCGAAGACCAGGCCCGCGAAGCCCTCCTCCGCTGGTGGGCCGACCGCACCTAGCCGTTTCGGTCAGATGGGTTGGGCGGGGAGGCTTGCGTAGGCCTTGGTGATGGTGGTCGCTGAGGGTGAGTGCGGGGCGTATGTCGTGGTGCCGGCGGCTGTCGTGATCGACGCGACGGGGAGTGCGGGGTCGATGGAGTTCGTCAGGTAGGCGGCGTCGTACGTCGGGAGGTCGGCGAGGGGGATCGGGGCTGTGTCGAAGGACTCCAGGCCGCGTTGGAGGACCTGCTGGCGGATGCCGGGGAGGGTCGGCGCGGCGGGGAAGACGAGGTGCGGGCCGCGGGCGAAGCAGATGTTCCAGATGGAGGCTTCGGAGAGTTCGCCTGTTGCCGTGTGGAAGACGGCGTCGTCGTACCCGGCCTGCTTGGCGGCGCGGGCGTAGTAGGTGAGGTCGAACGTGCCGGTGTGCTTGAGGTGCGGGACGGCGCGTTCGTGTTGATAGGCGAGCAGGCGGAGCGGTTGGGTGCCAGGAGCCATCGGCGGGCCGACGCGGGTCAGTAGGTGGAGTTCGTCGTCGGCGAAGACGTTGACGCGGATCGAGAGGTCGCCGGAGCCCGCCTGGTCGAGCGCTGCGCGCAGGTCGGCGCGGACACGGTCCTCGGGGAGCGGCCGGCCGAAGACCTCCCGCGTACTGCGGTCCAGCCGCTCGAAGTGCAGGTCCAACCCGTCGACCTGTCCGTCGCGCACCTGCATCGAGGTGAAGTGACCGTACGACGTTGCTCGCAGCAACCTCGGGTCGACCAGCCGTAACAGGGCGCCGTCCAGCAACAGGAAATCGTTCACGCACACTAGTCTCGCGGTGTGGACGTGTGGAGCATCATCGGGTGGGGCGGATCCGCGCTGGTCGTGTGGTCGTTGCTGCAGACCCGGATCCTTCGGTTGCGGATCCTGAACCTGATCGGCTGCGTGATCCTGGTCGGGTTCAACGCGGCCGTCGGCGTGTGGCCGATGGTCGGTATGAACGCGGTCCTCGCGGTCATCAACGTCGTACATCTCTGGCGACTGCTCCGGCACCGGCACGACGAGGCTGAGTACCAGGTGCTCCCGGTGAACTCGGCCGACGCGTACCTCGGCTACATCCTCGAGCGGCACCAGAAGGACATCACCCGGTTCAACCCCGGCTTCACGCTCGCCACCAGCCCGTACGCGTTCCTGGTCCAGCACGGCGACCGCACCGTCGGCGTCGTCCTTGCCCACGACGCGGGCACCGGCCGCGCACAGATCGACCTCGACTACGTGGTGCCGAAGTACCGCGACTTCACGCCCGGAGAGTTCGTCTACCGCCGCAGCGATGTCTTCACCGATCAGGGCTTCCACCAGGTCATCGCCCCACCCCGAATGCGCGACTCCACGCCGTACCTCGAAAACCTGGGCTTCCACCGCGAAGGCGAAGACCTGGTGCTGAACCTCTAGAGATCCTTGGCGTAGCAGAGGGAGACGATCTCGTTTTCGAAGGGTGGGTACGGCGGGGTCGGTTGGTAGCCGTGGTTGGTATAGAGGGCGATCGCTTCGACCTGCTTGGTGCCGGTTTCAAGGCGGAGTCTGGTGAGGCCTGCTGTGCGGGCCTGCTGTTCGACGACCTCGAGGAGCATGCGTGACAGGCCCCAGCCGCGGGCCGACGGTACGACGTACATCCGCTTGATCTCGCCCAGCCCAGGCCCGACCGGCTGGAGGCCGACGCAGCCGACCGGTGTTCCTTCCAGCGTCAGGACCGTGAACGTGATGTCAGGATGCAGGCCGACGAGCGGCTGGTCATCGCCGTACATCGCTGCCAGTTCGGCCTGTTGCGCGGTGGTCAGGGCCAGCACATCCGCGTCGGTCGGCGGCGCCGGCCGCAGTTCCACTCCGTCGATCACCATGCCATCGGACGGTAGCAACATGGCATGACGCTCCTGTTTCCGTCTTCTCTCCGTGGTCTGATGGGGGAGTGAGGACGTTGGAGGAGATCGCGGCCGGCGTACGGGACGGTGCGCTGGATCCGGTGCAGTTGGTCGAGGACGCGCTGGCGCGGGCCGCCGACACGGCGGACCTGAACGCGATCGTGCACCTGGACGTCGACGGTGCGCGGAAGGCGGCCGCCGCACACGCCCGGACCGGTGCGCTGGCCGGCGTACCTGTGCTGGTGAAGGAGATCATCGAGGTCGAAGGCCTGCCGTACCGCTGCGGGTCCGCGTCCATGGACGAGATCGGGCAACAGGACGCGGAAGTCGTACGCCGGTTGCGTGCTGCCGGCGCGATCGTGATCGGGCTGAGCCACACGCACGAGTTCGCCTACGGCTGCACGGGTACGTCGAACCGCGTCGGACCGTGCCGGAATCCGCACGACCCGTCGCGGATGACCGGTGGATCGAGTTCGGGCTCGGCTGCTGCTGTCGCGGCCGGCGTGGTGCCGCTGGCGCTCGGGACGGACACGGCGGGCTCGGTGCGGATCCCTGCGGCGTTGTGCGGGGTCGTCGGCTTCAAACCGTCGTACGACACCTTGCCGACCGATCGGGTCTTCCCGTTGTCCCAGAGCCTCGACCACGTAGGCGTTTTGACTCGCACCGCAGCAGATGCTGCCTACGCCCTGAGTGTGCTGGCAGGCATGGGATCTGTGACTACTCGCAGACCCCGCCTCGGAGTGCCGACGAACCCCGAGTACCTGCAACTGAGTCCTGAGGCCCGCAGTGCATGGACTGCTGCGCTGGAGGGACTCGATACCCTCGACGTGCGGCTCCCGGACTGGTCGCACAGCTTCTCGACCGCAGCCAACATCCAAGGACCCGAAGCGGTGGCCAACCACCGCGGCCGCTCACAGGACCGATACCAACCCGACGTACGTCAGCGTCTGATCGAAGCGGCACAGGTGAAACCGGCTGACTATCGACGTGCACAAGAAGACGCCGCGAGTATCACCGCCGAGCTCGATGCGGTCTTCCAGCACGTCGACGCCGTACTCACCCCGACAGTTCTCACCACCGCGCCGCCGCTGACCGCGGCCGATGTCGACGTACGCCGGCAGCTCCTCAACAACACGCGCCTCGCGAACCTCACCAGGCACGCGGCCGTCAGCCTGCCGATTCCGGCTGACGGCCTTCCCGTCGGCCTCCAGGTCATTGCTGCAAGCAACGAACAGGCGGCTGCGGTCGCGTGCTGGATCGAGGCTCAGCGGTAGATCCGCAGGTCGGCCAGGCTCCACCAATTGCCGGAACTGCCGGTCTGCGTGATCCGGATGTAACGCGCCCGCGTCGGCGGTAGGTCGATCGTCGTCAACTGACTGCTCGACCTACCGTCGGAGACCGTCCGCCAGCTGCTCCCGTCGTTGCTGACAGCAACCGACTGACCGTGAGCGTAGTCGCCGAGGTTCCCGCCGCTGTCCAACGCGACCTGCCGGAACGTCTGCGCTTTTCCGAGGTCGACCTGCACCCACTGACCGGGGGCCTGCGCCGCCTTGCTCTGCCACACGGTCGACCCGTCCGCGTCGACCAGCAGGCCGGCAACGGCTCCGTTGACGCTCGCGGTCGCGCTCACAGCCGAGAGCTCGTGCGGCACGTCCGCCGAAGTCGGTCCCCAGGTGTACGTCGCGATCGACCCACCCGACAGCTCGTACTCGAAGGACTTGTCCCCGACCGCCACCGCGAATGACCGCGGCGCGTCGTTCTCGTTGTGCACCACGAGCGCCGTCGTACCGTCGGGATTGCGGAACGCGGCCGACATCAGTTGCCCGTTCCATCCCGTCGTCCCGTACGACGTACTCCCGATCCGCACCGCACCCGGCTTCACGAACTTCGACAGGTGGCCGATCGTGTAGTACTCCGCATCCGTCGACACCGTCCCGTCCGGCTGCAGCGTGACGAGGCCGGTGCAGGTGTCGCAGCCGCCGAGGTGCGGGCCGCCGGTCGAGTCGAGGGCGATGTTCCAGTTGACGACCGACCTCGCCCAATTGCGCGTCGTGCCGAGCATCAGCGTGCGTGCGTGCCAGGTGAGCGTGCCGCGGAAGATCTGTGGCGGGGTGTCGTTCGGCCCGTGCGAGCCGGAGCACTCGGTGAACCAGATTCCCTTCGAGGGGAACGCCTTGTGCAGGTCGGTCTGCTTGGACGGGTCGCCGGAGTAGCAGTGGTACGCCGTACCCGCGATCCACTTCGCGGCCGAGGTTTGCAGCAGCTTGTACGGGTAGTCGGTCTCCGGATCCTCACCAGGCGGGGTGGAGGCGATGTCACCGGGATGGGTGGTCCAGTTGTGGTCGTACCCGAGGATCTTCGTCCGCGGGCTGACCTTCTGCAGCAGCGGACCCAGGGCGGTGATTACTGCGGCTTCCTGGCGGACGGGCAGGTCCGTGCCCGGGTACGCGCTCGGCTTGCGATTCTGCGGTTCGTTCTGGATCGACAGGAAGTCGACCGGTACGCCGGCCCGCGTGTACGCCTGGACGAACTTCACCAGGTAGCGCGCGTACGCGTCGTACACCTGGGGGTCGTCCTTCAGCCGTCCGCCGACGAGTGAGTCGCCGGTCTTCATCCAGGCGGGCGGGCTCCACGGCGTCGCCATCACCTTGAGCGCCGGGTTGAGCTGCTTCGCGCGGCGGAGCAGTGGCAGCACCTGTTGCTCGTCGTGCGCGATGCTGAAGTTCCGCAGCCTGAAGTCGGTCTGGCCGGTGGGTACGTCGTCGTACGTGTAGTGCTCGGCCGCGGCCGTGAAGTCGGACGAGCCGACCGGCTGCCGCAGGAAGCTGACGCCGATGCCCTGCTGCGGGTCGAACAGTTTGCGCAGCGTCTGCTCGCGGTCGGCCGGGCTGAGGCGGTACAGCACGGCGGCGGACGAGTCGGTGATCGAGGCACCGAAGCCGTCCATGGTCTGGTACGTCGTGCGCGGGTCGACCGTGATCGTGGTCCGATCGCTCGCGCCGTCCTGGAACGAGACGCGCGCGCGCTCGTGGAGCAGCTCGGCCCGGTCGGGCGTGGTGACCCAGACGTTGACCTGAGTCGTCGGGGGATGGGCCTGGGCGGGACCGCTGAGTGATGTCGCCGCGAGAGCAAGGGCGACGCCGAGGGCGGGTGTTCTCATCGCTCACTCCTCTTGATGAAACAAACGTCCTCAGAGAACGCTCGGTGCTGAGGACTGTCAAGGTCTGGGAGCGTGGGACTAGAGTGCTGAGCGTGAAACATCGGGATGTAACAAATGCCGCGCGGTAGAGCGACCGTGCGGGACGTCGCGGCCGCTACCGGGGTGTCGATCGCGACGGTGTCCCGCGTGCTCAACCAGCAGGGCAGCGTGGCGCCCGAGACACGGCAGCTCGTCGAGCAGGCGGTCGAGAATCTCGGCCTGCGCGCGCCCGCACCCCGTGGCGGTACGGCGAAACCCGTCGACGGAGCCGTCTACGTGCGCTGTCCGTACGTGCTGACGGACTACTTCGGGCTGATCGTGTCGTCGATCGCGGAGACGCTGGACCGCCACGGCCGGCAGGTCGTCCTCAACGCCGGCGAGTCCACGCAGCAGGACCCGGCGCTCGCGAGCCTGCCGGCCCGTCGCGAGATCGGCGGCGCGATCCTGATCCTTCCGCCGGAGCCGAGCGAGGACCTGGTCCGGCTGAGTTCGCGGCGCTTCCCCTTCGTTGTCGTCGATCCGCGGACGGCGCTGCCTCGTGACATCCCCTCGGTGTCCGCGGCTCACCACTCCGGCGCTCGGCAACTCACGGCGTACCTGACCGGGCTCGGGCACACGCGCATCGGTGTGATTGCCGGTCCGCGTGAGTGGCTCGCTGCCGACGCGCGGCTGAGCGGTCACTCGGCTGCGCTCGCGGACGTCGGCATCCTGCCCGACCCGTCGCTGGTCCGGCACGACCAGCCGACGACGCAGCACGGGTACCGAGCCGCAGGTGAGCTGCTCGACCTAGATCCACCGCCGACCGCGCTGGTCGCGTTCAACGACAAGGCCGCCATCGGTGCGTTGCAAGCCGCTCGCGAGCGCGGCCTCTCGGTACCCACCGATGTTTCGATCGCGGGTTTCGACGATCTCGACCTTTCGCGCGTGACCACTCCCCAGCTCACCACCGTCCGCCAGCCGCTGCAGGAGATGGGCCGGATGGCGGTCAGCCTGCTGATCCGCTTGCTGGACCGCCACGAGGTCGAGGCCCTCCACGTAGAACTGGCCACCGAGCTCGTCGTTCGAGGATCCACCGGTCCGAGAGTGTCCACAATCGACAGTTAGACCGTGCGCAAAACGGCTCGGTTGTGGCAGGTTTTAGACATGAACCTTCGGATCGGCATTGCCGGGATCGCCATCGAGTCCAGCACGTTCTCGCCCCACCGGGCCGGCCTGGCCGATTTCGACGTACGGCGCGGTGACCACCTGCTGGAGCGGTACGACTTCCTCGGCAAGGACTGGGCGCAGGGCATCGAGTGGGTCCCGCTGCTGCACGCGCGGTCCCTCCCCGGCGGCGCGGTGCTGCCGGAGGTGTACGACGACCTATCCGCCGAGATCATCACGCGCCTCGAGGGCGCCGGGCCTTTGGACGGGTTGTTCTTCGACATCCACGGCGCGATGAGCGTCGTCGGGCGGCAGGACGCGGAGGCCGACCTGGCGACGCGGATCCGTTCCGTGCTCGGTCCCGACGTCCTCGTGTCGGCGTCGATGGACCTGCACGGGAACGTGTCCCGCGAGCTCGGTACGGCGGTCGATTTGATCACGTGCTACCGGATGGCGCCGCACGAGGACGCGATGGAGAGCCGCGAGCGGGCGCTGCGCAACCTGGTGGAGCGGCTGCGGTCCGGACTCGGGAAGCCCGGGAAGGCTTGGGTCCAGGTGCCGGTGCTGCTGCCGGGCGAGAAGACGTCGACGCGACTCGAGCCGGCCAAGTCGATCTATCGGCGCGTGGGCGAGATCGCGGACGAGCCCGGCGTACTGGATGCCGCTGTATGGGTCGGATACGCGTGGGCCGACGAGCCGCGGTGTCGTGCGGCCGTGGTTGTGACGGGCGACGATCATGCGCTGATCACGGAGCACGCCGCCGAGCTGGCCAAGGCCTACTGGGACGCCCGTGACGGCTTCGCCTTCGTCGCGCCGACCGGAACGCTGCACGAGTGCGTCACTGCCGGGCTCGCGAGTGATGCCCGTCCGTTCTTGATCAGCGACTCGGGTGACAACCCGACCGCCGGTGGCGCGGGTGACACGTCATGGACGCTCGGTCAGCTGCTCACGATCGAAGAACTGACCTCCGGCAAGGCCACCGCGATCCACGCCAGCATCGCCGACGCCGCGGCGGTCGACGCCTGTGTCGCGGCGGGTGTCGGGAATCCGGTCGAGGTCACCGCCGGCGGCAAGGTCGACTCGGGTCCCGCTGGTCCGGTCGCACTGTCCGGCACCGTGTTCTCGATCTCCGAGGATCCCGTCGGCGGCACCGTCGCGGTCGTGCAGGTCGGTGGGCTGCACTCGATCCTCACGACCCGCCGCAAGCCGTACCACCACCTCGCCGACTTCACCCTCCTCGGCCTCGACCCCGCGGCCACCGACCTGGTCATCGTCAAGATCGGCTACCTGGAACCAGAGCTCTACAACCTCGCCGCCGACTGGCTCCTCGCGCTCACCCCCGGGGGCGTAGACCAAGACCTCCTCCGCCTGGGCCACCACGCCGTACGCCGCCCCCTCTTCCCCTTCGACCCAGACATGACCGACCCAGAACTGACGGTAGAGCTACTCCCGCCGGCCTGATCGCGCCTCGGAATGGGCGGTTGGGGAGGGTTTTCTACCCGGATCGGGCAACAATCCTCCCCAACCCACCGCGTTACAGCTTGCGGAGGAGGTACAGGGCCTCGATCGAGTGGTCGACGAGTTCGTTGGCGGTGTACGGGCGGTCGGACTCGGGGAGGCCGGACCATTCGATCGCGAGGTCCTCGACGTACGACAGCCACGCGTGGATGCGGAGGTATTCGCGGGACGCGGGTTCGTCGGCGACCTCGGGGGTGCCGAGGTAGGTGAGGATGCGCTTCGTCAGGCCCGCGCGCGTCTCGTCGTACACCTCGACCGCGAAGTCGTCGCCGCCGGCGGCACCGCGGACGAACGAGATATAGGCCGTACGCCGACGAGCGATGAAGGCAACGAACTGGACCAGCATCTCGTGGAGCTGCTCCTCCGGCGCCAGCGTCTCGGCCGGTTTCGTGACCCGGAGCAGGCGTCGACCGGCCGCGGCGATGACGGCGAGGTAGTAGTCACGCTTGCTCGGGAAGTAGTGGAACAGCAGCCCGCGGGAGATCCCGGCCTCGGCGGCGATCGCGTCGACGGACAGCTCATGGATCGGTTGGTCGCGAAGCATCATCAGGCCGATCTTGACCAGTTGCTTCTTGCGGTCCTCCGCTGACAGCCGGTGATCCATGCCATTGAGCATTGCTTAGAAGCTGAGCTACGGTCAAGGCGAGAGGGAGGAGTCTTGATGGGGTTCGAACCTTCGGCCCGGGCTCAGGATCTGATCGCCCGCGTGGATACCTTCCTGCGCAGCGAGATCGAGCCGGTCGAGGCAGAACTGCACACCGCGATCCGCACCGCCGGTGACCCGTGGCAGCCGCAACCGATGATCAAGGACCTGCAGGCGAAAGCCCGTGACGCAGGCCTGTGGAACCTGTTCCTCCCACCGGCCGAGCCGGGGAACGAGCAGTACGGCGAAGGCCTCAGCAACCTCGACTACGCCCCGATCGCGGAGCTGACCGGCCGCTCGTTCATCGCGCCGTACATCTTCAACTGCAACGCGCCGGACACCGGGAACATGGAGGTCCTGCTCCGGTACGGCAACGACGACCAGAAGAAGCGCTGGCTCGAACCGCTGCTGGACGGGACGATCCGCTCCGCGTTCTGCATGACCGAGCCGGACGTCGCGTCCTCCGACGCCACCAACATGCAGGCGACTGCCGTCCTCGACGGCGACGAGGTCGTGATCAACGGCCGCAAGTGGTGGAGCACGGGCGTCGGCCACCCCGACTGCCAACTGCTGATCTTCATGGGCCTGACCGATCCCGACGCCCACCGGTATGCACGCCACACGATGGTCCTGGTCCCGCGGGACACCCCGGGTGTGAAGGTCGAGCGCCTGCTTCCCGCGATGAGCAGGTACGACGAGCCGCACGGCCACGGCGAGGTGTCGTTCACCGAAGTGCGCGTGCCGGCCGCGAACATCCTGATCGGACCGGGCAAGGCGTTCGAGATCGCCCAGGGCCGGCTCGGACCGGGCCGCGTGCACCACTGCATGCGGCTGATCGGCCTGGCCGAGAAGGCACTCGAGCTCGCCCTGCAGCGTGGCACCAGCCGGACCGCGTTCGGCAAGCCGCTCGTCAACCTCGGCGGCAACCGCGAGCGGATTGCGGACGCGCGGATCGCGATCAACCAGGCACGGTTGCTCGTGCTGCAGACGGCGTACCTGCTGGACACGCAGGGACTCGCCGGCGCGTTGAGCGAGGTCAGTCAGATCAAGGTCGCCGTACCGCGGATGGCGCAGGACGTCATCGACATGGCGATCCAGTTGCACGGCGGCGGTGGGCTGTCCGACGACTTCCCGCTCGCGGCGGCGTGGACGAGCGCCCGCGCGTTGCGGCTGGCCGACGGGCCCGACGAGGTGCATCGTGGGGTGATCGCGAGGATCGAACTCGCGTCGTACCTCTCGGCGGTTCAGGAGGCCAAGTGAGCCGGGTCCTCGTTACCGGCGCGGCCAGTGGGCTCGGTGCCGCGCTGGTCGCGCGATTCGTTGCTGACGGCCACCAGGTGCTCAGCACGGACATGGCCGAGGACTTCGACGGCGGTACGGCGTACCTCAAGCTCGATGTGCGCAGCCCGGACGACTGGGACGCCGCGGTCGCGTGGTGCGAGCAGAACTGGGGCGGCCTTGACATCCTGGTGAACAACGCCGGGATCGCGACCGGCGGGCGGATCGACGTCGAGACGCTCGACGAATGGGACCGGGTCGTCGACATCAACTTGATGGGCGTGGTCCGCGGCTGCCGCGCGTTCGTACCGCTGTTCAAACGGCAGGGCTCCGGTCAGATCGTCAACACCGCGTCCGCGGCCGGCCTCGTCCACCCGCCGATGATGAGCTCGTACAACACGGTGAAGGCCGGCGTCGTCGCGCTCTCCGAGACGCTCTCGCACGAGTTGCATCCGTACGGCGTGAACGTGTCGGTGGCCTGCCCGTCGTTCTTCCGGACCAACCTCGCGGACTCGATCCGCGGCGCGGACAGCGCGATGGGTGCGACCGCGCGCCAGCTGATCGAGAAGTCACCGCGGTCCGCGGACGACATCGCCGCCGCGGTCCTGGACGGAATCAAGAAGAAGCGGTTCCTGATCATCCCCGACCGGCCGGCCGCACTGGCGTGGCGCACCAAGCGTTTCGCGCGGCCGCTGTACGACCGGCAGATGCGCAAGATCGCCGCTCGCGCGCGTGAACGGGCGGAGCGTGCCAGCGGAGCGGCTGGGGTGGAGACCCGTCCGCCGGACGGGCGGTGACAGGGGTGGCGGACGGCGCTCGCGCTGTGCGCGACGAGGACACCTTCGACGTACCTGCGGTCGACGCGTGGTTGCGGCAGCACGCCTCGGTTCCGGACGGGTTGCCGGAGGTGAAGCAGTTCTCCGGCGGCGCGTCGAACCTGACGTACTTGTTGAGCTATCCCGGCCACGATCTGATCCTGCGCCGTCCACCGGCGGGGACGAAGGCGAGGAGCGCGCACGACATGGGCCGCGAGTACCGCATCCAGGCCGGTCTGAAGCCGGTGTTCCGGTACGTGCCGGAGATGGTTGCCCACTGCAAGGACGAGACGATTGTCGGCTCCGAGTTCTACGTGATGGAGCGGGTGGTCGGGACGATCCCCGGGCATCACGCGCTGGGCGTCGACCTCACTCCGGAGCAGACCCGGCAGTTGGGTTTCACCTTGATCGACACGCTCGCCGAACTGCACGCGGTCGACCCCGCGGCGGCCGGGCTGTCCGACCTCGGCCGGGGTGCGGGGTACGTCGAACGCCAGGTCACCGGCTGGTCCGAGCGTTATCGCAAGGCGAAGACGTGGAACGTACCGAGCTACGAGCGCGTGATGGAGTGGCTCGCCGCTCATCAGCCGGCCGACGTCCGCACCTGCGTTATCCACAACGACTTCCGGCTCGACAACGTCGTGTTGGCGCCGGACGATCCGCTCCGCGTGGTCGGCGTACTCGATTGGGAGCTAGCAACGCTAGGGGATCCGTTGATGGATCTCGGGAGTGCGCTCGCGTACTGGGTGCAGGCCGACGACGACTGGGCGTTCCGCCGGTTCCGGCTACAGCCGTCGGACGCACCGGGCATGCTCACGCGGGACGAGATCGTGGAGTACTACGTGAAGCGGTCCGGGCTCGAGGCGGACAACTGGGCGTTCTACGAGGTGTTCGGGCTGTTCCGGCTGGCGGTGATCGCGCAGCAGATCTACTACCGCTATCACCACAAGCAGACCCGCAACCCGCGGTTCAAGAACTTCTGGCTGCCGGTGAATCTCCTCGAGCGGCGCTGCCGCAAGATCATCCGGCAGGCGTGAGTGGCGGTCATCTACCTGATTCGGCACGCGCAGGCATCGTTCGGTGCACGCAACTACGACAAGCTGTCAGAGTTGGGCGAGCAGCAGGCGAAGCGGCTCGGGCAGACACTGGCGGAGGTCCAGCCGCAGCTCGTGATGTCCGGCTCGATGCACCGGCACCAGCAGACCGCGTCGCTGGCGGGATTCACCGCGGAGGTGGATCCGGGCTTCGACGAGTTCGACCACCAGGAGGTGCTCGTCGCGCACAAACCGGCGTACAGGCGGCACACGGTGATGGTGGCCGACCTCGCGCGCACCGGAAATCCGAAGCGTGCCTTCCAGGACGTGTTCACCGCGGCGACCCAGCGGTGGATCGACGGTGGCGACGGGTACACCGAGACGTTCCAGGCGTTCTGCGACAGGTCCGAGGCGGCGGTACGACGGACCGCCGAGCGACTCGGGAAGAGTGAGGCGGCGCTCGTCTTCACATCCGGCGGGCCGATCGCGGCCGTGGTGAGCCGGCTGCTGTCGGGTGGCGACGGGCTGTGGGCGAAGCTGAACCCGGTGACGATCAACACCGCGATCACCAAGGTCGTGTCCGGCCGCAGCGGGCTGACTGTGGTGAGCTACAACGAGCATGTCCACGTCGGTGCCGACCTGCTCACGTACAGATAGGACTCCCGATGCGACGGAACATCCTGATCACCGGCGCCAGCTCCGGGCTCGGTGCGGAGATGGCCAGGCAGTTCGCGGCGAAGGGGCATGACCTCGCGCTGACTGCCCGGCGTACCGAGCGGCTGGAGGCGCTGCGCGCCGAACTGACCGCCAGTTATCCACAGATCAAGGTGGCTATCCACAGCCTTGACGTGACCGACCACGACCAGGTGTTCAAGGTGTTCCGGGAGGTCGACGCCGAACTGCCGCTGGACCGGATCGTCGTGAACGCCGGACTCGGCAAGGGCGCACCGCTCGGCACCGGCCGGTTCGACGCCAACCGCGACACCGCACTGACCAACTTCGTCGGCGCGCTCGCCCAGGCCGAGGCGGCGATGGAGTTGTTCCGGGCGCGGAACGCCGGCCACCTCGTGCTGATCGCGTCGATCTCCGCACTGCGCGGATTCCCGAAAACGGTCACGACGTACGCCGCGACGAAGGCCGGGCTCGCCTCGCTCGGAGAAGGGCTGCGGCTCGAGCTCCTCGGCAAGCCGATCAAGGTCAGCACGATCTACCCCGGCTACATCCGGTCCGAGATGAACGAGCGGGTGGCGCACGCGCCGTTCATCGTCGACACCGAGCCGGGGGTGCGCGCGATGGTCGCCGCGATCGAGGCGGAGAAGGCGAAGGCGTACGTGCCGGCGCGGCCGTGGTGGCCGCTCGCCCAGGTCATGCGGTTCGCGCCGCTGCCGTTGCTGAAGAGGATGATCTGAATGCGCTGGGGTCTGACCGTTCCGCTGACCGGCGTACCGCTGCGTGATCACCGTGCGCTGATCTCGGAGCTGCACGAGTTGGGGTACACGGATCTGTGGTCGGCGGAGGTCGCCGGCGCGGATGCGTTCACGCCGCTGGTGCTTGCGTCCGAGTGGGACTCTGCGTTGCGGTTGGGGACGGCGGTCGTACCGGTGCACACGCGCGGTCCGGCTGCGCTGGCGATGAGCGCGGCGGCGTTGGCGGATCTCGCGCCGGGGCGGTTCGTGCTCGGGATCGGGGCCTCGTCGGAGACGATCGTGACCGGGTGGAACGGGATCGCGTACGACCCGCCGCTGGCGCGGACCCGCGACGTACTGCGGTTCCTGCGGCAGGCGTTCGCGGGGGAGAAGGTCGACGGGGAGTTCGACAGCTTCACGATCCGGCGGTTCCGGCTGGAGAAGGCACCCGACGTACCGCCCGCGATCATGCTCGCCGCGCTCCGTCCGCAGATGCTGCGACTGGCCGCGCGCGAGGCCGACGGTGCGATCACGAACTGGTTGTCGGCCGACGACGTACGCCGGGTCCGCGAGGAACTCGGTCCGGACAAGGAACTCGCCGCCCGCATCTTCGTCTGCGTCACCGAGGACGCCGAGATGGCCCGCAACATCGGTCGCTTCCTGATCGCGACGTACCTGACCGTGCCCGGGTACGCCGCCTTCCACGACTGGCTCGGCCGCGGCGACATCATGAAGCCGATGCGCGACGCCTGGGCGAACGGCGACCGCAACGCCGCCATGGCCACCATCCCCGAAGACCTCATCGACGCCCTGATAGTGCACGGCACCGCCACCGAATGCCGCGCCCACATCAACCGCTACGTAGAGAACGGCCTCGACACCCCCATCATCGCCACCCTCCCCACCGGCACCAACCTACTGGAAACCGCCCGCTCCCTCGCGCCACAGAGCTAGCTCAATCGGTGTTCTCGTAGCCACGTCGTTGCGCGGCGGTTGGAGACTCTGGAGAGCCACGCGTCCTGGATGATCTCGGTGAGTTCCTGCTTGGTGAGTTCGCCCAGTCGGCTGGCTCGGACGAGGACCGACGGGTGGCCGTCGAAGTGCGGAGTGGAGAAGAACGGGTTCGAGTCGTCCGACAGCAGTGCGAGCTTCTCGTTCTCGGACTCGACCCAGATCATGATCACGTCGTCGTACTTGTCCCCACTCACCGGATCCACCGCGTCGGGTCGCGGCGTACGGAAGAACACGAAGGACTTCCCACCCACCTGGTACACAGGTCGATCCGTCCCGTCGTCACGCTCCCACTTGGTGACGTGCGGCATCGCCGACGCGATCTCGTGGACGTCGGCCACGCGGGCCTTTCGCGGTGCCATCCGAATCAGTCCAGGGCCGATCAGCGCGCGAGCGACGTCAGGCGCACGCAGAGCGGTTCGGACGGCACGTCCATGATGTCAACGGTACCGGCCAGCGGCGCGCCGCCCTTCGTGGTGCCCGAGAACGGTACCGAGATCCGCGGGTAGTAGCTGCTCACCGAGGCTGCGGGTCCGCTGACCGACAGCTTCGTCGGTGGGTCGACCATGACGATTAGTTGGCCGGCCAGCAGGTTCCTGCTGTCCGCGCAACCGAGTGCCACCGCGTGCGTCTGGTCGTTCGCATTGAGGAACGCGAGGAATCTGGTGGCGAGCGTGCTGGCCTCGGTGAGGCGCGGTCCGGGCGTGGACGGTGCGGACGAGGTTGCTGGCGACGGTTCGGAGGTGGGCTGCGGCGAGCCTGCTGGTTGGCTCAAGGCAGGGGACGGCGCAGTCGGGCCACCCTGGTCGTCGTCGCTGCCGATGAGCCCCGGGACGATCAGGGCGACGGCGCCGAGCAGCACGAAGACGCCGACGACCGCGATCACGACGTACAGCAGCGTCCGCGGCCGCCGCGGCCCGCCAGGCCCGTAACCGCCCGGCCCGTAGCCCGGTCCACCCGGTCCGTAGCCCGGCCCATAGCCCGGTCCACCCGGTCCGTAGCTCGGTCCGGGGCCGGGGGCCGCTGGGCCCGGGGCGCCGTACGTGGGCTGGACGGGTTGTTGTTGCCAGCCGTTGTTTGGGGGGCCGTAGGGGTTCGGGGGCTGCGTCACGGCGACAGTTTGGCAGCTCCAGGGATCCAGATCGTGAAGGTCGAGCCGGAGCCGAGGCGGCTGGTGACCGTGATCCGGCCGCCGTGAGCCTCGGCGAGGTGTTTGGTGATCGCGAGGCCGAGGCCGCTGCCGCCGGTGGTGCGGCTGCGGGAGTGTTCGGCGCGGTAGAAGCGGTCGAAGACGTGCGGCAGGTGGTCCGCGGCGATGCCGGCGCCGTTGTCCGTGACGGTCAGGTTGTAGCCGCCGTCGACCTGTCGTACGCCGACGATCACCTGGCCGCCGGGTGGCGTGTAGCGGATAGCGTTCGAGACCAGGTTTCCGAGGGCCTGGCGAATGCGTGCGCTGTCGACCATGGCAAGACACGGGCCGGCGACCGAAGCGGTGAGAGAGACCCCGGCTGTCTCCGCGGCGGGCCCATGCGCAGAGACGACCTGCTGGACCACCTCAGAGAGGTCGCGTGATGCCGGGTGCAGCCGGAGCATGCCGGCGTCCGCGAGGGCGAGGTCCTGCAGGTCGGCGACCAAGTGCTCGAGCAACCCGGTCTCTTCGAGCAGCGACGTGACCAGCGACTGATCGAGCGGTACGACGCCGTCCTCGGACGCAACCAGATACCCCTTGATGTTCGCCAGCGGCGTCCGCAGCTCATGTGCCACGTCGCTGACCATCGCCTTGCGCTGGAAGTCGTGTCGCTGAATCGACTCGGCCATGTCGTTGAACGCATGTCCGAGCCGCGCCACCTCGTCCTTCCCGCTCACCGGCACCCGCGCCGCATGGTCTCCGTTCCGCATCCGCTGCGTCGCACCGGTCAACGCCACGATCGGCCGGATCAGTCGACGCCCGGCGAAGAACATCACCAATGCCGCGATCAGCAGCACACCGAGCGCGGTCGCGGCCGTCCGCAACAGTCCCTCACCGGAGAAGACGTTGAACGTGCTCTTCGCCCCGAGATACAGCTTCGCGGGCGGAGCGACGTACGGCGTCAAAGCCTGCACGCGGGCCTGGTTGCTGCAGTCGATGAACTTGTCGGTGAAGTCACCCTTGGCCAGGGGCTCGACCGACTTCAGTCCCCCGAAATCGTTGATCTGGTACTTGATGCCGGCCGTATCGAGGCAGGCGATCGCGCGCCGGATCTCGTCGTCGTTGACGATCTTGGCCTTGGCGCTCGGGGCGTACAGGCCGGGCGGGATACAGGTGTCGTTCTTCGACGCGACCCCGGGCTTTTCCATCACGCGCGCGCCGGCGACCGACTGCGTCGACTCGATCATCACCTGCGGGACCGCCCCGCTGATCTGCGCGACGGTCGCGGGCCTGCCCTTCGCGGTGTAGCAGTCGGCTGCCTGCTGGGCGAGCTTCGCCTTGTTCCGCTGCTCCTCCTCGGTCAACCCCCACTCGAGGGCGCCCACGAACGGCGGGATCGTGGTCGCGGTCGTGACGAACCCGTTCGCCGCCCCGGCCGCAACCGTCTTGCGGGCGGTGTACACGTTCAACGCGCTCGAGATCCCGGCCAGCTTGGCACCACTGGACTTCCGGACGTCGATGGTTGCCGCCGGCACCGACGGGAGTTCCGGCGCGGCGCCGAGCATCCGCGCCGAGTCCGCGATCACCGAGCCGTCGTCGGCGGTGACCGCGACCCGGCGCCCGAGTTTGTCGGCCAGCTCGTGCACCAGTTTGTCCACACCGGACCAGGTCGGATGATCCGCGGCGTACTTCGACAACTCGCCGTAGATCTCACCGTCGACCTGCAGCTGTCCCGTGTTCGCGTCGATCTCGCCCTGCAGCTTCTCCGTCGTGCTGTACGTCGCGATCACCGCGGTGGCGATCACGGCCCCGAGCGCGACGGCGAGCGACAGCCCGAGGAACCTGACCAGCACGCTACGACGCATGACTCACCGCCTTGTCCGCGAGTTTGTACCCCACGCCGTACACGGTCTTCAGGTACGCCGGTGCGCCCGATGACGGCTCGATCTTCTTCCGCAAATTCATCACGTGTACGTCGACAGTCCGGTCGAACACGTAGTGGTCGAAGCCGAACGCGTGCTCGAGCAACTGCTGCCGCGAGAACGCCCGCCCCGGCGACGCCGCCAGACAGGCGAGGATCTTGAACTCGGCAGGTGTCAGCTCGATCAGCTTCCCGCTCAACCGGACCTCGTGCCGGGCCGGGTCGATCTCGAGCTCCCCGACGCGGTACACCTCGCCTTCTGCTCTACTCCGGGTCCGGCGCAGTACCGATCGGACCCGCGCGACCAGTTCGCGCGGGTTGTACGGCTTGGTCAGGTAGTCGTCCGCGCCCAGGTCGAGCCCGAGCAGCAGGTCGTCCTCGGTCGAGCGGGCGGTGAGCATGATGATGGGGATGTCGCCATCTGCGCGCAGCACCCGGCAGACGTCGAGACCGTCGACCTTCGGCATCATCACGTCGAGCACCAGCAGGTCAGGACTGCGCCGGCGGGCCTCGTCGATCGCTTCCCGGCCGTCGTGCACGACGACGGTCAGGTGCCCTTCCCGTTCGAGGTACCGCCGGATCAACTCCGCCTGCTTGAGGTCGTCTTCGGCGACCAGGATCCGCGCTGGCATAGTCCTCAATGTCCCCGAAGTTGATGAGAATCCGATGAAGATCGGCTGAGAGCATCAGGTGCAAACGGGACCTTCACAGGTTCTTCACGGCCGCGACGGCACGCTCCACTGCCATGAAGACCTCACGAACAGCGCTCGCGATGATGGCGGTACTGGCACTCGCCGGCTGCGGGAACGACAAGGCGCCGGTCGCGTCCGATCAGCAGAGCGACAAGAGTCCGCTCGCGGAGTACATGGGAGACGGCTTCGTCAGTTCGTCCGGCGGCGGGTTCAAGATGGCGGTCCGGGCCGGCGGCGCGCGGCAACCGTCCGAGGAGGATCTGGCGAAGCAGCGCAAGGTCGAGGACGCCACCGCCGCCTGTATGAAGACGGCCGGATTCGAGTACGTCGCCGTACCGCCGGAGCAGAACGCGAAGAGCAAGTTCAGCGAAGCGTTCAACCTGCCGCCGGACAAGTTCGCCGAGCAGTACGGGTACGGGATCAGCACGATCGACTGGTCCAAGGCCGGCGGGGACGACGACTCGAACCCGAACACCAAGATCCGCAGTGCGCTGTCGACGGCCGCACAGAAGGCGTACGACAAGGCGCTGAACGGACCGAACGCGACCGGCAACGGGGCGATCGTCATCGAGGGCGGCAAGGACGGCCCGAGCTCGAGCGGTCAGCAGGAGCTCGGCTGTCGCGGCAAGGCGATCAAGGAGGTGTACGGCCAGGACCGTGGCATGGACTTCAAGAAGTTCGAGAGCCTGTTCAAGGACATCCAGGCGCTGCAGAAGCGGATCGACACCGACCAGCGGGTGGTGGACGCCACCAGCGCGTGGGCCGACTGCATGGCGGACGCCGGGCACTCCGGGTTCACGAAGGTCGACGACCCGCGTGAGCAGATCCAGCAGAAACTGGACACGCTGACCGGGAACAAGCCGCCCGCGAAGAGCGGTCCGTCCAAGACGATCACCGGCCCGCCGTCGTTCGACAAGGTCGACTCGGCGAAGCTGTCCGAGCTGCGCAAGTCGGAGATCGCGCTCGCGGTGGCGGACCAGAAGTGCAAGGCCAGTGGGTACGACGACGCGTACAAGAAGGTGCAGTACGCCGCCGAGAAGGAGTTCGTCGAGCAGCACAAGGCCGAGCTCGAGGCGTACCGCGACGAGACGGCGAACCGGTGACCGCTTCGCCCAAGTCCCGCCGCCGGGTGCTGGTCGGGGTGTCCGCGGTCGCGACCGTCTCGCTCGGAGTCGGGGTCGGGGTCGGCAGCCGGATCAGCTCGCCGGAGGACGCCGCCGCGAAGACCGCGGCACCGAAGGCGTCCCAGATCACCGTGCCGGTGGCGAAGAAGGCGCTGTCCAGCAAGGTGGTCGGCCGGGGTGACGCGTCGTTCGACGGCGCGGTGAACATCCGGGTCGAGACCAGCGGGCTGACGACACCGCCGATCGTCACGGGGAAGGTGCCCGCGGTCGGGTCGACGATCACCGAGGGCAAGGCCCTGCTCGAGATCACCGGGCGGCCGGTGATCGGACTGGCCGGCGTACTCCCGATGTACCGGACGCTCTCGCCGGGGTCCAAGGGTCCGGACGTGCTGCAGCTGGAGCAGACGCTCGACCGGCTTGGATACGACCCGGGGACGGTCGACGACGAGTACACGCTGGACACGTCGGCCGCGGTGGAGGAGTTGTACGAGAACGCCGGATACGAAGCTCCGGAGCCGGACGAGAAGTTCACGCAGGCCGTCGACCAGTCGAAGCAGCAGGTCGACGCGGCGAAGAAGCAGCTCCGCCAGGCCCAGTCGCAGCTCAAGGCCGCCAAGGATGCGAAGGCGAAGGACACGTCGGTGCAGCAAGGCGCTGTCGACGACGCGGAGGAGAACCTCGCGGACGCGCAGGAAGCGCAGAACGAGGCCGAGTTCAAGGCCGGTACGCCGTTGCCCGTGTCCGAAGTCGTCTACGTGAAGACGCTGCCGCGCCGTGTCGACGACGTGAAGGTCGAGCGTGGCGGGACGGTGAGTGGTGTAGTGATGTCGGCCAGCGGTGCCTCGTTGGTTGTCACGGTCAAGGTCGACGCAGAGACCGCTCAGCGGCTGAAGGCAGGCATGGCGGCGACGCTCGATCTCGGTGACAGCGTGTCCGTCGCCGGGAAGGTCCGTCGAGTCACGAAGAACGGGAACCAGTACGACGTGGTGGTCGCGCCGAACACGCTGACGGCGAGTCAGCTGGCGCTGCTGCGGGACGCGAACGTGCGGGTGACGATCCCGATCAAGAGCACCAGCGGCAAGGTGCTCGCCGTACCGGTGGCTGCCCTGTCGTCCGGATCCGATGGTGCGTCGCGGGTCGAGGTACTGCGGAACGGGAAGGTGGAGCTGATCCCGGTCACGGTCGGGCTCACCGCGGACGGGTTCGCGCAGGTCACGCCGAAGGGCGACGCCAAGTTGTCCGAAGGCGACCAGGTGGTGGTCGGGCGATGAGTACCGCTGTCGCGTTGCCGGCGCCGGTCGTCGAGATGATCGGCGTACGACGGTTCTTCCCGGGGCCGCCCGAAGTACAGGCGATCAACGGGATCGACCTGACCATCGGGCAGGGGGAGTACCTGTCGATCGTCGGGCCGTCCGGGTCCGGGAAGTCGACGTTGCTGCACCTGCTCGGGTTGTTGGACAACCCAACGGACGGTGTCTACCGGCTCGACGGCGTGGACACGATGAGCCTGCGCGAGCGACGGCGCGCCGTACTGCGGGGGGAGCGGATCGGGTTCGTGTTCCAGTCGTTCCATCTGCTCGACCATCGCACCGTCCTGGAGAACGTGGCGCTCTCGATGGTGTACGTCGGAGTGCCGCGACGGCAACGGATGGCGCGGGCGCGGGTGGCGCTGGAACGGGTCGGGCTGTCGCACCGGATGGAGTTCGCCCCGACCACGCTCTCCGGTGGTGAGCGCCAGCGCGTCGCGATCGCGCGGGCGCTCGTCGCGGAACCCAGTCTGCTGCTCGCGGACGAACCGACCGGAAACCTGGACAGTGCGAACGCGGAGGCGATCTTGCAGGTGTTCGACGAATTGCACTCCGAGGGTATGACGCTGGCCGTCATCACCCACGACGACCACGTGAGCCGCCGGGCGCAACGCCAGGTCCGCATCGTCGACGGAACCCTCAAGTGGTAACCCAAGCAGGCCCCCCGGACCCGACCGGCGGGCCGTCCACGTCCCGGCGACGCCGGCTCAGATCTCGTCCCGCAGTGCGGGACCTGCTCGACGAAGCGCTGGCGGGTGTTGCCGCCCGGCCGACTCGGCTGATTCTCACCACCCTCGGCACCGTGCTCGGCGTCGCTGCGCTGGTGGGAACGGTCGGGCTCGGGCAGACGGCGGCCGGGCAGATCACGCAGCGGTTCGACCTGGCCGCAGCGACGAGAGTCGTAGTGCAGCCGGACGACAAGGGTGGGCAGGAAGGAGAGGCGGCGACACAACTGCCGTGGGACGCGCCGGACCGGATCAAGCGGCTGAACGGTGTCGAAGCAGTCGGGACCGTCAGCAGCCTGCAGATCGGTGACGACCTGGTCGAGAACGTCACCGGCCTGAACGGCGGTACGGGCAAGGCGCTCCAGGTGATGGCCGGATCCTCCGGCCTCTGGGACGCCGTACGCGGGGTGCTCAAGACCGGCCGGTTCTTCGACGACGGTCACGACCAGCGTGCCGACAAGGTGGTTGTCCTGGGCAAACACGCGGCGGAGCGGCTCGGCATCAACCGGGTCGACTCGCAGCCGGCAGTGTTCATCGGCGACGAGCCGTACACGGTGATCGGCATCCTCGACTCGGTCACCGGCCGCGCCGACCTCAACGACGCGGTGATCATGCCGAACGGTACGGCGAAGGAGGCCTACAACCTCGAGTCCCCGGACGCGGTCGAGATCCGTACGGCGGTCGGCGCCGCGCAACTGATCGCGGAGCAGGCTCCGATCGCGATCGAGCCGAACAACCCGAGCACCTTGACCGTGGACGCTCCGCCGAAGCAGGGCGCCGTACGCAAGGGTGTGGAGTCCGACCTGAACGCGTTGTTCCTGCTGCTCGGTGCGGTCGCGCTCCTGGTCGGTGGACTCGGCATCGCCAACGTGACTCTGCTGTCCGTCCTGGAACGCATCTCGGAGATCGGTCTGCGCAGGGCACTCGGCGCGGCCCGAAGACACATCGCGGTCCAGTTCCTGGTGGAGAGCGTGATCGTCGGCTTCCTCGGCGGTCTGCTCGGTACGGCGGTCGGCGTCATCCTGACCGTCGGGGTGTCCTGGGTCCGCGACTGGACGCCGATCCTGGACAACCGGCTGGCGTTCGGTTCACCCCTGCTGGGTGCGTTCATCGGTCTGGTCGCCGGCACCTATCCCGCCTGGAAGGCCTCCGCCATCCAGCCGATCACCGCGCTGCGCGGCACGTGAACTGAGGCGCCCGTACACCAGGGAGCTCACCGCGAAGCCGACCACGATCAGCGCGAGCACCGGGTAGGACTTCCCGCTGTCGGGCAGGATCGCCGCGCCGAGTGCGGCCGCGGAGACCTGCCCGACGTTGAAGATCATGTCGTACAGCGAGAACACCCGCCCGCGGTACACGTCGTCGACACCCGTCTGGACGAGGGTGTCGACGCTGATCTTGATGCCCTGCGCGCAGAACCCGGTCAGGAACCCGCCGATCACCATCGCCGGCTTCGTGTAGAGCCCGATCGGTACGGCGCTCACCACCGCGGCGGCCGCGAACAGCACCGTGATCCACTGCCGCAGCGCCATCACCCGAGTGCCCCACGGCGTGACCAGTGCGGCGACGAACAGGCCGGCACCGACCGCACCCGTCGCGATCGCGAGCGCACCGAAGGCCTGATCGAGCTGGCCGGGCCCGTAGAAGTAGTTGCGGTACAGCAGGATCATCGCGACCGTCATCAACCCGAAGAAGAACCGCAGCGATCCGATCGCGGCGAGGCCGAGTGCGGGCTGCGGGCGCTCGCGGAGGTGCCGCCCGCCGTCGACGAGGCCGGTCGCGATCGTGCGGAGTGCTTCGGCGATGCCGGGCTCGTCGCCGTTCAGGTCCGGGCCGAGCTGGTCGCGCCGGAGCCGGAGAGCGAGGAAGGCGGCGGCCGTGTAGATGACGACCGTCAGCCCGAGGACGATCAGGTCGGAGTCGACTAGCAGCTTCACTCCGGCGCCGATCCCGCCGCCGATCAGGAAGGACGCCGTACCACTCGTTGGAGTGACCGCGTTGGCCATCACCAGTTCGTCGCGTTCGACCACGTGCGGGAGGCCGGCGGAGAGGCCGGAGAGCAGGAAGCGGTTGACGCCGAGGGTGAGCAGTACGGCGAGGTAGAACAGCACGCCCGCGTTCCCGGCCGCGACGATCGCGCCGACGCCGATGACGAGCGCGGCCCGGGTCAGGTTCGCGGCGAACAGGATCTGGCGGCGCGACCAGCGGTCCAGCAGTACGCCGGTGAACGGTCCGAGGATCGAGTACGGCAGCAGCGAGACCGCGAACAGACCCGCGATCGCAGCCGCATCCGGCGCCCGTTCCGGCGAGAACAGCACGTACGACGCCAACGCGACCTGGAAGACCCCGTCCCCACACTGAGACGTCAGCCGAACCGCAAACAACCGCCGGAAATCACGCCGCCGCAACAGCCTCCGCAAGTCCCGCATGAACCGCACGACTGCACTGTAATGCAGGCAACCGCGCCAACGGCGCGCTGGGAACCACGATACGCCCCGGGTCTCGGACCGCGCCCGTGCGAAAACAGTCGAATGGAGATTTAGGATTCAGGACACCAAGGGAGGAAGTTTCGAACGCCACCTCCCAACCAGTGACGAAGAGTAGGTCAGCGCGAGTCCGGCCGTCAGGAGGGATCCGGACCCGATCAAAATCCACGAGAGAGGTCTGATTGGATCTGCATGAGAGGAGCTGAGGTACAAAGCCACGGAGACCGGTGTTGGGGCCACGAACGCGATTAGGAACACGACGATCTCCGCCGTGCGCCGTAGAGCGCTGGGAGTTAAACCTTTGGTGCTCGACTCCCATAATCCCAAGGATTCGGAAATCCCGGCATTCTGCTCTAGGTGTCGCGCAATTGCGGTGACTTTGTCGTCGTTGGATAGATACGCCCATCCAAGAATTGTCGTGATCCATGGAATCAGCAGCCACGCATGCTGACGCCCTTCGAGTTGAATCGCCAGCGACGCTGTCAGACCGATCGCGACGACATTCAGATTCAAGAAGCTGTCACGCTGCTTTATCCGCTCAAGCTGTTCGCTCTTCAAAGCGGAATACTCCGCACTGTTCAAGAGGGGGTTCCGAGGACGGCGAGGCCGGCTGGTGAATCGCATCGAAATCCAATCGGTTGGTCGATCGTGCTGCCAGTGGTTGTTGCTCCCATCGAACCCCTTTGAACCCTGTTGTAGAAGGCAGCGTCGCGTTACGGTCGGACCAGAGTTCGCACAGACGTGTCACTGACGTCGGACATGGTCTGCTCGATGGGGGGAATCGGGATGCAACAGGTGTCTGTGGAAACGGCGATCATAGGTGCTGGGCCAGCCGGTCTGGCCGCCGCTCAGGTGCTTCGAGGTGCAGACGTTCTGGTCCTCGAGGCAGGGCCGGTGGTCGGCGACAGGTCGCAGGAGGATCCAGCGACTTTGCTTGAAGGGGTGGGGGGTGCGGGCTTGTACTCGGACGGCAAGTTTTCCTTCTGGCCGTCCGCCACGGTTGTCTGGGAACTAGATCCGCGTCTACTTGATAAGGCTCGTCGATCACTCGACGGTCTACTTACTCGGCATGGCATCGACGTAGCCTCGATCGGCGACGCCACCGCTAGCATATTGCCGACGACGATCATGCATACTCGTTTTGACAAACACTATCCGTCGATTTACGTGCCGCTGGACGTCCGGGCCCGGATGATATCGGAACTATCCAGCGGCGTTGATATCCTGACCGCCTCGCGCGTCAGCCGCATCGCTGCTCGTTCGCCTGGATGGATGCTCCATGGTGAGACGCATGGTGATGGATTGAGAGTCATCTGCAAGAACCTCGTAATTGCCGCCGGTCGATATGGTTCCCTTCTCGTTCAGGACTGCTTGCCACAGAGGGCTCAAACACCAATCAGGGTTGAGGTGGGTGTCAGAATTGAGCAGCCTGCCGAGCATTTCTTCCTGAAGAACCATCCGAGACTTGATCCGAAGCTGATTTATCGAAGTAGCGATCGCTCGATTGAATGGCGAACGTTCTGTTGTTGTAGAAATGGCGCAGTTGTGACCGGGCGGTCGTATGGCATTGAGAGTGTCTCGGGTCATGCCGATGGGCCTCCAACCGCACATTCAAACGTTGGATTCAACGTCCGTATTCTGGATAGGCGGTCGATCGAGGCTGAATGGCCCCGCATGCGCGAGCGCTTGACTCGCACGCATGCGCCTGTGCAATCGAAGTTGGGATCGTTACTAGATGAACGTACCCGGTTACCGTCTGAAACCGCTATGCTCGCCGAAGTGCTAGGGCGAGCGATGTCGGCGCGCCTGTCCGCGGGACTTGCTGCACTGGTGCAAGACTTCCCAGAGGGGCGGCTCGAACAGGCATCCATCGCTGGACCGACCGTGGAGGGCGTGGGAATGTATCTTCGACACGATTCACGACTGAAGACTCCGCTGCCAGGACTCTGGGTGGCGGGCGATTCGGCAGGGGACTTTAGAGGTCTCACTGCAGCGTTGATCAGCGGATACGTTGTGGGTAATGCAGTGTTAAGGCCGTCAGATGGGGTAGACGAATGAGTGGCCCTGTTGTCTACACAGCACAGTCGAAGCAGTACTTCTATTGCCGAGATGCTATCTGTGAGTTTGTGTTTCAGAAGGGTGGAGTTCCGCTCAATCCATTCCGAGCTTTCGACTACTTTCTGTCCGACCGGGTTCCGCGGGACGCGGTACGTGATGCGAACCATGCCCTGCTCAGCCTGAGTGATGAAGTATGGGTGTTCGGTGAAACGCTTGCAGACGGCGTTCTGATTGAGATCGCACAGGCAGAACATGCCAAGATGCCTATACGATACTTCTCAGTTGACAATCGTGCTGATTGTATTCGGGAATTGGCGCCAAATCGTCTGGATTTCGAGCGCGAGGTCTATTCGACCAGTGGCATGGGCCGGCAGGAGATCCTGAAGTATCTCCTCAATGGATCGACGGAGTTCGTTGCCACGGCTCTGGGTCGCAGAGCCGAGGTGCCGGGCGCTGTATGAGAATGCCCTCTATCTGCATTTCCTGGATCGTGAGCTAGCCCAGGCTGCATCGTGGCGACCCGCCCGAACGGAGATCGTGCGCCTCCTGAGACTTCTGTCGCTACTCACTGATGCAGACTTCTACTGTGGTTTGTCCGCGCTATATGAGAATGACGCCGTTGATGGACCCGTGCTACGCGAGCTGGAGTTGCTGACCCGCACCGGCAACCTGGCAGCTTTCAGCCACGAGTTGGGTCGGGATGAGTTCTTAGAGTCTCGGCGCATTGCCTATGAGCATGATGCGGAACGATACCCGAACTACTTCTCAACACGCGATTCAGTCCCACTCTTTGCGCCGACAAGGTGGAAGCGTCTGGGAAGCACAGCACCCCTCCATCGGGAGCTCACGACTTGGGCAGACGAATTACCGAGAACGAACGGAAAGTGGCAGCCAGTCGCGCTAGGGCTTGCTGGTCCAGTCGGCGACGCTTTGCGGCGGCGGGAAGGGCAGGCCATTACCTTTTCGTATTTCCGTCCCGAATTGGGGGATTTAGCCCAGAAACCCTCCGTGGAGTATCGGGTTCGCCGGAAGATCAGTGAGGCGTTCACCAAGGATTATATGCAGGTCGGTAACGGTGATATAGTCACCGGAATCCCTGGTCTTCAGTTCTTTGATAACTTGTCTACTACGTTTCCGATATATGATGCACCCGTTTTGGGATATCTCTCGTACATCCTGGGTTGCTCGGATCTCATAGACTTGCAGGCGACACCGCTAGATGCATTCGAGCCACTGATTCTGAGTCGACGTGGAGTACATCTCAACTCTGCGGGAGCGGGCGTGCGTTGGCTGATCGATGGTCTGAGTCGATGGAGTGTGAGTTCTCGATCGCCGACTGGTGTCGTCGAGCCGACGCCCGGTCAGGGCGTCATGCGAGCACGATTACGTGCAATCTTGCAGTACGCGGCGCGAGCAACTGGAGTGATGCCTCTCGATGCCCCACCGCAACCGGAGGCCGTTGGAGCACATATAACTGACGGAGTTGCTCGGTTGGCGCGTGTGCTTGGCGACCGCCACCCGGACCTTCGGATGATCTACGAACAGACTCATTGGGGGCAGGCCGTGGAGCAGGTCGATGTGTTGCTCGTGACGGTAAATGACGCCGAGACCAGTGCGCTCACCGTTGCCCTTCAAGAAGTCGGTTTCAGGAGTCGAACCGTCTTCTACGCCAATAACACATACCAAATTTACACCGGCGTTGCTGGCTCCGTTGTGGCAGCCGTCAGATCAGGAATGAGCAGCCGTGGAATGAGCGGATCGACCCTGACGGTCCAGGAGGCTATCGATGATCTTCGGCCGGCATATGTGATCGGGGTAGGAGTTGCGTTCGGCATGAAGGAGTCGCAGCCTATCGGTCAGGTCCTCATTTCTCGCCAGTTGGCCGACTACGAGTTACAAAGAGTCGGCACGGTCGGAAGACGTCTTCAGGTAATCGAGCGAGGCTCGAGAGTCGATGCCCATCCGCGAATCCTTGGGCGATTCCTGGCAGCCTCGCTTGCGGAACACGGATTCGATGTCCAATTCGGACAGGTAGTTTCCGGAGATAAGCTCGTCGATAATCTGGATTTTCGCGAGGCGCTCGCTAAGCGCTTTCCGGAAGCAATTGGCGGTGAGATGGAAGGTGCCGGAATTCAGGCGGCAGCGGACCGAGAGGGAACGCAGTGGCTAGTCGTCAAGGCCGTTTGTGATTATGCGTTTGGTAAAAGCTCAGATAAGATCAAGCGGCAGGCGGTAGCTGCAGATTCCGCCGCTCGGGCGGTCGTGCATGTGATAAGTCAGGGTGGATTGCGAAAAGGGTTGTAGATCACGCAGCCGGCAATATTGCGTGCGTCAATCTTCTCTGTGATGGAGGCGATCGGCCGCGGTTTCGGTTCGCTTGTTCACCGGCTCGACGCTCTTCACCCAGCCGAGGCCGAGGAGGGGCATGTTGCCGTAGATGGTTTCGGTGTTGCCGGCCGGTACGACGTACGTCTCGTGCCAGATGCCGACCGCGCCGCTCTTGAACGAGTTGCGGAAGTACTCGACCCAGGCGGGTCGGTGTGTCCGACCGGTGTCGTTCGCGAAGGCCTGGAGTTTCTCCACCGACTCCCAGTACTGGATCAGCGTGACCCCACGCCACGTCGGCAGCGTCCGGAATTCGAGCAGCCCGCCCTCCTTGTCCTTCATCAACTCCCGCAGCATCGGCCCCATCGCGCGGAATACCGGCATCCACTCGCGCACCTTGATCAGCGAGTTGACCCGCATCCCGATCAGGAACACGACCACCTCCCCGTCGTACGCCGCCGTCTGCCGCCCCGCAATCACCTCGCCCATGCAAACAGTCCACCACGGCAGGACGGAGGGAGGAATTCAATCCTCTGTAAAGGCCGGTCGGAGGACGCGCCCGAGCTGATGGCATGGACGGTCAGGAGCGGTAGTGTCGTTCTGCCGGGTGTCACAGTCCGTTGTGGACCCGTTACGATGTCTCCTCAGTTCTGGGCCGCAGCGCGGATGGGAATTTCATGACTGAATCGCAGGATGCCGACGTCGACCCGCGGATGTACGAGCAGTTGAAGCTCGACCGGCCGCACGGCGCCCGGGTGTACGACTACTTCCTCGGCGGGAAGGACAACTTCGCGATCGACCGGCAGGCCGCCGAGCACCTGCTGCAGGCGTTCCCGGGCTTCCGCACCGCCGCCCTGTCGAACCGGATGTGGATGCACCGCGCGGCGAAGTACGCCGCCGAGCAGGGCATCACTCAGTTCCTCGACATCGGCACCGGCATCCCGACCAGCCCGAACCTGCACGAGATCGTCCAGGAGATCGTCCCGTCGGCCCACGTCGTGTACGCCGACAACGACCCGATCGTGCTGGCGCACTCCCGCGCGCTGCTGGTGAGCAAGCCGGAAGGCAGGACGGCGTACCTCGAGGCCGACGTCACCGACCCGCAGGCGATCCTGCAGTCCGACGAGGTCAAGGAGCTGATCGACTTCAGCAAGCCGGTCGCGCTCAGCATCGTCGGCGTCTTCCACTACCTGCCGGACCACCTGAAGCCGTACGACCTGGTCCGTCAGCTGGTCGAGCCGCTCGCGTCCGGATCGCTGCTGATCTTCTCGCACTGCACGCCCGACTTCGCGCCGGAGCTGTGGGAGCGGGCGATGGTGGTGTACCAGGCCGACGGTGGCGAGGCGCAGGTTCGCAGCAAGGAAGAAGTCACCCAGTTCTTCGAGGGCACCGAGCTGGTCGAGCCCGGCGTCGTGTCGCCGTTCCGCTGGTACCCCGACGAGGAGACCCAGCGTCTCGTCGACAAGGGCGAGTTCACCGACATCATGTGCAGTCTGTGGGTGGGTGTCGGCCGCAAGCCGTGATCCGCAGCGCGTATCCGCACCACCTGGCGATCACGCTGCGGTGGAAGGACAACGACGTGTACGGGCACGTCAACAACGTCGAGTACTACAGCTTCTTCGACACGGTGATCAACGACTTCCTGATCCGCGTCGGTGGGCTCGACATCCATCGCGGCGACGTGATCGGGTTGTGCGTGGACTCGCAGTGCACGTTCAAGCAACCGCTCGAGTTCCCGGGTGTCGTCGACGCCGGGTTGCGGTGCGGGCAGCTGGGCAACTCCAGCGTGCGCTACGAGATCGCCTTGTTCCGTGAGGGCTCGGACGAACCGGCCGCGACCGGCCGCTTCGTGCACGTCTTCGTCGGGCGGAAGGACCGCGTCCCGGTCCCGGTGCCGGACGAGATCCGCGCGGCACTCGAAGGGATCACGCGATGATCGTGCGCGGTGCCGTACTGCGGGAGATGGGCCTGCCGGCGCCGTACGCCGAGTCTCGGCCGCTGCAGGTGGAAGAGCTGGAGCTCGCGCCACCGGGTCCGGGGGAGTTGCTGGTCCGGATCCGCGCGGCCGGGTTGTGCCACTCGGACCTCTCGGTGATCGACGGGTCGCGGCCGCGCGTCATGCCGATGCTCCTCGGCCACGAGGCCACCGGCGAGGTCGTGCTGTCCGAGGCCCCGGGATTCGCGCCTGGCGACGTGGTGGTGTGCGCCTTCGTACCGTCCTGCGGCACCTGCGCCCCCTGCTCCGAGGGTCGCGCCGCGCTGTGTGAGCCTGGCGCCGCCGCGAACTCCGCCGGCACCCTGCTCAACGGCGCCCGCCGCCTGACCGGTCTGCATCACCATTTGGGCGTTTCCGGGTTTGCGGATCATGCCGTGATCTCCGCACATTCGGCCGTGAAGATCGATCCGTCGCTCCCACCAGAGATCGCGGCGCTCTTCGGTTGCGCCGTGATGACCGGCGTCGGCGCGGTCGTGAACACGGCACAGGTCAGGGCCGGACGCAGCGCGGTGGTCTTCGGCCTCGGCGGTGTCGGCCTGTCCGCGCTGCTCGGTGCCGTTCTCGTCGGAGCGCATCCGATCGTCGTCGTGGACGTCGTACCGTCGAAGCTCGCTCTCGCCCAGGAGTTGGGTGCCACCGCGGTTGTCGACGCGCGTTCCCCTGACGCGGTCGAACAGGTACGTGAAGCGACGGCCGGCGGCGCCGATTACGCGTTCGAGACGGTCGGGAGCGCGAAGGTGCTCGAGCAGGCGTACGCCGCCACGCGCCGCGGCGGGACCACGGTGACCGTCGGACTGCCGCATCCGTCGCAGGCGTTCAGCGTGCCCGCGGTCAGCCTGGTCGCGGAGGAGCGCACGGTGAAGGGCTCGTACCTCGGCTCGTCCGTGCCCTCCCGCGACATCCCGCGGTACGTCGCCCTGTACCGAGCCGGCCGCCTACCCGTCGACCGGCTGCTGACCGCGACGATCGGGCTCGACGACCTCAATCAGGCCTTCGACGACCTGGCCGCCGGCGCGTCGATCCGTCAGGTGTTGCTCTTCTGAAGGTTCTCGGCGGCCTTCTGGAACGTGTGTTCGTTGCGGTCCCGGGCCTCGTCCGTGTAGTTGTCACCGAAGAAGTCGGCGGTGGGGACCGGGCGGATCTCCAGCAGTCCGGAGTTCTGGGGGTCGCCGGAGCCGCGGGCGTCCGCCGCGATACAGCGCCAGCCCCACTCGGCCGCCTCCTCGCGGGACGCGACCTCGATCAGGCAGAACCCGGCGATCAGCTCCTTGGTCTCGGTGAACGGACCGTCGACCACCCGGCGCTTCCCGTCGTCCAGCTGCAGCCGGAAACCGTGCGAGCTCGGCAGTAGTCCGTCGCCTGCGAGCAGGACGCCCTTCTCCGCCATCTCGGCCATCACCAGGCCCATCGCGGTCAGGCCCTCCTCGCTCGGCGGCTGTCCGGCCTCGGACTCTTCGCTGGCCTTGAAAATCATCATGAAGCGCATCGGGACCCTCCCAAGTCGACGTTAATTCCCGAGACGAATCTATACAGCGATGCGTGCTTTCGGGCAGGCTACGCACAGTGCGTTCGCGTACACCGCTCGTGAATATGTCAAGTGAGGCACGCCGGAGTACCTGAGGAGTTCCCCGCCCCCATGCCAAACCGCCCCCGCCCCCAGTTCCGCCGGATCGCAGGCCTTGCCTGTACCGGCGCCGTCATCTTCGGAGCCCTGGCCGTTGTCGTCGGTAATCAGGCCGACGCCCAGCAGCCCGCTCCGCTCCCCATCGACCAACTGCTCGGCCAGGAACTGCAGGGCAAGGCCGCACTCGGCCGAGTCCAGTCCCGGCTCGCCGAGATCGCCGACCAGAACAAGTTGTCCACAGACCAGCTGCGGCAGATCCTGGCGACTGACCGCACCGCCTGGCTCGACCGCGGCGGCAAGCTGTTCTACCGCGAGCCGGTCGCCACCGCCGCCGAGCGGAAGTCCGGAGCCGCGGCGTCACCCCGCTGGGCCACGCAGGCGGTCGCCACCGCGACCGGTCCGGCCTTCGAGTTGCACAGCAAGCCCGGGTCGAACCGCGTCATCTACCTCGACTTCGACGGCCACACGATCACCGGTACGGCGTGGAACACCAACGGGAAGCCGTCCACCGTGAACGTCACGCCGTACGACACCGACGGGAACACCAGTAACTGGAGTACGGCGGAGCAGGACGTCGTACGCGATGTCTGGGCTCGCGTCGCGGAGGACTACGCGCCGTTCGACGTGGACGTGACGACGCAGCAGCCGACCGCGGATGCGATCACGCGGTCAGGTGCGTCTGACCAGCAGTACGGGACGCGTGTGCTGATCGACCCGACCACCTGGTACCAGTCCGGCTGCGGTTGCGGCGGGGTCGCGTACGTCGGGGTGTACGACAACACCAGCAACCACTCGTATTACCAGCCCGCGCTGGTCTTCACCAAGGGTGTGGGGACCGGTGCGAAGAACATCGCCGAAGCCGCGTCGCACGAGGCGGGCCACAACGTCGGCCTCTCGCACGACGGCACTGCGTCCGTCGGGTACTACGCGGGCCACGGGGCCTGGGCGCCGATCATGGGCGTCGGGTACTCGAAGGCGATCAGTCAGTGGAGCAAGGGCGAGTACACCGGGGCGAACAACAAGGAAGACGACTTCGCGGTGATCGGCCAGAACGGGCTGGCGCTGCGGGGCGACGACCACGGCAACGGCACCTCGGATGCGACCGCGTTGACGCTCGGGACGAGCGTGAAGGGTGTGTACGCCAACGACTCCGACGTCGACACCTTCCGGATCGACCTCGCGGCCGGCACCTTCAACTTCGCGGCCTCCGCCGCCGCGTCCGGCGCGGACCTGGACATCAAGCTCCAGTTGCTGAACTCGTCGGGTGGCGTCATCGCCACCGCGGACCCGGCCGCCGGGCAGTCCAACTCGGCCACCCCGACCGGGCTGAGCGCGAGCCTCAGCCGCCAGGTCGCGGCCGGCCGCTACTACCTCCGGATCGAGAACACCGGGTACGGCAGCCCACTGAACACCGGCTACTCGACGTACGGCAGCCGCGGCGCCTACACCGTCCGCGTGACCGCCGGCTGACATCTCTCTCGACCACCCCGGGGCCGCCGATCCCACCGAGACCGACGGCCCCGGGGTCTTTTGGTGCCGAGGTTGCCGCGCACAACGGCCTGCCGACGGACCAGTTGCGCCAGATCCCTGCCACCGACAAGACCGCGTAGCTCGATGCCAACAGCAAACTCTTCTCCCGCGAGCCGTGTGTTAGCGGCAGCATGCAGCCGGGTAGGTATTACCTGCGGATCGACAACGTGGGCTGCGGCGACCCGCTGAACACGGGCTACTCGACGTACGGCAGTCGCGGCGCCTACACCCTCGGAGTTTCGCCCTCCTGAACCCTGTGGCTGGTCGGCCTCTGGCGGACCGACCAGCCACAGGCCCGTTCTAGAGTTCGCGGTCGAGTGCCGCGGTCAGTGCGACCGGGCTGACCTCGAGCCGGTCGAAGCGCCAGCCGTTCTCGGTCCGGCGCGCGCCGTAGTGATGTACGGCGGCCGCGATCGCCTCCGTCTTGTCGTCGAGGACGTACACCGCGATGTCGTGCGCCCGCACGGTCGCGGTCTCGCCGCTGACCTCGATCACGAGATTCGACTTGTTGTGCAGCGTGCGGGCGTAGTCGTCGTGACGCGCCCGCACCATGTCGACGATCGCCTCGATGCCGACGGCCTGGCCACCGCGGGACTTGACGACAACGTCCTCGGTGAAGAGGCGGTCGCTCTCGTCGTACCGGTGCTCGTCGATCCACAGGCTGTGGCGCGAGACCAGGTCGGCCAGTTCGCTGCGGTCGGCGAGCTCGCGGATCAGTGTTTCGGTGGCGGTCATAGCTGGGCTCCTTGAATAGTTAGTTGGACTAACGTTGGCGATACCAATGAACATAGATCGTTAGTCCGACTAACGCAAGGCGTATGCTGGGCGCCATGGAGGAGGGCGACGAACTGCGTTTCGACCGTGGCGCGGAGACGCCGGAGCGCATCAAGGCGCAGCTGTCACGGCTGGTCGGGCTGACGGCGGCCCAGACCGCCCGCGCCTCCAGCGACGCTCTGCGGGCTGTCGGGGCGCACAAGGACCACTTCGTGGTGCTCGCCGCGCTCGCCGAGTTCGGTCCCGCGAGTCAGTCCGCGCTCGCCGGCCGGGCTCGCGTGTACAAGAGCGATCTCGTCGCAGTTCTGAACGAGCTCGCCGACGGCGGCTGGATCCGCCGTACGCCGGACCCCGCCGACAAACGGCGCAATGTCATCACGATCACGGACAGCGGCGTACGGCGGCTTGCCGAGCTGGATCAGGTGCTCGCCGGCGTGAACGCGCACATCACGGCGCCGCTGACCCGCGAGGAGCGTGACCAGTTGTTCGCACTCCTCAACCGAGTCAACACCCACCTGGCGGGCCCTCGTTTCAGGCCGGAATCAGGTGCCTAGCGGCCAACTGGGCCAGGGCGGCGGCCTGGTCGCCGAGGACTGCGTCGTCGAACCGGACGACGCTGGAATGATTCGAGGGCGCCTCCTCTTCCGAGACGTCGTCCGGCCGGGCGCCGACCATCACGAACGTGCCCGGCACCTCCCGCAGCACCATCGAGAAGTCCTCGGCGCCCATCAACGGGTTGTCCAGCTGCTGCACCCGCTCCGCGCCGAAAAGGTCGGTGAGGAGGTCCGCCGTCTCCGCCGTACGGCCGGCGTCGTTCACCGTCACCGGGTACTGCGGGTCGAGCCGCGCGTCGACCGTGCATCCGTGGGCCGCCGCGATCCGCTCCGCCAGGGCCGGTAGCTCGCGGGTCAGTTGCTCCAGCATCGCGTCCGACAGCGTCCGCACGGTCGCACCGAGCCGGGCCGTGTTCGGGATGACGTTGATCGCGACGCCCGCCTCGAGTTGCGTCACCGTGATCACCACCGGATCGAACACGTTCACCCGCCGCGTCGCGTAGGTCTGCAACGCGAGCACCAGCTCCGCGACCACCGGCACCGGGTCGATCGTCCGGTCCGGCGTCGACCCGTGGCCGCCCTTGCCGTGCACCGTGATGTGCAACTGGTTCGAACTGGCCATGATCGTGCCCGGACGGAGCTGGAACGTCCCCTTCGCCGCCTGCGACCAGACGTGCAACGCGTACGCCGCGATCGGCTTGTCGCCGGTGGCGTTCAGTAATCCCTCCCGCAGCATGTACCCGGCGCCGCCGAGGCCTTCCTCGCCCGGCTGGAACATGAAGATCACGTTCCCGCTCAGCTCGTCGCGATGCGCACTCAGCAACTGCGCCGCTCCGACCAGCCCGGTGGTGTGCAGGTCGTGGCCGCAGGCGTGCATGTTCCCGTTCTGGGACGCGTACGCGAGCCCGGTCTCCTCGACCACCGGCAACGCATCCATGTCGCCCCGCAGCAGCACTGTCGGCCCGGGCCGGCCGCCACGCAGGACGCCGACCACGGAAGTCAGCTCCTTGCCGGTGGTGATCTCCAACGGCAACCCGGCCAATGCGTCGAGCACCAGGGCCTGAGTCTTCGGCAGATCGAGGCCGACCTCGGGAACCTGGTGCAGCGCCCGCCGCAGCTCGATCAGCCCGGGCGCGATCGCGGTGGCTTCCTCGACGAGACTCATCAGTTCGCTCCTTCGAATGCCCATTGGCCGACGTTGGGTCAGAACCCGCAAGTCAGCCTGCCACAGCGCCTGCAACTGGCAAGCGATCCTCCGTGGGGCGTCGAAGAACTAACTGTCCGGAGCCGGAAACGCGCAGTGGGCGCGCACGCGGGTCGACTTCGCCCACGACCTCGTCGGCGGTGGTGTCTCACCGGAGAGAGCATCTACAAGGGCTTCGGCACCAAGGCCGCCTTGGCGAAGGCCGTCTTTCGACCTCGTGATCGCCGGTGAGGACGAGCCGATCCCGGTCGCCGAGCGCCCCGAGGTGCGGAATCACCCGACCGTCGGTGTTCTTCGCGGACGAGCCGACCGGCGCCCCGCGCTCAACGCGCCGACCCGGCGGCCACCAGCTGCGGTTGACGACCGGGGGCGTTCGAACAGCGGAGCCTGCCTTCCGGTCGCGCACGGCCGGAACGGGGCGGCCGGGGCGCCCTCCACCTTTCGCTCCGAGTTGGCCGGGTCGCACCAGGCCGGGTCGATGCCGCGGTCGATGCAGTACTCCCGGAGGCCGGCAAGTCGGCGCGATCGTCCTGATGTCGCCCGTTAGTGCTTCGGGGTGTAGGTCAGGATGACGACGCCGTTGCCGACATCCGTCACGCCGGCGAGGGCCAGTTGGGTTGGCGAGATTTCCGGGAGGAGGCGTTCTCCGGAGCCGGCGACGAAGGGATGGACCCAGAGCCGGAGTTCGTCGAGCAGGCCTGCGTCAACCAGGGCGCGGCTGAAGGTACCTGTGCCGTACTTCAGAAGCGTCCCCTCGCGGGACTTCTTGAGTTCGCCGACCGCCTCGACGGCGTCGCCGTGCAGAACCTCGGTGTTCCAGGTCGCCTCGGTCAGTGTGCTCGACGCCACGTACTTCGGGAGTGGGTTGATCAGGTCGGCGAGTTCGCCGGACCGCTCGGGCCACGACGCGGAGAAGACGTCGTAGGTCTGCCGACCGAGCAGCAACGCATCGGCGGACTTCAGCAACGTTGCGGCGTGCTGGTTGTGAGCGTCGCCCTGGAAACCTTGCTGAGCGCCCCAGAACGCATCGCCGGTCACCATGCCGTCCAGTGAGATGTACGTCGATTCGATGAGTCTCATGGCGACGCAAGCTACCGGCCCGCCCCAGCACCCGTCTTGTACCGAAGCGCAACCCCCACGTCGCAGGAGCCGACCACTACAGCGCAAGCCCGCGTCGCAGCCGACCACTACAGTGCGACCCCCCGCGCGTCGCCGGAGCCGACGACTACAGCACCTCCCGGTGTTGTGGGAGCCGACGGCTGCAGCACTTCCTGGTGTTGTGGGAGCCGAGGACTGCGGCAGCTCCTGGTGTTGTGGGAGCCGACCACCACAGCGTCCCACATTGTTGGCAGCCGCGCCTCACAGGCCCAGGATTACATTGCCTCGCGCCACCTCCGCGGGAGTGTGGCCGATGAACCGCCGGAGCGATCGGGTCAGGTGGGGCTGGTCGTAGTAGCCCGCCTCCAACGCCACTTCCGCGATCGTCCGGCCCGCGCGCAGCATCCGGACTGCGCGCCTGGCGCGTTCGATGAGTTCCAGCGTGCGAAGCGGTAGGCCGACCGCTCGCACGAACCGGCTCTGCGCCGTCCGCGCCGGCATCGTCCGTAGGCCGCCGTACCGCAGCTCTTCGATCATCGGGTCGACCTGCAGCAGTCCCTCCTTCCGGAGCCGATCGATGAACACGTCGAGGTTCTGCGGCGTCGGCATCTCCCACGCCCGGCCGTCCAGCAGGATGCGACCGTTCGGCAGCGTCGGCAGCACCGAGTCACGCAGGTTCGTCAACCGCCCCGGTGGGAACATCGGCAGATACGCGCCGACCCGGAAGTCGGCGCCGAAGTACTCCGAGTCCGCCGAGCACATCATGGTCGTTGCCTTCGTCGCCGGACCGCGGAGGTGTACGGCCCAGGTCCCTCTGATCCGCGCGAAGCCGATCCCTGCGGTCACCGATGCCAGCGAACTGAAGGCAGTCGGACTGTCGCACTCCGCCGACCAGATCTGTGTCAGCGGCCCCGCCGGTCCACAGACGATGCGACTGTCCAACCCCATGAATGCCAGTGAAACAGAATCCCCGAAACGCGTCACCCCGCTCACCGCGCCCGGCACCCCGGTCACCGCGCCCGGCACCGCGTCCGCGTGACAGCACCGGTTGGCGCCGCGTGCGCGTGACAGCACCGGTTGGCGCCGCGTGCGCGTGACAGCACCGGTTGGTGCCGCGTGCACTTGTGACCGCACTGGCAGGTGCCGCATGTGCTGTGCTGCGCCGGCTGGTGCCATGTGTGCTGTGGCCGCGCCGGCTGGTGCCGTGTGTGGTGTGGCTGTGCTGGGTGGTGTCGTGTGTGGTGTGACCGCGGTGGGTGGTGCCGTGTGCCGGCTATCCGTGTCTTTCCAGTGATTGCGCGGACTGTGGTGATCTGCGGGTGTGGGTGGGGTGGGGGTGGGTTCTGGATGCAGGGTGCGAAGTTGATGACAATGGGGATGAGGGTCGGGCGGGGCTTGGGGGAGTTACTCCGGAGAGGGCTGACTCGTGAGGGGACGGGATGCGGCGTGTAGGAGGTGGAAGGACGCAGGGGTTGGACTGGCTGTAGGTGGCTTCTGCGGTGTGGCTCTCGTGGTCGAGGTGGGAAAGGACTTGGTTGGCAGTGGCGAGGGAGTTGGTGGTGGCCAGGTCCGGGGGAGAGAGTTCGTAGGTTTCTAGGTGGGCGAGGCCGGAGCGGAGGATCGACTCCAGGCGCGATCGGGTATCGGCGCTGGGTGGCTCCAGGTCGGGAAGACGAGTCGAGTTGTAGACGGTGTCGACCAGGAGCGGGAACTGGCCGGCGGCGGTTTGGCGGTTGAGAAGGGACAGGGTTTCGCCGGGTGGGAAGCCGTTGCGGGTGTCCAGTTCGCTGGTGAGCTCGCGGATGGCGGGGACGAAGGCCGCGTAATAGCCATTGGAGCGGACGGAATCGATGCCTGGGGCAACCTTATCGATACCCAGTTGGTGGATGAAGTCGTCGAGATGGTCCTGGGCCCAGGCTTCGGTGACACCCTCTTCCAGTTGGCGGCTGCCGAGTTTCGTGAAGGCTTCGCGGGCTGCTTCCTGGGTGGCATCGGTCGGGCCGAGGAAGTGCGCGTGCTCGTGGAGCAAGGTGGCCAAGGATTCGCGGTAGGCGATGAGTGTCGGAGTCGGACGAGTCGCGCCCGCGTGTTCGTAGAGGTGTCGGAGTGGGTCGACGATCGACTCGCGGTCGAGATAGAGGGTGCCGTCCCAGTGGGCGAGGCCGAGCATGGCGCTGGAGGACTCGATGATGTGACCGTTCCACGCGGATTGCTCGGCGCCGGCGAGCGCGCGAGCTGTCTCTGCGCTCAGCGCGAACAGCTCGGTGATCGAGGTCGGGTGGGCGGCCAGCGCGGTCGTCGTCACGGGCGGAACGCGGTCGCGAGCCGGGTGAGGGAGTCGGCGGTGCGGCGAATTCGCACGCGATCGTTCGGATCCTCGGCCTGCGCCGCAAGCCGGCCGAGTTCGGTGATCAGCCAATCGGCGCGAGCCCGCCGCTCAGCGCGCGCCTGCGCGGCAGCTTGGGCCTGCGCCGCGGCTTGGGTCGGTGGCGTGGCCGGTCGCGGGTCGAGTGGTGGGTGCGGGGTTGCGTTGGTCGGCGTACCGGTCGAATGCTCCATGAGATGTCCTCCCGAGTCGTGAAGTCGGCGGAGAACATACGGAGATCACCCCCCAGATCTGCAGGCCACTTTGAAACTGTGGATAACCGGCACCCCCATCCGATGTGTGGGTAGTCATCAGCCCGCTCGGAGTCGCGCAGACGACGGGTTATCCCCTCGTGTTTGCAGAACGCCGGCGACGGGCGGGTCGGTGCGGCTGTCGCGTGGAACGCCTGCCTGCCGCAGTACGCCCGGGTCGCGGTTGGGCGGGAGGTTAGAAGAGTGTTGGTGGTTCGGGGTCGAGGGGGTCGGGGAGGGATGCGAGTGTGGGGACGGCCGCGGTGACGGTTGCGTGGAAGCGGCGGGCGAGGTTGAGGGCTTCGACGTTGTCCGGGGTGTGCAGGAAGATCGTCGGGGAGCGGCCTTCGGAGAGCCAGTTGATGACCAGTTCGACGAGGTACGTCCAGCCGGCGACGGTTTCGTCCACGGAGTCACGGCCGATGTAGCGGACGATCGGGTGGCCGGTCAGGGCGCGGGTGCGGCGGGCGACTCGTGGCTTCTTCATCCAGGCGTCGCGCTCGGCGAGGCTGGTCGGGCGGCGGGCGAAGAGTGTGCCGGTGTCGAACGGGATCCACTCCGCGTTCGCCCGCGCCAGCACGCGTTCCAGGTTGCCGGCAGCGCGGGGATCGTCGAAGAAGTCGCGGTGCCGGACTTCCACGGCGTACCGGTGTTCGCGGGGTGCCTGGTGGAGGAACGCGGCAAGCGCGCCGAGGTCGGTCGGCGCGAATGCGGCCGGGAGCTGGATCCAGACCGCGTGGTTGCGCGGGCCGAGCGGCTCGATCGCGGCGAGGAACGCGCGGAGTTCGGCGTCGACGTTGTTGAGCCGGCGCTCATGCGTGATGACCTGCGGCAACTTCACCACGAAGCGGAAGTCGGGCGGCGTCTGCGCGGCCCAGGAAGCCACCGTCGATGCGGACGGCGTCGCGTAGAAGGTCGTGTTGCTCTCGACCGCGTTGCACCACGAGGCGTACGAACGCAGCTTGTCCCGGGAAGGCTGCGGCCACGCGGCATGAGTCCACTGCGCGCAACCGACGTACAACTGCATGTTCACAGCGATCGAACGTACTGCCTGCAGACGTGCACGCGGGAGAACCGCGCACGCATCGACGCCTCAGCCGAGATCGGTGCATGCATGAAAGCAGTCACCAGCTTGCCTGGCGCCTCGAAGCCCTCGGCGTCGTCCTGCGAGGACTTGTAGACATGGAGATAACGGAAGTTCTCCGTGAACCCGGACCGCTGGTACCAGCCGTTGGCTGACGCATCCCCGCGCGTCCACGCGTCCAGTACGTCGACCTGAAGCCGAGGAAGAACCGCCCCGAGCAACTGCGTGGCCAGGCCGTGGCGTTGGTGATCGGGATGTACGGCGAGGACGTCGATGGTGGCGCGGTCCGTGAAGATCTCGACGTCCATCAGCCCGACCACCGTGTCGTCGTCGACGGCCACGAGTCGATGCGCCGGGTTGTCGAAGACCGGGCGGTGCGTCACGACGTCGTCGTAGTACTCGGTGCCGAAGAAGCTCAGCAGGCGGCAGTGCAGCCAGCTGGCGGCATCGGTGTCGCGGTACTCACGGATCTCGGTCATCCGGCGTCATGATGGCACGCCGCCCCGACACCAGGGACGAGTGTCGGGGCGGGTCTTGCTGCCTAGGTCAGCGCTCGACCTCGCCGCGGATGAACTTCTCCACCAGGTCGCGGCAGACGTCGTCGGCGTACTGCTCCGGCGGCGACTTCATGAAGTACGACGACGCGGACAGGATCGGGCCGCCGATGCCGCGGTCCTTCGCGATCTTCACGGCGCGGATGGCGTCGATGATGATGCCGGCCGAGTTCGGCGAGTCCCAGACCTCGAGCTTGTACTCCAGCGACAGCGGTACGTCGCCGAAGTTGCGGCCCTCGAGCCGGATGAACGCCCACTTGCGGTCGTCCAGCCAGGCCACGTAGTCCGACGGGCCGATGTGCACGTTGCGCGGGTCGATGTCGTTGACCAGCTGCGAGGTGACGGACTGGGTCTTGCTGATCTTCTTGGACTCCAGCCGGTCGCGCTCCAGCATGTTCTTGAAGTCCATGTTGCCGCCGACGTTCAGCTGGTACGTCCGGTCGACGGTGACGCCACGGTCCTCGAACAGCTTGGCCAGCACGCGGTGCGTGATGGTGGCACCGATCTGCGACTTGATGTCGTCGCCGACGATCGGTACGCCGGCCGCGGTGAACTTGTCGGCCCATTCCTTGGTGCCCGCGATGAAGACCGGCAGCGCGTTCACGAACGCGACCTTCGCGTCGATCGCGCACTGGGCGTAGAACTTCGCCGCCTGCTCGGAGCCGACCGGAAGGTAGCAGACCAGGACGTCGACCTGCGCGTCCTTCAACGCCTGAACGACATCGACCGGCGCCGCGTCGGACTCGGTGATCGTCTCGCGGTAGTACTTGCCGAGACCGTCGAGGGTGTGACCGCGCTGGACGGTGACACCGGTCGGCGGCACGTCGCAGATCTTGATCGTGTTGTTCTCGCTGGCGCCGATCGCGTCGGCGAGGTCCAGGCCGACCTTCTTGCCGTCGACGTCGAACGCGGCCACGAACTCCACGTCCCGGACGTGGTAGTCACCGAACACGACGTGCATCAGACCCGGGACGCGCTCCTCGGGCTTCGCGTCACGGTAGTAGTGCACGCCCTGGACGAGCGAGCTTGCGCAGTTGCCGACGCCGACGATCGCTACGCGAATCGAGGTCATCTGGAATCTCCTTGGGTAGGCGGGTAGTGCTGGTCAGGGGGCCGCTGTTGCCGCCGCTCGCCGTCGATCAGCTCGTTCAGCCAGCGGACCTCGCGCTCGGCCGACTCCAGGCCGTGCCGTTGCAGCTCGAGGGTGTAGGCGTCGACCCGCTCCGCCGTCCGGCTCATCGCCGCCCGGAAGTTGGCCAGCCGCTCCTCCATCCGAGCCCTGCGGCCCTCGAGGATGCGCAACCGGGTGGCCGGATCGGTCCGGCCGAAGAACGAGAAGCGGACGCCGAACGTGTCGTCCTCCCAGGCCGACGGGCCGGCTTCGTGCATCGCGTGCGCGAAGTAGTCCTTGCCGTCGGCGGTGATCGTGTACACGATCTTGGGCCTGCGACCCGACTCCGGCGTCCCGGGGTCGGCCGTGATCAGCCCGTTGCGGAGCATCGCCTTCAGACACGGGTACAGCGAACCGAACGACAGCACGCGTCCCCAGCCGAACTGGGCGTTGACGCGCTTGCGGAGCTCGTAACCGTGCATCGGCGCTTCGTGCAGCAGACCGAGTACGGCGAGCTCCAGGACCCCACTGCGGTTTCCCATGAGCCACCTCCCTCGGTCTAGTTTGTCATGACCTGATGTATCGGTTCGATACATCGTGCCGCCACTGTAAGCAGAGGTAGTGGCTGTGGACAACTCTTGACAAACCCTGCCTTTGTCACCCTCGCCGAGCGGCACGCCCAGGAAACCTGTTACGTCAGACGCCGATCTGCGTTAATCGAATGACACCCAGCGTCGTAGCCCGGGAGCGGACGGTAATGACGGCACCAATGCCGCGCCTCCGGCGCGGCGGGTCATTGGGCTGTAACTCCCGGCCTTCCCTCGTCGCTCCGGTCGCTTCGCTCCCTCCACTCCTCAGTCCAGGCCGGGAGGCCCAATGACCGACAGTCATGGGAAGCACGCCAAGTCCGATGTGGAAGCCGAGGGTGCGCTCGCCCGGCTGGCGCTGCGGTTCACCGCGTTCACCGAGAAGTGGCTGCCGGACGCGTTCCCGTTCGTACTGGTCGGCACGTTCGTGGTGCTGCTGTTCGGGCTCGTCACCGGTGAGCCGCTGCTGAAGCGTCCCGACGACCCGGCCGCGACCAAGGGCTTCGGGATGATCGATGCCTGGGGCATCGGGTTCTGGTCGCTGATCACCTTCACCCTGCAGATGGCGATGATCATCATCGGCGGGTACGCCGTCGCCACCAGCGGACCGGTCGCGCGGTTGATCACGCGGCTGGCCCGGATCCCGAAGAGCTCGCGGACCGCGGTCGCGTTCGTCGCCGCGGTCGCGATGCTGGCGTCGTACCTGAACTGGGCCTTCAGCCTGATCTTCGCGGCGATCCTGGCGCGCGAGGTGGCGCGCAACGTGCCGAAGGCGGACTACCGCGCGCTCGGTGCGATGGCGTTCCTCGGGCTCGGGACCGTGTGGGCACAGGGGCTGTCCGGCTCTGCGGCATTGCAGGTGGCGAGTGCGAGCAGCAGCCCGGCGCCGGTGCAGGAGGTGATCAAGGCCGGCGGTCACGCCAGCGGTCTGATCCCGCTCAGCGACACGATCTTCACCTGGCAGGCGATCGTGGCGACGTTGATCGTGTACGCCGTCGGCGTCGGGATGGCGTGGTTCATCGCGCCGGGCGAGGGCAATGCGCGGACCGCGGAGCAGATCGGGATCGAACTCAAACCGCTCATCGGCCGCGGGTCGGCGTACAACGGTCAACGGGGAGAAGCCCGCAGGCCGGGCGATTGGCTCGAGCATTCGCCACTGTTCAGTCTGCTGATCGTCCTGCTCGGCGCGGTCTACCTGGTCCGCTACTTCAGTGGGAAGAACTTCTTCAACGCGCTGGACCTCAACACGGTCAACCTGATCCTGTTCCTGCTCGCGATGCTGCTGCACTGGCGGCCGTGGCGGATGGCGCGTGCGGTGCGCGACGGTGCGCCCGCGGCGGCCGGCGTACTGCTCCAGTTCCCCTTGTACGGCGGGATTTTCGGGATGATCGCCTACACCGGGATCTCCGCGCGACTCGCCGGGTGGCTGGTGCAGGCGAGCAACCAGTTCCTGTTCCCGCCGCTGGTCGCGATCTACTCGTGCATCCTCGGCATCTTCGTCCCGAGCGGCGGCAGCAAGTGGGTGATCGAGGCGCCGTACGTGCTGCAGGCCGCCAACGAACTGAAGGTCGACGCGGGCTGGATGGTCGTCGTGTACGACCTCGGCGAGGCGAGCGCCAACCTGCTGCAACCGTTCTGGATGCTGCCGACGCTCGCCATCCTCGGCCTCAAGGCTCGCGACATCATGGGCTATACCTTCACGATGTTCCTGGCCTGCTTCCCGGCCGCGTTGATCGCCGTGACATTGCTCGCACCGCACGTCACGGGGTAACCGATTGCAGCGACTTTGGGTCCGGCAGGATCTGCTTGCTAGCATCCGATGCGGATTCGGGCCCGTTACCACACCCACCGTAGTCTGTGGGGCAATGACTTCAGCGAGATCGTCGAGGATTGCACAGTGAGTGAAGCTCGTAGGAAGGCCGCCCCGCCGCCCCGGCGCAAGAAGCACTGGGCGCTCCGGGTGCTCGGCTGGCTCGCCGCACTCCTCTTCCTCGGCATCATCGGTTCGGTCGCGGCCTTCTTCGTCGTCTACCAGACGACCAAGATCCCGGACCCGAACAAGGAGTTCGCCACCAACACCACGACGGTGACCTACTCCGACGGCAACCAGCCACTCGGCTCGTTCTTCGAGCAGAACCGGCACACGGTGCCGCTGGCGCAGATCCCGAAGCACGTCCAGGACTCGGTGATCGCGGCAGAGGACCGGACGTTCTGGACCAACCCGGGGATCTCGCCGAGCGGCATGGTCCGGGCGGCGGTGAACATCGCCCGCGGTGAGCAGTTGCAGGGTGGTTCGACGATCACGCAGCAGTACGTGAAGATCATGTACCTGACGCAGGAGCGGACGGTCTCCCGCAAGCTCAAGGAACTGTTCATCGCGACCAAGCTCGGCCGTCAGCAGGACAAGAGCAAGACGCTCGAGGGCTACCTGAACACGATCTACTTCGGCCAGGGCGCCTACGGCATCGCCGCCGCCGGCGATGTCTACTTCAAGCAGCCGAACCCGAAGCTGCTGAGCGTCCAGCAGGCCGCGCTCCTCGCGACCGTGCTGAACAACCCTTCGCTCTTCGACGTCACCGACTCGGATCCGCGGACCAAGAAGCGGATCATCGATCGGTACCACTACGTTCTCGACGGCATGCAGCAGATGGGCACGATCACCGAGGCCCAGGAGAAGCAGTACGCCAACCGGCTGCCGGACTTGTCGCAGATGAAGAAGAAGAGCGACCGCTACAAGGGGCCGAAAGGCTTTCTGCTCGACATGGCTCGTAAGGAGCTGGCGCAGCGCGGGTTCGACGAGGACGAGATCACCGGCGGCGGCCTGAAGGTGACCACCACCTTCAACTACAACCAGCAGAAGAAGATGCTGGCTGCCGCACAGAACGAGCTGCCTGAGAAGAAGAACGGCCTGCATGTCGGGATGGCTGCGGTACAGCCGGGCACCGGCCAGTTGCTGGCGATGTACGGCGGGCCGGACTTCCTCAAGAGCCAGTTGAACTGGGCAACGACCAAGGCGCGACCCGGTTCGTCGTTCAAGCCGTTCGCGCTGGCCGCGGCGCTGAAGGACGGCAAGTCTCTCTGGGACGTCTACCAAGGCGACAGCCCGATCACGATCCAGGGCCAGAAGTTCGGCAACGAGCTCAGTACCGACTACGGCGACGTCACGCTGATGAAGGCGACCGAGCAGTCGATCAACACCGCCTTCTACGATCTGGTCGACAACGCCATGGAGAACGGCCCGGCCAAGGTCGTCGACGCTGCCGAGGCGGCCGGCATCCCGGCGTCGAAGACGCTGGAGAAGGACCGGGGGGCGCCGGCCACGGTGCTCGGCCCGGATGCGTACGCCTCGCCGGTCGACATGGCGAACGCCTACGCGACGTTCGCTGCCGAGGGCAAGTACACGCCGCTGCACGTGATCAAGGAAGTCCGCGGCCCGGACGGCAAGGTGCTGTGGTCGGACGCGAGCGTGCTGAAGCAGCAGAAGCAGGCCTTCACGCCGGAGATCGCCAACCTGGTGAACTACGCCCTGCAGAACGTGGTCAAGAAGGGCACCGGTACCGGCGCCAAGGATCTGGACCGCGCGGTGGCCGGCAAGACCGGCACCGCCGGTGGTGTCGCGGTCGAGGACCGCAAGGAGAACGCGGCGTGCGACGGCTGTAAGGACGGCTCGGCGACGCTGACCTCGTGGTGGACGGGCTACACGCCACAGGAATCCACCTCCGTGCTGTACCGGGCCGGTGCGACCGGTGAATCGGACCTCGACCCGTACAGCGACGACCCGGCCTTCTTCGGTGGCAACTGGCCGCTGAAGACCTGGCTGGCGTTCATGAAGTCGGCCCTCGACGGCGTCCCCGAGGCCGAGTTCGCGGACCCGGACAAGGACCAGATCAAGGACACGTCGACCCCGACGTTCACCCCGCCCCCGAACACTCCGCCGCCGAGTACGCCGCCGCCCAGCACCCCGCCGCCGAGTACGCCGCCGCCGAGCACCCCGCCCCCGTCGACGCCGGACAAGCCGACGAACACCCCGACCAAGACCAAACCCACGCGGACGACGACGACCCCGGTCATCCCGTCCCTGCCGACGGGCGGAACAACGAAACCCAAACCCACCGACACACCGCAGACGCCCGGGTAACGGAGCTGTCCTGGCTCAACTCGATGGCCGGCTGCTCGCGGTGATCGACCGGCCGGATCGCGCTGGAACCTGGATGAGGGACGATGGGGGCGTGACTCGGGTGGACTGTGGTGGCTGGCGGTGGGGGCGTGTTTGAGCGCTCGGTTGCCGGCGAGCCCAAGCCGGGGCGTGCCCGGCGAGCCCGGGTCGACAGGGTTGGCTGGCAGCGGTGGATGCCGACGCCGCTGACTCGGGAGGTGCTCGGGTGGTGGCTCGTCACCCGGGTGGCGCTGTTCGTACTGTCGGTCTCCGCGCCGCTCCTGTTCAACCGGGGCGGCGACTACCCGAACGTGTGGAAGGCCTGGCTGCAGTGGGACGTCTGGCACCTGAAGGCGGTCGCCGAGTTCGGCTACAACCACGGTGAGCCGTCCGGTGCGCCGCTGGCTGCCTTCTTCCCGGGCTTCCCGTTGCTGGTCCGGTTGGTCAGCTACACCGGCATCGGCTACGTTGCCGCCGGCATCGTGGTGTCGGCAGTCGCCAGCGCCGTGGCGGGCGTGTACCTCGCGCGCCTGGCGCAGTACGAGTTCCCGGAGCTGAAGGGCATCGGCCCGAACGCCGCCATGATCTGGTACGGCGCCCCGGTCGGAGTGTTCCTCGCCGCCGGGTACACCGAGGCGCTGTTCTGCGCCTTCGCGTTCCCCGCCTGGCTGGCCGCGCGGCAGGGACGCTGGGCCCGCGCCGCCGTCTTCGTCGCGCTGGCGTCCACGGTGCGGGTGTCCGGGATCTTCCTGATCTTCGCGCTGCTCGTCGAGTTCGTCACCTCGAAGAAGCGTGACTGGTTGTCGCTGCCGTGGCTGGCGCTGCCCGCCGTACCGGTGCTCGGTTTCATGGCGTACCTGAAGCAGATTCACGGCTCCTGGTTCGCCTGGCAGGACGCGCAGGAGAAGGGCTGGGCGCGGGAGTTCACCTGGCCCTGGATCTCGCTCGTGCACACTTTCGAGGCCGCGAGCAAGGGCCACTTCCCGGCTGACCGCAGCGACTGGACCTGGATGTTCCGGGCCGAGCTGGTCACGCTGTTCGTCGGGCTGATCCTGCTCGCCTGGCTGTTCTGGCGCCGGTCCTGGGGCGAGGCGGCCTGGGTCGCCGCCACGATCGGTGCGTTCTGTACGTCGTTCTGGATCTACTCACTCACCCGGGCCACCCTGCTGATGTGGCCGCTGTGGATCGGCCTCGCGGTCCTCGCCAGACGCAGACCGTGGATCGGCCGCCTCTACCTGGCTGTGGCGATACCCCTGGCCGCCATCTGGGCCGCCGCCTTCTTCACCGGCCGCTGGTCGGGCTGAGTAGTTCTGCTCAGGCGCTGGACCCGTCCCGTACCTACCGTGGTCCCATGGAAGCCCGGACAATCGGCAGGGTCGCCCTGCAGGCGGTCTTCGTCGGCGTGGTGGCAGGTGTCGCGTACGCGCTGATGCGTCAGGTCGGTGCGCCGCTGTGCCCGCCGACCGGGGTGAGTTGCGCCGTGGAGAGCGGTGGCGCGCTGTTCGCCGTTCAACTCGGGGGCGTGGCGACGACGCTGGCGCTGCCCGTGCTGGCTCTGCGGGCCGGGCTCGGGTGGGTCTTCGCGGTCGCAGCGACAGCCGGAGTGCTGGTCGTGAACCTGGTCTGGTTCCTGTCATTGTCCGGCATGTGGACAGTTCTGGGGTGAGGCAACCCTCGGGAGGGTTCGAGCGTCGATAGGGGTGAAGGGGTGGCAGTCCGGGCGGGGACCGCCACCCCTCCTTACTTGCAGTAAGTACTGCCGGCGGAACCTCTCAGGGGCAGGCTCCGCCGGCTGGACCACACGAGGGCGACGGCCGGTGCCGTCGCCCTCGCGTCATGCTCAGGTGCTAGCCGTAGTTGCGGTCGATCGACTGGGACGGGGTCGGGCTCGGCTTCGTCTCGGCCACGCGCTTGTCGCTCGGGTGGGTACCGGTCTCGACGCCCTTCAGCGTGCCGAGCAGCTCGATCTCGGACAGGGTGACGCCGTCGGCCCCCGCCGCCGGCGTGAGCACCAGCCGGTACTGCGTGTACGCCTTGGGCGAGCTGATGCTGAAGGACCTCGTGTACGACGTCCACGCCCAGCTCTGCCCGGTACGGCGGTCGACTGTCGTCCACGTCGTACCGTCGTTCGAGCCCTCCAGTGTCCACGCCGACGGAGCTGTGCCGGTCGCACCGCTTGTCAGCGTGTACATGCCGACCGGACGCCCCTGTGGCAGGGCGACCGTGACCGTCGGCTGGGCGCCGGTCAGCGTGACCTGTGTCTTCGAGTCGTTGTCGATCAAAGCGGAGACATCCGCGCCACCCGCACCGATCACCGCGCCGGTGTCGGAGGTCGAGTCCCGCCAGGTCGTCGGGTCCTCACCCGGCTTGGTGATCGACGGCGGGGCGTCGTTGCGGCCGCTGCCCCACTTGGTCGGCTGGTCGGTCATCTCGAACTCGATCTTGCCGCCTCCTGCGATCAGGTCGTGCGGCAACGCTGTCGACGTCCAGTTCTTGCCGTTGACGCGAACGCTCTTCACGTAGACGTTCTTCGACGAGTTCTGCGGTGCGCTGATCACCAGCTTCTTGCCGCCGGCCAGTCGGACCGTCGCCTTGGTGAACAGCGGCGAGCCGATCGCGTACGACGGTGAACCGACCTGCAACGGGTAGAAGCCGAGAGAGCTGAACAGGTACCACGACGACATCTCGCCGTTGTCCTCGTCACCTGGGTACCCCTGCCCGATCTCCGAGCCGGTGTACAACCGCGACAACGCCTCACGCACGAGAGCCTGCGTCTTCCACGGCTGCCCCGCCACGTCGTACATGTAGGTGATGTGGTGCGACGGCTGGTTGCTGTGGCCGTACTGCCCCATGCGGACGTCACGCGCCTCGAGCATCTCGTGGATCGTGCCGCCGTACCCGCCGGTGTGCAGCGCGTCTTCCGGCGTACTGAAGAACTCGTCGAGCTTCTTCGCCAGACCGTCCCTGCCGCCGTAGATCGCGGCCAGGCCGGCCCCGTCCTGCGGAGTGGAGAACGCCATGTTCCACGCGTTCGTCTCGGTGTAGTCGTGACCCCAGTCCCGCGGGTCGAAGGTGCTCGGGGAGTTGCCCCAGACACCGTCGGGGCCCTTGCCCTGGAAGAAGCCGACCGTCGGGTCGTAGAGCGTGACGTAGTTGCGGGCCCGGTTCAGGAAGTACTTGTAGTTGTCCAGGTACTCCTGCTTGCGCGGATCGTTCTTCTTCGCCTTGTCGTACAACGCCTTCGACAGGTTCGCGATCCCGAAGTCGTTGATGTAGCCGTCCATCGACCAGCTGAAGCCCTCACCGGTGGTGTTGGCCGTGTAGCCGTTGAACGTGGACAGGTCCATGCCCTTGCGGCCGACGTTCTGCGACGGCGGTACGACGGACGCGTTCTTGACCGCCGCGTCGTACATCGGCTGGACGTCGATCCCCTTGATGCCCTTGAGGTACGCGTCCGCGAAGGCGACGTCGGACGACGTACCGACCATCAGGTTCGCGTAGCCGGGGGAGGACCAGCGGGAGATCCAGCCGCCGTCCTTGTACTGCTGCACGAATCCGTTGACCAGATCCGCGGCCTCGTCCTGCGCGAACAGCGAGTACGCCGGCCACACCGTGCGGTACGTGTCCCAGAATCCGTTGTTCACGTACGTCTGCCCGGCGACGATTTTCGAGCCGGTCGTGGTCGGGGTGTCGGTGCCCACCTTCGGCGAGGTCGGCGACGCGTACATGATGACCGGCTTGTCCTTGGATCCCGTGTTCTCGGACCCGTTGTTCGGGTAGAGGAACAGCCGGTAGAGGTTCGAGTACAGCGTGGTCAGCTGGTCGGCCGTCGCGCCCTCGACCTCGATCGTGCTGAGCTTCTTGTCCCACGCGGCCTGCGCGGCGTCCTTGACCTTGCTGAACTTCGAGCCCACCGGGAGCTCCAGCCCGAGGTTCTTCTGAGCCTGTGCGGTGCTGATCAGCGAGGTCGCGATCCGCAGCTGCACCTGGGTGACAGTGGGATCGAAGCCGAAGTATCCACCGACGTTCGCCCCGCCCCCGTTCGACAGTGTGCCCGAAGCAACAACCTTCTGGTCCACGACGCCGTACACGAACAACCGGCCGGCGCCGGTGGACAGTCCGCTCTTGATATCGGAGTACCCAGTGACCACGCCGGTCGCCGGGTCGAGAGTGAGGCCGCCGCTGTTGTTGACGTTGTCGAAGATCAGCGACGCCTTGCCGGCCGGGAAGCTGAACCGCAGCAGCGCGGCGTGGTCGGTCGGCGCGATCTCGGCCGCGTTGCCGTTGTCGAACGTGACGCCGTAGTAGTACGGACGGGCGATCTCGTTGTCGTGGCTGAACGACCAGGCGCGGGCCTTGCGATCCGCGGTCGGGGTCGCCGCGGTCGACGGCATCACCTGGAAGGTCTGCCGGTCACCCATCCACGGGCTGGGCTCGTGGCTGATCGACAGGGCCTGCATGGTCGGCTTGTTCGCCTCGTTGTTGCCCTTGGCGTAGTCGTACAGCCAGGATGTGGACCCGGCGTTCGTCACCGGCGTCCAGAAGTTGAAGCCGTGCGGTACGGCGGTGGCCGGGAAGTTGTTGCCCCGCGAGAAGCCGCCGGTCGCGTTCGTGCCGCGGGTGGTCAGTGCGAGGTCCGACGGGTGCTTGGCCGCGGTCTTCTGCGCCGCGCGGTCCGGGTTGATCGCCGCGGCGATCCGGACGTCGTCGATCCAGCCGCGGAACTCGGCCGGTCCGGACGGCTTGTCGTACCCGACCAGGATCCGTGTGATCGTCTTGCCGGCGGCAACCTTGCCGAGATCGGCCTCGATGTTGTTCCACTGGTTCGTGTAGAGCGCCTTGGAGTCGCCCTGGCCGCGCGGGCTGAGTTCGAAGCCGTGGTGGTCCTTGGCCTTCAGGTCGCTCAGATAGGTGCCGTCGGAGAACGCCAGGTCGAGCGCGGCGTACGTGCTCGGGTAGCTGAGATCGCCCTCGACGTGCTCGGGGAAGATCTTGTACGAGAGGCGGGTGTCCTTGCCCACCTTCAGGTCGACGTCGGACACCTTGTTCCACGTGTATCCACGGCCCTCCGCGTCCTGGTGCCCGGCGTACCGGAAAGACTTGACGCCGGTGAAGCCGACGCGGGCGCGGGCGTTGTAGGCGCTGGTCGGGCCGGAGTCGAGGCGCGACTCGGCGACCGGGCCGGGTGGCGGCAGCGGGGCGCCGTTCGACAGGTACCAGTCGGCGAGTTGGACGATGTTCTCACCGTGGTTCAGCGTGATGTCCAGCTTGAAGTACATGTACGCCGTGTCGTTGGCGAAGCTGTACTCCTTGGTCTGGAACCGGTTCTCGAAGCTCTGACCGGTCTGGGTGTCCAGCGTGGTCCACGTGGTGCCGTCGTTCGAACCCGAGACGGTCCAGTTCTGCGGGTCGCGGCCGTCCGCGTCGTTCGCCGAGGTCAGCGCGTACTTCTTGATCACCACCGGGGCCGAGGTCTGGTAGACCAGCCAGCCGGTCGGCTGGAACACCAGCCACTTGGTGAACTTGTCACCGTCGGCGGCGTTCGTGGCGATCTCGCCGCCACCGGTGTTCTCGCCGTTCGCGGTCACCTTGGTGACCTTGTCCATCTCGCTGCCGCCGATCCCGGTCGGCGTCGGGCCGCGCACCCCGTCGGTGCGTGGCTTCCCGTCCGGGCCGGTCTCGACGGCGTCGGTGTACCCCGGCTGTGGCTGGCCTGGCTCGAACGAGGTGAAGTACGACGAACCGCTGATCACCGGCTGCTCCGAGGCAGCAGATGACGCGGCATGCGCTGGCGTCATGGCAACAGACAGTGTCACAACCAGCGTGAGAGACGTGACGAGCCCCAGTGGGCGGCGGAGATTCATCGACGCTCCTTGCACATCCGGCCGGCGCGACGGGACGCCCCCGTCCACCGGTGTAGGTACGCGGCCCCGATGACAAGGTTGTCAGCCCGCGCCCGGCCGGAATCGTCTCCCGCCGATCACGCGCGGTCAAGACCTCGTCGCGTTCGGTCCGCATCGGGCCGGAGTTTTCCACAAGTGGCAACGCGATCGGGCTGCGACAGGCACAGGCGGTAACTACAGTTACCTTGCGCGGTCCGCTGGGGAGGCCGCACGGTCTCGGGAGGACGTAGTGGCTGTCGAACGTGCCGGGCTGGTCCGTCGGCACCACACTCACCTGCTCCTGCCCCATGCCGCGCTGGACGCCCCGCAGCGAGCCCTGTTCGAGGTGGCGCTGCGCCCGGCCGGCTGGACCGCGGATCCGGACAACACGTCCACCATGTCCCTGCGCTGGAACCGTGGCGACGCCGCGCTGCGACTGCAGACGCTCGGCTGGTTCCCGCTGCTGGTGACCGTGGGTCCGATGGGGAAGGCGACCGGCGTTCATCGGGATGCCGCAGCGAGGCTGACCTCGGCGGTGCTGGCCGGCGGCGGGAAGAGCTTCACGGACCGGCAACTGGTCGAGTACCTGCCGCAGGCGCAGGAGCGCTGGCAGCGTGCACTGCTGGAACGTCGACGGTTATCCACAGCCGAGCGCCTCTTGCGGGCACGACGGTGCTCGTCCTGCGGAGCGTGGTCCGACCTGTCGGCGACGCACTGCGCCGGATGTCGTCGGCGGTTCACCACAGCTGACGATGCGGAACGGGACGCTACGGTCAGCCGTGCAGCGGCAACGGTCCAGGAGGCCGAGGCGATCCTGGCGGATCTGGCGCGTGGTGTGGTCCTGGACCGCCTGAACGGTGCGGCGCATGGCTGAGCCGATGGTCGCGACTCGTGAGGCCGAGCAGTGGGGCTGGGAGTACCGCGGGCGCGAGGTCGTGGTCGTCGAGCAGCAAGACCCGCCCGTTCCCGCCGTACCGCCGCCGACGGAGCTTGCGGCGCTCGAGACCAAGCGTGCTGCCGCCGTACGGATGCGCCCCGTCCTGACCTGGACGATGGTCGCGGCCGTTATAGCCACCGGTGTGGTCGGCGTCGTTGTGGACCCGTTGATCGCGCTGGTGCCTGCCGTAGTGGCGATCGGCCTCGGCTGGTTGTGCTGGGGACGACCGGAGCTGCTCCGACGGGCTACCGCCAAGGAGCATCAGCTGTGGTTGGCCCACTGCGTCAGCACGATGGCCCGGTTCGAGCGCGACGTACAGGCCTGGCAACAGGATCTGAGCGACCGGGAGCAGACCAAGTCCCTGCAGGTCAGCGCCGTACGCCCGTGGGTGCCGGTCGGCCCGGTGACGAAGGAGCGCGTCGACCTGTACGGCGGGACTGCCGCGGGCTGGCGTGCGGCGTTGCTCGCGATGGGTAGCTCGCTGATGAGCGCCGGCGGGCGACTCGTGGTTCTCGACCTCACGCAGGACTCTGTGATCGAGCCGCTGCACCGCATGGCCTCGGATCACGGTGCGCCGATCCGGTCGGCCGTCGTACCGGACGAGGCGCGCTCGCTGAACCCCCTCACCGGCTTGAGCGCTGATGAGATCGGTGTCGTGGTCGCAGAAGGTTTGCGCGCGGCCGAGCCTGAGCAGAGCGAGTCGCGGGGTGTCGACGCGACCCTGGTGCAGCAGGTCGTCGAGTGCCTGACGGACGCCCCGGTCACTTTCACGAGACTGCACCTGGCGTTCCAGGTGTTGCTGCGGCAGCTGACGCCGGATCAGCGGGGTTCGTTGACGCGGGCTGAGTACACGAGGCTGTCCGATCTCTTGAGCGAGGCTGCCCGGCGTACGGCGGAAGCTCGGCTGTTCCGGCTGGCTGCGGGCGTGCAGCGGCTGGCTGCGGTCACGGGTGATGCGCCGATGGACGGGTGGGAGGACGACGACGTCTCGCTGCGGGTGTTCGAGTTGTCGCATCGCGAGCCGGAGCTGACCGCCTCGTTGCTCAGGCATCTGCTGTTCCAGATCACGATGGTCCGGATCCAGCGTGGCCAGCTGTCGGGGCGGGGCGAGCGGATCGTGGTGATCGCCGGAGCTGATGCGGTGGCCCGCCCGGAGCTCGAGCGGTTCGACAGCATCTGCCGACGCAACGGGATCCGTCTCGTGCTGCTGTTCGCGCATCTGCGGGACAGCGCGGTGGAGCTCCTCGGCGGCGGGGACGCCGTACTGTTCATGCGCCTCGGGAACGCGAAGGAGGCCGAGCAGGCCGCGACCTTCATCGGTCGGCAGCACCGGTTGGTGGCGAGTCAGTTCACCTATTCACACGGGACGAACACGTCCACGTCGACGTCGGACAGCACGACGCGCGGCAACAGTTCGTCGACGAGCGATTCGGTCGGCGTACAGACGTCGGACAGCCGGCAGGCGACGTTCGGGCTGCTGTTCAGCAGGCGGCATCGGTCCGGGTCCAAGACCTCGGGCGAGCAGTCCTCGTCATCGACGACCGGCGGTACGTCGTGGTCGGAGTCGACGTCGACCTCGGCGTCGAGCGGGACCACGGAGAGTACGTCGGTCGGGTATCAGCGCACGTACGAGTACTCGGTGGAGCCGACGGTGCTGCAGGGGTTGTCGCCGACCGCTTTTGTGATGGTCGACCCGCTCGATCCGGCGAGTCCGCGGCTGGGCGATTGCGATCCGCGGTTGGGTGCTTCGTGATTGCGTCAGGTGCAGGTGTTCCGCGGTGGCGCGTCACCTCGGTTCCGTTGGCCGGGGGGCCGGACACGGACCTGGCGCAACGGTTCACGGCGCTTCGGCGTGGGTTGCTGCCTGCGCTGATGCTGCAGGCGTCGGCGGGGCGTTCCTTCAGCTGCTGCTGGACTCGCGCGGTGGCCGGTGGGCCGATCGAGGTTCGGGTCGGTATCGAGCCTGTGGACGGCGCCGTTTCCTACCCGGTGGGTGCGCGGGCAGTCGCTGCGGACGCGGTCGATTTCCCTTGCTGGGTGGGTGTGGACGGCGTGCACGACGTACTGACTGCGCTTCCGGAGGCCGAGGTCGAGCCGGCCGGGACGCTAGAGGATCTAGCGGAGGCGTTGCCGGCGTTCGCCTGGTTGGTGCGGGCCTCGCCCCTTGGTGTGCAGGAGCGCGGCGAGTTGCTCGACGACCTCCATCTGCGGATGACGATCGGGCTGGACCGGGAGAAGATCTCGGGTCGGGACGCGCTCGAGCTCGAGCGGAGTCGCGCTCGCTACCGGGACTTCTCCGCGGCGCAGGGTGGCTTGTGGTCGGTGGAGATTCTCGCTGGTGGAGTGGATGAAGCCAGTGCGAGGCTCGTGGCGCAGACCTTGTCCGGGGCGGCTGACCTGCACGCCACGCCGTACAGCTTGACGACTCAGTCCGAGGGTCGCGCTTTCGAGGCGACAGGGGAGCTGCTTGCAGCCGTCGCGCGGCCGCCGGTGCGGGAGATCGCCGGTGTTCGCGTGGTCGAACAGGTGCGTTTCGACCTGACGCCTGAGACCCCGGCGGACGGGATCCCGCTGGGCGACGTCATCGATGCGTCGGGGCGCGCGGTCGGGACAATGACGGTTTCGCGGGACACGTTGAACCGGCACGCGTTCGTTGCCGGCGCCACCGGTTCGGGCAAGTCGCAAACGATCCGCCACCTGCTCGAGGGCCTGACAGCGGCCGCCGTACCGTGGCTGGTGATCGAGCCCGCGAAGGCGGAGTACGCCGGGATGGCCGGACGCCTGGGTTCGGACTCCAGTGTCGCGGTCGTCCGCCTCGGCGATCCGGACGCCGTACCGCTGAGCCTGAATCCGCTGGAACCGGAGGCCGGGTTCCCGCTGCAGACGCACCTCGACCTCGTCCGCGCGCTTTTCCTGGCCGCCTTCGAGGCGAACGAGCCATTTCCACAGGTCCTCAGTCAGGCGCTGACCCGGTGCTACACCTCGTACGGCTGGGACCTCACACTGAGTCGCGGCGGTCCGCAGTACCCGACGCTCGCGGATCTGCAGCTCAGCGCACGCCAGGTGGTCGACGACATCGGGTACGGCGCCGAACTCGCCGCCGATGTCCGCGGCTTCGTCGACGTCCGCCTCAGCTCGTTGCTGCTCGGGACCCCCGGCCGGTTCCTCGGCGGCGGCCACCCGCTCGACGTCGCGGACCTGCTCAGCCGGAACGTCGTACTCGAACTCGAGGACGTCGGCGACGACCAGGACAAGGCGTTCTGCATGGGCGTCGTCCTGATCCGCCTGATCGAACACCTCCGCGTCCGCCGCGGACCGGCCTCCGGCCTGCGACACGTCACGGTCGTCGAAGAGGCCCACCGGTTGCTCAAGGCAAGCACTGGCGACTCTGGCGGAACGGCCGGTCACGCGGTCGAGATGTTCGCCGGCCTGCTCGCCGAGATCCGGGCGTACGGCGAAGGCATCGTCGTCGCCGAGCAGATCCCCGGCAAGGTCATCCCCGACGTCGTCAAGAACTCCGCCCTCAAGATCCTGCACCGCCTCCCCGCCGCCGACGACCGCGAAACCGTCGGCGCCACCATGAACCTCGACACCCCCCAATCCCGAGCCGTGGTCTCCCTCCCACCCGGCCAAGCCGCCACCTTCACCGACGGCATGGACCGCCCCATCCTCCTCCAAATCCCCCACGGCGAACCCCGCGAAAGACGATTGGCTTTACCACCGACCGTTGCCACCACGGCCTGTCGGAGCGCTACCTGTGGAGCCGTCTGCCGAGACGCTCCCTGCAGCATCCGCGCAATCGGCGACGCCACCGCGCTACTTGCCGACTCTCCGCACCTGACCGTGTGGGTCGAGCTCCTAACAGTCGCGCACGTCGCGGGCCTACCCAGGCCGGTGCTGCTGGCTGGCCCGCCGATTCCGGACAACACGTCCGCTCGCCTCCGGGAATGTGTTGTCGCCGAAGCGGTCACCCGGGCGGTCACGGCTCGATCGCACCTGATCCGCGCGGACTACGCGTCGGACACGTTGGCAGAGCACCTGGCGGGCACAGTCACGCGCGCATTGTCCGGGGGCGCGCCCGCATGTCCAGTCTCCGCGGAAACCCACTGGCAGGCCGGCCGCTACCGTTTCACCGACGTACCGCTGGCCCTGCACCACTGGCAGGGTCGTCGAGACCGGCCGCATCCGATGACCTCCTCCTGGCGCGCCCGCGGTCTGGATCTGGACGGCGCCACCATCGACGAGCAGCTGTTGAGGTACGCCGTTCGAGCCGGCAGCCGACTGCCCGCCGCCGAGCTCCTCTGGGGCGATGGCCATCTGGCCACCGCGATCGACCAACTCTCCGGTGCGTCAGATCGCACGTCCCGCCTTATCGCCGCTGCCGGCCGTCTTCACATCCCCGACGCGTGGCACCACTACATCTTTGACCTGGCCACCACCGCAGACACCCCCTTCAGCGCCGCCGCCCCGGATGCGTGAACTACGCCGCGGCCCGGCGGAGCGGCCCTCGACCAGGACGAGACAAGGAGCAGATGGCATGACTGACGCGGACACGGCCGATGAGCCAGTTCCGCTCGATCTTCCCGGGTGGGACGGATACCGAGACCGTGTGCTCCATGGCTGACCTGCGCATGTTCCCGGGTTGGGACGACTGGAGCGCTGCGGGGATCGACCTGCGAGCGCTCCTCTCCGATCAGACCGCTGACGAATTAGCCGTAGCGTTCGATGCTGCGGTCGGCTGGCACGAAGGCCAGACCAGACCGGCCGGCGAACCCTACTGGCAGCATCTGCTTCAAGTGCTGCACGTGCTGGCAAGCGGACTCGACGTCAAGGACGTCGATCTGCTCAGGGCGGGGCTGCTGCACGACGTTGTGGAAGACACGGCGGGCACGGGAGCCGATCTGGTGGCGCGGTTCGGGGTGCGTACGGCGGGGTTGGTGGACGCGGTCACGATTCCGGAGGTCCGGGCGGGGGAGTCGAAGGACGAGGTGCGGACGGCATACCTGGCGAAGCTCGCGCGGGCGCCTCGGAAGGTGTTGCTGTTGAAGCTGTCGGATCGGTACAGCAACGTGCAGCGCCTACATACGCATCCGCGGGTCGCGAAGCAGCGCTCGTACTATGCGGAGACCGTCGAGCGATTCGTTCCGTTGGCGTCTGTGGATGACCGGCTGGATCAGCTGTTCAAGCGTTGGGCGGACGCATACTCGTACCTCGCGGGTCCGGTCGACAGCATCGAGACTGCCGACAAACTCGCGGCGGCCCTTCACCGGGAGCAGGTCGACAAGAGCGGGCAACCGTACGTCGACCATGTCCGTGGCGCTGCGGCGATTGCGCGGGCGAACGGCGCCCGTACAGACCAGCAGATGGCGGCGCTCCTTCACGACACCGTGGAAGACACCGCCTGCACGCTTGCCCAACTCCGCGACCTCGGCGTGCCCGATCCCGTCGTGGAGATGGTCGACGCCCTCACCCGTCGGCCCGGCGAATCCCACGACACGTATCTGACGCGCCTCACCCGAACCCCCGATGCCGTCCTCGTCAAGCGAGCCGACATCGAACACAACAGCAGCCCGTCCCGCCAGAGCCAACTAGATCCGGCTACCCAAGACCGCTTGCGCCAGAAGTACGCCCACGCCGTACGAGTTCTCGACGAGGCCACCGGCAACCATGGATAGCCGCCGCCACCGCGCCGACAACTCCACCCCCGACCAGCCCACCGCCAGCACCGCCCCACACCACGACAACCCCGCGCCTCGAGACGACCTCGATCCCACTCCCGATCTTCGCTCAGATCAACCCGACCCACCCAAGCCCAACGCCGAGCCGCACGACCGCCCACCACCCAGCCCCGATGATGAGCACCGCGAGCCCGACCACCACAGCGAGCCCGACCAGCACCGCGAGCCCGACCACCACAGAGAGCCCGACCAGCACGAGGAGCGCCAGGAGACCGACCGTCACTCGCCGGACCGAGCCGCCGAGTCACCCTCAACCGACGCTCAACCGGACCCGTTCGCGTCGTACCCTCCCGAACTCCGCGCCCACATGCACCACGACGACACCCTGTCCCGCCTGCAATACCTCAGCAACCCCCTGCCCGAACCCGACCGTACGAGCGATGGTGAGCCGGGCGAGGGACCCGACGACGAGACCGACGGTGTCGTGAAGGCCAACGCCGCAGCCACGCAACCAGAACCTTCGAGTGCTGACACGCCTCCAGATGTAGCGGACAACGCGAAGCCCACCTCAACCGATGACGAACTCGAAATCACGGAAGCCGAGGCGGACGAGGCCGCGCAAGAACCAACTGAAGAGCCAGCCCTTGATGCCCAGCCGGTGACGGACAGATCAGCCGACTCCACCGCGGACAGAACCGATGACTCGGCTGACCTCAGCGCGAACCGAACCGACGACGGATCGGATTCCGCGGAGGCGACCACTCCTCCCGACAGGGATCGCGACAGCACCACCACAAGCGACGACCCGACACCGGCTGACGACGTACCGGCCCCGCTCAAGCCCGTAACTCTCGAGACTGAGATAAATGGCGAGACTGTCGGCAGGCGGCTGGAGCGGTGGGAGCCCGCTCGATTGAACCTTCCCCGGCCGGCGCCGGCGGACGTGACCACTACCGAACCGACCGTCGAGACGGAGCACGCCGACCAGCGGAGCGTTGATGAGGAAAATGCAGTCGCCTACATAGCCGTGAACAAGGAAACAAGCCCATGGCTCGCCCCAGCAGCCGACTGCGAACCTGCGGTCCAAAGCGTCTACGCATCACTGGACCAAGGAACCGGACATGCACATAGTCGGCACGGGCCAGCGCTGGACCAGCAATCTCTGGTGGCGAGAGTCACTCGATTCGAAGACCCTGCCCAGCCGGACCGGGCTCTGCGGGAGAACGGAGTTGACGGGCTCGATTCCGGCAATATGCATTACTGTGGCCGCTATGCAACAGCGGTCGCGGATCCCTATGTTTTCGCCGCAGTAACCGCAGTCTTGAGTGAGCATCCGGACGTTCAGGAAGCCCTTCGCAGTGATTGGGGCGGACCTGTTCCGGCCCGCCTGGAAATACCGATCTCAGATCTGCTCGGGGTGGACGGTCACAAGTACTGCATCGGGTTCCGGCTCCGCGGTGACTGGGAGGAGGCCAAAGCCCAGCGCAAAGACTGGGCGCTGGCTCGATCGAGCGGCGCCGACTCGGGCGATGTGCCCGAACCTGAGGCGGAGCCGGTTCAGACATTCGAGGGCGGCGACATCGTGGTGATGTTCAAGCGTAACCTTGGTGCATCGAAATTCGAGATTGGTACATTCTTCCCAGATCCACCAGAATCGTGATGCTTGAGAGGATTGCTGGTTGTGCCCAAATCATATTGGCTCACGGATCCGTCGGTTCCGTTCGCGACATTTCTCACAATAATTCAGACGTATTATCATCCAGAAGTCCGCAATGACAATTTCGATGAGCTGGTCGAGATGGCGCGGACCGGTCGTGGTGGCGAGAAGTTGGCAACCTTCAAGGCCGAGCTGGAGAGACTGGTTCGCGGTGACCGCGAAGGTCTGCGGGCTGGGGCCATCAGTGATGCCACGGCGTACGACGACTGGAGCACCGACGATGAGTTTCTGGCTTGGTTGTGGGGAGTGTTGTATCCCGGGGAGCGGGTTCCGGGACGTGGGTTGTGAGGGGGTGGGAGGAGTGCGGGGGCGCGGGTAGGTTGAGGGGTATGGACGAGCGTGTGTTGGTCACGGGGGCGTCGGGGTTTGTGGGGCGGGGTTTGGTTAGGGCCTTGCGGGGGCGGGGGGTGTTGGTTACTGCGGTGGATCGGGAGCCGGGGGATTCCTCGTGGGATGGCGGGGTGCATGTGGTGACGGGGGATCTTGCGGAGCAGGAGACGTGTATTGCGGCGTTCGAGACGCGGCCTACCGCGGTGGTGCATCTGGCGGCGTTGACGTCGGTGTTGCGGTCGGTGGACGCGCCGATGCAGACCTTTGCGCAGAACGTGACGATCACGCAGGTGCTGCTGGAGTTGAGTCGCGGTAGTGGCGTGGACCGGTTCGTGCTGGCGTCGACCAATGCGGTCGTGGGGGATGTCGGTACGTCGACCATTACCGCGGACCTTCCGCTGCGGCCGTTGACGCCGTACGGCGCGACGAAGGCGGCGGGTGAGATGTTGCTGTCGGCGTACTCGGGGAGTTACGGGATGGCGACCGCGGCGCTGCGGTTCACCAACGTGTACGGGCCGGGGATGTCGCACAAGGACAGCTTCGTGCCGCGGATGATGCGGGCGGCCTTGAGCGGTGGCGGCGTGCGGGTGTACGGCGACGGGAAGCAGCGGCGGGATCTGGTCTTCATCGACGACGTGGTGAACGGCGTACTGCTCGCGCTCGACAGCAAGTACGACGGGCGCGCGATCATCGGATCCGGGCGGTCGGTGTCGGTGCTCGAGATGATCGACGCGGTGCGTGCGGTGACCGGATGCCCGGTGCCGGCCGAGCACATCGAGGCGCCGGCGGGCGAGATGCCGGCCGTGGTCGTGGACATCACCAACGATCTCGGCTACGAGCCGACGGTTTCGCTGGAAGACGGTCTGGCCCGGACGTGGCAGTACTTCAAAACCCAGTGAGCAAGCTTCAAAGAGCAGTGCGGACGCACTGGCTGCTCGCCGTCTTCCTGCTGGCAGGTCTGGTACTGCGTGTTCTCGCGACCGTCGCGTACCGGCCCGCGATCATCTACACCGACTCGGTCCAGTACCTGACCAACATGGGCAAGCTGAGCCCTGACCAGCTCAACCCGATCGGGTACGACTTCGTGCTCGGCCCGCTGGTGGCGATCGGCGGACTGACTTTCGTCGTGATCGTGCAGCACCTCGCCGGGCTGCTTCTCGGTGTCGCGATCTACGCGCTGGCGCGCAGGCTCACCGTCTACCGCTGGTTGGCCGCGTTCGCCGCCGCACCGATCCTGCTCGACGCGTATCAGGTGCAGATCGAGCAGAACATCATGGCCGAGACCACGTTCGACGTGATCCTGGTGGCGATCCTCTGGCTCCTCCTCGGCAAGGGTGTGCCGGGCTGGCGGCGCGCGGCCGTCGTCGGCGTACTGGTCGGCGCCGCCTTCACGGTGCGCGCGATCGGATTGGTCCTGCTGATCGCAGTCGTGCTCTACCTGATCGTGGTGGGCAAACAGCGCGTACGTCGTACCGCTGCCGCCGTCGCAGGATTCGGTGTCGTTTTCGCCGCGTACGCCGGCTACTACCATGCGGAAACGGGCCGCTGGGGTTTCACCGGCGCCGAGAACCAGGTCCTGTACGGGCGGACCGCTACGGTCGCCAACTGCGACAAGCTCCCACTCGACGAGGGCACGCGGCTGTTCTGCCCGAAGGAACCGCTGGGCCAACGCCTCGGCGTGGACAGCTACGCCCACAACCACTACGGCGACCCGAACTGGCCCGGTCCGCTTCCACCCGGTACGACGAAGCGTCAACTGGCGACTGAGTTCGCACACCTCGTGATCAAGCACCAGCCGCTGGACGTGACGTGGGCGGCGCTGAAGGACTTCGCGAAAGGTTTCGCGCCCACACGCACCACGTCACCTGACGACGTACCGCTGGACCGCTGGCAGTTCCAGCTGACCTACCCGAACCTCAAAGACCCCAACACCACAGAGGCTGCAGTGAAATGGGGAGGGTCCGAGCCACACGTCTCCCACGCACCTGCGGTCATTCTGCGCGCCTACCAGCTCCACGGCGGCTATACCTCCGGCACACTGCTCGCACTGTGCGTGCTGATCGCTCTTGCTGCCGTAGCAAGGGCTAAGGAGCTCCGGTCGGCCACACTGTTCCCCGTAGCGGCCGGTGTGATCCTCCTGCTCGGCTCAGCTGCGTTCGAGTTCTCCTGGCGCTACCAACTGCCCGGACTGGTGTTCTTCCCGCTCGCAGGTGCCATAGGTCTCCGGGCACTGCTCGGCAAGGACCAGGCACGACCTGCGATGGCGGACTTCCCAGACGCCGTGGATTCCGAAGCCGTAAAGGCCTTCACGCACAAGGACTTCGCGCCGGTCGTAGTGGTCATCGCCGCGTACAACGAGGCCGGCGGCATCGGCCAGGTGCTCACCGACATGCCGCGTACCTGCGCCGGCCTCCAGGTCGACGTCCTGGTCGTCGTGGACGGCGCGACCGACAACACCGCCGAAATCGCCCGTGAACACGGGGCGTACGTGTGTGTTGCCCAGAGCAACCGAGGTCAGGGCGCGGCGCTCCGGCTCGGGTATCACCTGGCAGCACAAGGCGGAGCGCGGTACGTCGTGACCACGGACGCGGATGGTCAGTACGACAACGACGAGCTGGAGACCCTCCTGGAGCCGATCCTGCTCGACCGGGCCGACTTCGTCACCGGGTCGCGCCGCCTCGGGGCCGAGGACGCGGACAGCCGGCTGCGCTGGGTCGGCGTCCGGGTGTTCGCCGTCCTCGCGTCGATCCTGACGCGCAAGAAGCTGACCGACACGTCGTTCGGATTCCGCGCGATGCGGGCCGAACTCGCGACAGCGGTGACGTTGCGTGAACCGCAGTACCAGTCGTCGGAGCTGCTGCTCGGTGCGCTCGCGCTCGGCGCCCGCGTGGTCGAGCTGCCGATGACGATGCGCCGCCGTGGCGACGGGAGCAGCAAGAAGGGCCCGGGGGTCGTGTACGGCGCGAACTACGGGCGGGTGATGACGACTACGTGGCTACGGGAGTACGTACTTCGACGGGGTCGGAAACCGTCTTGGCGAACACCAGCCGGTCGAAAAGCACGAACTTCACGATGAACAGCACCGCGTACGTCGCGAGGTACGACCCGGTCACCAGCACCGTCTGCCACGCGTGGGACTCGAGCGGCTGGACCAGGTGATCGGTCACCGACGTGACCACCGCGGCCATGACCGCCGACCCGACCACGATGATTGTGTACGGCAACTTCTGCCCGCTGCGGCCCCACGTCCACCGACGGTTGAGCAAGTAGTTCGGCACCGCGCCGGAGACCCAGGCGACCAGGCTCGCGACGATCGCTGCCGTGCCGAACCAGTAGCACAGAGCGAACGCCAGCTGGCTGACCACGGTGGCGATCACGGACGACGCAGAGTACTTCGCCCACAGCAACAATCGGCTGCGGGAGAGATAGGCCTTGGTGAGTACGCGCATCCCGGCCTATTCTGCACCTCCGCACCAGCCAGCGGCAGTGCGCCGGAAATTCTCAGCCGATTACCAGCGAATAGGTGGCTCTGATCACGTTACTGGAGTGGGTACTCGGGATAGGAAGGGTGGTGACGACGTTTCCCGACGGAAGGCGGCCGAACCGTGCGCGTACTCGTTCTGGGCGGTGACGGCTACCTAGGGTGGCCGACTGCACTGCACCTGTCCGACCGTGGCCATGACACGGCCGTGCTCGACAACATGGCCCGGCGTGGTTACGACCGCGAGCTGGGCGTCCAGAGTCTGGTCCCGATCGAGGATCTCGAAAGCCGGGTCGCGGCCTGGGAAGAGGTCTCCGGCCGACGGATCCCGGCGTACGTCGGTGATCTGCTCGACGCCGACTTCGTCTACCGGGTCGTGCGGGAGTTCGCGCCGGACGCGATCGTGCACTTCGCCGAGCAGCGCGCCGCGCCGTACTCGATGATCGACCGCGAACACGCTGTCTACACCCAGCACAACAACGTGGTCGGCACGCTGAACCTGATGTACGCCATCGCCGAGACCAACCCGGACATCCACCTGGTGAAGCTCGGCACGATGGGTGAGTACGGGACGCCGAACATCGACATCGAGGAAGGCTGGCTGGAGGTCGAGCACAACGGCCGTAAGGACCGGATGCTCTACCCGAAGAAGCCGGGCTCGTTCTACCACCTCAGCAAAGTGCACGACTCGCACAACCTCGAGTTCGGCTGCCGGATCTGGGGGATGCGTGTCACCGACCTCAACCAGGGCGTGGTGTACGGGCAGCAGACCGACCAGACCGTGCGGGACGCGCGGCTGGCGACGCGGTTCGACTACGACGCCGTGTTCGGCACGGTACTCAACCGGTTCGTCATCCAGGCAGTACTCGGTGAGCCGCTGACCGTCTACGGCAGCGGCGGGCAGACCCGCGGGTTCCTGGACATCCGGGACACCGTCGAGTGCATCCGGCTCGCGGTCGAGAATCCGGCGGACGCGGGCGAGTTCCGCGTGTTCAACCAGATGACCGAGAGCTACTCGGTGTCGCAGCTCGCCGACCTGGTCGCGGAGTGCTTCCCCGGGCCGGTGCAGGTCGAGCACCTGGAGAACCCGCGCGTCGAGCAGGCCGAGCACTACTACAACGTGAAGCACACCGGGCTGGTCGGCCTGGGCCTGCAGCCGCACCTGCTGTCGGACACGCTGATCGAGTCGATGTTCGACATCGTGTCCGCCAACAAGGACCGCGTCGACCCGGCCGCTCTGCTACCGACCGTCCGCTGGACGGGTCACCTCAATCGGTGAAGAAGCAGAAGATGTGACCGACGGGGTCGGCGTACACCCGGACGTCGGGCTGTGGCTGGAACTCCATCAGCCGCGCCCCGGCGTCCATCGCCCGCTGGTGCGCCGACTCCAGGTCGTCCACTTGGATGTCCAGGTGTAGCTGCATCTGCTGGACGCCGGTCCGACTCGGCCACGTGGGCGGCTGATAGTTCGGCTCCAGCTGGAACGACAGGCCGGTCGTGCCGTCGGGATCGGTCGCCGTGACCCACGTGTCGTCGTGAGCGTTCAGCTCCCAGCCGAGCGCGCGGCTGTAGAACTCACCGAGCGCTCGCGGGTCGGGCGCGTCCAGTACGACGCCTTTCAACGCGTATTTATGGCTCATCTCCAGAACGTTAGCGCTGCCCGCCGACAAGAAGCGTCGGGAGCACGGCGAGGAAGCGGTCCCGGCGGCCGCGGCCGGCCTGTTCCCTGAGCCAGCCGGCAGCATCTTCTCGAGTGATCAAGGCCTTGTCGACGGCGGCTTCCGCGGCGCTCTTGAGCTGCGGAGCCATCTGTTCGTAGTCGGTGACGACTTCGGTGTGTACGGCGACCTCGACATCGGTGAAGCCGGTGTCGAGGAGGACGTCTCGCAAGGTGCGGGTCGCGCGCGGGGAGACCGTGCGGGACTCGAGGCCGAGGCGGATCACGTCGGTCAGGTCCTGGTCGGAGCTGTCGATCAGGACGAAGCCGTAGTCCTGCCCGCCGAGCACGATCCGCCCGCCGGGACGTAGTACCCGATAGGCCTCGGCCACCGTCGGAGCGGAATCCTCGAGCAGATGGAACAGCCGTAACGCGCGGTAGCCGTCCATCGACTCGTCCTCGAGCGGCAGCTCGTCGGAATGTGCCACGTGAAACATCGCCCCGGGCGCCCGCTCCCGGGCCGCCTCGATCGCGTCGGGATCTGCGTCGACCCCGGTCACCTTCAGGCCCTTCTTCGCCAGCTCGGCCACCGCATGACCCGCCCCGCACGCGACATCGACGCAGGTCGCGCCACGTTTCAGCCCCAGCATCCGGTACGACGCCGCACGCAACTCCGCCGCCCCGGGCCGCTCCTCGATCCGCTCCAGAAAACTCATACGGTCCACGCTGCAACTTCAGGTGGACCTGAAGTCAATCCATCGACACCTTGTCGAAGGTCGTGGTGGTGTAGCGGACGTCGAGGTCGACCTCGTCGCCTACCGCGGGCGGGGCCACCGACGACGGAAGGAACAGCATGCTGGCCTGCATGTGCGGCGGCTCGGCGAACCAGCGCTGCTTGCCTTCGATGGTGAACGGTGACAGCGCCATGCCGGCCGCGTCGAGGCTGCCCTTGGCCATCGCGATCGCGCGTTGCCGGACGCTCGCCGCCGCGGTCGGTGCCTCCAGGCCGACGCCGTGCGCCGTACCGCCGGAGACGATCAGGATGTGCCCGTCGCCGCTGACCCGGCGCTGCCGGTAACCGACGCGCTCGCCGCGGCGCACCGAGTGCACGTCGAGGACGGTCGCCCGGACCGACAGCGCGCCGCGGTCGCCGAGCCACAGCCCGGTGCCCATCCGGAGCTTCACGTCCGGACCGATGTCGGCCAGCTTCTGCGCCGGTACGTGCGACACCCACAGCGGGCCCTTGCGGACGTCGAGCGCCGCCTTCGCCAGTTGCTGAGCCTCGCGGAGGTTGGCCGACGTACCGCCGGCGCCCATCGGGAAGTGCAGCGACCAGCCCTCGAACCGGATCCGGTCGAGCGCGTTCAGCAGCATCGTGTGCCGCAGCTCGCGGGCGCCGATGCCGTGCCGGCGCATCGAGGTCATCACCTCGATCAGCACCCGGCTGCCGGCCGGGATCGAGACCAGGTCGGCCAGCCGGCTGACCGTGTGAATCACGTTCTTGCTCTGCGGCACCTCGAGGAACGGCCGCCACGGCGACAGGACCATGACGTCCTCGCGTGGATCCGCGGGAACCTCGAAGTACGTGCCGACCGCGACCGTCCGGGCGCCGAGCGCGCGGGCTTCTGCGAACAGCCGGTGGTTGCCGAACCCGTACCCGTTGCCCTTGGCGACCGGGACGATGTCGGGGTTCCACGTGGAACGCAGGTGATCACGCCATCGATCGGAATCGACGTGCAGGACTAGGGGCATGGTGTCAACGCCGTCTCATGTAGAGGTCGAATGCGGTGTACAGCGCCTTGTTCAACGGCAGATCCCACTCACCGACGTACTCGACGGCCTCGCCGCCGGTCCCGGTCTTGAACTGGATCAGCCCGACATGCGGGTCGTTCGGGTCCAAGGTGTCGGTGATGCCCCGTAGGTCGTACACGGACGCACCCGCCGCGAGCGCGTCCGACATCATGCGCCACTGGATCGCGTTCGATCCGCGCACGTCTCGTTTGGCGGTCGAGCTGGCACCGTAGGAGTACCAGGAATGACCGCCGACCCGGACCCAGATCGTCGACGCGACCAGGTCGCCCTCGTGATGGGCGTTGTAGATCCGGAAGTCACAGCAATCGGCCGGCTGGTTGGCCATCGCGGCGTACATCTTCTCGAAGTACGGCAGCGGCCGCGGCGTGAAGTGGTCGCGCTCGGCGGTCTCGACGTACAGCTGATGGAACGCCTTGATGTCCTCGGTCCCGCCCTGCGTCACCTCGACGCCGGCCTTGTCGGCCTTCTTGATGTTGCGCCGCCAGAGCTGGTTCATGCCCTTGAGCAGGTCGTCCGGGGTGCGGCCGGCCAGCGGCACCTGGAAGACGTACTGCGGTTGCCCGGCCGCGAACCCTTCCGCGATCCGAGGCGCCTTCCACCCCAGCTTGCGGAGCTTCTCGGCGACGGTGGCGCCGGACGGCTCGATCACGTCCGGGCGGACGTCACCCAGGCGCGGCTGCTGACCGCCCGCGATCGCGTCCTTGATCGTCTGCGCGGTCCAGCGGCGGGTCGCCACCGGCGGACCCATCCGGATGCCGAACGCGCCGCGCTCCTGCAGATGCGCGGCCAGCGGGCGAAGGTAGCTGCCGAGATCGATTGCGTCCCAGTCGATCACCGGGCCTTCCGGCAGGTAGGCCAGGTACCGCTTCACCTTCGGCATCTGCCGGTACAGCACCAGGCCGACGCCGACGAGGTTGCCGGGGTTTCCCGATTCGTACCAGCCGAGTGACTCCGCCTTCCACTCGCTCTTCACCGCAGCCCAGCCCGGGGTCTGCAGGAAGCTCGCCGACGGCTGCGCCGCGATGTAGGCGGCGTGCTCGTCCGCGGAGATGGTCCGAATGCTCAAGTCACTCACGGTGGGTCAGGTTACCGGCCCAGCCACGTGATCCGTAGCTGAGCCGGTTTCTGATCAAACCTGTGCGAGCAGCTTCTCCGACAGGTCCCACAACCGAGTGGCCGACTCCGGATCGAGCGCGTACTCCGCGACGCCGTGCATCGGATCGCCTTCCGTCAACGGCAGTGCCTCGTTGTTGTCCTCGAAATAGCGGCCGGTGACGCCGTCGACGAGCGGCGAGGCGGCCAGCAGGACCGACGTCGACGCGCCCTGCTCGACGGTCTTCCACAAGAAGCGGTCCCACTCCTTCTGCACGTCCTCAGACACGTGCCGCTGCAACGCGGTCCGGATCCCGCCCGGCATCAAGGCGTTGGCGACGATGCCGTCACTCGCCCAGCGCTTGGCCGCCTCGACGGCGAACAGGATGTTGGCCGTCTTGGACTGCCCGTACGACGCCCACTCGTCGTACGGCCTGTTCTCGAAGTGGATGTCCTCGAACACGACGTCCGAGGAGTGATGCGCGCTGGAGCTGACGGACACGATCCTCGCGGAGCCGGCCTCCGCGAGCGCGCTGTGCAGGCCGAGCGCGAGGCCGAAGTGGCCGAGGTGGTTGGTCGCGAACTGGTGCTCCCAGCCTTCCGGCGTCCGGTTCAGCGGCTCGGCCATCACGCCGGCGTTGTTCACCAGGATGTGCAACGGGCCGGCCCAGGTGGCGGCGAAGGCGCGCACCGAGGCGCGGTCGGCGAGTTCGATCGGCGCGACGAAGACGTGGTTGTTGCCGGTGCTCTCGATGATCTGGGCGGCGACGCGTTCGCCGGCCGCGGTGTTCCGGACGGCGAGGGTGACCTCGGCGCCGGCCGTGGCCAGGGCACGAGCGGTCTCGACGCCGATGCCGGACGCGCCGCCGGTGACGACGGCCCGGCGACCTGTCAGGTCGACGCCGGCGATGACCTCGGCCGCGGTGGAGTCATGCGTGAAAGGAGTGGTGATCCTGCTCATCAGGTCATTCCTGTTCTACGAGCTACGCTTTAACCGGAGGAGCCTCCGGTAAATCCAGTTAAGCGGAGGTGCCTCCGGTTATCAAGTCCGCTAGGTTGTGAGGCCACGGAGGGAGGGGGAGATGGGTACCAGGGAGCGCCCGTTGCGTGCGGACGCCCAGCGCAATCGGGACCAGATCGTCGCCGCTGCGGGGCGCGCGTTCTCGAAGTGCGGGCTGGAGGCGACGCTGGAAGGGATCGCGAAGGACGCCGGGGTCGGCATCGGCACCCTCTACCGGCACTTCCCGACCCGCGAGCTGCTGATCGAGGCGGCGTACCGGAATGAGCTCGCCGCGGTCTGCGACGCATCCGTGGAACTGCTGAAGCAGCTGCCACCGGACCAAGCGCTGCGGGCGTGGATGGACCGATTCATCGACTACATGGCGCGCAAACGCGGCATGGCCGACGCGCTGCGAGCAGTCTTCGCTTCCGGCGCGAACCCGTACGCACAGAGTCTCGAGCTCCTCGTCGGTGCAGTGCAGCCGCTACTCGACGCGGGCGCTGCGGCGGGTCAGATCCGGTCGGACATCTCGGCCGGGGACCTGCTGGTCAGCATCGGTGGCGTCGGCGGTGCCGCGGCCGACGACCGTGACCAAGCGGGCCGCTTGCTCGACCTGCTGATGGACGGCCTCCGGTACCGCGCATGAAGGTTGCCTTGGTGACCGGATCCGCGTCAGGCATCGGAGCCGCGACCGTACGGCGGTTGGCCGCGGACGGGATGACCGTCGCGGTGCACTCGCGATCCAGCCGGTCCACCGGAGAAGCCTTGGCCGCGGAGTTGGGCGGGTCGTACCACCAGGCAGATCTGTCCGACGACGCTGCTGCTCAGGCGCTGGTGCCTGAGGTGCTGGCCGAGCACGGGCGCCTCGACGTACTCGTGAACAACGCGGGCATCAGCTGGCCGGTCCCGCACGCGGACCTCGACGGGCTGACCGCATCCGACTGGCGACAGCTGCTCGACGTCAACCTGATCGCACCCTGGCTGCTGTGTACGGCGGCGCTCCCGACGCTCCGCGAGTACGGCGGATGCATCGTCAACGTGACGAGCCACGCGGGCGTCCGCCCCAAGGGCAGTTCGATCGCGTACGCCGCCTCGAAGGCCGCGCTCAATCACGTGACGAAACTGCTGGCTGCCGCGCTCGGACCCGACGTACGGGTCAACGCGGTCGCACCCGGACTCGTCGACACGCCGCTCACCGAGTCGTGGACCGAGGCCCAGGAGCTGTGGAAAACCTCGAGCCCGATGCGTCGCGCCGCCCGGCCCGCGGATGTCGCCGACCTGATCTCGGCAGTTGTCCACAACGCTTACCTGACTGGTGAAGTGATCATGTTCGACGGCGGCATGAATTTGTGTCGGTGACGGCTTCTACGATCGCGGGATGTCTTTGGGTCGGGACTTCCGTCGGTTGTGGGTCGCGTTCACAGTCAGTGCCCTCGGATCGGCGGTAGGGCTCGGCGCGCTGCCGTTGGTCGCCGTACTCGCCCTGGACTCCAGCACCTTCCAGGTCTCGATGCTCGCCGCGTTGTCGGCGGTGGCCGGCGCCGCACTCGCGTTGCCGATGGGCGACTTCATCGAGCAGCGGCGAAAGCGACCGGTGATGATCGCGTCCGATCTCGTGCGGTTCGCGGCCCTGGTCTCGGTGCCGGTGTCCGCGGCGTTCGGCGTACTGACTTATGCACACCTGTGTGTCGCGGGTGTGCTTCAAGCGGCCGGGACGATCGCGTTCCAGTCGGCGAGCGGCGCGCATCTGAAGGCGCTCGTGCCGGCCGAGGGACGGGCGGAGGCGAACAGCCGGTTCGAGCAGACGAACTGGGTCTCGCTGAGCATCGGTCCGGCGGTCGGGGGTGTGCTGGTCAGTTTGGTCGGTGCGACCGTCACGCTGGCGGTCGATGCGGTCTCGTTCCTCGGTTCGGCGCTCGGTATCCGACGGATCCAGCAGCCTGAGCCGGAGCCGATGAAGCGGGAGGGCAAGCGCGACATCACGGCAGGGTGGCGGTACATCCTGCGCCACCGCGGGCTGCGCATCCTGTTCTGGAACTCGCAGTTGTTCGGCGGACCGGTGATGATGACCTCGCCCTTGCTGACGGTCTTCATGTTGCGCGACCTCGGGCTGTCCGCGTGGAGCTACGGCGTCATGCTCGGTGTCTCCTGCATCGGCGGGGTCATCGGCGCGCGGATGGCGCCGCGGCTCACCCGGCGATACGGGCTGCAGTGGATGCTGCTGGTGTTCGGCGTACTGCGGGCGCCGTGGCTGCTCCTCTTCCCGCTGGCGCCGCACGGGTGGGGCGGGTTCGTGCTGCTCACTGTGGCGGAGACGGCGCTGCTGGTGGGAGCCGGCGCGTTCAACCCGTCGTTCGCGACGTACCGCATGGAGGTGACCGAGGACGGGTTCATGGCCCGGGTCGTGGGGTCGTGGTCGATCAGCTCGCGGTGCGTGCAGCCTGCGTTCATGGCGCTCGGCGGCGTGCTCGCGACGGTGGTCGGGATGCGCGGTGCCCTGTGGGTCGCGGGCATCTGCTGCACGCTGAGCGCCGTACTGCTGCCTTGGCGCGCAGGGCGGAGCCGTCAGGCACCGCCTAAACCAGCTGCATTGCCTGAGCCAGCCTGACGATGGAGCCCACCTCTTCGGGCTGCCCGTCCAGGTACGCGGCCGCTTCGTGCGGCGGCAGCACCAGAACGTCGGTGACCTGTTCGCCGTCCTCGGGGTTCGTCGGCTCCTGCTCGATGACGACGTCCGCGACGTAGTTCGCCCAGTACGAGACCGGGTGCGGGAGGTGCGGACGGTACGGTCCGGGGCGACGGTGATCAGCTCGATGGGCGCCCAGCCAGGTGAGCGGACCGGTCAGCCGTGCGCCGGCCTCCTCGAGCAGCTCGCGGTGGACGAGCTCCTCGATCGTCTCGCCCGGTTCGCGGGTCCCGCCGGGCAGGAAGCGCCAGCCCAGATCGTTGGTGCAGACAACGATTCCGCCGGTGGTGCGGCCGACGACGTGGACGTTGCTGATCAGCTCGTCCGGCGGCTGCTCGACGGTGTACCGGACGTCGAGGTCGCCCCATTCCCAGTAGCCCGGTGCGAACAGGTCGGGGAACCGCTCCGCCCAGGTCTGCATAACCTCATTCTGCGCTACCGTCGCTGCCATGGTGCAGCCAGACCCTGACCCCAAGCCCACCGCGGCCGCCGACTCCGAGCCGGTCGCCGAGGAGGCTGTGGACGAGAAGGCTGTGGACGGTAAGGCTGTGGACGAGCAGGCCGTGGACGAGGAGGAGGCCGAGCCGAAGCCGGATCCCGAGAAGGCCCGGAGCACGGTCGACCGCCTGATGTGGACCAGCGCCTGGCTGACCGTCATGGTCGGTGTGTTCCTGCTGTCCGGCATGCTCCAGGCCGAGGGCGGTTACAACGTTCTCGGCTGGCTCGGCGCGGTAGTGGCGATCCTGGGGCTGCTCGCCCTCATCGCCGCGTACGCCGCCTGCGCGCTGAACCGCATCACGCTGCGAACCAAGGTCCTCGGCTCCGCCGACCTGTTCCAGGCCAGCACCCTCGTCGTCGCGATCGTCGTCATCTGCGGCCTGCTCGTGCCGTCCAACAACACCGCCGCGCTCGCGATCCTGCTCCCGTGGGCCGTGACCTACTGGCTGCACGGCCTGACGAAGGGCTCGACTACGTGAGGTGCGCCCGCAGGTAGTCGAGGTCGGCCTTCTGGCCGTTGTCGGCGTTCGGGGTCTCGACGACGACCGGGGCGCCGGCGGCCTGCACGACCGCGACGATGTCGGCCGGGTCGATGTGCCCGTCCTCGAAGTTGCTGTGCCGGTCCGCTCCGGAGCCGAACTCGTCCCGGGAGCCGTTCGCATGCACCAGGTCGATCCGCCCGGTGATCGCCAGCACCCGCTCGACGATCGACGGCAGCTCCTCGCCGGCCGCGTGGAAGTGGCACGTGTCCAGGCAGAACCCGACGTTCTCCAGCCGGTCGTTGCCCGACGCCTGCACCGCCTCCCAGAGCCGCGCGATCCGGTCCAGCTGCCGGGCCATCGCGTTCTCACCGCCGGCCGTGTTCTCGATCAGCAGCGGCACCGGCAGCTCGGCGCGCTCGATGCACTTGCGCCAGTTGTCGAACCCGGCCTCCGGATCGTCCTCGTCGCCGACGTGCCCACCGTGCACGATCACGCCCTTGACGTCGATCTCAGCCGCCTTGTCCAGCGTCTGCTGCAACAGCTTGCGGCTCGGGATCCGGATCCGGTTGTTCGTGTTCGCCACGTTCAGCCGGTACGGCGCATGCACGTAGAGGTCGACGCCCGCGGCGGCGGCCCGCTCCTTCAGCGCCTCCTCGCCGTCCGCGTACGCGAGCTTGGGCGCCTTGTAGTCCTGCGGATTCCCCAGGAAGAACTGCACCAGGTCGGCCCCCCGATCGGCCGCCTCGGCCAACGGGTCCTCCTGGTCCACGTGCGCACCAAGCTTCACAGTCATACCCACCACCCTAGAACTGTCCACCGACACTTCCGGAGCCCCATCCGGCCGAGCGGCTGACCTTGCGTTCCTCGGGGGTGGGCGGCTGGACGGGGCGGCCCTCGAATTCTGTGGACAGGACGATGTGGGTGTTCATCTCGCCGTGTTCGCCGAGGCGTTCGAAGAGGCCTTCGAGGTGGCGCATCGAGGTGACGCGGACGCGCAGCATCGAGCAGGAGTTGCCGCTCAGCTTGTGGATCTCCAGGACCTCGGGGAAGTCCTCGGCGCGGGTTGTCTTGAGCAGGCAGCGGCCCGTCGTGCAGCGCATCTGGACGAACGCGGACAGCGGCTGGCCCGCCTTGGCCGGGTCCACCTCGGCGCGGTAGCCGGTGATCACACCGGCCTCCTCCAGGCGCCGTACCCGGTCCGCCACCGCGGGCGGCGAGAGGTTGACCCGCTTGCCGAGCTGGTTGAACGACAGCCGGCCGTCGGACTGCAGCGCGGTCAGGATCTGCCAGTCGGTGGAGTCCATTTCCCGCTCCTGAAAGGTCATGTCGCCAGAACACCTTTCATCTCGGTCGTCCGCAAGACCGAATGCTTTACATCATGTATTCAGCCAGAACGGGCACCTTTCTAACGTGTTGGCCATGCTTGTTCCTGTGGTTCTCGCTGCCGCGCTGATGAACGCGGCGATGGTCGCCGCGAGCGCGGTCAGCACCATCCTGACCGCCGACGAACTCGGCTCCAGCCTGGCCGGCGTCCCGAACACAGCCGGCGTACTGGGCACCGCGGCAGGCGCTATCGCCGTCGGCCGGTGGAGCACGCGGCTCGGACGCGCGCACGCCCTCCGGCTCGGGTACGGCGTGGGCGTCGCCGGGGGAGCGTTGACGGTTGTCGCCGCGGTGGGCGCGCCGGTCGTACTGCTCTTCGCCGGAATGTTCCTGCTCGGCGCCGGGAACGCCGCCAGCCTCTTGTCCAGGTACGCCGCCGGCGAGGCAGTGCCCGACTCCCGGCGGGCGTCTGCGATGAGCGCCGTCGTGTGGGCGAGCACGGCCGGCGCCGCGGGCGGGCCGTTCCTGCTGGCGCCGTCCCAGTCCTTCGCGGCGGCGTTCGGACTGCCCCAGGTCGCCGGGCCGTTCCTGCTCGCGGTGGCAGCTGTCTTCGGCGCGCTGGTCGCCTCGACGTACATCCGGACCGTCCACGTCGCCGAGCAGCCGGCACAGACCCGGCTCGACCGTCCGGCAGAGTCCCGCCGTACGTCGGTTCTCCTCGCCGCCGGCGTGATGATCGCCGGGCACCTGGTGATGGTCGCGCTCATGTCGGCGGTCCCGGTGCACACTCATCACCATGGCGACGGACTCGGACTTCTGGGCCTGATGCTGTCCGCGCACACGCTCGGAATGTTCGCGCTGTCGCCGCTGACCGGCTGGTGGATCGACCGCACCGGTCCGCAACCGGTGATGGTCGCCGGTCTGCTGCTCCTGATCGGGTCGGCCGTCCTGACCACGCAGTCCGGGGCGGCCTTCACGCCGGCGCTCTTCCTGCTCGGCTACGCGTGGAACCTGTGCTACCTGGGCGGCAGTGCGCGGCTGCTCGGCACGCCGTTCGAGAGCAAGGTCGAGTCGTCCATCTGGGCGATCTCGGCGCTGGCGGCCGCCAGTTCACCCTGGCTCTACACGCTCGGCGGATATCCGCTGTTGACGGTGATCTCGGTGGTCCTCGCCGTACCGCTGCTGCTGCTCGTGCTCCGGCGTACCGCTCCGCGGATCGCCCGGTCGTGACGCAGAGTCACCGGAACAGGCCTGTGGATATGGTCGGTCGGCAGTCCGAACGCTGGTATTCTCTCTGATGTGGCCCGGTCCATCGACCGGGCTCGTTGCTTGGCGTCGGCGGCAAGTGCCGGCGCGGAGCAGACCGCATCGCCCTCCTGCCACGGAGAGACCGTGGCCGCCAAGTCCGAAGGAGGTGGAGTTCGCGCATGCGTCGTTATGAAGTCATGGTGATCCTCGACCCGGAGCTCGATGAGCGCACCGTGGAGCCGTCCATCGACCAGTACCTGAACATCGTCCGCAAGGAAGGTGGCACGGTCGAGAAGCTCGACATCTGGGGTCGTCGCAAGCTCGCTTATGACGTGAAGAAGAAGTCCGAAGGCATCTATGCCGTCGTCGACCTGACCGCCGAGCCGGCGGTGGTGAAGGAACTCGACCGTCAGCTCACGCTGAACGAGTCGATCCTGCGCACCAAGGTCATCCGGCCGGACCAGCACTGAACCTCGGGCGTCAGGTGGTCTGGCGTCACACCACCCATCGTCTGCAGTACAGGAGGAAGTTGTCATGGCCGGTGAACCACCCATCACTCTGATCGGAAACCTGACAGGTGATCCGGAGCTGCGGTTCACGCCGTCCGGGGCCGCGGTCGCGAACTTCACGATCGCCTCTACTCCGCGGACGCTGGACCGGCAGACCAACGAGTGGAAAGACGGCGAGACCCTCTTCATCTCGTGTGCCGTGTGGCGGCAGGTCGCCGAGAACGTCGCCGAGTCGCTGACCCGCGGTTCCCGGGTCGTCGTGCACGGGCGCCTGAAGGCGCGCAGCTACGACGATCGCGACGGGAACAAGCGCACCGTGTTCGAGTGTGATGTCGAAGAGATCGGCGCCAGCATGCGGTACGCGACGCTGAAGATCTCGAAGACGTCACGTTCCGACGGTGGCGGTTTCGGTGGCGGCGGCAACCAGGGTGGCGGCGGCTACCAAGGTGGCGGCAACCAGGGCGGTGGCTACCAAGGTGGCCAGGGCGGTGGCCAGGGCGGCGCCCCGCAGAACGACCCCTGGGCGACCCCGCAAGGTGCAGGACAAGGCGGTGGCGGCCAGTCCGCCCCGCAGAACGACCCCTGGGCCAGCCAGGGCGGCGGCTCGATGGAGGAGCCCCCGTTCTGATCGGCCCGCAATCCCGTTAGTGACCATTCCGGCATCCGTGCCGGGCTCTGGAAGTAGGAAGAGAGCACCACAATGGCCAAGATCATTCGGAAGCCGAAGAAGAAGGTCTGCGGCTTCTGCAAGGACAAGGCGACGTACGTCGATTACAAGGACACCGCGCTGCTGCGCAAGTTCATCTCGGACCGCGGCAAGATCCGCGCCCGCCGGGTGACCGGGAACTGCGTGCAGCACCAGCGCGATGTCGCGACCGCTATCAAGAACGCTCGTGAGGTGGCCCTGCTGCCGTACACGAGCACCGCTCGCTGAGGGAGGCGCGGACCATGAAGCTCATCCTGTCTCAGGAGGTCGAGGGCCTCGGGGCTCCCGGCGACATCGTCGAGGTGAAGGACGGCTACGGCCGTAACTACCTGGTCCCGCGCGGCCTGGCCATCGGCTGGACCCGCGGCGCCGAGAAGCAGATCCAGTCGATCAAGCGGGCGCGCGACGCCCGGGCGATCCAGGGCAAGGAGCACGCGAGCGAGGTCAAGAACCAGCTCGAGCAGCTCTCCGTCACCCTGGCCGTCAAGGCCGGCGACACCGGCCGGCTGTTCGGCTCGGTCACCCCGGCCGACATCGCCACGGCGATCAAGTCAGCCGGCGGCCCGCTGGTCGAGAAGCGCGCGATCGCGATCGCGTCGCCGATCAAGACCACCGGCAAGCACCAGGTTGCCGTCCAGCTGCACCCGGAGGTGGCCGCCACGGTCCGCCTCGAGGTCGCGGCCGGCTGATCTCTGCCTGACGTTCAAGGCCCGCGTTCCCCCGGTCGGGGGGACGCGGGCCTTGTCGTTGCCGGTATCGGCGTCAGGGCTTCGCGGGAGTCGGCCAGTCGACGGGCTGGGGCTCGACCACCGGTCCGTTGGACGGCTTGACCTTGGGCCAGTCGACCGGCTCCGGCTCGATGGTGTCCGCGAGCGCCTGGGAAGGCGCCAGCAGGATGCCGACGGCAACCAGTGCGGACGTGACCCGCGCCGCGCGGCGCATTCGACGGTTCATTTCGCCGGATCCAATGCGTAGAGAACGGAGTTGTACACGATGACCGCGCGTTTGCCGACGACACCCCACGGCCGCGTGGTCCCCTCGTTCATCGGGTAGGTGTTCCAGTTCGGCGAGACGGCGTACGGCTTGCTGCTGATCGTGCCGTAGAGCATCGATCCGCTGACCGACAAGGGCTGGAAGCCCGGGAGCCGCCTGGTGTTGTTCTTGGTCAGCGTGAGGTTGACGAGGCACTCACCCCAGGCAGCGAACTTGCGGTTCGGGTCGGGGACCCAGTCCCAGCCGTCGGTGTCGCCGTTGCGTACCGTTCCGCAGCTCGCGACCACCTTGCCGCTCGCGGTCGAGTGCACCGCCGGGATCGACTCCTCCGCCGGGTTCTTGGCATTGGTCCACAGCGCCTGGACGTAGTCCGGGCTCGCCGAGACCACCTGGATGAGCTGGCCCGCGCCACCTGGCGGCTGCAGATTCACGGTGACGATCTTCTTGCCCGGCTGCGTCCAGTAGAGCGGACCGAGGTACTGCGCCATCAGCGTGCGATCGCCTTCGGCGAGCAGGATCGTGGAGCTGCGCGGCTGATCCGGGACCGTCTTGAGTTCGCCGCCCGAGATCACCATCGCCCCGGACTCGTCGCCGAGCAGGACCAGCGGCGACTTGCCGAAGAACTGCACCTTGGCGCTGTCCGGCAACTCGATCGTCTTCGCCTCGGCGCCGCCGCCCGCCCAGTAGTACAAGGTGCTCGGCGTCGCGATTGCCAGCACCTGCTTCCCGTCGATGGTCGTGTAGACCGGGTTCTCGGCGTCTTTGGGCACCTTGTCCTGCCACAGCACCTTGCCGTTGGCATCGAACACGGCGACCTTCCCGTCGGTCGTCAGGATGGCGACCTCGGTGCCGTCCGGCTTGAGCGCCGGCGTGCTGTCCTCGGCGAGGTCGACCGTCCAGCCCGCGTGCGTCGAGTAGCCCTTCGGCTGCGTCCTGGGCGGGAACTCGTCAGGGCGCACGTTCGGGGCGGGGAGCTCGGGCAGCTTGGGCGACTCGGTCACCTGCGGCTTGCTTTCGCCGAGCTTGCTGAAGACGGTGATGTACAGCGTCGTACCGGCGATCAGGACGACGGCCACGGCCATCGCGAGCACGATCGGCCAGATCGGCTTCTTTCCCTTGCGGGGGTCGGTGTCGATCGCCTCCACCTGCCCGTCCGGGTGGATGACCAACGGCCAGGAAGCGCCGTCGGCCTCGACCGCGGTCGCCTTCACCGCACGGCCCAGCTGCGCGGCCTGCTCGCTGACGAGCTGGATCGCAGCCTGCCGCGGATCGTGGTGGTTGACCGGGTGACTACGCCCGGCGATCTTCACCTCGGCGTTGTGGTCGTCGTACAGCCGGATCGTGACCTTGGGCCAGGAAGGGATCTTCTCAGCCACGATGTCCTCTCATTCCCGCCACAGGTCTCCCTCGATCATCGGCTTCCGGCGTCCTCGTTCTAGCATGTCCCCCGCATGAGGGCATACCGGGGATTCCGGGCATGCAGAAACCACGCGGGCCTGTCGGCTCGACTGACCCCGACAAGGGGGTAGAAACATCCTCGCCTGTGGATGGGTCACGCAAGTACACCCGGAAAGCGAGAGAATACGGTGGGCAACAGCCTGTGACGGACCGCGAGAGGAGGGGCCATGACGCAGAACCCGTGGACACGGGAGCAGTCTCCGGGGCCGCAGCCGCCGTCGCCGGGCCCCGGACCTCAGCCGGACATCACTCCGCGGGGGCCGTCGGCGCCCCAGCACGGGGTGCCGGCGCCCGCGGAGGATCAGCGCCTGCCCAAGTTCGCGATTCCGGCCGCCGACACCCTGTGGTGGGTCGGCGTCCACGGCGGCTCCGGCGAGACCACGATGTCGGTCCTGCTGCCGGGGACCCGGGCGTCCAACCACCGTTGGCCGATCCCGCCGCCGCCGGTGCCGACGCCGGTGATCCTGGTTGCCCGGACGCACGGGTCCGGTCTGCGCGCCGCGCAGCGAGCCGCGATCGAGTGGGCCTCGGGTGTCGTCCAGGGTGTCGCCGTGCTCGGCCTGGTGCTGATCGCGGACGCTCCTGGCCGGCTGCCCCGCGTGCTCGACGACTTCGCCGACATCGTCGGCGGAGGTGTTCCGAGGGTCTGGGACATTCCGTGGATCGAGGAGTGGCGCAGAGGGGAGGCTCCGACGCCTGACAACACGCCAGACGAGGTTTTCGAAGTACTCGAATCCATTTACGCACTTCGCGCGTCAAACCCAGCGGACTACCCCGCCCCGTACTGAAAGGCACCAAGACAATGATGTTGCTTCACCACCTGGTTACCGAGCTTCCGAACTCGCTGCCCCTGGAGGCGCCGCCTGTAGAGGTGACGAAGGGCCTGAACAAGGTTCTCGACTGGGTCAAGTGGATCGCGTACCTGGTCTGTGCACTCGGCATCATCATCGCCGGCGGCATGATGGCCATCGGTCAGCGTCGCGGCGAGGGTGGCGAGCACGCCGCCCGGCTCGGCTGGGTCCTCGCGGCCTGCATCGTCATCGGTGCGGCGACCGCCCTCGTCGACGCCCTGAAGTGATCCGGGCGCGCGGAGAGCTGGTCGGAGGCTGATCGTAGGTGGGACTGTTCAGCAAGGACCCGGACTCCGACGACGATTCCGACGGCGAGAAGAGCACGTTCTTCGAGGAGCGTGGCTTCATCGCGTCGGCGATCGTCGTCGGAGCGGTGCTGATCTGCCTGGTCGTCTGGTTCATGCTGGGGAGCCGCTCGGACAATCCGACGGCCAACCCCAGCCAGACGCCGAGCACGGTCGTTCCTACCGGACAGCCCACCGAAGAAGAGACGAACCAGCCGCCCGCGTCGCCGACCGCGCTACCGACCGGCACGGTGCCCACGCCGCCACCGGCCAACAGCCGCGACGGCGGCTGTCACAACAAGAACCCGAACCAGGCGATCCCCAGGCTCGCCGCCCCGGTCGCGGTCTCGTGGCAGTTCGAGGGAAAGATGCTGATTCCCATCCAGGCCGCGAACGGTCCCGCGACCACCAGCCCCAACGGTGTGCGCTCCTGCTTCTCGCACTCGCCGACGGGTGCGGTGCTCGCCGCCATGGTCGCGCTCGGCCAGCTCCAGAACCCGGAGGTCGGCGTTGCCACACTACGGAGCCGGGTGTACCCCGGCCCGGGCCGGGACGCCGCCATCGCCGAGGCCAGGAAGGCGACCACGACGCCGTCGGCCATGACGGGCGGGCTCCAGTTCGCCGCCTTCAAGGTGCTCGACTACCCGACGAACGCGACCCGGGCGATCATCCAGATCGTCGCCGACCTGAACGGCAAGGCGTACGGCGCGATGCCGATCACCATGCGGTGGTACCGCGGTGACTGGTACGTCGAACTGCAGGACGACGGCAGCTTCAACGGCTCGCTCGAGCCGGACATCCTGTCCAGTCTCAGCGGCTACGTCCGGTTCAGTGGTGCGGCATGATCGCTCTCGGCTGTTCGGGGTGGCCCTGGGACTGGGACGACTGCTTCGAGGAAGGCCTGAAGACCGCGCTCGAGTGGGCCTTCGGCAAGGTCTTCGACTTCATCTTCGACGCGATCGCCAAGGTCGTCATCGACGCGGTCGACGCGGTCATGAAGGCCATCGGTCTGCTCTGGGTCTACATCCCGACCCCGAACATCGCGGAGAACACCCCGGCGCTGTGGATCCAGGGACACATCCAATTCATCACGCTGTTCATCGCCGCGCTCGCGGTCATCGTCGGTGCGGTCCAGATGGCGATCTCGCACCGGGGTGAGCCGGCCCGCGACATCCTCAAATCGTTGATCACCCTGGTCGTGGTGACGGGTTCCGCGGCGGTTTTCGCGAGCACGCTGATCTCGGCTGCCGACGGCTTCTCGTCCTGGATCGTCAACGCGGCGCTGAAGAAGGACGACCAGAACTACGCGAAGAACCTGCTCGACACGCTGGACGAACCGTTCGGCTGGTTACTGGTGATCCTCGTCGGGATCCTGATGGTGATCGCCGCTGTCATCCAGCTGGCGCTCATGATCGTCCGTTACGGCATGCTCGTGCTGCTGGTCGGGATGCTTCCGCTGACCGCGGCCGCGACGAACACCGAAATGGGGATGATGTGGTTCAAGCGCGCACTCGCCTGGCTGGCGTCGTTCATCATCTACAAACCCGTCGCGGCGATCATCTATGCCACCGCGATCGGTCTGATGGGTTCGGAAGGCACTGGACACATCCTCAAGATCATCATGGGCGTCACGCTGATGCTGGTGGCCATCGTCGCGCTGCCGGCCATCCTTCGCTTCGTCTCGCCAAGGACGTCCTGACATGATCCAGCTGAACGTCCTCGACTGGGCGATCAACCTCATGAAAGACATTCTCGGGGTTGTCCTCGGCCCCGCCGTGGAATGGATACTCTCGCACGTGTTCAAGCCAATCCTTGATGCGATCGCCTCGGCGGTCGGCACGCTCATGAGCACGATCGCCACCTTCTGGGTCTACGTACCGACCATCGGGATCGGGAACGACGGCAGCGATCCGAACACCAGCGGCAAGCCGTCCAACGACACGGTCGCCTGGATCTGGGGCCACACGGAGTTCATCGCGCTCTTCATCGCCGCCATCGGGCTGATCTTCGGCGCCCTGCAGATGGCCTGGAGCCAACGCGGTGAGGCGGCCCGCGACATCCTCCGCTCGCTGATCACGCTCGCGGTCGCCGCGGCGTTCTCGATCGCCGTCGCGCAGGCGCTGATCACGGCCGGCGACATGTTCTCCAGTTGCATCATCAGCACCGCACTGGATTCGAAATCCACCACCGGCTCCTGGGCCAACGGCTGCCAGAACATCGGATCCGGTGACGCGACGGCCTTCGGCACCACGATGTCGGCAGTGCTCGGGTTCGGCGTGGTCGCCGGCATCGCCGGTTCACCGCTGCTGATCGGCATCATGATCGCGATCGGCCTGCTGTGTGTGATCGCGAGCCTGATCCAGATCGTGCTGATGGTCGTCCGCAGCGCCATGCTGATCCTGCTGATCGGCGTGCTGCCGATCGCCGCCGCCGCGACGAACACCGAGATGGGCCGGAACTGGTTCAAACGGATCGTCTCGTGGCTGCTCGCCTTCATCCTGTACAAGCCGGTGGCGGCGATCATCTACGCGACGGCGATCCGGTTGGTCTCGAACAACGGCGATCTGTCGTTCAAGTACATCACCGAAGGCGATGGGGTCCTGAACCCCGACAACATCGGCCACATGGTGATGAACGTGGTCACCGGACTCACGATGTTGGTGCTCGCACTGTTCGCGATGCCGGCGCTGATGCGGTTCATCGTGCCGATGGTCGGCGCGACGGCGGGCGGCGCCGGCGCCGGCATGCTCGCGGCCAAGATGGCCGGGATGGACAAGCTCGGTGACCTGGCGAACAAGGGCGTCAGCGAGGGGTCGGAAGGCGGCGGTGGCGGCGGTGGCGGCGGCGGTGGCGGCGGAGGGGGCGACGGTCCGACCGGTGCGCAGAACGTCGGGAGGGCGTCGCAGCAGGCCCCGAGCACTGGTGGCGCCGGTGAAGGCGCGGCCGCCGGAGGCGAAGGCGCTGCTGCAGGCGGTGCTGCGGGAGGCGGTGCTGCGGGCGGTGCTGCCGGTGGTGGCGGCGCGGCGGCGGGCGGTGCAGCTGCCGGCGGTGCCGCGGCGGCCCTCGGACCGGCCGCGGTCGCGGTCGTCGCGGTCAAGGCCGGCATGGATGCCACCAAGGCGGTCGGTCAGACGGCCGCATCCGAGACCATCGGCAACGACGAGATGGACCAGAGCTCGCAAGGCGGGGGCGGCGGTGGAGGCGGCGGCAGCGATGGCGGCGGCCCCACCGGCAGCGGCGGTGGCGGCGACCTGAGCCGCGAGCGAGACCGCGCTCGCGACTACCGTGACGACGACCGAAACAACCAACCACCCCCACCACCACCGGACGGACCAAGTGGCAGCGGCTGAGAACGTACGACGCGCACCTCGCACCTACGGCAACTGGCGGAGGCCCGCCTCGGCGGGCATCGCCGGCCTGGGGATGCTCGGCACCGGCATCATGATGGGTGGCCTGCTGCTGGTCGTCATCTCGACGATGGTGGGCGGCATCAGGGCAGCCCTCGTCAGCCTGCTGATCGTCGGCGCGGCGCTCGGGCTGCTGATCACGAAGGACAAGCACGGGTTCTCCACGCTGCAACGGCTCTCGACCCACATTGGATGGCAACGAGCAAAGATGGCTAAGCACAACCTTTACCGCTCCGGCCCGCTCGGCCGGACCGCCTGGGGCAAGTTCCAGCTTCCCGGTCTCGCCGCAGCCTCCCAGCTGAGCGAGTACCAGGACTCCTACGGCCGGCCGTTCGCGCTGCTGTACTACCCGAGCACCCGGCACTTCACCGTCGTCATCAACGCCGAGCCCGACGGCGCCTCGCTCGTCGACGAGGAGCAGGTGGACATCTGGGTGGCGCACTGGGGCCAGTGGCTCGCCTCGCTCGGTCACGAGCCGGGCATCGTCGCCGCGTCGGTGACGGTGGAGAGCGCACCGGACACCGGCATCCGGCTGCGCCGTGAGGTCGGCAACAACATGGTCGACGGGTCGCCGGCGATCGCCCGGGCAATGCTGACCGAGGTCGTGCAGACGTACCCGGAGGGCTCCGCGCTGGTCTCGGCCCGGGTCGCGCTGACCTTCAAGGGCACCGACCGGAGCGGTAAGCGGCGCAAGGAAGACGACATGGGCCGCGAACTCGCAGCCCGGCTGCCCGCGCTGACCCAGAGCCTGAACGCGACCGGTGCGGGCGCCGCTCGTCCGGTCAGCGCGCAGGAGCTGTGCGAGGCGATCCGGATCGCGTACGACCCGGCGTCCGCCGCCTTGATCGACGAGGCGCGTGCCCAGGGCATGCCGCCCGAGCTGCAATGGACCGATGTCGGCCCGGCCGGGACCCAGGCGTTCTGGGACAAGTACCGGCACGACTCGGCCTGGTCCGTGACCTGGCAGATGTCGCAGGCTCCGCGCGGCGAGGTGTTCTCGTCGGTGCTGTCGCAGCTGGTCGCGCCGCACCCCGACATCGACCGCAAGCGCGTGACGCTGCTCTACCGCCCGCTCGACGCCGGTACGGCGGCCCGGATGGTGGAGGCCGACAAGCGCAACGCGTCGTTCCGCGCCACGGCGTCCGCCCGGCCGTCCGCGCGCAACCTGGCGGAGGCTCGGGCCGCCGAACGTTCCGCGCAGGAGGAGGCCCGGGGCGCGGGCTTGGTCAACTTCGGTATGGCCGTCACCGGCACCGTGATGACTGCCGAGCAGATTCCGGACATGATCGCCGCGATCGACAACCTCGGCGCCACCGCGCGTGTTCTGCTGCGGCCGGTGTACGGCTCGCAGGACTCCGCGTTCGTCGCCGCACTCCCGCTGGGTGTCGTCGTACAGAACCACCTCGCGGTGCCGGCGGGGCTGCGGGAATCCCTATGATGAGACTTCGCACAGTGACATCTGGGGGGTCACAGTGAGCAAGAAGCAGAAGAAGCCGGTTGACCCGAGCCGTCGCGGACGGCGGCCGATGCCCCGTGGCTGGCCCGGTATGGGCGGCGGCTACTCGACGTACCTGCAGGCTCCGCAGGAATGGCGCGGTACGACGGTCCAGGTCTGCGGAATGTGGCCGTTCTCGGCCGGGACCGGCAGCCCGATGGTCGGCGTACCGATCGGCCGGAACATCCTCTCCGGCGCGACCATGTGCTGCGACCCGATCAGCTGGTTCATGCGGGCCAAGCTGATCTCGAACCCGTCGATGTTCGTGCTCGGCAAGCCGGGTCTGGGCAAGTCGACGATCACCCGGCGGATGGCGCTCGGCATGGCCGGGTACGGCGTGATGCCGTTGGTGCTCGGTGACCTGAAGCCGGACTACAAGGACCTCATCGAGGCCCTCGGCGGTCAGGTCATCCAGCTCGGCCGCGGTCGTGGTCACCTGAACGTGCTCGACCCGGGCGAGTCCCGGGAGGCCGCGCTCCGGCTGACCGGCAAGGCCCGCGAGGCGATCCAGGCCGACGCGCACGGCCGCCGGCAGACGATGGTCTCGGCGCTGATCGCGATCATGCGTAACCAGAACCCGAACGACCGCGAGGAGACCATCCTCGACGAGGCGCTCAAGGTCCTCGACGAGCGGTTCCAAGGTACGCCGGTGCTGAAGGACCTGCTCCAGGTCATCCAGGACGCCCCGGACCGGGTCCGCAACGTCGCCCTGGACCGCGGCAGCCTGGACCGCTACCGGCAGATCACCGAGGGCCTGGAGGCATCGCTGATCGGTCTGGTCGGCGGCGGCCGGCTGGGCGAGATCTTCTCCGCGCCGACCGACAACCCGATGCAGATGGACCGCCCGGTGGTGTTCGACGTGTCCAACGTCGACGACTCCGAGACCAGCCTGCAGGCCGCCGTACTGCTGGCCTGCTGGTCGTACGGGTTCGGCGCGGTCGCGGTCTCGCAGGCGCTGGCGGACGCCGGACTGGAGCCGCGGCGGCACTACTTCGTCATTCTGGACGAGCTGTGGCGGGTGCTGCGGGCCGGAAGCGGTCTGGTCGACCGCGTCGACGCGCTGACCCGTCTGAACCGGCAACGCGGTGTCGGCATGGCGATGATCTCGCACACCATGTCCGACCTGTTGGCGCTGCCGAACCCTGAGGACCGGATGAAGGCGAAGGGTTTCGTCGAGCGGTCCGGGATGGTCATCTGCGGTGGTCTGCCGCGCGCCGAGATGGAGAACCTGACCGAGGTCGTGTCGATGTCGATGGAGGAGCAGAACATGCTCGTCGGCTGGCAGGACCCGCCCGCGTGGGACCCGGCCACCGGCAAGGAGGCCGCACCTCCCGGCCGCGGAAACTTCCTGATCAAGGTCGGTGGGCGCCCGGGCATCCCGGTGCACGTCGGCCTCACGTCGGTCGAGCGCGAGATCAACGACACCAACAAGCTGTGGACCACCGGCAACGACGGGAAGCCACAGAAGATCGAGGTCGCGCCGGACGGCACCGAGCAGGTCGTCGGTGAGTACAGCCTGGACGATCCGATGCTGCTGCCACCGCCCGACCCGACCACGCGCGTGGGGAGCTGACGAGTCATGGCGCAGGGCAGGAAGAGCACCGGCCCGGGTGGGATCTCACCCGAGGCCGTCCTGATCTTTGCGATCATCGGCGCGGTCGCGCTGGTGGTCTTCTCGATGTGGGGCGCGCTGAAGGTCGCGTCCGCGATCAACGGCTCACGGACGCCCGGGAACCCGTTCGACGCGATCGTCGACCTGTCGAAGGGAAACCTGGAGTGGTCCGGCGCGGCCACCGGCATCCTGGTCGTGGAGATCGTGGTGCTGCTCGGCCTGGTCGGCGGCGGGTGGATGTTCTTCCGGAACCGGGAGCGCTCGATCGGCCGGGTCGACAGGCAGGCGCAGCTGATGTCGAAGCGGTCCGAGATCTACAAGCTGACCCGCGAAGGCGCGCAGGAGAAGGCGAACCAGCTCGGCGCCGGGCACGCGGGTCCGGGCATCCTGATCGGCCGGACCGTCCGGGACAACCTGGAGGTCTTCGGCAACTGGGAAGACATGCACGTCGACATCTGGGGTCCCCGAACCGGTAAGACCACCTCGCGCGCCGTGCCGGCGATCCTGGACGCGCCCGGCTGCGTCGTCGCCACCTCGAACAAGCGGGACATCGTCGACGCCACCCGCGGGCCGCGTTCGGAGAAGGGCCCGCTGTGGGTGTTCGACCCGCAGGAGGTCTGCGAGGAGCCGCCGAACTGGTGGTGGAACCCGCTGACCTACATCACCGACGAGACCAAGGCGCGGGAGCTGGCAGAGCACTTCGTCGCCTCGCAGCGTCAGGTCGGTGCCCAGACCGACGCGTTCTTCGACGCCGCCGGTACGGACCTGCTGGCCGGTCTGCTGCTCGCGGCCGCCGTTGCCAAGCGGCCGATCACCCAGGTCTACAGCTGGCTGGCCGACCAGCGGAACGACGAGCCGGAGAGGATCCTGCGCAACACGCCGGGTCTGCAGTTGTCCGCCGACGCTCTGTCCGGTGTGATCAACGCGCCCGACAAGCAGCGCGCCGGTGTCTACGGAACGGCGCAGCAGAGCGCTCAGTTCCTGGTCAACCGCAAGGTGACCCGCTGGGTCATCCCGAACGGCCCGAACGACAACCGGCCGCAGTTCAACCCGCACGAGTTCGTCCGTCAGGGCGGCACGCTGTACAGCCTGTCGAAGGAAGGCGCGGGTACGGCGGGTCCGCTGGTCACCGCGCTGACGGTCGCCGTCGTGGAGGCCGCCGAGCAGTACGCCCGCGGCTGCCCGATGGGCCGGATGCCCAGCCCGCTGGTCGGCGTACTCGACGAGGCCGCCAACGTGTGCCGGTGGAAGAACCTCCCCGACCTGTACTCGCACTTCGGTTCCCGCGGCATCGTGCTGATGACGATCCTGCAGTCCTGGGCGCAGGGCCAGGAGTGCTGGGGCGACCACGGCATGCAGAAGCTCTGGGGCTCGGCCAACATCCGGGTGTACGGCGGTGGCGCGGCCGACGCGTCCTTCCTCGAGAACCTGAGCAAGATGATCGGTGACTACGACATCAGCTCGAGCTCGGTGTCGTACAACGAGGGCAAGCGCGGCACCAGCCAGCAGGTCCAGCGGCACAACATCATGGAGGTCTCCGACCTCGCCTCGATGCCGCCCGGCCGCGCGGTCGTGTTCCCGTCCGGGATCCCGGCCACGCTGGTGAAGACGGTGCCGTGGTTCACCCGGCCGGACGCCGGTGCGGTGAAGGCGTCGCTGGCGAAGTACGATCCGGGAGCGGCAATGAACGTTCCGGTCAGCAACAACCCGTGGGTGGCTTCGAGTATCCAGGCGCCTCCGCAGCGCGGACCGGAGCGACCGGTCTGGGAGCAGAACGAGGGAGACAACCGCGGTGGATGGTGAGCAGGAGCTGTTCTACCCGCACGTCGCGGCGTTCGTGGAAGACCGGCTCATCTACCTCTACACGCGTCGGCTCGGGCAGCAGTTCATCTGGTGCCCCGAGTGGTACCGGCACGCGGAGGCACTGAGCCGGCTGGACTCGATCTGGCGTGCCTGGGAGCACCTGCGACTGGACCCGGCGACCGGGATGTCGGTCTGGTGGCGCGACCACGCGGACCCGCACATGATGTCGCTGCTGGACCCGGACGGCCCGTTCGCCGCCTGCCGGAACAACCAGCACACCGACTACCCGATCCCGCCGCTCCCGGTGCAGGAGCCGCCGGCCGGCCTGTTCTTCGACCAGCGGCAGCCGAACATCCGCGGCATCTGAGATGTGGAAGGGCGCCAACCTCCTGGTCGCCTTCGTCGTCGAGGTGGTTGCCCTGGGCATCTTCGGCTGGTGGGGCTGGAACACCGCTGATGCGACGCTCGCGCGGTGGCTGCTCGTCATCGGCTTACCGGTGGTGGCCGCGATCGTCTGGGGAATGTTCGCGGCGCCGACCGCGGCGCGCGGGAACTCGGCGCGCTGGATCGTGAAGGTTCTCGTCTTCGGCCTGGCGGGTGCCGCCCTGTGGAGCCTGGGGCACCCGCTGCTCGCCGTCGGGTACGTCGTGGTGGTCGCAGCGAACCTACTGATCATCCACACGCAGAAGCTGCAGCCGACGAAGCCGAGCTAGATCTCCAGGTCCGGCTCGCTCGCTCGGTTCGGCTTCACGACCTTGCCCTGCTTCGTCCGGACCCGGCCGGGACCGCGGACGTGGCGGCGCGCCTGGGGTAGCTGAGCTTCCGGCGCCTCCTCCGGTGCCTTGCGGACGGCCTCGCTCGGGTTCGGCTGCGCCTCGCGGCGGTGCTCCCGCGCGGAGGCGTCGTACTCCCGGGAGATCCTGTCGTCGCTGACGGCCTTACGTTCCTCGATGGTGGCGGCGTTCTGGTACCGGCGGCCTTCCGCGACCAGCCCTGCCGATCCGACCTCGTCGCGGTGCGCTGCCGCCTCGTCCAGCTCGTGCCGGCCGTAGGCCCGGTCGCTGACACCCCGCTGTACGTCGTTCGTGGCGTACTGCCGGTACCGGTCGCGGGCCTCTTCGTCGGCGTACGCGAGCTGGAACGCCCGAGAGGTCTCCGCGGTGGCATCGAGGAGCTCCTCGCGGCTGCGCCGCTCCGTGAGCTCCTGCTGCTCCTTGACAGCACGCTCGTCGAGCTCTTCCGCGCGCGCCTCCGCGTCTTCTTCCTGGCGGGCCTGCTCGTCCGCCTCGTCCCGGCGTTCGGCTTCCTCCGCCAGATCGTGGGTCGGGTGCCTGTCGGCCTCTGCTCGTGCCTGGGCGGCCTTCCGCTCACGCGCGGCCTCGGTGTCGTCGTCGCCCTGCTCACGCTGGTCGGGTTCGAGCTCGACGGACTGGTCGTCGTCGGTGTCGGGCATGCCGCTCCTTTCCTTCTGTTCCACGATGCCGCACCGCAGGGTCAGCGGGTAGCTCCCGTGACCAGCCACGCGTCGCGCCGCTCACGTGTGGTCAAAGTGAGGAATCGCAGCAGCATGTACCCGCCGAACGCCCACCACAGCGCCACGATCCCGCCGCCGAGCCAGAGCACCGCCAGCGCGAGCGGGACGTACAGCACGAGCGCGACGATGCCGGCCGCTGCGAGGTACCGTCCGTCCCCGGCGCCGATGAGTACGCCGTCCAGCACGAACACGACTCCGTTGATCGGCTGCCACAACGCGGACACGATCAGGATGGCGGCGAGCGTACGACGTACCTCGGGGTCGCTGGTGAACCACGGGACGTAGACGTCGCGCAGGCCCCAGAGCGCGAGGCCGCCGATCAGCCCGGAGAACAGACCCCACCACATCATCCGGCGGGTGATCGCGCGCGTCCCCGCGACGTCGCCGGCGCCTAATGCGCGGCCGGTGAGCGCCTGCGCGGCGATCGCGATGGCGTCCAGGGCGAGCGCGAGGAACGACCACAGCGTGAAGGCGACCTGGTGAGCCGCGACCGACGTCGTACCGAGGGCCGTGGCGACGAACGTGAGCAGGACGATCGCCGCGCGCAGCGTCAGCGTCCGGATCACGAGCGGTACGCCCATCTGCGCGGAGGCCAGGATCCCGGGGCGATCGGGGCGGAGCTTGGCGCCGTCGCGGCGGGCGCCACGGACCACCACCACGACCAGCGCGACACCGGCACCGGTCTGTGCGAGCGCCGTACCCAGGGCGGAGCCCGCGATGTCCAGACGCAGGCCGTACACGAGCAGGACGTTCAGCCCGATGTTGGCGAGATTGGCGGTGATCGCGACGACCATCGGGGTCTTCGTGTCCTGCAGCCCCCGCAGTACGCCGGTGGCGGCGAGCAGGAGCAGCATCGACGGGATGCCGAAGCAGGAGATCCGCAGGTACGTCACCGCGTGGTCGGCCACCTCCGGCGACGGGTCGAACGCCGCGATGGCCTGCGGCGCGAGCGCCAGTCCGAGGAGCGCGAGTACGACGCCCAGCAGCAACGCCAGCCAGAGTCCGTCGATGCCCTGGGCAAGGGCGCCCTTGTGGTCGCCGGCGCCGATCCGGCGGGCGACCGCGGACGTGGTGCCGTACGCGAGGAAGACGCAGATACCGACGAGGGTCTGCAGGATGGTGCCGGCGACGCCGAGCGCGGCGAGTTGCGGGGTGCCCAGGTGACCGACGATCGCGGAGTCCGCGAGCAGCATCAGCGGCTCGGACACCAGGGCGAAGAACGCCGGGACGGCCAGCCGGAGGATCTCCCGGTCCTGTTCGCCCACCCACTGTCGACGTCTCACCGGAGCGAGGTTACCCACGACTCGCGGGCGCGTCGGAAATTGGTCTCAGACTTTTTCTTCTCCACAGTTGTGAACTAGAGAAACCGCAGGTCACGGGGCTGTTGTGGGTTCTTGTCCCCAGATATCCACAGGGTTGTGCCCAACCTGTGCACACCCCTTCCGGGGGTTATCCACGATTCGTCCACAGGGGGTGTGGACGACCGAGTGGCCTTTGGTGACGCGACCGGCGTACGGTCGCGAGGCCTGTCGCCGAAAACTGTCGGTGGGCTTGGCTAGGATTCGAGCAGGTGTTCGAAACCGGCCGGCGGTGGCTGGGCAGCGGGCGGACGAGGAGGTCGGACGAAGTGAGCGTGGCGGAGTTCCGCGGGGGCCAGGACGGCGGCCACGAAGAGCGGCGTCCGGAGATGGGCTTCGACCGCACCCCTCCCCAGGATCTCGCGGCCGAGCAGTGTGTGCTCGGCGCGATGATGCTGAGCAAGGATGCGATCGCCGACGTGATCGAGAATCTGCGCAGCACGGACTTCTACCGCCCGGCGCACGAGGCCGTCTTCGACGCGATCACCGACCTGTACGCACGGGGTGAGCCGGCCGACGCGATCACGGTCGCGGCCGAGCTCAACAAGCGCGGCGAGATGACCCGGATCGGCGGCGCGCCGTATGTGCACACCCTGGTCGCGTCCGTCCCGCTCGCGGCCAACGCCAGCTACTACGCGCACATCGTCCGGGAGAAGGCGATCCTGCGCCGCCTGGTCGAGGCCGGCACCAAGATCGTCCAGCTCGGGTACGCCGGCGAGGGCGAGGTCGACGACGTCGTCGACGAGGCCCAGGCCGAGATCTACTCCGTCACCGAGAAGCGGACCGCCGAGGACTACGCGCCGCTGAAGGACATCATGGAGGGCGCCCTCGACGAGATCGAGGCGATCGACTCCCGCGGTGACGCGATGGTCGGCGTACCGACCGGGTTCACCGACCTGGACGAGCTGACCAACGGCCTGCACCCCGGCCAGATGATCATCGTCGCCGCCCGTCCCGCGATGGGGAAGGCGCTCGCGCTCGACACCCCGCTGCCGACGCCGGCCGGCTGGACCACGATGGCCGAGGTCGCGGTCGGCGACCAGCTGCTGGACGCCGACGGGCTGCCGACCACGGTCGTCGCGGCGACCGAGGTGATGGTGGACCGGCCGTGCTTCCGGCTGTCGTTCTCCGACGGCAGCACGATCGTCGCCGACGCCGAGCACCAGTGGCGCGTCGAGGACGGCGGCCGCCCGGTGGTCTGCACGACCGCCGACCTGTACACGGCGATGTCGGCGAGTCCCGGGCTGACACCGCCGATCCCCGGGTCGGCGCCGCGGCAGATCACCGGGCACGGCTTCCCGGCCGCGCTGCACGGCGAGGGCGAGCGGCGGCTCGAGTGGGTCGACCCGGTCGACAGCGTGCCGGTGCGCTGCGTCGAGGTCGACAACCCCGACCACCTGTACCTGGCCGGCAAGACGATGATCCCGACCCACAACTCGACGCTGGGTCTGGACTTCGCCCGGTCGGCGTCCATCAAGCACGGCCTGACCTCGTGCATCTTCTCGCTGGAGATGAGCCGCAACGAGATCACCATGCGACTGCTGTCGGCGGAGGCGAAGGTCCCGCTGCACCACATGCGCAACGGCAAGATGACCGACGAGGACTGGGCCCGCCTGGCCCGCAAGATGGGCGAGGTCTCCGAGGCCCCGCTGTTCATCGACGACTCGCCGAACCTGACGATGATGGAGATCCGCGCCAAGGCCCGCCGCCTCAAACAGCGCCACGACCTCAAACTGATCGTCATCGACTACCTCCAGCTGATGACGTCCGGCAAGAAGGTCGAGTCCCGCCAGCTGGAAGTCTCCGAGTTCTCCCGCTCCATCAAGCTCCTCGCCAAGGAGCTCGAGCTCCCCGTAGTCGCCATCTGCCAGCTCAACCGAGGCTCCGAACAACGCTCCGACAAACGCCCCATGGCCTCCGACCTCCGCGAATCGGGTTGCCTGACGGCGGACACCCGGCTGATGAGGGCCGATACCGGCGCGGAGATCTCGCTCGGTGAGCTGCTCGCCACGGACGCGCGGGACATCCCGGTCTGGTCGCTCGACGACCGGCTGAAGCTGGTGCCGCGCACGTTGACGCACGCCTTCCCGAGTGGGGTGAAGGAGGTGTTCCGGGTAAAGCTGGCGTCCGGCCGGGAGATCGAGGCCACTGCGAACCACCCGTTCCTGACGTACAACGGATGGAAACCACTGGGGGAGCTGACGCCGGGCGCTCGTGTGGGTTCGCTCCGGCACGTTCCGGCTCCACTCGACGTCAAGCCGTGGGACGAGGACGAGATCACGCTGCTTGCTCACTTGCTGGGCGACGGCTCGTTCGTGAAGCGGCAGCCGATCCGGTACGCGAGCATCGACGAGGCCAACCTGACCGCGGTCGCTGAGGCGGCACACCGGCGCTTCGGTATCACCGCAATCCGCGACGAGTACGCCGCCGCCCGGGTCACCACGCTTCACCTACCGGCGCCGTACCGGCTGGCCCGCGGCAAACGGAGCCCGATCGCAGCCTGGCTCGACGGCCTCGGTCTGTTCGGCTTGCGCAGCCACGAGAAGTTCGTGCCTGACGGGGTGTTCGGCCTCCCGAAGGAACAGGTGGCGCACTTCATCCGCCACCTCTGGGCCACCGACGGCTCCGTCCGCTGGGACGAGAAGACCGGTCAGGCGCGCATCTACTACGCCAGCACCAGCCACCGCCTCGTCGACGACCTGGCCCGCCTCCTCCTCCGCCACAACATCTTCAGCCGCATCAAGACGGCGAAGAAGGCGGGATACCGCGACTCGTACCACCTACACATCTACGGCGCTGAGAACCAGCTGCGGTTCTGCGACGGCATCGGCGTACACGGCCTTCGGGGTTTGAAGGCGCTGGAAGTCGCGGCGGCTCTGCGGGGCGTGAAGGCGAACACCAACCTCGACACGGTTCCGAAGGAGGTCTGGTCGCAGGTTCGCGAGGTGCTTGTCGACCGCAACGTCACGCACCGGGAGTTCGCGGCCGCCTTGGGGACGCAGTTCTGCGGCTCGACGATGTGGAAGCACGCCCCGAGCCGACAGCGCCTCGCCAAGGTCGCCGACATCCTCGACAACGCCGACCTCGAAGTCCTCGCCACCAACGACATCTTCTGGGACACCATCACCTCGGTCGAAAGCCTCGGCGACCAAGAGGTGTACGACGCAACAGTCCTAGGCACCCACAACTTCGTGGCTAATGGAATCTCCTTACATAACAGCCTTGAGCAGGATGCCGATGTTGTCATTCTGTTGCATCGGGAGGATGCGTACGAGCGTGAGTCGACCCGGCCCGGGGAGGCGGACTTTATTGTTGCCAAGCACCGGAACGGGCCGACTGCGGATGTGGTGGTTGCCTTCCAGGGGCACTACTCACGGTTCGTGGACATGGCGCACGACGGGTGAGTGACCCGGACGGCGATGGTTATGCGGCGACCGGCTGGCCGACGCGGAGTTGCTTGAGGGCAGCTGACCATGACTCGAGCTGGTCGAACAGGATGGTTGCCTGGTCGGCGTACTGCGGGCCGGGGCGGAACTGGGAGAAGTTCTCGAAGTCGGTGAAGAGCGAGAACGACAGCTGCTGACGTACGTCGGCGATCTGGAGCTCCGCGCTGATGGCGCGCAGATGCTCGATCGCCCGCGCCCCGCCGAGGGAGCCGTAGGACACGAAGCCGGCGGCCTTGTTGTTCCACTCGGCGTACAGGTAGTCGATCGCGTTCTTCAGTACGCCGGACGTCGAGTGGTTGTACTCCGGCGTGACGAACACGAACCCGTCGTACGCCGCGATCTTCTCGGCCCACGCCTTCGTGTGCTCGCCGGCGTACTGCCCGGCCGACGGCGGCACGGCCTCGTCCAGGTGGGGCAGCGGGTAGTCGACGAGGTCGATCAACTCGTAGGTGGCGCCGGTCCGGGGCTGGGCCTGGGACAGGACCCAGTCGGCCACCGCCTTTCCGTTCCGCCCGGGGCGGGTGCTGCCGAGGATGATCGCGATCTTCAGGTCGCTCATGGCGACGACTCCTTCAGAGGGGTTGACTTGAATGTTCATGTCACCGATCACGATACATGAATATTCAAGCCACTACACCGGTGGCTATGCTGCAGCCATGGGGACCGAAGCGGCGCGGGAGGCCGCCGAGCCTCGCTGGCTGACGCCCGACGAGCTGGAGACCTGGAGGACGCTGCAGTTCGTCATGTCGCTGCTCACGGGTGCGCTCGGCGAGCAGTTGCAGCGCGATTCCAACCTGAGCTTCCTGGAGTACTACGTCCTGGCCGGCCTCTCGGATCAGCCCGATCACACGATGCGGATGAGTCAGCTCGCGATCCTGACCAACTCCGAGCTCTCCCGGCTGTCCCACCTCATTCGCCGTCTGGAAAATCGCGGCCTGGTACGGCGTGAACCCGACCCGGACGACGGCCGCTTCACCAATGCGATCCTCACGTCAGAGGGGCACGCCGAGCTCGTGAAGGCCGCGCCAGGACATGTCGAACGAGTTCGCCAACTGGTGTTCGACCCGCTGACCGAGACCGAACGCCGTGCTCTGCACAAGGTGATGACGAAGCTCCTCCCGGGACTCCTCGGCGACTGCTAGCGGTTCTTCCAGCGGTCCGCGGAGATGGACTCCTGGGCGAGCAGCCGAAGTGAGGCGATCAGGGTTTCGCCGAGGACGGTGCCGATGACCACCGATTCGGCGAGCTGGTCGCGGGTCGGGTTCGCGGTGACGGCATCGATCTCGAACTGGGTGAAGCGTTCGACCGCGTCGGCGTAGGTGTCGAGGTGGGCGACGAGGTTGTCCTGACCGAGGGTGCGGAGCACGGCGACGGTGTCGATGAGTGTGGCGAGCGCGGGCGCCTCGGGGTCGATGGACCAGCCGCGGTCGGCGATGAGGTCGGTGACCTGAGTGGTCGCGGCGGCCCGGGCGTCGTCGGTCGCGGACAGGCGGCGGGTCGGCGTGAGTGCGCGATGGGCGCGGCCGATCTGTTCGTGGAGGGGCTCGGTGTCGGAGTCGAGCGACTCGAGGATCTCCTTCACCGTGGCGACCGGAACCTGGGCGAGTTCGATCAGTGCGCGGATCAGCCGGAGCCGGCGGACGTGGGTGTCGCCGTACGACGCCTGGTTCGGGCTACTGAGTTCGCCGGCAGGTAGCAGGCCTTCCCGCAGGTAGTACTTGATGGTCGGCACCGGGACGTCGGTGGCCTTGCTGAGTTCCCCGATTCGCATCGCTTGCCTTCCTGTTGTCTGTGATGGATAGTATCAGTATCCATAAGCGGATACCTGAACTATCCATAAGGAGGCGAGTCGGATGATCCCGCTCGTACTGATCCTGGGCACCGTCGGCTTCCGGGCGCTGGGTGCCCTCGGCGTCCGGCGGTTCACGACCTGGCCGGTCGCCGCCGCACACGCGATGGCGGTCATGCTGGTGCTGACCGCGAGCGCACACTTCGTCCCGGCGAGCGTGACGGTGATGCCCAACCACGCCGACATGGTGCGGATGGTCCCGCCGTTCCTGCCGTACGCCGACGCGCTCGTCTACCTCACCGGCGTACTCGAACTGCTCGGTGCCGCCGGCCTGGTGATCTCCGCGACCCGGATGCTCGCCGGCTACGCGTTGGCCGCACTCTTCGTCGGACTGCTGCCGGCCAACATCCACGCGGCGGTCGCACACATCCCGTTCGCGGGCGGCGAGGCGACCCCGCTCTGGCAGCGCATCCCCGAACAGATCCTGTACCTCGCCGTTGCCCTCTGGGTAGCGCGCACGTCCCGCGCAACCGCGCCTGTCAAAGAAGAGGTCTACGCATGACCGACGCATCCCGCGTCATCGCCGGCGTCATCCTGCTCACCGTCGTGACGATCGAGTTCGGCGGCTACTTCATGACCAAGATCGTCCGCGGGCAGGTCCCGATGACCGGGTTCCAGAAGTCGTTCGCACGGGCCGGTCACGCGCATGCCGGCGTACTCGTGATCTTCAGTCTGGTCGGACTGCTGTACGTCGACCAGACCGGTCTGACCGGCTTCTGGTTGTGGGTCGGCCGGCTCGGGATCCCGGTCGCCGCGATTCTGATGTCCGGTGGCTTCTTCGCCTCGTCCGCCGGCAAGGACCGCACCGCGCCGAACCAGTTCCTGTGGATCCTCTGGCTCGGCGCGATGTCCCTCGCGATCGGCGTACTGACCCTCGGCATCGGCCTGATTGTTGCCTAACGAAACCCGGCGAACGCCTGTGTGAGGCGTTCGCCGGTCTGGGTGATGAGTGCGGCGGTTTCCGGGGTCGCCTGGTCGACGGTGAAGGAACCGAGGTGAGCGATCGCGGCTACCTGTGTCAGCAGCATCGCGGGGGAGTCCGCGCTGAAGCGGACCTTGCACGACGAAGGGCTGAGCGGTTCGACGATGCCGCGGACGACGCCTTCGAAGGTCGAGGTCACGTCGACCGACGACGCCTCGACCGTCAAGACGACCGTGTGCTCGTACTGCGCCGACACGAACGACTCCAGCAGGTAGGAGGGCCCGTCCAGCACCCGTGGCGTGAAGCGGTGCAACGCAGGACTCACGGAAGTGATCCGGTCGACGCGGAAGATCCGCCAGTCGTCGCGTCCGGGGTCGAACGCGAGCAGGTACCACCGCCACGACAACGTCAGCAGCTGATGCGGCTCCACCCGGCGTCGCGTCGTACCGCGCTGCCGGCCGTGGTAGTCGAAGGCAACGATCTCGTGGTTGCGGCAGCAGCGTGCGAGTACGGCGAGAGCGTCCGGATCGACCTGCGGTACGCCGGGTCGCGGGATCGCCTCCGCTGCCGAGCCCACTGCCGCGAGCTGGGGACGGAGACGCGCGGGCAGCACCTGCTCCAGCTTGGCCAGCGCGCTCATCGAGCTCTCCGCCATCCCGCTCACTCCGCCACCGGCCGCGCCGACCAGTCCGAGCGCGACGGCGATCGCCTCGTCGTCGTCCAGCTGTAGCGGTGGCAGATGCGTACCGGAGCCGAGCCGGTACCCGCCCGCGGTGCCGGTCGTGCCGGTCACCGGGTAGTCGAGGGACCGGAGCCGTTCGACGTCCCGCCGTACCGTGCGCTCGGTGACGCCGAGCCGGTCGGCGAGCTCGTGGCCGGACCACTCGCGCCGGCTCTGCAGCAGCGACAGCAGCCGCAGCATCCGACCGGGCATCTCCTTGCGAGCACTCACGCAGAAATCATGCCTTGAGGACAAGATGTGTCCGCAAGAGCATCTAGCGTGATCTGCATGATGTTGACGACGACTAGTAAGGGGTACGACGAGGCCCGGCTCGGGTTCCAGCGGCGAGACCCGCACCGGCCCGCGGCCATCTTTCCGGTGACGAGCACGGCCCACATCGAGGAGGCTGTGCTGTACGCGGTCGACCACGATCTGCGCATCGCCGTCCAGGCGGCCGGGCACGGTCTGACGCAGGGGATCGACGGTGGCGTGCTGATCGCGACCAGTGCGTTCAACGGCGTGACGGTCGACGCGGAGCGCAAGACGGCGTGGGTCCAGGCAGGCGCGACCTGGCGGGACGTGCTCGACGCAACCGCGCCGTACGGTCTCGCGCCGCTTTCCGGCAGTGCACCCGGCGTCGGCGCGATCTCGTACACGCTGGGCGGTGGGCTCGGGCTGATGGCGCGACGGTTCGGGTACGCCGCGGACCATGTTCGCCGGATCGAGGTCGTGACCGCGGACGGCGTACGGCGCAACGCCGAGGAGGACCCGGATCTGTTCTGGGCGCTGCGGGGCGGTGGCGGGAACTTCGGTGTCGTGACGGGGATCGAGATCGACCTCTTCGACGTACCGACGCTGTTCGGCGGCAGCCTGTACTTCGACCTCGCCGAGCACCCGACGGTGCCCGAGGTGTGGAGGGAGTGGACCAGGTCCGTGCCGGATGAGGTCACATCGGCGATCGCGATCCTGCCGATGCCGAACATCCCGCAGGTGCCGGCGCCGTTGCGCGGCAAGTATGTCGGGCAGGTGCAGCTCGCGATCCTCGGCGACCGTGGCGAGGAGCTGATCGAACCGCTCCGGGCGATCGGCAAGCCGGTCCTCGACACCGTGGGGGAGCTGCCCTACGTCGACTCGGGGCAGATCTTCGCGGAGCCGGAGCGCCCCGACAGCTACACCTCCCTCAACGTGCTGCTGAAGGACCTCGATGCGCTCGAGACACTGCCAGAGCTCGCCGGTCCGGGTGCATCGCGGATGTATGTGATCGCCATCCGGCACCTCGGCGGCGCGCTCGCCCGGCAGCCGGAGATCCCGAACGCGGTCGGTCACCGCGATGCGGCGTACTCGCTGACCGTCCTCACCCCGGGCAAGGGTGACGCGGGCCGGGACGTGCTCGATCCGTGGGCCTCATCAACCGTTGGCCGGGCCCTCAACTTCACCTTCGCGAAGCTCAGCGACGAAGAGGTGGCCGAGGCGTACGACGACTACGAGCGGCTCGTCGCGCTCAGGCGCCGCTACGACCCGACCCGTCGTCTGCAGCCGAACCACCAGCTCTAGCGATCAGCTCCTCGACCAACGCGCCTTTGCCGTCGACATACGCGGTGCGGTCGGTGGTGAGCAGGTGCGCCAGCTCGCGTTTGCGGGCCGCGTACCGCTCGCGATCGGCCGCGTCCGCGCGCAGATGATCACGCAGCACCACGTGGTCCCGATGCGCCTTGTTGCCTTCAACAACGACGTACAGATGGTGGTAGTGGACCGCGTCCGGCGGCAGCGCGAACGCCTCCCGGCCGGGGATCCCTTGGTCGCCCTCGTGGCGGTAGCCGGCTGCCTTCAAGCCTGAGATCGCCGCCGGTACGAACGAGGGAGAAGGGACGACGATGTCGACGTCGATGATCGGCTTCGCCGCCAGACCGGGTACGGCGGTGCTGCCGACGTGCTCGCAGACGTGGGGGAGCTCGGCGAGGTACGGCGTCAGGCGCGCGCGGATGTCCGCGAACCAGAGCGGCCACCGCGGGTCGTAGTCGACAACCTCGGCGGGAACGATCACAGGGCCGCCGTCACGTCGATCTCGACGAGTTGGCCGGTGAAGCCGAGTTGGGCGACGCCGAGCAGCGTGCTCGCGGTCGTGAAGGCCGGGGCGAGGGGCGACTCGTTGAGCTGGGCCCACACCGCGCCCAATTCGTCGCGGTCCGAGCTGGCCACGTAGATCACCGTGCGTACGACGTTTTCCGGCGTGGCACCCGCCGACTTCAGTGCGGTGAGGATGTTCGCGATCACCTGCGCGGTCTGCCCTTCGAGACCGCCCGCGGCCAACTCCCCGGAGGCCTGCAACGGGCACTGCCCGGCCAGGTAGACCAAGGTGTCCGCCTGCACCCGCGTCACGTGGTGATACCCAGGCGTCGCATGCAGTCCGTCGGGATTGCTCCGCTCGATGGTCACGCCTCGACCCAACTCGATGCCTCAGCTCTGGGTCAACAGATTTAGCACGTACCGCTTCTGCCACGGCGTCTCCACCGCGCGCTTGTCGTAACCCCGACGTACGTAGTCGACGGCCTGATCCGCAGGCAGCCCGTCCAGTACGGCGAGACACGCGAGCGCTGTCCCGGTCCGCCCCCGTCCACCGCCGCACGCGAACTCGACCCGTCCGGTCCCGGTCCGCTCCAACGCCTCGCGAAAGGTCGCCAACGCCTGCGGGCGATCCACGGGCAGCCGGAAGTCCGGCCACTTGATCCAGTGCGTCTCCCACGGCACGTCCGGCGGCGGTTCCTTGCCGAGCAGATACACGCCGTACGTCGGAAACGGATCTGCCGCCGGGCCGTGCCGCAGACCGCGTCCGCGCACGAGCCGACCCGACGGCAGCTCCATCACACCTGGTGCGTCCTTCTCCCAATGACCCACAAGGTCAAACTACAAGCCAGAAGCAGAAGGGAGGGGATCAAACGACGAGGCGCTCCTCTGTCGACGTGGAGAACAGGTGCAACTTGTCGGCGTCCGGGGCCAGATGGACGAGGGTGCCCTTGTCGTTGTGCAGCCGGGTGCCGATCCGGGCGATGATCTGCTGCTTCTCGTCGGTGTGTTCCGCGGTGCCGTACAGGAACGCGTCCGATCCGAGCTCCTCGATCACCGCGACCTTCACCGGCAGCCCTTCGTCGGCGAGGTGGAACGCCTCGGGCCGGATACCCAGCGTCAGCGTCTTGTCGTCGCCGGCCTTCGCCAGTACGTCGCGTGCGATCGGTACGACGTAGTCGCCGATCTTCGCGCCGCCCTCGACGATCTCGGCCTCGATCAGGTTCATGGCCGGCGAGCCGATGAAGCCCGCGACGAACTTGTTCCGCGGCCTGTCGTACAGGTTCAACGGCGTGTCGACCTGCTGCAACACGCCATCGCGCAGGACGGCCACCCGGTCGCCCATCGTCATGGCCTCGACCTGGTCGTGGGTGACGTACACGGTCGTGACACCGAGCCGATGCTGCAGCTCAGCGATCTGGGTGCGGGTCTGGACGCGCAGCTTGGCGTCGAGGTTCGACAGCGGTTCGTCCATCAGGAACACCTGCGGGTTCCGGACGATCGCGCGGCCCATCGCGACGCGCTGGCGCTGACCGCCGGACAGGGCCTTCGGCTTGCGGTCGAGGTACTCCTCCAGACCGAGCAACTTCGCGGCCTCCTGCACGCGCTGGGCGCGCTCGTCCTTGTGGATGCCCTGCATCTTCAGGGCGAAGCCCATGTTGTCGGCCACCGACATGTGCGGGTACAGCGCGTAGTTCTGGAACACCATCGCGATGTCGCGTTCCTTCGGCGGGGCGTTGGTCACGTCCCGGTCGCCGATGAAGATCGCTCCCTCGTTCACCTCTTCGAGCCCGGCCAGCATCCGCAGCGCCGTCGACTTCCCGGACCCGGACGGCCCGACGAGCACCATGAACTCGCCGTCCTCGATGTCCAGGTCGAGCTTGTCGACCGCGGCGATGTCGGTGCCCGGGTAGACCCGGGTGGCTCCCTTGAACGAGACAGTTGCCATGTCGCGCTTCCTTTCCTTCGCCGGCAGGAACGTGCCGGACGATCCGTAGCAAAGGCCCCCAGGTCTTGGGTGTCTGCTCGGTGACGCATCACCAAGCACTTCTGGCAACGAACGCCGGCCCATTTACATTCCCGAGTGATGTAAATCTCGTGATTGACAAAGAACTTTTTTACGTACAAAATTCTTTGTGTGATGAGGGACGTGATGCACCTGGAACAGCTCGAGCAGGCCGAGGCCCTGTTCAAGCCGCAACGGATCGAGGTGCTGCGCCGGCTGGCCGAGCCGGCGACCTGCGGCGAGGTGGCCGAGCAGCTCGGCCAGACTCCACAGCGCGTCTACTACCACGTGAAGCGCCTCGTCGAGGCGGGACTGGTGACCCAGGTGGACGAGCGCAAGGTGCGCGGGATCCGCGAGGGCATCTACCAGGCGACAGCCCGTTCGTACTGGCTGTCCCCGACGCTCGTCGGCCGGATCGGCGGACTCCGCCGGACCCGCGACGAGCTGAGCCTCGGCTACGTGCTGGACCTGATGGAAGAGGTCCAGACCGACATCGCCGCGTTGGACAGGTCGGCTCCGGAGCTGCCGTCCATCGGGGTGTCCGGTGAGATCCGGGTCCCACCGGACCGGCGGCGGGAGTTCTTCGAGGACCTGCGCGGCACGCTGCAGGACCTCTTCGAGCGCTACGGCGGCAGTGAGGGCGACGCCTTCAAGCTCGCGGTGGCCTGCTACCCCAAGGGAGATCGAAGCAATGACTGAACCACTTGTCCTGCAAGTGCGCGCCAAGGCCGGCATCGACGACGTCCGGCAGGCGCTGACCGATCCGAAGGCCCTGAACCTCTGGCTCGGTGAGCACTCGACCGTCGACCTGCCCGGCACGTTCGAGTTCTGGGGCCGCTACATCCCCGAGGGCGACGCGCCGCACCAGCGGGTCCTCGGGTACGACGGGAGCACGCTGACGCTGGCGTGGACACTCGGCGGCGAGGAGACCACCACCGAGATCACGCTGGCACCTGACGGTGACGACGCGACGGTGGTCAAGCTGTCGCAGACCGGCTTCGACTTCGCGGACGCGATCAGCGGCGCGAACATCCGCGGCGTACTGCAGACCTTCTGGTCGCTGGCGCTCGCGAACCTCGTCGACCATCTCGAGGGTCGCGAGCTCACCACCAGGCCGGACTTCACCTCACCGGTCTTCGAGGGCGAGGCGCTGATCGACGCACCGGTCGCCGAGGTGTACTCGTCGCTGACCGATTCCGAGAAGGCGTCGGCCTGGTTCGGGTATCCGGTCGAGATCGACCTCCGGAAGGGCGGCCGGTTCGCGATGGGCGGGTTCGACGCCGGCCCGGGCGTGGAGATCGTCGACCTGGTCGAGGGCCGGACGATGTCGATGGACTGGGGTCCGGCCGGAATCAGCACCTGGGAGCTCGCCGAGTCCGACGGGAAGACCCGGCTCACCTTCGTGATGAGCGGGTTCGACGAGTCCAACCCGCCGTACGCCGCCTGGCTCGGCTGGCTCAGCGGGGTCGCCGCCCTCCGCCGCTTCAACGAACTGTCCGACTGGAAGATCTGGGCCGCCTAGAAGTACGGACCTTCCGGCCGGGTCGATTCGCCGATCAGATCGAGCAGGGCGCTCACCGCCCTGCTCGGTCGCCGTCCGGCGATCGTCACCACGGACAACGTCCAGGTGAGCTCCGCGCCGGTGATCGCCAGCTTGGCGACGCCAGGCTCCTCGGCCAGTTCGAGATCCGGTACGACGCCGACGCCGAGACCGGCCCGAACGTAGTCCGGGATCGTGGTCAGTTCCGGTACCTCGACCTGGATCCGCCGGGGCGTCCCGATCGTGTCGAAGGCCCGGTCGACCATCTTCCGGTTCCCGAATCCCGCCGGCATGTCCACGAACCGCTCGGCGGCCAGCTCGTCGAGTCCGATGCCGGTGCGCTCGGCGAGCGGATGCGACGACGGGACCAGCGCCACGAACGGAACCGTGGCGATGTCGCGGACCTCGAGGCCGGACAACTCCGGACGCGGCAGCCCGAGCAACGCGATGTCCAGACGACCGTGCCGTACGTCGTCCGCGAGGCCGGTGGATCCGGTCGGCGAGGTTGCGACCTGCACCTCGACCAACGGGTACTTGCGATGGAACGCCCCGAGCAGCTCGGCCATGTTCACCAGGCTGAGCCGCGCCAGCGTTCCGATCCGGATGCTGCCGCGCAACCCCGACGACGCCTCCTCGACCGCTGCCCGCGCGCGGTCCAACGCCTCCAGTGCGGCCTTCGCCTCGGGCAGCAACGCCTGACCGGCCGCCGACAGCACGACGCGCCGGGTCGAGCGATCGAACAGGGTCGTCTTAAGATCGGTCTCGAGTGCGCGTACGGCGGCCGAGACCGTGGACTGCACCGTGAACAGCCGGTGCGCTGCGCGGGTGAAACTCAGTTCCTCGGCGACGGCGACGAAGTACTCCAGCTGGCGACTGTCCACAGACTCAATTATCGGTTCTGGCGATAAGAGCGTGCAAGAACTTTCGTTGGACTCGATAGATGGAGCGCGGCACGCTGGAAACATGTCCACCATGACGTCTTCGCGGGCCGGCGTACGGATCCGGTTCGCTCATGCCCCTGGATTCTGGGTGATCGCGGCGGCCTTCCTCACCACGATGGCCTTCTCGACGATCCCGACTCCGCTCTATGCGATCTACCAGCAGCGCGACGGCTTCCCGACGTACGTGATCACGGTGATCTTCGCCAGTTACGCGGTCGGGGTGATGGCGTCGCTGTACCTGGCGGGGCATGTCAGCGACTGGCTCGGGCGGCGGCGGGTCGCGTTGCTCGCCGTACTCGCGGAGGCGTTGTCGGCGGCGATCTTCCTGATCTGGCCGGAGGTTCCCGGGCTGCTTGTGGCTCGGTTCATCTGCGGGGTGGGCGTCGGCGTACTGACGGCGACCGCGACCGCCCATCTGTCCGAGCTGCGGCAGGTCGCGCGTCCCGGTGAGGACCCGAGCCGGTCCGCGCTGATCTCGAGCATGGTGAACCTCGGCGGGCTGGCGTTCGGTCCGCTCGTGGGTGGACTGCTGGCGCAGTACGTGTCGTCGCCGCTGGAGCGCCCGTACGAGATCTTCCTGGTGCTGCTGCTGATCAGCGCGGTGGGGATCGCGCTGGTGCCCGAGACCGTGGAGCGGTTGGAGGAACGTCCGGCGTACCGGCCGCAGCGGGTGGCGCTGCCCTCGTCCGCCCGTCCGCTCTTCTTCGCGTCCGCGATCGGCGCCTTCGCAGCGTTCGCGATCTTCGGTCTGTTCACGTCGCTGGCGCCGACGTTCCTGGCCGGCGTCCTGCACCACACATCTCGCCTGCTCGCCGGTGTCGTCACCTTCGCCGTCTTCATCGCGGGTGCCGCGAGCCAGGCCGTCTTCGTCCGCCTCTCCCGCCCGGCTCAGCTCCGCCTCGGGTTGGTGGCGATGTCCGTCGGGCTGGTGGGCGTGGCGGTCGGCGGTCTCCTCCCGAACCTGTACCTGTTCGTCATCGGCGGCATCGTCGCCGGCGCCGGCGTGGGCCTCGTCTTCCGCGGCGCAGTCGCAACGGCCGCTTCGCTCGCGGACCCGTCTTCCCGCGGCGAGGTCCTGGCCGCCCTCTTCCTGATCGCGTACGCCGGACTTGCGATCCCGGTGCTCGCGATCGGCCTGGGCATCGCGCTCCTCCCGGCCCAGGTCGCGCTGCTGCTCTTCTCGGCGCTGATCCTGATCCTGGTGAACGCTGCCGTAATCCGGATGCTGGCCGCGCAGCGCAGATGATGTGATGGCGTGTGGACCTTGAACGCGACTACGGACTGACTGTCTCCTCGTTGGAGCCGCACGCGGGTGGGTTCGCCACCGATGGCTGGGTGGCGGACGGCCGGTGGTTCGTGAAGGTGTGGAAGGAAGGCGAAGAGCCGTCGGGGTTGTCGCAGTTGGCGGAGTTGCACGCTCTCGGGCTGCCGGTCGTCGAGCCGTTGCGGACGCTGCAGGGTGAGCTGTCCGCGAACAACGTCGCAGTTTTCCCTTATGTCGAAGGACGTACGGCGACCTGGAACGACCGGCGTGCGGTGGCCCGGGCGTTGCGGCAGATCCATGAGGCTCCGCTGCAGGTGACATTGCCGCCCGCGGACGTCAGCGAACCCCACATCAGGACCTTGGGGCAGCACCTGCAGCACCCGTGGATCGCGGACCGGGCGGACGTGGTGGCTGCGGCGATCGCGCGGCTGGACGACGTACGAACACGACTCAAGCCGGTGCGCGACGTCCTGTGTCACACGGACCTTCACGGGTTGAACGTCTTGATCGACGACCACGGTGAGGTGGCGGCGATCCTCGACTGGGAGAACGCCGTGATCGGGCCCCGTGAGTACGACGTGTGGGTCGGAGCCGACGGTGACCGGCTGGCGGAGTTCCTCGACGAGTACGGCGCTGACGACCTGGACGTCGACCATCTCGAGTTCGCGCTCCTTGCCCGCGGTCTGCGGGACATGTCCGCACGGGTGATGTCAGAGGTCGATCGACCCGGCGTGGAGACCTGGGGCTTCGACCGGATCGCCCGTGTGGACAGCGATCTCGAGGTGTTCCGCCCGTACTGTAGCTAGGAACGGCCGCTAGGCCGCTGCGCCCGGGCCGGGGAGGATGTCGATGTCGTCGGCGTGCATCGGTTTGCCACAATGGGCGCAGGCGAGGTCGACGTGGCTGATCTCCCCGCAGGCGTGGTGCCGGTAGAGGACCGGCGGCCCGGCCTGGCCTGCCAGCCATTTGTCGCCCCAGGCAACCATCACCATCAGGACGTCGAGCAGCTCGCGGCCGCGGTCGGTCAGAACGTACTCGTACCGCGGCCGATTGTCGTACGGCCGGCGCTCCAGCACGCCCCGGTCGACCAGGTGGTTCAGCCGCTCGGTGAGCACCTTGCGGGAGATCCCGAGGTCCGCCTGGAGCTGCTCGAACCGGGAGAACCCGACCCAGATGTCGCGGAGGATCAACGGCGACCACGGCTCGCCGATCACGTCCAGCGTGCGCGCGATCGAGCACGCCATCTCACTGAAGTTCGTTCGCTGCATGACACCAGTCTAGCGTTTGGGGTTCCCTCAAGGAACTCCATCATGTTAGCGTTCCTTCAAGGAACCCCAAGGGAAGGTGAACACGATGAGCAAGGTGGTCTGCGCCCTCGCCGTCTCGGTCGACGGATACATCACCGGACGCGGGTCCGGTCCGGATCACGGCCTCGGCGACGCGCCGATGCTGTTCGACTGGTACTTCGACGGCGACACCCCGAGCCAGGTGTTCGACGGCTTCAAGCTGAGCGCACCGAGCGCACGGATCTTCGACGCGCTCGCCGGTCGGGTCGGGGCCATGGTCGCCGGGCACAAGACGTACGACGACTCGGGCCACTTCGGCGGCGGCAGCCCGCACCCGAAGGCTCCTCTGGTGGTCGTCAGTCACGGTCCGGTGCCCGAGATCAGCGAACGGCAGACTCTCGCCGGCACCATCGAGGACGCGATCGCCGCGGCGCGTGAGCTCGCCGGTGGGAAGGATGTGGGTCTGATGGGTGGCGGGGTCGTGACCGCGGCACTCCAGGCGGGCCTCGTCGACGAGCTCGTGCTGCATCAGGTGCCGATCCTGCTCGGCGGCGGCCGGCCGTTCTTCCAGGAGCTTCCGGAGCACGTCCGCCTGAACCTGATCGAGGCCGTACCCGCGCCCGGCGTCACCCACCTGCACTACGAGATCGTCCGCTGAAACCTCACCCGCATCGTTTGCTGAAGGAGCAGAGTCATGTTGAAGCCCGCCGTACGCAACGCCGTCGAGAGCACCTCCATCGCCCACCTGGCCACCGTCCTGCCGGACGGGTCGCCGCACTCCATCCCGCTGTGGGTGAGCTCGCTCGACGACAAGATCATCTTCCTGACCGGCCCGACCTCGCAGAAGGCGCGCAACCTCCAGCGCGACCCGCGCGTCGCGGTATCCCTCGCGCCGGTCGACAACCCGTACGAGCCGGTCATCGTTCGCGGTCGCGTCGTCGAGTGGATCGACGGTGACGCGGGCTGGGAGCTCGTCGACCAGATCGCCCAGAAGTACATCGGCCGGCCCTACGGCCGCGACGTGGAACGCGTCATCGGCGTCATCGAGGTGGACCACCAGACGGTCGGCGTCAGCTGACCATAAGATTTCCCGCATGGGTGTGACTGTGACGGTTGGGGAGCAGGACGCTTATCTCGCGCGGGTCGGGCGGGCCGGGATGTTGCTGCTCCCGATGATCACCGGGATCGGTGAGCAGATCCGGGAGTGGGCCGACGAGCTGGCCGGGGAAGGGATCACCGCGCTGGCGTGGGACCCGTTCAAGGGGCGCAGCACCGACGACGCCACCCGGGAAGAGCTCAGCGGGATGCTGCGGGAGATGGACGACGACGCCGCGCTCGCCGAGCAGGGCGCGTTGCTGGACTACCTGTTCGACGATCTCGGGTGCAGCAAGGTCGGCGTCATCGGATGGTGCCTCGGCGGACGGTTCGCCTTCCTGCTCGGGGCCCGCGACCAGCGGGTGGCGAACGTCGTCGCCTTCCACCCGACCGTGCCGTCGAACCGGCCACCGCATCACACGTACGACGCGATTGCGGAGGCCGCCGGGGTCACGGCGCCGGTGCTGGTGAGCTACCCGAGCGCGGACGCCGCCGTACCCAATGCGGACTTCGAGACGTTGCAGACCGTGTTGCAGGCGCGGACCGCCGGCGCGACGTTCGCGCAGTACTTCCCCGGTGCGGACCACGGGTTCTCGGACAAGTCGCGGCACGACAAGGACGTCAACGCGGACGCGTTCCGGCTCGCGTGGCCGCAGGCGCTCGCGTTCATGAAGTCGACGGTCGCCTGAGCTCAGCCTCGATTCGGCGGTGCAGTTCGCCGAGCCGGGTGCGGCCGGGTGCGCCGTCGGGGTAGCGCGCGAGAACCTCGCGGACCGTGGGTGGGACGCGTTCGACCGCCCACCGGACGACCGCATCGGCCGCTCCCGGATCGCCGGTCGCCAGCTCCCGCGCGTACGCCGCATACTGCGCCGCCGCGACGATGTGCTTCACCTGAGTGGCCGCCGCGAACGGATGCAGGTACGCCGAACCAGCGGCGCCGACCGCCGCCCGCGCAGCTGCCTCCGCCGCCCGCGCCTCCACTGCCTGCGCCTCCGCTGCGGGATCGTCTGCCGTCCGCCGGCGACCGGCTGCGTTCAACTCACCGGCTGCCTTGAGTGCTGCCCAGGCGGCGGTCCGGATCGCCTTCGTTCGCTTGCCTCCGGCACCGAACTCGCGGACCCCCTCGATCGCGTCCCGCGCCCGCCGATCGCCCGGCGCCGCGGCCTCGAACAGCGGCAACGCCTGTTCCGCGCAGGCGGCCGTCCACAGGCTCAGCTGTCGCAGCTCGTCAAGGCTCAGCGGGACTTCTTCATGACCCATGAGCCTCAATCGTATCGTTGAACCTGTCGGTTGAAGCTTTCACGCCGCCCGGCGATGAGCGGTAGGCGTGACACCACGGACCCGCTTGAACGCAACGCTCAACGCGAAGGCGTTCGCGTACCCGACCCGCCGGGCGATCGTCTCGACGGTGTCCCGGGTCGACCGCAGCTGATCCGCGGCGAGCGTGATCCGCCAGCCGGTCAGGTAGCTCATCGGCGCCTCACAGACGACCGCGCTGAATCGCCGGGCCAACGACGCGCGCGAGATCCCGACCCGATCCGCGAGCTCGGTGACGTTCCACGGGTACGCCGGATCCTCGTGCAGCAGGCGCAACGCCGTACCCGCCACCGGATCGGTCTGCGCCTGGTACCACCCCGGTGCATGCGAGTCCGGCCGGGCGAACCACGCGCGCAGGGTGGTGATCAGCGCGAGGTCGAGCCACCGGTCCAGCACGCTTTGCTGACCGGGCGCGTCCCGCTGGATCTCGCTGGTGATCATGTCCATCACCGACCCCGCCACCTCGGCCGCGGGTACGACCAGCACCGGCGGGAGTGCTGTCACGAGCCTCCGGTTGACATCGCCCGCGACCTGATAGGTGCCGCTGGCAACCATCACTTCACCCGACTTGCGAGCGCCGTACGTTCGCACGCCGAGCCGGGCGGAGTAGTCGGCCGGTGCCCCGGGCAACGGTTCGCAGATGCCGCCGGGGTGGATCCGTAACTGTGGCGCGGTGGTCAGGCTGTCGCTGACGACGTACGGCTCCGGGCCGGTGACGATCGCGACGTCGCCCTGCTCCATCCGCTGCGGCTCGAGGCCCTCGCGGGTTATCCAGCCGGATCCGCGGATGAGGATCGCGAGCGCCAGCGGCGCCTCGTCGCGGATCTCCAGCGCCCAGGGCAGATCCAGGATCGTCAGGTTGAACACCCCGTCCTGCGCGCGGGTCCCGGCCAGCAGTTCGTCGAGCACGTCCATGCGCCGAGCCTACGTCAGGTTGAGCGTTCCGAACATGGAATTGCGGCGTACGGCCATGGTTTGTCTCACCGCACTCCAGTGGACTGGAGCCATGAACCCGATTCTCATCCTCAGTGGCAAAGGCAAGACCGGCCGTCGCGTCGCGGCGCAGCTCGAGGCGCGGGGCGTCCCGTACCGGCTCGCGTCCCGCTCCAGCGAGCGACGGTTCGACTGGTACGACGAGAGCACCTGGGCGGACGCGATCCGCGGCACCCACACGGCGTACCTCGCGCCGCCGGTCGGGCCGACCGGACTCGCGCAGGCCGGCAAGTTCGTCGAGCAGGCCGACGGGCTGCGGCGAGTGGTCCTGCTGTCGGGTCGTGGCGTGGGTAGCCCGGGGCGCGACTTCGCCGTGTACGACGGGCAGCTCGACCTCGAGAACGTGGTGCGCGCCAGCGGACTGGACTGGACGATCGTGCAGCCGGCCTGGTTCGCGCAGGGTTTCAGCGAAGACTTCCTGCGCTACCACGTGCTGGTCGGCGAGATCCGGCTGTCCGCGGGCACCGGTGGTGAGGCGTGGATCGACACCGACGATGTCGGCGACGTGATGACCACCGCCCTGCTCAACGAGTCGTACGTCGGCCAGACGCTCGCGATCTCCGGCCCACGCACCCTCACAATGACTGAGATCGCCGACGAGCTCACCACCGCAACCGGCCGCCCGATCAAGTACGTCGACCTCGACCCCGAGGCCCACGTCGCGGAACTGACCGAGCAAGGCCTCACGCCCGAAGATGCCACCGCCGTCCGCGACCTGTTCACCGTCATCCGCAACCATCGCTCCGAGTACGTCTCCGACGGCGTCGAGCAGGTGCTCGGCCGCGCACCCCGCGACTTCACCGACTGGGCCCGCGAAACCGCGGCGACCGGGGTCTGGGCTGGGTAGGTGCGGACGCCCAGCACTACACAACTGCGAAATCACAGGCGGCTACACGCTCAGCCGCCCGCGCCGACCTCAATTGATGAGTGCTGGCCGTCCGCCTCCCACACCACCGGCGGGCGGTCAGCGGTGTTGCATCTCGGTCCACTCGGTGTGGGTGAGTTCCTGGAGTTCCGTGGCGGGTGTCTTGGACTGGAGTTCGCTGCCTCCGCCGACCGCGCCGCCGCCGAAGACGAGGTTGGCCCAGTTGTTCTGGGCGATCAGGATCGACGTGGTCTTGTCGCCGTTGATGTCGGCGGCGGTCGTGGTGTCGGTGGTGTCGCCGTCGCAGTTCCAGTCGATCGGCTGGTTCGCGGCGCCGGCCGTCGTCCTGGTCGAGCCGTTCGGGCACTTCCAGCTCGTTCGGTACCCGGCGCCCAGGCTGCCGAGGCCGACCCTCTCGTCCGGCCGGGCCTCGTTGATCGAGGTCGGCTGGACGCTCGAGTAGCCCCAGTACTTCGTACCGTCGGCCTTGAGCACGCCGCCGAGCTGGAACGAGTAGTTCATCACGCTCAGGTAGTTCGGCTTGTAGTTCAGGTTGTCGGTGCCGCCGTGCTTCAGGCCGATGTTGTGGCCGAGCTCGTGGATGAACGTGCCCACGTTGATGTCGTCGGTCGCGTTCCAGTTGCACTTCGGGCCGACCGTCACGATGAACGTGTCGTTCGGGATGTTGAACGCCTGGCCGCTGCTGCAGCCGCCGTCGTAGCTGTCGCCCCAGATCATGTAATGGAAGACGGCCTTGCGCGCCGACGCGAAGTTGGCGGCCTTGATCGCGTTCGTCTGGGTCGCCGACGGGTTCAGGTCGGCGTCGTACGCGACCTCGTTGCCACCGCCGAGGTTGTACGCCGTACCGCGGGCGGCGCCGGCGTCGAGGTGGATCTTGATCCCCGTGCTGCCGTCCGGGTTGCCGACCGGGGCCGACGCGAACACCTGAACGATCCGGTCGAGGCCCGCCGTGGTGGTGAGCCGGCCGGCCATGTAGTCCATCTCGACGAACAGGTCCTTCTTCTTCGGGTTCGCGCCCATCCCGGGCAGGTCCACGTCGACGACGCCGTCGCCGTTCGCGTCGTACCCGTTCGTCTCCCAGGTGTCGGGCAACGAGTCGCCGTCAGTATCGGTCGCAGCCACCACACGCTTCTCGGTGTCGGTTTGCGGAAACGGCGCCGCCACCGCGCTCGAGGCGGCGAGCGCGGCGGCGGCCAGAGAAGTCAGTACGGCGAACAAGGCGGGGCGGGGCCTCATCAGATCTCCTTTGGGGGCGGTGGGTGATCTGAGCGCTACCGTAGGTGAATTCCATCGTGGGGGACGGCCCAGCGGGGACAGTGACGCATTTGGGTCAATCGGCCGAGCGCAGCATCGCGCGGATGCCGACGGTCAGCCCGAGCGCCGCGGTCACGATCGCCGCGGCCCATCCCCAGAGCGCCGCGCTGGACAGTACGTCGCCCGAGAACAGGGTCCGCTCCGCGTCGACGACGTACGACAACGGGTTGAACTTCGAGGCGGCGCGCATCCAGCCGGGACCGGTCTCGAGCGGCAGCAGCATCCCGGACAGGATCATCAACGGGAACAGGAACGTCTGCTGCACCACCCAGAACATCCAGTCCTGCTTGCGTACCGCGATCGCCAGCGCGTAGCTGAACGAGCCAAGCCCGACACCGAACACCGCTAGCAGTGCAAGCCCGATCAGCGCGCCGCCGAGGTGCAGGTCGAACGCGAACGGTGTCATCACCGCGATCACGACCACCGCTTGCCCGAACAGCGGCACCATCTCCTTCAGCGCCCGGCCGATCAGCAGTGAGGAGCGGGACAACGGCGTGACCAGCATCCGCTCGTGCGCACCGGTCTGGAACTCGGACAGCAGGTTCGCCCCCGTGGTCGACGTACCGAACAGCGTGGTCATCACCAGGATCGACGGGACGAACCACTGCCACACGCCGTCGCCGAACGCGCCGCCCATCGAGCCGGACAGCAGCGGCCCGAACAGGGCGAGGAACACCAGCGGCTGGATCATCCCGAACAGCAGGCTGAACGGGTCGCGCAGTACCGGCTTGAGTTCCCGCGCCATCACGATCCGGATGTCGCGGAGCAGGTTCCGCGAGGGCTGGGCCGCGGTCGCGGTGGAGGTTGCGGACAGGGTCAGGGTGGTCATCAGGCTGCCTTTCCGTTCGAGTCTTCACGCAGGCTGCGCCCGGTGAGGTTGAGGAACACGTCGTCGAGAGTCGGGCGGTGCACCTGCGCCGCCGCGATAGGTACGCCGTCGCGCTGCGCAGCCGCGACCAGTTCGGGAAGCGCGGCCGGCCCGTCCGCGACCCGGACGCTCACCTCGTCGCCGACGGCAATCACTTCGCGGGCCCCGGGCAACTTCCCGGCCAGCTCGCTCAACCGCGCGATGTTGCCAGGAGCAACGGTGACCGCGAGCCGGTCACCGGCAAGCTTGGCCTTCAGCCCGTCGGCTGTGTCGTCGGCGATCACCTCGCCGTGGTCCACCACGACCACGCGCTCGGCCATCGAGTCGGCCTCGTCCAGGTAGTGCGTGGTGAGCATGATCGTCATCGCGTACTGCTCGCGCATCCGCAGGATGTGGTCCCACAGGTTCGCCCGGTTCTGCGGGTCGAGGCCGGTCGACGGTTCGTCCAGGAACAGCAGCGACGGCGCGTGCACCAGACCCATCGCGACGTCGAGCCGCCGGCGCTGCCCGCCCGACAGTTCCGACACCTTGCGCCGCGCCAGGTCCTTCAGTTCCAGGGCGTCGAGCAGTTCGCCGGCCCGCAGCTTGGCGGTACGGCGGTCGAGCCCGTAGATCACGCCCTGCCCGACGAGTTCGTCGCCGACCCGTTGCGAGTGACCGGCGCCGTTGCCCTGCCCGACGTACCCGATCCGGCGTCGGACCTGGCTGGGTTGTGTGGTCACGTCGTACCCGGCGACCGTCGCGGTGCCTGAGGTCGGCGTGATCAAGGTGGTGAGCATGCGCAGTGTGGTCGTCTTGCCGGCGCCGTTCGGGCCGAGGACGGCGACCAGTTCACCGGGTTCGACGTCCAGGCTGATGCCGCGGACCGCGTGCACGGTCTCGGTACGGCTCACCACGAAGTCCCGGGTGAGCGCTCGGGTGCTGATCACGATCTCTCCTTCGGTCAGGGTCTCTACGGAAGACATTTCCAGGGAAAGAGGACAGGTTCTGGCCGCTACTCATGGCAATCTGAAGTCATGTCCGAGACCTCAGCCCGACTGCTCGCGCTGCTCTCCTTGCTTCAGGCCCGCCGCGACTGGCCCGGGCAGCTCCTGGCCGATCGCCTGGAAGTCAGCCCGCGCACCGTCCGCCGGGACGTGGACCGGCTGCGCGACCTCGGGTATCCCGTGCGCGCGACCAAGGGACCCGACGGCGGCTACCGCCTGGATGCGGGGGCGGATCTGCCGCCGCTGCTGTTCGACGACGATCAGGCGATCGCCGTCGCGGTCGCCCTGCAGACCGCGACGACCACGGTCACCGGGATCGAAGAGGGCGCGCTGCGGGCGCTGGCCACGGTTCGTCAGGTGATGCCGGCGCGGTTGCGGCAACGGGTCGACGCCCTGCAGGTGACCACGGTCGACCGCTACGCCAACCGCCGTACGACGGTCGACTCAGAACAGTTGATCTCGATCGGTACGGCGGTGCGCGCGAACGAAGTACTGCGCTTCGACTACGCCTCACCCGGTGCCGGCACCGAGGAATGGGTGCCGCCGCGGAAGGTGGAGCCGCATCACCTGGTGACGTGGGGCGGGCGGTGGTACCTCGTCGGCTGGGACCTGGATCGCAACGACTGGCGGACGTTCCGGGTGGATCGGATGACGCCGAAGACGCCGACCGGGCCGCGGTTCGCGCCGCGTGAACTGCCGGCGCCCGACGTGGCGACGTACATCTCCAGCAAGTTCCGCGGACAGGACCGCAACCCCTGCCGTGGAGAGGCGATCCTGCAGGCGAAGGCGTCGGACATCGCGCAATGGGCCGGTCACGGTGCCGTCGTCGAGGAGCTCACGCCGACGAGTTGCCGGCTCGCGCTCAGCGGATGGTCGTGGACGGGTCTGGCCGCGACGTTCGGGATGTTCGAGTGCGATCTGGAGTTTGTTGGTCCTCAAGAGTTGAAGGATGCGGCGACGCAGTTGGCCGCGCGCTATCGGGAGGCTGCCTCGTGACCGCAGAACTGATCGTCGTGGATGCTGCCGCCTGGCGGAGTTGGCTGCGCGAGCATCACCAGGATTCGGACGGCGTATGGCTCGTGCTCGCGAAGAAGAACGTGACGATGCCGACGAGCCTGACGTACGACGAAGCGCTCGAGGAAGCCCTGTGTCACGGGTGGATCGACGGGCAACGGCGGGGGCGCAACGAGCAAACGTTCGTGCAGCGGTACACGCCGCGTCGCGCGCGGAGCATGTGGTCGAAACGGAACGTCGGCCTGATCGCGCGGCTCGAACAGGAAGGGCGGATGCGCGCGGCCGGACGCGCCGAGGTCGAACGCGCGAAGGCCGACGGCCGTTGGGACAACGCGTACGGCGGGGCGGGCGCGCTCGAGATCCCGGACGATCTCGCGGCCGCACTGGCCGCGGAACCGACGGCGCAGGCCATGTTCGAGATCCTGACCAAAGCCAATCGGTTCGCCGTCGTCTTCCGGGTGAACGACGCAAAACGCCCCGAAACCCGAGCCAAGCGGATCGCGCTGTACGTCGAGCAGCTGGCCCGTGGCGAAACGATCTATCCGCAGAAACGGACTCTCTAGACCAGGTCGAGTGTCGCGTCCTGGCCGGCCGTCAGTGGGAAGTAGGCGAGGAAGGTGACGCCCTCTTCCTCGGTGTCGAAGCGTGCGATTCGTTCGACGGCGGGCTCGTAGAACACGTCGCCGGGGTGGAGGACCTGCGGCTCGGTGTCCTCGGACTGCTGGTAGATCGCCGACCCCGACACGATGTTGCCGAACACGGGGCCGTTGTGGACGTGGGCGCCGAGCGCGGTGTGCGGGTCGATCGTGATCCGGCGGACCTCGACGCGCTGCACCGGGAGCGCCTCCGGCAGGTGCTGATCCAGGACGACTACCCGGCTGATCGATGAGTTCATGGCAGCATCGTACATACCAATAGGTACAGAACGCGCGCTCTGTCGCCGGCGACGGAGCGGGATCGCTCAGTAGAGGATCGGGTTGAGCGGCGAGGAGATGGTGTCGCCGGGTTGATTGCCGGGCATCCAGCTGGCCAGATCGACCACCTGGTTCGCGTTCGACGGCTGCGAGATCGTCATCGCCGCGTCGACGTAGATCACCGTCATGACCCGGCGCGGGATGTCGGTGGTGTTCGGCGGCGCGTGATGGAAGGTCCAGCCGAGGTGGTAGCTGACCTCGCCGAGCTCGTACGGCTCGGAGATCTCCGGGAAGTTCTGCTCGGCCAGCGCTTCCTGCAGCACGCGCTCCGACTCGTCGCTGATCGGGAGGTCCCGCCCGTGCTCGAACGTGTGACTGCCGGCCGCGAACGACAGCGGCCCCATCTCCATCGGGGTCTCCTGCAGCGGGACCCAGATCGTCACGCACCGATCGGTCATGAACGGCCAGTAGTACTGGTCCGCGTGCCACGGGGTGACTCCGCCGCCGGACTCCTTGTAGAGCGCCTGGTCGTGGTACAGGCGCACCGACTGCACGCCGAGCAGCTGCGCCGCGATCCGCGCGAGCCGCGGCGACGAGACGAACTCCAGCACCCGCTCGCTGTCCTGCCAGAGGTTCGTGACCTGCAGGAACGCCTTGCCGTAGGTGTCGCGCTCGTCCAGCGGCTGTTCCTGCGTGTTGAGCTCGATCACCTTGTCGGTGATCTCCGGCTCGTACTCCGCGATCGTCTCCGCACTGAGCACGTTCTTCAGCTTCACGAACCCGTGCTGCCTGAAGTGTGCGATGTCGGACCGGCTGAGGGCGTAATCGGTCTCGAGCTCCGGGCGGGTCAGAGTCATGGGACCCAAGAGTTCATGAACGTTTCATCGCTGTAAAGATCAGTGATCAAATCTTTGCCCACCGTGCACGTGCACGTGCATGCCCGTCCGATCCGGTCAGCTCCGTAATGCGAAGTGGTCCAGTGCGGCGAGGATCAGCTCCGTGGTGCGCCGGCCGCCGGCTCCGTGACCTTCTTGCTCTACGAGGTGCAACTCCGCGCCTGGCCAGGCTTGAGCCATCCGCCAGGCGATGTCAGGCGGGCCGCTGATGTCGAGCCTGCCGTGGATCAGCACCCCCGGGATCCCGGCCAGCTTCCCCGCCTCCCGCACGAGAACGTCCTCTTCCAGCCAGGCCGCGTGCGCCCAGTAGTGCGTCACGAGTCGCGCGAACCGCAGCCGAAAGACGGGATCGTCGTACGCGGCGTCCGGTCGCCTGCCCGGATGTGTGCGGACCTGAGTGTCCTCCCAGTCGCACCAGTCACGTGCGGCCTTCTCGCGGACGGCCGGGTCGGGGTCGTGCAGAAGACAGCTGTACGCGAGCGCCAGATTCCCGTCCCGTTGGCCTTCCGGTACGCCGTCCCGGAATCTGCGATCAGGTGGGCGGTGGTGTTGGTGCTCAGGTCCACGGTCGGCTCGGCGGCCGTGGACGACGAGCGCAGGCTTGCCTGCGGGGTCGCCGCAGACCTCCCAGTAGACACGGTGTCCATCACCGACATCGAGCATCCCGTGGTCGTACGGCTCGATGTCCGGATACATCTACAGGACTCCGGTGTAGGTGAGGGCGAACGTTCCACAGGGGAAGAGGAACAGGGAGGCGAGAACGATGATGCCCTTGAAGGACTGACCCGGGCCAATGAGTTTGCGGTAGGCGGCGATGAGGACGGGGACCATCACCAGCTCGAGGGACAGCATGGCGCGGGGAATGATGGTGTTGGTGGCGGCGAGGATTACCGACAGGGCGGCGGCTGCGATCCAGGCGGCGTACCCGATCAGGTACGTCGTGCGGGGGCCGAAGCGGACTGCGATGGTCTGGTAGCCGGCGGCGCGGTCTGCCTCGAGGTCGGCGAGCGTGGTGGGGAGGTAGAGGCCGATCGCGGCGAGGGTTCCCTGCAGGCCCATCAGCCAAGGGAAGTCGCTCAGGTCCGGGTTGATCGCGGCCCAGCCGGCCAGCGGGCCGAAGGCGCCGAGGGCGAGGGCGTTGACCGCGACGTCGAAGCCGGCGCGGGTCTTCAACCGCACCGGTGGGACGGAGTACGCGTAGCCCAGGAGTACGGCGAGCAGGACGCCCAGCGCGAACACGATCCCGACATGCAGGCTCAGTCCGACCGCCGCCACGGCCGCCGCGAAGGCCAGCCGCTTCGCCGCTCGCAGCGTGATCCGCCCGTCGAGCAGCGGCGACTTGGCCTTCCGCGGGTTGAGCCGATCGCTCGGCAGGTCGTACGCGTCGTTGACCGCCAGCACTGCCAGCCAAACCAGCGGCCCCATCACGACGGCCCCGACGATCAGCCGCGGCCACTCCCCGAACGGCGGGATCAGCCGATGGGTCGCGAGCAGAATCCCCGTGTAGTAAGGCACGATCGACACGACCCAGAACGCCGGGCGACCCACCGCGATCACATCACGAACCCGCGGCCCCCGTACCTGCACGTCCGTGCTCACATCACCACTGTGCTCCCGGACGGGCCCTCGCGTCCTCCCTCCACCGAGTGAACCTCCTCACCCGCGCGCTTGGATGTGAGCCACGGAACCCTTCTCCAGCGCGACCCACACCGAGGTGTCGGCGTACAGACCGTGCGGTTCGGCGCCTTCAGTGAACGCGACCTGTTCAGTGATGTTGCCCTTGGCATCGATGTGGACCAGTGCGGCCGCCGCCCACAGAGTGAGCCAGCAACCACCATCAGGTGTCGCCGCCGCGGCATGCGGCTTCGAATCGATCGGAAGCGCGAATTCCGAGATGGACCCGTCGACGCTGATCCGGCCCGCCTGGCTCGCGAGCAGTTCGGTGAACCAGACGCCGTCCGGCCCCGCGCTGATACCGACCGGACCCGCGGCGGGCGTCGGCAGGGGATAGGTGGTGACCTCGCCGCCGGTGGTCATCCGGCCGATCGCGTTGGTCTGGTTGAGCGTGAACCACAGATCGCCCGCGTACGTCGTGATCATCCCCGGGAACGCGCCCGCCGTACCGATCGGGTACGTCGACACCTCGCCGTCCACCGTGATCCGCCCGATCGCGTCGATGCTCATCAACGTGCACCACAAGGCGCCGTCGGGACCGACGCACAGTCCGTACGGCGCGTCCGTGAGCTCGGTCGCCGACACCGCCCCGTCGTACCCGATCCGGCCGATCCGGTCGTCGCCGTTGCGGGTGAACCAGACGGCGTCGTCGGGACCGTCGACGATCACGCTCGGGCGGGACCCGGGTGCGTCGAGGTCGAACACGCGGCCCGACACGGTCGCGACGCGGCCGGTGTGGACGAGCGTCGTCCACACCTCACCGCCCGCCGCGACCACGCCGTACGGCGCGCCGTCGACCGTGAACTCATCGACTGACATAGGTGTTCTCCTCGAGATCAACGATGGTGCCGCGCCAGCGGGAGATGAAGCGGCGGTCGTGGCTGACAACGACGAGTGCGCCGGCGTACCGGTCGAGCGCCGCCTCCAGTTCCTCCACCAGCACGAGGGACAGGTGATTCGTCGGCTCGTCGAGCAGCAGTACGTCGTACGGCGTGGTCAGCACTCGTGCCAACGCGAGCCGTCGGCGTTGCCCGGTCGACAACGCACCGACCCGGGTCTGCAACTGCTCCTGACGGAACAGCCCCAGAGCCGCCGCGCCGGGATGTCGTGCGAGTGCCTCGCGCAACGTTTCGTCCGGGCGCGCCTCGACCGCTTCCTGCTGCAGGTAGCCGATCCGTCCGTGGCGATCGACGTACCCGGAGTCCGGCTGGAGCGCACCGGCGAGAACGTCGAGGAGGGTCGACTTGCCGGCGCCGTTCGGTCCGGTGATCAGTACGCGACCACCAGCGGGTACGTCGAGGGACGTCGCCAGGAGCCGATCCGTGACCGCGATGCCCACCGCATCCACCCCGGCCGGAGCGCCGGTCGTGCGGATCGACCCCTTGAAGCGGAGCGGCTTCGCCGGCACCGGCGGCGGGTCTTCCTCCAGGCGGCGCAGTCGCTCCTTGGCGTTGCGGATCTTGCTCCGCTCCGCCTCGTTGACGCGACCGGTCGCCCGGTCGTACGCCACCTTGTTGTTGTCCTTCATCGGTCGCCCGTACGCGACCCGGTCGGCGGTGGTCCGGACGAGCACGCGCATCTCCGCGACCTCGTCCTCCCACTGCTGCCGGGCCTGCTCGAGTCGCGCCCGCTCGGCTGCCTTCTCCTGCAGGTAGCCCTGGAAGCCGTTGCCGTACCGCGTGACCCGGTGCGTGTCGCCGTCGACCTCGAACAGTGTCGAAGCGACCCGCTCGAGGAAGGCGCGGTCGTGCGAGACGACAACCGTCGTACCGCGCCGGGATCGCAGGTGGTCCTCCAACCAGGTGGCGGCCGACACGTCCAGGTGGTTCGTCGGCTCGTCGAGCAGCAGGACCTCCGGGGACGACGCCAGTACGGCGGCCAGGTGCAGCCGCGCCAACTCGCCGCCGGACAGCTCGGACAACCGGCGATCGCCCGGCAGCGTGGACAGCCCGAGCCCGTACGTCGCACGGGCGAACCGTGCGTCGGCGTCGTACCCGTCGCGGATCTCGAACACCGTCTGGAGTTCGCCGTACTCATCCAGAACGTCGGTGTGACCCTCGGCAAGCAATCCTTCCAGCGAACGCATCCGCGCCTCGATCCGGCGCAGGTCGGCGAGCGCATGATCGGCCAGCGCCTGTACGTCGAGGTCGAGCGGCAACGGGTTGTCCTGCGCCAGGAAGCCGATGCTCCCGGTGGCGTTCACCGTCCCGTCCGTGGCCGGTTCGAGACGGGCCAGGATCCGCAGCAGCGTCGACTTGCCGGAGCCGTTCTCGCCGATCAGGCCGCTGACCTGCCCGGGCGGGAAGGCGCAGGTGACCTGGTCGAGCACCAGGCGGTGGTCGTAGGACTTGGTGACGTCGTGCAGGGACAGCTGAGTAGACATGAGGATCCTCCTGACCTCTCGCGGGTTCGTGGTTGGCGAACGGCGGGTCAGAGGATCACTGGCTGCTCCCTAAATGCGACGGACGTTGCGTTAGGATGATGTCATGATCGCTGAGGTTCGCGCAAGTAGGCCGGGAGGACGGACGGCCCGCGTGCGCTCGGACGTGCTCGCGGCGGTGGAGACCGAGCTGGCCGAGCACGGGTACGACGGGCTCACGATCGACGCGGTCGCCGCGCGTTCCGGCGTACACCGGACGACCCTGTACCGGCGCTGGAAGACGGTCCCCGGCCTCCTGGTCGATCTGCTCGAGGCAGGTGCCGACGACTCGTGGGAGCCGGCCGACACGGGTTCGCTCGAAGGAGATCTGGTTGCCGTCAACCGCGAGATCCACGCTGCACTCACCGCCCGGCCGTCCATCACCCAGGCGGTGATCGCGGCCTCCTTCCGTACGACGGATGCCGCCGACGCACTCACCCGCTTCTGGGAGGACCGCTACGAGCGCACCGCGCTGGTCGTCAGCCGAGCTGTCGCACGCGGCGAGATCCCGAGCGGCACCGATCCCCATCAGCTCCTGCTCACCGCGACCGCACCGCTCTATCACCAGGTGGTCCTCCTGAGGCAGCCGATGTCCCGGGAGCAGGCCGATCACCACGCGCGGATCGCCGCGGCGTCGGTCCGCTAAATGCTTTGCGGCACCGATCGGCACCGCCCTACGGTGACATCCCCGGCCGATTGGGAGATCCGATGAGTATCAACCTCTATGCGCTGTCGATCGACGCGAAGGATCCCGCTGGGCTGGCGCGGTTCTGGGCGGGCCTGCTCGGGTGGGAGCAGGCCGACGGGAACGAGTTGCTGCCCGACGCCGACACCAGTTTCCGGCTGCGGTTCTTGCACAGTGACGTCGAGAAGGATCGCCCGAATCAGATCCACCTCCACCTGACCAGCCAAACGCCTGAGCAGCAGCAGGAGACGGTGGCGAGGGCGCTCGAGCTCGGCGGCCGGCACCTCGACGTCGGGCAGAAGCCGGAGGAAGAACATATCGTCCTCGCTGATCCGGAAGGCAACGAGTTCTGTGTGATCGAGGCGGGGAACAAGTTCCTCGCGGACACCGCGTTCCTCGGTGAGCTGGCGTCGGACGGCACCCGGGCGGTCGGGTACTTCTGGAGCAAGGCGGTCGACTGGCCGCTGGTCTGGGACCAGGACGAGGAGACCGCGATCCAGGCGCCGTCAGGCGGACCGAAGGTCGCGTGGGGTGGGGGGCCGGTCAGCCCGAAGGCACCGAAGAACCGGCTGCACTGGGACCTCACCGTCCCGGCCGACGGGGACGTCGACGCCGAGGTCGAGCGGCTGATCGGGCTCGGCGCGACCCGGCTGGACAGCGGCCAGGAGGGCGCGGACGCGATCCCGATGGCCGACCTGGACGGCAACGAGTTCTGCATCCTGACCGGAACCCGAGAGTAGAACTCGACGTCCACTGCGCCTAACGGGGCATGCCTGGGTTGTAGGCGCAGGCGGACGTCAGGTCGTCCGCGGCGGGCTTCGGGGTGGCCTTCGGCTGGGCCGCAGTGGACGGCGGCGCCGTGGTGGTCTTGCGCGGCACGGTCGTCGTACGACGGACCGGGTTGAGGGCTTGCGCCACGATCTCGCGCATCCCGGCGTAGTTCGGGTTGCGGCCGGTCGGGAAGTTCTTCTTCTTGTCGAGGTCGACGTTGGTGATCTTCGCCGTCTTCACCCGCGCTCCCAGCGTGGCGAACGCGCCCAGCTGGTTCCGCGGGATGTCGGTGCGGATCAGCTGCTCGCCGGCCTTCGCGATCGCGTCGTAGTTCGTCAGCACGTTCTGCGGGGTGGCGCGCTCGACGATCGCCTTGATCGTGCAGCGCTGCCGGGCCTGGCGTGCGAGGTCCGCGGTCGGGACCTTGTACCGGCCGCGCGCGAACCACAGCGCGTCGGTGCCGTTCAGCTTCCGGTTCGGACCCGGAGCGAGGTACCGGCTCGGCGGGATCTTCTTGTCGTCGTTGCCGCCGACCGGGACCGGGTAGTTGATGTTCACCGTGATCCCCCCGAGCGCCTCGACCAGCTGCGCGAACCCGGCCAGGTTGATCTGCACGTAGTAGTGGATCCGCAGCCCCAGCGCCTCGCCGACGGACACCTTGAGGATGTCCGCGCCCTCGTTGTCCGAGGGGCCGAGGATGCCGGGATGCAGCCTCGGGATGTTGCGGTACATGGCGTCCAGGTAGAACTCTGACTGCTCCTGCGGGCCGTTCGGGTCCCAGAACCCGGTCGGATAGATCTTGTGCAGCGGGGAATCCTCCGGGAACGGCATCCGCATGAAGTTCCGGGTCAGCGAGATCAGCGAGGTGTTGCCGGTCTTGGTGTCGATGCTCGCGACCATCACCGTGTCGGTCCGCGTCCCCCCGCGACCCTCGCCGTCGTCCGCGCCGAGCAGCAGGATGTTCAGCCGCGGCAGCTGCTGCCAGATGTCCTTCTTCGGGGTGATCGTCGGCCGTGTCTGGCTCTTCGACTCATCGCCCCCGAAGACCTTCGTCACCAGGTTCCGCTGTGCCATCAACGTCTGCGCGCCGGTCGCCGTGCTCACCGTCATCGCGAAGCAGATCACGCCGATCACCAGCGCCCCGAGCAGCCGGGATCCCGGTCCGACGGTCAGCGGCCGGAGCATCTTGTACGACGTGACCAGGACGACGATCCACACGAGTGCGATCGCGGCCAGGCCGACGATCATCCAGTTCAGGAACGCCGGATTCAGCGCCCACGAGATCACCGCGTCCCGTTTCCGCAGCCCGACGTACGCCGCGCCGCCGTACAGCGCGAGGCTCAGCACGATCAGCGTCGAACCGAGCTTGGTCCGGCGAGCGACGACGTACGCCGTACCGGGGAGCAGCACGCCGAGGACGGCGATCGTCAGTGCGGCGAAGGCGGAGCGTCGGCGTGGACTCGGCCGACGCGCGCGGTTCGCGCGCATCGCTCTGCTCGGGGCCATGCCCTCTTCGATTCACCGAGTCGGCAAAAAGTTGGCATGATCGGCCAAGTGACCGACATTCAGGTACGCCGAGCCAAACCGGATGATGCGGAGTCGCTGGTCCATTTACGCGGATTGATGCTCGCAGCGATGGGCAACGACATCGGCGGACCGGACGCCCCGTGGCGGACGACCGCGCTCGAGTGGTTCGCCGGACAGTTGGCGTCGCCGGACACGTTCGCGGCGTACGTCGTCGACGACCCGAGCGCCGGCGTGGTGGCGGGAGCGGCCGGCAACGTGTACGTGCACGCGCCGGGCCCGAACGACCTGACCACTCTTCGCGGCCATCTGTTCAACGTCAGCACCGAACCGGACTTCCGGCGGCGCGGTCTCGCCCGGGCGTGCGTGGTCGCGGTGATGGACTGGTTCCGGGACGAGACCGGCGTCGGCCAGGTCGAGTTGCACGCGACCGACTACGGCATCGACCTCTACCGTGGGCTCGGCTTCACCGAGTCGAAGTCCCCGACGCTGCGTTTCCGGACCACCAGGGCGTAGCGCCGCCGGTGTCGCGGAGCGCGTTGGTTGCGCAGTGCAACTCACCACCGCCGAGGTGCGCCCAGAAGAAGTCCTCGACCCAGTGCACGCGTACGCCGTTACGCGCGAAGGCCCGCTCGGTCGCCTGCCGGAAAACGTCCCGGCCGTGCAGCCGCGGCCCATGCGGATCTGGTGCCGCGAACTGGCGATCGGTGATCGAGAGCCCGTTCACCAAGCCCGGAGTCATTGCCTTGAGCAACCCGTAGCCGGGCACATTGGTGAAGAACACCGGCAGCCGGACCAGTTCGTCTTCGCGGAGACCGGTCGCCTTCAACAGGATCTCGAGCTGGTTGTCGATGCGCTTGGCCGCCGCCTCGTTGTCTTGCAGTTTGGTGCCGAGCACTTCGTCGACCGTCGGCTTGTGTCTGGAGTTGGTGTCCGCGAACAGTCGCTGACCGCCGCCACCTTGGCGTTGCACGTCGCGCAACAGGTGTGCGGCGAGTCGAGGGTCGGCGACTGCGAGCGTCCAGCCGCGGGCGTTGTTAGCGCGGACCACGTGCGTGGTCTCGTCCGCGTGCCCGACCATCAGCCAGGACGTGTCGATCACGACCGGCGGCTGGTACCCCTGGCTCGTCACCATCGTGATGAACCCGGGATCGGGGTGCCGCTCGCCCGACCCGTAGACGATCCGCCCGTGCGGAAATCCGGCGTACGGCGGGAGGGACTCGAGGTTGCCGCCCATGTTCAGCAGGTCGTCGAGACCGGGGGAGGCCTTGTCGGCGAGCTCCTGGACGACGCCGATGTCGGGTCCGCGCAGGTCGCGGTAGAGGAGCCGTCCGGCTGGACGTGGTGTGTCGGCGCCGGGGACCTCCCAGACGTTGCCGGAGCGGATCAGGATGCGCATCGTGTGCGGGCCGCCGACGGTCGGCATGCTCACGGTCGCCGGCTCGAACGTGTCCTGCAACCACATGTCCTTCCAGCCTTTCGGCGTACCTTTCACGAACTGGACTTTGGTTGCCTGACGCAATGTCTTGGCGAACTGCTGCCAGTCGCCGGGTACGCCGTCCTGGTACGGCGGAGTGCGGCCCCACCAACCCTGGCCGTTGGCGGGCCGGCCGGCCAGGACGGTTTGTGCGCGCTGGAGATCGTTCTGCAGCATGAGCGGGGCGACGCGCATCCGGACCACGTCGGTGCCGGTGCGGCCGCGGTCGGTGACGGACACGGTCACGGTGATCAGGCCGTCCCATTGCTTGGGGTTGCGGACGATGTCGCGGCCTTCGAGTTGCAGCCGGACGCCGCGTTGCAGGTCCGTTGCGGTGAGCGTGCTGACCGGGCGGCCGTTGGCGAAGACGCGGCCCTTGTCCGCCGGGGAGATCGTGACGGTGCCGGTTGCGTGGTCCGAAAGATTGCGTTGGGCATCGATTGTGAGCGGTGCCAGATCGGCGGCGTCGCGGTGGCCGTTGATGCGGTCGTCTGCGGCGTCGTTGCAGGCGGCGAGCTTGTCGTCGACCGCGCGGCCGGGTGCGTCGAGGTCCGCCGGGTCGACCGTGCAACGGTGCTCGTCGTCGTCCAGGTTGGGCAGGAAGATCGCGCCGCGGGCATCGGTCCAGGCCGACTTTGCCAGGTCGTCGGCGGGGGTCAGCAGTCCGTCGCGGTTCACGTCGGCGGTCAGCCGCGGTGCCGGCGCCGTGGTCCACGCCGTCAACGGAGTGATGACGGTCAGCAGGGTCGCGATGCCGGCGGTCCAGCGTCTCATCGAAGGCTCCTTATTTGATACAGGTGTGCTTCTTCGATCGAAACTACGCAGGTGTATCAGAAAGTGGCAGATGGAAATCCGGTCTCCACCCGTGGACGGAGAAGGATTTCGGGGCACAGTTGGCAGGAAGGAGTCGGAACACGCCCGCCCCGAGCGTGCTGGGAGGAGCTCACCGGATGCGCCGCTGGACCGTTGTCGTCGCGATCGCCGTCGTGGTCGCCGCCTGGGTGCTGTTTCCTGCCGGCCCATCCGGCCGGCACGGGTACCCGGGCCGTAGCGTCGTACCGGTGTCGGTCCAGTCGGACCAGCCTGTCCAGCCCGCCAAGTCGGAGCCCGTGCAACCGCAGGCGCGGTCTGTGGTTTCGCAGCGACCTCCGGAGGCGATCTCGTACCCGGTGGCGGGCACGGGGTCGTACGCCGTACTGCCCGGGGATCCTGCGGTGATCGGGCGGGCGGGGAAGCTGATGCGGTTCCAGATCGCGATCGAGGGCGGGATCACCGGTATCGACCGCGGGGGGTTCGCGCGATTCGTGCGGGCGACGTACGGCGGGGCCCAGGGGTGGGCGTCGCACGGGCTGTGGCGGTTCCAGCAGGTCGGGCCGGGGACGATCCCCGATTTCACCTTGCTGCTGGTCACGCCCCAGACGCGGGATCTCCTCTGCGGGGCGAGGGATCGATACACGAGTTGCCGGATCGGGAACCGGGTCGTGCTGAACGTGGCGCGGTGGGCGCACGGCGTACGGAATTACGCCGCCGCGCTGACGACGTACCGGCAGTACATGGTCAACCACGAGACCGGCCACCGGCTCGGGCGCGGCCACGAGCTGTGCCCGGGCCCCGGTCAACCGGCGCCGGTCATGCAACAGCAGACCCTCGGCCTGCACGGCTGCACCGCGTACGCCTGGCCGTACCTGAACGGCGCCGGCTACCAAGGCCGCCTAGGGCAGTACGACGACCCGATCCCTCACTCCTGAATGATCGACAGCACGTTTCCCGCCGGATCCTTGAACCAGGCGATCAACGGTCCCGGACCGCGATTGATCCCGAGCTCGTCCTGCTCGTCGACGTACTTCTCGAACACGATCCCGCGCGCGGTCAGCTCCCGCACTGTCGCCTCGATATCGTCGACGGGGAAGTTGAGCACGGTGTACTCCGCCGGCACGTGATTGTCCTTCGGATAGACGAGAACCGTGTTCCCACCACCGGTCCGCAGGTGCAACAACCCGTTCTCCTCGGCGACCTCGATCCCAAGCGTCTCGCCGTAGAACTCCTTCGCTCGCGACAGGTCATCCACCGAAAACCCACTGAACGCCTTGCTGTCCTTCAACATCTGATGCCTCCCAATTCACTTGACACCAGCTACGTCGAGACCGTCAACCCGTTCTCGACACCGTCGGGTCAGTTGTGGAGGGCCTGGGGGAGGGTCGGGTTTACGGCGGCGGCTACCGAGGCGGACTCGAGGCCGTCGGCGACCGTGTGCAGGAGGCGGACCAGGTGGGCGGCGTCGGTCGGGCCGAGGATGCCGGTGATGACGTCGAGGACCCGGACGGTGAGGCCGTCGAGCTGGGAGAGGCGGGCCTGACCCATCGACGTGACGACCAACTCGGGCGTGGTCCGGACCATGCCGAGCGCTTCCAGGTCGGCGATCGCCAGCTCCGCCTCGCCGGGCGTGATGCCGACCTGCTTCGCGACCTCGTCCGCCGACGTGCGGCCGTTCGCGATCGCGCTCAGCACCAGCGCGGCAGGCATCTTGAGGCCGATCGCTTCCTGCAGACCCAGGATCAGCGGGTGCGCGTGACCACGCACGCGTTCCACCGCGTCGAGCAGCCGGAGCGCGTCGCCGACGTCACTGATCAGGTGCTCGGTCTGGACGGCCGCGATCCCCGTCGGACCAGGCCGCACAGGTGACGGTACGACGCCGCCGATGATCCGTTCGGGTACCACGAGGCCGTTCGCCACGACCGGCTCACCAACGGATCCACTGTCCGTGGATCCGTTGGTGAGCGGCCTGATACCAGCGTCTTCGATGGTCACGTGTCCCAGCGTACGGAGCCGTTCCGACAGGTTCGGCGTGTCTTTCCTGAGGAATCCCTGTGAATCTCACGACCTCCCTGATCTACGCTCCCGCCATGCGGAAACGAGTGCTGGTGATCGGTGGCGGCGGGGGCGGGATCGGGCGGGCGACTACTGAAGCCTTCGGCAACGAAGGGGCCGCGGTGATGGTCGCGGACCTCGATCCGCAACGTGCCGCGGAAGCCGCCGACGCCGTGAGGGCAGCCGGCGGTACGGCGTACCCGATCTCCGGTGACGTCCGCTCGGCGACCGATGTCGAGGCGATGGTCGCGGGTGCGGTCGAGAAGCTCGGCGGACTCGACGTACTCGTCACCGTCGTCGGCGGGCAGGTCGCGTTCGTGCCCGCGGTGAAGTTGCACGAGATGGCCGACGAGGACTGGGACACGATCTACGAGGTCAACCTTCGGTACGTCGCCCGCGCGGTCCGGGCCGCGCTCCGCGTCTTCCTCGACCAGGGCACCGGCGGCGCGATCGTGAGCGTCGGATCCGTCACCGGGTTCATGGCCGCGCCCGAGCAGGCGGCGTACGGCGTGATGAAGGCCGGCCTGCTCAGCCTGGCCCGCACGGTCGCGGCCGAGTATGCGCGGGACGGGATCCGGATGAACGTCGCCGCTGCCGGAGCGATCGCGACAGCTGTGGCAAAGGGGAATGTCGCCGCCGAGGTCGTCGAGGAGATCCCGGCCGGCCGGTTCGGGCGTTCCGAAGAGGTGGCCGGGGCAGTGGTCTACCTGGCTTCCGACGCGGCGTCGTACATCACCGGACAGCAGCTCGTGCTGGACGGCGGCGTCTCCGTGCGCGGCCCGTTCGAGTAATCGAACAAAGTGGCGAAAGAATGGAGTCCTGGCGGGTCCGAAAAAGTTTTGGCGGGCGGCCAGAAAATCTGATTCCGGGCGTGACCTCGGCTCTGCGTCCTCCGTTGGAAGTGACGTGACGGTGAACACAACACGGCGCACCGGCACCGCGCTCGCCCGCGTTTTCCAGGCCGTCCACCCTCGAAGTATCAGCCAGGAGGACCAGTGACAACCGCCACCGCCACTCAGACCATTTCGCGTCGTCGCGTGCGTGTCTGGTTCGGTGAGCACGTGATCGCCGACTACAACGCCGAGCCGGCGTTGGCCGAGCGGTACGCAGACGCCATGAGCCGCCGATTCGCCGGTCTTCGGGTCACGAACGACCCGATGCCGGACGTCGACAAGCTCCCCGACCCCCTGCCCGGCGAGCGCATGTGGGACGTAGCTCCCCGCTGAGAAAACGTCCGGTACCTTTCGCGTTCCGTACCTCACCAGACAACCCACGCGGAACGTCGCCAGGTCGAGTCGCCTCACCTCGACCAACCAAAGGAACCGGTGCAGTGCTCTTCCAAGGGCACGCGGCGGCAAGCGAGTGCGGGCGTTCTGCCCCTCGCTTGCCGCCAATTTCTCCCCTGTAATGCGCCTGACGAAAAAACCCCGTTCGCACCGGATCCCCCAGCTCCGGTGCGAACGTTTTTTCACTTTTGCGCGTAGTACTCCGGTTTCATCTGGATGAGCTGCACGTAATTGCCGTCCGGGTCGATCACCGTCGCGAACCAGCCGATCCCGCGGTCCTCCGGGTGCACCAGCCAGTCGACGTCGAGCGTCCGCAGGTGCGCGGCCGCCGCCTCGATGTCGTCCACGGCGAAGTTCACGATGTGCCGCCCCGGTTCGGAGTTCTTGGCCGCGACGTCGTCGCGCTGCTCGATCACCAGACCGAACCCGCCGAGGTCCAGGTTGCCGTACCCGTCGACCTCCGCCCGGAACCCGTCCCGGTACCACGCCTTCAACCGCTCCGCGTCGGCACTACCGAGCAACATGCTGTTGAGAATCACGATCTTTCCTCTCCGCCTGACACTGACGCCGGTACGTCGGAACAGCCGGCCGACTCTCGACATGACCTGCGCGGCCCGCATGATGAACAGATGAAGTTCACTGCCGAACTGCTGTCCACAGGCAAGAACACCGCCGGCTTCGAGGTGCCCGACACGGTCGTGGAGTCGCTCGGTGGTGGCGGTCGGCCGAAGGTGAGCGTGACGGTCAACGGGTACACGTTCCGTACGTCGATCGCGCGGATGGGCGGACGGTACCTGCTCGGATTCAGCGCGGACCGCCGTACCGAGGCCGGCGTCACGCCTGGCGACGTACTCGAGGTCGACGTCGAACTCGACACCGCTCCACGCGAACTCGAGATCCCCGAACCGCTGGCAACGGCCCTCGCCGCCGACCCGGAGGCCAAAGCGTTCTGGGACACGCTCAGCTACAGCAACCGCCAGTGGCACACCCTCCAGGTGACCTCCGCCAAAACCGAGGCCACCCGCGCCCGACGGATCGAGAAGTCGATCGCCGCCCTCCGCGAGGGCCGCGCGCGCTGAGTCAGCAGTACGAGCGGCAGCCGTGGTCTGCGCCGTACGCCCGGTGGCTTGCCGCGACCAACGCCGCGGGGGACAACTGACCGCCGTCATGCCAGCTGTTCAGGAACCGCTGCGGTGCCACCGCTCCACGCCGGACCCACCACATGTTGGGCGCCGTCGGCCAGCTGATCCCGAAATGCAGGTGTGGTGGTGTCCCTTGGGCGCTGCCCGTCTTCCCTGTCCGCCCAAGAGGCTGCCCCGCCCGCACCGGAACACCTGGCGCGATCCCGGGCTGGATCGCCGAGAGGTGTGAGCCGTAGTACCGAACGCCATCCGCCCCCACCACCGAAACCGACAGCCCACCCCGGTCAGCACCCCGATTGGTCTTCGCATCCCACGAGTCGATCCGCGTCACCTCGTCGACCCGTCCGTCAACCGGCGCGACAAACAGACACCCGACGTGCGCAAAGATGTCCGACGCCGGGTAGTCATGATGGCTCTGCGAAGCATCCGCCCGACACCCACCAACAGGAAACACATACCGCCGTACGGCGGAAGCGCGCGGTGGAGCGGTCGTAACGGCCGGTGCCCTCGACTGCACCGGCTTGCTGGACTGAGGCCGCACACTCGGCTGTGACACACCAGTGGTCGGTGGGGTCGTTTGTGGTGGTGTAGCTCGAGGCGTGCTCGATACGGCGGTGGGTTGCGCCCGGTCGAAGACGCCGGCCGCCGACAATCCGAACCACCCGCCGCCGCCGACGATCACCACTGCCAGCAGGAAAGCAACCCAAGCCCGTCGCGTCACAGGAACCAGAATGCGTTGACGGTCGCCGCGGAGTACACCGTTTCGCACGGTATGCCGTTCCTGTCCGCATCCATTCGGTCCGGCATCCCGTAGTACCACCAGTACCGAACGGCCTCGGAGTACGACGCACCTCGCGCAACGAGGTCCCGGCAGTACAACCCCGCCGACCAGAACACGACACCACTGATCTCGCGCCCGTTCCAGTACGCCGCGACGTCGCTGCGCGGATATACGGTCTCGCACGGAATTCCGTTGCGGTCGGCATCCATTTGATTCGGCTGCCGGTGCAGCCGCCAGTAGTCGACCGCCGCGACGTAGCCGTATCCCTTCGCCTTCAGATCGCGACAGAACAACCCGGCCGGCAACGACCGCACATCTCCACCTGCCGGCGCCGGGTTCGACGTCCCCTTCACCGTGGGCTTCGGTACGACGGTCTTCGTGATCACCGACACCGGCGCCGAGGTCGCGACCTCTGTCGGCGGCGAGGTGTCTGCCGCCCGTGGCGCCGGATCGTCCTTCGTCATCAGCACCACGAGCCAGGTCAGCAGCACCAGGATGACGCCGACCGCCACCCCTCCCAGCGCTGCCAGCGTCGCGTTACCGCGCTCGTTCCGCGGGTGACAATGCGTGCGTGTAGACGGTTCTCCATTCATGATTCCCCCCGCCAGCCATTCAAGCCCGGTCACTCTCCGTTGTCTATGGCCCGGGCTCCTCATCCCCCTTCGAACTCCAGCACCGACAGAAATGCTGCGCTGACCGCTAGGTGCCGCTGAAATTGTTCAGCGTGAGCTTGTCGCGGGTCGTCCCGCAGCCGAGACAGCGCTGGTAGCGCTGACCTTCCTCGTTGTGCTCGGTCTTCCACGTGTGCAGGTGGAGCCGACATCTCAGCGGCTTCTTCATCTCTCGACGGTAGGCCCGCGAGACGGTGCCGAACAGCCGTCAGCGGCGAACTTCCCAGGCGGACGAATCCTCGAGTACGTCGGGTAGCTCGCCGACCACTCCCAGGCGTTGGGTGCAGCGGGTCAGGGAGACGTAGAGGTCGCGGAGACCGCGGGGAGACTCGATGACGATGCCGTCCGGATCGACGACCAGGACGGAGTCGAACTCGAGGCCCTTGGCTTCGCGGGCGGTGAGGACCGTGACGCCGGTCAGGCCGTCGACGGCCTCCTGGATCAGCTCGAGCCGGCTGCGGGACGTGATCACGCCGACCTCGCCGTACGCCGTCTCCTCCGCCGCCATCTTGTAGACGTACAAGGCCTGTTCGGCCGCCGGTACGTCGACGTGCCACGGTTTCACGCCTGTGGAGCGGACCGATTGCGGCGCCCGCGCCGACGGGTCGACCTCGCGCAGTACTGCGTGCGCGAGCTCCATCACCTCGGCCGGCGTGCGGTAGTTCAACGTCAGCTCCGCCAGCCGCCAGCGATCGCCGAACGTCTCACCGAGCGCCGACGCCCACGACGTACCGCCGCCGATCGAGCTCGTCTGCGCCACGTCGCCGACCACCGTCATCGACCGCAGCGGGCATCGCCGAGCGATCGCCCGCCACGCCATCGGCGACAGCTCCTGCGCCTCGTCGACGATCACATGACCGTACGTCCACCGCCGATCCGCGGCGGCGCGATCGGCGAGCGTCCGGTCGTCCTCCGCCTCGAACCGCTCGGCGAACGCCTCGGCGTCGAGAATGTCCTTGGCGGTAAGGATTTCCGCCTCGTCGTCCTCGTCGAAGTCGGTCGACCCCGAACCGGCGAGAACGTCCAGAGCACCTTGTGCATAAGCGATCGCGCGCGCCCGCGCGGCCCGCTCCCGCGCCGCCTCGGACCCGTCGTCACCGAGCAACTCCGCCGCCTCGTCCAGCAGCGGTACGTCGGACTGACTCCAGTCGTCGCCGTACCGCAACAGGTGTTCGCGATCCAGCGCGGACAACTGCGGCGCCGCGGACGCGAGCCGATCCTCGTCGCCGTACAGATCCTCCAAGAGCCGCTGTGGACTGAGCAACGGCCAGAGCTGCTCGAGCAGCGCCTGTACAGCGGGCTCGGCGAGCACCTCGCTGCGCAGTTCGGCGAGGTCGTACTCGTCGAGCAACTGCTCCCCGTCGAGCGGATCGGTGCCGATCAGCTCGGCGTACTGATGGGTGAGGTGGTCCGTGATCTCGTTGAGGACGAAGGGGCGCGCCTGGTTGTGGGTGAGGTTGCGGTTGCGGACCCGTGCGTGGACTGTCGCGCACACGGAAGGGTCGAGCGTGAGCTCGGTGCGTTCGACGGTCACGTGGACCGGGCGCTCCGGGAGCCATTGCCGATCGGCGACCGCCTTCGCGATCACGTCGGCCATCACCGTCCGGCCCTTCACCTCGGCACTCTCCGGCGACTCGGGGCGGGTCGCGTTCACGCCCGGGAACAGTTCGGCGATCGTGACGAGCCGGACGCCCTCCTCACCGAGTGACGGGAGCACCTGGCCGATGAATCGCAGGAACGCCGCATTCGGTCCGACAACGAGAATTCCGCGCTTTTCCAGTTGCTCACGATGCGTGTACAACAGAAATGCCGCCCGGTGCAGTGCGATTGCCGTCTTACCGGTGCCCGGACCGCCTTGGACGACCAGGATTCCCGGCAGTTCGGAGCGGATGATCCGGTCCTGATCGGCCTGGATCGTCTGCACGATCGACTCCATCTGACCGGTCCGGCGAGCCTCCAGCGCCTTCATCAGCACGGCCTCGCCGATCACGCCGGTGCCGGGCTTGGACGCGTCCGCCGCGTCCCGCCCGAGGTCGAGCTGCTCGTCCTGGACGTCGACCACGCGCCGTAGCCGGGTCTGGATGTGCCGGCGGCGGACGACGTCGTGATTGGCCACCGCGGTCGCGATGTAGAAGGGCCGAGCTGCTGGAGCACGCCAGTCCACCAGCAGGGGTTCGTAGTCCGCGTCGTGCAGACCGATCCGGCCGAGGTGCAGGATCTCGCCGTCGGCGGTGTCCAGGCGGCCGAAGTACAGGCCTTCCTCGGCGGCGTTCAGCCGGGCCTGCCGGAGCTTGAGGTCACGGATCCGGCCGTCGCGCTGGTGCAGCGCCTGGGCGTTGCGGGTCTGGACCAGCTGCTCCTCGTCGGCGCGTGCGTCGGTGCGCTCCCGCTCCGCGTCCAGCGCAGCGTAGAACGTGATCAGGTTGGCCTGTTCGGTGTCGACTGGATTCGGCAATTCCTGTCCCTTGTGTTAAAATCCGTGCCGTTGGTTTCAAGCCGCATTTGTGGAATTCTCCCGGCGGCAGCCACAAATCCTTGAGTTTATCCGGTGCCCGGGTTTTCCTGTAGTGGTGTTCCACGCCATCGTCCCGCCGTACCTCCTCGAGCAACTCGAGCGATCCGCGGGTGACCCCAGCGTTCGTGCCCGGATCAGGCAGTCGCTGCAGCACGACGCCGTACTGCGAACGCGGCCCGCAGCCGGTCGGGAGCGCATGGCCGCGGCGGAGGGCGGCGGCCGGCAGCGCAAGGTGTACGACGCCGAGAACGGGACCGATCTGCCGGGCACGCTGGTTCGGTCCGAGGGCGACGACCCCGTTCAGGATCAAGCGACGAACCAGGCGTACGACGGCACCGGCGCCACCTGGACGTTGTTCAAGGAGTGCTTCGGGCGCGACTCGATCGACGGCGCCGGCCTGGTGCTCACGTCGACGGTGCACTACGACCGCGGGTACGCGAACGCGTTCTGGGACGGCGCGCAGATGGTGTTCGGCGACGGGGACGGCGAGATCTTCGGGAACTTCACGTCGGCGATCGATGTCACCGGCCACGAGTTGACCCACGGCGTCACGCAGTTCACGGCGAACCTCGCCTACGACGGCCAGTCGGGCGCGCTGAACGAGAGCATCTCGGACGTCTTCGGGTCGCTCGCGAAGCAGTACGCGCTCGGTCAGAGTGCCGCGGACGCCGACTGGCTGATCGGGGCGGGACTGTTCCAGCCCGGTGTGCAGGGCGTCGCGCTGCGGTCGATGAAGGCGCCCGGGACGGCGTACGACGATCCGCGGCTGGGAAAGGATCCGCAGCCGGCCGACATGTCCGGGTACGTCGACACTGCCGACGACAACGGCGGCGTACACATCAACTCGGGCATCCCGAACCGGGCGTTCTATCTGGTCGCGACCGAGCTCGGCGGGAACGCGTACGACGACGCCGGCAAGATCTGGTACTCGACACTGACGTCGGGGAAGCTCGCAGCGTCGGCCGGCCTCAAGGACTTCGCCGCCGCGACCGAGGCCGCGGCGCGGGACCTGTTCGGCGACGAGTCGCCGCAACTCGCCGCGGTGACCACGGCCTGGCAGACCGTCGGCGTCCTGGGGGACCAGACTTCACTCATGAACGCCGCCCAGACCAACCTCGAAACCAGCACCCCACCCGCCGCACCACCCGACCCGCAGTTGCCCGACCAGCAGCCGGTCGACGAGCGGGCGCGTGTCGAGTGAAGACGAAGCCTTGGCTCTGGCCTGCCAACGCGGTCGGGATGCTGGTGATCGCGGTCGCGGCGATCCTGCAGCCCGTGACGATGCTGTCGATACCCTGCGACGCGCCGACGTGTGATCCACACGGCTACGTGGCGATCTTCAGTGTCTTCCCGACGGCGTTCGTGGTGATCGTCGCGCTGATCGCGCTGGGTTTGCTGAACGGTCGCAGGCGGTCCGGGTTCGGCGTGGCGATCTTCGCGGCCGCGGCCTGCGCCGGAATGCTCATGATGTTCGGCGCGTTCCTGATCGCGCCGGTGCGATGGCCGCTCGGGGCGGTGACGTTGGTGGTTGCGGGACTGGCGATCGAGGGGTTGCGGTCCGCACCGGTACCGGCCTCCAGATGAGACGGTTTGACCTCAAGTCTTGTTGAGGTATTAGCGTCGCTGGTTGTGACAGTTCATCCGCTCCGGCTCGTCGTGCTGACGCGCAATCTCGACGCCGGGCGGTTCGGGACGGCGGTCACGCGGTGGTTCGCGCGGGAGGTCGAGCGCGCGGACGAGTTCAAGCTCGACCTGATCGACCTGAGCACGGTGCCGCTCACCGAGTTGCCGGGGCGGATCGAGGACGCGGACGCGGTGATGATCGTCACGGCGGAGTACAACCACGCCTACCCGGGGGACGTGAAGACCGCGATCGACGCCGTACGCCGGCCTTGGTACGCGAAGCCGGTGGGGTTCGTGGTGTACGGCGGACGGTCGGGTGGACTGCGTGCGGCCGAGCAGCTCCGGCTCGTCTTCGGCGAACTGCACGCGGTGACGATCCGCGACAGCCTCGGCTTCCGCGAAGAGGACTTCATCGACGGAGAGCCGGCCGACCCCACGACCACCGCGGCCGCGACCGCCCTTCTCCACCAACTCGCCTGGTGGGCCCGCTCCCTCCGCGACGCCCGCGCGGAGACGCCGTACCCGGAATAGGTTGTCGCAGGTGGTGGTTGGCACTTCAACGTGACCGCCGAACCGATGCCCCTGTCCGTGCTCGATCTCTCGCCGGTGCCGACGGGTACGCGGCCGTCGGAGGCGCTGCACGAGACGCTGGAACTGGCCCGCACCGCCGAGGCCGCCGGGTATCACCGGTTCTGGCTCGCCGAGCACCACAACATCCCGAGCGTCGTCAGCACCAGCCCCGAGGTGATGATCGCCGCGGTGGCGGCCGCGACCTCGACGATCCGGGTCGGATCCGGCGGCATCATGCTGCCGAACCACTCCCCGCTCAAGGTCGCCGAGACGTTCCGGGTCCTCGGCGGGCTGTACCCGGACCGCATCGACCTCGGCCTCGGTCGCGCACCGGGCACCGACCAGCGCACGGCGCTCGCGTTGCGCCGTAGCCGCGAGGCGCTCGGGGCGGACGACTTCACCGAGCAGTACGCCGAGCTCCGTGCATACGCCGAAGGGTTCCCGGCGGGGCATCCGTTCGAGCCGATCAGCGCGCAACCGGACGACGTACCGCTGCCGCCGGTATGGATCCTCGGATCCAGCACGTACGGCGGTCAGGCGGCCGCCGCGCTCGGGACCGGATTCGCGTACGCCGGCCACTTCGGGACACTCGATCCGGCCGGCGTCATCTCGGCGTACAAGACGAACTTCCAGCGCCTCGAGCACGACGGCGGGCCGCACGCGATCCTCGCGCTCGCCGCGATCGTCGCCGAGACCGAAGAACGTGCGCAGCAGCTCGCTCGCGCCAACGCGCTCTCCATGCTCCGCCTCCGCTCCGGCCGCCCGGGACCGCTGCCGTCGCCCGAGGAGGCAGAGGCCTACCCGTGGTCCGACGCGGAGGTGGCAGCCGTGGAGGAGTGGGCCGGCCTCGTCTCCGTCGGCACCCCTGACCAGGTAGCCGCCGACCTACGTCACCGCGCCGACTCCGCCGGCGCCGACGAGCTGATCATCACCACGAATATCCACAACCCGGCGGAACGTCGCCGCTCGTTCCAGCTGCTCGCCGAAGCCTGGGGCCTGAAGCCGCGCTGACCGCGGACCTGTAGCACTCACCAACCCGCGCGAACGACCGATTCCCCCGGTCGCTCGAGCGTCAGCTTGCCGGCGTCCGCGACTTTGGTGAGTGGTGCGCGTCCGGTGTCCCGCGGACGTGTTCGAAGATGAGGCTCGTTTCCGCGTGGCTGACCGCTGGATCGGCGGTCAGGTGGTCGAGCACGAACTCCCGGAGCGCGTCCGGTGTCGCCGCGGAGACGTGCAGCAGGTAGTCGTTCGCGCCGCTGACGTGGAACAGCGACAGCACCCCGGGGAGCCGGGGGACGTTCGTGCGGAAGCGGTCGATCTCGTCGCGCGAGTGCGCGCCGATCCGGATCGCGATCAGCGCCTGCAGCGGCTGACCCAGCGCGGCCAGGTCCACGTCGGCGTGGAATCCGCGGATCACCCCGCGTTCGCGGAGTGACCGCACCCGGGTCAGGCACGTCGACGGCGCGATGCCGGCTGCCTCGGCGAGCGCGTTGTTCGGCATCCGGCCGTCCGCCGTCAGCAGGTTGACCAGCGTCCGGTCCACTTCGTCGAGCCCTTCAGGCCCAGTCCCAGGCGCAGCCCGCGGAGCCGGTCCCGGGCTCCGACGATCCTTCGGCATACCCCCACTGTAGAGCTCATCCACAGAATCCACAGCGTGTGGATGACCCTGTGGACGAATTTTCTTCGGAACTATTGCGCCAATCTCGCAGAAGATTCCACAGTCTCCTCACTTGTCCACAGGTGGAGGAGGCAGTGACGATGCAGCTGGACACCCGGTCCGTACACGCCGGCCGCGACGACCTGGCCGCCCTCGGCGTCCACGTCCCGCCGATCGACCTGTCCACCACCTATCCGCTCCCCGACGTCCACACCGGCGGAGCGTCGTACGACGAACTCGCGCAGGGTCGCGGGCCTGACGGCGGGAGCCTGGTCTACCAGCGCCTGTGGAACCCGACGGTCGCGCGCTTCGAAGACGCGCTCGCGGAGCTCGAACACTGCGACGGCGCGGTCGCCTTCGGGTCCGGCATGGCCGCGCTCACCGCGTGCCTGCTCGCCACCGTCGCAGCAGGCCGTCCACATGTGGTCGCCGTACGACCCCTGTACGGCGGCACCGACCACCTGTTGTCCACAGGCCTCCTGGGGACAACTGTCACGTACGCCGAGCCGAGTGAGGTCGCCGGAGCGATCCGCCCGGACACCGGCCTGGTGATCGTCGAGACCCCGGCGAACCCGACCGTCGACCTCGTCGACATCGCGTACGTCGCCACCGCGGCCGGTGACGTACCGGTCCTGGTCGACAACACCTTCGCGACGCCGGTCCTGCAGCAACCGGCTCGGCACGGGGCGAGCCTGGTGTTGCACTCGGCAACCAAGTACCTCGGCGGTCATGGCGACGTGATGGGTGGCGTCGTCGCGGCCGGCGTGGAGTGGGTCGGCCGGCTTCGGCAGATCCGCGCTGTGACAGGTGGCCTGCTGCACCCGTTGGCGGCGTACGAACTGCACCGGGGACTGCAGACGCTGCCTGTTCGAGTACGGGCGCAGCAGGCGACCGCCATCAAGGTCGCGGACTGGCTGTCCGCGCAGCCGACCGTCGAGCGGGTCCACTACCCGGGCCTGACCGATCCGGCCGGGCTGATCGGCCGGCAGCAGGCGGGGCCGGGCGCGGTGCTCGCGTTCACGCTCAGCGGCGGCTACGAAGCGGCGTCCCGGGTGGCGAGCGGCCTCAAGCTCATCACCCACGCCGTCTCGCTCGGCGGAGTCGACACCCTTATCCAGCACCCCGCCGCCCTGACCCACCGCCTGGTCGCGTCGGAGGCCAAACCGACCGACGCCCTGCTCCGCCTGAGCCTCGGCCTGGAAGACCCCGAAGACCTCACCGCCGACCTGGCCCAAGCCCTCACCCACGCCTGACTCCCCGGACTTTGAGAAGCCACCAACCATGTTTCGGCCGCGAAAGTGGTTGGTGGCTTCTCAAAGTTGGATTCTGCGCAGAGCAGAACGGTGTGGGGAATCTGCTCAGGGCAGATTCGGGGCGGTGGAGCTTGCTGGGGTGGCACACTCGGTACAGGAGATCCGGAGGCGAGGAGGGCCAGACGTGTTGCTACGCCAGGTGATCGGAAGCGTTTTCCGCCGGCTGCGGCGCGAGCGGGGTATCACCCTGCGTGAGCTCGCCGAGCTGGCCCAGGTGTCGGTGCCGTACCTGTCCGAGATCGAGCGCGGCCGCAAGGAGCCGTCCTCGGAGATCCTCGCCGCGATCTGCCGGGCGCTCGATCTGGAGCTGTCCGACCTGCTCGCCGAGGTGCAGTTCGATCTGACCACCGCGGTCCGGTCCACGCTGCCGATCCGTCTCCAGACCGCCGCGATCCGCGTCGAGGACCCCGCGTCCCGCCGCATTCCGTCCGGCCCCCGCGCGTACTCCTCCGTCCCCACGGCGTACACCCTCGTCGCCTAGAAAATCAGTCACGCCAAACGGCCGATGTACCTAGCCTGACCTGGTGCCGAACCACGTGAAGCGCCGCGCGCCCGCCGCGCCGGGCTCGATCCCCGCTGTCCTGCAAATGTTCGAGTCCGAGGTCCGCTTCTATCGCGACATCGCGCCCGTAATAGGCATCCGCGTGCCAGAGTGCTACCAGGCGGAGTCCGGCCCGGACGGGACGCTGCTGGTCCTGGAGGACCTCTCCGACTGGACCCCGGGTGCCGAGCCGGCCGCCGGAGCACGAGCGCTCCGCGCACTCCACGACCGCTGGCGGGGACGAGCGCACAGCGAGTGGGCATGGCTGCGATCGCCCGGTGCCGGCGACGTACTGGTCGCCGAGCTCTACGACCGCACGTGGCCGACCTTGGCGGCGCGGTCCGACCTGTCCGCGCCGGTGCGTGCGTACGGCGAGCACTTGGTCGGGCGAGTGCTGCAGGCCGAGGCGGACGTGGCGCGGGCAGGGGAACTGACGTTGGCCCACGGCGACGCGTCGGCGCAGAACATGCGAACCGGTCCCGACCGGCAAGTGGCGTTGCTCGACTGGGAGGACGTGTCGGCGGCGCCCGGCGTACTGGATCTCGCGTGGTTCCTGGTGTCGTCCGTCGAACCGGCACGGTGGCCGGAAGCGTTGACGGCGTACGGCGATGTCGACGGGCTGGACGTGGTGCTGCCGTCGGTGATGGTGCAGGGGTATCTGAGCATGTCCGATCTGCCCGATGGTGAGGGTGGAGAGTGGAACGCTCGCCTCGAAGCTGCGGCGGTGATGCTGTGAGGTACGTCGTGCGTTTTGCGGTGGATGATCCGGAGTTGTCGGCGTTGCACGCTGCTGCGTTCGAGGGGGAGCTGGAGGTGCAGCCGTGGGCGGAGCGGTTGGAGCGATGGGCGCTGACCTGGGTGGGGGCCTTTAGCAACGATCGACTGGTTGGCTTTGTGCAGGTGTGTTGGGACGGCGGTGCCCACGCGTTTGTACTGGACACCGCCGTACATCCGGACCACGGGCGGCAGGGGATCGGCAAACAACTCGTGCTGACCGCGGCCGAGGAGGCCCGCAAGGCCGGGTGCGAGTGGCTGCACGTCGATTACGAGCCGCACCTCAAAGCCTTCTACGAGGATGCGTGCGGTTTCCGCCCGACGGACGCGGGCCTGCTCAAGCTCCGATGACGGTCAGTCGCTCGGTCGAGATGCAGGACGTCAGACAGCGTTCCTTGGCGTCGCCGAGCAGGTCCGCGGTCCACGTGGTGAAGCCGCCGTCGCCCAGCCCTTCGCCGCCGCGGTCGATGCCGAGACCGGTGCCGGCGTAGTAGCCCGCGCTCTTGGTCCGCTCGGTGTCCTCGGTGAACGCGACACCGAGCGCAGGGCGGACCGTGTCCTCGATCCGGTCGCGCAGCGCCGACTCGGTGAACGCGGTGAACGTGAGTTCGGCCTTGTCGCCGAGTACGGCGTGCCAGAAGCTCAGGTGGTCCATCAGCAACTCTGCCTCCGTCCGGCACGACCCGGTGTCCCGCGCGCTCGAGACGAGCACGAACAGCTCGAAGTGCGCGGACATCCCCGGACCGTCGAACGGCTGCGCGCGCACCACCCGCTGACAGGCCGCCAGGTGTACGCGCTCCTGCCCGGCGCGACGTCGTACGGCGGCCTCGATCGCCAGCTCGTTGGTCGGATCGCTGGCGACCTCGGTACCGCGGATCGTGCTGACCACCTGGTGCTGATTGATCGTCGCGATCGCCGAACACGTACCCAGCGGCGTGACCGGAGACAGCTGCACGCCGTCGAACTTCTCCGGGAGCAGCGCCCACAAGCGTTGCTGCGTCTGCACCAGCTCCCGCGGATCGATGGTCGACGGCTGGACGAACCGGTCCTGCTGCCAGCGCTGCAGGAGCCGCGCCGGCGTCACCTTGGCTGCGCGCCGCCGCGTCACGTCCAGCAGGACGGACTGCAACTCCGACTGGCTCAACCCGTCCACGAGGGCGTCGCGGGTACCGTCCGGCAGCTTCGCCCAGAATCGTTCGCTGACCTCTCCCATCGCTCTACTCTGTCCGATAATTCCCCTGATCCGCGCCTGATTTATGCCGTATCGTCGTCACATGACACTTCCGCGCCCGCACCCCTGACCCTCTGACCGAGGGCTGTCGGTCCGCATCGTCGCCTTCGAGGCGTTGCAGGACTTCATCCCGCTCTACCCGCTGTACCAGTTGCTGTTCGCCGATCACGGGCTGTCTCCTGCCCAGATCTCGACGCTGTTCGTCATCTGGTCGGCTACCGGGTTCGTTCTCGAGGTGCCGTCCGGCGCCTGGGCGGACGCGTACTCACGGCGCAAGCTGCTGATCCTCGGCGCGCTGCTCAGCGGCGTCGGGTACGCCGCGTGGATCATGCTCCCGTCGTTCGCCGGATTCGCGCTGGGCTTCGTCCTGTGGGGTACGTCGTCGGCGCTGATCTCCGGGACCTACGAGGCGTTCGTGTACGACGAACTCGCCGCGCGGGATCGCACCGAGCACTACCCGACGCTCCTCGGTCGCGCGCGATCCGCGTCGTTCGTGATGAACCTGGCCGCGACCGCGCTCGCGACTCCGCTGTTCAACCTCGGCGGATACGCGTTGGCCGGCGTGGTCAGCGTGCTGAGCTGTGTCGTGCAGGCGGGCGTCGCGTGGTCGTTGCCTGAGGCGCGACCGGTCGAGGAGGCCCGGGAGTCGGACGAGCCGGGTGCACGCGCGGCGTTCGGCAACTATCTCCACATGCTGAGGTCAGGCGTGGCGGAGGTGCTGACGAGTCGGCTGGTCCGGCGGTCCGTTGCGTTGGTCGCGTTGCTCGGCGGCTTTCTCGCGTTCGACGAGTACTTCCCGTTGCTTGCCCGGGAGACCGGCGCGGCGACGAGCGTGATCCCGTTGCTGATCGCAGGAACAGTTGCGGCGCAGGCGATCGGCAGTGCGCTCGCGGGACCGGCGTACAAGTTGCCTGCGGCAGTCTTCGCGGCGGCGCTCGGGGCGACCGCGGTACTGATCGCGACCGGATCGCTGAGCCGGTCGGCCTGGGGATTCCTGCCGATCGCGCTCGGGTACGGACTCATGCAACTGGTGATCGTGGTGTCCGAGTCGCGCCTGCAGGACGCGATCACCGGCCCGGCGCGGGCTACCGTGACATCGGTGTCCGGGCTGTTCGCCGAGGTGTCCGCGATCGCGGTGTACGGCGGGTTCGCGCTCGGATCGGTGTGGTTCACGATGTCGGTCCTCGTGGCGGCGTTGACGATCCCGGTGCTGCTGACGGCGTTCGTCGTACCGTTCGCGCTGCCGTCACCGCGTAGTTCGGTGAGCGCCGAAGCGTCCGATACCTAGCCTCACATCATGACCAATGAGGGCGTTCTAAAGGTATGAGGAAACAGGGTGTGCTCGCCGGCGGAGCGGCCGCGGTGACGGTTGTGTTGTGGGCTTCGGCGTTCGTCGCGATCCGCCATGTGGGTCAGGACATGTCGGCCGGTGCGCTGTCGCTCGGGCGGCTGCTGGTCGGCAGTGTGCTGCTGGGGTTCTTCGTGTTCACCCGGCCGCGGCGCTGGCCGGCGCGGGCGGACTGGAAGCTTCTGCTGGCGTGCGGACTGCTGTGGTTCGGGGTGTACAACGTGGCGCTGAACGAGGCCGAGCGACACCTCGACGCCGGGACAACGGCGATGCTCGTCAACATCGGACCGTTGCTGATCGCCTTGCTGGCCGGGATCTTGCTGGGCGAAGGGTTCCCGCGCCAGTTGGTGATCGGCAGCGTCGTCGCGTTCGCCGGGGTGGTGGTGATCGCTCTGTCCTCGTCGCACGGCGGCGCGGATACCTGGGGCGTGGCGCTGTGCCTGGTGGCCGCGGCGGCGTACGCGATCGGTGTCGTGTCGCAGAAGCCGTTGCTGGCTCGCCTGCCCGCGCTGGAGGTGACCTGGTTGTCGTGCCTGATCGGTGCCGTCGCCTGCTTGCCGTTCGGGCCGACGCTGCTACGCGAGGCGGCCGATGCGCGTCCGGTCACGGTCTGGTGGGTGGTGTTCCTCGGCGCGTTTCCGACCGCGATCGCGTTCACTACGTGGGCTTACGCGTTGGCTCGGACGACGGCGGGCCGGATGGGCGCGATGACGTACCTCGTCCCGCCGATCACGATCTTCCTCGGGTGGCTGCTGCTTGGTGAGAGCCCGGTGCCGCTCGCTTACGCCGGCGGCGTGCTGTGTGTCGGTGGGGTCGCGATCTCGCGCTACCGCCGGCGAGCCGTCGCCGCGATGCCGGTGGTCAGCGTGGACAGCCCGGACTCGAAGCCGCTGTCGAAGTCGTAGGCGAGGCCGTCCGCGCCGAGGTCGTTGACGATCCGGGTCAGGGTCGGGGCCTTGTGTGCGGGGAGTGCGCGGACCCGGGTGAGCAGGTCGGGGGCGAGCTCGAAGGTTTCCGCGCGCACCGACGCCTCGCCGAGGCTGAAGCCGTGGATGAAGTCGATCAGGGTGTTCGCGGCCTCGAAGATCTGGCGCGGTCCGAGGCCGGCCCGGTCGAGGGCCCGGTAGAACGGCTCCATCGTGACTACGACGACGTCCGACACCGCGGACGTGTCCGACAGCACCTGCAGCGCGAGCTTCGGGTGCTGGCGGAGGCCGTCGCGGTAGGCGCGGGCCGCCTGCTTGAGCTGCTCGTCCCACGGAACGGAGTCGCCCGGATCGGGGAGTTCCAGGCCGGCGAACACAAGCTCCGCGAGACCGGCGAGGACGGCGGCCTTGTTCGGCAGGTGGTGGTACAGCGACATCGGGTTGACCTTCAGCGTGGCCGCCAGCCGTCGCATGGTCAGCGCGTCGATGCCCTCGTCGTCGACGATCCCGAGCGCGGCGGTCAGGATCGCGTCCCGGCTCAGCCGCTCCTCCCCGGCACGGGGTCGCCCGGAGCGCTTGCCGACATTAACCATACGACGTATGGTACATAATCATACAACGTATGGATAAGGAGGCGGCATGCAGCCGTTGGCGGGGAAGGTGGCGCTGGTCGCCGGTGCGACCCGGGCAGCAGGACGCGGAATCGCGGTCGAGCTCGGCGCGGCGGGCGCGACCGTGTACGTGACCGGGCGCAGCACGCGGGACCGGCGGTCCGAGATGAATCGGCCCGAGACGATCGAGGAGACAGCGGAGCTGGTCGACAAGGCCGGCGGCCACGGCATCGCCGTACCCGTTGATCATCTGGATCCGGAACAGGTCCGTGCGCTGGTCGAGCGGATCGAGCGCGAGCAGGGGGCGCTGCACATCCTGGTGAACGACATCTGGGGTCAGCACGGTGAGCCCGAGTGGGACAAGACGGTGTGGGAGAGCGATCTCGAGGGCGGTCTGCGGTTGCTGCAGTTGGGCGTGAACACGCACGTGATCACGAGCCACTACGCGTTGCCGTTGCTGATCAAGTCACCCGGTGGGCTGGTGATCGAGATGACCGACGGCACGAACGAGTTCAACGCCGAGAACTACCGCGTCTCGTTCTTCTACGACGTCGCGAAGGGCGCGGTCGGGCGGATCGCGTTCGCGTTGGCGCACGAGTTGGACAAGTACGACGCGACCGCCGTACTGCTCACGCCCGGGTGGTTGCGGTCCGAGGCGATGCTCGAAGGGTTCGGTGTCCGCGAGGACAACTGGCGGGACGCGACCGAACGGATCCCGCACTTCGCGATCTCCGAAAGCCCGTCGTACGTCGGCCGCGCGGTGGCGGCGCTCGCGGCGGACCCCGACGTACGACGCTGGAACGGCAAGTCCACGTCGAGCGGCGAACTGGCCAAGGTCTACGACTTCACCGACCTCGACGGCTCCCGCCCCGACGCCTGGCGCTACATCGTCGAGGTCGAACACGCCGGCAAACCCGCCGACACCACCGGCTACCGCTAAAGCCGGTACGGCGCGCACACCTCGTCGCCGTCCGACCCCACCACGACGGCACCCACCGATACCGCGCCCCGGGCGGCGTCCACGGGCAGCCCGGTCTCTGGCGACGGGGCTTGCGCGGTCTCGACCGACAGTGGGGCGTGTGGGTGCGCTGCTGCGATAGGGACTCCGGTTGCGGCTGCCAGCGCAAGGAGGTCGCGGCGTGAGGTGACGGCGACGGCGGGGTCGCGCTCGTACACATACGTGAGCTCCGGCCACCGCGCCTGCGCCGGATGCACGAGCACATCACCACCGAGGATCGCCCGCTCAGTCACCACCGACTGATGCCCAGGTGTGTGCCCCGGCGTCGGCAACAACCGCATCCCGCGCAGCGCGACCTCCCCGTCGACCACCCGCAACTGTCCCGCGTCCTCGATCGGCCGAATCCGCTTCGAGTACGTCGGTCCACCGCGCACATGCTCCAGCTCATCCCGCTGTACGACGTACTCCGCCCGAGGAAACGCGGCCCGCACCCCGTCGGACGCCCACCCCACATGATCCAGATGCACGTGCGTCAAGACGACCGCATCCACATCCGCTGCCTCCACCCCCACCTGCCCCATCAACTGAGGCAACCGCCCCGCAACCCCCAACCACTCAGCCGCCTCCCCACCAGCCGGCCCAACCCCCGCATCCACCAACACCACACCCGACTCAGACACCACCAAATAGCTATGAAAATGCAGCAACCACCCATCCCCTCGAACATTCCCCGCCATCACCCGCCGAGTCCACGCCGCCTCCTCCAAACCCCACCCAGGCAACGCGCCGGCAACCCCCTCCGGAAACAAAGCCACCGCATCACACAACACCGTCACGTCCACGGGTCAACACCCTCCCATTCGGAAGGCGTGCGGGGTAGCGCCCAGAGCCGCGGTCTGTGGATATCAGGTGAGGAGCATCCAGGTGGCGAGGGTGGTCATGAGGAGGGCTATGGATGAGTCAAGGAACTGCCAGGCTCTTGGGCGGGCGAAGAGGGTGGCTAGTTTGCGGGAGAAGAAGCCCAGGGAGAAGAACCAGGTGAAGCTGGCGGTGACGGCTCCCAGGCCGTAGAGCCAGCGGCCGTCGGTGCCTCGTTGGTTTGCCAGCGAGCCCAGGAGTACGACGGTGTCGAGGTAGACGTGGGGGTTGAGGTAGGTGAAGCCCAGGCAGGCGAGTACGACGCTGCGCAGGGCGGCCGGGGCGTGGTCGGCGGCTGTCATCGAGCCGGGGTTGAAGGCGCGTTTCGCGGCGAGGAACGCGTACGCGTAGAGGAAGGCGGCGCCGCCGAACTTGGCGATGTCGAGGGCCAGTTGGCTGCGGGTCAGGAGTGCGCCGAGGCCGAGGATGCCGCTGGAGATCAGGAGCGCGTCGGACAGCGCGCAGGTCAGGACCACCGGGAGGACGTGCTCGCGCCGCAGGCCTTGGCGGAGGACGAACACGTTCTGGGCGCCGATCGCCACGATCAGCGACAGTGCGGTGGCGAAACCGGCGAGGAGGGGCATGTCTTCGACGGTATGCAGCCGACCCGCTTCAAACCAGCTAAAGATTCTCACGCACCATTAGGATTGCTTCATCATGCAGTTCGACTCCGTGCAGCTCGAGACGTTCGTGGCGGTCCTCGACGAGGGCAGCTTCGACGCCGCGGCCCGGCGGCTGCGCGTCACGCCGTCCGCGGTCAGTCAACGGATCAAGGCGTTGGAGAGCCGGCTCGGTCAGGTCGTGGTGATGCGCGGCAAGCCCGCTCGCGCGACCGCGGCCGGTGCTGCCCTGCTCCGGCTCGCTCGCCAGGTCTCGCTGCTCGAACTGGAGGCGATCGCCGCCGTCCGCGGCACGGTCGACGCACAGCGGATCCCGATCGCGGTGAACGCGGACTCGCTCAACAACTGGTTCCTGCCCGCGATGCTCGATCTGTCCCGGACCCATCACGCCCGGTTCCTGGTCCATCAGGAGGACGAGGAACACTCGGCGGAGTACCTCCGCAACGGCACGGTCCTGGCGGCGGTGACCGCGGACCCGCGACCGGTCCAGGGCTGCCGCGTCGTACGCCTCGGGAAGATGCGGTACCTGCCGCTGGCCACCCCGGAGTACGCCGAACGCTGGCTGGCCGGGAAGCCGCTGCCGGAGGCGCTCGCCGAGGCCCCGATGGTGGTGTTCAACGAGAAGGACGTGCTGCAGCACCGGCTGGTCCGCAAGGTGACCCGGCGGAAGCTGGATCCGCCGTCGCACGCGATCCCGGCGTCGGCGCCGTTCCACGAAGCGATCCGGATCGGGCTCGGTTGGGGGATGATCGAGGATCAGGTCGCCGGACCCGAGCTCGCCGCGGGCCGTCTGGTGGAAGTTGCCCCGGGCAAGTACATCGACGTACCGCTGTACTGGCAGCACTGGAAGCTCGAGTCCGACGTCCTCGACGCACTCACGGCCGCGGTGCTACGTGCAGCCGAGGCCGGCCTTCGGGTCAGTCCCAGCGCATAGCCATCGGATTATCGGCCGGGATCAGGCCGTCGGACATCAGTACGGCGCTCAGCGGACGAACGAGATCGTGCAACTCGGCGGCCAGCTCGTCGCCGAGTGCTCGCCACCCCTGATCAGCCAACGAGTCCGTGGTGTCCTCCACCTGCTGCCGCACCGCGCGCCCGCGCTCGGTGAGCCTTCCGTCGGTGTCCAGCAGGCCACGACTTCGCAGGTCGTCTGAGGCGGCCGACCATTCCTCATCGCTCCACCGACGGTTGAGCTGGAAGATCTCCTTCGATGGTCCACCCGCCGCGGACAGTGTCACCAGCGCCTGGCACGGGGTGAGGTCGGCAGCGACAAGCGCCGCGACATGCCCGTCACCGCGCGACTCCCGCAGAATCGTGGTCGCCTGCCAGAGCACCAGGTGCGGCTCGTCCGGCCACTCCAACGCCGCGTTGGCCGCCGCGATCGGTCGCCCCGCAACCGGTGCGAGCTCCGCCGCACGCCGACCCAGCTCGGCCGCCCGCCCGAAAGCTGCCTGCCCCAAATCAGATTCCGTGAACAGCCGACGGACGGCGTTGTCCACAGCCGTCAGGCGAGCCTCGAGGAGCTGAGCCGGGGTGGCGTAGGTCCACCCATCCGGGAGTGATCGCGCGACCATCGCCGGGTGGAAGTTGTAGAACACCGCGGCCACGATCTCCGGACCGACCGGGCCGAGAGGCGCGGCGCGGCAGCCGAAGTAGCTCATCCAGCCGCCCTTCAGTCCGAGCGCGTCGGTCGCCTTCCGTGTCTCGGGCGAGAAGTACGTGATCGCGTGGTACGGCTCCAGGGCCTTCCACATCCGGCGGGCCCGACTCATGGCAGCGGGCGGTACATCACGTGCAGGCCGACGTACCCGAGCGTCGGGTGGTCGAAGGCTCCAGGGACGGTGCCGGCGATGCGGAATCCGAGGGACTGCCACAGACGTACGGCGGGTTCGTTGGTCTCGACGACCGCGTTGAACTGGATCGAGCGGAACCCGGAGCGGCCGGCCCACGCGATCATGTCCTCGCAGAGCAGGCGGCCGACGCCCCGGCCGCGGGCCTTCCGGTCGACCATGAAGCTCGCGCTGGCCACGTGCGAGCCGGGACCGGGACGGTTCGGGTACATGTTCGCGCTGCCGAGAACGGTGCCGTCGGCATCGACCGCGACGGTGGTCCGCGCGAGCGGCGAGCTGGACGGCGACATCCAGAGTTCGCGGGCCTGCTCCTCGGTGAGGTCCGGGTCGTACGTGTACGTCTCGCGGGCGGTGACGATCTCGTGGAAGAACGGCCAGATAGCCGGCCAGTCGTCAGCGGTCGCTTCCCTGATTTCAACAGTCATCGTGGGAGAAGCATCACTCGTGATCCGCCGGATGCCAAGGGGATTCCCGATAGGCTGTTTGAGGATGACAAACTCTGTGATCCAAGGGCTGCCGCGCTGGACGCTGGCCGTGCCGCCGCTCGCCTTCGTCGTCCTGCTCGGGACCTGGCACCGCGACCTGGGCGCGGTCCTGCTGATCCTGGTCTGTCTGGGGCTAGGTGCCGCGGTGATCGCCGCCGTGCACCATGCGGAGGTCGTCGCGCACCGCGTCGGTGAACCGTTCGGCACGCTGATCCTGGCGCTCGCCGTGACGATCATCGAGGTCGCGTTGATCGTCACGCTGATGGCGTCGGGTGGCGACAAGGCCGCGTCGCTGGCCCGCGACACCGTGTTCGCCGCGGTGATGATCACCTGCAACGGGATCCTCGGGCTGGCGCTCGTCGTCGGCTCGCTGCGGCACCGCGTGCAGGAGTTCCGGGTGCAGGCGTCGTATTCCGCACTCTCGGTGACGACCGCGCTGGTCACGCTAAGTTTGGTGCTGCCGACGTTCACCACGAGTGCGGAGGGGCCGCGGTTCAGCTCGGCGCAGCTGGCGTTCGCGGGGGTGACGTCGCTGGTGATGTACGGCGTGTTCGTGTTCATCCAGACGATCCGGCACCGGGACTACTTCCTGCCGGTCGCCCCGGACGGTGACGTCGACGAGGACGAGGACCATCACGCGGCCGCGCCGAGCGGGAAGACCGCGCTGCTGAGCCTCGGGCTGCTGTTCGTGTGCCTGATCTCGGTGGTCGGGCTCGCGAAGACCGTGTCACCGAAGCTCGAGTCCGCGGTGGAGTCGGCCGGTGCGCCGCTGGCCGTCGTCGGTGTCGTGATCGCGCTGCTCGTTTTGCTGCCGGAGACAGTTGCCGCAGTGCGCGCGGCACTGCGGAACCGTCTCCAGACCAGCGTCAACCTGGCGCTCGGCTCAGCGCTCGCCAGCATCGGGCTGACCATCCCCGCGATCGCGGTCGCCTCCATCTGGCTCGATGGACCGCTCATTCTCGGGCTGGGCGGCAAGGAGTTGGTGCTGTTCGCGCTGACCGTCGTGACCGGCATGTTCACGCTCTCGACCGGTCGGGCGACCTTGCTGCAGGGCGCCGTTCACCTCGCGGTGTTCAGTGCGTTCCTGTTCCTTGCGGTAAGCCCTTGAGGTAGTCGATCACCGATTGCTGGTGATTGTGCTCGGCCCAGCCCAGTGCGTTCGCGTTGTAGTTGGGGTCGCGTACGTCCGGGTCGGCGCCGAGTTCGATCAGTTTCTTGACTGTCTCCAGATGACCGTTGAGTGCGGCGCGGTGGATCGGCGCCGCACCGCCCGAGATCCGGCTCAGGTCGTACCCGAGTCGCTGCAAAGGTTCCATCGCCACCGCCCGCCCGACCTCGGCGGCGCGAACAGGCAGGTGCGGGGTGCGGGCGACCGCCCGTGCGGCCAGGTCGGCGTCGACGTCGGGCGTCTCACCGCGCATCGCCGCGGCGTACACCTCATGGATCTCGTCCAGCGGCGCGGCACCTCGAGCCCGGAGCAGTTCGGCGATCTCGGTGTGCCCTTGTACGGCGGCCAGCTCGTACGGGCGATGGCCGCCGAACACCGGGTGTCTGGTCCCGACACCCTCCGGGTCGGTGCCTTGGGCAAGTACCAGCTCGGCCCTGTGCAGCAGGCCCGCCCAGGACGCGAAGACCAGCTCGTCCTCGAGCAGTTGCTGCGGGGTCGGGTGCGCGGTCGTCATCCGTTCGTGCCAGGGGCCGCCGTCGCCGCGGCCCAATCCGTACTCCAGCAGAAGTTCCAGATGCACGTCGTCGTACGGCGGGGGACAGCCGGGACCGCAGTTGTACATCGTCTGGCTGTCGTTGGGGTCGGCGCCGGCGTCGAGGAGGAGTCGGGCGAGCTCGACGCGATGCGCATGCGGTGGTTGATCGCCTTCGCCGCGGCCGAAGACGCCGGTGAGCGCGGTGAACGGTGACGGCATGCCCTGCCAGAGGTAGCCGGCGTTCGGATCGGCGCCGTTCTCGAGCAGGAGGCGGGCGATCTCGAGCTGGTTCGGTGCGTCCAGGCGGTTGTACGTGAGGTAGAGGAGCGGTTCCCAGCGGTACGGTCCGCCTTCGGTGCTCGCCTGCGCGAGGTTCGCCCGTACGCCGTTCAGATCTCCGGCCACCACCTGGGTGTAGATGTTGCTCTGGGCAATCTCCGGGTAACGCTCCAGGAGCTTGCGCGCGGACTGTTGGCGAGCTGGATCGTCCTGTCCGTAGTGCAAGGTCGCGAGGCGGAGGAACTCGTCGGCCCGTTGTTCAGGTGTATCGAGCGGACCGCCGACGGACTGCCGGTGGGGTGAGCGGCTGTAGCGGTCGACGAGCTCGAGGTGCCGCACGATCCGCGGCCAGCTGGGGAATCCGTAGCTGCGCGCGATCACCAGCTGTGCGTCCGCCAGTGTCTTCACCGGATGGAACTCCGCGGCCAGTGCGAGCGCTGCGCTCTCACCGGCGCGGACGCCTTTGAGCAGGGTCTTGGCCTGACCGCGCAGGTGATCGAGGTGCGGGTCGGTCGGAAGATTTCGGGTCGGCATCGCCGACCTCCTCTCTACGAGCCTGCTGTCCGCATCGTCAGGCGAGAAAGGAGGTGAACTGGTGCCACACCACAGCGATCGTCCAGGTGGGCTGAGCCCTTCCCGCGGACCGGTGGCACCCCGAAGCGCCTACCGGCAGACTAGCTCAGCGCGGCTTTTCCATCCACCATTCGGTGAACTCGTAGGCGCGATCCTTCTCCAGCCGGATCACCCAGAGGTTGCTGAACTCGCCCGGCGGATTGGTCAGGTACGTCGTCCAGCCGCGGACGAACGCGACACCGTCGCCGAACCCGAGCACCTCGTACTCGAACGTCGTCTCGCCGGGCGCGTCGGCAAACTCGAGCCAAGCCGCCACGATCGCGTCCCGGCCGGTCACCGGCGGCTCGTCCGGCCGCCGGTACCAGGCGGCGTCCTCGGTCCAGAGCGCCGCGATGTCCTTGGGATCGTTGCTCTCCCACGCCTTCCGGTATCTGTCGACCCAACGGTCGAGATCCTTCTCCTTCACGAGACCCGCCGCTGGTTGAGGACAACCGCCGCCGGAGTCGCCAGTACGTCGGGATGCTCGCGCGGATCCGCGTCGTACGTGACGAGGTTGCCGGTACCGCTCAGCCCGAGAAAGTCTTGCGCGCCGGTCGAGGCCGCGGTGATCGCCTGCTCCACGGTCAGCCCGTGCCTGACGAGCTGGTCGATCTCGGCGGCGACGGTGCCGACCACGTCGGATCCGGTCAGCACGCGCACGCCGTACCGCTCGGCGAGCGGGAGGATCGAGGCGAGGTACGCCGACCGTTCTTCACGCCTGGCCTTGCGCTCCGGGGTCTCGTCCGGGCTCGGACTGACGGACGCGCAGAGCGTCGGTGTCCACGCACCGCCCCTCGCGCCGAGCGCCTGCAGGTCCTTCTCGGTGAGCGCCGTACCGTGCTCGACCGAGTCGATACCGACCCGGATCAGCTCGCTGACGTGGTCGGTGTTGACGTGTGCCGCGACGCGGACGTTGCGCGCGTGGGCCAGCTCGACCATCGCCTCGACCACCTCGATTTCGTACGACGGGCTGACCTTGCTGCCGCGGATCGGGCCGTCCGGGCCGACCTCGGGGAAGTCGCCGACCAGTTTCAGCCAGGTGGCGCCGGCGGCGATCTCGGCCTCGACCGCGGTGAGCAGGTCCGCCGGGGCGACCGGCTCGTACGCGTCGGGGAAGTACCGGCCGTTCGGGGCGAGGAACCGTCCGGCCGCGAGGACGAGCGGACGGTCGGGGTCCGCGGTCCGGGCGAGTTCGAGGGTGATCTCGCGGTTGCCGCCGACGTCACGGACAGCGCTCACTCCGGCTTGGGTGAGTTCCGCGAGGCGCTCGGCGGCGAGGTCCGCGCCACGCAGAACCGGCCCGTTCGGACCGGTCGCCAGCGTCAGGTGGCAGTGCGAGTCGACCAGGCCCGGTACGGCGTACTGCCCGGGAAGCTGCTCGCTCGACGAGTCCTGGCCGAAGGACAGGCGGGCGGTGTCGCCGGAGGGAAGGACGGTTCCTTCGAAGACCCAGGTCGTCATGGTCGCCATTGTGGCCCAGGGGAGATCCAGATCACGTGCCGCTCGACTTGAACATGTTCAAAAGAGCGGCGTACGGTCAGGACAGGAAGAGTTGAACGTGTTCAAGAAGTGGGGACGATGATGGACATGACAGTCACGACGTACCTGGTCTACCTGCTGATCGCCGTGCCGCTGACGATCTGGGTGGCGCGGACGCTGAGCCGGAACGGGCGGATCTTCCTGGTCGACGTGTTCCACGGGAACGCCGAGTTCGCCGACGCGGTGAACCGGTTGCTGGTGGTCGGGTTCTACCTGATCAACCTCGGGTTCGTGACGCTGTTCCTGCGCAGCGGGAGCAAGGTGGTGGACGCAAGCGGGGTGTTCGAGCAGCTCAGCGTGAAGCTCGGGATCGTGATGCTGGTGCTCGGGGTCGTGCACCTGACGAACGTGTGGATCTTCAACAAGATCCGGACCCGCAGCCGGCTCGACAGCATGACCCGGCCGCCGGTGCCGCCGAACGACAACATCCAGCCGATCACGATGACCGAGCAGGCCGCGCGGTACGGCTATTGAAGGCCGCCGGGTCGTGCGTGAGTTGACGGTTCTGTACGACGCCCACTGCGGAATGTGCCGCCGCTTCAAGGACTGGCTGGCGGCACAGCACCCGGCGCCGGACGGGTACGGCGGGGTGGTGCGTCTGCGGTTCGTCGCGGCGGGGTCGACGGATGCGCGGACGCTCTACCCCGCGCTGGATCATGACGCGACGCTGCGGGACGTGACCGTGGTCGCGGACGACGGGTCCGTGTACGTCGGCGATCGCGCCTGGATCGTGTGTCTGTGGGCCACGGGGGAGCACAGGCACACCGCCGTACGGCTGGCGAGCCCGGCGATGCGGCCGGTGGCGCGGGCGATCGTTCAGGCCGCGGCGGGGCTGCGGCGGTTGAGTGGAGGTGATTACGCTGACGGGTGTGACGGACAGTGCGACCGCGAAGGGTGAGCAGACGCGTGAGCTGATCCTGTCGACGGCGTTGCGGTTGTTCCGGGAGCAGGGGTACGGGAAGACCACGATGCGCGCGATCGCCAACGAGGCGGGCGTGTCGGTGGGGAACGCGTACTACTACTACGGTTCCAAGGATCACCTCATGCAGGCGTACTACGACCTGCTGCAGGATCAGCACCGCGAGGCGGTCGAGCCGATTCTCGCGACCGAGAAGGCGTTCGTGCCGCGGTTGGCCGGCGTACTGCGGACCTGGCTGGACGTGTCCGCGCCGTACCACGAGTTCGCCGGCACGTTGTTCAAGACGGCGGCCGATCCGCGGAGCCCGTTGTCGCCGTTCAGTGAGGAATCGCGTCCGGCGCGGGACGCGAGTGTCGAGGTCTTCCGGCGGGTCGTCGACGGTTCCGACCTGAAGCTGGCCGCCGACCTCAAGGCCGAGCTGCCCGAACTGCTCTGGCTCCTCCAGATGGGCGTGGTCCTGTTCTGGGTCCACGACCAGTCCGAGGACGTCCGCCGAAGCCGTGCCCTGATCGACCGGGCCGTCCCGCTTGTCGACCGCCTGCTCCGCCTGACCCGCATCCCGGGCGTCCGAGGCGTCACGAACGACATCGTCGGCCTGATCAACTCGATCAAGCCGTAGTCATTCGCCGGTCGCGCCGTCGATGCGTTCGCGGAGCAGGTCGGCGTGGCCGTTGTGGCGGGCGTACTCCTCGATCATGTGGAGGTAGAGGTAGCGGAGCGAGTACGGCGGTTCGTAGCCGGGGCGGAGGAACGTGTCGTCCAACGCGTACTTCGCGGCCAGGGCGTCCGAGGTCTTGACGATCTCGCGGAACTCGGCGAGATCCTGCTCGGCCGCGGCGGGATCGGCGAGGTCGAAGTCACCGTCCGGGTACTCGGCGGACCAGTGCTTCGGCGGCGAGTCGTGGGCCGCCAGCGCGCGATGGAACCAGTACTTCTCGACCTCGCTCAGGTGCCGGACGAGTCCGATCAACGACATGCTGGACGGCTCCACGGCGCGCTGGACGAGCTGCTCGCCCGTGAGTCCGGAGAGTTTCCACAGCAGCGTTCCGCGGTGGTAGTCGAGGAATCCCTGCAGCAGTACCCGCTCGTCGGCGACCGTCGGAGGGTCGACCCGAAACTGTTCCGTCACGTGCAGAACCTACCCGTGTGACGAGCGTCCCGTGAGAAACGGCCCTGTCGTGCCGTAGACTGATGCCGACGGCCCGCCCAGTTCTGCCTCGGGCCGGTGAGCGCAGCTACTGTGCGCCAGCAGTCGACCACCACGCGCCGCGGCCCGACGGCCGCGCCGGGCAGGACGACCCCCCGAATTTTTGGAGTACCACTATGGCGGCTGGCCGCCTCACGTCTACAACCACGTCCAACCAATCCGCCTCCCGGTCCGGCAAGCCCGCCGGGCAGTCACGGCCGCGGCGCCGGCGCCGTTCCGGTGCCGGACGCAACCAGCAGTCCCCTGCCACCGAGCCGCAGCTCGAAGTTGTCGTCAGCAACGATGACGAGGTGACCGAAACGGTTGCCCCCGACAACCGCAGCTTCGCGGAGCTCGGTGTACCCGATCGGCTGGTGGCCACGCTGGCCGCCGCCGGCGTGTCGAACCCGTTCCCGATCCAGGCGGCCACGTTGCCGGATTCGCTGGCCGGCAAGGATGTCCTCGGCCGCGGACGGACCGGGTCGGGCAAGACCTACGCGTTCGTGCTGCCGGTTCTCGCGCGGCTCGCGGCCGGCGGCACCAAGCGCCGTCCCAACCATCCGCGCGCGCTGATCCTCGCTCCGACCCGCGAGCTCGCGACGCAGATCCAGGCCTCGATCACGCCGCTCGCCGACGCACTCGGCCTGCGCTCGATGACGATCTTCGGCGGTGTCGGTCACGGCCCGCAGATCACCGGCCTGCGCAAGGGCACCGACATCGTCGTCGCCTGCCCCGGCCGGCTCGAGGACCACGTCCAGGCCGGTCACGCGAAGCTCGGCGCCGTCGAGATCACCGTGCTCGACGAGGCAGACCACATGGCCGACCTCGGGTTCCTTCCCGCCGTACGCCGGATTCTCGAAGCAACGCCCGCCACGGCGCAGCGGCTGCTGTTCTCCGCCACGCTGGACGCCGGCGTGGACGTTCTCGTACGGCGCTTCATGACCGACCCGGTCACGCACAGCGTCGACTCGGCCCGTTCGCCGGTCTCCCAGATGACGCACCACGTCCTGCACGTCCAGCCCGACACCCGGCTCCCGGTCCTCGTCGACCTGACCGCCGCGCCGGGTCGCTCGCTGGTGTTCACCAGGACGAAGTACGGCGCCAAGTCGCTCACCAAGAAGCTGATCGCCCAGGGCGTCCCAGCGGTCGAGCTGCACGGCAACCTGTCCCAGGGCGCCCGCACGCGCAACCTGGAAGCCTTCTCCGACGGTACGGCGAAGACGCTGGTCGCCACCGACATCGCGGCCCGTGGCATCCACGTCGACAACGTGACGCTGGTGATCCACGCTGATCCGCCGATCGAGCACAAGGCGTACCTGCACCGCTCGGGCCGTACCGCCCGCGCCGGCGCCGAGGGCACCGTTGTCACCCTGATGACCGACGACCAGGTTCGCGACGTCCGCGACCTGACCCGCAAGGCCGGCATCGCTGCCACGGTCACCAAGCTCAACGCCGACCACCCGCTGCTCGCCGAGTTGGCTCCGGGCGAACGATCCTTCGTCGAGCCGACCTCCAGGCCGGTCCAGCAGGACCGCGTCGCGAGCTCGGGCGGTAGCGGATCGGGTCGAGGCAATCGCCGCCGGCGCGCTTCGGGCCCCGCTCAGCAGGCGACTGGCAAGCGGTCAAGCCAGACGGGTTCCGGCCAGGCGACTCGTGCGGCCGGTGGCTCGCGGAGCTCCGGTCGCTCCAAGTCCCGCGCCGGCTCGGGCGGCCCGAAGAGCTACAGCACGAGCACTCCGGGATCGGCGGCTCGTCCCGCCGGAGCCGCTGCGTTCTCCGCAGGCTCGCGCGCCGGCACCTCCCGCCGAGGCCGCTGACCCGCTGAAAGGCAGAGGTACTGATGCGGATCCGTACGGTCCTGAACGATCTCGTGCCGGAAGCGTTCGGCGTCACCGACTCGCACGACCACCTGTTCTTCCGCTCGGCTGCCCTCCCAGGGCAAGAGCTGGACGACGAGGCGGCAGCGGTTGCCGAGGTACGGGCGTTTGCGGACGCGGGCGGCCAGGCGATCGTGCAATGGACTCCGCACGGGCTGAACCGGCAAGCTGGTCTTCTGCCCGGAATCTCAACCAGCACAGGCGTTTCGATCGTCGCCGCGACCGGCCTGCACCGGCGCGAACACTACCCGGACGGGTACGTCGACAAGGTGCAGGACCAGCTGGCCGAGATCTTCGTCCGCGAGCTGACGACAGGCATCGGCGACACTCCGGTCCGTGCCGGGCTGATCAAGGTGGCCGGCGGGTTCCACGTCCTCGACGGACATGCCGAGCTGGTGATGCGGGCAGCGGCTGAGGCCCATCACGCGACCAACGCGCCGATCGCCGTCCACCACGAGCTCGGTTCCGCCGCAGACGCCGTACTCGATCTGCTCGTCGACCAACTCGACGTACACCCGGCCGCTGTGATCCTCGGGCATCTCAACCGGTTTCCCGACCATCGGGTACATCTCGAGCTGGCGCAGCGAGGTGCGTGGCTGGCGTTCGACGGACCGTCGCGGGCCAACAACGCGACCGATCCACGGCTGACCGATTGCCTCGCGGCGCTGATCGACGCGGGGTACGCGGACCGCCTGCTGCTCGGCGGCGACACCACGACGGCTCGCGCCCGGGCCGCGACCGGCGAGGGTCCGGGGATGCCGTACCTGCTGACGCACCTCAGGCCGCGGATCACGCGGTACTTCGGTGCGGACATCGCCGACGCCGTGTTCCGGAACAACCCGGCGCGCGCCTTCGCCACGGATTGGCGGGCGTAGCGGTACCTTCCGGGCATGAGCGTGATCGCGCAGATCTTCGTGGGTGTCGCGGGTGTGTTCCATGTGGTCGTGTTCGCCATGGAGAGCGTGCTGTTCCGGAAGCCGAGCACCTACCGGCGGTTCCTGGTGAAGGACACCGAGGTCGAGACCGCTCGGCCGTGGGCGTTCAACCAAGGCTTCTACAACCTGTTCCTGGCGATCGGTGCGCTCGGCGGGCTGATCTGGGGCGGCGACAAGGGCCACGCGATCGCGCTCTTCGCATGTGCGTGCATGGCCGGCGCGGGCATCGTGCTCCTCGCCTCCGACCGTCGCATGCTCCGTGCCGCCGCCACCCAGGCGGTGCCGCCGATCGCCGCACTCGTTCTCGCCGCGATTCTCTAGTTGACTTGAAGTGCACTTGAGCAACGATGGTCGTCGTCATGACCACCGTTGCCGAGCCAACTGTTGAGACAGGCGGCGTCCTTTCACCGCAGTACCGCGCACTGACCATCGGGATGGTCGCGCTGATCACCCTGGTCGCGTTCGAGTCCCTGGCCGTCGCGACCGCGATGCCGACCGTTGCGCAAGCACTCGACGGCCTGAACCTGTACGCGCTCGCGTTCGGCGGCCCGCTCGCCTCCGGTGTGGTCGCGATGGTTGTCTCCGGCACCTGGAGCGACCTGAAGGGCCCGACCCGTCCGCTCTGGCACGGTACGGCGTGGTTCCTGGCCGGGCTGTTGATCGCGGGTCTGGCGCCGTCGATGGAGATCCTCGTCGCGGGCCGCATCATCCAAGGCTTCGGCTCCGGCCTGCTCACGGTCGCGCTGTACGTCGTCGTGGGTCAGCTGTACCCGGCCCGTCTGAGGCCCCGGATCTTCGCCGCGTTCGCGACCGGCTGGGTCGTGCCGTCCCTCGTCGGTCCCGCGATCGCCGGCCTGATCGTCGAACACTCCAGCTGGCGGCTCGTGTTCCTCGCCGTACCGGCGATCGCGATCCCGGCCGCGCTGGTGATGCGTCCCGGCCTGGCTCGCGGGAGCGCGTCCGACGTACGTCCGGGGAAGCTGTGGGACAAGCGGGCGCTGTGGGCAGTCGCGGCCGCCGTGGGTGTCGGGCTGCTGCACTACGGCGGGCAGCAGCGTGGCGTCGTACAGAATGTGCTGCTCGTGATCGGTCTGGCGGGGGTGATCGCGTTCGGGCCGCGACTGTTGCCGTCCGGGACGTTCGCGTTCGGTCGTGGGCTGCCGTCGGTGATCGCGCTGCGCGGGCTGGTGGCGGCGTCCGGGTTCGGCGCCGAGGTGTTCCTGCCGTTGATGCTCACCCGGGAGCGCGGCCTGTCGCCGGCGCTCGCCGGTCTCGTACTGACGGTCAGCGCACTGAGCTGGTCCGCCGCGTCGTGGTACCGCGGCCGCCCGAACCAGCGGTTCTCGCACGCGGTCTTTCTGCAGGTCGGCATGCTCGCGATCCTGGTCGGCATCGTCACCGCGGCACTGACGCTCAACCCGGACGTGCCGGTGCTGGTGGGCATCCTCGGTTGGAGCCTGACCGGTCTGGGCATGGGGACCGTGTTCCCGACCCTGTCCGTGCTGGTCCTGGAGTACTCCGAACGCGACGAACAAGGCGCCAACAGCTCCGCCTTGCAGCTCAGCGACTCGTTGTCGACCGCAACGATCCTCGCGATCGGCGGATCACTGTTCGCCGCGATGGAACCGCACTCCGCCGTACTGGCGTACCTAGTCGCCTTCGGTCTGCCGGCCTTCCTCGCACTCCTCGGCGTACCAGCAGGCCGCCGTACCGCTACCGCCTAAGTACTTGCAGCGCGTGTTGGAACTGGATTTTGTGCATCTCGACAGTACGTATACGTCCACTGCCCGGGAATCCGGCCCGCCGCCCGGTGTGCGGTGGCGGGTAGTAGACGTATACGTACTGTCGAGATGCAGTTTCGGAGGAATGCGTCCGCACGTGCCCGCGGTCGGTCGGGTGTTGGAGGAAGAGACATCCTGTGGGCGCTGCGGACAAGGAATACCCGGTGCGAGCCCACCAGAACCTGTCTCACGGCCGCAGTTCGCCATACATGGGGCACACAGGAGACGCACTTACTCCTTAGAGCCGGTGACCGCGATGCTGGCGCCGAGGCCGATGATCATGAGGCCGCCGGTGCCGCCGACCAGCTCGAGCCGGCGCGGTGAGCGAGCGAACCACTCGCGCGCTGTGCCGGCCACGAACGCCCACACGCTGTCCGAGCAGAGCGCGATCAAGATGAAGATCAGCCCGAGCACCAAGATCTGCGCCCACGCCGGCGCGCCGGCCCCCTTGTCGACGAACTGCGGCAGCACAGCAGCGAAGAACACCGCCGTCTTCGCATTCGTCACCCCCACCAGGAATCCCTGGCGGATGGTCCGCCGGGTAGTACTCGGCTTCGCCGTACCGCGCATCGCCTCGACCAGCGACTTCCGCGAGCGAAACGCCTGCACCCCGAGAAAGATCAGGTACGCCGCGCCCGCGAGCTTCACCACGGTCAACGCGATCGCACTCGCCGCGATCAACGTCCCGAGCCCGAGCGACACCGCCCCCAGCAGAATCGCGGCCCCGAGCGTGTTCCCCACCATCGTCAGCACAGCTTCTCGCCGCCCAACCGCCAGCGCCCGCCCGACAATGAACAGCACACTGGGCCCTGGCACAACGATGATGATGAACGCAGTAATCGCAAACGCAAGCAAGTGATGAGCGGACGGCATGTCGTCCAGGGTAAGCGCGACGGGCGGATGTGGTCAGCCCAATTGTGCGAAGCGCAGGAGCTTGCTTCGTCGCGAGGCTCCTCAGCGCAACGGCCCTGCGCGCTACCCACCCCCGCTTGGCGCGGTGCGCCGCCGAGTCGTGGAAATCGGCCCAGAAACGGGCGAAAAAAACGACCACGATCCACGACTCCGGGGGTCGGGAGCCAAACGACACGACTCGGTGGTCGGAACAGGTGCGGGGCCGGGAAGGGGGTCCCACCTCCCGTCCACATCTCACCTCCCGTCCACATCTCACCTCCCGTCCACATCCCACCTCCCGCCCACGGCCTCCCGCCCATTACTCCCTCTGCCCACACCACCGCCCCGTCCACACCACCTCCGCGCCGGCGGGGTGGGGGTGGGATAGGTCACCGGCGCGCCGTGGTGCGTTGACCGGGGGGTGGGGTGGCCCCTACGGTTCGAGGGTCAACCTGCGGTGCCATGAGGGAAGCCGGTGAGAAGCCGGCGCGGCCGCGCCACTGTGATCGAGTTTCGGCTCGTAAGTCAGGACGCTCGGGCACTCGCAGCCTTTCTAAGGGGACGCGCACTTCCCCAGGAGGTTCAGTTCAGATGGCAGTTCCTGCCCAGTCGGTCGCCGTACCGGCGCTCTCTTCCAAGCTTCTCGCCGCCGCGCTGCTCAGCGTCGGTGTGATGCTCCTGCTCGCGTATCTGGTCGGGTTCGACCAGGGTGCGGTCTCCCGCTCCGGCATGTACCTGCACGAGCTGATGCACGACGGTCGCCACCTTCTCGGCGTTCCCTGTCACTAACGACATGCGCACCTTCGGATCGCTCCTGGTGCGCGGACTGGTCGTCGGACTCTTCGCCGGCCTGCTGGCCGGAACGTTCGCCTATGCGGTGGGCGAGTCGCGTGTCGACGCGGCGATCGCTATCGAAGAGTCCGGCGGTCACGCGCACACTCACGCTCATGAAGAAGACCACCACGAGGACCCGCTCGTCAGCCGGGACGGCCAGCGAGCCGGCCTGTTCCTCGCGACGAGCCTGTACGGCGTTGCGCTCGGCGGGCTGTTCGCGGTCGCATTCACACTGCTCCGCCGCAAGCTCCGGACCGGGAACGACGCGTACGCCGCGCTCGGACTCGCCGCGGCGGGGTTCGTCGGCATCGTGCTGGTCCCGTTCCTCAAGTACCCACCGAATCCGCCCGCGGTCGGTGATCCGGACACGATCACCCGCCGTACGGTCACCTATCTCCTGACCCTGGTGATCGGCCTGCTCGCGGTCTGGGCCGGTGTCGCGCTCTCCCGGTGGGCGGCGCGGTACGGCGAGGTCGCCCGGCTCGCGGGTGGTGTTGCCGGGCTGGTCGTCACCGTGGTGGCGGCGTACCTGATTCTGCCGCGGATCAACGAGGTTCCGGAGACGTTCCCCGCTACGCTGCTGTGGCAGTTCCGGTTCGCCTCGCTCGGTACGCAGGCGACGCTGTGGCTCCTGCTCGGATTCGGGTATGCGGTCGCGGTGGACCGCCGGCCGATCCGATCGAAGGTGGCTGCCGCTTGACGGCTCTCACAGTGCTTGCGCACGCCCTGACACCCACGTTGCGCGGACTCGTACTCGGTGGGGACGCCGAGCCGGATCCGGCGAGTCTCGAGGCGGCGCGCGAGCTGAAATTGTCTGCCGATGCCGTGTACGCCGGGCCGGAGCAGGCCGCCGTACGCACGGCCGCCGTACTCGGGCACGACCCGGTGGTGGAGCCGGCGCTGCGGGATCGTGAGTACGGCGAGTGGACCGGGCGCGAGCTGGAAGAGCTACTCGCGTCCGAGCCATCGCGCACCCCGGCATGGCTCGAGCGGCCGCACACCGCCACGCCCGGTGGCGAGACCGAGAACGACGTGCTCGCCCGGGTTGCCGATTGGTTGGGCGATCTCGCGGCGCGGGAGCACGGTTCCGCGCTGGCGGTCGTCCATCCGGCGATCGTCCGCGCGATCGTCCTGTACGTCGTCGACGCGCCCGCGGAGTCGCTGCGGCACGTCGACGTACGCCCATTGGCCACGGTCAACCTCTCGTACCACTCCGGCAACTGGTCACTGGCCTTCACCCCTTAGGCCTGACAAACTGCGGTTGGCCCGGTTGCACGCCCAGGTGACCGGCTGTCACGGGGAGTCACGATGACTGAGTCCGACCAGCTTGCCGAACGGTTCCGTGCCAACCATGCCGTGCTCGTCGTGGCTCGGGACCGGCTGCAGGCCGCCGTCGACGACGGTACGGCGAGTGACGATCAGCGGAAGCGGCTGGACACCGTCAACGAGCTGCTCACCCCGGTCACCGTCACCGACGTGGACGCCGACGGCAACGTCGTCGAGGTCCAACGGCCGCGCCAGTTCCTCGAGGTCGATCCCGAGGGGCAGGGCCGTGCGGTCGAGGTCCTCGGTGATCTCCAGGCGGCGAAGAACATCGCGGTGCTCGTGCCTGGGATGGGGAACAGCCTGGACACGTTCCGCGGGCAGTCGGACCGCGGTGACCTGATCAAGCAGGAGGCCGGACCGGGTACGGCCGTTGTCGTGTGGCTCGACTACGACTCACCGCAGAGCCTGGTGCAGGCCGCGAGCAAGGACGCGGCGATCGAGGCCGGACCGCGGCTCGCGGAGTTCATGAACGAGGTCGACGAACTGAAGGCCGAGGATGCCGATGTCACGCTGGTCGCGCATTCGTACGGAACCGACGTGGCCGCGCAGGCGGTGATGGCGGGTGCCCGGCCGAAGCGGCTGGTGATGACGGGCTCGCCGGGAATCGCGAAGTACGTCGACGAGGCCGCCGACTTCGTCCAGCCGCCGACCAGGCTGTACACCGAGCGCGCGCCGGGAGACTACGTCTCGTACACCGAGTGGCACGGACCGGATCCGGCGAACTTCTCGGACGCGATCCGGATGGCGACCACCGATCCGCGGGCCGGCGACGACCCAGTGTCGGTGCACTGGCACAACGAGTACTACCGGCCGAACAGTGAGTCGCTGCGCAACATCGGGCGGGTGGTCCGGGGCGACCTGACGTCCATCACGACCACGAACACCAGCCGATCCGCCGAGACCAAGCTCTTCCTCGGTACGTCGTGGGGTGGCGCGCTGAACGCCGCCGCCGGGGCGGCGTCCAAGGTGTACGACGGTGTTGTGGCCCTCACCAAACCGTCGAAGGAGTCGGCCGGAGCCGCCGCCGGGCAGGCTGCGGCGGGGCGGACGACGAACGGTGCGGGACGGGGCTCGGAAGGGCGGCAGCGATGACGGGCGATCGGGAGTTCCTGCGGAGCGAGTTGCTGGCGGTGGCGGAAGCCGTCGTACCTGATCAGCGGCCGGTTGTGACGCACGACCCGGGGCCGGTGAATCCCGGCGTACTGTTCGACGGGCGCGGGACGGCCACCGTCTGCAGGGTGACCGTCGAGACCGGCGACCCGCGGTCCCCGGACCCGGCGGCTGCGGTCGACGCTGCGGCCGCGGCGTTGCGCGCCCGCGGCTGGACTGCTGACGTCGTACCTCCGGAGAGCGGTCATTATCGGGTCGCAGCGACCCGCGACGGGTTCGAGGTCGCCGTCCACGCGTGGTCGGCGGACTGGCGGATAACGTTCGCCGGGGAGACTCCCGTCGTTTCTTGACACCGAAACGCGGCGTGTCCTCGCGAGGCTTGGCTGCACGGTGTATCACGGAAGCGTGACCTTGACCGAAGCCCGCAACCACCTCCGCTCGGAACTCCTCGCGGTGGCGGCGACCGTCGTGCCCGACCAGACACCGACGGTGACCCAGGACGTCGGCCCTGTCGACCAGGGCGCCCTGTCCGACGAGAGCGGTCCGGAGTCGGTCTGCACGATCACCGTCGAGACCGGCGACCCCACCACGACGCCCGACCCCGAGGCCCAGATCGGCTTCGCCGCCGAGACCCTCGAGTCCCGCGGCTGGAAGGTCACCATCTCCGAGCCCAGCGAGGGCCGCCACGAACTGACCGCCCGCCGCCAGGGCTACGACCTCACCGTCACCGCCCGAACCACCGACTGGCGCCTGACCCTCACCGGCCAGACTCCGTACGTCGACGATCTCTAGGAGGACCTTCACCGTCGCCTACGATGCACCGGCAAGCGTTTGTCCCAGTGTCTCGTGAGGTGAGGGATGTCCGAGGACCTCGATGCGCTGATCCTGCGGGTGCGGGACCTGCCGCACGACCGGGCGGTCGCGGAGGTGGACGCGTTCTTCGGTTCGCTGCCCGCCGAGGCCGCGAGGGCGCTTGCGGAGAGTCGGCCTGAGCAGGTCGGACCGCTGGAAGGTGCGCCGCCCGAGCTCCGGTACCGCTCGAACCACCTGATCCTGGGGGCCGCGCACCAGCGACTGCACGCGCTGGTCGAGAGCCGGGACGCGACGCTTGCGCAGCGCCGGCGGCTGGCGACGCTCACCGCGATGCTGCAGCCGGCCGGCAAACGCCTCGAGGTCGACGCGGACGGGAACCGTGTCGCGGTCGACGTACCCCGGCAGTTCCTGCTCGTCGACCCGGAGGGGCAGGGGCGGATGATCGAGGTCCAGGGCGATCTCAGGACGGCCCGCAACATCGCCGTACTGGTGCCGGGGATGAACAACGACCTGGAACGCGTGCGTTCTCAGTCGGTGCGGGCGAAGGAGATCGGTGAGGAAGCTGGTCCGGGTACGGCGATGGTGGTGTGGCTCGGGTATCACGCGCCTCTCGGGTTGACCGAGGGAAGGTCCACCGAGAGTTCCCGTGCGGCTGCGCCGTTGCTGTGCCGGTTCCAGGAAGGGCTCGCGGTGGTCAGAGCGCCGGACGCCAAGGTCACGCTGATCGGGAACAGCTACGGTGCCCAGGTCGTCGCGCGGGCGATGCTCGAGGGGGCTCGCGCTCACCGGTACCTGTTGACCGGCAGTCCCGGTGTCGACCCGAGCATCACCTCTGCGGCGCAGATGACACCGCCCGGCACCGAGCTCTTCGCGGTGGCGCGGTCGCGCGGGGACTACGTGTCGTACGCCGAACAGCACGGGCCGGATCCCGCCTCGTTTCCCGACGTCGTACGGATCGAGACCGACAACGCGCAGGTCCAGATCACCGGGCACGTGAGCTACTTCGACAAGAACAGTGAGTCGATGATCAACGTCGGCCGGATCGTCCGTGGTGGTCTGGACGCGGTGACGCTGGCCGCCCGGACCACACCCGAGGAGGAGACCCGCCTGCTCGGCACGTCCTGGGCCGGGCCGTTGCGTACGCTCGGCCAGTCGAAGGCGGCGGTACCGATCTCCAAGGCGTACGACGGACTCGCGGCGCTGCGTACGGTCGCCTCGACGCCGTCGAGGAAGACCGTCCTCGACGGCGCCCGGCGCGCACGCACACAGGAAGGACCCGAACGATGACGTTGACCGAGGCCCGCGACCTCCTCCGCGCGGAGCTGCTCGCGGTCGCGGCAGCCGCCGTACCCGGCTACGAAGGCGTGGTCACCCACGACGTGGGCCCGGTGAACCCCGCCGTACTGTCCGACGGCAGCGGTCCGGACACGATCTGCTCGATCACCGTCGAGAACGGCGACCCGTCCGTCACCGACCCGGCCGGCGAACTCGCCGCCGCCGTCGCGGCCCTGACCAGCCGCGGCTGGCGAACCACCGTCGCGCCCGTCGAGAACGGCCACCACCGGGCCGCCGCCGAACGCGACGGCTTCCAGGTCACAGTCCACGCCTGGGACAACGAATGGCGCCTCACCCTCTCCGGCGAAACCCCCGCGATCCCGGAGTAGCCCGGTCAGCTGGTCGCGGCTCGTTCGGATGCGCTGCGGAGGACACAGAATTCGTTGCCTTCGGGGTCCTGCATCGTGACCCAGCCGGTGCCGTCCGGGTTGCGGTGGTCGTGGGCGATGGTCGCGCCGAGGGTGAGGAGCCAGGCGACTTCCTCGTCGCGGGGGCCGTCGGGTTCGAGGTCCAGGTGGCCGCGGTTCTTCACGACCTTCTCGTCGTTGTTCTGTTCGAAGAGCACGGTGAGGCCGTCGGCAGGGACCGAGGCGTACGGGTCGCCGGGGTGGTCGTCGTCGGGACGCTCGGCCTTCAGGACCTGCAGCCAGAAGCCGGCGATCTCGTAGGGGTCGTGGGCATCGAACGTCACCGTACGCACGCGAGAAGTCATGGGCAGAGGCTACTTCCGGAAGAACAGCCGGTCCTCGGGAATTTCCGGGCGGTCCAGGTACGGCGTGAAGCCTGCGGCGACTGCGATCTCGGTGAGGGCGGACGCGGTCCAGCGGTGGACGTAGATGTTCATCGGATGGCCGCCGTACCCGGATGTCTTGTGGGTCGATTCCTCGCCGACGTGGAAGCCCATCAGCAGGACGCCACCTGGCGTGAGGACGCGGTGGAACTCGGCGAACGCCTGCGGAACGACGTCGCGGGGAAGGTGGATGATCGACCACCACGACACGACGCCGGCGACCGAGTCGTCCGGTAGGTCGAGCGCCGTCATCGAGCCGACGCGGAAGTCGAGCTCCGGGTGGTCGCGACGGGCCACCTCGATCATCCCGGGCGACAGGTCGATCCCGACGACCTGCAGCTCGCGCGCCGCCAGCAGACCGGTGGTCCGCCCCGGCCCGCATCCGACATCCAGCACGGCCCTGGAGTCGCCGGGCAGGAGCTCGGTGAGCAGGTCGAAGGCGTTGTCTTCCCAGTCGGCGCCGGTCACGACGAGTTCGGCGTACGACGGCGCGACGGTGTCGTACGAGGTGCTGATGTCGGCGAGATAGTCGGTCACCCGGCCGACCCTAGAGTCGGCCGGGGACAGTTTTCAGGCCTTGCCGAGGGACTGCTTCTGGCGGCCGAGGCCCTCGATCTCCATCTCCATCGTGTCGCCGGGCGACAGGTACGGGAACCGGCCGGACAGCGCGACGCCCTCCGGCGTGCCGGTGTTCACGATGTCGCCGGGGCTCAGCACCATGTACTGCGAGAGGTCGCGGATCAGCGCCGCCACCGAGAAGATCATGTCCTGCGTGTTCGAGTCCTGCCGCGGCTCGCCGTTCACCCACGAGCGCAGGTTCAGGTTCGTCGGGTCGACCTCGTCCGCCGGAACCAGCGAAGGCCCGAGCGGGTTGAACGTCTCGCAGCACTTCCCTTTCGACCACTGGCCGCCGGAGACCTCGATCTGGAACGCGCGCTCCGACACGTCGTTCGAGACGGCGTACCCGGCGATGCAGGCGAGCGCGTCCTCGTCGGTCTCGACGTACCGTGCCTGCTTGCCGATGACGACCGCGAGCTCGACCTCCCAGTCGGTCTTCGCGGAGCCGCGCGGCACCAGTACCTCGTCGTACGCGCCGACGACGGTGTTCGGGTGCTTGAAGAAGACGATCGGCTGCTTCGGCGGCTCGGCGCCCGACTCGGCGGCATGCGCCGCATAGTTCTGGCCGATGCAGACCACGGCGCCCGGCCGGGCGATCGGCGCGCCGACCCGCAGGCCCTCGGTGTCGGCGACCGGCAGCTCGCCGGCCTCGAGCGCCGCGCGGATCCGGGCGATGCCGTCGGCGGCGAGGAACGCCCCGTCGATGTCTGCAGTGAGCGGGCTCAGGTCGTGAACGGTGCCGTCGGCCGCGCGCACGTACGGGCGCTCCTCGCCGACCGCGCCGAGGCGCAGCAGTTCCACAAATGTCTCCCTAGGACGGATCAGTCTTGTCGAACATGGGCCGCAGCCGGGCGCGGGAGGCCTCGATGTGCGACCGCATCGCCGCGGCCGCCTCCTCCGGATTGCCCTTCCGGACGGCGGTCACCACTGCCTTGTGCTCTCGCAACGCCTTCGTCGCGATGCCGCCACCGTAGTACAGCCGGAACAGGTGCAGGTGGCAGTGTGTCCGCTGGAAGGACAGCCGCGCGGTCTCGTTGCCGGCCAGCTCCAGCACCAGGTCGTGGAACCGCTGGTCGTGCGCGGCCATCGCCCGATAGCTCTCGTACGACGGACGATCCGGTACGTCGGTGTAGCTGAGCATCTCCGCCTTGAGCCGGGCCAGGTCGTCGGCGCCCGCCCGCTCGGCAGCGCGCCCGGCCGCCCACGGCTCGATGTGCAGGCGGTACTCGAAGAGGTCGTCGAACTCCTCACGGGTCAGCCGGGACGACACGCGGTACCCGCGCAACGGCTCCTTGATCACCAGGCCGTCGGACTCCAGCCGGGCCAGCGACTCCCGGATCGGAGTCTGCGAAATGCCCAGCTCACGGGTCAGCGCGTCGATGTTCAACCGGGTGCCCGGCTCCACCACGCTGTCCATGATCAGGCCCTTGACCGTCTCGTAGACGTCGTCACTCAGCACCTGTCGCTGCGGCAGGCGGGCGAGTTGCCCCGCCAGGCCTACGTGCGCATCCGTCACTGTCGCCCGCTCCTCCCGCACTGTGCTCCGCCCGAAGAGGCTCATTCTGCCCGACTCGCAGTCCGTCTTGACGGGTCCAGTGTGAAGCGGGAGCATCAGGTACGCAATATCCTATAGGATCTTGGAGGAAATCGGTGAGCTCTGCGATCGTCCGGGCCGAGGCGTACCTGGTCGACCTGGAGGTCGAGACGGTCCGCACCGACGCCGTCCAGGCCTTCCTGAAGCAGGAGACGATCTTCGTCTCCTTGTCGACATCCGACGGGCTGACCGGGCTCGGGTACTCGTACACGATCGGCACCGGTGGCACAGCCGTGCTCGCATTGCTGCGGGACCACCTGCTGCCGCGACTCGTCGGTGCGGACGCCCGCAACGTGGAGGCGATCTGGTCCGACCTGTTCTGGTCCACGCATGCCACGACTGTCGGTGCGATCACTTCCCTCGCTCTGGCTGCGGTAGACACCGCGCTGTGGGACCTGCGGTGTCTGCGTGCCGGGGAGCCGCTGTGGCGACTGGCCGGTGGCTACCGGCAACAGGTGCCGTTGTACGACACCGAGGGCGGCTGGTTGCACCTGTCAACGGACGAGCTGGTCGCCGGTGCGCTGGCGTCACAGAAGGCCGGCTGGCCCGGTGTGAAGCTCAAGGTCGGGAAGCCGCGGGTGCACGAGGACCTGGAGCGACTGCGGGCGGTTCGAGACGCGGTCGGGCCCGGGCTGGACATCATGGTCGACGCCAACCAGTCGATGACGTACCCCGAGGCTCGCCGGCGTGCAGCCGCGTTCGAGGCGGTGGATCTGTCCTGGTTCGAGGAGCCGTTGCCGGCCGACGATCTGACGGGGCACGTGCACCTGGCGGCGTCGACGTCGATCCCGATCGCCGTGGGGGAGTCGCTGTACTCCGTCTCGCAGTTCCGGGAGTACGTCGCCGCAGGCGGGGCCGGGATCGTCCAGGTGGACGTGGCGCGGGTCGGCGGGATCACGCCGTGGCTGAAGGTGGCGCATCTGGCCGAGACGTTCAACCTCGAGGTGTGCCCGCATTTCCTGATGGAACTGCATGTCAGCCTCACGGCCGCCGTACCCAATGGGCGGTACGTCGAGCACATCCCACAGTTGCGGGCCATCACCAGGTCCGAGATGCCCGTCGTCGACGGGCACGCGGTCGCGCCCGACGTACCCGGTCTGGGGATCGACTGGAATGCTGATGCCATCGACGACCGGCGCGTTGCCTGAGTGAAGGGACCACACCAGCATGAGCAGAGTCGACGCCCATCACCACATCTGGGATCTGAGCGTCCGGGAGCAGTCCTGGATGGTCGGCCCGGAACTGGACCCGATCCGGCGCACCTTCTCGATCGACGACCTCGCGCCGTTGGCCGCGGCCGCCGACGTCACCTCCACGGTCCTGGTGCAGACCGTTGGCGTCGTCGACGAGACCGTCGAGTTCCTGGAGGTTGCTGCTGGCAACGACTTGGTCGCGGGCGTGGTCGGGTGGGTCGACCTCACGGCCGATGACGTCGCGACCGCCCTGGACGGGTTGATCGCGCGCCCGGACGGCTCGTATTTGAAGGGCATCCGGCACCAGGTACACGACGAGCCCGACGTCGACTGGCTCCTGCGCCCCGACGTTCAGCGCGGGCTGTCCGCCGTCGCCGACGCCGGTCTGGTGTACGACCTGCTCACCAAGACACCGCATCTCCCGGCCGCGATCCAGACCGCCCGCAACCTCCCGCAGCTCACCTTCGTCGTCGACCACATCTCGAAGCCGGCCGTCGGCGAGCCTCTCGAGCCGTGGGCGACCCAACTCCGCGAGCTTGCCGCCCTCCCCAACGTCACCTGCAAACTCTCCGGCATGGTCACCGAAGCCCCCTGGACCACCTGGAAACCCACCGACCTCCAGCCGTACGCCGACGTCGTCCTGAACGCCTTCGGCCCGGAGCGAGTCATGTTCGGCTCCGACTGGCCCGTCTGCCTCCTCGCCGCGTCGTACGCCGAAGTAGTAGAAACCGCCGAAACCCTCACCACCAACCTGTCACCCACCGAACACGAGGCAATCTTCACCACCACCGCCACCCGCACGTACAACCTGTAGCTCCCGCTCACTACTCGGAAGGCGGGAGATGGAGCTCCAAGGCGTTGCGCGGGAAGCGGGGGCGTTTCAGCGTGGGCTGACGGCGGGGGAGATCGAGGCGATCTGCCTGCGGGCGTTCGGTTCTCGCGCGGTGAGGGCTGTTGAGCTGGGGTACGGCGGCTACAACAGCGTCTACCGGGTGGACGTGGCCGGGAGGAACGACCCGGTGATCCTACGGGCGGCACCGCAAGAGGCAGTGCAGTTCGGGTCCGAGCTGCACCTGATGCGCAACGAATACGCGACCGTTCCTTGGCTCGCGGCGATTGCGCCTTTGATGCCACAGGTCCTGGCGGTCGACTGGTCTCACGACATCGTGGACCGGGACTGGATGATCCAGACCTGCCTGGCAGGCATTCCAGCACCGGAGCAACTCGGCCGCTATCCACGATCCGGCCGTACGACGTTCTTCCGCCAACTCGGCGCGATCGCCCGAACCGTGCACGACGTACGCGGACCGCACTTCGGCCGCGTGGCCGGCCCGTCGTACGCGTCCTGGAGTGAGGCAGTGACCGCATCCTTCACGCAGATCGCCGACGACCTGGAGCAAGCGGGTCTCGACGGCACCGACGTACGAAAGGCTGCCGAGCTGGCTGCACAGGAGCGCGCGACGCTGGACGAAGTACGCGAGCCGCGGCTGCTGACGGGCGACCTGTGGACGGTGAACTGCCTCCTCGACGCGACCGCATCCGAACCGCTGATCTCCGGCGTACTCGACTTCGACCGAACCGAGTTCGGCGACCCCGCCGCGGACTGGACCATCCGCATGGCCCAGGCGAAGCACGACGAACGGGAATCCTTCTGGGACTCGTACGGCGCCTTGAACCGAACCCCGGCCGCCCTCTGGCGAGCAAGCCTCTACGAGGCCCGCCACCTAGCCGCACTCCGCCTCGAACGCCACCGCCTCAACAACCCCAAAGCCGTCCGCGAAAGCTACGCGACGATGGCCGAGATCCTCACCCAACTCAGCTGAGCGGCGAGATCAGCCGCGGCGCCCGGAGCGCGCTGCGAAGTCGTCCAGCACGGTGATCACCTCGCGTGCGATCCATGCCCGGTCGCGCTTCCCCGTCGAGATCTGCTTCAGAATCTCTGCTTCCACAAGCTGATCGACGGCGCGCTGCGCGGCCGGCTGTGACACGTCCAGATGCTGCTGGACGTGCGCGATTGTGACGGCCGGTTGGCTGAGGAGGTGCGGCAGGAGGCGACGGGCAGCCGAGCCCTTCCGTGACGGGAGGACTTGCTGCCAGTCGGCGTAGATTTCGGTGAGGTCGCTGACCAGCCGGCGGCCGTTGCCGACGGCAGCGAACGACGCTCGGCCGAACTGCGTGATGATCGGGACGGGGTCGCCGTCTCGGTACGAGCCGAGCGCCGCGAAGTACGCATCGGTGTCGGTGAGCAGGCCGGCTGAGACTGGGACGGTCAGCCGCCTGGTCACGCCGGACCGGCGCAGCATCGCGTGGACGAGAGTCCGGCCGGTGCGGCCGTTCCCGTCGTTGAACGGATGGATCGTCTCGAACTGGGCATGTGCGATCGAGACCTGGGTGAGGACCGGGAGGTCGGTCCGCCGGCAGAACGCGACCAGGTCGTCCATCAACGCCGGCACCCGCTCGTGCCGGGGCGGGACGAACGTCGCAGTGTGTGGGGTCGGCCCGCCCCCGATCCAGACCTGACCGTCTCGGAGCCGCCCGGGATGGGCATAGGCCTGGTCGTGCATCAGTACCCGGTGAGCGGCGAGGATCGAGTCGGTGCTGAGGTCATCGGCCAGATCGATCGCCTTCTGCATGGCCTCGACGTTGGCAGCGACCATCCGGGCGTTCTGACCCGAGGACTCGTTCAGGGTGGCGATGGCCAGCGCTTTCGCTCCCGCGGTGACACCTTCGATCTGCGAGGAGGACGCCGACTCGGTGCGCAGCAGGACGACGGCGAGCGGCGCGAGCTCGCCATCGGCTCGCGGGAGCGACGCGGCGAGCTCGGCGTCGAAGCGGGAGATCTCTACCAGCGCGTCCTCCGCTCCGGCGGCAACCTCCGAAGGGATGTCGAAATCCAGGTCCGAGATCCCAGGCGGGACGGACGCCAGATAGGACCCCGTCGACTCCGCCCGCTCACGACGAGACATCGGGATGTCGCCCGCGTCCCATTCGGACGGCTCCCACCCGACCGCAAGCTGAAGATCTCCGGGTTGGTTCACACCGGCCACTATATAACTTTACTAGAATAAAGTTATATAGCGGCTCGGGGCGTCGGCGGGACGAACTCGACGCGGACGCCGAGGAGGCGGATGGGGCGGTTGAGGGTGAACTTTTCGAGGATGGCGAGGGCTGTGGTGGCTATGACCTCGGGGTCTTGGGTGGGGGTCTTGAGTTTGCGGCTCTTGATGGGGGTGTAGAAGTTGATGAAGCGGACCTTGACCGAGACGCGTTGGATGGTGCGGCCTTCGGCTACGACCTCGCGGGTGACCTCGAGGGCGATGCGGCGGAGTTCGCGTTCCACGGCCGGGCGGTCGGCGAGGTCTTCGGGGAAGGTTTCCTCGTGGCTGCGGGAGACCGGTTCGCGGGGTACGTCGGTGACCTCGGTGTCGCCGAGGCCGCGGCCCAGAGCGGCGTACCAGGTGCCCATCTTGGGGCCGAAGCGTTTCTTCAGGACGTCCAGGTCGGCCGCGGCGAGCTCGGCGACCGTCTGCACCCCCAGCTCGCTGAGGTTGCGTTCCATCCGGGGGCCGATGCCCCAGAGGTCGCGGACGGGGCGGTGGTCCATCACCTCGCGCCAGTTGGCCGCGGTGAGGCGGTAGATCCCGGTGGCCGGGCCGGCGCCCTCGAAGGGTTCGGCGTGCGAGCGCGTCTCCTTGGCGAATCCGGTCGCGAGTTTGGCGCGGGTCTTGTTGTCGCCGATGCCGACCGCGCAGGTCAGCCCGGTCCGATCGACAACCGCGGTCCGCAGCTCAAGAGCCAGCGCTTCCGGGTCGTCGGTCTCCGCGCCGACGAAGCACTCGTCCCAGCCCCAGACCTCGACGACGACCGGGAAGGACCGCAGCGTGTCCATCACCTCGGCTGACGCCGCGTCGTACGCCGCCGGGTCCGACGGAAGGAAAACGGCGTCCGGGCATTTCTTGTACGCCGCCCGCACCGGCATCCCGGAATGCACGCCGTACTCCCGTGCCTCGTACGACGCGGTGGCGACCACCTGCCGTGGTTGGGTCGGGTCGCCGGACCCGCCCACCACGACAGGCAGCCCACGGAGCTCAGGCCGCCGCCGGATCTCGACGGCCGCGATGAACTGATCCATGTCCACGTGCAGGAGCCACCAGCTCATAGCTGACAGGTAACCACATCAGCTGGACGCGCTGGAGTACGTCAGCAGCCCGCGCCGCCACAGCAACCGCACCAGCAGCATTGCCACCACCGCGAACCCGACGCCGACTGCCACCGTTTCCCAGCCGAGATCGCCCGCCAGCGCGCGCACCGGGAACGTCGTCGCGAACGCGACCGGGAACGCGAACGTCAGGAACGTCCGCACCGCGACCGGGAAGAACACCAGCGGGTACCGCCCGGCCTCCATCAGGCTCAGGAACACGAACCCGATCGGGTTCACCGACTGCAGCCAGAACGCCAGGAACGACATCGCCGACCACACCGCGGTGAGCAGCACCAACCCGGAGCTGACGAGTACGACGGCCTGCACGATCTGACCCACTCCAGGGGCGAGGTCGGCCTGCACCAGCCCGATCACCAGGACGGCGATGCCGCTGGCGACGTTCGTCAGCTCCGCGACGTTGATCCACCGCAATGTCAGGTAGAACTGGCTCGACACCGGCCGCAGCAGGACGCCGTCCAGCTCACCCTCGGTCAGGTACGTCGTCATCCGGTTCAGGTTCGGCGCCACGAACGTCGCCATCAGCCCGGTGACGATCTGGAACACACCGACCAGCGCGATCACCTCCGCCCGCGACCACCCGCCCACCTCGGACGTGAACCCGAACAGCAGCAACGTCGGCACGATCCCCAGCCCGAGCTGCACGAGCCCGACGAGCAGCGTGGTCAGGAAATGCGCACGGAAATGAGTTTCCCGAACCACTGCCTGCGCGAAGAACCGCCGCCACAACCGCAGATGCCGCCACTGCTTGTGCCACCAGGTCCGATCCAGCGGGCTCATGGGGCCTCCCGGTCTGGACTGAGGAGCGGCGGGAGCGAAGCGACCATAGCGACGAGGGAAGACCGGGAGTCACAGCCCCATGACCCGCGCGCCGGAGGCGCGCATTCAATACAGCTCATGCGCCCACCGCCGAGTACGCACGGATCCCCGCGGACCACACGAGTCGGGCGATCGCCGCGAACACCACGACGTACCCGAGCTGGAATCCCAGCCCTGCAAGGAGTTCGCGGCCGGTCAGCTCACCCGCGACGATCTCGACCGGGAACGACACCGTGTAGCGGAACGGCTGGTGGTCGACGAACCCCCGCGACCACTCCGGCATCAGCGCCAGCGGTACGACGGCACCGGACAGCACGCTCGCGATGATCACGCGGGCCTGGACGAGTGCGCTCACGTCGTCCATCCAGAACGCGAGCGACGCGATCAGGATGTCGATGATGAACACCAGCATCGCCCCGAGCAGGATGCTGATCGCGAACAGCGCCCAGCGGCCCGGGCCGGCCGGGATGTTCATCGAGTCGCGGAAGATCCACCACACGATGCCGATCATCGGCACCAGCGCGAACAGCTTCAGGAACTTCTCCGACAGGTTGTTCGCGACGAACCCGGTCAGCAACGACGCCGGCCGGATCATCCAGCTGGACAGCTTTCCCATCCGGATGTCCTGGGCGAGGAACCCGGCCATCCAGGACGACGTCGCCATCGTGACGACTCCGAGCAGCACGAAGTACGTCGTGATGTACCGCTCGTCGACCGGCAACTGGGCCCCGCTCGCGAGCGCCGTCCGCCAGATCAGCAACGAGATGATCGGCATGCAGATGTTCGCCAGCATGAAGATGATCCACGCGCCGCGGTACACCGACTGCTGCGCGATATCGGCCGCCGTCATCCGCCGTACGACGCGGAGGTTGCGGACGAGTGTGTTCACGACCCCTCCCCGAGTGTGCTGCGGCGCAGGAACAGGTCGCGCATGATGTCCTCGATATCGGCGTCCGCCACGTCGAGGTCGACCAGCGGACCCAGCCGCGTCAGCTGCTCCATCACGGATCCGGCGCGCTCCCGATCCGCCTCGAGCTTCACCGTCGGCCCGGACACCTCGACCGCGCTCACGCCCTTCAGCCCGGTCAGCCGGTCGGTCTCGACCGGACTCGCGTACGTCGCGCGCACGAGCTTGCGTGGTTGCGCCGTACGGACGAGGTCGTCCAGACCGCCGTCGAACTGCAGCCTGCCGTGGTCGATGATCATCACCCGCGAGCAGAGCGCCTCGATGTCGTCCATGTCGTGGCTGGTGATCAGGATCGTCGTACCGCGGAGCTGGTTGACGTCGGCGAGGAACGACCGGACCCGGGCCTTCGCGACGACGTCGAGACCGATCGTCGGCTCGTCCAGGAACAGGATCTCCGGGCCGTGGACGAGGGCCGCCATCAGTTCGAGCTTCATGCGTTCCCCGAGCGAGGTCTTGCGGACCTGCACGTTCAGCAGGTGGTCGACCTCGAGCAGCTCGGCGAGTTCGGCGACGTTCCGATCGAACTCCGCGGTGGACAGGCCGTACATGTCCTTGTGCAGCAGGAGACTCTCCATCGCCGGAACGTCCCACCACAGCATGGTTTTCTGGCCCATGACGAGTGCGATCCGGCGCAGGTAGTCGTGCTTGCGGTCCGACGGCGTGTGGCCGAGCACCTGCAGGTCGCCGGACGTGGTGTAGAGCAGGCCGGACAGCATCTTCAGCGTGGTCGTCTTGCCGGCGCCGTTCGGGCCGAGCAGTCCGACGACCTCGCCACGGCCGATGGAGAAGGTGACCCGATCGACGGCGAGCCGGGTCTCGTACTTGCGTTTCACCAGGCTCTTCAGTGCGCCGCCGAGTCCGGCGCGCTGCTGGTGGAAGGTGTAGGTCTTGGTCAGGTCTTGTGCCGCGATGACCGGCGGCAGGTCGTGAACAGGCGTCACGTGAAAGCACCGCTTTCGAGAGAGTGTCAGGACCGGGCAGCGTCCACGCGCAAACGCGCAGAGCGCAGGCCGCTCACGCCAAGTGAGATCGGCCAGGCGGACCCTGTGGTCCGTCCCGGCTACGCGGTCCGGTCCGACCGCGGGGGTTGAACGGATATCAACCCTTATCTCGACGGCGTGTCGACATCGCTCCCTGTGGGTCCTTCCGACGTGCGGCTGCCACCGACCACGGTATGACGCGACGGAAAGCGCCGTCCACCCTGTTTCAGAGGTCCTTGCGCATCTGCTGCGAGATGACGGTGTAGCCGAGCGAGTCGTACAGGGCGATCGCGGTGGTGTTGTCGCCGAAGACGTTCAGGTCCAGCTGGGTGTGGCCGAGCCGTCGGCACTCCTCCTCGCCGGCCAGCATGATCGCCCGGCCGTAGCCTTTGCCGCGGTGCGCGTGGTCCACCTCGATGCCGTAGATGAACGGCACCTTCGACTTGGTGCTGATCCAGAGGCTGCCGACCGGCTCGTCGTCCACGACCGCGATCCAGATCAGTTGCCGGTCGGTGGCCGGTCCCTCCGGCAGCAGCTGCTCGGTCTGCTCGTAGGCGAGCGCGAGCGCTTCGTCCGGCGTCAGCCCGCGGGCAGGCCCGACTCCGGCCGCGAACGAGGCGGCGGCGCGCTCCATCCAGCTCGGGTACTCGCTGTCGGTTATCGGGCGGAGGATCACCGGTGGCGTCGTCACGACCACGACCATAAACCCGCCCGCACCCGGTGTCCGGCATCAACTGGCATATCGTGCGGCGGGTGGTGGACTTGACGTTAGAGGTGGCTCAGAAGTTGTTGGCGGCGCAGCCGTTCAGCGTGCTGGTCGGGGCCCGGGTGACCGCGTTCGGGGACGGTGGCGCGACGCTCGAGCTCGACATCCGGCCGGATCTCCTGCAGCAGAACGGTTTCCTGCACGGCGGCGTACTCAGCTACGCGGCCGACAACGCCCTCACGTTCGCCGGCGGTACAGCGCTCGGCCCCGAGGTGCTGACCGGTGGCTTCACGATCAGCTACCTCCGCCCGGCCCGGGGCGTGCTGCTCCGGGCCGTGGCGGAGGTCGCGTATTCGAGCAGGCGGCAGGCGACGTGCACCTGCGAGCTCACCACGCTCGACGACGCCGGTACGTCGGCCCTGTGCGCGATCGCCCAGGGCACGATCGTCGCCCGCTAGTCGAAGAGCTCTTCCAGGAAGGACTTCTTTTTCTTCTTGTGCGGGTACTGGTTCCCGTACCGCGGGTCGTACCGCCGGTCGTTGTCGCGCCGGTCGTTGTCGTAGCGCCGGTCGTCGTCGTACCGCTTCTTCTCCTCGTACCGAGGCTGCTGCGACTGCTGCGGTGTGTTGAACCGCGCCTCGGCGTCGACGAGCCGCTCCAGCTCACCCCGGTCGAGGAAGATCCCGCGGCAGTCACCGCACTGGTCGACGGTGATCCCGCTGCGCTCGTACGTCCGCATCGCGCCGCGGCACTTAGGGCAAACCAAGCTCTCCATCCGGCAACCCTAAGTGACGATTTTCCCGTGACGGCGCGCTCTCAGCGAACTCTCAGGAAGTCCTCATCTGAAGCTGCCGAGGAAGGTCTTCAGGATCGGGCCGGCGGTGTGCGAGCCGGACTCGCCGCCTTCCACGATGACCGCGAACGCCACGTCACCGCGGTAGCCGGCCATCCACGCGTTGGTGGTCACCTTGCCGTTCGCGACGACCTCGGCGGTACCTGTCTTGGCAGCGACCGCGCCGTTGCCGGCCAGCACCTTCGCCGTACCGCCGGTGACCGTGGTGCGCATGAACGTCCGCAGCGCCGCGACAGTTGCCGCGGGCAACGGGGAGGCAGCCGCACCGGCGGCGTCCTTGCCCGGTACGAGCACCGGCTTCATCGCCGTACCGTGGTCGACCGTCGCGGCGACCAGCGCGATCGCCAGCGGGCTCGCGGTGACCGTGCCCTGGCCGATCATCGACGCGGCCTCCTCGACGTCGTCCTTGGGCGCCGGCACCTGGCCGCCGTACGCCGAGATCGACAGGTTGAGGTCCCGCCCGATGCCGAACATCGCCGCGGCCTTCGTCATCCCGTCCTTCGGCAGCCGCGCGTGCTGGGAGATGAACGCGGTGTTGCAGGACTGGTTGAACGCCTGCTGCATCGTGCCGTTGCCGTACGCCTTCAGCGCGTCGTAGTTCTTGAACGTCTTGCCGAACACGTTGATCGTGTTCGTGCACGGCAGCGGTGTCGCGGCGGTCAGCCCACTGCCCAGGAGCGCCGCCGAGGTGACGATCTTGAACGTCGAGCCCGGTGCGTACCGGCCCTGGAAGGCGCGGTTGTAGCTGGCCACCTGCGGCCCGTTCGCCGCGGCGAGGATCTGTCCCGTCGACGCCTGGACGGCGACCAGTGAGGCCGGCAGCTTGCTGGTCGCCAGCGCGGCCTCGGCGGCCTTCTGCATGTTCGTGTCGAGGGTGGTCTTCACCGGCTTGCCGGCGGTGCCCTTCTGGCTGAAGACGGTCTTGATCGTCAGCTTGGTCTTGCCGTCCCGCAGCGCGACCGTGCCGCCCGGCGTACCGGCGAGCTGCTGCTGGAACGCGTACTGCAGGCCGGTCGTGCCGACCTGGTCCTGTGCCGACGCGGTCGGGCCCGCGTTCTTCAGGGTCTCGTCGGTCGCGGTCTTCATGGTGCCGAGCAGTGACCGGGCGAACGTCGAAGTCGGCGGCAGCGACTGTGTGCCGCCCATGGTCAGCACCCCGGGCAGCTTGCTCATCGTCGGCCGGAGCGCCTCCCACTCCTCGGCCCGGATCGTGATCGCGTCCACGAACTGCCCGGCCGGCGCGGCCTTCGCCCGTGCGGCGAGCTTCGCGCCGTCGACGTCGAGGTATTTCGTGAACGCGGCGTACGTCGCTGCCGTCGCCTTGGTGCCCGCGGCAACGCCGACGATCACGACCGGCCGGTTCGCGGTCAGGGCGACACCGTTGCGGTCCAGGATCGAGGCCCGGGCCGGCAGCGTGCGGACCCGCTTCAGGTAGTTGCTGTCGCCGAGACCGGGGTAGATCGTGTCGCCCGACGCTTTCACTTTCCACGCGTCGCCGGTCTTCACCGCGGTCGCCGTACTGGTCCACTTCATCGCGCCGATACCGCGCAGCTGCGCCTCGACGGCCAGTTCCTGGGTGCAGTTGCCGTCGGTGCACTTCGGATCGCCCTGCGGGGTGACGGTCACGGTGCTCGCGACCAGCGCGGTGTCGACGTCGTCGAGCCGCTTGGCGAACACCGTCGGGTTGTCGGTCAGCGCCCCGGCCGCGTCCGGCTTCCCGTTCGGCGCCCACGCCTTCACCCAGGCGTCGGCGAACTGCTTGATGACGGCGCCGGACGCCTGCTGCTCGTCGCTCCCGGACTTCCCACCGCCGCCGGACTTGCTGTCCGAACAACCAGCGGTGATCAGCAGAGTACTCAGGCAGACGATCGCAGTGGTTCGCTTCACAATCCCAACTCTCGCACGACGACGGATGGACACCGGGGCACAGTCTTCGGCGTGTGGTTACCCGACCACGAGGGCGAAACTACTCAACCCACCCAAGTACGACGCGCGCACCCGCTCGGGAGTTGGCGTCAGAGGGTGGGTGAATCGGGAGCGAGACGCTGCGCGAATCGGCGGACCCGGATTCTGGAACCGCGTTCCAGCGGCGCGCCGCCAGGCGTATTCTGCTCCTTTGTGACCCGCCTTGCTCTGCACAGCCGCCTGATTCCCGGTACCGAAGAGGCCTACGAGCTCGAGCACGCTCGCGTCTGGCCCGAGCTGATCACCGCGATGCACACCGCCGGGATCAGCGACTGGTCGATCTGGCGCAGCGGCCGCGACCTCTTCCACCTGGTGGTGACCGACGACTTCGAGGCCGCGGTCGCGTACCTGCGCAACGACCCGACCGACCAGCGCTGGCAGCAGCACATGAGCCAGTTCGTCGAGGGCTTCGCCGAGAACCCGGAGGGCGTGGCCGGCCAGTCCCTGCGCCACGTCTGGACGATGAGCGAGCAGACCGACTAGTACATCTCCCAGACCAGCAACTCGGCACCGTCCGGGCCGGCGGTGAGACGCCCGCCTGAGTCCGTCAGCCGCACGGCGTCCCCGGTCCTCAGGTCACCGGCGTCCTCGAGCTCGGCCGTGCCCGTCGCCACGAACAGATGCAGGTACGGCGCTGCCGGCAGCTCGACCGTCTGCGCCGGCGTGAGCCGGGCGACCGACATCCCGGCCTGGGGCTGGTTGAGACGGATCGCCGTACTCGAAGCATGTTTGGCCAGTCCCGATGCGACCGGGATCAGCTCACCGGTCGTCAGATCCAACTCCGCCTGCTCGTACGACGGCGGCAGATCCAACGCCTCGGGCCGGACCCACATCTGCACGTAGTGCACCGGTTCGCCGCCGTCGTTCCACTCCGAGTGCTGGATCCCGGACCCCGCACTCATCCGCTGCGCCAGCCCCGGATACACCACCCCGCTGTTCCCCTGCGAATCCCGGTGCGCCAGCGCGCCGCGCAGTACCCAGGTCACAATCTCCAGATCCTGATGCGGATGCTGCTCAAACCCGGTGCCCGGGGCAACCGTCTCGTCGTTGTGGGCGAGCAGGAAGCCGAACCCGACATTCGCCGGGTCGTAATGCGGTCCGAACGAGAACGAGTGCCGCGAGTCCAGCCACTCGCTGGCCGTCCGGAACCGCTCGTCCGCCCGATGGATCTCCACAGGTTCTAGTAATACCCGGTCTCGCCGTCGAGCAGTTCGCGCATCGCGTCCAGGTGCCCGACATGCCGCGCGGTCTCCTCGACCATGTGGATGAGGATCCAGCGCAAAGACGGCTGGTAGTCCGGGTCCTTCCCGACCTCGTCGAGCGAGTGGGCCGCGGTGATCTCGTTCGACTGCGCGTACTGCGCATCGAACTCGTCCAGCAGCTGCGCCAGTGGTACGCCGTCCACCCGCATGTCGGCGCTTTCCGGTTCCTTCCGGAACTGTGGGTTGGTCCCCTCCGGCTCGCCCAGGAAGATCACGTTGAACCAGCAGTGCTCGGTCCACCGCATGTGCGACACGAGCCCGGCAGGCGTCATCAACGGCGACTTCGGGAGCACCGCGCGATGTTCGTCCTCAGGCCGCAGTTTTTCGAGCTTCCGCCGTACCAGCATCCGCTGCAGGTCCAGCCACCCGACCAACTGGGTTCGCTCGTCGGCCACGATCGGCGGTCGTTTGTCGCGCAGATTCATACCCGGAACCTTAGGTCCTGTCCGGGTGACGAAAACGGACTGCGCCGCTCGGTGGGCGGCGCAGTCCGGTCTACTGGTGAGACGTCCGGTCAGCCCGTCGGGTTCCCGTTGTCGGAGCCGAGGGTGGCTTTGATCGACTGGGGCTTGCCGTTGCGGGTGACGGTGAGGGTCACCTGATCGCCCGGGCGGTGCGAACGGACCGCGGCGACCAACGCGTCCCCTGACGCGATCGCCTTACCGTCCACAGCGGTGACCACGTCACCTGACTGCAGACCGGCCTTGTCCGCCGCACCGCCGGGCGTAACCTCGCCGAGGCGTGCTCCGTTCGTGAGCCCGTCGGAGGACTGCGCGTCGCCGACCGTCACACCGAGCCGCGCATGAGTGGCCTTGCCCTTGGCCACCAGCTCGTCGATGATCGGCTTGGCCTGGTCGATCGGGATCGCGAACCCCAGGCCGATGTTCCCGCCTTCGGATTGTCCCGATCCGCCGGCGGTCTTGATCGCGCTGTTGATACCGACCACCTGGCCGGCGAGGTCGATGAGGGCGCCGCCGGAGTTCCCCGGATTGATCGCGGCGTCCGTCTGAACTGCTGGGAAGACCGTCGTACTGTCCTGCTGCTCGTCGCCCGAGGTCACCGGGCGGTTCAGCGCCGAGACGATGCCGCTGGTCACGGTCGCCTCCAGGCCGAACGGCGAGCCGATCGCCACCACGCCCTGCCCGACCGCGAGCTTTCCGCTCTGGCCGAGGGTCGCCGGGGTCAGGTCGGTCGCGTCGGCGTGGATCACCGCGAGGTCCGTGAGCGGGTCGGTGCCCTTGATCGTGGCGCTGACCGTGCGGCCGTCGTTCAGGATCACACTGAGCTTCGCGCCCTGACCGGCCCCGGAGACCACGTGGTTGTTGGTGACGATCAGGCCGTCCTTGCTGATCACGATGCCGGACCCGGTCGCTTCGCCTTGCGAGGTCGCGACCGCGATCTTCACCACGCTCGGCAGCACCTTCGCGGCGGCGCTCTGCACCGAGCCGTCCGGCGCCGACACGGGAGCCGCCTGGCTGCCGTTCAGCGGGGAGGTCACCGACGGGGTGTTCGTGGTGTGGTCATTGGTTGCCGAGTAGACGGCTGCGCCGCCGACGCCGCTCGCGGCGCCGACCAGCAGCGCGGTCAGCGCCACTGCGGCCAGTCCGCCCCGGCGCTTCGGCTTCACCGCGGTGGCGGTGGCCGGCTGCGGTCCGATGGGCCAGTTCGGGCCCGGAGACGTCCCCTGATGCGTCCCCGGCGCCCCGAACTGCGGATAAGTACTCCCACCTGAGGGGTACTGTCCCGGCCGCTGCCCTTGCGGCCCCGAGTCCAGCCGCGGCTGCCCACCTTGCGGTGCGTGCTGCTGCTGCTGATGCTGCCCGTACATCGGCAACTGCTGCGTCCGCTCCGGCCCCTGCGGTCCCTGTGCGTTCTGGCCGGGCTGGTTCTGCGGCTGCTGCGGCTGGTTCTCGGTCATGGCACGTACTTTGTCGGCCGGACCTGAGAGGGCCCTGAAGATCCCCTCGGAGTGACCGAAGAACTCCATGAAGATCCTCTGAAGAGGGAAGCGCTGCCGGAACGACTCTTAACTCGCCGCTGACAAAATACTGTGCTGGCCAGGGTAGACATTCGCCGATCGACTGGCTAAAGTCTCTTCTGTTGCCACGAGAGAACAAGAGAAGCTGACGCGGGCGGCCAACGACCGCCCAGCAGTACGAGCAGTATCAGCAGGACCCGGCCGACGAGTTCGTAGTGCAGTACCTGTAGTTCAGTACCTGTAATTCAGTGCAGTACCTGTAGTTCGCAGTCAAGTAGTGCAGTAACCGCAGTACGCAGTCGCAGTACCAGCAAGAGTGAAGTGGTAAGTCGCAGTACTCGGCCGGTGCAACAAGAAGTCGGAACACTGAAGAAGAGGAGTGGATCTACATCATCAGGATCGCCCGCCGTGGCTGTGTTTCGCCGGGCGGGTACCGCAGTCCCATCGTGATTGGAAGGTGGTTCTCGGTTACGCATTGTGCGATCCCAGCGACGTCCGGCCTGCACGGCGGACCGCGGAAGTAGAGGCTGACTCGAGAGTCAGTAGATGGTGAAAATCCAAACCCAGGGCCCCGGTGCTTCGGCACCGGGGCCCTCGACACGGAGGTGCGATGACCCCAGGCCAGCCAGCGGAGCAAACGATGTCAGAAAACCCTGAAACACCAACGGCCAACCTCGACGACGAGGACTTCCCCGCCTACACGATGGGACGGGCCGCCGAGCTGCTCGGTGCCACGCCTGGATTCCTGCGCAGCCTGGACGAGGCGAAGCTGATCACCCCGCAGCGCTCCGAGGGCGGACATCGCCGCTACTCCCGCTACCAGCTCCGACTGGCCGCCCGCGCTCGCGAGCTGGTCGACAACGGGACCTCGCTGGACGCCGCCTGCCGGATCATCATCTTGGAGGACCAACTGGCCGAGGCGATGCGGATCAACGCCGAGCTCAGCGCATCGGACGAGGAAAGCTGACTCGAGCCCCCGTCCGCGGGCTTGCCGGGTCCTATCGGGTCTGTGTCGCCGCGTGCGGTAGCCACAGGGTGAACTGCGCGCCGGCTCCGGGCACGTTGCGGGCGTAGATCATGCCGCCGTGCTGCTCCGCGGCGTGCTTCACGATCGCCAGGCCCAGGCCCGATCCAGGACGGCTACGGGCCTCGCTGGAGCGGTAGAACCGGTCGAACACGTGCGGCAGATCCGCCTCGGCGATCCCGGGCCCGGAGTCGGTCACCGTCAGTACGCCGTCCAGCAGCCGGACCGTCACGTGGCCGACGGGCTGTCCGTCGCTGCGCTGCTCCGTACCTTCAGGAACGCTGTACTTCGCCGCGTTGTCGAGCAGGTTCGTGACCGCGCGCCCGAGCAGCCGCTCGTCACCCCAGACCGGGAACGGCGTGAGCTGGACGTGCCACTCCAGTCCGGGGGCACGACGCCGTACCTTGATAACGGCGTCCTCGACCAGGTTGGACAGCTCGATCAGCTCCGCGTTCCGCACCTGCGGGGTGTCGCGGGCCAGCTCGGTCAGGTCGCCGATCAGCTGCGTCAGCTCGTCCATCTGCGCGCGTACGTCGTCCAGTAGTTGCTGCCTATCCTCTGGCCGGAGGCCGCCGCGCTTGTCCGCCTGGGCGAGCAGGTCCAGGTTCGTGCGGACGCTGGTCAGCGGCGTACGCAGTTCGTGGCCCGCGTCGCCGACGAGCCGGCGCTGCCGATCGCGGGACTGCGCGAGCGCGCCGAGCATCGCGTTGAACGCCATCGCCAGCCGGGAGATCTCGTCGGTCCCGGTCACCGGGATCGGCTTCAGGTCCTCGGTCCGCGCGACGTGCTCCGCCGCTCCGGTCAGCCGCGCCAACGGCCGCAGACCGGACCGCGCGACCGCGTTACCCGCGAGCGCCGCCCCGATCACGCCGATCAGCCCGAACGCCCACAGCACGATGCCGAGGTTGTGCAGCGTCTGATCGATCGGCCCCAACGACTGCCCGACGACCAGAGCCCCGGGCTGGAGGTAGTTCTCCGGTTCCGCCCGACAGGCCTGGCTCAGGCCCTGCGGACAGTAGCTCGCGCTGACGGCGACCACGCGGAAATGCGAGCCGACGTTGCGTACGCCGACGGTCCGCAGGCTGACCTCGTTCCCCTGGGCGCGCGCTACCTGGAGTTCGTCCTGGCCCATCGGCGGCAGCAGGCTGTTCGGCGGCCCGAACTGCTGCCCTTCGGCGCTGATCACGCCCACACGGATGTCACTCAGGCCGAGAGCGTCCGACGGCACACCCTGCAGGATCGTGAGATCGGTCAGGACGCCTTTCTTCGCGGCCTGGGCAGCACGCTGGGTGAGGCTGTTGTCGAGGTTCTGGTACATCTGCTGGCGCACGGTGACGTACGCCGCGATGCTGACGATCGCCACCGCGAGGCCGACCGCGACCGCCGCGAGCAACGTCACGCGGGCATGCAGCGTGAGCTTGTGGAGCGTCTCGTTCCACCACGTCTGGGTCCGGGCAGCGGTCGCCGCGACACGATTGCCGTTGCTACTGGCAACGGGCGGCCGGGACTGCGTCGGCGGTTGCGGCTGTTGTTGCGGTTGCTGCGGTTGCTGCGAACGGTCGGCGTACGACGGGAACTGCTCGGGGCGTTGCTCACTCACGGCGGGGTGTCCCTCAGCACGTACCCGATACCGCGGACGGTGTGGATCAGGCGAGGCAGGCCGTTGACCTCGGTCTTGCGGCGCAGATACCCGACGTAGACCTCGAGCGAGTTGGCGGTGGTGGGGAAGTCGTAGCCCCAGACCGCGTCCAGGATGACCGCGCGCTCCAGCACGCGGCGGGGGTTGCGGATCAGCAGCTCGAGCAGGGAGAACTCGGTCCGGGTGAGCTGGATCGCCACGTCCCCGCGATGCACCTCGTGCGCGTCGACGTCGACCACGAGGTCGGCGTACTGCAGCACCTCGCCGCGCTGGCCGCCGTCGCCCGGGGTGCTGCTGCGGCGCAGCAGCGCGCGCAGCCGGGCCAGCAGCTCCTCGAGGGCGAAGGGCTTGGTCAGGTAGTCGTCACCGCCGGCGTCCAGGCCGTCGACGCGGTCCGCGACCGCGTCCCGCGCGGTGAGCACCAGGATCGGCACATTGTTGCCCGCGGCCCGCAAGGCCTTGGTGGTCTCCAGCCCGTCCAGCCGCGGCATCATCACGTCCATCACCACGACGTCCGGCTCGACGTTGCCGATCACCGCGAGCGCCTCGGCACCGTCGGACGCGGTCACGACCTCGAAGTCGTTGAACTCCAGCGAACGGCGCAACGAGTCCCGGACCGCCCGGTCGTCGTCCACCACCAGTACCCGCATCGTCTGCCCCGCTTCGCTCGAAGTTCCGTCACCGAGACTAGGTCGCTTCTGTGAGAATCGCCTGAGAACCCGCTGATCCCTCGCACAAGCCCTACCGGACACTTTAAGTTGCCTGACGTGGACGTCCTCGAATTCACCCCAGAACCCGACGACTACGCCTGGACCTTCGGCGGCGTGCCGCCCGTCCGCCGGATCAAGCCCGGGACCATGCTCCGGTTGTGGACCGAGGACGCGTACTGCGGCCGCCTGCGCAGTACGACGGACCTCGCCGGCGCCTCGCTGCAGATGCCGTTCGTGAATCCGCAGACCGGGCCCTTCTACGTCGAAGGCGCCGAGCCGGGAGACACGTTGGTGCTGCACCTCGTCGAGCTCACGCCCGCCCGGAGCTGGGGCGTCTCCGCCACGATCCCGTACTTCGGCGGCCTGACCAGCACCGATCGGACGGCGACGCTGCAGGACCCGCTGCCGGAGCGGACCTGGATCTACGAGGTCGACTCGGACAAGCAGACCGTCGGTTTCCAGGCGCAGGCCAGTGAGCTGGAGATCGCGCTGCCGCTGGAGCCGATGCTCGGAACGGTCGGCGTCGCGCCGGCCGCGGGCGAGGCGCGCTCGGCGCTGGTGCCGGAGATGTTCGGCGGCAACATGGACACACCCGAGATGCGCGCGGGTGCGACCTGTTACCTCAAGGTCAACGTCGACGGCGCGCTGTTCTCGGTCGGCGACGGTCACTACCGCCAGGGCGAGGGCGAGTCGTGCGGGACCGCCGTCGAGGGCGCGATGAACGTCGTGATGATCGTCGAGCTGCTGAAGACGGCCGGCCCGGTCTGGCCCCGGATCGAGAACGACGAGTACCTGGCAGTGGTCGGGTCGGGCCGGCCGCTCGAAGACGCGTGGCGGGCCGGGCAGGTGGACATGGTCCACTGGCTCGGTGATCTCTACGGACTCGACAAGCTGGACGCGTACCAGTTGCTGAGTCAGGTCAGCGAGGTCCCACTGGCCAACGTCGTGGACGTCAACTACAGCGTTGTCACCAAGATCCCGAAGCGCCTCCTGCCGGGAGCGACCGTGTACGGCGGGATCCACCAGCACCTGCGGTCACTCAGCTGAACTGCGGTACGACGTCCTCCGCGAACCGCTGCAGCGGTTCGCGGTCGTAGGCGACGCCGGGGATGTAGGAGATCACGTAGTCGATCCCCGCCGCCGCCAGCCGCTCGACATGTTCCGTCAGTTGTTTCGTCGTCACCATCTCCGCCAGGACGTGGGAGGTGCCGCCGGAGCCGATCTCCAGGAACTCCTGCAGGCTGTACCGACCACGTGCCCTGGCCGTCGCAGTCACGGGATCGGCACCCGCTTCGATCGGGAAGACGTTCAGACTGGTCGACTTGATGATCTCGTCGTAGTCGCGGCCGACCTCCTCGCAGTGCTTCCGGAGGATCGCCAGCTTCTGCTCGATCACCTCGACCCGGCCGGTGCCGAAGTTGCAGGCGTCGCCGTACTTTGCAACTAGTCGCAATGTGACGCGTTCGCCCCCGCCGCCGATCCAGAGCTTGGGTTTGCGCCGCGGGACGACGTACGGCTTGTCGACCGAGTGGTACTGCCCCTGGAACACCACGTCGTCCTCGGTCCACAACCGATGCACCAGCTCGACAGACTCGACGAACGAGCCCATCCGCTCCTTCTGGCTCGTCCACGGGTAGCCGTACGCCTTCCACTCGTGTTCCGACCAGCCTGCACCGATTCCGGCGTACATGCGGCCATGGCTGGCGACGTCGACGGTGGCGGCCATCTTGGCGAACAGGGCCGGGTTGCGGTACCCGTTGCAGCCGACCAGTTGGCCCAGGTTCACCCGCGACGTGTCACGCGCCAGGGCGGCCGTGGTCGTCCACATCTCGAAGACAGTCTCGCGGGCGGGCTCGGGGACGGTGTGGAAGTGGTCGAAGAGCCAGATCGAGTCCCATGGACCTGCGTCGGCTGCCTTGGCTACAGCGGTCATGGCCTCCCACTGCTCGACCGGGTCGTCCAGCTCGACCAGATCCATCCGCCAGCCCTGTGGAACGAACACACCGAACTTCATGAAGTCCTTCTCCGCGAGATAGCGACCCCGGCCAGGCACAGCGCGCCACCGGCCAACGCCAGCACCGTCGGAGTCTCACCGAGCAGCAGCCAACCCAGCACGATCGCGACCACCGGCACCGCATACACGGTGACTCCCATCCGTCCAGCACTCGTACGCCGGAGCGCGAAGGCCCACGTGGTGAACCCGAGCGCAGTCGGGAATGCTGCCAGGTAGACGATCCACCAGATGGTCGCCGCGTCGGCGGAGCGGACCTCTTCGACCAGTGTGGGCGCGAACGGCAGGCAGACGACCGCTCCGATCGTGCAGGCGAGCCAGGTGACCTCTGCAGCAGGGAGACGGCTCAGGAGCGGCTTCTGGGTGACCACGCCGACGGCGTACGAGATCGCGGCGACGACGCAGAGCACGACGCCCCACGTCTCGGCGCGGCCACTGGAGGTCGACGTACCGATCACGACGATGCCGGCGAACGCGACCAAGCCGCCGATCACCAGCTGCCGCGGGAAGCCCTCACCGAGACCGACTCCGGCGAGTACGGCGATCAGCAGCGGCGCGATGTGCACGAGCATGGCAGCCGTACCTGCGTCGAGCCGCCGCTCGGCCTCGTTGAGCGCCAGGTTGTAGACGCCGAACCAGAGCACGCCGCACGCGATCAGCGGCAGCCAGTCGCGCTTCGTCGGCCAACGACGTACGGAAGGCCGTGGCCGCTTCAGCAAGAGGGCGCCGAGGAAGATGCTGCCGAGCCCGAGCCGGGCCAGCGACAGGGCACCGGCGGAGATCTCGGTGCCGACGTGGCGGATGGCGACGAACGACGACGCCCACAGGACGACCGTGACGGCGGCGGCGCCCGCGGCGAGACGACCGGCGCGCGGCGGAGCTTCGGTAAGGGTTGTCACCCTCACTAGAGTAGGAACGAGATGTGCGAGGATCCATAACGGATCGGAGCCTAGGAGGCGGTCTTGCTTACCGAAACGAGAAGTCAGATCCTGGATGAGCTCAATATTCGGATCCTGAACGAGCTCACAGCCGACCCCCGGCTACGGACCACGGAGCTTGCCCGCCGGCTGGGGGTTTCGACGCCGACGGTGCGCGAGCGGGTCGCGCGCCTGGAGGAGTCCGGCGTGATCCGCGGGTACCGCGTCGACATCGATCCGGCCGCGCTCGGCCGTCCGGTCGCCGCCTGGGTGCGGCTGCGGCCCGGGCCGGGGCAGATCCCGAAGATCGTCGCGCTGGCCCAGCGCACCCCGGAGGTCGTCGAGTGTCATCGGATCTCCGGCGAGGACTGTTTCCTGATCCGCGTCCAGGTAGCCGAGATCCCCGCGCTCGAAAGCGTGCTGGACAGGTTCCAGGTGCACGGGCAGACGACCAGTTCGTTCGTGGTCTCCACGCCGGTGCCGCCACGCAGCGTGCCGCTGTCCGCAGACTGAACCCCAACCACCGCTGAGAGTGGTCTGCATCACTAGTCTGGTGGCGATTTCAGCGACGTATCCGGAAGGACCTGGACCATGGCTGCCGACAAGTCTGTCCGCCGAGTTGCCCTGCTCACCGCCGGCGGGCTCGCGCCCTGCCTGTCGTCCGCCGTCGGCGGGCTGATCGAGCGCTACACCGAGGTGGCGCCCGACGTGGAGATCATCGCCTACCTGAACGGGTACCACGGCCTGCTCAGCGGCCGGTTCCGGACCGTGACGCCGGAGGTGCGGGAGAACGCGTCCGTGCTGCACAAGTTCGGCGGCAGCCCGATCGGCAACAGCCGGGTGAAGCTGACCAACACCGCCGACCTGGTCAAGCGCGGCCTGATCCAGGACGGGCAGAACGCCCTCCAGGTCGCGGCCGAGCGGCTCGTCGCGGACGGCGTCGACGTACTGCACACCATCGGCGGTGACGACACCAACACCACGGCCGCCGACCTCGCGGCGTACCTGCACGAGCACGACTACGACCTGACCGTGGTCGGCCTGCCGAAGACCATCGACAACGACGTGATCCCGATCCGGCAGAGCCTGGGCGCGTGGACCGCCGCCGAGCAGGGCGCGCTGTTCGCCCGCAACATCATCGCCGAGCACACCTCGAACCCGCGGATGCTGATCGTCCACGAGGTGATGGGGCGGAACTGCGGCTGGTTGACCGCGGCAACGGCGCAGGTGTACCAGCAGTGGGTCGACGAGCAGGAGTGGAACCCGGGGATCGGCCTGGAGAAGGCCGGTTGGTCGGTGCACGCCGTGTACGTGCCGGAGGCAACGATCGACCTGGATGCCGAGGCGGAGCGGCTGCGGAAGGTGATGGACGAGGAGGACTGCGTCAACATCTTCCTGTCCGAGGGTGCCGGCGTACCGTCGATCGTGGCGGAGATGGAGGCCCGTGGCGAGGAGGTCGGCCGGGACCCGTTCGGGCACGTCAAGCTGGACACCATCAACCCGGGCGCCTGGTTCGCGAAGCAGTTCGCCGAGCGGATCGGTGCGGAGAAGACGATGGTGCAGAAGAGCGGGTACTTCAGCCGCTCTGCCGCGGCCAACGACCGCGACCTCGCGCTGATCAAGGAGTGCACCGACTACGCGGTCGACGCGGCGCTGCGCGGTGAGTCCGGCGTCGTCGGCCACGACGAGGAGCGCGGCGACGAACTGCGCGCGATCGAGTTCCCGCGGATCGCCGGCGGCAAGGAGTTCGACCCGACCGCCGACTGGTTCGTCACCCTGAAGTCGGAGATCGGTCAGGCTTAGGACTTGTTGCGGAGGCGGTCGACCCACTGGCCGGCCGCCTTCTCGATCTGGGCGAGGACGTCGTCGAAGCCGTTGTCCTCGCCGTAGTACGGATCGGGTACGTCGTCGCGGGCGAACAACTGCGCCGCGGCGCCGTACCGGGTGAGCGTGTCGAGGTGGCTCGAGTCCATCGCGAGGATCAGATCCGGGTCCCCGGCGCGCTCGAACTGGCGGGCCCGATGCGCGCTGCCGTCGTACCCGCGGCGCCGGAGGGCGGCCGCCGCGCGCGGGTCCATCCGGTCGCCGACGTGCCAGCCGCCGGTGCCCGAGCTGGTCACCTCGACGTCGTCGAGACCGGCCTCGGCGAGCTTGGCGCGCAGCACCACCTCGCCCATCGGCGACCGGCAGATGTTCCCGGTGCAAACGATCTCGACGCGCACTAGTGCACTTCGGCCTTCTCCGGCAGGACGGCGTTGAGGATCATGCCGACGACGCTGATGATCAGGGCGCCGAAGAGCGCGGACCAGAAGCCGTCGACGTGGAACTGGACGTCGAGCTTGCCGGTGATCCAGGACGTCAGCAGCAGCATCGCCGCGTTGATCACGAAGGTCAGCAGACCCAGGGTGAGGATCAGCAGCGGGAAGGACAGCACCTTCACCACGGGCTTCACGATCGCGTTCACGACACCGAAGATCGCGGCCACGATCAGCAGCGTCAGCACGCGCTTGCCGGTGGTCGCGCCCTGCAGGGTGATTCCGGAGACGATCCAGCTCGCCGCCGCCAACGCGATCGCGTTGACCAGCAACCTGATGATCAAGTTCTTCATACCGGCGATCCTCCCATCCGCCGGGTGACACCACGCTCGGTACACACCCTGATCGGACCCTGATCCCCTCTGCCTTCGAAAGAAGAACTGGTGGAGGTGTTGACACCGAAAATGACCAAGTGATCTGATCATTTTCATGTCCCGTCCACTGGTTGCTCTCGTCGCGCTGTCACTCACGGCCGCAGGCCTGGCTGTCCAGGCCGCTGCGAGTCCGTCGTCCACCTGCGGTGCTGTCCAGACGAACTGGACCGCGCAGGCGACTCCACATGCCGCCCCCGAGGGGCTGCTCAACGCCTACAGCAACACCGGGAAAGGCTGGACAGGTGCGGACAGCACCTACTCCGTGCCGCTCCCCGGTGGACGTACGGCGTGGGTCTTCTCCGACACGTTCCTCGGCCCGGTGAACCCGGACGGCTCCCGTCCGACCACTGCGCCGTTCATCAACAACTCGTTCGTGATCCAGCAGGGCACGAAGCTGACGACGGTCACGGGCGGTACGGCGACCAACCCGACGGCACTCGTGCCGCCGCCGTCCAACGGCTGGTACTGGTTCGGGGCAGCGCAGACCAGCCATGCCGGCCGTGACCTCGACGTGGTCGCGCTGCGCTTCGAGAAGACCGGGACAGGTCAGTGGGACTGGCGCTGGGCCAGCAACTACCTGGCGCGGTTCGACAGCACCACGTTCAAGCTGAAGAGCCTCACTCCGATTTCGTCGGGTGCGAACGTGCAGTGGTCCGGCTGGCTGCTGCGCGACCACGGGTACACGTACGTCTACGGCGTCGAGGACCTGGGCGCAGCGAAGTACCAGCACGTCGCCCGGGTGCGTGGTGACGACCTGACCGCGAAGCCCTGGGAGTACTGGACCGGCTCGGGCTGGTCCAGTGACGAGACCGCCTCCGCCCGGGTGCTCCAGGGCGTCGCCAACGAGCACAGTGTGACCCGCTGGAGCGACGGCTACCTGCTGGTCACGCACGACACCAACGAGCTGTTCAGCAAGCGCGTCCTCGGGTACTTCTCCTGCTCGCCGACCGGTCCGTGGGTGAAGCCGGTCGAGCTGTACCAGACCCCCGAGACGGGCGGGAACATCATCACCTACAACTCCCACGACCACCCGGACCTGCGGCGCGGCACCTCCCTCCTGGTGAGCTACAACGTCAACAGCCTGGTCAGCGACGAGCTGTACGGCGACGTGAGCATCTACCGACCGCGGTTCGTCTCGGTCACGCTGGCAGCGGCCAAGTGAGCACCACGGGAGGCGTCGTACGGCGGAGTCTGCTGGACGACCTGGCGACGTCCATGCTCGCCCTGATCGCGGAGCGCAAGCTGGCGCCGGGTGATCAGTTCGAGGCCGTGCGGTCACTGGCGGAGAGGTTCAAGGTCGCCGTACCGACTGTGCGGGAGGCCCTGCGCCGACTGGAGGCAACCGGAGCTGTCGAGCTCCGGCACGGCTCTGGTGTGTACGTCGGTCCGAATGTCGGCCGGCTGGTCCTGGCCAACCCCCTGGCGCTGGCACCGAGTCCGGACCGGTTGGTGGAGCTCCTGCAGGCACGTGCCCTCATCGAGCCACCTGTTGCCGCACTGGCGGCCCAGACGCGTGCGGAGGCTGCGCTGGAGCAGATGGCCAAGGACCTCGATGCGGCGGCCGACCTGATCGCTTCCGGCGACCATGCGCAACTGGCCGAAGTGAACATGGACTTCCACCGCTCACTGGCACAGGCCTCCGGGAACGCGACGCTGGCCGAGGTGGTCGAGTCGGTCACGGTCGTGAACGCCCGCGAGCAGCTGGAGATCCTGCACATCCACGGCGACCGGCAGGCCGACCTGGACGAGCATCGCGCGATCTACGACGCCGTACGGTCCGGCGACGCGGACCTGGCCGAACTGCTCACCCGCGAGCACCTGGACGGCGTCCTAGCCGTCATCAACGAACGACTTCAGCATCCCTGAGCTGGAAGGACGCATCACATGCAACGCAACACCAACCGCAAGGCGCTGGCTGCCCTGGTGATCGCCGGCGCGCTCGCACTCTCTGCCTGTGGAGGCGGCGGTGGCGGGACCGCAGGGCCGGCCAAGGGTGAGGACAAGCCGGTCGACTCGCTGAAGTTCTACAACGACAAGGGCGGCTGGAAGGACGCGTTCACCCAGGTTGGGGCGGCCAGCAAGAAGGACATCGGCGTCGGCATGGAGCCGGTCGGGTACTCCGACTCGAACACGTACACCGCGTTCATCCGCTCCTCGTTCCGGACCAAGGAGAAGGCCGACCTGTTCACCTGGCACACCGGCAAGGAACTTCAGGACCTGGTGGACCAGAAGCTCGTTGCCGAGACCACCGACCAGTGGACCAAGGCAGTTGCTGATGGCAACATCCCCGAGCAGCTCAAGCAGTACTTCACGTACGGCGACAAGCAGTACTGCGTCCCGCTGAACGCCGGCTACTGGGTGATGTACTACAACAAGGCCGTCTTCAAGAAGGCCGGCATCACCCAGACCCCGACGACCTGGGCCGAGCTGACCCAGGTGGCGGACAAGGTGAAGGCCGCCGGTGTGAAGCCGTTCTACCAGACCAACATCCTGTTCTCGTTCGTCTGGTTCGAGACGCTGCTGGCCGGCAAGGACCCGGACCTGTACGACGCGCTCGCCGCCGGTAAGGCGAAGTACACCGACCCGGGTGTGGTCGAGGTGATGAACGAGTGGAAGAAGATGATCGACGCCGGGTACTTCAGCGACCCGGGCGCGAAGACCGAGCCGCAGGCGCAGCTGAAGAACGGCGACGTCGCGATGATCAACTTCGGTACCTGGTTCAGCGGCAACCTGAACACGCTGAAGATGAAGGCCGGCACCGACTACGACTTCTTCGTGATCCCGAACGTGAACCCGGACCTGCCCAAGACCTCGATGATCTTCGAGACCGGCCCGGTCTGCTCGGCGGCGGCCGGCGAGCACGCGTCGACGGTGAAGAAGTGGACCGACTGGTGGGTCACGCCGCAGGCGCAGACCGCCTGGGCGAACTCCCGCGGCGACCTGTCGTTCAACCCGAAGGCCGAGGTCAAGGACCCGGCGCTGTCGAAGCTGAACAAGGACGTCGGCGGCGACGGGTACCGGCTGATCAACCGGTGGTTCGAGGCGACGCCCGTGCCGGTTGCGAACAAGGCGCTGGAGGTGTTCGGCGCGTTCGTGACCAAGCCCGGTGACCCGATGCCGGGCCTGCAGAAGATCCAGGCCGAGGCGGACGCGTACTGGGCCAAGCAGAAGTGAGCAATCAGGCCCTTGACCGGACGGGGGCGCGTAAGGCGCCCCTGTTCGGCCTACCAGCTGTAGCGGTCGTAGCACTCCTGTTGTACCTGCCGTTCCTGTGGACGACGTACGTCAGCTTCACCGACTACGACGGCCTGGCGTCACCGGTGTGGTCCGGGCTGGCCAACTACAAGGCGATGTTCAGTGACCCCGATCTGATCGGCGCACTGGTCAACACGCTGCTGTGGGTGGTCGGCATGGTGACACTGCCCGTGGCGCTCGGCCTACTGATCGCCGTACTGACCTACGGGCACAAGTGGGGCACGTGGTTGCGGCTGCCGTTCCTGCTGCCGTACGCGATCTCCGGTGTGGCCGTTGGAGTCATCTGGGGCTTCGTACTGCAGCCGGACGGCGCACTTGGTCAGGCACTCGGGTTCTTCGGGCTCCCGGGTGCCCACACCGGCTGGCTGCAGGCAGGTCCTGGCAACACGCTGATGATGATCGTCGCGGTCACCTGGCAGGCAGCGGGTGTGAACGCGCTGCTGTTCGTGGTCGGACTGCAGTCGATCCCGGCTGAGCCGCTGGAGGCTGCGAGGCTGGACGGCGCGGAGGGGTTCAGCCTGTTCCGCCACCACCTGTGGCCGCAGCTCCGCCCGATCACCACCGTGGTCATCGGGCTCTCGATCGTCGGCAGCCTGAAGACGTTCGACGTGGTGTGGGTGATGACGCAAGGCGGCCCGGGTACGTCGTCCGAGACGCTGGCACTGTCCATGTACAAGGAGACGTTCGTGCTGAACGACTACGGACAGGGTGCGGCGATCGCGCTGTTCCTGAGCCTGGTCACCTTCGCCGCCTCGATCCTCTACCTCCGTTACCAGTTGGGGGACGCGCGTGAGCAGGGTTAAGACCGCAATCCTCGTCGTACTCGGGCTGATCTGGCTCGCGCCGATCTATCTCCTGGTCGTGAACGCGTCCAAGTCCGTCGACGGGTACGACGCGAAGACGGTGTGGAAGCCGGCGGGGTTCTCGTTGTTCGCGAACTTCGGTGACGCGTGGAGCAAGGCGGCGCTCGGGGACACGTTGGTCGCGACCACGATGTACAGCGTGATCGCGCCGGTGGTCGCGGTGCTGATCGGCTCTGCGGCCGGGTACGCGATCGTCGTACTGCGGTTGAAGCGCGGCTTCCTGTGGTTCGTGTTCATCTTCGGCGGGACGATCTTCCCGCTGCAGATGATCCTGATGCCGTTGTTCTCCGGGTACGCGAACTCCGGGCTGTACGACACCCGGATCGGGATGATCATCGTCTACACCGCGATCAGCGTGCCGTTCTCGGCATTCGTGATGCGGAACTTCTTCACCGGGATCGCGCGCAGCGTGTTCGAGGCCGCGGTGGTCGACGGCGGCGGGCTGTTCCGGATCTTCCGCAGCATCTACCTGCCGATGGCGGGGTCGGCGCTGGCGGCGATCTTCATCCTGCAGGCGACGTTCGTCTGGAACGACCTGCTGCTCGGCCTGACCCTGAGCCAGTCGGACTCGGTCCGGCCGATCATGCCGGCCCTCACCGGCCTGCAGAGCACGTACGGCGGGGCCTCGCTCCCGACCGTCCTGGCAGGTGGCCTGCTCGTCTCGCTGCCCACGGTCATCCTCTTCCTCGCCGCCCAACGCTTCTTCTCCCGGGGCCTCGCCCTGGGCCAGTTCTGAGAGGACACATATGAGTAGCCGCACAGTCGTCGTGACCGGCAGTGCCGCTGGCATCGGACGGGGTGCAGTCGAACGCTTCGTCGCCGCCGGAGACCGGGTGATCGCCCTGGACCGGGACGCGGAAGCGCTGTTAGCCCTGGGTGATCAGGTGACAGGCGTGGTTGTGGATGTCTCCGACCGTGAGGCTCTCGCGGCCGCTGCGGACGAGCTCGGCGCGGTGGACGCGCTGGTCTGCGCCGCCGGGATCCAGCGCTACGGGACGGTCGTCGACACGCCGTCGTCGGTCTACGACGAGGTGATGGCGGTGAACGTCGGCGGCGTGTTCTTCGCGTGCCAGGCATTCGTCCCACGGATGTCGCGCGGCGGCAGTGTCGTCGTGGTGTCGTCCGTGCAGGCGTATGCGGCGCAGACGGGTGTCGCGGCGTACTCGATGGGCAAGGGCGCCTTGCTCAGCCTCGTACGGGCGATGGCGGTGGATCACGCTCCGGACGGGATTCGCGTGAACGCGGTCTGCCCGGGGTCGGTGGACACGCCGATGTTGCGTACGTCGGCCGCACAGTTCGCCGGCGACCGGACGACGGACGAGGTGGTCGCCGAATGGGGCCGCTCGCACCCGCTCGGGCGGGTCGCGACACCGGAAGAGGTTGCCGAGGTCATCTACTTCCTGTCCTCGCCGGCCGCGTCGTTCGTGACCGGGGCGGACGTGAAGGTCGACGGTGGGCTGACCGCCGGGCTGGCCGTCGTGCTGCCGGAGGACGCGAAGTGAAGCCTGACTGGGGCGACGGGGTGGGGGAAGCATGAGAATCGTCGACGTACGCGCGACCACGGTGACGATGCCGTTGGAGGCGCCGCTGCGGCACAGCAACGGAGCGCACTGGGGACGCTTCGTGCGGACTGTCGTGGAGGTCGAGGCCGACAACGGGCTGATCGGACTCGGCGAGATGGGCGGCGGCGGGCAGAGCGCCGAGGCCGCGGTCACCGGGCTCAAACCGTATCTCCTCGGTCACGACCCGGCGCGCACCGAGGCGCTGCGCTGGATGCTCGCCAACCCAACAGCGAGCTTGTACAACAATCGCACCCAATTGCTGGCCGCCATCGAGTTCGCCTGCCTGGACCTGCAGGGCCGGGAGCTCGGCGTGCCCGTGCACGCGTTGCTGGGCGGGAAGGTGCGCTCGCACGTGCCCTTCGCCAGCTACCTGTTCTTCCGGCATCCGGCCGAGGACGGCACAGGCGAGATCCGTACGGCGGAACAGCTCGTAGCGCACGCCCGCGAGCTGGTCGACCAGCACGGGTTCAGCGTGCACAAGCTGAAGGGCGGCGTGTTCCCGCCGGATTACGAACGCGAATGCTTCCGTGCGCTGGCCGAGGCGTTCCCGGGCCACCGCGTGCGGTTCGACCCGAACGGCGCGTTCAGTGTCGAGGAGGCGATCCGGTTCGCCCGCGGGATCGAGGACCTCGACAACGACTACCTCGAGGACCCGACCTGGGGCCTGAACGGGATGCGCCGGGTCCGCGAGAAGACCCCGATCCCGCTCGCGACGAACACCGTCGTGGTGAACTTCGAGCAGCTCGCCGCCAACGTCCGCGACCCCGCGGTCGACGTGATCCTGCTGGACACGACGTTCTGGGGCGGCATCCGGCCGTGCATCAAGGCGGCCGGTGTCTGCGAGACGTTCCAGCTCGGCGTGGCGGTGCACTCGTCGGGCGAGCTCGGCATCCAGCTCGCGACGATGCTGCACCTCGGCGCCGTCGTACCGAACCTGTCGTTCGCGGCGGACGCGCACTACCACCACCTGCGTGACGACATCATTGCCGGCGGCAAGCTTCCGTACGCCGACGGCGCGATCGCGGTCCCCGATGCACCCGGCCTGGGCGTCGAGCTGGACCGCGACAAGCTGGCCGAGTACGCCGAACTGTTCCGCGAACTCGGCTCGTACCCCTACGACCGCGATCCGGCCCGCCCGGACTGGTACCCCCTGCTCCCGAACACCGATTGGGCCGACCCGTCATGACGATTCCGCGTTCTGCCGATCTGGCGAGCGACGTTCTTGTCCACACCTACGACGACATGTTCAACCCGCCCGGGCTGACGAACTTCCTGGGCACGGCGCAGGTCGACCACGACGTCGTGGCGATCAGGAGCGTCAACTTCCCGCCGTACTCGCACGGCGACACCATCACCGGGCAGCTGTACGTCGACGGACGCCTGGCGCGCTCGTACGGCGGGACCGTGGAGGTGGTGTGGCGGCCGGACTGCGTCGTCCGCTCCACCACCGTCGACGGCCTCGACCTCCGCACGACCACCGCCTGCGCTCCGGGCAGACCAGCCGTCGTCGTCCAACTGGAAGTGTCAGGGTTACCGGGGCGGTCCGTCCGACTGGGACTTGCGCTGGCCAGTACTGCGACGCGCTCGCCGACGGGCTGGTTGCGCCCGGAGCCGCCGTCCGAGCCCAACACGCTGCAGGTTGTGGACAATCGGGTTGTCGGTACCGGCGAGTCCGGATCGGCCGTGAGCGTGCAGGGTCTCGATGTGCCCAGCACTGTGGACAGGGCGATGCTCGAGGCAACGGTCGTGCTGGACGAGTCGGGGCGCGGGCGGCTGTCCTACGTGCATGTGCTGGCGGGGACACTGGAGGAGGCGACGGAGCACTTCGATGTCTGCGTGGCCGACGTACCCTCCGTGATCGCGGTCGCGGAGAGCATGTGGGACGTGGCGCTCGCCGACGCGTTCGACCCTCACAGCGACGGGTTCAGCGGTTCGTTGCCTGTACTGGAGACGTCGAACGAGGCGCTGCGAAAGCTGTACTGGTGGGGTGTGCTGGGTGTCATCTGGTTCCGGAGGGACAACCCGGCCAGTGTGATCGGGCGGACGTACGACACGTTGATGCCGCGGTACTGGCAGACCACGACCTTCATCTGGGACTACAGCCTGTCCTCGCTGACGCATGCGCTGCTGGACCCGGAGCCGATGCGAAAGCACATCGAGCACTGGATCGACCTGGACACGCACAAACACTTCGGCACCGAGTGGCTGACCGGCGGACCGGTCGGCTACTGGTACTCCGTGAACGACTTCGCCATGACCCGGCTGGTGCGCGACTACGTGCGCTTCACCGGGGACACGGCGTTCCTGGACGTTTCCGTTGGCCCGAAGCCGGTCGGGGAGCACGTGCACGACTGGGCGACCGCCTGGCGCGGACTGCGCGGTGAGCACGCGCTGGCCGACTACGGCGGCATCGACAACCTGCTGGAGTGCGTGAGCAGCTACGTGCACGAGGTGGCCAGCTTCAACGCCGCCAACGTGTGGTGCATGCGGGTAGCGGCTGAGATCGCAGACCGCTCCGGTGACGCAGACCGTGCTGCTCTGCTTCGCAAGGAGGCGTCCGCGCAGGCAGGCCACGTCAACGAGCTGTACGTCGAGGGCAAGGGCTTCTGGCACGCGCGGCAGCCGGACGGCACGCTTGTCCCGGTCCGGCACTGCTACGACTTCAACATCGTCGGTACGACGATCCCGGACGACCTGTCCGAGTCGCAGCGCGCCGAGATGGTGTCGTTCTTCCAGCGGGAGCTCCAGACGCCCACCTGGATGCGCGCGCTGTCGCCGTACGACGCGGATGCCGCGTTCAGCGTGCGGCCGGACCACCAGTGGAACGGCGCCTACCCGGCGTGGCCGGCCGACGCCGGTCGCGCACTGTTCGCGCTCGGGGGCGGCGACGTACTGCTGGACTGGCTTCCGGGTCTGGCCAAGTCCGCGAACCAGGGCCCGTGCGGTCAGGCGCACTTCGTCGAGGAGGCACAGCCGCCGATGGCGGGGGGAGCGCGGAAATCGCCGCCGCAGTTCCCGTACCTGATCGACTGGTCCTGCTCGTCGTCCGGCGCCTGGGTCAGCCTGGTCCTGGAGGGCGTCTTCGGCATCGAGGTCGCACTGGACGGCACCGTGACCGCGAGCCCACAGGTCGCCGCACTCGACCCGAACGCCCGCCTGACCGGCCTCCGGGTCGGCTCGAAGACGTACGACGTGACGGCGGACGGACTGGTCTGAGACGCAGCGGGACCGCTCAGGCCGGCGGCATCGCGATGGCCTCGAGGAGGGACTCCTCGGCGCCGGCGAGGTGCCGGCGGAGCTCTTCGACGCACTCGTCGAGCTCGCCCCGCTCGAGCAACCGGACGAGTTTGCGGTGGGACGCGACCTGCTGGCGCGCGTCCTGCCGCAGCGCGTCCACCCGGGCCAGCGCGAGCCGCGCCTCGCCGGTGATCGAGTCGGCGGTCGCGATCAAGCGTTCACTGCCGGTGAGCGCCACCAGGCTGCGGTGGATGGCCAGATGGGTCTCGGTCAGGGCCTCCGGGTCGGCACCGTCCCTGGCGGTCGCGGCGAACACCCGCATCGCCTCCCGGACCCGCTCCCGGGCCGCCTCGTCGGCGTCGTACCAGGCCCGGATCCCGGCGGACTCGAGCACGAACCGGGCTCGGCAGATGTCGGCCACCGCGTCGGGGTGCAGGATCGCCACGCTGACGCCCTTGTTCGGCTCGCGGACCGCGAGGCCCTCGGTGACCAGCATCGTCATCGCCTCGCGGATGGTGCTGCGGGCCACCCCGAGCGCCTCGGCGAGCGGCTGCTCACGCAGCGGCGTACCCGGCTCCAGATCACCGGCGAACAGGGCGGCGCGCAGCGCGTCGACCACCCGGTCCACCGTGGTCGAGCGGTCCACCCGCAGCCGTTCGTACATGGTGTGATTCTCGTCCAGACCCGGTCCGTTGTCGCGCCCGACCCGGCCCGGACGGGCGGCCTGTGGATAACTTCCGGCAGATGACCCGGTTTTCGGGCAGCATTTCCCTGGTGGCGCCACTGCCCGCGGGCCCAGCGCGGGAAGCCACTTGAACCAGCGAGGAGCAGAGCGTGGGAAAGATCAGTCCGCTTCAGCTCCTCGGTGCGGTCGGGCTGGTGCTGTTGCTGCCGTTGATCATCGTCCTGCTGATGCTGCTCGGCGTTCTGAGCGGGCTGGACTCGGCCGAAGCGCAGTGCGCGCAGCACAGTCAGGACCAGAGCCTGATGGGCTGGCCGACGGATCGGCACCAGATCGACGGGGACTGGACCATCTTTCACCAGGGCTACGACTTCCAGGTGAAGGAGGACGACAAGGTCTACGCCTCGCAGGACGGCAAGGTCGTCATGGCTTCGGGGAACGAGGTCCGGATCCGCCTGGAGAGCGTCGAGACGCGGTACAAGTTCCTGAAGACCATCACCGTCAGCAAGGACGCCGACGTCAAGCGGGGCGACCCGATCGGCACCGCCGGCATCGGCAGCGAGGGCACCGACGCCAACGGCGCCCCGATCGGTGTCGCCGGCGCGCATGTGCACTGGGAGATGTGGGCCGACCAGGAGAACAACAACAAGTGGTCCATCGTCCCGAAGCCGGAGGAGAACCCGTTCGAGCTCGACACCTCGAAGGGCGGTGGCGGCTGCAGCTGCGTCGACGGCAACCTCTCCGGGGCCAACAACCAGCAGAAGGCCTTCAACTTCTTCGTCCAGAACGGCTACTCCAAGGAGCAGGCTGCGGGCATCGTCGGCAACATGATCGCCGAGTCCAGCGTGGAGCCGGCTCGGCTGCAGAACACGGCGCCGGGCGTCGTCACCCCGCCGGACAAAGTGGTGAACTCCCCGCTCGGCTGGGGCATCGTGCAGTGGACACCGGCCGGCAAGATGATCAACCCGTCCCGCGACGCCGGGGTCCAGGACGAGCAGATCGCCTCCCTGGGCTACCAGCTGGAATTCCTGATCAAGCAGCTCAACGGCGACGGACCCCTCGGGGAAGGGGCGGCCGGGCGCGCCATCAAGTCGGCGACAACGGTCGAGCAGGCTGCGTACGAGTTCGGCGACAAGTTCGAGCGGTTCGGCGGACACGAGAACCCGAACCACCCGACGTACGCCGAGCGCAAGGCGAACGCGCGGCACGTTTTCGACCAGTTCGCCGGTTCGGCGCCGGCGTCGGGCGGGGACGCGCAGACCGCCGGTACCGGCGGGTGCGGCGAAGGCAGCGGCAACATCGCCGAGGTCGCGAAGAACCTGGCCTGGCCCGAGGACGGTCACGACGGCGTCGACGCGAGCATCGCGAAGAAGGAGTACGTCGATGCGATGGAGAAGTTCAACGACGGCTCCAGCGGCATCGACCCCTACAGCGACTGCGGCCGCTTCGTCGCGACGGTGATGCACATGAGCGGCGCCGACAAGGACTACCCGAACGTCGGAACCGACGTTCAGCGGACGTATCTGGAGAGCTCCGGGAAGTACGACTGGTGGCACGGGGAGCCTCCGGGCGGCATGAAGCCGGGTGACATCCTGAACGGGCCCGGTCACACCTACCTCTTCGTCGGTCCGTGGGGTAAGGAGGGCGGCGGTTACAACGCGGCCTCCGCCTCCCTCCACGGTCACGTACCGGAGGCAGGCCACCTGTACGACGTCGGCGGCGGTTCGGGCAACTTCACGGTCTACCGGCTGAAGAACGCGCCGAAACCGGCGAGCTGAGCAAGGACGGGAGCAGCGGATGCTGGATGAGAACCGGCGGCCCTTCATGGTCGTCGTGGTCGTGCTGGCGGTCGTCCTGATCGTGATCGGCGGCGTCGTGCTGTTCCGCGGCGGCGGATCGGAGACGACGCTGACCGTGCAGTCGATCCCGAACGACCTGACCCTGAAGCTGGACGGCCACGAGATCCCGGCGAACGGCGAGGTCAAGATCAAGGCAGGCACGCACACCCTGGAGGGTTCGCGGCGCGGCTTCCAGAGCTACACCCAGACGTTCACCTCGGGCAGCGACCGGCTGAGCTACAAGATGTTCCTCTACGCCAACAGCGCCGAGGGCCGGGAGTGGGCCAAGAACAACCCCGAGCAGCAGCGTGAGGCCGAGGCCGAGGCCGGCCGGAGGTACGACGAGGTCCAGGCCCGCCTCAAGCAGAAGTACCCGATCCTCAGCCAGCTCCCGTACGTCGGCGACGGCTTTCAGGCGACGTACACCAAGTCCAAGAGCGACCCGACGAACCCGGAGGCGATCTCGATCGTCATCGAGGTCTTCGGGCCCCAGGGCAGGACGAAGGCCCTCCAGTGGATCAAGGGCTACGGCTGGGACATCGACACCCTCGACATCATCTGGACCACCGGCAAGTAGACGCCGCGCAGGTCAGGCGGGGAGGACGACCTCCCCGCCCGGCGTGCCGATCCGGGACAGCGGGAAGTCCAGCGGGTTCGTCAGGCACCGGATCGAGCCGCCGCCCTTGTGGAACTCCGACAGGTCCAGGACGACGACGCGCAGCCCGAGACCCGTGAAGACGTCGTGCAGCCGCGGCGAGCAGGCCGGCATGATGATCGTCTCGCCGACCACGATCGAGTTCGCGCTGAACGCGAACGCCTCCTCGTCGGTGAGCACGATCGGGTCCGGGACGATCCCGGACAGCTCCGCCTGGCTGGCGGCGTCGAACGCCGGCGGGTAGATCATCGCGTGCGTGCTGTCCACCGGGCAGAACGGCAGGTCGAGGTGGTACATCCCCTCGTGGGCGATGCGCAGCCCACGGACCCGGATGTTCCACTCGGTCGCGAGGTGCTTGAGTGCCGCTTCCTCGGTCCGTGGCCCGTACCCGACGACCAGGCTGTCGCCGAACACGAACGCATCCCCGGACTCGAAGTGCGGCCCGACGCCCTCACTGCCGGTCCGGTCGAGCCGGAACCCGGCCTCGGTGAACCAGTCGGCCGCGCTCAGCGACTCCTTGCGGCGCGGCTCGAACCGCATGTGCGAGAGCATCGCGCGGCCGTCCGCGGCGGCCAGTCCGAGGTTCATCGCGTACACCATGTCCGGCGAGTCGGCTCGCTGCGCGAGGACCTCGACCTCGCCTCCGGCGTCCACGATCGCCTGCCGCAGCGACTCCCACTGCTTGAGCGTCAGTGCCGGGTCCGGCTGGTCGTGTGTCGACATGTACGGGTTGATCACGTAGTCGATCCGGAAGTGGTCCGGCCGGACCATCAGATAGCGACGACCCCACTCCAGCGGCTGCCCCATGAACCCCTCCTGACGACGTTTCGGATCTTGCCAGATCCCCTGATTGTCCGACAATCAGTCAGTTTGAGGCTCGAGGTTTCCGGAGTCAAACGGCGTGCTGTACGTCGCTTGCCGGAGGGTGGTTCCGGGGTGCGGGTAAGGACTAACCTGCGGGCATGACCCCTGACAACGAGGTTCGCTTTCGCGCCTGCCTGGACGATGTCGCGGCTTACAAGCCGGGTCGTCCGCCGGAGCGCTCCGACGGTCGCCCGACGTACAAATTGTCCAGCAACGAGAACCCGTACCCGCCGCTTCCGGGTGTGCTGGCCGCCGCGACCGAGGCCGCCGCGCAGATGAACCGGTACCCGGACATGGCTGCCGTCGACCTGCTCGAGGCGCTGTCGGACCGGTTCGGCGTACCGGTGAGCGACCTCGCGGTCGGGACCGGGTCGGTCGCGCTGCTGTACCACTTGCTGCAGGCGACGGTCGCCGAGGGCGACGAGGTCGTCTACGCCTGGCGCTCGTTCGAGGCGTACCCGATCGCGGTCCAGCTGACCGGCGCGACGTCGGTCAAGGTGCCGCTGACCGCCGAGGCCCGCCACGACTTCAAGGCGATGGAGGCCGCGATCACCGACCGCACCAAGGTCGTGCTGGTCTGTACGCCGAACAACCCGACCGGCCCGGTGGTACGACGCGACGAGCTGCTCGCGTTCCTCGACGCCGTACCGTCGAACGTGCTGGTCGTGATCGACGAGGCGTACCGCGAGTTCGTCCGGGAGACCGACGTCGTGGACGGGGTCGAGCTGTACCGTGACCGGCCGAACGTGCTGGTCCTGCGGACGTTCTCGAAGGCGTACGGGCTGGCCGGGTTCCGGGTCGGGTACGCGATCGGTCACCCGGCCGTTGTCGGGGCGATCCGGAAGTGCGCGCTCCCGTTCGGCGTCAGCTACGTGGCCCAGGCGGCGGCGATCGCGTCCCTCGGCGTCGAGGAGGAGCTGTTGGAGCGGGTCGACGCCCTGGTCGAGGAGCGTCAGCGGGTCGTCTCCGCGCTCCAGGCCGCCGGCTGGGACGTCCCGGAGTCGCAGACGAACTTCGTCTGGCTCGAGCTCGGCGAGGACACCGTCCGGTTCGCCGAGGCTGTCCAGGCCGAAGGTGTCTCGGTCCGCCCGTTCCCCGGCGAAGGCGTCCGCGTCACGATCGGCGAACGCGAGGCCAACGACCTGTTCCTGAACGTCGCCCGCACCTGGCGCCAGTGACCGTCGGCGGACGGGGTTCCTGCCGGTGAGCGCTCTCGTTTGGATCTCGGGTGCTTCGGCCGGGATCGGCGCCGCGCTCGCCGCGACGGTGCCGTTTCCGGATGCCCGGGTCGTGGACATCTCACGCCGCGGCGGTACGCCGGAACACTTCAAGGCGGACCTCGCGGATCCCGCCGACTGGTCCCGCGTCGCGGAGCACTTCACGGACGAGCTGTCGACGTACGACGGTGACCGCGTCGTCTTCATCCACAACGCCGGCACGATCACCCCGATCGGCCCAGCGGCTGGAGCAGATCCCGACGACTACACCCGAGCGGTCCTGCTGAACTCCGCAGCGCCCCAGGTCCTCGGGGCCGCGTTCCTCCGGGCGTCCGCGCACCTCACGTGCGAGCGCCATCTGGTGATGCTCTCCTCCGGTGCCGCAACAACGGCGTACTCCGGCTGGTCGTCGTACAACGCCGGCAAGGCCGCCGTAGAGCACTGGGTCCGCACCGTAGGCCAGGAACAACCCACCGACGGCTGCCGCATCCTCGCCGTAGCCCCCGGCGTAGTAGACACCGCCATGCAATCCGAAATCCGATCCACCCCCGAAGCAGACTTCCCCGCCGTAGCTCGCTTCCACACCCTCAAAGCCACCGGCTCCCTCACCACCCCCGAGGCAGCAGCCACCGGCATCTGGTCCCTCCTGCCCCGGAACCTCCCCAACGGCACCTGCACAGACCTCCGAACCCTCTGAGGCCAGGCACAAAGAAGCGGCGCCGGGAGGAGTGAGGCTTGCTCCCGGCGCCGCTTGTGTTGCTCCGAATCAGTCAATCCACCGAGGTGACTGGTTCGGGTCCCGCATCACTGACCAGGGAGGGTCAGTTGTTCTGCTCGTTGCTCTGCTCGCAGGTCTTGAGCGAGTCGACGGAGTTGCCGTCGTTGTCCAGGCCCAGGATGCCGGTCGGGTTCGACAGCGGGACAGTGCCGCCGATGCCCGTGATGTCGACCTGGTTGTGGCAGACCTGCCACGGACCGACCTTGTTGTCGGACACGGACACGACACCGTTGCCGTCGGCCTTGTACCACTTGCGGTTCTGCTCGTTCTCCTGCTCGCAGGTCTTGACGGCGGTCACGCTGTTGCCGTCGTTGCCCCAGCCGATGATGCCGGTGATGTCGTTGGCCGGCACGGTGCCGCCGATGCCGGTGCCGGCACCGAGGTTGTGGCAGGCCTGGAACGCGCCGAGGTCGTTGCGGTCGATGGCGACCAGCGAGCCGTCCTTGTGCATGCCCCACCAGCGGGCGTGGCCGCCGTCGTAGCCCTTGCTGGCCGAGGAGACCGCGTCGGCCAGGCCGGTGACCTGAGCCTTCTGCTGGGCGTCGTCGAGAACGTTGGCGCTCACGACGGTGGCCAGACCGAGGGTGGCGACAGTCGCCACCGCTGCAGCGGCGACGATCTTACGAGTTACCTGCATTATGCCAGGTTTCCTTTCGGGTTTTGACGGATTCGTCTTAGTGCTAACGACACCTGGCACAGGCGGTTACAAACTTTTTCGTCAACTATTTTCCGGGTACGGACATGCATAGTAGTCCGGTGATGAGTTCCCTGACGGAGCAGCAAACCTCGTGCTGACCAGGCAACTTGCCGGTGACGGTAGTGAGTGGAAGTTGATACGGAAGGTCCCGTAACCGAGCTCCCGGTACGTCGTTGAGTCAGCGCGGGTGACGGAAGCCCGGCGAATCGGAAGATTGTTTCGGTGGGCTCGGTGGCTGCCGAATTGGCAATAGCACGATTCGTCGGAATATGTTGGAACCATTGCCGGAGATTCGTGCCGTGTTTTTCGGGGCACGGCGCGACCGGCAGCCAGACCCGCTGCCGCGCGCATCGGCAGCGGTGGGAGACCCGGGTCCCTTGGGCCCGGGTCTTTCCTTTTCGTACGGGCGCTACGAGCGCCGGCGCTCCGAGGTGACCACGAGCGCAACGCCGACGATGATCACCGCGCCGCCGAGCAGGATCTGCCAGGTCAGGCTCTCGCTCAGGATCAGCCAGCCGAGGAACACCGCGACCGCCGGATTCACGTACGCGTAGGTGCCCACCAGCGAGATCGGCGCGTTCGCCAGCAGATACGAGTACGCCGTGTACGCGAGCAGCGACCCGAACACCACCAGGTACGCGAGTGCGATCCACCCGGATCCCTGGATCCGGTCCAGGTGCAGCCGCCCCGGCTCTCCTCGCAGTACGCCGAGCAGCACCATCGCCGTACCGCCGAAGACCATTTCGTAGAGCGCTGTCACCAGGGGATCCCGCGGCAGCCCGAGTTGCGGCGCGTACCGCGAGCCGGTCGCCCAGCAGATCGTGCCGACCACCAGGATCGCCACCGACAGCGGCTTCGCGCTCGTGTTACCACCTGACAACGCGAGCAGCGCCGCGCCGCCGAACCCGATCAGTACGCCGACCCACGTCATCGCCCGCGGTCGCTCGCCGCCGCCGACGCGCAGCAGCATCAGCCACAACGGGATCGCGGCGACCAGCAACGCGGCCAGCCCGGACGGCACCGTCTGCTCCGCGATCGCCACCGCCCCGTTGCCGAAGGCAAGGAGCAGGACCCCGACCGTGGCCGCGCCGATTGCCTCGCGGCGGGTGATCCGCAGCCGCTGCCAGCCCGACTTCACGGCCAGGCCGGCGGCCATCAGCAACGCGGCGGTGAGGAAGCGGGTGGCCATCCCGAGCATCGGCGGGATGTCCGCCTCCACCACGACCCGGATCGCCAGGTACGTCGAACCCCACACGACGTACACGACGGCGAGGGCGGTCCAGATCATCGCGCCGGAGGCCGTCCGGGAACCGGACTCGACCACTTCGGCGGGAGCGGACGCGGCCATCGGGACCTCCTCGAGAGGGGTGTCAGGGGTGTTTTGCAAGAACGATGCTTACGCTATGGCTCGCGACGGCTCCCCGCAAGGCGGTATCCGGCCACCGATCCACGGATTCCCGCCAGTTCGGCGTACGTCGAGACCCATTTGTGACACTTGATGTCGAGATGCCAGATCTCTGTTATATGAGCGTGCCGATAGGACCAGTGGATGGACTGGTGTCTCACCGGAGGACCGATTTCGGTACCGCCGTACCCGCCGGAGTCCAGACAGTTAGCGAATCAGGCACCTCGTCGGTACGGTGTCCGGCAAGATGGGAGTGAGACCAGTGAGGAGGTCCACTGCCAGCAGTGCATCAACCCCTGGAATCACGCGGACCAGCCTGCGAAAGCCTCATCCGGCGCACCGGGCCGGCCCCGTGCAACGTTGCGGTCGCGGCGATCCCGCGCTCGAACCCGAGGAGTGCATGTGAGTGAGTCGGTGCCGGGCCCTGCCCCGGAAGTGTTCGCGCCCCACAAGGCGCCGGTCAGTCCGCCCCAGGCCTCCGAGGAGGTCGAGTTCGTCCAGCTCCTGACGCCCGAAGGCGAGCGCGTCGAGCATCCGGACTACACGTTCGACCTGGACGACGAGACGATCAAGGGCTTCTACCGGGACATGGTCCTGGTCCGCCGGATCGACACCGAGGCGACCGCCCTGCAACGCCAGGGTGAGCTCGGGCTGTGGGCGTCGCTGCTCGGCCAGGAGGCCGCGCAGATCGGCTCCGGCCGGGCTCTGAACAAGAAGGACATGGTCTTCCCGACGTACCGCGAGCACGGTGTCGCGTTCTGTCAGGGGGTCAACCCGCTGAACCTGCTCGGCCTGTTCCGCGGCGTCGACCAGGGTGCCTGGGACCCGAAGGACAACAACTTCCACCTCTACACGATCGTGATCGGCGCGCAGACGCTGCACGCGACCGGGTACGCGATGGGCCAGCAGCGCGACCACGCGATCGGTGACGCCGAGAACGGCGAGGCCACGATCGCGTACTTCGGCGACGGCGCCAGCAGCCAGGGTGACGTCAACGAGGCGTTCATCTGGGCCTCGGTGTTCAACGCGCCGGTGGTCTTCTTCTGCCAGAACAACCAGTGGGCGATCTCGGAGCCGATCGACCGGCAGACCCGGATCCCGCTGTACCAGCGCGCCGCCGGCTTCGGCTTCCCCGGAGTCCGCGTCGACGGCAACGACGTACTCGCGACGTACGCCGTCACCCAGCAGGCCCTGAAGCGGGCCCGCGAGGGCAGCGGTCCGACGCTGATCGAGGCGTACACGTACCGGATGGGCGCGCACACCACGTCCGACGACCCGACGAAGTACCGGCTCAACGAGGACCTCGAGCACTGGAAGCTCAAGGACCCGATCGAGCGCGTACACGCGTACCTGAGTCGGCACGCCGCCGTCGACCACGACTTCTTCGACGAGGTCGAGGCCGAGGGGAACAAGATCGCCGCCGAACTGCGGGCCGGCTGCCTCGCGCTGCCGGACCCGGTGCTCACCGACTTCTTCCAGAACGTGTACGTCGAGGAGACGCCGCAACTGGCCGAGCAGCGGGACCAGTTCATTGCGTACGCCGCTTCGTTCGAAGGCGAGGGCTGAGCGATGACCAAGATCACTCTCGGCAAGGCCATCAACGCCGGACTCCGGGCCGCGATGGAGAAGGACCCGAAGGTCGTCGTGATGGGCGAGGACATCGGCAAGCTCGGCGGCGTGTTCCGGGTCACCGAAGGACTGCAGAAGGACTTCGGCGAGGACCGGGTGATCGACACCCCGCTCGCCGAGTCCGGGATCATCGGCACCGCGGTCGGCCTCGCACTGCGCGGGTACCGGCCGGTCTGCGAGATCCAGTTCGACGGCTTCGTGTTCCCGGCGTACGACCAGATCATCAACCAGGTCGCGAAGATGCACTACCGGTCGATGGGCAAGATCACCATGCCGATCGTCATCCGGATCCCGTACGGCGGCGGTATCGGCGCGGTCGAGCACCACTCGGAGTCGCCGGAGACGCTGTTCGCGCACGTGCCGGGCCTCAAGGTGATCTCCTGCGGCGACCCGGTCGACGCGTACTGGATGATCCAGCAGGCGATCACGTCCGACGACCCGATCGTGTTCTTCGAGCCGAAGCGCCGGTACCACGAGAAGGCCGAGCTGGACGAGTCCGTGCCGCCGATGCCGCTGCACAAGGCGAAGGTGCTCCGGGAGGGCACCGACGCGACGCTGCTCTGCTACGGCCCGATGGTGAAGACCTGTCTGCAGGCGGCCGAGGCCGCGGTCGAGGACGGCCGCAACCTGGAGGTCATCGACCTGCGGACGATCGCGCCGTTCGACCTGGCGACGATCTTCGCCTCCGTCAAGAAGACGCGGCGTGCGGTTGTCGTGCACGAGGCGCCGTACTCGTTCGGTCCGGGTTCGGAGATCGCGGCGCGGGTGACCGAGGAGTGCTTCTACCACCTCGAGGCACCGGTGCTGCGTATCACCGGATACGACACCCCGTACCCGCCGTCGCGGATGGAGGACGACTACCTTCCGGACCTCGACCGGGTGCTGGACGGCGTCGACAAGGTGATGGGGTACTGATGGGCATCCAGCAGTTCCGCCTCCCCGACGTCGGTGAAGGACTCGTCGAGGCCGAGATCGTCAGCTGGAAGGTCAAGCCCGGCGACACGGTCAAGCTCAACGACACCGTCGTCGAGATCGAGACCTCGAAGTCGCTGGTCGAGCTCCCGGTTCCGTTCGCCGGCGTGGTCACCGAGTTGCTCGTGCCGGAGGGCGAGACGGTCCCGGTCGGTACGCCGATCATCTCGGTGCAGACCGAGTCCGCCGAAGCCCTCGCCGACGACATGGTTCCGACGATCCCGGAGCCCGAGGAGACCGGCGGCCGCACCGCGGTCCTGGTCGGCTACGGGCCGAAGACCACCGACGCCAAACGCCGCCAACGCAAGCCCGCAGCCTCCGCCGGCCCGACTCCGGCTGCCGCGGTAGCTGCGGTGCCCGCGGCTGCCCCGGTAGCTCCGGTTCCCGCGGCTGCCCCGGTTGCCCCGCCCGCACCGGCGGCGGTCCCCGCTCCGGCGCCGGTTGCTGGGGGCAACGGGTCTGTTCACGTGTTGGCGAAGCCGCCGGTGCGGAAGCTCGCCAAGGATCTGGGGATCGATCTGGCTGTGGTGCCGGCGACCGGCCCAGGTGGAGTGATCACACGGGCCGACGTCGAGGGTTACGCGGCGGCGCCTGCGGTTGCGGACGTTCCGGCGTACGAGCCTGCTCCGGTTGTCAGCGGCCGCGAAGACACCCGCGTCCCGGTCAAGGGTGTGCAGAAGGCGATGGCGCAGGCGATGGTTGCCAGTGCGTTCACCGCGCCGCATGTGACCGAGTGGATCACCGTCGACGTCAGCGCCACCATGGAACTGGTCGAGCGGCTGAAGTCCGACAAGGCGTTCAAGGATCTGCGCGTCTCGCCGTTGCTGATCGTCGCGAAGGCGGTCACGCTGGCGGCCCGGCGTACGCCGATCATCAACGCGGCGTGGGACGAGCAGGCGCAGGAGATCGTCTACAAGGGCGCGGTCAACCTCGGCATCGCCGCGGCCACCCCGCGCGGGCTGATCGTCCCGAACATCAAGGGCGCCGACTCGCTCACCCTGCCCGACCTGTGCCGGGCGCTGAACGACCTGGTCGCCACCGCCCGCGAGGGCAAGACCCAGCCGGCGGACCAGGCCGGTGGATCGTTCACGATCACCAACGTCGGCGTGTTCGGCGTCGACGCCGGTACGCCGATCATCAATCCGGGCGAGGCCGCGATCCTCGCCTTCGGCGCGGTCCGCAAGCAGCCGTGGGTGGTGGACGACGAGATCGTCCCGCGCTGGATCACCACGCTCGCGCTGTCCTTCGACCACCGCCTCATCGACGGCGAGAAGGGCTCCACCTTCCTCGCCGACGTCGCCGGCATCCTCGAGGACCCGGCCCGCGCCCTGATGTTCTGACCGCCGGCAGGCCCGGGTGCATCCGCCCGGGCCTGCTATCCCCAGGGATCCTCTGAACGCCAGCGCCGGCCCGCCATGGACGGCCGCCCGCGCCGACCCACTGTCATCGAGTGGAAGGCGGCACGCCAGCTTCGCGGCGGTTGGTGGAGCGTTCGCAGTACGTCGTCTGCCAGCCGCTCGGGCGCTTGATCGCCGATCGGGAACCGCAGGAAGACCTGGAACTGCTCGTCTTTCACGAACAGCGCTACCAGGAACTTCCGCGGGTCCTGATGATCGACCGCCGCCCAGCTGAGCTCCATACCTGCTGGGATGAAGCGCTCGCGATCGACCGCCTCGATCACCAACCGCGCCGCGGTGTCCGCCGGCCGCTGCCAGCTCCGGTCGTTGCCGATCCGTTCGACTTCGGCGTCGTACTGCGCGGCGTCGAAGGACACCCCATGACCCAGCGGCGGGTCGACGTACCAATCCCAATGGACGGCCATGCCCAAACGCGTGATCCGGGCCTCGGTCGAGCCGCAACCCGATTCACCGCAGGTGCAGCGAGCGACCACGACGTGGCGCGGCTCGGTGGTCGCAACGAGCTGGTTGGTGGGGACGAAGAGGTTGAACGGGTGCATGCCCATTCCGGCGCCCGCCTCGGTGATCTCCAGGTCGTTGACGTGGATCAGCACCTCGCTCGGCGTGATTTCGAGGCGGAGCGTGTCGGTGGGAAGGCGGGCGACCTCGTGCCGCTGACGTGCTGACCGGGCGACGCTTCGGGGCGCGGGACCGAGAGTTCGTCGAGCGCGTCGAGCAGGAGCCGGCGAAGTTTTCTGATCCGGTCCGACTGCGACGCGGCGGCGAGTTCTCGCAGTCCGGGGGAGTCGAGGCCGTCTGTGAGGGCATGGGTTGCGGTCTCGATCAGGCGGGTGGAGTTGGCCCAGTACGGGTCCGCGGAGCAACGGGCGGCCGCGTCGTACAAGCGCTCCGTAGGCGAGGTCTCCACCAGACCATGATGAGGGTTGCCCGCTCGTGGCGACCGGCTCTTCGCGGCCGAGTGCTGCAAGCTCGACAGGTAGTGCACCGGCGAGACGCTGTACGCACGGACGCATTCACGCTCAGGTGCACTACCCGGCCGGGTGACACATCCTGTCGAGCTGCAGATCACACCGAGCCTAATCCGCTGACTGTGTCGGCGGGACGGTGAGAGGGTGGTGCGGTGCTGGTGATCTTGGTGGTGCTTGGGGCGGCGGTTCTGCATGCAACGTGGAACGCGATGGCTCACGGGGCGCCGGACCGGGTTGCCGGATTGGCGTTGTTCGAGCTTGCGGCGGGGGTGATCGGGCTCGTCGCGGTGCTGGTGATGGGGCTGCCGCCCGCCGGGACGTGGTGGTACATCATCGCGTCCGCGTTGCTGCACCTCGCGTATCTCGGTGGGCTGCTGGCGTCGTACCAGCTGGGTCAGTTCAGCCAGATGTACCCGTTGGCCCGCGGTACGTCGCCATGGGTCGTGGCCGTGGTGTCCATCGTCGTACTGCACCAGACCCTGGCCGTACTCGAGTTGGCCGGCGTACTGCTCGTGTCGGCCGGCCTGATCGCGCTCGTGTTCATCGGTCGCCCGGGGCGCGGTCAGGTCCCGGCGCTGTTCGCGGCGATCGGGACGGGGCTGATGATCGCGTCGTACACGGTCGTCGACGGGGTCGCCGTACACAAGATGCCGGTGGCGACGTACATGGGCTGGGTGTTCATGCTGCAAGGGTTCGCGGTGCCGTTGGCGGTCCTGTTCTGGCGCGGCCGGCAGGCGTTCAACCTGCCCCGCCCCGCGATCCTCTCCGGGCTGGCCGGCGGCGTCGTCTCGATGGCCGCGTACGGACTGGTCCTCTGGGCCCAGACCCGCGGCACCCTGGCCGCGATCGCCGCCCTCCGCGAAACCAGCATCATCTTCGGCGCCATCATCGGCGCAATCTTCTTCCACGAACGCTTCGGCCCCAAACGAGCCGCCGCCGCAGCCGTAGTAGTCGCCGGCATCGTGTTGATCACCACCGGCTAACCGCTCCTCGCCCGCCGAGTCGTGGGAATTGGCTGAAGATTCGAGCCTCGATCCACGACTCGGCGATCGGGGTCGGAGCCAATCGCCACGACTCGACGACGGCCGGGTTTTACAGACAGGTGCGGTCGGTGCTTCGTGGATCGTCCACCCGCTGGCTGCGGTAGATCTGACCGTGCATCGCACTGTCGCGCCATGGTCGGGCCTTCTCGAACCACATGTCGAAGTCGGGCCGGTTCAGGTCGGCGTACACCACGCCTTCACCGCCGTCGAGTTGCGCGAGGTAGCGACCGTCCGGACCGATCACGCCGGAGTTCATCAGGTGCGCGGTCTGCGAGGGCAACGCCATGGCGACCCAGTACGTGTTGATCGAGGCGTGGGCGCGCGCCTTGGCCTCGAAGACCTCGTCGACGGGATAGGCCGACAGCAGCAGGCAGTCGACGCCGAGTTCGCGGTACTGCGAGAACAGGTCGGGGAAATTGATCTCGATACAGATCGCGCACCCGAACCGGAACCCGTCGACCTCGAAGACAACCGGGTCGAACCCAGGGCTGTAGAAGCTCGTGATCTCGGTGTGCGAGCAGAACCGCTTGTCGTAGCGATCGACGACCTTCCCCTCGTCCGAGATCACGTAGAGGCTGTTGTGCGGCCGGTGTGGTGGAGTCAGCGGGTGCGCGGAACCTAGTACGACCCAGATGCCCAGCTCGGCGGCCAGTACGGCGGTCTGCTCGAGTTCGTCGCGGACCGCCGGCCAGTCGACGTCGCCCCAGTCCTGGATCTGTTCCTTGGCGTATCCGGACAGGAAACCTTCGGGGAACTGCACCAACCGAGCTCGCTCACTCGCGGCATCGCGCATCAGCCGCCGTACCGTGCCGCCGTTGTGGCGGATGTCCGCGGTGGCAGTCGTCTGAGCGACCGCGATGCGAAGGGATTGCCTGCTGTTCGTCACTTCGTCCTCCGTGCCCCGGCACACGGCTTCCCCAGCAACCACGTCCGAGACGGTAGGACCAGCGATAACGACCCGAGACCAAGGTCCCTTTGCCTTCACAGAGGACCGCGCTGGGGACGATCAACGAAGGTGAGGCGCAGGCCACGCCGCGACACATCGTGCCGCCTCTCCCGAACGCGCGTCAACCAAGACATCGTCAAGTACGACCGCTTGGCTAGCATCGACCCGTGGCAGTGACGGCGTCTGGGGTGTTCCGGCGGACCGCGATCGAGCGGGCAGATCAACGAGTCTCCTGGGAACGAACGGATCAGGCGTTCTTTTCGAGTGGGGCATGCCATGTGCTGGCCTGGACGTGCAGGGATTTCTATCCCGATCAGGGGATCGCCTTGGCGGCGCTGTACCTGGGTGACTTCGAGCATCCGCTACATGTGTACGCGAGGTGGGGCAGGTGGGTGTTCGATGCGTCGGGTTGGAACCTCGAGTCCGAACTCCTGCAGGCCAACAGCGACTTCGAGGGCCTCCCCGTCCGTGAGGTGGAGACGATCAGAACTGACCTTCGGGAGTTCTGTGAAAAGCACGTCCATCGACAACCGCACCAGTACTGGGCAGATCCGACAGAACGCGCCCGCGCCTACGTGGCCCGATACAACCCACCCTGGCTCTAGGGGCCTTCGCTCGTGCCAGCCATGAACCAGGTCGCCGACGGCTAGGGACGTCGCCTCCGTGGTTGGTTCCTGATCCCAGGCGTCGACAAGTCGCCGCGTTCAGGCCACGAAGGTCGGATCGTCGTAGCCCATGTCGCGCATCTTCGCGGCCGAGAAGACGATCATGATCTCGTCGCCCGCCGTGAACGCACGTTCCATCGACGGATATTGCGGGCTCGCGGCCGCGAACCAGACAGGACCGGCGCTGAAGTCCAGGCGCAGAGCAGTAGGAATCTCGACGACACGAGCAGGCTCGACCACCTCGCCGCTCGCCAAGGTGGCTGGACCAAGTTCGATCCGCTCCCACGATGTCGTCGTCCGCAGTACAGGGGTGTCCAGGATGCCTGTCCAGCGGGATTCGCCATCGGGGCCGATTCGTTCCGGCCCGTTCTCTCCCAGAACAAGATGGCGTCCGATGGGTTCGGCGAAGACCTCGACGCCGTAGGGGTAGAAGGTGCTGGTCCATGTGACGGTCACGGGGCCGGCGTCCGTAGAAAGTTGCACACCCATGACGGCGTGATGCCAGTCGCCGTAATCCCACCGGGCCGGCTCGGGACCGTAGTTGTGGATGTCCCAATAGTCCACTGCGTGGATCCGAAGCCCTTCAAGCGCGTGCACCTTCCGATGAAAGGCGACCCGCGCGTCGGCATCGTTGACAGTCACGAGCCCATGATCCCGAATCGCGGGCCGCTGGATAGACGAAACGCACCCTCATGCCGCAATCCGCGCTGTCTCGCGAGCGGAGAGATGACTGTGCGCGGACTCCTACGGATCAGAAGGTGCGGGTTGGCGGGCGGTAGCCCGCAACTCCGGCGGTAGCCGGAAACGGATGTGCCGGCGCTAAGCCGGAGGATGGGCGGCGCGTAGCGCTGCGACGGAGGAGCCGTGCGTAGCACCGCGTGGGATGACCACAGTTTCCTCGGCAATCCACATCTCTTCGTCGCCGGCAAACCTCAGTTTCCCGGGCTAAACCACAGTTCGCCGGCAGACCACATTCCCGGCGAACCACAGTTCCCGGTGAGCCAGTTCCTGCGGTGAGCGGGGGTCCCGGGCGGGGGACCCCCGCTCGGTTCAGGGGGTTACGGCGTCTAGGGCGTCGGCGATGCCTTCGCCGTAGAAGGCGTTGTTGGCGGTGGTGCCGGTGCAGCGGGGGTCGGGGGTGGTGGGGCAGGCGGTGTCGTCCGCTTCCTGGTGGAGGGCGCGCTCGATGTCGCGTGGGCCCCACCACGGGTGGGTGGACTTCATCAGGGCCGCGATGCCGGTGACGTGCGGCGACGCCATCGACGTACCGCTGAACTTGGCGTAGCCGCCGGGGACTGTGGACAGGATCGAGCTGCCGGGGGCGGCGACGTCGATCTTGTTCAGGCCGAAGTTGGAGAAGCTGCTCTTCACGCGGGCCTGCGTGGTGCTGGCGACGGTGATGACGCCTGGCAGTTCGGTGGGCATGTCGAGGCAGTCGTTGTTGATCGTCCGCGTGACGGCGGTCGAGTCGTTCGGGCTGTTGGCGTCCGTGGTCTTGTTGGACAGGTCGTAGTTCGAGTTACCCGCCGCCGCGACCGAGAGGGTGCCCTGGTCGGTCGCCCACGCGTACGCGCGCCGTACGGCTTCCTGCACCGCGCCCTGGTCCCCGTTGTCATTGCACCAGAACTCGTACGGGTCGATGAAGTAGCTGTGGTTCGTGATGGCCATCCGGTGCTGGGCGGCCCACACGATCCCGCAGATCGAGTACTCCGGGTAGATGAAGCCGGCGTCGTTCACGACCTTGACGGATGCGATCCGTACGCCGGGTGCGACTCCGACGATCCCGACGCCGTTCCGGGCCGCGGCGACCGTGCCGGCCACGTGCGTGCCGTGCGCGCTGGTCGTCGGCCGCCAGGCGCCCGTGGTGGTGTCCGGTACGCCGTTGTTCACGCAGCTGACCGAGTCCGCCGCGTCGAAGTTCGGCGCGAGGTCGGGGTGGGTGTCGTCGACGCCGCTGTCGTTGATGCCGACCAGCACGTTCCGGGAGCCGTCGGTCACCGCGTGCGCCTGGTCCGCCTTGATCTGGACCATGTCCCACTGCTCGCCCTCACGCGGGTCGGCGACCGGGGTCGCGTCGGCGAGGTCGTTCGAGTTCAGCCCGCCGGGGCCTTCGCTGACCGCGGCGGTCCGGGTGGCGCCGACCGACTGCACGTCACGCGAAACGCGGACGTCGGTCTTGAAGTCGGGGTTCGTCGACTGCGCGATCACCACGCCGAGCTGCCGGTACGAGACCAGGACGGTTCCGCCGGCCGCTTTTACCGCATCCTCGGTCTTCCGGACGTGACCGGGCGTGGCCTTCGTGTTCACCACGTAGTTCATCAGCGGGCCGGGAGCCGGGTCGGCTTGCGCCGTGGTCGCGGCACCCAGCGACACACACGCCAGGGCGATGGCGGAGAGGCCGGCCGCCAGTCGGCGGGGGCGAGACGTTCGGGACAAGATGCCTCCTCAGGGCTGACCGGGCGGACGGGCCCGGTATGCCGAGACTTTAGGACGGATTCGCCACAGACGGAGTCCTTCATCCCCAACACACGGGAAACCCTGCATCACTCTCAGTTCCCCACATCCTGTGGATCGGCCTGTGGATAACTCGTGGACAAGTTGGGGAATACCCGGCCTCAGCGGTGGATTAGGTTGTGTGTAAGATAGATACAACAGAGATACGAGCCGTATGGGTGGGAGTTCAGTGGTAGGCGGGGAGCCGGCGCAGGCGCCGGATGCGTTGATCTTGGGTGACGAGACCGCGGAGATCGCTCGCGTGGTCGTCGAGGCGGCGCCGGGGGTGGAGAAGATCCCCGCGGCCGAGCGCGTGTATGCGTACGTGAAGGCCGCGATCCTGGACCGCGTCTACCCCGGCGGCGAGCTGGTCACCGAGGGTGAGCTGGCGACCGCGGTCGGTGTTTCCCGTACGCCGGTACGCGAGGCGCTGCTCCGCCTCGAGGAGTCCGGCCTCGTCAAGCTGTACCCGAAGCGCGGCGCGCTCGTCCTGCCGGTGCTGCCGCAGGAGATCGACGACGTCCTCGAGGCCCGCGAGCTGATCGAGACGCACGCGGCCGCCAAGGTCTGGCCGCGGCGCAAGCGGCTGATCGAGACGCTGACCGAGCGCGTCGACGAGATGCGCGCGCACCGCAAGGCCGGTGACGCGAAGAGCTTCCTGGAGGCCGACCGGGCCTTCCACGAGGCCATCGTCGATGCCGCGGGCAACCAAATCCTGGCGAAGCTCTACAACAGCCTGCGGGACCGTCAGGTCCGGATGGGCGTGCCCGGGATCGAGGTCCAGCCGGTGCGGATGGACAAGTCCATCACCGCGCACCAGGAGATGATCGACGCGCTCGGCGCCAACAGCGTCAAGCGCTTCCGTGAGCTCGTCATCGCCCACATTGCCGAAGCCGCGAGCGATCTGCGGGGCACTCGGTGACCGAACTCCTCTTCCCCCTGGGCGGACGGCGAGCCTGGGCGGTGTGGGCCACTGCTGTCCTGACGTACCTCGTGACCGTGCTGCACCGCGGCTCGATGAGCGTGGCCGGCCTCCAGGCCGCAGAACGCTTCGACATCTCCGCATCCGCTCTAGCGAGCTTCACCGTCGTACAGCTCACGGTGTACGCCGCCATGCAGGTCCCAGTCGGCGTACTACTCGACAGGTACGGCTCCAAGCGCCTCCTGATCACCGCGTCCGGACTACTGTTCGTAGCGCAGTCGGCCTTCAGCCTGGTCGACTCGTACCCCGCTGCGCTCGCCGCACGCGCCGTACTGGGTGTAGGCGACGCACTGGTCTTCATCAGCGTGCTGCGTGTAGTCATGTCCTGGTTCCCCGCGCTACGGCAGCCTGTGATGTCGCAGGCGACCGGAATGCTCGGTGGCCTCGGAGCGATCATGTCGACCGTGCCGATGGCCGCTGCCTTCCACGCCTTCGGCTGGACGACCACGTTCGCCAGTGCGAGCGTGCTGAGCCTCCTGGCCGGTCTACTCGTCCTGTTCCTCATCAAGGACACGCCGTACGACGAACCGCTCCGCCGGGCCAAGCAGCCGCTGCACGAGGTCAAGAAGAACCTGCGCCGTGCCTGGCAGGAGCCGGGTACGCGACTCGGTCTGTGGACCCACTTCACCACCAGCTTCTCCGGGAGCACGTTCGGACTGCTCTGGGGCTACCCGTTCCTCGTACAGGGACAGGGACTCGCTCCGACGACCGCTGCGGCCATGCTGATCATTCCTGTGCTGGCTGGGCTCTGCTACGGCCCGCTGGTCGGGCGGTACGCCGCCAAGTTCCCGTTCTACCGCTCGTGGATCGTGCTGGCGGTGATCGCGGGCTCGGTCGTGATGTGGACCGTCGTACTGCTCTGGCCGGGTCGTGCGCCGCTGCCGGTGCTCCTCGCGCTCATCGTCGTACAGGCGGCCGGCGGACCGGGCTCGATGCTCGGTCTGGACTACGCGCGGACGTTCAACCCCACAACGCGGTTCGGTGCGGCCAACGGAATGGTCAACACCGGCGGGTTCATCGCCACCCTGATCTGCATCGGCATGGTCGGCGTACTGCTCGACGCGTCGTCAGGTGGTGCACCGCAGGCGATCGACGACTTCAAGTTCGCGCTGGCGTTCCAGTACGTGCTGTGGGCGATCGGCACCCGGCAGATCCTCAAGTACCGGCGGAAGGCCCGCGGCAACCTGGCACGGTACAACCCCGAGGCCTACCAGGCCCTGCTCGCCAACGAGATCGTCCCGCTCAAGGGCTGATACCAGCGCGCTGTCACGGCCTGACAGCCGAGTGCCAGAGCGGTGCCAGGCCTCCGCGGCACGGTAGTCCCAGTGAAGTGCGAAAGCTGGGAGGAACCGATGACCACAACGAACCAGGTCGCCATCGAGGCGGTCGGTCTGGTCAAGAAATATGGCAGTACGACCGCGCTTGCCGGCGTCGACCTGAGCGTGCCCACCGGCACGGTCCTCGGAGTCCTCGGCCCGAACGGCGCCGGCAAGACGACCGCGGTCCGCATCCTCGGCACGCTGCTCCGGCCGGACAGCGGCCAGGCCACCGTCGGCGGGTACGACGTCGTACGGGAGGCGGGCAAGGTCCGCAGCATCATCGGGCTGACCGGGCAGTACGCCTCTGTCGACGAGGACATGTCCGGCCGCCGCAACCTGATCATGATCGGCCGCCTGCTCGGCTACTCGCGACCGCAGGCCCGCGCCAAGGCGGACGAGCTGCTGGAGCGGTTCGAGCTGGTCGACGCCGGTGACCGGACCGCGAAGACGTACTCCGGCGGTATGCGTCGCCGCCTCGACCTCGCCTCGAGCCTGGTCGGCAACCCGAGCATCCTGTACCTCGACGAGCCCACGACCGGACTCGACCCGCATGCCCGCAACGGCGTCTGGGAAACGGTCCGCAACCTGGTGCTCGACGGCACCACGGTCCTGCTCACCACGCAGTACCTGGAAGAGGCCGACGCGCTGGCCGACTCGATCGTGGTGTTCGACAAGGGCTCCGTGGTCGCGAACGGGCGGCCCGCCGAGCTCAAGGCGCAGGCGGGCAAGCAGTCGCTGGATGTCCGGCCGGCCGAGCCGGCCCACCTCGAGCGGGTCGCCGCGATCGTCGCCGAGTCGACCGGGTCACGTCCGAACGTCGACGTGGTGAACACCCTCGTCAGCGTTCCGGTCAGCGACGGTTCGTCGATGCCGGTCGTCGTACGGCGGCTGGACGAGGCAGGGATCGCGGTGACCGAGCTGTCGCTGCGGCTGCCCAGCCTGGACGAGGTGTTCCTGGCGCTGACCGGGCACACCGCCGAAGAGAAGCAGCCCGACGCCGTACTGGAAGGAGCGAGCCGATGAACACTGCGACTCTTGAACCCGCCGCGCACCTGGGCCACCGCTCGCGGCCGTTCGCCTGGGTACAGCAGAGCCTGACACTCGCCTGGCGGAACATCGTCCGGATCCGGCAGAACCCGGAAGCCCTGGCGGACGTGACGTTCCAGCCGATCATCTTTCTGGCGCTGTTCCTGTTCGTCTTCGGAGGCGCGATCGCCGGGGGCGGCGGCTGGCGCGGCTACCTGCCGCAGTTGCTGCCCGGCCTGCTCGTGCAGACCGTGGTGTTCGCGACGATGGGCACCGGGGTCGGTCTGAACGACGACTTCGCCAAGGGCGTCTTCGACCGGTTCCGCAGCCTGCCGATCGCCCGGGTCTCGCCGCTGATCGGTGCCGTCCTCGGAGACGCGGTCCGCTACTCGCTGTCGATCGTGATCCTGATGACGAGCGGGTTCGTGCTCGGTTTCCGCTTCGACAACGGGGTCGGCAACGGCCTCCTGGGCATGCTGATCGTGCTGCTGTTCGCGCTGTCGATGTGCTGGATCTGGGTCTGGCTGGGCCTGGTCATGAAGACCGCCCAAGGCGTGCAGGGCATCGCCTTCCTGGTGATGTTCCCGCTGACCTTCGGCAGCAACATCTTCGTCCCGACCAGCACGCTGCCCGGTTTCCTGCAGGCCTTCACCAAGGTCAGCCCGATCACGTACCTGGTCGACACCGAGCGCGCCCTGATGGGCGGCGGTGCACTCCAGAAGCCGCTCTTGATCACGCTGGCCTGGATGGTCGGTCTGGTCGCGGTCTTCGCGCCCTTGGCGATCCGCGCCTACCGCCGCCGTACCTGAGGAAAATTGTCGGTGGTGAGCGGCACAGTGGCCGGTATGACGACCAACTGGACGCTCACCATCGACTGCGCGGATCCGGCCCTCGTCGCGCGCTTCTGGTGTACGGCGCTCGGCTACACGGAGGCGGATCCGCCGCAAGGCTGGGACACCTGGGAGGACTGGCTCACCGACCTGAACGTCCCCAAGGACGAGTGGAACGACGGCGCCTCGATCTCGGACCCGAACGGCGTTCTGCCGAGCATCTCGTTCCTCAAGGTCCCCGAGCCCCGCACCGTCAAGAACCGCCTGCACCTGGACCTCCAGGTAGCAGGCGGCCGCGCCGTCCCCCAGCACCTGCGCGAACAACGCATCCGCGCCACCGCCGAAACCCTCATCGAAGCCGGCGCCACCCTCGTCCGCGAGATCCCCATGGAAAACTCCACCACCCTCGACCACCTGTGGATGCAGGACCCCGAAGGCAACGACTTCTGCGTCGTCTAGCGCGGAATGATGTCGGCGAAGGCCAGGGGTTGGCGGGTGCAGAGGTAGGTTGCCCAGTGCAACTTTGCGGGGGTGCCGGAGGGGTCGCGGGTGATGCGGAGGAGTTCGCCGGTTTCGCGGCCGGAGACGGTGCGGTAGGTGTCTTCGGAGAGGCGTTCGAAGACCGCGGGGGACTGGTACTCGGCGGCGGCCGGGGACTTGGCCTCGAGTACGCCGTTCTTCACCGAGAACACGAACGGCGAGCCTTCGGTGAACCAGGTGCCGAGGACGCCGGCGAGTTCGGCGGGGACCTCTGTGCCCGGAACCCAGGGCTCCGGCGGGAGCGGGTCGTCCTCGAGGACCTTGATGATCAGGTCGGTGGCCAGCGCGCTGGGCGCCGGCGACGACGTGGCGCCGAACAGCGCGATCCCCGCCGTACCGGACGAGCGGTCGACGAAGGTCGACGTGATGTGGCCGGGCATACCGCCGTCGTGGCCGACGAACAGCCGGTCGCCGCGGCGCAGCAGCATGAACCCGAGCCCGAACGCGAGCTGCCAACGGTCCACGTCGGCCATGATCTGCACCTGGCACATCTCGTCCAGCGTGTCCTTCGACAGCACCTCGTCGACCGGGTTCGCAATGAACATCGCCCACTTCGCCAGGTCCTCCGCGGTCGACGCGAGCCCACCGCACGCGTCCATCGCGCCGATGTCGAGCAGCGGCTCCCGCACCGGTACGTCGGACCACGGCGGCACGTAGTACCCGGTCTGCGCGGGGCCGCCGTCCATCCCGACCGTCGTACGGCGCATCTCGAGCGGGTCCAGGATCCGCGCCTTCACCGCGTCGTACCAGGACCGCCCGTCGATCCGCGCGACGATCTCGCCGAGCAGTGAGAACACCAGGTTCGAGTAGTGGAAACGGTGGTGCGGTTTGCCGATCCGCTCGGCGGCGTTCCAGCCCGGCACCAGCTCCTCGCGGGACGGGAACTTCATCAGGTCCCACACGTCACCGACCGGCTCGCGCTGCATCCCGCTGGCGTGGCTGAGCATCTGCCGGACGGTGATGCCCTCGTGCTTGCTGTCACCGATCAGCTTCTCGATCGGGTCGTCGAGGCTGAGCTTGCCCTCGTCACGCAACGCCATGATCGTGACCGCGGTCAGCGTCTTGCTCTGCGACGCGATCAGGAACTGCGAGTCCGCGGTCGGCGGTACGCCGGGATTGTCCAGGTCGGCGGACCCGACCCCGGTCGACCAGACGAGCGACCCGGCGCGGGCGACGGCGCCCACCACCCCGGGAACCCGGCCCTTGGATTGACGTTCGGCGACGATGCGAGAGAGCGCGACCTGTGTCTGCGCGGCGATTTCAGTCACGGCTCCCGACCTTAAGCTCCGGAATGACAAAAGGCACGGGTGTTTGGTCGGGCGGATGTGCGAGGCTGGTGGGGTGCGCATAGCGGTGCTTGGGCCTCTCGCGATGTGGGCGGCCGATGGGACTCCGCTCGACATCCGCGGCGTCCGCCTGCGCGGGTTGCTCGCGCGCCTGGCGTTGAGCGCGGGCAGGCCGGTCAGCGTCGAGACCCTGGTCGACGGGTTGTGGGGAAGTGAAGCCCCGAGTGCGAACGCTCTGCAGTCGCTCGTGTCCCGGCTGCGGGCAAGTCTGCCGGCCACCGAGTCGAGCATCTCCGTCCAGTCCGGTCCGGCGGGCTACACGCTGACGATCGGCCCGGACTGCGTCGACGCCCTCCAGTTCGAAGAGCTGGTACGGCGGGGGCGTGCGCTCCTCACGTCCGACCCGGAGCAGGCGCACACGCTCCTCACCCAGGCCGAGAAGCTGTGGCGCGGCGACGCTCTCACCGACCTGCGCGACCTCCCGTTCGCCGCGGTCGAGGCGGACCGGCTGGCCGAGCTGCGCCTCGGCGCCGCAGAGGACCAGGCCGAGGCAGCCGTCAGCTGCGGTCACGCCCGCGACCTGATCACCGACCTCGAGCAGCTCGCCGTTACCCACCCGCTCCGTGAGCGCGTGCACGAGCTCCTCATCCGCTCCCTGTACGCCGACGGCCGCCAGGCGGAAGCGTTGGCGGCGTACGAACGTATCCGGACCACACTGGCTGACGAGCTAGGAGCCGACCCCGGCACCCGCCTGCGCGACCTGCATGTCTCGGTACTGCGTGGTGACGCAGTAGACCCGACTGCGAAGACAACCACCGTGCCAGCGCCAGCACCGCCCCGCAGCAACCTGCGCGCGCCGATGACGAGCTTTGTCGGTCGCCGCGAAGACGTGGCGGAGCTGACGCGTCTGCTGAGCAACGGGACCCGTCTGGTGACCATGGTCGGACCAGGTGGTGCCGGCAAGACCAGACTGGCCACGGAGACCGGTAGGACGCTCGTAGGCCAGTCCGGCGACGGCATCTGGTTCGTAGAGCTCGCACCACTCGGTGACGCAGCCGATGTGGCGCCTGCTGTCCTGTCTACGCTCGGCGCCAGCGAGTACGTCGACCTGCCGTCGACACCCTTCGGGCCGAAACACGTTCCGACGAGCCGGGCCGCGACCCTGCGACTTGTCGAGGTCATCGGCGACCGCCGGATCCTGCTCGTCCTCGACAACTGCGAGCACCTCGTCCAAGAGGTCGCCGGCATGGTCGACTCCCTGCTGGCGTCGTGCCCGCGACTCCGGGTCCTGACCACCAGCCGCGAGCCGCTGAGCATCCCCGGTGAGCATCTGCATCCAGTCGGTCCGCTCGGCCTTCCCCCAGAGGACTCGATCACCGACGAGTACCCGGCGATGCAGCTGTTCGTCGACCGCGCCCGTGCCGTACGTCCTGACTTCCAGCTCACCGACGCCAACCGGGAGGCGGTCGCCGAGATCTGCAGGCGACTCGACGGGATGCCCCTGGCGATCGAGCTCGCGGCAGCTCGGCTGCGGGCGCTCAACCCGCCGCAGATCGTGGACCGGCTCGCGGACCGGTTCCGGCTGCTCACGAGCGGTTCCCGGACCGCACTGCCGCGCCACCAGACGCTGCGAGCGGTCGTGGAGTGGAGCTGGGACCTGCTGGACCCGGACGAGCAGGCCGTCGCTCGGCGACTCTCGCTGTTCTCAGGCGGCGCAACACTCGATGCGGCCGAGCAGATCTGCAGCGACGAGAGCATCCCCGCCGAGTCCGTGCTCGGCGTACTCGCATCCCTTGTGGACAAGTCACTCGTCGAAGCGGCGGCCGACGAGAGGTCCGTGCGCTACCGGATGCTGGAGACGGTCCGTGCGTACGGCGCCGAACAGCTGAAGGCCTCGGGTGAGTACGAGCGGTTCAGGCACGCGCACACCATGTACTTCAGCCGCATGCTGCGCAGGGCGCGGCCGAAGCTGCGGACCGGTGAGCAGATCGAGTGGATCGCCCGGCTGACCGCCGACAACGAGAACCTGATCGACGCGCTCCGGACGGCGATCGACGTCGGGTCGGCGCGAGTCGCCGTCCAGATGGTCGCCGTCCTGGGGGAGTACTGGACGATGAGCGGCCGCCCGGCCGAAGCGGTGAGCTGGATGCAGGCCGCCCTCGCGGTACCGGGCAAGAGCGTTCCGCTGGACAAGGCCGAGGCGCTGTACCTGCTCGCGCTCGGCCGGATGTCCACCGAGCGGGAACCGTCAACGTCGTTCCAGCAGATGATCCGTGGACTCGCCACGGTCCGCTGGATGACCCGGCGGCACCGGATCCTCGTCGACTCCGGGATCGGCCTGTTCACCAATGCGATGTGGGCGGCGATCCGGCGGGACAAGGCGGCCTGCTTCGCCGAGCTCGAGGCCGCGGCCCGGCACCCGGATCCCTGGATCCGGAACATGGGCCTGATGACGAGCGCCATGTTCCGCGAGAACGAAGGCGAGGTCGACGAGATGGCGGCCACCCTGACGATCGCGCTCGACGGCTTCCGCGAGCTCGGCGACCGCTTCGGTTCGTCGATGGCGCTGCGCGGACTCGCCGGCTACCAGGCCAGTCACGCGGAGCACGACAAAGCCCTGGAGTCACTGCTCGAGGCACTCCGGCTGGTCGAGGAGCTCGGTACGACGGACGGCGTCGCGCAACTGCTCGGCGGCAGCGCGATGAGCCGCATCGAGCTCGGTGACCACGAGGGCGCCCGCGCCGATCTGGAGCGTGCTATCCGGCTGTCCGAGGAGACCGGGTCCCAGGGCGGCCAGACGATGGCGTACATCGGACTGGCGCGACTGGCGCATCGCGCCGGCAACTTCGACGAGGCCAAGGAGCTTGCGGAGCTGGCCTACTCGAGGCTCGATCTCGCGGCGGAGCGCGTGGCGCCGCATGGACAGTCGATGGTCCTCTCGCAGCTGAGCCGGATCTATGCGTCCGCCGGCGACGTCGAGGAAGCGCAGCGGCGCGGCCGGGAAGCGGTCGGCCTGGCGCTCAGCACCGAGGACATGCCGGTCGCGGCAGCCGTCGTCGAGGCGTCGACGGACGCGCTCGTGCTGGCCGCCGGCACCAACACCGCCGAGCTGTCGGCGGCCGCCCGGACGCTCGGTCTCGCCGCCGCGATCAAGGGCACGCGGGCGATCCCGGACGCCGACGTACAGCGCCTCGTCGACCGGCTGCGCGATGCCCTGGGCAACGAAACCTACGAGACGGCGTACGGCGAAGGCGCGGCCCTGACTCGCGCCGACGCCGTCGCCGAACTCCGAAAGCGCTACACCACGGACTAACGACGCGCTATACCACTGACTAAGCCGTGATCAGTTGGACGGCGAGGTCGCGGAGGGACTGCTGGACGTTCTGCTCCGGTGGGCGGGGGTCGGCGAGCATCCAGTCGTAGACGACGGTGTTCACCGCGCCGAAGAACGCCAGCGCGAGGAACCGGAAGTCCTTGCGCTTGATCTCACCGCGCTCGACCGCGGAGTCGCCGAGGGCCTGGACGTTGCGGATCAGCAGCTCCCGGAACGCGATCCGCTGCTCCTCGACCGCCGGGCTGGTGCCGACCACCTCGACGAACGAGATCCGGGCCCGCCGGAGGTCGGCCATGATGGTGCGCAGGTACGAGTCGACCGCCGCGGCGATCCGCTCCCGCACCGGCCGGTCGGCGGTCCGGCGGAGCGCGTCCCCGGTGGTCCCGACCGCCAGCTCGATCACCTGCGCGTGCACCGCGAGGAGCACCGCTTCCTTGTTCTGGAACTCGTGGTAGAAGTGCCGCGTGGACACTTTCGCCTGTGTGCACAGGCGTTCCACGGATGTCGCCGGATAGCCTTCGGTCCCGAAGAGTTCGAGCGCGGCAGCCAGTAGCCGTTCCCGGCGCGCGGCCTTCCACTCCTCGACTGACCGCCCGGAATAACGGCGTACGGAGGGTTCCCTCATCACACCTCTTGTCGCTACCCCGTGCCAGATCCCGGACATCCTATCCACCCCTCGGCCCGCGTGTAACCGGGTTACCGCCCTCGAGTCCCTGGTGGGCTGGTGGGGTGGCATGCTCGTTTGGTCGGCGACCGCCTTCGCTGAGAGGTGAGACGTGGATCCACGGTTCGACCTGCCCTTGTACACGCGTGCTGAGGCCGCGCTGCATCTTGGGCTGCCGGCTACGACGCTCGGGGACTGGTTGCGGTCGGGAGCGCTGGAGGCGAGCAGCGGGGGCCGCGGCGAGCCGACGATCACGTTCGCCGGCCTCGTCGAGACACACATGCTCCGTCACCTGCGTCGTACCGGGCTGTCCTTACACGCAATCGGCGAGGCCGCCATCGCCTTACGATCGAGGGCCGGTCGCCGCTATCCGCTGGCCTGGTCGGGACTCGCGCACGACGGCCGCGACCTGCTGGTCGAGATCGCCGCCGAGGGCCGGGAACAGGGCTGGGAACGGATCCGCGACAGCCAGGGCGGCTTCCCCGGCGTCCTGCGCCGCGGCTCGGCCGCGATCGGCTGGTCCGACGACGGGTACGCCGCAACGCTGCGGCTGGTGATCTACCACGACATCGACGTGATCGTGAACCCCGAACGCTCCTACGGCCGTCCGATGGTCGACAACGTCCAGGTCGAAGACGTCATCGCGCAGGTCCGCACGGGCGCGCCCTACCGAGAAATCGCCACCAAGTTCAACCTCGAGGACTTCGAGGTCGAAGCCCTGGTCCGCCCGCACATCCGCCCACCCGCCTTCCACAAAACCCGCACCCTGGAATCCCAAGCGGAGCCCCTGCTCTGAGCTAAGGACAGGAAGTAGTCGGCCCCGCTCGATCGCTCCCGCCTCAGCCGGGCGGCGGCGCGGGCGCAGCAGGCGACTACCTCCTGTCGTTAGCGGTTGTCCTTGATGCGTTTGGCCTTGCCGAGGGAGCGTTCCAGGGCGTGGGGGTCGAGGACCTCGACGGTGGCGGTGACGCCTACCCGGTCCTTGATGCGGCGGGACAACGTGGTGGCCGCGGCTGTGCGGTCCGCCAGGTCGGGGGCGGCTTCGACCTGGACTGTCAGTTCGTCGAGGCGGTGGGGGCGGGTGAGGACGCAGAGGTAGTGCGGGGTGAGGCCTTCGACCAGGAGGATCTGTTCTTCGATCTGGGTGGGGAAGACGTTGACGCCGCGGACGATCATCATGTCGTCGGTGCGGCCGGTGATCTTCTCCATGCGGCGCAGGCCGGGGCGGGCCGTTCCCGGCAGCAACCGGGTCAGATCCCTGGTGCGGTAGCGCAGTACCGGGAAGGCTTCCTTGGTCAGCGTGGTGAAGACCAGTTCGCCTTCGGAGCCGTCGGGAAGTACGTCGCCGGTGACCGGATCAATGATCTCCGGGTAGAAATGGTCCTCCCAGATGTGCAGGCCGTCCTTCGTCTCCACGCACTCCTGCGCGACGCCGGGTCCCATCACCTCGGACAGTCCGTAGATGTCGACGGCATGGATGCCGGTGCGTTCCTCGACCTCGGTGCGCATCTGCTCGGTCCACGGTTCGGCGCCGAAGATCCCGATCCGCAGCGACGTGTCCCGCGGATCGAGGCCGCGGGCCTCCATCTCGTCGACGATCGCGAGGAAGTACGACGGCGTGACCATGATGATGCGGGCGCCGAAGTCGCGGATCAGGTCCACCTGGCGTTCGGTCATCCCGCCGGAGACCGGTACGACGGTGCACCCGAGCCGCTCGGCCCCGTAGTGCGCACCGAGTCCGCCGGTGAACAGGCCGTACCCGTAGGCGACATGGCAGACGTCGCCCGCGCGCCCGCCGGCCGCGCGGATCGATCGCGCCATCAGGTCCGCCCAGTTGTCGAGATCCCGCCGCGTATACCCGACCACCGTCGGCCGGCCGGTGGTCCCGGACGAAGCATGCACACGCACGACTTCAGTCCTGGGTACCGCGAACATCCCGAACGGGTAGTTGTCGCGCAGATCCTTCTTCGCCGTGAACGGCAACCGGCTCAGATCGCTCAGATCGGCAAGGTCGCCGGGCTTGAACCCGACCGCGTCCAGCGCCGCCCGGTAGTGCGGGACGTTCTCGTAGGCCCGCCGTACGGTTGCCTGCAGCAACGACAGCTGCCGGGCCCGCAGTTCGTCGACCGACAACTGCTCGCCGGCATCACGCAACTCCGAAGGACAGGCGTCACCGAGCATAAGGACTCCCTAGGGACGGGCGAGCAGGGTCGCGATGCCCTGGCCGACGCCGATGCACATGGTGGCCAGCGCGTACCGGGCGTCGCGGTGGCGGAGCTCCAGGGCGGCGGTGAGCGCGAGGCGGGCGCCGGACATCCCCAGCGGGTGGCCGAGGGCGATGGCGCCGCCGTTCGGGTTGACGTGCTCGGCGTCGTCGGGCAGGCCGAGCTCTCGCAGTACGGCGAGCGACTGGGACGCGAATGCCTCGTTCAACTCGATCACGTCGATGTCGGACAACGCGACCCCGGTGCGGTCGAGCAGCTTCCGCGTCGCGGGCGCCGGTCCGATCCCCATGATCCGAGGCGGTACGCCGGCAGCGGCCGTCCCCACGACCCGGGCCAACGGTGTCACGCCGTACTGCTCCACAGCCTCACCGCTCATCACGAGCAAGGCCGCCGCCCCGTCGTTCACCCCCGACGCGTTCCCCGCCGTCACCGTCCCAGGCGATCGGAACGGAGTCTTCAAGCCGGCAAGCGCTTCGAGCGAGGTCTCACGCGGGTGCTCGTCAGCATCAACGACAGTCACCGCCCCGCGCTTACCCGGTACGTCGACCGCAACGATCTCTTCGGAAAGTCGTCCGTTGGCCTGCGCCTTGGCGGCCCGCTGCTGCGAGCGCAACGCGAACAGGTCCTGATCCTCGCGAGAGATCGAGAACTCCGCGGCGACGTTCTCGGCCGTCTCCGGCATCGAGTCGATCCCGTACTGCTCCTTCAGCACCGGATTGACGAACCGCCACCCGATCGTGGTGTCGAAGACCTCCGCCTGCCGGGAGAACGCGGTCGTTGCCTTCGGCATCACGAACGGCGCCCGCGACATCGACTCGGCGCCACCGGCCACCACGATGTCGTTGTCCCCGGCAATGATTGATCGGGCGGCGTACGCGACCGCGTCCAGGCCCGATCCGCAGAGCCGGTTGATGGTCGTCCCCGGGACCGAGTCCGGCAGACCGGCGAGCAGCACCGCCATCCGCGCGACGTTCCGGTTGTCCTCGCCGGCCTGGTTCGCGCAACCGAGGATCACGTCGTCGATCCGGGCCGGGTCCAGCGCGGTCCGGTTCAGCAGCGACGAGATCGCGTGTGCGGCGAGGTCGTCCGGACGGACCAGGGCGAGCGCACCGCCGTACCGCCCGATCGGGGTGCGGACACCATCGACCAGAAACGCCTCGCGAGTCATGATTCCTCCGTAACGATGGTTCCGGACAGTTGGCGGCCGCGGAACTCGGCGATCACCTCGTCGTCGCGGGTGACCGTGATGTCGTAGATCGCGTTCCGGCCGTACGACGTCCGCTCCCGGGCCTCGGCGACCAGCAGATCGCCACGCCGCGCCGGGGCGACGAACACGATGTCGCAGGCCTGCGCGACCGTCACCTGGTTGCGCGAGTTGCAGGCGAACGCGAATGCCGAGTCGGCCAGACAGAACACGAATCCACCATGCGCGATCCCGTGCCCGTTGACCATGTCCTCGCGCACCGGCATCTCGAGTCGCGCCGTACCCTCGCCGACCGCCACCAGCTGCATTCCCAGCCCGGCGCTGGCGGTGTCCTCCGCCCACATCGCCGCCGCCACGCGGGCCGCCAAGTCGTCCATCCGTTGCCCAATCGAGAAGAGGCTTGTGACACCCTAGTACGAATCGCGTCAACGACTGTAACATCGCCCTCATGACCACCGACCTGCTCTCCTCCCACCGCGAGCGCCTCAACGGTGCGCTGAAGGCGATCCACGACCGCGGCTACCACTCCGCGTTCCCGGAGTCACCGAGCCCCCGGGTGTACGGCGAGACTGCGGCGGCCGACGGTAAGGCGGCCTTCGAGGCTCATCTGGGTACGACGTACGCGCTCGAGATCCCCGGATCGCGCGGCACCGTCGTCACCGAGCAGTCGCCGTACGGGATCGCGATGGACGTCTCGTACCCGCGGGTCGTCGAGGAGGGTCTGGACGAGCTGCTGACCGCGGCGCAGCAGGGCCTCGCGGACTGGCGCCGGGCCGGGATCGACGGGCGGACCGGGGTCGCCCTGGAGATTCTCGAGCGGCTGCACAAGCGGATCTTCGAGCTCGCCAACGCCGTTCAGCACACCAGCGGTCAGGCGTTCGTGATGGCCTTCCAGGCCGGCGGCGCGCACGCGCTCGACCGGGCGCTCGAGGCGGTCGCGTACGCGCACGAGGAGATGAACCGTTATCCCGCGACCGCGACCTGGGAGAAGCCGGCCAAGGGCGATCCGATCCGGATGGAGAAGACGTTCACCGTCACCGGCCGCGGCGTCGCGCTGGTGATCGGCTGCAACACGTTCCCGACCTGGAACTCCTGGCCCGGCCTGTTCGCCTCGCTGGTCACCGGCAACGCGGTCGTCGTCAAGCCGCACCCGCTGGCCGTGCTGCCGTTGGCGATCACCGTCGACGTCTGCCGGGAGGTGCTCGCCGAGGCCGGTTTCGACCCGAACCTGGTCACCCTCGCCACTGAGCGCGCAGGTGACGGCCTGGCCAAGCCGCTGGCGACCCGGCCCGAGGTGAAGCTGATCGACTTCACCGGCGGCAGCGAGTTCGGCGAGTGGCTGGAGCAGAACGCGACCCAGGCGACCGTCTTCACCGAGAAGGCCGGCGTGAACGCGGTCGTCATCGACTCCACCGACTCCTTCAAGGCACTGACCGGCAACCTGGCTTTCACGCTCTCCCTCTACTCCGGCCAGATGTGCACCACCACCCAGAACCTGTTCGTCCCGGCCGGCGGGATCGAGACCGACGAGGGCCACAAGTCCTTCGAGGAGGTCGGCGCCGCGCTCGCGACGGCGATCGGCAGACTGCTCGGCGACGACGCCCGCGCGGTCGAGATCCTCGGCGGCATCGTGAACCAGGCGGTGATCAGCCGCCTCGACCTCGCCCCGGAGTACGGCGAGGTGGTGCTGGAGTCCCGGGCGATCCAGCACCCGGCGTTCCCGGACGCGGTGGTCCGTACGCCGTTGCTCGTGGCGGTCGGCGCGGACGACGCCGAGGTGTACGGGCGCGAGTGCTTCGGGCCGGTCTCGTTCCTGGTCAAGACCGCCGACACCGCGCAATCGATCGACCTGTTCCGGAAGACCGTCGCCGAGGGCGGCGCGATGACCGCCGGGATCTACTCGGCCGACTCCAAGGTCTTGGACGAGGCCCGGGACGCGGCCCTCGACGCGGGCGTCGCGCTGTCGGAGAATCTGACCGGCCAGGTGTTCGTGAACCAGTCGGCCGCGTTCAGCGACTTCCACGGCACCGGGGCGAACCCCGCGGCCAACGCGACGTACACCGACGGCGCCTATGTCGCGAGCCGCTTCCGGGTCATCCAGTCCCGCCGCCACGCTGGGTAGCGGGTCGATTCGTTTCGGCAGGAATGGACAGGATTGGAAAGGACTCGCGGCGCTCAAGTTGCTGCCCTGGCGTCGTTGAGCGGACCCTGATGCGGAAGGCCTGACAGAAATCTCCATCCGCCGATCCGCCAGGAGAACCGCCGTGACACAAAGCGTGACCGAGGCACTCGCCTACTACGACAGCTGGCTGGCGTTCAACCAGCGGTACCAGCGGGTGCCGGGCGTCCAGGTCGCGGTGTACGTCGAGGACTCGATCGCGTTCTCGGCGTCGTACGGGCTGGCGGACGTGGAGAACGACGTACCGCTGACCGACCAGCACCTGTTCCGGATCGCGTCGCACTCGAAGACGTTCACCGGCACCGCCATCTTCCAGCTGGTCGAGCAGGGCCGGCTGCGGCTGGACGACAAGGTGTCGCAGCACGTCACCGAGATCGTCGGTACGCCGGTCGGCGAGCGGACCGTCCGTGAGCTGCTCGCGCACGCCGGAGGCGTGACCCGGGACAGCCTGGACGCGAGCTGGTGGCAGTTGTCCACAGCCTTCCCGGACCGTGACCAGTTGCTCGAGGTACTGCGGGACGAGTCGTCGGCCGTGATCGCGGAGAACGAGCGCTTCAAATACTCGAACATCGGCTACGGCCTGCTCGGACTCGTCGTCGAGGCGGCGAGCGGTACGCCGTACAACTCCTATGTCCAGACCGCGATCGTGGACAAGCTCGGGCTGTCGGGTCTCGGCCCGGAGCTGGATCCGGCCCGGCTGACCGAGTACGCCGCCGGGTACAGCGCGCTGACGTACGCCGACACGCGCGTCCCGATCGAGCATGTCGACACCCGTGCGCTGGCCTCGGCGACCGGGTTCTTCGGTAACGCGCGCGACTTGGTCACGTACTTCTCCGCGCACCTGCCCGGCGACGACCGGCTGCTCTCGGACAAGTCCAAGCGCGAGATGCAGCACCCGCTGTGGACGACCGGGGCGGACGAGAAGGCGCGGTACGGCCTCGGCCTGGCGGTGAGCAAGGTCGGCGACCGGGAGGTGTTCGGCCACGGCGGCGGGTATCCGGGCCACATCACCAGGACCCTCGTCGACCCCGAGCACCGGATCGTCGTCTCGGTGCTGACCAACGCGATCGACGGGCCCGCGTCGCAGTTCGCGGAGGGTCTCTTCAGGCTCCTCGACCTCGCCGAGTCGAAGGATCGCGGCGCAGGCGACCTCCACCGCTTCACCGGCCGCTTCGCGAACCTCTGGGGCGTCACGGACTTCGTCGTCATCGGCGGCCGCCTCTACGCGACCGACCCGTCCAGCCCGAACCCGGCTGACGAACCGCAGCCGCTCGAGGCGGACGGCGACACGCTCCGCGTCACCGGCGGCAACGGCTACGGCTCGTACGGCGAGTCGTACCGCTTCACGTTCGACGCCAACGGCGCGGTCAAGACGGTCCACGGCTCCAGCGGCCTGAGCCTGGAGCCCATCGAAACCTTCACCCTCCCGGAACGAGTTACCGTGGCCCGGTGACAGCACACATGCCACGCCTCCGGCGCGGCGGGTCATGGGGCTTTAACTCCCGTCCTTCCCTCGTCGCTCCGGTCGCTTCGCTCCCTCCACTCCTCAGTCCAGGACGGGAGGCCCCATGACCATTCACGGTGACCATCCGTTCCTGCCGCCTGAGTCCGAGCGGAGTCCGGTTCGGCGGTTGCGGGGGCGGCTGCCGTCGCCGGTCGGGCTGTGGACGACGGCGTACGACGGGAAGCGGGCCGGGCTCACGGTGTCGTCGATGCTGGTGGCCGACGGCGAGCCCGGGTACGTGATCGGGCTGCTCGACCCCGACTCGGACCTGTGGGAAACGTTGCGTGAGGCAAGGACCGCGGTGGTGTCGCTGCTCGGCGAACCGCACCGCCAACTGGCCGACGCCTTCGGGTATGTCGCACCCGCTCCGGGCGGACCGTTCCGGATGATCGACTGGACGGATACCGCCTGGGGCCCGGCGCCGGCCGGCGTCAGCACCTGGGCCGGCTGCACCCTCGTCGACCCCGACCCGCCCGAGATCGGCTGGGCGCTCCAGGTGCAACTGGAGATCGCGCACGTGGAGCTCGCCGCCGACGACGTACCCGCGCTGGTGCACCGCCGCGGACGCTACGCGACGATCTAGGTGCTGCTCAGACCCTGACGTTTTGCGCACTGCGGATGCGCGCAGGGGTCGATCGAACCCGGAATGTGCGCGCTCTCACACTGTCAAGGTGCGCGGGGTCACGGCTGCGCAACGCGCCTGCGCGGAACGTTGACACCCGCTGCGCGCCGTCCCAGAGTTGCACCGTCAAGGGGGCATCGTTGTCACAGGCGGCTCCATCTATTGATCGGAGAGTGAAAATCATGCGTGGTGGTCTGAGCAAGACCCTGGCGCTGGTGGGTGCGGCGGGTCTTCTCGCGGTGAGCGCCTGCGGAAACAGCGACGACAGCGGTGGCGGAGACTCCTCCGCGAGCAAGGACGTCACTGTCTTCACCTGGTGGGCAGACGGTGGTGAGAAGGCCGGGCTGGACGGCCTGGTGTCCGTGTTCGGCACGGAGTGCAAGGACTACAAGTTCGTCAACTCGGCGGTGGCCGGCGGTGCCGGCGCGAACGCCAAGCAGGTGCTGGCCAACGATCTGCAGGCGGGCAAGCCGCCGTCGACGTTCCAGGCGCACGCAGGTGCGGAGCTGAAGGACTACATCAACGCCGGCCAGGTCGACGACGTCAGCCAGCTGTACAAGGACTACGGACTGGACAAGGCTTTCCCGCAGAACCTGATCGACAATCTGACCGTCGACGGCAAGATCTACTCGATCCCCGCCAACATCCACCGGGCGAACGTGGTCTGGACGAACCCGACGGTCCTGAAGAAGGCGAACATCGACGCCACCAAGGCTCCGGCCAGCGTGGACGCGTGGATCGCCGATCTGACCAAGCTGAAGGCCGCCGGTGTGGCCGCGCCGCTGGGGCTCTCCAAGGGCTTCGCCCAGGAGATGCTGGTGGAGACGACTCTGCTGGCCGAGCTCGGCCCGGACAAGTTCAAAGGTCTCTGGGACGGCAAGACTGACTGGGCCGGCGCCGATGTGACCGCGGCGCTGAACAAGTACAAGACGCTGCTGTCGTTCAGCAACGCCGACCGCGAGGCGATCGACTGGTCGGACTCGCTCGGCTACGTGAATGCCGGCAAGGCCGGATACACCCTGATGGGTGACTGGGTCGCCGCGCAGCAGCTGGCCAACAAGGTTCCGGAGACGGCGTACACCTACTGGCCGGCCCCGGGTACGGGCGACTCGTTCCAGTTCCTCGCGGACTCGTTCACGCTGCCGACCAACGGTGCGGACCCCGACGGTGCGAAGTGCTGGCTGAAGGTCGTCGGCTCGGCCGAGGGCCAGAAGGCGTTCAACACCAAGAAGGGCTCGATCCCGGCGCGTTCGGACGCCGACCCGGCCGACTACCCGAAGTACCAGCAGACCGCGATGGCGGACTGGAAGAAGGACACGATCGTCCCGTCCTGCGCCCACGGTGCCGCGTGCACGGCCGGCCAGAACAACGACATCCTGTCGGCGCTCAGCCAGTTCAGCGGCAGTCAGGACGTCGCGAAGCTGCAGAAAGCCCTTGGTACTGCGATGAAGACGAGCTGATGCAGCCAAGAAAATTCAGCGCAGCGTTGCGGACCGTATGCTCGTTGGAGGACTGAGAGGTGCACGGAAGAATTCGCACGTGGGGCCCTGGCGCCCTGGTGCTGCTGCCGACGGTGCTGCTGCTCGGGTACTTCGTCTACGGGCTGATCGCATGGTCCTTCAACACCTCGCTGACGAACCGGCACACGGCTCGCAAGGGCCCGGCGGACTACGTCGGGTTCGAGAACTACGGGCACCTGTTCACCGAGGACCGGTTCCTCAACTCGCTGAAGAACCTCGGCGTGCTCACGGTGGCGTTCATCGTGGGCACGCTGATCTTCGGTCTGATCTGGGCGTTGCTGCTGGAGAAGGGCGTGCCCGGCGAGTCGATCTTCCGGTCGGTCTTCCTGTTCCCGATGGCGATCTCGATGATCGCCTCGGGCGTCGTCTGGGGCTGGTTGCTGAACCCGTCCCAGGGCGACGACGCGCGCGGGCTGAACCGGCTGTTCGCGATTCTCCATCTGAACTTCCTGGAGAATCCGTGGTGGACCGGGGGAAGTAGATGGACGACGATGATGTCCATCGCGTTGCCCGCGGTCTGGCAGATGTCCGGATACATCATGGCGCTGTTCCTGGCCGGTTTCCGGGGGATTCCGCCGGAGCTGCGTGAGGCGGCCCGGGTGGACGGCGCGTCGGAGTTCAAGCTGTACCGGCACGTGTTGTTCCCGCAGCTGTCGCCGATCGCGCTGTCGGCTCTGATCATCCTCGGGCACATATCGCTGAAGCTGTTCGACCTGATCTACGCGATCACCGGGCCGAACCAGTTCCGCACCGAGGTGCCGGCCATCCTGATGTGGAACACCTTGTTGCGCAGTGACCAGGCCAAGGCGGCCGCGATCGCGATCGTGATGCTCGCGGTCGTCGCCGTACTCGTCATCCCGTACCTCGCGTTGACCGTCCGGCATGAGGAGGAGCGATGACCGCCGTCGAGGCGCAGGCCGCGACCGGCAAGGCAGCGGCGGCGATCAGCCGGAAGCCGCCGAGCAGCAGGCTCGGCGAAGGAACCACCCGGCGCAGCCGGACAATCCGGTACGTGCTGCTGCTGCTGTTCCTGCTGTTCGTGCTGACCCCGGTGTACGTCGTACTGATCACCAGCTTCAAGACCTCCGGCGACACCACCGCGGCCTCGCAGTGGAACCTGCCGAAGGAATGGACGCTGGAGCCGTGGCGCAAGGCGTGGGACGTGCTGCAGCCGTACATGATCCGGTCGCTGTCGCTGGCGATCCCGGCCGCGATCATCTCGTCGGTGATCGGGTCCGCGAACGGGTTCGTGCTGGCCCGCTGGCGGTTCCCGGGCGCGAACATCGTGTTCGCGTTCATCCTTTTCGGGATGTTTATCCCGTACCAGGCGGTGATGCTGCCGCTGCGGACGACGTTCACCGAGCTGGACATCACCCGGGGCGTGCCGACCCTGATCGTCGCTCACTGCATCTACGGCATCCCGATCTGCACGCTGATCTTCCGCAACTACTACGCCACCATCGTTCCGAACGAGATCATCGAGTCGGCCCGGGTGGACGGGGCCGGCCTGATCCAGACGTACGCGCGGATCATCCTGCCGATCTCGATCTCCGGGTTCGTGGTGACGCTGATCTGGCAGTTCACCTCGGTCTGGAACGACTTCCTGTTCGCGTTGTTCCTGACCCAGCAGAACAACGGGCCCGTGACCTTGGGCCTGGCGGCACTGTCCGGCGGCCAGAAGGTCGACTACGCGGCGAGTATGGCGGGTGCGCTGATCACGTCGTTCCCGACGCTGCTCGTCTACATCCTCCTGGGCCGCTGGTTCATCGGCGGCCTGATGGCCGGCGCCCTCAAGGGCTGAAGCCGACCGTCTTCGAGCACCCACCAACCACACTTCCACCCGCGAAACGGTTGGTGGGTGCTCATGGATGTACGGCGGAGTTGTCCACAGGGCGCGCTGACAGGACTGCGGGGGAGGGGGTGCGGACGGTAATCTCACGGAGGTGACCAAGTCTCCGAGTGGACGGGACGGACGGCGCAGCCATCTGCGGCTCGTCGGCTCCGACCCGGGCGAGCCGCCCGCGCCGGCGGTGGCTGTGGATGTCGACACCACGCCTAGCGTCGCCGTGCTGGAGACCTTGCTGGAAACGCTTGCCCTCGACATGGCCGCGGTTCCGGCCGCTCTGCATCCGGTGATCGCCGAGGCGTCGGTGGCGCGTTCGGCGGCGATGCTCGCCGACCAGCTGTGGCCGGCCGGGCTCCCGGACGAGATCGGCGAGGTGGAGCGGTTCTTCTGGGCCGACGCTGCGCGGGTGCTCGGCGAGCGCCGTGATCTCGAGTCTTTCGTCCTGCTGACGAGCCTGGCCCGGACCGTCGGCCCGGCCGGGCGACTGCCGCTGCAGCGGGCGCATGTGTCCCGGTTGCGGACGCAGGACGAAGTACCGGAATGGGTGACGCGGATCGCCGGCTTCCGGCTGACCAGCGCGATCGTGTCCGAGGACATCACCGGTGACGGGCTGAGCGTCGTGCTCGACTACGACGACGAGCAGCATCCGCACACCGTGGTGGTGTTCATCGACAACAATCTCGGCGCGATCATCAAGGACGTGTTCGTCGGCCCGCCGGTGGACCGCGTCCTGGAGGCGTACGAGCGCGGGGGCCGGGTGACCATCCGGACCGTGCGGCCGCCGATCGCCGCCGGCATCATCCTGCAGGCGCTCGGCGAGACCCGCGACTACGACGATCCGCCGGTGAGCGAGGACTTCGAGTTCTTCACCGGCCTGCTGGTGAACCGGCTGACCCAGATGCCGGAGCGCCCGGTCCGGCCGCCGATCCGCCCGCTCATGACTCCGCGACAGCGCGAACAGCTGGTCGAGGAGTTCCTCGATTCACGGTACGCCGTTGGCCTGCCCGACGATGCCGCGGACATCGCCCGGCTGTGGATCGATCACGCGGTCGACCACACCGTCGGCGGTCCGCTGCGCGTCAGCGGCGTACTGGTCGAGCTCTTCCTCGCGCACTGGCTGCCGCGCAAGGTGCTTGCTGACAGCACCTATTTCGACGCGGTCCCGGTGGTGGTGAAGGCCTGGCTCGAGTTCGCCGGCGATCGGACCCACCTGCCGCTGGACACGGTCGACGAGGCGATCGACGCCGTCGACGTCTGGCAACCGGCCCTGGAAGCCGCCGCGATGATCGACCCGGTCGGCTCGAAGCCTGGCGAGCGGGTCTTCCTCGACGACGCGACCAACGACCTGGAAGACGCTTACCGAGCCCTCGCCGGCCTCGGGTCCCCGCCTCAGCCCGACCTCCGCGGCCTGGACAATCACCAAGCCGCGACGCTCTCGGTCCTCGCGCCGCACGCCTGGCTGATGGCCGGTGAAACCCTCGGTACGGCGTACGCGCCGGACGCCTTCGACATTGCCGAACGCCTGGTCCGCGACGCCCCCGACCTCCTGGCCAAGGCCCGCCTCTCCACCTGGCCCCGAGCCATCGTCTGGCTCCTCGCGCACCGCCACCGCCTGGTAGGCCCCGGCGAAACCCTCACCCCCTACACCCTCGCCACCGACCTCTCGTCCTCCCCGGCAACCCTCCGCAAAACCGCAAAACTCCTGACCGACACCCTGATCCTGCCGCGCTGATCTCATCCGCCGGGCCTGTGGCGGCTGCTGTTGAGCCGCGGCGGACAATGGGGACATGCATGTGCGCGCGCCGGAGCTCAAGGGTCGTGGCTGGTTGAACACGGGTGGGCGGGAGTTGTCGCTCGCGGACTTCCGTGGACGCTTTCTGTTGCTGGATTTTTGGACGTTCTGCTGCATCAACTGTCTGCATGTGCTGGACGAGTTGCGGCCGTTGGAGGAGAAGTACGGCGACGCGCTGGTGATCGTGGGGGTGCACTCCCCGAAGTTCGCCCACGAGGGTGAGGAAGCCGCGGTCCGAGCCGCTGTCGAGCGGTACGAGGTGGGGCATCCGGTGCTGGACGACCCGGAGCTGATCACCTGGCAGAACTACACCGCACGCGCCTGGCCGACGCTGGTCCTGGTGGATCCGAACGGGTACGTCGTCGCGCAGTACTCCGGTGAAGGCCACGAGCATGCCCTGGACGCCCTGCTGGCCGAGCTGATCGTGCAGCACGACGAGGCAGGGACCCTGACCCGCGGCCGGTCGCCGTACGTCGCTCCGACGCCCGAGCCGACCGATCTCCGCTTCCCGGCGAAGGTCGTTGCGGTGGACAACGGGTTCCTGGTCGCAGACGCAGGTAACCACAGCATCGTCGAGCTCGCCGCCGACGCGACCACCGTCGTACGCCGGATCGGATCGGGCCATCGTGGTTTCGCCGACGGAGCCGCCGGTGAGGCGAGCTTCTCCGAGCCGAACGGTCTGGTGGTGCTGCCGTCCGACGTGGCCGAGAAGGTCGGGTACGACGTCGTGGTCGCGGACACCGTCAATCACGCGCTGCGCGGCGTGTCGCTCGCCGACGGCCAGGTGACGACGTTGGTCGGCACCGGCAAGCAATGGATGGACGGCGACGGGACCGACGTACTGAGCTCGCCATGGGATGTCGCTTGGTGGGGCGACAAGGTGTGGATCGCGATGGCCGGCGTACACCAGCTGTGGACGTTCGATCCGTTCACCGGAGAGACCGCGGTCGCGGCAGGTACGACCAACGAGGGGCTGAAGGACGGGCCGCTCGGCGAAGCGTGGTTCGCGCAGACGAGCGGGCTCGCGGCGGACGGCGATCGGCTGTGGCTGGCTGATTCGGAGATCTCGGCGCTGCGATGGATCGACGCCGAGGTACACACTGCTGTCGGCACCGGGCTCTTCGACTTCGGGCTGCGCGACGGCAAGGCGAGCGAGGCGTTGCTGCAGCATCCGCTCGGCGTGACGGTCCTCCCTGACGGATCCGTCGCGATCGCCGACACCTACAACGGCGCCGTACGGCGGTACGACCCGCGGACCGAGACCGTCGACACGATGGCCACCGGGCTGGCCGAGCCGAGCGGAGCTGTTGTCGTGGGCAACGAGTTGCTCGTCGTCGAGTCCGCCGCGCACCGCCTGACCCGGATCCCGCTCGGGGCTTCCGCGACGGCCGACGAGTTCAGCACGCGGTCGCAGCGTCCGCCGATGGATCTCGCTGCTGGAGAGGTCACGCTCGAGGTCGTCTTCAACCCGCCGCCGGGACAGAAGCTGGACGACCGCTACGGCCCGTCCACCCGGCTTCTGGTCTCCTCCACTCCGGACAACCTGCTCCGTGAGGGGGCGGGCGACTCCACCGATCTCGTACGTCGTCTCGTCGTCGACCCGCACGCCGGCTCCGGGGTCCTCCACGTGGCCGTCCAGGCCGCCTCGTGCGACGACTCCGCCGAGGTGGAGTTTCCCGCCTGCCATATGCACCGCCAGGACTGGGGCGTCCCCGTCCACATCACCCCCGACGGCCCGAACCGCGTCGAACTCGTTCTGTCCGGCGGTAAGTAACTTGTTTGCCGAAGGGGTACCGTCGAAGGTGTAGGTCCAAGGACTCGCTGGGAGGCCCGGATGAGTATCGGTGTGGGGATCTTTTTGATGGTGGTCGGCGGCATTTTCGCGTTCGCCGTCCGCGACAGCTGGGACGCCGTGAACCTGCAGGTCGTCGGCTACATCCTGCTCCTGGCGGGCCTGGCCGGCATCCTGCTTTCCTTCTACATCACCAACCGCCGCCGGCGGGTGGAGACCACCGCTATCGACCCAGCCGTCGAAGAGGAATACCGCGTCGTCGAGGAACACCACCGCGACCTGAAGGAGTAGTCCTTCATCAGTGGCTGTGGAGTTCGATATCGCCTGAGGTGGTGGTAGCGGTCAGAGTGTGGCCGGCGGTCGTGTTGCTGCCGAGGCTGTCCTCGACCTCGCCGTGCTTGGTCTCGGTGGTGACCTTGTAGCCGCCGCTCGGGGCGCTGATCTCGATGTCCCCGCTGGTGCCCTTGGCGCGGATGTCGCCGGCCTCGGAGAGGTCGAGCTCGATGTCGCCGGACGTGGTCTCGACGTTCACCGCGCCGCCGCTCAGGTCCTTGGCCTCGATATCGCCGGAGTTGGCCTTGACGTCGAGTTTCCCGGTCAGGTCCTGCACGGACACGTTGCCGGAGGTGACATCGAGGTTGACGTCGCCCTTCACCTCGCGGAGCTCGACCTTGCCCGAGTTGGACTTCGCGTCGACCCCGGCCACGCCGGTGATCTCGATATCACCGCTGCCGTTCTCGCCGGTGACCTTGGTGCCGCGCGGCACGGTCACCTCGAAGTCGGCGGTGCACTGCCAGCCGCAGTCGCCGTCCAGCTTGAGTACGCCGTCGTTCACCGAGTAGGCGTCGCCGTGCTTCCAGAACCAGAACTTGCGCTTCTCCCGCACGCTGGCCCGGTCGTCGTCGGACACGTTGATCGTGATGTCGGCGTGGCCTGCGGCGAGCTGGACGGTGGTGATCTTGTCGTCGATCTTGTGCGTGTCGTCGGAGTCCCGATCCCCGAACTGCCAGAACGTCAGCCCGGCCGCCGCCACCAGCAAGATCACGCCGAGCTGCTTGTTCTCCGCCATCGTCCGCCTCTTCTCGAGCCCACCCGCGTTGTCGCAACGACAGTAGGCTCCGGAGCCGGGCCCCAGGATCCGGCAGATCCCCCGACGCGTCCCTGAACCGCTCTCAGGGAAGCCCTCTCACCGATGCAGCTCGCCCCGGGACACCGCCGCGGCCAGATCGTCGCCGGTGGTGCCGAAGAAGGTCCGCGCCCAGACCGAGTCCTCGTACCAGTACGGGCCGTCCTTGCCGGGCAGCGACGCCGGTGCCGAGCGGCGCTTGAGGGCCTGCCGGCACTCGTTGCACAGCGGCAGCGTGAGCGTGGTGCCGTCCGACTCCACCTTGGTCGGCCGACCGGACGAGCGACCGTGCAGCGGGTTGAAAGCGCACAGATCCGGTACGGCGTCCACCTTCCGGTCGGCTGCGACCGCGACTGCGGCGTCGTACTCCCGCCGTGCCTTGTCGAGCAGCACCATCGCGCCGACCAGGTCGACGAGGTCGGGCGACGTGTCGAGCACCTTCGACGCGGCGGCGTGGTCGTCGAGCGCGGCCTGCTGGTGGACAAGCCCTGCGCCTTCGGCGGTCGGCAGCGCGGCCAGCTCCGAGCCGAGCCTGGTGAGCTCGGCATTCGTCTCCTGGGTCAGGCGCCGGCGCCGCTCGGCCGCCACCGTCGCGGCCACGTGCGGCGGGATCCGGAACGTCTTGGACCCCGAACCCCGGCTGCGCCCGATCAGCAGACCGAGACCGACCAGGACGACGAGACCGCCGACGATCGACAGCGCGACGATCCACCCGTGACCGCCTGGGTCCGAGATGCCCCGTGACGGCCGACCCGACTGCGGTCGGTTCGAGGTCTTCGGGATGCCCGGTTGGGCGAGCAGCTCGTACATCCGGGTCAGCACCTCGGTCGGCCCGGCGTCGTACCCCGTGTCGGCCAGCGCGCGCGTCCGCGCCGCCTCCAGCTTCTCCTCGCTGACCTGTGAGACGTCGCGCGCCTCGTACCACGGGAAGCGGCTGCCGCCGTCCACCACGACGTACAGCCCCGGCTGCCGGAGCGCGTCCATCACCAGGGTGAGTGCCGTACTCTCCTCGCCCTGGAACTCGTCGCTCGGGGTCAGCGGCAGGACGACGGTGTAGACCGGGTACCCGAGGGCCTTCGCCTTCGTCCGCAGGTCGTCCAGCAGCTTCGCGGGCAGCGCCGTCTTGTACGCCGGGTCGACGTAGACCGGGTCCTTCTTCAACGCGGTCGCGATCTCTTGCGCCCGCTCCGCCGGGGTCCGCGCAGTACCGGCCTCGGCCGGAGCCGCGACGAGCAGCGTCAACGCCGCCGCGAGGCAGGTGAGGAGAAAACGGGCCTTCACGCGCGTCCCTTTCGTCGTGGGCGGGACAGCGCCGCCACGATCAACACGATTCCGCCGAGGAGACCGCCGCCCATCAGGCCGAGCACGGTGCCGCCGAGGCCGTTCCCGATCGCCTTGCCGACGGTGAACTTCTCCACCGGTGCCGAATCCTCCGGCTCGGGCGGCAGCGGCGCGGTCCGGGCCGGCTTCGGCGTGCTGTACGTCGACTCCCGCAGGCCGTCGAGGTACTGCGAGAGCTGCTTGCTCAGCGCCTCGTCCCCGTCCGCGTAGGTCCACGTCGGCACATACGCACCGAGTTGGTGCGCGACGCCGTACGACCGGTCGCCGTCCATCACGACGTACACGCCCGGCTTGCCGTTCGCGGCTGCCAGCCGGCCGGCGAGCAGCGTGGTGTCGCCCTTCTCCGGGAACCATTCGCCGCTCGGTACGACGGCCACGAAAACGGGCACCTTCGCGTTCGAGATCACCTGCAGCGTCGCCTCGCGGTCCGCGATCGACGTGAAGTCCGGGTCGACGTACAGGTTCTCCTGCGCCCAGGCCGCGACCGCGGCGGTGATCCGGGGATCGGTCGGGGTCGCCGCCGACGCAGTCCCCGTCAGCAGCACAACTGTTGCCGTCAGCAAGAGGACGAGCCGTCTCATCGGACATCCTCCTTCCGGCCGGTGATGCGGTCGGCCAGGTCGTCGGAGAGCGCGCCGAAGCCGGTCGCGACCATCGGGCTGTCCTCCGGGTCGAGCGTCCAGTACGGCACCCCCTTGCGGTCGCCACCGAGCAGCCCGGACTTGGCCGGCACCAGCAGACCGCGCGGCGTATCACCTCGGCGTACGACGCTGGCGCACTGCTGGCAGGCAGGTACTTCGACCTCGTCCGACCAGTCGACCTTCGCCGTTCCGGGGTTGTGCGTCGGGTCGAAGAAGCACGGTGGCTGGAGGGCCGCGCCGGAGGCGATCCGCTCGGCCTGCCGGGCGAGCACGAGCGCGCCGGCCGACGCGAGGACGTCCTCCGGCTGGTCCGCGCGCAGCGTCCGCGCCGCGTCGAGCCGGCGGTACGCGTCGTCGCGCTGATCCAGCAGTTTGGTCGTCTTGTTGCGACGCCGGTCCAGTCGCCCGAGGGCCCGTTCGGCCTGCTTGATCTTGCCGTCCGCCTTGAGCTGCACGTCCCGCGGATCGACCGCCCGCTGACTGGATCCCGAACGCTTCGGCGCGCCACGACGCCGCAGTGCGATCACCAGGGTCAGCACCAGCCCGAGGAACCCGCCGACACCCAGGCCGACATACGCGGCCCGGTCCGACTTGTCGGTCACCGAGAGGCCGCGGTGCGGGCGCTCCGGCTCCAGATCGGCGGCTGGGACAGCCGGCAGCGCGCGACCGTCGTACGCCGTCGACGCATACTGGATCGTGCGGACGATCTGCGGCGCCGGACGATCCGTGAGGAGGTCGAGGCGCTGCTTGTCCTCGGCCCGCACGCTGGTCAGGTCGCGGCCCCGGAGCCCGCCCTGCCGGTACAGCTCCGCGCTCGTCGACCAGTAGTTGTCGTCCACGAGCGCGACCAGGTACAGCCCCGGTTCACCGACCCGCGCGTGCAGCAGGGTCGGCCAGTCGAGTCTCTTCTTCGCCAGGTACGGCGTGCGCGGCACCAGCGCGACGTACACCGGAAGGCCCGCGGTGCGCATCGCGCCGCGGATCCGGTCCAACTCGGTCGCGGGGATCGCCAGCCGCGGGTCGACGGACAGGTGATCGGTGCGCCAGGCGGCGGCGATCCGGTCGGGCGGCTCAGGCGTCTCAGCACGCGCCGGTAGGGCGGGGAGGAACGCGACTGCCGCGAGCAGGGCGGTGAGGAATCGAACGGGCATCGCGGACAGCGTACGACGACCGAGCCTGGACACATTCACACGGACGCGCGCACACATCGACTGGTTCCACCCGGGTGAGATTGGGCGCGACCCTGGCTCGGACAGGGGAGACCAAGCCAGGGTCACGGTGTTTCAGGACAGAAACGTTGCTACACCATCACGCTCCGCAACAGGGCAGATCGTGGGGCAACCTGGGGCAGATCAGCCGATTTCATGCCCCGAGTTTGTCCTGAGCATCCTTGCCCCGAGCAATTCTTGCCCTGAGCATTCTTGCCCTCGGCCCCGAACCTCCGGCTCGACCCGCGCAAGTGGCCGAGCCGGAGGAGTCCGGGATCAGAAGGCCGACTCCGGAAGGTCCATCACCTCGAGGTCGGTGAGCTCGGCCTTGATCCGCTCGGCGCGGACCGACGGCATCGTCGAGCGCACGAACCACTGCGCCGCCGCGACCTTGCCGGTGTAGAAGTCCTGGTCGGCCGGGGACAGCTCGCCGCCCAGCTTCTCCAGCGCGACCTCGGCCTGCCGGAGCATCAGCCACGAGCAGACCACGTCGCCGAGGACGAACAGCAGCCGCGAGGTGTTCAGGCCGACCTTGTAGACGTTCCGCGGGTCGCCGTTCTCCGCCTGCGGGTTGGCGGCCATGAGGGCCTGCCCCATGATGCCCAGGATCTTCTGGGTGTCCTCGAGGCCCTTCGCGAGCAGCCCGCGCTCCTCCTTGAGCCGCCCGTTGCCGGCCTCGGAGGCGACGAACGCCTGTACCTGCTCGGCGAGGTGGCCGAGCGCCTTGCCCTGGTCCTTGATGATCTTGCGGAAGAACAGGTCCTGGCCCTGGATGGCGGTCGTGCCCTCGTAGAGCGTGTCGATCTTCGCGTCCCGCACGTACTGCTCGATCGGATAGTCCTGCAGGAAGCCGGAGCCGCCGAACGTCTGCAGCGACTCGGTGCCGAGCAGCGTCCAGGACTTCTCCGAGCCGTAGCCCTTCACCAGCGGCAGCAGCAGGTCGTTGACCCGCTCGGCGAGGTCGTCGTGCTCACCGGCGTACCGCGCCTGCTCGGCCCGGTCCTGGTACGTCGCCGTGAACAGCACGAGCGCCCGCAGCGCCTCGGCGTACGCCTTCTGCGTCAGCAGCGAACGCCGTACGTCGGGGTGGTGGGTGATCGTGACCCGCGGCGCGTCCTTGGCCGGGTTCGTCATGTCGGCGCCCTGGACCCGTTCCTTGGCGTACTCGAGCGCGTTCAGGTAGCCCGTCGACAGCGTCGCGATCGCCTTGGTGCCGACCATCATCCGCGCGTACTCGATCACCTGGAACATCTGCGCGATGCCGTCGTGCACCTCGCCGAGCAGCCAGCCCTTGGCGGGAACGCCATCGCCGAAGGTGATCTCGCAGGTGGTGGACACCTTGATGCCCATCTTCTTCTCGACGTTCGTGACGAAGGCGCCGTTGCGCTCACCGGTCAGCTCGCCGGTCTCGAGGTCGAAGTCGTACTTCGGGACCACGAACAGGCTCAGGCCCTTGGTCCCGGGACCGCCGACGCCCTCGACGCCCTGCGGACGGGCCAGCACCAGGTGGACGATGTTCTCGGTCATGTCGTGCTCGCCCGAGGTGATGAACCGCTTGACGCCCTCGATGTGCCAGGAGCCGTCGTCCTGCAGCGTGGCCTTGGTCCGTCCGGCGCCGACGTCGGAGCCGGCATCCGGCTCGGTCAGCACCATGGTGGCGCCCCAGCCGCGCTCGATGATGTGGTGAGCGATCTTCTTGTCCCGCTCGGTCCCGTTGCGCCAGAGCACGTGCGCGAAGTTGGGGCCGGCGGCGTACATGTGCACCGGCGGGTTGGCGCCCAGGACCAGCTCGGCGGCGGCCCAGCGCAGCGACGGCGGAGTCGGCTGACCGCCCAGCTCGGCCGGCAGTTCGAGCTTGAACCACTCGGCGTCCATGTAGGCGTGGTAGCTCTTCTTGAACGCCTCCGGCATCCGGACCTCATGGGCCTCCGGGTCGAAGACCGGCGGGTTCCGGTCGGCCTCCGCGAAGGACTCGGCCAGCTCGTGCTTGGCCAGCCGGTCGATCTCCGCGAGCACCTCGCGGGCGGTGTCGACGTCCATATCGGCGTACGGGCCCTGACCGAGCACGTCGCCCCGGCCCAGCACCTCGAGCAGGTTGAACTCGATGTCCCGCAGATTCGACTTGTAGTGAGTCACAGACACTCCCCAACTTTACTCGCCAGTAACTTAAGTATATACCCGCCGGTAATGAGGGCAAAGGGAGATTGACTGTGAGGTATGAAGTTGATCTACGAGACGCACGCGACCACGGTCGACAACGAACGCGGGATCGCGACCGGTTGGTTGCCGGGTGAACTGTCGGCCGCGGGCCGCGAGCAGGCGCGGGAACTCGGCGAGCGCCGGCGAGAGGTCGATGTGGTGTTCAGCTCGGATCTGCGGCGCGCCGTGCAGACCGTCGAGCTGTCCGGGCTCACCGTGTCGCACTTCCAGGACTGGCGGCTGCGCGAGTGCAACTACGGCGAGCTGAACGGCGCGCCGCGAGACGCGCTCGAGCCGCGGGTCGAGCGCGTCGGTACGCCGTTTCCCGGTGGCCAGTCGTACGACGACGTACTCGAACTGACGCGCTCGTTCCTCGCTGACCTCAAGCGATGGTACGAGGACCAGGTGGTGCTCGTGGTGGCCCACTCGGCGAACCGCTGGTCCCTCGAACACCTCGTGGGCAGCCGCGCCCCGATGGAGCAGTTGGTTGCCGACGGCGTCAACTGGCAACCGGGCTGGGAGTACTGACCGGGATGGCCGGCTCGGTTGGCCGACCATCCCGTTGTTGTTTCAGCTTCTGCGTGAAGGCGCTCATGTACGACGACGTGTCGGACTCGGTGAGGTTGTACGTGAGGAAGACGCCGTACCCCTCGCTGACCGTGCGTTGGGCGAGGCTTGCGGCGGTCGAGGAGCTGGTGGCGGTGTACGACACGGCGGCGGGGGACACGCGCGACTTGGCGCTCGGCGCGGACGGGACGCCCCAGGTGCCGTAGTACGGGTTCCAGCCGTAGTCGAAGGTGTCGACGATGCTCTGGCCGTTGTAGGTGAGCCGGTCCGCGGCCGGGCCGATGTCGTAGAGCGTGATGAGCTTGTTCGGAAGCTTCGCGCGGAGCGCCTGGACCAGGTAGACGAACGAGAAGTCGTTCGGCTGGCCGGTGCCGTTGTTGCCGTACTCGGCATACTCGTCGTCGAAGTCGATGCCGTCCAGGCCGTACTGGTTGACCGCGTCCGCGAGTTCCTGGGCGAAGGCCTCGGCGGACGCCTGGTCCGGGAAGTTCGCGAACCCGGCGCCCTGGTGGTTGCCGAGGATCGAGAGCAGGACCTTGATGCCCTTCTGCTGCAGCGGCCGGACCTGCGTGGCGACGTTGTCCAGCACGCTCTGGACCTGCTGGTTGAAGGACAGGTACGCCTTCGTGCCGTCGTAGTTGATGTTCGCCGCGAAGATCACCGCGACGTCGATCACCTGCGCGCCGCCGTTCGCGAGCGTGTACTTGCCCGCGTTCAGCATGCTGTGGTCGTTGACCTCGATGTACGCGACGGTGACCGGTCCGGTCTTCGCGCGCGGGCGGCGCTTGTCGGCGGCCTCGGCGGGCAGCGCGGCACCGGTGGCGGCCGCGGCGGTCCCGACGGCCAGAGCTGACAACAGGGTCCTTCGCTTCATGAGCTGATCGACTCCTCGTCAAACGATGGGCGGTATCGCTATATCGGTTAAGTGGTCGTCGCCGCCTGGCCGAACACCCAGACGGCGACGAGAGATAAACCGGTATAGCGACACCGATCATCGATCGGCGAATACCCGGTGTCAAGAGGTCGGGCTACCGGGGCTGCAGCGGCAGGACGCTGAGCTTGGCGGGGTCAACGGATGCCGGCAGGACCAGCACGCTGACGCCATCTTTGAAATGCAATGGGGTGTACTGGTGCCGGCCCTTCGCGTCGGCACCCGCGGACCAGCCGGCCGGCTGGCCGACGTCGGCCGTGACGAGCACATTCGTACCGCCCTTCGATGCCACGTGGCTGGGTAGGCGGCCGCCGGCCGGCAGCGGGTACAGCACCACCGGCACCGACGGATTACCTTTGTTGTCATCGGCAACGAAGGCGACGAGGGTGTAGACCCCCTCCATGGCCAGCTTGACGTTGCCCCGAGGATGCACCTCGTAGTGTTGCGCCACGATCGCGATCCGGCCGGCCGGGGTGTTCCCCGCCCAGTAGACCTTCGGGTCGCCGCGCAGCGCGCCGGTGACGGCGGAGTCGCGGACGGAAAACAAACCGCTGCTGGAACCGCGCCAGGTAGCGAGCACCTTGTCGAGGTAGGCCTTGTCGCCGGCGAGATCGCCCCGGGTCAGTCCTTGCATCAACGACTTGTACGGATCATCGGCGGCCGGCGTGACCGGCGCGGGGCTGGCGGCCGGCTGGTCGTTCGTGCGGCCGTCGAGCAGCCCCGGGACGACGACCGCGCCGCCGACGAGCGCGGCTGCGGCGAAGGTCGTGCCGGTCAGGATGGCGGATCGGCGCCGCCGGACGCGACGGGTGCCGCCGAGGCGGGTGCGGTCCAGCAGGTCGGACGGCGCTTCGACGTCCTCGACGATGTCGATCAATCGCTGCTTGAGATCAGTCATCGGAGTCCCTCCAGGATGGTGGGTTCAGTGATCAGCCGGAGCCGGTCGAGGGCTCGCGAGGCCTGGCTCTTGACCGTGCCGACCGAACAGCCCAGTACGTCGGCGGTCTGCGCCTCGGTCAGGTCCTCGTAGTACCGCAGGACGATGACGGCGCGCTGCCGCGGCGGCAGCTCCTGCAGTGCGGCCAGCAACTGGTCGCGGATGGCGAAGTTGTCGGAACCGTCCGGGGTAGCACGGTCATGGTCGGCCAGGGCGACCTCGGGTTTGCGTCCCCGGCTGCGCCAGCGGTTGGCAGTCAGGTTCGCAAGGGTCTTGTGCGCATATGCCTCGGGAGCGCTGTGGATCCGCCGCCAGCGGACGTAGATCCGCTCGTACGTCTCCTGGACGAGATCCTCGGCCGCCGCCCGGTCGCCGGTCAGCAGTACGGCGGTGCGCAGCAGCCGGGTCGCGCTGCCGCGGACGAAGTCGTCGAAATCGTCTCCCCGGGTGACCATCCGCCCCTCCTCGGTCAGTCGGCCTGTCACCGAGAATGACACCGGCGGCGCGCGGAAGGTTGCCTCCGGGCTCGCCTACCTGGGAAGTTATGCACGAAGATGAGTCGGAGGGGCGGGAGAAACTTACGGGGGCCTTTTCTGGAGGAGGACCCGATGAGCACTGTTGACCAGGCCACGACGGCGCGCACCAGGCGGTCACTGGTCGCCGGGACGGTCGGTAACTTCGTCGAGTGGTACGAGTTCGGTGCCTACGGCTTCTTCGCCACCGTGATCGCGGCGAACTTCTTCAGCAGTACGGCGACCAGCGACGCGGAGAGCTTGATCAAGACGTACGCCTCGTTCGCGCTGGCGTTCTTCTTCCGGCCGATCGGCGCCGCGATCTTCGGCCGGGTCGGTGACCGGATCGGGCGGCGGCCCACGCTGATCCTGGTGCTGCTGCTGATGACGCTGTCGACCACGCTGATCGGTCTGCTGCCCACGTACGCGAGTGTCGGCGCGGCCGCACCGTGGTTACTGACGCTGGTGCGGGCGTTGCAAGGGCTGTCGGCGGGTGGTGAGTTCGGCGGCGCCGTGTCGATCATGACCGAGTTCGCGCCCCGGACCAAGCGCGGCCTGTACGGCGCCTGGCAGTCGTTCACGGTCGCACTCGGCCTGCTCGCGGGAGCCGGACTAGCGGCGATTCTCGCGACCACGTTGAGCAAGGAAGCATTGTCGGACTGGGGCTGGCGGGTGCCGTTCCTGGTGGCGCTGCCGCTCGGCCTGGTCGCGCTGTGGCTGCGGCTCAAACTGGACGAGACGCCGAGCTTCGCACGGGTCCAGGAGCAGCCGCGCCCTGCCCCGGCCGGTGAGGTGGCCAAGGCGATCGCGCTCGGCATCGGCCGGCTGATGGGCTGGTCCGCGGCCGGATACACGTTCCTTGTGGTGATGCCGTCGTACCTGCAGGCGACCCTGCACGCGACGTTCCAGCAGGCCTTGGTCGCGACCGTGCTCGCGAACACCGGGTTCGCGGTCTCGATCCTCCCGGCCGGGTGGTTGAGTGACCGGATCGGGCGGCGGCCGGTGATGGTGGCCGGCGCGGCGCTGGTCGTCGTACTGGCGTTCCCCTTGATGAACCTGCTGCAGGACAAGGAGTCGGGCAACGCCGCCAAGGGGCTCGCGGTGTTCGTGGCCGGGCTCGTCGTGGGGCTGATGGCGGGCCCGGGTCCGGCGATGCTCGCGGAGATGTTCCCGACCCGGGCGCGCTACACCGGGCTCGGGTTGGCGTACTCGCTGTCCAACGCGGTCTTCTCGGGATCGGCCGGGCTGATCATCACCGAGTTGATCAAGCGGACGAAGAACGTCGACATTCCGGCCTGGTACGTGGTGGTCACGTGTGCCGTCAGTGTGATCGCATTGCTCACACTGCGAGGCGACGACTACCGACGGGAGCTGCGGGACTGACATGCGAGTCATCGGATTGATGTCCGGGACGTCGTACGACGCGATCGACGCCGCTGCTGCGGACCTGCGGCTGGACGGCGACGAGTTGGTGCTGACGCCGTTGGGGATGTTGAGTCAGCCGTATCCGGACGAGCTGCGAGCGGCCGTTGCGGCGTCGTTGCCGCCGGCGTCCACCTCGGTCGAGCAGGTGTGCAAGCTCGACACCGGGATCGGGCAGTCGTTCGCGGCGGTGGCGGGGCAGGCGGTCGAGCAGCTCTGCGGTGGGTACGCGGACCTGATCGTGTCGCACGGGCAGACGGTCTTCCACTGGGTCGACAACGGGGCGGTGCGCGGAACGCTGCAGCTCGGGCAGCCGGCCTGGATCGCGGAGGCGACCGGCGTACCGGTGGTGTCGGACCTGCGAGCGCGGGACGTCGCGGCGGGTGGGCAGGGGGCGCCGCTGGTCAGCATTCTCGACGTGCTGTGGTTGCGCGGGCGGCCCGGCGTACCTGTGGCGCTGAATCTCGGCGGGATCGCGAACATCACCGTCGTCCAGGACGAACCGGTTGCCTTCGACACCGGTCCGGCGAATGCGCTGATCGATGCGGTCGTGACGGAGCTGACCGGGCAGCCGTTCGACGCGGACGGGGTGATGGCGACGCGCGGGCAGGTGCATGACGAGTTGCTCGCGCGGTTGCTGGCCGAGCCGTACTACGCGCGGCCGGCGCCGAAGTCGACGGGGAAGGAGCTGTTCAACCTCGCGTACCTGGCCCAGGCGATGGAGGGACTGCCGGTGATCCCGGCGGAGGACCTGGTCGCGACTGTGACCACGCTGACGGCGCGGACCGTGGCCGACGCCGTACGGCGGTACGGCGGGACCGAGGTGGTGGCGTCGGGTGGCGGGATCCGGAACCCGGCGCTGATGCATCTGCTGGCGGACGAGTTGGACGTTCCGGTCCGGACCACCGACGAGCTGGGGATGCCGTCGGCGGCGAAGGAGGCGTACGCATTCGCCGTACTCGGCTTCCTCACCGTCCACGGCCTCGGTGGAACAGTTCCGAGCTGCACCGGCGCCGGACACTCGAGCGTCCTCGGCTCGGTCACCCCCGGTCTGGGCGGACTACCGACCATCTCAGTCGAGGCACGACCACCCGTGCGCCTCCTGCTCGAGTGACCGCACACTAGTCCTGTGACGAGATTGTTCGTGGTGACTGGGGCACCTGGGTCGGGGAAGTCGACGGTCGTGCCGGAGCTCGTGCGGCTGAATCCTGGGAACCTGGTCGTGATGGACATGGACGAGCTGCTGGACGACGACGGCCGGCTGCTCGGGCTCGACATCGCGAGTCCGATGGCGGCGCCGATCTGGCCGGCGTACAACGCGCTGTGGCTGCGGATCACCGAGCTGATCCGGCGCTCCGGCATACCGGTCCTGCTGCTGTCCCCGGCGCAGCCGGCCGAGCTGCCCGAGGGCCGGTGGCTGCACCTGGACTGTCCGGACGCGGTACGGCGGAAGCGGCTGGCGCGCCGTGGCTGGCCGGAGTCCCAGATCGACGAGGCGATCGCGGATGCGGCCGAGATCCGTAAGCTCGTACCGCGCTCGGTGCGCGGGGACGTCTCGCCGGAGCGGGTCGCGAGGAGCATCCTGGACTGGATCCGCGGGGAACGCTTCGGCAAGACCCTGAGCCTGTGGGGCCGGTTCCGGAGTTGACCTTCGAGTTGGTGCAGGGATGAAGGTCGGGCCCATGAGGCTGACGATCAGTGAGTTCGCACGGCTGGTGGGACTGGCGCCGAGTGCGCTGCGGTTCTACGACGACTGCGGTCTGCTCCCACCCGCCGAGGTCGACGCGACGAACGGCTACCGGTACTACGACAAGTCGCAACAACCGCGGGCCCAGTTACTCCGCGACCTCCGCGAGATCGACCTCCCACTCCCCGACGTCCGCCTCGCCCTGGACGCTTCTCCGTCGGAGGTCGCCGACCTGGTCCGCGCCCACCTCCGCACCCTGGAAGCGAAATCCACCGCCACCCGCACAGCCGCAACCCGCCTCCTCACCAACCTCCTCTCCCAAAAAACCACCGCCCTCCTAGGCGGCCCCGAACTAGCCAGCGCCATCCGCCAAGTAACCCCCACCGCAGCCCCACCGGGGGAGGAGGACCTGGGGCTGGTGTTGAGCTGTGTGCTGATTGAACTGGGGCCGGACGAGGTTACGTTTGTTGCGACGGATCGGTATCGGCTGGCGGTGCGGACCGTGCGGCCGGTGGAGTTCGGCGGGGTGGCGGCGCGGTTGCTGGTACGCGCCGACGAGCTGGCTCAGGTAAGTAGGTGGGCTGCAGCGGGGGACGTCGTACGGGTAGAGGTGAACGGCGGTCTGACACTGGTGCGAGGAGACGAGTCGCGTGAACTGCAGACGGTTGATGCGGAGTATCCGGCGTACGGTCAGATCCTCGACGGCCTGACGCCGCCGGCGTGCCGCGTAGTAGTCGATCGCCTGCGTTTGCTGGACGTGCTGGCGGGCCGCGACGTCGTTGCCTTAGACATCGATCAGCAGAGTCTGCGGATCGGCGACGAGGTGAAGCTCGACGCGATCGGGACCGGTTCGGTGCGGATCGGGTTCACCGCAAGCCTGCTGGCGGCCGCGCTCGAGGCGAGTGTCGGGCCGGACGTGCTGCTCGAGATCTGTGAGCCGGCGCGACCGGTCGTCGTACGGTCGGCCGACCAGGGCACGTTCACCACCCTCGTCATGCCCGTCCGGCTGGACGGGTGAACCGGTCGTACTACGGCTGGCTGGCAGGTTCGACACTCTCGGTTCTCGGCGACACCGCGCTGTTCTTCGCGCTCGGCTGGGCCGCGACGGGCATCGGCCCGCGGGTCGCCGCGCTGGTGCTGACGGGGTTCACCCTGCCCCGCGCCGTACTCCTCCTACTCGGCGGCGTACTCGGTGACCGCATCGGTCCACGCCGCCTGCTGCTCGCCTGCACCGCGATCGTCGGCTCGTGCTGCTTCTTGCTGGCCGTCGCTGTCGGGATCCGCGGAGTCTCGGCCGGCCTGCTGCTGGCCACATCGGTCGTCGTCGGCACCGTCGACGCCTTCGCACTACCGGCCGCCGGCGTACTCCCGCGGCTGTTCGTGCCCGAAGATCAGTTGCCCAAGGCAATGGCGTTGCGTACGTCGGCCACCCAGCTCATCACCCTCGCCGGCGGACCGATCAGCGGTCTCCTCGTCGCGACGGTCGGGCTGGTCGGGGCACTCACCCTCGACGGCCTGACGTTCGCCGTCCAGTTCGCGGTCCTCCTGATGCTCAGACCGCCGTACGACGTGACACCGCAGCGCGTCCGCCCCTCGGTGGTCCGCGACGCGGTGGACGGACTCCGCGTGGCTGTCCGCGATCCCGTACTACGGATGATCCTCGCGGTCGTCGCGCTGGTCGCAGCCTTCGTACTACCGGTCACGTCCCTCTGCGTCCCGCTACTCGCCCGCTCAAACGGCTGGGAAGCCAAGCAGGCAGGCTTCGTGGTGGCGGGCAACGTCGCCGGCGGACTGCTGGTCACAGTCCTCGTCGCACGCTTCGGCACCTTCACCCGAGCCGAACTGACCGGCGGCCTCGGCTGCCTACTCGCCGCACTCGGAATCGCCGGCCTAGCCCTAGCCCCTTCGGTCCCAGCCGCCATCGGCGCAACCCTCACACAAGGCGTAGGCATCGGCCTGTTCACCTCACACCTAGCTCCCCTCTTCGTCCGCAGCACACCACGATCCCACCTGACCCGCCTCCAATCCCTCCTCTCCCTGGCCCAAACCGTCCCCCTGATCGCCTCGACGAACCTCCTGGCCACCCTTCCCATCCACCAATCCCTAACCCTCACCGCCACCACAACAGCCCTAGCCGGCCTGATCCTCCTCAAACTCAAACCATCCGACCGCCTTGTGGCCTTGTAAGACGATTCGTCTTACAATTGGTGTCATGGCTGACACCATCACGATTCGCACCGACGCGGAGACCGAGCATGCGCTGGACGTGCTGACACGCGACGGCAGCTCGCGGTCGGCGGTCATCAGGCGGGCCGTCCTCGAAGCCGCGGTCCGCCACGAGCGGGCGGCGGCGATGCGTCGCGAAGTACTGCGAATGCACATCGGTGATCCGGACGGGATCGACGTCGGTGCCGAACTCTCCCGGGAGCGGGACGGCGAGCGCTGATGATCTACCTCGATTCGGCCGCGATCGTGAAACTGGTACATGCCGAGTCCGAGTCGCACGCCCTGCGTCAGTGGCTCGATGAGCGGGCGGAGGTGGGGTGGGTGAGTTCGGTGCTCGCGGAGATCGAGTCGTTCCGCGCCCTCGCGCGGCATGTTCCGGAGGCGGTCTCGCGGCTGCCCCGCGTGCTCGACCTGATCGACCTCCTCGAGCTGGATGCCGGTGCCCGGATCCTTGCGCAGACCGTGCGGCCGGCGACGGTGCGGAGCCTGGACGCCATCCATCTCGCGACCGCGTTGCGCGTCCAGCCGCTCACGTCGTTCGTCACCTACGACAAGCGCCTGGCCGACGCGGCCCGAATCGCCGGACTGACCGTCGACGCCCCCGCGAGCCATTGACAATATGTTGTCGTCATGACAGCATGTTGTCTATGAGAACAGCATATGTGGCGGTGTACGAGACGTTGGCGGACTGGGAGATCGGGCATTTGGTGGTGGAGCTGCGGACTGGGCGGTTCACCGGGGTGCCGTGGAACGTGGTGACGGTGGGCGAGACGTTGGAGTCGGTGGTGACCATGGGTGGGATGCGGGTCGTGCCGGACGTGACGATCGCGGACGTGACGCCCGACGCGGGAGATCTGCTCGTGCTCGCCGGGTCGGGGCAGTGGGATGTCGGTGGTGGTGAGGCGTTCGCGAAGTTGGCGGGGCAGTTCCTCGATGCCGGCGTACCGGTTGCGGCGATCTGTGGCGCGACGGCCGGTCTGGCTCGGGCGGGGCTGCTCGACGAGCGGAAGCACACGAGTGCGGCCAAGGAGTACCTGCAGGCGACCGGGTACCAGGGTTCGGAGCAGTACGTCGATGCCCGCGCGGTCGTCGACCAGGACCTGATCACGGCGGGACCGGACTCGCCGGTGCAGTTCGCGCGGGCCGTCATGGAGCGGCTCGAACTCGCGGACGAGCCGAAGCGCGAGGCGTACGAGGGCGTGTTCCACCGCGCCGACCCGGCGGCGTACGCAACGCTGGTCGGATGACGGCGAAGGATCAAGCGGGACCGGCCGAGCGCGCGGCGGCCGTCCCGCCCCGTGCGGAGTGGCCGGAGGTCGGTAAGCGGTCCGAAGGTGGTGTGGTCTTGACGGACGTCGTCCTCGCCACCTTCCGGCTGAACGCGCGGCTGATGGAGGCCGCGCAAGGCTTGGCGGCGAACGGCGGGATCACGGCGGCCTGGTGGCAGGTGCTCGGCGGCGTCCTCGACGAGCCGCGGTCGGTCGCCGACGCGGGCCGGATCATGGGTGTCAGTAGACAAGCCGTGCAACGGATCGCGGACCTGCTGGTCGAACGTGGTCTCGCGGAGTACCGGCCCAACCCGGCCCACCGCCGCGCGAAGCTCCTCGCCTGCACCGAGGCGGGCTACTGGGCGATCCGGCAGATCTCACTTGCTCAGGGCCCGTGGACCACCGAACTCGCCAAGGCCGTCGACGTCGACGACCTCCGTACGACGCTCAGCACGCTGCAGACGCTGATCACCAAGCTGGAAGAAGGTTGACCGCGAGGCTCCGCCCGTAGGTCTGCCGCGTGGTGAACGTCAGTCGCGTCCCGGTGGCCGTGCGCGTCACCTGAACCCCGTCGACCGGTGCCGCGGGCCTGAGGTACTGCGCCCGCAGGTTGACCGTGACGCTGTCGCGCTGCGTCGTCGGATCGGAGACGGCGACCTGCACGCTCGAGGACTGTCGACGAATAAGCAGTGAAGCCGGACCGTCGATGCTCAGCCCCGGGAGGTTATGCGGGCCGGGAGTGAACGTGTTGACGGCGGTGAGGCGCAACCCGAGGTGCTGGATCGCCTGCATTTTCATGGTGTTCGAGAGCGTCGCGATCCGGCCGTGCTGATACGACTTCAAAGCGGAATCCGTTGCGTTGGGCACCAATGCGTAGGCGAGTGCGCGCTTCGTGCCGGCCGGTTGGGTGACGGTGAGCGCGAAGACCTGCTTGGTGACCGCGGTATCCGGATTGGAGGTCCGCACCACCCGGCGGCTCCGGGTGACTGTCCGGAGATCTGCCGACAGTTCGGTCGGCTGAAGGAAGTAGTAGCCGACGGACACGGCGCCGTTGGCGTAGCGAAGCCACCGCGGTTCCCCGGTGCCGGTCCAGGTCTGACCGTCACGTCGTACGCCGGTGATCCTCACGGGATCGGTGGCGCCGGCGATGCGGGTGTCGAGAGTGGTCGTCACCGCGCGGGTCGCGTCGCCGACACCGGCTGCGAGTACGACGATCTCGTCGTCCAGCAGGAACCACGACTTGGTCGCCGACGCGTTCTGGTAGACCACGAAGTCGTCCGGCAGGCTCGCCCGCGACGCGTACGCGAAGTCGTCCGACTGCACCCAGCCGACCGCGCCGTACGCATCGAGCGTCGCGCCACCGGAGTATTCATTCGTCCCGACCGGGAAGTAGACGTAGGTGTTCTGGGCCTCCGACGACGGGGTGAAAGTCGGCGGGTTGTCGTAGTACGCCGTCCCGTACAGCTCCGGGATCGACTTGCGTGTCTCGACCGGCGCCGTCACGCCGCCCAGCGCGTACGGCGACACCGTGGTGAAGTAGTCGACGCCGAAGGACTGCGTCTGATCCTGACCGGCGAGGTACAGGTAGTGCGCGCCGTCGCCCTGGAACCACGGCATCAGGTTCTCGCCACTCATGTACTCGTACTTGCTGATCCGCGACGAGTTCCGCGCCAGCGCGAACGCATATCCGGGCCTGCGATGCACCGTCCGGTCCATGGCGTTGAACGCCGTCGTACCCGCGGCCGGGTTGAGATCGGCCGGGACGATCGCAGGATCGTTCTTGATGTCCGCGAACCGCCCGATGCTCACTGGTGAGACGAAGGAATTCACGTTGATCGTCGGCCGTGCGGTGAACTTCGCGAAGGCCTTCAACCGCTGGGAATCCGCTCCGGTCGCGTAGTCAGCGAGGTCGACGATCGCCTCGACGACGACCGCGACGTCGTCGTACCCGGTCGCCGTCCGGGACACCGCGCGGCCCTTGACGATCTCCATCATCCAGCCCTCGAAGATCAGCGGCGCGAACCCGTGCTCGACCCAGCCCTGCACCACGCCGACCAGGTCGTCGCTCTGCGCGTACTCCGTCCCGGCGAGCACCTTGATGGTCTGCACGACCCTGCTGAGCAGGCCTTTTCCGTACGAGCCCGTGTAGGCGACCGACGCGTGCTGGATGAACGAGCCGTCCGCGTAGTACCCGTCGGTGACGCCGTGCTGCAGGTTGTACGGGTCGACGGTCGCGAACACCGTGAACTGGTCCTGCAACGCCTTCCGGACCCGCGCGTCGTCGTTCAGGAGAGCGCCCTGGAGGACCCGGTTCGCGGTGATGTCGACGAGGTTCGCGCCGGTGTGGAAGCGCGAGTCGAGGTCGACGTCGCCGTCCTTGCCGTTGCGCAGGTACGCGTCCATCGAGGCGACGTACCGCGTGATCAGGTCGGCCGGGGCGTCGATCAGGGCGAGCGTCTTCGACACATACGTCGAGATGCCGATCTCCCAGGTGAACCAGTTGCCGTAGTACCCCTTCGACTGGTCGCCGTAGTAGTTGTCGTGCATCCAGACGAGCTTCTCCGCGATCCGCGCGCGGACCTGCGCGTTGCCCTGCAGGTCCGAGGCCGGTCCGGGCCGCCGGTAGGCGAGGGCGATCTCGTAGAGGTGCTGGTACGACGAGCTCAGGTTCGGATCGCTGGTCCCGAGTGGGAGGCCCGCGAACAGCTCCCCGCTGCCGGCGCGGTCGAGTGCGGCCAGCCAGGTACGGGCGGTGTTGTCCATCGCGGTGACCTTCGCGGCGACCTCGGGGCGCGCGTTCGACTCCGCCGTACCGGCGTAGATCGCGATCGCGTTGGCCAGTAGCTGGCTGGGGTCGGCGTTCACCGCAGCCCTGCCGGCGCGCGCGGCCGGAGCCGGGTTGACCGCAGTCAGCAACGCGGTCGCAGGGACAAAGGACAGCAGACGACGGCGGGTGAGATCCACTGGTACTCCCGGGCGGATGGGAAAACTTAACCAGCGAAGTCAATCAGTCGGAACTATCCTTCGACAACCGCTGACTGCTCAGTAAGACATGAGATCGTTCTGCTCGTGACCACTCGCACGGCGCCCGACAGCCGTCTCGCCTCTGTACTGCGGTTCGCGACTGAGCTGATCGCGTGGGTCGGAACACCGTGGGCGATCGCTCCGCACTCCGTCCTGCTCGCGATCGTCTCGGTCGTCGTCCTGATCGGCCTGCCGACGGTCTTCCAGACCCGGGGTGACAAGCCGCACGTCGTCGTACCGGTCCCCGGCTTCGTCACTGTCCTGCTGGTGCTTCTGCAGTTGGTCGCCGCAGTGGTGGCCGCCTGGTTTGCCTGGCCGACTGCTGTCGCACTCGTCGTCAGCGTGCTCGCGGCTGGATGTGTGGTGACGGAGCAGCCACGGTGGCGGTGGCTGCTGTCCCGTCAGGCGCCGCCGGCGCCGACTAGTTGAGGGTCTATTGAGAGGACCTGTACCGCGTCGCCGGTTGACTTGGCCGGGATCACAACGGCGACCTGGTGCAGGTAGTCCTGGTGCAGGGTCTGGGTGTACTTGACCATGCTGCTGAACGCGGTGGCCTCGCCGCTGGTCCAGTAGGCGTTCGAGCCCGGCTCGACGCGTTGCAGGTACCGCTCGGTGAGTGACAGGAACACCAGCGCGTCGCCGGACTCCGTGATGAACGTCAGCGGGACACCGGACGGCGCGAACGTGTCGGTGACGTCGGCGATGTACGGCTCCGCGGTGTCGGCGGCCTTGGACTTCGCGCGCAGGTCGAGCATCTTGGTCAGGCTGGGGGTCGGCGTGAACAGCTGCGACTGCGGCGCGTTCTTGCCGCCGGTGAGGTACGCCGCGAGGTCCTTCGCGACTGCCTCGGGCCGGCCCTGGAGCTTGCTCAGGTCGTCCGCGTCCGGGGTACGCAGCCCGTCGACGGACGGCAGTTCCACGGCCTTCGGCGGGTAGACCGAGTGCGTCAGCAGCCACGGGCTCCCGGCGCTCTCCCGCTGCCAGACGCCGAGCTGACGGTTCCCGGGCGCGTCCGAGACGCCGGAGCTGACCACGAACCGCATCGGGTACGAGGCGAACTGCGGCGCGCCGATCTCCGGGTCGGTGTAGCTGAACGGCTTCGAAACGTCCTTGCCCGCGGCGTCGAGCTTCCGGCCGATCAGGAAGCCCGCCTGGGTCTGCGCGAGGGTCGGGTTGCCCTCGATCGTCGCGGCCAGCTTCCCGTCGCGGGTCTTGTTCGCCTGGTTGTTCAGCTGGTTGTACCGCTGGACGACGGCCTGCGCGTCGGCGAGCGTGACGGCCGGGCGGGAGTCCGCCGCCGTCATCGTGTTCTTCGGCGGCATCAGCCCGCAGCTGGTTGCCGTCAGCAACATCGCGCCGCTGGCCAGCAACGCCGCCGTCCGCCGCACAGCCTCGTCGCTTTTCACGAACTCCGGCGAGGCCGCCAACGGAACGGTCTCCTCCGCAACGCTCTCGGTGGGCTCATCGACAGGTTCGGCGTACGTCGTCTGCGCAGGCTCGTCGTACCGCTGGGAGGCGCCCGCCCCGATGAGCGCGGGCGACTTGGCCCGCGCGATCGCGGCAGGCGACATGAACATCGGTGCCGCCGGCACAGCAGCCGCCGGCCGAACCGGTGCCGGCCGCACAGGCACCTGCCGTACGGGCGCCTTCACCGGAGCTGGAGCCGGAGCCGGGCGGACCTGTGCCGGAGCCGCGGTCACGGCGGCCGGTGCCGTCTCGTTCACCGCCTGCTCCTTCTTCGCGGCGACCGGGGCGAACGGGCTGACTCGATCGGGGGCGAAGGGGGAGACGCGATACGCCGGAGCGTTCTCCTCCTCTGCGCGCTGGACCGGGGCCGTCGTCACCAGGACCGGGATCCGGGTGTTCGTGATGACCGGGATCTCGGTCGTGTCCGAGATCTCCTTCACCACCGAGCGGCGGCGCAGTACCAAGGCCAGGCCGAGCGCGAGCACCACGATGCCGGCCCCGAGGACCAGCAGGCAGATGCCGAACAGGCGGTGCACCTCGATCCCGAACGAGACCTGCGCGCCGACCGCCGGCGTACCGTCCGCGTTCATCACTACCACGTCGTACAGCCCGTCCTGCATCGGCCAATTGACGGCCTGCGAGCCCGGCGCCGACTGCGCGACCCACCAGTCCAGCTCGCCGGGCGGCGTCAGCTTCTTGGTGTCGCCGCGCAGCTCCTGCGTGCCGAACGTGGCCGGCGGCTCGAACTGGATCAGCCGGGTGTGCGCGGTCCCCGCGAGGTAGTCGCGCACGTCCAGGTCCTGTCCGACGCCGATGAACAGCGGCTTGTCGCCCGACGCGCTCATGCGCAGTGTCGGGCCGTGCCGGTCGAGGAGGGACGGGGCGGTGACGACCGCGAGACCCGTACTGGCGAGCTCGCGGCGAGGTGTCGTGATCGTGTTGTCCGGGCCGACGAGCCAGAAGGCCGCGACGGCCCCGGCGATGGCGGCGAGCAGGCCTGAAAGTGCCAGCAGCAGACCGAAGGTGATGCGGGCGAAACGCATGAAGAGGCTCCCGTTGTCCGACGAGCCCGGCCCACGGACGGGTGCACCGGACGGCGGGTGCACTGGTCCGGACCCCTCTCCAGGTGTCCGGAAGCTCACCCGTTGTCACTGAATAACTGAGCCAACAAGGATCTGTTACGATTCCGTGTATTAACGAATAGCCATTCATAAACCCGGAGGCGTTGACATGGCCCGGCCGCGGCTGGTGAGCGACGACGCGATCCTGGACGCCACTCGCCAGGTGCTGGCGGAGCTCGGCCCGGTGAAACTGACCCTCGCGGCGGTCGGTTCCCGGGTCGGTCTGGCGCCGCCGACGCTGATGCAGCGGTTCGGTTCCAAGCGCGGTCTGCTGCTCGCGTCCGCGGCGCGGTCGCCACTGATGGTCAAGCTCGGGGCCGAGGAGGCCGCCGCCCGCAACACCTCCCCGCTCGCGACGCTGCGCGACTTCGCGCTCTCGGCGGTCGGGCACATCAAGCGCCGCGAGGAGCTCGGCAACGGTCTCGGTTTCGTCCAGCTCGACGTCGCGGATCCGGAGTTCCGGCAGCACGCGCTGGCGCACTCCGCGGCGATCGTCGACAGCTGCGAGACGTTCTACCGGGCTGCGGTGGAAGTCGGTGAGCTCCGCGAGGACACCGACGTACCGGCGCTGGCTCGGCAGACCCTCGTCTGTTTCAACGGCGCGCTCCAGGTCTGGGCGGTGAACGGCTGGGGCTCGCTGTCCGAGTTCCTGACCGAGCAGATCGACCTGATGATCGCCCCCTATCTCAGGAGTGACGGTGTTCCTGGTGGCGGTCTGTTCAGTGCAGGTACGACGCGCCGTTGAAGTCGAGGACCGCGCCGCTCGCCCAGTTCGCCTCGGCTGAGGCGAGCCAGTAGATCGCGTTCCCGACCTCCTCGGCGGTCGCGACCCGGCCGAACGGGCTCTGTGCCCGGATCGCGTCACCGCCGGGACCCGCGAGGAACGTCTCGGTCATGTCGGTCGCGATGAAACCGGGCGCGATTGACGTCACGGTGATGTCATGTGGCGCCAACGACGCCGCCAACGACTGCCCGAGCGAGTGCAGTCCGGCCTTCGAGGCGCCGTACGCCGGGACGTCGGGCTCACCGCGGTAGGCGCCACGCGAGCCGACGTTGACGATCGCGCCCCGCCGTACGCCCTGCGCGGGCTCCTTGTCGAGCATCTGCCGCGCCACGCACCAGGTCACGTGCGCCGCACCCTCGAGATTGACGGCGAGGGTACGACGCCAGGTCGCGACCCATTCCTCGTACGACGTCTCCGCCAGCGGGTGACCGACCCGGCGGGAGCCCGCAACCGGCTCGTCGACGAACATCGCGGCGTTGTTCACCAGTACGTCGATCCGCCCGAGCTCGGCGGCCGATTCCGCAACCAGGGAAGGGATTGCGGCCGCATCGCCGAGATCCGCGGCGATCACCGCGTGGCCCTCGCCGGGAAGTCCGGCGCGGACCTCCTCGGCGCGATCGACGGCGCCCCGGCAATGCAGCACGACCCGGTCGCCGGCGTCCGCGAACGCCCGCGCGGCAGCCGCGCCGACACCCCTCGACGCACCGGTGATCAGTACTCCTCTAGACATGGTCCTCCTATCGGTGACTGCACGAAATTCTGCCCTTGCCGCCATCATGACATCAGAAGGGGTTGACAGTGACGTCACGATGACGTCATGCTTGCTGTCATGGAACTTGACCATTACCTCGAGTCGGTCCGGCGGAGCGTTGAGAACGCCACCGCCCTGGCCGACGAGCAAACTCGCTCCGTGGCACAGCGCCTCGGGGCAACGCTGGATGACGCGGGCCGCCTGGCCCTCATCTCAGCCCTGTCCGACGCCGCCGGGGAGATCAGCCGTGAGCTGTCCCCGGGTTCGGTCGAGCTCCGGATGGCCGGCGGCCGCCCGGAGTTCGTGGTCACGCCGGCGCCCAGCCAGCTGACCGGTCCGGACGAGACCGACGAAGACATCGACGACGAGACCGACGCCGACGCGGACCAGCAGTTCGTGTTCGACGCCGACGAGCCGACCGCGCGGATCACGCTGCGGCTGCCGATGTCGATCAAGAACAAGGTCGACGAGGCCGCCAACGCCGAGGGCATCTCCTCGAACGCGTGGCTGATGCGCACCGTGATGACCGCGCTCAGCGAGCGCCGCCGCGGCGGCCCGCGCCCACCCCGGCCGCCGCGCCCACCGCGTGGCCCGGTGTTCGGTCCGGAGGGCCCGCTGGGTCCGAACGGACCGCTCGGCCCCGACGGGGTCTTCGGCCCGAACGGCGTGTTCGGCCCGAACGGCCCGTTCGGCGAGGAAGGCGTCTTCGGCCAGGACCGCGGCCGCTGGGAGCGCGACCGGCGTCGTGACGACCGGGACCGCCGCCGGGACGACAAGGACCGGCGACGCGAGGACAAGGAACGCCGCCGTGGCGGACACGGGCCGGGCCAGCGACTGACGGGATGGGCGGAGTGATGGGCGGCTTCAGCCAGCAGATCATCGACGACGAGAACGACCGGATCGAGCGGATCCGGATCGACATCGGCTCCGGCCTGGTCGAGATCGGCGCCAACGCCGACGGCGAGGGCACCGCGGTCACCGTCGAGGTCGACAGCGGGCCCGAGGAGGACGTCGTCGTCGAGGTCGTGGACGGCGAGCTGATCGTCGAGGGCCCGCGCAACGTCCGCCGGGGGCCGGAGATCCAGGTCCGGATCGCCACCTCCGCGGTGCTCGACGCCCGGGTCAAGACCGGCTCCGGTGACATCACCGCGGACGTCCCGCTCGGCTCGGCACGGCTCGCGACCGGCTCCGGCGACGTCCGGCTGACCCGGGTCGAGAACGAGCTCGGCGTCAACACCGGCAGTGGTGACGTCAAGGTCGAGTCGGCCGCCGGCGCGGTCCGGGCCGGCACCGGCTCGGGCTCGATCGACATCGAGGAGGCCGGCGACGCGCTCGGCCTGAGCACCGGCTCCGGCGACGTCACGATCGGCGACGCGGCCGGTCCCACCTCCGTCAAGGTCGGCTCGGGTGACATCACCATCGAGCGGATCCGCGACCACTCGGTCGCCACCTCCGGCTCCGGCGACGTCAAGGTCGAGATCGCCGACGGGCCGAGCGTCCAGGCCGAGACGGCCCGCGGCGACGTACAGATCGGGGTCCCGGACGGACTTCCGACGTACCTGGACCTGAAGACGGTCACCGGACGGATCCGGTGCGATCTCGAGCCCGGCCAGAAGCCGGCCGAAGGGGACCGCGCCCTGATGCTGCGCGCCCGCACCGTCTCCGGCGACATCACCGTCGTCAAGGTCTGACCCACCCACCACCGCACAAGGTCCCGCCACTGGGGGCGGGACCTGGGCGAAGCACTGCCTGAAACCACTCTGAAACCAGCACAGCACGGGGATTACGCGAGGGGAGCACCATCATGATGACCGAGCAGCAGGAAGTTGCCCGCTACCGCGTCGAGGACCAGTTGCGGAGAATCGAAGCACGGGCGATAGGGCGCAACGGCAGGCCGCGCACCACGCTGCGCACGCGGGTGGCGCACTTGTTGCGCAGGATCGCCGACCGGCTGGAGCCCGCGTCCCGCCGCCTGACCGAGCCGCAGCCCCGCCATCGCGGGACCGGGCTCTCGATCGTCCGATGAACGGCGTACCGCTGAACGGCCTACCGCTGAACGGCCCGGCCGCCGCGATCTGCGCCGTACTCGAAAGGCTCGGACTCCTCGGCGCGGGATCGACGGTCCGCCGGTAGCGCTGCAGGTTCGTGCAATGCCTGTGGATAACCGCCGGGCGGACCCGCGGACACTGCTAGCGTTCAGTCGATCATTCTCGGTCGACATGGGAGAGAAACCAACGATGTTGCGTCCGATGGTGGCAACCACAGCTGTCACCGCAGCCCTGATCCTGGTAGCCGGTTGCGGCGGCAACGACAAGAAGTCCGACTCGGGCTCCGAGAACAAAAGCGGCGAGTCCACCACTTCGGCCACACCGTCCGCCCCGGCTGCCCCGTCGTTCGACCCGCCCAAGGCCTTCACCGCCGCGGCGGCGTACCCGGTGATCAAGGACAAGGCGAACCCGTTCTCGGAGGCGAAGGCCCAGACGGGCATGGCCGGCCAGGTCGCGCTGATCGGGCGCTGGACCGGCCTCACCGGCCACGACGTCGCCGACCCGAAGAAGACCTGGACGGTCAAGTCCGCGGAGGCCGAGACCACCAAGGTCAGTGACGCGACGAAGCCGGCGGCGGTCAAGGTCGACGGCAAGGACGTCGCCCTGGTCGCGTACGCCGAGTCCGACAAGGGCAGCGGGACGCAGAAGCCGACCGGGCTGGTGGTCGTCCACTGGGTCGACGTGGCGTCCGGCCAGAAGATCGCCGAGGTGTCCGCGAAGGTGAGCACGCTGGAGGGCACCGGCGACACCGCGCCCGGCACCCCGAGCATCGCGGGCGCGGCCTACGACCCGGAGACCGGTCAGATCGCCGTCGGCGTGAGCCTGTCCGGCAGCGTGTCGAAGTACCAGACGGTGTACGCGGATCCCAAGACGCAGAAGTCCACGGTCGTGCCGGGGATGAATCCGGCCGCCGTGCACGACGGAGTGGTCGCGGGCTCGAAGGGCGCGGCGGACGAGGGTTCCGCTGACGGCACGGTCCTGCTCGTCGACGGCGCGAGCGGGAAGGTCACGAAGCAGGTCCCGCTCAAGCAGGCCTCCCTCAAGCCGCTGGCCACCAGTGCCGGGCACGCGTACTTCTACGGATACAAGGACTCGTCGTACGTCAGCGGCACCAAGGGCCAGGCCCTGTTCGTGATCGACCTGTCGACCGGTGCCGTCACGCAGACCGTGCCCGCGGCCCCGTCGGACTCGAACGTCGAGGTCGAGTGCCTCGCGGATCAGGCGACCTCGGTCGTCTGCACGAGCAGGACGGTCCAGGGCGGTGCCCTGGAGATCGTCGGGTTCGACGACGCGACCGGCAAGAAGACGTGGGGCTACACGAACGACTCCGGCGGCCGTGTCGTACCTCGGGTGACCGCGGCCTTCCATGGTGTCGTCTACGCGCAGACGGAGGCACAGCCGGTGCTGATGGACGCGAAGACCGGTGAGGACCTGCCGAGCGCGTCGTCCTCGTCCAGCCCGGGCTCGAGCGAAACCCCGTCCTCCGGTGACACGCCCACGTCCAGTGACACGCCGTCCGCCAGCGACTCTCCGACGGGCAACGAGTCTCCCGGGAACGGCGACATGGGTCTGTTCGACGGCAAGATGCTGTCGCCGTCGGCCGTGTCGCCGTACGGCGGTGTCTACGGGCAGTTGCCGAACGGTGACGGCATGAGCACAGTCGAGCTCGAATCCGTGTTCATCTTCCTGAAGCCGACCGCCTGACGTCAGCGAGAAGGGCCCCGGTTTCCCGGGGCCCTTTCGTTTGTCAGATGTCGGTGCGGTGGAAGTTCTTGAACGAGCGCGACGGGGTCGGGCCGCGCTGGCCCTGGTAGCGGGAGCCGTACTTCGACGAGCCGTACGGGTACTCGGCGGGGGAGGACAGCCGGAAGAAGCAGAGCTGGCCGATCTTCATGCCGGGCCAGAGCTTGATCGGCAGTGTCGCGACGTTCGAGAGCTCGAGCGTCACGTGGCCGGAGAAGCCCGGGTCGATGAAGCCGGCGGTGGAGTGGGTCAGCAGGCCCAGACGGCCCAGCGACGACTTGCCCTCGAGCCGGGCGGCGACGTCGTCGGGCAGCGTGACGAGCTCGTACGTCGATCCCAGGACGAACTCACCGGGATGCAGGATGAACGGCTCGCCGCCTTCGGGCTCGACCAGCCGGGTCAGATCGGGCTGTTCCTCGGCCGGGTCGATATGCGGATACTTGTGGTTCTCGAAGACCCGGAAGAACCGGTCCAGCCGTACGTCGACACTCGACGGCTGCACCATCGCAGCTTCGAACGGATCCAGCTGGACCCGCTTCGCGTCGAGCTCGGCCAAGATGTCGCGGTCGGAGAGCAGCACGGTCGCACGTTAGCAGCGTGCCGCTCGTCCGCACAGCTCGAGTTGCCGGTCGGGCCCGTTCCCGTGCCTGGTGGTGAGTCGTCCGGAGCCCTCAGCTCCCCGGCGGGAGCACACCACCAGACCGTGGGCCTGAGGCAACTATTTCAGTTGGCCAGCTTGTTGAACTTCGACACCTGGCTGGCGAAGGTCTTCACCTGCGCCGGCGACCAGTCCTTGAGCAGGTCCTCGATCACCTTGTGCCGCTTCTTCCGGGCCGCCGTCAGCTTGCGCTTGCCGGCCGCGGTCAGCGTCAGCAGGGTCGCGCGCGCGTCCGACTTGTCGGCGGCCCGCTTCAGCAGGCCCTCCTCCTCGAGTCGCGCGCAGGCCCGGCTGACCGGTCCCTTGTCCACCTCGAGCGCTGCCACCAGGTCGGCCATCCGCACCGGCGCCAGCTCCTCCACGTGGTTCAGCAACGCGTACTGCGCCGGCTCCAGGTCCGGATGCGCCTCGTCGGACAGCGTCCGCTGCAGACCGCGCAGCCGCCGTGCCAACGTGACGAGTTCCTTCTCCAGGTTGTCCACCGCGTCAGTTGTGTCTGTTGCCACCGTTCACCCCTTCATCCAGTTGCCCCGCAACCATCTTGTCCGGTCCCGGCGAGGACCGCATCCTCACGTTGCGTCGAATGTTGCCCCCGGCAACGCGTTCTAATCTGCCAGAAGATGACGAACCTGCCCAGTCCTGAACGTGCCCTTTGTGAAAAACTGCCCAAGAACCCCCGATGCAAACCGCCCACCCCCTCTTTTCGATGCATCGGGCACCTTCTACACACCAACCCTCCTGACCCGGCAACAACCACCCCGCCACCCGGGACCTCGGACAAGACCCGGGGACATGTGCTGGAGACAGGAGACAGGCAATGACCTGTCCCAAGTCCCCGGCGGGTGTTCCCAGTCCCGGTACGGCGTCGCAGTCGCGCGGCGCGCCGGACCCGTGATGCCGGCACCTTGGCGCATCGGCTATGCTCTTCACCGCTGCCGGGAGATCGGCCGCGCGGGTGTAGTTCAATGGCAGAACATCAGCTTCCCAAGCTGACAGTGCGGGTTCGATTCCCGTCACCCGCTCCATCGGTAACCCGCAGGTCAGCGGTGTGTTTGCGACCTGCGGGTTTTGTCGTTCCAGGGAGGATGCGCTGTGCCGCCGTCCGGTTACGCGATCTTTTTGAACGGTGGGTTCGGGGTTGGGAAGTCGGCTGCGCTCGAGCATGTCGGGGATCTGCTCGCGAATGCCGGTCGGCCGTTCAGTCTGATGGATGTCGACTGGTTCCATCGGTCGTGGCCGCCTGCTGAGCAGGACAATGCTCTGATCGAGGCAAACAACATTGCCGCGGTCTGGAAGTCCTATCGGTCGGTGGGGCCGCGTCAGTTGGTCATGTGTGGGGTGATCAGTACCGCGGCCGATCGAGAGCGCTACGAGGCCGCGGTCGAGAGCCCGCTTCGTATGGTTCGTCTCACCGCGAATGCCGACATCACCAGGAAACGACTGCGCGGCCGGTACACCGCGAGTCAGAGGTCGGCGTTGGAGTGGCACCTGGAGCGCTGTGACGAGATCGCCGCGCGCCTCGACGCCGCGGATCTGGACGAATTGGTCATCGACACCAGCGCGCTCGAGCCGCAGGAGGTGGCTGAGCGTACGCTGCGCCACTTCGGTCTGCTGGACAACTCAGAGTAAATCGATCGTTTGCGTTGCTCGGTGCAGTTGGTCGAGTTTGCCGGGAAGGTCCCGCAGAGTGTTGCCGATGGCGTTCTCGATGGTCGTGTGGTCGCCCATCCATCGGACTGCTGTGGTCTCCCCGAGTGAGACGCGGATCTGCTCGCCGAGCACCTGTACGACATTTCTCGCCACACTGAGGAAGAGATCCGCGCCGGCCCATCCGAGATCGCCGCCTGCTGCGACGTACGCGGTGAGGATTCTCTTGATCTGCTCGGGTTCGCCGTCTCCGAAGATGTACGCCGACCGACCTGCCTCAAGAGCTGCACTGTCGGTCCGGACACTGTCCCAGTCCACTAATACTGGACCGGATGGAGACGTGACGATGTTGTGGGTGAACCAGCCCTGCCAGGTCCCCGGCGGCTGCACCGCTTGCCGCCACCACCGAGGCAAGCCGGCCCGACCGAGTGGCTGCAGTTCATGGACCTTCGCCATCGTTCCGCCGAGCCAGGCCGAGATGTCGGGTTCAGGTGGTCGGTGCTCGATCCATCGGTAGACGCGGAACAGCCGATCCTCGATGCGGGTCACCCAGCCAAGAAGAGGATTGGTCGGCGCGATCGGCTCTGGCATGTCCACGCCGGACGCGAGTGCCTGACGCTCGAACGCCATCGCGAGTTCCAGTTGGTGCACATCCGCGGCAGCCAAGTACCCCTTGACGAAATAGCTTCCGGTTGAGGTGTTCAGCCGCCAAGCATCCGCGTCGCCGCGCCGGACGTGGATGAGGTCGCCGTCCGGTGTGCCCAGATCGAAGGCGAGCGCGACTTCTTCTGAACCAGGCATAGTTCAAATGGTTGACCTAGGTTCCGTAGACCTCGAGTTCGACGATGCGGGAGTAGGTGTGGTCGTTGCCGTCGAGGCAGAGGATACGTACAGCTTCCGCCTGGACCGGGTCGAAGGTCGACGTGACGTGGCCCAGGGTGTTGCCGCGGACCTGTGTGACGGTCTGCCATACGCCTCCGACCTTGGCCTGAATGTCCCAGTCGCGTAGGCCGTTGAGCCGTGCCGGGTACTTCGCTGAGTCGAGCGTGTAGAGCTCTACCCGGTTCACGGTGGCGGGGGCCGACAGTGCGACGTCGTACGTGTCGGGGAAGACCGCGCGGGTGCCGTCGTTCCAGCCGGTCAGGGTGTCCCAGTGTTCTGGGTCCTTGTCGCCGTCGACGGCGCCGCAGAGGGTGAAGTTGCCGTGGGTGGAGGACGCCGTCGCCTGCTCGCCGAGCGCGAGGTTGTCACCGGGACCCTTCGACGGCAGCGGTTCGACCGTCACCGGGACCGTGACCCGCGACCGGTCGACCTCGACGCCGATCTGATAGCTGCCGGGCCTGGTCTCGCGCGGGACCCGGATCTCGACCGGCGCGGACACGGGCTGGTCGGGATCGACCGCGGGCAGCCACGAGGAGAAGAGCGTGCGGGACAGTTGCAGCGGACCGGTCGGCTCGAGCGTCAGGTCGGCGTACCGGTCCTGGCTGCCGGTGTTGGTCATCGTCAGGTTGAGGGTGCTGGGCAAGCATGGGAGCCCGACCACGCTCAGCTGCTCCGGAGCGACGCTCACCGCCACGTCGGAGGTCGCCGCCACGTCGGAGGTTGCCGCAGGCATCGAACTGGAGCCGAGCACGGCGGCCGCCAGCAGCGTGCCGGCCGCGACGACGGTCTGTCGGCGGATCCTCATTTCTGCACCTCCGCGATGCCGGGGCGGCCGTCCTCCACGAGGAGTTTGGCCCGAGTGCTCACGGTGCCGCCCTGGACGGACACCTTGTCGACGACGCGGTAGTCGGAGATCCACCGCTGCGGCGTGATGGAGCAGCTGACGTACCCGCGCTGGAAGTTGCCGAACTTCATGTGCGGGTTCTCCCGCAGCAACGTCGCGCCGCCGGCGTCGAGGTCCTGACCGTCGATCCCGGACGTGATCGACGTACCGACGAACTCGGCTCCGACCGTCGCCGATGCCGGATCGTTGAAGTCCAGCTTCAGGTCCGACGCCACACTGCGGTGCAGGTCGCCCGCGATCGACACCAGGTTGCGAACCTTGCGCTGTACCGCGCCGCCGAGAATCCGGTTCCGCGATGCCTCGTACCCGTCCCAGGTGTCCATCGGGACCAGCACCTCCGGCCCGTCCTTCGTGTCCAGCCGGGCGATCGCGGTCTGGTGCGCCAGCACGTTCCAGCGCGTCTGCGACGCGGCCCACCCGTCGAGCAGCCACTTCTCCTGAGCGTCACCGGTGATCGTCCGCGCCGGGTCCTTCGTCTCCGGCCCCGGCGCCTTCGTGCCGTCGCCGTACGCCTGGTCCGACCGGTACTGGCGCGTGTCGAGCACGCTGAACTCTGCCAGCCGCCCGTATCTGAACCGTCGGTACAGCTGCATGTCCGGACCCTTGGGCAGGCTTGAGAGGCGCAGCGGCATGTGTTCCCAGTACGCGCGGAACGCGTTGGCCCGGCGTACCCGGAACTGGGCGGGCGGCGCACTCGGATGCGCCTCGTCGGCCCAGTTGTCGACCACCTCGTGGTCGTCGAGCGTCACGATCCACGGCGCCTTCGCGTGTGCGCTCTGCAGATCCGGATCCAGCTTGTACGCCGCATACCGCTGCCGGTACTCGTCCAGCGTCACGGTCTGCTGGGTGATGTACGGCTCGTTCGAATGCGGCCGGATGCCGCGGTCGATCCCGAACTCGTAGATGTAGTCGCCGAGGAAGAACACCACGTCGTGGTCGCGCTTCGCCATGTCGGCGTACGCCGTGTACCAGCCCTCCCACCATGCCTGGCAGGACGCGAACGCCAGCGACAGCTCAGGAACGACAGCGTCGTACGCCGGTGCGGTCCTGGTCCGACCGACCGGGCTGAGCTGCCCGTTCACGCGGAAGCGGTACCAGTAGTGCCGCCAGGGCCGCAGACCGCGTACGTCGACGTGCACCGAGTGACTCGCTTCGGGCCCCGTCCTGGCCGTGCCGGAGCGGACGATCCGGCGGAACTCCTCGTCCTCCGCGACCTGCCACTGCACCTCGACCGGCCGCCGATCCATCCCGCCGAACGGCGCGAGTGGATCGGGGGCCAGCCGGGTCCAGATCACCACCGCGTCCGGCAACGGATCGCCGGACGCGACACCGAGCGTGAACGGATCCCGCCGGTCCACCCGGCCGGTCCAGCCCGCTGCGGCCGTCTTGATCTCCGGAAGACTGCCGCTCAGCGCGAGCGCCGCCGCTGCTCCGCTGACGGTAAGGAAGTTGCGTCGTGTAGTCGGCATCGGCACCCACCCACCCGATCATCCTGAGGTGATCACATCCGTAACGGGAGATTACGAGAAGTTCACACAACAGGGTGGGAAAATGACCGATTCCGGCCTATTTCACGATCTTGCTCGCCGGCGGCGCGGTGATGTTCACCGGCTTGTTGTAGTCGGACATGGTCATCACCATCGACACACCGCTGAGGTCGAAGGTCATCCGCCGGACCAGGTGGGACTTGTCCAGCCACATCGAGTAGGTCAGCGTCTTCGGCAGGCCGGCCGGGACCTTCTTGCCCTGGAGGGCCAGCGCCTTCGCGGTGTTCACCGTCACGGCGTACCGGTCGAGCTGCTGCCCGCCGATCGTCTCGGTGCGGACGAACTTGGCGTCGACCATGCTCTTGTCGAAGGACTTGTAGATCTTGGTCGGGTCGCCGCCTTCGATCAGCTCGGTCAGCTGGTCGTTCAGACCGGACGCGACCTTCTTGTACTTCCCGGCCGGCGTCAGCCCGGGGATCGAGAGGTAGGCGGTCTTCCCGATCACGACGATCTTCGCGGTCTTGCCCTGGAACGCCGCACCGGACATCTCCATGGACATGGCGACCGGGTTCGTGGTCTGGACGCCGTCCATCGTCATCAGGGGCGAGCCGTTGGCGGTGACCGTGCCGACCGTGTGCCAGGCCTTCTGCTTGCTGACCGCCGTCGTCATCGCCGGGACGAACGTCACGCGGTTCAGGTGGACGACCGTTGCCGGCTTGGCCGGTGCGGACGTGCTGGTGGCGGCCGGCTTGGGTGCGGCCGTTGTGGTGGCCGGAGTCGTCGGCTTGTAGCCGGTGGCCTTGGGCTCTCCACCGCAAGCGGCGAGGCCGAGGGCGAGCGGTACGGCGGCCGCGGTGGCCACGGCGGCGCGGAACTTCATGATGCGTTTTCCTCCCCAGATGATGCAGACGGTGGATCTTATGGTCTGGACCACCCGGGGAGGAAGTGTTTTGCAGCTAGTTGCAGGTCAGCTTTCCCCACGCTTTACGGAAGTGAGCAGGAGCTGGGCCACGTCGTGGACCTCGACGGACTCGCGGGCCGATCCGTCCGCCTGCTTGGCGGTGAGGCCGTCGGACAGCATCACCCGGCAGAACGGGCAGCCGGTGGCGATCTTATCCGCACCGGTCTCGACCGCCTCGGTGGTCCGGTTCAGGTTGATCCGGGTGCCGAGCTTCTCCTCCATCCACATCCGCGCGCCGCCGGCGCCGCAGCAGAACGACTTCGTCTGGTTCCGCGGCATCTCGGCGTACTCCGCGCCCGGGATGATGTCGAGCAGCTCGCGCGGGGCGTCGTACACCTGGTTGTGGCGGCCGAGGTAGCACGGGTCGTGGTACGTGATCTTCTGCCCGTTGAGCGAGCTGTCGGCCGGCGCGACCGGGGTCAGCTTGCCGTCGCGGACCAGCCGGTTCAGCAACTGCGTGTGGTGGATGACGTCGAGCTCGACGCCCAGCTGCGAGTACTCGTTCTTCAATGTGTTGAAGCAGTGCGCACAGGTCGAGACGACCTTCTTGACGTTCGTCTCCTTGAAGACCTCCGCGTTCTGCATCGCCAACTGCTGGAACACGAACTCGTTGCCGGACCGCCGCGCCGGGTCACCGGTGCAGGTCTCGCCGTCACCGAGTACGGCGAACGAAACGCCGGCGATGTTCAACAGCTCGGCCACTGCCTGCGTGGTCTTCTTGGCGCGGTCCTCGAACGCACCGGCGCAGCCGACCCAGAACAGGTACTCGACCTCGTCCAGCGACTCGACGTCCGAACCGACCTGCTTGACCTCGAACGGCAGGTCCTTGGCCCAGTCCATCCGGCCGGACGGGTTCATGTTCCACGGGTTGCCCTTGTTCTCCAGACCCTTGAACAGCCCGTTGAGCTCGGACGGGAACGACGACTCGATCAGCACCTGGTACCGGCGCATGTCCATGATCGCGTCGACGTGCTCGATGTCGACCGGGCACTGCTGCACGCACGCACCGCACGACGTACACGCCCACAGTGCGTCCTCGTCGATGACCGCGACGTCCGCGGGCCCGACCAAGGGCTTGTCCTGTTCGGCGAGCACCAGTTCCGGCAACGACTTGCGGGCGTCGTCATCGGCGGCCAGCAGGTACGGCGCCTTGGCGTACGCGTGCTCGCGCAGGTTCATCATGATCAGCTTCGGCGACAACGGCTTGTCGGTGTTCCACGCCGGGCACTGCGACTGGCACCGCCCGCACTCGGTGCAGGTGGTGAAGTCGAGCAGGCCCTTCCAGGTGAAGTCCTCGACCTTGCCGACACCGAGCGCCGCGTCCTCGTCCAGCTCGTCGATGTTCTCGAAGTCGATCGGGGCGCCGTTGACCGAGATCGGCTGCAGCGCGCCGAGCGCCGTACCGCCGTCGGCCTTGCGCTTGAACCAGATGTTCGGCCAGGCGGTGAACCGGTGCCAGGCCACGCCCATCGTCGCGTTCAGCGAGATCGTGATCATCCACGCGAACGAGATCAGGATCTTGACCATCGCGACCAGGTAGACCGCGTTCTCCAGACCGTGCTCGCTCAGCCCGCCGAACAGTCCGCTGCCCAGGAAGAACGTCATCGGGAAGTGGAACTTGTCGCCTGCTCCGAGTTGGTACTCGAGACCGCGCAGCAACAGGATGCAGATCAGTACGCCGAGGATTGTGTACTCGACGTAGTAGGCCTGCCAGGACACCGATCCGTAGAACCGCGAGTACCGGCCCTCCTCGCCGCCCGAGCGACGCGGCAGGTTGCGCAACCGGATCGCGATCAGACCGATGATCGACAGCAGGCCGGTCCAGCTGAGCGCCTCACTGACCCACTCGAACACGAACCAGTGCCCGATGATCGGCAGTGCCCAGTGCGGGTCGAAGAGCTGGCCGAACGCCGTCACCAGGCTGAGGAACAGCCCGATGAACCCGAACGCGACGAACCAGTGCATCACCCCGATGTGGCTCCACTGCAGCATCCGGGTGTGGCCGAGGGATTCCTTGACCAGGGTGACGGTCCGCTTGCCCGGCTCATCGGTCCGGGAGACCGGCTGACCGAGCTTGATCACGGACACGATGTGCCCGATCGTCTTGCCGAACAGCGCGACGGCGACCAGTGTCACCGCGAGCGAGACGACGATGGCGAGGATCTGCATACCAGCGATGTTATTGGTCGGTTACCCGTCAGTCATGTCTGTGTAGGGCTCGTCACGCCGCCAATTCCGCTGTCACCAAACCGACACACAGCGTTACAGAAGGTTCGTTGTGCTCGTGGTGGACCAATCCGTAAGTTTCTAACCACTGCAACCGCAGTATCTGTCAATCGGTTTCGGTGGGAGAGAACCATGCGTCTTCGTCGGGTAATCGCTGCTGGAGTACTGATCGCGACCGGTCTGGTGGTGCCGGCCGCGGCGAGCGCGGCACCGGCCGTGGCCAAGAAGTGCGACACGAACACCGTCAACTGGTACACCCGCGGCGGGCACGAGGTGTACGTCGGCACGAACCTCTACAGCGACTGGATGGAGGGGCCGGGCCGGATCACCTACCAGAAGACCGCTACCTCGGAGTCGAACTCGTCCTGGTCCGGTGACCTCGGGGTCAGCATCCCGCTGGTGATCGCCGAGATCCAGAACAAGTACTCCAAGACGGTCGGCAAGTCCCACGCGATCACCGACAGTTGGTCGTACACCGCCGAAGTGCCGGCCAACAAGGTACGCCGCCTGCATCAGCTCAAGCAGTCGTGGCGGGTCCAGGTGGTGCGCTGGAAGTACACCAGCAGCGACTGCAAGAAGACCAAGGAAGTCAGCAACAAGACCGCCACGTTCCCGACCAAGAACCGCGACTACATGTGGATCCTCGTCGGCCGCGAGTGAAGGCGGACCTCAGCCACTCACCAAACGGCGGCGTGCGCGGGGGCGCACGCTCGCCGGACCGCCTCGGGCGCCTTGCGGCACAGGTTGCTGAGTGGTGGGCGTCCGCTCAGTCGACGAGCCGCGCGAGGCGGGCAGCGATCGCCGGGCGGCGCGGGTCGTCCACGGGCAGACGGGCCTCGAGGGCCTCGAAGATTTCGAGGTCCTCGGCGCCGACCGGCGTCTGCGCGAACTGCCAGAGCATGTCCGCGTCGGCAGCGTCCAGGACGGCGCGGCGCAGAGTGGCGTCGAGTTCGTCACGTTCGGAGCGCAGTGCCGGGGCGTCGGAGCGGGCGAGCAGCGGACCGGCGTACAGCTCGAGGGCCTTCGGCAGATCGCCGCGGCGCAGCGCGGCCTGTACTTCGGTCACGTCGCCGGTGACGTCCGCGATGATGCGGTACGGCTTGGTGTCGAGGACTCCGCCGCCGAGCAGGTTCCGCAGCCGGTGCATCTCGGCGCGGACCGTCGTCGGGTTGCCCTCGTCGCCGTACAACTGGAGCATCAACTGGTCGGCTGTGAGCCCGGTCGGCTGCAGTAACAACAGTGCGAGTACTTCGGCGCGCCGCAATGTCAGCGCGATCTCGCGGCCGTCGACGACCGCGATCGGCTGTCCCGAGCCGAGCAGCTTCAACCGCAACGACGGTCGCGTACGGCGTACCGGCGTACCGGGCATGCGGAGCAGGAAGCCCTCGTCCAGGCGCTCCAGCAGACCTTCCCGGCCGTCGCCGAGGTCGATGCGGTCGGCGCCGTCCGGTACGACGAGGCGGTCGGGCAACCATTCGAGCGGCTGGACGGCGAGCACGCGGCCGGTCGGGGTCAGCAAGGCCCCCGGCGCATCGCCGAGCGCCATCAGGTGCCGCATGTTGCGGGCGCGAAGCATCTCGTCGGCGGCGGCCATCCGGACCCGCAGCTGTCCTTCGGCGAGCTGAGCCGCCGCGGTCACCAGGGCGACCATGGCGGGGTGGACCGTGCGCAGCGGTCCGGAGACGTCGACCGCGCCGAGCAGCTTGCCGGTGTCGGGATCGTGGACCGGCGCGGCGGCGCAGGTCCATTCGTGGATCCGGCGGACCAGGTGCTCGGCCGAGTGGATCTGGACCGGTTGGCCGACGGCGAGCGACGTACCCATGCCGTTCGTCCCGATCTTCTCCTCCGACCAGACCGCACCCTCGGACAGCGCGATCCGGTCGGCCTGGCGTTTCACCTCCGACGATCCCTCGCGCCACAGGATCGTCCCCTGCGCGTCGGTGATGATCATGATGTGCGACGCCTCGTCGGCGATCGTGGTCAGCGTCTGCCGGAGCACCGGGAGGACGGCCTGCAGCGGGTGGTTCTCGCGGAGCGCCGCGACCACGTCCGGGTCGACGATCACCGGCGGCGCGTCGAGCTCGGGATCGACCGCGGCCGCCAGAGAGCGCTCCCAGGAAGCGGCAACGAGCGGGCGCGGGTCGGCCGTTGCCCGGCCGCCGCCGAGAACCTCGTCGTACAACTCGCTCAACCGGCGGGCCTGATCCGGTGCGTCCATGCCGCCTCACTCCGCGCTGCAACGTCGGTGCAACGTTCATTCTCCTACCTTCGGTTCAACGTCGGGTATCCGAAGGAGAACCAATGACGATCTTCGCAGCTCCTGGGCAGGATGGCAGCCCGGTCACGTTCAAGTCGCGCTACGACCACTACATCGGCGGGGAGTGGGTGCCGCCGGTCAAGGGCGGGTACTTCGAGAACCCAACTCCCGTCACGGGGGAGACTTTCACCGAGATCGCTCGCGGTACGGCGGACGACGTCGAGCGTGCCCTCGACGCCGCCCATGGTGCCGCGCCGGGCTGGGGGCGGACGTCACCGGCCGAGCGCGCCAACATCCTGAACAAGATCGCCGACCGGATCGAGGCCAACCTCGAGCTGCTCGCGGTTGCCGAATCCTGGGACAACGGCAAGGCCGTCCGCGAAACGCTGGCCGCCGACCTGCCGCTGGCGATCGACCACTTCCGGTACTTCGCCGGCGCGCTGCGGGCCCAGGAGGGCTCGGTGTCGGTGATCGACGACGACACCATCGCGTACCACTTCCACGAGCCGCTCGGCGTGGTCGCGCAGATCATCCCGTGGAACTTCCCGATCCTGATGGCGGTCTGGAAGCTGGCGCCCGCGCTCGCGGCCGGCAATGCCGTCGTACTCAAGCCGGCCGAGCAGACCCCGGCCTCGATCCACGTGCTGCTCGAACTGATCCACGACCTGCTGCCGCCCGGCGTACTCAACGTCGTCAACGGGTTCGGCGTCGAGGCCGGCAAACCGCTTGCCTCGAGCAACAGAGTGGCCAAGGTCGCGTTCACTGGTGAGACCACGACCGGGCGGCTGATCATGCAGTACGCGTCCGAGAACATCATCCCGGTGACCCTCGAGCTCGGCGGCAAGAGCCCGAACGTGTTCTTCGCCGACGTCGCGTCGTCCCGGGACGACTTCTACGACAAGGCGCTCGAGGGCTTCACGATGTTCGCGCTGAACCAGGGCGAGGTCTGCACCTGCCCGTCACGGGCGCTGATCCAGTCGTCGATCTACGAATCGTTCCTGGGCGACGCGGTGGCCCGGACGCAGGCGATCAAACTCGGCAACCCGCTCGACACCGACACGATGATGGGCGCGCAGGCCAGCAACGACCAGTACGAGAAGATCCTCGCCTACCTCGACATCGGTCGCGCCGAGGGCGCCCGGGTCGTGACCGGTGGAGCTCGCGCGGAACTGGAAGGCGACCTGGCCGGCGGGTACTACATCCAGCCGACGGTCTTCGAGGGCGACAACAAGATGCGGATCTTCCAGGAGGAGATCTTCGGCCCGGTCGTCGCGGTGACCAAGTTCGACGACTACGCCGACGCGATGAAGATCGCCAACGACACGCTGTACGGACTCGGGGCGGGCGTCTGGTCGCGGGACATCAACACGGCGTACCGGGCCGGCCGGGAGATCCAGGCCGGGCGGGTCTGGACGAACAACTACCACGCCTACCCGGCGCACGCGGCGTTCGGCGGGTACAAGAACTCCGGCATCGGCCGGGAGAACCACAAGATGATGCTCGACCACTACCAGCAGACCAAGAACCTGCTGGTCAGCTACAGCCCTTCGAAGCTCGGGTTCTTCTGAGCTCATGACGGTCGAGAAGGTGTTGTTGACGGACGAGGCGGCGGAGTGGCTGCGCCGCCTCACCGGGATGCACGGTCCGCTGATGTTCCACCAGTCCGGTGGCTGCTGCGACGGCAGCTCGCCGATGTGTTACCCGGACGGGGAATTCATCACGGGGTCCGCGGACGTGCATCTCGGTGACCTGGTCGTCGACGGGGTAGACGATCCGATCGCCTTCTGGATGTCCGCGAACCAGTACGAGTACTGGAAGCACACCCAACTCACCGTCGACGTGGTGAAAGGCCGAGGCAGCGGCTTCTCGGTGGAGGCCCCCGAGGGCGTCCGCTTCCTGATCCGCTCCCGCCTCTTCACCGACAAAGAGTCCGCCGAACTAGGACTCCCCTGATCGAGTGCCGCCCGTCCGGTGGCGTTGCCGGACGGCCGGCACTCTTCTATTTCCCGAGAACGGCGGCGTAGATCGCCGAACTGTCCCTGTCGGCATCGGCATCCTTCGACTCCAGAATCCGCCGCCGCTGCCCATCGCTCGCTCCCTTCAGCCGCAGCGCATCAGCCACATGCGGTCGCTTCACCACATGCAGCCAGAAAGTCAGGTCGATCTTCCAGTCGTCGGTGTGCAACACCGCGTAGAAGCGTTCGTCGGTGATTGCTGGTGTGGGGCGGCGGTCCGCTCGCTCGTCTCGGAAGTCGACGCTGCGCAACTCCACCCGGCCGGCCAGGGTGATCAGGCCGTTGAGGATGGCGGCGGTCGTCGCGTCCGGGGCGTCGAACATGACGTCGAGGTCGCGGTCCACCATCAACCCCGACAGCGCGCTCCCGATCAGCACAGGTTGCCAGGGGAAGGCCGTGCCGAGGTCCAGGAGTCGATAGAGCTCCTGGGCCTCGGCCTGCAGCGCCTGCGCACGCTCGACGAGGTCCATGCCTCGACGGTAGGTGTCAGGTTGTTGCGATCACCAAGGGTTTTCCGGGGATGACGGGGGCGTCGATCGGGTACGGCGTGCCATCCACGTGGACTGTTCGGAGGTCGAGGTGGCCGGTTTGGCAGGTGAGGGTGAGGGTGGTGCCGTTGTGGGTGGCGGTGGCCCAGCCGGTGTTGGTGGTGAAGGGAAAGCGCCAGGTGTTGCCTGATCGGGCCGGGGGGAGGGGCGCGAAGGTGATGGTCTTGGTGATCGCGTTGTGGCGGTAGCCGGTGAGGGCTTCGAGGACGGACCAGCCCGCGGCGTTGCGGATGTAGTGGTCGCCGCACTCGATCGGGTTGAACGGGTTGCGGCGGGTTCCGTCGTACCTGGTCCAGAGGCCTTGCAGGATGGACAAGCCCTCGGCGGTGAGGCCTTCGTAGAGGCAGTGGGCGGCGACCTGGTACTCCGAGCCGGGTCCAGACCTCGTCGCAGTACCGGGTGGGGATGTCGGGGCGGCCGCCGTGTGGCCAGGTGCACATGAGGAGTCCGGTGTCGTCGCCGTCGGCGAAGACGCGGTAGGGGTGGTCGAAGTCGCGGAAACCGGTCCGCAGGTTGTGCCGTACGACGTTTCGCAGCGCTGTACGCACGTGGTCCTCCGGGAGCAGGTAGCCGAGGTCCAGCTGGTGCGCCCACCACTGCCCGATCAGCTGGTCGGCCAGGCAGCCGTCACCCCACTGGAAGTCACGGGTCTCCTCCGGGTCCAGGATCTGCCGGTAGTACTCGCCTGTGAAGAGCAGTTCGTCGTACGCCGTGCTGCCCGTGTCGAACAGGCTGCGGTACTCCTTGGCGTCCTCGCCGAGCAGTAGCGCCATCTCCTCCGCCGCACGTAGTGCAGCGAGCCACAGGGTGCCCATGAACGAGTTGACACCGCACAGGTCGATGTCGTGCGTACTGGGCTGGATGCCACGCAGTACGCCGTCCCGCAGCCACTTGCCGTGGATGTGGTCGAGTAGGCGCACCACCTGAGGCCAACGTCGAACCAACCAGTCCAGACCGGCGCCCTGCCGTACCTCTCTATATGTCTTGAGTACCGCGCCCAGCATCCCGTCCAGGGCCGGCTCTTCCGGTCCACCGATCACCACGTCCCACAGTTGCTTCACGTAGAGCGGTGCACGGACCCGGTGCGGGATGTACCCCTCCGGTGCCTGCATGACGTCGTACTCCGTGTCACGCATGTTCTGCTCCAGCGCCGGGAAGAGGCGCGACAGCGTCTGCTCGTAGTTCCACACGTGCGTGCAGTTGAGCGGACACGAGCCGCCGTACCGGCCGCCCCACATCGCGGTGGACGCGCCGAGGACGCCTTCGAATCCGAGTACGTCGCCGTCCGCGGTCTGGAAGACGGTTGGACTCCGTACATCGGCCGCTAGCGCTGCTAGCCGTGCACCGGCCTCGCCGGGCAGACTGCTCTCCTCGAACGCCTCCGTCCAGGCGGTCGTCAGTGTTTCCAGTTCGGACCAGTGCTCGATGAAGTGGTCGGCCGCGGCGACGGCGTCCGGCGTACGACGGGTGTACGCGTTGCCGAGCCAGAAGCGGGTGTGACCGTACTCCGGGTGCGGTCCGAACTGGTTGAAGTCGACATATCGGTTCGGGAAGTGCCACGCGATCACGAACCGGACCGTGGCGGTCTCACCTGGTCGGAGGTTGAACGGCACCGCCAGGCCGCCGTTCCAGGTGGTGCCCGGAGCGCTGGCACCGCTCGCCTGGTGTACGGGGCCGTTGAGGAAGGCAACGAATTCGTCCGGACGGGACCATTGCGGGTGAGTGAACGCGTCAGAGTCGGTCGCGAGTACCAGCTGCCCGGAACCGGGGTGATCGAGAGGAAGCGTGGTGTTTTCGAGGACGAGTGAGGTCCAGCCGCCGCTGCGGCGGGTGCGGTTCGTGTTGCCGCCGTACAGGCTGCAGGACACGCCGTCGACCGGGGTGACGCCGTCCCAGCCGACCGAGTTCTGGAGCGCGCTTGCGAGCTTGCCGTGGATGGCGATGTCACCCGGGTTGTGCAGCGTGAACGTGAACCCGACGACCGGCTGCGAGCTGGCGGCCGCGTCCGACGGCACCAACGGGTTGAACACGTCCAGGCTGATCTCGATCGGCAGCTCCGTCTCGTACACCACACGGGCGCGGGGATAGGTAGCGGTCACCTTCGTCGTACCGATCGACGGGATGACCTCGTGCAGTCGTTGCTCGCCAGCCGGTACGACGTCATCGGTGACCAGCGGGGTGTCGGTGGGGTCCAGCGGCAGGCCTTGGAGGAGGCGGATCTCGTCGAGCGGCGGCTCGATCCGGGAGAGGCGGATCGCGAAGAAGCTGTCCGGCACATGTCCTTCGTGGTTGCCGATGTTGTGCAGCTGCCATTGCCGCAGCGCACCGTTGCCGGCCAGCGCGACGGTGCCGGTGCCGAGACCTCCCAACGGCAGTGCGAAGTGTCGAAGGTTCTCACCGGTGTAGTGCATGTTTCTCCGTCCCATAAGAAGTCCAGGTGCCGGCAGAGGCGAACAACGCCACCGGACCGGGGGCGAGCAGGAGTAGTGAGGCGGTAACCGAGGTCCCGAGGAGCAGGGCGACGAAAACGAGTGCGAGTACGCCGAGTGGGACCAGCGGAGCGCGGGCGACCAGATGGAGTGCGGTGAACCAGAGTGTCTTGCCGCGCAGTCCTGAGGTGATACGCAGGCTGAACGCGTAGCAGGAGGCCAGTAGTAGCAGCACGCCGGCACAGCCGCTGACTGCCAGGGGGAGGGCGTAGAGCGGTCCGGCGTACAGGTGCCAGTTCAGTAGAGCGAGCGCGATCACTACTGCCGGAACCACACCCACCTCCAGCCCGGCTAGTGCGTGCCTGCGGAGGTTCTTCAGCAGCAAGGGTACGCCGCCGCGGTCTTCTCGGACTACTGCATCCATGGTGGCGACGACGGCTGCCCAAACCGGGGCGATGGCGAATGCGGCTAGGAGAACGCTGAGTGGTGACAGCCCTGGACTGAGTAGTACTACAACGGCCGAGGCTGCGCAGACGAGGGCTCCGGCCGTGGCCAGCAGAGGGAGCTCGTGCCAGAGCGCCTTGAGCGCGGTCGGGAGATGGTCGTGCGTGGCGCCGGGGTGGTTGGTCATGCGCGCAAGCCTGTGGACGCGATGGAGGCGATGAACGAGCGCTGGAAGATCAGGAACAGGACGAGGATCGGTAGCACCACCAGGGTGATCGCGGCGAACAGTACGACGGCCGGACCGCCGCCGACCGCTCCCTGCAACGACACCAGCCCCACGGGAAGCGTCATCTTCTCCGGCGACGACAGGAAGATGTACGGCCAGAAGAAGTTGTTCCAGGACGCCTCGAAGACGAAGATCCCGAGTGCCGTGAGCCCCGGTCGCGCGAGCGGCAGAATCACCCGGAACAGGATCCAGAAATGCCCGGCGCCGTCCATGATCGCCGCCTCGTCCAGCTCCCGCGGGATCGACGAGATGTACTGCCGCAGGAAGAAGATCCCGAACACGTTCACCAACGCGGGCAACCAGATCGCCACCGTCGTGTCCACCAGATGCAACCAGCGCATCATGATGAAGATCGGGACGACGGTCAGCTGCACCGGAACAACCAGCGCTGCCAGCAGAACCGAGAAGATCTGGTCCCGCCCCGGGAACCGCAGCCGGTTGAACGCGTACGCCGCCAGCGCGCTCGTCAGCAATGCGCCGGCCGTCGTGATCACCGCGATCTGCAGACTGTTCCAGGCCATCTGCGCGAACGGGATCAGGTCGGGCACCTGCTGGAAGTTCTGCAGCGTCGGCGGTCGCGGAATCCACCGCGGCGGCAACTGGAACGCGTCGATCGGCTCCGACAACGCGTTCACGACCAGCCACACCAGCGGCGTGATCATCACCACCCCGCCGAGCACCAGCACGAGGTCGAGCAGCTTGCCCCTCACTGGTGCACCCACCTCCGGCTCAGGCGGAACTGCAGGCCGGTGACGACCATGATCACGACGAACAGGACGAGCGACAGCGCCGCGGCGTACCCGACCTCGAAGGACTGGAAGCCCTTCTCGTACGTGTACTGCACGATGCTCCGGGTCGCCCCGTCCGGGCCGCCCTGCGTCATGATCACCATCGGGTCGAAGATCTGGAACGCGCCGATGAACGTGATCACGGTCGCGAAGAAGATCGTCGGCGACATCACCGGCAGCGTCACGCTCCAGAACCGCCACCACGCGTTCGCGCCGTCCACCCGCGCCGCCTCGTGCAGCTGCGCCGGCACGGTCTGCAGCCCGGCCAGCAGGATGATGAACGTGTACCCGATCGTGTGCCACCAGTCGACCACGATCAGCGTCGGCAACGCGAGCGTCGGCGAGGCGAGCCAGTTCGTCGTCGCCGAGAGGTAGTAGTTCGCCAGCCCGAACGCCGGATCCAGGACGTACTTCCAGATCAGCGCGACCGCCGCCCAGGACACCAGGAACGGGAAGAAATAGGCGGTTCTGACGAAGTACTTCGTTCCGCGCGTCATCGTCCGGTGTACGCCGAGCGCGAGCAGCATCCCGATCCCGATATGGGTGACCACCGACGCGAGCGCGAAGACGAAGGTGTTGATCACGGCACGCACGGTGGCGCCGTCGGTGACGAGTTGCCTGAAGTAGTCCAGACCCGCGAATTCCGGCGTACTCAGCAAATCCCAGTGGAACAGGCTGAGCGCGAAGGCGGCGACCAGAGGCCCGGCGACGAAGACGACGAAGAGCAGGATGGCTGGGCTGATGAACAAGTAGCCCGGCAGCCAGTCACGACGTTGGGGTTTCAGACCAATCCCTCCAGCGTGGTCTGGGCCTTGCCGAGTGCGTCGGCCGGCGCGGCGTTGCCGGTCAGCACCTGCTTCCAGCCGTCCTCGATCGCCTTCTGTACGGCGGCGCCCTTGTCCGGCGACGGGATCGGGGTCGCGTAGCTGAGCGCCTGGTAGAGGTACTCCGTCCCGTTCGGTGCGTCGGTGAGGAACGACTGGCTGTTCGCGATCGACTTCCGCGCCGGGACGATGGTGCCGCCGAGCTGGGCGAACGTCGACGAGCCTTCCTTCGAGATCAGGAACTTGATGAACGTCCAGGCGTCGTCCTTCTTCTTCGACGCCTTCAGGATCGGGTACCCGTTCCAGCCGACCGGCGAGCCCTGCTGCACCTTCACAGGCCAGGGCACGATGCCCATCTTCGACGTCGCCTTCAGGTTCCGGATGCTGATGATCGGCCAGCGGCCACCGCCGAACATCGCGAGCTTGCCCTGCGCGGCCGCGGTGAACGCGTCGAACGTGCCGCCGGGCGGCGGCGACAGCTTGTCCGCAACCAGCTTCCGATTGAATTCGGCAGCCTCGATCACGCGAGGGTCGTCGTACGTCGGCGTCGACCAGTCTTCGGAGAAACTGCTGGTCCCGTTGGTGAGCAGCCACGGCATGATCGCCGCGAAGTACGCCGAGTCGGCGGCGTACCCGAAGGCGCCGGTCTTGGTCTTGATCTGCTCGCACCCGTGCCGGAAGTCGTCCCACGTCCATTTCGCGGTCGGCTCGGGTACGCCGGCCTTCGCGAACAGGTCCTTCGAGTACCACATGCACATCGTGTTGAACTCGCCCGGCAGGTAGTACGTCTTGCCGTCGGTGGACGCGTACTTCTTGTCCCACTCGATCAGGTTCGGGTCCATGTCGCCGTAGTACTCGTCGATCGTCGACTGGTCCTTCTTGATGTAGTCGTCGAGCGGCGCGAGCAGGCCTTTGGACGCGAACAGCCGCTGGCCCTCGGTGGCGATCTGGATGACATCCGGCACCTGGCCGCCGGCGATCCGGGTGGAGAGCTTGTTGAAGAAGTCGCCCCAGTTCGACAGCGGGATGCCCTCGGCCTCGAGCTTGATCTCCGGGTGCTGCTCGGTGAACTTCGCGAACAGCTTGTTCCAGGTCGCCTGCTGCTCCGCCGTGCCCATGTAGACGAACGACAGCTCCTTGGTGGATGCACCGCCCCCACTACCCCCGCCTCCGCAGGCGGCCAGCGATGCGGCGAGCGCCGTACCGCCACTGGCCTGGAGGAAACGTCGTCTGCTGAGCAGGGCTTGGTCCATGACGAAACCTCCAGCGAGGGAAATCGATTTCTCAGAGATTCCGGCAGCATAGTCCCGAGAGCTGAAACCGTGTCAAGAGTCGGCGCTCCGGAAACTCAGGGGGAAACCTTCATCGGCCCGCGCCCCCTCGTGACGCCGCGATCACGCGAGAATTCCGGTCCAGCCGGGGCGGTTGTCACGGGGTCACCCATGACATTTGTCAGCGGTCCGATCGCTGGCTTCCGGTGCTCCGGCGGACGCACGATGCGATCACCCCCAAATCAAGCCGGCCTCCGCCCACCGGCCCGACGGGACCATCCGCGGAGGCCTGCCCCAACCTCGAGGAGTCCAGTTGAGGCAACGGATTCTCGTCTCCGCCCTGAGTGCCGGCGCACTTGCCGTCGTCGGACTGACCACAGCGGTGTCGAGCGCATCGGGAGCCGTCGCGGCGCCCACCCCCTACACGGCCGGGAAGCATGCCGCCAAGGTCTGCTCGGCAGCTACGGCCGCGCACACCGCGGCCTGCATGGCGGTCAAGCTGGTGAACGACAAGGGTGTCGCGCCCGCGTCCACCGCACCACCGGCGACCGGTCTCACCCCGACCGGCCTGCGCGACGCGTACAAGCTGAACGGTCTCAGCGCCGGCGGCCGGACGGTCGCGATCGTCGACGCCTACGGTTACCCGAACCTGGAGCGCGACCTCGGCGTCTATCGCTCACAGTTCGGCCTGTCGGCATGTACGACGGCCAACGGCTGCCTGAAGATCATCAACCAGAGCGGCGGGACGACACTTCCGCGGTTCAACGTCGGCTGGGCCGGTGAGCAGGCGCTCGACGTCGACGCGGTGTCGGCGGCCGCGCCGGACGCGAAGATCGTCGTCGTCCAGGCGAACTCGGCGAGCTTCGCCGACCTCGGCGCCGCGGTCGTGACGGCGTCCAAGCAGCCGGGAGTCGTTGCCATCTCCAACAGTTACGGCGGTGGCGACGCGTCCGACGCGACGTACGGCAGTTACTACAACCACCCGGGTATCGCGGTCACCGCCTCCACCGGTGACAACGGTTACCAGGGCGGTAGTTACCCGGCGTCCTCGTCGTACACGACTGCTGTCGGCGGTACGTCGTTGGTTGCTGCTAGCAACACTCGCGGTTGGAGCGAGAGCGTCTGGGACGGCGCCGGCTCGGGCTGCTCGACGTACAACACGGCTCTGAGCGCCGCGTCGTCGTTCGACACCGGTTGCTCGAAGCGTGCGATGGCCGACGTGTCCGCGGCGGCCGACCCGTCCAAGGGCGGCATGGCGATCTACTACCCGACGAGCAAGACGGCGTCGACCTGGGCGCAGTTCGGCGGTACGAGTGAGGCCGCGCCGATCATCGCGGCGGTCTACGCGCTGTCGGGCAACACCGCCGGATACGCCAACGCGTTGCCGTACACCCACCCGGGCTCGCTGTTCGACGTGACGAGCGGCAGCAACGGCGCCTGCCCGACAACCCAGTGGTGCAACGCCCGCACTGGTTGGGACGGTCCGACAGGCCTCGGTACGCCGAACGGCGCCGGAGCCTTCTGACCCCTTTGAGACACCGTTAGTGACCGGTCTGTCGCTACGTGCAACCTTCCGGTCACTAACGGTACTGTTCCGAGCACGAAGGACAACCCTCGACTCCGCGACATTCCGGTGATTTCTCTTCCCCGGACCCTTCCGCAGGCTTAAGGTCGGCCCCCGGGGACGGGTCGTGGAGGGCGACCCGCGAACACGAAACTTGATGGAGATTCGCTGTGACAACATCACGCAGAGGGCGGGGGCTCTTAGCAGTCTCAGCCGTCTCCGCGGCTGCCACCGTGCTGGCCATGACGGCCGGCGGTGGCGCGGACGCTGCTCAGAACTCCGGTGCCGAGGGCAAGAAACCCGCGCAGACCGAACAGAGTGCAGCCAAGGACCGCAAGGGCAACTACGACGCCCGTACGCCGAACGCCCGCACCACCTATGCCCGCGCCGCGAAGGTCGAGGGCAAGGAGACGGCCGCCGCGAAGAAGTTCCGCGACTCGCTCGGCACCCAGGGTGTCGTCGAGGTCGACCCGAACACCGGCACGCCGGCCCAGGTCACCAAGCTCAACGGCTTCCTCACCGGTAAGAGCGCGAAGAAGGCCACGGACGTTGCCCTCGGCTATGTGAAGGCGCACCCGGAGATCTTCAAGCTGTCCGACGCCGACCTCGGCACGCTGAAGCTGCGCAAGGACTACGTCGACGATCTCGGTACCCACCACATCTTCTGGTCGCAGGTCGTCGACGGCGTCGAGGTGTTCGGCAACGGCCTGAAGGCCAACGTCACCAAGCACGGCCAGCTGATCTCGGTCATGGGCTCGCCGGTCTCCGGCCTCGCCACCGCCGCGCAGAGCCGGTCCGCCGCCGCGTCGCCGAAGGTCACCGCCGCGGGCGCCCGCAGCGCCGCGATCCAGGACGCCGGTGGTACGACGAAGTCCGCGACCGCGACCACGTCCGGCGTGAGCACCAAGTGGAGCAACGGCGACACCGCCAAGCAGGTGTGGTTCCACACCGCCGACGGGCTCCGCAAGGGCTGGTTGACCTACACCAACTCCGGTGGCACCAAGATCTACAGCCACGTCGTCGACGCCCAGACCGGTGCCACGCTGTACCGCAAGGACCTGGTCAGCGAGGGCAACGGCGACGCACTCGTGCAGGACAACTACCCGGGCGCCGCGAAGGGCGGCACGCAGCGGGTCGAGAACCTGATCTACAACAAGTGGCTGCCGAAGAACGCCAAGACCCTCCTGGAAGGTACGTCGGTCGCCGCCTTCGCGGACGTCAACGACGACAACCAGCCGAACGCCGGCGAGACGGTCAAGGTGCCCGGCACCAAGACCGGCGCCGAGTACAAGCTGACCACCTTCCAGAACGCGTCCTCGTTCTGCTCGGCCTCGTTCATCTGCACCTGGGACCCGGCGAAGCCGGACTCCTGGAAGACGAACCTGAACCAGGACGTCACCAACGCGTTCTACCTGGCCAGCAACTTCCACGACTGGCTGGCGAAGGCGCCGATCAGCTTCACCCCGGCGGCCGGCTCGTTCGACGCCGCGGGCGGCGACCCGGTGCACCTGAACGCCCTCGACGGCGCCGCGACCGGTGCGGACGGAGGACCCGACGCCAACCACGACGACAACGCGAACATGTCGACGCCGCCGGACGGCACCTCGCCGACCATGCAGATGTACCTGTGGCACTCGCCGGGCAAGTCCGACGCGCAGGAGCCGTGGGTCCCGGCCAGTGGCGCCAACGACGCCAGCATCCTGTACCACGAGTACACACACGGTCTGTCGAACCGCCTGGTCGTCGACGCCACCGGCAACTCGACCCTGAACAGCATCCAGGGCGGCTCGATGGGCGAGGCGTGGAGCGACTTCTACGCGATGGACTACCTGGTCTCGCACGGCCTGGAGAAGGACACCACCGCTGCGGGTGAGGTCCTCGAGGGCAAGTACGTCTCGCACGGCGACCTGTTCCGCACCCAGGCGATCGACTGCCGCGTGAAGGCTGTGAGCCCGAACTGTGTCAAGGCGAACGGTGCCAAGGGCGGCTACACGTACGGCGACTTCCCGACCATCGGATCCCGCGGTCCGGAGGTGCACTCGTCCGGCGAGGTCTGGGCCCAGACCCTGTGGGACCTGCGTGAGCGGTTCGGTCGCGCCTACGCGATGAGCATCATCACCCGCGCGATGGAGCTGTCGCCGGCCGACCCGACAATGCTCGACATGCGCAACGCGATCGTCCAAGCCGACCTGGTCGCCAGCGGCGGTAAGAACGCCGACATCATCTGGACCGTGTTCGCCAACCGCGGCATGGGCTGGTACGCCGGTGTCGTCGACGGCGGCGACGCCTACCCTGCGCAGGACTTCCACAAGCCGCCGACAGGTGCGACCACCTCGCTGACCGGCACCGTGAAGGACAAGGACACCGGTGCCCCGGTGGCCGGCGCGCTCGTGTACGTCGGCGGTCACTCGTCCGGCTACGCCGGTGACTACGCGGGCTCGACCGACGCGACCGGCAAGTACACGATCACCGGCGTTGCGCCGGGTACCTACCCGAAGGTCGTCGTCTCCGCTCCGGGCTACGAGCTGCTCGTCCAGCCCGTCAAGGTCAGCGCCGGCGCTCAGGCGAACTTCGTACCGCGCCGCAACTGGGCCGCCTCCTCCGGCGGCGGGTCTGTCGTCGGCTTCAACGGTCCGGACTACAGCGACTTCGGTTGCGGCCCGGGCGGTGCGATCGACAACGCGCAGGGCACCGGCTGGGGCAGCACCACCGGCGACAACAACGGCACGCCGACGGGCACGATGGTCCCGAAGCACGTCGACATCAAGCTGCCGGAGAAGGTCAACATCAGCTCCTTCAACGTCGACCCGTCGGCCACCTGCGGTGACTCGGGCACGGCGTCGACCGGCCAGTACAAGATCGAGACCTCGGCCGACGGCACCACCTGGGCGACCGCTCAGGAGGGCACCTTCACCACCGCCAACCAGGGCAAGTACAACCTGCTCACCCCGAGCGGCAACGCGACCGGCGTTCAGTACGTCCGCTTCTGGTTGCTCAGCCCGCAGGTCCCGGACTTCTCCACCACCTGCCCCGGCAGCACCACCAGCGGCTGCAGCTTCACCGACATGACCGAACTCCAGGTCTTCGGCACCAAGTAACCCAGCACCCCCGCAACAACGCAGTACCTCCCCCGAGAAGGCCGGCCGAGCACCAGCTCGACCGGCCTTCCGGCATTCCACCTCCACCCCGCCCGCTACCAACCCACCAACCCACCGCGCTGCGCACCCACCGACCCACCCGCCCTGCCAGCCGCCGACCCACCAGCACCGCCCACCGACCCGCGCCGTGCACCCACCGCCACGGGGTAGCTCACGCGAGGGGATATCTCCTGCTGTGATGGGTTCTCTGCTGGTGTAGGAAGGGAGAACCCAGAACGCGCGGGGATATCTGCTCGTGTGTCGGTTGGCTGGCGCGGGCAGGCGGGTGGGTACGCGGCTGAGCGCCGGTCGCCGCGATCTCGGGCATTAGGCGAGGCTGCCTGTCACGGCCATATCGTCAGAAGCCTTTGCCGGTCATTCCTCGAGGGCCGCGGGCTCCAGCTCGAGGCGGATTGCGCACCTGCCCAGGGCCGGAGCTAGTGCGGCGAGCTCTTCGGCGGTCGGCTCGTGCCCCTTCGGACTGCGGATCCCCATCCGCTGCGCCGAGCCACCGCTGTCCAGCGACTTGCGGACGGCCGCACCCATCTCGTCCGGGGTGAGGCGCACCAGCGTGCCGTGGGTGTGGTGCGCCCGGCCTCGGTAGGTCAGGGTTACGGGCGTGCGGGTCACGAAATTGTGCCGCCACGGCGCCTCGGTGAAGGCCATGAAGACTCCGTCCACGCGGTTCAGGTTGACGGGGACCCGGATGGTACGGCCCGAGCGCCGGCCCTGGAACTCCAGCAACATGACGCCGTCCATTCGCCTGCCGAGCGGTGAGGCGAGCAGCGGCCGCATCACGTGGTTCATCGTCCGCAGCACCCAGCGTGGGGGCGGTGGCACCAGGCGGACACCGGTCGCAGATTCGGTGGCCATGACTCCTCCTCGAGTCGGTAGGTGTCGTCAGATCGCCACGGCCTCGAGCACCCGCATGGCGCTCGGGGTGTCGATGACGGTGGTGGTGCGGAACCCGGCGTCGCCGAGGAGTGCGCCGAGTTGCGCCGGCGTACGCTCCCGGCCGCCGGTGAGCGCCAGCATGATCACGTCGAGGGTGGCCGCGCGGGGGTCGTCGACGTCGTCGTCGCGGATGCCCTCGACGATCAGCACGGTCGCGCCGGGCGAGGCCGCGCTGCGGATCGCGCGCAGGATCGCGGTCGCCTCGGCGTCGTCCCAGTCGTGGATGATTTCCATCAGTACGTAGCAGTCGGCACGCGGCAAGGGGTCCACGAAGAAGTCGCCGCGGTGGTAGCCGAGGCCCGGGCCGGGCTCCGGCAACGAGTCCACCACTCCGGGCAGCTCGAACAGAATGCCCCGCGCACCCGGAGCCGCCTCGAGGACGGCCCGTAGCAGGTGACCGCGTCCGCCTCCGATGTCCGCGACCGTGGCGAACGGCTGGAAGTCGTAGGCGGACACCACGGCGCCGATATCGGCCTGCGCCTTCGCCTCCATGGCCCGGTTGAAGGTCTCGGCCGCTTCCGGATTGGACCGCAGATAGGTCCACAGGCCGCCCGGGGAGACGCTCTCGATCGCCGGCGCGCCGGTCGCGAGCGTGTGAGTGAGCCGGGCGAAGGTCTGGTCGAAGACCGGCAGGCCCATCATCTGCGCGAAGGCGCGCATCGACCTGGGGTGGTCGGAGCGGAGCAGCGCGGAGGCGTCGTTATGGCTGTACGTCGACCCGCGGCGCGTGAAGACGCCGTAGCTGACCAGCAGCCTGAGCACACGGTCGAGAGAGTCGGGATCCACCGCGCAACGCTCGGCCAGCGCGGCGACGTCGATCTCGCCTTCGACCTGGTCGGCCACCCCGAGCTCGGCGACCAGGTGCAGGCAACGCGCCGGTATGGCGGCGTTGATCAGGGACCGTACGGTCTCGTGGACGGGCGTGGCAGCGGAAGCGGTGTCGGTGGTCATGACCGCACCGTAGGGGCGCCTGCCCGTCCGCGGGATCCGTGGATCCACTCAGGCGTGGTACGCAACCCGATGCGCAGCCCAGGCGGCCACCTGCGCACGGTTGGTCAGCCCCAGCTTGGCCAGCACGCTCCGCACGTGCTGCTCGACGGTGCGCTCCGAAAGCACCAGGCGCGCCGCGATTTCGCGGTTGGTCAGCCCTTCCGCCACCAGCCGTGCCACCTCGGTCTCTCGCGGCGACAGTGCGACGACGCCGGCGAGCCGGTCCACCTCGGCCTGGACCGCCGCGGCAGTCGCGACGTACGGCGTCATACCGAGCCGGCGCGCTGTCGGAGCCGCCACACCGAGTAGGACACCCGCCCGGGTCAGGTCGCCGTGACCGCGCCGGTCGGCCAGCACGGCGGCGAGGCGGATCTGGGCCTCCACCCGGAAGCCTGCGGCGCCGGCGCGCGCACAGTGGGCATCGGCCTGCTCGAGGTCGGCTACGGCCTCGTCCAAGAGTCCGAGCCGGTGCGCGGCCACGCCGAGCCACAGCTCGACCGGTCCGAAGTAGCAGATCTGGGCAATGCCACTCACGACATGGTGGCCGCGATGGGCGGCGAGACGATCGCGCAAGTAGGACAGGTCTCCGGCGTCGCCGAGAACGTCCGACACCGCGATACCGAAAGCGTCGACGAGCAGCACCACGTGCGGCGGCGGACGCCAGGACTCGACCGAACCCGACGCGCGATAGAGCCGCTCTGCCTCTCCGAGCTCGCCCGCCGTCGCGTGGGCGTGCGCGGCGGCCACGTGGGCAATCAGCCCGAAGCGACGCAGGACCTCCGGGTCGCCCGACATCATCGCGCTGGCGTCCATCGACCGCCGGTCCGGTCCGACGTGGCGGCCGACCACGGGCAGCAGTCCCGACCTGAGTACGAGGGTCGACGCCAGGCCCCGCGCCTTCATGAGTTCGTAGGCCGTGTCCTCGAGCCGCACCGCGTCGGCGTACCGGCCCTGCGCCTGCGCCAGGACCGCACGGCACCTCGCTACCTCGAAGCGGGCGGTGAGCCAGCCGAGCGATGAGGCGCACCGGGCCAGGGCGTCGACCTCGTCTGCCACCCGCTGGAGGTCGCCGCGCTCGCTCGACGCATCGATCTGCCACAGGCGAGCCGCCAGCTCGGTGGGCGGGTCGCCGTCCCGCGCAGCCAGCTCGAGCATCCGCGCGGCCAGGATCTCCCGCTCCGCCAGTCCGCCGGGGCCGGCGCAGACGATCCGGCGGGCCGCCATCGCCGCACCCAGCGCCGCCGCGTCGTCGCAGGCCGTCGCGATGGCGAGCGCTTCGTCGCTCTCGGGGGCGACCCTCTCGAGGTCGCTGCCGAACATGTGGGTGTCCACCACCCGGGCGAGGAGCCGCGCCCGCAGTGACGTGGGCTCCGAGCCGAGCGCGGCCAGGGCCTCCTTGCACAGCCTCCGGGTTACGACTTCGAAGCCCGGCGCGCTCGCAGTCACCTCCATGACGAGCGCCGCCTCGGCCAGGAGGTCTGCCCGCCCGAGCTCGCGGGCGACGTCCGCAGCGTCCAGGCAGGCCTGGAGCCGCCCGGCGAGGTTCCCCGCAAGGTGGTCGGCGCGCCCGACCAGCAGTAGCAGGCGAACCCGGTCGACGGGCGCCAGCTCGGCCTCCGCCAGGGCGAGTGCACGACGCAGCAGCAGCGCCGCGTCCTCGAACGCCAGCTGGCCCATCGCCCGCACGGCGGCGCGTTCGAGCCAAACTGCGGCGACCAGGCGGTCGTCCCCGACGACCGCCGCCTCGGCGCGATGGTGGGCGATGTCGCCTACGTGGGCACCAGGGCACGCGCCCACGCGTGCTTCCAGTGCTTCGGCCGCCGCCCGGTGGAGCGCGCCGCGCGTCCGCATCGGTAGCGCGTCGAGCACGGCGTCCCGCACGATCGCGTGGTCGAATCGCCACCGCCCGGCGTCGTCCGCAGGCTGGAGCAGCGCGGCGTCCTGTGCCTCACCGAGCAGCCGCACAACCTCTGTCGGGTCGGCGTCGGCCAGTCTGGCGAGTTCCGGAACCGACACCTCCGCACCCAGGACGGCCGCTGCCCGGACCACCTCCGCTGCGGCGGGTGCCAGGCTGCGCAGGCGCTCGGCGATCGCCGCCCGCAACGCGGTGGTCACCGGTACCCGACCCGGATCCGGTCCGGCAGCAAGCGCGCGGCCGACCTCCCCCACGAAGAACGGGTTGCCGCCGGTCGAGGCACGGACCCGCTCGACCAGGGCATCGTCGACGGCCCGTCCGGTGATCCCGACGAGGCGCCGGCGCACCGCCGTACAGTCCAGTCCGCCGAGTGCCAGGTCTGTGGCCGCCGGCTCGCTCAGCAGGGTGCCAAGGACGTCGATCTCCTGGCCTCCTGCCTGTCGGCGCGAATTGACCAGCAGCAGCAGCCGCTCGTCCTGCAGCGCTTTCACCACGTGCTGGAGCAGTCGAAGGCTGGCCTCGTCGGCCCAGTGCATGTCATCGAGCACCAGCAACAGAGACGACCGCCGGGCCACCTCCCGTATCAGCCGCGCGATGCCGTCGAAGAGCCGGAACCGGTCTTCAGGAGTCGTCCCCAGCTGGGGACGGCCGGTGTCGCGCAGACCCGACAGCTGGGCCTGCAGGCCGCGTTCCCGCGCCAGCTCCTCCAGACCGACGACCTCGTCGATTTCGCGCAGTGCCTGCCACCAGCACCAGTACGGCGGAGCCCCGGAGGCCTCGAGTGCTGCACCGAAACCGGTCAGGAACCCTTCCTCGCGGGCGCGCGCCACCAACTCCCGGGCCAGTCGGGTCTTGCCGACGCCGGGCTCGCCGCGACAGATGACGAGCTGTGGCCGGCCCGTCCCAGCGGCGTCGAGGCAGGCCGACAGGGTGGCGAGCTCTCGGTCCCTCCCGACAAGGCCGTCTGTCATGATCACCCCCCGGCGATCCACCAATTGCCTCCAGTGCACCACAGCAGGCTGGGCGGCCGCGAGGACCGAGGCGCACGCCGACGTCCGGATCATGGACAAGGGGCAGTAAGTACAGTGGATTAGTCTAGTTTCGAGCGCGTGGAACCTGTCGCGTATCAGCCGCCGCTTCGCCTACTTGCTGGGCGGGGCGGCGACCGAGCCGCGTTCGATCAGGGTCGGGGTGAGCGTGGTCCGGCGGACCCGGCGGTTGGTGTCGACGGCGGACGTGACGCGGGAGACGACGTGGCTGACCAGGTCGTCGAGCGGCCAGTGGAAGGTCGAGAGCGGCGGCGTGAGCAGCTGGGACATCGGCTGGTCGTCGTACCCGAGCAGCGACAGGTCGTCCGGGATGCGCAGGCCGAGCTCTCGGCCGGCGGCGTACACCCCGAAGGCCATCGAGTCGGCGAGCGCGAGGATGCCGGTCGGGCGCGCGGTGCCGGAGAGCAGCGTCCGGGCGACGGCGGTCGCGCCGGCCAGGTCGTGCGGGCATTGCAGCAGGCGGATCTTCAGGCCGAGATCGGCGGCCACCCGCTGCGCGATCTCCTCGGCGGAGCGCTCGACTTCGAGGCGGCGGGTCGGACTCAGTACGGCGATGTCGCGGTGGCCGGCGTCCGACAGGCGACGCAGCGCCGTACTCACGCCGGACTCGTTGTCGAGGATCACCTCGGACTTCGCCTTCGCGCCGGGCAGCGCGTCGCCGATCGCGATCACCGGCGCCTGCTGGGCGATCTTGGCCCAGCCCTTCGCGGCCGGGTCGATCGGGATCACCACGATCGCGTCGGCGCGGTGGTCGACCAGGTGCTGGGCGAGCTCGAGTTGGCGGTCGGCGTCGCCGGCCGAGTCGATGATCCAGGCGTTCCGGTCCGGGGCCAGGAGTTCGCGGCCGAGCGCGGCCGCGACGCGTTGCTGCCAGAGATCCTCGAGCGAGGCACAGAGCACGCCGATGGAGCCGCTGCGGCCGGAGGCGAGCGCGCGAGCGACCGGATCGGCCTGGTAGCCGAGGCGGTCGGCGGCGTCCTGGACCCGCTGCCGGGTCTCGGGCGTGCCGTGCAGACCGCGCAGCGCGTACGACACGGCGGCCATCGAGAGCCCGGTCTCGGCGGCGATGTCCTTGAGGGTCGGCCTCCGGCTGGTTCCGGACATGTCCATGACCCTAGCCGTCGCCGTGGACAGAAACTTGACAGACCGCCCTTTGAAGCGCTTCACTCTAATCATCCTGAAGCGCTTCAATTTGATCAAACAGGCGAGGGGAGGGGCCGATGATCGACGTCCATCAGCATCTCTGGCCGGAAGCGTTCGTCGAGCGGCTCCGGGCCCGCCGCGAGCCGCCGTACCTCGACGGCTGGACGCTGCACACCACGTGCGAAGCGCCGTACGACGTGGATCCGGCGGCGCACGAGCTCGGCAAGCGGGTCGCGCTGGAGGAGGACTCCGGTACGACGCTGGCCGCGGTGTCGCTGTCGAGTCCGCTCGGTGTCGAGGAACTCGGGGACGCGGAGCTGCTCGCCGCCTGGCACGACGGGGCGGCGGAGTTCCCGAAGCCGTTCCGCGCGTGGGCTTCCGTTGATCTGGTCGATCCTGATGTTGCCGGGCTGGAATCCCTTCTGGACAAGGGATTCCTGGGACTGCAGCTACCGGCTCATGTGCTTGCTGAACCCACCGGTTGGGAGGCTCAGGCAGAGTTGCTGCGCGTCGCCGAGCGGGCGGGCAGGCCGATCCTGGTCCACCCCGGTACGGCGCGACCGACCGAGGCGCCGGGGTGGTGGGCGCCGGTCGTCGACTACACGACACAGTTGCAGGCGGCCTGGTGGGCGTGGCATGCCTTCGGCGGGCGACGCTCGTACCCTGATCTTCGCCTGTGCTTCGTTGCTGCCGCCGGTCTTGCGCCCGTGCACCACGAGCGGCTGACCGCGCGCGGCGGCCGGCTCGGCACCATCGACCCGAACCTGTACGTCGACACGTCGAGCTACGGCCCGCAAGGGATCGATGCGGTCGCACGGGTACTCGGCATCGACCAGGTCGTGCACGGCACCGACCGGCCGTACGCCGACAGCATCGAGCTCCGCCAGGGCGACGCCGCGACCGCGGTGATCCGCCACGACAATCCACACCGGCTGCTGTTCGGCACCGGTACAGCTACTCCTGAGAGGGGAGTGCAATGACTGCTCAGCCAATCGACGTACCCAACGTCCCGGCGCGCCAGGCCAGCCGGCTCGTGGAGCTCAACAACTGTCTGTCGCTGGACGACCTTCCGGGCCGCGACCTGACACCCGCGGAGCTGTCCGAGCTGGCCGCGTCGATCGCGGCGCAGCCGCACCTGTGGGAGGACCAGGTCGCGTACAGCGACGAGGAGCGGGTCTTCGCTTCACTCCACCGAGACGCGAACGTCGACGTCTGGCTGATCTGCTGGACGCCCGTGAACGACACCGGCTGGCACGATCACGACGTCTCGTCCGGCGCGGTGGCCGTTGCCCGCGGCAAGCTTGTCGAGCACAATCTCGCGATCGGTACCGAGTCGATCGAGACCGAGGTGGAGGCGGGTGACGTCTACGGCTTCGGCCCCGACCACATCCACCGCCTCACCGGCCTCGACAAGGGCAGCGTCACCGTCCACGCCTACAGCCCGCCCCTGTGGCGCATGGGCCAGTACTCGGTCAAGGACGGCGTACTCCGCCGGGTCTCCGTCTCGTACGCCGACGAGCTCCGCCCCATCGACTGACCCCGAGACGGCCCGGGTTGGGGAGGGTTTTGTACCCGGAACGGCACGAAACCCTCCCCAACTCCGGTGAGAAGTTACGGTTTGCGGAGTTGGCCGAGGAGGCCGTGGGTTTCGTTGGCGGGGCCGGCGGAGAACCAGAGGACGTCGGTGCCGCCTGTGGTGGGTGTGCCCGGGATGAGGGCCCAGAGGCCTTCGACGGCGAGAGGTTCGCCGGTGGTGGCGCGGACCTGGCCGGTGAGCCTGAAGCGGTTGTGGGACCTGGGTTCGAGAATGTTGATCCGCCCGTCGCCGAAGTTGCCGACCAGGAGCGTGCCGGCCGGCGCACCCCAGGCGGCAGGGGCGAGAGCGAGAGCCCACGGGGCGTTCAGAGTGCTGCGAGACGCGACCCGGGTGACCAGCTTGCCGTCGGTCGTGAACTCGTCGACGAAGCCGAGGCCTTGTCCGCGAGTCGCGCGGCCGGTCTTGGGGTCCGGCTTGGCGTAGGTGACGAAGATCCGCCCGCCCAGCGTCTGCACGTTGTACGGCGCGTAGCCGCGAGGCAGTGAGAAGTCGCGGAACGCCCACCTCGGTAGCTGCACCGGCTGGAACGCCCCGTCGAACACGTCGATCCGCCCGCGGGCGAAGTCGGCCGCGAACAACCGGTCCGGCGTCGCGGCGATCGCCAGCCCGGTGTAGACCGCGCCGGGCGTGGTCGCCTTGATGTCGGCCGGCCCGAGCAGCGGGTTGATCGTCGGGTTCCAGGCCGCGATCTGCCCGGTCAGGGTCGCGAAGATGAACCGGGCCGGGGCGCTCGCGGTCGCGTTGCTGACCACGAACGAGGTGCTCGCGTTGGACACCTGCCCGGTCGGCAGCGGCACTGTGACGCGGACGGTCGGAACCTTCGTCACGGTGGCCGAACCCGGCGCGGACGAGTACAGCGTGGACGTCGACGTACCTTGGTTCGAGACCCACAGCGGGGTCGTCGCGCCCAGCGACAGCCCCCACGGATTCACCAGATCCGGATCCTGAAGCACGGCCTTCCCGGGCTCGTCGGAAACCAGATTGACCTGCTGTACGGCGAGGGCTTGCGACGAACCGTGTGCGTCGGCGGTCGCCGGAGCGACCAGGGCAAGGCTGCCGACCAGTGCGGTCGCAACTGCGAGTGGACGGCCCTTCGAGCGGAACGACATGTCACTTTCCTGTCGGTCGGGATGCGGGACACCCTCGATACGGCCCGTTCCGCGGAGCGGTTCAATGGCCACTCGGACGGAAAGTGGTTATGGAACGCGGACCGGCGCAGTGGTTAGCGTCGAGGCATGAGGATCCGCGTGGTTGATGCGTTCGCTGACCGAGCCTTCACCGGGAATCCGGCGGGCGTCTGTGTGCTCGAAGCCGGTGACTGGCCGGACGAGGGCTGGATGCGAGCCGTGGCAGCCGAGATGAAGCACGCGGAGACCGCGTTCGTCCGGCCGTCGGCGGGCGCCGAGGCCGAGTGGGACCTGCGGTGGTTCACACCGACGAAGGAAGTGGTGCTCTGCGGGCACGCGACACTGGCGACTGCCCATGTACTCGCGGCGGACGGAAAGGTGTCCGGGAAGGCGTCGTTCGCGACGCTGAGCGGGGTGCTGGTGGCCGACGTCGCGGACGACGGGATCACGTTGGACTTTCCGGTCAACCGGCCGATCGAGGTTCCGGTTCCGGACGGGCTCGGCGACGCGCTGGCGGTGGAGCCGGCGGAGGTCTATGTCACCGGCGAACTCCGTGACCTGCTGGTCGTCGTCCGCGACGAGGCGACGGTGCGCACGGTAGCGCCGGACTACGACGCGATCGCCGCGATCACGCAGCGGGAGAATCTTCGCGGCGTGATCGTGACGGCGCAGGGTACGACGTACGACTTCATCTCGCGGTTCTTCGCGCCGGCGAGCGGGATCCCGGAGGATCCGGTGACGGGGAGCGCACACACGAGCCTCGCGCCGTACTGGGCCGAGCGCCTCGGGCGGGACGAGCTGGTGGGTTACCAGGCGTCCGCCCGAGGCGGTGTCGTCCAGGTCGTGCCGGCCGGCGACCGCGTCTACCTGAAGGGCCAGGCGGTCACAGTGCTGGACGGGGAGTTGCTCGTCTAGGCCCAGGTCTCGGCGTGGGTGGCGACGCCGTTCGGGGCGATGAGTTCGGTGACGACATCCTCGGCGTCCGCGTCGAGCGGCTCGAAGGGCGGCTCGGGTACGACGTACGCGCGGGCGCCGGCCACCATCTCGATACCGGGCAGCTCGAACCACGCCTCGCCGACCTCACGGCTGATCTCGTAGATCGCCTGCTCGGCGGAGTCGACCGGCTCGCGGTCGCCGGACTCGTCCAGTTCGGCCGGGTGCCGCTCCTGCGCGGCGCGTCCGGCCTCGAGCAGCGCGTCCAGGTCGAAGACGCGCAGGTCGAACCGCGACACCACGCTGATCACCTGGTCCTGCTCGGCCTCTTCGTCCTCCTCGTCGTCGGCCGCGTCGTCCAGCAGCAACGGCGACGTACCGGTGTGCTCGAAGACCGCGTCGTTCCAGTCCTCGACCACGCCTTCGAGGGCGGCGTTGTGCTCGAACAGCGTGGTGTGATCCTCGTCGCCCGTCATCGCGAGCAGGGCGTCGGTGTGCGCCTGGAGCCGTTCGGCGAGCTTGCGGCTCGCTTCGGCGAGGGCGGTCCGGGTCTCCGCGGAGAAGAACTGCTCGGCGGGGGCGGTGGTGTCCAGTTCAGTCACTTACGTGTACTTCCCTCATCTGTCGGTGGGAATGCCAGGCGTAAGTATGTGAGAAGCCTGTGAGAGCTGCGTCGGCGGGTGTGAGAGCCCTGCGAGAACCCTCCTGACGGGGCAGCAAGCGGTGTGCAGTGAAGGCATGAACGCGGAGAACATCGCCGGCCTGGTCGTGGCCGCTGCTCTGGTCCTCTATCTGATCGCCGCCCTGGTCTTTCCCGAGAGGTTCTGATGTCCGACACTGCGGCCGGCCTGTTGCAGGTCGGCCTTCTCCTCGCGTGCCTGGCGGCCGTGTACCGCCCGTTCGGCGGGTACCTGGCTCGGGTCTACACGTCCGACAACGACCTGCGGATCGAGCGCGCGACGTACAAACTCCTCGGCGTCGACTCGAAGGCCGATCAGACCTGGGCAGTCTATGCCCGTTCGCTGATCGCGTTCTCCGCGCTCAGCGTCGTCCTGCTGTACCTGCTCCAGCGGCTGCAGCACTGGCTGCCGCTCTCGCTCGGGCTACCGAACGTGGAGTCGGGGCTGGCCTTCAACACCGCCGCGTCGTTCGTGTCGAACACGAACTGGCAGAGTTACGTGCCCGAGGCGGTCATGGGCCATTTGGTCCAGTTCGCCGGTCTCGCGGTGCAGAACTTCCTGTCCGCAGCCGTCGGCATCGTGGTCGCGATTGCCCTGCTCCGCGGCTTCTCCCGGTCGACGACGGACCGGCTCGGCAACTTCTGGGTCGACCTTACCCGAACCGTACTGCGAGTACTGCTGCCGATCGCTGTGCTCGGGACTGTGGCGCTGGTCGCGATGGGCGTCGTACAGAACTTCTCCGGCGGTCACGAGGTCACCTCGGTGGTCGGCCAGACGCAGACCCTTCCGGGCGGCGCGGTCGCCAGCCAGGAGGTGATCAAGGAGCTGGGCACCAACGGCGGCGGCTACTACAACGCCAACTCCGCGCACCCGTTCGAGAACCCGAACCCGTTGTCGAACCTGTTCGAGATCTTCCTGCTGCTGGTCATCCCGGTCTGCCTGACCCGGACCTTCGGCCTGATGGTGAAGGACAGGCGGCAGGGGTACGCGATCCTCGGCGTGATGGCGACCATCTGGTCGGCCTTCGTCGTCCTCGCGACGCTCTTCGAGGTCCAGGGCGCGGGTTCCGCGACCCAAGCCGCCGGCGCCGCGCTGGAGGGCAAGGAGACACGGTTCGGCGAGTGGGCGTCGGCCCTGTTCGCGGTTTCCACGACGGGTACGTCGACCGGTGCGGTCAACTCGATGCACGACTCGTTCACCCCACTCGGCGGCGGTACGGCGCTGTTCCACATGATGCTCGGCGAAGTGACGCCCGGCGGTACCGGGACCGGGTTGTACGGCATGTTGATCCTGGCCGTGCTCGCGGTCTTCGTCGCGGGCCTGATGGTCGGCCGAACGCCGGAATACCTGAAGAAGAAGATCACCGCGCGCGAGATGAAGCTGGTGTCGCTCTACATCCTCACCACGCCGACCCTGGTCCTCGTCGGGAGCTCGATCGCGATGGGCCTGGCGACGGCGCGCGCCTCGATCCTCAACACCGACAGCCCGCACGGCTTCTCGGAGGTGCTGTACGCCTTCACGTCGGCCGGCAACAACAACGGGAGCGCGTTCGCCGGTATCAGCGCGAACACCCCGTTCTACAACACCGCTCTCGGGCTGGTGATGCTCCTCGGCCGGTTCGTGCCGATCGTGTTCGCGCTTGCCCTGGCCGGCTCGCTCGCGCGGCAGCACCCGGTCCCGGTGACCCAGGGCACGCTGCCCACCCACAAGGCCCTGTTCGTCACGATGCTCGTCGGTGTCGTCCTGATCGTGACCGGCCTGACGTACTTCCCCGCGCTGACTCTCGGACCCCTCGCGGAGGGACTGTGACCACGTTCAAGCCCAAGACGTTGCTCACGTCGCTGCCGGACGCGCTTCGGAAGCTCGATCCGCGGGTGATGTGGAAGAACCCGGTCATGTTCGTGGTCGAGGTGGGGGCTGCCGGATCGACGATCTTGGCCTTCACCGACTCGAGCACGTTCGTCTGGTGGATCGTGGTCTGGCTCTGGCTGACGGTGATCTTCGCGAACCTCGCAGAGGCTGTCGCCGAAGGCCGCGGCAAGGCCCAGGCCGAGACGCTGCGCCGTGCCAAGACCGAGACCACCGCGCGCCGGCTGACCGCAAGCGGCGACGAGGAAGAGGTTCCGGCCACCCAGTTGCGGCTCGGCGACCTCGTCATCGTAGAGGCCGGCCAGATCATCCCCGGCGACGGTGACGTCGTCGAGGGCGTCGCGAGTGTCGACGAGTCAGCGATCACCGGGGAGTCGGCTCCGGTCATCCGCGAGTCCGGTGGCGACCGCAGTGCGGTCACCGGTGGTACGAAGGTGCTGTCCGACCGGATCGTCGTGAAGATCGCCACGAAGCCCGGTGAGAGCTTCATCGACCGGATGATCGCGCTGGTCGAGGGCGCCTCGCGGCAGAAGACCCCGAACGAGATCGCCCTGAACATCCTGCTGGCGAGCCTGACGATCGTGTTCCTGATCGCGACGGCCACCCTGCCGACGTTCGCCGCCTACGCGCACACGAGCCTGAGTCTGGTGATCCTGGTGGCCCTGCTGGTCTGCCTGATCCCGACCACGATCGGTGCGCTGCTGTCCGCGATCGGTATCGCCGGTATGGACCGGCTGGTGCAGCGCAATGTGCTGGCGATGTCCGGTCGCGCGGTCGAGGCAGCCGGCGACGTGAACACGCTGCTGCTGGACAAGACCGGCACCATCACGCTGGGCAACCGGCAGGCGTCCGAGTTCATCCCGGTCCAAGGCGTCAGCGACACCGAGCTGGCCGATGCGGCGCAGCTGTCCAGCCTCGCCGACGAGACGCCGGAGGGGCGGTCGATCGTCGTACTGGCGAAGACCGGCTACGGGCTGCGTGAGCGGCACACCGGGGAGTTGCCGCACGCAACGTTCGTGGAGTTCACGGCGCAGACCCGGATGAGTGGCGTGGACGTCGACAACCGGCAGGTCCGCAAGGGCGCCGCGGGTGCGGTGAACGCGTGGATCCGTGAGCACGGCGGTACGACGGACGCGCGGCTCGGCGAGATCGTCGACGGGATCTCGGCTTCCGGCGGCACACCCCTGGTTGTTGCCGAGAGCATCGATGGTACGGCGCGGGCGCTCGGCGTGATCCATCTCAAGGACGTGGTCAAGGCGGGGATGCGGGAGCGGTTCGACCAGATGCGCGCGATGGGCATCCGGACCGTGATGATCACCGGCGACAACGCGCTGACCGCGAAGGCGATCGCGGAGGAGGCCGGGGTCGACGACTTCCTGGCCGAGGCGACGCCCGAGGACAAGATGGCGCTGATCAAGCAGGAGCAGGAGGGCGGCCGCCTGGTCGCGATGACAGGTGACGGTACCAACGACGCTCCGGCGCTGGCGCAGGCCGATGTCGGCGTGGCGATGAACAGTGGTACGTCGGCCGCGAAAGAGGCCGGCAACATGGTCGACCTCGACTCCAACCCGACCAAGCTGATCGAGATCGTCGAGATCGGCAAGCAGTTGCTCATCACCCGCGGATCGCTGACCACGTTCTCGATCGCGAACGACGTGGCGAAGTACTTCGCGATTCTGCCGGCGTTGTTCGCGGCGGCGTACCCGGGTCTGGACAAGCTGAACATCATGGGGCTGCACTCGCCGGAGTCGGCGATCGTGTCCGCCATCGTGTTCAACGCCCTTGTCATCGTCGCGCTCGTGCCGCTCGCGCTGCGGGGCGTCCGCTACAAGCCGTCGTCGGCCTCGGCAATGCTGCGCCGGAATCTGCTGGTGTACGGCGTCGGTGGTCTCATCACCCCGTTCGTCGGAATCAAGCTCCTGGACCTGGTGATCTCACTGATCCCAGGATTGCGCTGAAAGGTAGTTGTTGATGGCAAGCAATCTGCCCGGCTCGGTCCGGCAGCTCGGAGTGGCGCTCAGGGCGCTGCTCGTCTTCACGGCGGTCCTCGGGATCGTCTACCCGCTGGTGATGACCGGAGTCGCCCAGGCGCTGTTCCACGGCAACGCGAACGGGTCGATCATCAAGGTGAACGGCAAGGAGGTCGCGTCCGATCTGATCGGCCAGGCGTACACGATGGAGAGCGGCAAGTTGGACTCCGACGGCAAGGCGATCATGGTCGCCGACCCGAAGTGGTTCCAGACCCGCCCGTCCGCGAGCGACTACGACGCGAAGGCCAGCGGGGGCTCGAACCTCGGGCCGAACAACGCCGACCTGCTCGCCGCGATCGACGAGTGGCGCAAGGCGGTCGCGGCGCTGGAAGGCGTCGCCCCGTCCCAAGTCCCGCCCGACGCGGTCACGGCCAGCGGCAGCGGTCTCGATCCGAACATCAGCCCGGCGTACGCCGCTCTGCAGGTCAATCGGGTCGCCCGTGAGCGGGACCTGAGCGTCGAACAGGTGCACAAGCTGGTGAAGGACAGCACGGAGGGTCGGGTCCTGGGCTTCCTCGGCGAGCCCAGGGTGAACGTGGTCAAGCTCAACGCCGCAATGGCTGCGCTGGGCTGAGCTGAGAGCATGAGGGTATGAGCAAGAGCGGCCGCGGGCATCTGCGAATCTATCTGGGGGCCGCGCCCGGCGTTGGGAAGACCTACAAGATGCTGGGCGAGGGCCGCCGCCGGCGCGACCGGGGAACCGACGTCGCGGTCGGTTTCGTGGAGACCCACGGCCGCAAGTACACCGGCGAGATGCTCGACGGCCTGGAGACGGTGCCACGGCGGATCGTCGACTACCGCGGCGCCAGCTTCACCGAGATGGACCTCGACGCGGTCCTGGCCCGGCGGCCGGACGTCGTGCTGATCGACGAGATGGCGCACACCAATGTGCCGGGCAGCCGGCACGAGAAGCGCTGGCAGGACATCGACGAGCTGCTGAACGCCGGGATCGACGTGATCTCGACGCTGAACATCCAGCACCTCGAGTCGATCAACGACGTGGTCGAGAAGATCACCGGCGTACCGCAGCAGGAGACGGTCCCGGACCGGGTGGTGCGGGCTGCGGACCAGATCGAGCTCGTCGACATGACACCGGAGGCGCTCCGCCGCCGGATGGCACATGGGAACGTGTATGCCGCCGACAAGATCGACGCTGCTCTGGGCAACTATTTCCGGGTCGGGAACCTGTCCGCACTGCGGGAGCTCGCACTGCTCTGGCTCGCCGACCGGGTAGACGCTGGTCTGCAGCAGTACCGGGCAGAGCACGACATCGACTCCACCTGGGAGGCCCGGGAGCGCGTGGTGGTCGCGCTGACCGGCGGTCCCGAGGGCGAGACGCTGATCCGGCGTGCCGCCCGGATCGCGGCGCGGTCGTCCGGCGGCGATCTGCTCGCGGTCCATGTCGCGCGGTCCGACGGGCTGACCGGCGCGAACCCGAGCAAGCTCGCCGAGCAGCGGAACCTGGTCGAGCAGCTTGGCGGCACCTACCACCAGGTGGTCGGCGACGACATCCCCACCGCGCTACTGACCTTCGCGCGGGCGGAGAACGCCACGCAGCTCGTCCTCGGCGGCTCGCGCCGGAGCCGGCTGTCGACGTTGCTCACCGGCCCGGGCATCGGGTCGACGACGATCCGCGACTCCGGCGACATCGACGTACACCTCGTCACGCATTCGCTGATGGGCCGCGGCCGGCTGCCCAGGCTCCGGGGCAGCCTGTCCCGGAAACGGAAGATCCAAGGCTTTGTGCTGGCCGTCCTTCTGCCGCCGGTGCTTGCGCTGGTCCTGGGGTTGGGCGGTGACACGCTCAATCTGACCAGCAACGTGCTGGCGTTCCTGTTCGCTGTCGTTGTGGTGGCGCTGGTCGGCGGGATGTGGCCGGCGATGGTGACCGCGATCGCCGGGTCGCTGGTGCTGAATTGGTTCTTCACCCCGCCGAAGCGGACGTTCACGATCGCCGAGCTGAACAACGCGCTGGCGTTGCTGATCTTCGTCCTGGTCGCGGCCATGGTCAGTACGGTCGTCGACCGCGCGGCACGACGTACCAGACAAGCCGCCCGGGCGGCCGCGGAATCGGAGACGCTAGCGACGTTGGCCGGATCGGTACTGCGTGGCGAGACGGCGCTGCCCGCCCTGCTCGAGCGGGTCCGCGAGGCGTTCGGGATGACCGGAGCGTGCCTGATGGAGCGCGTGGACGACGACGAGCTGACCGAGGTCTGGCGACCGGTCGCCTCGGCCGGGACGCTGACCTGCACCCGGCCGGAGGAGGCCGACGCGGAGATCCCGGCCCGCGACGATCTGGTGCTGGTGCTGCAGGGGCATCGGCTGGAGGCGGACGAGCGGCGACTGGTCGGGGCGTTCGCGGCGCATGCGGCGGCGCTGGTCGATCGGGCTCGGTTGAGCGAGGCGGCCGCCGAGGCGAAGCCGCTCGCGGAGGCCGACAAGCTGCGTACGGCGTTGCTTCGCGCTGTCGGCCATGACCTGAGATCGCCGCTGGCGTCGGCGAAGGCGTCGGTGACTTCGCTGCGCAGCGATGATGTGGAGTGGAGCGAGTCTGAGCGGGCCGAGCTGCTGGAGACCGCGGACGAGTCGCTCGACCGGTTGTCGCGGCTGGTGGACAACCTGCTCGACCTCAGTCGCCTGCAAGCCGGCGTACTCCCGGTCTTCACGCGTCCGATGGCGCTCGACGAGATCCTCCCCGGCGTACTGGCCGAGCTGGGCGACGACGCCGATCGGGTGACGGTCGACGTCCCGGACACCCTGCCGTTGGTCGAGGCGGATCCGGCGCTGCTGGAGCGCGTGGTGGCGAACATCCTGGCGAACGCGATCCGCTACTCGCCGGCCGGACGGGCACCGCTGGTCACCGGGAGCGCGCTCGGCGACACCGTGGAGATCCGGGTGATCGACCGCGGACCGGGGATCCCGCGCGAGGAACGGGATCGGGTGTTCGCGCCGTTCCAGCGACTCGGCGACACGGACAACACCGTCGGCGTCGGGCTCGGGCTGGCACTGGCCCGAGGACTCGCCGAGGCGATGCACGGCACGTTGCAGCCTGAGGACACTCCAGGTGGTGGACTGACCATGGTGGTCGCGATCCCGGCCGCGACAGTGCGCCCCACCGACGTCCCCGTACCCGGCACCCGCGAACGATCCCAACAGGAGGGCGCCTCGTGACGAGGGTTCTGGTGGTTGATGACGAGCCGCAGATCGTGCGGGCGTTGCAGATCAACCTGAAGGCGCGGGGGTACGAAGTGCATCTGGCCGGCACCGGTACGTCGGCGTTGAAGGTCGCCGCGCAGCATCCGCCGGAGCTGGTGATCCTCGACCTCGGGCTGCCGGACTTCGACGGCGTGGACGTGATCCGCGGACTGCGTGGCTGGACCGACGCGCCGATCCTGGTGCTGTCCGGGCGGACCGACCAGACCGACAAGGTCGAGGCGCTGGACGCCGGCGCGGACGACTACGTGACGAAGCCGTTCGGGATCGACGAGCTGCTGGCCCGGATGCGCGCCGTACTCCGCCGAAGCAACGTAGCCCAGGACCAGCCGGTCGTGACCGTCGGCGGCGCCGTCGTCGATCTGGCGGCGAAGCGCGTCACCCTGGAGAGCGGCGAGGACGTCCGCCTCACGCCGACCGAGTGGCACCTGCTGGAGGTCCTGGTCCGCAACCCCGGCAAGCTGATGTCCCAGCGCCAGCTCCTCACCGAGGTCTGGGGCCCCGGCTACGAGACCGCCGGCGGCAACCTCCGCTTCTACATGGGCCAGCTCCGCCGCAAACTTGAACCCGACCCCGCCCGCCCCAAACACCTCCTCACCGAGCCAGGAATGGGCTACCGCTTCGAGCCGTGACGAGGGTTGTCCGATTCGTTCAAGACCTGGCGGTGGGGATGGGTAAGGGTACGGGTATGGACATCTTCACGGCAGGTCGGGACTTTGTACGGCGGGATGCGCGGGTGCTCGAGCGGCGGCTCTTCGCGGCGGTTTTCGAGGGGGCTGATCCGCAGGGGGTGGTCGACGCGCTCCGCGGGTTCCAGAACGCCGACGGCGGGTTCGGGCACGGGCTGGAGCCGGACAAGCGGTGTCCGGACAGCCTGCCGCTGGACGTCGAGGTCGCGTTCGACACGATGCTCGCTGCGGGAGCCCGGGACGAGGAGGTGATTCGGCGAGCGGCTGACTGGCTCGACCAGATCGCGACGGCCGACGGCGCTGTACCGTTGTGCGGCCCGGCGGTGGAGGGCTATCCGCGCGCCGAGCACATCACCGAATGGACCTACCAACCCGACATCAACCCCACCGCGGGCCTGGTCGGCCGGTTGCACAAGCTCGACATCGAGCACCCGTGGCGTGACCGGGCCGCCGTTTGGTGCGCCGCCCAGCTGGCGAACGGGTTCCCGGAGGACGCTCACGGAATGCACGAGGCGCTCGAGTTCCTGGAGCACACCGGTGACGTCGACTTCGACCGCATCCGCGAGTGGCTCCCGAAGCTCGCGCATTACCGTGCCGACGCCGCGGATCCGACGTACGGCGTGACTCCGCTGCAGTTCGCGCCGACTCCGGACAGCTTCTGGCGCCCGCTGTTCACCGACGCCCAGCTCGACGCCCACCTGGACCGCCTGGTGGAGGATCAGCAGGACGACGGCGGCTGGGCCATCACCTGGGAACCGCCGGGACCCGCCGCCACCCTCGAGTACCGCGGCATCGTCACCATCGCCGCCCTCCGCACCCTGAAGGCGTACAACCGCCTCTAGCCGGACTCGGCGGGGTGTTCGACCTGGCGGTCGCCCCATTGGGTGAGGAGGCCGCGGGCGATCTCCAGGTCTTCCCGGAGGGATCGGTCGGCCAGGTCGTCCGGCAGGGCTGCGAGGGCGTCGGTCAGCCACGGGGCGGCGGGTGCCGGGGCCAGATCGTCCGGGGTCAGGCCGGCCAGACGGATCGCGCGGACGGCGGTGACGAGTTCGCTGGCGAGAACCTCGCGGAGTGCGTCGAGGAGTTGCTTGGTCAGTACGGCGGCTTGCGGCGCGAAGCTGGCGTGCAACTCGGCGCCGCGGGACAGTGTCGCCGTACCGAGAGTCGCGGGTTGCGCGGCCGAGCGAACCGCGGCGAGGGCGTCGTGGGCGACGTACTCGATCATCATCACGCCCGAGCTCGCCTCCGCACCGCTGGCCAGGAACACGCTGAGGCCGGTGTACTCCGGGTCGACGAGGTTCGCCACCCGGGTCGTCGACAGCGTGGCGACACTGTGCAGGCTGAGCCGGAGCGAGTCGAGGGCGATGGCGATCGGCATCGCGTGCCAGTTGCCGTTGTGCAGCACGGTGTCGCCGGCCACCAGCGGATTCTCCGCCGCCGCGTTGATGTCGATCCGCACGCTGTTGCCCAGGGCATCGGCATGGTCGACGGCCGGGCCGAGGACCTGGGCGAAAGCCCGCAACCCGAAGGGATCCTGGACCCGGGCCGGTTTCAGCGGGAGCCCTTCGAGCAGTTCACGCATCCGGCGCGCGACCCGGATCTGACCCGGCTGCGGGCGGGCCTCGTGGACGCGGACGTCGTACACCTCGGCGTTGCCGCGGAGCGCGACGTGGGAGAGAGCGCCGACCAGCGGTACGACGTTGATCAGCGTGGCGGCCTCGACGTACGCGAGGCAGCACTCCGCGAGCGTGAGCGCGTTGCTGGAGAGCAGCGGGAGGGCGCTGGTGCCGTCGATGACGTCGCCGAGCGCGAGCCCGAGTTCGGCGAGCGGGCCGAGGTCTCCGGTGCCGATCGCGCCGCCGCGGTGCAGGTCGGGCAGGTCGTCGTCGTTGAGCAGGCCAACGATCGCGTCTGCCACCGCTGGGTCGAGCCCGGATCCGCCCGCCGCGAGCTGGTTGACCCGGATGAGGAGCCCGAGCCGTACGACGTCCTTCGGGTACGACGTCGTACCGGTGGTGGAATGCGATCCGAGCAACCGCGCGCCGTGCTCCGGGTCGGACGTCAGCACGTCCCGGTTCGCCCCGACGCCCGTGGTCCGCCCGTACACCGGCCGGCGCCCCGCGACCTCGGCGACCACCTGCGCCGACTCGTACATCCGCTTGCGGGCGTCGTCGCTCAACCGCACCGCCGTACGCCGTTGCCCGAGCGCCACCGCCTCCAACGGCGACAGCCCCGCGCCCGTCAGTTCAACCGGCTCCATGCGCACAGTGTGATCCGCCCCACCCCCGAACTCCCACAACCCCCGCCGTCTTCCCGTCTCGAACCCGAGACAACCCATCTTTGAGAAGCCACCGATCATCGTCGCGGGCTCAGAACGGTTGGTGGCTTCTCAAAGTTGGCATCGGGTGGGCATGCGAACGGCCCGCTCGAAGATCGAGCGGGCCGTTGGGGTACGGCGGGTTACTTCTGGCCGTAGCGCTTGCGGAACTTCTCCACGCGGCCCTGGGTGTCCATGACGCGCTGCTGGCCCGTGTAGAACGGGTGGCTCGCGGACGAGATCTCGACGTCGACGACCGGGTAGGTGTTCCCGTCGTGCCACTCGATGGTCTCGCTGCTCTCGCGGGTCGAACCGGTGAGGAAGCTGAAGTCGCCGGACTTGTCCCGGAAGACGACCCGGCGGTAGTCGGGGTGAATGTCCTTCTTCATGCTGCGGTACTTCCTTCCAAGTAGGGAGCGAACGGATCGGTCAGGGGGTGGACCGCTTCGTCCGCACGCAGGACACAACCGTCGAGGCGCTCCTGTAATTCCCGGACGTCCAGGTCGGCACCGGTCAGTGAGAGGTACGACGCGCGGTCGCCGTACTCGGGGTGCCACTCGAGGGCCGACCGCGCCTGGTGCTGCTGCCCGACGCCGGCCCAGCGATCGGCGGGGAGGTCGGCCAGCCAGGGACCGAGGACGCCGATCGAGACGTTCGTGCCGAAGCTGTCCCAGCTGAGCCGGTTGCGGTGCTGGGTCGCGATCCAGAGCGTGCCGCGGCCGCGGGCCGTGCCGGCGACCAGGTCCTCGAGGGCGTCGTACAACCGCTCGGGGTGGAACGGCCGGGCGGACTGCCAAACGAAGGTCCGGCCCTCCAATGGCGCTGCGATCGAGCCGGGCTCGACGGTGGCGCCGGGAACATGCAGCCGTACGCCGAGCAGGCCGGCCGGACTGGTCCTGACCAGGAGTCTCGGGTTGATCGCCTGGACCAGCGCGCGGGTGTTCTCGTCGTCGGTGGTGAGGACGGCTGCGTCGGCGTACTCGAGCTGCCGTACGACGATCTCGGCGATCGCGCGGCCGTCCTCCGCAGCGGTCGGGATGGCGCGTTCCCGGACCAGCTCTTCGCCGGTCAGGTCGGCGGTAGCGGTCGTCGTGTCGACGGTGGTGATGACCGCGTCGACGCGGAGGTCGGTGTCGCGGTCGATCTCGGTCGCGATCGCGTGCGTGTCACCCGCGGTGGGGACGTTGACGATCGCGACGTCGTACCGCTCGACAGCGGCGATGCTCGCCAGCAGCTGGACGAGCGATCCGCGCATCGCACAGGACACGCACGGGTGGTCCATCGTGATCACCTCGCGGTCGATCATGCCGGTGGCGGTGCGGGCGATCCGTACGACGGAGCCGGTGCTCAGGGCGCTCACGTCGTACTCCACCAGGACGCCCCGCGGGGCGGCGGCCAGCAGATTCCCCGCGACGGCGCCGCGGAACCCGTCGTCGAGCCCCGTCAGCAAGGTCACCGGAATCATCTGCGCTCCTGTCTTGTTGAAAACGATAACCAATACAAAGTACCCTATGGGTCCCCGGTCAGTGAAAGGACAGCATGGCCAAGCGCAACGACCTCCGCCCCATCGTCAAGCTCCGCAGTACGGCGGGTACCGGCTTCACCTATGTAACCCGCAAGAACCGCCGGAACAATCCCGACCGCCTCGTGATCCGCAAGTACGACCCCAAACTCCGCCACCACACCGACTTCCGCGAAGAGCGCTAAGCGGCCATCACTCCTGGTAGCCGGCTGGCGGCTTGTTTCACCGCTGACCCGCTCCAACAGGCCAGCCATCAAACACCCCGCCAGTCGGTGGCAGGTTCAGCCGTGGAGGCGGCGGGTCAGGGCTTTGGCGGCTTGGCGGATTTTGTGGGCCAGGTGGGGGCGGTCGGTGGCGGGGACCGCGTCGGTGCGGAAGGTGACGCTGATAGCGGCTACCGGGTGGCCGGCGTGGTCGACGGCGGCGCTGGCGACCGAGGCGACGCCTGGGGTGATGAAGGAGTCCTCGACGGCGAAGCCTTGGCGTTTCTCGTCGGCGAGGAGGCGGCGCAGTTGGGTCAGCGTCTGCGGTCCTAGATCGGTGCGCCGTACGAAGGACTCCGGTGTCGGGAACAACGCCCGTACCTGAGCCGGCGGCAACTCGGCCAGGAGCGCGCGACCGGACGCGGTGAGCGTGGCAGGCAGCCGTACGCCGACATCCGTCACCAACGTGACAGGTCGCGGCGGCTGCTCCTTCAGCAGATACACCAGCTCCCGACCATGCAGTACGCCGAGATGCGCCGTCTGCCCCACCTCGTGCACCAACTGCGCGAGCAACGGCCGGGCCAACCGCTCGAGCGGATCGTGCCGCAGGTACGCGGACCCGATCTCGAAGGCCGCCACCCCGAGCCCGTACCGCTTCTCCTCGGGCAGATGCACGACGAACCCCTCGTCGATCATTGCCCGCAGCAAGTGGTACGTCGACGAGCGCGGCAACCCGACCGCGGACGCGATGCGCTCCATCGGTACGGGACCGGGCTGCGTGGCCAGGAACGTCAGGACCCGCAGGGTTCGGGTCGAAGCGGGAACGTTGCCGCTCACAACCGCACTGTAACTCCGCCCCGCCTCAGATCCCGGTCGTTTGGCGTTTCTTCGCGCGGCTCTTCCGCAGCCAGAACCGGAAGCACTCACCGGCGACCGCGACCGCGAACAGCCCGCCCGCCACGCCCCAGTCCATGAACGACGGCCCGGACAGCACATACCCGATGACGAGCGCCAGCACCAGGAAGAACGTCAGTGAGATCGCGAGCCGCTTCACAGGGCCTTCTCCGCGGTCCACGCGCCCCCGGTCTCCTGGTATCCGAGCCACCGGTTCACCGCGAGCATCGGCTCGTTCGCCGCGTCGTTCCCGGTCGACGCGACCGTGAACCCGGCATCCCGGGACCGGGCGAGCGCCACGGACTTCACCACCTTCGCCAGCCCGCGGCCACGCGCCGAGGGGATCGTCCCGGTCAGGTTCGACCAGATCAGCTTCCGGTCCGGATCCGCGGTCGTGGTCACGAACGACAGCACCCGGTCCCCGTCCAGTACGGCGATGCTCAGGTCGTACCGGTTGTCCGGGTTCGACCACGACGCACGCACCCATTCCTCGTACGCCGGTCCGCCCGACAGCCCGCTGGGGTCGTCGTCACGCACCTGGACCTCGGCGTCGTACAACTGCTTCGGATCCAGTTCGTCGTACGTCGCCACCCGCAGGCCCTCCGGCGGGGCGAGCGGCTCGCGCGCCGCGGTCAGGTCGGCGGCGGAGTGCGACATCCGCCGCCCGATCGTGAACCCGCGCTTCGTCGCGAAGGCCTGCGAGTCGGCGTCGTCACCCACGACCACCAGCAACCGCCCGGCGCCGAGCTCCGCGCACCGCTGCGTGACCCTGGACGTCAACGCACTCCCGATCCCGCGCCCGCGGTACTCCGGCGGCACCTGGATCGTGACCCGCACCCGCGGCGCCTCGGCGTCCGCCGGCGGCAGGTAGATGTTCGCGTACCCGACGACGTCCCGTCCGTCGACGGCGATCAGCACCTCCTGGCTGCGACCGTGCCTCAACTGCAGCTCGATCGCCCCCGCGGTCTTCACCAGATGTGGCACCGCCGCGGCCCAGACCTGGGCGATCCCCACCGCATCCTCCGGACGCCCCGTCCGGATCTCGAACACCATGGCAGGACTCTACGGCTACCGAGGGTCGCGACGGCTGTCTCAGATCCGAGACGGATAGTGGTACGGCGCTGCTGTCCAGGAGCGATCCGGCGCGGTGCAATGTTCGGGTGGAACACACAGTGGATGTCGGCGCCGGACCGCTGACCCCGGCCGAAGTGGTCGCGGTCGCACGGTACGGCGCGCAGGTACGGATCGACGACCAGGCCCTCGAGGAGATCGCGAAGTCGCGCGCCGCGATCGAGGCGCTGGCCCACGCGGACACCCCGCACTACGGGGTCTCGACCGGGTTCGGCGCGCTCGCCACGCGGCACATCGCGCCGGACCTCCGAGCGCAGCTCCAGCGCAGCCTGATCCGCTCGCACGCGGCCGGCTCCGGCCCCGAGGTGGAGACCGAGGTCGTCCGGGCGCTGGCCCTGCTCCGGCTGTCGACCCTCGCCACCGGCCGCACCGGGGTGAAGGTCGAGACGGCCCAGGCGTACGCCGGTCTGCTCAACGCGCGCCTGACGCCGGTGGTCCATGAATACGGCAGCCTCGGATGCTCGGGCGACCTCGCCCCGCTGTCCCATGTCGCCCTCGCGATCCTGGGCGAAGGCAAGGTTCGCGATGCCGACGGCAACCTTCTCGACGCCGGCGAGGCACTCCAGCAACACGGCCTCACGCCGGTCGTCCTGGCCGAGAAGGAAGGCCTCGCGCTGATCAACGGGACCGACGGCATGCTCGGCATGCTGCTCCTCGCGCTCGCCGATCTCGACCGGCTCTTCAAGTCCGCCGACCTCGCCGCGGCGATGAGCGTCGAGGCCCAGCTCGGGACCGACCGGGTGTTCGCCGAGGACCTGCAGGCTCTGCGTCCGCACCCCGGCCAGGCCGCGTCCGCCGCCAATCTGCGCGCGATCCTCAAGGACAGCGCGATCGTCGCCAGCCACCGCGGCCCGGACTGCAACCGGGTGCAGGACGCCTACTCCCTCCGCTGTTCGCCCCAGGTCCACGGCGCCGCCCGCGACACCGCCGCGCACGCCGCGAGCGTCGCCGGCCGCGAGCTCGCCGCCGCGATCGACAACCCGGTCGTGCTGCCGGACGGTCGCGTCGAGTCCAACGGCAACTTCCACGGCGCACCGGTCGGGTACGTGCTCGACTTCCTCGCGATCGCCGTCGCGGACCTCGCCAGCATCAGCGAACGACGTACCGACCGTTTCCTGGACGTCGCCCGCAACCACGGCCTGAACGCGTTCCTGGCCGACGATCCGGGCGTGGACAGCGGCCACATGATCGCGCAGTACACCCAGGCCGCGATCGTCTCCGAACTCAAGCGCCTCGCCGTACCCGCCAGTGTCGACTCGATCCCGAGCAGCGCGATGCAGGAGGACCACGTCTCGATGGGCTGGTCCGCCGCGCGCAAGCTGCGCAAGTCCGTCGACGGCCTGCAGCGGGTGCTGGCGATCGAGATCCTCACGGCCGCGCGGGCACTCGACCTGCGCGCTCCGCTCGACCCGGCACCGGCCACCGCCGCCGTCCGGGCCGCCCTGCGGGAGTACGTCGAGGGCCCGGGCACCGACCGGCACCTCGCTCCCGAGATCGAGCACTCCGTCCAGCTTGTTGCTGACGGCACCTATGTCACCGCCGCCGAGGCCGTCACCGGCCCGCTCTCCTAGAAAGGCTGGATCACCCATGTCCGGACCCCGTCCCGTACGCGCGCCTCGCGGAACCACCCTGACCGCCCGCGGCTGGCAGCAGGAAGCCGCGCTGCGGATGCTGCAGAACAACCTCGACCCCGAGGTTGCGGAGCACCCTGACGAACTCGTCGTGTACGGCGGTTCCGGCAAGGCCGCCCGCGACTGGAACTCGTTCGACGCGATGGTGCGCACCCTGACCACGCTCAAGAACGACGAGACGATGCTCGTCCAGTCCGGACGCCCGGTCGGCGTGATGCAGACCCACGAGTGGGCGCCGCGGGTGCTGATCGCGAACTCGAACCTGGTCGGCGACTGGGCCACCTGGGAGGAGTTCCGCAAGCTCGAGGCGATGGGGCTCACGATGTACGGCCAGATGACGGCCGGGTCGTGGATCTACATCGGCACGCAGGGCATCCTGCAGGGCACCTACGAGACGTTCGGCGCGGTCGCGGACAAGAAGTTCGGCGGCTCGCTGGCCGGCACCGTCACGCTGACCGCCGGCCTCGGCGGCATGGGTGGCGCGCAGCCGCTGGCGGTCACGATGAACGACGGCGTCGCGATCTGTGTCGACGTCGACTCCACGCGGATCGACCGGCGCATCGAGCACCGCTACCTCGACGTACGGGCGTCTTCCCTGGACGAGGCGTTGCGCCTGGCGGAGGAGGCCAAGAGGGCGCGCCGGCCGCTGTCGATCGGTGTCCTCGGCAACGCCGCGGTGATCGTGCCCGAACTGCTCGAGCTCGGGGCGCCGATCGACATCGTCACCGACCAGACCTCGGCGCACGACCCGTTGATGTACCTGCCGGTCGGCATCGACTTCGAGGACTGGGCGACCGCGCGGGAGAAGGACCCGGCCGGGTTCACCGAGCGCGCGCAGGCCTCGATGGCGCGGCACGTCGCGGCGATGGTCGGGTTCCAGGACGCGGGCGCCGAGGTGTTCGACTACGGCAACTCGATCCGGGACGAGGCGCGGAAGGCGGGTTACAGCCGCGCGTTCGAGTTCCCCGGATTCGTGCCGGCGTACATCCGGCCGTTGTTCTGTGAAGGAAAGGGCCCGTTCCGGTGGGCGGCGCTGTCCGGCAATCCGGCGGACATCGCGAAGACGGACCAGGCGATCCTGGACCTGTTCCCGGACAACGAGCACCTCGGCCGGTGGATCAAGATGGCCGGCGAGCGGGTCGCGTTCCAGGGGCTGCCGGCAAGGATCTGCTGGCTCGGCCAGGGCGAGCGGGACAAGGCCGGGCTGCGGTTCAACGAGATGGTGGCCTCCGGTGAACTCGAGGCGCCCATCGTGATCGGCCGCGACCACCTGGACACCGGCAGCGTGGCCTCGCCGTACCGGGAGACCGAAGGCATGCTGGACGGCTCGGACGCGATCGCGGACTGGCCGTTGCTGAACGCGATGGTGAACGTGGCCAGTGGCGCGTCCTGGGTGTCGATCCACCACGGCGGCGGCGTCGGCATCGGCCGGTCCATCCACGCCGGCCAGGTGTCGGTTGCCGACGGCACCGACCTCGCCCGGCAGAAGCTGGAGCGGGTGCTCACCAACGACCCGGCGATGGGTGTGATCCGCCACGTCGACGCCGGCTACGACAAGGCAGTGGAAGTTGCTGACCAGAAGGGTGTCAGGATCCCGATGCGGGAGTCCTGACTGCGGAGTGCGACCGTTGCAATCTGTACTGCTACGGTGCACTTTCTCACGGACCGGGAAACTGTGCGATCACGTGGAATAGATCGCCCGGTCCGCTAGGGTCGATCGGGCGACCGACGACGAGCGCGAAGGGGCGCCATGATCGAGTTCGAGGACGTCACCAAGCGGTATCCGGACGGCACCGTCGCCGTGGACAAACTGTCCCTGCGGATCCCGAGCAACCAGATCACCGTGTTCGTCGGCCCGTCCGGCTGCGGCAAGACCACGTCGCTGCGGATGATCAACCGCACGATCGAGCGGACCAGCGGGACCATCTCGATCGACGGCGACGACATCAACTCCCACGACGCCGTGACACTGCGCCGCGGGATCGGGTACGTGATCCAGAACGCCGGCCTGTTCCCGCACAAGACGGTCGTGGAGAACGTCGCCACCGTGCCGAAGCTGATCGGCTGGGACAAGCGCAAGGCGCACGGTACGGCGATGGAGCTGCTCGAACGCGTCGGCCTCGACGTCAAGCTGGCCGAGCGGTACCCGGCCCAGCTGTCCGGGGGCCAGCAGCAACGAGTCGGCGTCGCCCGCGCGCTGGCGGCCGATCCGGCGATCATGCTGATGGACGAGCCGTTCAGCGCGGTCGACCCGATCGTCCGCCACCAGTTGCAGGAGGAGCTGCTCCGGCTGCAGCGCGACATCGGCAAGACGATCGTGTTCGTCACCCACGACATCGACGAGGCGATCAAGCTCGGGGACAACGTCGCCGTACTGCGGGTCGGCGGCAAGCTCGCCCAGTTCGCGCCGCCGGCCGAGCTGCTTGCCAATCCGGCCGACGACTTCGTCCGCGGGTTCGTCGGGCAGGACCGGGGTTACCGGGCTCTTACGTTCGTACACCCCGACGAGCTGCCGGTGAAGCCGTTGCCGGACGAGCTGGCGTTGCAGGACGGCGTACCGGTCGGATGGCGCAACGGGTCCGAGGAGCTGCTGCCGCTCGGCGCCGTCTTCAAGCGCGGTGATTCCCTGCGCGCGGCGTTGGACGCCGTACTCACCTCACCGACGGGCTGCGGAGTCTGCGTCGACGACAACGGCAAGGCCGTCGGCGTCATCGACCAATCCACGGTCGCGGAAGCCTTGCGCTCATGAGCTGGATCGGCGACAACCTCGGGTTGATCTGGGAACAGTTGCGCGAGCACCTCTATCTGGCGATCCTTCCGGTCATTCTCGGGCTGATCATCTCGGTGCCGTTGGGGTACGTCGCAACGCGCTACGCCTGGTTGGCGAACCCGCTGATCGCGTTCGGCGGCATCCTGTACTCGTTGCCGTCGATCGCGTTGTTCATCGTGATCCCGGCGGTGCTCGGCACCAAGGTGCTGTCCACGGTCAACATCATCGTGGCGCTGACCATCTATACGGTGTCCCTGCTGATCCGCAACGTGATCGACGGACTCCGCTCCGTGCCGCCCGACGTCCGGCAGTCGGCGATCGCGGTCGGGTACGGCGCCTTGCACCGGGTGGTCGCGGTGGATCTGCCGATCGCCGTACCGGTGATCTTCACCGGTCTGCGGGTCGTCACCGTCGCGAACATCTCGATGGTGAGCGTCGGCGCGGTGATCGGCATCGGCGGGCTGGGGGAGCTGTTCACGCTGGGCTTCCAGAAGGACTTCCTCACCCCGGTCGTGGTCGGGGTGGTGCTGTCGCTGGCCCTGGCGCTGATCGCGGACGTCATCCTGGTCACCTTGCAGCGGATCCTGACTCCTTGGGCGCGGGTCGCGACGCCCGTGGCGGAGGTGGCGTGACATGTGGGAATACCTGACCGACCCGTTCAACTGGTCCGGCAACGAGGGGATCTGGGCGCGGATCGTCCAGCACCTCTGGTACACGTTCGCCGCGCTCGGCCTGTCCGTCGTGATCGCCCTGCCGATCGGTCTGCGGATCGGCCACACGCGGCGCGGCGCGTTCCTGGCCATCAACCTGGGCAACGCCGCCCGCGCCCTGCCGAGCCTCGGCCTGCTGATGATCGCGGTGCTGCTGACCGATCAGATCGGCTTCCTGCCGGTGCTGATCGCGCTGGTCGCGCTGGGCATCCCGCCGATCCTGGCCTCGACGTACGCGGGTCTGTCGGGTGTCGATCCGGCCACGATCGACGCCGCGCGGGGGATGGGGATGACGGGCCGCGAGATCCTGACCAAGGTGGAGATCCCGATCGGGCTGCCGTTGATCATCTCCGGCGTCCGGAGCGCGACCCTGCAGATCGTGTCCACGGCGACGATCGCCGCACTGGTGTCGCTCGGCGGTCTCGGCCGCTACGTGGTCGACGGGCTGAAGCTCCGCGACTTCCCGCAGATGTTCACCGGTGCCCTGCTGGTGGCGCTGCTCGCCCTGCTGCTCGACGCGGTGTTCGCGCTGATCGGCCGGATCACCGTGTCGCCCGGGCTGAAAATCGGCTGAACTGTCGGTTGTACCTGATGAACTTGCTGCACCATCCATCGGCACCGGCCGATGGCTGAACGAGAACACTGGAGGCTCTCGTGTTGAGATCCACACTCATCCGTACTGCGATCGCCGGGATGGCGGTGCTCGGCCTGGCCGGCTGTGGGGGTGGGGGCGACCAACTCGGCGACAAGGACGCGGGATCCTCGCCCGCACCGTCCAAGGTTTCGAGCATCACCGTCGGCTCGGCCGACTTCTCCGAGAGCCAGCTGCTGGCGGAGATCTACGGCCAGGCGCTGGCGGCCAAGGGCATCGAGGTCAAGAAGAAGCCGAACATCGGCAACCGCGAGACCTACATGGCCGCGATCAAGGACGGGTCCGTCGACCTGGTGCCGGAGTACACCGGCGCCGCGCTGGCGTACTTCGACAAGAACTCCACCGAGACCGACCCCGACAAGGCGTACGACGCGCTGAAGAAGGCGCTGCCCTCCGGGCTCGAGGTGCTGGACAAGTCGCCGGCCACCGACGAGGACACGATCGTGGTCACCAAGGCGACCGCGGACAAGTACAGCCTGAAGTCGCTGGGCGACCTCAAGGGCAAGAACCTGGTCGCGGGCGGTAGCTCGGAGTTCAAGGTCCGGTCGGCGGGTCTGAAGGGCCTGAAGGAGAAGTACGGCGTCGAGTTCAAGGAGTACAAGACGCTGGACGCGGGTGGTCCGCTGAGCATCAAGGCGCTGCTGGACAACCAGGTCCAGGTGACGAACCTGTTCACCACCCAGTCGGTCATCAAGGACCAGGGCCTGGTGCAGCTCGACGACCCGGAGAAGATCCTGCCGCCGAACAACATCGTTCCGCTGATCCGGACCGACCACAAGTCCGACGACGTCAGCGCGACGCTCAACGCGGTGGACGCCAAGCTCACCACGGACGCACTGACCGACCTGGTCAAGCGGATCGACGTCGGCAAGGAGAGCGCGGACGCGGTCGCCAAGGACTGGCTGTCGAAGAACCCCCTGTCGTGAGCCTGTCTTGAGCTTCGAATCCCTCTGGGCGGAAGAGTCCGCCATCGGCCGTAGCCCCGACACCGGCGGCTACACCCGCGGCGGCTGGTCTCCCACCGAACGCGAGGCGACGCACTGGTTCCTGGACCAGTGCGCCGCCCGCGGCCTGACCGTCGAATCCGACGGCATCGGCAATCTCATCGCGTGGTGGGGCGCCTCGGACGGACCTGGGGTGGTCACCGGTAGCCATCTCGACTCCGTGATCGACGGCGGAGCGTTCGACGGGCCGCTCGGTGTCGTGTCGGCGCTTGCGGCTGTGGATCAGTTGCGGGCCGAGGGATTCGAGCCCGGGGTGCCGATCGGTATCGGGGCATTCGTAGAAGAAGAAGGGGCGCGGTTCGGGATGCCCTGTCTGGGGTCCCGGGTCGCGGCCGGGGTGTTGCCCGCCGAGAAGGCGCTGCAATTGAAGGATCGGGCCGGCGTCGGGCTGGGGGAGGCCTTGGAGAACGCCGGCCTTGACCCTGCCGCGGTTGGTCCGTCGCCGCTGCTGCGACGGATGGGGACGTTCGTCGAGTTGCACGTGGAGCAGGGGCGCGGTCTGACCGCGCCGGTGGGCGTGGCCAGCTCGATCTGGCCGCACGGGCGGTTCCGGTTCACGTTCGGCGGTGAGGCCAACCACGCCGGCACCACGCTGATGGAGGATCGCCACGACCCGATGCTCACGTACGCGATGACCGCCCTCGCCGCCAACAAACAGGCCCGGCTCGCCGGCGCCCGCGCGACGTTCGGCCGGCTCTCGGTGGAGCCCAACGGGACGAACGCCGTACCGTCCCAGGTCACCGCCTGGCTCGACGCCCGGGCCGCCGACACCGCCACCCTCGAATCGTTGCTCGCAGCAATCACCAAGCAGGCGACGGAACGGGCTGACCGGGACGGCACGACGCTCGAGGTGACACCTGAGTCGGTGTCGCCGATCGTCGACTTCCCGGCCGGGCTGCGGGACCGGTTGGTGAACGTGCTCGACGGCGCACCGGTGCTGCCGACCGGCGCGGGGCACGACGCGGGCGTGTTCTCGGATGCCGGGATCCCGACCGCGATGCTGTTCGTCCGCAACCCGACGGGCATCTCGCATTCGCCGGCCGAGTACGCCGAGATGGACGACTGCCTGGCCGGCGTCGAAGCGCTGGCCGCCGTACTGAAGGACCTTGCGAAGTGACGTCGTACTGGTGCGAGACCGCTCTCCTCCCCGACGGTCTCACCGGGCGAGTTCTGGTGTCTGTGGTCGACGGTCGCTTCGCCTCAGTGGAATCCGGCGTCGACCCCGGCGACGCCCAGGTGCTGAACGGCCTCGTCGTGCCCGGTCTCGCGAACTGCCACAGTCACGCGTTCCACCGCGCGCTCCGCGGCCGCACGCAGACCGAGCGCGGCACGTTCTGGACCTGGCGCGAGCAGATGTACGCCGTCGCCGCTGCGCTCACCCCCGACACGTACTACGAGCTCGCGAAGGCCGTGTACGCCGAGATGCTGCTCGCCGGGATCACCGCGGTCGGCGAATTCCACTACCTGCATCACGCGCCCGGCGGCAGTCGGTACGACGACGCGAACGCCATGGGTACGGCGCTGATCGCGGCGGCCCGTGATGCCGGCCTCCGGATCGCGCTGCTCGACACCTGCTACCTCGCCGGAGGGTTCGACCAGCCGCTGAACGAGGTCCAGCAACGCTTCAGCGACGGCGACGCCACCGCGTGGGCCTCCCGGGTCGCGCAGCTCGCCGGCGCGGACGATGTCGTGATCGGTGCGGCCGCGCATTCGGTGCGGGGCGTTCCGCAGGATCAGCTCGGCGCGGTCGCCTCGGCGTTTCCCGACGTACCGCTTCATATCCACCTGTCCGAGCAGGTCGCCGAGAACGAGGCCTGCCTCGCGGCGTACGGCCGGACCCCGACGCAGGTGCTCGACGAGGCCGGTTTCCTGTCCGGGCGGACCAGTGCGGTGCATGCGACGCATCTGACCTCGGTCGACATCGGGCTGCTCGGGAGCTCCGCGACGTACTCGTGCTTCTGCCCGACCACCGAGCGCGATCTCGCGGACGGGATCGGTCCGTCGGTGCAGCTGCGGGATGCGGGGTCGCCGTTGACGCTGGGCTCGGACAGTCACGCTGTGATCGACTTGTTTGAGGAGATGCGCGCCGTCGAGCTGGACGAGCGGTTGGCGTCGCAGGAGCGCGGGCACTGGTCCGCGGCGGAGCTCCTGAAGGCGGCAACGGTCGACGGCCACCGCTCGATCGGCTTCGAGGACGCGGGGGTGATCGCGCCCGGTGCCCGCGCCGACCTCGTCGCGATCCGCCTCGACAGCGCCCGTACGGCGGGGACCGGTGGCACTGTGGAGACCGCAGTATTCGCCGCAACGGCCGCGGACGTCACCGACGTCGTTGTCTCCGGCCGGCGGGTCGTTGCTGCGGGCAAGCATTCGGCGATCGACGTACCGTCCGCCCTGTCCACCTCGATCGCGGCGGTGACCTCGTGAGCTCGCTTCTGCTGACCGGTATCGGGTCGTTGGTGACCAACGACCCCGCCCATGGTGGGTTGCTCGGGGAGCTCCACGACGCGGCGCTCGTGATCGACGGCAGCACGGTGGCGTGGGTCGGCTCGCGGCGCGAGGCGCCGGCGGCCGACGGCGCGATCGACCTCGGCGGGCGGGCGGTGATCCCGGGGTTCGTCGACTCGCACTCCCACCTGGTGTTCGCGGGCGATCGGGCCGAGGAGTTCGCGGCCCGCATGACCGGTACGCCGTACTCCGCCGGCGGCATCCGCACCACGGTCGCGGCGACCCGCGAGGCCACCGACGAACAGTTGACCGCGAACGTGTCCCGGCTGGTCGCGGAGATGCGCCGCCAGGGGACGACGACTGTCGAGATCAAGTCCGGGTACGGGCTGACGGTTGCGGACGAGGCGCGCGGGCTGCAGATTGCGCGGCAGTTCACCGACGAGACGACGTACCTCGGCGCGCACGTCGTACCGGCCGACTACGCCGACGACGTGGCGGGCTATGTGTCGCTCGTGACCGGGCCGATGCTCGACGCGGCGGCCAAGCACTCGAAGTGGATCGACGTTTTCGTGGAGCGTGGCGCGTTCGACGCGGACCAAGGACGGGCGATCCTCCGGGCCGGCATCGCGCGCGGCCTGCAGGCGCGAGTGCACGCCAACCAGCTCGGCGAGGGGCCTGGTGTCCAACTCGCCGCCGAGGTCGGCGCCGCGTCGGCCGATCACTGCACCTATCTCACCGATGCCGACGTCGACGCGCTCGCGTCCACTGGAGTCGTCGCCGGACTCCTGCCCGCGATCGAGTTCTCCACAAGGTCGCCGTACCCGGACGCCCGCCGCCTCCTCGACGCCGGCGTCACCGTTGCCCTCGCCACCGACTGCAACCCCGGCTCCGGCTACTCGTCCTCCATGCCCTTCTGCATCGCACTCGCAGTCCGCGAAATGCACATGACCCCGGCCGAAGCCCTCTGGTCCGCCACCGCCGGCGGAGCCGCCTCCCTCCGCCGCCCCGACCTGGGCCACCTAACCCCCGGCACCCAAGCCGACCTAGCCGTCCTGGACGCCCCCTCCTACCTACACCTCGCCTACCGCCCGGCGGTCCCTTTGGTGACGCAGACGTTCGTCGGCGGACGACTGGTGTAGGGCGGACCCCCACGCCATCACAATTGCCCTTGGCCAACCGCTCCAAGCGTGGCCAGACGCGATTCCCGAGCATTGTGATGGCCTGGAGATCCGGCTACCGCGGCGCGGATCGCGGCGACCACCCACTCTCGGTCGAACATCACGTCCTCCCAGGAGAACCGCAGGAGCCGCCAGCCGCGAACCGTGAGGCTCACATGCCGGCGGCAATCGCGGACGAGCGCCGTACGAGTCCCGTGGTGGGCGAAGCTGTCGGCCTCGAGCGCGATCATCAGCGTCGAGTTGGCCAGGTCGATCCGGGCCGAGAAGGTGCTGTCCTGCACCACGACCTGCGGCTCGAACCCGATGATGCCCGCCTCGATCAGGATCGCGCGAAGCACCGATTCGAGCGGTGACTCGGCCCGTCCGTCCGCCGCGGCCGCCACCCGCCGCGCCCGTCGAGAGCCCGGTCCGCTCAGCTCCGCGGCGGCGACCATGAGTTGGGAGCGGTCCAGGACACGACCGCGGAGCGCGGAGTCTGCGATCGAGAGGCCGGCGGCGAAGGGCAAGGTCCGCGCACAGTCCAGGACCGTCTGGAGCCGGGTGGTGCACGGGCCGTCGGACGGCACGTTGTCGGCCCAGTGCAGCTCGCACTTCACCGGACTCAGCCGTCGGTGCTGCCCACGCGGCACGGTGATGTGGGGCCGGTCCGGCAACTCCAGTACGTCGAATCCGTGCAGCACGGCGGCGCTGAGATGCGACACCAGCCCGCCTTGAGCACGGGCGGCCGCGATCGGATCGGGCGCGATCGGCAGCGCGTAGACGCCCTTCGCGATCCTGCGGATCGATCCGTCGACCAAGGCGGCGCGAATCGCGCGCCCGGACACGATCGTCCGCAGCTCTCCGTATGTCGCCACGCCGTCGCGGCGCAGCAGCACATCGGTGACCTCGGGCACGTCCTCATGGTGGCGCACCTGTGCCAGGTGGCGTCGGCCGTTGTCCACAGGCGGATCTCCAGGCCATCACAATCGACGGCCCGCTGGCAGTGCAGGCGTGACCGGGGCGAACGACGTTCAGTTGTGATGGCCTGGCGGTCCGCCCCAACCACATGAACCACCCACGGGCGCTGCCCTAGTCCGAGAGTTCCTTCGAGACGAGGGTGGTGATGCTCCCGTTGGGGTGGTGTTGTTTGGCGACCTCTTCGTAGCCGCGGGTCTTGTGGAAGGTGAGGGCTGGGGTGTCGGTGGGGACGGAGGCGACGGCGCGGTCGAAGGGCTTGGCGGCTCGTTCGATGGCGCGGTAGACCTGGGTCGCTATGCCGGTACGCCGGTGCTCGGTGGCGATCACGATCCGCTCGACGAGCAGGAAGCGGTCGGCGTACGTCCGGGTGAACGCCTCGAACGCCAGTCCGTCGTACGCCGAGCCCGGGGTGAACGTGAGCACGAACCCGGCGGGGACGCCGTCCAGGTCGACGACGACGGCGTGTGCGGCGATCAGCCGGAGCCAGTCCAGACGGTCGGGGTTGAGGGGTTCGACAAGACCTTCCGCGGTGCCGTTCAGCGCGAGGACCGCGCCGAGGTCGGCTGCGGTCATCGGGCGGAGTTTCACACTGAGCAGGATCGCACGGTAAACGTTTGCATCGGGAGGGGTCTCCCTGGTGATCCATCGCCTACTGCGGGGCACTCGGCACGGCACCTCGCCGCACGGGTGCAAAGGCCACGATGCTCCGCATCGAGACCTTCGCCCCCGCACGCCGATGCACCGCACCGAGCACCTCCTCGCGACGGCGCTGGATCACCAGGCAGGACCCTGGCCGCACCCTGGCCCGGACCCCGAAATCGGGGGCTGCTCTTGGGAATGACCTGACCGTCGTGCAATGTTGAGTCCAGTGAACTCAAGTTTGTTCAGTCACGGATTTGAATCCGAGGCGGACGAACGGCAACATTGAGTCTGCATCACTCAAGTTTCCGGGGGTTACGGGGGTCGTCCCCCGGACTCACTCAGTGTGGAGGTAAAGCATGGCCCGCGCGGTCGGAATCGATCTCGGTACGACGAACTCCGTCATCGCCGTACTGGAAGGTGGCGAGCCCACCGTCATCCCCAACGCCGAGGGAGCGCGCACGACGCCCTCGGTGGTGGCCTTCGCCAAGAACGGCGAGGTCCTGGTCGGCGAGGTGGCGAAGCGCCAGGCCACCACGAACGTCGACCGCACCATCCGCTCCGTCAAGCGTCACATGGGCGAGAGCTGGAACGTCGACATCGACGGCAAGAAGTTCACGCCGCAGCAGATCAGCGCGTTCGTGCTGCAGAAGCTGAAGCGGGACGCCGAGGCGTACCTCGGGGAGCAGGTCACCGACGCGGTCATCACCGTGCCGGCGTACTTCTCCGACGCGCAGCGCCAGGCGACCAAGGAGGCCGGCGAGATCGCGGGCCTGAAGGTGCACCGGATCGTCAACGAGCCGACCGCGGCCGCGCTCGCCTACGGCCTGGACAAGGGCACCGAGCAGACCATCCTGGTCTTCGACCTCGGCGGCGGCACGTTCGACGTCTCGCTGCTGGAGATCGGCGACGGTGTCTTCGAGGTGAAGGCGACCAGCGGTGACAACCACCTCGGTGGTGACGACTGGGACAACCGGATCGTCCAGTGGCTGGTGACCCAGTTCAAGAACAAGAACGGTACCGACCTGTCCGGCGACAAGATGGCCATGCAGCGCCTCACCGAGGCCGCCGAGAAGGCGAAGATCGAGCTGTCCGCCGCGGCCGAGACCACGATCCACCTGCCGTACCTGAGCCTGACCGAGTCCGGCCCGCTGCACCTGGAGGAGAAGCTCTCCCGGGCAGAGTTCCAGAAGATGACCAACGACCTGCTCGAGCGCGCCCGCGCTCCGTTCAAGGCCGTCATCAAGGACGCCGGCATCGACGTGTCGAAGATCGACCACGTCATCCTGGTCGGTGGTTCGACCCGGATGCCCGCCGTTGCGGACCTGGTCAAGGAGCTCACCGGCGGCAAGGACCCGAACAAGGGCGTGAACCCGGATGAGGTCGTCGCGGTCGGCGCCTCCCTGCAGGCCGGTGTGCTGAAGGGTGAGGTCAAGGACGTCCTGCTGCTCGACGTGACCCCGCTGAGCCTCGGTATCGAGACCAAGGGCGGCGTGTTCACCAAGATCATCGAGCGCAACACCACGATCCCGACCAAGGGCTCGGAGATCTTCACCACGGCCGAGGACAACCAGCCGTCGGTGATGATCCAGGTCTACCAGGGCGAGCGCGAGATGGCCCGCGACAACAAGTCGCTCGGCAACTTCGAGCTGACCGGCCTGCCGCCGGCGCCGCGGAACGTGCCGCAGATCGAGGTCACCTTCGACATCGACGCGAACGGCATCGTGCACGTGAACGCCAAGGACCTGGCCACCGGCAAGGAGCAGCGGATGACGGTCACGGGTGGCTCCGCGCTGCCGAAGACCGACATCGACCAGATGGTCCGCGACGCCGAGCAGTACGCCGAGGAGGACCGCAAGCGCCGCGAGGCGGTGGAGAACCGCAACCAGGCGGAGAGCCTCGTCTACCAGACCGAGAAGTTCCTGCAGGAGAACGAGGACAAGGTTCCGGACGACGTCAAGACCGAGGTCAAGGACGCCGTTGCCGAGCTGAAGAAGGCCCTCGAGGGTGACGACGCCGACGCGGTCAAGGCCGCCTCGGAGAAGCTCGCCCAGTCCAGCCAGAAGATGGGCGCCGCGATGTACGCGAACGCCCAGGCCGCCGGCGGTTCCACCGACGACGGCGCCACCTCCGAGGACACGACCGGCGGCAGCAGCAACGACGACGACGTCGTCGACGCCGAGATCGTGGACGAGGACCGGCCGCAGGACAAGACGGAGGACAAGTGACGGATCGACCGACTGGCAGCGAGTTCGGTGACGGCGAGCCCGTCATCCGCGACAAGCGCCGGATCGACCCGGAAACCGGCAAGCTGCGGGAGCCTGCGGAGCAGTCCGCGGCTCCCGCGGCGGAGGCCCCGAGCGGACAGCCGCCCCGGGACCCGTCCGACCTGATCGGTCCGTCCGCTCAGGAGGCCCTGCTGACCGAGGCGCTCGCGGAGCGTACGGCGGACCTGCAGCGACTGCAGGCCGAGTACGTGAACTACAAGCGCCGCGTGGACCGGGAGCGGGAAGCGTCCCGCGAGCTGGTGATCGGCACGGTGCTCTCCGAGCTGCTCGGGATCCTGGACGACGTCGGCCGGGCCCGCGAAGCCGGCGAGCTCGAGGGCGCGTTCAAGGCCGTCGCCGAGTCGCTGGAGCGGGTCACCGAGAAGCTCGGCCTGGTGAAGTTCGGCGAGAAGGGCGACCCCTTCGACCCGCGGATCCACGAGGCCTTGCTGCACAACTACTCCGACGAGGTCGACGGCCCGACCGCGACGATGATCATGCAGCCGGGCTACCGCCACGGTGAGCGGATCCTGCGGGCGGCGCGCGTGGCCGTGTCGGAGCCGACCGAACAACTACCGGGCGAGCCTGCGAAGGCCGACGCGCCGGTGGAGAGCACTGATGACGACAAGGCCGCGGACGAGTCCGCGGAGTAATCGGTACGACGGGAGGGGAGGCGCCAGATGAGTACGAAGGACTGGATCGAGAAGGACTTCTACAAGGTTCTCGGCGTCTCCAAGACCGCCGAGGCCGACGAGATCAAGAAGGCCTACCGCAAGCTCGCCCGGCAGTACCACCCGGACTCCAACGCCGGGGACACCAAGGCGGAGGCCAAGTTCAAGGAGGTCTCCGAGGCGTACGACGTCGTCGGCGACCCGAAGAAGCGCAAGGAGTACGACGAGGCACGTCGGCTGTTCGGCAGCGGCGGCTTCCGGATGCCGAGCGGCAGCGGTCAGGGCGGGGGCTTCGACTTCAACGTCGGTGACCTGTTCAACCGCGGCGGCCAAGGCGGCGGCAGCGGGCTCGGCGACATCCTGGGCGGCATGTTCGGCGGTGGCGGCCGGACCACGACCACCACCACGGCCCGTCCGCGGCGCGGCCAGGACATCGAGACCGAGGCGACGATCGAGTTCGCCGAGGCCGTGAACGGTGTCACGGTCGGGCTCCGGATGACCAGCGACGCCCCGTGCCCGACATGTCGCGGGACCGGTGCGAAGTACGGCACGGTGCCGAAGGTCTGCCTGAAGTGTGAAGGCACGGGCATGCAGACCTCGGTGCAGGGCGGTGTGTTCGCGATGACCGAGCCGTGCACCGAGTGCAAGGGTCGCGGTCTGGTCGTCGACCAGCCGTGCGAGACCTGCCACGGCTCCGGCCGCGGCCAGTCGAGCAAGACCATGCAGGTCCGCATCCCCGCGGGCGTGCAGGACGGTCAGCGGATCCGGCTGAAGGGCAAGGGCGCGGCCGGCGAACGGGGTGGCCCCGCGGGCGACCTGTACGTCACCGTGCACGTCAAGCCGCACCGGATCTTCGGCCGGCAGGGCGAGCACCTGACGTTGAGCGTCCCGGTGAGCTTCACCGAGGCGGCGCTGGGTGCCGAGATCAAGGTTCCGACCCTGGACGGCCTGCCCGTCACGGTCCGGATCCCAGCAGGTACGGCGAACGGGAGCAAGCTGCGCGTCCGCGGTAAGGGTTCGGTCCGGCGGGACGGGACCAAGGGCGACCTGATGCTCACGCTCGAAGTGCAGGTCCCGCACGAGCTGACCGACGAGCAGAAAGAGAAGCTGCAGGAGTTCAACTCCGCGTCGGATCAGCCTGATCTGCGGGCCGGGTTGTTCGGGAGCTCGTGATGGGCATCCCGTTCAGCCAGGTGCCGACCTGGGACGACCGCACCCCGATCTACGTGATCTCGGTGGCGGCCCAGCTGGCCGGCATGCATCCGCAGACGTTGCGCCAGTACGACCGGCTCGGCCTGGTAGTGCCGAGCCGGGCGTCCGGCCGCGGCCGGCGGTACTCGGCGTACGACGTGGCGCGGCTGCGCTACGTGCAGCACCTGTCCCAGGAAGAGGGCGTCAACCTCGCGGGAATCCGGCACATTCTCGCGCTACAGTCAGAGGTGGAGGACCTGCGTCAGCGGGTCAACCAGCTGCTGGCCGAAGTCCAGCGCGGTGTCGGCGCCTCCCGGCGCCCTGCCGCCAGCCGGGTCTTCTCGGCCGGTCCCGCCGGCGACGTGATCGCCATGGGCCGGCAGCAGACCACGACGCGATGGATCCGCACCCAGCCCCTGGAACTCGGTCCTCGCTGATCCTCCGCCGTACATCTCCTAGCACCGGAGTGTTCTGATCCCCCTCGGGGCCTCCGGTTCGGTGGAGGCCGTCGTTCCCCCACGACGCCTCCGCAAGTCGAAGGTGCGCTATCCCCCCAGCGCCCTTCGGCCACCGCAGGGTGGTCCGTTCCAGGACCGCCCTGCGGTTCGCTTTCTGTTGTGTCCCGGCGCGTACGCTGGCGAGGTGAACCTGAAGCTGGAGACCGACCGGCTGCTGATCCGGGACTGGGAGGAAGACGACGCCGACGCCGCGCTGGAGATCTTTGGCTCCGCCGACGTGGCGCCCTGGCTGTCACCGGCCATCGACAAGGTGCCGGATGCCGCGACCATGCGGCTGATCCTGCAGTCCTGGATCGAGGCCCAGCCCAACTTCGTCGTACCCGCGGGCCGCTGGGCGATCACGCGCCGGGACGACGGTGAGGTCGTCGGCGCGTTGCTGATCCGTCTGCTCCCGCCGTACGAGGAGGATCTCGAGATCGGCTGGCAGTTGCGGCCGAGCGCCTGGGGTTTCGGGTACGCGACCGAGGCCAGCCACGCGTTGATGGGCTGGGCGTTCGACGACGGCGAGGTCGACGAACTGTTCGCCGTCGCGCGACCGGCCAACAAGCGCGCGATCGCCACCGCGCGACGGCTCGGCATGGAATGGGTCGGCGAGACCGACAAGTACTACAACCTGAATCTGCAGGTGTACCGGATCCGCGCCTCGGAGTTCACCGCCTGAACCTGTCTGCGAGGGGTGGCGCCGCACCGGTGCCACCCCTCAGGCATGCCCCGGGACCCTGACTTGTCCCTGGGAATTTCCAGAGTTGAGTGGAATGGACTCAAGTTTGGATAAGTTGTACTCAGTGACTGTTGTTGCTGGAACTGAAAGGCTGGAAACCAGATGGACGTTCAGCGGTTGACGACGCTGGCCCGGGAAACCCTGTCGGTCGCGATCCGTCAGACCTCCGCGGCGGGCAACCCGACCGTGGAACCGATTCACCTGCTGTCCGGATTGCTCGCGCAGCCCGAGGGCACCACGATCGGCCTGCTCGAAGCGGCCGGCGGGGACGTCGACGCCGTACGCCGGAAGACCGCCGAGCAGCTGAGCCGGCTCCCGAAGGCGAGCGGTGGCAGTGTGCAGGCGCCGAGCCTGTCGCCGAAGACAGGTGACGTGCTGAACCAGGCGGAGCAGCGGGCCCTCGGGCTCGGGGACGAGTACGTCTCCACCGAGCACCTGCTGATCGCGCTCGCGACCGTCGAGGGAGCCGCGCAGAGCGCGCTCGGCGTGACGCCGGACGCGTTGCTGAAGGCGTTCGACGAGATGCGCGGCAACCGCCGGATCACCTCGCCGGAGGCCGAGGGCACCACCAAGAGCCTGGAGAAGTACGGCGTCGACCTGACACAGGGCGCGAAGGACGGCAAGCTCGACCCGGTCATCGGCCGGGACACCGAGATCCGGCGCGTCGTCCAGGTGCTGTCCCGCCGTACCAAGAACAACCCGGTCCTGATCGGTGAGCCCGGCGTCGGCAAGACCGCCGTCGTCGAGGGGCTGGCCCAGCGGATCGTGGCCGGTGACGTGCCCGAGTCGCTGCGTGGCCGCCGGCTGATCAGCCTGGACCTCGGCGCGATGGTCGCGGGTGCGAAGTACCGCGGTGAGTTCGAGGAGCGGCTGAAGGCCGTGCTGACCGAGATCAAGGAGTCCGACGGTCAGATCATCACGTTCATCGACGAGTTGCACACCGTCGTCGGCGCCGGTGCGTCCGGCGAGGGCGCGATGGACGCCGGCAACATGCTGAAGCCGATGCTGGCCCGCGGTGAGCTGCGGATGATCGGTGCGACCACCCTGGACGAGTACCGGACGCGGATCGAGAAGGACCCCGCCCTGGAGCGCCGCTTCCAGCAGGTGTTCGTCGGCGAGCCGTCCGTCGAGGACTCGATCGCCATCCTGCGTGGCCTGAAGGAGCGCTACGAGGCGCACCACAAGGTCGCGATCTCCGACTCCGCGCTGGTCGCCGCGGCGACGCTGTCGAACCGGTACATCTCCGGTCGGCAGCTGCCCGACAAGGCGATCGACCTGGTCGACGAGGCCGCGTCCCGGCTGCGGATGGAGATCGACTCGTCCCCGGTCGAGATCGACTCGCTGCGGCGTACCGTCGACCGGCTGAAGATGGAGGAGCTCGCGCTGTCCCGCGAGGACGACGCCTCGTCGCAGGAACGGCTGGAGCGGCTGCGCGCCGACCTCGCCGACCGCGAGGAGGAGCTGCGCGCGCTGGAGGCCCGCTGGGAGCGCGAGAAGACCGGCCTGAACCGGGTCGGCGAGATCAAGGAACGCATCGACGAGCTGCGCGGCCAGGCCGAGCGCGCCCAGCGCGACGGGGACCTGGAGACCGCGTCCCGGCTGCTGTACGGCGAGATTCCGCAGCTGACCAAGGAGCTCGAGGAGGCCGACGCCGAGGAAGAGGTCGCCGAAGGCCCCGAAGCGATGGTCAACGAAGAGGTCGGGCCGACCGAGATCGCCGAGGTGATCGCGATGTGGACCGGCATCCCGACCGGCCGGCTGCTCGAGGGCGAGACCGGCAAGCTGCTTCGGATGGAGGACGAGCTCGGGCGCCGGTTGATCGGTCAGCGCGAGGCGGTCAAGGCCGTGAGCGACGCCGTACGGCGGGCGCGCGCGGGCATCTCCGACCCGGACCGGCCGACCGGTTCGTTCCTGTTCCTCGGCCCGACCGGTGTGGGTAAGACCGAGCTGGCGAAGGCGCTCGCGGACTTCCTGTTCGACGACGAGCGGGCGATGGTCCGGATCGACATGTCGGAGTACGGCGAGAAGCACAGCGTCGCGCGGCTGGTCGGCGCACCGCCCGGGTACGTCGGGTACGAGGAGGGCGGCCAGCTGACCGAGGCCGTACGCCGCCGGCCGTACTCGGTGATCCTGCTCGACGAGGTGGAGAAGGCGCACCCCGAGGTCTTCGACATCCTGCTGCAGGTGCTGGACGACGGCCGGCTGACCGACGGCCAAGGTCGTACGGTCGACTTCCGGAACGTGATCCTGATCCTCACCAGCAACCTGGGTTCGGCGTACCTGGCCGATCTGACGCTCGACGACAAGGCCAAGCGCGACCAGGTGATGGCCGTGGTGCGGCAGTCGTTCAAGCCGGAGTTCATCAACCGGCTGGACGAGATCGTGCTGTTCGACGCGCTCGGGACCGAGGAGCTGACGAAGATCGTCGGCCTGCAGATCGCCGCACTGCAGCGGCGGCTGACCGATCGGCGGATCACGCTGGACGTCGACGAGGGCGCGATGGAGTGGCTGGCGCTGACCGGGTACGACCCGGTGTACGGCGCCCGCCCGCTTCGCCGCCTGGTCCAGTCCGCGATCGGCGACGAACTCGCCCGCGGCCTCCTCAACGGCACCATCCGCGACGGCGAAACCGTCAAGGTAACCCTCAACGAGTCGAAGGACGCGCTGGACGTCGCTGCCTGACGATCACTGCTCGAGCCGGGCCGGTCTCCCTGACCGGCCCGGCTTTTGCATTGGCCCCGAATGCCTTCAAACACTTGAACTTCCAGCAGTTGGCAGTCGGTATCTCTCCGCTCTTGAAACCAGTGGTTACTGCTTGGTAGGAACGTCCGTCAGCAAGGTACTGAACAGTAGTTCAAGTACCTGAAACTTGGATTTTCCGGCGGGGGGTCCCCGGAGTCCCACAGTGAGTGGAGGACTCAATGCAGCGCAGCACCCTGTTATCCGGTGCACTGCTGGCCGTCGTCGCGGGTCTGTTGTGTCTGGTCGGGGAAGCCCTCGGTCTGGATACGCAGCACATAGCACTGGTCGGCGGGGCACTGGGCGGTGTGGTGGGGCTGGTGCAGGACCGCACCCCGGCGCTGCGCGCGGCCGGCTTCCTGATCGGGCTGTTCGTCGCCTGGCTCGGATTCGCCGTACGGGCGCTCTATCTGCCGGACTCGGCCTCCGGCCGGGCCGTCGCGGCCGTCGCCGTGGTGGCCGTGTGCGTGGCGTTCACGGCAGGCTCGGCCGACCGGATCCCGTTGTGGACGTTGCTGCTCGGTGCGGCCGCGATGGTCGCCGTGTACGAGGAGACCTATACCGCGGACAGCCCGGCCTTCCTCGCCCAGTCGCCGTCGGCGGCCACCGGCGTACTGCTGGCGGCCGGGATCGGGTTCCTGGCGACCTCGCTCCAGTGGCCGCGACCGGCGCCGGCCGCTGAGCGTTCCGAGTTTCCACCCGACGAGCCTGCCGAAGAAGACACCTGGGTTCCCGCCGACGACACCCGTGAGCTTGCCTCGACCGAAGGAGACCGTGCGTGACCGCCCGACGCATCACCCGGGGATTGGCTGTCGCCATCGCCGTCCCCTCCGCTTTCGTCCTGTCGACGTCCCAGGCACTGGCCACCTCGAGCGCACTCTCCGCCGGACCTGTCACGGTCACCAACACCGAGACTGTTCAGGCCAGACTCGATCCCAGCGGCAAGGTCAAAGGCGCCCGCATCTACGAGCAACTCGCCTTTGCCGGCACCGGAAAGGTGAAGCTCGCCAACCCGGTCTCGACCGACAGCCTGCGCAACCTGGACAGCTTCGGCGGCTTCTCGGTCAAGGACGGCAAGATGGCTGTCGACCTGTCGGTGGACGGCGAGCAGCGGATTCGTACCGTCAGCGACTTCGACAAGAAGAAGCTGCCGATCAAGGTCGCCGTCACCTACACCCTGAACGGCAAGAAGCTGTCCAAGCCCAGTGACGTCGTCGGCAAGAAGGGTCGGCTGGAGGCGCACTACGTCGTGGAGAACACCTCGGCCAAGACGGAGTCGGTGACGATCACCGATGGGTACGGCAAGCAGGTCGTCGAGGAGGCCGACGTCGTCATTCCGATGGTCGGTCAGCTGACGACTGTGCTGCCGCCCGAATTCGCTGATGTCACCTCGGCCGAGGCGAACAAGGCCGGCGACGGCAAGGGCGGTACGAAGCTGAGCTTCACCGCGACGCTGTTCCCGCCCGTCGGTGCCGCGACCGCGGAGTTCGGCTGGGCGGCGGAGGTCAGGGACGCGATCGTCCCCGAGGCCGAGCTGACCGCGTTGCCGGTCAGCCCGCTGGAAAGCCCATCGTTCAAGACCGCGGTGTCCGGCTACCAGAGCGGCGCGGAGAAGGGCGCCGACCTGGTCGAGGGCGGTACGACGCTCGACTCGAACCTGATCCGGCTGCGGGACGGCGCTCAGAAGCTGCTGACCGGCCTGCTCCAGTTGAACGCCGGCGCGAAGACCCTGAACGAAGGCCTCGCCAACCAGGCCGCTCCTGGTGCCACGAAGCTCTCCGGCGGTGCGGCGCGGCTGGCCGACGGCCTGGGTGAGCTCGAGTCAGGTGCATCTCTCCTACGCACGAAGACCGGCGAGGCCGCCAAGGGTGCGAACAAGCTGGACAAGGGCGCGGGTGAGCTGCAGAAAGGCGCGAAGGACCTCGCAGCAGGTGCCGGGCGGCTGAAGACCGGCACCGGCAAACTCGCCTCCGGCCTGGACGAGGCCGCCGGCAAAGCTCCTGCCCTGATCGACGGCCTGAACCAGGTCAGCGGCGGACTGAAGAGCGTCGAGGACGGGCTCGGTCAGATGTACGGCGGCGTCGGCCAACTGCCCGTCAAAGCGAAAGCCCTGCACGACGGCGTGGCGCAGCTCCGCGCGGGGATCGGCTCGGTCGGAGCCGAGGGAACGCTGCTCGGCGGACTGGAGAGCCTGAAGAAGCAGCTCGCGGCCGCCGGTCCGGGAATCGACAAGATGCGCGGTGGCGTGCACTGTGCGGCGGACGCGCTCACCGCAGTCAGCAAAGGCAAGCCGGCCGGAACGTACGACGAGGCTTGCTATGGCGCCGCTGCCGCGCAGCTGAACGGGCCGGCCGGGGCGCTGAACGTCGGGCCGGAGACCAATCCGGTCAAGAAGATGATCCTCGACTCGGTGATCGCCCGGATGGGCTCGATGGGTGACCCGGTGCCCGATCTGGACAAGCCGCTGCCGGATTCCGCCGAACTGCAGGCTGCGCTCGCTTATCTGAAGGGCCGGCTGACGCAGCGCGCCGTACCAGGTATCGCGCAGCTGCAGTGCGGGCTCGACAACCGGGTCTCGGGCTGCCCGGACTCGGAGCCTGGTCTGGTGCAGGGGCTCGCGGCGGTGGATGCCGGCGTGACTCAGCTGGTGTCCGGCGTGGTTGCCAGTGTCCAGGGCGGCATCGGCACCTCCAAGGACACGCCGGCCAACAAGACCCTGCGTGGTGGGGTCAACGGGCTGCAGGGTGGCATCGGACAGATCCAGGCAGGTGGTAAAACGCTGCTGGCCGGCCTCACCCAGCTGTCGGACGGAGCTGACCAGCTCGACACGGGTGCGGGTGCGCTGTCCACCGGCACTGGCAAGCTCAAAGCGGGCGCCGGCGTGCTGGCGAACGGCACCGGGCAGCTCGGCAACGGGCTCGGGTTGCTGGCCGGCGGTACGGGCAAGTTGGCCGACGGCGTCGGCCAGGCCAAGACCGGCTCGGACCAGCTGGCCCAGGGCTCCAAGGACCTGGCGACCGGCATCGGCTCCGCGGCCGAGGGTTCGGGCAAGCTGGCGGACGGTCTCACCACCGCCACCGAGCAAGCGCCCGCCATCCCTGACGGCGCCGGCCGACTCTCGAAGGAAGGTGCGAAGGTGCTGACCAAGAACGGCGCCGACACCGCACGCGACTTCGGCCGCCGCTACAGCCTGCTCTCCGCCGCCGCCGACCGCGCCAAGACCGAGTCGATGCCGTTCGGTGCTCCCGAGGGTTCGACCGGCGCAACGGCGTACTCGCTCAAGCTGGCCGGGGCCACCGGTGAAGGCGACCGCAGCTGGATCCGCCTTCTTGCCGGCCTGGCGGTCTTCGGGGTCGCCGTCGGCGCCACCAGTCTCCTCCGCAGGCGCGCCATCTAGGCGTGTTGGGGCCCGGTCACTCTGACCGGGCCCCATTCGTCTATGCGGGTTCGTAGGTCAACACAAGGACGCCTGATTGCAGCGTCTTCTGACGCACCAGTTTCAGTTCGGTGCGTTCCGCGAACAGTGTCTGGCCCGTGCCCAGCACCAGCGGGTGCAGCATGATCTCCAGTTCGTCGACCAACCCGTGCTCCAGCAGGCTGTGCAGGAGCGCCGGATTGCCGTACATCATGATGTCGCCGCCGTCCTCCTTCTTGATCTCCCGGAGAGCAGCGATCGCATCGCCTTCCAGGAGCGTCGCGTTCCACGTCAGCTTCCCGGTCAAGGTGCTGGAGGCAACGAGTTTCGGCAGGCTCCGCAGGCGATCGGCGTACGGCCCGTCGGCGTTTCCCCAGGCGGCGGCGAACATCTCGTAGGTACGCCGCCCGCACAGGAAGTAGTCGCAGGTCGCCAGCTTCTCGATCGACAGGCGCACCGACTCCTCACCGAAGTACGGTTGCGCCCAGCCGCCGTACGCCGTACCGCTGTAGCCTCCAGGGTCCTCTACGACTCCGTCGAGCGTCATCAGCGCCGAGGCGATGATCTTGCGCATGCTGCTCCTTCCGGTCTTTGGTGAATAGACCGGCCGCGAGTGCGAAAGGAATCGGTTTTGGTGATCTGGGAGGATCGGGGCGGGGGTCGTGGAAGGAAGCGGATGGCTGAGCAGCGTGGCGACGAGCCGGTCGATGGTGGGCCGGGGCCGTACAGCGGGCTGTTCGGTGCGGTGCCGGACACGCACAGCTATGAGGCGGCGACGCCCAAGCAGGTGACGGTCGCCGCGGTCATCTCCGCCGGGCTGGGCGCGATGTGCCTGCTGCTGGCGGCGCTCACCCTGACGTCTGCAGGCGGCCAGATCTCCGAGGTGCTTACCGGGTCCCGTGGCAACACCCCGGTCGCGGTCGCGGCCGCGCTTGTCTGCGCCGTCGTCTACCTCGTCCCCGCCCTCTACCTCCGCAAAGGCCGCCCCTGGTCGCGCTACGTCCTGATCGCCGTAGCAGTCCTCGGCATCGCAGGCGGCGTCATGGCCCTACCAGCAAGCCTCCTAGGCCTGGCCATCCACGTCACCTTGCTGACCCTCATGCTCCAACGCCCCACCAGACTCTGGTTCAACCACCGCTGACTCCAGGAGACCCTGTGGAGATCTGGATCAACCCCGCCTGCTCGAAATGCCGAGCCGCCACCACGGCGTTCGACGAGGCCGGCATCGACTACACCGTACGGCGCTACCTCGACGACCCGCCCACCGCCGAAGAACTGACCGCCGTCCTCACCCGCCTCAACCTCGAACCCTGGGACATCGTCCGCCACAACGAACCCGCCGCGAAGCCCCTCAAAGCCCTGCCCCGCGACGCCGATCACCGCAGCGAATGGATCGACGCGATGGTCGCCGACCCCATCCTCATCCAACGCCCCATCATCACCGCCGACGACCGGACCACCGCCATCGCCCGCGACCCCGAGACGCTCAGGAAGTTCCTCCCCTGAGCTTCTGCAAGCGCTCCAGGGCCTCCTGTAGCACCTCGGGTTGTTTGCAGAAGGCCCAGCGGACCAAGGGGCGGCCTGGTTCGGGGTTGTCGTAGAAGACCTGGTGGGGGATGGCTACAACGCCGGCTCGTTGGGGGAGCATCCGGCAGAATTCGATGCCGTCGGTGTGGCCGAGAGGGCGGATGTCGGTGGTGACGAAGTAGGTGCCGGCGGGGCGGTGGACCTCGAAGCCGAGGTCGGCGAGGCCGTCGGAAAGGAGGTCGCGGCGGGACTGGAGGTCGGCGCGCAGGGCGTCGTAGTAGTCGTTGCCCAGGGCAAGAGCGTTCGCGACGGCCGGCTGGAAAGGGGCGCCGGAGGTGAAGGTGAGGAACTGTTTGGCGGTGGTGACCGCCGTCACCACCTCGGGTGACCCGGTGACCCACCCGATCTTCCATCCGGTGACCGCGAACGTCTTCCCGGCGCTGCTGATCGACACGGTCCGGTCCGCCATCCCGTCGTACGACGCCAGCGGCCGGTGGATCCCGTCGTACACCAGGTGTTCGTAGACCTCGTCGGTGATCACGATCAGGTCGTGTTCGAGGGCGACGTCGCGGATGCCGCGCAGTTCTTCGTCGTCGAGGACGGTCCCGGTCGGGTTGTGCGGTGAGTTGATCAGCAGGACCTTCGTCCGCGGCGTGACCGCGGCGCGCAGTTCGTCGAGGTCCAGGCGGTACGACGGTGCGCGCAGCGTCACGGGTACGCGCCGACCCCCGGCGAAGGCGATGTCGGCCGCGTACGAGTCGTAGTACGGCTCCAGCGCGATCACCTCGTCGCCGGGCTCGACGAACGCCAGCAGCGCGGCCGCGATCGCCTCTGTCGCGCCGGTGGTGACCAGGACCTGCGTGTCGGGGTCGTACGAGAGGTCGTAGAACCGCTTCTGGTGGTCGACGATCGCCTGCCGCAGCGCGGGCACCCCGCGAGCCGGCGCGTACTGGTTCGCGCCGGCCCGGATCGCCGCGATCGCGTCCTCGAGCAGCGAGTCCGGCCCGTCGCGGTCCGGGAAGCCCTGGCCGAGGTTCACCGACCCGGTCGCCAGCGCCAGCGCGGACATCTCCGCGAAGATCGTCGTACCCAGGCCGTTCAACCGCTCAGCGTGTGCGCGCATCCCTCAACCCTCGACGGCCGTGACCATGTGCGCAAGCCAGGCGCGCGCGGTGGCGCGGTCGGCCGGGCTGAAGGCGGCCTCGAGGTCGTTCTCGACCTTGCGGATCGCCGGGGCCGCCTCGGCCAGCCGGCGTTCGCCGCCGGGGGTGAGGTGCACCTGCTGGGTACGGCGGTCCTTCGGGTTCGGCCGCCGTTCGACCAGGCCGGCCCGCTCCATCCCGGTGATCAGCTCGTTCGCGGACTGCCGCGTCGTACCGACCACGCGGCCGACCTCGGCCACGGTGAGTCCCGGCGCCTCGCGGACGCACAGCAACGTGCCGTACTGCTGGACCGACAGCCCGTGCTCGTCGAGCGCGACCGCGAGTGCAGATCGCATGCTCAGCCAGGCATGCCGCACCAGGAACGTCACACAGCCGGTCTCGTCATTGGGGTCCATGCATCACATTCTGCCGAAAAAGAGATTGACAGGAACCTGTCAATCTACGAGGATGGGAAACCTCGTCAGGGTCCTGTCAATTATAGGAGACCTCGTGTCTGTGATCGACCCCCCGCAAGGTCCAATTCACCAGCGCCGCATACTCGCGATCCTGGTCGTCTCGGCCGTCCTGATCTGGATCGACTCGACCGTCCTCGGTATCGCTCTCGAACGCCTCGCCGATCCCGTGGCGGGTCTCGGTGCCACGCCCGGCCAGCTGCAGTGGGCCGTCGGCATCTACTCGCTGTTGTTCGCCACCGCCCTGTTCCTGGCCGGCGCCCTCGGCGACCGCTACGGCCACCGAACCATCCTGATGCTCGGCCTGCTGATCTTCGGCATCGCCTCCGCCTGGGCCGCCTGGGCCACCGACCCGGTCGGCCTGATCCTCGCCCGCGCCACCATGGGCCTCGGCGGCGCGCTGATCATGCCCACGTCGATGGCGATCATCGGCTGGACCTTCCCGCCGGAGCGCCGGGCCGGTGCGATCGCGGTCTGGTCGTCGTCGGCCGGTGTCGGCGTCGCCGTCGGGCCGGTGCTCGGCGGGGTGCTGATCGATCACTTCTGGTGGGGGTCGGTCTTCACGATCAACCTGCCGATCGTCGCCTTCGGCCTGATCGGTGCCGCCGTCGTACTCCCGAACCCGCGCAGCCCGCAGCGCCGCCGGCTCGACCCGCTCGGCCTCGGCCTGTCCACGCTCGGCCTGCTCGGCCTCTCGTACGGACTGATCGAAGGCGGTCACCAGGGCGGCTGGGATCGCTGGCAGGTCTGGGCAAGCATCGGTGCCGGTCTCGTGCTGCTCGCCGGCTTCCTCTACTCCGAGTGGCGTGAACCGGAGCCGAGCTTCGACCCGCGCCTGTTCCGCAATCGCCGCTTCGCGGCCGGCAACCTCTCGCTGGCGGCGGTCTTCCTCACCATTACCGGGCAGGGCTTCTACCTCGCGTTCTATCTCCAGGGCGCCCGCGGAATGAGCGCCCTGGACGCCGGTCTGATGTCGTTGCCTGGGGCAATGGGTGTGATCGTCGGCGCCCCGCTCGGTGCCCGGCTGGCCGCACGGCTCGGCGTCGCCAAGGTGTCGGGTACGGCGGTCCTCACCCTCGCGGCGTGCTTCGCGCTCAACCTCACGTACGACGTCAGCACGTCGCTCGTGGTGATCGGGATCATCGGCGGCCTCGCCGGGCTCGCGATCGGCATGACCGTCGCGCCGACGACCGCGGCCGTGATGGCGACGCTCCCGATGGATCGGATCGGAGCCGGCTCCGCGGTCAGCAACGCTCTGCGTCAGGTGGGCAGCGTGCTCGGTGTCGCCGTACTCGGGACCGTCGTGTCGTCGACGTACCAGCACCGGATCGCGCCGGCGCTGACCGGCCTGCCGAACGAGGAGGCGATCGGCACGTCGGCCGAGGCGACCCGCCACGCGGCCGGCGCGCTGCATCGCCCCGACCTGGTGCAACTCGCGAACGACGCCTTCGTCCACGCCATGCACACCGCGGCCGGCGTCGCCGCGGCCATCGTCCTCCTCGGCGCGATCGTCCTCACGGCCGCCTTCCGGACCTCCAGGCCATCACAATCGCCGAATCAGCAAGCAACTACGCCGGAGCGCGCCGGCATCGGTTAATTGTGATGGCCTGGGGAACCGTCAGTTCCACGGAGACGGCGGCGGTGGCGGGACAACGGTGGGGCGATCCTCGCACCAGGTTGCGCTCGTCCAGCCGCCGTCGTTGCCGGCGAGCAGGCGTACGTCGAACTCCGGCGGGCCGTTGAAGTGGAACGTGCCGCAGTTGTTGACGAACGGCGCGCCGACGTTGCGGGCGTCGACGTTCTCGAAGGTCGCCCAGCCGCCGACCCGGGCGTTCACCACGTTGGTCCCGGTGCCGTCGACGTGGGCGTTGCGGACGACGACGCCGGTGATCGCGTAGTCGTCCTTCACCGGCCAGTCGACGACGAACATCATCGCGTTGTACGTCGAGTCCAGGAACGAGCTGTCGACGATCTCGATCGGGGCCGACATCGTGGACTGCAACGCGTACAGCCAGATTGCGCCGAGGCCGATGTTCCAGTTTAGATCGCGCGGACCGCCGCGGACCGTGGTGTTGCGGGCGAACCTCAGCGTGCCCTCGAACGGGGTCGCGTTGAAGCGCGAGCCGGCGTGCAACGTACTGCCCTCGCGGATCGGATCGGCTACCAGGTTGTCGGTGACCGCGTTGTCGCGGCCGCCGTAGATCGCGATGTTGTTCGCGAGCACGGGCGTCTGCACGGTGTTGTGGTCGTAGACGTTGTCGTGATTGACCACACCGGACGGGTTCGCCTCCGACCACATCGCCAGCCCGTCGTCGCCGCTGTTCCGGACGAAGTTGTTGGTGGCCCTGACGTTCGAGACGCCGAGGTGCAGATTGATGCCGTCGGCAACGGCGTCGGTGATGACGTTGTTGCGGATCAGCAGGCCGTCCATCGGGCCGTCGAGCCAGATGCCGACCTTGGTGTGGTGCAGGTACAGGTTCTGGATCGTGGAGCCACCGCCGATCGCACCGCCGATGCCGTTCACCTGGTCGGTGTCGATGCGTTCGCGGACGTCGCTCTCGATCGCGAAGTCCGACAGATGTACGCCGGTGCTCCCGCCGTCGGCGGCGTACTTGCCGTAGAAGCCGGGTGCGCTGTGCACCGACTTGTCCGGCGCAGGCTCCGCGAGCGGCAGGACCCTGCCCTTGATGATCGTCCACCAGTTGCCGGCGCCGCGGATCGTCACCCGGTCGACGACGATGTGCCGGTTGACCTGGAACGTCCCCGCCGGGATGAACACCGACCAGCCGATCCGCTGCGCGGCCGCGATCGTGCGCTCGATCGCGGGCGCGGCGTCCCGTCGCCCGGTCGGATCGGCGCCGAACAACCGCACGTCGAGGGACCGGGCCGGCTGCTTCAACGGGGCCTTCACCAGCTCGAAGTCCGCGACGTCGAGCACCGTCCACGCCGCCGCAGTCGCGTTTGGTACCGCGAACCGAATGCGCGCGCCGGCCTGGTACGTCCGATCGAGCATCACTCGCTGCTCGTCGTAGAAGTGGTTCGGCCGGAACGGCTTCGCGACCGGATCCGGCTCGGGCTTCCACCAGCCCGGGATCGGGTCGACGTTCGGGTCGTTGGAGAACGGATACATGCCGTACAGCCAGGCGTACTGCGATGTCAGCGTCATCGTCTGCCGGTGCTTCCCGTTGACGCTCACGTCGAGCGGCGCGGTGATCCCACCGCCGGCCGGTGCGTCCGGGATGCTGTACCGCAGCGTGAACGCGTTCGCGGGCTGCGTCAGCGTGAATTCGACGTACTGCTTGGGCTGCAGCCGTACGGCGGTACGCCCGGAGGCCTCGGCCGGGAGGGTGTACGCCTCCCGTCCCGGGCCGAGTTGCTCGCCGGTGAAGGCGGCGTTCTCCGCCTCCTGCTCGACGAACGGTACGTCGGCGCCGCGGCCGGTCACCAAGGCTGGATCGAGGCCCGCACGGGTGATGCGCGGCGCGGGGCTCGCGGCGGCTGGTTGGTACGTGAGCACGGCACCGAGCAGCGCGGTCGACACGGCGACCGCGATCAAGTGCGAACGGGACATCGGCGGATCCCCTCCCGGACGAATTGTCTGGAGGTTATGCACCCGACGATCGGCGCGCAAGATCTCGACAGGTCAGAGAAATTTCCGAACCATGAAGACGTCGACGGGATCCTCGGCCTCGGTGACGAAGCCGTGGCGCTCGTACAGCTTCCGGGCCGGGCTGCCCTGCAGGACGTTCAGCGCGACGGTCGCGCCGCCGGCTTCGTCCAGGACAGAACGCAGTACGGCGGAACCGACGCCGCGGCCCTGGTGGTGCGGGGCGAGGTAGAAGTGCTCGAGCCACTGGCGGTCCTCGGCCGGCCGCATGCTGATGGACCCGGCGAACTCGCCGTCGACCTCGATGATCCGGGTGTGCTCGGGAGCGTAGGCGTCCCGCAGGCGCTGGCGGACGCGATGGTCGTCGTACCGCCCGAGGCGTTCGAGGTCCGGGCGCATGGCCACGGCCCGGAGCTCGACGAGATCCTCGAGGTCGTTCGCCGTCGCGGGCCGCAAGGTCCACCTCATGGCAGCGCCGGTTGCGGGATGGGGCGGAGGGCGCGCAGCCAGAGTTCGGTCTGGGCGATGTGGGCGGATGCGGCGGTGGCGGCGGCCGCGGGGTCGCGAGTGGTGATCGCGGCCAGGATCTCGCGGTGGCCGCGGTCGCTCGTCTGCTTGATCGCGTCGAAGTCGGCGCCGGGCTCGAAGATCCGGTAGTGGCCGCCGCGGCCGCGGATCACGCCGGTGAGCGCGGTGACGGTCGGGTTGCCGCCGGCCGCGCAGATCAGGCCGTGGAACTCGGCGTCCAGGTGCTGGATCTCGGTCGCGTCGGTGGTCGACTCGAGCCGATCGAGGACCTCGCTCAGGTGCGCTGCGAGCTCCGGGTCCTGGCGGGCGGCCGCGGCAGCGGTGGCGTGCGCCTCGAGCACCCGGCGTACCTCCAGCAGTTCGAGCACTCCTTCGAGCGGGATCAGCTCGACCGACAGCGAGAACCTGCCGATGATCGCGGCCGGGTCCAGCGCGGAGACGTACGTGCCCGACCCGTGCCGGGACTCGATCACCCCGAGCGCGCCGAGCGACCGTACGGCCTCCCGCAGCGAGCTCCGGGACACGCCCAAGTGGTCGCACAACTCGGGCTCCGGCGGAAACTTCGCCCCCGGCCCGAGTTCCCCGGACGCGATCATCTGCCGCAACCCGGCCAGTGCCTTGTCCGTAGCAGCCATCCCTCACCTCCCTCCGAAGCGTAAGTCCTCAGACCACTCATGGTCACATTGCCCATGCGCAGCCCTGTCCGACCGAGCCAATCCGTAATTCATCAGATGTTTGCCCGGAGGAAGCCGGGCAGGTCGGCCGCCCGCCAGCGCCGGTCACCGAGCCGCTCGTACGGCGTCCCGCCGGTCACCCAGACCGTCGTCATACCGCGCTCGTGCGGCCCGGTCAGGTTCACCTCGAGATCGTCGAACATCGCGGCCCGCACCGGGTCGATCCCGAACGACGCCAGGAACGCGTCCAGGCTCTCGTCGTACGGCTTCGGGATCAGGTCGGCGGCGAGGATGTCGAAGACGCCGTCGATGCACTCGGTCAGTCCGAGGCGACCTAGCACCTGCTCGGCGTGGTACGCCGAGCCGTTCGTGTACAGGTACCGCCGCCCGGGCAACCCGCGGAGAACCTCCGCCAGCGCCGGATCGGGACGCAGTACGGCGTAGTCGATCGTGTGCTCCCACGCGAGGTAGTCGTGGGGGTCGATCGACCGGGTGTTCATCAGGCCGCGCAGGGTCGTCCCGTGCTCGGCGACGAGCTGCGCCTGCAACCGAAGGGCCTCGGCTTCGTCGGTGCCGAACAGGTTGGACAGGTACGCCCGGATCCGCACGTTCATCTGGCCGGCCAGTCCGGTCTCGGCCGGATACAACGTGTTGTCGAGATCCAGAACCCAGGTGTCGATGTCCGCCAGCACCAGATCAGGGTAGGTGACACACTGGTGGCGTCACCGACGGGAGGACTGCACGATGCCGACTGCGCTCGTCACCGGGCCGGCGACCGGGATCGGCCGGGCGTTCGCGGACAAGCTCGCGCTCGAGGGGTACGACCTGGTGCTGGTGTCGCGGGACGAGGCGCGCCTCAAGGAGGTCGCCGCCGACATCACGCGGCTGCACGGCGTCGAGTGCGAGGTGCTGGCCGCCGACCTGACCGACGCGGCCGATCTGGCGCGCGTCGAGGAGCGGTTCCGGACCGGCCCGATCGAACTGCTGGTGAACAACGCCGGCTTCGGCCAGAAGAAGCCGTTCTGGGAGAACCCGGTCGAGGTCGAGGAGAAGCAGCTCGATCTGCTGGTCCGCGTCGTACTGCGGCTCACGCATGCCGCCGTACTTCCGATGATCGAGCGCGGCTCGGGTGCGGTGATCAACGTGTCCTCGGTGGCCGGGTTCCTGCAGCGCAACATCTACAGCGCGCACAAGGCGTGGGTGACGACCTTCTCCGCCGGGTTGGCGACCGGGCTGCACGCGCAAGGTGTGGCAGTGATGGCCTTGTGCCCGGGGTTCGTGCACACCGAGTTCCACGAGCGGATGGGGATGGACAAGACGCTCATCCCGTCCTTCATGTGGCTGGACGCGGACGAACTGGTCGCCGCGGCCTGGAAGGACCTGATGCGAGGCAAGGCGATCTCGATCCCGAGCCGCCGCTACAAGCTCCTGATGCTCGCCGCGCGCTTCACACCCCGAGCGCTCATTGCGCGCGTGTCGACCGTGGGCCTGGACGGCCGCCGTCCGGCTTGGTCGGCTGCAGGGTCTCGTAGAGAGTCTTGACGAGAGCGGCGGCGTACTTGTCGTGCTCCTCGCCGGGCGGTGTGACCCCGGCGAAGTTGACCTCGAACCCGCGCTGGAAGCACGCCCCGAACAACAACGCGGCCGCGGCGCCGGCATCAGCGGTACGCCGTACACGCCCGAGCTTCTGCTCAGCGCGGAGGTAGCGGATCAGGCCCTCCTGCGCCTTGTGCGGCCCGGCGTTCAGCTCCTGCAGACGAAGCCGGTGCGCGGCGAGCAACTCCCGCGACGAGAACAGTGATACCAGGATCGGAAAGCCCTCGACGTAGAAGTCGATCGCGGTGCGCGCCAGCTGGGTCAGATTGCCGCGGACCGTTCCGCTGCCGGGGTTGCCGAGCAGTTCCTTCAAGGAGCCGGGGAGTTCGGGCATCCGCTCGTGCATGACCGCAAGCAGGATCGCGGCCTTGTCTGCGAAGTGCTTGTAGAGCGCGGCCTCCGAGTACCCGGCGACCTGGGCGATCGACTTGGTGGTCGCCCGCGCGAACCCCTGCGTCCGCAACACCTCCGCGGCCGCGTCCAGGATCTCGTCCCTGGTCCCCATCCCGTCCTCCCGTTCGTCCGCGCCGAACTCTACCTTGACAGGTTGGTGAGTGTTTACTAACCATAGTGAGTGAGCGTTTACTAACCTGGAGGGGTGACGATGAAGCTGGTGGTGTTCGGGGCGTCCGGACGGATCGGGACCGAAGTGGTGCAGCAGGCGGTGGCGGCCGGGCACGCCGTCACGGCCGTCGTACGCGAGGGGTCGAGTCTCCAGGTGCCGCTGCCGGAGCTCCGGCTGGTCGCGGCGCGCGCCGGTGTTGCCGGCGGGCTGACCGAAGTGGTGACAGCCGACGTGATGGACCCGGCGTCGATCACGCCGGTCGTGGCCGGCCACGACGCCGTACTGTCCGCGCTCGGTCCGCGGCCGAAGGGGCCGAGCGATGTGCTGACGAGCAGCGCGCGAAGCATCCTGCACGCGATGAGCGATGCCGACATACGACGCTTCCTCGTGGTGAGTGTGGCCGGCATCCACAGCGGTGGCGACGACGTGTTCACGAAGTACGTCGTGAAGCCGATCCTGCAACGCATCCTCCGGGAGTCGTTCGCCGACGCCCGTCAGATGGAGGAGCTGATCCGGGCGAGCGACCTCGACTGGACGATCGCGTGCCCACCGCGTCTGACCAACGCCGCTGCGAAAGGCACCTTCCGCAGCAACACCGAAGGCACCGTTCGCGGCGGATTCACCATGACCCGCGCGGACGTCGCCACCTACCTGCTGAACGCGATCGACGACGCGGCGGTTGTTCGGAAGACCGTAGTCATCTCCAACTGACTACAGCTTCTCCGCGACCTCGGTGAGGACTGTGAGGGTTGCGGTGATCAGGGGGTGGTCGGCTCGGCTGTTGCGGACGGCGGCGTAGACGCGGCGGGTCGGCGCGGGGGCCGGGAGTGGGCGGATCAGGGCGAGGGTCGGTTCGGGTACGGCGAGGCGTGGGACGAGCGAGACGCCGCCACCGGCCGCGACCAGTGCCGCGACGGCGCGGAAATCGTCGGACTGGTGGACGATCCGCGGCTGGAACCCGGCCTGCTCACACGCGAGCAGTACGACGTCGCGGATCGGGTTGCCCGGTGCGGTCATCACCCAGTCGTCGTCCGCGAGCATGCCCAGCTCGATCGTGTCGTGGTCCGCGCCCGGGTGCGTCGGCGGCAGGACGGCGACGAAGGGCTCGGCGTACAACGGGATCCGGACCAGTCGCTGGTCGTCGTGCCGCGGGGAGCCGCGGTGCTCGACGGCGATCGCGAGGTCGGCGTCGCCGTCGAGCAGATGGGTGATGCCCTGGTGTCCCTCGGCATCGCGCACGACGAGGGAGAGGCCGGGGCTGGTCTCGCGGAGTCTGGTCAGCGCCGGTGCGACCAGCAAGGTGATCGCGGTCGCGAAGGCGACGACGCGGACCTCGCCGTTCGCGCCGCTCGCGTGCAGCCGCATCGCGTCCTCGGCGCGTTCGACCTCGGCGAGGATGGTGTCGGCATGGGCGAGGAGCAGCCGGCCGGCCGAGGTGATCGCGACCCGGCGGCCGCGGCGTTCGAGCAGTTCCTGGCCTACCTCGGACTCCAGGGCCGCCAGTTGCTGCGAGACCGCCGAGGGCGTCAGATGCAGCACCTCGGCGGCCGCGGTCACAGTCCCGTGGTCAGCAAGCGCGCGCAACACCCGCAGGCGTCGTACCTCGATCACGAAGCTCAGCTTGGCACAGGTCGTCATTGAGCTCGCCGGGGAGCAGGTTCAGTTCGACGGCCGGACGGTCCGGCGTACGGCGCTCCCGCCACCGGCGTACGGCGTCACGGATCGGGTCGCGTTTCGGGACATAGGGGCGCACCGGGGCATCCGACACGGCGGAGTGGGTCTGCTCGTGAATCGACTTGATCACGGTATAGGGGATGTACATGCGTCAGCTCGCAACGTCTCTGAGACAGGGCGTGGGTTGGCACGTGTTGGTGACCGGACGCGTCCCGGCGTTGCGGCGTACTGCTCGGAGTGGCCGCAGCAAGCCGCGCAGCGGACGGCGAGGCGGACGGTGCGGGACGACCGGGGCGTTGGGCCAGGCCGAGCGGTTTTCGTTGTGGACCTTCTTGATGACTTCTGTCGGGAAGACGTACATCGGTTTTCCTTTCCTCTGCTTTCGACAGTAGGAACCGGGACCTTGATACGTCCAATGAAAGTTCTGGGCGGAGTTGATGTGCCTGGTGCATGATGTGGGTATGGAACTGCGCCAGCTCAGGTCGTTCGTGGTGGTGGCCGAGGAGATGAACGTCGGGCGTGCGGCCACGCGGCTGCACCTGACCCAGCCGTCGCTGAGTCGCCAGATCGCGGCGCTCGAACACGATCTCGGCGTCGAGCTGTTCGCTCGCGTGAAGCGGCGGTTCGTGCTGACGGCCGCGGGCGCGACGTTCCTCGCCGACGCGCAGGACCTGCTGCGGCGGTCGGACGAGGCGGTCCGCGCGGCGCAACGGACGCAGCGCGGTGAGCTCGGGACGTTGCGGCTGCGATTCGTGCAGTCGGCAACGTTCGATACGTTGCCGCGGCTGCTGGGTGCGTTCCGGCAGGCGTATCCCGAGGTGGTGCTGGACCTGGAGTCGTGGACGACGTTGCGGCAGACCGAGGCGCTCCGGGACGGGCGGATCGACGTCGGGCTGCTGCGGCCCAGTACGCCGGCGGGTGCGAGTGCCGTCGTACAGCTCGCGCCCAAGTTGACGTCGCGGGTGGTTGCCGAGGACTCGTTGGTGGTTGCGTTGCCGGCCCGGCATCGGCTGGCGCGGCGGAAACGGCTGCGGCTGGCCGAGCTCGCGGAGGAGCCGTTCGTGTTCTACGCGCGGCCGAGCGGCCCGGCGGTGCACGACACGATCGTCGGGTACTGCCGGGATGCCGGATTCACACCGCGGATCGAGCAGGAGGCGGCCGACGTACAGACGATCGTGTCGCTGGTCGCGGCCGGACTCGGGATCTCGCTGCTGATCAGCCCGACCCCGCCGTCCAATCCCGACACGGTCGTCTACCGCGAGTTGTCCGACGACCTACCACCGTGGCAACTCTCCGTAGCCTGGTCCCCGGACAACCACTCGCCCGTCCTGACGCGCTTCCTCGAACTGGTGTAGGTCCTGTCTGGTGATCCATCAGACAGGACCTAGCCGAAGACGTCCGGGTCGCCGCCGGTGCGGACGCCGGTCTCCAGGTCCGCGATCGCGGCCATGTCGTCGTTGTCCAGCCGGAAGTCGAAGACCTCGAAGTTCTCCTTGATCCGGCTCGGCGTCACCGTCTTCGGGATCACCACGTTGCCGAGCTGCAGGTGCCAGCGGATCATCACCTGGGCCGCCGACTTGCCGTACTTCGCGCCGATCGTGGCGAGCGCCGGGTTCGCCAGCAGCTCGCCGGACGCCAGCGGGCTCCACGCCTCGGTGACGATGTCGTTCTCGGCGTTGAACGCGCGCAGCTCGTCCTGCGGGAGCGCCGGGTGCAGTTCGATCTGGTTCACCGCGGGCCGGATCGTGGTCTCCTCGAAGATCCGCCGCAGCGCGGGCTCGTGGAAGTTCGAGACGCCGATCGCACGCACCCGCTTGTCGGCGTACAGCTGCTCGAACGCCTTCCAGGTCTCGACGTACAGGTCCCGCTGCAGCGACTGCCAGTGGATCAGGTACAGGTCGACGTACTCGAGGCCGAGCTTCTCCAGACTCGCGTCGAAGGCCTTCAGCGTGCTGTCGTACCCCTGCTCGGAGTTCCACAGCTTGGTGGTGATGAACAGTTCGTCACGCGGGAGACCCGACGCCGCGATCGCCCGGCCGACGCCGGACTCGTTGCCGTAGATCGCTGCGGTGTCGATGTGCCGGTAGCCGGTCTCGAACGCCGCGGCCACGACGTCGGTGACGATCGCATCCTCGACCTGCCAGACCCCCAGGCCCAGCTGCGGGATCTCGACGCCGTTGTCCAGAGTGATGGAGGGGACTGTGTTCATCTACCCATTCCACCCGGCGAAGGGTTTCTGGCCCAGTCATCCGACGTGTGACAACAACCTCATTAACCGGTAGTAACCACTTCATAGGACTTGGCATCGGGCTCCAGGAACCGGAGTAGCCCGTCGCCTTCCCGCTCCAGCTCCGCCTGTGTCTTCTTCAGCGTCCGGCCGAACGGAGTCAGCGTGAGAGTGGCCACACCACGCTTCTTCTCGGTCGTCCACAGCCCGGCGACCAGGCCGTCGACGGTGTACGTCGCTTTGACGCGGAGGTTCTTCGTGAACACGGCCGGCTTGTGTTCGTCGGCGATGATCCGCTCTCGTTTCGCGTGCGACAGCAGCACGTTGTCGAACTCCGGCAGGAAGCGCACCGGCGCCGGCGTGTCCGGGTCGGGGCGAGGCGCGTCCGGTACGTCGTACAGCGTCTTGCCGGCCTCGTCCTTGAACGTCTCGAGCTCGAGCTCGTCGAACAACGGCTTCGCCTTCTGCAAACCGGACCACGTCTGGAAGTCCGCCGGCGTGGCGGGGCCGAACGCTTGCAGGTAGCGGGTGATGAGTTCCTTGGTCTCCGAGCGCTGGTGGAGTTTCTTCCCGATCCACTTCTCGGCCGGCGTGAACCTGGAGTTCGCCGTCCAGGACCAGCGGACGTCTGTCGGGTACACCACCAACGGCACCAGCATCCGCGTGCAGAACCCGAGCGCGCGCTCGTTCACGTCCGGGAACTGCTGCTGCAACGCGTCGCGCACCTCGGTAAACGTCAACGGCTCCTTGGTCAGCAACTTCTTCGCCGCGGCCACGACCTTCTCCGGCTCGAGCCCCGCGCCGCGTTCCCCCAGAACCTTCAATCCCGCTTCGAGCACCGGCGCCACGGTCGCGCGGAACCGCAGGTAATCCGCCGCAGTCACCAGATGCAACGTCCCGCGAAACAGCGTTGCCCGTACGACGTCGTGCTCCCGGACCGCATCATCCAACTCGGACTCCGCGAAGTGGTCGATCCGCGACCACAACCCGACGTACGGATGCTTGGCCTCCTGCCCCTGCATCCCCACCAGCCGGCCGACCACGTCAACCGCCGGCACCGCTTCGCGCCCCAGCAAAACCTGCCGAGCCAACGTCGCCCGATTAACCGCCCGCCCACTCATCACCACCATGCACGCATCTTCGCGCACAGCACCGACAACGTCAGCTGTAGTCCTTCTCGTTGTACTTGGGGAGGCCCAGGAGTTGGCGGATCTGGGTGGAGGGGGACTTGCCGCCGGCGGCTGAGGCGCGCTGGACGTGGTCGGCCATCTCGGACTTGCTGTCGGCCGCGGCGGCCAGGAGCCAGTGTGGCCGGGCGGCGGCATCCGCCTTCGCCAGTGCCCGGATCTGCGTCGAGACCTTGGCGGGCCAGACGGTCGACCTCAGTGCGCCGTACTCGGCGAGGTTCGCCGCGGCCACCGCCTTGGCCCTGGCCTGCAGGGTCGTCAGCGACATGTTCTCGTTGGCCGCCTTCTCGAACCGCTCGAGCGCGACGTTGTACGGCCGGGTGATCTGCAGGTACTTGGTGCCCGCAGCAGAAAGACTCAGCATCGTCGGCGTCGTCCGCACAACGGGAACGCTCCGCGCCGGCGTCGGCGGCGTGTACGCCCCAGCCGGCTCCGAAGGTGTCACCGGCGGCGCACTCGAGGAGGCCGGCGACGGCGCCGTAGCCACCGGCCCGCCGTCCGCCCCACATCCGGCAACGCACGCCAAACCCAGTACTCCGACAACGGCCAGCATCTGGCGCATAAAGCTCCTCACCCAGTGCGAACCGGACAACCCTAGCGGCGTCCGGCTCGAACTATCCCGCCAGGGCGGCGCGAGCTTCGGCGAACGCAGCGACGGCGCGCTCCACGTCCTCTGTGGAGTGAGCTGCGGACAGCTGGACCCGGATGCGGGCCTTGCCCTGGGGTACGACGGGGTACGAGAAGCCGATGACGTAGATGCCGAGGTCGAGGAGTTTGTCGGCCAGGCGGCCGGCTTCCGCGGCGTCGCCGATCATCACGGGGGAGATCGGGTGGTCGCCGGGGAGTACGTCGAAGCCCGCCGCGGTCATCTTGGTGCGGAAGAGTGCGGTGTTGGCGGCGAGCTTGTCGCGCAGGTCGCTCGAGGTGCCGATCAGCTCCAGTGCCTTCAGCGAGGCGGCGGTGACGGACGGCGCCAGCGAGTTCGAGAACAGGTACGGGCGGGAGCGCTGGCGGAGCAGCTCGACGATCTCGCGGCGGGCGGACACGTAGCCGCCGGACGCGCCGCCGAGGGCCTTGCCGAGCGTTCCGGTGACGATGTCGACGCGGTCCTTCACGCCGAACAGCGACGGGGTGCCGGCGCCGTCCGGTCCGACGAAACCGACCGCGTGCGAGTCGTCGACCATCACCAGGGCGTCGTACCGCTCGGCCAGGTCGCAGATCTCGTCGAGCGGGGCGACGTATCCGTCCATCGAGAACACGCCGTCTGTGGCGATCAACCGGTACCGCGCGTCGGCGGCGTCCTTCAGCTGGGCCTCCAGGTCGGCCATGTCCCGGTTCTTGTACCGGTACCGACGGGCCTTCGAGAGCCGGACGCCGTCGATGATGCTGGCGTGGTTCAGCTCGTCGGAGATGATCGCGTCCGCAGGCCCGAGCAGCGTCTCGAAGAGGCCGCCGTTCGCGTCGAAGCAGGAGCTGTAGAGGATCGTGTCCTCGGTCCCGAGGAAGTTGCTCAGGGCACCTTCGAGGTCCTTGTGGATCGCTTGCGTCCCGCAGATGAAGCGCACCGAGGCCATCCCGAAACCCCAGCGGTCCAAGGCGTCCCGGGCCGCGGCGATCACCTCGGGGTGGTCGGCCAGGCCGAGGTAGTTGTTCGCGCAGAAGTTCAGTACTTCGTTGCCCGACGCAACCGAGATCAAGGACTGCTGGGGTGAGGTGATCACCCGCTCGGACTTGTAGAGCCCGGCGTCCCGGATCTCGCCGATCGTCGTCGTCAGGTCGTCCCGCATCCGCCCGAACATCAGTGCTTCTCCTCCAGCGTCTCAGCCGTCCAGTCCATGATCACCTTGCCGCACTGCCCCTGGCGCGCCACGTCGAAGGCCCGCTCGAAGTCGCCGTACCCGAACCGGTGGGTGATCACCGGCGTCAGGTCCAGTCCGCGCTCCAGCATCACCGACATCGAGTACCAGGTCTCGAACATCTCCCGGCCGTAGATGCCCTTGATGGTCAGCATGTTGAGCACCACCGTGCCCCAGTCGATCGCGATCTCGTCCGACGGCAGGCCGAGCATCGCGACCTTCCCGCCGTGCGTCATGTTCGCGAGCATGTCCCGGAGCGCGGCCGGCTGCCCGGACATCTCCATCCCGACGTCGAACCCCTCACGCATCCCGAGGCTCTGCTGCGCCTGCGCGATCGTCTCGTCGGCGACGTTCACCGCGCGGGTCACGCCGATCTTCCGCGCCAGGTCCAGGCGGTACTCCGACAGGTCGGTGATCACGACGTTCCGCGCGCCGGCGTGCAGCGCGACCGCCGCGGCCATCACCCCGATCGGGCCGGCCCCGGTGATCAGCACGTCCTCGCCGACCAGCGGGAACGACAAGGCGGTGTGTACGGCGTTGCCGAACGGGTCGAAGATCGCGGCGACGTCGAGGTCCACCGCGTCCTTGTGAACCCAGGCGTTCATGGCCGGCAGAGCGACGTACTCCGCGAACGCGCCCGGCACGTGGACGCCGAGGCCACGCGTCTTGATGCACAGGTGGCGGCGCCCGGCCCGGCAGTTGCGGCAGCGGCCGCAGACCAGGTGTCCCTCACCGCTGACCAGGTCGCCGACCGCGACGTCACGGACGCCGACGCCGACCTCGACCACCTCACCGCAGAACTCGTGCCCGGTCACCATCGGCACCGGCACGTTCTTCTGCGCCCAGTGGTCCCAGCTCTGGATGTGCAGATCGGTGCCGCACAACCCGGTGCGGAGCACCTTGATCAGGACCTCGTCGGCCTCGATCTTCGGCTCCGGGACCTCCTGCAACCACAGACCGGGCTTGGCCTCAGCCTTCACGAGCGCCTTCATGCCCACATCGTCGTCCCGGGCAACCATCGCCGTCCATCGACACGTCGTACACAGCCTTTACAGGTCAACTGCATACTCGTCCGTGTGCGGGGAGTAGCCAGGTGAGCAAGAAGTCGGAGCGCCCCGGCCGTGATCTAAGCTCAAGGCTCATGAGCTACGACCGGGACGGACTGCTGGAGCAGGTCAAGAGCAAGGCGATCGTGCACGGCCGGGTGACGCTGGCCTCGGGCAAGGAAGCCGACTATTACGTCGACCTGCGCCGGATCACGCTCGACGCGGCCGCTGCGCCGTTGATCGGCCCGGCGATGCTCGAGCTGACCAAGGACCTGGAGTACGACGCTGTCGGCGGGCTGACGCTCGGCGCGGACCCGGTCGCGATGTCGATGCTGCACGCGGCGGCCCAGGAAGGGCGGGCGCTCGACGCGTTCGTCGTACGGAAGGCCGAGAAGACGCACGGTCTGCAGCGGCGGATCGAGGGTCCGGACGTGAAGGGTCGCCGGGTGCTCGCGGTCGAGGACACCTCGACGACCGGGGGATCGGTGCTCACGGCGGTCGAGGCGTTGCGCGAGGCCGGGGCCGAGGTGGTCGCCGTAGCGGTGATCGTGGACCGGTCGACCGGCGCGCAGGAGCGGGTCGAGGCGGAGGGCCTGGAGTACCGGTCCGTGTTCGGACTCGAGGACCTGGGGCTCGGCTGATGCAGAGCAGCACCCTTCTGTACATCCTGCTGGCGATCGTCGTCGGCGTCGGCCTCGTCTACTTCAACTACTACCGGGCGAAGAAGCGCCGGGAGATGTTCGCCGGGTTCGCTGCCCAGCACGGCTGGTCGTACGTCCCGGCCAACCACTCGCTGGCCGGTCAATGGGCCGGTACGCCGTTCCGCACCGGCGACAACTGGCGCGTCAAGAACGTGCTGTCCGGACCGTACAACGGCCACCAGATGGTTGCCTTCGACTACAGCTACCAGACCCACACCACGAACGGGAAAGGTCAGCGGCGCACCACCACCCACAACTTCGGTGTCGTCGTGCTGCAGCTGCCGGGCGCGCTGCCGCACCTCGAGGTGACGCACGAGGGGATCTTCGGCGGCGCGGTGGCCAACGCGTTCGGTTTCCGAGACATCCAGTTCGAGAGCGATCAGTTCAACCGGGCGTTCCGGGTCAAGGCCGACGACGAACGGTTCGGGCACGCGGTGGTGACGCCGCGGATGATGGAGCTGCTGCTGGCCCGAGGCGAGATCGGCTGGCGCTTCGAGGGGAATTCGCTGGTCGGCTGGGACAACGGCGCGCACAACCCGAACGAGGTGCTGAACCGCCTCGCGCTGCTCGAACAGGTCGCGCTGAACGTCCCGCCGTACGTCTGGCGCGACTACGCGGGCGTCGACCCCCGCGGGCAGCAGCCGGCTTACCCGCAGCAGCCGTCCGCCTACCCACAGCAGCCACCCGCGGGCGGACCCACCTACCCGTAGAGTCGCTCCCAGCACTGCCAATTACTCGGGAGCTGGGAAATGGTCTGGGTCATCATCGCGATCGTCGCGGTGATCGTCATTCTGGCGATCATGCTGATCACGTCGTACAACCGGTTCGTCAAGCAGCGGAACCTGATCCAGGAGTCGTGGCGGCAGATCGACGTCGAGCTGCACCGCCGGTACGACCTGATCCCGAACCTGGTCGAGACCGTGCGCGCGTACGCGGCGCACGAGCGGCACGTGTTCGAGGAGGTCGCTCGGCTGCGCACCCAGGCGGTGAACGTGCAGGGTTCCAACCCGGAGCAGCGAGCCGCTGCGGAGGGTCAGCTGTCCGGCGCGCTGCGTCAGATGATGATCTCGGTCGAGCAGTACCCGCAGCTGCAGTCGAACCAGAACTTCCTCGGTCTGCAGCGCGAGCTGACCGACACCGAGGACCGGATCGCGGCCGGCCGCCGGTTCTACAACGCGAACGTCGGCGACTACAACACCCGGATCGAGGCGTTCCCGTCGAACCTGATCGCGGGCGGCTTCAAGTTCGAGAAGGCCGGCTACTTCGAGGTCAAGGACGAGCAGGTCCGTGCGGTGCCGCAGGTCTCGTTCGGCACCATCGGCTCGGTCGCAGGTGAGCAGGCGCCGCCGCAGATGCAGCCGGGTGCGCCGTCGTCGGGCCAGATCCACCCGCAGATGCCGGGGGATCAGGGCAACTACCCGCCGCAGCAGATTCCGGGCGGTTACCAGCAGCCCGCGCAGCAGCCGCCGTACCAGGGCCAGCCGGGTCAGGGCCAAGGTCAGTACCCCGCGCCGGGGCAGTACCAGGGAGAGCCACCGGTGGGCGGGCCGCCTGCGGGTTCCCCCGCGCCACAGGACGGACAGCCGCCATTCACCGGTGGCCAGTAGGCACCGGTTCCCCGTGATCCAGGTCCCCCGATCCCGGACTCACTCCCAGTGCCAGGCCCGGTGTGACGGCGGTCAAGTCGCCACCTCCGGGCCTGCCCTCCCCCCGGTACCTGTGTCAACAGTGCCGGATTGAGATACATCCGGCGTACATCGGGCTTCCCGGCGCGTACAGCCGGATGCCACGATGGGGCAGTTCAAGAGTGGAGAGGTCGGGCGAGTGGACAGTCTGAGGTACGGGATCCTCGGACCTCTGCGACTCGTTCACGTCCCGGGCCAGCCGCTCAAGGCCGCCAAACCGCGCCAGTTGCTCGCAACGCTGCTGCTGCACCCGAACCGGTTCGTCTCCACGGACCTGATCGCGGACGCGCTCTGGGAGAACACCCCGCCGCGGTCCGCGACCGCGAACATCCGGACGTACGTCCGGGCGCTCCGCGGCGTGCTGCAGGACGCCGGGCTGCCCGCGCCGATCGACACCTCAGCTGCCGGCTACAGCATCGAGGTCGGTGTCGACGAGCTCGACGCCAGCCTTTTCGAGTCGCTGCTCGCCGAGGGTGGCCACCTGCGCGACCAGGGTGACGGGCGGCAGGCCATGCAGGTGCTGGGCCGCGCGTACTCGCTCTGGCGCGGCCGCCCGCTCGAGGACCTGCCGATGCCCGCGGCATGGGAGGGCTCGATCGCCCGCCTGGAGGCGCAGCACCGCGGGCTCGTCGACGGACTGCTGGACCTGCGGCTCGAGTACGGCGACGTGAGTGGCGCCGCCGTACTGCTGAGCGCACGCCTCACCGAGGACCCGTACGACGAGCAGCTCTGGCGGCGGCTCGTCGACGCACTCGTAGCCGCGGGGCGAGTGGGTGAGGCGCGAGCGGCGTACGCGAAGGCAGTGCAGACGCTGGCCGACGAGCTGGACATCAAGCCCGGTCCGGAACTGGAGGCCGCCGGCGCTCGCGCCGAGAACGGCCGCTCGGCGAACTGGCCCAACCCGGGCATCCCAGCGGACCGTACGGCGGACCGGCCGGGACCGACCGCGCAACCCGGCCCGATGGCCGCGCCCGAGCTGACCGATCCGCTGCGGCCGCCGAGCCAGCTCCCGCTGGACCTGGCCGACTTCAGCGGCCGGCAGGAGCTCCTGGACCAGCTGCGCGACCTGGTCTGCGGCCGCGACCCGGTGCGGCCGCCGATCGCTGTCATCTCCGGTGCGCCCGGGACCGGGAAGACCTCGCTGGCCGTTCGGCTCGGGCACCTGGTCCGGGAGTACTTCCCCGACGGGCAGATCTACCTGGACATGCACGGCGCGACACACCCGCGTGACCCGGCCGCTGCACTGACCGATCTGCTGCTGAGCCTGAACCTGCCCGACTATGCGATCCCGACCGACCCCGAGCGGCGGTCCGCGATGCTGCGCTCCGAGCTGGCCAGCCGCCGCGTGCTGATCATCCTCGACGACGTGGCGACCGCAGGTCAGGTGACTCCGCTGATGCCAGGTACCGGCGCGTCGGCTGTGGTCGTGACGAGTCGCAACCGGCTCATGGACCTGGCAGGTGCGGACAGTACGCCGCTCGACACGTTCGACGACCGCGAGGCAGCCCTTCTGCTGTCGTCGGTCGCTGGATCCGGCCGGATCGATCCGTCCTCTCCCGAGGCCGAGGAGATCCTGGCGGCGTGCGCGAACCTGCCGCTGGCGATCCGGATCGTCGGCAGCCGCCTGGCGCAGCGCCCCGATCTGAGTGCCCGTGAGCTGGCGCGGCGGTTGCGGGACGAGGCGTCGCGGCTCGACGAACTGAGCATCGGTGAGCTCGCCGTACGGTCCAGTGCGGACCTGAGCTACGGCGCGCTGAGTCCCGAGGAAGCCCGGCTGTACCGGCTGATCGGTCACTTCGCGGTCGGGGTCTTCTCCGCGCGTGCGCTCGAGGCGGTCGCGTCACCGGCCGCCGTACGACGGAGTCTGGATCGGCTGATCGAGGTCAACCTGGTCCGGATCAGCTCGGTCGACGAGCGCGGTACGGCGCGCTACCGCGTCCACGACCTCCTGCGGTTGCACGCGCTCGGCGTCGGCGACGACGAGCAGAAGGCGCAGGCGGTCCGCGACGTCGAGGCTGTGGTCGATGCGATCCTGAACAAGATCCGGCGCGCCAACAATGCGCTGTCCTTCGAGTACTTCGGCGTACTGGAGCACACCGGGCCGTTGACGGCGCCGGACCCGTCGCCGTTCACCGAGACCGATGCGATCGCTTGGTTCGACAGCGAGCGCAGTACGTTCGTGCCGGCCATCCGCGCCGCGGCGCAGAACGGGTTGCACGAGCACGCGTGGCGCATCGCGGCGGCCTGGGGACCGTACCTTGATCTGCGGGCCGGGTTCGACGACTGGAACGGCTCGCACCAGCAGGGGCTGCAGAGCGCGATCGCGTGTGGGAACCGGCGCGGCGAGGCGATCATGCACCGGAACCTCGGCCAACTCGCGCTGTACCAGGACGACTGGGAGAACGCGCGCCGGCACTTCGACGCGGCCGCGCAGGTGTTCGCGGAGGTCGGCGACCGGCTCGGTGAGGGTGTCGCTGCCGTCGGCCTTGGTACCTGGCTGCGGGAACGCGGCGAGCGGGAGAAGGGCCTGGAGCAGTACGAGAAGGCGATCGAGGCCTTCGTCGAGGACGGCAACGCGAACGCCGAGGCCCTGGCGCGGACCGCCGCCGCGAACGTCTACCTGATCCGCGGTGACCTGGCCACCGCCCGGCGGTACCTGGCCCAGGCGTTCCTGATCGCCGTACGACGGGCGGACGCGCACCGGGAGGCCAAGGTACGCCGACGTATCGCGGCGCTCCGCGTACATCAAGGGCGACACGACGAGGCGGTCCGCCAACTGCGGAAGGCGCTGGCGATCTTCGACGGGATGGGTGACGACCACTGTGCGGCGTACACCCGGGCGCTGCTCGGGCAGGCGCTGATGGAGCGTGGTGAGGTGGCCGCGGCGCGCAAGACCCTGCTGGACGCGATCGACATCGGTCACCGGCTGGGTGATCGCAGCGTCGAGGGCGAGGCAGCGCAGCACCTCGGTGAGCTCTACCTGTCCACAGGCAGCCTGGACAACGCCCGTCGTACGCTCGAACGCGCTGCACGCGTGTGGCAGCAGGCCGGGAACGACGGAGCGGCTGCTGAATGCCGCCGAATGCTCGCCGGGTTCGAGGCCGGGGCCGCGGCCGGCTGACGCCGCGAATGTACGGCGGCTGTATTCGGGTTCGGCAGCATTCTCACCATGCCACGGCACGTAGGCCGAGGACGGGGGATCGGGGAGGACCTATGGCCTGGGGGGACGTAGTCGTGGATCGCCGGAACGTCCCGCGGGTGGCAAACCCGCGGGACACCGAGGCGGCGCTCAACTGGCAGTTGGAGCGGGTCGGATCGGCGGCCTGGCTGGACTGGCCGCTGAAGTTCCAGCGGATGGCTTTCGGTTATGCGCACGACAGCGGCTGGCACGACGCGGCCGACGCGGTTCGGTGGCTCGACCACCACACCCTGCTCCGTGAAGGGGCAGCGCCACGGGGGGCGCTGGTCTGGTACCAGGCGGCAGATCGGATCCGGGTGGCTTGTTCACTCGGCTCCGGTCAGGTGATCGGCCCACTGCCGACCGGACCGGTCGAGGCCGCCGAGTTGTCGTTACTCAGCACCGACTGGGTCTGGTCGGAGCCGCATTTTCCGTTCGGTCACTGACCGTTGCTCACCGGGTGCTTCGGTGCCGCGTGCTTCGGGGCGTCGCCGGACTTGCCGTTGCGGTTGCGACGCCGGGCCAGGAAGTACTCGACGACCATCGGGATCAGCGAGACCAGCACCAGCAGGATCAGCGCGGACTCGAGGTGGTCGTGGATGAACTGCACGTTGCCGAGCGCGTGGCCGAGCAGCGTGATGCCCGGTGCCCAGATCACCGCGCCGACCCCGGTCCAGAGGAAGAACTTCTTCGGGTCCATCTTCCCGGCGCCGGCCACGATCGTGATGAACGTCCGGACGATCGGCACGAAGCGCGCCATCACCAGCGCGCGCGGGCCGTACCGCTCGAAGAATTCATGCGTTTGCTCGATGTACTTCGGTTTCAGGAACCGGGCGTTCGGATTGCGGAACAACGACGTACCCAGGGCCCGGCCGATGTAGTAGCCGGAGACGTTGCCGAGGAACGCGGCAACGGTCAGCAGCACACAGGCCAGCCAGAGCGGTACGTCGATGGAGCCTTGCGCGATGAACAGGCCGACGGCGAACAGCAGTGAGTCACCGGGCAGGATCGGGAACAGCACCCCGCACTCGATGAACACCACCAGCAGCGTGCCCCAGAGGGCCCAGTTACCCATCCAGTGCAGGAGGTACTCAGGGTCCATCCAGTTCGGCATCAGCATCGCGACAAGAGGAAGCACGCGGACAGGGTAGCGTCCCGACCTGTGCATGAGCTGAGCAGCGACGTCCGGGGAGCGGACATGGTGGGCCCGAGCGAGGTCGGGGTCGGGCCCTGGGAGGGCGACTGGCCGGACGATCCGCGGCTGGACGCGGAGCTGCTCGCGGGCGGGGATCGGCGCAATGTCGTGGACAAGTACCGGTACTGGAAGCTCGAGGCGATCGTCGAGGACCTGGACCGGCAGCGCAACCCGTTCCACGTCGCGATCGAGAACTGGCAGCACGACCTGAACATCGGCTCGGTCGTCCGGACCGCCAACGCTTTCCTCGCGTCGGAGGTCCACATCGTCGGCAACCGGAAGTGGAACCGGCGCGGCGCGATGGTCACCGACCGCTACCAGCACGTCCGCCACCACCCGCAGCTCGCGGACCTGGCGTCGTACGCCGCCGAGCGCTCGCTGGCCGTGATCGGTATCGACAATCTGCCGGGCTCGGTGTCGTTGGAGACCTACGACCTGCCCCGGGAGTGCATCCTGCTCTTCGGTCAGGAAGGGCCTGGGCTCACCGAGGACGCGCACCAGATCTGCACGGCCGTGCTCTCCATCGCCCAGTTCGGTTCGACCCGCTCCATCAACGCCAGCGCGGCGGCCGCGATCGCGATGCACGCCTGGATCCGCCGCCACACCTTCGCCCAGCCGCCGAACAGCTGATCGTTATCCGAGGAGGCGACATGTGGCCTGATAATGCGATCTGGTGGCAGATCTACCCGCTGGGCTTCACTGCGGCTGAGGCGACGGCCCAGCAGACGGTCGTGCATCGCCTGCCGCAACTGGAGAACTGGCTCGACTACGCGATCGACCTGGGCTGCAACGGGATCCTCCTCGGACCTGTCTTCGCCTCCGAAACGCACGGCTACGACACGGTCGACCACTTCCGGATCGACCCGCGTCTCGGGGACGACGCCGACTTCGACCACCTGATCGCCCAGGCGCACTCCCGCGGCCTCAGAGTCGCCCTCGACGGCGTCTTCAACCATGTCGCGCGTTCCTTCGCCCATCCGGAATGGTTCCGCCGCGGTGGTCTCGACACCTTCGAGGGTCATGAACATCTCGTGGCCCTCGACCACAGCAACCCCGAGGTCGCGCAGTACGTCGGTGACGTGGTGCGGTTCTGGAACGACCGCGGTGTCGACGCGTGGCGCCTGGACGCGGCGTACGCCGTACCGCCCGAGTTCTGGCGCGATGCGCTGCCGCAGGACCGCGACACCTGGTACTTCGGTGAGGTGATCCACGGCGACTACGCCGCGTACGTCGAGAAGAGCGGGCTCGATTCCGTCACGCAGTACGAGCTCTGGAAGGCGATCTGGAGTTCGCTCAACGATCGCAACTTCTACGAGCTCTCGTATGCGCTCGGCCGGCACAACGCGCTGCTCGACACGTTCGTCCCGCAGACGTTCGTCGGCAATCACGACGTGACACGGCTCGCGACCCGGCTCGAGGACGAACGCCATCTCGGCCATGCGCTGGCGATCCTGTTCACGGTTGGCGGCGTACCGAGCGTCTACTCAGGCGACGAGCAAGCGTTCCGCGGTCTCAAGGAGGACCGCGCCGGCGGGGACGACGCCATCCGGCCGGCGTTCCCGGGGTCGCCCGACGAGTTGGCGGCGTACGGAAGGCCGACGTACCGCCTGCACCAGGAACTCATCGGCGTACGGCGGCGGCATCCGTGGCTGACCCGGGCGCGGACGACTGTCGAGCATCTCACCAACGAGTCACTCGCGCTGCGAAGCACGCACGGTGAGGAGTCGGTCCTCCTGCTGTTGAACATCTCCGATCAGGAGCAGCGGTTCTCGCTCGCGGACACCCCACCCGTCCCGGCACACAGCTGGGAATTGTTGACAGGTCCGTAACCTTCCTCCCCTTGCGCCCGTTGTTCTTGGTGAGACAGAAGTGAGGCTTCTCGTCGCGCTGGTTCTGGTGACGGGACACATGGGGGTTTGCTGATGAACGCTCTGTGGGACGAACTGATACACGAGCTGGGCACCGTGCGCGCGTTGAGCGCCGCAGCTCTGGAGGCGCGGTCGGAGACCTCGCGGGTCGCGCTGATCACCTTGCTGGACGCCGAGACCGCGGAGATCTCGGCGATCCTCGACCGCATCCTCCGCGAGGACGCTGCCTCTTCAGCGGCCTAATACCGCATCGACCGCCTGCCGGAGCGCTTCCGTCGGATCGTCGGGCTGGTCGAACGCGCGGTACGCGATGTGCGCGTCGGGCCGGACGAGCAGACAGCCCTCGTCCGGGATCTCGCGCACGCGCGCCCAGTCGCCGTACAGGTCGTCCAGCTCACGACCCGGACCGATCACGAACGGCTCGATCGGTACGCCGAGCTGCTCGGACACGGACTGCGCCGCCTTCACCCACGCGTCGCCGCCGATGCCGGTGAGCAGAGTGAACCGGCCCTTCCCGACCACGTCCAGGGTGCTCACCGTGTCCGATCCGCGCGTCAGCCAGCAGTGCGGGATCCGGGCCCCGGGCCAGGTCGTCGGGTGGTAGTACAGCTCGTGATCCCGCTCGTACGGCGGCTCCGGCGTACCGTCGTCGACCACGGCAGACGAGCGGTAGCGCTGCCCGAGTTCGACACCGTGCGCGTTGAACTCGTAGTCCTTCAGCTCGATCGCCTTCCGCAGCTCCTCGCGCTGCGCGGCGCCCTCCGGGGTGTCGTCCTTGCGCGACTCGATCGTCCGCCCGGCCGGCGCGTCCGGCGTCATGCCGAGCGCCCGGAAGATCTGGCCGAACTGGTTGCGGCTCTTGTTGGCGCGGTCAACGATCTGCCGCGCGATCGGGGCACGCTCGGCGTCGTAGCTCTGCAGCAGCTCGGGCGCGGCCTGGCCCTTGAGGACCAGAGCGAGTTTCCAGGCCAGGTTGTACGCGTCCTGGATCGAGGTGTTCGACCCGAGCCCGTTGCTCGGCGGGTGCCGGTGGATCGCGTCACCCATACAGAACACGCGGCCCTTGGAGATTTTCTCGGCGTACATGTGGTTGACGCTCCAGACCGACGTACTCTTCAGCTTCACGTCGATCGTGTCGTCGCCGACCAGGTTGTGCACGATCTCGGTCGCCATCGCCTCGTCGACGACCGGGGCGGGCTGGTTGATGTCGTAGCCCCAGACGACGAGCCATTCGTTCCACGGGCGAACCATCCGGACGAGGCCCGCGCCGATCCCGCCGATCTGCGCACCGGGCTGCAGTACCCAGTACAGAACGCTCGGGCGATGCGCGACGTACCGGCTCAGGTCGGCCTCGAACACGATGTTCATCGAGCCCTCGATGTCCATCGCACCGGCCATCGGCAACTCGAGGTCCTGGGCAACCTTGCTCCGCCCGCCGTCGGCGCCGATCAGGTATTTGGCGCGGATCTGGTACGTCGTGTCGCTCAGCCGGTCCCGCACCGTGGCGGTGACGCCGTCGTCGTCCTGCTCCAAGCTCACGTACTCCGTGTCGAAGCGGAGCCGCGCGCCGCGACTGGCCGCCGTACTGACCAGGATCGGCTCGAACAGCGTCTGGGGGAGATCCATGGGGAGACAGGGACTTGCCTCTGTGTAGTCGGCCAGACGGCGTGGATGTGTGCCCCAGGTGCGGATCCGGCCGATCTCCTCGCCGGCCAGGCTGGTGCAGAACGCGGTCTGACCCATCAGGTCGTGCGGGGTGCCCTTGTCGGTCACCTGGTCCTCGATGCCTACGTCGCGCATCAGCTCGATCGTGCGCTGGTTGGTGATGTGCGCGCGGGGCGTGTTGGCGGTCCAGCCGTACCGGGTGAGGACGATGTTGTCGACGCCGTACGTGGACAGGAAGAGGGAGGCGGCGCCACCGGCCGGGCCACTACCGACGACAAGAACGTCTGTGGTGATCATTGCTGGGCCTCCTGGGTGGTGGCGAGCACCAGGTCGTAGTCGACGGTGTAGAAGGGCTGGTCCGGCGTACTGCCGTCGGGGGCCTCGGTGCCGGGCGGGTGCTCGGTGAAGTCGGCGATGAGTGACTGCTTGACGCCGAAAACCGCGTCGGTGTCGAGGTATTCGTCGCCTGCCGCGAAGACGTGCGTGATCAGGCGGCTGTAACCAGGCGCCGTGACCATGAAGTGGATGTGCGCCGGGCGCATCGGACCGCGACCGCCGGCGCGTAGCAGCTCGCCGACCGGACCGTCGTCGGGGATCGGATAGGCGACCGGCTTGACCGCCCAGAACCGGTAGTGGCCGTTGGCATCGGTCGTCAGATGGGCGCGGTTCTGCGGGCCGTCGAGCTCCTTCTGTACGTCGTAGAACCCGTCCTCGTCGGCCTGCCAGGTCTCGACGAGCGCGCCCGGGATCGGCTCGCCCTTGATGTTGAGGACACGCCCGCTCACCAGGCACGGCTGTCCAGGGGCACCGTTCGAGATGTCACCGCCGAGCTGTACTTCGGGAGATCCCTCGACGAAGAACGGCCCGAACACCGTGGACTGCGTGGCCTCGGGCGGTTTCCGGTTCCCCAGACCGACGGTGAGCATCGACAGCCCGAGTACGTCGGCCAGCAGCACGAACTCCTGTCGCGTGCCGGTTGAGGTCTGACCGGTCCGGGTCAGGAAGTCGATCGCGGTGAAGTACTCGTCCTCGGTGAGGTCGACCTCGCGTGCGAACGCGTGCAGGTGGCGCACGAGGGCGCTCATCACCTCCCGGTAGCGGTCGCTCGGGCTGTCCCCGAAGCTGGCCACCACGGCTGCGGTCAGATCATCGCCTTGCAGGTCCATCCGGTCTCCTCGCTCATCAAGGTCGTGTACCGGACCAGGCGCGGGTCAGGATTTCCCGCACCAGGTCCTCCGTCACCGGGATCGGATTGTCCGTGGGTTTGAACGCCGCGGTTGCTTCCGCGACCTGCGCCTCGGTCAAGCCCAGCTCCCGCAAACTTGTCGGCACTCCCGCTGCCTGAAACAGGTCGAACAGTCCGCCTGCCAGATCTGTTGTGCCCAGTGCGGCTTCCAGCCGTGTTTTCGCTTGTGGAACTGAGGAAGCGTTGACGCGAGCAACCTGAGGAAGTACCGCCGCATGCGTCTCTGCGTGCGGCAGGTTGTAGGTGCCACCCAGCAGATGGCACAGCTTGTGATGCAGGCCGGTCCCAGCTGTCGCCAATGCCGAGCCCGCCAAGCAGGCGCCGTACAGAAGGTTGCTTCGAGCATCTAAGTCGCCGGGCGCTCGCAACACGTCCCGCATTCCGTTGCTCAACGCCCGCAGCCCTTCCACCGCGGTCAGCTCGGTGATCGGATCGGCCTTCGGTGTCCAGACCGCCTCCACACAATGCGCGATCGCATTCGCGACACTCGCCGCCGTCACCTTCAACGGCAACTCCCGGCTCAACACCGAGTCGTAAACAACCACCCGAGGCAACACCCGCACATCAGTCCCGGTGCTCTTACGGCCATCTGTCGTCTCGCCCCACACCGGCGTCATCTCAGACCCTGCGTAGGTCGTGGGCACAGCAACAACCACCACCGCACGCCCGTCGACCGCCTCGCTTGCGGGTGGGGCGGCGGTGGTGAGGGCGATTGCTTTGGCGAGGCCGATTGCAGAGCCGCCACCGATGGCGACGACCGCGTCAGCTCCGGCCTCGCGTGCCTTCGCCCGCGCGTCCTCGGCCACCTCGGTGGGGACGTGCTGTGCCACGCCGTCGATCCGGCCGGCGAACAAGTCACCCAGTTGAGCCTCGACCACGTCAGCCGCAGCCCGCGCGGAGTTCGTCGCGATCACGAGCACCCGCCGTACCCCGAGGGCTTCGACCTCGGTCGCGACCCGGTCGAGCGCGCCGGCTCCGAACACCACCCGCCCGGGCAGGAAGGTGTGCACGAACCCAGCGCCAAGCGCCGCCTCAGGCTCGACTGGACGTGGCATCGGCAGCTCCGCTAGGATTTCGCTCAGCGAATAGTTCTTCTTTCAACGAAAAGTAGGCTAGCCGATGCCGGGTGACGCGTCTACAGGCACGTTTCTGCAGGGTCTGGAGCGAGGCCTCGCGGTGATCCGCGCGTTCTCCACCGAGGCGCCGTCGTTGACCCTCAGCGAGGTGGCGCGCGCAGTCGGCATCACGCCCGCGACAGCGCGCCGGATCCTGCTCACGCTGGAGGAACTCGGCTATGTACGCAGCGACAACCGCCGCTTCTCCCTCACCCCGCGCGTCCTCGCCCTCGGCTGGGCGTACCTCTCCTCCCTGGACCTCGGCGAACTTGCCGGCCCGTTCATGGAGGAACTGAGCGCCAAGACCCGCGAGTCCTGCTCGATCGCAACCCTCGACCTCCCGGACATCGTGTACGTCGCCCGCGTGCCGACCAGCCGGATCATGACAGTGGCGCTCGGAGTCGGCGCCCGGCTGCCGGCGTACCCGACCTCGATGGGCCGTGTTCTCCTGGCCGCGTTGCCCGACGACGAGCTGACGGCGTACCTCGAAACCTTGCAGGCCGAGCCGCTCACCGATCGCACGATCACGGCCCCGGGCGAGCTGCGCGCCAGCATCACCCAGGCCCGCGCCGACGGTTACGCCCTTGTCGACCAGGAACTCGAACTCGGCCTCCGCTCCATCGCTGCCCCCATCCACGACTCCCGCGGCCGCGTTATCGCCGCACTCAACGTCTCCGCGCACGCCTCCCGATCGACCCCGACGTCCCTCTGCGAGGAATTCCTCCCGCACCTTCAGCAAGCCGCCACCCAGATCACTACGGCGCTGACCCACCGCGGCAACTTCTGATCGACCGGAAATCGGTGCCGAATCCGGAAGCGGGCTGTCCGGAACCCGGCCTAGCATCTGACCCATGCATCAGTCGTTCAGCGGCGAGGTCATCGAGTGGCGCGGTCCAGCGCCGTACTTCTTCGTCCCCGTGCCGGAGGAGGAAGGCGACGCGCTACGAGCCGTCGCCTCAGCTGCCAGCTACGGCTGGGGAATGCTGCCGATCCGCGCCCGGATCGGCAGCACCGAGTGGAAGACGTCCCTGTACCCGAAGGACGGCAGCTACCTGCTCCCGCTGAAGGACGCAGTACGCAAGCCGCACGGACTGGACGCGGGCGACACCGTGGATGTCCGGCTCATGCTGGACGCGCTGCCCGAGAGGGAGAAACGCCCCGCACCTCCACGGATGCCCCGCCCATCGGGCTCCCGAGAACCGATCGCCGCGGAACAACTCACGATCGTCCCGGCGAACCAGGCGACCGCCGAGGATCTCAAGGCGATCTTCGGTACCAGCGGAGACACCGCACGCTGCTCGTGCCAACGGTTCCGGATGCTGCCCAAGGAGTCCTGGGCCTCGGAAGGACCCGAAGAGCTCGCCGCCCGGCTGCGCGACCAGACCGCCTGCGGAAACCCCGAGGCCAAGACCACGAGCGGCCTGGTCGCGTATCTCGACGGCGAGCCCGTCGGCTGGTGCGCCGTCGCCTCGCGCGCCGACCACCCGAGGCTGCGCCGCGACAACCGTGTCCCTTGGCTGGGCCGCAACGAGGACAAGGCCGACAGGACTGTTTGGGCCGTGACCTGCTTCGTCACCCGCGTGGGCTATCGGCGCCGCGGCATCAGTCGTGCGCTCGCCCGAGCCGCCGCCGACTTCGCCCGTGAACGCGGCGCCCGCGCCGTGGAGGGCTACCCGGACTTCGTCGACGGCGGATCGGTCGGCACTCTCGGCACGTTCGCCGACGCCGGCTTCGTCGAGGTGAGCCGCCCGGGCAAACGCCGCGCTGTCCTGCGGATCGACTTCTGAACAGCCTCAGGCCTTCAGTTCTTCGAGAATCTGCAGGTAGTGCGGGTTGTTCATGATGCCGACGAGATTGCCGAAGGGGTCGACGACCGACGCGGTGCGGAAGCCCGTGTTGTTGCCTCGCTCAACGATTCCCTCGTTGAGCGTCGCCCCGAGCTCGAGCAGCCGCGCGAGCGTGCCCTCCAGGTCGTCGACGTGCCAGTTGACGATCGCCCCGGCCGCCACCGGCCCGACCTGGTGCGTCGCGTACTTGGCGTCGATGATTCCCAGTTCGCACTGGAAGTCCCCGAACCGGAACTCGACGTACGCCGGCTCCTCCGCGGTCGGCACGGCGTAGTACGCCTCGATCCCCAGCAACTCCTCGTACCAGGTCCGTGCCGCCTTCACGTCGCCCGCGTAGAAGCTGACAGTCGCAAGCCCTCGCAACATCGTGGTGGTCCTCTCTCAGGTGTTGCCCCGGTTGATGACCACCACGATTCCACCCAAAGTGCTCACCGAGTGAGCACTTTGTTCAGTCGGTTTGGGTGACCTTGCGCAGGCCGCGGGGGGCGTCGGGGTCGAGGCCGAGTTTGCGGGCCAGGAGCTCGATGGCGCGTTGGGCCGGGATGACCAGGGCGAGCGGCGCCAGCGTCTCAGGGAGGTCGGGGCCGGTCAAGTTCACGTCGCAGCGGGAGGCGAAGGTCGGGTCGCCGCCGATGCCGAGGATCTTGCTGCCCTTCTCGCGGACGATGCCGGCCAGCTCGGTCATACCGGCCAGCGCAGGGCCTTCGCCCGCCGCGACCAGGATCGTCACCAGGTCGGAGTCGACGACCGCGATCGGGCCGTGCTTCAGGTCGGCGTACGAGAGTCCGCGGACCGGCTGCAGGCAGGTCTCCTCGAGCTTCAGTGCGACCTCGAGCGTCGTGCCGAACGTCAGTCCGCGACCACTCGCGAGCACGTCGTGCGCCGCCGCCAACAGGTCCGCCGCCGCCTCGACCGACCCCGACAGCATCTTGGTCGCGGCGTCCGGGACTCGCGCGATGTCGGCGTCGAGCGTCCCCGGCCGCGGCGCGAGCGCGTCCACGGCGACCGTGATCGCGGCCAGCTGCGTCGTGTATGTCTTCGTGGCCGGTACGGCGAGCTCCTGGCCCGCCTGCGTGATCAGGGCGACGTCCGCCGTCGAGGCCAGCGGGCTGCTGCCGTCGTTCGTGATGCCGACGATCGCCGCGCCGTTCCGCTTCGCCCACTCGGCCGTGTCGACGATCTCCTGGGTCGCGCCCGACTGGCTGACGGCGACCACCAGCGAGTTCGAGAGGTCCAGGTTCGCGCCGTACAGCGTGGCCACCGAAGGAGCGGCCAGCGACGCCTGCCGGCCGGCGTGGATCTCGGTCAGGTAGCGGCCGTAGACGCCCGCGTTGTCGGACGATCCGCGCGCCACGAAGATCACGTTCCGGCGCCCGGCGGCCAGCCGGGTGATGTCGTGCCGCAGCGGCAGGACATGCTCGAAAGTCGCGGCGAGCGCGGCCGGCTGCTCGGCGATCTCGGCCGCCATCCGGGTCTCTTGGGCGGGGACAGACACCACTACGATCACTGGTCCTATCTGGTCTTAACAGGTATGCTGCGCACGATAGCAGTGAGCGGCGTCCCGGGGCACCCCCGAGACCCGCCCAGGTCTGGAGGATCGAGATTCCATGGTGGCGACGAAGCGGGCCCAGGTCCGATCGGTGCTGGAACGGCTGATCGACGTCGAGCTGCATCCCGGGGACCCGATCCCCTCCGAACGGGCCCTGGTGGACAAGCTGAACGTCTCCCGGGTGACAGTCCGGCAGGCGATCAGCGACCTGGTCGAGTCCGGCGCCCTGGAACGGGTGCACGGCAAGGGGACCTTCGTCACCGGTCCGCAGGTCGACTCGCAACTGCACCTGACCTCGTTCTCCCGGGAGATGCGGGCCCGTGGGCTCGAGCCCGGGACAGTGGTGCTGTCGGCCAGCGAGATCGAGGCCTCCGACGAGACCGCGAAGGGCTTGCGGGTCGCGAAGGGCACCAAGGTGATCCGGGTCGAGCGGCTCCGCACGGCCGACGCGTCGCCGATGGCCTACGAGGTCGGCTACTACCCGTCCGCGCTCTTCCCCGGCCTGCTCGGCCGTGAGCTCGGCACTCTGTACGACGTCTTTGCCAGTGAGTACGACGTCGTCGTCACCTCCGGTGAGCAGACCGTCCGGGCGGACAACGCCGACGGTCATGTCGCCCGGGTGCTCGGCGTGGCCCGGCGGGCACCCCTGCTGGTCCTCGAGCGCACCACCTTCGCCGGCCGCAAGGTCGTCGAACTGTCCTGGTCGGCCTACCGCGCTGACCGCTACCGGCTGCACATGGCCCTGACCCCCCGCGGCCCGCGCACCGGGTCGGCCTGAGTCCGACGCGCGGTCGTCATCGGGCCGCAACGAACTGGACCTGTCCTGTTCATCAACTGGTCTACATCCCTGCCGTTCGCTCCCCGGCCACCGGGCCGGCTCGGCAGGTGGGCCGCCGGATCCGACGAAGCACCCAGCGGCAATACTGGAGCCGAACCCCCGAGAACTGTGTTGTGAGGAGTACCGCGAGACATGCCTATTGCAACCCCTGAGGTCTACGCCGAGATGCTGGACAAGGCCAAGCAGAACCGCTTCGCCTACCCGGCCATCAATGTCAGCTCCTCGCAGACGCTGATCGCCGCGATCCGTGGTTTCGCCGAGGCGGGCTCGGACGGCATCGTCCAGGTCTCCACCGGCGGTGCCGACTACCTGTCCGGTTCCACCGTGAAGAACATGGTGACCGGCTCGGTCGCCCTGGCCGCCTACGCGCACGAGGTGGCCAAGAACTACCCGGTGAACATCGCGCTGCACACCGACCACTGCCCGAAGGACAAGCTCGACGGTTTCGTCCGGCCGCTGCTGGCGATCTCCGCCGAGCGCGTCGCCCGGGGCGAGAACCCGCTGTTCCAGTCGCACATGTGGGACGGCTCGGCGGTGCCGCTGACCGAGAACCTGGAGATCGCCAAGGATCTGCTGGCCCAGACGGCCGCGGCGAAGATCGTCCTGGAGATCGAGGTCGGCGTCGTCGGCGGCGAGGAGGACGGCGTCGCCAACGAGATCAACGAGAAGCTGTACACCACCGTCGAGGACGGCCTGGCCACGGTCGAGGCGCTCGGCACCGGTGACCACGGCCGTTACCTGACCGCGCTGACCTTCGGCAACGTGCACGGCGTCTACAAGCCGGGCGCGGTCAAGCTGCGGCCGGAGATCCTCGCGGAGATCCAGGAGGCGGTCGGCGCCAAGGTCGGCAAGGAGCGCCCGTTCGACCTGGTGTTCCACGGCGGATCCGGGTCGACGCTCGAGGAGATCCGGGCAGCGGTCGACAACGGCGTCATCAAGATGAACGTCGACACCGACACGCAGTACGCGTTCACCCGGCCGGCGGCGGGTCACATGTTCGCCAACTACGACGGCGTGCTGAAGGTCGACGGCGAGGTCGGCAACAAGAAGGCCTACGACCCGCGCTCGTGGGGCAAGGCGGCCGAGGAAGGTATGGCGAAGCGCGTCGCCGAGGCGTGCGAGGACCTTCGCTCGACGGGCACGTCGCTGAACGCCTGACATCATCTGGTCCTCCTGTAGGGGGTCTGCGAAGGGCTCACCGCCATCGGGCGGTGGGCCCTTCTGTCACATCCGGGCCAAGTCGAAATGCCGGACTCCGGTGCGGCGGGCGGCTCGGGTGAACGTGGTACGGATGCGGTCGGCCACGGTCGGTGGGTCGGCGAGGTCGGCCCAGGAGATCCAGCAGTGCTCGACGGGTTGCGGTCCGTCGGGGTCGGCGGCGGCCGGCTCGGGGACCGGCTCCTCGGCGGAAGGCTCGAATTCCTCGCACCAGAAGGGGAAACGCGGTTCGAACTCGACGACGGTGCGCTCGTCGGGGAACCACAGACCTTCGGCTGCGGATCCGTCGGGATCAGCTGCTTCGGAATCGGGTGGTGGTGACGAGCTGGGTGCGGGAAGACCCGCGTCGGCGAGGATGACGCGCAGGCGGGACTCGGCGATCGAGGCCGATCCGGTGAGCTGGTCGAGGACTCTGGAGGCCCGTCTGGCACCGTGGTCGAGCGTCGCGACCTCACGGTTCAACGTGCGCCGGTTGACGAGTCCGGCGTACATCGCGGCGTCGGCGAGCACAATCGCGGGCGCGGGTGGTGCGGTCGCGGCCACCTCGGCGATTGCCCGGGCGGGCGAGGCCATTCGCAGCCTGTTCCAGAGTTGGACGCCCGGGCCCACTGGGTCGCGGATGTGGCGGTGGACGCCGCGTAGCCGGCCGGAGCGACCGTCCGAGGCGGTGACGTGGACGCGGGTGAGGTCGAGACCCCAGACAGGCAAGGCATGCAGAGCCGCGGCCGACTGATGGCTGGCGAACACGCCGGAGCCGCTGGCGCGCAGGACCTGGTAGATCCGGCGCAGGTAGAGCACCTCGTCGGTGACGAGCATGAGTGAACGGTGAGCGGCATAGCTCCCGCGCCGGATCCGTCGCCAGGAGCCGGACTGCAGCAGGGAGTCGATATCAGCGTCGTGGTAACCGGAGGCACGTGCGTCGGCCCGGGTGAACACGCCACCCCGGATCGACGCCATCACGGCAAGTTGAGGATTCATGCCCAAGAACGTGCCGCGATCCGACCCCGCTCGGACCCACGACTTTCAACCTGTGGAGAACTCGTGCCGCACCCAGACGTTCGGCTCGACGTACACCGCGCGATCGGCGACGACGTCACACTCCACCGGAACCAGCGCGCCCGGTACTTCGACGGGACCGCTGCGGTCGAACGGAAGCCTGGTCCAGGAGCGCCATTCCGCCAGGGATCCCGCGATCACCCACGATGCCGGTGCGACGCCGGCGATTCGGCCGCCGGCGCGTACGTGGGTGCGCAGCCATGGGTCGAGGGGGAGACCGTCGGGGCGGGTGCGGACGGCGTAGTCGTCCATCGCGACCGAGGGCTCGAGATGCTTGTGCGTCGGGCGTACTGGCGCATCGAGAGCGTTGAGGCCGAGCCCAGCGGCTGCCTCGCGGAGTGCGGTGAGGAGGAGGGCAGCGACGCCCTCGCCCTGGAAGTTTCGGGCGACGCTGATGTTCAGGGCGCAGGCGGTGTCAGGCTGGACGCCGTGGCGGACGTCGGTGAAGGCGCGAACGACCGACTGTTCCCAGCCTCCGGCGGGAAAGTTGCCGTCGGAGAGTTGGACGGCGTGGGCATCGCCGACGGGTTTGCCGTCCGAGGTGGCGATCAGGCAGGTCTCGGCGAACGTCTCGACCGTCTGGGCGAAGTAGGCCTCGGAGACGCGGTTGTGGCGCATGAAGGCCGGCCAGTCGCCCACGTCGATGTCGGCGTGGGCGAGGTCCGGGCGGTCAGCGACGGTGGTGATCTCGAGGGTGCGCCCGGAGGGCAGCCGGTGCCTGGAAGCGGGCATAAAAAAGGCCCGTCATGTGTCTATGACGAGCTCTGCGCGGGTTGGTACCCAGGGTTGCCAGAGGAGGGGCATGCCGGCCTCGGACGGGGTGCGGTTGCCTTTCCGCTCGTTGCAGGAGGCATGGGCGGCGACAGCGTTCAGCCACTCGGTGCGGCCGCCTCTGGACCTGGGTTGGACGTGGTCCATGGTGTCGGCGTTCTCGAGACCGCAGTACGCGCACCGGAACTTGTCCCGCCGCAGGACGCCGTGCTTGCTGTACTTCATCCGGCCGGCCGCGTAACGCCAGTGGGTCACGACGTACCGGACCAGGCGGAGGACTCGAGGAACCGGAAACGGGCCGATAGTTCGCTCTCCGTGCGACTCTTCGACGACTGCGACCTCCCGCACCAGCATCCGGATGGCGTGCTGGATCGAGACGGTGTGCAGCGGTTCGTACGACGCGTTCAGGACTATGACGCTCATCCGGTGCCTCCTTCCGGCCGTAGCTGGGAACCACGGCGGTTGATGCAGGGTCTCAAGCATCCGTGGCCGCCGGGTGAACGGTCAACGGATTTCGCCAGACGGTCACGTGCCGGTACGGCTGCGTGATCGGCGAAGATGTGCTTATGGAATTGAACAATCTGCTCTCAGGTCCACCCGAGACACTACTACCGGTCGACCCGGCCGCGGCGGAACTCGCCGACGGGGCCGCTCCGGCCGACGTCGCGGCCAAGTACCCGACGTCGTCGCTGGCCTGGGCGGTGCTCGCCGAGGGGGCGCTCGCGGACGGGCGCACGATCGAGGGGTACGCGTACGCGCGCACCGGCTACCACCGGGCCCTCGACCTGCTCCGCCGGAACGGCTGGAAGGGCCACGGGCCGGTGCCGTGGGAGCACGAGCCGAACCGTGGATTCCTGCGCGCGCTGGCGGCGCTGGGCAAGGCCGCGGCGCTCATCGACGAGAAGGACGAGGCCGAGCGCTGCGCCACGTTCCTGCGCGACTCGTCGCCGGCTGCTGCCGACGCTCTGCGCTGAAACCTGCTTGTGGGGTTGGACGCCCGGCGGAATGATCTGCCGGGTGACCAGCCCTTACGCGCAGGCCGGATTCGGCATCGGGTTCGAATGGGGGCCGGTCGGCGCCGGGGTCGTTTCCGGCGACATCGTCGCGGTCGTCGACGTGCTGTCGTTCACCACAGCGGTGACCGTCGCGGCCGACCTCGGGATCGACGTCTATCCATATCGATGGCGCGACGAGACGGCGGTCGCGTACGCCGAGCAGTACGGCGCCACGCTCGCGGTCGGGCGCTCTGCGGCCGGTCCTGACGACGTAAGCCTCTCGCCGGTGTCGATCAGGCAAGTGACGGGAATCACCAGGTTGGTGCTGCCCTCGCCCAACGGATCGACCATCGCGAAGCAGTTGAGTGACAGCGGTGCTGTGGTGGTTGCGGTGTCGCTGCGTAACCGAGCCGCGGCTGCTGAGTGGGTGACGAAGCAGTTGAGCGAGCGGCCGACGGCGAAGGTCGTGGCGATTGCCGCGGGCGAGCGATGGAAGGACGGGTCGCTCAGACCCGCGGTCGAGGACCTCTGGGGTGCCGGTGGGTTCCTGAGTGCGCTCCAGGGTGACAACCTTTCCCCGGAAGCACGGGCGGCAGTTGCGGCGTACGACGCGGCGGCGGGTGAGCTCCCGCGGCTGCTGCACGAGTGCGCCGGCGGTCGCGAACTCACGCAGTACGGCTATCCGGAGGACGTCGCGATCGCGGCCGAGGTGGATGAGAGTCGCAGTGTGCCCGTGCTCCGGGACGGTATGATGTTCCGGTCAACTTGAACCATCGAGGTTTCTGCCCGTTGACAGTGCCGGCAGGCGGTGAGCGTCCCCCCATCCTCTCGAAGGGAAACTGTCTGCCGAACATGGACGGTTCTTGGCGGACGGACAGACCGGCGAAGCTGGACGCCCACGGTCGGGTCCCCGCCCCAACAGGGCAGCGGAAGGTCTCACCGTGCCGGCTCTCACCGGACGGATCGACACGCCCACCAACACCTACGCAGCGGTACTGCGTACTCCGGGCGCGTGGAAGTTCTACCTAGCAGCGGCCCCGGCGCGGATCGGGATCGCCATGACCGGCCTCGGAATCGTCTGGCTGGTCCACGGATCGACCGGCTCGTACGCCGCGGCAGGTAGCGTCACCGGCGGCTTCGCCGTCGCCGAAGCGGTCGCCGGACCGCAGGTCGCCCGGCTGATCGACCGTTTCGGTCAGACCCGGATGTTGCCCGTGACACTGCTGGCACACGCCACGACGATGGCGTTGCTCATCGGCCTCACGGTCTCGCACGCCTCCCTGTGGTCACTTGTCGTGGCCGGCGTCCTCGCCGGCGGATCGCTACCGCAGCTGAGTGCGCAGACTGGGGCCCGTTGGTCGCACGCACTCCGGGACACGCCGCTCCTGTCCACAGCGTTCGCCTTGGAGGCGTTCAGCGTCGGCGTCGCCTTCATGGTCGGCCCTGGACTGGTCGGCATCGTGAGCTCGTCCACCAGCCCGGCCATCGGTTCGGTCCTCGCCACGAGTCTCCTGCTGTCCGGTGGCTTCCTCCTGGCAGTGCAGCGAGGTACTGCGCCGCCGCCGAGCGCGCCAGGTCATCATCAGAGTCCCAAACGCTTGCTGCACAAGCGATTCGTCGGCCTGGTCGGCACGAACGTCGGCATTGGCCTGTTCTTCGGCAGCATGCAGGTCTCGGTCACAGCGTTCGCAGTCGCACGAGGTACGCCGGGCATCGCCGGGCCGCTCTACAGCATCACCAGCCTGGTGAGTCTGTTCGCCGGTCTCCTGTACGGCGCGAGGCGCTGGCGGATCGCTCCGGAGACGCAGTTCGTCATCGCCTTCGTCTGGCTGACCCTGAGCTGTCTGCCCTTGATCGCGGTGCACAGCCCACTGGCCGCAGCTTTCGCGTTGACGCTCCCCGGCCTGGCGATAGCGCCGTTCCAGACCCTGTCGGCGGTGCTGACCGAGTCGGCGGTCGAATCCGCGGTGCTGACCCAGGCCTTCACCTGGGTGAACTCGGGCGGCGCCGCGGGCATGGCGCTCGGCTCGGCGTTCGCCGGCTGGGTCGTCGACGGGCACAGCCCGCAGCACGGCTTCACCGTCGCACTCGGAGCGGCCCTGATGGCAACGACGATGGCGGTGACCGTGAAGCTCAGCGGTAGGTGATCTGGCGTTCGGCTGCGGCGCGTGCTGCGTATTCGGCCGGCGTCAGTCCGATCTGCTGCTTGAACTCCTTGGAGAAGTGGGCCTGGTCGAAGTAGCCGAGGGATGCGGACAGCTCCGCGAGCTCGGCGACTTCGCCCTGGGCTAGCAGTTCCGCGCCGTCGTGCAGCCGATAGCGCCGCAGCACCCACTTCGGACCCACCCCGACGTACCGCCGGAAGAGCCGCTGCAGTGTGCGGATCGGTACGCCGAAACGCTCGGTGATCTCGTCGACGCGGGCCACCGAGCGGTCGGCCGCCATCGTCGACACGATCTCCCGGACCAGCTCGTACGACGGATCGGGCGGCGCCAGGTGATCGCGGAGGAACGCCTCGAACACCGCGCGCCGCCGTACGTCGGACTCGGCCTCGAACATCAGGTCCGCGAGCCGATCGCCGTCCGGGAAGACCGCGGTCAGCGGCAGCACCTCGTCGCGGAACGAGCCGACGTCGAGACCGGTGATCGCGCCGAAGCCGCCGGCCCAGAACTTCACCCCGAACGCACGCCCGCGACCGCGCAGCTCCCGCTCGAACTTGCGCGTGCAGACGCCGTTCACGAAGGCGCCGCCCGGCTGCTCGAACGTCACGTTCACCGCCGGGAACGGCAGCACCTCGGCCGTGTACGGCTCGTCGAGATCCCACTCCACGATCCAGTACCACTCGACGAACCGCCCTGCCTCCGGCCCCGGCGCGAGCCGGTTCAGCGAACGATGGCGGGCCTGCTCGCGCGGATGCAGGATGCCCTTCTCGCTGTCGGCTGGCTGGGTCAACGCGGGCTGTCGCTTTCTTACAAGACCGTCCGGCGGTCGGCGGATTGACTAGGAGTCATGACGACGAACACGGTAAACCCCATCCCCGACGGTTATCACTCGCTGACCCCGTACCTCGCCGTCGCGGACGGGCCGAAGGCGATCGAGTTCTACCAGTCGGTCTTCGGGGCCGAGGTGATCAGCCGGCAGGACATGCCGGACGGGCGGGTCGGTCAGGCGGAGCTCAAGTTCGGCAACTCGATGCTGCAGCTGAGCGACCAGATGCCGCAGATCGGGCTGCGGGCACCGAACGGCGAGTGGGTGCACTCCTCGCTGGTGCACTACGTCCCGGACGTGGACGCGACGTACGCGAAGGCCGTCGCAGCCGGGGCGAAGCCGGTCGAAGAGGTGCAGACGTTCATGACCGGCGACCGGTTCGGCACGGTCATCGACCCGTTCGGCCACCGGTGGGCGATCCTGACGAAGGTCGAGGACGTCTCGCGCGAGGAAGCGGACCGGCGGGTGAAGGAGTGGCTGGCCTCCAACCCCGAGGGCCTGGACTAGCCGAAAAGAGGAAGCGGCCCGCCGGAACCGTCCCCTGCGGCAGTTTCGGCGGGCCGCTGACTAAGAGTGTGCACGCGATCACGGAAATTGGCAACCCGTCACCTGATGAAACAGTGACTTGAAACGGTCGCTGGAGGGTTGTGGACAAGCCCGTAACGAGTGAGCTCCGGTCCGGTAGGCTTTGGTCGCAAGAGCCTGGATGCGTTGCCGGATGAATGTCCGGTGAACGTCTCCGGGCTTCACCGTTTCAAAGCACAGGAGGGCTGAGATGCCCGCAATCGTGCTCGTCGGCGCCCAGTGGGGCGATGAGGGCAAAGGCAAGGCGACCGATCTGCTCGGCAACACGGGCGAGGTCATCGACTACGTGGTGAAGTTCAACGGCGGTAACAACGCCGGCCACACGGTCGTGATCGGGTCCGAGAAGTACGCGCTGCACCTGCTCCCGAGCGGCATCCTCACACCGGGTGTCACCCCGGTGATCGGCAACGGGGTCGTGGTCGACCTCAGCGTGCTGTTCGAGGAGCTCGACGCGCTGCAGGCGCGCGGAGTGGACACATCCCGGCTGGTGGTCAGTGCGAGCGCACACGTGATCCCGCCGTACAACCGGACTCTCGACAAGGTCACCGAGCGGTTCCTCGGCAGCCGCCGGATCGGTACGACGGGCCGTGGCATCGGTCCGACGTACGCCGACAAGATGAACCGGATCGGGATCCGGATCCAGGACCTGTACGACGAGAAGATCCTCGAGCAGAAGGTCACCGGTGCGCTGGAGCAGAAGAACCAGCTGCTGGTGAAGGTGTACAACCGGCGCGCCGTCGAGATCCGCGAGGTCCTCGACGAGCTGCTCGCGTACGCCGACCGCCTGCGGCCGATGGTCGCCGACACGAGCCTGCTGCTGAACAAGGCGCTCGACGACGGCAAGACCGTGCTGATGGAGGCCGGTCAGGCCACGCTCCTCGATGTCGACCACGGCACCTACCCGTTCGTCACCAGCTCGAACGCGATCTCCGCGGGCGCCTGCACCGGCACCGGCATCCCGCCGACCCGGATCGACCGCGTGATGGCCGTCGTGAAGGCGTACACCACCCGCGTCGGCGAGGGGCCGTTCCCGACCGAGCTGCTCGACGCGGACGGCGAATGGCTGCGGACCCAGGGCGCCGAGTTCGGCGTCACCACGGGCCGTCCGCGGCGCTGCGGCTGGTACGACTCCGTCATCGCCCGGTACGCCGCCCGCGTGAACGGTGTCTCCGACTTCGTCCTCACCAAGCTCGACACCCTCACCGGTCGCGAGCGGATCCCGGTGTGCGTCGCGTACGACGTGAACGGCGTCCGGCACGACGAGATGCCGATGACCCAGACCGACTTCCACCACGCGGTCCCGGTCTACGAGGAGTTCGACGGCTGGTCCGACGACATCACCGGCTGCCGCGCGTTCGACGACCTGCCGAAACAAGCGCAGACCTACGTCCGCGCGGTCGAGTCGCTCAGCGGCGCCCGCATCTCCGCCATCGGCGTGGGTCCGGAGCGCAGCCAGATCGTCCAGCTCTGAGACGAGCCGAGGACCTCCCCGTCAGTTGCCGATGATGGGGAGGTCCCGGATGAACGGGGCGTTGCGCAGGTCGCCGAGGGTCGGACGTTCGATGTTCGGCGTCTGGATCGGGCTCCGCGCCCAGCCGGCGCCCTCGCCCTGCGTGGCCAGGTAGAACGTCAGGCCGCCGATCGCCAGCAGTACGACGGCAATCAGGCCGGAGAACCAGTGCGCCCGGAACGTGTTGCGTGCCGTGATGTGCGCACCGCGGCGCAGTGAGCTGCCGCCAGGACCCCACCAGCAACAGAACAGGGCGGTCAACGCCGCCGTACCGAAGCCGACGGCCGACAGCGGCTCCCACTCGAGCCCGTACGCCGAGGCGGCGACGCCGGTGACGATGCCGCCGACAACAACCGCCGTGAGCAGCGGCAGGATCAGGCACGGCAGCGTGATCAGGGCTGCCGTGGCGAGCTGTACCGGGCTGGCGGCCAGCGCGACAAGGCCGTCCGACTTCCCGGACCGGCCACGGATCTGACGGCGCCGCATGAGCGCCGTACTCGAGCGATCGACCGTCCGGGCAAGCACCAGCAGCAGGATGGCCACAACTGTGCCGAAGCCCGGAGTCAGAGCGACCAGGCCGGTGAGCGCGAGCATGCAGCCGACGATGATCGCAGTACGCCGACCAGTCGGTGGAGCTTTGACCGCTTGGGCCGGCTGGACAGGCACCGGTTGAGCAGGCTGCTGGTAGGGCACCGGCGGACCACTCTGGTACGGCGGCGCACTCTGATAGGGCGCATACGGATCGTAAGGCTGCGCCGGAGGTGCCTCAGCAACTGGCTTCTTCGCGGCAGCGTCGCGGATCTTGTCCCGGATCGGGGTGAACGCGGACAGCGGCGGAATCACCGGCGGAACCAGTTGCGCCACCTCGGTCGGCGTCGGGCCTGTCGGCTCCTCGACCGCGGGCCCCTCCGTCGGCATGAGCCGCGTCACCAACTTGGTCGGCGGTACGGCGGCCACGGTCTGAGCCTCACGTGGCGGGAGCGCGTCGCGACCCTCGGCGTACCGGCTGAGGCCGGTCATGATCTCTTCCTGCGTCGGCCGGTCGGCCTTGTTCGGTGAGAGCGCTGCGGCGAGCAGTGACTTCAGCCGCGGGTCCAGCCCTTCCAGGTCGGCCTGTCCCGAGTGCACCCGGGCCAGGACCGCCTCGAACGGCCCCTTGCCGAACGGCCGGCGTCCGGTCGCGGCGAACGCAGCAGTGGCCGCCCAGCCCCACCAGTCCGCAGACTGCGACACCATCTCGCCTTCGATGAGCTCAGGTGCCAGGTAGCCCGGCGTACCGATCACCAGACCGGTCTGAGTGAGCCGCAGGTCGTCGGCGGCCTGGGCGATGCCGAAGTCGATCATCACCGGCTTGCCGTTGCACATCATCACGTTGCCGGGCTTGAGGTCGCGGTGGATCACTCCGGCCGCGTGGATCGCCTGGAGCGATTCGGCGAGGCAGCCGGCCAGTGGGAGCCACTTGCGCGGGGTCAGCGGTCCACGCTCGTCCACCTGTTCGTCCAGCGGGCGACCAGGAACGAAGCGGGTCACCAGGTACGGCCGCTCACCCTCCAGATCGTGGTCGAGGATGCCTGCCACGCCAGGGTGGTTCACCTTCTGCAGTGTGGTCGCTTCGCGCTGCAACCGGGCCCGTGCGATCGGGTCGTGCGCCACGTGCGAGCGCAGTACCTTCAGCGCCACCTCTTGGTGTTCGGGTCCCTCGGCCAGGTAGACGACACCCATGCCACCCTGTCCGAGCCGTCGGATCAGCCGGTACGGCCCGACCCGCTCTTCCACCTCCTCTTCGTGGGTGGAAGGCGGCCCCCCTGTCACTGACATGCCTTCTACGGTACGTCGACATCAGACCAAGGGCGGCCGGTGCACCGGCCGCCCTTTCGCTGAGGTCAGCTGATCGGCAGGGTGAAGGTCAGTAGACCCGTTCCGATGGTGTTCGTGATCCACGGGCCCGCACGCAGATGAGCCTGATAGGTGAGGGCAGTCGCTCCGGTTGGCGGACCGGACAGCTGCAGCACCAGCTTGCCCGGCTGGTACGCGACAGATGTCACTGTGACCGCAGCGCCATCCACTCGGAAGTCAGCGGCAACACCTTCCTCCACGGTGAGCGGATCGGTTGATCGCAGCTGGACCGTGAGCTGTGAGCCACTGACCGTGACACTGCGCGGGTTCGGCGGAGCCACGCCGGCGGACGGTCCGCCGTACAGGTCGCGAGCCAGTACGGCGTACGTATGGTCACCCATGTCGCGGTATCCACCGGCGTACGCGTAGTGGCAGCCGTCGTGACCGGACAGCCCGGTGGTCGACAGCACGGTGACGCCGAGCGTGTCACCCATCTCACGCTGTGCCTCGCGGAGACTCGTGCTGGTCGAGTTCCCGCAGGGCGACGTACGGACTTGGTAGACGTAGTACTTCGGTGTCGTGCCGAAGTCGGAGCGCCAGTCCTGCAAGAGTGATGTGAAGCCGCTGACGTGCACGGCCGCGTTGTCGTTGTCGGACTCGCCCTGGTACCAGAGAACGCCGCGGAGCTGCCCGATGACGCCTGCGGCCGTCAGGCGCTGCCGAAGCCGGCCGTAGTTGGTGGCGATGTCGTCAGGGTTCGCGTCGTTGCGCTGGAAGAAGCTGATCGGCTGACCGCCGTGCGCGCCGTTGACGAGTGCGATCGGGACCTTGTACTTGTCGACGAGCTGCCTGCCCATCCGGATCGCCCACTGCCCGACCGAGCCGGACTGCCGGGACACGTCGCCGGTCGCGTAGCCCCACACGCGGTCCGCGGCGGAGATCGTCGGATCGGAGACCGGACTGCCGAAACTGCGCAGGTACGGCGATTCCTCGCCACTCGCGGCGCCGTTGTACATCGACGCTTCCGCATTGGACTGCCCTTGGACGACGTACGCATCACCGGACACGATGCCCTCGCGGCGAGCCACCACCCGGCCGAGCGCCCGCAGCTCGAACGTGTACTCGCGCAACCCAGCACGGATCCGCGGCGTGAACCGGAACTGCCTCGACGCCGAGGTGTAGAGGTCCGTCTTGCCGTTGCTGGTCACCACCAACTGCACGCTCTTGACCCGTGGATCCGTCATGCGACCCGCCACAGGCACCGTCGCGCCACCCTTGCTGTCACGCGGCACCAACTGACGGTCCTGAGGCGACTCGGTCAGTGTGACGATCGAGGTGCGCACGTACGCCGTCAGCCGACGCTGGGTGTACTGCGCTGCGTTGCCGGCGAATGTCCAGTCCGGATCGGCAGTGGGCCTCGCGCCGATGCCGAGCGACAGCAGACTGGTGTCCGACTGGGTGAAGGTGTTGATCGCGAGCACCGGCTTCGCGGGCACGGTCGACGGCCGCGTCGGCCCAACCTGCGAGACCTGGAACGAGCCGTAACCGAGGGGCGTGGTCGGGCTGTCGTCGGCGTCGTACGAAGTCGCCGACGCGTTCGCCACTTGGGCACTCGCCGTCTTCGCGTACTGGTTCGGCCACATCTCCAGGTAGCCGGACTGACCCGTGCCTTCGGTCACGCCGGGCACATTGGACCGCACCTCGAGGTCGCCGACGCGTTGGCGCACGATCTCGCCCGGCCGGGTCGGCAGGCCGATCCGGCGGGCATCCGTGCTGAACGGTTCCATCGCGGTCCATACCCACTGGCCGTCGAGTTCCAGGCAGTAGCCGACACGGTCGAAGTTGGACCCGATCTCCGCAGTCCGATCGAGGCTGTAGGGCGGGGTCGTGTTCAGGTAGTTGGCCTGTTCGGGCAGATCCAGTTGCAGGACGGGTGTGAACCCGGCGGCTGCGGCATCACACGCAGTGGCTGCACCAGCGGGTGTCGGAACGATGACAAGGGATGCGGCGAGCAGAGTCAGGACAACAGCGGCAGGACGTCTCACTGTGGACCTCCGGGGCGGCGGGGGTGTCTTCTCCACATGTAGCGGTCCGATCACCCCAAGTGCGAGCGGCAAGCGCTCAGCGGTGCCAACCCTGCGCCGAGAGGTTGGCCAGAACCTTGCGAACACCGGCCTCGTGGCCACTGGCTCCCCTCCGCGCCCTCCGGTTGGGTTGAGGTATGCGGATCGAGGTTCTGGTGTTCGACGGTGTGGACGAGATGGACGTGATGGGGCCGTTCGAGGTGTGGAGTCACGCGTCGCGGCGGCCCGGGTTCGAGATGGCGCTGGTGGGGCTGGACGGTCCGGCCGAGGTGACCGGGCTGCACGGGCTGCAGTTCAAGGCGCCTGAGGGTCTCGGGCAGCCGGAGGCGCTGTTCGTTCCGGGGGGCGGCTGGATGAATCGCGCCGAGAAGGGCGCGTGGGCCGAGGCACGTCGGGGCGTGATGCCGGCGCGGATCGCCGAGCTGGCGCCGTCGCTGCAGTGGATCGCTTCGGTCTGCACCGGCTCGATGCTGCTCGCGGAGGCCGGCCTGGTGAAGGGTCGAGCGGCGACGACGAACCGTGGCGCGTGGGCCGAACTGGAGGCGTTCGGCGCCGAACTGAAGACCAACCGCGTCGTCGACGACGGCACGCTGGTCACCGCCGGCGGCATCACCGCGGGGATCGATCTGGCGCTGTACGTCGTCGAGCGCGAACTCGGCGCCGATGTGGCCGACGGGATCGCGGGTGCCATGGAGTACACCCGCGACCGCGACGTCCACGTGTCAGCCGGCTAGCTCGGGATAGACGGCGGTCAGGTCGAGGGCCGTGGCGGCCTTCGCGCCGCGGGCGGTGTCGTCGGCGAGAACCTCGTACGCGCCGGACTCGATGCCGTCGAGGGCTTGCTTGGCGATGTCCTCGGGGCGGGACTTCGGTGCGGTCACAGCGGTCACCATGTCGGTGTCGACGTACCCCATGTGCAGGCCGGTGACGCCGATGCCGCGGTTCAGCAGCTCGAGCCGGATCGCGTTGGTCTGCAGCCAGAACGCCGCCTTCGTCGCGGAGTACGCGCCGTGCCGGGCGACCCAGGACAGGGCCGAGTGGGCGTTCAGGAGGTGGCCGCCGCCGTTGCGCTCGATGATCGGGACGAACGCCCGGGTGAGCTGGAGCGGACCGAAGAAGTTCGCCTCGAAGACCGCGCGGACGTCCTCGATCGGGGCGTCGAGGTAGGTGTCCGGCGAGCTCGCGCCGGCGTTGTTGATCAGCACCGTGACGTCCGGTGCGGCTGCGGCCAGCGCGTCGATCGAGGCCTGGTCGGTGACCTCGAGCGGCAGCGGTACGACGCGTGGGTCGGTGCTCGGGCGGGGATCACGGGCGGTCGCGTAGACCTTGGCCGCGCCGCGGGTGAGCAGGTCGTCGACGATCGCCTTGCCGATCCCGCGCTGCCCGCCGGTGACGAGGACGACGGCGCCTTCGAGTGTGGTCATCTGGAACTCCTTCATGGAAACCGATCTGTTTCCAGCACAGTAAACCGATCGGTTTCTGATTTCAAATCCAGCCGGTACCCTCGATGACATGAGCACTTCCGCAACTCCCCGTGAGCGGCTGCTGGACGCCGCGGGCGAACTCTTCTACCGCGACGGAGTCAACATCGGCGTGGACGCGCTCTGCAAGGCGGCGGGGGTGTCGAAGAAGTCCATGTACCAGCTGTTCCGGTCGAAGGACGAGCTGATCGCGGAGAGCCTGGCCAGCCGCGGTCCGGCGTACCAGACGATGCTGCACCCGGGGGCCGAGGACGACCGCCCGCCGCGGGAGCGGATCCTCACCGTGTTCGACCGGCAGGACGCCATGGTTGCGGCGGGCAACTACCTTGGCTGCCCCTATGTGAGTACGGCGGTGGAGCTGAAGAACCCCGAGCACCCGGGGTCCGTGGTGGCGCGGCACTTCAAGCAGCAGCTCACCGACTTCTTCCACCGCGAGCTGGTGAAGGCCGGCGCGGAGGATCCGGCCATGCTGGCCGTCCAGCTCACGATGATCTTCGACGGCGCGGCCGCCCGTGCGGTCGTCCGTGCGCAGCCGCTCGGCGGCATCGGTGCGACCACCGCGGCCGCCCTGCTCGACGCGGCCGGTGTCCAGGCGGGTGAGCTCGCCCTCAGCTGAGCTTATTCTCGCCATCGTGGAGATTCCTGGCGAGTTTCATGACCTGCTGGCTTCGACGGCGATCGCGCTGGTGGGGACGATCGGCAAGCGCGGCGAGCCGCAGGTGACGCCGCTGTGGTTCCTGTGGGACGGCGAGCGGGTCCGCATCAGCCTGGTGGACGGGCGGCAGAAGCTGCGCAACCTGCGGCGGAATCCGGCGATCTCGGTGGTGGTCGTCGATCCGGCGCGGCCGACGTACTACGTCGAGCTGCGCGGCCGGATCGACGAGCTGGTCGCCGATCCGGAGTTCGCGCTGGAGCAGGCGATCGCGCGGAAGTACACCGGCAGCTGGTCGGACGTCGAGCCGCCGGGTACGGCGCGGTTCGCGACCAGCGTGATCGTCGACCGCATCACCAGCCAACTCGGTCACTGATGGGACGGGAACGCCTTTTGTTCCATGGGAAATGGGACAGAAGAGCGCTGTGTTCCAGGGAAGTTCCGGTACCGGCGAGGTCTTGACCGTGGTCGTCGGGCGTCGTGAAACTGCGGTGGAAACCGCTGTCCTACCGCCCCCGAAGACAGGACACCGCCCATGCGAAAGATGCCCTTCGTCCTGGCCGCCGCCTGCACCGCGCTGGTCGCCGGGACCCTCAGCGGTCCGGCGGCCGCTTCGTCTCAGTCGGTCGACGCACCTGCGACGTTCACCCATCCCGGCGTCGGGTCGAGTCAGGCTCAGCTCGACTTCGTCCGGGCCAAGGTGCAGGCCGGCGCGCAGCCGTGGACCGATGCCTTCAATCAGGCCAAGAACAGCGCGTACGCGTCCCTGTCCCGTACGCCGAAACCACGCGCGGTCGTGGAGTGCGGTCCGTACTCGAACCCGAACTACGGCTGCACCGACGAACGTGAGGACGCCATCGCGGCGTACACCGACGCACTGCTCTGGTACCTGACTCGCGACGACCGGTACGCGCAGAAGTCCATCCAGCTGATGGATGCGTGGTCCGCGGCCATCCAGGACCACACGAACAGCAACGCACCCCTGCAGACAGCCTGGTCCGCGTCCTCGTGGCCGAAGGCCGCGGAGATCATCAAGCACGTGTACGGCAACTGGCCGAACTCCGGCCGCTTCGCCACCATGCTCCGCAATGTCTACGTCCCGGAGATCATCAACGGCTCGAACTCCAACGGGAACTGGGAGTTGAGCATGATCGAGGCACTACAGGGCATCGGGGTGTTCCTCGAGGACAAGGCGATCTACGACAAGGCGATCGCGCTCTACCGGCTGCGCGTACCGGCGTACGTGTATCTGGAGTCCGATGGCGCATTGCCGAAGACCGTGCCGAGCCAGAACCTCAACACCCGCGACAAGATCGTCAGCTACTGGCAGGGCCAGGGGACCTTCGTGACAGGCTTGACTCAGGAGACCTGCCGCGACTTCACCCACACCGGCTACGGCATCTCGTCGATCTCCCACGTGCTGGAGACGGCGCGGATCCAGGGCATCGACATGTACCCCGAGTTCGGGGAGCGGCTCCGTCAGGCGCTCGGCTTCCAGTCCAAGTGGGAGCGCAACCTGGAGCCGGTACCGTCGTGGCTCTGCAAGGGCACGCTCAATCGCGGGCTCGGACCGATCACCGAGGTCGGCTACAACGCACTGCACACCCGCCTCGGGATCGCGATGACGAACACCCAGGCCCTGACCGAGTCGCGCCGGCCGGCGGGCTCCAACAACCTGTTCGTCGCGTGGGAGACGCTGACCCACGCGGAGAACCCGTCCTAGGAGAACTTCCGGGGGGCCGGAACTCTGCCCTCCGGCTCTCCCGGATCAGCAGTGCGCCTCGCCGCGCTTCCAGTAGCCCTGGAACGAGATCGCCGACTTCGGCATCCCGACGGCGTTCACGAGATGGCGACGTACCTCTTTGATCATCGACGACTCACCCGCGACCCACGCGTAGTCAGGGTCGAAAGGCAGCGCTCCTGACTTCACCGCATCCACCAACGAGCCGTCCGTCACCCACGTGACCTCAGCCGAGCCGGCCAGCGGACGCACGTCAGCAGCATCCGGTACGGCGATGAACACCGCGGCTTGTACTGCGGCCGGCAGCTCCTCCAGGATCCCGGCCAGTGCCGGCAACGCCGTCTCGTCCGCTACGAGGATCCGGCGCACGCTGGTCGTCGGCGGGACGTAGTCGACGCCAGAATGCAGCAGGCCCTTCGTGCTGGTCGTGTCGACCGCGAACGGCAGCAGGAGACCCACCTGGTCGCCCAGCTCGGCTTCACTCACCCAAGCCGACGCAGGTCCGTTCACTCCGTGCAGTACGAACTCGACGTCCAGCTCGGCCACCTCCGGCCGGAGCGCTCGCACGGTGTAGGTCCGCATGATGAAGCGCTCTTCTTCCGGCTGGGCGCACCACTCGGTGTACCACTCGGGTCCGGAGGGCAGCTTGATCGCGCTGCCGTTGGGCGGAGTGAGCAGGACCTTGATGCGCTGGTCCGGGCCGGCGGTGACCGCCTCCGCGATCCGCGGTGCGACGAACGTCACGCGGCGCAGGTGCGGGCTAAGGTCCTCGACGGCCGCCACGGTGGCCAGGAGCGAGTCGAACACGATCGGTCGCTCGAGCACAGTCGTCATGCTGTGGTTTCTCCATAAACTCTGGCAGGGGAGCCTCACGTGCAGACCCATGGGCGGCCGGGTTATTCTGAGGTGTCTAGAGGTTAGCCTTACCTAAGAGGATCCCGAAAGTCCAATGCCCCCGCCCACTGCCACGGCCGACGCCGGCCCGGACACCGTCGCGCCCTCGCGTCCACGCCGGGCCCGGCGGACCACGCTGATCCTCGGGCTGCTCGGGTGCGTCGTCCTCCTGGTCCTCGTGTCGCTGCTCAGCATCGCGATCGGGTCCAAGCAGATCCCGCTGTCCACGGTGATCGATGCCCTGCGCCACTACAACGAGTCCGACACCGACCACGTGATCGTCCGGTCACTGCGCGTGCCGCGGACGCTGATCGGTCTGATGGTCGGCGCCGCGCTCGGGCTGTCCGGGGCGCTGATGCAGGGCGTGACCCGGAACCCGCTGGCCGATCCGGGCATCCTCGGGGTGAACGGTGGCGCCGCGTTGTTCGTTGTCGGGGGCATCTACTGGTTCGGGTTGTCGTCGTTGACTGCGTACGTCTGGCTGGCTTTTCTCGGCGCGGCGGCGGCGTCGGTCGCGGTCTACCTGCTCGGTTCGATGGGGCGCGAGGGGGCGACGCCGGTGAAGCTCGCGCTCGCCGGTGCGGCGCTGACCGCGATGCTCGGGTCGCTGACGACCGCCTTGCTGATCGGGGACGTCGACACGTTCGACCAGTTCCGGTTCTGGTCGGTGGGATCGTTCGCCGGTCGCGGCCCCGACATCGCGAAACAGGTGGCGCCGTTCATCCTGGTCGGGATCGTGCTGGCCATGTTCTGCGGGCGGGTGCTGAACGCGTTGTCGCTGGGGGATGACGTGGCCAAGTCACTCGGTCAGCGGGTGGGGCTCGCCCGCGCCTTCGTCGCGGTGGTCGTCGTGCTGCTCTGTGGTGCGGCGACCGCAGCGGCCGGGCCGATCGGGTTCATCGGGTTGACCATCCCGCACGTGGCGCGGCTCGTGACCGGCCCGGACTACCGGTGGATCCTGCCGTACTCGATGCTGCTCGCGCCGATCCTGCTGCTCGGCTCCGACGTGATCGGCCGCGTAGTCGCGCAGCCCGGCGAACTGCAGGTCGGCATCGTGACCGCGGTCCTGGGCGCCCCGTTCTTCATCGCCTTGGTACGACGCCGAAAGCTGGCCGATCTATGACCGCTGAAGCAGTCCATGTCATCGCGCAGGCGCGCAGGGCACGGCAGACGCGTTCGCTGGTCGTCATCGTCGTGCTCGCGGTCGTGGTGTTCGCGATCTTCTGCGTGTCGTTGTCGCTGGGGGACTTCAATATCCCGGTGATCGACGTGGTGAAGACCCTGTTCGGCGGCGGCGACCGGGCGACCGAGTTCATCGTCAACCGGCTGCGGTTGCCCAGGGCTCTGACCGGCCTGCTCGTCGGTACGGCGCTGGGCTTGTCGGGCGCGATCTTCCAGAGCATCGCCCGCAACCCGCTGGCGAGCCCGGACATCATCGGCGTGACGTACGGAGCCAGCGCGTTCGCCGTCTTCGCGATCGTCACCCTCGGGCTCACGGGGGTCGCGGTGTCGGCGTTCGCGATCGTCGGCGCGGTGCTGACCGCGTTCATCATGTACGTGCTGGCGTGGCGGCACGGGGTGTCGAGTTACCGGCTGATCCTGATCGGGATCGGCATCGGCGCGATCGCCACCAGCATCACGTCGTACCTGCTGACGAAGGCCCGGGTGGAGATCGCGCAGCAGGCGCTGATCTGGCTGACCGGGAGCCTGAACGGGCGGGACTGGTCCAACGTACGGTCGCTGGCGATCACGTTCGTCGTCCTGCTGCCGGTGATGGCGTTCCTGGTGCGGCAGCTGCGGATCCTGCAGCTCGGCGACGAGACGGCGTACGGGCTCGGGCTTCGGGTCGAGGTGGCGCGGCTCGGGTTGATCGTGGTCGCCGTACTGCTGGCCGCGGTGGCGACGGCGGCGGCCGGGCCGATCGGGTTCGTGGCGTTCGTCGCGCCGCCGATCGCGCGCCGGCTGACCCGGTCGCCGGGGCCGGCGATGATCACGTCCGGCCTGCTCGGGGCGCTCGTGGTCGGGCTGTCGGACCTCGTCGCGCAGCACGCCTTCGGAGAGACGCAGTTGCCGGTCGGAGTGGTGACCGGCGTGGTCGGGGCGCCGTACCTGATGTTCCTGCTGGCGCGGGCCAATCGTGTCGGGAGTGGTGGCTGAAAAGATGGAGAACCCTGTGGAACCCGTGACACAGCACAGCTTGGCAGCCGACGGTCTCGCGGTCGGGTACGACCAGCGGGAGATCATCCACGACCTGTCGGTGCGGATCCCGACCGGGAAGATCACGGTCATCGTCGGCGCCAACGCCTGCGGCAAGTCGACGCTGCTGAAGGCGCTGGCGCGGTTGCTGAAGCCGTCGCGCGGCACGGTGCTGCTGGACGGGAAGAGCATCCAGCAGATCCCGACGCGGGAGGTGGCGACCAAGCTCGGCCTGCTGCCGCAGTCGCCGACCGCACCGGAAGGGATCACGGTCGCGGACCTGGTCGGGCGCGGACGGTACCCGCGGACGAGGTGGATCCGGCAATGGTCGCGCTCCGATGACGAAGCAGTCGCGGAGGCGATGACGTCGACCGACGTGCTGTCGATCGCGGACCGGCCGATCGACGAGCTGTCCGGCGGGCAGCGGCAGCGGGTGTGGATCGCGATGGCGCTGGCGCAGGAGACCGACATCCTGCTGCTGGACGAGCCGACGACGTTCCTCGACCTGACGCACCAGTTCGAGGTGCTCGACCTGCTGGTCGACTTGAACAGGTCGGAGGACCGGACGATCGTGCTGGTGCTGCACGACCTGAACCAGGCCTGCCGGTTCGGCGACCACCTGATCGCGATGAAGGACGGCGCGATCGTTGCCGAGGGCAACCCGTCGCAGGTGATCACCGAGGACGTGGTCCAGGACGTGTTCGGGCTGGCGGTCAAGGTCGTCCCCGACCCGGTCGCCGGCACCCCGATGGTGGTCCCGATCGGCCGACACACCTCGGCGCAGGACACGCCGACCAGGACCAGCCCCGTGGCTGCGGCTCTGGCCGCCAGTGCGGCGGCCAACGGGGTCTGCCGTCCTTCAGACCGCTAGAGCCGCAGGCCGTCGTACGCGACGGCCCAGTCACCCAGGTCTGCTGCCAGCGCAGTTGGTGAGAGGTGGGTGAGCACCAGTTGCCGACTGGTGAATCTGTCGCGTTGCTGACTCAGCGTGGTCAGGTCGAGGTGCCAGCGGATCGGTGTGGGGCTGTAGCCCTCGCATAGGAAGAGGTCGACGTCGTCCGCCGCTTCCAGGAGCGCGTCGGTCCACTCGGTGTCACCTGAGTAGGCGATCGAGCGGTCCGGCGTCTGGAGCCGCACGGCGTACGCCGGTGCACCGGACGCGTGTCTTACCTCGTACGGCGTGACGGTCAGGTCGCCGAGCTGCTGTGGACGGCGGTCGGCGTGTTCGAGGACGTGTACGTCGAAGCGGCGGCGTACTTCGGACGAGCCGGGGTAGAGCGTCTCCATTGCGGCGGTCAGACGGGCCTGGGTGCCGGGTGGGCCGACGACGGTTAGATCCTCGGTGCGGCGGCGAAACTGGCCGTCGAGGATCAGGAACGGCAGTCCGCCGAAGTGATCGCCGTGCAGGTGGGTGATCACGATCGTGCGGATCTCGTTCGGATCCATGGACTGCTGACGGAGCGCGGTCAGGCTGGTCGCGCCGCAGTCGACGAGCGTCTGGGTACCGATCGCGATACAGGTCTGGAAACGCCCGCCCGATCCGAACGCGTCTCCGCTACCGACGACTGTCACGTCCACTTGTCCACAGTCTCAGAGATTGGGGGTCTGTTTTCGTCGGTGGGGGTGGTTATGGTTGCGGGCATGTTGTCAGCGCTCGGGTACCACCGGTCCGTCCTGGCGGTTGTCCGCCAGGTGGACGAGCGCGCCTGGGCGGCGTTGCACGGTGGGCCCGAAGGGTCGCTCGACGAGCTTTTGCTGCGGAATGCGTACCGCTTGGAGGCCGACGCGCATCCGGATGTCTTCCGGGCAGGGGAGCGGGCGGCTCGTGCGTTGGGGCTGGACGAGGGTGTCGACTTCTACCAGGTGAACGGCGAGCCGAATGCGTCGTACCGGCACCAGGCCGGCAGGGCGGCGATCCTCTTTCAAGGGGCGTTGCTCGACCGGCTGGACGAGGACGAGCTGACGGCGGTCATCGGGCACGAGTTGGCGCATCGGCTGTTGTGGCAGGCCGAGGACGGTGGGTACCTCGCTGTCGATCGCCTGCTCGACGCGGCGGCAGGTGACGCTCGGACGCCCTCGCAGTACCTCGAGACGCATCGGCGCTGGTCGCTGGCGACGGAGCTGTTCGCGGACCGGGGAGCGCTGACGGCGTGCGGTGATCTGAGTACGGCGATCCGCGCGTTGCTGAAGCTGGAGACGGGCCTGAGTACGGCGGATCCCGCGGCGTACCTGCGGCAGGCGGAGTCGCTGGATCTCCGCTCCGGCAGTCGAGGGACGTCGCACCCGGAGGCCGTCGGACGAGCGTGGGCGTTGAAGAACTGGCTCGACGGCGAGGACGTCGAGGTCCTGGTGACCGGTCCGCTCGACGTGGACGCGCCGGACCTGCTCGACGCTGTGTTGTTGCGTGAGTTGAGCCGGGACTTCGCCGCGGTAATCGCGCAGACAGACGGTCTGCGGACCGATGCGATCGCCACGGCGGCCGCGGGCTTCGCGGATCCGCCTGGACCTCTCGGCGTGCCTGGTGGAGCGGTGCGCTTCGACGAGCCGTTGGCGGTGCGACCGGTCGATGGGGCGCCACTGCCGCGACCACGCCCGCTGACCGCGGCCACGAAACGCTATCTGTGTTACCTGCTGCTCGATCTCGCCACGGCTGATCCCGACGTCGGCGATGCCGGGTTGATCGCGTCACTGGCTGTTGCGCGACGATTCGGATTACCGGGGTACGTCGACGTCGCGGACGACGAGCTCGGATGGAGCGACAAAGAACGCGGACGCTTCGTGCAGGCCGCCGCGGAGGTTGTCGGATGAGCGCGGAGGATCTCGTCGCGCTGGCCGTCTCGCAGGGCGGTCTGGGCAACGACGCGTTGCTGGCGGCGGTGCTGCCGCTGTTCCACGAGACAGCGGCAGTGCACGAGCGTGGACTGGTCGCGCCGCTGCGCGGTCTGGATCGGATCGTCGTCGACGAGCAGAACAGGCTGGGATTCGCGCCGGAGGACGCGGGCCGGCCGACGCTGGCCACTCAGGAGATCGATACCCGGCAGGGGAAACGCCCTTCAGCTGTTGAGGTTGTGGCGCATCGACAGGCCGACATCGATCTGGGGGAGAGCGGCGGCCAGGAGACCACCGTCGTACCCGAGCCGGTTCCGGACGCGATCGCGGCACCGACGCTGGTGGCCGGGTGGCAGAGCTGGGAGCACGTGGTCGGGCACCACGATCAGCTCACCGACACCTTCAGTCTGGGGCAGTTGCTGCTCGCGCTCGGCTGCGGTCTCGACCTGTCCAGGACATCGGATGTCGCGTCCCTGATCGAGGCTCGAGGCAACTTGTACCGGCTGGATCCCGACCTGCACCCGGTGATCGTCTCGGTCGCCGCGCAGATGGTCGAGCCCGACCGGCACCGGCGCGCGCAGGACCTGCATTCGCTGATCGAACAGCTGGAGAACTACCGCGACCAGCCGCTCGACTTCGATGTCGAGGCGATCGTCCAAGGCGCCGCGGACCGGCGTACGGCGGTGCTCGGCGCGCTCCGCGACCGGCTCTTCGACCTCTCCCGGCGGAACCGGCTGATCAACTTCCGCCCCACCGCGCAGACGCTGAACCTCACCGAGGTCTCGGTGCCGCTGATGCTCGACGTACGGACGATTCGCTCGGAGCAACTGTTCACCTGGCGCGACGACATCGCGGAACATCTGCTGAAGAAGGCCCAGCCGCTGGGCAAGTGGATCCGGTACGACGAGGCGCCGTACGCCGCGAACACGCTGGACAAGCTGATCTCCACGGCGCGCCGGGACCGCGCCGACTACGGGCAGGATCAGCTGCGGCTGGTTCCGGCGTTCTTGCGTTGGCACGATCTGAAGAACGACCGGGACACCCGGCTGGCGTCGCCGTTGGTGCTGGCGAAGGTGGAGCTGACTCGTAAGCGTGGTGTGCGCGACTCCTATACGTTGCGAGTCACTGATCCGATCGCCGAGGTGAATCCGACACTGCGGCACAGTCTGCGGCAGCTGTACGGGATCTCGTTGCCGGAAACTGTCGACTTGTCGGCTCCTGGTGCGCTGCGGGAGTTGCACGAGCGGCTGGCGAAGGAGATCCAGGCGACCGAGCCCGGGCTGCAGCTGCATCTGCGCGAGAAGCCGCGGATCGATCTGGTGCGGCAGCGGGCGATGACGCGGCTGCGGACGTACAACCGGCGGCGGCATGGGAACGTGGCGACCGGGTTCGGCGGGAAGCAGTACCCGTACTCGTACCGGCGTACGGACTATCAGCCGCTCGGGGTGCAGATCTTCCGGACCCAGATCGCGCAACAGTCGCTGCCGCTCGGGATCGCGCTCGGTGCGGAGCCGCGGCGGCCGGGGGCGCTCGAGACCGACGTGTACTCGCTCGACACCGAGGGCGGACCGTACTCGTGGGACGTCGATCTCTGCGCGGTGTCGCTGGCGAACTTCAACTACCGGACGTTGGGGCTGGTTCGTGACTACGACGAGCTGCTGACGACCGGGGAGTCCGCGGCGTCGTTCGACCAGCTGTTCTCGGATCGGCCGCGACCAGTGGGGAGCGCGCTGCCGGAGCTGCCTCCTGCCGACCGGCATCTCGTCGTACCTGCTGATGGCTCGCAAGTGGCGGCGATCGCGCGGGCGCGACGCGGCGAGAGCTTCGTGATCCAGGGGCCGCCGGGGACGGGGAAGTCGCAGACGATCACCAACCTGATAGCGGACTTCGTCGCACGCGGGAAACGGGTGCTGTTCGTGTGCCAGAAGCGGGCGGCGCTGGACGTCGTCCACGCGCGGTTGGCGAGTCGGCGCCTGGACGGGCTGTGTGCGCTGATCCACGACTCGCAGGGTGACAAGAAGGCGTTCATCCACGGTCTGCGGGAGACCTACGAGTCCTGGCTGTCCGGAGAGGACGACCTGGACGCGTTGACTGAGCGGCGTGCTGAGCTGGTCGCGCGCGTCGATCGTCTGCTGGCCACTGTGGATGCCTTCGAGAAACAGTTGGCGACCGGCAGTCCACGCCTCCGAGACCTCGTCAACCGCCTCGCCTCGCTGCACGATCACGCGTGGAACCCGCCTGAGGGATCCGAGCTGCCTGCTGTGGATGAGTGGTTCGCGGCCGAGGGAGCTGTGCGGGAGGTTGCGCAGGCGCTGGCGGCGGCCGACCCTTCGACCGGTGGGGTGTTGGCGCGGAGCCCGCTCGCCTTCCTTGCGCGGTGGGACTCCGACGTGAGCCAGGCGGCCAGGGAGCTCCGTGCGAAGTGGGATGCGGTCGCAGCCGCTCTGGTGGACGTGCCGCTGGGCGAGTCCGCGAGGCCGGAGGCCGCGGTCGAGCAGGCGACCGTGCGGGACGTTCGGGCACTGGCTCGATTGGGACGGTTGGTCGAGCCGTTGGCTGCGCTGGACCAGGTGGAGGCGATCGTTCCGAGGTCGGCGACGGCTCGCGAGCTGTCGGCAGCCGGCGCGGAGCGCAAGAACCTCGTCGCCGCCGAGCGGGCCGCGTGGAAGGAGGCCGCGGGCTGGCAGGAGCCGCTCGCACCGGCCGACGCGCGATCGGCTTTGAAGGTTGCCCAGAGCAAGGAGGGTGGTGCCTTCTCGTTCCTCAGCGGCGACTGGCGCCGCGTGAAGACCCTTGTCCGCAGCCGCTTCGACAGTACGGTGCGCTCCGTGCAGCCGTCCGTCACCGAGATCCTCACCGACCTGGTCGCCGCCCAGTCCGCCTCGGCCGCCGTCGCGGAACACACCGAGCAGACCCGCCACGACTGGGCGGCCGACGACCCGCGCGAGCTGATCGACCAACTCGCCGCCGCGCGCAAGAGCATCCCCGACTGGCGGTTCGTCCTCGACGACGGCGCCCCGGCCGAGCTCGCGCGCTTGGCGGATGCCCTCGACGACGCCTCGGAAGTCACCAGCGACCTGTTGGTCGATCACTGGGACACGTTGACAGTCGACGGTCTCCGCGACCTCGCCGATCGGCTGGCGTCCGAGGGGCCCGTCGTACGTGCTGTCGGCCCCAAGCTTCGGGAGCTGACGCCTGCCGCGCTCACCGCTCTCCGCCGGCTGCATGCGACGCCCGACCAGCTCGAGTACGCCGTATGTGCCGCGGAATGGGATCGCGCCCGCTCGGCTGCCCCGCTGCAGCTGTCCTCGGACCGCGTCGACGCGATCGTCGGCGAGCTGAGCATGGTGTACGACGACCTCACCGCGCTCAACGCGGAGGTCGTCGTCGCCCAGGTCCGGCGCCGGTTCCTCGCCGAGGTCGACCACTCCGAGCGCAGCGTGACCGGCATGTCGCCGGAGGACCGCGAACGCAAGAAGACGTTCGCGACCGGGCGGCGCGAGCTGGAACACGAGTTCGGCAAGGTGATGCGGTACCGGTCGATCCGCGACGTGGCGTCCGGTGCCCCCGGCGCGGTGGTGTCCGTCCTGCGGCCGGTGTGGTTGATGAGCCCGTCCTCGGTGTCCGACACGTTGCCGTTGACCACTTCGTTCGACGTCGTGGTGTACGACGAGGCGAGTCAGATCCCTGTGGAGGAGGCGATCCCGGCGCTGCACCGTGCGCCGCAGGTGATCGTCGTCGGCGATCAGATGCAGCTGCCACCGACGACGTACTTCCGGGTGCGGAGCGAAACCGATGATCTCCAGGCGGACGAGGAGGCCGCCGAACAGGTCGGGATCGCGTTGACCGAGGACAGCTTCCTCTCGATCAGTGCGTTGCGGCTCGCGTCGACAATGCTGACCTGGCATTACCGGAGTCGCTCGGAGGCGTTGATCTCGTTCAGCAACGCGGCGTTCTACCAGGGCAAGCTGGCCACGGTTCCCGATCGGTTGCCGCCGAATACCGCGCCGCCGTGGACGCTGCGGGCCGACTCACCGGTGTCCGAGGTGTGCGACAGCGTGCTGGCTGGGAGCATCACGGCGGTTCGGCTCGTCGACGGGGTGTACGTCCGGCGTACCAATCCGGCCGAGGCGCGCTGGATTGCTTCGCTGGTGCAAGAGTTGCTGGTGCGGGGGACCGGTAAGAGTCTCGGCATCGTCGCGTTCTCCGAGGCGCAGCAGGGCGAGATCGAGCGGGCGCTGGACGAACTCGCCGAGCGCGACCCGTCGTTCGCCGCGCTGTACGAGGCGGAGCAGGTGCGCACGCACGGCGAGCAGGACGCCGGGTTGTTCGTGAAGAACCTGGAGAACGTGCAGGGTGACGAGCGCGACATCATCCTGATGAGCGTCTGCTACGCCGCCGGCCCCGACGGCCGGATGCTGATGAACTTCGGCCCGATCAACACGTCGGGCGGCGAGAAGCGGCTGAACGTGATCTTCAGCCGGGCGCGCGAACACATGGTCATCGTCAGCAGCATCGAGCCCGACGCGATCACCAACACCTACAACGACGGCGCGAACACGCTGCGCCGATTCCTCGGGTACGCCGCTGCCGTGTCCCGAGGAGATCAGGTTGCCGCGAAGTCCGCGCTCACGTCGTACAACCTGAGGACCACGCGCGCGGCCGGCACGCGTCCTACTCCGGTCGTCGAACAACTCGCCGCCGCTTTGGAGGCTCGCGGCGTGGAAGTCGATCTCGCGGTCGGCGAGTCCGTGTTCCGATGTGACCTCGCGTTGAAGGTCCCCGGGGATACGGGGTATCGCCTCGCGGTCCTCGTGGACACGCCCGAACGAGTCGCGGCCGACACCCTCCTGGAACGCTTGACCACCCATCCCACGGCCTTGAGCACCACAGGCTGGCGAGTCCACCACGTCCTGACCACCGACTGGATCCGGTCACCCGACACCGTCATCACCCACCTGATGGACGCCTTGCGCCGCCCGGTCGACGCCTAATGACCACCACGTGCGCCTGGTCCACGCCCGCGAGCGCAGGTGACGCCCGGTTCGGGGACTCCTACCCACCTGGAACGACCAGCAGAACTCCCCAACGCCGGCCGATGGTTGCTGAGGGCATCGATCGCGAGGTGTTTGCGCACTGGCGGGTTATAGCGGGCTATCGGTGACATTACCTGCCAGTGGCAGTGCATCAGCCTTGGTCACTTGGTGGACGAGGAGGCCGGCGAGCAGCGCGCCGAGAGTGCCCAGCGTCAGGTCGCCGAGGGTGTCGGTGTAGGCGGTTTGGAGTTCGGGTGAGTTGCGGACGAAGGTGACGTACTCGCCGACCTCCCACACCACCGCGGCGGTGGTGCCGAAGCCGAGAGCGACGAAGGTGGTCAGGGCGCGGGTGAGGTCGCGGGGTGCGAACGCCAGCAGTACGCCGCCGGTGAGGAAGCCCCACAGGACGAAGTGCATGGCGTCGTCCCACCAGTTGACGGTGTCGAACAGGTTGAGCCGGTTGCCGACCAGGTCGATCAACCAGGGCAGCGTCATCAGCAGATCCGCCGCCCACGGGAACGTGCGGTGCAGTTTGCTCCGCGTTCGTCCGTAGGCCCACCACCACAGCGGCAGGATCATCCCGCCGAGCGGGTACACGATCAGGCGAGCGGTCGACGCCTTCCCCTTGATGCCGCTGAGGTCCGGCCAGATCAGTGCCGAAAGCAACAACCCGAGCAGCAGCACCTTCGCGAGCAGGGCGGCGTACCGCGTCCACTGCACCCGCACTCCGGGCGCCGATCTCGCAACCATTGTCGTCATACCACCAGTCAATCGGGCCGCGGCGTACGGCGGATGAGTACAACTACGCGATGATTAGGGTCCTGGCTGGACTACCAGACAGGACCCTAGACGCCCAGCCAGCCGCGGCGGGAGGCTTCGTGGCCCAGTTGGAAGCGGGTGACGACCTGCGCCCGGTCCATGAGCTGGCTGACCCGGCGCTGGACGGTGCGGAGCGACATCCCGAGCTGGCCGCCGATGGCGTGGTCGGTGAGGCCGGCGAGCAGCAGGGTGAGGATGCGGGCGTCGATGTCGTCGAGGCGTTCGGCGGCGAGCTCGGTGGTGCCTTCGGCGGTGGGCAGCACCTCGTTGGCGGTCGCCCAGACCAGGTCGAACAGGTGCAGGAGCGCGTCCAGCAGCCCGGACGGATGCACGAGCAGTGCGCCACCGGCGGCATTCGCCGCAGTAGGGGCCAAGGGCAACAAGGCCAGCGAGCGGTCGGCGATGATCAGCCGGAGCGGAAGATCGCCGGTGACCCGGATCTGCTCGCCGGCCTTGAGTGACTCGGCCACCAGGTCGACGAATCCGGGCTTGGCGAACGCCGCCCGCTCGACGACCACCCGATAGGCGACACCCCGAGCCAGCGCGGCGTCCTCGTCCACGTTCTCGTCCGCGGGCACGAGCGCGACCGAGGCCTTCACCAGCGCCAGCACTTCCTCCGACGCCCCACGTTGCATCTGACCGAACCGCTGCGCCACGGCCTGCGCGCCGCGGACCACCTCGATCACGTCGGTGTCGGAGCGATCGGCCATGACGCCCCGGTACTGCTCCGCGAGCCGCCCGAGCTCGAGCTGCGCCCGCCGGATCTCCTCCTGGCGTTGCACGATCAGCGAGCCGAGCGCGAGCGTCGGCGGAGACGCGACGAAATGACCCGGCGTCGCGGTCGACCGCGCCACCAGGCCCTTCTCCTCGAGCCCGTCGAGGGCAGCGGCGACGTCCGCGACCTCCGCCTCCATCGCGGCAGCCAAGGTCTCGAGCGACTCCGACGGCAGGGCGATCAGCCGCCGGTAGGCGCCTTCCTCGATCGCATCCAATCCCAGCACGTCGAGCATCGTGCGCTCCTTCGAGGGCCCGTCGGTGACGTACAGCGTGGCGGACACCTGTCATGCCGCAATCCCGCCATTGAGCAGTCTACGGCCACATGGCATGTTCATGCCATCTGTTCCGCCAGGTCCCCCAGGAAGGGTCCGCCCATGTCCCGATCCGCCCGCGCCGTCGCCGGTGGGCTCGCCGTACTCGTGGCCCTCGCCGCGGTGACGACGACTCCATCGCAGGCCGACGGTGCCGCCGTACCTGATGCCGTACCATCTACCCAGTCGACCCACCGCGTCACGCTTCTCACTGGCGACGTGGTCACCCTGACCGAAACCGCGGGCGGGCCGCCGACGGCCGCCGTCGATCAGGCCGCCGGCAACGCCGGAGGGGTCCAGATCCAGCAGGTCGGCGACGACCTGCACGTCGTACCGGACGTCGCGCTGCCGTACCTCGCTGCGGGCCGTCTCGACCCCGAACTCTTCAACGTCACGTCGCTCGTCGACCAGGGGTACGACGACGCCTCGGTGAAGTCGATCCCGCTCATCGTGCAGTACCGCCCGGGCCTGCGTGCCGCCGTCGCGACCCCGCAGCACGCCGACCGTGGCGCCACGCTGGAGAGCATCGGCGGCCTCGGCCTGTCCGCGCGCAAGGCGGAGGCCGCGCAGTTCTGGTCCGGAATCACCGCTAGCACCGCTAGGTCCGCTAGCACTGCTAGGTCCGCGACGCCGGGCCAGTTCGGCGCTGGGATCCAGAAGGTGTTCCTCGACGGGAAGGTCGAAGCCAGCCTGGCCGAGAGCGTCGCCCAGGTCGGCGCGCCGGACGCCTGGGCCCAGGGCCTCGACGGCACCGGTACGACGGTTGCCGTCCTGGACACCGGCATCGACCAGACCCACCCCGATCTAGCCGGGCGGATCGCCGAGACCAAGAGCTTCGTCCCGGGTGAGACCACCGACGACGTCAACGGTCACGGCACGCACGTCGCTTCCACGGTCGCCGGTACCGGCGCGGCGTCGAACGGCGTCGAGAAGGGTGTCGCGCCGGCCGCGCAGCTCGCGATCGGCAAGGTGCTCAACGACAGCGGCTCGGGTGCCGAGTCCTGGATCATCGAAGGGATGGAGTGGGCCGCGCACCGCGCCAAGGTGGTCAGCATGAGCCTCGGCAGCACCGAGGCCAGCGACGGCACCGACCCGATGGCGCTCGCGGTCGACGAACTGAGTGCCGAGACCGGCGCGCTGTTCGTCATTGCCGCAGGCAACTACGGCCGGGTCAGCGGGATCGGCTCGCCGGGTGCGGCAGCGTCCGCGCTCACCGTCGGCGCGGTGGACAAGAACGACGAGCGGGCCTACTTCCAGGACATGGGTCCGCGCCTCGGCGACGCCACGGTGAAGCCGGAGATCGTGGCGCCGGGCGTCGACGTGCTGGCGGCCCGCGCGGCGAAGTCCTCGGGCACGGGGTATTACAAGTCGCTCAGCGGTACGTCGATGGCGACGCCGCACGTGGCCGGTGCCGCGGCGCTGCTCGTCCAGAAGCATCCCGACTGGACGGGCGAGCAGGTCAAGGCCGCATTGGTCAGTACGGCGAAGCCACTTGCCGGCGAGACGGCGTACCAGGTCGGCGGTGGTCGGCTCGACGTACCGGCGGCTGCGTTCGGGAAGGTGGTCGCGACCGCGACCCGCGACTTCGGGTTCCACGCCTGGCCGCACGGTGACGACGCGCCGGTCGCACGCACCATCACCTACACGAACCTCGGCGATACCCCGGCCACGCTCGACCTGTCGGCCGACGTGACCAGCGACGGTACGACGCCCGCGCCCGCCGGACTGTTCACGCTCGGATCGGGCCAAGTCACCGTGCCCGCGAACGGGACCGCCTCGGTCACCGTCACCGCGACGCCGAACCTGGCCACGCCGGGACTGACCTACTCGGGCACGATCATCGCCAAGCAGGACGGCAAGCAGATCGCGCAGACAGCGGTCGGCCTTGTGATGGAAGGGGAGCGGTACGACCTCGACGTGCACGCGACCGGTCGTGACGGCAAGCCGGCGGGTGGGTTCCTGACGCTGTACAAGTACGGCGACCAGTTCGTGAACACGTTCGAGATCGATCCCGCCACCGGGACCGTCTCCGGCCAGCGCCTGACGCCTGGCGTGTACGCGGCGTACTCCTGGCTGCCGGTCGACGGAGGCGACGGTGTCGCGCTGGTCGGCAACCCGCACCTTGTGATCGAGAAGAACGCCGGCCTCGAGCTCGACGCGCGCCAGGCGAACCCGATCACCCTCAGCACGCCGCTGCCCGGCGATGACGTCTATCGCCGGTCCGGCTGGTACCACGACTCGGGGATCGGCGGCGACTACGCGACCTTCCTCACCCAGTACGTGCCGACGCCGCTCGTCACCAAGGTGTACGCCGCTCCGACCGGCGCGGTGGCTGGTGGCGTGTACGACTTCTCGTCCCGCTGGCGCCGTACGTCGCCGCTCGTGTCGATGACCGTCGACGACAAGCAGTTGCACCCGTTGCTGCAGCGCGGTTCGAAGCGCTGGGACGGCAAGGCGACGCTGACTGCGGCGTACGTCGGTGCTGGTGCGGCGGCGAACTACGTGGGCAAGGATGTTCGAGGGAAGGCCGTGTTCGTGACGGCGAGCGATGCGGTGCCGCCGAGTGCGCGGGCGACGGCTGCTCGCGATGCCGGAGCTCGGCTGCTCGTCGTGGTGAACAACGGTGCGGGCAAGTACTACGACCTCGCCGGAGGAACCGATCTGCCCGTGTACTCGCTGACGGCCGCCGAGGGTGGTCCGCTGGTTGCGCGGATCGGTGCCGGAGGCAACGTTCGGCTGCGGGTGACGGGTACCGAGGCGCCGCCGTACCTGTATGACCTGGTGAAGGCCTACACCGGTGCGCTTCCCGCGGACCTGCGGTACGCACCGCGGGCCGGGGAGCTGGCCACGGTCGTCAACCGGTTCGTCGGGCCGACCGGCGAGCTCGCGTTCGAGAGCCGCGCCGACTGCCGGATCGGGTTCTGGCCGCCATGTCTGCAGGTGACCGAGCCGATCCACCTCGGGACTCAGCGGATCGACTACGTGTCCACGCAGGAGGGGACGGACTGGTACGAGCAGACGAACCGCCCGCGGGGCTGGGAGCAGCGGGGCGAGCAGCACGCCTACCAGCCGCGGACTCTGCAGACGAACTCGTGGTTCGCTCCGGCCGCCCGGCCGCGGGTCGGCTCGGGGTACTGGAACCCGCGCCGCAGCGGTGACTTCTTCGCGGTGAACGTGCCGACGGCGAGCAGTGGCGACCAGGGTGTCACCGGTTCGATGGACGACGAGTCGACCGTGGAGACGCGGCTGTTCCAGAACGGGAGGCTGGTTCGGAAGAGTTCGTTCCAGGCGGTGCAGACCGGCGTACCGGCGACGTCCGGTTGGGCGAACTACCGGTTCGAGATGGACACCGCTCGTCCGGAGGTGTGGAGCCTCGGGACGAAGACGACGAGTGCGTGGGACTTCCGGGCCCAGACGACCGAGTCGAGCGACTGGGTCTACCTGCCGCTGATCCAGCTCGACTACCACCTGGCGACGGACCTGAACGGCGCGTTCGCGGGTGGCAGCCGGCAGCGCATCGGGCTGTCCGCGTTCCAGTTCGCCGGCGTCGAGGGTGCGGGCAAGGTCAACGGCGCGACGCTGGAGGTCTCGTACGACGACGGCGCCAGTTGGCGCGCGACTCCGCTCTCGCGGACCGGTGCCGACTGGTCGGCGAATGTACGGCTGCCGAAGGGTGCGTCGTACCTCTCGCTGCGCGCGACGGCCACCGACGACGCCGGGAACAAGGTCAGCCAGGAAGTGATTCGGGCGGCCGCGATCCGGTGACGAAATGAACCAGCCGGCGGTGATCAGGAGTTCCTGGTCACCGCCGGCTGCTGTTGCCGGTGTGCTGCGTGGGTCGTCAGCTGACGCTGATCAGGTCGACGACGAAGATCAGGGTCTCGCCGGGCTTGATCGCGCCGCCCGCGCCGCGGTCGCCGTACCCGAGGTGCGGCGGGATGACGAGCTTGCGCCGGCCGCCGACCTTCATGCCCTGGACGCCGGTGTCCCAGCCCTGGATGACCTGGCCCACGCCGAGCTGGAACGCCAGCGGGGCGCCGCGGTTGTACGACGCGTCGAACTCCTCGCCGGTGGAGTGGGCAACGCCCACGTAGTGCACGTTCACCCGCGAACCGGCCTTGGCCTCGTCGCCCTCGCCCACGGTGATGTCGGTGATCTCGAGATCCGCCGGCGGCGGCCCGTCCGGAAAGTCGATCTCTGGCTTCTCAGTCATGCCACCAGCTAACCAGATTGCCCTAGGCTCTCGATCATGAGGCCGACCAGTGGGGGTGGGCCGGACCTGGAGGTGCTGTGATGCCGGAGCCTGTGACGCAGACGCTCGACGTACCGGGGGCGACGCTGACGTACGACGTGCGCGGTGACCTGGCGCAACGGCCGGTGTTGTTGATGATCGGCTCGCCGATGGGCGCCAGCGGATTCCCGACGCTGGCCTCGCATTTCGAGGACCGCACCGTGGTGACGTACGACCCGCGGGGTGTCGAGCGCAGCGTCCGTAGTGGTGAGCTGGGTGAGCTCTCGCCTGATGACCACGCCGGTGACCTCGCCGCGCTCATCGAGCACCTGGACGCGGGGCCTGTGGACATCTTCGCCAGCAGTGGCGGTGCTGTGAATGCGCTGGCGCTGACAGCCCGTCGCCCTGACCTGATCAACACGCTGGTCGCGCACGAGCCACCGCTCGCCGGGATCCTCCCGGACAGCGAGGCAGCACTGGCCGCGGTCGCGGACATGTACGAGACCTACCAGCGCGACGGCATGGGGGCCGGGATGGCGAAGTTCATCACGCTGGTGTCGTACGACGGCGAGATCCCGGCCGACTACACGCAGCAGCCCGCGCCGGATCCGGCGATGTTCGGCCTGCCCTCGGAGGACGACGGGACGCGGACGGATGCTCTGCTGGGGCAGAACCTTCGCGGCTGTACGTCGTACCAGCCGGACTTCGACGCCCTGGGCAAGGCGACCGACCGGATCGTCATCGGGATCGGCGAGGAGTCGGGCAACGCGCTCGCGGGTCGGGGCGGGAAGGCAGTGGCCGAGAGGCTCGGGCTGACGCCGGTCGTATTCCCGAGTGGGCACGGTGGCTTCCTCGGTAACGAGTACGGTCAGCCGGGCAAGCCGGTCGAGTTCGCCGCCAAGCTACGCGAGGTGCTCGGCTAGAGTTGCGCTCTGTGATCAGGGCGCTCGTTGTGGTGATCGGGCTGTCGACGGCACCTGTACCGCAGGCGCCGGCGGAGACCTATGCGCAGTACTCGCTGATGTTCGAGAAGTCCGCCGGGCAGTACTTCGCCGGCGGGACGGCGGCCGGGCAGTGGGCGTGGACTCCGTTGAGTACGACGGAGTCCGACATCTCCTGGGGTGACCCGAAGGCCTGGCCGCCGACCAGCAACCCATCCCGCCCAACGCCGGCCGCCAGCACTACGTCAAGTGGACCATCCCCGCCGCCGGCTACCCGCTACCGCTCAAACAACCCGCCATCCGCTCGGGCTACTTCTTGACGGTTTTGTTGTACTGGTCGATTTGGGGCTTGATGGAGTCTGCGGCTGCCTTCATGGCGGTGGCTGGGTCGGTGCCCAGGACCGCTTTTTCCAGGCCGTCTTCGGCGGCTTTGCGGGCTTGGGGCATGACGCCGAGGATGCAGCCGGAGGAGGCGTTGGTCGGTTTGGTGTTGTGGAGTTGGGTGATCGCCGTGGTGAACTGCGGGTACTGCGCCACCCACGCCTTGTCGGCGGGCTCGTCCAGCGCCTTCTTGTTGATGGGGAAGTAGCCCGTTCCGGTGTGCCAGGCTGCTTGCTGGGCAGGGGAGGAGGCGAACTTCACGAACTCCCACGAGGCGCGCTTCTCGGCGTCCGAGTGGCCGGGGCCGTCGATCCACAGTGAGGCACCGCCGATGATCGGCCCGCCGCTGTCAGAGGCGGTCAGGTGCGGGAACGGCGCGGTCATGACCGTGAACTTGCCCTTCGCGGCGTCGATGTAGCCCCGCAGCGCACCGGTCGACTCCAGGTGCATCGCCGACGTACCGGACTTGAAGACGGCCTGCGCGTCGTCGGTCTTCTTGCCCGTGTTCGGCATCAGACCCTGCTTGACCATTTCCTGGTACCAGGTCGCGATCTTCACGCCCTGCTCGTCGGCGAAGTTCACCTTCGTCGCCAGGTCCTTGCGGCCGTTGTCGTTGTCGCAGTACGTCGAACCGGACTGGGCGATCAGCTGCTCCACGAACCACCCGTAGATCGCCGCGTTGAAGCCGTACTGGACGGTCTTCCCACCCTGCTTGACGGTCAGCTTCTTCGCCGCCGCCATGATCTCGTCGAGGTTCGTCGGCGGCTTGTTCGGATCGAGGCCGGCCTTCACGAAGGCTTCCTTGTTGATGTACAGCAACGGCATCGACGAGTTGAACGGCATCGAGTTCAGTGCGCCGTCGATCGAGTAGTAGTTCGCGATGTTCGGCTCGATCGAGTCCAGCGTGTAGCCGTCCTTGTCGGCGAACTTCTGCACCGGCACGGTCTGCTTGGAGTCGATCATGAACCGCGACCCGATGTCGTAGATCTGTACGACGGAAGGCGTGTTGCCCTGCTGCACCGAGGTCTTGTACTTCGTGATCGTGTCGTCGTAGTCACCCTGGTAGACCGCGGTGACCTCGATCTTGCCGGAGTTCGCGGCGTTGAACGCCTTCACCAGCTTGTCGACGGCCGCGCCGTTCGCGCCCTTCATGCCGTGCCAGAAGGTGACCTTCGTGACCCCGCTGGCCTTGTCGAGCGCGCTGGCGTCGGGCACGTCCTGCCCGCCGTTGCCGGAGTCCTTGGAATCCGAGGAGTCACCACAGCCGGCGGCGACCAGAGCCAGCACCGCCAGCAGTGCCGCGGCACGCGCCGTACGTCGGACGGATCTCATGAGAACCAACCTTTCTAGCGAATCGCACCCGCGGTCAGCCCGCGGACGATGAAGCGCTGGCCGAAGATCACGATGGCCAGCGTGGGGAGGATCGACAGCGTGACGCCGGCCAGGATGAGTCCCGGGTCGGCGGCCTCCGCGTCGTTGAGCTGGCTGATGCCGATCTGCAAGGTACGGCGGGACGCCGTGTCGCCGATCAGCAACGGCCAGAAGAACTGGTTCCACGCGGACAGGAACACGTACAGCCCGACCGCCGTCAGCGCGGGCTTGTTCAGCGGCAGCAGGATCCGGCTGAGGAACCGCCAGTGCCCGGCGCCGTCGATCGTTGCCGCGTCGCGCAGTTCCACCGGGAACTGCAGGAACGACTGCCGGAGCAGGAACACCCCGAACGCGTTCGCCAGGAACGGCAGCACCAGCGCGATCATCGTCCCGGCGTACGTCTTGGTCAGTCCGTGCCCGTTGAGCTCCCAACTCGTGATCGTCAGGTAGTTCGGCAGCACGATCGACTCCCACGGCACCATCAGCGTGGCCAGGAAGAGCCCGAAGAGAACGGTGCGGCCCCACATCTTCATGAAGACGAACGCGTACGCCGCCAGCACGCTGGTGATCAGCTGCGACAACGTGATGATCGACGTCTGCAGGATCGAGTTCAGGTACTGCTGCCCGATCGGCGTACCCGACGAGGTCGCGCCCTTGTAGTTGCCGGTGAAGAGCCCGTGCGGGACGAGATCCGGCGGGTACGACGAGATCTGGCCGGGGGACATGACCGACCCGGCGATGACGTAGTACACCGGGAAGATCACCAGCAGCGCGGCCCCGATCAGCACCACGTAGGTGACGACACGACCTGTTCTCACTTGTAGTGCACCCGCCTCTCCAGGACGCCGAACTGGATCGCCGTACAGGCGAGCAGGATCACCAGCAGCACGATCGCCTGGGCCGACGCGGCGCCGAAGTCACTGGCGTTGTTCGCGAAGGCGGTGTGGTAGATCGAGTAGACGAGCGTCTTGGTCGACTGCTCCGGTCCGCCCTCCGGCGTCAGGATCTTGATCTGCCCGAAGCCCTGCAGGGACTGGATCGTGGAGATCACGATCAGGAAGAACAGCTGCGGGCCGAGCAGCGGGATCGTGATGTAGCGCGACGCGCTGAACCCGCCGGCGCCGTCCAGCGTGGCGGCCTCGTTGATCTCGGCCGGGATCGCGCCGATGCCCGCGGACAGGACCAGCACGTTGTACCCGATGCTCATCCAGACCGTGGTGATGGCGACGCTGATCAGCGCCCAGGACGGGTCGGTCAGCCAGCCGATCCGGTCGACGCCGAACCGGCCGAGCAGGCCGTTCGCGAGCCCGATCGCCGGGTTGTAGATGGTGGCGAAGATGACCGAGGCGCTGGCGACCGAGAACGCGAACGGCAGCGCGAAGGCGGTCCGGAAGATCCGGATGCCCTTGATGTGCTGCTCGAGCAGCAGTACGACGACCAGCGCGCCGAGCACGCCGGGGATCACGGTCAGCAGCACGAATGCGAACGTCACCCAGAGGATGTGCCGGAACTCGGCCGAGCCGAGCATGTCCTTGTAGTGCTGCAGCCCGACGTACGCGTCCGGCCGGCCGAACAGGTCCGAGCCGTGCAACGACAGCGAGACGGACTTGCCCAGCGGCCAGATGATGAACAGCGCGAACACCACCAGGCAGGGGACGAGCATCAGCCAGGACACCAGAGAGACCGGTGTCGGGCGGCGGCCGGCACGCGCCGGTACTGAGTTGGTAGTCAATCGCTCACCTCCAGTAAAAGCGCAGTCTTGCACCGCTTGAGGCCTCTGTACCCGGGGCACGCTAGGCTGAGCGCCCGTGAAGGTCTTGGTGATCGGCTCCGGTGGCCGCGAGCATGCTCTGGCCTGGGCGCTGGCCCAGGATTCGGAGGTCGAGCAGGTCGTCGCGGCCCCGGGCAACCCTGGCATCGCCGTGTTGCGTCCGGCGTACGACGGGCAAACAATCGTTTGCCGTCCGGTGGACATCTCCGACCACGACGCGGTCGTCGCGCTGGCCCGGGAGCTGGACGTCGATCTGGTGGTCGTCGGACCGGAGGCGCCGCTGGTGGCCGGCCTGGCCGACCCGCTGCGGGACGCCGGGTTCGCGGTCTTCGGACCGTCCCGGGAAGCCGCGCAGATCGAGGGCTCGAAGGCGTTCGCCAAGGACGTGATGGCCGCCGCGAGCGTGCCGACCGGCCGGGCGTACGTGTGCACCACACCCGAGGAGGCCGCGACGGCGATCGACGCGTTCGGGCCGCCGTACGTCGTGAAGGACGACGGGCTCGCCGCGGGCAAAGGTGTGGTCGTCACCTCCGACCGTGAGGCGGCGCTCGCGCACGCGGCCGAGTGCGACCAGGTGCTGATCGAGGAGTTCCTGGACGGCCCCGAGGTGTCGCTGTTCGCGATCACCGACGGGACGACCGTGCTGCCGATGCAGCCGGCGCAGGACTTCAAGCGCCTCGGCGACAACGACGAGGGCCCGAACACCGGCGGGATGGGCGCCTACACGCCGCTGCCGTGGGCGCCGGACGACCTCGTCGCCGACATCACCGAGCACGTCCTGCAGCCGACGATCGACGAGCTCCGCCACCGCGGTACGCCGTTCAGCGGCCTGCTGTACGCCGGTCTCGCGCTGACGTCGCGCGGTGTCCGCGTGATCGAGTTCAACTGCCGCTTCGGCGACCCGGAGACGCAGGCGCTGTTGCCGATGCTGAAGACCCCGCTGGGCGGCCTGCTGTACGCCGCCGCCACCGGCAAGCTCGCCGACCACGGTGCCCTGAGCTGGCGGAACGCGTCGTCGGTCGCGGTCGTGGTCGCCGCGAAGAAGTACCCGGCCAGCCCGCGCAAGGGCGACGCGATCACGGGCGTCGAGCAGGCGGAGAACGACGACGTCCGCGTCTTCCACGCCGGTACTGCGCTCAACGACGAGGAACTGGTCACGGCAGGCGGCCGCGTCCTCGCGGTGAGCGCTGTCGGAAAGGACCTCGCCGAGGCCCGCCAGCGCGCGTACGCCGCCGTCGGTCAGATCCGGATCAAGGGCTCCCAGCACCGCACCGACATCGCCCTCAAGGCCGAGCGCGGCGAGATCACCGTCTGAACCTCAGAGGTACCCGCTCCCGGTCGTCGGGCCGAGCGTGCCGTCGATCGTGTTGTCCCGCACCGGTTTGAACGGATCGATCTTCGGCATCGCCGGCAACGGGTGCTCCAGCATGTCCCGGAGCCGCTCGTCCTCGATTCCCGGTACGCCGAGCACCGCAACCCGCCGTACGCCGGTGCCAGGGTGCTGCAACAGGTCGCGGTACGTCGGGCTGAACCAGCGGAGCATCCGGAGCTGTCCCTTCGCGCGGACGGCCGCCTCGAGCTCCTTGACCGCCTCGGTGGCCGCGATCCGCGTGCGGAAGTCCGCGACGCCGAGGCCGCTCTCCGGGACCAGCGCGAGCGCGGCCGCCTCCACCGGGTACGCCGCCTCGGAGCGGACGAGCTTGACCCGCTGCCGCTTGTCCGCCACCTCCAGCCGGCAGTCCGTGGCGAGCGCCACGAAGATGACCAGTGCTGCTCGCTCGGCGCCGCCGATCAGCCATGCGGCCTCATACGTGGTCAACTTGTTCATGTACACACAGTGACTTTGGATAGGGTCACGAAAACAGGGAACCGGATCGCCGGGTCGGGGGTGTTGGTGGGTATGGAGACGGAGGGGCTGCGAGAGTTCTACAGCGCCCACCAGCCGCGGCTGGTGGGTGTGATCTCGCTGCTGACCGGGTCACGTGCCGAGGCCGAGGACATCGTCCAGGAGGCGTTCGTCCGGCTCGTGCCCCGCTGGGAGAAGGTGTCGCGGTACGACGCTCCGGAGGCCTGGGTCCGCCTGGTCGCCGTGCGGCTGGCCGCGAACAGGCACCGGGACGGAAATCGGTTCACACAGCTGTTCCACCGGCTGCCGGCCGAACACGTCCCGGACCCCGCCGACCGGTACGCCGGTGACCTCGAGCAGGCTCTCGCCGGCCTGCCGATGCCGACCCGGCAGGTCGTCGTCCTCCATTACGTCTGTGACCTGAGCGTGGCTCAGGTGGCGGACACGCTCGGTATCGCGGAAGGCACGGTGAAGTCGCGCCTGTCCCGCGCCCGGGACGCCCTGTCCGAATCATTGCTGTTGAGGAGTGACGACCATGCCTGATCTGCAGGAGGACCTGCAGGCGCTGGCCGACCGCCGCGCCGCCGAGTCAGCCGGAGACTTCGACTCCGTTCTGACCACGGCCAAGACCCGCAAGCGCCGCCGGACCGCCGGTCTGACCGTGATCGGTGCGGCCGCTGTGGTCGGCGCCGTCGCGATCGTCCCGACGCTTCGCCCGGCCTCGAACACGCCCGTGGCCGACAGCCCGGTGCCGACGAACGCCGTGGTTCCGCCGTCGGTCGAGTCGGTGCCGTCCGCCCCGGCGATCCAGAAGGCCGGTCCGCTGGGCCTGAAGTCGGTGACCGCGCTTACCAAGGCAGCCGGCGGCCAGTTTGTCGCCTCGTTTCCGGACAAGCAGGTCCGCGCGGTGACCTTCTCGCTGTCCTCGGCGTCCAAGCCGGAGGTCGCGCTGTACACGTTGGTCGCGAAGGTCCCGGGGGACGCGACCACGCCGTACGCGATCCGGATGACAGGTGAGATGGGGATGAGCATCCCGTCGTACCAGGGCGCCGGTCCGTACACGCTGGCGATGCCGAAGGGCCTGCCGTCGGGCTCGTACCGGGTGTGCACCCTGTCCGGTTCGCTGCTCTGCGGTCTGGTGACCGTCAACTAGTAAGAGGTCGCGCGGAGCGGTGGTGCCTGCTGCGCGCCGCCCCGCGGGCACTGGGCGGCGTTGTCGTCGGTCGACAGGACTCCGTCCTGCCTCCCTCCTCCGCCTTGCCCAGCACTCCG
>NZ_SODU01000001.1:1695133-3107606 GCF_004366075.1 Kribbella pratensis | reverse complement strand
CGGAGCGGGCAGGAATCCGCGCCCGCCGTCCTCGGCGTTGATCCGGAACTCGATCGAGTGCCCGGAGATCTCCGGGTCGCCGTATCCGAGCTCCTCGCCGTTGGCGATCCGGAACATCTCCCGGACCAGGTCGAGCCCGGTGACCTCCTCGGAGACCGGGTGCTCGACCTGCAGTCGCGTGTTCACCTCGAGGAACGAGATCAGTCCGTCCTGTCCGACCAGGAACTCGCACGTCCCGGCGCCGACGTACCCGGCCTCGCGGAGGATCTTCTTCGACGACGAGTAGAGCAGTTCCAGCTGCTCGGGCGACAGGAACGGAGCCGGCGCCTCCTCGACGAGCTTCTGGTACCGGCGCTGCAGCGAGCAGTCCCGCGTCGACACGACGACAACGTTGCCGTGGGCATCGGCCAGGCACTGGGTCTCGACGTGCCGTGGTTTGTCCAGGTACCGCTCGACGAAGCACTCGCCGCGTCCGAAGGCGCTGACAGCCTCGCGGGTGGCCGACTCGAACAGCTCCGGGACTTCCTCCAGCGTCCGCGCGACCTTCATCCCGCGCCCGCCACCGCCGTACGCCGCCTTGATCGCGATCGGCAGCCCGTACTCCTGGGCGAACGCCACCACCTCATCAGCGTTCGCCACCGGGTCCGGCGTACCCGGAACCTGTGGCGCGCCGACCTTCTCCGCGATGTGCCGCGCCTTGACCTTGTCGCCGAGCGAGTCGATCGCCGACGGCGGCGGCCCGATCCAGATCAGCCCCGCGTCGATCACCGCCTGGGCGAACGCAGCGTTCTCGGCCAGGAAGCCGTAGCCCGGATGTACGGCGTTCGCGCCCGAGCGGGCGGCCACGTCCAGGATCTTGGCGATGTTCAGGTAGGAGTCGGCCGGTGTCGACCCGTCCAGCGCGTAGGCCTCGTCGGCGAGCCGGACGAACAGCGCGTCCCGGTCCTGGTCGGCGTACACGGCGACGCTTTCCAGTCCCGCGTCGGCGGCGGCCCGGACGACCCGGACGGCGATCTCGCCCCGGTTGGCGACCAGCACCTTGGTGATATGCAAGCTGTCGGACACAGCGACTCCCTTCGGCTGGCCCGAGTCTAGGGTCAAGGGGCCGCCCTGGGGGCAGGGTGTTGCTCACACCACGGTGGGTTGTCTCTCGAAGAACGTCTCCAGCACCACCACTGTCTGAGTGCTGGTCACCCCGTCCACCTGGTGGAGTGCACGCAGGGTCGCCTGCAGGTCCTCGGTGGTCGCCGTGCGGACCTTCACCAGGACCGACGCCGGCCCGGCGATGATGTGCGCCTCCTCGACCGCCGGGATCTTCCGCAACGCCTTCAGGGTCGGCTCGTCGCCCATCCAGGCGCCGGACTCGAGCATGACGAACGCCAGGACGCCGAGCCCGACCGCGGCCGGGTCCACGTCGACCGTCGTACGCCGGATCACGCCGGCCGCCTTCAGTTTCCGGACCCGTTCGTGGGCGGATCCGGCCGAGAGCCCGACCGCCTGCCCGAGCGCGGCATACGACTGCCCGGCGTCCTCCTGCAACGCGGCCAGCAACCCACGATCCACATCATCTACTGTCATATCGGTCACAAACCAAACCTCGTTCTGTATGGGCGGTCGGCGACAGGATAGCGTTCCGCATATGACGATCACACTCAACGCCGCGCCGCCGCGGCTCCGGGCCGAGCTCGTGGTGCTCGACGAGCGCTTCACCAAGATCGCGGGCGACGAGTACCTCGAATGCCTGTACGACGGCGGCCGCTGGCTCGAAGGACCGGCGTACTCGCCGGCCTGGCGCTGCCTCGTCTTCAGCGACATTCCGAACGACCGGCTGCTCCGCTGGGACGAGCTCTCCGGCCAGGTCAGCGTGTTCCGCCAGCCCTCCGGTTACGTCAACGGCAACACCATCGACCGCGCCGGCCGCCTGATCAGCTGCTCGCAGGGCGATCGCCAGGTCGTGCGAACGGAGTACGACGGCAGCCGCACGGTCCTCGCCTCGCACCTCGGCAGTTCGGGGTCGAGCCGGCGGTTGAACAGCCCGAACGACGTGGTCGAACGCAGCGACGGGTCGATCTGGTTCACCGACCCGCCGTACGGGATCACCTCGAGCTACGAGGGACACGCCGCCGAGCAGGAGATCGACGGTTGCCACGTCTACCGGATCGCCCCGGACGGCGCACTGACCGTCGTCGCGGACGACTTCATCCGTCCGAACGGGCTCGCCTTCTCCAACGACGAGAGCCAGTTGTACGTCGTCGACACGCCGGGCAAGCACATCCGCCGGTTCGACGTGGACGGCGAGAAGCTGACCGGGGGTGAGGTGTTCGCACCGTGCGAGGGCGGAATGTTCGACGGCATCCGGCTGGACAGCACCGGCCGGGTCTGGGCGGCCACGCACGAAGGCGTGCACTGCTTCGATCCCGACGGCACGCTGATCGGCAAGCTGGTGCTCCCGGACGTGGTGTCCAACCTGACCTTCGGCGGCCCGAAGGGCAACCGCCTCTTCATCACCGCGACCACCTCGGTGTGGTCGTGGCTGACCAACGTGCAGGCCGCCCCGAGATAGCGCAGGAGAACCGCATAGGCTCTTCCGCGAGTGTTCGCAGCCGAGTTCGCGAGGAGTCGTGATGACCGGAATTCTCGAGCCGTTGGCAGGGACCGCGCCGGCCGTCTGGGAGAAGCTGGACGACCGCTTCGAAGGTATCCGTGGCGACAGCCGCCTCGAACGGCTGTGGACCGGTGGCCGCTGGGTCGAGGGCCCGGTGTACTCCGCCGCGGGCCGCTACCTGTTGTGGAGCGACATCCCGAACGACCGGATCCTGCGCTGGGACGAGACGTCGTACCAGGTCTCCGTCTTCCGGCACCCGGCCGGCAACACCAACGGCCACACCCGCGACACCGAGGGCCGGCTGGTGAGCTGCGAGCACGGCAACCGGCGCGTGACGCGGACCGAACACCACGGCGGTATCACCGTGCTCGCCCACGAGTACGACGGGAAGCGGCTGAACTCCCCGAACGACGTGGTGGTGAAGCGCGACGGGTCGGTCTGGTTCACGGATCCGGCGTACGGGATCGACAGCGACTACGAGGGGTACAAGGGCGAGATCGAGACCGGCGGCTGCCACGTGTACCGGGTCGCGCCGGACGGTGGGCTGACCCGCGTCGCCGACGACTTCGACCGGCCGAACGGGCTCGCGTTCTCACTCGACGAGTCGTTGCTCTACATCACCGATTCGGAGCAGGGGACGATCCGCGTCTTCACCGTCGACGGCGACACCCTGAGCGGCGGCGAGCTGTTCGCCGAGTGCGGCAACGGCATCTTCGACGGCATCCGCCTCGACACCCAGGGCCGCGTCTGGGCGTCGGCCGCGGACGGCGTGCACATCTACCACCCCGACGGCACGCTGCTCGGCAAACTCCTGGTCCCCGAGACCGTCAGCAACCTCACCTGGGGCGGCCCGAAACGCAACCGCCTCTTCCTCACCGCGACCACATCGGTCTACTCCCTCTTCACCACGGCCAACGGAGCCCCGGAGGCCTACGGCCCCCGGGGCTGAGCGCTCTAGAGCTTCTTGGCCTGGTCGATGATGGTGAAGACGGCCAGGAAGCCGAAGGCCAGGAACGAGAACCAGAGGACGGCCGAGCGCCAGGTGGTGATCCGGATGGCGCGCGGGAGCGCCCTCGAGTTCATCCACCAGAGCAGGCCGGAGTAGACGAACATCATGGTGCCGGCGGTACAGGCCGAGATCACCAGGAGCACCAGCGGCTGCGTGAGGCCGGCCAGCAGGACGATGATGCCGAAGGCAACCAGTCCCCAGACCAGCCAGAAGTACAGCTTGGACTCGGTGAGGCTGGACTCGCGGAGGTACCGGGCCTTGACCATGTCGGCCGCCAGCCGGGACGTGTAGTCGACGATGCCGGCCGCCGCGGCGAACAGCGAGAAGGCGCCGATCGCCCAGAACAGGTAGCCGAACCAGCCGCCCACCAGGGTCTGCAGCGTCGTACCCTCGATCTTCAGGAAGCCGATGTTGTTCTTCACGTTGCTGTCACCGAAGAGGGTGGCGTGCGCGAGCATCGAGGTGAAGACGATCGTGACGACAGTGATCGCCACGAAGGTCGCGGCCTGCTCGATGTTCGCGAACTTCCACCAGCGCTTCCAGCGGGCCAGGTTCTCGTCGTTCGGCGGGAACGTGTAGCCGTTGGCGGTCGGGTCGGCCTCGGTCTCACCGGTCACCGGTGACGTCAGCCGCGGCACGTGCACGCCCATCCCGAACCCTTTGTCACGGATCCAGTTGCTCTGCACGAGGTTCTGGCCGCCACCTGCTCCGGCGTACGCGATCGCGCCCATCACCAGCGCGAACCCGAGCTGCTCGGCCGGGAACTGCGGGTGCGTGACCGCGTCCCCGAGCGCGCCGTACGTCTTCCCGCGGATCGCGAAGGCGAGCGCAAGGATCACGAGCAGCGCGACGGCGGCGATCTTCACCGCGATCAGCCGCTCGAGCATCACGTAGACGACCGGCGCGAGGGTCAGGATGGCGCCGATCAGCACCAGCATGCCGATCGCGATCCAGCGCGGGTTGCCGGCGCCGAACAGGTACGTGAGCATGCTCGCCGAGCTCGTCGCCCAGCCCGGCCAGAGGTTCGCGAAGTACGTCATGATCGCGAAGAACAGACCCCAGTGCTTCCCGTACCGGTTGAAGCCGGTCAACGCTGTCTCACCAGTTGCCAGCGTGTACCGCTCGATCTCCATGTTCAGGAACCACTGGACCACCACGCCGACGACGGCGCCCCAGAGGAACACCAGGCCGACCTGGCTGGAGATGTAGGGCCAGAGGATGAACTCTCCCGAGGCCAGACCCACCCCGGCGCCGACCATGCCGGGGCCGATGATCTTCCAGGTCTTGGTGGGCGGATCGGGAAGGTCGCGAACCTGCGGTGCGGGCAGGTTCTTGGTCGGTAGCGCGAATCGTCCGTGGTCAGTCGACTTGGTGTCCGCCATGAGGCTCCTCACTTCCTCGACCCCCCTCTGACCGGAGGGTAGCGAATACTGTCGACCAGGGCGACCCGACACAGCCGAATGGCAGACTGGCGCCCATGGGTGGGGTGACAGTCCTGATCGCGTCGTACGCCGGTGCCGCCAGCGCACCCGCCTACGCGCGCCTGGCCGGCCTGGCCGCCGAACTGCCGGGGGAGCAGCTCGTACGCCGGGACGCCGGGCAGCCCGTCCTGGTGTACGACGACGCGGCAGACGCGATCGCCGCCGCCGGGACGCTCCGTGAGGAAGCCTCCCGAGTGCCCGCCGGCGAACTGCTCCGGATCGCCCTGCACGCCGCACCGACCGCCACACCCGCGGTCCGCCACGCCGAACAGTTGCTGGCCCTCGCCAACCCCGGCCAAACGTTGCTCACTGCAACAACTGCCGCGGGCCTCCGGGACGCTCCGGACCTGACCGACCTCGGCGTGCACCGCTTGCGTGATCTCGGTTCGCCCGAGCGGATCTTCGAGCTCACCACCACGAACGAGCCGCTGCGTTCCCTCGATCGGGTGCCGAACAATCTGCCCGTCATGTTCACCAGCTTCATCGGCCGGGAGACCCAGGTCGCAGCGCTCCGAACACAGCTTTCGGGCAGCCGCCTCGTCACCCTCACCGGACCGGGTGGGAGTGGAAAGACCCGGTTGGCCGCTCAAACCGCGGCGCAACTGGCCGAACGCTGGCCGGACGGCGTCTGGTGGGTCGACCTCTCCGCAGTCACCGACAGTGCGCAAATCCCCGAGACGGTCGCTGCCGCGAGCGGTCTCCTGGTCGAGTCCGGCGACCGATTGCTCATCGGGCAGCTCCGGACCAAACGTGCCTTGATCTGCCTCGACAACTGCGAGCAGATCATCGAGGGTGTCGCCGAGTTCGTTGTCGCCCTGCAGACCGGCTGTCCGGAGGTCACCGTCCTCGCGACGAGCCGGGAGCCGCTGGACATCCCCGGCGAGGCGATCTGGCGCGTCCCCGCTCTCGCCCCCGATGAAGCCCGGGCGCTGTTTCTCGAGCGCTCCGGCACCGGTTTTCCGGACACGAAGCAGGCGACGTCGTCGGAGTCAGAACCGGCCGGATCGCCGGAGTCCGATCAGGCGATCCGCTCGATCTGCGCGCGCCTCGACGGCATCCCACTCGCCCTCGAGCTCGCCGCCGCCTGGGCCCGCACGCTGACACCTACGCAGATCGAAGCAGGCCTGAGCGATCGGTTCGGCCTGCTGACGAAGAACGTTCGTGGCGTCGCCGCTCGCCAGCGCACGCTCGCCGCGTCCATCGACTGGAGCTACGACCTGCTCGACGAGGACGAGCGCCAGGTCTTCCGCCGTCTCTCGGTCTTCGCCGGAGGGTTCACCCTCGACGCCGCATCGGCCGTCTGCGGCGCCGTACTCGAGGTACTCGCGAGGCTTGTCGACAAATCGCTCGTTGTCGCCGAGGGCGGGCGGTACCGGCTGCTGGAGACGATCCGCGAGTACGCCGGAACACGTTTGACGGCCGATGACGACGTACGGGATCGGCATCTCGACCACTACCTCCAGATCGCCGAGGCCGCAGAACCCCTACTGGACAAGGATCGTGACGCCTGGCGAGCCCTGATCGAACCGGATCGCGAGAACTATCGTGCCGCCCTGGAACACGGGCTTTCCGCGGACGATCCCGAGCGCGGCCGGCGACTGGCCGCGGCGCTTCGGTGGCTGTGGAACCTGCAGGCAACCGGTAACGAGGGCATCGGCTACCTGCGCCGCGCGATCGAACGTGCGCAAGACGACAGAACATTGCTGCAGGCCCGTTTGCTCTACGGGTACGCGACGGTTGCCGACACCGTCGATCCGTTCGGGTACGACGCCGCGGGTCGTGGACTCGAGCTCGCGACGGAGCTGGGTGACGACCGGCTGCGTTCGCTGTTCCTCGCACTTGTCGCGGTCGGGGAGTTCTTCACGGACTTCCAGAAGGCGTGGGATCTGACGGCGGAGGGTGTACGGCTCGCCGACGGGATCGGTGACGAATCGGCCCGGAACGCGAACGTCGCCCTGCAGTGCGTACTGCTCTCGCTGTGGGACCGTCATGACGAGCTCCGTCCGCTGCTCGATCGCGCCGCCGACGGCCTGACCACCAGCGGCGAACGCGGTATCGCTTCCACCGTGTTGACCGTCTGGTCCGAGAGCCTGGTCTCCACCGGCGAACCCTTGAAGGCACTCGAGATCGCCGAACGCGCTCTCGCCGCCGCCGAACCGCTCGCCGACTTCCACCGCGTCGGCACCGCACGCGGACAACTGGCGTCGGTGCTGGCCAGAACGGGGGGCCTCGACGAGGCGCGCGAGTTGATGCGGCCGCTGCTCGAGCTGGCCGACACGGCGGGCGCCGTCGTACCTAATCTCGGTCAGGTGATGGGGCTGATCTCCTTCTGGAGCGGCGAGTACGACGCAGCGGTCGAGTGGCTGGCCCGCGACACCGCGCCGGACAGCCCGCTCGCGGGGACGTTCGCGCCCGCGATGCTGCTGCCCACCGTCGCCGCCGCCGAGCGCGCCCGTGGACAGGACGCGACCGACCTGCTCGAACGCGCCGCGGAGCTGGCCCGTCGGTACAACCTCCCGCGGATCCTGGCCGACGCGCTTGATCAACTCGGTCGCATCGCGATCGCCGAACAACCGGACAAGGCGGCGGACCTCCTGCACCAGGCGCTGACGATCCGCGTCGACCACGGGCTGCGCACATACGTCATCGACAGCCTCGAGTCCCTTGCCCTACTGGCGATCCACACGAACCGTCCCACGGACGCGTCCCGTCTCGGCGGGGCCGCATCCGCCGCCCGTACGGCGCTCGGCCTGGCAACACCTCCCGAGCTCCCGGCGCCCTTGGACGAAGCACGTCACCAGCCGCCGCGGAGCCAGGACGAGCCGCCGCTCCCGTTGGACGAGGCCGTCGCGTATGCCCGGCGTACCCGCGGCGCCCGCGGTCGCCCGTCGTCCGGCTGGGCCAGCCTCACGCCCACCGAGGAACAGGTGGTCGCGCTCGCGGTCGAAGGCCTCAGCAACCCGGAGATCGGCGAGCGACTGTTCATGAGCCGCGGCACGGTCAAGACCCACCTGGCCCACGTCTACGCCAAACTCGGCGTCTCCAACCGCACTGAACTGGCTTCGCTCAAGAAGCCCTGAGCATCTCCAAGGCCTTCGCAATCCGCCGAGCCCGGGTCTCCGGCTTCTTGGCGTCGTTGATCGCGTTCACGTGCTCGCGCCGATGGCTGTAACTCAGCCCGTCGAACACCTCCCGCAACCCCGCCTCGGCCAACGCCGCCGCGAGATCCTCCGGCACATCGACAACTCGCTCACCGTTATCCCGCTCAACGGTCACAGTCACCGCGTCACCGTCCCCCTTCCCCAACTCGCTGCGAATGCTCTTCAGCACCCCCAACGCCATACACCCACCCATGGACGCGATCGACCCCCGATACCCCACCCCGTCAAACGTAGCCACCACCGGAATCCGCCCACCCCCACCCAGTGCAGCGACAACCTCCCCAGGAACCTCCACCCAGGCCCCACCACCGTCGTTCACCACGATCGCTGCCTCGAACGTCTCCATAGCTCGCACCCTAGGACGCGAGTTTGCTGGGCCACCAGACCTTCTTGCCGAGGTCGTGGGCCAGGGAGGGGACGAGGAGGGAGCGGACGACGGTGGTGTCGAGGAGGACGCCGAAGGCGACCATGAAGGCTATTTGGGCGAGGAAGAGGATGGGGAGGACGGCGAGGGCGGAGAAGGTGGCGGCGAGGACCACGCCGGCGGAGGTGATGACGCCGCCGGTGACGGCCAGGCCGACGAGGATGCCAGGTCTGGTGCCGTGTTCCTGGGATTCCTCGCGGACGCGGGTCATCAGGAAGATCGAGTAGTCGATGCCCAGGGCAACCAGGAAGACGAACGCGTACAGCGGGATGCCCGGGTCGGCGCCGGGGAACTTGAAGACGTGGTTGAACATCAGCGCGCTGACACCGACGGTCGCGCCGAACGACAGCACGTTCGCGATCACCAGCAGGATCGCGGCGACCAGCGAACGCAGCAGCAGCATCAGGACGACGAAGATGACCGCGAGGATGGTCGGGATGATCACCCGCAGGTCGCGTTGCGCGGCGTCCAGTACGTCGAGATTGATCGCGGTGTTGCCGCCCACCAGGATGTCGGGGCTCACCTTGTCCAGTTCGGTCCGCAGGTGCTTGACCACCTTGGTCGCGTCCGGTGAGTCGGCCTGCACCTTCAACGTGGCCTGGACCAGTACTTTGCCGTCCACAACCTTCGGCGGTACGCCGGGAGCGGCTGAGGCGGATGCCCCGCCGACACCGTCGACCTTCGTCGCGGTCTGGACCACCTGATCTGCCAGTGCGACCGGGGTCAGGATCTGCACCGGCGTACCCGCTCCCGCGTCGAAGTGCTTGGCCAGCTCCTCCTGGCCGGTGACCGACTCGACGCTGTTCAGGAACAGGTCCTCTTGCGACGTACCACTCGCCTTGAAGGTCGGCAGGAACGCGGCGCAAGCCAGCAACGCCAGCGCCGTGATCGCCCAGACCCGCCGGGAACGCCGGCCGACCAGACCCGACACGCGTCCCCAGAGCCGGCGCCCGCCGACCTGGTCGCTGGAGTGCACGTGGTCGACGCGCGGGATCGACGGCCAGAAGATCCGCCGTCCGAACGCGAGCAGGATCGCGGGCAGGAACGTCATCGACGCGATCAGCGCACCGGCGATCCCGAGCGCGCCGACCGGCCCGAGGCCCTTGGTACTGCCGAGCTGCGAGAGCAGCAGACAGAGCAGGCCGAGGATGACTGTCGCGGCGCTCGCCGCGATCGGCTCGATCGAGGCTCGCCACGCGACCCGCATCGCCTGGAACTTGCTGTCGTAGTCGTGCAACTCCTCTTTGTAACGGGAGACGAGCAGCAGCGAGTAGTCGGTCGCGGCGCCGACGACCAGGATGAACAGGATGCCCTGGCTCTGACCGTTCAGTTGCAGTACGCCGTTCTTCGCCAGCGGATAGACCACGAGCGCGGCGAGCGCGAGACCGAAGACCGCGGTGAGCAGGACGGCGACCGGGAGGATCGGGCTGCGGTACACGATCAGCAGGATCACGAACACGACCGCGAGCGCGACCCCGAGCAGGATCCCGTCGATCCCGCTGAACGCGACCACGAAGTCCGCGAACACCCCGCCCGGGCCGGTCACGTAGACGGTGAGACCAGTTGGCGTGAGGTCCTGCTTGATATCGGTCCGCAGGCTGTCCGCGACGGCGTACAGGACCGTTTCGCCCTCCTCGACCACCTCGTCGGCACGGTCCTGGTCGATCTGCACCGTGAGCAGCAGCGCCTTGCGGTCCTCCGACGGGATCGCCGGCGTGGCGGGACCGGTCAGGTAGTCGCCGAGTTTCTTGCCGGCGCCGAGGTCGAGCGTGGGGAGCTTCGCCTGGAACGCCTTGACCTTGGCGAGGTCGGCGGCCGTGATCCCGGACTCACGCTCGATCAGGACGAAGTACGGCAGCGCCTTGGAGTCGACGAACTTGGCGGTCTCGTTGGCGACCACCGTCGACTCGGCCTGTTTCGGAAGGAAGTTGGCGTTGTCGTTCTGCTGGACCTCGCTGAGCTTTCCGACCGCCGGCCCGCCGAGGGCGCCCAGCACGAGCCAAACGATCAGTACGGCGGCGATCCCCGCCCTCCACCTCCACCGGTTCACCGGGGAACAGTACCCGGAACCTCTCACCACCCGGCGACGGGTGTGCGGGAGCCGTTTCGGCGACGTAACAACAAGATGACTACGTGGAAACACCCCGGTCATAGCGTCCTGGCCTAATCGAACAGGTCGGATGATCGGAGACACGCGATGACGCTCGAGGCAGGACCGGAGGTCGCCACTACCCGCGACCGGACCGGTGCGGTCGGAACGGTCGAGGCACCGCGACGCGGGCGCTGGATCGATGTCTGGGATCCCGAGGACGCCACGTTCTGGGCCGAGAAGGGCCGTGCGGTCGCGCGGCGGAACCTGTGGCCCTCGATCTTCGCCGAGTTCCTCGGCTTCTCGGTGTGGCAGCTGTGGAGCATCGTCGTGGTGTCGATGCCCAAGGCGGGCTTCACCTACACGACGGACCAGCTGTTCTGGCTGGTCGCGCTGCCGAGCCTGGTCGGCGCGACCCTGCGGTTGCCGTACACGTTCGCCGTACCGAAGTTCGGCGGCCGGAACTGGACGATCGTGTCCGCCAGCCTGCTGCTGGTCCCGACGCTGGGTCTGTCGTACTTCCTGAGCCGGCCGGACACGCCGTTCTGGCTGATGGTGCTGATCGCGGCCACGGCGGGCGCGGGCGGCGGCAACTTCGCCAGCAGTATGACCAACATCTCGTTCTTCTACCCGGAGAAGGAGAAGGGCTTCGCGCTCGGCGTCAACGCGGCCGGCGGCAACCTCGGCGTCGCGGTGGTGCAGCTCGTGGTCCCGATCGTGATCGTCGCCGGCGCCGGCCTGACGCTGAACCGGGCCGGTCTGATCTGGCTGCCGCTGATCGTCCTGGCCGCCTTCTGGGCCTGGAAGTCGATGGCCAACCTATCGGCCGCGACCTCGTCGTTCCGGGCGTCGGTGGCGGCCGCGAAGCGCCCGCAGACCTGGATCATCTCGTTCCTCTACATCGGCACGTTCGGGTCGTTCATCGGCTTCTCCGCGGCGTTCCCGCTGCTGATCAAGACCACCTTCCCGGACATCACCGTGGCGCACATCGCCTTCCTGGGTGCGCTGGTCGGGTCGGTGTCGCGGCCGTTCGGCGGGAAGCTGGCCGACCGCGTCGGCGGGGCCTGGGTGACCGTCTGCTGCTTCGTGGTGATGGGCCTGGGCATCCTGGCCTCGGTCGTCGCTCTGAAGGCGGACAGCTTCGCCGGGTTCCTGATCAGCTTCTTGTTCCTGTTCGTGGCCAGCGGTGCCGCGAACGGATCGGTGTACCGGATGATTCCGGCGGTGTTCCGGCTCACCACGCCGGGCGACCCGGGCCGGGCCCGGCGTGAGGCCGCGGCCTGTATCGGGATCGCGTCCGCGGTCGGCGCGTACGGCGGTTTCCTGGTCCCGCGTGGATTCGCGATGTCGACGAGCCACTTCGGCTCGCTGATCCCGGCGCTGTACGTGTTCTGCGGGTTCTACGTGATCTGCCTCGCGGTGACGTACTTCTGCTACCTGCGCAAGGGCGGTTCGCTCAGCCGGGAGCACGTGTGACGGCAGTTGCGACTCATTGTCCGTACTGCGCTCTGCAGTGCGCCACCACGCTGCACCCGGTCGCTCGGCCGGGTGCGGTGGAGGTGCGGCCGCGCGACTTCCCGACCAACAAGGGCGGGCTGTGTCGTAAGGGCTGGACGGCTCCCGAGGTACTCACGGTGCCGGACCGGCTCACCATGCCGCTGGTCCGCAACGCCGCGGGCGAGCTGGTGGAGACGAGCTGGGATGCAGCGCTGGATTTCGTTTCCGACCGGATCAAGGCGTTGCAGGCCGCTCACGGGCGGGACGCGATCGCGGTGTTCGGCGGCGGCGGGCTGACCAACGAGAAGGCATACGCGCTGGGCAAGTTCGCCCGCGTGGCGCTGAAGACGGCGAACGTGGACTACAACGGCCGGTTCTGTATGTCGTCGGCGGCCGCTGCGACGAACCGGGCGTTCGGAATCGATCGCGGATTGCCGTTTCCGCTGGCCGATCTGGGTGGTGCGGGAGCAGTCCTCCTGGTCGGCAGCAACATTGCGGAAACGATGCCGCCGGCGGTGGCGCATCTGCAGGGCGCACGCGACTCGGGTGGACTTCTGGTCGTCGACCCGCGTCGCTCCGCAACTGCTGGTCTGACTGAGGAAAACGCTGGAATTCACCTGCAGGCGACACCTGGTACCGACCTCGCGTTGGTGCTTTCGCTCACCCACGTGGTGCTGCAGGAAGGTCTGGCGGACACGGCGTATCTGCAGGAGCGGACCGATGACCCGGATGCGCTCGTCCGTACGACGGCGTCCTGGTGGCCGGAGCGGGCCGAGCGGGTGACCGGTGTTCCGGCGGCGACGATCCGGCGGGCCGCACGGGTCCTGGCGGCGGCTGCTCCGGTGCATGGTGGCGCTGGGGCGTTCGTCCTGACGGGCCGCGGGGCCGAGCAGCACAGCAAGGGCACCGACACGGTGACTGCCTGCATCAACCTCGCGTTGGCGCTTGGCCTCCCGGGCCGGATGGGCAGCGGGTACGGCTGCATCACCGGGCAGGGAAACGGTCAAGGCGGCCGGGAGCACGGGCAGAAGGCGGATCAGCTGCCTGGGTACCGGAGCATCTCGGACCCGGCGGCGCGTGCCTACGTCGCTGGTGTCTGGGGCGTGGATCCGGACGAGCTGCCGGGGCCGGGGAAGAGCGCGGTCGAGCTCATCAACTCCCTCGGTACGACGGATGGTCCGAAGGCGCTGCTGGTGCACGGGAGCAACCTGCTCGTGTCGGCGCCGCACCTGTCGTCGGTACGGGAGCGTCTGGCGTCCCTCGACCTGCTGGTTGTCGCGGACGTCGTGCCGTCGGAAACGGCACTGCTCGCGGACGTGGTCTTTCCGGTCACGCAGTGGGCCGAGGAGGAAGGGACGATGACGTCCCTCGAAGGCCGGGTCCTGCGGCGGCGTGCCGCGGTGGCCGCGCCGGGTGAGGTGCGGAGCGATCTCGCGGTGTTCGCGGGGATCGCCGAAAGGCTCGACGTACCAGGGTTCTCGACTGATCCGGCCGAGGTGTTCGAGGAGCTGCGGAGAGCGAGTGCCGGCGGGAAGGCCGACTACTCCGGGATCACCTGGGAGCGCTTGGACGCGGACGAGGCGTTGTTCTGGCCGGTACCGCACGAGGGGCATCCGGGGACGCCGCGGCTGTTTTCCGACGGATTTCCGACGGCGGACGGGCGGGCGCACGTCGTACCTGTCGATCACCGGCCGGTCGCAGACGATCTCAGCACGGAGGCACCGCTCTATCTGGTGACGGGGCGGTTGCTGCAGCACTACCAGAGCGGCGCGCAGACGCGGCGGGTTCCGGAGCTGGCCGAGGCCGAGCCCGAGGTGTACGCCGAGATTCATCCGCGGGTCGCCGCGCAGCTGGGGATCGGCGACGGGCGTCCGCTGCGGTTGCGGACCGCGCGCGGGTCGATGGTGCTGCCGGCGCGGGTGACGGCCGACGTCCGGCCGGACACCGTTTTCGTGCCGTTCCACTTCGGTGGCGCGGAGGCGGTCAACGAGCTGACCAACGACGCGCTCGACCCCGTGTCGCGGATGCCCGAGTTCAAGGCGTGTGCCGTCGAAGTCACCGCCGCTGCCCTGCCAGCGACGGGAGTTCCGGCATGAGAGTAGTGATCATCGGCGGCGGGATGGCCGGCCGGCGGCTGGCAGAGCTGTTGCCGTCGTACGACGTCACGGTCCTGGGCGACGAGCCGTCGTACAACCGTGGCCGGCTGACCGAGTACGTGGCGGGCCGCGCGGAGGTTGCTGTCGGCAACGAGCCGCTCAAGACCGCGGTGGCCGTAGATCGGGCACGGCGGGTTGTGACCGACGACGGTGGTCGCGAGCACCCGTACGACCGGTTGGTGTTCGCGACCGGTGCTGTGCCGGTGGTTCCGAAGGGCGTCGTGGGCGGGCAGCTGCTGAGGTCCGCGGACGACGCACGGGCAGTGGTTGCGGCAACAGGCACGGCCCGGCGTGCCGTCGTCCTCGGCGGCGGGGTGCTCGGGGTCGAGACGGCTTGTGCGCTGCGTGAACGCGGAGTCGCGGTCACGGTGGTGCACGACGGCGAAACCCTGCTGGACAAGACGGTTCGCGCGTCGGCGGGACGTCGCGTGACGCGCGCGGTCCGCCGGCTCGGTGTCGAGGTCCTCCTCAACACGGAACTTGACGGAACGGAACAAAAGAACGGCAGTTTCCGCGCCCTCCGGCTGCGGAACGGCCGCCAGGTGTTCGGCGATCTGCTGGTCGTCGCGTGTGGTGTCCGGGCCCGCACCGAGCTGGCGACCGGCCTGACGGTGCGCGACGGAATTGTCGTGGACACCACGATGACCAGCCCGGACGACCCACGGGTGCACGCGATCGGCGACTGTGCCGAGATCGACGGGCGCCTCACCGGCACGGTCGACTCGGCGTGGATGCAGGCCGAGGCGCTGGCGAAGCACCTGATGAACGAGACCGCGCAGCTACCTGACTACGAGGTCGTGCGTGTGACGGCCGGTGGCCTCGACCTGCTTGTTCTTGGCGACAAGGACGAGGACGGGGCCGTGGTCCGGCTCGAGGACGAGACGCGGTACGTGCGGGCCGTTCTGCGGGACGGCGTGGTCCGGTCTGCGGTGGCAGTCGGTGCGCCGGAGGTCGCCGCGGAGCTGGTGCTGCTGGCGGATCGGGGTACGCCGGTGGTGGCGGACGGGCTGCTCACCGAGCCCGACGTACCCGCGGTACAGAACAAGAAGGTGGCGACCGTGTGCAGGTGCAACGGCGTCACCAGGGTCGCGATCGAAGCGGCCTGGCGTGGGGGTGCCGACAGTGTCGCCGGCATCGCCGCCACGACGCGGGCGACGACCGGGTGCGGAAGCTGCACCGGCGCCGTCGGCGAACTGCTCGACCGCTTCCGGCGCGGCGAGACCGAACCAGTCCCGAGCAGGAGGGCGACGATGGCAGAGCTGAACAAGGCCAAGCACGTGGTGGTGGTCGGTGGGGGTATGGTCGCGCACCGGCTGGTCGAGGCGCTGCGGCAGCGCGACACCGACGTCAATTACCGGATCACGGTCTTCGGCGAGGAGCCGCGGCTGCCGTACGACCGGGTTGCACTGACCAGCTACTTCTCCGGCCGCGACCCGCAGGACCTGTCGCTCGGCGACCCGGATCTCTGGGACGACCCGGCGGTCAACCTGCGCAAGGGCGTGCAGATCACGTCGATCGACACCACGGCGAAGACCGTCACCACAGCGCGCGGCGAGCAGGTCGGGTACGACGAACTCGTCCTGGCGACCGGCTCCGCGGCGTTCGTCCCGCCGGTGAAGAACAACGACGCACAAGGCTGCTTCGTCTACCGGACCATCGACGACGTCGCCGCGCTGCGCGTGTACGTCGAGCGACTGAAGAGCGAAGGCAAGGACGTCAACGGCGTCGTCGTCGGCGGTGGTCTGCTCGGCCTGGAAGCGGCCGGGGCGCTGCGGGCGCTCGGCGCCGGCACCAAGGTCGTCGAGTTCGCGCCGCGGCTGATGCCGCTGCAGGTCGACGAGGGCGGCGGTTCCGCGCTGGCCCGGCTGATCGAGGGCCTCGACGTCGACGTACTGACCGGGACGCAGTGTCAGCGGGTGAAGCTCACCTCGCAAGGTGCGGCCCGCGCGATGGGCGTTGCCGACGGCCCCGATCTGCCGGCCGACGTGGTGGTCTTCGCGGCCGGAGTCCGGCCGCGTGACGAGCTCGGCCGCGAGGCCGGTCTGCAGATCGGCGAGCGCGGCGGTGTCGTGGTCGACGAAGCCTGCCGTACGTCCGTTCCTGGTGTCTGGGCGATCGGCGAAGTCGCTTGTATCGAAGGGCGCGTGTGGGGCCTGATCGCCCCCGGCTACACCATGGCCGAGATCGTCGCGGACCGGTTGCTCGGTGGCGAAGCGACGTTCCCGGGCGCGGACACGTCGACGAAGCTGAAGCTGCTCGGCGTCGACGTCGCGAGCTTCGGTGACGCGTTCGGCGCCACCGAGGGCGCCCTCGACATCGTGTACGCCGACCCCGTGGCCGGTGTCTACAAGAAGCTCGTGCTGTCGGACGACGCCCGTACCCTGCTCGGCGGCATCCTGGTCGGCGACGCGTCGGCGTACTCCGGACTGCGGCCGATGGTCGGCCGGGAACTCGGTGCGGACCCGGCCGCCTTCCTGCTGCCCGAGGGCGCCGGTCCGGTGCAGCTCGAGCTGCCCGACGACGCGCCGGTGTGCTCGTGCAACAACGTGTCCGCGGGGACGATCCGCTGCGCGGTCCGCGACGAGGGCTGCAGCGACATCAAGTCGGTGTGCGGGAAGACGAAGGCCGGTACGTCGTGCGGCTCGTGTCTGCCGATCGTCAAGAACCTCCTCAACACCGAGCTCACCAAGGCCGGCGTCGAGGTCAGCAAGGCGTTGTGCGAACACTTCGCGCTGTCGAGGGCCGAGCTGTTCGACGTCGTCCGGATCACCGAGCTGCGGACGTTCAGCGAGATCGTCGAGCGGCACGGCAGCGGCCGCGGGTGCGACATCTGCAAGCCGGTGGTCGCGTCCATCCTGGCGAGTCTGGACCCGGCCGGTCACGTGCTCGAGGGCGAGCGCGCGTCGCTGCAGGACACCAACGACCACGTCATGGCCAACATGCAGAAGGACGGCACGTACTCCGTCGTACCGCGGATCCCGGGCGGTGAGATCACGCCGGAGGGCCTGATCACGATCGGCGAGGTGGCGCGCGACTTCGGGCTCTACACGAAGATCACCGGCGGCCAGCGGGTCGACCTGTTCGGGGCGCGGATCGAGCAGTTGCCGGCGATCTGGAAGCGGCTGGTGGACGCGGGCTTCGAGTCGGGGCATGCCTACGGCAAGGCGCTGCGGACCGTGAAGTCGTGCGTCGGGTCGACCTGGTGCCGGTACGGCGTACAGGACTCGGTCGGGATGGCGATCGCGCTGGAGCTGCGGTACCGCGGGCTGCGGTCGCCGCACAAACTCAAGCTCGGTGTCTCCGGCTGTGCGCGGGAGTGCGCGGAGGCGCGCGGCAAGGACGTCGGCGTGATCGCTACCGAGAAGGGCTGGAACCTGTACGTCGGCGGCAACGGCGGTATGACGCCGCGGCACGCCGAGCTGCTCGCCTCGGACCTGACCGACGAGGAGCTGTTCCAGGCGATCGACCGGTTCCTCATGTACTACATCCGCACCGGTGACCGCCTGCAGCGGACCGCGGTGTGGATGCGCGAGCTCGAAGGCGGCCTGGACCACGTGCGCGACGTCGTACTGAACGACAGCCTCGGCATCGCCGCCGACCTGGACGCGGCGATGGCCAAGCACGTCGACTCGTACGTCGACGAGTGGCAGGCGACGCTGAACGATCCCGGCAAGCTCGCCCGGTTCGTGTCGTTCGTGAACGCGCCGGACCAGCCCGACGCCGACCTGCGGTACGTGGTCGAGCGCAACCAGCCGCGCCCGGCCACCTCGGCCGAGCGCGGGCAGCTGGAGCCGGTCCTGCTGGCCGGCCCCCGATTGGAGGTACGTCGATGACCATGACAACTGTCGAGCGCACAGTGGTCTGCGCTTTTGAGGCACTGCTGCCGGAACGTGGGGTCGCGGCGTTGCTCGGGGACCTGCAGATCGCGTTGTTCAGGACGCACGACGACGAGGTGTTTGCCATCGGCAACCAGGATCCGTTCAGCGGGGCCAACGTGATGTCGCGGGGCATCGTCGGCAGCCGCGGCGACGTACCGACGGTGGCGTCGCCGATGTTCAAGCAGGTCTTCGATCTGCGCACCGGGGCGTGCCTGGACGATCCGGAGGTGTCGCTGCCGGTGTACCCGGTCGAGATCGTCGACGGACAGGTCGTGGTGGGTCCAGGTGACTACTAGGCCGGGGCCGCTGAGCGGTTGCACGATCGCCATCACGGCGCATCGGCGTGCGGAGGACCTGATCGCGTCGTTCGAGCGGCGCGGTGCGAAGGTGCTGCACGCGCCGACCCTGCAGATCGTGCCGGTCGCCGACGACCACGCGCTGATCGAGGCGACCCGGCGGGTGATCGCGAATCCGCCGGACGACGTCGTGGTCACCACAGCGGTCGGGTTCCGCGGCTGGATCGAGGCGGCCGACACCGCCGGTCTCGCCGCGGACCTGCTGGGTACGTTGGAGCAGTCGCGAATCCTCGCCCGCGGTCCGAAGGCGCGCGGCGCGATCCGCGCGGCCGGGCTGGTCGAGCACTGGTCGGCGCGGTCGGAGACGACGGCCGAGGTGGTCGAGTGGCTGCGCGCGCAGGGCGTCGTCGGGCGGAAGATCGTCGTACAGCTCCACGGGTTGTCGGATCCGGCGTTGCAGGAGGCGCTGCGTTCGGCCGGCGGGTCGGTGCGTGGGCTGGAGGTGTATCGGTGGGGGCCTGCGCCCGATGCGGCCGTGGTGGAGCGGATGATCTCGCAGGTGTGCGCGGGGACCGTTGACGCCGTCGTACACACGTCGGCACCGGGTGCGCAGGCGATGCTTGACGCCGCGGCGTTGAACGGGCAGTACGACGACCTCACCTCGGCGTTGCGGACCGGGCGGGTGCTGAACGCCTGCGTCGGTCCGGTGACGGCGGCGCCCTTCGAAGCGCTGGGACTGGACCCGTTGGTTCCGGACCGGTATCGGTTGGGCGCGCTGATCCGGCTCGTGACCGATCGGCTCACCGACGACAACGCGCGGTCGATCGAGACGGCGTTCGGCCAGTTGGTGATTCGTGGAGGTGCTGCGGTGCTGGACGGTGTGGTGCTGCCACTCGGTCCAGGCCCGCGCGCCGTACTGGCCGCCCTGGTCGCGGCCGGTGGTGATGTGGTGTCGCGACCGGAGCTGCTCGCGGTGCTTCCTGGAGCTGAGGACGTACACGCGGTGGAGGTCACGGTGAACAGACTGCGTACGGCGGTCGGTCGTCCGGAACTGGTGCGGACGGTAGTGCGACGCGGCTACCGCCTGGCCGTAGAACCCGCCGGAGTTGCCTCATGACCGACCTCGTAGCCGTCGCCCACGGGACAGCCGACCCTCGCGGTATCCAGGTGATCCACGACCTCGTCCGGGAGATGGCTCGTCAACGCCCGGACCTGCCTATTTCGTTGGGTTTCGTCGACCTGCTCACGCCGGCGCTGCCGTCTCTCGTTCGTCGCGTCACCACGGACGCTTCGGACGCTGTCGTCGTACCGCTGCTACTGAGCTCCGGCTACCACGTGTACGTCGACGTTGCTGCCGAAGCGCAGCGCTATCCCGGGCGGGTTCACGCGGCCGCTGCGCTTGGTCCTGATCCCGTGCTGGTCGAGATCCTCGCCGACCGGCTCGGCGACCTGTCCCGCGTGGACACCGTCGTACTGGCCGCCGCCGGCTCCTCCGACCCGCGCGCGCTGGCCGACTGCGAGGAGACGGCGAGTCTGTTGGCTGAGCGTGTCGACCGGCCTGTCCAGGTGGCCTACGTGTCCGGCGCCGGCGACCGTCTCCCCGACGTACTCGCCCGCACCCCGGGCCGCCTGGCAATAGCGACGTACCTCTTGGCCCCCGGGTTCTTCCACAACCTCATCCGCCGCCAGTCCGGCCCCCACCCCGTCACGCCCCCCTTGGCCCCCCACCCCCACCTCGCCACCCTCGCCCTCCACCGCTACGAGGAGGCCCTCGAGCCTCGAGCAGTGGACTCGGTACGACGATCCGCGACGCACCGGGTGGGCGCGCCCGTCGCGCGGCGATGCTTGCGTGTGGGGTGATGGGCGCGGATCGTGGGGGATGTGCGTGGGAAGAAGTGGGCTGACCTGAGTACCCGGCAGCAGCGGTTGGTCGTCGCTGGAGCGGTCGTCGAGAGCGTGTTGAAGGCGGTCGCACTGGCCGACCTGGCGCGACGTCCCGCCACCCAGGTTCGTGGCCCCAAACCGCTCTGGGCCCTGGCCCTCACCCTCTTCAACTCCCTCGGCGCCGCACCGATCATCTACTGGCTGTACGGCCGCAAGACGACCTAGCGACTGTCGCTCTGATCTCTGAGGGCTTTGAGGTCTGCGTGGCAGCGGGCTTCTACTTCGGCGAGGTCCTGGAGGGTTTCTTCGATGTCGCGGCGGCGTTGTTCTAGTTCGGTGCGGCGGTGGGTGATCTGGTCGAGGAGGTAGGCGAGCTGGCCTTCCTCGCCGGGTTCGGCGTCGTACATGTCGACGATCTTGGCGATCTCGTCGAGGGAGAAGCCGAGGCGTTTGCCGCGCAGGATGAGGGCGAGGCGGACGCGGTCGCGGGGGTGGTAGACGCGCGCGGTGCCACGGCGTTCGGGATTGAGCAGGCCGCGGTCCTCGTAGAACCGGATCGTGCGGAGCGTCACGTCGTACTCGGCGGCCAGTTCGGCGATCGACCAGGTCTCTGCGGGCACCTGGCTATTGTGCATGCTCCCCAGCGTGCTTTACGTTTACGTAAGCGTCAAGCACGAAGGAGTGCCGCATGTTCGAGTTGTCCGCGGAGCATCAGGAGTTCCGTCGTAGCGTTCGCGACTTCGCGGAGGCCGAGATCGGCCCGCACGCGGCCGAGTGGGACCGCAAGCACTACTTCCCGGTGGAGGTCGTGCAGAAGATGGGGCGGCTCGGGCTGTTCGGGCTGACCGCGCCGGAGGAGTACGGCGGCGCGGGCGGCGACTTCACCAGCCTGTGCGTGGCGATCGAGGAGATCTCCCGGGTCGACCAGTCGATGGGGATCACGCTCGAGGCGGCGGTCGGGCTCGGCATCAACCCGATCCTGACGTTCGGCACCGACGAGCAGAAGGCCGCCTGGCTGCCCGACCTGGTCGCGGGCCGGTCGCTGGCCGGGTTCGGGCTGACCGAGCCGGAATCCGGATCGGACGCCGGTGCCACCAAGACCCGCGCGGTGCTCGACAACGGCGAGTGGGTCATCGACGGCTCCAAGCAGTTCATCACCAACTCGGGTTCGAGCATCACTTCGTGTGTGACGGTCACCGCGCGCACCGGCGAGAAGCCGGACGGCAAGCCGGAGATCTCCACGATCATCGTCCCGAGCGGTACGCCGGGATTCACCGCGGAAGCGGCGTACGACAAGCTCGGCTGGCATGCCAGCGACACGCACCCGCTGTCGTTCGTGAACTGCCGGGTTCCCGAGGCCAATCTGCTCGGTGAACGCGGCAAGGGGTTCGCGCAGTTCCTGGCGACGCTCGACGACGGCCGGGTCGCGATCGCGGCGGTCGCACTGGGCTGCATCCGCGCGTGCCTGGAGCTGTCCGTGCAGTACGCCGGTGAGCGGCAGACGTTCGGCGTACCGATCGGCCGCAAGCAGGGTGTCGCGTTCCAGATCGCCGACCTCAAGGTGATGGCGGACGCCGCCTCGTTGCTGGTCTACCGGGCCGCCGCGCTGAAGGATGCGGGTGCTTCGAGGGCCGACTTCAAGCAGGCCGCGTCGGTGGCCAAGCTGTACGCGACCGAGTCCGCGGTGACCGCGACCCGGATCGCCACCCAGGTCTTCGGCGGCTACGGCTTCATGGAGGAGTACCCGGTCACCCGGTTCTACCGCGACGCCAAGATCCTGGAGATCGGCGAGGGTACGTCGGAAGTCCAACGGATGCTCATCGCGAGGTCGCTCGGCCTCCCAGTGGAATGATGCCTGGGATGATGACTACATGACCCACGACCATTGGACCGAGGTCAAGGTTGCTCGTGAGGCGACCCTGGCGCCGCCCGAGAAGGCGGCGGCCAAGCTCGCTTCGCAGAACAAGCTGTACGTCCGCGACCGGATCGCCCTGCTCGTCGACGAGGGGAGCTTCGTCGAGGATGCGCAGCTGGCGAACGCCCTGAACGCGGGCCTGCCCGCCGACGGTGTCGTCACCGGCCGCGCGCTCGTCGACGGCCGGCCGGCGCTGATCGTCGCCAACGACCCGACCGTCAAGGCCGGCTCCTGGGGTGCGCGGACGGTCGAGAAGATCGTCCGGATCACCGAGGTCGCGCTCCGCGACGAGCTGCCGATCTTCTGGTTGATCGACTCCGCCGGCGCCCGCATCACCGACCAGGTCCAGCTGTTTCCCGGCCGCCGCGGTGCGGGCCGGATCTTCCACAACCAGGTCGCGCTGTCCGGGAAGGTCCCGCAGATCTGCTGCCTGTTCGGTCCGTCCGCGGCGGGCGGCGCCTACATCCCGGCGTTCTGCGACGTCGTGATCATGGTCGACGGCAACGCCTCGATGTACCTCGGCTCGCCCCGGATGGCCGAGATGGTGGTCGGGGAGAAGGTGACGCTGGAGGAGATGGGCGGCGCCCGGATGCACACCAGCGTCTCCGGCTGCGGCGACCTGCTGGCGAGCGACGACGCCGAGGCCATCGAGCTCGCGAAGCAGTACTTCTCCTACCTGCCCGGTTCGTGGCGCTCGCGACCGCCGTCGTACGACGCCTCGGACGCCGGCCGGGACTTCACCCGGGACCTGGTGCCGGCCGAGGAGAGCGTCGGGTTCGACATCCACGACGTGATCGACGCGCTCGTCGACGCGGACACGTTCTTCGAGATCAAACCGGCGTACGCGCCGGAGCTTGTGGTCGGGTTCGGGCTGCTCGCGGGGCAGGTGGTCGGGATCGTCGCGAACCAGCCGGCGGTGAAGGGCGGCGTACTGTTCGTCGACTCGGCGGACAAGGCCGCGCGCTTCATCTGGCTGTGCGACGCGTTCAACGTGCCGCTCGTGTATCTGTGCGACGTACCGGGCTTCATGATCGGCAGTGAGGTCGAGCGGGCCGGGATCATCCGGCACGGCGCAAAGATGATCACCGCGGTGTCGGAGGCGACAGTGCCGACGGTGTCGGTGATCGTCCGGAAGGCGTACGGCGCCGGGCTGTACGCGATGTGCGGACCCGGGTTCTCGCCGGACGCGTGTGTCGCGTTGCCGACCGCGAAGATCGCGGTGATGGGGCCGGAGGCGGCGATCAACGCCGTGTACTACAACAAGATCCAGGAGATCGCCGACGAGGGCGAACGGGTCGAGTACGTGTCCAGGCTGCGCGAGGAGTACGAGACCGACATCGACATCCTCCGGCTGGCCGCCGACCTGGTCATCGACGCGATCATCGAGCCGGAGAACCTCCGCGCTGACCTGATCGCCCGCCTCGCCGCAGCCCAGTCCAAGGACCGGACATTCTCCCACCGCCGCCACGGCGTACCGCCGGTCTAGCTCAGCCGAGTGCCTAGGTAGTCAGCCAGGCCCGTGCGCCATTGGTGGGCCTTCGCGCGGAGCTCCGGCTCCAGTTGCTCGAACTCCTCGAAGTCACCACTCGCATACCAACCAACCGCCCCACACAACCGCCAGACGTCGACCTTGTTCAGCCGCGGCCCGTAGGTCTCGTAGAACGCGTCCGGCAGCTGTGGGGTGCGGTCGATGAGATAGATGTGCTCTTCGAGTGCCGCGACCTCGCCCGCCGGGTCGCCGACGCGTGCGTCGCCCCAGTCGATCAGTAGCGTCTCGGCCGGGCCGACGATGATGTTGGACGGGTTCATGTCGAAGTGCAGAAGGGCCGTCGGCCCGCTGAGGCTGTCGGCGTGCGCGTCGATCAGCGCGTGAGCGTGCGGAAGTTGTGCGACAACCTCGGGCAGGTGTGTACGCAGGTAGTCCTCGGCTGCGGTCAGGTCCTCGTGCAACTTCGCGACAGGGTCGGCGGGGGTCAGCGTGAGGCCGTCCGGGCCGAACGTGCCTTGCAGCTTTCTTGGGAAGCGTACGGCGTGCAGGCGCCGCATCGCCGTGCCGAGCGAGCGCCACGCGTCGCTTGTCATTCGTCCCTCCGCCACGAGGGTGGAGAGCATCTCGCCGGGCGCGTACTCGTACAGCGTCGCCTCGTCGTTGCCACCGAGCAGACGCGGTGCAGGTACGTCGTGATCGGCCAGGAACTGTGCCTGTACCACCGGAAGCGGGCGTGGGTGCGAGGCGCGATGCCGAAGGAGGACGCGGGTGCCGTCGGCGAGCGTCGCCAGGAGGATCACGTGGTCGAAGCCGTGCCCGGTGACCGGTACGGCGTTCGTGACCGCCGGTAGACCGGCCTCGGCGACCAACTCGTGCAGGAGGAGCTCCGTGGATGCCATCCGCAGCATCGTCTCGTCCAACTGATGGTTGGTCGAGGGATTTACGGGCGATGGTCTGGATAGTGTGCGGGGGTGAATGCAAACGATTTCTCGCACAAGGTCCGGGCTCGGGAGAAGCTGGTCGGGTACTGGATCACGCTGGATTCGCCGGCCGCCGCTGAGCGGATCGCGCGGCTCGGGTACGACTACGTGGTGCTCGACGCGCAGCACGGACTGATCGGGTACCAGGGGCTGATGACCGGGCTGCTCGCGATCGACGCCGGGTCCGCGATCGGGCCGCAGTCGACGGTCGGGCTGGTGCGGGTCGAGGCGAACGATCCGACGCCGATCGGGCGGGCGCTGGACGCCGGGGCGACCGGTGTGATCGTGCCGCTGATCGACAGCGCGGACGACGTGGCTCGGGCGGTTCGGGCGGCGAAGTACCCGCCGGCGGGTGTGCGGTCGTTCGGGCCGATGCGAGCCTCGCTGCGGATCGGTCCTGTGCCCGCGGACAGCGACGACGCGACCGTCGTACTCGCGATGATCGAAACCCCGCTCGGCCTCGAGAACGTGGCTGAGATCTGCGCGACGCCCGGGCTCGATGGTGTGTACGTCGGCCCGTCGGACCTCAGTCTGGCGCTCGGTGCTCGCTTCCCGGGTGATCCGGAGGTCGAGGGTCCGTTCGAGGAGGCGGTCGAGTTGATCGCGCGCACCGCGCGGGAGGCCGGGATCGCCGCGGGCATCCACACGTTCGACGGCGAGTCGGCCAAGAAGCGACTGGACCAGGGCTACACCTTCGCCACCGTCGCCTCAGACCTCGCCCACCTCGAGGCAATCGCCGCCACCCACCTCGCCACAGCCCGCTCGTAGGGGTGTCGCTCATCAACTGCGTCGGTCCACGTCGGCACGGCTCGCTCGTAGGGGAGTCGATGGCCAACTGCGTCGGCCCACGTGGGCACGGCTCGCTCGTAGGGGTGTCGCTCGCCAACTGCGTGGGTCCACGTGGGCACGGTTCGCTCGTTGGGGTGTCGCTCGCCAACTGGGTCGGTTCATGTCGGCTCGGTTCGTTCGTTGGGGTGTCGCTCACCAACTGCGTCGGTCCACGTCGGCTCGGCCCGTTCGTTGGGGCGTCGCTCATCAACCGCGTCGGTCCACGTCGGCTCGGCTCGCTCGTGGGGGCTCACCAACCGCGTCGGCCGGGTTGGCTCGGTCCGTTCGTAGGGGCGTCGCTGACCACCTGCGTCGGCGCAGCGCGGCGCGGCTCGCTCGTGGGGTGGACCTCCGCCACTCAGCAACCGCGCCGGTTCGGGGCGGTTCACGCTCAGCCGACGGGTGAGACCGACGGTCGGCCCGGGTTGGTGAGTGGTGGGCGTTCGGCGGTCGGCGGAGCTTGGTGAGTGGTGGGCTCCGGTGGTCGGCGGAGCTTGGTGGGTGTGCGAGTCCGGAACACCTCGGTGGCTTCTCGGGTTACGTTCTTCACAGGACACCGAGGAGGCCGGGGATGAAGGCACCCGAGCGCGGCGCGTTGCCGCTGGGACTGGCGGCGACGCTGGGGCGGACCTACGGGCGGCTGACCGAGACGGTACACGGGCTCAGCGACGCGGACTTCCAGCGCGAGACGCGGTGCGCCGGCATGCCCGTCGGTCCGCTGCTCGTGCATTTGCTGTACGACGCTCAGCGGGCGCTGATCGCGTTCGCGAGCCCGGCCGTGGTCGAGCCGGACCGGGACTTCGTCACGTACTGGCGCGACTTCCCGCCGGAGCCCGACGGCGACACGAGTTTCGTGCGGAACGTCGCGGCGGCGTATCGCAAACCCGGTCTGCTCGTGCAGCACTGGCGTGAGGTGTCCGAGGCGGCCGTCCGCGCGGCCGCGGCCGGGCTGGCGATCAAGGGACACCGGGTCGAGACGCAGGGTCATGTCCTGCGGGCGGTCGACTTCGTGGCCACTTTGGTGCTTGAGGCAACGGTCCATCATCTCGACCTGATCGTCGGCCTGCCGGACGCGCCGGAGCCCGATCCCGAAGGACTGCAGGTCACCGCGCGCACCCTGGACGGGCTGTTCGGCCCGGAGGCCTGGGACGTGATCGCGTGGGACACCACCACGTACATCCTGAAAGCAACCGGCCGCCTGCCCCTCGACGAGGACGACCTGTCAATGCTCGGCCCCCACGCCAACCGCCTCCCCCTCCTCGGCTAGCCCGCCCACCCCATTTGCCTGGCTGACCCACGCATTTGCCTGGTTAACCAGCCAAATGGGGGGTTCCCCACCCTGAACCACGGTGCAGAACCCCTCATTTGGTGGGTTAACCAGGCATATGCGGCGAGCCCGAGTGCGGCGGCGGGCCGCGCACGGCGCGGTCGGCGCGAGCGGAGCGTGAGGCAGGCCATGAAGTGAGCTGGCGTGGCGCGTGAGGCGGGGCGGGGCGTGAGGTGATCTGGGGTGGGGCGGGCGGAGCGTGAGGTGGGGCGTGAAGTGAGCTGGCGTGGCGTGTGAGGCGGGGCGGGCGTGAGGTGATCTGGGGTGGGGCGGGCGGAGCGTGAGGTGGGGCGTGAAGTGAGCTGGCGTGGCGTGTGAGGCGGGGCGGGCGTGAGGTGATCCGGGGTGGGGCGGGTGGAGCGTGGGGTGGGGCGTGAAGTGAGCCGGCGTGGGGTAGGGCGTGAGGTGAGCTGGGGTGGGGCGGGCGGAGCGCGAGCTGGGCGTGAAATGAGCTGGCGTGGGGCGTGAGGTGGGGTGGAGCGTGTGGTCAGCTGGGTTGGGGTGGCGTGGAGTGAGACGGGGGTGGGGTTACAGGACGCCGGCGAAGGGGTCTTCTAGGGTGGTCCAGTCGAGTTGGGCTAGTTCGGACTCGGTGAGGAGGCAGGCGTCGAGGACTGCTTGGAGGCGGGCCGGGTCGAGGCTCATGCCGGTGGCGACGACGGTGCACTCGGCGAGGTGCTCGGTCTCCGACCATTCGCCGAGCATTCCGAGCGACGCGCTGTACCCGGCGGATTCCCACCGCACGCGTTGCGTCGGACGGTTCGCCAGCCACACCACGCCGCGACTACGAACCACACCGTCCACAATGTCCTCGAGCGCATCGCTCAGCCGCGCGGGATGCAGGGGCCGCGTCGACCGCCACAGCAACGTCGTCACGCCGTCGCCGCTCGGCTGCACGCGATCCGATGCCGCGAGTTCACCCGCCCACGCCTCGGCCGCGTCGAAGTCGAACCGCCCGGTCCGTGCAACCGGTCCATTCGGTACGCCGGCAACGTCCGCCGTCACCACCGACGTCCGCGGGTTCAGGTGCACCAGCAGGTGTTCGAGCCGCTCGACCGCCGTACTGCGATGCGCGTTGGCCAGCACGCACACGTCGGCGTACTCGATCTGGCGTGCGGTCAGCTCCGCGACGTTGCGTCGATCCGGCAGACCGAGCGCCAGGCCGCGCTCGGCGAGCAACTCGTCGCCGGACAGTTGCTCGACCACGAGTACGGCGTCGACGACGCAAGTGACCGTGTCGACGTCGATCTCCGGCAGGACGGACGTCAACGTGGTGACCAGCGGTCGCGCCTCCATCCCGGGCGGCGCCGCGAGCACGATGTGATCCCAGTGCCCACGCGCGACCAGCGTCTCCAGCAACGGTAGGAGCGACTCGATCAACTGGCAGGCACCGCAGTCGTCCCCGACCGTGAACTCGCCCGCGTCGATCGGCCCCGACGCGTCCCGCACGCGCCACGACAGCACGCCCCGACCGGGCATGTCGTCCTGGTCGATCACCACGGCCACGGTGGTGGCGTCGGTCATTGCTTCCAGCACGGGCCCCCGCAACGTCGTGGAAAGCCCCACCAACAAGGACAACGGAGTTTTCGCTTGGGCGGTCATGCCGTCAGTATATGAAAACGGTTTTCATCAGTCCAGAGCTGGTGTCAACTGTTGATCGCCCCAGGGCTGGCTTGGATCGCCTGCTGTGCCTAGGGTTCGGCGCATGGGCGAACGGGAGTTCGCGGACGTGCTCCGGGAAGCCATCCAGGCGCGCGGGCTCGAGCTCGGGCGGATCCAGGAGCGGCTCCGCGCGCGTGGCGTGTCGGTGAGCCTCGCCACCTTGAGCTACTGGCAGTCGGGCCGCTCGCGCCCCGAGCGGCGGGACTCGCTCGCCGCGGTCGGGCTGCTCGAGGAGGTGCTCGAGATCCCGGTCGGGACGTTGTCGGCGTCGATCGGGCCGCCGCGACGCCGCGGGCGCTGGCTGAGCACGGTTCCGGACCGACCCGGGCTGGCGACGTACTGGCCGCGGCTCGGGGCAATGCCGGCCGGTGCCACCGTAAATCCCGGGTCGCCGAGCCCGGTCGTCTGGTAGGTAAAGGACATGACGATCGAGATCGGGCGGTTCGCGGGTGAGTGGGAGGAGCTCCTGGAGCTCCTGGACATGGCGTTCTCGGCGCCGTGGACCGACGAGCAGTACGAGTCCGAGCGGCGGATCTGGGAGCCTGAGCGCAGTGTCGTCGCGAGCGAGGACGGGCAGCTCGTGGGGCACACCGGCACGTTCTCGCACCTGATGACGGTGCCCGGCGGGCAATTGCCGGTCGCGGGCGTGACGATGGTCGGCGTCCGGGCGACGCACCGGCGGCGCGGCATCCTGCGCGACCTGATGCGCAGGCAGCTGACCGACATCCACGAGGCCGGCCGCGAGCCGCTGGCGGCGCTGACCGCGAGCGAGCCGGTGATCTACCCGCGGTTCGGCTACGGACTCGCGTCCGACCACCAGGAGATCGTCGTACCCAAGGCGTCCCGCACGCTGCGCCCGGTGGCCGGCATCGACGACGTCCGGATCCGGTACGTCGACGTACGCGAGCACCTCGCCCGCTGCGCCGAGCTGCGGAACAGGCTGGCGTTGGAGCGACCTGGTGTGTGCCGCCACGACGAGCGCTGGCAGGAGTACACCATCAGCGCCACCGTCACGAGCAACATCGCGAGCGCGTCCAAGCTGCGATGCGTCGTCGCGGAGCGCGACGGCGAATTAACCGGGTTCGCGTACTACCGGACGAAGCGCGCGGAGAAGGGGTACGTCGACGTACAGCGGGTGCATGCGGTGGACATCACGTCGCACGCGGCGCTGTGGCGGTACCTGCTCGAACCGGACCTGCTCAGCGAGACCCGGTGCGAGATGCTCGCGTCGGACGACCCGCTCCTGGACCTGCTGCTCGACCCGCGCGCGCCAGGGCCGATCACGCGGGACGGCCTGTGGATCCGGCCGGTCGACGTACGTCGTGCGCTCGCGGAGCGGACGTATGCGCGGGACGTCGACGTCGTCCTGGAGGTGGTCGACGACTTCCTCCCGTGGAACGCGGGCCGCTGGCACCTCACAGGCGGACCGGACGGCGCGAGCTGCGAGTCCGTCACGCGCGACGCCGACCTCACTCTCGACGTCCGGGACCTCGGCGCCATCTACCTCGGTCGCCCGTCGGTCAAGAGGCTCGGCCGGGCAGGCCTGGTCGCTGAGCACACCCCTGGTGCCCTGGACGCGACCGCGGAAGCGTTTTCCACATCTCGGCTCCCGTTCCTCGACACAGGCTTTTGACGGGGTAGCCTGCCCAGATGCAGACGCAGCGTCGGGGTGCGCTCGCGGTGGTCGCCGTGCTGTTCGTGGGGGTCGTGGTGGCCGGCTTCGTCGTGCTCGCCTCCGCGAGTGGGCCGGTGCGCCCGATCAGCGACAGCACGCTGAGCGCGAGCCCGCGACCGCTGCCGACCTTCTCGGTGAGCGAAACGGCGCCGGAGCAGTCACAGCCGTCGCCGCGCGCGCTCCCGCAGCACGAGACGCCGGGCTGGGTGCTGTCGTTGTGGCAGGCCGTGGTCTACCTGATCATCGCCGCGATCGTGGGGTTCATCCTGCTGGTCATCGTCCGCGTCGTGCGCCGGGTCCGCCTTCCGCACGTGGAGGCCGATGAGCCCGATTGGGAGCGGATGAAGGCGGAGCGACTGGCCGAGGCGGTCGACACGGGCCTGGCCCGCATCGACACCGGTACGGCGACCGACGCGGTCGTCGCGTGCTGGGTCGCGTTGGAGGAGGCAGCTGCTTCGGCCGGCGTACCGCGGGAGCCGTCGGAGACACCGGCCGAGTTCATCGTGCGAGTGCTCGGGATCGGCGGGATCTCCGAGCCGCAGCTGATCCGGCTCGGTGAGTTGTACCGCGAAGCGCGGTACTCGACGCACGGCTCGAGCGAGCAGGCGCGGACAGAGGCCCGCTCAGCCCTGCTCCGCCTACGCGACGACCTCGCCGCCGCTCACCCCGCCGAGGCGGAGGCCTTATGACGTCGTACCGATGGACGCCCTTGGAGGAGAAGGGGCCGCCGGCTGAGGGCAAGCGGAGGTCTTTGTGGCCGAGCAAGTTGCTCGTGCAGCACCTTGGTGTGGCTGTGGTGGTGAGCTTGCTGCTCGTGACCGTGTTCGCCGCTGCCGGTATGGCGCCGCGGCCGCTGTGGTTCGTGGTGGCTGCGCTCGCGGTCGGTGTGGTGTCGCTGGCGATCCGGCTGGTGGTGCCGGAGACCGTGGAGACGAGCTGGCCCGGGCGGCATGACGACAAACTGGCTGCGCTGCGCGCCCGGACCAACGACAACCGCACGCAGTTCATCGCCACCTGGTTGCAGGAGTCGAGCCGCGAACGGCGTGCCGGTGAGGGGTCGCAGACCTTCGCCCGCCGGGTCCGCCCGCTGCTGTTCGAGCTGGCGACCGACCGCCTGGTGCACCGGCACGGCGTCGACCCCGAGCGGGAGCCGGAGCGGGCCCGCGCGATCACCGGCGACCAGCTCTGGCAGCTGATCGCCGGCGACGAGAAACGCACCGCGTCCCTCGACGAGATCGAGTACGCGATCCACACCATCGAGAACCTGTGAGGGACCAGTGACCGACGCAGTGACCGACGCAGCGACTGACGCAGCGACTGAGGGCGAGCTGAAGCTCGGTGAGGTGACCGAGCTGAGCCGGCAGGTGCTGGAGCGGGTCAGCCAGGCCGTGGTCGGGAAGGCCGAGGCGCTGGAACTGGTGCTCGCGGGCATCCTCGCCGGCGGGCACGTACTGCTCGAGGACTACCCGGGGCTGGCGAAGACGCTGGCCGCGCGGTCGTTCGCGCAGGCGCTCGGGCTGGAGTTCCGGCGTGTGCAGTTCACGCCGGACCTGCTGCCGTCGGACGTGACCGGCGCGTTCGTGTACGACCAGAAGGACTCCGAGTTCGTCTTCCGGCCGGGCCCGATCTTCACCGGCCTGCTGCTGGCCGACGAGATCAACCGGACGCCACCGAAGACGCAGGCCGCGCTGCTGGAGTCCATGCAGGAGCATCAGGTCACGGTCGAGGGGCAGACGTTCCCGTTGCCCGCGCCGTTCCACGTGCTCGCGACCGCGAACCCGGTGGAGTACGAGGGCACGTATCCGTTGCCGGAGGCACAGCTCGACCGGTTCATGCTGCGGATCGGCTTCGGCTATCCGAGTCCGGCGGAGGAGTGGGAGGTACTGCGGCGCCGGATGAGCCGTCGTACTGAGGACCAGTCGGTCGAGGCGGCAACGGATGCGGCCGGGCTGCGTGCCGCGCAACGTGCCGTCGAGACGGTGACCGTGGACGACACAGTCGGTCAGTACTGCGTTGATCTAGCCACCGCGACCCGTCGGGACTCACAGGTTCTCGTCGGGGCATCGCCACGTGGCTCACTGGCATTGCTGCTGACAGCACGCGCGTACGCCGTCATCAAGGGTCGCGACTACGTGGTACCGGAGGACGTGAAGGCGGTCGCGGTCGCTGCACTGGCGCATCGGATCACCGTGCGTCCGGAGCTGTGGCTCCACGAGGTCACCGGCGCGACAGTGGTACGCACCGTCCTCGGCTCGGTCGCGGCACCACCAACCGTGGTCTCATGAGTTGGCAGCCGACGCACGCGCAGGTTCGGGCGATCTGTGTTGCTGCGGTGCTGCTCGGCGTCGCGGTGTTGCTGCGGCGCCCGGATGCGGCCGTGTTCGGTCTGCCGCTGGCGTTCCTCGCGGTGTGGGGGCGGTTCTTCCGGCCGCGGGAGCGCCCCGAGGTGCATACCGAGCTGGACGCGGACGTGTTGTTCGAAGGGCAAGGTACGACGTACCGGATGCGGGTGCCGGAGTCCGTCGACCCGGACGTCGACCTGATCGTGGCGGCGTTGCCGCGGACGTTGTGGTTCCAGTACGACCCGCCGCAGGCCGCGATCGCGGAGCCGGTGTCGCACGGTGAGGTGCGGCTGGAGGTCGGCGTACGGTCGAAGCGCTGGGGACTGCGGTCGTTGGAGCGGCCAACGGTCACGGCGACGTCGACGGTCGGGGCGTACCGGATCCAGGTGACGTCGGCGGAGCCGCTGTCGGTCACGACGCTGCCGTTGCGCGAGGGATTCGAGGCGGTGGACGCCGTACCGCGGCCGGCCGGACTGGTCGGATTGCACCGGTCGCGGCGGCCGGGCGAAGGGACGGAGCTGGCCGGGGTACGGCCGTTCCGGACGGGGGACCGGTTGCGGCGGATCAACTGGTCCGTGTCGGCGCGGACGCAGGAACTGCATGTCACGTCGACGTGGTCGGACCGGGACACCGAAGTGGTGATCATGGTCGACACCGGCGGCGAGATCGGGATCAGCGAAGGGATCGACGGCCGGTCCTCGAGTCTCGACACCGCCGTCCGCGCGGCCGCCGCGATCGCCGAGCACTACCTGCGCAACGGCGACCGGGTGCGGCTGATCGACACCGGCAGCCTGTTCCGCGGCGTGCGGTCGGGGAGCGGGCGCGCGCATCTGCGGCGGATCCTGGACACGCTGGTGCACGCGGACCGGCGCGGCCGGCAGCAGGACGAGGAGCAGTTGGCGCGGCGGAACCGCGTCCGCTCGGACAGCCTGGTGCTCGTTCTCAGCCCGCTGCTGCGGCCGACGATCCTCGGCTACATCGTCACGCTCGTGCACTCCGGTTGCACGGTGATCGCGATCGACACGTTGCCGCCGGACGTCGTGTCGATCATGGACCTCGACGCGCACGACACCCGGTCGTGGCCGCTCGCGTGGCGGCTGCGGTTACTCGAACGGCGCCGCGACCTCGACCGCCTCAGTGACCTCGGCGTACCGACCGTCCCCTGGCAAGGCGCCGGCACCTTGGACGAGGTACTCCGAGACGCCGCCAGAGTCTCCGCAGCCCCCAGGATCCGCTCATGACTCTACAAATGCCACGCCTCCGGCGCGGCGGGTCATGGGGCTGGAACTCCCGGTCTTCCCTCGTCGCTCCGGTCGCTGCGCTCCCTCCGCTCCTCAGTCCAGACCGGGAGGCCCCATGACCGTCGACGAGAAGATCACGTTGTGGTTGGCGCAGTTGCGGGTGGCTGGGCGGGCTGTGGTGGTTGCTCGGCTGGTGATCGCGGTGGCTGGGGCGGTCGCGTTGGTCGTGTCATCGGTGCAGTCGTGGGATCAGGCGGATCTGGTCCCGATCGTCGGCGGCGCGTTGTTGCTGTGCACCGTCGTACTGCCTGATTCGCTGGCCGCGCTGCTGTTCGTGCTGGTGGTGACGCTCGGGTGGTTGATGCGTGCACCCAGCGCGCCGAGTTGGAGCCTGGCCCTCACCGCGGGTGCGCTCGTCGTCGTCCACCTGGCCGCAGCGTTCGCCGGCCAATTGCCGTCGTACGCGCGGGTGCACCGAGCGGCCCTGCGTCGCTGGTGGTTGCCGGGAGCAATCGCCGTACTGCTGGCGCCGGCCGTCGCCGGCGCTGCCGCCCTGGTCCGCAATGCCGACGTCGCCGGCTCACTCGTCGTCACCGTCGCCGCCACTGCCCTGACCGCCGCAACCATCTGGTTCGCCGCCGACCAAAAACTCAGCCGGGACTAGTGCTCGCCGAAGGTTTTCTGGATCTCTTCGGCCCACGGCATCGGGATCGCGTCCGGGCCGAGGACCTGCATGGCGGACATGACGGTCAGCAGCATGCCGGCGGAGAGGAACTCGCGGGTCTGCTGGGGTGACGCGCCGGTCAGTTCGCGGACCAGGGTGTAGATGCGACCGAAGCGTTCCCGCACGCAGTCGCCGATCACAGGGTCGCCGCTGGCGGAGAAACCTTGCAGGAGGACCAGCAGCACCTCACGCTCGGCGAACATCCGCTCGTAGCTTGCGCCGAGCGCGCCCAGTTCCGGGGTCTCGGCGGCGGCCTCGCGGAAGGTCTGCTCGATCCGCTCGCAGGCACTCCGTACGGCGGCCAGGAAGAGTTCCTGCTTGGTGCCGAACAGCCGGATCACATAGGGCTGTGAGACGCCGGCCAGCCGGGCGATCTCGTCGGTCTTGGTGCCCTCGTACCCGGACCTGGCGAAGGCCCGGACCGCCGCCTCCAACACCTCTGCACCGCGCTCCTTGGCAGTCAGCCGAACCTTGGGCGTCATCCGCGCTCCTTCCACTCCCTTGACATGTTATCAGTCGATGCATACTCTCGTCATCAAGCTTGTTATCAGTCAATTACAACTAGGGGTACGAGATGACATCGACCGCTCTCGATGAGAGGGAACTGACCGCTCCCCGGAGCCGCGGACTCGGGCTGGTGCTGGCCGCCGTAGGGATTCCGGTGTTCATGGTCACGCTGGACAACCTGGTGGTGACGAACGCGCTGCCGGTGATCAAGTCGGAGCTGGGGGCGTCCCTGTCGGACCTGCAATGGTTCGTGAACGCCTACACGCTCGCCTTCGCGGCGCTGCTGCTGACCGCGGCCGCGATCGGCGACCGGCTCGGTCGGCGGCGGGTGTTCCTGGCCGGGATCACGCTGTTCACCCTGGCCTCGGCGGCCTGCGCGCTGGCGACCGAGCCGTGGATGCTGATCGGGTCCCGCGCGATCCAGGGCATCGGCGCGGCGGCTGTGATGCCGTTGTCGCTGACGTTGCTCGCGGGCGCCGTACCGGAGAAGATGCGGAGCGCCGCGATCGGTATCTGGGGCGGCATCTCGGGCCTCGGAATCGCGGTCGGTCCGGTGGTCGGCGGAGCCGTCGTCGACGGCCTGAACTGGCAGTGGATCTTCTGGCTGAACGTTCCCGTCGGAGTCGTCGCCGTCGTGCTCGCCACGCGGGTCCTGACCGAGTCGCGGGGTACGGCGAAGCAGCTGGACCTGCTCGGACTCGTGCTGGCGACGTCCGGCGTACTGTCCGTCGTCTGGGGTGTTGTGCACGGAGCCGATGACGGCTGGACGTCCGTTGGCGTGCTGGGGTCGTTGCTCGCGGGCGGGGTGCTACTGGCCGCGTTCCTCGGGTGGGAGCGTCGGACTGTCGCGCCGATGTTGCCGCTGCGGTTGTTCTCGGTTCGCTCGTTCAGTGTGGTGAACGTGGTCGCGTTCAGCTTTGCGGTCGGCGTTTTCGGAGCCGTGTTCCTGCTCGCGCAGTTCTTCCAGGTCGTGCAGGGGTACACGCCGTTCCAGTCCGGTGTCCGCACGCTGCCGTGGACCGCGGCCCCGCTCGTGGTCGCACCGATCGCCGGTCTGATCGTCGACCGCGTCGGCCCCCGGATCCTGATCGTGCTCGGCCAGGCGTTCCTCGCCACCGCGCTCGGCTGGATCGCACTGGTCACCACGGCGACGACGCAGTACGGCGAACTGGTCGCACCGTTCGTCCTCGCCGGGATCGGGATGGGGCTGACCTTCGCGCCGTCCGCGAGCCTGGTGATGGCGAGCGCCGCCGACGCGGACCGCGGCGTTGCGTCCGGCACGAACAACACGATCCGCGAGGTCGGAGTCGCGATGGGCGTCGCCGTACTGGCATCGGTCTTCGCCTCAGCCGGCTCCTACGAGTCGCCGACGCAGTACGCCGCCGGCCTCGTCCCCGCCGTCTGGACCGGAGCCGCCATCGTCGCGGCCGGCACCCTGGCAGCCCTCCTCCTGCCGGGGCGTCGACGTTCTACAGTGTGAGCGTGCTGGACGCTGAGGACGTGCGACGGATTGCGTTGTCTTTGCCGGAGACGGTGGAGAAGCGGCGGTGGGGGCACCCGACGTTCGACGTGGCCGGGCGGATGTTCGTCACCGTGCCGGACGACCAGACGTCGTTCGCGGTGCGGTGCCCGCGGCTGGAGCGCGAGGAGCTGATCGCCGCGGAGCCGGAGAAGTTCTGGGTGCCCAAACACGAGGCGGGCTCGAACTGGGTTCGAGCCCGCCTCGAGGCACTGGAGGACGCCGACGAACTGCGCGACATCCTCGTCGACTCCTGGCGGCAGGTCGCGCCGCCAGGCCTGTCGGAGCTGTCAGCTGACGTTGGCCGGTGACGCCGAGAAGGTGTTGCAACTGGCCGGGTTGGCCGTGTTGAACGACTTCCCCATGAAGCGTGCCTGACTGGCGACACTGCCGTGGTCGCCTTCTTCGGGCTTGTCGCCCGCGGTGACGACGTACTTCTTCCAGACGTACAGCAGGTTGCCGTTGATCGGGTAGCTGCGCTTGTTCGCGGCCAGGAAGACACCGGCGAAGCAGTTCGCCTGCAGCTCCATCCGCCGCGTCATCCGCGTCCGGCCCTCGTAGTCCGGCTGCTCGTAGCGCAGGTTGCTGGACGCCTGCAGGATGCCGGTCATGAACTGCACGCTGTGCCCGTACTCGTGGGCGATGGAGCGGCTGTACCACATCCGCGCGTACGCCTGGGCGATCGGATCACCCGGGTACTCGTTGTACGCCTTCACGAAGACGTCGACCTTCATGTACATCATGTGGTTGCCCGAGCAGTAGAACGGTACGGCGACCGGACCGTCGCCGCACGGCGTCGACATCGAGGTCCCGGACCAGTACGTCATCCGCGGCGCGGTGAACTTGTAGCCGGCCTTCGCGACCAGCGGCGCCCACGACTTGTCCAGGCAGGGCTTGATCGCGGCCCAGTAGGCGGCCGCGCCCCGGGCGTTGGTCGGCCGGGCCTTGGGCTCCTTGCAGTTGACCGTGGCCATCTGGCCGACCTTGTAGAGCGCGTTCTTGGCCACGACCGTGGTGTCCGCCGGCTTGTTCGGCGTACTCGACGTCTCGGTGGTAGTGGGCTCCGTGGTCGTCGGCTCCTCGGACGGAGATTCGGAGGGCTCCTCGGTCGGCTCTTCCGTCGGCTCTTCGGTCGGGGACGTGGTCGGCTCGGGCGTGTACCGGCTCGGCGTCACCGGCGGGGTGGTCACGTCGTTGGTGGCCTTCCGGACCAGACCGATGATCACGCCGCCGACGACGGCCACCACGACGATCGACAGGATCGCGATCAACGGCGCCTTCGACTTCTTCCGCGGCTGCTGCCAGCCCATGCTGGGAACGCCGGGACCACCCGGGCCGAAGCTCGGGCCCCAGCCGAAGCCGGGACCCTGCTGCGGCGGGCCGCCGTACTGACCGGGCGGAGGTCCCTGGGGCGGACCGCCGTACTGACCCGGCGGAGGACCCTGCGGCGGGCCCTGCGGCGGGCCCTGCTGGTACGGCGGGTTCTGGCCGGGCGGCCCGTAGGGTGGCTGGCTCAACGCCGTTCCTCTCGTCCCTCGTGCTGGCATTCAGCGACCGCCACAGTATCGGCCAACAAACAGGTCAGCTCCGGAGGCCCTCGACAGGTAGGGTCGATCGGGTGACTGCTGCCACCAACCCGAACAGCCCGATCGATCAGCTCGCCGAGCGGCACCTCGAGCAGGAGATCGTGCTCGACCCGATCCTGGCGACCGAAATGGGCGTCACCGGCCACGACCACGAGCTGCCGGACTTCACACCGGCCGGATTCGAGGCGCGGACGGAGCTCGCCAGGAGGTCCCTTGCCGAAGCCGGTGCGATCGAGCCGGCGAGTCCGCGGGAGGAGGTCGCCAAGGACGCCTTCGTGGAGCGGCTCGGCCTGGAGGTCGAGCGCCACGAGGCCGGCGTACCGCAGCACCAGCTGAATGCGATCGCCTCGGTGCCGGCCGGTTTGCGGCAGGTGTTCGACCTGATGCCGACCGACACCGAGCAGGACTGGGAGATCGTCGCCATCCGGCTGAACCAGGTCGGTACGGCGCTCGACGGATACCGCGAGACGCTGCTCGAGCAGGCCGATCAGGGCCGGATCTCGGCGGTGCGCCAGGTGACCGGCCTGGCCGGCCGGATCGCCAGCTGGACCGGTGCCGAGGGCGACGACTTCTTCGCGGGACTCGCCGCGCAGGCGCCGGAGGGTGCCGTCAAGCCGACCGTCGAGGCCGCGGCCGCCGCGGCGCGGAAGGCCTTCGACCAGTTCGGATCGTGGTTGACCGCCGACCTCGCGCCGCGGGCGCCGGAGCGGGACGCCTGCGGCCGGGAGGTGTACGAGCTGGCCTCCCGCAGCTTCCTCGGTGCCGCGATCGACCTCGAGGAGACGTATGCCTGGGGCTGGACGGAGCTGGCCCGGATCGAGTCGGCCATGCAGGACATCGCGGCCGGGCTGAACGGCGGCGATCGCGGGATCGAGGCGACCGCCGCGCTGCTGGACAACGACCCGGCGCGGACGATCCTCGGCAAGGAAGCCTTCCGGGACTGGATGCAGCAGCTGTCCGACACGGCCGTCGCCGAGCTGGCCGGCACGCACTTCGACATCCCGGACGAGATCCGCACGCTGGAGTGCATGATCGCACCGACCTCGGACGGCTCGATCTACTACACGAATCCGAGCGAGGACCTGACCACCAGGCCGGGCCGGATGTGGTGGGCGGTGCCGAACGGTATCGAGAAGTTCGCCACCTGGCGCGAGGTCACGACCGTGTACCACGAGGGCGTGCCCGGACATCACCTCCAGTGCGCGCAGACGATGCTGCGCACCGACCTGCTGAACCGCTGGCAGCGGATCGCCTGCTGGGTCTCCGGCCACGGTGAAGGCTGGGCGCTGTACGCCGAACGCCTGATGGAGGAGCTCGGCTACCTCGAGGACGCAGGCGCGCGGTTCGGCATGCTGGACGCGCAGGGGTTCCGCGCGGCCCGGGTGGTCGTTGACATCGGCATGCACCTGGAGCTGGAGGTGCCGCGGGACAACCCGTTCGGCTGGCGGCCGGGGGAGCGGTGGAACGCCGACCTCGGCTTCGAGTTCCTGCGGGCGCACTGCCGGATGGAGACCGAGTTCCTGCGGGCCGAGCTGAACCGCTATCTCGGATGGCCCGGCCAGGCGCCGGCGTACAAGGTCGGCGAGCGGATCTGGCTGCAGGCGCGGGAAGAGGCCAAGCAGCGCAAGGGATCCGCGTTCGACCTGCGGGCGTTCCACTCCGACGCGCTGAACCTCGGGTCGATCGGCCTCGACCCGCTGCGCCGGGCGCTGGCGAAGCTATGAGCACCCGGTTCGTCCTCGCGTCGGCGTCGCCGGCGCGACTGAAGACGCTGCGCGCGGCGGGGATCGAGCCGGAGGTGATCGTCTCGGGCGTCGACGAGGACAACGTCACCGCTGAGAACCCCGGCGAGCTCGCCCGGCTGCTCGCCGTCTTGAAGGCGCGTGCGGTGGTCGCGAACCTGACCGACCACGCGACCGTCCTCGGCTGCGACTCGGTCCTGGAGTTCGACGGCGTCGCGTACGGCAAGCCCGGCACTCCCGAGGTCGCCCGCGAGCGCTGGCGGATGATGCGCGGGCGTCGCGGCGTACTGCACACCGGCCATTGCCTGTTCGACACGTCCTCCAAGCAGGAGATCCGGGAGCTGGCGTCGACGGAGGTCCAGTTCGCCGACCTCACCGACGAGGAGATCGACGCGTACGTCGAGACGGGCGAACCGCTCGTGGTGGCGGGCTCGTTCACGGTCGACGGACTCGGCGGCCCGTTCGTCACGGCGATCGAGGGCGACTACCACAACGTCGTCGGACTCTCGCTGCCGTTGCTGCGCCGGATGCTGATCGAGGTCGGCATCAGCTGGCCCGAGCTGTGGAGGTCCCAGAAACCCTTCAGGTACGACGAATCCGTCGCGTCGACGTACGACGAGACCCGTGGCGGACCGGCCCGCGCCGCGGCGGCCGCGCGCGCCGTCGACGACCTGCTCAGGTGCCCTGCGGCGCCTGCCGGTGCGTCGGCCGGAGCGCAGCGGGTGCTCGAGCTGGCGGTGGGCACCGGGATCGTCGGTGCGGAGCTGGTTGCCCTCGGCAACCTGGTGCACGGCTTCGACCTGTCCACGGCGATGCTGCGCCGCGCGAACGTCCGGCTGCCCGGTCACGTCGCGGCGGCGGATGCGACGCGGTTGCCGGTGGCCGATCGTCGGTGCGACGCGGTCGTCGCCGTCTGGCTGCTGCACCTGCTCGACGACAGCGAGCCGGTGATCGCCGAGGTCGCGCGGGTCCTGCGCACCGACGGCGTCTTCGTCACCACCACCGAGAAGTCCGACGCCGGCCGCTACGCCGACGGCCGCGGCCCCGACGACACCCGCTCCCAGGACGCCCTCGCCCACCTGGTCGCCGTCGCGTCCCGGCACGGCCTGGTGCTCGACGGCGCGACAAGCTTCGTTGGCCCCACCCGCAACACGGACGAGGTCCCGATCTATCCGGTGGTGCGCTTCCGCCGTACTTGATTCCTGGGTGTGAAATCCTGTCTGCCATGCGGTTCGACGAGTTCTACGCCGAGCGGTCCACGGTCGTTGGTGCGGCGGACGACGTACCGGCATTCAAGGCCGGCGTGGAGCGCTTGCGGCAGTTGGCGGCGACGGTGGAGGACGACCCGGCGAAGGCCCAGCGGTACCTGGAAGCCACCGAGCGCATGCTGCTCGAAGTCACCGCGCCGCACAGCGAGACCGTCGACCTGGCGTTCGAGGCGATGCTGCGGGCCAGGCGCGTTCCCGCCGGCACACCGGCCGAGCAGCGCGCCCACGTCGAGGCCGGGATCGACGAGGTCACCAGGATCGCGGCCGCGGCGCCGACCGATGCCGAGCGGGACGCCGCGCTGGACCTGAACGCGACCCTCCTGGGAGTGCTGGAGCGGATCGAACGGCAATGACGCGCTTCGACCCGGCCAGTGCGGTTCCGGGCTTCGACGGCCTGTGGGATCGCCTCGCGGCCGAGGTGATGCGCAGCCACCAGGCCGAGGCGACACTCTGGAACGGCCGGATCGACTACATTCCGCCCGAGTTCGAGAGGTCCGTGCGGGGCCGGGCGACCGAGGACGGACGGCTGCTGCTCAGCCGTCCGCTGGTGGTGGAACCACTGCGACGCCTGTACGCCGAAGGTCCGGCCGCACTGTCCGACCCGAAGTTCGCGCAGGAATGCCGGCGCGCGATCAAGACCGCCGCGCACGAGCTCGGGCACCTGACCGCACCGGCCGACTGGACGATCGCGGATCGGATCCGCGACCACGACCGCGACGAGCAGGATCCCGCCGAGGAGGGCTTCATCGAGGCGCTCACGCAGCAGGAGATGCCCGGAATCATCGACCGGGTCCTGCCGGCCGAGCTGGCCGTACCGCTGGCGCGTGCGGTCGCAGCCGCCCCCGAGCCCGCGTTGCCGTCCTATCCCGGCTGGACGATCGCGACCGGTACGTTCGCCGCCGAGTTGTCGGCCGAGTTCGAGGGGCTGCGCGCCATCGACGTACTGCGGGCCGGCGCGCGTGAGTCGGCCTCCCGCCGGGCGGACGCGCTGGCCGGGTTGATTGTCAGCCGGACCCGGCTGCCTGAGCTGTTGCGGGATCCGGAGCGTGCGGCCGCCTTCCGGAGCGAGCTCGCCGGCGTCGTCGGCGCGGGCTTCGCGGGACTTTCCGACGTACCGACAGCCCGGACGGCCGGGATGCAGCGCGGCGAACGGATCGCGGCCGGCGCGATCGAGAAGGTCCGCACCAGCGAGCAGTTCTTCGCCCAGATGGCGGATTTCGGCGGTCTCACGTTGGACCATGGCATCGCGCCCGCGTCGGGCGCGGTCGGATCCAGGCCCACTCCGGACCACGAAAGGCTGGGCGACCCGGCCAAACCTGCCCTCGGCAACGACAAGGAAGGCCCCGCCGGTCGAGGCTGACGGCGCTGGCGCGCTTCCGTCGGACCTGACGGCTAAGGTTCGCCCGTGGACGAGTACATCAACGGCGTTCGGGTCGTGCGGCATCGCGGGTCGCAGCGGCACACCGACGTCACCTTGACCTTCGCGGTCGGCAGTCGCGACGAGACCCTGCGCACCATCGGGGTCGCGCACGCCCTCGAGCACCTGGTGATGTACACCGTCCGCGACCTGCCGATCGAAATGAACGCCGAGGTCGACCTGCTGACGACGACCTTCGTCGCCTCGGGTTCGGCGGCGCGCGTGGGCGAGTTCCTCAACCGCCTGAGCCGCGCGCTCGCCGCGCCGCCGGCCGACCGCCTCGCGCTCGAGGCGGGCGTGCTGACCGCGGAGGAGGGCAACGTCGCGCATCCGGTCGTCGCCTTCCTCCTGAACGTCCGGTACGGCGCCCGCGGGCCCGGACTCGCCTGGCTGGAAGGGGCGGGGTACGACGGACTGACACCGGAGCACGTGAGCTCGTTCGCGAAGAAGTGGTTCGTACCGGCGAACGCGGTGCTGCAGGTGACCGGTCCGCTTCCCGACGGCCTGGAGTTCGAGTTGCCGAGCGGTCCGGCACCGGCACGGGTGTTGCCGCCCACGCGGTCCTTCGACGGGCCGGTCGTGGTCGGGCACGGCATCCCCGCGGCGGGCGTACTGCTGACATTGCCGCCGGACGACGACATACGGCTCTCGACGCTCGCGATCATTACGCTGCGGCAGCGGATCGAGGAGAAGTGCCGGTTCGTCGGCGGGCACAGCTACGAGATCGGCCTCGACCTCGTCGCCGGGGAGAACGGGTCGAGCGACTGGGTCGTGTACGCCGAGGCGCGCGAGGGCAGCGAGGACGCGGTGTCCCGTGCGGTCGTCGCGGCCCTGACCGACCTCGCGGAGAACGGGCCGACGCCGTCCGAGCTGGCGCATCAGATCGCGCGCGCCGAGGAGAACCTGGTCTCCGACGATCCCGAAGTACGGCGTGCCTTCAGCACCGCGATGAGCCGGATCGTCGGCGAGCCCGAGTTGGCTCCGGTCGACGCCGCGCGGCTGGCGGCGGTGCAGTCGTCGGATATCGCCGCCGTCCTCAAGACCGCCTTGCCCGGCGCGATCGGCTACGGCGACGAGCATGCGCTGGAGGTGTGGCACGAGGCCGGTTTCACGCTCGCGTCCGCGTGCCCGGTGATCGCCGAACTGCCGGCCGGCCGCACCTTCAAGCCGCCGCTCACTGCGCGGACGTTCGTCAAGGAGGCCCGCTCGATGCTGTGGGTCCGCACCGACGACGCGCTGGTCCTGCGTGATTCGGACGGCATTCATCAGATCCGCTGGGACGAGATCGCGGGCGTGATGCGATCTGAGGATGGACCGACGATCGTGCTGGGCCTGAACGGCTGTGCCATCCCCCTCGACCGCGACCTGTTCCGCGGCGCCACAGATGTACTCACCGAGCTGTCCGAGCGAGTCCCGCAAGACCTCTGGTACGACGAACCGAAGCTCGACGTCTAAGCCGTCAGGCCGGACTTCTCGTCGAGGAGTTGAAGGAGGTCATGGGCGGCCAGCTCGATGGCCTTGTGACGCCATTCGGAGGCCCGATAGACCGAAGCGATCAGCGCGGTGCGGTGGATCCGGCGGAAATCGCCGAGTACGAACGCGTAGCGCGCCTTGGTCTCCTCGCCGGCGCCGTCCGTGAGCCCGAGGTGCCAGGCGCCGTACTCCTGCCAGCCGTGCTTGTCCAGGTACGAGTTCTGGTCGTCGGCCCGCGGCTGCACCTCACCCCAGTCGCTGTCCAGCACGTACTGCCGCGCGTCGATCAGCTTCCGCGCGTGGACGAGCGCCTCGGGGTTGACCGCGTACTTAGCCATACCGCCAGTGTTTACGGATGAGCGCTCGCGCGCCACTGGCCGGGGCCGGGGTGGAACGGGGTGCGGGTGTTGCGCCAGTAGGTGGCCCAGTTGCTGGCTCGGTCCGGGTCTGGAGCCGGAGCCGGTACGGCGGCGGCGCGTGCGGCGACCACCGCGATCAGAGCGGCCAGCTCTTCGGGCGTCGGGTTGCCTTTGGTGATCTGGATCGTGGTCACAGCGGGATGTTCCCATGCTTCTTCGGGGGCAGGGTGTCGCGTTTGGTGCGGAGGAGGCGGAGCGCGCGGACGATCTCGGCGCGGGTCTCGCTCGGCTTGATGACGGCGTCGATGTAACCGCGCTCGGCCGCGATGTACGGGTTCGCCAGGTGGTCCTCGTACTCGGTGATCAGTTCCTGGCGGCGGGTCTCGACGTCCTCGGCCGCGGCGAGCTCGCGGCGGTGCAGGATGTTGACCGCGCCCTGGGCGCCCATCACCGCGATCTGCGCGGTCGGCCAGGCGATGTTCATGTCGGCGCCGAGGTGCTTCGACCCCATCACGTCGTACGCGCCGCCGTAGGCCTTCCGGGTGATCACGGTGATCATCGGGACGGTCGCCTCGGCGTACGCGTAGATCAACTTCGCGCCGCGGCGGATGATGCCGTTCCACTCCTGGTCGGTGCCGGGCAGGAAGCCGGGGACGTCGACGAACGTGAGAATCGGCAGGTTGAACGCGTCGCAGGTGCGGACGAACCGGGCCGCCTTCTCGGACGCGTCGATGTCGAGGGTGCCGGCGAACTGCATCGGCTGGTTCGCGACCACGCCGACCGGGCGGCCCTCGACGCGACCGAAGCCGACGATGATGTTCGGCGCGAACAGCGTCTGCACCTCGAGGAAGTCGCCGTCGTCGACGACCGCCTCGATCGCGATGTGCATGTCGTACGGCTGGTTCGGCGAGTCCGGGATCAGGGTGTCGAGCGCGAGGTCGGTCTCGGTCACCTCCAGGTCGGCCGGGGCGTCGTACACCGGCGGATCTTCGAGGTTGTTCTGCGGGAGATGACCGACCAGGGCCTTCACCCACTCGATCGCGTCCTCCTCGTCAGAGCCCAGGTAGTGCGCGTTGCCCGACTTGGTGTTGTGCGTCCGGGCGCCGCCGAGTTCCTCCTGCGTGACGTCCTCACCGGTGACGGTCTTGATCACGTCCGGGCCGGTGATGAACATGTACGACGACTCGTCGACCATCACGGTGAAGTCGGTGACCGCGGGCGAGTAGACCGCGCCGCCGGCGCACGGGCCCATGATCAGCGAGATCTGCGGGATCACCCCGGAGGCGCGGACGTTGCGGCGGAAGATCTCGCCGTACAGGCCGAGGGAGACCACGCCTTCCTGGATCCGGGCGCCGCCCGAGTCGTTGATGCCGATCAGCGGGCAGCCGATCTTCATCGCCAGGTCCATCACCTTGACGATCTTCTCGCCGAACACCTCGCCGAGGCTGCCGCCGAAGACCGTGAAGTCCTGCGCGAACACGCACACCTGACGGCCGTCGATGGTCCCGAACCCGGTCACCACGCCGTCGCCGTACGGGCGGTTCGCGTCCAGCCCGAAGCTCGTCGAGCGGTGCCGCGCGAACTCGTCCAGCTCGGAGAAGGAGCCCTCGTCCAGCAGGAGTGTGATCCGCTCACGCGCGGTCTTCTTTCCGCGTGCGTGCTGCTTCTCCACCGCCCGCTCCGACCCGGCGTGCACGGCCTCGTCGAGCCGGTGCTCGAGGTCCGCGAGCTTCCCGGCGGTGGTGTGGATGTTCACGGTCTCTCCCATGAACGCGCAGCCTACGCGCCAGTACGCCGTACCGCCTGTGACGTCGCTCGCAAGCCGCGTACTGAACCGGTCCGGCGATAGGTTCCGCACGTGGCTGATGTCGACAGGCTCGTCCAGAAGGTCAACCAGCTCGTCGTGCTGGACAGCGTGGACGGCGTGTCCTCGCTCCGGCGGGGTCAGACGCTCGAGCTGAGCGCCGGGCATGTGGAGATGCTCCGGCCGCTCGCCGACAACCTGGACCTTCCGGGACGACTCGCGACCTCGCTGCATTCGATCTCCGGCACCCAAGGGCGATGGCACGACCGGCGGGATGACGCCCGCGCCGGGCTGACCGAACTGGTCGCCCTGTGCGCGAACCGGCTCGAGCCGGACAGCTCGCTACCGGAGCCGGCCGACGCCGGCGCCCGGGACCGGCTCGCGACAGCCGTCTGCCGCGCGTACGCCGCCAACGCGACACCGCGCCTCGTCGCCGGACTGTTCCCGGACGGGCGGCCGGACGACCTCGGGCGGTTCCCACCGCCGCAACTCGAGGGCGACGTCGCGGCCGCACGGGCGATGGCAGTCGCGATCGGGGCCCGGACCGCTTCCGGTGAGGACCAGGTGCTGAAGCGGCTCGTTGCCGCCGGCCACGGTGCGGCCGCGCACGAGGCAGCCGCGATGCTGCTGGAGGCGCGAATGGACTTCGCGCGGCTGCCTCAGGGGCAGCGGGCGGGGATTCATCGGCAGCTGACCAGAAGCATCGAGGCGGGGTTCGCCGTACGGGATGTGCAGCGGGCCGCGGCGCGCGAGCTGACCGAGGAACTGGAGAACCGGCGCGAGGACGTCACCGGCGGCGCCGGCGCGATCGACACCGCGAGCGGGATCGCACGCGACGAGGTGGGCAGGCTGCACGAGTTCCTGCAGAAGATCGACTACTGGGAGGAATCCATGGAACCGCAGCCGACTCCGTCGCTCGACGAGGTCCGGGCGATCGTGGCGCGAGGACTCGTGTCCAGAGTCGAGCATCACGCCCGGATACAGACCGATCTCCCGGACAGCCAGGTGGCGTCGCCGCCTGCCGCGACGGCCGCCGCAGCCGAGACGATGGTGGCGACCTCGACGATTCCCTTCGAGAGCCGGCCGGCTGCCACCGCCGCGACCGCGACCATGCTGACCGAGGGCTTCGACGAACTGCCCACCCTGGTGGACGACTGGAGAGCGGGCGGCTCGGACGTGCGGAGGGAGGCGGAGGTGTACGGCGGCACGCTCGGGGACCGCACGTTGGCAGCAGTCCGCGGATTCGAGCTGCACCCGCCGAACGCGCAGGCTGCCGAGCCGAACCGCGTCTTCGGGACCGATCCAGCTATCCCGCCCCTCGGTCGGGTCCAGGCACCCACAGGGCAGACGCGCCAGGCCGACGGCGCCGCCGCAAGCTCCCGAAACAAGGGATCTGACGGCCTCATCCGGTGACTTGGATCTACAAGGGGCCGGCGCTGAAGAGTTTGGGGAGGCGGGCGGCTAAGGCCAGGTCGCCGCGGACCGAGAGGCGTTGTTTGAGGACGGCCAGGACGGGGTCCTCGTTGCCGGTGACGATCCGGAGCAGGGTGGCGGGGTCGGTGCGGATCCAGATGTCGGGGGGAGTGGGGCGTGGGGACACGAGCGTGCACCGGCCGTCGTGGACGCGGAGCCAGTACTCGTCGATCGAGTCGGGACGTCCGGCCCCGCCCGCGCCGGTGATCTGCCAAATGATGACAGCGTCGAACCCGGCGGCTCGGGCGGGTCGGAGGTACTCCGGCATCCGTCGAAAGATCTCGCGCAACGCGACCTCTCGCACACCCCCGATGAGTCGATGCCGAAGCTCCCGCTCCGACGTCCGGTCGACCAGCCGGGCGAGCTCACTCGCGTCCAGGGCGGTGAGGCCGTCGGACTCGAGCCAGCCGGCACTGCCTCGATCGGTCATCGACCACCCCCGGCGGCAGTTCCTACCAGACCGTAGGAATTTCCTACGATGGGATAGCTTTGTCAAGTGGTCGAGGACGCTGAGAGACGCCGGCGCGCGCCGCACCTCGGTCCGGAGCGTCGCCGCCCGCTCATCCTGGACGCCGCCCTCGAGGTCTACTCCGCGAAGGGATACGCCGGGACCACGATGCAGTCGGTCGCGGACGCGGCCGGGGTCACCAAACCGGTTGTCTACGACTGCTTCGCGAACCGTGACGAGCTTCTGCTGGCCCTGCTCGCCCGCGAGGAGCAGCACCTGGTCATCTCGATCGTCTCCGCGCTGCCCGCAGATCCGAGCGTCGGCACGACGGAGGAGCACGTCCTCGAGGGCCTGACCGCGTTCCTCGCCGCCGTCGCCAAGCAGCCCCAGTCGTGGCGGATCGTCTTCGGCGCGCAGTACGGCGCCGCGCCCGTCGTCGCCGAGCGGATCCTCGCGGCGCGCGCCTTTCTGGTCGAGAGCCTGCGCCTGACCCTGGTCAAGTCCCTCCAGGGCGTCACCGACCCGGACGCGAACCTCCCGGTCCTGGCCGAGCTGCTCGCCTCGATGATCGAGGCCTGTGCCCGGATGCTCGTCGCCGGCACCACTGACCGCTCCCCGGCCGACCTGGCGCGCACCGTGTCCCAGGTGGTCGGCGGCGGCTTCACGAACGTGTGAAAACGGGACCCGTCCGAGTAGCGACGTACTGTGAGATTGCTGGGTGTGCGGTCACGATCCGCTTCCAGTGGGCGGACGGTCTGCGGCGTTGGCGGGTGTCCGCCGATAGGGTGGGCGAACGTGACCGAGACCGGTAGTGAGACCCGTACCCGCGCGCGGTTCGAGGTGCCCGAGGAACTCAGGGCCGACGTCCGCCTGCTCGGCGAGATCCTTGGCAAGGTTCTGGTCGAGTACGCCGGTCAGCCGCTGCTCGACGACGTCGAGAAGTTGCGTGAGCTGACCATCGCCGGTGACGGCGCCGCGGCCGAGCAGTTGGTCGCGTCCTGGCCGCACGAGCGGGCCGAGGACGTTGCCCGTGCGTTCACCTGCTACTTCCACTTGACGAACCTGAGCGAGGAGCTGCACCGGGCCCGCGTGCTGCGTGAGCGCGACCGCGCAGGCAGCGAGGCCGTGGTGTCCGAGCTGGCCCAGGCCGTGGAGCAGATCACCCGCGACAGCGGCGAGCAGCAGGCCCGTGCGCTCCTGAACGGCCTGGAGTTCCGGCCCGTGCTGACCGCGCACCCGACGGAGGCCCGGCGCCGCGCCGTGCTGGCGACGATCCGCCGGATCAGTTCGCTGCTGGACGAGCGCCACGACCCGCGGGCCGGTGACAGCGACCTGGCCGAGAACCGTCGCCGCCTGGTCGAGCAGGTCGACATCCTCTGGCGTACGTCGCAACTCCGCACCAGCCGCCCCTCGCCGCTGGACGAGGTGCGCTCGGCGATGGCGGTGTTCGAGGAGACCCTGTTCAACGTCGTCGGCAACGTGTACCGGCGGCTCGACGACGCCCTGGCCGGTGACGAGGCCGGGACGCGGACGCCCGTGGTGGCGCCGTTCGTCCACCTGGGCTCGTGGATCGGCGGCGACCGCGACGGCAACCCGAACGTGACCGCGGCGATCACCCGGGAGGCCATGCAGATCCAGGCCGACCACGTCCTGCGGGCACTCGAGCAGGCCACCGAGGCGCTCGGCCGGGCCCTCACCCTGGACGCCGCGACCACGCCGCCGTCCGCGCCGGTACGCCGCATCCTGGAGGACGCCCGCGCGGTCAACCCGGAGCTGATCACCGACATCGAGACCCGCTCGCCGGCCGAGCCGCACCGGCAGCTCCTGCTGCTGGCTGCCCGCCGTCTGGCCGCAACTCGCGCCCGCGACGCCGACTTCGGGTACCCGCGGGCCGCTGACTTCCTGCACGAGCTCAAGGTCCTGCAGGACTCGCTGGTGTCCGCTGGCGCGCCACGCCAGGCGTACGGCGAGCTGCAGCACCTCATCTGGCAGGTGAACTCGTTCGGGTTCCACCTGGCCGAGCTGGAGGTCCGCCAGCATTCCTCGGTGCACGCCAAGGCGCTGGAGGAGGTGCTCGGCGGTGGCGAGCTGTCCGACCAGACGGAGGAGGTGCTCGCCACACTCCGGGTGATCGGTCAGATCCAGCAGCGCTTCGGCCCCGAGGCCTGCCGTCGGTACGTCGTGTCGTTCACCCGCAACGCAGGCGACCTGGCGGCTGTCTACGAGCTGGCCGACGCCGCGCTGGACGGGCGTCCGATCGAGTTGGACGTCGTACCGCTGTTCGAGACCGGTGAGGACCTGCAGAACTCGGTGGAGGTCCTGGACAACGCGATCCAGCTGACCCGGGTCCGGCACCGGCTCACCGCGAACGACCGGCGCTTCGAGGTCATGCTCGGGTACTCCGACTCCGCGAAGGACGTCGGCCCGGTGTCGGCGACGCTGGCGTTGTACGACGCGCAGGCGAGGATCACCGCGTGGGCGCAGCGCAATGCGATCCGCCTGACGCTGTTCCACGGCCGCGGCGGCGCCCTGGGACGTGGCGGTGGCCCGGCGAACCGCGCCGTACTGGCGCAGGCTCCTGGCTCGGTGGCCGGGCGGTTCAAGCTGACTGAGCAGGGCGAGGCGATTCCGGCCCGGTACGGGAACTCGGCGATCGCGCAGCGGCACATCGAGCAGGTGACTGCGGCAACGCTGCTGGCGTCGACGCCGGCAGTGGAGGAGCGGGCCCTGGTCGCGGCCGAGCGGTTCGCTGTGGTCGAGAAGACGCTCGACGAGGCAGCGCGTACGGCGTACCACGGGCTGGTGAAGGCCGACGGCTTCGCGGAGTGGTTCAGCACTGTGACGCCGCTGGAGGAGCTGGGCCAGCTGCCACTCGGGTCGCGGCCTGCCAGGCGTGGGGTCGCGGTGTCGTCGCTGGAGGACCTTCGGGCGATCCCGTGGGTGTTCGCGTGGTCGCAGGCCCGTGTGAACGCACCTGGGTGGTACGGCCTCGGTACGGCGCTTGCCGCTGTCGGTGACGTCGACCTGCTGCGGGACGCGAACCAGAACTGGCCGCTGTTCCAGGTGATGCTGGAGAACGCGGAGATGTCGCTGGCCAAGACGGACCGGCGCATCCTCGGCCGCTACCTGGAGCTGGGCGACCGGCCGGAGCTGACGCAGCGGATGCTGGACGAGCACGCGCTCACCACCGAGTGGGTGCTCAAGGTGCTCGACCAGGAGCGCCTGCTGCAGGGACGGCGCGTGCTGGGCCGTGCGGTCGAGCTGCGCAACCCGTACGTCGACGCGCTCAGCTACCTGCAGTTGCGGGCACTGCGGACGCTTCGCACGGATGACTCACTGGACGAGCAGCAGATCGTCCGTACTCGGCGACTACTGTTGCTGACCGTTTCTGGCGTCGCTGCCGGTTTGCAGAACACCGGATGAGCTTCAGCGACCTGGAGCGGCCCCCGCTGGACGAGCAGTTCCTGCGGGGGCGGTTGGTGCGTCCCGGTGCGTTGTGGACGCAGATCGACGTACTCGCGGAGACGCCGTCGACGAATGCTGTTGTGGCAGCTGCGGCTGCAGGTGGTCAGCCAGAGGGACTGGTCGTGGCTGCGGAGTACCAGTCCTCCGGTCGCGGTCGGCTGGGGCGTACCTGGACCACACCGCCGCGCTCTGCGTTGCTGATGTCCGTTCTGCTGCGTCCGACTGCCGTTGAGGCATCACGGTGGCCCTGGCTGGGGCTGCTGGTCCCGCTGGCGGTGGCTGCGGCGGTGCGGCAGGTCGGTGAGATTCCGGCGCAGGTGAAGTGGCCGAACGACGTACTGGTCGAGAACCGCAAGCTCGCCGGCATCCTGCTGGAGCGCGTCGAAGGGCCTGCTGCCGTCATCGGCATCGGCCTGAACGTGACGCTGCGCGAGTCGGAGAAGCCCCATGAGGCAGCCACTTCGCTCGCCTTGGAGAAGGCGGCGACGATCGACCGGGCCACCGTGATGGCAGCGGTACTTCGGGAGCTCGCGTCTCGCTATCAGTCCTGGGTCGACGCCAACGGCGATCCGGCCGTCGTCCTGCCGGAGTACCGCGAACTGTCGGCAACCCTCGGGCAGGCAGTGCGCGTGGAACTCCCCGACGGCACGTTCCTCGAAGGAACCGCCCGCGACCTCGCGGACGACGGTCGCTTGATCGTCGACACGAAGGAAGGCCCCCGGCCACTCGCAGCGGGCGACGTCACCCACCTACGCAACGCCTGAGCAACCACTCCACGCCCGGCGCTGCCTCGCACCTCCTACTCCCCGCGTGCGGCGCCGCCGATCGTTTGCCCGTCGTCCGGGCGGTGGACGACCGTGATCCGGTCGCCGGCACACACCTCGCCGGTCTCCAGCACCTTCAGATAAGCGCCGACCCGTCCCGTGCGAGCGAAGCGCTGGTGGAACCGCTTGATCCCCATCCGCCCCGACAGGTTCCCGCACGGCGTCCGCGGCGATCGCACCTCGACCAGGATCCCGCCGATCCGCCACCGCTCGCCGATCAGCGCACCGGTGATGTCCAATCCACGCGTCGTCAGGTTCTCCCCGAACAACCCCGGTGGAATCTCCCGCCCCAGCTCGGCGGCCCACCAGTCCGCATCCTCCTCGGCGTACGCGTAGAGCGCCTTGTCCGGCCCGCCGTGATACCGCGTATCACACTGCCGATCGCCCACCAGCCCGAGCTCTCCGACCTCGACCGCACCCCGCACCGGCCGCTTGTCGATGGCAGTCCACCGCGTCGGTCCACGAATCACCTCATGGACAACGTTCACGGCCACCAACCGCGCTGCCGGCTCGATCATGTGACCATCGTGCCCGCCGCCTACGCGTCGTACTTGATCGTTTTCGCTTTATCCGGTGAAGATCTTGGCTGCGGTGATCAGGGTCTGGATGACGCCGTAGCCGAGGAGTACGGCGACCAGTAGCCAGGAGATCACCAGGCGCGGGGTCTGGTTCATTGTGCTGCCTCCACCGTGGAGCCGGACTTCTCATGGAACCGCTCGGAGACCTGGCGGATGAGCAGGTTCGCGACGAACCCGACGGCCAGTACGCCGACCATCGTGAACAGCGCCGGCCGGTACGCCGCCGCGGTCAGCGTGCCCGGTTTGCCCTCGCGGTCCAGGAACCCGTTGATGATCAGCGGCCCGGCGATCCCTGCCGCCGACCACGCGGTCAGCAGGCGGCCGTGGATCGCGCCGACCTGATAGGTGCCGAACAGGTCCCGCAGGTACGCCGGAACCGTCGCGAACCCGCCGCCGTAGAACGAGATGATGACCGCGGCCAGCAGCACGAAGACCACCGTGCTGGTGTGCCCGACGGACGCCAGCAGCGTGTACGCGACGATCCCGACGCCGAGGTACATCGCGTAGATCGGCTTCCGCCCGATCAGGTCGGACGTCGACGACCAGCCGAACCGGCCGGCCATGTTGAAGATCGACAGCAGGCCGACGAACCCGGCGGCGGCCGCGACCGCGACGCTCGACTTGCCCCCTGTGACACCGTCGCCGCGGAAGAAGTCCTGGATCATCGGGCTGGCCTGCTCCAGGATGCCGATACCCGCCGTGACGTTGCAGAACAGCACGACCCACAGGAACCAGAACTGCGGCGTCTTGATCGCGTTCGCCGCCGAGACGTTGCCGGTCGTGACCAGGGCCTTCTGCCGCACCGCCGACGAGTCGAAGCCGGCCGGCGCCCAGCCGTCGGCGGGGACGCGGATGTTGAAGACGCCGAACATCATGATCGCGAAGTAGCCGATGCCCAGCGTCAGGAACAGGCCGACCAGCGCGCTGCCGCCGGCCACCGAAGTGCTCACGTTCGGGTCGTAGCCGGAGTCGTAGAGCCCGAGCAGCTGGCGGGACAGCGGGCTGGCGACCAGTGCGCCGCCGCCGAAGCCCATGATCGCCAGGCCGGTCGCGAGGCCGGGGCGGTCCGGGAACCACTTGATCAGCGTGGAGACCGGCGAGATGTACCCGATCCCGAGGCCGATGCCGCCGATCACGCCGTACCCGAGATAGACCAGCCAGAGCTGGCCGGTGCCGATGCCGAGGGCGCCGACCAGGAACCCGGTCGCCCAGAAACAGGCGGCGACGAACATCGCCTTCCGCGGTCCGTTGCGTTCCACCCAGGTGCCGCCGACGGCGGCGGACAGGCCGAGCATCACGATCGCGATGCTGAACACCACGCCGACCGCGGTCTGGGTGGTGTCGAAGTGCTTCACCATCGACGTCTTGTAGACGCTGGTCGCGTACGCCTGGCCGATGCACAGGTGGACGGCCAGCGCGGCCGGCGGGATCAGCCAGCGGCTGTAGCCCTGCGGTGCGACGGTGTGCTCCCGGTCGAGAATCGACAAGACTGCCATCACGGCTCCTTCTCGTCCCCCAGCTGACAACCCTTCGCGCATCCTGGCTCACTGTATGCATTTTGTGAAGTGTTAAACCATCTTTTCTCCGAACGTGTCGGGAGAGGACAACCGAACCCGGGACCTGTGAGACTGGGCCTATGGCGATCTCGGCGAAGTTGTTGGGTGAGGACGAGTACGTCGTCGTCAGCACCCGGACGCACTGGAAGGCGCTGATCGGGCCGGTCTTCCTGCTGCTGGTGGTGGCAGGTCTGGGCGGTTTCCTGGCCGCGATCGTGCCGTCCGGGTCACTGCAGACCCCGGCCCGGATCGCGATCCTCGCGGTCGGCGTGGTGGTCGTCGCGACCTTCGGGCTGAAGCCGTTCCTGAACTGGTTCTTCTCGACGTACACGATCACCAACCGGCGGCTGATCACCCGGCACGGCATCCTCACCCGGACCGGCCGGGACATCCCGCTGATGCGGATCAACGACGTGTCCTACGAGCACGGCCTGGTGGACCGCATCCTCGGCTGCGGCACGCTGCACATCGAGTCCGCCGGCGAACGCGGTCAGGTCGTGCTCCCCGACGTACCGCATGTCGAGCACGTCCACCTGCAGATGTCCGACCTTCTCTTCGGCGGCCCCGAGGGCAGGCCCGGCGACGGCATCCTCGAGGACGAGCAGCCCCCCGAACACATGCGCCGCCGCCCCCAGCAACCCCAGCAACAACCCCGAACCGACGACGGCGACACAATCTTCAGCTCGGACGACAACCGCTAGCTAGAAGACCTCCAGGCTGACCGGTGCGGTTGGCCAGCCGAAGGCTGCAGTAGCTCGGGCCAGGGCGCCCGCGGTGTGTTCGGTGATGCGGCCCGTTGGCGCGAACTCGGCCAGCGGGCGACCGCCGAGGTATACCGCTCCGAGTGCGCCGACCGACACGGTCAGATCGGCCGGGTCGTCGGTGCGCTCGCATTTCACTGACGACTCGGAGGCGGTCAGACGGAAGCGGCCGGTGTTCGCCTCGATCAGGTCGTCGGTCACGTCGAGAACGACGTCGACGGGTACGGCGTACTGCCGCTGCTGGAGCGCCCGCGGTACGTCGGTCACACGCAGCCACAGGGACTCGGTCACTCGGCGGTCCAGGGCGGTCGGGGTGCTGACGAGCTGCTGCAGCGGCTCGTCGATGGCGGCGTACCCGTAGCCGAGCTTGGCGCTCAGATCCATCGTCAACAGGTGCTGCCACAGCACCCGGTACGCCGTGGGCTCCGGGGCGACCAGCTCCTCGACGTGCACCTCGTACGCCGGGCCGGTCGGATTCCAGACCATCTTGCCGCGCCAGATCGCGTACCCGTCCACGCTGCCGGTCTCGTCGCGGTGAACCACGATTCGGAGAGCGGTCCGTCCGCCGCGATCGTCCGGTTTGTCCTCGAGGTGTTTCTGCCAGCGCAGCTCCGAGCGGTCGGAGACGCCGGCCCGGACCTGCTGCATCAGGCCCAGGATGCGCGGTAGCTCCTTGAGCGCCTCGTCCGGGGTCAGTTGACCGAGCTCGCCCGGACGGATCGGCCCGGTGGGCGGACCGACTCGGTGCAGGTCGACCTCGTACGCCGTACCCCAGGCGGCCGCGCCGTACCCGAACCGGCCGTAGATCGCCGGCTCGCTGGCCCACAGCACCGCGATCGCCTCCGGCACCTCGCGCAGCTGCTTCCCCATCAACTGGGACAGCACCCCGCGCCGCCGATGCGTCGCCCGCACGCCGACCCCCGTCACATGCGCCGCGGGCACGACGGAACCCGGCACGGACAGGTTGCGTGTCAACGCCAGCGTGGTCCCGATGAACTCCCCGCCGTCGACCGCCACCAGCGTCCGCTCCGGCTCGAACAACTGCCGAGCGAGATCGTCGTCCGGCGTCAGCTCGAACATCATCGCGGCGCTGAACACCGCCCGTACCGCGTCGAACTCTCCGGCCTCGGCCGCACGCACCTCGAAGTCAGTCACCACCGCATCTTCACACGCCGCACCGACAACTTCTGCCCTCGCGGGAGCATCATGCCGGGTAAGGGGGTGGCACCAATGAGGAAACCACTCGTAACAACCGCGGTGGCCCTGCTCTTCACGGCAACCCTGGTACCGACTACAGCGTCGGCCGGCTCCACAACGCCCACCACGTCCGCCGTCAACTGTTACGTCAACGCGTCGTCAGTTACCGCAAGCGGTGACCACAACAATCTGGCCGTCGTGTCGACCACGCCGCCGAAGGCGACCAGCGGTGCGCTCGGCCGTAGAGCGTTCGCGCCGGGGCAGGTCAAAGTCATGGCCACGATGTCGATCCTGATCGACCAGGGCCCTGACGGCTCTGAATACGACGTGTACGGCTACGTCATCATCGGCGATGCGCTCTACCAGGCGGCGTACGGCGCTCATGACGGGACCGTGAGCAATCCTCCGGCAGGCTTACGGCGGATCGGTGGCGGCTGGGGGAACTTCACGATGGTGGAGGAAGCCGAGTACCAGGGCCCGACGCAGGCGGGCATCTCCCGATGGACCGTCTACGGCCTGCGCAGCGATGGCGTGCTGTTCCGGTGGAACGTCAGCTCCAAAGGCGTCTGGAGCCGTACCGGGTCGGCTCCTGGATTCGCCGCGGTGAAGTCGATGTCGCTGGTCAGCAAGACCGCGACGTACGACACGTTCGTCGCCAACACCCGTGGCGGCGCGCTCTACACGATCCACCTCCCGGTCAGCGCACCGATGAAGCCCGTCGTGAAGCAGGTCCGCACCCGCACCTGGCAGGGCTTCGAGACCCTGATCACCCAGCAGTGCGGCGTGTACGGTTCCCTGCTGCTCGGCATCGACAAGGACACCGACTCCGCCTACCTGTACGCCGTCGGCCGCTACACCGGTCTGAGCACGGTGATCCAGTCGATGGGCAAGGTGCCCGCGACGATGCCCGACAACGTCTACGCCGGTCTGAAGGACCCCGGTAGCCCGAAACACGCCGAATGAGCAAGCCAAGGGAACAGGGGGTGGTACGAATGCTCAAACCACTCGGAACGACAGCAGCGGCCTTACTCGTGGCAGCCGGGGTGGTGATCCCTGGAACCGCGGCAGCGACGCCGAGCGCGGTGTCGGCAGGAGGCTGCCCCGTGGCGGTGGGCTCCGTGACGGCCGGGGGTGATCACCGGAATCAGGGCGTCTTCGCGGGGACGCCGCCCACGGCCCCGGCAAGCCACATCCTGGGGACCGGGGTGTACCCCGACGGAACGGTTCGGGTCAGCTCTTCGATGTCGTGGGGTGATGACGGGCAGAGCATCGCCTTCGTGTCCGGTTACAGCATCCTGGGGGATGGGCTGTACCACGCCAGCTACTCGGCCGGCGGCGGTGTCATCGAGGGCGGGATCAAGCGGATCGGCGGCGGCTGGGGGACCTTCGTCGCCCTCGACGAAGGGTTGTACTACGACAAGGTGCTCCGGTACAACACGTACGGACTTCGTAACGACGGCACGCTGTTCCGCTGGACGATCGACAGCAAGGGCGCTTGGGGGAACAAGGTGTCCGCGCCCGGGTTCGCCGCGGTGAAGGCGATGACGCTGATCAGCTCGACCAAGACCTACGACACGTTCCTCGCGAACACCCGCGGCGGCGCGCTCTACACTATCCACATCCCGACCACCGCGCCGATGAAACCCGTCGTCAAGCAGGTTCGCAGTAAGACCTGGCAGGGCTTCGAGACGTTGATCGCGCAGCACTGCGGCCAGTACGGCTCGGTCCTGCTCGGCATCGACCGGGACACCCACACGGCCTACATGTACGCCCTGGGCCACGCCAGCGGCCCGACCACCGTCATCCAGTCGTTCGGCAAGGTCCCGGGCACCTTCACCGACCCGGTCTACTTCCATTGGACCGACGGCAACCCCACCTGGAAGCCGCCGTTCGGAGAGTGACGAACTCAGACCGCTTCGACGTTCGTCTGTCAGCCAGCGGCCGTCCTCTGACTGGAGGGTGAGCTGCACTCGGGTGCGCTGGATGCTCGGCGCCGACGCACCTTTTGTGGTCGTGGTCGTGTCGACGAACAGGAGGACGTGGGCCGTGGCGGCGGTCGCGTCCTTCACAGCGGCGTCCTTGACTTCGGCCTTGGCGACGGCCTGCTGGCTCAGCTGTTGCGGACGGATCGCGGCCACGGTTTTCGCGAACTCGGCGCCGAACCTCTCCGTCGTGACCTTCTGGGCCGCCGCCGCGTAGTCGTCGAGCTTTCGGTAGTCATAGGTGAAGAGGACGCCGACGTTCGCCCGCGCAGCCGCCAGGACCTCCGTGCGTTCCTGCTCGCCCGGCGCGGCCTCGTCGAGCTTGCGCTGCAGGTCGTCGGCGCGTTCGAGTTGCGTCTTGGCGTCGGCCCGGACGATGCCGACGGCCGCGATCCCGGCGACGGTGGCGCCCGCCAGCAGCACCGCCAGAATGATGCTGACGACAACCGCGGGATGGAGCCGCGACCGCGCCGGCAGAGGCGGTGGAGGGGAAGTCATCGACCAGCCGGCGTCAGCGGACCGCGGGCAGATCCCCTGTCGACTCCCCGTCGAGTTCGGCGGGGGAGTCCGGGGTCGGGGTGTGCTCGGCCTCGTCGAGGGCGATCTCTTCACGGAAGACGAACTTGCGGTAGGACCAGAAGCGGAACAGGGTGCCGAGGCCGAGGCCGATGAAGTTCGCGGCGATGTTGTCGGACAGCCAGCTGTGCAGGTCCAGGACGTACCGCGAGAAGGCCAGGCAGCCGGCCGCGATCAGCAGGCCGATGCCGTTCAGCACGAAGAACAGCACGTACTCACGGTGCAGGCCGGAGCGCTCCCGGTGCCGCCACGTCCAGTACCGGTTGCCGAAGTACGTCACGATCGTGGCGACCGTGGTCGAGATCAGCTTCGCGGTCAGCGGCTTGTGGTGCAGCATGCCGACACCCGAGTCGGCGAGCACCAGCGGATTGTTGAAGACCAGCCAGTTGTAGATCGGCAGGTCGACGACCAGACCGAGCAGACCGACCAGACCGAACTTGGCGACTTCGTGCACCAAGTGCTGGAACTGGCGGTACAGCGTGGTGACGAGCTTCAACGGACCTCGGGACCTTCTGTGATCACACCGCGACGGGAGGGCAGCTTCCCACGGTACCCGGCGACCGGTCCGACCCCGAAATCGCCCGCGTGCCGCGACAGCCGCCGTACGCCCGATGATGTATGGACATTAGGCTCACCGCTGTGAAGTTCGATCGTAAGGATCTCCCCGTCGGTACCCCCGTGGTCGGCATGGTCGGCGGCGGGCAACTGGCCCGGATGACCCAGGAAACGGCCGTCGCCCTCGGTATTCAGCTCCGCGTGCTCGCCGAGGGCGCGACGGTGTCGGCGGCCCAGGCGGTCGCGGACGCGCCCGTCGGCGACTACAAGGACCCGGAGACGGTACGGCGGTTCGCCGCGGAGTGCGATGTGGTGACCTTCGACCACGAGCACGTCCCGACGGACCTGCTGCACTCGCTCGAGGCGGACGGGATCGCGGTCCGGCCCGGCCCGGACGCGCTCGTGCACGCCCAGGACAAGGCCGTGATGCGCGCCCGGCTGGACACGTTCGACGCGCCGGCGCCCGCGCACCAGGTGGTCGGCACGCCCGCCGACGTCGCCGACTTCGCCAAGCGGGTCGGCGGTTTCCCGGTCATCCTGAAGACCACCCGCGGCGGGTACGACGGCAAGGGTGTGTGGTTCGTCGACGGCCCCGAGGACCCGCAGATCGCGACCGCGTTCGGCAGCGGCGTACCGATCCTGGCCGAGGAGAAGGTGGATTTCGTCCGCGAGCTGTCCGCGATCGTGGCGCGCTCGCCGCACGGTCAGGCGGTCGCGTACCCGATCGTCGAGTCGGTGCAGCGGGACGGCATCTGCGTCGAGGTGACCGCGCCCGCGCCCGGTCTGGCGCCGGAGCGGGCCGCCCAGGCGCAGCAGACCGCGCTGCGGATCGCCGGTGAGCTCGGCGTGATCGGCATCCTCGCGGTCGAGATGTTCGAGGCGCGGGACGGTCGGCTGCTGGTCAACGAGCTGGCGATGCGCCCGCACAACACCGGGCACTGGACGATCGACGGCGCGGTCACGTCCCAGTTCGAGAACCACCTGCGCGCGGTGCTCGACCTTCCGCTCGGCTCGCCGGCCGCGCGGGCGCCGTACACGGTCATGGTCAACGTACTCGGCGGCGACGTCGAGGACATGCACCGCGGCCTGCTGCACTGCATGGCGCGCGACCCGGGCCTGAAGGTCCACTTCTACGGGAAGTCGGTGAAGCCGGGGCGCAAGGTCGGCCATGTCACGGCGTACGGCGACGACCTCGAGGAGACCCGCTCCCGGGCGCGGCATGCTGCTGATTACCTGACCGGCACGATCGACGAATAGGACATGGCTGTGATTGGCATCGTGATGGGGTCGGACAGCGACTGGCCGACGATGAAGGCCGCGGCCGAGGTGTGTGCCGAGTTCGACGTGCCCTTTGAGGCAGATGTGGTGTCCGCGCACCGGATGCCGGCCGAGATGATCGACTACGGACGGTCAGCGCACGAGCGAGGGCTCAAGGTGCTGATCGCCGGTGCCGGCGGGGCCGCGCACCTGCCCGGGATGCTCGCGTCGGTGACCCCGCTGCCGGTGATCGGCGTACCGGTGGCGCTGAAATACCTCGACGGAATGGACTCGCTGCTGTCGATCGTGCAAATGCCGGCCGGAGTGCCGGTTGCGACCGTCTCGATCGGGAACGCTCGTAATGCGGGGCTGCTCGCGGTCCGGATCCTGGCTGCCTCCGACGAGAAGTTGCGGGACCGGATGATCGCGTTCCAGGAAACTCTCGCGGAGTCGGCGCGGGCCAAGGGCGCTACGGTACGTGATGGGGCGGCAGAGCTGCGTAAAGGCTGAGGCGGTCACTGGCTTTCCACAGGACGGGGCGGGTAGTCATGAGTTCCCACTGGTTGTCGTCTAAGGTCGTCGATCGTGACTCCGCCCACTGACTCGGACACGCAGCGCATTCCGGTCCGCTACTGGATCTGGCTGTTCGGCGCTGCCGTGTCCCTCCTCGGCGATCTGACGATGAGGTTTGCCATCGGCTGGTCCGCCACTCGCCACGGGGGCAGCGTCGCCGGCCTCATCCTGTTGCTCGCCGCTGCCCCGCGAGCTGTCCTGCTGCTCGTCGGTGGCGCGATCGGCGACCGGTACGGCGCCCCACGGGTGCTGCTGGTGAGCTGCACCGCGATGTTCCTGGTCACCGCGGCCCTCGTCCCGGCCACTCTGGCTGCCGGCGAACCCGTGTGGTTGCTGGTGATCCTGGCCCTGGTGGTCGGAACGATCGACGCGTTCTTCCTGCCGTCGTCCCGGTCGATGCCGCGACTGCTGGTGCCGCCGGCGCAGGTGCCGAGGGCGCTCGCGAGTTTCCAGGTGACGGGCGTGATCTTCGCCGTCACGGGCACCGCGGTCGGCGGCGTCCTGGTGAGCTGGTCCGGACTCACTGCGGCGGGCGGTTTCGACGCCCTGACGTTCGGCGTGATGATCATCGTCCTGATCCTGCTGCGGAAGACGATCGCGCCCCCCGGCCGGATGCCGGCCGGCATGCTTCGCTCGATCGGCGCCGGCATCCAGGTCGCCTTCGGCCGCCCGCTCACCCGGGCGCTGCTGATCACGATGACGGTTGCGGCAGGTCTACTGATGCCGCTCGACGCACTGCTGTTCCCGCTGCTCGCCCGCGACCACGGGTGGAACGCCACGACCGCCGCTCTGCTGGTCGCCAGCCGGAGCCTGGGAGTGGGGGTGATCGCCCTACGGATCCTGATGCGGGGCGCGTTTCCCCGGCCGGGCGTCTTCGCCGCGCTCGGCCTCCTGCTGGCGGCTGCCGGACTCCTCGGCCTTTCGGTGCTCGACCCGCTGGCGTTGACGTTCGCCGCCGGTGTGCTGAGCGGGATCGGCGTCGGCATGTTCACCGGTCACGTGCTGCCGCTGCTGATGAACTCGGTGGAGCGTGAGTTCCAGTCCCGCCTGCAGTCGATCGTCGTGCTCTGTCAGAGCATCGCGATCATGGTGGCGAACCCGCTGCTCGGCAGCCTGGCCGATGTGACGGGCATCGGCATCACCGGAGTCTGCCTGGGCATCTCGGTGGCAGCAACCATCACCGGATGCATCGTACTGACCCGCCCGGTCCTGCGCTCGGCAACAGTCGCTTAAGGCCGGCCCGGTGCCCGGTAGGTCCAGCCCGCGGCGCGCCACGCGTCGGCGGCGAGGTTGAGGCGGGCGTCGACGACGACCGGGTCGGTGACGACCGGCTTCAGCGCGACCGGGTCGAGCGCGCGGAACTCCGGCCACTCGGTCAGGTGCAGTACGGCGTGCGCCTCGCGGCACGCCTCGACCGCGGTGGGGGCGTAGCGCAGGGTCGGACGCACCTTGCGGGCGTTCTCCATCGCCTCCGGGTCGTACACCGTGACGTTCGCGCCGTGCAGCTGGATCCGCCCGGCCACATCGAGCGCGGGCGAGTCGCGAACATCGTCCGTACCGGCCTTGAACGCCGCGCCGAGCACGGTGACGTTCTTGCCGATCCACTGGCCGCCGAGCATCTCGTGGGTCAGGTCGACGATCCGCGCGCGCCGGTGGTGGTTGATGTCGTCGACCTCACGCAGCAGCGTGATGACCTCTTCGACGCCGAGCTCGCCGGCCCGGTGCATGAACGCGCGCAGGTCCTTCGGCAGGCAGCCGCCGCCGTACCCGGGTCCGGCGTTCAGCGCGCCGCGGCCGATCCGCTTGTCGTACCCGAGCGCCTCGGCCAGCTGGGTGACGTCCGCACCGGTCGCGTCGGCCATCTCCGCGAGCGCGTTGATGAACGAGATCTTCGTGGCCAGGAACGCGTTGGCGCCGCCCTTGACCAGCTCCGCGGTCGGCAGGTTGCAGACGACCACCGGCGAACCCTCGTCGATCGGCATCGCGAACACCTCGCGCAGCCGGGCCTCCGCGGCCGCGGACTGGACGCCGAAGACCAGACGGTCCGGGTGCAGCGTGTCCTCGACGCCGTGCGCCTCGCGGAGGAACTCGGGCTGCCAGGCGATCTCGACCGCCGACCCGGCCGGGGCCTGGCGGTGCATGCGTTCCTCGACCGCCTTCGACGTACCGACCGGGACCGTGGACCGGCCGACCACCAGGGTCGGCCTGGTGAGCAGCGGGGCGAGCATGTCGACCACGGAGTAGACCTGGGACAGATCGGCCGCCTCGCTGCCCTCGAGCTGCGGGGTGCCGGCGCAGATGAAGTGCACGTCGGCCCAGTCGGCGATCTCGGTGTAGTCGCTGGTGAACCGCAGCCGGCCGGAGTCCACGTGCTTCTTCAGCAGCGGGTCCAGCCCGGGTTCGTACAGCGGGGCCTTGCCGTCGTTCAGCAGCTTCAGCCGGTGCTCGTCGATCTCGACCCCGATCACGTCGAAACCGAATTCGGCCATCCCGGCAGAGGTGTTGCAGCCGAGGTATCCGGTGCCGATCACGGCGATCCGCAGGGGGCGGGAGGTCGCTTCACTCATGTCGGGGACTCTACCCATCGTGGTTATCGGACGGTTATCGGCTCATGTCTGGACAGTGCGCTCTTGCTCACTTTCGGCGTACGACGCCCCCCACCGGCGAGATGTTCGTCGTACTGTGTGACCCGTGAGTAACTCATTCGAGCTGTACGCGCTGTCCGAGGAGCACCAGGCGATCCGCGAGGCCGTTCGCGACGTCTGCGACGCCAAGGTCGCCCCGCACGCCGGGGACGTGGACGAGCTGGCCGAGTTCCCGAAGGCGTCGTACGACGCGCTGAAGGCGTCGGACTTCCACGCGCCGCACATCCCGGAGCAGTACGGCGGCGCCGGCGCGGACGCTCTCGCCACGGTGATCGTGATCGAGGAGGTCGCCCGCGCGTGCGCCTCGACCTCGCTGATCCCGGCCGTCAACAAGCTCGGCTCGTTGCCGCTGCTGCTGTCCGCGTCCGACGAGGTGAAGCAGCGCTACCTGCCGCCGGTCGCGGCGGGCGACTCGATGTTCTCGTACTGCCTGTCCGAGCCGGAGGCCGGTTCGGACGCCGCCTCGATGAAGACGCGGGCCGTCGCGGACGGGGACGGGTATGTGCTGAACGGCGTGAAGCGCTGGATCACCAACGCCGGCGTCAGCGATTTCTACACCGTCTTCGCGGTGACGGACCCGGATGCCCGCTCGAAGGGGATCTCCGCCTTCGTGGTGGAGAAGTCCGACGAGGGCGTCTCGTTCGGCGCCCCGGAGAAGAAGCTCGGGATCAAGGGCTCGCCGACCCGCGAGGTGTACTTCGACAACGTCCGGATCCCGGCCTCGCGGATGATCGGCTTTGAGGGGACCGGGTTCGCGACCGCGATGGCGACGCTGGACCACACCCGCGTGACGATCGCCGCGCAGGCGCTCGGGATCGCCCAGGGCGCCCTCGACTACGCGCTCGGCTATGTCAAGGAGCGCAAGCAGTTCGGCAAGGCGATCGCCGAGTTCCAGGGCCTGCAGTTCATGCTCGCGGACATGGGCATGAAGATCGAGGCGGCCCGTCAGCTCACGTACGCCGCGGCCGCCCGCTCGGAGCGCGGCGACTCCGACCTGACCTACTTCGGCGCCGCCGCCAAGTGCTTCGCCTCCGACGTCGCGATGGCCGTCACCACCGACGCCGTCCAACTCCTCGGCGGCTACGGCTACACCCACGACTACCCGGTCGAACGCATGATGCGCGACGCCAAGATCACCCAGATCTACGAAGGCACCAACCAGGTCCAGCGCATCGTCATGGCCCGCCAACTCCTGAAGGGCCTCAGCTGACGGGCACGCCCGCCACCCCGCCCGACAGAAGACGGGCTATCCCCTCGTGTGTTGGGTTCTCTACTGATACACGAGGAGAGAACCCTGTATTCGAGGGGTTATCCGTTCGCGTGACTGGAGCGTGATGCTCTTATGCCGTCTCGAACCGAGCGGGTGTTCCTGCGTCCGCTCGAGTTGGCGGATGTGGCGACGTATGCGTTGTGGGGGCGGGACCGGCGTTTCTGCGAGCACGCCGGCTGGACAATGGATCTGCCCGCAGCTGAGCACGAGACGCACTGGCGCACGCTGATCGAGCACCCGAAATCGGACCTTCTCCGTCGCGCGGCGGTCTTAGGTGACGACGTGATCGGGTACGTCGACCTGGCCGGGGCGGATCCGGATCGACGGGAACTGGGCTATGTCGTTGGGCCTTCCGACCGCTGGGGGCGTGGGCTTGGTGGGATCGTGGCGCGGCTCGGGCTCGACTGGGGGTTCCGGGAGTTGGGGCTCGAGGAGATCTGGGCCGAGGCGGTGAACGCGAATCGGGCGTCGGTGCGGATCCTGGCGTCGCTCGGGATGACGGAGGTCGGGCGTGGGGCCGACGAGGAGTTCCTCGGGGTCGCGAGCCATTATCGGCGGTTCTCGATCAGGCCCGGGTCATGACGGCGCGGTTGCGATGCTGGTGACCAGGGCCGTGGCGCGCTTGGTCAGTTCGGTGCGGTTGGTTGCGCCGGCGTGGATCTGCATCGCGACTCCGTCCAGTACGGACGTGATCAACCGCGCGCGCATCCGGATCTCCTGGTCGGACAGTCCTGGCGTGACGCGCCGGATGAGGACGCCGAGTTCGCGGTAGAACGCCTCGTAGATCTCGTGGTTGAGGCGGCGGAAGCGGGCGTGGTGGTACGCGAGCAGTGACATCGTGCCGAAGACGGCGCCCGCGCCGGTTGTCCAGTTCCGGACCAGGGCGCGTGCGGACTCGGTCAGGCCGTCGATCGTGGTAGCCCGTCGTACGGCCGCGAGGTCGTGCTCGAACTCGGCGCGGATCAGCGCCTCGAGCAGGTCGTCGCGGGTCGCGAAGTAGTACTGGAGGTTTCCCAGCTTCATCTCGGCCTTCGCCGCGACCCGGCGCAGGACGAACTGGTCGAACCCTTCCTCGACCAGCAGCTTCCGCGCCACGGCCAGTACGGCGTCCCGGCGGGCCGCGCCGCGGTCGCTGAACGAGGTGGTCACACCCCGCACCTTACCGCCGTCTAGGTCGTTGACCTACAATTAGGTCAACGACCTAGACAGGAAGGTATTCGGATGCCAGACCGTATGACCCGGGCCGAGCGGGAGGCCTTTCTCACCGACGTACGTGTCGGTGTGCTTGCTGTGACGTCGGACGATCCGGAGCGTGCGCCGGTCAGCGCGCCCGTGTGGTACGACTACTCGCCGGAGACCGGCGTGACCGTGATCATGAACGCGAAGTCCCGCAAAGGCGTCGCGATCGAGGCCGCCCGGCGGTTCGTGCTCGTCGTCCAGTCGGAGGCGACCCCCTACCGCTACGTGACCGTCGAAGGACCTGTCACCGAGATCCGCTCGCCCGACACCGCAAAGGATCTGCTCCCGATGGCGATCCGGTACCTGGGCGAGGACTTCGGTTCGACGTACACGAAGGAATGGGAGGAGGCAGGCGGATCCGAGACCGACCTCGTCTACGTGATGAAGCCGCAGCAGTGGAACACCGCGGACTTCACCAACGACTTCGCCTGAGGCGCCTCGTCCGCCGTTCACCTAGGCTGGGCAGCCCCTGACTGCCCAGCCTTGACTACTCGGCCCTGACTACGCGGCCGCGGCGCGTAGCAGCTTCTCCGGCCAAGCGGGATCGTTGCTCTGGGCAATTGGGTAGCCGGAGGCCCACGGGCCTTCCCAGCGGACCTCGATGCCTGGATTGTGGGCGTCGGTGCCGTCGGGGAGGAAGAGATGCGGGCTGCCCTGTACGGCGTCGGTGACGGCGACGGCGTGGTCGCCCATCACCGCGGATCGCGCCCGGCCGTCGTCGAGGGCCGCGGCCAGTTCGATGACGTCGACCGACTCGACGTCGGCCGCGATCTCGAGGATCGTCTGCCGATGGCCGATCGGCCGGGATTCGAACCAGAAACCCCGGCGAAGCGCCGCGTCGAGGTCCTCGGAGGCCTGCAGTCTCTGAGCCTTGGCGGCGTGGACGGCCTCAGCGGCGAGCAGCACCGTCGACGGGTAGGTCCAATCGGGCTGCGTCCACAGGCGGAACCCGATCTCCGGCGCGAGCTGACCGAGCCCGACCGCCTCGCTGTCGGTCCCTGGCCGGGAGTGCGGGCCGTTGAACAGTTCCAGCGCGAACGTGTGGTGATCCAGGCGAACCACGCCGTCCAGCCCGAGCTCGGTGCGAGTCGTCCGGAGCCGGTGAATCGCGACGTGCGCGAACGGGCACAGCAGATCCGACCAGACCTGGATCGTCCCGGGTGCGACGTTCACTCGTCCTCCTGGTGATCGGCGCCGGACGGGTTGCTGGTGAAGCGCTCCGGCGTGATGAGCACCGCCGTACGTCGATCCGCCACCATCTCCCGGTCGTACGCCTCCAGGTCCGGATGTACGCCGCCCGCCGCGTGGTAGATGTCCCGCAGCAGCACGCGCAACCGCTCCGCGTCGATCCCTTCCAGCGGATCGTCCGGCCCGGCCAGCTCGACCGATCCGCTCACGCCGATCCACTCCCACTCCGCGCGGAACACCAGCGTCGCGGCCGGCGTACGTCGCAGGTGCGTGAGCTTCGCCGTCCGGCCGCGGGCGACAAAGGCGACGACCGGCTCGCCGGTCACCGGGTGGTCGAGCACCCCGGCGTTCACCACCGATGCGGCCGGCTCACCGGATCGTCGCTGAGTAATGGCAACCGCCAGGAAATGATCCCGCTGTCCGAGTTCGTTGATCCGGTCGAGTCCGGCACGCGTCTCCATGTCACCACATTAACGGACCACGGTCCGTTTCCTCAACCGGCGTCGGCAACGTCGAAGGACACTCCGGAATGCACCCCGCGATCAGCAGGACGACCGCCAACCCCTGACCTTGCGCGTGTCCTCCATGGACGGCGTCCGGCGTCATCAGGAGTGTGACAGCCCGGAGTCGCGGTTTCCTCCTCCAGATCGGATGAGCAGACCTGGGTAGGACGGTCCTACTCTCGGGATGGGAACCCATTGCGAGAGGTGACGCCGTGACTTCGGACCAGGGACAGCCGACCGTGTTTCATCAGGTGCGAGTACTGGACGTACGTCGCGGCAGGGTCGGGGACCCGGTGCAGGTGGTCGTCCGCGACGGAGTCATCGACAAGATCTCGCCGGCGGCCGAGATCCCTGCCCGTGCGCGCGTCGTACCCGGCGAAGGGCGGACGCTGATCCCGGGACTGATCGATGCGCACTGGCACGCGATCTTCGCCTCGGTGCCGCTGATGACCGCGTTGACGGGTGATGTCGGGTTCCTACACATCGTCGCGGCGGCAGCGGCGCGGGACACGTTGCTGCGCGGTTTCACCACGGTCCGGGACGCCGGCGGCCCGTCGCTCGGGCTCAAGCAGGCGATCGACGACGGCCTGGTGCCGGGGCCGCGGATCTACCCGTCCGGGGCGATGATCTCGCAGACCGGTGGGCACGGTGACTTCCGGGCCCGGCACGAGATCCCCCGTGGTCGGACCGGCTACCTGAGTCATGCCGAGCTGGTGGGTGCCGTCCGCATCGCCGACGGTGTCAGCGCGGTGTTCGAGGCCGCGCGCGAGCAGCTCATGCTCGGCGCCTCGCAACTCAAACTCATGGCGGGCGGCGGCGTCGCGTCGTCGTACGATCCGTTGGACGTCACGCAGTACACCGAGGCCGAGCTGCACGCGGCGGTCGAGGCCGCGGAGAACTGGGGAACCTACGTGATGGTGCACGCCTACACGCCGCGCGCGGTCCAGCAGGCGATCCGGGCCGGAGTCAAGTGCATCGAACACGGTCAGCTGCTCGACGACGAGACCGTCGAACTGATGGCGGAGAACGAGGTCTGGTGGTCGCTCCAGCCCTTCCTGGACGACGAGGACGCGCCCCCTGTCCCGCCGGGGAGCCGGCCGAAGTTCGAGCAGATGGTGACCGGGACGGAAACGGCGTACGAGCTGGCGAAGAAGCACGACGTCCGGCTGGCCTGGGGGACCGACACCTTGTTCGACCCGGCGCTCGCAACCAAGCAGGGCAAGCAGCTCGCCAAGATGACGCGCTGGTTCACGCCGGCCGAGGTGCTGACGATGGCGACCGTCACCAACGCCGAACTGTTGTCGCTGTCCGCTGCCCGGAATCCGTACCCCGGTGTTCTCGGAGTCGTCGAGGAAGGCGCACTCGCCGACCTCATCCTTGTGAACGGCAATCCGCTGGACGACATCCAGTTGCTGGCCACTCCGGAGACCGCCTTCGCGGCGATCATGAAACAGGGCGCCCTCGTCAAGGACACGACGGCCGACTCGTCCCGCTGAAGGCTTAGCCGGCCGGCCAGAGTTGTGGCTGGATTGCCGGATCGGCGTAGTCGGGGTCGGGGTACCGCTACCTCAACGAACGCCGGATCGATCGCGCTCACCCCGACCGCGTTCAGATCGTCGCGATCGCGGTGACGCCGAGCGCGAGGCCGACGAGATAGGTGCCCATGGCACCGACATCGCGGAGCGGGCCGTGCGCCGCGAGCGAGGCGGACCGCAGCATGCCGAGCGCGTGCGTGAACCGGACGACGACGGCCGCGACGGCGAGTACGTCGATCAGCCAGCTGTCGGACAACGCCGAGCAGACCAGTAGCAGCACGATCATCGTCGGGATGTACTCGGCCGCGTTACCGTGCGCACGGACCGCGATCAGTAACCGGTCCGTGGGATCGCTCGGCAGTTGGTTGCCACCTCCGCGGAGGGCACGGTTGCGCGTGACGTTGGCTCCGAGCAGGAACAACAGGATGCCCAGCAGGGCAATGCAGACAACGGTGATGGTGCTCATACGAGTGCTCCCTTGAACAGACTGCTGACGATGGTGTGGCTGAGGTTGGTCCCGAGCAGGGCGTCGGTCTTGTGCATGCCGCCGGGACAGGTGACGTTGACCTCGATCAGCCGGCCGTCGATCACGTCGAGACCAGCGACGGCGAGGCCGTGCTTGCGCAGTACCGGTCCGAGTACGCCGACGATCGCGCGGTCGTGGTCGTCGATCTCGGCCGGTGCGACCGGCGGCCCGATCCGGAAATCGTCGACGGCCGGCCGCCGAAGAACCGCGCCGACGATCTCGCCGTCCAGCAGGAACAACCGCTTGTTGCCTTCCGCAACTGTTGGCAGGAACTGCTGCGCGATCACGTGCTGTCGCCCGCCGTGCGTGGCCGATTCCAGCAACGCGATCGCACTCCGGTCGTCCCGCACCAGCCACACGCCGATCCCCGCGAACCCGTCGACCGGCTTCACGACCGCCGTACCGACGCCCCGCACGAACGACCGCAGCGCCTGCGGATCGGCCCCGACGTACGTCGGCGGGCACAACTCGGGGAACTGCAGTGCGATCAGCTTCTCGTGCATCGCCCGGATCCCCTCCGGCCGGTTGATCACCCGTGTGCCCGCCGCTTCGACGAGATCGAGCAGGTACGTCGTGTGCAGGTACCGCGCGTCGACAGGCGGATCGATCCGCAACTGCACGACGTCGAACGACGCGACGTCGACGACCGCGGTACCGAGCTCGTCCCACCACGTCGAGTCCACGATCCATCGATGATCGCCACCGGCGACGCGCGGCCGCAGCCGGATCCGCCGAGCCCGCGCGCACACCCGCCCGTCGACGACCGCGAGTTCCTCCGGACCGCAGCACCAGATGTCGACACCCAGATCCTGCGTCGCACTCATCAACCCCACGCTGGCGTCGATATCGCCTTGCAGACCGGTCAACGGGTCGGTCACGAACAGCACGCCGGTCATGCCGCCACCTCCTGATCCAGTACGCCGGCCGCCGCCGCGCGCCACAGCTGTGCGGAACACGACCCTTCGAGTGCCCGCAGTAGGTCGCGTCGGCGTACGTCGTCGTACATGAGTTGCTTGAGTACGGCGACCGCACGCTCCACTGCGTCTGGCTCGAGAGCGTCGAGGAAGCGCACCTCGAGGTACGTCCCGCGCGGGCGGACCGGCGGGAAGAGCGTGCTCACGTGCCCGACCGGCCCGTCGACGAAGACCGTGGCGGCTGCGGCGAAGGCGGCGTACGACGTGACCGGGTCCTCGTCGCGCAGCAGGCTGTCGTCGAACGCGGTACGCGCCGGGTCGACCGCCAACCAAGTCGCCAGCCGCTCGCTGTGGTTGAAACGTGCCGCGAGGAACGGGCCGGCGAGGTTGAGTACCTGCCACTGCTCGATGCCGGCCTGCCCCGGCCACCAGTCCAGGCAGATCTGGGTGGACGCGGTACGGCGCATCATCCGTCGACCGGCCGGCCCGATGCGGTCGAAGTGCCGCTGCATCGCGACGTACCGCGCCGAGGTCAACTGCAACGGCACCTCCTGTCGAGGGTCGACCGGGATCGCCCGCAGCGTGATCCCGGCCAGCCGGCGTCGGAGGTCGGCAGTCAGCCACCGCAGGTCGCCGATCGGATCGAGCGACGGCGGGAGACTCAGTTCGAGTTGTCCGCCGGGCTCGAAGCTGACGTACGGCGCCGCGAACGACCCCTCCGCCGCCCGCCGCACTTCCTCGATCGGCACCACGCCGCCATCGGCCGCGGCGACGACGTACTCCTGCTCGATCGCGACCCGAACCGTCCGCCGCCGCCCCCGCGCGAACAGACCGGCCACCACCGGGTGTAGTTCCCTGGCCTCCATCGTCCCCTCCTGATACCGTAAGGATTCCTGTCAAATATTGGAAGGTATCCTTACGACATGTCAAGGCCTCAGGTCCCGCGACTCGATCGGAAGCCGCTGATCGCGCTGGTCGAGCGCGCCAACCGCGCGTTGCAGTCCGACATGGTCCGCCGTGCCCACGCCGACGGGCACACCGAGGTGAAGATGGCCCACAACTCGGTCTTCGGCTTTCTGCACTCCGACGGCGCCCGAGCCGCCGACATGGCCGCCCGGGCCGGGATCACCCGGCAGTCGATGGGCGAGGTGATCCGCGACATGGTCGCGCTCGACCTGCTGGAGATGCGGTCCGACCCGAACGACGGCCGGGCCAAGGTGGTGACGTACTCCGAGCACGGACTGGCTGTGGCCGGCGACGGCTTCTCGTACCTTGGTGAGCTCGAGCGCCGCTTCGCCGAAGAGTTCGGCGAGGAGGAGTACGCCGTCGCTCGTGATGTGCTCGAGCGGCTGGTCGACGTCCTCGATCGTTTCGCAGCTGAGGAGAGCCAGGCCGCGAACACGGCCTAGGTCCGCGGCTTCGCTCGTTGTCTCATGGATTGAGAACAGTTGTCAGGACAGGTCGGCTTGTCTAAGCTTGCCCGCAGGTTGGGAGAACAGCCCGCGGACCATTCCGGTGCCGATCGTGTGCGACTCCCGACAATTCCCGTCCAGCATCGACGGGCCACGGGATCCTCGTTCCCGGTCGACGCATCCGGCAGGTAGTCCGCAGTAGTGCGCAGTACTGCATTGATGCACAGGGGACACCAATGACCCTCTACGTCGACCGGCAAGGTCACGTGATCAATCGCACCACCTGGCTCGCGTTGACGGCGCGGCCGGAGTACGTCGTGATCGCCAGCGACGCCGTCGCCGTCGAGGGACAACAGGTACAAGTCATGACGATGTGGCTCGGACTGAATCTGCCGAGCAGGCCACGGGTCTTCGAGACCCTGCTGCACGCGGTCGGAGGCAACCGCCCGTGCAGGTGGACGTGGCCGAGCCTCCTGCAGGCGCAGGCGGGTCATCGTCAGGTCGTCGACGAACTCGCTACCGGGCAGCCGGCAGCGAGTGGGTCAATGTCAACCAGAAGCAACACCGGCCGATAACTGGAACCGATCAACGAGGACAGAGGCGACATCACGGCACCTGGGTGTGTGCGGCGAGTAACGCGGGCCGGGTCACGCCGAGGGCTCTCACCTCTTGATTCTCATGACGGCAGAACACCTTCACGACACCAGGACGTGTGCGACCGGAACTACGGGTCGGGTCACGTCCTGGTGTCTCGACCGCTCGGGCCAGAATCGAATTCGCGACTGTCGACCGCCGGCCGGCCGGTGTGCCGGGCGATCAGGGCAGCGGCCACGTCGCGGAGTTTGCGGTTGTGGTTCTGGGAATGGCGGCGCAGCAACTCGAACGCGGTTCGGGCATCGCACTTCTCCTGGCCCATCAGCAGCCCGAGTGCCTGGTCGATCACCGACCTCGACGCGAGCGCCTGCTCCAACTGCTCACCCAGCTCCGACTGCCGCACTGCACGCGCCGCGAAGGCCAGCGTAGTGGCGGCTTGTTCGGCGTACGCCGTCGCGCGCTCGCGATCCGCCTCACTGAAGGTGTCAGGCCGCTCGTATCCGTACAGGTTCATCGCGCCGATCGTCTGCCCGTCGACGATCAGTGGAAGGGCGAGCGAGGCCTTCACTCCGGCTGTCCGTGCCGTGTCGACGTATTGCGGCCACCGGTTCTCGCCCAGATAGTCGGCGACGTCCACGACGGCGCCGCTCGCCAAGGCGTCCAGGCAGGGCCCTTCGCGGAGGCTGTACTGCTGCTCGTCGATCCATGCTGCCCGGGCGTCGCTGCTCACGATCGTCCGCGGCTGGCCGTCGTACCGCGTCGTGATCCCGCAGGACGCGGGCGGCTCGACGATCTTGGCCGCGACATCGGCCAGCTTCGCGAGCAGCTCCTCGAGCCCTGGCGCGCCGAGCAGCAGCGAGTGCAGTGAGCTCAGTGCGTCGACCAGCGGCGCATCACCATTGTCATCCACCGTTTCACCTCCGGGCGACCGGAGAACCTCCCCGCCTCCAAGCTACGCCGCTCGCAGCGGTTGGGCGCCAGAGATCAGCCTTCGTCTTCGGCCGGTGGCAGTGTCGGGTAGTCGCCGATCGGGTAGAGGCCGACCGTGAAGCCGTACGTCGTGTCGCCGGCGCGGGGGAGCTGGTCGAACGTGTGGATCAGCGCGTCGACCTGCTGCCAGAACTCCGCGGCACGCTCCTCGGGAATGCGGGCGTGCCGGATGAACGAGCGCATCTGACCCGCGTCGTACGCCGGTTTCGACTCCTCGGCCGCGACCTCGAAGTCGTTGAAGTCGTGCGGCAGCTGTCCCTGGTCGCCCTGCCGGCCGAGGCCGACGAAGAACATCCGCGCCGCACGCCCGTAGAACCGCTCCTCGATCGCCCGCACCTTCCGGGTCCGGACCACCTGCAGGATGCCCGCGTCGGCGAGCACCTTCACGTGGTGCGCGACCGTGCTCTTCGGCCGCCCGACCGCTGTTGCCAGCTCCGTCACGGTCGCCGCCCGCTCGTGCAACAGCCCGAGAATCGTCGTCCGGAGCGGATCGCTGATCGCCCGCACCTGCTCCGCGGTCGTCAGCTCGACAGTGTCCGCGAGCTCGTAATCGGGGACCGACCTGTTGATCGCCATGGTCCGAATAGACTAGCATCGTGGATTGTTCGGGATATTTGGATCATTGGAGCTGATGATGGCCGAGGTCGTGCTGTACCACCACTCACAGGGGCTGACCGACGGGGTGAAGGCGTTCGCCGACGAGCTCCGGCAGGCGGGTCACACCGTCCACACGCCGGACCTGTACGAAGGCAACACCTACGCGACGCTCGAGGAGGGGATGGACTACGCGCGGGCCACCGGCTTCGGTGTGGTCGCCGAGCGCGGCGTCCAGGCTGCGCAGAGCCTGCCGTCGAACGTCGTGTACGCCGGGTTCTCGCTCGGCGTCGTGCCTGCTCAGCAGTTGGCGCAGACTCGTCCCGGCGCCACCGGAGCGCTCTTCTACTACTCGTGCCTGCCGGTGGAGGAGTTCGGTACCTGGCCGGACGGCGTACCGGTGCAGGTGCACGGCATGGACGAGGACCCGTTCTTCACCGAGGAAGGCGGCGACCTGGACGCTGCCCGCGCCCTGGTCGCCGCCAACGAGAATGCCGAACTCTTCCTCTACCCCGGCAAGGAGCACCTGTTCGCCGACTCATCCCTCCCGGGATACGACGAGTCCGCCGCCAAGCTCGTCCTGGAGCGCACCCTCGCCTTCCTTGCGTAGAACCTGTGCAGGGCTGGTCAGCCGAAGGCCGCTAGATTGCGGTCGGCCCAGACTCGGAAGGTTCGCGCGGGGCGGCCGGTGAGGTCCTGGACGGTGGTGGTGACGAGGTCGGAGGCTGGGCGGTTCTGGGCGCTGCCGATGAGCGCTTCGACGAGCGCCGGCGGGCGACCGTCCGCGAGCAGCTGTGCTCGCGCGTCGTCGAACGGTGTCGCCTCGAACGTCAGCTCGCGGCCGAGCGCGTCGCCGAGGATCCGCACCTGATCGGCCCGGCTGAGTACGTCGGGACCGGTCAGCGTGTGGGTCGTGCCGGGCTGCGAATCACGCAGTACGGCGGCAGCGACCGCGGCGATGTCCGCGGGGTCGATCACCGCGGTCGCGGCGTTGTCCGGCCCGCGTACGACGTCACCGGCTTTGAGTTGCCCCGCCCAGCCGAGCGCGTTGGACGCGAACGTGTCCGCGCGCAGGATCGTCCACTCCAGTCCCGACGCCCGCACGGCAGTCTCCAGATCGGCATGCAAACGCGTGATCGGATCCGTGTCAGCCCCGAACCGGACTGCCGACGACGACAGATAGACAACCCGCCGCGCTGACTTCGCGATCTTAGCCAGCACCGCACTCGCACCGTCGGACGTGAGAAACGGCCAAACCAGGAAGACAGAGTCGACGCCCTCCATATCGAGCGTCTCGGGACGGGCGAGATCGGCGCCCGACGAGCGGTCGAGAGAGCGCGCCTCCGGCAGCAGCGCCGCCAGTTCCCGCCCGACGTTGCCCGTTGCGCCAGTCAAGAGGATCACGCCCTCGGCAACCTGCCCAGGCATTGTCGGTATTCCCGGCTACAGTGCTGAAGATGATCAACGGAGCGCATGTGATCATCTACACCACCGACGCCGACGCGGACCGCGCCTTCTTCCGGGACGTGCTGGAGTACCCGTCCGTGGACGCGGGCCACGGCTGGCTGATCTTCAAGCTGCCACCGGCCGAGGTCGCGATGCATCCGGCGGAGGTCGGCGCGCACGAGCTGCTGCTGATGTGCGACAACCTCGAGCAGACGATGGCAGACCTGTCCGTGCGCGGCGTGGAGTTCGTGCGACCGGTCGAGCGGCAGCAGTGGGGTGTGCTGACGGCGTTCCGATTGCCGGGCGGGGGCGAGGTCGGGTTGTACGAGCCGCTGCACGAGCGGGCGCATGATCTCTGAGTTCCGGATTGCGGTGCCGGACGCGGAGCTTGCGGATCTGTGTGGCCGGCTGGAGCGGGTTCGTTGGGTTCGCCAACTACCGGGGCACGGGTGGGAGCGCGGCGTGCCGGTCGGGTATTTGCGGCGGGTGGTCGAGCGGTGGGCGGCGTACGACTGGCGGGCCTGGGAAGCACGGCTCAACGAGCATCCGCAGTACACGACCGAGATCGACGGGCAGACGATTCACTTCCTGCACGTGCGATCGGCCGAGCCGGATGCGTTGCCGTTGGTGCTCACGCACGGGTGGCCGGGATCCGTGGCCGAGTTCCTGGAAGTGCTCGGGCCGCTGACCGATCCGGCGGCGTACGGCGGGGATCCGCGCGACGCCTTCCACGTCGTCGCGCCGTCCGTGCCGGGGCACGGGTTCTCGGTGCCGTTGACGTCCGGCTGGAATCACGCGCGGATCGCTCGTGCATGGGCGGAGCTGATGCGTCGCCTCGGGTACGAGCGGTACGGCGCGCAAGGCGGCGACACTGGATCCGTTGTCTCGCCCCTTGTGGGACAGGTGGATCCGGCGCACGTGGTCGGCGTACACATCAATGGGGGACTGGCGTATCCGGCCCTCGAACCGGGTGATCGCGAGCAGTTGAACGACGTTGAGCGCGAGCGGCTTGCGGCGGCTGAGCGGTTGCGTGCGGTCGGCACCGGGTACGCCGAGTTGCAGGGGACTCGGCCGCAGACGGTGTCGTTCGGGCTGAGCGACTCGCCTGTTGGACAGTTGGCGTGGATTCTCGAGAAGTTCTGGGAGTGGACCGACCCGGCACGCGAACTGCCCGAGGACGCGATCGACCTCGATCACCTGCTCACGAACGTCTCGATCTACTGGTTCACCAACACCAGCGCAACCTCCGCCAACCTGTACTACGAGAACCGGCAGGCAGCCGACGACCTGACCCCGGGCGTGCCGACAGGCGTCGCCGTCTTCCCAACCGACCCAGCAATCCGGCGGGTACTGGACCGCCAACACCACATCGTCCATTGGTCAGAATTCACCCAAGGCGGCCACTTCGCCGCCCTAGAAGCCCCCGCCCTACTCGTCAACGACATCCGCACATTCTTCCGCCTGCTCCGCTAGGGCCCGTCCCACACAGCACTATGCGCCGCGCCCACCCACAGCGCGATCCCGGGCCAGGCGGGTGTTCTGCACACCGGAGCGCGAGGAGCGCCATCAGGAGAACCCGTCGTCTGCGCGACAGGGGTCGCTCACCGGTTGCGGCGACGGCCGGGAGCGGGTGGGGGAGTGGGGACAGGCGCTGGTGACTGGGGACAGGTAATACCAGGTGCCCACTCACCGCTGGCTGTCGCACGACCCCGGACCCGTACACCGGACAGGAGCGCCTGCTTCCGGCGGGCTACGTGACCGCTGGCCGGTCGTTTCAGGCCGTCGGCGAAATAGCCCGCCATTCGCGGCCGTGGTGACCGCACCGCGTGGGCAGACAACAATCCCTCGTGCTAGAGCGCCGGTAGTGCGTCGTCCATTCGTCGGAGGTCGCGGTTGAGATGCTCGACTTGCTCGTGGACTGCATCCAGGGATTCTTTCGGGTGGCTTGGTAGGCGGGCGGGGGTTACGAAGGTCAGTAGGGCGCCGTCGCGTTCTACTGTTGCGTTGGGCCAGCGGCGGCGGAGCATGCGGAGGGAGCGGTCGTTGGCGGCGCTGACCACGAACAGGAAGTGGGTCGCGCCGGCCTCGATCGCGTCGGCGGCGGCGATGGAGAGCATTCGGATGCCGAGGCCGCGCCGCTGGTCGTCCTCGGCGATCACGGCCGCTAGTTCGGCGGTCGATTCACCGGGTGCCCAGGCCCACATCGCATGGCCGACGATCGTCTCGTCGCGGGTCGCGACGAAGGCGGCGCCGGTCGGGCACAGCATCCGCAGCAGCAACGCCTGGCGTGGCGGCGTACCGATCGCGGTCTGGAACCGGAAGTAGCGGCTGAGGTCCGTCAGCCCGGACAACATCCTCGCCAGTTCGTCCGCGTCGGGTTCGCCGGCGCGGCGGACGAGTGGCGGTCTCGTCTGAGTCTGGTTCACGGATTCAGCCTTGCTCCACTTGGCTGAGTCTGTCAAGCGGACTTATGCTGGTTCACATGAGCACGGCAGTCAGTGAACAGGTGCCGGAGGCGATGAGCTGGTCCACGGAGAACTGCACGATCTCCCGGACGATGGACATCCTCGGCGACAAGTGGACTTTTCACGTCCTGCGCGAGGTCTTCGTCGGTGTCCGGCGGTTCGAGGACATCCGGGCGCGGGCCGGCGTGCCGCGCCAGGTTCTCACCGAGCGGCTCGCCGCGTTGATCGAGCGCGGTCTGATCCGCCGCCACCCGTACCGCCTGCCCGGTCAGCGCGAACGCTCGGAGTACCGGCTGACCCAGGCGGGGCTCGATCTCTACCCGGTGCTGGTGGCAATGATCCAGTGGGCCGACCAGTACCTGCCGCTCGACTCCGGCCCGCCGATCGAGCCGCGCCATCGCGGCGACTGCGGTGAGCGCGTCACAGTGGTCATGCGGTGCGAGGCCGGCCACGAGCCGACCCCGCGTGAAGTTGCCTTCCGCCCCGGGCCGGGCGCACAGCCGCGTTAGCGGTCGAGGTTCTCGATCGCCTTGCGGAGAATGGATTCGGTCTCGCGCGGCTGGGCCGCGGTGATCGACACGGCGTCCATGGTGACGACGTACGTGTCCAGCTCTTCGCGCTTGTCGAGGTAGACCGCGCTGGTCAGATGCTCGATGTAGACGATGTCCGGGAGGTCGGCGTCGTTGAACCGGAGCAGTGTGAACGCGCCGCCGGTCGCGGTGTATCCGCCCTTGTCGAACGGGATGATCTGCAGCGTCACGTTGTGCCGGCGCGCCGCCTCGATCAGGAACTCCAGCTGGGCCTTGAGGATCTCGCGGCTGCCGATCGGACGTCGCAGTACCGCCTCGTCGATCACCGCCCACAGCCGCGCGGGTCGTTGCCGCGTCAACACTTCCTGGCGGCCCATCCGCAACGAAACAAGGCGATCCTGCTCGGCCCGCGACAACGGCTGGTCCTGCCGGCCGAGTTGGATGACGGCCCGCGCGTAGTCCGGCGTCTGCAGCAGACCCGGCACGAACTGCAGCTCGAACGTACGAATCAGATCGGCCGCCATCTCCAGGCCGAGGTAGGAGTGGAACCACTGCGGCGTCAGGTCGTCGTACCGTTGCCACCACCCCGGATTGTTCGCGTCGCGGGCCAGCGTGAGCAGCCGGTCGCGTTCCTCCGGGTCCTCGAGCTTGTACAGCGTCAGCAGGTCGTCGACGTCGCGGACCTTGAACCCGACCCGGCCGAGCTCCAGGCGGCTGATCTTGGACTCCGAGCCGCGGATCGCCCAGCCCGCATCGGTGCGGCTGACCTTGGCGGCCTCGCGAAGCCGGCGCAGGTGCACACCGAGCACGATGCGCAGAGCGGTCGGGCCGCCGTACGCCTCCGGCTCGGTCACCTCTGGCCTCCCAGCAGCAGCGGTTCGGTTGCAGCAGCTGATCATTTCATAACGGGTCGTGAATATGTCCATACCGCACGTGCCGACACGGTGTGTTCAGCGCGCCGTACTCTCGGTAGAGTCGGTCGAACAGACTTCCCGATTACTCTCTGCGAGGTTCACTGATGGTCGACGCCACCAAGGCACCCAGTTCGATCCCGGTCGGCGTGGACACCTCCCGGGCCAGTATCGCCCGCGTGTACGACGCCTTCTTGGGCGGCAAGGACAACTTCGAGGTCGACCGCGAGGTACTGCGCGGGGTCCAGGCTGCCGCGCCGCAGGCCCAGGACCTGGCCAAGTCGAACCGGAACTTCCTGATCCGTGCCTGCCGGTTCCTGGCCGGCCAGGCGGGTATGACGCAGTACCTCGACTGCGGGTCCGGTCTGCCGACCGCCGAGAACACCCACCAGATCGTGCAGCGGATCCAGCCCGAGGCCAAGGTGCTCTACATCGACAACGACCCGGTGGTGCTCGCGCACGGCCGCGCGCTGCTCGAGGAGAACGAGAACACGCTGTTCGTCAGCGCCGACATCTTCGACCCCGACGAGGTGCTGTCCAACGACGAGGTGCGCAGCTTCCTCGACTTCAACGAGCCGATCGCCGTGATCCAGAACGGCACGCTGCACCACTACATCGGCACCGAAGGCGCGCAGATCATGCAGAAGTACGTCGACGCGGTGGTGCCCGGGTCGTACACGGTGGTGTCGCACTTCTTCAACCCGGAGACGCCGGAACACTCCGAGGTCGCCCGGAAGATGGAGGACAAGTTCATCCACAGCCCGATGGGCAGCGGTAGGTTCCGCACCCGCGCGGAACTGATGGAGTTCTTCCCCGGCCAGGAGCTCGTTGCCCCGGGCCTGGTGCTCTGCGACGACTGGTGGCCGGACGGTCCGCGGCTCAAGCCGCTGAACCAGGTGGAGGAGTGCATCGTCGGCGCGGTCGGCCGCAAGATCTGACCGTACGTCGCGACGCCCGGGACCACTGTGGTCCCGGGCGTTGTGCTGTTTCAGACCGTCCAGCGCTGCGCTGCCGAGTTGTTGCAGGTGGCAACGGTCACGGCGTTGCCGAGGGCAGCTGGTGCGGTGAGGCAGCGGCCGCCGGTCCGGATCGTGCCGTCGCCGGGCAGTGTCCACTGCTGGTTCGTGCCGCCGTGGCAGCTGTAGAGGATCACGGTGCCGGCTTGGGTCGCGCTCGCGTCGAGGCAGCTGAACAGGGCGTGGAACGTGGAGTTCTCCGCGTGCACCCAGTTCTGATTGTTGCCGCCGGTGCAGGTGTACAGCAGGATCGTCGTACCGTCCGAGCCGGAGACGTCCAGGCAGCCGCCGCTGCCGCGGATGTCACCCGAGTCCGAGTTGCCGATGCCGTTCTCCTGGACGGCGGTCGATCCGTTCAGCGTGACCTGGCTGTCCGCGGCGCAGCCGCTGCTCTCCGACGTGCCGGTGAAGTGCGCGGTGAGGCTGCCGCTGGTCGGCGCGCTCATCGTCAGCTTCGAGTACGGCTCGTCGTCGCAGGTGGCTTTGTCGTTGTTCCAGTCGAAGTACTCGGTCCAGCTGACCATTCCCGACGTACTGATCGTGTTCCCGGAGCCGGTTTGCAGGCTGCCGAGTTTGAACGACGTACCGGCGGTGAGGTCGCGGACCGTCACGCCGTACCAGCCGCTGCCCTCGCTCGCGACGGCGAATGCGTAGGTGTGGCCGGCGGTCGGGGCCTGGTCGAGGCGGCAACTGCCACCGGTGCCGTCCTCCTGGAATTTGATGCAGTAGGTGCCTGCGTCTCCGGCCTTCCAGGCTGTCGAGTTCCAGAGGGAGTACAGGAACATGCCGCCGCCGTCGCGGTGCGTCTGCATGCCGGTGTAGCCGCCGACGTCGCCGCCGGTGAAGCCGAACTGGTTGGCCCAGTAGACGTTCGCGCGGCCGGGGGAGGCGTTGATCGTCATCTTGAACTCGGCCTGGGTGAGCGACGCGGTGTCGAACGTGTAGTTGACGTAGGTGCCGGGGGTCACGCCGACGGCCGACGCACTAGCGGGAACGAGGGCAGCGGCGAGGCCGAGAAGAGCGCACAGCAGTAAGGATTTGAGTCTCATAGGGGGTGCTACCTCCAAGCGAAGTGGGGCGGGACTTCGTCAGAGAGCTCTCTGGAGCGATGATGCGCAGAGTTGCGCGTAAATGTCCAGAGCTGAGCAGTTAACGTTACAGATAGTCGGAAACGATCGTCGTTTGCGGTGATGCCGGTCGGGTACCGCGAACGGGATGACCGGAACAGCCGAACGGATCCGAACGAGCCGTCGTGGGCCGTTCCTGGTGGTGGCCGCGGCGTTGTTCGTGCTGCTGCTGGACGGGAACCTGCCGACGCCGCTGTACAGCGTGTACCGGGAGCGGTTCGGTTTCTCCGGGACCGAGCTGACGCTGATCTTCGCCGTGTACATGGCGGTCCTGGTCCCGTCGCTGATCGTGTTCGGCCAGTTGTCGGACCAGATCGGACGGAAACGGGTGCTGCTCGGCGGGCTGGGTCTCGGCGCCGTCGGACTGATTCTGCTCGCGGCGGCCCAGAACACCGCGTGGCTCTTCGCCGGCCGGATCGCCGCGGGCATCGCCCTGGGCGCCACTGCGGGAACCGCGGCCGCCGCCCTCGTGGAGCTCGAACCAGAGGACGATCGTGGCAAGGCGGCGTTGGCCACCGTGCTCGCACAAAGTGGTGGTAGCGCAGCCGGACCGCTGGTGGCCGGTGTCGTTGCGGGGTGGGCACCGGCGCCACGCCAACTGCCGTACGGCGTGGGACTCGTGCTCACCGTGGTGACCGCGATCGCCGTCTCGCGACTGCCGCGCGAGCCGGTCGGTGGTCGCTGGCGGCCGCAGCGTCCGTCGGTCCCGCCGGAGATCCGCGCCGACTTCGCGCGGGCGAGCCTGAGCGCCGCGACCGTGTGGGCGACCGGTGGACTCTTCCTGTCCGTCGTTCCGTCGTACACCGCGCAGCTGCTGCACACCCACAACCTGGCGTTGCTCGGCACTGTCGCGGCGATGATGCTGGCCGCCGCCTGCGCCGTGCAGGCGGTCTCCGTCCGGGCGCAACTGTCGCCGCGCCGAGCTCAGCCTGCCGGTCTGCTGTCGCTCGTCGTCGGCCTGGCCGCACTCGTCAGCGCATTCCCGGCGAAGTCGCTCGCCCTGGTCGTCGTCGCCGCGGTTTTCGCAGGCGCCGGACTCGGGTTGACGTACTTCGGTTCGCAGGCCGAGATCAATCACCTCGCTCCGAGTGGGCGGCGTGGTGAGCTGACCGCGGCCTTCCTGACGTGCGTGTACCTCGGTGTGGCCGCGACCGCGATCTCGACGGGCTTACTGAGTGACGCCTACTCGCTGCCGACTGCGATCGCCGTGGTGTCGGCCGTGGCGGGCGGGACCGCGCTGCTCGCCCTCGGGTGGCAGCTGAAGCGGCGCTAGACGTGTTCAGAAACGAGCGTTGCCGCTGTGCCTTCCTCGAGGGCCTGGAAGACGTGGGCAAGGTCGCCCGGATAGGCGATGTAGTCGCCCGGGTTGAGTTCGACCGGGTCGTCGAGCGGGCCGACCAGGGCACGGCCCGAGCCGAGGATGACGTGCTCGACGACGCCGGGCATGTGCGGCTCGGACTTCCGGCCGGGGCCGGGGGCGGCGACGATACGATAGATGTCGCGGCGCGCGTTCGGCGGGCTGGAGGCGACCAGCGTGGCGCTGTACTCGGCCTGGTCGGAGTAGATCGCCGGACCCTCGCCGGCCCGGATGACCTGCACCTTCGGGCGCGGCGGGTCGAGCAGCGCGGCGAACGGGGTGTCGAGCGCAACGGCCAGCGCCCACAGGGTTTCGACGCTCGGGTTGCCGGTGCCCGACTCGAGCTGGGACAGCGTGGACTTGGCGACGCCGGCGCGTTTCGCGACCTCGGTCAAGGACAGCCCGGCGCGGGCCCGGTGCCGGCGCAGGGAGGTGGCAATCACGTCGAGTGGCGCCTTGGTATCCATCGCTGTTCGCTCCATCAGTCTGATCGTTCGGCTTGACGAACGGTCCGTGCGGTGTTCATCATAATGCCCATGCGTTCGATCTGGCGAACACTCGATCGGGGACTCGCCCGCGACATCGGCCTGGTCTGCCTGGCCGACGGCGTCGTCGGGCTGTCGTACGGCGCGATCAGCGTCGGCGGCGGGCTGCCGTTGTGGGTACCGGTCCTGCTGTCGATCGTGGTCTTCGCGGGCGCGTCGCAGTTCCTGTTCGTCGGGATCGTCGCGGCCGGCGGGAGCCCGATCGCGGCGATGGCCGCGGGACTCCTGGTGAACACCCGGCACATCGCGTTCGGGCTGGCGGTCAGCGACGTGATCGGCAGCGGCTGGCGGCGCTGGCCGGGCAGTCACCTGATGACCGACGAGAACGTCGCGTTCGCGATGAGGCAGGACGAGCTGAAGCAGCGGCGGGCGGCGTACTGGGCCGGCGGGATCGGCATCTTCGTCTGCTGGAACATCGGGGTCGTGATCGGTGGACTGGCCGGCTCGGTGATCACCGACACCGATGTCTTCGGACTGGACGCGGCGTTCCCCGCGGTGTTGCTGGCGCTGGTGCTGCCCGCTCTCCGGGATCGATCGACCCGTACGGCGGCACTCGTGGGAGTCGTGATCGCCTTGATCGCAACGCCTTTCCTGCCGGCCGGTCTGCCAGTACTGCTCGCACTGGCCGGCATGCTGTTCTACCGCGCCGGAAAGCCCGCACTGGAGGAGGCGCCGAATGAATAACACTCCACTGGTACTGGTCGCGATCGGGGTGCTTGCTGTCGGCACCTTTTCCATGCGGTTCGCGGGACCGGCGCTACGGAGCCGGTTCGAGATGCCGGAGCGCGCGCAGCAGTTTCTCGCCGCCGCCGCGATCGTCCTGCTGACCGCACTGGTCGCCACATCCGCCCTGACGGAGGGCCACGGCCCGGCAGGCATCGCGCGTCCAGCCGGCGTCCTGGTCGGCGGCATCCTCGCCTGGCGCAAGGCCCCCTTCGTGCTCGTGGTCGTTGCCGCCGCCGCAACCGCAGCAGGCTTGAGACTCCTCGGCGTCCCTTAAGCCCGGTCCTCGGAGCGGATACCGTGCGGGTATGACGATGTATCCCCCTCCGCCCGCGGCGCCCAAGAAGTCGGTTCTGCCGAAGGTCGGCATCGCCTGTTTCGTCGTCGGCGCGTTGGTGGTCGGGTTCTTCGTATGGCGGATCGTCGTGACCGCGCCGCGGACGCCGCAGTCGATCGAGGGCGGGGTCGTGCACCTGAAGAAAGAAGGGTTGACGATCTACGCGTCGATCCCGGTGCTGAACCCGCCGTGCGAGGTTCAGGACGCGAACGGCAACGACGTACCGATCAAGCCGCCGACCGGCTCGGAGACGATCACGATCAACGGCGAGAGCTGGTACGTCGTGGCGCGGTCGACGCAGACCGTGCCGGCCGGGGATTACAGCATCTCGTGCACCGACGACGAGACCAGTGCGACCTACGCCGCCGGTCCGAAGTCGTCCGTCTTCGCGTTCGTACTGTCGATCCTCGGCACCGTGTTCTCGTTCCTGATCTTCCTCGGGCTCGGCATCACGTTCCTGACCGTCGGCGCGGTCAAGAAGCGCCGGCGCAACCGTCCGGCGAACACCTTCCCCGGCCAGCCAGGTGCCCCCGGCAACTACCCGTACCCGCCGGTGCCCCCGCAGCAGAACCACACCTTCCCGGCGCCCCCGCCGTACAACCCGGGCCCGAACCCGGACCGCCCGCAGAACCGCCCACAGGACAGGTGAACGCGATGGATCTCGACTGGCCCGGATGCCGCAACGTCCGCGACGTGGGCGGCCTGCCGACCGCCGACGGACGGGTGGTGCGCGAGGGCGTGCTGATCCGGGCGGACAGCCTGCAGTACCTGAACGCGGACGGCATCGAGGCGGTACGTCGCTCCGGGGTCAGCCGGATCCTGGACCTGCGCGGTGACGGCGAGGTCGCGATCGCGCCGACGCCGTTCACCGGTACGCCGTTGGCGGTGCGGCAGTCGCTGGCGGATCTGGCGGACCCGGACCACGGGCAGGCGACCATCGTCGCGGCGTGCACGTGGATGCTGGACAAGCGGCCGGAGTTGTTCGCGGCCGCGGTGAAGGCGATCGCGGACGAGCAGGACGGTGCCGTGGTCGTCCACTGCCACGGCGGCAAGGACCGCACCGGCATGATCGTCGCGCTGGCGCTGAGTGTGGCCGGCGTACCCGAGGAAGAGATCGTCGCCGACTACTACCTCACGCAGTCGCGGCTCGCGCATTGGCTGGAGGAGCAGCTCGCCGAGGAACCGGACGTCGCGAAGCACCCGGAGATGATCGAGTTCCGGGACACCCGGGCCGAGTCGATCGTCGCGATCCTGCGGCATCTGGACGAGGAGTACGGCGGACCCGAGGCATACCTGCGGCACGGTGGACTGACCGACGAGGACCTCGAGAAGCTGAGAGCCCGCTTAGTGGCCTGACCTGCGTCACAGGCACGTCACACAGCGCAGTACATTGTCGCAATGCCAACCGCCGCTGTGCTGGATGCCGCACCTCCGGCGCGGCGGGTCATGGGGCCTTGGTCCCCGGCCTTCCCTCGTCGCTCCGGTCGCTTCGCTCCCTGCGCACCTCAGTCCAGGCCGGGGGCCCCATGACCGGGCCAACCGGGGCGACAGACGCAGCGGCGCTGGCTCGACGGTACGGACTCTCCAAGAGCTCCGTCCGCCCGCCGCTCGGCTCGTACCTGCACGAGTTGTGGAGCCGTCGCCAGTTCGTCGTCAGCTACGCTGCCGCCCGCACGTACGCCATGTACGCCGGAGCTCGCCTCGGGTCGATCTGGCAGGTGCTGACGCCGCTGCTCAACGCGGCCGTCTACTACCTCGCCTTCGGGGTTCTGCTCGGCACGAAGAACGGGATCGACAACTACGTCGCGTTCCTGCTCAGCGGAATCTTCGTGTTCACGTTCACGCAGCGCTGCATGACCGAAGGCTCGCGATCACTCGCGCTGAACCTGTCGCTGATCCGCACCCTGCACTTCCCGCGCGCGACCCTTCCGCTCGCCTACGTGCTGAACGAGCTGAACCAGATGCTGGTGTCGCTCGGCATCCTGTTCGTGGTCGTCGGGTTCACCGACGGGCCCGCGTGGAGCTGGCTGCTCGTCGTACCGGCGATGCTGCTGCAGGTCATGTTCAACATCGGGATCACGCTGGTCTTCGCGCGGATCGGGACGTTCGTCTCCGACATCACGCAACTGCTGCCGTTCGTCACCCGCACCTGGCTGTACGCGTCCGGGATCTTCTTCTCGCTGCCGGCCAAGCTGAACCAGGTCGACGCGCCGGGCTGGGTGATCCAGGTGCTCGCGTTCAACCCGATCTCGGCGTACATCGACATCATCCGGCGGTCGCTGCTCGAGGAGCACGAACCGAACCAGCTGCCGCACGCCTGGTCGATCGCGATCGTCTGGTCGTTCGTGATGCTGGCGTCGGGGTTCTGGTACTTCTGGCAGGCGGAGGACCGCTATGGGCGAGGCTGAACCAACGGTCATCGCCGACCGGTTGGACATCATCTACAAGGTGATCGCCGGACAGGGCGGCAAGGGTACGGCGGCGACCGCGCTGCGCCGGATCGTGAAGCGCCAGGACCGGCCGACGATCCGCGAGGTGCACGCGGTCAAGAGCGTCAGCTTCACGGCGTACAAGGGTGACGCGATCGGCGTGATCGGGCGCAACGGCTCCGGGAAGTCGACGATGCTCCGCGCGATCGCCGGGCTGCTGCCGCCCGCGGCAGGGGCTGTCTACACCGGCGGCCGGCCGTCGCTGCTCGGCGTCAACGCGGCGATGATGAACGACCTCACCGGCGACCGCAACGTCGTCCTCGGCTGCCTCGCGATGGGCATGTCCGCGGCCGAGATCCAGCGCCGGTACGACGAGATCGTCGAGTTCTCCGGCATCGGCGACTTCATCGACCTGCCGATGTCGACGTACTCCTCCGGGATGGCGGCCCGGCTGAAGTTCGCGATCGCGTCCGCGAAGACGCACGACATCCTGCTCGTCGACGAGGCGCTGGCGACCGGTGACGCCGAGTTCCGGGTCCGCTCGGAACGCAAGATCAAGGAGCTCCGCGACCAGGCCGGCACGGTGTTCCTGGTCAGCCACAGCCTGGACGTGGTGCAGGAGACCTGCAACCGCGCCCTCTGGCTCGACGCTGGCGTACTCAAACTCGACGGCCCCGTCGACGAAGTCGTAGCCGCCTACATCAAGTCAACAAGGAGCTAGACGGCCTTCGGCTTCTCTCGGAGGCCGATCAGGAAGCCGAGGCCCCAGGAGACGTGCATGGTCGCGCAGACCAGGGGGAGCCAGGCGAGAGCCTTCCACGGCAGGTAGCGGCCTTCGACGGCGGAGCCGACCAGCAGCAGGACGGCGTACCCGATCGGGGCCAGGAAGCCGAGGTCCAGCCAGCTGATGCCGGTGGCCAGGCCGATGATGCCGAGGATGGTGCCGACCGCCAGGCCGATGACCGCGACCGGCGGTGCCAGATACCGCTTGCTGGCGGTCTCCGGGTGCCGGCGGACCACCTCGCGGCGCCACTGGCCGGTGTGGAAGAACTGCTTCGCCACCGCGGACAGCGACGACCGCGGCCGGTACGTGACGGACAGGTCCGGGCTGAACCAGATCAGGCCGCCGGTCTTGCGGATCCGGTAGTTGAGCTCCCAGTCCTGGGCCCGGTGCATGGTCTCGTCGAACCCGCCGACCCGCTCCAGCGCGGCCCGCCTGAACACCCCGAGGTACACGGTGTCGGCCGGGCCGGCCTTGCCGCCCTGGTGGAACGTCGACGCGCCCAGACCCAGCCGGGAGCGGTACGCGCAGGCGACCGCCATCTCGGTCGGGGTCCGGCCCTCGGCGGCCATCACGCCGCCCACGTTGTCCGCGCCGCTCTCCTCCAGCACTTCCACCGCGCGGGTGATGTACCCGTCGGTGAGCGCGCCGTGCCCGTCGACCCGGACCAGGATGTCGTGCTTGGCGTGCGCGATGCCGACGTTCAGCGCGGCCGGCGTCTTGCCGGTCGGGTTCGGCACGATGCTGATCCGGTGGTCCTTCTCGGCCAGCTTGTCCGCGATCTCCTGCGTCCGGTCCTTGCTCGGACCGATCGCGAGGACGACCTCCAGGTTGCCGGGGTAGTCCTGCTCGAGGACGCGGCCGACCGCCTCCTCGAGATGGCGTTCCTCGTTCAGCACGGGCATCACGACGGACACGGGTGGCCAGTGGGACAGCGGCATATCAGGTCAGGCCTTACAGATCGATGCGACGTCGTCGACGCCAGCGGCGGGTGTGGTCGGTGAGGTGGTCGGCTTCTTGGTGCTCGGCTTCTTCGTCGTACTGGTGGTCGGGGCGGTGCTGGTGCTGCTACGCGGAGTGCTCGAAGTCTTACCGTCTCCTCCCGAGCCGTCCTTGTCCAGCGATTCGGACTTCGCGATGGTCTCCGCGACCTTGGTGCGGATCAGCGCGAAGTCCGGGTCGCCGGTGTGGATCAGCGGCGGGACCGCGGAGAAGCTTGACACCGGCAGCTTCTTCGCGTCCAGCGCGAGATCGGTGAAAGTGCCCAGTTCACCCGCCGGGATGTTGGTCTTGACCACCTGTTTGCTGGCCGAGGCGATGCCCTGGAACTTGGTCAGCACGGTCTGCGGGGACAGCTGGTTCAGCATCGCGGACATCACGCACTTCTGCCGGGCCATCCGCTCGTAGTCCGACGACTCGGCCCGGGAACGGGCGAACCAGAGCGCGTGGTACCCGTCCAGGTGCTGGTTCTTGCCGGCCTCGATGTAGCCCTTGATCGGCGAGCTGCCGCCGCCGATCGGGACCCGCTTGCCGATGTCCAGGGTGATACCGCCGACCGCGTTCAGCAGGTCGCGGAACCCGGCCAGGTCGATCAGCACGTAGTAGTTGAGCTTCAGCCCGGTGACGGCCTCGACGGCCTGCATGGTCGCGGTCTCACCGGGGTTCGCGTCGCCGGGGAACAGGTTCTTGTGATCGGCGGCGTACGTGTAGACCGCGTTCAGCAGGCATTCCGCGCCGCAGTTCTTCCACTTGAAGCCCTCGGGGAACTGTTTCGCCATCGCCGTACCGGCGGGGAACGGCACCTTGGACAGGTTCCGCGGGAGGCCGATCAGGACGGTCCGGCCGGTGTCCGCGTCGATGCTCGCCACGGTCATGCTGTCCGGACGGGTGCCGATCCGGTCCGCGCCGGAGTCGCCGCCCATCAGCAGCACGTTGTAGCGGCCCTTGTCGGCCTTCGACTTCTGCCCGTTGCCGAACACGCTGGCGACGAAGTCGCGCTGGGTGTTCACGATCACGCTGGCGTAGATCAGGGCGCCGACGACGACGAAGATCAGGACACCGTCCATGATGCTGGTCATCAGGCGGTGGTTCCGCTCCAGCGTCAGCGGCTGACCGAGCCGGTAGGCGTCCACGAACAGCGCCGCCCAGCCGACCGCGAGCAGGATCAGCAGCACCTGGACGATCCGCAGCGTGCCCGGGCGGGCCAGGATGTTGATCGTGCCGGACCGCCAGATCAGGCCGAGGACCACGAAGAAGATCACGATCGCGATCAGGCCGGCGACCACCCGCCAGACCCAGCGGCCGGTCTTCCGCGAGCCCGCGACGATCTGCGCCGATCCGGGCAGGACCAGCGTCATCAGCAACAGCGTCAGCGCCCGCCTGAACCGCACCGGCTCGCGGAGGTTGCGCAGGTCTGGTGTCTCCTGCGGCATGACGTCCTTCCGTTCCCTGAAAATCCAACGCCGTCGGGCGGCGGGCTGCTGCCGATCGACCGTACCTTGTCGTTCCTCGTCATCAGGTACGACGTGCCGTGGTGGCCGATGGTTCGAGACCGGGCGGATCCGGAAACGAAGAGTAGCAGTCCTGACACGGAGCGCAGGAAAACCCCTGCGATGACCCTGTGGACAGCCGGTTTCACGCAACTGTGATGGAGACCGGCCGGGGGATGGGTTACGAAGTGCTGCAAGCACAAACAGTGAGGAAACCGCCCCCATGAAACTGTTCCGTACGCTCCTGGCCGCCACAGCGGTCGCGACGACAACGCTCCTCGGCACCACCTCCGCCCAAGCCGCGGCGCCAGGCGCCGACTTCACCGGCATCGCCGCGCTCAGCAACTGCTCCGCGTCGCTGGTCCGGTACGCCGAATCGGTCGCCACCGACAAGGCGCTCGTCCTCACCAACGGGCACTGCTACGAGGGCGGGTTCCTGCAGCCCGGCCAGGTCCTGGTGAACAAGACGTCGACGCGCTCGATCACGCTGCTCAACCCGGACTCCGGCCGGGCCGGTACGGTCCGCGCCGCGCGGATCCTGTTCGGCACGATGACCAAGACCGACATGATCGTGTACGAGGTCAACGAGTCCTACGCGTCGATCAAGAGCCGCCTGAACGTGTCCCCGTTGACGCTGGCCAAGCAGGGCCCCGCGGACGGCGCCGGCATGGCCGTGGTGTCCGGGTACTGGAAGCGGATCTACACCTGCTCGGTGCAGGCGACGATCCCGCAGCTCCGCGAGGGCGACTGGACCTGGCAGAACTCGATCAAGTACCAGCAGCCCGGCTGCGAGACGATCGGCGGTACGTCGGGATCGCCGGTGGTCAGCACCTCGACCGGTGAGGTGATCGGCATCAACAACACCGGCAACGAGGACGGCGAGCAGTGCACGGTCAACAACCCGTGCGAGGTGGACGCCGACGGCAACGTCACCGTCGAACAAGGTGCGGCGTACGGCCAGCAGACCTGGTGGCTCTACACCTGCCTGACCGCGAACCGCACCATCGACCTCAACAAGTCCGGCTGCGAACTCCCGAAGCCCGCCCGTCGTCACTGACGGTTGTTCGAACAGAAAGTAACGATGCCTGCGGGGTGACGCAGAGCACTTCGATATCCGGTAACGTCGCCCCGCATGGCAGTCGACTCCGCTACTGATCACGTCGTCACGACCGGTTGGCCGAGCCCGTTCGGAGTTCGGACGCGGTTGGTCGCGTCCAGCGCGCTGATGCTGTTCGTCGAGCTCGCGCTGATCCGCTGGACCGGTTCCAACGTCGTCCATCTGAGTTACTTCTCGAACTTCGTGCTGCTCGGCTCGTTCCTCGGGATCGGGATCGGCGTCCTGCGCTCCGGCCGCGCGAAACGGCTGCCGTACTACTCGCCGATCATGCTGGGCCTGCTGGTACTGGTGATCGCGTGGAAGCCGGTCACGGTCGACCGCGGCAGCTCGTCGAGCGTGATCTACTTCACCAGCCTGAACACCACCGGCCCGCCCGTCTGGGTGATCCTGCCGATCATCTTCGTCGCGGCCGCCGTGGTGCTGGCCGGTCCCGCGGAGCTGGTCGGCCGTTGTTTCGCGGAGCTTCCGCGGCTGACGGCGTACCGCTTCGACCTGGTCGGATCGTTGATCGGGATCGTCACGTTCACCGCGCTGTCGTTCCTGGGCGCTCCGCCGATCTGGTGGGGGCTCATCGTCACGGTCGTGTTCGCGGTGCTGATGATCCCGCGGTCGTCCGGAGCCGGCCGGCGGGCGGTCGCTACCGCGCTGAGCGCCGCGATGGTGCTGGCGCCGCTGCTCGTGATGCTCGGGGTGCTGTTCAAGGAGTCGACCAAGTCCGACAACAGTTGGTCGCCGTACTACAAGGTGCAGACGAAGCAGTACACCTGGGAGGGTGTGCCGCTGCTGACCATCACGGTGAACGGCGTACCGCACCAGCAGGCGATCCCGGCCGACGCGCGCCTGCAGTGGGAGCCGCAGTACGGGCTGCCGTACGAGCGGGCGACCGCGGGCAAGCAGCCGAAGAACGTGCTGATCATCGGCGCCGGCTCGGGCTCGGACGTGGCGATCGCGCTGAAGAAGGGCGCGCAGCACGTCGACGCGGTCGAGATCGACCCGCGGATCCGGGACCTCGGCAAGGCGCTGCACCCCGACCGCCCCTACCAGGACCCGCGGGTGAGCTCGCACATCGACGACGGGCGGGCGTTCCTGTCCCGGACGGACAAGAAGTACGACCTGATCCTGCTGGCGCTGCCGGACTCGTTGACGCTGGTCAACGGCGCCAGCTCGCTGCGGCTGGAGAGCTACCTGTTCACGCAGCAGGCGTTCGAGTCGGCGCGTGACCACCTGAACCCGGGTGGTGCGTTCGCGATGTACAACTACTACCGCGAGACCTGGCTGATCGACCGGCTCGCGTCGACGGCGCAGCACGCATTCGGGCACAAGCCGTGCGTGGACAAGATCGGCGACGGTCTGCAGCAGGCGGTCGTGACGGTCGGCCTGACCGAGCAGGACCAGAACTGTTCCGCCGAGTGGGCCGGTGCGACCGCGCAGACGCCGCCGCCGGCCACGGACAACCGGCCGTTCCTGTACCTGTTCACGGACCGGATCCCGTCGCTCTACCTCGTCACGCTCGGACTGATCCTGGTCGCCGGTCTCGTCGGCGTCGGGATCGCCGGCGGCGGCGCGTCGTACCGGCGGATGCGTCCGTACGCGGACCTGTTCCTGCTCGGGGCCGGGTTCATGCTGCTGGAGACGAAGAGCATCACCGGGTTCGCGTTGCTGTTCGGTACGACGTGGGTCGTGAACGCGATCGTGTTCGCCGGCGTGCTGGTGGCGGTGCTCGCGGCGGTCGAAGTGACGAGACGGTTCAAGACACCACCGATCAAGGTGATGTTCGCCGTACTGTTCGGCGGGCTCGCGTTGTCGTGGGTGTTCCCGGACAGCTGGCTGCTCGGGATGCCGGTCGGGTTGCGGGCGCTGGTCGCGGTGCTGATCGCGTTCCTGCCGATCTTCGCGGCGAACGTGATCTTCGCGAAACGGTTCACCGACACCGCCGACGGTACGGCGTCGTTCGGGGCGAACCTGCTCGGCGCGATGCTCGGCGGCTGCCTCGAGTACGCGGCCCTCATCATCGGCTTCCACGGCCTGCTGATCGTCGCCGCCCTGCTGTACGTCGGCGCGTTCCTACTCACACCGAAGGTCAGATCGGTCGCCAAGTGAGCGATCTTGCTGACTACTACCGCAAGCGTGCCGGTGAGTACGACGCGGTGTACGACAAGCCGGAACGGCAGGAGGACCTGGCCCGTCTGCGGTCCCTCCTGCCGCCGCTCGTCGCGGGTCGATCGGTCCTGGAAGTTGCCGCTGGCACCGGTTACTGGACGACCGCGCTGGCGACCACGGCGGAGTCGATCGTCGCGACGGACCTGAACGACGAGACGCTCGCTGTCGCGCGGACGCGGTCCTACGGTCCGGCCGACGTACGGTTCCTGACCGCGGACGCGTACGATCTCGGCGCGGTCCCGGGGCGCTTCGACGCGATCTTCGCGGGATTCTTCTGGTCGCATGTCCCGCGCGCCGATGTACGCCGATGGGCCGCGAGCCTGAAGGATCGGGTCGAGCCGGGTGGTGTGGTGATCCTCGCGGACAACCGGTACGTGGAGGGCAGCAACTATCCGATCACCCGGACGACGGACGACGGCGACACGTACCAGATGCGCCAGTTGTCGGACGGGCGCACGTTCGAGGTGCTGAAGAACTTCCCGTCGCGGGAGGAGTTCGCGGCGGAGGTCGCGCCGGCCGAGGTGGAGTGGACCGAGCTGACCTACTTCTGGCTGGCGACCGTCGCCTAGGGCACGCCGGTTGTCTGCCGTACGCAGTCGTTGTAGTCGGCGACCTTGACCGCGATCGGTTCCGGGCCGCGGCGAACTTGGTGACATCCAGCACCGAGCCACCGCCGATCCCGACGATCGCGTCGTACTGCCCCGACGGCGAGATCCGCTGGTCGGCGAGGATCTCGGCCGGCTCGGACGGCGCTCCCCGCCGCACGTCCACGACGAGCGGTGCCGCGATCATCCGGGCCAGGAGCGGCATACGATCTCCCGTGCCCGGGCCAGATCGGCATGGTTGTCGATCTCGACCCAGTCGACGGTCCCGATCGGTGCCACGTCGATCCGGAAACCTTTGTCCACGAGCAGCTGGTACCCATCCTCGTAGTACAGGTGCGGATCGCGGTGCCAGGTCTCGTCCAGGGCCGCGGTCAGCTCCGTCGCCGCCGCGGGCGTGATGAGGCAGACGCCGATGAACTCACCGGTCGCGGCGGACGGTTCCAGTTCCTTGGTGATCCTCTCGACCCCGTTGGTTTCGGACCAGATCACTTTCATCTCCTCTTCGGCCAGCGGTTTCTCGGTGTCGAGCGCGAGGATGATTTGCCGGCCAGGCGCCTGGGCGCCGAGCAGCGTGCGTTGCACCGAGGCCGGGTGGACGGTGTCGCCGTTCGCCAGCAGTACGCCGGTCGCCAGAAGGTCGCGGGCGCACCACAGTGAGTAGGCGTTGTTCCAGACCTCGGCCTTGTCGTTGTGGACAAGTTCCAGCGTGACCCCGTACCGCTTTTCGAGGTCGCGGACCCGGGTCCGGACGGCGTCGGCGGCGTACCCGACGACGACGGCGACGTCGGTGATGCCGACCTCGGCGTAGTTGGCCAGGATCAGATCCAGGACGGTGACGTCCGGGGTGATCGGTACGAGTGCCTTGGGCAACGTGTCTGTGTACGGGCGAAGGCGGCGTCCGGCTCCGGCGGCGAGAATCAGTCCGATCATGGCCCATGGTACGGGTTCGGCCCGTTTACGGGGTCCGGGCCGGATTCTGGTGGCAGGATCTGAGACATGACGTGGCTCGTGACTGGTGGTGCCGGATACATCGGGGCGCATGTGGTGCGCGCCTTCCGCAACGACGGGATCGACGTGGTCGTGATCGACGACCTGTCGAGCGGGAAGGCGGAGTTCGTCCCGGACGGGGTGCCGTTCGTGCGGGCGAACCTGCTCGACGGTGCGGCGGTCCGCGAGGCGCTGGAGGGCGTCGACGGCGTCGTCCATCTCGCGGGATTCAAGTACGCCGGGGTCTCGGTGCAGCGCCCGCTGCACACGTACACGCAGAACGTGACCGCGATGGTGTCGCTGCTCGAAGCGATGGCGGACAAGGAGATCCGCAACCTCGTGTTCTCGTCCAGCGCCGGTGTCTACGGGACGCCGAAGGACGAGGTCGTCACCGAGGACACCGCGCCCGACCCGCAGTCGCCGTACGGCGAGTCGAAGCTGATCGGCGAGTGGCTGCTCCGCGACCAGGCGGCCGCGACGGAACTGCACCACACCTCGCTGCGCTACTTCAACGTGGTGGGGTCCGGCGACCCGACGGTGTACGACGCGTCGCCGTACAACCTGTTCCCGATCGTCTGCGACCTGCTCACCCAGGGCAAGGTGCCGCAGATCTACGGCACCGACCACCCGACCCCGGACGGTACGTCGGTCAAGGACTACGTGCACGTCGCCGACCTGGCCCGCGCCCACGTCGCGGCCGCCCGCGCCCTCGAGTCCGGCAAGACCCTCGAACCCGTCTACAACCTGGGCAGCGGCACCGGGACGTCGGTCCGCGAGATCATGGACGCCGCCCGCCGGGTGACCGGAATCGACTTCACCCCGACCGAGGGCCCGCGCCGCCCCGGTGACCCGTCCCGCGTCGTGGCCAACGGCGACCTGGCCACCCGCGACCTCGGCTGGCAGAACACGTTTTCCGTCGACGAAATGTTCGCAACAGCCTGGGAAGCCTGGCCGAAGAACTGAATCGTGGTGCGTGGTCCTGGAGCGGCTGTAGCCTGTGGCGCAGTTCACTGAGTTGCCCGTGCCGGGCACTGATCGAGGGGTGCGATCCATGAGTCACGAGAGCCTGCCGCAGTTCCTGGGGAAGATCGACCTCTTCGAAGGGCTGTCCAAGGACACGCTGTCCGACCTGATCGAGCGCGGCACCACGTTGAAGGTTCCGGCCGGTAGCCATGTGATCGAGCAGGGTGCCCACGACGCCGGCCTGCAGGTGGTGCTGGAAGGCTCGGCCGCCGTGGAGGTCAACGGTGTCGTACGGGAGCCGCTGGAAGTCGGCGACTACTTCGGCGAGATCTCGCTGATCGACGGCCGGCCGCGATCCGCGACCGTGGTGGCCGGGCCGGACGGGCTGACCACGTTCGCGCTGTCCGCGCTGGCGTTCGAGCCGGTCGTCAAGGAGAACCCGGAGGTCGCCCAGACCCTGCTCAAGGCCCTGACCGCCCGGATCCGCTCACTCGAGTCCCAGAACTGAGCCGATCTGGGACAGCGGGCGCCGGTCGCTTCGCTCCCTCCGCTCCTCAGTCCAGGACGGGAGGCCCCATGACCGAGGAACGCAAGGTCGTCACGGTGCTGTTCTGCGACCTCGTCGGCTTTACCAGCGCGTCCGAGTCCGCCGACCCCGAGGACGTCCGGCGCTGGCTGGCGCCGTACCACTCGACCCTGCGGCAGACGGTCGAGCGGTACGGCGGGACGGTCGAGAAGTTCGCCGGGGACGCCATCCTGGCCGTCTTCGGCGCACCGCGGTCCCGGGAGGACGACGCCGAACGTGCGGTCCGGGCCGGCCTGGCGATCCTCGAGGCGGTGCGGCAGCTGCCCGACGGGCCGTTGGAGGTCCGGATCGGCATCGAGACCGGTGAGGCGCTCGTCCAGCTGACCGCGCGACCCGAGCTCGGCGAGCCGTTCGTCACCGGCATGGTGGTCAACCTCGCCTCCCGTCTGCAGTCCTCCGCGCCGGTCGGCGCGGTCGTCGTCGGGCGCGGGACCCACGAGGCGACGAGTCGGGTCTTCGGCTACGACGCGCTGGAACCCGTCGCGGCCAAGGGAGTCGGCCGTCCGGTCGAACGCTGGCAGGCCGGCTCGCCGCGGGCACGGTTCGGCACGGACGTCATCCGCGACCTCAGTACGCCGATGGTGGGCCGGCAGCGCGATCTGACCTTGCTGTGCACGGCGTTCGAGAAGGCCGTCGCGGAGCGGGTGCCGCAGTTCGTCACGCTGCTCGGCGAGCCCGGCATCGGCAAGTCCCGCCTGGTCGCGGAGTTCGGCGCCTGGCTGGATCAGCACGAGGAGCTCGTGACCTGGCGCGAAGGCCGATCGCTGCCGTACGGCGAGACGCCGTTCGGGCCGATCGCGGAGGTCTTCAAGGTCCAGGCCGGGATCCTGGACACCGACCCGCCCGCGCAGGCCGTGGCCAAGCTCGACGCGATCGTGCCCGACGGCGCGGACCGCGCCTGGTTGCGCGCCCGGGTCGGACCCCTGGTCGGCGCCGACCAGTCCGCTCAGCCGGGGTCGGCGACCCAGGAGGAGTCGTTCGCGGCCTGGCGGCAGCTGCTGGAATCGTTCGCCGAGCAGTCGCCGGTGGTCCTGGTGTTCGAGGATCTGCACTGGGCGACGGACGCGATGCTCGCCTTCGTCGATCATCTGGCCGAGTGGCTGACCGATCTGCCGATGCTCGTCGTGGTCACCGCCCGCCCCGAGCTGCTCGAACGCGGACCGCAGTGGACCCGCGGGGTGCAGAACGCCCTCACCCTCGGCCTCTCGCCGCTGACGGCGGACGAGACCGATCAACTCCTCACCGGGATGTTCGCCGGTCAGGAGGTGCCGGTGGAGGTCCGCCGGCGGCTGGTACGCCGTGCCGACGGCAACCCCCTGTACGCCGAAGAACTCGCCCGGATCGTCACCGACTGCGGCCCGGACCAGGCCGGCTCGGCCGACCTGCCGATCGGCATCGCGGCGCTGATCGCGGCCCGCTTGGACACCCTGGAGCCGGATCGCAAGGCCTTGCTCGCGGACGCCGCCGTGATCGGTCCGGTGTTCTGGGCCGAGGCCGTGGCGGCGCTGTCCGACCGTGATCCGGGCCAGGTGCTCCAGGAGCTGCAGGAGCTGGCCCGCAAGGAGCTGGTGCGGCCGGTCCGGCGGTCGTCGATGCTGGGCCAGCACGAATACACCTTCTGGCATGCCCTGACCCGCGACGTCGCCTACAGCCAGGTGCCGCGCGCGGCTCGATCGGCACGGCACCTCGCTGCCGCCGACTGGCTCGAACTGCGTTGCGCTGCCTGTCAGGCCGAGACGCCGAACCTGATCGCCTACCACCTCAGCACGGCCCTGGACCTTGCCGCAGCCCTGGGCGACCCGGATGCGGCCGCTGCGATCGCGCCCCGGGCGCGCGAGTACCAGCTGATGGCCGCGGAGCTGGCGATGAACCTCGACACCAACGAGGCGCTCGCCCTGCTCGACCGCGCGCTGGCCCTGAGCCCGGCCGGCGATCCTGAACGTCCCACGGTCCTGCTGCGCTGGGGCTGGGCGGCCTTCCAGGCGGGCCGCCTCGACGACGCCCAGGCCGCGTACCTCGAGGCAATCGCCGGATTCGAGGCGATCGGGGACATTCGCGGAGTCGCGCTCGCCTTGAGAGCCTCGACGTACTCGCTGACCAGCATGGAGGAGAGCCTGGCGACGGTCGACCGGGCGGTCGGGATGCTCGAGGAGCTCGGGCCGAGCGAGGATCTGGCGCTGTTGCTGTCCGGCCAGGCGAGCATCCGCGTGGTCGCGAGCCGCTATCAGGATGCGATCGACTCGGCGAACTCTGCCCTGCGGATCGCGACCGAGCAGGGGTACGCCGTACCGCACCGGGCCCTGGAGTCGCGGGGGCTCGCCCGGGTCGGTCTGGGTGACACCGGTGGGCTGGTCGACGTCAAGGAGGCGCTGACCGCGCTGCTCGAGGGCGGTCGGGGGCGCGATGCGGCGGTGACGTGGCTGAACTACGGCTGGGTGCTGTGGCAGATCGAGGGACCGGTGGTTGCCCTGGGCGAGCTGGAAGCGGCTCGCGAGTTCTCCGCCCGGCGCCGGCTGGCCGAGATGGTGGAGCAGATCGGCTGTACGGTCCTGCAGCTGATGATCGAGACCGGTCGGTCGGGCGAGGTGATCGCGGCGTGCCGGGCCCAGCTCGAGCACCCTTCCCCGGCGTTCACCCTGTTGCGGCGCATCGAGGTCCTCGGCGCGCTGGCGGTGGCGGAGGCCGAGGCCGGCCTTCCGGGCGCTCGCGATCACGCCGAGGAGGCGTACCGGCTGGCGGTGGAGGCGGGCTGGCCGGACATGATCGCCGTCGCGGCCGCGCCTGCGGCGACGACGCGTGCGCGCGACGGCGACCGGGACGGCGTCCTGGAGATCCTGCAGTTGGTCACCTCGCTGCCCGATCTGCACGGCAGCATCGAATTCGACGTCCGCTTGCCGTCCTTGGTGCGGGCGGCGCTCGCCGTGGACCACGCCGAAGCTGCGGCCGAGCTCGCGGACTTCGTCGAGCCGGTGCTGCCGATGCGCGAGTACTCGGCGACGACTGCGCAGGCGCTGCTCGCCGAACACCGCGGCGACACGGGGACCGCGGCCGCCGGGTTCGCGCGCGCCGCCGCGGACTGGGGTGCCTTCGGCAACAAACTCGAACAGGCGCATGCCCTCCGCGGCCTGCACCGCATCACGGGCGATCCCAGCGCGCTGGCACAGGCCGAGCAGCTGTTCAGACCATGAGCGTGACGCCGGAGCCGTTCGCCGAGTGCGGATGCGGGCGGCCCGGGAAGCAGCCCTGGCGGACGCGCGATGCGCTGTGGAGCCCTGCCTCGGTCGTGGGTTGGCCGCTCTGGGTCCTGCTCGGGGTGGGTTCGCTGCTCGGCGGCTGGACGGTGTTCGGCGTCGTGCTGCTCGCGGTCCTGGGCGCGCTGGTCATCGGCAGCCTGGTGCTGCAGGGCGTCCGTGGGCATCGAGGCTGGTGCTGGCTGTTCCGCGGCCTGTGGTTCGGTGTGGCCGTCGCCGGGTTGCCTCTGCGGGTCGTCGGCGCGTTCGGCTTCTAGTACTCCTTCTTGAAGGGGCCTGAAGTGGTCAGGTCGAGGACGCCGGGGCCGGTGAGGACGCCGCCTTCGACCGGGAGGGTGTGGCCGGTGATCCAGGAGGCGTCGTCGGAGGCGAGGAACGCGACCGCGGCGGCGATGTCCTCGGGTTCGCCGATGCGGCCGAGTGGGTACATCTTGCCGAACTTCTCCAGGGTGTCCGGCTGGTTGTCCCAGTTCGGCGTCCGAATGGTGCCGGGAGCAACCACATTGAACCGGACGCCGAGGTTGCCGTAGCGGGCGGCGTAGTTGACCGTCATCGCGATCTGTCCGGCCTTGGCGGCGGCGTACTCGATGTTGCCGAAGGCGGCGATCCCGTTGACCGAGCTGATCGTGACCACGTTGCCGCGGTTCTTCACCAGCTCCGGCAGCGCGGCCTGGATGCAGCGCGAGGCGCTGACCAGCGTGAGGTCGAGTTGCGCGTGGAACTCCTCGGCGGTGGCGTCCTCGGGCACGGATCGCACGATGCAGCCGCCGGCGTTGTTCACCACGACGTCCAGGCGGCCGAACCGCTCGACCGCGGCCGCGACCGCCGCGTCGACGTCGTCCCGGCTCGTCACGTCGACCCGCATCCCGAGCGCGTTCGAGCCGATCTCCTTCGCGACCTCGGTGACCTTCTCCTCCTGGAGATCGGTCACCACCACCGACGCGCCTTCGTCGGCCAGCCGCCGCGCGACCGCCGAACCGATACCCTGCGCCGCCGCCGTGACCAGCGCAACCTTGCCCTCGAACCGCCGCACGCTACCCCTCCAGAACTCGGTCGACCTTCTCGTCCGTAATCCGGCGCTCCAGTTTGGCGGCGTCCAGGTTGCGGCAGAGCACGATCGAACCACCTCCGGAGATCACGCCGACGAGCAGGGCCAGCCCGGCGCGGTCCGTCAGCGTACGCGTCACGAGGATCCGGTCGCTCACGGGTTCCGCCGTACCGATCAGGGCTTCGTGGTTGAGGTCGTCGTACGCCGGGGAGGCCGGCGTCGGCGGGTCGAACGGGACGAACACGTCCGGATGGTTGTAGACCTCGGCGCCGTAGTCCTGGATGCCGTCCGGGAGCGGCTCGCGGAAGCGGCCGCCGAGCGGAAGCAGCGCGGAGGCGACGGTCTCGCGCTCGCCGCGGATCGCGAAGTCCGGCCCGGTGATCGCGAGCGTGCCGGTGCCGCTGGTCAGCGATGCGCCGACCGACCAGGTGGACAGCGCCCAGACCACGCCGAGCCAGTGCGGCGGCAGGCCGATCGCGACGGTTTCGCCGGCCTCCAGGTCGTACTCGTCGACGAGCAGGTTGGCGGTCTTCGCGACCCAGTTCGCGGTGGTGACCGCGCTGAGCTCGATCCGCTCGCCGGTCGTGTCGTCGTAGTAGGTGAGGAACGGGGCGCCGCCGTCCCGGCGGACCGCGGCCGCGAACAACTCGGGCAGGACTCGTGACATATGGCCCACCCTACGGTTCGCGGACCGACGTACGTTGGACGGGGATTGACCGGAAAGAAGGCTTGTCATGGTGCCAGAGCTCGCGCTGCCCGAAGGCGGCGAATGGATCGTCATCCTGGTCATCGTCGTGCTGCTGTTCGGCGCCAAGAAACTCCCCGAGCTGACCCGGAACGCGGCCCGCGCGATGAAGGAGTTCGACAAGGCCCGGCACGGCGACGACGACGAGACCCCCGCCCAGGTCACGCAGGCTGCTCAGCCTCCGATGGATGGTTCAGAGCGGCGGGTTGACCTCGAGGGCGGCGGCACGAAGGGCAGCAGCCAGTAGCGCTGTCGGCTCGGTCATCCGGCCGGGCAGCCGGGCGAGGAGCGTACGGCGCAATTCCTGCGGCCCGCCCCGGACCGTGACCACCCGAACACCTGGCGGCACTGCGGACGCCATCGACGCGGAGATCGTGGTGAGCCCTGCCCCGGCTGCGACCAACTGAAGTTTCGCGAGCCAGTCGCGGACCGTGTGCGCGATCACCGGCCGCTCGTCCAGACCCGGCCACACTCCCATCCACAACTCGCTGCTCGACGCCGGCCCGGCGATCCACCGCTGACCTCGCAGGTCCGCGACCTCGACCGAGTCGGACGCCGCGAGCGGATGTCCGGTCGGCACCGCCAGCCGCAGGCTTCGTTCCGCGAGCGTCTCCAGCTTCAACGCCGGCGACTCGGCGTCCGGCGGCCGGAACGGTGGAGCGGACGCGATCACCGCGAGATCGATCGTCCCGGCCCGGAGCGCCCGGACCAGCGCGGGTGTGGATCCTTCCCGCGTCGTCACGGTGATCGCCGGGTGCGTACGACGTACCGCGCTGATTGCTCGTGGCAACAAGACCGCGCCTGCGCTCGGGAACCAGCCCAGCCGCACGGTCCCGCCGGCGACCGGAAGCCCGGCCAGTTCGCGGGCGGTGGCGTCGATCTGGTCCAGGACGGCGGCGGCGTTCCGCAGTACGACCTGTCCCGCGTCGGTGAGGGCGACGCCTTCGCGACGACGTTCGAGGAGCTGGTTGCCGGCGGCACGTTCGAGGCTGGCGATTTGGCGGGAGACGGCCGACTGCGTGTACCCGAGGGCAGTGGCCGCGGCCGTGAACGTGCCGCGTTCGGAGACCTCTCGGAACACGCGCAGGGCGACCAGCGAGACGTCGGTGAAGTCCATGACGTCTACGCATACCACGTGTGCCGAACTTTCGTTGGAGTCATATCTGTCGCAGACCTACGTTGAAGACATGACAGAACAACGCATCGCTTTGGTCACCGGCGCCAATCAAGGCATCGGATATGCATTGGTTGAAGAGCTGGCACAGCGGATGAACCCGGAGGACCTGGTCCTGCTCACCGGCAGGAACCCGGAGCGGGTCGCCGCCGCGGCAGCTCGAGTGGAAGGAAGGGCGCGGGTCGAAGGGCGCGTGCTCGATGTGACCGACGGGGAAGCCGTACGGCGGCTGGCAGCCGAACTGGGGGCTGTGGACATCGTGGTGTCCAACGCGGTCGGGCCGTTGGAGCCCGGGGTGGCGCCCGTGGAGCAGGTCGACGAGTTCGTCGACGTGGCGAACCTCGGGGCGCAGCACATGCTGCGGGCGTTCGGGCCGATCCTGCGGCCTGGGGGACGGCTGATCGTGGTGGCCAGTTCGCTGGGGACGCTGGAGCAACTGCCGAAGGACCTGTGGGGAAGGTTCGACGAGGTCTCGCTGGAGGACGTCGAGAAGGTCGTGGAGGAGTGGCGTACGGCGGTCCACGACGGTACGGCGCAGGCACAGGGCTGGCCGGAGTGGATCAACCTCCCGTCGAAGGTGGCGCAGGTCGCCGCGGTGCGCGCGGTCGCGGCCGAACGACGGGACCGGGACCTCGCCGAGAACACCCTGGTCGCGTCCGTCTGCCCCGGGCTGGTCGACACCCGTGCGTCCCGCCCGTGGTTCGAGGACTTCAGCCAGGCGAAGTCGCCGGCTGATGCCGTCGTACCGATCGCCGACCTGGTCCTGGCCGACGCCGTCGATCCGGGCGTCTACGGCGAGCTGATCCGCGACGGCCGGGTGGTCGCCTGGAAGCCGCGCCAGACCCCGCGGCAGTTGGGCTGACCCCGCGCTATGGGAGTCGCTGGAGTTCTCATAAGGTCGTTCCATGCTGATCCTGGCCGGCCTGGGCCTGATCCTGGTGCTGACCGTTGCCACTGGCTACTTCGTCGCCCAGGAATTCTCGTACGTCGCTGTCGACCGGAGCCGCCTGCGGACACTGGCCGCGGACGGTGACGCGGCCGCCGCACGAGCGCTGAAGGTCACCGCACGACTGTCGTTCGTGCTGTCCGGCGCACAGGTCGGCATCACGATCACCGCGCTGCTCGCCGGGTACTTCGCCGAGCCGTACCTCGGTGCCGGTCTGGAGAACCTGCTCGGCGCGGCCGGCGTACCGGACGCCGTGAGTACGTCGGTCTCGGTGATCCTCGCCTTGCTGCTGGCAACGATCATCCAGATGGTGCTCGGCGAGCTCGCGCCGAAGAACCTGGCGATCGCGAAGGCCGAGGCGATCGCGCTCCGGCTGGCCCGCTCGACCCTGCTGTACCTGGCCATTGCCGGGCCGCTGATCCACCTGTTCGACTCGGCGTCGAACCGGATCCTGCGCCGCGTCGGCATCGAGCCGGTCGAGGAACTGCCGCAGGGCGCGACCGCCCAGGAGCTCGACCGGATCATCGAGACGTCGTACGAGCAGGGCCTGCTGGACCAGGACACGATGCGGCTGCTGGACCGTGGCCTTGACTTCCGCGGCCGGACCGCGGGTGAGGCGATGGTCCCGCGGGTCGACGTGGTCACCGTTCACCGTGAGGAGCCGCTGACCCGGGTCGTCGAGCTGCAGGACACGGGGCACAGCAGGTTCCCGGTGATCGGGGCCTCGGTCGACGAGGTGATCGGGGTGGTCGCGATCGGCGAGGTCGTCGAGCTCGAACCGGCCGATCGGGCGACGATCGCGGTCGGATCGCTGGCGTCGCAGCCCGTCGCCGTACCGACGACCCTCCCGCTGCCCGCGGTCCTCGAGCGCCTCCGGGTCGCGCGCCGGCAACTCGCCATCGTCGTCGACGAGTACGGCGGGTTCGCGGGCATCGTGTCGCTGGAGGACATCGCCGAGGAGCTGGTCGGCGAGATCCGCGACGAGGACGACCTGCCGGAGACCGGGCTGGTGCAGGGCGGCGACGGGACCTGGGTGGTGCCTGCTCGACGGCGGGTCGACGAGGTCGCCGAGGTGACCGGCGTACAACTGCCGGAGAGCGACGACTACGAGACGGTGTCCGGTCTGGTGATGGCGCGGCTCGGCCGGATCCCCGAGGTCGGTGATTCGCTCGTCGTCGAGCTTCCGCACCGGATCGACCACGACGGCCGGTCGGTGCCGCCTGAGTTCGTGCGGCTCACGGTGCAGACCATCGAGCGCCGGGTGCCTGGCATCGTCGTGATGGAGCGGACGGCATGAGTACGCCGCTGGCGCTGATCATCTCCGCCGTACTGCTGGCGTTGAACGGGTTCTTCGTGGCCGCCGAGTTCGCGCTGGTCGCGTCCAAGCGGCACCGGCTCGAGGAGGCGGCGGCGTCCGGCAGCCGTTCGGCCCGGGCCGCGATCGCCGGTGTCAGCGAACTGTCGCTGATGCTCGCGGGTGCTCAGCTCGGGATCACGTTGTGCACGCTGGGCCTCGGCTCGCTGAGTGAACCCGCCGTCGCGCATCTGCTGCATCCGCTGTTCGAGCTGGCGCATATCCCGGAAGGCGTCGGGCATGTGATCGCGCTGATCATCGCCGTCGGCGGGATCGGCCTGCTGCACGTCCTGCTCGGCGAGATGGCGCCGAAGTCGTGGGCGATCAGCAACCCCGAGCGAGCGGCGCTGGTGCTGGCGATGCCGTTCCGCGGATTCACGTACGTCTTCCGCCCGCTGCTGAGCGTCCTCAACTGGATCGCGAACCGGTGCGTCCGGCTGGTCGGCGTGACGCCGCAGAACGAGATCGCCAACGCGCACGGCCCGGACGAGCTGCGGCTGCTGATCGAGTCCTCGCGCGAATACGGGACCCTCGAACAACCCGAGCACGAACTGCTGACCGCGATGCTCGCGCTGCAGAACACCACGGTCGGCCAGGTGATGACGCCGATCGCACGGCTGTCCACGGTCCCGGCGTCCGCATCGGCCCGCGAGGTGGAGCTGACCAGCCGCCGCGAGGGTCACTCCCGCCTCGCGGTCGTCGGGCCGCGTCCCGACGGATCCACGGGGATCTGCGGCATCGTGCATGTCCGCGACGCGGCCCGCGTGACCACCGCCGGCGACACCACGAGCCGCGCGTCGGACCTGATGACGGAGGCCCTGGAACTAGGCGACAAGACCCCGGTAGCCAAGGCGATCCGCACCATGCGCGACGAACGCGCCCAACTGGCAGTCGTCTGCGGCGGCAACACCGCGATCGGCGTGGTAGCCCTGGAGGACCTCCTCGAGGAGGTCATCGGCGAGTTCGACGACGAAACCGACCCCATCATCACCGCGACCCGCCCCACCCCACCGAACTAACCCACCCACGCGTCTTTGTGCACCCACCGACCGTTTCGGCGCGCTCAGAATGGTTGGTGGGTGCACAAAGTTGCCGGGTTACGGTGGGGGTGGCGAGCGCGGAGGAGGGGTTGTGGCGGTTAGGCGGCTTGGGCTTGTGGTGCATCAGGGGCGGCCGGTGGCGGTTCAGACTGCGGAGACCGTTCGGAACTGGGCGGCCGCACACGGTATCGGTTGCACGGACATCGACGTCTGGAAAGACCATCAGGAACGGCGTACCGGGACCGACGAGTTGCATCACGCCGGGGATCCGGATCTGGTGGTCACGCTCGGGGGTGACGGGACGTTCCTGCGCGGCGCTCGGATCGCTGCCAAGAACGACGCCGCCGTCCTCGGGGTGGATCTCGGGAAGGTCGGTTTCCTCACCGAGGTCGCGTGCAAGGACGTCGAAGAGGCGCTCGAGGCGGTGCATCACGGCGGAGCGACGTACGAAGAACGGATGACGCTGACGATGCGGGCGTCGCGGCCGTTGGAGATCCCAAGCGGGATCGAGTCGCTGCTGCGGTACGGGCACGGGCCGGCGTTGCCTCCGCCGCCGGTACGGCACGAGATGGCCGAGGGCGACGGCTGGGGGATGGCGCTCGACGTGACCGCGTTGAACGACGTCGTGGTGGAGAAGCTCGCGCGCGATCACCAGGTGGCGCTCGGCGTGTACCTGTCCGGCCGGCTGCTGGCGTCGTACTCCGCCGACGCGGTGATCGTCGCGACGCCGACCGGCTCGACGGCGTACAGCTTCGCCGCCGGCGGGCCGATCCTGTCGCCGAACACCGAGGCGATCGTGTTCACTCCGGTCGCACCGCACATGACCTTCAACCGCACGGTCGTCGCGGCGCCGGACGAGCCGATCGCGCTGCGGGTGCTGCCGCACTCGGGGCAGGCCGCGGTCAGCATCGACGGGCAGCTGCGCGGTGTACTCGATCCGGGGGACTGGATCGGGGTCTACGGATCGCCACGGCGGCTGCGGCTGGTGCGGCTGCGTCCGCCGGACTTCTACGGGCGGTTGCGGGACCGCTTCCGGCTCACAGATGCACCGGCGACAGCGCTCGACGGTGAGGCCGAGTTGTTCTGGCAGCCCGCGGATTCGCCGATCCCTCCGGACCTCCAGCACCTCAGGATTCCGATGCCACCTGGTGACGACCGGTAGGGTCTCTCCTCATGCGAAACGTGGTGATCCTGGCGGGTGGTTCAGGGACGCGGTTGTGGCCGATGTCCAGAGACGACAGGCCGAAGCAGGTGCTGCCGCTGGCAGCGGGACAGTCGCTGCTGCGGGTGGCGTACAACCGGCTGCTGGGACTGGTCGCTCCGGAGAACATCTACGTCTGCACCGTCGGTGCGATCACCGACGTGGTCCGCAAGGAGCTTCCGGAGCTCGGCCCGCACAACATCATCGGTGAGCCGGCCCGGCGCGACACCGCGAACGCCGTCGGTCTCGCGTCCGCTGTGGTTGCGCGCAACGATCCGGACGCGGTGGTCGCGTTCGTCGGATCGGACCATCTGATCAGCCCGGAGGACGAGTTCCGGGCGGCGATCGAGCACGGGTTCGAGGTGGTGGAGGCGCGCGGCCGGTCGCTGGTGACGTTCGGGATCGAGCCGACGCATCCGCACACCGGGCTCGGGTACATCGAGCGCGGCGCGCCGATCCAGGGTACGTCGGCGTACGTCGTGGACCGCTTCCGGGAGAAGCCCGACCGGGCGACGGCCGAGGAGTACCTGGCGACCGGGCGGTTCTGGTGGAACTCCGGGATGTTCGTCTGGAAGGCTTCCACGGTGCTGAACGTGCTCGACACGCTCCTGCCGGAATCGGCCGCGCGGCTGCGTGAGGTCGCCGCGGTCTGGGACACCCCGGAGCGGGAGGCGACGCTCGCGGAGATCTACCCGAACCTGCGCAAGATCAGCGTCGACTACGCGGTCATGGAGCCGGCTTCCCAGGGCAAGGTCGACGCGGACGTGGTCGTCGTACCGATGCCCGTGCACTGGCTGGACGTCGGCTCGTGGGCCGCGCTCGCCGACACGTACGACGCCGACCCGAACGGGAACCGCACCGACAGCGTCACCCTGAGCTGCCTGCTCGACTCCCACGACAACATCATCGTCACCGACGACCCGAACCACCTGGTCGCCGCCGTGGGCCTCCGCAGCCACATCATCGTCCACACCCAGGACGTCACCATGGTCTGCCCACTGTCCGACGGCGAACGCGTGAAAGACCTGGTAGCCCAAGTCCAATCCGACCACGCGAACTACATCTGACCCCACCACAACACGAGGGGATATCCGCTCGCGTTACGGGTTCTCCCTTCATGTACCAGGGGAGAACCCATGACGCGTAGGGATATCCCCTCTAACGCGGATGGGGGTGGGTCAGCCGCCGTTGGGTTCCTGGGCGTCGGTGGCTGGGTACTTTTCCATGAACTGCTTGAGGGCCTCGCCGCTGACGGAGCCGCAGAACTGGCGGTGGCCGAAGGACTTCTGGGCCGAGTCCGGGCCGCTCCAGTGCGCGAAGGCGAGGTTCTTGCCGGCCGGCCAGGCCTTGCCGTCGGACTCCTTGAACGGCGCCGCGATGAACTTGCCGAGCGAGCTGTCGGGCAGCTTGGACTTGGAGATCTTCTCGATCTGGTCGATCTGGTCCTTCGGCAGTGTGTCGCGGTACCAGAGGATCGTGTAGCCGTGCTCGAGGTTGTGCACCAGGTTCTCGACCGGGGGACGGTCGCCGTCGGAGTAGAACTTCTTGTCGAACGGCGCCCAGACCGCGTAGTGCGGGCCCGAGGACGGCGGGGAGACGGCGTACGCGATCTTCTCGCCGTCGGGGCGGTGGTCCTGCGTACCGCCGCCGTCGTCGTTGGTGGCCGCGTCACAGGAGGCCGCGGATGCCGCGACGCCGAAGTCGGTCAGGGCCTGGTTCTTGGTCCGGGAGTCCTGGATCAGCTTGATCGCCGGGTAGGCGATGATGGCCAGGCCGACCACGATGGAGCACACCACGATGAGGATCGTGCGGCGGCGGTCCGAGCGGGCCTGCTCGCGCTGCATCTTCTCGATCATCTCGCGGCGCGACTGTTTCTGCGACGACGCTTTACCCACAGTGTTGGTCTTCCCGGATCGGGGCGGCCACCGCGCCGCCGTGCGAAGGCAGTGTACGAGGTGCCCCTGAGAAGTTGCCTAGAAAACTATCGGGACCGTGAGCCGAACGTGACCGTCGCCTCGCTGCCCGGTCCCGGACGCACCGCCACGCCGTACCCCTCGGCGTGCAGCAGCACCGCCAGCCGCTCCGCGACCATGCCGACGGTCACCGGATCGTCACCGAACACCGTGACACCGTTGTCTGCCGCCTCGAGACGGACACCGTCGACGTCAGCCAGCAGTCCGGACCACAGTGCCGGATCGGCCTCCCGCGGCCCGGCCGGCGGTTGCCGGTCGAGTACGGCGGCCCGCGCGGCCTCCCGCGTTCCCAGGCTGAACATGTCGTGCTCGGCGTCCCGCACCAGCGCCCGCGCGCCCGGCCCGTGCTCACCGGCCGGCAGTACGGCGTCGTCCATGCCACGCAGTACGGCGACAGGCACGCCGTCCGCCTTGCCCTTGACGAGTTCGCTGGCACCGGCGATCTCGTCGGCCAGCGCGGGCTCGGTCACCGCGAGGACGTTGCCGTGGCTGTCCGTCGTACCACGCAGATCTTCCATGACGCGGACGCCGGCGGCCCCGATCGCCAGGTCGGTCTGACCGTTGCGCCACGGGCGGCCGAGCGTGTCCGTGACGACGATGCCGACGTTGACGTCGTACCGCTGCTTCAAAGCGGTCCGCAGGTCGCGGGCTGACGCGTCGGGGTCGACCGGGAGCAGCAGGACCGTGCCGGGCGTCGTGTTGGACGTGTCGGTGCCCGCGGCGGCCATCACCAGGCCGTGCCGGGTCTGCACGATCCGCGTCTCACCGCGCTGCGCGACGACCCGCACGAGCTCGGCGTCGATCGCCTCCTGGCGGGTGCCGTTCGTCAGCCGGCCCTCCGCCTTGCTGACGATCTTCGACGTCACCGAGACGACGTCACCGTCGCGCAGGTCCGTGCCTTCGGCGATCAGCGCGGCCAGGTCGTCACCGGCCGCCACCTCGGGCAGTCCGGTCACCGGGAAGATCTCCAGGTGCTTCCTCATCGCCGTACGGCCTCCGCGAGGGTCAGAGCCGCGTCAGCCATCGCGGCGGTTTTGGTCTCGTCCGTCATCCACAACGGCACCGCCTGCACATGAATTCCGGCCCCGGCGATCGAGTCCGCCTGGATCGCGTCGGAGGAGTCGATCAACCAGCCGTCCAGTACGCCGCCGGACGCGCGGGAACCGTAGTACCGGGCCACGGCCGACGCGGTGGACGCGACACCGACGGTGGCCAGCACCTTGTCCGCCATTCCGCGGACCGGACCCGTGCCGATGATCGGCGACAGTCCGATGACCGGGGCCTTCGTCTCCCGGACCGCGTCCCGGATCCCGGGGACGCCGAGGATCGTGCCGACCGAGACCACCGGGTTGGACGGCGGCACGATCAGTACGTCGCAGTCCGCGATCGCCTCGAGTACGCCGGGTGCGGGCTTGGCCTTGTCCTGGCCGACGGCAATGATCTGGTGCGCGGGGATCCCGGCCTGGTAACGGACCCAGTACTCCTGGAAATGAATGGCCTTGCGCCGCCCGGGCTGCTCCGGGTCGTCAACCACCACGTGGGTCTCGATCCGGTCGTCGCTCATCGGCAGCAGCCGGACGGGCAGCTTCCAGCGTGTGGACAGCGCCTCGGTGACCGCACTGAGCGTGTAGCCGGCGTCCAGCATCTGGGTGCGCACCAGATGCGTCGCCACGTCGCGGTCGCCGAGCCCGAACCAGGTCGGTTCCACGCCGTACGCCGCGAGCTCCTCCTTGATCACCCAGGTCTCGTCCTCGCGGCCCCACTTACGCTCCTGGGAGATGCCACCGCCGAGGGTGTACATCACGGTGTCGAGGTCGGGACAGACCCGCAGCCCGAACAGGGTGATGTCGTCCGCGGTGTTCCCCACGACGGTGATCTCGGCGTCCGGACGGGCCTTCAGGAGCCCGAGCAGGAAGGTGGAGCCGCCGATGCCGCCGGCCAGCACTGTCAATCGCATGGGAAGAGTCTGCCCGAGTCGTCAATGCGGCGGACCACCGCACGACTATGCTGCGGAGGGTCATCACATCCGCACAGCTCAGTTGTACGGCCCCCCAACATCCGAGGAGCCCTCGTGGTCACCGACGCAACCAAGAAGCTCAGAGAGCCGGTCGCGTACATCCTGCTCGCATACTCCGGCCTGCTCGCGCTGGCCGCGTTGATCCGGCTGTTCGTCGGCGGAGCGGGTTTCGTCTCCGCTTCCACCTACGTGTCGAACCTGCTCATCCCGTTCGGCGGCCAGCTCGGCCTCGCCGGGCTGGTGAGCGCCGTCGCCCTGGTCGGCGCGGTGTGGCTGGTGAACGAAGGTGAGCGGACCCCGAACGCGCGGATCGTCGCGCTGGCCGCACTCGTCATCACGGGCGTGACCGCGCTGATCCTCCTGATCGCGGGGTTCGCCGGCTTCAACGACAACGGCACCGCTGGTCTGAAGATCTTCAGCTTCCTCATGGTGCTCGCCGGCCTCGCGCTGTACGCCGCCGCCGGCTTCTACATCCTGAAGACCTTCCAGGCGCTCCCCGCGCCGGTGCGTGCGCCGAAGCCGGGCCAGTTCCAGCAGGGTCAGCCGGGCCAGCAGTACGGCCAGACAGCGCCGTACGGTCAGCAGCAGGGCTTCGCCCAGCAGGGTTACGACCAGGGTCAGCAAGGTCAGTTCGGCGGCCAGTACGACCAGGGTCAGCAGTACGGCGGCTACGCGGCTGCTGGTGGTGCTGGTGCTGCCGGCGCCGCAGGTGGCTATGTCGCGGGCCAGGACCAGGGCCAGCAGTGGCCGCAGGAGCAGGGCTGGAACCAGGGCGAGCAGCAGAACTGGTCCGCCGGTGAGGCCGAGGCCCAGCAGGCCGGTCAGCACTCCGCGCAGCACGCCGGTCAGCCGGGTGCCGAGCAGGCGTGGCCCGCCGAGGGTCAGAGCGCCGAGCCGACGCAGGCGTGGAACTCCGAAGGCCAGCAGCAGTGGGGCGGCCAGGACCAGGCCCAGCCGGCGCAGCAGTGGCCGCAGGAGCAGCAGTGGCGCGGCGCTGACGCCGGCCAGCAGCAGTGGGGCGCTCAGGAGTACGGCCAGCAGACTCCGGCCGGCCAGGAGTGGGGCCAGCAGGAGCACGGCGCTGTCGAGGGTAGCCAGCAGCCGGCGGAGGCCCAGCAGGCTCAGCAGGCATGGCAGCAGGAGCAGGCCTGGCAGGCCGAGGAGACTCCGGCCGCCGAGCAGCAGCCGGGTGCTGCCGACCCGGCACCGCAGGCCGAGGCCGCCGACGAGACCCGGATCGACCCGCGGGCCGAGTCGGACAAGAACGACCCGAACCAGCAGGGTCAGGGCCAGCAGGGTTGGTGGTCGCAGCCTTCCTGATCAGGCAACAGCAAGGGCGGTTCTGCGACAGCAAGCCCTTACCGAACCTGCGGGAAAAATCCGGGAACAACGGGGTTTGAGCCCGGGTACACAGCGCGAGAGGCCTGTATCTACAGGCCTCTCGTTCTTTTGCGGCCATGTTGCGGATGATCCCAATAGCAGAGCACGGCTTGACTTTCGTGGATTGCAGGAATGTAATTTCAACCGTGTCGTTCGTTAGGACACTCGGTATCGGGGACCGTTGCAGAGCGCAGGACGGACGAGGTCAGGCATGTGGACCGCAAACCCACATGTACAGGGGAACGAACAGGGTCGAGGAGGTCGTACCGTGACAGAGCTGATGGCGATTGTCGACGGTGAGGCGATCGAGGAGGAGCCGAACTGGCAGGAAAGGGCGTTGTGCGCCCAGACCGATCCAGAGGCTTTCTTCCCGGAGAAGGGCGGTTCCACCCGCGAGGCCAAGAAGGTGTGCCTCGGTTGCGACGTCCGGGGCGAGTGCCTCGAGTACGCGCTGCAGAACGACGAGCGCTTCGGGATCTGGGGCGGCCTGTCGGAACGGGAACGCCGCAAGCTGAAGAAGAAGGCCGTCTGACGGCCCGGACGCAGCGAACAACTTCACGTAGGACTTCCGCGAGGCCCCGGGGTGATCACCCCGGGGCCCGCGGCTTTCCGGACCAGGGCCCGCGGCTTTTCGGACACTCCGACGGCGGCTGTATGGTGAGTCCTCGCCGGGACTGCGGTCACGGTGACCGTCCGCAAGCATCGAGGTGTCACAGCTCCGCATGGAACAAGAAGCCCCGGCCGGCTGGGAATTCTTCGACTCCGTCGACTTCCCGACCGATCACATCGACGACCCGATGGGTCGTCCGCGGGTCCGGCATGTCGTCACCGCGGTGGTGGTCGGGCATGAGGGCGCGGCCTGGCTGCCGCGGCTGTCCGAGGCGTTGTGGGCGCTCAACCCGCGCCCGGACCGGCTGATCGCGGTCGACACCGGATCCACCGACGAAACCGCCGAACTGCTCGCTGCGATGCCCGGCGTGGAGCCGGTCGTCAGCGTCTCCGCGCGGACCGGCTTCGGGATGGCGGTGGCCCGCGGTCTCGAGACGCACGGTTTCGCGCCCATCCCGAGTGCCGTCGGCCCGTACGGCGACGACGGCCACATGCCTGTGGTGGAGTGGCTCTGGCTGCTCCACGACGACTGCGCGCCGGCGCCGAAGGCCCTGGAGAAATTGTTGCTCCAGGCCACTATGTCGCCGAACACCGGTGTCTGGGGCCCGAAGCTGCGGCTCTGGCCGCGGGACCGGGAACTGCTCGAGGTCGGCGTCACCACGTCACTCGGCGGCCGCCGCGACACCGGCATCGAGAACGGCGAGCTGGACCAGGGCCAGCACGACCAGCCGCGGAACGTGCTCGCGGTCAGCTCGGCCGGCATGCTGGTACGCCGCGACGTCTGGGAGGCCCTGCACGGTTTCGACCCGCGGCTGCCGATGTTCCGCGACGACATCGACTTCGGCTGGCGCGCCAGCCGCGCCGGCTACCAGGTCGGGGTCGCGCCCGACGCGGTCGTCTACCACGCGCAGGCCGCGGCGACCGGCGAGCGAGCACTGGCCGGCACCCGACGGCACGCGTACCAGCTCGACCGCGCCCATGCGTACTACACCGTTCTCGCGAACGCTCCCGGCAAACTGCTTCCGCTGCTGATCCTGCGGTTCCTCCTCGGCACCGTGATGCGGTCGATCTGGTTCCTGCTCGGCAAGACACCGTCGGGCGCCGTCGACGAGTGGACCGCGTTGCTCGGCACCCTGCTGGCCGGCGGCTGGACGCAAGCACGCAAGAACCGCCGAAGTCTCGACCAGGTCCCGTACGACGACATCAAGGGACTGTTCTCCCGGTCCGTGCACGCACTGCGGCACAACCTGGAGGAGACGACCAGCACGATCTCCGAGCGCATCCGCGAAGCCTGGGCGGACGAGCCGGAAGAGCAAGTCGTCACCACCGCCCGACGTGCCAAGTCCACTGCGCGCGTAGCGGTCGACCAGCCGAGGTGGCGGCGTCAGCTGATTCGGCGGCCGTTCCTGATCGCATGGGTCGTGCTGGCGATCGGTGCGCTGATCGCGGCGCGCGATCTGATCGGCGGCGGCGTACTCCGGTCCAACCTGTTGCTGCCCGCGCAGGAGAACCTTGCGGCGTTGTGGCACGCAGCTGCGTCGGCTCCGCCAGGCGTAACGCCACCTGCATGGTTGGCGCAGTTCTGGGCGTTCTCGACGGTCATGTTCGGTCCCACCGGTGCGGTGAACGTTCTGCTGCTCGGCGCGGTACCACTGGCCGGTCTGGCTGCGTGGGCGTTGCTGCGGGCGTTCGTCGTCGACCGTGTCGCGCGGGCCTGGGGTGCATCGGCGTACGGGCTGGCTGTTTTCACGAACGGTGCGATCACGCAGGGGCGGATCGGGACGTGTGTGGCGGCGATCGTGCTGCCACTGCTCGGTGCCGCTGTCCACACCGTTGCCCGACGGCGGCGCGTGGTTGTTCAGGGCAGTTGGCGGGCCGCGTGGTTCGCGGGGATCTGTCTGGCGGTGCTGTTCGCGTTCACGCCGGCTCTGGCTCTGCTGGTCAGCGTCATCCTGGTCTTCGGCGCGGTGCTGGGGCTGGGCTGGCGGCGGCAGGGGCGCCAGTTGGTCTTCTCGGTTGTGCTTGGCCTGCTGCTCGTGCTGCCGTGGACGCTGGACCTGGTGCGGCACCCCTCGAAGCTGGGGCAGGAGGCGGGCGGTCCGCCGACCGCCGCGATCGGTCCGGGCGACAGCCTGCCGCATCTGCTGACAGGTACGCCGGTCGGTGCGCCGGCGCCCTGGTGGTTCGCCGTACCGCTGATTCTGGTGGCTCTGGTCAGTCTGTTGCGTCAGTCGCGGCAGCGATACGAGTTGGTCGGTTGGTTCGCCGCGCTGGCCGGTCTGGCCGCGACACTGGTTGCCAGCCGGCTCGGCGGTGGCAGCGGGCCATTGATGTTCCTGATGACTGCAGGCTGGATCATCACCGTGGCGGTTGCCTGGGACTCGGTCGGCAAGTCCACCGAGATCATCGTCCAGGGTGTGCTCGGGATCGTGTTGCTGACGACCGTGGTGACGGCCGGCTTCTGGCTCGTGCGTGGGGCAGACGGTCCGTTGTGGCGTGGTCCCGCTCAGGACCTGCCGGCGTACCTGGTCGCTTCGCAGGATCCACCGGACAACCAGTCGATCCTGGTGGTGCGGAAGGCGCCCGAAGGCCAGATGCGGTTCTCGCTGGTCAAGAACGGCGGACCGCGGATGGGAGCGCTCGAGGCGGCGCCGACCGCGGCACAGACCAAACCGCTCACGGATGTCCTGGCGACGCTCGGTGGCGGCGGTAGTGGTGAGGAAGGCCGGCAGTTGGCCGGTCTCGCGATCGACTACGTGTACCTGCCGGGTCCGGTAGACCCGACGCTGCAGTCGACGCTCGACTCGCTGCCGGGCCTCACCAGGGCCAGTGCGAACGACGGCGACGCCTCGTGGCTGGTCGACCGGTCGAAGATCAAGGGCGAGACGCCGCTGGTCGACCAGACCCACACGGTTTGGCGCATCCTCGGTCTGATCGGCTGGATCCTCGCACTGATCTTCTGTCTGCCGACGGTGCGCCGCACCGTCGCCGTACCGCAGGGCACCCACGCGAGGAGGGACCGGTGACCCGGTTGCTGTCCGACCCGCGTCTCCGGATCGGAGCCGTCGTCGTTGCCATGGCCGCGCTGGCAGGGATCGGAGTGGTCATCCACCCCGAGAAGGCCGACACCCGCGCGCAGGCCGCCGTCACCGAGCCGGCGCGCACAGTGGTGAACCGTACGGCGCTGTCCTGCCCGGCGCTGTCTCCCGGCGGCAAGATGACCAGCGTGGTGAACGGAGTGGCACCGACGCTGCCCGAAGGTACGCCGACCGCGCCAGGGGCCGCCGAACCGTTGACGATCGCTCCGCTGCCCGCCACGTCGGACCCGGTCGGCTCGCTGCTGAAGCGCGGAACGATCGGTTCGAGTGCGTCGGTCGTGAAGCCGGAGCCGCTGTCCATCAAGGGCACAGGACCGCTGGCCGCGGGGACGGTCGGCACGAGTACGACGACTGCGCAGGACGGCGTGAACCGCGGCATGGCCAGCGTGCCGTGTCAGGTGCCCGGTTCGGACTTCTGGTTCGTCGGAGCCTCCGGTGCGAGCGACCGGCGTGACGTGCTGGTGCTGACCAACCTGGACAGCATCAACGCGGAAGTGAACGTCAGCGTGTACGCGCGGACCGGTGCGCAGGACCTGCCGGCGGCCCGGGGCATCGTGGTCCCGGCACTCGGCACGGCCGAGCTGTTCCTCAAGCAGGTTGCTCCGAACCTGCGTGACATCGCCCTGCACGTGGAGTCGACAGGTGGCCGGGTAGCGGCCGCCGTCCGGTCCAATGCGACGAACGGCAGTCAGCCGGGCGGCGTGGACTGGCTGAACACCTCAGCGCCCCCTGCGACCAAGGTGTTCGTGCCCGCGGTGGCACCCGGTGCCGGTCTGCGGATCCTGTCGGTCGCGAACCCCACCGACCTGCAGGCGACCGCGAGCCTGACGGTGAACGGGCCGAACGGGCCGTTCAAGCCGGCCGGGCTGGAGACCGTGCAGATCGCGGCCGGCTCTGTGAAGACGTTCATGCTCGACTCGGTGCTGCACGGTGACGCGAGCGCGATCACCGTGACCTCGGACCAGCCGGTGACCGCGTCGGTGCGGTCCACGGACGCGAGCCGGACCGAGTTCTCGTCGCTGGGTTCGGCGGAGGCGCTGACCGGACCGGCGTACCTGGTCATTCCGGCGCACAAGCAGCCGGCGATGCTGCAGGTGACCGCGCCGGGAAAGACCGGCAGCGTGAAGTTCGAGCTCCGGGACGCGGCGGACCGGGTGCTGACCACGCGGGCGCTGGACGTCGTCGGTGGCGCGACGACACAGATCTCGTTCCCGGCGCAGCCGCGGCCGACGTACCTGATGGTGCAGCAGACGCGGGGGACTGTGGTCGCGGGCGTCACGTTGATGCCGGCGGCGAAGCCGGCCGAGGACGACGTACCGCAGGTGGCCGCTTGGCCGTTGACGACGTCGCTGGTGTTCCGCGCTCAGCTGGGCGCCCAGCCGGACGTCAGCGCCGCTCTCAGGTAGCTCAGCCCTCGTTGGTGTTGGCGCCGGGGTCTTGCAGCATGCGGAGGTGGCCGCGGCGGGCTACCTCGACCGGGGCGCCCGGCGTACCGGCACCAGGCTCCCGGCGGGGGAGCGGACGTGCTGCCTCGCGGACCGCGTTCGCCAGGGCCTCCAGGTCGTCGGAGGACGGGCCGGCGGCTGCGGGGTCCGGGGCGAGCCGGATGACTTCCCAGCCGTTCGGAGCGGTGAGGCGGTCGGCGTGGTCGGCGCACAGGTCGTAGCAGTGCGGCTCGGCGTACGTCGCGAGTGGACCGAGGACACAGGTCGAGTCCGCGTAGACGTAGGTGAGCGTCGATACGGCAGGCTTCTGACATCCGGCGCGCGAACAGATCCTGGCGATGCTCACGACCAGACATTACGCCCACTAGGCTGAGCGCGTGACCGAGGCTCGCCGTCATCGCAGGCACATCGACCGCCACGGGCGCGGCATGCTCGGCCCGATCAGCCGGCCGAGCACGTTCGCGCCGCGTGGTCTGCCGCTGCAGCGGTCCGCCGCCGCGCAGTTCGACGAGGTGGTCGCGATCGAGGTGACGCGGCTGGAGAAGCGGCTGCCGCAGGTGGTCGCGCGGGTCGAGTTCGCCATCGAGGACGTGCCGAACCTGGACCTGGACGCCACCGAGATCCCGCTCACGCACGCCACCGGCGGTACGTCGCACGAGCCGTACCGGATCGTGGTCTTCCGGCGCCCGATCGAGCTCCGCGCCGAACGCTCCGGCGCCGGACTGTCCTGGCTGGTCCGCTCCGCCCTCGTCCTGGAGCTCGCCGACGTCCTGGCGCTGTCCCCCGAACAGATCGACCCCGACTTCGACACAGACGACGACTGACACGCCACCCCTCCCAGCGGTGTTCGAACCTGTTCCGTACTGTGGATCGAGGTTTGTGACCTTCGTTGTCATCGGGAGAGGATCGTGTCTGTGAACGATCAAAAACTGCGGGTCGGTGTCGTAGGACTGGGCTTTGCCGGGCGGACGGCGCTGGAGGCGTTCTCCGAGCTTCCGGACGTCGAGGTGATCGGCCTGGCGGGCCTGGAGAAGGACATCCTGACCAGCCTGGGCGAGAAGCACGGCGTACCGCATCTGTACGAGAGGTGGGAGGACCTGCTCGAGACCCCGGGGCTGGAGGCGGTCAGCATCGGTACGCCGACGCAGCTGCACGCCCCGATCGCGCTCGCGGCCCTGCAGAAGGGGCTGCACGTCCTGTCCGAGAAGCCGCTGGCCAGGACCTTGGCCGAGGGCACCGCGATGGTCGAGGCCTCGAAGCAGGCCGGCCGGGTGCTGAAGGTCGTGTTCAACCACCGCGAGCGCGGTGACGTCGCGGCGCTCAAGCATCAGATCGACGAGGGCCAGCTCGGCCGCATCTACTACGCCAAGGCGCACTGGATGCGCCGCAACGGCATCCCCGGGATGGGCGGCTGGTTCACCAACCGGGAGCTGTCCGGCGGCGGGCCGCTGATCGACCTCGGCGTCCACATCCTCGACATGGCGCTGCACCTGATGGGCGAGCCGCAGGTGAGCACGGTGTCGGCCGACACGTTCGCCGAACTCGGCCCGCGCGGCAAGGGCAGCCGGGACCCGAACGCGAACACGCTCGGATCGGCGTTCGAGGTGGAGGACCTCGCCACGGCGTACCTGCGGCTGAAGGGCGGCGGCGCGCTGCAGCTGGAGACCAGCTGGGCGACGTTCCGGGCGCCGGGCGACAACTTCGGGATCGAGCTGTTCGGCACCGACGGCGGCGCCAAGATCGAGGTGCAGAACTACACCAACGAGGACACGCTGCGGATCTTCACCGACGTCGGCGGCGTACCGGCCGAGGTGAAGCCGGCGACCGGCGCCGGGCTCGGTCACCGCGCCGTGGTCCGGGAGTTCGTCCGGATCGTCAAGAGCGGTGAGTGGGAAGGCCAGAACGGGTCCGAGGCGCTGCTGCGGACCGAGATCATCGACGCCTGCTACGCCTCGGCGAAGGCGGGACGAGAGGTTGTGCTCAATGACTGAGCAAAATCAGGGAGCCATTCGCGTCACCGTCTGGGGCGAGAACGTCCACGAAGGCCGCGACGAGTCCGTCCGCAAGGTCTATCCGGACACCATGCACGAGACGATCGCGGCGGCGCTGCGGGACAAGCTCGGCCAGGACGTCGTCGTCCGTACGGCGTGGCTGCAGCAGGACGAGCACGGTCTGACCGAGGAAGTGCTCGCCGACACCGACGTACTCACCTGGTGGGGGCACGCCGCGCACGGTGATGTCGACGACGCGATCGTCGACCGGGTGCAGCAGCACGTGCTGTCCGGGATGGGCCTGATCGCGCTGCACTCCGCGCACTTCAGCAAGATCTTCATCAAACTGATGGGTACGACGTGCTCGCTCGACTGGCGCGCCGAGAACGACCGCGAGCTGATCTGGACGGTCGCCGCCGGTCACCCGATCGCGCAGGGCATCCCGCACCCGCTGGTGATCGAGCGCGAGGAGATGTACGGCGAGCTGTTCGACATCCCGCAGCCCGACGAGCTGGTGTTCGTCAGCTCGTTCTCCGGCGGCGAGGTGTTCCGCTCCGGCTGCTGCTACCGCCGCGGCCAGGGCCGGGTCTTCTACTTCCGCCCCGGCGACCAGGAGTACCCGACGTACCACCAGCCCGAGGTCCAGCAGATCATCGCCAACGCCGCCAAGTGGGCCGCACCGACCAGCCCCCGCCAGCTGCCGACGGTCCACCACCGCAAGAACCCGGGCTGGTTCGAGAAGGCCTGACCTGTCAGAGCTTCCGCTGCCAGGTCAGGTGGCCTTCGTCCATGATGGCGTGGCCGTCGGCGCCGGCTGCGACGTTGAGGTCGTGGGTAGCCACGATCACCGCGGCGCCGCGGCCGGCTTCGCGGCGGAGGAGGTCGAGGACTCGTTCACGGTTCGTGCCGTCGAGTTCGCTGGTGGACTCGTCGGCGAGGATGACGCGGCCCTGCTGGGCGAGTCCACGGGCGACGGCGACGCGTTGCTGCTCGCCGCCGGACAGTTCCTCGACCAGGTGGTCGCCACTGTCCTGGAGCCCGACGTCGGCCAGTGCCTGCTCGACCTGGCGGTCGACCGCTTCCGGGTCGGTGCGCTGGGCGAGCAGCGGCAGACAGAGATTCTCCCGGGCAGTCAGTACCCGGGCCAGGCCGTTGCCCTGCGGGATCAGTACGACGCCGTGAGCCGCGGCCGCCGGCCGGTCGCTGATCGTGAGATCGTCCACCTCGACCTGGCCGGAGCTCGGCCGGACCGCTCCGGCGACGGCCCACAGCAGCGAGCTCTTGCCGGCCCCGGACGGCCCGCTGACCGCGAGAACGAAGCCGGGCGGCACCCGCAGGGAAACGTCCGCCACCGCGATCAGGTCGTCGTAGGCGACGGTGAGGTTGGTGACCGTGATCACGACTGACCTTCTTGCTGTACAGGGCTCAGGCGAACGTCGCCGGCCTCGGTGGTGGTGACGCGGAGCAGGGTTCCGGGAGGCAGCAACTCGGCGACGTGCGGCGGCAGCGGCAGCGATCCGTCGGTGGCGACGACCGCGAACTCCTCGCCGCTGCGCCCCTCGGACGCGATCCGCCCGTCGCGGATGGTCACGGTGCGGGGGAGCACTGCGGCGACATCAGGGTCGTGGGTGACCAGCAGCACCGTCATGCCGGTGCTCGTGTTGATGGTCGAGATCGCGGCCAGGACCTCGTCCCGGGCCCGGTGGTCCAGTTGGCTCGTGGGTTCGTCGGCCAGCAGCAGGCCGGGGAACGTGGCGATCCCCACTGCCACCGCACAGAGCTGGATCTGGCCAGGCGTCAGCGAGGGCAGCGGAGTTCGGGCGTGGTCGGTCAGACCGACCAGGTCGAGTACGTCCTCCGGCGCCGGCAAGGACCGATCGCGCGACGCGGCGCGCTGTGCGTAACGGACGTTGTCCACGGGGGACAGGTAGGGGATGAGGTTGCGCCCGGCTCCCTGCAACACGATGCCGACGTCACGGGCGCGCATCCGGTCGAGCTCGGGCTCGGTCATCGTGGTCAGGTTGTGTTCGCCGATCTGCAGCCGCCCGGCGCTCGGCGTCAGCAGACCACCGCACAGCTGAAGCAGCGTGGACTTGCCGGCGCCGGACGGGCCGAGCAGACCGACGAACTCACCGGGTCGCACAGTGATCCCGATACCCGACAGGGCAGCGACGTCGTGGCCTTGGCTCCGGTAGATGTGGACCAGGCCGCTGGTACTGATCGCCAGTCCGCTCATGACAGGTCCTCCCGGATCCGGCCGTAGCCCGCCCGCCGGTTCACGCTGGTGCCCAGCACGAGCGTTGTCGCCGTCAGCACGACGGTGCCGGCCACCCAGAGGATCACCGCTCCGGACCAGTTGATCGCCAGGTCGAGCGGAATCGGCGACGGTTCGGCGGTCTCCGCGAAGAGCGGGAACATCGGGAGCGCGATGTGGGCGCCGATGATGCCGCAGGCCGACCCGAGCAGCGCTGCCAGCGCGACCGGTCCGGTCTGTTCCCAGCGCGCGGCCCCTCCGGTCGTGCTCGCCGGTACGCCGTTGATCCGCAGGCTCGCGTAGTCCTGGGCCCGGGAGCGCCAGGAGCTGACGCCCATCAGCAGCAGCACGATGACCGCAAGGGCCCAGCTGGCGATTCCGACGATCGGAGTGAGCTGGAGCGCGAGTGCGCTGGCGGAGCGCCCGTATCCGTCGATCCGGTCCGACCGCCGGTCGACGAGTGTGGGGGTGACCCCGGCCGCGGTCAGGCCGTCCATGATCTTGCCGACGTTCGCGAGCCCGTCGGCGTTGAGCCAGAGCTCGAACTCCGTCGAAGCGCGGTCGACGCCCCCGCCGACCCGGCGGGCGGTCTCCAGGTCGAGGACCGCGACCCGGTCGGTGTGGCGTGGCACCGGGATCTGAGGGTTGCCGAGCTTGGCGATCGGGATCGAGATCCCGTCGAGGCCGGGCACCGTCAGAGCCTCGCCGACGGCGTCCGGGCTCACCAGCGCCGGCACCGGCGTGGGGACCGCGGCGTACTGGAGGTTCAGCTCGCCGCCGAGGCTGGTCACGTCGAGCGCCAGCCCGTCAGGCGCGTTCCTGGCCGCGATGCTGCCCTGGTCGGCTCCTGCCTGCGAGCTGTTCGTCCAGTCCTGCATCCGGCCCAGTGGGACCGACTGCTGGGTGTCGGTCGCCAGGCGGCTGATCGCGATCTCGCCTTTGACACCGGCAGTGTCGCCCACTTCGCGGGACACCCCGAGCCGGAGCAGCTGACAGGACGGCAGGCAGCCGAGCGCCGTACTCAGCGTGACCGGACCGCGGCGACCCAGCGGGATCGGCGGGAAGCGCACCAGATAGCGCCCGCCGCTGCGCTGGTTGACCACCGTCGCCTGCAGGATCACCGACTTGGCCGGCTCCTCGGGGACAGGAATCACGTTTTCGCCGGCGGGTAGCGCGTACGGCGTGATCGCGCCGACCTCGGCGGTCACCGTCAGACGCTGACCGGTCAGCTCGATCGGCTTCGGCTCGGTGGGTGTCCGGAGCTTGCGGAACCCCTCGGCATCGGTGAGCCGATCGCCGTGGAAGGCGATCCGGTGGTAGCTGTCCGACTCGATCAGCACGGCGCGCAGGCTCTCCGCGGACGGCGGACTGGTGAGTACGACGGGGGTCAGCCACCGCCGGTCCGGATCGACCTTGTCGGCTGCCGCGGTGAAGACGCCGAGGTTGGTGGAGCCGATCGCGAGGACCGCCTCGGCGCCGGTCTCGTAGCCGGCCCTGGTGTCCCGGTTGCGATCGCCGACCGACGCCGCCTGACCGGCGAACGAGGCCAGGCCGGTCGCGACGGCGACCACGGCGACGAGTCGCGTCACGGCCGGGCGCCGGGCTACCTGCAGAGCGCCGAGCGCGAGACCGAGCCGCCCGCTGCGCAGCGCCTGCCGGCTGACCAGCCCCGCGACCGGCAGGAGGAGGTGTGCGAGGGCGAGTCCCGCTGCCAGAGCGAGCAAGGTGGGGGTCAGGATGGGGAGCGGGCCTCGTCCACCACTGGTCAGTCCGGTCACCAGCCCGGCCGACGCGACGACGATGACGGTGAGATCGATCAGGCCGATCGTGCGGTGGCGTCCGCGGAGCGGAATCCGCCGGAGCAGGCTGGAGATCGGCCGCCGGACGACGGTGCGAACCGACAGCGCCACAACCGCCAGCCCGACCAGAGCCGCCAGAGCGACCGCTGCCGGAACCGTCCACGGCACCTCCAGCGGTGCCAGTCCGTCCAGCCAGGCCGCTCGTACGGCGAGGAGCATCGCGAAACCGGCCGCCAAGCCGAGCAATGTACCGAGCAGCACGGGGACGCTCAGCTCGACGGCCAGCGTCCGGCCGGTCGCGCCGGTGCCCGACCCGCGCAGTCGCGAGACCGCCAGTTCCGGTCGGCGCTGGTCGACCACCGTGGCCAGCGCCAGCGCCAGCACGACCACTCCGAACAGGGCCACCTGCACCATCACCAGGGGGATGATCGTCCTGGCCTGCCGTCGCTCCGCCTGGATGCCGTCGACGACCCCGATCAGTCCTGAGCTGTTCTGTGCGTCGACGCCGCGTTCGGCGATCTGGGCTTCGAGTTGATCGGTCACCTGCCGGATCCGGTCCAGGTCGTCGACTCGCACGCTTCCCGGCTGCGGGCGGGTGTCCAGCGTCGAGTAGGCGTCCCAGTTGCCCGCGGAGAGGGTGCCACGTTCGGCGAGCAGGAAGTCGCCCAACGGGGGCTGGGAGTCGCTGGCCGGCCGCGAGTTCCCGATCGGTCTGCGGCCGAACCAGTAGGTGGCTTCGGCGTCCGCCTGGTAGATCCCGACCACGCGGAGCGGGCTGCGCTCGGGGTCGCTGGCGGTCTGGGCCCTGAGCGTCGTCCCGACCGCCAGGCCGAAGTTCTTCGCGTCCGCTGTCGATGCGGCGACCTCACCGGGGCCGCGGGGGCACCGGCCGGCGGTCAGTTCGAGTCGGGCGCAGTAGCCGTCCCGCCACACCACCCGGCCTTGGACGGTCGGTCTCTCGTTGCCGCGACCCCAGATCACTACGGCGGTCCGTCCGTAGACCGGTGGGGTGAACAGCTCCTTCAGGTCGGCCGGGACGAACTGGGCGAGGTCCTCCGGCGGGGCCGACTCGGCCGGTCCGCCGACAGCGGTCGACGGCGTCGTCTTGAGCTGCCAGGCCGCGGAGTTCCACTGGTGCGTCAAGGCCTCGGTCGTGACGGTCTGTTCGACCGCCCGGGCGAACCAGGGCGCGAACGCCGCGCACGTGCCGATCAACAGGCTGATCCCGCCGAGGACCAGGCCTTGGGACCTGCGGTAGCGCAGAGCCTGCCGCAAGAACGTCATTGGCCACCCCCCAGCCGCCAGGCCACGCCGCTCGGTGACCAAGGACCGAACATACGAAACCAGAGGGGCAACGTCAGGACGCCTGCTGACAACGATGCCCAGTTGTTGCCTGGAGCCGCAGGATCGAGGCTGAGATTCGGCTTTTCCGATGGGCCGGATAGGGTCCGTGCATGGTTGATGTTGCGGGGATCTTCAAGGCTTATGACGTCCGGGGGGTTGTGCCGGACCAGTTGGACGAGTCGGTGGCCCGGGCGACGGGGGCTGCGTTCGTCGAGGTCCTGGACGTGCTCGGCGGGCCCGGCGCGGTCGTCGTCGGGTACGACATGCGGCCGTCCAGCCCGGCGCTGGCAGCCGCGTTCGCCGAGGGCGTGGCCAGCACCGGCGCGGACGTGATCGACATCGGCCTGGCCTCCACCGACCAGCTGTACTTCGCGTCCGGGCGGCTCGACCTGCCCGGCGCGATGTTCACGGCCAGCCACAACCCGGCGCAGTACAACGGCATCAAGATGTGCCGCGCGGGCGCTGCTCCGGTGGGCTCCGACTCGGGGCTGCGCGACATCGCCGACCTGGTCGCGAAGGCCCTGACCGAGGGGCCGTCGGCCGGGTCCACCAGCGGTCACATCACGCACAAGGACCTGCTGACGGCGTACGCCGACCACCTGCACAATCTGGTGGACCTCAGCGGCATCCGCCCGCTCACAGTGGTCGTCGACGCCGGCAACGGTATGGGCGGCCACACCGTCCCGGCGGTGTTCGCCGAGGGGCCGGTGACGATCGTCCCGCTGTACTTCGAGCTCGACGGCAGCTTCCCGAACCACGAGGCCAACCCGCTCGACCCGAAGAACCTGGTCGACCTGCAGGCCAAGGTCCGCGAGACCGGCGCCGACCTCGGCCTCGCCTTCGACGGCGACGCGGACCGCTGCTTCGTGGTGGACGAGAAGGGCGACCCGATCTCGCCGAGCGCGGTCACCGGTGCGGTCGCCGTACGGGAGCTCGCGAAGCACCCCGGCTCGACCATTCTGCACAACCTGATCACCTCCAAGGCTGTGCCGGAGCTGATCGCCGAGCACGGCGGTACGGCGGTGCGAACGCGGGTCGGGCACTCCAACATCAAGCAGAAGATGGCCGAGACCGACGCGGTGTTCGGCGGCGAGCACTCGGCGCACTACTACTTCCGCGACTTCTGGCGCGCCGACACCGGCATGCTGGCCGCACTGCACGTCCTCGCCGCACTGGGTGAGCAGGACAAGCCGGCCAGCGAGCTGTTCGCCGAGTACGAGCGGTACGTCGCGTCCGGTGAGATCAACAACAAGGTCGAGGACGCGGCGGCGACCGTCGCGGCGATCGAAGACACATATTCTGGCGTCGACGGCGTGACCGTCGACCATCTGGACGGGTTGACCGTGTCGGCGGGACAGTGGTGGTTCAACGTCCGTGCGTCGAACACGGAGCCGTTGCTGCGGCTGAACGTCGAGGCAGCGGACCGGCCGGAGATGGAACGCGTCCGCGACGAAGTACTGGCCCTGATCACCGGCGCATCGGTGGAGGAGAACTGAATGGCAGTCAATCTGGACCCGGACCTGCTGAGCATCCTGGTCTGCCCGAAGTGCCGCTCGGAGTTCCGCGTGGACGACGAGGCGAACGAGCTGATCTGCACCAACGCCGCCTGCGGGCTGGCGTACCCGGTGCGTGACGACATCCCGGTGCTGCTGATCGACGAGGCCCGGGACACCAGGGAAACCACCGCGACAGAGAGCTGACACCGAGCTGATGAGCGTCTTCGACGACACCCGGCTGGACGACCCGGCCGCACTCCAGGCGGCGGACCACCTGCTGCGCCGGCTGGCGATGGCCGGTGCGCGGATCCGGGCCGAGCTCGAAGCGTCCGAGGACGTGCTGACCAAGCTGGAGTCCGACGGCTTCCGGCCGCGGGCCGTGGTCGCCGCCGGTCGGGACGCCCGGCTGGTCCGGGCGGTACTGGAGCCGGTCTGCCCGGTTCCGTTCCTCGCCTGGCCAGGACCGGGGCTACCCGGGTGGGCCGGTCCGCTGGACCTGGTGATAGTCCTCGGTGGTGCTGCCGAGGACACGGAGGCAGTGTCCGCCGCGGGCGAAGCGGTACGGCGTGGGTGCGGGCTGATGGTGGCTGCGCCGGAGGACTCACCCGTGGCAATCGCCTCGGCCGGTCTCCGGCATGCGATCCGGCTGCCGTCCCAGTCGGACGACCAATTGGCTGCCGCAGTCGCCGTACTGCAGGCGCTGCACCAGATGGAGCTGGGCCCGGAGGTCGACCACAAGTCCGTTGCGGCGTTGCTGGACGACGTTGCGATCGAATGCTCGCCCAACAACGACGTGTCGTCCAACCCGGCGAAGGAGCTCGCTCTGGTGCTGGCGGACGCGCTGCCGCTGGTCTGGGGTGGCTCTGTCCTGGCTGCGCGTGCTGCCCGCCGTGTCGTCGAGGCGCTGCGGCTGGCCAGCGGACGGCCGGCGCTGGCTGCTGACGCAGGCCATCTCCTGCCAGTGCTCAACCAGCCGCCGCGGGACCTGTTCGCCGACCCGTTCGACAAGCCGGAAGAGCTACGCCCAGCGCTGATCATCCTGGACGACGGTGTCGACGAGGCCGGCATCGCCGACACCCGTCGCAAGCTGGAGTACAAGGCCGAGGCACACGACGTCCGCGTGCACACCATCAGGCAGGCCAATGGCACGGACGTCGCCCGGTACGCCGCTCTGACCCAGCAGGGCCGGTACGCCGCGGCGTACCTCGGGATCGGCCTCGGCCGGTACGGCATGGCGACCGTGGACGACCCGGTCGAGCCACGCAACCCCTCGGAGGACCCGGCGTGGTAGTCCCGCTCCAGAACACGATCCGCGACTACGCGTGGGGTTCGCCGACCGCCCTCCCCGAGCTCCTCGGGGTGCAGCCGACCGGCGAGCCGCAAGCAGAGATGTGGATGGGCGCACACGAGTCCGCCCCGTCGGTGCTGCCGAACGGCGACACCTTGTACGACGTGGTGTCCGCGGATCCGGCCGCGGTGCTGGGCGCGGAGACGGCCGAGCGGTTCGACGGCCGGTTCCCGTTCCTCGCGAAGCTGCTCGCGGCCGCGCAGCCGTTGTCGATCCAGGCGCATCCGTCCCGGGACCAGGCGATCGACGGCTACGCGCGCGACGAGGCGGACGGGATCCCCCGGGACGCCGCGGACCGGAACTACAAGGACGCCTGGCCGAAGCCGGAGATCCTGATCGCGCTCGAGCCGTTCGACGCGCTGGTCGGTTTCCGGCCGCTGGAGAGCACGGTCGCGCTGCTGGACGCCCTCGGACCCGCCGGATTCGGCGACCTGACGGACCTGCTGCGGAACGGCAAGCTGCGCGAGGCGTTCACCGATTTCATGAGCCGGGACCGGGACGCGATCCGTCCGCTGGTCGCCGCGCTGGGGTTCGCGATCGACACCTACACCGGTGACGCGTTCGCGTTGGAGCGCGAGACGATCTCGCGGCTGTGCGCGGATTTCCCGGACGATCCCGGCGTACTCGCGGCCCTGCTGCTGAACCGGGTGCGGCTGCAGCGGTTCGACGCGGTGTACCTGCCGGCCGGGAACGTGCACGCGTACCTGCGGGGGCTCGGCTTCGAGGTGATGGCGAACTCGGACAACGTGCTGCGCGGTGGGCTGACGAGCAAGCACGTCGACGTACCCGAGCTGGCTTCGGTGGTGGACTTCTCGCCGCTCGTCGATCCGGTGCTCACCGCGACCACGGTCGGCGACGGCGTCGCGACGTACGAGACAGGTTGTGAGTACTTTGCTGTGCACCGTGTCGATCTGGCGTCCGGCGAGCGCACGCTGGACGGCGCCGGACCGCGGATCGTCTGTTGCGTCGACGGGACGGTCGATGCTGTCGGCAAAGAATCTGCTGTGAAGTTGTCCGCAGGGCAGTCGGCGTTCGCCTCGGGAACCGAAGGACCCTGTACCCTGCGTGGTTCCGGCACGGCGTTCGTCGTGTCCGCACGCTGATTTCACTCGACGGAGGACCTGAACAACCATGGCTGGTGGCGGAAACAAGGCCGTTGTCGCGGCTTTGCTGGCGAACACGGGGATCGCGGTCACCAAGTTCGCCGCCTGGGCGCTGACCCAGTCGGCGTCGATGCTGGCCGAGGCGATCCACTCGCTCGCCGACGCGGGCAACCAGGTGCTGCTGCTGGTCGGCGGTCAGCGGGCCAAGCGGGCGGCCGACGAGCTGCACCAGTTCGGGTTCGGCCGGGAGCGGTACGTCTACTCGTTCATCGTGTCGATCGTGCTGTTCAGCGTGGGTGGTCTGTTCGCGCTGTACGAGGGCTACCACAAGGTGCACGACCCGCACGGCATCGACAACTGGAAGTGGGTTCCGGTCGCGGTGCTGGTGGTCGCGATCGTGATGGAGAGCCTGTCGTTCCGGACCGCGATCGTCGAGGCGAACAAGGTGCGCGGGCAGGTGCCCTGGGTGCGGTTCGTCCGGAACGCCCGGGCGCCCGAGCTGCCGGTCATCCTGCTGGAGGACTTCGCGGCGCTCACCGGTCTGGTGCTGGCGCTGATCGGCGTCGCGCTGACGCTTGCCACCGGCAACGGTGTGTTCGACGGCCTGGGTTCGATGGCGATCGGTGCGCTGCTGGTCGCCGTGGCGATCTTCCTGGCGATCGAGATGAAGTCGCTGCTGCTGGGCGAGTCCGCGACCCGCGAGGCGCAGCAGAAGATCGTCGCCGCGATCGAGAACACCCCGGGTGTGCAGCGGCTGATCCACATCAAGACCCTGCACCTCGGTCCCGAGGAGGTCCTGGTCGCCGCGAAGCTCGGCGTCGAGCCGACCACCGACGCGGCCGTCGTCGCCGGGATCATCGACGCGGCCGAACGCGCCATCCGCGAGGCCGAGCCGATGAGCCAACACATCTACCTCGAGCCCGACGTCTACGTCGAGAACCACGTCCCCGACGAGCGTCCCGCCGTACCCGAGGCCCCCTCGCACTAGGTCCTGTCTGGTGATGGATCACCAGACAGGACCTAGTCGCGGTACGCGTAGTACTGCAGGAACATCTCGACGCCGGTCTCGATGAGTTTGCCGGTGGTGTGCTCGTCGAGGGTGGCGCCGTACGTGCTGTGGACCAGGTGCGGGTAGAGGACCAGTGCGTACAGCTGGAGGATCGCGGTGTCCACGTCGGGCATGGTCAGACGGCCGGCCGCGATCAGGCGCTCGAAGGCCGCCGCGAGAGTGGGGCGGGCTCTGTCCGGCCCGTGCTCGCGCCAGGCGGTGCCGAGCTCGGGGAAGCGCCGCACCTCGCTGGTGACGAGCTGGCGCAGCGCCAGCATGTCGGGCTGCGTCATGCTGGTGACCCAAGCCCTTGCGGTCCACTTGAGCGCGGCGCGGAGGTCGTCGGACTCCGCCAGGCGCTGCGCCGTACCGGCGATGACCTCGGCCAGCGCACCCTCGAGCGCGTCGCCGATGACGGCCGTGAACAGCGTTTCCTTGGTGCCGTAGTGGTTGTAGACGGTCACCTTCGACACGCCTGCCTCGGCCGCGATCGAGTCCACCGAGGCGTCGAACCCGTCCCGGACGAACGCGGCCCGCGCGGCCGGGATGATCGCCTCCCGTTTGCGCGCCGCCCGGTCACCGGTGAGCTCCCGCGGAGCTGACTTCGCCACGATCCAGGAGTCTAGCAAATATCTGAACTGAACGGTTGAGTTCATCTGAACTGTTCCGTACAGTTCGGATTATCCCTGAGGAGGAGTCATGGACCGGAGGAAGTCCGCGGCGCTCGCGCTGTTGTCGTTCGCGATGCTGATCGTGTCGCTGGATCAGTACATCGTCGTCGTCGCACTCCCGGAGATCGGGCGCGAGCTCGGATACTCCGCGCACACTCTGCAGTCGGTGATCAGCGCCTACGCGATCGCCTCGAGCGGCTTCCTGCTGTTCGGCGGCCGCGCTGCCGATGTGCTCGGGCGGAGGCGGATGCTGATGACCGGCCTTGCGCTGTACGGCGTTGCGTCGCTGGCCGGTGGTCTGGCGACCGGACCGGCCTGGCAGTTGACCGCGCGGGCGGTCCAGGGACTTGGTGGCGCACTGGTGTTCCCGAGCACGCTGGCGATCATCAACACCATGTTCGTGGAGGGCCGCGACCGGAACCGCGCACTCGGCATCTGGGGTGGGTCAGGGGCGGCTGGTCTGGTGATCGGCGTACTGCTCGGTGGTGCACTGACCCGGTTGTTCGGTTGGGAGGCGGTGTTCTTCGTCAACCTGCCTTTGGTCGGTGTAGCGCTGCTCCTCGCTGTGCCGCTGCTGGATGGCGGGCGTCCGGAGGTCCGTCGGTTGTTCGACCTGCCAGGGGCGTTGACGGCGACCGGCGCGGTCACCTTGCTGGTGTTCGCGCTGGTGCAAGGTCCGGCGCTCGACTGGAGCATCCTCGTCGGGATCTCTGTGATCGCGGTTGTCCTGCTGGTGGCCTTCGTCGGGATCGAACGGCGCAGTCCGGATCCACTGGTTCCACCGAACCTGCTGAGGAACCGGGTCCTTGTCGTGGCGCTGGTGATCGCGTTCCTGTTCATGGCGACGTTCGGGTCGCTGCTGTACTTCCTGTCCCTCTACTTCCAGGACGTGCGTGGGTACGACCCGTTGCAGACCGGTTTGGGATTTCTGCTCCCCACCGCAGTGGTCGTGGCCGGGTCGACGATCGCCGGGCAGGCGGTAACTCGTTTCGGGTTGCGCCGTACGTTGCTCACTGCGCTGGCGGTCGGAGCTGCCGGAGCGGTGGTCCTGGGGCTCGGCCTGTCGGCCGATGGGTCGTACGTCGTGCTCGTCCCGGGCCTCGTGCTGGTGAGTATCGGGGACGGCGCGGTGTTCACGATGATGTTCATCGCCGCGGCCACCGGGGTGCCCGACCGGAAGCAGGGGGTCGCGTCGGGCCTGGTGTCGACCAGTTCGGGGATCGGTGCGTCGGTGGGGCTCGCCGTACTGGTGCTGGTGGCCAACGCGCACACGTCGGGGCTTGTTGGTGAAGAGCTGCGGCTGGCGGCTGCGGACGGGATCCGTACCACCGTGTTCGTGATTGGTGCGGGGATCGTCTTGACGTTGCTGTTCGCCCTGCGGCTGCGCAAACCCGCAGCGGTCTGCAGTTAACGCGGTTTCGGGGGCAGTACGCCGGATCGTCCCAGCCATCTGAGCGCGCGGTCGCGGTCGATCTGGGCCTGGGTGGGTGGGGCGGTGAGGCGGCCGGTGCGGTACCCGAGGTTGCGGATGTCCGCGGCCACGGACGGTTCGGCGAGCGCTCTCAGTGCGAAGGCGAGCGCGGCCGGGGTCACGTCGTACCGGCGTTCGAGGTCGAGCGCGAGCTGGACGGCGGCCAGGTCGCGTTCGTCGTACTGGCGCTGCGCCGTGTGTTCGGAACGGGAGCGGGGGAGCAACCCCAGTGCCTCCCGGTAGCGCAGCATGCGCGGAGTGGTACCCAGTTGGCGAGCGGCCTCGGTGATGCGCATAGCATCAATCCTGACATTTCGGTGTCAAAAATGCGCCTGGAGCGATCAAACCGCGTGGCTCGGCCCTCTAGGCTCAGCACGAACCAATCACTGTCTTCAGGGGAGCGGCATGACCTTCGACTACAAGGTGGCGGACCTCGGCCTGGCCGAGTTCGGGCGCAAGGAGATCCGGCTGGCCGAGCACGAGATGCCCGGCCTGATGGCGATGCGCGCGCAGTACGGCGAGAGCAAGCCGCTGGCCGGCGCGCGGATCATGGGCTCGCTGCACATGACGATCCAGACCGCGGTGCTGATCGAGACGCTGACCGCGCTCGGTGCCGAGGTGCGCTGGGTCTCGTGCAACATCTTCTCCACGCAGGACCACGCCGCCGCCGCGGTCGTCGTCGGCCCGGACGGTTCCGCCGAGAACCCCGCCGGTGTGCCGGTGTTCGCCTGGAAGGGCGAGACGCTGGAGGAGTACTGGTGGTGCACCGAGCAGGCGCTGAAGTGGCCGGGCGGTGACGGCCCGAACATGATCCTCGACGACGGCGGCGACGCCACGATGCTCGTGCACAAGGGCACCGAGTTCGAGAAGGCGGGCGCCGTACCGGACCCGTCGACCGCTGACTCCGAGGAGTACGGCGTCGTCCTGAAGCTGCTGACGCGCACGCTGCAGGAGGACCCGCAGCTGTGGACGACGATCGGCCAGGGCATCAAGGGTGTCACCGAGGAGACCACCACCGGCGTGCACCGGCTGTACGAGATGCACAAGGCCGGCGCGCTGCTGTTCCCGGCGATCAACGTCAACGACTCGGTGACCAAGTCGAAGTTCGACAACAAGTACGGCTGCCGGCACTCGCTGATCGACGGCATCAACCGCGCCACCGACGTACTGATCGGCGGCAAGGTCGCGGTCGTCTGCGGGTACGGCGACGTCGGCAAGGGCTGCGCCGAGTCGCTGCGTGGCCAGGGCGCACGGGTGATCGTCACCGAGATCGACCCGATCTGCGCGCTGCAGGCGGCGATGGACGGATACCAGGTGACGACCGTTGACGACGTGGTCGGGATCGCCGACATCTTCGTCACCACCACCGGCAACAAGGACGTCATCACCGCCGACCACATGGCCGCGATGAAGCACCAGGCGATCGTCGGCAACATCGGCCACTTCGACAACGAGATCGACATGGCCGGGCTGTACAAGACGCCGGGCGTCGAGCGGGTCAACATCAAGCCGCAGGTCGACGAGTTCCGGTTCCCGGACGGTCACACGATCATCGTCCTGTCCGAGGGCCGGCTGCTGAACCTGGGCAACGCCACCGGGCACCCGTCGTTCGTGATGTCGAACTCGTTCACCAACCAGGTGCTGGCGCAGATCGAGCTGTTCGTGCGGACCGCGGAGTACCCGACCGACGTGTACGTGCTGCCGAAGCACCTCGACGAGATGGTCGCCCGGCTCCACCTCGACGCCCTCGGCGTCAAGCTCACCGAGCTGACCAAGGAGCAGGCGGCGTACCTCGGCGTTCCGGTCGAGGGGCCGTACAAGGCTGAGGCTTACCGCTACTGAGCGGACCGCTACGCAGACAAAACCCCCTCCCAACGGTCGGAAATGGCCGTTCGGAGGGGGTTTGCTTGCGTTCAGGACCACCGATCTGACTCGTTGCTGCCTGGGGCGGCCCAGCCTTGGGCGTTCACCGTCGCGGGGCGGGTTGCTGACGGTGGGGCGGGCGGGGCGAACGGGCCCGCGGTGGGTGGGGGCGGCGGGAGGACGCCGTACGGGCTGGGCGGGGCGAACGGGCCGGCGGGTACTGCGTACGACGGCGCGGGGGCGGCGGGGGCGGCGTACGGGTTGGGGGCGAAGGGGCCGGTTGGGGTGGGGCGTTGGGTGGAGAGGCGGTTGAGTTCGCGGCGGCGGCGTTCGGCGAGTACGGCGGAGAGGTAGGCGGGCGCGATGATCTGGGTCGGCGGTGCGGGGGCGATGACCGCGGCTACGCGGGCGGCCAGTGCCTCGCCGAGGGCGTGTTGTGCGCCGGGGAGGAGCTCGGCGTACCGGGACAGGTAGTCGCGGGCCGCGTTGGCGAGTTCGTCGGACAGCCGAGACAGTTCGAGCGATTGCGCCCACTGGACCAGGTGGCCGGGGACGAACAGCGGCGGTGACGCCATCGACTGGTGCCGTTCGCGAATGACGACCGTACCGGCGACCATGTCCCCGATCCGCTTGCCCTGCTTGTTCATCAGGCTCGCCACGATTCCCGGGCAGGCCGCGAACCACGGCGCGAAGTCGACGAAGAACCACATCAGCGTCCGCACCAGCGCGTGCCGGAACCGGATCGAGCTGCCGTCGTCGCGCACCACCTTCAGCCCGAGCACCATCTTGCCCAGCGTCCGCCCCCGGGTGAGCGTCTCCATCACGACCCGATAGCCGACCACCACGAGCAGTACGACGATGAAGATCAGCGCCACCGCCAACGCCTCACTGGACTCGCTCCCGAACAGGAACCCGGCCAGCAACGCGAGCAGTACGGTCAGCACGATGCCCTGTAGCGCCATGTCGATCGCACACGCCAGGGCCCGCGTCGGCATCCGGGCGATCCGCACCTGGAGGACAACCGCTTCGCCGGTGACCAGCTGAGACACTTCGCCGCCCCCTCCCCCTGTAGACACGGTAGACACTCGGTCCGGTTAGTCTGCCACCAGTCGGGTGGAGGAGGTGTGGCGGTGGACGTAGAAGCGTTTGTCTCGGTGCACCAGCCGCAGTGGGACCGCCTGGCCTACCTGACCCGTCGCCAGCGCCGCCTGTCCGGTGCGGAGGCCGAAGAGCTCGTAGTGCTCTACCAGCGCGTCGGCACCCACCTGGCCGCGCTGCGAGCAGCCGGAGCGGATCCGGTGTCGATCGGTCGCCTGTCCGGGCTGATCGCCGACGCGCGAGGTGCCGTGACAGGTGCGCAGGCACCCGTCTGGCGTGACATCTCGAAGTACTTCCTGGTCAGCTTCCCGGCCGCGCTCTACGCGTCCAGACGCTGGTGGGTCACCATCGGTCTGCTCTTCTACCTGGTCGCGGCCTGGACCGCCTGGCGGGTGCTGGCGCACCCGGAGGTGGTGGACTCGATCGGTACGCCGGACCAGATCAAGCAGCTCGTCGAGCACGACTTCGAGTCGTACTACTCGGAGAACCCCGCACAGGACTTCGCACTCCGTGTCTGGATCAACAACGCCACGATCAGTGCCGCCGTACTGGCACTCGGCATCCTGCTGATTCCGTCCGTCTTCATCCTCTGGGACAACGCGCTCAACCTCGGCCTCAGCGCTGGGCTGATGATCAGCCACGACAAGGGCGGTCTGTTCTTCAGCCTGATCACCCCGCACGGTCTCCTCGAGCTGACCACGGTGTTCGTCGCGACCGCGGCCGGCCTGCGTCTCGGCTGGTCCTGGGTCGTACCGGGGCCACGCACCCGCATGCAGTCCGTCGCCCGGACCGGCCGCGCCACCGTCGGTATGGCGATCGGCCTCGCCGCGGTCCTCCTCGTCACCGGGCTGATCGAAGCGTTCGTCACACCGTTCCTGCCCGGCCCGGTCCGCATCACCATCGGCATCCTCGCCGAGCTGGCGTTCTTCACCTACGTCTGGACCCTCGGCCGTCGAGCTCACCGCCAGGGCGAGTACGGCGACATCGACGAATCGGACCGCGAGGCCACCGCACCCGTCTCCGCCTGACCGTTTCTGCCCGACCGCCTGCCCGACCGTTTCTGCCCGACCGTTTCTGCACTGGGCACCGGTCAGAGCGTGAACAACGCCCAAGAAGTCCGCTACAGCAAGACGTATGGCATGGCGATCACGACCGGCCTGGTCGCGTACGGCGTCGTACACCTGCTGGTCGCCTGGATCGCCCTGCAACTCGCCTTCGGCAAATCGTCGCAGGAGGCCTCGCAGCAAGGCGCTCTGCGGGAGCTGGCCGGCAAACCACTGGGCGGTGTGCTGTTGTGGATCGTCGCGATCGGACTGTTCGCACTGGTCGTGTGGCGGGTTCTGGAGCTCGGGTGGGGATATCTGGACCTGCACAAGAAGGTGTCCTCGGTGGGCCGCGCGATCGTCTACCTCGTGCTCGGTGTGAGCGCGGTGAAGGTCGCTGTCGGCTCCGGCAGTTCGAGCGGCGGCCAGGAGCGTACGGTTTCCGCCCGGCTGATGGCGCACGGCGGGGGCCGGGTCCTGATCGTCGCCGTCGGGGTCGCGATCATCGGGATCGGCTGCTATCAGGGGTACAAGGCGATCACGAAGAAGTTCACCGAGGACCTGGTCGGCGGTGTCTCGGAGGTGACCATCCTGCTGGGCCGGATCGGGTACTTCGCGAAGGGGATCGCGTTCGTCGTGGTCGGTGTGCTGTTCGGCTGGGCGGCGATCGACTACGACCCGCAGAAGGCCGGCGGTCTCGACACGGCGCTGCACACGATCAAGGACCAACCGTCCGGCCCGGTCCTGCTGACCGTACTGGCGGCCGGCATCGCAGCCTTCGGCGTCTACTGCTTCAGCTGGTCCCGGAACGCCCGCCGCTGAGATCGTCGTCGCGGCCCGCCTCGATCCGCGACCACTGGGCGATCGGACGGCCGTGGATGGTCTTCGGGAGCTTGGGCTCCTCGGTGGCCCACTGCCGCGGCCAGCCGTCCGGAGAGTCTTCGTACGGCTCCTGCCGCCCATAGACCGTCAGGTCCATCAGCGCGTAGTTGTTGTCCATCACCTCGACGCCACGCATGGTCGTCCAGTACGTCTCGTAGACGCGGTCGGCCTGGCGCACGTACGAGATGAGGTACATCTGTCCGATGTTGCGTCCGGTCAGCAGTTGGTCCAGGGAGCCGAGAGCGGAGACCACGGCATGGTCCAGCCCATGAAGTCGCGGTACGCACGGCTCTCGGCGTACGGGCCTTGGCAGAAGACTGCGAAGGTGATGTCCCGTGAGTGCAGGTACGAGATCTCCTGGACCTGCCCGGTGCACCACGTGCACCCCTGGCACTGCTCCGCGGCTGGGTGACCCGTGTGCCACATGTAGTAGTACGCGAGCAGCTGCTTACGGCCGTCGAACGCGTCGAGCAGGGTGACCGGCCCGTCCGGACCGGTCACCGTGACGCTCGCATCGACCTCGACCATCGGCAGCCGCCTGCGTTCCGCGGCGATCGCATCGCCCTCGCGGGTGTGTGCCTTCTCGCGGGCCCTCAGTGCCTGGAGTCCCGCGTCGAACGTCTCCCGGTCGACGACCGGCGGAAGGGCAGTTGTGTCGGCAATGGCTCGTCTCATATCGGGTACGTCGGAGCCGGCCGCCGACTCTCGACACGCTACGCCGGCAGATCCCGTCGACGAAGCCCGACCAGGCCGGCGACGCCGACGAGGAGCGCGATCGCGAGCAGGACGAGGAACGGACCGGCCGACACCGAGCCGCCCGGTAGCGACGGAAGATGGGTGAACGGCGAGATGTCGCGGATCCAGTCGGCGGTGCTGACGCCGGCGCTCACCAGGCCGATCAGGATGCACACCGTCGGTCCGGCCCAGGACGCCATCGAGGCCTGCGGGAAGAACCCGATGATCGCGACCGCGATCGCGGCCAGTACCCAGACGGCCGGCAACTGCGCGAGCGCCGCACCGATCAGTCGCGGCAACTGTCCACCCACATCACCGATCGCCACGCCGTACGCAAGCCCTTCGGCCACGCCGGCGGCGAGCAGCGCGACAGCCGGACCCAGCAGGCTGAACACAAGATGGCTCGCGGCCCATTGCCAGCGACTGGTCGCAGTCGCCAGGACCGGCTCGACGCGCCCGCTGCTCTCCTCGACCCGCATCCGCAACGTCGCCTGGACGGCGTACGCCGAGGCGATCAGGCCGACGAGCGTCATCACGCCGGCCAGGAACGAGTCGATCAACCCGGCCGCGCCGCCCAGCCGCTGGAACATCTCCTGGATGCCCGGGTCGTCGCGCATCATGTCGCCGACGCCCTCGGCGACCCCGCCGAAAAGCAAGCCCAGCAAGGCGAATCCGACCGTCCACGCGGCGAGCAGCCCGCGGTGCAGACGCCACGCCAACCCGAGCGGCGACCCGAGCGTCCCATCCGCAGGACCGAGCCGATCCGCCAGAATCCCCGCCCCCACATCCCGCCGCACAGCGAGACTCACCGCAACAGCCACCAGCAGAACGGTGACCGCCAGTAGGACGACCGCCAACCACCAGCGGTTCTGGGCATATGGGTGGATCCGCTGCGCCCAACCGATCGGCGACACGTAGGACAACCACGCGAGCGGGCCATCCGTATGCGCGCTGGTGTCCCCAGCGGCCCGCAGTACATAAGCCCCTCCGAGCACACCGATCGCGATCCCACGCGCAGTACCAGCGCTCGCAGTCAACTGCGCCGCGACCGCACCAACCGCCGCGAAGAACCACCCGGTGCCCGCATAGACGAGGCCGATGGCAACCGACCCGGACAGTGGCAGGTCCTGACTGTGCATGCCGAGGGCAAGCAGTACGGCGAGCACGAGGTTCGCACCGAGGACCGTGGTGAGGGCCGCCGCGAGCTGCGCATGCCGCCCGACGACAGTTGCCCCAAGCAACTCGCGCCGCCCGGACTCCTCCTCGACGCGGGTGTGCCGGATGACCGTGAGCAGGCTGATCAGACCGATCATCACCGGTACGAAGCCGAGTCGCCAGGTGACGAACTCGCCAAGGCTCGGCCCGGAAAGTTCGCCGTACAGGGTGATGAAGCCGGCGTTGCCCGCGTACTTGACCCGCGACTCCGGTGTCGGGAACAGGTCGCCGTACTCCTGCACGTAGCTCACCGAGATCGCCACGAGCAGTACGATCCACAGCGGCAGTACGACGCGGTCGCGGCGCAGGATCAGCCGGATCAGGCCGCCGGTACCCGCCAGCGACTTCATTTCACGGCCTCGGGTTCGTACAGCCGCAGGAACAGTTCCTCCAGCGACGGCGGCTGGCTGACGAGACTCCGTACGCCGATCTCCGTCAAACGCCGCAGTACCGGGTTGATCTCGTCCGTGTCGACGTCGAAGCGGACGCGGCCGTCGTCGACCTGCAGATCGTGGACGCCGTTCAGCTGCGCCAGACCGTCCATCGGGCCGACCAGCTCGGCCTGGATCGACGTACGGGTGAGGTGGCGCAGCTCGTTCAGCGTGCCGCTCTCGACGGCGCGGCCGGCCCGGATGATCGTGACGCGATCACACAGCGCCTCGACCTCGGACAGGATGTGGCTGGACAGCAACACGGTCCGGCCTTCGCGGTCGCTGATCTCCTGCACGACCTCGCGGAAGACCTCCTCCATCAACGGATCCAGCCCACTCGTCGGCTCGTCGAGCAGCAGCAGCTCGACGTCGGACGCGAACGCGGCGACCAGCGCGACCTTCTGCCGGTTGCCCTTCGAGTACGCGCGCGCCTTCTTCCGCGGATCGAGGTCGAAACGCTCGAGCAGCTCGGCCTTGCGCTTCTTGTCCACGCCGCCGCGCATCCGGCCGAGCAGGTCGATCGCCTCGCCGCCGGAGAGATTCGGCCACAGCGTGACGTCACCCGGCACGTACGCGAGCCGCCGGTGCAGCTCGGTCGCGTCCGACCACGGGTCGCCGTCCAGGACCCGCGCCGTACCCTCGTCCGCCCGGGTCATTCCGAGCAGGATGCGAATGGTGGTGGTCTTCCCCGCGCCGTTCGGGCCGAGGAACCCGTGCACCTCACCGGTTCGCACCGCGAGGTCGAGACCGTCCAGGGCATAGGTCCGTCCGAACGACTTGACCAGACCTTCCGTGCTGATCGCAGCCGGCATGATCACTTCTCCTGATTCCGCATGTTGTCGACTTGTTCCTGGGTGAGCAGCGGGATCGTGAAGACCTCCATCAAGGCCTGGCCGATCCGGTTGTAACCCGCCGCTGTGGTGATGTCCTCGCCGAGCGCCTTCGAGACCTGGTCGCGGAACACGAACACGCTGAGCTTGATCGCGGCCAGCGCGGCGGCGTACCCGCGCCGGTCCTTGGGGTTGATCCCGTAGCTGGTGGTCCACTCCTCGACCGCGTCGACACCCTCGAGGAAGAGCGCGGTCGCGGTCTCCGAACCGTCCATCATCGAACGCACGATGTAGAGCTGCAGCGGGAACGCGACCGGGTGCAGCGCCAGCGGATCGAGCCCGCTGAGGTCGTGGTCCTGGGTGAGCTCGGCGCCGATCTGGAGCATCCGCTCCTTCGCATAGCGGTCACACGCCTCGCGCAACGACTCCTTCGAGCCGAAGTGATGCCGCACCAACCCCGACGAAACCCCCGCCTCGGCCGCGATGTCCCGGATCGAGGCTCCCTCGATCCCCCGCTCCCCGAACAACCGGATCGCCGCATCCCGAATCCGGGCCCGAGCCGTCAAGTCATCCGCCGGACGCTCCATTCCCAACTCCTCTCCCTACACACAAAAGCAAACTACTACACGATCGTGTAGTCAAGCCCATGGGTGTCCCCGGTCGGTGGAGACAGGAAGTGGTGGGTGGGGTTTCTACTGACCGTCCAGTCGGCCGGCCATCGTGTCGAGGGTTGGCCAGGGAGGGCCCTCGCGCAGGACGCGGAGGAAGTCGTTTCCCCAGCGCCGCCCGTTCGGGAATTGGTCGCCGACGTCCCAGCGCCACGCTGCGACCATCGCAAGAACGAGTTGCCGGCAGTCGTCCAGCAGTTCTTGGTCGACGCCTGGGTACTGCGCGCAGACCGCCTCGGGTACGTGGGCGAGATCCAACTCGACGGGTCCACGGCAGCACGTCTCGAGGTCGATGAACAACGCGCCGTACGTCGTGCTGAGCACATTGCCTGGATGCGGCTCGCCGTGGAGCAGCTGCTCCTCGGCGCCACGCTCGTCGATCGCCCGACGTACGCTTCGTAGCCTGCTGCTGAGGAACGTGCGGTCCGCGTCGGGGAGCTCCGGGGAGAGGCTCGGGTCGGCGACGATCTTCTCCGCCTCGGTGATTCGATCCGAGAAGTGTGGACTCGCCATCTCGACCTTGCGCATGCCGACGTGCAGCTGCTCCAGCGCCTTGGCGTAGTCGACTGGTGAGACGTGAGGTGTCGCGGGCTCGTAGTAGGTCCACAGCGTCACCGCGAAGCCGTCGCGCGTGTACACAAGCGGATCCACCCGAGGCTCCAAGGCGGCCACCGGGGATCCGACTTCGGCGAGGCGTTGTGCGAGCTCGACCTCGAACTGTGCGACCTCTTGCCCCACCGGGGCGACCCGGGCGAAAACGTCGCACGGCGTCAGCCGCAACGCCAGCTTGTTCGAGTTGTGCAGGACGATTGCGTCGTTCGCAGCCAGGCCGAGCGATCCGGCGATGGACGTCGCAGTCGCGATCGCACGCGTGACCTCGGACATCTCCATGACGTGGTGAGGCTACCGTCGCGAGCTTGTTCTGTCCTCTGGATTTGCCGGGCCTGGCCGGTAAGAAGGTTACTTCGGTGTGACAAAGCTTCGTACCTTGTTGACAGCGGGGTGGTTGCTGGTGTGGGTTCTTCCCCAAACACCAACACCAGCTGAAGGTGGGGCGGCCCGATGAGGAAGTTGTTGGCGGTGCTGGCGGCGTTGTGCGTGCTGGCGGCGGTGCCGGGTACGGCGATGGCGGCCGATCCGGCGCCGAAGAAGGTCATCAAGATCGGGGTCACCCAGGCGGTCGACTCCATGAACCCGTTCCTCGCCGTACGGCTGGTGACGGGATCCATCCAGCGGATGATCTACGGCTTCCTCACGGTGCCGGACTCGAAGACGCTGCAACCCAGCCCGGATCTGGCCGAGTCCTGGACGACGTCGCCGGACGGGCTGACCTGGACGTTCAAGATCCGCCAGGCGAAGTGGTCGGACGGGCAGCCGATCACCGCCGACGACGCGGCCTGGACGTTCAACAAGATGATGACCGACGACGCCGCCAAGACCGGTAACGGGCCGGCGGTGGAGAACTTCGCGAGCGTCACCGCGAACGGTCAGGAGCTGACCATCAAGCTGAAGGCGCCGCAGGCGTCGATGCTGGACAACCCGGTGCCGATCATGCCCAAGCACGTCTGGGAGAAGGTCAAGGACATCGGCAAGTACGACGCCGAGGTCTACCCGACCGTCGGCAGCGGACCGTACGTCGCGGTGGAGCACAAGAAGGACCAGTTCGTCCGGCTGGAGGCGAACCCCGACTACTGGCGCGGCCGGCCGAAGATCGACGAGCTGCAGATCATCTTCTACGACAACCCCGCGGCCTCGATCGTCGGCCTGAAGAAGGGTGACATCGACCTGATCGGCCGGCTGAACCCGTCGGACTTCGAGTCGCTGAAGGGCGACGACAACATCGTCCAGTGGAACACGCAGGGCCGGCGGGCGACGTACCTGCAGGTCAACCACGGTGCGACGACCAGCGACAACAAGCCGATCGGCGACGGGCATCCGGCGCTGAAGGACCCGAAGGTGCGGACCGCGCTGCACTACGCGATCGACAAGCAGAAGCTGGTCGACGAGGTCCAGGGCGGACTGGCGAAACCGGCCGACGGGTCGATCATTCCGCCGCTGTACAAGGACTTCTTCTGGGAGGCGAGCGGCGCCGAGAAGATCACGTTCGACCTCGCGAAGGCGAACAAGATCCTCGACGACGCGGGGTACAAGAAGGGCGCTGACGGCGTCCGGACGATGCCGGACGGGTCGCGGAAACTGCAGTTCCGGTTCAGCATCCACACCGATGCCCCGGTCGAGGACAAGCTCGCCGAGTACCTGACCGGCTGGTTCAAGGAGGTCGGCATCACGCTGACCACCAAGCGGCTCGACTCCAGCAAGTTCACCGAGGAGACCGGTACGACGGCACTCTTCGACATCGCGATCAGCGGGTGGTCGGTGAACCCCGACCCGGAGGAGGTGCTCGGCACGCACCTGTGCAGCCGGCGCCCGACCGCGTCCGGTGACGGCGGCGGCACCGAGTCGTTCTACTGCGACCCGACGTACGAGAGCCTGTACCTGGAGCAGCAGAAGGAACTCGACCGCGGAAAGCGCGCGGAAACGATCAAGAAGATGGAGGAAAGGCTCTACACCGACGCTCCGGTGATCGCGCTCTACTACCCGAACGATCTCGAGGGCTACCGCAAGGACCGGATCGCCGGCATCACGCCGATCCCGGAGGACAAGGGCCTGCTGTACGGCGGTTCCGGGTACTGGCCGTTCTACACGCTCGAGGCAGTGTCGAAGGACGGCGCGTCGGCCGACGGAGGCGGATCGAGCACCGGCGTGATCGCGGGCATCGCGGCCGGGGTCGTCGTACTCGCCCTTGCCGGCTTCTTCGTCCTGCGCCGCCGCAGCGGCGCGGCTGACGAACGCGAATGACGCTGTCATGGCCGCGCCTCCCGCGACGGGAGGCTCCATGACCACCGCGGTCGAGGAGCTGGAGCAGACGCCTGTCCGTCATGGTTTGTTGCGTTATGCAGCGACCAAGGCGGGTGGCGCGTTGCTCAGCATCGCGATGGTGATCGTCGCGACGTTCTTCCTGTTCCGGTTGCTGCCGGGCGATCCGGTCCGGGCGCTCGCGCAGGGCCGGAACATGACGCCGGAGCAGCTGGACCTGGAGCGCGCGCGGCTCGGGCTGGACAAATCGATTCCCGAGCAGTTCCTGCACTTCGTGGGTCAGACGCTGCGGTTCGACCTCGGGGTGTCGTACGAGTACAAGCGGCCCGTCCTCGACCTGATCGGCGAACGGATCGGGTCGACGCTGCTGCTCACCGGCACGGCGCTGGTGGTCGCGGTGAGCCTCGGTCTCTGGCAAGGAGCACGGGCCGGATGGAAGCCCGGCAGCAAGTTCGACAAGGTGTCGACCGCCATCTCGCTGGTGCTGTGGTCGGTGCCGACGTTCTGGCTCGGGCTGCTGCTGTTGATGGTGTTCGCGGCCGGAATCGGGCCCATTCCGGGGATCTTCCCGACCCGCGGGAGCTCGAGCGTCGACAAGCCGGACGGGTTCGCCGGCGTACTGGATGTCGCGCAGCACATGGTGCTGCCGTGCCTGACACTGGTCGCTGTCGTCTACGCGCAGTACCTGCTGGTGATGCGGTCGTCGGTGATCGACGAGGTCGGGCAGGACTACATCACGACCGCGCGGGCGAAGGGTTTGCGCGACGACGACATACGGCGCAAGCACGCCGTACCGAACGCGCTGCTGCCGACCGTGACGCTGGTGTTCATGCGGATCGGGTTCGTGGTCGGGGGTGCCGTGACGGTCGAGGCGATCTTCAGCTGGCCGGGGCTCGGGCAGCTGTTCTACGAAGCGATCCGGGTGCCGGACTTCACGTTGATGCAGGGCACGTTCCTGCTGATCACGGTGTCGGTGATCCTCATGAACACGTTGGCGGACGTCGTGTACCACCTGCTGGATCCGCGAGTGAGGTCGGCATGAGCAACGTGACCTGGGTACGCCGTCGGCGCGCCATCGGACGGTTCTGGGCGGATTTCCGCACGCACCGGGCCGGTGTCGCCGGGTTGGTGATTCTCGCCGTGGCCGTAGTCCTGGCACTGCTGGCGCCGCTCTTCATCGACTCCAGCGTGACGAACGTGGTGAGCGGCACCGGCGCGAAGATGGCGCCGCCGAGTCTCGACGATCCGTTGGGGACGGACGAGTCGGGCCGGTCGGTGTTGCTGATGATCTGGTGGGGCTCCCGGACCTCGCTGCTGATCGGGTTCCTCGCCGCACTGCTCAGCATGGTGATCGGGACCGTGCTCGGGATCGCGGCCGGGCATTTCCGGGGCTGGATCGGTGCGGTGATCCTGCGGGTGACCGACTGGTTCCTGGTGCTCCCGTCGCTGGTCACCGCGCTGGTACTGGCGGCGATCCTGGGCGGTTCCACCGCGACGATCATTGTCGCGATCGGCGTGACGTCCTGGCCGTCGACGGCGCGGCTGATCCGTGCGCAAACGTTAGCCGTGGAGGCACGCCCGTACATCGAACGCTCCTTGGCGCTCGGCGCCGGCCATTGGCACATCACGACGCGCCACGTGCTGCCGAACGTCGCACCGTTGCTGCTGGCAAGTACGACGCTGGAGGTCGCGAGTGCGATCGTCACCGAGTCGACGCTGGCGTTCCTCGGCGTGAGTGCGAACAAGACCTCGTGGGGCACGATGCTGCGCGGTTCGTACGACTGGGGTGCGGCGACCGCCGGCGCCTGGTGGTACATCCTCGTGCCCGGTCTGTGCATCGTGACGGTGGTGATGGCGTTCACCTTGTGTGGAAGGGCTTTGGAGACTGTGCTCAATCCCCGGCTGCGGACGCGTGCCCATGCTTGAGCTCGACGAGTTGTCCGTGACGTACCGGCTCGAGTCGTCCGACGTGCCCGCCGTACGGGGAGTTTCGCTGCAGCTGGCGGCCGGCGAGGCGCTCGGGCTGGCGGGGGAGTCGGGATCGGGGAAGTCCTCGGTCGCGCTCGCGCTGCTCCGGCTGCTGCCGCGCTCCGCCGTCGTCGGTGGGCGGGTGATGCTGGACGGCGAGGACGTGCTGGCGATGAAGTGGGGCCGGCTACGGGCTGTCCGGTGGTCGTCGGCGTCGATCGTTTTCCAGGGCGCGCAACACGGGCTGAACCCGGTGCAGCGGATCGGCGATCAGATCGCGGAACCTCTGCTCGTCCATCGGCAGGCGTCTGGCGCGGACGCGTCCAAGCGAGTACGAGAACTGCTGGCGCAGGTCGGGTTGCCGGCGTGGCGCGCACGGAGTTACCCGCACGAGCTGAGTGGTGGCCAACGGCAACGAGTGATGATCGCCATGGCCCTGGCGTGCGAGCCGCAGCTGATCATCGCCGACGAGCCCACGACCGCGCTCGACCTGATGGTGCAGGCGCAGGTCCTGACGCTGATCCGCAAGTTGATCGCGGACCACGGCATCTCGTTGCTGATGATCTCGCACGACCTGTCGGTCCTCGCGGATGTGTGTGATCGGCTGGCCGTGATGTACGCCGGGCGGCTGGTCGAGGTCGGCCCTTCGTCCGGGCAGTTCCAGCATCCGTACAGTCAAGCACTGGCGGCCGCTTTCCCGACCGTCGGCGATCCCGCGTCCCGCCTCGCCCCGCGCGGGCTGCCCGGCGATCCGCCGGACCCACAACAGTTGCCGGGTGGTTGTGCGTTCCACCCGCGTTGCCCGGTCGCACTCGAGTCGTGTGCGACTTCCGACGTACAACTGCGGGCGTCCGGGGCCGACCGGGCCGCCGCCTGCGTCCTGGTAGGGGAGTGACTCTTGCTAGAGGCAACTGATCTGCACGTGGAGTTCTCCGGCCGTGGCGGACGCCGGGCGCGGGCGGTCGACGGCGTGAACCTGTCCGTCGGGGCCGGCGAGATCGTCGCCCTCGTCGGCGAGTCGGGCTGCGGCAAGACCACGCTCGCGCGCACGCTCCTCGGGCTGGAACGTCCCACGTCCGGCCAGATCTCGTACGACGGAACACCGCTGAGCTACTCCGGCCGCGCGCTGCGGGCCTTCCGCCGCGAGGTCCAACTCGTGCTGCAGGACCCGATGGGATCGCTGAATCCTCGCCATACCGTCTACGAGGCGGTTGCCGAAGGCCCCCGGATCCACCGTCTGCCCGACGAGGAAGCGGTGGTAGCCGACGCCCTCGCGCGTGCCGGGCTGCGACCGCCGGAACGGTTTTTCCAGCGTTTTCCGCACGAGTTGAGTGGTGGCCAGCGTCAACGCGTCGTCATCGCCGGCGCCCTGGCGCTCGACCCCAAGGTGCTGATCGCCGACGAACCCGTCGCGTCCCTCGACGCCTCGGTCCGTGGCGAGATCCTCTCGCTCCTGCTCCGGCTCCGCGACGACCTCGGGCTGTCCGCGCTCGTCGTCACCCACGACCTCGGCCTGGCCTGGAACATCGCCGACCGGGTCGCGGTCATGTACCTCGGCCGCATCGTCGAGTCGGGCCCCACGGAGGACGTCCTGAAGGATCCGCAACACCCTTATACGCAAGCGCTTCTGAGCGTTCTCCCCGAGTCCCCGAATCGCATCGTCCTGACCGGCGAACCTCCGGACCCGACCCGCATCCCCACCGGCTGCCGCTTCCACCCCCGCTGCCAACTCGTCGCCGCGGGCAAAGGCACCGAAGCCTGCACGACCCAGCCCCTGCAAGTCCTCCCCGCCACCACCGCCCCCCAAGTCTCCTGTCACGTAGCCGACCTGGTGGGTCGGGACAGGAAATAGTGACTGGAGACCTGCTATTGCATGTCTCCAGTCACCACATCAGTCAGACCTCAGCGTCCTGCTCAGGTCCCTGATCGGCGTCGGCCAGCGCCCAGGTCAGTTGGAACTCGACCTCTTCCTCGTCCTCCCCGCGTTCGTGCTCGACACTGATCCGCGCGCCCGCCGGCACCGTGAACCGCTCACCGGCGACCTGGATCCGGAACGGCTTCCCCGCCTCCAGCGCGTCCGCCAACCGCCGCAGCTTGGCGGCGAACTCGCTGACCGAGTAGTCCTTCTCGACATCTCTCTCACTCATACCGCAATCCAATCAGCCCTCAGGTTCTTCCACCCATTGACAATAGTTAACAAGTGATAGAACTATTGCGGTATGGCGGAACATCAGGTGGATCGGTTCTTCGAGGTCCTGGCTGATCCGACGCGTCGGCAGGTTGTGCAACTGCTGGGCGAAGGACCGCAGCGGGCCGGGCAGCTAGCCGCGGCGACCGGGGCGTCGTCGCCCGCGATGAGCCGGCACCTGCGGATCCTGCTCGAGGCCGGACTGGTCGCCGACGAGCGCGTCCCGGACGACGCCCGGGTCCGCGTCTTCCGCCTCAACCCCGAGCCCGTCGTGGCCGTGCAAGCCTGGCTCGACCAGGTCCAGGCGCATTGGCGCGACCAGCTGGGCTCCTTCAAACGCCATGTCGAGCAGAAGGGCAAGTCCGATGACTGAACCGTCCGCGACCGCATCGGTCGAGGTTGCCGTTGATCCGGCAACTGCGTTCGAGATCTTCACCGAGGAGATCGACCTGTGGTGGGTGCGGGGACCGATCAACTTCTTCGACGCCGCCCGCGCCACCGCGATGCAGATCGAGCCTGGCGTCGGCGGTCGCATCCTCGAGGTGTACGCACCGCCCGACGACGTCCTCGAGCTCGGCAGGATCACCGACTGGGCGCCGGGCGTGCTGTTCGCCTATCGCAGTTCGGTCGACGACACCGAGATCCGCATCGACTTCGAGGCGTACGACGGCGGCACTCGCGTGAGCGTCGTACAGTCGCTCGTCCCCGGCGGCGAGAAGGCCTTCTACTTCTGGCCGAACGTCATCCACTGGCTGCCGGCCTGGGTCGAACGGCGCGATCACGCGTCACGGACACCGCGTGAGCTGGACCGGCTCGCGATCGCCTTGTACTACAAGGATCCCGCCGCCGCGGCCCGCTGGCTGCACACGGTCTTCGGCCTCGACTCGTGGGACAAGATCCCGGCCGAGGGAACAGACCCGTCCTGGATCGAGCTGCAGGTCGGCACCCGCGCGATCCTGCTCTTCAAGCTCACGGAGAAGCGCACCGTGCAGCTGGACCACAGCGTCTGGGTGTACGTCGACGATCTCGATGTCCATTTCGCGCACAGTCAGGAGAACGGCGCGAAGATCCTCTCGGACATCCACCAGCACGGATACCGTTGCTACGAAGCCGAGGACCTGGAGGGCCACCGCTGGACGTTCGCCCAAGCCCGTCCCACGATGGCGTGACCGAGCACCCGCTGGCCGGAGGCCGTCTGACGCCCGGGGTGGTTCGTGTCGCCGACACGGTACGCCGCCCCGGCTCGGACAACTCGGCGTTCACCGCGAACCTCCTGCGCCTGCTGGACGCGCGCGGTTTCACCGCCGCCCCGAAGTACCTGGGTCAGGACGAGACCGGCCGCGACATCCTCACGTACCTGGACGGTTGGGTGCCGTCCAGGTACCAGCGCTGGTCCGACCAGCAGATCGCCGCCGCGGGCGCACTGCTCCGTCGCTTCCACGACGCCACCCGCGACAGTGCGCTCACCGCCGGCCAACCGGTCGTCTGCCACCACGATCCCGCGCCGACCAACTTCGTCTTTACCGACGATCTCCCGGCCGCCCTCATCGACTTCGACCTGGCCGCCCCGGGCGATCCCCTGGAAGACCTCGGGTACGCCGTCTGGACCTGGTGCATCGCGTCCAAACACAACGACCCCGCCCGCCAGGCCCACCAGGTCCGCGTCCTGGCCGACGGCTACGACCTGCCCGCGACAGATCGTCCCGGCCTGATCCCGGCCGTCCTGTCCCGCCTGATCCAGAACGTCGACTTCTGGACGCAGAGACCCTGTCCGGAAGCTGCCGAGCGCATCGCCTGGTCCCACCGTGAGCACGCCTTCACCACCGCCAACCGCGACATCTTCGAGGCGGCACTGGCCTAGAGACGCCCAGCCTTCTTCAACGCGAGATATGTGTCCGCGAGTGCGGGGGCGATGTGGTCCGGGGGTTCGTCGACGACGGTGGCGCCGGCTCGCGTGAGGGTGGCGGTCAGGCGGTCCCGGTCCAGGCGCGTGCGGGCGGCCGAGGCAGCGCCGTACACGTCCAGGAGGTCTCCGCGGGCGGCCTCGAGCTCGGTCAGGCGCGGGTCGGCCACGGACGCCAGCAGTACGACGTGCCGTCGCAGCAGCGGGCCGATGACGGGCAGCAGGGACTCCTCGATCACGGCCGGGTCGAGGCCCGTGAGGAGGACGACGAGGGAGCGTTGCCGCAACCGCTCCAGCACCTGTGACACGACGATGCGGAAGTCGGTCTGCACGAGCTCGGCCTCGACGTTCGCCAAAGCGTTCACGAAGGACGGCAGCACGTCCTCCGGAGCAGGACGCCGTACGTCGGCACGCACCGCGGAATCGCAGGCCAGCAATGACACGCGGTCCCCAGCCCGTGTGGCCAAGGCGGCCAGCAGCAGCGCCGCGTCCATCGCATGGTCGAGCCGTGGCGCGTCGCCGACGCGGCCCGCGGACAGCCGTCCGGAGTCGATCACGATCACGACCTGCCGGTCCCGCTCCGGTCGCCAGGTCCGCAGTACGACGTTCCCGCGCCGCGCCGTCGCGCGCCAGTCGATGCTCCGTACGTCGTCACCGGGCACGTAGTCCCGCAGCGAGTCGAATTCCGTCCCCTGCCCACGCACCAGCAACGCCGTACGTCCGTCAAGCTCCCGCAACCGGGCCAGCCGGGACGGCAGGTGCTTCCGGCTCTTGAACGGCGGCAGCGCCCGCACCGTCCAGGCGACCTGATGCGACCCCTGGCGTCCGGCGAACCCCAACGGGCCAATGGATCGCACAGTCACCCGGAACGCGTGCCGGTCACCTCTGCGCGTCGGGAGCAGGTGTGTGGTCAGGCGACGCCGCTCGCCGGACGGCAGATCCAGCTTGTGCGGCGGATCCAGTACGCCGGCTGAAGGCGGCCACGCGTCCCGCAGCAGCCCGCGCACTCGCCGTCCCGGGTTGGTGATCAGGAGATTCACCATGGCCTGCTCACCGAGCCGTACGGCGTTGTCGCCTTCCCGGCTGAACTGCAGCCGACGCGGCGATCCCGCCAGCAGTATGTCGACCAGACACACCACCAGCACCGCAGCAACGACCACACCGACACCGGCCCACGACGGCATCACCAGAGCGACGAACACCACTCCGGCTGCGGCCAGGATGCCGGCTCGGCCAGTCAGGACCATCAGCGTGGCACCGGCACCGTCGCGAGCACGCTCTCCAGCACCGCGTCCGCGCTGACACCCTCCAGCTCAGCCTCCGGCCGCACCTGTACTCGATGCCGAAGGCAAGGACGCGCCATCGCCTTCACATCGTCCGGAATGACGTAGTCGCGGCCCGACAGCCATGCCCACGCACGGGAGACCGCCAGCAACGCCGTGGCGCCACGTGGGGACACGCCCAGTTGCAGCGAAGGCGACTGGCGGGTGGCGCGGCACAGGTCGACGACGTACGCCAGGACGTCCTCCCGGACCGCAACCCGGCGTACGGCGTTCTGTCCGGCCAGCAAGTCCTCCGGGCCGGCCACCGGGCGCAACCCAGCCGCCTCCAGGTCCCGCGGATCGAAGCCCTGCGCGTGCCGGGCGAGTACGGCGATCTCCGCGTCGCGCGGCGGGATGTCCAGCGTCACCTTCAGCAGGAACCGGTCCAGCTGCGCCTCGGGCAGCGGGTACGTGCCCTCGTACTCCACCGGGTTCTGGGTAGCGGCCACGACGAACGGCACCGGCAGCTTGCGCGGCTCGCCGTCCACAGTGACCTGCCGCTCCTCCATTGCCTCCAGCAACGCCGCCTGTGTCTTCGGCGGCGTCCGGTTGATCTCGTCCGCCAGCAGGATGTTCGTGAACACAGGTCCCGGCCGGAACTCGAACTCGCTCGTCTTCGCGTCGTACACCAGTGACCCGGTCACATCACCCGGCATTAGGTCGGGGGTGAACTGCACACGTTTGGTGTTCAGCCGCATCGCTGTCGACAGTGCCCGGACCATCAGCGTCTTCGCCGTACCGGGGACGCCTTCCAGCAGCACGTGTCCGCGGCAGAGCAGCGCGAGCACCAGTGCGGTCACAGCAGTGTCCTGGCCGACCACCGCCTTGCCGATCTCGGTCCGGAGCGCGACCAGCGCCTGCCGGGCCTGGTCCGCGGTGACCTCGGTAGTCGTCACGGGTGTCGTACCTCCTGCGTCAGTACGTCGAGTTCCTGGGACAAGGACATCAGAGCGGCGTCAGTGAGCGGCGGCAGGCCGTAGAGCAGCTCGTACAGCATGGCTGGGTCCCGGCCGGTCCGTGCGGCGACAGTCGCGACCACAGCCGACGGATCGGCCCGCCGCGGAATGCCATGCGCTTCCTGCAGTTGGCCGAGCGCTGACTCGCGCAATGCCGACGCGGCGCGGTCGCGGGCCCGTGAGCGTCGGTAGAGCCGCGCCCTGCCCTCAGTGGTCTCGGCCGCGTGCACGATCACCGGCAGCTGCTCTGCCACCACGGGGCCGAGCCGCCGCCCACGCCAGATCGCTACCACCAGTACGGCGAACGCCAGCGCCCAGGCGATGTAGCGGACATCAGGCGGAATCAGCTGTGCGCTGCCCTCGCCACTGGAGTCGGGGTAGTCCGACTCCCACTGCGGCAGGTACCAGGTCAGATCCCGGTGCGTGCCCAGCAGGTTGAGCGCCAACGCTGCGTTGCCGTCCTCAGCGAGCCGGGTGTTCATGAACGACCCCGGCGTACCGATCACGTCGACGAGCCGGTCGCCGACCTCCAGCCGGACCACGGTGTTGTTGACGCCGTCGCCGTAACAGGTGGTCGCTCCCTCGGGAGCGGAGTACGTCGGTCCGTTGACGGTGACCGTGCCCGCCTTGACCGCAGCTGGAAGCTCACAGCCGGGCTGACGGCTGCGGCTGGCCAACGAGGTGCCCGTGGGCTGCACACCAGGCGCCAGAGCCTCCAGAGCGCGTCTGCCGGGCCGGATCAGGATGACGTGGCTCCACTGCGCCTGCGCGATCCGCCGCCAGTCTCCGTCGTCCAGCGAGCCACCTGGCCCGATGAGGAGCGCACTGCCGCCTCCTGCCTGTACGGCGTCGTTGAGCGACTCCGTGCCGTGTACGTCGACGTTGTGGTCCTCCAGCAACGCTGCCAGCGCCCGTGCCCCGGTCGACTCGGTGGAGTCCGGGCTGAACTGTCCTGACGTCCGTGCGGACGTAGCGATCAGGACAACGATCGCGGCCAGCACAATGAATCCAGTGACGAGCAGCGGTACCCGCAACGCACGCCAGCTCTCGCCAACACTCCGCCCGACCGGCGTGCTCATGCAGCCACCCGCGCAGTTCGCGCAGCGTCGTCAGCAGCCACCACAACGGCGTACCGCTCCGGTGTTCCCGGGCGGTTGCCATAGACAACCTCCGTGAACACCAATGCGGCCGGCTGCAGCGGGTCACGCAGTATGGGCGCCGCTCGCGACGCATCAGCGACCACTTCGTACGCCGTACGTCCGGCCCGCTCGTCCAGCACGGTCCGCTCGGTCAGCTCCGCTACGCACGCCCGGAAACGGCTACGGATCGCCAACGCGAAGTCACCCGACGCGGCCTCCCGCTCCGCGAGTGCGCGGTACTCCGCGGCGCTCTGCGGCCGTGTGGTGTCGAAAACAGCCTGGGTCTTCGTCCTCCGGCTGGTCCGTAGTACGCCGGACCGCCAGAGCACCACGACCACCACAAGGACCAGCAGACCGATCAGCATGGTCAGACCGGCGTGGCCGTTGGGCGACGAGCCGGTGAGGCTGTCCAGCAGGTCTCCGATCCAGTCCACCACCTTGCGGATGGCCCTCTCGATCAGCGAGCCGGAGTCCCGGTACGCGGACTTGGACAGCTCCTTGGCCGCCTCCTGGGCAGCCTGGTCCCGGTCGATGTCGACCGGCGGCTCCAGCGGGAAGAAGCTCACACCGTCTCCTCGAACCGCAGGGCCTGCCGCATCCACAGGTCGAGACCTTCCCGCCGGACCCGGAGGTCGAGGTAGATCAGGGCCTGTACGGCGGACATGAACGCCAGGCTCGCGATCAGCGTCATGAGCGTCGCGATCCCCGCTGCCACGGCCAGCGCGATCGTCACCACCACGGCCCCGGTGCTGTCACTCAGATCGGCCCACGAGCCGACGGTGAGGATCAGCGCGCTGACCCCGAACTGCAGCGCGTAACCGATGATGTTCACCACCAGCCCGCCGAACAGCAGAATCCCGAACACCCGCCAGAACTTGCCCTTCACGAGCTGCCAGGACCGCCGCAGCGCACCCCAGACGCCCACTCGGACCGGGATGTAGAGGCCGATGTCCGGTGCGTGCCGGCCCTCCATCAGCACCACGGTCCCCGCAAGCACCAGGCGGACGCCGAAGATCAGCACCAGGACGCCGCCGACGAACATCATCGCCAGCGCAGCAGCCCCGGCTGCCTCGGAGGAGACCGCGGCATCCGCTCCGGCACCGATGCCGAGCACTGCGAGCCCCCAGCCGCCGATCAGCAGCATGAACGACAGGGACTGCACCAGACCGACGGCGGCGAGTGCAGGGAGCGCAGGTCGCACCAGCCGCATCAGCTCGCGCGGACCGGCCCGGTGGGCGAGCTGACTCCGCACCGCGGCCAGCGCGATGATGCCGGCCAGCATGCTCGACACCACCGAGAACAGCACCACCTGTACGCCGTACGTGAGCAAAAGAGCCGCACCCGCCTGCCCGAACGGATCCTCCGCCCCGAAGAACCCACCGAGCCCACCAGGTACGGCGACCTCGGTCAGAACGGCCTGCACCGCGACCAGGGCGATCCCGGCCAGCACCGGCAGGCCCAGCATGATGGTCTTGTTGTCGGAGATGGTCCGGGCGGCGTTGTCGAGCAGATCCGCCGGCAGCCACGGCCGCAGCGGCTCGGTCGCCACGTCGTCGTGCAGGCGCATACTCTGGTCGGCCACTGCGTACCTCCTCTCCCGATGAATGTCCCGGTGAACCGTCGTACCAGTGGGCACGTGAGTTGTGGTGAACCCCCGCGGTGCACCATGATCCCGGATGATCACAGCCCAACTCGGGGTCATACGGCGATCCGGCGTGTGCAGTACCGCGGGAATGGGACACTATCCGTAGTGCGTACGGCCTGGTACCCGCCGGGCGCACCCCGAGCAGTCGAATCGGTCGGCAGCGGACGGCAAGGAGCTAAGGGCGTGGCAGACGGTAACCGGACGATGCGGGGCCGCATCCTCATCGTCGACGACGACACAGCGTTGTCGGAGATGCTCAGCATCGTGCTGCGCAACGAGGGCTACGACACGTATCTGGTCGCAACCGGTGACAAGGCGGTACCGGCGTTCCGGGAGTTCAAGCCGGATCTGCTGCTGCTCGACCTGATGCTGCCCGGGATGGACGGGATCGACGTCTGCCGGGCGATCCGGGCCGAGTCCGGCGTGCCGATCGTGATGCTGACCGCCAAGAGCGACACCGTCGACGTGGTGCTCGGGCTGGAGTCGGGCGCCGACGACTACGTGGTCAAGCCGTTCAAGCCGAAGGAGCTGGTGGCCCGGATCCGGGCCCGGCTGCGCCGGATGGACGAGCCCGGTCCGGAGTCGCTGACCATCGGCGACCTCACCATCGACGTCGCCGGCCACTCGGTGAAGCGGGCCGGCGAGACGATCCAGCTGACGCCGCTGGAGTTCGACCTGCTGGTCTGCCTGGCGTCGAAGCCCTGGCAGGTGTTCACCCGCGAGGTGCTGCTGGAGCAGGTCTGGGGCTACCGGCACGCCGCCGACACCCGGCTGGTGAACGTGCACGTCCAGCGACTGCGCTCCAAGATCGAGAAGGACCCTGAGCACCCGGAGATCGTGGTCACGGTCCGCGGTGTCGGATACAAGGCGGGTGCGGACTGATCGAGTACGGACGCGGCCAAGAGTCGCAGGCTGCCGCCGACGACTCCGGTGTGGACCCCGGCACCGAGGTACACACCGGACAGATCGCCGACCACCAGGGCGCGCAGCCGACGGCACCGCCCGAGCAGGAGGCGCCCGAGTCCCGCGGGACGGAACTGGAACTGACCGTCGCCGCGGTGGACTGGTCTGCCCAGCCGCAGCCGCTGTGGCGGACCCACCCCAAGCACTGGCCGGACATCTGGCGGCGGTCCATCCAGGCCCGGATCGTCACCGGCACCCTGTTGATGTCGACGCTGGTCCTGATCCTGGTCGGCTGGGTGATGATGAGCCAGGTCACCGACGGTGTCCTGGAGTCCCGGCGGCAGAGCGCGCAGGCCGAGGTCCGCGCGCAGCTCCAGCAGCTGTCCGTGACGATCGACGCCGCCAACCGCAACACCGTCAACCAGGAGCTGTCCAAGCTGGTCCTCGGCTCCAACCGCCCGGGCCTGTACGACGTCCTGCTGGTGCCGACCGACCAAGCGGCGTCCAACGCGATCCGCTACACGGGACTGGTCGACAGCAACTCGATCCCGCAGCCGCTGGCCTCCTCTGTGGTGAGTGACGGCTCCAAGTTGTGGGACACGTACACACTGATCAACTACCGGGAGAGCCCCAGCGTCCCGGGGCTCGTCATCGGTTCGCAGATCCGGATCGACTCCACCGGCGACAAGTACGCGATCTACTTCCTGTTCCCGCTCACTGCGCAGCAGGAGACGCTGGACGTCGTGCAGCGGGCTCTGTTCACCGCAGGTCTGTTGCTGATCGTCCTGCTCGGTGCGGTGGCCTGGCTGGTCACCCGGCAGGTCGTGACCCCGGTGCGGATGGCACGACGGATCGCTGAGCGGCTGGCGGCCGGCAAGCTCGAGGAGCGGATGCAGGTCCGCGGCACCGATGACCTGGCGCGCCTGGCCGTGTCGTTCAACAAGATGGCCTCGAACCTGCAGCGGCAGATCCGCCGGCTGGAGGAGCTGTCACGGCTGCAGCGCCGGTTCGTGTCGGACGTGTCCCACGAGCTGCGCACGCCCCTGACCACGGTCCGGATGGCCGCCGACCTGCTGCACGAGACCCGTGACCAGTTCGACCCGATCAGCCGGCGCTCGGTGGAGCTGCTGCAGAACGAGCTCAACCGGTTCGAGGAACTGCTCGCCGACCTGCTGGAGATCAGCCGGTTCGACGCCGGAGCGGCCGCCCTGGACCTGGAGGACGTCGACCTGCGCGACATCGTCAACCGGGTCCTGGAGAACCACGAGACCCTGCTGGAGCGCAAGGGCTGCCCGGTCGAGCTGGACATGCCGCGGCCGTGCAGGGCGAAGGTCGACTCCCGCCGGATCGAGCGGATCCTGCGCAACCTGATCGGCAACGCGATCGAGCACAGCGAGGGCCTGCCGATCCGGATCAGCACGGCGTACGACGACGATGCCGCCGCGGTGGCCGTCCGCGACCACGGGGTCGGGTTCCGGCCCGAGGAGGCGGAGATGGTGTTCAGCCGGTTCTGGCGGGCCGACCCGGCCCGGGCCCGGACCACGGGTGGTACCGGCCTCGGCCTGTCGATCGCGCTCGAGGACGCCCGGCTGCACGGCGGCCGCCTGGACGCGTGGGGCTCGCCGGGCGACGGCGCGTACTTCCGGCTGACGCTGCCGCGCCGTCCGGACGTGGCCCTCACCGGCTCGCCGCTGCCGCCGCGCCCGCCCGACGCGACCCGGGTCGTCACGGAGCTCGTCGATGTCGGCGCGCCCTACCAGAAGCTGAGCGGCGGTGAGGAGCGGTGAGACGCAGACTGCTCGGGTTCGTGCTGGCCGTGGCGCTGCTCGGCGGCTGCGCGACCGTGCCGACCAAGGGCACCATCCGCAACGGCGAGCGGCAGGGCCTCGCGCCCGACCTGGGCGGCGTCGGCGTCGAGGCCAAGCCACCGCGGGCGAACATCGGTGACATGCAGATCGTCAGCGGCTTCCTGGAAGCCATGTCGGACTCCCAGGCCTACGACGTGGCGCGGCAGTACATGACTCCGGAGGCCGCGGGGGCATGGAAGCCGGAGTCGCAGACGGTGGTGTACGACCAGACTCCCGAGTCATTGATCCGGAAGGGCGACGGGATCCAGCTGACCGCCCAGAAGATCGCCACCATCGGCGCGCGCGGCGAGTGGACCCCGGCAGGCCCGAACGAGAAGGCCGACTTCTTCTTCAAGCTGAAGAAGGTCGACGGGCAGCTCCGCGTCGCCAAAGCGCCTCCCGGCGCGTTCCTGGGCAGCAACCAGGTCGACCTGAAACTCGCTCCCCGGGACCTGTACTTCTTCAACCAGTCCAGGAACCTGCTGGTGCCCGACCAGGTCTGGCTGCCGCAGAACCTCCCGTCCGGCCAGGCCGCAACGCAGCTCATCCAGGAGCTGCTGAAGGGCCCGACGAGCCGGCTGGGCAACGGCGTGGTCTCCATCGCGCCACCCGGCACCGAGGTCCAGGTGTCGGTCCCCGTGGACCTCGGCGTGGCCACCGTGGCACTGAACGACATCGCCGGTTCGCTCAGGGACCAGGACCGGAGGCTGCTGGCGGCGCAGATCGTCTGGACGCTGAACCAGCTCAACCTCCGGGCCAAGATCACCGTCGGCGGTGCACCGCTGCTTCCGGACGAGCCGGAGGTCCTGCCGTTCGGCAACTTCAGCGCGTACGACCCGCAGGCAACAGCCGATGCAATGACCAAGCTGTACGGTCTGCTCGGGCAGAAGCCGCAGCGGATCGTCGGACTGGACGGGGCGTCGGAGATCTCCGCCCAGCCGCTGAACTCGGGCCCGTTGGCGCTCCACAAGGCACAGTCGTTCGCGGTCACGCTGGCCGGTGACGCCGGGGCGATCGTCACCGCCGACGGTCGCCGTGTCGTCTACGGGAAGCTGGACCCGCCCGACAACCCCGGCAAGCCGTCCGAGATCCCGGTCGATGGGAAAACCTTGTCGCCGAGCTTCGACGGCCAGGACAATCTGTGGATCCTGGACAGGGCCGACAGCGACCACCCGCGGCTGCGCGTCCGCCACGACGACGGGCGCCTCAGCCCGGTCGCGATCGACTTCGCGGGCGACACTCCGGTAGCCCTGCGGATGGCGCCGGACGGAGTCCGGGCGCTCCTGGTGATGCACAGTGCAGCCGCCAAGCAGAACTATGTCGAGACGGCGACCGTCCAGACCACGAACGGCGGCAAGCAGATGATGCTGGGGGAGTTCCAGCCGCTGCGGCTGCAGCTGACCAACATCACCGACGCGGCCTGGGACAAGCAGGGCATCATCGTGATCGGGACCGACAAGGCCGCGCCACAGCCCTGGCTGGTCAGCACCGACGGGTCCAGCCTGCAACTGCTGCCCGGCTCGGCACCGGGCTTCGTCCCCGAACACGTCGCGTCGAACACGCACAAGGACACACTGCCGGTGATCCAGGACGACGCCGGCCACATCCACTGGCTCAGCAAGGACCTCGGGTGGGTGTCCATGAACGACGACGACAGCGAGGCCACCATCAAGCCCACCTACCCCGGCTGACCCGTTTGTCCACAGGCTCCGGCTCCCGCGGTTGCGGGGGCCGGAGCGCGTCGTGGACCGTGAGGTGGTGCGCGGGTGGGACGGGTTCGTGGACCTGGTGCTGGGCGGGCGGTGCGCGGGGTGCACGCAGCCTGGCGTCACTCTCTGTGGTGGTTGCCGTCGGCTACTGACCGAACTGACTCCGTTCCGTGCATGGCCCGACCCGAGTCCGCCCGGTCTCGCGCCCCCGACCGCCGCCGCGCCGTACGCCGGGGAGCTCCGTAACTTGATCCTCGCGCACAAGGAGCACGCGCGGTACGCCCTTGCCAGGCCACTCGGCGAGCTGCTGGCGACCGTCGTACGGGCGGCCCTCGACCAGCGGCGGGCGGCGTGGATCTGTCCGGTGCCGTCGCCGCGGGCAACGGTCCGCAAGCGCGGGCACGATCCGCTCGGGCGGATTACGAAGGCTGCCGTCAGATCCCTGCGCAGACAGGGAATCGACGCCCGGCCGGCCGCCGCGCTGCGGGTCGTGGGACGCCCCGACGACCAGGCCGGACTGTCCGCGGAACGCCGTACCGCGAACCTGGACGGGGCCTTCGGACTGCGTTCGCGCTGGGCTGAAACGCTGATCGATCAACCGGTCCTGCTGGTCGACGACGTGATCACCACCGGATCCACGCTCACCGAGGCCTGCCGCGCCTTGGAATCCGGGGGAATCCAGGTCGTCGGCTGTGCGCTGCTCGCGGCGACCGCCCGGCACCGGACGTCTGGTTCATGAGAACTTCCCTACCGGTTTTCGCCGAAGCCGACTAGCGTTGGCTTATGACACCCGCTAGGGCTTGTCGGGCAGTGGAGTGGTGGAGGACCGGATCAGCCGGATTCCTCGCCACCGGGTCCGACGGGTTCGACAGCGGGTGTTCTCGTTTCGGGCACCGTCACCACGAGCACGGGGGTCCGAACACGTAAAAGAAGTCGCCGATCGATGGAGGTTTCCGTGGACGTCGTTGTCAAGGGTCATCACTGCGAGGTCAGTGACCGCTTCCGGCAGTACGTCGAGGAAAAACTCGAACGGATCGAGAAGGTCGATCACCGGGTACTGCGGTGCGAAGTGGAAGTCAGCCAGGAAAAGAACCCGCGACAGCACGATCGGGCGATGCGTGTCGAGCTCACCATGTACACCAAGGGTCCGGTGGTCCGCGCAGAGGCGTGCGGGGAGACCAAGCAGGCGGCGTTCGACGTCTGCCTGGACCGGCTCCGGTCCCAGGTCCGCAAGGCGGCCGACCGGCGTCGGGTGCACCGTGGTGAGCGTGCGCCGGAAGGCCTGCGGCACGTGAACGCGAAGCAGCCGGTGAACGGCACCGCACCTGTAGTGGAGGAACCAGTCGCCGAGGACGAGGTGGCGACGCACAAGTACGGATCTCTCCTGGTCACCGGCGACGGACCGCTGGTGATGCGCGAGAAGACCCACACCGCCAAGCCGATGACCCTGGACCAGGCGCTCTACGAGCTCGAACTGGTCGGGCACGACTTCTACCTGTTCGTCGATGCCGACGAGAACCAGCCCAGCGTCGTGTACCGCCGTCGCGGCTACGACTACGGCGTGATCCGGCTGGCCGTCTGAGACCTCAGGAGGTGCACGACGAAGGGGCCGGGCAACTCGCCCGGCCCCTTCGCTGTCCCGCGGTACGTCAGCTGTCGATCTGCTGCTGTAGTTCGGCGGCGTACGTCGCGACCTCGGCGTACACGCCCGGCTTGCCGGCGTCCGCGCAGCCGACGCCCCACGACACGACGCCGAACAGGCGGCCGTTCAGGACCAGCGGGCCACCGGAGTCGCCCTGGCAGGAGTCCTTGCCGCCTTCCTCGTAGCCGGCGCAGATCTCGCCGTCGGCGGTGTAGCCCTCGCTCGCGTACGCCTTCCCGCAGTACGCGTCGCCGAGCACCGGTACGTCGACCTTCTGGAAGGTGTCCGCCGGGCCGGTGCCCTCGGTCTCGCCCCAGCCGTAGACGATCGAGGCCGCTCCGGCCGCGTCGGCCGCCTTGTCGGTCTCGAGCGCCAGCGTGTCGACACCCTCGAACGGCGTCGCCAGCGTCATCACGGCGACGTCGTGCGCCGGCGACTTGCCGTACTCCGGGTCCACCCAGATGCTGGTGATCTTCGATTCCTTGCCGGTGGACTTGTCGGCCAGGTCGTCGCGACCTTGGATGGCGGTGTAGGTGGACGCGGCCTCCTGGGCGCAGTGGGCCGCGGTGACGATCTTGTTCGCCGCCACCAGGGTCGAGCCGCACCACTCGAGGGTCGGGTCGGGAGAGCCGCTGTTCGAGAGCTGGATGGCCCAGGGGGTGTCGGCGGTGTGGGCGATGGTTCCGCCGACGATCCGGGTCTTGGGTCCGTCGGGCGACTGCGCGGCCGATGCGGAGCCTGCTACGGCCACCGCACCGAGGGACGCCGCGGTCAGTACGCCGGCCGCGAGGGCAGCGCGGACCACATGCTTGTTTCCTGTCATGCCTCACTCCAGGGTGATAGGGGCCGCACGGGCGGACGGCCTCCCTCGCAGGCTCTCCCGAACACCATCTGTAGCGCACCTCCCACTTTCGGTAACTCCCGAGTTATGACCCCACGGTTCTTGTCGGTGGGGCCAGGCAGAATTCGAGGCGTGACTACAGAGGTGCTGTCGACGGCTCAGGCGCGGCGGGTGGCGCTTGCGGCGCAGGGCTTCACGGACCCGCGGCCCAAGGGCGTCCCCGACATGCGGGCCCTGACCCGGGTACTGGGTCGCATCGGGCTGATCCAGATCGACTCGGTCAATGTGCTGAGCAGAACGCAGTACCTGCCGCTCTACTCGCGGCTCGGTCCGTACCCGCGTGAGTTGCTGGACCGCGCGTCCGGGAAGGCCCCGCGCCGTCTGGTGGAGTACTGGGCCCACGAGGCGTCACTGATCCCGGTCGAGACGCACCCGTTGATGCGCTGGCGGATGGCCCGGGCAACGACCGAGGCGTGGGGCGGGCCGCGATCGATCGCGAAGGAGCGGCCGGACCTGCTCAAGCAGGTGCTTTCCGACGTCCGGAACCACGGTCCGCTGACCGCCCGCGAGATCGACGACGACGTCGAGCGGGCCAGGGACAACTGGGGCTGGAACTGGTCCGACGTCAAGCGCGCCCTCGAGTTCCTGTTCTTCGCGGGCGAGATCACGGTCGCCCGCCGCAACCAGCAGTTCGAGCGGCTGTACGACCTACCGGAAAGGGTGCTGCCCAGCGCGGTCGTCGAGACGCCGACCCCGACGCTCGACGAGGCGCACCGCGGGCTGGTGTCGATCGCGGCCCGGGCCCACGGGGTGGCTACCGCGCAGTGCCTGCGGGACTACTTCCGGACCGCGCCCGCGCCGACACAGCAGGCGATCTCCGAGCTGGTCGAGGACGGCGAGCTGCTCCCGGTCCGGATCGACGGCTGGAAACGCCCGGCGTACCTGCATCGCGACGCGCGGCTGCCGCGCCGGGTGAACACGCGGGCTCTGGTCAGCCCGTTCGACTCGCTGGTGTTCGAGCGCACCCGGACCGAGGTCCTCTTCGACTTCCGGTACCGGATCGAGATCTACGTCCCGGCGGAGAAACGCATCCACGGGTACTACGTGCTGCCCTTCCTGCTCGGGGACCGGCTGGTCGCCCGGGTCGACCTCAAGGCCGACCGCCCCGGCGGTGTGCTGCTCGTCCAGGCGGCGCACGCGGAGCCGAAGGCGCCCGTGGAGACCGCCGAGGAGCTGGCCGCGGAGCTCGTCCAGCTGGCCGGATGGCTCGGGCTGGACCAGGTCCGGGTGGCCGGCGGCGGTGACCTGTCGCCAGCGCTCAGTGACGCTCTGCGCGGTTCCTGAGGACCACCTGGGAACTTTCGGGCCCGCCCGGACGTGGGTGAGGTAGGGCTTGAGGCACGCTGCCGGCGTGGCTTGGCACACCCGGCCCCGTACGATGGGGGACGCACGCCTTCCCGGTGGGTCGGCCGTGCCCTGTCGGCGTTCGGCCGCAACCCAGGCTTCAGCAGCAAGGAGTGAACTCCCCACCATGAAGGTTGTCGACAAGGTTCTGCGGATCGGCGAGGGCAAGATCCTCCGCCAGTTGCAGGGCATCGCGAAGATGGTCAACTCCATCGAGGACGACTTCGTCAACATGACCGACGAGGAGCTGCGCGCGCAGACCGCGGAGTTCAAGGAGCGTCACGAGAACGGGGAATCCCTGGACGCGCTGCTCCCGGAGGCCTTCGCGGTGGTCCGGGAGGCCGCCAAGCGGACGCTGCACCAGCGGCACTACGACGTCCAGATCATGGGTGGGGCCGCGCTGCACCTGGGCAACATCGCGGAGATGAAGACCGGTGAGGGCAAGACCCTGGTCGGCACGCTCCCGACGTACCTGAACGCGCTGTCCGGCAAGGGCGTGCACGTGGTCACGGTGAACGACTACCTGGCCAAGTACCAGGCCGAGTGGATGGGCCGGGTGTACCACTTCCTCGGCCTCGACTACGGCGTGATCCTGCCGGAGATGACCCCGGCCGAGCGCCGGATCGCCTACGCCAAGGACATCACCTACGGCACCAACAACGAGTTCGGCTTCGACTACCTGCGCGACAACATGGCGGGCAGTATCGAGGACTGCGTCCAGCGCGAGCACAACTACGCGATCGTGGACGAGGTGGACTCGATCCTGGTCGACGAGGCCCGGACCCCGCTGATCATCTCCGGCCCGGCCGAGGACAGCCAGCGCTGGTACGTCGAGATGGCCCGGATCGCGAACTCGCTGAAGGCCTGGACGCTGGCCGACGAGGCGGAGCTGAAGCGGAAGAACCCGCGGATCACCGACCTCGAGATCGACGAGACCAAGCGCCGGGTCGCCGACTACGACGTGGACGAGAAGAAGCGCACGGTCGCGATCCTCGAGCGCGGGATCGAGAAGGTCGAGGACCGGCTCGGCATCGACAACCTGTACGAGTCGGCCAACACCCCGCTGATCAGCTACCTGAACAACGCGCTGAAGGCCAAGGACCTGTTCCACCGGGACAAGGACTACGTGGTGGTCGACGACGGTGAGGTCCTGATCGTCGACGAGCACACCGGCCGGACGCTGCACGGCCGCCGCTACAACGAGGGCCTGCACCAGGCGATCGAGGCCAAGGAAGGCGTCGAGATCAAGGAGGAGTACCAGACCCTCGCGACGATCACGCTGCAGAACTACTTCCGCCTCTACACCAAGCTGGCCGGCATGACCGGTACGGCGATGACCGAGGCGAACGAGTTCTCCAAGGTCTACAAGCTCGGCGTGGTGCCGATCCCGACCAACAAGCCGATGATCCGGGTCGAGGAGCGGGACCTGATCTACCGCACCGAGGACGCCAAGTTCGACGCGGTGGTCAAGGACATCGTCGAGGTGCACGCGACCGGCCAGCCGATCCTGGTCGGCACGACCTCGGTGGAGAAGTCCGAGCGGCTGTCCCGGATGCTGCTCAAGGAGAACATCAAGCACGAGGTGCTGAACGCGAAGCAGCACGCGCGGGAGGCGGCGATCGTCGCCGAGGCCGGCCGCAAGGGCGCGGTCACGGTGGCCACCAACATGGCCGGTCGTGGTACCGACATCATCCTCGGCGGCAACCCGGAGTTCCTGGCCGACAAGGAGCTGCGCGCGCGCGGCATCGACCCGGCCGAGGACATCGAGCAGTACGAGGCCGAGTACCCGGCGATGCTCGAGCGGTTCGAGAAGCAGGTGAAGGAGGAGCAGGAGGAGGTCCGCGAGCTCGGCGGCCTCTACGTCCTCGGCACCGAGCGGCACGAGTCCCGCCGGATCGACAACCAGCTGCGCGGTCGCGCCGGCCGGCAGGGCGACCCGGGCAAGTCGCGGTTCTACCTGTCGCTCGAGGACGACCTGATGCGGCTGTTCAAGCGCGAGATGGTCGACTGGGCGATGTCGCGGAACAACGACGACAGCCAGCCGCTGGAGAACAAGGTCGTCACGAAGGCGATCGCGTCGGCGCAGGGTCAGGTCGAGGCGCAGAACTTCGAGACCCGGAAGAACATCCTCAAGTACGACGACGTGATGAACCGTCAGCGGCACGTCGTGTACGACGAGCGCCGCCGCGTGCTCGAGGGCGCCGACCTGCGCGACCAGGTGCAGGACATGCTCGAGGAGACCGTCACCGGGTACGTGCAGGGCGCGACCGCGGACGGGTTCGCCGAGGACTGGGACCTGGACGCACTGTTCACCGCGATGAAGACGCTGTACCAGACCGAGCTCACCGAGGAGCAGCTGATCGAGGAGGCCGGCGGCGAGAAGGCGGGCCTGACCCAGGACTTCCTGATCGAGCGCTTCCTCGAGGACGCGACCGCGGCGTACGACCGTCGTGAGGAACTGCTCGGCGAGGAGGCGATGCGCGAGCTGGAGCGCCGCGTCGTACTGAGCGTGCTGGACCGCAAGTGGCGCGAGCACCTGTACGAGATGGACTACCTGCGTGAGGGCATCGGCCTGCGGGCGATGGCACAGCGCGATCCTCTGGTCGAGTACCAGCGCGAGGGCTACGACATGTTCGCCTCGATGATGGAGTCGATCAAGGAGGAGTCGGTCGGCTTCATTTTCAACGTCGAGGTGGACGTCGAGGCGATGCGCGCCGAGATGGAGCTGGCGAGCGAGGCTGCGCTCGCGGACGAGGACAACCTCCAGGGCCGCCGGATCCAGGACATCCTCAGCTCCGGCCCGGCGGCTGCCGAGCTCGCCGGGGCGGACGACGAGGAGCGACCGCAGGACACCCCGCGGCCGCGGGACACGCCGCGCCTGCGGGCCAAGGGCCTCACCAACGAGCCGCGTCCGCAGCGGCTGACGTACTCGGCGCCGACGATCGACGGTGACGACGAGGTCGCGATGCACCAGGACGCCGTCGAGGAAGGCACCCTGGAGTACGCCGGCACACCGCGCAACGCCGCCTGCCCCTGCGGCTCCGGCAAGAAGTACAAGCGCTGCCACGGCGACCCGCAGTCGGACGTCTACAAGTTCTAATCACCACTCGCCAACGGCCGGTCCCCCTCTGCAGGGGCCGGCCGTTGGTGCGTTTGAACCGGTACTGGGGGGCGGGTGTGGTGCGGGCCATGGCGGGGTGAGGTGGGGGTGTGGTGCGCTTGGGGTATGTGGCTGCGGGAGAGGTTTGGGGTTCGGGTGCCGGTGGTCGGGGCGCCGATGGCTTATGTCAGCGGCGGGGAGTTGACCGCGGCGATCTCCGCCGCGGGCGGGTTGGGGATGCTCGGGGCGGGCTCGGCCGTCACGGCTGACTGGATCCGGACCGAGGGAGCGATCGCGGCGGCAGCTGGTACGCCGTACGGGATCGGGTTGATGGCGTGGTCGCTGAAGGATCATCCTGAGCACCTGGAAGCGGTGCTGGAGCTGCGGCCCGCGCTGGTGTCGCTGAGCTTCGGGGATTACACGCCGTACGTCGCTCCGCTGCAGGAGGCTGGGATCGTCGTAGCGACGCAGGCCGGCACGGTCGCGGATGCGCGGGAGGCCGTGGACGCCGGCGTGGACGTGATCGTTGCCCGCGGCGCCGAAGCGGGCGGGCACGGCAGGAACGCCGTCGCCACCCTCCCGCTGCTGCAGGCGATCCTCGACACAACCGACCTGCCCGTGCTCGCGGGTGGCGGGATCTCCGGCCCACGCGGCCTGGCTGCCGTGATGGCCGCCGGCGCAGTCGGCGGTTGGATCGGTACGGCGTTCCTCACCTGCGTCGAGGCGCAGACGAAGGAACCGGCACGGCAGCGCATCATCGAGGCAGACGAAACCGACACCGTCTACGGAACAGTGTTCGACGCCGCCTCACGCGCCGGCTGGCCGGACGAGTTCGGTGGTCGCGCCCTTCGCAACGCCTTCTTCGACACCTGGGAAGGACGCGAGGAGGAACTGAAGACCGAGGACTCGGCACACGACCTCTGGGTCGAAGGGTCCAAGACCGCCGACCCGGCCCGCGCGTCCATCTACGCGGGCCAGGGCGTCGGCGCACTGACCGGTCAACCCACAGCGGCCGAGGTCCTCGCCGGTTTCGCGACGTACCGCGACTATCTGAGCGCCGCCCTCAACGACGGGTCCAAGTAGTTGCGATGAGCAAGCACCAGGTCGTTGCACAGCTCCCAGATCTGCTCGACGGGTAGGGCGGCCGCGGTCGCCGGGTCGACCATGACGGCCTGGCGGATCGCCCGCGGATCCTCCTCGATCGCTGCCTGTACGGCGAGTTCGGCCACGTTCAGGTACGAACGGTTGAGCGCCGCGCACTGCGCCGGGAGTGCTCCGACCGCGGTCGGCCGGACACCTGATGCGTCCACCAGACAGGGGACCTCGACGACGGCCCCGGACTGCAGGTTGGGGATCAGGCCGGTGTTCGGCACGTTCCCGTAGACCGTCCGGGGCGTTCCGGTGACGATGCTGTGGATGATCTGCGGGGCGTACTCCATCGTGGGGTCGACCTCGACCGGCTCGCCCGCCTTCAACGCGTTGCGGGTCTGCTCGTACGACGCGAGGTTCTCCGCGACGATGTCGAGGTACGCCCCGATCGGCAGCCGGAGTCGCTCGATCTCGCGCGCGTGCCCGAGGTACCACGGCACGTACTCCGAGGAGTGTTCGCTCGTCTCGGTCGGGTAGAACCCGAGCCGGCGGTACATGTCCACCCGGACCCGGCGCAGCAGCTCCGGGTCCGCCGCGATCGCCTCGTCCAGCCGGTCGTACAGGTTCTCGGCTCCGCGCTCGAACCGCAGTACCCACGACTGATGGTTCACCCCGGCGGCCAGGTAGGTGACGTCGTCGTACGGTACGCCGACCAGCTCGGACAGCCCTTGCATCGTCCAGTACACCGAGTGGCAGAGCCCGACGACGTTCCGGACCCCGAGCGCCTTGAGGTACCAGACGTTCATCACCATCGGATTGGTGTAGTTGAGCAGCCAGGCGTCCGGGCAGACGTCGGCGATGTCCTTCGCGAGCCCCCGCAGTACCGGGAACGTCCGCAGCGCCCGGAACACCCCACCGACGCCGAGCGTGTCGCCGATCGTCTGCCGAATCCCGTACCGGGCGGGGATCTCGAAGTCGACGTGGGTCGCCGCGTTCATCCCGACCTGCACGATGTTGATGACGAAGTCGGCGCCGTCCAACGCTGCCCGGCGCTCGAGATGCTTGCTGATCCGCGGTACGACGCCACGCTCCCGGGCGATGTACGCCGCCGCGGCCGCAGCCGTCTCGAGCCGCTCGGGGTCGATGTCGTGCAGAGCGATCTCCACCGGCCCGAGCTCGAGCCCGAACAGGTCGGCGAGCAGACCCTGCGTAAACACCACGCTGCCCGCGCCGATGAAGGCGATCTTCCTCATGTCGTCATGCTTTCGACTGCCTCGTTCCAGTTGGCTTGCGCCGCGGTGCCGCCTGCGGCGCGGGTTGAGAGCGAACCGCAGGCCGCGGCGATCGCCAGGGCGCGGTCAGGGCGGGATCCGTTGAGTACGGCGGCCACCCAGCCGGCATCGAAGCTGTCGCCTGCTCCGATGGCGTCGATCGTGTCGACCTTGAGCGCCGGTGCGGTGACGACTTTCGACCCGTTGTGGGCGATGGCACCGTCGACACCGTTCTTGACCACGACGAGGGGGCCGCGGCGGGCGAGGATGCCGGCGGCGTCCTCGACCTGGTGATGGCCGGTCAGGGCCAGGGCCTCGGCGGCATTGGGCAGGAAGTAGTCGGTGACCCGCAGGATCGGGTCGAGGATCGACCGGTCCCAGCGCCCGGCGGGATCGTCGTTCGGATCCAGCGAGGTGGTCGCCTTCGCCGCCTTCGCCTCCTTGAAGATCCCGGCCAGCCCAGCAGCCAACTCCGGCAACAGGTAGAACGACGCCGCATGCACGTGCCGCACCGACCGCACCAGGTCCAGCGGTACGTCGTCCGCGGTGATACTGGGCAGACATCCCGGAGACGTGAGGATCGCGCGATCGTCGCCCGAGGTGAGGATCGTGGTGAGGGGCGTCGGCAGCGAGGAGTCGACCACCAGCGCGTCGACGTTCACGCCCCGGTCGGCAAGCGACGTACGGACGAAGTCGCCCGCGGGGTCGTCGCCGACGCGACCGGCGAACGCGACGCTGAGCCCGAGCCGGGCCGCGCCGCACGCCATGATCGACGCGGAGCCGCCGAGAACCAGCGACCCGGCCGGAACCAGACGCTCCCGCTGACCGAACAGGATCGGTTGGTCAACCGGCCCGATCACCACATCAGGGTTGGCGTCGCCAATGACAAGCAGGTCCATAGTCAGCCTTTGAGTCCGGTGGAGGCCAGAGAGCGGATGAACGCCTTCTGGGCCAGGAGGAACCCCAGCAGGACGGGCAGCACGGTGATGACGTTGCCCGCCATCACAGCCGACCACTGGGTGTGGTGCTGTCCCTGGAACGTGGTGAGTCCCAGCTGGAGGGTGTAGGTGGAGTCGCTGTTGATCGCGATCAACGGCCAGGTCAGGTCGTTCCAGGTCGCGAGGAAGGTCAGTACGGCGACAGTGCTCAACGCCGGCCGCGCGAGCGGCAGCACGATCGACACCAGGATCCGGAGTCGCCCGCAGCCGTCGATCCAGGCTGCCTCCTCGAGCTCGCGGGGCAGCGAGACGAAGAACTGCCGGAACAGAAACACCGAAAGCGGTGTCACCAGCGACGGCACGATCAGCGCGCCGAGGGTGTCGATCAGGCCGAGCTGCTTCATGACCAGGAACGTCGGGATCATCGTCAGCTGGAACGGGATCACCATCGTCGCCAGCATCAGCCCGAGGACGAGCTTCGACCCGGCGAACCGGATCCGCGCGAACGCGTACCCGCCGAGCGACCCGAGCACCAGGTTCGCCGTCACCGCCACCGCGGAAACGATGAAGGAATTCAGGAACCACCGCGGAAACAACGCGTTTCCGAGCACGTACCGGTAGCCGTCGAGCTTGATCCCGTGCGGCCACAGCGCCGGCGGAAAACGGTTGATTTCCGCGTTGCTCATCACCGAGCTGACCAGCAGCCACACCAACGGCAACGCGAACAGCAATGCCAGCGGCGCGAGCACCAGATGCCAACCGCTGAAAGGCAATCTCTTCATCGAGCAGCCACCCTCCGCCGGTAGATCTGCAAGGCGGCGCCGACCACCAGCAACGCGACGGCCAGCGTGTACGCCGCTGCCGCGCTGTAGCCGGCCGTGAACGTCTTGAAGGCCTTCTCCCAGATGAAGTACACGATCACCGTCGTCGAGCCGAGCGGTCCGCCCTTCGTGGTGACGAACACCAGGTCGAACACCTGCAACGCGTTGATGGTCTGGAACAGCAGCAGGAAGATCGTGACCGGCGCCAGCGCGGGCAGTGTCACGTGCCGCAGCACACCCCAACGGCCGGCGCCGTCGATCCGCGCCGCCTCGACCAGCTCGGCCGAAACCCCTTGCAGACCGGCGAGATAGACGATCACGCAGAACCCGGTGCCGCTCCACAAAGAGATCGCGACCAACAGGTACAGCGCTTGACCCGGATCGCTGAAGAACCCCTGCGCCGGCAGACCGAGCTTGTGCAGCAAGGAGTTCGCGACACCGAACTCCGGATCGAGCACGAACGAGAACAGCACGCCCTGCGCCGCCGCCGACACCACGAAAGGTACGAACACCAACGTCCGGTACAGCCCGATCAGCGCGATCTTCCGGTCCAGCGCGATCGCGATCCCCAACCCGGCGACCACGCTCAACGGCACGTACAACGCCGTGTAGATCAGCGTGTGCGAGACGGCCGAACCGAACGCCGGGTCTTTCACCAACGCCTTGTAGTTCGCCAGCCCGACCCACTCGCTCGGCGACACCAGATCGTTCACCTGGAACGACAACAGCAACGACCACAGCACCGGTACGACGCTCAGCCCGAGAATGATCACGACCGACGGACTGACGAAGGCCCACCCGGTCGCACCCTCACCGCGAGCCCGCCGCTTGGCGGCCCGGGAGCGTGGATCGACGGTGAACGTCCCGACCACGCTGGCCATCAGTTCGGCACCGCCAGCACCTGGTTGCACTGGTCGACGGCCTGCTTCAACGCGTCCGCGGGACTCTGCTTCCCGAGCAGTACGGCGGCGATCGCCGCACCCATGTGCTCCGAGATCTTCGGGTACGTCGAGATCGTCGGTCGCACCTTCGCGGTGTCGAGGGCCGTCACGAACACCTCGAGCCCGTTGGTCTGCGTCGAGTGCTTCTTCCACTGCGGCAACTCGGCCGTCGCCTTGGTGATCGGGAGGCTGCCGCCCTTGATGTCCCACTGGATGTCCTGCGCCGGGTCCGCCAGCCAGGTGACGAACTCGGTGGCCGCCTTCACCTTGGCCTTGCCGTTGTCGAAGATCGTCCAGGTGTCCGGCCCCGAGATCGTCAGCGGCTTCCCGGAGTACGACGGCAGCGGCACCACGCCGTACTCGATGCCGTTGTCCTGCAGCTCAGGGAGCTGCCAGGGGCCGGTGGCAACCATTCCCATCCGGCCGCCGAGGAACACCTGGTACAGCTGCTCGCTGCCCGGCTTCGGGTCGACGTACAGCGACTTGTCAGTGCGCAGCCGGTCCAGCGTTTCCAGGGCTTTCGTGCCGACCGAGTCGAACCCGGCCTTCTTACCGTCGCCGCTGACCACGTCGCCGCCGAGGTCCCAGATCATCGGCCAGATCCGCCAGACCGTGTCCTCGTCGCCGACGCCCGGCCAGCCGGTGCCGAAGATGCCCTTGGCCGGGTTGGTCAGTTGCTTGGACGTGGCCACGAAATCGTCCCAGGTCCAGCCGGCCTTCGGCGGGGCCACACCGGCGGCGGCGAACAGCTTCTTGTTGTAGACGACGCACAGCGAGTCGAGCAGCGCCGGAGCGGCCCGGACCTTGCCCTTCACGCTGACCGCGTCCTTCGCCGCCGGCCAGTAGTCGTCGATCTTCAGCTGGCCGGTGAGATCGGCGACCTTGGGAGACTTGGTCAGGCTGGCGAGATCCGACCCGAAGATGTACGCGATGTCCGGGTAGGACCCCGCCGCCAGACCCGCGGTGACCTTCTGCAGCATGCTGTCCGCGGTCACACCGCCACCGCCGCCGACCACCTTGATCTTCGGGTGCGACTGGTTGAACGCGGTGATCAGGGAGTCGATCGCGGCCTTGCCGGTATCCACCTGGCCGTGCCACAGATCCAGCGTCACGACGCCGTTCGGATCTGCCCCTTCGTCGTCGTTCTTCCCGCAGGCGCCCAGGGTGCCTACGGCCGCGACGGCGGCGGCCGCGCGGAGGATGTCACGACGGGACAGGTTTCGAGCATGCTGAGACATGGCGGTCTCCGGAGAGGTTGGAGGAAGGAGTTTCAGCAGGTCTTGCGGACGTACCCGGGGTCGCCCGGGACGGAGACGTCCACATCGCGCTGCACGATCGAGAGCCTTCCGCCGTACTGCGAACACGCCGTACGCCGGCCCTTGTCGGTGTACTCGATCACGATCACGTTGTTGCCGAAGGCATCCACATAGTCACCGCACTCGTCGTACTGGCCGCACTCCTCGGCGACCGCGAAGTCCAGGCCGACCGAGGTGCGTTGGCCGGCCAGTTCGACCGTGTTCTTCTGGCCGATGGCGAGGCTCTTGCTGTGTGCGTGCGTGGCCAGCAGGGTCAGGTACGCCTTCGCCTGGCCCGCGGTGAGGAGGTTCTTCGAGCGGGTGTAGCTGTCGTAGTTGTCGGGCTCGATCGCCTTGTAGCCCTTGGTCGCGCAGCCGTCGATCCAGCTGTTGACCTTGGCGGCGATCCGGTTCCGTTTGTCCGCCGTCCGGAGGTCGAGCAGCGGTTCGCCCCAGTCCTCGTCGATCACAAGGTTGCCCTTGGCATCGCGGAGCAGCAGGTCGGAGTCCCACTGGCCCTGTTCGCCGGGCTGGACCTGGAAGGCGTTGACGTAGCAGATGTTGTAGAGCCCGGACGCCGGAGCGGCGGTCCGGTCGCGGGTGACCACCTGGACACCGGCGGGCGGGGTGTACGCGCCGCCGATCTGGTAGTCGAACTTCGCGTGCGCCGGCGGGAGCATGACGGCCGCGTCGGCGGGGTTTCGGGTGAGGGTGGAGGTGGTGACTGCGAGGGCTGGCGTGAGAATGGCCGCGGCTGCTACCAGCAGGCGGTGGGCGAGTCTGGACACGATTGGCTCCATCGGTCCCGGGGACGCGACCCCGCCTCGGGCTTCTCACCGCCCTGGCGCCGGGAAACCGGACTTCAGGCCGTCGGCCTGGTACCGGCTGGGTGCGTCACTGCCGACCAGTTAAGCCACCGCCGACCGGGCCCGTCAAGCGATCGGCTGCAAACGAGTGCGCGGAACTCGCCGCAGATTGCGGTACTGCGCACACCGCGAGATCTTGACAGGCGCGGTTTAAACCGGTTTAACTCCTCTTTAAACCGGTTTAATGAGGAGTTCGAGTGACCAAACGGCCGACGATCGCGGATGTGGCGCGCCGGGCCGGCGTGTCCAAGGGCTCGGTGTCGTTCGCGCTCAACGGGCGCCCCGGGCTGGCGCAGTCGACCGTGGACAAGATCCTCGCGGCCGCCGACGAGCTCGGCTGGCGACCGAGCAACCGCGCGCGGTCGCTGTCGGTATCGAAGGCGTTCGCGCTCGGCCTGGTGATCACCCGTGACCCGGCCGTGCTGTCGTCGGACCCGTTCTTCCCGGCGTTCATCGCCGGGGTCGAGAGCGTGTTGTCGACGCGGGGGCAGGCTCTGGTCCTGCAGGTGGTGACGGCAGGGGAGTCGGAGGAGGACGGGTACCGGCGGCTCGCGCAGGACGCCCGGGTCGACGGGGTGTTCCTGTCCGACCTCCGGCACGACGATCCGCGGATCGGCCTGCTGGTCGAGCTCGGCCTGCCCGCGGTCACCCTGAACCGTCCGGACGGCGACTCGCCGTTCCCGGCTGTAACCCTCGACGACCGGCCGGGCACGGTGGCGGTCGTCGAGCACCTCGTCGGACTCGGACACACCCGGATCGCGCAGGTCGCCGGTCCGCCCGCGTTCGTGCACGCCACAGCGCGGTCCACAGCCTTCACCGACACGCTGGCCGCCGCGGGCCTGGAACCGGTCGCGGTCGAGACCGGCGACTTCACGGCGGCCGGCGGGATCGAGGCCACCCGGCGGCTGCTCGCGCTGCCCGAGCCGCCGACCGCGATCTTCTACGCGAACGACCGGATGGCGATCGCGGGTCTCGGCGCCGCCCAGGCCGCGGGCCTGAACGTGCCGGACGACCTGAGCATCGCCGGCTTCGACGACAGCGAGCTCGCCGAGTACGTGCATCCCGGTCTGACCACGGTCCGCGCCGACCCGTTCCGCTTCGGCGAGGCGGCGGCCCGGACCCTCAACAGGGTCGTCGACGGCGACACCGACGTACCCGACGTCGAGCTGCCGCCCGCCGAACTCGTCGTACGGCGCTCCACCGCCGCACCCCCTTTGTAGGAGGAACTCTGATGAAGTTGCAAGCTGGACTGCTGGCCGTGGTTCTGGCCGGCTCGCTCGCCGCGTGCGGGAGCGGCGGTGGCGGCTCTGGTGACGCCGACGCCGCGGCGCAGGCCCGCGGACCGATCAAGATCTGGTACTCGAACAACGCCGAGGAAGTGGCCTGGGGCAAGCAGATGGTCGCGGCCTGGAACGCCGAGCACGCCGACCAGAAGGTCACCGCCCAGGAGATCCCGACCGGGAAGTCGTCGGAGGAGGTCATCGGCGCGGCGATCACCGCGGGCAACGCACCCTGCCTGATCTTCAACACCTCGCCGGCGTCGGTCTCGCAGTTCCAGAAGCAGGGCGGTCTGGTGCCGCTGGACGCGTCCTACATCGAGGAGCGGTCCGGCGACGTCGCGCAGCAGTACAAGTCGCCGGACGGCAAGTACTACCAGCTGCCGTGGAAGTCGAACCCGGTGATGATCTTCTACAACAAGAAGATCTTCGCAAAGGCCGGTATCACCGATCCCTCGCTGAAGACGTACGACGAGTTCCTCGCCGCATCGCGCAAGGTGGTGGCGTCGAAGGCGGCGAAGTTCGCGATCTACCCGGCGCCGAGCAACGAGTTCTACCAGTCCTGGTTCGACTTCTACCCGTTGTACGCGGCCGAGACCGGCGGCAAGCAGCTGGTTGCCGATGGCAAGGCGACGTTCGCCTCCGACGAGGGCAAGAAGGTCGCGCAGTTCTGGCGGACGATGTACGCCGACAAGCTCGCCTCGCCGGAGAAGTACACCGGGGACGCGTTCGTGGACGGTACGGCGGCGATGGCCGTGGTCGGTCCGTGGGCGATCGCGACGTACAAGGGCAAGGTCGACTGGGGCGTCGTACCGGTGCCGACGTCGTCGGGTAAGGCTCCCGAGGAGATCCACACGTTCAGCGACGCGAAGAACGTCGCGATGTACTCCGCCTGCAAGAATCGCGGCACCGCGTCGGACGTGCTGAAGTTCGCGACCAGTAAGGAACAGGACGGAAAGTTCCTGGCCGCGACCGGGCAGATGCCGCTGCGCAAGGACGTCGCGTCGACGTACGCCGACTACTTCGCGAAGAACCCCGAGTACAAGACGTTCGCGGACCAGGCGTCGCGGACCGTCGAGGTTCCGAACGTGCCGAACTCGATCACGATCTGGCAGACGTTCCGCGACGCCTACTCCAAGTCGGTGATCTTCGGCCAGGAAGACATCGGCACAGCCCTCGACGGCGCCGCCCAGAAGGTCGACCAACTCGCCAAGCAGACATGAGGTCGCGTGGTCCGCTCGGCCGGATTCTCGGTGAGCATCCGGTCGGGACCGCGTTCGTCACGCCGTACGTCGTTTTCCTGGCCGCGGTGTTCGCGTATCCGCTCGGGTTCGCGGTGTACATGTCGTTCCACGACTACTTCTTCGCGGCGCCGGGTGCGATCGTGGAGCGGCCGTTCGTCGGGTTCGACAACTACGTGACGGTGTTGTCGGATCCGGCCGTACGGCGGGCGTTCGGAAACGTTCTGGTGTTTCTGGTCATCAATGTTCCGTTGACGGTCGTCCTGTCGCTGCTGCTCGCGAACGCGCTGAACGCGGCGATCCGGTGGCGGACGTTCTTCCGGGTCTCGTACTACGTCCCGTATGTCACGGCGTCGGTCGCGGTCGTCGGGGTCTGGCTGTTCCTGTTCAACTCCAACGGCCTGGTCAACTCCGTCCTCGGCCCGCTCGCGCCTGATCCGTCCTGGTTGGTGAACTCGTCGCTGGCCATGCCGACAGTTGCCATCTACGTCACTTGGAAGCAGCTCGGCTTCTTCATCCTGCTCTACCTGGCCGCGCTGCAGAACGTCTCCAAGGATCTGTACGAGGCCGCCTCGATGGACGGTGCCGGGCGATGGAAGTCGTTTCTGAACGTGACAGTTCCCGGTGTGCGGCCGGCGACGACGCTCGTCGTCCTGGTCGCCACGGTGACCGGCGCGAATCTCTTCACCGAGCCCTACCTGCTGACCGGTGGCGGCGGGCCGGACGGAGCCTCTGCGTCTCCGGTTCTGATCATGTACCAGCGCGGGATCGAGCAGGGGAATCCCGATGTGGGTTCGGCGATCGGCGTCCTGCTCGTGATCGGAGTGCTGGCGCTCGCGTTGATCGAAAGGCGTTTCGTGGGGAGGGAGGAGTCGTGAAGCTCAAGTTCGTCGGCCTGCTGATCGGGGCCTTCGTTTTCCTGTTTCCCTTCTACTACATGCTGATCGGCTCGCTGCAGGCCGAGCCGGACCCGTCGGTCGGCGGCGCGTTTCCGTCGCCGGGGAACCTCACCGGCCACAACTACGCCGAGATCAACCAGTCGATCCATCTCGGCCGGTCGCTGCTCAACTCCGGGATCTTCACCGGCGGCGTGATCCTCGGGACGCTCGTGTTCGGGGTGCTCGCCGGGTACGCGCTGGCACGGTTGCAGTTCCGCGGGCGCGGGCTGGTGTTCAACCTGATGCTATTGATCCAGGTCGTGCCCTTCCAGTTGCTGACGATCCCGCTGTACGTGCTGATCGTGCGCAGCTACGGGCTCGCCGACAGCTACCTCGGAATGATCCTGCCGTTCCTGATCAACTCGACCGCGGTCTTCGTTTTCCGGCAGTATTTCCTGCAGTTGCCGGCCGAGTTGTTCGACGCGGCGCGGATCGACGGGGCGTCGGAGCTGAGCATCCTGTGGCGGATCGCCGTACCGCTGGTGCGGCCGGCTCTGCTGACCGGCGTTCTGCTCACGTTCATCGGGCCGTGGAACGAGTTTCTGTGGCCTTTCCTGATCACCAAGCAGCAGGACCTGCAGCCGCTCGCGGTCTCGCTGTCCAACTACCTCACCACCGTCTCGGCACGGGCCGCGAACCCGTTCGGTGCCGTGCTCGCCGGCGCGTGCGTGCTGGCCGCGCCTGCGGTGACCTTGTTCATCGTCTTCCAACGCCGCTTCATCTCGACGAACCTGTCGTCGGGCGTCAAAGGCTAATCTCTGAAGGGCTTTTCCGTGACTGTTCCTTACACCCTTACTCGCGTCGGCGTCCTGATGACGGCCGAGCCGGGCAACGAACTCGAGGCGGAGGGGGTGCTGAACCCCGCGACCGGACACACGCCCGACGGGCAGTTGTACCTGCTGCCGCGGCTGGTTGCTGACGGCAACGTGTCGCGGGTCGGCCTGGCCGCCGTCGAGCTGGCGGACGGCGTACCGGTCGGCGTCCGGCGGGAAGGTGTCGTGCTCGCGCCTGACGAGGGCTGGGAGCGGGGCAAGAACAACGCGGGCGTGGAGGATCCACGGGTCACGTTCGTCCCGTCGCTCGGGCTGCACGTGATGACGTACGTCGCCTACGGTCCGCTCGGTCCGAAGCCGGCACTCGCCGTGTCGTCGGATCTTCGGGAGTGGCGCCGGCTGGGGCCGCTGCACTTCGAGTACCAGCCGGACCTGGACACCGACCTGAACCTGTTCCCGAACAAGGACACCGTTTTCTTCCCCGAGCCGGTGCCGGGTCCGGACGGCGAACTGTCGTACGCGATGCTGCACCGGCCGATGTGGGATCTCGGATGGTTCCGCGAGGGCGAGGGCGTGCATCTGCCGGCGGGTGTCACCGACGACCGGCCGGGGATCTGGGTGTCGTTCGTCCCGGTGGCCGCCGTCGAGGACGATCTGCGGAACCTCGTCCACCTGCGTCAGCACCGGCTGGTCGCGATGTCGGAGTACCCCTTCGAGGAGTTGAAGATCGGCGCCGGTCCGGCGCCGCTGCGGGTCCCCGAAGGCTGGCTCGTCATCCACCACGGCGTCACCGGCGAGCAGCCGGAAGGCTTCGACCCCACCACCCAGAAGGTCTGCTACGCGGCCGGCGCGCTGATCCTCGACCCCGACGACGTCACCCGGGTCGTCGCCCGGACCACCGAACCTCTGATGGTCCCGGAAACCGAGGAGGAAAAAGTCGGAACGGTAGGAAACGTCGTTTTCCCGACCGCCATCGAAGAGGTCGAAGGCGTGCACTACGTCTTCTACGGCATGGCCGACGCCGCGATCGGCGTGGCCAGATTGGACCGCCTGCCATGAACCCGACCCGCCGCACCGTCCTCGGCGGAGCACTCGCGGTGGCCGCCGCATCCACGGTCGCCCTTCCCGCTGCAGCCTCCAGCCGCCTGTCCAATCTCGCCCACCTCGACTTCCTCCGAGCTTCGGTCTCACCTCCTGCCGCCGCGGGCCACACCACCTTCGGGTCCGGCCCGTTGGGCGTTCTGTGGACGTACGCCGACCATCAGGCGGACGGCTCGTACCGGAGAATCGGTGGTGGGTCCTACGACCCGGCAACGAACACCTACGGGCAAGGCGCCTACAACGCCGACGACATCGCGCGGGCGGCCGTCGTCTACCTGCGGCACTGGAAACTCTTCCACCAGGCGACCTCCCTGCAGACCGCCCGCGACCTGCTGCGAGCGCTCACGTTCCTGCAGTCGCCCAACGGAAACGTCGTGCTCTGGATGCAGCCCGACGGAACGCTCAACCCGAGCGCCGAGCCGGTCGAGCTCCCTGACCCCTCCGACTCCGGGCCGTCGTACTGGTTGGCCCGCACCGTCTGGGCGCTAGGGGAGGGGTACAGCGTTTTCCGCTGCACGGACCGCGCCTTCGCCGCGTTCCTCCGCGACCGCCTCGAGTTGGCGATCGATGCGCTCGAGCGCCAGGTCCTGATCCGCTACGGCCAGTACAACGTCGTCGACGGCCGCCGTCTCCCCGCGTGGCTGATCGTGAACGGCGCGGACGCGACGTCGGAAGCAGTCCTCGGGCTCTCGGCGTACGTCGACGCCGGCGGATCGCCCCGAGCCCGTCGAGCCCTCACGCGGTTCGCCGAAGGCATCGCCCAGATGCCCGCGGGTTCGACCCGTGAGTGGCCTTTCCGTGCGCTCATGCCTTGGGGCGAGTCGATCTCCGACTGGCACGCCTGGGGCGCCCAGATGCCCTCGGCCCTCGCCGCCGCCTCGGCCGCCCTCAACGAAACCGTTTTCCTGACCGCGGCGATCGGTGACACCGCCGGCTTCACCCCTCTCCTGCTGACCGCCGGAGGCCCCGACAACGGCTGGCTCCCGACGCCGATCGACCGCTCCCAGATCGCGTACGGCGTCGACGCCCGCCTGGAGGCACTCCTCGCGATCGATCGCCCTGGCCAGAAACATCTCGCAGCCTTCGTCGCCGCCTGGTACTTCGGCGCCAACCGCGCCGGTCAACCCATGTACGACGCCATCACCGGCCGCACGTACGACGGCATCTCCGGCGACGGTGTGATCAACCGCAACTCCGGTGCCGAGTCCACGATCCACGGGCAACTCTCGATGCTCGCCCTCGACGCCCACCCGGACATCGCCCGCCTGTCAGGCGCATCGGCGTACGACGGGCTCCAGATCGTCGAGGCGGAGACGGCCACCGGCGGTGCGGTCGTCACACCGCCATCCGCGTGGACCGGAGAATCCCAATGGAGCAACGGCTCCTACCTCTCCGTCGACGGTACGGCAACATGGACCGTGCCACCGTCACCACAGCCGCGGCTGGTGCTCCCGGTCGTCAACCTCGTCGACACACCCACGCCGGCCCGGAGTACCTGGACGAGCGGTGGCCGCACTCTCGGCACGCTGGTCCATGCCTGCGGTCCGCAAGGCATCTCGGCTGCACCCGGCGCGCTTCAACCGCTGACACTCGCCAACCCGCTCCCTGCCAATGCGACCGCGCTCAACGCGCAGACAACGGGCACGGCTCAGCTGGACGCCGTACTGCTGCTCCCGACCATCAGCAGCCTGCGGATCGGAGCAGCCACGTTGCTGGTCAGCGTCGATACCCGTCCGCGCGTGGTCACTGCCAGCGGGCACGCCTACACGTACGACTCCACTGGGCAGTTGGTTGCCCGCGGCAAGCCACTCGTCGTACCTGGAGGTTTCACCGTCGTGCTCGGCTGAACGCCTCGGCGCACCAGCGGGCAACGAACAGCAGAGCCTGGCCGCGCTGGTGGAACAGGTACCTGCTGTCGACCTGGCGGTGGTAGGCGTTGTGCGTCGTGTCCGAGGCCCGGCCCAGCAGGCCGGGCAGGAGCCAGGCGTACTTCACACCGGACGCCATCACCGCCAGGCGCACCTGGTCCGGGTCACCGCGCCAGCCCGCCTCCTGCAGGCCGTCGAGGTAGTTGGCGATGCAGGTCTCCGCCAGCTCAGGAAGGCGCTCGGCCGGCCAGAACAGGTCGAACACCGCGTCCGGGATGTAGTTGCCGATGTCCTCGCCGAGCGCGCCGTCACCGAGGAACGACCAGTCGAACAGCGCGAGCTCGCCGGTCGGGCGCTGGATCACGTTCGACACCCAGAAGTCGAGATGACAGCGGGCGCGCGGGAGGGACGCGACGAGGTCGAGCAGCGCGTCGCGATGGATCAGCAGGCCGGTCCAGGCCTCGCGCAGTTCGGCCGGCCAGGTCTCGCGGATCAGCGGTTGCTGCCAGGCTGCGTCGTCGGTCATCAGCTGCCAGGGCACGTCACGAGTCGTCGAGTAGTCGCGCAGGAAGCCCGTCGACGTCCAGGGTCGTTCCGGTGCGGGACGGGCCTGCCAGCGGCCGCAGGCGCGTGCGAGGGCTGCATGTTCCGCGAGGCTGAAATGTGTGCCGGGCGTACCGCCGATGTCGTCCATCAGCAGTACGGCGCCATCGGGCTTCTCGTCGACCTGCGCGGTGGGCAGGACCAGTCCGGCGTCGGCGAGTTGTTCGCGGAGCTCGTCGTCGCGATAGACCTCGAGTTCGCGGCGCCAGTAGTTCCAGTGCCGCGGGTCGGTCGTAGCCGCCCACGGCCCGGAGGTGTCGCTCGGCCGCCGCAGTTCCTTGCGTACGGCGGTCCGGCCGTCGGCGTACGTCACCCGCTCGACGCTCGCCGTCACCGCGTTGAGCGGATTGTGCCGCAACGCCGTCGTACCGACCTCGGTCATGAGGAGCAGTTTGTCAGCCCAAGAGGATCTTCGGTGGCAGACCGGTGAGAGCTTTCACATCGCGGGTGAAGTGGGCCTGGTCGGCGTACCCGGTGAGCACGGCGACGTCGGCGAGCGGGACGCCGGTGCGCGCGTGGTCGAGGGCAACGTTCATCCACAGGACCCGATCGAGCGTCTTCGGGCCGTAGCCGAACGCGTCCAGGCAGCGCCGGTGCAGCTGCCGCTCGCTGAGACCGATCGTCGCCGCGAGGCGGGAGACGCCGGCCGTGCCGCGGAGCAGGCCGCCGCGGACGCTGCGCAGTACATGCGCGGTCAGGCGGTCGGTCGGTTCCTCGACCAGTTTGGCGACCTCGAGGTCGAGTGCTGTCGCGCGGTCGGGCGCTGACCGGATCCGATCCAGCAGGCGCCTGCTCCGGTTCGGCGACCACAGATCGGCGAGGCGGACCCGCTGGTTCAGCAATTCGCGGGCCGGTACGCCGAGGAAGCCCGGCGCGGCGCCTGGCGCGAAGCGGATCCCGGCGTACCGCGTGCCCCGCGGCGCGCTGCCCGTCCAGGCGCGGCTGTCCGGACCAGCGACGATCAGGTCGTCGTCCATCAGCAGCAGATCCATGCAGCCGTCGGGCAGGATCCGGTACTCACCGCCCGCTGCCGTCCGCGTCCAGAGGTCGGCGCCGGCGATGCGCGCGGGGCGCTCCCGGTACGGCTCGACGAGGACCACAGTCACACCTCCAGTCTGCTACGTCCCGCCGACAGTTCCAGTTGCACTGCTTCTCGGTGGCGTCGCTTCCTGTTGCATCGTTGGATTCGCGCGGCCAGGATGGGGAATTCGCCGGTGAGAAGGAGATTCTGGTGGCACGTCGCGACGACCTGTCAGGGGTTCCGCTGCTCGGGCGGACGGTGGCGCCGGAGGGATCCGGCCTCGTCCTCGCCGAGTGGGAGGCGGCGGGACGTACGTCGGACGAGGTGGCGTGGCAGGCACCCCTGCATGTGCATCACACCGACGACGAGGCGTGGTACGTGCTGTCCGGGACGATGCGGATGCGGATCGACGGCGAGGACTACGACGTACCGGCCGGGTCCGGGATCGTCGGGCCGCGCGGCGTGCCGCACACCTTCGGCAACCCGAGCGAGGAACCGGCGCGGTATGTGCTGGTGATGTCGTCCACTACCCACGCGATGCTGCGCGAGTTGCACGGCGGGTTCTCGGGGGACGTGGCGGCGCTGTTCGAGAAGTACGGGTGCTCGCTGCTCGGGTGATCAGTCCGGGAGTACGACGTCCAGCACCGGTACGTCGACCGGCAGGTACTTGACCAGGGCAACGTTCTCGCGGATCAACTCGTCGCGGACCGCCGTACCCGTGCGGCGATCGATCACGGTCCGCCAGATCTCGTTCCGCCGGAAGTAGTCCGCGCCGACCCGGAGGAACCGCTCCTCCTTCGCGAACACCCGGTACGACGACTCCGCTGGGACGTCGGCCAGGATCTCGCCCTCGAGATAGCGATCGCCGACGCCCACGTGCAGCTGGAACGTCTGGTCGGTGTCGTTGCGGAACTGCAGGTCCACGTAGTTGTAGACGATGCTGCAGCCCACACCCCACGGCAGCACCCGCCCGTTGTCGGGGAACGGGTCGAAGCTGTGCGTGGATCGCTGCGTCACGGTCAACGGCGAGTGCAGGACCATCCAGTGCAGCAGATTCGCCAGCTGGCAGATGCCGCCGCCGATGCCCGGTTTGGCCTGCCCGTTCGACAGCCGCATGCCCTTCACGTACCCCTTGCGGCGGGTCGCGTTGCCGACCACCTTGTTGAAGGAGAACGTCTCACCCGGCCGGATCACCAGCCCGTCGACCTGTGCGCAGGCGAGCTTCAGGTTCGTCACCTTGTTGTGCTGCATCCACATCTCGGTCTCACCGAGCTGCCGCAACAGCAACGACTTGTGCCGCTTGATGCGCACCGGTAGGTCGTTGACGTCGCGCGTCCCGGCGTACGGCGTGCTGGACCTCATCCACTCCAGCCGCTTGGCGGCACGGTGGTAGCGCACTGCCAACGGATACAGCAGGCGGATGCGTTCGCTCCACCGTCGCCGACGTACCGCCGGAAGAACCCGCGCCCGCTCGGCCGCGGTCAACTCTCGAACATCGACCTGCCACGCCGCCTCGGCGGCTGCACTCTCCAACATCCCATTCCCCCGAACAAGAAGACCTCGGCCAACGTACGCCGCCCCGCCTCCAACCACGTGACAGACGCAGCACAATCGAATTGCGCCTGTTGAGACGCCGAACCTCGGCCGAGAGTTCGCCGCGTCTCGCTCTAACCGAGTTCGAGCGCGGTGCAGACCCAGCGGTTGCGGCGGACCTCCAGGCGAAACGCGACCGCGCGCGACCGCTCCCCGTGTCGCACGTGCGCGGCGACCTCGGCGATGCACGGCTGGGGCATGAACACCCGCACCGAACGCACGGTGCTCTTCTCTTTCGACCCACGCGTACCCGCGGTCGAGTTCATCCCGAGCATCCGCACCCGCCGATTCAGCTCCGTGAACACCACGTCGTCGGTGAACCGCACCAGCTGCGAGATCGGTCGATCCCCCGCCAGCACCTCCGAAACCGCCTGCGCCAACCGAGCCCCCCAGACCCGAACCTCCGGCAACACCGGAGCCGCCCCCGGCCGCCCCTCCGGCCCACCAACCCCACCCTGCACCCGCCCGTCCCCGCCACGCCCACCCACCCGCCTCCCAACAGCCGCCGCGCCACCCGCGGTGGCCGGCGTGCTGCTGGACGTGGCTGCACCCAACGTGGTGCTGCCGGCGGTGGTGGCTGGCGTGGTGGTGGAGCGGACGTTGGCCGGTGTGCTGCTGGAAGGGGCCGCGGCCAGCGGGGTGCTGGCACGGGTGGTGGCTGGCGTGGTGGTGGAGCGGACCTTGGCCGGTGTGCTGCTGGACGCGGCTGCGGCCAACGTGGTGCCGGCACCGGTGGTGGCTGGCGTGGTGGTGGAGCGGACCTTGGCCGGCGTGCTGCTGGACGCGGCTGCAGTCAACGTGGTGCCGGCACCGGTGGTGGCTGGCGTACTGGTGGAGCGGACGTTGGCCGGCGTGCTGCTGGACGGGGTTGCGGCCAGCGGGGTGCTGCTTGCGGTGTCGGTCGGGGTGGTGGTGGGGGTGGTGTCGGTCGGGTTGGTGTTGGCTGCCTTGAGCGACGCCCGGGCCCCGTCAGGTTGCCCAGGCGCCGCGACCGTGTGTGTGGCACCTACAACTGGCGGCACCACGCTGAGCTTCCGGCTCTCCTTCGTCACTCCACCGTCCGCGGGAGGCGCGGTGTGGGGCTGGGGGGTGGCAGCGGCGTCGATGCTCGACAGGTGCCGCGGCGCTGACACGACGCCCAGCCGCGTGATCGCCTGCAGCCGCAGCGCCAACGCCCCGTCCGTCAGCTCCCCGGCGTACCGCGCGGTGGCCGGCACAGTGTGCTCACCCGACCCACCGCCAACCGACGCCAACCGAGGCCGAGCCACCGCAGCCAACATCCCCGCGACATCCACCCCACCAACCGCAGAGCCACCAACCGCTGCTCCAGCAACCGTGGAGCCAGCGGCCGCAGCTCCGGCAACCGTGGAGCCAGCGGCCGCAGCTCCGGCAACCGTGGAGCCAGCAGCCGCAGCTCCACCAGCGGCAGCTCCAGCCACCGCGGAACCAGCTACCGCGGAGCCAGCTACCGCGGAGCCAGCAACCGCGGAGCCAGCAACCGCGGAGCCAGCAACCGCGGAGCCAGCAACCGCGGAGCCAGCAACCGCTGCTTCACCAACCGCGGAGCCAGCAACCGCTGCTTCACCAACCGTGGATCCACCAGCCGCAGCTCCACCTACCGCAGCTCCAGCTACCGCGGAGCCAGCTACCGCAGCCCCAGCTATCGCAGCCCCAGCAGCCGCAGTTCCACCAGCGGTGGAGTCGGCAACCGGTGCTCCGGCGACCGCGGTGCTAGCGAGTGCGGTCTCGGCTGCTGTAGCTGCGGGTGTGCCGGGGGTTTCGGCGGGCGCTGACGAAGTAGCTGCATCTGCGGTAGTTGGGACCGCCGTGCCCGTGGGAGTTGACGGCGTGGTGCTCGGCTCGGGCTGAGGAGTCGGCTTGGGTGATGGTGAGGTCGGGGTTGGGGCGGCCATGGGAGCCTCCGTTGCGTCCGGGTGGGTGGGGGCGGGGTCTTCTTGAGCGGCGCGGGCTCCGGTGCGGGCCGTCGTACGGGTGGGGACGGCGGTGAGAGGAGCAGCGGGCTGGAGGTGTTCCAGCGGGAGGTCTTCCGGCCGGAGGTTGGGGGGCTGGCTCATGTCACTGCTCCTCGGGGTGGGGCGTGAGGTGGTCGCCGGTGGGTGCGGGCGGGATGCGGAGTACCTGCCCGGGGAGGATGAGGTCGGGGTCGTTCCCGATCACTTGGCGGTTCGTGGCGTACCAGTCCGGCCAGCGGGCGGCGATCGCATCGGCGGTCGCGCGGGGGCCGAGTTCGCGGGCGGCGATGCTCCAGAGCGAGTCGCCTTTCCGTACGACGACCCGCACCGGCACGGATGGCCGCAGGTTCGTGTACCGGGTCGGCGCACCGGCGGTCGGCCGATCCGGCACACCCACCCGCGCACGCCCACCCGCGGGCAGGTCGTTCCCACCCTTCTGTCCTGCGCCTGTGTCCACGGGGCCGCTGGAAGCGGCGGGCCGGTCGGTGGCCTTCCGCTCGGCGGAGGGGCGGCCGGTGGTCGGGTTGCCGTGGCCGGCCGGATGGTTCGGGGTGCTGGTGATGGGCTTCGTCGGTGTCGGTGTCGGCGTCGGGGTGCTGGTGGTCGGCGTCGGCGTGCTGGGCGTGGTGGGGGTGGTGGGACGGGCCGGTGTGCCTGGCGTGAGGTTGGTCAGGCGGACCTGGGAGGGCGGCTCGGTGGCGCGGTAGTCGCTCTGCGTCTGCGGCGTTTGCGGCGCGCTCTTGGAGCCGCCGAGCTCTACGGCCGAGCGGGGCTCGGTCGCACGGTAGTCGTTGCTGCGCTGACGGGGAGCCGTGCTGTCGGCACTCGTGCGGTGCAGCGCGGTCTCCGTGCCACCGATCTCCACAGTGGACGCGGGCTCGGTGGCGCGGAACGACGTGTCGGTGCCGCCGAGCTGGACCGTGGAGCGGGGCTCGGTGGCGCGGTAGTCGGTGGCGCGGTAGTCGGTGGACAGGGTGGTCGAGGACGGCTGGGTCCACTGGCTGACGTGGGCGGTGTCGCCAGGACTTGCGTGGGCGGCGCCGACGGTCAGGGGAGTGACGGCGGCGACGCCGAGACCGGAGCGGAGCAGTGCGCGGGCGGTCTTGGTGGTGATCCGGCCGGCGACGGCTCCGGCGAGTGCACCGACCGCACCGGGGATCTGCTCGAGCGCTGTGAGTACGACGGCCAGCACCAGCCACCCGTATGCGATCCACGCGACCGTCCCGACGGCGAGAACGGTCAGCGAATCCAGGTCGTACGTCCGCAGGCCGCTGATCGAGCCCGCGGTGATCCACCGCAACAGCAGGTAGAGCCCGGCCAGTCCGGCCAGCGCGAGTGTGCCTTTGACCGCTCGGATCATCGCATTCATCCCGCTTCACCCCCGACCTATGAGTTTGCTTTAGTTTGCTTTGACTTGACCACTATAGACCGGTTCTGCGGCAGGTTTGCAAGTCCTTAACGCACGCTGCGTCGGTTTCCGCTGCGGACGGTGACCGTCGCAGGGCGCGGTGGCGCCCGGGACCGGTAGGTTCACGGTCATGCGGTGGGATGCGTTGTTCGCGGACCTGGAGTCGCAGTTCGAGGCGCTCCAGGAGAGTGATCTGTACGGCGAGGTGGCCGATCGGATCCGCGCCGAGGTCGGCAAGATCACGGTCCTGGACCGTCTGCGCGGGGCGGTGAACACCGTCGTACGCGTTGAACTGATCGACGCGGAGCCGGTCCGCGGGCTGCTCAGCCGGGTCGGGAAGGACTGCCTGCTGCTCGAGACCGAGCGCTACGAGGAATGGCTGATCCCGGTCGACGCCCTGGTCGCCGTACACCGGCTCGGGCCGTGGGCGGAGCCGGCGGTCGGAGCCGTCGAGGGGAAACTCGGACTCGCGCATCTGCTGCGCGGGATCGCCCGGGATCGTTCACCGGTCACCCTGTTCTGCAGCGGTGGAGGTCCGGTCACCGGCACGATCGACCGCGTCGGCGCCGACTTCCTGGAACTCGCGGAGCACCCCCTGGACGCGCCCCGGCGCCGCAGCGAGGTCTACAACGTCCGCCTGGTCCCCACCCAGGCCCTCCGCGCCCTACGCCGCCGCTAGCCCCGGGGGCGTGCACCCCTGCTGGGGTGAGGAAACAGGCTATTGCCTATGCCCAGACACACCAGCCCGTGCCCAAGTGCACTTTCCTGTGTCCAGACTCCACTGCCTGTGCCTAGCCCTCTGGCGCCAGCTCGCCGAGGGAGGCGGGGTTAGAGGTTGGCGTCTTCGTTGGCGTCGACTTCTTCGCCGAACGGGTGGGTGTCGATGAACTGTTTGGTCTCGGTGTAGAGGCGTTCGATGTACTTCTCCAGCTCGGTCGACTCGACCCGCCATTGGCCGCGGCCGCCGATCTTCACGGCGGGGATGTCGCCGCGGCGGACCAGTGCGTACACCTGGTTGGCGGAGATGTTGAGGACCTCGGCGACGTCGGCCAACTGGAGGAAGCGGGGACCCGGCATCGTCGTGCTCCTTCGGATAGTGGCTGGTTCCTTCAGTTTGCCACGGTTGGCGGGTGGACGACCGAGTTTGTCCCCAGGCCATGACAGCCTGTGGATGACCGTTCACCCTGCGAGCGGCCACCAGGCAGAATGTCCCGGGATCAGCAGACCGACTGGGGAGACGACGTGGTCGAGACAGCAGTGCGAAGTGGCTTCGGGGCGCCGGCCGCACCGGCCCAGCGCAACCGGAAGGCGCGCTGGAAGGACGGTCGCCTGGTGCTCGGCGTGCTGCTGGTCGCCGTCACCGCGCTGGCCGGAGCCAAGCTGCTGTCCTCCGCGGACGACACCACCACGATCTGGGCGGCCAAGCACGAGCTCAAGGCCGGGACCCCGTTGACCGACGACGACCTGACCACGGTCCGGGTCCGCTTCACCAGCGGCGACGACTCGGGGCGGTACCTGTCGGCCGACGCCGATCTGAAGGGGCTGGTCGTCGGCCGGACGGTGGGCCAGGGAGAGTTCGTGCCGAGGGACGCCGCCGTACCCAAGTCCGACCAGGACCGCACCGAGTTCCCGCTGTCGGTGGCGTCCGGTCGCCTGCCGTCCGACACCGCGCCGGGCGATGTCGTGGACGTGTGGGTGGTACCGAAGGAGGAGGGCCAGCCCGCTCGGGCCCTGTGGAGCAGTGTTCGCGTGCTGCAGATCGACTCCGTCAAGGGTGTCGCCGGCGGTTCGGCGCGCAGGCAGGTGACGATCGCCCTCGCCTCGGACGATCTACCTCGTATCCCGGCCGCCCTCACCGCGATCAGCACCGGCGAGCCGACCCTGGTCCGGAAGGACAGCTGATGTCGGTCCCAGTACTACTGGCCGTCACCGGGGCGCCCTGGGAAGCAGACGTCGTACGGCGGACCGAGGGCGCACCCGGGATCCGGATCGTACGGCGCTGTGTCGACGTCGCCGACGTGATGGCGGCGGCTGCGAGCGGTCAGGCTCGTGCTGTGCTGCTGGCCGACGCGCTGCCGCGGCTGTCGTCCGATGCGGTCGCGGCGCTGCACGCCCGCGGTATCGCCGTGCTCGCCCTGGTCGACCCGATGGAGACCGGGGCGCCGTTCGGCGCCGAGGACCGGCTGAGCCGGATGGGAATCGAGCGGATCCTGCCCGCCGACGTGAGTCCGGCGGACCTCGGCCGGGCGATCTCCGATGCGGTCGACGCCGGTCCGCCGATCACCAGCTCGCACTTCGCGGGCGGTTTCGTCCCGCTCTCGCCGGAGAATGCCGGCAACCCGCAGCCGGCCGCCTTCCCGCAGGGCACCGGTCGGCTGGTCGCGGTCTGGGGACCGACCGGCGCGCCCGGGCGGACGACGGTCGCGGTCAACCTCGCCTCTGAACTCGCGGCGAAGCGGGTCCCGACGTTGCTCGCGGACGTCGACGTGTACGGCGGGACCGTGGCGCAGATGCTCGGGATGCTCGACGAGACCTCCGGCCTCGCCGCCGCGGCCCGATCGGCGTCGAACGGCTCGCTCGACATGGTGATGCTCGCCCGGCACGCCCGCGAGGTGAATCCGCATCTGCTGGTGCTGACCGGACTCAGCCGGGCCGACCGCTGGACCGAGCTACGGCCCGCGGCAGTCGAGGCGATCTGGTCGACCGCGCGGACGCTGGCCCCGATCACGGTGGTGGACGCCGGGTTCTGCATCGAGACCGACGAGGAGATCTCGTTCGACTCGCTGGCGCCGCGGCGCAACGGGGCGACCGTGGTGACGCTCGAGGAGGCCGACGAGGTCGTTGTCGTCGGTACGGCGGACCCGGTCGGTCTGACCCGCCTGATCCGGGCGGTCCACGACCTGCGCGCCGTCGTACCGTCGGTCAACACCCGTGTGGTGGTGAACCGGCTGCGCTCCGGGTCGCTCGGCGGCTCGCCGGGTGACGCGGCGCTGGACGCGCTGCGGCAGTACGCCGGGATCGACAACGCCGCTCTGCTGCCCTATGACCTGAGCGCGGCGGACACCGCGGTCGCGCACGGGCGCAGTCTGGCCGAGGCGGCGAAGTCGAGCAAGCTCCGCAAGGCGTTCCAGCAGCTCGCCACGGCGGTCGCCAACGACCTCCATTCCGTCCCCGTCTGAGCCCGGCACTCAGGGTCGAGTCGGTGGGGATCTGGGGGATATCCCCACCGACAGCAGGGCCGCGATGTGCCAGTGTTGGAAGCACTTCGACCTGCACTTGAGGGAGCGTCATGTCCGATGTCCAAGGCCGGCCGCGGAGCTCGATGAGTGTCGAGCGGCGGTACGGGATCGCGATCTCCGTCGCTCTCATCCTCGGCGGGGCGTACTGGGCGCTCACCGGGCTGACCGAGGGCACCAAGAACAGCCAGACCAGCTACCCGGTGCAGGGCGGTGCGCTGCTCGTGAAAGGCGGCTCCGCGACGGTCGAGGTACGGCCCGGCGACGGGACCGAGGTCAAGATCGACCGGCAGTCCGAGCGGAACGTGTTCGGTTCGGACCCGAAGGAGAAGTACGACGAGAGTGAAGGCAAGCTCGAGCTGGACAGCGGCGGCTGCGGATTCCTGTCGTTCGGGTGCAAGACGACGTACGTCCTGACGGTGCCGCGGGACATGAAGCTCACGGTCGAGAGCAGCAGCGGCGACATGACGGTGAGCGGGATCGAGGGCGCGACGGAGCTGAAGACCAGCTCGGGTGACATCGAGGTGCACGACGTCGGCGGCCCGCTGGACCTCAAGTCGAACTCGGGTGAGCTCGAGGCGGACGGGCTCAGCGCGACGTCGGTGACGGCGCACAGCAGCTCCGGCAGTACGTCGCTGGACTTCACCGAGGCGCCGCAGACTGTCGAGGCGAAGACCAGTTCCGGCGACGTCTCGATCCGGCTCCCGTCCGGCACCGAGGCGTACAAGGTGGACACCGACACGTCGTCGGGCGACGAGTCGGCGAATGTGAAGATCGATCCGAACGCCAGCCGCACGATCACCGCGAAGACGTCTTCGGGTGACGTCAGCATCGAATACAACCACTGACCAACCCTCACTCCGCTCGGGGTCGGGGCGGACGAACCGACGCCGGGGGTATGACGGACTCTGGCCGAGTGTGCACAGCCTGTGAGGGTGAGGGTCGGGAGGGTGAGGGCGACTGTCGTCTGAGTAGGCTTGCGCGCATGGTCGAGGAGCGGGCGGTGCCGCGTGGTCTGCTGGTGGACTGGGGCGGCGTGCTCACCTCCGGCCTCGAGCCGGCGCTGCGGCGCTGGGCCGAACTCGACGATTTCGACTTCGATTCCTACCTCGAAGCAGTCATGAAATGGCTCCCTTCGGAGAGCGTCACCGCCGAGCTCAACCCGGTGCACGCCCTCGAACGCGGTCAGATCGCCGTCCCCGACTTCGAGCGCAAGCTCGCCTCGATCCTGGTCCGCCGCGACGGTACGCCGGTCCCCGCGGAGGGACTGATCGAGCGGATGTTCGCGCACTTCGAGCACCAGCCCGCGATGTCCGCGCTGGTCCGCCGCGCCAACGAGCGCGGGATCCGGACCGCGCTGCTCTCGAACTCCTGGGGCAACACCTACCCGCGGGACACCTGGGACGGGATGTTCGACGACATCGTCATCTCCGGCGAGGTGGGCCTGCGCAAACCCGAGCCGGAGATCTTCGAGCTCGCCGCCCAGCGGCTCGGCCTCGAGCCGGCCGAGTGCGTGTTCGTCGACGACCTGCAGCTCAACGTCGACGGCGCCCGCGCGGTCGGGATGACCGCGATTCTTCACACCGAGTACGACGAGACCCGGCGAGCGCTGGAAACCCTGTTCGGAGCCGACCTGACGTGACCGTGACCACCCCTCCTTCCTCCCCAACTCGTCCGGCCGGTCGTCGTCGCGTGATCATCGCGATCGCCGGATGCGCGGTCCTCGTGGCGCTCGGCGCCTGGATCCTCCACCTGTACGGCGGCATGATCGACCTGCGCGTCTACCGGATGGGCGGCTCGGTCCTGCTGCACGGCGACTCGCTGTACGACGCGAAGCTCCCCGGCGGCTCGAACCTCCCGTTCACGTACCCGCCGTTCGCCGCGATCGCGATGGTCCCGCTGGGCGCCGTACCGTGGGGTGTCGCGCTCGTGGTCTGGACGACGATCTCGGTGCTGTGCATCACCGCGTTGTGGCGGGCCAGCCTGACCAGGACGTTCTGGTCGTTCGTCACCCAGCGGAAGCGTACGGCGGTGCTGATCGCGCTGACCGTGCTGTCGCTGCTGCTCGAGCCGGTCTGGCAGACGATCCAGTTCGGCCAGATCAACCTGTTGCTGACCGCAATGATCCTGCTGGACCTGATCCGGCCGAACGACGCGCGCCTGCGCGGGTTCTGGCTCGGTGTGACGATCGGCGTCAAGCTCACCCCGTTGCCGTTCCTCGCACTGCTGGTGGTCACGAAGCAGTGGCGTGCGCTGCGCAACGCCGTACTCGGGTTGCTGGCGACGATGGCGATCGGGTTCGCGATCGTGCCGCACCAGTCGTGGCGGTACTGGACCGACGTGATCCTGGACGCCAACCGGGTCGGCGGGATCGCCTACACCGGCAACCAGTCGTTCAACGGGTTCCTGCACCGGATCGGAGACGAAGCGAGCTGGGTGCAGCCGACCTGGTTCGTGCTGTCGGCCGCGTTCGGGCTGGCGGTGCTGTGGCTGGCCCGGAAGTACTGGCTCGCCGACGAGCGTGTCACCGCGATCTCCGTGATGGCCCTCGCGGTCCTGTACGCGTCGCCGATCTCATGGAGCCACCACTGGGTGTGGATCATCCCGCTCGGCGTCAGCCTGATCCGCGGCGTCAACCGCGTCTGGGGCCTCAACCCCGCGGTCGTCACCGGCGTACTGTTCTACGGCCTGTTCGTGCTGCGCTCGATCTGGTGGGTCCCGTTCCGCGACGACCGCGAGCTCAGCTGGAGCTTCTGGCAGTCGATCCCCGGCAACTCACACCTGATCGTCGGAATGATCGCCTTCATCCTGCTGGTGATCACGAGCCGGAGTCTGCCGAAGCCGTCAACCCCCGAAGCGGCCCCGCCAACCTGACCGCCAGCTCCGCGTCGACGTACTCGACCTCAAGAAGCAGTACGTCGACGCTCGCACGAAACGCGCGCCGCAGCTCCTCCACATCCGGCGAACGCACCAGAGTCGCCTCCACAGCAGACGCGCCGTCCGACGGCAACAGATGCAGCCCACGCCCCTGAGAGTGCGGTACGCCGTAGCGCAGGCACATCAGCGTCAGCACGTGATCCCGCACTCCACTGATCATGTACTCCGCCTGCCACACCCTGCCGCGCCCAATGCTCGATCGCGCATGCAGCGCGTACAGCCACGCCATACCGACGACGTCGACGGCTGCCGGTGCACTCCACTGCGGCTGTTCTGCGGTCTCGCCGAAGAGCAGTTGGAACGTGGGGCCGAGTGCGCCGAACTCCTCGGCCGGGGCGAACGCGATGTCCACCTGCAGCGTGGACTGCAGCAAGAACACGCGGTAGACGGTGCTGCGGGACCAGACGTCGGTGTGATGGACAGCGGTGTGCTCGCGGTACATGCGGTCCGTCCAGTCCGTCAGGACGCCGGACTGGTCCGCGTCTGGTGCGAGACCGAGTGCCAGGTCGATGTCCGACCACCTGTCTTCTGCACCCGCTGCAGCCGAGCCAGTGAGCGCAGCGCCCGCAACACGCGCGTCCGCTCGAGCTGCCGCAACCAGGGCGTCGCGGAGGCTCGAGCGTTCGGCTGGGGTGTACATCAGGACGAGAAGAGCAGGAGTAGGCCCCCGCAGGTGTAGCCGACCATGACGATCAGTAGGGGCAGCTGGCCGGCCAGGGCCTTTGCGCGGGGGAACAGGGCGACCGCGCGGTCGTGGGCCGAGATGACGCCGAGCAGGTGTCCGCAGACCACCGCGAGGACCTGGATGACCGAGATCGCCGTGCTGTGGTTGGTGATGCCGGTGTTCACCGCGAGGAGACCGGTGCCGAAGACGTTGGCGCCGTTGCTCAGCGGGTCGCTCAGGTAGATGAGCGTCCGCTGACCCTCCAGGATCAACAGGGTCAGGTAGTGCGCGACGACGTATCCGAAGGCGATCGGTACGACGGAGTGCGCGAACAGGCCCGGTAGCGAAGTCCGCGAGCTGTCGGAGAGCCGGCCGGCCAGGACCGTGGCACCGGAGTACGTGATCAGCACGAACAGGATGAAGACGATCAGCGCGCCGGTGCCGAGCCAGGTCATCGAGACGTCCTGGTTCTGCGCCCAGCCGATCCACGCGGACGAGTTCGAGAACCCGTCGTACGCCGTCGAGCCGAGCAGCGCCGCCACCATCCCCACCAGTCCGGGCTGCGCGCGAAGGCCGTCGAGGTTCTCCAACGGCCGGCGGAGGACCAGTTGCCCGTCGGTACGGCGACCCCACGGCGACAGGCGCGACATCAGGGTCGCGTACACCTCGAACGGATCGCCCTGCGCGAACCAGCGGTCCCCGAACAGGACAGCTCCGAACATCGTGATCACGACGTACAACGCGATCCACGCCTGCAGTACCGGGATCGTGGCGCGGTCGGGCGCGACCAGTTCCAGCCAGGTGAACGCGAAGATGCCCAGCGCGGCCGGCCACAGACCGACCCAGGCCGGGAGCTCGAGCAGACCCTTGGACGGCGGCTGGCGGAGCAGCTTCGACAGCAGCAGGTGGACGGTGCGCAGCGGGTTCAGCGTCCGCCAGACCGGGCCGAAGACCAATGAGATCGGTACCAGCCCGACCCAGACGAGGATGTAGATGAAGCCGAAGATCGGGTTCGTCAGCCGGTCGACGCCGAAGACCAGCGACACCATCGCGTACAGGAAGGTCGCCAGCCCGAACAGCCGCACGATCCACCGGAACCAGCCGGCGTCGACGATCCGGGTGATTGCGGTCGGCAACGGTACGCCGGACGCGTCGCCGCGGTACTTCGGACTACGCCAGGCCAGCCCGAGGACGACGAACGACAGCGCGACCGCGACCGCGGCCCCACCGACCGCCAGCCCGAACGGAACCGGCAGGTCCTGACGCCCACCGATCCCGTGAAGGGGAAGCATCACGAGACAACGAGTTTGGCGACGAGTTTGCCGCTCTTGTGGGTCTCGACCTCGAACGTGCCCTTCATGTTCGCGGTGAACTTGACCGAGGCCGGCTTGCCCGGACTGAGCTCCAGCTCCTTGTCGTACCCGTGGATGTGCAGCTCCTCGGCGGCGTCGCTGACCGCCTTGACCAGCACGGTCTGGCCGGCCTTCACCTTGATCGTCGCGCCGCTCGGGTTGACCTTGCCGTTGGCAACGGTGACGTCGACGGTGACGTCCGCCTGCTCACCGGACGGGTCGGCGGTGTTCGACGGCGAGCTCGTGTTCGGCTTGCCCGGGGTCGGGGTGCTGGTCGGGAGGGTCGACGTCGGCGTACTGGCCGGGGCGCTCGGCGAGGGGGTGGTTGTGCCGCCGGTGCTGTCGCCGCCGCAGCCGGCCAGGACCAGCATGCCGAGGGCGGGCAGGAGTGCGGTGGCGGCACCGCGAGTGAGCGTCGAACGCATCGGTCCAGGAGCCTTTCAAAGGGTCAACGAAGTTCTCAGGGTGCGGGACACACCCTCTTGCCTGACGAACACGGATAGCTCAGTGTTCCCGTACGAGCAGTGTCGCAGCCCACTGTCCGTGCGGCCCGCTAGGGTGAGAATCCGTCGAACGAGAGGAAGGTGACCGCCGTGCCCGACCGGTTGACGTCGCTCGACCTCACCTTTCTCAAGGCCGAGTCGCCGGCCACCCCGATGCACGTCGGGACGGTAGACATCTTCGAGCCGCCGGTGCACGGTGACGAGGGGTTCGACTACGAGAGCCTGGTGGCGCTGATCCGGGACCGGATCACGTTCGTGCCGAGGTACCGGCAGCGGGTCCAGCAGGTGCCCGGCCGGTTCGCCGGGCCGGTGTGGGTGGACGACGAAGAGTTCGACATCACCTTCCATGTCCGGCGCTCGGCCCTGCCGCGCCCCGGCACGCACGCGCAGCTGCTCGAGCTGGTCGCCCGGATCATGTCCCGGCGGCTCGACCGGGCCCGCCCGCTGTGGGAGATGTACCTGGTCGAGGGCCTGCAGGGCGACCGGTTCGCGATCATCGCGAAGTCCCATCAGGCGCTTGTCGACGGCAACAGCACCGTCGACATCGGCCAGGTCGTGCTGGACTCGACGGCGCAGCCCAAGGACACGCCGACCGACACCTGGCAGCCGGAGCACCCGCCGTCCGCGCTGGAGCTGCTCGCCGGGGTGTTCGCCGACGCCACCAAGCACCCGACCGCGGTCCTGGAGCTGGCCCGCGCGGAGATGGCCAGCCTGACCGGCTCGACCTCGGTTCGCGAGGTGCTCGGCGACGTGGTCGGCTCCCTCGTCGCGCAGCGGCATGCGCAGGAGAGCTCACTGCATGTGAAGACATCGGGTCAGCGACGGTTCACCACCGTGCAGACCGACCTGGAGGACTACCGGACGATCCGCGCGGCCCACGGCGGGACGGTCAACGACGTGATCCTCGCGGTGGTCGCGGGCGCGTTCCGGGCCTGGATGATGACCCGTGGCGAGGGCGTCGGGCCGACGCGCAGCGTGCGGGCCGTGGTCCCGGTCAGCATCCGCGACGACGAGGACGACGAGCCCACGTCGCTCGGCTCCCGGGTGATCGCCTCGAGCGTGAACCTGCCGGTCGGCGAGAACTCACCGGTCATGCGGCTGCACCAGATCTCGTACCAGACCAAGGTGCACAAGGACACCGGCCGCGCGGTCAGCGCCCGCTCGCTGGTCGGGATCGCCGGGTTCGCGCCGACCACGCTGCACGCGCTCGCCGCCCGGGTCGCGACCGCCACGGTCCGGCCGATCGACGACGTCGTGATCACCAACGTGCCGGGTCCGCAGTTCCCGCTGTACGCGCAGGGTGCCCCGATGCTCGCGTCGTACCCGGTGGTTCCGTTGATGCCCGGTCAGGGCCTGTCGGTCGGCGTCACGTCGTACGACGGGAAGGTGTACTACGGTCTGAACGCGGACCGCACCGCCATGCCGGACCTCGCCGTTTTCGCCCAATGTGTGACAGATGCCCTGGACGAGTTGCTGGACACCACCAAGGGCAGCCGGAACCGGGCTTCCCGGGGCCGGAAGAAACAGACCAAGAAGGCGGGCTCATGAGGGTCTACGTACCGTCCACGCTCCGGTTGCTGGGCGCGGCGTGCAATGCCGGCGAGATCGGCCCGGCGCCGCTGACGGCGTACGCCGTGACACCGGCGCTGCGCGAGTGGTACGTCGAAGGTGACGACGAGGAGCTGGAGTACGCCGCGATGGCGCAGGCGGCCCGCGCCTCGGTAGGACTGCTGGCCGCCGATCCGGGTACCTCTCGGAGACGGGTGGTGATCGCGGCCGAGGTCAGCGCCGTACCGCCCGCCGACGGGTCCATGGAGCTCGGTGACGCCCGGCTGGAGCTGCACGTGGTGATTCCGTGGCGGTCGGTGGCGTCCGTGCATCTGGACGCGGCGCAGGCGACCACGGTGATCGGTAAGGCCGCGGACCTCTGGGAAGCCGCCCTGAGCGGTGATGACAACGCTGTGTTCGCCCTCGATTCGTGCGAGGGTGAAGACCTGATGTGGTACGCGACACAGGAGATCCCCGATCTGCTCGCGGCGGAGGGGCCGCGCGGCGGACAGCGCACATAAGCGGCACATAAGGGCACTTAGGGAGCTGATGGCGATGCAGGCGATCTGGAAGGGGGCCATCTCGTTCGGGATGGTGACGATCCCGATCAAGGTGTTCTCCGCGACCGAGGAGAAGGACATCTCGTTCCGTCAGGTGCACGTCGCCGACGGGGGCCGGATCAAGTACAAGCGGATCTGCTCGATCGACGGCGAAGAGGTGCCGTACTCCGACATCGGCAAGGGGTACGAGATGCCGGACGGCCGGATGGTGGTGCTGGACTCGGAGGACTTCGCCGACCTGCCGCTGTCCAGCAAGAAGGTCATCGACGTGCTGGAGTTCGTGCCGGCCGACCAGGTCGACCCGCTGTACCTGGGGAAGTCGTACTACCTGGCGGCCGACGGCGGACCTGGCGCCAAGCCGTACGTGCTGCTCCGGGACGCACTCGACGGCTCCGAGCTGTATGCGCTGGTCAAGGTCGCGCTGCGGTCCCGGGAGAGCCTGGGGCTGCTGCGGACGGTCGACGACGTCCTGGTGCTGCAGGTGATGCTGTGGCCGGACGAGGTCCGGGACAAGTCGTTCGCGGCGCCGCCGGAGGACGTGGAGATCCGGTCCCAGGAGAAGGCGATGGCGTCGTCGTACATCGACACGCTGCGCGGTGAGTTCGACCCGGACCAGTACCACGACGAGTACCGCCAGGCACTGGAGAAGGTGGTCGAGGCGAAGGCGGCGGGCATCCCGCTGCCGGAGTCCGAGGAGGAGGAGACCGAGGGCGCCGAGGTCGTCGACCTGGTCGCCGCGCTGCGCGCCTCCGTCGAGGCCGCCAAGGCGCGTCGCGCAGGCGGTGGTGAGGCACCGGCGAAGAAGGCACCGGCGAAGAAGGCGGCCGCTGCCAAGAAGGCGGAGCCGGCCAAGAAGACCGCCGCGAAGAAGACCACGGCGAAGAAGGCCGCCAAGAAAGCCACGAAGAAGTCCGCATGAGCAAGCGGGGGGAGCTCCGATGAATGATCTGCCGACTCCGCCACCGACCACGACCGACATCCCGAAGGACGCCTCGGAGATCCCCGACGACCCCGGTGCGCCGCTGGTCCAGCCCGGGGCGTTCCTGCTCGAGCTGATCCCGGTGCCGGTGTCCGACATCGACCGGGCGAAGCGGTTCTACTCCGAGCAGTGCGGGTTCCACGTCGATGTGGACGTCTCGCCGGCGGACGGCGTCCGCGTCGTGCAGTTGACGCCGCCCGGCTCGTACTGCTCGATCAGCCTGCTCCAGGGTCTGCCGATGGCGGACATGGAGCCAGGATCCATGCGCGCTCTGCATCTGGTCGTGAAGGACATCGAGGCCGCCCGGCAGCAGCTCATCGGCCGCGGCGTCGAGGTCGGCGAGACCGAGGACCTCGGCGGTGTCTACTACGCCTGGTTCGAGGATCCGGACGGCAACACCTGGGCTCTCCAGCACATGCCGTGGCGCCGCTGACGGTCCGCTTCTGTGACCGTCCTCGCAGCGGACCTGTCAGGTTCGTGGTCCGCTGTTGGACATGGCACCATGAAGTTGCTGAGAACCAGTCAAGTCGATCGAGGAGCACCGCACCCATGGATGCTGTCACCGCTGTCCCGACCCCCGCGAACGAACCGGTCAAGGGCTATGCGCCCGGGGCGGTCGAGCGCGCGAGTCTGGAGGCGAAGCTCAAGGAGTTCACTGCGGCGGGTGCGATCGACCTGACCTGCACGATCGGCGGCGAGCAGAAGCTGGGTGGCGGTACGCCGATCCAGGTGGTGCAGCCGCACAAGCACGCGCACGTGCTGGGCACGCTCGGTAACGCGACCGAGGCGGACGGCAAGGCTGCGGTCGACGCGGCGCTGGCAGCGGCTCGGGCCTGGCGCTCCCTGTCCTTCGACGACCGCGCCGCGATCTTCCTGAAGGCAGCCGACCTGCTGGCCGGCCCGTGGCGCGACACGCTGAATGCGGCGACCATGCTCGGTCAGTCGAAGACGATCCAGCAGGCCGAGATCGACGCGGCGTGTGAACTGATCGACTTCCTGCGGTTCAACGTGGCGTTCGCGCGGCAGATCGTCAGCGATCAGCCGATCTCGTCCCCGGGCGTGTGGAACCGGGTCGACTACCGGCCGCTCGAGGGCTTCGTCTACGCGATCACGCCGTTCAACTTCACCGCGATCGCCGGCAACCTGCCGACCGCGCCGGCGCTGATGGGCAACACCGTGGTGTGGAAGCCGTCGCCGACGCAGCAGTTCGCGGCGCACTGGACGATGCGGCTGTTCGAGGCCGCGGGGCTTCCGGCCGGCGTGATCAACCTGGTCACCGGCGACGGCATCGACGTCAGCAAGGCGGCGCTGACCCATCCGGATCTGGCCGGCATCCACTTCACCGGCTCGACGAAGACGTTCCAGTCGCTGTGGAGCACGGTCGGGGCGAACATCGCGTCGTACAAGACCTATCCGCGGCTGGTCGGGGAGACCGGCGGCAAGGACTTCATCCTGGCGCACCCGTCGGCGGACCCGGCGGTGCTGAAGACCGCGATGGTGCGCGGCGCGTTCGAGTACCAGGGGCAGAAGTGCTCGGCGGCGTCCCGGGCGTACGTCGCGCGCTCGGTGTGGGACCGGATCCGGGACGACATCGTCGCCGAGACCGAGGCGATCACGATGGGCGATGTCACCGACCTGTCGAACTTCATCGGCGCCGTGATCGACGACCGTGCGTTCGCCAAGCACAAGGCGGCGCTGGACCGGGCCCGGGCGACGGACTCGATCGAGGTTGTTGCCGGTGGCACCTATGACGACAGCGAGGGGTACTTCGTCCGCCCGACCCTGCTGGTCTCCGACGACCCGGCCGACGAGATCTTCACGACCGAGTACTTCGGCCCGATCCTCGGCGTGCACGTGTACGACGACGCGGACTACGACTCGGTGATGCGGGGCATGGAGCACTCGGCGCCGTACGGGCTGACCGGTGCGGTCATCGCACAGGACCGGCACGCGGTGGCGGAGGCGGCGGAGTACCTGCGGTTCGCGGCGGGGAACTTCTACGTCAACGACAAGCCGACTGGCGCGGTCGTCGGGCAGCAGCCGTTCGGCGGTGCGCGGGCGTCCGGCACCAACGACAAGGCCGGCTCGATGTGGAACCTGATCCGCTGGGCCTCGCCCCGGTCGATGAAAGAAACCTTCACCCCGCCCACCGACTACCGCTACCCCCACCAGGGCTGAGAAATCAGGGTAGATCGGGGATTACCCGGGAATCGGCGGGCTGTGGGAGAACTCCTGCCGGGTCCGTCGTTCCTCGGGTATGCATGCGACTGATCTGCAGCTGGAACCGAACGAAGCATCCGACCTGTGCCGCGTCTTCACGCCTGACGAGTTGGCGCGGCACGGTTGGGACCGAGCGTTCGTCACCGTGCTGGACGAGACGACCGCGGAGGACGCGCTCGCGTTGCTCGTGCACTCAGCTGGAGCGGCGCTCGACGGGGGTTGGTCGGCCCGGCGGATCCACGCCGCCGCCGGCCTGAGCGCAGACAAGACAGAGGACGCCGAGGCGTGCGCCGCGCGCGACGGTTACATCTATCTACTCGGTTCACAGTTCGGGAAGAAGGCAGGCCCGCTGTCGGCCAAGCGATCCTGGATCGCACGGGTCGCGGAGCAGTCGATCGCCGGTGACGGCCCCGTCCCGATGGAGATCGTACGGTTCCGGTTCGGTCTGCATCGGGCGGTCAACGATGCGCTCGCGGACCTCGATCTGCTGCCTCTCGGGCCGCTCGGGCGGCAGGCGTACGTCGAGGCGACGATCGCTCGTGGACAGTTGAAGGCGAAGAGCTGGGACGGGACGGTTCGCGCGACCGATCACCCGATCAACGTCGAGGCGGCCGAGTTCCGGGCCAACGGCAACCTTCTGCTGGGGCTGCGGTACCCGGTGACCGCCGACGGGCATCCGGTGCTGGTGGAGCTCGAGAACGTCGGCGAGCTGTTCGACGATCCCGGCGCCGTACCGCGTTGTGGCAACGTCTGGATCCTTGGCGACGCCGGCAGCGTGGAGGCACCGGCGGGACTCCGGGCGCTCGATACGCGCGGCGGCGATGTGTTCGACGCTGTTGTGGGCGACCTCGATGCGTCGGGCAAGTCAGCCACGGTACTCGCGGACCACCCGGAAGGTGCTGCCGCGGACTCCGAGCACATCCGCTTCGAGCTACCGCCGGAGAGCGGCCGGGTTGTCGGGAGCAAGGTGGTGCATCACTTCGGCGATGTACGCCGGGTCGAGGGCGTCGCGGTCGACGACGAGGGCCACGCGCATTACGTCATCGACGAGGAAGGACATGTCGCGCTCCGCACGCTCGTCTTCGACTGAGGTCAGGTCGCGAGGCCCCGGCGTACCGTGATGTAGAAGGTGGTCAGGTCGTCGATCAGTGCCTCGACCTGGGGTGGAGCGGTGAGGTCCGCGTCCAGCAGCCAGTCGGAGACCAGGTCGAACATGCCGCCGATCAGCCCGATCGCCACGCTGTGCCGTGCCGCGCGCTGCTCCTCGGGTTGCGGTCCGTCGTACCGGTCCCAGAGCTGGACGAGGTAGCCGGCCGCCCACCGCCGGTTGGCGCGGCGCTGCCGTTCGACCGCTTCCGAGATGCCGGACGCCATCCCGAACGTGACCTTGGTGATCCGTGGATCGTCGACCAGTGCGTGCACGAAGATCGCGAGCAGCCGCGGCGCCTCCTGCCGCTCGTTCCCGGTCGCCTGCGCGGCGGCCTCTTCCATCCGCTCCTCGAGGCGTTCGGAGGTCCGCCGGAGCAGCGCCAGGTAGCACTCCTCGCGGCTGGTGAACAGCTCGTAGAAACTCTTCGTCCCGATGTACGCCGTACTGCAGATCTGCTCGATCGACGTCCCCAGATACCCGTTGTCGGCGAACAGCTTGAGCGCCGCGTCCAGCAACTGCTCGCGTCGTTCGGCCCGGCGTTGGCCGGCGTCCAGTCCCCGTATCGTGCGACCCATGCGCAGGACACTACCCCGAGTGGCCGATCCGTAACCGAGAGATCTTGTTATGAACACGACATCTTGTTTATAACCGGCCGACATGCTCCACTACCCGTGATCTACTGATCACTCGTCGACACATTCACGGGGAGTTTGTCATGCGCCACCGCCTCCGCCGAACCGCCGCGGCCCTGCTCGCCGCCTTCCTCCTCACCGCAGCGATCACCTCCAGCCCCGCAACCGCGAGCACAGCTGGTGCGATGGCGTCAGGGTTCGACGACTGGACGTGCAAACCGTCGGCCGCGCACCCGAACCCGCTCGTCCTGCTGCACGGCCTCGGTGGCAACGGCCCCGGAAACTACTCGTACCTCGGCCCGTTCCTCGCCGCGAAGGGCTACTGCGCCTTCACCCTCACCTACGGCCAGGCAACCCCGGCGATCCCGGTCGGTGGCACGCTTTCGATCGCGCAGTCGTCCGCGGAGATCGCGTCCTTCGTCCAGCGAGTCCGCCGGACGACCGGTGCCGCGAAGGTCGACATCGTGGGCCACTCCGAGGGCGGCTTCCAGTCCATCTACGGACCGAAGGTCCTCGGGTACGCCGATCAGGTCGGCAAGGTGATCGCACTGGCGCCGCCGACGCACGGTACGACGTTCGGCGGGCTGGTCAGCGTGGGTGACTACCTCGGCCTGGGCCCGCTCGTCGACCAGGTCCTACGGCAATTCGGCTGCCCGGCCTGCGACGAACTCATCGTCGGCGGCTCAGCCGTCGCACAGCTGACCGCGGGCCCGATCGCGCAGCCAGGCGTGAAGTACACCGTGATTGCGTCCCGCTTCGACGCGCTGGTGACACCGCACGAGACGTCGTTCATCCGCGAGCCCGGCGTGACCAACGAGTTCGTGCAGGACACCTGCCCGCTGGACACGGTCGGCCACGTCGGCCTGGCCTTCGACCCGACTGTTGCCCAACTGGTAGCCAACGCTCTCGACCCCACCCGTGCGACGCGGGTGACTTGCGCCTTCGGCCCTCCGCTGTAGCTCTTACTCGGAGGCGGCGACACACGCGGTTGCCTATTCTCTCCAAAGTGACACCCGACGAGACGCTCAGGTTGCTGGGGCGTGCAGCCGACCACCGGGACACGGAACGGGTACTGCGAGAGGCTGGGTGGACTCCTTGTGGGGCGGGTGATTGGGCGATTGCGTTGCGGGCTCCGGACGGTCGTGCGGCAGCGCGGATCAGTCCGTTCGATCCGACAGCGCCGTACACGGTGGCGTTGTATCGGGAGGCCGCGCACACCCGTCAGGTCCCGCGGCTGTTCGCGCATCGCCGACTGGTGGGCGGCGGGGACCTGCAGATCATGGAGTGGCTCGAGCCCGTCGATGCGGACGAGGCGGCGGAGTTCCACCGGGCGCTGGCGGCGCGGGAGCCAGCGGTTGCCGAGCTCGCGGAGGTCGTCTGGCGCGTGCACGAGCGGGGGCGCCGCGAGCTGCACTGGTTCGCGCCGAAGCTGGACGACAACCCGGACAACATCATGCGCAACGCGGACGGCCGCCTGGTCGCCGCGGACCTCTTCGGCGCCGACGGCCCGAGGCTCTACGCGGCGGTCGTCGACGATCCGAATCTCGTGGCAACAACCATCCCCGAGCCAGAACGCCGCTTCATGACCGAGATCCCCCTCACCAACACCGGCCCCTGGCCTCCTGACGTACGCGAAGCCATGCGCAAAGCCCTCACCACAGCCGACACCACAAACCAGCCGTAGGGAGTTAGGCGGATTGGTGGAGTTGTTGGGTGGGTGGGTCTACCAGGAGGGCGGAGCCGCACTTGACGCAGATCCACTCGTCGGGCTCGTCGACCAGGTAGTCCGAGGGCTCGATGCGTTCGAAGGGCATCACGGCGGCGCAGAACGCGCAGTACTGGTCCGCGTCGGTTGTCGAGGGGGTGCGATCGTGCTTCTTTCGCAGGGAACTATGCATCAAACGGGGCATCAAACGGGTCACCTCCGGTGCAACACTTCTTCTCAGGTTGCCACCGGAGGCGACGCAGTCAGCGCAACGACACGGCCCGGTCGTGGTTAGGTCCTGTCTGGTGATCCACCAGACAGGACCTAGGCGGATTACTTGCCGGCCCAGTCGTGGCCGAGGTCGTGTTCCTTCTGGAGGCCGGAGCGGATCGCGTCCACCACGAACGGTTCCATCTTCTTGCCGATCAGCGGTACGGCGACCTTGACGTCGAGGTCGATGGCCTGGACCGTCTGACCGCCGTCCTGGGCGATCCGGGCGGTGCCCTTCAGGGTGACCGGGGTGTTGGCGATCTCGCCGGACACGTCCGCGGTCCGCGAGCCGTCGGCCGCGGCGGCGTGCCAGGTCTCGGTCTGGACGACGGTCAACGTGTCACCGACGAACTTCCGGGCCATGTCGGGGATGTCGGTGGCCTCCATCTTCCGGGAGACCCGGACGACGGTGTCGGTACCTGACGCGCTGACCGTGACGTCGTACGACAGCGCCTTGGTCTTCTCGCAGGCCTGCTCGCGGAAGGCGGTGTCCGTCACGATCGCGAACACTTCCTCGGGGGTGGCGTCGTACGACGCCGACATCTTCAGCTCCATGCCCGTCATCATGGCATCTAGGGCGTGGCACCCGGCGTCAACGTGACCGTGACGGTGCGGTTCCGGGCGTCGGTGCGGTACGGCGGGTGTGCCTGGTCGCCGGACTGCATCGTGAACGCGGTCAACGGGAGACCCGACGCGGTGCTGAGCTGCTGGGTCGCGACGCGGGCTCGTAGGAGTGCGGTGCGTGAGCCGCCGGAGTTGGTTCCGCCTGGTACGACGACCGAGTAGCCGGTCACGGTGATCCTTGCCTTCAGCCCGGGGAGCCGCTTTCCGAGTACGTCGAGTGCGCGCTCGCCGGATGTACTGAGGTCGGTGCCGGCTTCGAACACCCCTTCCGTGAAAACGACGCGCACCGCACTCTTCTCGCGCTGCACCAGCACACCTGCGCCAGCAACGCGTCGTGCGATCACAACCAACTTGGCCGCGGTTGCGGCGGCTTCGGCGCGACGCTGCGCCTCCAACGCCGCCAACCGCCGGGCCAACTCAGCCGCCCGCTCCTCCGCGCCGGTGTCAACACTTGGTGTGACGGTCGGCTGTACCTGAGCCGGCTGCGCCACAGGCTCGTCGGCACGACCACCCAACGCGACCGCGCCCCCACCAACCACCGCACCCACCAGCACCACTGCCACAACAACCGGCAGCACAGGCCGCGCCGCCCGCCGATGCCCACGAATCGCCGCAACCATCCGCCGCCCCGCCACCGCCCCCGCCGCAGTACCTGTGCCTCCAGCGGTCTTCACCACCTCCGCCCACAGCGCATCGGCCTCGTCCCACCTCCTCTGCTGGGCTCGGATTCGGGCTAGTAGGTCGAGGACCTCGACCGACGGGTCTTCGAGGTCGGTGAGCAAGGTGGCCGCACCAGACAGGTCCCCCTGACGGGCCAGCTCGGCGGCTCGGCCCAGGGCCACCTGCTGGCGAAAGGCGGTCATTGCGTGAGTCCGATGATGATCTCCCGCTCATCGCGCGGAAGGAGCCGGATCATCTGCTGTACGACGTGTTCCAGCGAACGCTCGTCGCGCCGGTTGATCGCGTCCCGCCCCTCGGCCACCAGCCGATCCGCCTCAGCGGTCGGCGGCAACATCCCGGGCGACCGGACAACCTCCCAGTACACGGCCTCGTACCACCCCGGCTGCCTCCGATAGAGCCGCGCCATGAAGATCTCGGTCCGCTCCGTCGCCGCGTCGATCGCCTTGAGATCGCGGTCGTCGATCGCCTGCTGCGCCGCCTCTCGCAACGCGGTCAGCTCCTGCTCGTCCCGTACCGCTCCTGCCTGCTGAACCAACTCGCCCGCCTCCGCGAGGAGATCGAGCAACCCCCGTGTACGACCCGGCAACGCCGCCAGATCGTCAATGTCGTCCAGTTCCGCCTGGAAGTCCCGCAGCCGGTCCTCGGCCGTCGCCGCCGCACCAGCGTCGGTCGCAGACGCCCGTACCTGCTCCCGAACGGTCGGCAACGTGCCCTCGGCCTCCAGCCGCCGCAACCGCTCGTCCACATCCCGCAGATCAGCCGACCGCTGCAACCTGTCGTACCGATCCTCGGCTTCCGCGAGTTGCCGGGTCAGTACGTCGGCCGACGGCGTCCGCACCGACCCGAGGTCGATCTCTGCTTCGAACTGCGCCCCGATCAGCGGTACGTCGGCGACCACCGTCACCAGGTTCGACGCGTCCACCTCGAACGTGACCTCGACCTCGGTCCCGACCGGCAGATCCATCCGCAGGTCGACCGGCTTGATCGTCAGCAGCCCGACCGGCCGGTTCCGGTTCGCGCGCACCCGTTCCCCTTGCACGACAGGGATCCGGATCATCGCCTCGTCGTCGCGCCGGAGCAGCGTGTACGACGTACGGAACTTCCCGTGGGCCGTCGTCGGAACCCCGGCGCCCTTGCGGAGCAGCGGCGAGAACGTCTTGTCGGCCAGCTGGATGCCGAGCGAGTGCGCGAGCCGCGCGCCGCCGAACGTCTCGGTCCGGTGCGTGATCGACAACGTGTTCGGGACCACCTTCTGCGGCGCGCCGGCCGGGTCGATCAGCTCGACGGTGAATCGCGACGTACGGCGCTCGTCCACGTCGACCTCGGTCGCGAACGCGCCGACCCGGTTCAGCGCGATGTTCGCGGTCCGGAACGGCGGCCGGCCCTCGGGGTTCGCGAGGACCACGGAATACCCGGTCCAATCCAGGTCGCGCCCGGCGCGCAGCCGGCCTGCCACGGTCGTCGTGGTGGTGGTGACGGCCGGTTCGTACGAGAGTTCGACGGCGAACTCGCCCGCTGCGGGGGCCGCGGCCAGCCGCGCGGGATGCCGAATGGTGCTCGCGAACAACGCCGCGCCGCGGGCGACCACGGTCGACGGGTCCAACCGGGTCTCCAACGAGATCCCGATCCCGTCGGCCGGGTCCGCGAGCCGTTCGCGCAGGCCGGGGGAGAGCGTGACGCCGCCGACCAGGAGCAGCTTGTCGATCGCGTCCGCCGACAGGCCGTTCTCGCGCATCGCCTCGCGGCAGAGGTTGATCGCGCGCACGTAGTACGGCTCGGCGACGCGGTCGAGGGCGCCGCGGCTGAGGGTGAAGTCGAACGTCTCGCTGTCGCCGCCCGGCGTGTCCAACTCGACCAGGACGGACGTCGACTCGATGCCGGAGAGCGCGATCTTCGCTTCCTCGGCGGCCGCCTTCAACCGGGCGAAGTTCCGCGCGTGGCGCGGGTTGTCGCGGTGGAAGTCGGACAGCCCGAACTCCGACGCGGCGGCCGGTGCGAGCACTCGCTCGACGAGCGCCCAGTCGATCAGCTTGCCGCCCAGGTACGGGTCGCCGGCGTGGTGCAGCACGCGCAGCTCGCCGTCGCGCTTGTTCACCACCGCGGCGTCGAAGGTCCCGCCGCCGAAGTCGAACACCATCCAGTACGCCCGGTCGCTGGTGTCCTGCAGCCCGTACGCGAACGCGGCCGCGGTCGGCTCCTGGAGCAACGGCGAGCCGGGAACGAAACCGGCCAACGTGGCCGCCTCGACGGTCGCCTTGTTCTGGTTCAGCGCGAACGCCGCCGGGACCGTGATGACGGCCGCGGTCGGAGCGTCGTTCAGGAACCGGGTCGCGTCATTGCGCAACGACTTCAGGACTTCGGCCGACAGTTGCGGCGGCGTGAGCTGGACGCCGGCCCTCGCAAACCGGCGAGCCACATCCGCCAGACCCATCTCCAGCTTGAACTCGGACGCGGTGTTCTCCGGATCCGATTCGACCCGGGTACGGGCCTTCGCGCCGACCCTGACCTCACCCGCGCGCGGCATCCAGACCGCCGACGGTGTGGTGTCCTGGCTCTCGTTGTTCTTGATCACCGTGACCGTGTCGCCCTCGGCCAGGGCGATCGCGCTGTTGGTGGTGCCGAGATCGATCCCGATATCGATGGTGTCACGCATGGCTGTCCTCGCTGTCGGAGCTGGTCGAGTTCTTGGAGCCGGTGGGTACGGCGACGATCACCTGAGCTGTCTGGATCCGCCGATCGTGGTGGTACACGGCCGGCCGAACCGTCTCGACAACGGTCTCCACCGTCACCTCGGAATCGTCGGAGTAGAGCAGCACGTCGACCGAACGCCCGGCATGGAACGGCTCGCCGTCATGGTCCTGAACGGTCAACCCGGCGGACGCGAGCGCATTGGCGCAGGTCCGCAGATACCGTGCAGCCTGCTTCCCCTGCCCATCGTTGCCCTGGGCAAGTTTGCGGCGGGCCCGCCACAGATTGGTCGCGGCCTCGGCGAGCGCGTGGTCGTCCGCGTCCTCGCCCGGTTGAGCAGCGGTCTCCCCGAGCTCGGCGAGGTAGCGGTCCAGGTCGTCGTACGCCGTACCTGACCAGCTCGGTGCCGCGATCCGGAACGCCTTGTGCTGCCGCCATTGGCGGAACCAGGCCCACGTCATTCAGGTGCTCCCTTGAACGGCTTGTTGTCTGCCCGGTGCACCAAGCAGACGGCGTACTTGACCTGGTTCGGGTCTTCCCAGGACGGATACGACGGCGGTCCTACCCAGGTCGCGAAACCCGGCAGGCTGGGAATCCTGGCTGCGCAGGCGTTCCGGGACACGGCATTGACCTCGCTGTCGCCAGGGAAGGACTGGCCGGCCTCGTAGAGCGTCGGGTAGCCGAAGATCTGCCCCCAGTGCCACTCACTGCAGCGGACGATCTTGACTTTGCCGGCGAGCGCTTCGCCGTCGACTCGGCCCTGGACACAGCTACCGACGGGCGCGTTGTCGGCGACCTTCGCGGCCTGCAGGTCCATCGCGACCGGCTTCGGATCCTTCAGCTCGGCGATCGGTGTCACACCGCTCTCGAGGTCGAGACCGTCGTGCCGATGAACCACACAGGCCGCGTAGTTCTCGTACTTGCTGGAGTTCTTGCCGTTGTTCCAGCGTTGTGCGGGTGCATGGAGCGTGGTCACGTCGTACACGTCGGCGTTCAGACGCTGCTGGACCATCTTCTCGCCGCACAGGAACTGGCCGAGCGCGTTCGCCTGGTCGTCACCCGGATACGTCGCGGGCACCTTGGTGATCGCGACGTACCCGATGATTTCGCCCCAGTGCGGCGAGTCGCAGTCTGCGCCGCGGAGATCGGTCGGCGAACTGTCCGTCTGGTCCAGGCAGGTCCCGGCGGGTGCGTTGTCGGAGATCTTGTCGCTGGAGATGTTGAGCTTCCGTGGCCACCAGTGCCATACGCCGAGACCGATCAGCGCGAGGACGAGCAGCCAGGCCACCAGCCGGCGACGACGCCGGCGCTTCGGGGAGACCGGCGGCCGCTTCACCTGTGGCGGAGGGGAGTGGACCGAGTTGAACGTGCCGGCCGCGAGCTCGGCGAGCATTTGGTCGATCTCGGCACGGACCGACGGCGAGCTGGTCTGCGTCCGCGCCTGCCGGAGCAGGCGTTGCGCGGCGTACTTCCCGCGCATCCGGAACAGGTAGTCGACCTGCTCGCGGAACTCCCGCATCGCGCGCTGGTTCTCGAGCAGCGCCTCCCGGTTCTCGTCGATCAGGTCGCGGTCGCGCTGGTCGATCACGAGCTTCGTCGCGCGGTCCAGCCAGCGTTCGGCGCGGCCGTCGGCGGCCTTGCCGCGGTTCATCAGGTCGACGGCGCAGTTGTTGAGCAGGATCGCGAGCTGGTCGTGGAGCGCGGAGGTCCGGTGGTTCTGCTTCGGCGGCAGCAGGGCGTCCAGCCGTTGCAGTTGCGGCAGCAGGTCGCGTTCGATCTCGGCGACGATCGGATCGACCGGCTCCTCGCCGATCCGCCGGGCGACCTGCGTACGGCGTTCCTCCAGGTCCTCGTACAACGGGGTTGCCGCGGCCTCGATCAGCCTATGGTGCACGGTCTCCGCCTTCGGGAACCTCCGCGCCGTCTTGACGAGCATGCCCGCCCGGCCGAGCGGACCGGCCACTGCGAGATCGACGGCCGGCTGCACGAGGGTCCGCGGCAGTTCCCGCTCGATCCCGGCAACGGCCGAGTCGTCGAGCTGCCGGTCGTCGAGCTCGCGGACCCGATACTCCAGGTGGTTCGTCAGCGCGCCGACAACCCTCGACCAGGACTGCGAGGCGCGGCTCCACTCGGCGTCCGGCGTACCGCGGCTCTGCTCGCGATCGATCGAGTCGTTGTGGGCTGCGACCGCGGCATCGTGGTCCTCGTGCACCTTGGGGTGGCAGCCGCAGCCGGAGACGTCGTCGCCCCAGGGAGCGAACACCTCGTGGACCAGCCGGCGGCGCGGGTCGCCGAGGATCAGGTCGCAGGCGGCCTGGATCTCGTGCGGGTCGCGAGAGGTCGCCGTACCGAGATCGATGTCGGCTCCGCCCTCGAGCGCCGCACGCAACCGCTGCGCGACCTGACGGGTGGTGCGCGCGTTGGCGTCCGCGAGCAGCCCGCTGATCCGGAAGGCGTTCCGCCGGTACAGGTCCGGCCCGGCAAGACTGCGCAACTCGTCGACGATCGGATCCGCCACCGGCTCACCCCCAGGGTTGTGGGGTCCTGTGGACCCGTCACTTCACCTTGGCACCGGAAACAGACCGTTCGAGACGCATTCAGACCGGTCTGGACCTCCCCTGGATCCCCTGCGGACAGACCTTGTATCGAACCTGCATTTTCAGACGGCGTTCAGTAGATCGAGGGCGGATTGCTGGCGGGCGGCGTCGAGTGTGTCGACCGGGCCGTACCAGCGCAGACCGTACTGATCCATCGGCGTCCGGTCGGCGGCGAAGGCGCGGTCGGCCTGGCGTTGCAGGTAGGACGTGTACGGGTGGTCGGACAGCGCCGCGTTCAGCTTGCCGAGGCCGCGGACGTGCGCGCCCTTGAACGACGGGCCGTCGCCGCCGCAGTCGCCGTTCTCGCACGGCTCGCGCAGGATGCCGTCGGCGGTGTGCAGCGACGACGCGGTGGTCGACGCGTCGGCGAGCCGGCGGGCGGACGTCAGGTACGCCGAGTTGTTCGTTGCCTTGGACAACTCGGTGAGCGCGCCGATCAGCACGCCCTGGTTGTACGTCCACGCGGTGTCGCCGTTGTTCCTGCACGTGGACAGGTCGATCCCGTCGTTCACCAGGTTCGAGCCGTTGATCATCCCGGTCTGCTGGAACCACGTCCAGCCGGCCTGCGCGCGTTGCAGGTACGTCGTGTCGCCGCCGATCCGGCTGTGCAACTGCGCGTTCAGCTGGATGTAGAGCGAGTTCGAGATCGCGTTCTTGTACGTCTTCGCCTCGCTCCACCAGACACCGCCGCCGCAGGTGTTGTCCCAGTACGCCGCCATGTGATCGGCGTCCGCACGCGCCGTCTGCAGGTAGCGGTCCTCGCCGGTGAGGTCGTACGCCGCAACCCACGCGAGCCCCCACCACCCGGTGTCGTCGATGTAGTCGTTGCGGAACTGGCCCTCGAACTTGTTCAGGTTCAGGTCGTACGTCTTGCCGATCGCGTACTTGTAGCTCTGCATCCCGCTGACCCGGGCGTTGTCGATCAACGCGTTCAGCGCGTTGGCCGAGTTCCACCAGCCCGTGGTGTCGAACAGCCCACTGGCCAGGTTGTAGTTCTGCATCAGCGCGGTCGCGGCCGCCGTACGACGGTCCCAGGCGTTCCACGTCGTTCGGGCCCACGGCGTGCAGGCGATGTCGGCGCGGTCGCCGGCCTTACCGCACGCCCGGAGCGCTCCGACGCCGAGGTTGTTCCAGTCGTCGACGTTGTACATCTGCGTGCGCCAGCCGCGTTGACCGCTCGGGATCGCGGTGTTGCCGAGGCGGCTGCCGCCGGACCAGGTGCGGCCGCCGTCCATCGAACGGTCCAGCCAGACCTCGTCGCCGGGGTTGCCGTTCTCGATCGAGGCCCACCCCATCGCGTCGTCGTCGTCGAAGTGCAGGGTGATCGTGCGGCCGAAGATCGTGGTGGAGACGGGAGCCCGGTCGTTGGGCGCGAGGGCAGGGTCGCGGGCGTCGCAGTACTTGTTGCAGATCGTTGCCTGGGTGGACATGTTCACCTGTGGGGTCTCGGCCGGCGGCGGTGGTGGCGCGCCGAGGGGAGCGATCAGCAGGGACAGGCTGGAAACGATTCCAACGTACATCACAGATCTCCCTGGGGCGGTAGGAAGAAGGCGGTGCCACCGAAGGTAAGTGGGTGGCGACTCTACGTCAAGACATCAGCAGTGCTGCGAGGATCCCTGCGGTGAGGACCAGGACGGTGGTGATCGCGAAGCGGCGGCCGCGGGCGCGGCGGCGGGCGAGGGCGGACCGGTCGGGGCGGGTCGTGCACGGCTCGAAGCCGAGTTCGTCGGACGGTGCGAGTGCGCTGCCGAGGCGGGCGAGGAACGACCGGCGCTCCGCCTGCCGGGTTGCTTCCTCGACGACCCGGCGGCGCATGAACTCCCGGAGCCTGGTCGCCGGGACCCTGACATCCGGCGCCACGATCAGGCTCGACGGGAGCACCAGATCCCTCGGCGGCACGAGCCCCGGCGGGAGCGCCCGCTGGACGACGGCATGCGCGGCCGCTACCCGCCTCGCCCGGCTGATCGCAGGCGGGAGGATCAGGTAGGCGAGGTGGACGAGCGACCGGTAGTCGTCGAGCAGCAACGCCTCGATCAGCGGCTCTTCCCGGGTGGGACCCTGAACCGGTCCCGGGACGATCGGGCTCTCGACCGTGGCGGACATGCAACTCCTAGAAACTCGGCGTACCTGAGAACCAACGAACGAATCACTGACCGGTCACGGAACGGTCGGCTAGTCTCCGTCACATGAGCACTGATGACGGGGTTGCTGGACAGTGGGGCGGAGTCGACGTGCACTTCGGTGAGGAGGGCGGACGGCTCACGTACGGGAGCTACCTGCGTCTGACCGAGCTGCTCGACCAGCAGCGGCTGGAGTCGGACCCGCCGGCGCACGACGAGCTGCTGTTCATCACGATCCACCAGGTGTACGAGCTGTGGTTCAAGCAGATCCTGCACGAGCTGACCGCGTCCCGGGACGCGATGCTCGCCGGCGAGCACTGGCTGGCCGAGCACCTGCTGCGGCGGGTGCACACGATCGAGCGCGTGCTGACGCAGCAGGTCGACATTCTCGAGACGATGACGCCGCAGGACTTCGGTGAGTTCCGGCACCGGTTGTCGCCGGCGTCCGGGTTCCAGTCCGTGCAGTTCCGGGAGATCGAGTTCCTCTCCGGCGCGAAGGATCCGTCCTTCGTACGCCGATTCCGCGGGCTGACTGCGGTTGAGCAGGACCGGTTGCGGCGCCGGCTGGAGGAGCCGACGCTCTGGGACGCGTACCTCGACGTACTGCGGAAGGGCGGCTTCGACACCGACTCCGAGGACGCCATCCGCGACGCCCTGCGCAAGATCGCCGGCGACCGCTCGCACTACGCCGCCATCTGGGAACTCGCCGAGGCGCTGGTCCAGCACGACGAACTGGCCGCGGCGTGGCGCGCGCGACACGTGGTCATGGTCGAGCGCATGATCGGCACCAAACCGGGCACCGGAGGCTCCTCCGGCGCCACCTACCTGCGCAGCCGCCTCGACCTCCGCTACTACCCCCTCCTCTGGAACCTCCGCAGCAACCTCTGACCCTCTCCGGAACAGATCGCCTGTGGTTCCGGACCGCCCTGGCAGATGGGAGCCAAGTGGTGAAGCTCTATTCCGATCTACGGGGTCAGCGGTTCCGGCAGGTTGTTGGTGATCTGATGCTGGCGGCGTGGGTTTGGGCCTGTGTCGAGTTGGGCTTGCTTGTCTACCGGGTGACCGACGCGCTCGGGGCGCCGGGGCGGAAGGCGGCTGAGGCGGGGGACGGGCTTGCGGGGGATCTGCGGCGGTTGTCCGAGCCGATCGGGAAGGTGCCGGCGGTGGGTGACCAGTTGCGGTCGCCGATCGACGGGGCGGCCGGTGCCGCGGGGAAGCTGGCGCAGGCGGGGCGGGACCAGGCGCATGCGGTGGAACAGCTGGCGTACGTGCTCGCGGCCGTCACGATCGGGTTGCCGGTGCTGTTCGCCGTACTGATCTGGGTGCCGCGGCGGATCCGCTTCGCGCGCCGGGCGGGCGCGGCGCAGCGGTTCATCGACAACGCGGCGGACCTGGACCTGTTCGCGCTCCGGGCGATGGCGAACCAGCCGATGCACAAACTCGCGAAGATCTCCGACGACCCGGTCGCCGCCTGGCGCGACGGCGACCGCGAGGTCGTCACCGCCCTGGCCACCCTCGAACTCCGCGCCACCGGCCTGAAGCCGCCCCGGACCTCCAGCACTCAGTAACCTTCCCCGACACCCGGTGAACCCGGCCCGCCGAGCGTGGCCGAGGGAGCAGGCGCGAGGTTGATGAGTGGCTGACGTTCGCTTAACCCCGGCTTGAGGCTCGCGGGCAGGGGCGGCGGTTACGCTCAACAGCATGGCGCGGGTGCTGCTGGTCGAGGACGATGACGCGATTCGGTTGTCGTTGGGGAAGTCCCTGACGGCGGCCGGGCATGTGGTCTCGGCGGTCGCGGCCGGCGCCGACGGGGTCGCAGCGGTCGCGCGGGAGCGGCCGGAGGTTCTGCTGCTCGATCTCGGACTGCCCGACCTCGACGGCCGGGACGTGCTCGCGATGGTTCGGGCGGTCAGCGATGTGCCGGTGATCGTGGCGACGGCGCGGGACGACGACGCCAGCGTCGTACGGCTGCTCGACGCGGGCGCGGACGACTACGTGATCAAGCCGTTCAGCGCGGCGCAGATGGATGCGCGGATTCGCGCCGTACTGCGGCGGCTCGGGCACGACTCGCAAGAGGAGTCGACGGTCGAGGTCGGCGGGCTGCGGATCGATCCGCGCAGCCGGGAGGTGACGGTGGACGGCTCGCCGGTCGACCTGACCCGGAAGGAGTTCGACCTGCTGCTGGCGTTGTCGCGTCGGCCCGGAGCCGTGGTGACGAAGCGGGAACTGCTCGCGGAGGTATGGGGGCTGCCGTGGGGCGGCGGTGACCGGACTGTCGACGTCCATCTGTCGTGGTTGCGCCGGAAGCTCGGCGAGACGGCGGCCGCGCCGCGGTTCCTGCACAGTGTTCGCGGCGTCGGGATCAAGCTCGCGGTGGACGGCTGAGCATGCGCCGTCGGATCCTGCTGCTGTCGGTGGGCATGACCACGTTGGTCGTGCTCGCATTCGCCGTACCGTTGGTGATTCTGCTGCGCAGTACTACGGCCAACGAGTCCAAGGACAAGGCGCGGTACCTGGCGGAGAGCGTCGCGTACTACGTCGGCGACAAGAACCACACGAACGACGACATCACGGCGTACCTCGACGGCCTGACGGACCATCCGGGCCGGATCTCGGTGCGGATGCCGGACGGTACGACACTGGGCGATCCGCCGCCCGGTGGGGTGCCGACCCCCAAGAACATGCCCGCCGGGTACGGCGACGGTGACCGTGACGACAAGGGCCCGCCGAAGATCGGCGACGCCGACTACCGCGACATCGGCGGCGGTCTCGCGGTGGACGTCAGCGTCGGTACGCCGCACGGCGCGGCCTCCGTCTGCCTCTACCTCACCGGCGATGAGCTGTACGACGGTGTGGTGCCGAGGATCCTGATCCTCGTCGGCGGGAGTCTGGTCGTGCTGCTGCTCAGCATCGCCGGCGCCGAACTGGTGTCGCGTCGGCTCGCGCGCCCGTTGGAGGAGACGGCGAGTACGGCGGAACGTCTGGCCCGCGGCGACATGGACGCCCGCGCCCCGACGACCGGACCGGCCGAGGTCGCGAAGGTCGGCTCCGCGCTGAACGGTCTCGCGGACCGGATCGACGAGGTGATCGCGGTCGAACGCGAGGCGGTCGCGGACCTGTCGCACCGCCTGCGTACGCCGTTGACCGCGCTGCGTCTGCAGGTCGAGGCGCTGCCGGACCGGGAGAGCGCCGAGGAGCTGAACACCCAGGTCAACAGCCTCGAACGGACACTGACCGCGGTGATCAGTGCTGCTCGGCGACCCCAGCGTGAGGGCCGCGTTCCGCACTCGGACGCGGTCGAGGTGACGCGTCAGCGGGCCGCGTTCTGGGAGCCGCTGTTCGAGGACCAGGGCCGCGAGCTCGCGCTGGACCTGCCGAACGTGCCCGCGTCGGTGCGCTCCTCCGGCGAGGACCTCGGCGCGGCACTCGACGCACTCGTGGAGAACGTTGTAGCGCACACCCCCGACGGGACACCCGCGCGGATCACCCTGACCCGCAAGGACGACGTCGTACGGATAGTTGTCGCCGACAACGGTCCCGGCATCCCCCTGGGCGCCGGCGAACGCGGCCGCAGCGACCGCGGCTCCACCGGCCTGGGCCTCGACATAGCCCGCCGCTGCGCCGAAGCCGCCGGCGGGACCCTGACCCTCCACCGCAACGAAGTCGTCCTGACTCTCAGAGCTGCTACTGAACCAAACCTTTGAGGACAGACAGTGCGCGCTCTAGGTGCGGGGCTTCGTCGTCGGCTCGGGTGGCGGCTGCCAGGTCGATGGTTGGTGAGCCGGTGAGTGGGCGATAGGTGACGCCTGGGACCAGGAGTTCGGCTACGGGCGCGGGCACGATCGCGATGCCGAGTCCGGCGGCGACGAACGTCACCAACGTTGACGTTTCCGCGACCTCGTGCCGGACTCGCGGTTCGAATCCGGCCTCTCGGCAGCGGGCGAGGACGGTGTCGTGCATCACCGACCGCCCGCCACCGGCATGGATCACGAAGTCTTCGTCTGCCAGCTCCTCGAGCCGCACCCGCCGTCGGCCGGCCAGCCGATGCCCGTCGGGTACGGCGACGATCAGCGGATCGGCCCGCAGTACTTCGACCCGCAGTGATTCGTCCTCGACCGGCGGCCGCAGCAGCCCTAGGTCGATCCGCCCGTCCGCGAGGGCCTGCGCCTGATCGGGTGCGAGCATCTCGCCCTGTACGGCGACCTCGAGGTCGGGAAGCTCCTCGCGCAACGTCCGGACCAGTTGCGGCAGCAGGCTGTACGTTGCCGAGCCGACGCACCCGATCACCAACCGCCCCTGCAGCCCGGCCGCGACCCGCTGCGCCTCACCCGCCGCGGACGAGACCGCCGCGAGGATCTGCCGCGCCCGCACCAGGTAGGACTCGCCCGCGGGCGTGAGCTCCACGCGTCGCGTCGTACGGCGGAGCAGCTGCAGGCCCAGCTCGCTCTCCAACTGGCGGATCTGCTGCGACAGCGGCGGCTGCGCCATGTGCAGGCGGGCCGCGGCGCGACCGAAGTGCCGTTCCTCGGCGACGGCGACGAAGTACCGCAGGTGCCGGAGCTCCATGCCATTCATACTCGCAGAGTCTTTATCCAGCGTAAATGAGTATTTCTCCATATCGGTTCGACCGGCCTACCGTCGAGAGCATGAACGACGTGGTGATCTGCGAACCGATCCGTACGCCGGTGGGCCGTTTCGGCGGCGTCCTGTCCGCGCTGTCCGCGGCCGACCTCGCCACCGTCGCTCTCACCGAGCTGGTACGGCGAACCGGTCTGGGCGAAGGTGATGTCGACGACGTCGTTCTCGGCCAGTGCTACCCGAACGGCGAGGCGCCCGCCATCGGCCGGATCGCTGCCCTCGACGCGGGCCTCGGCGTCGGCGTACCGGGTGTCCAGGTGGACCGCCGGTGCGGCTCTGGATTGCAGGCCGTGCTGTTCGCCGCGGGCATGGTCGCGACCGGCGCGGCCCGTGTGGTGGTTGCCGGAGGCACCGAATCGATGTCGCAGGTCGAGCACTACGCCCTCGGCCTGCGCACCGGCATCCGCGGCAACGTGGAGCTGAACGACCGCCTGATCCGCGCTCGCGCGACCGCGGGCGGGAAGTATCACCCGGTGCCGGGCGGCATGCTCGAGACAGCCGAGAACGTACGGCGGGAGTACGGCATCTCGCGGCAGGAGCAGGACGAGTTCGCGCTCCGCTCGCACCAGCGGGCCGTCGCCGCGCAAACCGATGGCCGCTTCGCCGACGAACTGATTCCGGTGGCCGTCCCCAAGCGCGGCCTGATCACCGCGGACGAGCATCCCCGGCCTGACACCTCACTCGAGGGCCTCGCCGCTCTTCGGCCCGTCATGCTCGAGGACGACCCGGAAGCGACCGTGACCGCCGGCAACGCGAGCGGGCAGAACGACGGCGCCGCGGTCTGCGTCGTCACCACTCGCGACGAAGCCGAACGGCGTGGTCTGCGTCCGCTGGTGAGGCTGAAGTCCTGGGCTGTCGCCGGTGTCGGACCCGAGGTGATGGGGATCGGCCCGGTCCCGGCGGTCGCCGCCGCGCTCGCCCGCGCCGAGCTGACCCTCGACGACCTCGACCTGATCGAGCTCAACGAAGCGTTCGCCGCCCAGGTGCTCGCCTGCCTGCGCGAATGGAAGATCGACCCGCTCGACGATCGCCTGAACCCGAACGGCTCCGGCATCTCCCTGGGTCACCCGCTCGGCGCGACCGGCGCCCGCATCCTCGCCACGCTGTCCCACGAACTCCACCGCCGCACAGGCCGCTACGCCCTGGAGACGCTGTGCATCGGCGGCGGCCAGGGCATCGCGGCCGTCTTCGAAGCAGTCCTATGACCGCACCGGACCACCTTCTGGAGGGAGGCTCATGAGTCTCGACAAGGTCGTCGCCACGCCGGCTGCGGCAGTCGCGGACATCGCGGACGGTTCGAGTCTGGCGGTCGGCGGGTTCGGGCTGGCCGGGATCCCGTGGTTCCTGATCGAGGCGTTGCTCGAGCAGGGCGCGAGCGATCTGACCGTGGTGTCGAACAACTGCGGCGTCGACGGTGCGGGCCTGGGTCTGCTGCTCGAACGCGGGCGGATCAGCCGGGTGATCGCGTCGTACGTCGGGGAGAACAAGGAGTTCGCGCGTCAGTACCTCGCGGGGGAGTTGACGCTCGAGCTGACGCCGCAGGGCACGCTCGCCGAGCGCTTGCGCGCGGGCGGGTCCGGGATCGGGGCGTTCTTCACCCCGACCGGTGTCGGCACTTTGGTCTCGGAGGGCGGGTTGCCGTGGCGGTACGCGCCGGACGGTACGGTCGCGGTCGCCTCACCCGCGAAGGAGGTGCGGACGATCCAGGGCCGGGACATGGTGCTGGAGGAGGCGATCGTCACCGATGTCGCGCTGATCCGCGCCGCGGTCGCCGACCGGTCCGGCAACTGCGTGTTCCATGCGGCCGCCCGAAACTTCAACCCTGTCGCCGCGATGGCCGGCCGGCTGACGATCGTCGAGGCCGAGCGCGTCGTGGACGTCGGCGACCTCGCCCCGGACGCGATCCACCTCCCAGGCGTCTTCGTACGCCGCGTCGTACCGCTGACGCCGGAGCAGGCCGCGCAGAAGCGGATCGAGAAACGCACGACCCGGGGTGCATGAGATGCCCTGGAGCCGTGACGAGATGGCCGCGCGAGCGGCCGCCGAGCTGACTGACGGCGAGTACGCGAACCTCGGTATCGGACTGCCGACCCTCGTCCCCAACCACCTGCCGCTCGCATCGTCCGTCACGTTGCATGCAGAGAACGGGATTCTCGGCGTCGGCCCGTTTCCGTACGACGACGAGGTCGACCCGGACCTGATCGACGCCGGCAAACAGACCGTCACCGTCGTCCCTGGGGCGTCGTACTTCGACTCGGCGACCAGCTTCGCGATGATCCGCGGCGGCCACATCGACGTCGCGATCCTCGGCGGGATGCAGGTCTCGGCGTACGGCGACCTCGCGAACTGGCTCGTCCCCGGCGCCATGGTGAAGGGCATGGGCGGCGCCATGGACCTCGTCAGCGGCGCCCGCCGCGTGATCGTCCTGATGGAATACCGCACCCGCCAGGGCGCCCCCAAACTGCTCACGTCCTGCACTCTTCCGCTGACCGGCCGCGGGGTGGTCCAACGAGTCATCACCGACCTGGCCGTCCTGGACGTTGCCAACGGCACCTTCAACCTCGTAGAACTGGCCCCCGCCGTAACCCTCCCCGACCTCCGATCCGCCACCGCAGCCCCCATCACCTGGTAACTCCGCCGTCCCGTCCGAGGTCCGCGAGTCGAGCACGGGTCGCGGACCTGGCATGGTTGCAGCTCGCTGCAAGTTTGTCGTCAAACGGTCGTTGGCTCGGCCCGCGCGGCGGCACGCTGCTCGTCGCCGCCGACCACGACAAGCAGTCCGCCCACCAGTTCGCAATGAGCCACGCGAACGGTAGGGCGACCGCGATCACGTCGTACGGCAGGATTCCGCCCCTTCTCCTGTCGAAGCGCCACAACTGAGCACGTTCAGTTCGTTTCCCACGGTCACCGAATGCACGCTGACGTCCGGTATTCAGCCCGAGCGCCCGGTCTGTCCGGCAGCAGGCTTCCATTGTGGGCCCAACCGTTCCAGACTGGCGGACAGTTGCACCTGGTCATCATCCTGAGGGGGCGAGATGACCAAGATTCTTGTGATCGACGACGAGCCCGATCTCGTCCGCTTCGTGCGGCGCGCGCTCGAGGCCGAGGGTTATCAGGTCCTGACCTCGACCAACGGCCTGGAGGGTCTCCGGCTCGCGCTGGACCAACACCCGGCGCTGATCGTGCTCGACCTGGCGATGCCCGGTATGCACGGTGAGGCCGTGCTCTCCGCCTTGGTGACCCAGGATCCGTCGTACCGGGTCCTGATCCTGTCAGCCACGGCGGACGTTCAGCTCCGGATCGCCTGCCTGGAGCAGGGAGCGGTCGACTTCGTCGCGAAGCCGTTCGCGGTCCGGGAGCTGATCGCCCGAGCCCGGGGCAGGCTCGGTGAGGACGCCGCGAACCGGCGGAAGAACCGGCTCCGGGTCGGAGACATCGTGCTGGACCTGGAGGCCCGCCAGCTTGTGGTCGACGGTCGGCCGACGCTGCTGGCGAAGCGCGAGTTCCTGCTGCTTCGCCACCTGATGACCAACCCAGATGCCGTGTGCTCGCGGCAGGAACTGCTGTCGGAGGTCTGGGGGTACGACTTCGACCCGTCGACGAACGTCGTCGACGTCTGTGTCGGCCGGCTCCGGTCGAAGGTGGGACCGGATCTCATCCTGACGGTTCGCAACGTCGGCTATCAGCTCCAAAGTGCCTGACCTACCGGTGTCCCGGGCCCTCGGCGTCCGGCCCCGACAGCCGGGCGGGCTGGTTACCGACGTCGCGGTGGCCGTGTTCATCGTGTTGATGGTGGGGCTCATGATCGCCCTGCCCGGTCATGAGAGCGGGCCGTACCACGTCCTGTTCCTCGGACTCGCGGTCGCCTACGGCTTCCGGATCTGGCCGGTGGTGCCCACGGTCGCGGTCACCGTCGTGATCACCGTGATCAGTGGCTGGGTGATCATCGCCCGTACGTCCGAGGGCGTGTTGGCTCCCGCCGAGCTCGCCGAAGTCCCGCTGTTACCCCTCGTGGTGCTGGTCATGGTGTGGCATGCCCGCCGCCGGGCCGCGGCTGTCGAAGAGCTGGAGAGGATGGCCGCGGGTCAACTCGAGGCGGTCGACCGCGAACTCGAATTCTTCCGCGAGGCATCGCACGCGATCCGGACACCCGTGACGATCGCGCGCGGTCATCTGGAGCTGGTGGTGGGGCAGGCTCTGGACAGCGAAACCCGGTCGGACGTGTACGTCGCCCTGCGACAGCTCGGGCGGATGTCGGCACTGGCCAACCGTCTCCTCGCGTGCGCGCGACTCGACGCAGGCGAGGCCCTGACCAAGCAGCCGGTCGATCTCGGCGAGCTCGTCGGTGAGATCGCCGTCAACTGGTCGGCCGCAGCCGAGCGGGACTGGCGGATCGACAGCGCACCCACAGGCCTGATCATGATGGATCCGGAGTGGATCGCGATGGCGGTCGACGCACTCGTCGAGAACGCGGTACACCACACCCCCGACGGAGCCGCGATCACCGTGCGCTGTGGGTGGACGGGCAGTCGCCGGTGCACGGTCGCGGTCATCGACTCGGGACCGGGCGTCGCCGCCGAGGACCTGCCTCATGTGTTCGACCGGTTCTGGCATCGGTTGCCACCGTCCGGCCGGATGGGTACCGGGCTCGGCCTGTCCATGGCCAGGTCGGTGACGACGGCTCACGGCGGTGACCTGTCCGTGCGGAACGGGCCCGATGGCGGTGCGATCTTCGAGCTGACTCTCCCGGCAGGCAGGCCGCTGTCAACCTGACTGCTCGATGACATCGGCGTCATGTTCCTTGCCTTCCCAGGACGCTCGGCGCAACCTGCTGGGGGGAGCCACGCTGCGTACGCCGCGATACGAATCCGGAAGCAGCCCCCACAGGCTCCGGAGCCGGGAGGTCCCGGCCGTCGGCACCCCCTCGCCGAGGCCGTCTCACGACCAGCCCGGACCGGCGTACGCAGTCTGCTCTCATCCCGCGGACGGGCGGAGGATACGTCGATTGTGTGATGTGCCCGCGGCCGTACCGGTCCACGCTGAGAGGCATGAGGCGCATCGGGAGAGTTTCGGCAGCCCTCGTGGTGAGCGGCGTCCTGCTCGCGAGTCCGCTCGTCGCGCGCGGTGCCACGACGACGCTGTACGTCGACGGGTCCGTGTCCGCGTGCTCGGACACCGGCCCGGGCACGGCGTCGGCGCCGTACTGCACGGTCGTCAAGGGTGTCAGCAAGCTCGCGGCCGGCGACACGCTCTATATCGGGGACGGGACCTACGCCGAGACGATCAAGCCGATCGTCTCCGGCACTGCGGCCGCCCCGATCACGATCACCTCGTGGCCCGGCCGCCATCCGGTCCTGAACCCCACCAGTTACGGCGCGAACATCTCGTCCCGCGGGTACATCACCGTCTCGGGCCTCACCTTCAGCGGCACCAGGTACGACGGCGTCTACGTCTCCAACAGCAACAACATCACCGTCACCGGCAACTCGGTGACGGGTGCGGGGCACCAGGTGTCGGGCCAGACCGCGCCGGGGATCAGCGTTCGCGGATCCAGCCAGTCCGTTGTCAGCAGCAACGACGTGCACCACAACAACGGCACCGGCATCCTGGTCACCTCCGGCTCCACCGGGATCCTGATCGCCGGCAACTCCGCCGGCTTCAACGCCGAGGGGTACCGGCGCAACGCCAACGGAATCAACGTGGTCAGTCCCGGCAACACCGTGCTCCGCAACGTCACCCACGACAACGAGGACTCCGGCATCCAGTTCTACACCGGCGGCAACGACAACCTGGCCGCGCTGAACGTCACGTACAACAACGGCGACCACGGCATCGACAACCTCAACGTCACCGGTGGCCGGCTGATCGGCAACACGGTCTACCGCAACTGCACGTCGGGGATCAACGTCGAGGGTACGTCCGGCGGCTACCAGGTCATCGACAACGTCGCGGTGGACAACGCTGTCTATCCGGCCTACGACGGCATCGCCTGCGCCCGGCGTGCCGGCAACATCGGCATCTGGGACTCGGCCCCGTCGAGTACGGTGGTGGACCACAACCTGGTCTGGTTGACCACGAGCGGCAAGATGTACGCGTTCGGCTCGACGTACACGTCCTTGGCCGCCATGCAGGCGGCGACCCAACAGGAGGCCCATGGCGTGCAGGCCGATCCCCGGTTCGTCGCCCCGGCCTCGTGGGACCTGCGACTGCTGGCCGGTTCGGCCGCGATCGACCGCGGCGATTCCGGTGTCTCCGGTGCGCAGACCGCCGACTTCGAGGGGCTGCCACGCGCTGACGACCCGGCGACCAGCAACGCGTTCGCCGAAGGGCCGCGACAGTACGACGACCTGGGCGCGTACGAATATCAGCCTTGACATCGAGTCACGATCCGTGATCGATCACCGTCCGAGACCGGTGGACACAAGATGACGTGAAAATGACCGAATCATGACGGATGGGCGAAAACCCCCACAATCACGCTGGTCAGGCCTCTACTGGTGTCCTGGACCGAGACGTGAGTGCCCGGAGGCTTGACCAGGAGAGTGCGGGCGAACGTAACAGTCCGTGGTCATACAGATGCTTGGCACGGGGACTGCGATGGGCGCCGGCTCGGACGGGACCTGAGGGGGGTCACCAATGGGCGTCATCAATGCGCCATGGGACAAGAACGGGCTGTCGGCCGACGACGCGCCGCTGGTGCGGCTCTGCCACGACCTGCGGCAGTACGTCGCGGCAGGTCTGCTGCTGTCCGAACAGTCGTCCGCGACGATCGACGAGGCCGCGGTGCTGGGCAGGATGAGTCTGATCCGCCAGCAGTTCGCCGCGATCGCCGAGCTGCTGGAGGTCGAGCAGGACGCTCGCCGGATCGGCGGGGTGAACCTGAGCCGGCTCGCGGGCGAGTGCGCGGACGTCGTCCGCGTGACCCACCGGGCGGCGGTGATCTTCGAGCGCCCCGCGCGCGTGACAGTGGTCGGTGACCAGGCCCTGCTGCGCCGGGCGATCGGGAATCTGCTCGACAACGCCTGCCGCGCGGCAGGTGGCGCGGGCACGGTTCAGGTTCACGTGGACATCGTCGACGGCGAGGCCTGGGTCGAGGTCTCCGACGACGGTCCCGGGTTCGGTGATGTTGCCTCGGGCACCGGTCTCGGTCTGCGGGTGGTCGCCGAGGCCGTGCGTGCGTGCGCGGGCCGGATGGAGATCCGCAGTACACCTGGCGCCGGGACGACGGTCCGGATCTGCCTGCCTGCCGGCCACCGCCCGGTGAGGTCGGCATGAGGCTGGCGATCTGTGACGAGCAATGGCTGTTCGCCTCGGTCCTCGCGGCGGCACTCGGCGGTCGTGGTCACGACGTCGTACTCGTGACCGACGATGCGGCCGAGTTGCTCGACTCCGTCGCTCGGTCCCGGGTGGAGCTGGCCGTGATCGACTTCCTCGGAGGGCCGTTGACGACCGCACAGGTCTGCCGGCGCCTGAAGGGATTGCAGCCCGCACCTCGTGTCGTTCTGCTGGTGGACTCGCGTGATGACGAGGCCTGGGACACCTACGACAGTGGTCGCGCGGACGGACTGGTCAACAAGGCCTGCGGGCTGCACACGCTCACCGCTGCGATCGGAGCCGTGGGCCGCGGGTCGAGGGTCTCCGAAGGCTGGCTGGTCGGAGGTCAGCGCAGGCAGCACACCCTCGTCGAGACGCTGACGACCAGAGAACTGGAGGTCTTGCACCTGGTGGTGCGGGGGCTGTCGACCCAGCAGATCGCGGAGCGGCTCGGTGTCAGCCGGCACACCATCCGGACGCACGTTCAGCAGGTCCTGCGCAAACTCGACGTCCATGGACGCGGAAAACTCGCCCGGGCTGCTGTCGCCGCTGGACTGGTCGACGTCGGAGAGCTGGCCACGGGTGACCACCGGTGACCGGCGAAGGTGGTGTCGCTGTCGTGCTGGTCGACGACCACCGTGTCTTCACCGAGGCGCTCGCGAGTCTGCTCGAGACCGAGCCGGGCATCAGCCGGGTCAGTCGGGCCGCGACGCTCGACGGTGCCAGGGCCTTGCTCGGCACGGATCGGCCCGACCTCGTGTTGCTCGATCTGGCCTTGGCGGAGGAGTCCGGGTACGAGCTGCTCGGCGAGCTCGGTGACAGACCGGATTCGCCGCCTGTGATGGTGCTGTCGGGCAGCACCGAAGCACGGTTGATCGTCCGCGCGCTGGAGGCCGGCGCGCGCGGCTGGCTGACGAAGACCACCCCATGGAGTGCTCTGGTCGCGGCGATCTGGCAGGTCGTCGAAGGACACATGTACCTGACGCCTTCGACGTTGGAACCCGTGCTCACGCATCTCCTGACGGACCTGCATCGGCAGCGCGCCGCAGCCGATTTCCTGGACCAATTGACGCCCCGCGAGCTCGATGTGCTGCGCTGCCTGGTGTCCGGCATGACGCGGGGCGAGGTCGCCCAGCACCTCTTCGTCTCCACCAACACCGTGCGGACCCACATCCAGAGTCTGCTGCGCCGTTCGGGGCAGCACTCGGCGCTCGCACTCGTCGCCTTTGCCCGCTCACTGGGAGTGGCTGGTATCGACGAGACGGAAGAGTCCGAAATTCTTCGCCCGCCCGGATCACCCTCTTGACGTAGCCGTTCTCGTCTCGTCGTCGGGCGCGGGCAGCGGTAACGGCCCGTAACGTCGGTGGAAATCAGCGGCCCAGTCGGGCGCACTGAGGGGGCAATCGGGATGACCACCCGGATCAATGCGGTGCCGCACGCCGTACCGGCCGAAGAGGCCGCCGTACCGTTCGCGGACTGCCACATCAGCACCGAGGCACAGACGGCCGCACTGCGTGTTCTGCGGTCCGGTTGGGTGACCACCGGCCGCGAGGTGGCCGCCTTCGAGAGCGAGTTCGCGACCTCGGTCGGCGCCGAGTGCGCGGTTGCCGTCTCGTCCTGCACCCAGGGCATCGAACTCGCGCTGCGGTCTCTCGGTCTGCCGCCGGGATCGCTGGTGCTGAGCTCGACGATGACTTTCTGCGGCGCTGTCCAGGCGATCGTCCACGCCGGCCTCCAGCCCGTTCTGGTCGACGTGGACCCGGTGACCGGCATGCCTACGCGATCGACCGTGCGAAACGCTGTCCGGTCCTTCGGCCCGCCCGCCGCGATGACGCTGGTGCACTGGGCCGGTGACGTCGCCGACGTACCGGGGCTGGCAGACGCTGCCGAGCTGCCGCTGGACCGCGTGGTGGTGGACGCGGCGCACGCCCTCGGAACGTACGCCGGAAGTACGCCGATCGGCTCGGGCTGCGGTGCTACCTGCTTCAGCTTCTACGCCACCAAGAACCTTCCGCTCGGTGAGGGCGGCATGGTCACCACGGACGACCCGGCACGAGCGGAGTGGTTGCGGAAGGCGCGGCTGCACGGCATGACGGCCGACGCGTGGCGGAGGTACCTGCCTGGCGGAGGCTGGCGCTACAACGTCGCGGAGGCAGGCCTGAAGGCCAACATGACCGACCTCCAGGCGGCAATGGGACGGGCGCAGTTGGCCCACCTCCCGTCCTGGCAGCGCCGGCGCGCGCAGATCGCGGCGCGCTACGACGACCAGCTCGCCGGCCTCCCCGGCGTCCGGCTGCCGCACCGACCGGATCCGGGCACCGGCACCCACGCGTGGCACCTCTACCCGATCCGGGTGCAGCTGAACGGTGGGATCGATCGCGACGAGGTCATCGCCTGCCTGTCCGAACGTGCGATCGGTACGTCGGTCCATTTCATCCCCGTCCATCGTCTGGCCTACTTCAGCCAGGCCGCGCTGATCCCGTCGATGGGGCTGCCCGGCGCGGACGTGCTGTTCGAACAGCTGCTGTCGCTGCCGATCTACCCACGGCTGACCGATCGGCAGATCGACGCGGTCTGTACGGCGATCGCCGACCTCGCACACCAGGGACTCACCGGAAAGGGAACGGAATGACTCAGCCTGTGCTGCTACGTCAGAGCGAGCGGACCCTGCTGCGGGCCATCGTGGTCGGGGCCGGCGAGGCCGGGCTTGCGCTGGCCCGCGACCTGCACCGGGTCAGCTCGTTCGGCCTGGATCCGGTCGGCTTCCTGGACGACGACCCGGCCAAGCAAGGCCGGCGGTACGGCGGACGTCAGGTCCTCGGCACCCTGGCCGATCTCGAGCAGGTGCTCGAGTGGAAACAGGTTGACGTCGTCGTAGTCGCCATTCCGTCGATGCCGTCGCACGAAGTGAAGCAGCTCGGTCTGCGAGCCGCCGGCCAGGGCGTCACGGTGCTGCACCTGCCGCCGTTCCTGTCGGCGCTGCAGCGCCAGATCGCGGGGACCGACATGCGCGCACTCCAGGTCGGGCCGCTGATCGGCCGGTCAGAAATGCACGTCGTCAGCCGGCACGCGCGGGACGCCATCGCCGGCAAACGGGTCCTGGTCACCGGTGCCGGAGGATCGATCGGCAGTGAGCTGTGCCGCCAGGTCCATGGGTTCGGGCCGGCCGAGCTGATCATGCTGGACCACGACGAGTCCAATCTGCACCGCACCCAGCTCGAGCTGTGGGGTGAGGCCCTGCTGGACACCGAGAACACAGTGGTCGCCGACATCCGGGACACGGAGCGGCTGTTCCAGCTGTTCCGTGACTACCGGCCGCAGATCGTCTTCCATGCGGCGGCGCTGAAACACCTGCCGGTCCTGGAACGCCATCCGTGTGAAGGCGTGAAGTCCAACGTCCGTGGTACGGAGAACCTGGTCGAGGCCGCTGTGGCCCACGACGTGGAGCGGTTCGTGCTGATCTCGACCGACAAGGCCGCCAACCCGGCATCGGTGCTTGGGGCAACCAAGCGGCTGGCCGAGCTGGTGCTGGACGCGCATCAGCCGACGCGCACGGTGCTGACCGCGGTGCGGTTCGGCAACGTGCTGGGCAGCCGCGGTTCGCTGCTGCATGTGGTCCGGGACCAGCTGGCCAGCGGCTCGCCGGTGACCGTCACTCATCCGGATGTGAGCCGGTTCTTCATGACCATCGAGGAGGCGGTCGGGCTGGTCCTCGAGGCGGTGCGGATGTCCGACGGCTCCGCGACGTACGTGCTGGACATGGGTGAGCCGGTACGGATCGTCGATCTGGTGCGCAACTTCGCGACGCTGCTGAACATCCGCGAGGTGGACTTCAAGTACACCGGGCTGCGTCCCGGGGAGAAGCTCACCGAGGAGCTGTTCGGAGCGGGCGAGGAGGCACTGCCGACCGAGCATCCGCGGATCTCGATGACCCGGCCGCCGTGCACCGTGCCCGGATTCCGGGCCGGGCTGCGGGAACTGTACGACGCTGCGGCGCACAACCGGTCCGACGAGGTCTTCCGGCATCTGCGCCACCTCGTCCCGGAGTACAGCCCGGCGCCGGGCCTGGTGCGTGCGGGATCGCCGTACCCGGACGACTACTGATCCGCACCTCCACGACGACGACTGCGAGTAGAGCATGAGCACTGAGGCCAGGCCACCACTGGACGTCCGCGTCCTCGACGGAAACCGTCAACACCCCCCGACGGTCTTCGACGACAGCTCCCTGCTGCCGGCCGACCCGGAGACGCTCGCGTCGCTCGGTCATCGCGTCGAGGGCGCGGACCTGGCCGCTCCGGCGGTCGTTCTGCCGGACTTCCACCACAAGTCGAAGATGGAGCTGCCTTCGAGTGTCGCGGTTGCGACCAATGGCACGATCCGGCCGGAGCTGACCAGTTCGTCGGTGAACTGCGGAATGGCGCTGATCGCCGTGGACTCGGAGATGCCGGACGACAAGGCCGTGGACGTGTTCATGCGTGCGGTGCGCGAGCGCTACCCGTATCCCACCCGCGGCACGGCCGAGCTGAGCCGCCAGGAAGTGGTGAAGGCGGTCCGGGACGGTTCCGAGTTCAGCGTGGACCGCTGGGACGCGCCGGCCGACGACCTCGAACGGATCGAGGAGGGCGGCCGGATCGACCTCGAGCGGTACGGCGGTGTCGACCGGATCCGGTCGGAACTCCCGGCGCTCGCGTTCCAGCTGGCCCGCTACCGCTTCGGCACCGTTGGGCCCTCCAACCATTTCGTCGAACTGCAGCGGGTCGAGGAGATCCTCGATCCCGAGCGTGCCGGCAAGCTCGGCGTGACCGAGGGACAGCTGACGATCCAGTACCACGGCGGCGGTGGTGTGTTCACCGGTGAGATCGGCCGCCTGTTCTTCCGGCGCAAGGACTACCCGGCCCAGATCAAGGCCGTGAACGCCGCCCTGAAGCCCTGGTTCCACCTGCGCACAGCGCGGTCCTTCGCTCAGCTCAGGGCACGGCTCGGCCTGTACTTCACCGCAGGCTGCACACCGCTCGCGCTGTCCAGTGACGAAGGCCAACGACTGATGCTCGCGACCGCGGCCGCGATGAACTACGGCTTCGCCTTCCGTACGGCGACGTATGCCGCACTGCGCCGGATCGCGGCCGACTCGTTCGGCGGCGCGACCGGACGGCTGGTCGTGGACTCGCCGCACAACAGCATCTACGAGGAGCCGGTCGGCGACCGGATGGGCGTCGTCCACCGGCACAACTCGTGCAGGGCCTTCCCGGCTTCGATGATGCGGGCAGGCACCACCTTCGCGGACACCGGGCAAGCCGTCCTGCTGCCCGGTACGCATCGCACGTCCAGCTACCTCGCGGTGGCCGGCGACGATGCGGCCACCAGCCTGTACTCCGCCTGTCACGGCGCCGGCACCGTCGTGTCGGATCTGGTGGCTCGCGGCGTCTCCGGCGACGACCCGCTGAAGCGGAAGACGCGCCGGTACCGCTACGACGACGGCGCGCCCACCGACGCCCATCACTTCGACGACCGCGGTGTGAACGCGGCACTGGATGTCCTGGTCCGTAATGGCCTGGTCAAGCCGGTCGCGCGGATGCGACCCATCGCAGTTCTGCACTGATGGTCCGAACACGGGAGAGTTCATGAGGCAGCGGCTACGGAACCTGGCAGCCGGAACGGTGATGACCGTGACCGCGTCCCTGGCCCTGGTGGCCACCGGCGGTCCCGCGATGGCGGCCGGCACCGGCTACTGGGTCAACAACACAGTCGCCTGCAGTGATGTGGGCGCTGGGACGCAAGCCGCACCGTTCTGCACGATTGCCCAGGGCACCAAGAAGGCCGTCCTGCCCGGTGACACCGTGCACATCTCTCCCGGCACGTATCGCGAGCAGATCACCGTCGGTGCCTCGGGCACGTCGACGGATCCGATCACCGTGACGGGTGACGGTCCGGGTGTGGTCGTCCTCGGGACCCGAGCTCTCGGCGGTGCGGCCCTCTGGACCGCGACGAGTACGACCGCCTGGAGCTCGCCGTACGCGCCGCCGTCGCCTCCGCGCCAGGTGTTCCTCGACGGCCGGCGTCTGGCCGCGGCCGCGTCTGCCGCCACGACCACAGCGAACAGCTGGTACTACGACGCCACCGCCAAGGTCTTGTACGTCGACGCAGGCGGGACCAACCCGGGCGACGGTCACCAGATCGAGGCCGGCGCGCAGTCGTTCGGCGTCACCACCACGAGCCGTCAAAACATTGTCATCAGCAACCTTCAGTTCGGCGGACAGAACTTCGCCGGTGTCCGCCTGCTGTCGTCGTCCGCGATCACCGTGGACCACGTGACGGCGTCGCAGTCCGCGAGCAACGGCATCCTCGTCGATACCTGCCCGAACAGCTCGATCACGATCCGGGCGGCGGCTGTCGACGACTCGCTGTCCACCGGCATCCGGCTGTCCGCGTCCAGCGGTGTCATTGTCACGGCATCCGCCAGTCACCACAACGGTCTGCACGGGATCGGTCTGTCCACTTCGACGAACAACCTGATCACCGGCAACACGACGTACGCGAACACCTCTGTCAACCCGAACGCCACCTCGGTCGGTATCGACGTGAACACCAGCTCGCCGGACAACACGATCACCCGCAACGTCACCTACCAGAACCAGGACAGTGGGATCCAGGTCTACAGCTCCAGCCACCGCGCACTGGTGGCCCGCAACATCTCCTACGGCAACGGCGACCACGGCCTCGACACGCTGGCTTCGACCGGTGTGCGGTACCTGAACAACACGTCGTACGGGAACCGGCGCGACGGCCTCTCGATCGAGGGCAACTCGACCGGAGCGACCATCGCCAACAACCTGCTGGTCGACAACGGGACGACGGCGACCGAGTACGACCTGTACGTCGACGCCGGGTCGTACTCCGGCTTCACCGGCGACTACGACACGGCGCACAACCACGCCACCGCGTCGTCGACCAAGGTCAACGGCACGATCTACAAGACGCTGGCCGCGTTCGCGACCGCGACCGGCCAGGAGAGCCACGGGCAATCGGTGGATCCGGACTTCGCCGGCGCGGGATCCGCCGACTTCCGGCTGACCGGTGGCTCGGCGGCCGTCGACTCGGCCAACGCCGGGGTCACCGGGTTCGCGTCGGCCGACCAGGCCGGCAACCCGCTCGCCGACGACCCGATCGTGCCTGACTCGGGCAGCGGCAGCCCGGCGTACACCGACCGAGGTGCGCTGGAATTCCAGCCGGTAGCCGGTGTCACCAACTACCCGCCACACGCCACGGCAGTGGTCGACCCGGCGGCGGTGAACATGCCGCCGTCGCCCCCGGTGACCGTCGACGCGAGTGGTTCGAGCGACGCCGATCTGAACGGCATCACGTCGTACACCTTCGACTTCGGCGACGGCACGGTCGTCGGTCCGCAGCCGGCCGCCACCGCGACGCACAAGTACACCGCGACCGGCACGTACACCATCACGGTGACAGTCACCGACGCCGCCGGACTGACCGACATCGCGAGCGGGCAGGAAGTCGTCAGCAACCGAACGGTGCAGACGTACTCGGTCGAGCAGACCAACCCGTCCTGCAGCGACACCGGCCCAGGCACGGTCGCCGCCCCGTTCTGCACAATCAGTGCGGCCGCAAAGAAGATGCTGGCCGGGGACACTACGCTGGTCGGAGCCGGTCAGTACCGCGAGCAGGTACTGCTCACTGCCAGTGGCGAGCCTGGTGCGCCGATCACGCTGCGCGCGACCTCCCCGTCGGCGGTGATCGTCGGCTCCGACGACGTCTCCGACGCGGCCGGCTGGACAGCGACCTCGACGACCGCATGGAAGCACGCGTTCACGCCGGTCCCGAGCCAGGTCTTCCTCGACGGACAATCGTTGCCCAAGGCCACCAGCAGTACGACGACGAGCGCGAACAGCTGGTACTACGACACTCCGACGGCCACGCTCTACGTCGACACCGGCGGAGCCAACCCCGCCTCCGGCCACACCGTCGCCGCGGGCGCCCGGAGTTTCGGTCTGCTGCTCCGCCAGGTCACCGACGTGAACGTCACGGGCTTGACGGTCCGGCAGACCAACCTGAGCGGCGTGTACTTCGACCGGGTCCAGCGAGTGTCGCTCGGCACCATCGACACCGGGCAGGCAGGCGCGCAGGGCGTGACCGTCGACGGGTCGGACCACGTCGCGCTGAGTGGCATCCAGGCGTCGGCCAACCTGTCGATCGGCGTCCGGTTCGCCGGCTCCACCGACAGTGAGGTCCGGGCCTCGGCCACCCACGACAACAACTTCCACGGCGTCAGCGTGCAAGGCGGCGCCCGGGTCACGGTGGCCGGTGTGACCAGTTACCGGAACAAGCGGCTCGCCTCCCGGATCGCGACCGGCATCGACGTCAGCCTCTCGAGCCGGCAGACCGTCGTGGAACAGAACCTGGTCTACGGCAACGACGACTCCGGGATCGAGGCGTACACCGGCGCCACCGGGACGATCATCCGGCGCAACATCGCATACGACAACGGCGACCACGGTATCGACGACTTCTCCGCGCCTGGGTCGATCGTGGTCGGCAACACCGTGGTCGGCAACGCCACCGCCGGGATCAACTTCGAAGGCGGCTCCAGCGGCGCGACCAGCCGGAACAACGTGACGACGGACAACGCCGTCGGCAGCACCCGCACGATCGGTGAGATCCGGGTCGACGAGAGTTCCGCCGCGGGTACGACGCTGGACCGCGACCTGGTCCACAAGAGCAACGGCGGCCCGCTGTTCGAGTGGGCGTCGCAGCCCTACACCACACTGGCCGCCTACCAGACCGCCAGCGGCCAGGAGCCGTCCGGCAAGGCCGCCGACCCGCGGTTCGCCGGCCTCACCGCCCGCGACCTGCATCTGACCGGTGCGTCCCCGGCGATCGACGCAGCCGACACGGCGACCACCGGTTCGACCGACCGCGACCGCGACGGCGTGCTGCCGGTCGACGATCCCGCGGTTGCGAACACCGGCGTCGGCCCCACCACCTACGCGGACCTGGGAGCCTACGAATACGTCGGTCCGGTCGCTCGCGCAACCGCGTCGCCGGCCGGTGGCTTCGCGCCGATGGACGTGCGCGTGGACGGCTCCACCAGTGTCGGTCTGGGTGCGCCGATCGCGTCGTACCTGATTGCCTGCGGCAACGGTACGACGATCGCCCAGGCGAGTGGGACCTGTTCGTATCCCAGCGCGGGTTCCTTCACCCCGACGCTCACCGTGACCGACACGGCCGGGTTGAGCGACACCTGGACGAATGCGCCGATCGTCGTACAGCCCAACGGCGTACCAACAGCACGGCTGACCGCTACGCCCGTGCAGGCCTACGTTCCGCAGCAGGTCGTGCTGGACGCGTCCACGTCGTCCGATGCCGACGGCAGGCCGCTGGTCAGCTACGTGTTCGACTGTGGCAACGGGCAGGCGGCCGGTGCGCTCACGACAGCCAAGGCAACCTGCAACTACCAGAGCGCCGGCACGTTCACCGCGGCGGTGACGGTCACCGACACCGGTGGGCTGACCAGCCGGACGACGGCCCAGGTCAGCATCCTCGCCGATGTGCCGCCGACCGCGGTGCTGACGCTGAACAGGTCCTCGATCAAGGTGAAGCAGGCCGTCCAGGTCGACGCCTCCAAGTCGACCGACCCCGACAAGACGCCGATCGTGACCTACACGTTCGACTGTGGCAGCGGCGCCGTCAAGCCGCCGCAGGCCGGTCCGACCACGACCTGCAGCTACACCGCGACCGGGACCTATGTGGTCCGCGTGACGGTTGCGGACACGATCGGGTCGTCCGCGTCCGCCTCCAAGACGGTTCAGGTCACGCCATGAGGCAGAGGAACGGACGAAGGGCGCGACGATGACGATCGAAGAGATGTTCCGCCGGATCGTGCGGGCCCACCTGGGGGTCATCCTGGTATGCATGCTGCTACCGGTCGCGGTGGCGGCGGCGCTGGCCGTGGACCGGCCCGACCCGACCATCGCCTCGCTCCGGCTGCAGGTGATCTCGGGTGCGCCGAAGTCGGCGACCGAGGCCGAGGGGATGAGCAGCCGGGTGTTGGCGCTCGCGACGACGCCGAGTCTGCTCGGTGCGGCGCTCGGGGCGGCCGGCGCGCCTCGCGACGTCCAGGAGTTCGCCGCGACCAACGTGACGGCGCAGCGGCTCGGAGAGTCGCCGATCGTCGAGCTGAGTGTCTCCGACGACGATCCGCTGGCTGCGGGTCCGATCGCCTCCGAGCTGGCTGCCCGCGTCGTGATGTTCATGAATCAGGGCGACCAGGCGGCGTTCAGGGACACGCTGGCCGATCTGGCCGACCAGATCACAGACGCGACGATTCAGCGCAACCAGCTGGTCGCCCAGCTGAAGGGCATCGCCGATGTGACCGCACGACAGGATCTGCAGGTCCAGATCCAGTCGGCGAACCTGCTGGTGTCCCAACTGAGCAGCCAGCGGGCGACGCTGGTGGCCGACGAGGCGACGAGGGATCAGGTCGTGCTGGTCGGAAACAAGCCGGACATCCGCCAGGTCCACACCTCGATGCTTCCGCAACTGGCGCTCGCCCTGTTGCTCGGCCTGGTCCTCGGGCTGACCGCGGCGACCATCCTCGAGACGTTCCGCCCGCGGGTGAACAGCATCCGGGCGCTCGCTCGCCTGCTGCAGGCACCCGTTCTCGGCAAGTCGACCGAGCACATCGGATCGCTGCGCAACACGATGGCGCTGGCCGCACGCCGTCAGGGCGTGGACGCCGTCGTCCTGATGGGTGCCGACGACGGCGATGCCGAGACTGTCAGCACACTGCTGTTCGCCCTGTCGGGACACTCGTCCCCGCGACCCAAGCTGAGAAAGGGAGCGAACAGCCCGGCCGGCCGCGCAGCGGACGAACCGCCGTACGACGTCGACGTTCCGGACCTGGCGGGCTTCTCCGACGTCCGCTTCACCGGACTCTCCGCTGTGACGCCACAGGACGAGATGACGGCGGGCGTGGTCGTGGTGTCGGGCGGGACCGTGTTGTTGCGAAGTCTCGATGATCTCGACGACGTGCTGAAGGCTGTCCGGTGGCCGGTGCTGGGCATCGTCCACGGCCCGGCCCGGCGCCGGTTCGGCAGGTTGGCGTGACCACGGCTCTGGTGCACACCGCCGGACAGTGTGTGGCCCTGCACGGTTCGGACGCCGTCGTACGGTCTGTGGTCGAGTCGGCCGGTGGTCCGGAGCGCACGGGCATCTTGACGACCGAGCAGCCCAATGTCGTGCTGGCGATCGAGTCCGACCGGCGACCGTTCAACGTCCACGGGTTCGAGCTCGTCACCAGGGGCGTCTGGGCGAGCGACAGCGGCGAAGTGGTCCTGGAGAGCATCGGCGGCTCCGGATTCGATCAGCGGTGGTCGATCGACGTGGACGGCCTGCGAGTCGCCAGTCGTTGGCGTCCGTCCTCCCAGGCGTCGGCCGCGGCACGACTGCTCCCGGCGAGGCATCGTGCGTTGAGCAGCCAGGTCCTGCTGCACTATCCGGCGCTCTGGTTCGCACTGCAGCGCCGCCTCGTACCCCTGCACGTGTCGATGGTCGAGGTAGGCGGCGTCGCGGTTCTCCTGGCCGGGCCGGGTGGCGTCGGCAAGTCGACATTGGTGGCGCGTGCGCTGGCCGACGGGGCACGAGCGAGCTGCGACAACCTCGCCGTCTGCGACGGAGAAACGGCGTACGGTGTGGCCGAACCGTTGCGGCTGCTGACCGGTGACGGCCGACGATCGTTCCACGGCCGGCGCGAGCAGGCCTGGCCGCATCGGGTGCGCTCGCTTCCACCTGAGCTGGTTGTGGTGCTTCGGCGCGGAACGCAGGCCGAGCCTCAGCTGCGACAGCTGGACGCGACGGAGGCGGCTCGGCGGATCGTTGCGGGCACCTACGCCGCCGGTGAGCTCCGGCGATTCTGGCCGCTCGCCGCCGTTCTTGCCTCGGCGACCGGCTGTGGTCCGGTTCATCCACCGATTGAGCGAGTGGCCGCAGGCCTGGCCGATCGGCTGCCCTGCGTGGAGGTGCGACTTGCACGCGAACCGGGAGCCGGGCTGACAGAACTGCTCAGGCAACCGCTGGCCGCGGTTCGTACCGGGAGGGCCGGCTGATGGCCCCCGAGGGACGGATCGAGGTCGCCCAGATCGTCACGAGGTTCATCGCGGGTGCGGGTGGCGTGGCCTTGCGAGGTGCGCTCTGCCTTGATCCCGATCGCTACCGGGTCACCATCATCACCGGGCAGGGCGGTCCGCTCACCGATCGGGCCGAGGCAGCGGGGATGCGGGTGGTGATCGAACCGTCGTTGGTCTCACCGCTGTCACCGCGAGACGATCGGCGCGCGTTGCGCCGGCTCACCGAGCTGTGCCGCGAGGGCAGGTACGACGTGGTGCACACGCACAGTGCGAAGGCCGGCGCGCTGGGGCGGCTGGCGGCTCACCGGGCCTCGGTTCCGCGCATCGTGCACACGTACCACGGGTTCCCGTTCCACGAGTTCCAGAATCCGTTGCGGAGAGCGGCGTACGTGGCGATCGAGCGGCGGTTGGCCGGTATCACTGACAGCGTGCTGGCGATCGGCAGCGGGGTTGCCACGGAGGCCTTGCGGCGTGGACTGGCCAAGCCGTCCAATCTGCGCACTGTCGCTCCCGTGGTGGAGGCGGTGACGGTCCCGCGCACCGCCGAGTCGAGGGCGGCCGCCCGGGCCGAGCTGGGGATCGCCGACCGCATCGCGCTGATCGGCACGGTCGGCCGGATCGACTACCAGAAGGCACCGGAACACCTGATCGCCGCGGTCGCCGGCCTCCGGCACACCGCTGCGACAGCTGTCTGGGTCGGGTCCGGTCCCGGAGACCGGGAAGCGGCCGCACTGGTACGGCGTGCCGGCCTCACTGACCGCTTCGTCTTCCTGGGCGAACGATCCGATGTCCCACAGCTCCTGCCGGCGTTCGACGTCTTCGCGATGGCCAGCCGCTACGAGGGCCTTCCCTGTGCCGTTGTCGAGGCGATGCGCTGCGGCATTCCGGTCGTCGCGACCGCCGTCAACTCCGTGCCGGACCTGGTCGTCCCGGGGGAGACCGGCGTTCTGGTTCCGCCAGGGCGGCCGGGACTGCTGGCCGAGGCGATCGACGATCTCCTCGACGACCGGGCGAAGGCCGATCGGCTGGCCGACGCCGGCCGGGCGGCGGCGGGCAGTACGTTCGATGCGGAAAGCCTGGGCGCCGTGCTCGACCAGGTGTACTCCGCGCACCGCGTCCTCGGATCGGTGACCTCGTGACCAGCGCGAAGTCTGTCGGCCGGGTCGCGCGGCCGGGATCGCCGTGGCTGCTGTTGTGCCCGCCGGGCACGGTGACGATCGACGTCCGGACAGATTCGGTGAGGGCGGAGCTCGCGTCCGGCGAGTTGCCTGTCGTGCTGGCGGATCAACGGCTCTTCAGCCGGCGACGGCTCCGGAAGACGGCCCGCGAGCTCGGAGTCGTGGTCGAGCGAGAGTTCGTCGTACTGCCGAGCATCGAGCGCCCGATGGTGGTGATCGACGACACGGCGGAGGCGATCCGGCACTTCTGGACCGCGGTGGCGACGGTGCCGCCGGGGGTGGCCGTCACCGCCCTGCCCGCGTCCGCCCTGCTCGGTCTGGTCCGGCTGCTGCCTTGGCGTCTGACCGGTGCGGCGGCACCGGGTCGGGTCGTCGTCGGGCGGCGACCATGAGCGAGACCACGCAGTTCCTGCCACGTGCCGGATCTGTCCACGACCTGCTCTTCGCGCCCGGGAGTCGCGGCATCCTGATCGCCACGTCGCGCGACCCGGACGCGAAGCGAACGTTCATCGTGACGCCGCCCGCGGGCAACTACGTGGACGGCCCGGCCGGCCCGGCGGCGATCAAGATTCCGGTCACCGTGGCGGCGGCCGGCGCGATCAACCGGGAGATCCGGATGCTGCTCGCGTTGCTCGAGGCGGATCTGGGCGACCTCGAGCGGACCGTTCCCCGCTACCTCCACACTCTCGACAGCGACGGACTGCCCGCCGTCGTGACGACGGTTCTGCGGGGAACGCCGATGAGTGTGACGTACCACCGCTGGATGCATACCGCCCGGCGGCGCGCGGTGGCGACGGACTTCGCCCTGGCCGGAGACTGGCTCCAGCGGTTCCAGTCGGCGACCGCCGGCGAACCTTCCCGGATCACCTGGGCCGCGGAGGTCGCGGCCGCTGTGCGCGACCGGTGGGCGGGCAATCCCCGCCTCGAGGCAGCCCAGGTGAGACTGGCTGCAGCGGACCGGCAGCTGCGGCGTCAGCGGGTGGCACGGACCATGGTTCACGGCGACTACTGGTTCGGGAATCTCCTGGTCGACGAGGGCCGGATCTCCGGGGTTGTCGACTGGGAGAGCGGCGTACGCCGGGGCTGGCCGTTGCGCGACCTGGTCCGGTTCGCGCTGACCTACTGCCTGTATCTCGACCGCCATACGCGCGAGGGCCGCGCGGTGCGCGGGCATCGCGGTCTGCGCCGCCGGGGCTTCGGCGGCGGGATCAGGTACGGCCTCCTGGAAGCAGGCTGGTTGCCGGATCTGGTCCGGCTCTCGCTGCGCACCGGGATCGACAGCCTCGGGCTGCCGGCCGGACTCTGGTACGGCGCTGCCCTCGCGGGACTGGGCGAGATCGCGGCGGGCGCGAACGACGACGAGTTCGCCGAGCACCACCTCGCGCTGCTGGCCGAACTTCCGTACCGGCCGCTCGCCGACGAACTGCGACGGAGCTGACTCCATGACGACGACGGCTCCCACTGCTCCCACTCAGCCCGGCGGCATCGTCGGCTGGTCTGCCCGCCCCCGGGGCGACGTAGTCGCGGCCGTGATGGGACTGACGACCTGCCTGTTGCCGTTCCTGGTACCGGCCGGGCCGGCGAACACCGCGGCCGCGGATGTCGGAATCGTGCTCAGCATCGTGCTCGCCGTCCTCTGGGTCGCTCGCGCACACCTTCCGATCAAGCTGCCCTATCTCGTGGGAGTCGGCGGACTGATCCTCGGCGGGGCATTCGCAGCGTTCGTGTCAGCTGCGCCGTTGGGCGTCGGCCTCGTGCTGGCCCAGGACGTCCTGCTGCTGGCCTGGAGCGCGTCACTGGCGCTCGGCCGGCACAATCCCGCGATCGTCGGCGCGGTCACCATGGCCTGGTGCCGCACGGCCGCCATCTACTCCGGCGTGATGGCCATCGCTTATCTGGTGGGCATCAACGCACTGACCGGTGTCTCGGCGAAGGACGGCGTCCGGGCGTCGTACACGTTCGGCGACCCGAACCTGGCCGGCAACTATCTCGTCGTCTCGTTGTTCCTGATGGCCGCGTGCCGGCATCCCCGGTCCCCCGGCGTCCGCCGGATCGCCTACGTCCTGGTGCTGATGGCGATCGGCTTCACCGGTTCGAACGGGGCGATGCTCACGCTGCTGGTGGGACTCGTCTTCGCCTTCGCGGTGACCAGGTATCGCCGTCAGGGCGCGGTCGCCGGAGTCGCGACGCTCGCGATCGCTGCTCTGGTCGGCGGGCTGATGGCCGGGTTCGTGATGCCTCGGGTCGACCTGGGCCAGATCCGCGAGCGGGCCGCGGGCAGCGTGCCGCTGCTGCGGGACTCGTTCGGGCGCAGTGCGAACTCCAGCGGTGAACGGGCAACGATCGTCCGGGAGGGCACGAACCTGTTCCTCGAGGGTGATGCGGCCGGCTTCGGTCCGGCCCGGACGAAGGCCACGCTCGCCGCGACCCAGGCGCCGTACGTGAAAGAGGCGCACAACGACTATCTTGCGACACTGCTCGAGCGCGGCCTGATCGGCGCGATCGGCCTGCTGCTGCTCGGTGTGGCCGTCTTCGTCCGCTGTCTGCGGCTCGTGGTCGGCAACCTGCCGAAGGCGTACGCCGAACTCGTGCCCAGACCCTGGCTGCTCGTCGTCATCGGCCCGGTGATGGCGACCGCGGGAGGTTTCTACGAAGTGCTCCACTTCCGGCATCTGTGGACCTGGCTGGGTCTCGTCGCCGCCTTGGTGCTGGCGATGCACGACCAGCGGGAAGAGTCCTCATGATCCGGTCGACGCTGCGCTCGGGTGGGCCTGTCCGGACCGTGCTCGCGAACTGTTCGGCCCGGCTGCTCGCGATTCTGGGACTGACGCTGGCCACCGTCCTGGTCGCCCGGATCGGCGGCCCGGCCGAGGTCGGTGAGTATGCCCTGCTCCGGATGCTGCCAGGCCTGGTCGGCGTGCTGTGCGTGCTGGGACTGCCTGGTGCGCTGGCGTTCTTCCTCGCCGAGCCGCGCCGCGGACTACCCCGGCTGTGGCCGACGCTGATGGCGATCGGCGGCGCCGGCGCCATTCTCGGTACGGTCTTGTGGGTTGCTGCCTCTCCAGTGATCGCCAAGGTCTTCTTTCCCGACGAGCCGCCGTGGCTGATCGCGGCCGCGGGCGCGACCGTCGCGTCCCAGCTGGTCCTGACCCTCGGCAAGACCGCGCTCCAGGGACTGGAGGACCGGCGGGGTGGCGACCTGGTCATCGCCGCGGAGGAGCTCGCGTTCCTGCCCTGCTTCCTGGTGCCGTTGGCCGCGGGAATCCACGGGATCGCGGCTGTCGTCGTCGGGCTCGGCCTCGCCGATCTGGTCGTCGCGGTCGACGCGTGGCGCCGGGTCAGCCGCCGCCTCGGTTGGCGTCGGCTCGGTCTGGCCGGCGGCGCGTTCGGCTGGTGGGGCAGGCCGGACAGGCAGCTCGGCCGGCGGGTGGCGTCGTACGGACTGCGGGGTCAGGTGGGTGGGCTCATCACGTTGCTCAACCTCCGGCTGGACGTCGCGATCCTGGGTGCGATGGCCGGTCCCGCAGTCCTCGGTGGCTACGCGGTTGCCTCGAAGTACGCCGAACTGCTGCGGCTGCCCGGGACGGCGTTGACCTGGGTCTTCTATCCACGTCTGGCCAAGATCGATCAGGCCGAGGCGGCTCGGGTGGCCAGGCGGATGGTCGGGCCGGCGCTGATCGGCATCGCTGCCGCCGCGATCCCGGTCGCGCTGCTCGCGTCGCCCGTACTGCGGATCCTGTACGGCGCCTCGTTCGGGCCGGCCGTGACACCTGCCCGCGTCCTCGTCGCCGGAATGGTCCTGGCCGGCGCGTCCGGAGTGGCCAGTGCGTACCTCTACGGCCGGGGCACACCCGGGCTGAACTCACTCGTCCTCGGTGTCGGGCTGGCGATCACCGTTGTCCTCGACATCTCGCTCATCCCACGTTTCGGTGCGCTCGGTGCCGCGGTCGCGTCCACGGCGGCGTACCTGTCCACCGACGCGTTGCTGATCGGTCTGCTGCTGCGCCTCAGCCGGCAGCCGGCGCACGGCCGGGCTTCGGTCGCGATCGGTGAGGTCACGCCATGAGGACAGTGGCCCTGGTGATGGCCGGGCTGATGGTTGTCGCTGGATGTTCCGGTGCCAAGACGGAGCCCGACCCGGCGGCGCGGTCCGCCGGCACCGGAAGCTCGGTGACTCCTACGCCCCCGCCGAGCCGGCCGGCCGCCGGATCGACCACAACCGCCGCCGGTCCGGATCTGGCAGGCGATCGGTACGTCGCTCTCGCCGGCGCACTGCATCGACGCGGGGTGGCGGTGTGGTGGGAGACCGATCTCGTCGCTCGCTGGCTCGAGGGCCCGGCCGCCTTCGACCAGGCCGTCGCACGCCTGAGCGAGCTGGCGAAAGTGCCGGGAACCGTCGGGTTCAAGGTTTCCGACGAGATCGGCTACGGGGACGGACTGACCTCGATGGCGCAGGCCACCGACTTCCTCGGCCAGGCCCGGAGCCGGCTGGCCGAGGTTGCCCCCGGCAAACAAATTCTCGTCGACGCCGTGGTGCCGGAGCTCGGCTGCCTGCCCTGGCGAGGTGCCAACCAGGAGTCGTGTGCGCAACGAGTCCGGAGGAAGTATCCGGCAGCAACAGCTGCCGCCGTCGAGAGTTACCTGCACGCGGGGCTGATCGACCATCTGGATCTCAGCACCGGTCTGCTGGAGGACGACATCTATGCCAAGTGGGGGACCGACCGGCGGGATGCGCAGTCCGCCGCGTGGAAGCGCGTGGTGGCACAGGGATGGGGTTCGCTGACCGTCCTGCAGGCCCGCAAGGCGCTTGCCGCGGCCAACGGCTATCAAGGGTCGGCCGATCAGGCAGCGTCCGACGCGAGCACGTACATCGATGTCCCGGTCGGCGCGGGCGCGAAGGCGGTCGACGTCTGGACCTGGCGGCAGCGTTATCAGGGACAGGTGGTCAGCCTCCTCGCTCCAGACCTGGGCGGGAACACCTTGTGGACAGCGCTGGTCCGGCGCAAGCAGGACGGCGTTCAGTTGCTCACCCACATGACGCCTTCGTCGCTGCCCACGGACTCAGCCGGATTCGGCCGCGAGTGCGATCGTGCCGCCGAGGCGTTCACGGCGGTCTTCGTCGCCGCCGGCACGGGTTAGTCGAGAGGAGAAGCAATGGCATCGAGTATCCGAGTGCCAGGACGGCACGCAGCCTCCCGCGAGACAGTCGGCCCGGTGCGGCGACTGCTGGACGTCGTGGTCGGCGGCCTCCTGCTGGTGCTGGTTTCGCCGCTGCTCGCCGTCGTCGCCGCGTTGGTCCTTTGCACGAGCGGGCGGCCGGTGTTCTTCCGCCAGGCCCGCGTCGGTGAGAACGGCCGGCTGTTCTCGCTGTACAAGTTCCGCACCATGCGAATGTTTGCCTCTGGCCCCGAAGTCACCGCTGCCGCGGACCCGCGGATCACCAGGGTGGGCGTCTTCCTCCGGCGTACGGCGATCGACGAGCTACCGCAACTGTGGCACGTGGTCCGTGGACAGATGACCCTGGTCGGTCCGCGGCCGGAGAGCGCCGTACTGGCCGCCCGGTATCCCGCCGACTGCCGCCCGGTGCTGCTCGCTCGCCCGGGGCTCACGGGACCGGCGCAGCTGCGGTATCGCGAGCGGTCCGCCGTACCTCCGGACGGCCGGACCGACGTGGAACGCTGGTATCTCGAGGTGCTCGTCCCGCTCCGTGTCGCGGCCGACCGCGAGTACCTGGACCGCCCGACGCTCCGGCGGACGCTGTACTACCTCGTCGTGACCGCGCTGTTCGTGGTCGGCCTCGCCGATCTGCAGCGGCCGGTGGCGGGTCAGACGGCTGCGTCCTCGTAGTCCTCGTAGGCCACGTCGGCGGACCGGACCACGATCGGGTCGCAGCGGGCGTTGAGGCACTGTCCGCTGGCCAGGTCGAACTCGAAGTTGTGCCCGAGGCAGCGCAGTACGCCGTTCAGCACGACACCGGTCTCGGCGAGATCCTCGCCCGCGTGCGGGCAGTACCGGCTCACCGACAGTTGCTTGCCACCGGAATTGATCTCGATCGTCTCCTCCGGATCCCGGGCGGTCTCGAACAGCTCGACCGCTCGCAACGCCGCGCGGTCCGCGTGCTTGAACAGGCCGACCAGGTAGTCGTTGTAGCGATCGGGTTGCCGGCGTGCGGTGAAGCGCAGCGAGAGCAGCAGTTCCTCCCACCGGGTCCGGCCGGACACCACACCGTCGAGCCAGCGCCCGTCCAGCGTCAGCCGATAGTCAGCGTGTCCGTTGCCGCCGTCGAGATCCACCCAGACCCGGTCCGGACCGATGTGGGCGTCCCACAGGCCACCGTTCGGGCCCATGACCTGGAACCGCAGCGTCATGCCGATCCGGGCGAGGAAGTACTCCGACAGCGTCCCGAGCGACTCCACATGTTCCTTGAACCGCTTCGCCAGTCCCGGTTGCGGCTCGGGATTCGCGGCCCAGGCGGCATCGACGGCCGGCCGACGGCGCGCGGCGTACTCCTTCAGGTAGCGGCGGCGCTCGTCCGGTCCGGCGTCCAGCGCGAAGCCGTTCCAGTGCGGATCGCGAACGACGGACAGGTCCTCGAGCAGTATCCGGTCTCCGGGCAGGAGGCAGACGGCGTCCTGCTCCGGGATCCGGTCGGCGAGCCAGGCGACCGCCTCACCCTGATCGGGAAAGATCCCGCCGGGGTGCAGGCCGCTGTTCAGTTCGAAGAGGTCGTCGTCGAGGAAGCACGGCGGGCCCGCGTACGGCATCACCAGCCGGGGCTGGACCTGCCGGACCAGGCGGGTGACGGCCTTGAACTTGCCGATCCGCTTGATCGTGGCGATCCGCTCCCGCTCGACCTCGTCGTACTCGTAGCGAACCGGGTGCCAGCTCGCACCGGACATCTGCACACCCATGACGTCGAGCGGACCGCCGACCTCGGTGACGGCCCGCCTGGTCTGGCTGAGTGAGATCCGCGCGTCGTTGGTGTGCATCACACTGCGGTCACCGATCTTGAACAGTACGGCGGAGTCGTGGCTCATCGGGCACTGCTCGGGAATCACCGTCAGCCAGTCCCGGTCGTTCAGCGCGTGGCGCTCCCAGGCGTCGAGGACGACGATCCGCGTCCGGCCGACCGCTCGCAGCCGCCGCTGCATGATCGTGGACGGATAGCGCGGAACCACGACCGGCACGGCCTCGGGGAGGCCGGCGATCAGGTCGAGATCGAGGTGGTCCAGGTGCTCGTGCGACACGACGACCACGTCGACGTCCAGGAGCTCGCGCGTGAGCAGATGGGCGTTGTCCGGGAACTGGAACCACGACCCGAGGAACGCCCCTCCCGGCGACAACCAGGGGTCGGCAAGCACCCGGACCCCTGGTCCGTCGATCCGCAATCCGGCATGCCCCAGCGCAGTGACCATCGGCTCACTCATGTCACCAGGCTCCCGGCACGCCCGGGCCGAGGCATCCCCCCGCCGCACGAGAACCACTACGCCATCCGGCCCAGGTCAGCGGGTGTGTCTGGTCCCGGAGTCCTGAGCGCAGGCGATTGCAGGTAGCTGCAACTTTCTCGTCAGAGACCCGCAGGCTCGGCTATAGTCGGCGCGATCTCGAGCTCTTCGAGACGTTTGTGGAGGGGGACTCCTTATGAAGTTGCAGCGCCTTGCGCTCTCTCTGGCCGGTGTCGGCCTGATTTCGGCTGTGGCCGCATCCGCCCCGGCTACTGCGGCCACACCGGACGGCACGCACTCCTGGGCTGCCAAGACCGCGCCGACGACCAAGGCGGCGACCGTCGACGCTTGCCTGACCTCGATCGCGTCGCCCAGCGCGGCCGGGATGGTGGACGGCGTGGACGTCGAGGCCAGCCGCCCCGTGAAGGTCTACCCGTACGGTGACCCGATCAAGTTCGTCGGGACCCGCGCCAACGCGACCTGGTACCTGGCGGCGAACGCCGCGGCGACCCAGTTCTACTTCTACGGCCTGATGCTGCAGGGCGGGAACCTGTACCGGCACACGACGTACATTCCGGACAGCAAGCCGCCGGTGGCGACCTTCAAGAAGGTCGGTTCGGGCTGGACCAGCTTCAAGTCGATCGCCACGTCGAACTACAGCGTCGGCCTGCCGCGGCACGCGTACCTGTACGGCCTGAACACCAACGGCAGCCTGTACCGGTACTCGATGGTCGGCGCCGGCTTCAAGGCGCTCGGCCCGATCCCGGGCTTCCGCGGCTTCAAGGCGATGACCGTCCTCAGCGAGAACGCGACGTACGACACACTGCTGATGACCACCAACGCCGGTGCGCTGTGGACCGCCCACATCCCGGTCGCGGCCGGGGCCAAGCCGGTGATGAAGCTGATCCGCTCCTCCGGCTGGTCGGCGTACGAGTCGCTGGTCGTCTACGGCTGCGGTACCCGTGGCGGTTCGCTGGTCGTCGGCGTGGACCGCGACACGAAGTCCGGCTACCTGTACGGCATGAGCAAGGCGAACGGTTCCAAGACTGCCTTCCTCTCGTACGGCAAGGTCCCCGCCACGTTCAACGGCGTCGACGCGGTCTCGATCACCACGCACTACGACCAGCTGGTCGGCGAGTAGTCACATCCGCTCAAGTGCTGGCCGAGGCCGTGTGCCTCGGCCAGCACTTCTGCTTCTGTCAGCGGGCGAGTGTCCAGTAGCGGGCGTTGGCCGGAGCTTCGACTCGCCACCTGGGCGACGCGGTCGGGTACACGCGGGTGCTGAGGACGCGGCCGGCGCTGGTGAAGACCTCGAGGGTTGAGCCGTCGAGGATGATTCGGGCCGCTGGGCGGTCGGATTCGGAGTCGAAGGCGTCCGTGACCTGCATGCGGCCGCCGTGGGCGTGGGGGCTGAGACTGGCTTGGGTGCGGTCGATGGTGAGGGTGTCGGCGTCGAGTTCGATCACCAGGCGTTCCTGCTCGCTGAAATGGATGACGACCTGCCCGGAGCCTTCCGGTACGACGATTTCGCACTGTGCGCCTGTCGACGCACCGTTGGCGGGTGAGCCATCGCCGACGCGGAGGGTGTCGAGCGTCGGTACGGGCGCGCTGCGTAGTGACGAGTCCGAGCCGAGCCAGACGACCCGGGGCAGCGAGATGACCCCGGCCCAGTCGTCGGTCCAACCCGGCCGGTCCCGTCCCTCGGTCAGCCAGCCGAACAGCAGCGGCCCGAATCGGCTGTCCCGCAAGGCCGACGCCGCGTAGAAGTTGGTCCCGTGATCGACGCGCCGCGGAACCACCGGTACGTCGACATCGAACGACAGCACGTCAGCGGGCCCACCTTCCGGCGACCACGACCCGACCACCGCGATCCGGCGGCCGTCGATCGTGAGCATCTGCGGGCATTCCCACGCGGCCCCGGTGTCGTAACCGTCCACGACGCCGCGGGGCAGGTCGGCGAGCGGACCGGCGTACGTCCAGTTCTCGAGGTCGGTCGAGCGGTACGACGGGATGCTCGCCCCACGGTCGACGTACCCGGCGCCGACGACCATCCACCAGCTGCCGTTCTCCTGCCAGACAAAGGGATCGCGGAACATGATCGCGTCCGACGGGTCAGGCACCACCTGATGCGGCGGCCCGAACGACACGCCGCTGTCGTCGGACACGGCGGTGAGCACCGACTGGTACGGGCGTCCCTCGATGTGGCCCGAGTAGAACGCGCGGACCCGTCCGTCGTCCAGGACCGTGTTGCCGGACCAGCAGCCGTCGGTGTCCGGCCCGCCCGGTTGCGGCGCCATCGCGGGCCGGTGCAACGTCCAGCGCACGTAGTCGGGCGAGGTCGCGTGCCCCCACTCGACCGGTACGTGGTGATCGAGCGTGGGCCGCGACTGGAAGTACAGGTGTACGTCGTCGCCCACCTCGATCGGCCCGTTCGGGTCGTTGAGGTATCCGCGCGGCGGCCGGATGTGGAACGCGGGGCGGAGGTGCGCGACCGCTCCAGGGTCCTGGTGAGGTGATCGAGCTGCGGACTGGGTCTGGGTCACCGTGATGCTCCTGCCGTGATGCCTGCGATGAAGTATCTCTGGGCGAAGATGAACAGCAGCACGCTCGGCAGGATCGCCAGTACGACGCCGGCCAGCACGACCGAGATCGAGCCGGTGCCGAGGTTCCCCTGCAGACCGACCAGCCCGAGCGGCAGCGTGAAGTTGTCCTGCGACTGCAGGAAGATCAGCGGCCGGTAGAACTCCGCCCAGAAGCCGGAGAAGTTCAGGATCGCGAGCGTGGCGATCGCCGGACCGGCCATCTTGGCGTAGATCATCAGGAACGTCTGGAAGTGACCGGCGCCGTCGATCCTTGCCGCCTCGCCCAGTTCGCGAGGCATCTGCATGAAGTACTGCCGCATCAGGAAGGTTCCGAACGCGCTGCCGAGTGCGGAGACCACCAGCGACAACGGGCTGTCGGAGAGTCCGAGGTACCGGATGATCACGAACACCGGGATGATGATCGTCTGCAGCGGCACCATCATGGTGGCCAGGAAGATCCCGAAGATCACCGAGCGCCCCGGGAAGCTGACCATCGCGAACGCGTACCCGGACAGCGTGCAGGTGACGGTCTGCCCGACCACGATCAGCCCGGTGACGATCACACTGTTGAAGAAGAACCGGCCGATCGGGATCCGGTCGAAGACCGCGCCGTAGTTCGAGAAATCCGGATGCAGCGGGATCCACTGCGGTGGATTGCTGAACGCCTCGGCCGGCGTCCGCAGCGACGTGGTGACGGTCCACAACAACGGGCCGAGGGCAATCATCGCGGCGATCACCAGCACCGCGACGCCGGTGATCCGGCCGATCCGGGCCAGCGTTCCGGTGGATTCTGTCATTGGTAGAACACCAGCTTTCGTGCCGCGAGGAACTGCAGCCCGGTGATGACCAGGATCGCCGCCAGCAGCACGATCGCGATCGCCGAGCCGTACCCGAACTGCAGGTTCTGGAAGCCCTTCTGGTACATCTGGATCGTCACCGTCGTGGTCGCCGACCCCGGGCCGCCCTTGGTCATGATGTACGGCTGGTCGAACAGCTGCATCGCGTTGATCAGGGCAACGACCGCGGCGAACAGGATCGTCGGGCTGATCAACGGGATCTTGATCCGGAACAGCGTCCGGAACCCCCCGGCGCCGTCGATCTGCGCGGCCTCCAGTACGTCGGTGGGGACCGACATCAGCGACGCGACGAACAGGACGAACGTGAACCCGATCTGCTGCCACACAGCGATCAGCACGATCGTCGCGGCCGCCCCGAACCCGCTGGTCAGCCACGGCACGTTCGAGATCCCGGGCAGGTTGAGGTAGTAGTTCACGACCCCGAACTTGTAGTCGAACAGGTAGCCCATGAAGATCGACACGGCCGCCGTGGATGCGAGCAGCGGCAGGTAGAACGCCGTACGGAACAACGTCCGTACCCAGACCAGCTTGCGCTGGTTGACCAGGACGGCGAGCCCGAGCCCGATGGTCAACTGCAGTACGACGATCGCGAGCGCCATCCCCAGCGTCACGCCGAACGACTTGAGCACCGGCCCGTCGGTGAACAGCCGCTGGTAGTTCTCGAGGCCGACGTACTCCGGTGTCGAGATGACGTCCCAGGAGAAGAACGACAGACCCAGCGAGGCGACGATCGGGATCGCGGTGAAGACTGCGACGAACAGCACCGACAGCCCGATCATCGCGAACCCGAACCGCGCCTGTCCGTGCGAGGACGGGTGACCGCGCCGCTTCACGACGGCTTCGCGCACCTCCGCGGTGACGGCAGCCATCAGCTCGCTCCTGCTGCTTTCTCGAGGTCGGACTGCAGCCCGTCCAGAGCCGCCTTCGCGTTACCGGACGAGATCGCCTGCGTGGTGCGCTGGTTCAGCGCGGTCGCGAGCGCGTTGTAGTACGGCGGGGCGGGGATCGGGGCGGTGTCCGGGTGCTTGGTCAGCGTGTCGTAGAAGACCGACCAGTGCTTCGGGCCGGTCTTGGCGTACCGCGCGGCCGTCACCAGGGACTTGCGGCCGGGCGTGGTCACGTTGCCCGGGAAGACCAGGTCGAAGGTCTCCGGCTTCACCAGCAGCTTCAGGACCTCCCAGGCCAGGTCCTTCTTCTTCGACGACTTGAAGATCGCGTACCCGCCGGCGCCGAACAGGTGCCGCTGGCTCTTCCACTTCGGGAACATCGTGACGTCGAAGCTGCCGTTCTTCATCCCGGCGTTGGTCAGGCCGCCGGCCCAGAACCCGCCGCCGATCGACATCCCGATCCGGTTCGACGCGAACAGGCCCTGCAGGGTGCCGCCACCGCCGACATCGGGCGACGGTGACAGACCCTTCTTGGTCAGCTCGATCATGTAGTTCAGCGCCTCGACGGTGGCGTCCGAGTTCGCCGTCGGTGCGCCCCACTTCCAGCCGCCCTTGCGGCCCGCGGCGGCAGCGTCACCGGCGTATGCCTTGTTCCACAGCCAGTCGCCGCCGTCGTACTTGCCCTCCTCGAGCAGGTTGGCGTTGTTCGCGTACATGAAGGACGTCCAACTACCCCACAGCCGGACCACCCAGCCGAAGGCGTTGATGCCCTTGAACTTGGCGATCTTGGTGGCCGCGGTCTCGAAGTCGTCGAGGGTCCAGTCCGCACTCGGTGGTACGACGCCGGCGCGCTGGAAGAGGCCCGTGCTGTAGAACATGTTCCCGGCGTTGAAGCTGTCCGGGAGCTCCCACAGGTGGCCCTGGTACATCATCGACTCGACCAGGGCCGGGTGGATGTCGGCGAAGTACTCCTTCAGCGCATCCAGGTCCTTGGTGACGTAGTCGTCGAGCGGGACCGCGAGCTCCTTCGACGCCATCAGCTGCAGGCCCTCGGTGGCGACGCTGATGATGTCCGGCGGGGTCCCGGCCGCGATCTGGGTCAGCACCTTGGCCAGGAAGTCGTTCCAGTCGGTGCCGTTGATGGCGGAGATCTCGAACTTGATGCTCGCGTCCAGCTTGGAGATCTGCGGCTGCAACCGGTTCTGCAGCTGGGTCGCCTGTGCCTGCTCGCCGAAGTACAGCATCTTCAGCGACTTCGACGAGCCGCCGCCGTCCTTGCTGCAGGCGGCCAGGTCGGCCAGTGCGGCGAGCCCGAGCCCACCGGCTCCGGCCTTCAGCAGCGTACGGCGGGCGAGCGAGCCTCCGGGCGGATTCATACCTGTCATGAGGGTTCCTCCTTGACCGCTCGGGCGGCCCGGCGCGCCGCCCAATACGTATTGACCCGGGACGGTAGCAGCGGTGTACGGTGGGGCGCAATACGTATTGGGCCGATTCGTGATAGTTAATGGCTGCGGTTGACAGGCCGCGCATCGTTAAGGAGGGGCCAATGGCGAAGCAGTCGGACGGCCGGCCGAAACGCGTCACGATGACCGACGTCGCCCGACGCGCGGGGGTGTCCCAGCCGACCGTCTCGTTCGTGCTCAACGACCGCCGCGACGTCGCGGTGGCCGAGGAGACCAGGCGGCGCGTGCTCCAGGCCGCGGCCGAGCTCGACTTCGTCCCCAACCGGGCGGCCCAGCTGCTGCGGTCGAACAAGTCGTTCACTGTCGGCGTCGTGACCAGTGGGATCGTGTCCCAGCCGTACGCCGGTCTGATCGTGCTCGGCCTGCAACAGGTCGTCCAGCCGGCGGGCTACGTGTGCATGGTCGTCGACACGACAGACGACCCGGGGCAGGGCGACGACGCGGTGGCGAGCCTGGTCGGGCAAGGAGTCGCCGCGATCGTGTACGCCTCGCTCTCGCCCAAGCCGCTGCACCGCAGCCCGCGCCTCGACGGGATCCGGACGATCTTCGTCAACTGCTGGCCCGAGGAGGGGCACGCCGACACGATCCTGCTGGCCGACGAGTACGCCGGTGGGCGCGCCGCGGCGGCGTCCGTCTTCGAGCGCGGGCATCGCGAGGTCGCGTTCCTCGGCGGCATGCGGAACGACTATGCCTGCAAGGAACGCCGGCGCGGATTCGACGACGCCGCGCGGGCGGCCGGTCTGCGTCCGGCCGACCTCGTCCATCGGTACGGCACCTACCAGATCGGGAACGGGTACGACCTCGCGACCGAGGTGATCACCGAGCATGCGCCGACAGCCTTGGTCTGCGGGAACGATCGAATGGCGATCGGCGCGCTGCTTGCCCTGCATGCGCTCGGGCTGGAGTGCCCGCGGGACGTCAGCATCGTCGGCTTCGACAATCAGCCCGATGTCGCGGACCAGGTCCGTCCGGGCCTCACGACCGCCGAGCTGCCGCACCTGATGCTGGGCCGACGGGCAGGCGAGCTCGTGGTGGCCGGCCCGGACGATGCACCCGAGCGGGTGATCGTCGACTGCCCACTGATCGAGCGTGAGTCGGTCGGTGATCCGCCGCGCCGGCGACCACGGGTTACTGCGAAATGAGCCACTGGCGCCCGTCGTCGGGCTTCGTCGGTGATGTGATCCCGTTCAGTCACGCCGGCCGGATCTGGCTGTTCTACCTGCTGGACGAGCGTCCGGAGGACCCGACCGCCGGTGCGAGTGGGATGCCGTGGGCGTTGGTGTCCACCACGGACTTCGTGCAGTACACGGACCACGGCGTCGTACTGCCGGCCGGGGATCGGGACGCGGTCGATTTCGACTGCTACACGGGCAGTGTGGTTGCCGATGGCTCTCAGCTGCATCTCTTCTACACCGGGCACAATCCGCGGCGCGGGGACGCGAACGGCTCGTACCAAGTCGTCTGTCACGCGATCAGCGACGGGGATCCGACGCGATGGACCAAGCTGCCCGAGCTTTCTTTCGGTGCGCCTGCAGGCCTTGTGCCGCAGGACTGGCGGGATCCGTTCGTGTACCGGACCGCAGCCGATCAGCCGTGGCAGATGATCCTGGCGGCACGGTACGCCGATGCGCCGGATCGCCGGTGTGGAGTTGTCGCGCGATTGACGTCGACCGACCTGGAGCAGTGGACGATCGCGGAGCCGTTGTGGGAGCCGCACCGGTTCGTCACGCAGGAGTGCCCGGACGTGTTCCAGTGGGGCGACTGGTGGTACCTGGTGTACTCCGAGTTCACCGACGCGTTCCAGACCCGTTATCGGATCGCGCGCGGGCCGGATGGTCCGTGGCTCGCGCCGGGGCGTGACACTGTCGACGGGCGGGCGTTCTACGCGGCCAAGTCGGTCGAGCACGAGGGGCGCCGGTTCTTCATCGGCTGGATCCCCACAAAACAAGGCGATTCCGATGCCGGCCGGTGGGAGTGGGCCGGTGATCTCGCCGTACTCGAGGCGCATCAGGAGGACGACGGGACGTTGGCGTTCGGACTTCCTGCGGAGGTCGTGGCGACGTATTCCGACGTACAGCAGGTGAAACTCGACGTCGAGCCTGCTCTTGATCGGTACGCAGCGTGGGTCGGGGAGGTCGCGCCGGAGCGGTGTCTGATCACGCTGACCGTTGACGTCGAGGCCGGCACGCAGGCTTTCGGGTTGCTGTTGCACGCCAGCGCCGACGGGGAGGAGGCCACCGTCGTACGACTCGAGCCGCAGCGCAACCGCATCGTCCTCGACCGCTGGCCCCGCGGGCGAACGGGTCCCGCCCAATGGCAGGTCGACGGCGACGTCCCGTACGTCGTGGAACTCGAACGGGCCTGTCCGCTCCCACCCGGTCGGCACGCGGTGCAGATCCTCCTGGACGGCACCACCGGTCAGGCCATCGTAGACAACCGAGTAGCCCTGACCTTCCGCCGCTACGAACTGGGCCCAGGCCACCTCGGCCTCTTCGTCACCGACGGCGCCGTAGACCTCGTAGAACTCCAGGTGGCCCGGCCGGCGGGTTAGATTGCGGGGGCCTCGTCCGCCCAGGGTTTGTGGAGGTTCTCGTGCGTCGTATTGTGCTGGCTGTTGTGATGGCCCTCGTGGGGCTGATTGTTGTGCAGCCGGGGGCTGCGCAGGCGGCTGGGCCGAGTAGTGTGCGGCGGGTTGGAAGTGAGGACTTCGCCGATCCCGGGTTCGCGCACCTTGGCTCGAAGTACTACCTGTTCCGGACCGGCGCTGGATACGGCACGCGCTGGACGACGAGCAGTGGCTGGTCGGCGATCCACAAGTCGATGGCGACGATCCCGGCCTGGGTCGACCACGGCAAGCCGCTGCTGTGGGCGCCGGAGGTCTTCCAGAGTTCGGACAGCCGCGGCGCGTTGTACGTCATGTACTTCACCGGCGAGTCCGCGTCGCGGCACGTGCACTGCATCGGCGTCGCGACCTCCCGTCGTCCGGCAGGGAACTACACCCCGGGTGCCAAGCCGGTCGTCTGCTCGCCGTGGGTTTCGCGCGGCTACGAGGCGATCGACCCGGCGGCGTACCGGGCCAAGGACGGCAAGCGGTACCTGATCTACAAGAGCGACTACCGCAACGCGTCCGGCTTCCAGATCCGCGCGGTCCAGATGGACACGCAGACGGGGACGCGCGTGGTCGGCAAGAGCATCGCCAAGATCGTCAGCTCGACGAAGATCGAGGGCCCGTCGGTGATCGCGCACGGCGGCAAGGTGTGGCTGTTCGCCTCCCGCGGCGACTACATCAACTGCTCCTACAACACCGACGTCTGGTCCGCGAGCACCTTCTGGGGCGGTCGCTTCACCCGAGTCAAGACCCTGATGACCACCAAGTCGACCCGCCTCTGCGGACCGGGCGGCGCCACCGTCATCAACGTCGGCGCGACCACCCGGATCGCCTTCCATGCGTACGTCGACGCGAACCACAACGGCGTGAAGGACTCGAGCAAGCGCCAGGCCTACACCGGTGTCCTCAAGTGGGACGGCGCCGGCCGCCCGTACCTGGCCTGACAAAGAACGGACCGCCGGCTACCGACCGACGCCGCCTGCGCGGTGCCCCGCGACTCTTGTGCCAGGGTGGCTCGCATGAATGATGAACGGACGCGGCAGACCCGTCCGGCCGAGCCCCGATTGCCGGCTGCTGTCGCGGTGATGGCGGCGATCGGGCTGTACGCCGTACTGCCCAGCGCTCTGCAGATCGGGCCACGGTTCGTGATCCCGGCGCTGGAACTGCTGCTGTTCGTTCCCCTGGTCCTGGCCAACCCGCGCCGGATGAGCAAGGAGAACCGCTTGCTGCGACGGCTGTCGATCGGCCTCGTGCTGCTGATCGCGCTGTCCAACACGACTGCCCTCGTGCTGCTGATCCGGTCGCTGGTTGCAGGGGAGGCGACAGCGGGTGGTCAGTTGCTGGCAGCCGCCGGCCAGGTGTGGCTGACGAACGTTCTCGTGTTCGCGCTCGCGTACTGGGAGCTTGATCGGGGCGGTCCGGTCTCGCGCTTTCGGGTCGACCGGCCGGGATTGCCTGCTGCCGACTTCCGGTTTCCCCAGGACGAGGACCACGACGCGATCAGTGAAGTGGCGCGGCGGTCCTCGGCCAGGTCCGGCTGGACCCCGGGATTCATCGACTACCTGTTCGTGTCCGTCACCAACTCGTCGGCCTTCAGCCCCACCGACACCATGCCGCTGACCGTTCGGGCCAAGCTGCTGATGGCGGTCGAATCGGTCTCGGCCCTGATGCTCTCGGTCCTGGTCGTCTCCTTCGCCGTCGGACTCCTCGGTCCCTGACTACCGGGTAGTCAGCGGGCGGCGATCTGGGTTTCGAGGTCGCGCAGCGCGTGCAGGAAGGCTTCGGAGAACGTCGGGAACGGCTGGATGACGTCGAGGAGCACGGGGAGCGGGACCTTCGCGCGAACGGCGAGGGTCGCTTGTTGCAGCCATTCGCCGGCTTCCGGGCCGACGGCGTACGCGCCGGTGATCACGGTGCCGTCGGAGACGAGGGTGAGGAAGCCCGGCTGCGTATCGTACGAGCGCAGGTACGTCGAGGTTCGCGGCACCCCGGACAGCTGGACGGTCGCCACGAACGCGCCGTCCGCGGCGCCGACGGACGCGGCCTGCGGGTAGCTGTACACGACGCGCGGCACCGCTTCGTAGCTCGCCGTACGTGGGGTTCCAAGGATGTTGCTCGCGGCAACACGGCCTTGGTACTCGCCGACGTGGGTCAGCTGCCAGAGCCCGGTGACGTCGCCGATCGCCCAGATGCCCGGAGCTGCCTGGAGTGTGTCGTCGACCGGGATGCCGCGTGGGTCGGGATCGATGCCGACGGTGTCCAGTCCGATGCCGTCGACGCGCGGCCGGCGACCGGTCGCGACCAGGATCCGGTCACCTGTCACCTGGGTCCCGTCGCTGAGGTCGACGACGTACGTCGATCCCGCGAGCGCGGCTCGTTCCGCGCCGATGCCGACCCGGACGTCCACGTTGTCGGCGGCGAGTGCGGTGGCGATCGCCTCGCCGACCGCTCGCGGCTCGCGGGTCAGCAGGTGTTCGCCGCGCTCGAGGAGCGTCACGGCCGTGCCCATCCGGGCCAGCGCCTGACTCATCTCGACGCCGGTGGCGCCGCCGCCGAGGACGAGCAGCCGGTCCGGTACCTCGACCATCCCGGTGACGTCGCGATTCGTCCACACGCCGGGAAGATCCGCCAGCCCGGGGACCGGCGGGATCATCGGGTCGGCGCCGGTCGCGACCACGATCGCGTCGGCGGTAAAGGTCCGGTCGTCCACCGCGACCGTGTGCGGTCCCGCGAGCCGGCCGTGTCCGCGCAGTACCTCGATTCCGGCGCCCTTGGCCCACGAGACCTGCCCGGAGTCGTCGTAGCCGGACACCATGAAGTCCCGCCACGCCAGGGCCGCGGCGACGTCGAGGGAACCGGTGACGGCCTCCCGGGCACCGGGCGCGTCGAGGGCCTCGGCCAGCGCCTCGCCCGGGCGCAGCAGGGTCTTCGACGGGATGCAGGCCCAGTACGAGCACTCGCCGCCGAGCAGTTCCCGCTCGACGACGGCGACGCGCGCCCCACCCTTGGCCAACGTTGCGGCGCAGTGTTCTCCCGGGGCGCCGGCCCCGAGCACGATCACGTCGTACTCGTGCTTCCTGTCCATCGCGGACTCCTTTCGCTCGGGTTCAGATTCACCCGGACCACGCGCCCGTCGGGCCAGTGAGTGTCCCTGGTCCCCGGCAACCAGTGACAGTCACGGGGGTGATCCCCGCCGCCGAAGCCACATCGTGGACGCGAGAACATCCACGAGCCGGAGGCGGAGATGGAATTCCTCGTCACGATGACCACCCGGGTGCCGGACGGAACCACCGACGCCGCGGACCTGGAGACGGTCCTGGCCTCGATGCCGTTGCGCATCTGGCGGACCGACGAGGTGACCCCGCTGTCGCCGCACCCGAACGATCCGGCCGCGGCTGACGGGAGGGTGTGAGATGACAGCCAGCGACGAGCGGGCGGCGTACTCGGGGGTCGCGGTGCGTGGGCGGGCCGGGGCGCTGCTGATCGCGGCGACGGTGCTCGCCTCGATGGTCGGCTTCATCGACGCGTACATGGTCAACGTCGCGATTCCGGCGATCGGTCGCGACCTCGGGACCGGGGTGAGTGGGCTGCAATGGGTTCTGACGGGCTACTTGGTGACCGTCGCCGCCCTGCTTCTGCTCGCCGGTGCGTTGGCCGACCACTTCGGCTGGCGCCGGATCCTGATCACCGGTCTGGTCGTGATGCTGATCGGGTCGCTGTGCTGCGCGGCAGCGCCGAACACCGCGGCGCTGATCGCCGCGCGGGTCGTGCAAGGAGCCGGTGGAGCAATGGTCGTGCCCAGCAGCCTGGCCTTGCTCAACGGCACCTTGCGCCCGGCGGACCGCGCCAAGGGGATCGGCATCTGGGCAGGGCTGTCGACTCTCGGTACGACGCTCGGTCCGTACGGCGGCGGGTGGTTGATCGACCATGGCTCCTGGCGCTACGTGTTCCTGCTGAACGTTCCGCTGATCGCAGCAGCGTTGTGGGTACTTCACGGCGTACCGGAAGTCAGCCGCCCACGCCGGGAGCTCTCGGTCGACGTGACGGGAGCTCTGCTGACCATCCTCGGCCTGGGCGGTGTGATTTACGCGCTGACAGCAGGTCCAGCCGCCGGATGGGGGAGCGCCAAGGTGCTGGTGCCGGCCGGCGTCGGCGTGGTCTGCCTGGTCGTACTCATTCCGGTGGAGCAACGGCGGCCGGCGCCCATGGTGCGTACGGCGCTCTTCCGGATCAAGCAGTTCGTCGCGATCAATGCCGCGACTCTCCTCTTTTACGGAGCCCTGTCGGCGGCGAGCTACCTGGTCGTCCTGCAGTGCCAGCTACAGCTGGGGTACAGCGCCACCGAGGCAGGTGCGGCGTTGATCCCGGAGTCAGCCGTCTTCCTGCTCGTCTCGCCGTTCGTCGGTGGCCTCGTGGCTCGCGTGGGCGTTCGTGGGCCGATGGCTGTCGGCATCCTGATCGTGGCCGGTGGATTCGCGTGGTTGTCGGCGGCGAGCCCCGGCGAGAGTTACCTGCACGCGATCCTGCCGGGCGCTTTGCTGTGGGGTCTCGGTATCGGTCTGACCGTCGCACCGCTCACGGCCGGCGTACTGGCTGCTGTCGACGACACCGACCTGGGCGAGGCATCCGCGATCAACGACGCCGCCTCCCGTGTCGGCGGCGTCGTGCTGATCGCGCTCGTCCCGGCCCTGCTCGGCGTCGGCGGCTCGGACGACCTCGTCCAGCCCCTCGCGCACCGGTACCAGACGGCGATGCTCGTGATGGCCGGCCTGAGCGTCGTTGCCGCGCTGATCACCTTCCTGTACGTCGCACGCGGCCGCCCGCCCGCCACCCAACTGCCGGCGACGCCGCGCGTGCACGGCTGTGCGGTACCGGTGTCCAACTGACCTGATGAACTGGAGAACACGATGAGCGACAGACTCGACGGGCAGCTTGTGGTCGTGATCGGCGGAAGTTCGGGGATCGGACTGGCCGCCGCCCACCAGGCCCACGCGGCCGGCGCCCGGATTGTTGTCACCGGCCGCGATCCCGAACGACTCGCCAAGGCCGCCGCCGAGGTCGGCGCCGAGAGTGCGCCGACCCTGGACCTGGGCGATCCGGAGCGTCTCGAGCAGGTCTTCGCCGACCTGCCCGCAGAGCTCGACCATGTCCTGGTGAGCGGCGGCGGACCGTTCTACGCACCGATCGCCGAGCTGGACTTCGAACGGGCGCTGCGCCTCCTCGACGAGGATCTGCTCGGAGCTCTGCGGATCGCCCGGCTCTGCATCGGGCGCGTTCGTCCCGGCGGTTCCCTCACGCTCATCAGCGGCACCGGCGCCCGCCGGCCAGGCGTCGGCCTGAGTCTCGCCGCGATCGGAACCGTCGGACTGCAGGCGATCGCCGCCAACGCCGCACTGGAACTTGCCCCGGTCCGCGTGAACGCCGTCGCGGCTGGGTTCGTCGACACACCGTTGTCGGCGCGGCTGCTCGGAGATCAGCTCGAACAGCGGCGGGCGGAGCTGCGCGACACGCTTCCGATCCGGCGGGTGGTCGGTCCGGACGACGTGGCCGCGCTGATCATCCACCTGATGACGAACACAGCACTCACCGGTGCGACGTACGACGTCGACGGCGGTCAGCAACTGCTCCGGAACTAGGTCGCCTCGTGGCCGGTCTCGGGCAGCGCCTCGCGCAGCTGTCTGCGCGAGCTGATCGAGAGCTTGTCGAAGATCTTGCGGAGGTGCCACTCGACCGTGCGGGGACTCAGGAACAGCCGGGCGCCCACTTCGGGGTTCGACAGTCCGTCGCGGACCAGCGAGGCGATCTGGAGTTCCTGCGGAGTGAGCCGGCTACCCGCGGCCGGTCCGCTCGCTCGTCGGCGTACCGTCTCTCCGGTCGCCTGCAACTCGCGACGCGCCCGCTCGGCGAACGCAGCCATGCCGATCGACGTGAACAGGTCGTACGCGTTGCGCAGTTCCGCCCGTGCCTCCCCCCTGCGAGTACGACGCCGCAGCCATTCGCCGTACAGCAGATGGGCACGTCCCAGGTCCGGGCGCAGCCGGGTGCCGGTCAGTTGCTCGATCGCCTCGAGGTACGCACCCTCGGCGGTCGCGCCGTCGTCCAGCAAACCCCGCGCGCGAGCCTCGATACCGCGGCCCCAGCGCTCGTCGGTGTCCAGCGTCTTCGCCTGCAGCTGCTCGAGTGCGGCAGCTGCCTCGCGTTGACGTCCGCTTCGTGCGGCCGCCTCGATCTGCTCACTGAGCGCCCACGACGACACGAACAGCTCCGGCGTGTCCTCGCTCGCCGAGATCGCCCACGGCAACGCCTCGTCGTGGCGGCCGAGACCATTGAGTACGACGGACCTCGCCCAGCGCGCGTACTGCGCCGCCGTACCCTGCCCTTCGGCGGTCGCGCTCGCGATGGTCTCGTCGATCAACGGGAACGCCTCGTCCGGGCGTCCGCGCAGTGCTGCCAGCACCAGTCCGCCGTACGGCAGCACGTGCGTGCCGGTGGCCTCTCGGACCGCGTCGGCCTCGGCCCGGAGCGAGGTGGCTTCGGCGAAGTCGCCGGCCAGGGCGACGACCTGGCCGAGCACGTTGACACCGACAGCCAGGACCGCGAGCGCACCGGCGCCACGTGCCACTTCCACCTGCCGGGTGGCGGTGGACCGGCATGCTTCGAAGTCCCACGCGGTCGCGGCCGCCGCGGTGGCCATCCATCCCCAGCGCAGCACCTCCTCGGTCGAGGCCTTCTGCTCACCGAACGCGGTGGCAGCCTGCTTGAGCAGCGGCACCGCACGAGACCGGCCCTCGGCGAACAGCAACGCGAAACCGTCCAGCAGCAGATCAGAACTTCGCGTGGAGCTGCCGGACCGCGGCGCTGCCTCGGCTGCCAGCGACACCTCGCGCAGACCGGTGCCCGCGGCCAGCTGACCTGCGAACAGGGCGGCGCTCCAGGCATCGAGGTAGGTGTCGCGAGCGAGCTGTACGTCGAGTGTTTCGAGGGTCTTGGCGGCACGCAGGAGCAGGCCAGGCGCGTCCCGGCCACGCTGTTGCGCGTACGCCGCCTCGGCGCGGAGCAGATCGATCCGGGCCCGCCCCAGGTCGTCGAGCTTCCCTGCCTCGGCCGTCGCCAGCAACGCCCACGCGGTTTCGAATGCGCCGGCCTGCAGACTGGCGTGCGCGCCGGCCAGCGCGCGCTCGGTCCGCCGGACCGGATCACGGGTGAGGGCTACCGCGCGCTGCAGGAACGCAGCCGCGGCAGCGAATCCGCCTCTGGCCTGAGCGCGGTCGGCGGACCGCTCCAACTCCAGAGCGACGTCCTCGTCAGGTCCGATCGCGGCTGCGGCCAGATGCCAGGCGCGCCGGTCCGGGTCTGCTGCCGAGTCCGTCGCGCCGGCCAGCGCCAGGTGCACTGCGCGGCGGTCTGTCTCGGAGGCCGATCCGTACAGCGCTGACCGGACCAGCGGGTGGCGGAACGTCACCCGCTCGCCCAGGCTGAGGAGTCCGTCGATCTCGGCGAAGGCCGCATCGATGCCTAGGTGGTCTGCGGCCCGCCGGACGAGCACCGGATCGCCGATCGGCTCGGCCGCCGCGACCAGAAGCAGCTGCCGGGTCGGTGCGGGCAGGGCATCGGCCTGCCGCAGGAAGCTCTGCTCGATGCGTCCGGGCAGACCCTGTCCGCCGAGCAGGCCGAACCCTGCCGCGAGCTGCGTGGCCGTCAGGCCGCGGGGCAGTTCGAGCAAGGCCAGCGGGTTACCGCCGGTCTCGGCCACGATCCGCTTGCGGACCGGTTCGTCGAGCAGGAACTCGACAGCTGATCCCAGCAGCGCGTGTGCCTCGTCAGCCGGCAACCCCTCGACCTGGACCTCAGGGAGACCGTGCAGGTCCACTCCGATCTCGCGGGCGCCGAACAACAACCCGACCGATTCGGCGCCGATCCTGCGGGCGACGAACCCGAGCGTCTGCGCCGTCGCCGTGTCGAGCCATTGCGCATCGTCGACGACGACCAGGACCGGCTGTTCTCCGGCCAGATCGGAGATCAGGCTCAGCACTGCGAGTCCGACCATGAAGCGGTCCGGAGCGGGACCTGGCGCCAGCCCGAACACCGTCGCGAGCGCCCGGCGCTGCGGCTCCGGGATCCGATGCAGGCGATCGAGCAGCGGCGCGCACAGCTGATGGAGTGCCGCGAACGCCAGCTCCATCTCCGACTGGACGCCGGCCGCCCGCAGCGTGCTGAGGTCCGCTGCGGAGTCGGTCGCGTAGGTCAGCAACGCGGTCTTCCCGACCCCGGCCTCGCCCCGGACGACGAGTACCCGGCTGGTGCCGTTGCGGACCTCGGCGAGCAGGCGGTCGAGGACGGCCCGCTCGGCCCGCCGACCGAGCAGTCTTGCAGGTCGAGTTCGCTCCGCCTCCTGGCCGCGGACGCCGTCTCCACGTTCCACAGTCCGCCGCCCTCCAGCGGTGCGCCCGACCTCAGGCCCATCGCAGTCTCCCCGACCCGCAACAGCCTAAGACCACAGACGCACTACCGGAAGCGGGCTCGGGCTGGGGTGCCATGGTCAGCCGCGGGGACCGGTGACAATGTCGGGATGACTATCGAAGCGGTTGTTGTGTGATGGGGGTTCTCGACAAGTTCTCGCTGGTCGGGCGGACGGCTCTCGTGACGGGTGGGTATCGCGGGCTCGGTCGTGCGTTCGCGACCGGGTTGGCCGAGGCCGGTGCGGATGTGGTGATCGGAGCGCGCGACGCCGCGGCCTCGCAGCAGGCGGCCGAAGCGCTGGCGGGCGACACCGGACGGACGGTGGTCGGTGTCGGCCTCGACGTGAACGACCGGGCCTCCGGCCGGGCGGCGATCCAGGCGGCACTGGACGCGACCGGGCGGTTCGACATCCTGGTCAACAACGCCGGGGCGTGCGTTCACCGGCCGGCGCTCGACGTACCCGACGACGAATGGGACGCGGTCTTCGCCACGAACGTCGACGGCTTGTGGAAGCTCAGCCAGGAGGCGGCCCGGCATTTCACGACGGTCGGCGGCGGCACCATCGTCAACATCGGGTCGATCTCCGCGCAGATCGTGAACCGTCCGCAGTGGCAACCGGCGTACAACGCCTCCAAGGCCGCGGTCCATCAGCTGACCAAGTCCCTGGCCGCGGAGTGGGCGCCGTTGAACATCCGCGTGAACGCCGTCGCCCCGGGCTACGTGAAGACCGAGATGGCGCCGGTCGACGAGCCAGAGTTCAAGGCCCGCTGGATCGACGACGCCCCGATGCGGCGGTACGCCGTACCCGAAGAAATCGCGCCCACCGTCGTCTTCCTGGCCTCGCCGGCCTCCAGCTTCATGACCGGCTCAGTAGTGGTGATCGACGGCGGCTACACCCTCCACTAGCGGTATCGGTCGAGGAACGCGGTGAGTTCTGCGAGGTACTGCGGACGCTTGTCGCGGCGTACCGAGTGGCCGGCGCCGGCGATATGTGCCGCGCGGAACTCGCCGGCTGCTACTTGGGCGCAGCGGTCCGCGTACTCGGTGGAGATCAGTGAGCCGCGTTCGGTGTCGCCGTGGATCAGCAGGACCGGGCAAGTGATCTCGGCGAGCAGGTCGGTCAACGGGCCGGCGTCGCGGAACGTCAGATCGAACAGGTGCGGGTTGACCTGCGCCTTGGACACGGCCCAGGGCTCGAGTTCGTCGTCGGGCCAGTCGGGGTCGTTGGATCGGCCCTTCGCGATCCGTGACGGCAGGTCGAGTGCCCGGACCTCCGCGAGCCAGTTCGGCTCGGACCACGGTTGGTCGGACCGGTCGCCAGGGGTTCCGGTCGGCGGGTCTTCCAGCACGACCGCACGGACCAGGTCCGGCCGGGACGCGGCAAGGTGCGCGGCTGCCATCGCGCCCATCGAGTGGCCGACCACGACGATCCCGCCGTCCTGGGGCTGGCTCGACAGCACGAGGGCGGCATCGTCGCGGTGTGCCTCGTAGCGAACAGGTTCGTCCGGGAGCCCGGACTCACCGTGCCCGCGCGCATCGATCGCGAGCGCGCGGATCCCGGGCATCGCGCGGATCACCGGCTCCCAGCACTGCGCAGAGTCCGAGAACCCGTGCAGGAACAAGACCTCGGCCGGCGCCTCATCGGTCCGGTACCACGCCAGATGAGCCGTCCTGCCTCGCACACCGAACATGGTTGTGACCCTAGCGCGTGTGCGAGGTTCCACCTGCGGATGCAACCAACTTCCGCCCCGGAGGCGTGTCTAACCCGGTATCGAGGATGGGAGATCGGATGAGTGATCGGGACGCGGCGTTCGAGGCGTATTTCGCGGCACGTTCCGATGCCATGCGCGGCACGGCGTACCTGCTCTGTGGCGACTGGCATCGTGCGGAAGACCTGGTGCAGCAGACGTTCACGAAGATCTACCTGGTGTGGCGGCGGATCCAGCGGCACGAGGCGATGGACAGCTACACCCGGCAGACACTCATCCGTACCTTCCTGTCCGAGCGGCGCCGGGGGTGGTTCCGGCACGAGTCGGTCGCGTCCGAGGCGACCGATCGGGCGGCGCCGTCGGCCGACTTCGCCGACGAACGGCTCGTGTTGCTGGAGGCACTCGTGAAGGTGCCGCCGAGGCAACGTGCCGTACTGGTCCTGCGCTACTGGGAGGACCAGTCCGTCGAGCAGACGGCTGAGCTGCTCGACTGCTCGGCCGGAACTGTCAAAAGCCAGGCCGCGCGCGGGCTGGCGACACTGCGTGGACTGCTGGAAGAGGAGAGGGTTCGATGAACGAAGAGGATCTCAACGAGGCACTGCACGACGTGATCGTGCGGAGCAGCCCACCGCCGTCGATGGATCCTGCGCACGCTCTCGAGCAGGCCCGCCGGGCGCGCAAGCGGCGCAGGGCGACATGGGCCGGGCTCGCCGTCGTACCGCTGGTGGTTGGCGTCACGGCCGGTCCCGCACTGTTCACGAACTACACCGGTCACCGGTCGGTGGGCCAAATGGTGGCGGGCGGGCCGGGTACACCGTCGGCATTCCCGCCGTCGGCATCCGCGTCGCAGCCAGTCTCCACAGTGGCGCCGACGACTGCGCCGAAGACCCGGAAGACTGGCGACCCGTGGCCGGAGGGCCAGGCGGACCGCACGGCGAGCGCGGGTCCTCGCGCCGACCGGGCCGTGAAACTCATGAACGACCTGACCTCGTCACTACCACCGGGGTTCACTTCGCCGGACCTGAAGTACCCGGGCGGCGGTCCGATGAGATGGCCGCAGAGCCAGTACGCGTCCAGTGACGGGGAGCCGGACTACTGGGAGTACTCGGCCTCTATCCCGGTGCAGAAAGACAACCGGGTCGGCAAGTTGCTGGTGCTGTCGACCACGCCCAACGGCAAACCGGCGACCGACCCATGCACGTTGGCGAAGGGCTTCTGGGGCGGGACCGGCACCTGCGACCTCGTGGACGTCGGCGGCAAGAAGGTCGGCGTACTGACCGCCAAGGGACGCGGCAGCTATGACCAGTGGGCAGCTTACCGGTACGACGACGGCACCGTCGTGTATTTCGCACAGGCCAAGAAGAGCGACCGCACGGAGCGATCGCCGCTGACCCAACCGGTGTTCACTGCCCGCCAGTTGGCCGAACTGGCGACCTCGCCGAAGTTCAAGATCAGCACCTGACGATCGTAGGGCACCTGCTGGTTGTCAGTCGCGGATCGGTGTGGCTCGGCATCGGTGCGCTGCCAGGATCTCGCGGCGGCGTGCCGATGGCGGGCAGAAGACGACGGAGATCGCGACCACTGAGGCCGCCGCGAGCAGCGTGGCGGGGTAGCCGGATCGGTTGATCAGGAGTCCCGCCGCGGCTGGACCGGCGATGGTGCCGATGGTGAGTGCGGTGTTGACTGCGGCGAGCCCGGCTGAGGGGCGTGAGGCGAAGACGTGGGCACTCCAGATGCCCTGGGTCGCGACCACCGCACTGTAGAAAGCACCGAACAACGCCGCGGCCAGCAGGGCGATGATGAACTGGCGGGCTCCGACCGCGATCAGGACCAGTGCTGCGGTGAGTAGTGCGCATGCGCCGAGGTAGCTGTTCCGCAGGCCGATGCGGTCGACGACCGATCCGCTGAGCGAGGCGAGGAGGCTGGCGGCACCGCACACCGCGTAGGCACTCTTGGCTTCTCCGGCTGCAAGCCCGGCTGTGTGCAGGGCCTCGACACTGAAGGTCCACCACACAGCGCTGCCCGCCCCGATGAGGACGGAGGAGAGCAGCAAGGGGCGGGACTTCGGGCAGACGAACCAGGTCCAACTCAGCTGTGGCACCTGGGGCCGGCGCGAGTCTCGACCTCGCGATGGTGCGCACACCGTCGCGAGGACTCCCGCGCCGACCGCCAGGACGACGAACACCAGCCAGGCGAGCCGCCAGTCCTCTCCCAAGCCGATCGCGACCGGTCCTCCGATCGCGACTCCCCAACCGGTTCCTGAACTGATCGTCGACCACACAAGGGCACGCCGAGCCGCAGGCACGTGCTGATCCACGATGTCGGCGTACGGCGGGAATGCCAGACCGGCCGCGGTGCCGGCGACGACCACGCCGACCTGTGCGGCCAACGAGGTGCCGGCTGCCGCGACGATCGTCATCCCGATGGCCGCGAGTGCCGCCGCGAGTCCGATCGGCCATCGCGGTCCCAGCCTGACGGTCATCCAGATCACGGAAAGATTCGCGATCAGGTACGACGCGTACCCGGCCGAAGCGGTCAGCCCCGCGGCGCGCGGTGTGATGCCCAGGTCGGCCTGCATCTGTGGCAACAGGAGCCCGTATCCGTAGCGTGCGAACCCGAAAGTGACCGCGATCATCGCGACACCAGGCACGACGGTCCGCAGAACGTGCCCGTTTCGTACCGATGCCCCAGGGCGGGCCGCAGCTTCGCTCATCGTCCCGCGCCAGTACCCACTACCTGCCGAGTCAAAATGAGTGCTGTTTGTGGTGACTGTCGTGTAGGTATGGGCCTGTGCACGACGACCAGGTGGACGTGACGACCGAAACCGTTGCGTCCTTGATCCAGCAACAGTTCCCTCAGTGGAAGGGCGAGGCGATTCGACCCGTGCCCTCGACCGGGACGGTCAACGCCATCTTTCGCATCGGGAACGACCTCTCTGCGCGTTTCCCATTGCGTCTGGTCGATGCTGCCGAGGCGTTGGCGGTTCTGGAACAGGAAGCCGAGGCGAGCGCGGAGCTGGCGCAGGTGTCTCGCTTCCCCGTTCCGGAACCCGTCGCCTTCGGACAACCTGGAGCGGATTACCCCATGCCGTGGGCGGTCCAGACCTGGCTGCCGGGAACGATCGCCTTCGATGCCGACCCGAGTACGTCGGACGCTTTTGCCGAGGACCTTGCGGCCTTCATCGCGGCCCTGCGGGACGTGGAGACGCGGGGGCGGCTGTTCAGCGGCGAAGGTCGTGGCGGCGTTCTCGCTCACCACGACGACTGGATGGCGAAGTGCTTCGAGGAGAGCAAGGGGCTGCTCGACGTACCTCGGCTGCGCCAGGTGTGGAGCCATTTTCGGGAGTTGCCACGCACGGCTCCGGACGTGATGAGCCATGGTGACTTGATTCCCGGCAACGTACTGGTCGCGGGAGACCGGCTCAGCGGCGTACTCGACACCGGCGGCTTCGGCCCGGCCGACCCCGCGCTGGATCTGGTCAGTGCCTGGCACCTGCTAGAGCCAGGCCCGCGGGAAGTGCTCCGACGGGCGCTGGGCTCTGACGATCTGGAGTGGGAGCGCGGCAAGGCCTGGGCGTTCGAACAGGCGATGGGCGTCGTCTGGTACTACGTCGAGACCAACCCGACGATGAGCAAAATGGGCCGCCGAACCCTCGACCGCATTTTGGAGTCGTGATGGACCTGGTCGGTCAAGCAGCGCCGCGGCGGGGGAGGCAGAGTTGCGCGGCCAGGAGGCCGGCTGCGGCGACCACGGCCCACAGTGTCCAGGGACCGATCGCGTAGAGCGCTCCGCCGATGAGGGGGCCGGCGCCCGTGCCGGCCGTGTACGCGACGCCGTACAGGCCCTGATAGCGGCCGACGAGCCGTGGCGGCGCCAGGCTTCCCAGGTACGCCGCGGCGACCGAGCTGGACATCATCTCGCCGAGGGTCCAGATCAGCACCGTGACCGAAAGCAGCACCATCCCCGTCATCAAGCCGGTCAGCGCGAGGCCGGCACCGATGAGCAGGTTGCCGATGGCAAGGACGTACTCCGGTCGGTACCGGGAGACCGCGCCGGTGATGGGCAACTCCAGCGCCAGCACCACCAGACCGTTCAACCCGATGAGCAGACCGAAGTCGCGCGCGCTCAGGCCCACTTCGGTGACGTGCAGGGGCAGGCCGACGGTCGACTGGATGTAGACGAACTCCCCGACCACGGTCATCAGCAGGAATCGCACCAGCCGGCGGTCGGCGAGCGCCCGCCGGTATCCAACCGCCGTGTCTGCCGGCGAGTCCGCGTCGTCCGGATCGGTCTGCTGCCGAGGTGCGTCCCGCAGCAACACTGCCACGACGACCCCGAAGAGCAGACACGCGACGGCATTGCCGACGAAGAGCTCCACATATGAGGTGCTGGCCAGCACACCGCCGATGACGCCGCCCAGGGCAGCGCCGACGTTCATCGCGAACCGGAACACGGCGAACGCGGCTAGTCGTTGCTGGCTCGTCCTCACGGAGTCGAGCAGCGCCGCGGCCGCGGCCGGCCGGTAGACCTGCGACGTCACGCCGATGAGCCCGACCACTGCGGTGATGATCGGGAACGGTCCGAGGAACGGCACGACCGCGGTCAGCCCGGCGGTGGTCACGGCGGACAGCACGATGGTCCAGCGCCGGCCGATCCGGTCGGCGAGGTAACCACCGAACGCGCTGCCGAGAACGTTGCCCAGACCGGCCACGCCCAGCACGAGACCCGCGGCACCGGCGGAATAGCCGCGCTCGGTCAGGTAGAGCACGATGAACACGGGCAGGAAGTTGCCGACCCGGTTGACCAGGATGCCGAGACTGATGATCCAGACCCGCGCCGGCAGGCCTCGGAGCGCGTCACGGAACCGGGACTCGTCGACGCCCCGCTGATCCGTATTCATGCAAGCGGCTCTGTGCGTATGTCGACCGCCGCGGCCAGCCGCCTGGCGTGGGCGACCGCTTCGGTGCGAGTGGCGCCGCGGGCGAGGATGTGACCGACCTTGTCCTCGTTCCAGGTCAGGGGCGGTACGTCGTCGCCAGGTCCCACCTTCAGCTGAAGGTCGACGTACGCCGGGTCGGCTCGGACGGCGTCGAGTCCGGTCACCTCCACGATCCGTCCCGGCTCCGGAGTGAGGAATCGGATGGCTGCTCCGCCGCGAGGTCGGGGTGCCGCGGTCAGCGGCTCCACGACGTCGAACCCGGCGCCGAGCGCGTACCGCTCCATGTCGACGCCGTAGGCGATCTCGGTCAGGTCGTTGATCCTGTCGCCGCCGATGCGGTTGTGCGACTCGACGATCCGCGGGCCACGCGAGGTCAGCTTGACCTCGGTGTGCGCTGCACCGTTGCGCAGCCCCACTGCGTCGAGGAAGTCCGTCACCAACTGCCTGACCTCGTCCAAGGTCTCGGGCGAGCAGTCGCTGGGCTGCGAGTGTCCGAGCTCGACGAACCCCGGACCGGTCTCCTTGTCGGTCAGCGCGACGACAACATGCCGGCCGTCGAAGCTCAGGGTCTCCACGCTGATCTCCGCGCCGTCCAGGTACTCCTCGATGAGGAACTCGCTGAACGAGTCGGCGAAGGACAGGTCCTTCGCGGTCCAATGTCCGTCGTCGAGGGCCCGGAACCGCTCGGTGACGGAGTCCACCTCGTCCTGGTCGCGGATGCGGAAGACTCCCAGGCTGCCCGATTCGCGGATCGGCTTCACGATGACCGGCAGTCCGTGCGCCTCGACGAACTCCTGGATGTCCCGCGCGGAGCGGCCGACCGCAGCGGCTACCGGGCTCACGCCACTGGCGGCCAACTGCTGGCGCATCCGCCACTTGTCCAGCAGCAATTCCACAGTGGCGACGGACTCGCCGCCGAGGCCGAGCGCCTCGTTGACTCGTGCCGCCGGCAACAGCCCGAGCTCGTACAGCGACACCGCCGCCTGGAACGGGTACGCCTCGTGCAGGGCGCGGACCAGCGGCAGCAGCCGGTCGACGTCGCCGTAGTCGAGCAGCAGCGCCTGGTCGACGTACGGCCAGTGACCGCGGTCGTACTCGTCGGGGAACTGGACGTGCACCACGTCCAGGCCAAGCTCGCGGGCCTTGCGCACATGGTCGAGCTTGCCGCCGATGACCAGGACGCGAGGCCGTGCGGCGGTGACCGCCGAGGACCGTTGGCTGGTGGAGACGACGTGGTCGGACACCGTGGCTTCCTCTCTCACGACTTGCTGACCACCGAATCTGCTGGTCTGAGGTGGGCGCGGGCATCGGAAATCCTCCCTATCCCGAGGACCCGTGGGTCCTCAGGTAGGCATGCTTCCGCGGGTGGCGCTGGGTCAGCTCCGAGATCCCGAGGTGCGAAGGCAACGCGGCCAGGTTGCCGGCCCGGCCCGGCATCAGCTGCATCACCAGCTCGCGGATCACGGGATCTTCGCCGGGCGCATCAGCCGTCCGGTCCGCGACCAGCTGCTGAAGCTGTGCCAGAGCGACTGCCGGGGCCGATGATTCGGCGATCAGCTCCGCCACCCGGTACGCCGCGGCGCCGAGCAGCCCGTGGGCACGGTGCAGTCCGCCAACTCGGGCATCGGTACAGCCGGGGTCGCCCGCACGACGGGCCGCGGCCCGGGCCCCGGGCCGCGGCGGGTGCGCCTGAGTTTCAGTCAGATTGCGTGGCTTTGAGCTCGTCGCGGTGGTTCTCGAGCCAGGTCGTGAAGGACTGCAGGTCCGGGTTCAGCTCGCGGACCTTCGCCAGGTCGCGGTCGCCGCTGAAGTCGTCGTGGTTCTCGGCGTAGAACTGGAACATGTACGCTGCCCGGCGCTACCACGGGGCCGGTCGGCCCACTCGATGCCGTGACCGCAGGCGCCGTTTCCGCAGGTCAGAGCCCCAATTCGGGACCTGCGTCGAGCTGTTGCTCGGCGAGTTCTACCAGGTGTGCTCTAGCGGCCTGTTCCGTCGCTGTTCCGTGAGCCGCCACCGAGAAGATCCGCCCGAGTCGCGAGTCGATCGCCTTGCGGGCTCGGTCATGCGACGACGGCAGCATGTGGGTATAGAGGCGCAGCGTGAAGCCGGGGTCGCCGTGACCGAGGTACTCGGCGAGTTCCTTGATGTTGACTCCGTCGGCCAGCGCGACGCTTGCATAGTAATGGCGCAGGGCGTGCATCCCGGTGTCGCGGTTGGTGACGTACTGGAGAGCTCCTCGCGCGTTCCTGGTCGGCTGTGGGATCACACCGGCTGCTGCCAGAGCCGGATGCCACATGGCCTTGTCGTAGCTACGTGCGGGAATGTGCCGATCGTTGCGCCATCGGAAGAGGATCTTGACCTCATGCGGCTCGCCGTTCGGCCGCTCCCACGGCAGGCTGTATGGCCGCGGTTCGAAGGACTCCATGTGCCGCATGAGAGTCAGCGCGGCTCCCTCCGACATCGGCACGGTGCGCTCCAAGTCGTTCTTCGGAAGCGCGAACACGAAGTACTTCCCGATCTTCTTCACCTGCCGTCGCACATGGATGACCATCGCGTCGAAGTCGATGTCGTCCTTGGCGAGCCCGAAGAGCTCTCCCTGACGCAAGCCGGCCGCCGCGCCGATAGTCGGAATCGCCCGATACTGCACCGGGTGGCACTCAACAATGCGCTCGACAGTCGCATCGCTCCAGGTGACGATCCTCCGGTTCTTCGGGACCGGTACCGTGACCACCCCGGCCTTGGCCGGATTTCGTTTGATCGTGTCGTCGTCCACCGCCAGCTCAAGGGTCCCGTGCAGCACAACGAACGCCGTCCGCGCCGTCGCCGGTCCCTTTCGCCGCTCGAGGTCGGCAAGCCAGTTCGCCACCTCCGACGGCTTGATGCTCTTGACCTGTCGCTTGCCGAACACCGGAAGCACATGCAGCCGCCACGCTGTCTCATGGCGGATCTCCGTCGTCGGATCGACAACCCGCGACCCCAGCCAACTCTTCGCGACAACCTCGAACCGCACCGTACCGGCCTGCGGGTCGACGTACTCACCGCGGGCGACGTCCGTCTCCATCTCGGACGCAAACCGACTAGCCCTGACCTTGGTGTCGAACGTCCGCGACTTCTCCCTCCCGTCAGGCCCGATCCAAACCGCCAGCCACCGCTTTCCCCGCCCCCACCGCTTCGCGTTCCGCTCCCGCTTGACCGACCCATCAGCCTGCTCAACCGCCGTAGTCCACAAATCCTTCACAAACGCCACCAGAAGACCTCCCAGCCGACGCACGATTGACCAAGCTCAACGCGTCAGCGACTGGGACTTTCGGGATCGGCCAGGCTCCGGGCCAACTTGGTCGTGCCCCGGACGTACAACACGATTCCACCAAGCGCCGACAGTCTTCAGATACAACTCGCACTCGCTGCCGCCCGGCCAGAAGGCCGTGAACTCGACACCCTGGGCGGCCGGCAGATCGCGTCAGTGAGCGCGTACACCTCGACATCGGCCAACGCCGAGGCGACCGGATCCGCCGCCTGCGGGACTGGTCGCAGTCGGGACCAGGCAACTGTGCCCCTTGAGGAACCCCTGCCCGGCCAGTTGGTCGGCGCCCAGGGCCCAGCAGCGCCGCGGCCGCACTGTTCGCGACGGATACCCCCGCCTCCGTCCAGCCGACGATGCCCTCCTCGGCGGAGTCCGGGATCGGCCACCAAACCATACCGGCCCACGCTCGGCCTCGTGGAACACAGCCGCGCAAGAACGGCCTGGCGGTTCTGCCCCGGCGTCAGCGGCGCCGGGGGGCGGAGTCTTTAGGAAGGGCGAACTGCTGCGACGGGGTTCGACGCCCCCTTCCGTCTCTGCGACCGTTGAGCCGGCGGTCGCCTCCGGGCCCTCGTGCACCCAGAACCGGTAGTGGTCGGGGTTGACGCCAGCGGCGGCGCAGGCCGCCCACCAGGCCGGGCCCAGACGCTGCGTCTCCAACCGGACGGAGGCCCGCCCGGTGCACGCGATCACCGCGAAGGCCGCCGCCGTAACAACCTGCTGGCACTCTTCGCCGTGCTGTAGCCCGCGACGTACACCTTCGCCAAGCGTGTGTAGACCACTCCGGTTCAGTCGGTCTTGAGTCCGGGCACTGAATCGATGCCTGTTTGTTCCCACGCTGAGCTGCTGAACGTGGACTGAGTTGACTCTATGCGGTGGCTGAGCTGGGTCGGCTCGATATCCCTGGTCGGCGCTACGCCAGGGGCTGGTGAAGGAGCGTTCGCCTCAGCAGTGGCCGATTGTGATGGCTGTTGCCAGTACATTATCCATACGGCAGGCTGAGGAGGTCGGAGGTTGCCGGGGCCAGTTGCCGTTGACAGAGACGGTGGTCGGCAGCGGAGCGTGGGGGCTGAGATGCCATGGTTTCCGGAATTCAGTAGCGCAGCAGAGCTGGCGCGCCGGGAGACCCGCGCCGCAGGTCAGGCTGATCCGGTCTCGCAGTACTTCACCGCACTGAACAAAGGCGATACCGACGCTCTGGAGACTGTATGGCCCGGCGAGGTGGTGATCCATGATCCTCGCGCAGGCGAGGTTCGCGGCCACAGGCACCTGCGGCGGTTCGTCAAACAGAATCAATCCTGGCTGGCCGAGCGCCATGCCCGTATCGAGACCGTGGCCTCCACGTGTGTCGGCGGACGGGCTGTTGTAGAACTACTGGCGCATTTGGCCCATGACGGGCGGGAAGTGGCGTGGCCGATGGCGGTTGTTGCCGAATGCCCCAACGATCGCGCGGTGGTGTTCCGCACCTACTGCAGCCAATGGCCGGTCGACGGACGTCGCCATGTCAGATCTCCCGTGCTCAAGCCCGGGCCCGCCCAGGCCGATGGTGTTGCCGGCCGCTACCAGGTCGCACTGGCCGCCGGTGACGTCGAAGCGATCGTGAACACCTTCGCCCCGGAGGGGTACTTCCGCGAGCCCATCGGCCCCAACTACACGCACCGCGGAACCACTGAGCTCCGCTCGTTCTTCACCAAGACCTTCAGCGCGGGCGGCGGCATCGGCCTCCAGCCCTGCACCATAACCGATGACGGCATGCGCTGCGCCTTGGAGTACAACTGCGTCCGCTGGGGCAGCCACGACGTACCGCCCCAGGCGGGAGTCGGGGTCTACGAACGCGGACCGGACGGACTGCTCGCCGCGGTTCGCGTCTACGACGACGTCGAATCACCCGTCGAGCACCTCTAGGCACAGGAATCGGCCGCTGGCAGTCTTTACGGGGGTCGTCGTGGCGTGCAGCCAGATTGTGACGATCGCGATCGACAACATTCTTGCGGCCAACGATTTCCCTGCCTCAGTCGGCGCAAACGGACGGCTGCGAATGTGCAACCGAGGGATGTCCTTGCCGTGTTGGCGGGAGTTGCGCTCGATGCGAGGTATCGCGTCGAGCGAGGGCCGTTGCCGGATGCAATCGATGGCGCGATGACTGATCGACGACGGCGGCGAGTCATCGTGAGCGACGAACTCGACGGCTCCATCGCCGCGATGAGCCTCGCTCATGAACTCGCTCACCTTCGCATGCACAAGCTGTCTCGTGACTCAGGCTGCCACGGTCTGATCAGGCTGGAGGCGGAGGCCGTCGCCTACATGACGCTCGCAAGATTCGGTGTCCCCCCGGCGCACCGGATGCCTAGTGCCTCGGCAGTGCTCGGCCGAAGTCCCGCCGTGCGGCTTGTCGAGACGGTAGGTGGTCGGGTTGTTGCTGCTGCGGGACGCATGATTGGGGTCGTGGAGCGGCACTTGCCTAGGCTGCAGATGCCGCCCGGCAAGGCACGCAGCGAGCCGACCTCTTTCGACACGGAGAGCCGAGAGCTCGACCGCGGCCTATGACGGTTCGCTGTGCTCGGGGACGGTACGGGGCCGCCGTCGAGCGCGTGCACGTTCTGCTTGGCGTGGGTGCTGAGACCTGTTGCTCGGGGCGCGCCTCGGCTCCCGCCCAGGCGGGTTAGCGACCCATCGACCAGCGAGGTCTGCGTGGTTCCGTGGCCGTTCAAGAGCGTTCGTTGGGTGCTCTTCTTGCTTCGGCCCAGGCGCGGCGGTGAACACACCGGGCTCGTTGCCCGATACAACCAGTATTCGATCCGAGTCCATGTCCGTGAGCGCGGGCGCACTGCGAGTGGCGTTGTGGCTCGGCGACGCGGGCGACGTTGCCCGTGCCGCATCCATGTGGGCATGGTGGATGGGTGGACACGGTCGAGGCTGCGGTGGAGCTCTACGGGTTGGAGCCCGAGCAGTTCACCGCGGCCCGCAATCAGTTCGCAATGTCCGCGCGCGCGGCCGGTGCCGAGAGGACCGCTTCGGCAATCATGGCGCTGCGGAAACCTACGATCACAGCATGGCTGGTCAACCAACTTGTCCGCACCGACCCAGATGGCATCCACGCACTGACCGAACTGGGGGAGGAGCTTCGCCAGACGTACCTCTCGGCCGACGCTGCACGGCGACGCGAACTCACCCGTCTGCGGCATGAGCTCGTGAGCGGACTCGTACGCACGGCCCGAGAACGAGCGGCCGGCGGGCGACGTGTGTCCGCGCAGACCGCTGAGCGTTTGATCGAGACCCTCGATGCCGCGCTGGTCGACTCCGGCGCTGCGCAACTGCTGCGGACCGGACAGTTGACCAGCGGGCTGCGCCACGTCGGGTTCGGCATCGTCGACGAGAGCGGCGACCCGGCCCAGCTCGCCGCCGTTCGGCCCCGGGTCGTCAGACGCTCGAACCCACCTGACAGAGCGGAATCAAGGAGGATCACGTCGCGTCCTGGCCGGACCGCGGAGCGTCGCACGACCGTGGACAGAACTCTTCAAGATCGCCGGAACGCGCAGCGTAAACGGGTCGATCAAGCCGAGGAGGACTACGCGGCGGCTGAGGCTGAGCGCGAGCAGGCCGAACGGGTGTTGGACGCGCACCAGCATCGCACTGCCGACCTCGAAGCCGACCTCGTGCGACTCAACGATCAGCTCGAACAGACTCGCGAGACATTGCGCCAAGTCCGCAAACAGACATCGCGCCTGCAGTCTGCCTTCAACCAGGCCGCCCGCAACGCCGCCGCCATCAAGAAGCGCCGTGACACCGAGAACCAACGACTCAACAAGCTCGACGGTTGACCAGTAGCACCTTGCCGTCGCGGCACACAGCGCCGCCCCGGCTGGTTGTCTGAGTTCTTCAGCGCGCGGCGTCTTGAGGTGAGGTGTGAGGATGTGCCTTGTGTTGCTGACGTAGGCGGGTGTCGCCAGGCGCCGGCAGGCAAAGGGGATCTGGCGTCGCTCAGACCATCCGCAGTTAGGCCTCCAACGCATCGATAGAAGGTGGGCATGAACGCCTGCCATGTCGCCTCCTAGGCGACATGATCATCGAAGGCCCTCTTCTAGGCGCTGGTCCGTCAATTGGTGACGCCGATCGGACATATGCAAGGCCGACGCCTACTAGCCGGGATGGCCTGAATGTGTGACTTCTCGCGGCAGCAGGATGTCAGTCGTCGCGGGGCCGGCAGTCGGCCGCTGCGATCAGTTCGGCAGGCATCTGTCGGGTGACCTCGTTGCCGCGATGGTCGTCGTACTGGACAAGTCCCATCCAGCCGACGTCTTCGTGAGATCTGCCGATCAGCCATGCTCGTCGCCAGCAATCGTCCGCCCAGACCAGGACGTGGCTGGGTAGCGGCAGTCTGCCGACGGTGCAGGGGCCCGGCTTCAGAGGAGCCGGCTGTGCAGTGTGAGATTCGCTCATGGCGGTACCTCTCCGAGCCATTCGGTACCCATCCGCGAAACGCCTCGAGCAGCTCCTTGCGCCTGTGGATCGGGGTCACAATCCGCGGTCGTAGTACTCGCCGTAGTAGTTGCCTAGGCGTTCGCGGTATTCCCGATCGTCGTGGTCGCCGGTGCTGGGGTCGTACTCCGGGGAGTCCTTGATCTGATCCTTCGTCCGGTCGACGTAGACCTTCTCGTCCTCGGTGTCGACGCGCTGTACGACGCCCGCGGGCAGCAGAACCTTGCGCCCGAGGATCCAGGGCCCGGTGTCGACCACGATCGAGGCCGCGCCGACGTCGTACGTCGCTTCGTCAACCTTGCCGATGTCCCCGTCGACCGCCGCGATCTTGTAGCCGGTGATGTCGGTGCCCTCGCTGTAGCCGGAGTCCTTCCGGTAGTTCCACGGATCGAACATGCTCATGATCCTCTTCCTTCCTCACGCAAGGCGATTCCGGCCGTGTTGCCGCACTCCTGCGGTACCCCGCAGCCGATGCCCGAAGCACGGATCGGTCGCCAACTTCAGACCTGATACGGCCGGGCCGCGCTTGCAAGGGGTGGACCAGATGACGAACTCGTCGAGTAGCCAGTTGCCTCTGTCTGAGGGCGTGCCCGCGGTCCCGCATCAGCGACCCCTTTGCGTTGGATCATGGCGTTGGACCGTGGTGCCGGACCCGGGAAGGGAACGTGCCGATGACTGGTCGATCGAGCCGGGTCGAACCACGGAAAGACCTGGTGGAACGTTCCGCGCCGTTCCTTCCCGAGGGCAGCGAGATTCGCCAGGCCCTCATCTGTCAGGCTGCACCTAGTTTCCTCTTCTTTGTGATCACCTATCTCACCGGGCTCACGATGTTCTGGATCAAGTACCGCTGTGTCGCGATCACGCCCGAGGCCATCTATGTGCTGGAGAGCAGCAGACTCTCCGGAGGGGCGAGCCCGCAACATCTGCTGGGTGCCATGCCTCGCCACACACGGCTCGGCCCGGCATCCGGCCGCTGGAGCCAGGTGACCCTGCTGGGCCAGCGTCATTGGGTCCACCGACGGTTCCATGACCAGATCGCGGCCGCAGATCACGATGCCGGCTTTATCGAGTAGTCACCCGATCGACGCGCTCGTTCAGGATTCCTCCCGCTGACAGACCTGGCGGCAGCGAGTTGCACGGCCGCCGGTCGGGAGGTTCCGGCGGCGCCGGAGGTGGCGCTCGGTGTCATCAGGTCCCGCCCAGTGGTCGCCATGACAGTTACCTCCTCGGGCCGGGTGGCTGGTGACCAGGTGCCCTGCACGCCCGGCATCAAATCGCGGCGCTGAGTTCCAGGTCAGGAGAGCGGGGTTCCGCGTGCCGCTGCGGTGCCCTGCCGCCTGGACCGCCGCGGATCCGTCGAGCGGTGCCGCAATCTGGCTGGATCCGAGCGTGGAGCGCAGTACCTGCACTGGTGGGGTACCTCATTCCCCGATGCTTGCGGTCGTCGTAGACGAGGATGCCGCTACCGCGTGATCCTCGTCCGGCGTAATGCGCAGCCTTTCGGTGAGGTTTGGTGCTTCGATCTGTCGGGAACGGGTTGCTTAAGACAACGATGCCAATCAAGGGCGTTAAGCAGACAGCACCCTTGATTTCGGAGCCGCCCGCGCTTAGCGCTCGTCCCCCTCGCTGGCCGCGGGCGGCCCGGCCTCGGATCGCCGGACCACGGGTTGGTTGTCATACGTGGTGTGACCTCTTGGAGAAGGGCGGCCCTCGCTGGGTCGCTCGTTTGGAGATCTCGATGACCGTCGTCGGATCGACGGCCCCGGTGGTCGGGGGCTGGTGCCTGATTGCGGCTGTGTCGCGGTGGTCGGCGCCGCGGGTGGCCGGCGTTGTGCGTTGATCTCGGCGCCGACGAGTACGGCGAGCGCTGACAGGTAGAAGAACAGCAATGCGGCGATCGGGGTGGCGACCGGTCCGTAGACGCTGACGGTGCGGAATGCGAAGGTGACGTAGGCGCGCAGTGCGATGCTGCCGATCAGCCACAGCGACATCGCGACCATCGCGCCGGGCAGGTGTGCTCGCCAGCGCGTGCGGGTCGGTATGGCGAGGTGGTACATGGTGGTGAGGAGCAGGACGGACAGGGCGGCGATGACGGGCCAGTAGGCCACAGTGAGGGCGGCCTGCATGAGGTCGTGGGTGCCGGTGGGGGTGATCTTCAGCAGGAGTTGTGGCCCAGCCACCAGCAGCGGCAGCAGCAGCGCCCCGACGATCAGTGCGGCCAGGTAGAGGCCGATTGCAAGTAGCCGGCTGTGCACGGCGCCGCGGTGGCTGCGTTGGCCGTAGGCGAGGGCGAGAGCGTTGACGTAGCTGCTCATCGCGGTCGACCCGGAGAACAGCGCAATCACGAAGCCGAGCGAGGCGACGTCCGCACGGCCGATGGTCAGCACGTTGTGCACGACTGGCTGGATCAGGGTCGTGACGGCGTCTCGGGTGACGATGCGATCGGCGACGTCGAGCAGTTGCTGTTCGACGGCTGGCACCAGGGCGGGGCTGAACGGCGTAGCCAGGTAGCCCACCAGGCCGAGCAGGCACAGCAGCAGCGGCGGCATCGACAGCAGCGTCCAGAACCCGGTCTCCGCCGCCAAGCCCAGGACGCGGTGCCGCCAGGCGCTCACCGCGGCCCGCCGGGTGAGATCGTATGTAGCAGACGCGGCCCGGCGTGTCCACGCCACCGGCGGCTGGCTCCACAGGGTCCGGCGAGACCAGAACAGCCGCAGTGTCTGGAGGATGCGGTGCGCGCCGCGCGCTGTACGGCCACGCTGGTGCGCGGCGAACCGCCGTACCGAAGTCACCGGGTGCATCGTGCCAGGGTTCCTACTGCGGCGGGGAAGGTGGGATCGGTGGTGAGCCAGCATCAGCATCTGGAGATTCCTGTTCGGCCGATTTGCCTGCTCGGCCGGGTAACCGGCGCCGCAGTTGCCGGCTGGCACGAGCTGCCCACGCGAGGCTGAGGGGCGACGCCTTGGCGGTGGGCGGTGTCGCGGCCGTTACGGCTGAGCTGCCGGGCGGGTTTGCGCGGAGCACTGCGGCGGTAGGGGTGCCCCAGGGTTCCATCATTAGGTGGCGGCGGAGATAGAGCGCGGTTTCGCGGGCGACCGCCGCCAGAGGCAATGCGACCAGGGCGCCAATAATGCCTTGCAAGTGGCCGCCGAGCAGGAGAGCGAACAGCACGACCAGCGGGTTGATCCGCAGGCTGTGCCCGAACACCTGTGGGGCGACGATGTGGCCTTCGAGTTGCTGCAGCACGACGAACAGGATCAGCAGCCACAGCGCGGTCCACGGCTGGCCCTGGAACAGTGCCACCAGCAGCGCGGGTGCCGCGCCAAGCACCGGGCCGAGGTAGGGGATCAGTTCCATCAGGCCGTAGAACACGCCGAAGAACACCGCGTAGGTCTTCCCGGCGGGGAAGATCCCGAACGCCCCGAACAGCCACAGCGCGACCCCTGCGGACAGGCCCATGGTGAAGCTGAAGGTGAACTGTCCGCGGACGTAGCCGGAGACCGCACGCTGTACCCGGGTCGGGTAGTCGTCCTCGACGCTGCCGTCGCCGGGAGGCATCCACCGTCGTACCAGGTCGCCGATCTGCCGGCCGTACAGGAGCATGTAGATCGCGATCACCAGGATCAGGATCAGCATGAAGCCGGCCTCGGCGATCAGCGTGACGAGGTCGCGGGTGAACGCGATCACGTCGCCGGAGCCGCGCAGGATCGAGGCCTGCAAAGTGTCGAGCGCGGTTTCTCCGGGCCGTTTGAGCTGGATGCCGATGTGCCTGTGGTCGAGCCACTGCTGCAGGTTGGCAAGCGATGCGTTCGCCGAGGCGATGAGTCGGGGCAGATCGGCCTGGAACTCCGACACCTGTGCGGCGACCGGCCGCACCAGCAGCGCCACGGCGCCGCTCAGAGCGCCGAAGAACACCACGAACACCACGCCGATCGCCAACCCGCGCGGGACTCTGACCCGTTCCAGCAACGTGACCATCGGGTTGACGATCAGCGCCACCACGGCTGCGATCAAGAAGACCATCAGCACCGGGGCTGCTGCCCTCGCCAGGACCGTCACGGCGAACAAAGCGGCAGCGATCAGGATCGCCTGCACCCAGCGCGGCACCACCATCGGCTCGACCCGGGCAGTCGCCGGCGCCCCGTCCCCTGGAACCGGCGCCCCACCATCGTGCTGGTACGGCGGCACTTCATGATGCTGCTCGACCTGTTGCTGTTCGACCGGCGCCCGAGCAACGTCCGGATCGTAGTCTGGCCGCGTTGATGTCGCCTCGACGTGGGGCCCGTCGTGCTGATTCATCATCGCGTCCACCGCCCCGCCCTCATGGCACGGCCGATGCCGCGCCCCGGCATTCTGGTACCCCATCAGGAACCTCTGCGTACCCTGCCCGGGGCGAGTGGCAACCAACACCGCGCCGCGTCCCGGACGGACCGGGGAGCGTCGCACGACCGTGGACAGAACTCTTCAAGATCGCCGGAACGCGCAGCGTAAACGGGTCGATCAAGCCGAGGAGGACTACGTGGCGGCTGAGGCTGAGCGCGAGCAGGCCGTACTGGTGTTGGACGCGCACCAGCATCGCATTGCGACCTCGAAGCCGACCTCGTGCGGCTCAACGACCAGCTCGAACAGACCCGCGAGGTTCTCCGCCAAGCCCGCAAACAGACATCGCGCCTGCAGTCTGCCTTCAACCAGGCCGCCCGCAACGCCGCCGCCGCCATCAAGAAGCGCCGTGACACCGAGAACCAGCGACTCAACAAACTCGATTGAGGATGACCGACCTTCGCGGCCCGCCGAGCCGATGGACGTGCTGATCGACGTCGCGCGGGATGCGCTCGCGTCGTGCATCAGCGCTCGCGACAGGGAGGGTGCGCGGGCCGACCGGTCGGTGCAGGGTTACTGATCCACCCAAGCGTCAGGAACGCTCGAGGAGTGTCTGATCTGGGTGGTCCATTTTGGTGTGGCGGAGGCAGCGTGGGGGACGGGTTGTCGACGGTCGGCGCACAGGTGCAATACGGCAAGGGCACGGGCGGGCAACCTGTCGGCGTCGCCACCGCAGGGTGGGCGCTGGGCGTGAGCGTCTTGCCGTTCACCGCCGAGGGCCGGTCGCACCTACACTGGTCTATTCCCATCACGGTAAGGAATGGCATGGGCAACGACGAAACAGTCGGCAGTCGGCCTCTGCGCCTGCGGTGGATCGGAGGGGCTAGCCTACCGACCACTGGCGGATGGCGGGTTCACGCCTCGGAGTTCCTCGCCGAACTCCTCCTTGAAGAGAACTGGGTCGAGCTGAGGCTCCGCGGCCTACTCCCGAGATTGACACGCGCAGAAACCCTACGCGCAAAGCCAACCGACCTCAGCGAAGCCTTTCCCATCCGGTCGAGGATTAGTTTCCGTGGAGTGGGATTCAGACGCCCCGACGGTCGCGAGTATTACTTCAAAAGCGGCCAAAATCGACAACATTCTCCGTGCCCTTCAAGATCTGAGCTTTCCGGTATCGTGGATCGATCAACGGGCTTCCAAGTTATGGCGGCTTGAACCTTAAAGATCTAGCCGTCCCGGGGTTTTGGCGGCGGCATCTCTCGATGTGCCACTGACTTTGTCGTTCCGGGTGACTCCAACTGCCTGGACTGAGATATCTGATGTCTCACCCATCGCCGTTTATGGAATCCTCACCGTCGGACGCCCGCTCCAAAGTCACGATTGGCTTAGCGTCGACTGTGTGCCGTGGGTGGAGGCGCAGGGAACGTCGTAGGCTCAGGGTTGTGCCGCACGAGAAGCTGTCTTTGGAGCAGATCGTTCGTTGTGCGGTTGGGGTGCTGGACGCCGACGGGCTCGGCGGCTTGAACCTTCGTCGGCTCGGGGTGGAACTCGGGGTGGCGCCGTCGGCGTTGTACTGGCATGTCCGGAACAAGGACGACCTGGTGGTTCTGGCCGGCGACTACGTCTGGAACGAGGTCGACCTGCCCGACGCCGATCGCCTGGGCTGGCGGGCTGCCACAGTCGGGCTGGCGGGTGGCATCCGCGACATGCTGGCCCGGCACTTCTGGCTGGTCACGGCCATGAGCACACACGTGATCTACGGACCCGGGAAGGCGCGCGTCGACGATCACAGTCTCGGAATCTACGAGTCGGCCGGGTTCAGCGCTGTGCAGGCGGATCAAGCGGCGGCGACCGTGCTGATGTTCGTCATCGGCGCCGCTCACGGCGATGCCGCCGAGCGCGCCTGGAACGCCCGCCTCAGACGGTCCGGCGCGGACCAGGCTGACGAACTCCGATCGACGATCGACCAGATCGCCGCGGTCGCACAAGAGTTCCCACGCCTGCGCACGCGCCAACTTCCAACCGCGGCGATAACGGCTGAGCAGGACCCGTTCATGACCGGTCTGAACGCCGTTCTCAGTGGCCTGGAAGTCGAACTGCTCAACGAAAATGCGCGGCCGCCGACGGCGTGATCAGCGCCACGATGACCACCAGTAGACCCACGGTCGTCAGCAGAAACCGGACAACCTGCAGCGGCCGCAGCCACGCCGGAAACTCACGCGCAGCCGCGGAGACGATGGCCTCTGTGTCCAGCCCGCGCACCACCGGATCGCTCGACCGACGAAACGCGGCGGCGGTCCATTGCGCGGCGCGCAGTTGGCCCGAGGTCACGAACCCGCCAATCACCAGAAGTACTGCGGCGACGATCCAGGTCAGCACCCTGGCGGCACCGACACCGGCGGCATCACAGGCCGCGAGCGCGAAGAGCACCGCTGCGATACCGAACGGAATCGCCATCTCCGCGGCCGACTCCTTGAATCGGACGCGATGCTCGGCCAGCACTCCGCCACGCGCACCTTGAGCGATCGCCTCCGTCTCCGCGGCGCGCTCGGCCGCTTCGCCGAAGCGATGCGCAACCACGGGGATCACGCAGAACGTGAGTCCGAGCAACACCAGCACGATCACCGCAATCCCAATCACCACGTCACCCTCCGCTCATTGAACTAAGTTCAGTTTGAAGGATATCGGCGACCTGTGGCACTCGCTCGTTAGAGACGTGTTAGAAACTCCGGATCGCGCCCTGCCGCGTGGCTAGGCTCCGGGCGGTGACAGAAACGCGTGAGAGCGACACGGTCGGCGTGCCGCCGCCTACCCATGGGCGGGTGGTCGGTTGGTTGCTGCACGACCGTCCGGCCGGGCACCCTGGCCCGCATCGGCCGGCGCCGCACCCGACCCACCGCTGGTGGAAGGTGATGTGCCTGACCGGTGTCGACTACTTCTCGACGCTCGGTTACCAGCCTGCGATCGCCGCGGCCGCGGTCGGGCTGCTGTCACCCGTAGCGACCTTGATCCTCGTCCTCCTGACGCTGCTGGGCGCCCTGCCGGTGTACCGCCGGGTGGCGGCCGAGAGCCCGCACGGGGAGGGCTCTATCGCGATGCTCGACCGGCTGCTCGGCCGCTGGAAGGGCAAGTTCACGATCCTGGTCCTGCTCGGCTTCATGGCCACCGACTTCATCATCACGATGACGCTGTCCGCGGCCGACGCCACCGCGCACGTGATCGAGAACCCGTACGTGCCGCACTGGTTCGAAGGCAAGGAAGTCGTCATCACCCTCGTCCTGCTAGCACTGCTGGCGGGCGTGTTCCTGCGCGGCTTCGGCGAGGCGATCGGCATCGCGGTCGCCCTGGTCGTCGTGTACCTCGGACTGAACCTGGTCGTCGTCGGGAACGCGCTCTGGAACGTGATCACCGCGCCGGAGCTGGTCACGAACTGGCGCGGCATGCTGACCACCGAGCACTCGAACATCTGGGTGATGATCGGCATCTCGCTGGTCGTGTTCCCGAAGCTCGCCCTCGGCCTGTCAGGCTTCGAGACCGGCGTCGCGGTGATGCCACAGGTCGACGGCGCGGCCGACGACGATCCGGCCCACCCGGAGGCCCGGATCCGGAACACCCGCAAGCTGCTCACCACGGCCGCGTTGATCATGAGCGGTTTCCTGATCACCAGCAGCTTCACGACGATCGTGCTGATCCCCGAGGACGAGTTCAAGGACGGTGGCGAAGCCAGCGGGAGAGCGCTCGCCTACCTTGCTCACGAGCACCTCGGCAACATCTTCGGGACGGTGTACGACATCAGCACCATCCTGATCCTGTGGTTCGCCGGGGCGTCGGCGATGGCCGGCCTGCTGAACATCGTCCCGCGCTACCTGCCGCGCTACGGCATGGTCCCGGACTGGGCCCGGGCAACCCGGCCGCTGGTGATCGTGTTCGGGGTGATCGCGTTCGTGATCACGATCCTGTTCAAGGCCGACGTCGACGCGCAGGGCGGTGCGTACGCGACCGGCGTACTGGTGCTGATCATGTCCGCGTCGATCGCGGTCACGCTGTCAGCCCGGCGGAAGGGGGAGAAGGCCAAGACCGTCGGGTTCGGCGCGATCAGCATGGTGCTGCTCTACACGACCGTCGCGAACATCATCGAGCGGCCGGACGGCGTGCAGATCGCCTCGTTCTTCATCGTCGCGATCATTCTGACCTCGCTGATCTCCCGTGCCACCCGGTCGCTGGAGCTGCGCGCCACCGAGGTCCGGTTCGACGAGGAGGCGTGCCGGCTGATCGCCTCGGCCGCCAAGCACGGTGAACTGCGGATCATCGCGAACGAGCCGGACGCCCGGGACGAGACGGAGTACCAGGAGAAGGAGGCCGAGCAGCGCGAGGTGCGCAACCTGCCCGAGGGCCTGCCGATCCTGTTCCTCGAGGTCACGCTCACCGACGCCTCACAGTTCGAGACCGAACTGGACGTGCGCGGCGAGGAACGGTTCGGCTACAAGATCCTGCGCGTCGACAGCCCCAGCGTCGCGAACGCGATCGCCGCGCTGCTGCTGAAGATCCGCGACGACTGGCACGTGATGCCGCACATCTACTTCGCCTGGGCCGAGGGCAACCCGTTCTACTTCCTGTTCCGCTACCTGATCTCCGGCGAGGGCGACGTACCGCCGGTCACCCGCGAGGTCCTCCGCCGCGCCGAACCCAAACGCTCGAACCGCCCCTGGGTCCACGTCGGCTGACTGACCGTCAAGGCCGAGAACTCCTGAAGCTGTTCCCGGCACGCAAAGTAGACCTCCTGTTCGCCCACGGAGTGAGGCCTGTTAGTCCTGCGGTGGCGGGTCATGCACGATGAGTCGTCAGCCGGAGGACTCCACTTGGATCTCACAGGGGGCAGCACATCTCAGCCGGTGGTGCTTTTTGCTGACAGGCATAATCGATGCTTGGCCATCATCGCTAGCGCTGTGAGTACGTTTCGGTGACCCGCTGGGTCAACACGCTGCTGATGTCAACGTATTCGCATGGAAAGAGGATTGTCGTTCGGATGAGCGTGCCACGTACGATCATAATCGCAACTGCAGCTGTCCTATTCGTGGCAGGATCCGTTATTGCTGTGCTCGGGATCATTGACCGCGATATCTGGGCCAGTGCCGGATGGGGTTCCGTTGCGCTTGTCTCCGGGTGGCGGCTTTACCGGCTCCTGACAAACCGCGCGAACCGGTCCAAGGGCTAGGAGTCCGACGCCTAGCGAGCAGCGATGCGCACGAAATCCGTGTGGTCCCACGGCCGGATTCTTGCTACCGAGAAGCACACGTTAAGCATCTCTTCACGCACTGTAGCGCGCAGGCATCACGCGAAACGGCCCGCTTCAGGTGGCAGTGACAACTATCGACGTTTGCCGATGCCGGCGGGATGTCACCGGTTGGCCCTTGGCCCCGGCAGCGAAGGCGCCTTCGGTTTGGCAGCGGTCGCTTCGGCTATTTGACGACGTGCGTCAAGGCTGCGTCAAGGTCGACGGGTCCGCTGTTAGAAGGGCGTCAAGACGGGAACTGCGTCGCATCGGGGTCGGCTTGGCTTGGGGTTGTGAGTAGCCGGATTCTTCAGGTGCCCAAGCGTCTTCTGGTAGGTCGCCCGATTCGCAGTGAGCTGATGAGCGATCAGCTGCTGCCGAAGAGGCTCGCTCTGCCGGTCTTCTGCAGCGACCCGCTGTCGTCGAACGCCTACGCGACCGAAGAGATCCTGCTGATGCTCAGCCTCGGCGGGCTGGCGCTGTTCCACCTGACCTGGTGGGTAGCAGGCGCCGTCATCGTGCTGCTCCTCGTGGTGGTCGCGTCGTACCGGCAGACCTGCCACGCCTACCCGAACGGCGGCGGCGCCTATGCGGTGGCCGGCGCGAACCTAGGCCGGGACGCGTCGTTGATCGCGGCCAGCGCGCTCCTGGTGGACTATGTGCTCACTGTCGCGGTGTCGGTGGCGGCCGGGGTCGCGAACATCGTGTCGGCGTTCCCGGCGCTGGTGCCGCACGCTGTGAGCGTGTCGGTCGGGTTGGTCGCCGTACTGGCGTTGGTGAACCTGCGCGGGGTCCGCGAGTCGGGGACGGTGTTCGCGATCCCGACGTACGGCTTCGTGGTCAGCGTCTTCATCATGATCGCGGTCGGCCTGGCCCGGATGGTCGGTGGCGATGCTCCGGCCGCGGAATCGGCGTCGTACGGGATCCGGCCGGATCACCAGGCGACCGGGCTACTGCTGGTCGCCCTGGTTCTGCGGGCGTTCGCGTCCGGCTGTACGGCGTTGACCGGCGTGGAGGCGGTGAGCAACGGCGTACCCCACTTCAAGAAGCCCAAGAGCGACAACGCCGCCAACACCCTGGCGATCATGGGCGGGCTGACTGTGACCATGTTCGCCGGACTGACCGCACTCGCACTCGCCAGTCACGTACACGTCGTCGACGACACCGCCCGCCTGATCGGCGCACCCGACGGCTACGCGCAACGCACCGTCATCGCCCAACTGGGCGCCGCGGTATTCGGCGGCGACTCGATCCTCTTCTACGTCGTCCAGGTGTTCACCGCGGCGATCCTCGTGCTTGCGGCGAACACCGCGTTCAACGGGTTCCCGATCCTCGCCTCGATCCTGGGCGGCGACGGCTATCTGCCGCGGCAGTTGCACCGGCGCGGCGACCGATTGGTGTTCAGCAACGGCATCGTTATCCTCGCCGCCCTCGCGGGCCTGCTGATCTGGGCCTTCGACGCCAGTACGACGCGATTGATCCAGCTGTACATCATCGGCGTGTTCGTGTCGTTCACGCTCAGCCAATGGGGCATGGTCCGGCACTGGACGACCCGATTGAGGCCGTCCGACGGCGCGCTCGCACCGAGCGGGGCGGCCCGGCGATCGATGCACCGCGCCCGGCTCATCAACGGTGTCGGCGCGGTCTTCACCGGCCTGGTGCTGATCGTCGTACTCATCACCAAGTTCAGCCACGGCGCGTACATCGTGGTGATCGCGATGCCGTCGCTGTACCTCCTGATGCGCGGGATCCACCGCCACTACGGCCGGATCGCCGTCGAGACCCGGCCGCGGCCCGGCGGCGTCACGCTGCCGGCGCGGATCCACGGCGTCGTCCTGGTGTCGAGGCTGCACGAGCCCACACTGCGCGCCCTGGCGTTCGCGCGCGCGACCCGCCCGACCACCCTGACGGCAGTGACAGTGGACCAGAACCCGGACGAGACCGAGGCCCTGGTCCGGGAGTGGGACGAGCGGCGCATCCCGGTCCCGCTCAAGATCCTCAACTCTCCGTACCGCGACATCACCGGGCCGGTGCTTGCCTATGTCAAGGACATCGGCACGAAGAGCCCGCGCGACGTGGTGTGCGTGTTCATCCCCGAGTACGTCGTCGGCCATTGGTGGGAGCAACTACTGCACAACCAGAGCGCGCTCAGGCTAAAAGCACGCCTGCTGTTCCAGCCCGGTGTGATGGTCACCAACGTTCCGTGGCAGATGGGCTCGTCGGAGGCCGTTCAAGGACCTTCGGGACCAAGCGGCCGGGTGAGCCCCACCAAGAACGACCTGGCCGAGGACACGCCGAAGCCCGCTGTGTCACGCTAGCCAATGTGGCGCACAGGGAGAGTCCCCATTCCGCGGCCGGCCGCAGGGCCTTGCCGCGCCCGGCCACCGGCCTTTCCCCGGTACGGCGATCGGCCGGCCTCGCCGTGGCTGCCCTCGGGCTGCCCATCGTCACGGTCGTCCTCGTCGGCCTGCGCTCGCAACTGGCCCTCGAAAGCGTGCTCCTGCTGTACCTGCTCGCGGTCGTCCTCGTCGCCGTCATCGGTGGCATCCTGCCCGCTGTCGTCGCCGCGGTCCTGTCGGTCCTGCTGGCCAACTATTTCTTCACCCCGCCGTTCCACACCCTTTTCGTGGAACAACGCGACAGCGTGGTCGCCCTGGTCGTGTTCGTGCTCGTCGCACTCACCGTCAGCATCACGGTCGATCTCGCCGCACGCCGGCGGGTGGCCGCCGTCCGTAGCGGGATGGAAGCACAGATGCTCTCCGACCTCGCCGCCCGTCCGGTGACGGAACGATCGCTGGAAGGCGTCCTGGAACAGGTCCGCGAGACCTTCGCCATGACGTCGGTGGCGTTGCTGGTACGCCGCGGCGAACACGACCAGATCGGCGCCATCGTCGGCCCGCCCCTGCAAGGTCATCCCACCATCACCGCGGCCGCCGGCCCGGGCCTGCGTCTCGTTGCCGAAGGCCCCGAACTGTTCGCCGAGGACCGCGGACTGCTGAACAGGTTCGCGATCGCGGCGGCACGGGCCTGGGACACGCAGCAGCTCGCCGGCGAGGCGCGCGGACTGGCCGAGGTCGACCGCCTCCGTACGGCGCTGCTCGCCGCGGTCGGGCACGACCTTCGCACGCCGCTGGCAGGAATCAAGGCAGCCGTCTCGACGCTGCGGCAAAAGGACATCACCTGGTCCGAGGCGGAGCAGGCCGAGCTGTACGAGACGATCGAGGACTCCGCCGACCGGCTCGACGATCTGATCTCGAACCTGCTCGCGATGAGCCGCCTGCAGGCCGGTGCGCTCTCCGTCGACCTCGTCCCGACAGCTCTCGACGAGGTGGTCGCACGCGCGCTGATCCACGTCCACGGCGGCGCCGTACAGATCGACGTACCCGACGATCTGCCGCTCGCACTGATCGATGCCGGACTGCTCGAGCGCGTCATCGCCAACCTGTTCGACAACGCACGCCGCTACTCACCGCCAGGCGCCGCCATCCAGGTTCACGGGTCGGCCGAGACGCCAGGCTGGGTTGTCCTGCGTATCGCCGACTCCGGCCCCGGCGTGGCCGCCGAGGCCCGGGACCGGATGTTCGCGCCGTTCCAGCGGCTCGACGACCGGTCCGCAGGCGGTGTCGGTCTCGGACTTGCCCTTGCCCGCGGCTTCACCGAGGCGATGGGAGGCCGCATCACACCCTCGGAAACACCCGGCGGAGGACTCACCATGACCTTGTCATTGCCGGCGGCACCATGACTCGGCTTCTGGTCGTCGACGACGACACGCAGTTGCTGAGGGCCCTCAGGATCAACCTGCGCGCCCGGCAGTACGACGTCGACACCGCTCCCGACGCGGCGACCGCGCTGACCGTCGCAGCCCGGTTCCCTCCCGACCTGGTCATCCTGGACCTCGGCCTGCCGGACATGGACGGGATCGAGGTCGTGCACTCTCTGCGCGGCTGGTCCTCGGCCCCGATCCTGGTGCTGTCCGCTCGTGGCGCACAGGCGGAGAAGGTCACCGCGCTCGACGCCGGTGCCGACGACTACGTCACCAAACCGTTCGGCATGGACGAACTGCTCGCTCGCATCCGCTCCGCGCTCCGCCGCGCCGCCCCGGCCGACACCGCACCGATCATCCGCACGGACGCCTTCACCATCGACCTCGCCGCGAAACGACTGACCACCGGTGAAGGCGAGGTCCGCCTCACCCCGACCGAATGGCATCTTCTGGAGATCCTTGTCCGCAACCCCGGCAAGCTCGTCAGTCAGCGGCACCTGCTCCACGAGGTGTGGGGACCGTCGTACGAGACCGAGACCAACTACCTGCGCGTCTACATCGCGCAGCTCCGGCGCAAACTCGAGCCCGATCCTTCCCGGCCCAGGCATCTCCTCACCGAACCCGGCATGGGCTATCGCTTCCAAACCTGACCGGCTGTCCGTGAAGACGCGGCCAGGAGCTAGTCGAGGAGGCGGTCGAGCGCTTCCCCCGCTTCGTCGTACCCGGCGTCCCGGATCCGCTGCAGCTCGAGCAGATCGCCCGCGGCCACCGCCCGGCGCGTCAGATACTCGCCGGCCCGTTCGCAACCCTCGTCCAGCAACTCGTTCAGCGCTTCGACATCGCCGCGCTCCTCGGCCAGGTCCGCAAGCTTGTTCTGCGCCTTCTCGTTTCCCTCGTCGGCCAAGGCCCGCAAGACATCCCAGTTCGTCATGACCTCATGGTCCAGCATTGACGCTGCGTAAAGGTCAAAGCTGTCCTCACGTGCGGCGGGCAGGGACGCGCTCGACCCGGGTCCAGCCCCTCCAACCTCGCTCCTCCAGGATCGCTCGCAGCCGCTCGGCGACCGGTGAGGAATTGGCCGCGGTCGCGTCGAGCAGGTCGACGAACTGGTCGTCGAAGAAGTCGTCACCCATCTCATCGGCCTCGAAGGCGCGAGTCATGAGGCGGTCCATGATGTCGGCGAGTTCGACAACTCGTGGATCGTCGGGCGGCCAGTCGACCACGGTGCTCAGCAGTCGGTAGAGCTGCACCATGTCGGGGTCGTCGAGATCCTCGTGCTTCTTGGCGATGACGGTATCGATCAGGTGCGGCACCTGGGCGGCGATCATGATCCAGGCGTCCCGCTCCAGCGCGATGTACCGCTCATCGATGCCCAGACCGCGCAGCCGGTCGAGATAACCCACCACACTGGCCGGGAGTGCCAGCTGCTCCCCAGCAGCGAGCCGTGCGATCCGCTTGCGATTGTTCTGCAACCGCCGAATCTCAGCCCGCAGCGTCTTGTCGATCTCCTGGACGCCCTCGGCGAACTCCTCCGGGCCGGCGTCGAGCAGCTCCTGCACCCGGGCCAGCGGTACGCCGGCATCGGCCAGCGTATGGATCCGGATCAGTCGCACGACCGCGCCGGCGTCGTACGTCCGGTATCCCGAATGGTCGCGCTCAGGCTCCACCAGCAGCCCGATCTGGTGATAGTGGCGCACGGCCCGCACCGTGACCCCGGCGTACCCCGCTAGCTGACTGATAGTGAGCATGGGTCCCAGCCTGCCTCAGGCGATCTTCCGGCGATAGGTGACCAGGGCGAAGCCGTACGCGACCACGAGAATGCCGGCGCACCAGGCGAGGGCGATCCAGATGTCGTTGCCTACCGGCTGCTCGGTGAACAGGTTCCGGATGGTGTTCACGATCGACGTGACCGGTTGGTTCTCGGCGAACCAGCGCACCGGGCCAGGCATCGTTGCGGTGGGCACGAACGCCGAGCTGAGGAACGGCAGGAAGATGAGCGGATAGGAGAACACGCTCGCGCCCTCGACCGACCCTGCGGACAGGCCCGGGATCACAGCGATCCAGGTCAGCGCCAGAGTGAACAGCAAGAGGATGCCTGCGACGCCGAGCCAGGCCGGAACCCCGGCACCCGAGCGGAATCCCATCAGGAAGGCGACGCCCACGACAATCACCAACGAGATCACATTGGCGACCATCGAGGTCAGCACATGCGCCCACAAGACGCCCGACCTCGCGATCGGCATGGACTGGAACCGCTCGAAGATCCCGCTCGTCATATCCATGAACAGCCGGAACGCGGTGTACGAGATACCCGACGCAATCGTGATCAGCAAGATGCCGGGCAGCATGTAGTTGATGTACTTGGTCGAGCCGGTGTCGATCGCGCCGCCGAACACATAGACGAACATCAGCATCAGCGCGATCGGCATGATCGCCGTCGTGATGATGGTGTCCACGCTGCGCGTCACGTGGCGCAACGTCCGTCCTGTCAGTACGGCGGTGTCGCCGAAGAACTGCGTAGCCATGGGTACTCCCTACTTCTTTGATCCGACGACGGCGAGGAACACGTCTTCGAGGGTCGGCTGCTTCTCGACGTACTCGACCTCGGCGGGCGGCAACAACTGCTTGAGCTCCGCGAGCGTGCCGTTCACGATGATCCGGCCCTGGTGCAGGATCGCGATCCGGTCGGCGAGCTGCTCGGCCTCGTCCAGCGTCTGCGTCGTGAGCAGTACGCTCGTGCCGCGCCCGGCCAGGCCCTTCACGGTCTCCCACACCTCCAGTCGCGCCTCCGGATCGAGCCCGGTCGTCGGCTCGTCCAGGAAAATGACCGGCGGGTTCCCGATCAGGCTCATCGCAATGTCCAGACGGCGGCGCATACCACCCGAGTACGTCGACACTCGCCGCGCGCCGGCGTCCGTCAGCGAGAAACGCCGCAGTAGATCGTCCGCGATCGCGCCCGGATCCTTGAGGTGACGGAGCTTGGCGATCAGCACGAGGTTCTCACGGCCGCTGAGGATCTCGTCGACGGCGGCGAACTGCCCGGTGAGGCTGATCAACTCTCGCACGTCCGACGGCTGAGTGGCGACGTCGAAGCCGTTGACGCTCGCAGTGCCCGCGTCCGCTTTCAGAAGCGTGGCCAGGATCCTCACAACCGTGGTCTTCCCCGCTCCGTTGGATCCGAGCAGCGCGAAGATGCTGCCCGGCGCCACATCGAAGTCCACGCCGCGCAGTACCTTGAGCTCGCCGTACGACTTCTCCAGACCCTGCACGCGAATCGCCGGACCGGTGTTCGGTCGTGCGGTCATGACCGTATCCCCCTGCCGTCTGCTTCGGCGCGGCCGATGGCCTTGACCAGCCGCTCCCGCTCCCTGGTGATCTCGCGCTCGACTTCTTTGTAGAACCCGCGCTCGATCGCACTGATCGACTCGTCCCGCTCGCGACTGATCCACCGACCGTCCGAGTAGTTCCGGAAGAACGCCTCGGCGAACTCCACCGGAGCCTCCCCGACTACCGCCCGGACCGGCGTACCGTCCGCCGCGGCCCGCTCGACCAGCCCGGCCAGATCCTCGAGCATCGGCATCACGACGTCCACCGGGAGATCTCCCTTCGTGATCGCCCCGAAGTACGTCAGATACCGCTCCAGCCCCTCGGCCGCCGTCCGGTAGTTGCCGGGAAGCGCCTTCACCCGCCCCTTGTACCGCCGCCACCGCCGCTTGTCGCCAAGATCGCCGACGAGCTTCTCGATCAATGTCGTCACCACTTGCCTCCTCCTTGAAGTAGCTGCACCCAACAGGGTGGAGGGTTGACGCAACGTCAAGGTCAAGCCAGGCCGCTGGCATCAAGGACTCTTCAGCTGGTTCGCGAGTTCCGCGCTCGAGCGGACGTCTTGGCGGACCTGAAGAGCTCTGCCGCGACCTCTCGATTGGAGTGACCCGCGGCGACGAGCTCAGCCACTCGGCATTCCGTTGCCGCGAGCACCGAACTCGTATGGGTGCAGTCAGAGGGGGTCGTCCTCGTCCCGAGCTCGCTCCGCCGTACGTGTTGTGTCCAACGCAGCGAAGGCTCCGGCGGCCACATTCAATCTCTGTTGGCCAAGGCCTTGTGGCCGACGCGACGGCAGACCTGTCCCAGGACCAGCTGAGTCCGCACCGCCTCGAACGGGTACTCGGATGCCATTTGATTCCCAAGGTGGCGAAGTACGGTCAATGCGTTGTCCATGTCGCCTCGCCCTGCTGCGAGCAACGCCTCGGTGGCTCAGTTCCGACCACGACAGGATCGCCCGTTAGCCTCCAATCAAGTACGCCGTCCTCGACGAGCAAGGCCCACCAGCCGGTGTACCAGGAACTCCGCGACGACCGGCTCGCGAGATCAGGCCCCAGCACCCGCGCCCCCCGGCCAGGGCGGCGCCGAGTAGCCGACAGTCGGATCACGGCGAGCACAGGACCGACCGGATCCACGGCCTCGACGACGGTGCAGCTACACAAACCCGGTGGCCGCATCATTGATTGCGGCAATAATAGGCATCTATGCGGGTTACATGCTCGATGTTATCTCGAACGCCTATGCTGAGGGCCACAAGCTGCGGTTACGGTTCGTATGGGCAAGGCATCCCGACGCTCGGGGGCTTCTGGCTCTATGTGCGTGAATAGTGAGGAGCGGCAACCGGTTCTTTGGATCGAAGCCCTCAAATTGGAGCGTCATCGTGGTCTTCGCAATTCTCGCGCTAGTAGGCGTGGCGCAGGCCATGTTCTACGCAAATTCAGGATCTCGGCAAAGGGGGTTGGTAGCTGCAGTCGCCTGTGGCGCTGTCGTCCTGATTAGCTTGTTCCTCAAATATCGTGACCGACGAAGACCCGACACCCTGAAGGAAGACGAGTCGAAGCCCATATAGGCACGGGTCACCGAGAGCGTCCCTTTGCAGTTGGCTGTTTGCTCGGGCACACCCCGGCTGCGCGGCCTGCAACAGGGAGGGAGGTTACGTCCGACGCATGCGTCCGCGCGCGAGGTGTCATCCCCGCAGTCGGAACTGGATGAGACCGGAGATGACCCTCGGTGGTAGGTGACGTCAGCGTCGGCTATTCAAATCTCCGAGTCGGAGATCGTGGAAAGGCTTGTACGGGAGGGTGCAGCATTCAGAGGAGTAGGCTTGTATGGATGCGGTTGAAGGCAAGGCGCAAGGGGCCATCGCCCGAGTTCGACTATGCACTTAAAGCGGGGGGAGCGTGGGGTGGGCGGCAGGAGACTGCAGTCACGGTTCAGATGGTTTGACTGGTGACGCGGCGGTCGGGCGGCTGCAATGAAATGGATTTCAAGTTCAAGGTGGAGATTCCTGGCATTTGCGTATCTCATCGCCTTTCCTTGCATGACGCTGGACGTCGTTTGGATCCTGCTCAATCAAATGGGTGGGGCGAGCGAGCATGCATTCGTTCCTGGAACGATTTTGTTCGTAGCCGGGCAATTTACTATGGCTTCGATAGCATTTACCGGACGACACTTTGCGGTGGCTTCGCGGTGCCCGCGACAGAGTGGGTACGACAAGAATTGGCTGGACCTCACCCTCGGCCGGGATCTGGGATCTGCCTTCCGGGCGGCCAGACTGGAAAGGGAAAGTCTGAGCGTGAATACAGCGTCGCTGTCATCTGTAGATCGTGTCAGGAATTCCGAAGGAGTGACCCGTGTGATACATCGCCGGAAATCACCTCCCCGCAACGGGAACACAGCGGACGCTCGGGTCTGGAGAGTTGGACTGCTCGGAGGATCACTCCTGTGTCTACCCTTCTGCGCTGCTACAGCCTGGACGCTCATTGACAGTGAAAATTGGCCGATCCGCGAGATGTGGCCAGTCCTCGCCATTATTGGCCTCTCCACCATCGTCTTCCTACGGCCGGAAGTTCGGGTAACTTCGGACGAACTCGTGATTCGTGGCCTGGTCGGAAGCCACCGGATCCCTCGAGACCAGGTGGAATATGCTGAATTCACGACCAGTTGGCTACTCATCCATCTACGTGACGGAGGCATCGCCCGGGCGAGGATGCTTCCCAAAATGAGTTCGACCGAGTGGAGCGGTGGCGCAGCAACTCCTGACAGCGTGGCCTACCAAATCACGCAATGGGCGAAACACGGCGAACCGGGCGCGTGATCAGTCTGAACCGATGATGGAAGCTGTTCGTGTTGGTCTTCGCGATCATCGACCCGCTCGTCGCAATATGGCGGCACTACGACTACTGTGTCTGGCCGAAGTTACCAGGCCTCTGACAGGAACGTGTATGTCTATCTCACGGCGCTCAGTCCTGATCGTGGTCGCGATCAGCGTCCTCGCATTGGTCCTCTTGCTGTTCATCCAGTCGTTCCTGTTGCTGACTGTCGTAGCAGCTGGAGCTGCCTTTGCCGTCGGTCAGCTTGTACCACCTCAGGTTCGCCCGGGAACCGGAAAAATGCCGCTGCAGCGACCGCCGCTCTGGGGGCTCCTGCTTCTAGGTGGAATCTTCCTGGTGGGCGTCGCACTGTCCGGATACGTCGCGCTCGGAGGGGGCGCCGGCACTCAGACTGTCGCCGGATGGATCGGAGTTGTTTTCCTGAGCTGTCTGGGAGCGTTCATCACTGTTGTGCTACGGAAGGTTGACCAGGGCGCCAGCTGTTGAGCCACGTCCGCTGTACCTGCTGGCCCGCAGGTGCAGCGGACGTGATCCGATCACGAGGGTGAAGGCACCTGGGTTAACGATCTTTCGTCGGTGCATTGGAGTCGGTAAGTAACGCGCGACCAGCCGCCTGTCGGGCCTGTCGGCGCCGTCTCATCGGGCCGCCTCGATGGGGGAGCGCCCGGAGATGGACACTTCGGCGCGGCTAGTGCTCAGCAAGGAGTGGGGCGTCGCGGTCGAGTCCCTGATCTACCGATGCAGGGAAGTCGGCGCCATCTCCGAGCCGGCTTACAGACGCGCGTTCCAGCGTCTCAACCAGCTTCGGCAACTCAACCTCTTCGGGGCCGAGCCGATCTCCGGGTATCCAGGCGAGGTCCCCACGCTACTGCGGCGAGCTTTCGAACTCGCAGAAGCCAACGGACTGAGCCTGCGCGACCTAGCCGACGAACTGAAAATCAAACTGCCGCGGCTGCGCCTCCTGCTCGGACAGGAAGACTCACGGCCACAGCTCCGACTCGTGTAACCCCGCTCGGAGGGAGTGCGGCGGTGCACCCGAAATGGTGCGCGGTCACGATTGATGAGAAGACCAGTGTTCCGGTACGCGCCGACGGATCGGGTGGGTGCTGTCTCTGCGCCCTGCCCTGGTTCAGAAGGTTAGAGGCTTCCTCTCCGAGTATGACGTCGAGACGTCCCACGAGGCCAGCCACGGCGCGGGTCTCCGAGACCGATGGCCCGGTGGTCAGCCGACAATTGGCTGTGCAGCTGCGTCTCGGCTTCAAGCACACCAACGGTCCGGTCGCTGAGCAATAGGTAGAGAGAGTGGGCGACTTTCGCCGAAGCAGGACACGACCCGAGACCCCTCACCGCGGCCGCACACGAGCGGGACCTCGAGCACGGCCTCATCGACAACTTGCAGCAGACCCTGTCCGAGTTCGGCCGCGGCTTCAGCTTTGTGGGTCCGGGAGGTGCACCTCGACGTCGACGGGAAAGACTTCTACATCGATCTGTTGTTCCCTTAAGCCTTCGCAACCATGTCCACGACGTAGTCCACATGGAGACACCGTTTGAACGATGGTTACTGACTGCTGTGATCCGGGGTGTTGTCGACGCGGCGTGAGCGGACGGCGCGATCGGGGTGAGCCGATGACGCCAGTGGCGGCTGCTTGAACCTCTGGCGCTGGGATCGTCTGTAGCGTTGAATGAGAATTGGCTGCAACTTGCACCCGGTTCTGTCAACCGCGACGCGGCAGCGTCCCGCAGGCACCGGAGATAACAGACGTGGGCGGCCCGCCATGCAACTCCAAGGGGGTCTCGCTATGGACAGGCATGACGCGCCTAGCGCCCGGTCAAGTTGTGACCCTGATGCCATGTCGCTGCCGACGGCGGCCGAGACGGTTGGGCGAGCGTTGGGGAACTGGATCCATGATCACCGGGACGACCCCGGCGCGGGCGGCGTCCGGGTCCTGAAGGATCGCAAGACCGTCCTGGTCTATTGGAAGGGTGTAGTACCCGACGGTCTCCAGAGGCTGGCAGCCAGCCAGGCAGTACCGGTGACCTTCCAGCCGGCCGCATATTCGCGCGCCGAACTCACCGCGGCCTCGATCGCCGTGATGGACAACAATCCCGGGGTTGTGTCCGCCGCCGGAAGCGAGCCCGACTACTCCGGCATCAGCGTCGTCGTGAGCGCCAAAGCCCCAGCGAACGCCTTCGCCCAACTCAAGGCGACCGGCAGCGTCCCCGTCACCCTCCGCTGGATCGGCGACCCCACACCGCTTAGCAACACTGCAGCCGAGCAGGGCATCAGCAGTTGATTGCCTAACGCCTTGCAGGAAGCTGCAACGATCGAGGCCTACACATCCGGGCTAGACCTGTCTACCGTCGGCAGCGGGGGTGGGTTAGATGTCTAGAGTCAAGCCAGTCAGAGCAATGTTGATCACCGCCGTCGCCGTTGTCGCGATCACTTGCGCGGCGACCGCGAATGCAGCAGGACCGATCAGACAGGGTGGTGATCCGAAAGACCCAGTTGGTCCGTTCCCTGCCGAGTCGGTGCCGACGGCGGCCGAGACGGTTGGGCGAGCGTTGGGGAACTGGATCCATGATCACCGGGACGACCCCGGCGCGGGCGGCGTCCGGGTCCTGAAGGATCGCAAGACCGTCCTGGTCTATTGGAAGGGTGTAGTACCCGACGGTCTCCAGAGGCTGGCAGCCAGCCAGGCAGTACCGGTGACCTTCCAGCCGGCCGCATATTCGCGCGCCGAACTCACCGCGGCCTCGATCGCCGTGATGGACAACAATCCCGGGGTTGTGTCCGCCGCCGGAAGCGAGCCCGACTACTCCGGCATCAGCGTCGTCGTGAGCGCCAAAGCCCCAGCGAACGCCTTCGCCCAACTCAAGGCGACCGGCAGCGTCCCCGTCACCCTCCGCTGGATCGGCGACCCCACACCGCTGGATGGCCGCGCTACGACGGATAGCCGTGCCACGACAGCGAATGGCTGCCCAAGTCCGGCGCGATGCGGAGACTGGGCCCCCTTCTTCGGCGGCGGCCTGATGCGTATCCAGGGCGTGTCGAACTCGGCCTGTTCGAACGGTGCATCTCTCTACGCAGGCAGCTACAACTACATGTCCACGGCCTGGCACTGCAGCGCTGACGGCAGCGGCACATGGGTGGGATACGACAGCAGCAGCACCATCGGGACAGTGAAGGACAACACTCACATCAAGGCCGACCATGACTTCATGATTATCGGAACAGCGTCAAACCTCGGGAGGATCTGGTACGGGGACTGGAAAACAACAACCTCGGTACGAGTGGCAGGCGTGGAGCACCCCGAGTCTGCGTCAACAGGCCCGGTGGCATGTAGCTGCGGCGCCTCCGGAAACGGCCATTACCAGTACATTATCCATGACAACGACTATTGGACGGTCCGCGGCCGTCGAGTGGGACCTGGTTTTTACGTCGAAGAATATCCGGACCGCTGCGTCAACCACGAACCCTACTGCGACCTCTATCCAGCTACTGGCTGGGTTCAGAACTCAGATTCCGGCAGCCCGATTGTCCGCGGGTCAAGCTACTACCTAGTGGACGGTTTCCTGTCGGCAGGCGGATGGGGCCGGTCACCGTACTGTGCGCCTGGTCGACACCCTGGATTCGACGGGTCTCAAGGAACCTGTTTCACGGAGTATTGGGCTAGCTACGCAGATACCGATATTGCAACCTTCAATGGGACGCTACACATCAAGACAGGCTGACGGACAGCTTCGTGAGATCCGCCGGCAAGAGGAGCCCCAAGTCCACAATTGCGATTATCGGCGACCGCGATACGCCGCAGTGGCTCGGCATCGAGTCGATAGACAGACTCGAACTCGGCGACCAGCCCACCGAACCTCAAGCGGTATCGGTGACCCACCGCGGACCCGCGAGCGAAATCGCCGACGCCTGCCAACAATGTACGTCCCCTCCAACAACGCAGCATCGAGTCCTCCGGCGTTCACCGCCAACTCCAGGTCGGCTCCGACGACCCTGACAACGTGGTGGTCGAACCGCAATGCCCAATTCGGGAAGCCAGCACAGGCTGCAACTGAGGGCCCCTTGGGTCTGCCTCGCGAACACCGTCCACGATGCAGACCCCCAGGTCACACCCCTGATCTCGGAATTTGAGCTTAAGGGAACATCTGTTCTTCCACGCCGACCAAGTTCGCTAGGTCGTCGTCGAGCTCAAGATCGGCTCCTTCGAGCCGCAGTACGCCGGCCAGCTCGGCTTCTACGTCTCCCTGGTCGAGGATCAGCTGCGCCGCCGTGACCGCCACGCACGGACTGTCGGCATCCTGCTGTGCGCGGAACGGAGCGACCGCGTCGTACGGTACGCCCTGGCCAGCGCTGCACACCCGATCGCCGTCGCGGAGTACACCTTCGCCACCCGCGACCCAGCAGAGTTGCCGACGGCCACTGAACTCGCCGACGTCGTGGACACCGTTCTACTGTCCGACAGCGTCGACATCGCCTTGACCAAGGACCAGAAAGACGACTGATCGACGACCCATGCTGATCGCGCTGCCGGACCCGTCCTGCAGCGCCAGCCTGCGGCCGGGCGGTGCCGACTTCGTCGCCGCCGTGAAGCCGTAGGGCGTGTCTGGCACTCGTGGTTCTTGGCCATCGAGCCCCGCCTCCGTCACGGCAGCGACTCCGCCGCAGCCTCGGCCTCTTTGGCCCGTAGGTACATGTCGAGGTGGTGTTCGTCGATCCAGTACCGCCCGGCCTTGTCCTGGACGGCGGGGAGCAGACCGTCCCTTGCCAGGCCGTAGACGCGCGAACGACTCAGACCAATCCGCTCCGCCGCCGAAGACGTCGACAACCGGCCGCTCCGAGCGGGCAAACCTCGGGCGCCCGGCGGCAGTCTGTCCGCGTACCGCTCGACCTCGTCGCGGAAGACCGGGCGTAGTGCGCCCGGCCACGAATAGAGCTCGCCAGCGGCGACGAGTTCCCGGCCGAACTGGATCGGCCGCTTCAGGATCCGGGCCGCCTCGGACAACGGGATCCGCTCACCGCGGTCACGCAGCTCTTCGGCGTCGCGACCCCGGATCTGGTTGTAAGAGTGCGGTTCGCCGTACGTCGGGATGCGGCCCTTGGCCATCAAGCGGTACATCACCTGATCTGGGAGGCTGCTCTTTCATGTCTGGAGGTGTTTTGGGTTCTCGACCACCACGCACGTCGGGGAGTGAGTGGGTCTCGGCCGCGGTGGCGGCAGAGATCGTCGGTGTCGACCGGGCCGCACCGACGGTCGCCGCGTCCAAGGCCTCCTGGATGTCGGCTGGAAACCGCAGGGACTCTGCGACCTGGGCCATCACATCAACCAACTCGGTCATACATGTTTCGCAGTTCTTCACAGATCCCCCTCGCTGGTCCCCCACGAACGGGTCTGGTCCGCGCCGATGCCGTTCCTGTTCTAACGCCCGCTGATCAGCGCTGGAGCGATGAGCTTTCAAAGCGTCAGGGAGACAATCACCCGGCAATGCGAACAAATCGCCGCGACGAACCCAGCGTTCACCGGCCTCCGGTTCACCCCGCACGACTTCCGGCGCCTGTTCGCGCCCGAACTGGTCAACAACGGTCTGCCAATCCGCATCGGCGCCAAACTCCTCGGACACCTCGACCTGGCCACTACCCAGGGCTACGTCGCGGTGTTCGAGGAGGACACCGTGCGGCACTACCAGCACTTCCTGGCCCGCCGCCGCGCCCTGCGACCGGACGACGAGTACGGCCCGGTAAACGCCGATGAGTGGTCGAAGTTCGAGGAGCGCTTCGACAAACGCAAGGTCGAACTCGGCGACTGCGACCGCCCGTATGGCAGTCCCTGCCAACACGAGCACGCCTGCATCCGCTGCCCGATGCTCCGCATCAATCCAGCGATGCTTCCGCGACTGACAGAGCTCGAGACAGACTCCAGGCACGCCGAGACCGAGCGTCAGCCGAGGGCTGGCTCGGAGAGATCGAAGGCATCGACCTCACCCTGCGGCTCCTCCGCGAGAAGCAAGCCACCGCCGAACGCATCACCGCGAACAGCGCCGCAAACTGTGTGGTCGACCTCGGCATGCCAGGCATCGCGGCGGGGGCTAAGAAATGACGATTGCTTCCGCAGAGGTGGCCTGGAGCTTCGGCGGGAGTGAGTTGGCCCCCTTGGGCGGCACGTCGCCCCCGCGGAGCACGTACTGATCGCCTTGCAACTGATACACGCCGACGTCGCCCGCGATCAGGTAGCGGTTAGGGGCAGCATCATCGGCACCGGTGCTCGGAGTGAGAAAGACCAAGTACTCAGCACCTGGTTCAAGGACCTTCGACATGTTGCCGACCATCTCGGCGGTGCCAAGCTGCCTGATCTCAATAGCCGTCGCTGACGCAACTTCTCCCCAGAGAACCTTCGTCACCGTCGCACTCGTCACCGTTGTCGGAAGCCGCGCGATCTCGCCTAAGACTTGTTCCCCGGCGATGACCTTGACGACAGCGAAACTGTCAGCGCGCAACTCCGCGAACGTCGTGTAGTGCTTCACGTAGTCGACGTGGAGTCGGCGCACCGGATCACCACCCGAGGGCCTGCCGGGTGTCGGAGTCATCTGCGTCGGCATCTGCTCTGGCCGGCGACAGCCGGGTGAGGCGCTGCCCCGTCATCGGCGAGGATCACGGCCGTGACCGCTGCCGCAGCCAGGCCCACGATCACCCGGATCTCCATTCGCACAGCTCGGTCCCATTGGCGCGAAGGGCGAACACGGTGGCATCGGGGCCTGGTGCCAACGCCGTAACGCCTTCCCAAGCTTTCACTGCAGTCCCAGTTCCTCCAGCGGCAGGTGCCTCGCGACTGTTCAACTGAAGGGTCGCGACCTCGGTTCCTACGGCACGTTCCAGAGTGTGCCTGGATGGGCTGTACGCGACCTCGGCTTCACCGTTGTGTGCCAACAAGGCATGCGCGGAGGGATCCGGTACGAGCGCCGTCGACAGGGGTTCGCCAGTGTCGGCCTTTACCAAACCGTTCTGAGTCAGCGCGGCGATGGTCCCGCCAAGATCGAAGAGACCGTTCAATGGGATAATGTCCGTGTGCTTCGTTGTGCTCGACGCAATTGCTATGACGTCTGTTGCCGACTCGTTAGATAACCAACCTGGTGCCACGATCAGTGCACTACCCATTCGAGCGATTCTCTTCGTACCCTCGTACCCATTGGGCAAGTCAAAGGCTCTCGCCGTTGTGCCGTCGCTGGACACCCGTTGGAGATAGGGAACGTTGAGACGGGCGATCAGCACCCCGTCGCCGTCCGCAATGAGGGTTGAAATCCAGGTTCCAGCCAGGGGCTGGGCCGTGTCAACTGCTCCAGGGAGCCGACCTTCGGCATCCGCAGAGATCGACGTTGTGGTGATCGTCTCTCGGATTGGATCCCAGCGCGCGACAGCGTACGGCAGATTGACCCATACAGCGCCATCGCTGGTAATAGCAGTGGTCGCGACGAGGCCATTGTCGCCGGAGTCCGGCAACGGATACTGACGCTGTTGTCCAGTCGCGAGATCATAGCGATGGAGGCCTGATTTGCCTCCGATTTCCATGACCGGGAACCATAACGCGTCCTTCACCTTGTCGAAGGCGAGGGAGTAGGCTGGAGCGTTCAAACGTTCCAGCACCACGCAGTCCGTCACCTCCGCGGCCGAATGACTCGTTGGGACCTGGTTGCCGCAGGCCGAACAGAGTACTCCGATCGCGACGAGAACACATATCCGCATTCTCCATGTCCGCAAGGCCTTGAACGGATCCAGCTTCGAGCGCCGAGGCGCGTACGGCTGCCGCGGCGGCGGCCACGCCGAACTCGGCGCCTGCCGAACGGTGCGCCAGCCTACGCCGTACTTGCGCTCCAAAGCCCTGTTCGACAGACCCGCCTGCGAATCACGGCGCAGGCCGGCATACAACTCGACCTTCGACTGACGTGGCCGCATCGGTTGCGCCCCCTCACTGAGCACAACGATCCTCCCACCACAAACCCGTCAGTGACGCCAAAATTCGCTGACAACTTCCGGCCCAACCAGCAGGTGCCGTCACAATTCACGGAGATCTGACGTCACAGAACACTGTCGGCGCCACTCGACCATCACGGGACTTGACTAGTGCAGAGAATCTTCGCGCCGACCTTGATGTCCTTGGCCCAGAAGGGCAGCAGTCTGTTGACCGGACTAACGAACGACAGGCGCACCTCACGCCAGTCCACGACGCGGCTGGTCGAAGCTACGAGGCGTCGAGCTAGGTGCGGGCACGTATGCGGCAGGGCCGATCGACGCGCACGATGCGGACACCTGATGATGGATTCATGGCAGGCCGCGTTGAAGCCGCGATCAGGGCAGCCGTCAAACCTGGCGAGCCGCTGAGCACTCCCACCGGTCGGGGACGGTTCTCCGTGGCGCGATACACCAGCGAGGGATTGGTGCTGCTGCTCGGTCAGCAGGAGGCGTGGACCCCTCTGCCGTGGAGAGCAGTAGAGGAAGTTCCAGCCGTGCTGCGCGGCCGGTCGTGGGTGCCTATCGGTATGACTTATTCGACGGATGCGGTGGAGGGCACCCTTGACGCACACCTGAAGAGGTTCCTGTCACGGGCGACAGCTGGGTGGGTCGCAGTGGTCCTCGAGCGGGCGGGTGTAGTGGAGATCGACCGTGCCCCGCCCGCACGTGTGAGGTTGTCGCCTGGTTGGTGATGGCGCCGGTTCTGTCGGGGACAGGTGGCCCGGCAGGGAGTGTCGTCTGTCGGCGTTCCCAGGGGCCGACGTTGCCACCGCTGATCGTTAGATTCCCAGCCTCAGTACAAATCCGGTATAGGCCCGTTCTGAGAGTAGCGACCGTCTGAGTTGGCCGACCAGCAGTTCGCAGTTTTGCTGCAGGTCGGCGGACTTGATCGGTGACGCGAGCATCTGATCGGGCGCACTCTGGACCCATGAACGAATCCGTGGAGGCGATCAAGTTGGGTCTTCGACGGACCCGCCTCCCACACCAGCGGGCAATTCATCGAGCTCGGGACCGACGACGGCCGAAGCGTCAGCGTCGTCAGCCAGTACGAATCTCGGTGCCGTCTGAGAGGCTGAGGCCAGCTGGTCGATGAGGGGAGCCGCTCGTGGCACGCACGGTGTTTCACAGCACTTCATTCCAACTGAGGCATCTGGTTGACAACATCAACCGAGGTGACATTGCACTCCCGGAGCTGCAGCGACCCTTCGTGTGGTCAAACAGCAAGGTACGCGATCTGTTCGACTCGATGTACCGGGGCTTCCCAGTTGGATATCTGCTGTTCTGGGAGACCGGCGCCGAGGTCGGGGCGCGGCAGATCGGGGTAGACGACAAGGACGCGCGCGTCGCCCGGTGGCTGATCGTGGACGGGCAACAGAGGCTTACGTCTCTGTACTCGGTACTGACCGGCGAGGTCGTTGTGCGACAGGACTACAGCGAGTCGCGGGTGCGTCTCGCCTTCCGGCCGCGAGACGAGCACTTCGCCGTCTCGGATGCGGCGATCGAGAAGAACCCGGAGTTCCTACCTGACGTCACAGAGCTCTGGCGGGACTACCGCTCCACGGTCACAGGATACTTCAACAGGCTTGAGTCCGCGCGGGGCGACCTGGCGACTCCGAACCGGAACGAGCTCGAGGACGCGTTCGACCGGGTCCGGGACCTCCAGAACTATCCCTTCAACGTCGTCGAGCTCGACTCCGCGGTTCAGGAGGAGCAAGTCGCCGAGGTCTTCGTCCGGATCAACTCCGAGGGAGTGACGCTGAACCAGGCCGACTTCATCATCACCCTAATGAGCGTCTTCTGGGAGAAGGGCCGCAAGCAACTCGAGGACTTCGCTCGTGGATGCAAGATCCCCTCATTGTCCGGTGCGTCTCCGTTCAACTGGTTCATCGCACCTCAGCCGGATCAGATGCTGCGGGTGTCGATCGCGCTGGCCTTCCGCCGCGCGGTCCTCAAGCACGCCTACTCGGTGCTGCGCGGGAAGGACCTCGAAACCGGCGCGACCAGCACTGAGCGTCGTAACGAGCAGTTCGCCCGGCTCCAGGCCGCACAGGAGAAGGTCCTCGACCTGACTAACTGGCACGAGTTCATCCGCTGCCTCGAGCGGGCCGGATACCGAGGGGCGAAGATGATCTCCAGCCAGAACGCCATTCTGTACAGCTACGCCATCTGGCTGCTCGGCCGCGTCGACTACGGCGTGCCGCTCGACCGACTGCGCGAGGTCATCGCACGGTGGTTCTTCATGGCCCACACCACCTCCCGGTACTCCGGCTCCTTCGAATCCCAGGTCGAGAAGGACTTCGCAGCCATTGCCGACATCGCCGCCCACGACGCGGACGGGTTTGTGAACGCGCTCATCCGGATCGTCGACGACATCCTGACTACAGACTTCTGGGCCATCACCCTCCCCAACGAACTGGCCACATCTGCGGCCCGCAGCCCCGCCCTGTTCGCGTACATGGCCGCCCTGAACATCCTCGACGCCGACGCGCTCCTTGCCACCGGTAAGGTCCGTGAGCGTTTGGACCCCGCAATCGTCGCCAGGAAGGGCATAGAGCGACACCACTTATTCCCGCGGGCCTATCTCCGCTCCACGCTCGGCGTGACGGACAACCGCCAGATCAACCAGATCGCGAACATGGCGCTCGTCGAGTGGAACGACAACATCGCCATCTCCGACAAACCGCCTGCCGACTACTGGCCCGAGCAGCTTTCGTCCAAGCCTCACCTTGATCCGGATCGGCTCAAACGGCAGGTCGAACTGCACGCACTCCCAGCGGGATGGACCGAACTGCCGTTCAGCGACTTCCTCGCGCAACGCCGCCGGCTGATGGCCGACGTCGTCCGCCGGGCGTTCGAGATGCTCTCTCGCTCCGACTACGAGCCGCAGTATCCACCGGTGACCGCACTAGCGCCCGACCCCTCGCCCTTCCCCGGGGACAGCGCCGGCGCCAGGGTCCGAATCATGGACCTTTTCCAGGCGGGTCTCTTGCACGCCGGGACAGTCCTAACCCCTGCGAAGCAGGACATCGATGGCGTTGCCGAGATCGATGAGCAAGGGCGGATCATGTACGAGGAAGTCGCTTACGACACCCCATCCGCGGCGGCAGTGGCCGTTACCGGTGCGCCCGCCAACGGCTGGACGTTCTGGCTGGCCGACACCCCGCATGGTCAGCGGCGACTCGACTCCATCAGGAGCGAGTACGAGTCCGCAGATATCGAAGCAGCGGGCACATAGGCTCGAGATCGCGACATGCTCATCGAGCCAGGAATCCTAGTCAGCGACTTCGCATCGGCCGTCACGGCCCTGCGGCTTGATGGTTGGCCCTGCGAACTTCGCACCGAATTGATGCGCGCGCCTTATCGGCAGCCGAGGCTACCGCCGGGGTACGGCGCCGTGTACGCGTTCGCCCTCAGTTCGTCGACTACCTCAGAGGCGGGGGCGGCATGGTTCTCAAGGTCGGCAAGGTTGGGCCAAACAGCGAACCCCGATTCCGTTACCAGCACTACAGCCCGACCTCGGCCGGCTCGACATTGGCCAAAAGCTTGCTCACCCACTCGATTGTGTGGCCCTGGCTGGGGATAGACCGCTTGGGCCCCGCGACCGTCAAGGACTGGATGCTCGCCAATCTCGACCGGCTGCACATCTACGTACCGGCCACCTCGCCACTGGTTCTGGCTCCGTTGGAAATGTAGGTCCGAGCAAGGATCGGGAGCGTCTTCGAGGGGTCCGCATGACGTTCGCTGGGGATGCCATTAGACCGCCGGGGTCCGTTCGGCGGCGGTTAAGTCATCTCCGGCGGACAGGCCTCAGCCAAACTGAGGCAGAAAGCGCCAAGTCCGGTAAAAGGCCCCAGCGGAACGCGCGGAGCTCGCGCGCTGGTTCCGCGTCATCGGCGGCGGCTCGCGGGACGCGGGCGATCACGACTGGGTTGTCCTTGGTCGGGGCCACATTGAAGTCCTGGCCGCGCAGCTCGTCGGCGTTGCTCTCGTCGACGACGAAACGCTCGAGGAGCTCGGCGCGGCTGGCCACAGATGCGTATCGACCACACATGTATGCCAGCCTGCCACGCCGACGCCCGAACGCGGCCGAAACGCGGCTCACTGGCCGCGCCGGACCAGGTCGGCATGAGCAGGCCGCTGGCCCGCACCCGGATGGGTACCGGGTGCTGTAGGCAACCAACGAACTCACGATCCGGCAGCCGGCGAACGGGTACGCCGCGGCCGGTGTGGTGCTGATCGCCGCGGCGCCGACATCTGCGGCAGGCATGGCGCCGACGATAACGGCGTGTGCCGACACCTCGATGCCGCGGAGACCGGATCAGAGTCTGCCGCTGTCGAGGTGTTCGCTCAGTGAGTAGAACAGCCGGTAACAGTTGTGGAAGTCGGTGACGGCCATGCCTCCGGGCTGCAGCCATTGGTCGGCGACCGCGCGCCATCCCTCGGGGCCGGCCGTCTCGTCGCAGTACCGGGAGACCTGCCAGGCAAGGGTTTCGGCGACCTCGGTGTAGCGGTCCGGTCCGGTGACCCAGCGGGTGACATCGCGGCGAGCGCGGCGCGTACGTCGGGGTCGACCCGTTTCGATGGCCCTGCGGCGCGGCGGGCGGCGATGTCGTCGAGGAGTCCGCGCCTGCGGGCTCCTGTTGGTTTGGCGAGGTTCAGGCCGTTGCCGAAGAGCACGCTGGATCAGGGCCTCCGACTCCCATGATCCTTCCCGTCCGGCGGTGATCGTGAGCTTGGCGTAGTCCCACCCGGTGGCGCCGGTAGCGCCTTCTTTGCTGACGCGGAGCTCGTGGAAGACGTGCTCGAGCGCGGCGGCGAGTGTGGTGACGGTGCGGCGGCCGGCGGCTGTGAACAGTTCGCGCAGCTGGGCTGCGTCGGGGTCGGTGATCGGCAGCACTGGCCGCAGTGGTCCGCGGCTCGCGATCAGCTCGGGATAGGTGCGGTCGGGCAGGTCGCGCTTCCAGCCGTAGTCGGCGGTGTAGCGAGACCCAGCCACGGGGATCGGAGCGACCGAGCCAGCCTTGGTTGTGCCGGTCGACGACCCTGTACGGAAGCCGGTCCTCAGCCGACGCACTGAGCGAGTCAATGCCGGTTCCAGCTCTGGTGGTGTCGTGGTTGCGGGCAGCTGTGGTCCAGGATTCGCCGGTCGCCGCCATCTGGGCGCGGATGGCGCGGATGGCGCGGATGCGGGCTCGGCCCTTGCCTGGCGCCGCGGACTCGGAGTCGCTGGTGTTGCTCATCGGGTTCCTCCGCCGGCGGAGCCGCCTACGAGCTCCGCGAGGTCACCTCGATGCATGGTCGCGGAGCGCTGCGTCGGAGACGGCTTGTCCTCGGATGCTCGAGGTGCGTAGGCCACCGGGCGAGCTCGGAGAGCGGCAGGCGCAACTGCCGACCCTGCGAACTCTACAGCGCATCGCGGCAGTTCCGGACGTTCGAGGATGCCGCGAGTACCGGGGTCGTTCGTAGCAAGCCCTTAGGATCATGCCGGACGGCGGGCTCTGTCAGAGGAACGTCGAGCAGTCCACATCTCCAACAGTGAGTTCGCGATCAACCGTCACAGTGCCACTCGGATCGACGACGAAGGTGGCCGTGGTCAGCAAGCCCTTGAACGGCCCCTCGAAGGACGTATGCCGTTCCAGGACGACTTGTCGGTCACCAGAGATGTCAGTGTTGAAGACGGATACCTCCACGTTCCTGTCTTGCCAGGTGACTCCACGGAGGGACGCGGGGACCTCAGTGCTATCACTGAAGGTCAGGCTGCCGTGAAGGATGTCTCGGTAGTTCACATGCAAGGTCCCAGCCGTGGTCTCCTGCACGATCAGTTGATACTGACCGCTGTCGCTGAAGGTCGCGGGCCACCCGCAGATGTTTGGGTGCTGGTCGGTGTCTGTCAGCGGACCGCGCTCTCGGTAGTCGATCGTGGCTGAGGCGACTCCAGCCGACGCGAATAAGGCGGCGGCGGAAACAACTCCGACGACCAGGCATCTCAGGATCGAACGGTTCCTCATGGCGCACGCTCCGCTAGACATGGCCAGCGGGAGTCGCGTGCCTATAATCGACAGTCCTCCGCGCCTCGAGTATTGGCAAGAGCTATCGCGTCCGGTCGAACTTCAGTCGGGCGAGCTGTCTGGATCAGCTGAGATGTCGACTGATGACCAGGCTGGCGATGAACTCGCGATCACCTGGGCAACCTTCGAGCACAATCCGCTCATCGGCAGATTCGTGCGTCGGCGATCCCGTCAAGTCGTCGGCAGACTGCTAGACCTGTCGCCCATCGACCGGCAGATTTGTCGCGGATGATCCGACAGATCACAGGGCCGCCCGATCTGTGCTCCAAGGCGTGCGGCGCGTACTAGTCCAGGAAGGTCCATCCCAATCCGACGTACAGGGATGCGCCGACGATAACAATGGCTATGAAGGCGAATTGCGCGGTGCCCGAGCGCCGGTCGCGGGCTTTGACCCTTGCTCGCTCCTGCTTGGACAGCCGACGGAACTGCTTTCCCTTCATGTGATGAATATCGAACATCAGTGATGGATCGCCACCCGTTATCAAGAGGATGACGATGGACAGCAGCGCTGCGCCGTACAGCATGCCGTCGAGACTGGTACCGACGGCCAGGCCGCGAATGAAGAAGGTCACTGTGGCCAGCAGTACACCACTGATCGCGCCAGCCGCACCTATGCGGCTGGTCCGAGACTTGACCGCCGCGAGTACGAGGTAGATCAGCCATGTTGTCACGAATGCTAGGAGTGCCATCGCTAGTAGTGGTTCACCTTCGGATACGCCAGTCGTGCGTGACGTGGAACGAGGCGCTCCCGGCCCCTCGGGTAGTCCCAAACGTCCAACTTGACGCGGCGCGGGTCCCGGCAGAATCCGCGAACCTTGCGGCGGGTCACAATTGCTGCTGCCGTTCCTTGCCGGTGTCGAAGAACCGGTCGACGTACGCCTTGGGCGTGCGCTTGCTCGCTCGCACCAGGGAGAACACCTCGGCACCGTCACCTGGCACGTCCGACAGCCGGTACGCCTGCGCAAGGCCCAAGTACGAATCCTGGGAGTCGGTGATGGTCACCGCGTACTCGCGAGCCTCAGCTTCTGCGCGTTGTATGGCGTGATCGAGGAATCAGCGCGCCACAACGTGATGCGCTCCTCAAATGCCCTGCCTGCGAACTTGGGTGGCCAACCGCAACGGAAGACACACCGCACCGCGTACCAACCGGACCCATCTCGGTCAGTCATGGCGCCTAGCCTGCCAGGGCCGGATCAAAGGAGTCTGCTTGCCTTGGCACCGTCCGCCTCTTCATGACCGCGCGTCACCAACCGCGGCAGATCCGGACATCATGCGGCGGGCGCAGCTTGGAGCCGCAGGCTCGGGAGTGGTTCCCAAGCCAGCACGTCGGCGAGGCGTTAGCTCGCAGCAAAACGATCCGTCGACCGGCCGCGAGGTCAGCTCGAGGTCCACTCGTACGAGTGCGGCGTACGCCCACTGCTTGGCTCGGAGAAGGGCGTCGGTTGCGGGCGGGAGGATTCCGGGTTGGCACGGTGGACGAGTCGGCCGGGTGGCCGTCATCCTCGGGGGAGGCCGACTTCGAGGGGGAATCGCAATGAACCTGGGCTTCGAGCGGATATTGCAGGTGAAGATCCCGGTGACGGATCTCCAGCGCAGTGTCAACTGGTACCGGCGGGTGTTCGGGCTGCGGCTGGCCTGGGAGTTCGGTGGGCCCGATGTCGTCACTGGCGCGGTCCTGACCGATGACGCCGAGCGGTTTCTCATCGGTCTGCGACGGCTCGACACCGTGCCCGGCGAGCCGTCACTGGCCGGCTTCGACGTCGTCAGCCTCGGCGTGCCGTCCGTCGACGTATTGAGGGCGTTGGCCGAGCGTTTCGACGAACTCGATGTGGAGCACGGCCCGCTGTTCGACCGTGGGCCGGGAGGTGGAGTGCAACTCGACGTACCGGATCCCGATGGCACGGTGATCCGGATCCTGTCGCCGTTCGGGGAGCACGCGCCGTTCATCGGCGTCGAGTTCGGGCCCGACGGGACACACGCCTTCTACACGGCCCCGCGCCTGCAGCTTGACTGAAGCTGGAGGCCGGAACGCCTGCTCGTCACGGCATCGCCGACGAGTCGTCCGCTCCGGCTGCTACGGGTCCTGTGATGTTCAAAGTGATCAATTGGACCTTACATACGGCAGCTTATCGGCTCCGAAACAACGGGAGATGCTGCGGCCCCTGAAATGTGTTCTGCGGCGGATGATGGTGGCATGTTGACGTGCGGGGCCAGGTCACGCGGACAGGTCTTGATCCTGGCCGCTCTGGTGATGCTTGGAGGCTGCTCATCCGCGCCGGTCGAGCGCACTTCGCCGAGCGTGCCGGTGACGACCTCTGCGGTACCTGATGTATCGGTCAAGTATTCTGCGCGGCGTCAGGCAACCATCGCGGTCATGAATGGCGATGGGCTTGTCGCAGCCGCAGGCGCCGTCTGGGTGAAGACTGACGACGGTCGCGCCGTGCGTATTGACCCCGCGACGAACCGGGTGACCGACGAGCTCAAGCTCGACACGGTGGCGGACGAGAGCCAGTACTGCCAGGGCATCGGTACCGACGGCTTGTCGGTCTGGGCCTGTGCGACGGCAGATGACGGCACGGGGTTGGCGCAGATCGACCCAAAGGCGCGGCGGGTCCTACGCCGCGTGTCGGTTGGCAAGGTCTTCGATCAGCTCGCGCTCCCGTCCGCGGGGCGCGGCGTCTGGGTGCTGACCGCTGACGGGACCAGGGCGAGCGTCGTCGAGCCGGCGACAGGCCGAGTTACGGCGTACCCACTTGGTTCCCGGTACCTGCAGTTGGCCGCGCTGGCCGATCGAGTCGTGGCAACCTCAGCGACGGAGAATGCGGTGGTCGTGCTCGACGCTGCGAACGGCGCAGTCGTCGGTCGGATGTCCCTGCCTAAACCAGGTATGGCCGCCTTGGCGGGAACCGACCTCTGGATCGACACCGAGGCGGGCGTGGCGCGTGTGACGCGCGGTCTCGTCACGCGCTCCGTGTACACCAATCTCGGTGCAGGCTCCGGCGGTGACCTCATCGCGGCTGCGGGCGCGGTGTGGGTGCGCGGGTCCGACGGCGCGATCACGAAAGTCGATCTCGCCAGCGGCCGTGTCGTCGAACGGATCACGCCGGAGCAACCGCTGACTGCCGGGAGCCTGCTCGTAGCCTTCGGCAGCATCTGGACGACGTCCAGCGATCAAGGAATCGTCGTGCGACTTCGACTGGAACCTTGAGAGCGTCCGACCGTCTGTGCCTACCGGCGGCGGAATTGGGGCAACCAGAAACCGATGACGCTCCGACTGCTCCCAACCCATCAACTCCCGTGCCTGCCAGTCAACAACAGGGTTGCACGCCGCAGAATTCAGGTCGTGGCCTTGACAGCCACGATGTCCAGGCTGATGTTTCGGACTCCGGAGCGGGTCTGGTTCTCGGCGTTGCCACGAACATTGTCCGCGAAGGCCACTGCCGCATCGCGGTCGGAGAAGACGATGAACGTGTGTGACCGCCCCGGGTCCTCATAGTCGCTCCAATAGCCCTTCACCAGGCCGGGCAGCTGGCTCACGCCGGCAACGATCCCCTCCAAGGCAGACTGTTGTGCCTCATCCCGGGCTGGGTCCATTTCCCATACACCTAGTACTGCGTACATAGCCGTCCCCCTCAGCTGTGCCGATTCCCGCGTCTGTTCAGTGGTGCGGGTAGGTGTCGCAGCGCTAATGCCGTTGAGTGAGCATGCGGCCGCGACGGTCACCTACCCCTGGCGCACGACTCTGTAGATGGTTTCTGATCTCGGCACCGGCCGCGGCACGTCATGCCAGGATCTCCTCAGCCTTCAGAGAGATGGCCGCCTTGACCTCGGCGATGTCCACGCCATCATCAAAGAAGGCGATCGAGAGGCCGTTACCCGTGTCGGTGTCGAGCAGGTGGTAGGCGTCAAGCACCCCAGGAACCGTTCTGGCCGCGTCGATGACCCACTGGCGATCGTCGTCAGGCATCGGTTCCCAGACAGCTACGCGAGCAATCATGGCGCACCTTCCTGATCTTCGTGAGTGTCCCACATAGTGGGGGTACCTCAACTGCCGCGATCAGGACGTCGCGCACGCGGCTACTCCCGGCTCATCAAACTCCTGCCCCTGCCAGCTCAGCGTCGTCGGTTCCAGAGCTGGTGCGTTGCTGCAGCGATGAGGCGTTGTTCGATGATCGCGGCCGACGTGCGGTCCGGACTGACGGTCCACGTCAGCTCGAGGTCTGCTCGCGTGAGAGCGGCCTGCGCCCACTGCTTGGCTCGCAGAGGACCTTCGGTCCGAGTCCGTTCGATCATGTGGTCGAGCCACGCCGGGTCGGCCAACGCGCGATCGAGAGCTGCTTCGCCCAAGCCGCTGACGGCCGCCTTGCCGGTGAGGTAGATGCGCAGCCGGCCTCGGATTCCCTGGCCACGGCGCTCGCCCGCCATGCCGATGTAGACAATCTGCCCCGTGGGTCGTTCGCGGGCAACGTAGACCCCAGGCTCGCGCGGCGCGATGCCCGCGGCCTCCTCGAACAACAGCCACGGTGCCCATTGCAGCTCCGGATCCAGTTCCATCTACAGATCTTCGGGCACCCGGCGGTAGCTTGCGAACCATGGCCTTCGAGCACCTGCGTCCCGCACTCCAAAACTTCGATGCAGCCGCGGCCACACTCGGTATGCCACCGCTGATCTACGAGGTCGACGTCCTGCCAGCGCCGCACCAACAGCACACCGTCGATCGAGGCCTTCTGGGCCCACGTAGATATTGGCGCGGTCGAGGTTGACCTTCATCCAATCCCGCACGCAGCTGGCATCTAGGTGGGCGATGCCCAGCCATGGCCATAAGAGCTAGCAGGCCGCATCGCCGTACTCGCAGCAGTCCCTCGCGGTGCCGACACCTGCCGTCCGGTGCGTCTCATGAACGATCGATTCTCAACACCTCATGCCCTGGCGGAGGATGGGGTCGGGGGCGAGCGCATCCCCGAACGGAAGGGAAACAAGAGTGGCCACCGACATCGATCAGCACGCTACCGACCTGCTCGAAGCGATCTACGAAGCTGGGCGAGCAGGAAGGGATCCGGACGAGGCGATCAGCGACTACCTGCAGCGCGCCGGGCACGATGTCGACTACGGCTTCCAGCTGGTGGATCTTCTCGCCAGTCTCGGTCTGGTCAAGCCGTACTCGACGTTCGGCACTCCGAGGGCAATGATCACGCCGGCGGGGATCCAAGCGATGCAGCAGCTGGTCGCGGACCGCGCCAATCCGAAGGTCCGCTCGGCCGTGCTGCGAACGGAGATGATCACATGGCTCGACGCCCAGGAGGAGCAGGGTGTGCACCCTGGCAGCTTCCAGGAGTTCGCTGACCAGTTGGTATCCCCGCTGGCCTTCAGTGAGCGTGAACTACGCGGCGCCGCCGAGCTCCTTCTGCGCCACTCGCTGATCGACGCGGTGCACCTCGAGGAGTTCACTGGAGGCTGGATCGCGCCTCGGCTGACGGTTGAAGGTCGGGACTGCATCACCGACTGCGGCGGCGACGTCGGCGAGTATCTCCGCGATCGCCGGAGGCCGGGGCCGGGAAATGATTCCTCGCTTGCCGATGACATCTGGTCGACCTGACCCCGCGGGCGGACTTGGGGTAGCGCGTTAGCCTTCCCGCTCTGGCTGCGGTGGAGCCAGAACTCCCGGGATTCGGAGCGCCCAAAGCCCGTCAGGCCGCTCGATCCATTCGCCGATGCTCAGGCTTCGGCCGCGATCGTCTTCGACTTCCACGAAGCGCCCAGCGTCTGGCGCCGGCGGGCCGTCGAAGATCACGTTGATCGCCTGCACTTCATTTGCCATCGGCCGCCTCCTGCCGCTTGGTGGCTTGCGACTTAGTACGACGGTCGCCCCGGCGGCGTCATCTCGTCAACCGGCCTGCGTTTCCGCAGGTCACACCGGAGACGGGTTTCCGGTCGCCGGTGGAGCCGCGAGCAAGGCAACGCGTTGTCAGGCGCCCCAGGTGAGTGTGTCGTACAGTTCGGCCGGGGGGTAGCCCAGGGCAACGGTTCAAGGCCGTTGCCGTTGTGGTGGTGGCCTTCGAGGGCACTTGCTGAAGGTGCCGGGAGGTTCATCAGGCTGTTCATGTGGCGGCGGCAGTGGTCGCGCCACAACACGCTCATGCCGGTGCCCGGTTCGAGGCGTAGCTCCCCAGGTTGAAGCTTGCGGTCGCAGCCGAACGCTCCGCGTGGACGATCCACGAGGCAAGGCAGCAGCGAGACCGATCAGCCCCGGCTCGGTGCGAGCCGGGGCTAGAATACGAACCCGTGTCTGGCGTGCCTCGGGCTCCGGTTCTGTTCCGTCGCTGTTCCGTGAGACCTTGGCAATCGGCGGTCAAAAGCGCGAATCGTTGCTCATTGATGCGGGCGGCTCAGGGCAGAGCCGCCCAACACGATGGGTCACTTAGTGGCGGCCCGTAGGTCTTCTTTGTGCAGGTCAAGCCAGGTTTCGAAGGATTCCAGGGCGGGATTGAGCTCGCGGACCTTGTCGAGGTTGCGGTTGCCGGTGAACTGTTCGTGGTTCTCGGCGTAGAACTGGAACATGTTGGCCATTTCGACGGCCATGGGGAAGGGGTATTGGCGGTACTCGTCGAGGGTCGGGGAGTTGTAGGTGACCTTTTCGCCGAGGGCTTCGGTGAGGGCGGCGGCGTACTGGTCGCCGGTGAGGTGGTCGCCGGCGACGCTGACGGTCCGGCCGATGAGGTCGGGGCGCTTGAGGATCGCCAGCGCGCTGCGGCCGATGTCCTCGGAGGCGATGCCGGACAGCCGCTTCTCGCCCATCGGGAGCGTGATGGTCAGTGTGCCGTCGGCGTTGCGGGTCGGCCGCATGGTGGTGATGAACGCGTCGAAGTAGAACGTGGTCCGCAGGAACGTCGTCGGTACGCCGTACTTCGCGAACAGGTCGTCGGCCTCGCCCTTCGCGTCGAAGTGCGGGACCTTGTAGCGCCCGTCGTCCAGGCTCGGGACGTCGTCGCGCGCACCGAAGAACAGGCGGGTGTCCTCGAGCGTCGACCAGACCAGGTGCTGTACGCCGGCGTCGCGGGCGGCCCGCGCGGCGGTCTCGGCCTGGGCGAGCTCCATCTCGGCGCGGGTCCGCACCGCCTCCTCGTCCGGGGTCAGCGGCGCCCAGTAGTTCGTCACCACGAAAGCGCCGTACGCGCCGTCGAAAGCGGACCGGATGCTCGCCTCGTCGTCGAGATCGGCGGCGACCACCTCGGCGCCCGCTGCGGCGAGGTTCTTCGCGGCGGCGGAGTCCGGGTTCCGGGTCAGTGCGCGGACAGCGAACTCGCCGGACGGATCCGTCAGGATCGCGCGGACCAGCGCTCCGCCCTGTGCTCCGGTCGCTCCGACGACGGCGATCAGCTTGCTCATAGCGTTCACTCCAAGAGTTAGGTTGATGTGTCAACTCGACCGATCGTAGCGCGATTGGTTGATGTGTCAACCCAAGCGGGTAGGATGGTTCTCGTGAGCAAGGGACCGTGGCTCGACGACGACGAGCAGAAGGCGTGGCGCAGCTACTTGCTGATGAACCGCACGCTGGAGACGCACCTGGAGCGGCACCTCCAGCGCGACTTCGGCCTGTCCAAGTCGGACTTCGAGATCCTGGTGAACCTGTCCGAGTCGGAATCCGGCCGGATGCGCGCATTCGAGCTCAGTCGCGCGACGCAGTGGGAGAAGAGCCGGTTGTCGCACCACTTGACCCGGATGGAGAAACGCGGGCTGATCCGCAAGGAGGCCTGCGAATCGCGGTATCCGGAGATCGCCATCACCGAGGAAGGTCTGGCGGCGATCAAGGAGTGTGCGCCGGCACAGGCCGCACGGGTGCGGGAGTTCTTCGTCGATGTGTTCGGCCCCGACCGCCTCGCTGTTCTCGGTGAGGTCGCCGACGAGATCGTCGGCACGATCGGCAAGCACTGCGAGACCGACTGCCCGCTGGAGGTCCGCTCCTGAGAGCTGTTCTCAGAGAGCTTTCAGCAGAACTTGACCGTGGCTTGATCTTCTCTTGGAGTGCGGCTGACGGGCCTCGCACGAGGCTTACGGCATGGTCACCACAGACGAATCCCACCCCAACCGCCGGCGCTGGCTGCATCGCGCGTCCGCGGCCGCGATAGCCACTGCCGTCCTCGGCGTCGGCGCGACCGGGATCTCGGTCGCGGTCGTGTCGGCGAAGCACTCCGGCAGCAGCACCGGTACGACGGCGACGTCCAGCAGCTCGGACGACGACAGCAGCTCGGGCAGCAGTTCGGGCAGCAGTTCGGGCAGCGGTTCCGGCTCGAGCTCCGGGTCCGGCGACAGCGGCAGCTCGAGCGGACTCGGGTCCACGAACTCCGGCTCGACCTCGCAGGGCGGGAGCAACGGGTCATGACCGCCTCCCGCACGTGGAACGCGTGGAGTTGCACGGTCCGTTTGACTGTCGACGATCCCGCCGTACTCGGAGCGGCGTGCGGTGAGCTCAAGGCACTGATGGACCGCGTCGACAAGGCCGCGAGCCGGTTCCGCCCGGACTCCGAGCTGTCGATCGTCAACACGAGGGCCGGTGCGCTCGTACCGGTGTCGCGTCTGCTCGTCGACCTGGTCGACGTCAGCCTGGTCGCGGCCCAGATGAGCGGCGGTGCGGTCGACCCGACCGTCGGCCCGGCGGTGATCGCGGCCGGGTACGACACCGACATTGAAGCGGTACGGCGGCGCTTCCCCAAGGCACCCGACGACCCGACGCAGGTCGCCGGCTGGCAGGAGGTGCGCCTCAACCGGAAGCTAGCGCTGCTAGGGGTACCGAAGGACTGCTCGCTCGACCTTGGCGCCACTGCCAAGGCCTGGACCGCGGACCGGGCGGCCAACGTGATCAGCAAGCGCTACGGCTGCGCGGTCCTCGTCGAGATCGGCGGAGACCTGCGCGCAGCGGGTACGCCGACGAAGCCGTGGGTCATCACCGTCGCTGAGCGCGCCGGTGATGATGGTGTCCTCGTGACACTCGCCCACGGCGGACTGACCACGTCGACCCGGACCGTACGGCGCTGGCAGACACCGACCGGCTACGGGCACCACGTCATCGACCCGCGCACCGGCCGTCCCGCGGAGGGTCTGTACCGGACTGCTTCCGTCTGGGCGCCGACCGCCGTACGGGCGAACACCTTCAGCACTGCGCTCATCGCGACTGGCGAGGCAGCTGTCGGGCGGCTGAAGCTCTCGGGGCACCCGGCGCGGCTGGTTGCCGACGACGGTGAGATCACCGAGCTGTGTGGGTGGCCGACTGCGAGCAGGGCCGCCTGATGACCCTGTGGTACCTGGCCCGTGCGGCCGGCGTGGTCACGATGATCATGTTCACGCTGTCCGCCGTACTCGGGATGGTTATGCCCGGCGTACGTCGACCGGAGCGGAGGTTCTGGCTCCAGTACGTGCACCGCTCGGCAGCTGTGACCGGCCTGGTCCTGCTGGCGACACACGTGGTTGCCGTGATCGCCGACAGCTACGTGGATATCAGTCCGACCGTTCTGGTGTGGCCGTTCGGTGCCGGCTACCGGCCGTTCGCCATGGTTGTTGGTGCGCTCGCTCTCTACAGCCTGGTACTGGCGTCTCTCGTCGGAGCAGCCCGTGGTCGGTTGGCCGCGTCCGCAACGTTCACGAGGCACTGGCGCAAGCTGCACATCGCTGGGTCGGTGGGGTGGCTGCTGTCCATTGGCCACGCATTGCTGGCAGGTACCGATCGCAGTACGCCGTGGATGCTCGGCATCACGCTCGGCTGCCTGGCCGCTGTGGCCACTGCCGGGGCGTACCGGCTCAACCCGGCCGCTAAACCCACCCGTTCCTGGAGAACCCAATGATCACAATGGATGACACCAGAGTCATCGGTGAGGCCAGACTGCTGGCTGGACTCGACCAGGACCTCCACCACCATCTGTCGACGTATGGTCCGCTACCCCAGCTGACCCGTGAGGACTACGTGCAGCTCTGCGAAGCCGTAGGACTCAGGGGGCGTGGTGGTGCGGCGTTTCCGGTCGCACTGAAGCTGCAGGACCTCCCAGCTCGCGGTGTGGAGGCCGTGGTGGTCAACGGCTCGGAGAGCGAGCCCGTGAGCCGGAAGGACCGTCTGCTGCTCACCCGATCGCCACACCTCGTTCTGGACGGCGCAGTCGGTCTCGCGCACGCACTGCGCGCGCCGCACGTGCTGATCGGCGTACACGACACGGCCGCGGCCACGTCCCTCCGAGAGGCATTGATGGAGCGGGACGACCACCTGGCGATCGAGGTGCGTGACACCCCGGGTCGGTTCGTCGCAGGTGAGGCCCGTGCACTGCTGAGCGCGCTCGAAGGGCGTGCCGCAGTCCCACCGGGTCGACGCGTGCTCCCGACGCGGTCTGGGGTTCACAGGCGGCCGACGTTCCTGTCGAACGTGGAGACGTTCGCCCAGCTCGCCGTACTCGCGCGGCTCGGGTCCCGCGGGTTCAGCAGCACCGGTCTGATCAGGGAGCCGGGTACGCAGCTGCTGACGATCGACGGGGCGGTCCAACGACCCGGTGTGATCGAGACACCGACCGGTGTCCTGCTGGACACCGTCCTGCAGTACGCCGGCGCAGAACCGGGACCTGTCCTGCTGGGTGGGTACCACGGCCGCTGGCTGCCGCGGACCGACGGCGTGACGCTGCAGCGACCAGAGGTCTCCGCCGGCATCATCCTGGCGCTCGGCTCCGCCACCTGTCCGCTCGGTGAGGTCACCAGGGTCGCTGAGTGGCTGAGGAGTCAGTCGGCCGGCCAGTGCGGCCCCTGCGTCTTCGGCCTCGCGGCGCTCGTCGACGACTTCGCCCGGCTGACCATCGGCGACCGGCAGGGCTGGTACGACGCCCAGCGGCACCTCGGTCTGATTCCGGGCAGGGGCGCCTGCGCGCACCCGGACGGGGCTGCGAGGTTCCTCACATCGGCGCTCGAAGTGTTCGACGACGACGTACGGCGTCACCTGTCCGGTCAGGGCTGCGGCCGGCCGGCTCTCGGAGTTCTGCCCGTCCCTGGAGGTACCCGATGAACAAGGTGGAGATCGACTGGACCAGGTGCGACGGGCACGGCCTTTGCGCAGGTCTGATGCCTGATGACATCGTCCTCGACGAGTGGGGATTCCCCGTCCTCCGCGGCCGCGAAATCACCACCGGTGAGCTCCCGGACGCGCGCCGCGCAATCCTCGCCTGCCCGGCCCTCGCACTACGCCTCACCAGTCGATGACAGGCCCGTCCCAACACCACACCAGTGACAAAGGTGGACTAATCTCTGAGTGACCGCACAACGTGGTGCGGTCCGGCGCGAGCGACGCCGAAGTCACGTGTGGAGACGGTGGGGAATGCAGAGCAAGCTGGACGTCCAGAAGGCGGATGTGCTCGCCAAGGCGGTGGCCGCGGGAACACACGGTCACGACAAGTCGGCCGACCCGGGCAAGCTGAAGACGTTCCTCGAGCAGTACTACCGGCACGTCGCCGCCGAGGACGTCGCCGAGCGCCAGCCGAACGACTGCCTGGGCGCCGCGCGGCACCACTACAAGTCTGCGATGTCCCGCCCGCAGGGGACGGCGAAGGTGCACGTCTTCACGCCGACGATCGAGGACCACGGCTGGTCCGCGAGCGGGCGGACCGTGGTCGAGATCGTCAGCGACGACATGCCGTTCCTGGTGGACAGCGCCTCGATGGCGATCACCGAACGCAACCTCGAGCTCCAGTTGCTGGTCCACCCGACGTTCGTGGTGCGCCGCGATGTCGCCGGCACCTTGCGGGAGGTCCTCGACGACAGCGCGAGCGCGGACGGGCACGACCTGGTCCGCGAGAGCTGGATGCACCTGGAGATCGAGCGGATCGCGGACGTCGCCGAGCACCGCGCACTCGAGCAGGACCTGCAGAAGGTGCTGAACGACGTCCGCGAGGCGGTCGAGGACTGGCCGAAGATGCACGAGAAGGCCGTCACCATCGCCGCCGGCCTGAACGCCGCCGAGTTGCCGGTCTCCGAGAGCGAGGTGGAGGAGGCCCGCGAGCTGCTGGAGTGGCTGGCCGACGAGCACTTCACCTTCCTGGGCTACCGCGAGTACGACTTCACCATGGAGGGCGAGCAGGGCATCCTGCGCGGTCGCGCAGGCACCGGCCTGGGCATCCTCCGGCCGGATCCGAAGCCGGGTTCCGGCAAGCTGCCGCCGGAGGTGAGCGCCAAGGCGCAGGAGCGGAAGCTGCTGATCCTCACCAAGGCGAACTCCCGCTCGACGGTGCACAGATCGACCTTCCTGGACTACGTCGGTATCAAGCAGTTCGACGAGAGCGGTAACCCGGTAAGCGAGTGCCGGTTCATCGGTCTGCTGTCGTCGACGGCGTACACCGAGAGCGTCATGCAGGTGCCGGTGCTGCGCCGCAAGGCGCTGGAGCTGTTCCGTCTGACCGGCTTCGACCCGAACAGCCACAGCGGCAAGGGCCTGCTCGACGTGCTGGAGACCTACCCGCGCGACGAGCTGCTGCAGGCACCTGTGGAGGACCTGCTGCCGATCGTGCAGTCAGTGCTGCACCTGCAGGAGCGGCGTGCGGTCAAGCTTTTCGTACGGCGTGACGTCTACAACCGGTACCTGTCCTGCCTGGTGTACCTGCCACGTGACCGCTACACCACCGCGGTCCGGCTGAAGATGCAACAGATCCTGAAGGACGCGATCGGCGCCGAGACCGTCACGTACGCCGCGTACGTCACCGAGTCCGTGCTGGCCCGCGTGCACTTCGTGGTGCGGATGAAGCAGGGCCGGACGGTCGGCGAGTACGACTCCGAGCTGCTCGAGCAGCAGGTGATCGAGGCGACCAGAGCCTGGCAGGACGACTTCAACGCCGCGCTGCACGCGAAGGGCGGCGACGGCGCGGTCACCAAGCTGTCGCGCCGGTACGCCAACGCGTTCCCGGAGGCGTACAAGGAGGACTTCGACGCGCGCGTCGCGGTCAACGACGTACACGTCCTCGAAGGGCTGTCGTCCGACAACGGGCTGGCCATGTCGCTCTACACCCCGCTCGACGAGGAGTGGGAGGGCGAACGGCGCTTCAAGGTGTACCGCACCGGGTCGTCGCTGTCGCTGTCGCAGGTGCTGCCCCACCTGAGCGCGATGGGCGTGGAGGTCGTCGACGAGCGCCCGTACGAGATCCGCTGCGACGACGGCACGATGGCCTACATCTACGACTTCGGCCTGCGGGCACCGGAGGACACCGAAGAGCGCGAGGAACTGCGCACCCTGTTCTCCGACACGTTCCAGGCGGTCTGGGAGGGTCGGGCCGAGTCGGACAAGCTCAACGCGCTGGTGCTGCGCGGCAGCCTCAGCTGGCGGCAGGTGTCGATTCTGCGCGCGTACCAGCGCTACATCCGCCAGGGCGGTACGCCGTTCAGCCAGGACTACATCGAGAACACCTTCCTGAACCACGTGGACGTCGCGAACCTGCTGGTGCAGCTGTTCGAGACCAGCTTCGACCCCGCGCGCGGACCGGCCGACGACCCGGACCGGACCATGCGCACGGACCAGCTGGAGAAGGAGATCCTGGCCGCGCTGGACACGGTGCAGAGCCTGGACGAGGACCGCATCCTGCGCTCGTACCTGACCGTCATGAAGGCGACGCTGCGGACGAACTACTTCCAGCCGGGCGCCGACGGGAAGCCGCGGTCGTACATCTCGCTGAAGCTGGAGCCGAAGGCGATCCCGGACCTGCCGCAGCCGCGGCCGAAGTACGAGATCTTCGTGTACTCGCCGCGGGTCGAAGGTGTGCACCTGCGGTTCGGCGCGGTCGCGCGCGGCGGTCTGCGCTGGTCGGACCGGCGGGAGGACTTCCGCACCGAGGTGCTCGGCCTGGTGAAGGCGCAGATGGTGAAGAACTCGGTGATCGTGCCGGTCGGCGCGAAGGGCGGGTTCTACGCCAAGCAGCTGCCCGACCCGGCCGCGGATCGGGACGCCTGGCTGGCCGAAGGCATCGCGTCGTACAAGACCTTCATCTCCGGGCTGCTCGACATCACCGACAACATCGTTGCCGGGGACATCGTTCCGCCGCGCGACGTGGTCCGGTACGACGGTGACGACGCGTACCTGGTCGTTGCCGCGGACAAGGGTACGGCGACGTTCTCGGACATCGCGAACGGTGTCGCCAAGGAGTACGGGTTCTGGCTCGGCGACGCGTTCGCGTCCGGCGGCTCGGTCGGGTACGACCACAAGGCGATGGGCATCACCGCCCGCGGTGCGTGGGAGTCGGTCAAGCGGCACTTCCGCGAGATGGGGCACGACTGCCAGAGCGAGGACTTCACGGTCGTCGGCGTCGGCGACATGTCCGGTGACGTGTTCGGCAACGGGATGCTGCTGTCCGAGCACATCCGGCTGGTCGCCGCGTTCGACCACCGGCACATCTTCCTCGACCCGACGCCCGACGCGGCCTCGTCGTTCGCGGAACGGCGGCGGCTGTTCGAGCTGCCGCGGTCGTCGTGGGCGGACTACGACAGGTCCCTGATCTCCGCCGGCGGCGGCGTGTTCCCGCGGACCGACAAGGCGATCCCGATCTCCGCCGAGGTCCGCGAGGCCCTCGGTCTCGAAGGCAGTCCGGCGACGCTGACGCCGGGCGAGCTGATGAACGCGATCCTGAAGGCGCCGGTCGACCTGTTCTGGAACGGCGGCATCGGCACCTACGTGAAATCGTCCGCCGAGTCGAACGCGGACGTCGGCGACAAGGCGAACGACACGATCCGGATCAACGGGTCCGAGCTGCGCGCCCGCGCGGTCGGCGAGGGCGGCAACCTCGGCTTCACCCAGCTCGGCCGGATCGAGTACGCCGCGGCCGGCGGCCGGATCAACACCGACTTCATCGACAACGTGGCCGGTGTGGACACCTCCGACCACGAGGTGAACATCAAGATCCTGCTGGACACGGTGGTCGCGGACGGTGACCTGACCGAGAAGCAGCGCAACGACATCATCGCGTCGATGACCGACGAGGTCGGGGCGCTGGTGCTGAAGAGCAACTACCGGCAGAACATCGCGCTGGCGAACGCGGCCGCGCAGGCGCCGGCGCTGATGCACGTCCACCAGGACTGGGTCCGGCGGCTCGAGAAGGAAGGGCTGCTGGACCGGCAGCTGGAGTTCCTGCCGAGCATCACCGAGTTCAAGAAGCGCAAGGCCGAGGGGCGTGGGCTGACGTCGCCCGAGCTGTCGGTGCTGATCGCGTACACCAAGATCGTCCTCGACGCCGAGCTGCTGAAGACGTCGCTGCCGGACGACCCGTACCTGGCGCACAAGCTCGCCAGCTACTTCCCGAAGGCGATCCAGGAGCGGTTCACCGACCAGATCCAGAGTCACCAGCTGCGCCGCGAGATCATCACGACACAGGTGGTCAACGAGTTCATCAACACGTCGGGCATCACGGCGTACCACCGGCTCTCGCTGGAGACCGGCGGGACGGTCGAGGACGTGGTCCGGGCGAACCTGGCCGCGTCGCGGATCTTCGCGCAGCCCGAACTGCTGTCGAGCAACGCCGAGCTCGACAACGTGGTCGACGCCGAGACGCAGACGCACATGCGGCTCGAAACGCGGACGCTGGTCGAGCGCGCGACGCGCTGGCTCGTCAGCACCCGGCGGCCTCCGGTCGACATCGAGGAGCTCATCGAGTTCTTCGGACCGGGGATCGCGAAGCTGACGGCGGCGTTGCCCGACGTACTGCGCGGTCGCGAGCTGGCGCTGTTCGAGCAGCGCCGGGAAGCGCTGGTGCGGAAGGGAGTCTCGGAGGACTTCGCGACCCGGATCGCGGTGCTGCCGCCGGCGTACGGCGGGCTCGGGATCGTGGAGACCGCGTCGCGCGAGGACATCGACATCTTCGAGGTCGCCAAGGTCCACTTCGCCCTCGGCGAGCGGCTGCAGCTGGGCCGCTTCCTGGAGCGGATCATCGGCCTGCCGCGCACCGACCGCTGGCAGACCATGGCCCGCGCCGCCCTGCGCGACGACCTGCACGCCGTGCACGCCCGCCTCACCCGTCAGGTCCTCGCCACCACCGATCCGGCGGCCGACCCCGAGGAGCGCGTCGCCACCTGGCAGGACCAGAACGCGACGGCGCTGGCCCGAGCCGCCACCATGCTGGAGGAGATCGTCGAAACCGAAGGCCCTGAACTGGCCCACCTGTCTGTAGGCCTCCGCCTGGTCCGGACGTTGATCGCCAACCAGGCCTAGTCCGCGTCTCAGCGTTCGGAGACGACTACATCGACGGAGTACTGGTCGGCGCGGTAGCAGTGATTTCCGTACTCGACGGGGGAGCCGTCGGCGGCGTAGGCGGAGCGGGTCATGGTGATGAGCGGCTCCGCCTTCGACATGTGCAAGGTACGGCGTTCCTCGGCGGTCGCGTTGCGGGCGCCGATCCGCTGCCGCGCGACCGTCGGCCGGATACCGCGGGCCCGCAGGACGGCGTACAGCCCGTCGGTCGTGAGCTCGTCCAGGGTCAGGTCGTTGAGGGCCGGCGGCAGCCAGTTGCGCATGATCGCGAGCGGCAGGTCGTCGGCGTACCGGAGCCGGACGATCCCGACCAGTGGAGTGCCGGGCGGGACCTCGAGTACGGCGGCGGCGCGGTCGTCCTGCGCCGCGCAGTCCAGCGCGAGCACCTCGGTCCGCGGCGTCCGGCCCTCGCGGGCGAGGTCGTCGTACAGGCTGGTCAGCTCGGCCTTGCGGTGCACCATCTGGTTCGCGACCGTGGTGCCGATGCCGCGGCGGCGGACCAGCAGGCCCTGGTTGACCAGTTCGGAGATCGCCCGCCGGACCGTCGGGCGGGACAGGTTCAGCCGGTCGGACATGCCGATCTCGTTCTCGAACGGGTCGCCCGGACGCAGCCGGCCGTCCGTGATGGCGGCAGTGAGTTGCTCGGCCAGCTGGTGGTACAGCGGCACCGGGCTGCTCCGATCGAGCTGGATCGGCAACGCATTCATAGGCGGATGCTACCTGGTCATGTGCGTACGTGAGAATGTGTTAACAAAGTATTGACACCCCTGGCACCGGCCCGGAAAGCTGACGGCAACCAGCGCGCCACAGGGGTTGTGGCGCGCCGTTCACGAGAGGGGCGCGCGGATGCGGATCGGGTTGGTCGGGGTCGGGCGGATCGGGGCGTTCCACGCCGCGACGCTGAAGGAGTTGCCGGCGGTGGATCAGGTGGTCGTCGCCGACGCGGACCCCGCCCGGGCCCAGGCGGTCGCGAAGGAGCTGGGCGTCTCGTCGGTCCCCGACGTACCGGCACTGCTCGCGTCCGGCCTGGACGGTTTCGTCATCGCGGCGGCGACATCCGCGCACGCCTCGTTGATCGAGGCAGGGATCGCGGCCGGCGTACCGACGTTCTGTGAGAAGCCGGTCGCGCTCGACCTGGCCGAGACCGAGCGGGTACTGGCGTTGGTGGAGGCGGCGAGCGTCCCGGTACACATCGGTTTCCAGCGCCGGTTCGACGCCGGGTACCAGGCGGCGCGGGCGGCCGTGGAGTCGGGCGAGCTCGGGTTCGTGCACCACATCCGGGCGAACACGAACGACGCTTTCCCGCCGCACCGCGAGTACATCCCGCAGAGCGGCGGCTTCTTCCGCGACTGCACCGTGCACGACTTCGACATCATCCGCTACGTCACCGGTCGCGAGGTCGTCAGCGTCTACGCCACGGGCGCGAACCGCGGCGAGACGTTCTTCGCCGAGTCCGGCGACGTGGATTCGGCCGCCGCGTTGCTGACGTTGGACGACAGCACCTTCGTCGCAGTCAGCGGGACGCGGTACAACGGCGCCGGGCACGACGTACGGATGGAATTGCACGGCAGCCTCGGCTCCATCGCGGTCGGCCTCGACTCGCACACCGCGCTGCGATCTGCCGAGCCGGGCGTCAGCTTCCCGGAGGGCCCGCCGCACATGACGTTCATGGACCGCTTCCAGCCCGCGTACGTCGCTGAACTGACCGCTTTCACCGAGGTCGTCGCTGGGACCCGCGAGGTGCCGTGCACGGTCCGGGACGCGCTCGCGGCGTTCCGGATCGCCGACGCCTGCGAACTGTCCCGCCACGAGAACCGCATCGTCACGCTCTGAGGAGAGCCGCTCATATGACAGAGATTGCTACCCGTATCGCCGGTGCTCCCATCTCGTGGGGCGTGTGCGAGGTGCCGGGCTGGGGCTGGCAGTACGACGCCGCGACGGTGCTCGCCGAGATGCGCGCGGTCGGGCTCGCGGCGACCGAGTTCGGCCCGGACGGGTTCCTGCCCGACGACCCGGCGGACAAGGCCAAAACCCTGGCAGACGTAGGACTTCGGGCCGTCGGCGGATTCGTACCGGTCGTCCTGCACGACCCGTCGCACGATCCCGCGCCGGAGGTTGCCGCCGCACTCGAGGGCTTCGTCGCGGCCGGCGCCGGGACCCTCGTCCTCGCCGCAGCCACCGGCCAGGACGGGTACGACGACCGCCCGGCGCTGGACTCCGCTGGTTGGAGCACCTTGCTCGCCAACCTGGACAAGCTGTCCGAGCTGGCGGCCTCCCGGGGCGTGCTGGCGACCGTCCATCCGCATGTCGGCACGATGGTCGAGAACGCTGCCGACGTCTCGCAGGTACTCGACGGGTCGTCGATCGGCCTCACGCTCGACACCGGTCACCTGCTGATCGGCGGGGTCGACCCCGTGGCGCTGGCGGTCGAGCACACGGCTCGGATCCGCCACACCCACCTGAAGGACGTCGACGCCGCGTGGGCCGCGCGGGTCCAGTCCGGCGAGGTCGGGTACACCGACGCCGTACGCTCCGGGATGTACCGCCCGTTGGGTGCCGGCGACATCGACATCACCACGATCGTCAGCACGCTCGAGAAGTCCGGGTACGACGGGTGGTACGTCCTCGAACAGGACACGATCCTGCGCGCGCGCCCGGTGGACGACGGGCCCGTGGCCGACGTACGGGCGAGCATCGCGCACCTGCAGTCGATCGCGGCGGGGCTCGAATGACCGCCCCCGGGACCCGTGGGAATGGGATGGTCTGATGGTGGACGACGTACTGACGATCGGGCGCATCGGGGTCGACCTGTACCCGCTGCAGACCGGGACGCATCTGGAAGATGTCACCTCGTTCGGCAAGTTCCTCGGTGGGAGCGCGACGAACGTGGCGGTGGCGGCGGCGCGGCACGGGCGCAAGTCGGCGGTGATCAGCCGGACGGGGAACGACCCGTTCGGTGTGTTCATCCACCGCACGCTCGGCGAACTCGGGGTCGACGACCGCTTCGTCTCCGGAGTCGACGGCCTGCCGACGCCGATCACGTTCTGCGAGATCTTCCCGCCGGACAGCTTCCCGCTGTACTTCTACCGCTTCCCGACGGCGCCCGACCTGGTCATCAACCCGTCGGAGCTCGACCTGGACGCGATCCGCGACGCGCGCATCTACTGGTCCACGGTGACCGGGCTGTCCGCCGAACCGTCGCGGTCCGCGCACTTCGCCGCCTGGGAAGCCCGCGGGCGGCGTCCGATCACGGTGCTCGACCTGGACTACCGGCCGATGTTCTGGGCCGACCCGAGCGAGGCGCACTCGCAGGTGTCGCGCGCGCTCGAGTACTGCACGGTTGCTGTCGGCAACCGTGAGGAGTGCGAGGTGGCCGTCGGCGAGACCGATCCTGACAAGGCCGCGCAGGCCCTCCTCGACCGCGGCCTCGACCTGGCTGTGGTCAAGCAGGGCCCCCGCGGCACGCTCGCCCGGACCCGGGACGAACGCGTCGAGGTCCCGCCGTACCCGGTCGAGGTGGTCAACGGCCTCGGCGCCGGCGACGGCTTCGGTGGAGCGCTCTGCCACGGGCTCCTGGCCGGCTGGCCGCTGGAGAAGATCATCCGGTTCGCCAACACCGCCGGCGCGATCGTCGCCTCCCGCCTCGAATGCTCCACCGCGATGCCCACGACCGAAGAAGTCCTCTCCCACCTGGGAGCCGAAGCATGACCCCCCACGACGAAGACCAGTACTCCGAAAACGCCCGCCCCATCCCCATCCACCGCCCCCACGAAGACCCGGACCCCACCACCCTGACCCCAGGCCCCAACGACCCAACAGTCATCGCCCGTCGGCCCGATGACCGCGCGGTCCGCGACGCGCGCCAGGACGCCGCCGCAGACCAGGCCGACTGGTCCAACGACCCCACCGTCCTCACACCTGGCGCCAACGAACCAACAGTCACCGCCAACCGCCCTACCCCGCCCCAACCGCGCGTTCCGGCGGAACCCGTCGCGGGTGCGCGACCGTACGTCGATCCGGACGCTCCGACCGCAGGTCTGAACGATCCGACGGTTGTCGTACGTCGCCCCGACGCACCCGGCGCCGACGACCTGACGGTGCTGATGGACGCCTCGCACGAGACGACTCCCGCAACCCCCGACGGCCAGACAACCGTCATCGGAAACCTGAACCTCGCCCCCGACCACCCCACACCCCAACAGGCATCACCCGTCGAGCAGGCACTCGTTGAGCAGGCACTCGTTGAGCAGGCACCCGTTGAGCAGGCACCCGTTGAGCAGGCGCCCGTTGAGCAGGCGCCGGTTGGGCAGGCAGCGGTTGAGCAGGCACCAGGTGGGCAGGCAGCGGTTGGGCAGGCACCAGGTGGGCAGGCACCAGGTGGGCAGGCGCCGGTTGGGCAGGCGCCGGGTGGGCAAGCAGTGAGTGGGCCGGCTTGGCGTGAGCAGCGGCTGGGCAGCGTGGAGGCTTCACCGGGGCACCAGGTGAGCGGTCAAACGGTCCGTGGAGAGCAACGAGCGACTTTGCCCGCACCTCCGGCGGACCGGCAGACCAACGGGCCCGCGGACGCAGACAGAGAATCGCTCCTCGCCGAGGCCGAATCCTCCGGCACGCCGACCTCAACCGAGCAGGCACCCACTGCCGCAGCTCAACTACCCGCAACCCCACCGTCAGCCAGCCCGAACGTCCCACTGCCGGACCAGTCTGCCGACGAGCCGACCGTTGCGTTTGAACCCGGTGTATCCGAGCCGGCCTATGAAGCGAGCGCTCCAGGTCGGGAGCAAGCCACCGGCCAGCTGCGCGAAGACCAGCCAAGCGTCCCGGAAGCCCTGACCGATCCAACCGAGCGGGCTGATGCTTCCGGCACTGCCGACCTGGCGCGCGGTGGTGAGGACGCGGAGGAAGTTGCCGGGCAGGTTGGTGTGGTTGACCGGGAAGCTTCGGTTGAGGATCAAACCACCGGCGCGGGCTCCCCGGTAGTGGAGCGGGGAGCCGAGCAGGTGGGGTTGGTTCGGGGAGTTGCTGAGCGGTTGAGGGAGTTGACGGAGGTTCGGGTTCGGCACCCGGAGCGGGTGGCTGAGGGATGGTTGCAGCGGCGTACTCGGGCGTTGGTGGGGGATGACGGACGGCTGTTGATCGTGGCTGCTGACCATCCGGCGCGTGGTGCGTTGGGGGTGCGGGGCGATCGGATGGCGATGGGCAGCCGCGCTGATCTCATCGCCCGGTTGCTGATCGCGTTGCAGCGGCCAGGTGTGGACGGAGTACTGGCCACTCCGGACGTGCTGGAAGACCTCCTGCTGCTCGGTGCCTTGGAAGGCAAGGTCGTCATCGGATCGATGAACCGGGGCGGCTTGCAGGGCGCGGCGTTCGAGTTGGACGACCGGTTCACGGCGTACCGGACTGCTGACGAGATCGCCGCGCGGCGGCTCGACGGCGGCAAGATGCTGACGCGGATCGACCTCGGCGATCCGGGGACGGTGGCGACGTTGGAGAGCAGCGCCGCGGCGGTGACCGGGTTGGCCGAGCACAAGCTGATGGCGATGGTCGAGCCGTTCTGGTCGACGCGCGGCGAGGACGGGCGGGTCGCGAACCTGCTCGATCCCGACTCGGTCATCAAGTCGATCCAGATCGCGTCCGGTCTCGGCGCGACGAGTGCGTACACGTGGCTCAAGCTGCCGGTCGTGGACGAGCTCGATCGGGTGATGGAGGCAACGACCCTGCCGACGCTGTTGCTCGGCGGCGATCCGACCGCGGAGCCGCAGGCGACCTACGCCTCGTGGGGCAAGGCGCTGGAGCTGCCCTCGGTCCGCGGACTCGTGGTCGGGCGGGCGCTGCTGTTCCCACCGGACGGCGACGTGGCAGCGGCTGTCGACCACGCCGCCGCCCTCGTCCACGGCGACACCGTATGACCCGGACCGCTGAGGTTCTGAGGAAGGACAGTTGGAATGACTGAATGGGTTCGGCCGGCCGGGACCGCCGCGAGCGATGGGTTCGAGCTCGTGGTCCGGCCGGGCGAGGCGGAGTGGCATCACAGTGGCTTGCTGGTTCGGACCCTGCTTCCTGGGCAGTCGGTGGAGATCGACACCGGGGACTGTGAGTACATCGTCCTTCCGTTGAGTGGGTCGGCCGAGGTGATCGTCGACGGCGAAGCCGTCCCGCTCGGCGGACGGGCGGATGTGTTCGCGGGCCCGACGGATCTCGCGTACGTGCCCCGGAACTCGACGTTCGCGGTGGTCAGCGCAGGTGGCGCGCGGATCGCGTTCCCGCACGCCAAGGCCGCGACGGACCATCCGTTCCGGCGGATCGGCCCCGACGAGGTCGAGACTGAGCTCCGGGGCGCCGGTGTCGCATCCCGCCAGGTCCGCAACTTCGGTACGCCGGGAGTTCTCGAGGCGGACTCGATCATCGCCTGCGAGGTGATCACGCCGGCCGGCAACTGGTCGTCGTACCCACCGCACAAGCATGACGAGCACAAGCCGGGGAAGGAGAGCGAGCTCGAGGAGATCTACTACTTCGAGCTGCAGCTGTCGGACGACGTCCCGGAAGGTGTCAAGGGCAATGATCCGATCGGCTACCAACGGGTCTACGGAACCGATGAACGTCCGATCGACGTACTGGCGGAGGTCCGCAGCGGTGACGTGGTGCTCGTCCCGCACGGCTGGCACGGCCCGGCGATGGCCCCGCCCGGCTACGACATGTACTACCTCAATGTGATGGCCGGACCCGGCACCGAGCGTCAGTGGCTGATCACCGACGATCCGCAGCACGCCTGGGTCCGCGACCTGTGGAACTCCCAGCATCTTGATCCGCGCCTACCTTTCGGACGAACAGGAGATGAGTCATGACGGTGCGTCTCACGGTCGCGCAGGCCCTGGTGCGATTCCTGAGCGTCCAGTACTCGGAGCGTGACGGCCGTCGGCAGCGGTTGATCGCCGGGTCACTGGGCATCTTCGGCCACGGCAACGTGGCCGGGGTCGGCCAGGCGTTGCTGCAGTCCGAGCTCGAGGACCCGAAGGCGTTGCCGTACATCCTGGCCCGCAACGAGCAGGCGATGGTGCACACCGCCGTCGCCTTCGCGCGGACCCGTGACCGACTCCAGACCTATGCCTGCACGGCAAGCATCGGCCCGGGCTCGACCAACATGGTGACCGGTGCGGCCCTCGCGACGATCAACCGGCTACCGGTGCTGATCCTCCCTTCGGATGTGTTCGCGACCCGGGTGGCGACACCCGTGCTGCAGGAGCTGGAGAGCTTCGGCGCCGGTGACGTGTCGGTCAACGACGCGTTCCGCCCGGTGTCGAAGTACTTCGACCGCATCTGGCGGCCCGAACAGTTGCCCTCGGCACTGATGAACGCGATGCGGGTGCTGACCGATCCGGTCGAGACTGGCGCGGTGACGCTGGCCTTGCCGCAGGACGTCCAGGCCGAGGCGTACGACTGGCCGGAAGAGCTCTTCGTCGAGCGCACCTGGTACGTTGCACGCCCCTTGCCGGAGGCATCAATTGTCGACAAGGCGGCAGATCTCCTACGGTCCGCGCAGCGACCGCTGATCGTCGCCGGCGGCGGTGTGCACTATTCGGGAGCAGAGGAAGCGCTGCGCGAGTTTGCCGAACGTACCGGCATCCCGGTGTCGGAAACCCAAGCAGGTAAGGGCTCTCTGGCCTACGATCACCCGCAGGCGGTCGGCGCGGTGGGGTCGACCGGGACCACGGCAGCCAACGCGCTGGCTCGTGACGCGGACCTGGTGATCGGGATCGGCACCCGCTACAGCGACTTCACGACGGCGTCGCGGACAGCCTTCCAGAATCCGCGGGTCCGGTTCCTGAACATCAACGTGGCGCGATTCGACAGTGGTAAGCATGCCGGCCTCCCGGTGGTGGCCGATGCGCGGGAAGCCCTTGTTTCGTTGGGATCTGCGCTCGGCGAGTGGTCCGTGGACGACCAGTACACAGCCGAGGCACAGGAACTCACAAGGAACTGGAACGGAACTGTAGACGCAGTTTTCCGGCCCTCCGCTGAGGTGACCGCGAAACTGGCCGAAGGACTGCTCACCCAGGGCGAGGTGATCGGCGCCGTCAACGAATTGTCGGCGGCGTCTGATGTGGTTGTCTGCGCGGCCGGCTCGATGCCGGGTGACCTCCACAAACTGTGGCGGCCGCGCGATCCGAAGGGATACCACGTCGAATATGGCTTCTCCTGCATGGGATACGAGATCGCCGGCGGGCTCGGTGTGCGGCTCGGCGCACCGGATCGCGACGTGTTCGTCTTGGTCGGCGACGGGTCGTACCTGATGATGTCCAGCGAGCTGGCCACCGCAGTCCAGGAGAACATCAAAATCATCGTGGTCCTGGTGCAGAACCACGGCTTCGCGTCGATCGGCGCGCTCTCGGAGTCGCTCGGTTCCCAGCGCTTCGGGACGGCGTACCGCAAGCGCACCGGCGACGGCCGGCTCGACGGCGACTACCTGCCGGTCGACCTCGCGGCGAATGTGCGCAGCTTCGGTGTCGACGTGATCGACGTGCACAGCCGGCCCGAGCTGGAGAAGGCGATCCAGACCGCGAAGGCAGCCACCGGACCGATCGCGATCCAGGTCACGACCGACCCGTTGGTCGGCGGTCCGGACAGCGACTCCTGGTGGGACGTTCCGGTCAGCGAGGTGTCGGAGCTGCAGTCCACACAGGCCGCGGCCGCGACGTACGAGGAGAGCAAGAAGGCCCAGCGTCCGTACCTGACTCCGGCCGAAGGGGATCGCTGATGGGCAGAGTCGACATCGGTACGGCGCCTGACTCGTGGGGAGTCTGGTTCGCCGACGACCCGCGGCAGACGCCGTGGACGCAGTTCCTCGACGAGGTGGCCGAGGCCGGGTACACGCGGATCGAGCTCGGTCCGTACGGGTACCTCCCGACCGACCCGGTCAGGTTGAAGGACGAGCTCGACCAGCGTGGTCTGACGATGACCGCCGGTACGACGTTCGAGCAGTTGCATCGCCCCGACGGGTGGGAGGCGACGTGGCGCGATGTCGCCAAGACAGCCGAGTTGACGGCCGCGATGGGCGCGAAGCACCTCGTCGTGATGCCGTCGATGTGGCGTGGTGACAACGGCAAGATCGTCGAGGAGCGGCTGGACCACGAGGGGCAGGCCAGACACGGGCTGGCGGTGACCGAGCTGGGTCGCCGCCTGGCGGAGGAGTTCGGGCTGCTGACGCAGTACCACCCGCACGCGGACGGACATGTCGACACGCAGGACACCGTCGAGCGCTTCCTCGAGGAGACCGACAGCGACTTCGTGAACCTGTGCCTCGACACCGGCCACATCAGCTACTGCGGCGGCGACAACCTCGAGCTGATCCGGAAGTACCCGGACCGGATCGGCTACGTCCACCTGAAGCAGGTCGATCCGAAGATCCTGGCGGAGGTCGAGGCCGAGGGCCTGAGCATGGACGAGGCGGTACGGCGGGGCGTGATGTGCGAGCCGCCCAACGGCGTACCCGAGCTGCCGCCGGTCCTCGATGCGCTGGCCGCGCTCGACGCCGACGTGTTCGCGATCGTCGAGCAGGACATGTACCCGTGTGCGCCCGACGTACCGCTGCCGATCGCGGCGCGGACGTTGGCGTATCTCACTGCGTCTGGGGGTGCTTCATCGAGATGACGGCCACGGGAGTGTGACACTCTCGGGTCCCACGCAAGTCCGCGGAGTCGCGGAACACCTGAAAGGCTGGTAGCAAGTCATGGTTCGGTGGCAGAAGAAGGCGGGGGCCGCGGTCGCGGCTGTCGCGCTCGCCGCGGCTCTGGCCGCGTGCAGCTCCTCCGGCGGCAAGCAGAAGGAGGAAAGCTCCGGCAACAGCGGCGGCAACGTCGCGGACACGCCGCGGATGAAGGTCGCCATGATCACCCACTCGGGTCCCGGCGACACCTTCTGGGACATCGTGCGGCGCGGGGCCGAGGCGGCCGCGAAGAAGGACAACATCGAGCTGCAGTACTCCGCCGACCCGGACGGCGCGGCCCAGGCGAACCTCGTGCAGACCGCGATCGACTCCAAGGTCGACGGCATCGCCGTCACGCTGAACAAGCCGGACGCCGTGATCCCGAACGTCAAGAAGGCGATCGCGGCCGGTATTCCGGTGACGATCCTCAACGGCGGGCTGGACCAGTGGAAGACCACCGGCGCGCTCGGGTACTTCGGTCAGGACGAGCGGATCGCCGGCCAGGCGACCGGTGACAAGCTCAAGCAGCTCGGCGCGAAAAAGGTCATCTGCGTCATCCACGAGCAGGGCAACGTCAGCCTGGAGGCCCGCTGCCAGGGCATCAAGGACAAGCTGCCAAGCACCGAGAACGTCAACGTGAACGGCACCGACCAGCCGGGTACGCAGGCGACCCTGACCTCGAAGCTGCAGGCGGACAAGAGCGCCGACTACGTGGTCGCGCTCAACGCGGGGATCGCGCTGACCGCGGTCCAGGCGGCCAAGGACGCCGGGTCGTCGGCGAAGATCGGCAGCTTCGACATGAGCAAGGAGATGGCCAAGGCGGTCGCGGACGGCACCGTGCAGTTCGCCGTCGACCAGCAGCCGTACCTGCAGGGGTACCTCGCGATCGACGCGATCTGGCTCTACAAGACCAACGGCGACACGATCGGCGGCGGCGAGGCCACGCTGACCGGGCCGGCGTTCATCGACAAGTCGAACATCGCGGCGGTCCAGAAGTACGCCGAAGCCGGGACGCGCTGAGGTAGCGCCATGGCATCGACCATCACCTCACCCGCCTCGGCTGACGACCGCGTCTCCGCCCGGTCCCTCGGCGCCCGGCTGCTCAGCCGGCCGGAGATCGGGTCGCTGGTCGGCGCGGCCGTGATCCTGGTGTTCTTCCTGATCGCAGCGCCGCCGTTCCGCGACATCAACAACACCGGCACGATCCTGTACCAGGCTGCTCTGATCGGTGTGATGGCGGTGCCGGTGTCGCTGCTGATGATCGGCGGCGAGTTCGACCTCTCGGCCGGCGTCGCGGTGACGACCTCAGGCCTGACCGCGGGCCTGTTCGCCTACCAGTTCAGCGTGAACGTCTGGGTCGGCATGGTCGTCGCCCTGGCGTTCTCGCTGGCGATCGGCGCGTTCAACGGCTGGCTGCTGATGCGGACGGGCCTGCCCAGCTTCCTGGTGACGCTGGGTACGTTCTTCATCCTGCAGGGCCTGAACATCGCGGTCACCCGGCTCGCCTCCGGCGCCGTCGCGTCGAACTCGATCAGCGACATGGACGGGTTCGGCGCGGCGAAGTCGATCTTCGCGTCGGAGTTCAAGATCGGCGGCGTGACGACCAAGATCATCGTCGTCTGGTGGATCGTGTTCGTCGCGATCGCCGCCTGGGTGCTGCTGAAGACCCAGATCGGCAACTGGATCTTCGCGGTCGGCGGCGACGCGGCGGCCGCGCGGGCCGTCGGCGTACCGGTCAAGAAGGTCAAGATCGGGCTGTTCATGGTGGTCGGATTCTTTGCCTGGTTCACCGGCATGCAGCTGTTGTTCAACTCCAACGGTGTCGTGCAGTCCGGTGAAGGCGTCGGCAAGGAGTTCCTCTACATCATCGCGGCGGTCGTCGGCGGATGCCTGCTCACCGGTGGCTACGGGTCCGTCGTGGGCGGCGCGGTCGGCGCGCTGATCTTCGGAATGGTCCAGCTCGGTGTCGTGTACGCCGGCTGGAACCCGGACTGGTTCAAGGCGTTCCTGGGTGCGATGTTGCTGCTGGCCACCATCGTCAATCTCGTCGTCAAGAACAGGGCGGAGGCACGATGACCACCACGGAATCGTTCGCGGACGACGCGACGACCAGTCCGAACACACCGATCGTGCTGCTCGAGGACGTCGGCAAGAGCTACGGCAACATCCAGGCGCTGCGCGGGGTGTCGCTGTCGGTGCGGCAGGGTGAGATCACCTGCGTGCTCGGTGACAACGGGGCGGGCAAGTCGACGCTGATCAAGATCATCGCCGGGCTGCACGACTACACCTCCGGCCGGATGTCGGTGAACGGCGAGGAGCGGCACTTCGGCTCGCCGCGCGAGTCCCTCGACAGCGGTATCGCGACCGTCTACCAGGACCTGGCGCTGGCTCCGCTGATGTCGGTCTGGCGGAACTTCTTCCTCGGCAACGAGCTCACCAAGGGGCCGTTCCGGCAGCTGGACGCGGCGAAGATGAAACGGATCGCGCAGGAGGAGCTGACCAAGATGGGGATCTCGATCCCCGATCTCGAGCAGCCGGTCGGCAAGCTGTCCGGCGGTCAGCGGCAGTGTGTGGCGATTGCGCGGGCGATTCACTTCGGCGCCAAGGTCCTCATCCTCGACGAGCCGACCGCCGCGCTCGGCGTGAACCAGTCGGGGGTGGTGCTGAAGTATGTCGTGAAGGCCCGCGACGCCGGGATCGGGGTCATCTTCATCACCCACAACCCGCACCACGCGTACCTGGTCGGCAACCACTTCGTCGTCCTGAAGCTCGGCCGGGTGGCGCTCGACACGCACCGGTCGGACATCACGCTGGAGGAGCTGACGACCGAGATGGCCGGCGGTTCCGAGCTGGAAGCGCTGAGCCACGAGCTGCGGGAGATCAACCCCGAGGTCGTCGTGGATGATGTGCGGAAGGGGCAGGAGGGGACATGACCGAGCTGCGGGTCGGGATCGTCGGCGTCGGAGTGATGGGCGCCGACCACGCCGAACGCATTGTGCGGAAGACGGCGGGTGCACGCCTGGCCGCGGTCTCCGATGCGGATACGGGCCGGGCCGAGGCGCTCGCCGGCAGGCTCTCGGAAAGGTCGACAGCCGGGTCTGCCAGTACGGCGAGACACTCGGGCGGTACGGCGTACGCGGAGACTGTTCGCGTGGTCGAGGATCCGATGGAGCTGATCGCGGCCGACGACGTCGACGCGGTGATCCTGGCGTCGCCGGGGTTCGCACATGCGGACCAGTTGTTCGCCTGTCTGGAGCACGGGAAGCCCGTGCTGTGCGAGAAGCCGTTGACGATGGACGCGGCGTCGGCGTTGCGCGTGGTCGAGGCCGAACACAAGCTCGGACGACAGCTGATCCAGGTCGGGTTCATGCGGCGATTCGACCCGGAGTACGCCGCTTTGAAGCAACTGCTCGACTCCGGCGACCTCGGGCGGACGCTGCTGCTGCACAACGTGCACCGGAACAAGTCGGCCTCGCCGACGTTCCGGAGCGAGATGATCGTCCGGGACTCGATGGTGCACGAGGTCGACGTCGCGCGGTGGCTGTTCGGCGAGGAGATCACCCGGATCACCGTGCACACCCCGACGCCGACGAGTCTCGTCGCGGACGGCGTACTCGATCCGCAGCTGGCCGTGTTCGAGCTGGCGAACGGGGCGCTGGCCGACGTGGAGGTGTTCGTGAACTTCCAGGTCGGGTACGAGGTCAGGTGTGAGGCGGTGGCCGAGCGCGGCAGCGCGACGATCGGTCTCGGGTCCGGCGTCTTCACCCGAGCCGGCCAGCAGTGGGGCGGCACAATGCCGGCCGACTTCCGGGTTCGGTTCGAGCAGGCGTACGACATCGAGGTGCAACGCTGGGTCGACGCCACCGTGCGCGGTGAGATCGACGGCCCGAGCGCCTGGGACGGCTACGCCGCGGCGGCCGTCTGCGAGGCCGGGCTGGAGTCGTTGGGCACCGGCAAGCCCGTCGACGTTGCCTTGGCCGACCGCGGCGAGGTCCTCGGATGAAGCAGGAAACACCACCAGCAGTGAGGAAACATCGTGAGTACTGACAGCAAGCGCATCACCCACCTCGTCGGCGGCAGCTCGTGGACCGGCGTGGCCGAGCGGACCAGCAAGGTCTACAACCCCGCGACCGGCCAGGTCACGGGCGAGCTGGATCTGGCGTCGGCGGCCACGGTCGACGAGGTCGTCAAGGTCGCTCACGAGGCGTCGAAGGCCTGGGGGCAGACGTCGCTGACGAAGCGCGCCCAGGTCCTGTTCGCCTACCGCGAGCTGGTGAACCGCGACAAGGAGCGGATCGCGCAGCTGATCACCGCCGAGCACGGCAAGGTGCTGTCCGACGCGATCGGCGAGGTGACCCGCGGCCTCGAGGTGATCGAGTTCGCCTGCGGGATCCCGCATCTGCTCAAGGGCGGGTACAGCGAGGGCGTCTCGACCAAGGTCGACGTGTACTCGATCCGGCAGCCGCTCGGCGTCAGCGCGGTGATCTCGCCGTTCAACTTCCCGGCCATGGTGCCGATGTGGTTCGTTCCGATCGCGGTTGCCTGTGGCAACAGTGTGGTGATCAAACCGTCCGAGAAGGACCCGTCCGCGGCGAACGCGATGGCCGAGCTGTGGAAGGAGGCCGGAATGCCGGACGGCGTCGTGAACGTCGTGCACGGTGACAAGGAGGCGGTCGACCGGCTGCTCGAGCACCCGGACGTCAAGTCGGTGTCGTTCGTCGGGTCGACGCCGATCGCGAAGTACGTCTACGAGAACGGCACCCGCAACGGCAAGCGTGTGCAGGCCCTCGGCGGCGCGAAGAACCACATGATCGTGCTGCCGGACGCGGACCTGGACCTCGCGGCCGATGCCGCCGTGAACGCCGGGTTCGGGTCGGCGGGTGAGCGGTGCATGGCGATCTCCGCTCTGGTCGCGGTCGAGCCGATCGCGGACGAGCTGATCGGCAAGATCAAGGAGCGGATGGGCAAGCTGAAGACCGGCGACGGCACGCGCGGTTGCGACATGGGCCCCTTGGTGACCGGCGAGCACCGGGACAAGGTCGCCGGGTACGTCGCGGCCGGGGTCGAGGCCGGCGCGGAGTTGGTGGTCGACGGTCGCGGGGGTGACTTCGACGGGGCGGCCGACGGCTTCTGGCTAGGCCCGACGCTGTTCGACAAGGTGACGCCCGAGATGTCGATCTACACCGACGAGATCTTCGGCCCGGTGCTCTCGGTGCTGCGTACGCCGTCGTACGACGAAGCGCTCGAGCTGGTGAACTCGAACCCGTACGGGAACGGGACGGCGATCTTCACCAACGACGGCGGAGCGGCGCGCCGGTTCCAGAACGAGGTGGAGGTCGGGATGGTCGGGATCAACGTCCCGATCCCGGTGCCGATGGCGTACTACTCGTTCGGCGGCTGGAAGAACTCGCTGTTCGGTGACACCCACGCCCACGGGACCGAAGGGGTGCACTTCTTCACCCGCGGCAAGGTGGTCACGTCGCGCTGGCTGGACCCGTCCCACGGCGGGATCAACCTGGGCTTCCCGACCCACGACTGATCGGCGCATTGGGTGTAGCGTCGAAGGTGACCCCCGGGGCATGAGGAGTACCGCGGCGTAGCAGGGCCGTCGGCCCGTCCTCAGCTCGCGATCGTGAAGCCCCGGAGTGTGCGTCATGTCCAAGAACAAAGGCGGACGTGAAGTCCGCAAGCCCAAGCAACCCAAACGGCCGAAACCCAACCCGAGCGACAGTTCGACCATCCCGTCCACCAAGCACGGGCAGAAGTAGCGTCCGGACCGCAGTTCCCCGGGGACTGCGGTCCCGGGCGGGCCGACGTAGGTCACCGTCACCGTTGACCGTCGGGGTCGGAGCTGGGTAGCCTCGCTGGTGCGTTCGAGGGCGCGCCGAGACTCGCCGGAAGGCTGGAAGCCACCTCGATTTCCGAAGCTGAGTGCGGTCGATGACGCTCTCTTGAGACCCGTGCGAGTCCGGGTGCGAGAGGACGCATTGTGAGACTGCTGCCTGATCGGCCCAGCATCGAGTACCTGCGCAAGGAAGCGAAGGATCTCCTCGCGGTACTGCGGGAGTCCAAGCCGGACGCCTCGCTCGCGGAAGCGCAACGCGCGCTGGCCGCGGAGTACGGCGTACGCGACTGGCCGGCGTTGAAAGCCGAGGTCGAGCGCCGGGTCGCGGACGCGCCCACGGCTCCTGCCGGCCTGGCCGAGGAGCTTGCCGAAGCGTTCGACCTGGGGACGTTGACCGGGCCGGCGAAACCCGTGTTGTTCACTGCGATGGGGCGCTGCTGGGACCTCACCACCGACCGCGGGCGGTGGCTGGCCGTCACCGTCTACGACTGGATCACGAACGAGCAAGCCCAGCTCGGCGCCCGGCTCCGTGAGGCTGCTGTCGCGGCGGGAGTAGCCGCGCCGGCCGCGGCGATCAGTCCGCACGGACGCCTGATCGAGAAGGTGCGTGGCGAGAACTGGCGCGTACACGAGTGGCTCGAGGTCGGAACGGCGCCAGTGCTGCCGGTGTCGACGGCGATGGCTCGTCGAGCGGGTGCTCTGTTCGGGACGTTGCACGCGTTGGCCATCCCGAGCGCCGAGCCTATCCACGGCTACCTGGCGTTCCGCCGCTCAGAGGACGACTGGCAGCACCTGCTCGGTCGTGCGCGTGCGGCCCGCAAACCATGGGCCGAGCAACTCGACGCACGCCTGCCGGCGATCCGCGAGCTGCTGGCGATCGAGCTCGACGCGCCCGACGAACTGATGCTCTGCAACCGCAACCTGAACCCGGAGAGTGTTCGCCAGGGACGCGACGGACAGCTCACCGTGATGGAGTGGGACTTCGCCGGATCGCTCAGCCCCGAGCTAGAGCTCGGCTCAGTGCTGACGCACTGGCTGATGCGGCCGGAAGTCAACCAGCGTGGGCTGTTGGCCTTCCGGGACGGGTACGGCGAGGTGCGGGAGTGGCCGAAGCTGGGGCTGGAGTCGTTCGCGGTCGCGATCACCGGCTGGCTCAACTGGACGTACAACGCGATCTGTGAGGCGATCGACCCGGAGGATGCCGACCATGCGGTCTTTGCCGAGCGGGAAGCTGTCGGGGTGCTTGATCGGATGATGACGCGTGGTGGCCTGGAGCAACTACTCGTGGTCTGAGAGGGCGGTGGCCACGGCTTCTGCTGCGGGGTCGGAGAGATGGCCGTGCAGGAGCTCGGTTCGATGCACCAGGCGTGGCGTGGCGAGTGGGACGGCCGCGAGGTCCGGTGTGACTGCTGAGCGGGGGAGGACCGCTAGGCCGTGGCCGGAGCCGATCAGGGTGAGGAGCGTGTGGAGGTCGGTGCCGTTGTAGGTGAAGGCCGGGCGTAGCGCGTCGGAGCCGGCCGCGGCGCGCAATGTCGCCAGTGGGGCGGCGAGGTCGGGGGCGTCGATCCACCGCGCGTCTGCGAGATCGCCAAGCGAGAGGCCACGACCATGGCGGGCCAGTGGGTGGGTAGTGGGCAGGGCTACGACCAGGGTGTCGTGGGCCACCGAAGTGGTGCGGAGCTGTACGGCGTTGGTCAGGTTGAGAGGATCGGTGGGAGTGGCGATGCCGTCCACGAGACCGAGCGTGAAGCTGCCGGCGGCGATACCCGCGACGACCTCGTCGCGCCCGCAGACGGTCAGCGAGGTCTCGGTGCCGGGATAAGCACGTCGTACCTCGGCCAACGCCGTCGCAAGTGACCGGGCCGCCAGGGGAGACGCGGCGAGCGTGAGGGTGCTGGGCGGATCCGCGACAGTACGGCGTACGTCGGCGCGGGCCGCGTCCAGCCGGAGCAGGATCGGACCGGCGTGTTCGAGCAGGCGCTCGCCCGCTGGTGTCGGTACGACGGGCCGTCGGCGGAGCAACGGCGTACCGAGGTCGCTCTCCAGGGTGGCGATGTGCTGGGACACCGCGGACTGGGTGTAGCCGAGTCGCGAGGCCGCCGCGGAGAACGATCCGCACTCGGCGACGGTGACGAAGGTCCGCAGCAGATGAGGATCCACATGCATCAGTATCTCTGATCGACCATGCAGAGATCATCGTTGGCGCTGATGCTCGCCGCGACCCGAGGATGGACCCATGAACGCCTACTCCGGACGCCTCGCCCTGGTCGGGGACCGCTCACCGCATGTTCGTTCGCACGCCCGCATCCCCGGTCTGCTCAAGGAACTCGAGGAACGCGATCACCTGGATCTCGACGTCTACTGGGTCCCGAGCGATGACGTGGACGATGCGCTCGAAGGCTTCGACGGGATCTGGCTGCTGCCCGGCAGCCCGTACCGGAGCGAGGCCGGTGCAGTGACCGCGGTCCGGATCGCCCGCGAGCAGGAAATCCCGTTCCTGGGTACGTGTGGCGGGTTCCAGCACGCGATGCTCGAGTTCGCGCGCAACGTCTGCGGCGCAACCGGCGTACAGCATGGCGAGAGTACGCCGGATGCTGACGAGCTCCTGATCGTGCCGTTGCAGTGTTCGCTCGACGGACACGAGGGCGGAGTGCAGGTGCGGCCAGGAACCCGTGCTGCCGAGCTACTCGGTGTAGAGCGCTCCATGGAGAGGTACCACTGCTCCTACGGCCTGGACAGCAGCAAGCTCGACCTACTGCGTGAGCACGGCATGGTCTTCAGCGGGTACGACGACGCAGGTGAACCGCGCATCGCCGAGCTGCCGGGTCACCCGTTCTACCTGGCCAGCCTGTTCCAGCCGGAGCTGGCCGGCGACGGCAGACGCCCACACCCGTTCATCCAGGCGTTCGCACACGCGGTCGCCGGCCGCAGCGATCAGATCGCGGAGACCGGTCGCGGGGCCATACCCGCGGCGACGTAGCAGGCGTCGATGAGCTCCATCGTCGCCAGCGCGTCGTCGGCGTCGGTGAGGAGCGGAGCGCCGTTGCGGATCGCCCCGGCGAAGGCCTCCAACTGGTACGTGTACGACGTCCGTGTGCCGAGGTGCTCGACCCACGTGTCTTCCTTGGTCGTCACGACCACCCGGTCGTCGTTCTGCGGAAGCACGTAGAACGGGGCGAACGCCTCGCCACGGCTGCCGACGACCTTGAGGCTGAACTCGACGTTCTCGGCCGCCATGCTGGTCCGCACCACACCGGTCGCACCGTTCGGGAACTCCAGGTCGGCGTTGAGCCATTCGTCCACGCCCGGCAGCCGCTTTCGCTCACCGGCGCGTGCACTGATGAGCTTCGGCGCGCCACCGGCGTACGGCGCGAACATCCGCTGTGCGTGCAGCGCGTAGCAGCCGACGTCCATCACGGCACCCCCGGCGAGTGGCAGGGACCAGCGCGGGTCGTCCTCCGGCGGCGGGGGCATCACCATGGTCGCCTCGACCGTCTGCAGGTCGCCCAGCTCGCCCTTGGCGACGAGCTCCTGCAGCCGTCGCATCACCGGGTGGTACGCGTAGTGGAACGCCTCCATGAACACCAGACCGGATGAGTGGACGGCGTCCCGGACCTCCAGAGCCTCGGTGGCGTTGCTGGTCGACGGCTTCTCGGTCAGCACGTGCTTGCCTGCGGCAAGGGCCCGCAGGTTCCACGGCCCGTGCAGACCGTTCGCCAACGGGTTGTAGATCGCTTCGATCTCGGGATCGTCCAGCAGTTGCTGGTACGACGCGTGGACCCGTTCGACGCCGTGCTCGGCGGCGAACGCTTCGGCCCGGCCGATGTCGCGCGCGGCGACCGCGACCAGCCGCGCGCCGGTCAGCTTGGCGGGCTCGACGATGGCCCGGCCGGCGATCCGAGCGGCACCGAGGATGCCGATGCGAAGCGGTTCCATGCGTTCTCCCTTGCTGACAGCGATCCGGGGCGGCGTGGGCGAAGCCGTCATCCTGCCCCAGCACACCACGGCTCCAAACCCGGTGCCCGCGATCCGGACCGCCAGGATCGCAAAGTTCACCTGGCGTCAGGCCCTTGTTCAGCGTCCGCCGCTACGGCGGGCGGGTCTGATCAAATTCGGGTACCGGCTCGACGGATTCCGGTCCACCCTTCAGGATGAGCCCATGAGTACCGTCCAGGTCCAGGTCGATCGGAACAGCCGTACGCCGTTGCACGTGCAGCTGGCGCAGCAGCTGGAGGCGGCCATCCAGGGCGGCGAGTTGCCTGTCGGGTCCCGGCTGAGCAACGAGGTGGATCTGGCCGAGGCCTATGGACTGAGCCGGCCGACCGTCCGCCAGGCGATCGCCCGTCTGGTCGACCAGGGCCTCCTGGTCCGCAAACGCGGTGTCGGCACCCAGGTGGTCGGCAATTCCGGACAGGTACGCCGTTCGCTCGAACTGACCAGCCTGTACGACGACCTCACCTCAGCGCACCGTAAGCCCGAAACCGACGTACTGCGCTTCGGAATCTCACCTGCGACCGCAGAGGTTGCCACTGCACTGCAATGCGAGCTGGGCGACCGGGTACTGCGGCTGGAGCGACTGCGGCGGGCAGACGGCGAACCGCTCGCTCTGATGCGCAACTGGCTGCCGCCGGAGATCCTGGAGACCGACCCGGCCACACTGGCCGAGCGTGGTCTCTACCAGCTGCTGCGAGCTGAGGGAGTCCGGCTGAAGGTGGCGCACCAGACCATCTCCGCCGTACCGGCAACACCCGAGCAGGCGAAGCTCCTGTCGGAGGAGCCGGGCTCTCCGCTGCTGGCGACCACGCGGATCACGTACGACGACCACGGCCAGCCGGTCGAGTACGGCTCCCACCTGTACCGCGCGAGCCGCTACTCCTTCGAGCACACGCTCGTCCACCGCTAACACTCTGGAATTGCAACAAGCTGCAATTTTCTGGACCTGGCCGTGACCCGATCGATACGGTGAGTGAGCCAACGGCGTGTCACGGTTGTCCACAGGGCAGCAGACACAGGTGGCGCCGGGCGCGCAGGAGTTGAAAGGATGGTCCCCGCATGGTGACCGAGCGTGGTCGCCGGACGGGACTCACACGGGGAGATCGATGACTGCGGACAGGCTCGACGCGCACCGCTCGAGCTGGAACGGCGCCATCGAGCTGATCGACGCCCAGGTGCGCGACGTGGTGCGCCGCGAAGGCATCGACCCGCTCCGCGACCCGGGCGCGGTGAACTCGATCGTCGCCACCGTCGTCCGGGAGTACGACGAGCGCAGTCTGAGCGGCGTGGTGCCGCCGATCGGCGACCTGGAGGCGGTCAGCCGCGAGGTCCACGACCGGGTCGCCGGCTTCGGGCCGCTGCAGCGCTACCTGGACGACCCGTCCGTCGAGGAGATCTGGATCAACGAGCCCAGCCGGGTGTTCATCGCCCGCGAAGGCCGGCACGAGCTGACCACGACCGTGCTGACCGAGGAAGAGGTCAGCGACCTCGTCGAGCGGATGCTGAAGACCACCGGCCGCCGGATCGACGTCTCGCAGCCGTTCACCGACGCCCGGCTGCCGGACGGAAGCCGCGTCCACATCGTCCTCGGCGGCATCACCCAGCGGTATGCGGCGATCAACATCCGCAAGTTCACCGTCCGCGCGACCCGGCTGACCGACCTGGTCCAGCTCGGTTCGCTGACACCGCACGCGGCCGCGGTGCTGGAGGCGTCGGTTGCCGTCGGCCTCAATGTGCTGGTCTCCGGCGGCACGCAGGCCGGCAAGACCACGATGCTGAACGCATTGGCCGGTTCGATCCCCGGCAGCGAGCGGGTGATCAGCTGCGAGGAGGTCTTCGAGATCAAGCTGCCGATCCCCGACTGGGTGTCGATGCAGACCCGGCAGGCCGGACTCGAAGGCACCGGTGAGGTGCGGCTGCGTGACCTGGTGAAGGAGTCGCTGCGGATGCGGCCGTCCCGGGTGATCGTCGGCGAGGTGCGCGGCGAGGAATGCCTCGACCTGCTGCTCGCTCTGAACAGCGGCCTTCCCGGGATGTGCACGATCCATGCGAACTCGGCGCGTGAGGCGCTGACCAAGATGTGCACGCTGCCGCTGCTGGCCGGCGAGAACATCGGCTCCCGGTTCGTGCTGCCGACGGTGGCCGGCTGCGTCGATCTCGTCGTACACCTCGGTATCGCGGCGGACGGGCGCCGGCGGGTGCGCGAGATCGTTGCCGTCACCGGGCGGCTGGAGGAGCAGGCGATCGAGACCGAGACCCTGTTCAGCACGTACGACGGGTACCTGCGGCGTGCCGAGGGGCAGTTGCCGCATCCGGAGCGGTTCCAGCAGGCCGGGTACAACGTGGCCGGGCTGCTCACCGAGTTGCCGCGCGGGGCGGCGAGCTGATGGGGCTCGTGATCGGGCTGTTCTTCGGTGTCGGCCTGCTGCTGATCATCGCGGCGTTCGTGGCGCCGCTCGAGTCCGTGCCCGGCTCGGACGGGCGGCTGCGCGGCAAGAGCCGGGACCTGCTCGCGAGCGCAGGGATCGAAGGGTTGACGCCGGGTGCATTCATCGGCGCCTGCGTGATCATGGCGCTGGTCGCGTTCCTGCTGATGTTCGCGGTGTCCAAGACGTTGCCGGTCGGTGTCGTGTTCGGGCTGATGGCCGGCTGGGTGCCGATCGCGCTGGTGCGGTCGCGGGCCCGGAAGCGGCTGACCGAGTTCCGCGAGCTGTGGCCGGACGTGGTCGACAACATCGCGTCGGCGGTCCGTGCAGGGCTGTCGTTGTCGGAGGCGCTGGCTCAGGTAGGCGAGCGCGGGCCGATGCCGTTGCGCGAGCCGTTCCGGCGGTTCGGTGCGGACTACGCCTCCACCGGCCGGTTCGCCGAGTCGCTGGACCGCTTGAAGGCGCGGCTGGCCGACCCGGTCGGGGACCGTGTCGTCGAAGCGCTGCGGATCGCGCGCGAGGTCGGTGGTGGCGACCTCGGCCGGTTGCTGCGGTCGCTGTCGTCATTCTTGCGCGACGACGCGCGGACCCGGTCCGAGCTCGAGTCCCGGCAGTCGTGGTCGGTCAACGGCGCACGGGTCGCGGTCGCGGCGCCGTGGCTGGTGCTGCTGTTGCTGTCCTTCCAGGGCGACGTCATCCAGCGGTACAACTCTCCGGTCGGTGCGCTGATCATCGCCGTGGGTGCCGTGATCTGTGTGATCGCGTACCGGGTGATGCTGCGGATCGGCCGGCTGCCCGAGCCCGAGCGGGTGCTGCGATGAGCCCGATGCTGCTCGGCGGCTTCCTCGGCGCGGTGCTCGGCGCCGGGCTGCTGATCGTCGTACTGCGATTGCCTTTCCTGCGCAAACCCACAGTGGACGAGCGGATCTCGCCGTACCTGCGGGATCTCGGTGCGCCCGACGTCTTTGTCGGCGTGATCGACTCGCGGTCGCCGTTCTACGCGATCCTGCGGTTGTTCGGTCCGTCGCTGCGGTCCGCGGCGCAACGGCTGGAGCGGATCCTCGGCGGCGCGAACACGATTCGTCGGCGCCTGCAGCGGGCCGGGCTGGACCGGACGGTCGAGGAGTTCCGGATCGAGCAGTTGCTCTGGGGAGCGATCGCCTTCGGTGCCGGGCTGGTGATCTCGGTCGTCGCCGCCATGGTCGGCCTCGGGGACCCGGTGGCGCTGCTGGTGTTCTGCCTGGTGCTCGGGATCACCGCGATCCTCGGTCGCGACACCTACCTGACTTCACAGGTACGGCGGCGTGAGCGGCGCCTGCTGGCCGAGTTGCCGACCGTGGCCGAGTTGCTCGCGTTGTCGGTCGCGGCCGGTGAAGGTCCGGCTGCTGCCCTCGACCGCGTCGCGCGGTCGTCCCGGGGTGAGCTGGCCAACGAGCTGAAACGGGTCCTGTCGGAGACCAGGGCGGGAGAGACATTGGTCCGCGCGCTCGACGCGCTGGCGGATCGCACTGGGTTGCTGGCGCTCTCGCGCTTCGCGGACGGGCTGGCGGTGGCGCTCGAGCGCGGCACCCCGCTGGCCGACGTACTGCGGGCGCAGGCCGGTGACATCCGGGAAGCCGGGCGCCGCGAACTGATCGAGTCGGGCGCCCGGCGCGAGGTCGCGATGATGGTCCCGGTGGTCTTCCTGGTCCTTCCGGTGACCATCGCGTTCGCCTTCTACCCGGGCGCTGTCGGAATCCGGCTGATCGCCGGATGAACTGAGGAGAGGTCATGTCCCTGTACCTGACGAGGCTGTTCCTGACGTTGCTGCTGAAGCCACGTCCGGCGCGGACCGAGCGCGGCGACGTACCCGGCTGGGTGCTGATCACCGTGATGACGGCCGGCCTGGTCGTCGCGATCTGGAAACTGGCCGGCAAGCAACTCGCCGAGATGCTGCAGAGCGCCTTGGACTCCGTGTCCAACAAGTGATGCGTGCGCGCGGCGAGCGGGGATCGGCGGTCGTCGACTTCGTGCTGGTCTCGACGATCCTGGTGCCGTTGTTCCTCGGCATCCTCCAGGTCGGTCTGTTCCTGTACGTGCGCAACACGGTGACCGCCGCGGCCTCCGAAGGTGCGCACTACGCGGCCGTGCTCAACCGGGCGCCGGCCGACGGTGCGGCACGCACCCGGGAGTTGGTCAGCGGCGTGGTGACGGACGGGCTGATCGACTCGGTGTCCGCGGAGGAGACCGACATCGACGGGCAGCCCGGCGTCGAGGTGTCCGTCCACGCGCACATGCCGCCGCTCGGGCTGTGGGGACCGGGCCTCTCGTTCACCGTCGAGGGACATGCCGTGAAGGAGACGGGCGAGTGAGGCGCCGCCGGGACGAACGCGGGAGCGCCGTCGTGGAGTTCTCCTGGCTGGCGATCCTGCTGATGGTTCCGCTGGTGTACATGATGCTCGGCGTGTTCGACGTACAGCGAGCGTCGTACGGCGCGACCGCGGCGACCCGCGCGGCCGGACGGGCGTTCGTGATCGTGCCGGACGGGGTGTCCGAGGACGAGGCGCGGGCGCGGGCGTTCGACGCCGCGGAGCTGGCGATGAAAGACCAGGGGATGGAGCTCAGCTCGGACGAGCTCACGATCAGTTGCAGTCCGGCCTGTCTGCAGCCGGGCTCGACCGTCACGGTCACCCTGGAGACGAAGGTCCGGCTGCCGCTGATCCCGGATGCGCTCGGCGGAGAGCCGCCCGCGATCCGGATCAGCTCCTCGCACACCGAGGCATTCGGCGACTACCGCCAGGCCAAGGGCACCGGATGACGCGGGGCAGGCGGGGTGAAGAGGGGCAGATGACCGTGCTGATCGTCGGGTTCACCGTGGTGATCCTGTTGATGGTTGTCGTGGTCACCGATATCTCGAAGGCGTTCCTGGTCCGCCGTGACCTCGATGCCACTGCGGACGGCGCCGTGCTCGCGGCCGCGAACGGCCTCGCCGCCGTCTACGCCCAGCCCGGTGCGGGCGGCAACGCGGCGATCGACCCCGACCAGGCGCGCCGTTTGACCGCGGACTACCTCGACGACGTTGCCGCAGGCAACAGGTTCGACAACCTCGACTGGTCCGTGGACGTCGAGGGTACGACGGTGACGGTCCGGCTCACCTCCACCGCCGACCTCCCCTTCCAGCCGCCCGGCTTCCCGGGCACGGCCGACGTCGCCTCCGAGGCCGCCGCCATCGTCCCGATCCGCTGACTGGAAGTTTTCCGTACGTCAGTGGAGGTTTCTGGCGCCCCGCCGCCTCGCTGGTGAGCTATCGCCGGCGGCAGACGACTGGTTGGCCCTTCGCGTGGGGGGTTCTCTACTGATAGGCGAGGGGAGAACCCTGTACGCGAGGGGAGAACCCCAATGCCGTTCAGTTAGTGGCGTGGGCCGGCCGTCAACCTCGGTGATGGGAAAGAAATCGTCGGCATGTGCACATTTGTTTCCCAACAGGCCGGGTTGCCCCTTGAAGTGGTGGGATGCCCCCTCGGATTTTCGACAGGCAACCCTGCAGTTGAGGGGGCAACCTCGGGTGTGAGGCCTGGTTGGGGTTGGCGCGGGGGTCGAGAGGTCGCCGGAGCAGCTCAACCCACCCGCACATGCCACACACGAGCCGAAAACCCTCCTACCAAGGTCAGGTGAAGAGGCCGGGGTTGTCGGTGAGCCAGGTGGTGAAGGTTCGGCCGGTGTGGCCGGTGAGGAGTTCGACGCCGGGCTCGATGGTGGCCGGCGTCCCGACGCGGGACGCCCAGTAGGCCAGCAGGGTCTCGCGCTGGCCTTCGTCGCGCATCCCCATCTCGGCGCGAGCCTCGTCGGGGGTGAGGTCGACGGCCTCGATCGGTACGCCGGTGACCTCGGTGACGAGCCCGATCTGGTGCCGGCGCGTCATCGACTCCGGCCCGGTCATCGGGTACCCGCGACCGTCGTGCCCGTTGCCCGGCCCGTCGAGCAGGACCCGCACCGCCGCGTCGGCGATGTCCTGCTCGTGGATCGGCGCTTCCTCGGCTTCCAGGTAGGGCAGCCGGATCTGACCGGTCGCCCGGACCTGGTGAGCCCAGTACCTCGCGTTGCTCATGAACGCGCCCGGCTGCAGCCGGGTGGTCGCGTACGACGCGTCAGCGATCACGTGCTCGGTCTTCGCGTGGGGATCCTCGGGACCGCCCAGCGACGACAACGACGAGAGAAGGACCACCTGCTTCACGCCGGCCGCTTCGGCTGCGGCAACGAACGCGGGCGCTGTCGACGGGGAGGAGTACAGGAAGACCTGGCTGATGTCGCGGAGCGCGGAGGACGGGTCGGCCGGGTCGTAGGCGACGGCCGACGGGAGGGCGGAGGGTTCGCGGCTGGCGACGCGGACGTCCTGTCCGGCCGCGATCAGGCCGGCGGTGACGGCGCGGGCGATCGCGCCGCGACCGCCGGTGACGAGAACAGTCATTGGTGGTGCTCCAAAATTAGAGTGACTACAACAATGGAATCAGTAAAGCAGATCCGCTAGGGTCGGTGCAATGGAGCTCGGGCGGCGGGAACGCAAGAAGCAGCAGACGCGGCAGGCCATCTCGGATGTGGCCACCACGCTGTTCCTCGAGCGCGGTTTCGACGCGGTCACCGTCGCCGAGGTGGCGCGGGCCGCGGATGTCGCCGTACAGACGGTGTTCAACCACTTCCCGGCCAAGGAGGATCTGTTCTTCGACGAGCCGGGGTGGTGGACGGGGCCTGCGCTGGCCGTCCGTGAGGCGCCGCCGGAGGCGGATCCGGTGGACGTGCTGGAGGCGCAGTACCTGGCGGGGACGCGTGATCGGCTCGAGGTCGGTCATCTGGCCACCTGGAAGCAGTTCGTCCGCACGATCGAGGGCAGCCCCGCACTGCTCGCCCGCCGCCGGCTGGCCGCCGACGAGCTGGAGACGTCGCTCACGCAGGCCCTCGACGAGCGGTCGCCGGACCACCTGCGCAACCGGCTGATCGCGGCCCTGTACGCCGCCGCACAGAAGGTCCTCGAGGAGCAGTTGATGCGCACGCTGCCCGACGATCCGTCACCCGACGAGCTCGAGAAGGCACAGGCGGCGCTGGAGAACGCGATCGCCCAGGTCTTCGCCGTTCTTCGTCGTGGGCTCGCCTGAGCTAAGCTGCTTAGTTGTGGCTGGACTGGATTTTGACGCGGAGCTGAAGCAGCTCGACGCGACGATGACCTCGATCGAGAAAGTGCTCGACCTTCCTGCGTTGCGCAAGGAGATCGACGAGCTCGGCGAGCAGGTCGCTGCGCCCGATCTCTGGGACGACCAGGCGAACGCGCAGAAGGTGACATCGCGGCTGTCCAGCCTGCAGTCCGACGTCGAGCGGGTGACCAACCTGCGCGGCCGGCTCGACGATATCGGCGCGCTGGTGGAGCTGGGCCGCGAGGAGAACGACGCGGACAGCCTGGTCGAGGCCGAGAAGGAGATGGGCTCGGTCGCCAAGGCGATCCAGTCCCTCGAGGTCCGCACGCTGCTGTCCGGTGAGTATGACGAGCGCGAGGCGCTGGTGACGATCCGCTCCGGCGCGGGCGGTGTGGACGCCGCGGACTTCGCCGAGATGCTGCAGCGGATGTACCTGCGCTGGGCCGAGCGGCACGGCTACCCGACCGAGGTCTACGACACGTCCTACGCCGAAGAGGCCGGGCTCAAGTCGACCACGTTCGGGGTCAAGGCGCCGTACGCCTATGGCACGTTGAGTGTGGAGTCGGGCACGCACCGGCTGGTGCGGATCTCGCCGTTCGACAACCAGGGCCGCCGGCAGACCTCGTTCGCCGCGGTCGAGGTGGTCCCGGTGCTCGAGCAGACCGACGAGATCGACGTACCGGAAGAAGAGCTGCGGATCGACGTGTACCGGTCGTCCGGTCCGGGTGGTCAGAGCGTCAACACCACCGACTCCGCGGTCCGGATCACGCACCTCCCGACCGGCACCGTGGTCTCCTGCCAGAACGAGAAGTCGCAGCTGCAGAACAAGGCCAGCGCGATGGTCATCCTGAAGGCCAAGCTGCTCGCGCTGAAGAAGGCCGAGGAGCGGGCCCAGATCGACGCGCTGCGCGGGGACGTGCAGGGCTCGTGGGGCGACCAGATGCGGTCCTACGTGCTGCACCCGTACCAGATGGTGAAGGACCTGCGCACGCAGTACGAGTCCGGTAACACGTCCGGCGTCTTCGACGGTGAGATCGACGACTTCATCGAGGCCGGCATCCGCTGGCGCCGCACCGGCCACACGGTTGCCGAACAGAACTGATCTGCAGGCTGACTGCGGTAATTGCGTCGGCCTCTGCTGCATCGCGCTGACCTTTACCAAGTCGGCGGACTTCGCTCTGGACAAGCCGGCGGGTGAGCCGTGCCGGAATCTCCGCGACGACTTCCGTTGCTCCATCCACAAAGACCTGCGCACCAAGGGTTTCCAGGGCTGCACGGTGTACGACTGCTTCGGTGCCGGGCAGGAGATCACCAGACGAGGGCAATCGGCCGCTGAGATGTTCGCAGCGCTGCCGATCCTCCGCCAGTTGCACGAGCTGCTCTGGTATCTCACCGAGGTCCTCGAGTACGACGAGGCGGCGCGGGCGGCGATCGCCCGCATCGAAGACGTGAGTCGTACGCCGGATCTCACCACCGTCGACGTGAACGCCGAGCGCGCAGCGGTCAACGAACTGCTTCTCAAGACCAGCCAACGCCTACGCGGCAAGCAGAGCAAGAAGAAGGAGCGTCGTGGCGCGGACCTCATCGGGGCCCGCCTCCGCGGCGCCGACTTCGCGAAAGCCAACCTCCGCGGCGCCTACCTGATCGGAGCCGACCTGCGCGGCGCCGATCTCCGGCAAGCAGACCTGATCGGCGCCGACCTCCGCGACGCGGACCTGAGCGGCGCTGACCTGACCGGTGCCCTGTTCCTCACCCAGTCCCAGATCAACGCCGCCCGAGGCGACCAGACCACCCGGGTCCCGTCCGCACTTACCCCACCTCCGCATTGGTCCTGATGTAGGCAACGTCGAAGTCTGTCTTCCAGACCTCTCCATCAGCGGAGTCGAGCCATCGTCCGTTGATCCGGCCGCCGGCGCTGTCGACGGTGGCTTCGAAGCGCTGGTGGAATCCAGGCCCGGCTTGCCCCTGCATCTCCCATCGCCCGGCCTCGAAGGTCATCCGATAGATCCGGCAGACGCCCCGCGCATCGGTGTACAGCATCGCGAAGCCCTCGCTGTGGTCGTCGAGGCCGATCGCGGCGGAGATAGGAAGCGGCGAATTCTGCTGCCATTCGGGGGCGATCTCGGCGGGTGGGTCGACCTGCATCAGCAGAAAGCCGCGACTGTCGTGCCAGCTGAAGGTCGCGGTCGATCGACCCATCGACCGGCCGTCGATCGAGGCCTCCATGTCCCACTCGCCAACGAGTGTGTCCAAGTCCTGCAGGCGATCGTTGAGCTTCATCAGTACCTCGCTGATCCTCGGCGACAGTGTCTGCCGACGACGTTAGGTGCGAGCTGGTCCGCCGGTAAGGTCCAATTCTGGAACCGTCGAGCGGACCAGTCGCTTACTGCTTCCCCGACCGCAGCTGGTGGGTCACCGGGGTCATGAGTAGCGAGATTGCGGTGATTGCCAGAGCTACGGCAGCCAGTGCGCCGCCCTGATCCCAGGAGGTGCCGGCTAGGGCCAGGTACGCCGTACCGACAGTGGCGGCTCCCAGTGCCAGGCAGGTCTGCTGGCTGGTGAGCAGGATGCCGCTGCCGAGGCCTGCCTGGGCCGGTGGGACCTGACTGAGGACAACGCCCATCAGCGGGACCATGACGAGACCGGAGCCGAAGCCGGCGATCAACATGGGTACGGCGAGCTTCAACGGGCTCACGTGCGGCCAGAGGGTGAGGGCGACGACCGCGAGTACGGCGTACCCGACGCCCTGGATGATCCAGCCGCGGACGATGAGGCCCGCGCCGTACTTGACCTGCAGCCGAGGCCCGTAGATCGAGGTGATCAGGAAGCCGACGGCCATCGGCAGCAGGCTCAGACCGCCTTCCAGCGGAGACATGCGCGCCTCGCCCTGAGTGGCGAGCGCGAAGACGAACATGAAGCCGCCGAACGTAGTGAAGAACGCCACTGCGAGCAGGAGGCCGATCCGCATCGCCTTCAGCCGCAGCACCGTGGGCGGGATCAGTGGAGCCGCACCGGACCGCTCAGACCGGTGCTGATGCACACCGAGGAGCACGACGGCCGGAATCGTTGCTGCGAGGCAGAGCCACGTCCAGAGCGGCCAGCCGAGCGGTCGGCCCTCGGTGAGCGGCAGCAGCAGGAGGACCAGAGTCAGCGCGAGTAGCGCAGCTCCCACGAGGTCCACGCGCTGCGCCTTGGCTGCCTTGGTTTCCGGGATCAGCCGGACCGCCGCAGCCACGCCCACGATGCCGACCGGCACGTTGACGAGGAACACGGCCCGCCAGCCGAGGTCGAACACGTTTGCCTCGACCAGTACGCCACCGAGGATCTGTCCGAACGCTGCCGCCGCACCGCCCGCCACGCCGTACATGGCCATTGCGCGGGCGCGGTGCTGGCCGGTGAGCAGGCTGGTGATCGTGGCCAGCACCTGCGGAGTGACAGCAGCACCCGCGGCGCCCTGGACGACCCGTGCGACGAGCAGTACGCCGATGGTCGGGGCGATGGCGCAGATGAGCGACATGACGGTGAAGCCGATCAGGCCGATCAGGAAGAGTCGTTTGCGGCCGAACGTGTCACCGAGGCGACCGCCAACCACCAGCAGGGTCGCCACGGCGATCCCGTAGCTGCCGACGACGAGCTGGAGCTCGCCGGAAGACGCGCGCAGGTCGGAGCCGATCGCGGGCAGGGCGACGTTGATGACGAAGAAGGAGAGCATCGGCAGGAACGCGCCGAAGATGAGAGTCGTGAGTGCCACCGGCTTCAGCGGCACCGCAGCGGCCTGCGGCCGGGGGGTGACCGGAGAGGTGGCAGCCTGGAGCTGGTCTGTCATGGCCCCAGCCTGCGCGCACTCAGAGCCTGGTGGTGAGAGCCTGCTTATCCTATTACTCGCAGCACCTGGCACCCGGTTGTGCCTGTGTCCATGATGGAACCATGACCACTGTCCCAGCAGCCACCGACAGAACCGCCACGGCGCAGCGGCGGGAGCTCGGGGTGTTCCTGCGCAGCCGGCGAGAGCGCATCCGGCCCGACGAGGTCGGGTTCGCTCCGGGCGGCCGCCGCCGTACGCCGGGACTGCGGCGCGAGGAGGTCGCGCTGCTGGCGGGAGTCGGCGTCACCTGGTACACGTGGCTCGAGCAAGGCCGCGACATCAACGTGTCCGCCCAGGTCCTGGACGCGATCGCGACGGCGCTGCGGTTCGACCGGCAGGAGCGCAACCACCTGTACCGGCTGGCCGGGCTCCAGCTCGGCCCGTCGCCGGGCGTGTGTACGGCGCTGCCCTCGTCGGTCCAGAAGACGCTCGACGCGGTCTCGCCGTACCCGGCGCTGGTGCTGAACACGCGGTACGACATCCTCGCGTTCAACGACGCGTACTGCAAAGTGGTCCTCGACCTCAACGAAGTGCCGGTCGAAGAGCGGAACCTGCTCTGGCTGAATTTCGTCTCCGACGACTGGATGTGCAGTTTCGTCGATGCGGAGATGACCAAGCACCACATGGTCGCGGCGTTCCGCGCAGCGTCCGCGGAGCACGTCGGCGAAGCGCTCTGGCAGGACCTGATCCAAGGTCTGCTCAACAGCTCGCCGTACTTCGCGGAGCTCTGGGAGCGGTACGACGTGGCGGCGCCGAGCACGCGGACGAAAATGCTGGAGATCGACGGGTACGGCATCCTCCGGATCGAGCCGGTCAACCTGTGGCTGTCGCAACTCGGGCCGACCCGGGCGACCGTGTACACCGCGCTCGACGACGAGACCGAGGGCAAACTCCGCCAGATCGTCGCCGCCCCGGCCAAGCACCCCGCCGGCCGGCCCCGCTGAAGCGCTGGCCAGGCGGCGTACCTGCCGGACAGGCGGCCCGGCGGACAGGCGGCCCGGCTGACGGGGCGGGCCAGCCGGACCTGGCCCCGGCCGCCCGGGCAGGGACGGCCGGGGAGCTCGTCAGGTGACCGGGATCCCTGGGTTGGCCAGTGCCTTCCCGCCGGTCATCGTGTTGCTGCGGTCGATGGTGACCTTGCAGCTGGAGGCGCTGTAGTTGGTGATGTTGAACGCGTACCGTCCGCTCCCGGTGGCGCCGGTCAGGTCGGACGTGTTCCCGCGGAAAACGGTCCCGCACCCCCAGCCGGACTGCTGGGTGTGCGTCTCGTACCCGTTGTTCGTGGTGTTCTTGCCGGTGTTGTTCTCGATCACATAGTTGTTGCCCTTGACATCGATCCAGCTGTCGTCGTAGTTCGCGCCGGTGAGGCCGCGGCCGTCGAAGCTGTTGCCGGAGACGAGTCCGCCGGTCGTGCCCTCCTTGACGTCGACCGCCTCGCCACCAACGTCCGGGCCGATCGTGTTGCCGAGGATCTGCACGCGGTCGGACTTGTCCGAGGTGCCGCCCGCGCTGCCGACGTACACGCCCTCGCCCATCCCGCGGCCGTCGTTGCCGGTGTCGTAGATGCGCGAGTTCTTGATCACGCCGTACGTGCTGCTGTTGCGGAAGTGCACGCCTTCCATGTCCAGCCCGTGCACTGTCACGCCGTCGATCGTGACGTGGGTGGCACCGTCGATCATGATGCCCTTCTGGCCGCCGGTCACCGTGATGCCCTTGACGTTCCAGTACGACGCGCCGTCGAGATGCAGGCCGTAACCGCCGCCGGCCTGCAGTACGGCGTTCGACGAGCCGGTCAGCGTGATCGGCGCCGACGAGGTGCCGTCGACCGTGGTTTTGAAGTTGCCGGTGTAGGTGCCGTCGGCAAGCTTGATCGTGTCACCGGGCTTGGCGGCGGTCAGCGCTGCCTTGAGCTCGGCGGACGTGCTGACGTCGGTAGTGACGGTGGAGGCGGTCCGGTTGCGGATGTGGTCGCGGATCCACACACCGGCCGGTTTGAGCATCGTCGTACCGGTGAAGTCTTCGCCGCTGCAGGTGCCTTCCTTGAAGACCGCGCCGGAGCGGAAGTCGTCGGAGAAGTTCCAGTTGGTCCAGCCGATCTGCTTGCTCTCCAGGAAGTCCAGGTACTTCTGCGACCAGGTGAAGTCGTTGCCGCCGTCACCGGTGTACGTCTGGGTGCCGAACTCGGTGACGAACAACGGGATCCGGTCCGCGGCGCGGGACAGGGCGTCGAAGTACTCCTGCTGGTGCGACGCGGCGTAGAAGTGGAACGTGTACATCAGGTTCGTCGCGTTCACCGGGTCGTCGATGACGTCGGCCTCGCTGCCGCCGTCGGAGACGCCGAGCGACGCCCAGCCGTGGGTGCCGACGAAGATCACGCCGTCGGGGTCCTTGGCCCGGATCACCGGCACCATCTGCTCGGCGTACGACTTGATGCCGGCCCAGCTGACACCGTTCGGCTCGTTGGCGATGTCGTAGATGATGTTCTTCTTGTCCTTGTGCCGTTCGGCGATCTCGGTGAAGAAGGTTTTCGCCAGGCCGAGGTTCTCGTTCGGGTCGCCCGGGTCGAGTTGGTGCCAGTCGACCAGCGCGTACAGACCGCGCTTGGTCGCCTCCTCGATGTAGGTGTTGACCAGGTTGGTGAACTTCTCCGGGTCGGTCTCGTAACCGTCCTCCTGCACGTACATGGAGATGCGCAGGATGTCGGCTTTCCAGTCGTTCGCCAGGGCGTCCAGCGAGGCGGTCTTGACGCAGTTGGCGTACCACTGCAGGCCGTGGGTGCTCATGCCGCGCAGCTGGACGGGCTCGTTGCGCTCGTTGCAGAGCTTGGTGCCGCAGACGTGCAGTTGGCCGTTGCGGCCGACCGGAGTGTCGTCGGCAACGGCCTGGGTCTGCGCTGGTGTCGGCACCAGGGTCGATACGGCCAGCAGGGCGCCGGCCACGAGAGAGTGGATCATGAACTTCCTCCGAGGGGGCGTCGGGGAGGATGATTAGGAAGGTTTCCTAATAGTTCAGGTGAACGTAGCGGCAAGCGCGGAACGCTGTCAATCGGTCGCGCAAGGTGATCAATAGTGATCAGGCCGTGTCGCGATCCGGCCAGGCTGCTTTGAGGGTCGCGAGCGTGACGGTGATCGCCGGGCGGCGGGACGTGGTTGTGCGCCAAACGGCGTACAGGCGGCGGCTCGGTGCGGGTTGCAGCGGTACGACGACCACGCCGTCGGGGAGCGGGCCGCGGCCGAGCCGGGGGAGCAGGCCGATGCCGAGGCCGCGGGCGAGCATCGCCAGCTGGGTCTGGTACTCCGCGACGGAGTACGCGACCTCCGGCTCGACGCCCGCGCGGCGCATCGTCCGGATCAGCCACTCGTGGCAGATCGACCCGACCGGCTGGCAGATCCACCGCTCGCCGACGAGGTCCTCCGCGCGGACGAACTCCTTGCCCGCCAGGCGATGCGTCGCCGGCACCAGTACGTCGGCGGGATCAGAGCCGAGCTTCACCCGCGACAAGCCGTCGGGCAGACCGAGTGGGGTGTTGTGCCAGTCGTGGACGATCGCGATGTCGATCTCGCCGCGGTTGACGGCGGCCACTGCCTCGAACGGGTCGGTCTCGAGCACCCGGACATCCAGTTGCTGGTGCTCGTCGACCAATCGCGCAAGAGCGGGCGGCAACAGTCCGCGCGCCGCGGTCGGGAACGCAGCGATGCTCAGCGTCCCAATGGCCTGACCGCGTTGCTCTTCCAGCGTGAGCTCGGCGTCCTCGACCAGCTCGAGAATCCGCGCCGCCGTCGACGCCAGTTGCTGGGCCGCGTCGGTCAGCACGATCCCGCGCCCCTGCCGCTCGATCAGCGTTGTCCTGGTCTCCCGTTCCAGCTTCGCCAGCTGCTGCGACACCGCGGACGGCGTGTAGCCGAGCACCTCGGCCGCCCGATTGACCGATCCGTACTGCGCCACCGCGTGCAGTGCCTTGAGCCGAGCGAGATCGATCATGTAGCGCTCCTACATCGTTAGCGGTAGCAATCAGTGCTGGTCCTTAAGTGTACTCCGGCCGACACTGGACCGTATGAAGCCTCGTGACCTGCTCCTCGCCCTCGCCGTCGTCGTTGTCTGGGGCATCAACTTCGTCGTGATCGAGGTCGGTCTCGAAGGCATGCCGCCGCTCCTGCTGTCCGCGCTCCGGTTCTTCTTCGCGGCCGTCCCCGCGATCTTCCTGCTCGGTAAACCACGCGTCGCCTGGCGGTACGTCGTGGGCGTCGGCCTCGCTCTCGGCGTCGCGAAGTTCGGGTTGCTGTTCATCGCGATGGACCACGGCGTACCGGCCGGCCTGTCGTCGCTCGTGCTGCAGAGTCAGGTGATCTTCACGGTCCTGTTCGCGATCGCCGTACTGCGGGAGCGGCCGCGGCCCGCGCAGCTCCTCGGCATCGTCATCGCCTGTGTCGGGATCCTGCTGATCGTCCTCGACCGCAAGCTGTCGGCGCCGCTGGCAGCACTGGTGCTGGTGATCGTCGCGGCCGGGTTCTGGGGTGTGGCCAACACGATCACCCGGTACGCGAAGCCGCCGGACACCTTGCGCTTCATGGTGTGGGTCAGCGCCGTCGCCGTCGTACCGTTGCTGGTCCTGTCCCTTCTCACCGAGGGCCCGAAGACCGATGTCGATGCGATTCGCGCGATCGACCTGAGCGGTATCGGCGCGATCGCGTACCTCGCCTTCGGGGCGACCCTGTTCGGGTTCGGCGTCTGGGGCTACCTGCTCCGGCAGTACGACGCCAGCACCGTCGCACCGTTCTCGCTGCTGGTTCCGGTCGTCGGCATGTCCGCCGCGTGGGTGCTGCGCGGTGAGGCGGTCGGCCTGCAGCAGGCGATCGCCGCCGCACTGGTGATCGGCGGCATGGCCTGCACGATCATCAGGCGGCGTTCGACTCCGCTGACTACGGAGTCCCTGGTCCTGGCGAAGTCAGGCTGACCATCGGGGGCATCTGCCACCCGCGCGCGAGTGATGAGGGGTACGCCGGAGCGCCGCCCGCGAAGTACTCGGTGAACTTCATGATCAGCGGATCCCACCGCAGCGGGTCGATGTAGCGGTCGTTGCTCATCAGCAGGTCCTCGCGAACCCGGACCCGCTCGACCTTCATCTCCAGCGCGCACAGGTGCGAATCCGGTCCACCGATCTCGTTGATCGCCTCGATCCGGCCCTCGAGGTTGATCGGGCTCTCCTGGACGGAATCCAGGCCGGACAGCTCACTCGGCTCGCGGGTCAGGCCGCCGGCGGCGAACTTGTCCGGCACGTACCGGTACCCGCGTGCCCGTTTCGACTCGGACATCTCCTCCGACCCGGTCAGCAGCGCGATCCGGTCGAGCGCGGCGACCATGTCCGGATCGACCAGGTTCAGCACGATCTCCGGCCGCTCGACGAGATTCTTCACAGTTTGGGCGCTCGTCCCCATGCCGAGCATCGTGGTGTATCCGAGCCACCAGGCGGACGACATCGGGGCGAGGTTCGTGGTGCCGTCGGGGTTGCAGGAGCTGATCAGGACTACCGGCGTACCGAAGTACAGGACCTTGGGCTCGACTGTGCGTTTCATGCGAATGAAACGGTGATAGGCCAGGATGTGTGAGTGGACGCATCTCAAGTCGGTCGCCTGACCGCTCGATGGATCGCCGAACTGCCCGGCGAGGACAGCACCGTGATCTCCGGTCTCGGCGTCCAGCCGTTGCTCGCGATGCTGGCCGAGGTCGCGGACGAGCCTGCTCACACCGAGCTGGCCGAGGCCGCGGGCGGACGGTACGGCGGTCTGCTGGAGGCTCCCGAGCTTCGGATGGCGCTGGGGCTGTGGACGCGACCGGAGGTCGAGCTGCAGCCCGGCGTGGACCGGTTCCTGCCGCCGGAGGTGCGCGGGACGCTGACCGATCGCGCCGCACTCGACGCGTGGGTGGTCGAGCAGACGGACGGGCTGCTCCAGCGGATGCCGGTCCAGCTCACGCCTGAGGTGTTGCTGGTGCTCGCGTCGGCATTGGTGCTGAAGACGGAGTGGGCGTTGCCGTTCGACGAGTACCCGCGAAACGATCGGCGGTGGTTGAGCCGGGCGGATACGGACCTCGACAGCTTGCGGGTGCACGACAGCGCGGCGGGTCCGTTGACCGTGGTGACAGTGCGCGGCACCGGCGAGTTCGACGTACGGCTCGTGGTCGGTGATGGTGGGCGTGCGTCTGTTCTGTCCGCTGCGTTGGAGCTCGACGGGGAAGGGGTGTGCGGCTCCGAGGTGCTCGCCGCGGAGCGGTCGGCGCCCGGTGTTGAGGTCATCGAGTCCATGCAGCCGACCGTCGTACTGTCGATGCCGTACTTCGAGATCGAGGCGGAGCATGATCTGCTGCAGCATCCCGAGGTGTTCGGGCTGGCGTCGGCGTCGGACGCGAGCAGCGGGCACTTCCCGGGGCTGAGCCCGCAGCCGTTGGCGATCGGCCAGGCGCGACAGGCGGTGATGGCGCGCTTCTCGGCGACCGGATTCGAGGCGGCCGCGGTCACCGCGATGGCCATGGCCGCGGGCGCGGCGTTGGGCGCCAAGTCGCTGTACGTGAACCTCGAGCGGCCGTTCGGCTTCATCGCCGTACATCGACCGACCGGTGTGCCCGTCGTTGCGGGTTGGGTGAACTACTCGTAGGGGTTGACCGGCGCGGTGACCGGTTTGACCGTGTCGACCGTGAGCGCGGCGACGTCACCGTCGACGCGCTTGGTCGGCTCGGCCCACTTGCCGGTCACCATGATCCATTGGTTCTTCGGCGGCGCGGCGTGACCGCGTGCCTCGACCATGAACGCCGTACCGTCCGCGACGCAGCAGGTCAGGCCGATACGGGTCACGTACCAGACGCCGTTCTTCGCCGGCGTGACGAAACCGGTCAGCTGGAACGACCGGCCCTGCATCGTCTCCTTCTCCCACACCGCCCAGACCGAGTAGTCGCGGACCGCGATGGGCTTGGGGCCGTGCGACTCGTCACCCCAGTACGCGTTGCCCTGCGGCTCGGCCGGTTTGGCCGGTTTCGCGGCGACCGGTGACTGCCGTTGTGCGGCATCCGCACCGAGCGCGGGCGGATCCACGACGAGCAGCGCGAAGACCGGGACGAGGAGCAGCCAGGCGGCGCGGGGCAGACCGTGGTCATGGGTCTGGCGGGACCGCACGACCACATCGGTCACCGCGAGCGCGATCAGCACGACACCGGCCGCGAGCAGCATCCACCGCATCCCGGGTTTCACGTACCGCAAGTACGTCCCGGACGTCGTGAGCTGCACCATCGCAGCCCCGACGAACACAATCACCAACCCGGCAACGTTGCGCTTCAAAACAACCACCATCCGATCAGCAGGCTGGCGAGGAGGGCGACCACGAAGGTGGCGGGTGCGAAACGTACGGCGAACTTCGGGCCGAACGTTCCGGTCTGCAAGGCGATCAGCTTCACGTCGACGATCGGGCCGACCACCATGAACGCGAGCCGCGCGGTGAGGGAGAACTGCGTCAGGCTCGCCGCCACGAACGCGTCCGCCTCGGAACAGATCGCCAGCAGTACGGCGAGCAGCCCGAGGATCACCACCGACAGCAGGAGATTCCCGGCGACGTGATCGAGCCAGGCCCGCGGGACGACGACGTTCAACGTGGCCGCGGCCGCCGCGCCGACCACCAGGAACCCGCCGGCGTGCAGGAAGTCGTGGAGCATCGCGGACCGGAACACGTCGAACTTGGGGTCGTCGTGCGCGTGCCGGTTCTTCGGCATCTTCAGCCACGACCCGCCCTTGCCGGTCAGCAGCCACAGCCAGCCGAGGATCATCGATACCGCGAGCGAGGTCACTGCGCGGGCGACCACCACCTTCGGCTGACCCGGGAACGCCACCGCGGTCGAAGCCAGTACGACCGGGTTGATCGCCGGCGCGGACAGCAGGAACGCGATCGCCGCGGCCGGGGTGACGCCGCGGTTCATCAACGCCGCGGACACCGGGACCGAGGCGCACTCGCAGCCCGGGAGCACGACCCCGGACGCGCTGGCCACCGGTACGGCGAGGGCGGGATGCTTCGGGAGGGCCTTCGCGAAGAACGACGCCGGGACGAACGCGGTGAGGGCGGCCGAGAGCAGTACGCCGAGCACCAGGAACGGCAGCGCCTGCACGGTCACGCCGACGAACATCGTCGCCCAGGTCCGGATCCCGTCGTCGGTGAACCAGCCGGCGAAGACCCGCCGCCCGAACAACGCCGCACCGACCAGCAGCACCAGCGTCGCCGTGAACGCGATCGACGAGCCAGGCGACTCCGAGGATTCAGACGACTCAGACGACTCAGACGACTCAGGCGACTCCGCGGTGTGCTGCTCGGCCGTTGTCATGGGCGGAATGCTGGCAGAAATCGCCTGGAAATGAAAATCACAGTCATGTCGCGTGTCGGGTCCGGACGCCCAGGCCATCACAATCCGCGGCTCGCCGTCGGATGCACGCTCAGCGGGCGGTGTCGGGGGCGATTGTGATGGCCTGGGCGTCCGTGCGTGGCAGGCTGGGGACATGGATGCCGACGTGGTGCGCGCAGTCAATGACCTCACCACCCGCTGGGCCCGGACACTGCCGGCGGAGAACACCGTCGTGGCCGGCCTCGGCCTCTGGCCGCTGCTGGCGATCCTCGCGAGCGGCGCCGACGAGCCCGGCCGCGCCGAACTCGCCGCAGCCGCCGGCGTGGACCCCTCGACCGGGGCCACCGACGCGATCCGCCTGATCGAGACGATCGAAGCCTCCGCCGACCTGAACGCCGCGCTCGGCGTGTGGGTCAGCGAGCAGCTCAAGCTCGCCGAATCGTTCGACAGCGTGATGCCCGCGCCGCTCGTCGGCCTGCTGACCGGCAACCCGGCCGTCGACAAGGCGAAACTCGACGCCTGGGCCGCCGAGCACACCGACGACCTGATCCGCGAGCTGCCGGTGGACCTCGACGGCGACATGATGCTCGTCCTCGCCTCGGCGCTGCTGCTCCGCACCACCTGGGTCCGCCCGTTCACCGAACAGATCCGTCGGGTCGCCGCCGGTCCGTGGTCCGGTTCGTGGCACTGGCTCGAGCGCACGGATTCCGACCTGGATTCGGTACGGCGGTACGACGACCTGACCGTGGTCACGGTGCGCGGCGACGAGGATGTCGACGTACTGCTGGGGATCGGCGACGGTGACGACGTACTCCCGCGGCTGCTGGACGCTGCGTCTCGGCCCACGGACGGCGTACCTGGAAGTCAGCTCATCTCTGAGGACGACCCCGGGCCGGGGTTGCGGATCGGGCGGACCACTGCGTCGCGGCCGGAGGTGAAGGTGTCGCTGCCGTCGTTCAGCATCGAGGTCGAGCACGATCTGCTCGCGTCCCGTGAGCTGTTCGGGCTGACAGCGGTTACGTCGGACCCGGGGGCGCACGGGCATTTCAGCGCGCTCAGCCCGACGCCGCTCCAGGTCGGGCAGGCGAAGCAGAAGGTGCTCGCGCGGTTCTTCGCGACCGGGTTCGAGGCTGCCGCGGTGACCGCTGTCGCGATGACTCGGGCCGCGATGGTCACCCGGCAGGAGCGTCGCCTGGAGCTCACGTTGGACAGGCCGTTCGCGTTCATCGCCGTACTGCGGGACTCGCGGCTGCCGATCGTGGCGGGCCGGGTCGAGAGGCCTACTGAACCGGGAGCGTGAACAGCCGGTTGAGCAGCGCGGACGCCTCGTCGACGCCCGCGCGATCGCCGGTCAGCAAGAGATCGAAGAGCAGGCCGCGCGAGGCGGCCAGACCGAGCCGCGCGTACGCCGGGGCCTCGGCCGGCGGGAGGCCCGCACGTACGCAGAGCTCGATCAACGGCGGCAGCCAGACGTTGATCAGGTCGGCCTTGAGGGACTCGGTGTGCGGCAGGTCCTGCATCGCGTGCGCGCTGAGCTCGAAGAACAGCGGACCGTAGACGAGCGCGGCCTCGGTGACGCGGCGCCAGAACTCCTCGGCCTGCTCCGCGATCGGTCGCTGCGACTCGCTCAGGTCGGCGAGGAGGTCGCGTTGCTGTTGCTCGACCGTGCGGACCACCTCGGCGAGCAGGCCCTCGCGGGAACCGAAGTGGTAGATCAGCATCCGGTGACTGGTGCCGATCGAGGTCGCGATACTGCGCAGGCTCGCGTCCCCGATCCCGTTCTTCGCGAAATGCTCAACCGCCTCACCCAGCAGGCTTGCTCGACTCACTGACTTCCTTCAGCTTGGCGGTCTCCGTGGCGATGTAGTCCCGGGTGAGCTTCGCGTAGAGCCGGCCGAAGAGCCAGCCGAGCGGGCCCTCCTGGACGATGGTCGCGGTCGCGACGGTTCCTTCCGGCGTGCTGATGACGCGGTGGCCGCCGGTGGTCTTGATCCCGGGGGCCTTCGAGACCCATTCGAAGTACTCGCCCTCCTTGAGCTCGGTCACCTCCCAGACGGCGGCCGGGAGCTTGGGCTGGCGGATCCGGGTGCGGGCGCCGACGTGGATCCGGCCCGCGTCCAGCCGCTCGACGGAATCGACGGTCGGGGTCCAGTCGGGCCACCGCTCGACGTCGCTGAAAACCTCCCAGACCCGGTCGGCCGGTGCCTGGATCGTGCTGGAGTGATCGAAGCGCATGTACCAAATGGTACATCAGGTCTGTGTGAGACTTCGGCGGGCGGTCTGCTGGGTGCGCAGCGGCGGCAGGTAGGGTCTTGGGCCATGGCTGACCAGAACGTCCCGCAGAACGTGGAGAACGAGCAGGACCCGGGCGCGAACACGCAGATGTTCCGCGCCTTCGTCAACGAGGGCCAGGCCGAGGCCACCAGCGAACCGAAGGTCAACGGCCGGGTCCTGGCGATCGTCGGTGGCGCGGTGCTGCTGATCGCGATCATCGCCGCGATCGCCGTTCTCTGACTTGACCGACCTGAGAGTCGAGGTCGTCAGGGTCTTCACCGACCCGGACGGCCGGTTCGGCAACCCACTGGGCATCGTCGACGGCCGCCTCGTCGGCGAGCGCGACCGGCAGCGCGTGGCCGCCGAGCTCGGCTACAGCGAGACGGTGTACGTCGACGACGCCGCCACCGGTACGCTCCGTATCTATACCGCCACCCGCGAGATGGCCTTCGCCGGCCACCCCAACGTCGGCGCCGCCGCCTGGCTCCACGCCCACGGCCACCCGGTCGACACCCTGCACGTCCCCGCCGGCCCGATCCCCGTCACCCGCTCCGGCGACCTCTTCGCCGTCCGAGCCGACACGACCTGGGGCAGCCCCTGGGACTGGCGCCAACTCTCCTCACCCGAGGAGGTCCTGGCCGCCGACCCCACCACGTACACCGCCGGCCACACCTTCCTCTGGTCCTGGCAGGACGAACCCGCCGGCATCATCCGAGCCCGAGCCTTCGCCCCCGCAATGAACGTGACCGAAGACGAGGCCACCGGCTCCGCGGTCACCCAACTAACCGCCCAACTCGCCCGCAACCTCCACGTGATCCAGGGCGCCGGCTCCCACCTCTACACGACCTACGATCCCCCGACCCACGCCACCGTAGGCGGCCACGTCCTCCCAGCCGAACCACGCACCTTCACGTTCTGACCGCGATCTCCGGTATCCGTTGACGGGTGGGCTGGGCGGATGGAGCATGGGACCTCTACTTGGGGAGGTCTTGTGGCGGAGGTTGTCAGGGCTGCGCTCGTTCAGACGTCGTGGACGGGTGACAAGGAGTCCATGATCAAGGTGCACGAGGACTACGCGCGGCAGGCGGCCGCTGCGGGTGCGAAGGTGATCTGTTTCCAGGAGTTGTTCTATGGGCCGTACTTCTGCCAGAAACAGGACGCCGAGTACTACGAGTACGCCGAATCCGTGCCAGGCCCGACCACCGAGCGGTTCGCCGCGCTGGCGCAGGAGCTCGGGATGGTGATGGTGCTCCCGGTGTACGAGCAGGAGCAGCCGGGCGTGCTGTACAACACCGCCGCGGTCATCGATGCCGACGGCACCTATCTGGGCAAGTACCGGAAGAACCACATCCCGCAGGTGAAGGGTTTCTGGGAGAAGTTCTACTTCCGGCCGGGCAACCTCGGGTATCCGATCTTCGACACCGCGGTCGGCCGGATCGGCGTCTACATCTGCTACGACCGGCACTTCCCCGAGGGCTGGCGGGCGCTCGGCCTGGCCGGCGCGAAGATCGTCTTCAACCCGTCGGCGACCAGCCGCGGACTGTCGGCGTACCTGTGGAAGCTCGAGCAGCCGGCCTCCGCGGTCGCGAACGAGTACTTCATCGGCGCGATCAACCGGGTCGGCATCGAGTCCGAGTTCGGCGACAACGACTTCTACGGTACGTCGTACTTCGTCGACCCGGAGGGGAAGTTCGTCGGCGACGTCGGGCACGACCACGATCCGGAGCTGATCGTCCGCGATCTGGACCTCGGCCTGCTGGACACCGTCCGGGACCGCTGGCAGTTCTACCGCGACCGCCGGCCCGACGCGTACGGAGACCTGACGAAACCGTAAATGCCGACCGCTCAAAGGGGAGTGGCGTAGATGTCTTTGCTCGTCAAGGGTGGAACCGTCGTCGGACCGACCGGGACCCGGGTCGCGGACGTGCTGATCGAGGGCGAGAAGATCGTCGCGGTCCTCGATCCGTCGTTCAGCCCGACGATCACGGTCGACGAGGTACTCGATGCCTCCGGCAAGTATGTGATTCCGGGCGGGATCGACGCGCACACGCACATGGAGTTGCCGTTCGGCGGCACCGCGGCCAGCGACACGTTCGACACCGGCACGCGGGCGGCGGCGTACGGCGGGACCACGACGATCATCGACTTCGCGGTCCAACGTACCGGCGAGGTCGTGCAGGACGGGCTCGCCGCGTGGCATGCGAAGGCCGAGGGCGAGTGCCACATCGACTACGCGTTCCACATGATCCTCGGCGGTGTCGACGCCGACGCGCTGAAGGCGATGGACCAGCTGGTTGCCGACGAGGGCATCACGAGTTTCAAGCTGTTCATGGCCTACCCGGGCGTCTTCTACTCCGACGACGGGCAGATCCTCCGCGCGATGCAGACCGCGCGCGAGAACGGCGCGATGATCATGATGCACGCCGAGAACGGCATCGCGATCGACGTCCTCGTGCAGCAGGCGCTCGCCAAGGGCCAGACCGACCCGATCTACCACGGCATCACCCGCCCGGCCGCGCTCGAGGCGGAGGCGACGAACCGCGCGATCGCGCTCGCCGAGGTCGCGCAGGACTGCCCGCTGTACATCGTCCACCTGTCCGCGAGCCAGGCGCTCGAGAAGGTCGCCGAGGCGCGGCACGCGGGCCGCAACGTGTTCGCCGAGACCTGCCCGCAGTACCTGTACCTGACACTCGAGGACCAGCTCGGGGCGCCCGGGTTCGAGGGCGCGAAATGGGTCTGCTCGACGCCGCTGCGCAGCAAGCACGAGCCGCACCAGCGGGATCTGTGGAAGGGCCTGCGGAACAACGAGCTCGCGATCGTGTCGACCGACCACTGCCCGTTCTGCATGAAGGACCAGAAGGAACTCGGGCTCGGCGACTTCTCCAAGATCCCGAACGGGATCGGCGGCGTCGAGCACCGCGTCGACCTGGTGTTCCAGGGTGTGGTGGACGGGAAGCTGTCGCTGGAGCGCTGGGTGGAGACGATCGCGACCACGCCGGCCCGGATGTTCGGGCTGTATCCGCAGAAGGGGATCGTGCAGCCGGGATCGGACGCCGACCTGGTGATCTACGACCCGAACGGTACGACGCGGATCGGCGTCGAGACGCACCACATGAACATGGACCACTCGGCGTACGAAGGGGTCGAGATCAAGGGCCGGGTGGGCACCGTCGTGTCCCGCGGCGAGGTGATCGTGGCTGACGGCAACTACCATGGCCGGAAAGGCCGGGGCAAGTTCCTGAAGCGCGGCCTGTCGTCTTATCTCATGTAGGGGGATGACGTGGACTTCGGTGTGGTGTTTCAGTGTGATCCGCCCGCGTCCACGGTCGTGGAGCTGGCCCGGAAGGCGGAGGACGCCGGGTTCTCGTACGTGTGGACGTTCGACTCGCACCTGCTCTGGCAGGAGCCGTTCGTGATCTACAGCCAGATTCTCGCGGCCACGCGCCGCGTGATCGTCGGGCCGATGGTGACGAATCCGGGAACGCGGGACTGGACGGTGATCGCGTCCCAGTTCGCCACCTTGAACGAGATGTTCGGCAACCGGACGATCTGCGGGATCGGGCGCGGGGACTCGGCGTTGCGGACGCTCGGCGCGCAGCCGGGGACGATCGCGGAGATGAAGCAGTGCGTCGAAGTCGTGCGATCCCTGGCACGCGGCGAGACCGTCGAGTACCGCGGGCAGCAGCTGAAGTTCGCGTGGGTCGACGACGGCGCGCTCGACGTGTGGGTCGCGGCGTACGGCCCACGCGCGCTCAAGGCCACCGGCGAGGTCGGCGACGGGTACATCCTGCAGCTGGCCGATCCGGACATCGCGGAGTGGATGATCACCGCGGTACGACGGTCCGCGGAACAGGCCGGCCGCGATCCGATGGCGATCAAGTTCTGCGTCGCGGCACCGGCGTACGTCGGGGACGACCTGGATCACCAACGCGAACAGACCCGCTGGTTCGGCGGGATGGTCGGGAACCACGTCGCGGACATCGTCGCGCGGTACGGGACGTCAGGCGCCGTGCCGCAGGCGCTGACCGACTACATCGAGGGGCGCAAGGGATACGACTACGCCGAGCACGGGCGCGCCGGGAACACCCACACCGACTTCGTGCCGGACGAGGTCGTGGACCGGTTCTGCATCCTCGGCCCTGTCGAGAACCACCTCGCCCGGCTGGCCGAACTGAAGGAACTCGGCGTCGACCAGTTCGCCCTCTACCTCCAGCATGACGCCAAGGAGGAAACCCTGGCGTCGTACGGCAAGGACATCATCCCAGCTTTTCAAGGGGTCCAGCGGTAGGCGCCGGGTAGGAGGTCGGTGGCCAGGGCCGAGGCAGGACCGTCCTCAGTCGGCAGGATGACGCGGATCGTGGGGTGGTAGTCGACGAGGATCTGGCGGTCGCGGCCGCACGGCGCGACCACGCCACGGCCTTCGTTGCCTACGGCCACGATGGTGGTGAGCTCGCGGGCCCCGTCGGCGCGGGCGCGGCCGAGGGCGACCAGTTCGGCGCAGGGGCCGCCGGTGAAGTGGTACAGGTTGATACCGGCGTACATCCGGCCGTCGGCACCGCGGACCGCGGCGCCCATCGTGTAGACGCCGTCGGGTCCGTCGGTGTTCGCGTCGACCGTCCGGCGGGCCAGCTCGATCAGCTCGCGGTCGTCGTCGGTCAGCGGTTGCAGGGTCGCCATGTGCCCCACCCTGCCACGCCCGGCGCAGCCCGAGGGAATGAATCCTGCGAGTTCGTGGTTCTATGGGGTAGGTCAAGTTTTAGTAGCTGTGGTTTATCCCGATCTTTCCTCGCGAGAGATGGTCTGCCGCCGGTGCGACAACGGCCGGGCCCACCGCGTCCGCGGTGCGCACCCATCTCCACGAAGGAGCAACAACATGGCACAGGGAACTGTGAAATGGTTCAACGCCGACAAGGGCTTCGGCTTCATCACCGTCGACGGGGGCGGTGCGGACGTGTTCGTCCACTTCTCCGCCATCCAGACCGACGGCTTCCGTAGCCTCGAGGAGAACCAGCGCGTCGAGTTCGACATCGCCCAGGGCCCGAAGGGTCAGCAGGCGGAGTACGTCAAGGTCGTCTGAGCCGGCGCAGCCGCGGCCCCGCACCGAACGGTGTGGGGCCGCGGCCTTGTCGTGTCAGCCGGTGATGCGCTTGAGTTCGGCCTCGGTGACCGACTTGACGGTCTTGATCTCCGCGGCCGGGTCGGCGCCGCTGCGGATGATCTTGTTCAGCGCGTCGGAGTACGCCGAGCTGGCCTTCGGCGACCAGAGCATCGGGTTCTGCGGGCGGCCGTTCTCGTTCAGCAGCTTGACGGCGTCCGCGGCCGGGCCGGATTTCAGCTTGTCCGCCTTCTCCGACAGGCTCTTGCGGGCGGGTACGTGGAAGCCGTACGCCTGCGCGAAGTCGAGCTGGTCGTCGGTCTGGTCCACCCACAGCCACTTGGCGAACTTCTTCGCGGCGTCGAGGTTCTTCGACTTGGCGTTCACGCAGGCGCCGTACGCCCCGACCGGGACACTCGGCGCGCCGGTGGTGGCGTTCAGCTTCGGCCAGGGGAGTACGCCGTAGTCGCCGGGCAGCGCCTTCTCGATCACGGGGAGCGTCCACAGGCCGGTGAACTGCATTGCGGTCAGGCCCTGCGTGAACGCGGCCGGGTCGGACCAGTCGGTCGGTGCCCCGAGCAACAACACCTTCGACGTCCAGAACTCCCGCAGTTTGCGCAGCGACTCGAACGCGGCCGGGTCGTCGAAACCGAACTGGTTGTCCTTGGTCAGGTAGTCGACACCGGCCGACCAGAGCGCCGGCCCGCCGAGCACGCCGACGCCGCCGTCGTTGCCGACGAACAGCCCCTTGGTCTTGTTGTTGGTGAGCTTCTTCGCGGCGGCGAGCAGTTCGTCGACGGTCTGCGGCGGCTGTACGCCGGCCGCGCTCAGCAGGCTCTTGCGGTACACGAGCAGCTGCATGTCGATCACCTGCGGGATCCCGTACAGCTTGCCCTGGTACGACATCCGCTCGAGCAGCGCACCGTTGAAGTCGCTCTTCGCATCGCCCAGCAGATCGGTCAGCTCGACGACCTGCTTGCCCTTGATCATGTCGATCGTGGGCCCGTTCGGGTACTCGAACACGTCCGGGCCCTGGTCGGTGAGCAGCGCAGTCGCGGCCTTCTTCTCGTAGTCACCCGGCGACCACTGGATCGTCACGGTCGCATCCGGGTACGCCTTCGCGTACTTCTCCACCGCCTGCTGCGTGCCCGCCTCGCCGTACTGGTGGTACCACTGCTGCAGCGCCGGCTTCGACCCGTCCGACCCACCGGACGACGGCCGCCCGGAGTTCGACCCGCATCCCGCCACGGCCATCGCAGCCAGTCCGGTCCCGAGCCCGAGTACCTGCCGCCGACTGATCGTCATCGCCTGCACCTCTCCGTCCAGCGCGGTCCCACAGCCCGCGCACCACCCCAGACCCTACGACCGGTGGAGCCCAGTAAGCCGACATTTCCAGCCGCCGAGAACGAGCTGTAGGCTCGCCCGCATGTTCTCCCCCCGTGACTAGAGACGGCTCCCACGCCTTGCGTGGTATCGAGCCTCATCCCGTCTCTCTAGGAGAATTCTCGTGTCCGGCACAACTCGTGCCGGGAGCTACCGTGACGTCCTGCTGCTGCTGCCGTCGGCGCTGCGCACATTCGTGCCTGCGTTGCTCGGCCGGCTGTCGTACGGTCTGCTCCCGTTGTCTTTGCTCTTCACCGTCCAGCAGTCCACCCGTTCCTTCGCCACGGCCGGCGCCGCGGTCGCGGTGTTCGGGTTCGCCTCGTTGTCGATGCCGTACAAAGCGCGGCTCGTCGACCGCTACAGCCAGCGCCGCGTCCTGCCACCCCTCGCACTCGGTGCATCCGCCGGTCTGGTCGCCATCGCAGCATTCGGTACGCCGGATGCCGCCGTACTGCTCCTCGTCGGCGCGACCGGGTTGCTGGCGCCGCCGTTGGGGCCGTCGATGCGGTCGAACTGGCGACTGCTCACCGAGGGCTCTGTGCTGAAGGAACGCGCGTACGCTCTCGACGCGGTCTCCGAGGAGTGCCTGTTCCTCGGCGGGCCACTGATCGCAGGCACCCTGATCGGTCTCGTATCCGCACCAGCCGCGCTCGGCTGCTCGGCCGCCGTGATGGTCGTCGGCACGTTCGCGATGGTGACGAGTCCGGTGACGACCTCGACGTCAGCGTCGGCGCCCACTCGGCATCCGTTGGGGCCGTTGGTGATCCCCGGTCTGCGACGGATCCTGCTCGTCATCACGGTCACGGCGTCCGGGATCAGCGCGGCGTACGTCTGCGTGGCAGGTGTCGCGCAGCACGCGGGACGTCCCGGAGCGGCCGGGTACGTCGAGGCAGCGATCGCGGCGGGCAGTGTGATCGGCGGGATGCTCTGGGCGCGCCGGCGTCATACCCGGTCCTGGTCGACCCATCTCGGCGGGCTGATCGCCGTACTGGCCGCCGGACTGCTCGCGGCGTCGTTCGTGACCGACCTGGTCGTGCTCGGGAGTGTGTTGGGCTTTGCCGGTGCCGCAGTAGCCCCGCTGTTCGTGGTCTCGTACCTGGCCGCCGACGACGTCACTCCGCCGTACCAACGGACCGAGGCGAGCACCTGGATCAACACCGCCAACAACCTCGGCTCGGCCGCCGGATCGGCGACCGCCGGGCTGGTGCTCGAACATGCCGCGCCGTCCTGGGGCTTCCTGGGCGGCGGCGTACTGCTCGTCCTGGTCGCGGTGACGGTAGGCGCGTCAGGCGTCCGACAGGCGCGCGATCGTGGCTGAGGCCCGACGGACGATCGGGACGGGACCGGCCGGGAGGACGTCGCCGATGAAGGCGTAGTGCTGGAGTACGGCGGGGTCGACGTCGCCGGGGCGGTGCCGGCTGTGGTCGCGCACCCAGTCGATGATGTCGCCCCAGCCGGGCGCCGCGAGGGAGCCGCCGAAGTGCTGGACCGAGAGGCCGGCGCACAGGTTGCTGAACGCCAGGCGGTGGGCGAGCGGCCAGCCGCGGAGCGTGCCGAGCACGAGTGAGGCGAGGAACACGTCGCCGGCGCCGGTCGGGTCGTACGAACGCACCGGCAGCGCCGGCACCTGCTCCTCCTCACCGGTCGCCGAGTCGATCGCCAGTACGCCGTCCGCGCCGTTCGTCACCACCGCGAGCGGTACGCGGTCGGCCAGCTTGTGCAGCGCGGCCTTGGGGGTGTCGGTGCGGGTGTAGGCCATCGCCTCACCCGCGTTCGGCGTGAACGCGTGGAACCCTTCGAGTACGTCGAGCACCGCGGGCGACCACTCGTCGGTCGGATCCCAGCCGACGTCGCCGAACAACAGCGCACCGGACTGCCGCGCCTCGACCGTCCAGCCCGGCAGCTCCTCCGCCACCGGCACGATCGCGGACCGCGTCTTCAGGCCTGGCCCCACCAGTTTGCTCGGATCGCCCGGCGCCTCGTGCGCGTGCGTGACCATCGCCCGGTCCCGGTCGATCGACATCGACACCGTGACCGGCGAGTGCCAGTGGCCGATCCGCCGCGAGTGCGACAGGTCCACGCCCTCCTGGTCCGCGAGGGTCCGCCAGCAGAAGTCGGCGTACGCGTCGTCACCGAAGACCGACGCGAGTCCTGTCTGCAGTCCGAGCCGCGCGGCCGCGATCGCGAAGTTCGCGACACCGCCCGGGCACGATCCCATGCCCTCGGCGAAGATCTCCGTACCGGTGGTCGGGGCGGACGCCAGACCGGTCATGACGATGTCGAGGAACACCGTCCCCTGCACGAACACGTCGTAGCGGTCCTGCTCGTCCGTCACGGTGACACCGCCCCTTGTCATCCTGGTATGTCGGTGGTGGGTGGAATGCTCCTTCGTAGCATCATCGACCGGTCAAGACCACGGAATTGGGAGGACGGGTATGAGCGTCGGGGTGTGTCCGTGATCCCTACCTGGATCTCGATCGTCGGGGTGGTGATGACGGTTCTGAGTCCGCTGCTCGCGCTCGGTGGCGTGTCCCTGGGGGCGTACCTGACGCGGAAGTCCGACCGCGAGCTCGACACCTGGCGGCACCGTGAGGAGACCATGCGGATGGTCCGGTGGGCCGTGGAGCAGATTCTCGAGGGCGAGGACGCCGGGACGGACGCCGGTGTTGTGACGCTGCGTTCACTGATGAGGTCGGAGCTGTTACAACCCGAGGACTACGATCTGGTCGCCGCGCTGACCGCCGCCGTAGCGATCGACCGCATCGGCGCGTCCGCGTACGCTGATATCGCGGACACCGACATCGAGGTCGTCGAGGGAGACAGTGACCATGGCTGAGAAGAAGACCGTGAAGGTCTCGCGCCAGGCTGTCGAGCTGGCCCGGTTGCACGTCGAGGCCGCCCGCCGCGCCGGCCGCAAACCCGACGCCGGCGTAGCCCGCATAGCCGGCGCCCGCCCCGACAACGGCAACGGCACGCCGAGCCCGTCCCCAGCCTGACCTTCTCGTACGGCTGTTTCAAACGCACCGGGTATCGGACGCGGGTGTACGGACCGGCACGTCTGGTCGGCGGCACGCCGTGGAGCGCCTAGACTGATCGCCGGCCGCTCCGGTGGCGTACGGTGCACTTCGTGGTTACCGTCGCGTCGCTCCCTGTTCCCGACCACGGCCGGATGAACCCGTGATCCGCTTCGAGAATGTGTCCAAGACGTACGAGGGCCAGTCCAAGGCCGCTCTGCTGAACGTCAACGTCGAGATCGAGAAGGGCGAGTTCGTCTTCCTGGTCGGAACCTCCGGGTCCGGCAAGTCGACGTTCCTCCGTCTGGTCCTGCGTGAGCACCGGACGACCAGAGGTCACATCATGGTCGCCGGCAAGGATCTGAACCGGCTGGCCAGCTGGCGGATCCCGCAGATGCGGCGCCAGATCGGCACCGTGTTCCAGGACTTCCGGCTGCTGCCGAACAAGACCGTGGCCGAGAACGTGGCGTTCGCGCTGCAGGTGATCGGCAAGCCTCGCGCGCACATCCGCAAGACGGTGCCCGAGGTCCTCGAGCTGGTCGGTCTGGACGGCAAGGAGGACCGGATGCCGGACGAGCTGTCCGGCGGCGAGCAGCAGCGCGTCGCGATCGCCCGCGCGTTCGTGAACCGGCCGATGATCCTGATCGCCGACGAGCCCACCGGAAACCTCGACCCCGGTACGTCGGTCGGCATCATGAAGCTGCTGGACCGGATCAACCGGACCGGGACGACCGTGGTGATGGCCACCCACGACGTCTCGATCGTCGACCAGATGCGCAAGCGCGTGATCGAGCTGGAGAACGGCCATGTCGTCCGCGACGAGTCGCGCGGCGTCTACGGCTACCAGCACTGACCAGGGGACTGACTGACTGATGCGCTTGAACTACATCCTCTCCGACCTCGGGATCGGTCTGAAGCGGAACCTCTCGATGACGATCGCGGTCGTCGTGACCATCTGGGTCTCGCTGTCGCTGTTCGGCAGCGCGCTGCTCGCCCGCGAGCAGGTCGACCTGATGAAGGGGAACTGGTACGACAAGATCCAGATCTCGGTGTTCCTGTGCACCAAGGACTCCGGCGGCCGCGGCTGCTCCGGCGCCGAGGTGACCCAGGAGCAGAAGAACCGGATCCAGCAGGTCATCCAGACGAACCCGGACACCGCCCCCGACGGCGTGTTCTCGGAGTCGAAGAAGGAAGCGTTCGAGTCGTTCAAGAAGCTGTACAAGGACTCGCCGATCGTCAGCACGGTCACCGAGGACCAGATGCAGGAGTCCTTCCGGGTCAAGCTCCGAGATCCGACGCGCTATCAGAACCTGGTCAGCGCCGTCGCCGGCCTCCCCGGCGTCGACACCGTCCAGGACCTTCGCCAGTACCTCGATCCACTGTTCAAGGCCCTCAACGGCTTGCAGGTCGGGGCGCTGATCTCGGCCGGCTTGCTGCTGGTCGCGGCTCTGATGCAGATCTCCAACACGATCCGGCTGGCGGCGTACGCCCGGAGACGGGAGATAGGCATCATGCGCCTGGTGGGCGCCTCGAACTTCTACATCCAGCTACCGTTCCTCCTGGAAGCGGTGCTGGCGGCCCTGATCGGCGCGGTCTTTGCCTGCGGCACCTTGTGGGTCGGCGTGTACTTCGTGGTCATGCAGCGGGCCCAGGAGACGTTCCGCGTCTGGCAGTGGGTCGGCGCGACCGAAACCTTCCGCGCCACGCTGATCATGGTCGTGGTCGGCCTGGTCCTGGCCGTCATCCCGACATTCCTGACAACGCGGAAATACCTCAAAGTCTGACCCGGGTGACCTATCGTGCAGTAACAGGAGTAACAGCAGTCACTCCCGTACCGCACAATTTCATCCAGAGCAAGGGGTCGACCTGTGGTCCCGCACTTCCCCGGTGCGAACCCGCGCGAGCGGGGGAGCATCAAGCGAGACGACAGCACCGGCACCTCCACCGCGCCGTACCAGCGATCACGCAAGCGACCGCCGGGCCGGCAGACGGCGGTCGCCGCTTGCTGCCTTGTCCTGTCCCTGTCCGCCGGTGTCCTGGCCGCGGTTCCGTCCACTCCGTCCGCGGAGGCGAAACCGCCGGATCCAGTCGCCAAGAAGAAGCAACTCGACGCGCAGCTCGGTCAGCAGAAGGCTGATCTCGACGACGCGTCCGACCAGCTCGGCAAGTCCGTTGCCGCGTACAACCAAGCCGTCGTGAAGTACCAGGCCGTCCAGGTCCGGTACGCCGCCGCGCAGGGGCAGCTCGCCGCCGCGAAGGCCGCCGACGCGGTCGCCGCGGGCAAGCTCGCCGCGGCCGAGGCGGCGTTGCGTACGGCGGTGTCCGACGTCGAGGCCGGCGAGAAGCTGATCGCGGAGAAGCGGGCTGTCGCGGGTCGCGCCGTACGGTCGGCGTACCAGCAGCAGAACGGCCTGGTGGGCCTGTCGATCGCGCTGCGGGGTGCCGCCCCGGCCGATATCGCGACCGGGATGCAGGTCCAGCGGAACGTGTTCGGCATCCAGAGCAATGCGATCACCAACCTGAACAACGCGCAGGCGCAGCTCGCCAGCAAGCGGGTCAAGGTCGCGGCCGCGGAGAAGGAGTCCGAGGTCGCTCGCGCCGAGGCCGCCGCAACGGTCAAGCGGGTCACGGAGCTGACCAAGCAGGTCGCGGCCGACCGTGCCGAGGCCGCGGCCATCGCGAAGGTCAAGCTGACCGCGTTCAAGGCCGCCGAGAAGGAGAAGAACGCCGAGCTGGCGCAGTACAACTCGCTGCTGCGTGAGCGGAACCGGGTCGAACAGCTCCTGATCGCGCGGGCGAAGGCCGAGAAGGCGGCCGCAGCGCGCCGGAAGGCGGCAGCCGAGAAGGCGGAGCGGGCGAAGGCGCGCAAGGAGCACCGGAAACCGCGGAACATTCCGGACGATCCGCCGTCGTCCGGCGGCGGGCGGCTGGCCTACCCGGTCAGCAGCTACATCACGTCGCCGTACGGAATGCGTTTTCACCCGGTTCTGCACTACTGGAAGCTGCACGACGGGACCGACTTCCGCGCTCCGTGCGGTACGCCGATCCGCGCCGCGGCCGACGGGGTGGTGTCGGACAAGTACTACAACGGTGGCTACGGAAATCGTCTGTTCGTTTCACACGGTGTGATGGGCGGATCGTCGATCACCACCGTCTACAACCACCTGTCGCGGTACAAGGCCGGCGTCGGTGAACGCGTCCGAAGGGGCGAGATCATCGGGTACGCCGGGACCACGGGCTACTCCACCGGTTGCCACCTGCACTTCATGGTCTACCAGGACGGCCGCGTGGTTAATCCGATGAAGTGGTTGTAGACGGTCTGAGATACTGGCTGGATGGTGAAACAGTCCGGCCGGGAGAAGCCGATCGCGCAGAACCGTAAGGCGCGACACGACTACCACATCGAGGACGTGGTGGAGGCCGGGCTGGTGCTGACGGGGACCGAGGTCAAGTCCCTCCGGCAGGGCCGGGCCTCCCTCGTCGACGCGTTCGCCGCCGTCCGCGGGAACGAACTCTGGCTGCAGGGCATGCACATCCCGGAGTACAAACACGGCACGTGGACGAACCACGAGCCCCGCCGTACGCGGAAGCTGCTGCTGCACAAGGACGAAGTACAGAAACTGATCCGCGAGGTCGAGCAGCAAGGGGTGTCGCTGATCCCGCTGTCGCTGTACTTCAAGGACGGCTACGCGAAGGTCGAGCTCGCCACCGGCCGCGGCAAGAAGGACTACGACAAACGCCACGCTCTCGCCGAGCGTCAGGCCAATCGCGAGGCCCAACGCGCCCTGTCGGACCGCAGACGCCAGTAGCCGGGCCTTCCGGGTCCGGTCAGGGGTGCATCCGGGGCGAACCCGATGGGGTGCGAGGCCGGTGGCGCGCACAGTGGAAGCATGTCCACTTCAGAGCTGCTGGTGACGACGGCGCAGCGGGACCGGGCCGTCGAGATCCTCAAGGAAATGTACGCCGACGGGCGCCTCGACCACATGGAGTTCGACCTCCGTTTGGAGAAGGCCCTGAAGGCACGGACCCGGGCCGAGCTGAACAGCTCGTTCGACGGGCTGGTCTCCCGCCCGGTCCCGACGTTCGCCCCGGCCGCCTTCACCCGGCCGGCGCCGCTGCAGACCTACCGTGGCGACGGGCGCGGGATGGGCACGATCGCGCACTGGCTCGGGTACCCGACGTCGTTCGTCGGCCCGGCCCTGGTCGTCGCGACGGCCGGCCAGAAGAACCCCGCCGTACGCCGGCACGCCGTCGAGGCGCTGAACTTCCAGCTGACCGCGTTCGGGGCGTTCGCGCTGCTGGGGATCGCGACCGGCTTCACCCACGGGTTCCTGTCGTTCCTGTTCCCGGTGCTCGGGATCCTCTGGTTCCTCCTGACCGGCATCGGCGGCCTGGCCACCGCGGCGGGCAGCAAGTTCCGCTATCCGTTCACCCTGCGCCTGATCAAGTAGGTCCCGCGGGGGGAATGTGAGGTGCGAGCGGCTTGTTGGACTTGATAGTGTGGAGCTTCCACCGCGGTACGGGTGGGAGTTTGACAACTCAACAGGGGGTGAACGGTTTCGACTTTGGACGTACGTTCCAAGGGAAGCGGGCCGAGGATCCAGGGTTATCTCGTTAACGATCTCTGGAAACCAATAACTGCCGATTCCAAGCGCAGTAGCTTCGCTCTCGCCGCCTGACGGCCTGAGCACCTAAAGAAGCGGTCAGCCCGGGGATGCTCTCGCCCCGGTTCCTGGCCTCATCTAGAGAGCTTGCTTTGCTAGCCCGGTCACGGGGTTAGCACGGGACATTTACAGTGACTGAGCCTGTCAGCGAGATGTCTGTACAAACGCTGGGGCTGAGAAAAGCGCCATTCAGACTGCGCCCGGAGAAGCCTTGAAGCGACGCCGAAGGACGCGGGTTCGATTCCCGCCACCTCCACCCCTCGAGAAGTGCCTGGTCAGAGCAACACCGACCAGGCACTTCGTCGTTTCACGACCACTTCACGGCGCCTCGCGTCCAGATGCCCGAGTTTTCGCGTGCCAGCGGGAAGACAGAGCGGTGTCAGCGGCGTTGGGGAGTCTAGGGGCGTGATCGAAGGAGGGGGCGGCGATGCAGGACGCGGACGTTTGGCGGCGGCAGCTGGTCTCGGGGATTCAGGTGTTGACCACGGGGACCGGGCCGGGGCTTGTCGTGGTGCCGGGGAACAACCGGCGAGCACATCACTACGAGGCGTTGGCGCGAGGGCTCTCCGGGGCTCACACGGTGCATGTGATCGAGCGGCGTGGGCGTGGGGCGAGTGCGGCGCGAGGTCCGGCGTACAGCGTGGAGACCGATGTCGACGACGTACTCGCGGTGCTCGAGCAGACGGGCGCGCGGGTGGCGTTCGGGCACAGTTATGGCGGGCTGGTCGCGCTGCATGTGGGTTTGCGGCGGCAGTTGGATGCGTTGATCGCATACGAGCCGGGCGTGAGTATCGACGGGTCGTTCGACGGGAGTTGGCTGGGCGGGTTCACGCGGCAACTCGACGCAGGCCGGCGCGTTGCCGCGATGACGACGTTCCTCAAAGGCACGGACCTGTTGCCGTTCCGCGCCGTACCTTTGCTGTGGGCAATCTCCTTGCTGCTCGTCCGCGGACCCGGCAGTCGCGAGACGCGTGACATGATGCCGACGACGCCCGGCGAGATCGCGGAGATCCTCCGCCTCGACTCCGACGGCAGCCGGTACGCCGGGATCGCGTCGAGGACACTGCTCCTCGGTGGGGCCAGGTCGCCCGCGTACCTGACCGGCGTACTGCCGCGCCTCGCCACGATCATGCCCAACGCCGAGTTCCGGATCCTCCCGGACCTGGACCACAACGCGCCCGACGAGAATGCGCCGGACACGATCGCCCAGGAGCTCCGCCTGCACCTGGTCCGCGGCGAACGCCACCACCACGACACGCTGCACGACCGCTAGCCTCGTGGAGTCACGTGGGTTGTACGACGTCCCAGTGTTCGACGATCTGGTTGTTCTCGAAGCGCCAGATGTCGACCACGGCCTGGGTGGTTTCGGGGGTGGTCATCAGGTAGTGGACGACTACGTGGGTTTCGTCGGCGATCACGCGTTGGAGGGCGAGCTCGGCGCCGGCGACCGGGGCCTGGGCGATGAACTCGAGGAAGGCGTCGCGGCCGGAGGGGTTGCCGGGGCTGTGCTCGACGAAGTTCTCGTGCAGGAGCGGGCGGAGCGGTTCGAGGTTGCCGTTGGCGAATTCCTGGAAGGCGTGCAGGGTGAGCTGCTTGATCGTCATGCGTACGACGATGCGCCGGCCGCTGCGGCGCTGTCGATTACCTGACGTGTCATGGCGCGGCCCTGGATACTCGAGCTGTGAATGACGACAGGCCGGTGGGCGAGCTGTTGCGGGAGTGGCGGCGGCGGAGGAAGTTGAGTCAGCTCGACCTCGCGATCCAGGCGGACGTGTCGTCGCGGCACGTGAGTTTCGTCGAGACCGGGCGGACGATTCCGAGCAGTGCGATGGTGCTGCACCTCGCCGAGCAGCTCGACGTGCCGCTGCGGGAACGCAACCGGCTCCTGGTCGCGGCCGGCCACGCTCCCGTGTACCGGCAGATGCCGCTGGACGACCCGGACATGACGCGGGTCCGCGCGGCCCTCGAACAGTTCGTCCGGGCGCACGCGCCGTACCCGGCCGTCGCCGTCGACCGCCGCTGGAACCTCCTGCTCGCGAACGACTCCTTCAACGTCTTCCTGGCCGGTGTTGACAAGAAGTTGCTCACAGCACCGATCAACCTGATGCGCCTCGGCCTGCACCCGGACGGTCTGGCGTCCCGGATCCGCAATCTGGAGCAGGTTCGCGGGTACCTCCTGCCCCGCCTCGCCCGCCAGGCCGCGGCCTCCGGTGACCCCGAACTCCATCAGCTGTACGACGAACTCGTTGCCCACGGCCCCGTCGACACCACGCCGCCAGACCCCGCCGACATCGCACTCCCGATCCACATTCAGCACCGCGGCCTCGACCTCGCGTTCCTCAGCACCGTCACCACGTTCGGCGCCGCCTTCGACATCACCCTCGAGGAGATCGCCGTCGAAACCTACCTCCCGGCCGACCCCACAACCACCGAGTTCTTCCGGCGCTGATGCTTACCGGAGGGCGGTTGTGATGAGGTTGTCCGAGAGGGTGCGGAGGCGTTCGCGGGCGCGGGCGTCGTACGCCTGCTCGTTGGCGCGGGCCTCGCGGAGGCCGTTGAAGTAGCGTCCGGTCGGCACGTCCGGTGCGGTGATCAGGCGCATCGTCGCGTCGGCGCCCTCGGCGACGCTGCTGATCGGGCTGACGCCGCTCTCGGTCACCATCGTGGTGGCCATGAACGTTGCCGGGTGCAACGCATTGACCACGACGGACTGTTCCGCGGCGAGGTCGATGGTGAACATGATCTGCGCCAGCTTGCTCCGCTGGTACGCCGAGAACCCGTCCCAGCCGCGCTCCATCATCGGATCCTCGAAGTCGATCGCCTGCTGACCGGCCGACGCCACGTTGACGATCCGGCCGGTGGGCGCCAGTTGCGGGAGCAGGCGCCGCGTCAGGTGGTAGCCGGCGAGGTAGTTGACCGCGAATCTCAGTTCGATGCCGTCGGCACTCACCTCACGCCCCGTACCGGGCCTGCCGCCGCCGATGCCCGCATTGTTGACCAGCACGTCGAGTTCGCTGTCGATGCTGTCGGCAAGCTTGTCGACATGGTGGAGATCAGCCAGATCGGCCAGCAGGATCTCTGGTTCGGGACCGCCCGCGGCGCGGATATCGGCCCGCACACGTTCGGCGCGGGCCGCGTCCCGTCCGTGGATCAGTACGCGAGCTCCCGCCGTACCCAGTCGGAGTGCCAGTTCGCGCCCCAGGCCATCTGTCGCACCGGTGATCAGAATCGTCTGCACGATCTCCACCGTACGTCGAGGTCAAGCCAGGCCGGATCAGCGCAAGGGACGGAACGTTCGCCGGAGGTCATCGGTCCACTCGGTGGGGAGCTCCCACGGGATGAAGTGCCCGCCGTTGGGGTGGGCGGTGATGTTGGTGTGGTTGTACCAGGCGGCGCGGTCGCTCGCGAGGAAGTTCTGTACGCGTTCCTCGGGAGTGTGCACGCCGGGCGGGTCCTCGTGGCCGACGAAAGTGATGCCGGTCGGGGCCTCGATCACCGGCGTACGGTCGTGGGACGGAGTCCACGGGTAGCGGTTGTTGTTGGCGTACGTGCGGATCGAAGTGTCGATCGCGTTGCCCGCCCAGTAGATCGTCGCGTGGGTGAGCAGGTCGTCGTCGGTGAACGCCTCGTCGCCCTCCGACCAGCTCTGCCAGCGTTCCAGGATCCACGCGAGCATGCCGGCGGGGGAGTCGGCGAGCCCGAAGGCGAGGGTGCTCGGGTCGAGGACGTGCGTGGCGAGGTGCGCGGCGAAGCGGCGTTCGAGCTCGATGATGCGGGCGTGGATCGCGGGCGGCAGCCCTTCCGGGATCGGGTTGCCGCCGCTCAGGTCCCAGCCGCGGTCGCCGTTGAAGAACGTGAGTTTCAGCGCCGACCCGATGTGGATCCCGTAGAGCTCATCGGCGTACTTGTGGCCGAGCTGCCCCGTCACCAGCGCGCCGACGTCACAGCCGGCCGCGGCGTACTTCGGGAATCCGAGGACGCCCGTCATCAGCTCGTGCCAGACGTCGGCCATCTTCCAGAAGTTCATGTCCGGCCGGGTCGGCGTCGAGAAGCCGAACCCGGGCAGCGACGGGACGATCACGTCGAACGCGTCGGCCGGATCACCGCCGTACGACGCGGGGTCGGCGAGCCGGTCGATCACCTTCGACCAGTGCCAGAACGTCCACGGCCAGCCGTGACTCAGGATCAGCGGGATCGGCCGCGGGCCGATGCCCGGCCGGCGCAGGAAGTGCACCGGTACGTCGCCGACGTCGACGCGGTAGTGGTCGTACGCGTTGATCGCCTTCTCGGCGGCGCGCCAGTCGAAACCGTCCGCCCAGTACTCGACGAGCGGTTGCAGGCGGGTACGTCGTACGCCGTAGAAGCCGTCGTCGTTGCCGGCGTCGCGCGGCCACTTCGTCGCACGCAGGCGGCGGCGGAGGTCGTCGAGAACCTCGTCGGGTACGACGATGGGGGTGGGGATCATGGGGTGTCCTCAGCGAGTTCGGTCAGGCGGTGGAGTACGTCGATCGAGCCTGCGAGTACTGCGCGCTCGTCGGGAGTGAGTTGCTCGACGAGCGCGGTCAGTTTCGCGACCCGGTTCGTGTGCCGGGATCGGACGAGCTCCTGGCCGGTGTGGGTCAGGGAGAGCAGGCTGGCGCGGCCGTCGGCGGGGTCGGGGCGGCGCTGGACGAGGCCGTCCTGCTCGAGTTTCGCGATCAGGCTGGTCAGGGCGGGTTGCTTCAGCTGCTCGGTCGCCAGCAGGTCGGTGAGCCGCAACGGCCCGCGCCGGTGGAGCGTGTGCAGGACCGAGAGCGCCGAGAAGTTGAGCCGGCGGACCGACGGGAGGCGGATGAAGATCGTGTTGAAGTCCTCGATGACCGTGGTCAACCGGTCGACGTCCAGCATGCCGCCGCTCCCTCCGGGCCCACCGCGGCGGTGGGTTACGGCGACTATATCAATTTTCGATGTAAGTCGGCCGGGAGGGTGCTCGAGGTCAGTTGCTCAGGGCGATATTGGAGATGGCGAAGGACGTGCTGCCGGACTTGAACGTGAGCACTGCCGTGGTGGCGCTGTCCGGGAGGTGACCCTTGAACGTGAGCGTGCCGTGTTCGGTGCCGCCGGTCGCGATCCGCTTCGGCCAGGAGCTGCGGCCGGGGTCGGCGCGCAGGGCGGTACCGTCGGCGGCGGTGAACGTCGTACCGTCGATCGGAACCGTGATCGCTTCCTTGGCGGTGTTGACGAGCTTGACCTCGACGCGCGTGAAATGGCTCGTGTACGTGACGTTCTCGACGGTCATCGTGACACCCGTGCCGGGCTTCGAGACCGGTTTGATCAGCCGGTCTTCGCCGGTCTCGTTGCCCGTCAGGTAGCCGCCGACGTACTGCGCGCCCGCCGTCAGCGCGAACCCGCCGATCCCGACGCCGACGAGCACCACGGCGATCGCGACGAGAACCGACACGGTGAGACGGCCCGGCCGGTGGTCCTTCGGGGCTGCCGCATCGAGCAGCGCCAGGACCATCGCTGCCACGAGCGCGATACCCGGCGCGACCAACCACCTGAGCACGCCGCCGGGGCCGTCGGCGAGGAACGTGACGATCAGGTTCACAACCATCCCGAGCACGATCACGGCCCCGGCCACGATCAGCACCCGCGACAACCGCACCGTCCCCACGGCGTCATCGCTGTCGGCTGTACGGCGCTCCGCTCCGGGCAACCGTTCCGACCCGGGCAACCGTTCCGACCCGGGCAACCGTTCCGACCCGGGCAACCGTTCCGACCCGGGCAACCGCTCCGAGCGGGGGAGTCGATGGTCCGCGCCGGGCAAGCGTCGTTCCGACCTCGGGAGCCGGTCGTCCGCGCCGGGCAACTGGTCCGCGGTCGACGCCCGCCGATCGGTCGGGTCGGGCCAGCCGGCGGATGGGTTCCAGTTCGCTTCCGACTGATCGATCTGGGCGGAGATCTCCGCCGGCGACCGCACCGGCTCCGGGTTGTCCGCCGACGGATAGGCCGCCCAGGTTCCCCCCTCAAACCCAGGAACCACGCCCGCAGCCCCAGACCCACCAGCCTCTGCGCCCACCATGTACTCATCGACATCCGCCCCCTGCCTACCCTCAGGCTCAAACGGGCGGCCGTCACCGGATACCACCTCACCCGACACAAACGGCCCGGCAGCGGCCGACTGCTCATCCTGCGCGAACGGCCCGGCGGCGTGTGCCTGCTGGTCCTGCGTGAACGGGCTGGCGGCGTGTGCCTGCTGGTCCTGCGTGAACGGGCTGGCGGCGTGTGCCTGCTGGTCCTGCGCAAAGGGGCTGGCGGGGTGCGGTTGCTGGTCCTGCGCGAAAGGGCTGGAGGTGTGTGCCTGCTCGTCTTGCGCGAAGGGGCTGGCGGGGTGCGGTTGCTCGTTCTGTGCGAACGGCCCAGCGGCGTGCGCTTGGTCTTCTTGCGTGAACGGGCTGGCGGGGTGCGGCTGCTGGTCCTGCGCAAAGGGGCTGGTGGCGTGTGCCTGCTCGTTCTGCGTGAACGGGCTGGCGGGGTGCGGTTGCTCGTCTTGCGCAAAGGGGCTGGTGGCGTGCGGTTGCTCGTTCTGCGCGAACGGGCTGGGGGCGTGCAGTTGCTCGTTTTGCGCGAATGGGCTGGCTGCGGGGGGCGGGGCTGTCTGGAGGGAGTTGGTGGTGGGGGGTTGGTTGGGTGGGGGGAACGGGTTCGGTTCGTCCGGGGTGACTGAGGTGGGGGCGGCGTACTCGGGTGGACGTGGTGGGTCGGCGTACGGCGCCTCGGGTTCCCGTGTGGGGTCCGCCTGCGGGGGTGCAGGAGAGGGTGCGGCTGGTGGCGGCTCGGACGCCGGGGCGGAGGCGGCGGGAGGTGCCGGGGGTGCGGTGGGGGGCGTGTCTGTGGAGTGGGGGCTGGGGGTGGTGGATTTGTGGAAGGTGAGGACCGAGCGGCCGATTTGGATTCGGTCGCCGTTGGTGAGGGGAGTGGGGGCGGTGAGGCGGCGGCCGTTGAGGCCGGTGCCGTTGCGGGACTCGTCGTGGAGGGTCCAGGTGCCGCCGTCGCGGTTCAGGCGGGCGTGGATGCGGGAGATCTGGTCGTCCGCCTGCAGCCGGATGTCGGCGTTGGAGGCGCGGCCGATGGTGATCGTGTCGGTCCCGGCCTGCAGCGTCCACTGCTGTTCGCCGAGCGACAGCACGAATTCGGTTTCCACTCACACCCCAGCCGGCGTCGTCCTGATCGCGATCCGGTTCCGCCGCCGGGGTGTCGCACCCCGCGGCAGCCAACCCGTCTGGGCGATTCTGCCATTCGGACCAGCCCCAGACCACCAGCAGTCCCACCCCACCGCAACGCCGCCACCCTCCGCGACAACCCGCTCACCGACCTCCCACCACGGTCCGCGACGCACCGCTCACCTACCCCCACCACGATCCGCGACGCAACCGCTCACCACCCCCACCACGATCCGCGACGCAACCGCTCAGCACCCCCACGATCCGCGACGCACCTCTCACCCGCCCCCATCACGGTCCGCGATGACCTCCTCACCCCACCCACCACATCCCGGCTGCGGGCGTGATGAATCTCAGGATTCGGGAGGGTTTGTCAGCGCTTAGTAGTGATGACAACGCGGTCAGTTGTCTTGGGGGTGCCAACGGCACGACAGCGCCTTGCCCGGGTGGGGGTGCGGACATAGTGTCCGTCCGCGCGATCTATCGGGGCTGGATGGAAAGGGGTCTTCCGGACAGCCGTGCCGATGGGTAGGCCGGAGGTTCCAGGCGGAGTGGTGCACCGCCTGCAGTCCGGCGAGGCGCAACCCGCCCAAGCACCACATCGCGAAGGGACCACATCCATGGTCTTGTTTCAGCGTTCCCGCAAAGTTGCGGTCGTTCTCGGGGTGACCGGCCTCGCCGCGGCAGCACTCGCCGGGTTCGGTTCGTCGGCCGGCGCGGCGACGGGTGCGGCGCCTCCGCCGCGGCCCTCACAGGCGCAGTCGAAGGCGTTCGCCGCCGACTCCGCTTCCTCCCTCGTGGCGGGGCGCCCGAGCGCCCTGCACGCCTCGAAGGACGACAAGTTCACCGCGAAGCCGGTGATCTCGGAGCAGTCCGGTCTGCAGTACGTTCCGTACGAGCGTTCGTACAAGGGCCTCCCGGTCGTCGGTGGTGACTTCGTCGTGGTCACCGATGCGAAGGGTGCCGTGAAGTACACCTCGGTCGCCCAGACCACCGCCGTACCGGAGCTGTCGACGACCGCGAAGGTGACCCCCGCGGCCGCGCAGAAGACGGCGAAGACGCAGCTCAAGAAGGTCGACTCGGCGACCACGCCGACGCTCGCCGTCTACGCCCTGAACGGCACCCCGAAGCTCGTGTGGCAGTCGCGGGTCAGCGGCAGCAACGGCCACGACCCGTCGAGTCTGTCGGTGTACGTCGACGCGCAGAGCGGCAAGGTGCTCGGTACCAAGGAACACGTGATGGCCGGCAACGGTACGGCGGCGTACAGCGGCCCGAACCCGGTCCACCTGGACACCACCCTGTCCGGCAGTACGTACTCGATGAAGGACCCCAACACCACCAACCTGTCCTGCCAGGACGCGGCGAACAACACCACGTTCTCCGGTCCGGACGACAACTGGGGCAACGGTACGGCGACCAACAAGGAAACCGGCTGCGTGGACGCGCTGTTCGCCGCCCAGACCGAGAAGAAGATGCTGACCGACTGGCTCGGCCGCAACGGCATGGACGGTAACGGCGGCGCCTGGCCGATCCGTGTCGGCCTGAACGACGAGAACGCGTACTACGACGGCTCGCAGGTGCAGATCGGTCACAACACGGCCGGCGGCTGGATCGGCTCGATCGACGTCCTGGCCCACGAGATGGGTCACGGGATCGACGACCACACGCCGGGTGGCATCTCCGGCAGCGGCACCCAGGAGTTCGTCGCCGACACGTTCGGCGCGGCCACCGAGTACTACAGCAACCAGTCGGCGTCGTACGACCCGCCGGACTTCCTGGTCGGTGAAGAGGTCAACCTGGTCGGCCAGGGCCCGATCCGCAACATGTACAACCCGTCGGCGCTCGGCGACCCGAACTGCTACTCGAGCTCGATCCCGGGCACCGAGGTGCACGCGGCCGCCGGTCCGGGCAACCACTGGTTCTACCTGCTCTCGCAGGGCAGCAACGGCTCCCCGTCGAGCCCGACCTGCAACAGCTCGACCGTGACCGGGATCGGCATCCAGAAGGCGATCCGGATCATGTACAACGCGATGCTGATGAAGACCAGCAGCAGCTCGTACCTGAAGTACCGGACCTGGACGCTGACCGCGGCCAAGAACCTGTACCCGGGCAGCTGCACCGAGTTCAACACCGTGAAGGCGGCCTGGGACGCGGTCAGCGTGCCGGCTCAGACGGCCGACCCGACCTGCTCCACGTCGGGTGGTGTCACGGTCACGAACCCGGGCAACAAGACCGGCACGGTCGGTACGGCGATCTCGCCGTTCACGCTCACCGCGTCCGGCGGCACCGCGCCGTACACCTGGTCGGCGTCCGGTCTGCCGGCCGGCATCACCATCGGCTCGTCGACCGGCACCGTGTCCGGTACGCCGACCGCGAGCGGCACGTTCAACGTCACTGCGACGGCGACCGCGAGTGCCGGCGGCTCGGGCAGCACGTCGTTCACCTTCACCATCGGCGGCACCGGCGGCTGCTCCGGCCAGAAGCTCGGCAACCCGGGCTTCGAGACCGGTACGGCGGCGCCGTGGTCGGCGTCGTCCGGAGTGATCGACAACAGCACCTCCCAGCCCGCGCGCAGCGGCACCTGGAAGGCCTGGCTGGACGGCTACGGCTCGACCCACACCGACACGCTGAGCCAGTCGGTCGCGATCCCGGCCGGTTGCTCGGCAACGCTCTCCTTCTACCTGCACATCGACTCTGCGGAGACCACTTCGTCGACGCAGTACGACAAGCTGACGGTGAAGGCGGGCTCGACCACGCTGGCGACGTACTCGAACCTGAACAAGGCGAGCGGCTACTCGCTCAAGTCGTTCAACCTTTCGTCGTTCGCCGGCCAGACGGTGTCGATCAGCTTCACCGGCACCGAGGACAGCTCGCTGCAGACCTCGTTCGTCATCGACGACACGGGCCTGAACCTGAGCTGACGCACTGAAGAGAACCCGGCCGCCGCACCTTCGGGGGTGCGGCGGCCGGCCTTGTCACTCGGGAAGCTTGAGTTCCTGTGGGTAGCGTTCGGTCCACCATGCGCGCCAGCGGGTCTCGAGCTCGCCGCGGTCGGTGTCGCCGTACACCGACAGGATCGCCATCGTGGCGCCCTCCGGCTTCTGATCGCCGGGCGGTACGTGGCTGAGCACCAGCAGGCCGTTGCCCCAGGCATCTACCGTGAGACCGAGCTGATGGTCGGAGCGGTACCAGACCTCGCACTTGACGTCCTCGCCGATCAGGTCGAGGTCGAATGCGTCGCCGGCCGGAATCCGCAGTTCGTCGACGGGGGAGACGGCGCCGGTACCCGAGTAGAACAAGGTACGGCGGGGATCGCCCGGGTGCCGTTCGACGGCGAAGCGGAGTTGGTGGAGGAACGTGATCCAGCCCTCGGTGACGTCGTCGTAATACGCGTCCCACTCGGGGTCGGCGCCCAGTGGCGCGCGGGTCAGCGTGATGCGGGATCCACCCTCGACCGCCTCGACGGCGAACTCGTCGCCGTTTCCGAGCCGCAGCGTCGTACCGTCCTCGACGGTCTCGGTGAAGTAGATGAGGTCGATCTCTTCGTCGAGACCGCCTTCGTACTCCCAGCCGTGCCAGTGCCGGATCTTCTCCTTGTTCCGCAGCGCGTCCCACACCGTTTCCACCGGGGCGGCCACCGTCACCACGATCTTCATGTCTCTCCCTCGGTACGGCGCGGTGCGGGATGTCCGCCGGCGATCAGCCGGTACGGCCGCCCGCCCTCGCTGTCGAACTCCTCGACCACCTGCTGCATCGCGGCGGTCAACGCGTCGGTGAACCGGTGCACGTCGCCCGGCTCCGCGAACCGCACCTCGGTCTCGAGCGTGAACGTCAGCAGCCGCTTCCCGTCCGCGTCGGCCGCGGTCTGCATCCGCGCGACGTCCCGCACCGTGCCCGCGGCGACCTCGATCAGGTGCTCGGCGGCGTACTGGTCCTGGATCTGCGTGAACGCGCGGCCCATGACGCCCGGATCGACGACCAGATCGGCCGACGCGCGCAGGATCCGCTCGGTGAATCCGCGCCGTCGGCGCTCCTCGACGAGCTCGAGCAGGCCGGCCTTCTCCAGTTCGCGAAGGTGGTAGTTCACGCGCTGCCGCGGCAGGTCGAGCGCGGCCGCGAGCTGGGTCGCCGACGACGGCTCCCGCAGCAGTTCGAGCAGCCTCCGCCGGATCGGCGACAACGCCAACCGCACCTTCTCGGGCTCCTCGACGTACCGCAGCATCCCCTCAATCTCCACTTGACAGGAAAATTTGTCAAGAGAATGCTGAACGCCCAGGCCATCACAATTGGCCGCGGCCGGGTCCGCCACGCGGGGATGGGCTCGGGCGGCGCAATTGTGATGGCCTGGGCGTCCGGGCTCGGCCGGCGCGGATGGGGCGAGTGTGGATGGTGGCGTGGCCCGTGGGTCGGGCAGCATGGGGCGGGTGGGTGTTCAGGGTCCGCAGTTGCCGGTGGGTACGCAGGTGGTGGTTCGGGTTGCGGCGCCCGACGATCGGGGCGGTACGGCGCAGCGTGGGGCGACCGGGCGGGTCGCCGGCGTGACCCCGGACGGCCGGTACACGGTGCGCCTCGTGGACGGTCGCCAGACCCTGGCCCGGCGCGATCAGCTCAGCCTGCGGACGGCGTACCAGGACGAGGCGATCGAACTCGACCAGCCGGACGGCGACCGACTCGTCCGCGAGCACACGATCTACGCCGCGGTCGTCGGGTCACGCGCCTTCGGCCTGGACACCGACGAGTCGGATACCGACACGCGTGGTGTGTACGTCGCCCCGACCGAGGCCTTCTGGTCGCTCGCGAAACCGCCGACGCACGTCGACGGTCCGGAGCCGGAGTGGTTCTCGTGGGAGGTCGAGCGCTTCTGCGAACTCGCGCTGAGGTCCAACCCGAACCTCCTCGAGGTCCTGCACTCACCCCTCGTCGTCCGCCAGACGCCCCTCGGTGAGGAGCTCGTCGGACTCCGTACTGCGTTCCTGTCCCAACTGGCCTACCAGACGTACTCCGGCTACGTGCTCAGCCAGTTCAAGAAGCTCGAAACCGACTTCCGCCGCGACGGTACGCCGAAGTGGAAGCACGTCATGCACCTGATCCGGCTGCTGCTCTCGGCCCGCGAACTGTTGCTCGAAGCAACGCTAGTCGTCGACGTCGGCCCGCACCGCGAACGCCTCCTCGCCGTCAAGCGCGGTGAACTGCCGTGGGACGAGGTCGAGCGCTGGCGCCTCAACCTCCACGAGGAACTCGACAAGGCACTGCAGCACACAGTCCTCCCGGCAACGCCAGACGTCGCAACCGTCGACACCTGGCTCCGGTCCGTCCGACAGAGGAGTCTCGGTGACACGTGACATGCGGCAACTCGACTACACCGAGCTCCGAACCATCATGGGGGAGCAGCCGTACCCGTTGCTCTTCGCAACAGTCTCCGGCGCCCACCTGTACGGCTTTCCGTCCCGCGACTCCGACGTCGACCTGCGCGGCGTACACGTGCTGCCGGCCGCCGAGGTGGTCGGCCTGCGTCACGGACCGGAGACCCTGGACCGTACCTGGTTCGAGAACGAGGCCGAGGTCGATCTGGTCACTCACGACCTGGCCAAGTTCGCCCGCCTGATGCTCCGCCGCAACGGCTACGTCCTCGAACAGGTCCTGTCACCGCTCGTCGTCGTCAGTACGCCGGAACACGCCGAGCTCGTCGCGCTCGCCAAGGGCTGCATCACCAGGTGGCACGCGCACCACTACCGCGGGTTCGCGCGCACCCAGTGGGAGTTCTTCGAGAAGAAGCGTGAGCTGAAGCCACTGCTCTACACGTTCCGGGTGCTGCTGACGGGCATCAACCTGATGCGGACCGGTGTGGTCCAGGCGGATCTGCGGGAGCTTCCGGGCGGACCGTCGTACCTGCCGGAGTTGATGGCGGCGAAGGCCGAGGCCGAGCATGCGCCCCTCGAAGGGCCGACCTTCGAGCGGCTTGCCACGGACGTACTGGAGCTACAGAAAGTGCTGGACGAAGCGGAGGCAGCGAGCGACCTGCCGGACCGGCCGTCCGCCGAGCCTGGACTGCACGAGCTGCTCCTCAAGGCCCGGCTCGGCCGCTGATCTCACCCTTTCCCTCGTTGTAACGCTCTAGGGTATTTACTTAACTTCGTGAAGCATTGACAACCGGCCTGACGGGGTAAATAGTTCCGTCCTGAAATCAATCAGAAAGCAGAGTGAATCAACAGTGTCGAACATCGAGATTCTGCAGCTCCGCGCCGGTGGCGTCAGCCTGGTGCTCGACTGCTCCGGTCCGGCCCTTCCGTCCGTCCTGCACTGGGGTGCGGACCTCGGTGAGCTGACCGAGAACGCTCTGCTGGAACTGCGCCGTGGCGCGGGCGCGGTCCAGGAAGGCAGTGGCCTGGACGAGAACCGTCCGATCGCGATCGTGCCCGAATACTCGGCCGGCTGGTTCGGCCTCCCCGGCCTGAACGGCCACCGCGACGGTCAGGACTTCTCGGCGAGCTTCACCCTGAACAGCGTCGCCCAGACCGACACCACCGTGCAGATCGACGCCTCGGACAGCGAGGCCGGGCTCGAGCTCCGGCTCACCGTCGAGCTGACGGACTCGGGTCTGGTGCGGAGCAAGGCCGACCTGACCAACACCGGCGAGACGCCGTACACGGTCGACGGGCTGTACCTCGCGCTGCCGGTGCCGACCGAGGCGACCGAGCTGCTCGACATGACGGGCCGGCACATCGGCGAGCGGCACCCGCAGCGGCACGCGTTCACGCAGGGCGCCCACATTCGCGACAACCGCCGTGGCCGCACCGGCGCCGACGCGACCCTGTTGCTGCTCGCCGGCACCCCCGGCTTCGGCTTCCGCGCCGGCGAGATCTGGGCCGTGCACACCGCCTGGAGCGGCAACCACCGAACCTATGCCGAGCGCGGCATGAGTGGGTACGGCGTGATCGGCGGCGGCGAACTGCTCCTCCCGGGCGAAGGTCGCCTCGAGCCCGCCGGCGCCTACAGCACGCCGTGGATCTACGGCTCGTACGGCGTCGGCCTCGACCAGGTCTCGCACCGCTTCCACGACTTCCTGCGCGCGCGTCCCAACCACCCGAAGACCGAGCGTCCCGTCGTACTGAACACCTGGGAGGCCGTGTACTTCGACCTCGACCTGGACAAGCTGAAGGCGCTTGCGAACGCGGCCGCCGAGGTCGGGGCCGAGCGGTTCGTCCTGGACGACGGCTGGTTCCGCGGCCGCCGCGACGACCACGCCGGCCTCGGTGACTGGTACGTCGACGAGGGAATCTGGCCGAAGGGCCTGCACCCGCTGGTGGACCACGTGAAGGGCCTCGGCCTGCAGTTCGGCCTGTGGGTCGAGCCCGAGATGGTGAACCCGGACTCGGACCTGGCACGCGAGCACCCGGACTGGATCCTCGCGACCGGCAACCGGATGCCGCCGACCGCACGCCACCAGCAGGGCCTGAACCTGGGCGTCCCGGAGGCGTACGACTACATCCTCGAGCGGTTGGACAGCATCCTCAGCGAGTACGACATCGCGTACCTGAAGTGGGACCACAACCGCGACTTCGTTGACGGCGGCAACCAGCACACGGGTACGGCGGGCATTCACGAGCAGACCGTGGCGGTGTACCGGCTGATCGACGAGCTGAAGCGCCGGCACCCGGGGCTGGAGATCGAGTCCTGCTCGTCCGGCGGCGCGCGGGTCGACCTCGGCATCCTGGAGCGCACCGACCGGATCTGGGGCAGTGACAGCAACGATGCGCTCGAGCGGCAGACCATCCAGCGCTACACGCAGCTCCTGCTGCCGCCGGAGCTGATCGGCTGCCACGTCGGCCCGCCGCGGGCGCACACCACCGGCCGCACCCAGACGCTGTCGTTCCGCGCGATCACCGCGCTGTTCGGCCACTTCGGCATCGAGTGGGACATCGCGTCGGCCACCCCCGAGGAACGCCAGGAACTCAAAGGCTGGGTCGCCCTGCACAAGGAGTTGCGACCGCTGTTGCACACCGGGACGGTTGTCCGCGCCGACCGCGGGCCGGAGGACGTGCTCGTCCACGGCGTCGTGGCCCAGGACGGTTCTCGTGGCGTGTTCAGCGTCGTACAGGTCGCGCAGTCGGTGACCTCGGCCGTCGGCCGGGTGCGGCTGCCCGGACTGGACCCGCAGCGGACGTACCGGATCAGCAAGGTCGCGACACCCGGGCCGGAGTCGCGGTCGACGGCATGGTTGGCCGACGGTGGAAGCGTGGAACTGAACGGCGCCACGCTCGCCTCGGTCGGAGTACTCATGCCTGCTCAATGGCCCGAGAGCGCGATCTTGCTGGACGTGACAGCGATCGGATAAGGCCGTCCGACCGCCGGACAGAGAAGGAGATCCCCGTGACCGCCACCACCAACGCACCACCTACCAGGAAACGAAGTCACGGGGTCTCCGCAGCACCACCAGGGAAACGGCGACGCCTGGGGGACCTGAAGGTCGCGATGATCTTCCTGGCCCCGGCGACCCTCGGGTTCGTCGTGTTCTACATCTGGCCGACACTGCGCGGCGCGTACCTGAGCTTCACCGAATACAGCCTGCTCTCGGCGCCGAAGTTCAACGGTCTGGCCAACTACGAGCGGATGATCCAGGACAGCTTCTTCTGGAACGCGCTCGGGGTCACGGTCGAGTACGTCGTGATCAACATCGGGGTGCAGACCGTGCTGGCGGTCGGGATCGCGATGCTGATGTACCGGTTGACGAAGTCGATCACGGTCCGCGCCGTCATTCTCGCGCCGTACCTGGTCGCGAACGTCGTCGTCGCGCTGGTCTGGTACTGGATGCTCGACGTGCAGGTCGGCGTCGTGAACACGTTCCTGGGCTGGGTCGGAATCGACCCGGTGGCGTTCTTCGGCGACTCCCACTGGGCGATCCCGACGGTCGCGGGGATCAACGTCTGGCGGCACATGGGGTACACCGCGCTGCTCGTGTTCGCGGGGCTGCAGACCATCCCGGCGTACGTCTACGAGGCCGCCGAGGTGGACGGGTCGACCGAGTGGAAGACGTTCTGGCGGATCACGCTGCCGCTGCTGCGGCCCGTTCTGGTGATGGTCCTGGTGGTCACCATGATCGGGTCGTTCCAGATCTTCGACACGGTCGCCGTGACCACGCAGGGCGGTCCGATCAACGCGACCCGGGTCATCTACTACTACATCTACGAACGGGCGTTCACCCGGTTCGACTTCGGGTACGCGTCGGCGATGGCGCTGGTGCTGTTCGCGATCCTCGCGGTCGTGTCGCTGCTCCAGTTGCGGCTGCTGCGGGCGAAGGAGAGTGATCTCGCATGAGGCGGCAGGTGAGTGTCGGGCGTACGGTCGCCTGGGTCCTGTTGTTCATCTTGTTGATCGTCACCCTGTTCCCGTTCTACTGGATGCTGCGTACGGCGTTCTCGGACAACACGCAGCTGCCCGGTCACCCGGATTCGCTGTTGCCCGTGGAGACCACGCTCGGCGCGTTCAAGCGGGTGCTCGGACTGTCGTCGATCGAGGAGGCGCAGGCACAGGGCGGCTCCGGCGCGGCCGTGAACTTCTGGCTGTACCTGCGCAACTCGTTGGTGGTGGCAACCATCACGACGGTGTGCCAGGTGTTCTTCAGCGCGATGGCGGCGTACGCGTTCGCCCGGCTGCGCTGGCCCGGCCGGGACAAGGTGTTCGCGTTGTTTCTGGCCGCGCTGATGGTGCCGCCGATCTTCACCACGCTGCCGAACTTCGTGCTGATCAAGAACCTCGGGCTGCTGAACAGCTTCGCCGGCATCATCCTGCCGGGTGCGTTCATGACGCCGTTCGCGATCTTCTTCCTCCGGCAGTTCTTCCTCAGCATCAACCGGGAGCTCGAGGAGGCGGCGATGATCGACGGTGCCGGGCACCGGCGGATCTTCTTCGGGCTGATCATCCCGATGAGCGCCGCGCCGATCACGACGCTGGCGATCCTGACCTACATCAACTCCTGGAACGACTACTTCTGGCCGTTGCTCGTCGGTCAGCAGGAGAACGTGCGGGTGCTGACGGTCGCGCTGGGCGTGTTCCGGTCGCAGACGCCGCAGGGCGGTCCGGACTGGGCCGGGCTGATGGCGGCCACGCTGATCGCGGCGCTGCCGATGATCATCCTGTTCCTCGCGTTCGCCAAGCGGATCACCAATTCCATCGGCTTCTCCGGGATCAAATGATGAACCTCTCACGAAGGACCCTGCTGAAGACAGGACTGGCCGCGCTCGCCGTACCGGCTGTTGCCGCCTGCAACAACGGCGCCGCGGCGCGTGGCGACGGCGAGATCATCTACTGGCTGTGGGACTCCGCGCAGCTGCCGATGTACACCGAGTGCGCCAAGGTGTTCCACGAACAGAACCCGCAGTACTCGGTGAAGATCGAGCAGTACGGGTGGAACGACTACTGGTCGAAGCTCGTGACCGGGTTCATCTCGGACACCGCGCCGGACGTGTTCACCGGGCACTCGTCGAAGTACCCGCTGTTCGCGGACAAGGGTCAGGTGCTGCCGATCGACGACTACGTTGCCAGGGACAACGTCGATCTGAGCATCTACCAGAAGGGTCTGGCGGACCGCTGGATCGGGGCCGACGGCAAGCGGTACGGCCTGCCGAAGGACTGGGACACCGAGGTCTACTTCTACAACAGCGCGCTCACCGAGGCGGCCGGGATCAGTCCCGAGCAGCTCAACTCGATGACGTGGAACCCGCAGGACGGCGGCACGTTCGAGCAGATCGTCCGGCGGCTCACGGTCGACTCCAAGGGGCGTCGCGGTGACCAACCCGGGTTCGACAAGAACAACGTGAAGGTCTACGGGCTCGGGTACGCCGACGCCGGCGGTGGCGACGGGCAGACCAGTTGGAGTTGGTACGCCGCGAGCAACGGCTGGAAGTACTCCGAGGGCGAACCGTGGGGGACGAAGTTCTTCTACGGCGACCCGAAGTTCACCGAGACCATCGGGTGGTGGCGCGGGCTCATCACCAAGGGGTACATGCCGACGTACGCGCAGGCGAAGTCCGGGGTGGACGTGACGACCTCCTTCGGTGCGGGGAAGTACGCGATCACCCCGAACGGCTCCTGGATGCTCGGGACGTACGGGACGCTGAAGCAGGTGAAGACGAAGCTCGCGCGGTTGCCGATCGGACCGATCGGGAAGCGGATGTCGATGATGAACGGGCTCGCGGACACCATCTGGGCCGGAACCACCCGGCGGGATGCGTCCTGGGCCTGGGTGAAGTTCCTCGGGTCGCAGACCGCCCAGGACATCGTCGCCAAGGCGGGCGTGGTGTTCCCGGCAGTGGCGGCGAGTATGCCGGCGGCGAAGGCGGCGTTCGCGAAGAGCGGTTGGGACGTGACACCGTTCCTCGAGCCGGTCGAGGCCGGTGACGTCTTCCCGTACCCGGCCAACCCGAACGCCGCGGACGTGACCGCGGTGATGACACCGGCGATGGACGCGGTGATGTCCTTCGAGGCCGATCCCGCTTCGCTGAGCAAGGCCAACAACGATGTGAACAAGATCCTCTCCGCCAACGCTTAGGGGTTCACCCTGGGCTGGTCTACGCCCGGGGGAGTACGTCGTACTGCGTCCAGCGGTGCAGTGTGCTCCTCCGGGGGTAGGGGAGGTGTCGCCGCTGAGGCGACGCGGTGAAAGCGGTTTGAAAGACAGTCTTGGTGCCGTTGGAAGAACTACGAGCACCGAGGAGTGTCATGAACGACGAGAGGCCGGGCGGATCGATCCGTATCGGCGACAGTGAGCGTGAGGACGCCGTCAGGCGTCTGGGCGAGCATTACGAAGCCGGCCGGCTGAGCGCGGACGAACACTCCGAGCGCGTCGAGCGGGCGCTGAAGGCGAGGACCGGCGCCGACCTGGAGGGTCTGTTCGCGGACCTGCCGGGAGCACACCAGGCCACGACCGGTGACGACAACGAGGGCTGGGCCGGTCCGTGGGGCTGGCGGCGGCCGCCGTGGACCGCACCGGAGAACGCAGCGGGAGCGGCGGGACCGGGCGGGGCATCGGGCGCGGGTTGGCGTGGAGCGACCAGTGGGCCGGGTGCCGGCGGTCAGCGGCCTCAGTGGGCGGCTCGCGGGCCGCTGGGCCGCATTCCGTTCCCGTTGCTCATCCTGCTGGGTGTGGCCGCGGTGATGCTGTCGATCGGCTGCACGGTGATCGGTGGGCATCCGCCCGTCCTGCCGCTCCTGCTGATCGTGGCCGCGGTCCTGTTCGTGCGGAAGCGCCGGATGGAGGGGCGGGCATGAGGAACGTGTACCGGGTCGTGGGGATGCTGATCGCGATCGCGGTCGTGCTGCAGGTCGCCTCGATCGCGCTGGCCGGGTTCACGATCGCGAAGGACGCCGACGACGGCACCTCGATCGGTGCCGACTACAGCAACTTCGGGCAGAGCTACCACAGCATCGCCGGTTCGGTGATCGCGCTGCTCGCGCTGGTGTTCCTGATCGTGTCGTTCCTGACCGACGTACCGCGTGGCCGCGTGCTGGCCGGGATCGTAGTCGGTCTGGTGGTCGTGCAGTTCCTGCTCGCCGTGGTGTCCTTCGGGCTTCCGGCGCTGGGCGTGCTGCACGGGATCAACGGGCTCGCGATCGCCGGTGTGGCGAGTGCGGGTGCGCGACGGGCCGTCGTACCGAATCAGCCTGTGACCAGTGGCTGACGTCAAGAACCGTCGATGGGGCCGGCTGGTCGCTCTCGGGGTGACCCTGGCGGTACTCGTACCGCTCGGGTACCTCTGGGCGACCAGCCTGGTCCCGGGGGAGTACAACCCGGCGGAGATGGGGTACGCCGACCACGGCGGCGGACCGTCGATGGACCACGAGCACCATCACCCGGGCATGAGCGTCGACGACCTGGCGGGGCCCAAGACGGGTACGCCGAACGTGGACGTGACGCTCGTGGCGCGGAAGCAGAAGTTCCAGCTCGCGTCGGGCGAGACGATCGACGGGTACACGGTGAACGGGACGTCGCCCGGGCCGTTGATCCGCGCGCGGGTGGGCGATCTGGTGCAGGTCACGTTCGTGAACGAGTCCGTGAAGGACGGCGCCACGTTGCACTGGCACGGGATCGACGTACCGAATGCCGAGGACGGGGTCGCCGGGGTGACGCAGGACGCCGTACCGGTGGGTGGGAAGCATGTGTACCGGTTCAAGGCGCCGGAGGCGGGGACGTACTGGTACCACTCGCATCAGGTGTCGAGCGACGAGGTCAAGGGCGGTCTGTTCGGCCCGATCGTGATCGCGTCTCCTTCACCTGGCGAGGTGGTGGCCGCGATCCACACGTACGACGGGAAACGGACGATCAACGGGCGCACCGGGACCGGGCGGGCCGACGTGCCCGCCGGTACGACGGCGCGCGTGCGGGTGATCAACACCGACAACGCGATCCTGCGGGTCGGGCTGATCGGGACGCCGTACAGGGTGGTTGCCGTCGACGGTCGCGACGTCCACGGGCCGACGGCCGTGACGGCTGCCTATCCGCTGCCTGCTGGTGGACGTGTGGATCTCGAGGCGGTGGTCCCGGCGGGCGGGATGCGGCTGGTGGCCGGTACGTCGGCGTTGTCGCTCGGGATCGGGCCCGCGGGCGCCGAGCCACCGGGCGGTGACCTGCCGGGTGACAGTGTCGATCTGCTGAAGTACGGGACGCCGGCGCCGATCGGGTTCGACCCGGCGAAGGCGGACCGGAACTTCGAGTACCGGATCGGGCGGCGGCCGGGGTTCCTGGACGGTATGCCGGGGTTGTGGTGGACGATCAACGGCCACAAGTTCCCCGACGTGCCGATGTACATGGTCGCCGAGGGGGACGTGGTCCGGATGAAGATCTCCAACACCAGCGGGCAGGCCCACCCCATGCACCTGCACGGCCACCACGCCGTCGTCCTGTCTCGCAACGGCATCGCGGCGACCGGTTCACCGTGGTGGGTCGACACCCTCGAGGTCGGCAACAAGGAGACCTACGAGATCGCCTTCGTCGCCGACAATCCCGGCCTCTGGATGGACCACTGCCACAACCTCCCCCACGCCTCCGAAGGCCTGATGACCCACCTCATGTACGAGGGCGTGACGACGCCGTACCGGGTCGGTGGCGACTCGCACAACGAACCGGAATGAAACCGCGCGGCGCCGAGCTGCGTCCATCGCACATGATGTTCCGGTGACCGACCCCGACGACGACCTCCACGGCCGGCAGCTGCTCCTGTTGCTGCTGTTCTTCGGCACGGTCGGCGGCGGGTTGTACTTCCTCGGCTGGCTGACCCGCCCGAGTTTCTTCTACAACAACCCGCTCGTGTGCGCCGCGATCGCGGGCGGGGCCTGCTACCCCGCCCGCTTCCTCGTCGAACAGTTCGCCTGGTGGAGCCGCCTCGAGCAGCCGAGCAAACGCACCCAGCGCCGCCGCGAACGTGCCCGCGAACGCGATCTTGCCGAGGCACGCGAGGCGGCCCAGGCGCGGCTGGTCGAGGGCGAGAGCGAGAGCCCGGCGGACGGCGGCAGGCATCGGCGAGCGGGCCGCGGTCGGCCCGACTGGCTCGGCCGGTTCAGCTGGCTCGGCCGGCTAGGCGGTGGTGTCCGGCCGATCGTGGGCGGTGTGCTGGTGCTGGGCTGTTTCGCGATCGCCCCGCTCGGGATCGCGGATGCCCGCCACGAGCAGCAGGTCGCGCGCTCGGCTCCGGTGCGGTCGGCCGTAGTGCTGTCGGTCCACGTCGACAAGTGGTCGAAGAACCACGACGTCACGATCACCGTGACCCATCCCGGCGACGGGTCGACGGTGGAGATCGACGGCGCCGACCAGCTCGAGCCGCTCCCCGCAGTAGGCGATCGGCTCGATGTGCAGATCGACCCGGACGACCCGTCGAACGTACTCGCCGCCGACGCCGACTGGACGGTGCACTGGTACGTCTACGCGCTCTTCGTGCTCGGCGCGCTCGCCGGGGCCGCGGTGGTTGCCCTGTTCTTTTTCTAGGACGCTTGCTGGAGCTCCGCGAGGTGGGTGCAGGCGGCTTCGATAGCGGCCGGCTGGGTGGGGTACGAGCCCCACCAGACCGGGTTGTCCGGTTGTGGATCGAGCTCGTCGTCGACATCGGCGTACCACTCGCCGGCTGTTCGGAAGACCCGCGCGTGCAGCTGGTTGGCGTTCACCGCATCACTCCTGGAAGTGAGAACCGTGTACGTCTCCAGAATGTGACTGCGGTACGCCGGAACACGCGAACGACACGCGGGTTTCAGGTGACCGGATCAGGTGACGAGGACCGTGATGCGCTGGGCGGTGTTGTTGCTGAAGCCGCCGCGGTTCCACGGTGCCTCGATGGGTTGTTCGCGGCCGCTGGCGTCGTAGGCGCGGACGGTGAGGACGTGCTCGCCGGGTGTCGCCTCCCAGTCGTAGGCGAAACCGCGCCAGGCCAGCTCGTCTTCGTTGCCAGGGGCACCCAACGTGGCCTCGTGCCAGTTCACGCCGGCGTCGGTGCTGACCTCGACCCGCTCGATCGGCGCCCAGCCGGACCAGGCCCGGCCGAACAACGGAACGGGGCCGGCGGCAACGAAGCGGTGGCGACTCATGAAGTCCGGGAAACCGGGTGGGATCAGCAGCGCCCGCGGCTCGATCCGGGTGACCGCGACACCTTGGTCGTCGGCGTCCGTGCGGATCCGGTACGCGACCGCGTTCTGGAACCCGTCGAACGTGTGGTCGATGACCTCGATCGACCGCAGCCACTTCACGCTCGCCATCCCGTACCAACCGGGTACGACGAGACGCAACGGATACCCGTGCTGCGGCGGCAGCGGCGCACCGTTCATCTCCCACGCGACGAGCGCGCCGGAGTCGATCGCCTCCTCCACCGACAGCCCACGCTGGTAGTCCTGTTCGACGCCGCGCTCCACACCGTGGTCGGCGCCGGTGAAGACCACATCCACGGCGTCGGAGCGCAGCCCGGCCAGCCGGAGCAGATCGGACAACAGCACGCCCGTCCACTCCGCCGTACCGACCGCCTCCGACAACCACGGCTGACTGATCGGCCGCGGCTGCAGCGTCGCCCGGCCGTTGCCGGCGCACTCCAACGTGACGCGGACCGTACGGCGTCCCATCGCGCGCAACTCGGTCAGCCCGAACGCCAACGGTTGCTCGACGCACCCGTCCACGCTCAGCAGCCAGTCGCCCGCGTTCGTTGCGGGGATGTCGTAATGCACCAGCACGTAGTGCAGTCCCGGCGGAGTCACGTCGTACCGCAGCCCCTCCAGCGGCATCCCGTGGTTCCGCGCCGCCAGTTGCAGCTCGTCGGGCGTAATCCCCTCACCCGTGTCCGCCAACCGACCCCGCACACTGAAATCCTCGATCGACATCACAGATCCCTCCCCTGGGGTCAACCCTAGAGGTAGAGACCGGCTACAACCAGCCGTTGTCGAGGGCGATGCGGGCGGCTTCGGCTCGGGTGCGGGCGCCGGTCTTGCCGATGGCGGCGGAGAGGTGGTTGCGTACGGTGCCTTCGGACAGGTGCAGTTCCTTGGCGATGTCGGCGACGGTGCCTCCCTCCCGGGCGGCCCGCAGTACGTCGGACTCGCGGCCCGTCAGCGGGCTGGTCCCGGCCACCAGGGTCTCGGCGGCGAGCGACGGGTCGACCACGCGGAGCCCCTGATGCACCCGCCGTACGGCGTCCGCCAGCTGAGTCGCGGGCGTGTCCTTGACGACGAACCCGGCCGCGCCGGCCTCCATCGCGCGCCGCAGGTACCCGGGCCGGCCGAACGTGGTCACCATCAGCACCCGCACCCCTGGTACGGCGGTCCGCAGCGCGGCGGCCGCCTCGATGCCGTCCAGCCCGGGCATCTCCACGTCGAGGAGCGCGACGTCCGGCCGGGCGTTCCTCGCGGCCTCGATCACCTCGTCACCGCGGCCGACCTCGGACACGACCTCCAGGTCGGGCTCGAGGTCGAGCAGGGCGGCGAGGGCACCGCGCACCAGCGCCTGGTCGTCGGCGATCAGCAGTCGGATGGTCACAACCCCATCCTCACAGGCCGACCTTCACGGCCAGCCGGAACCCGCCGCCGGGTGCCTCGCCGACCTGCACATACGCGTCGGCCTGGTCCGCCCGTTCCCGGAGCCCGATCAGCCCGTGGCCCGACGTGCGTCCGCCCGGCGTCGGCCCCTTGCCGTCGTCGAGTACTTCGATCTGCGCCGCCGTGATCCGGATCGTGCAGCGCTTCGCGCCGGAGTGCCGTACGACGTTCGTGACGCCTTCCCGCACCACCCAGGCGAACAGTTCGCGGTTCTCCTCCGGTACTTCGTCGACCGTGGTCGGCAGGTCCGCCTTGATCTCCGCGGCCTGCAGCGCGGCCCGCGCGGAGACGAGCTCACCGGCCAGGCTCAGCTCGCGGTACCCGGCGACAGCGGCCCGTACGTCGGCCAGCGCGGCCCGCGCCAGGCTCTCGACGTCCGCGACCTCGGCGGCCGCCCGCTCCGGGTTCGCCTCGATCAGCTTGCCGGCCAGCTCCGCCTTCACTGTGATGACGGTGAGCGAGTGGCCGAGGATGTCGTGCAGGTCGCGGGCGAACCGGTTCCGCTCCTCCTGCACGGCCAGCTCGGCCATGTCCTTGCGCGCCGCGGTCAGCTCGATACTGCGCTGGATCGCCCGCCGCATGCCGAACACGGCCAAGGCGCCGAGGAAGATCGCGAAGCCGAAGCTGCCGTTGTCGGTCCAGCCCGGCACCACCCGCATCGCCAACTCGACGCCGCCGAGCAGCAGCGCGACGACGCCGATCGCGATCCGCAGGTCGAGCGCCATCATCGCGACCGCGGAGATGTACACCAGGCAGGTCAGCGCCTGCTGACCCGCCGAGGGCAGCAGCAGGAGGCTCAGCGCGAGCATCCCGCCGAGGTAGGCCAGGCGCTGCCAGGTCGGCATGCCCTGGGGGCCGATGCCGACCCAGCGGATCCACCCGAAGAACCCGAGGTACGACAGTCCGAAGAGAGCGAGCGTGACCAGCCCGAGGACCCGGGTCGTCCCCTCCCGGTGGATGATCTCCTCGAACGGCTGGTTCAGGTAGAACAGCCAGACCCCGGCGGCCAGCCAGCCCCACCGCCCAGGTCCTGGGCGGCCTCCGCGCTCGGCGAGCGCGTCCATCAGGGTCGGCGAAGTCTTCACGGTGGTCACGCTATCGCCCGGTTGCTCAGTCACGGGTGGTTCAGGCGCGGGCGGTGTCCGCGCGGTACCGGCGGAGTCCGATGAGCCCGAGGACGACGGTCCAGCCGATCACCACCAGCAGCGCGTGGGTGTCCACGCCGCTCGCCGTCAGCGCACTCCGCGAGGTCTGGCCGGTCCAGTACGCCGGCGTGACTTGGGCGATGTGCTTCATGATCGACGGCATCTGGTCGACCGGCAGCCACAGGCCGCCGAAGGCCGCGATCAGCATCGTGCTCAGGCCGGTGATCGGCTGCACGCTGTCCGGCTTCGCGATGTACCCGATGACCAGGCCGATCGCCGCGAACGGCAGCGCGCCGAGCCACGACACCAGCGCGACCGTCAGCCACTGGGTGGCGCTCAGGTGCACGTGCCCGAACACCATGCCGGTGACGAACACGACCAGCAGCGGCGGGACCGCCAGTAGCAGGCTCAGGATGACCTTGTTCACGACGTACGCCTGCGGCTTCAGCGGGGTCAGCCGCAGCGTCCGGTTCCAGCCGCCGTCGCGTTCGGCCGCGATCACGCCGCCGCTGCTCATCGCCGCGGACATCGAGCCGAACATCGCCATACTGACCATCACGTACGCGATCGCGGAGATCCCGGCCTCGTTGGCGTCCTGCGGGATCGTCAGGCCGAAGATCAGGAACAGCACCAGCGGCATCAGGATCGAGAAGATCAGCACCCGCCGGTTCCGCAGGGTGCGGCGGATGTCGAAGATCAGGTAGTCGCGGTTCATGCCAGGGTCTCCTGTGCCTTGTTCTGGTCGGCCTTGTTCTGGTCGGTGATCGCGAGGACCGCGTCCTCGAGGTCGGCCGAGGTGACTTCGATGTCGTGGGCCTTGGTGTTGCCCAGCAGGTGCCGAAGCGTGCTGTCGGAGTCGGCGCACTGCAGCAGGACCACATCGCCGCGCGTCTCGACGTTGCGTACGCCGGGCAGCGAGGCGAGCGCGGCCAGATCGGCGCCGGGGATCGTGGCGCGGATGGTCCGGCCGGAGACGCTCGCCTTGATCTGCGCGGCGGTGCCGTCGGCAACGACCTTGCCGTTGCGCATCAGCACCACGCGGTCGGCGTACGAATCCGCCTCTTCGAGATAGTGGGTCGCGAACAGCACCGTGCGGCCGCGGGCGGTCTCGGCGTGCATCGACGCCCAGAAGTCGCGACGGGACTCGACGTCCATACCGGTCGTCGGCTCGTCCAGCACGATCAGGTCGGGCTGCGGGATGATCGCCATCGCGAACCGCACCCGCTGCTTCTGGCCGCCGGACAGACCCTTCATGGTCCGCTTGGTGAGGTCGGCGATCCCGGCCCGCTCGAGTGCCTCCTCGACCGGCATCGGGTCGTTGTGCAGTCCGGCCACCAGGTTCAGGAGTTCGCCGACCTTGGCGTCCTCGATGATCCCGCCGCTCTGCAGCATCACGCCGACCTGCCCCTGGGCGATCGCGTCGGTCGGCGTACCGCCGTACACCTGCACCGTGCCCTGGTCCGGCTTCACCAGGCCGAGCAGCATCTCGATCGTGGTCGACTTACCGGCGCCGTTCGGCCCCAGCAACGCCACCACCTCACCGGCCCGGATGGTCAGATCCACCCCGGCGACGGCCTGCACATCCGCATACTTCTTGGTCACACCCCGCAGGCTGACCGCAGTCGTTGTCGTCATACCTAGAGCCTGCTGAAGCGGGCCGTCGCACCCCTGGATCGCTCGTCACGACCCACCCATGACATCCGTCAGCCGGGTGCGGGTGAGACCTGGCACCGGATGGCTTGCGGTGGTGGACTCGTGATCTGGGGAGAAAGTCGGCAACTGACGGGTGAGAGGGAGCGTCCAGTGAAGTGTTGAGGCAGGGATTGCGATCGGGGTGGGTGACGTGGGTACTGGAGCGCGCGGTGCGGCGGGAATCGTGCACGGCAGGGTCGGTGTGCGGCGGACGCGGGGTGGACTGGCGGCGGGGGTTCGGGTGCGGATCGGCGTACCCCAGCAGGCACGCGCTACGCGGGAGTCGGCGGATGGGCGCGAGGAGAGCGGTGCGATGGCGACGTTGACGGTGTGGAAGTTCGAGACCTGGGACGGGGCCAACCAGGCGATCGGCACGTTGGAGAGTCTGGCGAAGCAGAAGCTGATCCGGATCCATGACGCGGCCTCGGTGTCGTGGCAGCCGGAGAAGCGGCGGCCGCGGACCCGGCAGGTGCGGAACATGACCGGTCCGGGAGCGGTCGGTGGGATGTTCTGGGGGATGCTGTTCGGAACGATCTTCCTGATGCCCTGGGCGGGAGCTGCGATCGGCGCGGCGGCCGGAGCGGTGGCGGGCTCCCTGATCGACGTCGGGATCGACGACGACTTCATCAAGGAGGTACGCGCCCAGGTCACGCCGGGGACGTCGGCGCTGTTCCTGCTGTCCAGCGACGAGGTGGCGGACAAGGTCCGCGAAACCTTCCGGAGGACCGGACTCCGGGCCAAGCTCATCCACACCGACCTGACCGACGACCAGGAAGCCGCCATCCACGAGCTGTTCGGGAACTGACGGGAGTCACCGTTTCGCGAAGGCCAGGGCGTGCAGCCAGTCCTCTTCGAGGAGATCGTGGGTGCCGGGGCGGACGTGGTAGCCGATGCCGTTCGGGCCGAAGGCCGGCCGGGCGGCGACCACGGCCAGGTACTCGCCGACCGGGTCGGCCCACGCGTCGTCCTCGGCGCTGGCGACGTACACGCGGCGCGAGGCGATGCTCGCGAGCAGCTGGTGCTGATCCACGGGCAGGCTGCTCTCGTTACCGGCGTACGTCGAGAACGACGGGACGAACCAGTGCGGGAACTTCGTGGTGATCGCGGCGATGTCCTCGCCACCCGGATGCCGGAACAACGACGCGCCGCAGCAACCGGACCCGTTGGCGACCGTGACCGCGAACCGCTCGTCCTGCGCCCCCGCCCACAGCGCGGCCTTGCCCAGCCGGGAATGCCCGAGCACGACCGGCTCCGCGGGATCCACGCCTTCGATTCCGTCCGCGATGTCGAGGAGGCGGGACAGTCCCCACGCCCAGGCCGCGACCGCTCCCCATGGCTCGGTTGTATCGCTTGTCTCGGTCGTCTCGGTCGACTCGGTCGTTTGGGTTGGGAACAGCGCGCGTACGCCGGGTGCGGGCGGTGCCGGGTCGTCGGGCTCGATCTGTTGGTAGTCGACCGCTAGTACGGCGTACCCGGCCTTCATCACCTTCGCGGAGGGCACCTCGTCGCTCTTGAAGTTGAGGGCGACGACGACCGGTACGGGGTGTTCGGCGCTCGCTCCGGCCGGGAGGTGGGTGACGGTGTCGAGTTCGAGGTCGCCCAGTGGGCAGGCGATCACCGCGTGGTGACGCAAGCGGTCGGCTGCCCCGTCGAGGACGCCGTTCTCCCGCGAACGCAATACCAGCTCGGTCAGTCGCCCACCTTCCGGCGTACGGCCGTAGATCGTACGGGCGAACTCGTCGACGACCTCAGGTCCGATGGCCGGCAGCGGGGGAACCTCGGCGCGCTGCCACGCCTCGGGGAGCGGGGGACTCGTCATGGAATCATTCTCGCGCACGCGCGCCGCTCGAAATCGGTTGACCGTGCGTCGTCCGGGTGTGAGGGTCGCGCCGTGACGGGTGTTCCGAAGCTGCATGACGACGAGGTGGAAATCGACTCCGCGGTGGTAGAGCGACTGCTGGCGGAGCAGTTCCCGCGCTGGGCAGGGCTGCCGGTGCGGGTGGTCGAGCGGTCGGGCACCGACAACGTGACCTTCCGCGTGGGCGACGATCTGTCGGTTCGCTTGCCGAGGACGTCGCGGAACCAGGGGCAGGTCGAGATGGATCTGACCTGGATGCCACGCCTGGCGCCGTACGTCTCGCTGCCGATTCCGGAACCACTCGAACTCGGTCAGCCGTCAGAGGTCTATCCCTTCACCTGGGGCGTATACCGTTGGTTGCCTGGGGCACCATTCGCACCGGAGCCTGTCGACAGAACGCAGGCCGCGCACGATCTGGCCGGTTTCGTCCGGACTCTGCGAGAAGTCGACACGACCGGCGCACCGGTCCCGGACGACGATCCGTTCAGCCGCGGTACGCCGCTGGCACCGCGGGACGAAATGTTCCGCGTGGCGCTGGACGAGCTGCGTGAGCACTTCGACACCGAGCGCGTGTTGGCAGCGTGGGAGGAGTCCCTGGCGGCCGACACCTGGGACGGTACGCCGAGGTGGATCCACGGCGATCTGATGTCGGGCAATTTGCTAGTTGCTGACAGCAAGCTTTCGGCAGTGATCGACTTCGCCACGGCGCGCGCCGCCGACCCTGCAGGCGACGTACTGCCCGCGTGGTGGATCTTCGAAGGCGAGTCCAGAAAGGCCTACCGCGAAGCGCTCGAGGTCGACAATGCCACCTGGCTCCGCGCCCGCGGCTGGGCGCTCTCCCTCGTGATCATCGCAATCCCTTACTACATGGGCCGTTTCCCTGACACCCTCCCCAACGGCCAGGCCTCGGTCGCCGACATCCTCACCGACTTCACTGCACACTAGCTGCCTTCCGCGCAAGGGCCGGTGGAGATCTGTGGATAACAGAATCCCTTGGAAACAAGGGGATCTGGCTTCGGAAATTGTCGGTGGCGGTGTCTAGGCTTTGCTACATGGACAAGCCGGCCGAGTTGATGAGCGACGCCGAACTGGCGTGTGCTCTCGATACGGACAAGCCGGCCGAGTTGCTGAGCGATGCGGAGTTGGCGCGTGCTCTCGACGAGGCCGATGCCGAGTTGGCGCGGCTTGAGACGCGCCGGTTGCGGCTGGTCGCGGCGATGGACTCCTCCGGGTATGCCGAACGGGTCGGTGCGCGTGACATGGTGCAGTACCTGGAGTTCCGCTACCGCCTCGACCACTCCCGCGCCTACCGCGACGTCCGCCTGGCCCGCGCACTCCCCAAGTACCCGGCCGTCACCGCCGCCCTCCCCGATGTGGCCGATGTGGCAGACGACCGGGACGGGGAGATTCCTGAGGTGGTGTTGCGGCCGGCACAAGCCGAAGCAATCGTCACCGCGCTGGAAAAGGTGCCGACGACGGTGCCGGTGGCCGATCTGGAGTTCGCCGAACAAGAACTCGTCCGCCTCGCCCGGCACCTGTGTCCGACCGACCTGCGCAAGGCCGCCGAACAATCCCGCGACATCCTCGACACCGACGGCCCCGAACCCGAAGAACACAAGGCGGCCGCCCGCGAATCCCTCACCCTGACGACCGCCGACCGCGGCGTGAAGTTCAAGGGCTACCTTGCCAACGAGAACGCCGAACTGTTCCGCACCCTGATCGTCACCGGCGCCCGCCCCCACAAAACCCTCGACGGCGAGCGAGACCCCCGCTCCCGCGAAAAACGCCAAGCCGACGCCCTCACCACCACATTGACCCTCGCCGCCACCGCCCTGGACGCCGGCACCCCCTCACCCACCATGCCCCGCCCCACCAACAAACCAGCCAGCTCCCCGCAGGCTGCCTCCCCGACGGCTGACTCCATCGCGACCGATTCCACCGAGGCTGGTTCCGGGTCCGCTGGCTCCACAGACACTGGTTCAACAGAGACAGGCTCCATGGCGCAAGCCTCGACGGCGGAGACGACGGTCGACGCGCCGAGTGGCGCGGACGTTCGCGCGGATGATGGCTCGGGTGCTGCTGCAGGAGACGGCCAACAGCCTGGTGTCGCTGCCGGTGTCGCTGCTGGTGTCGTAGCAGGTCCGAGCGGTGGTGCGAGTGCTGGTGCGGTGGCTGGTGTGGGTGGTGACGTGGTGCCCGGGTTCGGGGCGAAGGCGAACCTCACGGTCACGATCGACCTGGAAGACCTGAAGGCGGCCACCGCCGATGCGATCGGGCACACCGTCTACAGCAACGGGCTGTCCGCCGCCACCATCCGCCGCCTCGCCTGCGACGCCAACGTCATCCCGATCGTGCTCGGCTCCAACTCCGAACCCCTCGACGTCGGCCGCCGCGAACGCCTCGTCACCAAAGCCCTCCGCCGCGCCCTCAACACCCGCGACCGCGGCTGCGTCATCTGCAACGCGCCACCGGTCATGTGCGACGCACATCATCTGATCTCCTGGATCGACGGCGGCCACACCAAGCTCGACAACCTCGCCCTGGTCTGCCGCCGCGACCACACCGACCTGCACCACGGCCACTGGACCATCACCATCACCAACGGCCAAGTCCACGTCACCAGACCCACCTGGGCCGACCCACCACCCCGCCACCCACACAAACCACCGGCCCACGCATCCGGAGCACCCAAGCCACCGGGTGATCACCCCACGCCTGCGGGCCTCCCGGACGACCCCTTCCGGGCAAACGAGTCGCCGGGTGATCACCCCACGCCTGCGGGCCTCCCGGACGACCCCTTCCGGGTAAACGAGTCGCCGGGTGATCACCCCACGCCTGCGGGCCTCCCGGACGACCCCTTCCGGGTAAACGAGTCGCCGGGTGATCACGCCACGCCTGCGGGTCCATCGGACGATGCCTCCTGGACACACGAACCGCCGGATGACGCACCCTGGGCACCCGGGCGGCCGGGTGAGTACCCGACGTCTGGAGGTCCATCGGACGACGCCTCCTGGACACACGAACCACCGGATGACGCACCCTGGGCACCCGGCCCGCCAGGTGAGTACCCCACGCCCTCAGGGCCGTCGGACGACGCCTCCCGGGCACACGAACCAACGGGTGAACACCCCATGCCCTCGCGTCTACCAGAGGCCGCGTCCCGGGTATACAAGCCGTCGGGTGAGCGACCCACGTCCTCGGCCTTTCCGGAGGCCGCCTCCCGGGTCCTCGAACCGCCGGGGGAGCGCTCCACGCCCGACAATTCACCGCCTGGCGCGTCGCGGGTTAATCGCCTGTTGCCTGAAGACTCACCAGCCGAACATTCATGGGCTAACCATGCGCGTGCTGATCATCTAGCGCCCGAGGGCACGCGCGCTGATCGCTCACGGGGCGACCACTCACCGACCGGCAACCTACAGCCGAACGATTCGTCGGCGGATTCGTCGCCGGGCGGGGACTCGGTGGCCGATCGCCTGTTGCCCGAGACTTCGCGAGCCGATCACTCAGCGCCCGGCGAGTCGCGGGGCAGTCACCCGCGGGCCGGAGGGGCACGGGTCTGCGACTCATCAGCCAGTGGCTCACGCGACGCGACGTACCTGGCGATCTGGGGCGACGACCCTCCGGCCGAACGTAGGGAGGAGTCGGCGCGTCGCGCCTCGGACAGGACGCCGTTCGACCCATGGGGCGATACCGCCGAAGCCAGGCCGTTTGACCCATGGGGCGATACCGCCGAAGTCAGGCCGTTCGACCCATGGGGCGATACCGCCGAAGCCAGCTGAGCCACGGCAGCCGCCCCGATGCGCCTGACCGTGGTCAAAGAACGTTGCTGAAAGCAAACACCAGCCCACCCGGCGCTGAACGAACAGGATGCGTGGCTGGCTGCGGCTAGCGCTGGCTGTCAAGCGGTACATGCGGCGCAGACCCGGCTGCGCCGGACGCGTGCCTCTGTGACGCCCTGTGGGTCGTCACGAGCTGGCCAGATCCGCGGGCGGATGATGCGGCTGAATGCCGCCATCGATAACCGGTCACCCGATCTCGCCAAGCAGAACGGCAAGCACAGCGGCAAGTAGAGCGGCAAGCAGAGCGGCAAGTAGAGCGGCAAGTAGAGCGGCAAGCAGAACGCCGACACAGGGCAGCGGGGCCGCCGGAGCCGGTCGGGGTGCTGGTCGTCGTTGAGGTCGAGTTGACCGATCAGCGGTAGGACGGGTTCACCGTCGCGCTAGTTGCCGAGGTGCGGCTGCCAGCCAGCCCAGTATGTCCCGGGTGGTTGCCGGCGTCGCGGCCCAGGGTGGTGACTCCGGCCATCGGCTGTCACCGTCGCGGCCGGTCCGGTGGTCACATGTGCCGACCTTCGCGAGCCCGCCGTGTGCGGCAGTGGGTGTGGTGGGCGGCTGTGTCGGCGAACCCGCTGTCCGGTGTGGTCGGTCGTGTCGGCGGATCCGCTGTCTGGTGTGGGTGGTGGGTTGTAGTGCTCTTCGCGACGCTCTTCGTGTGTGGCGGTGGGTGCGGTGGTCGGTTGTGTCGGGGGACGCGCTGTCTGGTGTGGTGGGTTGTGGTGATGTTCGCGAGCTCGGCGCGTTTGGCGGTGGATGTGGTGGCGGTTGTGTCGGGGGACCGGCGGACCGGCGGTCTGGTGTGTGGTTCTGTTGGCGGATTCGCTGTCTGGCGTGGTGGTGGTTGTGGTGGCGTTCGGGGTTGGCGTCTGCTGGCGTTGGGGGTTTGCGCCTGTTGGTCAGAGGCGGGTGGGGTGGGGTGGTGGGATTAGGGGTGGAGGGTGGGGCGGTAGGTGAGTTCTTGGGTGTTGTCGTCGAGGGTGTGGGATTCGATCAGTTGCAGGTCGAGGTCGGGTGTGTTGTCGAAGATGCGGCCCAGGCCGCTCTGGCCGGTGATCACGGGGAAGATCGTGACCTGGACGCGGTCGACTAGGCCGGCGGCCAGGAGGGCGCGGTTCAGGGTCAGGCTGCCGTGGGAGCGCAGCGGTACGTCCGACTCTTTCTTGAGACGGGCGATGGCTTCGATGGGGTCGCCGTTCAGGACAGTGGCGTCCGGCCAGTCGAGTGGTCCTTCGAGGGTGTTCGACACCACCGTTGTCGGCAGGTTCCGCATTCGGGTCACCCATGGGTCCCGGACCTCGGACCCTTCGGAGCTCGAGGCCAGCATCGCCGCCATCCCCCGAAAGGTGTTGGCTCCGAGGACCAGCCGCTGCTCCTCACCGAACTGGTTGAAGCGGTGCTCGAGAAACTCCGGACCTTGCTTCCCGAAGTAGCCACCGAACGTCCTGCTGTTCGAGTAGCCGTCCAGGCTCGAGAAGATGTCGAAGGTGTAGCTGGCGGTCATGTTGTTCTCCCTGTTTGGTGGGCGCCTTCGGCGGCGCCTCACCACTACTACGACCTCCTCGACCCCGATCCGACACCCGGGGTCAGGGAAGTTTGTAGATGAGGTGGGTGACGCCGGTTCCGTTGATGATTTGGGGGTCGGCGAAGGTGTGTGACTTGGTGAGGCCTTCGAGCATGGCGGTGCCGGAGCCCAGGGTAGTGGGGACGAGGTCGAGGCGGAGTTCGTCGAGGAGCCCGGCGTCGAGCGCCTGGACGACCGTTGTGCCGGGCCCGACGCCGACGTCGAGTGAGCCAGCGGCGGACTGCGCCTGGGCGATGGCTGCGGTGACGCCGTCGGTGACGAAGGTGTACGGCGTATCGGTGTCGACCCAGTCGGTGGGTGGTTCGTGGGTGACGACGAAGACGGGTTTGCCGAGTGGGTGTGAGCCGTTCCAGCCATTGGTGGCATCGAAGAGGCGGCGGCCGACGACGAGCGCGCCGGTGCCTTCGAGCAGGTCGCGGAGGTAGGCGGCGGTGGCTGCGTTCGTGCGGTACGTCAGCCGGTCGGGCTGGCTGGTCGGGGTTTCGACGTCTCCAGCGGTGCACCAGGCGAACAGACGGTCGAAGCCGGTTCCGTTCGGGCCGGCGATGAAACCGTCCAACGAGACCGACGCCTGCGCGTACACCTTGGGCATCTGAGGATCCTTTCGTCGAGTTGCCGGGTACGTCGGAGCCACGGCCGGATCCTCGACGCGGTCGCCAGTGATCAAGTGGTCTTGAGGGTGTGGAGGCCCTGCCAGAGGAGGTCTTGGAGGGTACGCGCGACCTTTTCGGGGGTGGGCGGCGTGGCGGCGCGGGTGCGCCAGATGGCGAGGCGTTCGGTGGCGCCGGAGATGCTCTGGGCAACGATCTGGACCTCGTCGTCGTCGACGGGGCGACCGGCGGGGAGGTTCATCCGGACCATCGTGGCGATCAGTTCGATGAAGGCCGCGCGGACCTCGTCGGTGGCTTCCGCGGCGGGGCCGGCGCTCAGCATGCCCTCGTCGACCAGGACGGACCACGCCTGCGGATGCTCATCGAGGAAACGGAACCAGGCCAGGAACCCGGCGTACAGGGCGTCCTCGGCGTCCGGCGCCGCCAGCACCGCGTCGGCGACGGTGTCCAGGAGTTGGCCGCGGAGCCGGGCGAGACAGGCGAGGAACAGGCCGTCCTTCGAGCCGTAGTACTGGTAGATCAGCGGTTTCGACACCCCGACCTGCGCGGCGACGTCGTCCATCGACGTGCCCTGGTACCCGCGCTCGCCGAAGATCCGCTCGGCCGCCTCGAGGATCTCCCGTTCCCGCGCGGCCCGGTCGCGACGGCGCTTCGGCGGGCCCGGGGGAACAGTGGTCGAGGTCACTTGCGCAGTCTAACTGACTCCGAGTAACTTACTACGAGTAAGTTCCGCACGAGTAACTACCGACGGGCTGGAGAAACCGCATGAGCGAGCGGCATCGGATCGTGGTGATCGGCACCGGGTTCGCGGGCATCGGGATGGCGGTCCGGCTGAAGCAGGCCGGGTACGACGACTTCGTCGTACTGGAGCGCGCCGAGGACGTCGGCGGCACCTGGCGGGACAACACGTACCCGGGCTGCCGGTGTGACGTGCCGTCGCACCTGTACTCGTTCTCGTTCGCCCCGAACCCTGACTGGTCGTCGACGTTCTCGCCGCAGCCCGAGATCGAGGACTACCTGCGGAACGTCACCGAGTCGTACGGCGTGCGCCCGCACATCCGCTTCGGCAACACGGTCGAATCCGCGCGCTGGGTGGACGGCGCCTGGCAGATCACCACGAACCAGCAGACGTTCACCGCGGACATCCTGCTGTCCGGGATGGGTCCGCTGGCGGAACCGTCGTACCCGAAGCTGCCCGGGATCGAGGACTTCGAGGGCGAGGTGTTCCACTCGGCGCGCTGGAATCACGACCTGAACCTCAGCGGTCGCAAGGTCGCCGTGATCGGGACCGGCGCGTCGGCGATCCAGTTCGTGCCGGCGATCCAGCCCGAGGTCGAGGAACTGCATCTGTTCCAGCGGACGCCGCCGTGGGTGATGCCGCGACCCGACCGCAAGATCACCGCTGCGGAGAAGGCGATCTACCGGCGGTTCCCGCTGGTGCAGAAGGCTGTCCGGGCCGGGATCTACTGGGGTCGCGAGTCGATGGTGCTCGGGTTCACCAAGCTGCCCGCGATCATGAAGCAGGCGCAGAAGATCGCCGAGACGCACCTCGCGCACCAGGTCCGCGACCCGCTGCTGCGGGCCAAGCTGACGCCGGACTTCACCCTCGGCTGCAAGCGCGTGCTGATCTCCGACGACTACTACCCGGCGCTGGCGCGGCCGAACGTCGAGGTGGTCACCGACGGGATCGCCGAGGTGACGCCGACCGGCATCGTCACGACCGAGGGCGTGAAGCACGAGGTCGACACGATCATCTACGGCACCGGTTTCAAGGTCACGGACCTGCCGGTGATGGACATGGTGCACGGTCGCGACGGTGTCTCGCTGCGCGAGGCGTGGGCCGACGGCATGGAGGCTCATCTCGGTACGGCGATCGCCGGCTTCCCGAACTTCTTCATGCTGATCGGCCCGAACACCGGTCTCGGGCACAGCTCGATGGTGTTCATGATCGAGTCCCAGATCGCGTACATCCTCGACGCGCTCAAGACCATGGATGCCCAGGGGTTGCGAGAGGTCGAGGTACGGCGGGATGTGCAGCGCGCGTTCGTCGCCGGGGTCCGATCGTCGATGCGGAACACGATCTGGACCCGCGGCGGCTGCACCAGTTGGTACCTGGACTCGGAGGGACGCAACACGACCCTGTGGCCGTCGTTCACGTTCCGGTTCCGGCAGCTCACCCGGCGCTTCGATCCCGCCGAATATCAGACCCTCGCTATGTGACATCAGTCGTGTTACATTCAATCGGTCGAATAGTCCGGTGGATCGGAGTACGCGGTGCTGCCACTGCATGGGATCGGCGGTCGAGGGGACCTGCCGGTGCCGTTGTGGCTGGCGATCTACTCCGCCGGCGCCGCCGTCGCGGTGTCGTTCTTCGCGCTCGCCGCGTTCTGGTCGCGCCCGCGGTTCGAGCGGGCCGTGGGCCGGCCGCTCCAGGTCCTGACCCGGATCGTCGACCACCCGGCGACGCGCGTCGTACTGAAGCTGGCCGGGCTAGCGGCGCTGGCACTCCTGCTCGGGGCCGCATGGTTAGGCAACCCCGAGCCGTCCCTGAACCCGGCGCCGACCTGGCTGTATGTCTGGATCTGGGTCGGCATCATCCCGCTCTCGCTGCTCTGCGGACCGATCTGGCGGCTGGCGAACCCGTTGCGGACGATCGCGGGCCTGGTACGGCGTACGTCGTACCGGCCCCTCCCGCACGGGATCGCGTACTGGCCTGCAGTGGCCGGTCTGGCCGGCTTCCTCTGGCTCGAACTGGTGTACCCGGAAGGCTCCGACCCGCGGGTGGTCGCGATCTTCACCACGACGTACGCCGTCCTGAATGTTGCCGCAGGCATCGTTTACGGCCCGTCCTGGTTCGCAATCGGGGACAGCTTCGAGGTGTATGCCGAGACGCTCGGCCGACTGAGCCCTCTCGGCCGCGGCGCGAGTGGCCGGCTCGAACTGCGGAATCCGCTCGCCGGACTCGCGACGATGCCGCAGCAGCCGGGAATCGTCGGGCTGCTGTGTCTGCTGCTCGGGTCGACGGCCTTCGACGGAATCTCCCGCTGGTCGGTGTGGACGCGGCTGACAGGTGCGCTGGGCCACATCCCTGTGTACACGTCGGGGTTGATCGCCGCGGTCGCGATCGTGACGGCCCTCTTCCTGCTGGCCGCACGGGCAACCGGCGCGGCGCAGATCCGACCTGCCGCAATTGGTCCCGCCGGGTTGCCGGGTGCGTTCGCGCACTCGCTGGTGCCGATCGCGATCGGGTACGCCGTCGCGCACTACTTCTCGTTCGCGATGTTCCAGGGTCAGGAGGGCTGGCTGCTCGCATCCGACCCGTTCGGGCGCGGTTGGGACCTGCTCGGGACGAGCGGTACCCGGATCGACTACGCGTTCCTCGGGACCGGGCTGATCGCGGGGGTCCAGATCGGTGCGATCGTGCTCGGGCACGTACTCGGGGTCGTGTCCGCGCATGATCGCGCTGCCGAGCTGTTCCGGCGCCGGCAGTTGCGCAGGGCGCAGTACCCGATGCTGGCCGCGATGGTCGCCTTCACGGCCGGCGGAATCGCTCTGGTGACGGCGTCATGATCGGCGAAATGATCACGCTGCACCTGGGCGGGATTCCCGAGACCGCGATGGTCCTCGGCCCGATCCTGCTGATCCTCGCCTTCGTCCGCATCGCCCGCCGCAACGACGCGAACCTCCCCGACGACGAGGACGACTGGAACTCCGATCTAGGTGATCTTCCCGACCGGCGCGACCTCACCAAGAAATAGGACCTCACCCGGGGAATAAGTAAGTGAGGCCCGGCAAACCCCCTGCGGTTCGCCGGGCCTCAATCCCCGTTGGTTCAGGCGGCCAGAGCCGGTTCGTAGTACCCGCTGACGCGGGACGGGGCGGTCGTGCGGGACAGTTCGGCGAGCCTGGCGCAGCCGGCGGCGAGGGCGGACTCGAGGGTCGGCCACGCGTCGACGCACCAGTAGGGGTCGTCGGGCTGCCGGTCGTTGTCGTCGTCGATGTCGGCACACCAGCCGCCGGAGCGGACGCGGTGGACATGCAGTCGGAGTTTCATTGCAGTCAGCTTTCAGAACGGCAGGGGACGTCCGGACGGGGTCCGGAGATCGAGGGTCTGAGTCTGCCGACGGGTCGTGGTGGTGCGGGGCCGCCGGCGGATCTGGATCTGGCGCATCCTCTTCCTCCTGCCTGGTGTGTCCTGGTAGCTATACGCTCGCGCATGAGGACCGGTTCAGGCATGCGGAGGATTACCTATCTGCCCCCGGACCTTCCCTCAGGGAGGATGCAGGGGTGGACAGTCTGCTGAAGCGCTGGGGACTTCAGGCGTACGACGTACGCCCGCTCACCGAAGGCACGAACAACACCGGGTACTACGTCGGCGACGAGTTCGTGCTGCGCATCCACCGCAATGCGATCGCTCCAACGTACGAGCATGCGGTACTGCGGGCCTTGAGCGGACTGTCCTTCGCCGTACCGGCGCCCGTGCCCGCTGACGGAGAAACCGCACTACGTGGCGAACTCAACGGCCAGACGGTCCTGGCGAGTCTGAGTCGCCGCATCCCCGGCGAGCACCCGGTGCGCGGCGATACCGCGAGCGCGGAGGCGTGCGGACGTGCACTGGCCGAGTTGGACCATGCACTCGCTCGGCTTGACCCGGCCGAGCTGCCGCCGCCGTTCGTGTGGGACGGCGACCTGACCACCGTCCACCCGCGGGTGCCGAGCATCGATCGGGTCATCGACGGCGTGTCCGCGGAGGACCGGGACGACGTCGCCCGGATCCTCACCGGCATCGGCCCGCGGTCCGACCTGCCGCGGCAGATCATCCACGGCGATTTCGCGATGACGAACGTGCTGATGGCCGGCGGCCGGGTCACCGCGATCCTGGACTTCGAGTCCGCGGGCCTCGGCTTCCGGGCGATGGATCTCGCGGTCGGCCGGTTCTTCTTCGGTGAGGTCGGCCACCCGAGTGCGGCGTTCCAGCGCGGGTTCCTCGACGCGTTCCCGCTGACGGATGCGGAGCTGTCCGCGCTCCGCGAGCTCGAACTGATGCGCGAGGCAACAAGTTTCGTGCACTGGTACGGGCGGTACGTCGACGGACAGATCACCGCCGAGAACCTCGCCGACCGAGTCGAACGTCTGCGCAGAGTGGATGACTGGGCGAGTGAGCGCCGGTAGCGTCTAGCCGGTCGAGGGCAGCGTCTTCGGGTCGAGTCCGAGCTCTTCGTAGGCGACGATCTCGATCTCGCGGGACATCGCCTCCCGGAACGCCGCGACCAGCGCCTGTCCGGCCAGCGGGATGATGCCCTCGAGCGTGCGCTGGATCTCGGGCCATCCCTCCGTAGGCATGCCGGCGTTGGTGAAGTCGCGCCAGACGGTCGAGCGGAACAGTTCGACGTACGTCTTGGCGACCGCGTCGGCCTGCGCGAAGAGCTTCGGCAGCATCTCGAAGATCGCCTGCATCGGTACGCCGAGCTTGATCACCTCGAGGCCTGTCCGCAGCAGGTCCGAGTTCGCGATCCGGAGCCGCCCGTCGTCCAGCCGCTCGGCGATCCCGAGCTCGACCAGCCGCTCGATCACCGCGGGATCGTGCGGTACGCCGGCCCGCTCGGCCAGTTGGAACTCGTCGAGCACCTCCGGCTCGGCCGGGGTCCACGGATTCACCAGGGTTTCGAAGACACCGAGCGCCATCGCGCCGTCGGGCAGTTCGCCCAGCATCCGCTCGACCGCGGCCAGCGTGTACCCCTTGGCGAGCAGTTCGCGGACGAGCGTCAGCCGGGCGACGTGGTCCTGGCCGTAGTACCCGGTCCGGCCGACCAGCCGCGGCGGCGGGATCAGGCCGCGCCCGGCGTACGCGCGTACGTTCCGCACCGTCATGCCCACCTTCGCGGCGAGCTGGTCGACGGTGAGCTCCTCGTCCTGTGCATCCACCCTTGACAGTCTTCCAGACTTCACGTTACATAGCTGATGTAACATCACCCATGGCGCATACTCTGTGTTGGAAACGACGCAGTGTCCCGAAGGAGTCCCATGGTCATCCCGCTGGCGACCACCGGTACGGCGACGTTCGACCAGATCGCCATCGTCACCGGCGTGGTCGGGCTGCTGTACGTCGCACTCGCCGGGCTGTTGTGGCGCGAACGCACCGGCCGCGTCACGCTGGTAGGCAGGTTCGCGGACACCATCGGGAGACTGGACGGAGTCCCCCGATGGGCCGCGCTCACGCCGTACCTGCACGCGGTCTCGCTGCTTGCCTGCGCGTTCGGGGTCTGGTGGGACATCGCGGTGCACATCGACAAGGGCCGCGACACCGGACCGTTCGGGACGCCGGCGCACTACCCGATCTTCTTCGGGATCCTCGGTGTGATCGTCTCCGGCGTACTGCCGATCGCACTCGCGCGGAAGCCACTGCCGGCCAGGACCATCAAGCTCACCAAGGGCTGGCGGATCCCGTGCAGCGCCGCGCTGATCACGGTCTGCGGCACGTTCGCGCTGGTCGGGTTCCCGCTCGACGACGTCTGGCACCACCTGTTCGGTGAGGACGTCACGCTCTGGGGGCCGACGCACCTGCTGATGATCGGAGGCGTGGTCTTCTCGATCTTCGCGCGGCTGCTGGCGATCGCCGAGGTCGAGCAACTGATGGGTATCAACAAGCGCCGGCTGTTCCAGGAGCTCGTGTCGGTCGGCGCACTGCTGATCGCGTGGGACCTGTTCAGCACCGAGTTCAACTACGGCGTACCGCAGTTCCCGCTGATCCTCCAGCCGCTGCTGATCGTGTTCGGCTCGGCGATGGCGTTCACGATCCTGCGGGCGCGCCGCGGTCCCGGGACGACGTTCGCCGCCTTGGCCGTGTACCTGGTGATCCGCGGCGGCATCGCGTGGGCGGTCGCCGAGCCGCTCGGTGAGATCGTCGGGCATTTCCCGTTGCTGATCGTCGAGGCACTGCTGGTCGAGGTCGTGGCGTTTGCCCTCGGCAACAAGAACCGCTTCCGGCTGGGGCTCGTCTCCGGGGTCCTGATCGGGACCGTCGGCGTGGTCGCGGAGTACGCCTGGAGCCAGGTCTGGATGCCGATCGCGTGGCCGTCGTCGATGCTGCCGTCCGCGATCGGGTACGGCGTGATCGTCGGAGCCGGCGCCGGCCTGGTCGGGGCCTGGCTCGCGACCCGATACGCCGAGGTGGCCGGCGAGGAGCGCGCGATCGGGATCAAGCACATCCGCCCGGTCGCGGTCCGGCGTACTCATCAACTGGGTGCGGTCGGACTGGTCGCGGTGGTGGCGACGGTGTTCTTCTGCGTGCCGCGGACAGCGGATGCGGGTGTGTCCGGGGTCGTGTCGTTGGAGCGGGTGGCCACGGGGGCCGAGCCGACGGCGTACGTCACCATCACGCTCACGCCTGCTGACGCGGCGGCCCATGTCGACGGGGCGCGCTGGTTCGAGGCGCTTGCCTGGCAGGGCGGCGGGCTGGTGTACCACCCGATGCAGAAGGTTGCCGACGGCACGTACCGGTCGGCGGACCCGCTGCCGATGTACGGGAAGTGGAAGTCGATGATCCGGCTGCACCAGGGGCCGCGGGACATGGTGGCGGCCTGGGTGTACGCGCCGGAGGACCTGGCGATCGCGAAGCCCGCGATCCAGGTGTCGAACGGGCAGACGGTCGAGTTCGTGAACGAACAGCAGACGCTGCGCCGCGAGGAACGGACCGACGTGCCACGATGGATGTGGAACGCCGGCTACGCGCTGCTCGCGGTCGTCGGGCTGCTCGAGGTGATCGGGATCGCCTGGCTGGTCGGGCGCGGCGCCCGCGGCGGACGGATGCGGGCGGCTCATCTCGCCGCCGGCGAACGGGAACGGGAGACTGCGTGACGATCCAGTTGGAGCGGTCCGGGGTGACGACCGCGGACGGAGTACGGCTGAACGTCGAGATGACCGGGCCGGCCGACGCGCCGGTGACGGTGCTGCTCGTGCACGGGTGGACCTGCTCGACGCGCTCCTGGCACAACCAGGTGGAGGGCCTGCCGCAGATCCTCGGGCCGGATGCCGTGCGGGTCGTCACGTACGACCATCGCGGACACGGTCGTTCGGACGCTGCGCCTGCCGGTACGACGCGGCTCGATCAGCTGGCCGACGACCTGGTCACGGTCCTCGACGAGGTCGTCGGCGACGGCCCGGTCGTGTACGCCGGGCACTCGATGGGTGGCATGACCCTGATGGCGGCCGCCGACCGGCACCCGGAACTCTTCGGCTCCCGCATCCGCGCGGCGGCCCTCGTCAGCACCACCTCGGGCCGCCTGACCGAAGGCGCCCTCGGCCTCCCCGCGAGGTTCGACCCCGCAGCCACCCGGATCGCACCACGCGTGCTGAACGCGGTCGGTAAAAGAATCGATCGCCGCGACGCGCGCCGAGCGCAAGCCCGTGCCGCCGAGGCGGAGGCGCGTGTGGCCGCGGCGGAAGCGCGTGCGGCGGAGCTGGCCGATCGAGGGCGCGTCGCCGGCGCGGCGCACGGTGCCGCGGTTCTCGCCGCCGCCCTGCAACGGCCGGCTCTACGACGGGTGGTGTTCGGGAAGAACCCGGATCCGGCCGAGGTCGAGCTGTTCATGGCGGACCTGGCTGTGGTGCCCGGGGCGTCGTACGGCGGATTCTTCGAGACGATGCTGGAGCACGATCGCGGACACGCGCTGAAAGTGCTCGACCAACTGCCGGTCGAGATCATGCACGGCACCCGCGACCGCCTCCTCCCGCCGCGGCACGCAAACCGCATCGCCGCAGAGCTCCCGAGCGCACGCCTGTGGATCTACCCGGGCGCCGGTCACATGCTCATGCAGGAGCGGCCCAGGGACGTGACCCATCGGCTCGCGTCCCTGGCCCGCAAGGTGAGCTGAGCTACTTCAGCTGGCCGCGGATGGCGCCTGCCGGGAACGTCGCGGTGTGGATGTTGACGTAGTACGCCTTCGGGTCGGCGGTGATGCCGGCGGCGAGGTCGGCACTGATCGGGGTGCAACCCGATCCGGGGTTCGCGGCCACGGACAGCGGGATGACGACCGGTCCGGCGACGTTGCGCGGGGCGAGGTGGACGTGTGCGGCCGTGGCGGGCTCGATGTCGTGCCAGCTCAGGGTCCAGCAGAACGTGGTGCCCTCGATGGTGTAGGTGAAGAACCCGTGGCCGTCCGGGTCGGCGGCCGCGGCCTCCTGCCCGCCGTTCAGCGGGATGGCCGGTGCGGCGCTCGCGGCCGGCATCCCGAAGGCAGCTGCCGCGAGAACGGCGGCCGTGGCCGCGATGGTCGTGCGTACGGACATGATTCCTCCTGGTCCATGGGGTGCTCGGTCGTCCCCCTGGTCGGGACACGTCCGGAAACCGTGAGTGGTTCGATCGAGAGCGCCGGCGCACATGTAACTAACTGTTGACTTACTTCCGTGCGCGGTGCATGCTGTATATATCCAGTTAGTTACTTCATCGAACGGAGTAGATCATGTCCACCATCCTGATCACCGGCGCGAACAAGGGCATCGGCTTCGAGACGGCCCGCCGGTTGATCGCCGCCGGACACACCGTGTACGTCGGCGCCCGCGACGCCGAGCGCGGCCGCACCGCCGCCGAAGCCCTCGGGGCCCGGTTCGTCCAGATCGACGTGACCGACGACGCGTCCGTCGAGGCCGCGGCCAAGTCCGTCGAGGCCGACGGAGGTCTCGACGTGCTGGTCAACAACGCCGGCATCGAGCCGCGCGCGGACGACGGCGGTTTCCTCGCCGTCGGCGACGTAACAGCCGACAGCATGCGCACCGTGTTCGAGACCAACGTGTTCGGTCAGGTCCGGACGCTGCACGCCTTTCTGCCGCTGCTGCAGCGCTCCGCGGCTCCCGTTGTCGTCAACGTCAGCAGTGGCCTCTCCCTGGTGCGCGACCTCGTGGACCAGCAGTCGCCGTCGCACTTCTACCCGGGTGTCGAGTACCCGGCCTCGAAGGCCGCTGTCAACATGGTCACGGTGCAGTACGCGAAGGCGTTCCCAGGCGTCCGGATCAACGCCGCCGACCCAGGCTTCACGGCCACCGACCTGAACCACCACGCCGGGACTCAGACCGTCGAGCAAGGCGCCGAGGTCATCGTCAGGCTGGCGCAGGTCGCTCCGGACGGACCGAGCGGCGAGTTCTTCGACGCTGCCGGCAAGCTGGCGTGGTAGGGGGATCTGCAATGTCTGACAACAAGCCCACGGTCGGCTTCATCGGATTCGGCGACCAGGGCGCCCCGATCGCGCAGGCGATCGCCGACGGCGGCTATCCGCTGCACGTCTGGGCGCGGCGCCCCGAGTCGCTGATGGCCTTGGAAGGCCACGCTTTCACAACCCACTCGAGCGTTTCCGAGCTGGCGGCGGTCAGCGACATCGTCGGGCTGTGCCTCCGCGAGGACTCCGACAACCTCCAGGTCGCGGTCGAGGGTCGCCTGCTGGAGAACATGCGTCGCGGCGCTGTCCTGGTCAATCACGGCACCGGTCTGCCGCAAGCAGCGCGCGAGCTCGCCCGGCTCGCCGAACCGTACGGCGTCGAGGTGCTGGATGCCCCGGTCAGTGGCGGCCGCGCCGTCGCCTTGGCGCGGCAGCTCACCACGATCGTCGGCGGCCGGACGCAGGTCGTCGAGCGCCTGACTCCGGTCTTCCGGACCTTCTCCAAGGAGGTCATCCACGTCGGCCCGGCCCGCTCGGGGCAGTACGGCAAGCTGTTCAACAACGCCCTGATGATGATGAACCACCAAAACGTCATCGAGGTGCTCGATCTGGCGCGGTCCCTCGAGTTGCCGACCCGGCCGCTGCTCGACGTACTGCGCTCCGGATCGGCGACCAGCTTCGCCCTGCAAGCCATCGGTCCCTCGATCACCTCGGAGAACGTGCACCACCTGCAACCGCTCGAACTCCTTGACATGCAGCTGTTCAGCGGTGCCGTCGACGCCCTCGGTAACCAGGCGCGCACCGTCGTCGAACGCGCGATCGACGGCGCCCGGCGGCTGGACGAGTTGACCGCCGTCGTCGGTGCCTGACCTGGATGAGAGGGTGAGCTACATGTCCGACCGCAGCACCCGGCGCCCACGCGATGCAGCGGCCACGAAGGCGTTGCTGTTGCGCGCCGCGACGGAGGAGTTCGCGGAGTACGGGCTCGCGGGTGCCCGGATCGACCGGATCGCCGACCGCGCGGGTGTCAACAAGCGCCTGATCTACGTGTACTTCGGCGACAAGGACGCCTTGTTCGACGCGGTCGTGGACGACCAGGCGCAGGCGGTCGTCAAGGCCGTACCGCTCGAGGACGGCGACCTCACGCAGTTCGCCGCGAGCCGGTTCGACTACGTGCTGGCCAATCCGGAAGCCAGGCGGATCGCCATTTGGCGCGCGTTCGAACGCGCCGAACCGACCGACGCGGAGCTGGCCAGTTATCGCGAACGTCTCGACGTGGTCGCCGCGGCGCAGCGCGACGGCAGGCTGCGCGCCGACATCCCGGCCGCGGACCTGTTCGCGATCGTGCTGCGGATGACCGAGAGCTGGTTGAGTGCGCCGGCGGGGCTGCGTGCCGCGGTCGAGGACGAAGCCTCGTCCGCCCGGCGCCTGAGCGAGCACCGCTCAGCGTTGCTGGCCGCCGTTCGCAGCGTCGTCGAGCCGCCCGGGTGAGAACGGCGTCACTGCCGGCCGCCGCTGTCTCGCCTACCCTCGACCTCGTGCAGAACCTTCTCTCGGACGTCGTCGTGGTGGATCTGACCCGTGCGCTGGCCGGGCCGCATGCGGCGATGATGCTGGGGGATCTCGGGGCGCGGGTGATCAAGGTCGAGACACCGAACGGCGGCGACGACAGCCGCGGCTGGGGGCCGCCGTTCGTGGACGGCGAGTCGACGTACTACCTGTCGGCGAACCGCAACAAGGAATCGGTGACCGCCGACCTGAAGTCGGACGAGGGCAAGGAGTTCCTGACCAAGCTGGTCCGCAGGGCCGACGTCCTGATCGAGAACTTCCGGCCGGGTGTGCTGGACCGGCTCGGGTTCCCGGTTGACCGGCTGCACGAGCTCAACCCCGGCCTGGTGATCCTGTCGATCACCGGGTTCGGGCACGACGGCCCGGAGGGCGGCCGCGCCGGGTACGACCAGATCGCCCAGGGCGAGGGCGGCCTGATGAGCATCACCGGCGAGACCGAGCCGACGAAGGTCGGCCCCCCGATCGCCGACCTGCTGGCCGGGATGTACGGCGCGTACGGCGCCCTGGCCGCACTCCACGAGCGATCGATCACCGGCAAGGGCCGGGTCGTCCGGACCAGCCTGCTCGCCTCGGTCGTCGGCGTGCACGCGTTCCACGGCACGAAGTGGACGGTCGCCCACGAGCTGCCCGAACGCGTCGGCAATCATCACGCGCAAATCGCGCCGTACGGGCTCTATCGGACCCAGGACGACATCGTGCAGGTCGCGATCGGCAGCGAAGGCCTCTGGCGGTTGTTCGCGCCGATCGTGGCACTCGACCCGGCCGACGAGCGCTTCGCCACGAATTCCCAGCGGGTCGCACACCGCGACGAACTGACGGCCGCGATCGAGGGAGCGTTCGCCACCGATCACGCCGACGTGTGGCTGCAACGCCTTGCGGACAAGGGGATCCCGGCCGGCAAGGTCCGCGACTTCCAGCAGGTGTACGACTGGGAGCAGACCCGCTCACAAGGGCTGCTGATCGACGTCCAGCACCCGACGCTTGGTGCCATCCAGCTCCCCGGCCCGCCGTTGCGCTTCGACGACAACCAGTACGCCGGTGCGCGCGAGACCCACCTCCCGCCGCCGCGGCTCGGCGAGCACAACGAGTCGGTCAGAGCCTGGCTGGAGTCCGAGTAGACGCGCGAACCACCAGCTCCGGACGGATCAGCGTCTTGCGCGGGCGCTCGTTCGCATCCCGCTTCAGCCGTTGCAGGAGCAGGTCAACTGCCGTCGTACCGACCTCGGCGGCCGGCAGCCGGACACTGGTGAGAGGCGTCTGCAGGTACGCCGCGTAGGGGTGGTCGCCGTACCCGGTGATCGCCAGGTCGCGCGGGACCTGCAGGCCGCGTTCGGCGAGGATCCGGAGCAGGCCGAGCGCGAAGTAGTCGTTGCCGGTGACGATCGCGTCCGGCAGGGCGAGCGACTGCGCGAAACGGTACGCCTCCTCCGGCTGCCAGGGCAGCGCCAACGAGTCGTACCGTCGCGTCGGGACCGTGCGGATCAGGTCGTCGGAGACCTCGAGCCCGCCGTCGGCCATGGCTCGGCGGAATCCTGTGATCCGGTCGGCCGTGGTGGTGATCGGCAGGTCTTCTTCCAACAGGAGCAGGCGGCGCGCACCGCCCGCGATCAGGTGGCTGGTGGCCTCGTACGACCCGCGTTCGTAGTCGACTCCGACCATGTCGCAGTCGAGCTCGGGCACGTCACGGTTGACGAACACCAGTGGGATCCCGCTGTCCCGGACGCGGCGCCAGTGGTCCCACTCGGCTTGCACCGGTACGACCACGGCGCCGTCGACCGCGGAGCGCAGCAACGCCTCGGTGGCGCGCTGCTCGTTCTCCACGCTCTCGTCGGTGACGAGCAGCAGCAACGAGTACCCCTGGGCGCGGACCCGGAGCTCGATGCTGCTGATCAGCTGCGCGTAGAACGGGTTCGAGGGGTTCGTGATGACGAGGCCCAGTGTCATCGCGGAGCCGAGCACCAGTGACCGCGCCAGCGTGTTCGGGACGTACCCGATCCGCGCGGCCTCGGCCTGGACGGCGGCTCGCGTGCTCGCGCTGACGCTGTCCTTGTCGCCGAGCGCGCGCGACACGGTGTTCACCGACAGGCCGAGCGCCGTCGCGATGTCCCGCAACGTCGGCCGCGGCCGTGGGCCCTCCGTCATCCGAACCTCTCTTACGCCTTCACGGCCAGGTGGATCCGTACCTGCACCGAGCCTTCGACCTTAGCGCGAAGCCGCAGCCAGTGACCGAACCCGGTGGCCGGCCAGCTCACCAGTGCGCCGGGCTCGACCACATGTCCCAGGTCGTCCAGGTCGCACCAGGTGAGCCCGTCGGGGGAGACCTGGGTGACGTACGTCGCCGTACCGTCGCCGCCGACGTGCTGCACGAACCAGCGCGCCTCACCGGCCCAGGCGACCTCGTAGGGCTCGGTCGCGAAGCGGGTGTCGAACGTCGTGTCGCGTTCCAGCACCGCCGTCATGGACTGTCGCATGGGCCTACCAATCAACCGAGATGAGGACGGAGTCGAGGAAGAGGAAGTTGCGCACCGAGCTGTGCGTGCGGACCGAGAAGTAGAAGTTCAGCAGGTTCTCGAGCGTCTCGTAGCGTTCCTCGTACGGCGGAACCGGGACGTCGCGCATGTCCATCACCCGGTCGTTGACCTGCAGCTCCACATTGCGCCGCTTGTCGGTGTCGATCAGCCAGCGCAGGTAGTGCCAGTTCACCTTCGTCGGGACCTCGTTGTAGCAGAGCTCCTGCGGCTCGCCGAACGCATGCCAGTCCTCCGGGTTCGGCGCGGTGAAGTCGGCGGCGTACTCCAGCTTCACCTTGCCCTCGAAGTGCTCGCGCGGCGTGGGCTCGGGGACGGTCGGTGCCATCCACTGCCGGGTGAAGTGGTTGTCCAGGTCGGTGTTCTGGTAGCGCGCGACCGTGTGGTAGCGCAGGCCGCCGTCACCGCACAGGTCGGTGGCGACGGTGAACGCACCGAACTGCGCCTCGGACGGGTGGGTGTTGCCGTCCCACTGGACGTCGCCGAAGTTGTCCAGCTCGGCGCCGCCCCCGAGGGTCGCCTCGGACTTGAAGGCGAAGTACGTCTCGAGCTGGACGAGGCCGCGGCCGCTCATCGTGAGCCGGCGGATCGCGACCGCTGTGTGGCCCTTGTACGGGCGGGTGGCGAGCTTGAGCGCGTACGTGCCGCTGAGCGCTCCGTGCGTACCGATGTCGAAGAAGTTGCAGGCCGACAGTTGTGGCGGCCGGAAGTCGCGCATGTGGTCGTCGACCGTGCTGAGGTCGCCGCGGCCGTTGTAGTTGCCGAGCAGCTCGGTCCAGCCGTGCGTCCCGCTGTCGAACTCGTCGAAGGCCAGGATCCGCGGCAACGGTGAGAACTTGGACAGCCGGGGATCGGCGGACAGTAGCGCGGCGCGCACGTCGGATGTCGTCACGCAGTGCCTCCCAGGGCGGGTTAGGTGGATGTGGTGTGAAGTTAACGTTCACGGGAATTGACCGTCAACGGGCCGTTTCATCCTCAGCAACGGTGGTCTATTGACACGTAAATCCCACACTTCTACGGTGCATTAACGCTACCGTTAACGTTCACGGTAGCTTCCCTCTGATTCCGCCGGGAGGCACCAATGCAGTCGCTGAGCCGTGCCCTCACCGTCCTGGCCGAGCTCAACCGCGAGGACCGCGCGTACGGAGTGACCGAGCTGGCCGTCACCGTCGGCCTGCACAAGAGCACCGTGCACCGCATCCTCGCCACGTTCTGCGCCCACGGCCTGGCCGACCGCGTCGACGACCACCGCTACACGGCCCGCGACGGCCTCGCCGCGCTCCGCCTGACGTCGCAGCGCCGCGTGGGTCCCGAGCACACGCTGACCGACCTCGGCGACCGCCTCGGTCGGCTGGTCGTGCTGGCGAAGCCGCTATCGAAGACCGGCGGGACGGTGCTGCAGGTAGCAGCAGTCGCGGGCGCCGGCACGCACGGCGGAGTGCGTGGCGCTCGGCCGCAGGGCGGGCCGAGCGGCACCCCGGCGTCGTCCGGCAGTCTCCGCGTTCAGCCGGGCCACGCCGTTTCGCTGCATCGCAGCGCTCTCGGCCGGGCCTACTTGTCGGGGCTTCCCGCCGACCAGGTGACGGGCACGCCCGATCTCCTCGACACGCTGCAGCGCATCCGGGTGTCGGGCTTCGCGCACAACTCCCGGCCGGTCGCCTCGCTCCCGCGGATGGTCGCCGTGCCGGTGCGGGGACCCGACGGCTCATGCGCCGGCGCGCTGGGCGCCGAACTCGTCCAGCCCGGCTCTGTCGACGAGGTCCGGCGCGTGGTCTCCGTACTGCGGAGCGGCGTCTGATGGGGGCGTACGTCGTCCGGCGGTTGTTCTTCTCGCTCTTCGTGCTGTGGGGCGCGGTCACGATCATCTTCGTCGTACTGCGGCTCGTGCCCGGCGACCCGGCGTACATCATGCTCGGGCCCGATGCGGACCAGGCGCAGGTGGCGGCCTTGCGGGCGCAACTCGGGCTCGACCAGTCGCTGATCCAGCAGTACGCGACGTACCTGGCGAACGTCGTGCATCTGGACTTCGGCGAGTCCTTCCGGCTGAACGCGGACTCGATGAGCCTTGTACTGCAACGGGTTCCGGCCACCATCCAGCTCGCGACGACCGCGTTGCTGCTGTCGTTGCTGATCGGTCTGCCGCTCGGTGTGATCGCGGCGTTGCGGGCGCACAGCTGGGTGGACCGGGCGATCTCGGTGTTCTCGCTGATGGGCCAGTCGACACCGTCGTTCTGGCTGGGGATCGTGCTGATCCTGGTGTTCGCCCGCGGGCTGAAGGTGCTGCCGAGTGCGGGCTCGGGGTCCTGGGCGCATCTGGTGCTGCCGACGATCACGCTGGCGTTGCCGTTCCTGGCGATCCTGGTGCGGCTGACACGCAGTGGACTGCTCGAGGTCGTGCACGAGGGCTACGTGCAGACCGCGCGCGCGAAGGGTCTCAGCGAGGCGATCGTCGTCCTCGTGCACGCGATGCGGAACGCGCTGATCCCGATCGTGACCGTCGTCGGCCTGCAGTTCGGCGCGTTGCTCGGCGGCACGGTGATCGTCGAGACGGTGTTCGCCTGGCCGGGGGTCGGGCGGTTGCTGATCGACTCGATCGGGCGCCGCGACTACGGCGTCGTCCAGGCCTCGATCTTGCTGGTGGCAACGATCTTCGTGCTGATCAATCTGCTCGTGGACCTCTTGTACGGCTTCCTGGACCCGCGGGTCCGTCTGGCTGGTGACTGAACGATGACTTCCTTCCCCACCCCGAGCGAAGCGAGGGATGCAGGGATTTCCTTGGCGGCTCCGGTGGCCGCGCGCCGTCGTACCCGGGCCGGGTCGGCCCGGATCCGGTTCGGGTTCGCGGTGATCGCGGTGTACGTCGTGGCCGCGGCGATCGGGCCGTGGCTGTTCCGGTACAACCCGGTCGACACCCGGACCGCGGACCGGCTGAAGCCGCCGTTCACCCGGTTGTCCGACGGGTCGTTCGCGATCTTCGGCACCGACCAGGTCGGGCAGGACCTGTTCGCGCAGATGTTGCAAGGGGCAAGGATCTCGATCGCGGTCGGTCTGGCGACGCTGGTGCTGGCCGGGACCATTGGCGTGACCATCGGTCTCGCCGCGGGGTACTTCGGCGGCTGGCTGGACGGCGTACTGATGCGGCTCGCGGACATCCAGTTGGCGTTCCCGTCGATCCTGCTGGCGATCTTCATCGCCGCGCTTCTCGGTCCGTCGGTGGTGAACGTGGTGATCGTGCTCGCGGTGGCGAACTGGGTGACGTTCGCGCGGGTTGCTCGCGGGCAGGCGCTGGCGACGCGGCGGCGGGAATTCGTCGATGCGTCGCGGACGTTGGGGGCCGGGACCTGGCGGCTGATCACCCGTTGCGTGCTGCCGGCGTGTGTCGCGCCGGTGCTGGTCGTGGCGACGGTCGAGATCGGTCACGTGATCCTGGCCGAGGCGTCGCTGAGCTTCCTCGGTCTCGGTACGCCGGCTTCGACACCCAGTTGGGGTGTGACGATCGCGAACGGACGCAACTATCTCGCCGACGCGTGGTGGATCTCGACGATCCCAGGCATCGCGCTGGCCTTCCTGGTGATCTCGCTCGGCGTCCTCGGTGACGCCCTCCGCGACCGCTACGACCCACGGCTGAGGAGTCTGTGATGGCGCTGCTGAGTGTGCGCGACCTGCGGGTCGAGTTCGCCACCTCTGGTGGAGTGGTGACGGCCGTCGACGGGGCGTCGTTCGAGGTCGGCGCCGGTGAAACCGTTGCCCTGCTCGGCGAATCGGGCAGCGGCAAGAGCGTCACCGCACAGGCCGTGATGGGGATCGTGCCGAAACCGGCCGGCCGGGTGTGCGGTGGGTCGATCACGTACGACGACCGCGACCTGCTCGCACCGGGTGTCGCGAAAGGCCTGCGCGGGCGGGAGATCGCGATGGTCTTCCAGGACCCGTTGAGCTCGCTGAACCCGGTGTTCCGGGTCGGTGCGCAGATCGGCGAGATGTTCCGCCGGCATCGTGGCGCCTCTCGCCGGGAGGCACGGGCCGCCGCGTTGGACCTGATGAAGCGGGTCGGGATCCCGGCCGCCTCCAAACGGCTGGACGATTACCCACATCAGTTCTCCGGCGGGATGCGGCAGCGGGTGATGATCGCGATGGCGCTCGCGTTGTCGCCGCGGCTGCTGATCGCGGACGAGCCGACGACCGCGCTGGACGTCACGGTCCAGGCGCAGATCATGGACCTCCTCGCCCGGCTGCAGGCCGAGGAAGGCATGTCGCTGGTCCTGATCACCCACGACCTCGGCGTCGTCGCCGGCGTGGCCGACCGGGTGATCCTGATGTACGCCGGACGCGTCGTCGAGACCGGCCCGCTGCGCGAGGTCTACGAACACAGCGGCCACCCGTACACCTCCGGCTTGATGGCGTCGATCCCCGAGCTCGAAGGCCCGCGCGAGCGCCTCGTCCCCATCCAGGGTTCACCACCCGACCTGCTGGCCCTGCCCTCCGGCTGCTCGTTCCGCCCCCGCTGCCGGTACGCCGACGAACAGTGCGCCGAGGTCGAGCCCGTTCTCCGTCAGTTGCCCGACCGCCCCAGCACCCACCAGGCCGCCTGCCACCACCCGGAAGGAGTCCTCACCGATGTCCACTGAGTCTCCCTTGCTTTCGGTGCGTGACCTGCAGACCTCGTTCCCCATGCGGTCGGCTGTGCTCCGGCGTATCGTCGGGCAGATCCAAGCTGTCGCGGGCGTCTCCTTCGACATCCCGGCCGGTGGGACGCTGGGGCTGGTAGGGGAGTCGGGGTCGGGGAAGTCGACCGTCGCGCGGACCATCATCGGGCTGGAGAAGGCGCAGTCGGGGAGCATCGTCTTCGACGGTGACGAGCTGACCTCGTTGCCCAAGGCATCGATGCGCCGGGTCCGCCGGCAGCTGCAGATGATCTTCCAGGACCCGTACGCGTCGCTCAACCCGCGCGCGACCGTCGAGCAGATCATCGCCGAGGCCTGGCAGATCCACCCCGACGTCGTACCCCGGAACCGGCACCGCGCCGAGGTCCGCGACCTGCTCGAGCGGGTCGGTCTCAACCCCGACCACGCGGAGCGGTACCCGCACCAGTTCTCCGGCGGGCAACGGCAGCGCATCGGCATCGCCCGCGCGCTCGCGCTCCGCCCGAAGCTGGTGATCTGCGACGAAGCGGTCTCCGCACTGGACGTGTCGGTGCAGGCACAGGTCCTCAACCTGCTCGACGATCTGCGCCGCGACCTCGGGCTCGCGTATCTGTTCATCGCCCACGACCTGTCCGTCGTACGGCACATCTCCGACCGCGTCGCGGTGATGTACCTCGGGCGGATCGTCGAGACCGCGTCCCAGGACGAGCTGTTCACCCGGCCGTTGCACCCGTACACGCAGGCGCTGTTGTCCGCGGTGCCGGATCCGAAGCCGTGGGACAAGCCGGCCCGCGAGCAGATCATCATCGGCGGCGATGTGCCGTCGCCCGCTGATCCGCCGTCCGGGTGCGGTTTCCGGACCCGCTGCTGGAAGGCCATGGACCGCTGCGCGCACGACGTTCCCGAGCTGATCACCCGCCTCGACCTGCACCCCGCTGCGTGCCACTTCGCCGCCGAACTGGAAGGAGCCGTCTCGTGACCGAACTGGTTCTCCTCCGCCATGGCGAGTCGGTATGGAATGCCGAGCACCGCTACCAAGGTCAGCAAGGTACGGGCCTGAGTGCACTCGGCCGGCAGCAGGCGAAGCAGGCCGCGGAATACCTGCAGTCGTTCGAGTTCGACGCGATTGTCGCGAGCGACCTGCAGCGGGTGACTGAGACGTTGCAGCCCTACCTGGACAGCCAGGATCACCTCGAGGTCCGCGTCGACAGGCGATGGCGAGAGATCGACGTCGGGACGTGGGGCGGGCGGATGATCGCGGACGTCGCTGCCGAGGAGCCGGACGTCGTCGAGGCCTTCGCGCGTGGTGAGGACGTTGCTCGCGGGGGCGGCGAGACCTTCCGGCAGTTGCGAGCACGTGTGTGGGAAGCGGCGCAGGACATCACGAGGTCCGGCGTACGGCGGGTGCTGGTGGTGACGCACGGTGGACCGATTCGCGTCGCGGCGGCGTCGGCGCTCGGGCTGCCGGCGGGGGACGAGATGTTGCTGGATCCGCCGGGGAACTGCTCGCTCACCACCCTCCGGCTCGACGGACTCACGTCGTACAACGTGCCGACCGGGATGGACCGATGACTTTCACCTTCGTGGCGATGACCTACAACCTGTGGTCCGAGTTCTATCTCGACCAGCGCCGGGACGCGATCGCGAGCCTCTTCACGACGCGGCCGCCCGACCTGCTCGCCGTACAGGAGCTCCGGCCGGCGACTCGCAAGCTGCTCGACGACGTCCTGCCCGACCACGACCGCATCGACGGGACCGCAGGCTGGGAGACCCAGAGCAACCTGTGGTGGCGACGTGACCTGTTCACGTACGTCGAGCACGGGGCCGAGGACGTCGGCATCCTCTCGCCCGACGCGCACCTGTTCTGGGTCCGGCTGCGCACGCCCGACGACACCGAGCTGATCTTCAGTACGGCGCACCTCACCTGGCCCGGCCACTCCGACGAGCGGACCGATCACGTCAACCGCCGGATCGCCCAGGCCCGCGCGATCGGGGAGGCCCTCGAACGATTGGCCGGCGACGGCGCCTGCCTGTTCACCGTCGACATCAACGACATCGGCCCACCGCAGTGGGAGCTCGGGAACGCCGGGTTCCTGGACAGTTTCACCGCCCTCGGCCGGCACTCACCGGTGACCCATCCGGTCGTGCCGACGGTCGCGACCGGTCCGATCCGGACCCGGCTGTCACCGCTCGCCTCACCACCCAAGGCGATCGACTGGATCTTCGCCCGCGGCCCACTCGCCGCCCGGTCCAGCGAGGTCGTCGACTTCTTCCACGACGGCCGCGCCCCCTCCGACCACTACCCGGTCGTCGCCACCTACACGCTCTGAGGAGAACCCCTGTGCTGAGGAAGCGATTAGGACCTGTGGCGGCGCTGGTCGCCGTCACCCTAGGTGTGGCCGCGTGCTCGCCGGCCAGTGAACCGAGCAGCGGCGAGCAGGTCCTGCGGTACGCGCCGGCGATGTTCCCGGTGTCGCTGGACACCCACAAGTACGCCGGCGAGGAGGCGGTGCAGACCGCGATCCAGCAGATCATGGAGCCGCTGGTCCGCGTCGACGACGGCAGGATCGTCCCGGTCCTGGCCACCTCGTGGGAGAACCCGGACCCGAACACGTGGGTGTTCGAACTCCGCTCCGGCGTGAAGTTCTCCGACGGTACGCCGTTCACCGCGAAGGACGTGGTGGCGTCGTACGAACGGCACAAGAAGCTCGACGGCCCGCTCGTACCGCTCTACTCGACGGTGACGTCGTTCGCGGCCACCGACGACCAGACCGTCACGGTGAAGACCAGCAAGCCGCTCGGCACGTTGCTGAGTTCGCTGACGCTGCTGTTCATCGGGCCGGCCGGAAAGATCAACACCGACGGGTTCTTCACCAAGCCGATCGGGACCGGGCCGTTCACGGTCTCCTCGTTCAAGCCCGACGAGAAGCTCGAGCTGGCCGCGAACCCGACGTACTGGGACGGCGCGCCGAAGCTGAGCAAGCTCGAGTTCGTGAACATCCCGGAGGTCGCCGGGCGGATCACCGGGCTGGAGAACGGCGAGGTCGACGTACTGACGCAGATCCCGCCCGACCAGGTCGGGTCGGTCAAGGGCAGCGACCAGATCAAGTACGAGACGACGCCCAGCTGGACGTACTACTTCGACTGGTTCAACTCCAACCGGAAACCGTTCAACGACAAGCGGGTCCGGCAGGCGATGTGGCACGCGCTCAACCTCGAAGGCACCGTGAAGGACCTCTTCGGCGATCTCGCGTCGGTCGCACAGGCGCCGCTGGCCCAGGGTGTGATCGGTGCGCCCAAGCTCTCGCCGTACACCTATGACCCGGCGAAAGCGAAGCAGCTGCTCACCGAGGCCGGCTACCCGAACGGGTTCACCACGTCGATGCAGTGGCCGCTCGAAGGCGGGCCGAACATCCGGGCGCTGGCGCAGGCGATGATCTCGGACTGGGCGAAGATCGGCGTCACGGTCAAGCCGCTGGAGAAGGAACGTGCGCAGTGGCTCGAGGACTTCGGCAAGCTGAACTGGGACATGAACCTGCAGACCAACGTGACCGGCACTGGTGACGCCGACTACACACTGGCCCGCCTTTACGTGTGCACTGCCAAGCGCAACGGCTACTGCAATCCGGCGCTCGACAAGCTCCTGCTCGACGCCCGCTCATCGGTCGACCAAGCGGCCCGTCCCAAGCTCTACCAGCAGGCCGGCCAGACGATCTGGGACGACGCCGTCGGGATCTTCCCCGCCGAACTGGCCTCCAACTCCGCCGTCCGTTCCCGCGTCCAGGGCTTCGTGATGCCCCCGAGCGGCCGCCCGCTCTTCGCCAAGGTGAGCGTGTCCGGAAGCTGACACCTTTCCATCCAGATCGAACAGCTGCCCCTCCCACCCGTTCGGCACCGAAGCTGGGTCACGGTTCTTACCGTTGACGCGGTAAGGGGTTGACGGGTCGGAGGGGCGCGGTCTAGCGTCCGGGAAATCGATTACTCGCCCGATCGGAGATGTGATGGCCGACCTTGTCAGGATGGCTGCGATCGGGAAGCGGTACGGCGGGGTGCAGGCGTGTCACGAGGTGGACTTCGTGCTCGGCGCCGGCGAGGTGCACGCCCTGCTCGGCGAGAACGGCGCCGGCAAGAGCACGCTGATGAAGATCCTCTCCGGCGACGTCACGGAGTACGCGGGCAGCATCGCGATCAACGGCACCCCGGTGCGGTTCAGCGGCCCGACCGACGCGCAGGCCGCGGGGATCGCGATGATCCACCAGGAGCTCGACCTGGTCCCCGGCCTGTCGGTCGCGGACAACATCTTCCTCGGTCGCGAACTACGGACGACGCTGCGCACGGTCGACCGCCGCCGGATGGAACGCGAGGCCCGCGAGCTCCTCGACCGCAGCGGTGTCAGCCTCGACCCGCGCCGGCCGGTCGGCGAGCTCCGCGTAGGCGAGCAGCAACTCGTCACGATCGCGAAGGCGATCTCGCTCGACGCCCGGGTGCTGATCATGGACGAGCCGACCTCCGCGCTCACCAGCTCCGAGGTCGAGCGGCTCTTCGACGTGATCCGCGAACTGCGGAGCAGCGGCGTCGGCATCGTCTACATCTCGCACCGGATGGAGGAGATCGCCAAGGTCGCCGACCGTGCGACCGTCCTCCGCAACGGCAAGATCGTCACCAGCTTCGACCCGCGCAAACTCAGTACGGCGGAAGTCGTCCAGGCAATGGTCGGCCGTCCGGTGCAGACCATGTTCACGACCCCCGACACCGACACCGGCGACGAACTGCTCCGCGTCGAGAACCTGAGCCTCAAGGCCCGCCGCCCACGTCCAGGCCGCCGCGACCCCGACGGGATCTCGCTGACCGTCCGCTCCGGCGAGATCGTCGGCCTCGCCGGCCTGCTCGGCGCGGGCCGCACCGAACTCCTCGAGACCCTGTACGGCGTCGCGCCCGGCGGCACCCGCACGGGCCGGGTTCTCCTGCAGGGCAAGCCGATCCGACCACGCGGGCCGCGTCAGGCGCTGGCCCACGGCATCGGATTCGTCCCGGAGGACCGGCGCGCGTCGGGGCTCGTGCTGTTCCACTCGATCCTCGCCAACACGGTCGTCTCGAGTCTCCCGTCGTACGGCCGGCTCGGGGTGATCGCGCGCCGGATGGAGCGAACCGCGTCGGTGCGGATGGCCGATCGGCTGCGGCTGAAGTTCGGCCGCCTGCAGGACGAGGTCGGCACGTTGTCCGGTGGGAACCAGCAGAAGGTCGTGTTCGGCCGGATGCTGCTCACCGAGCCCAAGCTGCTGCTTCTCGACGAGCCCACGCGGGGCGTCGATGTCGGCGCGAAGGCGGAGATCTATCGGTTGCTCGGTGAACTCGCGGCGCAGGGCCTCGGCGTACTGCTGGCGTCGTCGGAGCTTCCCGAGCTGGTCGGGGTCTGCGACCGCGTCGTCGTACTGCGGGACGGCCGCGACGTCGCGTCCTTCAGTACGGCGGACTCCGGCGAGGGCGATCTGCTCGCGGCGGCGATGGGACAGGGCGAAGTGTTCGAAGAGGCTTTCGACGGTTCCGGAGGAGCGCAGTGACCGACGTACAGGACAAGATCCCGGACGGGACCGTCGGGGCGGCGACCCCGGTGGCCCAGTCGTCCGGCGGGGTGGCCGCCACGCTGTTCCGGTTCCAGAGCGTGTTCGGGCTGATCGCGGTCTTCGTCGCGGCGATCATCTTCTCGCCGCGCAAGAACGGCGAGATTCTGTTCGTCAGCGCGGACAACCTGGCGAACGTGGTCCGCGCGGTCTCCGAGATCGGGATCATCGCGGTCGGGATGACGTTCGTGATCCTGATCGGCGGGATCGACCTCTCGGTCGGCGCGGTGCTCGGGCTCGCCGCGGTCGGGTCCGCCGTCCTGATGGTCGAGAACGACTGGGGCTTCCTGCCGTCGGTCGTGCTGGTGCTGGCGATCGGCCTGGTCTTCGGTGCCCTGCAGGGTGTCGCGACCGCGATGATCGGGATCCAGTCGTTCATCGTCACGCTCGCGGGCCTGCAGATAGCCCGCGGCCTGGCCCGGATCTGGTCCGGCGGCCAGGGCGTCGCGATCGCGTACGGCGACGGTCCCAAGGAGGCGCCGACCTCGTTCGCGCTGCTCGGTGAACGCACCTTCGGCGGCCTGGTGCCGATCCCGGTGATCATCTTCGCGGTGGTCGCGATCGCCGCGGTGGTGTTCCTCCGGGTCAGTGCGTTCTCCCGGCACCTGTACGCCGTCGGCGGCAACGAGAAGGCCGCACGGTTGTCCGGCGTACCCGTGGTCCGGGTCAAGATCGCGGTGTTCGCGATCTGCGGACTGCTCGCCTCGCTGGCCGGCATCGTGCACGCCGTCCAGCTCAACCAGGGCAGCCCGAACGACGGCATCGGCTACGAGCTGGACGCGATCGCCGCGGTGGTGATCGGTGGCACCAGCCTGGCGGGCGGCCGTGGTTCGGTCGCCGGAACGGTAGCGGGTGCGCTGCTGCTCGGCGTACTGAACAACATCCTTGCCCTGAACAACATCGACTCCAACATCCAGCTCCTGATCAAGGGCCTGGTGATCGTTGCCGCCGCCGCGCTGCAGCGACTCCGCCCCACCTCGTAAGGAAGGCTTCGTCATGCGCTCTGTACGAATCTCCCTGGCCGCAGCGGCTCCGTTTGTCATGGCCGCACTCGTGCTGGCCGGTTGCGGGACGACCAGCGAACGGACCTCGGGCAGTGCGTCGCCGGGGTCGTCCAAGTCCTGCAAGGGCACCGACGGCAAGTACACGATCGGGATGAGCCAGGCGAACGTCGCCGAGCCGTACCGGCAGCGGATGGACGACGACATCCGGGCCGCGGCGAAGGACGTGCCGCAGTTCGACGTGAAGTTCGCGGACGCGGCGCAGGACAACGCCAAGCAGGTCGCGGACGTGGAGAACTACATCACCCAGCAGATCGACCTGCTGATCATCAGCCCGAACGAGGCGAAGCCGCTGACCGCGGTGGTGAAGAAGGCCTACGACAAGGGCATCCCGGTGATCGTGCTGGACCGGAAGGTCGAGGGCGACGCCTACACCGGGTTCATCGGCGGCGACAACGTGCAGATCGGGCGCGAGGCAGGCAAGTACATCGCCGAGAAGCTGCTGCCGCAGGGCGGGAACGTGGTCGAGCTCAAGGGGCTGGCCGGCGCGACGCCGCAGGCCGAACGGCACGAGGGATTCGTCGAGGGGATCAAGGGCAACCCGAAGGTCAAGGTGATCGCGAGCGCGAGTGGCGACTGGCTGCGGGAGAAGGGGCAGGCGCAGATGGACGCGCTGCTGAAGGCGAACCCGAAGATCGACGTCGTGTACTCGCACAACGACCCGATGGCCGAGGGCGCGTACCTGGCCGCGAAGGCGGTCGGCCGCGAGAAGGAGATGAAGTTCACCGGCATCGACGCGCTGCCGATCCCGTCCGGCGGTATCAAGGCCGTCGAACAGGGCCGGCTGTCCGCCACCTTCACGTACCCGACGAACGGCAAGGAAGCGATCGCCGCCGCCAAGAAGATCCTGGTCGACTGCGGCACCATCGAGAAGTCCCAGATCCTCCCCACGCGCCTCATCGACGCCTCCAACGCGGCCAAGATCTACGCCGAGGAAAACCCGACCGGCTGACCCACCCCTCGACAACCTCCCCAAACTGGTTTGGGGAGGTTTGCCCGCCCAAGTCGGGTGGTTGGCCTCCCCAAATTGGTTTGGGGAGGTTTGCCCGCCTAAGTCGGGTGGTTGGCCTCCCCAAATTGGTTTGGGGAGGTTTGCCCGCCTAAATCGGGTGGTTGGCCTCCCCAAATTGGTTTGGGGAGGTTTGCCCGCCTAAATCGGGCGGTTCGCCGCCCCGAACTGGTTTGGGGTGGGTCAGGGGCGGCGGGAGCTCGCTCGCTTGATGAGGCGGGCGCCGAGGGTGGTTGCGGTTGGTGGGCGGGCGGGGTCGGCGATGCGCGCGAGGAGGAGGCGGGCGGCGACGGCGCCTAGCTCGTACGCCGGTTGCGCGACCACGGACAGCGGCGGGTCGACGAGGGCGGCCCAGGGGGCGTCGTCGAAGGCGACCAGCCCGACGTCGCGGCCGGGGCGCACACCACGCTCCTGCAGGGCTTGCAGGACACCGACCGCCATCGCGCTGTTCGCGATCAGGAGCGCGTCCGGCGGTTCGGGCTGGGCGAGGAGGTCGAGGGCGGCCCGGTGCGCCCCGGCGGCCTTGTACTCGGTCCGCCGGACGAGCTTCGACGTACGGCGGCGCGCAGCCTTGAGGGCGTCGCGGTACCCGGCGAGGCGGTCGTCGGCCGTCCGTACGCCGGCCGGTCCGGTGACGCAGCCGATCCGTTCGTAGCCTTGGGCAATCAAATGGGCGGTCGCCTCGCGGGCCGCGAGCCGGGTGTCGACCAGGACGACGTCACTGTCCTGTCCGGGCAGCGGCCGGTCCACTGCGACGTACGCCGTACCGCGCGCCGCCAGTTTCGCGACCGTGGACGTCGGGCCGCTCGGGGACAGGATGACGCCCGCGACCCGTTCCTGGATGGCGATGTCGAGGTAGCGGTTCTCCTTCTCCACGCTCTCGTCGGAGTTGCAGAGCACCACGGAGTACCCGACCTCGTGCGCGACGTCCTCGACCCCGCGCGCGATCGCGGTGAAGAACGGGTTCTCCACGTCCGAGATGATCAGCGCCACGACCGCGGCCTCCTGGCGGCGCAGGTTCCGGGCCGGGCCGTTCGGCTGGTACCCGAGCTCGTCGGCCGCTTGCCGCACCCGCGCGGCGAGGTCCGGATCGACGGTCGGCTTGCCGTTCAGCGCCCGCGACACGGTCGCCGTCGACACCCCGGCGCGCGCGGCCACGTCGCTGACAGTCGGCACTCTGGCTCCCTTCCTGACGGAACAGTAACCGGTCGAGTAATGGATTACCCAGAGCTCTGTCATGCACTTTACTTACGGAACCTCCGGGCATTACCAGTGACATGAGAGGATCACCCGCGTGACTGCCTTGCCGAGTGTTTCGTACTCCATCACCGTTCGCCTCGAGGTGCCCGCGGGTGGCTCGACGGTGAGCAAGCTGACGACCGCGGTCGAGCAGGCCGGCGGTCTGGTCACCGCGCTCGACGTGACCGCGTCCGGCCACGAGCGGCTGCGGATCGACGTCACCTGCGCCGCGGCCGACACCGAGCACGCCGGCCGCCTGGTCGAGGCGATGCGCGCCGTACCGGGCGTCGAGATCGGCCGGGTGTCGGACCGGACCTTCCTGATGCACCTCGGCGGCAAGATCTCGATGGAGGCCAAGCACCCGATCCGCAACCGTGACGACCTGTCGATGATCTACACGCCGGGTGTCGCGCGGGTCTGCCTGGCGATCGCGGCCAACCCGGACGACGCGCGCCGGCTGACGATCAAGCGCAACAGCGTCGCGGTCGTCACGGACGGTTCCGCCGTACTGGGCCTGGGCAATATCGGCCCGAAGGCCGCGCTGCCGGTGATGGAGGGCAAGGCCGCGCTGTTCAAGCGGTTCGCCGGGATCGACGCCTGGCCGCTGTGCCTGGACACCCAGGACCCGGACGAGATCGTCTCGATCGTGAAGGCGATCGCGCCGGGCTTCGCCGGGATCAACCTGGAGGACATCTCCGCGCCGCGCTGCTTCGAGATCGAGGCCCGGCTGCGCGAGGAGCTCGACATCCCGGTCTTCCACGACGACCAGCACGGTACGGCGGTCGTGGTGCTGGCGGCGCTCTACAACGCGCTGCGGGTGGTCGGCAAGGACATCGGTGCCGTGCGGATCGTGCTGTCCGGCGCGGGCGCGGCCGGTACGGCGATCCTGAAGCTGCTGATCAAGGCCGGCGTCAAGGACACCTGCGTCGCCGACATCGGAGGTGTCATCCACCCGGAGCGCGAGGGCCTGTCGCCGGAGCTGCGCTGGATCGCGGAGAACACCAACGCGGCGAAGTACAGCGGTGACCTGAAGGGCGCGCTGAGCGGGGCGGACGTGTTCATCGGCGTCTCCGCGCCGAACATCCTGAACGGCGCCGACATCGCCACCATGAACAAGGACGCGATCGTCTTCGCGCTGGCCAACCCGGACCCGGAGGTCGACCCGGCCGCGGCGCACGAGCACGCGGCCGTGGTGGCGACCGGACGCAGCGACTTCCCGAACCAGATCAACAACGTGCTGGTCTTCCCCGGTGTCTTCCGCGGTCTGCTCGACGCGCAGTCGTCGAAGGTGTCGATCGACATGGAACTGGCTGCGGCGAAGGCCCTGGCCAGTGTCGTCACCGACGACGAGCTGAACGCCGACTACATCGTGCCGAGCGTCTTCCACCCGGAGGTGCACACGCGCGTCGCGCACGCCGTCCGCGACGCGGCCGGCGGCAAGGCCCCCGCGCACGAGAGCTTCCCGGACGACACCCCGGCACTGTGACTGGCGCTGTGAGTGACTCTGTGACCGGAACGGTTTCGGCGGACACCGGCTCGCGGGTGCGGGTCTGGGCCTGGCGGATCGCCTTCGTCGCGGCGGTGGCGTTGCAGCTGTACGGCGTCTACGCGCCGCGCGAGGCGGGTCCGCACGTGGGGATCCCGCAGATCGACAAGGTCGCGCACTGCTTCCTGTTCGCGGCGGTCGCGTTCACCGGGACGAAGGTCGGGCTGCCGGCCCGCTGGTTGCTCGGGGCCCTGGTCGCGAACGCGGTCGTCAGCGAACTGGTGCAGCATTGGCTGCTGCCGCGGCGCGACGGCGATCCGTTCGACGCGCTCGCCGACGTGGCCGGGGTCGCGCTGGGGGCCTGGCTGGCCAGGTACGGGCCGAGCCGGGTGGGCCGTCGTACGCCATGATGGGGGTATGACGGCCTCGACCCTGACCGGTTCGCTGCTGGTGGCCACGCCGTTGCTCGACGAGCCGCCCTTCCGCCGGTCGGTGATCCTGCTGCTGGATCACGACGACGACGGCGCGCTCGGGGTGGTGGTGAACCGCGCCGCCGACCTGTCCGTGGGGCAGGTGCTGCCGAACTGGTCGTCCGCGGTCGACGAGCCCGGGGTGCTGTTCATGGGCGGCCCGGTCGGCACCGACAGCGCGCTCGCGGTCGCCGAGGTCGCCGAGTCCACGGACCCGCCCGGCTGGCGGGGGTGTTTCGGGCGGATCGGTCTGGTCGACCTCGACGTACCGCCGGCGCTGCTGGAGGGCGCGATCACGCGGATGCGGATCTTCGCCGGGTACGCCGGCTGGTCCGGCGGCCAGCTCGAGGGCGAGATCGCCGAGGGCGCCTGGTACGTCGTCGAGTCGGTGCCGGAGGACGTGTTCGGCCACGACCCGGACACCCTGTGGCGCCGGGTCCTGCGCCGCCAGACCGACCAGATGGCGTACCTGGCGACGTACCCGGACGACCCGACCCAGAACTAGGCCGCGGGGCTGGCCGGAGGGGCTACTCGTCGCCGCCCTCGTCATCAGGGTTCAGCGAGTCCCAGATCTCCTTGCACTCCGGGCAGACCGGGAACCGCTGCGGGTCGCGGCTCGGGACCCACACCTTGCCGCACAGCGCGACCACCGGCGTGCCCATCACCATCGCCTCGGTCAGCTTGTCCTTCGGCACGTAGTGCGAGAACCGCTCGTGATCACCCGGCTCTGCCGGCGACGTGTTGGTCCGCTCGTCGACAACCGTCTCCGCACCGGGGGTCAGCTGAGTACTCATACCCCCGAGTGTAGGACGTGTCACCAGCCGACCCGGAACTTTTCCACAGCCCGGGGAATGCCGGATCTGATCTCGTCACGGATCTCGGGTAACCTTCCTGCCCGGCACACTGTCGACCTTCGGGGGAGTAGCTGTCTGTGGATTCGCACGTGCCGGCCAACCCTGCGGTCCTGCCACCGGCCTATCCGGACCGGGCCGCGTGGGGTACCGCGAGCAAGCTGCGAGCCTGGCAGGCCGAGGCGCTCCAGCTCTATCTGGACAAGAACCCGCGCGACTTCCTGGCGGTGGCCACACCGGGCGCCGGGAAGACCACGTTCGCGCTGACCGTGGCCGCCGAACTGCTGCACCGGCGGCAGATCGAGCGGATCACCGTGGTCACGCCGACCGAGCACCTCAAGGTCCAGTGGGCCGAGGCTGCCGACAAGGCCGGGATCGCGATCGACCCCGCGTTCGCCGGGCGGCGCGGGAAGACGAACAAGGACTACCAGGGCGTCGCGGTGACGTACGCCGGGATCGCGGTGAACCCGCTGGCGTTCCGGGTCCGGACCGAGCGGTTCAAGACCCTCGTGATCCTGGACGAGGTGCACCACGGCGGTGACGCGCTCAGCTGGGGTGACGGCGTCCGCGAGGCGTTCGAGCCCGCCGCCCGCCGCCTCTGCCTGACCGGTACGCCGTTCCGCAGCGACGACAACCCGATCCCGTTCGTGACGTACGAAGAGGGTCACGACGGCGTCGCCCGGAGCAAGGCGGACTACACCTACGGGTACGGGCACGCGCTGCGCGACCACGTCGTACGTCCGGTGATCTTCATGTCGTACTCGGGCGAGATGCGCTGGCGGACGAAGGCCGGTGACGAGGTCGCCGCGCGGCTCGGTGAGCCGCTGACCAAGGACCTGACCGCCCAGGCGCTGCGGACCGCGCTGGACCCGGCCGGCGAGTGGATGGGCGCGGTGCTGGCGGCCGCGGACAAGCGGCTGACCGAGGTACGGCGGCACATGCCGGACGCCGGTGCGCTGGTGATCTCGGGTGACCAGAACACGGCCCGCGCCTACGCGAAGACGCTGCGCGAGCTCACCGGCGAGGCGCCAACGGTCGTGCTGTCGGACGAGAAGGCCGCGAGCAAGAAGATCCAGAAGTTCTCCGATGGCGACTCCCGCTGGATGGTCGCCGTGCGGATGGTGTCCGAGGGCGTCGACGTACCGCGGCTGGCCGTCGGTGTTTACGCGACGCCGACGTCGACGCCGCTGTTCTTCGCGCAGGCGGTCGGGCGGTTCGTGCGGGCCCGGAAGCGGGGTGAGACGGCGTCGGTGTTCGTGCCGTCGGTGACCCGGCTGCTCGGGTTCGCGGCCGAGATGGAGGTCGAGCGTGACCACGTCCTCGGTCGGAAGAACACAGGTGATGACGGGGACATCTTCGCGCTCGAGGACGACCTGCTGAAGCAGGCGAACCAGACCGAGGGCGCCAGCGACGAGCTCGAGGGGAACTTCGAGGCGCTCGGGTCGGACGCGAGCTTCGACCGGGTGGTGTTCGACGGCGGTGACTACGGGACTGGCGGCGACAACGCGTCCGACGAGGAGCTGGACTTCCTCGGGTTGCCGGGACTACTGGAGCCGGACCAGGTCCGGGAGTTGCTGCACAAACGCCAGCAGAAGTCGCTGGCGGCGCAGAAGAAGTCTCAGCGGTCCACGAGCGACCGCGAGGACCCCACGCCGACCGAGCTGGCCACCCACGAGCAGATCGGGCTCCTCCGCCGCGAGCTGAACGGCCTGGTCGCCGCCTGGCACCACCGCACCGGCCAGCCGCACGGCGTCATCCACAACGACCTCCGCCGCAAACTCGGCGGCCCCGCCGCAGCCCACGCCTCCTCCGCCCAGCTGAAGGAGCGAATCGAGCTGATCCGCGACTGGGCCACCCAACGCCGCGCCTGACCCCCGCGCCTGACCCCCCGCGCGACGCCCCGTCCTGGAGCTCCAGGACGGGGTGTTTCTGTCGGTGGTGAGGTGTTGACGTGGTGCGACGGGTGCTGCAAGCTTCGGGTACCCGAGCTGCAAGAAATTGCCAGACTCATGCAATTTCTGTAGTACGGGCAACCTCCCACCGCCCCCGATGGAGGACCACCCGATGCATCGGAAGACTCTTCTGCGGCTCTTGCTGGCCGCCCTGCTCGTCGCCGCCGGTCTGCTGTCGGTCCCGACCGCGATGGCCGCCGACCTCACCAAGACGCTGACCGCCAGCAGCTCACTCGGCGAGTACCCGAGTGGCAACGCCGCCGACGGCAACGCGAACACCTACTGGGAGAGCAGTAACAACGCCTTCCCGCAGTGGCTCCAGGCGGACCTGGGCGCCACCAAGGACGTCAATCAGGTGACGCTCAAACTCCCGTCCTCCTGGGGCCCGCGAACCCAGACCATCACGGTCCAGGGCAGCGCGAACGGCTCGGCGTTCACCACGATCGTCAGCAGTACGGCGTACAACTTCAGCGGCACCAACGTCGTCACGATCGCCTTCAGCAACACCTCGGTGCGCTACGTCCGGCTGACGTTCACCGCGAACACCGGCTGGCCGGCCGCGCAACTGTCGGAGTTCGAACTGGCCGGGCCTGGTGGCGGGCCGGTCGAACCTCCGACCGGCACCGATCTGGCCTCCGGTAAGCCGATCGAGGCGTCGAGCTCGGTGTTCGGTTTCGTCGCGTCCAACGCCAACGACGGCAACATCGGCACCTACTGGGAGTCGAACGGTTTCCCGTCGACCCTGACCGTCAAGCTCGGCTCGAACGCCGATGTCAGCTCGGTCGTCGTCAAGCTCAATCCGGACTCGGCGTGGGGTCCACGCACGCAGAGCATCGAAGTCCTCGGCCGTGAACAGTCCGCGACCACGTTCACCTCGGCGGTCGCCAGGACCAGCTACCAGTTCGATCCGTCCGGCAACCAGAACACCGTCACCATCCCGGTCACCGGCCGGTACGCCGACCTCCGCCTGCAGGTCTTCAGCAACACCGGTGCGCCCGGCGGTCAGGTCGCTGAGCTCCAAGTCTTCGGGGCGGCGGCGCCCAACCCCGACCTCGTGGTCACGAACGTCGACTGGTCGCCCGTCAACCCGTCCGAGTCGACGCCGATCACCCTGTCCGCGACCGTCAAGAACAACGGCTCCGCGGCTGCACCTGCCAGCAGTCTCAACTTCCTCCTCGGCGGCTCGGTCGCCGGCACGGCGAGCGTCCAGGCCCTCGCTGCCGGAGCCTCCACCACCGTCACGGCCAACGCCGGCACCCGTGCCCAAGGCAACTACACCGTCGCCGCGGTCGCCGACCCGGCCAACGCGGTTGTCGAGCAGAGCGACACCAACAACACGCTCCAGGCAGCGAGCCAGCTGACCATCGCCCAAGCCCCGGGCCCCGACCTCCAGGTCATCGGCATCACCACCAACCCGGCCAACCCGGCGCCCGGCACTCAGGTCTCCTTCACGGTCGCCGTCAACAACCGCGGTACGTCGGCCTCCGTCGCCAGCACCACAAAGCTGGTGGTCGGCACCACCACGCTCAACGGCAGCACCGCGCCGATCGCCGCCGGAGCCACCGCCAACGTGGCGATCAGCGGGACCTGGACGGCGACCAACGGCGGCGCAACCGTCACCGCCACCGCGGATGCGGGCAATACCGTTGACGAGACCAACGAAACGAACAACACCTTCACCAAGTCGATCGTGGTGGGCCGCGGCGCCGCCGTACCGTACACGTCGTACGAGGCCGAAGCCGGCGACTATACCGGGACCCTGCTGACCGCCGACGCGACGCGGACGTTCGGGCACACGAACTTCGCCACCGAGTCGTCCGGCCGTTCGTCGGTCCGGCTGAACTCCGGCGGCCAGTACGTCGAGTTCACCTCGACCGTGCCGACCAACTCCATCGTGGTCCGCAACTCGATCCCGGACTCGGCCGACGGGCAGGGGCTCCAGGCAACGATCAGCCTGTACGTCAACGGAACCTTCAAGCAGAAGCTCACGCTGTCGTCACGCAACAGCTGGCTCTACGGCAACAGCGACGGACCTGAGGCACTCACCAACACGCCCGGCGGTGACGCCCGCAGGCTGTTCGACGAGTCGCATGCCCTGCTTGGTCAGTCCTACCCGTCCGGTACGAAGTTCCGCCTGCAGCGGGACGCCGGCGACACGGCGTCGTACTACATCATCGATCTGGTCGACCTCGAGCAGGTCGCGCCGGCGCTGTCGCAGCCGGCCGGGTGTACGTCGATCACGCAGTACGGCGCGGTGCCGAACGACGGGATCGACGACGCGGACGCGATCCAGCGGGCCGTGACGGACGACCAGAACGGCGTGATCAGCTGTGTCTGGATCCCGGAAGGGCAGTGGCGGCAGGAGAAGAAGATCCTCACCGACGACCCGCTGAACCGCGGGCAGTACAACCAGGTCGGGATCAGCAACGCCACCATTCGCGGCGCCGGCATGTGGTACTCGCAGCTGTACTCGACGATCGAGCCGCAGAACGCCGGAGGCATCAACCATCCGCACGAAGGAAACTTCGGGTTCGACATCGACAAGAACGTGCAGCTGTCGGACATCGCGATCTTCGGCTCCGGCCGGATCCGCGGCGGTGACGGGAACGCCGAGGGCGGTGTCGGGCTGAACGGCCGGTTCGGGACCGGTACGAAGATCAGCAATGTCTGGATCGAGCACTCGAACGTCGGGGTCTGGGTCGGCCGCGACTACGACAACATCCCCGAGCTGTGGGGGCCGGCCGACGGGCTCGAGTTCAGCGGGATGCGGATCCGGGACACGTACGCCGACGGCATCAACTTCTCCAACGGGACCCGGAACTCGAAGGTGTTCAACTCGTCCTTCCGGACCACCGGCGACGACGCGCTCGCGGTCTGGGCGAACAAGTACGTGAAGGACCAGGCGGTGGACATCGGCCACGACAACACGTTCACCAACAACACGGTGCAGCTGCCCTGGCGGGCGAACGGGATCGCGATCTACGGCGGGTACGGCAACAAGATCGAGAACAACCTGGTCTACGACACGATGAACTACCCCGGCATCATGCTGGCCACCGACCACGACCCGCTGCCGTTCTCCGGTACGACGCTGATCGCGAACAACGCGCTCTACCGCTGCGGCGGGGTGTTCTGGAACGAGGACCAGGAGTTCGGCGCGATCACGCTGTTCCCGTCGAACCTCCCGATCCCCGGCGTCACCATCCGGGACACCGAGATCCACGACTCGACGTACGACGGCATCCAGTTCAAGACCGGCGGCGGCGAGATGCCGAACGTTGCCCTGACCAACCTTCGCATCGACAAGTCCAACAACGGCTCCGGCATCCTCGCAATGGGCGGCGCCCGCGGCAACGCCAACCTCGCAGGAGTCACCATCACCAACTCCCGAGACGGCGACATCCTCAAAGAACCCGGATCAACCTTCACCTTCACCGGCCAGTAACCACCGCACCGGGCATCCCAGCCCCGCCCGGTGCCCCCCGAGGCCCCGCACCTGCCTGAGGTGCGGGGCCTCAGCCTTTACGGGCGGTATACGCGGACGTAGTCGAGGTGCATTGACTCGGAGGTTGTGGTGGGTGGGATCTTTGCGTAGACGAACAGGTCGAGGATCAGGGCGTCGCCGGTGCCGGCGTACGGACCTTGGCGGCAGATTTCCTTGCCGTCGAGGTACCAGATGGTTTTGTCGGGGCCGAGTTGCTGGGCGATCGTGTGCCAGTCGGTGGTGAGGTCGGTGGCGGACCGGTAGGTGCAGCCGCCGCCGGGGGACTGGTGGTTGGTGAGGTACAGCGCGTTGTGGTTGTCGCTGTAGAACTCGTACGTGTCCTGCTCGTTGGAGCCGTTCCCGTTCCAGGTCCAGGTGGACGGCCAGAAGCCCTTGGCGGACGGGAGTTTCAGCCGCGTCTCGACATAGTCGCCCGGCTGTACGGCGAACGACTGCGACGGCTCGTGCCCGCATGCCTGACCGGTCGTGATCAGCGCGCCGGACCACTCGTACCCCGGGGCCGGATTGTTCTTCTTCGCCGTCATCGTCAGCGTGCCGTCGTGCACCGACAGCGCATCCCACGTGTGCCACTCGAGTTGCTGGTTGCCCTTGTTCCCCAGGCATTGGTCGGCTTCCGCGTTCGAGTGGATGGCCCACTTGGTGCGATCGATCGCCGTACCGTCGAACTCGTCCGCGAACACGAGAGTCCCCGGTGCGGCGTCAGCGGCCCGCAGCGGTACGACGAGCAACCCGAGCACGACCAGCACCGTGAGTAACTTACGCATCAGGCAAGCCTCTCCGTCGGAAACCAACGGATCAAACAGTCGCTTGATCAGGGCCCGGTTGTCAACTCCTGCAGACCGATCACGTCCAGCAGCCGGATCGCCTGCTCGGACGCCGAGCCCGGCTCGGCCGTGTACAGCACCACGCGCTGGTCGCGCTCCGGCACCACGAGCACCTCGCAGATCACGTCGATCCGGCCGACCTGCGGGTGGAAGATCGTCTGGCACAGCGTCTGCTGCCGTCCGACCTCGTGCCGCACCCAGATCTCCGCGAACTCCGGGCTGCCGGCCACGAGGTCCTCGACCAACTGGGCGAGGGCTGGGTCGTTCGGGTAGGTGCTGGTCGCCGCACGAAGATCGGCGGCCGCGTCGCGGGCGAACTCCCGGGTGGCCTGCTCGCCGAACAGCTCAGTCTGCCGATCGGTGAGGAAGCGGAGGCGAAGCAGATTCCGGTCCCGCGGCGGGAGCGCGGAGAAATCAGTGATCAGCGCCGCGGCCAGTGGATTCCATGCGAGTACGTCGTACTTCGCGTCCAGGACCAGACCCGGTACGTCGAGCCGCGCAAGCATCCGCAGTACTCCGGTCCGCACCTCCACGGACGGACCCGGTGGCGGCCCAGGCTGCTCGCCCGCGAGCCGGAACAGGTGCCCGCGCTCGTCGTTCGACAACCGCAGCGCGCGGGCGAGTCCGGTCAGCACTGCCCGGGACGGGCGTGGACCGCGGCCCTGCTCCAGACGGGTGTAGTAGTCCGTCGACATGGTCGCGAGGCTCGCCACCTCTTCCCGGCGGAGCCCAGGCGTACGACGGCGCAGGCCGGCGGGGAGTCCTACATCGGTGGGCTGCAGCGCTTCCCGCCGTACCCGCAGGAACTCCGCCAACCCGTCGCGATCCATGGTCCCAGGATCCCAGGCACCGGCGGGCTCAGCCAGGGACCGCCGATCCCAGCCTCAGCCGACTCTGCCTGATCGCAGCGGACCACCAGAGGGTGGATGTCATGAATACGACGAAGATCGCGCTCGTCACGGGCGCCAACAAGGGCATCGGCAAGGAGATCGCACGGCAGCTCGGGCTGGCCGGGTTCACCGTGCTGGCCGGGTCGCGGGACCTGCACCGCGGCGAGCTGGCGGTGAAGGAACTGGTTGCCGAGGGCCTCGATGTGGTCGGGATCCAGCTGGAGGTGACGGACGAGACCTCGGTGCGGGAGGCGGCCGATCGCGTCGCGGCGGAGTACGGGCGGCTCGACGTACTGGTCAACAACGCGGCGATCATCCCCGCGGGCGACGACGCGGTGTCGCGGATCGAGCCCGCCGTACTGCGGTCCGCGTTCGAGACGAATGTCCTGGGGGTGGTGGGCGTGACGCAGGCGTTCCTGCCGCTGCTCAGGAAGGCCGAGGCGGCGCGGGTCGTGAACCTGTCGACGTCGCTGGCGTCGTTCGCGCAGGTCGGCGATCCGGAGTCGCGGCTGTCGACCGTGCTCACGCTCGGCTACAACGCGTCGAAGGCGGCGGTGAACATGGTGACGGTCATGCTCGCCAACGAGCTGCGCGGCACCGGCATCCTCGTGAACGGCGCCGACCCCGGCAACTGCGCAACCGACATGGGCGGCTGGACCGCCGCTCGCACCCCCGCCCAAGGCGCAGCGGTCGCCGTCAGCCTCGCAACGCTCGGCTCCGACGGACCAACCGGCCACGTGTACGCCGAGGAAGGCCGCCTCCCCTGGTGAGCCCGGCGACCTTTCGTGGGTCTACCCACCAGATGCAGGGTTCGCCCACCAGATCCCGGGCGCAAACCCAGCATCTCGTGGGCTGACCCACCTGAGTGCGTGCGAGTCAGACGATGGCGCCTGACCAGGCCAGCGCCTGCTTGAGCAGGAGGCCGCGGCCGCCCTCCATGTCGTTGAGCAAGCTAGAGGACAGCGCTTCCTCGGGGGTCAGCCAGGTGAGCTCGAGCGCGTCTTGGCGTGGGTTGCACTCGCCGGTGACGGGGACGACGTACACGAGGGCGACCGCGTGCTGGCGCGGGTCGTGCAGCGGGGTCATACCGGGGAACGGGAAGTACTCCGCGACGGTGACCGGGACCAGCGTGGCAGGGAGCCGCGGGAAGGCGGCCGGGCCGAGGTCCTTGACGATGTTGCGCTGCAGCGCGTCGCGGAGCGACTCGTTGTGCAGCACGCGGCCGGAGACCAGCGTGCGGGTGATCTCGCCGGTCGCGGGGGAGGTCCGGAGCAGGACCCCGATGTGCTCGATCTGGCCGGAGGTGTCGACGCGCACCGGAACGGCCTCGACGTACAGGATCGGTACCCGCGTGCGGGTCTCCGCGAGTGCGAACTCGGACAGCCAGCCAGGATTCGGATCAGGCGTTTGCAGCGACGACGTCATACGCACATCTTTGCTTACGGTCTGAAAGCGGATCGGTACCGGGAGGGGCTGAGTCCGAATGTCGAGCGGAATCGTCGGGTGGCGTGGCTCGGGTCGTGCCAGCCGACCATGGTTCCGATGGTGCTGACCGGTAGTTCGGTCTCGATCAGGAGGCCGGCGGCGCGCTCGGCGCGGATCCGGTTCAGGTAGGCCATGGGGGACAGGCCGACCGACTTGCCGAAGAGCCGGATCAGGTACCCCGGCGCGAGGTTGACGCGGGCCGCGAGCTGATCGAGGGTCCAGGGTTCGGCGAGATCGGACTCCAAGAGGCGCATCGCGTGCTGCACCGCCGGATGGGCCGGAGCTCCGAGAGATCCCGGCACGAGGGCACCGGACAGCAGGCCGAACACATCCGGCCCGAGATACGCGTTCCGCACCACGAGGTCCTCGCAGTCGACGTACCCGTGCCACTCACCAGGCCGCAGTACGACGACCGAGTCCGGCGCCAGCGCGACCTCGCCGGCCGCCGACACGTGCGTGCCCCGCCCGGCCACCACGACCGCGATCTCGAAGAACGCGTGGCTGTGCGGCGCGACGTCCGCGACCACCTCGAGCCGCTCGCCGGCCACCGGCAACCGCGGGTCCGGGAAGACCTCGCTGCTCAGCACGTTGTGCATCCGGCCTCCAGGAGGTCAAGATCGGTCAACTCATGGTCAACCACCGCCTGTCCCCGGACCGAGGCAACCGCGACGCTGGAAAGACCTTCCAGGCCACCGGAATCCGAGGAGAACGCCGATGACCACGACCGACCCTACGGCACCCGCCACCGTCGACGAAGAGACCATTTCCGCCTACCACCGCGACGGCGTCGTCCGGATCCGGAACATCATCGGCCGCGACGAGGCGGCCCGGTTCGCCGAAGCCGCAGTCGCTGCGACCACGCAGGCCGACGACCTGTTCAAGGAGTCGAAGATCTTCAACCAGTACGTCAACGTCTGGCAGCAGAACGACGTACTGCGGGAGCTCACCCTGGATCCGCGTCTCGCCGCGGCGGCGACCGCGCTGGCCGGCGTACCGCTGCGGATCTGGCACGACCAGCTGCTGATCAAGCCGCCGCACAACGGCGCGGCGACCGAGTTCCACCAGGACGCGCCGTACTGGCCGCACGCCGGTTCGCGAGCCTCGTTGTCGGCGTGGATCGCGCTGGTGGACGTGCCGGTGGAGCGTGGCTGTATGACGTTCATCCCGGGCTCGCAGGACCACCAGGACCTGCGGCGCCAGGACCTGTCCGACCGCGACGACCTGTTCCGCGCCGCGCCCGACCTGCGCTGGGAGGAGCGCCTGACGATCCCGCTGCAGGCCGGCGACTGCACGTTCCACAACGCCTACCTGGCGCACTCGGCGACACCGAACTTCACCGACGACCCGCGGATCGCGCACGTCAACATCTACTTCGACGCCGAGGCGACGTACACCGGCGCCGGCCACGTGGTCACCGACGGCCTCGGTCTTACGGTCGGCGAACCGCTCACCCACCCGCTCTTCCCGACTGTTTAATTTTTCACGTTGTGACATAAGTTGTCTGCGTGCGTCTGCTCACCGACCTCCGCCCGCTGCGTGAGTCCGCCGACTTCCGGCGGTTGTGGATCGGGTCGACGGTGTCGCAGCTCGGTCAGCAGATGACCGCGGTGACCGTCTCGATCCAGGTGTACGCGCTGACGCACTCGACGTTCGCGGTCGGGCTGGTCGGCCTGTGCTCACTGGTCCCGCTGATCGTCTTCGGGCTGTACGGCGGTGCGATGGCCGACGCGATCGACCGCCGTACGCTCGCCCTCGTCTCGTCGACGGGACTGTGGCTGCTCTCGATGGTCCTGGTGGTGCAGTCGCACTTCGACTGGGCACAGGTCTCGGTGCTGTACGCCGTGGTGGCCTGTCAGTCGGCGTGCTTCGCGGTCAACAACCCGGCCCGGTCCGCGATCATCCCGCGGCTGATCCGGCCCGAACTGTTGCCGGCCGCGAACACGCTCAGCCAGGCCGCGTTCAACCTGGGCTTCACCGCCGGACCACTGCTCGGTGCGGCGGTGATCGCCTGGCACGGGTTCGCGGCGGCGTACCTGGTCGACGTGATCACGTTCACCGCCGCGCTGTACGCACTGTTCCGGCTGCCGCCGGTGCCTCCGACCGGCGCGGTACGGCGGGCCGGGCTGCGCTCGGTGCTGGAGGGGTTCACGTTCTTGCGCGCCGCGCCGGCGTTGCTGGCGACGTTCCTCGCGGACATCTTCGCGATGGTGTTCGCGCAACCCCGGGCGCTGTTCCCGGCCGTCGCGGGCGCGTTCTTCGGCGGCGGCGTACGGACCGTCGGTCTCCTGCAGGCCGCGCCCGCGATCGGGGCGCTGATCGGGGTGATCTTCTCCGGCTGGGTGACCCGGGTACGCCGTCAGGGCGTGGCGATCGTGCTGGCGATCACGGCGTACGCCGCTGCCGTCGGACTGTTCGGGCTGTCCCGGACGATCTGGCTGGGCGTCGCGCTGCTCGCGCTGTCCGGGGCGGCCGACATGGTGAGTTCGGCGTACCGGAACACGGTGCTGCAGTCCGCGGCGCCGGACGCGATGCGCGGCCGGCTGCAGGGGGTGTTCATCGTGGTCGTTGCCGGTGGCCCGCGGCTCGGTGACTTCGTCGCCGGTACGACGGCGTCGCTGACGAGCCCGACCGTCGCGTTGCTCGGCGGTGCCGCGGTCTGCGTCACCGGGCTGCTGATCCTGCTGGCGCGGAACCGGCCGTTCCGGGTCTACGACTCGCAGACCCGCGAGCTCAGCTGATCAGCCGCCGGTCGCCAGCTTCTTCAGGACCGTGAACCAGGAGTCCATGTCCGGGTTGATCTCGCTCACCGGCTCGTCGTCGACGGTCACGATCTTGCGGTCGCCGAGCGGCTTCTTCAGCTTGATCGGGGTGATCGACATGTTGCTGTCCTCCGGACAGGGCGCGTCGGCGTCGACGACCACCATGATCTTGTCGTCGAGTTGCTGGACGCTGAGGTCCGACGCGCACTTGCCGACGGTGCCGAACAGCAGGTCGGCCTCGTCGTACTTGGGGGCGTTCTGGATCCACTTGAGGTACTTCGGCTTCTTCCCGTCCACCCGCTGGTAGTACTTCACCGGCTGCGGGCTCTTCTCGTCGGGCGGGCGCGAGCCGTCGCCGATGAACGTGCCGTAGATCATGTCGATGCACGGATCCTTGGTGTCCGGGCCGTCGATCGCCCCGAACGCGCGGGCGGCCTTGTAGCAGCCGACCGCCTCGCGGTTCAACGAGATGTTGAAGCCGATCAGCGCGACCGCTCCGACGACCATCGCGATCGCCAGCATCCGGCGGGACTTCAGCTGCTGCGGGCCGAGGATGCCGGCCGCCCGGCGGGCCTCCTCGGGGGTGGCGTCGGCCGGCACCGCCGTGGTGCGGAACATCGCCGTGATCGAGCTCGTCCACTGCGGATTGATGATGGTCGGAACGGCATAGACCAGGATCAGAACGACGATCACGACGACAGCTGGGAGCAGCGACCAGTAATTTCGCACGGCAGCAAGATACGGGGCCATCGGGCCGCGCCCGGATAACGGATACTCTTTCTAGATGCCCGCCGAGACCTCGCAGACGCTCGACCGGGGGCTGACCGTCCTCGAGTTGCTGGCGGACGCCCCTGACGGGCTGTCCATCACCGAGCTCGCCGCGGCGCTCGGCGTCAGTCGCACGGTCGTCTACCGCCTGGTGAACACGCTCGAATTGCACAGGCTCGTACGCCGTGACAGCGAGGGCCGCGCCCGGCTCGGTCTCGCCGTACTGCACTACAGCCGCCGCGTGCAGCCCACGCTGCGTGACGCTGCGCTCCCGGTCCTGCGCTCGCTCGCCGAGGACACCGGCGCCACCGCGCATCTGACGGTCGCGGACGGTGAGGAGGCCCTCGCGATCGCGGTCGTCGAGCCGAGCTGGACCGACTACCACGTCTCCTACCGGATGGGTTCGCGGCACTCGCTCGACCAGGGCGCCGCCGGCAAGGCGATCCTGGCCGGCCGCCGCAAACCCGACCCCGCAGGCCGTCCCTTCGTCGTCACCTCCGGCGAACTCCAGGCCGGCGCCCAAGGCGTGTCCTCGCCCGTCCTGGGCGTCCCCGGCGTCGAGGCCTCCATCGGCGTCGTCGTCCTCGGCAAACTCGACCGCGACTTCGTAGGCCCCCGAGTAGCCCGAGCCGCAGTAGAAGTAGCCAAACGCCTCGCCTGACGCGGACGCCCCCACCCAATTTGCCTGGCTGACCAACCAATTTGCCTGGCCCACCAGCCAGATCGGGGGTTCGTGACCCTGGTTGAGGGTCACGAACCCCGCATTTGCCTGGTCAGCCAGGCAAATGGGGTTGGGGTTTGGTGGCCGCGTCGACCAGCGGGAGTACTCGGTGGGGGATCTGTTCGGCTAGTGCGATGACTGTTGAGGCGCGCTGGATGCCTCGGACGATGACTACCTGGTCGATCACGCGTTGGAGGTCGGCGTTCGAGCGGGCGACGATGCGGCACCACAGGTCCTCGGCGCCGGTGATGGTGTGCACCTCGAGGACCTCGGGGATGCGGGCGAGCGCCTCGGCGACCGTGGTGTGCCCTGAGCCCTGCTCGATCTGCAGCGTCGCGAACGCCGTCACCGGGTAGCCGATCGCGCTCGTGTCGATGTCCGGCCCCCACCCGCGCACCACGCCCTCGCGCTGCAGCCGGTCGAGCCGCGCCTGCACGGTCCCGCGCGCGACCCCCAGCCGGCGCGACGCCTCCAGTACGCCGACCCGCGGCTCGGCCGCGAACAACCCCAGGATCCGGGCGTCCAGCGCATCGACCGTCATGGCCAACCTCCCGAGATGGTCAGACTGACCAAATAGTCCAGCAACATCCGCAGCATACTGCACAGGTTGTCCAGCTAAACAAGGAACTGTTGCGCAACCTGCGCCCACCTACCAGGCTCGGCTGCACGATACCGACGCAGGAGGCCCCATGACCAGCACCGACCTCACGCCCGCAGAGCTCGACGCCGATCTCGACCTCGACCAGCTGAAGCAGCTCGTCGGCCTGGTGCCGTACGACGAGAGCACCGACCCGTTCCCGGTCACCGCCATGGACGCGGTGGTGTTCGTGGTCGGCAACGCCACCCAGACCGCGAAGTGGTACCAGCTCGCGTTCGGGATGGACCTCGTCGCGTACTCCGGTCCCGAGACCGGCTCCAAGGACAGCAAGGCGTACGTCCTGAAGGCCGGCTCCGCCCGCTTCGTCATCTCCGGCGGTGTCAGCCCGAAGAGCACGCTGCTCGACCATCACCGCAAGCACGGTGACGGCGTCGCCGACCTCGCCCTCGAGGTCCCGGACGTCGACAAGTGCATCGCGCACGCCCGCAAGGTCGGCGCCGTCGTCCTCGAGGAGCCGAACGACGTCAGCGACGAGTACGGTACGGTCCGCCGCGCGGCGATCGCGGCGTACGGCGACACCCGCCACACACTGATCGACCGGAGCAAGTACGACGGTCCGTACCTGCCCGGCTTCGTCGCGGCGGCCACCAAGGTCACCCGCCCCGAGGGCCACCCGAAGCGGCTGTTCCAGGCCGTCGACCACGTCGTCGGCAACGTCGAGCTCGGCAAGATGGACGAGTGGGTTGCCTTCTACAACAAGGTGATGGGCTTCGTGAACATGGCGGAGTTCATCGGCGACGACATCGCCACCGACTACTCGGCGCTGATGAGCAAGGTCGTCGCCAACGGCAACCACCGGGTCAAGTTCCCGCTGAACGAGCCGGCGGTGGCGAAGAAGAAGTCGCAGATCGACGAGTTCCTGGAGTTCTACGACGGCGCCGGCGCGCAGCACATCGCGCTCGCGACCAACGACATCCTGCGCACCGTCGACATCATGCGGGCCAACGGCGTCGAGTTCCTGAACACCCCGGACTCCTACTACGAGGACCCCGAGCTGCGGGCCCGGATCGGTGAGGTGCGGGTGCCGATCGAGGACCTGCAGTCGCGCGGCATCCTGGTCGACCGGGACGAGGACGGCTACCTGCTGCAGATCTTCACCGCGCCGATCGGCGACCGCCCGACGGTGTTCTACGAACTCATCGAGCGGCACGGCTCACTCGGCTTCGGCAAAGGCAACTTCAAGGCGCTCTTCGAGGCCATCGAGCGCGAACAAGAGCGCCGCGGCAACCTTTGAGAGGGTGCCTGAGCACCCTCTAGACCCGGTTAAGCGGGTAACCGACGCCCAGAACCTTGCCGGTAGCAACTGCATACGGCGTGTCGCCGTCCGATTACCGGAATGACTGTCCGGGCAGGCTCCGTTCGCGTAGTGTGCCTTCCTGAGTGTGCGTCGGGGCGTGCACTCAGGAAGGGTTTCGTCATGAAGACACTGAGCATTCTGCTCAGCACCGCCGGCCTGGCCGGCGTGGGCGCGATCGCGTTGTCGGCCCTCCCGGCCGAGGCGGCCACGGCCGCCAGTTGCTCGGGCGCGAGGTCCATCGCATCGGCGCCGATGCTGCGTAACCATCAGCCGCCCAGCTGGGGAACGGTCCGGCTCGTCCGGGACAGCTGCTACCAGTACTGGGCCGAGATCACCATGGCGTCGCCGCTGGTGGCCAACGCGAAGGCCAACGCCTTCCTGGTGCAGTACGGCGGCGGCAACAACGGCCGGGTGCTCAGTTGCGACAGCAGCGGCGGCAACGGCTCGGTGATCCAGGGCCAGCGCACCTGCCGGACACCGAAGGTGAAGGCGACCGCCGGCAGCATCACGTTCGCCGCCATCGGCCGCGAGTACCACAACTACGGCGGCGGCTACGAGGAGATCTCGGAGAACGCCACCAAGCGCACCCGCTGAAAATGGTAGGCGGACTGGGGCGCGCAGTACCGCGGAGTATTCATTAGGCTCGACTCATGAGTGAGGTTGTCGAGCAGCTGCGTCAGGTGCTGCCGCCCGAGGCGCTGGTGACCGATCCGGACCGGATGGAGAGCTACCGGTACGACCGGGCGATGTTCTGCCCGGCCGGGGTGCCGCTCGCCGTCGTCCTGGCCCGGGAGACCGCGCACGTCCAGGCAGCGGTGCGGATCGCGGCCGAGGCCGGCGTACCGATCGTGCCGCAGGGCGCGCGGTCCGGCCTGTCCGGAGCCGCCAACGCGCTCGACGGCTGCATCGTCATCTCGCTGGAGAAGATGGACCGGATCCTGGCGATCGAGCCGATCGACCGGTATGTCGTCACGCAGCCGGGCGTCTACAACGCCGTCCTGTCCCGCGCGGTCGCCGAGCACGGGCTGTTCTACCCGCCGGACCCGTCCAGCTGGGAGTTCTGCTCGATCGGCGGCAACCTGTCCACGAACTCGGGCGGCCTGTGCTGCGTGAAGTACGGAGTGACCACGGACTACGTGCTCGGCCTGGAGGTGGTGCTCGCCGACGGCCGGGTCCTGCGGACCGGGCGGAAGACCGTGAAGGGCGTCGCCGGGTACGACCTGGCGAAGCTGATCGTCGGCAGCGAAGGCACGCTCGGCATCATCACCGAGGCCACCCTGGCGCTGCGCCCGGCCGCCGCGAAACCGAAGACCATGGCCGCCCTGTTCGGCTCCGGCGTCGAGGCCGGGAACGCGATCCTGGAGATCATCCGCAGCGGCGTCTCGCTGAGCCTGCTGGAGATCATGGACCGGACCACGATCCGCGCGGTCAACAAGTACAAGCGGATGGACCTTCCCGACGAGGCAGCCGCGATGCTGATCGCGCAGTCCGACGCGGGCGGCGAGGCGGGTGCGGCCGATGTCGCCGCGGTGGCCAAGCTGTGCCGCGACCACGGCGCGCTGGAGTGCATCGAGGCCGAGGACGACGCCGAGGGCGAGCTGTTGCTCGAGGGCCGCCGGGCCGCGCTGACCGCGCTGGAGGAACTCGGTACGACGATGATCGACGACGTCGCCGTACCGCGCTCGCGGCTGGCCGAGTTCATCGGCCGGGTCGAGGAACTGTCGGCCGAGCTGGACATCACGATCGGGGTCCTCGGGCACGCCGGGGACGGCAACATGCACCCGACGGTCGTCTTCGACCAGACCGATCCGGCGCAGGCCGAGCGGGCCCAGGTCGCGTTCGACCGGGTGATGGAGATCGGGCTGGAGCTCGGCGGCACGATCACCGGCGAGCACGGGGTCGGGGTCCTGAAGCGCACCTGGCTGGCCGAGGAGATCGGGCCGGTCGCACTCGACGTACACCGGGCCATCAAGAACGCCCTGGACCCGAAGAACCTGCTGAATCCGGGGAAGGTCGTCGCCGGGTGACCCGCTGACCGACCCTTGAGTGATGCTGTGACGGAACCGCAATACAACTGCCGGGGCCACTCGACGTCCGTGCCCGTCGAATGTGACGTCCGGCCGAGACCATGGAAGTGAGGACGTGTTCGAATTCGCGGGGGGACTTGATGCAGGGTAGGAGGCGCCCGATGGGTCTGTGGCGCCGTACCGTGCTGCCTGCCGTCGCCGCGGTGGTCGCGACGATCACGCTCGCCGCCTGCGGGAACGGCGGCGGGCTGCGCGTCGAGGGCCCCGAGTCACCCCCTCCGGCGACCCCGACGCCGTCGGTCGCGTTCGGCAGCACCTCGCCGCACGCCCAGCGGACCCCGGTAGTGGCCGTCGACCTGTACAAAGTCCGTGCCCGGCTCCTCGCCGATCGGCACCTGTCGAGCTACTCGCGGACAGTCCTTTCGAATTGCACCGTGATTTCGCGTTGCCTCAGCAGGGGTAAGACCGTTGATGTATTGCACAGCGGTACACCTCAGCAGATCGTTCTGATCCATACTCTGGAGAAGTTCGTCTTCGGTATCTTCCTGATCGCCGTCGAGCCGACCGGCCCGCGACCGATCTGGAACCTGGACGTCGAGCAACCGACCGTGAACGCCAGCCCGCAAGGTGACCTGGTGGTCGAGTCGAAGATCTTCGCGATCGACGACCCGGTCTGCTGCCCGTCCGGCCGGCGGGTCGAGGTCTACCGTTGGAACGGGCGGCAGATGATCAAGGTGAGCTCGACGGACCAGTAGGGAGACTGAAGTTCGTGGTACCGGAAGAACCGGCAGCGCGCATTCTCATGGTTGAGGACGACGCGGTGATCCGTGAGGCGACGCAGTTGACCCTCGAGCGGCACGGCTACGACGTGACCACGGCCGAGGACGGCCTGGAAGCGATCGAGCGATTCGAGAAGATCCATCCGGACGTCGTGATGCTCGACATCATGCTGCCCGGACTGGACGGGATCTCGGTGTGCCGACGGATCCGTGAGACCAGCACGGTCCCGATCGTGATGGTGTCGGCGCGCGGAGACGCCCTCGACGTCGTCCTCGGCCTGGAGGCCGGCGCCGACGACTACGTGACCAAACCGTTCGACACCCAGGTGCTGGTGGCACGGCTGCGGGCGGTGATGCGGCGCGCGGTCTCGGACCCGGAGCGTCCGGCACCGGCGGCCGGCTCCGGCGTGGAGTCGTTCGGCGACCTCGAGCTGGATCGGGAGGCGCTGGAGGTACGGCGCAGCGGACAGACCGTCCAGCTGACGCCGACCGAGCTCAAGCTGCTGATCGAGTTCGCGAACAACCCCGGTGTAGTGCTGAGCCGGTCGACGTTGCTGCAACGGGTCTGGGACTACGAGTGGGGTGGCGACGGCCGGCTGGTCGACGTCCACCTGCAGCGGCTCCGGACCAAGATCGGTGCCGACCGCATCGAAACCGTCCGGGGCTTCGGGTACAAGCTGCGGGCCTAGTAGATGGGACTGCGCGGCAAGCTCGGCCTCATCTTCCTGCTGGTCTCCGCGCTCGCGATCCTGGTGCTGTGCGTCGCGGTCTACACCCAGGCCCAGTCGGCCCGGCTGGACCGGACGCGCAGCTTCGCCGACGAGCGGATCCAGCTCGCGGCGCAGAGCTACGACACCAACGACGTACCGGTGTTCGGGGCGAAGCTCGACGATCCGGACCTGCCGCCGCAGTTGCGGGAGGCGGTGCTCCAAGGCAAGCGGGCCACGTTCAAGACCGGGTCGCCGCACGCGAAGATGTGGGCGGCGGTCGCGGTCAAGGACGGCAAGGTGCTCTCGATCGAGCAGGACTACGAGAGCACCGACGACTCGATGAAGGCGTTGCAGCAGGCCCTGATCCTCGGCGGGATCGGCACGGTCGCGCTGGTCGCGCTGGTCAGCGTGATCCTGGCCGGCAGCCTGTCCAAACGGATCGTCGCGGTCGCGGGCACGGCCCGGCGGATCGCGGCGGGTGACCTGGACGCGTCCGCAGCCGAGGCCGTTGGCAAAGGCAAGGACGAGGTGCAGTCGTTGGCAACCGCTCTCGACACGATGGCCAGTTCGCTGCGCGGCCAGCTCGAGGCAGAGCGACGCTTCACCGCGGACGTTGCCCACGATCTGCGGACGCCGGTGACCGGGCTGACCACCGCCGCCGAGCTCCTGCCGCCCGGCCGCCCCAGTGAACTGGTGCGCGACCGGGCCAAGGTGCTGCGGCGGCTGGTCGAGGATCTCCTGGAGATCGCCCGGTTCGACTCGGGCGTCGAGCAGGCCGATCTGGAACTGGTCGGGCTCGGCGCGTTCGTGGGCTCGGCGGTCGGGCGGTTGCGGATGCAGCAGTCGCTCGCACCGGACAGCGTGATCGTGCGCCAGACCGGGCCGGACGAGACGGTGTCGACCGACTCGCGGCGGATCGAGCGGATCCTGGCGAACCTGATCGTCAACGCGTTGCGGCACGGCCGGCCGCCGGTCGAGGTCACGGTCAGCGGCCGGACCGTCGAGGTCGTTGATCACGGCAACGGTTACCCCGAGGAACTGATTGCCGAGGGCCCGCGCCGGTTCCGGTCCGGGATGGCCGAACGCGGCGCCGGGCACGGCCTCGGCCTGACCATCGCGGTCGGGCACGCCAAGGTCCTGGGCGCCGAGCTGACGTTCGGCGCTGCGCCTTCAAAAGATGGATCTGGCGGCGGCGCCCTGGCCCGCTTGGTACTTCCGCCCGGACCTGAGACGGAGTCGTAACACAACCTTTCCAGCGGCCACCGCGTCTTCCCCTCCGTAACACCAACAAAACGAGGGGAAACCAGACATCATGCGTGCACAGTTCATCCGCCGTTCCGCCGCCGTCGTCGCCGGTCTCGCACTGGCTGCCGGGGGCCTCGGTATCGCCGGCGCCCTGCAGGCCAACGCGGCCGGTACGTCGAACACCGCGGTCAGCACAACCGCGGTGGCCAGGTCGATCACGATCAAGGCGGCCGGCACCTACGTCCCGCTGTGGGCGAAGGTCCCGCTGACCGGCAAGACCACAGGCATCGCGAAGGGCACTGTCGTCCAGGTGCAGCGTCTGCAGAGCGGCAAGTGGGTGAACTTCCCGGCCACCACGAAGGTGACCAGCAAGGGCACCTACTCGGTCTGGGTCGCCAGCGGCCGTGCCGGGGTCAACAAGTTCCGCGTCGTCGCCGCGAAGACTGCGAGCCCGTCGGTCTCCATCACGTACGTCAAGTGATCCACGCGGCGGCGCCACTCCCAGGGGCCGGGAGTGGCGCCGCTGCGTTGTTCAGTGCGTGCCGTACACGTTGAACTCGGCGGCCGATCCGAAGACCGCGCCGTTCAGAGAACTGGTGCCGACGAACTTCACGTACCGTCCGGGCTTCGCGGTGAAGTCGACCCGCTGTACGGCGGTGGAGTTCGGGAACTGCCCGGTCGCAACCGGCGTACCCCAGTCCTGCCCGTCCGCGCTCACATAGATCTCGTACCCCTTGAACATCCCGTTCGTGCCACTCTGCCGCGGCAGGTAGCCGAACCCATTCACCTGGTACGCCGACCCGAGATCGAGCGTCATGTAGTGCGGGTAACCGGCCGGCGTACTGACCTCGGACCAGGCGGAATGCCAAAGAGTACTGGGGTTTCCGTCCAGTGCCGAGGTCGCGGCACCACCCGTGGCGACATCCTCACTGCTCACGTCGGCCACCTTGATCCGCGACTGCGGAACGATCCCCGGTGGCAGCACGGTGGCCTCCGCACTGATCGTCGCCTGCCCACCCGTCGCAGTCACCGGGTACTTGCCTTCCGGCGTACCGGCTGGGGGAGTCACGTCCCACGTAGTCGACACACTGGTGCCTGCGGCAACGGTCGCGTGGGTCGCCGGCGTGGTCGCCGTGACGGTCCAGCCGTCCGGTGCGTTCAGACCCAACGTGATGTTGCTGGCGGCCACCACGTCGTTGTTGGTGAACGTGGTGGTGACGGTGTTCGCTTCACCGGAGACAAGCCCGGTGAGGCCCGAAACCGCGACCGAGGTGCAGTCCGCCGGCTGCGACGTCGTACCGAGATCGGTCACGGCGAAGTTGTCCATGACGAAGTCGCTCTGATCGCCGCCGTCGGTGAGCTTGCGCAGTCCGACCCAGTAGTCGCCACCGCAACCGGCCACGAGCTCCTGGTTGAAAGTCGCCTTTGTCCGCTGCTCGCCGATCGGCGTCGCCTTGACCTCCACGGACGCGGGCCGGTCGACACCCTGGACCCACGCGTACTGACCGGCGCGACCGCTCTCGTAGTCGAAGCTGACCTTGTACTTGTGGCCCGGCTGGAAGTTCACCGTCCACGGCGCGGTTCGGTAGACCAGCCCTTCGTTCTCCTCATGCGACTTGAGCGACCAGTTGCCGTCGAGTACGTCGTCGACCAGCTTCCCGTTCCAGCCCGCCTGCGTGTACGGCGCGTGCTTGGGAGCGAGCACTGTCCGCGGGTCGGTGACACCACCGGCATCGCCCTTCACGAACGGCCCCCAGCCCTGGTCGACGTGCTCGAAGTCGTCGACCAGCCCGGCCGCGGGCGTGGTCGTTTCGACCACCCGCACATCGTCGAGACGAACCCGCGCGGCGCCTGCGGCGGCCCCGATGGTCAGGTCGGCGGTGCTTCCCTTGGCCTGGAACACGACCCGGACGCGCTGGTAGTACGCCTCGTGTTTGTCGTCGGCGGCAACCATGTTCTGCGCCGTCGATCTGATGACCTGGTTGCGGGCGCCGTCGATGCTCACCGTGGTCGGACGGGACTTGCCCGGCTCCACCTCGATCCAGGCCGAGGCGCTGTAGGTGCGACCTCGGGTGAGGCCGGTGAGCTGCTGCCGAATCGATGATGCCTTGGTGCCGAGTTCGGCGACGTGCTGACCGTTCTCGAGGGTGCCGATCGTCGCGTTACCGCTGATGTTCCAGGCCGCGAGGTTGCCGGCGTTGAAGCCGGGATCCTTGACGTGCGAGCTCTCGCCCCAGTTCGCGGGCCGCGGCGTCGGCGCCGTGTCCGGGTAGACGACGTACGGCTGGCCGGCCTTCGCGTCGAGGCTGATGCTGCCGTTGCGGACGGGCGCGGTGGCGACCTTGACCCGGCCGGTGTCGGTCAGCTTGTAGACGGAGAAGGACCGGGTAGCGGCGAACCCCGCGGGCACCTGCCAGGTGGTGTGGCCGCCTGCCGGGTTGTAGTGGTACAGCTTCTTGTTGTCGTCCCACGGCAGCAGGTACTTGTCGCCGTCGAGCACCTTCGCGTTCCCGGCGTACACCGTGCGCTTGCCGTTCTCGACCGCGCCGTGGACACCGCCGGTGAACATGATGTCGCCGCTGTTCCAGTCGAGAATCTTCTGCTGCTGCAGGAACTTCGCGGGCAGGTTGCGCTGCCAGATGTTGGTGTAGAACGCGTTCCAGTCGGTCTCGCCGGTCCAGCCCTCGAACTCGACGATCGCGGTCTGGCCGAGGATCGGGTCGTTGTTCCAGACGTCCTTCTCGTGGTTGCGGACGAACCGGATGATCTTGCTGTTCAGGCCCTTGTTGGTGGGGCCGCCGTAGTCGAGGTCGTTGGCCCAGTGCGACCAGAGCGACGTCCGCTCGTGCCGGTCGGCCCACTCGGTGGCGATCTGCCAGCCCTGACCGGCGAGCTGCCGGGACAAGCCGTCGGCGAGCCAGCCTGACTGGTAGTACACGTCGATGTACAGCTCCTGCAGGTTCTTGTCGGTCTCGTTGCGGAGCTGCTCGAACCGCTTCACGATGTTGCCGGAGGCAAGATCCGGGCGCTGCTTGATGTAGTAGCTCTGGTTCAGCCAGTTCCAGCCCTTGGCGTTCTTGTCCACCAGGTCCTCGCTGAACGCGTTCGCCTCCGGGTAGGACTCGGTCGCGTTGACGTGGACGCCGAACGCCGCGTTCCAGGACTTGCCCTGCTTGAGCAGCGTGTTCAGGTCGGTCAGTCCGCCGGCGCGGGTGTTGTAGTTGCCGCCGTAGTCCGGGTGGGCGGAGTCGTGGCCTTCAGCGCCGTACCCCTTGAGGACCGCCATCTGACCGAGGCCGTCGGTCGCCAGCGAGATCCGCTTGACGTCGTCGAGCGTCCGCAGGAACGGGTGCGTGGCCTGACTGGCGAAGTTGAACGGGATGTGCGTGATCACCCGGTTCTTGACCTGGTCGCCGCCGTTCGGCTCGGTCATGATCGAGCGGAACGCGACCGCGCCGTCCTCCCAGTCGACCGTCCGGTCGTTGTTCGTGTCGGGGGTGACGACAACCTTCGCCCAGGGGAGCGGTTCGGTGTACGGCGACGTGTCGGCACGGTAGGTCCATTGGCCGCTCCACACGCCGACACGCGTACTGCCGTCGGCGACCTTGCGGGCGCGGTGCCAGAACCGGGCGCCGTCGTCGACCGATGGCCCGGACGGCTTGTCGTACACGGAGTTCGACTCGATGCCCGCCGCGAGCCCGCTGGTGTTGACGAACGCGTACGTCGCTCCGGTCGCGGCCGTCTCGCCCGGCGTGCTCGCGGTGACCGGCGTGATCTTGTCCGCGGTCCGGGTCGAGTCCGGGTCCAGCGTGGTGAACGCAGTCGTCGCGCCAGCGTCAGTACTCGCTACTGATACCAGGTCGTGGTCCGGAATGTCGATGGTGTGCACGCGACTCGTTTCGGTGTCACGCACCGCGTCGATCGCGAACTTCGTCACCCGCCCCGTCACGCTCAGGCTCGCGTCCAACTCGACGCCGGGCAGCGCGTCGAAGGCCAGCGTGTACGACGCTCGCCCGCCGTCGACCGTCGGCGACGCGGCGAGATGCGCGGTGCGGGCCACGCCGTCGATCGTGACCGTCGAGATCGCGTCCGGCTGACCCCCGAGGGCCTGCCCGGAGGCGTTGTCGACGTACTTGACCACCCGGGGAAAGTCCGCCCCGACGGTGACCGTCAACTCGCTCGACCGCAGCGTCAGATCGCCGTCCGTGCTGTCGGCGTGCGCACCGGAAGGCACGCTCAGCACACCGGCGGCCAGGGCTACAGCCAGTACTCCACACCCCACTGAACGTTTCATGCCGACGAAGTTCGCACGTAAGCGCTAACTCGTCAAGAGAAACAAACACTAATGAACAATGTTCCCTCGCCTCCGTGCCCGAAGAACCCACTTTGGGCTCGCACCAACCGTTTCGAGCGGCCGCAGATGGTTGGTGGGAGCTCAAAGACGGGGTGATGAGAGGCGGGGTGGAGAGGGGTCAGGCTGGTGGGGTGCGGGCGGGGGTGATCCGGCCGGTGACCTCGCCTAGGCCGAGGCGGGTGCCGTCCGCGCACTGCGCCCAGGCGGTGATCGTGACCTCGTTGCCGTCCTCGAGGAACGTGTGTTCCTTCCCGTCGACGATCAGCGGCTCGCGGCCGCCCCAGCTCAGCTCGATGAACGAGCCGCGCTGGTCCTTGGCCGGCCCGCTGACGGTCCCGGACGCGTAGAAGTCGCCGGTGCGGACGCTGGCGCCGTTGACGGTCATGTGCGCGAGCATCTGCGCGGGCGACCAGTAGAGATCCTTGTACGGCGGGGTGCTCACCAGGTGACCGTTCAGGAAGACCTCGAAGGTGATGTCGAAGTTCGTCAGGCTGTTCCCGCTGAGGTAGGGGAGGACGGGCGGGTCCTGCGCCGGGAGCGGGACTGCAGCGGCCGCGAGCGCGTCGAGCGAGACGACCCAGGGGGAGATCGACGTGGCGAAGGACTTGCCGAGGAACGGGCCGAGCGGCACGTACTCCCAGGCCTGCAGGTCGCGCGCGGACCAGTCGTTGACGACGACCACGCCGTACACGTGCTCCTCGAAATCCTCAACAGGAACAGGCTTTCCGAGTGTTGACGGCGTACCGACGACGTAGCCGAGCTCGACCTCGATGTCGAGCCGCTGGGACGGGCCGAAGGTCGGCGCCGCCGCGTCCGGGGGCTTGCGCTGACCGGAGGGGCGGACGATGTCGGTGCCGCTGGCAACGATGGTGCCGGCGCGGCCGTGGTAGCCGACGGGCAGGTGCTTCCAGTTCGGCAGCAGCGGCTCGGAGTCCGGGCGGAACAGCCGGCCGAGGTTCGATGCGTGCTGTTCGGAGGCGTAGAAGTCGACGTAGTCGCCGACCTCGAACGGCAACTGCATCGTCACCGCGGACTGCGGGATCAGGTGCGGCTCGACGGTGTCCCGGTCGTTCTCGTTGCGGACCAGGTCGAGCAGCCAGTTCCGGGTTGCGCGCCAGGCCGGGCGGCCGAGCGCGAGGAACGCGTTCAGCGTCGGCTCCGCGAACAGTTGCGCGCCGTCCAGCATCTGCGCGGACGCGACCGGTGCGAGGTCGATGAGCTGGTCGCCGATCGCCGCACCCACCCGCGGCTCCTCGTCACCGTGCCGGAACACGCCGAGCGGCAGGTTCTCCGGCCCGAACGGCGAACCGTCCGGGATGTCGATCCAACTCATGCCATCAACCCCAACGTTGTGAGGTCCTGCCGTGGCACGTCGATGCTGCAGGAGCCGAACGACGTGAACCACCGGCGCGTGCTCGCTGCCTGATCGTCGGACAACTCGCGCGCCCGCGCCGCCAGAACCTCACCGTCCCGCTGGCCGAGTAGCTCGACCAGTTCGTCGTGTGTGGCCCCGTCGAGCGACGCCCGGGTCGCGAGCAGGACGTTGAGGAACCCGTGGTGCTCGAAGCCGGTGTCCTCAGCGGTATGCCGGACCGCGTTGTGCAGACCGGCTGTGCACTTGAAGGCCACCTCGCGGTCGAGGCAAGCAGTGATGAAGGACGCCACTTGGCCGGCCGACGGGAACAGCGCGGCGTCGAGGCCGCCGGTGCGGAGTTTGGCGGCGTACCCGGCGTCGGCGACCACGTCGAGCGCGCGCTCCCACGCTCCGTCCAGGCCGACCTCGACGTACGCCGTCTCCTCGTCGAGGCAGTCGTCGCACGCGCGGACCACGCGCAGCGCGTTCCGGGACAGGTCGTCCTCGTCGCGCAGCCGGACCTCGACCGCGGTCACCTCGACGTCCTTCGAGCGGTCGCCCCAGCGGATCACGGGCTCGATCCCGCCGGCGCCGCCGGAGATCACCACCGCGACGCGGAGCGGCGCCGTGCCGGTGCGGGCTGCCTCGGCGGCGACCTTCATCAAATCGTCGTCCGTGCACACGAAGGTGCCGACCAGGTCGGCGTACGGCGACCGGCGGTGGACGTGGTGGGCCGCGACGGCCTCGGGCAGCGGCAGGTCGCCCGGCGGGAACATCGAGGCGTCGTCGACCAGGTGCCGGTACAGCGCAGGGACGGTTGACATGGGTGGAAGCCTAACGGATGCTTTCGGTAAGCGGACGCATGCGTCCGGATAACGTACAAGCAGGAGTGGCGGAGATGGCGTTCTACCGGCAGGTCGGGGATGTTCCACCGAAGCGGCACACGCAGTTCCGGAAACCGGACGGCGGGCTCTACTACGAGGAGCTGATGGGCGAGGAGGGGTTCTCGTCGGACTCTTCGCTGCTGTACCACGCCGGCGTACCGTCCGCGATCGTCGATTCCCAGGTGTGGGACCTGCCGGATCTCGCCACCGTCCCGAACCACCCGCTCACGCCACGGCACCTGAAGCTGCACGACCTGTTCACCGACACGTCGAAGTCGAACGCCGTGGAGGACAGGCGGCTCGTGCTCGGCAACGGTGACGTCCGGATCTCGTACGTCGTGGCCGAGCAGCCGTCGCCGTACTACCGGAACGCGATCGGCGACGAGTGCGTGTACGTCGAGAAGGGCTCGGCGACCGTGGAGACCGTGTTCGGCGTCCTGAACGCGGTCCAGGGCGACTACGTGATCATCCCGCGCTCGACCACGCACCGCTGGCTGCCCGGACCGGAGGGCGTGCACGCGTATGCGATCGAGGCCAACTCGCACATCGCGCCGCCGAAGCGGTACCTGTCGCGGTACGGGCAGTTCCTCGAGCACTCGCCGTACTGCGAACGCGACCTGCACCCCACCACCGAGCCGCTCGTGGTCGAGGGGACCGACGTCGAGGTGCTCGTCAAGCACCGCGGGAACGGGGCCGGCGGCATCGTCGGCAGCAGGATGACGTACGCGACGCACCCGTTCGACGTGGTCGGGTGGGACGGCTGCCTGTACCCGTACACGTTCAACGTGAGCGACTTCGAGCCGATCACCGGGCGCGTGCACCAGCCGCCGCCCGTGCACCAGGTGTTCGAGGGGTACAACTTCGTGGTCTGCAACTTCGTGCCGCGGAAGGTCGACTACCACCCGCTGTCGGTGCCGGTGCCGTACTACCACTCGAACGTCGACTCCGACGAGGTGATGTTCTACTGCGGCGGCGACTACGAGGCGCGGAAGGGCTCCGGGATCGGGCTCGGGTCGATCTCGCTGCACCCCGGCGGGTACGCGCACGGCCCGCAGCCGTCGGCGATCGAGGCCTCGCTGGGCGCCGAGCGCTTCGAGGAGCTGGCGGTCATGGTCGACACCTTCCGCCCGCTCGAACTCGGCGAGGGCGGCCAGGCCGTCGACGACGGCGTCTACGCCTGGACCTGGGCGGGTCGCCGCAAGTCGTAGCGGTCTGTGGGATTCTGTCCCCTGTGAGTGAGGACGGGGACGTAGCTTCACAGGTTTCAGAGGTCAGTACTGCAGAGGACAGTACTGCAGAGGTCGGTACTGCAGAGGTCGGGCCGGAGGTGCAGGTGCCGCCACGGGAGCCGGGGCAGTCGTTGGTGGTCGGGATCGACCGGGACGCTGTGCTGCGCCGGCGTGAGGTGGTGCGGACCGTCGAGCGGCGCGGCGCCTGGGTGACGCTGGCGCTCGGCGCGATCGGGATCGTGGCCGCGATCTACGCGCTGATCGCCTTCCGCGGCTCCGGGATGTGGCCGTTCGCGCTCTTGCTGATCGTGGCGATGATCCCGTTGGTACTCAGCACGGTTCTGGTCTACCGCCTGCAGGCCGAGCGGGTTGAGTGGTACGACGCCAACGAGCTGCCGCCCGTGGCGATGCGGATCTCCGCCAAGGGACTCGAGCTGGCCTGTGACGGCGCTGCGTTCCCCGTCGTGCTGCCCTGGGCAACCGTCCGCGGCTTCACGCAGCACAAGCTGCTCGGGCAGTACATGCTCGACCTGGCCCTGGTCCGCGGCGTCGGCGCGACAACGGCCGGTGTCCGCGGCCTCGACCAGCCGTCGGTCCGCAGCGTCGTGAAGCCGAACCCGCTGCTGCGCCCCACCGGCATGTTCCTGGTCAAGGCCCTCGACCAGCCGGTGCACGTCATCGACGAGGCCATCAAACACTTCTCCGGCGGCGCCGCAGGCATCGCGCGCTAGCAGGGCAGTGCGCGGTACGTGTAGCCGAGCTTGGTGAGTTTGGTCAGGGCTCGGTCGAGGGCTGCGACCGTCTGGGAGCGGTTGCCGCCGCCGTCGTGCACCAGGATGATCGCGCCGGGACGGGCCCCGACCATGATCGCGTGCTCGATGCTGGCGGCGCCGGGCTTCTCCCAGTCCTTGGTGTCGACGTCCCAGAGCACCTGCCGCTGGTGGTAGGACGCGGCGATGGCCTCGATCTTCGCGTTCGTGGCACCGGTCGGCGGCCGCAGGCACTTCGACTTCACGCCGGTGGCGATCTCCTGCCGTACCTTCGCGTCCGGCAGCAGGGTCAGCGTCTTGTGGTCCCAGGTGTGGTTGCCGATGGTGTGCCCGGCGGCCCGCTCGGCGGCGATCAGTTCCGGGTACTGCGCCACCTGGATCCCGAGCACGAAGAACGTCGCGTGCGCCTTGTGCTTGCGCAGTAGCTGCAGAACCTTCGGGGTCCACTCGTGCTGAGGGCCGTCGTCGAAGGTCAGGTAGAGCACCTTCCCGTGCGCCGCCAGGTTCCAGTCGTCGGCGGGCGGCTTGGCGACCGGGGGCTTGGCGGGCTGCGCGGGTTGTCTGGGCTGTTTCGTCGACGAAGGTTCGCCCCGCTTGGACGTGACCGTCGTACCCAGCAGTCCGTGACCGGTCGCCGGGGAGACGGGGGCGGCGGCGGACGTGACGGAGTGGTCGGAGGGCGTGGCGGCTTGGGCGAGGACGGCACCGCAAAGGAGGGCGGCGACCAACGGCAGAACTTTGCCGGGCGGCTTGGTCATGAGGGGCATCTTCTCGCGAGCGTGGGGCCATTCGTTCACGGGGTGGGGGTGTGTCGGCCGTATCGTGTGCCATCGGGCCGGAGATCCCGGCGTACGGACCTGTGAGGCGGGGCGATGACGGACAGCGGTGAGCGGACGAGCATGACACGACGTACGGTGATCGGCGGCGCGGCGGCGTTGGCCGCGGCCGGTTTCCAGGCGGTCCCGGCGTACGCGGGTGACGATCGCGGCGGGCCCGGGAAGACCGTCCGGCTGACCGTGATGGGCACCACCGACCTGCACGGCAACGTGTTCAACTGGGACTACTTCAAGAACACCGAGTACGACGACAGCGCGCACAACGACATCGGCCTGGCCAAGATCTCCACGCTGGTCAGCGCGGTCCGGGACCGGATCGCCGCGGACCGGCGCGCGCCGCGCCCGCTGCTGCTGGACGCCGGCGACACCATCCAGGGCACGCCGCTGGCGTACTACTTCGCGAAGATCGAGCCCATCACCGGCGGTCACACACACCCGATGGCGGCCGCGATGAACCGGATCGGGTACGACGCCGCCGCGCTCGGCAATCACGAGTTCAACTACGGCCTCGACATCCTCCGCAAGTTCCAGCGGCAGCTGCGGTTCCCGCTGCTCGGCGCGAACGCCCAGGACTGGACCACGGGCCTGCCGGTGTTCCCGCCGTACACGCTGAAGCGGGTACAGGTGCCGGGCGAGAAGCCGATCACGGTCGGCATCCTCGGCCTGACCAACCCGGGCATCGCGATCTGGGACAAGGCGAACGTCGAGAACAAGCTGAAGTTCGGCGGCATCGTCGAGCTCGCGAAGATCTGGGCACCGCGGGTCCGCCAGGCCGGCGCCGACGTCGTGATCGCCTCCGTGCACTCGGGGATGGACCTGTCCTCGTCGTACGGCGACGCGCTGCCGTACCCGGAGAACGCGTCGGTGCTGATGGCCGAGACCGTTCCGGGCATCGACGCCGTCCTGGTCGGCCACGCGCACCTGGAGATCCCCGAGCGGCTCGTCACGAACAAGACGAGCGGCGAGCAGGTGGTGCTCAGCGAGCCGCTGAAGTGGGGCATGCGGCTGTCGCTGTTCGACCTCGACCTGCAGAAGGTCCACGGGCAGTGGAAGGTCGTCGGCCGGCACAGCCAGGTGCTGAACGCGAACACCGTCGACGCCGACCCGGACGTCGTGGCGCTGCTGCAGAAGGACCACGACAAGGTCGTCGAGTACGTGAACTCGAAGATCGGCACGTGCACCGAGGCGATGTCCGCGGCGACCGCGCCGTGGGAGGACACCGCCGCGCTGGACTTCGTGAACTTCATCCAGGCCGACGCGGTCTCGAAGGCCCTCGCCGGTACGCCGCAGGCGTCGCTGCCGGTGCTGGCGATCGCGGCCCCGTTCAACCGGGCGGCCGCGATCCCGGCCGGCGAGGTCTCGATCCGCGACGTCGCCGGGCTTTATGTCTTCGACAACACGCTGCTCGCGGTGACGATGAGCGGTACTCAGATCAAGGAGTACCTGGAGTTCTCCGCGCAGTACTTCAAGCAAGTGACCGGCACCGGGCCGTTCGCTTCCGACCAGGTCACCAACGCGCCGACCCCGACCGCGCCGAACGGCACGCCGGACTACAACTACGACATCCTCGGCGGCCTGTCGAAGCCACTGACCTACAAGATCGACATCGCCAAGGCGCCCGGCGCGCGGATCACGGACCTCGCGTACAACGGCACGCCGGTGGCCGCCGACCAGCAGTTCGTTGTCGCGGTCAACAACTACCGCCAGTCCGGCGGCGGCAACTTCCCGCACGTCAAGACCGCCCCGGTCGTCTACAACCGTCAGGTCGAGATTCGCCAGCTGATGATCGACTACGTCATTGCCACCGGCTCCGTAGACCCCAACACCTTCCACACCGGCGACTGGTCGCTCGTCTCCAACGGCTCCCCGATCACCGTCACTCCCTGACACCGCGTCGGCTTCTGCGAGTGGCTGTTACGCCAGCCACTCGCAGAAGCCGCAGCCGACCGAGTCGGCGGCGAGGGGAAAGGCTGAGCGCGGTCGCAGAGATCTCGCGATCTGTTCTGCGCGGGCGTCGTGCCGTCGCTGGGCGTCCGCGCCGCCATAGGTGCCGGCCCGGACGTAGGCCCACTGGCGATCGCCGGCGTGGACGAAGTACTGGGTCTCGCCGTGGGCGCCCTGTCCTTGCCACAGGTTCGGGGCGAGCTCGGTGCAGCCGGTCACCGTTACCGGGCCTTCGACACGGTCGGTGAAGCCGGTGCACGGCGCCTCGTCCGGGGCCGCGTTGCGCACGGTGACAGTGACCTCGGCGATCCGCTGTCCGTTCGACGGTGGCTCCATCACGTCGTACTCGAACCCGGAGTCCCACGAGCGCACGGTGTAGGGCCAGGTGCCGTCCAGGTCGGTCTGCAGCGGCCGGGCGATGACAGCCTCGATCCGCCGCTGTTCCGACCACACCTTGGAGAGCTTGAAACCGGCCGGGAAGGCGCCGAGGAGTACGACGCCTGCCGCGATCAGAACCGCCACCGGCGACGGTCGCGACCACTGCCGGTGTCCACCGGCGGCCGGCCGGTAGCAGCCCTGGAGAATCGTGCTGACCGCGAAAGCGACAGCGGCCAGGAAGAGGAGTGGCTGGCCCCACCCGAGGAGCGATGCCCATGCCGCGGCGAGCAGGACCAGTACTCCGACCGCGGCGCCCACGCCGAAGATCGCGCCGACGTGCAGACGGATTGCGAATACCAGGATCGCGAGCGCCATCACGATCCCGCCGCCGAGAGCGCCGTACGCGACGCCGCCGAGGATTGACAGGCACTCCTCGTCGGGCAGGCAGTTCGCGGACTGGACGCTCGTCGCGATGATGCCGACCACGACGGCCACGCCGAGACCGAGGCCCAGCGCCCTGAACACGATGACGGCGATCGATCTCGCCCAGGTGCGCTCCTTCATGCCAGCAAGTTACGGGCGCGGCCGGTCACCGCGACTGAGCAGAACTACTCGTTCGGAGGCCTTGACCGAGTTGTGGCTAAGTGATTTAGTCAGTTTGTGAGTTACTCAGCTGCTGAGGTGCCGCCCAGTCTGTCGGACCGGTTGACCGAGTCGATCCTCGGGATCATCCGGGACGGTGGGTTGCGGCCCGGTGACGCGATCCCGTCGGCTCGGGAGCTGGCGAAGCGGTTCGCGATCACCACGCCGACGGTGCGGGAGGCGCTGCGGAAGCTCGAGGCCACCGGAGCGGTCGAGTTCCGGCACGGTTCCGGGACGTACGTCGGTCCGACGATCAACAACGTCGTACTGGCCAATCCGCATCGGCCGCCGATCACGAAGGACTCGGTGTTGCAGCTGATCAGTGCGCGCCTGGTGATCGAGCCGGCTGTGGCGGCGCAGTCCGCGGTCTCGCGTCAGCCCGAGAACCTCGAGCGCCTGGAGGCCGCGGTCACGAACGCGCTCGTCCCGCCAGGTGGTCCGGCGTTCGCGCTGAACTTCCACGTCGAGCTCGCGGCCGCGTCCGGGAACCCTTTGCTGCAAGAGGTTCTGGCGTCTTTGCTGAAGGTTCGCGTTCGCGAGCAGCAGCAGATCCGCGCGCTGTACGACAACCGCGCACGCGATCACGAGGAGCACCAGGCGATCGTCGACGCGGTCCGCGCCCAGGACGCCGTACGCGCCGAGCAACTGACCCGTTCACATCTGGACAACATCCGCCAGGCCGTCGAGGCCGCCCCGGAGTTCTCATGACCGTCTTCCCGGAAACAAATCGTCTCCAGGCAACGGAAAAGTTCCGGAAACTGGCGGTGATGACGACCGACGACGCGCTGGAAGCGGTCCGTACGGCGCCGCTCGTGATCATCCCGGTCGGGGCGCAGGAGCAGCACGGTGGTGGGATGGCGATGTCCACCGACACCGTCCGAGCCGTCGGCGTCGCCGAGCGCGTCGCGGAACGGCTGGCCGGGCGCGCGGTGATCGCCCCGGCCGTCCCGTACGGCGTCTCACCGCACCACATGGCGTTCGCCGGGACGATGACGTTGTCACCGGCAACGTTCATGCAAGTTCTCCGGGATCTGGTGTCCAGCCTGCACGAGCACGGCTGGCGGCAGTTCCTGGTGATCACCGGGCACGGAGGGAACAACGCCGCCCTGTCCGTGCTCGCGCAGGAGTACGTTCGCAGCGAGCTCACGTTCGCGTGGACCCCGCTCACGTCCGTCGTTTCGGACCTGATCACAGGAGTCAGCGAGGTGCACGGTCACGCCGGCGAGGCGGAGACCGCGCAGATGCTGTACCTGGCACCGGACCTGGTCCAGGCCGACCGCCTGGAGCCCGGCGCCACCACGCTAGACGACCTGACCACCACGGCCCGGCTCTCCCGGCAGTCGCGCGGACCGCGGCTGTCCGTCGGGTTCGACACGTACCACAAGCGTGGCGTGCTGGGTGATCCCCGCCGCGCCACAGCCGAGGACGGCCGGCTCCTCGTGGAGACCGCCGCCGACCGGATCGCCGCCTTCGCCGACGAGTTGCTGTCGGCCTGACGCTGCACCACGAACACTGGACCTTCGCTCAGGGAGGTCCAGGCGCGAGCCTGCCCGCCTGCGGGCCGCATGCCCCCGAGGAGGCCCCTGATGAACCTCGCACGGCCCAAAATCCCCCGTCGTACCGCCCGCCGGGTCGGTGCGCTGCTTGGAGCGGCGGCTCTGGTGACCGCCGCCACCACGTTGCCCACGGCAACGGCAGCCGGTGCTCATAGTGCCGGTTGCGGCAAGCAGGCCGCCCCGAGCGGTGACTACACCGTCACCAGCGGCGGCCTCACGCGCACCTATCGCCTGCACGTCCCGGACAACTACCAGAGCTCCAAGGCCCAGCGGCTGATCCTGGTCTACCACGGCCGCGGCAAGACCGGCGCCCAGACCGAGGCGTTCTCCGACCTGTCGAAGCTCGACGCGATCGTTGCCTACCCCAACGGCGTGATCGGCGACGAGAACAAGCAGGCCTGGCAAGGCGCGCCGTACTCTGCCGACGGTGTCGACGACGTGCAGTTCACCGAGGACCTGCTCGACCAACTGGAGGCGTCGTACTGCGTCGACACGGACGCCGTCTACGCCACCGGCAAGTCCAATGGCGCCGGTTTCACCGGGATCCTCGCCTGCCGGCTCGCCGACCGGATCGCGGCGATCGCCCCGGTCTCGGGCGCGTTCTACATCGAGGGCACGCACTGCGCGCCGAGCCGCCCGGTCCCGGTGCTCGACATCCACGGCACCGGCGACACCACGATCCCGTACGGCGGAGACGGTGAGCGCGACCTGCCCGACGTACAGACGTGGGTCAGGGACTGGACGATCCGCGACCACTGCGACCCGGACCCGAAGACTTCGCAGCTCGGGGACGACGTCCTGAAGTTCACGTACAAGGGCTGCAAGGCGGACGTCGTACACGTCGCGGTCACCGACGGCGGGCACAGCTGGCCGGGATCGGATGCGACGTCCGGTCCGGGCTACGTGACGCAGACGTTCGAAGCGCACGAGTTGATCGGCGCGTTCTTCAAGGCGCACACGTTATGAGTACGGCGACCGACACGAGGGAGCTGCCGCGCCTGGTGAGGGCGATGGCGGTGATCGAGCGGATCGGGAACGCGCTGCCGCACCCGTTCTGGCTGTTCTGGATCCTGTCGGCGATCTTGGCCGTGGTGAGCGCGATCCTATCCGCGCTGGACGTCTCGGTGCTCTCGCCGAAGGACGGCAAGGAGGTCGCCGTACAGAACCTGCTGTCCGGCGACGGGCTGCAGATGGCGGTGTCGACGGCGATCTCGAACTTCGCCGAGTTCCCGCCGATGGCCACGATCGTGGTCGTGATCATGGGCGTCGCGCTGGCCGAGCGGACCGGGTTCCTGCAGGTGCTGATGCGGGTCAGCGTGTCCCGGGTGCCGCAGTCGATGGTGGTGTTCGCGGTCGCGTTCGCCGGCACGATGGCACATGTCGCGTCGGCCGCGGCGTACATCATCCTGGTGCCGCTCGGCGGGCTCGCGTTCCGCGCGGTCGGCCGGTCACCGATCCTCGGCATCGTGGTCGCGTACACCGCGATCGCCTCCGGGTACGACGCCAGCCCGATCCCGACCCCGAACGACGCGATCTTCGCCGGCATCACCACGGCCGCCGCTCGCACGGTGAACCCGGACGCGCACGTCTCGGTGTTGTCGAACTGGTTCTTCAACATCGCGTCCTCGGTACTGCTGGCCTTGGTGATCACGCTGGTCACCCGCTTGGTGCTGAGCAAGCGCACCGACCTCGAGGCCGATCCGGACGCGCCTGGCGACGACGCAGACCAACTGGCGGTGTCGGTTGCCGAGCGCAAGGGTCTGCGCCGGGCCGGGATCGTGTTCCTGGTCGCGGCTTTTGCGATCGTCGCAGTCCTGGTGCCGCACGGATCCCCGTTGCGCGGCAAGGACGGAAGCATCGTCGACTCGCCGTTCCTGGACGGCATCGCGATGGTGGTCGCCGTACTCTTCGGCCTCGTCGGAATCACGTACGGCGTGACAGTGAAGGCGATCGAGCGAGCGGCCGACGTACCGAAGCTGATGGCCGAAGGCATCAAACAGATGGCCCCGGTGCTGGTGCTGTTCTTCGCGATCGCGCAGTTCCTCGCGTACTTCGACTGGAGCAACCTCGGCGACCTGCTGTCCGCGGAGTCGGCCCGGGTACTCGGTGACCTCGGCGCGCCGAAGGTCGTGATCTTCCTCGGCATCCTCGCGCTGCTGACGGTGATCAACATCCTGGTGACGAGCGGCTCCGCGATGTGGTCCCTGACCGCACCGATCCTGGTCCCGATGATGCTGCTCCTGAGCGTCCCCGCCGAGACCACCCAGGCCCTGTTCCGAATCGCCGACTCAGGCTCGACCGCGATCACGCCCATGAGCCCATACTTCGTAATGGCCCTCGGCTTCCTCCAGCACTACCGCAAAAACGCCGGCGTAGGCACGCTAGCGTCATACACAGTCCCACTCGCAGTCTCAATGACCATCGCCTGGACACTCCTATTCCTCGCCTGGTGGGCCCTAGGCATCCCCCTCGGCCCAGGAGCCCCCGTCAGATAGGAGAGCCCCACGCGGTGCTACGCACGGCTCCTCCGTCGCCGCGCTACGCACCGCTCCCACCCACCCCCGGCTAGCGCCGGTGCATTAGCTGCCGGCTCCCGCCGGCGACCTGCGGCTATCGCCGCATGCGACCACACCGCCACCCCCGCCAACATGTGCTGGCAAAACCGACCCGACCGGATCCCGGCGACCAAATCCAACTACTCGATACGTCGCCGCCCGGACTCTGCCCGATCTCCTCCGAACAGCTGAGCCCCACCCGAGTCACGCCGATCGGCTGGCGCTCACTGTTCCAGCCTAAATCGATCGTGACCGTGTCGCGCTCAACGCCTGCCCGATGTGAGGGCGGAACACCATCGCCTGGTCGGCCTGTTCGCGGGCTGCCGACCCGGGACGCGATCAAACCTTCGTCCGGACGACGTGCAACGGCGCGTATCAGCTGTGGGGTGCGAAGTAGTTCGTGAGCATTTCGGTCGGCCAGGCGGGTTGGTGGACAGGGCCGCGGGGGCCGAAGTCGGTGAACCAGGGTTTGATGTCGAGGACGGGGGTGCCGTCCACGGCGTCGAGGTCTTCGACGTGGAGGTCCAGGCCGTCGACTTTGAGGAGGCGGCAGCGGGAGACACCTAGCCAGTTGAGGCGGCGCATGTTGCGATGGGCGAAGACGCCTGCCTCTGGCCAGTCGGGGTTGTTGCGGGCTGACCGGGCGCCGAGGTGGAGGTCCGACTGATCGGTCAGGTGGAAGTGGAAGACGACCTCGATGTGGGAGAAGTCTTCGAGGCCTTTGGTGGAGTCGGGACCGAGTCGCGGGTCGTCGATGCGGATGATTGCCTGGGTGCCGCCCCAGTAGTCGTCGGTGGGTTCGACTCTGCCGCCGATGACGTGGGCGACGGGGTGGAGTGTGATCGACTGGTCGGTCATCGTTTCCCCTTGCTGGTAAGGCGCCGTCAGCGGTCGACCGCGGCGAGGTATCTGGCTGCTCGATTGTCGAGCTCGGCGACTGAGCGGATGCCTTTGGCCCGGTAGACGGAAAGGCTTGCGCGCATGTCGCGGACGGCTTGGCGAGCTCGTCCGGAGTGAATTCCGTCCATCGCGTCGAGAGCTCCCGACCAGGTGCCGCATGCCTCTTCGATGGCTCCGGTACGAGCTTGTACGGCACCTAGGTAGCCGAGGGTTACTGCATGAGTCCGGGTGAAGGTCGCGGTCTTGCGAGTGCGAACGCTCCGCTCGAACTCCTTGGTCGCGCCCGTGAGGTCACCCATGTCGCGCAGGGTGCAGGCGGTTTCGTGGGCCAGGCTGGCTTCGCCGAAGAAGAACACACGGCCTGGCTCGTCATTACCGACAGATGCAGCCGCCAGGTCTGTCTCGGCTCGAAGGAGTGCTTGGCTGGCGGCGGCTCGTTGTCCGTCGACGGCGAGTGCTCGTGCGTGGACGACTCCGATCAGCGAGCGTTCGCGAGGACTTGCCTCGCCGTAGCGCTTTCCGTCCAGCGAGGCCTCGGCGATCCGGACGGCCTGTCGGTGGTGCCCGAGGTCGACAGCCTGGTGAGCCATCGCCCGGAGGATGTGTGCGGCGAGCGGCGCGTCGTCGGCCTCTGCTGCCAGCTTTACCGCGACGCCGAAGTACTGCTGCGCAATTGCATGCTCCGAGTTGTCGAATGCCATCCACCCCACGAGATAGGCAAGTTCGCCGGCCGTGGAGAACATGCCTCGGCGTACGGCGTCATCGGCGTAGGAAGCGCGCAGATATCCAGCAACGTCGGAGGACAGGTACTGAACGACGGCTGCGCGGGCATGCCCGCCGCCTCGGCGCTGGTCGATGCGTGTGAACAGCTGAACGGTCTCTCGTACGGCGTCCAGATCGCCTCGGCCGACCAAACGTCCGCCGACGGCCTTGCGATGGCCGGCGGCTCGGTCGCGAAGGTGGTCCCACCATGCCTGATCCGGCAGCGCCAGCGCGGCGACCGAGTAGCCGGCAGCCCGCAGTACGGCCCTGCGCTCGACATCCAAGGTGCTTCTCCCGAGATCGACCAGCGCCGTCAGAGTATCGGTATTCCAGTCGATCGCTGGTGCGGAGGCCGCCGCTGTGAGACCGATCTCATCGGCGGTGACGATTCGTCCGAGCCGCCGTGACAGCGTCTCGATGAGGATGTCGGGCGCGGCACCGGATGGTCTGGAGCCGGCGACCCAATGCGAGACGTGCGATCGACCGATGCCTGCGCTGTCCTCAGATCGCCGCTCGGCAGCGACGCGTCCGAAGGCGAGAGCGAGTTGGGCATGTGACCAACCCGCCTCGGCGATCACTGCCGCGAGCTTCACGTTGCGTTGCCGAGTCTTTGACACGACAGATGCCTCCCCTCGGTGAGCAGCCGATCGAGCCTGCCGTTCACTGCTTTCACCACACGGAACCGTTGCTGCAGGTACCAACTCACCGTAACCGATGGTTCGCTCGATGTGTCGGGAAATCCCGGCGCTCGGTGACAGAACGGAATGAGAGCTGTCGTGAACGCACAGATGCGGATCCTCGCGGTGGTTGCTGCGGTTTTGGCCGTGGCGATGGTGATCGACGTGCTGCGCGATCTGCGAGGCCGTCGATGACGACTCTGGAGCGACGCCTGGTGCAGGTCTGGTTCGGCAGCCACGTGATTGCCACGTACGTCGCCCAGCGGCCACTCGCTGACCAGTACGCCGCCGCGATGAGCCGCCGATTCACCGGGCTGCGCATCACCAACGAGCCGCTACCGCCATCGGCTGCCGGCGATCCGCAGTACGTCCCCGATCATCCACCGATTCCGCCCGAGCAGCGGCTCTGGCCATTGACCGTCTTCTGATCCTCACCTCATAGGAGAACACCATGTGGCAAGACCATGATCGCTTTCCCTCAGCAACGCTCGGACCGTCGATGGCGGTGGATCCGTCCGAGCGTTCGGGCTGCGGTTCGTCGACTATTCGCCGGGTCGACCCCGCTTCGTTCGCCCGAGAGTGACGCTCTGCCCGGAGCGACAGGTCGGCCTGGTCGATGGACGGCCGGCAATCGACGTGATGCCGGTCGCGGCCTCTATGACCCAGACTGAGTCCGACGGCAAAGATGTGCTCACCGTCGACTGGGCAGTCGACGACAAGTAGAGGAACCCGACATGCCCCAACCAGCACGGATCCTCGTCCTCACCCATGAGGACGACCCCACAGCCGATGTCGTTCTGCATGAGCTGAATGCGCGAGGGACCTCGTTTGTGCGCTGCGATCCGGGAGACTTTCCAGCGTTCGGTCTTCGTCTCACGGCGAGACTCGATCCGGGCGGGGCAGGCTGGGACGGACGGCTGATCGGTGCGCCTCGCGAGATCGATCTGACTGCGCTCCGAGCTGTGTACTACCGGCGACCATCGGAGTTCCGTCTTCCGGGAGGCGGAACTCCTAGCGAAGAGGCTTTCGCCCGCACTCAGGCCAGGCATGGGTTCTCGGGAATTCTCAACGGCCTGCCCGAAGTGATGTGGCTCAACCATCCAGCAGCCATGGCGGACGCACGGGTCAAACCGCACCAGCTTGCTGTCGCCACACGCTGTGGTCTGCAGGTACCGGCGACGCTCATCACCAATGAGCCGACGGCGGTCGGTGACTTCGCGCGATCAGTGGGCGGACGGATCATCACCAAGTCGTTGGCCACCATGGTGACCGTCGACGACGACCACGGGAGCGGCGTCCTGTACACGGCTGAGGTTGCCGAGGACCTCTGGTCGGATCCGGGAATCTCGGCGACTGCGCATCTGTTCCAGGAACTCGTTCCGGGCATCGATGTTCGGATGACCGTCGTCGCCGGCCAGTTCTTCGCCGCCGAGATTCATCCCACCGACCCCGAAGGACCGATCGATATCAGGGCCCACCATGAGCAAGTCAGCTATCGGGTTGTCGACGTGCCTGCGGACGTACGGCGGTCTGTTCTCGATCTGCTCCGGGAACTTCGGCTGACTTTCGCAGCTCTTGACTTTCGAATCGTTCCAGGGCGTGGCTGGGTGTTTCTCGAAGCCAATCCCAACGGACAATGGGCCTTCATCCCCGAGCTTCGGGCCCCTATCGCCGACGCGATCACCGACCTCTTGGAGACCAATGCCGACGAGTAGGCCGACATCGAACGATGGCCGCGCCGCCGAGTACCTGGACAGGATGGTTGGCGGCCTCGTGTCGAGCGGTGCGCTGGTCGATCCGCGCTGGCAGGCAGCGTTCAGGGCGGTGCCTCGCCATCTGTTCGTGCCGCTCTTCTATCGCAACGACCAACAGGGCAGCACGGTTGTTGATCCTGCCTTCGGCGATGAGTGGCTGGACGGCGTCTACTCGGATGTGCACCTCGTCACGACCGAGGACGTCCGTTCATCCTCGACGGCGCCGAGCCTGATGGCGCGGATGCTCGAGGCACTCGATCTGAAGGGTGGCGAGAAGGTCCTCGAGATCGGAACGGGCACCGGCTACAACACGGCCCTCCTATCGGAGCGGCTCGGCGCGGACCACGTGACCAGTGTCGACATCGATCCCGACCTGATCGCTCAGGCGCAGGAACGGTTGAACCTCGCCGGGTATGCCCCTCTTGTCGTAGCTGCCGATGGAACCGGTGGCTACCCGGGTGCTGGGCCGTACGACGCGGTCATCGCAACCTGCCGGCTCGACTACATCCCAGCAGCGTGGTTGAGTCAGCTCCGCCCAGATGGAGTCATCGTGACTCCACTAGGTGCAGGCATCGCAGTACTCCGGAAAACTTCAACCAACGATGCAGCAGGTGCCTTTCTGCCCGCTTCGGCCTATTTCATGCCGCTGCGTCATCAACCTGAGCCCGCGCTCATCGGAGACCTGATCAAGCTTGCCTTGGACAGTTCCGGCGCCACTCGCCCCTACCGCTTCGACGCCTCGATCTACACCGACAATGAAGCCCGGTTCTGGCTGGACCTGACCAACCCCGAGGTCCGTACCGCAACAGTGGACGGCGTCCCATTGTTCTTCCGCGCCGATGGCTCCTGGGCTCGCCTAACCAGCAACCAGGTAACCCAAGGCGGCCCCATCGACCTCTGGGACGCCGTCGAAACCGCCCACGCCACGTGGCTGACGGCGGGCCGCCCACCCCGCGAGCGCTATCGCCTGACGGTCACCAACACCTCCCAAGCCGTCTTCCTCACCGACCAGCCCACCTCAACCCACCACCTCAAACCGCCGCTCGAGTAAACGCGAGGACGTAGCGCGTCCTTTGTCCGTTCAGCGCGGTTAGGTGAGGGATACGCCGGCGGTGCGGAGGTCTGTTAGGGCTTGTTGGGTGGTGGGTTCGGCTACGCCGGCGGTTAGGGCGGTGAGGACTGTGGTGGTGAAGCCTTCTTTGCGGGCGTCTAGGGCGGTGGCTCGGACGCAGTAGTCGGTGGCGATGCCGCAGACGTCGACGTCGGTGACGCCCTTGCCGCGTAGCCAGTCGGCGAGGGTTTGACCGCCTTCGTGCGACTTGCCCTCGAAGCCGGAGTAGGCGGCCGCGTACTCGCCCTTGTCGAAGATTGCGTCGAAGGGCTGCGGGTCCAGGTTCGGGTGGAAGCTGACGCCGTCGGTGCCGGCTACGCAGTGCCGCGGCCAGGAGTGCACGAAGTCGGGTTCCTTGGAGAAGTGGTCACCCGGGTCGATGTGGTGGTCCCGGGTGGCCACGACGTACGCGTACTGCCGGTCGTCCGGCTCGGCCTCGTGCCATTTGTGCAGCAGCTCCCCGATCCGGAACGCGACGTCGGCGCCGCCGGGGACGGGCAGGCTTCCGCCCTCGCAGAAGTCGTTCTGCACATCAACCACGATCAGTGCCCGGGCCATCGCGACGCTCCTTCTCCGGAGTACTCCTGAGCCCACCGTACAAGCGCCGACGCCGTCAGTGCTGCATTACGCAGGGATCAGATCGCCGCCGGTGACGTGCAGCAACTGGCCCTGGATCGCCTTGGTGCGGGGCGAGGTCAGGAACAGGATCGCGTCGGCGAGCTCGGACGCGTCGGGGAGGTGCCGGGCGGTGAATCCGGCCGCGATCCGGTCCAGCGCCTGGCGGGGGATGACCCGGTGCGCGCCGTTCTCCAGCGTGATACCGGGGAGTACGACGTTGACCAGTACGCCGTCCGCGCCCAGATCGTGCTGCAGGCTCGCCGCCAGGCCGTGCAGTCCCGCCTTCGCGGCGCCGTACGCCCAGGAACCGCGCATGCCGCGCTCGGCGAGGTCCGTCGAGATCAGCACCAGGCGGCCGTGCTCGGAGGCGCGGAGCGCCGGTGCGACCTGCTGGACGAGGTGGTAGTTCCCCTCGAGGTTGGCCCGGATGATCTCGGTCCACCACTCGACCCGGGAGTCCTCGATCCGCTCCGGCCGGTCGTCGTACCCGAGCGTTCCCCAGCTGACCGCGTTCGCGACCACGGCGTCCAGCCCGCCCCAGTGCTCCACCGTCGACGCGACGGCGGCCGCGATCGTCTCCGGCGCACCGAGGTCCAGTTGGACGACGTACGCCGTACCACCCGCCGCCTCGATCTCCTCCGCGACCGCCTCGGCGGCGTTCTTCTGCGAGTTGTAGGTGATCGCGACCCGGGCCCCTTCCCGCCCGTACGCGATCGCGGTAGCCCGCCCGATGCCCGACGACCCGCCCGTCACCAGCACCGCGGCATCCTTCAAACCCAGGTCCATGACCCGTCCTCCTGGATATATTGTTAGTCGGCTAATAACGAAATTTAGCCGACTAACAAAACAGATGCAAGCGCGTCGAGAACCACTCAGACCTCGGCGACCACCTGGGTCTGGGCGCCGTCGGGGGCGCGCAGGACGAAGGTCACGACCATCGGGGGTGTGAGCCGGATGAGGATCTGGTACTCGTGCGGCGGGTCGTCGGTCACTCGGACGGCTTGGATGGCGGCGACGCTCGGGAAGGGGCCCGGGCGGGTCGGAATGTCGTCGAGTTCGAAGCGAGCCCGGACCGGTGGTGGTAACGGACCGATCGGGAACGGACGGCGGGTCTGCTGGGCTTGAACCCCCAGAACGTAAGGGGGTTGAGCTGCGGCATCGGCATCCGAGCGGAGCCGTGCCACCACACCGCGGCCGACGATCGTGAAGATGTCGATCAGATCGAGACTCGGCAGTTCGGCAACGAACGCCGGCACGGTGACTTGCTGTTCGGCGAGCCGACCGAGCGGATCGACCAGCCGGACGAAGACGTCGAGCGGCTGGCCGCTGTCGGGCCGGGTGAGCCAGACGCCGAGTGGCGTTCGGCCGACCGTTCGCGGTCCGCGGACGACGGCCGCACCTGGGTCGGCGTCGGCCGGCGCCGGTCCGGAGACCGGCCCTTCCGCTACCTCTTGAAGTGGGAGCGGATCGACGTTGATCACCCCAGCAGCGCCCTGTACTTCGACCGAGATGCGGTGGTTACCCAAAGCGACCTCTCGAGGAGGTGCCGAGGTTGACGTCGTCACCAGGATCAGCTCGCCCGTGCCCATCGGCGTAGCGACGAGCGGAGCCAGGTCGGGTGCCGTTCCTGGAAGGACTGTCACGACCACTGGCTCGCAGGCAGTCGACGGCAGACCACGCACAGCCGCAACCGGCACAGCATCAACCGGTACCGCGACCGCCCGCACGAACCAGTCGTCCCACGACGGACCGAACGCACCCGTCCAGCTGGCTGTGTACGTCAACTCGCCTGTGACCGGGTCGGGTGGCTGCCCTGCGCCAGGCGGAACAGCCGGTACGACGGCGAACGCCGGTCCCATCGACTCGAAGGATCGCGCGGCGACCTCGGATCGCGTCCGGAACAGCCGGAACTCGCGGACCGGCACCCGGCTCGCCGAGGTCATGGTCAGGGCGACGTTGCCCGCGATTCCGATGACCGAACTGACGACAGGTGCCGCGGGACGACGCAGTCGCGGTGCCGCGACGGCCTGCAGGCTTGCGTGAGCGGGCGCGCCGCCGGGCCAGGCCGACTCGATGCCTGACGTGGACAGCGTGGTCACGGTGAACAGGTGGATGTCCGTCGATCCCTTGGGCAGGGTGACGTCCGCTTCGCGAGCCGAGCCGGGCAGCACCATCAGACGCCGGAAGATCGACCGGCGGCGGTCGGCCGGGAGAGCGTCGTACGAGTCCCAGAGTTGTTGCAGCCGTACGCCGGGCAGCGTGCCTTCGGCCGCTCGCGCCGGTAGTCCGACGGATTGGCGAAGGGCTGTCTCGGCGATCTCCCAGACGATGATTCCCTTGTCTGCTTGGAGTTGCGCGCCGGCGGGCACAGACCACTGCACCCTCGCGTGCGAGCAGCCTTGCGCGTCGGGTGCGCTCCCCATCGGGACACCGGGCGGTAGTGGCGGCGGAATCGGCGCGACCGGTACCGGCGTCGCCGCACTCGTCAGCGCAGGACTTGCCGCAGCCGGCGTCAGGCCGGACGTGACCCCGATCAGCAGATGGGACCGCGTCCACAAAGCCGCACCCCAGCGCGCGGTCACCCCGAAGTCCAGGACGGGCACAGAGATCCGCAGCTTGTACCGACGCCCTTCTTCGCCCTGCGCAGGCCCGGGCGGTACGACGTTCTCACCGGCCGAGTCCAGATGCTCGACCTGTACTCCGGCGCCGCCCTGCAACTCGTGACCCGCAAAGCTCAGCGCCACATCCCGCCGGAAGCAACCAGCGGGTGCGGCACCGAACGGCGTGACACCCGCCGGTGGCGGACTGGTTGATGACGCCATCGGGAACATCACGACGCGCAGGTCGACCGCGACCGGCGTACGGCCTTCCCAGCCCACCGCGAGCTCGACCTCGAGCGTCGCGGGGCACGAGGTCGAACCGGTGAAGGTGGAAGTGAGCGCCATCGCGATGATGCGCGGCCGGGGCGGAGCAGGCTCGTCGCCGGCATACAGCGCGTCTTCCCACTTCGACCACACGCCGAAGACATCCTGAACCGCGACCGGATAGCCCGGACTGCGCCCGCCGCTCCCGAGCGGGATCTCGGCGGCGGCGTCGACGATGCTCGTCCGGCGGAACTCCGGCTGATCCTCCGGACCGTCAGGCACCGGAAGCAGCGGCCGGAAGTCGCCCGCCGGCCGCAGCGGCAGCAAGCACTCGGCGGTCGTATCGGCAGGCGACTCGAAGCGAGCCAGGGATCCGCCCGTTCCTTGCCCGAGCGCGGCCGTGCTCGCCGGCCGGAACCATGAGATGCGCACCGTCTCGCGCCACGGTCGATCCGGTACTTCGGGCGCCACCAGCCCATCGCGGACAGCCGCGACATTGATCGGCGTCGCAGTGTTCACGTGCTGCGGGAAGGACGGCAGGTACGCCGCCATCGTGGTGGAACCCATTCCGTTGGGCGTGTCCGAGTACTCGGCGGTGACCATCAGGTCGTCACCACCAACGCCCGGCTGGTCGTGCTGACGTTCCTCCAGGTAGCTGGTCCCGAAGCCGAGCCCCAGGGCCAGGAACGGGTCCGCACTCGCAGGCAGGGTCAGCAGTGAGAGCACAGGCAGCTCGGCAGTCGCGGTCAAGGAAGACCCACTCGGACCGTCGACCGGTCCGGTGTCGAGCACGTTCTGCTGCTCGTACGGCGGAAGGGCCGGGCGGTAGATCCGCTCGATCCGGGGCAGGGTCTCGTTGCGGATCTCCTTGAGCAGCATGCCGTAGTCGGGTGGCGCCCAGAGCGGCGCCGTACGGCTGGTGGCGGTGACTGGGTACCAGCCGACCGGGGGACCGCCGCGCTTGAGTCGCTGCAGGGCGGCCTCGACCGGGTCCACCGGGTTGTCGAAGAAACCCTGCGGTCCGGCGTCGTACGACGTACCGGGCCAGGGGGAGTCCACCGGCAGGCCTACTCGTTCGAGCGGCGTCCACTCGTCGTCGTCGAGCACCTGCTGGAGTAGCTCGATCCGGAGGTCCGGGCTGTGTCCGTTGACCAGTAGAGCTCTCGTGCCACCCGGGCATCGAACGACGAGCCGCACCCGAGCACCACCTGCACTGGTGACGGCGGCGGCTCCGACGGTGGCCTCGAGGCCCAGAGCGCCGCGGGTGACCAGTAGTCCGACGGGGCGAGCCGGGTCGATCGGGTCGCACTCGACTTCGACGTACGAGGCGACTCTGCTCCAGTTCAGCCCTAGACCGCCCTTGACCGGGAGTTGGGTGAAGTCGGCGCGCTCGGGCCTGTCCCGTCGCGACCGCTGCCACACGACGAACGGCTCGGACGGAACGCCGAGTTCCTTGGCGCAGATCCAGCGCAACTGGATCTCGGTGGGCCGCTTCTCCCGGATCGTCCTCAGGTGCTCCAGCAGCCGGTCGTCGATCACGACGTGGTGCTGACGAACCTGCTGCAGGTGCTGCTCGGCAATGACGGGCCACGGGATCTTGGCTGCTTCGGCGCGGAACCAGTAGGGCCAGGCGATTCGACGAGCCATCAGTCCTCCACCTCCCAAGGCGCCCGATGCAGGGCGATGCGCAAGGCCTCGGCCCGCTGTTCCGGCGTACCGGCGAGTGCGTCACCGGCGAGTACAAGATCCAGGCGCAGCTCGGAGCCGCGGGAGCCTGGTGCGAGCAGGATGACGGCTCGGGTGCCGCCGGGGCCCTTCACGAGTTTGGTGATCCCGGCTCTTGGTAGATCGCCGGCCGCGACCGCTGCGGTGCTCGGCTCGAGCGAGAGCCAGTCACCCTCGACTGCGGCCCACCACTTGTGACCCGGTCCGGCTGATGGGTCGGGTGGCCCCTCGACGACGGTAGGCATCGGCCGCGAGCGCCACATCGCCTCGCTGCATTCCACGACGACCGCGACCGGCTGCGGTACGGCCTCACCGGACCAGAGCACTTCGGCCGCGGGATAGCGAGGTACTTGCGGGATGGCGAGCCCGGCGGACTGGTAGGCCGTGTCCAGTACGTCGCCTGCCGGGGTCAGAGGTAATGCGGACAGCGCGGTCGGAGCCGGCACATGTCGGTCCGCGCGGGACCCTAGCCGGATGAGCTTCGCCAGGTCGCCCACCGTGTCGAAGCGAGAGGTGGTGAAGCCGACCCGGTAGACGCGCCTGCCGTGGGCGTTGTCAGGTGCCCCCTTCGGTACGGCTTCGATGTCGACCAGGTAGTCGGTGAGCGGCTGCAGGTCGTAGGGCAGCGTCAGGATCGTGCCGTGGGTGCTGCTGCCACTGCTGTCGGTGCACGGCAGCTCGTCGAGCAGTTCGGTCACTGCCTGCTGCCATGGGTTCATGACCTGGCCCAGGTCCGGTGTCAGAGCACCCATCACCCCGCCCTGGCCGGTCAGTTGATAGGCCAGGGTGAGTGCGAGGCCGCCACCTGGTGGTTCGGGATGGAAGCCGGACGAGGCCTGCACGTGGACGCGCAACTCCTCGCCGTACGCGTCGAAGAGGGCGGTCACGTTCTGGGTGGCGAGCGCGATCCGGATCGGCTCGGCGCAGAAGATGCCGGTCTCGTTCATCGCCGGCGCGGTGGCCAGCAACCATGGCCCGAGATCACGAGGTACCTCGTCCGGCCCGTCCGCCGCGAACTGGAAGTCCCGGGTCTCCTCGCCGCCCCAGTTCTCCGGCTCGGTGGGCGACGGCTTGTTCGCACCGGCCACGGACTGGGCGCGGTACTTCACCCTGACCGTGTACGACTGCGACGGCACGAGCAATGCGACGTCGGTCGGGTCCTGGGTCAGGGTGGATTCGAGCAGATCGCGGTCGGTGGTGATGACCTGGGTGTCGTAGTCGAAACGCCACCGCTCGGCGGTGGTGATCCCGGCCGCGGCGATCAGCCAGTACGGCGTACCGGCAAGGAACCGCTCGCGGCGATCGGCGCCGAGCTCCACGACGGCCACGCTGCCCGGTACGTCGACGACAACGCGGCAGAGGAGCAGGTCGCGCTCTTCGGCGACGACCCGGGCCGCGATCCGCCCGGCGCGTTCGATCGGGTCGGCCCAGGGGCCCGTCGGGTCGGTCCAGTCGCCTGGCAGCGGGTTGGTCGAGGTCACCATACTGTCCGGGGTGACCGGCTGCTGCGCGACGACCGAACCGTCGCTCTTGCGGCAGGTGATGATCAGGCCCTCGTTGAGCATCCGCTCGGACACCAGCAGGAGGAGTTCGAGTGCTTCGAGACCGCCGTCCACCGAGAGCCGCACGGTGTTGGCGAAGTCCGACGGCTTGAACCCGGTCTCCTCCCAGATCTTCTTGACCAGCTCGCGTTCTTCCTCGGTCCCGTACGGCGCCGGGTCGGGTTCGTCGCCCGACGGTGAACGCAGGATCCTGCCCTGGCATCCCAACGGCTGGTCGGAAAGCCCTTTGTCCCAAGCCGTTTCGGCCCACGCCGCACCGAGGTCGGCCAGCGCGGTACCGGTGGCGAGCAGGTCCACGACCTCCTGCAGAGCCTCGCCGTTCATCGGCAGCGCGGCGTTGCTGAAGGTCAGCGGGTTGCCGCTGTGCCAGACCTGGATCGAGTCGACGTGATCGATGTGGCCGGTCGGACACGGCACCGAGTCGCCGACGACGACCGCAGGATCCGTGCCCTGCAAGAGATCGGCGAGCGGATGGTGGGTTCGCCAGGTCTCGGTGACGTCGAGCTTGGCGTCGACCGGCGTACTGCGGAAGTCGCCCGGCCGGTCCGGCCAGGGGATGCCGGTGAGGCGCCAGCCGGTCGGACTCGGTCCGGTCGGCTTGTTGTCGAAGGTCCACACGACCGGCGCCGGGCGGGCGGGGTCGCCGCAGATGTGTCCCCACTGCTCCTTAACCGTGGTGGTGAGGCTTTCGCCGTACGGGACGGCTCGTGGTGCGGGCGTCGGCAACCAGCTCAGCAACGCGAGCGCCGGTCCGAGTTGGGACTGGCCGGGCGCGTTGCGTGCCCACCACGTCGCGGGTGTCTTGCCCGCGGGCGGATCCGGCTGCAGGTCGCCGATCAACTCGACGCTGGTGAGCTGGAAACGCCACCAGTTGTCGCCTCGGCGCACCCACGGATCGGCTCCGGCGCCGGACGTGCCGCGCGCCTCACCACCCAGCACGACGTCGCCGGCCAGAACACTCGGTGGGGTCTTGAACAGGACGACCGGAACCGCATCCAGCGGAACGGTCGGTATCGGGTCGCCGGACTGAGCTGCTGCGTCACCCAACGCGCCGTCGACGGCCCGATCGGTCGCGCTGCCCTCGACGAGGGCAGGGGACCGGCTGACCAGTTTCACCCCGCCGATCAGCTCCGGAGGATCGGCCGGGTCCGGTGGGCCGCCGCCGATCTCGAGCTTGACGCAGCCCTCGACGCTGAAGAAGAAGAAGTCGACCTTGCCGCAGACGCGGCCGGTGATGCTGGTCGTGTCGGTGCCGCCGCGGCGGCCGACCAGCACGGTCAGTTCGGCCCGCGCCGAGATGCCGACGATCCACAGCCGCAGCTCGCCCCGGGCGTAGATCATCCCGCCCAGACCGAAAGGCTCGAACGAGATCAGCGCGTCGAACCCGGCCGCGACCTCGAAGTACAGGCCGACGGACTTGCTGCCCATCAGCACGCACTGCAGATGGAAGCCGACCGCGATCGCCAGACCGTTGGTGGTGATCGGCAGCTTCGGATTGGCGAGCGTGGTGCCGTCGCCGTGGATCATCAGATAGCCGGTGCCGCGGAAGACGTCGAGGATCGAGACCGTCACCGGGTCGGTGTAGGTGCCGAGATCGATGAACCAGTTCTGCGCCTGCGACAGATGGAAGAACGCGGTCACCGGGACACGGATCTTCAGCAGCTTGAGAATGCTGTACTCCGCGACGATGCCGATCGTGATCGTGCCGCGGCCGAAGTCGAGGTCGAGCACGGCCAGGAACGTGGCACTGCTCTGCGCTTTCAGGACCGGCGGCATCTTCAGTACGTCGGCCTTCATCACCAGCAGCAGCCGCGGCCCGGGCACCTCGACCAGCACGATCCCCTTGAGGTGGATCAGGAAACCACCCTCGGCGGTGCCGAGCATCATGCCCGCGGCGATCGCGAAGCTGCCCGGGTTCAGCTCCCACCCCGCCGGATGCATCACGCTGAACCCGCGGGCAGGCGTGAGCTGATTCTCCAGCCACTTCAACGCAGGCGCCTGTACGCCGGTCTGCTCGAGCCTGCGGTAGTTGACCCCGACCCCGCCCAGGAAGCCGAAGATCCCCAGCCCCGAGTTGCCCAGCGGCAACGGCACCGGGAACTCGACCTCGGCCCCGACCAGCACTCCGGTCGTGCCGGCCCGGCTCTCCAACGCGAGCGTGGCACTCGCGCGCAGGCCGATCGACGGGAAGGTCAGATCGAAAGCGCCCTTGAACCCGAGATCGGTGATCTCCAGGTAGCCGGTGCCGTGAATCGCGCCCGGGATGTCCAGGGTGGCGCCGAGCTTGGTGAGTTGCGGCGCCTCGAAGGCGTCGAGCCGGAGCCGGATCCGAACGGTGTCGACGGTGACGATGCCGAGATCGACTCCGAGGCCGACTTCCACTTCCAGGTAGGTCGGATTGAGTCGGCTCGCGCGAACGCCGAGCACCCGGAGCAACGAGTCCAGCGGCGGCGCGGCCATCAAGGACCCGGCCGGTACGTCGAGCGTGTAGCCGCGGCTCGGGTCGAACACGGGCAGCGGCACGTACTCGACCGTTCCGTCGCCGTTGTTCTCGGTGTCCCACGTGCTTCTGATCCCGACCGCTTGGTAGCGGGTCACGATCGGCTTCTGCGGATCGACCTTGATGAAGCCGAGGTCGAACGAGAACGCGGTCTCGAGATCGAGCAGCACGCTGATCTGGGTGGTGGTCGGGCCGCTGCCGGTGGCCGGGTTCACGAGGCCGTCGGTGACCACGAGCTGCCCGCCGCGGAGGACGACGTACTGGGTCTGGATCTGGCCGCCGGCACCCAGCCCGACCGCGGCGCTGCCGAGGACGACGAGCGGAACCAGCTCGCCTGCTGCCGGACTCGGCGGCGTGACCGCGGCCAGGAGCGGGGAGAGGGCGGAGACCGCACCGAGGATGTTGAGCGCGGTGTTCGGGCCCGCGGACGCTCGCTCGACCTTGGCGAGGCCGTCGAGATCGCCTTCGACGGCCCGGAACTCGGCACTGGTCTCCCAGGACGAGCGGTCCTCGGCGACCTTGAGCCGGACCAGGAAGGTGCAGATGCCGTCGCTCGGATTGGTCCTGGCCGGGAGTTCCTCGTCCGTGTGCTCGTCCAGGCGCGCTTCGGCCGCGGTGCGGACGTCGAACTCGCCGTAGATCTCGGCGCGCACGAAGGTGCCGCGGATCAGTTCGACCCGGACGCCGATCTTGCGGAAGCAGTCTGGGGCCAGTTGGCGCGGTGGCTCGGGGTCGACTTCCGTGATGATCGCGGCTGCTGGGCGAGTCAGGTCAGCGGTGACGGTTTCGGTGGTCGGCGCGGCCAGTGTCGGTTTTGCCGTCGCCCTCCACCACTCCGGCGAGCCGGGCGGTGGCGTCGTGCTACCTGCCGCGGTCCCCTGACCGTGCGGGGTGCCGGGAGTCACGGCGGTGAACTGCAGTTCCGTGGTCAGCAGCTGGATCAACGCATCCCGGCGCCGCCTGCTGAGCTCGAGGTTCCGAGTGACGGTGTCCGGGTCGGTGTGACCCTCGAACGACGCGAAGCCCTCGACGACCAGCGGCGTGGACTTCGGGATCTGTTCCAGCCGGGCCCGTGAGTCCGGGCCGAGGAAGGGCTGCGCGGCACCCCATTCCTGGCGTGACGTTGCGGGGGAGGTGCGGATGTTGTCCGCGACGGTGGTCCAGTTGGTGCTGGTGCCGGTGGGGAACTCGGTCGTCGTCGGGTGGTTGAACAACGTGTAGGCGCTGAACTCGGCCACCGCCGCGGGGGTGACTGTCCTGGTCGCCGTCACCGTCACGGTCGCACCGGCTGCCACCGGGATCTCGGCGGTGGCGCCGTTGGCGGAGCCGCCGGGCCACGACCAGGCGATATCGCCGCCGTCGTCCGGATCGAGTCTGATCGTTGCGTTGCTGTCGGTCTGACTGGTGACGACCACGCGATGGCCGGTGCTGGTGACAGTTCGCGGTACGACTTCGCCACCTGGCGGGGGAGGCGGAGTGACCGGCGTCGCGGTCGCCCTGCGGACGGAGATGTTCCTGATCAGCTCATGCAGGCCGGCATCGGTGACCTTGATCTCCAGCGCCGTCGTTCCGGCGGCCGGGAGCAGGATCGTCCGGCGGTCGAGGGTGGTGGGATCGCCGCCGTTGACGGTGACGCGATACGTGTACGGCGCGAGTCCGCCGCCGGCCGTGATGTACAGCGTGGCGCTGTCGGGCAGGTCGACCGGATTCGGTATCGGGTCGGTGTCCGGCACCGGATACCACTCACCGGCAGGGCCCTGGAACGCGAGCCGGACCGTCGGCGACTGGCCGCGGTTCACCACCTCGGCCTCGAACAGCCCGGTCACCCCCGCGTGCTGACCGATCCCGATCCACAGATCCCGTACGCCGGCGCTCACCGCCAGCCCTTCGAGCCCGGTCGGCGCGACGAAGAGCCTGACCTCGGGCAGATACAACCCCTGCCAATCGGTCGGCTGCGTCCGCGCATTCGCCGGTACGCCGGACGGGCCGGCGTCACCCGTCAGATCCAGGGTGGCGCTGCGGAAGGCGAACCCGACCACCTCACCCGGACCGATCAACGCATGGGCCGGCTCCATCCGGATGAAGTCGAAGATCTGATCCTGCGGAGGATGACCACTGACCGTACTGCTCAGCAGCTTGACCTCGAGACCCTGCCCGACCGGCCGCAACAGCCGGACCCGCAACGCGGGCAGGTGGAACCGGACATCCGGGTTGGCCGGATCGGCGCGCAGTTGTCCCTGCGCGTCGAGCTTCGCACCCCGCAGGAACGGCAACCGCGCGATCGCCTGTGGAGTGTCGGCCACGAGCCGCACGGTCCCGTCCGGATCACCACCCGGCGCGTCCAGCCGGAGCGCGAACTCGACCCCGACCCGCGGATCGGGAAACGTGAGCAGCGTGGCGGTGCTGTTCACCGCTCCCGGACTTCGGTTGAACGATCCCGTCGCCGGATCGAGACTGAGCGGCAGATCGCCACCCACGGTCGTCTTCCACACCCGCCAGCTGAACCCGTCGTCCTCGACGCGTTCCTCCTCGGTCGGTGTGTCCACGCTGTCCAGCACCGGCTCGAGCGCATCGAGCCCGCCACCGTTCTTCAAGGACGCAGGCGTGTCATCCCAAAGACTCATCTGTACTTCCCCCCAAGAAGGCCCCAGGGTTCAGGACAGCAGTTCTCGCCGCTGGAGGAAATACCTCAGCACGGCCGTCAGTCGATCGGGCGGCCGGAGAGCTGGGCGAGTTCGGCGAAGAAGGCTCGGTAGACGGGCTCGTCGGCCATCGGGATCTCGACGGTGGCCAGCGAGTAGACACTGCTCATGAGGCGACCGTAGATCGGCTCGTCCGGGTCCTGGATGTGGGAGAAGTGCAGCAGCATCGCGCGCCGGCGGATCTGGACGTGCACCCTGACCCACTCCAGTGGTGTCCGGTAGCAGGCGACGACGTTCCTGCGTTGGAACAGCTCGAAGATGCCGCGATCGACCCGTACCTGCACGTCGGCATGTTCGAAGACGATCGGCTCGGTCATTTGAGGCCCGAGTGGGCCAGGCCCTCGACGAACTGGCGTTGGGCGATGACGAACACGATCAGGACCGGGAGCACGGTCATGGTGGCGGCGGCGAGTTGTGTGTTCCACATGTCGGCTCCGTACGCGTCGGTGAATCGGGTGAGGGCTTGCGGCAGCGTGAACAGCTCCGGCGAGGTGAGGTAGACGGTGGGTTCGAGGTAGAGGTTCCAGGAGGCGAGGAAGGTCAGGATCGCGACCGCGGACAGGGCCGGCCGGGCGAGGGGCAGACAGATTCGCCACCAGATCCCCGGGCGGCCGAGGCCGTCGAGCCGGCCGGCTTCCTCGAGTTCGGCGGGCAGGGCGATGAAGAACTGCCGCATGATGAAGCTCGCCAGGACGCACGGCGCCCCGAACGCGGTGACCAGGATCAGCGGCCAGTGGGTGTTGATCAGCCCGGCCCGTTTGAACACCTGGAACAACGGGACGATCGTCACCTCGCTCGGCACCAGCAGACCGGTCAGCACCACCAGAAACAGGGCGTTGGCGCCAGGGAACCGGATCCGGGCGAAGGCATAGCCGGCCATGCTCGAGACCAGCAGCGTGATCAGTGTGACCAGTACGGCGATGTAGACGCTGTTCACGTACTGCCGGGCGAACGGCTGGAACGTGAACGCTTCGCCGTACGCAGCCAGAGTCGGATGCTCGGTCCACAGCGACGGCGGCGCCTTGAAGATCTCGGGCAGCGGCTTGATCGACGCCGCGACCATCCAGATCGTCGGCACCGCGAACGGGACCGCGAGTACGGCGAGCGCTGCCACCAGAAGCACCCGTCGGATCAACGCTGACCTACTGCTCATGGAACACCCATTTCCGGCGCAGCTGCCATTGCAGCAGCGTCAGCACCATCACGAAGCTCAACAGCATCAGCGCGAGCGTCGAGCCGTAGCCGATGTCGTTGAACTCGAAGGCCTGCTGGAACACGTAGTACACGAGCACGGTCGTGCTCAGCTCCGGACCGCCACCGGTGAGTACGGCGATCTGCGCGAACGACTGCAGCGCGCCGACGACGGTGATGATCGCGGTCAGCAGCACCGTCGGCGAGATCAGCGGCAGCGTGATCCGGGCGAAGATCGACCTGCTGCCCGCGCCGTCGATCCGGGCCGCCTCGTACAGCTCCGACGGCACGCCCTGCAACGCCGCCAGGAACAGCACCATGTTCACACCGACGCTGCGGACGACCTGGCTGACGATCACCGACAGCATCGCGGTGTCGCCGTGCTGCAGCCAGTTCGGCCCGTCCACGCCGATCGCGTGCAGCAGACCGTTGATGCCGCCGTTGTCCTGCAGCAGGAAGCCCCAGACCAGGGTCCACGCCACCACGGACACCACGACCGGCGAGAAGAACAAGGTCCGGAAGAACGTCGCGCCGCGGAACTGCCGGTTCAGCAGTACGGCGATCAGCAGGCCGAGGGTGATGTTCAGGACCACGACGCCGCCGGAGAAGACGACCGTTGCCAGCAGCACCGATGGCAACTGCGGGTCGGAAGCCAGTGCGGCGTAGTGGTCCGCGCCGACGAAGACCTGCTTTCCGGTGAAGACGTTCCACTTGTTGAGGCTGTACCAGATCGCCAGGCCGACCGGGATCAGCACGAACACCAGGACACCGGCGAGCTGTGGTGCGACGAACAGGTACCCGGTCAGCACATCTCGCCGGCGAGTGGTCCAGAACGACGGATCGGGCACGGATCGGGCCTCGACCGGGGCTCGGTCCGAGTCCGGTGTGGTCGTGAGCGTGGCCATTACTTCGCCAGGATTGGCTGGATCGCGGTGCAGACCGACTTCAGGACGGCGGGGATGTCGGCGTCGCTCTTCCACAGTGCGTCCAGCGCGGTCTTGCCCTTCTGGGCGATCTCGGCCGGGCTGGTGTGGTTGGGCAGGGTGACGGCGTTCGGCAGCTGGTCGACCACGACTTCCTGCAGTTGGGCCGCGGAGAGCTTCTTGTTGTTCTCGGCAAGCTTCGCGCCGGTGAGCAGCGACTTGCGGGGCGGCGGGAAGAACTGGGCCAGCTTCGCCGCGTTGGCCGGATTCGTCAGGTAGGCAACGAAGTCCGTCGCCTGGTCAGGATGCTTGCTGGCGGCAAGGACACCGACACCGGCCTGGCCGAGTACGGCGTGCTTGCCGGACGGACCGGCCGGCAGCGGGTACAGGCCGAACTTGAACGAGCCGGTGAGCAACGACGCGCGGGAGACCTGCGCGATGGTGAAGGCGGCGTCACCGGCGAAGAAGTCGGCCTTCGTGCCGGGGCCGGGCATCGCGCTGGTCTTGAACGCGGCGTCGTGCAGGAACGTGAACGCGCGCTGCATCTCCGGGCTGTCGAACGTGCAGGTCTTTCCGTCCGCGCTCCACGCCGACCCGCCGAAGCCGGTCCAGACCGTCGCCAGCGTGTTCCAGGACTTGTAGTCGAAGTCCCGGATCACGAAGCCCGCCTTGCCGGTCTTGGAGTGTACGGCGGCACCCGCGGCGGCGACCTGGTCCCAGGTCAGCGTCTTCGGGTCGATCTTCTGACCGGCCTTCGCCAGCAGGTCGGTGTTCACGTAGAGGGCGAACGGCGAGTTCGAGAACGGGTAGGCATAGAGCTTGCCGTCCCGGCTGAACTCCTTGGTCGCGCTGTCCACCAGGTCGTCGTACTGCCAGCCCTCGGTCGCCTTGAGCTTGTCGGTCAGGCCGACCAGCGCGTCGGAGGCGATCAGGTCCTTGGACAGGTCGCCCATCCAGGCCAGGTCGGGCGCGTTGCCGCCGGCGATCTGCGTCGTCAGCGTGGTGTTGTAGTCGGCGAACGGCAGGCTCTCGAAGGTGATCGAGGAGACCTCGGGGTGATCGGCCCGGTAGGCGTCGCCGATCGCGTTGAACAGCTTGAGCTGGTCCTCGTTCGAGGTCCAGACCGTCATCCGCAGCTTGACGTCGGTGGCCTTCGCCCCCTCCGCCCCGGTGTCGGACGCTCCGCACGCGGCCGTCAGCGCGGCCGCGGTGGTCAGCGCGAGGGCGCCGAGCACTTTCCTTGCAGTGATCATGATGTGGTCCTTCGCTGGGGATGATGAGGGGGTGTCTGATGGCTCCCTAGTAGCCGGCGATCTCGGGCCAGTGGAGCTCGACCCCGGCCTCGGTCAGCCGGCCCTGGAGGCGTTCGACGAGGGTGTCGTCGGTCGCGATCTGCTGCGGGCTCAGGCCGCTCTCGAGGCAGAACGCCACGAGTTCGCCGGCCGATTCGCCGATGTTCCACTCGACCGGATGCAGCCGGTAGGCGCCGTTGGTGATGTGGGTGGTGCCGATGTTCTTGGCGGCCGGAACCAGGTTCTGGGTGGCCGCCGGAACCAGCGCGCCGAGCGGGATCTCGAACGGTGCGCACTCCACGTCGATGTAGTTGTCGCCGCCGGTGGAGGGATGGAGGTCGATCCGGTACATCCCGACTCCGACCGAGGCGTCGAACCGGGCCGGACCGTCGTACCCGCGGGCCTTGATCGAGATGTCCTGCTCGCGAACGGTGGTGAGGGCCTTGATCCGGCGCGATTCCCGGATGTACGGCGCCTGCGCGAAGCCGTCCGTGGTGCCGACCAGGTCGCCGCGGAGCCGCAGACCGGGCCAGCCGTGACCGCCGTCCGGACGTGGCGCCTCGGTCTGCAGCCAGTACACGTAGGCACGGGACTGGGCCTTCGCGGCCAGCAGATGTACGGCGCGGTCGTCGGTGTCGATGATCGAGCCGCCGACATAGTCGAGCTGCGGCCAGTTGGCGAGCACGATGTCGCTGTCGTAGAAGCCGTCGGCGAAGTTCTGCCGGGCCGCGATCCGGCGGAACTGCCACAGGTCGCGGTCGCCGGGGTCGAAGCGCGGGTCCCCCCAGTGGTCGTCGACCGGGTTGACGTTCATCGTCCGTGCTTCCGGTACCAGCGTCCGCGGGTTCGGGGCGACGAAGGACAGCATCGGCGCGCCCCAGTACGGCAGCTCGAACGAACGCCAGAAGTCGTAGTCGTCGGGCCGCGCGATCGTGTGGTCGCCGTCGACGTGGTCGAAGGCGAAGCACCATGCGATCGACTGCACGTTGGAGGGATCCGCGACCTCGGCGGCGCTCGGCTCACCGGAGTCGGCTCGCGCTTCGGCGCCGACGACGTACTCCGTGCCGGTCAGTGGCAGCAGGTCGCCGGTCTCGGTCCCGTCCAGGACGAACTCGGCGGAGATCACGGTCTCGGCCCCGGTCCGTGGATCCGCGACCGTCACGGTGCGGACGACGCCGTCGGTCACCTCGGCCGCGAGCGGCACGCAGGGTTGCAGAACGGTCAGGCGGCCCGTCGATCGGTACGGCGCGAGCAGTGCGGTGATGACCGCGTCGGCCACGCGAGGCTCGTGGCACAAGCGGCTGACCCGGCCACGTCCCGGATTCAGCTCGCGATCCGTGCGGGCAGCGTCGGTCAGTGGGTAGTTGTCGCGGTAATAGCGGCGAATGCCTTCGCGGAGTGCGCGGTACCGGGCGGTCACGCCGAACTGCTCGACCCAGATGTGCTCGTCGGGCGGCACCGCCTGAGAGGTGAGCTGTCCACCGAGCCACGCGTACTCCTCGGTCATCACCACGCGCCGGCCACGCTGCAACAGAGCCAGCGCGGCGGCTACGGAGCCGAGGCCGCCCCCGATGATCGCGACCTCGGTCGAAAGCCGGTCGGTCATGAGTCTGTCCGTTCGACGATGGTGGCGCCCGGCTCGACCTCGGAGTCGAGGTGCCGCCTGGTCTCGAGGTCGGTCCACTCCTGCGGTTCGGTCGAGATCAGCAACTGGAGCAGGTCGAGCGCCTCGGCCGCGAGTTGTTCCCTCGGCACATGGAAGCCCGCGAGCGGTCGGCCGGCGATCCGGTGACCGCGCACCTCGCCGAGCGCCGCGACCGAGATCTCGTCCGGTACGGCGACTCCCGCGGCCGTCAGCGCGAGCACGGCATCCTCGATCAGGAACGCGTCCTCGGCGATGATCACGGTCGCGCCGGTGGCCTGCGCCAGCCGGGGCAGGTCGGCGATCCGCTCCTCACCGACCAGCAGGAAGGCGAGCCGGCCGTCCGCGGAGGCGGCCTCGACGGCACCGCGACGGTCCCGGGCCGCAGGCGTGTCCCGGCCGCGGTGTACGTAGAGGGCCTGCTGGTGCCCGGCGGCAGCGGCCTGGTCGATCAATGCCGTGGCCGGCGTGACGTAGTCGATGGCGACGTACGGCACCGGGGCGGCGGTCTCGTCCCGGCGGCCGATGGCGACGAACGGGAACTGTTCGGCGACCAGTCGCTCCAGCTCGGACGCGACCATCTGCTGACCGAGCAGCACGCAGCCGTCGGTCAGCCGCAGCCGGGTCTTGCGGTGGAACAGGCTCCGGGTGCCGTCCTCGACCGGTGACGACGTGAAGAACAGCAGGTCCCAGCCGATCCGCTCGGCGGCGCGCTCGATCCCGTTCAGCAACGGCCCGTAGAAATCCATGCTCTCGGGGGACAGAGCGGCCTCGTAGGTGAAGACGCCGATGATCTGGTTGTCCAGGCCGGCCAGGCGGCGGGCTGCCGGGTCCGCGACGTACGTCAGTTGCTCGATGGCCTTCTTGACCCGCGCGCGCGTCGCCTCGGGGATCCGCACGTTCGTTCCGTCGCGGTCGTTCAGCACCACCGACACCGTGGTTTGGCTGACGCCGGCGATCTCGGCGATCTCGCGCTGGGTGACCCGGCGAGGTTTCGGTGCCATCGTTCCTCCGTCATGATAATGCCTATCTTCAGCAAGCTGCGGCGACCATAGCCCAGTCGAAGTCCTTAGCGCAATGACCTCTTGACGTGGGAGTTCGGGGCTGGGAATGTTCCGTCCATCAAATCTGAAGATGCGCATTATCAAAGGAGTAGTCGATGACCTCCACCCTCAGCCGCCGCGGCCTGCTGGGCGCGGCGCTCGCGGCCGGCGTCGTACTGGTCGCCGAAGCGACCCCGATCAGCGCGTTCGCCGCGGCCGGTGACGTGACCCTGACGGCCGGCGGCATCAGCCTGCTGGCCAGCCCCGGCGGCCGGCTCGCGATCCGTGACGCTGGTGGCGTCACGCGGTCGGTCGGGTCGAAGTTCCAGGTCAAGGACAGCGTCGCCGGCGTCCTGACCTCCACCGGCGGCACCCCGACGCTGAGCGCGCTCGCGGACGGTACGCCGGCGATCCGGATGGACTACATCTTCGACGCCGTCGCCGGCTCGACGGTCGTCACCGGCTGGTTCAGTGTCGGTACGTCGCATGCCCGGCTCGAATGGCGGATCACCGGGCCGAACACGCTGCTCCCGGACGGGTTCCTGTTCAGCCGCGCGATCCAGGCGCCGACGGCACCGGACGACTACATCGCGATCACCGAATGGGTCCGCGACGCGGGCGGCGGCATCCCGTACGAGGACACCGTCGGCGTCGCGCACACGTCGACCTGGAGCTCCAGCCTGCACGGTCTCTTTCTGCTGGACCGCTCCCGGCAGTCCTGGACGAACGCGACCTGGGTGCACTCACCGGGCGTGGTGGATCCGGCCGGCGGCTGGACCAGCCGGGCCGACTTCTTCTTCTCCGAGACTCGCCCGTCAGCGACTGCCACGATCGGCCGCGGCCGGGAGCTCGGGATCGAGCTCACCACCAACAGCGCCTTCAACCTGTACGAGTCGGCCGGTGCACCGATGGCGCTCACCGCGCTGGTGGCCAACGGCGGCGCGGCCAAGTCGGTCGAGCTCGAGCTCTGGATGCGCAGCTTCGACGGCGCACTCCTGGCCTCGACCACCGTGACGGGAAGCGTCACCGCGGCCGGTACCTGGCAGCACACTTTCAACCTGACCGCGCCGGCCAGCGGGATCGCACTGGCCGAGGTGGCGGTCCGGTCCGGCGATGACGAGGCGTTCGCGCGGACCAATTTCGCCGTACTGCCGACGTACGACTATCAGGCCGGCGCGGACAGCATGTTCGCGATCGCGAACTACCCGTGGCTCCAGCGGCCGAGCGCCGACGCCGTACTCGATCTGTGGCAGCGAGCTGGTATCAGTCTGGTCCGGATCGCGTACGACGGTGGGCCCGGGTTGCCGCCGTCCGCGTTCGACGCGCGCGGGATGCGGCACAACATCGAGCTGCAGCCGTCCTTGACCGTGACCGACGCCGAGGCGGCCGCCTGGGCCGCGGACAAGCTGGCCGTGGCGGCCGGTGCGGGTGCGGGGTACTTCGAGGTGGGCAACGAACTGAACCGCCCTTTCAACACCGGGGATGCCGCACAGGCCTATCTGGACAAGGTGATGCGGCCGGTGTTCAACCGCCGGGCCGTCACCGGGGACACCGTGAAGCTGATGAACAACGGGCTGGCCGGCATGGACAAGCCGTGGGTCGAGAACTTCATCGCTGCGGGCGGCTGGGATCTGATCGATGCCTTCGCCTATCACCCGGGTCGCGGCAACTTCACGCCCGACTACATCCCACCGGGCGACGACTGGGGCACTGGCTCCACCGGGGCCTACTGGAACTTCTACGGTGGCCTGAAGCAGTTGAAGGCTCTGATGGCGCAGCACGGTGAGAAGGAGATCTGGCTGACGGAGGCGTACGCCGCGACCAAGCCGAACAGCTGGTGGCACGACACTTACCGGCATGCCGCGGAGAACGTGCTGTTGAGTTTGGCACTGGCCAAGGCCGAGGGTATTCGGTGCGTGTGCTGGTACCAGTTCCACGACAGTGTGCTCGGGATGCCGCAGATCGCGGACCCGGACAACGTGGAGTACCACTTCGGCCTCATGAACCGCGATCTGAGCCCGAAGCCGTCGCTGCTCGCGTACGCGACGGCGGCCCGGGTGCTCGACCAGGCCGTCTTCCGTGGGCATTTGACGTTTGCGGATCCGTTGACGTCCGGCTTGTGGTTCGACACCCCGGACGGACCGGCGGTCGTGCTGTGGAACCGGGCCGACGGGTACATCCTCAACACGGCGGGCCGGCGCACTGATTGGCACTTCCCGGCACCGGAGGTCTGGGTCGACCCGTGGCCGACCAAGACGCCACTGACAGTCTCCGCGAATTCCGCCGTACGAGAGTTGGATGCGATCGGGCAGGCACGGACGTTGCCTGTCACCAATGGCAACGCGACGCTGACCCTCGACGGCGCACCCCGGATCTACTACGGCCTGATCCCGCACGTCAGCGGCACCGGCACCCACACCCTGGCGGGCTGCCGGCCCGGCCGCCGCTACCGCAGCTGACCCCGGGCCGCGAAGTGCGTGTGCCGACAGTTATCGTTTGACCGCGCATTGTCATCGGATCATGGGGTCGGCATCTTCCGCCGGAGCGGACCCTTGGGGGTTTGCTCATGAAGAAGGCCGTTCTGGCTGTCGTCACCGCTGCGGCGGTTGGCGCCGCCGCACTGGTTCCGTCCGGTCCCGCTGTTCAGGCAGCGACTGATGCGGCGGCCGCCAGCCCGCCGCGCGGGTTCGGATCCGCGCTGTCGTCGGTGCAGCAGACGGCCTGGCAGACGAACGCGAGCGTCAACACGCTCGCCGTCGCGGGGAACCTGGTGTTCGCCGGCGGTCTGTTCACTCGGGTCCGGCCGCCGGGGAAGGCCCGTGGGGTCGGGGACGTGGCGCGGAAGTACTTCGCGGTGTTCGATCGGACCACCGGCGTACCGACGCGGTTCGCGCCGCAGGTCAACGGGCCGGTGTGGAGCGTCGCGACCTCCCCGGACGGTCGGTACGTCGTGATCGGCGGCGACTTCACCGTCGTCAACGGGGTGCCGCGGTCGCGAGTGGCGATGTTCGATGTTGCGAGCGGCAAGCTGGTGGCCGGGTGGGACCCGGTGGTGAACTACCGGGTCGCGGCGCTGAAGGTCTCCAGCAGCACTGTCTACCTCGGCGGATCGTTCGGATCGGTGGACAAGGTGGCTCGCAGCCGGGCGGCCGCGGTCAGCCTGAACAGCGGGGCGCTGCTGGCGTGGAGCCCGAACGCGAACGACGACGTCCATGCGATCGAGCTGTCGACCGACGGCAAGCGAGCGTTTGTCGGCGGCGGGTTCACCCGGATCGGCGGCCGCGACGTGCACGCGCTCGCGATGGTGAACGCCGCCACCGGCGCCGCGCTCTCGATGCCCGCCGCCGCCGCGATCCCGCCGAAGTCCGAGGAGTGCGACAGCCGGGTCAAGGATATCGAAGTCCAAGGAAACAAGGTCTTCGCGTCGAACGCCGGCACGCTCAGCGTGGGTTGCTACGACGGGGTGCTGGCCGCGGACGCCACGACCGGCAAGCTGCTCTGGCAGAGCAAGTGCCGGGGCGCGACCGAGGCGATCAAGGCAATCGGGAATTGGCTGTACAAGGGTTCGCACGCCCACGACTGCAGCGCGGACGGAGCGTTCCCGGACAAGACCGGGATGCATCACTTCCTCGTCTACAGCGCGATCACCGGGAAGCTCGGTCCGTGGTTCCCGGACGCGACCGCCGGTGGCACGACCCTCGTCGGTCCGCTCGCGTTCGCGTCCGGTGGCAACGACCTCTGGGCGGGTGGTGACTTCACGAAGGTGAACGGCGTACCGCAGGAAGGGCTGACCCGGTTCACGAACGCGCCGGGTGGTGCGGCGCCGGCGCGACCGGCCGCGCCCAAGGTCGCCAGCGCGCGGGTCAACAAGGTGACGATCGCCTTCCCGACCGTGCTCGACCGCGACAACCTCACGCTCACCTACCTGGTGTACCGCGGCCGCACGCGAATCGGCAGCTGGTCTCGTACGTCGAACTCCTGGACGAAGCCGACCGTCACCTCGGTCACCGACTCCGGCCTGACCAGCGGCCAGAAGCTGTGGTACCACCTCGAGGTCAGCGACGGCCGCAACGTCCAGAAGAGTCCGTCAGTCTCCGTCCGCGTCCGCTGAGCTCAGCAGCGGGTGCCGCGGGGCGGTACGACGAGATCGGCCAGGTACGCGTCGATCTTGGTGCGGGCGCAGTCGTTGGACGTGTAGAGCGTGTGTCCCGGGCCGTCGTGGTAGATCCCGCGGCTGCCCGGAACCTGGTCGATGACCCGGGTCGCAGAGTCGTACTCGCTCCAGTTGCCCGCCATCAGCAGCGGTGGCAGGCCGTCCGGCAGCGCGGCGGGTTGGTTGCGGACCGGCACGGGCCATCCGACACAGTTGAGCATCGCCTGCTGGATGGTGCCGGCGATCCCGGTGTACGGCGCGGCGGCCTCCATACGTCGTACCTGCTGCTGGAGCTGGCGTTGACTGGTCGGATGCGGCCAGTCCGTGCACTCCACGACGCCCGGTGAGGGCGCCGATGGGAACGGCGCGTTCGGCGGCGCCGGTACGAAGCCGGATGCGTCACCGGTCGTCGCAGCCTTCCTGAGCGCGGCCAAGAGCGTCGGGTACGACGCCTCACCGAGCCGTGCGAGCCGCAGTCCGGTCCAGCGGATCTCGTTGCCGTCGTACGTCGTACTCCCGGCCGGCAGCGGACTGCGCTGAGCTCGCGCCACCACTTGCTGCCACAGCGAGGCGCAGTTTTCTTGCCCACGGCACCAGTCGAAGAAGCGGGTCATGAAGGTTTGCACGTCGCGCGCGAGCCGGGTCAGTTCGCGGTCCCAGTTGCCGGTGCTGTGGTTCCAGGTGCCGTCGAGGACCAGCGATCGCACGCGCTCCGGGAAGAGCCCGGCGTACGCCTGCCCGATGAAGCCGCCGTACGACGCTCCGTAGAAGTTCACCTTCGACTCGCCGAGCGCGCGCCGGATGGCCTCCAGGTCGCGCGCGTGGCTCGCGGAGTCCATCGCCGCGAACAGTTGCCGATCCTTCGCCTGGCACTTCTCCGCGATCGCCCGGTTGGCGGCGGCGAGTGCGTCGAACTCGGCCTGGTTGCGCGGGACTCGCGGCTGCCGTGCGCCGGTCCACTCGCATGGGAGATTCGTGCTCAGCCCCGGGGCGTTGGGGCCGCCGCGCAGGTCCCAGGTGACGATGTCCATCTTCTGCCGGAGTCCGGCGAACGCCGCCGCGCCGCCGTACGAGCGCATCAGGTCGATACTGATCCCGATCGGTCCGCCGAGGTTGACCAGCACGGATCCTTGGGGTTTCGGGGCGGTCGAGGGCAGCCGGCCGAGGGTCAGCGTGAGTTGGCGGCCGCCGGGACGGCTCCAGTCGACCGGGACGTGCAAGGTCGCGCATTCGATGCCGACCTCGCCCGGCCCGCCGGGACACTCGCCCCAATCGAGGGTCGGTGTCGCCTGGGCTGGTGGGGTGACGGCGGCGTTGAGCGCCAGCAGGACGCCGGCCGCCAGGGCAAGTGGTTTCAGCATGCCGGACACGCTCTCGTGGATCCCCGCGCCGCACATCGGACCACAGGCCGACGGACTCCGGTCCGAGGTCGTGATCCGTCGGCTCGGCTAGGTTCGAGGTGTGCCAGAGGAGTACGGATTGAGCCGGCGTCAGTTGATCGTCGCGGACTGCGTCGTCGCGGCCGGGTACGCCGTCCTCGTCCTGCTCACCTCGTCCACCGGGCCTGGTCTTGTCGCGATCGGACTCGCACTGCCGATCGCCGTACGGCGGATCTGGCCGGTCCCTGCACTCGCCGTGGTGGCCGTGATGTCCGTGGTCGCGGTCGTAGTCGACGGATTGCGCGATCCGCTGCTCGCTGCCGCCTACGTCCTGTACGTCGTCGCGCTCACGAGGTCATCGAACCGCCCGCTGTCCAGCCGCCGCCTGATCGGCGTGGCCGGCGCCGTCGGCTTCGTCGTACTGTTCCTCGCCATGGTCGCCGGCGCACCGGCCGGCCAGTCCCGCGCCGCGCTTGTGCTCACCGGCATCGCCGCGTTGTACGGCGCCTGGGTGCTGGGACAGGTCGTCCGTGACCGACGGGCTGCCGCTGCCCGCGCGGCGCAGGTGCTGGCCGAGCAGGCCGTGGCTGCCGAGCGCTTGCGGATCGCCCGCGAACTGCACGACATCGTTGCCCACAGCATGGGATTGATCGCGGTCAAGGCCGGCGTCGCGAATCATGTACTGCAGGTGCGTCCCGAGGAGGTGTCCGACGCGTTGTCGGTGATCGAGTCCACGAGCCGCGACGCCCTGGTCGAGCTCCGGCACATGCTGGGCCTGTTGCGGCCCTCCGGCGAACCGGCGGAGCTCGCACCGCCCGCGGGCCTGGCCGCGCTGCCGGACCTGGTGAGCCGGGTCGAGTCGACCGGCGTTCAGGTCGAGTTGAAGGTCGACGTACCAGAGCCGCTGCCGGAGGCCGTCGGTCTCACCCTCCACCGGATCGTCCAGGAGTGCCTGACCAACGTCACCAAGCACGCCCGCGCCGCACGCTGCCAGATCACGATCACCGGCGCCGCGAACGCCGTACAGCTCGAGGTTTCCGACGATGGTGCAGGTGGCGCGGTGGTGGAAGGACACGGCCTGATCGGGATCCGGGAGCGGGTGAGTGTGTACGGCGGTTCGTACCGTGCCGGACCGCGCGCGGGTGGCGGCTTCGAGGTCGCCGTACGGCTGCCGTATGAATGAGATCCGGGTGCTGGTCGCCGATGACCAGGCGTTGCTGCGCGGCAGCTTCCGCGTGCTGATCGACACCACACCCGGGCTGACGACGGTCGGCGAGGCGGCGGACGGGATCGAGGCGGTCGAGCTCGCGCGGCGCGAACGGCCGGACGTCGTACTCATGGACGTCCGGATGCCGAGGCTGGACGGGATCGAGGCGACCCGGCGGATCTGCTCCACGCCGGAGACGGCCGGGACCAAGGTGCTGATCCTGACGATGTTCGACCTCGACGATGCCGTGTACGCCGGTCTGCGCGCCGGGGCGAGCGGGTTCCTGCTGAAGGATGTCCCGCCTGTCGAGTTGCTGCAGGCAATCAACGTCGTCGCGGCGGGGGAGGGACTGCTGGCGCCCTCGATCACGCGCAGGCTGATCGCCGAATTCGCGCGGCTGGCCGAGCCGGGGCAGGCGCCGCTGACCGGTCTCGACGGCGTGACCGAGCGCGAACGGGAGGTGCTGTCGCTGATCGCCCGCGGACTGTCGAACGACGAGATCTGCGACCACCTGCACGTCGGCCGCGGCACCGTGAAGACCCACATCGGCCACCTACTGGCCAAACTGCACGCCCGCGACCGCGCCCAGCTGGTGATCGCCGCCTACGAGTCCGGCCTGGTGCAACCGCGCCGACGGTGATGCACCCGGCGATCAGAAGTGCGGGAGGATTGCGGTGAGGGCGATCAGGAGGCAGATGGCGCCGTTGATGTACGGGTGGCCGGCCAGGATCGCGACGAATTCGCGGATCGTTGCCGTGGGCCAGTAGTACGCGGCGGTCGGGGAGCCGACGACCTGGCCGTTGACCTTCGCCTTGCGGGCGGTGAGGGCGGCGCGGAAGGCGTGGAAGTTGTTCGTGACGATCAGACAGCGGTACTGCGGCCGCAGCTCGACCATCAGGTCCCGGCTGAACGTCAGGTTCTCCCAGGTGGTCGTCGACTTGTCCTCGCGGATGATCTGGTCGTCGGGGACGCCGCGTTCGACGAGGTACGCCGCCATTGCGTGCGACTCGGGCAGGTCCTCACCCGGACCCTGGCCGCCGGAAGTCACGAGCTGCGGCGAGCGGCCCTTGCGGAGCGCACGTTCGTACACCTGCCGCGCGCGGTCGAGGCGACTGGCCAGCAACGGCGTGACCCGCGAGCCCATCAGGCCCGAGCCGAGGACGACGACGAAATCCACCTTCCGCGACGAGCGCACCCGGCTGTAGAAGAACGCGTACACCAGGAAGCAGAGGAACAGGAACGAGATGTAGGTCAGGATGCCGAGCAGCACCGACCGTACGACGGCCAGCGGTTCCCAGCCGATCTTCTGCACCAGCACACTGAAGATCACGAAGCCGATGATCCCGAGCCCGACCAGCAGCGACAGCAGGTTGGACAGCCGCCGGCGCTCCCGGCGCAGCATCGTGACGCCGTTGACCACGAGGAACACCGCGAGCACCGCGATCGTCAGCGGAACCGCGACCAGGACCGCGACCACCAGCACCTTGGCGGCGGTCTGGCTGACAGTCTCGACCGCGAAGATCAGCCCGAGGCCGGCGAACATCAACGCGAGGACCAGGAAGATCCCGTTCTTGAACAGCCGCCGGTCCCGCAGGAAGCTGACGCCGAAGACGAGGAACCAGAACCCGGCGATACCGAAGCAGATGGCCATCGCGCGCCATCAAACCACTGTCCGTAGCCGCGGGTGTGCCTCCCACGCCGACGCACACCCGAGGTGGGCGAGGCCCGGTGGCTGGACGGCGCCGGGTGTCCGGGCGGCTGGTGTGCGAGGCTGCGGGGGACGGGTCGTGCGGGTCGAGAGAGATGAGGTCGGCGTGGGTGCTGTGACCAACTGGGCGGGGAACGTCAGCTTTGCGAGTGAGCTCCAGCGGCCTCGGACGATCGAGGAGCTGCAGGAGCTGGTCGGGGCGGCCGAGAAGGTGCGGGTGCTCGGGACCGGGCACTCGTTCAACCGGATCGCCGACAGCACCGGCACGTTGGTCAGCGTCGCGGACCTGCCGAAGGTGATCGAGGTCGGTGACGGTGGCGTCACGGTGTCGGCCGGGCTGCGGTACGGCGAGGTCACGGCGGCGCTGCAGGCCCAGGGCCTGGCATTGCACAACCTCGGCTCGCTGCCACACATCTCGGTCGCCGGTGCGTGCTCGACCGGGACGCACGGGTCCGGTGACACCAACGGTCCGCTGGCGGACGCGGTCAGCGCGATCACGTTCGTGAACGCATCCGGTGAGCTCGTCACGTTGGCCCGGGACGACGAGGACTTCGCCGGCTCGGTGATCTCGCTCGGTGCGCTCGGGGTGACCGTGAGCATGACGCTCGACGTACAACCGGCGTACCAGATCAGCCAGGTGGTGTACGACGGTCTGCCGGTGGAGCGGCTCGGGACGGACTTCGACGCGGTGATGGGGAGCGCGTACAGCGTGAGCGCGTTCACCGATTGGGTCGATCCGGACGTGATGGTGTGGCGCAAGCGGCGGGAGTTGACCGCGCCCGATCCGAAGTGGCTGGGCGCGACGCTCGCCGACGAGCCGCGGCACCCGATCAAGGTGATGCCGGCCGACTACGCGACCCAGCAGGGCGGGATCGCGGGACCGTGGAACGAGCGGCTGCCGCACTTCCGGCTCGAGTTCACGCCGAGCAACGGGGACGAGCTGCAGTCGGAGTACTTCGTCCCGCGCGAGCGGGCCGCCGAGGCGTTCGACGTACTGCGGGCCTTGGGCAACCGGTTCGCGCCGGTGATCCAGGTGTCGGAGATCCGGACGATCGCCGCCGACGACCTGTGGCTGAGCCCGAGCCAGGGCCGCGACACGGTCGCGCTGCACTTCACCTGGATCCAGGACGAAACCGCCGTCCGCCCGGTCGTCGCCGCCTTGGAGGAGCGGCTGGCGCCACTGGACGCGCGACCCCACTGGGGCAAGGTCTTCGCCGCCGACGCCGCCACCTTGGCCGAGCGCTACCCGAAGGTGAAGGACTTCACCGCCCTCGCGGCGAACTACGACCCCACCGGCAAGTTCCGCAACGAATACCTGGACACCTTCCTGCCCCGTTAGGCCAGTCTCGGCCTGGGGCGATCCACTGAGGGCTGCGGTGGGGGTGTGTTGTGCAGGTCGACAGGTAGTGCACCGCCGAGACGGCGTACGCGCGTGCCCCGTTCAGGCTCAGGTGCACTACCGGCGCGTCATACACGTCCTGCCCAGCCGTCCGGCCGCCACAAGTCGGGCAGAAGAGCGGGTGATCCGGCTCCCCGACCGGCGTACCGCGAGCACCCGCGTTCCTTGAGTCGTGGATTTCGGCGGCCAGGCGCAGCCATAATCCACGACTCGCCGTTCCGGGGGCCAACCAATCGCCACGACTCGGCGTGATGCCGGACAAGCAGTCCCCCCGCGCGGCAGCCGGGTCGACGGTTCGTGCGATCGACCGGGGGAGGCGTGCTGGTCGTCTCGGGTGCGTGGGATTCGCCGGTTGGGGTCTGGGGTCGGCCGGCTTGCGGGCGGGCGTGGTGGGTTATGCGGCGAGGTCAGAGGTGGGTCAGGTCTTCCAGGGTGCCGGTGATGGTCCAGAGGAGGTTGCGGAGGAGGCGGCGGTCCTCGGGGGTGAGCTGGGCGAGGGCGCGGCGGCCCGCGCGGTCGTAGATCTCCTGGACGGTGTGGGCGAGCTCGACGCCGCGGTCGGTCAGCTCGATGCCTACCTGGCGGGCGTCGGTCGTGCTCTTCACCCGGCGGACCAGGCCGGCGGCTTCCATCCGCTGGGTGGTCTTGGTTGCCGTCGGCACCTCGACGTCCAGGACCTTCGCGAGCCGGGCGACCGGGAGGGAACCGTGGTGCAGGAGCTTGGCGAGCACCAGTTCCTGCCCCGTGTGCAGCACGGTCCCCGCCAGCTCCTCCGCGATCGCCTTCCGGGTCGCGCGCTCCGCGAACCGCAAGGCGATCAGGACGTCCGCCTCGTCCGCGGGTGCGTCCGGCGACCACTCACCATGCCCGCCCGCGTCGGCGGCGCCGGCCGGGTCGGCCGTGTCGCTCGGGGTTGTCACGTGTGGCTCCGGGGGAGGAACGGGTTGCGGTTGTTGTAGTCGCCGATGTAGTCGGTGGGAATGGCGGGCTCGCCGCGGCTCAGCTGGCTGGCGGAGCGGGGGAGCTCGTCGCGGACCTTCTGGTGATGCGCCTGGGACTCCTCGGGCGTGGTCCGGCCGACGATCTTGCCCGACTCGACGAGCGGCTTCAGCAGCACGCGGTCGTCACCGTCGTCGACCGGCTGCTCACCGACCCCGATCAGTTCGACCTCCGCGACCCCGGCCGGCGTGCGCCGTCGGAGCGCCCACTTCCGGCCGCCGATCGAGATCTTGTCCGGGCTCTTCTTCGCCACCGGAACCACCTCGCCGCTCGCGTCCTCGCGGGCGACCAGCTTGTACACGAACCCGCAGGTCGGGTACCCGGACCCGGTGACCAGCGACGTACCCACGCCGTACCCGTCGACCGGCGCCGGTGCCAGCGCCGCGATCTGGAACTCGTCCAGGTCACTCGTCACGATGATCCGGGTCTTCGTCGCGCCCAGCGAGTCCAGCTGGTCGCGGACCTGCCCGGCCAGCGACGGCAGGTCACCCGAGTCGAGCCGGACCGCGCCCAGCTCCGGGCCGGTCAGCTCGATCGCGGTCCGCACCGCCGCCGCGACGTCGTAGGTGTCGACGAGCAGTGTCGTGCCCTTGCCCAGCGCGTCGACCTGCGACCGGAAGGCGTCCTCCTCGCGGTCGTGCAGCAGCGTGAACGCGTGCGCCGCCGTCCCCGTGCTCGGGATGCCGAAGCGGCGGGCCGCCTCCAGGTTCGAGGTGGCGGTGAAGCCCGCGATGTACGCCGCCAGCGCCGCACCGACCGCGGCGCCTTCATGGGTTCGCCGGGAGCCCATCTCGATACAGGGCCGCCCACCGGCCCACCAGGTCATCCGCGACGCCGCCGAAGCGACCGCGGAATCATGGTTCAGGATCGACAAGAAAACGGTTTCCAGCAGCACCGCCTCGGCGAACGACGACTCCACCACGAGCACCGGCGAGCCGGGGAAGAAGATCTCGCCGTCGGCGTACCCGGAGATGTCGCCGGAGAACCGGTACTCCGCCAGCCAGTCCCGGGTAGCCTGGTCGACGACGCCGCGATCGGCCAGGAAGGCGATCGTCTGCTCGTCGAACCGGAACCGCTCGAGCGCGTCCAGCAGGCGGTTGACGCCCGCGACCACGCCGTACCGGCGGCCGTCCGGCAGTCGGCGGGCGAACAGCTCGAACACCGAGCGGCGCTGCGCCGTGCCGTCGGCCAGGGCGGCCTGCAGCATGGTCAGCTCGTAGTGGTCTGTCAAGAGCGCGGTCGAGTGCGTCACAGGAGCAGCCTATTGCGAGACCGGAACCGATGATGGAGAGAATGGACAGGTGACCACCGCACCAAGCGAACTCGAGAGCCCCGAGGTCGACGAGGCGATCGAGTTGAGCCCTCCTTGGGTGACCATCGTCTGGAACGATCCGGTCAACCTGATGGACTACGTCACCTTCGTCTTCCAGACGTACTTCGGCTACTCCAAGGCGAAGGCGGAGAAGCTGATGCTGCAGGTGCACCAGGAGGGCAAGTCGGTGGTCTCGAACGGCAACCGGGAAGCGATGGAACGCGACGTGGAAGCGATGCACACCTACGGCCTGTGGGCCACCTGCGAGAAGTCGTGACCCGGTTCCGCAGGCGCCGCAAGACCGTGATCGTCAGTTTCGCCGAGCACGAGGCGGACATCCTGGCGAACCTGCTCCGCAACCTGGTCGAGCTGCTGTACGACGGTCTGCCGCCGCGCGCCACCGAGTCCAGCGACCCGCTCGCGGCGCTGCTCGACTCCGACGGGCCGACGTCGCCGCCCGAGGACGTCGTACTGCAGCGGCTGCTGCCGGACGCGTACAAGCAGGACGACATGGCGTCGGCCGAGTTCCGCCGGTTCACCGAGCGCGGGCTGCGGGAGGGCAAGGTCACCGACGCCAAGCGGGTGCTGTCCGCGCTCGAGGAGTCCGGCGCCGACGAGATCGCGCTCGAGCCCGACGAGCAGCTGTCCTGGCTGCGTGCGCTGAACGACCTCCGCCTCGCCATCGGCACCCGCCTCGACATCAAGGACGAGGACGACTACTCCACCTGGGAGAAACTCCCGGACGACGACCCACGCCGCCTCACCTACGACCTCTACGACTGGCTCGGCTACCTCCAGTCCGCCCTGCTGCACAACATGCGCCATTAGGGTTGGCCGTATGGAGATGCGGCGGCTCGGGCGGACCGGGCGGGATGTCGGTGTGGTCGGGCTCGGGGCGTGGCAGCTCGGGGGCGACTGGGGATCGGTGGACGAGAGCGACGCGCTCGCGGTGCTGCACGCCGCGATCGACGGCGGCGTGACGTTCATCGACACCGCGGACGTGTACGGCGACGGACGAAGCGAGCGGCTCGTCGGGCAGGTACTGAAGGCGTCCGATGGCCTGACTGTGGCGACCAAGATGGGCCGCCGCGTCGAGCAGGTGCCGGAGAACTACACGCTGCAGAACTTCCGCGCGTGGAACGACCGCTCCCGGCAGAACCTCGGCGTCGACACGATCGATCTGGTGCAGCTGCACTGCCCGCCGACACCGGTGTACTCCGACGACGAGGTCTTCGACGCGCTCGACGCCCTCGTCGACGAGGGCCGTATCGCGTCGTACGGCGTCAGTGTCGAGACCTGCGCCGAGGCGCTGACCGCGATCGCGCGGCCGAACGTCGCGTCGGTGCAGATCATCCTGAACGCGCTGCGCCTGAAGCCGCTCGACGAGGTCCTGCCCGCGGCGCGGGCGGCCGGCGTCGGCATCATCGCCCGCGTCCCGCTCGCGAGCGGTCTGCTCTCGGGCAAGTACGACGAGCACACCACGTTCGGCGACGACGACCATCGCACGTACAACCGGCACGGCGAGGCCTTCGACGTCGGCGAGACGTTCTCCGGAGTCGACTTCAGCACCGGCCTGGAAGCCGTCCGCCGCCTGATGCCCTGGCTCCCGGCCGGCGCCGCGATGGCCCAGTTCGCGCTCCGCTGGATCATCGACCAGCCCGGTGTCTCGGTGGTCATCCCCGGCGCCCGCAACCCGGAACAGGTGGCCGGCAACATCTCCGCCGCCACCCTCACCCCACTGACCCCGGACCAGCTGACCGCCGTCCAGCAGACGTACGACGACCTGATCCGCCCGCAGATCCACGACCGCTGGTAGGAGGACGTGGGGGACGTCCTCGGCACTGTCCGTATTCTGGACCGACTTCGCGGTTGGCGGGGTCGGCGCGGCGCGCGCCGTACCGTGGAGGCGTGCTGGTGATCGAGAAGGCGACGGTTGACGCGATCGTGGCGCACGCCCGGCGGGATCATCCCGACGAGGCGTGCGGTGTGGTCGCGGGTGCGGAAGGTTCGGACCGGGCGACCCGGTTCATCCCGATGCTGAACGCCGCCATGTCGCCGACGTTCTACGAGTTCGACTCGGGTGACCTGCTGCGGCTCTACAAGGAGCTCGACGAGCGGGACGAGGAGCCGGTGGTGATCTACCACTCGCACACCGCCACCGAGGCGTACCCGTCACGCACCGACATCAACCTGGCCCAGGAGCCGGGCGCCCACTACGTGCTGGTGTCGACGCGGGACGGCGCCGACTCCCCGGAGTACGACGGGCCGGTCGAGTTCCGCTCGTACCGGATCGTCGACGGTGAGGTCACGGAAGAAGAAGTACGCGTGGTTGGTTCTTATGCGGAGACAGAAGGAGAGCACTGAATATGGCGATCGAGCTGCGCGTGCCGACGATCCTGCGCACCTACACCGGTGGCGCGAAGGCGGTCAACGGTGACGGCACCAACCTGGCCGAGTTCATCGACAACATCGACGGCACCCACCCGGGCCTCAAGGAGCGCATCGTGGAGGGCGAGCCGGAGGAACTGCGCCGGTTCGTGAACGTGTACGTGAACGACGAGGACGTCCGGTTCACCGGCGGCCTGAAGACCGAGGTCAAGGACGGCGACGTCGTCGTCGTGCTGCCGGCCGTCGCCGGCGGCTGACGGACCGGGTTCGAGAACATGCGCTTCGACAGTCTGCTCGACTCGGTCGGCGGCACCCCGCTGGTCGGGCTGCCGCGGTTGTCGCCGTCGGCCGACGTACGGCTCTGGGCGAAGCTCGAGGACCACAACCCGACCGGGTCGATCAAGGACCGGGCCGCGCTGCGGATGCTGCTGGACGCCGAGAAGGACGGCCGGCTGCGCCCGGGCAACACGATCCTCGAGCCGACCTCCGGCAACACCGGCATCTCGCTCGCGATGGCGGCCAAGCTCCGCGGGTACCGGATGGTCTGCGTGATGCCGGAGAACACCTCCGAGGAGCGCCGTCAGATCCTGCGGATGTGGGGGGTCGAGATCATCTCCTCCCCGGCCGCGGGCGGTTCCAACGAGGCGGTCCGGGTCGCGAAGCAGGTCGCGGAGGAACACCCGGACTGGGTGATGCTGTACCAGTACGGCAACCCGTCGAACGCGCTCGCGCACTACGACGGCACCGCGCGGGAGATCCTCGAGGACCTGCCGTCCGTCACGCACTTCGTCGCCGGCCTCGGCACCACCGGCACGCTGATGGGCGCCGGCCGGTTCTTCCGTGAGCACAAGCCCGCGGTGCGGATCGTCGCCGCCGAGCCGCGGTACGGCGAACTCGTCTACGGCCTGCGCAATCTCGACGAGGGCTTCGTCCCCGAGCTGTACGACGAGACGCTGATCGACGCCCGCTTCTCGGTCGGTCCGCGCGACGCCGTCCGCCGGGTCCGCGAACTGCTCGACAACGAAGGGATCTTCGCCGGCATCTCGACCGGCGCGATCCTGCACGCGGCGCTCGGCCAGGCGGCCAAGTGCGTGCGCGACGGCGAGCAGGCCGATATCGCGTTCGTGGTCGCGGACGGCGGCTGGAAGTACCTGTCCACGGGCGCCTACGAGGGCACGATCGACGAGGCCGAGGACCGCCTCGAAGGCCAGCTCTGGGCCTGAGCCCTTGCCGGTCCGGCAACTTTTCGTGCCCGAAACACGTGCCGGACGGCAGTCTTGGCCGGGTGACGAGACGTGATGCCGGACCGCCGGCGACCGGACCGGGCGAGCGCGACGTACTCCTCGGCTTCCTCGACTATCTCCGTAAGTCGGTGGCGGCCAAGGCGGAGGGTGTGCCGGAAGACGAGGTGCGCGCACCCGGCGTACCTTCCGGGACCAATCTGCTCGGGCTCGTGAAGCATCTGACCGCGGTGGAGCGGCACTACTTGCTCGGGCACGAGGTGCCGGACTGGAAGGCCACGTTCCGCGCGGGAGCCGACGAGACGGCGGCGGAGGTGCTCGCGGCGTACCGGGAGGCCGGGGCCGAAGCGAACACAGTGGTCGCGGCCTGGGACGACCTCGCCGTACCGGGTCCGCGGCCGGGCAGGCGTGGGGCACCGTCGCGACGGTGGACGCTCGTCCATCTGATCGAGGAGACCGCCCGGCATGCTGGGCACGCCGACATCCTGCGCGAACAGCTCGACGGCCGAACCGGACGCTGAGCCGATCGGCGCAGGAGTGAGGGGAACCCGGAACGGCGGGCGGAGGGCCGGTCCGGACTGGTGGCGCCTTTTGTTGCCTTAGGCACCTGCAGGGGTGGTTACGTCATGTCGCCTACGGTTCTTTGAACAGGACCTTGCGGCCGAGTCGGGGATGGACGCCGCGGCCCTTGCAGCTGTTGCAGGGGCGTTGGGCGTAACTGAAGATGCTGCCGCGGTGCCGACCGGCACCTTTGCATCGGTTGCACTTGGCATTCGGATGCAGCGACAGCGAGACGACGTACGCAGCGAACATCGCCATCAGCGCCAGCAGCAGGAGTCCCGTCGGTCCGATGGACGACGCGATGTCCGCGGCGGTGCCGTTGTGCGACTCCGTGGCCTGACTGGCCGCTTGACCTGCGGCGGCTACCTGATCGGGCTGCGGAGTTGGTGCGGCGGTGGTACCGATTACCACCGCGAGGTGATGCGTCAGATCCATGGCATCACGAGGGGCGGTCGAGCAAACATCGCTCCAGAGTGGCGCGCATCACGCGAAAAGGCAATTCCATAACGTAAAGATGTGGACAACCCCGGCGTGTCGTTCCCAACGGTTAGGTAAGGCTGCACTTCGAATCTGCCCGGTCGCGGACTTGTTGAGAGGTTCCGCCAAGAGATGCCACCTGCTGCGCGCCGCCCCGCGGGCACTGGGCGGCGTTGTCGTCGGTCGACAGGACTCCGTCCTGCCTCCCTCCTCCGCCTTGCCCAGCACTCCGCGGGACGACGCTCGCGACGGTGTCATCTCTTGGCGGAACCTCTAAGCTTTTCCCGTGGCTGACGCACCGGTGGGGATCTTCGACTCAGGCTTCGGGGGACTCACTGTCGCCCGCGCGGTACTCGATCAGTTGCCGCACGAGCCGATCCTCTATCTGGGTGACACCGCGCGGCAGCCGTACGGGCCGAAGCCGATCGCCGAGGTGCGTGAGTACGCGCTCGAATGCCTGGACCATCTCGTCGAGGCCGGCGTGAAGATGCTGGTGATCGCGTGCAACTCCGCGAGTGCGGCGATGCTGCGAGACGCTCGCGAGCGGTACGACGTACCGGTCGTCGAGGTGATCCTGCCGGCCGCGCGCCGGGCGGTGGCGGCGACGCGGAACCAGCGCGTCGGCGTGATCTGCACGAAGGCGACCGCGCAGTCGCTCGCGTACGAGGACGGGTTCGCGGCCGCGCCGCAGGTGGAGCTGTTCACGCAGGCGTGCCCGAAGTTCGTGGACTTCGTGGAGTCCGGTGTGACGTCGGGACCGGAGCTGCTCGAGGCGGCCCACGAGTACCTGGATCCGCTGGTCGAGGCCGGTGTCGACACGTTGATCCTTGGGTGCACCCACTATCCGTTGCTCACCGGCGTCATCTCGTACGTGATGGGCGACAACGTCACGCTGGTCAGCAGCGCCGAGGAGTGCGCGAAGGACGTGTACGGCGTACTCACCAAGACCGGCCTGCTCCGCCCCGACCACCTCCCGGCGCCCGCGCACCGCTTCGTCACCACGGGCAACCCCGCGGAGTTCGCCGCGATCGGTTCCCGTTTCCTCGGCCCCGCCCTGGGAGTGGTCGACCAGTTCGCCTGGGTCCGCTGACGAGTGTGATTCAGGTCGCATCCGGACGTTGTCCAAGGCACCGGAAGGCGCCCGGATGCCTGTGTGGTAACCGAATCGACGCGTCCGGTCGTCCTGCGCGGGGATCGACTCGCCGGTAGGGTTCCAAGTATGAAGCTCACCGTGATCGGTTGCTCCGGGTCTGTGCCCGGGCCGGACTCGGCCGCCTCGAGCTATCTGGTCACGGCCGACGGGTTCAACCTGATCCTCGACCTCGGCAGTGGCGCGCTCGGCTCGCTCCAACGGCACGTCGCCGTACCGGAGATCGGGGCGATCGGCCTGTCCCATCTGCATCCTGACCACTGCATGGATCTGTGCGGGCTGTACGTCGCGGCGCGCTACGCGCCGGGGGCGCCGATCCCGCGGATCCCCGTGTTCGGGCCGCCCGGTACGTCGGAACGCATGGCGCTGGCGTACGACCTGCCGCTCGACCCGGGGATGGAGGAGGAGCTCGAGTTCCATGCCTGGCAGGACGTTCAGCAGATCGGGCCGTTCACGATCCGCACCGCGCCGATGGTGCACCCGGTGCCGGCGTACGCGATCCGGGTCGAGCACGGCGGCAAGTCACTGGTGTACACCGGTGACACCGGGCCGAACGACGCGTTGGTCGAGCTCGCCCGCGGCGCCGACGTACTGCTGTCCGAGGCCGCGCTGCCGGACAACGAACCGAACAATCCGATCGACCTGCACCTGACGCCGGCCGACGCCGGTCAGCATGCGAAGAAGGCCGGTGTGAAGAGGCTCGTCATCACGCACGTGCCGCCGTGGTACGACCGCGTGACACAGGCCGAGAACGCCCGCCGGACCTTCTCCGGCCCGGTCGAGATCGCTACCCCGCATGCCGTTTTCGACATCTGACGGCATTCGGTTGTGGACCGCAACCACCGGCACGGCGACCGGACGGCCGGCGGTCGTGATCCTGCACGGCGGCCCAGGCCTGTGGGACGACTACGCCGTACTCGCGGCAATGCTCGACGACCTCGTCGTCGTACACCGCTTCGACCAGCGCGGCTGCGGTCGCTCGGACCCGTCCGACGTGCAGACGCTGACCCGGTCGGCGCGCGACATCGACGAACTCCGCGCGTACTTCGGGCATGAGCGGATCGTCGTCATCGGCCACTCCTTCGGCGCGACGCTGGCGATGACGTACGCCGCGTCGTACGGCGATCACGTGGCCGGGGTCGTGTACCTCGGCGGTGTCGGCGTCGGCGACTGGCGTACGGCGTACGACGAGGAACGCGCGCGCCGGATCACCCCGGAGCAGGATGCCCGCCTGCAGGAACTGTCCGGGAGGCAGCGCACCCCGGCCGAGGAAACCGAGTTCCGCGCGTTGTCGTGGTTCACCGATCATGCCGATCGCGAGCGCGCGATGGAGTGGGCGTACGCGAGTGCGGCCGTCGACCTCCCGATCAACTTCGCCGCCAACCGCGCGCTGGGGGCGACCGGACGCCTGACACCTGACGAGCAGAAGGCACAGGCTGCCGCGATCCGGGCCCCGGTCACGTTCGTCCACGGCGCCGGGGACCCACGCCCGGCCTGGGCTGTCCGCGATCTCGCCGACCACGTCCCGAACCACACGTTCCACCTGATCCCGGGCGCCGGCCACTCGCCCTGGCTGGAGCAGCCGGAGCGCGTCCGCGAGGTCCTGCGCGCCGCCGTGATGGAACCGAAGTGACCCGGCCCTCGCTCTTGTCGCACTGACCCGACAGGACCACACTGCAGTGCAGGGTGGGTCACGCGGGGGGCGCGTGGTTCGTGCAAACACGTGTGTGGGGGTGGGCGGTGACACATCGCCGTGGGGGGAAACCGTTGGGGACGATGCTGGCGCTCGCGCTGGCCGCACTGAGCCTGGTCGCGACCTCGGGTCCGGCCGCTGCCGCAACGCCGACCCACGTCCAGAGCCGGGCCAAGGAGGTCAGCTCCGGCACGGTCAACAGCCTCGCGTTCTCGTCGGCCAACACCGGCGGGAACCTGATCGTCGTCTACCTGATCTGGAACACCAGCGCCACGGTGACGCTGTCCGACACGAAGAACAACGTGTACGCCGCCGCGGCGCCGGTAACGCGGTGGAACAACAACACCTGGAGCTCGCAGGTGTTCTACGCCAAGAACATCGGAGCCGGAGCGAACACCGTCAAAGCCACGTTCTCGGCCGCGATCACCGCCTGGGCGGACCTGTACATCCACGAGTACTCAGGCCTGGACAAGGTCAATCCGCTGGACGTCTCGGCGGCCGCGGTCGGCACGAGCACTGCGATGAACAGCGGCACCGCGACCACCACGAACCCGTCGGACCTGATCTTCGGCGCCGCGGCGTCCACCGGCAACGTGAACTCGGCGGGCGCCGGCTTCACCACTCGGCGCAGCAACTTCGGCAACCGGACCGAGGACAAGGTCGTCGGTACGGCGGGTCCCTACAACGCCACTGCCGGCCAGAACGGCACCTCCTGGGTGATGCACATGGTGGCCTTCAAGGGCGACACCGCTCCGGCCGACACGACGCCGCCGACGGTCGCCGTCACGGCACCGGCGAACATGGCCACGGTCACCGACATCGTCACCGTGTCGGCCGATGCCGCCGACAACGATCGTGTCGCGGGAGTGCAGTTCCTGGTGGACGGTACGGCGAAGGGGCCTGAGGACACGGCATCGCCGTACGCGCTGACCTGGGACACCCGGACGGTCGGCAACGGCGCTCATACCCTGACGGCACGGGCCCGGGACGCCTCCGGGAACACGACGACGTCGGCGGTGGTGAACGTCAACGTCTCGAACACGAACTACTTCCAGAACGAGATCCTGGCGACCGGGTTCGACCTGCCGACGACCTTCGAGTTCCTGCCCGACGGCCGGATGCTGGTCGCCGAACTGCAGGGCAGGATCAAGGTGCTGCCGGCGCCGTACACGACGCCCAGCCCGGCACTGTTCCTGCAGATCACCAACATCGGCCAGGCCGGTGTCCAGCAGGGCATCTACGACCTCGTCCTCGACCCCGCCTTCACGACGAACCACTACTACTACGTCTTCTACACCCTCGGTTCGCCGAACCACGACCGCGTCTCCCGGTTCACCGCGAACGCGAACCTGGACGGCACGGTGGCCGGTAGTGAGTTCGTGCTGTACGAGGATCCGCAGACCGCGAACGCCGAGCATCACGGCGGTGCGCTGAACTTCGCAAACGACGGCAAGCTGCTGTTCACCACCGGCGAGCACTTCGACGCGTCGGCCGCGCCGCTGCTCACCAGCCCGCGGGGCAAGGTGCACCGGATCAACCCCGACGGTACGGCGCCGACCGACAACCCGTTCTACGACGGGTCGGGGCCGAATGTCGACACGATCTGGGCCCGTGGACTGCGCAATCCGTACCGCGCGTACTACGACAAGCCGACCGGGCGCTTCTTCATCGGTGATGTCGGAGGCAACGATCCGGCCACGTCGAAGGAGGAGATCGACCTGGGCGCCGCCGGTGCGAACTACGGCTGGCCTGCCACCGAGGGGCCCTGCCCGGCGCCGTGCACGAGCCCGCTGCTGTGGTACCCGCACAGTGGTCGCGACGCCGCGGTCACCAGTGGTTTCGTGTACCACGGGACCGCCTTCCCACCGGCGTACCGGGGCGCGTATTTCTACGCCGACTACGCGCAGAACTGGATCCGCGGCCTCACGCTGGACGCGAACGGCGCGGTCGCCGGCACGTTCAACTTCGAGCCCGCGGACGGCTCGGTCGACGGACCGTACGGCGACATCGTCTACCTGGACGAGGGACCGGACGGTGCCTTGTACTACGTGGATCTGGGCTACTCCGACGACAGCGGCACGTTCGGCGTGAGCAAGATCCGGCGGATCAAGTACGTGCAGAACAACCAGGCGCCGATCGTCAACGTCTCGGCGACGCCCACGTCAGGCCCGACCCCGCTGGACGTCGCGTTCTCGAGCGCCGGCTCGTCCGATCCCGAGGGGCAGCCGCTCACCTACTCGTGGACATTCGGCGACGGTACGACGTCCACCGCGGCGAACCCGGCGCACACGTACACGACCGCCGGGGCGTACCAGGTCCGCCTGACCGTGTCCGACGGAGTGAACAGCTCGCTCTCGACCCCGCTCACGATCAGCGCGGGGAGCGTGCCGACGGCAACCATCGTCGCGCCCACCGACGGTGCCCAGTTCCGGGCCGGGGACGTGATCACGTTCAGCGGCACCGGGACGGATCCGGACGACGGCACACTGCCCCCGAGCGCGTTCACCTGGAACATCGACTTCCTGCACGACGGGCACGTGCATCCCGGGACGCCGATCACCGGGGTCACCGGCGGGACGTTCACGATCCCGACGAGCGGGCACGACTTCAGCGGCCTGACCCGGTACCGGATCACGCTGACGGTCCGCGACTCGACCGGGCTGTCGTCGACGCGGTCGGTCACGGTCTGGCCGCAGAAGGTGAATCTGAACTTCGACACCGTGCCCAGCGGGCGAACGCTCTACCTGGACGGCATCGCGCGGACGACGCCCTTCGTCGCCGACACGTTGATCGGCTACAACCACGTCGTCGAGGCACGCAACCAGGTCGCCGGCAACACGTCGTACACGTTCGCGTCCTGGTCGGACGGCGGTGCGCAACAGCACACGATCACGGTGCCCGAGACCGGGGCGAGCTACGTGGCGACGTACACCGCGACACAACTGCCGACCGGGTTGGTCGGAGCGTGGGGCTTCAACGAGGCGTCAGGGACGACAGTGAACGACTCGTCCGGCAGCGGCAACAACGGGACGATGTCCGGTGCGGGCCTCACCAGGAACACCGGCAAGTACGGCGGTGGTCTGTCGTTCAACGGTTCGTCGGGCAACGTGACCGTACCCAACGCCGCGTCGCTCAACTTCACTTCCAGCTACACCTTGGAAGCCTGGGTCAATCCGACCGCGCTGAGCGGGTACGAGACGATCCTGATCAAGGAGGTGACCGGCGGCTGCGCGTACTGGCTGCAGACGACCGGCAACAAGATTGCGAGCGGGTTCAGCAACGGCGGCTGCCGGGAGTACGTGAGCTCGACGCCGACCATCCCGCTCAACCAGTGGTCGCACTTGGCCGCAGTCTTCAACGACACCGCCAACACCTACACGCTCTACCTCAACGGCACCGCGATCCTGACCGCGTCCGAGACCCTCGCCCCGATCCCTAGCACACAGGCCTTGGTCTTCGGCCAGTCCGGTTGCAGCGGCTGCAACTACGAACGCTGGCGCGGCGCACTCGACGACATCCGCATGTACAGCCGGGCACTGACTGTCGACGAGGTCCGCACCGACATGAACACGGGCGTCAGCTAAGCGGCGTACTCGACCGACGTACGCCGCAACGGTGCATCCCCGGTCCGGAGCCCGAACGCCTGCGCTGCGGAAGCACCACGGATGACGAGTTCGACGAAGTCAGTGCCCGAACTGCCGACAATCAGACCGGCGCCACCTCGCGGGACGTCCGTGAGGTGCCGGTAGCAGGTCACGTCGGTCACGATCAGTGTGCCGTCCTGGCTGCGGCCCGCGACGGGCACCGTCTCGCCGATCGCGAAGCCGATCGAGTCCGGCCCGCAGTCGAACTTGCAGTTGCCGAAGTTGTCGACGACGCTCACGACCGGGCCGTCCTCGAGGTCTTCCGGTACGGCGGTCTCGGTGGCCGGGACCCTGCGGCCGTCGGCGACCCATTTGGCCAGCAGCGGGAGATACCAGAGGCTGCGGAACTGAGTGGTGGCGATCTTCTCGATCTCGTCCGCGCCGAAACCGGCCGCTGTCACCGCCTCGCGGATGTCGGTGACGTAGACGTGGTCGATGCTGAGCTCACGCCGTACCAGAGAAAGCACGCGGGCGTTGAAGGTGCTAGCGACCAGGTGCTTGCCATGCCAGAAGAAGCAGAACGGGACGCCGTTCGGCCAGACGCCGTCGCGCGGCGCGATGTTGAGCAGCGTGATCGTCGGGTGGCCGTCCTCGCCCAGCAGTTCCAGCGATCGCAGGCAGTCGAGGAGAGTGAGGGCGGCGAACGACTCCGGATCGGGTCCGTCGGCGGCGACGACGGTCGGCGACTGGCCGAACAGGGCACCGATCCGGGTGCTGAGTCTGGCGCGGGCGTTACCGTCGAAACAGTCGGTGATGTACGTGATCATGTGGCACTCCAGGGTGGTCGCAGCAGGTCTCGGAAAAGAGAAGAGGCCCCCGACGTCGGGGGCCTCTCGCTGCAAGCACACGTGCCTACGCCGCTGAAGTCCTCCCGCATCGAGGGCTCAGCATTCGCATAGCGGCGTACCTGGTCACGTCGAAAAGCGTAGCACTGTCAGCGCGTCTGTCCGTTGTCGAAATACTCGACCAGGGCCGGGTCCAGTGCCGGGACGTCCTGCGGTACGCCGTTCGCGCGCAGGGACTGGGTGGCGGCGTAGCCGGCGGCGACCGCGGCGCGGGCCGCGATCGGGGAGGTGAGCGTCGCGCCGCCGTCGCGGACGAAGCTCACGAACTCGGCGACCAGGTGCGGGTCGGCGCCGCCGTGGTGCTCGGTCTCGCCTGCGATCTCGACGACCTGGTCGGCGTCCTCGCGGTACCCGGAGCGGCGGCTGTTCCACACCTTCACCACGCCGCCCGCCGTGTCACCGAAGTTCTCGAGCCGGCCGTGGGTGCCGATCACCGTGTAGTTGCGCCAGTAGTCCGGCGTGTAGTGGCACTGCTCGTAGGTGAGGAACACCCCGTTGTCCAGCAGCAGGTTCGCCATCGAGAGGTCCTCGACGTCCATCACCGGCGCCAGGCCCTTCTGCTCCAGCGGCGGCCAGTTGTCGTTGGACACGAAATCCTTGAACCGCTGACCGGTGCGGTCCATCCGGTCGGTGATCCCGCCGTACAGCGTGAGCGCGCCCATTGCGTTCACCCGGGTCGTGTAGCCGCCGGCCAGCCAGTGCATCACGTCGATGTCGTGGGCACCCTTCTGCAGCAGCAGGCCGGTGGTGCGGGTGCGGTCCGCGTGCCAGTCCTTGAAGTAGAAGTCGCCGCCGTGGCCGACGAAGTGCCGGCACCAGATGGCCTTCACGTCGCCGATCGCGCCGTCCTGGATCAGCTTGCGCATCGTCAGGACGACGGGCATGTGCCGCATGTTGTGGCCGACGTACAGCCGGGCGCCGGAGTCGTACGCGGCCCGCAGGACCCGGTCGCAGCCCTCGGTGGTGATCGCCAGCGGCTTCTCCACGAACACCGGCACCCCGGCCTGGAGGAAGTCGATCGCCGGACCCTCGTGCAGGTCGTCGGGCGTGGTCAGGAACACGCCGTCGAGCTTCTGGTCCAGCAGTTCGGAGTGGTCGGCGTACGCCGTCGCGTCCGGGTACTGCTCCAGTGCGAGGTCCCGCTGTCCCGCGACCGGGTCACAGACCGCGACAACTTCCGAGCCCTCGCCGGGACGGTGCGCGTACTGCGCGATGCGGCTGCGGGCGCCGAGCCCCACCACGCCAAACCGAAGATCAGTCATACCAGGCAACTCCTGCACATAGTTGTTTGCAACAGCCTAACTCCGAGCAATTCTGGCAAGCAATCACCGATCCTCCAGCTGGAATTGCCGCACTGGTCATCCGCCGCACATCGGCGTCTCGCTCCGTGCCGTCACCATGGCGGAATGTGAGCCTCCACTACGTGGCACTGGGGGACTCGACCACAGTAGGGGTCGGGGACCCGATGAACGGCAGCAGTACGACCGACCTGTCCGGTGCCGGTGCGCGCCCGGGCGAGGGGTGGCGGGGCTGGGCCTCGTTGCTCGCCGACTCCCTGGCCAGCACCCACCGTGTGACGTTCTCCAACTACGCGACCAGCGGCGCCACCGTGCCGGTCGTCGCGACCGAGCAACTCCCCTCAACGGGTGATGGTCCTGTCGACCTTGCTTCGCTGATCGTCGGGGTCAACGACACCTTGCGATCCACCTTCGACGCCGGCCGGATCCGCGAGCACCTGAACCTGTGCGCCGAGCAACTGACCGCCCGGGGCGCGTTGCTGCTCACCGTCCGGTTCCACGACCACGGCCAGGTGTTCGGCCTGCCGCGGTGGTTGCGGCGGCCGCTGTGGCATCGGATCGAGCAGGTCAACGTCGCGTTCGACGACCTGCACGCCCGGTTCGGTGGGATCCGGCTGGACATGGCCGACTACCCGGAGGTGTACCGGCGGGACTTCTGGAGCGTCGACCGGCTGCATCCGGGGGAGCGCGGGCATCGCAAGCTCGCCCGGGCGTTCGCGGACGAGTTGGCGGCCCGCGGGCTGCGCATCGACGTACGGCCGGAGCTGGACTGTGCGTACCGGCCGCCGAGCAAGTGGGCGAACGCGGCGTGGCTGGTGCGCGAAGGCGTGCCGTGGGTCGGGCGCCGGGCCAACGACCTGCTGCCGTGGGCGGCCCGGATGGCGCTGACGCAGTCGCTCCCGTCCGCGGAGGGGATGCGCTTGCGTCCGAAGAAGCGAGAGGAGCTCCCGCCGGTTCTTCGGACCTGAGCAACTGCGACTAGGGTCTTGGGTATGGCTCGGATTGACGGACGTAATGCTGACCAGCTCCGACCCGTGACGGTGACCCGGAACTGGCTCGACCACGCCGAGGGCTCGGTGCTGGTCGAGTTCGGGCGCACCCGGGTGCTGTGCGCGGCGAGTGTGACCGAGGGCGTGCCGCGCTGGCGCAAGGGCTCCGGTCTCGGCTGGGTGAGCGCGGAGTACGCAATGCTCCCGCGGGCCACCAACACCCGTTCGGACCGCGAGTCGGTGAAGGGCCGGATCGGTGGGCGCACCCACGAGATCTCCCGGCTGATCGGTCGCTCGCTGCGGGCCGTGATCGACTACAAGGCGCTCGGCGAGAACACCATCCTGCTCGACTGCGACGTACTGCAGGCCGACGGCGGCACGCGGACCGCGGCGATCACCGGTGCGTACGTCGCGCTCGCGGACGCGGTGTCGTTCCTGCGGGAGCGGAAGCTGCTGAAGAGCGAGCCGCTGACCGGGACGGTGTCCGCGGTGTCGGTCGGCATCGTCGACTCGGTGCCGATGCTGGACCTCTGCTACGAGGAGGACGTCCGCGCCGAGACGGACATGAACCTGGTGATCACCGGCGACGGCAAGTTCATCGAGGTGCAGGGGACGGCGGAGGGCGCGCCGTTCGACCGCGCCGAGCTGGACAGCCTGCTGGAGCTGGGCATCTCCGGCTGTGCCGACCTCGCCAAGATCCAGCAGGAGGCGTTGGCGTGAGTCGTGTACTGCTTGCCTCGAACAACAAGAAGAAGCTCGAGGAGCTGCGGCGGATCCTGACGCCGATCGTGCCCGGGATCGAGGTGCTCGGGCTCGGCGACGTACCGCCGTACGACGAACCGGCCGAGACCGAACCGACGTTCGAGGGGAACGCGCTGCTCAAGGCACGGGCCGCGCTCGCCGCGACCGGGCTGCCGTCGATCGCCGACGACAGCGGGATCTGCGTGGACGCACTGAACGGGATGCCCGGCGTGCTGTCGGCGCGCTGGTCGGGGCCGGCGAAGGACAACCACGCGAACAACCTGCTGCTGCTCGGGCAGCTGGAGGACGTACCGGACGAGCGTCGCGGTGCGTCGTTCGTGGCGGCGGTCGCGTTCGTCCGGCCGGACGGGCCGGAGGAACTGGTGCTGGGCGAGATGCGCGGGTCGGTGATCCGCTCGCTGCGGGGGACCGGCGGGTTCGGGTACGACGTACTGTTCCAGGCCGAGGGATACGACCGCACGACCGCGGAGCTGTCGATCGAGGAGAAGGACGCGATCAGCCACCGCGGCAAGGCGTTGCGCGCACTGGCCCCGATCGTGGCGAAGGCGTTGGGGAGCTAGAGATGTTGTTCGCTGGAACGGACAAGGACGGCGTCGAGAGCGGGCGGATCACCGTGGCGTACCGGCGGTGGGCCGAGCCGCGGGTGGTCGAGGGGCGGATCTACCGGACGAACGCGGGCCGGATCGAGATCGACAGCATCCGCCAGGTGAACCCGGACCTGATCGTCGACAACGACCCGGACCTGGTACTCGCCGACCGTCAGAACGCGAAGGACGTGCGGCGCCGGCTGCGGGGCGATGACACGTTGCCGACGTTCCTGATCCGCTTCCACCTGGTCGAGGGCCCGGATCCGCGCGAGGAGCTGGCTGCCCAGTCGTCGTTGACCCCGGAGGACCTGGACGACCTGCGAACGCGGCTGGCCCAGTTCGACCAGCTCAGCCACCACGGGCCCTGGACCGAGCAGACGCTTCGCCTGATCGAGTCCAGGCCGGCCACCCGGGCGGCGGACCTCGCCGCGTCCGTCGGGCGCGAGACAGCACCGTTCAAGCTCGACGTACGGAAACTCAAGAACCTGGGCCTCACCCACAGCCTCGAGGTCGGCTACCGCCTCACCCCCCGTGGTGCGGCCTACCTGGATGCGTTGGGCAACTAGTCGCCGCGGTGGAGGTTGAGGGTGGCGAGGAGGTCCTCGTGGAGTTCGAACCAGACGCGGTGGCAGGAGTCGACGTCGCTGCGGTCGACCCACGCGGTCTCGCCTGCGGTGGCGCGTGCCAGCGCTTGTGAGAACCGCCGGTCATACCCGTCGAATCGCGGCAACACGTCCGTCAACCGCCGGGTGATGCTCCCGAGCGCTCCATCGATCACCTTGAGTTCGTGCAGCACCCCGGCATCCCAGGCGGCGTCAGAGTGATCATTTGCCGCCAGCGGATCACCGTCCACCGGCCGCAGTTGCCAGTCGGTGCAGGCCTGCTGCAACATGCCGTTCAGCGGCAAGAAGTCGGCGTACACCTTCCTGATCGCGTCCACGTCGGTGAGCTCCGCCTTGAGCAGGCGCTCGTTCTCCGCGCGACCCGCTTCGGTGAGCGACCAACCCGACGTACCTGCGAAGCTGCTGTACGTCGCCCACCCGCGTGCCTCGGCGTCCTTCAAGACCTCCTCGACGCCCTGCAGGTCAAAACGTCGCGCGATCGCCTTCGTGTCCGCGAACCCCAGCAGGCGGACTGCATGCAGTACGAGGTGCATCAGGTGTCCTGCCGTGCGGACAGCCGGTTGAACCGCTGCTGACAGGCCTGCGGCGAGCTGAACCCCATCGCATCGGCCATTTCCGCCCAGGTCAGCCCCGCGCTCCTGGCCATGAACAGCAGGCCGGCCTCGACCTCGTCGACCTCCGCCCGAGCAGCCGGCAACAACGCTAGCGCCGCTAGCAGATCGTCGTCGCTCAGTTCGGACGCTCGCCAGGCCGCGAACTGCGTGAAATCCACCGCAGACAAGGGGATCGGCGCCGGTCGCCACGGCCGGGCCGGCAGGTCCTTCGCGCCCAGGGCGAGTAGTTGCTCCCGGGCCTCGCGCTGGCGTTCGGCCTGTTCCTGGTCCGCGGTCGCCCCCGCGTCCTGCTTGCGTCGCATCCACCTACAGTGGATCATCAACAGAACGTTGTCAACATTCCGTTGTCAACGTTTCGTTGATAGGAGCCTCGTATGCTGGTGCCGCTCGCGGACGCAACCACCGACCGGTGCGGCGCCAAAGCAGCCACCCTCGCCACCCTCCTCCGCAACGCCCTACCGGTCCCCGAAGGCATCGTCATCCCGTTCGATGCTCAGCAGGCTGTGCCGGGCAGGCCCGTCGATGGGCTGCCGGACAAGCTCGTCGGCGAGCTCTCGCGGTGGCTTGCGAGCGTGGGTGATCCGCCGGTCGCCGTCCGGTCGTCGGCCGCGAACGAGGACACCGCGCTCGCATCGGCAGCGGGGCAGCACGACAGCTTCCTCGGCGTACAAGGGATCGATGCGATCGTCGACGCCGTACGCGCCTGCTGGGCGTCCGTGTGGTCCCCACGCGCAACGGCGTACCGCAGCGGCTCCGAGGCACCGGCGATGGCCGTGATCATTCAGCGCCACCTGGACGCGGACATCTCCGGCGTGATGTTCACCAGCGCAAACGGCCCCACGCTGATAGAGGCCTCCTGGGGCCTGGGCCCCAGCGTCGTAGAAGGCCGCGTAACCGCCGACCGCTACCAGGTCACCCCAGACGGCATAGTCACCCACACAATCGCCAACAAACTAACGTCCCTCGACCGCCGAGGCTCAGCCCTGACCGTCCGCCAGGTCCCCACCGCTCAACGCCGTACGCCGACCCTCTCCGACGCCACCGCCGTACAACTGGCAGCGTTAGCCCAAACAGTCACCACGGTCCTAGGCAGCCCTCAAGACATCGAATGGTCCGTAACCACCAACACCCCCTGGCTCCTACAATCCCGCCCCATCACAACCCAACCCCCCGCTGCCCCCGCACTCCCCACCGGCGACCGCAACCTACTGGTCGGCGTGCCAGGCAGCCACGGCACCGCAATCGGCCCCGCCAGAGTCGTCCGCGGCCCAGCCGACTTCCCCACCGTCCACCCCGGTGACATCCTCATCTGCCCCTTCACCGACCCCGCCTGGACCCCTCTCCTGTCCATAGCCGCCGGCGTAATCACCGAACAAGGCGGCCTCCTGTCCCACGCCGCCATAGTCGCCCGAGAACAAGGCATCCCCGCAGTCCTGGCCGTTCCTGAAGCCACAACCCGAATCCCCGACAACACCCCAACCACCCTCAACGGCACCGCAGGCACCGTCCGCATCTAACGCGCGACGGCCTGCGGCCGGAGGTTCTACTGGTTGTGCCAGAGGCGGGAGTTGAACCCGCACGCCCGGGGGCGCCGGCACCTAAAGCCGGTGTGTCTGCCGTTCCACCACTCTGGCTGAGGAGGGCTGGTGCCTCCCCTGGGTAGACATCCTAGGGGAGGCGTCGGCCTTCGGTGGGGTCAGCGGCTCTGGAGGGCGTCGATGAAGACGTTCTTCAGGTCGCCGGGGTTGCGGGCGACGTACGACGCGCCGCCGGTGGCTCCGGCCAGCGCAGCGAGTTCGTCGGCGTTCGCCTCGGGGCCCATGCCCAGGGCGATGATGCGGACCGGGCGGGACGGGTCCTGCTGGGCCTTGAGCGCCTGGACGGCCTCGGCCAGCGTCGGGCTCCCGGGGTCGTCGTTCTTGCCGTCGGTGAACAGCAGGACCGTGTTGACCGCGGTCGCCTTGTACTCCTGCCGGACCTGGCGGACCGCGGCGATCGCGGTGTCGTACAGCCCGGTGCCGCCGTTCGGGATCGGGTGCTGGATCTTCAGTTGCTCGACGATCTTTCCGCGCTGCCGTTGCGACAGCGGAGCGATCGGCACCAGCGGTTTGAAGTCGGCCTTGTCCGCGCCGATGTTCGTGGAGAACGTCCACAGGCCGAGCTGGGCGCTGTCCGGGAACAGGTTCAGGCCGCCGATCGCGGCTTCGATCGTGAGCTGCATCCGGGTCTTGGCGCCGACCTTCTCCGCCATCGAACCGGAGATGTCGATGACCGCCAGCGAGTGCGTGGACAGCGACAGCCGGGTCCAGTTCTGCAGCGTGGTGTCGATCGCCTCGCTGGTCGGCTTGGTCAGCTGGTTCACGTCGCCGACGCCGCGACCGCCGCCGAGCGGGTTCAGCGTGGTGTCCCGGAAGCCTGCCTGGTCGCGCGCCTGTGCGGCGCTGTCGGTCAGCAGTTCGGTGGCCAGCGCCTGAGCCGCGTCGTTCGCCGCTTCGGCGTCGGACTTGGCCGTGACCACGATCGGGTAGTCCAGGTACAGCGTGCCGGTGTCCGGCTGGATCGCCCGGAGTTGCGCCTCAGGGTGCTCCTCCTGGTACTTCACGAAACTCTGCTCGGACGCCGGTACGACGATCTTGCTGCCGTCCTGGTCGGCGCGACCGAACAGCGCGCTGACGTCCGTGTACGGCTTGGCCATCGACCCGAGTCGCTGGGCCAGCGGAACGATCAACTGCGACACCTGACCGTCGGAGGCCGACGTCTTCTGCCGCTCGCTCTGCACCGCCAGCAATGTGAGTGCGCCGGGAGTGGTGTTCAGCGGGTCGAGCAGTGCCGGCTGGTTCGCGGCCATGATGCGTAGCCAGGACGAGGTGTCGGCGAAGTTGTCGCGCCGGCCGACGATGACCATCGGCGACGTGGCGACGGAGGCCACCGCGATGCTCGGGACGCTCTGGCCGTCGTCGGCCTGCGCGACCCACAGCGAGGAGTCCGGGACCCACAGGTCCGGCCGGTTGTCGCTGCCGTGCGCGACGTCCCTCGCGATCTGTGCCGACGGCGCCGAGCTGACCGTGACCTGCAGGCACGGGGTGCCGTCCTTGCCGCCCTTGGCCGCGAGCGACTTGGCCGCGGCTTCGAGCGGGGACTGCAACTCGGGCGTCGTGGCCAGCTGGATCTGTGTCGGGTCGGCGCAGGCCTTGCCGCCGCCGAGGAACCCGTCGGCGCCCGCCTCGGACCCGAAGGACCGGACTACGAAGACGGCGCCCAACGACAGCACCAGTAGCCCGACCGCGGTGATGTACACCGAGCGACGGTTGTTGTTACTTCGCGTCACCGCAGAGGAATGTTTTCCCATCGCGGCAGGTCCCTCCCTCCCAGAGGCAGACTGCGCGCGCAGATTACCCGGTTTCCGCACGTCACGGCGAAGGCCGCCGACGGTCGTGACACACCCGTCGCTGAACCGGAACCGTCCCCGGAGTACCGCTCTTTCACAGGAACGCTTAAAAACTCACCGAGAGTGCCGACTCCGCTGCGATCCGCTGAGATGTTTGTGTGACCCAAATCACAGCGATGGTTTGCTTAAACGACCGTTCCATGGACCAAGTGCATGAAACGGTCGAAGGTTTCCCTCCGGAAACGCCCACGGTGAGGTGCCTTTTCACAATCTCAGGTCACCATCTCAGGTCACAGGCTCAGGTCACAGGCCCAGGTCGCGGCGCAGCTTGGCGACGTGGCCGGTCGCCTTCACGTTGTACTGCGCGACCGCGACCTTCCCCTCGGGGTCGACGACGAACGTGGACCGGATCACCCCGGTCACCTTCTTCCCGTACATGGTCTTCTCGCCGAACGCGCCGTACGCCTGCAGGACCTCCTTGTCCGGGTCGCTGAGCAGCGGGAACGTCACGCCGTCGCGGTCCCGGAACTTCGCCAGCTTGGCCGGCTTGTCGGGGGAGATCCCGAGTACGGCGTACCCAGCGGCCTGTAGCGAGTCGAGCGAGTCCCGGAAGTCGCAGGCCTGCTTGGTGCAGCCCGGCGTCATCGCGGCCGGATAGAAGTAGACGATCACGTTCTTTCCGCGCAGGTCCGCGAGTGCCACCTCGTTGCCGTCGGCATCGGGCAGGGTGAAGTCGGGGGCGGTGTCGCCAACGGACAGACGATCGGACATCAGGTCCTCCACGGGTAGGTCTACTGGGCGCAATGTTACGTGCGGAAGAACTAGGCCCTTTCGGGGTGCGAGCGGCGGCTGGGTGGGTGAAGATGCGCAGATGAGCCGCGCATCCTCCCGCCAGTTGTTCGACGGCTACCTCGACCCGCGTCGTCCGCATGCCGGGGCGTACGACGAGATGTTCGATCCGGTCGACGGCGTGCGTACGGCGTACAAGCGGCTGCACGACTCGTTACAGCCGTTGCAGCCCGCGGACCTGACTACTCGGTCCGAGGCGCTCGACCGGGCGCTCGTCGACCAGGGGATCACGTTCAGCCTGTCAGGGGAGGAGCGGCCGTTCCCGCTGGACCTGGTGCCGCGGGTGATCACGGCGTCGGAGTGGTCGCGGCTGGAGCGTGGCGTCGTACAGCGGGTGCGGGCACTGGAGGCGTTCCTGGCCGACATCTACGGCGAGCAGCAGATCGTTGCGGACGGCGTACTGCCACGCCGGCTGATCACCTCCTGTGAGCACTTCCACCGGCAGGCAGCCGGTATCGCACCGCCGAACGGTGTCCGCATCCACGTGGCCGGGATCGACGTGGTGCGTGACGAGCAGGGCGACTTCCGGGTGCTCGAGGACAACCTGCGGAGCCCGTCCGGGGTCTCGTACGTGATGGAGAACCGCCGGACGATGGCACGCGTGTTCCCGGACCTGTTCGCCAAGCACCGGGTCCGTGCGGTCGGCGACTACGCCGTACACCTCCTCCGCTCGCTGCGGGCCGCGGCACCCGGCGTGACTGACCCGAACGTCGTCGTACTGACACCAGGTGTCTACAACTCGGCGTACTTCGAGCACTCGCTGCTGGCACGGCAGATGGGGGTGGAGCTGGTCGAGGGGCGGGACCTGTTGGCCCGCAACAACGTCATCTACCTGCGGACGACAGAAGGCGAGCAGCGCGTCGACGTGATCTACCGGCGGATCGACGACGAGTTCCTGGACCCGGTGCAGTTCGTTCCGGACTCCGTGCTCGGTGTGGCGGGTCTGGTGAACGCGGCGCGCGCAGGAAACGTGGTGATCGCCAATGCGATCGGCAACGGTGTCGGTGACGACAAGCTGATCTACACGTACCTTCCGGAGATCCTCAAGTACTACCTGGGCGAAACGCCGCTGCTGCCGAACGTCGACACGTACCGGTGCTGGCTGCCCGCAGAGCATGCTGAAGTACTGGACCGCCTGGACGAGCTGGTCACCAAGCCGGTAGAGGGCTCTGGTGGGTACGGCATCGTGTTCGGGCCGGATGCCTCGCCCAAGGAGCTCCAGGCACAGCGGAGGCGCATCAGGGCCAACCCACGGGGCTGGATCGCGCAACCCGTCGTACAGCTGTCCACTGTGCCGACGAAGGTGGGTGAACGGCTGCAGCCACGACATGTGGACCTGAGGCCGTTCGCGGTCAACGACGGCGAGGACGTGTTCGTTCTGCCAGGTGGACTGACCAGGGTGGCGATTCCCGAGGGCAGCCTGATCGTCAACTCGTCACAAGGCGGCGGGTCCAAGGACACGTGGGTGCTGGCGCCCAGAGCGTCCGGTGAGGACGCAGAGCTTCGTGGACCCGGTCTCGGGACCCCCGCGGTGAAGCCGGAGAGTACGCCGGAGCAAGGCCCTGAGCTGAACGCCGCCCAACAGCAGCAGCAACAGTGATGAGGAGGTGCTGACGATGCTCGCACGCAACGCCGAGTCGCTGTACTGGATCGGCCGGTACGTCGAACGCGCGGACGACACCGCGCGGATCCTCGATGTCTCGGTCCACCAACTGCTGGAGGACGCCACCGTCGACGCCGACACGGCCAGCCGCCGGCTGCTCTCGGTCCTCGGCATCACCCCACCGGACGGCAGCGAGCTGGACGTGTGGGGCCTGACCGAGCTGGTCGCGATGTCGCCCGAGACCGGGTCGATCGTGTCCTCGATCGCCAGCGCGCGGGAGAACACCCGGGTCGCGCGTGAGGTGGTGTCGAGTGAGCTGTGGCAGTGCATCAACGCGATGTGGAACGCCGTACCCGAGCGGCAGCGTGCTGCGCGCCGGGTAGGGCCGCACGAGTTCTTCACGTTCGTGGAGAACCGGGCCGCGATGTTCGCCGGGCTGGCCGACTCCACGATGAGCCGCGACGACGGCTGGCGGTTCCTGGTGCTGGGGCGGTCGGTGGAGCGAGTGGACATGCTTGTCAGGCTGCTGATGTCCCGAGTAGGCGACCGGCCCACGTCGCCCGGCTGGGTGACAGTACTGCGTTCTGCGGGTGCGCACGACACGTACCTGCGGACGTACCGCGGTGCGCTCGACGCGTCCCGCGTGGTGCAGTTCTTGTTGCTGGACCGGCTCTTCCCGCGGTCGGTGTTCCATGCGCTGCAGCAGGCGGAGTCCTGTCTGGAGGACCTCGACCACGGGCCGTCGGCGCGGATCGGTGCGGGTGCGGAGGCGTCGCGGTTGCTGGGGAAGGCACGCAGCGATCTTGAGTTCCTGCAGCCGGCGGAGCTGCTGGACAACCTGACCGGCAGACTGCAGGCGCTGCAGGCGACGGTCCGCGATGTCGGTGAGGCGGTGTCCCGGCAGTACTTCCATGCGGTGCCGTGGATCGAGTGGAACAACACGGAGGTGAACCTGTGAACTGGCGCCTCCGCGTCGTGCACACGACGGGCTACCGCTACGCGACGGCCGTGACCCAGTCCTACAACGAAGCCAGGCTGACACCGCGTCATGACGACCGGCAGAACCTCATGGTGGCTCGGCTGGAGACGATCCCTCCGGCCCGCGCGTACAAGTACACGGACTACTGGGGTACCGAGGTCAACTCCTTCGATCTGCACAGCCCACACACCGAACTGAAGGTGATCGCGGCCTCCGTCGTCGAGACGAGCGACCAGCCGCCGCCGTCGGCTGAGGTCACCTGGGTGCAGCTCAAGTCAGCGGACGTCCTGGACACGTACGCCGAGTACCTGGAGTGGACCACCTACGTGCCGAAGCACCGGGAGCTGTCCGCGGTCGCCCGCTCCTTGCGCAGGGGCCGTTCGCCGCAGGAGACCGTGCTGGCGGTGTCCAAGTGGGTCCACGACACGCTGAAGTACCAGCGCGGCACCACAGGTGTGCACTCGTCCGCTGTCGACGCGTGGCAGGCCGGTGAGGGCGTGTGCCAGGACTATGCGCACCTCACCCTGGCCATGCTGCGCGCGGTCGGTGTACCGAGCCGCTACGTCTCGGGCTACCTGCACACCAAGCCGGACGCGGCGGTGGGCGAGACGGTCGTCGGCGAGAGCCATGCGTGGGTGGAGGCGTGGACCGGCGAGTGGTGGGGCTTCGACCCGACCAACGACATCTCGATCGGGCACCGGCACGTGTGGGTGGCGACAGGCCGCGACTACGCGGACGTGTCGCCGCTGAAGGGCATCTACTCCGGCGAGGCAGCGACGGCCATCGAGGTGACCGTCGACATGACCCGGTTAGCCTGACCCGATGCGGGCCATGACAGTCACGCCGGGCAAGTCCGACTCGGCGACAGTGGGCGACGTCCCAGAACCTCCCGTCGTCGACGGTTCGATCCTGGTGGAGGGCTTGCTCACCGGCATCTGCGGGACCGACCTGGAGCTGGTCTCCGGAGCGTTCGGCAGTGGCCGTCCCGGCGCCGACCACCTCGTCATCGGACACGAGTCGCTCGGACGCGTGCTGGAGGCACCTGCCGGCTCCGGCTTCGCCCCAGGCGACCTGGTCGCCGGAGTGGTACGCCGACCCGACCCGGTGCCCTGTCCGGCCTGTGCACGAGGTGAATGGGACTTCTGCCGCAACGGGCAGTACACCGAGCGCGGCATCAAGGAGATGGACGGGTACGGCGCTGAGCGCTGGCGGGTCGACCCGTACTTCGCCGTACCCGTGCCTGCTGCGCTGGGAGAGCTCGGTGTGCTCGTGGAGCCGGCAAGCATCCTCACCAAGGCGTGGGAGCAGGTGGACCAGGTCGGAGCCCGATCGTGGTTCGCTCCGCAGCATGTACTGGTGACGGGCGCCGGACCGATCGGGTTGCTGGCCGCACTGATCGCCCGGCAGCGCGGGTACGACGTACACGTGCTGGACCGGGTTGAGGACGGGCCGAAGCCAGAGTTGGTACGGGCGCTTGGCGGTACCTACATCACCGACCTGGGGCAGCTGGACGTCGTACCGGATGTGGTGATCGAGGCGACGGGTGCTGGGCAACTGGTGTTCGACTGTGCCTCGCTGCTGCCGCCTGCTGGTGTCATGTGTCTGGCCGGGATCCACCCCGGGCCGGCGACGGTCGACGTGCAACTCGACGCGCTGGTCCGGCAGTTGGTGGTCCGCAACGCCGCCCTGGTCGGGACGGTGAACGCAGGTAAGCGGCACTACGCCGACGCCGTTGACGTGTTGCTGGCCGCGGACCGGGTCTGGCTGGAGCGGCTGATCACCCGGACCGTGCCGCTGTCCGAGTGGCCGGACGCATTGGTACGGGAACCCGAAGACATCAAGGTGGTCGTGGACCTGCGAGCATGACCTGCGAGGATGGTGGGTGACCAAGGGCAGATCGGGGCAGCCCCGCCGATGGAAGGAGCGCCGACACGTGGCGGACACGAAGGCTCGGACGGCCGAGCAGATCGAGGCGGACATCGCCGCCACCCGGGCGCGCCTGGCCTCGGCCGTGGACGAGCTGGTCGACCGGGCGAACCCGAAGAACGTCGCCCTGCGGCAGGTCGAGCAGGCCAAGGCCCAGGTCTTCGACGAGCGGGGTCAGCTGCGGACCCAGAAGATCCTCGCGGTCGTCGGTGCCGTCGGCGGTGTGGTCGGTGTGCTCCTGGTGATCCGCCGCCTGGTGGGTCGCCGGTGACTCCACGCAAGCGGCTGTCCGACGACAAACTCCCGATCCGGATGCTGCACGACCGCGTCCTGGTCTCCCTCGAGCAGGAGGGCGAGCGGAAGTCGTCGGCAGGCATCCTGATCCCCGCCACCGCGCAGATGGGCCGCCGCCTGTCCTGGGCCAAGGTGGTCGCGATCGGTGCGAACGTGCGGACCGTCGAGGTCGACGACCGGGTGCTGTTCGACCCGGAGGACCGGGCCGAGGTGGAGGTGCGAGGCGACGACTACATCCTGCTGCGCGAGCGCGACCTGCATGCGGTGGCCGCCGGTCGCCTGGAGGACGGGCAGACCGGCCTCTACCTCTGAAAGCTCTGGAATCTGAACCGGGCCGGCGGCTGAACTGACCTCTGGGCTGACTTCTGGCCTGAATTCTGGCCTGACTTCTGGGCGGCGCCGGTGACCAGGTCGCGGACGAACGCGCCGACCAGCGGCACGAACTTGAATCCCTGGCCGGAGAACCCGGCGGCGACCGTGACCGGTCCGGCGCGGTCGATGACGAAGTCGGACGTCGGTGTGGTGTCGTAGAGACAGCTGATCGCCGTGGACCTGTGGGGGTCCAACCCTGGGTACCACTGCTCGACGTACCGCAGCAGGGCCGAGTCCCGTTCCGGCTCCGGCTGGAAGTCGCGCTCGTCGGGGTCCACCTCCGGCCCGGTCGCGTGCAGTCCGACCTTGACGCCGGAGCCGGGCTCGTAGAGGCCGTAGCTGGTAGGGCCGTGATGCACGAAGGACGGCCACTCCAGCTCGTCTGACAGAGGTGTGAAGAACCGCGGCTGCTCCTGAGTCACTGTGAAGGGCGGCAACGACACCACTCCCTCTGCCAGCTTCGGAGTCCACGGTCCAGTGGCCAGTACGACGTGCCGCGCCCGCACTGCGCCCCCTGGTACGTCGAGCTCGACAAAACCGTGATGCGCCCGCAGCGCCCGTACTGGTGACTGGACCCGGAACTCGGCGCCCAAACGACCAGCCACGACCTGTAGCGCGTGAACGGTCCGATCGGCGTACAGCCGACCTGACCCCGGCTGGTACAGCACATCGGTCTCGAAGCGGAACCCGGGCCATCTCTCAGCAGCCTCCGCTGCCGAGAACACGGACCCGGTTGCCCCGTGCAACGACCGGAAGGTCTCGACCGAAGCGTCGCCCATCCCGTGGTCGATCCCACCGGTCTCCTCGAGCAGCGTCTCACCCGACTCCGCCTCCAGCTCCCGCCACAGCGGCCGCGCCCGCTCAGTCAGCTCAGCTATCTCGGCGTCGTCCGCAGCCGGCCGGAACAACCGCGTCGCGCCGTGCGACCCGCCGCGCTCGTGCCCGAGCGTGAACTGCTCCAGTACGACGACCTCTCGCCCGGCCGCCGCCAGCGCCCGCGCGGCAGCCGACCCCATCGCGCCGGCCCCCACCACTGCCACGTCATACGTCATTCGGTCACCCCCTGTCCGCACTGATCGTAGTGATCTGGACAGGCAATCTCAGCTGCCGAGCGGGTAGGGGAGAATAAGCAGGTGATCTTTGATACCTCCAGCCGGTTGCCGGACTTCCCGTGGGACAAGCTCGCCCCGTATCAGCAGAAGGCGGCTGCGCATCCCGACGGGATCGTGGACCTGTCGGTGGGCAGCCCCGTCGACCCGGTGCCGGCGCTGGTGAAGCAGGCGCTGGCCGACGCGGCGGACGCCCCGGCGTACCCGACCACGATCGGTACGTCGGCAGCGCGGCAGGCGGCTGTGGACTGGATGGCGCGGCGGCTCGAGGTGACCGGTGTCCACCCGCAGAGCGGCGTACTGCCTGTGATCGGCACCAAGGAGCTGATCATGATGCTGCCGACGCTGCTCGGCATCGGAGCCGGTGACACGGTCCTCATCCCGGACCTGGCGTACCCGACGTACGAGGCCGGCGCTGCACTCGCCCGGGCCACCAGCGTCCCGGTCGCGGACCCCACGACGTACGGCGGGCCGGTCCGGGTCGCGTACCTGAACTCTCCGCGCAACCCGTCCGGAGAGATCACCCCGCCGGCCGACCTGCGGCGCGCGGTCGAGTGGGCGCGGGCGAACGACGTACTGCTGGTCAGCGACGAGTGCTACACCGAGTTCGGCTGGGACGAGAAGCCGGTGTCGGTGCTGCACCCGGATATCTCCGGTGGCAGCTTCGACAACCTGCTGGCGGTGCACTCGCTGTCCAAGCGCTCCAACCTCGCCGGGTACCGCGGTGGCTTCGTCGCCGGTGACCCGACCGTCGTCACCGAGCTGCTCGCCGTACGCAAGCACGCCGGGCTGATGGTGCCGTCGCCGATCCAGGCCGCGATGGCCGCCGCGTTCGCCGACGACGCTCATGTCGAGGAGCAGCGTGCTCGCTACCTGCGTCGCCGTGCGGTACTGCGGGATGCTCTGACCGATGCGGGCTGGGAGATCACCCTGTCCAACGGCGGGCTGTACCTGTGGGCGTCGCACCCGTCGTACGACGCGTACGGCTCCGTCGGCGCACTGGCGGACCGCGGGATCCTCGTCGCACCTGGTGCGTTCTACGGAACCGCCGGTGACCGGCACATCCGGGTCGCGCTCACCGGCACCGACGAGCGCATCGACGCCGCCGTGAAGAGACTGCAGGAGTGAAAGAACTTCCCGCCTTCGTGTGACGTCTCCCCGGGTGACTGCCTCTTATAAGGGGGTAGGTGTTGTCCAGGGAGGGTGGGGCGGATGAAGCGCGTCGTCGGGGTGGCGGTCGCAGTTCTGTTGAGTCTTGGGTCGGTCGGCGTGGCGTACGCGGACGGAAGTCCTTCGCCGAGTGTCACGCCGACTGCGAGTCCTCCTGAAACACCCACGCCGACAGCTACACCCACGCCTACACCGAAACCAGCGGTGACTCCTGCGGCGGCGTGGTCGATCACGCTGGATCAGCCGGCTGCGTCCTGGGAGGACAAGCCGACCGTCTTCGCCGGCAAGATCAGTCAGCCGATCACTGGCTCCTACATCACGCTGTGGCAGCGCGTCCCCGGTGCGTGGGTACTGCGCGCCTCGACCCGGACCACGGCCGGCGGCGTGTACAAGTTCAGCTTCGTGTCGGCGTACACAGGCACCTGGGCGTTCCGCACGATGATCGGGGTCAAGGCGGAGACGGCGCTCGCGATCTCGGACTACCGGACCGTGCCGATCCAGGACCGGAAGATCCTGATCAGCACACCGGCGTCCTGGTACGCGACGCTGACCGGCGTCTCGGTCACCGGGCGGATGGTGCCGGCCGAACCGGGCAAGGAACTCGCGCTGCAGGAGTACCTCGGCAGCGGAGTATGGCGACTGCTGAACATCGCCACGATGGATGCAGGAGGCAACTTCCGGCTGCGGGTCCCCGACGACCTGCCGAAGACGCGGACCGTCCGCGTCGTCACGCGGTCCGTCGCCCAGTCCGCGATGGAGTACTCCGGCCTCGCGACGATCGTCATCAAGGCGGCACTGAACCCGAAGGTGTACGCCGTCTCCGCCGCGATGGTGCCGAACACGTACCGCGCCGGATGCCCCGTGAAGCCGTCGTCGCTGCGGCTGCTGCAGCTGAACTACTGGGGTTTCGACGGCCGCGTCCACCGTGGCGAGCTGATTCTGCGGGACGCCGCGGTGGCGAAGATGATCACCGCGTGGACCTCGACGTTCGCGTCGAAGTTCCCGATCCGGCAGATGCGCCGGGTGGATGTGTTCGGCGGCAGCGACATCAAGTCGATGGCGGCCGACAACACGTCCGCGTTCAACTGCCGCCGCGTCACGGGTGACCCGTACTCGCTGTCGCCGCACTCGTACGGCTGGGCGATCGACATCAACACTGTGGAGAACCCGTACCTTGCCGCGAACGGTGTCTGGTACCCGTCGAACGGGCTGGCGTACCGCAACCGGTCCGTGGTGCGTCCGGGCATGCTCTTCTCGAGCAGTGCCGCTACAAAGGCTCTGATCGGCCAGGGGTACTTCTGGGGTGCAGGCTGGGCCAAACCCGACTACCAGCACTTCGAGCCGAAGTGAAAGCGCTAGTAGTCGCCACCGCGTTGTCAGTCGTTCTGCTCGGTTGCAGCTCCAACTCGGCCGCCCAAGAGCCCACACCGACGCCCACACCGACTCCGATCCCCACAGCGGTCGGAGGGACGGTCCCGGTGCCCACCAACACACTGAGCTCCACCCAACCGACAGATGCGGCTGTCCCGCCGGAGGTGCCCGAACAAGCGACCGCACCGCCGCCAGCCAACGCCGGTCCGCTCACCGCAGCCAACCTCCCAGCACCTGAGAAGCTCGGAACTGGCTGGAAGACCTACAGGGACCCGGGTGGTGCAGAGGCCGGCTTCATTGGCAACAACACCTGGACGCGCCGCCGCGACCCACACCAGGCGTCGTACGAAGCACTGCCCTCCGGCTGTGCCGGCCAGCCGGTCGCCGGCTCGCTGCCAGTCCCCGCCTACGCACTGACCGGCAGCTACCGCACAGCCGACGCCCTACCTGCCACTGCGCTCCTGCTCCGCTTCAGCAACTCCAAGCAGGCGGAGACCTACTACAAGGGCTACAAGGCACGCATGGACGCCTGCGGCACCGGCGGTGACCTGAGTGTGAAACAGCTCTGGGCCGACGACACAGCTGCTGCCGGGGTGCGTGCGTACGCCGGTGCGGAGTCTTACGTCGACCTGTCCGTCGTCCACGGCTCCACAGTCGCTCTACTCGCCACGACGTCCACACGCGCCGATCAGCAGGCCGATTGGGCGCGCAGCGTCGTACCGGCTCTGGAGGCTGTCATCGACTAGCGTCGATCACTGCCTGCGCGAACTCCCGGGGTGCCTCTTGCGGCACGTTGTGCCCCACGTCGAAGGTGCGGTGCTGGTAGCGCCCTGTGAAGTGGTCCCGGTACGACGACCCGTTCCCGGCCGGTGTGAACGGGTCGTAGCGGCCGTCGATGGTGATCGTCGGTACGGCGATCTTCGGCGCCTTCTGCAGTTCGCTCTCCAGTTCGGCGTACTCCGGCTCGGCCGGGATCAGGCTCTGCCGCCACCGGTAGTTGCCGATCACGATGGCCTCGTAGTCCGGGTTGTCGAAGGCGGCTGCGGTCCGGGCGTACGTCGCGGAGCTGTACTTCCACGTCGGCGAGTTGAACTTCCAGATGAACTCACCGATCTCCCGCTTGTACTGGTGCAGGCCTGCCGCGCCGCGCTCGGTTGCGAAGTAGTACTGGTACCACCAGGCGTTCTCGGCCGCGGGGGGAAGCGGCTTCTTGTTGAACTCCAGGTTGGTGATCAGGTACCCGGTGACCGAGACCAGTGCCTTCACGCGCTCCGGCCAGAGCGCCGCGATGATGTCGGCGGTGCGCGACCCCCAGTCGTAGCCGGCCAGCACGGCCCGCTGGATCCCGAGCGCGTCCATCAGGGCGAGGGTGTCGAGCGCGAACGCGGCCTGGTCGACGTTGCGGGGCGTGGCGGCCGAGCGGAACGTCGTACTGCCGTGGCCGCGGAAGTAGGGCACCACGACGCGGTAGCCGCGGCGGGCGAGGAGCGGGGCGACCTGCTCGTAGCTGTGGATGTCGTACGGGAAGCCGTGCAGCAGGAGCACCGGGGTGCCGTGGGCCGGCCCGAGCTCGACGTACCCGACCTTGAGGACGCCCGCGTCGATCTGCTTGACAGGTCCGAACGGGAGCTTCGGAGAGGCGGCCGCGCCTGCTGTGAGCAGCGGAGTGGCCAGCGCGGCGGCGCCGGTGGTCCGGAGGAGAGTGCGGCGGCTGACGTTCATGAGAATCCTTTCCAGTGGGTGTGGATCCAGATTCAGCCGTGCCGGCCCTGGGTCGCGCCCGTGGGACTCCCTGGTCCGGCCTCCCCAGGGACCGAAGTTGGAGGAGAAGTTGAATTACCTTTCAGTATTTCGTGTCCTACACTCCGGTTATGGGTGACTTCGACCGGTATACCCGTCTGACCGCGCGGCTGGACGCGCCGTACGCGGTGATCGACCTCGCCGCGTTCCGGCGGAACGCCGACGATCTGGTCCGGCGCGCCGCCGGCACGCCGATCCGGATCGCGTCCAAGTCGGTCCGCTGCCGCGCGCTGATCACGGCCGCGCTCGAGCGGCCCGGGTTCCACGGCGTGATGAGCTACGCGCTCCCCGAAGCGCTCTGGCTGGCCCGCAACGGTGTCGATGACATCCTGCTCGGCTACCCGACGACCCACCGGACCGCGCTTCGCGAGCTCTCCGAGGACCCCGAGGCGGCGTCCCGGATCACGCTGATGATCGACTCGCCGGAGCACCTCGGATACGTCAAGGCCGCCGCGACCGGCACCGCGCGGATCCAGATCTGCCTCGACGTGGACGCCTCGCTGCGAATCTTCGGCCAGCATCTCGGCGTACGGCGGTCGCCGCTGCGGACCCCGTCCGACGTGGCGGCGCTGGCGCGCACCGTCGCCGCGGACGACGCGTTCGAGCTGACCGGCGTGATGTTCTACGAGGCGCAGATCGCCGGTCTCCCCGACACGTCGCCCGCCGTCCGCTGGGTGAAGCGCCGTTCGGCCGCCGAGCTCGCCGACCGGCGCGGCGCGGTCGTCGACGCGGTCAAGCAGGTCGCGCCGCTCCGGATCGTCAACAGCGGCGGGACGGGCAGCCTGGAGATCAGCAGCGCCGACCCGGTCGTCACCGAGGTCACCGCCGGCTCCGGTCTCTACGGTCCGACCCTTTTCGACAAGTACGACGTGTTCCAGCCCGAGCATGCGATGGCCTACGCGCTGGACGTCGTACGGCGGCCCGCGCCGCGGATCGCCACGCTCTTCGGCGGTGGGTACGTGGCCTCGGGGCCGGCGAAGAAGTCGCGGCTGCCGCTGCCCGCCGCGCCGTCGGGACTGAAGCTGCTGGGCACCGAAGGCGCCGGCGAGGTGCAGACTCCGGTCCAGGGAGCATCGGCCGATCGGCTGCGAATCGGCGACAGAGTGTGGATGCGGTACGCGAAGGCAGGCGAGATGCTGGAGCGGTTCGACGTCGTGCACGCTGTTGACGGTGATGAGGTGACCGAGCTCGTCACCTACCGAGGTGAAGGGAAGAACTTCGGATGAGCACCTGGCGGAACTGGGCCGGTACCGAGTCGGCGACCGGGATCGAGACCCTGCGACCAGGTTCGGCCGACGAGCTCGCGGCCGCGGTCAAATCCGCGGCCGAGCAGGGCAAGAAGCTCAAAGCGGTCGGTTCCGGGCACTCGTTCACAGGCTGCTCGGTGCCGCAGCAGGTGATGATCCGGCTGGACGGACTGTCCTCGGTCGTCCACGCCGACAAGGAGTCCGGCCGCGTCACGGTCGGTGCCGGCACCGGACTGCGGAAGCTGAACGCGGGCCTGGCCGCGTTCGACCTGGCGATGGCCAACCTCGGCGACATCGACAAGCAGACCGTCTCCGGTGCGATCTCGACCGGCACGCACGGGACCGGCGCGCGGCTCGGCGGTCTGGCCACGCAGGTCGTCGCGCTCGACCTGGTCACCGCGGACGGCTCGGTGCTGCACTGCTCGGCCGAGGAGAACCCGGACGTGTTCGCCGCGGCCCGGGTCTCGGTCGGCGCGCTCGGCGTGATCAGTTCGCTGACCCTGCAGTGCGTGCCGGCGTTCCTGCTGCGCGCGCAGGAGATGCCGCTGCCGCTCGGCGAGGTCCTCGACGGGTTCGATGAGCTTGCTGACGGCAACGACCACTTCGAGTTCTACTGGTTCCCGCACACCGAGATCGCGCTCACCAAGCGGAACAACCGGGTCGCCCCGGGCGTCGGCGCCTCGCCGGTCGGCCGGATCCGTGGCTGGATCGACGACGAACTGCTGTCGAACAAGGTCTTCGAGCTGACCAACCGGCTCGCGGTCCGGCGGCCCGGGATGGTGCCGCGGATCAACCGGCTCGCCTCGCGCGCACTGTCGGCCCGGGAGTACGTCGACGCGTCGTACAAGGTGTTCTGTTCCGAGCGGAACGTGATCTTCCGCGAGTCGGAGTACGCCGTGCCGCGTGAGCACGTCGTCGACGTGATCCGCCGGCTGCGGGCGTGGATCGACGCGTCGGGGTCGCGGATCCCGTTCCCGATCGAGGTCCGGGTGGCCGCGCCGGACGACATCTGGCTGTCCACGGCGTCCGGGCGCGAGACGGCGTACGTCGCGATCCACCAGTACCACCGGCTGCCGCACGACCCGTACTTCCGGGCCTTCGAGAACATCGTCGCCGACTACGGCGGCCGGCCGCACTGGGGCAAGCTGCACACGCTCACGGCGGACGACCTGCGCAGCCGCTACCCGCGCTTCGACGATTTCCTGGCGGTCCGCGACCGGCTGGATCCGCGGCGGACGTTCGGCAACGCCTACACCCGGCAGGTCTTCGGGGACTAGCCTGCGGTCATGAGCATTGTGGAACGGCTGGAGCCCGTGGTCGAGGACTGGCAGAAGGCGCTGGCCGTGGTCGCGCACCCGGACGACCTGGAGTTCGGTACGGCGGCCGCGATCGCGCGCTGGACCGGACAAGGCAAACAGATCGTGTACTGCCTGCTGACCTCCGGCGAGGCGGGGATCGACGGCGTCGACCCGGCCGAGTCCGGCCCGCTGCGCGAGGCCGAGCAGATCGAGTCGTCCCGGATCGTCGGCGTCTCCGCGGTCGAGTTCCTGGGCCAGCCTGACGGCACCATCGAGTACGGCGTGGCGCTCCGCCGCGTGATCGCCGCCGTGATCCGCCGGCACCAGCCGGAGATCGTCATCACGAACAACTTCCGCGACACCTGGGACGGCGACGTCCTGCTGAACCAGGCCGACCACATCAACACCGGCCGCGCCACGCTCGACGCGGTCCGGGACGCCGCGAACCGGTGGATCTTCCCGGACGCCGGCGACAAGTGGGACGGCGTACGGCAGGTCTGGGCGGCCGGGTCACCCGCCGCGCGGCACGGGGCGGACACCACTGACACGTTCGACGTGGGAGTGCAGTCGCTGAAGGCGCACAAGGCCTACATCGACGGGCTGAACTGGCCGCACTTCGACCCAGAGGAGTTCCTCGAAGGCACCTCACGCCCGGCCGGTGCCCAGCTGGGCACGAAGTACGGCACCCGGTTCGAGGTCTTCACTCCTTGAGGTAGGCCTGCAGGTGCGGCGGCGTCGGCTTCGGACGCCGGGGCTCGCGGTCGCCGGCGGTGCCGGGGCCCGGCGGGTTGTTGGGGCCGACCCACGAGCGGACCAGCGCGCGGCCGCCCTTGCGGGTCATCCGGTGCAGGTCGATCTGCTGGACCTGGCTGGCCGGGATGCCGAGCTGGGCCAGGCTCCGGTTCGCCAGGTCGCAGGCCGTGTCGTGCTTGCGCGGCGACATCTTCTGCTGCAGGACGACCGCGATCGACCCGTCCGGCAGATCCTCGATCCGCTGGAACCGCAGGCCCTTGTCCAAGGACCACGAGTTCAGGGCGAGGTCGATGTAGTCGGCGTCGGACAGTCGACGATCGGGCTTCGCGCGCGCAACCACTTCGTAACGGGCCATACCCCGATCATCCGTCGGCGGCCGCCGGATTTCCAGAAATCTGCGATCAGCGAAGTGTGTTGATCGCGGCCGCCACCTCGGCCGGGTGCGAGATCGGCGTGAGGTGGTTGGCCTTCGGGATCAGCGTCGGCGCGGGGGCGCCGATGCGGGTCGCGGTCTCGACCGCGTTACCGCCGTTCGTGTCGTCGACGCCGAAAACGACCGCTTTGGGAAGTGTCAGAGCGCTCAGCTTCGCCAGCCGCTCGGGTGCGACCGCGGGGATGCCGTGGGCGGTCATCTGCCAGACCGCCTTCTCGGCGCCGGGCTGCCGGAACGGCCGGGTCCAGTCGTCGACCACCATCTCCGGGCAGTCGGGGGAGCAGACGTTGTTGTAGATCTTCTTCAGCAGCCAGCCCTGGTCGAGCACCAGCCGGAACAGCGACGTCCGGTACGGCGGGACGATCAGCCACCGCGGCGGCCCGGCCTGCCCGCCCGGCAACGGCAACCCGTCACCGTCGAGGAACATGATCCCGCCGATCCGGTCCGGCGCCTCCAGGGTCGCCTCGGCCGCGATCCCGGCGCCGAGCGAGTGCCCGACCAGGATCGGCCGCGGCTCACCCGGACCACCGAGGTGCATGGCGTCCAGGAAGCCGAGCAGCTGCGCCGCGAGATGCTCGATCGTGTACGGCGCCTTGCGCTCGGAGTACCCGTATCCGGTGATGTCGTACGCGTACACGCGATGGTTGGTGGCGAGCAGCGGTACCAGCCGCGACCACGTGTCGACGGACTCCGCTGACCCGTGCACGAGTACGACGGGTGCTCCCGACGTACCCCAGGTGCCGTAACGGGTGTGGACGTCGCCGGCCTGCACGTACTTGAGGCCCGGTGGTGGTGCCGCGGTTCCGTTGGTGACGAGGTTGTAGCCGAGAGATGCCGCGGTGACGACCAGCCAGAGCCCGAGAAGTCCCAAGAACCCCCGCCACAGGAACCGTTTCACAGCTCCTAGTTTTGCAGGCTCCTGTTTGTCACAGCTGGAGGATGCGCTGGGACTCGGTGAGGACCGCGGGGGAGGCGAGGGACTGCCAGCGCGGGATCTGTTCCTGGAGGAACGCGCGCAGCTCGGGGGCACGTTCCGCATCGTGGTCGAGGACGTCGAGCTCGTTGACGATCGTCAGGTCGACGAAGTCGCGGAGGTCCTCGGTGCCGAGCTCCTCCGACGTACCGGTGAAGCGGTCCGCCACGGTGCGGTGCTCGGCGAGGTCGCGCCAGGTGGTCTCCCGGTCGCAGGCGCCGTACCGGTAGACGATCAGCTCGGCCTCGGGGCCGATCACCGCCTCCAGGACCGGGCGCTCGGTCTGCCAGTCGAAGAGGTGGGTCGGGAAGCCGTCGGTCCCGTACGCAGCGTGGGCGAGGCCTGCCAGCACCAGGGTGTCGGACGCACCGAGGGAGCTGAGGCGCTTGGCCACGCGGTGCAAGTGGACGTACAGGCTTCCGCCCGCGTGGTCGATCTCGTCGGCGCCGCGCACCATCAGCAGCGAACCCAAGTCCTGGAAAGTGCTCATCTGACCCCTTCTCACCCCGGAGCGGCCAAACCCCTCGACCAGATCAAGGCCCACCGACCCGGCCCAGGTCACCCACGGTAAGGCCAACCCAGCACCCCCGCCCACCACTTCGGCGTGCCGTTTCCGTCACATCCCGTTCATTCCCCGTTCGACGGTCGGGGCGCCGACCGCCCGGAGCCGGTCAGGTTGTTGCTGTCGGCAAGGTCTTGAGGGCGTGCCGGGTCTGTTCCAGGAGCAGGTGGAGCATCGGGTTCGCGCTGTGCTTGGGCCAGATCAGGGCGAGTACGTTCGGCTCGGCGTCGACGAGCGGCAGCCAGGTGAGTCGCGGATGCGCGAAGTACGTGACCGTGGAGGCCGGCGCGATCCAGCAGCCGTGACCCGCCGCCACCAGGTGCAGGCACTCTTCGGGCGTCCGGGCCTGCGGTCCGAAGAGCGCGCGGGTGCCGTCCGGGCGCGGATCGATGAACCAGAAGTCGACCACGGCCGCGGGCATCCCGTCCCGAGGGCCGATGACCGGTACGTCGGCGAGGTCCGCGATCCGCAGCGTCGTTCGCGACTCCAGCGGATGCCCGGGCGGCAGCGCGACCCAGCGGTCCTCCGGCATCAGCGGATGGATCGTGAACCGCGGATCGTCCCCGATCGGCAGCCACAGGAACGCCGCGTCGGCCCGCCCCTCGATCAGCGCGTCGATCTCGTCCGGCAGCGTGTGCGACGCGATCGGCCGGAGCTCGAGCTCGGGCGCCTCCTGCCGGAGCGCGGCCTCGACCGCCGGCATGAAATGCGCCGTACTCTGCGCCTTGAACGCGATCCGTAGCGGATCCGGTCGCCCGGCCGCCGCCAGCCGCGCTTCGGCCACCATGGCCTGCGCCGACGACAGCAGCGCCGCGCCTTGCTTGAGCACGACCTCCCCGGCCGCGGTCAGCTCGATCCCGGTCGGGCGCCGCTCGACCAGCGGCGTACCGACCACGCGCTCCAGTTGCCGGATCTGTCCGCTGACCGCCTGCTGCGTCAGGTTGAGGGTCCGCGCGGCCCGCGTCATGCTGCCTTCCGCGGCGACGGCCTCGAGCGACTGCAACAGCCGCAAGCTCAGATCCACGCCTCCCATGGTGGCACAACGATCTGTTGTGCCCTCGCCAAGAAGTCTCTGTTTCCACACCGCCCGATCTGGCGGGACGATCGAGACAAGCCACTTGACGGGAGAAGGCAGAGGATGACGCTGCAGGGGAGAACGGCGCTCGTCACCGGTTCGTCGAAGGGACTGGGACGGGCGATCCTGCTCCGGCTCGCCGCCCAGGGCGCGAATGTCGTGGTCAACTACTCCCGCGACGAGTCCGCCGCGGCCGAGGTCCTCGACGCCGCGAAGGCGCTCGGTGTCCGGGCGATCTCGGTCGCCGCCGACGTGTCCGAGGTCGACGGCATCCAGCGGCTGTACGACGCGACGCTCGACGAGTTCGGCCAGGTCGACATCGTGGTCGCGAACGCCGGCATGGAGAAGGTCAACGTCCCGGTGGCCGAGGTCACCGAGGAGGACTTCGACCTGCTGTTCCGGGTCAACACCAAGGGCCCGTACTTCGTGCTGCGCGAGGCGGCCCGGCGGATCGCGGACAACGGCCGCATCATCACGATCTCGTCGAACACCACGACAGTCCCGCAGTTGGGCGTCGGCCTGTACGGCACCAGCAAGGTCGCGACCGGCTACCTGGCGCGCGTGCTCGCGCTCGAGCTCGGACCGCGCGGGATCACCGTGAACACGATCGTCCCGGGCCCGATCGACGGCGCCGGGATCTTCACCGACCCGGCGAACGACGAGTACAAGCAGAGCCTGGTCGCGATGGTGCCGATCGGCCGGCTGGGCACCACCGAGGACGTCGCCGGTATCGCGGCGTTCCTCGCGAGCGACGAGGCCGGCCTGATCACCGGGCAGCAGATCGTCGCCGACGGCGGAATGCACTGACCTCTGAGGAGAGCAATGACTGGAACAATGCGTGCGGCCCAGGTCCAGCAGGCGGGCGGTCCGTTCGTCGTCACCGACGTACCGATCCCGGAGCCCGCGGAAGGGCAGATCCGGGTCAAGGTGTACGCCTGCGGAATCTGCGGCGGTGACGCGATCCCGCGGAACGCGCTCTTCGGTACGACGCTGCCGCGGATCCCCGGCCACGAGATCGCCGGCGTCGTGGACGCGGTCGGCGCCGGGGTCACGGTCTGGGAGGCCGGGCAGCGGGTCGGCGTGGGCTGGTCCGGCGGCGTCGACTTCACCTGCGAGTTCTGCCGGCGCGGCGACTTCACGAACTGCGTCAGCCGGACGATCGTCGGGACGTCGTACGACGGCGGGTACGCCGAGTACCTGGTGGTGCCGCAGGACGCGGTGGCGCGGATCCCGGAGGGCCTGTCCTTCGAGGAGGCGGCGCCGTTGATGTGTGGCGGGATCACCGCGTTCAACGCGCTCCGGCACGCGCACGCCGGGCCGGGTGACACGGTCGCGGTGCAGGGAGTCGGCGGGGTCGGCCATCTGGCGATCCAGTTCGCCGACAAGATGGGCTTCCGGACGGTCGCGATCAATCGCGGACGGGACAAGGAGAAGCTCGCCCGGCAGCTCGGGGCGGACGAGTACATCGACAGCACCGAGGGTGACGCCGGTGAAGCGCTGAAAGCGCTCGGCGGTGCGGCCGCGATTCTCGAGACGGTGTCTCGCGGGGAGCTTCAGTCGGACCTGGTGAAGGGCCTGCGACCGAATGGTCAGCTGATCGTTCTGGAAGGCAGCGATCCGATCCAGGTGACTGGTCACGTGCTCGCCGACGGGCGGTTGTCGGTGTCCGGTTGGTACTCCGGCGTTGCTCAGGACTCCGAGGACACCTTGAACTTCGCGGTCCTGAAGAACGTCCGGCCGATCATCGAGACCTACCCGCTCGAGCAGGCCGAGGAAGCCTGGCAGCACCAGCCCAAGGCAAACCTCCGCATCGTCCTGCAGACGCAGCCCGAGTAGGCAGCCCGACTGAGTTTCCAGAACCCGTCCGCAACCACCTCACACGGTCGCGGACGGGTTCTGCACGAGGGTCCTGTCTGGTGATCCAGCGCCTACTGCGGGGCACTCGGCACGGCACCTCGCCGCACGGGTGCAAAGGCCACGATGCTCCGCATCGAGACCTTCGCCCCCGCACGCCGATGCACCGCACCGAGCACCTCCTCGCGACGGCGCTGCATCACCAGACAGGACCCACCTGCCCATGGTCGATCAGGGAAGGTGACCGACCACGGGGAGCCTGTTCGTCGGGATCAGGCAGGACTCAGCTGGCCTCAGTCGAGGTCGGCGAGGGCCTTGCGGGCGGCTTCCAGTTCGGCTTCGAGGGCGGCGACCTTGGCGGCCTGCTGGGCGCGGGCTTCCTCGATGACCTCGTCGAGCGGGGTCGACAGGTCCTCGTGCAGCTCCTTGGCCGCACGCGACACGGCGGCCGCGGCGACAGCCAGGTCGCGGGCCAGGTACGTCGTGCCCTGCTTGAGCTCGGCGCGCCACTCGCCGTCCGCCGTCCCGGTGACGGTCAGCGTCAGCTCAATGGTTTTCGTCTTCTTGCTCGCGGCCTTCTTGGCCGGCGCCTTCTTCGGCTTCACGGCCTCGGTGGGCTCCGCGGGCGTCGGGGCGTCCGGCTCCTGGGTGGAAGGGGATTCGGGGGCGGCCGTCGACAGGTTGGCCGGGTCGGGAGTGTCGGCGAGGTCGGACGGCGTCTCAACTGCCAGAGTGTCTACGGTCATCGTTGCGGCGATCTCCTTCGGGACTGACGCGGGACGACCATTAGAACACATGTTCGATTGATACGCCAACCAGCTTGCGCAGAAATCGATCGACCTGCTCCTCCAGGGGCGGTAGATCGGCCTCCGGCTCGTTGATGCGGATCGAGACCGCGCCGTGCACCGCCGAGCGCAGGTCGAGCGCCACGGCCGCCGCGTCGTCCGTCGGCGCGAGCCCCGCGTCCATGCAGGCCTGAACGGCGGCGATCGCGCGGACCGACAGCTCCTCCTTGAAGACCAGATGCATCCGCCGGTTCAGAGTGCTCTCGTGCAGCACCTTGTACAGACCGGCGTACTCGCGTGTCCAGCTGCCGAGGAACAGGAGTCGCGCGCGTAGCCGGCGTACCGGATCGTCGCCGCCGCTCGCTTCGGCCTGCTCGAGGTCGCGCAGCAGGTCGGCGGTGGACTGCTCGAGCGCCGCGAAGACGAGCTCATCCCGATCGGTGAAGTGGATGTACACCGAGGTCGCTGCGATCCCCACCTCGCGCGCGACCGCGCGCAAGGAGAGTGCCTCGTCGTCGCCGAGCTCGTTCAGCATCCGCAGTGCGGCGTCGATGATCTCGCGCCGCAGGAGCTCGCCCTGCCCGCGCCGGTTCCGGCTCCGCGTCGTCCCAGCATCCATGAACCCGATTGTATTGCAACGGACGTTGCCTTACAGTCGTAGCACTACAGCTGTTCACTTAAGGATGACCATGAGCGAACTCGATACACGAACCGCACCCCCGTCGGCCGTGACGCGGCGGTGGTGGGCGCTTGGCGCGGTGGCGACGGCGCAGTTGATGGTGGGGATCGATCTGACGATCGTGAACATCGCGCTGCCGTCGATGCAGCAGGACCTGGGGCTGTCGGACCCGTCACGGCAGTGGGTGATCACCCTCTTCGCGCTCGGGTACGGCGGGCTCCTGCTGCTCGGCGGCCGGATGAGCGACCTGATCGGGCGTCGGCGAGCGCTCCTGATCGGGCTGACCGGATTCGCCCTGGCCTCCGCGCTCGGTGGGGCAGCGACCGGTGGGGCGATGTTGCTTACCGGACGTGCACTGCAGGGCGTGTTCGGCGCGTTGCTGACTCCAGCCGTGCTGGCAACGCTCGCGGCCTCGTTCCCGGCACCGGCGGAGCGTGGAAAGGCGTTCGGGATCTACGGCGCCGTCATGGGCAGTGCGTCCGGACTGGGCATCCTGGCCGGCGGCGTGCTGACCCAGTACTTGGACTGGCGCTGGTCCATGTTCGTCAACCTTCCCATTGCCGCACTGGCCGCGGCAGGGGTCCTGTACGCCGTACCTCCGGTGCAACGCGCTGCAGGCGTGCGAGTCGACGTACTGGGTGCGCTGCTGGCCACGACGGGGCTGATGGCAGTGGTGTTCGGATTCGGCCGAGCGGAGTCGGATGGCTGGAGCGCGCCCGCGACGTACGCGTCCTTGGCCGCGGGCGTGGCCCTGCTAGCGGCGTTTCTGGCAGTGCAGGCACGAGTGGCGTCCCCACTGCTGCCGCTACGAGTGGTGCGAGACCGCAAACGAGGTGCCTCGTACCTGGCCGTCTTCAGCCTGGCGATCGGCATCTTCGCCGCGCTGTTCTTCCTGACGTTCTACCTGCAGACCGTCCGCCACTACTCGCCGATCCGGGCCGGTCTGGGTTTTCTCCCGCTGACAGTCGGACTGATGGTCGGCGTACGTGCGGTGAGCCGCCTGCTGGCCAGGGCGAGCGTGCGCGCGCTCATCTGTCCTGGACTGCTCACCATCGCGGCAGGTCTCGCGCTGCTCGGTCTCCTGCGCCCGGACTCCAGCTACTGGCTGCAGGTCATGCCGGTGTTTCTGCTGGTCGGTCTGGGCACCGGCTGGGTCCTGATCACCGCCAACAGCACTGCGACCCTCGGAGCCGGTGCTGACAGTGCAGTGGCCGGCGCCATGGTCATGACGTCCCAGCAGGTCGGTGCATCGCTGGGTACGGCGCTACTCAGCACAGTCGCAGGAACAGTAGCCGCACACTCCAACGCCGTACACGGGTTCAACGTGGCCGGCGTCGGAGCGGCAGGCTTCCTGTGTGTTGCTGCGGTTGTCGTCTACGCGGTCGCCTCGGAGCGGTCACCGGACCACTCGAGGTGGAAGCTGCCCTCACGGTCGACGCGCTTGTAGGTGTGCGCCCCGAACAGGTCGCGCAGGCCCTGGATCAGGGCAGCAGGCAGCCGCTCGGCCCGCAGGCCGTCGTAGTACGACAGCGCCGCCGAGAACCCAGGAGCCGGTACGCCGACGGTCGCCGCGGTCGCGACGACCCGGCGCCACGCGTCCTGCCCGTTCCCGACCGCATCCCGGAAGTAGTCGTCGACCAGCAGCGACGGCAGCTCCGGGTTGCGGTCGTACGCCTCCTTGATGCGGTCCAGGAAGCGCGCCCGGATGATGCAGCCGCCGCGCCAGATCGTCGCCATCGCACCGAGGTCGACGTTCCACCCGTACTCGTCGCTGGCCGCCCGGATCGCGTCGAAGCCCTGCGCGTACGCGACCAGCTTCGACGAGTACAGCGCGTGCCGTACGTCGTCGATGAACGCGTCCCGGTCGACGTCGGCCTTCGCGTCCCCAGGCCCGGGCAGTACGCCGGCAGCGGCCTCCCGCCGTACGACGTCACCCGACAGCGACCGCGCGAACACGGCCTCGGCCATGCCGCTGACCGGGATGCCCAGGTCGAGCGCGGACTGCACGGTCCACCGGCCGGTGCCCTTCTGCTCCGCCTGGTCCAGGACGATGTCCACGAACGAGCCGCCGGTGGTGGGATCGGTCTGGCTGAGAACCTCGGCGGTGATCTCGATCAGGAACGACTCGAGGTCGCCGGTGTTCCAGTCCCGGAACACGTCCGCGAGCTCCGCGGGGGACAGGCCGAGGACGTGGCGGAGCAGGTCGTACGCCTCCGCGATCAACTGCATGTCGGCGTACTCGATGCCGTTGTGCAGCATCTTCACGAAGTGGCCGGCGCCGTCCGGGCCGACGTGCACGCAGCACGGCTCGCCGTTCACGTGCGCGGAGATCTTGGTCAGCATCGGCTCCAGCGCCGCGTACGACTCCGGTGAGCCGCCCGGCATGATGCTCGGGCCGTTCAGCGCGCCCTCCTCGCCGCCGGACACACCGCTGCCGACGAAGTGCAGGCCCTTCTCCTTCAGTGCGGCCTCGCGGCGCCGGGTGTCGGCGAAGTGCGCGTTCCCGGCGTCGACGACGATGTCGCCCTCGTCCAGCAGCGGCACCAGTTCGTCGATGACCGCGTCGGTCGGTGCGCCCGCCTTGACCATGATGATCACCTTGCGCGGCTGCTCCAGCGACTCGACGAAGCCCGCCAGGTCCGTGGAGGGGACGAACTCGCCCTCGGAGCCGAACTCCGCGACCAGCGCGTCGGTACGGGCCTGGGACCGGTTGTGGAGGGCGACGCGGAACCCGTTGCGCGCGAGGTTCCGGGCCAGGTTGCGACCCATCACCGCGAGGCCGGTGACGCCGATCTGGGCTTTGGCAGAACTCATCGAAATCTCCCGCAGTCTCAAGTTGTGTGCGGGGTCCAGTCTCGCCTGTCCGGCAAGGGCGCTCCGCAGTGGGCTCGGCAACTGGACACCGGCGAGCCCTTCTCAAAGCGGGGACAACGATGGTAGACATCTCAGAAATCGATTTCCCATCACGAAGGAAACCGCCCATGCTCCGTCGTGCTGTCGTTGTGTTGATGTCTTCGGTGCTGATGCTGACCGGTTGGGTGGCAGCTTCGGCGGGCCCGTCCGGGAGCAACGGACCGGTCGGCTGGGAGGTGTACCGGAACCTCGACCGCCTCCCCGAGCTGCAGACCGCAGTCCGCACCAAGCAGTTCTCCAGCTTCGGTCGCGACGGCACGAACAACGACGGTTTCGAAGGCACCTACTCGTGCCTGCGTACGACGGACGCGGGCTGCGTGATCGCCGAGGACAGCGGCCCTGGTGAGGTCGCCTCGATCTGGTTCACGCGCGACGAGGGCAACGTCACCAGGACCGGCACGATCACGGTCGAACTCGACGGCAAGCAGGTCCTGCACGGTTCGTTGCAGGACATCGTCGACGGCAAGCTCGGCGCGCCCTTCAGCTACCCGCTGGTCGCGAACGGCGTACAGACCAGCGGTGGTGTCTACATCCGCGTCCCGATGCCGTACCGCTCGTCGATGCGGATCACCACGCAGACGAACCCGTACTTCTACCACGTCGACTACCGCCAGTTCCCGGACGCGAACGGCGTACAGACCTTCGATCCGGGTGACAAGGCCGAGGACGTGCTCGCCCTGCTCACTGCGGCCGGGACGAAGGATCCGAAGCCCGCGCGGCCTGACGCACGGACCACGAGCACTCCGTTGAACCTTGCCCCCGGCAAGCAGGTGACGCTCGCCGACGTGCGTGGCGCCGGTGAGCTGAGCGCGCTGCGGCTGAGGCTGCCCGACCTCGTCGGCCTCGACCTGAAGAGCATCGCGGACGACGGCCGCGCGTTCCTCGGCGGCAGTACGTTCGCGGTGAAGATCGACCCGGCCAACACGGGCGTGAAGCTGACCCGCCGGATGGATCTGCGGATCGGCAACCAGCGCGCGAAGATCCTCGTCGACGGCGCACCTGCGGGCGAGTGGGTGCCGCTCAAGGCGCAGGGCGCGCAGTGGCACGACCAGTCCGTCGACCTCCCGGCCGCGCTGACCGCGGGCAAGTCGCAGATCACGATCACCAACGAGTTCGTCTCGTCCGACCTGGACTTCAACGAGTTCGCGTACTGGGCGGACTCGACGGTCGGGGGTCAGGTGAAGCGTACCGACACGCTCGACGTCGGCCCGAACCACGTTGCCGACGAGCAGACCCACGGGTACGCGATCACCAAGCAGAACTGGAGCGGTGAGCACGCGATGACGTACGCCGCCACGGACGAGGACGCCGCCCGCGTCAAGCCGTCCGACACGCTCTTGGCTGGCGTGCGGGTGCAGGTGACGATCGACGGCGAGAAGCGCGTCGATGCCCCGCTCGGCGAGTTCTTCGGCTCCGGTCTCGGCGAGAACCCGGTCCACTCACTCTTCTTCGCCATGGACCCCGACGGCTGGTACTCCTCCTGGTGGCCGATGCCGTACGCCACGCGCGCCACGGTCACGCTGGTCAACAGGACGACGTACCCGCTGAAGGGGCAGGCCGACGTGACGTCGGCTCGCGACGCTCGCAAGGCGGCCGACCTGGCGGCCGGGAAGATCGGTTACTTCACCGCGCTCTCGACACGCGGCGAGACCACGCAGGGCAGCGATTGGACGTTCGCCGACGTAGCCGGCCGCGGCAAGTTCGTGGGCGTCTCACACACCATGGAGGGACTGCTTGCCGACGGCAACACTCGCGGCTACCTGGAGGGCGACGAGCGGGTGTACGTCGACGGCGAGCGGACGCCGGCCATTCACGGCACCGGGACCGAGGACTACTACGAGTCCGGCTGGTACTTCAACGCCGGCACGTACTCGACACCGTTCCACGGCAACTCCGCGCACGAGGTGCGGGCCGGTTTCTGCACCAACGAGTGCGACGGCGCGTGGCGACTGCACATCACCGACTCGGTCGCGTTCGAGAACCAGCTCGACTTCGGCATCGAGCACGGCCAGCAGGACGACCACCCGGCGATCTACGGCTCGACAGCCTTCCTGTACACCGCGTCAAAGTTCGGCGCGCGGGAGACCGACCGCATCGACACGGGCTCGGCGGAGAGCCGTCAGCAGCACGGGTATGTCGACAACGGGACCCAGGCGGAGCTCAGCTCGGTGTACGAGGGTGATCACGACGACATCACCCTCACCGACCAGGTGCGCTCCAGCACGCAGGCGATCCGCTTCAGTGTGAAGACCGACCCGGCGAACCGCGGTGTCTCGCTCCGCCGGACGAGCGACCAGAACGCCGCCGGGCAGTCGGCGCAGGTGATTGTCAACGGCAAGGATGCCGGTACGTGGTTGCAGCCGCTCGGCAACACCCATCAGCGCTGGCTCGACGACAACTACCAGTTGCCTGCGGCAATCACGTCCGGCAAGGGCCGCCTCGACATCGAGCTCCGCCCGAGCGGGCCGGCGTGGACCGCGTCGTCGTACGTCGTCCAGTCGTTGACGGCGCCGTACAGCGACAACAGGGCGCCCGGCGCGGTCGGCGGTGTGACTGCCACGGGTCGCTCCGACAATGCGATCAACGTGACCTGGAACGACGTCAGCGACGACAGCGGGGTGGAGGGCTACAACGTGTACGGCGCGAAGGCGGGCGGCACGGAGAAGTTGATCGGTACGGCGCCGCTGCCCGGGTTCCTGCATCGTGGTCTCGGGCTGCACGAGACGTGGACGTACCGGATTGCGGCGGTCGACCTCGCCGGTCATGTGGGTCCGAAGTCGAGCGCTGTGCAGGGCACGAGCGGTAGCACCTTGCGGATTGAGGGGGAGTCGATGCTGCCGCCGGTGTCGTCGACAGTCGCGGTGGATCCGCAGGGGAACTGTTGCGGGGTCAGTTGGTCGGGCGGTGCGCAGGCGTGGATCCACGGGACCAAGACCGGTGACAAGACCGTGTTCGGGTTCAGCGTGCCGACGACCGGGTCGTACCAGCTGTCCACCGTCCTGACGAAGGCGGCTGACTACGGGATCGTCGACGTACAGATCGATGGGAACGCGGCGGTCAGCTTCGACGGCTACCAGGCGTCCGGGGTCGGGACACAGACAGTTGCGCTGGGCACCGTCCAGTTGGCGGCGGGCGAACATCAGTTCGTGGTGACAGTTACCGGCAAGAACGGGGCAGCAACCGGCTACCTGGTCGGAGTGGATCTGCTGGATCTTAGGCTCACCCCGTGAACCTTTTGGAGTCCCGTCGTACCGCGCTTGTCCTGATCGACCTGATGCCGCGGATCATCGCACTGGAGACGGCGCCGTTGAGCGGATCCGTCGTGCTCGAGCGATCCGCGGCTCTGGCCGCGGCGACGCGGTCCGCCGGCGGTCTGGTGGTGAACGTCCGGGTCGATCGGCCCGGGGTGGAGGTGCAGCCGGAGGGCAGCGGGTTCGCCCCCGAGGCTGCGCCGCAGCCCGGTGACCTGGTGATCGTCAAGCAGACCATGGGCGCCTTCGGGCGCACGCCCCTTGACACCGAACTGCAGTCCCGCGGCATCGCGAACGTCGTACTCGCCGGCATCGCCACGAACTTCGGCGTCGAGTCCACCGGCCGCGCCGCCTCGGACCTCGGCTACGAAACCTTCTTCCTCACCGACGCCATGACCGGCCTGGACGACCACGCCCACAACTTCGCCATCTCCTACACCTTCCCCCGCCTGGGCACAGTCTGCACAACCCCGCAGTACCTGAACGCCCTCAACAAGTGACCGACTCACGACCTGCAGCTTTCGGCGCCAAACGCAACCGTCAGAAGAGCGGCGGTTATCTCACGGCGCGCAGTTCGAACAGGCAGCGGGTCCTTCAGGTGAAGAGGTTGGCATTCTGCTGGGTCCAGGATTGGAGGGTTCTGGCGGGGTGGCCCGTCACCTCGGGGACGGTGGGGGTGACGGTGGTTTCGTCGATGGTGCGGTCGGCGAAGAAGGATTCGATGGCTTGGGCGTAGGGCTCCGGCATGGAGGCGTGGAGTGCCTCGTGGGTTTCGGCGCGGCTCATCGGGTACGCCGTCAGCGGGCGGCCGAGGGTCTCGGCGAGGATCGCGACCTGTTCGACCGGGGTGAGGGCGACCGGGCCGGTGAGGCGCAGGACCTCGCCGTCGTGGGAGCCCTGTAGCGCGCGGACCGCGACGTCGCCGATGTCGCGGGGATGGATCGTCGACACCGGTACGTCGGGGAACTGCACCCGCACCTCGTCGCCCGCCGACAGTTGGTCGCGCCAGCGCAGTGTGTTCGACATGAACGAGTTCGGCCGCAGGAACGTCCACTCCAGTCCCGACGCCCGGACCGCTTCCTCGGTGGCATGGTGATACGCGGCGACAGCGTTCGTCAGCTCGCCGTCGAGTGAACTGCTGGACAGTACGACGATTTTCCGCACGCCGGCCTGCACCGCGTTCCTCAGCAATTCGTCGAGGTGGTCGTAGCCGCTCAACAGGAAGATCCCGGTCACCCCGGCCAACGCGTCCACGAACGTCTCCGGCCGGTTCAGGTCGCCGTACACCGGCTCGATACCGTCCGGCAGCTCACGCTCCGAGCGGATCAACGCCCGCCCCGCGATCCCCTGCTCCGCCAGCGATTGCACCACGGCGCCACCCGCGTTGCCCGACGCACCCGTAATCAGAATCGTCACCCGCACAACCCTGTCACATTCCGCCCCACGTAAACAGCTGCACCGGACGTCCGGCACTCACCAAGTGTCGCGATCAGCCGAGCGCCCGACTCGCTCAGCGTGAGCGCCCGCCCGCGTGCGCGGTTGGTGAGTGCGGCAGGTCCGCATCACAGCGCGCGGACAGCTGCGCGGAGGCAGATGGCGGGGTCGTCCTGGTGGTACACGCGTTCGTCGGGTTCGATGTTGTCCAGGAAGCGTTGGTACATGAGGGCGTAGGTGAGGAACCCGAGGACCTTCATCGGCCGGATCGCTCGCAACGGGTCGCTGCCCGGTGCATGCTTCTTCCACGCCGCGCACCAGACGTCTGTGACGTGCGGATGTTTCTCGGCGGGCAGGAAGTCGTGCAGGCGTTGGACGTCCAGCGCCGGGTGACCGATGAACGCGTCGGCCCAGTCGACGATGACCCGGTTGGTGCCGTCCGACCGCCAGTTGCCCGGATGGAAGTCGCCGTGCACGACCGTGATCGGCAGGCCGGCCGCGTCGAGTTCGTCGACGATGCCGGGGAGCTTCGCGACCAGCTGATCCAGGTCGGCCGACTCGTCCGGGGAGAGCTCGACGCGAGGCAGCAGCCGAGTGATCTCCTCGACCAGGTCCTCCGGTAGCAGGCGAGGGGCCGCGAGCGTGTCGGCCTCGGATGCGAGCGCGGCCTGAGCGGCGACCCAACGGCTCACCACGTTGTCGACGGTCGCCTGGTCCGGCTCCCAGCAGTCGATGCCTGGGGCATGGGCCAGGAGCGACCACCGGTTGTCCGTCGACTTGCCGAGTACGGCGGGCGCAAGCGTCGCGTCGTACCGCTGGACGTGCTCGATGATGTCCGCGTCGATGCTCCCGAATCGGCTGGTGGCCTTGGCCCATGCGCCGGGGAGGCGGATCAGGCACGACAGGTTCCACGTCTTCACCTGTACGGCGTCGTGCGGTCCGACAATGCTCTGCGCCCACTCGATCAGCCGGCTCGGTCCGTCGATCTGGGCCCAGGTCGATCGCAACGGGTCGGGCGCGATGATCGCGTCCCAGTCGGGCAGCGGGGTCTCGTCGAGTACGCCGTACCGTGGCTCTTCGAGCGCCTGGACGTGGTACACGACCCGCCCGCCGCGGCCGATCACGGCTTCGTCGGCCTGGACGAGTCGCAGCACCACCGTCCGAACCCCGAGCAGCTCGTCGAGATGCCGGGTGATCGCCTCGACCTCGGCCCACCACCCCGGCTCGACCTCGAACGTGGGCGCTCGTCCGGTGTAGCGGTCACCGACGCTGATCAAGGCTTCTACTGTCTTGAGTTCCACCTGCTTACTGTCGCGTGATCCGGTGCCAAGTGCGAGCGCCGGACTTGAGTACGACGCCCGCGCTGAGGTCGATCGCGGCCGTGGGATCGTCCGTGCGTACGCCGTTGATCGTCACCGCGCCCTGCCGGAGCAGACGACGCAGCTCGGACTTGCTGTCGTTCGGGCGGGCGGCGCGCAGCAGGTCGAAGGCGGTCGCGACCTCACCGGTGACGACGACCTCGGGCATCTCGTCCGGTTCGGAACGCTCGGAAAACGTGTGACGAAAGGCGTCCAGCTCGGTCTTGGCGATGCCGGCGCCGTGGTACCGGGTCACGACCGCAGCCGCCAGCCGGAGCTTGGCGTCACGCGCCGCCGGGCCGGTCGCATCCGCGAGCGCGGCGACCGTGTCGAGGGGCAGCTCGGTGTAGACCCGCGCGTACATCTCGACGAGCGAGTCCGGGATGCTCATCACCTTTCCGAACTTGTCCCGCGGGCTGTCCGTCAGCCCGATGTAGTTGTCGAGCGACTTCGACTGCTTGGCCCGCCCGTCGATCCCTGGCGTGATCGTTGTCGTGATCACGACCTGCGGCGGCGCGCCCAACCGTTGCTGGAAGTGACGCCCGAGCTGCTCGTTGAACAGCTGGTCCGAACCCACGATCGTCAGGTCGCTCTGCATGGCGAAGCTGTCGTATCCCTGCAGCACCGGGTACACCAGCTCGTGTACGGCGATCTCCCGCCCGGCCGCGACCCGCTCGCGGAACATGTCCCGGCTCATCAGCTGCGCCTGCGTGACCTGGGCGAACAGACTCAACAGCTCCGCCACCGGCATCGCGTCGTACCACTCGGAATTCCGGCGTACCTCGAAGACGTCGGGATCGGTCCGCAGGACCAGCGACACCTGTTCGAGGAAAGATGCAGCGTTCGCGTCGATCTGCGCCGGCGTGAGGATCGGCCGGGTCTCGGAGCGCCCGGTCGGGTCGCCGACGCGGGTGGTGAGGTCGCCGAGCAGGAACACGACCCGGTGCCCGAGGTCCTGCAGTTGGCGCATCATCCACAGGTTGACCGCGTGTCCGAGGTGCAGGTCGGGCGCGGTGCAGTCGACGCCGTACTTGATCCGCAGCGGCCGCCCGGACTCCAAGCGTTCGCGCAGGTCGTCCTCGCCGACGATGAGGTCGGTGGTACGGCGTAACCGGTCGATGACAGCGTTCATGAGTGTTCCTCTCGGGACGAGGCACCCGTGAACCAGTGCCTCCGGCAAACGGAAAGAGGCAGGAACCGGACGGTTCCTGCCTCGGAGGCTCTGGGTGGAGCGACTGCGGGACTACAGAATGCCGACTCCTCCCAGAGCCGGTCGATAGGTCACGCAGTGCTTGATCACACCCTGAGGCTAACAGCTGCCGGGCGCCTCCCGGAATCCGATTAGGCTCGGGGATGTGATCGACGAGCGGGTTGTGCTGGTGGACGAGGGCGGGCGTGCGATCGGGACCGAGGCGAAGGCGGCGGTCCACCACGCGGCGACGCCGTTGCATCTCGCGTTCTCCTGCTACGTGATCGACGCGGCCGGGCGGGTGCTGCTGACCCGGCGGGCGCTCGACAAGCCCACCTGGCCCGGCGTCTGGACCAATAGTTGCTGCGGGCACCCACTCCCGGGCGAGCCGGTGGAGCACGCGGTACGGCGCCGCCTCGCGGACGAACTGTCAATCGTCGTAGACACGGTGGATCTGGTGCTGCCGGAGTTCCGGTACCGCGCCGAGATGCCGACCGGCATGGTCGAGAACGAGATCTGCCCGGTGTACCGAACGTGGTGGACCGGTGACCCGACGCCGAACCCCGCCGAGGTCGCGGAGTACCGGTGGGCCGACTGGCACGACGTACGTCAGTTCCCCGACCTCTCGCCCTGGTGCCTCCTGCAACTGGACGAGCTCCCGGCGCCGCCGGCGGACTGGCCGATCGCCGACCCGACGCGGCTACCGCCCGCCGCCCAGATCCAGCTCTAGGAGATCCCCGTGTACGGCGACCGCCGCCGTACTCGCATGACCTGCGGCACCGATCGCGAGCAGTGCCGGACTGGTCGTCGTACCGACCGCGTAGATCCCAGGCATCGTGGTCCGTCCGCCCTCGTCCGTCACGACCGCCCCATCCGCGACCTGGCACCCGAGTCGCTCCGCCAGATCACTCTGCTGATGCTGCCGCACGACCACAAACACCCGCTGCGCCGCCAGCTCCACCCCATCCAGCAGCACAGAACCTTCCCGCACCTCTTTGACGGGCTCGGTCCGCACAGCCACCCCGGCCCGAGCCAGCTGACCCACCTGTACCGCTGTCAGCTCGTCCCCGTCCGTGCACAACGTCACGTCGTCGCTCCACCGGCTCAGCAGCAAGGCCCGCGCCACCGACCGCTCCGGCGACCCGCGCATCCCGAGCTGTACCAACGGCTGATCCCGCACCTCCCACCCATGGCAGTGCGGGCATGCCACGACCGACCGACCCCACCCGTCAGTCACCCCTGGTATGTCGGGCAACTCGTCCCACAACCCGGTCGCCAGTACGACGGCCCGCACCCGTTCCCCGCCGACCACGAACTCGTCACCATCCACGTCCACGTCGTCGACCCGCGTGTCCCGCACGTCGACGCCGTACGCCGACACCTGCCGCCGCCCCACCGCCAGCAGCTCGCCCGGCGCAAGATCCTCCGCGCCGAGGAAGTTGTGCACGTGTGACGCGGACCGGTTCCGCGCCTGCCCGTCGTCGAACAGGACCACCCGGCGCCGCGCCCGTCCCAACGTCAGGGCCGCCTGCAGCCCGGCCACACTCCCACCCACCACCGCAACATCCATGCGTTCATAATACGAGAGATTTCATCCCATATTTCAAGACAGCTCACGGAGGAGGTCAGGACCGGACCAGGACCGGCGCTCGGCCTCGGCCGCGCGGATCAGCTCCACCAACCGGGCGTTGACCGGCGCGGTCCGGCCGAGGGACTCCGCCAGCCGCACGACCTCGCCGTTCAGGTAGTCGATCTCGGTCGTCCGGCCGGCCTCGAGGTCCTCCCACATCGACGTCCGCGCGAGCGGGTCGACTGCCAGCACCTTGCTCGCGAGCCGCCGGAACAGGAAGTCCGGCAACCGCAGAACAGCGGGGAAGCGGTGCATCGGGACGGCCAGCAGCTGGGCCGGCCGGATCCCGGCCGCGTCGAGGAGCCCGAGGGTCTCGGCCTGTGCCGCGGCCAGGCAGCGGCGGTACGCGCGCTGCGAGAGCTCGTCGCGCAACGGCAGGTTCGACAGCGCGTTGATGGGGTTGTTCAGGTTCAGCAGGAGCTTCGCCCACTGCACCGGGAGGATGTCGTCGTGCTGCGCGAGCGGCAACCCGGCCCGTTCGAAAGCCTGCAGGTACGGCGCTAGTGCGGCATCCCGCTGTACGTCGAGCGCGCCCTCGGTGCCTTGATGGAACACGCCGGCGCCCCGGTTCAGCACGTTGAACGGGACCATCCCGGTCACCACCACCTGCTCGGTCAGCCGCGACCGCAGCATCTCGCCGTTCCGCACGCCGTTCTGGAAACTCACCACCACAGTCCCCGGCGACAAAACCTCGGCCAACTCCTCCGCGGCGCTCTCCGTCGCCGCGGATTTCACCGTCACCAGCACCAGGTCCGCTTTGGCTGCGCCCGTGGGTGTCGTCTCGAAGGGCACGTCAGCGACCCGAAGGTCGGCCCCCAGGTAGTCCGTCAGGTGCAGGCCGTGCGTCGCGAGCTCGGCGGCCATTCGCGGCCGGCCGACGAACGTCACCGGCGTACCGGTCGCGGCCAGCCGGCCACCCACGTAACATCCGATCCCACCCGCGCCATAGACAGCGATCACGAGGAACAACGTACCGAAGGACGGGCCACATACCCCCGTCCTCCGGTACAGCTAGTGCAGTCGGACGCGTGGATCGAGTACGGCGTACCCGATGTCGACGAGGATGTTCGCCACCACGACGGCCGCCGAGGCGAACAGGACGATGCCGATGATCACTGGTAGGTCCTGCTGGTTGATCGCGGTGACCGCGGTCTGTCCGAGCCCGGGCAGGCTGAACACGGTCTCGGTGACGACCACGCCGCCGATCAGCTGCCCGAGGTCGATGCCGAACTGCGTGACCACCGGCGTCAGCGCGCTGCGCAGGCCGTGGACGACGACCACACGGCTCTCCCGGATCCCCTTCGACCGCGCGGTCCGGATGTAGTCCTCACCGAGAACGTCCAGCATCGAGCCGCGGGTCAATCGGGTGTACGTTGCCGCCAGCAACAAGGCCAGGGCGACCCAGGGCAGCAACAGGTGCTGGAACCAGGGCCCGATCCCGCCGGCGAGTGGCGCGTAGCCGCCCGCGGGGAACCAGCCGAAGCCGGACAGTGTGAGCCGGAAGTACAGGAAGTACAGCAACAGCAGGCCGAGCAGGAACGACGGGAACGAGTAGAAGAACAACGCGAACAGCGTCAGCCCGCGGTCCGCCAGCGATCGTGGGTGCGTCGCCGAGATGACACCGTTGAACACGCCCAGCGCCAGCCACAGCACGGCCGCGCCGAGTGCCAGCGACACCGTGATCGGCAGCGCCTGCCCGATGATGTGCGTCACCGGCACCTGGTGGTAGTAGTCGTATCCGAGGTTCCCCTTCACCGCATTGCCCAGGAAGTGCAGGTACTGCTGCCAGACCGGTAGGTCGAGACCGAGTCGGTGCTTGATCAGCGCGATCGTCTCCGGCGTACCCTGCCGGCCTGCGAGTGTCTGTGCGACGTTGCTCGGAGCAACGAAGAACAGGGCGAACACCGCCACGCTGATCAGCCACAGGACCAGGATCCCGTGACCGATCCGGCGGATCAGGAACATGGCCATGATCAGGTCCGATCTGCGCGGGGGTCGAAGGCGTCCCGGACGCCGTCACCGAAGAGGTTGAAGGCGAGCGTGGTGACCAGCAGCGCCAGACCGGGGAACAGGATGAACCACCACGCGGTCGTGTAGTAGTTCTGCGACTCGCTGATCATCCCGCCCCAGTCGGGGGTGGGCGGCGGCAGGCCGAGTCCGAGGAACGACAACGTCGCCTGGGTCACGATCACCACGGGAATCAGCAGTGTGGTGTAGACGATCACCGGCGCGATCACGTTCGGCAGTACGTCGACGAACATGATCCGCCGGTCGCCGGCGCCGAGCGAACGGGCCGCCTCGACGAACTCCCGCTCCCGCAGCGACAGCACCTGCCCGCGGACGATCCGGGCCACGGACGCCCAGCTGAAGCAGCCGATCACCAGCACCGTGACGGTCAGGCTCGGGCCGGTCACGGACACCAGCGCGATCGCCACCAGCAGGAACGGCACGGACAGCACCACGTCGATCAGTCGCGCCAGGATCGTGTCGGTGATCCCTCCGAGGAACCCCGCTGCCAGCCCCAGTACGACGCCGATGACGACCGTGATGGCGGTCGCGATCACGCCGACGAGCAGTGAGATGCGAGCGCCGTACGCAATCCGCACCAGGACGTCGCGGCCGAGGTCGTCGGTCCCCAGCCAGAACGTGCCGTTCGGACCGCGCGGCAGGCCGTCCGGTGTCAGTCCGAGGTCGCGGTACTGCTCGTTCGGCGGATGCCCCGTCACGGCCGCGAACACCGGCGCGAGGATCGCCATGAGCACGATCAGCACGATCACGGCGAGCGAGATCATCGCCACCTTGTCCTTGCGCAACCGGCGCAACGCGAGCGAGAACGGACTCCGCCCCTCAATCGCCCTCGGCTCGTCGAGAACATCAACCATCTCGATGGCACTGGTCATGGGGCCTCCCGGTCTGGACTGAGGAGTGGAGGGAGCGAAGCGACCGGAGCGACGAGGGAAGACCGGGAGTCACAGCCCCATGACCCGCCGCGCCGGAGGCGTGGCATCAATACCGTCATGATGCCTTCAGGTCTGGTACGGCGGTGGAGAGGTCCTCTCCCACCGTCAACGGGTAGAAGCACGCGGTGCGATGGTCGGGCTTGTCGGTCAGGACCGGCTCGAGGACCGGTTCCTCGGCTGTGCAGTCGAGGCGCGCCTTCGGGCAGCGGGTGTGGAAACGGCACCCCGTCGGCGGGTTGGTCGCGGACGGGATGTCGCCGCCGAGGATGATCTGCTCGCGGCTGTCGGCGGTGTCCGGGTCCGCGACCGGCAGCGCCGACAGCAGGGCCCTCGTGTACGGGTGCCGGGTCTGCCCGAACAGTTCGCTGGTCGGCGCCAGTTCGACGATCTTGCCCAGGTACATCACCGCGATCCGGTCGCTCACGTGCCGGACCACGGACAGGTCGTGCGAGATGAACACGTAGGTGAGGTCGAACTCCCGCTGCAGATCCGACAGCAGGTTGATGATCTGCGCCTGGATCGACACGTCCAGTGCCGACACCGGTTCGTCGCAGATCACCAGCTTGGGCCGCAGCGCGAGCGCCCGCGCGACCCCGATCCGTTGCCGCTGGCCACCGGAGAACTCGGCCGGGAACCTGTTGTAGTGCTCGGGATTCAGCCCGACCAGCTCCATCAGCTCCTGGACCTTCTTCTTCCGCTCGTTGCCGGAGGCAATCCCATGGATCGCGAACGGATCCCCGATGATCGACCCGACCCGGCGGCGCGGGTTGAGCGAGCCGTACGGGTCCTGGAAGATCACCTGCACGTCCCGGCGCAGCGGCCGCATGGCCTTGCGCGAGAGCTTGGTGATCTCCTGGCCCTCGAACCACACCGAGCCCGACGTCACGTCGTACAGGTGTGCCATGCAACGGGCCAGCGAGGACTTGCCGCAGCCGGTCTCGCCGACCAGTCCGAGCGTCTCGCCCTTGTGCACCTCCAGCGAGACCCCGGCGACAGCCTGCACAACCTCCTTGGAATGTGTCGGGAACTCCTTTCGTACGTCGTCCACTTTCAGAAGTACGTCGGTCATGAAGCCACCGCCTCGTTCACGTCGTGAGGGAGCCAGCACGCGGACTGATGACGTGGGTCGCCGCCCACGTCCGCCAGCGGTGGTGGTTCCGAGCACTTGTCGAACACGTGCGAGCACCGGGCGGCGAACGGGCAGCCCTTCGGCAGACTGATCAGGCTGGGCGGGGTGCCCTGGATCGGGGTCAGGCGATCGCCGCTGCGGGCGGGCAGGGACGCGAGCAGACCCTGCGTGTACGGGTGGTGGTTGCGGTAGAAGATGTCGCGGCGCGGCGCGCGTTCCATCACCGCACCGGCATACATGACGACGACCTCGTCGGCCATCTCGGCCACCACGCCGAGGTCGTGCGTGATCAGGATGATCGCCGTACCGAACTGCTCCTGCAGCCGGCGCATCACGTTCAGCACCTGGGCCTGGACCGTCACGTCGAGTGCGGTGGTCGGCTCGTCCGCGATCAGCAGCGCCGGGTCGAGGGCCATCGCCATCGCGATCATCACCCGTTGCCGCATCCCGCCGGAGAACTGGTGGGGATAGTCGTCGATCCGCTCCGCTGCCCGCGGGATGCCGACCAGACTCAGCAGTTCGGCGGCACGTTTCCGGGCCGCCTGCTTGCCGATCGTCAGGTCGTGCGCCCGGATCATCTCCACGATCTGCCAGCCGACCCGGTACTGCGGATGCAGGCTGGACAGCGGGTCCTGGAAGATCATGCCGATCTGGGCGCCGCGCAGCCGCCGGAGCGTCGCCGGGTCCGCGGTGATCAGGTCGGTGCCGTCGAAGTACGCCGTACCGGAGACCTTCGCGCCGCGGGTGAGGCCGGTGATGGTCTGGGTGGCGACGCTCTTGCCGGAGCCGGACTCGCCCACCACGGCGAGCGTCTGCCCGGCCTCCACGTCGAACGACAGCCCCCGGACGGCACGGACAGTACCGTCCGGGGTGTCGAAGGAGACCCGAAGATCTCTTACTTCCAGTAGGGCCATGAGGTCTTAGCCGCCCTGCTTGTCTTTGGAGAGCCAGACGTTGGTCGGGTCGTAGTTCTGCATGGACGGCACGTAGACCGCGTTGTTCACCTGTTCGGCGTGGTAGTTCGCCTGCTTGTTGCTGGTGAGCGGGAAGAACGCTGCCTGGTCCATCACCCGGGCGTCGGCCTTGGCCCACAGCTCGGCGGCCGCGTCGACGGTCGGCGCCGCGATCGCCTGCTTGATCAGTGTGTTGGTCTCCGGGTCGTTGTAGAGCCCGAAGTTGCTGCCGACCGGCGGGTACGACGGCTCACCCGAGAACAGCGGGTTGAAGAACGACAGTGCCGCGTTGCCGTACCAGTCCGCGCCCCAGCCGGCCAGCGAGACATCCCAGACACCGCGCTTCGCGACGCTCGGCACCTGCAGGTACTTCACGTAGAAGTCCGCGTTCGGCGACGGTACGCCGACGACCGTGATGCCGACCTTGGACAGGTCCTGCTGGATCGTCTGGAAGGACTTGCTGCTGCCCTCGGTCGCGTTCCGGTAGAGGAACTTGAGCGTCAGGTGCGGGAACCCTGCCTCGGCCAGCAGTTGCTTGGCCTTGTCCGGGTTGTACGGGTACGGATCGATCTGCTTGGAGCCGGTGATCACGTCCGGCAGCACGTGCGTCAGCGGCGGGTTGAGCGTCTTGCCGCCGAGCACCTGCAGGATGTGGTCGCGGTTGATCGCGTAGCTGATCGCCTGCCGCACCTTCGGGTTCTGCATCGCCTTGTCGTTGTTCGGCGAGACGGTGTTGTAGACGACGTACGGGTTGGAGCTCGCGGTGTCGCCGATGGTCAGCTTCGGGTCCTTCTTGGCCTGCAGCGCGGGCAGCTGGGACGGCGGTGGCGCGACGTCGAACTCCATGTCGGCCGACGGCGTACCGGTCTGCAGCTGCTGCTGGATCGAGTCCTGCGTGACGGTCTCGTTGACCACGATCTTGTCGACGTACGCCTTCCGGACCGGGTCGGACGCCGGGTCCCAGTTGGGGTTGCGGGAGTACGTGATCGACTTGGTCGGCACCCACGAGTCGACCTTGTACGGGCCGTCGGACGGGAACTTGTTGCCCAGCTCGGTGCTGGCCGGCAGATACTTGAGCGACTCGACCGGCGCGGCGGAGAAGGCCGGCAGCGTCAGCATGTCGACGAAGTACGACGCCGGCTGGGTGAGGTGGAAGACGACGGTCGTGTCGTCCTTGGCCTCCACGCCGGGCAGCGGGGTCTTGTCGATGTACTCCTGGATCCCGGCGACCGTCTTCGGCGCCTTGGCGAAGCCGTCGGCGAACGCCTTGTAGCCGACGATCAGGTTCGCGAAGTCCGGGATGCCGCCGAACGGTTGCACCGGGTTGGCGGTCCGCTTGACGCCGCGGACCAGGTCGGCGGCGGTCACCTGGCGGCCGGGGGTCGTGCTCCACTTCGCTCCGGGCCGGATCTTGATCGTGTACGTCTTGCCGTCCGCGCTGATGCCGCCGTTCGCCGTGGTCGGGATCTCGGTGGCGAGGTCGGCGACAGGCGTGGTGTTCTTGCCCCCGGGCTCGGCCGGGTAGGTGAACAGCTGCCGGCTCCACATCCGCAGGTTCAGGTAACCGACGGAGTAGTAGCTGATGTTGGGATCCATGTAGTCGACGTCGCCTGCCCCGAGCATGTTCAGGGTGCCGCCGCTGACCGGTGTGCCGGCACTGCCTCCGGATCCGGACGGTGTCGTGCCGCCGCTGCTGCAAGCCGCGAGCGCGATGCTCGCGACGGCGGCAAGGGATACTGCCGCCAGCCGTCTTCTGGCCATTGGTCCTCCTCCGGGACTCGATAGCGCCGAAGTTAGGACGCCGGGGCACGCGTCGGACCGGGGTCACGGAACCGTCAAACAGATGTCAATCGGCCCCCGCCCGAACATGACGGATTCATGACAGCCGTAACCGTCATGCGGTCCGCCGGTGAGCGACACTGGTGCGGTGGCACACAGCTTGCTGCTCGTGGACGACGAGCCGCGCATCCGGCGGGTACTGCGGCTTGCCCTGGAGGACGAGGGCTACCAGGTCGCGGAGGCGGCCAACGGGTACGACGCTTTGGCCGCACTGCGCCGGGAACCGCCGGACGTGGTGCTGCTGGACCTGATGCTTCCGGACCGGGACGGTTTCGCGGTCTGCCGGGAGATCCGCCGCGCGAGCGACGTACCGGTGATCATGGTGACCGCGCGGACCGACAGTCACGACGTGGTCGCGGGCCTGGAGGCGGGTGCGGACGACTACGTGACGAAACCGCTCGTCGCCAAGGAGTTGTCGGCCCGGATCCGGGCGCTGCTGCGCCGGGTCGAGCCGGCCAGCGCGCGTCAGGCCGACCTGCTGGAGGTCGGTGACCTGCGGATCGACGTACCGGGGGCCGAGGTGACGCGGGACGGCGACGTGCTGCCGCTGACCCGGACCGAGTTCAAGCTGCTTGCCGAGCTGGCCAATGCCGAGGGCAAGGTGCTGAGCCGCGAGCAGTTGCTGTCGAAGGTCTGGGGCTACGGGTATTTCGGTGACAGCCGGATCGTCGACGTACACATCCGGCGGCTGCGGCTGAAGGTCGAGCGGGACCCGGCCAGCCCGAAGCATCTCGTCACGGCCCGCGGCCTGGGCTACCGACTGGTGAGCTGACGTTGCTGGGACGGGTCACCCTCCGGGGCCGTGTGATGCTGGCGTACGGCCTGCTGGCGCTCGGGTTGTCGGCCGTGCTGTCGATCGTGACCTGGACTGTTGTCTCGGACTACCTGGTGCAGCAGCGCGAGGCGGCGGCGGAGACCATCACGGCGGACAACGGGGCAGCGTTGCGGTACGGGCTGTTCGGTCCGCCGGAGCCGTGCCGGCCCAGCCACGAGCGGGTCGAGTGCGAGACCCCGGCACTGCAGCGCGGGGTGTCCGTGATGGAGGTGATGAACAGCCTGCCGTCCACCGATGCGGCGGCCTCGATGCTCTACCTCCAGGACCATTGGTACGCGATGACCGGGAAGCCGTCCGATCTGCCGCCGGATCTGATCGAGAGCGCGATCGGCGGCACCGTGGTGCACCGGCGGATCGAGGTGGGCGGGCAGCCGGTGCTCGCGGTCGGCGTACCGATCGGGCGTCAGGGCGACGCGTTCTTCGAGTGGCATCCGCTGGGCAGCCTGGACGACACGCTGCGGCGGATGAAGATCACCCTGATCGCGGCGGCGATCGCGACCGCGCTGGTCGGGCTCGCGGTCGGACGGCTGGCGAGCACGGTGGCGCTGCGCCCGCTCGCGGAGCTGGCGCGGGTCGCGGACGCGGTCGCTCGCGGGAAGCTCGACGCGCGGTTGCCGGCGGAGGACGACAAGGATCTCGGCGGGCTGGCGCGGTCGTTCAACCAGACCGCGGCGGACCTGGAGCGACGGGTGGCGGCGGACGCCCGGTTCGCCGGCGACGTGAGTCATGAGCTGCGTACGCCGTTGATGACGATGCTGAACTCGATGCAGCTCATCCAGAACCACCGCGCCGAGCTGCCGGCCGCCGTCCGGGAACCGGTCGAACTGCTCGGTGACGACCTGGACCGTTTCCGCCGGCTGGTGATCGACCTGCTGGAGATCTCCCGCGACGACGGCGGCGACCGGGGAAGCCGGGAGATCGTGCGGATCGCCGACCTGGTCCGGGCCGCGGCCGACACGACCGCCGGGCGGGAGGTGACGGTCGTCGCGCCGGAGGCCGAGGCGCTGACGTTGCACGCGGACAAGCGCCGGCTCGAGCGGGTGATCGCGAACCTGGTCGAGAACGCCGAGGACCACGCGGGCGGCTGCAAGGGCGTGGGTGTCGAGGCGGGTGGTCTCGGCGTGATCATCACCGTCGACGACGCCGGGCCGGGCATCGCCGTCGAGGACCGGTCCCGGATCTTCGAACGGTTCGGTCGCGGCGAGACCTCGGGCCGTGGCCGGGGCGTGGGTCTGGGCCTCGCGATCGTCGCCCGCCACGTCCAGTGGCACCACGGAACGATCCAGGTCACCGACCGCCCGGGCGGCGGCGCCCGCTTCGTCGTCGAGCTCCCCGCGAAAATCAGCTGACGGATCTTGCCCGCCCCGGTTACCGTGGGCGCATGGCTACTTGCCTCTGTGTCTAGCTGGCGCACCCGCTTCTGCAGGTGAGGTGTGTCCACTAGCTACCACGGAGAGTAACCATCATGATCACCGTTCGCGGTGTAGATATTCGGGTCGGTGCGCAGTTGCTGCTGACCGGCATTTCGTTCAGCGTCGGCGCGGGGGACCGCGTCGGGCTCATCGGCCGTAACGGCGCCGGCAAGACGACGTTGCTGAAGACCCTGGCCGGTGAGACGCGTCCCGCGACCGGGCAGGTCACCGTGACCGGGTCGATCGGCTACCTGCCGCAGGACCCGCGGGCGGCCGATCCCGCGATCACCGTCACCGCGCGCATCCTGTCCGCGCGCGGGCTGGACGTCGCCGTACGGGAGCTCCGTGCGGCCGAGGCCGCGATGAGTACGGCCACCGGTGAGGCACAGGAGAAGGCTCAGCAGAAGGCGATGGCATCGTACGCGCGCGCCGAAGCCGCGTTCCAGGCCGGCGGCGGTTACGCGGCCGAGGCGGAAGCGGCGCGGCTCGCGGCCGGTGTCGGTCTGCCGAACCGTGCCCTCGAGCAGCCGATCGGTGAGCTGTCCGGTGGTCAGCGCCGGCGCGTCGAGCTGGCCCGGATCCTGTTCGCGCAGCACGACGTACTGCTGCTCGACGAGCCCACCAACCACCTCGACGCCGACTCGGTGTTGTGGCTGCGGCAGTTCCTGCTGGCGTACCCCGGCGGCCTGATCGTCATCAGCCACGACCGCGAGTTGCTCAAGGCAACGGTCAACCGGGTCTTCCACCTGGATCCGCAGCGGCTGACGATCGACGTCCACAACACCGGCTGGACGAAGTACCTCGAGCAGTTGGAGGTGGACGAGCGGCGGCGGAAGCGCGAGCGTGCGGTCGCCGAGCGCAAGGCCGCGGTCCTGCAGGCCCAGTCGGCGAAGATGCAGGCCGGTGCGAGTACGGCGATGGCGGCCAAGAACATGGCCCGTCGCGCGGACAGGCTGCTCGCCGGGCTGGAGCCGGTACGCCGAGCTGCACGGGTCGCCAAGATCCGGCTCCCGGCCCCTGCGCCGTCCGGCCGGACGCCGCTTGCCGCAGTCGGTCTGAAGAAGTCGTACGGCGCCTTGCAGGTCCTCAACGGTGTTGATCTGGCCGTGGACCGGGGGAGCCGGGTCGTCATCCTCGGGCTGAACGGCGCGGGTAAGACCACGCTGCTCCGGCTCCTCGCGGGCCGCGAACAGCCGGACGCCGGCCGCGTCGTACCCGGTCATGGACTGCGGCTCGGGTACTTCGCGCAGGAGCACGACACGCTGGACCTGGCCGGTACCGTACGGCAGAACCTGGCGTCCGTCGCGCCGGGGCTGACCGACGGCGAGGTCCGGAACGTGCTCGGTTCGTTCCTGTTCAGCGGTGACGACGTGGACAAGCCGGCCGGGGTCCTGTCCGGTGGCGAGAAGACCCGGCTGGCACTCGCCGGCCTGGTCCACTCGAGCGCGAACGTCCTGCTGCTCGACGAGCCGACCAACAACCTCGACCCGGCGTCCCGGGACGAGGTGCTCGGCGCGGTCGGCAGCTACCCGGGCGCGATCGTGATGGTCACGCACGACGAGGGCGCGATCGAGGCGCTCCGCCCGGACCGCGTGCTGATCCTCCCGGACGCGACCGAGGACCTGTGGTCGGACGACTACCTCGACCTGGTGTCGCTGGCGTGACTCAACCCTGGGGTTGAGACCCGGTTCCACCCGGGTCTCACCTCGGGGCTGACGTTCAGTGCGTCGCTTCCAAGGAGGCTTGTCGACAACGACGAAACCTCCCTGGAAAGGAACAGCTGACATGTCGGCCGTGCTCGGAATCTTGATTGGCCTGCTGGTGCTGGTGCGGGTGATCGGCCGGCAGGTGACCGGCTCGCTCGTCACGCAGAAGTCCCTGTTCGTGATGCCGCTGATCCTGCTGGGCGTCGGCGTACTCTCGCTGTCGTCGGCCGTCCACAGCGCCTCGACCGGTGAGCTCGCGTTCCTCGCGCTCGACTGCGTCGTACTGCTCGGCTGCGGGCTCGCCCGCGGCGCGAGCATCCGGCTCACACAGACCGACGAGGGCCTGTTCCAGAAGGGCACCGTGGCGACGCTCCTGCTGTGGCTGCTGACCATCGGCCTCCGGGTCGGTGCGTCGTTCGCGTCGGCCGCGCTCTGGCCGCACGGCGGAGTCAGCAAGGCGGCGCTCGCGCTGACGATCGGCATCACGATCGGTGCCCAGAACGCGATGATCTACCGTCGCTCGCTGGCCATGAACATCCCGTTCGCAGTGCAGCGGGCATGATGAAGTCATGACGTGGACTCCAGCAGGCCTGCTGCGGGACAACTCCGTGCCGGGCCTGCTGCTGCGTGCCGTCCCCGGGGTGATCACAATCCTCTCGTTGGTCGTTGCCGCCCAGGACCACGACGACCAGAGGCTGCCGTATCCGCTGATCCTGGCGATCGGCCTGATCGTTGTCGTCAGCAACATCACGCTGTTCGCCCTCGAGTACGGCGAACCACCCGGTCCGGCCGGCTACGGCCTGCTCGTGTTCGCGGTCGCCGGATCCGTGCTCTGGTACGCGTTGCCAGGCAGCGCGATGATCGTCGTCCCGTTCTGGGTCAGCCGCGCGGCGGTCCGTTACTACCGCGCGCAGCCGCTCGAGTGGATCATCGTTGCCATCAGCATCCTTGGAGCGAGTGTTCCGCTGTACCTCACAACGCGTTCGCTGCCTGGCGCGTTCGGGGCCGCGTTCGGGGTTGTCGCGCTGACGCTTGCCGCGGTCAATCGTCGTAATCGCGAGCAGCAGTTGGAGGACCTCGAGGTGTCGCTGGCCCGGAAACAGGCCGCGATCGAGGAGCATGAGCGGGCGGCGGCGCTGGCGGAGCGGGCGCGGATCGCGCGCGACGTGCACGACGTACTCGCGCATTCCCTGGCTGGGCTGTCGTTGAGCCTGCAGGGTGCGCGGTTGATGCTCGTGCGGGACGGGGCGTCGCCGGAAGCGATCGAGCAGGTGACGCGGGCGCAAGGTCTGGCCGCGGATGGGCTGGCCGAGGCACGGCGGGCGGTTGCAGCGCTGCGGGAGGACGCGGTACCCGACGTACGGGCGCTCGGCGATCTCGTCACGGCGTACCGGCTGGAGAGTGGCGCGGTCGCGGAGTTCGAGGTCGACGGCGCGGAGCGGGAGTTGCCGGCCGAGGTGCTGAGCACGCTGTACCGGACGTTGCAGGAAGCGCTGGCGAACACCCGCAAGCACGCGCCGGGCGCGCCGGTGCAGGTGCGACTGTCGTACGGCGACGTGGTCCGGCTGACTGTCGAGGACCGGCCGGGGCAGCGTCCGGAGCGCGCGGCACCGGGTGGTTATGGTCTGCTCGGGATGCGTGAACGTGCCGACCTGGTCGGCGGATCGCTGGAGTCCGGCCCGACTTCGACGGGCTGGCGGGTCGAACTGAAGGTGCCTGCGTGAGTGTGCGAGTGGTGGTCGCGGACGACCAGACCGTGGTGCGTGACGGGCTGGTGACGTTGCTCAAGCTGCTGCCCGGGATCGACGTGATCGCGGCCGCGTCGGACGGTCTGGAAGCGGTTCGGCTGGTGGGCGAACACGACCCGGACGTCCTGCTCGTCGACCTGCGGATGCCGACCATGGACGGTGTGGAGGCGACCCGGCGAGTGCGGGCCGACCATCCGCGGACCGAGGTCGTCGTGCTTACGACGTACAGCGACGACGACTCGGTGCTGTCCGCACTGCGGGCCGGCGCGCTCGGGTTCCTCACCAAGGACGCGGATGCGGAGTCGATCGGGCGGGCTCTGCAGGCGGCCGCTGGCGGCCAATCGATCGTCGACGCGGACGTCCAGCGCCGGCTGGTCGAGGGAACCACCAAACGGACTGAAGCCACGGTTTCGGGGCTCACGCCGCGCGAGGTCGAAGTACTGCGGCTGATCGCCGACGGCCTGTCCAACACCGAGATCGCCCGCCACCTGGTCGTCAGCGAGGCCACCGTGAAGACGCACATCAACCACCTCTTCGCCAAAGCCAACCTCCGCGACCGAGCCCAAGCAGTCGCGTACGCCTACCGACTCGGCCTTGCCTGACGCACAGGTTCTGTGGTGTGGCCGGACTGGCGGAAGGAGGTTGGGGACATGCCTACTCTGGCGGTGAAGAGGCGGGTGAAATAGGCAGGGTCGTCGTAGCCGACGCGGCGGGCGATCGCCGCGACCGGGAGGTCCTCTTCGGCCAGGAGAACCTTCGCCTTGCTGAGCCTTGTGGTCAGGATCAGCTCGTGGGGAGTCGAGCCGGTGACGCCGCGCACCGCTTCGCGCAGTTCCTCCACGGTGAGCCCGAGTTCGTTGGCGTAGCCGCGGACGCTCATCGGTGTGCAGGCGAGGTCCGCGAGTTGAGTGGTGACCTCGTCCGACAACGGCGGTGCGGCCTGCGCGATCAGATCGAACAATGCTGCCGCGGTCTGTACGGCGTTGTGCGTCGTACAGACCCGCAGGAGCCGGGTGAAGGCGCGGTCGACCGACCGCGGATCGCTGTAGCGACAGACCGGCCGGTCCGGGTCCAGATGCCCCAGTGAGGCGAGAGCCTCGGTCGCCGGACCGCCGAACAGGGTCCATGCCTGCCGCCACCGCGTCTCCGGCCGATAGCTGTGCACGACACCGGCGCGCAGCGTGAGCATCGCGGGTGCGCGCACTTCATGAAGCACGCGGTCAGGTCCGTACAGCAGGTGGCCCCGCCCTTCGCTGACCCAGACCAGGGCATGGCAGCCGAGAGCGCGTTCCGGAGTGTGGGCCGGACTGTTCTCCTTCTCGCCCGCACCCAGACAGCAGAGTCCAAGCTGTCGTTCGGTCGCACTGGGGGTGAGGTAGATCGACCAGCTCGGCATAGCGACAAGAGTCCAACAAGTCGCCTACGGCCGTCCATTCCGTCGATCATCGCGGCCTGGCGCGAGTTCCTGTGGCCGAAGCTCGTCCTGCCGGACCGGACCAAACAGCCGCTGTCGGTGAGCTTGCGGCACGCCGGGCCGCTGCCTTACTGTCGATATATGAACAGTTCTGCAGATGTGCAGCCTGACGCCTGCAACGTCCGCCTGGTCGATCCGGAGCGGGTGGCGAGCGTCAATGCCAGGATGCCGGGCGAGGAGGACATCGCCGACACGGCCGACGTGTTCGGTCTGCTCGGCGATCCGCGGCGGCTGAAGCTGCTCGTCGCGCTGCTCGACGGGGAGCTGTGCGTCTGCGATCTCGCCGCGATCACCGGTTTGAGCGAGTCCGCGACATCCCACGCGCTCAGGTTGCTGCGTGCGCACCGCGTGGTCGGCGTACGGCGGGACGGGCGGAACGCGTTCTACCGGCTCGACGACGCGCACGTGCGGATGCTGCTCGACCTCGCGGTCGCGCACACCGAGCACACCGAGGCCATGCATCCGGAGAGGTCGGAAGCATGAGCGCCGGCCACGGACACGGGCACGGTGTCAGCGCGGCGGCGGACCGGAAGCTGCTGAGCGGTGCGCTCGCGCTGATCGTCGGCTTCATGATCGCCGAGGTGATCGTCGGGCTCGCGGCCGGTTCGCTGGCGCTCGTCACCGACGCGGCTCACATGCTCACCGACGCGATCGCCATCGCACTAGCACTGCTAGCGATCCGGCTCGCCGCGAAGCCGCCGGCCGGTGGGTTCACGTACGGCTTCAAGCGCGTCGAGATCCTGTCCGCGCAGGCCAACGGCACCACGCTGCTGCTGCTCGCGGTGTACTTCGTGTACGAGGCCGTCAGCCGGCTAATCCATCCGCCCGAGGTCAAGGGCGCTTTGGTGCTGATCACAGGCGTCGTCGGCATCGTGGTGAACCTGTTCGCGACCTGGCTGATCAGCAAGGCGAACCGTTCCAGCCTCAACGTCGAGGGCGCGTTCCAGCACATCCTGAACGACCTGTTCGCCTTCGTCGCGACCGCGATCGCCGGTCTCGTCGTACTGCTGACCGGGTTCGCGCGCGCGGATGCGATCGCCGCGTTCGTGGTCGCCGTACTGATGCTGAAGGCCGGCGTATCCCTGGTCCGGGACTCGGGGCGGATCTTCCTCGAGGCCGCGCCGATCGCGATCGATCCGCAGTCGCTGGGCGCCGAGCTGTGCGCGGTCGAGGGCGTGGTCGAGGTGCACGACCTCCATGTCTGGGAGATCACCTCGGGCGAACCGGCCGCGTCCGCGCACGTCCTGGTCGCCGAGGGGCTCGACTGTCACCAGATCCGGATCCGGATCGAGGAAGTGCTTGCCGAGCGCCACCATCTGACGCACTCGACGCTCCAGGTCGACCACGCCACCGCCAGCCAGGGGCCGGAGCACTGCAGCGACTCACACGGCGTGGTTCACCGCGCGGTCACAGGCGCTGGACCAGCACCTGACCCAGCCAGTCCACATCATTGACCCGCGGTACGGCGAACTCGGCGTCCCGCGTGAACCCTTGCTTCTCGTAGTAGCGGACCAGTGCCCCGTCGCCCCCGGCGAAGCAGTCCACCCGCAGCATCCGCGCGCCGTCCTCGCGGGCCAGCCTGCGGGCATACTCGAGCAGGATCCCGCCCAAGTCTTGCCCGGCGGACAGGCGGTCGGTCACGAGCAGCCGCACGTACAGCTCCGGCTCGGTTGCCGGCGGCACGTAGTCGAGGGCGGCCCCGACAGCGAGTGCCCCGACCACTCGGCCGTCCGTCTCGCCCACCCACAGTCCGCCGTCGTCGGCGAAGCTGGTGATCTGCTCGACCCGCCGCGGGCTCGTCGAGTGGGCCGCCGTACCCCACTGGTCGGTCCGCCCGCGGGCCACCAACCACTCGGTCGCCCCGTCGAGGAGCGCCAGCACCGCCGGTACGTCGTCCCGCCCGGCCCGGCGGATCGTCATCTGCACATTTCCCAGAATAGGTTGGCAGGAGATGTCGAAACGCCGTTCGCAGTCTCTACCTAGGTGTGTAGAGAGGAGCTCACCGTGAGCAAGAAGACCGGAAAGCTGGACAAGACCTTCACCGCGCCGCTGCTGAAGAGCGACGCCAAGGGCGGCTGGACCTACGTGCAGATGCCGGACTCGGCGGCCTACTTCGGGACGCGCGGACTGGTCAAGGTGCGCGGCACGATGGACGGCCACCCGTTCGAGAGCTCGTTCATGGCGCTCGGTGACGGGACCCACAAACTGCCCGTCAAGGGCGAGCTGCGGACGCTGCTCGGCAAGCAGCCGGGGGACGAGATCACTGTGTATCTGGAGGAACGTCTCGGTTGAGAGTGCCTTCCTTCTGAATTGCACCGTCATTTGATCTGAGATCACCGTCACAGCCGGTCATGTTCTGAGTAAGGTCTCTGTGAAGAATCGATCCTGACCGGCTGCTCGGGTGGGGATCATCGCGGGCCGGACCGTACCGTCGATCCCTGGGTGGTCCGACGACGTCAGGAGTGATCGAAGTGCAACGGGGCTCACGGGGCGTGCGATCGGCATGCCCGTATCCAGCGGATCCGGTCTGACCGTGATCTCGCTGAACAGGATTCTCGGCGCGGCCGGGCTGGTGCTGCTGGCCGGCGGCGCGCTGCTCGGGTTCCGGTCGGTCTCGGCGAGTGGGACCGACTGCGGTTCCGCGTTCCGGCCGGCGGCCGGGATCACGCCGATGGCCTGCGACAACGCACTGAACGGCGCCAGCACGCTGACCACCGTCGTGATGAGCGCCGGCGTGCTGTGCCTGATCGCCGCCGTCGCGGTCAAGGTGATCCGCGACCGCGCCCAGGAGAAAATCACCGCCTGACCGGCCACCATCTATGTCAGAGTGCGTAAGGTCCTGTCTGGTAGTCCATCGCCTACTGCGGGGCACTCGCTACGGCGCTGGACTACCAGACAGGACCTAGGTGACGATCGAACCGTTTCGGCTGGATGTGCCCGAGAGTGAGCTGGACGACCTGCGCCGGCGGTTGGACCTGGTGCGTTGGCCCTCGGAGATGCCAGGGGCCGGTTGGTCCCGCGGCGTACCGCTGGACTACCTGCGGGAACTGGTCGGCTATTGGCGGAACGGTTACGACTGGCGGGCTGCCGAGGCGCGGCTGAACGCGTGGCCGCAGTACACAACGGTCATCGACGGGGCGGTCGTCCACTTCGCCCACCTCCGCTCGTCGTCGCCGGACGCGATCCCACTCGTCCTCACGCACGGCTGGCCGGGCTCGATCGTCGAGTTCACCTTCGTCGTCGAGTTGCTGAGCGACTTCCACCTGATTCTCCCGACCATCCCGGGCTTCACCCTGTCCGGCCCGACCACCGAGCCCGGGTGGGAGTTCAAGCGCGTCGCGCGGGCGTGGACCGAGCTGGTCACGCGGCTCGGATACCAGCGGTACGGCGTGCAGGGCGGCGACTGGGGTTCGGCGATCTCCCGTGAAGTCGGGCGGATCGATCCCGAGCGCGTGATCGGCGTACATCTCAACCTCATCCCCGGCGCGGGTGCGACCTCCGAACCGACCTTCGAGGAACTCGCGCCCCTGGATGCAGAGGAGCGCGAACGGACCTGGGCGTCGTGGCACCGGCAGCGAGAGTTCGCGACGGAGCAGCAGGGGTACGCCGATCTGCAGTCGACCCGCCCGCAGACGCTGGCCTACGCGCTGACCGACTCGCCGGTCGGGCAGCTGGCGTGGATCGCGGAGAAGTTCGCGACCTGGTCGGATTCGCCTGTCGACCGGGACCTGCTCCTCACCAATGTCATGCTCTACTGGCTGACGAGGACCGGCGGATCGTCCGGCGCGATCTACTACGAGCGCGCGCACGCGTCGTACTGGGGCCAGCCGGCCGAGCCGTCGCGGACGCCCACGGCGCTCCTTGATCTGGCGCACGAGAACTTCATCCCGCTACGGCACAAGGTCGCCCACACCGACAACATCGTCCGCTGGACCAGCCACCCGCACGGCGGTCACTTCGCCGCACTTGAACAGCCCGAGGTGCTGGCCGCCGACATCCGTGCCTTCTTTGCGGCTCTCACGGCTTGAGTATGAGTTTGCCGGTAGTCCGGCGGGCTAGCAGATCCTCGTGTGAACGGCGGGCGTCCTCCAGCGGGTACTCGGCGCCGACCAGCGGGCGGAGTTTGCCGGCGGCAGTGAGGGCGAGCAGCTCGGTCAGCGGTTCGACGTACCCGCCAGGCTCGTCCATCGCGGGCACCAGCCAGAAGCCGGCCACCGAAAGGTTGCGTTGGGCAAGCGCACTCGGGTCGATGCTGGGCCGGCCCTCCCGGCCGGCGTTGCCGTAGTTGACCAGGCGGCCGAAGCCGTTGAGTGTTTCCAGTCCGGCCAGCATCGTCGGGCCGCCCGTCGAGTCCAGTACGACGTCCACACCGTCGGTCACCTCCCGGATCCGGTCCGCGTAGCCGTCCGCATTGTTGTCCACAGCAACATCCGCGCCGAGCTCCAGTGCCAGGTCCCGCTTCGCCGCGGTCGACGCCGTCGCGATGACCAGGCCGGCCCCGAAGTGCTTGGCGAGTTGCACCGCGATCGATCCGACACCGCCGGCAGCCGCGTTCACCAGCACGGTCTCGCCCGCGCGCAGCCGGGTGCTGTTCCTCAGTACGTGCCAGGCCGTCAGTCCTTGGATGAGCAGCGCGAGCGCCTGCCCGTCGCTGACCTCCTCCGGTACGTCGACCGCGCGGGACGCCGGCGCCACGGCATACTCGGCGTACCCTCCGCCCGTCTCGAGGATGGGGGAGAGGACGCGGCGACCGGTCCCGGTACGGCCGACGATCTCGACGCCGGGGACGAACGGGAGCGTGACGCCGCCGCGGTACGAGCCGTCGGTGCGATGGGTGTCGGCGAAGTTCACTCCGGCCGCGCCGACCTCGACGAGCAACTGGCCGGGGCCCGCGACCGGTGGTTCGAGCTCGGTCGGTACGAGGACCTCGGGGCCGCCGAACCGGGTGACCTGGATCGCGCGCATGGGGTGTCTGTCCGATCTGCCGGGCGAACTATCGTGACCCCATGAGTTTTACCGGTTTTCCGGCTGCGGCGCTGGACTTCTACGACGATCTCGAAATGGACAACACCAAGACCTTCTGGACGGAGCACAAGCACGTCTACGAGGAGTCGGTCCGGGCGCCGATGGCCGCGCTGCTGGCAGAGCTCGAGGAGGAGTTCGGTACGGCGAAACTGTTCCGCCCGTACCGCGATGTGCGGTTCGCCAAGGACAAGACGCCGTACAAGACCCACCAGGGCGCCTTCATCGACGTCGCCCCTGCCACCGGGTGGTACGTGCAGGTCTCTGCACCCGGCGTACGGGTCGCGGCCGGTTTCTACGAGGCCTCGTCCGAGCGTCTGGCCCGCGTCCGCACCGCCATCGACGACGACCGCCGCGGCAAACAGCTCGAGAAGCTCCTCGCCAAGCTGGTGAAGGCCGGCTGGACCGTAGGTGGCGACAAACTCAAAACCAGCCCGCGAGGCTACGACCCCGACCACCCGCGCATCGACCTACTCCGCCACAAATCCCTCACCGTCAGCAAGAACTACGGCTTCGAACCCGTAATCCACACCCCGGACCTGGCCCCCCAAGTCCGAAAAGACTGGCGAGCCACCCAACCCCTCATCCAGTGGCTGACAGACAACACCTAACAGGTGCTGTCTGCGGCGGAAGGTGTCGTTGAGGCGTTCCTACAGCCGCGTCCACCATCGTCGGTGTCGCTGCCCCTTCGCGAGTTCGCGGCATCCGCGCAGGCCGGATCGTTCGTGGCGTGTGATGGCCAGCGCCCACATGCCGAGGCCATGACACGACCGTACGGAGCGTAATGGCTCTTGTACCATACGAATCTAGGTACACGTAATGCTGTCGATCTGCGATTCATGGGTAGTGGATCGGTCGTTCTAGTCAGACTGCGTACCTTCGCGGCCGAGCTTCGAACCCTGCGCTCGGAGGCGGGCCTGACCCGCGAGCTGGTCCAGGAACGCACCGGCGTCAACCAGGGCACCCTCTGGCGCATCGAGAAGGGCCAGGCCAAGCCGCACACCGGCACCCTCGAGACCCTCTTCGACCTGTACGGCGTGCCTGAAGCACGGCGTACCGAACTGATCGAACTGACCAGGGGCGCGAAGCATCCAGGCTGGCTTCGCCAGTTCACGGACGTGATACCTCAGGGCTACGCCGCCTACATCAGTTTCGAGTCGGAAGCGAAGATCGCACACAACTACGAGTCGCTGTACATCCCTGGCCTCCTCCAGACAGAGGAGTACGCCCGAGCCGCGGTCCGCGACGGCCTGCCGATGGCGGCCGAGGAGATCGAGCGGAACGTGGAGACCAGAATGGAGCGCCAGGTAGTTCTGGGCCGGAAGCGGGAGGAACGAGAGCCGCTGGAGTTCTGGGCTGTAGTTGATGAGGCGGCATTGCGCCGAGAGGTAGGCGGCCCTGCTGTCATGCGCGCGCAGCTCGGACGGCTGCTGGAGGTCAGCGAGCGACCGAACATCACGCTCCAGGTGCTCCCCTTCGATCGGGGCGCGCATCCGGGCATGACCGGCGCATTCGTCCGGCTCAACTTCGGACCCGTGGCGCCGGACGTCGTCTATGTGGAGAGCCTCGCCGGCGACATCTTCCTGGAAACGGAAGCCGAGATCGATCGCTACAGCATGGTGTTCGATCACTTGCGTGCCGGTGCCCTCAGCCCACGCGACACCAGTGCGTTCATCGCCACGCTGATCGCTCAATAAGCGCGGCACCGTTATCCACAACCTCGCGTTCAAGCTGTACGCCGGTACCGCGCCGAGCTGAAACGCGCTCCGAAAGGGACCTGCCGAGCGCTCAGATTCGTATGGTGCGCCACCGCGCGCTGTCCGTACGGTCGTTGCGTGGCAACCACAGAGGTGAACCCGGCGCGCCGGCCCGGCTTCGACCACGGGGGCGGGGCCGAACCGGCAGTGCAACGCACCCTGTTCTGCTATGCGCACGAGCGCCTCACCCGCACACTGCGCGACCTCGCCGAGCTGCAGGAGGCCGCCTACGCGGAGGCCATCGAGCGCGGGTACCAACTTGGTCCGCTCTTCGTCGAAGAGGACAGCTCCGGCCAGGCGATGCAGACGCTCATCGATGCGGTGTTGCTCGAAATCGGTGGCGCTGCCGTCGCTCTACCGCACCGCGGGCACCTGATCCCGCTCGGCGGGCCGCGGGAGTGGCAGCAACTGCTCGAAGAGCTGACCGGCCATCCCATCGTCTTCATCAGCCGCACCCCATGATCAGCGGGGCGGGCATGCTGGACCCTGTCGCCCGTGCTCGTCCCGCTCTCCACAGCGCCCGCACCAGTTGACCAGGGCCAGCTGGGGGTCAGCTCTCGAAGTCCTTCTTGATGTTTGTGAGGATGTCGCGGGTTTTGTTGGGGGGTGGGGCTGCGACGCAGAGGGCTTCCATGGTGGCCGTGTACTGGTCGAGGTCCTCGAGTTTGTCCAGGTACAGGGCGCTGCTGAGGTGCTCGATGTAGACCATGTCCGGGAGGTCCTGCTCCGGGAAACGCAAAATACTGTAGGCGCCGCCGGTGGCTGCGTGGCCGCCGACGTTGAACGGCATCACCTGCAGCGTGACGTTCGGGTACTGCGACGCCTCGAGCAGGTGGTCGAGCTGCGCGATCATCGCCTTGACGCCACCGATCGGCCGACGGAGCACCGCCTCGTCGACGACCGCCCAGATCCGGACAGGCTCCGGACGGGTCAGGATGCTCTGCCGGCTGGTTCGCAGCGCGACCCGCCGTTCGACCTCCTCAGCCGGAATCAGCCCGCGGCCCAACTGGATCACGGCGCGGATGTAGTCGGGGGTCTGCAGCAGGCCGGGTACGAACTGCAGTTCGTAGACACGGATCAGCTGCGCCGCGGCCTCGAGGTCCAGATAAGAATGGAACCAGCTCGGGAGTACGTCGCCGTACCGGTGCCACCATCCGGGGTTGTTTGCCTCGCGGGTCAGAGCGAGGAGGCGTTCGCGCTCTTCCTCGTCGTCGACGCCGTACAGAGTAAGAAGGTCACGGACGTCGCGCTCCTTGAGGCCGACGCGGCCGAGTTCCATCCGGCTGACCTTGGACTCCGACGACCGGATCTCCCACCCCGCGTCGGATCTGCTGATCCCTGCTGCCACCCGCATCCGGCGAAGATGCCCGCCGAGAATGATGCGCAGCGCGGTCGGCCCGCTCTGCGCGCCCGACTCGGTCACACCCACCTCCCAGCGGCCCCAGCGGTCTTCATCGGCAACCTCATCCGCAGGGGCACATCATCGCATGCCCGAGCGCTGATCTGCCGGAGTTCTTACAAAAGAGCGTCGAATCCGCATCGACGATCACGGAGCGTAAGCCTAGCCGATCAGGGTCTGGCTTCTTTGTCAGCACATACTAGTCCGCCCGATGGGCGTCGAACACCGTTCGCCGGCGGTCGATCCAGGCTCAATCAGGCGGAAAGTGGCCCGATCTGGTCTCGAAATGGAAAACGTGCGGATGCACGTGCATCGGGCGCTTGCATTCGCCGCGTGCCGACGCCATGATTGATTCATGCACAGAAGGTGAGCTGGCTCTCGCGAAAAGTGACATCGCGTGATCCGGCAGGCCGGTCCTACAGACCGCCGACGGCCCCCCGTTGGCATGACTGGTTGGGGAACCCGAGTCGATGAACGACGACGACAGTGAGGTTGTGGAGCAGACCGCCGCGATGGCAGGCGGACGTGCGCCCGAGGAGCTGACGGAGCGGGAGATCCAGGACCTGGTCGCGCGTTGCCCCGAGCAACAGCGCTGGGCCTTCGAGGGCTGGTTGCGCGGCGTCCGCCAACTCGACGGCGACCCGATCGTGAGCCTGGCCCCATGACCACCGACAGAGCAACAGGAGGACGGAAGATGGTGCGGATCTGGCTGGGCGACCACCTGATCGCCGAGTACGTCGCCGAGCCGGACCGCGCGTCGCGGTATCAGCGCGTGATGACGCCGAAGTTCACCGGATTGCGAATCACCGTTGACAATGCGGCGACGGGGAAGGCTTCCGAGCTGCCGAGCGAGCAGCTCTGGCCGCTCACCGTCCAGTAGACCGAACCCGCCCCTCGGGCAACGCCAGGGCCGACTCTCTTCGGAGGGTCGGTCCTGGCGCTTTTCGTACGTCGAGTGATCGCGCGGTACGGCGTCGGCCGGCCGTCGTTCGATGTCGTCCGCCGGGTCGTCGTACCGATGTTCTCAGGGCACAGGAAAGGGCCCCTTCGTCACTCGCCTGGCGAAGGGGCCCTCGCTTCTGAGTTGCCCTGTGTTACTGGTTCTTGCTCAGATCAGGTAGCCGAACTCGCCGTCCTGAACGCCACCGAGGAATGCCTCGATCTCTGCCTTCGTGAACACCAATGCCGGACCGTCGGTGAAGCGCGAGTTGCGCACCGCCACACCGCCGTCCGGAAGCTTCGCTACCTCGACGCAGTTGCCTTGAGGGCCGCTGCGCTGGCTCTTGCGCCAGATCAGCTCGCTGTTCGAGTCGCCGGGCATGCCGTTGTAGATCGCAGTCATCAGCTGCACCTTCCGTACGTCCTTGGCATATGCACGTGCATTTGGGCTTGCATCTGCATCGTACACACTTTTGGCTCGTGTGTCCGCTTCCTTACGTCCTGTGATCTTTACGTGGTCAAACGAGCGTTGGCTCATCGATTTCGGTCGCGATCGGTGACCGTTTCGACGGCTTCAGCATCGGCATGCATGAGTTCCGAGAATGTGGGGTACGACTCCTCTTGTAGGCATGACCGTGGTTCAGCGAAGTGCCACGCCGTGACGAGACAGTCGCGAGGTCATACCAATGGTTACGAGCACCATCGAGCGGGATTCCACCCGCAGCGGCGCCCCGACCGATCGGGCCGCCCGTGAAGCAGCCACCCGGGAACTGATGGAACGCCGGGCCGCGAGCACCTCCGAAGACGAGCGGCAAGAACTTCTCGAACAGGTCGTCGAACTCAACCTGGAAATGGCCAAGGGCATCGCGCGCCGCTTCCGCGGGCGGGGCGCCGAGGCCGACGACTTGGAGCAGGTCGCTTATCTAGGGCTGGTGAAAGCAGCCCATCACTACCGGCTGGAGGCGGACACCCCGTTCATCGGGTTCGCGATCCCGACCATCCGCGGCGAGGTGAAGCGGTACTTCCGCGACTGCGCCTGGACGGTCCGGATCCCGCGCCGGCTCCAAGAGATGCAGGGCACGATCGCGAGCAAGCTGCCGGAGCTGGAGCAGCAGCTGAACCGCGAACCGACACCGGCCGAACTGGCCGACCACCTCGAGGTCGAGGTGACCGAGGTCGAGCAGGCGCTCGCTGCGCGCGGCTGCTTCAACGTGCTGTCGCTCGACCGGCCCGCCGAGGCCGACGCGGAGCTCACGCTCGCGGATGTCGTTGCCGATGACGACGATGCGAGCATCGATCAGCTGGAGACGGTCGAGATGCTGGAGCCGGTACTGGCCGACCTCGGCGACCGGGACCGCCGCATCCTGCAACTGCGCTTCGTCGAAGGCTGGACCCAGTCGGAGATCGGCGAGGACATCGGCGTCAGCCAGATGCAGGTCTCGCGGGTCCTCCGCCGGATCCTCACCGACCTCCGCGAAAAGCTGGCCCCGGTCCAGACAGCGGCCTAGTCGTCAGCTGTAGGAGTGCCCTGGTGGTAGTACAGGCGCCAGGTGCCGTCGGTCCGTCGCCAGATCGAACTGCGGCGGACCGGCGTACCGCCTGTACGTCGGGACACGTAGGTGACATGTACGAGGTCGTCGGCCAGCCGAACGCCGGCGACCTCGGTCGCCTCGATCGGGTCCGCGTCGGTGATCTCCCCGGACGCCAACGCGGCAACGATCGCCGCCCGGTCCCACAGCCGGCCGGATGCGCCGACCTCGACGAACTCCGGATCCAGCAGTACGTCGACCTCGGCCGACCCTCGCACCTCCGGTAGCAACAACCGCAACTCCGCCTCGACCGCAACCCGTACCTCGTCGTCCACGGACCGACCTTACGACGCCCACGTGGACCGCCAGGCCATCACAATCAGCCGACTGGCGTCGCGCTGAGCGTGCGTGCCTCGGTGGCGACTTGATTGAGATGGCTCGGCGATCCGCGACTCGCTGCCGGGGCATCTCACTGAGGGTGGTGGCGGGACTGCACAATGGGGGGAGGACGAGGGGATGAGTCGTTGCTGTTGGCCTTGCGGATGTTCAAGACCGTGCCCGCGGACGCGGTCGCGGTACTGCGCGCGTATCCGCCGATGGTGGTGTGCTTCGCCGCCGCGCTGACCGGCACCGCGGTGGTGTTCGACATCTTCTATCTCGTCGCGAGCCCGGGACTCACGCTCGCGCTTGTCTATACAGTGCCCGTTCTCGCCGGATTGATCGCCGGGCTGGTCGCGGCAGCCGACGACGTCGGGCTCGAGCGCGGCGTACTGCTCCGGACGGTCGGCCTGGCCGTTGCCCTCGGCATCACCAACGCGATCGTCGTCGCGATGATCGCCGCGATGGTCCGCACCGATCCGTCGAACTGGTCGTCCGGTGGCCAGTCGGTACTGTTCGCCGCCTGCACGGTGCTCGCGGTCGCCGTCTCGATCGTTGCCTGCCGCAAACTGATCGATGCGCTCGGCATCGAGCTGAGCACCCGCCTTCCACACCGCCGGCCGCCTCGCAACCCGCTCGCCGCTCCCGCGGTCGCGAAGGTCCAGCCCCGAGCGAGCAAGGAGTCGGCGGCCCGCGCCAAGCCCGCCCCACCGGCCGCGCCGCCGCCACCTGCCCCGCCCGCCGTCGATGAGGTGGAGACCATCCCGGTCTTCGTCCCACCACCCCCGAAGGTCGTCGACCTCGACGAGGCCCGCCCGGTCACTCCCTCGGGCCCGGTCACTCCTCACACGCCACGCCCCCGCCGTACGACAACCCGCCGCCCCAACAAACCCGGCCGCCGCCCCGGCACCTGACCCCGGGCGAAGCACCGCACCGCGCGGACGCTAGCTGGAGCTGCAAGACTGTGGCCGGGGAGGCGCGTGTGTGGGATGTGATTGTTGTTGGAGCTGGGCCGGCGGGAGCGGCGGCTGCGATTGGTGCGTTGGCGGCGGATCCGAGTCTGTCGGTGTTGTTGCTCGATCGGCACGAGTTCCCGCGGGACAAGGCGTGTGGTGACGGGATCGCACCGCACGTACTCGATCTGCTGGCCGGCGTCGGCGTCACGGGGATCCTCGACGACTGGACGCCGGTACGGCGGTTCGTGCTCAACCGCGGTGACGTCGGCGTGGACCGGCAGATGTCCCGGCCGACCTGGGTGGTCCCGCGGACGGTCTTCGACCAACGCCTGGTCGAGGCCGCGCGGACGGCCGGCGCGCAGTTCGTCCGCCGACGGGTCCGCGGCCTCGAGATCCGGAACCGATCCGTCATCGTGGACGAGGACCTGGACGCGCGCTTCGTGGTCGGTGCCGACGGTGCGCATTCCGTCGTACGGCGGGAACTCGGTCTCAGACCTGGTCCGGTCGCGCTGGCGATCCGTGGCTACGCGCCCACTCCGGCTGCACGCGCGGCGAGTCAGGTGATCGCGTACGGGCCTGGTCGGCAACCGTCGTACGCGTGGTCCTTCGACCGTGGCGACGGGTGGTCGAATGTCGGGTACGGCGAATTGCTGGCCGGCACCCGCCCGACGCGGACCGAGCTGCTGAACCATCTCGAGGCGCTGCTTCCGGGGGCAACCGAAGGCGGGGAGTCGTGGTGGGGTCATCACCTGCCGCTCGCCGGCTGGTCGTGGCGGCCGCGCAGCGGGCCGGTGCTGCTTGCCGGGGACGCGGCCGGTCTGATCAACCCGATGACCGGCGAAGGTATCTACTACGCGGTCGCGACCGGTCTGTTGGCGGGCCGGGCGATCGCCGACGCGCTGCGGGCGGGGACCTCGGACGCCGGTACGCCGTACCGCCGCCGCACGACCCGCTTGCTTGCCAGGCATCTTCGCGACACCGCGCTCGTCGCCCAGTTGAGCCGATCGGACCGGATCCTCGATGGCGGCATTCGCGCGGCCGCTGCCGATCAGCAGGTGTTCGACGACCTCGTCGAGCTAGGCCTCGCGGACGGCGGCCTGACGCGGCGCCTCCTCCGCACTCTCTTGCGCTGAAGCCTTGATCGCGTAGTCGGCTGCATCGGTGACGCGTTCGACCGGCCAACCGAGCCGGGCGGCGAGCTCCGCAGCGCGGTCCGGTTCCCACAGAACTGCTAGCACTGCTAGGCAGTCCTGGAAGCCCGCGCCGCCGGACATGTCTTCACTGAGCCGCTCGAAGAACTCCGCCATCTGTGTGAGTCGCTCGCCTGCGGGGGTATCGCGCCCGACGAGCTCGACGCCCTCGGCTGCGGTCGCCGCCCAGTTGTGGTTGGTGCGCGCGCTCACCTCCCACGCCTTGAGCCACACGTCCTCGGCGATCACATAGTGCTGCAGCCGGCGTACTGGGTCGGGCTCGCGGTGCACCATCCCGACCCGCTCGAGATAGCCGATCGCCTTCGAGATCGACGCCGGGCTGACCCGCAGCGCTCGGACGAGATCGGCAGCCGTCAGCGTGCGGGAGTCGGACGTATAGAGCAGTGCTAGCACCCGCGAGGCCATCCGCGGCAGCCCGCCGTCGACCATCATCGTGGCGAACCGCTCGACGTACGCCCGCCGCGGCTCGATCGCCTGCGAATCTCCACGCGCCTCCGTGGGCGCGGGGCGGCGTCGGCGGGCGCGGGAGGCGGTTGCGTAGTGAGCGTGGTCGGCGCGGTACCCGCCTGCGCCGCCGTTGCGTGCGACCTCCCGGCTGATCGTCGACGTCGGCCGCTCCAGTTGCCGCGCGATCTCGGCGTACCCGAGCCCGTCCGCCAGGCCGGCCGCGATGTCGAGCCGGTCCTGGTGACTCAGCCTGCCTCCGGGCATCGGCGACCTCCAACATCCGCGCATTCACCGTCAGGTCATTGCAACGAATTGCGTTCTCTCGCAATCCCATTGCACAGAATGCCATGTTTTACGGGGTTTCACGAGCTCGGGACCCAGGCTGACGATTGCCGATTCGATGAACGCAACGTAGGTTCCACGGCATGGTTCTGACAGTGGACGGCCTGCGGATGCGGTACGGCGATCGCGAGGTCCTGCATGACGTGACGTTCGACGCGCGCCCCGGCGAAGTGCTAGCACTGCTAGGTCCGAACGGCGCCGGGAAGAGTACGACGATCGAGATCCTCGAAGGCTTCCGGCTCCGGTCGGCCGGCCACGTCGAGGTGCTCGGGGTGGACCCGGCCGCGGGTGACGAGCGTTGGCGGTCGCGGATCGGCATCGTGCTGCAGTCCTGGCGCGACCATGGCAACTGGCGCGTCGGAGAGCTCCTCCATCACCTGGGCTCGTACTACACGCCGTACCGACGCGCCTGGCCGGCCGGCGAGCTTCTCGACGCCGTCGGCCTCACTCCGTGTGCCGGGCAGAAGATCAAGACCCTCTCCGGTGGCCAGCGCCGGCGGCTCGATGTCGCGATCGGGATCGTTGGCCGCCCCGACGTACTGTTCCTGGACGAGCCCACGACCGGGTTCGATCCCGAGGCGCGGTCGGAGTTCCACGAGCTGGTGCGCGGGCTCGCGGCCGAGCAGGGTACGACGATCCTGCTGACCACCCACGACCTCGACGAGGCGAGCAAGCTCGCGCATCGCATCCTCGTCCTCGCCGCGGGCCGCATCATCGCCGCCGGCAGTACGGCGCAGCTCACCGAGCTGATCGCGGGGGAGGACGAGGTGCGCTGGTCCGTCGACGGGCAACCGTTCCGGAAGGCGACCGCGGACTCCACAGCGTTCGTCCGCGAGCTCTTCGCGACGTACGGCGACGCGGTCCGCGAACTCGAGGTACGCCGGGCGTCGCTCGAAGACACCTACCTCACCCTGGTCCGGGACCAAGTATCAGAACGAGAGCCGGCATGAGAACGGGAGCAGGCATGGAGTCGGCGGCGAGCGTGAAGACCGGCTGGCGGCGTGGGCTGATCGAGTTGCGGCAGTCCTTCACCAACGGTCCCGAACTCTTCAGCCACTTCCTCTGGCCCGTGCTGATGCTGGCTGCGCTCTTCTTCCTCCGGCATCGCGACTTCGGCTCCACCGGCCTCCTGCTCGGCGCACTCGCCCTGCCGAGCATTCTCGGGATGAACGCCGCGATGGGCATGGTCAGCATGAGCCAGCAGCTCACCGCCGATCGCGAGGACGGCACGCTGCTGCGCGCCAAGGCGATGCCGAACGGCATGGTCAGCTACCTCATCGGCAAAGTCGTGTCGGTCGCGGGTGGGCTGCTGGCAGATCTCGCGATTCTCCTGATCCCGGGGCTGTTTCTCGTCGAAGGACTCGCGCTCGGATCCGCGCACTGGTTCACGCTGGTCTGGGTGCTGCTGCTCGGCCTGGTCGCGACGTTGCCGATCGGCGCGATCCTCGGCTCGGTCTTCACCACCGCGCGTTCCCAAGGCCTGATCCAGTTGCCGATGCTCGCGCTGATCGCGGTCTCCGGCATCTTCTACCCGATCACCGCGTTGCCCGGATGGCTCGAGTGGATCGGCCAGCTCACGCCTGTCTATTGGATGGGCCTCGGCATGCGGTCCGCGCTTCTCCCCGGCGAAGCGGTCGTGGTCGAGGTCGGCGAGTCCTGGCGCCACCTGGAGACGGCAGCAGTCCTCGGTGTGTGGGCCGTCGCCGGATTGCTGCTCGCACCCGTCGTACTGCGGCGAATGGCTCGCCGGGAGTCCGGCTCCAAGGTTGCCGAGCGTCGCGAACGCGCTCTCCAACGAGTCGCATGATGGAGCCATGGAGCAGATGCAGGCGTGGGCAGTCGGTCAACCAGGACCCGTCGACAGGGGTCCGCTGCAGCGCGTACGTCGTACCGTGCCAGAACCCGGCGCCGGCGAAGTACTCGTGCAGGTTGCGGCGTGCGGGGTCTGCCGGACCGACCTGCATCTGACCGAGGGTGACCTGGCACCGAAGCGCCCGGGGGTCGTCCCGGGGCACCAGGCCGTTGGGCAGGTGGTCGATCGCGGTACGGCGGCCGGGCGGTTCGCGATCGGGGACCGTGTCGGGATCGCTTGGCTGCGCGGCACCTGCGGCGTGTGCGACTTCTGCCGGCAAGGATCGGAGAACCTCTGCCCGCGCTCGACGTACACGGGCTGGGACGCCGACGGCGGATTCGCGGAGTACGCCGTGGTGCCGGAGGACTACGCCTACGCGTTGCCGGCGGATCGTCCGGCGGCGGAGCTCGCGCCGTGGCTGTGTGCCGGGATCATCGGCTACCGCTCCCTGCTCCGCGCGAACCTGCCGCCCGGTGGCCGGCTCGGTATCTACGGCTTCGGGTCGAGCGCCCACCTCACCGCGCAGCTTGCTCTGGCTCAGGGCGCCGAACTGTTCGTGGTGACTCGTGGCGAGCGAAACCAGGCCCTCGCCCGTGAGTTGGGTGCTGCGTTCGTCGGGGAGCGGCCGCCGGTGCCGCTGGACTCGGCGATCGTGTTCGCTCCGGCCGGCGACGTGGTCCTGGCCGCGCTCGAATCGCTCAAGCCCGGTGGAACTGTGGCGGTCGCGGGTATCTACCTGTCCGACGTACCGGTGCAGAACTACGAACGGCACCTCTTCCACGAGCGCGATCTCCGCAGCGTCACCTCCAACACCCGCCGCGACGGTGAGGAGTTGTTCCGCCTGGTCGCCCGGCTTCCGGTTGCCGCGCACACGACGATCGTCCCGTTCGACGCGGTCGACCGCGCGCTCTCCGACGTCGCGCACGGCCGCGCGAGCGGGTCCCTCGTCGCGGTCCTCGACAACTGACCGATACCGCCCGAGCAGCGGTAGAAGTGGCTGAACCGATGCGGCCCGGGCGGCGTTGGAAGGGGTGAACCGGAGCGTTAGAAGTGGGTGAAGATTCCAGCACCGGGCGGTTCCCAACTTCAGCGCTGACTGCTAGCTGCGTTAGATTTGATCAAATCTGACCGAGCTGCCAGGGAGCTGAGGGTGCGTATGTGGGCTCTGACCCGCCAACAATGGTCGGTCCTGGCTGACGCATGCCCCCAGACCCGAGCGGACGGCCGGTGCTGAGCAAGGTCCTCGGCGCGGTGGGTGCAGTCCTGCTGATCGTCGGGGTGGTGCTCGCCGTCCGGCCGGTCCATGCCGGCGGGGACGGCTGCGGCTCGGTCTTCCAGCCCGACAAGGGGATCACGCCGATGCAGTGCGACGCCCGGCTGAGCAGCCGCGGCATCCTGGTCACCGGCTTCGGCGCCGGCGGAGTCGCCCTCGTCGTCACCGCCCTCACCGTCGCCGCAGTCCGCGACCGCCGTACCCGCGTCTCTCCCTGAACACCCCACCTTGGGCACCCATCAACCGTTCTGCGCGGCCCGAAGTGGTTGGTGGGGGCTCAAAGTAGTGTTGTTGCGGCTTGACCTTGACACTGTGTCAAGCCGGAAGGTGGGTGGATGTTCACCATCGGAGACTTCGCGGCGTTCGGGCAGGTGTCGGCGCGGATGCTGCGGCACTACGACGCGCTCGGGCTGCTCCGCCCGGCCGTCGTCGACGCGGCAACCGGCTACCGGTTCTACTCGGCCGACCAGTTCAGCCGGCTGAACCGGATCGTCGCGCTCAAGGATCTCGGGTTCACCCTGCAGCAGGTCGGCGAGATCGTCGACGCCAAGCTGTCGGCCGAGGAACTGCGCGGCATGCTGCGACTGCGGCAGGCCCAGCTCGAGGACGAGTTGGCCCGCAGCGCGGCCCGGCTGACGAGCGTCGAGGCGAGGCTCCGACTCATCGAGAGGGAAGGTCACATGCCCACCGACGACGTCGTCCTGAAACACATCGCCCCGACCCGGGTCGCCGAACTGTCCGCGATCTCACCGAGCTACGACGGTGCCGACATCGGCCCGGTGCTCCAGCCCCTGTTCGGCCAGCTCTTCGAACGTCTCGGCGCGGCCGGTGTGAACCCGTGCGGTTCGCCGGTCGCGTACTACGAGGACGCCGAGAACGAGACGATCCGCGTCCACGCCGCCGTACCCGTCGAAACAGGTACGACGGCGGACGTCGACATCACCGAGCTCCCCGGGCTCGACGCCGCCACCATCGTCCACCAGGGCGACATGATGGAGGCCGACCGCAGCATGCAGACGCTGGCCCGGTGGATCGAGGACAACGGCTACCGCAGCCAGGGGTATGCCCGGGAGGTCACGCTCCAGTTCGACATGGAGAACCCGGCGAACTGGGTGCACGAGTTCCAGATCGCGATCACAAAACCAAACTGACAGTCGCAAACGAATGCGGCGGGAGCGTCACCCGCAGCCCGCGCGGCTCCGGTTCCAGCTTCAGCGGGACCGGAGCCACCGCATCCGGATCCGCGACCGTGTTGTACGCCTGCGGTTTCGATGCCGTCAGCAACCGTCCGGAAGCCTCGCTGGGCGATCCGCCGCGGAGATCCAGTACGACGTCCAGCGCCGCGGCCGGATCGAGGTTGCTGACCGACACCAGTGCCTGCCCGTTCTTCACCGAGGCGGACGCCGACACCAGGTCCATCGCCTTGCCGTCGAGATCATAGGTCGTCGGTTCGATCACGTGCACAGGCAGGGACTGCGCGTCGTGATGCCCCTTGTTCATCTCGAAGACGTGGTACGTCGGCGTACGGACGAGCCCGCCCTCGTCGTCCGTGAGCAGCATCGCCTGCAGTACGTTGACCGTCTGCGCGATGTTCGCCATCACGAGCCGCTCCGCGTGCCGGTGGAACACGTCGAAGTGCAGGCTCGCGACCAGCGCGTCCCGCATCGCGTTCTGCTGGTACAGGAACCCGGGGTTCGTGCCCGGCTCCACATCCCACCACGTGCCCCACTCGTCCAGCACGAGACCGATCTTGCGCTCCGGGTCGTAGGCGTCCATGAGCGCCGAGTGCGCACGGATGACCCGCTCGATGTCCTGTGCCTTCGACAACGTCCGGTAGTAGTCGTCCACGCTGAACTCGGTCGCGCTGCCCTTGTTCTCCCAGGTCCCCGCGACCGTGTAGTAGTGGAACGAGATCGCCTGGTAGATGTTCTTCGGGTCGCGCCCGCAGCCCAGGCAGCTGATCGACTTCAGCAACGCCTCGGTCCAGTTGAGGTCGTCGTCCGAGGCGCCTGCCGCGATCCGGTACAGCTTGTTGTCGCCGTGGTCCTTGAGGAACGTGGCGTACTGCCTCGCCAGGTCGGCGTACGCCTCGGCCCGCAGGTTCCCGCCACAACCCCAGGCCTCGTTGCCGATGCCCCAGAACGGGATCTTCCACGGCTCGTCGCGCCCGTTGGCCTTGCGCTGCCGCACCATCGGGCTGTCGCCGTCGCGGGTCAGGTACTCGACCCACTCGCTCATCTCCCGCACGGTCCCGCTGCCCACGTTCCCGTTCACGTACGGCGCGGCGCCCAGCAGCTCGCACAACGCCATGAACTCGTGGGTGCCGAAGTGGTTGTTCTCCTCGACGTTGCCCCAGTGCGTGTTCACCATCGACGGCCGGTCCGCCTTCGGCCCGATGCCGTCCTTCCAGTGGTACTCGTCCGCGAAACAGCCGCCGGGCCAGCGCAGGTTCGGGATGTCCAGCGCCCGCAGCGCCTCGACCACGTCCAGCCGGATCCCGCCTTCGTTCGGGATCGGTGAGTCCTCGCCGACGTAGAAACCGCCGTAGATGCACCGCCCGAGGTGCTCGGCGAAGTGGCCGTACAGGTGCCGGCTGATCGTCGGTCCCGGTACGTCGAGATCGATCGCGACGCGTGCTTCAGGCATTGAGCCCTCCTGTGTCTTTACAGTGGTCCGCATGGGGAAGCCATCGAGTGTCGTGACGATGGCCGACGTCGCCCGGTTCGCCGGGGTGTCGACGATGACGGTGTCGAACGTGATCAACGGCCGGCCGCGGGTCGGTCCGGAGACCCGCGACCGGGTGCTGGCGGCGATCGGTGAGCTCGGGTACCAGGTGAACCTGGCCGCCCGGCACCTGCGCGCGGGTCGCACCGGCGTGGTCGGTCTCGCCGTGCCCGAGCTGGAGCGCCCCTACTTCGGCCAGCTCGCCGCCCGCCTCGCCGACCGGTTCGAGGCGCACGGCCTGCGGATCGTCACCGAACGCACCGGCGCCAGCCGCGAGGGCGAACTGGACGCGGTCGCGTTCTCGCGGCTGCGGATGTACGACGGGTTGATCCTCAGTGTGGTCGACATCGACCCGGCCGAGCTGAGCCAGCTCCGCACCGACGCGCCGGTGGTGATGATCGGGGAGCGGGCGCAGCCGTCGCGCTTCGACCACGTGATGATGGACAACGTCGACGGCGCCCGCCAGGCCACCGCGCACCTGCTCGCCGCCGGTGCGCGCCGGGTCGCGATGCTCGGCGGCGATCCGGGCGGCTCCGCGACCATGCCCGCGCTCCGGGCGGAGGGCTACGCGCTCGCGCACACCGAAGCCGGCGTACCGGTCGACCCGGAGCTGAACGTGCGCTCCTCGTTCGGCCTGCAGGACGGGTACGACGGGATCCAGGTGCTGCGCGATCGCGGGATCGCGTTCGACGCCGTGTTCGCGCTGACCGACGTACTGGCGATGGGCGCGTTGCGCGGGCTCGCCGACGCCGGGGTTCGCGTGCCCGACGACGTACAGGTGGTCGGGTTCGACGACATCGACGAGGCGGCGTACCTGGTGCCGTCGCTGTCCACGGTCAACCCCGGGCACGAGGAGATGGCCGACGCGATCACCGCCTTGATGACGGCGCAGCTCGGCAGCCCGGGCGGCGACCCGCAGGAACTCGTCGTCCCCGCGCAGCTGGTTCTCCGCGGCACGACCAAACCGCTCGCCTGATGTCTGCTGTCGTCGCACGGCAGCAGGTATATCGATAAACAGTCGGTGGCACAAGGGCTGTGGTACCAAAGTCGCGTGGGCGCACAACGAGGAACTCTCCCGATGACGACCACCCGGCGGCGCTCACCGGTCCGGATCGTGCTCGTCACGCTGGTCGTTGTGGCGGCGCTCTTCCTGGCCTTCCGGGTCGCCGTCTTCTGGTCGTTGGAGGCCTATTTCGGCAGCGGGTTCGACCACCGGCGGTTCGACAAACTGGAGACGGCGTTCGATCACACGCGGTTCAGCAAGGCCGAGGCGCGAATGGGAGAGTTGGTGGCCGCCCACCCGCAGGCCGAGCGGATCGTGTGGACCCATGCGTGGATCTGCGTGCGCGACCCCGGACGAGCTGAGGTCTGCAAGCGGACGACCCCGGGCGATCAGGCGACGTACCTGGCTCTTCCGAGCGCCGACAGGATCGTGCATCAGGCGAAGAACCAGGACCGCACGTTCTTCTGCTTCTACGGGGAAGACCCGCCGCGCTACACGATCATGCACGCTCCCGACGGCACGGACGTGGAGGAGTTCGCGGACGACCGCGGGTTCCGGAGCACCCGGGCGCTGGAGCCGGGGTGGACGATTCTCGGGCCGATCCCCGACCTCGACCGTGAAACCGCGCAGTGGCAGTAGGCGATACCCGCTAGCTCTTCGAGCGTGCGGTGCCCTGCAGGGTCGGTACGTCGCCCGGCTCCTCGTGCACGTTCCACTGCTCGTGGACGCCCTTCACACCCGGGATCCGCTTGACGGCTCGCCGCGCCGCCTTCTCCTCGGCGGCGAGCACGTCACCGGTGAGCGTCACGATGCCGCCGTCGACCCGCACCTGGAGCGCATGCGGATGGCTGACGTGCCGCCCCAGCTCGGCGCGCACCCGATCGTGCAGTACGGCGTCGTCCGCCGACCGGCCGGTGACGCGGTACCGCATTCCCATCACCAGTCCCCGGCCGTGGTTGGCGGCGTCCTGGGACATCCCACTCAGTCCACTGGCCATCCGGCGTCGCGAGCGGGACGACTTGTCGCGCATCCGCGCGCGCCGTGCTCGACCCTGGTCCGGGTCGAGCAGGTACTCGGCGAGCATCCCGGCGCCGACTCCGACGATGGTCAGGGCCGCGCCGGTGATCATGGGCCTGCCGTGTTTCACTCGCATCGGCCGTCATCCTCTCGAGGTTCGCTTACTCCCCGGAGTACCCATTCGGCCGGAGGCGATTCACGCGGCCAGCAGCGTCGCGATCTGCTTCAGCTGATCGTCCGTCAGGGGGCCGAACTCCATCGCGCGCGCGTTCTCCTCGGCCTGCGCGACAGTCCTGAAACCAGGGATCGGCACGGTCCGCGGGCTCCGCGCCCACAGCCAGCCCAGGGCGCCCTGCGCGAGGGTCCGCCCATCGCTCTGCAGTACGTCGCGGATCGCGGACACCTTCTCCCACCATTCCGGTGCCGGTACGCCGCCCTCGTCGAAGTACCGCAGCCAGGCCGGCGGCATGGTGCGGATGTCCGCGCCGGTCGCCGGCTTGTTCGCGTCCCGGCGGCCGAGGATGCCCATGCCGAGCGGGGTCCGGTTGATGCTCGCCAGGTTCTCGCGCTCGCACAGCGCGAAGAACTCAGGCGCGTCGTGCAGAACGCTCGCCTCGTGCTGAACCGCTGTGCAGTGCTCGCCCTGCGCGAAGAGTTCCGCGCTGTGCACGGTGTCGGTGCTCCACGCGTAGCTGCGGATCAGCCCCTCGCGGACCAGTTCCTCGCAGGCCTCGCGCAGCGGCAACGCGATCTCGTCGGTGGTGTCGAAGTGCAGCTGATAGAGATCCAGGTAGTCGGTCCCGAGCCGCTCGAGCGACGCCCGTACGGCCTTGTGGACGTACTCCGGGGTCGCGTCCTGGTGGTGCATGATCCGGGTCGACTCGTCGAAGGTGTTGCCCCACTTGGTGGCGATCACCACCTGGTCGCGGATCCCGGCGAGCGCCCGGCCCAGTACGCGTTCGCTGTGGCCGGCGCCGTACACGTCCGCGGTGTCGAAGAAGGTCACGCCGAGCTCGACCGCCCGGCGGATCGCCCGCACCGATTCCTCGTCGTCGACCACGCCCCAGCCCAGCGGTTCGCCGGCCGGGTTGCTGAACGGGCCGCCGATCGCCCAGCACCCGAATCCGACCGGGCTGACCTCGATACCTGCTCTTCCCAACGTGCGCATATCCATGCCCTTGAGCCAACCAGCCTCGCTAGTGATCCGTCCAATGAATCTTTTGTGCAGAGTTGATGCATACCACGCATATAACAAAACTGAGGCCTTTACCTACCATTAGCTGTTAGGTAACCTTCCTAACAATTCTGCTCCGCGCCCCCGGAGGTATCTCATGAGACTGCGCCTGCTCGCGTTGGTGCTACCCGTCGGTCTGCTCGCCGCGCTCGGCGGGTCCGCCGCCAACGCTCGGACGAACGCCGACACCCTGCTGTCGCAGGGCAAGCCGGTGATTGCCTCGAGCATCGAGGACGACACCCTGACCGCAGGCAAGGCGGTCGACGGCAGTACGTCGACCCGCTGGGCCAGCAGCGAAGGCGTCGATCCGCAATGGATCCGCGTGGACCTCGGCCAGGCGGCCACCGTCGGCCGGGTCAAACTGAACTGGGAGGCCGCGTACGCGAAGGCGTACCGGATCGAGGTCTCCGACGACGGCACCACCTTCAGCACGATCAAGACGGTTGCGGACGGCAACGGTGCGACCGACGATCTCACCGGCCTGCAGGGCCACGGGCGGTACGTCCGGGTCGTCGGCACACAGCGCGGCACGTCGTACGACTATTCGCTGTGGGAGCTCGAGGTCTACGGGACCACCGACTCGTCCGGCGACACCCAGGCGCCGACGGTCCCGGCCGGCCTGAAGAGTACCGGCGCCACGGCAACGTCCGTCGCCCTCAGTTGGACTGCTTCGACCGACAACATCGGTGTCAGCGGGTACGACGTACTGCGTGACGGTACGGCGGTCGCGACGACGGCGAGCGCGCAGTACGACGACACCGGGCTGACCGCGAACACGACGTACAAGTACTCCGTGCGCGCCCGCGATCTGGCCGGGAACGTGTCGGCCGCGAGCGAGCCGATCACGGTGACGACATCGACCGGCGGGACCGGCGGGTTCGTGCTCGCGGCGGCCGGCGACATCGCGGACCGCTGTACGGCGTCCGACTCGGACTGCATCCACCCGAAGACCGCCAAGCTGGTGGAGGCGATGAACCCCGCCGCGGTGATCACGATGGGCGACAACCAGTACGACGACGCGCACCTGTCGGACTTCCAGAACTACTACGCGAAGACGTGGGGGAAGTTCAAGAGCATCACCCACCCGATCCCGGGCAACCACGAGACGTACGACGACACCCCCTTCAAGGGTTACCGCGACTACTTCGGCTCGATCGCGACGCCCCAGGGCAAGAACTACTACAGCTGGAACCAGGGCAACTGGCACTTCATCGCGCTCGACTCGAACGATTTCGTGAAGGAAGAAGGGCTTCGCGAGCCGGCGCAGCTCACCTGGCTGAAGCAGGATCTCGCGAGCAACACCAAGGGCTGTATCGCGGCGTACTATCACCACCCGCGGTTCAGCTCCGGCGACCACGGCGACAACCCGGATGCCGATGCGCTGTGGCAGACGCTGGTGTCGGCGAGGACCGACCTGGTGCTGAACGGGCACGACCACCACTACGAGCGGTTCCTGCCGCAGAACGCCGACGGTGACAAGGACGCGAGCGGCCCGGTCCAGATCATCGGCGGGATGGGCGGAGCGCCCCTGTACCCGGTGCACGCCGCGCATCCGGCGACGGCGAAGATCATCTCGGACTTCGGCGTACTGAAGCTGTCGATGACCGACAGCACGTTCGCCACGCAGCTGATCGGGCTCGACGGCAAGGTCCTGGACAGCAGCCCGACGTACAGCTGCCACTGATGTACCTCGCATCCGTCGGCCCGCTCCGGACACCACTCCGTCGTGTTCCTGGGAATGTCGTTGCGCTAGGCATCGTCAGCCTGGTGACCGACGTCTCGGCCGAGATGGTGACCGCGATCCTGCCGTTGTACCTGGTCTTCGGGCTCGGGCTGAACCCCCTGCAGTTCGGCCTGCTCGACGGCCTGTACGCCGGAGCGACCGCCGTATTGCGGTTGGTCGGCGGACATGTGGCCGACCGCTGGCGACGGCTGAAGACCGTCGCCGGCGTCGGCTACGCGCTCTCCGCGATCTCGAAGGTGGGCTTCCTGGCCGCCGGTTCCACAGTGCCGGCGATCGGCGCGGTCCTCGCCATCGACCGCGCCGGCAAGGGCCTTCGGACCGCGCCACGCGACGCCCTTATCTCGCTGAGCAGCGATCCTTCGACGATGGGCCGCTCCTTCGGCGTCCACCGGGCTCTCGACACGATCGGCGGCTTCCTCGGGCCACTGGTTGCAAGTCTCGTCCTGTGGGCGAGCCTGAATGACTACAACTCGGTCTTCGTCACCAGCTTCGCGCTGGCGACCTGCGGCGTGATCCTGCTGACGGCCTTCGTCCGCGACCAATCCCCGCCACCGACCCCTACCTCGCGCGGGCTTCCGATGCTGAGTTTGCTGCGTGAAGGGAAGTTCCGCCGGTGCTGTGTCTGGGCGGCGGCGCTCGGCCTGTTCACGATCACCGACTCCTTCGTCTACCTCGCCGTACAGCGTCGTTGGGACATCAGCACCAGCCTGTTCCCGCTGCTCCCGTTGGGGACTGCAGGCACGTTCCTCCTACTCGCGATCCCGCTCGGCCGGCTCGGCGACCGGGTCGGACGCTGGAAGGTCTTCCTCGGCGGGCACCTCGCGCTGATCGTCGCGCTTGTGATTGTCTGCGGACCGGTCGGTACCTGGTGGCTGGTCCTCGCTCTCCACGGTGCCTTCTATGCCGCCACTGACGGCGTCCTCCCGGCCGCTGTCGGTCCGCTCCTGCCCGAAAACCTCCGCGCCAGCGGTCTCGCCGTACTGCAAACCGGGCAGGCGCTCGCCCGCATGGCCGCAGCCGTCACCGTCGGCCTGCTGTGGACTTTCTGGGACCTTCGCCCGGCGCTCCTCGCGTTCACGCTAGCGCTGCTAGCGGTCACGATCGCCGCCGCCATCTTCAGACCCTTGGAGGTACGCCGATGAGACGCCGTGTGGTTGTCGCCGCGATCGGTGTCCTCGCACTCGTCGGGGGCGCGATCACGTACGTCGCGCACGCCCGCGACGGTGGCGCGGCCGAGAACGCCGTACCGGTTGTCACGGGGCAGCCGATGCGGTTCGACGGCAAGACGCTGTTCTTCCGCAACCTCGCCGAAGGACCGGACGCCGGCAAGCTGGCCGCCGTACCCGTGGCCGATCCAGGTGCTGCCCGGCGCGTGGGGGAGTTGCGTTGCGACCGCTTCGCCGCGGCACACAGTACGGCGATCTGCCTGCGGCTGAAGGCCGGCTCGCTTCCCGCGATGACCGATCTGATCGTGCTGGACGCGAGCCTCCGCGAACGCCATCGCGAGACGCTGCCCGGTACGCCGAGCCGCGCCCGCGTGTCGCCGGACGGGCGGTTCGTGAACTGGACCCTGTTCGTCACCGGTGACTCGTACGCCGCCACCGGCTTCTCGACCCGCACCGGGCTGTACGAGGTCGACACCGGGCGGCTGGTGAAGACGATCGAGGAACTCGCGGTGTTCGTCGACGGGAAGCGGTACTTCGCCTCGGACGTGAACTATTGGGGTATCACGTTCGCTGCCGACGGCAACCGTTTCTACGTGACGATGGCGAGCAAGGGGACGACGTACCTGATCGAGGCCGACTACCGCGCGTACCGAGGCACCGCGATCGCCGAGAACGTCGAGTGCCCTTCCCTGTCACCAGACGGCCGCCGAATCGCCTTCAAACAAAAGGTGTCCAACGGTGTCTGGCGCCTCGCGGTCCTGGACCTCGCCACTCGCCGCATCACCCATCCACCCGACGCCCGCCCCATCGACGACCAGCTCGTCTGGCAGGGCAACGACACCCTCCTCTACCCGCTCCGGAACTCCGGCAACACGCTCGACCTCTGGTCCGTTGGCCTCACCACGCCGGCCAAGCTCCTCGTCCCTCAAGCCACCTCACCGTCATTTACCTAGGGCCCGGGCTGCGAGGGCTTGGTTCATTGCTTCGAACTGGGGCTTGATGGTCTTGTTGAGCCACGAGCGGGTGAAGGGGACGGCGGCGCCGGTGAACTTCTCCTCCTGGACGAGGTGCGTGCGGCCGTCCGGCAGGGCGGTGAGGCGGAACGAGTGCTCGCCGTCGAAGAGGGCGCCGGGCGGAACCTTGCCGATCCAGCGCAGCTCCTGGTTCGGCGTGACGGCGAGCAGTTTGGGCGTGAACTTCGTTTCGCTGCCCTTGGTGTCGCGCAGCACGTTGGTGATGGTGCCGCCGACCGTCAGTTCGCCGGTCGATGAGGTGATGAACGGATTCCAGTCCGGGTAGGCCTGGCGGTCCGTGAGAACCTTCCAGACCTGCTCGGGGGACGCGTCGATGTCGAGCTCGGTGTGCAGGACGAACGGGCGGGCGACCGTGTAGACGGTCCAACCGGCGACCACGACGAGAACGGTGCCGAGGGCAATGAGGAACTTCTTCATGACTGCTCCGGTCCGAGGGTGCTGTGCACCAGCGCCCTCACGTAGGCGGGATCGATCGGCTCACCGGTGATGAGGAGCCGGTAGTACAGCGGACCGACGAGCTGGTCGACGACGACCCGCGGATCGGCGTGACCGGGCAGGAGCCCGTCGGTTTGTGCTTGCGCGATCACCGCGGTGACGGCTGCGTGCCGTTCCGCCCAGAGCGCGCGGACGCTCTCGCCGACGCGCGGCTCGCGGGCTGCTGCGGCGGTCAGGTCGGCGACCAGCGTGGTCGGGAGCGCCTCGAGGGTCGCGGCGATTCCGGTGACGAGCTCGGTGAGGTCGTGCCGCGGGTCATCGCTCGGATCGAACGGTACGCCGCCGCGCAGCCTGGCGATCATCGCCATCACCAGCTCGGCCTTGCTCGGCCAGCGGCGGTAGATCGTGGTCTTCGCGACCCCGGCTCGCTCGGCGACCCGGTCGACCGATATCGCGTCGTACCCCCGGGCGCGCATCTCGGCCATCGCGGCGTCGAGCACCCGCCCCTCGACACCGGCGTCCCGCGGCCGTCCTCGTGGCACCATCGGCATCCCCTTTTCGCTACTGCGGTATCGGAAGAACCGTAACACGATTTACGCGACTGGAGTAGCGAAAAGGAATGCTGACATGGATTGTCAGTGTTTGGTGTCACGGTTGACCAAGTGACCTCACGACTTCGGCTGCTGTTGCCCGCAGCCTTCATTACGTCCCTCGGCAACAACATCCAGCTCCTCGGCGCCGCGCTGCTGCTGGTCCGCGCGCAGGGCTCGATGCTCGACGTCGGCTGGCTCTTCATTGCTGTCGCCGTACCGCAGGCCGTCCTCTCGCCGTACTTCGGTCGCCTCGCGGACCGCTTCGACCGGCGCCGCCTGTGGGTCATCTGCGACGTCGTCAGTGCGGCGGTCGCGCTCGTTCTCCCGGTCGGACTGGCGCTCGGGGTGTCCCAGCAGCCGCTGGTCTACGCGACCAACTTCGCCCTGGCGGTCATTGCCGCCCAGTTCACGCCGGCCAGTGCCGCACTGATCCGCGAGCGAGTCGCCACCGCGCAACTGCGTCGCTTCAACGCGCACTACGAGATCGCCCTCCAGTGCGGCATGCTCCTGTCCGCTGCCGTTGGTGGAATCGCCCTGCAGTACTTCGGTCCGAAGCCGCTTTTCACCTTCAACGCGCTGACGTTCGCGTTGTCCGCCGTACTGGTGTTCGCGGTCGGAACGAGCCGCCGGCCCACCGAGTTGCTCGTGGAAACAACCCAGGCCGCACGCCACACTGCCGCAAGGGTCCTCCCGCTCGGCCCGCTGGCCTTACTCTTCGGTCAAGGTCTCGTGGTCGTGACGGTCTTCAACGCCTTGCTTCCGGTGCTGCTGATCGGAGAATGGCATCGCGGTCCAGCTGTCCTCGGTGTGGTCGACGCGCTGGGCGGAGCCGGCTTCCTGCTCGCCGCGGCCGTCTACCGTCGATCCGCGGCCCGCCTCGGTGACCTGAAGCTCGCAGTCGGCGGATTCTTGGTCTGTACGACGTTGTTCGCGCTGCAACCGCTGTTCGGCGTACCCGTGCTGATGGTGCTGGTGCTGCTGGGCGCCTTCCTGTTCGGGCAGGCACGGATCGCGACGCGGTCGTTGCTGATGACGTCGGTGGACGCGTCGCGGGTCGGGCACGCGTTCGGTCTGGCCAACGGGTACGGACTCGCCGCGACCATCGTCGTCATGCTGATCGCTTCGGTCGTCACCGGTCACTCCGACACGCGCTACGGCTTCGCGACCGTCGCCGTGATCAGCCTCCTCGCCGCCGGTCTCGCCGCTGCGTGGATCTCAACCATTTCGCGCCGTGCCGCGCATCAACCAGATGTAACAGTGCTTATATAAGTGCTGTTATGATCGCCGCATGGAGGATCCCACTGAGCAGAGTTTGTGGCGGCCGTTGCACGAGTTGCTGGCGCGGCTCGATGCCGAGATCGGGCAGATCTACCTCGATCGGGACATCAAGGGGCTGAAGCCGACGTACGTGCGGGAACTGCTCCAGCTGCATCTCAAAGGGCCGATGACGATCACCGAGCTGGCCGACGCGATCGGGCGGACGCACTCGGCGCTCAGCCAGAAGGTGGCCGGGATGCGCGCCGCCGGCCTGGTCCGGACCGTGCCGGGTGCGGATGCGCGGAGCAAGCGGGTCACGCTCACCGCGAAGTCCAAGAAGCTCGTCGAGCTGCTCGCTGCCGAGTGGCGGGCGACCGAGGCCGCGATCGCCGAGCTCGAGGCCGAGCTGCCGTACCCGATGACTCAGGTCGTCCGCGACGTCGAGGAAGCACTGGCCCGGAAGAGCTTCCACGACCGGATCGCGGAGATGCTGCAGTGAAGCACGCGTTCATCGACCTCGGGCCGCTGAAGGTCCTGACGTACCGGCGGTTGTGGATCGGGCAGGTGCTGTCGGGGTTCGGCGGACAGCTGACCTTCGTCGCGGTGATGTTCCAGGTCTGGGACCAGACCGCGAGTCCGGCCTGGACCGGCGCGGTCGGACTGGCGCAGGCGTTGCCGCTGATCGTGCTCGGCCTGTTCGCGGGCACCCTCGTCGACCGGCTCGAACGGCGCAAGATCTACCTGGTCACCACGATCGGGCAGTTGCTGACCGCAACCGTCATGGCCAGCCAGTTGGTGATCGGCCGGTTCCCGGTGGGGGTGCTGCTGGCGCTGGTCGCCGTACAGTCGGCGTTCGGCGCGACCGCCGGACCGGTCGCGCGGACCGTGCTACCGCAGCTGCTGTCGCGTGATCAGTTGGCTGCCGGGATCGCGCTCAATCGGATCGGGTTCCAAGGTGCGATGCTGCTCGGGCCGGCGCTCGGTGGCGTGATCGTCGGCACCTGGGGCGTCGGCGTCTGCTACCTCGTCGACGCGGTGAGTTTCCTCGCCGCGCTGTACGGCGTACTCGGGCTGCCGCGGATGAAGATCGAGGCTGCCGCGAAGCCGGGGCTGCGCGGGGTCTGGGACGGGTTGACGTTCGTGGTGGCGACGCCTGTGATCCGGGGCGCGTTGATCACCGACCTGGCCGCGACCGTGCTGTCGATGCCGATCAGCTTGTTCCCGGTGATCAATGCGGAGCGGTTCGGCAACAACCCGCGAACGCTCGGGTTGTTCCTGACCGCGATCGCTGTCGGCGGGGTCGCCGCGTCGTTGTTCTCCGGGTCGTTCACCCGGCTGCCTCGGCACGGGCTGGTGATGTTGTGCGGCTCGGCCGGGTGGGGGATCGCCCTGCTGCTGTTCGCGTTCTCGCCGACCGCGTGGCTGGCGTTGGTGTGCCTCGCGTTCGCCGGTGCGGCGGATACCGTCGCGGTCGTCTCCCGCAGCACGATCGTCCAGCTGCACACGCCGCCCGAACTGCTCGGTCGGGTCAGTGCTGCCGAGCAGATCGTTGGTCAGGCCGGTCCCGATCTCGGCAACCTCCGCGGCGGCGTGGTCGCGCAGCTCACCTCACCGGTGACCTCGCTCGCCTCCGGGGCGTTGCTGTGTGTCGCAGCCGTCGCCGCGGTCGCAGCCAGTACGCCGGGGTTGCGGCAGCCTGCGGTCACTCAGGACGCGTGAGACCGACCGTACGGAAGCCGGCGTTGCCCATCGAGGACTCAGGCGTGTTCGACGAGCGGGCGGCGTTGCGGTAGCGGTTGCAGTATGAGTCGTGGCAGAGGTACGAGCCGCCGCGCATCACCCGGGCTGCGCCGAGCGACGGTCCGGGCGGGTTCTCGGCGGGGGAGAACTTGTAGTAGCGCGGGCCGAACCAGTCCGCACACCACTCCCACACATTGCCGACCATCTGCCACAGCCCGTAGCCGTTCGGCTGGAAGGTGCGGACCGGCGCAGTGGTCAGGTAGCCGTCCTCCTCGGTGTTCGTCCGCGGGAACTCGCCCTGCCAGATGTTGCACCGCCACTCGCCGTCGGTCTCGTTGTCGATCAATTCGTCGCCCCACGGGTAGCGCGCGCCCTCGAGACCTCCGCGGGCGGCGTACTCCCACTCGGCCTCGGTCGGCAGCCGTCGCCCCGCCCACTTGCTGTAGGCGACCACGTCGTTCCAGCTGACGTGGACGACGGGATGATCGTCGAGCCCGTCGAGATCGGACCGCGAGCCGCCCGGATGCCGCCAGTCGGCGCCCCGGACGCCGACCCACCACGGGGTCCCGGACGCCGGACCCATCACCTCGTCCGGTTCGGCGGCCACGGCGAGATGGAACACCGCGGAGTACCCGAAGGTCTCGGCCTCGGTGCGGTAACCGGTCGCATCGGCGAAGCGGGCGAAGTCGGCGTTCGTCACGCTGGTCGCGTCGATGCTGAACGGCGCCAGCTCGACCTGATGCACCGGCGTCTCGCCGTCGGCGGCGTTCTCGTCCCCGTTGCTGTTACCCATCGCGAACGAGCCACCACTGAGCACAACCTGCTCGACCCCATGCTCCCCGCGTGCGTCCGGGACCGGCGGAGGTGCCGCCACCTCAGCACGCGCCGGCGCACAACAGGACGGACGGTCATCGCTCATGCGTGCAAGCTTAGGTCGGCTGCACTCGCGGGGTCAGCCGAGGCTCGGTGGGCCTTGTTCGATGCGGCGCAGGATCGGGTCCAGGCGGTAGAAGTCGGTGCCGGTGATGAGTTGGCGTTCGTCCCACCAGGTGGCTCCCGCTTCGGCGAGCGGTTCGACGAGGGCGCGGGAACGGGCGGGGTCGGCCGGGCTGATGCCGCCGACAATCACGTCGTACGGTGTGCTTCCGTCCTTGCGCTCGCCGTTGATGAACGCGACCAGGTCACGGAGCTCGTCGACCGGTGGGGCTTCGCCGTGGTTGGCGCTCTTGAACAGCGGTACGGCGCCGTCCCAGCGCGCGGCTCGGCGCATCGGGGCCTTCCGCGGCCAGTAGCCGGCGATCCAGACCGGCGGCCGCGGTCGCTGCACCGTTGCCGGCAGCAACTCGACGTCATCGGCACGATAGTGCTCGCCGGCGTGGTTCACCCGCTCGCCGGACCAGTACGCCGCCAGTAGGTCCAGGCCCTCGTCCAGCCGCGACGCCAGCACCTTCGGGTCGGTCTCGTCACCGAAGCTGCCGAACTCGTCGTCGATCGGTCCACCGAGCCCGGCGCCGAAGATCACCCGGCCACCGCTCAGGCCGTCGAGGGTGGCGACCTGTCGCGCGAGTTGCTCGGGCCGCCGCCGGGCGATCGGCGTGACCAGCGGACCGAGCTTGATGCGGGACGTCGCCAGCGCGGCCGCCGTCATCAGCATCCATGGGTCGCCGAACGGCTGCCCGCGCCGCCGCTCCTTGCTGTGCACCACGTGGTCCCAGAAGAACAGCCCGTCCCAGCCGGCGTCCTCGGCAGCCTTCGCCACCCGTATGACCGTGTGGGCGTCGGCGAAGTCTCCGAAGTTCGGAATGTTGATCGAGAAACGCATAGTCACTCACCCAGCCGTAGTTCGATGAACGGAATCGTGTCGCCCGGCAGCAGATAGGTCTCCACCTCGACGAACCCGTGCGCCTTCGCGAACCGTACGCCGTCCTCGTTGCTGCTGAGGATGTGCGTCTCGATGCCATCGCCCAGCTCCCGCCCGCGCCGCAAGCAGTGCTCGTAGATCGCCGTACCGAAACCACGACGCCGGTGCGCCGGGAGCACGCGAGCGATCACCACCACGGCCGAAGTCTCCTCGGACGGCGGCCGGACGGTGGAGCATCCGACGAGCACCTCGCCGTCGTACGCCACCTCGAGGATGTGCCGCGTCATCCGCTCGCGGATCTCGTCGACCGACAGCGGCGCCGTCGGGATGATCTCGTTGTGCACCCGCTGCCAGTCCAGCACCGTCTGGTCGTCCGTCACCGGCACGATCCGAAGCTCGCTCATCCCGCAACCCAACAGCCGGGCGCGGCCGGCGGTCAAACGGATTCGGTCCCGGGGGAGTAGTAGTAGCGTCCGTGTCGTGCGGATTCTCTTCGTTGGTAACAGCTTCACCTCGCGGAACAACCTGCCTGGGCTGCTCAAGGGGCTGGCCGGGGCGCGCGGCATTGAGTTCGAGCACAAGCTGATCTCGGCCGGCGGCGCATCACTGCGGCAGCATCTCAACGCGGGCAAGGCGCTCGACGAGATCGCGGGAGGCGGTTTCGACACCGTCGTACTGCAGGAGCAGAGCACGCTGCCGATCAAGAGCCCGGCCCGCTTCCGGGAGAGCGCCCGCGACTTCGACGAGGCGATCAGCGCAGCGGGTGCGCGGACCGCGTTCTACCTGACCTGGGCACGCCGGAACGCACCAGAGACCCAGCAGGCTCTGACCAAGGCGTACGGCGGCGCCGCGGTGGAACTCGGTGCGACGCTCGTACCAGTCGGGATGGTCTGGGAGCGCTTCCTCAGCCAGTACGACGAACCCGCGCTGCACGACGCGGACAACAGCCACCCCGCGCTCGCGGGCAGCTACCTCGCGGCATGCGTGTTCCTGATCGCCTTGCTGAACGAGGACCCGGTCGCTACCGAAGTACCGGTGAAGGGCCTCACGGCGGACACCGCCGCCCAGCTCCGGCAGGCGGCCTGGGACATTTGCTCCGACCTGGCCGCAGCCGAGTAACCCGCCAGGATCACCGTGGCGCACCAGAGTCGGGTGGATCAGAACCGCCGCGATCGGGCGCAGGCGTGCGGTAGCGCCGACCCGTAGGGCTGACCCAAATCGTCGTGCCATCGGGATCGGACGTGACGACCCATCCGCCTTCGTGCTTGAGGCGGTGATGGTGCCGGCACAGGCAATGGAGATTGTCCGTGGTGGTTCGGCCGCCTTCTGCGAAGGCGACGCGGTGGTCGACATCGGCGAACTCGGCGGGCTGGTTGCACCCGGGGAACTGGCAGGTTCGATCGCGCAGGCGAACGAAGCGATCGGTCGCAGCATCCGGTGTGTACCTGTCCGGTTTCCCAGCCGGTGGCTCGTCGCTGAGCCGAAGGCCGATCCGGGACCGGCCGGCGCCCCCGAGGAGACTTCGAGCCAGAGCGCGAGTGAGGTGCTTACGCAGGGATTCTTGGGGAATCGGTCCGTAGTGTTCGGCCGTCCCGCCGGTGCTGTTCTCGCCGTCGATCAGCGCGCGGACCTCGGCGCCGGTCGCATGGATGACTACGGTGGCGTCCGCACCAGCGGTCGAGTCGTCGTGTAGCTCAACGTCTGCGTTTTCGCCCGGTTCTCTGCCCCTGCGAGTGTCGGTCCGGGGTAGGAGCCGCTGCAGAGCGATGTCGGCGCGCAGCTGGTCCATGGAGCGGGAGTCGCCCTGACGACGCCGGTACGCCGCCGCACGGGTCAGGCTGTTCATCACCGCGCCCGCGTCCAAGGCGTCGTGGGTGTGAACCAGTTCAGCCGTGCCGTCACTGTTCGGGAAGATCCGCACCGACCGCTCATCCATCGCCCGCGCATGCGCCTTGCTACGCGCATCCGGCGAACGCCGCGCGGCCTCCCGCTGCGCCTCCTGCTTCAGCTTCTGCAACGGATGCTTCCCGGCCCACCCCAGCAGTGCGGTCTCGGCCGCACGCAGGGCGTCCGGATCGTCCAGGACCGACAACTCCCGCACGATCGTGAACGCGGCCCGCTCGGTCAACTGACCTTCCTCCAGCGCCCGCAATGTCGCCGGAAAGTTGTGGACCAACTCGCACGACGTATGAATCCGAGCCATCGCAGCACCTTTGTGCATCTGCCACACCAACGCGAGCTCGTCAGCAGTCGACCGGAGATCACCCGCCACCCATCGACGCTCGCCCGGCTCCGCGACCCGATCTCCAGGCTCGGGGTGGCGGTGCCCAAGATCGGCCGATACACCGTGCAACGAGGTCTCGTACCCGGCGGTCGCCTCGGCCTTCATGGCGGCCAGCCGTGCCTCCAACCGGCAGATCGCCTCGTGCCGATCCAGCCAGCCTGAGTCGCTCAACTCTGACGTGTCCTGGAACGCCACCGCCTCGAACAACCCGGCACCACGGTCGTCCGGGTCGTCATACCGGCCGAGGAGTCCGTGCCGAGCCGCGAGCCGCGCATCAGCGCGCACCCGGTCGACCAACGCCAAGAACGGAGCATCCCAGCCCCGACCCGCCTCGTCCGCAATCGCCGCTCCCGGCGCACCAGGCACGACAGACAGCGCCCGCTCGACCGGCGCCCCCGACGGGCCGCTGGCCTCGTCTGCTGGCCGTTCAACCGGACACTCACTCATGCATTCGATCATACGTTCGAATACAGCTCAACGCCAAATCGGCTCGTCACTTCGCGTCGTGGAAGACCAGTCCGAGCGTATGGCGCTGTCCTGAGCGGATCGCCGAAACGCCGTGTCGCACCGGTGCCGCCGACCAGCCGCGTGCCGACTTCACCGGACGATCGCGCGTCGTGAACACCAACCCGTGCCCCTGCGGGATCAGCGTCGACGTACCCCGCGACTGTGCCCGCGGCCGCTGCTCGACCAGCAGGAACTCACCGCCGGTGTGATCGACACCAGGGTCGTTCAAGTTGATCACGACCTGAAGCGGGAACACCTTGTCGCCATAGAGATCACGGTGCAAGGCGTTCCAGTCGCCCGCGCCGTACCGCAGGAGGATCGGTGTCGGCCGCTCCTGCCCCGCCCGATGACACACGTCCAGCCATTCGTCGAGCGTGTCCGGCCACTCGGCTTCCCGCCCGAGCTTCGAGTACCACTCCCGCGCAATCGGCAGCAGCCGCGAATACAGCGCCTGCCGTAACGCCTCCACAGCCTCCGGGAACGGCCGATCGAAGTACCGGTACTGCCCCTCGCCGAACCGATGCCGCGCCATGTCGATCGTCGCCCGGAACCGCTGTACGTCGTCGTACATCCCAGCGATCCGTGCAGCCTCGGCCGGCGTCAGCAACTGCGGCAGTAGCGCACATCCGAGATCATCGACCGAAGCGGCCACAGCGTCCCAGTCGGCACCGGCCACGCGTCGTTCGTACTTGTTCATACCCATGGAACGGCACAGCCCACAGTTATGTGAGGACCTGTTCCAGCACCGTGATCGGCGCAAGCATCGTCGCGTCGTCAAGCGGTCGCTCACCAGTCTCGAGCATTTCAAGGAAGACCTTCAGCCCAGGTACGACGTACTCCGAATCAAGCCGTACGTCGCGACTCACCAGCCCCGTCCGCCCGACGATCTCGGCATGGAACGGCACCCGCCCGTCATCCGTTGGCTTCACCAACTGCAACGTCACCAGCACCCCATCGCACACATAGCGCACGACGACAGTGGACCCGACGCGCTCGACCGTCACCGGACCAGGCTCGCCAGGAGCCAACCGTTGCGCCAGATCGGCCGCATGGATGCCGTAGAAGAAGATCCCGCTGTACTCACTGTCCGGATCAGCCGGCCCGGTCACCGTGACCGCCTGCAGCTCACCGACCGACGCCGCGGCGAGCGCATCCGCGTCCGCGACCCAGCGCACAGCTGAGTACGACGTCACCGGCGCGCCACCGCGCCGCGACGCGTCCAGGATCGCCCGCGCATCCGCCGTACTCGCGGCCAACGGCTTGTCCACCCACACCGGGACGCCTGCCTCCAGAAACGGTACGGCGTGCTCGCGATGCAACGCGCCGTCGCGGTTGGTGGCGATCAGCGCGTCCACGCTGCCGAGCAACTCGGCCGAGGTCGGCACGAGTTCGGTGATGCCACCGGTCTTGGCGAGCTTCCGGTTGCGTTCGTCGTCCGCGCCCACGAGGGCGACGATCCGGGCGGTGTCGGCGACGGGATCGACGTTCAAGTGCTGGATGATGTGCTCGGCGTGGCTGTTCTCGGTGCCGACCAGGGCCAGGCGCAAGGGCATGGGTCAGTCCTCTTTCAGTTCGACCGGTTGCCCTGAACGGGCGGACTCGTAGACAGCCAGCACAGTCGCCAACGACCGCCGCCCGGCCTCCAGGGTCACCGCCGGCGGGCGGCCTTCGCGGACGGCGCCGATGAAGTCGCGGTACTGCGCGAGATGCGCGAGCTCGACCGGCCCCCACCCGTCCGGCCCTTTCAGCACCGGCGCCTTGGGCGCGTCGGCATTCGCCGCGGCGAAGTACGCGAGCTCATCGTCGTCGAGGACTGCTGTCCCTTGATCGCCGTGGATCGTCAGCCGCACCGGACGGCCCGGGTAGGCCGCCGTACTGGCCAGCATCAGCCCGATCGCCCCACTCTCGAAGACGATCGATGCACCGGCGAGGTCCTCGACCTCGATCCCCGAGTGGGCGAGCCGCCCGGTCTGCGCGCTCACCTGGACCGGCCGGCCGAGCATCCAGACCAGCAGGTCGAGCGCGTGGATGCCCTGGTTCATCAAGGCGCCGCCGCCGTCGATCGCGAGCGTGCCGCGCCAGTCGTCGCCGTCGTAGTAGGACTGCGGCCGGAAGAACGCCGACTCGGCGATTCCGGACGTCACACGGCCGAGAGTGCCGCTGTCGATCGCGGCCCGGATCTGCGCGACCGGCGGCTGAAACCGGCGCTGGCTGATCACCGAGACGGTCAGCCCGGTGTCCCGCTGCGCCTCGATCAACCGGTCGGCGGCGGCCAGCGTGATGTCGACGGGCTTCTCGACGATCACATGTTTGCCGGCCCGCAGCGCTTCGACCGCGACATCGGCATGCAGTGCGCTCGGCAGACAGATCCCGACGGCGTCGACCTCCTCCCCGGCGTACGCCTCGGCCGGTGTCGCATAGGCCCGGCCGCCGTACTGCGAGACGAGTTTGCCGGCGCGTTCGAGGTTCTGGTCGACGACGGCAGCCAGCACAGCCTCGTCACCGAGAGCTTCGATGAGGCGAGCGTGCACGGCGCCGATCGTGCCGGCGCCGATGAGGGCGAAACGCATAGGACCTCTCTTCAGTCGGTCGTCCAGGAGATGGGTACGCCGCCGTTCTCGGCGGACCGTTGCGCGAGGAGTGCGAGCCGCGTCGCCAGTAGGCCGCGCTCGGTGGTGATGTCCGGTTCGTTGCCCGCAGCAAGTGCCTGCAGGACCAGCTCGGCCGGCCGATGACCGGCAGGCAGCAGTACGTCGTGCGGCGCCAGGTCGGTCGTGGTGAGGACGAGGCGATTGCGCGCCCAGAGCAGTTCGGCGGTGCCTCCGGTGCCGACGAGTTTCATCCGGTAGTCACCGTGCACGGGCGAGCCAGCCGGGTTCATCCAGTCCACGCCCGCGGTGATGACCGCACCGGGTCCGCTGAGCGTCGCGACGCCGTACGAGCTGTCCACGATCGAGCCACTCACGGTCCCGCTGGTGAGCCCGGTGAAGAGCAGGGCAGCGTCGATGTCGTGGACGGCGAGGTCGTTGAGGAGTCCGCCGTACCGCGCGCGTTCGAAGAACCACGCCGGACGCGTCGGGCGGTTCAGTTTGTGCGGGCCGGACGACGTCACGCCGTGGATCGTGCCGAGCTGGTCCGCGATTCCCAGTGCGGCGAGGGTGACGGGGTAGTACCGCTTCTCCAGCAGAAGGGTCACGTGGCGGCCGGTCCGCTCCGCGGCCTCGGCGATCGCGTCGAGGTCCTCGAGCGTCGTACACAGCGGCTTGTCGGCGATCACGTGGCAGCCGGCGTTCAGAGCGTCGACCACAACCTGACCGCGGTCGCCGTAGATCCCGGCGACCATGACGACATCGGGCTCGACCTTGCGCAGCATCTGCTGGTGGTCGGTGAACACCTTGGCGTCGTACGGCGTGGCCCACCGCTCGGCGGTCTCGCGGGACGGATCAGCCACCGCGACCAGCTCGTACGCCGCGACCTGATCGACCTCCGCGGTGGCATAGGCCACGTGCGGATGGGCGGCGCCGGCGATGGCGATACGCGTCATGTTCGTGATTCCAGCATGCAACCGGTTGCACGTCAACGCATCAGAACGTCGACTTCGGTGCCGCCGCGGTCGTCGCGCGCGTGACCAGGTGGGTCGCGATCGTGACGCAATCGGCGCTCGGCTCGACGGCCTCCAGCAGGTTGACGAGCAGTTTCGCGGCCGCCGTACCGGCGGTTGCGGCACCCGCCGAGACACTGGTCAGGGCCGGCGTCGTGAGTGCCGCGAGCGTGTCGTCGCAGCCGACCAGGCTGAAGTCCGTCGGCACCGAGATGCCGCGCACCTCGAGCCCGGCCAGCACGCCCTGCGACACCACGTCGTCGAACGCGATGGCCGCGGTCGCTCCCGATCGGACGACCGCCGACACCGAGTCCCGCCCGGCCGCGTAGGTCGGCCGCCCGACCTCGACGATCTCCACCGTCAGCCCCGCCTTGGCGGACGTCTGCGTCAGCGCCTCCCGCCGCTGCTGGTCCGACCACGAGTCGCGCGGCCCGGCCAGGTACGCGAGTCGCTGGTGGCCGAGCTTCTTCAACAGCAGTACGGCCTCGGTCATCCCGCCCGACGAGTCGATCAGCACCCGCGGGATCCCGTCCAGATCGCGGTTGACCAGGACAGTGGGACGGGTCGCCGCCAGCTCGCGGATCAACTTCTCGGACAGCCTCGGCGACGCGAGCACGAACCCCTCGACCTGCGGCGCGAGCCGGGCGATCAGCTTGGCCTCCCGCTCCGCGGACTCGTCGGAGTCACCGAGGAACACCGCGAGGTCGGCGGTCTCCGCGGCCAGTTGCAGGCTTCGCACCAGCGGCGGGAAGAACGGGTTCGCGATATCCGGTACGACGACCGCGATGTTCCCGAACCGTCCCGTCGACAGCGCCCGCGCCGCCTGGTTGCCGACGTACCCGAGCCGCATCGCGACCGCGCGGACGTGCTTCACGGTCTCCTGGCTGAGCAGCTGCGGCCGGGTGAAGGCACGCGACACCGTCGACCGCGAAACCTGGGCGGCGGTCGCGACGTCCCCGATGGTGACCCCCGGCGCCCGGCCGGCACGTGATGCCATGCCCACACCATAAAGGTCCGTGCAACCGGTTGCACTATTTCAGGACCTCGAACCGATAGTTCAGGTTCTCGGCGGTCAGGAGCTTCAGTTTCGTGGGGTGTACGCCGGGGCTGTCGTAGAAGCGGACACCCTCGCCTAGAAGGACGGGGATGATGTGGAGGACGACCTCGTCCACGAGACCGGCTTCGACCGCTAGGCGGGGGACCGCGCCGCCGGTGACGACCAGGTTCTTGCCGGCGGCTGCCTCGAGGCCTTGAGCTACGACGTCCCGGATGTCGCCGGAGACGTAGGTGAATTCCGGGATCGGGTTCGTGGCCGGGTCCTTGCGGGTGTAGATGAGGATCGGGCCTTGCCAAGCCCCGCCGTACGGTCGGTTCTCGCCGACCGCCTCGACGCGTTTGCCGCCGCACAGGAATGCGCCGCACGTCGCGATCACCTCGGCGCCGAGCCGAGACGGGCCGCCGTCGGCAGCGGACATCCAGTCGACGCTGTCGTCGCGGTCCCCGATGAAGCCGTCGAGGGACATCGTCATGTGCCAGATCACTGTGCCGGTCATGGCGTCCAGCCTGCTCCGGACTGATACATGCGTCCAATGCCAATGTGGCGACCGAAGCATAGATAGGATCGATACATGCTCGATCTCGTCCGGTTGCGCGTGCTGGCCGCGGTCGCCGCGCACGGTTCGGTCACCGCGGCGGCCGCGGCGCTGCACTACACACAACCCACCGTGAGCCACCATCTCGCCCGGCTCGAGGCCGCGACCGGCGCGAAGCTCGTCCAGAAGGCCGGCCGCGGCATTCGGCTCACCCCGGAGGGCGAGGTGCTCGCCCGCCGCGCCGCGGAGATCGTCGGCCGCGTCGACGCCGCCGACGCCGAGCTCGCCGCCCTCGTCGGCCTGCGCTCCGGCCTGGTCCGGGTCGGCGCCTTCAGCTCGGCGCTCAGCGAACTCGTCCCACCCGCGGCGGCCGAGCTCCGCCGCGAGCACCCGAACCTCCAGTTCCAACTCACCGACGTCCACCCGCGGGTTGCCGTCCAGCAGTTGCGGGCAGGTGCGATCGATCTCGCGATCGTCTTCCGGTACGACGACGAGCAGCCGGACGACGGCATCAGATACACGTACCTGCGTGACGACCCGATCCATCTGCTCAGCCGCCGGACCGGAGAAACCCTCGCCGACCATCGGGACTCGGACTGGATCGCAGGCTGCGTGAACTGCCGCCACGAGCTGCTGCAGCACTGCGCGGACGCCGGCTTCACGCCGCGGATCGCCTTCACCAGCGACGATGTGATCGTCAAGCAGGCCCTCGTCCGCGCCGGTCTCGGTGTCACCACCACGCCCGGTCTGGCGTTGCGGGCGCACCTCGCCGACGGGGTGCGATCGACCGAGTTGCCGGTCGTTCGCCGCATCTTGCTCGCCACGTACGGCGAACCGCCCGACCCGCCGGCCACGGCGGCCTTCATTACTGCCCTGAAACGAGTAACACTGGTCTAGGGGGAGCCACTCGACTCCGGTTGGAGGACCGGGCGATGGGCACTGGGTGAGCATGGTGGACGTCGAGCTGCGGTATCAGCGGATCTGGCGGGCAGCCGTGGGACTGCTGGCCATTCTCGGTGTGGTCAGCGCGCTGGTGTTCGTGTCACCGGGGACGAACCTGGTGGTCTTCATGATCGCCGCCTTCACCGCCGGCGCAATTTGTCTCAGCATCGGTCTCGGCCGCGATCTGCCGACCTCTGACCTACTCAACATGGTTCCCCGCGGTGCGGTGCTCGGCGGGCTGTGCGTTCTCGCGATCTGCGGGTACGCCGCCGCGATCGGAGTCCGCACCGTGACGCTGCTCCTGCTGATGGTCGGCGTGTCTCCGCCGGTCATCGGCTGGTTGCGCTCGGGCCGGGCCGACCGGCCGGCGCGGGAACGGCCGCGCCGGACGATCAGGTTGCCCAAGGCATCGAACCGCCAATTGAACGCGGTCCGCGCCGAGGACGACCCGGCCGCGGGCTTACCGATGCCGAAGTACCTCGTCGCCGTGGTGCGGAGCGTCGGCGAGCTGAGCGACGAGGAGCTGTGCCTCGCCTGGCGGCGAAGCTTCACCCAGCTCCAGCGTGCGATGGGACCCGACCGGAGACAGGCGATGGTCGACGTACGCCGTGCCTACCTCGACGAACTCGAACGCCGCCACCCCGACTCTTTCGCGATCTGGCTGGCGTCGAACCCGCGCGCCGCCGGCAACCCGGCCCGCTTCTTCACCCACCGCGCCGACCATTAGGAAAACTAGGAAACTAGGAAAACGCAGCACGAAGGTCCGCGGCGATGAGTTCGACCGCGTGGCGGCCGGCGGACAGTGCGCCCGGAAAGTTCAGGAACGCGTGCATCGTGTCCGCGTACTCGACCAGCCGCATCGGTACGCCGTCCTGCTCCAGGCGACCCGCATACGCCAGCGCGTCGTCGCGCAACGAGTCCCGCCCGGCCGCCACCATGAGCGTCGGCGGAAGCCCCGCGAGCGAGTCGGCCCGCAGTGGTACGGCGGTTGCCGGTACGTCGTCCGTGGGGAAGTACCACTCGTGCCACTCGGCGTCCGGGCGCAAATCCAGCGTCGGATAGCACAGGATCTGACGATCGGGGACAGGACCACCTTGGTCCCGAGCGAGCAGACACGCCCCGGCGGCCAAGGCCGCGCCCGCACTCTGACCGCCCACCGCAACCCGCCCGTCGCCGTCGAGGTTCTCGCGGATCCACTGAAGCGTGTGGTGAACGTCGAGAAGCCCTGCTGGATAAGGATTCTCCGGCGCGAGCCGATAGTTGAGGGAGACAACAGTAACGTTGCCGTCGGCAGCTATCCCGGACGTCGCGTACTCGATGTCCCGCAAATGCCCGCCGATGAAAGAACCACCGTGCAACCAGAGCAGAACCGGTCGAGGCTCCGGCGACATGCCGTAGATCCGCGCCTCGAGGGACCGCCCCGGCAGCTCGATCACGACGTCCTCGATCCCCGGCCGCGGATCACGCTCACCCGCCAGCGCCGGATCCGGCAGCTCCTCCCGATCCAGCAGTAACGCCTGGTACGGATCGAGCTCGGGGTAGCCGGGCTGATCGGCGAGCACCTTCCGCAGCGCGTCCGTCTCCGGCCCGTACTCCGGGCTGTCGACGAGCTCGGGCGTCATGCGCTCACCGGCTGCAGGTGACGCGCCGCGTGCGCGAACAGGATCCCGTCGGGCGTCGTCGAGACGTACTCCGCCAGCGCCCCGATCCCGCCGTCGAACCCGGCACCTGTCGACGGGTCCGCCCAGGTCTCCTCGTCGTACCGCGAGATCTCGTCAACGAGCGCCTCGCCGACACTGTGGAACCGGTGCAGCACGAGTTCGGACGGGATCAGCCGGCCCGCCTCGACGCCGCCGAGGTTGAGCGCGCGCCCGATCTCGGCGGTCTCCCAGAGCGGATCGAGACTCCAGTGCAGCCGTCCCGCCCGGGCGTCCCGCAGTACGGCGAGCGTGACCTCGTCCCACATCAGCACGTGCGCGACCAGGTCGTGCAACGAGTCACAGAAGTCCCCGAGCGGTCCGGCGGCCACGTCGTACGGCGCCCGCATCTCGTCCTCGCTCAATCCCTCGATCCGGCTCAGCAACAGGTCCTGGTCCCGCCGGATCATCCCGGCCGCCTGCGCCGGTGTTGTAGTCGGTGTACGCATGCCCACAATCAACCATCCCGACCGCGACCCTTCTGGCCGATTGCGCGAAACTCGCAATCAATCCACAGCGCGGTACGTCGCCATCTTGGCGCGCGCTCCACAGCTGTTCATCGAGCACCATCGCCGCCGCCCGCCACGACTCGCGTCGACGAACAGCAGCGAACACTCGTCCGCCGCACACGTCCGGATCCGATCGCCAAGCGGACCGGTCAGCAAGTCAACCGCGTCCCGAGCCAAACCACTGAGCAGACCCGGCACGTCGACCGCCGCACTCTCCGCACGAAGGTCCGACGTCAGCCGAGGCCCCGCCAACGGACGGCTGCTCCAACGATTGACCACCTCGAGATCAGCGGCGTACGTCGTCCCGGTGAAGAGCCGGTACAACGCCTCCCGCAACTCGACAGCCTGGCGATACGCACGCCCTGAAACAGCCGGCTCGTCCTGCGCGAGCCCGGCTTCGCGGAACCAGCGGCCGAGATCGGTCGGCTCCGGGATGCGCTCGAACGGCGCCTGCTGCCGCTTGCCGAGGGTCGCGGTGAAGTCGACCGACGGCCGCCCGCCGACCCAGGTGAAGTGCGTGTCCATGGCGCGTAGTCTATCATCGCTGTTACCAGTTGAACCGGTAACCGAGGGAGTGGGTTGTGAGGATCGGGATCGTCGGCGCGGGCGGTGTGGGCGGGTACTTCGGTGCGCGGCTGGCCGCCGCCGGGCAGGACGTGGCGTTCGTGGCCCGCGGCAAGCACCTGGAGGCGCTGAAGGCCGACGGCCTGGTGGTGCGGAGCCCGGCGGGTGACCTGCAGCTACCTGTGCAGGCGACCAGCGAGCCGACCGAGATCGGTCCGGTGGACTACGTGCTGATCTGCGTGAAGACGTGGCAGCTGCCCGACGCGATCGATGCGATCCGCCCGCTCGTGGGACCGGACACCGCGATCGTCACGGTGCAGAACGGAGTCGAGGCGCCCGATCAGGTCGCCGAGGTCTACGGGCGCGACGCCGTACTGCCCGGAGCCGCCGAAGTGATCGCGTACGTCGAGGGTCCCGGCGTGATCCGGCATCTCGGCAACGGGAAGCTCAACTTCGGCGAATGGGACAACACGGCCACGCCGCGAACCGGTCTGCTCCGCGACGCCTTCGTCGCGGCGGGACTCCAGGCGACCGTTCCGGACGACATCTGGGCGGCGTTGTGGACGAAGTTCCTCTCGGTCGTCCCGGGCGGCGGCCTCGGTACGGCGACCGGCGCAGGGTACGGCGTACTCCGCACCCACCCCGCCACCCGCCGGCTGCTCACCGAGGCCATCACCGAGATCCGCGACATCGCACTGGCGCGAGGCATTCGGCTCGCCGGGGACGTCGTACCGCGAACGCTCGCCTGGGTCGATCAGCTCCCCGCCGACGGAACGACGTCGCTCCAGCGCGACCTGATCGCCGGCCGTCCGTCGGAGCTCGACGCCTGGACCGGCGCCGTCGTACGCCTCGGCGCCGAATCGGCCGTCCCGACCCCGGTCAACACGTTCCTGTTCGAACTGGCCGGCGCCCGAGCGCTCGCTGCTGGCAATTGACGCCGACTACTCCAGGCCGAGGTCGGTGAGGACGTCGTTCACCGGGCGGTTCGGTGGGGCCGCGGCGACCAGGCCGCGGATGCAGCCGGTCATCACCATCCGGAAGTACGGCTCGGAGGTGATCGTCGGGAGTTCCTGATGCGCCGCGCTCAGCACCTCGTCCGCAGCGAGGAGGGCGTAGACCTTCTCGAGTTCGCGTTGGTGCGGACCTTCGAAGTACGGGCGATGCCGCTCCTCGGCCGCGGTCAGGTTGATCGCCAGCGATGCGACGGTGCCTGACATCAGCACCGCACCGGCCGGGCTGTAACCGCGCCGGCCGAGCGCCTCGACCGCCTCTCGCTGCAGCCGTACCCCGGCCTCACCGCGCGGGAACAGCCCTTGCAGGTACGCCGCGAGCCCGGGGTGCTCGAGGACGAACGTGTGCAGCTGCCGCGCGAACGACAACAAGTGCGCCTCGACGTCGTCGTCCGGGTCGTCGACGATGTGCAGCTCCCGCAGTACCGCCTCACCGACCAGCGCCTCGAGCCCGAGCTTGCCGTCGACGTGCCGGTACAGCGCGGTCGGGGTGACGCCGAGCGCGGTCGCGACCCCGTTCACGGTCAGGTTGGTCAGGCCGATCCGCAGGCCCTCCCGCTCGATGTCCGCGATGGTGATCTGCGCCTGGCGGCCGCCGGTCTTCCGACGGGGCGGATTCGCTGTCACAACACTCCTCTGTGGGGCCTGACCCCAAAGTTATGCTACTAACTTAGATCAACACCGTCACCGACGGTGATTATTCTGTCCCCTCATAGCTCAGGAGATCATGGTGAGCGCACCTCGCCCCACCCGGCGCACGATGCTGAAGGCCGCCGGCGGGCTGACCGTCGCCGCCGGCCTCGGCGCCGGCACCATTCTGGCCACCTCCCTCGCCGCGAGTGCGGCCGACGACGGATTCGGCCTGCACATCACCGAGCGGAACGAAGACGATCCGCGGATGTGGTACTACCGCTTCCAGACCGACGCGATCGGCTGGGCCCCGGCCGTCAACGTCCTGCTGCCGAGTGACTATCACACCAGCGGGCGCACCTACCCGGCGCTGTACCTGCTGCACGGCGGCAACCAGGACTTCATCGCGTTCGACCGCCTCGGCATCCGCGACTGGACCGCGGGCAAGCCGCTGATCGTGGTGATGCCGGACGGCGGCAAGGCCGGCTGGTACTCCAACCCGGTCAGCTCCAACACCGGCCCGCGCAACTGGGAGAGCTTCCACCTCAACCAGCTGGTGCCGTGGATCGACGCCAACTTCCGCACGTACGCCGAGTTCGCCGGCCGTGCCGTCGCCGGCTTCTCGATGGGCGGCTTCGGCGCGCTCAAGTACACGGCGAAGTACTACGGCCACTTCGCCTCCGTCAGCTCGCACTCCGGTCCGGCGAGCGTCCGCCGCGACGCGGGCCTGGTCGTGCACTGGGCGAACGTGTCCTCCGCGGCCGTCGACCTGGCCGGCGGGACGATCTACGGCGCCCCAGCCTGGGACGAGGCACGCGTCACCGCCGACAACCCGATGGAGAACCTCGAGCGCTACCGCGGCAAGCGCATCTTCCTGGTCGCCGGCACCAGCCCGAGCCCCGACCCGTTCGACTACGCCAACGAGACCCAGGTCCTGGCCGGCCAGCGCGAGTTCCGTGCCGCCCTCGACAACGCCAGCATCCCCTTCACCGCCTACGAAGACCCCGGCGGCCACATGGTCCGCCCCGACCGCATGATCGAAGACCTCGACGGCATCATCGCCCACCTGAAGAAGGCCTGACCCGCCCCACCCGGATCCCCGCCGTTGGTGGGTCGACCCATCAGATACAGGGTTTGCGTCCGAGATCCCGGACGCAAACCCTGCATCTCGGACGTCAACCCACGGGAGGCGGGGCTGGGTGGGACGTCGGGTGCGTAGATGGGTGCAACGTGTGGCGTGCGGGTTATTCCTCGGCGAGGCGCTGAAGGAGATCAGCGAGGGTTTGCTGCTCGTCCGCCGTCAGGCGGGCGAGTTGGCCGGCCATCACGTCGCGGCGTTTCTTGCGGAGGGTGGCCAGAACTTTCAGGCCGTCAGGGGTGAGATAGACGAGGGTGGCGCGGCGGTCGTGTGGGTCCGGCTGCCGCGCGACCAGCCCGGCCGCCTCCAGATCGTCCACGACCGACGTCGCCGATCGCGGCACGATGCCCAGTTGCGCTGCCAGTTCGCTCAGCCGCAGCAGCCGGTCCGCGCGATCGAGCGTCCGCAGTACCCGGAACTGCCCGTGCGTGACACTCTCGCCGAACCCCTCCCGTGAGGCCCGCCGCTGGCGGCGAACGATCCCGTCCAGCAGGCCGGCAATCTGCTCCGCAGCATCATCGGGATCACGCATGCCCAGAGCCTAATGGGAGCCCTCGCGCCCGCGGGGAACAGAACACCATCTTGTGAGGTTAGCTCATAGTGAGTTAGCCTCACTATGTTGTTGTCCCTGACTGGAAGGAACTGCATGTCGCAGATTTCCGGACTTCCGGGTGGGGGAGGGGGCGGTGGGCGCGCGATGCGCTCGCTGTTGAAGGACTCCTCCGTCCGGCACCACAAGTTGTCGGCGGGCACGCTCCGCCGGATCCTCGGGTTCGCCCGTCCGTACCGCGGCCATCTGGCCGCCTTCCTCGTCCTCGTCGCTCTCGACGCCGGCACCGGCGCGGCCACCCCGCTGCTGTTCAAGGCGATCATCGACCGCGGCATCGTGCCCGGCCACGCCCACGTGGTCGTCTGGCTCGCGCTCGTCGTAGCACTGCTAGCGGTCGCGAACAGCGCGATCACGCTTGCCGAGCGCTGGTTCTCGTCGCGGATCGGCGAGGGTCTCGTCTACGACCTCCGCACCGCCGTGTTCGACCACGTGCAGCAGCTCCCCGTCGCGTTCTTCAGCCGGACGCAGACCGGCGCGCTCATCCAGCGCCTCAACGGCGACGTGCTCGGCGCCCAGCAGGCGTTCACCTCCACGCTCTCGAACGTGGTCAGCAACCTGCTCAGCGTCACGCTCGTACTCGCCGCGATGTTCGTGATGTCCTGGCAGATCACCCTGCTCGCGCTCGTCGTACTCCCGCTCTTCGTCATCCCCGCCCGCCTCCTCGCCGGAAAGTTGCGCACGGCAACAGCGGAGACGTACAAGCTGAACGCCACCATGGCGCAGACCATGACCGAGCGCTTCAACGTCGCCGGCGCGGTGCTCGCCAAGGTGTTCGGCCGCACCGAGGACGCCTCGCGGGACTTCGCCGGCAAGGCCGCCCGGGTCCGCGACATCGGCGTCACCACCTCGATGTACGCCGGCGTCTTCCGCGTCTCGCTCACGCTGGTAGCGGCGCTCGCGGTCGCTCTCGTGTACGGCGTCGGTGGGGTTTTCGCCGTTGAAGGAGCGCTTGGGATCGGTACGGTCGTCGCGCTGACGGCGTACCTGAACCGGCTCTACGGGCCGCTCACCGCGCTGTCGAACATGCAGGTCGACATCATGACCACGCTGGTCAGCTTCGAGCGGGTCCTCGAGGTGCTCGACCTGCCGCCAATGGTTGCCGACCGCAAGGACGCGAAGACGCTGCCGCCGAGCGCGGAGCCGTCGATCGAGTTCGATCACGTGTCGTTCCACTACCCGTCCGCCAAGGAAGTGTCGCTCGCCTCGCTCGAGTCGGTCGCGACGCTGTCGGCCGAGACCGGGGAAGAGGTCCTCAAGGACGTCACGTTCACGGTCGAGCCCGGGCAGATGGTCGCCGTCGTCGGCCCGTCCGGCGCCGGGAAGTCCACGCTCTCCTCGCTCGTCTCCCGGATGTACGACGCCACAGGAGGTGCGGTCCTGGTCGGTGGTCACGACGTACGCGAAGTCACCCAGGCCTCGCTCCGTGCGGCGATCGGCGTGGTCACGCAGGACTCGCACATGTACCACGACACGATCCGCGCGAATCTGCAGCTGGCCCGCCCGGACGCGACCGACGACGAACTGCACCAGGCGCTCGAAGCGGCGCAGATCGCGACCCTCGTCGACAGCCTGCCGGACGGGCTCGACACCGTGGTCGGTGATCGCGGATACCGGTTGTCCGGTGGCGAACGTCAGCGGCTCGCGATCGCGCGGCTGCTGCTCAAGTCACCGTCGATCGTGATCCTCGACGAGGCCACCGCGCACCTCGACTCCGAATCCGAGGCCGCCGTCCAGACCGCGCTTGCGAACGCATTGGTCGGCCGTACGTCGCTCGTCATCGCGCACCGCCTCTCCACGATCCGCAACGCCGACGTCATCCTCGTCCTCGACGAGGGCCGCATCCAGCAACGCGGCACCCACGACGAACTGCTCGCCCAGGGCGGCCTGTACGCCGACCTCTACGCAACCCAGTTCGCCCAAGCCGCCTGAGCGCTGCGCGGACGTCCGCCACTCACCAACTCGTCCCGACGCCCTCGCTCACTCCTGCTACACGCCTTGCCCCGGGGCGGCCCGCCGCGGTTGGTGAGTGGCCCAGGTCCGGCGTACCTGACCAGTAGTCGGACCCCCGGTCGCGCAGCGGTGTGTGCGCGGGGGAGGATCGCGGCATGAGAGATCGGATGACTGCGGCCGCCACCGAGTTGACGTACGACGCTCCCGCGGCGGACTGGCTGGCGGCGCTCCCGCTGGGCAACGGCCGGATCGGCGCGATGTGGTTCGGCGGAACCACGCAGGACCGGATCGCCCTGAACGACGAAACCTGCTGGTCCGGCAGCCCCGCGACAACCCGCCGCCTCGAGACTCCGGTCGGCGAGGTCGGGGCAGGTGCGGTTGAGCGGGTGCGAGCGGCGCTGGCGGCGGGTGACGTGCGCGCGGCCGAGGAACTCGCGCACGTGTTTCACAGCGGTCACTCGCAGGCCTATCTCCCGCTGGGCGACCTGCTGCTGGACTTCGAGTCCGCCGGTGCGGTCTCGAACTACCGGCGCCGGCTCGACCTGGACACCGCGGTCGCCCGCGCCGAGTACGAGATCGGCGGCGTCGCGGTCTGGCAGGAGGTCTTCGTCAGCGCGTCGGCGCAGGCATTGGTCCTACGTCTGGGCGCCTCGCAGCCGCTGACGGTGACGCTCAGCCTCACCTCGCAGCTCCGCGCGACCGCGCAGACCCTCGGCGACAACGGGCTAGCACTGCTAGCCATTTGTCCGTCGTCGGTCGCCCCGCCCCACGGGAACGCCGCCGAGCCGATCCAGTACTCCGACGGGGACGACCGCGGGATGAACGCGGCCGCCGTACTGCGTGCGCACACCAACGGCACGCTCACGCCCACGAACGACCAACTGACCGTCAGCAACACCACGGAACTCCTGGTCGTCCTCTCCACAGCCACCGGCTACGAAGACCCACACACCGCCCCGACCCGCACCGCGGAGGAGTGCCAAGAGGCGGCCGACACCGCGGCCCGCACCGCACTCACCAAGGGCACCGACGTGGACGGGGCCGGCCTGGACGAGGCCGGCCTGGACGAGGCCGACGTGGACGAGGCCGGCGTGGTTGGGGCCGGCGTGGACGACATCGAGGTGAGGGACGGTGGGCGGCTTGGCGTGGGGTTGCGGGAGGAGCATGTTCGCGATTACCAGGAGCTCTTTCGCCGGTCGGTGCTCACTCTTCCTTCGGCAAAGGAGCTGACGACCGACCGGCGGCTCGTGGAGGCAGGGGACGACCCCGGGTTGGCCGCGCTGATCTACAACTTCGGGCGATATCTGATGATCTCCAGCTCCCGTCCAGGAGGTTTGCCGACCAACCTGCAAGGGATCTGGAACGGGCATCTGCAGCCGCCGTGGAGCAGTAACTACACGGTCAACATCAACACCGAGATGAACTACTGGCCCGCCGAGACCACGTCCCTCTCGGAGTGCCACCAACCGCTCCTCGACTACGTCAAACATCTCGCCGTGGCAGGCCGCCGTACCGCCGAACACCTGTACGGCGCCAAAGGCTGGACCGCCCACCACAACGCCGATGCCTGGTGCTGGACCGCGCCCGTCGACGGCAACCCGAAATGGTCGAACTGGCCGATGGCCGGCGTCTGGCTGTGCCGGCACCTCTGGGACCACTACGCGTTCACCGGCGACCGCGAGTACCTGAACGACGTCTGGCCGACGCTGCGAGGCGCCGCCGAATTCGCGCGGGACTGGCTGATCGAACTCCCGGACGGCACCCTCGGCACCGCCCCCTCCACCTCACCCGAGAACGAGTACGTCGCCGAAGACGGCAAACCCGCCTCGGTCACGACCTCGTCGACGATGGACCTCTCGCTGATCGCCGACCTGTTCGATCGGTGCGCGCAGACCGCCGCCGAGCTCGGCCTCGCGGACCCACTGATCGACGACCTGACGGCGGCCCGCAAGCGGATCCCCGACCCGAAGATCGGTCGCCGAGGGCAGCTCCAGGAATGGCTGGCCGACCTGCCCGAGGCCGAGCCGCAGCACCGCCACACGTCGCACCTGATCGGCCTGCATCCCGGCGACCAGATCACCCCGGACGGTACGCCGGAACTCGCCGCGGCCGCTGCCCGCACCCTGGAGTTGCGTGGCGACAAGAGCACCGGCTGGTCGCTGGCCTGGCGAATCTCGTTGTGGGCAAGGCTCCGCGACGGCGCCGCCGCCCACCGCCTGGTCCGCGAACTGCTCACCCCCGCCGCGGACTCCGGCACCGACTACGTGGGCGACGGATCCGGCCTGTACCCGAACCTGTTCTGCGCGCACCCGCCGTTCCAGATCGACGGCAACTTCGGTGCGACCGCCGGGATCGCGGAAATGCTGCTGCAGAGCCACACCGGCGAGCTCGAGATCTTCCCCGCGCTCCCGGAAGCGTGGCCGGAGGGCTCGATCACCGGTCTCCGGGCCCGCGGCGGTGTCCGTGTCGACCTCACCTGGTCCCCGGACGCGGCCAACGCCGTACTCACGGCCGACCGGGACACCACCGTCGTACTCCGGCACCGCGAGCAGCGCGAGGAGGTGTCTCTCGCCGCCGGCGTCTCCCACACCTGGAGAGTCGCCGGAGGCCGCTAGGTCACGTCGCGGACGTGCAGCACAGTTCCGCTGGGGAGATCGCGGTCGAGCAGTGACCAGATCGTGCGTGCCACGGTCTCCGGCTTCGCGAGGTGGCCGAGGGCCTGCATTTCGCGGAAGCGGTCCGACACCGGCACCTCGTCGGGACTGGCCGCTCGCAGTTCGGCCTGCATGTCGGTGTCGATCGAGCCAGGTGACACGGAGATCACCCGGCAGCCGGGACTTCGGTGCTGCTGCTCGAGCCCGACGGTGCGGACCCACTGGTCGATCGCGGCTTTGCCCGCGCAGTAGCTGGATTCGCCTTCGTGCGGCCGGTTCGCTGCGCCGGACGACACCATGATCAGGTGCTGCTCGCAGTCCCGTCCGGACACCGCGCGGAGGAACGACTGCCCCAGCACCTGAGCGGCCGCGGAGTTCAACAGCACGTTGCGCGTGTACTCCTCGGTGTCGACGTGATCCGCCGAGCCGAGCGGCGTCAGCGTCCCCGCGTTGTGGATGAACACCACCAGTTCCGGGTTGCCGGCCTCGATCCGTTGCCGGAAGTCATTTTCCACCACGGCCCACGATTTCGGGTCGGCGAGATCCACCGCGACGTGTTGCACGCCCGGCGTACCACCGCGCCGCGAGATGTCGATCAGTTCCGCGCCCTCGAACGGAATCGTCGCGGCCAGCGCAGCTCCCAGCCCCGCCGACGCACCAGAGATCCAGACCAGAATCCGCCGCAGCGGCGTCATCTGCTGCCCGTCCCTGAGCGCAGGCAAAAACCCAGCATAATGCAGTTCCCCCCTGCAGCCCCAACCCACCCCTTGGAGCCGATGCTACGTCGTGCAGCGCGTGAGACGTACCCCTGTGGCCGTTTCTGACCACCAGCGACCACTTGGTAGCCGCCAGCATTCATCCGAAATCTCAGCCGGCCCTCAGGAAATTTGTTGCCCGCAGCATCGACCACCTTGTTCAAGCGTTCGCGGGCGCCGGGCAGACAGGCCGCTGGGCGGCCGCGGTGCGAACCACGGCCGCCTCAGGACTGGCTCAGGACTGGTCGTCCGGGATGTCGTCGTTCTGGCCGTCGAGGTTGTCCAGCTGGTCCTTGGCCATGTCGGTGCCCTGGTCGATCTTGTCGCCGTACTTGCCGCCGGTCTTCTCGTCGGCGAAGTCACCGGCCTTGTCCATGCCCTCGTTGACCTTGTCGCCGTGCTCGTCGACCAGGTCGCCTGCCTTGTCCTTCATGTTGTCGAACATGCCCATCGTGGTTTCCCCGTTCTCTCGATGGTTGCCTTCTACTACCGAACCGTCAGTACCCGATCGATCCGATCCCACACCACGGTGCGCCGCAACCTGGTGGTGATCCCCGCGAAACGTGCGGAGTAGTTGAAGATGACATAAAAGGCTGACAGGTTGCCGCCACGACCGGGAGGGACTCGTGAGTCTCAGTCAGCCCACCGACGCCGAGCTGAACGTGATGATCAGGGCGCGTCTGGCTTCCATCGGAATCGATCTCGAACAGTTGCCGGCCGGGAGCGCGCCGGATCCGGACACCGGGAGCCCGGGCCGCGATTCCGTGCTCGCCAGTCTGCGCGGATTCATGCGTACGACGGTGCTGCCGTTGAGCTCGTACACGTTCGCCGCGGACGCCCGGCTCGCTCAGCAGGCCGCGCCGCCGAAGCTGTACCCGTCCATCGACGTCGTCCGGGAGGCCCGATGAGCGCGCCGCAGGACAGCCAGGTCGACCGGCGATCGTTCCTCCACCGCGCGAGCGCACTGGCCGCCGCCACTGCGGTCGGCTCGGTAGCGCTGCCGGCCGTCGCGCACGCAGCTCCCGAGTCAAGCGGTACGGCGTCATTGGTCGACGTACCGGCGAGATCGGTGGACGTCAGCGAGCTCACGATCGCCGAAGCCGCCACGTTGATCCGCAAGGGCAAGTTGAAGCCCGAACAGTTGGTGGAAGCCCATCTGGACAGGATCAAGGCGTTCGACTCGGCGTACCAGGCGTTCAACCTGGTGCTCGCCGATGAGGCGCTGGCCCGGGCGCGGGCGCTCGGCCGGACCCGCGGCGGCGCACTGCACGGGATCCCGCTGGCGATCAAGGACAACTACTACACGCGGGGTGTCACCACGACGGCGAACTCGTACCTGTTCGCCGACTTCGTGCCGCCCTTCGACGCGACCGCCGTACGACGGCTGACCGCGGCCGGCGGGATCGTCGTCGGCAAGACCCAGATGGGGCCGCTGGCCACCACTCGTGCGACCACGCCCGATGGCCGCATCACTACCGTGAATGCGTGGACGCCGAACGATCCCACCACTGACCCAGGTGGTTCGTCGTCCGGATCGGCGACCGCGGTCGCAGCCCGGCTCGCGACGTCCGCGGTCGGGACGCAGACCGGCGGCTCGATCACCGCACCGTCGAACGCCCAGAACCTGACCGGCTTGAAGCCGACGATGGGCCGGGTGTCGCTGCACGGCATCGTTCCGCTGAGCTACACCCGCGACCACCCGGGCCCGCTGGCGCGCGACGCGATGGACGCCGCGATCATGCTCACCGCAATGGCCGGCGAGGACCCGGAAGACCCAAGAACACAAGGACTTCCGCCCGTACCCGACCTCGTTACGGCAGCGACACCGGTGCGACCGGGACGGGCCCGTTGGCGGACCCGGATCGGCGTGATCCCCGGGTTCACCAGCGGTACGTCGGAGACCGCCGCCGCTCGTACGACGGCACTCGACGTCCTCGCCGGGATCGAGGGACTGTCGGTTGTCGACGTGACCATGCCCGACGAGTGGGACCTGCTCACGAACGCGGCCTTCAACAACGTGCGGCTGCCCGAGCGGAGCGAGCCGTTCCTCCCGATGCTGCAGTCGAACCTCCGCGGCTTCGGCGTGTCCGTGACGGGCTGGCTGCAGGGCGCGCTGCTGGGAGCCAACGAGTTCCTGATCGGCCAGCGCGCCAAGGTGGTGCTGCTGGAGCGCGTCCTCGAGGACCTGTTCGAGCAGTGCGACGTCGTGGTGCAGACGTCACCGACACCGTTCGACGCGCTCGGACTTCCCGAGTTGGCCCTGCCGCTCGGGTTCAGCGCGAACGGCGTACCGATCGGCACGATCCTCGGTGGCAAGCCGTTCGGCGAGGACCGCCTCCTCTCTGTCGCAGCCGCCTACCAGTCCGTCACCGACTGGCACCATCGCCGCCCCGCGGATCCGACCGCAGCCCGCGCGGCTCTACGGTCCGCCGAAAAGCAGGACCGCGGTCGAATCCACGCCGAGGAGGTCCCCGACCTCATGCAGTGAGTCAGAGCGCGAACGGATTGTGGTCCACGGCGATCGCGGGCAGGAGCGTGTCGGCGAACTTCGCGTACAGGTGCCGCTGGAACATCGGGCCGAAGGTGACCCGGGCGACACCGCGCGCCGCGTAGTCCGCGACCGAGTTCGCGCCCTGCCCGTAGCCGACGTTCACCGGGCCGTCGAGCTGCGTGGTGAGCGTGGAGATCAGGTCCAGGTCGCCGACGCCGATCGGGTACACGCAGTCGGCGCCGGCGGCCAGATAGCGGTTCCCGCGGTCGAGGGCGGTCGCCAGTTGTTCGTCCGCCGTACCGTCCTTGCGGATGAACGCGTCGATCCGGGCGTTGATCACCAGCGCGTCACCGGCCGCGGCACGGACCGCGGCCAGGAAGTCCGCGTGCTCACCGGCGTCGATCATCGACCCGGTCGCCGGGTCGGAGTCCTCCAGGTTGAGCCCGACGGCGCCGGTCGCGAGGAAGCGTTCCACGAGCTCGCCGGGAGCCAGCCGGTACCCACGTTCGAAGTCGACCGTGACCGGGACGGATACGGACTGCGCGATCCGCGCCGCACCCGCCAGTACGTCGTCGACGGGCGCGTGCTCGCCGTCGTCGTACCCGAGGACAGCGGCCGTCGCGTTGCTGCTGGTCGCGACCGCGGCGAAGCCGGCTTTCTCGACCATCCGGGCCGAGGCGGCGTCCCACGCGTTCGGTACGACGAGGGGCGTGCCGGGAACGTGCAGTTCCCGCAGAGTGGTTGCCAAGGACATCAAGATCTCCCATGGATCAGGGGCAGCCCGAAGGCTGGGAACAAAGCAGGTTGGTGGAACGCGAGCACGGCCGAGATCGCGTCCTTCGTGTACGTCAGCACCTTGATCGAATGCGCGTGGAACAGATCGTCCGTGCCGCGGATGTAGAGCGCGAAGGCCGGCTGGCCGTTCGCCGACGTCTCGACCAGCACCCGTCGGCCCGGACCCGGGCGCAGCTTCGAGTCGAGCAACCGCAGTACGTCGGAACGCCCGCTGAACCAGGTCGGGATCGGCGGCATCTCCCACCGCGCATCCTCGCTGAACAGCCCTTCCAGTACGACGAGATCCTTGCTCTCCATCGCCGCCTGGAACTGGTCGAGCAACGCTCGCCGCAACGGTTCGTGCGGCTCGCTCAACTCGTCCTCACGCGGCCGCAACCGCGCGAGCTCGGCCCGTGCGCGCTGCAGCGAACTGTTCACCGCGGCGGTCGTGGTGTCGAGCAACGAGGCGACGTCCGCGGCCGGCCACGTGAGCACCTCACGCAGGATCAGTACGGCGCGTTGCCGCGGCGGAAGGTGCTGCATCGCGGCGACCATCGCCAGCCGCAGGCTCGCGCGATCGCCGACCACCGTGGCCGGGTCGGCCCCGAGCAACTGATCCGGGAACGGCTCCAGCCACGGCACCTCCAGGGCCTGGGCGTGCAGCTCGTCGGGATCGTTGCCCGGGGCACCCAGCGCCGACGGGACGACCCGCCGGCTGCTGTGCTGCAGGAGGTTCAGGCACACGTTCGTGGCGATCCGGTACAACCACGTCCGGACCGACGAACGGTGCTCGAAGTCCGCGTGACCACGCCAGGCGCGCAGGTACGTCTCCTGGACCGCGTCCTCGGCGTCGTGCAGCGAGCCGAGCATCCGGTAGCAGTGCGCGACCAGCTCGCCCCGATGCTGCGCGAACTCCTCCTCGAGATTCATCCGACTCCTTCTGCCACCTTCGCCACCACGGGCTCGCCGGTACGACGGCGGGCCGCGATCGCCAGCCCCGAGAGGGCCGCGATCAACGACAGTACGCCGCAACCCGCGAGGGCCCGGCCGAAGCCGTGGCCGGTGTAGCCGCCGGCCGCCGTGAAGACCGAGCCGAGGACGGCGACCCCGGCCGCGCCGCCGATCTGCCGGTTCATGCTGTAGATCCCGGACGCGATCCCGACCGCCTCCCGGGGCAGCGCCGCCATCGCCGCACTCTGCGCCGCGGGCATCGCGAGCGAGATCCCGCACCCGGTGACGACCAGCGGCACGACCAGTTCCCAGTAGTGGTCCGCGCCGCGGCTGACCCAGAACATGCCGGCGGTCTGCAGCGCCATACCGATGACGACCAGCGGTCGCTCACCGACGCGGTCGACCAGCCGGCCGGCGATCGGGCCGACGATGAACAGCGTCGCGGTCCACGGCAGCAGTTGCAGACCCGCCTTGAACGGCGCCGATCCGAGCACGACCTGCATGTACTGCGACAGGAAGAAGACCGCGCTGAACAACGCCGCGCTGAGGAAGAACCCGGCCGAGTTCGCCGCGGTGAACGTCCGGTTCCGGAAGAACTCCAGCGGCACCATCGCATGGTCCGTCCGCCGCTCCCACCACGCGAACGCCGCCAGCATCACGACCCCGATCGCGAAAGCACCCAGTACGTCGGTACTCGTCCAGCCGGCCGACTCACCGCGCACCGTGCCCCAGACCAGGCCCAGTACGGCGAGACTGATCAACACCGCGCCGACCAGGTCCAGGCGTCGCGCCGGGCCGGTGCTCTCTTGGATCTTCGTCAGCACCAACGCGATCGCGACCGCGCCGATCGGCACGTTGATCCAGAAAATCCACTGCCACGACAGTCCCTCGGTGACTGCGCCGCCGATCAGCGGCCCACCGAGTACGGCGATCCCGGTCACGCCGCTGAACACGCCGATCGCCTGGCCGCGCCGCTCCGGCGGGAACGCCGCCCCGAGCAGGCTCATCGCCAACGGCATCACCATCGCCGCGCCGACGCCCTGCACAGCCCGGGCCGCGATCAGGAACGGCAGCGTCGTGGCCAACGCGCACCCCACCGACGCGGCGGTGAAGAGCGCCAAACCGGCGGCAAAGGTACGGCGCCGGCCCAGACGGTCGCCGGTCGCGGCGGCCGTCATCAGAAGCATCGCAAAACTCAGTCCATAGGCGTTGACCGTCCATTCCAGCTGCTCGGCCGTTGCGCCGAGGTCACCGCGGATCGTCGTCAGCGCCGCCGCCACCACGAGAGCGTCCAGCGCCACCATGACCGACCCGAGGGAGGCCAAGCCCAAAACCCATCGTTGTTCTCTAGTCACACCTGTACAGACCAGCGAGACCACCCGAACTCATCGGTCCGATGAGTACGAGTTTTCAGCGCCCGGGGCGGGACTCGATCCGGATGAGCGTTTGCCGGCCGGCCACTAGGTCAGCGGTATCAGTGCCGCTGCCGGGAGCGTCGGCTTGGGGGAGCCGCCGTCGGGCTCGACAGTCAGACCGAACGCCTTCATCCCGGCGGTCGAACCGTTGATCACCTCGGTGAGATCCCCGGCCGCAAGGCCGACCGAGTGGGCGGTCTGCCCGGGGTCGATCATCCACAGCTGGTAGGTCCGGTCCGCGGGAAGCTTGGGCAGATCCCGCAGTACGACGACCGACTTGTCGGCCTTCGCCGACACGACGACCGTGGCCTGCCCGCCGCCCTGGACCGCCCCGTGAACGGTCCGCGCGTCGGGCTGCGAGAGAACGGCGGCCATCTGCCGGTTGGCCTGCTCCGCTGCGGTTCGATCCCGGTACTGGTCGATCGCAATCCCGCCACTGACCGCGACCACAGCCGCCGCGGCCGCCAGCGCCAGAACCGATCGGCGACCGAAGCGCCGACGTACGGCGGGCTGCTCGTGGACGACCGGGGGGAGTTGGCGGACGTTCTCGATCGCGGACATCACGTTCGCCTTGAGCGCGGGAGGCGGCGGAGTGGACACCTGGGTCGCCAGCTTCACCGCGGCAGCACGCAACTCGTCGACCTCGGTAGTGCAGAAGGTGCATTCCGCGAGGTGGGCCTCGAATCGGACCCGCTCGTCGTCCGGCAGCGCGTCCAGCACGTAGGGGCCGGTGAGGGTGTGTACGTCGGGTTCCGTCATCGCGCCTGCCCCTTCGTGGATCCGAGGCAGTCGCGGAGGCGGATCAGGCCGTCGCGCATTCTCGCTTTGATGGTCGGAAGCTTGGCCCCGAGTTGCTGGGCGACCTCGGGGTAGGTGTAGCCGTTGTAGTACGCGAGCTCGATGGATTCGCGTTGCAGCTCGGTCAGCGAGCCGAGGCATCGCCGTACCTGCTCTGCTTCGAGCCGGGTGGTGACGGTGTCGGCCACCTGGTCGAAAGCGACGTCCGCGGACCGTGCGCCGACCTGCTCGGTTCGGTCGGCGGCGGCCTGCTCGGAGCGCACCCGGTCGACCGCGCGACGATGCGCGATCGTGAGGATCCAGGAGTGCGCGGAGCCGCGGTCGGCGTCGTACCGGGTCGCGGTGCGCCAGACGTCGAGCATGACCTCCTGGGTCACCTCTTCGGACTGAGCCGGGTTGCGGAGGATCCGGCGTACCAGCCCGAACACCCACGGCGCGACCCGGTCGTAGAGCGCGCTGAACGCGGCCGTGTCACCGGTCGCGGTCAGCATCAACAGGTCGCCGTCCGCGACCGCGCCGGATCGCGAGTGCGATCCGGCGGGCCAAGGCAACGCGGTTGGTTCGTTCACGGTCAGCTTGCCGGGGGCATCAGAACGGAGTCGATGAGGTACACCGTAGCGTTCGCGGTCTTCACGCCGCCGCAGATCACGTTGGCGCCGTTCACCTTCAGGCTGTCGGCCGAGCCGCTCACGGTGACGTCCTGCTTCTCGACGGTCGGGTGCTTGCCGACGACCGCCATCGGGTCGAGCTGCCCGGGTACGACGTGGTAGGTGAGGATCTTGGTCAGCAGCGCGTCGTTCGTCTTCAGCGTGTTCACGGTCGCCGCGGGGATCTTCGCGAACGCGGCGTCGACCGGCGCGAAGACGGTGAATTCGCCGCCGTTCAGCGTGGAGACCAGGTCGACCTTCGGGTTCAGCTTGCCCGAGACGGCCGCGACCAGGGTCTTGAGCAGGGGGTTACCGGACGCGGCGGTGGCCAGCGGTGCGGCCGCCATACCGTCGATCGAGCCGGCGCCCGAGGGGTTGGCCTTCGCGTAGTCGGCGCAGCCCGGTCCGACCAGTCCGCCGGCCGTGTCGCTCGTCGACGGCGTGGTGCTGGTCGCAGGTGCGCTGCTGCTCGTGCTGGTCGTCGTACTGCTGGAGGCGCTGCTGTTGTCGTCGCCACCCCCACAAGCGGATGCGGTCATTGCGAGGGCCAGCGCGCTGAGGGCGATTCCGGCGCGGGTGAGGTGCTTGGTCATGACTCGATCTCTTCCTTGAGGAGGTTGTTGACGGGAGTACTTCGGAGCCGTTCGGCGGCCGGATGGGTCACTCGACCATCACGACCGTGTTGTGCAGGCCGCTCGAGCCGTTCGGCCGCGGCGATGCCTGCCGATCGGTCTGCAGCTCGCCGGTCGCATCGGTCGCGCGGACGGTGAGTTTGTGGGTGCCGGGCGTGGCGTTCCAGCGGAACGTCCACTGCCGCCAGGTGTCCGGGCCGTCGACGGGTGCCAGCCGGGCCGGTTGCCACGGGCCGTTGTCGACCTGGACCTCGACCTTGCTGATGCCGCGGCGCTGCGCCCACGCGACCCCGGCGGCGACCGCGGGTCCGGCCTTCACGGTCGCGAATCCCTTCGGTACGTCGATGCGCGAGGACGTCTTGATCGGTGCCTCGACGGACCAGCCGCGGTCGGTCCAGTACGCACTGAAGTCCCGGAACCTGGTGACTTCGAAGTCGACGATCCACTTGGTCGCGGACACGTACCCGTACAGGCCGGGGACGACCATCCGCACCGGGAAGCCGTGCTCGAACGGCAGTGGTTCGCCGTTCATCGCGAGCGCGAGGATCGCGTCCCGTCCGTCGGTGAGCGCCGCGAGTGGGGTGCCGATGGTGAGCCCGTCGACGCTGGTCGACTTCACCGCGTCAGCCCCTTGCCGTACGCCGACTTCGCGCAGGAGATCCGCGACCGGTACGCCGATCCAGCGGGCGTTGCCGGTGTAAGGACCACCGACCTCGTTGGACACGCACGTCAGGGTGATGTCGCGCTCGATCAGCCGTCGTTCGAGTAACTGGTCGAACGAGAGCCGGAGCTCTTTGTCGACAAGTCCGTGGATCCGCAACTCCCAGTCCCGCGGGTCGATCCGCGGCACCTGGAGCAGCGTGTCCACGCGGTAGAACTTGGCGTTCGGTGTCGTGAACGGGCTGATGCCGGGAACGTCGAGACTGGCCTGCAACGGTCCCGCGGCGTCGGTCGGCCGAGGCACGCGAACCCGTGCCCGCAACTCCTGCCCGGACCCACCCGCAAACCGAGCAGCACCAGCAGCCCCGGCCCCGACGACGGCCAACGCCGAAACGGTGAGCAAGAACCTCCGCCGATCAAACCCGTCCGGCTGCTCGGCATCGCCCGGCTCCCGCGCTGGACCGGCGTGTGTGACCAGGGCCATCGCCAGCACCGCGACCACCAACGTGACCGTTGCCGGCAGCAACCGGTCGACCGTGCTGGCGGCGGACGACCGGCTCACGATCGCGAACACCAACCCCACCAGCCCCAGCCCGCCCGCGATCGCGACCGCCGTCCGCCGGTGCCCGCGCGCGCCGATCCATCCGGCGACGGCGGCCACGATCACGAGCGTCACGCAGATGCCGACGCGCAGCAGCGGACGGTCGGCCGTACCGAGGCTCCGGACGGCCCAGTCCTTGACCGGGCCGGGGGACCGGTCGATGACCTGTACGCCGACCGCGTCGACCGGCCACGGTCCGCCGGTCAGGCCCGCGACGAGATATCCGGCCGCGAGCGCCGTACCGGCTGCGACCACACCACCTAATGCCCCGAGTGCCCTGTGCATGCCAGGGGTTCGGCGCCGACGAGGCTCCGGATGGTTCGACGTGCACGACCGTTGGGCGTCCGGGTGTGCAGAAGGACAGGTAGTGCACCGGTGAGACGCTGTACGCTCGGACCCGGCCACGGTCAGGTGCACTAGGGGCGGACCTAGTACCTCCTGTTCTTATGCACACGAGCGAGCCGTTGTGCTAGGCCATCTGGCGTAGGGCTGTCTCCGTCAGTTCGTACTGGAGGGGGCGGCCGGCGGCGTGGCGTTCGATTTCGTTGACCGTGATCTGGCCCATCCCGAAGTAGCACTCGACGGTGGCGGCGGCCTGGTGGGGTGTCAGGAGAACGTTCGGGAGTGCGCGGAACGGGTCGTCGGGTGGGAGCGGCTCCTCGTCGAAGACGTCCAGGGCGGCGTCGATCCGGCCGCTGCGGAGTTCCTTCAGTAATGCCGCGGAGTCCACGAGCCACGAGCGGGCAGTGTTGACGAGGGACGCGCCGGCGGGCATCAGCGCGAGTTCGCGAGCGCCGATCAGGTGGTGCGTCTCGGGAAGCGTCGGCGCGTGCAGGGCGACGACCCGGCTGGTGCGGAGCAGGTCGTCGAGCGAGGTACGACGTACGCCGAGTTCGATCGCACGCTCGTCCGTGAGGTACGGGTCGTAGACGACAACTTCCGCGGCCCGAAGCGCGACGAGCATCCGGATGTATTCGACGCCGGTCCGCGATGCGCCCACGACACCGATCCGCGATGCCGTCAGCCCATGCTGCGCTGGTACGTCGTCCCGCCACGCTCCATCGCGCATCGCGTGATCGAAACGATGAATGCGATGCAGCAGGCTCAACGTGAACGCGAGCGACACCTCGGCCACCGGCTCCGCCATCGCCTGCCCCGCCTGCGTGATCCGCAAGCCGCGCCGGAACACCTCCTCGGTGACGAAGTGCTTCACCGACGACGCACTGTGCGCGATCAACCGCAACCGGTCCGCGTGATCCAGCACCGCCGCGGTCAGCGGCGTCGCTCCCCACGATGTGATCAGTACGTCGGTCCCGGGCAACGCCGCCGTCAACGCCTGAGCATCGCCGGGATCATCCAGTACGACGAGCTCCCCGAGCGCATCCAGCCGCGCCGTACTCTCCGGCGCGAACACCATCTCCCGGTACGCCGGCGTCGCCGCCAGCACCACCCGCAGCTTTTCGGCCATGACCGAATACTAGGGTCTGGAAACGATCAGATGCAGGACCAGTGTGGCCGCGAGGACGACGGCGGCGAGGCCGAGGAGGCCGGACGGCGCGGTCCCGGCGGTCAGGGCGATGCCGCCGAGGGCGCTGCCGAACGCGGAACCGAGCGAGATCGCGCTGCCGTTGAGGGCCATCACGATCGCGGCGGACTCCGGGGCGATGCCGCCGAGCCGAACCTGCTGCGGTACGGCCGCGCCGCCGTTGCCGGCGCCCTGGAAGAAGAACCAGCTCACGCCGACCACCGCGAGCGCGGTGGCCGAGGTGAGCAGCAGGCCGGCCAGGCCGAGAACCGAGTTCAGCAGCAGGACGATCAGGACGACGGTGAGTACGCGCGGTGCCGGGAAGCGGTCCGCCAGCCGGCCCGTGATCGCGTTGCCCAGCGCACTGGCGACGCCGTACCCGAACATGATCGCGATGATCATCCAACCGGCCCGGAAGGACGGGCCGAGGATCAGGACGGCGTAGGTGAAGCAGGTGAAGCTGCCGGCAAGGATGCCGCTCGTGACGAGCAGGGAGCCGAGTAGCCGGGGTTGGCCGAGTGGGCGAAGCTGATCGGTGAGCCGACCGGCCGGAAGCTGCCGACGAGGGAGGCCACGCAGGATCCCGGTCAGGGCGATCGTTCCCATCACGGCGACCAGGATCATCGGGTAGCGCCAGCTCGACTGCCCGATCACGAGGCCGACCGGTACGCCGAGGGCCGTCGCGGTCAGCAACCCGCCGAGCACGAACGACAACGCCTTCCCGCGGTGCCGGACCGGCGTCACAGCGATCACGTAACCGCTGACGGCCGCGTTCAGCAGGCAGGCGCCGAGCGCCGCCAGCACCCGCCCGGCGAACGCGATCGGGTACGTCGTCGCGAGGCCGACGACCAGGTTGCCGAGCACGAAGACCGCCAGCGCCGTGGCGATCGTCGTACGGCGCTCCCACCGAGAGGTCACCGTTCCGAGGACCGGCCCGGCGAAGGCCGCGGTCAGCGCGAACGCGGACATCAACTGGCCCGCGGCCGCCACGCTGACGTGCAGGTCCGCGGCGATGGTGGGCAGCAGCCCGGTCAGGACGTACCCGTCGATTCCCATCGAGAACGTTGCCACGGCCAGCCAGACCAGCGGCCGGTACGAGAACTCCTGCTCCTCAACCGTGTCAGCGGCGCAGGTGTCCGTCACTTGGCGGCGGCTTTTGCGGCGGCGGAGGAGCGCGCCACGAGGAGGTGCAGCCCGACGGTGATCGTCAGGATGACGGCCGAGACGCCGAGCAACCCGTTCGGTGCGGCGCCCGCGGTCAGTGCGACACCGCCCAGGCCACTGCCGAGGGCCGACCCCAGCGAGATCGCGCTGCCGTTCAGTGCCATCACGATCGCCGCGGAGTCCGGTGCCATCGACGCCAGTCGCGCCTGCTGCGGAACAGCTCCGCCGCCGTTGCCGACGCCGGCCGAGAAGAACCAGACCAGGCCCCAGACGGCGGCCACCACGGCCGGGGCGAACATCAGCGCGATCATGCCGAGGACCGCGTTCAGCAGCAGCCCGACCAGTACGACGGTCAGCACCCGGAGCGCGGTGAACCTGTCGACCAGGCGGCCCGTCACCGCATTGCCGGCCATGCTCGAGACGCCGTACCCGAACATGATCAGGATCATCGCCCACTCGGCGTGGAAGTGCGGTCCGAGGATCAGCGTCGCGTACGTGAAACAGGCGTAGCTGCTGCACAGGATGCCCGTGGTGACGAGCAGCCCCGCGACCAGCCGTGGCTGGCCGAGCGGGCGGAGGCGGTCGACGAGGGTGCCGCCGGGCAGATGCAGCTGCGGAAGCCGGAGCAGGATGCCGACCAGTGCGATCGCGCCGACCACCGCGACCAGGATCATCGGGAACCGCCACGAAGACTGCCCGAGCACCAGGCCGACAGGTACGCCGAGCGCGGTCGCGGTCATCCAGCCGCCGAGCACGAACGACAACGCCTTGCCGTGGTGCTCGGACGGAGTCAGTGCGATCACGTACCCGGTGACGGCGGCGTTCAGCAGACTGCCGCCGAGCGCCGCGATGACGCGGCCGCTGAGCGCGACCGGGTAGTTGGTAGCGATCGCGACGACCACGTTGCCGAGCACGAACACACCCAGTGACAAGACGATCGTCGTACGGCGTTCCCACCGTGACGTGAGCGTGCCGAGTACGGGACCGGCCAGCGCGGCGGTGAACGCGAACACCGACATCAGCTGACCGGCGGCCGCCGGGGTGACCTCGAGGTCGCCGGCGATCTGCGGCAGCAGGCCGGCCAGCACGTACCCGTCGATACCCATCGAGAACGTGGCGACCGCAAGCCAGATGAACGGGCGGTACGAGAAGCCCGAGACGCCCTGCCCCTCCGCCGCATCGGCGGGTCGCGTTTCCGTCACACAGCTATCTCACCGCGAGCGGAGGCCTCGCGGCAAGGGCAAATTGATCACTTGTGCCAGAAGTGACGATTTCAGGTGCAACTCCGATCACATTTACGGAGAGTGATTTCCATAGTCGCCCGACGTGCATCAATTCATCGCTGTGCGTGTCACAATGCAACAGAGCCTCTGGCCCCGGACCCGTGTCGTTCGCTCCCAAAGACACCGCGGAGCTGGGGAGGACTGCTATGGGTGAGAAGGAACTGGTCAAGGAGTTCCGGACCCGGCTGACCGATCTGCTCGGCGAGCCGTTGATGGTCGAAGATCCACTGGTCACCACCGCACAGGCCGCGCTCCTGCTGGAAGTTCCGCCACAGCGCGTCGCCGGGCTGATCCGGGCGGGGCACCTGCCGGCGCGATCCCGTGCGCACCGCCGCCTGCTGCTGTCGGACGTCGTACGGTCGGGCCTCGACGACTGGATGTCGGTCGCGGAGGCCGGCGCCGTACTGGGCCTCGGCCAGACCGGCGTACGGCGGCTGATCGCGGCCGGACTGCTGACGGCGCACGGCAAAGAGCTGCCGCTGCGGCGCGACGACGTGGACGTCCTCGCCCGCCTGCGCGAGGGATGGTTGACCGTGTGGTCCGCCGCGACCGCGCTCGAGGCGGATGTCGACGAGGTCCAGCGGATGCTCCGCACCGGTCAGCTCACGCACACCTGCGACGTGGCCCGCCCGGTGTACCGCCACGAAGTCGCCGCCGTACTGGCCAGACGCCTGCCCGCGGCGCTGGAGGCCTGACGCGCTGGGTGGTCTGATGCGCTGGTTGCCGCTGACCAGGTGCATGGCCAGGTCGGGGTTGAAGGTGCCGGCCGGGATGCCTCAGTTCGCGGCGAGTTTTTCGGTGGAGGTGTGGCCGGCCTCGGCGCAGCGGTGCAGGAAGCCGGCGATCAGGTCCAGCTCGTCGTCGGAGTAGTCGGCGCAGATCTTGTCGACCGCGCCGTTCATCCCGCGGTACGCGTGGTAGACCGCCGCCGTCCGCTCCTTGACGACGCTGACGGTCACCCGCCGGCGGTCGGCCTGGTCGCGGTCACGGACGATCCAGCCGCCGCGCTCGAGCCGGTCGAGGATCCCGGTCATCGTGGCCGGATGGATGCCGGCCCGCCGGGCCAGGGCGCTCGGTGTGAGCGCCCCGTCCCTGGCGAGCACATCCAGGCAGTCCAGCTCGGCGTCCTTGAGGGACAACTGCGAGCCGACCTGGTGGTTCAGCAGCGCGAGCTGGATGCGCAGGTCACGCAGCGCGGTCCTGATCACGGCTGTGCGCTTCGGCATACTTCCGCTCTCGTATCATCCGGGTTTCAGATCATCTCGAACGGCAGCCTAACTCACCGGACGCGCGCGACCGAGCGGTGCGGGTGTGAGTACCGGGTGCGCGCGCAGGTAGGCGATGAACCCCTCGTGGTCGCGGTCGTTGCGGACGGGATCGGTGAACCCGGCGAAGACCGTCGTACCGTCGCCGCCGATCAAGGTGTAGGCGAGCGCGGCGACACGGTAGTCCCGGTTCAGGTCCAGCGGCTTCCCGTCGATCTGCACGGACGCGGGATCGACGCGCTGACCGATCGGCTTGGTCGTGTCGTAGGTGTAGCTGACGTTCTGCGACACCGCGAACGGAGCAAACTTCTCGGTGCCTCCTGGCTGCGGCACCCACTGCGCCTCGAAGGCAGCGTGCAGTTGGGTGCCCGGCAGCGTGACCGTCAGGATCGGGTTGCCGTACCCGAAGGCGCCCCAGGCCTCGCCGAACAGCACGGTGCCGTCCACATCTGACGGATTGCTGCCCTTGGCAAACAACAGGTCACCGGTCACCGCGTTCGACCCGGAGACCGGCTTGACCGAGATCAGGGCCAGGTCGGCGCGCCCGTCGGGATGCTGGTTCGCGTCCCAGTAGGCGAAGTCCGCGGCCAGGTTGCCCATCGTGCTCTCGCCGGATGCGTTCGGCGTACGGGTGAAGTCGGCCGTGACCCGGGCGAGCGGCGTGGCGTACCGCTTCTTGCCCTGCGCGGCCCAGTAGTCGGCGATGTACTGGAGCTCCTCGTCGAGCGGTACGTCGCGGGTGTTGGCGTGGTTGGTCGACCGGGTGAGCTCCCGGATGACCTCGCCGGTGCGCGGGTCGAGCTTGAGGTTGATCTCGTTGATCAGCGAGCCGTGGTTGCCGGCTTCCACGACCGGCCGCGGTACGCCGTTCGGGTCCGGAACCATCATGTTGAACCGGCAGTGCCAGTGTCCGGTCACGATCGCGGCGATGTCCGGCGCGGCGTTCGCGGCCAACTGGAACACCGGCCCGGACGGGTTCGTCCCCGCGTTGTAGTCGTTTCCGGCGACGCCGCCGTCGTGGATGTTGATGACGATCGCGTTGACGCCGCGCTTCTTGAGCTGCGCGGCCAGCTTGTTCGCCTGCTCCAGGTCGGACAACGACCGCAGTCCGGGCTGGTACGACGTGGATCCCACCTCGGAACCCACCAGCGTCAGGTGGATGAACGCGATCGGCAGCTTCCGCCCGTGGCCGGCGTCGACCCATTCGATGTTGTACGGCGGCACGATCGTCCGGCCGGTGTCCGCGTGCACGATGTTCGCGGTGTAGAAGCGGAAGTTCGCGCCCTGGAAGCGCTGCCCGGTCGAGTCGACGAAGTTGTCGTCGCGTCCGCTCACCGGGTAGGGCTTGCCGCGTTCCATGTGGTCGACGAGGAAGTCGACCGAGTGGTCGAGCTCGTGGTTGCCGACGGTGCTGAACTGCAGGCCGAGCGCGTTCAGCGCCTCGATGGTCGGCTCGTTGGCGTGGGCGTCGACCTCGAACGGCCAGCCGTTGAAGTTGTCACCGGACGAGAAGAAGATCGAGTTCCGCTGCCCCTCGCGCAGCCGCTTCAGGTGTGTGGCCAGGTACCCGACGCCGCCGACGGTCACCTGGACGCCGCCCGCGCCGGTGATCACGCTGCCCTGGCTGGGCGTTGTCGGCTGCAGGTATCCGTGGAAGTCGGTGATGTTCAGCAGCTGTACGTCGACGTACTCCGAGGCCCCGGATGAGTCATTGTCGAGCGCGTGCGAAGTGGCGTAGGCGACGTCGCCGACCGCGGTCGCGGTGGCGATCGCGCCGGTGGTGGTCAGGAACGTCCGGCGGCGGATCCGACTGTTCACGGGCAACCTGCTTCCTGGCGAAGGGGTGCGCGTTAGTGCGCATTATTGCCTCTTTCCGACATTATTAGCTGCCGGACGGGACATGCGTCAACGGCCCGGTGAACAATCGGCCAACCTGAAAGTCAGAGGCTCCGGGCCGACAGCTGGGGGAGCGGGCCGCGGCTCGGGCTCAGCAGGCGCGTGTTGATCGCGTCCTGCGCGAGGCTGGCCGCGCCGAGGGCGACGCACAGGGCGCCGAGGGACGATGCGTGCAACTCCGGGACGCGCGGGCAGAGGCGGTCGAGCTCGGCCGCCAGCGGTTCGAGCAGTACGTCGGCAGCCTGGGAGAACGCCCCGCCGAGGACGAGCAGCCGCGGGTCGACGATCGCGATCGCCGTCGCGGCGGCGACTGCCATGGCGCGCGCGTACTTCCGTACGGCGGCTCGCGCCGCCCGGTCCCCGTCCCGCGCCGCCGCGAAGGCGCGTTCGGCCTTGTCCACCGTGGGAATCTCCACCGGTACGACGTCGTGCAGGTACTCGAGTGCCGCCTCCCAGGCGACACCGCGGAGCGCGGACATGTCGGCCGCCGCGCCGAACGCACCCCGCCGCAACTGCCCGTCGAGCACCAAGGCCAACCCCGTACGCCGTCCCGCGTGCAGAAACACCATGTCTGCCGAGTGATCCGCGCCTCCGCGACGCTGCTCGGCCAGAGCCGCGAGCTGACTGTCGTTGTCGACGACAACAAGTCGCGCCTTGAAATGCCCAGCCAGATCGGTGCCGCCCCAGTCCGGGATCGCATTGGCCCGTACGACGGTGCCCGCAGCATCAACCAACCCCGTCGTACCCGCGCCGACGGCCCAGACGCGCGCCTCGGGCACGCCGGCCTCCCGCGCGCAGTCGGCGATCACCCGGTCGGCCGTCGCCAGCCGCTGCTTTCGTGGTGTCTCCGGAGTCACCGAGCGCCGCGCGTTCGCGAGCATCCGCCCGTCGAGGTCGGTGAGCACTCCACGCACCGAGAACGCGCCGATGTCCAGCCCAGCGACGTACCCCGCCTTTGCGCGAAACCGGTAGCTGCGCGCCGGCCGCCCGCGCCCGCGGATCGCCGGACTCTCCTCGATCAGCCAGCGCCGCGTCACGAGGCTCGACAGCACCTCTTCGACCGCCGTCCGCCCGAGCCCGCTCTGCTCCACGATCTGTGCAACCCGCAACTCCCCGGCAGCCCGCACCGAAGCCAGCACCGCCCGCTCGTTGAGCTGCCGCAACCGCGAGTGATCGCCACCGTCCACCGCCGAGGACCCCATGATCGCCCCAGCCTAAACCGATTCCGGTCGCGCGCTCGACGTACGCCGACTGGTGTACGTCGAGTGTCGCCGGGCGGCTGATGTGCGGCCGCACAGGTGTCCCCGACTCTTGGACAGAGGAAGGGAGAATCATGAATCAGCAGGGCAGCCGTAGATTTCCGGGCACGGACATGTCGGTGTGGCTGGTGCTTGTGTTGGTTGCGCTCGGGCTCCCGCGGACGGTTCTGTCCGACCTGGATGTCGTTGCGCCAGAGAGCGGGCTGCTCTACTACTGCCTCGCGCTGCTGCCCTTCGCGGTCTGGTTGGTCGTGGCGATCGCGCGCCGGAGTCGCCGTCCGTTCCTGGACTTCCTGGTGGTCGGGGCTTCGTACGGCGTATCGCTGGTGATCGTCCACCAGTTGATGTGGACCGAAGGCCTGGCTGTCAACCACATCGGCATCGCGATGATGATCGGATTCGGCTCCGGTCTGGCCGTCGGGCTGGTCGGGTCGATCGCCAACCTGTGGCGGGCCTTCAGTGGTAGGCGACGGTTGTGATGAGGGCGGCTGCGCAGGTTGTGAAGTACAGGGCCCACGGGGCGAGGTTGTGGTCGTGGACCCGGAGGTGGGCGGTCAGGGCGATGAGGAAGTAGAGGACGAGGCCTGTGGCGGCCAGGACTCCTAGTGGCGGTACGGCGAGGCCGGCCAGGAGGCCGAGCGAACCGGCGCCGAGGAGGAGGCCGAAGGGCAGGATCCATTTGTGGTCGACGTGGACCTTGTCGGCCTGGGCCTTCGGGTAGTCGTGGCCGATGAGGTTCGCGACCGCCGCGCTGCCGGTGAGCGCGGCGGCCAGGAGGGTGGTGGCGAGGTAAGCGGCGTACACGAGGTCTCCGATCCGTGGGGCGATGGGCGCCTCACGGACGAGACAGCTACGCGGAATGTGACAGGCCGGTGAGTTTCGCCGGATTGCTGACCACTTGGAGGGCTTGTACGGCGCCGTCGACGAGATGGAGCGTGATCGCGAGGACCGGTCCGTCGTCGGACTGGATGACGATGCCGGGTGCACCGTTGAGCTCCGCGAGTTTCAGTTGCGTGCCGGCCGGCCGGCGTTCGTACAGGACGACGAACGCGCGTGCGACGTACAGCGGTCCGTAGATGGGTTTGCGCGGGGCGCCGGTGAGTCCGCCGCCGTCGCTGAGCAGGGTGACGTCCGGCGCGAGGACCGCCATCAAGGTCTCCACGTCGCCGTCCAGGCAGGCGGCGAGAAAGCGTTCGGTGACCTCGCGCTGCGTCGTACGGTCGGTGTCGTAGCGACGGCGGCGGGCCGCGACAGCCTTGCGTGCGCGGTGTGCGAGCTGACGTACGTCGGCGACCTGGCGGCCGAGGATGCCGGCGATGTCCGTGTAGCTGTACCCGAACGCCTCGTTCAGTACGAAGACGGCGCGTTCGGTGGGCGAGAGGGCTTCCAGCACGAGCAGTACGGCGGTCGACACGTCGTCGGCTCGTACGACGTGATCGGCCGTGTCGGGGGTGGTGAGCATGGGTTCGGGCAGCCACGGCCCGACGTACGACTCCCGCCGTACTGCGGCGCTCCGTAGCCGATCGATCGCCAGCCGCGTCGTGACGCGAACCAGATAGCCCTCGGCGTCGTCGACGGAGTCGGCATCGACCCGGCTCCACCGCAGCCAGGCATCCTGCACGACGTCCTGCGCATCGGCCACGCTCCCGAGCAACCGGTACGCAACGGCGTACAACAACCCCCGATGCTCCGTGAACCGATCCACTTCATCCATCATAGATATGTCTGAATCTGCCTGGGCCGAGTACTTGACGTGCACTTATGCGCACTGGCTAACTGGCTGCACCCGCCCATGCCCGAGGAGACTCGATGCGCCTGCTCCGGTCTGCTGTCTGTGTGTTCGCCCTGATTGCCCCGCTCGCACTTCTGCCGCAGTACGCCGGCGCGACCGATCCCGCGGTTGCCGCGGTCTCACCCGAGCCGCAGCAACTCGTGCAACGTGCTGACGGCTTCCCGCTCGCCCCGGTTGTCGGACTGGTTCGCACCGCGCGCACCGATGCGGATGCCGAGCGCGTCGTACGCCAGGCACTGAACCGCGCCGGCGTGACGACCATCCGGACCACGAACGGCAGCGACCCCGGTACGCCGATGACCATCTGGCTGGGCCGGGACGCGTCGACGCTCCGCGCCCTGCACGTTCCGGACAGCACGGGTTTGCCCGCCGAGGGATATGTCCTCGCCGCCGGACGTGACAGCCACGATCGCGGTCACGTGGTGCTCGACGGCGTCGACTCCGACGGCACGTACTACGCGGCGCAGTCCCTGGCCCAGCTGATCCAGGCCCGCCCCGGGCGCGACTGGATGCCCGGCGTCGCGATCCGGGACTGGCCGACGATGCGCTACCGCGGTGCGATCGAGGGCTTCTACGGCACGCCCTGGTCGCACGCGGACCGGCTGGACGAGCTCAGCTACCTCGGCGACCATCGCATGAACACCTACGAGTACGCGCCGAAGGACGACCCGTACCACCGGGAGCAGTGGCGCGACCCGTACCCGGCCGACAAGCTCGCCCAACTCGCCGAGCTCGTCACCCGCGCGCGCCAGAACAAGGTGGACTTCACCTTCGCGCTCTCGCCGGGCCTGTCGATCTGCTACACCTCGGACGCCGACTTCCAGGCCCTGATCGCGAAGTTCCAGGCGCTGTACGACGTGGGCGCCCGATCGTTCAACGTGCCGCTCGACGACATCGACTACAACTCCTGGCACTGCGACGCGGACAAGGCGAAGTACGGCACGGGCGGAGGCGCCGCGGGCCGGGCGCAGAGCGATCTGCTCAACCGGGTGCAGCGCGAATGGGTGGAGACCAAGGCGGATGTCGCGCCGCTGCAGATGGTGCCGACGGAGTACTACAACGTCAGCGAAACGCCGTACAAGAAGGCTTTGCGGGAGCTGCTCGACTCCGACGTGGTCGTGCACTGGACCGGGATCGGGGTGGTGCCGCGGACCATCACGGCGGCTCAGGCGGCTCAGGCGAAGGCCGTGTTCGGCCACGACATCCTGATCTGGGACAACTACCCGGTCAACGACTACGCCGCCGGCCGGCTGCTGCTCGCGCCGTACAGCGGCCGGGAGCCCGCGATCGCCGATCACGTCGCCGGCATCATCTCGAACCCGATGAACCAGGCGGCGGTCAGCAAGATCGCGTTGTACTCCTTCGCCGAGCTCGGCTGGAACCCGGCGAAGTACGACGAGCAGGCGTCCTGGCGCCGCGCGCTGGCCGAGCGGGCCGGCGGCAATCCGGCGACGGCCGCGGCCTTGCAGGTGTTCGCGGATCTGAACACGTACGACGGGACTCTGCATCCGGAGAGTGCGCCGGTGTTCGGTGCCGCGGTCGAGCAGTTCTGGCAGCTGTGGCGGTCCGGGCAACGCGCCCAGGCGATCGCCGGACTGCGGCCGCGGGTGAGCGCCATCACCGCTGCACCGGCGACGATCCGGTCGGGTGTTGTCGATCCGGCGTTCGCGGACGAGGCGGAATCGTGGCTCAAGGCAACGGAGCTGTGGGGACAGGCGATGGGTCGCGCCCTCGATCTGCTCGCGGCACTGGACGCCGGCGACGGAGCGACGGCCTGGACCGCACGGCAGCAGCTGAGCGGCCTCGTCACCGAGGCCAAAGCGATCCGGGACAGCCGGCTGCCGCACAGCGGTACCTATCCGCGGATCGGCGAACGGGTCGTCGACGAGCTGATCGCCGAGACCGCCCGGGTCCACGACCGCTGGCTCGGCGTACAGCCGGGTCGCACCGCGACGACGAACCTGGGGACCTACCAGGACAACGTGCCGGCGCGGATGGTCGACGGAGACCCGAACACGTTCTTCTGGAGCAACGGCGCTCCCGATCAGGGCTCCGAGGTCCGGGTCGATCTCGGCGAACCGGCGTCGATCGGCGCGATCGAACTGCTGATGGGTAAGGCGTCCAGCCCGAACGACTACATCCAGTCGGGCGTGCTGGAGTACTCGCTCGACGGAACGCGCTGGACCGAACTGACCCGTGCGACCACGGCCGAGGTTCGGGCCACGGCGCCGGCCGGCACGACCGCGCGTTATGTGCGGTACCGGTCCTTGTCCGCGACCGGCTTCTGGGTGGTGGTACGAGAGTTCTCGGTGGGGACGATCGGCGGGCGGAAGACGACACTGACAGCCTCTGGTACGCCGGCGCCCGCGCCGGGATCGTCGTACCAGCGTGCGGTGGACGGAAACCTGGAGACCGCCTATGTGCCGGTCGCGGCGCCCGCCGCCGGAGATGCGTTGACCGTCGGCCTGTCGGCGCCGAGGGAGCTGGCGGGACTCACGATTCTCCAGCAGTCTTCGAACGTGGGGTCGGCGGACGTGGAGGTCCAGGTCGGGGGAGCGTGGCAGCGCATCGGCTCCGTGTCATCGGCGTACGCCGAGGTGCCTGCGAACGACCTTCGCGCCGAGGCTGTGCGGCTGGTGTGGAAGAGCGGCAAGCCGGCCGTGGCCGAGATCGTGCCACTGTGGAGCGACACGCCGCTCGCGGGTCTACACGTCGACGCGGACCGGACCGACGTGGTCCGCGGTACGGCGTCGAGCTTCGTGGTCGACATCTCCGCCGAACGCGGCGCCGACGTCACCGGCACACTGCGCGTCGCCCCGCCGGCCGGATGGACCGTCGACCCGGCCAGTACGACGGTCACCATCAAGCGCGGATTCACCCAGTCGATCACCGTCAAGGTCACGCCTCCCGCCGACGCCGCGCTGGCAGACGTGGACATTCCGGTGACCTTCACCTCCGGCGCGACCACCTTCGACGCCGTACTGCGCGTCGCCGTACGTCCTCGCACCGGTGCCGCCAACGTGGCGCTCGATCGCCCGGCTGTTGCCTCAAGCATCGAACCCGGTACATCGTTCACAGCCGATCTCGCGGTCGACGGAGACACCGCCACGCGCTGGGCGTCCGGATACGACGACGCTTCGTGGCTCCAGGTCGACCTCGGTACGTCGACGCGCCTCGGCAAGCTGGTGCTGCGGTGGGAGGCGGCGTACGGCTCGGCGTACCAGGTGCAGGTCTCGGACGACGGGAGCACCTGGACGACCGCGACTGAGGTGACCGACGGCGACGGCGGAACCGACACGCTCTGGCTCGACGCCACCGCGCGCTATGTCCGCGTCCAGGGTATCCACCGCGCCACGAAGTACGGCTACTCCCTCTACGAGCTCGAGGCCTACCCGGCAACGTGACCTCGAACGAACTGTCCACGGCTTGGTTGTGGCTGGGAGGTCGGGGTACCGGGAGGGGTGATGGAAGGAGTGACGGACATGCCTGCAGGATCGAATCGGAAGCGGGAACGGCAGTACGAGCACATCAAGGAAGGCCTGGAGAAGCGTGGCCGGAGCGAGGACGTCGCCGAGGAGATCGCGGCGCGGACCGTGAACAAGGAGCGCGCCCGGGCCGGCGAGGCGAAGGAGTCGAGCCGTTCCTCCACCCATGACATCTCGTCCGGACGCCGCGGCGGCCTGCGTTCGCACAGCGGTTCGAAGGGCCGTACGAAGGAACAGCTCTACAACGAGGCCAAGCAGAAGAACATCAAGGGCCGCTCGACCATGACGAAGGCCCAGCTCGCGAAGGCCGTCGGCCGCTAGTCAGTACCGCCGCTCGAGGCGCTCGTATTCTTCGGCGGTCACCGGAAGTACGACGCCGTGGCAAGGGTCTTTCGGCAGCCGGTAGTCCTTCGAGGGCATCCATTCGCCGCCGGCGAGGTCGGTCGTCTCGAAGGGGACGTACCGGTGCTCCGCGGTGAATTCGTCGATCCAGAGATACCACTTGTTCTCGGTGTTCGACTTGTACACCAGCGGGCCCTCGCCTTGGCCGACCGTGCCCAGGCCGATGCCTTCGGCCAGCGGCTTCCACTCCGCGGCCATCAGTGACGTCGAGGTCTCGGAGAAGATCGACTTGCCGAGCGGCGCGTCGCCGGTGCGGCTGCGTTCGTCCTTCAGGAAGCGGTAGTACACGCCGTCGTGGCCGATCACCGTGGCATCGATCGTGTGCCATCCCCGGTCGATCCAGACGCGCGGCTCGGAGAAGTCGCGGAAGTCGCGCGTGGTCGCGTACATGATGCGGTTGTAGCTCTCACCCTCGTGGGCGGCGTTGTCGTAGAGCGTGGAGGACCAGTGCACGACGTACGCCTGCTGTTCGGGGTCCCAGACCGCCTCCGGGGCCCAGGTGTTCCCGGCCTCGGGCGGTGCGACCTCGACCAGCCGGCCCGGTCCCCAGTTCACGAGATCCGCTGACTCCCAGACCATGATCGAGCGGCTGCCTTGGCGCTGGTGACGGTCCCAGTCGCGGCTGGAGTAGAGGCGCAGGTCGGTGGCGACCAGGTAGAACCGGTCGCCTTCCGGAGATCGGACGATGTGCGGATCGCGGACGCCGCCTTCACCCAGGGTGGAGCGCAGGACCGGTTCGCCACCATTGAGGTCGTTGAAGTGCAGCGGGTCGTTGCCGTCGCTCAAGGCGAAGTAGATCTGCTCACCGTGGACGGACTCGCGCTTGAAATGTGCGTACAGGTAGCCCGCGTAGTGGGATGTCATGGAGGGGAGTTCAACTTTCCAGGCGGAGGACCCGGGCGGCGGGTTCGGGGGAGTTGGCGGTGATGACCAGCGCGTCGTCGGTCCAGGCGTAGGTCCAGTCCCCGACGTCGGTGGGGAAGTGCGGCGTGATCGTCGAGCGCGGTAGCGGGAGGGTGATGGTGGACGGACCGGGGGCGCGGTGCCAGAGGGTGAGGTAGGAGACCTCGGGACCGTTGAGTGCGAGGGCGATCCACTCGTCGGTCCATACCGGCAGACCCAGCGGCCAGGCGGGCACGAGCGTGTCCAGATCCTCGAGTACGGCACGATGGGCGGTGAGCGCGGACCGGACGAGGTCCAGCTCGGCCGGCGTCATCCGGTTGAGGTGACCCGAGAGATAGAGCCGGCCGGGGATGCCGTTGACGAGTGCGAGGGTGAACTCCTCGCGGGTGGTGCCGGTGATCGGGTACGCCCAGTTGCCGGCCTGCTCCGGCAGCACGGCGGCAGGGGCGGCCGCGGAGATCGGTGCGTAGAGCAACGGATGTTCCTGGTCCGAGGTCGACTGCAGATGCAGGCGGGACAGCATCGCGTAGTCCATCCGCATCGCGCCGGAGCCGCAGTTCTCGATCAGCAGGTCCGGATGGCGTTCGTGCAGACCGTCCAGCCAGTCGAGCAGCGCCCTGTTGTGTTCGAGCAGGCCCTGTCCCAGCGACGTCCCGTCCTTGTCGGTGCCGGGCCCGGTCATCGTGTTGTTGTCGAACTTGAAGAAGCCGACGCCGAACTCGTCGACGAGCCGGTCGACGGTCGTGTCGAGGTGCTTGCGGGCGGCCGGGCTCCGCAGGTCGAGCAGGTAGCGGCCGTTCTCGGCGATGCGCCGGCCGTGGCGGGTGAGGAACGCGTCGTCGGGGAGTTCGCCGGCGATCGGTGAGTTGACGCCGATCACCTCGGGCTCGAGCCAGAGGCCGGGCACCATGCCGCGCTGACGGATCCGGTCGATCACCTCGCCGAGCCCGTTCGGGAAACGGCTGGTCGAGGGCTGCCAGGCGCCGACGGTGTTCCACCAGTCGCCTTCGGCGTACCAGCCGGCGTCGATGCAGAAGTAGTCCGCGCCGACCTCGGCCGCGGAGTCGATCAGCGGCAGCAGCTTCCCGGTCGTCGGGTCGCCCAGCAACGTGTTCATGTAGTCGTTGAAGATCACCGGCATCCGGTCGTCGATCGGGCGCCGGTTCCGGATCGCGCGGCGCTGACGCGTGAGCGCCGCGAACACGCTGTCGACGTCGGTCCCGGCAACGAGTGAAACCGGCACCGTCGTGAACGGCTTGCCGGCGGCGACCTCCACGCTCCACTGGTGCTCGTGATCGGTCGGTCCGCTCAGCAGCAGGTAGCCGCCGCGTTCGGTCTCGCCGACCTCGTAGTGCCATGGACCGTTGTGCTCGATCTGCCAACCGAGCGCGTACGGCGTACTTCGGTCGACCAGAACGCCAATGGGCAGCGCTTCTCCGGAGGACCACGAGTTCGTGCTGGTCACCGCGTAGCGGCTCTTGGCGACGTGGTGGTGCGGGTCGCGGGCGATGTCGGCCAGCACCTCGCGGACCGCCCGCTTCGACCACCGGTTCTCGGCCATCCAGCTGTTGGCGGCCGAGTACAGCTCGGCGTCGATCGACTCGAGGCCGACCGTGAGGGACGACAGGAAGGTGAGCTCCAAAGAGCCAGATCCGCTGATCGAGGCCTCGGTCCAGGTGCGTACGCCGGCTCGCGCTTCGAAGACGCTGGTGACGCGGAGGCCCGTGGCCGGCTCCTCCTGGACGATGCGCAGCGTGGTCGAAGTCTCGTCGTGCCGGACGTACCGCAACTGCCGCCCGAGGAGCGTGCCTGCATGACGGTTGCTGGAATGACCGTGCCCCACGGCGGAGACCTCCACCAACGGCTGGCTCGGATCAGGCTCGCCGCCCTTCGGCTGCGAGGCCTCGCGGACAGCGACCAGCCGGACGGGACCTTCGTCGAGGGCGAACGTCAGTGCCAGTTCCGGCGTACTCCAGTGCAGCAGGTTGTTCACAAGACCTCAGATCCTCGTCGGGCGGTGCTCGAGGAGATAGTCCTCGACGGTGAACAGGTGTGCGGCCATCCGCGTCCGCGCGCGATCGGGGTCGTGGCTGCTGAGGGCGGCGAGGATCAAGAGGTGCTCGCGGTGCGCGGTCTCGTCGGCGCCGGGCTCGGCGATGGATCGGGTCAGCCGGTCCCGCATCGTGCGACCGCCGAGGGCGTCGATGAGTGCGGTCAGCACCGGGTTGCCGGCCGCCTCCGCGATGATGCGATGGAACGCGATGTCGTTCTCGATGAGGGTCTCGTGATCAGGATCCGGCAGCGCGAGCTCGGCCTCGTTGCGGCGCAGCAACTCCCCCGCGGTCTCGAGTTTGTCGATGGCGATGTCGTGTGCCGCGAGCGCGGCGGCCTCCGTCTCCAGGATGCGCCGTACGACATGCAGATGCTGGGTGCCGGTGCCGTGGTGCAGGTCCACGACGAAGCCCATCGGGGCGAGCAGCATGGACGGATCGAGCTTGGTGACGTAGGTGCCGTCGCCCTGCCGGGTCTCGAGGACGCCCATGATCGACAGCGCCCGAACGCCTTCGCGCAGCGGATTCCTGGAGACGCCGAGCGCCGCGGCGAGGTCTTTCTCGATCGGCAGCCGATCACCCGGCCGCAGCCTGCCGTCGATGATCATCTGCCGGATGCTCTGGACCACCACATCGGTCTGTGACGGACCGGCGACGCGGGGCTGCAGAGTGGACTTACTCTGGCTCATGGCTGCCCCCGGCCGCGTGTGACGCCCAGTAGTTGCCATCCGGAAATCTGTAGGTCTCGAGCGACTCCCTGTGCATCTCGGCACTGTAACCGGGCGCGTCCGGCAGTACGTACGCCCCGTTGCGGACGAGGCACGGATCCACGAAGTGTTCGTGCAGGTGGTCGACGTACTCGGTGACGCGGCGATCGAGACTGCCGGAAACGGCCACGTAGTCGAAGATCGCGAGGTGCTGGACGAGTTCGCACAGGCCCACGCCGCCGGCGTGCGGGCAGACCGGCACGTCGAACCAGGCAGCGAGCAGGTAGACCGCGAGTACTTCGTTGACGCTGCCGAGGCGGGCCGCGTCGAGCTGGCAGTAATCGAGCGCACCGGCCTGGAACATCTGCTTGAACAGCACCCGGTTCATGCCGTGCTCTCCGGAGGCGACCCCGATCGGAGCCACTGCCTTGCGGATCGCCGCGTGGCCGAGGATGTCGTCCGGACTGGTCGGCTCCTCGATCCAGAGCGGCTCGAACTCGGCCAGCGCCTTCACCCACTCGATCGCCTCGGGCACGTCCCAGACCTGGTTCGCGTCGATCATCAGGTTTCCGTCCGGACCGATCACCTCCCGGGCGATGCGGCAGCGCCGGATGTCGTCCTCGAGGTTGGCGCCGACCTTGAGCTTGACGTGTTTGTAGCCGGCGGCAACGGCTTCCTCGCAGAGCCTGCGGAGCTTGGCATCGGAGTACCCGAGCCAGCCGGCCGACGTGGTGTAGCAGGGATAGCCGGACGCCTCCAGCTCCTCGATCCGTTGCTTCCGGCCCGGTTCTTGCCGGGAAAGCAGTGCGATGGCCTGCTCCGGCGTCAGTACGTCGCTCAAGTACCGCAGGTCGGCCGCCCGGACGAGCTCTTCGGGTGACATTCCGGACAGCAGCCGCCACAGCGGTACGCCGGCCCGGCGGGCGGCCAGGTCCCACAGAGCGTTCATCACCGCGGCCAGCGCAAGGTGGACCACACCCTTGTCCGGTCCCAGCCATCGCAGCTGGGAGTCCGACTGGAGCTCCCGGTAGACCGCACCGAGGTCGTCGCAGAGGACGTCGACGTCACGCCCCGCCAACGGCTCGGCGCGCTGTACCGCCGCGGCGGCGCAGAGGTCGTTGCCGCGCCCGATCGTGAACGTGAAGCCGTACCCGGACAACGACGGGTCGTCGGTGTGCAGAACGACGTACGCCGCCGAATAGTCACCGTCCTTGTTCATCGCGTCCGACCCGTCGCGGGTGAGCGACGTCGGGAAGCGGACATCGACAACCTCCACCGAGGTGATGCGTGGCATGGCGACCCTCACTGGTCAAATAGATGGGACTTTTCTCCATCTTTGATGGCGTTCAGTATGGACCACGCGGAGCGTCGGCGCTACGATCCGGGAAATTCATGGGATTAATCCTCGTCTTCTCGATGGAAGGCTGTTCGATGAGCGACCTGGTGAGCTCAGACCGGTCCAGCGTCCACACGCTGTTCTACGACCGGCCGGCGGCGACCTGGCTGGAGGCGTTGCCGCTCGGTAACGGCCGGATCGGCGCGATGTGTTTCGGCGGTGCCGGAAGCGATCGCATCGGACTGAACGACGAGACGCTGTGGTCGGGAGGCCCGGAGACCGCGCGTCTGCTGTCGACTCCGCTCGGAGCGACCGGAGCGGACGCCGTAGATGCGGTGCGCGAAGCGTTGTGGGCAGGCGACATCCGCCGCGCGCACGAATTGGCCGGTGGTTTTCATTCCGGCTACTCGCAGGCGTACCTGCCACTCGGTGATCTACTGCTCGAGGTCCGCGTCGGCGGCTCCGCACCGGTCGCGGGCAACGTCACGCAGTACAGCCGGACGCTCGATCTCGACGCCGCGGTGGCAATCACGCAGTACGACGCGGGCGGCGTGAGCATTCGGCAGGAGGCGTTCGTCAGCGCGCCCGACGGCGTACTCGTCGTACGGTTGACGGCTTCTGAGCCGCAGTTGGCGCTCACGTGCCGGTTGACATCGAAGTTGCAGTCGCGACCGCAGGCGGTGCAGGGCGGGCTCGGCCTGTTCCTCCAGGCGCCGGCCGATGTCGCTCCACCGCATCGAGACGTGCCGCAGCCCATCCGGTACTCCGACGGTGCGGATCGCGGCATGGCCGCTGCGATCGCGCTACGGGCCACGACTGACGGCGAACTCCGGACGACCGCGTCCGAACTCGTCGTCGACGATGCGACCGAGATCATCCTCGTCCTCTCCACCGCGACGGGGTACGACGGGCCGTCGACGACTCCGACCCGGACGGCTGACGAGTGCTGGGCCGCCGCCGACCAGACCGTGCTCGCGGCGCTCGACCGCGACTACGCCGTACTGCTCAACGATCATCAGCGAGATCACCGGCGACTGTTCCGTCGTTCGTCGCTGGAACTGACCGGGCTCGCGCAGGAGTCCGTGCTGCCGACCGACCAGCGGGTGGCGAGAGGCACCGACGATCCCGCGCTGGCCGCGCTGGTCTTCAACTACGGCCGCTACCTGATGATCGCGAGCTCACGGCCGGGCGGGCTGCCGACGAACCTGCAGGGGATCTGGAACGAGATCCTGCGCCCGCCGTGGAGTTCGAACTTCACGGTGAACATCAACACCGAGATGAACTATTGGCCGGCGGAGACCGCCAACCTGTCCGAGTGCCACGAGCCGCTGCTGCGGTTTATCGATAACCTCGCCCTGGCCGGACGCAGCACCGCCCGTGAGCGTTACGGATGCGGAGGCTGGACCGCGCATCACAACGCGGACGCGTGGGCCTGGACCTTCCCGGTCGAGGGCGATCCGCGGTGGTCGAACTGGCCGATGGCAGGTGCCTGGCTGGTCCGTCATCTGTGGGACCACTACGAGTTCACGGGTGATCTGGAGTTTCTCGGTCGGTCCTGGCAGGCATTGCGCGGAGCGGCGGAGTTCTGCCTCGACTGGCTCGTCGAGCTGCCCGACGGCAGTCTCGGTACGGCGCCTTCGACGTCACCGGAGAACGACTATCTCGCAGCCGACGGGCAACCAGCGTCGGTCACCGTGTCGTCGACGATGGACCTCGCCCTGATCTCGGACTTGTTCGACCGGGTGGAGCGGGCGGCTCGTCTGCTGGACGTCGTGGACCCGATCGTCGAAGAGCTGTCGACGGCCCGCAAACGCCTGCCGGAACCATCCATCGGCGCGCAAGGGCAGCTGCAGGAGTGGGCCGCGGACCTGCCGGAGGAAGATCCGCACCACCGGCACATGTCCCATCTGATCGGCCTGTATCCGGGTGACGCGATCACGCCTGACGGTACGCCGATCCTCGCCGCGGCGGCCGCGCGATCCCTGGACCTGCGCGGGGACGAGGCGACCGGATGGTCGCTCGCCTGGAAGATCTGCCTGCGCGCGCGTCTGCGTGATGCGGCCGCCGCGCACCGCCTGGTCCGGGCGTTCCTCCGGCCGGCGGACGACACCGCCGGCGGACGCCCCGGGAGCGGCGCAGGGGTCTATCCGAACCTGTTCTGTGCGCACCCGCCGTTCCAGATCGACGGCAACTTCGGTGCGACGGCGGGGATCGCCGAGATGCTCCTGCAGAGCCACACCGGTCACATCGAGTTGTTGCCGGCCCTTCCGGCCGCGTGGAGCAGCGGCCGAGTGACCGGCCTCAGAGCCCGCGGCGGAGTCGTCGTCGACATCGCGTGGACGCCGCAGCGCGTCGAGGCCGTCCTGACCGCCGACCGGGACCAGGAGCGGGTCGTCTGCCGTGGCGACGTGCGGGTACCGGTCCGATTGACCGCCGGAATCGGTCACCGGGTGAGCTCGACATGATCGCCCACCTGGACGAGGAGGTTCCATGGCAACGCTGACAACTGTCCGGCCGCCCGCGGGTGAGCTGCCGAACCGGCCGAAGAGGCGACGCCGACGGGAGCGCCCGGGAATCAAGGGGTTCCGGCGCAGCCTGCGGCGGCACTGGACGATGTACCTGTTGATGGTCGTGCCGCTGATCTGGTTCGCCGTCTTCAAGTACATCCCGATGTCGAACGCGGTCCTGGCGTTCAAGAGCTTCAACGTGATCAAGGGCATCTGGGGAAGTCCCTGGGTGGGTTGGCAGAACTTCGAACTGTTCTTCCACAACCCGGTGTTCTGGACCCTGGTGAAGAACACCTTCCTGCTCTCGGTCTACACGGTCGCGGCCAGCTTCCCGATCGCGATCATCCTCGCCCTGGCGCTGAACGAGATCCGCACCGGCCTGTTCAAGCGGACCGTTCAGCTGGTGACGTACGCGCCGTACTTCATCTCGACGGTGGTGGTCGTGTCGATGACGATCCTGGTGCTGTCACCGCGGCTCGGCCTCGTCAACGACGCGATCGGGTTCTTCGGCGTACCGTCCGTGGACTTCCTCGGGAACCCCGACTACTTCCGCCACATCTACGTGTGGTCGGACGTGTGGCAGACCACCGGGTACTCCGCGGTGATCTACCTGGCCGCGCTGTCCGGGATCGACCCGGCGCTGCACGAGTCGGCCAAGATCGACGGCGCCACCCGGTTGCAGCGGATCCGGCACGTGGACCTGCCGGGCATCATGCCGACCGCGGTGATCATCCTCGTTCTTGCCGTCGGCAACATCATGGCGATCGGGTTCGAGAAGGCGTTCCTGCTGCAGAACCCGCTCAACCTGAGCGAGTCGGAGATCATCGCGACGTACGTCTACAAGACCGGTCTGCTGAACGCCGACTTCAGCGGGGCGACCGCGGTGGGGCTGTTCAACTCGGTGATCAACCTGGTCCTGCTGCTGATGGTCAACACGATCGCCAAACGGATCACCGGGAACGGATTGTGGTCATGAGCGTCCAGACTGAAGCCAGAACGGTGCCGAGCAAGAGGGGCGAGCGTCAGGCGGCACGCGCACGCCGGATCCACGAGCCGCGCACGGACCGCATCTTCTTGTTCTGCGTGTACCTGCTGCTGGCAGTGTTCTTCCTGGTGGTGCTGCTGCCGCTGCTCTACATCGTGGCCAGCTCGTTCAGCAGTCCCGCGGCGGTGTCGTCGGGGCGAGTGCTGTTCTGGCCGGTGGACTTCTCGCTGCGCGGGTACCACGCGGTGTTCGAGAATCCGCAGATCGTCCAGGGGTACCTGAACTCGTTGTTCTACACGGTGGTCGGCACGATCGTCAGCGTCACCATGACGGTCGCGATCGCGTACCCGCTGTCGCGCCGTACGCTCGTCGGCCGCAATGTCGTGATGACGCTGATCCTGTTCACGATGCTGTTCACCGGCGGGCTCATCCCGACGTACCTGGTGGTGCAGTCGGCCGGCCTGCTGGACACCCGGTGGGCGCTGATCATCCCGCAGGCGATCGGTGTCTGGCAGGTCATCATCGCCCGCACCTATTTCCGTACGGCGATCCCCGAGGAACTGGTCGAGGCCTCCCAGCTGGACGGCTGCGGTGACCTCAGGTTCCTGTGGTCGGTGGTGATCCCGTTGGCCAAGCCAATGATCGCGGTGATCGCGCTGATGTACGCGATCATGCAGTGGAACTCGTACTTCGACGCCCTGATCTACCTGAAGAACCCGGACCTGTTCCCGCTGCAACTCGTGCTGCGCAACATCCTGATCCTGAACACCACCGGAGGCGGGGCGGTCGACGCCTCCATCGTGATCCAGCGCCAGGAACTCGCCGATCTGCTCAAGTACTCGCTGATCGTCGTCGCCAGCGTGCCGGTGCTGCTCATCTACCCGTTCGTCGCCCGCTATTTCACCAAGGGAATCCTGATCGGCGCCGTCAAGGGCTGATCCCGGTACCACCTCCGTATCACCCCAACCCCTGTGAGGGACGTAATGTCTGTGAAACCCAGTACGCGGAGGCGTGCCGCGATCGTCGGCACCAGCCTCCTGGCACTCGCCCTCGTGGCCTGCTCCGGCAGCAAATCGGACGACGACTCGGCGAACAAGCCGTTGCCGACGATCACCGGAAATCCCGACGTCACGCTGAACGTCTTCGCGCCGCAGTCGGCCGACACGAACCTGGCCACGAACGACTTCACCAAGCTGATGAAGCAGAAGTTCAACGTCACCATCAAGTGGCAGACCACGACGTTCGACGGCGGTCCGTCGAAGGAGAAACGGCAGATCTCGCTGGCCAGCGGCGACTACCCCGATCTGTACCTGCTGATCCCCTGGGTCGACCAGTTCACCACGGCGGAGCTGCTCAAGCTCGGCAACCAGGGTGTCGTCGTACCGCTGAACCAGCTGATCGACCAGTACGCGCCGAACATCAAGAAGGCGCTGGACTCCACGCCCGAGTGGAAGGCGATGGCGACCGCGCCGGACGGCAAGATCTACGGGATGCCGCAGTGGGTCGACTGCTTCCACTGTTCGTACCCGGACAAGCTGTGGATGAACTCGGCGTGGCTGAAGAAGCTGGGCCTCGAGCAGCCGAAGACCACCGAGGACCTGCGGAAGGTGCTCCAGGCGTTCAAGACCCAGGACCCGAACGGCAACGGCAAGGCCGACGAGATCGCGCTCAGCGCGAACGTCCGCGACAACCTCATCCCGTACTTCATGAACGCCTTCATCTATGACCCGCAAGGGCAGAACAACAGCGGCGGCAACAACGCCACACTGGTTCTCAACAACGGCAAGGTCGACGTCCAGGCGAACAAGGACGGCTGGCGCGAAGGCCTGCGGTACATCAACTCGCTCTACAAAGAAGGCCTGATCGACAAAGGTGCCTTCACGCAGAACCCGGACGCGATGCAGCAGCAGGGCAACCACGGCGGCTCGGTCATCCTCGGCGCGGGCACCGTCATGCATTCGGGCATCTTCGTCACCGTCGGTTCGGCGGACGGGCGGGACCAGCAGTACGACGCGGTACCGCCGCTGACCGGTCCGAGTGGCGCGAATTACGCCAGCTACGTCTTCCCGAGCATTCCCGGCGCCACGTTCGTCCTGACGTCGAAGGCCACACCGGAGAAGCAGATCCAGGCGATCAAGATGCTCGACTACATCTTCACCGATGAGGGACAGAACAACGGACAGTTCGGCATGGAGGGCAAGGCCTGGACCAAGCCCGGTCCCGGCGATGTGGCGCTCGACAAGTCGCTGAAGCCGAGCTTCAAGCAGATTCCCCTGAAGCCCGGGTCGAAACCGCGGAACAGCGGCTGGGGTCCGCTGGCGCAGTACAACAACACCGCGAAGTACCGCAACTCCGAGGTCATCGACACCGACACCCACTCGCAGGCGGGGTACGAACGCAAGCTGTTCGATGCCACCAAGCTGTACGCCGGTCACGAGGACAAGGCCCAGATCTACCCGTTCTGGAAGGTGTGGATCGATCCGACGCTGGCCAACGAGGTCGCGACGCTGCAGACCAACATCGAGAACTACATTCAACAGAACGCGCTCCAGTTCGTGACCGGTTCGAAGAACATCGACACCGACTGGGACAGCTACGTCAAGGGTCTCGACGGCCTCGGCCTGAAGCGGTACCTGGAGATCCAGCAAACGGCGTACGACAAGGTCCCCAACAAGTAGCCCACCCCTCGGGACCGGCCGGAAGGCCGGCCGGTCCCCAGCACTGATGAGGAGTCAAACCGTGGCTGTCGGCCCCTTCGAGCCGTCGTTCGAGTCCCTGACCACGTTCGAGTGCCCGGACTGGTTCCGGGACGCGAAGTTCGGCATCTGGTCGCACTGGGGGCCGCAGTCGGTGCCGCGGTACGGCGACTGGTACGCGCGGCACATGTATCGCCAGGACACCGATCAGTACCGCTACCACCTCCGCACCTACGGGCACCCGTCGACGGTCGGCTACAAGGACGTCGTACGGCAGTGGAAGGCGGAGCGGTTCGATCCGGACGGCCTGATGGAGCGGTTCGTCGCGGCCGGCGCGCGGTACTTCGTCGCGCAGGCCGTGCACCACGACAACTTCTTCAACTACGAGTCCAGCCTCAATCACTGGAACTCGGTGAAGGTCGGGCCGGGCAAGGACATCGTCGGACTGTGGAAGGCGGCCGCCGACGAGCGCGGAATCCCGTTCGGGATCACCGAGCACCTCGGCGCCGCCTTCAGTTGGATGGCGGTCAACAAGGGCAGCGACAAGCACGGTCCGTTCGCCGGCGTCCCGTACGACGGAACAGATCCGGCCAACCGCGATTTCTACCTCGACAACAGCCGGTATCTCTCGGACGTCGAGGTCCCGGACCCCTGGTACTGCAACGACCCGCAGTGGCACCGTTACTGGCTCGACGCGGTGACCGAGATGATCGACCGGTACCAGCCCGACCTGCTGTACTCCGACGGGCCCCTGCCGTTCGGCGAGGTCGGTTACACGCCCGGTCTCGAGGCGGTCTCCCGGTTGTACAACACGAGCGTGCGACTCCATGGGACGAACCGTGCCGTCTATCAGCAGAAGGATCGCCGGCCCGAGGTGAGTGCCGTCGGTGTGATGGACATCGAGCGCAGTCAGACCCCGGCCATCCATCCGTTGCCGTGGCAGACCGATACCTCGGTCGGCGACTGGTTCTACAACGTCCGCGACGTGTACAAGACCGCCGGCCACGTGATCGAGATGCTGGTCGACATCGTCTCGAAGAACGGCAACCTCCTGCTGAACGTGCCGCAACAGCCCGACGGCACCGTCGACCTCGAGTGTTCGCAACTGCTCGACGACCTCGGTTCCTGGACCCAGACCTGCGGCGAAGGCATCTACGGCACCAGACCGTTCCGGGTGTTCGGCGAGGGGCCGGCGAGCGTGGTCATCGACGGGTTCACCGAAGACCGCGTGAACTGGACGAGCTCCGACTTCCGTTTCACCCGCCGAGACGACACCGTCTACGCATTCCAGATGGCGTGGCCGACCGATGGACGCGCGGTGATCCGCAGCTTCGCAGGGCACGAGTCCGTCGCCGCGGTCCGCCTGCTCGGCCACGGCCCCGTCCCCTTCGAGCAGGCCCACGGCATCCTGGTGGTCCGGCTCCCCGAAACACGACCGGTCAACGTCGCACACTGCCTAGCCATCGACGTACACACCGAGTGACCCAGATGCGCACCCTCACCACGGTGCCCGACTGGGGCAGACCGATCGGTGATGTCAACGGGGCGGTCGGGTCCGGCCAGACCTCGGTGCCGATCGTCGTACTGACCACCGACGCCGGTCTCGGTTCACACGGTCGTAGGGGCCAGGGTCAGGTTGCGGCGGATCCAGTTCTCGATGCCGGCGACGTGCGACAGCGACAATGCGGCGGCGACGCTGGGCTGCCGGTCGCCGATCGCGAGGGCGATCGCGCGATGCTCGCGCTTCGTCTGCTCGAAGGCGTCCTCCTGGGTGACCGCTCGCCAGGTCCGGGCTTGGTGAGTGCGTCCGGCGACGCTGTCGACCAGCGAGCACAGCACCGGATTGCCTGCTGCCGTCGCGATTCGGTGGTGGAACTCGAGGTCGTTCGCGACCATGTCGCCGACCGGGCTGTCGATGTCGACAGCCTCGGTCAGCGCGAGCAGCTCGGCCACGTCGTCGGCGCTCATCAGGAGCGCGGCCTTCTCGGCGGCCATCGGCTCGAGAGCACGGCGTACCTCGAACAGGTCGAGGATGCCCGAGTCCTGATGGAAATCGATGATGAAGCTCATCGTCTCCAGGAGCAGGTCCGGCGTCAGGCTCGTGACATAGGTCCCGTCGCCCCGTCGTACGTCAAGGATCCGCAGCATCGACAGCACACTGACCGCCTCGCGCAACGGGCTCCGCGAGATGCCGAGCTGGTCGGCGAGATCCGCCTCGCGGGGCAGCTTGTCGCCCGGCTTGAGGCGGCCGTCGAGAATCATCGTCTTGATCTTCTCGATCGCGACATCGGTCAGCGCCATCCCGCTCCCTTCTCAGTCCTTCGGGCGTAGGCGCAGCGTAGCCATGCCGCCGTCGACAGCGAGCGCAGTACCCGCCGTCGAGCCGGAGGAAGGTCCGGCCAGGTAGACGACGGCGAGCGCGACCTCCTCGGCGGACACCAGTCGCCCGTGCGGCTGACGGGCGTCGAGGGCGGCCCGCTCGGCGACGGGATCGGGCGCCGCGTCGAGGAGGCGCTGCACCCAGGGAGTTGCCGCCGTACCGGGGTTCACGCAGTTGACCCGGATACCTTCGCGGAGATGGTCGGCGGCCATCGCCAGCGTCAGCGACTGCACCGCGCCTTTCGTTGTGGAGTAGAGCGCTCGCTGGGGGATGCCGGTGGTCGCGGCGACCGAGGCGACGTTGACGATCGCGGCGGCCGGCGACTGACGCAGGTACGCGAGAGCGGCCCGGCTGACCCGGACCGCGCCCATCACGTTGACGTCGAAGACCCGGTGCCACTGGTCGTCCGGGTTGTCCTCGATCGTGCCCTGCGCGCCGATGCCCGCGTTGTTGACCACCACGTCGATCCGCCCGAACGTGTCGGCGACCTGCTGAACCGCCGTACGCACACTCGCGTCATCCGTCACGTCGGCCTTGATACCGAGCACGCCCTGCGGGACACCGGCGGGTTCGAGGTCGAATGCCGCGACGCGTGCACCTCGTGTGGTGAGTTCGCGGGCGACGGCCGCGCCGATACCCGACCCCCCTCCGGTGACGATCGCGACCAGGCCGTCGAACTCGAGGCTCATTCGGCGGCCTCGAACGCGACGTACTCCTGGCGCTGCCGGCCGAGACCGTCGATCTCGACCTCGACGACGTCGCCGGGACGCAGGTACGGGAACCGGCCCGACAGCGCCACGCCCTCCGGCGTTCCCGTCATGATCAGATCGCCCGGGTCGAGCACCATGTACTGGCTCAGGTGGTGGATGACCGTCGCGACGTCGAAGATCTGGTCAGCGGTGCTGGAGTCCTGCCGCGGCTCGCCGTTGACGAAGCTGCGCAGACTGAGCTTCTGGTGCTCGATCTCGTCGGGGGTGACCAGCCAGGGACCGACCGGGCTGAAGCCGGCCGCGATCTTGCCCTTGCTCCACTGGCCGCCGGACTGCTCGATCTGGAAGGCACGCTCGGACAGATCGTTGGCCACCACGAAACCGGCCACATGCTCCAGGCTGTCCGCGGGGGAGTCGAGGTACGACGCGCGCTTGCCGATCACTACTCCGAGCTCGACCTCCCAGTCCGTTTTCGTGCTGCCCTTGGGGATCGTGACGGGGTCGTTCGGGCCGGCCAACGTGTTCGGCGCCTTGAAGAAGATGACCGGCGACGTCGGCGGCTCGGCGCCCGACTCGGCGGCGTGCGCGGCGTAGTTCATGCCGATGCAGACGATCGCGCCCGGCCGGGCGATCGGTGCACCGATCCGCAGGTCGCCGGCGTTCTCGAGGAGCGGCAGTTCATCGGCGGCCAGTGCGGCCGCGACGCGGGCCGGCCCGTCGGACTCCCAGAACCCGGCGTCGAGATCCGCGGTGAGTCCGGCGAGGCTGCGGACGCCGTCCTCGGTGACGACGACCGGCGCTTCCGTACCGAGAGGACCCAAGCGGGCGAACTTCATCGCACTACCTCCAGATCGTATCTTTCACCGCGTCTGAGTGGCTTCGTGGCGGTTCTGCTTCACATTGCCAGGTGAAACATATGATGTCTAGCGTGCTGTCCACAGTTCAGAACGCTGGGGAGCAGACGTGATCCCTCGCCGCACGTAGTCTCACCGCTGGCCGCAGCGGTACAGCGTGTCAGGGGCGCCGCCGAGGATGGGCGGACGACCGCCGGTCGCCGACGGTGGCTTGCTGCCGTAGGTCTCGGGGGCCGATCGAACGCATGGTCGGCAACCTGGTCGACAATGCGATCGCCTACAACCGTCCAGGCGGCCGGATCGACATCACCACCGGACGGGAGAACGGCCAAGCGGTACTGCGCATCGGCAACAGCGGAGCCGTGGTCACCCCGGAGCAGGCGCACCGACTGCTCGAACCTTTCGTCCGTGGCGACGGTGCCCACGACGGCGACATCTCCATCACGGCCCGTCCGACCGGCGGCCTGGACATCACGCTCCGCTTCCCTCGGAACGCTCAGCTCAGGCCAGCAGAGCACCGAATCTCTGCTCGACTGCCTTCAGGGTCTGCTCGACTGTCTGACCATCGACCACGATGACGCGCGCGTCGGTCCCTCCGAGCTGACTTCGGACCAGCTCCCAACCCCAGACCAGACCGCTGTGATCGCCGCCTGGATTCCTGCCTTCCAGCCGTGCGAGCTGTTCGTCCTTCGAAGGCATCAGCCACACCGCGTTCTCGGCAACCCCAGCCATCGCGGGAGTGACAAAGGCGCCCTCGACAACAACCGATGTCCCCACCGGCAACGCCTGGATGTCCTCGACAATCATCGGCCGACGATCGAAGTCCCCCGGCCCGCTCCCCAACACATGAAGTCCCGCCGCAGCCGCCCGCGCTTCATGATCGGAGGCATGCGCATCCACGCTGTACCAGACAAATCCGTACTTCCCCGCCAGCAACCGACTGACCGTCGACTTGCCCGCCCCAGCAGGCCCACCCACCCAGAAGATCATATAAATCAAGTCTATCCAGGGCGTCCTAGTCAGCCGGGACGGTCAGGTGCACGGTCTGGCCGGTGGTGATCGAGTCCTCGATCGCGCAGATGATCTGGGTGACGAGTACGCCGTGGTCGATGTCGGGTCCGAGGTCGCCGCCGTCGACGAGCCCGGCCGCGAAGTCCTGCACCATCCACACCGCAGGGCCGACCTGTGATCGCCCGATCCGGCCGGAGACCGGCCACGCCGACCGATACTTGTCGCTCACCACGGTGAGGCCCTGATGCGACAGATCCGCGGTCACCGACCCCTCGGTGCCGATCACCTGGAACCGGAAGTCGACGATGCCGTCACCGGCGTCCGGGAGCGTCCACGCCGATGAGAGGGTCGCCGTCGATCCGTCGTCGAAGGTGACCAAAGCATGGACGACGTCCCACGTGTCGACGCCGCGCTTCGCCAGGACACCACGAGATCCGACCGCGCTGACCGATGCGGGCCTCCGGCCCGTAAGCCACAGAACAAGGTCGACGGTGTGGGGCATCAGGAACCACGCCGGTGATGACTGCGCAGCCCACGACAGCATCGTGGTCGGCACGAAGAAGGAGTTGCTCAGGGTGGCTGATGCCGTGATCGGTTCACCAACGCTCCCCATCGCGGCCTTGGCTTGCACGACATGCGGGTTCCAGCGGTTCTCGAACCCGACGAGGCATCGAACGCCCGCGCGGTGGACCGCGACGGCAATGGCGCGGGCATCGTCCAGGGTGGTGGCGACCGGCTTCTCGATCAGCAGGTGCTTACCGGCTTCGGCCAGGTCGACGGCGACCTGGCGGTGGGCGAAGTCGGGTGTCGCCACGATCACGGCGTCCGGATCGAATGCCTCGAGCAACTCGGGATGCGACCCGGTGACAGGTAGACCCGTGGCGGCCCTGGCCTCCTCGGCCACCTTGGCCGAGGGCTCTGCGAGCCCGACGACGGTGACGTCCGGCTGTCCCTCGAGAGCCTCGGCGAACAGCCTCCCGCGGAGCCCGGCGCCGACAATGCCTATGGTGACCATCAGAACAGTGTGAAGCCGCCGTCGACCTTGACGACAGAGCCGGTCATGAAGCTGGACGCCTCGCTCGCGAGGAAGATCGCCACCGGCCCCAGTTCCGGCGGCAGCCCGTAGCGCTTCATGGCGGCGGGATCGACACACCACTGCTTGAACTCCGGCTGGTCGACCGGCGACATCTCCGTGAGGAAGTACCCCGGTGCCATCGCGTTCACGCGGATCCCGTGCGGCGCCCACTCGGCCGCCAAGGCCTTGGTCAGTTGATGGACCGCGGCCTTGGACGACAGGTACGACGCCTGCCAGCGGGGCTGGTTGACGATCTCGGCCGACATCGAACCGACGTTCACGATCGTGCCTCCGCCCCGCTGCGCCATCCGGCGTCCGACCGCACGACTGCAGTACCAGACACCGTCGACGTTGACGGAGAACACCTCGTGCCAGGCTTCGTCGGGCGTCTCGAAGGCCCGGCCGGCGACACCGATGCCGGCGTTGTTGAGCAACACGTCGATCTCGCCGAACTCGGTGCTGACCTGCTCGACCGCACGTTCGACGTCCTCCACATCGGACACCTCGAGCTGGACGCCGTACGCGCGAATTCCGAGCTCGCGCAGTTCGTCCGCGGCGGCTTCGGCCGCGGCGAGCGTGCGCGCCGTCACCGCCACCGCCGCCCCCGCGTCACCGAGCGCCTCGGCCATCGCCCGTCCAAGCCCCCGGCTGCCACCGGTAACCAGAGCCACCTTGCCCTCGAGGGAGAACTTCTGCATGGCGTTCATGGCGTCCTTTCGCTCGGGTGCTCCGTCAGCCGGCGTGCCGTGGCTCGAGGATGACACGTGGGGAGCTTTCGTCGCTGCTGTTCATCGACCGGGACGGGGGTTATCCGATGAAGGCTGTCATTCGGATCGAGACGAGTAGGCCGGGTAGGTCGGCGCCGAGTTTGGCGACGTATCGCGTCGGCGGATCGGACGGGAACCAGCGCGCGTATTCCTCGTTCAGGCCGGTGAAGTCGGTGGGGTTTGTGAGCAGCACGCCGACCTCGATGACGTCGTCCAGGGTGGCGCCGGCGGCGCGAAGGATCGCCTCGCAGTTCGTCAGTGCCTGCCGTGTCTGAGCTTGGATGGTGCTCTCGACGAGGCTGCCGGTGCTCGGGTCGATACCGGCGGTGCCCGAGACGATCACGTGAGGTCCGGCCTTGACCCCTTGGCTGTAGAGCGGCGAAGTCGGAGCGTTCGCGGTCGTGATGATCTGCCGGGCCATGAGGGTTCCTCCCTGTTCTCACATTCCGTCCGCCAGGTTGGTCGGTCAGCTTGTGTAGCGGGTTATCAGGGTGTTCATGGCCTCGTCGATGCTGGGGTCGATGCGGCGGCGGGCCGGGTCTTCGTCGTACCAGCTGATGATCTCGCGGGCACCGGATTCGAACGGGATGGTGGCGACGAAGTCCGGGACGACGCGGCGGAGTTTGGTGTTGTCGAAGACGGCTGAGTGGGTCTTGTCGCCGAGGAGACCGGCGCCCCACGCTGGATGTGCCGCGGCGATGGCGTCCGACGGAACGTGGACGATCTGCGCGGACGTGCCGGCCGCACTGGCCAGCGTCTGAGCGATCTGGTCCCAGGTGAGGACGTCGTCGGAGGTGATCTGGAAGGCCTCGCCGAGGGTGCGGGGGTGGCCGAGCAGCGGAACCAGGCCGCGCGCGAAGTCCCGGTGGTGGGTCAGGGTCCACAGGGAGCTGCCGTCACCGTGGACCACGACGGGCTGACCGCGGCGCATGCGTTCGACGATCGTCCAGCCGCCGTCGAACGGGACGAGGGTCCGGTCGTAGGTGTGCGAGGGCCGCACGATCGTGACCGGATAGCCCTCGTCGCGGTACAGCGCGGTGAGGAGGTCTTCGCAGGCGATCTTGTTGCGTGAGTACTGCCAGAACGGGTTGCGCAAAGGCGTCGACTCGGTGATCGGCAGCCGGGCCGGTGGTGTCTGGTACGCCGATGCGGAGCTGATGAAGACGTACTGGCCGACCCGTCCGCGCAGAGCGTCGGTCCGGGCGCGCACCTGATCAGGTGTGAACGCCAACCAGTCGACCACGACATCGAAGTCCTGGCCGGCCACTTCGGCGAAGGCCGATGCGTCGTCGACGTCGGCGGTGAGCACTCGCGCCTCCGGAGGAAGCGGGCGAGTCGAGGTCTTGCCGCGGTTGACGACCGTGAGGTCGAGACCCGCCTCAACTGCTTGCCACGAGCAAGCCGAACTGATGATTCCCGTCCCGCCGAGAAAGAGCACACGCACGCCAGTCATCCAGACAACTCCTCGAGGTCGTAGCGCGATCATCGCATGAGCGAACCTGACGTCCAGGGAATGGACGGGGCGTGAGACGGGAACCGGGAGGGCGATTCCCGTTCCTCTGTTCGGAGGTCATCATGAGTACGACGCCTGTACCGCCTGTGCCGCCGCTGCCCGATCCGACGGACCCGGACCGGTCCTTCCCGGGCCGGACCGACCCTGACACCGATCCGGACACCACGCCGTACCCGGACCCCGAGCCGCAGCCGGACGAAGACCCCGACGAGCAGCTTCCGAGGCCGGGCGGGATGAGCTAGCCTGCTCCGCCCGCCGACTTCGGGAGGTACCGGGGAGCGGTAGCCGGGGCCCTTCCCTCCACCACCTGCCGGAGGCGGTCGAGGGCACCCATCCACAGAGTGTCGAACTGGGCCAGCAGGCTGTGGCGGATGCCGCCGTGGGTCAGGATCAGGTGCGTTTCGTCGTGCCCTGGGACGACGTCCACCAAGACGGTGCTGGTGGGGTGCGGCGGATCGTCGAAAGCTGCCCGGAAGTAGTGCGGAGGTTCGCAGGCCGTCACGATCCCGGTCTGTTCGGCCCGCGCCTGTGTCGCGACCATGAACCCGCCGTACTGCGTGTCGCTCAGTACGGTCGGCCCGAGCCAGCTACTGAGATGCTCCGCCCTGGTAATGAGCCTCCACAAGCGGTCCGCATCACAACCGAACGTCCGTACATACCTCAACTGCGGCGCCCGATCGGTGCGCGTCGCTCGCGTCTCTGTTGTACGAGCCATACCGGGCCAGTGCCCCTTGACCGGCTTTCGCAATCACGGTTCTGCTGAGTAGAAAACCGACTCGTTGGGCACCCGATCCCCATTCGAAGCCGCACGCCGAAGTGGAGGATCGAGCCGGTGGGTATCGCGTTGGCGCTGGCGTCGGCACTGTGCTTCGGATTGTCGGACTTCGCGGCGGGACTGGCTGCCCGCCGAGTGCGCAGTCCGGTCGTGGTGTTCGTGGGGCAGCTCGTCGGATGCGTGCTGGTCACGGCCCTCGCTCTCGTCGTCTCCCATCCCCATGTCACAGGCGCGGATCTCGGGTGGGGAGCGCTGTCAGGGATCGGTACCGGGCTGGGCGCAGTGTGCCTCTTCCAGGCTATGAGGATCGGCCGGCTGAGTCTCGTCGTACCGCTGAGCGACGTTGCCGGGGTCGCCGTGCCGGTGATCATCGGCGTGTTCTTGCTGCACGATCAGATCGGGTGGACCGCGTGGTGCGGCTTCGCGATCGCCGCACCCGCGATCTGGCTGATGGCCGGCAGCCACCGGACCCGCGGTGCGCATTCCACCGGCGCCGGGTGGGCGCTTCTGTCCGGGGCAGGATTCGCGTTGCAGTACGTCGCTCTCGCGCGCGCCGACGCCGGCGCCGGCCTGTGGCCACTGGCGCTGAACCGGCTCGTTGCCATGCTCACGGTCGCGCCGCTGGCGGCCCGGCCGGTCCACCTCCGGATGAACCGCCGCACCGCCGCACTCACCGTTGCCTCGGGTCTTCTGGGTACGTCGGCCATCGCGGCGTTCTTTCTTGCGAGCCGCGAACAGGCGCTGTCCGTGGCGGTCGTGCTGACGTCGCTGTACCCCGCCGTGCCCGTGCTCCTGGGCATCACGGTCCTTCGCGAACGTCTGACACGTCCCCAGGTCCTGGGCCTGGTCTGCGCGACAGCCACCGTCGTACTCGTTTCGTTGTAGTCACCGGCACGATCGGGACTGGTGCGAAGTTCGGGATGGTGGCAAGCTCTGCCTTGGCGACTGTTGGGCAGTCAGCAGCCGGATGCTTCACTTGGGCTGTCCAGGAGGACCCATGGCCGTTAGCGGCGTTGACACAGCATGAGCGAGATCGAAAATGACGCTCTGGAGTTCGGCGCTCACGAGCCGGCATCCGAGAGCCGGCTGCGGCTGGCCGAGCTGGTTGACGAGACGGCCGACATCTTTGCGCGACTGGCGGTCGACTTGCACAGCGCCGGTGGTGTCGAGGAAACCGTTGATGCGGTCGTGCAGTTCGCTCTGCAGGCGTTGGCCTGCACCTATTCCGGGGTGGCGCTCCACACCCGGGGCCGGCGGCCGGAGATCCCGGCCGTGACGGATCCCGTCGTCGCCGAGATCTTCAATCTGCAGATCGATGACGGGACCGGCCCGTTGATCGAGTCGTTGCGTCACCAGAGGGTGGTACTGGTCCGCGACACCGCGGTGGATGCCCGGTGGCCGGTGTGGGCCGCGGAGGTGGCTCGTCTCGGGGTCCGCAGTGTGCTGGATGTGCCCTTGGCCGTCGGCGCCGCCAGTTCGCGGTCGTTCGGCGTGCTCGGGTTGTACTCCCCGGAGCCGGACGCCTTCGGTCCGGACGACGAGGCGATCGCCCACATCCTCGCCAGACACGCATCGGTCGCGGTCGCCACTGCCAGGCACGAGCAGACGATGGCGCAGGCGGTCGACGCGCGGAAGCTGGTCGGCCAGGCGATGGGGATCCTGATGGAACGGTACGGCCTCGACGGCGACCGCGCGTTCGCGATCCTCAAGCGCTACTCCCAGGACACCAACACCAAACTGCGCGACGTGGCCCAGCAACTCATCGACACCCGCAAGCTGCCCCGGACCTGACGTTCGGCCCGTTTCGTGCCTGCTCGCAGGCCTCGTCAGTGCGCCGAATGAAGTGCGAGGCATCGGGCACAAGGTCCGGTATGCCTGAGCTTCCCGCACCGCGACCTGTCCTGTGGCCGCTCCGGCCGCAGGCGTCGGCCCGCGTCTCGAGGACGGCCGCTGACGGCCAGGTGCGTGTGACCATCGAGCACGCTCCGCTCGCCGGTGTCACACCGGAGATGCTGGCCTGGTGGTACCGGCACGTGCCCGGCACCATGATGTACGCCGGCACCCGGCAGCCGCGCTACCTCGTCTGGCATCCGCTAGACCACATCTCCTACGAGATCGAGTCGCCAGGTGTCGACGGCGGCGTCAGCCCTGGCGCCCGGCTGCACATCACCGAGGCTCTCGGGCGGAATCTGGACACCCTCATCGACATCCACGTCGGTGTCGAGGAGATCGACGACCGCTCGGCCACGATCGCCAAACGCGTCCTCGGGTCGAGCCTCGTCCGCCTCGAGAACGAGTACCACGCGATCGGCGGCGACACCCGCTACGTCACCCACCTGGTCCTCGGAGACGACACCGTCCACGGCCACCTCCTGCTCAACAAGGTCGCCCGGACGAAGGCGTTCCCGGAGCGCAAACTCGGCCCGTGGATCCGCCACCACATCGAGGAGATCGGCAACCTGGAGAACTTCCTCCCCGACCTCGTCCGCTACCACGCCGACAACGAGCCGTAACTCACGATCTGAGCCGGACGCGCTGGGTCGCGAAGTAGGAGCCGGCGAGGATCAGGACACAGCCGAGCAACTGGAGCGGAGTCGGCCGCTCGCCGAGGATCAGCGCACCCAGAGCGAGGGCGCCGACCGGAGTGAGCATCAGGAGTACGGCGCCGACGTGGCTGGGCAGATGCGGTGACGCCGTGGCGACGAGGAGCCAGCCGAGTACGGTGCCGGCGAGCGCGACACCGGTGAGCCAGCCGATGACCTTCCATCCCGGAGCGAGGTCGACGCCGTGCCACAGCGATCCGGCGGCCAGGGCGACCACGCACGCCGCGGCGATCACCACGGAGTAGTTCTGGATCGGTGAGCCTTGCCGGCCGCCTCGCCGAAGGAGGAACAGGAAGACCGAGTAGCAAACGGCCGCCAGCGTGGCATGAACGGTGCCTGCGAGCGGTTCGGTCCCGGACGCGCCGCCTCCCGCGACCCCTGAGGTGAGAACGACTCCGGCCAGCAGGACCGGTACCCAGGCCAGATAGCGAGCGGTCACGCCTTCGCGATCCGCGACCCACGCCAGCAGGGGAACCAGGACGACTTGTACGTTCACCAGCACCGTCGACAGGCCTGCGCCGACCTCGAAGATCGCTTGCGTCCACAGGAGCATGTCGCCCGCGAAGAAGGCGCCGGCCAGCGCGGCGAACGAGACGTCGCGGCCGCGGAGCGGTCCCCCGCGACGCCTCTCGAACCAGGCGAGGACGATGAGCGGTGGCAGTGCCAGCAGACATCGATAGACACTGGCGGTGCCCGGGGTCGCGCCGGCCAGGTCGATGAGAACCGAGGACACGGACACCAGCAGCGCGCCGACCGCGAGGGTCAGCTGCGCCTGACGATCACTGACGAATCGGCGCCCACTCATCTCTCCGTCAGTGCCCTCAGCACGCGACATCATGCGTGCTGAGGGCGGCCGACCCGATCGGGACTACTCGCCGAAGAGCTGCGGTTCTTTGCCGGGCTCGAGGATGTGGCGGAAGTAAACGGGGTCAGTGAAGGTTGCCGGGACCTTGCCGAGGCCCTGGATGACGGTCGAGGTGCCGTTGGCGTGGCCAACGGCGTACAGGTAGCCGGATCCGGTGTCCTTGTCGATGCCGAGCAGCAGCGATCCATACGCGCCGCACTTCGTGAGCACCAGCGCCTCGAAGCCTTGCCAGGTCGAACTGCGGACCTTCTTGACGATCGGCTTCATGGGCGAGGTCAGGGGGAGCCGGATCGTGTAGAGGGCGCCGCCCCGCGTGGTCGCCAGGAAGGTGTCGTACGTCGACGTCTGGCTGAGCAACGCCATCGTCTTCACCGCCGCGAACCCGCCTGCGGATTGTGGGTTGGTCCAACCGAACCCGCCCTTGGAGTCCCACCGGGTGAGCGTGCCGTTGCTGCGCAGCGAGTAGTGGTTGACCAAGGCCCAGGGATCGGTATCGTTCGGGTAGCTCGACTCGAGGAAGGTCGCGTCACCCCAGCCGCCACCGACCCGGAAGTTGTGGTGCTGCTCCGGGTCGATCTCGCCGTTCTCCTTGACGATGTAGTAGCCGCTGTAGAGGCCCGAGCCGATCACCACGTGGCCGGAGTACATGCGGCCGGGACTGGGGAGGACGAGTCCGTTGGTGATCGCACTGCTCATCCGAGGCAGGCCCTCGGGGTAGATGTCGGGATAGCTCGGCTTCTCCTGCACCGTTGCCGGCGAGCCGGCGGTGATCACGCGGTCCGTGTGACCGCGAGCGGCGGTCACCGACCCGACCTCGATCTTGCACCCCGCGGTGGCGGCCGTGTCAGCAGCGAGTGCCTCGCCCGGAGTCCCGGCGAGAACGCCCGTCACGAGCGCGGCAGCAGCTGCCACACGCCCCGCCGTACAAAGTCGTCTCGACATGGTGATCATCACTCCCCGAACAGCATCGGGTTGTCGCCCGGGCGGAGGACGTGGCGGAAGTAGACGGGGTCGGTGAACGTCTTGGGCACCTTGCCGAGTCCCTTGATGACGGTGGCGGTTCCATTGGCATGACCAACGGCGTACAGGTATCCCGCACCGGTGTCCTTGTCGATGCCGAGCAGGATCGTTCCGTAGACGCCGCACTTCTCGATCACCATCGCCTCGAAGCCCTGCCAGGTCGAGGCGCGGACCTGCTTCACGATCGGCTTCATCGGCGAGGTCCGGGGGATCCGGATCGTGTAGAGCGCGCCGCCTCTGGTGTTCGCCAGGAAGGTGTCGTACGTCGCGGTCTGGCTGATCAGCGCCATCGTCTTGACCGCGGCGAACCCGGTCGCGGTCTGTTTGTTGCTCCAGACCGTCCCGGAACGGTCGTCCCAGCGGGTCAGGGTGCCGTCGCTGCGCAGCGAGTACTTCGAGGTGAGGACCGGGGGATCCGGATACTTCCAGTACGTCGTCGACTCGAGGAAGGTCGCGTCACCCCAGCCGCCGCCCACCCGGCTGAGGCCGACCGTCGGCCGGTCGACCGAGCCGTCCTCCTTGAGCAGATAGCCGCTGCCGTACAGCGTCGAGCCCATCACCACGTAACCGGAGAACCGCCCGCCGGTACCGGTGACGTCCGGATCGTTCTCGAGCGACCCGCTCAGCCGGACTTGGCCGTCAGGGTAGATGTCGGTGTAAACAGGGGTCTCCTGCACCGTCGGCGGCGACGTGGCCGTCACGATCGTGCGCGTGTGGTCGCCGCCGGCCGTCACGGATCCCGGGGCCATGCGGCAGGCTGCGGAGGCGGCCGTACCGGCCGTCGTTCGTGCGGTCGCGACGCCGGTACCGGTCCCCGTCAGGAGAATCGCGGTGGCGGCTGCAGTGAGGGCAGTACTCAGACGAACGGACATCATGGTCCCTCGGGTCACAGTACGTGGTAACGCTTCTGCTTACTCGATACCACGCAGGACCGGAAAGTTGCGCCGGGCACGCACAAACCAACACCCGCCGGCGAATGAAATGATTGATTGATGGATCGACCGCAGGTATTCGCGTACTACTTCCCGGACTGGCACCGCGATCCGCGGAACGCGCAATGGTTCGGCGAGGACTGGGACGAGTGGCAGCTGCTCGAAGCGGCGCGGCCACGGTTCGAAGGGCACCGGCAACCGCGTATCCCCATCGACGGCCGCTTCGACGAGGCCACACCGGCCGCGGCGGAACAGCAGATCCGGCTGGCCAAGCAGTATGGCGTCGACGGCTTCCTGGTCGACTACTACTGGTACGACGACGGTCCCTATCTCCAGGCGGCCCTCGACGACGGGCTGCTCGCCGCCCGGAACAGCAACGACGTCAAGTTCGCGTTGATGTGGGCGAACCACGAACTCGTCGACATCTTCCCGCACGACGACCCATTGAACGACTCACCCCAGCGGCTCAAGAACGGTGCGATCGATCGCGCCGCGTTCGAGAAGCTGGCCAGGCACGTCATCGACAGGTACTTCGCGCGCCCGAACTACCTCACCGTCGACGGCCGCCCGTGGCTGTCGATCTACGAGCTCGGCAGCCTCATCGCCGGCCTCGGCGGAGTCGAGGAGACAGCGGACGCGTTGCAGTGGTTCGACGAACAGACCAGACTGGCGGGCTTCGTGGGACTCCACCTCGATGCGGTGATCTGGGGCGTCGGCGTACTGCCCGCGGCGATCACGCTCGACTCGCCGGCCGGCCTGGTGCGGAGACTCGGCTTCCGGTCCGCGACGTCGTACGTCTGGGTGCATCACGCCGACCTCGCCGGGTTCGAGTTCCCGCGCGCCGAGATCGGGCCGTTGCGCGAGGCTGCCTTCGCCGACTACGAGCGGTACGTCGCGGAACTCGACATACCGTTCTACCCGAATGTGACCGTCGGGTGGGACGCGTCCCCGCGCACCGACCAGAGCCGCCCGTTCGAGCGCGGCCGCTACCCGTGGACAACGACGTTCGATCCGACGCCTGAGGAGTTCAGGGACGGATTACTGCTGGCCAAGTCCTTCCTCGAACGCCACCGCCAACCACATCCGATCATCACCGTCAACGCCTGGAACGAGTGGACCGAGGGCTCGGCCCTGCTCCCCGACACCCACAACGGCTACGCCTACCTCGAGAAGATCCGAGACGTGTTCGGCTGAGAACGGGCGCACCTCGTCCCTGGAGGGGCGCGGCTGGCGGATTCGGAGTGGATGCGATAATGATAACGGTTGTCATTTCACTCCGCTCGAAGGTTGGTTCTGCCATGAGTCGCAGACTGTTCGCTGTGCCCGCTGTTGTCACCGTCGTCGCTCTGGGGCTGAGCGGCTGCTCGGGCGGTGCCGCCGCCGGGTCCACCTCGTCGCCCGGCGCGTCCGGCGGCGCGAAGATCAAGGTGGTCGCGTCGACCGACGTCTGGGGCGATCTGGCCGGCACCGTCGGTGGCGAGAAGGTCGAGGTCACCTCGATCATCACCAGCCCGGATGCCGATCCGCACGAGTACGAAGCGAACACCCGCAACCAGTTGGCGCTGGCCGATGCCGCGGTGGTGCTCGAGAACGGCGGGGGCTACGACGACTTCATGGACCGGATGCTGAAGAGCGCCGAGAACACCTCGGCGACCGTGCTGAACGCGGTGACCATCTCCGGCAAGAAGGCGGCCGGAGGCGAGGAGCTCAACGAGCACGTCTGGTACGACTTCCCGACGGTCGCGAAGGTCGTCGATCAGATCCAGCAGGCCTACGCCAAGGCGGCGCCCGGCGACGCGTCGACGTTCCAGCAGAACGCGGCCGCGCTCAAGCAGAAGATCGAGGCGCTGACCCAGGAGGAGGCGACCCTGAAGGCGAAGTACGACGGTCAGCCTGTCGCCATCACCGAGCCGGTGCCGGTCTACCTGCTCGACGCGGTCGGCCTGCAGAACAAGACTCCGGACGAGTTCAGCGAGGCCATCGAGGAGGACACCGACGTACCGGCGAAGGTACTGAACGAGACCTTGCAGCTGTACAGCAGGCACGAGGTCAAGCTGCTCGCGTACAACGCGCAGACCACCGGTCCGGAGACCGAGAAGGTGCTGACCGCCGCCAAGCAGAACAACATCCCGGTGGTACCGGTCACCGAGACCCTCCCGAGCGGCGAGGACTACGTGGGCTGGATGTCGGCGAACCTCACGGCGGTCGGCGCCGCACTCGGGCAGTGAGCGTCGTACTGCGCCTGGAGCGGGCCGCGCTCGGCTTCGGGGCTCGCAGGCTCTGGGAGGGTCTCGATCTCGAGGTCAGCAGTGGCGAGTTGATCGCCGTACTGGGCGCCAACGGGTCGGGCAAGTCGAGCCTGCTGAAGGTCGTTCTCGGCCAGGTCCCGTTGTGGTCCGGATCCGCGACGTTCCTTGGTACGCCGGTACGGCGGGGCGATCGGCGGATCGGATACGTACCGCAACAGCGGCTGGCCGAGGACGGCGTACCGCTCCGCGGCCGGGACCTCGTGGCGCTCGGGGTGGACGGGCACCGGTGGGGTGTTCCGATCCCGTCCCGGGCGCGGCGTCAGCGGGTCAACCAGTTGCTCTCGTCGGTCGGAGCGGAGGCCTACGCGTCCACTCCGCTGTCGTCGCTGTCGGGCGGCGAGCAGCAAAGGTTGCGGATCGCGCAGGCGCTGGCGGCCGATCCGCGGCTGCTGTTGTGCGACGAACCGCTGCTGTCGCTCGACCTGCCGCACCAACGGCTGGTCAGCGATCTGGTCGACGACGCCCGCCGGCGGCTCGACCTCGGCGTCCTGTTCGTCACCCACGACATCAACCCGATCCTCGACAAGGTCGATCGGGTGCTCTACATCGCGAACCACCGGTTCCGGATCGGTACGCCGGACGAGGTGATGACCACCGACGTACTGAGTGAGCTGTTCGACGCCCCGGTCGAAGTGATCCGGCACAACGGACGGATCCTAGTCGCGGGTGTGCCGGACCAGGACCCGTACCACCACCCGGAAGCGGCGGTGCTCCGGTGATCGGCCTGGACAGTCTCGGCACAGTCTGGTCGGAGATCTTCGACTTCTCCGATTACAGACAACTCCTGCCCCTGTTGAAGAACTCGATCATCGCCTGCGTCGTGCTCGGCATCGTCGGCGGCCTGATCGGCGTGTTCGTGATGATGCGCGACATGGCGTTCGCCGTGCACGGCGTCAGTGAGCTGTCCTTCGCCGGCGCGGCGGCCGGCCTGCTTTTCGGCGCCGGCGTCGTCACTGGGGCACTTCTCGGCTCGCTGACGGCAGCGCTGTTGATCGGCGTACTCGGTGCGCGCGCCCGGGACCGCAACTCGGTGACCGCCGTCCTGATGCCGTTCGGCCTCGGACTCGGGATCCTGTGTCTCGGCCTCTACCACGGACGGGCGGCGAACAAGTTCGGCCTGCTCACCGGGCAGATCGTGGCGATCGACGATCCGCAGGTCACGTCGCTCATCGTCATCTCCGCCGTCGTGGCAGTCGGTCTGGTGGTGATCTGGCGGCCGTTGCTGTTCGCGAGTACGGACGCGGACGTTGCCGCTGCCCGCGGTGTCCCGGTCGGCGTCCTGTCGATCGTCTTCATGATCCTGCTCGGTCTCGCGGTCGCGGTCTCGGTCCAGATCGTCGGCGCACTCCTGGTGCTCTCGCTCCTGGTCACACCCGCGGCCGCAGCGCTACGGGTCTCCTCGTCACCGGTCTGGGTTCCACTGCTCAGCACGGCCTTCGCCGTGGTCGCGTCGGTCGGAGGAATCCTGCTCGCCGCCGGCAGTTCGATCCCGATCAGCCCTTACATCACAAGCATCTCCTTCGCCATCTACCTGTCCTGCCGCCTCCTGTCCGTACGCCGCACCTCGCATCGATCGCCCGAGCCGGCGCACGCCACCTGACGTGAGGAACTCGTCTGGCCTAGGGAGCTTGGGTCGTGCCGGTCGTTTTCTTGCGCCGTCGTGGTTCTGCTGACCGTGGCGGCGTTCGACGCATGTGGTCGCGCGCGCGGGCGAGGATGTCGGCGAGTGTCTCGATGTCGGAGCGGGACAGTGGGGCGAACAGCAGGTCGTCGAGCACCGCGATGTGACCAGGGAAGACCCTCGCGAGCACGGCACGTCCCTCGTCGGTGATGGTGACGGTGGTGCTGCGCTCGTCGTCGGAGGACGGCGTCCGGGTCACCAGGTCCCGCTTCTCCAGCGTCTGGGCCTGGTAGGTCAGTCCGCTGCGGCTGTAGACGACACCGTCGGCCAGATCGGTCATCCGCTGACTGCCCGTCGGGGAGTCACCGAGGGTGGCCAGGAGCTGGAACTGCACGTAGCTGAGATCTCCGGCCTCTCGCAGCTGCTGCTCGACGGCGTGCTTCAGCAGGCTGCTCGCCTCGATGAGGGCGAAGTACGCGCCCAGCTGCGTGGCGTCCAGCGAAGGCCGCGGTGAGGTCATGGGCCGAGTTTATCAGTGCTTCTAACTCGAAGTACTTGCTTCGACTTCGAAGCAGAGGTACGGTGGTACTCAGTTGCTTCGAATCCGAAGCACATCGCCGAAGGGAAGAAATCATGAAGGCAGTACGGTTCCACGCAACGGGCGGCCCGGAGGTTCTGCGCTACGAGGATGCCGAGCAGCCGGTCCCCGGCGCCGGTGAGGTGCGCATCCAGGTCGCCGGGTCGGCGTACAACCCGGCCGACGGCGGCATCCGCGGCGGTTTCCTGCCGATCCCGGTGACGCTGCCGCACGTTCCGGGCTACGACGTCTCCGGCACGATCGACGCGCTCGGCGACGGGGTGGAGGGCCTCACCGTGGGCGAGAACGTCGTCGGGTTCATCCCCATGAACGCTGATGGTTCGGCAGCGCAGTACGTCGTCGCGCCGGCGAGCGCACTGGTGAAGGCGCCGGTGCGTATCCCGCTTGCCGATGCCGCCGGGCTGCCGTCGGTCGGGCTCACCGCCTCACAGGCACTCTTCGAGGCCGGCCAACTCAAGGCCGGTCAGCGGGTGCTGATCAACGGTGCCGGCGGCCCTGTGGGCGGGTACGCCGTGCAGTTGGCCAAGCGCGCCGGTGCGTACGTCATCGCCACCGCGAGCCCTCGCAGCAGCGAGATCGTCAAGGCGGCCGGTGCGGACGAGATCATCGATCACACGGCCACCTCTGTGCTCGATGCGGTCGCCGAGCAAGTCGACGTACTGCTCAATCTGGCCCCGATCACCCCGGACGGGTTCACCGCACTGGTCACACGGGTCCGCGATGGCGGCGTGGTCGTTTCCACGACCCCGACCGTGACGACGCCAGGCGACGATGAGCGCAACGTGCGCGCGGCCACGATCTTCGTCCACCCCGACGCGGATGTGCTCTCGAACCTCGTCGCCCTCATCGACAGCGGCGACCTCCACGTCGAGATCGCCCGGCGCGTGCCGCTGAGCGAGCTGCCCGCGATCCACCAGCAGGCCGAGGCTGGACAGATCCACGGCAAGGTCGTGGCCGTCCCACCCGCCGTCTGACTTGCTGAAGGTTGGGCTGCTGCAGGCCGTGTCTGTTGGCTGTTCTTCCGAGCCCGGCGCCGGGGGAGCGCCGCGGGCGTAGTGTGGGAGGACAGTGTGCGATTGGCAGTGACCGTGAGCATCTAGTTCATGACCTGCAGGCAGCGCGCAGTGCCGATGAGAGGGAAGCGATGGATGTGCTACCCACACCTTTACTGCGGCCGATGATGTTCCGGTGAGCGCCGACGAGCGGGCAGATCTCGCCGATCTGCGAGAGGCGGAGCTGGAGACGCGCGAAAGAGCCGTCGAGGACAAGGAGTCTGCGGCGCTGCTCCGTGACCGGAAGAACCGAGCCATCCTCGAGGCCGCCGAGGAGCGCGACGAGCGGGCTGACGAGCGCGACGTGGCTGCGGATGCGCGCGACCGAGCCGCCAGCCTGGACTCGTTCCTCGGTGACGCCGATTACAGCCCTGGGTACAAGTCCAGGATGTCGGCCGGCCTGGATCGGCAGGATTCGAAAGGCGACCGGACCTCGGCCGCCGACGACCGGAGCAATCTGACCCAAGACAGCCGGGAGCAGTCCCAGCCCGACGACCAGGAGACGGGTTCCGGCGGTGCCGTCACCGACTAGTAGCCGGGGAAGACCTTTCGGAGCTCGTCGAGTGTGACGTTGCCGGTCACGCTCACACCCGCGGCGTGCTCGGTGCCGAGCCGGCCGGTCAGCAGCCGCACTACGGCCTCTGCGGGACCTTCGAAAGTGGCCGTCGGGTCGCCGACCGCGTTGGTCACGGTGACCGTGTCGGTGATCTCGATACCGCCGCCTGGGATCGCCAGACGGACCTCCTGCTCCAGCTGGTCGGCCTTGCCGGAGAGACCGAGGAGGAAACCCAGGGGCCCGCTGAAGAGCTCGATGAGCAGCTCGGCCGAGTCCGGATCCAAGGTCGCCGACGGGTCGACTCCGACACGTACATCCCAGGAATGGTTGGCGACCTCGTTCAGCCGCAGGCCGAGCGCGACCACCAGCGGCACCGGCTGCGGCAGAATGCCCAGGTCGATCTGGCGATCACGCTGCTCGGGACTGAGCCCGTCGACGGTGTCGAGGTACGCCGCGTTGTGTTTGACGAACGCGGCCGCCTGGTCGGCCGGCGACGAGGCGTCCCAGCGGGCCCAGATCGCCTGGTTGTCCTCGGCGTCGACCTGCTCGCCTGCGGCGATCGCGATCGGTTTGCGAGAGATCTCGGCACCGCTGCCGAGGTGCGAGAGCGCCTGAGCGACGGTCCACTCCGTCGCCCCGCTGCGGGCCCTCAACTGTTGCTCGGACAAGGTCGGCACCAACGCAGCGAGGGCATCGTGGTTGGCACGCAGCGCCGCGACGGCGCGGTCGACAAGAGTAGTCACACGGGCCTCAACCTCGCAGCCCACAACTTTCTTCCGCCCGGCTGAGTAGTAGTACCGATTCCGGGGGCGGTGGGGCCGGGCAGTCTGCTGGGTATGTCGAAGATCTGGGTGTTCTGCGGTGCCGTGGTCGTCACGATTGTCGCGGTCGTGCTGGTCGCGATCGCCGACGTACCACTCCAGGAGATCCTGTCGTTGTTCCTCGGCGTACTGTGCCTGCTCTGGTTGATTCTGCTGCTGACTGTGCCGTGGAACCTTTATTTCCAGGCGCACGCGCTGATTCACGAGATCCGGACGAGCCGTGACCGCGGCATCGACGTACCGGCCGACCGGGAGCCGGAGGCACGACGCATCGCCTCCCGAATGCGCTGGTTCGCGGTGGGGTCGCACCTGGTGTCGGCGGCACTCGTTGCCCTGATCACCTATCTGTCCGACGGTGCGATCGGCTACTACCTGGCCGGCCTCTACCTGGTCAGCTCGTTCTTCCGCCCGGCCGGCGCCTACTTCGGCTACCTGCGCGAGCGGATGACCACCATGCTGCAAGACGTCAAGCACCCCCGCGACGACGTGATCGAAACCCTTCGCCGCCTGGACACCATGAAGGCCGACCTCGAGACCCTGCACGACGCATCAGACGATCAACGCCGCCGCCTCACTCACCTGGAGCAAAGCCTCGCGACCGCCGAAGCCGGCGCCACGGCCCGAGACAGAGCCTTGCACGCCAAGGTGGACGCTCACGCCCGCCAGTTCGAACACTTCCTGACCCGCCTCACCGACAACCAGGAAGTAATAGCCGGCCTCAAAGCCTTCCTCCGTCTGGCCCGGTCGGAACTCAGCTGACGCCTCAGCTCTCGGCTTCTTTCTCGACCTTCTTCTGGAGTTCGTCCTTGCTCAGGCCCGAGGTGCCGGAGATGCCCGCGTTTCCGGCTTGCTGGGCGAGTTGTTCGCGGGTCATGTCGCCGGGTTGCTCGCCGAGGTGTTGTTTGCGGCTGGCAACGAAGGCTTCGCCGAGCTCGGTACGGCGTTCGTCGGACAGGTTGGACCGCATACCAGGCAGAACCTTGGTCTCTTCCTCCTCGACGTGGTGCGACACCGCGTCGATGAGGTTCTGCAGAACCTGGTCGAACTGGTCCGATTCCGGATCGGTCGCGGCGAGTTTCGCCAGCAACTGGTCGGCCTCGATGTGCTCCTGCTGACTGTGCGAGACCTCTTCCTTCTCGCCGGCCTCGGCGGCCGCGACCGGGTAGACCTCCGCCTCTTCGGCGCGGCTGTGAGCGGTGAGCAACGTGGTCAGCACCGGCAGCAGGTTCGGACGCTTCTCGGGGCTGTCCTTGAGCTCGTCGAACAGTCGCTCGACCTCACGGTGGTCCTGCATGATCAGATCGACAACGTCACTGGCCATCTCATTCGTCCTTTCACCCGTTGTGGTGATCACCCAGTACCCGGCTCTATGCAGCCATGGAGCACCTGCGATCGTGTTGGCCAGCACCGAAGTGTCAGTACCGCAGGTGTCCGCTTGGCTGTCACAGGGAGTTGAACGTGCAGGACGATGTTGTCGACCCCGTTGCCCACAATCGGGCAGCCTGGGACAAGTATGTCCAAGAGGGCAACGAGTGGTCGACGCCGGTGACTACTGAGGAAGTCGAGCGCGCCCGAAGGGGCGACTGGTCGATTGTTCTCATCGGGCATGAGCCGGTCGACCGCTCCTGGCTGCCGACGGACCTGACCGGCAAGGACGTGTTGTGTCTGGCCTCCGGCGGTGGCCAGCAGGGTCCGATCCTTGCCGCCGCAGGCGCGCGGGTCACCGTGTTCGACAACTCACCCGGCCAGCTCGGCCAGGACCAGATGGTGGCGGCGCGCGACGGACTCGAGCTGCGCACCGTCCTGGGCGACATGAGCGACCTCAGCGCCTTCGGCGACGCGACATTCGACGTCGTGTTCCATCCGGTCTCCAACCTGTTCGTACCGGACTTGGCACCGGTGTGGCGGGAGTGCTTCCGGGTCCTGCGACCGGGCGGAAGCCTGCTCGCGGGCTTCCTCAACCCCGATGTGTACTTGTTCGACCACGAGGCGCTCGACGAGCGCGGCGAGCTGATCGTCGTGCACAAGCTGCCGTACAGCGATGTCACGCAGTACTCGGCCGAGGAACGCGCCACGAAGTTCGGCGCGGATGCCGCTCTTGAATACAGCCACACCCTCACCGCCCAGATCGGCGGGCAGCTCGCCGCGGGGTTCGTCCTCACCGGCTTCGCCGAAGCACCGCACCAGTCCGACGCATCCGCTCAGTACATGTCGCACTATTTCGCGACGCTGGCGGTCAAGCCGAGCTGACCCAGCAGGCCGACACGACCGCGGTCCGGAACGCCGGTGTCCCCCGGGGGATCGCCAGCAGATCCATCACCCCGAAGAGGGCCGCGAGAAGGGCTCCCACGATGCCGATGCCGATCAGCCACCCGCCCTGTGCATGTGGCTCATGATTCCTCCGCGACCTCAGTCGCCTATTTCGCCAGTACCCATTGGCGATAGAGGCCATTCCCTGCTCGGGAAGGAGCTGTGGGCCGTCTCAGGCGGGTTCGATGAGGACTTGTGGTGGTTGGCCGTTCGACCACTTCGCGGCCCATTGGGTTGCGAACTGGAGGTCTGCCGGGGTGTCGCGAGGTAGGAGGACCGGTGCCGGGGCGAGGTTGCGCTGGCGGTCTGCTGTCTTTCGGAGGTCGGCGGTGACGTCGGCGAAGCGGTGTCCGACGGGCTTGACGCGGTTGTGTACGTCGAGCAGACCGAGGTCGTACTCGAGTGGCGCGAAGCCGCCGTGATCGGGTCGGATGTCGTGCGATGCCCACCAGGACAATCCGGAGACTCCGGGAACCGACAGGGCCTGACGGATCAGTTGTTCAGCGGCGTCCTCGACGGCGACGTCGGAGACCCATTCCGGGGCGATGCCGATTTCCTGCACCCAGATCGGCCGTGGGGTGGTTTGATGTGCCGCCGCGACCTGGGCGAGGTACGCGCCGATCGACCAGGCCAGGTCGTTGTTCTCGCCGAAGTGGTCGAGGAAGCCGCTGAAGTAGGGCCAGGCGTGGACGGTGGTGATGTCGGGTTCGTTGGCGAGGAGGGCCGCCTGAAACCGATCTTGTCGGTGGTCCACGGCTGGTGGTCCGCGCCGAGGACGACGGGCAGGTCCGGCGCCGCGGATCGTACGGTCCCGATCAGGGCGCGCGCCCAGCTGTCCAGGTCCTCCTGGGTGACGGTCTGTGGTTCGTAGCCGACCAACATGTTCGGTTCGTTGCCGAGGTCGATGCCGGCGCCGGCTGGGTGACCGGACACGAGCTCGGCGACTTCGCGGAGCAGGAGCTGGGCGGCGGAGATCGCCAGTGGGTCGGTGAAGAGGTTGTGCTTCGGTAGCCACGGAGGACGGAAGACCCAGCCGGAGAGGAACCCGTTCAGGACGGTGACCCAGACATCCAGGCCAACGTCGTGCGCGCGGTCGAGCACGATGGACAGCCGAGACATCGCGCTGGCCGACACGGAGGTCGGGAAGGGCTGGAAGACCGGCCACAGGCATTGGATGCGAATGTGGTCGCAGCCGAGCGCGGAGATCGCGGTCAGATCGTCGGCGATCGAGTTCTCGTCGAAGTCCAGCCAGGCGCTCCACCATTGCTCGCGCGGCACATAGTTGACCCCGAAGGCGGGCCGGTCCGGGGCCATCATCGGGCCCCGTCAAAGGTGTTCCACGTGATGACCTGCCCCCGGTCGACGAGCCGGTTCTGGAGGTCGGCGATGTCGAGGTTCTGTACGTCGGTCTGCGCGCGGAGTGACTGCACCGCCGCGACGGCCGCGGATTCGGCCAGCACGCAGAAGACCGGCTCCATGCGTGTCGCGGCATAACCGATGTGGGAGGCCGACAGGCAGACCGGAACCAGAAGGTTGCCGCAATCGGCCCTTCTCGGCGTGATGGCCCGGTAGGGAACGGGGTACGGATGGCCGGTGCCGAGGTGACCGCCGATGAACATGTCGCCTTCGGTCGCCACGCCGAGCTGCCCGGTCTCCGGGTCGCGGTCCGGGATCCGTCGTACCGGATAGACGTCCACGCCGAAGAGCGCGAGGCCGATGCCGTCGCCCGGACGGGTCTGGTTGCTCACGTCGTCGTGTGTGACGGTGTAGACGCCGTCGAGGCGTCGCGCCGCCCGCACATACAGTTGCGGCGGCCAGCCTTCGGTCTCCGGAAAGACGCTCGCATCGAGGCCGTACGCCGCTGTTTCCGCGCGGAACTCTGCCGGTACGGCGGGATCGGTCGACAGGAAGTGGTGGAGTCCGCGCAGGTAGTCGATGTGGTGGCGCCAGATCCGGGACCGGTCGTCCCAGTTGCCGTTCTGGTACGCGCGGCTCACTCCGAGCGGAGCGTTGGTGATCAGGGATGCGCGCTGATAGTTGTACTCACCCGAGTTGATCCATCCGGGGAAGATCCCGCGGAGGGCTTCGAGGTTCGGACCGAGGTGCTCGACATAGCGTCGTACCAGCTCGTAGTCGGCAGGGGAGTAGCCGTCGGGCGGAGTGAGGTCCGCGCGGCGAGCCGGGTCGGTCGTGACGTAGAAGCGGTAGTTGTATGCCTGCGTGTAGTCGTCGGCCGCGCCTATGGGCAGACCGTGGTCCGGCTCGAGGAGGGGGAGCAGTCCGCTGGTGCTGTCTCCGGGCACCACGTACGGGTCGATCGGCGTCCAGTTGGTGACCGGGTGGACGCCGGCCAGGTCTTCACCGTAGGCATCGCGCGCCTCGCGCCCGGTGCGGTAGGGGACGCCGGCGAGTGCCATCAGATCGCCCTCGTACGACGCGTCGATGAAGACTGCCGCGCGGACGTCGCCGCCGGGCACGGACTCCGAGGCCGGGAGTGGAGCGCCCCACTTGTCCGGTCCCGAGGTCTCCAGGTGGATGGCGGTGATGCGGTTGCCGTCGCGGGTGACGGAACGGGCGCGGTGCTCGAAGATCACCTCGATGCCCGCACCGGCGACCCAGTCCTGGAATGCGCGCTGGACGTCGTGAGGGTTGTTGCCGAACCCGAAGACCGTCGTACTGGTGAGACCGCCGACGGCTGCCGGGATCGGGCAGTCCTGGGCCGGCTTGATACCGGCGCTGAGCATGCCGCCGAGCCATCGACTCGGCTCGATCAGGACGACCGATGCGCCTTCCTGATGAGCGGTCATCGCGGCAACGCAACCCGCGGGGGTACCTCCGTAGACACAGACATCGACCATGACCTGCACTCTGGCGCTCTGCGAACCCTCATGGACATGGCGGATCCGGGCATGAGCATGTACTTTCTTGCCGTGCTGACGCTCGACGGCTACCTGCTCGCGCCGCGCCGGGCCCGCTTCAGTCTCACGTACGACACCTACGAGACCTGGAGTCTGCTGTTGCCCCGGAGCGGAGCGTTCGCCTTCGAGGTTTCGGGGGCGCCGCCCGGGGTGGCGAGGTTCGGAGACATCGTGATCTGCCCGCCGGGCGGGACGCTCCGGCGAAAGATGCAGACGCCCGTGTCCTTCTTCCATGCTCGCTTCAGTACCGAACTGGAGCCACCCGTCGGCTGTCGGCGGGTGCGGGATCTCGACCGTCTCCGCGCCGACCTGTCGATGCTCGAGGCAACGGACGGTCACGCGGACCTGGTCGCGGCTCACGTCGTCACGGACCTCGTCCTGATGACTTTGCGCGCGCACCACGATGCACCCGCGGACGAGTTGGTGGAACGTGCGACGGCGTACATCCACGACCACTTCGCCGTACCGGACCTCTCGCTCGGCGGTCTGGCGACCGTCCTCGGTATCAGCCCCGCACAGCTCTCACGGCGATTCAGAGCGGTTCACGGCGTCACACCGGTCCTCTACCTGCGCCGCCTCCGGATACGGAAGGCGCGCGAGCTCCTCGTCGAGACCGACGACACGCTGCAGGCGGTCGCCGAGCGCTGTGGGTACCGCAGCGCCTTCTACCTCAGCCGCGTGTTCAGCAACCACACGGGCCAATCTCCCTCCCAGTACCGCCTCGCCAACCGGGTCTGACGGCGACGCAACAGGGCCAACCTAAGGTTGGGTCTGGTGTTTGCGAAAGCGCTTGCGCTACTCTGCGGAAACGGCCGCTCGCGCCCTATCCCCGCTGAGGAGTTCGCATGTACCGACCCCCGATCCGTTCCACCGCAGCGCTCACGACCTCCCTGGTCCTGCTGGCAGGGCTGGTGGCCTGCTCCAGCGCCCCCTCGTCCTCCTCGGCTGCGTCCGGTGGCTCCGGGCAGGTGACACTCACGGTCGGTGACCGTCCGTCCAGTTCCGATCCCGCCAACCGGGCGTCCTTCGACAAGAAGGTGGCCGACTTCCAGAAGGCCAACCCGGACATCAAGCTGAACCCGGTCGAGACCGTCTGGGACGCGACGACGTTCCAGGCGCAGGCGGCCGGCGGACAGCTTCCCGACGTACTGAATGTGCCGTTCACCGAGCCGCAGGGCCTGATTGCCCGCAAGCAGGCCGCTGACCTGACCAAGGTGCTCAAGGACGACGGCCTGCTCGACGAGCTGAACCCGAACGTCCTGAAGATCGCCCAGGACCGGTCCGGCAATGTGTACGCCGTACCGACCGCCGCGTACTCGATCGGGCTGATCTACAACCGCGACCTGTTCACGAAGGCCGGACTGGACCCGGACAAGCCGCCGGCGACCTGGGACGAGCTGCGGGCGGACGCGAAGGCGATCACGCAGAAGACCGGGCAGGCCGGCTATGCGCAGATGACCACGAACAACACCGGCGGCTGGATGTTCACCACCCAGACCTACGCGTTCGGCGGGTCGATCGAGAACGAGGACGGCAGCAAGGCGACGTTCGACGACGCCCCGTCCAAGGCCGCACTGCAGCTGCTGCACGACATGAAGTGGACCGACAAGTCGATGGGCCAGGCGGTGCTCTACGACATGGACGGCATCTCCAAGGCGTTCGCGGCCGGCAAGGTCGGCATGTACATGGCGGCGCCCGACCAGTACCGCACGCTGGTCCAGACGAACGGCCTGAAGTCGTCGGCGTTCGGCATCGGTTCGTTGCCGCAGCAGGGCGGTGACCACGGCACGCTCAGCGGTGGCAGCGTCCAGATCGTCAGTCCGGATGCGACGGACGCCGAGAAGGCGGCGGCGGTCAAGTGGATCAAGTTCGCCTACCTGAACAAGTACGTGAACCAGGACGCGGCCGTGACGAGCGCCAAGAACAATGTGGCAGCGAAGCTGCCCGTCGGTGTGCCGGGCCTCCCGGTGGTCGCGGCCGACCAGTGGTCGACGTACCAGTCGTGGATCAAGCCGTACGTCAACGTGCCGCAGGAGAACTTCGCGCCGTACACCAAGGTGGCGGCCGACCAGAAGATCATTCCTGAGCCGCCGGTGAAGGCTCAGGAGGTGTACGCCGCGCTCGATCCGGTCGTGCAAACCGTGCTGGGGAACGCGAAGGCCGACATCCCGGCGCTGCTGACCAAGGCGGCCGGCGCCGTGAATGCCAAGCTCGGGCGCTGAGTTGCTCCGCCGCCTGCGCAACGGAGTGCCGGCAGTGCTGTTCGCGCTGCCGGTGCTCCTGATCTTCCTGGTGTTCTCGTGGGGCCCGATCGTCAAGGGCCTGGTGATGAGCGTTCAGCAGACCAACCTGATCGATCCGGTCAAGTGGGTCGGGCTGGAGAACTTCCGGTACGTGCTGACCGATCCGGCGGTCGGCCAGGCGTCGCTGAACACCCTGTGGTTCACCTTGCTCGCTCTGCTGTTCGGCTTCCCCGTGCCGGTGCTGCTGGCGATGTTCCTGTCCGAGCTGCGAGGCAGGTCCTGGCTGTACACGATGCTGGCCTATCTGCCGGTGATCACGCCGCCAGTGGTCGCCATCCTGCTCTGGCGGTTCTTCTACGACCCGTCGCCCAATGGCATGTTCAACACCATCCTCGGCCACGTCGGGCTCGGACCGTTCCTGTGGCTGGACAGCCCGGGCTCGGCGATGCCGTCGATCGTGCTGGAAGCGACCTGGGCCGGCGCCGGCAACGCGGTGATCATCTATCTGGCGGCACTGACGTCCGTACGCGCGGACCTGTACGAGGCGGCTGAGCTCGACGGTGCCGGAGTGGTACGTCGGGTGTGGCACGTGATGTTGCCGCACCTGCGGAGCGTCCTGCTGCTGATGCTGCTCCTGCAGGTGATCGGGACGATGCAATTGTTCACGGAACCGCTGCTGTTCACCGGTGGCGGACCACAGGGCTCGACCATGACGATTCTTCTGCTCATCTACAACTACGCCTTCGTCAACGGGGATTACGGCGCAGCCACCGCGTTGAGCGTCCTGCTGGCGCTAGGTCTCGCCGTACTGTCGGCTGTCTTCCAGTTGGCCACCCGCGGCTGGAGCACCGAGTGAGCGGGGAGCGGGGTGCGCTGTCGGACTCGGACCGCAGACTCACCCGGATCCGGGTCCCGTTCGTCGTCGGACAGGTCGTCGTACTCGTCGGATTGCTGATCGCCGGACTCGGTCCGCTGCTGTGGTTGCTCAAGGCAGCGATCTCGCCGACACAGGACAGCATCCGCTCACCACTCGCGTGGTTCCCCTCCGGCCAGGTGCAGTGGGGCAACCTCGCCACCGCCTGGCAGCAGGGTCACATCGGCTACTACCTGGGGAACACGGCCATGATCGCGGCAGGTACGGCGGTTGCATCGCTGATCGTCTGTACGACGGCCGGGTACGTGCTGAGCGTCCTACGGCCGCGGTGGGGAGCCGTGCTGTCCGGAGCGATCCTCGCCACGCTGTTCGTGCCGCACATCGTGTCACTCGTCCCGCTGTACCTGACCGTGCTGAAAGTGCCGGTAGTGCACGCCAACCTGACGAACACGTTCTGGGCGGTCTGGCTGCCACCCGCGGCCAGTGCGTTCAACGTGCTGATCGTGAAGCGGTTCTTCGACAGCATCCCCCGCGAATACTTCGAAGCTGCCCGTATCGACGGCGCCGGTTCGATCCGCGTGTTCACCTCGCTCGTGCTCCCGCTGTCGCGGCCGATCCTCGGTGTGGTCGTGCTGCTCAGCATCATCTCTTCGTGGAAGGACTACCTGTGGCCCCTGCTGGTGCTGACGAATCCGGATCTTCAGCCGGTCTCGGTGGCGTTGCCGAAGATCGCCAAGGTGACGGAGCTCAACATCCAGTTGGCGGGTCTGTTCCTGGCCCTGCTGATCCCGGTGCTGCTGTTCCTGGTCTTCCAGCGAGCATTTCTGCGTGGCGTGGGCCTGTCTGGGGGGATCAAGGCGTGAAGCGTGTTCTCGTGACGGGTGCGGACGGCTCGATCGGCCGGGCCGCCGTCATCGGGCTGCAGAAGAGCGGGTACGACGTCACCGGCCTGTCGCTGCGCTACGACCACACCAGTACGGCGGACCGTCCGCTGGCCGGTGATGCGCGATCGGCGAAGGATGTGACGGCAGCACTCGACGGTGTGGACGCCGTACTGCATCTCGCGGCGATTCCGCATCCCAGTCTGGGTACGCCGGAGGAGGTGTTCGAGAACAACGTCGCGGCGACGTTCAACGTCCTGGCGCAGGCCGGGCAGCAGGGGATCGACCGGGTCGTGATCGCCAGCAGTATCAACGCGTTCGGCGTACCGATGAACGTGAACGAGGTGCAGCCGGCGTACTACCCGCTGGACGAGGAGGTGGAGGCCGACATCGCGGATGCGTACTCGTTGTCCAAGAGCGTGGACGAGCAGAGTGCGCGGATGGCGTGGCGGCGATGGGGAACCAACGTGATCGCGCTGCGGTTCCCGCTGGTGAAGACCCGCGAGGAGCTGTTCAAGTTCGCGGCCATGGCCGAACGCGACCCATCCGTGATGGCTCGGGAAGGCTGGGCCTATCTCGACCTGCGCGACGGCGTCCGGGCGATCATCGCCGCGCTCGAGTCACCGGCCGGCGGGGCACATGTGGTCGGTCTGGCGGCTGACGACATCCTGATCGACCGGCAGACCGACGAACTGTTGCGTGAGTACGCACCGACGGTGCCGCTGCGTCGGCCTGTCACGGGACGTGGATCGCTGGTCGACACCACTCGGGCTCGGGAGCTGCTCGGCTTCAGGCCGCAGTACTCGATCCACGACGAGGATCAGGTGGTCTCCGCGGTCACGACCTGAGGAGCGACGTACTGGATGCCGGGCTGAGTGCCGGGCTCGAGGAGTTGGGCTGCTACCTGGCGGCCGATCTCCTCGAGGCCGACGTCGATGGTGGTCAAGTGCCGGGAGACGCGCTGGTCGTGCATCAGCTGCTCCCAGTTGTCGACGCCGATCAGCGCGACGTCACCGGGCACGTCCCGGCCGGACGCGCGGACGACGCGTTCGACGCCGCGGGCGATCTGGTCGCTGCCGCAGAAGATCGCGTCGACGTCCGGAACCTCGGCCAGCAGCTCGGCGGCCGCGTCGGCGCCCCAGCCCTCCCGCCAGCGGCCGAACCGCACCGGGCTCGCCCACTCGAGCCCGGCGTCCGCCAGCACCTCCTGAGCCCCGGCCGCCCGGCGCTGGGCGGCGTTGTCGCGCGGCTCCGCGGTGATGTGGGCGATCTTCCGGCGGCCCTTGGACAGCAGATGCCGTAGGGCGAGCCGGCCGATCTCGTTGTCGTCGGCGGTGATCGTGACGTCGTCGGGGTCCTCGGTGAACGTGAACGCGTAGATCACCGGGACGTCGAAGCGGCTGGTCAGCGACGGCGTCGGGTACGACGTACCGGTGCCGATCACGATCACGCCGTCGATCCGGCGGGCGCGGAGCTGCAGGATGCTCTCGGTGACGTCATGTTCGTCGATCCGCGCGTCGTAGAGCAGGATGGCCTGTTCCTTGGCGCCCAGCTCGGTGGCGGCGGTGGCCAGCACCACACGGGTGAACGGGTTCGATGCGCGGTGGGTGAGCACGCCGATGGTCTGGCTGCGGCCGCGGGCGAACGAGCGGGCCAGGGCGTTGTGCCGGAACCCGAGCCGGTCCGCGGTCACGCGGACATGCTCCCTGGTCGCCTCCGAGATCCGGTCGGTGCCGTTCAGCGCCTTGGAGGCCGTCGACAGCGACACCCCGGCCGCGGCGGCGACATCGGACAGCGTGATCACGGAATCGGCCATGTGCACATCGTAGTCAGCTTCGAGCCGTTGACAGCGGGCTCCGGCGGTATCAAGGTGTGATTTGCGAAACCGCTTTCGCTTCCGAGGAGGAGCACCCATGGCCCGTCGCCGCTCCGGCGTAGTCAGTCTTCTCACGGCCGGCCTGTTGCTGGCCGCCGTACTCCAGTCACCCGCCCGCGCGGCGGCAACCGCTGCGCCGGCCCTGACGATCGCGCCGACGACGGTCGGCAACACCTTCACCGCAGGGCAGCAGGTGAAGCTGGGCTTCAGCACCGACGCCACCACCGTCAGCTGGACGGTCCGTGACGCTGGTGGGACCGAGGTGGCCAAGGGTTCCGCGCCGGCCGCCACACTCAACGGGCAGCTCACGTTGGCGATCAGTACGCCGGGCTGGTACCAGACCGATCTCACAGCGGTCGGATCCGACGGTACGACGACACTCGGCGGCACGGACTTCGCCGTACTGAGTCCGCACGACTTCTCGACGTCCACCGACACCCGGATCGGCGTCGCCGGCGCGCTGGCGTTCGGCGGCGCGGCCAATCCAGGTCTGGAAGCCGTACCGCTGATGGCCAAGGGCGGTATCTCCACCGACCGCGACGAGGCGTTCTGGTCGGCCGCGGAGACCACGAAGGGCGTCATTCAGTTCCCGCAGCGGTACAAGGACTACAAGGCCACGCTGGACGCCAACAACATCGACTTCCTGAACATCCTCGACTACGGGAACTCGCTGTACTACCCGGACGAAGCGCCGTCGACCGACGAGCAGCGTGCAGCCTTCACCCGGTACGCCGTTGCGGCCGTCGACGAGTGGGGCACCGAGCACACGACGTACGAGCTGTGGAACGAGTGGAACCTGCGCGACCCGAACGGCGCCGCGAAAGCGAGCCCGGAGAACTACGTCGCGCTGCTGAAGATGGTGAGCGCCGCGGTTCGGGCGAAGCACCCGGACGTGAAGCTGACCGGTCCGTCGCTGGCGGTCATCAACGACTGGCAGGGCTGGTTCACCAAGTTCGCCGACCTCGGCGGGCTGGACTACGTGGACGCGGTCACGATTCACCCGTATGTGCAGCCGCTGGACCCGGAGGCCTCGGTCACCTACGTGAACACCATCCGCAACATCATGACAGCACACGGCTCGAACAAGCCGATCTACATCACAGAGCAGGGCTGGGCGACCGGGACCAACCCGAGCTCGGTGTCCGAGCCCACGCAGGCCCGCGACCTGGTGCGCGGCCACTTGCTGGCCTACGGCAACGGTGTGGCGCGGTACAGCTCCTACAACTTCATGGACTCGGGCACGGACCCGTCGAACGTCGAGCACCGGTTCGGCCTGGTGCGCAACCGGCTCGACTCGCGCGGTGCGCTCGTACCCAAGCCGTCGTACGTCGCGACCGCCGTCCTGGCACGTCAGATCGATGAGCTGCCGTTGATCGGCCAGACCCGCTTCGGGAGCAACGGGTACGACGTTTCGTTCAACGCCGGCGGAGGACAAAGCGTCCACGCAGTCTGGTCCGCCACCCCCGGAGTCGTGGCCGCGACCGCACCTGCGGGCTCGACCGTCAAGGTGACGAACCTGTACGGCGTCGAGACGGCACTGACTGCAGACGCCGGCGGGCATGTCTGGGTCAGCGCAGGGCCGGAGCCGATCTATCTGCGGGGCGCGATCACCGGACCCATGCTGCCGTCGAGCCGATTCGCGTTGTCAGTCGCACCGGAGGTCTCCGGTGACCCGGCCACGGGCACGCTGACGTTCACCAATCCGGACCCGGTCACGCACGCGTTCACCGTCGCTGCCGGCGGTGGCGAGACCAGCGGTTCGGTGACGGCGGGAGCTAGCACAACAGTCCCGGTGAGCTATCCGGCACAGGAATCGACCGGTCCGCGGACCTACTCGGCCTCGGTGAACGTCGACGGCCGGCCAGTTGCTCTGCTCTCAGTAGCAGGTACGGCGACCGCACCGCTGGCGATCACCGGTTCGCACGTTCTCAACGGTGCCGGCAAGGACCTGCTCCGGTTCCGGGTCACCAATGCGTCTTCTCGTCCACTGACGATCGACGGAGTGGACTGGGCATCGGGTTCTGCCTCCGGGACGTTGCTGACCGGTGTCACGGTCGCATCGCACGGTACGTCGTACGCCGATGTGGAGCTACCCGTTACCGCGGCGTCCACCTGGTCGGCCACCATCCGACGTACCGGTGCTGCCGGCATCCGCGCAACGGGCAAGCTCAATCCAGTGGTCGCAGCGACGCACGGTGTCAGGCGCACGGTCGCACTCGACGGCGTCATCGACCCTGGTGTGGCCGCGTTGCCTGCTCTCTCCCTGACCGGCACCGGAACACCGCCTGTCCAGGGATGGGGCGGACCTGACGACCTTTCGGGGTCGCTCTGGCTCACCCATGACGACACGAACCTCTACGTGTCCGCACGGGTGACCGACGACGTGTTCGCACAGCCGAACCGGAACGGCAACATCTGGGCCGGAGACAGTCTGCAGCTGGGCATGTCGGCCGGCGCACCAGGCGAAGCACCACAGGTCCAGGAAATTGGTGCCGCACTGACCGATGCGGGGACGGTGGACACCTGGCGTTGGACGCCGGTGAGTCAGGCCGGGACGCCATCCGGTGTGCAGGCCAAGGTCGGCCGTGACGCGGCCGCGCACACCACGACGTACGAGATTGCCATCCCCTGGACGACACTCCAGTTCGCGCCCGAGGATCGGTTGCTGTCGGCAACCGTGGTGATCAACGAGAACGACGGCACCGGCCGACGCGGCTGGCTGACCTGGGGCAAGGGTGTGGCGGAGGCCAAGAACCCGGCCGGATTCAACCCCGTCTTCCTCGACCCCGCGACCCACTGATGCCATGAAACGCCTACTCGCCATCGTCTTCGCAGTCTGCCTCCTCGGCTTCGGTACGGTTGCCACCGCCCAGGCCGCCGTACTGACGCTCACGCCGATCACTGTCGGAAACGTCTTCACCGACGGCCAGCCGGTGAGGTTCGGCCTCAACACGGACGCGGCCTCGGTCAGCTGGTCGGCGGCCGACGTCAACGGCACCGTCGTCGCCAGCGGCAGCCAGGCCGCCGCCAGCACATTGCAGATCCCGCTCACCACCCGCGGGTGGTACAAGCTCACGGTCCAAGCCGGTACGACGTCCGCGCAGACCACGTTCGCCGTCGTCAGTCCGGTCAGTACGTCGCCGATCGCCGGACTCACGTCCCACCGGATCGGCGACTTCGAGAACACCGCCGAAGGCTGGACGTTCTATCCCGGGAGCGAATATCCCGGCGCCACTGGCAGTTTCACCCTCGACAGCACGAACAATCACTCCGGCTCCAGCTCGGGAAAGCTGTCCGCCAACTTCGGTGCCGGCGGCGCGTACGTCAGCGTCAAGCGGCCGTTGCCGTCGGTCAACGCGACCAGCGTCAGCTTCTGGGCGAAGTCGCCGAATCTGTCGTTCCTCACGTTCCGGCTGACCGATTCCACCGGTCAGGTCCATCAGCAGCGCCTGACGTTGTCGGGGGCAACCGACTGGCAGGCGCTGGCCGTCACGAGGTTCGACGGGGGCAAGCAGTACGTGCACTTCGGTGGCGCCAACGACGGTGTCTGGCACGGCCCGGCCAAGGCGGTCGAGGTCGTGCTGGACAAGGCGGCCATCTCCGGCGCGACGACCACGACCCTGAACCTGGACGACCTCGCACTGAAGGCGCCGGCCGGCAAACCGACCACACCGCTCGGCGACTACGAAAGCGCGGCCGAGGGCTGGTCGTTCTATCCCGGCAGCGAGTTCCCAGGCGCGACGGGCAGCCTGGCGCTCGACGCGACCTCGGCCGCAGCCGGGACCCAGTCTGCCAAGCTCTCGGGAAACTTCGCCGGCGGCGGCAACTACGTCGCCATTCAACGAACCATGGTTCCTGTCGATCTGACCGCCCTCAGCCTGTCCGTCAAAACCAGCCAACTGTCGGCCATCGGGCTGCGGCTGACCGACGCCACCGGGCAGGTGCACCAGCAACGATTGCCGCTGTCCAGCTCGACCGCTTGGCAGCAACTGAACGTCACCCGGTTCGACGGCGGCACCGGCTACCTGCACTTCGGTGGCGCTGACGACGGCATCTGGCACGGGCCGGCGAAATCGATCGTGGTCACGCTGGACCGCAGCTCGATCATCGGCGGCGGTACGACGGCCACGGTCAACGTCGACGCGGTCGCGGCGACCACGGCTACATCGCTGATCGGCGCCGGTACTCACTTCGGCCAGTCGTGGAGCACGACCCCGATGCCACTGCTCACTCTGTCCGGCGCCCGCGGTGGGCGTGACGAAGCACAGTGGTATCAGGCCGAGACGACCCGTGGGACGTACGCCTTTCCCGCGAAGGTCACCAACTACCTCCAGTCCTGGCAGGCGAACGGCATCGACCCGCTGCTGATCGCCGACTACGGCAACCCGCTGTACGACGACGTACCGGAGGACTACTTCGACGCACCGTTCACCGACACCGGCCGAGCCGCGTTCGCCAACTACGCCGATGCCCTCGCCACGCAGTTCCCGCAGATCAAGAACCTGGCGATCTGGAACGAGTGGGATGTCAATGCGGCCGGCCCGTCCAACAAGACACCGGAGAGTTATCTTGCGTTGCTGAAGGCAACGTACCCGAAGCTGAAGGCCAACCACCCGGGGCTGACGATCGTCGGCGGCGGTGACACCGACGTCACCCAGGTGGCCTGGTTCGAGGCGTTCTGCCAACTCGGCGGGCTGAAGTACCTCGACGTGGTGTCCATCCACCCGTACAACTTCCTGAACGCTCCCGAGGGGCTCAGCGCCGCGATCGACCGGGTCCGGGCGTTGATCCGGCAGTACAACGGCGGCGTGGACAAGCCGATCTGGGTCACCGAGTCCGGCTGGTACACGGGGACTTACCAGAGCAACGTCAGCGAGCCGACCCAGGCCATGTACGCCGCCCGGGCCCAGCTCGCCGTCCTCGGCCGCGGCGTCGACCGGTACTACCTCTACGACTTCATGAACGACGGCATCGACCCGGCGGACAAGGAGGACAACTTCGGTCTCGTACACAACCCGGCCGATGCTCTCGGTGCATACACACCCAAACCGTCGTACGTCGCCTACGCCACCGGCGCTCGCCAGCTCCGCGGCGCGACGTTCCTCGGCCAGGAGTTCCCGGGCAACGGGCTGATCGACCAGGTCTTCGCCGCCAACGACGGCACACCACTTCGGGCGATCTGGGCAGCCAGCGGCACCGGCACCACAGTCACAGTCAACGCGACCGGCCCGATCCAGGTCACCAACCTCTACGGAGTCTCGACGACCTACACCCCGGACACGAACGGCAAGGTCAACGTGCCGGTCGGCGTCTGGCCGACATACGTCACCGGATCCACCGTCACCTCAGTCACGACCCCATGACCGAGGGACGGCCTTCGGATTCCTGAAGGGCCGCAGATCAGTCGTCCTCGTCGTCCTCGTCGTCCGGGGCGTCGGGGCGGCGGGTGGCGCCGGCCGCCTTCAACGCGCGGGCCTCGGTGAGGGCGTCGTCGTACGACTCCCAGCCCGGCGACTCGTAGACCATCTGATCACTGACCAGGAAGGTCTGGTTGGTGAAACCGTCCGCGGAGTTGAAGATCAGCCACTCCTCGTACGGCGTGACCTGGTAGCCCGCGAACATCTCCGCGGCGACCGGAGGGATGCCTTGCGGCAGATCCTCGTTGTGATATTCGGCGAGCCGCGCGTACGCACGGTCCAGCCTCTCCTGATCGATGCCCTCCGGCATACCCGTCCTCTCCGTCCCACTCACTTCGCGACCCCGTCCATCCACTTCTGACCTGGTCACACACAGCTGGAAAGGCATCGTACGTGGCCCTCCCGCCCCTGAAGTTCGCGGCGGGGAACGTTTGCTACCGTGGAAGGCGACATTTCTGGAGGAGATCAGACGTGGTGGGTGAAGACGACATCTCCGGGTGAGTCCCGAGGTGACAGGCCGCTGGCTCGTGCAGCCGTGGCCATTTTGTCGTTCCGCCATCCCGTCTCCCGCTGAGCGGCGGCTGTTGCCTGCTCGGCAGCTCACCTCGAGGTCTTCTGCATGTCTGACGCCTTTGTCGTTGTGTCCGATCTGTCCTTCTCCTGGCCTGACGACACGCCTGTCTTCGACGGGCTGTCGTTCGCGTTCGGTGCCGGGCGCACCGGTCTCGTCGCGCCGAACGGCGCCGGCAAGAGCACTCTGCTCAAGCTGATCGCCGGCGAACTCAGCCCCACGGCGGGCAACGTCTCCGTCGAAGGCGTGGTCGGCTATCTGCCGCAAACCTTGCCCCTGGCCGGCGACCTGACCGTCGCGGAGGTGCTCGGCGTCGCGCCGATCATCCAGGCGCTCAACGCGATCGAATCCGGCGACGTCGCGGAGGAACACTTCACCACCGTCGGCGACGACTGGGACATCGAGGAGCGCACGATCGCCCAGCTCGACCGGCTCGGCCTCGGCGATCTCGAGCTCGAGCGGAACCTGAGTACGCTCAGCGGTGGTCAGGTCATCTCACTCGGCCTGGCGGCCCAGTTGCTCAGGCGACCGGACGTCCTGCTCCTCGACGAACCGACCAACAACCTCGACTTGGTTGCCCGGCGCAAGCTGTACGACGTACTCGAGGACTGGACCGGCTGCCTGGTTCTGGTCAGCCACGACCGCGCGCTGCTCGACCGGACGGACCGCATCGCCGAGCTGGATCGCGGCGAGATCCACACCTACGGCGGCAACTTCCCGGCGTACGAGGACGCCGTGCAAGCAGCCCGCGAGGTCGCCGAGAAGAACGTGCGGAACGCCGAACAGGAGGTCAAGCGGGAGAAGCGTGAACTCCAGCAGGCCCGCGAACGTGCCGCGCGGCGAGCCGGCAACGCGAGCAAGAACCTGGGCAACGCGGGCCTGCCGAAGATCTTCGCCGGGACGATGAAGCGCAACGCGCAGGAGTCGGCAGGCAAGGCGAACGAGACGCACACCGCGCGGGTCAGCGATGCCAAGGCCCGGCTCGACGAGGCCGGCCGGGCGGTCCGGGACGAGCAGAAGATCGCCCTGCAACTCCCCGCGACGAACGTGCCGGCAGGCCGCACGCTGTTCCACAGCGAGGGTATCCGGGTCGAGCTGGGCGGCCGCGAGATCATCGCCGACGCCGACCTCACCATCCGCGGCCCGGAACGCATCGCGCTCATCGGCCCCAACGGCGCCGGGAAGTCCACCCTTCTCAGGCTGATCCACGGCGACCTCACCTCCTCGGCAGGCGAGATCAGACGAGCTGACGGCCGCATCGCCTACCTCTCCCAACGCCTGGATCTGCTCGATCTCGACCGCACCATCGCCGAGAATCTCGCCGCCTTCGCCCCCGGCATGCCGCAAGCACAACGGATGAACCTCCTGGCCCGGTTCCTCTTCCGCGGCTCACGGATCCATCTACCGGTCGGTGTGCTGTCCGGCGGCGAGCGCCTCCGCGCGACCCTCGCCTGCGTCCTGTACGCCGAACCCGCACCGCAGCTGCTTCTCCTGGATGAACCGACCAACAACCTCGACCTCCTCAGCGTGAGCCAGCTCGAAAGCGCCTTGAACGCCTACGAAGGTGCGTTCGTCGTCGTGAGCCATGACGACCGCTTCCTCACCGAGATCAAGGTGTCCAGATGGCTCCGCCTCGACGAACGGCGGTTGCTCGAGGCAAGCGCTCAGGACGTTCGAGGCACCGACGGCCGTGGCTGATCCAGCGGCGGATGGTCGCGGACCGGCCTTGATCGCTCGGGATCTGGTCCGCACGTTCGGCACTCGGCGAGTGCTGGACGATGTATCCATGACCGCACGACGGTTCTGGCGACTCACGACCGCTGGCTCCGCACCCACTGGCCTCATCAGCAGTTGTGCCTGTGAGGTGCGTCTTGGTTGATCAGAGGTCCGTTGCTGTCTCACGGCTTGATGAGAACGACCGTCTTGCCCTTGGCTCGCTCGGTGGAGTTGAAGGTGGCGACGGCGTCGTCGAGTGTCGTGGTCGTTCCGATGTTCGTGCGCAGTCTTCCGTCTTGCACCCGCCGGGCGATCTCGGTCAGTTGGCCGCGATCGGCCTCGACGACGAAGTCCACCACCCGGCCGTCGGCCGGCGCGGCCTCGACCGGGCCGACGATCGATACCAGTGATCCGCCGGCCTTGATCATGGCCGCGGACCTTTGCTGGATGTCGCCGCCGATGACGTCGAAGACCAGATCAACCGCACCGACGTCCTCCAGAGCGTCCTTCTCGAGGTCGACGAACTCGTGGGCGCCGAAATCGAGCGCCTTCGCACGGTCGGCGGCGCGGCCGGTACCGATTACGTGGGCGCCGGCCTCGCGAGCCAGCTGCGTCACCATCGTTCCGACTGCGCCGGCCGCACCGTGCGCGAGGACGCTCTGTCCAGACTTCAGGCGCCCGTGCTGGAACAGCCCTTGCCACGCGGTCAGCCCCGAAATCGGTAGGCTCGCGCCGACCGTGACGTCGAGGTCGTCGGGCAGCGGCGCGAGGTTGCGGGCTTCGATCGCCACGTACTCCGCCAGCGAACCGTCGCGGTGCCAGTCAGCGATACCGAACACGCGCTCGCCGACGGACAATCCCGTCGTACCGTAGCCGAGGGAAGTCACGACTCCGGCCAGCTCGTGCCCAGGGATCGAAGGTGCACGGTCGCGGCCGGCTCGGTCGGTCCATGTCGACGGCCACTCCAGCTCCGTCGAGATCCAGCCCGACGCATGAACTCGGACGACGACATCGTTGATGGCGGCCGCGGGCTCCGGACGCTCGGCCAGCGTCATCCCGGCTGTCCCTCCAGCCTGGTCCTGCACAACAATCGCCTTCATCAGGTGCCTCCTGTAGTCGGTTGTAGCCTTCACTGCGATCAGACGAAAGTGAACAGTTCGTCCGTATCGAACCGCGAGATCGGGTTGCTGTACTGCTTCTTGGGGTCGGGGTAGCCGAGTGCGAGCAGGACCGTGGTGGCGTGTCCGGTCTCACGGATCTTGAACGCCTTGTCGACAGTGGTGGGGTCGAACCCTTCGAGCGGCATGGCTTCGACACCGAGCTCGGCGGCCGCCATCATGGTCAGACCCATCACCAGATAGGTCTGCTTCTCCATCCAGTGGTTCACGTCCTTGTAGCCGAAGTTGCGCAGGTCGAGGAAGTCTCGGGTCATCGACTCCCACAGTTCCTGTTTCGCCGGGTCGGGGAACCGGCCGTCCGCGCGTTCCTTGCCGAACACCGCCTCGACGTGGCTCTCCGGCAGATGTGCCCGGGTGGTGAGGATGATGGTGTGTGAGGAGTTCAGGATCTTCGGTGAGTTGTCCTGGAAACGTTCGCCCAGGTTGTCCGCGAGCTGCCTTTTTCCTTCCGGGGTGGCAATGACGTAGAAGTGGTTCGGCTGGATGTTGGTCGACGTGGGCGTCGAGCGCAGAAACCGCAAGATCTGCTGAAGGGTCTCCTCGGGGATCGTCCTGCTCGGATCGAAGTACCTGGTGAGGTGCTTGCTCATGAGCTTGTCGAGATCCATGGCAATCTGCTTTCTTCGGGCGATCGTTGATGACGGGTGGATGGTTGGATTGACTCCGGCCGTCCGGCAGCTCGGCGACGGTGAGAACTTCGTCGGCCGGCGACACGAGGACGTTGACCGGTTTCGGTGGGCATGACGAGACCACCGTCGCGGGTGTGCAACGCCATGAACTTCTCGGCGAGCTCGGAGCCCGGCATATCGCATCGACCTCCACTAGGGGTTCGTGACTGGTTAGCGTCGAGCTGAGGCAGGTTCTTACCGCCGCGGCCGTAAGACCGAGGACGCTCATCGTGGCGACGCGGTAACGGGTAGAGGTGAGAGTCATGGCGGGGTGGAGGGAGACACTTGATCGATTCCTGGCCGCTGACCCGCAGGATGTCGGCTGTGACGAGGTGATGGCCGTTCTGCATCTGTACGCCGAACTGCAGGCGGCCGGTGTCGATCCGGCCGAGCAGTACCCCGGGGTCGCGGCGCACCTTGCCGGTTGTGAGGCGTGCGCGGAGGACGCGCGGGGGCTCCTGGCGGCCGTTCAGGACGATGACCGACAGCCACCAACGAGACTAGTGCTGGAGTGATCCCCGGCGGGGCTCTGAGACGGCCGCCGCGACCAGGGATCGCAAGGCGGGGCCATAGTCGCGGTAGGCACGGACGGTCTCGGTCAGGTTCTTCTTCGCCGCGGCGCCGAGATAGTGCTTCTGGGCATAGGTGCCGATGAGAACCGTGAGCCGGAGTTCGGGCATCAACCGCAGGATTCTCGGGTGCCAGAGTGTCGCCCGCTGGCGTCGTTCCAGGGGCGCTTCAGATCGGGTTGGACTAGATCGACCAGTTGAATTGACATTCCTGAGTGGACGACCTTCCAAAAGGACGATATCGTCCATGTGATTGTCACGCCGGTCGGCAGGGTGGATCCATGAAGAGTGAAGTCTGCGAGTCCTTGCCTCAGCTACGGGCCCTCTCTGCGGAGGCGGCGGCGGAGAACAGAGCCTGGGTTCGCGATCTGAGCAGTGGTGGCGTACGGCGTGAGTTGGCGAGCTGACGGCTGTACGACGTACTGCTCCGTGCGGCTCGTTCGGAGGTGGGTCGGCGAGCGGCGAGGCAGCGGCTCGCCGGTCCCGAGCTGGACGACATCGCGCACCAGGGTGCCGCGGACGCCCTGCTGGCGATCTGCGGCAAGGTCGAGACGTTCCGCGGCGACTGCAAGTTCACCACCTGGGCGTACAAGTTCGTGATCTTCGATGTGGCGGCCAAGGTCAACCGGCACTTCTGGCAGCGGGCCGGAGTGGCCTTCGACGACGAGGACTGGGACCGTCTGCCGGCACGCCTGGGGATCGAGCCGGGGGCCCAGGCGGAGAGCCGGGATCTGATGCGAGCCGTCCATCGGGCCGTCGACGAGAAACTGACGGCGAGGCAACGGACCGTGTTCGTCGCGTTGGTGCTGAACGGGATGCCCAGCGACGTGCTCGCGGATCAACTCGGAGCGACACAGAATGCGATCTACAAGATGATGTTCGACGCCCGGCGCAAGTTGCGGACAGCGCTGGCCGACGCCGGATACCTGCCGGACCAGCAGCTCGCGTAAAGCACGCGGCGCCCTCGGGGCTACTCGACAAGCACTCGAGTGGTGTCGAAGGCGACGTATCCGGTGAAGTTGTGCCCCACCGTTTCGATCGCTGTCTGCTTGGGATGCGGATAGCACCACGCGGCGTCGACGTGCTGGTTGTGCGGGGTCGTCACGCTGTAGTAGCGCGCTTGTCCCTTCCACGGGCACACGTACGGCGTCGGGCTGTCCGTCAACGTGCCGATCGTGAGCGAGTCCAGGGGAAAGTAACAGTTCCCCTCGATCGAGATGATGTGTTCCGGTTCCGCATCGGCGAGGAGAACGCCGTCGATCGTCGCGCGCACTGTCGTCCTTCCGGTAGAGGGCCTGCACAGACTCTGTGTCCCGTCCGTGCGACGTCCTTACCGGCGAACACCGAGCCGGCCGATCTCGGCTCGGATAGGCTCTTGGCGTGCCCGAGACAGTGAACGACGTCGACCGCCGCCTGACCGCGCGCGGCGCGGCCACCAGAGCTCGGATCGTCGCGTCCGCCGACGAGCTGATCGCCCTCAAGGGCGCCGCCGCGACGACCCTCGACGAGGTGACGGCGGCGAGCGGGACCAGCAAGTCACAGCTCTATCGGCATTTCCCCGACAAGAGCGCCTTGGTCCAGGCGGTCATCGCACTGCGCGGCGGCCGGGTGCTCGAGCGGGAGGAGCAGCACCTCCGCCGGATCGACTCCTTCAGCGGCCTTGACCGCTGGTGCAAGGCCATTCTGCAACGCGTCACCGCTCGCCGCGGAGCGATGGGCTGCGAGCTGGGATCCCTGTCGACCGAACTGTCCGATCACGATGAAGCCGCGCGACTCGACCTCGACGCCCACCTGACCACGTGGATCTCCCTCCTGGTCGCCGTACTCGAGCGGATGCAGGCCAACAACACCCTGTCCGCGGAGGCTGATCCCCAGCGCCTGGCGACAGGCATCATGGCTGCGATACAAGGTGGTTACGTTCTGGCTCAAGCGGCGCGAGATCCCGGACCGATGCAGATCGCGCTCGAGCTGGCGATGGACTCGGTCCGGGCATACGCGACGACAACTGGCAAGTAGGTCAGCGACCGCTCTCGGCGAAGGAGCTGATGCGGTCCAATGCCATGTCCAGTGCGTCGGCCATCGGTGTGGAGTTGCGCGCGTTCTGGGCGAGGACGTAACCGCCTTGCAGTGCAGCCAGCAGGCCGGTTCCGAGCTTGTGAGTGTCGACGTCCGCCGCGAGGATTCCCTGATCGCGTAGGCGTTCCAAGGCATCGACGATGAGCTGTTGCCAGCTTCCGAAGGCCAGCGCGAGTGCTGCTCGGGATCGTTCGTCCTTGTCGGACAGCTCGGTCGACATCGCGCCGAGGGCGCATCCGTAGGACCCGTCCTGAAGGGTGTTGGACCGGACGAGCGCGTCGCGCCAGCGCCGCAGACCGGCAAGGGTGCTCACTGCCGCCAAGCGGCTCTCCTCCCGGGCGAGTACAGAGCGGGACTGTACGTCGATGACGGCGCGGATCAGGCTCGTCTTGTCCCGGAAGTGACCGGAGAGCTGCGATTCGCTGGCGCCGCTGGCCGTCTGGACGTCATTGAGCGAGGTTGATGCGACTCCTTTGGTGTAGAAGAGCGTGGCGGCGGAGTCGAGGATCCGCGCACGCGTTTCGGGATCAAGCGTGTCCTGCTTCGCCATAGCTTCACCGTCCTGACTGTTCGTTGCCCGAGCCAAGGATCAGACCGGCCGCGGCAGGGCGAGGAGATCGCCGTACTCGGGATTCTCTTCGACGAATTGGCGCACGATCGCGCAGTAGTTCGACACCGTCAGGGACCTTGTGCGGATGTCGTCGAGTGCGCGCCGGATGAGCTCCCACGACAGTCCTCGCCCGCGGTAGGCCTGGTCGATGACGGTGTGCGTGATCGACAGGTGGGAGCCGATCACGTGATAGACAAGGATGCCTGCCCGCTGCCCGTCGACGAGGAGCTCGTAGAACTCGTCGTCCGCGTGATGAGCCAGCGTGACAGATGTCAGCTCACGTATGTCGGGGTCTACGCCGTCGACGGTCAAGAAATCGGCCAACGGCGCGGTCCAGCCGGCGTCGAACGCTTCAGCGGGGAGACTGGCATGCCAGGTGAGGCCAGATCCGGCCCGATTGCGGAAATGCAGAGTGAGCTGCCAGGTGCCCGCGGCGTCGTGCAGCGAGGACTCCGTCCGCAGTCGCACCCGCGTATTACTCGGAAGCGAATTGAGCATCAGTGCCTGCGTTCGCAGCGGCAGGACCAACAGGCCGTCCTGTGACCGCACGCCGCTCAAATCACCCGGCTCCGCGCTGCTCCAGGAGGCGACCACGACGTCCAGGTCGGTGCTGCCGAACAGACCCGCGGTGATGCTGAAGTCGATCGGCTGCTCGAACGCGATGACTTGCTCGGCGAAGCCGGCCATCGTCAGCTCGCCGCCGGCGAGGTAGAAGCCCGTTCCATCGGGCCGAACGACGTGCTCAGTCATCACCACTCCTGTTGCGCTTTCCGAATCCACCCTGACGCCGGCGTCGGAAGTGGACTATATCGTCCATGATAGAGGAAGTCCGCTCGGCCCCGCGACGGGCAGGGCACTGATGCGATGGGCTCGCCGGGTCCGGCCTCAAGGACGAACGCGGATGATCGTCTTGCCTTTGACCCGCTCGGTCGGGTTGAAGGCGGCGACGGCGTCGTCGAGACTCGCGACGTTCCCGATCAGCGTCCGCAGTCGCCCGTCCCGCACCCGCTGGGCGATCTCACTCAGCTGACCGCGGTCCGCCTCGACGACGAAGTCGATCGCCAGACCGTCGGCGGGTCGAGCCTCTGGTGGACCGGCAATGGTCACCAGTGTTCCGCCGGCGCGAATCAGGTCCGCGGACCGCTTCTGGATCTCGCCGCCGAAGCTGTCGAACACCAGGTCGACCGCACCGACATCTGCCAGCGAGTCATCCTCGAGGTCGACGAACTCGTGGGCGCCGAGGTCGAGCGCGGCCTGGCGGTCGCCGGCTCGTCCGGTGCCGATGACATAGGCACCGGCCGCCCGCGCGAGTTGCGTCACCATCGAGCCGACTCCACCGGCAGCGCCGTGCACCAAAGCGCTCTGTCCCACCCGGAGGCGACCGTGCACGAACAGTCCCTGCCATGCGGTCAGACCTGAGATCGGCAGGCTGGCACCCACTGTGAAGGCGACATCGCCCGGCAGCGGCGAGAGGTTGCGCGCCTCGACGGCGGCGTACTCCGCCAGGGTGCCGTCGCGGGTCCAGTCAGCGAGGCCGAAAACCCGCTGGCCGACCGACAGCCCCCTCGTGCCGTAGCCGAGAGCGCAGACCACTCCGGCCAGTTCGTGCCCGGGAACCGACGGTGTCCGGTCACGACCGAGACGGTCGGTCCAGGTCGTATCCCAGTCAAGCTCTCCCGGAGTGAAGCCCGACGCGTGAATCTCGACCAGTACGTCGTTCCCCGCCGGCTCAGGCACAGGTCGTTCGGTCAGCCGCATCCCGGCCGTTCCCGCGGCCTGATCGGCCACCACAATCGCCTTCATCCGGCACCTCTTTCCGCAGGTTGCCGATCGAGGTCCCGGCAACTTCTCTGGACCGGTAGTCCAATTGGTTGACGCTAACCCGCTGACGACTTGGAATCTGGGTCCACTTGGGCCGTGCGAACGGGGACCACTCAAGGGTTCATCGCAGAGTGCGGACCAGTGCGTCCAGGGCGCCCGACCAGGCGCTGGCCGACGGTGTGGCGAATCCGATGGCCACGCCGTCACGATCCGAGCGGGATCCAGGGTGCCGGAAGGCGTCGAGCGGCTCGATCGTCAGCTGTTCCTCGGCGGCGCGGCACACGAGCTCGGCGCCGGTCCGGCGGGGGTGTTCGACAACGATGTGCAGTCCGGCGGCCATCCCGGTCACCCGTACCCACGGCGCGTGCCGGCTGATCGCGTCGACCAGTTGCCGCCGCCGGCGGCTGTACTGCGAACGCATCGCGCGAATGTGCCGGTCGTACGCCCCCGACTCGACGAAATCGGTCATCGCCAGCTGGTTGACGAATCCGACGGTCTCCTCCGCCCACCCCTTCTCCGCGAGAGTCGACTCGACCAGGTGATCGGGGACGACAAGCCACCCGAGGCGCAGGCCGGGCGCCAGCGACTTGCTCGCGGTTCCGAGGTAGATCACGCGGTCGTGATCCAGCCCCTGCAACGCGCCCACCGGAGATCGGTCGTAGCGGAACTCCCCGTCGTAGTCGTCCTCGATGATCACCGCGTCCCGGCGCCGTGCCCAGTCCACGACCGCGGCCCGCCGGTCGGACTGCAGGGCCACGCCCAAGGGGAACTGGTGCGACGGCGTGAGCAGAACCGCTCCCGGGATGGGCGCGTCGTCGAGCGTGGACACGTCGGCGCCGTCCGCGTCCACTGAGATCGGGACGGCGTCGAGTCCGGTCAGCAGCAGTGTCTCGCGCTGGGTCTGCAGGCCGAACTCCTCGACCGCAACAGTCGTCACGCCGGCCTTCGCCAGCACCGCGGCAACGAGCCGCAAGCCTTCGGCCGCTCCGCTGCACACCACGATGTTGTCGGCTCGCGCACGCAGTCCCCGCGCCCGAGCCAGATACCGGGCGATGGCGTCACGCAGTTCGCCGTGGCCGTGTGGGTCGGCGTACCCGAAGGCTTCGCACGGCGCCGTGGTCACCGTCCGCTTCACCGCCCGAACCCACTCCTGGCGCGGAAACGACGAGAGGTCCGGCCAGCCTGGCCGCAGATCGTGCATCAGCGGCGGCCGTGCGGCCGTCGGCCGCTGTGGTTGCCGTTCGGTCGGTTGCTCCGTCGCCCGCTGTGCCACTTCGGTGCCGGAACCGTGCCGGGCCAGCAGCCAGCCCTCGTTGATCAGCTCCGAGTAGGCCCGTACGACGGTGTTCCGGCCCATCCCGAGATCGTCTGCCAGCACCCGGCTCGAGGGCACCCGGGTCCCCGGCGCCAGACGTCCCGTGCGGATCGCCTCCCGGAAGGCATCCATGAGCTCCGCTCGCCGATTGCGCCCGAGCTGACCTACGTGCAGGTCCAGGCCGGAGGTCCGGAGACCACCGGCCGATTCTTCGCCCATACTCGACGACGATACGGAACCGGTCGGCGAAGCGATCCGATCCACCGACCTTCGATCGATCAAACCGCCAGGCCGGCACCGCCCGGCACCGCCATCTCCTGCCCGGTGAGGACGATTTGGTCCACTTTGGGGTGCGCGCCTCGCTCGAATGGTTCTCGTGCTCCGTAAGACGCCGCGACGGATCGACACTCACACATGGACGAGTTGGTGGTGTTCGAGACAGGAGAGAGGCACGCGTCAATGCACAACGTTGCCCCCGCGATCCGCCCGGTTCGCAACCCCAGGGCGCTGCGCCTTGTCTTCGCCGCTACCGTGGTCACCGGTGCAGGGCAAGGCATCGCGATCAGTGCTGCCACCCGCGGACTGCTGCACGGCAGCACCGTGGCCGACCGCGCTGCGATCTTCAGCGTCATCTACGTCATCTGCTACAGCTCCGCCGCCTTTCCGAGCCTGATCTCCGGCCAACTCTCGAAGACGTTCCCACTGCCGCAGATCGCCCTGGGGTACGGCGTCCTTGCCCTCGGGGCGACTCTGATCACTGTTCTCGCCGCCCGCAACCCAGACGCCGTACACAATGAGGAACCACGATGAAAGTGAGGGGCCGATGAGCGAGGAAGAGCTGATCGACAACACCGAGCAAGGTCGCTTCGAACTCCACCGCGACGAACACCTGGTCGGCTGGCTCTACTACACCCGCCTGAGGCCCAACCGCTACGCGCTCCGGCACACCGAGGTCGAAGCTGGTCATCAACACCAGGGCGTGGCGAGCGCGATGATCCGGCGAGTGTTCGACGAGATCCGTACGCGCGAAGGCACCGTGACTGCCATCTGCCCCTTCGTGGCCGACTTCGTCTCGCGTACGTCGACGTACGACGACCTGATCGATCCCCGGCACCCGGGCTATCCCGACCGCGCCACCGCGGAGGCGGCACAGCGAAAGACAACCAGCTGACCCCAGCCGACCCGAGCGACCTCGGCCCAAGGCGGAGAAACTCCGGCCGCGGGGCCGTGACGGCCTCGGCGTACAGGACTTCGCCCTGAGGCGGTCCGTTGGCGAGAATGCCGGGATGGATCTCCATCTGCACCTGGGCGAGGAGGGCGGGCTGGTCGAGCAGATCTACGCACAGCTGTACGAGCGAATCAGCACCGACGCTTTGCCCGCAGGAACGGTGCTGCCGTCCTCGCGTGACCTCGCCGCCCGGTTGTCGGTGTCGCGGGCGACGGTGGTCGCGGCGTACGAGCGGCTCGCCGCGCACGGGCTGATCCGCTCGCGCGCCGGAATCGGAACGATCGTCATCGATCGACGTAGCCACGCTTCGGCCGCACCGGCCGCGTCCCCGCTGCGGCCGCGCCCGATCTGGGCCGCCGAGCAGCTCGCAGTTCCGGATCTCGCCAGATCGGAACCTGAATTCGACTTCGGTCCCGGCATCCCCGGGCGCACCCAGTTCCCGTTCGCACGGTGGCGGGCGCTGCTCAACGACCAGCTGCGCATGCGTACCGAGGTCAACTACGCCGACCCGGCGGGCTCGGCCCGGCTGCGTGACGTGCTCGCGCGGCATCTGGTGGTGAGTCGTGGCGTCCGGATCGCGCCTGAGCAGCTCGTGATCACGACGGGTGCGCAGCAGGCGTTCGACATCGCCGCGCGCATTCTGCTCGAACCGGGCGACACGGTGGCAGTCGAGGATCCCGGTTACCTGCCGGCGTACCGAGGATTCCTCGCGCACGGAGCCCGCGTCGTCGGGGTGCCCGTCGACAATGAGGGGCTGGTTGTCGACCAACTCCCGGCCGAGGCACGGATGGTCTACGTGACGCCGTCGCACCAGTTTCCGCTCGGCATGCCGATGTCCGAGTCGCGCCGTACCGCGCTACTCGCCTGGGCCGCCCGGCACGACGCGGCGATCGTCGAGGACGACTACGACTCGGAGTTTCGCTTCACCGGACGTCCGCTCACGCCGCTGCAGGCGACCGACAGTGAGGGCCGCGTCCTGTACGTCGGGTCGTTCTCCAAGACGCTGCTGCCGGCCTTGCGGGTCGGGTTTCTCGGCGTTCCGGCGACGTTGGGTGAAGCCGCACGCCGCGCGAAGCTCGTCGCCGACTACGGCACCGCCGGCCACCTGCAGGCCGCGCTCGCAGTCTTCATCGAGGAGGGCGGCCTGGCTCGCCACATCCGGCGGATGCGGCGCGCATACGAGCGCCGGCATCACTTGCTGATCGGCACTCTGCGCGAGCACTTCGCCGGCATTCTCGAGCCGATCGAGTCCATCGGCGGGACGCATATGGCCGCGCTGCTCACGCCCGGACAACCGGATGACACGATCCTCGCCGCGCGCGCTCTCGCGGCGGGCGTGAGCGTTGGCACGATCTCGCGCTGGGGGATCGACCGCTCCGGTCCGAACGGCTTCGTCTTCGGGTACGGCGCCATCGCGTCCGAACGGATCCCCGACGGACTTGCCGCGCTGCGCCGCGTTATCTGATCGAGATTGGACTGGCGCAGAACAGCTCGAACCGGCCGTGCCACCGGGTCGGCGCCGTTCCTAAGCTGCCGCGGACACCCATCACCAGGAGGCCGGATGAGATCCCTGCGCATCGCCTCGTTCGCGATCGCCTCTGCCTGCGTCGTCGTCGGCACATCCATGGCCAACGCCTCGCCCCGCTGCGAGCAGATCGACGCGACGATCTACGACAAGGTCGTCACGGAGGGCTGCCCGCCCCCGGCCCAGGCCTGCGTCATCGGCACCGCCCGCGGTAAACACGGCTTCGACGCGAAGACCGTGTTCGTGCTCGGCTCCCGTGCCGATCCACCGTCGACATCACCCGGCTATCGCGCAGTCAGCGGCACGATCACGTACACCTTCAAGGACGGGGCGACGCTGACGGCCCTCGAGACCAGCATCGGCAACGTCAACACCACCACCGGCCTCGGCCACGCCGGCGGCACCCAGGAGTTCACCGGCGGCACTGGCCGTTACGAAGGCGCAACCGGCTTCACCTACCTCAGCCAACACTTCGAGACCGACCACTTCGTCACCCGAATCCAAGGCGAATCCTGCCGCGCAAAGAGCTGACCGATGACAGGTCCGGCGCTCTGGTCCAGACACCAGACGTCCGCGGATTCGGTCAGCTGTCTCCACCGCGCCTGCGGGGCCCGCCTGCTGCTCGCTGACCCAGTTACGGAGAAATCTATGGCGCAGACGCAACTCGACCCCTCTCACATAATGCAGGTGGGCATGGGGTTCTGGCCGTCGAAGACGCTCCTCTCGGCCGTCGAGCTCGAACTCTTCACAGAGCTCGGCGACGACTCGATGACCGCCGAGGCGATCCGCGACGCGCTTGGCCTTCATCCGCGTGGGATTCACGACTTCCTCGACGCGCTCGTCGCGCTCGGGTTCCTCGAACGCGACGGCGAAGGAAGTGAAGGCCGTTACTGCAACACCGCGGAAACTGCGGCCTTCCTCGACAAGCGAAGCCCCACGTACATAGGCGGCATCCTCGAGATGTCGAATGCACGGCTCTACGGCTTCTGGGGCGACCTGACAGAGGCGCTCAAAACGGGCAAGCCACAGAATGAGGTGAAGCACACGGGTAAGCCGATGTTCGAGGAGCTCTACGGCGACCCGGCGCGACTCGAGCAGTTCATGCAGGGGATGACGGGCTTGTCGCTCGGCAACTTCGAAGCGCTCGCCGAGACGTTCGACTTTTCACGCTACAAGACTGTCTGCGACATAGGCGGCGCAACCGGACAGCTGTGCGCCGTGCTCGCCGGCCACCACCCACACCTGCGCTTGACGACCTTCGACCTGCCCGTCGTAGCGCCGATCGCCGAGCGGGCAGTCGCCGCAGCGGGACTGGACGACCGCATCAGCATCGCCTCCGGTGACTTCTTCGCCGACCCGCTTCCGCAAGCGGACGTGATAACGATGGGCATGATCCTCCACGACTGGAACCTGGAACGGAAACAGCGCCTGGTCCGGGCGGCCTACGAGGCGCTCCCCGACGGCGGCGCCTACATAGTCATCGAGAACCTGATCGACGACGCCCGGCGCGAGAACTCATTCGGACTGATGATGTCGCTCAACATGCTGATCGAGTTCGGTGACGCGTTCGACTTCACCGGCGCCGATTTCGCCGAATGGTGCCGCGAGGCAGGCTTCCGCAACGTCGAGGTCCTGCCCCTCACAGGTCCCGCAAGCGCAGCAGTCGCCTACAAGTAGCGCAAGGGAAAGAATCATGCGTGGCGGTCGCGATCCTTTTCTACAGCGGTCGAATTGGGGCTTTGATGAAAGCGAAATGAAAGCCGCGTGTGTTTATGGGGACCGGTCAGCGTGCGGTGGCTTCGGGCTCAGGCAGCCATGCTCCGTCTGGAACTGCCAACCAGTCAGTACTCGACAGCTCGTCGACTGCTCGGTGGAGGGCGTCGAGGCCGGGGTGGCGGAGATCGGCCCGCCAGATCATCGTCCACGGATACAGGGCAACGGGGTCCACGAGTGGACGTAGTACAGCACCGGCAACGGGCCGTTGCGTACTCATCGTCAAGATCGGCGCATTCCGGTTCCGGATGTGCTGCCCGAGTTCGTCGTTCCCCTCGACGTGCGGATGTGCGCCGGCGGGATCGACCCCGATCGACGCCAGGAGTTGCCGTACGGCGTGCTCCCAGCCCGGCGTTGCGTGATTCCCCGCCCGCGAACACAGTGCAGTACCACGCAAGGACTCCAGCGGTACGACGGCGAGCTCGGCCAGTGGATGCAGGTGAGGTAGTAACACGGCCAGCGGTTCGTACCGTACGAGGCGTTGCCGCAGACCATCCGCCGTACCGGGTATCCGACCGAAGGTAACGTCGAGTCGCTCCGCCAGGAGCAGCGGTATCGCGTCCTCACCACCGGTATGGAAGCGGGCGAAGAACTCCAGATCGGGCGCATGCAGCCGTGCGGCGGCGAGCACGAGGGCAGGACTGAGGCCGGGGCCGACCACGTCCACCGTCAAGGACGGAGCCTCGCCGCGGAGTTCTCGCACGACCTGGTCGTGCAGCTTCAGCAACTCCCGAGTACGGGCCAGGAACTTCTGGCCGGACGGCGTCAGCTCGACCTGGCGAGTGGTCCGATCCAGCAGCCTGACACCCAAACGGTCTTCGAGCCGGCGGATGTCGCGGCTCAGTGCCTGTTGCGCGATGAACAGTCGCTGCGCGGCGCGGCCGAAATGCAGCTCCTCAGCCACCGCGACGAAGTAGCGCAGCAGCCGGATATCCAGGTCGTCCACCGCACCATTAACGCACATTCTGTTGTCAATCGGCGGACAACAGGTGTTGGCCCTGACCCCAGTTATTCGGCGAGTGTTGAGGCACCGGAGCGCACCGGGCATCCGCAGAAGAAAGCACCTGACTGCAGGGAGCAGGGAATGAACAACGTCATGACCGTCGGCAACAGCTACACGACCAGCCTCATCATCGCCAAGACACCCAGGGAGGTGTTCGCCGCCGTTCTGGATCCACGGTCCTGGTGGTCCGAAGGCATCCAGGGCGACACCGCCAAGGTGGGCGACGAGTTCCGTCACCGCTACCAGGATGTCCATTTCTGTCGTCTTCGGGTGACCCAGGTCGTTCCCGACAAGCTGGTCGAGTGGCTTGTTGTGGAGAACTCCTTCAACTTCGTGGCGGACAAGACCGAATGGGTCGGTACGACGGTCAGCTTCGAGATCACCGAGGTGCAGGACGGCACCGAACTCAGGTTCACCCATCACGGACTCGTCCCGGAGTACGAGTGCTACGACGCGTGCAGCCAGGGGTGGAACTTCTATATCGGCGAAAGCCTGTACGGCCTGGTCGCCACGGGACAGGGACAACCGAACGCGGAAGGCACTGCCCGCACCGCCGCCGAGCGCGATCTGGGCACGTCGGGAAGATTCTCCACGGGATTCATGACCGACGCCGCACCCGACGTGGTCGTCGAGGCCATCCTCGACGCGCGCGGATGGTGGTCCCGCAGTATCGAGGGCAGCACCAACAGCCGGGGTGACGAGTTCACCTTCGAGGTAGCCGGTGTGCACTGGTGTCGCATCCGGCTGGCCGATGTTGTCCCTGGCAAGCAGGTCGTGTGGGACGTGCTGGATGCTCGGATCGAGGGCCTCGACGACCAGCGCGAGTGGATCGGCACGCGCATCGTCTTCGACGTCGCGGCCGAGGATGGAGGCTCGGCCGTCACGCTCACCCACATCGGGCTCCAGTCCGACCTGGAGTGTTACGAGAGGTGCTCCACGGCGTGGCAGCACCTGATGAGTGACAGCCTTCGTACCCTGATTGCAACCGGACAAGGTCACCCGTACCCGTGAGTGGAACGGCGGCCGGCCGGCGCTGCGGACAGTTCGATACCAACCCGGCCCCGGGTTATGGTCGTCGGATCGCTGACGGCGGGGGCGCCGCCGGCTGCCGGTACCCGGAGAACGCGGAACATGCGCGCTGCATTGGGCTGGAAGTGGCGGTAGGGCCACGAGACGCTCGTGCGCGGATCCTCGCTGTCGTCACAGGTCAGCGCGTCGAGCGGAGCGTCCCGCAGCGAGGACACCACCTTGTCGAGGGGCCAGGTCGGCCGGAGTTCGAGTTGGGCGGCGACCAGGGTGAGCGCCAGGGGGAGACCGGCGCACCGCGTGGTCAGTTCGTCGATCGCGGCTGCGTCCTGACTCAGGCGATCCGACCCGACTCGCGCCGCCAGTAGCTGCCTGGCATCGGCCGGCGTCAACAGATCCAACCGGACCGGACGGGCCTGCTCCGCTGCGACGAGGCTGACCAGTTCGCTGCGGCTGGTGACCAAAGTGAGGCAGTTCGGACCGGTGGCCAGCAGCGGCCGGACCTGGTCGGCGGACCGGGCGTTGTCGAGCACGACCAGCACCGAACGATCAGCGAGAACGCTGCGGAACAACGTCGCTTGGTCCCCGACTGCGAGTTGGTCGGGCGAAAGCCCCAAGGCAACGAGGAACTGGTTCAGCACGTCCGCCGGTTCGGCCGGCTCTGCCGAGGGCGCGAAGCCCTTCAGATCGACATACAGGACGCCGTCGGGGAATCGGTCAGCGATGCGCCGGGCCCACTGGACCGCCAAGGCTGTCTTGCCGATTCCCGCTGGGCCGATGAGCAGCACCACGCCGGACCGGCGATCGTCGTGCAGCATCTCGTCGAGGTTTCGGAGCTCAGCGGTCCGGCCGGTGAACGCTCGGAGTCCGATAGGGAGCTGTTGTGGGATGACGGTGCTACCCGGCTCGGTCACGGCCAGCAAGGCTTGATGCAGCTCTCGCAACTCGGGCCCGGGGCCGGCCCCGAGCAGGTCGGCCAGGCGCCGCGAGACGTCGCTGTACGTCGCGAACGCGTCCGCCGGTCGACCGACAGCGTGCTGTGCACGCATCAGCATCGCCCAGAGATGCTCCCGGGTGGGATGCCGTCCCACGAGTTCCAGTAGTCGCGGAATCACCGCCGCGCTTTGTCCGAGTTCCATCTGAGCCTCCAGGTGGAGTTCGACGGCGTGCAGACGTTCTTCCAGCAGCCTGGGAACCCCGTTCCGCGTCAACGCTTGGGTGTCGAGATCAGCCAGCGGCTCACCGCGCCAAACTTCACAGGCTTCCGCCAGCAGGGCTGCCCTGATCTCGGCGGAGGACTCTGTCTCAGCCTGTTCGACGAGTCGGCGGAATTCCGTCAGGTCAAGCTGCTCGACGTCCAAGTGGATGCAGTAGCCGGTCCCGTCGGTGCTGATCAATCTCCGGTCGACGTCACCGAGGGCGGCGCGCAGCCGTGACACATAGACCTGTAGTGCGCTGCGGGGCCGGCTGGGAAGCTCGTCGTCCCGCCACAGCAGATCGATCAGTTGACCGACCGGTATCGTGCGGTTCGGTCGCAGGAGGAGTGCTGCCAGCAGCACCCGCGGCCGATGCGACGGCAACTCGACAGGTCGCCCGTCCATCACTACCTCGACCGGGCCGAGGATGCCGAACCACCGTCCGGCTTGCCGACCTGATGAGCCATCCGACGCAACCATCTCCGGGCCTCTCTCACTAGCCGCCGACGATGACCGCGATGCAGGTAGACCGTCGGTACGTGGACCACGCCCGATGCCGAGGTCGCGGGCCGGGCCACTTCGGGAGGTGGTGGCCCGGCCCGCGGGGGAGGGTGTCAGCTTGGGGCGTCCAGGTAGGTGCCCTGGTCCAGGACGCCCAGCCAGTGACCGTGCTTGTACGTGTAGGTGACCGTGGTCAGCGCCCGCTGGTGGTAGTCAATGGACGGGATGTCGTACGTCGCGTCGTAGACGATCACCGCCGTACGGCAGCCGTCGACCCGCCGCGACAGCTCGGTCCACGACCAGATCGCCCACTTGCGCTCGAAGTGGGTCTTCGCGCCGGCCATGATCTGCTCGATGCCGTACGCCGCTTTGCCGCTCGGGTCGATGCTGATCGCCTCTGTGTCGTGCACCGCCCGCCACTCGTCGGCCTTGAAGTCGCGGAACGATTCCATGTCCTGCCGCTGGGCGGCGTCGAACCGCTGCGCGCAGCGCCGGTCACTGTGGCCGGCGGCCGCGGGCGCCAGTGGTGCCGCGGCAGTTGCGGCGACGACAGCGACGCCGACGAGGTGCTTGATCGTGAACTGCATGATGCCTGACCTGCCGATCGGTAGCCCGGAGGACTGTCGGTCAGCACGCTAGTCAGCCGGGCACGCCCTGCCACGGGCCAGAACCGCACCGATCGACCTGGACCGGTCGCGAAAAGGTCACGGCACCGGCAGACATTGCCGCAGCAGCCGCAGTCCGTCGGCGATGTGGTTGACCGGGATCCCGCCGTACCCGATCAGCAGGCCGTTGCGGCGTTCCCTGATCGCGAACCTCGACAGCGAGTCGATCCCGACCCCGGCGTCTTTGGCACGCGCGACGACGCCCGTGTCCATCGGGCCGCCGGCGGCGATCGTGGCCGAGAGATGAAGGCCGGCCATCGCCGGCACCGGTTCCAACAGCCCGTCGAACTCGCGCCACAGCGTTTCCCTCATGGTGTGATGACGTTCGGCGTACAGGCGCCGCATCCGCCGAATGTGCCGCGCCAGGGAGCCGTCGTCGACGAAGCGCGCGAGCGCCGACTGCAGTGGAACCGCCGTGTGCCAATCGGTCAGCTGCTTGGCCTTGCGGAACGCAGCACCCAGCGTCGGTGGAACAACCAAGAACCCCAGCCGCAGCGTCGGCAGCAGCACCTTCGAGAAGGAGGCGGCGTAGATCACGCGGCCGTTCGGATCGAGACTGTGCAGCGGCTCGAGCGGCCGCCCGGCGTACCGGAACTCGCTGTCGTAGTCGTCCTCGACGATCACAGCTCCGACTCGTTCGGCCCACTGCAGCAGGGCCGTTCGCCGCGTCGGTGACATCGCCATGCCCAGCGGAAACTGATGCGACGGCGTCACGTAGACCAACCGTGCGTCGTCGGGCAGCGCATCGACGACCAGGCCTTCGCCGTCCACCGGGACGCCAACCACTCGGGCGCCGGCGGCTTCGAAGAGCAGCCGCGGCGGGTCGTACCCCGGATCCTCCACCGCTACGGTATCGCCGGGTTCGAGCAGTACCTTCGCCGTCAGGTCGGCTGCCTGCTGGATACCGCTGGTGACGATCAGGTCTTCGACCCGTGCGCGCACGCCCCGGGACACCGCGACATGTCGGGCGAGTGCTTCCCGGAGGGGCAGCAGTCCGGCCGGAGTGATATGAGCGCCACGACCGACCGCGCGCGGGCGTAGTTCGTCGGAGACGAGGCGGCGCCAGGCGGCGTACGGGAACTCGCCCGCGTCCGGAATACCGGCTCGGAAGTCGTAGGCCGGCGCGGCAGCCGACAGGTCGTCGAACTCGGGAATCAGGTCCCACGCCGCCCGAGCCCGCAACGGCGCACTGGGAGGGTCGGCAGCCACCCGCGCCGATGGTGGTACGCCGTTGACGGTCGTACCGACGCCTGTTCGGCTGGTGAGGAAGCCCTCGGCAACCAGACGGTCGTACGCCACGGCGACGGTATTGCGTGACACACCGAGCCGGCCGGACAGCTCGCGCGTCGACGGCACCGTCGCTCCGGCGCGCAGCTCATTCGCCAGGATCCGATCACGGATCTGCCGGTAGATCTGCCCAGCCAACTCCCGTCGCCCCACCAGGTTCAGGTGCAACTCCACCACTTCACCCTAGACCCGCCACCCGCCCTTCCAGCTGAGCCGCCGCCACGCCGCCCAGATCGCTCACACGGCCGGCGGTAGCTCAGCAGGAGCCGGGGTGGTGGCCGGGTCGTACTCGTGGATGTCGGCGACCGGGTACATCCCGACGTACACCTTGCCGCCGGAGACGGTCGCTCCCCAGCCGCCGGTGCCGGTCGACAGCGTCTGGTGCGCCACGATGGTGCGCGAGGCGAGATCGAACCGGCCGATCACGGCGGGCTGCAGCCCTCGCGTCACCAGATACAGGTCGTCGCCGTCGAGGGTGGCTCCGACCAGCGGGGCCGAGATGATGCCCGGGCCGAGCGGGGTGGGGCTGCAGCCGCCGGCCGCGACCGCCCGCACACTCGGCAGCGAAACCGCCGCACCGGCACCGGCTGCAAGACCCAGGAATTGTCTTCTGTGCATGATCGCCCCTAGCTGCCGGCTGATAACGGCAATGACCGTAATTCGCGTCAGCGGCCCTGTCAACGGCGGGTGAGCTCATCGCGGCTGCACGCGAAGTCGGCTGTCCTGCGCCCTCTTCTGCTGAGTGATCAGCCGAACCAGGTGCGCAGGTGGGGAAGCAGATCCTGCTGCTCTTCGCCGGCCCAGGCGACGTGGCCGTCCGGGCGCAGGAGTACGGCGGGGACGTCCAGGTCCTCGCTGGCGTCGACCACGTGGTCGACCCGGTCCTCCCAGCCCGCAACCGACAGCCGGCCGGTCTGGTCGAGCAGCAGCCCGCGGCCCGTACGCATTCGCTCGTAGAGCCGGCCGCTCTTCAGGTTGACGTCCCGCATCCGTCGGCCGAGCAGGTGATGGCCCTCGCCGAAGTCGTAGCGGATCCCGAGCCCGGTGATCTTCTCGATCAGATAGGTCTGCACCTCCGGGAACTCCATAAGCTCCGACACCAGCCGGCGCGCCGCCTGCGGACCTGGCTCGATGGACATCAGCTCGCTCTGCGCGCGGGTGTTGTCCAGTACGGCGGCCGCCACCGGGCGCCGTTCGGTCTCGTAGCTGTCCAGCAGTCCCTCCGGCGCCCAGCCCTTGATCTGGGCGGCCAATTTCCAGCCGATGTTGAAGGCGTCCTGCATCCCGAGGCCGAGGCCCTGGCCGCCGAGTGGCGGGTGGATGTGCGCCGCATCGCCGGCCAGCAGCACGCGGCCGTCTCGGTACCGCTCGGCCAGCCTGGTCGCGTCGGCGAAACGGGACAGCCAGGTCGGCGAGTGCACGCCGAAGTCGGTGCCGGCGAACGCCTGCAGTTGTTGCTTCAGCTCGTCCATGGTGGGCGGAACCGTCCGGTCCTCGGCCACGGTGGCGGCCGGTACGACGACGCGATACAGATCTCCGTCGGACGGCCCGACGCCGAACCGCAGATCGGTCTTGCGGATTTCGGTGACCACGGCAACCACTTCTTCCAGCGGAGCGGTCACCTTCATCTCGCCCGTCAGCCATTGGGTATGCGGCGGCTCGCCGGGGAAGTCGATGCCGAGCAGCTTGCGCACGGTGCTGCGGCCGCCGTCGCAGCCGACGAGGTAGCGCGACCGTTCCTGTCTGCCGTCTGACAGCTCGGCTGTCACTCCCTCGTCGTCCTGGCTCAGCCCGACCAGCTCACAGCCGCGCCGGATCTCGACACCGACTTCGGCGGCGTGCTCGATCAGCAGCCGCTCGACGACCGGCTGCTTGATGGCGAGAGTGAACGGATAGGGCGTGTCGAGGCGCACCGGCTGCGGCTTGGTGATGCCGGCGAAGTGGTTGCCGACCGGGTACTGCTGGCCCAGCTCGAAGAACCGGTCCAGCAGGCCGCGCTGGTCCAGCACCTCGAGACTGCGGACGTGCAGGCCGAGCGCGCGGATCTCCTTGGTCGGCTCCGCCAGCCGTTCGAGCACGAGCACACCGATGCCGTGCAATCGCAGTTCGCTCGCCAGCATGATGCCGGTCGGTCCGCCGCCGGCAATGATCACGTCAAACATGAATCCCCTGGGTCGAAGTTGCCTTCCGGCCGGCTGTTCCGCGGCCCTGCGCATCCCTCCCAGTTCCCGCGGGTTCCGGCCAAGGCCGAGGATTCTCCAGCACGACCCGGGGCTTGCGGCAAGTCCCCCCGTGCGCTATAGATTGGAAATGTGGCGAGGAGTTCAACTCCTTGCTAGTTAAGGAACCCGCGCCAGGTCACGGGACCATCAGTTGCCGTCAGCATCTACCTCGTCGTCGGATGAAGGCTGGGTGACTGAACTCTTCAGCGCGCCGATCGGCGTCTTGCCACACCGTGCTGGACCGATCCCGGACCGTCAGCTGGGGGCGGTGCAGTCGAGGCGTACCTGGTCGGCGCCGATCAGGCCGAACTGCACCGCTTGCGGCGGCATGATGGTGTTGATCGCCCAGTCTGTCGCGGTCCGGGTGCGGTTCCCCGGCAGCGAGAGCAGGTGGTATCCGCGCGTGACCGCTTTGGCGGGGAGCCCGGACAGCGGGACCCCGAGCGGGTTGGCGGCCGACTGCCATCCGCCGAGATCGACCAGGAAGCCGAGATCGTGGTGCTTGTACGGCTCGAGGTCGGCGCCTGCCAGCGAGGCGGCGACGTTGCGGGCGACCAGCTTGCCCTGGCGCTGGGCGTGCTGCGCGGTCATCCCGGTGACCGACCCGGGCCGGGTGACGTCGGGGACGGCGGCGCAGTCCCCGACGGCGAACACGTGCGAGCGGCCCTCTACGACGAGCGTCTCGTGAACCCGGAGCCGGCCGCGATCGATGGGCAGTGAGAGCCCGTCGACCAACGGGTCCGGCCGTACCCCGACACACCAGATGAGCGATCGGGTGGGGATCTCCTCGCCCTTGGTCATCCGCAGGCAGTCCGGCGCGGCGTACTCGACGGACTCGCCGGTGCGGACGTCGACGCCGCGCTTGCGTAGTACGCGCTCGGCGGTTGCTGACATCCGCGGGTGGAGTCCCGGCAGGAGTCGGTCCGCGAGGTCGGCCAGCACCCAGCGCACCCGCTGGTTGCGCAGTGCGGGTAGTTGCTTGAGCAGCCGGCGGGTGAACAGCTGGCCTTGGGCGGCGACCTCGGTGCCGGTGTATCCGGCTCCGACCACGACGAAAGTGCATCGCGCGTCGCGTTCGTCGCGGTCGTTGGTCGCCGCCGCGAGTTCCAGCTGACGGGTGATGTGGTCGCGCAGGAACAGCGCCTCGGAGATGCTCCGGAAACCGTGTGCGTACTCGGCGACGCCGGGAATCGGCAGCAGCTTGTTCACGCTGCCCGACGCCAGCACCAGCCGGTCGAACTCCGCCGTACTGCGTCGCCCTTCGGGGTCGACCCATTCGACGCCGTGGCCGTTGATGTCGATTGCCGTGACCATGCCGAGTTTGAGCTTCACCTTCGGTAGCCGGTCCGGCAGCGACACGCAGATCCGCCGCGGTTCCAGCACCCCGGCCGCGACCTCGGGGAGCAACGGCAGGTACAGGAAGTAGTCGGTCGGATTGATCAGCACGATCTCGGCCTCAGGCGCGACCCGCTGCAACCCTCGCGCCGCGTGATACCCCGCAAACCCCGCACCCACGATTACCACCCGCGCACTGCTCATCAGCTGTCAGGGCCACCAACCGGTGATCCCCTCCTCCTCTCGTCCACTCACGAACGACCACACACCAGCCAAGCATGGCTGATGACTTGGCGACGACCCTTACGGTCTACTTTCGGTGGTTCCGGTGAGGCCATCGCGAAGGCGACCAGCCTGCTGGCGCCTGGCGACGGCCGCGATGCCCTCGCGGTCAGCCGGCGACAGGGTACCGACTGGTGATGGCGACGCGGTTGAAGGCGTTGATCACTGTGACCAGCCAGGCGACGGCCGAGATCTGGACCGGGGTGAGGGCGGCCGCGGCGGCGTCGTAGTCGGCGTCGCTGACGTGCCCGTCCGACACGAGGGTGATCGCTTCGGTCAGGCGCAGGGCGGCGCGGTCGGTCTCGGAGAAGTAGCCGGTCTCCTCCCAGGCGGGCAGTACGGCGATCCGGTCGGGATTTTCGCCCTTCTTCCGGGCATCACCGGTGTGCATGCGCAGGCAGAACGCGCAGCCGTTGATCTGGGAAGCGCGGATCCTCACCAGCTCGACCAGGAGCGGGTCGAGGCCGGCCGCGGCGGCGTTGTTCTCCGCCTCCACGGACAATGCGATGAGGGCTTTGTAGGCGGTCGGGTGCTGCTTGTCGATGCTGACCCGCTGCGTGTTCGTCACGATTCCTCCGATTGTTCGGGTTGGGCCTACGGCCCGTGGGTTTGCGGCAAATGGAGCAACGTCGAGTTGCCGGCCGGTTGTCGATCTTGAGCTCGGCGCGTGGCGGCTCAGGTCGGCCAGGGGGCTGACCGGACGCGGTCGACCACGCTGAGCCGACGGAAGCCCGGTACGAATTCCGCCAGTACGTCGGCGTTCATCGTGCCGAAGGTGGTGTCCGGCCGGTCCTTCAGCGCGTCGACGAACGTCTGCAGGAACTCCTGCTTGAAATCCCCGCGCGGATCGGCCGCCGTCACCGCCGCCACGTCCGCCGGTTCCAGCTGGTCGAGACCAAAGCCGATCGCGTCGGTCATCACGCCGTACGTCGTGACGGCGATCTCCGGCCCCATCCGGCTGGGCACCTCCGGCGTCGTGTGCAGCGCGATGGCCGTCCACACCACATCCGCCGCGCCCTTGCTGAATCCGCGCTCCAGCAGGAACCGGCGGGCGTGTTCCGCGCCGTCCAGCTCGAACCGCTGCTCGGTACCGGAGAACGGCGTGAGCAGGCCGGCGTCGTGAAAGAGGGCGGACAGGTAGACCAGCTCCGGATCCGGCTCCAGCCCCAGCAGCCGGGCGTGCAGCATCCCGAAGACGAACACCCGCCGGGAGTGGTGATAGATGAGCGGGCTGGAGTGCTCGCGGACCCACTGCGCGGCTTCGGCGGCCGCTGGTGTCTCGGGGATGCGCACTGCTGCGATGATCTCGGTCATGGACCTTGCACTTTCCGGTGTCGTTGCGGCGAACGGTTCGCCCGGTCTCCACGGTCACGCACTCCCCGTCTCGCGCGCCGCCTCGGTACGGCCATGAACCACCCGCATCCGGACACGCCTGCCCCACAGGTGTCGTCCGGGCCGCACCAGGTGGCGATCCTCGTGTACGACGGCGTCAAGTTGCTCGATATCGCGGGTCCGGCCGACGTGTTCGCCGAAGCCAATCGGTTGGGCGCCGAGTACCAGGTGGTACTGGTGTCGCCGACTGGTCAGCCCGTCACCTCGTCGATCGGCATCCGCATGGATGTCGACGGCGACACCGGCGCGGCGCCGGCCGCCGACACGTTCCTGGTCGCCGGTGGCGATGTCTACCCCCGAACCGCGATCGACCGCGACGTGGTCGAGGCGGCCCGCACACTGGCTGCACGTGCGGGCCGGGTGGGATCGATCTGCACGGGCGCGTTCGTCCTGGGCGCGGCCGGACTGCTCGACGGCAAGCGGGCCACGACGCACTGGAAGGTGGCACACGAACTCGCCGACCGGCACCCCTCGACGACGGTCGAGCCCGACTCGATCTACGTCCGCGACGGTACGACGTACACGTCGGCGGGCGTGAGTGCCGGCATCGACCTGGCGCTGGCACTCGTCGAGGAGGACCACGGGCCCGAGCTGACCCGGAACGCGGCCCGTCACCTCGTCGTGTACCTGCAGCGCTCGGGCGGTCAGTCGCAGTTCTCCGTCCCTCTGCAGGGCCCGCCGCCGAGAACGCCGGCGCTGCGTACGATCGTCGATCTGGTGACGGCCGATCCGTCCGGCGACTACTCCCTCGCCGAACTCGCTCGGCACCTCAACGTGAGCCCGCGGCACCTCACCCGGCTCTTCCACGACGAACTGGCCACCACGCCGACACGGTACGTGGAGCTGATCCGGTTCGACCTGGCCAAGGCGTTGCTCGACCAGGGCCACACCGCGACGCAGGCGGCTGCGCGCGCCGGCTTCCCGAGCTACGAGAGTCTGCGTCGAGTCTTCGCTCGCGAGCTGGCGATCTCGCCGGCCGCGTACCAGCGCCGCTTCAGCACGGCGCGACGCAGCTCGAGCTAGCCGCCGCCGACCAACAGCCGCCGTCGTGATCGCGGAACTTCGCTTGAGACTGGTGCTTGATCGAGCACATATTGATCCCATGATTTTCTAGTGGTCATGGCGGTACTGTGGAGAGTAGGTCATACTGGACGACGCCGGAGGGGAAGAAAGATCCCATCTATCGCCGATTGCGAGGGAGCCTGCCATGACGAACTGCCTGGCTGTCGGCCTGCGGATCGAGTGAGATGTCGCGGATGTCTGACGCGGGGTTGCTGCGGACGGTCGTTGGGTCGGGTGGGCAGACGGGGCTGACGGACGGACCGGCGAAGGATCGATGGCGGCTGAACACGCGCTACCTACGGAGTCTCAGCGCCGGCAACCTGCTGCGGCCGTACCGTGCGGAGGCCGGCCTGTGGAGCTACTCCGGGTCGTGGGGTACGACGATCGGCGCCGCGGCCGCCGACGGGCCGGAGGACTGGCACTGGGGCTGGGAGTCGATCACCTGCGAGTTGCGTGGGCACATCCTCGGGCATTGGCTGTCCGCAGCGGCCCGGATCGGCCGCCAGGACCCTGAGGTAGCCGCTCGAGCGTCCATGATCGTCGCTGAGCTCGCCGCGTGCCAGCGCGCCAACGGCGGACGATGGGCGGCGTCCATCCCACCGGCGTACTTCGAACGGCTGGTCGCGGGCAAGCCGGTGTGGGCTCCGCAGTACGTCGTCCACAAGACGCTGATGGGATTGCTCGATCAGTACCGGATCGCCGGCAACGAAGAGGCCCTCGGCGTGGTTTCGGCCTTCGCCGGTTGGTTCCACGACTGGACCGGGAAGCTGTCGCGCGAACAGTTGGACGACGTACTCGACCAGGAGACGGGTGGGATGCTCGAGGTGTGGGCGGACCTCCTCGCGTTCACCGGCGACCAGCGCGCCGCCGATCTCGTCGAGCGCTACGACCGTCCGCGGTTCTTCGAGCCGCTGCTCGCCGGTATCGATGTGCTGACCAACAAGCATGCGAACACCCAGATCGCAGAGATCTTGGGCGCCGCGCGGGCGTGGGAGGTCACTGGCGTGCAGCGCTGGCGCGACATCGTCGAGGCCTTCTGGAACGCTGCTGTGGAAACGCGTGGAACCTACTGCACGGGCGGCAGCAGTTGCGGCGAGGTCTGGCAGCCGCCGGGTGAACAGTCCGCACGTCTCCACGCGGTGCAGGAGCATTGCCTTGTTTACAACCTGATGCGACTCGCCGCCGTCTTGTTCCGCTGGACCGGCGATCACCGGTACGCCGACTACTGGGAACGCAACCTGGTCAACGGTATCTGGGCGCAGCAGCACCCGGATACCGGCATGCCGGCGTACTTCCTGCCCTTGGCAGCCGGAAGCCGCAAGCAGTGGGGCCGGCCGACCGAGGACTGCTGGTGCTGCCACGGAACGTTGCTCCAGGCACACGCCTCGATCGACGAGGCCGCGCTGTACGTCGACGGCACCGGGATCTCGATCAGCCAGTACCTGAACTCGGTCACGACCTGGCCCGATCTGTTCGGCGGACGTGTCCAGGTCACCATCTCGGCCGACCCCGAGGAAGGGGTCGTCCTCGGGCAACGACAGACCCTCCACGGTGCCGCCGGAATCCAGGAATTGCTGTCACGACCGCTACCGCCGCGGCGGCCGAACCACCGCGTCTACGTTGTCGACGTTCACTGCCATCGGCCGTCGAGGTTCGAGCTCAGGCTTCGGGTTCCGTCGTGGGCCGTCGGGGCACCGATGCTCGAGATCGACGGCAAGCCGGTGCCGGTGACTGTGGACAACAGCTGGATTGTCGCCTCGCAGGTCTGGAGCAGCCAGCACATTCGGCTGACCGTGGGGTCAGAGCTGAGCACAGTGCCATTGGCGGATCAGCCCGATACGGTCGCGGTGCTCGACGGCCCAGTGGTCCTTGCCGGTCTGACCAGCCAAGAGTCCGTCCTGTTCGGCGAACCGGACGAGCCGACGAGTTTCCTCACACCCGACCAGGAACGACACCACAGTTGGTGGCGGACGGGGACCTATCGAACCGTGGGTCAGCCGACAGGCATCCGCTTCGTCCCGCTCGCCGAAATCCGCGACGAGCCGTACACCGTCTACTTCCCCCTGCAGGCCCAAAGAGCTTCTGATCGGGAGATGCCTTGATGACCGACGTGCGACTGGCGTACGGCGACAACGGATTGCGACTGGCAGTAGACCCGGATGTGACGACGGTTGTCGAACCAATGCACAGTGTCGCGGCTGCCGACCAACTGAAGGCCCTTCGCATGGCGCTGCGCGAGCCGGTGGCCGGCCCGCCGTTGCGTGAGCGGGTTCGCCCCGGGCAGTCGGTAGCCATCTCGGCCTGTGACGGTACCCGGCCACAGCCGCGGCAATTGATGATTCCTGCCATCCTCGAGGAGCTGGACGGAATCGTGGCCCTGGACGACGTCGTCGTCCTGGTCGCTACCGGCACCCACCGTGGAAACACCGAGGCTGAACTCCGCCTGATGTTCGGTGACGAGATCGCAGATTCGGTGCGTATCGTGAACCACGACAGCCGGGATTCGTCACAGTTGGTTTGGCGCGGCACGCACGGCAACGACGTACCGGTGTGGCTGAACCGGGAGTGGACCGAGGCGGACGTCAGGATCACCACCGGTTTCGTCGAGCCGCACTTCTTCGCGGGTTTCTCCGGAGGCCCGAAACTGGTGGCGCCCGGCCTCGCCGGCCTGGAGACGGTCCTGGTCCTGCACGACGCATCGAGGATCGGTGACTCGAGGGCGACCTGGGGTGTCACGAAGGGCAACCCGGTTCACGACGACGTCCGAGCCATCGCCGAGGCGACCGGCGTGACGTTCGCGCTGGACGTCGTACTGAACCGGGACAAGGACATCGTCGCGGCGTTCGGCGGTGATCTGCTGCCGATGCACGCGGCCGCGGCGTCCTTCGCGCGCCACATCGCGATGCGGCCCGTCGACAGACGGTTCGATGTCGTCGTGACCACGAACTCCGGCTTCCCGCTCGACCAGAACCTGTACCAGGCCGTCAAGGGCATGTCGGCCGCCTATCAAGTCGTCCGGCCGGGCGGAACGATCATCTGTGCGGCCGAGTGCCGTGACGGCTTCCCCGACCACGGCCTGTACCGCAAGACCCTCGAGACGGCTCCTTCGCCGCAGGCGCTGCTGACAGAGATCGCCTCCCGGTCGGTCACCGTTCCCGATCAATGGCAGATACAGATCCAGGCCAAGATCCAGTCGGCGAATCGGGTCGTCATGCACACCGGATACCTGAGTGACGCGGACCTCGCCGCCGTCCAGCTCGAGCAGACGCACGACATCTCGGCAACCGCCGCGGAGGCCCTCGCGGCCGCCGGCCCGGGCGCGACGATGTGCGTCCTCCCGGAAGGACCACAAACCATCCCGTACCTGGCACGAGAGCACTAGCTGCCTCAGGTACGTGCTCCCCGGATCCCGCAGAGTGACCGGGCCGCGGGTTCGGTGACGGCGGAGTCGCCGGCGGCGATCGCGTCGACCAGTGCGATGTGCTCGTTGTGTGTGCGGTTCAGGTCCTCGTCGGTCGACCCGGGTGGTTTTCCCAGCCCCGGGAGCCCGACCATCAGGGCAGGACGACTGCTGGCAGGACACTGATCCGGCGGTACGTCCTGGCACTGTCCATGCGGGGCAGGCACCGGCCGCGGTTGCAGGAACTGCGGTACCGCCGCTAAGCGGCGGTTGTCGTCATGGGAGCACAGCAGCCCATGCCTTGATGGTGGCGAAATGGCTGTGCCTTGTTTGGGGTGACATAGGCGTATAGGCTTTGGTTATGTCATTGAATACGGCGCGGTTCGGGCTGGTGTTGGCGCCGGGTGGGTTGCGGCTGGCGCAGGAGTTGGTGAACACGGCGCTCGACGAGTTGCAGGGAACCGACGACCAGCTTGCTGATCCGGCCGCCGCGAACAACTGGTTACGGGATGCGCTGACTCGGTGGGCGGATGCAACCGGCAAACCGGTGCCGGACCTGTGGCTGAGCGAGGCCGACCTCCCGCCGCTCAGACGTCTGCGTGAACAACTGCGGCAGGCGACTCGAGCACAGGCAGAGCATGTCCACCCGCCGGCTACCGCGCCTGCGGAGTTGGTGCCGGTCGACATCCGGCTGCAGCTCGAACCGGACGGGCATGTCGGCTACCGACCCGTGGAGCGCGGCTGGGAGGGTGTGGCCGCGCTGGTGTCCATGGAGTTGTTGCTTGCCCACAGCAACGGAACGCTGCCGCGGTTGAAGTCCTGCGCGGGAACGCGCTGCGGCGTCAGCTTCTACGACGAGTCACGCAACCAGGCACGCGTCTGGCACGACTCCAAGGTGTGCGGCAACGCCCCGAACCTCCGGGCGTCCCGCACCCGGCGCAAAAACCAACAATGAGGAGTACCCCTATGTCCACAGTCGTCGTCTTCGGCGCGACCGGTTACGCCGGCGGCCAGATCACCGAGGAACTGCTGAACCGCGGTCACAGCGTGATCGGCGTAGCCCGCGACGTCAGCAAACTACCCGAACATCCACGACTCACGGCCACTGCAGGATCGGCGTACGACGAGGCGTTCGTCCGGGACGTCAGCAAGGGCGCCGACGTCATCGTGCTCGCGATTCCCTCGATCCCGCCAGGAGCCCCGGAGCTGAAGGACGTCGTACCGACCATGCTCCAGGCCGCAGCCGAAACCGGCGCGCGCCTCGGCGTGGTCGGTGGAACCGGCAGCCTCGCTGCCTCGCCGGGCGGTCCGCTGGTGCTGGACCTGCCCGAGTGGCCGGCCGAGTACCTCGGTGAAGCACAAGCTCACGCTCGGGCCCTCGACGTACTGCGTAGCACCACGGTGGACGCCGACTGGTTCTACCTGAGCCCGCCGATGCTGTACGGATCGTTCAACCCGGGGACCCGCACCGGCAAGTTCCGAATCGGCGACGACATCCTGCTGCGCGACGAGAACGGCGTCTCCCAGATCTCCGGCCCGGACTACGCGATCGCCTTCGCCGACGAACTCGAGACCCCCAAACACCACCGCACCCGCTTCACGGTCGCTTACTGAACCAGCAGACGCCGCAGGCCTTCCGTCGCGACGGAAGGCCTGCGGATCACGCAGGGAACGAGGATCAGCGGAGGTCGACTAGTTGGTTGAGAGCGACTGTCAGGTCGTGGTCTCGGCCGGCCGCCAGCATTCGTTGGTAGGTGGGGTCGCTGGAGGCGGCTTGTGTCATCAGGGTCAGCTGCAGGGTCAGGCGTTCGGCGATGAGGTCGAGGATGTCGCGGGTGGTGCCTTGCCAGTGGTATTCGCGGAGAAACAGGGAGAGTCGGGCCAGGCGTGCGTCGAAGTCGGTGAAGCCTTCGGCGGCCACGACGTGTGGAGCATGCAGTGGCGTCCAGGAAAAGGCGACCCAGGCGACGTCCAGCTCGACGCGTACCGGCCCGGCCATGTCCCAGTCGACGAATCCGACCAGGCCGTCGCTGTTCCATACCGCGTTGTACGGCGCTGCGTCGTTGTGCGCGACGATCATGCCTGGCCGCCACGCTTCTCCTTCGCGCCAGCGCGCATCTTGCGGCGGAACGAAGTCGGCAACGGCCGCGTGATAGCGCCGCAGCCATCGTGCAACGTCGGTCAAAGCCGAGGAGCTGTGTGTCCACGACGGCCAGGGCCGCGTGTTCCCGACCGTCTGCCCGGGCAGATAGCTGACCATCTCCCGTCCGTCGGCGTCGACACCCAACGGCCGTGGTGCGCCCGAGAACCCAGCAGCCTCGAGATGACCCAGGAGCGCATGGACCGAGGACGTCCAGGCTCCCGCGGTACGCCGTACGACGCCATCGACCAATGAGGCCCCACCGTCGAAACCACCCTCCAGCCGCTCGTCCATACCGACATCCTGCCAGCCGAACCGCTCCAAGCGCCTCCCACAGTGCGCGGCGACGATGGCGTCGGCATCCGCGGTTCAGACTTTGAGCTCGCGGATTGTGAGGGCGCGGAAGGTTGCCTCGCCGTCGTTGACGAACAGCCGGATGTGGTCGTCGCCTGGAAATGGGAAGACGCGATGCGAGTGCACGTGGCGACCTTCGTCGATGAAGTACTCGACGCTCGAGCGGTCGACAAGCACGCGGATCGCCAGTCGACCGGTCGAGGGGTCGATCTGCGTCTGTGACTCGCCACCTGTCGGGTTGCCGGTGGGGCGTCGGTGACGTAGGCGTACGGCCCGTTGAGGCAGGTGCCGACGGCCACGTGCCGGCCGCCTTGCGGTCCGCGGCGCAGTTCGAATCCGATGTTGGACGTGCCGACGCGGGGTTCCAGACCAGTTCGCAAGAGAGTTCGTACGCCGTCGCACGCAGGTCCAGGTCGCGCACGCCGGATAGCTGTACGTCGCCGATCTGATGCGTGCGGGTGACGTAGTTCCGTAGCGCTGCCGTCGGGGCCGAGGCGAGCGCGTACCCCGCGCCCGTCCGCAGCAGCCGGACGTCGCGCGTGATCATGTCTGTGCGGTGACGCACCAGCCGCAGTGGATGGCGATCATGGCCGGCCCGCGTTGCAGCGTCGGCCGCAACCTCGACGACCAGCCGTGGCTGGACCTGAACCAGTAGACGCCGCAGGCCTTCCGTCGTTGCGACGGAAGGCCTGCGGTCATCGGTGGATGAGGTGATCAGTCAATGCGCCCCGGTGTCTAGCCGGTGAATGTGACGGAGTCGAACTGGTTGATGGCCGATTGGTTCACGTCGTGCGAGGTGGAGAAGATGCCGGCGTCCTGTTGTGCTGCGGCCGAGGTCAGGGTCACCGGGGCCCCGACCGGAGCGTAGTTCTTACCGTCGTAGGAGTAGGAGGCGCTGAACGACGTACCGGATCGGGTGAGCTTCACCCACACGGGACGGTAGCTGTCGACGCTCGCGCGCGCCTCGCTGTCCAGGTAGCCGTCGCCGTTGGCGTCCCACTCGAACACGACACCGTTGCGGGCGGTGGCCGCGACGACCGCATAGCCGGCGGAGGCGCCCGCCTTCGTCATGTCGTTGCGGACCATGACTCCGGACTTGGCCCAGGCGTTGGCGTCGTTGACCGAGACGACCCTGGCAGAAACGCTCGCCTGTGATGCGAACGCGCCGGCCTTGTAGATCGAGCCGAACTGGTCGTCGTGCTGACCGCCCCCGCCCCAGACATCGGCACCGGCGGCCGCGATCCCGAAGACTCCGCCACTCTGACCGAAGTACGAGCTGACAGCTGAGGCCTTGGCCGTGGCGAACCCGGAGGCGACAGGCGCATCGACCGAGCAGCCAGTGAAGCCGAACTGGTTCGCGTTGAGCGAGGTCCGGTACTGCGGTTCGACACCTGCTGCGCAGATCACCTCCCGCGCGCCCGCCGGCCAGTTGGCCCCACTGATCTTCACGTTGTTGATCAGCTTGTTGTTGTGCGCGGCGGCGTTGGGCGTGGAGGCCCCTCCGGAGTTGTACCAGTTGTTCTGGATCACGTTGTCGCTGGTGTTGTTCCGGAGGCTGTAGGCGTTGGTGAAGACGAACGAGCCGCCCTGGACCACGTTGTTCTCGTAGGTCATCGAGCGCGAGCCCTCGTCGAGGTACAGGCCGACCCCCGAGATGTTGAACAGGTAGTTCTTGCTGACCACCGTGCCGGGGCTCGCCGACAGGTTGTAGACCGATCCGCCGTCGGCGAAGCGTGCCTTCGTGTTGTGCACGAGGTTGCCCTCGACGCGGTTGTCCTTGAGCGTGGTCGGTGTCGAGTACAGCGTGTTCCACTTGTAGTAGCCGCGGTCGACGTAGTCGTTCGACCCTCCGGCGTCGTTGATCCCCCAGCCGTAGCCGGTGTCGATGCCGTCGTACGGCACGTTGGAGACCTCGTTGTGGAGGATCCTCGCGTCGGTGACGTAGGTGCTGAGGATGCCGCTGTTGTCCTTGTAGTCCACGGCAACCCGGTTGATCGTGTTGTTCTCGACGAGGATGTCCTGGTTGGTCATCCGCGGGTCGCTGGGGTGGTGCGCGTCGGGCAGTACGCCGCCGACGGCGACGCCGTGGCCGCTGTTCTCCGTGAACCGGTTGCCGACCACGTCGATGTCGCTCGCGCCGAGCCCGACTCCGGTGGTGGTGGCGTTCGCGTCGTTCCCGATCCCGAGTGCCGACTGTCCGAGGTTGGTGAACGTGTTTCCGGTGAACGAGATGCGGCCCGCGGCCGACACCTGGACCGCGGCCGGTTCCTGGTACCACGTGGTGCGCGCCCGCTCGAACATCTCACAGCCGCGCGAGCAACTGGCGAAGGCGTCGGCGGGGCGGTAGTCGTAGGAACCCTTGATGAACAGCCCGTTCTGCTGGTCGGCGTACCCGTCTGTCGAGGGGCCGAGCCACGACGTACCGGAGAACTGGATGCCCTCGAAGGTGAGTCCGGTGACCGGCTGGTCGTAGGTCCCGCCAATGCTGAGCAGTGACTGCAGCCGGGGGAGTTCGACATCGAGCTGGTTCGGGTCCACGCCGTCGGCCGGCTTGTAGTAGAGCTTTCCGCCGGTCGGATCGATGTACCATTGGCCGACCTGGGTCAGGAAGCTCAGCGAGTTGTCGAGGTACCAGCTCGGCCCGGCCAGGAACGAGTTCTGGACCGTGTCCCAGCCCCAGGTGTTGTTGTCCCAGGCCGGCTGCGCCATCGTGATCTCGGTCGTGCTGATGCTCTTGACCGGAGAGTACCGGTTGGTGAAGTCGCCCAGTGACTCGAACTCGATCCTGCTCTGGTCGGGAAGCGTTGCCAGATAGCTCAGGGCAGGGTTCTTGATGGTGAGACCCGTCGCCGTCGGAGTGACGTCGGAGTTGGCGAGGCGGATGGACGCACGTGGCGCGATCACGCCGTTCACGTACAGCTGACGAGTGTCGAGGCCGCTCGGGGTGTCCGCCACCCAGATCCCGCGCCCCACGTCGGACTGGGACCAGCCGGTGACCTTCGACGCGCCCGTGATGACGGGGTGGGCGCCGGGTGCGGCAGTCCAGCGGATGGTGTGGTCGCCGCCGCCGTCCTCGGGCCCGAACCTGAGCGGCGCGTCGAGACGGTAGTTGCCATCGGCAAGTTGTACGGTCACGTCCCCGTACTTGGCGGCCGGCCGGACCACGTGCTGCGCTCGCTCCAGAGTGCACGGCATCGCCTGGCTGCAGTGTCCGGAGTCCTTGCCGTCGGGCGCTGCGTAGTAGACGGTCGCGGGCGCGGCCTGCGCACTCGACGGGCTGAGCACCGAGGCGATGACGGCGCCGGCGCCGAGCAACGCGAGAACGGCCGATCTGCGCCCCCCGGGCGTGGCCATCGAGCGTCGTGATTCAGACGTCAATGTCATGTTCGATCGCTTCCTGTTGAGGGGGCGTCGATACCCCGGAACAGAGTTAGCATACGTATGATGTTTGCGACAAGAGCTCGTACGGCGTGAGTATGCCTAGCTCCGCCGAGCGGGGTCCGGGGCGAGACCGCTTGCGTGCAGCTCCTCCCAGAGCGACTCCGGGATGTCCTCCCGGTACCGGCTCACGGTGCTCCGCACGTGCTGCTCGGTCCGCATCCCGGTCACCACCGACACGACTGCGGGATGACGCAGCGGGTACTGGACGGCGGCCGCGGGAAGGCTCACGCCGTGCCGTTCGCAGACCTCGGCCACGCGGACAGCCAGGTCGACGACGCTGCTCGGCGCCTGCGAGTAGTCGTAGTGCGCGGAGGTGTCGACCGTCGCCTTACTGAGCAGCCCGGAGTTGTAGATCGCCGCGGCGACAACGCCGACGCCTCGCTCATGGGCCATGGGCAGGAGATCCTCGAGAGCTGACTGGTCGAGGAGTGTGAACCGCCCGGCGACCATGACGACATCGACGTCGGTCCGCCTGACGAACTCGGTCAGCATCGCCGCTTGGTTCATGCCGGCGCCGATCGCGCCGACCACGCCTTGGTCCCGAAGCTCCACCAGGGCCGAGATTCCACTGGTGGAGGCCGCCTCCCAATGGTCGTCCGGATCGTGCAGATAGGCGAGATCCAGTCGGTCGGTACCGAGTCGTACGAGCGACTGCTCCACAGAACGGAGGATCCCGTCACGGCTGAAGTCCCAGACCCGTCTCTTCGTCGCCGGTACGACGAACCCGTCGTCGTCGAGTCGATCGGCCGTCTCCGGGCTCTCGACCAGCAGGCGCCCCACCTTCGAGGAGACGAGGACGTCGACGGCGATGTCGTGCAGGGCCTGGCCGAGCCGGTGTTCGGACAGACCCAAGCCGTAGTGGGGTGCCGTGTCGAAGTAGCGGATCCCCTCGTCGAGCGCTGCCTCGACGGCGCGCGCCGATTGCTCGTCGGTGGTTTCCGTGAACAGGTTGCCGAACTGGGAAGCGCCCAGTCCCAGCTCGGTGAGTTGGTGGCCGGTGCGAAGACGTCGCGTCGGCAACGGCTGAGTGGCCGCGCCGGAAAGGTGGTCGTTGTCCATGGCTGTGGACGGTATCGCATTTCAACATACGTATTACGTTTGTATCGGTCCTGGGTTAGGCTGCGCAGGCCCGCCGGCCCTTCCGGCCGCGGTGCCGATCGAGAAGGAAGTGAGAGCGATGTTGGCGGTGAACTATGTGGGTGACCGGACGATGGCGGTCGAGGAGCGCGCACCGGCCGATCTGCGCCGCGGCGAGGTCCGGATCGCGGTGGCCTATGTCGGCATCTGTGGCACCGATCTCCACGTGTTCCACGGTGACATGGACGGCCGCGTCAGCAAGCCGGCGACCATCGGGCACGAGATGTCGGGCACGATCGTCGACCTCGGCCCTGGTGTCGAGGGCTGGTCGATCGGTGACCCGGTGACCGTGATGCCGCTTGTCTGGGACGGCACGTGTCCCGCCTGCCGGGCAGGTAACGAGCACATCTGCCAGCACCTGAACTTCATCGGCATAGACAGTCCCGGGGCTCTCCAGCAGTACTGGAACGTCCCGGCATCGACCCTCGTGCGACTGCCCTCCGGGGTCTCGCTGCGAGACGCCGCGCTCGTGGAGCCGGTAGCCGTCGCGGTCCACGACGTACGTCGGTCCGAGATCGAGGCGGGCGACAAGGCTGTCGTCATCGGTGCGGGCCCGATCGGTGTCCTGATCGCGACCGTCGCCGTCGCGTTCGGTGCTGAGGTCGTGATCGCGGAGATCGACCCCGCCCGCAGGGCCACTGCTGCCGAGCTAGGACTCGCAACGCTGGATCCTTCGTCCGTGGATCAGGCCGCCTGGGTGGAGGAGTGGACAGGTGGCGCCGGAGCGAATGTCGTGTTCGAGGTCTCCGGCTCCGCGGCCGCCGTTCAGGGCGCCACCGATCTGGTGAAGGTCCGCGGGACCCTCGTCGTGGTGGCCATCCATGCGCAACCGCGCCCGCTGGACCTTCATCGCGTGTTCTGGAGAGAGCTGCGGATCCTCGGCGCGCGGGTCTACGAGCGACGCGACTTCGAGCGCGCCGCCGAACTCGTTGCCGAAGGCACGATACCGGCGGACAAACTCGTCACCGCCGTCGTGCCGCTGACGGAGGTCCAATCGGCCTTCGGCGTCCTCGAAGCAGGGCAGGCGATGAAGCTGCTCGTGGAGCTGAACGCCTCATGAATCCATTCGATCTGACCGGCCGCCTCGCTGTGGTGACCGGCGCGAAGCGCGGGATCGGGTTCGCTGTTGCCGAGGCGCTGGCTGCTGCCGGTGCCGACATCGTCGGTGTGTCGGCCACTCTCGACCCTGCGTCGTCAGCGATCGGAGATCGCGTGCGTCAGCTCGGCCGCGACTTTTCGGGACATCGCGTGGACTTCGCCGATCGCACAGCGGTGATCGCGTTTGCCGAAGCGCTCGCCGCGGCGGATCGTCAGGTAGACATCCTGGTCAACAACGCCGGAACCATCCGCCGCGCTCCTGCGGCCGAGCATCCCCTCGACTGGTTCGACGAGGTGCTCGAGGTCGATCTCACGAGCACGTTCGTGCTCAGCCAGATTCTGGGTCGGCGGATGCTGCAGGCCGAGTACGGCCGCATCGTCTTCACAGCCTCACTGCTGTCGTTCCAGGGCGGCATCAATGTCCCGGGCTACGCGGCCGCCAAGTCCGGTACGGCGGGGCTGATCCGCGCCCTGTCCAACGAGTGGGCGGGGCGCGGCGTGACGGTGAACGGCATCGCTCCCGGCTACATCGCGACCGACAACACGCAGGCGCTGCGGGACGACCCTGATCGCTCCCGGGCCATCCTCGAGCGGATCCCGGCGGGGCGATGGGGTACGGCGGAGGACATCGCCGGCGCTGCTGTCTTCTTGGCGTCGGACGCCGCTCGCTACGTCTCCGGGACGATCCTCCCGGTCGACGGCGGTTGGCTCGGCCGGTGACGTGACCACTGTTCTCAGCGTCACGGGTCTACTGGCAAACATCATACGTATGCCCTATAGTCTCGAATCACGACCCACTCCGATTCGTCAACGGAGTCGACAAGACAAGGACAACTCATGGCCGGAATCCACACTGGGGTTCGTTCGCGCCGCAGGTCGGCGCTGACAGTCGCCGGACTCTGCGTCGGGACGGCGCTCCTCGCCCTCGCCGGTTGCAGTACCAAAGGCACCTCGGCGAACGGGTCGTTCGGCTTTCCCGAAGTGACGCAGGACGCGTCCGCGACGATCACCGTCTGGGTGGACGCCGACCGTCAGGCCGCCGCGAAGGCGTTCCAGAAGGCCAATCCGGACACGAAGATCGAGGTTGTCGCGTACGACGGGTCGGCGAACGGATCGAACTCGTTCCGCACGAAGATGCAGCTCTTCGACCGGGCCGGCAGCGGCTGGCCCGACGTCGTGTTCTCGACCCAGAACAACGACGCGGCTTGGGCCAGTCAGAAGAGCGGCGGCAAGCAGGCGTTCGCGGCCGTGCTGGACAAAGGTCTGGTCCCTGGTGACACGCTCGCGAAGTTCACCGGAGGGTCGCTCAACCCTTGCACTGTGGACGGCCAGGTGTATTGCCTCCGCAACGACCTCGCTCAGGCTGTGCTCTGGTACAACAAGAAGCTGATGGACCAGTTCGGCTACGCCGTGCCGACCACCTGGGAGGAGTACCAGGCCCTCGGGGAGAAAGTGGCGAACGAGCATCCCGGATACATCATCGGCACAGCTGGTGACGCATGGACGCCGGAAGTGTTCCTGTGGGCCAGCAAGTGCCAGGCCAACGGCATCACCGGTCCCAAGTCGGTGAAGGTGAACACCGACACCACCGAGTGCAAGCGAGCGGCGTCGATGCTCGACACGCTCCGCGGGAACGGAACCGTCCCCGTCGTCAGCGTCTTCACCCCGGAGTTCGTGAAGAAGTACTCCGGCAAGGTGCTGATGATGCCCGGGCCGGCCTGGTATGCCGGGGCGATCTTCAACAACCCGCAGTCCCTGAACGTGCCCGCCGGCCAGCTCGGTATCGCCGCGCCGCTGCCGTGGAAGGGCGACGACAAACCTGTCACGGGCAACGTGGGTGGCGGGACATGGTTCGTCTCCAGCCATTCCAAGAACCTCGCGGCCGCCGAGAAGTTCGTCCAGTTCGTCACCACCGCCGACGACTACCAGGTGAGTGTCGCGCCCGGCTACCCCGCTTATGCGCCGGCGGCTGAGAAGTGGGTCGCGAAGCAGGAGTCCAGCAAGTACTTCGCAACCTCGCTTCAGCCGGTGGTGACCGCTGCCTCGCAGGTATGGGACGGCTGGGGTTACGGCATCTTCAGCCAGGAAGCGATCTGGGCGAAGACGATGACCACCGCGATCACCGGCGGCAAGTCGATCGTCGAACTGCTGCCGACGTGGCAGCAGGCGATCGAGAACCAAGCCAAGGTCAACGGATACTCGGTGAACTGAAATGACCATCGCTCCACCGAGCGACGAGCTGGCCGCCGGCGCCTTCGAGCGTCGGCGGCCGGGCCGGCCGACCGGCCGGGGACCCGGTCGCACGCCGATCGGCTACGTCTTCGTCTCGCTCTACGCCCTGCTCGCGCTGGCATTCGGGGTTGTTCCTTCGCTGTACGCGGTCCTGCTGGCGTTCACGAACGCCGACGGCGGGTTCGCCGGCGTCGGCAACTTCACGAAGGTCGTCAGTGACTTCAGGTTCTGGCCGGCTGTGCTGCATGTGACCCTCTACCTGGTCATCTGGCTCGTCGCGCTGGTCGTCTTCGTCGTGGGTCTGGCGTTGCTCGTCCACGCCGTACGTCTCCGGTGGGCGAGCACGGCCCTGCGCTTCGTCTACTACCTCCCCGGCGCTCTCGCCGGCGCGTCCAGCGTCCTGCTCTGGCTGTTCGTCCTCGATCCGACGGCCAGCCCGGTCAGCGGCCTGCTGCGGGCGTTCGGGTTCGACAGTTTCGTGGCGGTCATCCAGCCCGGGAACCTGCCGGCGATCTTCGCGATCATCGCGTTCTGGACCGGAGCCGGCGGATGGATCGTGATCATGTACGGCGCGCTCAACAACATCAGCACGGAAGTGCTCGAAGCGGCCCAGGTCGACGGCGCCGGCGCCGTACAGATCGCACTCCGGATCCAGCTGCCGCTGCTCCGCAAGTGGATCGCCTACATGGGGGTCATGTCCCTCGCCGCCGGCACGCAACTGTTCGTCGAACCGCAACTGCTCAGTCAGGCCAGCAACGCGGTGGTCCCCAACGACTATTCGCTGAATCAGCTCGCCTATCAGTACGCGTTCCAGCAGAACGACTTCAACGGCGCGGCCGCCATCTCGCTGATCCTGCTGGTCGTCGCGCTGCTGCTGTCCTGGGTGTTCGTGACCCGCGGCGGCCTCTTCGAGAAGGAATGACCATGAGTGCAGTTTCCGCCGAACCTCGCCGCGTGAGCCTCCGAGGATGGAGCGGGCGAGCCGTTGCGGGCTTCGTCCTGACCCTGTTCGTGTTCTTCTTCGCCGTCCCGATCGTCTGGCTGCTGTTCGCGGTCACCAAGTCCGCCAAGGCGCTGACTGTCTCCAATCCGTTCGCGCTCGGGTCATGGAGCGACTTCGTCTCCAACTGGCATCAGCTGTTCGGCTTCCAAGACGGCGCGGTCACGACCTGGATCGGGAACTCCGCGTTCTACGCACTGGGGGCTCTGGCGCTCACGCTGCTCGTGAGTGTCCCCGCCGGATACGCACTCGCGCTCACCGAGTTCAAGCTGCGCAAGGCGCTGCTCGTGCTGACCCTGGTCGTCATGCTGATCCCCAGTACTGCGTTGGTGCTGCCGATCTTCCTGGAGTTGAACAGCGTCGGCCTGATCGGAAGTCCGCTGTCGGTGATCTTGCCGATGTCGTTCTTCCCCTTCGGCGTGTACCTCACCTACATCTACTTCTCGACGAGCATCCCGCGTGACCTGCTTGCGGCAGCCCGCATCGACGGCTGCACCGAGTTCCAGGTCTTCACGCGGATCGCCCTTCCGCTGGGCGCGCCGATCGTCGCTCTGGTCGCCTTCTTCAGCTTCGTGCAGAACTGGAACAACTTCTTCCTGCCGTTCGTGATGCTGCCCTCCAGCGACGGGTACCCCATCCAGGTCGGCCTCACCTCGCTGCTCGCCGCGACGCCCGCGTTCAACCCCAGCTCGGCCGGATCGGACTCCGTCCAGTTGCCTACCCTGGCGCTGGCGACAATCGTTTCGATCCTGCCCGTGCTGATCGTCTTCCTCTTCTCCCAGCGATTCCTCGTCGAGGGAATGACGGCGGGCGGAACCAAGGAATGACGACCGCCCCGGTTCTCAAGGAGGATTGACCATGAAGATCACTGGATATCGCAGCTTGAGTACGGTTCACGACTGGGGGAGGGTCACCGGCGACGTCAACGGCGTACAGAGTGGCGACACCACGCCGGTCCCCGTCCTCATCATCGAGACGGACGCCGGCATCGAGGGCGTCGGGCTCGGTCTCCACGCCGACATCGCGCGGGTCTTCCCCGCGGTCGAGGGCGAGGACCCGCGGTCGGTGGTGGCTCTGTACGACCGGATGCTCGACTGGGTGTTCAAAGCCGGTCATTCCGGCCCTGTGTTCGGCACGATCGGGGCCGTCGACATGGCGCTGTGGGACCTCAAGGCCAAGATGGCGGACGAGCCGCTCTGGCGGACTCTGGGGGCGCGCGAACGCTTCGTCCCGGGATACGCGTCGGGCCTCGAGTACGGCCTGACCGATGAGGAAGTCGCGCAACTGTACGGCCGGTTCGCGGACCGCGGGTTCAAGGCGGGCAAGGTCAAGGGCGGCCGCGACCTGGACCGTGACCTGCCCCGGCTGGAGATCGTTCGGGCGGCGCTCAGCCGCAATTCCCGTCGGCCGGCGCTCATGTTCGACGCCAACGAGTCGTGGAACCAGGCGCAGGCCGCCCGGTACGTTGCCGCCATCGAGGAACATCTGGACCTCACCTGGGTGGAGGAGCCGTTACGCCGGTGGGACGCGGCAGGATTGGCGGCGTTGCGCGGCAAGATCCGTGCGGCGATCGCGAGCGGTGAGAACCTGACCGGGCTCGAGCAGTATCGCCCACTGCTCGACGCCAAGGCCCTCGACGTCGTCCAGGTGGGCAACGTGTGGGGGATCACCCACTTCCTCCGGGTGGCGACGCTGGCGCACGGACATGACCTGCCGGTGAGTCCCGTGGCGTACAACGCGAATCCGATCGCGCACGCGGCCGCCGCCGTACCGAACCTGCTGACCTACGAGGTCCAGGATCTTCATTTCCCCGTCGGTCTGGACGTTGACCAGGAGTTCGACGACGGAGGGATCATCCTGGGCGACCGCCCGGGCATCGGCATCCTGGTGGACGAGTCCCAGCTGTCATCGGGAAACTCCGAGGCATCAGTTCCGGCAGCGACAGGACCGCACATCCGGCCTGAGCGCGCTGCTCTGCGGCTGGTGGCCGAGCCGGACGTCATCGACGTTCCCGCCGCACCGCTGAGGCCGGTCTCGTGACGCGCGCACCGGAGCGCCGGGCGTTCGTCGTCGGCGTACGACCCGAGAAGCGTGAGGAGTACCTGTCGTTGCACCGCGCCGTCTGGCCGGGTGTCGAGCAGAAGCTCGTCGAGTGCAACGTCCGCAACTACAGCATCTTCGTCTTCGGCGACATCTTGTTCGCGTACTACGAGTACGTCGGGGAAGACCACGAGGCGGACATGCAACGGATCGCGGACGACCCGGTCTCGCAGGAGTGGTGGACGCACACCGATCCGTGCCAGGTGCGGATCGCCGAAGAGCGGAACCCGGGGGCGTTGTGGCAGCCCGTCGACGAGGTGTGGCACCTCGGATGACCGCCGGCATCGACGCGCATGTGCATCTGTGGGACCGAGCGTTGGACCCGCAGGACTGGATCGATCCGGAGACAATGGCGCCGATCGCCCGTGACTTCGGCTCGTCCGACCTGCAGGTCATGCTCGCCTCGACGGGTCTCGGGCGTGCGGTGGTCGTCCAGTCGAGCAACAGCTTGGCGGAGAGCGTTCGGCTCGCTCGACTGGACCCGTCCGTCGTCGCCGGCCTGGTCGGCTGGGTCGATCTCTCCGCGCCCGTCGGTCCACAGCTCGACCAGATCCGTCGGCACGCAACCGTGACCCTGGTGGGAGTGCGGCACCTGGCACACATCGACCCGGATCCCGAGTGGATGTTGCGGGAGGATGTTGCCCTCGGCTTCACCGCGCTGGATCGCGAGGGCCTTTCTTTCGACCTGGTCGTTCGCGACTGGCAACTGCCGCAGGCGGCAGTCCTGAGTGGTCGGTACGAAGGAATGCGCTTCGTGCTCGACCATCTCGGCGGACCACCCGCGCCGGGAGCGGATACGCGGGTATGGGCAGCTGGACTGCGGGAGCTGGCTCGTCGTCCGAACGTCGTCGCGAAGCTGTCGGGCCTTGTTTCCGGCCTTGCCCCGGGATCTTGGCGGGCTGAGGATCTCGCCGATCGCGTGCTGATCGCCCTCGATGCCTTCGGTCCGGAACGCCTTCTCTACGGCTCCGACTGGCCGCTGGCCGAACTCGGCGGGGGAGCGGTGGCATGGAAGGCCGCGGTCGACCGCCTGTTGAGCGGGCTGTCCAGCGCAGAACGTGCGCAGGTGTTCGGCGGCAACGCCACCGACATCTACTGCCGCTTCTGACTGCGCTTGCGGCCACGTGGCCGGGGAGGCTGGTCGGACAGCCGACGGCGCTCCCACGACCCGTGGATGTGATCGTGCATCGCCTTCTCGGCGGCGGCCGCGTCGTTACGGGCGATGGCCTTGACGATCGCCTCGTGCTCCTTGAGGGTGAGGGTCACGGCGTCCGGCGGATTGATGCCCTGGTACCGGCTGGACTCGACGGCTCGTTTGTAGATGTGCTTGGCGATGTTCTCCGCCAGCCGGTTGCCGGAGATCTCCATGACCGCATAGTGGAAGACCACATCGGCCTGCCGGAACGAGTCCGTCTCGGACTCGCTCTCCCGCATCGCCGTCAACGCATTCTCCAGCCGCCGCAGCTCGTCGGCGGTGTGTGAGTTGGCCACGGCACCTGCCATCGCCGCTTCGAGACTCGCGCGCACGATCGTCAACTCGTCGAGGACGCCCACGCTCTCGTCGTTGTCGATCAGGGCCGAGAGCACCACTGGGTCGAGCATGTTCCAGTACCCCGGCGCCCGTACCTGAGTGCCACGACCCTGCGAGACGGTCACCAGGCCTTTTTCCTCGAGCCTCTTCACCGACTCACGCAACACCGTCCGGCTCACGCCGAAGTGCTCACTCAGCGGTCCTTCCGGAGGCAGCAGGTCGCCCTCCTTCAGCCGGCCGGTCACGATCAGGGCGACGAGCTCGGCGACAACGGACACCCCGAGCCGACCCACGGGAAGACGTCGCGGGATGAGCGGCACCGCGGGAACGGAGTTCTTCGCCATACGTATGATCTTAGGCGACCCGCTGGACCCTTCCTCAGCCGATCGCCGCCGGTCAGAAGATTTAGCATGCGTACTATTTTTGGGCGGCCCCGGACGCTGAGGCGGTTGCCTGCTCGGGGGGCGAGGCGAAGGCGGTGCGAGGCCGCGTGCGTGACGCGGTGAGGTGTGCGGGTACGGCTCGCAGACGCCGCGTTCGTACCAGCGCTCGGTTGACGGAGAGTATCGTCAGTTGGGACATCCGACCGAGTTAGCAGGTGGGGTTGTGAATGTGTATGACGTTGTAGAGGCTCTGCCTGCGCCGCCCCTGCGCGAATACGTGCGTTGCTACCACTACGCGCGGGTCGACCTCGGAGACGCGGTTATTCGGAAGCCGCTCACAGCCCGCCCGGAACAGATGATGCAGTTCAATCTCGCGCAACCGTTCGCTGTCGTGGATCGCCGTTCTGGAGCAGAAGCAAGCGCGCCGGATGTCGTCATTGTTGGTCGCCAGACGCGCCGAAATCTCGATCTGCGGGCAACAGGCCGACTCATCACGCTGACGGTCCACTTCCAGCCGACTGGGTTCTATCGGCTGTTCCACGTCCCGCTTCGTCACGTTACCGATCTGACCCCTGACGCGACCGATGTCGTGGGAGTCGATGTGAGAGAAGTACACGAGCGCGTTGTCGAGACGCCCGATGACCTGTGGTCGATGGTCGCCATCCTCGAGCGGTTCCTTCTCACGAAGGTCTCGGATAGCCGACCCCTTCATCCGGTGCAGTCGGCCGCGCGTTCAATGCTGCATGGCTCGGCTCCGGTCGGCCTTGGGACGATGGCAGCGCAGAGCCAGCTCAGTGTCCGGCAGTTCGAGCGTGTCTTCCTCGAACAGGTTGGTGTCGCCCCACAGATGTTCGGACGTATCGCGCGGTTCGCCCGCGCCCTACAGTCCAAGAGCGACGAACCTGACCGCACGTGGTCGGAGGTTGTGGCGGATGCCGGCTACTACGACCAGATGCACTTCGTCCGCGATTGCCGCGCGTTTGGGGGCGACACCCCGACGGCGCTGATGCGGACCTGGATCGACTGCCGCCCCTGAGCATCGCCGCCTGCATGTCGCGTCCGTACTATCCGTGGCGCTGTCAGGCATCTACGGTTGATCATCGGGGGATGATGACGAACGGGGAGGCCCAATCATGGGATCGAGAGGTCGCGTCGTGCCGCCGAGCGAAGGGAGCCGGCAGACGTTCATGCCCGGGGAACTCTTCACTTGGAAGATCTCCGGGGCCGAAACCGGCGGGGTCATCGACTTCGGCGAACTGTTGCTGGCGCCGGACGTCGGGGCTCCGGAGCATATCCACCACGAACACGACGAGGCGTACTACATTCTCGACGGCACGTATCGGTTCAAGATCGCCGACGACGTCAGCGAGGCGGCGGCGGGGGCCTTCGTGTTCATCCCACGCGGTACGCCGCACGCATGGGCAAACATCGGCGGCCAGCCCGGTCGAGTCACGGTCATGTTCACGCCCGGCGGGATGACGGGCTACTTCAAAGAACTCGAGCCGTTGCTCCCAGAACTGATGGCGGCCATGCCAGACCTCTCGAAGGTTGATCCCGACGTTCTTGCGAAGGCCGAGAACATCATGCGTCGGTATGGCTACGAACTCGTCGGACCTCCGTTGACCTGAATGTCCGCGTACCTCGGACCTTTGCGACCAAGTCGTAGTCACGCGATTCATCGATGCCTGCAGTATGGCCATGTTGCCGCTGGCAGCAAGCAGGTTGCCCGGGGCAACCTGGCGAAGGCCGCGGCGATCACATTCATCTGAACCCACCATTCACCGCCGGCCGCGCGGAGCCGGCGAGCCGGGCCGCGGCCGGCAGGGTGTCGCCGGGGTCGGGCACGTTCAGGTTTCCGCGGCCGGGGGCCAGGTCGATGACCTGGCCGTCGAGGGCCTCGATCAGGTCGCGGTGGTCGGGGTTTCAGGTCGCCGAGGAGGAGCGGCTGGACGCCGTACCCGGCCAGGCCGAGCGCCATCCGACGTACCACCGTAGACTTCCCGAGCCCAGGCTTGCCAAGCACGAAGGCCGACGGGTTGGAGATCAGCCCGACCGCGCGAACCAGCTGATCGGGTCGCAGCACACCGTGGCGTCGGAGTTGAGGGCGCGACCGAGACCCCACGACTCACCGTTTCCTGCAGGCTGCCGATCAACCGGCCCGCCGACTGGCTTCCCAATTCACCCCGCCCGGGAACGGGCGACCACCGGAGCGCGGAGCGCGTGCCGTCCTTGACCCATTCGGTGAACTTCTTCTCGAACAGGTCGATGAGGTCGTTCATCTTGTGCATCGCGGTCAGTTCGCCGGCGTGGCGGCCTGTCTTCGCGCGGTCCTGGAGCTTCTTCAGGAGAGCGCGCTCAGCGGCGGTCTTGGTCTTGCCGTAGGCGGAGACCGGCCGGACGTGGCCGTCGTAGTCGCGGAATCTGGCCTGCGACTTGTGCTTGACGGCGCGGCCCTTGTCGTCGGTCCACGACCCAGGTCGAGATCGCACCCCAGGTTCCGATGGGCAGTGGTGCTCTCGGCATGTCGGGCCTCCAACCGGTACGACGGCTGGCTGCTCAACGCTTGTCGGCACGAAGAATCCGAGAAGTCGGCAACGATGCGAAGCGATGTGATGTGACGCACAGTCACGATCAGATGAAGCCGCAGGGAAGAGGTGGGCGAGTGCCGCCGGGTCAGCTCGGTGCTGGCATCTGGGAAAGTGGTGCGTAGGTGGTGCGCGACGGGCACAAAGAAACCCAGGGCACCTTGGTGACCTGGGCTTTTGTGCGCCGCCAGGGACTCGAACCCCGAACCCGCTGATTAAGAGTCAGCTGCTCTGCCAATTGAGCTAGCGGCGCTTGGTGTTGCTTTCGAACGAAGAGGATCGTAGCAGGGGGATCGGGGAGATGCGAAATCGGTTAGCGGGTGAGGATGGTCATGGCGGCGTTGTGGCCGCCGAGGCCGGAGACGGCGCCGCCGCGGCGGGCGCCGGAGCCGCAGATCAGGAGGTTGGCGACGTCGGTTTCGGTGCCCCAGCGGCCGGTGTCGGAGGGGTCGGTCGCCCAGGGCCACTGGAGGTCGCCGTGGAAGATGTGGCCGCCGGGCATGCCGACGGATTCCTCGATGTCGTACGGCGTCTTGGCCTCGATGCACAGGTTGCCGTCGGCGTCGCGGGCGATGCAGTCCTCGAGCGGCTCGGCGAGGTAGGAGTCCAGGCCGGCCAGTACGCGCCGCGCGGACTCGGCCCGGGCCGAATCGTTGTCAGAGGCAAATAAACGGGCAGGGAAGTGCACGCCGAAGACGGTCAGGGTGTGGTGGCCGGAGGCAACCAGGTCGGGGGAGAGGATCGACGGGTCGGTCAGCGAGTGGCAGTACACCTCGGACGGCGGTACGGCGGGCAGTTCGCCGGACGTGGCGGATCGGTACGCCGTCTCGAGCTGGCTGTAGTCCTCGTCGATGTGGAACGTGCCGGCGAACGCCCGCGCAGGGTCGTCGCCGGACTTCAACGCCGGCAGGCGACGCAGCAGCAGGTTGATCTTCAGCTGCGACCCTTCCGGCTTCTCGACACCGGTCTGGCCACGCAGCGCAGCCAGCGTCGACGGTGCGACGTTGGACAGCACCCAGGAGCATTCGACGGATCGCTCACCGTCGCCACCGAGCCACGTGACCGAGCCACGGGTCCCGTCTGCTTCGACCGCGGTGACTGCTGCGTTGGTGACCAGTGCGGCACCAGCACGCCGAGCGGCAGCGGCCAGTGCGTCAGTGACCGCCCCCATACCGCCGACGGGCACCCGCCACTCGCCGGTGCCGTTGCCGATCAGGTGGTAGAGGAAGCACCTGTTCTGGATCAGTGACTCGTCGTGCAGCCCGGCGAACGTTCCGATGACGCCGTCCGTCGCGACGACCCCACGGACGGTGTCGTCGGTGAAGCGTCGCTCGATGGTCTCTCCGAGCGGCCGCTCGATCAGCTCGTCCCACAGTGCGCCGTCCACACGGGAGCGAAGCGCAGCTGCCGGCTGGAGCGGCTCTAGCAGAGTGGGAGCGACAGCGGCGGCCAGCGAAGCGACAGAGCCGTAGAAGTCCGTCCAGGCCTCGTACTCCGCGTCGCTCCCGGTGAGTGCGCGGAACGAGTCCCTGGTGCCGGCGCCTTCCGGCCGCTCGACCATTAGGCCGACGTCGCGTCCAGAGCGGCGTACCGGGGTGTACGACGCGACTGCGCGGGACCGGAGCTCCAGGTTGAGACCCAGGTCTGCGGCGATCTTGTCGGGCAGCAAACTGACCAGGTACGAGTAGCGCGACAGCCGCGCGTCCACGCCCGGGAACACTCGCTCGCTGACCGCTGCACCGCCGGTATGCGACTGCTGCTCCAGGATCAGCGTGGACAGCCCGGACTGGGCCAGGTACGCGGCGGCGACGAGACCGTTGTGCCCGCCGCCGACCATGACGACGTCGTAGAAGTCCTTCATCCCACCGGCCAATCCAGCTTGTGGTACGCGGCGTCCCAGAACATCCATTCGTAGCGGCACGTCATAGCGAAGTGCTGGTGACAACGTTCCCGCTCCGCGGCTCCCACGTCCAGCCCGTCCGTGACAGCGAGCACGGACTCGACTACAGCGTCGAACTCCTCGGAGCCGTACGTCTCGATCCACTTGCGGTACGCCGGGTCCGGTGACGACCTCTTGAGCAGCTCCCGCCCCACGTCCCGGTAGATCCAGTAGCAAGGCAGTACGGCTGCCACGGCCTCGGCGTACGTACCTGTGGCGCACACAGCGGTCAGATAGGACATGTACGCCGTGGTGGTCGGACCGGATCCAGCCGCGTCCACGTCTTCCGTAGTCAGCCCTAGTGACGCCAGCAATGAGGTGTGGAGTTCCTGCTCTACCGCGATGGCGTTGGCGGCGTGCAACGCGAACATGCTGACCGCGTCCTCGTCGAGGGCGCGGCCGGCGATCAGGCTGAGCGCCCGCGAGTACGCGCGGAGGTAGTGGCTGTCCTGGACGATGAAGTACCGGAACGCGTCGTGGTCGAGGGTGCCGTCGGTGAGCCCCGTGATGAACGGGTGCCGGACGATCTCGTCGTACACGGAGGCCGCCCCGCGCTCCCACAGCTCGCTGGAAAACGTCATCCCCACTCCTCGCCGTCGACTGGCACCGACCCTATCCAGAGGGCACCCGGTCAGGACGAGACGCAGATCACTTCCTGGCCATACTCTGAGACATGAACATCCAGGAGATGCCGCCGGAGTCGCCGTTGCTGCGGCGGATCCGGGCGTCGGTGATCGGTGACGACCAGGTGATGCCGGGTCCGTACGGTCCGCGCCGCGTCACGTACGCCGACTACACCGCGTCCGGGCGGGCCTTGACCTTCCTGGAGGACTTCATCCGCGAGGAGGTTCTCCCGCGGTACGCGAACACTCACACCGAGTCGAGCGGGACCGGTCTGCAGACGACCCGGCTGCGTGAGGACGCCCGGCGCATCATCCACAACAGCGTCGGCGGCGACGACGAGACCGCGCTGATCTTCTGCGGCTCCGGCGCGACCGGGGCGATCGACAAGCTGATCGGGATCATGGGCCTGCGGATCCCGGCCGAGCTCGACGACAGGTATCACCTGACCGACCAGATCCCGTCCGAGCAGCGACCGGTCGTCTTCATCGGCCCGTACGAGCACCACTCGAACGAGCTGCCCTGGCGCGAGTCGATCGCCGATGTCGTGGTGATCTCCCAGGACGCGGACGGTCATATCGACATCGACCAACTCGAGGCGAGACTGCAGGAGTACGTCGACCGCCCGCTGAAGATCGGCTCGTTCTCGGCGGCGAGCAACGTCACGGGCATCGTCAGCAACACGCAGCGGGTCTCCGCTCTCCTGCATCGGTACGGCGCGCTGTCGTTCTGGGACTGCGCCGCGGCCGCGCCGTACGTCGAGATCGAGATGTACGGCGGACGCGACCAGGACCCGTTGTCGTACAAGGACGCGATCTTCCTCAGCCCGCACAAGTTGATCGGCGGCCCGGGGACGCCCGGCGTACTCGTTGCGCGCCGCGAACTGCTTCGCAACCGGGTGCCCGACGTACCGGGTGGGGGCACCGTCGCGTATGTGAACCCGCTCGAGCACCGGTACCTGGACGATCCGGTGCACCGCGAGGAGGGCGGGACGCCGGCGATCATCGGGTCGATCCGGGCCGGGCTGGCGTTCCAGCTGAAGCAGGCCGTCGGAATCGACGTGATCCGCGCGCACGAGGACGCCTACCTGCGGCGCGCGGTCGAGGCGTGGACGGCGGAGCCGAACCTGCAGATCCTCGGCAACCTGGACGCCGAGCGGCTGTCGATCGTGTCGTTCGTGGTGAAGGCGCCCTCGGGCCGGTACCTGCACCACAACTTCGTGGTCGCGTTGCTCAACGACCTGTTCGGTATCCAGTCCCGCGGCGGCTGCTCGTGTGCGGGCCCGTACGGTCACACCCTGCTCGGGATCGACCTGGACCGGTCGCACGAGTTCGAGGAGGAGATCCTGCACGGCTGCGAGGGGATCAAGCCCGGCTGGGTGCGCGTCAACTTCAACTACTTCATCTCGGACGCCGTCTTCACGTACGTCGTCGAGGCCGTGAAGCTCGTCGCCCGCGAGGGCTGGCGACTGCTCGGCGACTACCGCTTCGACCCGGCCAACGGCCTGTGGCGGCACCACCGCGGCCCGGTGGAGCCGCCGATGCGGCTGTCGCAGGTCGGGTACGACGCCGACGGCAAGCTCAGGTATCCGCGCCACGACCACACGGCTCCCGAGTCCGCCCTTGACGATTACCTCGCCGAGGCCCGTGACCTGTTGTCCACCTGTCAGCAGAACCTCACCGATCCCGAGGGCCGGGTCAACACCGATTTCGACCACCTCCGCTGGTTCGAACTCCCGTCCCGCTGCCTCACCCACGACTGAAGGCGTCGCACTGCGCGACTTCTAACGGGCCCCGGCGGCGCGGAGGGTCTTTGCGATCTCGTCGTAGCCGCGGGACTCGGCGTGCCGGAGTGGGCTGATGCCCTCGGCGTCGGCCAGGTTGGGGTCGGCGCGGGCGTCGATGAGGATCTTGACGATGTCCTGCCACTGCTGCGTGCCCTTGCCGAGGATGATCGCCTCGAGCAGAGCCGTCCAGCCGAGGTTGTTCACGTGGTTGACGTTGATCTTCGTCTTGACGACCCGCCGGACGTAGTCGACGTGGCCGCGTTCGCTGGCCGGGATGACCGAGATGCCACCGAAGCGGTTCCGCAGCGTGAGGTCCGGGTTTGCGGGCAGCAGCGTCTCCAGCATGGCGACGCTCCCGGTGACGCCAGTGACCAGCCAGGCAGAGTCCTGCCGGTCGTCCTGTGCGTCGGGGTCGGCACCGAGCGCGACGAGCAGCCTGGCGACCTCGACCCGGTCGTTGAGCGAGGCGAGCAACAGCGCCGTACGGCGGTGGTCGTCGCGCGACTCGATCGGCGCACCGGCAGCGAGGGCCGCGGCGACCTTGTTGGCGTCGCCTGATACCGCAGCGGCCAGCAGCGCTTCGGCCGCGGCGCGGATGTCTCGGAGGTCGCCCGCAGTGTCGAGTACGGCGCTGACCGCAGTCTGGCCGCGGTCCTTTGCGGCCTGCATCGGGGTGGCACCGTCGCGGACAGCCGGCTTGGTGCGGTCCGCCCCGCCGGCGATCAGGAGCCGCACGGTGTCGACGTAGGCCGGCGTGCCCTTGCCGAGGATGACTGCCTCGTGCAGGGCGGTCCAGCCGAGGTTGTTGACGTGATTGACCGTCACGCCGGCCTTGATCAGTCGGCCGACCACGGCGGCGTGACCACGCTCGGCCGCCCGGATCAGCGCCGTACCGTCGTAGCTGTCGAGACTGCGGACGTCGGCACCGTGAGCGAGGGTCAGATCGAGGAGCTCGAGGTAGCCCTCGCTGGCGGCGATCAGGAACGCACTCTGGACGGTGTCGTCGACCGCGTTGACGTCCGCACCCGCGGTGATCAGGCGCTTGGCCTCGGCCACGTCGTTCTTCCAGGCGGCGGCGATCAGCTGACTGTCGAGGGTGGACGGCACAGCGGCGCTCCTAGAGGGCGAGCTAGTAGGTGAGGCAGCAGGCGTGCTGCGGGTCTCAGTGGAACATGCGGTGGTCACCGCCATCAGCAGGACGGCGGCCACGGCGATCTGACCCCGCTTCATCGGCGCGGATTCAGGGTGATGACCTGGTACGGCGGGACCGCGGTCGCCTCGTCGAACTTGCTGTCGACCACCAGCAGCCGTCCCTGGGCGAGCTTCGCGGTCGTCAGCACCCGGTCCGGGTCGGTCGGCGTCGCGGACACGAGCCGTGCGGTCCAGCCGTCGGCTGACAGCCGCAGCGTGCTCAGCACCTTGGAGAAGTTGCGCACGACCCAGAGGCTGTCGCCCTGCTGGACGAGGCCGTCGGCGTTCACGAGGTCCGCGCGGCCGGTGTCGATCGTGGTGGCCTTCGCGGTCCGCAGGTCGAACCGCCACAGCTTGCCGACGTTGCCCTGGGCCACGACCAGCGCCCTGCGGTCCGGCGAGAGCACGATCCCGCCGAGGTTGAAGCCGGTCGTCGTTCCGATCGTCCCGGTCGCGTCGGCCCAGGTCGTGACGGTCCACCGGCCGTGCTGCTCGGCGACCCGGAAGATCTGCGGAGCGTTCGAGTTCGTGAAGTACGCCGCGCCGTCCGGGCCGATCACGAGGTCGTTCAGGAACGCGTTCGGTACGCCGGTCCGCAGCGCGGCGAGCAGCTGCCCGTCGCGGTCGTACACCCACAGGTCCGGCGCGCCCGGGTGGTCGATCCCGTTCGGCCCGCCGGCGACGTACACCCGGCCCTGGGAGTCGACGTTCACACCGCGGGCGGTCCAGCGGCCGTCGGTGCCGTCGCCCTTCAGCCACTCGACGGCGTCGCCGGAGCGGAGCAGGCCGCGGTGGATCTCACCGCCGGTGGTCTCGGACACGTAGTAGTTCTTGGTACGCGCGTCGTACCCGATGCCCTCGAACTTCGACCCCCCGGCGTCACCGGGCAGCTCGTAAGTCGTCGGCCGAGCGGCGAAGGCCGTCGAGGCGCCGGCGCCGAGCAGAGTGGCGGAGAGCGCGAGGGTGGCGGACAGCGAACGGACAGACATCTGGGGCCCCTAAAACGGTCGGTGGATTTCGAGCTGCCTCCAGCCTCCGTCCGCCGGGCTCTCGGTACGACGGGTGTTCGGCCACCAATCCATAGCCGAACGGATGATTCGGAACCGGGTCTACGCGGCCTACGATCAACTGAACATGTCTACTGCACATACCCCGTCGATCCTGAGTCACGCGACCCGGCTGGTGACCGCACTGCACGCGGCCCTGGTGGTTCTCGTGCTGGCGTCGGTGGTCCGGTACCTCACCGGTCACGGGTTCGACGACCGCGGACCGTGGGTGCTGGTCGGGGCAGTGGTCCTGCTGGCGACGTACGCCGCCTACAGGGTGCTGCCGAGCCGGGTCTGGCTGGCGTTGCTGGTCGTGGAGTGGTGTGTGCTGGTGTTACTGGCGCCGTCGTTCGCTTGGTGCGCGGTGCCACTGTCTTTTGTTGCCCTGCGCATCCTGTCGTTCCGGCCGGCCTGTGTGGTCGTTGCGGGCATGGTGGTGGTCACCGTGGTGCAGTGGACCCGGATGACCGACCGCCTGGACCCGACGATCGTGCTGGGCCCGGTCTGCGTCGCAGTGCTTGCCGTGGGCGCCTATCGAGCGCTGGAGCGGGACGCACTGGCCAGACAGGCGCTGCTGGACGAGCTGCACGCAGCACAGGGCGATCTGGCCGACGCACAGCACCAGGCCGGTGTCATGGCCGAGCGGGCGCGGCTGTCGCGCGAGATCCACGACAGCGTGGCGCAGGGCCTGTCGAGCATCAACCTGCTGCTGCAGGCCGCAGAACGCGAGTGGGACGACAGGCCGGCCGCTGCACGCGAGCACGCAGCTCAGGCTGCTGCTACGGCACGCGACGGACTCGACGAGGCCAGGAGGGTGGTCCGCGACCTGGCACCGGCAGAGCTCGCGGGTGGTCTACCGGAAGCGCTCCGCAAGACATGTGAGCGTTTGGTGGCCCACACAGACATCAAGGTCAACGTGCAGGTGCACGGAACGCCGGTCACGCTCGACTCGGAGGTGGAGACAGCACTGCTCCGCACGGCCCGCGGCGCCCTCGCCAATGTCCTCGAACACGCGCACGCGAAAGCGGCCGTGGTGACACTCACCTACCACCCGGACGCGGTGGTTCTCGACGTTGTGGATAACGGCCGGGGACTTCCGCGATCTCATGTCAAGATCGATTCCGACCGCGGCCACGGACTGGCCGGAATCCGGGAACGGCTGAGACAACTGGGAGGAACGCTGGTGCTGGAGAGTGAACCGGGAGACGGTACGGCGCTGGCCGCATCGATCCCGCTGCCAACGATGGCGCCGCCAACGACACCGGAGCGCCCGTGATCCGGGTTGCTCTGGTCGACGATCATCCCGTGGTGCGCGCGGGAGTTCGGGCGCTGCTCGAAGGGCAGGACGACCTGACCGTCGTCGGCGAGGCATCCGACGCGCACAGTGCCCAGCAGCTCGTCGCGGCCCTGCACCCGGACGTCGTTCTGATGGATCTCAACCTCGGGCCCGGCGCCGGCGGGGCCGAGGTCACCGCGCGTCTGCGCGCTTTGGCCGAGCCGCCGTACGTGCTGGTGCTGACGACGTACGACACCGAGGCCGACATCATGAGCGCGATCGACGCGGGGGCCTCCGGCTACCTGCTGAAGGACGCGCCGCCGGAGGATCTCTTCCGCGCGATCCGCGGCACCGCCCGCGGCGAGACAGTACTCGCCCCGGCCGTCGCCGCACGGCTGGTACGACGATCCGGCCCGACGCTGACCGAGCGCGAGGTCGAGATCCTCGGCCTGCTCGCCACCGGCAGGTCGAACCGCGACCTGGCCAAGAAGCTCTATGTCAGTGAGGCGACGATCAAGTCCCACCTGGCGCACATCTACTCGAAGCTGGAGGTGGACACCAGAGCGGCGGCCGTGGCACGCGCGATCGAACAGCGCATCATCCGGCCGGTCAGCTGAGTAAGGTCTGACTGTGAGCAGCTCGGAGGACGACGCATCCGGTGGCGAGAGCCTTCTGACAGTGCTGGTCGCGCTCGCGGCGAACCTGCTGATCGCACTCGCCAAGACCGTGGTCGCCGTGATCACCGGGTCTGCTTCGATGACGGCGGAGGCGGCGCACTCCTGGGCGGACACCGGCAACGAGGTGTTCCTGCTGGTGGGGGAGCGGAGGGCGCGGAAGCCGGCCGATCAGTCGCATCCGCTCGGGTACGGGCGGGTCGGGTACATCTGGTCGATGTTCGCCGCGTTCGGGCTGTTCACGGTCGGCGCCGCGGTCTCGGTGTGGCACGGCATCCAGTCGCTGCAGCACGGGGAGGCAGAAGGTACGTCGTACGGCTGGGCGTACGCCGTGCTCGGGGTCTCGTTCGTGCTCGAGGGGATCTCGTTCGCGCAGGCGCTGCGGCAGACCAAGGCGGGTGCGCTGGAGCGGATGCTGCGCCCGTGGCGGTACGTGCGGCTGACGTCAAACCCGGTGCTCCGGGCGGTGTTCGTCGAGGACCTGTCCGCGCTGATCGGCATCCTGATCGCGACGCTCGCGATCCTGCTGCACCAACTGACCGGTAACGCGGTCTGGGACGCGATCGGCTCGATCGTGGTCGGGATCCTGCTCGGTTGTGTCGCGCTGTTCCTGATCGGCCGGAACATGGACTTCCTGACCGGTGAGGCGGTCACGCCGCTGGCCCGGAACCGGGTCCTCCGCGCGCTGCTCGCGCACCAGGACATCGAGCGCATCAGCTTCCTGCACATGGAGTGGGTCGGCGCCGACCGGATCTTCCTGGTCGCCGCAGTCGACGTCGTGGGCAACGACGTCGAGTCCGAGGTCGCCGCCCGCCTGTACGCGATCGAGGACGCGCTGAACGCCCGCCCGGAGATCCAGCAGGCGATCCTCACACTCTCCCGCCCTGGTGACCCGACGAGCCTCGAACCCGGCGAGCTACCGCGCTGGTACGTCGAGCGACCCGTCTAGGGCACGTTCGCGAGGAAGCGTTCGCGGTCGACCACGACGCGTTCGAGCTCGCCGTCCGCGATCAGTTGCCCGGCCGAATTGGTGGCGCGGACCTGGAAGCGCAGATGGCGGCCGTCCACCTCGGGACCGTCCGCCACGACGTCCACGGTGTCACCGACCCGGGTCGGCAACCGGTGGCGGACGCGTACCGACGTACCGACCGAGGTTTGGCCGGGACCGAGCGCGCTCAGGGCGAGCTGGGCAGTCGTGTACTCCAGCCAGGTGATCAGGCGGGGAGTCGCGAGGATCTCGACGTCGCCGCTGCCCACGGCGAGTGCGGTGTCGGCGGCAGTCACCTCGTGGCGCACGGCGGGTCCTCTCTGAGCCGTGTACGCTCCCGACCGTGGAGCCCGTACACGTTGCGGTTTCGGCGTTGGCTGCATTGTTGCCGATCATGAACCCGATCGGCGCGCTGGCCACCTTCGCAGGTCTGACGGAGGGCGTCGACCGCGCCGCGATGAAGCGCCAGGCGGTGATGACCGGCGTCTACGTCCTGGCGATCCTGACCGTCTTCGCCCTGTTCGGCACGCTCGTGCTGGAAGGGCTGGGCATCGGTCTGCCCGCGCTGCAGATCGCCGGCGGTCTGGTGGTCGCGCATTCCGGCTTCGGGATGATCGTGGCCCGGCAGACCCTGACCGAGGACGAGAAGACGCACGGGTCGATCAAGCCGGACGTGTCGTTCTCGCCGATGGCATTGCCGCTGATCGCCGGACCGGGCGCGATCGGCGTGGTGATCGCCCTGACCGCACGGCACCCCGGGATCACCAACCGGCTGAGCGTGATCGTGGCGTCGGTCGTGATTGCCGCTCTTGTGGCGGCCCTGTTGCGCTTCGGTACGCCGCTCGTCGACAAGCTCGGCCCCACGGGCCTGGGCGCCCTGAGCCGCATCATCGGCTTCCTGACGCTCGCTATCGGCGTCGAGCTGGTAACCCACGGCGTACTCGCGGCGAAATAGCGAGCCCACCGCGCCCCTCCGACGAGGGGACGCGATGGGCTCACCACACCTCTACTTCATGCCCTTCGAGGGGGAGACCGGAGGGAGTTTCCAGGCCTTGCTCTTCGCGAGGGCCGAGAGGTCCTCGACAGAGAGGAGGGGCTTGGGGCGGGTGTGCTGCTTGCCCTTCTCCGCCGGGCCGTTGTAGCTGGTGAGGTTGATGTTGCGGCCGTCGCGACGGAACAGGACCACGTAGTTGCTGACGACGCCGTACTCCGCCTGACGGCTGTCGGAGTACACGGGCGACTCCTTGGAGACGTAGAGGACCGACCCATCAGGCAGTGTGCTGCACCCCGCGCGCTTGGGGACGCACGGGTTCTGCTCGCCGCCGCCAGAGAGCAGTACGTCGACGCGGGCGGCGCCGTGACCGTCATTGACGACGTACGCCGCACCTGCGAAGTCGTCCTCGCCCCAGGTCTCGGGGTTCGAGAAGGTCCGGCCAGGCGCCGCGACCAGCCCCTTCAGCGTCGCCAGCGTCTGCTTCAGGTTCACCCCCGCGGGCTTGGTCGTCGGGGTGACCTTGGCCGACGGCTTTGCCGAGGGCTTGGCGGTCGGCACGGCCGAACCGGCGACCGCGGCGTTCGTGGGGGAGCCGGCCAGCTGGATCCCGCCCGCGATCAGCCCCGCGGTGGCCAGCACGGCCCCAGCACCGGAGGCCGTGGCGATCGCCGTACGCCGACGGCGCAGCCGCAGCCCCTGCGCAACGCTGCGTTCCAGCAGATCGGGTGTGACCGGCTCGAGGTTCTCGGTGGCCCGGTGCATCAAATCTGTGAGTTGGGTGTTCATGATTCTCCTCAGGCTCAGAGCGCGATCAACTGGTCGGCACCGTCACCGAGAACCGCCCGCAGACGGTCCAGGGCGCGGGCGGTGCGAGTGGTGATCGCACTGGTCTTCTTGCCAAGATCGAGCGCCACCTGCTCGACGCTGCGATCTTCGAAGAACCGCAGCACCAACACGGCCCGATCCAACGGCGCCAGCTCCGCCAGGGCACTCTGCAAAGCCATCCGCAGCTCCGGATCCCCGACCCGCTCGGCAGTCTCCGGCAGCTCAGCGGTAGGCCGCTCCGACCAGCTCTTACGCCGCCGCTGCGAGATGTACGTCCGCACCAGAGCAGTCCGCGCATAAGCAGCAGGACTGTCGATCCGCTGCCAGACCTTCAGCAGATTCGCGAGCGTCTCCTGCACCAGATCCTCAGCATGATGCCGATCCCCAGCCAGCAACCAAGCAGTCCGGTACAGCCGCGGTATCTGCACCCGCGCGAACTCCTCGAAGTCCTCAGTCGTACCCATCCACACCTCCTGTAGGCGCCTCTGCCACAAGAGACGCACTGAGGAGACGCTCAGATCACACCCAACTCAGAACACCTTCGAAAGAACCCAAACCGAGAACGCCAAAACCCCCACCGCAAACGTCACAAGTACAACGACCGCATACCCAAACCACGCGCTCCCGCTCAACTTCACCAGAACATCCTCCCACGCGAGCTATCACCTACAGGCGAACTGGACCACCGCACCCGAGCGAACCGCCCAACCCAACCCCGCACCCGAGCGAACCGCCGAACTGAACCCCCGCACCCGAGCGAACCGCCGAACTGAAGCCCCGCACCCGAGCGAACCGCCGAACTGAACCACCGAAGCCGAGCGAACCGCCGAACTGAACCACCGAAGCCGAGCGAACCGCCGAACTGAACCACCGAAGCCGAGCGAAGCGAAGGCGAAAAGGGGGTGCGGGTGGCGGAGCCCCCGCCGGCGGCAAGCGAAGCGCAGCCGCACAAAATGACGAAGCCGACCAGGCCCGCGCTCTCCGCGGGCATGGCCGGCCATCGGGTGAGTGACGGGACTCGAACCCGCGACCACCTGGACCACAACCAGGTGCTCTACCAGCTGAGCTACACCCACCATTGCCGTCCGAACCGCGACGGCTGAGCAATCATAGCGACGAACTGTCCGGACCAGAAATCGAGGGCGGATCCGCAGGTCAGGCGCCGGTTGTGCTGTCCTCGGCGGGTGCTGCGACGAGGCTGGCGGCGGCCCGGGCGGTGCTGGAGTCGGGGCCGGGCTGCGGGACGAACACGGTCTCCCGGTAGTACCGCAGCTCGGAGATGCTTTCGGTGATGTCGGCGAGGGCGCGGTGGTTGCCGGTCTTGGCCGGCGTCGCGTAGTACACGCGCGGGTACCAGCGGCGTACCAGCTCCTTGATCGAGCTGACGTCGACGTTGCGGTAGTGCAGGTGGGATTCGACGCGCGGCATGTCGCGGACCAGGAAGGTCCGGTCGGTGCCGACGGAGTTCCCGGCGAGGGCGGCCTTGCGGGGCTCTTTGACGTACGACGTGATGAAGTCGAGGACCTGGTCCTCGGCGTCGGCGAGCGGGATGCCGCTGGCGAGCTCTTCGAGCAGCCCGGACGCGGTGTGCATGTCGCGGACGAAGTCACCCATCTGTTCGAGCGCGGCCGGTGGCGGCGCGATCACCAGGTCGATCCCGTCGCCGAGCACGTTCAGTTCGTAGTCGGTGACCAGGACCGCAACCTCGATCAGGGCGTCGTTCGCCAGGTCGAGGCCGGTCATCTCGCAGTCGATCCACACCAGCCGGTCGTTCATGGGCACCCACCTTACGGTGGCGGGCCGACAGTGCGGCGACGGCGTGCCTTGTCAGCGCGGCGCGTGCCCCAGGTGGACGCTGCGGACGGACAGTACGGCGAGGTCGGTGCGCCGCCCGAGGTAATGCGCGCTCGCGGGGTCCAGCAGCTGCCGCCAGGCGTCGAGATCCTCCGGAGCCAGCCATTCCTCGTCAGAAACCACGTGCCCATGACCGTGCCCGTGACCGTGCCCGTGACCGTGATCGGAGCCGTGATCGGCGCCGGTGAGTCGCTCGATCCGCGTCCGGAACGCGCGTACGACGCCTTCGAGCCGCTCGGGCGGCAACGGCGCCGGCACCTCGGTCAGTACGCTCCGCGTGGTCGCCTCGGTCAGCCCGGCCCGGGTCAGCGCCTCGGTCCACCCGTACGGCATCGGCACCGACCCCGGCAGTGAGTCCCGCATCACCTTGAACCACCGGTCCTGGGCCAGGTCGAGTCGTAGCTCCAGCCCGGGCTCACCGACTCCGAGGTCCCACGGGAGGTGCCGCGCGGGCAGCCCGCCCTCAGCGAGCGCGAGCCGTCCGCCAGGCGCGAGCAGCGATGCCAGTGCGTTCACAGCGGCCTGCTGGTCGGCAGCGTGGTGAACGGAGGCGGATGCCCAGATCAGGTCGGCCGGAGCGTCGATTGCCCGGCGCAACGGTTCCGCCCCGTCGTCCATCGACGCCAGCTCACACCGCACGAGGCCCGCGGTGTGCTCCCGCGCCTGCTCCAGTACGTCGGGATCCGCATCGATGGCCACCACCGTCGCGTCGGGCAACGCCTCGGCCAGTGTCTTGGCCATCCCGCCACCGCCGCAGCCGATGTCCGCGACGACCTTGTCGCGGTCCCGCACCAGACTGCGAGCCACTGCCGCGTTCCAGTCGGTCTCGCCCTCGGCCGCCGCGCGCAACCGTCCGGCCTCTCCAGCCCAATCGATCTCGATCATGACGACAGTCTCGTCCTCGCCGCCGACGAAGCCCACGTCATGTTGCCGGTACGGCAAATGGCGTTACCGTTGCGCGGGTGATCGCCACGGACCGCCTCACCCTGCTGCCGCTCGAGGTCGAGTACGCCGAACCGATGGCAGAGGTGCTGTCCGACCCCGCCCTCTACACCTTCACAGGCGGCGAACCGCCGTCCGTAGCGGCTCTGGAGGCACGCTACCGCCGCCAACTGGCCGGTCCGGGACGTCCGGACGAGCAGTGGCTCAACTGGGTGATCAAGTACGACGACGCGCTGATCGGCTTCGTCCAGGCGACCGTCATCGACGGTACGGCGGAGATCGCGTGGGTGATCGGCACCGCTTGGCAGGGCCGCGGGTTCGCGAAGGAGGCCGCCCAGGGGATGGTCACCTGGCTACGGGCTCAGAGAATCGGCCGGATCATCGCGCACGTACATCCGGACCACACCGCATCGGCCGCTGTCGCGGCCGCGATCGGTCTCGCTCGCACCGACGTACTGGAAGACGGCGAGTACCTGTGGAACACGGCAGACCCGGCGTGAGCCGGGTCTGCCGTTTACAGCATCAGACCGGGCGGACGTTCTCCGCCTGCAGGCCCTTCGGGCCCTGCGCGATCTCGAACTCGACCCGCTGGTTCTCGTCCAGGGAGCGGAAGCCCTGCGTCTGGATCGCCGAGTAGTGCACGAATACGTCGGCGCCGCCGTCCTCCTGGGAGATGAAGCCGAAGCCCTTCTCGCCGTTGAACCACTTAACTGTTCCCAAAGCCATGATTTTCTCCTGATACGACAAAACGCCCGGCGGATCACAAATCCGCGGGCGCTTCGACACGAACGTGGAACTGCAAAACTGCTATCGAGCCAAAACCCTAGCACGCTGGATGAGTCGTCAGCCACCCCTCGCCACGCCGTACGTCGTACTCGTCCGGGTGAGCGCTCAGCCGGAGGTCCCCGCGCTCACCCGCGAACGGGTACGGCGGCTGCTAGGGCCGCACGTACGTCGCCAACGATGCGGCGCCGGTCTGGACGACCGAGGCGAGCTGGAAGTGGACGGGTGCGTCGGACGGACCGAACAGCTTCTCGCCGGTGCCGACGACCGACGGGAAGGTCATCAGCCGGTACTCGTCGACCAGATCGGCTGCCTGCAGCGCCCGGATCACGCTGAGACTGCCGGTGACCGCGATGGTCCGCGACTCGGTCCGTACGTGGTCCGTCAGTGAGCCCTCCATGAGGGTCGAGTTGGGGAAGGCCGACAGGTCGGTCAGCGAGTGTGACGCGACCACCTTGGCCATCTTGTTCATCCGGAGCGAGAAGTCGTCGGTGCGGTTCGGCCAGAGCCGGCTGAACAGCTCCCAGGTGGTCCGGCCGAGCAGCAGTACGCCGCTGTCCATCAGTTCGCCGAGCCGGAACTTGTCGCCGCCGACGGTTTCGGGGCCGTGGCGGAACGCCCAGCCGCCGGTCGGGGTACCGCCGGAGCCGTCCGGGTCGGTGACGATGCCGTCGAGGCTGACGAATCCGGTGACGATGACGTGGCCCATGGTTCCTGCTCCTCGTGTCGAGTGATTCACGCCGGTACATACCGCCGAGCAGGCCCCGATTCATCGCCGCGCACCGAACTTTTTTGGCGAGCGCTTGCCGGGGAGTGTGATCTTGACCGCATTCAGCCTCCAGCCTACTGTATGCGGTATACAAGCCTCCCGGAAGGCAGGGACCCTTATGAGAGTTGCGGTTCTCGGCGCCGGTGCGATCGGTGCGTACGTCGGCGCGGCGCTACACCGTGGTGGGACAGAGGTCCACCTGGTTGCCCGCGGCGCGCATCTGGAAGCGATCCGGTCGGACGGCGTGACGGTGCTCAGCCCACGCGGTGACTTCACGGCCCGGACACCGGCCACGGACGACCCGGCCGCGATCGGCCCGGTCGACTACGTCTTTCTCGGGCTCAAGGCGAACTCGTACGCGAACGCCGGCCCGTTGCTCGAGCCCTTGCTGCACGACCGCACGGTCGTGGTCGCGGCGCAGAACGGCATCCCCTGGTGGTACTTCCACGGTCTCAAGGGCCCGTACGAGGGCCGCCGGATCGAATCGGTCGACCCGGGTGGCGCCGTCACCCAGGTGCTCGAACTCGACCGCGCGATCGGCTGCGTCGTGTACTGCTCGACCGAACTCGAAGGTCCAGGCGTCGTACGACACCTGGAAGGCACCCGCTTCTCGATCGGTGAACCCGGCGGCGGGCAGTCGGAGCGCTGTACGGCCTTCAGTACGGCGATGATCGCCGGCGGACTGAAGTGCCCGGTCGAGGACGACATCCGCAACGACATCTGGATCAAGCTGCTCGGGAACGCGGCGTTCAACCCGATCAGCGCGCTGGCCCGGGCGACCATGGTGGAGATCGCGACGCATCAGGGCACCCGGCAGATGGTCCGGCTGATGATGGAGGAGTCGCTGGAGATCGCCGCGGCGCTCGGCTGTCACCCGGACATCTCCGTGGAGAAACGGCTCGACGGCGCCGAACGCGTCGGCGGGCACAAGACCTCGATGCTGCAGGACCTGGAGAAGGACAAGCCGCTCGAACTCGACGTCATCCTCGCCGCGGTCGTCGAACTCGCTGACCTGACCGGCATCAAAGCCCCCACCCTACGAGCAGTCCACGCCGTAGCCGACCTACTAGCCAGCAAGATCGGCGTCTAAGCCGGGTGGGTCCGGCAAAACAGCGACGCCGGACCCACCTGTTCCAGTGCGTCCGGCTCGCCGTGCGCGGCGACGTGTTGACGCAAACATGTCTAAACTCCTCCACCACGGGAGGTGCCGGGTGGAAGGAACCTTGGGGAGGCGGCGGCGAGGTCCGTCGATGGCGGATGTGGCGCGACTGGCCGGGGTGTCCGGACAGACCGTGTCCCGCGTCGCGAACGGCCGGCAGAACGTCGACGCGGTCACCCGGGCCCGGGTCAAGGACGCGATGCGCCAACTCGGCTACCGACCCAACGGCGCCGCCCGCGCCCTGCGCAGCGGCGAGTTCCGCAGCATCGGCGTGATCGTCTTCGAGCTCTCCACCTTCGGTACGACGCGGACCCTCGACGCGATCGCCACGGCCGCGACCGCCCGCGGCTACTCGGTCAACTTGATGCCGGTGCTCGCGGTCAGCCGCCAGGCCGTCGCGGACGCGTTCACCAGGCTGGGGGAGCAGGCCGTGGACGGCGTCATCATGATGATCGAGGCGCACGTGCTCGACGACCTACAACTGCCTGTGGGCCTGCCGGTCGTGGTCGTGCATGCAGGAGTTCACTACGACCACCCGGTCGTCGACACCGACCAGGCGCAGGGCGCCCGGCTGGCGACCGAGCACCTGCTCGGCCTGGGGCACAAGACGGTGTGGCATCTAGGCGGACCACCGTCGTCGTTCGCCGCGGACCAGCGCCGCCGGTCCTGGGAGCAGACGCTCCGCGATCACGATTGCGTCGTACCGCCGCCGCTCATCGGCGACTGGTCCTCGGCGGCCGGGTACGACGCGGGCTGCCGGCTCGCCGCGGACGAGGCCGTGACGGCGATCTTCGCCGCCAACGACCAGATGGCGCTCGGCCTGCTCCGCGCCCTGCACGAGCACGGCCGGACGGTTCCGGAGGACATGAGCGTGGTCGGCTTCGACGACATGGAAGAGGCGGCCCATTTCTGGCCGCCTCTGACCACAGTCCGTCAGACCTTCGCCGACATCGGCAGCCGCAGCGTCGACACCCTCCTCGCCGAGATCCACGCCACCGACCATCACGCCCCAATAGCAGTCCCCACCGAACTGATCATCCGCCGCAGCACCGCTCCACCCCGTTCCCGCTGATCCCAACCCCTCGCGCCGAGCTGGAGGGTTCCACGGCGGCGCCGGCTTGGTATGACGTGCAGTTCGACAGGAGGTGCCGGGTGGCCGGCTAGTGCACCTGAGCGTGAACGTGTCCGTGTGTACGGTGTCTCGCCGGTGCTCTACCTGTCGAGCTTGCACATCACGTGGCCGCGAGAAGCCGTGCCGCCATCAGCTGGGAGGTTGGTCAGGCCGACTGGTGGGTGGAGGAGAGGGTGGTGCGTAGTAGGTGGGCGGTTTCGGTGGGGGTTTTGCCGACGCGTACGCCGGCTGCTTCCAGGGCTTCCTGTTTCGCGGCCGCCGTACCCGACGAGCCCGAGACGATGGCGCCGGCGTGGCCCATCGTCTTGCCCTCCGGTGCGGTGAAGCCCGCGACGTACCCGACGACCGGCTTGGTCACGTTCTCCTTGATGAACGCGGCCGCCCGCTCCTCGGCGTCACCGCCGATCTCGCCGATCATCACGATCGCGTCGGTGTCCGGGTCGTCCTGGAACGCCCGCAGCGCGTCGATGTGCGTGGTCCCGATGATCGGGTCGCCGCCGATCCCGATCGCGGTCGAGAACCCGAAGTCCCGCAGCTCGTACATCATCTGGTATGTCAGCGTGCCCGACTTCGACACCAGACCGATCCGGCCCTGGCCGGCGATATCGGCCGGGATGATCCCCGCGTTGGCGCGCCCAGGACTGATGATCCCCGGACAGTTCGGCCCGATGACGCGCGTGCCATTGGCCTGTGCGTGCGCGAAGAACGCCGCGGTGTCGTGTACAGGGACGCCCTCGGTGATCACCACCACCAACGGGATTCCCGCATCGACGGCCTCGATGACGGCTCCGCGCGTGAACCGCGGCGGCACGAACACCACCGACACATCCGCGTCCGCCGCCTTCACCGCGTCCGCGCACGACCCGTACACCGGGATCGAGCGCCGCGCGAAGTCCACCGACTGCCCGCCCTTGCCGGGCGTCACGCCGCCGACGACATTGGTGCCGGCAGCAAGCATCCGGCTGGTGTGCTTCTGTCCCTCGGACCCGGTCATGCCCTGCACGACGACCCGGCTCTTCTCGGTCAGGAATATGCCCATCTCGAACAGTCCCTTCTAGGCGGCGAGTTCGGCGGCGCGCGCTGCAGCGCCGTCCATCGTGTCGACCACGGTCACCAGCGGATGGTTGGCCTTGGCAAGGATCCTCCGGCCCTCCTCGACGTTGTTACCGTCCAACCGGACGACCAGCGGCTTGTCGGCCTGATCGCCTAGCAGCGCCAGTGCCTGCACGATGCCGTTCGAAACCGCGTCGCACGAGGTGATCCCGCCGAACACGTTCACGAAGACGCTGCGCACCTGCGGGTCGGACAGGATGATCCCGAGCCCGTTCGCCATCACCTCGGCCGACGCGCCGCCGCCGATGTCGAGGAAGTTGGCCGGCTTCACGCCGTACGGCGAACCCGCGTACGCGACCACGTCGAGTGTCGACATCACCAAGCCCGCGCCGTTGCCGATGATCCCGACCGAGCCGTCCAGCTTCACGTAGTTCAGGCCCTTGGCCTGTGCCTCGGCCTCGAGTGGATCGGCGGCCGCCTTGTCGTCGAAGCCTGTGTGATCCGGGTGCCGGTACGCCGCGTTGTCGTCGAGCGTGACCTTGCCGTCGAGCGCCTCCAGCGATCCGTCGCCGAGCTTCACCAGTGGATTCACCTCGACCAGCGAGGCGTCTTCGGCGATGAACACGTCCCACAACCGCTGCACCACCACGGACGCCTCTGCCGGGAACCCGGCGGCCGTCACGATCTCCGCGGCCTTCGCTTTGTCGACGCCAATCGCGGGGTCGATCGACACCTTCGCGATCGCGTCCGGGTTGGTGTGCGCGACCTCCTCGATCTCCACACCGCCTTCGGTGCTGGCGATACACAGGTACTCGCGGTTCGCCCGGTCGACCAAGAACGAGAAGTAGTACTCCTCGGCGATGTCCGCGGCCGGTGCGAGCAGGACCCGCTGCACGGTGTGGCCCTTGATGTCCATCCCGAGGATCTCGGCCGCCTTCGCCTGCGCCTCGTCCGGGGTGGCGGCCAGCTTCACGCCGCCCGCCTTGCCGCGACCGCCGGTCTTCACCTGCGCCTTCACCACCACGCGCCCGCCGAGCTCGCGGGCCGCATCCGCGGCGTCGGCCGCGTCCTCGATCACCCGCCCCAGCGTCACCGGAACGCCGTGCCGAGCAAACAACTCCTTGGCTTGGTACTCCATGAGGTCCACGTCGCCTCCAAGAATGTGTGATGACGACTGTATGCGGTATGCAATCTGTCGACAAGAGTGACGCCTCAGGTCTGGACAGGTCGCAGCCGGAAGGAGTACCACAGACTTCATACGGTATGCAGTAGTCACGGGGCCCCCGGCCTGGACTGAGGAGCGGAGGGAGCGAAGCGACCGGAGCGACGAGGGAAGGCCGGGAGTCCAGGCCCCGTGACGACCGCGCGGATGCGCGGCATCAACAGAGTCAGGAGGCGATATGAATCACGTGACGCCCCGGGATGTGCGTGATGTCTACGGCCGGCGGTACCGGATCGGCGAGGACGCCCGTGAACTGACCGGGCACTCGCGCCGCTGGCAACTCTGGGCGGCCTGGGCCTGCATGGTCGCGATCAGCCCGTTGCAGTACTCGTTCGGTACCGCGGCCCTCGGCCTGGCCTCGGATCGGGGGTGGGGCGCGGCCCGAACCCTCTGGCTGCTCGCGGTCTTCGTCGCCTGCCAAGCACTCGTCGCGATCCCGGCCGCCTGGGCCCATCGGGTACGGCGGGCAACGCCGACGCAGCTCGTCGTGGGCGGTGGGGTGCTCGCGGCGATCGGCCTCGTCATGCTCGCCCACGTGCACAGCTACGCGACGGTCCTCGTCGGTTACTCGCTCCTCGGCGGCACCGGTGCGGGCCTCGTGTACGCCGCGTGCATCACCACGTCGGCGCGCTGGTTCCCGGACCGGCGTACCGCGACGATCGGCTTCGTCACCGGTGGATTCGCGGTCGGCGCCGTACCGAGCATCTTCCTGCTGACGCGGACGGATCAATCGACCGTGTTCGACCTGACCGCTCTGGTGGCGGTGCTGGTCGTCCTGGTCGCCGGTGGCCTGCTGAAGGATCCGCCGCGGCACTGGTGGCCTGCGGAGATCGACGCTCAGGTATGGGCCACCGACCGCAAGCTGAACCGCAGCATCCCGCACAACGCGCCCGCGGTCCGGCAGTACCGTCCGGGTGAGGCGATGCGGACCGGTGCGCTGCCGCTGATGTGGTTGCTGCTGGCATCCAGTACGGCGTTGTCGCTGCTCGGAATCGGCTTCATGGTGAGCTACGGAGTGAGCGCCGATCTCGGTCTCACGACGGCGGCGACGGCGGCCGGATTGCTTGCCGCAGTCAACGGTCTCGGCAGATCGTTCGCAGGCCACCTGTCCGATCGGTTCGGTCGCCGCCGGGTGCTGGCCGCCGTACTGATGATCGAGGGTTTCGCCCATGTCGGACTGGTCGCTGTCGACGTCGGCTGGGCGTTCGTCGTCTGCGCGATGTTCGCGGGCCTGGGAGGCGGTGCGTTCTACGCGATCATGGCCAACCTCGTGCTGGAGTTCTTCGGCGAGAACAGTCTGCTGCAGAACCAGGCCATCCTGTACTCCGCGAAGGCGGTCGGCGGTCTCGTCGGCATCGGCGTCGCCGCGTCCGTGATCGCCGTGGTCGGTTACCGGCCGTTGTTCCTCGGTGCCGGTCTGCTCGGCGTACTGACTGCGCTGAGTGTGCGCCTCCTCAAACAACCCGGCCGGCCGGCGTTGCCCGTGCGGCCCCAGCTCGGTACGCCGGTGGCGGGCGAGTGAACGGCTACGGGAAGGTTCGGCGACCCGATCCGTGCGTGATGGAACTGGTGTCCCGCCTCGCGCGGGAACCGTGGACGGACCGCCCGGCGTGCGTGCATCCCGTCCTGAGCGCGGTTGCGCGGGCAGCCCACGACCACAGCAGCTCGGCCGGTCGCCGGCACCTGCTGCCGCTCGCGCCACGCTTCATCAACACCAGCAGGGTTGGCTTCGAGGCATCGGCCCGTCTGGTCGCACTGTGTGTTTCCACTGCGCTCGCGAGCGGCGAGTTGACCGGTGACGAGCGGCGGAGGATGGCGAGGGCCCATCGGACAGCGCTGCACCTGCTCGGTACCGAGGAGGATCCTGGTGGAGCGGCGCGCTGGTGGCTGCCCGCGCTCGGCCGACTGGGCTGGAGCGAGCCGTTCTACCGCACGTTCGTCGCCACGGAGCAGGCAGCAGAAGCAGTCGCGGTCACCGCTCGGTCTGCGAGCGGTGACCGCGACGTACGCCTGCGAAGCCTGCTGAAGCTGTGCCTCGCAACTCAGCCCAGGCCTTCGTGCTCGACGTCTGCCCAGAACTCGGGGTCGTAGTCGTCGTCGGGGATCGCCACCAGTTCGTGCCGGCGCGGGGCTCGGACCTGCTGTTCGAGGCGCCGAAGGTCCGTCGTACACCGCTCCAGATCGTCCAGCAGCCGCAGTACGTCGAGATGCGGACCGACGCGATTTCTCAACGCCATAAGGGCTTTCTCCAGGGCGAGGAGCGCGGCGCGGGTCCGGTCGAGTTCGTCGGAAATCGTCATCACAGCCTCCTGGTGCCGAGCTCTGGACAACCACTACGCCCTGGGATAAGACTACGACTACACCATACGGTATGCAATCTACATCAAGCCGGATCCCGGCCGTTCCGAGGAGTTGACTGCAGATGGCGCAGACAGTGTCGGAGACCCAACCCACAGCGGTGGTCAAGGAGCCGGAGACCATCTCCGGCGGTCACCTCGTCGCGAAGGCCTTGAAGGCCGAGGGGATCGACGTGATCTTCACGCTCTGCGGCGGTCACATCATCGACATCTACGACGGCTGCGTGGACGAGGGCATCGCGGTGGTCGACGTGCGGCACGAGCAGGTCGCGGCGCATGCCGCCGACGGGTACGCACGGGTCACCGGCAGGCCCGGCTGCGCGGTCGTCACCGCCGGCCCCGGTACGACGGACGCGGTCACCGGCGTCGCGAACGCGTTCCGCGCCGAGAGCCCGATGCTGCTGATCGGCGGCCAGGGCGCCCTGAACCAGCACAAGATGGGGTCGCTGCAGGACCTGCCGCACGTCGACATGATGACGCCGATCACCAAGTTCGCGGCGACCGTTCCGCACACCGCGCGGGCCGCGGACATGGTGTCGATGGCGTTCCGCGAGTGCTACAACGGCGCGCCCGGCCCGTCGTTCCTGGAGATCCCGCGCGACATCCTGGACAACTCGGTGCCGGTCGAGTCCGCGACCGTCCCCGAGGCCGGGCACTACCGGGCCTCGACGAAGAGCATCGGCGACCCGGCGAGTGTCGAGGCGCTCGCCGACCTGCTGGTGCGGGCCGAGAAGCCCGTCGTACTGCTCGGCAGCCAGGTCTGGACGTCACGTGGCAGTGACGCGGCGATCGACTTCGTGCGGACGCTCGACATCCCGGCGTTCATGAACGGCTCGGCCCGCGGCACGCTGCCGCCCGGCGACCCGCACCACTTCCACCTGTCCCGGCGGTACGGCTTCAACAACGCGGACCTGATCCTGATCGTCGGCACGCCGTTCGACTTCCGGATGGGGTACGGGCGCCGGCTCCCGAAGAGCGCCACCGTCGTACAGATCGACCTGGACTACCGCACCGTCGGCAAGAACCGCGACATCGACCTCGGCCTCGTGGGCGATCCGGGCGCGATCCTGGCGGCCGTCACGCAGGCCGCGTCGGGCCGGCTGCACAAGACGGATCGCAAGGCCTGGTTCGCGGAGCTGCGGGCCGAGGAGGACGCGGCCTACCAGAAGCGGCTGCCGCGGCAGCTGTCCGACGCGAACCCGATCCACCCGCTACGGCTCGCGCACGAGATCAACGAGTTCCTCACCGAGGACTCGATCTACATCGGCGACGGCGGCGACATCGTGACGTTCTCCGGTGGCGTCGTACAGCCGAAGTCGCCCGGCCACTGGATGGACCCGGGCCCGCTCGGCACGCTCGGCGTCGGCATCCCGTTCGTGCTCGCGGCGAAGTACGCGCGGCCGGACAAGGAAGTGGTCGCACTGTTCGGCGACGGCGCGTTCTCGCTGACCGGCTGGGACTTCGAGACGCTGGTCCGCTACAAGCTTCCGTTCGTCGGTGTCGTCGGCAACAACTCGTCGATGAACCAGATCCGCTACGGCCAGGAAGCCAAGTACGGCAAGGACCGCGGCCGGATCGGCAACACCCTCGGCGACGTGAAGTACGACGAGTTCGCCCGGATGCTCGGCGGGTACGGCGAAGAAGTTCGCGACCCGAAGGACATCGGGCCGGCGCTGCTCCGGGCCCGCGAGTCGGGGCTGCCGTCGCTGATCAACGTCTGGGTCGACCCGGACGCCTACGCCCCCGGAACCATGAACCAGACCATGTACAAGTAGCGGAGGACCGCCATGACGAAGGCCCTCGAGGGTGTCCGTGTTCTCGACATGACCCACGTGCAGTCCGGACCGTCCTGCACCCAGCTCCTCGCCTGGCTCGGCGCCGACGTGATCAAGCTCGAGGCACCGACCGGCGACATCACCCGTCAGCAGCTGCGCGACCTCCCGGACGTCGACAGCCTCTACTTCACGATGCTGAACTGCAACAAGCGCAGCATCACGCTGAACATGAAGTCCGACCGCGGCAAGGAGATCTTCGTCGACCTGGTGAAGAACTCCGACGTCCTGGTGGAGAACTTCGCCCCCGGCGCGATCGACCGGATGGGCTTCACCTGGGAGCGTCTGCAGGAGCTCAACCCCGGCCTCGTGTTCGCGTCGATCAAGGGCTTCGGCCCCGGCCGGTACGAGAACTTCAAGGCGTACGAGGTCGTCGCCCAGGCGATGGGCGGCGCGATGAGTACGACGGGGTTCGAGGACGGACCGCCCACCGCGACCGGCGCACAGATCGGTGACTCGGGCACCGGCATCCACCTGGTCGCCGGCATCCTCGCCGCGCTGCTCCAGCGGACGCACACCGGCAAGGGTCAGCGGGTGACCGTGGCCATGCAGGAAGCAGTTCTGAACCTCACCCGGGTCAAGCTGCGCGACCAGCAGCGGCTGGCGCACGGGCCGCTGCGCGAGTACCCGAACGACAACTTCAACGGCGAGGTGCCGCGGTCCGGGAACGCGTCCGGCGGCGGCCAGCCCGGCTGGGCGCTGCGCTGCGCACCCGGCGGACCGAACGACTACATCTACGTGATCGTCCAGCCGCCGGGCTGGGCGCCGATCGCCAACCTGATCGGCAAGCCGGAGCTGGCCGAGGACCCGGACTGGGCGACGCCGGCCGCGCGGCTCGACAAGCTCGACAAGATGTTCGCGCTGATCGAGCAGTGGACCGAGCAGCACACCAAGTTCGAGGTGATGGACAAGCTCAACGCGCTGAACGTGCCGTGCGGGCCGATCATGTCCACCCGTGAGCTGATCGAGGACGAGACGCTCGCCGAGCTCGGCGCGGTGGTGGAGGTCAAGCACCCGCAGCGCGGCAACTTCAAGACGGTCGGCTGCCCGATCAAGCTGTCCGACTCCCCGGTCGAGGTCCAGACCTCACCGGGCCTCGGCGAACACAACTCCGTCATCTACGGCGCTCTCGGCATCGACACGGCCGAGCTCTCCGAACTCAAAGCCGCCGGCGTCATCTAAAGGGAGATCGTTGCAATGACCTATGACAAGGCAGCAGTCCGGACCATCCTCGACCAGGCTCTGGCGGACGGCCGCACCTCGCTGAGCGCGCCGGAGGCCAAGCTGGTCGCCGATGCGTACGGCATCCCGACGCCGGGCGAGGGGCTGGCCACGACAGCCGAGGAGGCCGCCGGCCTCGCCGCCGAGATCGGTTTCCCGGTCGTACTGAAGATCGTCTCGCCGGACATCCTGCACAAGACCGACGCCGGCGGCGTGGTGGTCGGCGTCGACACCGAGGATGCCGTGTTGGCGGCCTACAAGCAGATTGTCGACAACGCGACAGCCTACAAACCAGATGCAGACATTGTCGGCGTCCAGGTGCAGAAGATGCTGGTCACCGGCGGTGACGTGCAGGAGGTCATCGTCGGCGCGGTCACCGACCCGACGTTCGGCAAGGTGGTCGCGTTCGGGCTCGGCGGCGTACTCGTCGAAGTGCTCAAGGACGTCACCTTCCGGCTGGCTCCGCTGAGTGACGACGACGCGCGGGCGATGGTCGACGGGATCGAGGCGCACGAGATGCTCGAGGGCGTTCGGGGCGCGCGGCCGGTCGACAAGGAGATTGTCGGCAATCTGATCAAACGGGTGTCCGACCTGGTCACGGACTTCCCGCAGTTCGCGGAGGTCGACCTGAACCCGGTGCTCGCCGGGCCGGACGGCGCGACCGCAGTGGACTTCCGGATCATCGTGGACGCCGAGGCCGGCAAGCCGGTCGAGCGGTACAGCCAGGAGGAGATCCTGACCGCGATGACCCGGATCATGCGGCCACGCGCGGTCGCCGTGATCGGGGCGTCCAACGAGGACGGCAAGATCGGCAACTCGGTGATGAAGAACCTGGTCAACGGCGGGTACGCCGGGGACATCTACCCGATCAACCCCAAAGGCGGCGAGGTCCTCGGGCTGAAGGCGTTTCCGAGCATCTTGGATGTACCGGGTGACGTCGACGTCGCGGTGTTCGCCGTACCTGCCAAGTTCGTCGGGGCCGCGCTCGAGCAGTGCGGTCAGAAGGGTGTCGCGGGCGCGATCCTGATCCCGTCCGGGTTCGCCGAGACCGGTGAGCAGACGCTCCAGGACGAGGTCGTCGCGATCGCCCGCAAACACAACGTCCGCATTCTGGGACCGAACATCTACGGCTACTACTACCTGCCGGAGAGCCTCTGCGCGACGTTCTGCACGCCGTACGACGTCCGCGGGTCCGTCGCCCTGTCGTCACAGTCCGGAGGCATCGGGATGGCGATCCTCGGATTCAGCCGGTCCAGCCGGATGGGAGTTTCCGCGATCGTTGGGGTAGGCAACAAGGCCGACATCGACGAGGATGACCTCCTGACGTTCTTCGAGAGCGACGACAACACCAACCTGATCGCCATGCATCTTGAGGATTTGAAGGACGGCCGGGCGTTCGCCGAGACGGCGGCCCGGGTGTCGAAGAAGAAGCCGGTCGTCGTACTGAAGGCCGGGCGTACCTCCATGGGCGCGCGGGCCGCCAGTTCGCACACCGGCGCCCTGGCCGGCGACGACAAGGTGTACGACGACATCCTCCGGCAGAGCGGGGTGGTCCGGGCGCCGGGGCTGAACGAGATGCTCCAGTACGCCCGCGGTATCCCGCTGCTGCCGACACCGAAGGGCGAGAACGTCGTCATCATCACCGGCGCGGGCGGGTCCGGCGTACTGCTGTCGGATGCGTGCGTGGACGCCGGGCTGACGCTGATGGACATCCCTTCCGACCTCGACCAGGCCTTCCGGAAGTTCATCCCGCCGTTCGGTGCGGCCGGGAACCCGGTCGACATCACGGGCGGTGAGCCGCCCTCGACGTACCGGAACACGATCGCGCTCGGGCTGTCCGACGAGCGGATCCACGCGCTGATCCTGGGGTACTGGCACACGATCGTGACGCCGCCGATGGTGTTCGCGAAGCTGGTCGCCGAGGTGGTCGAGGAGTTCCGGGCCAAGGGCATCGACAAGCCCGTGGTCGCCTCGCTGTCCGGTGACGTCGAGGTCGAGGAAGCCAGCCAGTACCTGTTCGACCACGGTGTGGTCGCGTACCCGTACACCACCGAGACCCCGGTCCAGGTCCTCGGTGCCAAGTACCGCTGGGCCCGCAACGCCGGGCCGCTCGGCATCAGTTGATTGGAGGAAGGAGCACGCGGGGGAATTAGGGCCTACCGGACGCTTCCCCGCCTACTGCGCGGCACTCGGCACCTGCTCGCTACGGCGGGGAAGCGTCCGCCACGCCCATGATCCGCTAGTTGGCGTCGAACTAAGGAGTCCGCCTTGGACGTCACGAGCAAGACCTCAGAAGTTCCCGAAGAGCCGGCCGCGGCCGCCGTGACCGAGAAGGTCTGGAAAGCGGGCAGGCTCGAACCGATGCCGATCCGGAAACTTCCGGACGCACCGCCCTCCTTGCACATCCTCGGCCCGACCGTGTTCCTCGTCGCGCTCGGTGTGGGTATGGGGGAGTCCTACATGTGGCCCCGGCTCGTCCTGGTGTTCGGGCCGGACATCCGCTGGTTGTTCATGGTCGGTGTCACGCTGCAGGCGTTCGTGCTGCTGGAGATGGCGCGGTACGCGATGGCCACCGGGGAGAGCATCTTCTTCGGCGCGGCTCGGATCTTCAAACCGCTGATGTGGTTCTTCTACGCGGCGGCGATCCTGATCTACATGTGGCCGGGCCATCTGTCCGCCGGCGCGGCCGCGTTCGAGGAGATCTCCGGCATACCTTGGCAGGTCACCGCGTGCGTGGCTCTGGTGTTCGTCGGTGTGCTGTTCAGCCTGCTGTCGGTGATCTACAACTTTCTCGAGAAGCTGCTCGGTCTGCTGATCGGGTTGCTGGTCGTCGGTACGTCGGTGATCGCGGCGATCGTCGGCAACTTCGACGACCTCGGCCGGACGGTGTCCGGGATGTTCGCCTTCGGGTACTTCCCCGACCAGGCGATGACGTCGGCCTGGTTCCCGGTCGTGGTCGGTTCGATCGCGTTCGCGGGGCCTTCCGGGATGCAGCAGATGTGGTACACGCTGCAGCTGCGCGACAGCGGCGCGGGCATGGGAGCGCACATCCCGAAGATCCGCGGGCTGCGGGCCGCGAACGAGGCGGAGTCGATGCCGTCGCGCGGGTTCATGTTCGACACCGAGGACCCGGCCGAGATGGCGAAGTGGAAGGGCTGGCGCAAGTGGGTGACGTTCGACGCGCTGCTGCTCTTCTGGGGCATCACGATGCTGGTCACGATCTCGTTCACCGTGCTGGCCATGTCGGCCTCCCGGGAGAACCCGAACGTCGCCACGCTGATCGAGGGCGGTGACCGGGAGGCGGCGCTGAAGGCGATGTCGGACGCGTTCGCGTCGGCCGGCTCGCCGATCCTCGGCACGTTGTTCTTCGCCTTCATCGCGCTGATCGGGCTGAACGCGACCCTGGGTCTGTTCGACTCGTTCTCCCGCGGCCAGGCGGACATGACGTACTACTTCGTGCCGGGCGCCAAACGGTTCTCGATGTCGAGGCTGTACGCCGGGTTCCTGTGGGGCGTGATCCTGTTCGGCATCCTGATCCTGCTGTTCGGCCCCGCCGACGGCCCGGCCGGGATCCTGGACACGCTCGCGTTCCTGTCCACCTTCGCGATGGGCGCGTACTGCATCGTGTTGCTGCTGACCAACAACATGCTGCTGCCGAAGAAGATCCGTCCCGGCCCGGTGCGGAACGTGATCATCGGCTTCGGAGCGGTGTTCTACCTCGGGATGCTGTTCTACTGCCTGTTCCGCTTCGGCGTGGCTGTGGGCTGACCATGACCGACGTGAAGCAGTTGGCGCAGTACTGTGTTCCGGCCGCGTCGGTGGGCGCGGCGGCCGGACTCATCGCCGGTGGACTGGCCGCGTTCGTCGGCCAGCCCGCCGGTTGGGCAGTCGTCACCGGGCTCGGTCTCGGCGTACCACTGATGCTGTTCGGGTCCGGGTACGCCGTACTGGTTGCGCTCGGCAAGGTTCCCGCGGGCGTGTTCGCGCCGGCGGCGGTCTACTGGGTGATCGCGTTCCCGCTGGCGCTCCTGGTGCACTCGGTGGTCACCGCCTGGGTGATCACCGGTTCACCGGGCCTGCCACCGGAACCGTGGAAGTTCCTCGCCTTCCGTGCCGTGGTGAGCATGGGATTCGCGATCGGCTTCCTCTGGATGCAAGAACAAATAGGCCGCCTCTGGTGGCCCCACATCCTCGACCGCAACGTCTACGCGCGACGGGTCGTGGAGCAGTACACCCACCTGGCCACCGCCCTAGCAGCCCGCAAAGCCGCCACCGGCCGCAACCGCTAACCACCCACCAGTCGCCCGCAACCACCAGGCTGCGGGCGACTGGCGGCTGAAAAGGACACCGCTTCGCGGCGGCAGTTCTGTTGCCGCCTTCGGCGGGTGCGTGTCTCGTGCCGACGGCGACTGTGACCGACGCAGGTACTGGGATGGGTTTGAAAACCATGTGTCACGGCGGGTCGCACTACCCGTCGGGCCCAGCGGAGGTTTCCGGAACATTTCTGCCGCTCGTGACGATTTTGTTCCGCTGTGAGCCCGCATGGGCGCTCAATGAGCGGCAGGTGGCTTGGCTTCGGCAAGCAGTTCGAGGTGAACTGGCACCTGGAGTGGCTCGACCATTGAGATTCAGGGTTCGGGAACTTCACCGGATCCGCTGATCAGGGCGACGATCGTCGTGCCTGCGGGGAATGCGCCGCGACGTACCAGATCGAACAGCGCGTACATCATCTTCGCCTCGTAGACCCAGTCCAGCAGCAGACCGTGCCGCTTCTCGAACTCCTCGATGAATGCGTCCAGCTCGGCTGTTCGCTTCGCGTAGCCACCGAAGTGATAGTCGCACTCGAGACGCCAGGTCCCTGACCGCGCGCCATACGCCGATGTCTGGAGCTCGACGACCTCGCCCTCGAGGAAGGCACCACCTTTCAGAACCGGAATGCCGACAACGGACTGCCGCCCGTCAAGGCCTGCGGCCACCCCGGCAAGTGTGCCGCCGGTACCGACCGCGCAGAACAGCAGATCGAACGGCTGGGTCAGCTCGGCGGCGAGTTCCGCGCACCCTCGGACTGCCTCCGCGTTACTGCCGCCTTCGGGCAGCAGATAGAACTCGCCGAACTCCCGGTGCAACTCGTTGATCACGGCATCGGACGTCTTGGCGCGGTAGGCGGTTCGGTCGAGGTAGGTCAGCTGCATGCCGCGGGCGACGGCATACGAGAGCGAGGGGTTCAACGGCAGGTGTTCCTCGCCACGAATCACGCCGATGGTGTGGAAGTTCCCGTAGCGGCCGACAGCCGCGGTCGCGCGAATGTGATTCGAGTAGGCGCCGCCGAACGTCAGTAGCGTGTCGAGACCGAGCCTTTGCGCCGCGACGACGTTGTACTTCAGCTTGCGCCACTTGTTTCCAGAGATCTCCGGATCGATGAGGTCGTCGCGCTTCAGTAGCACCCGAACTCCAGCAACGCTCAGGCGGTCATCGCGAAGCTCCGACACCGGCGACGGCAACAAAGGAGTCACCGACCGAAGATCATCCACCACTCCACGATCGCACAAGGCTGGTGGAGCGGTGACACCAAACGACCCGGTTCGCGGTGGCTGTCTGGACACCTCCGTTCGGCCGTGTGATGGTGGCGATGATGACCATGAACTGGCGTCCTGCGACTTCCGGCGCATGGTGGGTGAGCGGAGGTTCGGATCGGCTCACTGAGATCGCAAGCCGCTTGGTGCAATTGGCAAGCGCGACGCCCGGGCTGAGCACTCTGCAAGTCGCTCGGCCCGCCGACGAAGCCGTCGGTGATCCGCGCTTCGAACTTGCCTACCCGCTATGGACGATGGTCCACGACGCCGCCACCTGGCCGCGGCCGCGAACAGAACTGCCGGCGCCCCTCCGCCATGCCCAATGGTCGGATGTGGTCCCGAGGGAGTTCCAGTCCGCCTACGAGCAGGCCTATCGCGACCAACGGGTCGTCGAGCCAGGCGAGGTCTCCACCTGGCAACGTTCCGCAGACGTCAGCGCACTGGCCGTATCTCCTGACGGTCGAGTGGCCGGATTCGTGCTCGGCTTCATCCAGGAGCACGGTGCCGTCGAGCTCGGTCCGATCGGCACGGTCCCGTCGTGGCGTCGCCGTGGTGTGTCCTCTGCACTGCTCGCGTCCGTGCTGAAGCGCTGCCGCGAGCTGCGGCTAGGTCCGGTGACCCTCACGGTCGACGGCGACAGCCCGACAGGAGCTCAGGACATCTATCTGCGGCACGGGTTTCGGATCACCGAGAGCCTTGTCGCCTACCAGGTGCGGCTGTAGTCAGCTGGACCGGCGACGTCGGCGGGGGGCGTCAGGCTCGGGGGTTTCCGCCGGGGCGGTGGCTGCCTGGAGGTCGTGGTAGGCCTTGCGAGTGTGTTCGGTGTGTTCCCGCATGATCTGGGCGGCTTTGTCCTCGTCGCCTTCGCTGATCGCCTTGACCAGGCGGTTGTGTTCGCGCCAGGAGGCTGCGCCGCGGACGGGGGCGACGGGGGTGTAGTACCAGCGGACGCGGCGGTCGACCTGGGCGGCGAAGTCGACCAGGAAACGGTTGCCGGACATCTGCGTGATCAGGGTGTGGAGTTCGCCGTTCGTCCGCACCGTGCCGTCGATGTCGCCGGCTTCCTGGTACGTCGTGCCGACCTTGCACAGCTCGCGCAACTTGGCGACGTCGTCCTTCGACGCGTGCCGGGCCGCGAGCCGAGCGGACTCCGACTCCAGCGCCGCACGGGCCGCCAGCAACTGGTCGACCTCGTCCTCGGCGGGCACGTGCACCATCGCACCGAACCCGGGCCGCAGATCGACCCAGCCTTCGTTGTTCAGCCGCTGCAGGGCCTCGCGCACCGGCTGCCGCGAGACGCCCAGGATCCCGGCGAGCTCGACCTCGACCAGGTGCCTGCCGCGCTCGAGCGTGCCGTCGATGATCATCTCGGTGAGGGCCTCGTACACCGACTCCCGCAACGGCGTCGGCCGCTTGACGTGCCGCACACCGGCCGGTTCCGCACCTGCCCCTGGCCCCGCACTGATCGTCGTCATGAGGTCCCTTCCGGTCCTACAGCGATGGCACTTGGTAGACAGTCTACCAAGTGCCATGCCTTGACATATACCTCCGGCGCCGGTCGCCCGGTACGCCGGGGTCAGGCCGCGGACTCGTCCGCGTTCCGGCGGCCGTCGTCGTGTGCGCCACGGGCCTCTCGGGCGGTCAGCTCGGCGAGCTCGGCATCGAGATCGACCGGCTTGTTCAGCTCCTGCAGCTCCGGGGCATCCGGGAACTGCGGCCGCGCCGCCAGAGCACCGAACCTACGGGTGAAAATCATCTCCAACATCTCCTTCTGAATTCTGGCTTCTGTATACATTCAACCAGCCGTACTCACCGGTTATGCCCCCGTCCCCTGTGATCCGGCTTACGTACGGCGTGATCCCCGTCTCATGCTCCGCGGAAGCGACGGGCCAGGAGAGCGTCGAAGGGGTGGAGTTGTACGCCGAGGCGGGCGCGGAGGCAGGCGGCGTCGTGGGCGAGCTCTGCCGTCCGCTCGGCGTCACCGCGGACCGCGGCGACCCAGCTGAGCCCTTCCAGACTTTCGGCCGCTCCCCACTCGGTTCCGGTGCCGTTCTGGACGAGTTCCGCCGCGAAGAGCTGCTCGGCGCGTTCCAGCTGGCCGTTGAGGAGGGCTGCGGCGGCAAGGTGGCGGTTGGCACGACTCAGGTACGTCTCGTCGCCCATTTCCGCGTACTGGCGCGCCGCGTCGACGAAGTGGTGTTCCGCGGCGGCGACGTCACCGGCGTGCAGTTCAGCCAGGCCGAGATTCAGCGCGGAAGTCGCAATGAGCCAAGGCTCGTCGGTCCCGCGCAGCGTCTCCTGTGCTGTGCGGAACGACGACCGCGCGGCTTCGGTGGCGCCCGCTGCCATCTCCGTCATGCCACGAAGCGTCAGCGCGTTCCGTCGATGTACTGCATCACGCGTGCGCTCGGCGACTTGGAGCAACTCCTCGACATAGATCGCTGTCTGCTCGACGTGGCCCTGGTGGAATGCCAGCCAGCCGGCGCCCCAAAGAGCCTTCGCCCGGTACTGCGGTTCACTGCCGTCGTCGGCGTCGAGCGCCTCGGTCACCCATCGGAGGCCCTCTGGCATTCCACCTCGCCACAACCAGAACATCCAGAGCGAGCCGGCCAGGGCAAGTGCGCGTGGTGGGTCAGTGGCGAGCAGCCGGCGATGAGCGCTGCGCACGTTGGACAGGTCGGCATCGAGGCGTAGGTGGGCGGCGCTCTGGCCCGTCGTACGCAGCAACGGCTCGAGGTCCTGGACCAACCTGAGGAAGTAGTCCGCGTGCCGGGCCTGCAGCATGGTGGTCTCGGCATGTACGGCGGCCTCGTGCGCGGCGTACTCGCGGACCACATCCAGCATCTGGTACCGCGTCCCGCAGATCTGATGAGGTGACGCCGTCACCAGGTTGTGGTCGAGCAGCGTGGAGAGCAGCTCGAGCGAATCCTTCCCGCAGACGGCATCGGCAGCTTCGAGCGTCCACCCTGCGAAGACCGACAGCCGCCTCATCAGGACCTGCGCGGCCGGCTCCAGCAAGTCGTAGCTCCAGGCGACAGTTGCCTGCATCGACTCCTGACGTCGCGGCAGATCCCGCGGCCCACGCGCCAGGACGCGGCTCCCGCTCTCGAGTTGTCGCGCGAGATCGGTCAAGGACAGGTGGCGTGTCCGGGCCGCGGCCAGCTCGATGGCCAGCGGTACGCCGTCCAGCCGCCGGCAGACGTCCGCGACCAGCGATGCGTCGACGGCCACGTGACGGTTGGCGGCGTGCGCGCGATCGACGAACAACTCCTCCGCGGCCGCCATCGTCGACGCGTCGGCCGCAAGCGGCAGTGGTCCAAGTGCGAACTCGCGTTCACCGTTCAGCCGCAGCCGTGCCCGGGTCGTCACCAGCAGAGTCAGTCCGGGACAGCGGGACAGGAGATCGGACAGTCCCGGCGCTGCGGGCAGCAGATGCTCGAACGTGTCCAGGACCAACAGGTAGCGCCGTACGCCGATCGCTCGGGCCAAGCCGCCGAGCACGTCCGCGGCGATCGCGGTCGCGCCGACGGATCTGGCGATCTCGTGCAGCACCAGCGTGTGGTCCCCGAGTTGGCCGAGTTGCACCCAGTGGACCTCGGACAGCCTCGATGCGCGCGCTCGTGTTGCTTCCAGCGCGAGGCGCGTCTTACCGACGCCACCAGGCCCGGTGACAGTGATCAGTAGTGGGGGATCGCCGGCCAGCAGCTCGCCCAACTCCGCGAGCTCCCGCTGCCGCCCGAACAACGCCGTACGCGGCGCGGGAAGGTCACGGCCGGTGTCCGTCGGTGAGACGACGGGTGAAAGCCCGCGAGCGACCCGCTCGAAAGCGCTGCGGTCGGCCGCCTCCAGTCCCAGCGCGGTCGCGAGCTGTCTGGCGGTGGCTGGATAGATCCGGCGCCGGGCTCCGCGCTCGATGTCGCTCACCGCCCGCACGCTGATACCGGCTCGCTCGGCGAGTTCCTCCTGAGTCAGCGCGGCCAGCGACCGGAAACGCCGCAGTACGGCGGCCAGATCGGCCATCGCCGCACCTCCTCCCCGCCGCGGACCGAGCCGGTCAGCAAGTCGGTGGGTCAGTCGTCATGTTCTAGCCGCCCTCCGCCGGTCACGCTGAGAACGTCCAGATCCAGTCAGGGGAGGCCACGATGTCCACCGAGAACAACAAGCTACTCGTCCGGCGGCTGTACGACGAGGTGCTCAACCAGCAGCGCGCCGAGTCCGTCGCGGAGCTGGCGACGCCGGACTACGTCGAGCACGATCCGGTTCCGGGCCAGGGTGAGGGCCTAGCCGGGCTGACCGACCGCATCCGCCTGCTGACGTCGGCGTTCGCTCCGCGGTTCGAGATCGAGGACCTGGTGGCCGAGGGAGACCGGGTCGTGGTCCGCTGGACGCACACCGGCACGCACATCGGCGACTTCGCGGGTATCCCGCCGACCGGCCGTTCCTTCCAGATCGCCGGCATCGATATCTACCGGATCGAGTCCGGCCGCCTCGCCGAACACTGGCATGTCATCGACGAGCTCCGCCTGCTCCAGCAGATCGGCGTGGTTCCAACCTTCGACGCTGCTTCCGCCTGAGATCTGAGCGTGGATCACTTCTGGGTTCGTCAGGCGCCTGCGGTCAAAGACTTGCTCGCTATGTCGAGATAGCCCGAGCCCATCAGGTGCACGTCGAGCAGGCTGTCCAGGGACTTGTGGACGCCGGCTTGCCGGGCGACGTCGAGCAGGGCGCGGGCGAGTACGGGTTCAGGGCTCCGGGCGGCGATCACCAGGCCGACCCGCGGCCCGTGCGCCGGGCGTTTGAGCGGCACGACGCGCATCCCGTCCGGTACGCCGAACATGTGCAGCCACGCGTGCGAGATCACCGTCGACCAGTGGTTGCCGTGCAGGTGGCTGTAGAGACCGGAGACCGTGTCGCTCTCGATCGACGGTGTCGCGATCGCGCCGTCGTCGGTGAAGTACCCGTTCATGATCCGGCGGTTGCGCATCTCGGGGGAGAGCAGGCAGAGCGGCAGTTCGGCGACCTGCGCCCATGTCGCCACCGGCAGGTCGGCGAGTTCGTTGTCCTTCGGGGTGAGCAGCAGGTACCGCTCCTCGTACAGCGGCGTCTTGCGCACCTGGCCGAGCGTGTCGTCGTCGAGGTACGTCATCGCGACGTCCAGCTCGAACTCGGCCAGCTTCTGCGTGATGTCCCGCGACGACAGCGACTCGAGCGTGACGCGCGTGTTCGGGTGGCGCTCGCAGAACGGTGTCGTCAGCAGCGAGACAACCGGCATCGCGGTCGGGATCGCGCCGAGCCGGAGCGTTCCGTTCAGGCCGCCGCGCATCATCGACAACTCGTGCCGGAGCGCGTCCTGTTCGGCGAGGATCCGCTGCGCCCAGAGCAGCACCCGCTCGCCCTCGGGAGTCAGGCCCTCGAAGCGTCGGCCGCGGCGCACGATCGGTACGTCGAGCTCCTGCTCGAGCTTGCGGATCGCGGCGGACAGTGACGGCTGGGAGACGTAACAGGCGTCCGCTGCCCGGGCGAAGTGCTTCTCGCGGGCAAGGGCGACTAGGTACTCCAGTTGCCGGAGCAGCATCAAACAGCCCGGATCGGTGTGCAGTCTCCTGTATACATAATCCAACTGTAGTGAGCTTCTGGCGGGCCGGGAAGGTTTCGCGGTCGTGTGAGGTGGATCACACTGTGTCTGTCTGGTGAACCCTCGCTCGACGGTTGGGCAGAGACCTGTTCGGCAAAGGAGTTTGTGATGGAGAAGGTTGTCTCGAAGGACGGCACCGAGCTCGCGTACGACACCTACGGCAGTGGCCCCGTACTCGTGCTCGTCGCCGGAGGGTTCACCGACCGCTCGCGGTACGTCGAGGACGCCACAGCGCTCTCCGCGACGTTCACCGTCGTGAACTACGACCGGCGGGGCCGTGGTGATTCCGGCGACACGTTGCCGTACGCGGTGGAGCGTGAGTGGGAGGACCTCGACGCCGTGCGCACGGCGACCGGCGCGCGGTTCGCGTGCGCGTACTCGTCCGGGTCGATGGTGTTGCTGCAGGCCGGCCTGCCGTTCGAGAAGCAGGCGATCATGGAGCCGCCGTTCCGGGTCGATGGCGCACCGCCTGCTCCTGAGCGGTACCTCGAGCGGCTCCAGGAGTTCGTCGCCGCCGGGAACCCGGGTGGAGCGGCCGAACTGTTCATGGTCGAGGCAGTCGGCCAGCCGAAAGAGGTGGTCGACCAGATTCGGCAGACGCCGATGTGGGCCGGGTTGGAGGCCATCGCGCACACGCTGGTGTACGACGCTCTGCAGCTGGGGGACAGCTCCGTACCGGTGGAGCTGCTGGCGTCGGTCGACGTACCGACGCTGGGGCTGTACAGCAATGCCAGTCCGGAGTGGCTGCGGAGGTCCGTGCAGGAGGCCGTTGGTGCGTTGCCGCAGGGCACGGTGCAAGGACATGACGGGACGTTCCACACGCTGCCGTCGGCGACGCTGGCTCGGGTGCTGTCGGACTACTTCCTCACTGCGTGAACCACTCGACCGGGTCCTCTTCGACCGGGGAAGGCCCCGGTCGAAGAGGCGCGTGAGACGTGGCGCCAGCGGCCGCTCCATGCCGTAACGGGTGCCTCCGCTGGGTCTGTGTTTTCTGGTTGGAGCTGTAGATCGCGGGTTGGCATCAGGTTGGTAGGCGCATGGGCATCAGGATGTAGGCGGAGTCGGAGGTCGGCGCGTCGTCGGGGGAGTGCAGGCCGGTCAGGTTGGCTGGTTTGGTGGGTTGGGTGAAGGCGAAATGCGCGATCGGGGCGCCCAGCGACGTCAGGCCGTCGAGCAGGTAGCCGGCGTTGAAGCCGGCCACGACCGGTTCGCCGGTGAGCGTGACCTCGACGGACTCCGAGGCCTGCGCCTCTTCGCCGTTGCCCGCGTCGAGCGTCGCCGTACCGTCCGCGAAGGTGACACGCACCGGCGACGACCGCTCCGCCACCAGCGCCACCCGCTTGACGACCTCGATCAGCGCCGCCGTCTCCACGGTGATGGTGCTGGTGATCGCGTTCGCGGCCGGGATCAGGCCGCGAACCTTCGGAAACTCGCCGTCGATCAGCCGGCTCGTCGCCCGCCGCCCACCACCCTCGAACCCGATCAACCCGTCCCCAGTGCGGGTTGAACCGAGCGCAAGGGTCAGGTCGTGACCGGACATCGCCTTGGCGACGTTCAGTAGCAGTTTGGCCGGAACCAGCACGTTCGCCTCGACGCCGGCATCGGCCGGCTCCCAGGGGAACGTCCGGAGCGCCAGCCGGTACCGATCGGTGGCGAGCAGTGAAATGGCCGACCCGCGGAGCTCCAGCCGGATCCCGGTGAAGACCGGGAGCGTGTCGTCCCGGCCGGCCGCGCTCACCACCTGAGCGACCGCGTGCGCGAAGACGTCTCCGTCGACCACGCCACTCACCGCGGGCATCTCCGGTAACGCCGGATACTCGTCGAGCGGCAGGGTGTGAAGGACGAATCGGGCGGACCCACTGCTCACCTGGACCCGAGCCGCCTCACCGCTCAGATCCACCGAGTCCCGGGGCATGCTCCGGCAGATGTCCGACAGCAACCGCCCGGACACCAGCACCCGCCCCTCGTCGGCCACCTCGGCCGGCACGCTGACCTGCCCCGAGCTCTCGTAGTCGAATCCGGACAACGTCACCTGCCCGTCCGCGGCCTCGACCACCATCCCGGCCAGAATCGGCACGCTCGGCCTGCTCGGCAGCCCACGCGCAACCCATCCGACCGCCTCGGCCAGCACCTCACGCCCGACTCGAACCTTCATCCCAGCTCCTCCCCATCGACAGGCCCAACTCAATCAGCCGCCTCCGACAGTTTCCGAAACGCGAACGATCCGGCCGCACACCAGGCGCGGCCGGATCGTCGACGAGCGAAGGTCAGTAGACAGTCACACCGTACGCCGACGCGGCTTCGGTGACGGGCTGGAAGAACGTCGTACCTCCGCTGCGGCAGTCGCCGCTGCCGCCGGAGGTGATGCCGATCGCCTTCGAGCCGTCGTACAGCGGACCGCCGGAGTCGCCAGGCTCGGCGCACACGTTGGTCTGGATCAGGCCGCCGACTTTGCCGGCGCCGGAGTACCGCACGGTGACGTTGAGGGCTGTCACCGTGCCACTGTGGGTGCCGGTCGTCGAGCCCTTGCGAGTGACGTTCTCACCGACAAAGGCGTTGGCCGCCGTGAAGCCGCCCGGGTGGCTCAGCGAGGTGTTCGTGTACTGCACCAGCGCGTAGTCATTGCCAGGGAAGCTGTAGCCGGCCGTCGGGCCGATCAGCGTGCTGTGGCTCGAGTTGGTGTACCAGGTCTTGGCGACCTTGCCGCAGTGGCCGGCTGTCAGGAAGTAGTAGCTGCCGCCCTTCTGCACGTTGAATCCGAGCGAGCAGCGGTACTGCCCGCCGTAGATCGCGTCGCCGGCTGACAGGAGCGGCCTGAAGACACCGCTCGTGCGGTTGACCTGAACGCCGTCGCGCTGCAGCGAGGCAAGGTCTTTGGCGGACACGGTGCTGTCGGCTGTGACGACAACCTTGCCCGCAGCCGCGTCGGTGTACCAAGCGACCCCTCGTACGGCGGACTGCTCGACAGCAGACTGCGCCGCGGCCAGTTGCGCAGCCGGCGACGGAGCCTTCGCCTCCGCCGGTACGGCGTACAGGGATGCTGCGACCGCACCGACGACGGCTAGGAGTTGGGCGGTGCGGCGCACGCGTGACGTACGTTCGATCCTCACGGGTTCCTCCTGAGGCATCACGGGACCGAGTGGGCGGGGTCCCTCGACACCAACATGTTCCCGCGTGAGGTCAGCGACAACCAGACCTCGCGTAGTGGTCACCGAACGCGATCTGCTCCACCTGATCGGCTTCGCGCCGTGACAGGACCAGCGCCGACAGTGCCCCCGGCACCACGCTGCCCGGGTCGCTCGCTGCCCTCGCGACCACGTCCGGCCACCGTCTGCAGTGGGTCTGCATGCTGGTCGACCGCACGACCCGTCCGCGGGCCCACTGGCCGGAGCGAGCTACGTCTCCCGGTACGTCGAGGAGGATGAGGTGCAGCGGTAGGCCTGCTTGGCGGGCACGCCAACCGATGAGGTGTCGTGCCCAGGGACGGGTTGCGCAGTCGTGGATCACCAGCGGCCCGCGGCCGGGGCGCATCGCGTTCAAGAGGGTCACGTAGTACACCAGATGCACGAGTGGCCGCCAGACGGCGTAGGGGACTGCGCCGAGGACAGTCATCCAGCGCTCCCGGATGTGGGCGGAGTCGAGCACTCGCACCGTGCTGTGGCCGGCGAACACTCGACGCAGGAACGTGCTCTTTCCTGCGCCGGGTATGCCGGCCAGCACTACGACAGCGTCAACGGCGTACCTCAGCTCCCGTCCCCGTACTACTCCTTCGATGACTCCTGCATGCATCAGGTGCGTCCTTCCCACGCGTACCGGTAAGACGAACGGCACGCGTGGATCGCCCCGAGAACGAACTGAGAAGTCGCTAGGAACTCCCTGAGATTCACGGTCCCGCAAACGTCCGGGCCCGGAACTTGAGTGGGAGATGCGAATCGTCGGCCGAGGGGTTGCGTGGGTTCGGAGGCGGTCAGAGACTGGCAGAAAGGGCCCCTCCGCCCCAGGGCTGTCGCCTTCGGTGAACCCGGCCGAAACTCCGAGGTGCCTGATGACCGAACCCCCGCCTACCCCCACTCCCTGTCCGATCCTGCACCTGGATCTAGGACCCCTCGACCTGAACCTACTGGGGCTCCACGTCCACCTGAACGAGGTGGTGCTCGACATCGAAGCCATCCCCGGCCCCGGCAACCTGCTGGGCAACTTGCTCTGCGCCATCGCCGGATTGCTGGACGGCATCGATCTCAGCGGGGTGCTGGGCAACCTGCTGCAGAATCTGATCGACGCCCTGATCCGGCTGCTCGAAGGCCTCGGCGCCGGCGGTGCGGCACGCCCGGCCGTCCCACCCACGTGAACGGTCCGGTAGACGACTCCGCTCAACGGATCGAGCGGGCGACCGCCGACCTCGAGGACCTGCGGCGACTGCTGGTGCGGGCGGGTGAAGGAGAGATCGATCCCGCCGAGCTGCGGTCGGCGCTCGAGGCGTACTGGAGCGGCAACCGTCCCGTTCTGGTCGCGATGGCCGCATGGTTGGGCGAGCAACTGCGGGTACAGACCCTGCAAGCGCTGTACCAATGGCGGGCCGAGCTGACCCGATCCGTGTCGCCACGCCGTGATCCGCCCCGGTGACCATGTCGTGGGCTCCCGGCTCGTGACCTGGGAATTTGCGCAGCGCCCCCGGCAGGACTCGAACCTGCGACCAACGGATTAGAAGTCCGACGCTCTATCCAGCTGAGCTACGGGGGCGTATGGCACGGAAGAGTCTCTCAGATCTCCGGGTGATCGCGCCTCTGGGTTCCCGATCGTGGGGGTTCCGGGCGCGGCGAAGTACAGGGCTGTCGTTCCATCCCGGTAACGCTGAGTGGGTGGTCCTGCCGCTGGATCTGCACCCCAACTAGGCTGCGGGGCATGAGTTACCCCTCACCAGGCCAGTCCGGCGCGCCGCAACCCGCGGCGGGGTCGGCGTACTCGCCCGGCGGACCGTACCCGCAGCCCAACGTACTCGGGGAACATCCCGTGCCCGGGCAGCGGCGGAACCGCGGTGTGCTGATCGGCATCGTGATCGCGGTGGTCTTCGCGATCGCGGGTCTGGTGATCTTCGGCATCGTGGCCAAGTCGACCGGCGCCGGCGGCTTCACCTGGGGCCTGGTCTTCGCGTTCGTCCCGGTCATCCCGGTGATCGCGCTCTACCTCTGGCTGGACCGGTACGAGCCCGAGCCGACGAAGTACATCGTCTTCGCGCTCTGCTGGGGCGCGTTCATCGCCACGCTGGCCGCCATCTTCATCAACACCGAGGTGTCGCACCGGCTGGCCGAGACCGGCGTCGGCGGCGACCGGTCCGCCGTCTTCGTCGCGCCGCCGGTGGAGGAGTTCGCCAAGGGCTCCGTGATCCTGCTGCTGGCGCTGGTCCGGCGCAAGGAGTTCGACGGCATCATCGACGGCCTGGTGTACGCCGGGATGGTGGGCGTCGGCTTCGCCTTCACCGAGAACATCCTGTACTACGGCCGCGTCTTCAACACGCTCTCCGAGGAGGCCGGCAGCGACGCCGGTCTGCGCGGTGCGTTCGCGCTGTTCATCATCCGCGGCGTGATCTCGCCGTTCGCGCATCCACTCTTCACGTCGTTCACCGCGATCGGCATCGGCGTGGCGATCCGGCACCGAAGTACCGTCGTACGGTATCTGGCCCCGGTGGTCGGGTATCTGGCCGCGGTACTGGCGCATGCGGCGTGGAACGCGTCCGCGAGCTGGGCCGGGGGCGGGGGCTTCATCCTCGCGTACCTGTGCCTGATGGTCCCGCTCTTCATCTGCCTCGTGGTCTTCGCGCTGATGATGCGGTCACGGGAGGGGCAGATGATCGCGTCCAGGCTGTACGACTACGTGCGGTTCGGGTGGCTCGTGCCGCAGGACGTACCGCTGATCGCGACGCTGCGCGGGCGCAAGGCGCTGCGGCAGAACGCGCGGCGGTACGGCGCCCAGGCGGAGGTTGCCGCGAAGGCGTTCCAGCACAACGCCACCGAACTGGCGTACCTGCGAGACAAGATCGTCCGCCAGGTGATCGGGCCCGAGGCGCTGGAGACCGAGAAGGCGCTTCTCGACGAGCTCCGCGAGCGGCGTTCGACCGTCCCGTTCCCCCCGATGCCGGCATTCGCCCAGGCCGCCCCGCTGTACGCCGGTGCACCGGTGCCGCCTGGTGGGCCGATCGGACCCGGCGGGGCGATGCCTGGACCGGGTGGTGGACCGGGTGGTGGACCAGGTGGCCAGGGCGCGTATCCGCGCCCGCAGGACGCTTATCCGCCCGCTCAGCCCGGGTATCCCGCTGGGCAATCCGGTCACGGGGCCGGTCAGCCCGGTTACCCACCGGGACCCCCTGGTCAACAAGGACCGCCGGGAGGATACGGTCCGTATCCACCACCGCAGTGACTGCCACCCGTCCACGCCGCCAAACGGGGATGACGATGACTTTGCTTCTGCGCTGTCCGACCGGGCACTCTGTGCTCGTGGGCGGACACCGTGGCTGACATCAGGTCAGCAGCTGGCGACGGTTCGGAACCGCGGGTTCCGAACCAGGATCAGCCTGCCCAGGAGCTGGCGAACCTCATCGCTCAGTCAACTCCCAAGCCCCGAGGCTTCTGGCGCCGCCGGCGCCGCAAGCCCACCCCTGAAGAACCAGTCCCGACCGACCAACCCACGTCCTCGCCCGCCGACGCCTCGGACGACGGTTCCGCGTCAGACACCCAGGCGGGCGACGGCGCAGGTGCTCCGGCTGGGGTCAGTGCCGTGTCTGGGGACGGTGCAGTGTCTGGGGACGTCGGCAGGTCAGCTGAGGATGGTTCCGTGGGTGGGTCGTCCGCGGAGGCCGCAGCTGAGTCGGCAGGCGCCGAGTCTGACGGTGCTTCGGGCGATGGTCCCGGGGAGGACAGCCAGGCTGAGGGGCGCACGGACGAAGAAGCAGGAGATCGTGCAGACGACCAGGCTTCGGCTGGGTCCGACGGCGTGGACGCTGGTACGTCGGGGGCCGAGCGCGACGACGTACCTGCGGACAACGCAGACGACCGGCCGCGGTCAGCTATTGGGATCGTGTACGAGCCTGACGAGTCTCCTGACGGCTTCCCGCTTGAGTACGGCAACATCATTGTCGGTCTTCCTAAGCAGTCGGAGACGTCCGAGGCGTCGGCCGACGCGGATGTCGCGGGCGATGAGCAGGCGGGCGATACGCAGGCCACGGTGCAGGCTGACGCACAGGCAGGCGCCGACGCGACGGCGGGCGGTGACAGCGAGCCCGCTCACGATGCTGCGCCTGTCGCCGCAGATCAGCCCGCAGACGACGCCGCGGATGAGCCTGCAGATGAAGTTGCAGCTGACGCCGACGATGGCGATGAGGTTGCGGCCGAGAGCTCGGACGGGGCCGACGCCGTAGATGCGGATGTCGCCTCCGACGAGTCGGCGACTGATTCGACGGAGGACACCACCTCCGACGGTGAAGCTGACGTTGCCGACGACGAGGGTGCGCCCAGCGACGCGGGAGTGGACGGCGTCGCGGTTGCAGATGCGCAGGCGGACGAAGCTGCCGAGGCGGACGTAGCTGACGAGGACCCGGGCGCGGCCGGGGCAGATGCTGTGGGCAACGACCCGGGTGGCGCGGACGCGGACGACGCTGCTGGAGCGGATGAATCGGCCGGCGCGGGCACGGGTGCTGCTGGCGAGGAGCCGGGGACGGATGCGGCGGGTGCTGCCGGCGAGGAGTCGGCGGATGCTGTGGGCAACGACTCGGTGGTTGGGGACGAGGACGGCGCTGCGGGTGGTGAAGCCGGTGCAGTTGCGGATGGTGTTGGGGACGTCGACGAGGCTGTAGGCCAGGTTGATGGTGCTGGGGATGTGTCGGCGGATGGCTCCGGCGAGGGGTCGGCGGATGCTGCGGGCGACGACTCCGCGGGTGGTGGGGACGAGGACGGCGCTGCGGGTGCTGGATCGGGTGAGTCGGCTGGTGCGGACGCGGGTGCTGCTGGCGAGGAGCCGGGGGCGGATGCGGCGGGTGCTGCTGGCGAGGAGTTGGCGGATGCTGCGGGCAACGACTCGGTAGGTGGGGACGAGGACGGCGCTGCGGGTGCTCAAGCCGGTGCGGCTGCGGACGGTGTTGGCGATGCCGACGAGGCTGTAGGCCAGGTTGATGGTGCTGGGGATGTGTCGGCGGATGGCTCCGGCGAGGGGTCGGCGGATGCTGCGGGCGACGACTCCGCGGGTGGTGGGGACGAGGACGCCACCGCGGGTGCTGGAGTGGATGAGTCGGCTGGTGCGGACGCGGGTGCTGCTGGCGAGGAGCCGGGGGCGGATGCGGCGGGTGCTGCTGGCGAGGAGTCGGCGGATGCTGCGGGCAACGACTCGGTGGGTGGGGACGAGGACGGTGCTGCGGGCGCTGGAGCCGGTGCAGTTGCGGATGGTGTTGGGGACGTCGACGAGGCTGTAGGCCAGGCTGATGGTGCTGGGGATGTGTCGGCGGATGGCTCTGGCGAGGAGTCGGCGGGTGAGGGTGCGGGGGCTGATGCTGAGGAGCTGACTGCGGAGGAGTTGGCTGAGCGGTTGGCGGCTGAGCAGGCTGCTATGGCTTTGATTACTGCTCTGATGAAGTTGCGGGGTGTGCTGGCGGGGAGTCAGTTGCCGTTGGAGGTTGTGGGCGCTGATGAGGCTCGGCAGCAGCAGAAGTCGATGCTGGATCAGCTGGACGACTACCTGCTGCCTCGGCTCGTGCAGCTCGAGGCGCCGATTCTGGCCGTGGTCGGTGGGTCCACCGGGGCCGGGAAGTCGACACTCGTCAACACGGTGATCGGCAAGGTCGTGAGCGAGCCAGGCGTACTGCGGCCGACGACGCGGTCCCCGGTGCTGATCCATCACCCGGCGGACGCCGACTGGTTCGTCGGGGACCGGGTGCTGCCGGGCATGGCGCGGACGAGTTCGGACGAGCCTGGCGGGATGGAGGACGCGGGACAGTTGCGGCTGGCGGCGGCCGACAGCGTTCCGCGCGGGCTGGCGATTCTGGACGCGCCGGACATCGACTCGGTCGTCGAGGCGAACCGTGATCTTGCGACCCAGCTGCTCGCGGCGGCCGATCTCTGGCTGTTCGTGACGACCGCGGCCAGGTACTCCGACGCGGTGCCCTGGGAGTTCCTGCAGAGTGCCTCGGATCGCAGTACGGCGGTCGCGGTGGTGCTCGACCGGGCCCCGAGCGAGACGATCGACGACATCACCGGGCACCTCGCGCAGATGCTGCTCGAGCGCGGGCTCGGCGACTCGCCGCTGTTCTCGATCCAGGAGACGGTTGTCGACAGCAACGGAATGTTGCCGCAGCAGTCCGTTGCCTCGATCAAGGACTGGCTGGTCGACCTGGCCGCCGACGCGGAGGCGCGGGCGGCCGTCGTCCGCCGCACCCTGCAAGGTGCGGTCAGCGCGATGGTGAAGAAGACCCCGTCGTTCGCGGCCGCGGTGAGGGCGCAGGCCGAGGCCGCTGTCGAGCTGCGGACCTCGGTGGAGTCGGCGTACGACCAGGGCGTCAAGGACATTGCGAAGGCGTGCCAGGACGGGACGCTGTTGCGCGGCGAGGTGCTGGCGCGGTGGCAGGAGTTCGTCGGGACCGGCGAGCTGCTGAAGGGGCTGCAGTCCAATGCGGGCCGGTTGCGGGACCGGTTGAAGAGCTCGCTCGGCAACAAACCGGCAGAGACCCGCGACGTCAGCGACGCGATCCAGTCCGGCTTGGAGTCGCTGCTGCGCGAGCACGCGGCTGCTGCGGCGGAGCGCGCCGAGAAGGCGTGGCAGGCAACCGCTCCGGGTCGCCAGCTCCTGGCCGCCGCCGAGACCGGCCAAGCCGCTAACGGTGCCGAGGGCAACGATGGCCGGTCGCTCGGTGCGATGTCGGAGGAGTTCCCGGCAGCGGCGAGCCGGACGGTGCGGGAATGGCAGACGTTCGTCCTCGATCTGGTCCGTAGAGAAGGCGCGGACAAGAAGTCGACGGCGCGCATTCTGGAGTACGGCGTCAACGGGCTCGGCCTTTCGCTCATGGTGGTGGTGTTCGCCAGCGGGGCCGGCATCCCGAAGGGCGCTCAGACCAGCGCCGGAGCGGGCAGCGCGGTCGTCGGGCAGCGGCTGCTGGAGGCAGTTTTCGGCGACAAGGCAGTTCAGGGCATGGTCGATAGGGCGCGCGAGGATCTTGACGGTAAGGTTCATGCCCTGATGGATGCCGAATTCGCCCGCTATCTGGCTGTCCTTGACCAGCATCCGGTCGACGCCGAGACGGCCAGGCAACTGACGGAGGCCGCGCGCGCGGTGGAGGACTGCACGTGACGGAAACAGTGGATACGGTCGAGACCCCGACGCGGGCCGAGACCGATGTCCTGAAGAAGATCGACGCGCTCAAGGCGGCCGCGGAGGCCGGCGACGGACGGCTGGATCCCGTCGTGCTCACGGAGGCCACGCAGATCGTCGACCGCGCCGGGCAGCGCCTGCGCATGTCGGGGGACCTGACGGTGGTCGCGCTCGCGGGCGCGACGGGCTCGGGGAAGTCCTCGCTGTTCAATGCGCTGACCGGGCTCGACCTGGCCGCGATCGGCACGCGCCGGCCGACCAGTTCGATGCCGCTCGCCTGTGTCTGGGGTGACGAACCGGCCGGTGAGGTGCTGACCTGGCTGGGTATCCCGCGCCGGCACCAGGTGCAGCACCGCAGCTCGCTCGAGGACGCCCGGTCCGAGGACCTGGACGGTCTGGTCCTGCTGGACCTTCCCGACCACGACTCGACCGAGGTGGAGCACCGCTTGATCGTCGACCGGCTCGTTGAGCTGGTCGACATGCTGGTGTGGGTGGTGGATCCGCAGAAGTACGCCGATGCCGCACTGCACAACCGCTACATCAAGCCGTTCGCCTCGCATTCCGGGGTGATGGTGTTCGCGCTGAACCACATGGACAAGCTGACGCCGGAGCAGCGGAAGAGCTGCCTCGAGGACCTGGACAAGCTGCTCAAGTCGGACGGTCTCAAGTCGCCGACGGTCGTTGCCACGTCGGCGGTCAGCGGCGACGGTCTGGAAGAGGTTCGCTCCCTTCTGGTCAAGCGAGTCAGCAACAAGCGCGCAGCGCGCGTACGGCTCGCGGCCGATGTCGATCGGGTCGCGGACCGGATGGCGAGCCAGTGTGGCAACGCCAAGACGCCCGAGATCGCCGAGGCCGACGTCACCGAACTCGTCGACTCGCTCGCGGACGCGAGCGGATTGACGGTCGTGTCGGACGCCGTACGGCGCTCCTACCTGCAGCGCGCCCGGGCTGCGACGGGGTGGCCGCTGACCAAGTGGCTGGGACGGTTCCGTCCGGATCCGTTGCGGCGGCTGCACGGCGACCAGATGTCGCGCGAGGAAGGCAAGGCGTTGCGCAAGTCCGCGGCGAGCGAGGTCGCGATCGCCCGCTCTTCGTTGCCTGCGGCAACTCCTGTGCAGCGGGCGCGGATGGATGCGGCGGTCCGCACGATCACGAACAAGGCCGCCGAAGGGCTGTCCCGTCCGTGGGCGGACTCGGTGCGTTCGGCGATCCGGCGGCGCGAGGAGTCGCTCGGGGACGAGCTCGACCAGGCCGTCGCGCGGACCGACCTTGGTGTGTCCAGCAATCCCGGGTGGTGGAGCTTCGCCCGGGTGGTGCAATGGCTCCTCTTCCTCGTGACGCTCGGCGGCGCCGCCTGGCTGATCGCTTTGCTGGTGGCGCGGATCGCTGACCGGAATGAGCCGCCGCTGCCCGAGTGGAACGGCATTCCCTACGCGTGGATCATGCTGGTCGGTGGTGCCGTCCTGGGATTGGCGCTCTCCTTCGTCTGCCGCCTGGCCGCCACGAGCGGGGCGCTGCGGCGGTCCCGGCAGGTGGCGACGGCGCTGCGGGCCGAGCTGGTGAATGTCGCCGACAGCCACGTGGTTGCTCCGGCCCGCGAGGAGCTTGCGGCCTACACCAAGTGCCGCGACAGCGTCGCCACCGCCCGCCAGTAGTCGTACCGGCGGGCAGGCGACGCCCGCCCGCCGCACCTCCCGAGTAAGACTCAGAGCTCGGCGTCTGGCGCGTACTGCGACAGGGAGATCTTGGCGGCGCTGAGGAGATCCTCCTCCGTGGTGGTGCCGGATGCCCGGATGGCTTCGATCCAGGCGCGGACGGACTGCTCGTTGTAGTCGATGACTTCGGGGGAGTCGGCCATCTGGACCGGGTCGGCGTCGGCCGGCAGCTCGCCGGAGACGTAGAGCGCCAGGCCGAGCAGGCCGCCGTCCCAGCCCGGACCGACCCACAGTGCGCCGGCGCCACCGGGGGCCGGGGCCTCGCCCATCGAGTGTTCGAGCTCGAGCTCGGTGGAGGCGCCCGCGCCGGGCAGCAGCCGCAGCTCGAGCAGGCTGTTCGGACCGCCGAAGGTCACCTTGAAGCTCTTCGGCGGATCGCACTCCAGGATGTCGCCGCCGGCGTTGCCCTCCAGCTGGAACGAACCGCCGACCTTGAGGTCCCCGGTGACGGGCATGAACCAGCGCCGCATCCGGTCCGGGTCCGTCAGGGCGTCCCACACCTCCGCCGGCTCGGCCTGGTAGGAACGGCGCATCAGCACCGTCACGGTCTCGCCGGTGCGGCTGACCTCGCGCTGGACCGCGTTGATGTGCTCGAGGATGTCGATCACGGATGGTTCCCTCTCCTGCTCGGCTGCTGCGACGATCCTCAGAATGCCGGTCAGGACTTATATAAGTCAACATTGAGATAGTCATGCCGCCTCCGCGGTCGCGGACAGCGGGAGAGGCGCCACGGAGTACTCGTCGGGCGGGTACGGCGCGGCGGTCGTCTCGGTCGGGCGCTCGGCGGACTCGGCGGACCCGGCGGGCGTGCGGACCGAGTCCGTGCGCGGCGCGTTCTTCGCGAAGGTCGTCGTACCGCGGTTGAGGTCGTGGCCGAGGGAGAAGGCTTCGAGGATGACGCGGCTGTGTTGCTCGCCGGAGTCGTCGGTCCATTCGTGGGTGCGGAGGCGGCCGGTGACGATGACGGGGTGGCCGACCCGGAGGGAGTCGAAGGCGTTCTGGGCGAGGCTCCGCCAGCACTGCACCGTGTACCACGTAGTGGGTTTGTCCACGTAGGTGTTGAGGGATCTGTCGAACTGGCGGGGAGTGGAGCCGAGCCGGAAGCTTGCGTGCGGAGTCTGGCGGATCTCCTTGAAATCGGGTTCGCTGCCGATCCAGCCCAGAACAGTGAGGTAGGTGTCGCCGAGGCTCATGACGGGTTCCTTCCGTTCGGAGAGCGTGTGCTGTCACCCGGAGAAGGTGCACCTGTCGCACCCCGATCGGCGGCCCGAACTTCGGGTCTGTGGACAACCGCCACGGCCTGGTTGGGAAACGGGCCACCCCAGCACATAGGCTCTGGGGTATGGCGGAATTCATCTACACGCTGCGCAACGTCCGGAAGGCGCACGGCGACAAGGTCGTTCTCGACAATGTCACGCTGAACTTCCTCACCGGCGCGAAGATCGGCGTGGTCGGGCCGAACGGCACCGGCAAGTCCTCGCTGTTCAAGATCATGGCGGGGCTCGACCAGCCCTCCAACGGCGAGGCCCGGCTGGCCGAGGGTGCGACGGTCGGGATCCTGCTGCAGGAACCGCCGCTGACCGAGGGCAAGACCGTGCTGGAGAACGTCCAGGAAGGGGTCGGCGACACCAAGCAGAAGCTGGACCGCTTCAACGAGATCTCCGCCGAGCTGGCCGATCCGGACGCCGACTACGACACGCTGCTGGCCGAGATGGGTGATCTGCAGACCGAGCTGGACCACCGCAACGCCTGGGATGTCGACGCCCAGCTGGAGCAGGCGATGGACGCGTTGCGTTGCCCGCCGGCCGACGTACTGGTGGACAACCTGTCCGGTGGTGAGCGCCGCCGGGTCGCGCTGTGCAAGCTGCTGCTGCAGCAGCCCGACCTGCTGCTCCTCGACGAGCCCACCAACCATCTGGACGCGGAGTCCGTGCTCTGGCTCGAGCAGCACCTGCAGAAGTACTCCGGCGCCGTCATGGCGATCACCCACGACCGGTACTTCCTGGACAACGTCGCCGAGTGGATCCTCGAGCTCGACCGCGGCCGGACGTACGGCTACGAGGGCAACTACTCGAAGTACCTGGAGACCAAGCAGCAGCGGCTGGTCGTCGAGGGGCAGAAGGACGCCAAGCGGCAGAAGATCCTGGAGCGCGAGCTCGAGTGGGTCCGGTCGAACGCGAAGGCCCGGCAGACCAAGAGCAAGTCCCGGCTGGCCCGGTACGAGGAGCTCGCGGCCGAGGCCGAGCGGTCCCGGAAGCTGGACATCGACGAGATCAACATCCCCGGGGGTCCGCGGCTGGGCAGCACCGTGCTCGAGGTCTCGAAGCTGGTGAAGGGCTTCGGTGACCGCAAGCTGATCGACGGCCTGAGCTTCAGCTTGCCGCGGGCCGGCATCGTCGGCATCGTCGGCCCGAACGGCGTCGGCAAGTCGACGCTGTTCCGGATGATCGTCGGCGAGGAGCAGCCGGACGCGGGCTCGCTCAAACTCGGCGAGACGGTCAAGATCTCGTACGTCGACCAGTCGCGCGGCGGCCTGGACCCGAAGAAGACGGTCTGGCAGCAGGTGTCCGACGAGCTCGACTACATCAAGGTCGCGAACTTCGAGATGCCGAGCCGGGCGTACGTCGCCTCGTTCGGCTTCAAGGGCCCGGACCAGCAGAAGCCGACCGGCGTGCTGTCCGGCGGTGAGCGGAACCGGCTGAACCTGGCGCTGACGCTGAAGATGGGCGGCAACCTGCTGCTCCTCGACGAGCCGACCAACGACCTGGACGTCGAGACCCTGCAGTCGCTCGAGGACGCCTTGCTGGAGTTCCCGGGCTGTGCGGTGGTCGTGTCCCACGACCGGTGGTTCCTGGACCGCGTCGCGACCCACATCCTGGCCTGGGAAGGCACCGGCGACGACCCGGCGAAGTGGTTCTGGTTCGAGGGCAACTTCGCGTCGTACGAGGCGAACAAGGTCGAGCGCCTCGGCCCGGAGGCCGCCCGGCCGCACCGCGTCACGTACCGCAAGCTCACGCGCGACTGAGCGATCGAGCGACTGGGCGACTGAGCAAGCCGTCGAAGGACCCCGCCTTCACGCAGGAGCCGGGGTCCTTCGTGCTTCTCGACACTTAGCCCTTGCGCTAACTATCGAGCCGTGCCAATACTTAGCCTCATGGCACAGTATTCGGCGGACGTCGACGGCGTGTTCGTGGCGCTGGCCGACCCGACGCGGCGGAGGGTGATCCGGCGGCTGGGACAGGGGCCGACGAGCGTGGGAGAGCTCGCGGCCGAGTTCCCGATCACGTTGCCGTCGTTCATGAAGCACGTCCGGACGCTCGAGTCGAACGGCCTGATCCGCACGGTGAAGACCGGGCGGGTGCGGACGTGTGTACTCAATCGGGAGCGGCTGGAACTGGTGGACGACTGGCTTGCCGAGCAGCGGCGGATCTGGGAGGACCGCACCGACCGGCTGGAGCGTTTCGTCACAACGGAAGAGGAATCGTGAGTAGTGAACTGTTCGATCCGGAGCTGGATCTGCTGGTTGAGCGGGTGATCCGTGCGCCCCGGGAGGCCGTGTGGCGGGCGTGGACCGATCCGAAGCGGTTCGAGCAATGGTGGGTGCCGGCGCCGGCGGTCTGCCGGGTCGAGCGGCTGGACGTGCGGCCGGGCGGGGCGATCGTGACGCGGTTGAGCGAGGACGGCGGTGAGTTCGTCCCGCATCTCGACGCGATGATCCTGGCCGCCGACGAGCTCGAGCGGATCGCGTTCACGAATGCGATCGACAGCACGTGGCGTCCGGCGGATCCACAGCCGATCGCGGTGACGGCCGACGTGTTCCTGGACGATCACCCCGACGGTACGGCGTACCGGATGGTGGCTCGGCACGGCGATCCCATGAGTCGCAAGCGGCACGCGGAGCTCGGGTTCGCCGACGGCTGGGGGACTGTCATCGTGCAGCTCGCGGAGTTGGTCGAGAAATGAGACTCGTGCTGACGGAGTTCGTCACCCTGGACGGCGTCAGTCAGGGGCCGGGGTCGCCGACCGAGGACACGACCGACGACTTCACCCGCGGCGGCTGGCTCGTGCCGTACATCGACGAGCTGTTCGTACGGCGGACCGCCGAGTGGCTGGAACAAGCCGACGGCCTCCTGCTCGGGCGACGTACGTACGACGCGTTCGCGCGGGACTGGCCGCAGATCACTGACCCCGACGACCCGTACGCCGACCGCATGAACTCACTGCCGAAGTACGTCGTGAGCAGCACGCTCACCGCGGGCACGTGGCATCCGACGACTGTCCTGCGCAGCCTCGACGACGTGGAAGAGCTGAAACGACAGGCGGACGGTGAGTTGCAGGTTCATGGCAGTGCGCGTCTCGGGAACGCGCTGCTGAAGGCAGGGGCGGTCGACCTGATGCGCTTGGTCGTAGCGCCGACCGTGCTCGGCAGTGGGAGGCGGTTGTTCGAGCAACCCGGTGACGCGGCTGGGCTGCGGCTCAAGGCGCAGGAGGCGACTCCGAGCGGTCTCCTGCTGCTCGAGTACGAGACGGTGGGCGCGGCTCCGGTGGCGGAGTACGAAGGCGTGACGGCGTACCTCTGAGTCAGCCGTCGCCGCCGCCCCCTCCGTCGAAACCACCGCCGTCGAAACCACCGCCCCCGTCGAAGCCACCGAAGTCGTGTCCACCCGGGTCTCCCCAGCCGCCGACCGCGCCACCCTGCGTCTGGAAACTGGCGAGCGCGATGTAGCTCGCGCCTGCACCGGCTGTGAAGTACCCCATGCCGTACGGCGTGATTGCGGCGCCGGCCTCCCAGTACGGGACGCGGCGGCTGCCGTACCGGACGTGGCGGACCTCCGGCTCGTCACCGGCGCGGATGCGGGCCGCGTCCTGCGCACACGCCGGTACGGTCCGGGTGCCGACCTTCGGCTGGGTCCAAACGATGTCGATCGCTGACGGCCCGTGCTGTGGATTGAAGAAGCACGGCACCCGTCGCTCCGGCACAGGTACGCCCCGCATGCGCGCCTGGACGCACGTGATCGCGTAGCGCCCGGTCGCCAAGGTGTCGGTGACCGCGCTGATCCCCTCGGCCTTGCGGATGCCTTTGACGGCCCGCTGCGCCGCTTCGTACGCGTCGAGCGCGACCTGGTAGTCCGATCGCGCGTCCGGGTCGAGCGGGCGACCTTCGACCTGCGTGTCCAGCCGCCGCAGCTCCTCGCCGAGCAGCGTCACGTCCTCGTCGGCCAGCTTGCGGATCTCCTCCAGCTCTTCGGCGTCACCGCGCTGCGCGGCTCGCCGGTCCCAGAGGTACCTGCCCGCGAGTGCTGTCCCTCCGCCCCCCAAGGCGGCCAGCAACCACCACATCTTCCGAAGGTAGCGCCGTCGAGCAGTCGCGTCTGCGTCCTAGGCCGTCTGAGTTCGGTAGTCGGTCAGGACGTTGTCGATGACCCGGAAGTCCTCGGTGATGAGGGCCTTCCAGAGGGCCCAGCCGCGGGCGCGGGCCCACGTGCCCGGGTCCTGATCGACAGCGTCACGGAACGCGGCGCGGGACGAGCCGGAGAAGAACGTGTAGGCGATGACCAGGTCGCAGGCAGGGTCGCCCACACCCGACGTACCGAAGTCGATCACGGCGGACAGATGACCGTCCTGGACCAGGAGGTTGCCGTTGGCGATGTCGCCGTGGAACCACACCGGCGACTGATCCCATGACGTCGCCAGCGCCGCGTCCCACACCTCACGCGCGAGATCGGTGTCGATCCTCCCCTTGAGTACGGCGAGGGCCGCGAGCGTCTCGTCGTGGTAGTACTCCGGTGGCGCGCCGCGATGGAAGCTGTGCGCACCGGCGGCTGGTCCACCGGTCGCGTCGATGCCCTGCAAGGCCAGGATGAATGCCGCGATCGACCGTGCGAACTCGTCCAGATCGGCAATGGTTTCGACCGACGCGGTCTCGCCCGGGATCCACCGCCGGATCGCCCACGGATACGGATATCCCTCACCGGGTGCGCCCTTGGCCACCGCTTCGGGAATCTCGACCGGGAGCTGCGGGCCGAGAACCGGCAGCCACTGGTGCTCCTTGTCGACGGCAGCCACGTAACTCGAGTGCGTCGGCAGCCGCGCGGTCAGCCCGGAGCCGAGCCGGTATGTCCGGTTGTCCCAGCCGTCGATCTTGACCGGCGTCACCGGCAGGTCGGCCCACTGCGGGAACTGCTGTGCGAGCAAGCGCCGTACGAGATCTGCGTCGATGCCGGCGCGGCCGTCCTGATGGAAATCCGTCATCGCACAAGCGTCCCGGAACCCGTCGACGGTCTCAAAAGGGTTTAGTCAGGGACTACAGCGTTGTCGATCGCGTCCTTGAGGAAGGCCGAGATCGTGCGAAGCTCGGTCTCGGAGCGGGTTGCCAGGACCGCCTGCATGCTCTCGCCCTGCTCGGCGTACAGCGGCACCAGCTTCTCCTGGATCGCCTGCAGCGACGGCGTGACGACGACCTTGCGGCGATCACGCGGATCGGCCTCCCGGGTGACGAAACCGTGCGACTCCAGCCGGTCGATCACGCCGGTCACCGTGCCCGACGTCAGGCCGGTGTGCTCGGCGAGTTGCCGGGGCGTCATCGGGCCGTAGGTCTGCAGAAGCGTCATGAACTGGGAGTCGCTGGCGCCGAGGCCGACCTTCGCGGAGACCGCGTGGTTGAACAGCACCACGCCGGCGATGAACCGAACCATCCGCTGCTGGATCTCGCCGGCGAGCTCTTCTCGGGAACTGGTCATGGTCCGCCTCAGCATAGAGCTTGCATTTCTCTCGGATCTCCAAGATACTCGAAACTCCAAGATACTTGAGAAGGCGAGAGATCATGAAGGTGCTGGTAATCGGCGGCGGGACGGGCGGGCTCGCGTTGGCGCACGGACTGCAGCGCGCGGGGATCGAGGTGTCCGTGTTCGAGCGCGACGCGCTGCGGACGGACGGCCTGCACGGTTACCGGGTCGGCATCGACCCGGACGGCAGCCGGGCGCTGCACGCGCTGCTGCCGAAGGACCTCTACGACACGTTCGTGGCCACGAAGGCGCGCGACCCGAAGTACTTCAACATGCTGACCGAGGATCTCAAGGAGCTGCTCTCGCTCGAGCTGCCGGAGTCGACCGACCCCGTGGAGAGTGAGAAGTCGATCAGCCGGATGACTCTGCGCCAGGTGCTGCTGACCGGCCTCGACGGCATCGTGGAGTTCGGCAAGGAGTTCACCCACTTCGAGCAGCACGAAGACCACGTGACGGCGTACTTCGCCGACGGTACGAGTGCCACCGGCGATCTCCTGGTCGGCGCCGACGGTTCAGGATCCCGCGTACGCCGTCAGTACCTGCCGCAGGCGAAGACCGAGGAGACCGGGATCGTGGCGATCGCCGGCAAGCTGCCGATCACCGAGGAGAGCGCGGAACTCCTGCCGCCGAAGGTGTTCGAGGGGATCTCGCTGGTCAACGCACCGCGTGGGTTCGCGTGCATCCTGCACGTGATGGAGTTCCAGTGGGACCACGACGGGAACGTCAAGGACGGGATCGGCGGCAACACCGAGGAGCTGATCCGGCGCTGGCCGGGACTGCAGTTCGACAACACCCGCGACTACATCAACTGGGGACTGTCGGCGGCCAAGGACAAGCTGCCGGCGAACATCATGGAGCTCCGCGGCGCGGAACTGATCGAAACAGCGCTGGACGTGACGCCCGACTGGCATCCGAATCTGCGCCGGCTGTTCGAGCTGACCGATCCGGGCACGTGCTTCCCGGTGAACATCTGGACGTCGGTCCCGCTCGACCCTTGGGAGAGCAGCAATGTCACGCTCCTCGGGGATGCGATCCACACCATGACGCCGGGCCGCGGTGTCGGCGCGAACACCGCACTGCGTGACGCCGTGAACCTGTGCCGGAAGCTCATCGACGTCCGTGACGGCAAGCAGGAACTCGTTCCGGCCGTGCGTGACTACGAGGCCCGGATGGTCGAGTACGGCTTCGACGCGGTCCTCAAGTCACGCGCGCAGATGACGTCCGACGACCCGGTGCACAAGCCGGGCATCGGCCGGCTGGCGCTGGCAGGCATGCGTACGGCGATGCGCACGGTCAATCACCTGCCGCCCGCCAAGCGCCGGATGCGCGACCAGATGATGACCTACCGCGGCGCCAACCGCGACGAGCTCACCCTGGAGATCGCCCCGCGGCCCTGACTAACGCTGGCCGATGTGCTCGGAGACGGCGTCGAACACGCGGCCGACCGCGGCGAAGTCCTCGGGGCTCGCGAGGTCGACCAGGTTCTCCCGGACGCCTTCCACGTGGTACGGCGCGGCCTGCTCGAGCAGGGTGAAGCCGGCGTCGGTCAGCTCGGCCCACACGCCGCGCTTGTCGCTCGTGCACGACGTACGGCGGACCAACTCGGCGGCCTCGAGGCGGCCGACCGTGTGGGTCAGGCGGGACCGGCTCTGGTGCAGCCGGTCGGCCAGGTCGGCCATCCGGAGCCGCCGGTCGGGCGCCTCGGAGAGCCGGACCAGGATCTCGTAGTCGTTGATTCCGAGGCCGAACTGGCGCAGGTCGTCGTCGAGTTTGGCCATCAGGCGTGCGGTGCCCAGCAGGTACGCACGCCACGCGACCTGCTGCTCGGCGTTGAGCCACCGAGTCCCCCGGTCCATCTCAGTCTCCATCGTCACGGGAACAGTGTAGCGGGAATGTAGTTGACTTTTAAACCGTTACTGCCTACTGTCGTAGTCATCGGTTGAAGTTTTAACTATAGACCTGGCTGCGTCGCCCCCGACCAGCAACAGCACTTTCCGAGAGGACCCCATGAGCGACACCACCACCGGCACCCTGACCAGCAGCATCCCCGGCCTGGTCGCCGGCACGTATGCCATCGATGCCGCGCACAGCGAGATCGGCTTCACCGTCCGTCACCTGATGACCAAGGTGCGCGGCACGTTCCAGGAGTTCAGCGGCGAGATCGTCGTCAAGGACACCATCGAGGACTCCGCGACCAACGTCTCCGTCGAGCTGGCCTCCGTGCACACCCGCAGCGAGCAGCGCGACGGGCACCTGCGCTCCGGCGACTTCTTCGACGCCGAGAACAGCCCGAAGATGACCTTCGTCAGCACCGCGATCAAGCCCGAGGGCGACGACTACGTCCTGGCCGGCGAGCTGACCATCAAGAACGTCACCAAGCCGATCGAGCTCGCGGTCGAGTTCCTCGGTGTCGACCAGAACGCGTACGGCCAGACCATCATCGGTTTCGAGGCCTCCGCGTCGATCAGCCGCAAGGAGTGGGGCATCGACTTCAACGTGCCGCTCGAGGGCGGCAAGCTGCTGATCGGTGACAAGGTGGACATCCACCTCGACGTCCAGGCCGCGCTGCAGGCCTGATCTCCGAGAAACCCCCGCACCAGGTGGTGCGGGGGTTTTGTCATGCCTGGACCATGCGGTGCGCGAGGTCGGCGTACAACTTGCCAAGAGCTGCGGGGTCGCCGCGGTGGGGCGTGTACCAGCGGGCTACGTCGATCGACAGCGAGAGCACGGCGAGGGTCGTGCCGGGCAGGTCGGCGACGGCGAAGGTGCCGTCCTGTACGCCGTCTGCCAGCACTTGCTCGATCTGGGCCGAGATGGCGCGGCGGATCGTCGCGACCTCTGCCAGGTGCTCGGGGCTCAACGCTGCGAGCTCGTACTGGACGACGCGCGCGATCGTGTGGTGTTGCGCGTGCCAGGCGGTGAATGCGGCGACCAGAGAGCGCAGCCGGTCCGCAGGTGTCGGGCCGGCGTCGGCGGACCGCAGTACGTCGAGGGCCGCGTTGTGGCCGTACAGGCTGATCTCGAAGAGCAGGCGTTCCTTGGACGGGTAGTGCACGTACAAGGCGGCCGGGCTCATACCGGCGCGAGAGGCGATGTCGCGGGTCGTCGTGGCCTGGTAACCGCGCTCCGCGAACGCGTCGACGGCACCGGTGAGCAGCCGGCGGGCTGCGGCCGGCTGAACGTGCTCCCACACCAGGGGATCGGTGACTGCGGACACGTTGACACCTTGCACCAAACGCGTGAAGCTAAGCAAGCGCTTAGCCACGCATCTCACACCTTGGGGAGGCCTAGATGGAGCGCGTCATCTTCAACGAGGACCATCACGCATTCCGAGCCAGCGCCAAGGAGTACTGCGAGCGCTCGCTGGTGCCGCGGATGGAGCAGTTCCTCGAAGAGAAGACGATCGACCGTGCTGCCTGGCTGGAGGCCGGCAAGCAGGGCTTCCTCGGGCTGGACGTGCCGGAGGAGTACGGCGGATCCAGCGTCGGCGACTACCGGTTCAACGCCGTGTTCGCGGAAGAGGTGTCGAAGGTCTCCGCGTCGCTGTCGAGCTGCTTCGGCATCCACTACGACTGCTGCGCGCCGTACTTCGTGGATCTCGGGACCGAGGAGCAGAAGCAGCGCTGGCTGCCGAAGTTCTGCGCCGGTGAGTACGTCGCCGCGATCGGGATGACCGAGCCGTCGGGCGGTTCGGACCTGGCCGCGCTGAAGACGACCGCGAAGAAGGCCGACGGCGGCTGGGTGCTGAACGGGTCGAAGACCTTCATCACCAACGGCGACATGGCCGATCTGGTCATCGTCGCCGCACGGACCGACCCGTCGAAGGGCGCCAAGGGCATCACGCTGTTCGTGGTCGAGGAGGGCATGGAGGGCTTCGCCCGCGGCCGCAAGCTCGACAAGGTCGGCCAGACCGAGTCCGGTACGTCGGAGCTGTTCTTCGAGGACGTGTTCGTCGGTGACGACAACGTGCTCGGCGAGGTGGACCGCGGCTTCATCCACATGATGGAGCGGCTGGCGCAGGAGCGGGTCGGCGCCGCGGTGTCGAACATCGCGCACGCCACCCAGATCCTCGACGAGACCATCGAGTACGTGAAGCAGCGCAAGGCGTTCGGCCAGCCGGTCGGCTCGTTCCAGTACAACAAGTTCCTGGTCGCCGAACTGGTCACCAAGGCCGAGGTCACCCAGGCGTACGTCGACAACGCGATCGTCGCGCACGACGAGGACCGGCTGTCCGCGGTCGACGCCGCGAAGACGAAGTGGTGGAGCGCCCACGTGCAGAACGAGATCCTGGACGCGTGCGTCCAGCTGCACGGCGGGTACGGGTACATGAACGAGTACCGGGTCGCCCGCGCCTGGCGCGACGCCCGCGTGACCAAGATCTGGGCCGGCTCGAACGAGATCATGAAGGAACTCATCGGCCGCGACCTGGGCCTGTAGAAAGGAACCGTTGTGCCTGAAGCAGTCATCGTGTCCACGGCCCGCTCGCCGATCGGCCGTGCGTACAAGGGGTCGCTGACCACGATCCGGCCGGACGACCTCGCCGTACAGATGATCAAGGCGGCGGTCGACAAAGTCGGGCTGACCGGCGACCAGATCGAAGACCTCGCGCTCGGGTGTGCGGAGCCGCACGACGAGCACGGCGGCAACATGGCGCGTCGGGTCGCGGTCCAGCTGGGCTGGGACAACACGCCGGCCACCACGGTCAACCGGTTCTGCGCGTCGTCGACGCAGACCGCGCGGATGGCGTACCACGCGATCAAGTCCGGTGAGGGCGACATCTTCGTCAGCGCCGGCGTCGAGTGCGTCTCGCGGTACAAGAACTTCGGCTCGGCCGGGGTCGGCGACCCGAGCTCGTTCAACCCGGTCTTCACCGACGCGGTCGCGCGGACCGAGAAGTACGCCGAGACCAACGACACCTGGCACGACCCGCGTGCGGACGGGCTGATCCCCGACATCTACATCTCGATGGGCCAGACCGCGGAGAACGTGGCGACGCTGCGGGGGATCAGCCGGGAGGATCAGGACGTGTTCGGCGTCCGCTCGCAGAACCTGGCCGAGAAGGCGATCAACAACGGGTTCTTCGAGCGCGAGATCACTCCGGTGACGCTGCCGGACGGGACCGTGGTGAGCAAGGATGACGGGCCGCGGGCCGGTACGACGCTGGAGAAGGTCAGCCAGCTGCAGCCGGTGTTCCGCCCCGACGGCACCGTGACGGCCGGGAACTGCTGCCCGCTGAACGACGGCGCCGCCGCGGTCGTGATCATGAGCGACACCAAGGCGCGCGAGCTCGGACTGACGCCGCTGGCGCGGATCGTGTCGACCGGTGTCAGCGGGCTGTCGCCGGAGATCATGGGCCTCGGTCCGGTCGAGGCGTCGAAGCAGGCGCTGGCGCGGGCCGGGATGAGCATCAGTGACATCGACCTGGTCGAGATCAACGAGGCGTTCGCGGTACAGGTGATCGGGTCGGCGCGTGAGCTCGGCATCGACGAGGACAAGCTGAACGTGCACGGTGGGGCGATCGCGCTCGGCCACCCGTTCGGCTCGACCGGCGCGCGGATCATGACCACGCTGGTGAACGGCCTGCAGTTCGAGGACAAGCAGTTCGGTCTCGAGACGATGTGCGTCGGCGGCGGTCAGGGGATGGCGATCGTTCTCGAGCGCCTCAGCTGATGGCGCTGGACGGCCGTACGGCGATCGTCACCGGAGCGTCCCGCGGTATCGGGCTGGCGATCGCGCAGCGCCTGGTGGCCGACGGCGCTCGCGTCGTCATCACCGGCCGGACCCAGGAGACCCTCGACGAGGCGGTCAAGACCCTGGGCGGCCGGAAGCACGCGCTGGCCGTGGCCGGCAAGGCGGCCGACCCGACGCATCGGGGCACGGTCGTCGCCGCGGCGGTCGCGACGTACGGGTCGGTGGACCTGCTGGTCAACAACGCCGGCATCAACCCGATCTACGGGAAGCTGCTCGACGTCGACCAGACGGTCGCGGCCAAGATGGTGGACACCAACGTGCTGGCCACGATCGCCTGGGTGAAGGCCTGCCGGGACGCGTGGATGCGCGCCCACGGCGGGGCTGTGGTCAACCTGTCATCGGTGGCCGGCCTAGGGCCGTCGCCGGGCATCGGGTGGTACGGCGCGACCAAGGCGATGCTGTCCCGGGTCACGCAGGAGCTGGCGGTCGAGCTGGCCCCGGAGATCCGGGTGAACGCCGTGGCTCCGGCGGTGGTCAAGACCAAGTTCGCCGGAGCGCTCTACGAAGGGCGTGAGGACAAGGTGGCGTCGACGTACCCGTTGCGTCGGCTGGGCCGGCCGGAGGACGTCGCCTCACTGGTGTGGTTCCTGCTCTCCGACGAGGCGTCGTGGATCACCGGCCAGACCATCACCATCGACGGCGGCCTGATGCTGAACGGCGGGATCGCCTAGGGCCGGCGGCCCTGCCAGCCGGCCAGTTGGTCGTACGGCGCGGCGTCGTCAGCCACTGGTACGACAGGAGCGAACGGAACGTGCCCGCCGCGCTGCTCGGCCGGGACGAACTGGCGCACCATCGGAAGCACCTGTGTCGCCAGAGCGTCGTCCAGCTGGTCCAGACGACCAGTGGCCTTCGCCAGGTCCCACGAGTGCGTGGTGAGCTCACCTGTGTACGCAGCGATCGCAGCTGCGCCGGGCAGGGTGCCCCACGGCAGCTTGCAGGTCCGGCCGAGTACGGCGTCGTCGGCGAGGGTGGCGTCCAGAGCGACGCGGCGTTCCTTCCAGGCAGCCGGTACGTCGTCGACTCGAGTGGTGACGACAGGGATGGTCAGCGGGTCGCCGCCGTTCAATGCGAGGTCGATGCGCGCGACGACGGTCAGCAGGTGGCCCAGCAGTGTGCGGACGTCGTACTCGTCGCAGGGGGTCGGTAGGACGAGGTCGTCGGGCCCGGTGGTGTCGACGAGTTGCTGGGTCTGGTCGAGTGCGCGGACGAACAGTGCGCGTGGGTCGTTGGTCATGGAGACAGCTTCCAGGGCTATATACGACATCTTCTGTCCCATATTGTTGGTGACATGCGAGCGGACCGGTTGTTGCAGATCATCCTGTTGCTGCAGCGGCACGAGCGGTTGAGTGCGCGGGACCTTGCCGAACGGTTGGAGGTGTCGACGCGGACGGTGATGCGCGACATGGAGGCGTTGTCCGCGGCCGGCGTACCGGTGTACTCCGAGCGGGGGCGCAACGGGGGCTGTGTGTTGCTGCCGGGGTACCGCGCCGACGTGAGTGAGCTGACGCCGCGTGAGGCGCAGGCGTTGTTCGCGTGGTCCGGGCGGGCGGCGTTGTCGGAGGAGCTCGGGCTGCAGGATGCGTTGCACTCGGCGATGGGGAAGCTGTCCGCGACGTTGCCGGTGGAGTTGCAGGGGGACGCGGACGCGTTGTCCGGTGCGATCGTCGTGGACCGGCGACGGTGGTTCGCGGAGGCGGAGGACACCGGTGCGTTGCCCGTACTGCGGCAGGCCGTCGTCAAGCGGCGGCGGGTGCGACTGCGGTACGCATCGGCGAGTGAGGGCGTTCAGCAACGAACTGTGGACCCGTGGGGGCTCGTCGAGCAGGCAGGGCGGTGGTACCTGGTGGCGGCGCATCGCGGGGCGGCGCGGATGTACCGGGTGTCCAGGGTCGAGCAGGCCGACGTACTGGAAGAGGCGGCGGAACGGCCCGACGGGTTGGACGTCCGCGCCGAGTGGGAGCGGCTGCGGTCCGGCCTCGAGCGGCAGGCACCCGTCGGGGTCGACGTACTGGTCCGGGTACGGCCGGAGAAGGTGGAACTGATCCGGCGGATCGCCTCGCCGATGCTCGCCAAAGGCGAGGTGGCGCGCGATGTCCCGTCGGACGACGAGTGGCCGCACTTGCGGTTGCACTTCCGGGTCCGGGAGGCGGCGTCCGGCGTACTGCTCGGATTCGCGGGCGACCTGGAGGTGCTCGAACCCGGCGACCTGCGCTCCCGGATGCTGGAGCTGGCCCAGGCCGCGCTGGCGACCTACGGCTGAAAGTCGGACGCCCCGCCGCCGGTGACCCCGTCGCGTGGAACCACGATGGCACTTCCGGCGGTCGGGGCGATCAGTCCGACAGCACCGCGCCACTTTAGTACGAGTCCGCTACACAGCCGAATCACAGGACTCTCGCCGCCGTTGCGATCGCGTTGCGCCTTGTTAATGCGTGGCGTGGGTACGGCGTGCTGGCTAGGGTCCGGGGCATGAGGACCCGGGCGGTGGTACGGCAGGCCGTGGCAGACGACGCCGAGGCAGTGGCGGCGGTACGGCGGGTGGTAGCGCCGTACAAGGTCATGTCGCCGGCGGCGACGCGGCACATGCTCACCGTCCAGTCGCCGGGGGAGCGGTTCCTGCCGTTGGTCGCCGAACGCGATGGCGAGGTCGTCGCGTGGGCGTCGGCCGGCCTGAACGTCTGGACGAGCGAGCCGGGCCAGGCCCACCTGAGCATCTACGTGCACCCGGACCACCGCAAGCAGGGCATCGGCAGCGAGCTCGCCGACCGACTGCACCAACACCTCACCGAGGTCGGAGCGGTCCGTGTGCGGACGTTCGTGCAGCCCGAGGGCCTCGAGTTCGCCCACAACCTCGGGTACGACGGGACACGGCAGATGCACTTCTCCGGCGTCGAGCTGACGTCGTTGCCCGAGCAGCCGGACACGCCCGAGGGGATCGAACTCGTCGCCTTCGACACCGTGGACCCGCACGCGGCGTACACGGCCGACGCGATCGCCTCGCTGGACGAGCCGAGTGATTCGCCGCTGGACTCGGTCGACTACGACCGGTGGCTGGAAGAGATCTGGAACGGCCCGGCGCTGGACAAGTCGCTCAGTGTCGCGGCGATGGCCGGCGACGAGATGGCGTCGTTCACCGTCGTCGAGACGCACGGTGACCGGATGTGGTCGGGCATGACCGGCACGATTCCCGGGCACCGCGGGAGAGGGCTGGCGAAGCTGGTGAAGTCGGTCGCTCTGCGGCGCGCGGCGGCCGCCGGAATAAGCTCGGCGTACACCTCCAACGACGACGAGAACGGGCCGATGCTTGCCATCAACAACTGGCTCGGGTACCGACGGGTGCAGACTGAGCTGGGCCTGCTCAGAACCCTCTGAGACAGACCTGTAACGGGTTGCCTTCCGGTATGCACCTGAAATGGCGTTAGATTCCGGGGGACTTCGCTGTCGTTGGAGTGCCCAAGGAGTTTCAGATGGAGATCAGGGCGGCTGAACCGGGGGATGTGGACGGGGCCGTCGCGCTCCACGACGCGCTGGTGCCGTACCTGGTCGTCACCCGGAACTCGCTGGTCCGCAGACTCGCCGGGCCGACCGCGCCGGGGCGCGGAACGTTCGCGGCGCTGGACGACGATGAGCTGGTGGGCTGGGCGTCGTGCGGACTGATCGGCGGCTCGGACCCGCTGGGCGGCGAGCTGCGGTTGCTGGTGCGGCCGGAGGCCCGCGGCCAGGGGATCGGCACCCGGCTGCTCGAGGAGATTCACGCCGATCTGCGGTCGGCGGGAGCCACCTCGGCGCGGGTGTTCGCGGACCCGAACAGTGTGGAATGGGCGGCGCGATTCGGTTACCGGCAGACCCGGCAGGTGCACTACGCAGGGATCGATCCGCGCAAGGTGCCGGACCTTCCCGAGGTCCCGAGCGGGGTGGAGCTGGTCCCGTTCACCGCGGTCGATCCGCGGTTGCTGCACGCCGCCGATGAGGTTGCCCAGCGCACCAAGCCGGGTGACGCGAAGATCTCCTCGCAGCCGTACGACGGATGGCTCGCCGACATCTGGAACTCGCCGGACCTGATGCGCGCTGTGAGCGTGGCTGCCAGGTACGAGGGACGGATCATCGCGTTCACCCGCAACCACGGCGACGGCACCAAGATGTGGTCGAGGATGACGTCCACGCTGCCGGAATACCGCGGTCGCGGGCTCGCCAAGCTGGTCAAGACCGCCGCGCTGCACCGCGCCGCCGAGGCCGGCGTGCAGGGCGCCTACACCGCCAACTACGACGGCAACACGCCGATGCTCGCCGTCAACGAATGGCTCGGCTACCACCGCATCGCCACCCACGCGGTGCTGATCTGCCCGCTCTAGGCACGAAAACTACGGCACGAGCAGTACGACGGTTTCCGCGACGCAGGCGGGCTTGGTGGAGCCTTCGAGCTCGATCACCCAGTTCAGTGAGACCTGGACGCCGGCGGCCGTCTCGACGGCATTGGAGATCGAGGCGCCGGCGCGGACCCGGCTGCCGACCGGGACCGGGGCGGGGAAGCGGACCTTGTTGACGCCGTAGTTGAGCTTCGCGGTCACGCCCTCGACCTTGAACAGCTCCTCGCCGAAGCGGGCGATCAAGCTCAGCGTGAGGTAGCCGTGTGCGATCGTTCCGCCGTACGGACCCTTGGCGGCCCGCTCGACGTCGACATGGATCCACTGGTGGTCACCGGTCGCCTCGGCGAACTGGTTCACCTGCTCCTGGGTGATCTCCAGCCACGCGGTCTCACCGAGCGGCGTGCCGACCGCGTGCACCACCTCGTCGACGCCGTCGAACGTCTGCGGCATGTCGGCTTCTCCTCAGTTCCCTGTTAGTTGCGGGGTCCGCCGGCGACGTACAGGACCTGGCCGGACACGAACCCGGCCTCCTCGCTGCAGAAGAACGAGGCCGCCGCGGCGATGTCCTCCGGCTTGCCGGTCCGCTGCACCGGGATGCTCGCGGCAGTGGCTTTCTTGAACTCCTCGAAGTCGACGCCGACCCGGGCCGCGGTGGCCGCGGTCATGTCGGTCTCGATGAAGCCCGGCGCGATCGCGTTCGCGGTGACGCCGAACTTGCCCAGCTCGATCGCGAGCGTCTTCGCCAGACCCTGCAGACCCGCCTTCGCGGACGCGTAGTTCGCCTGGCCGCGGTTGCCGAGCGCCGAGGTCGACGAGAGGAAGACGAGCCGTCCGTACCTGGCCTCGACCATGTGCGCCTGGCAGGCCTTCGACATCAGGAAGCTGCCCTTGAGGTGCACCGACATGACCGTGTCCCAGTCGTCCTCGGACATCTTGAACAGCAGGTTGTCCCGCAGTACGCCGGCGTTGTTGACCAGGATCGTCGGCGCGCCGAGCTCCGCGACCACCCGCTCGACCGCGGCCGTGACCTGGTCGGACTTGCTGACGTCGGCGCCGACGCCGATCGCCTTGCCGCCGGCCTCGGTGATCGCCTTCACGGTCGCGTCGCAGGCGCCCTCGTCGAGGTCGATGACCGCGACGGCGTTGCCGTCCGCGGCGAGCCGCTGCGCGACGGCCGCGCCGATTCCCCGGGCCGCCCCGGTCACGATCGCCACCCGCTGCTGCGTGCTCACGCCTCCACCTCGCTTCGCTCGGCTCCGGCGTGAGCACAGTGGGCTGCTCTGCTATTTGTTCGCTCGCTACGCTCGCTCACGCCACTCCAATCGGTGCACTGGTCTGCCGGGGATGACATTACCCACGGTCAGTCACCGGGGTAGTGCCCCGGATGACATGATCGTCGTGTGGATCATCACAACCGCCACGTCTACCACTGCCCGTTGCGCTGGGGCGACATGGACGCACTCGGACACGTGAACAACGGCCGGTACGTCGACTACCTCCAGGACGCCCGCGTCGATTTCCTGTTCCGGACAGCCAAGGAGCTCGGCGCCGACAACCTCGAGACCGGCCTGCTGGTGGCCCGGCACGAGGTGCAGTACCGCGCGCCGCTGCACTTCCGGCCCGAACCGGTGCGGATCGAGCTGTGGATCAGCGAGATCCGGGCCGCGTCGTTCACGGTCGACTACGAGATCCTCGACGCCGAACCGGAACGCCGTACCTATGTCGAGGCGAAGACCAAGCTGGTCCCGTTCGACTTCGCGGCCAACCGCCTGCGCCGGATCACCCCGGTCGAGCGGGTCGCCCTCGAGAAGTTGGTGGGCGCGTGATGTACACACACCCTGTTCTGGTGCGATGGTCGGACATCGACTCGTACGACCACGTGAACAACGTGCGGTACTTCGACTACCTGCAGGAGGCCCGGATCGCGTTCCTCGGGCAGGTGATGGAGACCACGGGCGACTTCTTCGCGCAGTACCCGTGCGTGCTGGTCAGCCAGACGGTCGACTACCTGCGGCCGATCCTGCTGCGGCACCCGCCGTACGACGTGGACGTGTGGATCGCATCCGTCGGTACGTCGTCGTACACGCTCGGCTCGCGGATCGTCGATCGCAGTGGCGAGTCGGAGGACGTGTATGCCAAGGCGGAGTCGGTGATCGTCGCCGTGGACGGTACGACGCATGCGAAACGACCCCTCGGAGACCCCGAACGGGCAGCCCTGCTCAAGCATCTTGTGACCACTTGAGAGACTAGATCCCGAGATGACTGAGCAGCAGAGCTTCTACGACGCCGTCGGTGGGGCGGAGACCTTCCACCGATTGGTGGCAGCGTTCTACCGTGGTGTTGCCGCCGACCCGGAACTGCGGGCGATGTACCCGGAGGAGGACCTCGGTCCGGCCGAGGTGCGCTTCCGGATGTTCCTGGAGCAGTACTGGGGCGGCCCCAAGACGTACTCCGAGCAGCGTGGGCACCCCCGGCTGCGGATGCGGCACGCCCCGTTCGCCGTCACCCCGACCGCGCGGGACCGCTGGCTCGGCCACATGCGGGCCGCGCTCGACGAGATCGGCCTGTCCCCGGAGCGGGACGAGGAGATCTGGCGCTACATGGTGATGGCCGCCCACAGCATGGTGAACACCGACGAACCGCAGTACCCGGGCGCGATCGACGTGTCCGGCCGCTGAACCTTCTTCTAAGGAGAAACACGAGCATGGCTGCTACCCGTACCGCCAAGGCCCACTGGGAAGGCTCGCTGCTGGAGGGCGGCGGTCAGGTCAACCTGGAGTCGTCCGGGCTGGGCTCCTTCGACGTGACCTGGGCCGCGCGCACCGAGCCGGAGGCGAGCGGCCGGACCAGCCCCGAGGAGCTGCTCGGCGCTGCGCACTCGGCGTGCTTCTCGATGGCGCTGTCGCACGCGCTCGCGCAGGCCGGCAACCCGCCGGCGTCGCTGGACACCCAGGCCGACGTGACCTTCCAGCCCGGTGAGGGCATCACCGGCATCAAGCTGTCCGTGAACGGCAACGTCCCCGGCCTGACCGCCGACGAGTTCGCCGAGTTCGCCGAGGGCGCGAAGAAGAACTGCCCGGTCTCGCAGGCACTGACCGGCACGACCATCACCCTGGACGTCACCTTCACCGCCTGAGCCTCCGGCCCCGAACGCCTCCCGCGCAGAGTCCTGCGCGGGAGGCGTTTTGTCGGTGGGGCCGTGCAGACTCTGCGCATGCTTGATGCCTTGCTCGACAACCACCTCGCCTTCCTCGCCGCCCATCGAGGTTCGGTACGACGGTCCGCCGAGGCGATCGCGGTGGTCGGGGAGTCGGAGGAGTTCTCCGCGTGGATACCACTCACGCCCGATGCGATGATTCCGGCCGACGTGCGGACCGTTCGGCTCGTGCCCTGGAGCGGAGCGGGGTGGGAAGAGCGGTTGGCCGCGGCGGGGTTCGAGGCTGCCGAGGTGCTGGTGCACATGGAGGCGCCGGCCGGGGCAGCGGTTGGAGAGCCGGTGGCTGCGATCGACACGGAGGCGGACGCGGTGGCGTTCGCCGAGGTCCAGAGTGCGGTGTTTCTCGACGTGGGGGAGCCGGACTACGACTGGTGGCAGAAGATGTTCGTCGAGCAGGCCTTGCAGAACTACCGGGAGCCCGCCCAGTCGCTCTACCTGCTACGCGTGGATGGGGATCCGGCCTCGATCACGTTGGTACTGCGGACCGGGTCGGTCGCCGGCGTGTACGCGGTCGCGACCAAACCGCAGTACCGCGGCCGAGGTCTGGCGACGCGGCTGCTCGCGCAGGCGCGCCGGGACGCGGCCGGTGGGCGGCTCACCTTGCAGGTGGTCGAGGGTTCGGACGCCGAGCGCCTGTACCTCAGCGTCGGCTTTCGTCCTGCTTACCGCTCGCCACACCTTCGTCGGTCTTGACCTCTTCTTCCTTCTCGGTGGCGGAACCGACACCGGAGGAGGCGCCGCTGTTCGGGTCGCGGCTGGTCAGGTTGCCGACTCGGAGCACTTCGCCGTTGCGGACGTACCAGGTGGTGCCGTCCTCGCCGCGCAGGGTGGTGATCCGCAGGCCCACCGCGACCACGACGCCGGTCGCCTTCTCCATGTCGATCAGGTCGCCGACGCCGTACTGGTCCTCGAAGATCATGAACACGCCGGCCAGGAAGTCCTTCACGAGCGTCTGCGCGCCGAACCCGAGCGCCACGCCGATGATGCTCGCGGACGCGATCACGGGCATGATGTTGAAGCCGAGCTCGGCGAGCACCATCACCACCAGGACGGCACTCAGCACGATGGTGACCGCACTGCACAGCAGCGAGGCGATCGTCTCGGCGCGCTGGGACCGGCGCTCGGTGGCGAGCGTGCTCTCCACGAACCCCTGGCCGAGCTTCGACTTGGCCAGGACACCGGCCACGGTGCCGTTGCCGGTCCGCCGGGCGAACCGCCGGATCACCTTGTGCAGCAGCCAGCGGAGCACGAAGAAGCCGATGATCAGGCCGGCGATCCGAGCAGGCACGACGACGACCTGGTCGGTCACCTCCAGCTTGCCGTCGTTGCCGGTCCGGAAGAAGGTCGGGAAGGCATCTGGCAGGCTCAGCAACGGTGAAAACAGGGGGTGACTGACTAAGGACACAAGGTAGCTGGTCAGAATAGGCATCTCGCCGCCTGATGTTAGTAGGACAGACAAGGAGACGGAAAAGCATGTCGAGCCGGCTGGACGACGAGCTTTCCAGGCTCGTGAGTGCTGGTGTGCTGCGCCAGTACCAGGCCGACTCGATCCGGGATGCCGCCGACGCGGAGATCGACGCGGCACTCGCGGACCCGGGCCGGCCGCGCCCGCCGCAGGAGCCCGAGGGGCCTGAGCCGGCCGAGGCGGAGCCGCTGCCCGTTGCGGGCCACACCAGCGCGCTGGTCGAGGTGCTCGGCTACATCGGCGGCGCCTTGTTGCTCGGTGCGGTCGCGCTCCTGACCCTGGCGAACTGGGGCGAGATGGGGCGTGCCGCGCGGATCACCACCGGTTCGGCGGCCGCGGTCGCCCTGCTCGGTTCGGCCGTGGTGCTGGCGCTGCTGCGGCGCCGGGAGCAGCTGAGTTCGGCGCTCGCCGCCCTGGGGTGTTGTGTGGCCGGGTTCGCGACGTTCGTGGCGATCGAGGGGGAGGCCGGGCGGGTCGTCGGGGTGGCGGTCGCGCTGGCCCTGGCCGCCGGTGGACTGTGGTGGCTCAAGGAGCCTTCGTTGCTTGTGGCAACGTTTGGGATCCTGGCCGTGGGTGTGTTGGTGATCACGGCAGATGTCCTCACTCCGGACACCGGATCGGCTGCCAACAGCGCAGGGATCGCCGGCACCGGTTTCATCCTCGTCGCGTTCGTCTTCGCGATGCTGGGTCTGGTCCGCGATCAGGTGACGTCGTGGTCACTGGCCGGAGCGGCGATGTTCAGTTCCTCGATCTGCTGGCTGGTGCAGGAGCGCGGCGAGATCATGGCACTCGCTGTCGGTACGGCGGGACCTGCGGCGTTGCTGGTCGCGTACGGGCGGACACGGCGTCCGGCGTACGCCGTGGTGGGCTGCTCGATCCTCCTGGTCATCTGGCCGACCGCCCTGTACCAGCTGACCGACAACCTTGCCGGCGTGGCCATCGGCCTCGTCGTAGCCAGCGCAGTCCTCCTGCTCGCCGTACTGATGCTGAGCCGCCGCCGCCCGAACGAGTAGCGCAACGCGCGCCGTTTGGCCGTTGGTGGCGTTGATGCGGCAGACTCGCTGGGGTGACTGCTCCCACTCCGGACCTTGTCGAGCTAGCGGTCGCCCATGGCGTGGCGACGGAGTACTGGAACTGGCAGGGCGAGCATGTGATCGTCTCCAGTGAGGTCGTGGCCGACGTACTCGCGGCACTCGGTGTGGACGCGTCGACACCGGAGAAGGCAGCCCTGGCGTTGGCCGAGCACCAGCAGGCGCGCTGGCGTCGTACGTTGCCCGCCACTGTGGTGATGCGGGAGGGCTGGACCCCGTGGTTCGCCGTACACCTGCCGCACGGGTCGTCTGCGGAGGTGTGGGTCGACCTCGAGGACGGCGGTCAGCGGCGGGACATCCCGCAGCAGGACCACTGGGTCGAGCCGGAGTGGGTCGACGGCGTACAGGTCGGTGAGGCGACGTTCCAGCTGCCGGGGGACCTTCCGCTCGGGTACCACCGGCTGTGCGCACGGATCGGTACCAACCCGGAGATCTCGGTCAGCACGCTGATCGTCACGCCGACGAAACTGGAGCCGGAGAAGCTGCACCGCACCTGGGGCTGGGTGCTGCAGCTGTACTCCGTTCGCTCCCGGCGCTCCTGGGGCATCGGCGATCTGCACGACCTGGCCGACCTGGCCGCGTGGTCGGCGCACGACCTGGGCGCCGGTTTCGTGCTGGTGAACCCGCTGCACGCTGCGGAGCTGGCGGGCCGCATGGAGCCCTCGCCGTACCTGCCGGCGTCGCGGCGCTTCGCGAACCCGATCTACCTGCGGATCGAGGACATCGAGGAGTACGGCGACCTGGCCCCGGCGGAGCGCGACCGGGTCCGGACGCTGGCCCTGCAGGCACGGGCACTCAGTGAGGACTCGACGGCACTCGACCGAGACACGGTGTGGGCGGCGAAGCGTGAGGCACTGCAGGTGTTGTTCCGCGTGCAGCCGTCGGTGGGGCGGATCGCGGAGTACGGCGCGTATTGCGACCGCGAGAGCCAGGGGCTGATCGACTTCGCCACCTGGGCCGCGATCGCCGACGTGCACGGGCCGGAGTGGAGCAAGTGGCCCGAGGAGCTTCAGGAACCGACGACACCGGAGGTCGTTGCCTTCCGCAACGAGAACCCGGATGCGGTGGAGTTCCACTGCTGGCTCCAGTGGCAGCTCGACGAGCAGCTCGCGCGGACACAGGCCCGTGCGAAGGCGGCCGGCATGTCGCTGGGCGTCGTACACGACCTGGCCGTCGGTGTGCATCCGGACGGTGCGGACGCGTGGGCGCTGCAGAACGTGCTGGCGCCGAACATCCACGTGGGTGCGCCGCCGGACGCGTTCAACCAGCAGGGGCAGGACTGGTCGCAGCCGCCGTGGCGGCCCAACGCGCTGGCTGAGACCGGGTACGCCGCTTGGCGGGACCTGGTGCGTGCGGTGATGCGGCACGGTGGCGGATTGCGGATCGACCACATCCTCGGGATGTTCCGGCTGTGGTGGGTGACGTCGCCGGAGCGGCCTACCGAGGGCACCTACGTGCGATACGACCATGAAGCGCTGATCGGCATCCTGGTGCTGGAGGCGCAGCGGTCCGGCGTGACGGTGATCGGCGAGGACCTGGGCACCGTAGAGCCCTGGGTGCGGGACTACCTGACCGAACGCGGCATTCTCGGTACGTCGGTGTTGTGGTTCGAGCGGGATGCCGACGGGAAGCCGCTGGCGCCGGAGCGGTGGCGGGAGCTGTGCCTGGCCACTGTCACCACCCACGACCTGCCGCCGACCGCCGGGTACCTCGCAGGCGACCACGTGGAGCTGCGGAACCGTCTTGGTCTGTTGACTCGCCCTGTGGAGGAAGAGCTCGCTGTCGACGAGGCGGACCGTGACGCCTGGCTCAACGCGCTCCGCGAACGTCATCTGCTCAGCAACACCGACGGCGACGTCGCGCGGATCGTCGAGGCCCTGCACCGGTACGTCGCCCACACGCCCGCCAAGCTCGTCGGTGTCGCGCTGACGGATGCGGTCGGGGAGCGGCGTACCCAGAACCAGCCAGGCACCACGGACGAGTACCCGAACTGGCGGGTGCCGCTCGGCGGGCCGGAGGGCGAGGCCCTGCTGATCGAGGACCTGCCGAACAACCAGCGCCTCCGCCGGTTGATCGGCGCGCTGAACATCTAGCTTTCCGTATTCGCCTGCTCACGAACCGTTGACAATAGATTTGAACGGTTGTTTTCTATTGAGCAGGAGAGGCGCCCTTCCTTCACTGTCCACCGCCCCAACAGTGCAGGAGTTCGCATGCTGCGACAACGGAAACTCAGCATGGCCGGAATTGCCGTCGGAGCACTCGCTTTGACGGTGTGTACGTCGGTTCCGCTCGCCTACGGCCACGGGTACACCACCGGGCCGGTCAGCCGGGCCAAGAACTGTCAGAACGGGGTCGTCGCGAACTGCGGGCAGATCCAGTGGGAGCCGCAGAGCGTCGAAGGCCCCAAGGGCTTCCCGCAGAGTGGTCCGGCGGACGGGAAGCTCTGCTCGGCAGGGCTCGGTCAGTTCGCCGAGCTCGACGACCAGCGCGGCGGAGCCTGGCCGGCCACACAGCTCCAGGGTGGCCAGGGGTTCACGTTCTCGTGGCACCTGACTGCGGCGCACTCGACCACCGACTTCAAGTACTACATGACCAAGCAGGGCTGGGATCCGACGCAGCCGCTGACCCGGTCCGCGCTCGATCTGAATCCCTTCCTCACCGTCTCGATGAACGGTGCCCGGCCGCCGAGCGACGTGTCGCACCCGGGCACGATCCCGACCGGTCGGTCCGGACGGCACATGATCCTCGCGGTCTGGACCATCGCCGACACCGCGAACGCCTTCTACCAGTGCTCGGATGTTAGTTTCTAATTCAACCTGAGGTTTCGCCAATAACTTTCTTGGGCAGTGCACTCCTTGAAATAACCGCCCCATATTTCAAGGAGTGTCCCCATGAAGTCATTGCTCCGTCGCGTCGCCGTACCTCTCGTCGCCGTCGTCGTCGGCCTGCTGCCCGGCGTGGTGGCGGTCGAGCAGGCGTCCGCCCTGACCAAGCTGACGCACTCGCAGGCGACCTCGATCTTCCGGGCCGCCGGCATCACCTGGTCGTCCAGCGGTGGCTGCTCCGACCGCTACAACTCCACTTGCACGTCGTTCGAGCAGATCAACGACAGCACGGTGTACGGCGTGCGCACGCTGAAGACCGCCAGCGGGTGCGCGGTCAACATCACCGGTGGCACCGAGGTGGGCCACGCCAGCGGCACGTACAGCCACTGGAACGGGTACAAGGTCGACATCTCGAAGTACACGTGTGTCGGCAACTACATCCACAACACGTTCACCCGGATCGCGAACCGCGGCGACGGCGCCGCCCAGTGGCGCTCGGGCGCCGGCAACATCTACGCCGACGAAGGAAGCCACTGGGACATCACCTACTACAACTGCGGCGGCTGCTGAAGCGGAGGCTGACAGGAACAACAAGCAGCCGCGCTTCGCGCAGGTTGTGGTGGAGGACTGCGGCGGCTGCTGACCGGTCGCTGGGCCTGGACGGGAGGGGTGTCGGCCCCTCCCGTCCAGGAGGTACTAGGCTTCAGGCCGTGATTGTCGAATTGTCCGGGCACTCGTTGCTGGTGTTCGTCGGGATTCCTGTGCTGGTCATCGCCGTGCTGGCGCTGCTGGTGTTCGCGTCGTCGATCGCGAACGGGCCGCGGTACCGCCCGGGCCTGTCCTGGTGGGCCCCGCCGGTCTGGATCAACGGACCGACGGCGACCAAGCCGGACCCGGCCAACCTGCCCGAGCTGCCTGAGCTGAACAGTGCGCCCGGTTCCACCGCGACTGCCGCCACCGGCGTCGCCCGCACGCTCGGAGGCGCAAGTGCCAGCTGGTGACGCATTCACCCCGGACCAGCTCTACGACATCGAGAAGGCCGTCCGGTACGCCGAGGAGACCTCCGGCCTGCACTTCTCGGTGTACGTCGGCGGCGCGGACTCGGAGACCCGTCCGTTCGCCATCGAGCTGCTGAACGAGCTGGACGACCCGGACCGCTCGGTCCTGGTGTACGTCGACCCTGCCGGCCGGCGTCTCGAGATCGTCATCGGCGAGCTGGCCAAGCGGCAGCTGTCGGACTCGTCCGCGGGTCTGGCCGCACTCACGATGCAGACGTCGTTCGCCACCGGCGACCTGACCGGCGGCCTGGTCACCGGCGTGCAGCAGCTGGGCACGCACGCGCATCAGCCGCCGATGCTGCACGCCAACGACGAGGCGCACAAGCTCTGACGTGCCTGCCCTGGAGCCGCATCGCATCGACCTGGGCGACGTAGTACTCCGCCCGTTCGTGGCGTCCGACGAGCCCGCGGTGGCGCTGGCCCTGCAGGACCCGGGGATCCTGCGCTGGACCGCGGGTACGGCAGTGATCAGCTCACCCGCCGACAAGCGTGCCCGCCGTTGGCTGGAGCCCCGCATCGACGGCTGGGCGCGCGGCAACGCGGTCTTCGCGATCGCCGACGCGGAGACCGATCAGGTGATCGGCAACGTGGCACTCCGGGACGTCCACCGCGTACCCGACCAGGCGGTCGCGGCGTACTGGGTGAGTCCGCTGGCCCGTGGCCGCCGGCTGGGCGCTCGCGCGCTCGACGCGGCCGCGCGGTGGGGCTTCACGAGCGGCCTCCGGCTGCACCGCATCTCCCTCGACCATTCACTGGTGAACGAGGGGTCGTGTCACGTCGCACAGCGCGCCGGATTCCAGCTCGAGGGCGTGATGCGCGACTACTACGTCGAGGTGACGGGGCAGCGCCATGACTCCCACCTGCACGCCCGGCTCGCGACGGACGCACCACCTGACCTAGGACCTCAGCCTGCTGGTTCGTAGGTCGGGCAGGCGCTCTGGTACGCCGCCTGCGTGCGCGGATCCAGGCACAGGTTGAGGATCTGCTCCGAGGACGTGCCCGGGCCGAGGTACACCACCCAGGTGCCGGTGACCGGTGCCAATGAGCTGTTGGTGATGCCCGGGTACTGACCGTTGACCAGCATGGCCTTCGCCGGGATACCGGCCCGCGTGATCCTGGCTGCGGTGTCCTTGGCCATCTCACCCGCGTCGGCCGGGTACTTGTCCAGCATCGCGATCCACTGGCCGTGCTTGAACTTCGGCGAGGTCGGACCGGTGTTCACAGGTGGCGGTGTGGTCGTCTGGGCCTTCGGCGTCGGGTTCGGCGCCGCAGCGGACACCGGCGGCCTGCGATCCGCCTTCGTGGCGCTCCCAGTGGCGCTGGTGGTCGGCTCGGCCGGTGCGGCGGCGCCGTTGTCGGTGCCCGAACCCATCCGGAGCCCGTCGGCCGGCGAATCCGACGCCGTACCCCGGGTGAGGATGAACGCGAACACCGCGACCATCGCCAGGCCGGCCACGATGGCCGCTCCGATGGCACTGTGCGAACGCTGGGCGCGCGCGCGTGGCTTGCGGTGGTCGACGCGTGTCACGGCAAGGGCCCCTCCCCAGACACCCTGGATGGATATATCCGGTGCAGCTTAAACCCAACCACTGAGTAAATGAGCCTTTCTCAGGTGGCGATAATCTCTTTCTCCGCAACGGAATCGCGCACCGCGCACGTCGTTTCACGATCCGCCGACGAGCAAGCGTTTGAACCGCACCGAACGCAGTCGGGCGGGTACGAAATCGCGATGTCCCTAGGTGCCGGAGGGGATGCCGTTGGGGTGCGGTTCCGGGCGGGTGTCCAGGGCGTCGTCGAGCCAGGAATCGACGTCCACGTCGGCGGAGAGGATGTGCTTCACGTACGACGTGCGCTCGTGGCTGAGCACCTCCAACTCCCACACGCACGGAGCGGCGCCGATCGGAGCCGGCCGGAGGTCGTCGACGTCCATGCCGCTGAAGATGCTCAGGCGGGACTGGAAGTCCTTCGCCCAGCTCTGCACCACCAGGTAGATGCCGTCGTCGCCGAGGTGCAGTACGACGACGCCGAGTCCGACGGACCCCATCGCGTCGTCGAACTCGAGCTGCCGCGTGGCAGTCGTACGGGCGATATCGACCATCTGGTCGTCCCACTGCCGTCCGCGTGCTGTGACGACGTAGGGCTTCACGAGGCGGTTGGCGTAGCGCCAGGGCATCAGTGGGGTGACTGGGCGGGGTCGGTACGCGTCTGCGAGTCCGGTCAGCGCAACAGCTGCCGCACCGGCCAGGGCGGGGTCAGAGGCGGGCACCGGTCCAGTCTTACCGCACTGCGAGGTTCAACGCGACAGGGCCGGTCTCGGATGAGACCGGCCCTGTCGGAGACGTCGGTCAGGCGACGCTGTCCTGCGCCTGCGCGGCGATCGCGCGGGTCAGGTCCGCCTGGGCCTCGGTGACGTACCGGAGCGTCGGAGCGTCCACAGACGACGACTCCGCGGCCAGCCAGCCGGTCAGCGCGTCCAGCGCCGACTGGTCGGCCAGGTGCCGCGGCGACAGGTACACCAGCACGTTCTCGCCCATCGACGAGCCCAGCCGGGTGTACACGTCCTTGGCCGCGTTCAGGTACTTGTCGACGTACGGCCGCAACAGGTCCTCCTGGCCCGGCTGCTGGAAGCCGAGGATGGTTCGGAACTGGGTCTCGTTCGGAGTGTCCTCGGACTCGACCGCGATCCGCCAGGCCTCTTCCTTCGCCTCCGCGGTCGGCCGGGCGGCACGGGCCTGGGCGGCCCGCTCCTGACCGGTGATCGTGGTGTCGCGGGTCAGCTCGTCGTCGATCTCGTCCGCACCGATCCGGCCGAGCCGGGCCAGTGCGACGATCAGCGTCCAGCGCAGGTCGGTGTCGACGACCAGACCCTGCGGCAGATCACGGCCCTCCAGCCAGCCGGCGAGCCGGTCGGCGCCGCCGTCGGAGAACACCGCCGAGCTGTACGCCCGGACGAACGCCAGCTGGTGGTCGCTGCCCGGCTCGGAGTCGGCGACCAGTCCGGCCAGCGCCTCCTCGAACTGCGCGCGCAGGGCGGGCCGGTTCTGTGGAGCGGCGTACTGGTTGATCGCGCTGCTCGCCTGGTTGAGCAGGGAGCGGACACCGGTCAGGTCGGTCTCGGCCCGGATGCCGCGCAGCACGATGCCGACGTACTGGCTGGCCGGCATCTCCGCGTCCCGGGTCATGTCCCACGCCGAACCCCAGGCGAGCGCCCGCGGCAACGACTCGGTGAGCTGGTCGATCGACTCCACCAGCGTGGCCCGCGACCGCTCGTCCAACCGGATCTTCGCGTAGGTGAGGTCGTCGTCGTTCAGCAGCACCAGGTCCGGCTGGGTCGCGCCGGTCAGCTCCGGGAGCTCGGTGCGCGGCCCGTCGATGTCCACCTCGAAGCGCTCGGTCCGGACCAGGCCGGACTCGGTCCGCCGGTACAGGCCGACCGCGAGGCGGTGCGGCCGCAGGACCGGGAACTTCTCGGTCGCGGTCTGCTCGATCGCGAACGACGTGAACGCGCCCTGGTCGTCGACTGTGAAGTCGGCGCGCAGCGTGTTCACACCGGCGGTCCGCAGCCAGCGCTCGGTCCAGTCGTCGAGGTCACGGCCGGACGCCTTCTCGAGCGGCTTCAGCAGGTCGGCGAGCTCGGTGTTGGAGAACGCGTGGTCGTGGAAGTACTCCTTCAGCGCGGTGACGAAGGTCTCCTCACCGACGAACGCGACCAGCTGCCGCAGCGTCGATGCGCCCTTGGCGTACGTGATGCCGTCGAAGTTCACCTCGACCGCGTGGAAGTCGATCATGTCGGCCGCGATCGGGTGCGTCGACGGCAGCTGGTCCTGCCGGTACGCCCAGTTCTTCCGGGCGTTGCAGAACGTCGTCCAGGCGTCGGAGTACTTCGTCGTCGCGACCACCTGGGCCCAGTGGCTGGCCCACTCGGCGAACGACTCGTTCAGCCACAGGTCGTCCCACCAGGTCATCGTCACCAGGTCGCCGAACCACATGTGCGCCAGCTCGTGCAGCACGGTGTTGGCGCGGGCCTCCAGCTCCGCGTGCGTCGTACGGCTGCGGAACAGGTACTCGTCCCGGAGCGTCACGCAGCCCGCGTTCTCCATCGCGCCCATGTTGTACTCCGGCACGAAGGCCTGGTCGTACTTGTGGAACGGATACGGCGTACCGAACGCCTCCTCGAACAGCGCGAAGCCCTGCTTGGTGACCTCGAACAGGTCCTCGACGTCCAGCGCCTCCTTCAGCGACGGACGGCACAGCAGCGACAACGGGTACGTCCCGTGCGGCCCGTCGTACACGTCCGTCACGACGTGGTACGGACCCGCGACGACCGCGGTGATGTACGTCGAGATCCGCTCGGTCGGCGGGAACTCCCAGCGTGCCAGCTCCTCGCCGTTCGGACCGGCGTACGGCGTGGGCTCGGGCGTCGGGGCGTTCGAGATGACGACCCAGCGGGCCGGTGCGGAGACGGTGAAGGTGAACGGGGCCTTGAGGTCGGGCTGCTCGAAGGTGGCGAACACCCGGCGGGCGTCCGGCACCTCGAACTGGGTGTAGAGGTAGGTCTCCTTGTCGGCCGGGTCGACCGAGCGGTGCAGCCCTTCACCGGTCCGTGAGTACAGGCAGTCGGCCACCACGGTGAGCTCGTTGCGCTCGGCCAGCCCGTCGAGCTGGATGCGGGCGCCGTCGTAGACCACCTCGGGGTCGAGGGCGACGCCGTTCAGCGTCACCTCGCGGACCTTGTCCGCGATCAGGTCGGCGAACGTGCTCGCGCCGGCGGTGGCCGCGAAGGTGATGGTGGTCACCGACGGGTACGTCGGGGCGCCACTCGGGGCGTTGGCCAGATCGAGCTCGACGGCGTAGCTCACGTCACTGACCACGCCCGCACGGGAACGCGCCTCGTCGCGCGTCAGGTTGGTTCCAGGCATGTCGGCATCCTATGCACCTGGCTGACGGCTTGGATGCGGGTTTCCCCCCGACATGGGGTATTGGATACCGAGTCGGTATAACCGTTCCTTCAACTTTGTATGATGGTGAATATGACTGCCTCTGCAGATTTCTGGTTCGACCCGGCCTGCCCCTGGGCCTGGATGACGTCCCGCTGGATGCTCGAGGTCGAGCAGGTCCGGGATGTGAAGACGACCTGGCACGTGATGAGCCTCGCCGTGCTGAACGACCGTCGCGACGAGCTCGACGAGAAGTACAAGGCCAACCTCCGCAACCTGTGGGGCCCGGTCCGGGTACTGATCGCCGCCGAGCAGGCGCACGGCAACGACGTCCTGCTGCCGCTCTACACCGCACTCGGCACCCGCATCCACGTCGACGGCCGCGGCGTCGGCGACGGCAAGGGTGACGTGGTGAAGGAAGCACTCGCCGAGGTCGGGCTGCCGGCGTCGCTGATCGAGGCGGCCGACACCGACCGCTATGACGACGCGCTGAAGAAGTCGCACCACGCCGGCATGGACCAGGTCGGTATGGAGGTCGGTACGCCGGTGATCTCGGTGGAAGGCACCGCCTTCTTCGGCCCGGTGGTGACCCCGGCGCCCAAGGGCGAGGCGGCCGGCAAGCTCTGGGACGGCGTTCGCCTGGTGGCCGGCACCGAGGGCTTCTTCGAGATCAAGCGCACCCGGGACCGCGGCCCGATCTTCGACTGACGGTTCAGGGGTTGAACTGGAGCCGCCCGGCCGGTGAAAGTTGCTCACTCAGGAATCCGTCCAGTTGTGAGTAGGTTTCAGATGACCTTGCCCCAGACCCTGACCGTCGGCATCGCCGTGTTCGATCGCGAGGCAGGGCAGTTCGTCCACCAGCAGGACGCCGACCGGCAGTTCCGGTCGGCGTCGGTGGTGAAGCTGCTGATCGCGCTGGACTTCCTCTGGGACCGCGGTCCGGAGTACCACGTACCGCCCGCGGACCAGGAGCGGCTCGGCGTCATGCTGCGGAGCAGTGACGACGACGCGGCGAGTTACTACTGGGAGCAGCTCGGCGGCGCGGCCATTGTCGAGCGCATGGTCGAGCGGCTCGGTCTGACGCACACGGCCGGGCCGCCGGCCAGTCACCCGGGCTTCTGGGGGTACGTCGCGATCACGGCCGCCGACACCGTCCGGATCTACCGCTACCTGCTGGAGGACGCTCCCGTGCCCGTGCGCGAGTACGTGATGGGACAGCTGCATCAGGCGACCCGCCACGGCACTGACGGCTTCGACCAGTACTTCGGGATCGCATCGGTCTTCGAGACGGGCTACAGCATCAAGCAGGGCTGGTCCGGGTTCAACGGGTCCAGCGGCTACCGGTCCGACAAGGCGAAGCCGCAGTCCGTGGTAGACCTCGTCAACGTCGCGCTGCACACGACCGGGACGGTCGGAGCGGACGACCGGAGCATCGTGGCGGTGTTCACGCTGCACCCGCGCGGTACGCCGTACGACAAGGCCTATGCCGCTGTGACGCAGCTGACCGCGGCCCTGACTGTGCCGGGCGGCGTACGCGTGCAGACGGCCGACAAGTAGATTGCGGGCCATGCGAGTGCACATCGGCTCCGACCATGCCGGCTTCGAACTGAAGAACCACCTGGTGCAGCACCTGACCGCTGCCGGGCACGACGTCGTGGACCACGGTCCTGCCGTGTACGACGCCGTCGACGACTACCCGCCGTACTGCCTGCGCACCGGACAGGCGGTGGTCGACGAGCCGGGCAGTCTGGGCATCGTGGTCGGTGGCTCGGGCAACGGCGAGCAGATCGCCGCGAACAAGGTGAAGGGAGTCCGGGCAGTGCTGGCCTGGAGCACCGACACCGCACGCCTCGGCCGCGAGCACAACAACGCCAACGTCATCAGCGTCGGCGCCCGGATGCACTCCGAGAAGGAGGCCACCGGGTTCGTCGAGACGTTCCTGGCGACCGACTACTCCGGCGAGGAGCGGCACACCCGCCGGATCGAGATGCTGTCCGGTTACGAGTCGACCGGCGAGCTCCCGCCGTTGCCCTGATCGTCCTGCTCGTCCGCGTCGGTCTTGGGCAGCACCGGCCGCCGTACGACGGGCTGACGGGGCCGCGACACGTCACGAGCCCGCATACTCCGGCCGGTGCCGACCACGGCCGGAGTGGGTGCCTTGGAACCACCTGTCGTCCCCATAAGAGGAATCATGCCTGAAGGTCATACGCTGCATCGGCTGGCGAACGACGTCTGGGATGCGTTCGGCGGCCGTCCAGTACGGACGTCGAGTCCGCAGGGCCGGTTCGCCGAGGGCGCCGCGCTGCTCGACGGGCACCTGCTGCGCCAGACCGAGGCCCATGGGAAGCACTTCCTCGCCGACTTCGAGGGGGCGGGCTGGCTGCACATCCATCTCGGGCTGATCGGCAAGATGGACATCCGTCCGGCGCCGGTGCCGGAACCCGTCGGCCAGGTCCGGCTCAGGCTGCAGAACGCCACGTCGTACGCCGATCTGCGCGGCGCGACCGTGTGTGAGGTGATCACCGACGAGGAGCGCGACAAGCTGCTCGGGCGGCTCGGTCCGGACCCGCTGCGCGACGACGCGGATCCGGACCTGGCATGGAACCGCATCCACCGTAGCAAGCTGCCGATCGGTCAGCTGCTGATGAACCAGGACGTGCTGAGCGGTGTCGGCAACGTGTACCGCGCCGAGGTGCTGTTCCGGGCGAAGCTGAACCCGATGACCCCCGGGAACGTGGTGAAGAAGCGCGAGTGGCAGGGCATGTGGGACGACCTGCTCGCGCTCATGAAGTACGGCGTGGAGACCGGCCGGATCGACACCGTTGCCGACGACCACACCCCGGAGGCGATGGGCCGTGACCCGCGCCGGGACGACCACGGCGGTGAGGTGTACGTGTACCGGCGCCAAGGGCAACGGTGCTACGTCTGCCAGTCGGTGATCCGGACGAAGATCCTCGCGGGCCGTAACTTGTTCTGGTGTCCCAGATGCCAGCGAACCGGACTCACTCGCAAGAGCTGAAAGCCATCGGTTGTGTTGCGAATTGATGCGCGGACCGATCGGTACCGTTATGTTCTTCACACCATGAGGAAGCGCGGCGGTCTTGTGCTGGCACGACGCATCGGCCGCCGGGTCGAGGCGCTGGGCCGTCGTGCCCGCCGTTCCCACCGGGTGGCGTTCGTCGCCCTCGTGCTGGTGCAGCTGGTCGTCTCCGTCGCGAGCGGGATGTGGACGACCGTCGTCCCGGAGTCCTTCCTGATCGTCCCGCTGGTGGTCGGCGGCGTTCTGCTGCGGTTCGGCGAACTGGTGGCGCTGACCGGGATCACGACGGCGTTCGGTGCGTACGTCGTCCTGTCGCGGGGACTGACGATGCCCCGGATCGGTTTCCTGCTGGTGCTCCTGATCGTCGGCTGGATCATGATCACCAGCGCCAAGGTGCGCAGCCGGCTGGGCGTCGCCGGCACCCGGAGCGAGTCGATGCTGATGGAGTTGCGGGACACGCTCACCGCGCAGGGGGAGATCCCGCCGTTGCCGCCGGGCTGGCGGGTCGAGGTCGCGATCCAGTCCGCCGGCGGGTCGACGTTCTCCGGCGACTTCGTGGTGTCGACGATGCACGACGACCTGCTCGAGGTGGCGCTGGTCGATGTCTCCGGCAAGGGAATCGACGCGGGGACGCGCGCGCTGCTGCTGTCGGGTGCGTTCGGCGGTCTGCTGGGAGTCGTACCCGTCGAGGAGTTCCTGCCGTCGGCGAACCGGTATCTGCGGCGCCAGGACTGGGACGACGACTTCGCGACCGTGGTGCATGTCGTCGTGGACCTGCGGACCGGCGACTTCGACGTACGGACGGCCGGTCATCCGCCGGCGATCCAGTTCGACGCGTGGTCGGGGCGGTGGCAGACGCGGGACGCGGACGGTCCACTGCTCGGTCTGGTGGAGGCGCCGGAGTTCGAGGTGAACCACGGGCTGCTGCGGTTCGGGGACGCGTTGTTCCTCTACAGCGACGGGATGGTCGAAACGCCGCGGCAGGACATCGGTCGCGGCACGGACCGGCTGACCGGGTTCGCGGAACGGCTGGTCGGACAGGGGTTCGTTGGGGCGGCCGACAAGTTGGTCGCCTCGGCCGGCGGACCGGGAGACGACTCGGCGATCGTCATCATCCACCGCACAGCCCATGCCTGAGGCAACCAAGTCTCTCGTTGTCATTCCCCGGTTTTGTTGACTTGGGCAACGAGAGGGTCATACTGCAGATGAGAAGTCTGCCCGGCTGTGACCGCAGGTAGAACAGGGGACTGGGGATGCTCACCATGGGGGTTCGCGCTCAGGCTGCCGCAATTGTGGCGGCCGCTGGAGCGCTCACGATTCTGATCGGTGCCGGTGCGATGCTGGTCCGGCCGGGCGAGGTCTTCGGGCCGGCCGGTGCAGCGATGGCCGCGCCGCCGGGGAACAACGGGACCATCAAGATCGACGGGGTGGAGGTCGGCGACAAGCCGCCGGAGAACAACCCGCACCAGGGATGTTCGTTCACCGTCGAGTTCTACAACTTCGACCAAGGGCCGTACAACGCGCAGGTGATCTTCCAGGACCAGGCGCCGACGGCCGACGGCGGGCTGCAGGTCGTGTCCGGTGACCTCACGCCGTTCATCGGCGGTGATCCGGCGGGTGGCGGCAACGATCTCGACGCTCGGCAGGTCTACACGCTGAAGTTCACCGGCGAGCCGCATCCTGTCCAGGGCTACCACGTCAAGGTGACCGTGCACGCCCCTGGCTCGCAGGGCAACGACACCAAACACAAGGTCTTCTGGGTCAAGGGTTGCGACACCCCACCCACCACGCCGCCGACCACGCCGCCGACGACACCGCCCACTACACCTCCGACGACGCCGCCGACGACACCGCCCACCACGCCGCCGACTACACCTCCGACGACGCCGCCGACCACGTCTACGACAGTGCCTCCGTCGAGCACGGTGCCGAGTAGCGCGCCGCCGACCACATCGCGTTCGAGTGCGCCGTCGACGAGTTCGACGCACCGCACGAGTTCGACGACCTCCGGCCTGCCGACTGCCGTGGATGCCGGTCTGCCCGGTCCGCCGACCCACGCGGTCGCGGCAACCAGCGACAGCCGGCCCAGCGAAACCGGCGGCATTCTGATGACGCTCGGAGGCATGCTCCTCGCGGGTGGGGCGATCGCATCCCTCCGCCGCCACGGCCGCCACGCCAGGTAAGCCGAATCACGCCCGGCAGTCACAACGATCGACCCGTGCGGTTGTCCACAGGCTTCATCGCGAACGCCTGTGGACAACCGCACGGACACGACGCCAATCGTTACCGAACGACCTTGACTGCTGTAACGGAACCGAAATACTTCTCTAGGCTTACCCCCTGCACTCTCGTACGAGGACGGATATGACCCACACGGGCGTTCGCTCCAGGGCCGCCGGCATCTTTGCCGGCGCCGGAGCACTTTCCCTGCTTCTCGGCGCAACGGCACTGCTCGTCGCGCCCTCCGCCAACGCCGACCAGACCGGCCACACCGGCCAGACCGTCGCGACCGGCGGCCAGAAAGGCAACCCGCCGGGCAACAACGGCACGGTGAAGATCGAAGGCGCCGACATCCAGAGCGGCCCGCCGGACAACAACCCGCACCAGGGCTGCACGTTCACCGTCGAGTTCTACAACTACGACAAGGACGACTCGTACAAGGCCAAGGTGACCTTCGAGGACCAGGCCCCGACGGCCGACGCCGGACTGCAGGTTGTCTCCGGCAACCTCAACCCGTTCATCGGCGAGGACGCGGCCGGTGGCGGCACCGACCTGGACGCGCGCGAGGTCTACACGCTGAAGTTCACCGGTGAGCCGCACCCGAAACAGGGCTATCACGTGAAGCTCACCGTGAACGCGCCCGGCTCGATCGGCGCCGACAAGAAGCACAAGGTGTTCTGGGTCGAGGGTTGCGACACCACGCCGCCGACCACCCCGCCGACGTCGACGGACACTCCGCCCACCACGCCGCCGACGACGCCGCCGACGACCACGGACACTCCGCCGACGACTCCGCCGACCACGACGGACACTCCGCCGACCACTCCGCCCACGACGACGGACACTCCGCCGGTGAGCCCGCCGGAAAAGCCGTCCACGACGCCGACGTCGCCCGGTACTTCGACCAGCCCGTCGGACACGCCCCCGACGGTCACCGAGTCGACGCCGGCCTCCGACGTACCGAGTGACACCCCGACGGCCGGTGTGCCGACCGAGGTCGACGCCGGTGCGGCCGGACCGGGCTCCAACTCGGTTGCTGACAGCAACAGTCCGTTCGGTCTCGCGGGTGGTCTGCTGCTCGCGGCCGGCGGTGCGATGCTGGCCGGGGCCGGAATCGTGTCGCTCCGTCGACGCGGGACGCACAGCGCCTAGCCGGACCTTGTAGGACTCGGTATGACCTCCGCCCGTCGACGCGGCCGCCCTGCTCCACTTCGGTGGAGTGGGGTGGTCGCGCTCGTGGGTGTCGGCGTACTCGGGGTCGGCGCCTACCTGCAGTTCGGTGGTAACCAGCAAGCCGGTGCGACCCCGTCGGCAACATCTGCGTCGCCGTCAGCAGCGGCCTTGGGCAGGCCTGCGGTCGTTCCGAAGTCGTCGGCCGGCCGTACGTCGACAGCACGTGCCGGAAGGCCCACGCGCATCGACATCCCGCAGTTGGGCGTTGTCGCACCGGTCGTGGCGATCGACGCCGTACATGCCGCGTTGACCCCGCCTTCCGACGCATCCACGGTCGGCTGGTGGTCCGGAGGAGCGCAGCCCGGGAGCAAGCGCGGTTCCGCGGTCATCACCGGCCACACGGTTCACAACGGTGGCGGCGCGTTCGACAACCTCGGCAAGTTGGTGCCCGGATCCGTTGTGCGGGTGTCGACGGCTCGTGGCCAGTTGCCGTACCGGGTTGCCACTGTGACGACGTACCGGAAGGCCACGCTGGCGAAGCGTGCCGCGCAGTTGTTCGACCAGAGCGTTCGCGGCCGGCTCGTTCTCGTGACGTGCGAGGACTGGAACGGCGAGGTCTATCTCAGCAACGTGGTCGTCGTCGCCCTGCCGATGGCGTAGCCTGCTCCGTCGTGACGATCGATGGGCTGGGCGACACCTTCGGCGCTCGCGCGGATCGGGCGGCGCCGGACGTCTCGTTCGAGGAACTGGTCGCGATGATGCCGGACGCGTTGCGGGAGGTGTTCCCGCCGTACCGCTGGCAACTCGCGAAGCTCTGGGAGCTCGATCTGAAGGTCGAGCCGGTGGAGATCGCGGACTTGGTCTGGATGTTCGACCTGCCGCTGTGGCAGCTCGAGGGTGAGCGGTTCAAGGTCACGCCGCATCAGGTCGCGGAGACGCCGATGAACTTCCGCGCGCACTACCAGCGAGTGATGGACGCGGATCTCGACTTCCCGATCAACCTGGTCGCCTACCGCGGCCGGCTGGTCGTGCTGGACGGCGTACACCGGCTCCTGAAGGCGCACTTCCTGCGCCGCCGGTGGGTCGAGGCGACCATCGCGACCGCGACGCAACTCAAGTCGTGCGCCGTTTGAGGGGCAGGATGGTCGGCATGGACAGCGTTGAGCGTGAGGTGTACGTCGAGGCCCGGCCGGAGACGGTATGGGCCGCCGTGACGCAGCCCGAGGTGTTCGCCCGGTGGTACGCGTTCGGCGGCGCGGAGATCGACCTGCGGCCGGGCGGGCGGCTGGTGATGCGGTGGGACGAGTACGGGGAGTTCTTCGGATTCGTGGAGAAGGTCGAGCCGGGCCGGCGGTTCGCCTACCGGTACGCCGTCGATCCCGGAGTGGAACCGGTGCCGGGTAACGCGAACCTGGTCGAGTTCACCCTCACGCCGGAAGCCGACGGCACCCGCCTGCTGGTCGTCGAATCGGGCTTCGACCGCCTGGACGACGAGCAGAACCCCGACCGGTCCGCCCAGGCCTGGGACAACGCCCTCACCGCCCTGACCGCCGTGGCCCCGACACTCTGACCACGCCGGGAGGTGTCGATGTTGATGTGTCACCATTATCATTGGTGACATGACATCGAACAATGACGACTACGCTCCGAGCCCCACCGGCTGGGTGCGGGACCAGGTCGAGAAGGTCGCCGCGGCCGGGACCACCGAAGCGGTCGACATCATGGGTATGAAGGTGGTGCTGCTGACCATGCGCGGCGCCAAGTCCGGCAAGATCCGGAAGGTCCCGCTGATGCGCGTCGAGCACGACGGCGTGTACGCCGCGGTCGCCTCGCTGGGCGGCGCTCCCAAGAACCCCGTCTGGTACTACAACTTGAAGGCCGACCCGAAGCTCACCCTGCAGGACGGCGAGACCACCAAGGAGTACGTGGCCCGCGAGATCGAGGGCGCGGAGTACGACGAGTGGTGGCAGCGAGCCGTCGCCGCCTACCCGCCGTACGCCGAGTACCAGACGAAGACCACCCGGAAGATCCCGCTCTTCGTGCTCGACCCCGTCACGTAGTTCCCCGGGCCCCCGTGAGGGATCAGAGGTCCCGCGGGACCTCTGGTCCTTGCAAAGATCTGCGGGAGATGACGGTCGGTCACTGGGGCGGGACCAGGCTTGTGAGACGCTGGCGGAGGCTGGGTCCACCTCGACCCGGCCCGACGCGCTGCGTCGCCTGAGTTCTGGGAGTTGTCCTGACCACACACGACGCGGTGCGGGAACCGTTCGTCGGGTCGACGCGGCTGCGTCTGGCCGGACTTGCACTGCATGCCTATACCGCGAGCGGAACGGTGCTCGCGTTGCTGATCGTGATCGCCGCTATCGACGGCGACGCCGTCCGGGCGCTCTGGCTCGGGCTGGCGGCCCTGGTGATCGACGGAACCGACGGGATGCTCGCACGCCGGCTGCGGGTGAAGGAGACCATCCCGTGGTTCGACGGCGCGATGCTGGACAACATCGTCGACTACCTGACGTACGCGTTCGCGCCGATCGTGCTGCTGTGGACCGGTGGCTATCTCCCGTCCGGCAGTTGGGGTGCGGTCCTCGGTGCACTGCCGCTGCTTGCCTCCAGCTATCAGTTCTGCCGGGTCGACGCGAAGACCGAGGACCACTTCTTCCTCGGCTTCCCGAGCTACTGGAACGTGGTTGCGTTCTATGTGGTGGTGCTCGGCCTCAGCCCGGTCAGCACCGGCATCATCCTGGTGGTCTGCTCGGTGCTCGTCTTCATCCCGGTGAAGTACGTGTACCCGTCGCGCACGAGGGCATTCCGCTCACTCAACCTGTTGACGACCGCGATCTGGCTCGCGTCGTACGCCGTACTGCTCGCGCAGATGCCGAACCCGAACGCGATCGTGATCGCGATCTCGCTGGCCTACCTCGTCTACTACGGCGGCCTCAGCCTCTACCTCACCTGGCGCCGTAGGATCGTTTCGTAGTGGTTCTCGGTCTCGGCGCGGCGCTCGGCGCCGCGGTGCTGTTCGGTGTCGGGGCGATCCTGCAGGCCGTCGGTTCGCGGAAGGTGCCGACCGAGTCGGAGCTGGATCCACGGCGGCTCGGTGGGTTCGTGGTCGCGCTGCTCAGGCAACCGGCGTTCCTTGGTGCGCTGGCGCTGAACCTGGCTGGTTTCGGGCTGCACTTCGTCGCGCTGCGGTTGCTGCCGTTGTATCTGGCGCAGGCGGGGATCGCGGTCAGTCTGGTCGTGACCGCGTTGCTCGCGACCCGGTTGATGTCGGACAAGCTGAGTACGCTCGAGTGGTCCGCGGTGATCGGTGTCTGCGTCGGGCTCGGTCTGCTCGCGGTGGCGGCGGGCGATGCGGGCGCCAGCGCGCAGCATCACGGCCTCACGATCGGCATCATCGTGGGACTCGTCGTCATCGCCGTACTCGGTGCCGTTGCCAGTCGTTCGCAGCACGGTGTCTCGACGGCGCTGCTCGGGATGCTCGCAGGACTCGGGTACGCCGGGGTTGCGATCTCGGCGCGCTTGTTGCAGGACGGGTCGATGAGCGAACTCGTCCGGAGCCCCACGCTGTACACGCTGCCGATCAGCGGAGCGCTCGCGTTCATCCTCTACTCGTTGGCCCTGCAGCGTGGTTCGGTGACGCTGGCCACCACGCCGATGATCGCGTTGCAGACCATCACCCCGGCCGCGGTCGGCGTGTTCGTCCTCGACGACGCCGTACGCGCCGGATGGTGGCCGGCCGCGATCGCAGGCTTCGTCCTGTCCGCGGCCGGATCCGTGATCCTCGTCCGCTTCGAGAGCGTCAAGCCTCCCGACGACAAGCCCTAGCGGGTCGGCCATTTCCACGGCGGCTCGTCCAGCGGGCCTTGGCCGGTGATGGTGGTCGCGCCTTTCTCCTTCACGAGTTCGATCGTCGAGAGGTCGGGGGAGAGGGCCGCTATCGACGCGATGAAGGGGCGGGAGTGGGTGACGACGATGACCTGGGTCTCCTTTGCCGCGGTGACCACCAGGTTGGCCAGCGCCGGCAGGAGATCGGGGTGCAGACTCGTCTCGGGCTCGTTGAGGACGAGGAGTTCGGGTGGTCTCGGCGTGAGCAACGCGGCGACCCACAGGAGATATCTGAGGGTGCCGTCGGACAGCTCGGCGCCGGAGAGCGGACGCAGCAACCCGTGCTGGTGAAAGGCGATCTCGAAACGCCCTGCGGTGTTGGTGATCTGGACGCGGCTGCCGGGGAACGCGAGCTCGATCGCCTCGTCCAAAGCTCCTCGAGGACCTAGCTCCCGCACCGTCTGCAGGGCCGCAGCCACGTCCGCGCCGTCCGCGGAGAGTACGGGGGTGCGCGTACCGACCTGAACCCGGCGAGCGGGCGCTGTCGCGTCGGTGCGGAAGTGGTCGTAGAACCGCCAGCTCCGCAGGCGTTCCCGCACCAGGAGCAGTTCAGGCGCGCGCTCCGGGTCCGCGAACTCGCTCAGCATGCTGTCGAACGTCTGGAGCTGGTGCCCGCCCCGCTGCCATTCGCCACTCGCCGTACGGATCCGCACCTCGTGATTGGTGCGCTCGACCAGCAACGCCGCCGGCCGCAGGAACGGCCCCGCCCACAAGGCTTCCCGCTTGATCTCCGGATCCAGATCGAACTCCGATCCGTTCGGGATCGGCAGCCCGAGATCCATCAGATAGCCGTAGTCGTCCCCCGCGAACCCCATCCGCAACGTCACCGGACCGGTCCTCCGGGTGCCTTGCGTTGGCCGGTCCTTCCGGACATGCTCAGGTCCCGCCCACAGCGTCGACTGCAGACCGCCCTCCCGAGCCAGCGCCGCCACCGCACCGTTGCGCGAAGCATCAGCCAGCAACCGAAGAGCCCGGTAGAGACTCGACTTCCCCGTCCCGTTCGCGCCGGTCACGACATTCAGACCACGCAACGGCATGACCACCCGCCGCAGCGACCGGTAGTTCTCCACCGCCAGCGTCGTCAACATGCCCTTCACGGTACCGACGCCCTGCGACAGTTCTGCGCCGTTGTCATGTCACAGGCGGCGGTGCTGTCTCGTCTCGGGAGCGAAGCCGAACGAGGAGCGTGTTGAAGATGCGGGTGTTCGTGGCAGGTGGAAGCGGTGTGCTGGGGCGGCGGCTGGTGCCGCAGTTGGTGGCTCGTGGGCATCAGGTGACGGCTAGTACGACGAGTGCGGCGAAGCTGGATCTGATCGCGGCGGCAGGTGCTGAAGGTGTGGTGATGGACGGGCTGGACGGGGCCGCGGTCGGCGAGGCGGTCGCGCTGGCGAGGCCGGACGTGATCGTGCACCAGATGACCGCGATCTCGATGACGCACGCGGGGAAGCCGGACATCAAGCATCCGGACCGCTGGTTCGCGAAGACGAACAGACTGCGTACCGAGGGCACTGACCACCTGCTGGCCGCAGCCGAGGCAGTAGGCGTCCCGCACTTCGTTGCGCAGGGCTACGCGAGCTGGAACGGCATCCGCGAGGGCGGCTGGGTCAAGACCGAGGAGGACCCGCTGGATCTCCTGGAGGGAACAGCGGCGTACGTCGGCCTCAAGGCACTCAGCCGCATCGAGGACCTGGTGCTGAGGATCGGCGGGGCTGTGATGAGGTACGGCGCCTTCTACGGGCCGGGCGCCATCGACGACCAGGTGGAGCTGGTGCGCACACGCCAGTACCCGCTGGTGGGACGCGGGACTGGCTACAGTTCCTGGGTGCATCTCGATGACGCTGCGAGCGCGACCGTGCTGGCTGTCGAACAGAAGGTCACTGGTGTGTTCAACATCGTCGACGACGACCCGGCGCCGGCCAGCGACTGGCTGCCGTACCTGGCGGAGTGCGCCGGTGCGAAGCCGCCGCTGCGCGTGCCGGTGTGGCTGGCGCGGCGGCTGGCGGGGGACCAGGCTGTGGTGATGATGACCGAGGGACGCGGCTTCTCCAACGCCAAGGCGAAGCGGGAGCTCGGCTGGGAGCTGCAGTACCCGTCGTGGCGGCAGGGCTTCAAGGCAGAGCTGGCGTGATGCGCACTCGCGACGAGGAGTTCGAGGAGCTGCGACCGCTGCTGTTCTCGATCGCCTACCGGATCCTCGGCAGCGTCAGCGAGGCAGAGGACGCCGTACAGGACACGTGGCTCCGGTACGCCGGGTCGCGAACGGAGCCGGTGTCGCCGAAGGCCTTCCTGTCCGCGGTCGTCACCCGCATCTCTGTCGACGTACTGCGGTCTGCTCGTCGCCGGCGGGAGGAGTACGTCGGGCCGTGGCTCCCGGAGCCGTTGCTGTCCGACCCGTACGAGGACCCGGAGCGGGCGGCTGAGCTGGCTGACTCGGTGTCGATGGCCGCGCTGCTCCTGCTGGAGCGGTTGTCCCCGCTGGAGCGGGCGGCCTTCGTGCTGCGGGAGGTGTTCGGGTTCGGCTTCGCGGAGGTGGCGTCGGCCTTGGGACGCTCGGAGGCGGCGTGCCGTCAACTGGTGGTCCGTGCCCGTCGGCACATGGATGCGGGACGGCCGAGGTTCGCAGCTGACCAGCGAGAGCGGGAGGAGCTGGCAGTGCGGTTCTTCGAGGCGTTCAAAGAGGGTGCTGTCGGCAACTTGATGGAATTCCTGGCCGCGGACGTGCAGCTGGTCGGCGACGCGGGCGGCAAGGCGCCGCAGTGGGGCCGAGGTGTCGTTGCCGGCGCCCGCAACGTGGCAGGACTGCTGGCTGCGCTGGCCGGGCCGTTCGCGCAGATCGGCGGCGTCGTGGAGCCGCAGTTGGTGAACGGTCAGCCGGGAGCGGTCTTCCGCGACAGCGACGGCAGAGTGGTCAACACGTGGACGCTCGACATCGCCGACGGGCAGATCCAGGAGATCCGCGCGGTGGTGAACCCTGACAAGCTCCGGCACGTCGGACCGGTCGCCGACACGTGGGCCGTCGTACAGGAGACGAATGCGGCCCGCCGTGGAACGTAGAACGGACCGGGCGCATGGGGAGAACCCCACGCGCCCGGTGCCGTCAGGCCAGTGAGTCTTCCCAGGCCTGGTGGAGTCCGGCGTAGTGGCCGTCGTCCATGGTGATGAGGTGGTCGGGAGGGCCGTCCTCGATGATCCGGCCGTGTTCCAGGACCAGGACGCGGTCGGCGGTCTCGACGGTGGACAACCGGTGCGCGATGACGATCGCCGTACGGTCGGCCAGGATCGTCTTCAGCGCCCGCTGGATGAGGCGTTCGCTGGGGATGTCCAGGCTCGACGTCGCCTCGTCCAGGATCAGTACGGCGGGGTTGGCCAGGAACGCCCGCGCGAACGCGACCAGCTGCCGCTGACCCGCCGAGAGCCGGGAACCGCGCTTCTCGACCGCGGTCTCGTACCCGTTGGGCAGCGCCATGATGAAGTCGTGCGCGCCGATCACCTTCGCGGCCTCGACGACCTCCTCCATCGTCGCGTCCGGTTTGCCGAACCGGATGTTGTCGGCGACCGAGCCGGTGAACAGGAAGTTCTCCTGCGTCACCATCACGACCCGCTCGCGCAGGTCGTCCTCGGCCAGGTCCCGGAGGTCGACGCCGTCGAGCAGCAGATGCCCGCTCGTCGGGTCGTAGAACCGCGCCACCAGTTTGGCGATCGTGGTCTTGCCGGCCCCCGTCGTACCGACCAGGGCCAGGGTCTGACCGGCCGGCACGTCCAGCTGCAGACCGGGCAGCACCGGTACGCCGTCGACGTACTCGAAGCGCACGTTCCGCAGCTCCAGGTGACCGTGGGCCGGGCCTGGCTTGGCCGGCTTGATCGGCTCCGGGACGTCCGGTGTCTCGTTCAGCACGCCGGACAGCTTCTCCAGCGCCGCCGACGCGGACAGGAACGTGTTGTAGAACTGCGAGATGTCCTGCAGCGGCTCGAAGAACTGCCGCAGGTACAGCAGGAACGCGGTCAGGACGCCGACCGTCACGTGACCGTGGTACGCCTGGTAACCGCCGTACGCCAGGATCGCGACGATGGTGATGTTGCCGACGCCCTTGATCGACGGCATGAAGATCGCGTTCAGCCGGAACGCCTCGAGGTTCGCCTTCCGGTAGCGGTCGTTGACGCCGTGGAAGATCTCCTCGTTGCGCGGCTCCCGGCGGAACGCCTGCACCGCGCGGATGCCGGTCATCGACTCGACGAAGTGCACGATGACCAGTACGACGGCCTCACGCGTCTGCCGGTAGACGGCCCCGGACCGCTTCCGGAACCACGCCGTCAGCACCATCAGCGCCGGGAACGACAGCAGCGCGATCAGACCGAGCTTGACGTCCAGCGTGAGCAGGATGATCGCCGTACCCACCAGCGTCAGGAGCGCGGTCACCAGACCGTCGAACCCGTTCGCCAGCATCTCGTCGATGACCTGTACGTCGGACGTCAGCCGGGAGATCACCCGGCCCGACGTGAACTTGTCGTGGAACGCCGGACTGAGCCGTTGGAAGTGGTCGAACACCCGGCGCCGCAGACCGAGCAGGATGGTCTGGCCGAGCCGGCCGGAGCGCATCAGGAACAGCTGCCGCGCCCAGGCCTGCAGGAGCGCCGACGCCAGCACGGCGATGACGATCGTGATCAGCTCCTGGGAGCCCTTGCCGGCCAGGATCGGCGGGATGCCGTTGTCGATGCCCAGGTGGACCAGGTACGGCACGGCGAGCCGGGCGCCGTTCTCGACGATCACGATCACCACGAGCAGCCAGATCAGCTTCTGGTAGGGCCGCAGCAGCTCACCGAGCAGCTTCCGGGAGTCCTCCTTCAGCCGGATGCTGGTCGCGCGCGAGACCTCCCGGTCGGGGTCGTCCTCGAAGACGCCCCGCCACTTCTGCTCTTTCGGTTGCTGCTCGTCCTCCTTCGCCTCAGAGGCCTCCGGAGGTGTCTGCTGGGTCTGGGTCGTCATGCGTGCACCTCCTCTTCCTCCGCTGCGAGCAGGTGCCGGTACGCCGGGACCGTTGTCAGCAGCTCGTGATGGGTTCCTACGTGGGTGACCGTGCCGTTCTGCAGCAGAGCGACCTGGTCGGCCAGCATCACCGTCGACGCGCGGTGCGCGACCACGATGCCAGTGGTCTCGGACAGCACGTTCCGTAGTGCTTCCTCGACCAATGCCTCGGTGTGTACGTCGAGAGCCGACAGGGTGTCGTCCAGCACCAGTACGGCGGGCTTGGCGAGCACTGCACGGGCCAGTGCGAGCCGCTGCCGCTGACCACCCGACAGCGACATGCCCTGCTCACCGACGCGTGTCTCCAGGCCCCACGGGAGGTCGTTGGCGAACTGCGCCTGAGCGACCTCCAGCGCCTGCTGGACGTCTGCCTCGGATGCGTCCGGACGGCCGAGGGTCAGGTTCTCCCGGACGCTCATGGAGAACAGCGTGGGGTCGTCGAACGCGGACGCGACAGCCGTCCGCAGCGACACCAGGGACAGGTCCCGGATGTCGTGCCCGTCGATGGTGATCCGCCCGGCGGTCACGTCGTACAGCCGGGGGACCAGTGCGGTCAGGGTGGTTTTCCCGGACCCGGTGGCGCCGACCAGTGCGAGCGTCGTACCAGGGGTCAGGTCCAGGTTGATGTCGTGCAGCACCTCGGTGGAGTCGTCGGAGAACCGGAACCCGACGTGCTCGAAGCGCAGGTGGCCCCGCGGGTTCGTGAGCTCCTCCGAGCCGTCCTTGATCACCGAATGGGTGTCCAGGATCTCGCTGATCCGGTCCGCCGCGGTCATCGACTCCTGCGCCATCGCCAGGATCGCGCCGAGCGAGGTGACCGGCCAGACCAGGGACAGCATCAGCGTGATGAACGCGACCAGGGTGCCGAGCGTGATCGCCTCCCGGCCGACGGCGAGCGCGCCGAGCAGCAGCACGATCACCAGGGTCAGGTTCGGGATGACGCCGAGGAAGCTCCAGAACCGCGACGCGAGCCGGACCTTCTCGACCTCGGTGTCGTACAGCCTGGTCGCCTCGTCGTCGAACTGGCCCTGGACGTGCGGCCGCCGGCCGAACGACTTGATCACCCGGAAGCCGAGCGCCGACTCCTCGATCCGGGTGGCCAGGTCACCTTGCTGGTCCTGGACCTTGCGGGAGATCCGCAGGTACTTCTTCTCGAACTTCAGCGACACCATGACGATCGGCACGGCGGCCACCAGGACCACGAGGCCGAGCGGCCAGTACAGCTGGAGCAGCAGGACCGTGACCACGGCCAGCTGCAGGATGTTCATCACCAGGAACAGCAGGCCGAACCCCATGAACCGGCGGATCGTGGACAGGTCGGTGGTGACGCGGGAGAGCAGCTGACCGCTCTGCCAGCGGGTGTGGAACTCCATCGGCAGTGACTGCAGACGGACGTACAGGTCGTGCCGGAGCGTGGCCTCGAGGTCGCTGACGGTCCGGGACTGCGCCCAGCGGCGCATCCAGACCAGGATGACCTCGGAGATGCTGAGCCCGAGGGCCAGCAGTGCGAGCGGGACCAGCATGCTCAGCTCGCGGCGGGTGACCGGACCGTCGATGATGGCTCGGGTGACCAGCGGAACGGCGAGGCTGACGCCGACGCCCAGCATGGCGGTGGAGAACATCACCGCGAGGCGCCAACGGTGTGGCTTCAGGTAGGGACGGAGCCGCCACAGGTTGCGGCTGCGTTCTGGGGCACGGGTGGTAGGGGCTGCGATCGACGGCGCTTGGACAGTGTGCTCTGAGGGCATCTGGACGGGCGCACTTCCCATCTACTTCGACTCAAAAGGGCTTTGACGACCGGAAAACGGCGCACTTTCCAGTATCGCTCAGTAGGTAAGCGCTTGTCGCGCGAATTCCATTCCCTGCCAATGAAACGCAATAGCCCACCCGAGGCCCAGGCGGGCATCCCCTCTCGACCTATCACGATCCGCGATCAGTCCTACGCCATCGATCGCCCGACCGGTTCCCCTTCGGGCAGATCCTGCAGTCCGCGGAGCGAGGAGAAGGCGGCGACCAGGAGGCCGGCGAGCATGCCGGCGGTGCCGATCAGGAGGGTGGGGCGGATGTCGAGGGCGGTGGCGAGGACACCGGAGGCAGCCGCGCCGACCGTCTGGCCGCCGATGACCAAGGTGCGCCAGGACGCGGTGACCTGCCCCACGAGGTGCGGCGGCGCGAGCGCCTGGCGCAGGGTGCGTTGCGGGACGCCGAACAGGGACATGCCGAGTCCGGCGAGTACCTGCCCGAGGAGGATCACCGGCGTCACACCGGTGAACAGAGCGACGCCGTTGAACGACGCGAGGAACACGCCGGTCAGATAGGAGCGGCCGAGGCCGACCCGGCGGCACCAGGCGGGAGCGATGAAGGTACCGGCCACGGCAGCGGCTCCGAACGCGGTCATGGTCAGCCCCACGAACGCCGGTGACTTGTCGAGCTCGCGGATCAGGAAGAGAACCACCAGCGGGCCTTGCATCGATCCGGCCATGGCAGCGATACCTGCCGAGAGCACGAGCGGCCTGAGCATCCGGTGGCCGAAGAGCACTCGCAGTCCCGCGGACAGCCGTACCTCGGACCGCTCGGGTGCAGGTGCGCGGGTGGGCTCGCGGAGCAGGTACGCCGCGATCGTGGACACGACGTACGACGCCGCGTCGACGAGGATCGCGAACGGTGCTGTGAGCACCTGGACGAGGAACCCGGCTACGGACGGTCCGAGCGTTGAGGCCAGGTTGAGATTGAGCAGGGCCGCGCTGTTCGCCCGCATCAGGTCCTCACGTGCCACCAGCCACGGGATCATCGTCTGCGACGCGGTGTCCGACAGCAGGGTCAGCACTCCGGTCAGTACGGCGACGGCGTACAACTGCTCGATGTGTAGCCACCCCAGTGCAGCCGCAGCAGGCACCGAGCCGAGCAGGACGAGCCGTCCGACGTCGGTCCAGATCAGCACGCGACGCAGGGGCCACCTGTCGACCCAGACGCCGGCCAACAGCCCGAGCACCAGATGTGGTGCGATCGTCAACGCTGACAACGCACCCATCTCCACAGCCGACGCCTGCAGCGTCACCACAGCCACCAGCGGCAGCGCGACTGTGGTGACCGCGCTGCCCGACGCGGACACCAGCTGCCCGATCCACAGCTTCCGGAACTCGCCCCTCACAACCCATGCCATCCCGTGAACCTGTCACTCAGCAGAGCCACCCAACTACACCTGTTCGCCCGCAGCAGACACGATTCACTCCAGGCGAAACACTGCGACAGCCGCGGTGTCCAGCTCAGGACCTCTGGCCGGATCGGGAGGACCTTTGGACCGGGGCAGGGGCGATCACGGAAGGTTACGGTGGGCGGAGATCCCCGGGGGCCTCGGGGACACAGGGGGCCAATCATGTCGCAGCAAGTACCGCAGCAATCCTTCTATCCGCACCAACAGCTACCGCCGCAGCCGCCGCCGCAGGGACCGCACGGGCCGATGCGACCCGGCCCGCAGCCGCGGCAGTCCAAGAGGCGTCGTTGGGTCCCGTGGGCCGTGGCCTCCGGAACGTTCGTACTCGGTCTGGTCATCGGCGCCGCGCCGGGCGGCGGCACCGCATCGACGTCAGCCGGCACGCCGCAGGCGACCACCACCACGACCGTCCAGGCACCAGGCTCGACGGTGACGGTCACGGCGCCGCCGGTGAACGTGACAGCGCCGCCGGTCACGGTGACGAAGCCCGCTCCGCCGGCCAAGACTGTGACGGCCGCGCCGCCCGAAGCCGCAGTCGCGATCGAGGGCGACGGCACCTACGAGGTCGGCGTCGACATCAAGCCTGGGAAGTACAAGACGACCGGCGGTGAGGGCTGCTACTGGGCGCGGTTGAAGAACCTCGACGGCGACCTCGACGCCATCCTCGCCAACAATCTGAGCGACGGTCCGCAAACGGTGACGATCAAGAAGACCGACAAGGGTTTCGAAACCAACGACTGCGGGGCCTGGAGGAAGGTCGCCTGACGACGGCCTGTTCGCCGCCAGCCGGGCCTGTTCACTCCACTCGGAATACAGGACCCCTGGCGGTGAAGGGGAGGGATGTGCTGCGGGGGATCAGCCAGGCGTGTTCGCGGCGTACGCGGACGACGTCGCACTGGCCGTCTGTGATGAGCAGGATGGGGCCGTGGGCGGGGAAGTCTTCTGCTCGCTCCAGCAGGTCCACGCCGGGCTGTAGAACGGTCCCACCGCGACCGTGGATCTTCACGCGTCCGGCGATGTCGTCCACCGGCACGTAGCCGGCGTCGTACGCCGCGGCGTCGCAGTAGACCACTCGCGCGGCCGGTACGTCGCGAGCGCGTGAGTACGACGCGATCGCTCCGAGTGCCTCGCCGAGCAGCTCGCGGTCCATGGAACCCGAGGTGTCCAGGACGACGCCGTACGTCGGGAGTCGTTCCAGCTCGACCGGGCGGATCCAGCCGGGGCGCGGGATGTCCGGCGTACCGGATTGGCGTCGGGAGGCCCGTGCGTACGTGCGGGTCTTCTCGACCGCGGGGACGTGCTCCTCGAACCAGCGCGCCAGCTGTGCGTCCCAGGCGAGTGGCGGGTGGTCCAGCGCGCGGATCTCCTCGACCAGTCCGGCAGGCAGTGTGCCGCGTGCTGGGTCGTGGTACGCCAACCCGGTGCTCAGGGCACGTCGGTAGATGTCGTCGAGACCGGCTGCCCGTGCGGCCTCACCGGAGTGTGGGAGCGGGTGGCCGAGTACGTCACCCAGACCGACGCCGCGCAGCGTCGCCAGCTTGCGGTAGCGCCGCAGGTCCGTAGCGATGCGGTCGTAGACCTCCTCCGCGGACATGCCCTTCAGCGCCGGGTCGTAGAGCCCGCCGTCGGGCAGGGTGCCGACACCCATCTCCACGAGCCAGCCGTTGATCACCAGATCGGCGGCGACGTTCCACAGGTACGGGTCACGGCCGCCGACGCGCTCGCCGTGCCGCAGCGCGGCGTGCAGCATTTCGTGCGCCATGACGAACCGCCACTCGCTCAACGTCAGGCTGGTCAGCGGGTTCACGTAGATCTCGCCGGCGGACGCGTTGACCGCCGCGACCCGGATGTCCCAGCCGCGGGCGAGCTCGGCGTCGGCGACGACCGTCATGCTCGCAGCGATAGCACCGAGCAGCGGGTACGACGAGACGAACCAGCCGAGGGCCAGGTCCCACTTGTCCCGGCCTCCTCCGCCCGCGGTCAGCGACGAGCGTGCGCCACCAGCAACCTCGACAGCCGCAGCAGCCGCGGCGGACAGACCTGCGGCGAACAGTTCGGCCCAGTTCGGCGGCGTGCCCCAACCGTTCCAGCGGGCGGTGTGGACATCAGGCACGTGACCTGCCACGCCCAGTCGCTCGTACTCCGCCGGTACGCCGGCGCGCCGCCACAGTCGCGCCAGCGCGTCTTCGTCCATCGCGGGGAAGTCTGACGGCAGTTCAACGACCGGCGTACCCAGTTTGAGCGACTGGAGGTAGCGATTGACCGCCACGTCGTTTGCGGTGCTGGTGGCCTGGTCAGGTTCTGGCAGATCCCGTTCGGCGTGGCCGAGGCCCAGGTGGATCAGGAGGTGCGCGAAGACCCACGCCCACTCCTCTGGTGTGGCGCGACGCGTCCGGTGCGTGTGGATCTGCCCGTTCGAGTCGATCGTGGCCCAGCCGTCCGCCGGGCAGCTGTCGTCCCTGAGCGGGGTGTGCGCCCAGTCCGCCATCGGTGCGAATAGCGGGTGCCGCACGATGATGCCCCAGCCGGAGTGGATCGCCTCCCACGCCGGGTCCCGGTGCGAATTCTTCCGCTTAGGCACGGGCCGCCACCAGCCGCGGCAGGTCGCGGCTGACTTCGACCAGGAACCACGTCGGAAGCACCGGGCGGCCGTCGTCGTCGGCCGCGATCACCACCTGCGCCACCTCGAGCGAGATCTCCGCGAGCTCGACCAGCAGCGCCTTGCCACGATGGGCGAGCTGACGAGCCGCAGGGCTCGCCGACGCCTTGTCCGCGGCCAGCTCCTTGATCAGGCGGGCACGGAACGTTTCGGCCAGGAAGTACAGCAGGTCCCGGTCCTCTGGGGCGGACGGCCAGCCGGTCTCACCCTTCAGCACGGCGTCCAGCCCGAACGCGTGCCGGACCGTCTTCACGTACGCGCGGAACGCCGACGCGTGCGCCGCGGACAAGGTGCCGAAGGCAAGGACCCGGAGCGTCTCGTCGGACACGTCGTCGCCGTACGAGTGCAGGGCGTCCGACAGCATGTGCCAGCTGCGCGGCGTCGAGAACGGCTCCTCGGTCTTCGGCGGCGCGGTCCACAGGTGGTCGGGGCGGTTGCGCAGGTAGTCGAGGACCCACGGGTGGATCCCAGCCGTACCGGCCCATTGCAGCCAGTCGGTCGCGGACGCGCGCAGGTGGATGTGCACGAGCCGGTTCACCAGGGCGCTCGCCATCGGCCGGGCCAGGGCGTTGTCGGTGGCCCGGTTGCCGGCGCCGATCACGACAGACCCCGCGGGCAGCTCGTACTCGCCGATGCGGCGGTCCAGGATGAGCGAGTAGAACGCCTTCTGCACCTCGGCCGAGGAGGCGTTCAGCTCGTCGAGGAACAGGCAGTACGGCTCGTCGCGGGCGATCGCCACGGGTGGTGCGAACCGGCTGCGGCCGTCCACGATCTGCGGTACGCCGATGAGGTCCTCCGGCGCGAGCTGCGTGCCCAGGAGCGTGACGCACTCCAGACCGAGCGATTCCGCGAACGCCCGTACCAGGCTGCTCTTCCCGATCCCCGGTGCGCCCCAGAGGAAGACCGGGCGTACCACTGCCACGTGCAGCAGTACTTCGGGCAGTTCCGCCGCCGATACCGTGATTCCCGCTTGCATCCGTCCCTTTCGTCGCTGGTCAGCCTTTCAGGATCCTCTTGAGGTCTCGGGGTGTCACCCGGTTTTCCACGGCGCTTCCGTTACTGGTGGTTACTGACTAGGGTGCGGCGCGAAGTCATCGGTGTACTGGGGGGTCTCTCGTGCTGGGCTTACGTGTCAAGGCGGCCGTGGTGTGTGCCGTCGTACTGCTGCCGTTGACGGCGTCACAGGTGATGGCTGCCGATCCACCGCAGCACCTGGGGGAGGGCGTCCTTGTTCCCGGGCGTACGGCGGTCGACGTCGGCATGTCGGGCGCCCGCGTGGTCGTTTCGAACCCTGTCTACGAGACGAGCAACAACGGGACCACGTGGACAGCCTCCGGCGGCTCGAACGACGGCAAGCCGTTCCAGGTCGAGGGGCCTTCGCTACTGACATTCGACGGGAGTACGGCGAAGGTCGGTGGGCTCACGTTCCCCGCTGCGGACGAAGTGGTGCTCGGGAAGGGCGGCAAGCTCGTCTCGCATCGTGCACCGGCTGCTGCGACCGCTGAGGTGTACAACGTCGCCAGTAAGACCAAGGTGGCCGACGTCGCCCCGCCGTTCGCGCTGTCCGGTGACACGGTGTGGAAAGTGACCGAGCCGGGCCACCTGGACGGTAAGAACCTGACCACCGGTGTCGTGAAGACCGTACTGGTCGCCAGTGCGTGCACCGTCGGCCCGGACGACGTCAACGGCCGTTGGGCGCTACTGGGCGGCTGCAACCAGGTTGTAGACGTCAACGGGCCGCAGCCGCCGCGGAACCTGACCGTGGCCGCGGACGCCCAGCTGGGCAACGGATTCACCGTGCAGGCCTCTGGTTCCGACCTGCTGGTCACGGACCTCAACGACCCGGCATTGGGACAGCGCCGCTACGGGCCGATCCGCACCACGACACCCAGCTTCCGGGCAGACGGATCCGGCCTGGCGAAGATCGTGTACGCCGATGCGACCAGCAAGCCCCGCGTGATCAGCCTGACCTGGCTAACCGCCGACCCGCAGCAGCACCCGGACACCGTCGCGCCCGTACTGACCAACGCGTCCGCGGGCGATCGCATCCGCGACAACACCAGCCTGTCCTTCGAGTGGGCGTACGACGACCCGCAGGACCCGAACTCACCTGCGACCGGTGTGGACAGCTACGACCTGCGAATCCAGCAACGCCCCAACCGCACGTCGCCGTACGGCGCCTGGAACCAGGTGCCCGCGTGGCAGGGGCTCAAGACCACTGGAGCGAGTCTGACGGCACCGATCGGCACGGACACCTGCTGGCAGGTGCGTGCGCGCGACTACGCCGGCAACCTGAGTGCCTGGAGTACGTCGTACTGCAGCGAAGTGGACGGTACGGCGCCCTCACTGGTCACGTGGCGCATCGGCGACCGCGTGCAGCTGAGCGGGTCCGCGACAGTCCGCTGGGCCTACAAGGACGACACCGACATTGCGTCGTACGACGTGGTCTACAAGGTGGCCGCAACAGGTGCCGCGTTCGGCAAGTGGATCTACCCGGCTGTCTGGCAGAACACGCGCATCACCGGGATCACCTGGTCGCCGCGACTCGGCTGGGACGAGTGTTTCATGGTGCGCGCCCGCGACTACCTGGGGAACCTGTCCGCCTGGTCCGCACCGATCTGCTCGGTCGCGCCGGAGGACGACCGTGCTCTGACCTCTGCCGGTACTGTCACGCGTTCCACCAGCACGCTGGCCTTCCAAGGCACCACGACCATCCTCAAAGCGAACGGCGCGTACCTGACCAAGGCCACCGAGGCCGGCCTGCGCATCGCCCTGGTAGCGATTCACGGCCCGGGCCAAGGCCGCGTGGACATCTACCACGCGAACATCAGGATCGGCACGGTCTCTCTGGCCGCAACCACCACCAGCCGCGCCGTCACCTACCTCCCCACAACCCCCTTCCGTACAGGGGCTCTCAAGATCATCTCTACCTCCACTGCGCCCGCCAGTGTCGACGGCATCGCATTTCTGAGAGCCCCGTAGGAATTTCGGCACGTATCGGTCCGGTTCGCGGTTTCAAGCCGTTGGGCGCGGGTAGGTTGCGGGCGGGAGACACCACGAAGGACCGACTCGGGGACTGGACTGGGAGGGAACCCTTGTCAACGCAGTGTCCGTCGGCCGCCTGGGCCGACGACAGGCAATACCTGCTGCCCGCTGACGGGCCGATCGCTTCACTCGAGGAGCTGCCTTCTCGAGCCGGATAGCGACTTCCTATGGATGCCAACGCCCTCCAGCGCAGCTGGGACCGGGTGACAGAGCACGGAGAACAGGTGCCGCTGTACTTCTACTCGCACTTGTTCGTGTCCTATCCCGAGGTGCGGTCTATGTTTCCGCTCTCCATGTCGCACCAGCGGGACAAGTTCGTCGGCGCCCTCGGCCGGATCGTCAGCCATGCCGATCAGATCGAGAACGATGCGGCGTTCCTGCAGCATCTCGGCCGCGATCATCGCAAGTACGCCGTACTCGCGGAGCACTACGACGCGGTCGGAGCCTCGTTGTGCGCGACCCTGAAACACTTCCTCGGATCCGAGTGGGACGAGGAGCTGGCCGGCCATTGGACGGCGGCCTACCAGGTGATCGCGCGGATGATGGTCGAGGCCGCGGAGACCTCCTCGGAGTCCACTCCTGACTGGTGGGACGCCGACGTGGTCGCGGTCGAGCGGCGGACCATGGACCTCACGCTGCTGACGATCCGGCCGCGGCGCGAGTTCCAGTTCCTCCCGGGCCAGTCGGTCTCCATGGAGATCCCGCAACGGCCCCGGGCGTGGCGGTACTTCAGTCCGGCGAACGCCCCGCGCCGGGACGGCTCGATCGACCTGCACGTGCAGCAGATCGACGGCGGCCAGGTGAGCCCGGCCGTGGTGCGGTCGCTGAAGGTCGGCGACGTCGTGAAACTGGGCGCCCCGGTCGGGGAACGGCTGACCCGGCGCACAGACGACGTACGGGACGTGCTGATGGTCGCCGGCGGAACCGGTCTCGCCCCACTGCTCGCGGTGCTCGAACAGATAGACAACGAGTGGGCACGGTCGCGCACCGCTCCACGGGTCCATCTGCTCCACGGGGTCCGGATGCCCTGGCACCTCTACGACCGGCCGCAGTTGCGGGAAATGGCGCAGAAGCGGCCCTGGTTCGAATACACCGAAGTCGTGTCCGACGACGCGTCCTACCCCGGGACGCGCGGGAAGGTCGGCATGGTCGCGGCCCGGCAGGACCTGTACGGGCGGACGGCGATGGTGTGCGGCGGCCCGCAGATGGTCGCGCACACGCTGGAGCGACTGGCCGGCGCCGGTATGGACCCCGAGCACATCAAGTACGAGCACTTCTACTACGCGCCCGTGGACGAGCACAGGGCCGATCCAGCGCTCACCAGGTCAGGAGACAACCAGTGACTAACGGAAAGCACCGCCACGGCTCTCCGCACTACCAGACCCCCGATGCGATCCGGGGCGAGACGTTCCGGCGCAGACTCCGGGGGCTCGATTCGGACCAGGTGTACGGGTACATCGACCTGCTCGCCGACCAGGTGCACGCGACCGCCAGAGAGGTCAGCGAGTGCCGCGCCGAGAACGAACGGCTTCAGGCCGAGCTGCGGCGAGCCCGGGCGGAGGTGCAGCGTGTGCAGAGTGAGCTGGACGAGTACGAGCAGGTCGGCGAGCGTGTCAACGACCAGATCGTCCAGCTGTTCAGCCAGGCGCAGCTGGTGGCCGAGGAGATGGTCGAGGACGTCAGCCGCGACACCCGCGAGCGCATCGGCCAGGCGCGCGCCCACGAGCGCAGGATCGTCGAGGAGGCCATGGACACGGCCGGGCAGCAGGTCCGCTCGTACGCCCAGAACGCGCAGAGCCGGATGCAGTCGATCGTGGACTCGTTCTCGACCGAGGTCGAGCGGCTCGGGAGCACGGGACAGGCCGGCGAACAGGCGCCCCGCGAGAAGAAGGACGCCTGGTTCGACGACCTGAGCGATTGGCAGGTCCGCCTGCAGAACGGGCATGCGAACGGGAACGGGCACGGGGGAGCGAACGGTCGCGGTCCGAGGTCTCCGGGCTCGGAGTGACCCGTGCGAACTCTTCCGAACCCCGCCCGGACGGAGGAACACCGCGCGGAAGCTCCGACAAGCCGGCAGCCTGCCCGTAGCCGTCGGCCCTTGGCGCTGCCACTCGCAGTTCTCGGACTGGCTGTGGCAGGCGCCGCCCTCGGCGCGCTCCAACTCGGCCGGAGGGCGCCCATCGGTGTCTCGACCGAGCTGGCGATCGCGCTCAGCCTCGCGGGTCTCCTGCTCGCCGTAGGAATCTGCGTCCGACAGGTCGTCTCGGCCGGCGCCGGGGAGCAGCTGCTCCAGGTCGCCGGCACGCGGTGGGGCACAGCCCGGCGTGCCCGCCGTACGGCGTCTCGGTACGCCGTGAGGGTCACACCGCCGCCTGATCACCCGCCAGTGCCTGATCATCCGCCAGTGTCCGGTCACCCGCCGGTGAGCCGGTCCGAGCCGGAACTCGACGTCGAGACGGTCCGTGCCGCGGCGAAGGAGTTCCTCGAGCTCTACCACGGCGAGGACCCGCACGCCGGGCCGCTGGAGCCCCGGCTGACCGAGGTGATGCGCGAGATCGACACGACCGGCACCTACTGGCACACCGCCGAGGAGCTGGCGTTCGGTGCGCGCGTCGCCTGGCGCAACAACAAACGCTGCATCGGCCGCCTGTACTGGCACAGCCTGCAGGTGCGCGACCTGAGAACGGTCTCCGACGCCGGCAGCGTCGCCGCGCACTGCTTCGAGCATCTGAGCACGGCGTACAACGGCGGCAAGATCCGGCCGATGATCAGCGTCTTTGCTCCCGAGACGCCGTCGCGGCCCGCTCCGAGGATCTGGAACGAACTGCTCATCCGGTACGCCGGGTACGAGCAAGCGGACGGTCGCACGCTCGGGGATCCGCGGTACCGCGCTTTCACGAGCAAACTGATCCAACGCGGGTGGCGACCGCCTGAGCGGCCGGGAGCGTTCGATGTGCTCCCGCTGGTCGTGGAGACGGTCGAGGAGGGGCCGCGGATGTTCCAGCTGCCCGACCAGGTGGTCCACGAGGTTCCGCTCGAGCACCCGGAGCTGAAGTGGTTCGCGGACCTGCAACTGCGGTGGCACGCGGTCCCGGTGATCAGTAACAACCGGCTGGAGATCGGCGGTGTCTCCTACCCGGCCGCGCCGTTCAACGGCTGGTACATGGGCACCGAGATCGGGGCCCGCAACCTCGGTGACAGCGACCGCTACGACATGGTCCCGGTGGTCGCGGAGCGGATGGGGCTCGACACCTCGCACGAGGCGACCCTGTGGCGCGACCAGGCCCTGGTCGAGATCAACCGGGCGGTCCTGCACTCGTTCACCACGAACGGCGTGACGGTCACCGACCACCACACCGAGTCCCGCAGGTTCCTCATCCACCTCGAGAAGGAGCAACGCGCCGGCCGCGGCTGCCCCGCCGACTGGAGCTGGATCGTCCCTCCCATGTCCGGCTCCCAGACCCCGGTCTTCCACCGCTACTACGAAGCCGACAACCAGGTCCCCAACTTCGTCAACGACCCCGACTCCACCTGCCGAGCCCTAAGAGGCGGCCCCCCAGCATTCCCCTAACCCACCCCACCCCACGCCCCGCACCCACGCAACCCGACCCACGCCCCGCACCGACGCACCCAACCCGACCCAGGAGCCGAGCGAAGCGAAGGCGCACAACAGAAGAGGGCGAGACAGGCCTGCGCTTTCCGCAGGCATACCTCGCCCTCTCGCCCGAGCGGGTGACGAGAATCGAACTCGCGTAATCAGTTTGGAAGACTGAGGCTCTACCATTGAGCTACACCCGCGTGGTGCTCGGACATGATTCCACATGAGGCCGGTTGGACTCAAAACGGTATGTCCGGGGCCCCGGTGGCGCGAGCACTGGTTCCGGTCGACTACACTCGACCGGTCACTGCGGGGCGTAGCGTAGTGGCTAGCGCGCCTGCTTTGGGAGCAGGAGACCGCAGGTTCGAGTCCTGTCGCCCCGACAAACCCCCTGTAGCACCGCTGCAACGCGGGGTGTCGCGCGTGCTGTGAATGTCACCGAATCAAGGAGAACCGCCACCGTGAAGAGCACCGTCGAGTCCTTGAGCCCGACCAAGGTCAAGCTCATCGTCGAGGTGCCGTTCGAGGAACTCAAGCCGAGCCTCGACGCGGCGTACAAGAGCATCGGCCAGCAGATCGTGGTGCCGGGCTTCCGCAAGGGCAAGATCCCGCCGCAGGTCATCGACCAGCGCGTCGGCCGCGGTCCGGTGCTCGAGGAGGCGATCAACGACGCGCTCCCGAAGCTCTACTCGCAGGCGGTCAGCGACAACCAGGTCAAGGCGATCGGCCGGCCCGAGGTCGACGTGACCGAGTTCAACGACAAGGAGAGCCTGCAGTTCTCCGCCGAGGTCGAGGTCCGCCCGGAGATCACCCTGCCGGACCTGGAGGGCCTGGAGGCCGAGGTCGAGGACATCGCGATCTCCGACGACGAGGTGAACGAGCAGATCGAGTCGCTGCGCCAGCGGTTCGGCTCGCTGAACCCGGTCGAGCGCGCGGTCGGCGACAACGACTTCATCACCCTGGACCTGTCGGCCAGCAAGGACGGCGAGAAGGTCGAGGAGGCGCAGGCCACCGGCCTGTCGTACCAGGTCGGCAGCGGTCAGCTGCTCGACGGCCTGGACGAGGCTGTCATCGGCCTGAGCGCCGGCGAGAAGAAGACTTTCGTCACCCAGTTGGTCGGCGGCTCGCTGAAGGGCGAGGACGTCGACGTCGAGGTGACGGTGACGGCGGTCAAGGAGCAGGAGCTCCCGGAGTTCGACGACGAGTTCGCGCAGACCGCGTCGGAGTTCGACACCGCCGAGGAGCTGAAGGCCGACGTACAGACCCGGCTGGAGCGCGGCAAGCGGCTCGAGCAGGCCGGTGAGGCGCGCGACGCCGTCCTGGAGAAGATCCTGACGCTGGTCGACGTGCCGGTCCCCGAGGGCCTGCTGACCGACGAGCTGGCCGCCCGCAAGGAGAACCTGGAGCAGCAGCTCGGGTACTCCGGGATGACCATGGAGCAGTTCCTCGAGGGCGAGGAGCAGACCCAGGAAGAGTTCGACGAGGACCTGAAGAAGCGGTCCGAGGACGCGATCAAGGCGCAGTTCGTGCTCGACCTGGTGGCCGAGCAGCAGGAGCTGAGTGTCAACGACCAGGAGCTCACCGAGCACATCGTCCGGCACGCGCAGCGTTCCGGCGTCAGCCCGGACCAGTTCGCGCAGCACGCGGTGGAGAACAACCTGGTCCCGAGCCTGGTGTCCGAGGTCGTCCGCGGCAAGGCGCTCGCGTACCTGGTGGAGAACGCCAAGGTGACCGACGCGTCCGGCAACACGGTCGAGCTGAAGACCCTGCAGCCGGACGGCTCGTACGCCGACCCGGAGGCCGCCGGCGACGAGGCCGCCGAGGCCCCGGTCGCGGAGCCCGCGCAGGCCTGAGCAACGTCTCGCCGTACGGCCCGGATCCCTTCAGGTGGGGTCCGGGCCGTACGCATGTTCGCCGGACGATCGCGACGCGACCGTGAAGAACCTGGCCTAGCGTGGCCGGTGAAACGATTTCCGGAGTGGTTCGGGTCGAACGCGGAAGGGGGCGGGTGTGGCCGCGCTGCTGCAGGAGCCTGAGGTACGGGGGGAGCCGGAGCTGCCGGAGCGCCGCGAAGTACCTGACGAGGCAGCCGCCGGCGAGTCCGGATCCGTTGTCCTGTGCGGCTGGTGATCGGGCCCGAATTCGCTCAGAGCAGACGAGCGGTGCGCCGTGAGCGAACACCTCCGGCCCAGCCTTAGGTCTGTCGCCGCCGACCAGTAGTGTCGGGTTCGTGAACGAGACATTTGCAGCCAGCCCCACCGCCGCGGGCGGCAACGGATCCGGCGGACACGACGACGACATCTACCGCGAGTTGCGGAAGAACCGGATCATCTTCCTGGGGTCCGAGGTTCGCGACGACAACGCGAACGCGATCTGCGCGCAGATGCTGCTGCTGAACGCCCAGGACCCGACCGCGGACATCTGGTTGTACATCAACTCGCCGGGTGGCTCGGTGGACTCCGGCATGGCGATCTACGACACCATGCAGTGGATCTCGAACGACGTGGCCACGGTCGGGATGGGCCTGGCGGCCTCGATGGGCCAGTTCCTGCTCTGCGCCGGTGCGAAGAACAAGCGGTACGCGCTGCCGCACGCGCGGATCATGATGCACCAGCCGTCCGGCGGTATGGGCGGTACGGCCTCGGACATCAAGATCCAGGCCGAGCAGTCGCTGCACCTGAAGGCGCTGCTGTTCCGGCTGATCTCCGAGCACACCGGGCAGCCGCTCGAGCAGGTGGAGAACGACGCCGACCGGGACCGCTGGTTCACCGCCGACCAGGCGAAGGAGTACGGCTTCATCGACCACGTGGTCACCACCGCCGCCCAGCTCAGCACGGGCAGCCCGAACTCCTGATCTCCCACTTCGTCAGTTAAGGAAGCACCATGAACTACTTCATCCCGCAGTGGGAGGAGCGCACGTCGTACGGCATGCGCCGGATCGACCCGTACACGAAGCTCTTCGAGGACCGGATCATCTTCCTCGGTACGCCGATCACCGACGAGATCGCGAACGCCGTGATGGCGCAGCTGCTCTGCCTGCAGTCGATGGACTCCGACCGCGACATCAGCATCTACATCAACTCGCCGGGCGGATCGTTCACCGCGCTGACCGCGATCTACGACACCGTCCGCTACATCAAGCCGGACGTCCAGACGGTCTGCCTCGGTCAGGCTGCCTCGGCCGCCGCGGTGCTGCTCGCCGCCGGTACGCCGGGCAAGCGGCTCGCGCTGCCGAACAGCCGGATCATCATTCACCAGCCGGCCACCGAGGGCACCTACGGCCAGTCGAGTGACATCGAGATCCAGGCGAACGAGATCCTGCGGCTCCGGTCGCTGCTGGAGACGATGATCTCCGAGGCCAGCGGCAAGGACATCGCGGAGGTGTCCCGGGACATCGAGCGGGACAAGTTCCTCACCGCCGAGCAGGCGATCGAGTACGGCCTGATCGACGACGTCCTGCAGACTCTGAAGACCCCGGTCCCGGCCGGCGTCTGAACGGGTTCAGTTCGGGCGAGGCCGGTCTGACCGGTTGTCAAGAGCACGACGCGTTCGCCACCGGCGTAGTCACAACCCGGTGGCGAGCGCGGTTTTTCGGCCCCGGACGGGGTACCGTCGAAATCGGATCGGGGTACTGACGACCGTCCCGGTCCCTGCGGCCCACGCCCTCCTGGCCCATGGTTCGACTCGCATAGAAGGGATCTGCCCCGGTGGCACGCATTGGTGACGGCGGCGACCTGCTCAAGTGCTCGTTCTGCGGCAAGAGTCAGAAGCAGGTCAAGAAGCTCATCGCCGGTCCCGGCGTCTATATCTGCGACGAATGCATCGATCTCTGCAACGAGATCATCGAGGAGGAGCTGAACGAGGGCTCCGAGGTCGGTCTCACCGAGCTGCCGAAGCCGCGCGAGATCTACGACTTCCTCAACGCGTACGTCGTCGGTCAGGACGTGGCCAAGAAGGCACTCGCGGTGGCGGTCTACAACCACTACAAGCGGGTCCGCGACGGCCAGGGCGGCTCGAGCGCCGGCCGGCACGCGAAGGACGAGGCCGTCGAGCTGGCCAAGTCGAACATCCTGCTGATCGGCCCGACGGGCTGCGGCAAGACCTACCTCGCCCAGACGCTCGCCCGGATGCTGAACGTCCCGTTCGCGATCGCGGACGCGACGGCGCTGACCGAGGCCGGGTACGTCGGTGAGGACGTCGAGAACATCCTGCTGAAGCTGATCCAGGCCGCGGACTACGACGTCAAGAAGGCCGAGACCGGGATCATCTACATCGACGAGGTCGACAAGATCGCCCGCAAGAGCGAGAACCCGTCGATCACCCGCGACGTCTCTGGTGAGGGCGTCCAGCAGGCGCTGCTGAAGATCCTGGAAGGCACCACCGCGAGTGTTCCGCCGCAGGGCGGCCGCAAGCACCCGCACCAGGAGTTCATCCAGATCGACACGACCAACGTGCTGTTCATCGTCGGCGGCGCGTTCGCCGGCCTGGACCACATGGTCGAGCAGCGGGTCGGCAAGAAGACCCTCGGCTTCAACACCTCGCGTGAGCCGGAGAAGCCGAAGGAAGCCGGCGGGTACGCCGATGTGATGCCGGAGGATCTGCTCAAGTTCGGTCTGATCCCGGAGTTCATCGGCCGGCTCCCGGTCATCACGACCGTCTCGCCGCTGGACCGCGACGCGCTGATCAAGATCCTGTCCGAGCCGAAGAACGCGCTGGTCAAGCAGTACCGGCGGCTGTTCGAGATCGACAACGTCGAGCTCGAGTTCAGCGACGACGCGGTCGAGGCGATCGCGGACCAGGCGCTGCTCCGCGGCACCGGCGCCCGTGGTCTGCGGGCCATCATGGAAGAGGTTCTCCTCAACGTGATGTACGAGGTGCCGAGCCGCGAGGACGTCGCCAAGGTCGTCGTCACCGGCGAGGTCGTGCTGGAGAACGTGAACCCCACGCTGATCCCGCGCGACCAGATCGAGCGCACCAAGCGCGACCGCCGCGAGAAGAGCGCCTAAGAGCTTCACGCTTGAGAGGGAGGCCGGGTCCGTCAGCAGACGGGTTCCCGGCCTCCTTCTCGTGGTGGACGCGACGGGAGGATCTGCCCGCCTACGGTCGGTGACATGACGCCCAGACGAATCCTTCGAAGACTGTCTGTCGCCGGCGCGGCCCTCGTGCTGCTGACGCCGATGACCACCGCAGTGGCTCAGGCGAAGTCCGCAGTACCGCAGATCGCGTGGGGTACCTGTGGAACCGACCCGAAGCTGAAGCCGTTCCAGTGCGCGACTGTCGAGGTCCCGACCGACTACGACAACCCGCACGGACCGACCACGACGATTGCGTTGACCCGGCTGCCGGCCGGCGACCCGGCCCACAAGGTCGGCACGCTGTTCACGAACCCCGGCGGCCCCGGTGGCTCCGGTGTCGACCTGGTGCAGCAGGCCGGTGAGCAGATCTACACCCCGGAGGTCCGCGCGAAGTTCGACATCCTCGGGTTCGACCCGCGGGGCGTGAGCCGTTCGGATCCGGCCACCTGTTACCCGACCGCGGCCGAGGAGTCGGAGGCGCTGGCGAACGTCCCGGCGTTCCCGGTGACCGCGAAGGAAGAGCGCCGGTTCATCGTCGACGCGGCGAAGCAGGCGCTCAGCTGCCGGACCACGTCGCCGGACCGGCTCGCGCACTACTCGACCGCGAACGTTGCGCGTGACATGGATCTGCTGCGGCAGGCGGTCGGCGACGAGAAGCTGTCGTACGTCGGCTACTCGTACGGCACGTACCTCGGTGCGACGTACGCCAAGCTGTTCCCGAACAAGGTCCGTGCACTGGTCCTCGACGGCACGCTGAGCCCCGAGTGGTACTCGGGCTCGAACGGCGATCCGAACCCGGTCGGTGTCCGGCTGAAGCAGGGCGAGGGCGCGTACGACACGTACGAGCAGTTCCTGACCGAGTGCAAGAAGGCCGCCGCGAACTGTGCGTTGAACCAGCTCGGCGATCCGAGGACTGTTGTGGAGAGCACGCTCGAGCGGCTGAAGACCCACCCGGTCGTCGTCGCCCTGCCGGACGGTTCCACGCTGACCGTGACGTACGCCGTAGCTGTGGCGATGACGTTCTCGAGCCTCTATGACCCGATCGGTTACCCGGCGCTCGCCCAGACGTGGGCCCAGCTCGCCGTCCAGAACCGGGCAAAGGCCGCGACGAAGGCGCCGCAGGCACTCATCGAGTGGAACCGACGCAAGGAGGACTACAACTCGATCGGAACCGTGCTGCAGCCATGTGTCGAGGCGAGGCAGTCCGGCCGCCCGCTGGCATACCCGGCGTACGCCGATGCCGCCGACCGACGCGCCCCGCACTTCGGCCGGTTCCGCGCCTGGGTCGGGATCCACTGTGAGTTCCTGGGGATCCGCGACACCGACGACTTCCGCGGCCCGTGGCAGAACAAGGTGCGGCAGCCGGTACTGGTGTTCGGCACCCGCCACGATCCGGCCACGCCGTACGAGGCAACGCGGCCGTACGCCGACCTGTACCCGGACGCCCGGATGGTGACAGTCGAGGGCTACGGGCACACCACGATCGGCAAGAGCACCTGCGCCGACGCGATGATCACCAACTACCTCGCCCAGTTGAAGGCCCCGGCGGACGGCTCGACCTGCAACCAGGACCGTAAGCCGTTCGACCCTGTGTCTACAGGGAAGCGAACACTGAGTCTGCTACCGCAATAGTCTCGTCGACCTGGTCCGCGGTGTGCTCGGTGGACAGGAACCACAACCCTCGCGGGACGATGCTGATACCGGCAGCGAACAGACCCGCGTGGAACCGAGCCATCGCTGCCCGGTCGCAGGCGGCGAACGTGCGGTAGTCCGTGACGGCGGCCTGGTCCGTGATGTACGTCTGGAACACCGGACCGGGCCCGTCCACGAGCAGCGGCACCCCATGCTTTGCAGCTGCAGCGCGCAGGCCGGCCATCAACCGTTGGCCTGTCGCGGTCAGCGGTGGGTACACGTCGTCGCGGTGCTCGTCGAGATGACGCAGTACCGCGTCGGCGGCCGCCATCCCCACCGGATGGGAGTTGAACGTCCCGGCGTGCGCGACCTTGCCGTCCGCGATCGTCCCCATCACCTCGGCCGAGCCGACCAGCGCGGACACCTGCATGCCGCCGGCCATCGCCTTCCCGAACGCGGCCAGATCGGGTACGACGCCCAGCAGCTCGCCTGCCCCGCCCGGAGCGACCCGGAATCCGGTGATGATCTCGTCGAAGATCAGCAACGACCCGTGTTCCCGAGTCAGCTCCCGAAGCCCTTCGAGATAGCCAGGCGCCGGTGTGATGCAGCCGGTGTTGCAGAGCAGCGGCTCGAGGATGACCGCCGCGATCTCGTCCCCGCTGCGTGCGAACACCTCGGCGACAGCCGGCAGATCGTTGTAGGGCAGGACGATCAGGTCGTCCGCGTCGTGCCGCGGCTGGCCCGCGGTACCGCCGACCGCGGTGGGATGCCGGGCGTCGCCGGCCAGGGCGAGGTCGGGGTGCACGCTGTAGAGGACCGGGTCGAGCCAGCCGTGGTAGTTGCCCTCGAACTTCACGATCTTCGGGCGGCCGGTGTGGCCGCGGGCCAGTCGGATCGCGCCGTGCACGGCCTCTGAGCCGACGCTGTTGAAGCGGACCAGTTCCGCTGCCGGCACCATGCTGCACAGGCGTTCGGCGACCTGTGCCTCCAGCTCGTGCTGGGCGGCGTACGCGACGCCACGGCGTACCTGGTCGGAGACTGCGTCGGCGACGAGTGGTGCGGCGTGGCCGAGGAGGTTCGGGCCTTGGCCGAGCACGTAGTCCACGTACCTGTTGCCGTCCACGTCCCACAGTTCGGCGCCGCGGGCGTGGTCCACGAACAGCGGCCGGTCAGCTCGGCGGGCATCGCTGGACACACCGCCTGCGATCACCTGTCGGGCGCGCGCGTACAGGCGGTCTGCATGGTCGTGACGGCGAGTCTGCACAGGCTTCTCCAGAGGTCAGTCGAGAAGGTCAGTCGAGCTTCTCGGTGAGTAAGCGGAACTGCTGGCGTGGTCGGCCGCCAGCGGTCGAGCGAGCCGGTGGCAGCGGCCAGGCGAGACCTGCCTCGACCAGCTCCTTCAGCATCCGGCGTCCGGTCCGCTGGGTGACCTGCATGATCGCGGCGACGCTCTCGACATCTACGACCACCTGTCGGCCCGGAGCCGAGCTCATGGCAGAGGCGATGGAGGTCACGATCTCCAGCGCTCGCTGGTCGATCGGCGAGGTCCCGTCGGCCGGTGCGGATTCAGTCGTCGCAGGACCGGGCTCGAGGTCCACCCGATCGCTGCTGCCGTCCAGGTACACGGCTACCTTGCCGCCGGCCGCTACGGAGTCCTCAACGGCCATGAGTGCGTTTGCCTCCGCAGCGCGAGCGGTCTGGCCGGTTCCGGCGCCTACAGCGACAGGTACTCCGAGCTGTGCAGTCAACGCGCCTAGAAAGGGTGCAACCGCGAACTGCTCAGTCAGCCGCAGCAGAGCGCCGTACGTCGTGGTGACCAGGAAGAGTGTGTCGGACCGGCGCGTGACTGACGCACCGACCTGGCGGGCCTCGGACAGCAGCTTCTGGTGCGTCGACAACGCCAGCTCCTGCTGCCAGTAGTCACCCGACTCGGCCCGCGACGCACCGGTCGGAATGACCTGTACGGCGATCATCGCGAGCTGATGCGCTCCCATCCGAGTGCCCTGGCCGAGCAGTACGGCGGTCTCCAGCGCATCCCGCACACTCGACCGCGTCGGCGCGATCCGCAGCACCGGTACGCCGTCCGCGCGCAGCTCACGCTCCACGGCAAGGATCGTGGTCAGCGCCAGCGTGGTGTGCTGGCGTTCCCACTTCTCGCGGTGGAACGCAGCGAACCCCGCGACGGACTCGGGGCCCTCGTAGGGGACGTCGTACACCTGGGCGGTGTCCAGGCCGATCTCGCTGTACGCCTCGGAGACGTCCGCGAGTGAGAGCGAGTCGATGCTGACCCGGCTCAGGTCGACGTCCGTGATCGTCAGCGAGGCCCGCAGCAGGGCGGCGTACAGCGCGGCGCCGGTCAGCGGCAGATGGGTCGACGGGACGGTGAGCCAGTGGCCGGTCGTCGCCAGGTCGAACGCCCACGGGCCGGGGAACACCGCCGCGTCGATCCGGTCCCGCAGCCGCAGGTAGCGCTCCTCGGCCTCGGACAGGTCGTCGTACCCGCCGGTCAGGAACCGCACGCCGTTGACGGACCGCTCCGCGACCTCCTGGCCGACCTCCGACATCGTCTTGACCAGCCGGCGTGGACCGAACAGTCCGACCGTCACCGCGGGCAACCGCTCGCCGGACACCTGCTCGGACTGCTGCATCTCTTCCGTCATTGGCCAACCCCTCGTTCTCCCGGTAGCGGCCGCCACCGGAACAGCTTGCGGGCGTTCCCGCTGAGAACATCTTGGCGTTGACTCTCCGTCAGCGGTGCACAGACCACGCGGCCGAGCGACATGCGCTGGTCGATGAAGGGGAAGTCGGAACCGAACAGCACCCGCCCGCTGCCTACCTGGTCGACCATGGCGCGGATCAGCGGCCCGGTCATCTGCGAGCCGCACACCTCCAGCCAGAGCGAGTCGTACCGGCGGGCTGCCGCGATCGCCTCGTCCACCCCGGCCGGTGTGATCCCGGCATGTCCGAGGACAACCGACGTACCCGGATAGCGTTCCGCGACCGCCTCGAACAGCCGCGGCGCGTCGTACGGCGACTGATGCTCGGAGTGACTGAGCACGGGACAGCCGGTGGACTCGGCGAACGCCCACACCGCGGCGTACCGCGCGCCGGTGACCGGGTAGCGGTGCAGGCTCGGATGCACCTTGATTCCGACGAACCGGTCGTCTCCCGCGAGCCGCTCGAGCTCGTGCTCCGGCTCCTGCCACGGGTTGATGACCGCGTACGCCGCGATCCGGTGCGGGTACGCATCGACCGCGGCGAGCGACTGCGAGTTGCCCAGGTGCGCGTCCTGCTGGATCGCGCGGTTCGCCGCGAGCACGGTGACGTCGGTGCCGGTCCGGTCCATCACCGCGACCATCGTCGCGGCGTCCGACTCGGGGATGAAGAACAGCGAGTACGGGCCGAGGTGGGCGTGCACGTCGACGATCCGATGCTGCGGCCGGCGCCCGATCATGCTCGTACTCCCTGGAGCAGCCGGCGCGCGTTCCCCGAGCCGACCAGGCGGACCGTCGCGTCGTCGAGACCGGACCACGCGAGCCGGACGATGCTCTCGCCGGGATCGCGGACCCCGAGGCCGGTGGCGAACAGCAACCGGTCGGCGAGGTCGTTGGCGGCGAGCCACTCGACGCCCTGATGCGCGGCGAAGTCGACGAGATCGACGAAGACGTTGGTGTGCCCAACAAGCGTGGCCCAGAGTTCGCGGAGCTTCCGGTACCCGAGGTTCGACACGACGATCGGCAGCTCCGGGAAGCGGGTCGCGATCGTGTTCAGGTCCGGCCAGGAGAGTTCCGCGGCGTCGACGCACAACGGCAGGCGGTTGGTCTGGAGCGCGTCGTACAACTCGATGAGCAGAGCGGGGGAGAAGCCGTGCGACGCGGGGTGGATGCGGAAGGCCGCGACGCCGTCGTCCACCGCGCGATCCACCAGGTCGGTCAGCGAGTCGAGCTCACCGGACGTCGCCGGGACCGCAGTCCAGCATGCCAGTACGCCGTGGTCGGCCAGGTCGTGTGCGATCGCAGACGCTTCCACGTTGCCGCCGATCGGGTCGTGCAACCACGATGCCATCGCGCTCACCAGAGCGCCGGACAGCGCGTAGCGGTCCAGATGCGCGGCGATCGCGTCCCGGTCGGTGGGTGGGAGCAGGGAGGCAGGATGCGCGCCGGTGACGATCCGCGCGTCGAACCACCCGCTGGTTACGTCGTCACTCATAGCGAACCCCGTCAACAGTCCACGCCCCGGCGTACGGAAGCGTCAAGTGCGCCCACTCGTCCTCGACGATCGCGTCGATCAGCATCCCGTTGAGCCTGATCTCACCGTGTGCGCGAATCCACAGCCCGCAGCGTCCGGAGCAGGTGATCTCGAAGCGCAGCGTGTCGCCGGTCGGCCTGGCCAGTACGTCGACGTTGTCAGTCGCCCGTAGGAGGCCCGGCAGCGTCCGCACCCGCCACCCGGTTGCCCAGGTCAACTGACCGTCGACGGTCCGCGTCCACGTGGACCGCCCGATCCGGTCGACCGTCTCGTCGAGGGCGACCACCAGCTCACCGTCGACCCGATCCACCGACACTGCGGCCGGCTCGGCGCCGGCGTGCGGCACCAGCACGGTCGTGAAGCCGGCGGTCGACCGCGTCACCGTGAGCGAGTGCAGCGGGCCGTACTCAGCCGTCCGACGCTCCAGCACCGGATGACGAGCTACGCCCTCGGTCAGCTCAACCTGAGTAGCATCACCGGCGTCGATCAACAGCAAGCCCGGTCCGTTGGGCGCAGAGGCGTCGTACGCGAGCTGCCCCACCTCACGCCACGGGTGCAGCGCGTGCCAGCAAGCACGGAAGGTGTGCGTGTCCGGCGCGTGGTCGGTGACAACGACGTACGACGGGCTCTCGCGGACCAGTGCGATCGTTCGGGTCTGCTCGATGCCGTTGCCGTGGTGACGGCCAGAGAACACGGCGAGCACGTTGGCGTCGACGAGTGGGTCGACGTCCACACTGCGGTCCGTCGACAGCTCCTGGTCGTCGACGAGGATCGTGTTGTGGCCGCGGCCCGACTGGTACCACGTCAGGTAGCCCGGATCGTCGTAGCTCGGTGGACCGCCCGCCTCCCACAGCAACGGCTGCTGCCACCCGTCCAGCACCAGGTCCAGTACGGCGCGATGTGAGTGCGACTCCAACTGGTGCTCGATGTGCGGGCCATGGTTGATCACCGCACGCAGTTCTGGACTCCGCAGGATCGTGTACCCCGACTCCGGCAGCACAGTCGCCTGCGGTAGCTCAGGAACTGCGCCTGGCGACAGCCACCGCTCCTCACGCTCTGGCCGGGCAGGAAACGTCGCCACCTCCGCAGCGAGCTCCGACTGCGACATCCATTGCGCTGCGACCCGCGCGAACACAGGGTCGTTCAGCAGGTAACTGCCGCGCAGCAACGACGCTGCGGGCCACTCGATCCCACTGTCCTGCAGGTGCGGCAGCCAGCCGCCCGACGAGACCAGCTCGCACATCCACGTGTGCATCGCGGCAAAACGGGGATGCGCCGCCACGGCCGGGTCGATCCGTGCTGCTGTCTGCAGAGCCGTCAACACCATCCGGTGGTACCCGGGTGAGCGCTCGTAGTGCCCGCCGTCCGGATAGATGTCCAGTAGCAGGTGCTCCTCGATGCGCTGCCGCGCACGCTCCGCCCACGCCTCAGACTCCACGAGTGAGGGCAGTACGGCGCTGAGGTGCAGCAGTTCGGTCGCGCACACCAGTTGCCAGTTCCCGTGCCGGAACACGTCATGCTCGTCGTACGACCAGCGGGCTCCGCCGACGAGTGTCGCGACCAGGCGGCCCCACACGCGGTCGGACAGCGGCGAGGAGGTCAGTACCTCGAGTGTCGGCAGCAGACTGCGGCAGCGGGCCCACGTGCCGAGCGAGTACCAGATGGCGTCGAGACCCGGCCACTCACCGGTCACCGAGTCACGGTGCTCCACCCACTGATCGAGGTGCTTTTCGAACGCCTGCAAGTAGCGCTCGTCACCGGTCAGCAGCCACGCCTGGACTCCAGGCGCGAGCCACCCGAGGTAGTGGAAGCCGTACAGCTGCGACCGCCCGAGTCCCCGTCCGGTGACATTGACACCATCCAGTAGTGGAGCAGCAGCAGCCAGTACGGCGTCCGGTGTAGCTCGAGTCGCCTCAGCCCACTCCGGCAACGGCCAGGCGGGTCGCCTCAGCTGCTCGCCCACAAACGCGCGGAGGCCTGCCAGGTCGCCGGCCGGTGAGCCGAACGCCTTGATCAGGTCGTCGGTCCCGATCCGATTGATGCGCCCGTCGATGTGCCGCGGCTTCTCAGGTCCTTCGGTCATGCGACCAGCATGGACACGTCGACGGGCTGGCGCGTCTCGATCGACAGGTGGGCGGCCTCGAGCACGGCGGTGACGTTGCGGCTGCTCTCGATCGTGATGAGCGGTTCCCGGCCGGTACGGCAGCAGTCGACCCAGTGCGCGATCGCGTCGGCGTACGCACCGGACGGGATCCCGTGCATGACCCGCTGCAGCATGTTCCGCGGATAGCTGTAGCCGTCCGGCTTTGCCAGTACGACGTTCTCCCGCTGCCGGTCCAGCTGCACCACACCGTCGTCCGCGACCACTGCGACGTACGAATCAACTGTCGTCGGGAACGTGTTCGGGTAGATCCACGCGGACTCGAAGGTCGCCACTGTGCCGCGCGAGTACTCCGCCTGGATCTGGATCGCGTCCGGCGTCTCGATCCCGAGCGACCGGAGTTTGCCCCAGCGCGCGGTCGCGTAGACCCGTCGTACCTGGTCGCGGAGCAGCCATGACACCAAGTCGATGTCGTGGCTGGACAGGAACCAGGCGCAGGTCGTGCGATCCGCCCAGGACAGCATCTCGGTCGGCACGAAGATCGTGTCGTCCTTGCGCGCGTACGCGACCGCTGCGTCGCCGAGGTCCGCGAGCAGCTCGTAGGCCTGCGCGTACGCCGGCACCCACCGGTGGTTGAACAGGCACATCGCGATCACGCCGTTCTCGCGGATCGCCTTCACCGCGGCGTCGGCCTCCGCGACCGACGTCGTCATCGGCTTCTCCACCAGGATGTGCTTCCCGGCCTCCGCGGCGCGGACCATCATCTCGCCGTGGACGTCGTCCGGCGTGGTCAGGGCGACCGCGTCCACGGCGTCGTCGTCCAGCAGGGCGCCGAGGTCGGGATGGATCGTCGGCCGCGGCGCGCCGCGCTCGGCGATCTCGTCCGCGAGCTGCGCGGCGGAGTCGGCGGATCGGCTGGTCACCGCCGTGATCTCGGCGTCGGCCCGGCCGGACAACGACAACGCGTTGCCGCGGCCCATGATCCCGGCGCCCACGATCCCAATACGCAGCACGCTACTTGCCCTTCGCCAGTGTGTCGTTCCATGCCTTCTCGGCGTCGTCCAGGGCCTGCTTCGCCGACTTGGTCCCGGACATGAACGCCCGCACCTGGTCGTCGAACAGCTGCCGCAGCTGCTCGTCGTTGCCCGACCCCATCGACGCGTCGATGCTCTGCTTGAAGGTGTCGACCAGGATCTTCCGCGCCTGATCAGCCGGCGTGGTGCCGGAGATCTCGGTGAAGAACGGGTCCTCGAGCGCCTTCACCGAGGACGGGTAGATCGGCACCAGCTTGCACAGCGCGAGCTGCTGCTCGGGCGCGGCGACGTACTTGAGCCAGGCTGCCGCGGCGGCCTGGTTGTCCGACTTAGCGGGGATCCCCATCACCTGCTGGCCCGGCATGTAGAACTTGCCGTCGGCACCGGTCACCGGCGGGCCGACCGTGATCGAGGAGTAGACCGCGGGCGCGTTCTTCTCGACGTTCAGCAGCGAGCTGGACACGGCGGCCGGGTTGAACGCGATGCCCTTGTTCTCCAGCGACTGCGGCATGTCCCGCGGGTTCTCGCTGAGGCTTCCGGGGGCGATCGCGCCCGAGCTGAAGAGCGGCTTGAACTTCTCCAGCAGCGCGAGGGTCTCCGGTGTGTTGAACGCGGCCGTCTTGCCGTCCTCCGAGAGCAGCGGGATGCCGTTCGCCTGCACGACGCTGGAGTACGCCATGAAGTTGGTCGCCGACTTGCCGGTCGCGTCGTGGTACGTCTTCGCGAGCGTGAGCGCGTCGTCGTACGTCTTCGGTGGCTTGGCCGGATCGAAACCCGCCTTGGCCAGCAGATCCTTGTTGTAGAACGCCAGTGACGTGCCGCCGTTGTACCACGGGATCGCGATGCGCTTGCCGTCGACAACCAACGGCTCGGCCAGGTTCGGCAGGTACGCGGCGACGTCGTCGGCGCTGAACAGCGAGCTCAGGTCGGCCATCGAGCCGGCGAAGAGGCCGGTGGTCGCGGAGGTGAAGTTGACGACGTCCGGCACCTTGCCGCTGGCGATCGCCGCCAGCAGCTTGGTGGTGATGTCGGCACCGGGTACGTCGACCCACTTGATCGAGACCTTCGGGTGCTCCTTCTGGTAGGCGTCGATCCACTTCTGGATGTCCGGCCCGTAGTTCTTCTGCAGGTTGATCGTCCACCACTCGACGTCACCGGAGTAGGCGTCGCCGGACTGTTTCTGGTCGTCGCTCCCGCCCGCGGGACTGCCGGACACGCAGCCGGCGAGGGCGAGGACGAGAGTGGCGACAACAGCGGTGAGTCGCAGTCGGGCCATCGTTGGCTCCTCAGGGGGGAATGTCCTAAACCTGGCTTACAGACATCAGAGTGTTCGCCATCTGTTCGCACGAGTCAACGGAAGATGCCGGAAATTTTCTGGAGTTACCGCTTCCGGGCCGCTGCGTTCTGCGTTACGGTTCCCGTCAGCTTGGTATCTGAAATCCGGGTTTCAGACACGAGGAGCGGGTATGCCGGGTTTGAAGGGCCGCGTGGTCGGTCAGCACTGGTACACGCCGTACGTGTTCATGCTGCCCGGGCTGCTGTTCTACGCCGCGATGTTCGCGTGGCCGGCCGTGATCGCGATCCAGCTCGCGTTCTCCGACTACGACATCGTGCATCCGGTGCGCTTCTCCGGGCTGGACAACTTCGTCCGGATGGCGCACGACCCGCGGGTCTGGATCGCGCTGCGGAACTCGCTGCTGTTCGTGCTGATGTTCCTGCCGCTGACCGTGGTCGCGCCGCTGTTCCTGGCGATGCTGGTGAACCTCAAGCTGCGCGCGATCCAGGCGTTCCGGATGCTCTACTACCTGCCGGTGATCACGTCGATGGTCGCGGTGGCGGTCGCCTGGCGGTACGTGTTCAACCGCGAGGGCGTCGTGAACTGGGTGCTCGGCCTGTTCGGCGCCGGACCGACCGACTTCCTGCTCGACCGGCACTGGGCGCTGCCCACGGTCGTGCTGCTGGAGGCGTGGAAGAACGCCGGTCTGTTCATGATGATCTACCTGGCCGGGTTGCAGTCCGTCCCCTCGGACCAGATCGAGGCGGCGACGATCGACGGTGCGAACGCGTGGCAGCGGCTGCTGAACGTCGTCGTACCGTCGCTGCGGCCGACGTTCGCGGTGACGCTCGTGCTCAGCATGCTCGAGGCGATGCGGGCCTTCGAGTCGGTGTACGTGCTGACCCGGGGCGGGCCGCTCGACGCCACTCTCACCCTCGGCTACTACATCTGGTCGAAAGCCTTCGAGGACTACGACATGGGCTACGCGAGCGCCGTCGGCCTGCTGCTGTGGGCGATCATGATCGTCCTGGCCGGCTTCAACCTCTTGGTGACCCGGCGGAGGGACATCTGATGGCCAGGCGGCTTTACCGGCGTACGCCGAGGCTCAACGCGCGCCGGATCGGGCTGTATCTGCTGCTGATCGCCGTCGCCGCGTTGTTCATCGGGCCGTTCCTGATCCTGCTCAGCGCCGCGACCAAGCCCGCCGGCCAGGATGTGTTCGGGTTCCCGCCCGACCTGATCCCGCGGCCGCCGGTGGCCGAATGGTTCCGCGAGGCGTGGACGACGATCCCGTACGCGCGGTTCCTGGTGAACTCGGTGATCTACGTCGGCATCACGGTCCCGGTGTACCTCGTGGTGTCCGCGCTGACGGCGTACCCGCTGGCCAGGATCGCGTTCCGCGGCCGCGGCGTGTTCTTCATGCTGTTCCTGTCGATCATGTTCCTGCCCGGCGAACTGATGCTGATCCCGCGGTTCCTGGTGATGAGCGAGCTCGGGCTGACCGACACGTTCGCCGCGGTGATCCTGCCCGCGATCCTGTCGTCGCTCGGCATCTTCCTGCTCCGCCAGGCGTTCTCGCAGATCCCGGACGAGATCGTCGAGGCCGCCCGCGTCGACGGTGCGAACGAATTCGCGATCTTCTGGCGGATCTGCGTGCCGATCGTGGCGCCGACGCTCGCCGTACTGGCGATCCTCGGGTTCGTGTCGGTGTGGAACAGCTTCATCTGGCCGCTGGTGGTGCTGACCAGCCAGTCCAAGTTCCCGATCGCGCTCGGGATCGCCTACCTGAGCGGCGTCTCCGGCACCGACGTCCGCGGTCTCGCCGCCGGCACCGTGATCTCGCTGGTCCCGGTCGTCGTCGTCTTTCTCCTGCTTCAGAAACGCATCCTCAACAGCATGGGCGGCGCCGTCAAAGGCTGACCCGCCCTCCCGCCCAACCCCCGCCCACCCCCAATTCTTGTGAGGCACCGATGCACCCTGAGCTCAGCCGCCGCACGCTCCTACTCACCACCGCCGCCGGCGGGGTCGCCGCCTGGGCCGGTCTCCCGGCTCTGTCGGCCCTGTCAGCACCCACAGCCGATCCACTCGTCTACGACTCTCCGGCCGCGTTCGACGCAGCGCAGGCCGGCTATCTCGCGTCCAACGCCCAGGACAACGAGGCCGGTCTGTACGCCTGGGGCGAGTCCTACTTCCTGCTGGGCCTGCTGCGGATGTACGAGGCCTACCAGGACGAGCGCTACCTGCGCACGTTCGAGGACCGCGCCAGGCACCTGATGAAAACCACCGACCACGCCAGGCGCGTCGAGGACTACGCCGGCCGGTCCGGCAAGGTCTGGCGCACAGCCGGGAACTACACCGCCGGTCACGGCGTGCTCCCCGACGGCAACGGCACTCCGGCGATTCAGCTCCGCTGGGCCGGGATCAGATCGGCCGAGTCGACCGCCGAGGTGCTGAACGTTGCCGACGGCACCTTCGACCTCGTACTCCGCAACCCCGCCACGACCACCGTCGTCACGCTGCCCGCCGTCAGCCTCGATCCGGCGTCACCGACGTACGTCGTGACAGCGGTCAACAACGTCTACAACGCATCCCTGCGCTGGACCGCCGTCGATCTGCGGACGGCTCCCGCGGCCGCGCCCGCACCGGCGGCGACCACGATCGCGTTCAAGTCGCAGTACTACGTCTTCGCTGTGCACACCGGCATGATCGCGTTCCCGTTGGCCCGCTACGCCCGGATGGTGCTGCAGTCGCCGAAGCTCCGGCGCGGCGAGCGGCAGGAGTTCGCGAGGGAGGTTCTGGATGCGGCGACCGCGGCGGTCGCGTTCCATGACCCGGAGTGGGTGTCGCGTGCGGACGGCACGGGTGACTACGTGTGGCCGAAGGGCGCGCCGATCCCGTTCGACGGGACCATCCAGCCGTACAACCAGAGCCAGGGCATCGGCCAGGTGCTGGTCGAGCTGTTCCGCGTGACCAGGCAGCCGCGCTACCGGACCCGGGTCCTGCAGATGTTGAAGGCGTACGAGCCCGCGCTGCGACTCGTTGGCGACGCCTACGTCTGGACCTATTGGCCGCCGTACAGCCAGCTGTACGCCGGGTACACGAAGACCGCAGGGATCTCGGAGTACACGCCGTCGTACCCGGCCTCTAAGCAGATCGAGGACCTGAGCCACGCCGCGATCAGCACCGAGTTCGTGCATGCGGCGTACGACGCGGGGATCGTGGGCGGACCCGCCACGGACATCCAGCGTTTCACGAAGACGTTCACACAGAAGCTGATCCGGTCCGCGACCGAGGTCTGGTACCGGGTCGACGGGACGGGCGTCGCGGTGCCGGCGAATGCGGTGCAGTGTGCCCGCTGGGGTGCGTACGCCGAGCAGGATCTGCTGGTCTATCAGCAGTCATTGCGCGTGTACGACGCCGTACAACTCGTGCCTGTGCAAGGCTCGCACGCCTTGGGTATCGCGTACCTGAACTGGGCGAAGAACTCTGGTTGGAGGAACAAGTGAGACTGCTCCGGATCCACACCGACGACGGACTGCGCGACGCCGTACTCGCCGACGACGGCTGGGTGGCGACGTTGCCTGGTACGTCGGAGGCGTTCGACCCGGACCGTTGGCGTGAACGGGCCGCCGCGGCCACCGGCCCGGCGGTGGAGTTCGAGGCGGTGCGACTGGCCGCACCGCTCAGCCCCGGGAAGGTCGTGTGCGTCGGACTGAACTACGCCGACCACGCGGCCGAGGGCGGGCAGCAGGCGCCGGCCGAGCCGATCCTGTTCATGAAGGCGCCGGACACCGTGGTCGGCGCGCATGACGACGTGGTGATTCCGCGCGGCGGCGAGAAGACCGACTGGGAGGTCGAGCTGGGCGTGGTGATCGGGCGTACGGCGTCCTACCTCGCCGACGAGGCAGCGGCGATGGAGTATGTCGCCGGGTATGTGCTGGTGAACGACGTGTCCGAGCGGCACTTCCAGCTCGCGCGCGGCGGGCAGTGGGACAAGGGCAAGAACTCGGCGACGTTCTGCCCGCTCGGCCCGTGGATCCTGACCGCGGACGAGGTGCCGGATCCGCAGGCGATCAAGCTCGGGCTGGACGTGAACGGCGAGGCGCTGCAGGACAGTTCGACGGCCGAGATGATCTTCGGCGTCGCGCACCTGGTGCACTACATCTCGCAGTTCATGACGCTCTACCCGGGCGACGTGATCAGCACCGGCACGCCGGCCGGCGTAGGTGCGGGACAGAAACCACCCCGGTACCTACGCGCGGGCGACGTACTACGGGTCTGGGCGGATGGCCTGGGCGAGCAGCACAACCAGCTCGTCGCGGCTCCTTAGGCGTTCAAAGCGGCGGCGATCGTGTCCGCGATCGGGGTGGTGGGGCGGCCGATCAGGCGGGAAAGGTCGGATCCGCGGCCGGCCAGCAGGCCGCGCTTGATGGCGTCGTCGACGCCGACGAGGACGGGGACGAACGGCGCCGGGATTCCGGCAGCTGTCAGCACCTGGGTGAGATCCTCGGGGGAGAGGTTGTTGTAGGCAACGTTCTGACCGGACTGCTTCGACAGCTCGGCGGCGTAGTCGGTCAGTGTCCAGGTCGTGTCGCCGTTCAGCTCGTACGCCTTCTTCTCGTGCCCTTCGCCGGTCAGTACGACGGCAGCCGCCGCCGCGTAGTCCCGCCGCGCGGCCGACGCGATCCGCCCGTCACCCGCGCTCCCGACGACCCCGTTCACCAGCTGTACGGCGATCTGGTCCGTGTAGACCTCGCTGTACCAGCCGTTGCGCAGGAACGTGTACGGCAGCCCGGAATCGAGGATCGCCTGCTCGGTGGCGATGTGGTCGGCGGCCAGCTCGAAGTCCGCGTCAGGTCCGCCGAGCACGCTGGTGTACGCGATCCGCGCGACCCCGGCGTTCATGGCGGCCGTGATGACGGCCTGGTGCTGTTCGAGGCGGTTCGGGTCGAGGCCCGAGATCAGCAGCACTGTGTCATCAGCGCCGAAGGCCTTCGCGAGCGCGTCCGGGTCGTTGTAGTCGGCGACCCGGACCTCGACGCCGCGGTCCGCGATCGGGGCCGCCTTCGCGGCGTTGCGTACGACCGCGACGACCTCATCGGCGGGGACCCGCTGCAGCAGCTCGTCGATGACGAGCGTGCCCAGGTGCCCGGTGGCGGCGGTGACGACGATGCTCATTGATACTCCTAGTCGTTGGGTTCTGTCACCGACAGTAGGCCGCTGTGGCGAGCGGATCTATGTCCATTGAGCGCAGCTTTATATCCGATCGTCTTGATCGGTGCGCGTATGATGCCAGGTATGGATGTGCTTGCCGATGTCGTCGCCGCGATGAGGACCGGCCCGGCCACGTCCGGGCGCACCGACGTCCGGGGGCCGTGGGGACTGCGCTTCGTGCACTCGTTCGGTGCCACGTTCCACCTTGTCCTGCAAGGTACGGCGTGGTTGCTGCCGCCGGACGGCGACCCGATCCCGCTCGGCCCGGGCGACGCGGTCCTGCTGCCGCGCGGCGTCGAGCACGCGATCGCCGACCATCCCGATTCGCCGCTGGTCGACTTCGACCCGTCGGTCGAGGAGCCGCCGCAGGGTCAGGGCGCGCGGTCGTTGCTGCTGTGCGGCACCTACCGGCTGGACCGGGAGCGCCCGCACCCGGTGCTGAGCAGGCTGCCCGACGTGGTCGTCGTACCGGCGAACCCCGGCCGCCACCGTTCGTTGCATACGGCCATCAGCATCCTGGGCGAGGAGCTCGACGCGCAGCGGCCCGGCGCGGCCGCCGTCGTGCCGGCGCTGGTGGATGCGCTTCTCGTGCTGATCTTGCGGGCCTGGTTCGAGGACAGCGACTGCCCGGCGGATCGGGGCTGGTCGCGGGCGCTGACCGATCCCGCGGTCGTGCAGTCGCTGGAGCTCCTCCACGAGCGGCCTGGCGCCGCGTGGACGGTCGCCGACCTGGCCTCCGAGGTCGGGTTGTCGCGGGCTGCCTTCGCGCGGCGGTTCACGGAGGCGGTCGGGGAGCCGCCGCTGACATACCTGTCCCGTTGGCGGATGACGACCGCGGCGCGGCTGCTGCGGGACTGTGATCGCCCGATCGCCACGGTGGCGAAGGAGATCGGCTACACGTCGGAGTTCGCGTTCGCAAAGGCGTTCAAGCGCGACTTCGGCGTACCGCCGGGGACGTATCGCAAGCAGCTCATCCCGGCCTGAGCGTCGCGACCAGTTCGCCACGGCTCCGGACGCCGACCTTGGCGAACGCCGACTTCAGGTGGTCCTGGATCGTGTGCGGCGAGATCGACAACCGGTCGGCGATCGCGCCGGTGGTGTGCCCGGAGATGATCTCCAGACAGATCTCCCGCTCGCGCGTGGTCAGGCCGTACGCCGCGAGCAGCATGCCGACCAGGTGCTGACCCGAGGCAGGCTCGATCGTCACCACCACCTCGTCCTCGCTGTCACCCAGCAGCCGGCTGCCCTGCATCAGCACCCACTCGCCGGCGGCGGTCTGCACCCGCGCCTGGAAGGTGCCGGAGGCTCGGGTGCCCGTGACGACGGCCCGAAGCAGTACGCCGAAGCGTCCCGGCGCGATCTCGTCCAGCTCGTCCTGCCAGATCTGGGCGGCCGCGGTGATCGCCCGCGGCTCGCCGGTCGGTCCGGTGACGACGATCGACGGGCCGACCCCTCCGCGGTACCCGTGTGCGTCCGTCCGTACGGCGACCCGCGTCGCAGCGCCGATGACCGGCGCCACCGACCCGAGGAACTCCACCTCCCGGTCACTGAAGTCGGGACCGCTGCGGACGAACCCGGCCGCGCCCCAGCAGTCCCCGTCGACGACGAACGTCGTCCGGACCTCGTGCTCGATCCCGAGCGGCCGCCACACCTCGTTCAGCCGTCGGTGTCCGACCACCTCGCGGTACGGCAGGTCCGACAAGCGTGCGACCTGGTGTGACGTGCGGGCCAGTTCGGCGAACGAGTTCGGCACGGTTCCGGCGTACTCCGTCTCCGCCAGCCGCGGCTCGTACTCGGCTGGGATGCGGGCCGCGCCGCTCGTCATCGAGCTGATCACCAGCGTGCCCGGGTCCATGCCGGCCCAGCAGGTGAGCTCGCTGCCGACGACCTGTTCGACCACCTCGATCGCGGCCGCGTGCAGTTCCGCGACGCCCATCCCCGAGGTCGCCAGTGCCGCGATGTCCCGGCGCGCGGCCCGCGCCCGCCCCTCCCACATGCGCTCAGTATGCGCCGACGTACCCCGGCCGCCTATCCCCGAAATGTGGGGATTCGGGTGGCTGCGACGAGCACAGCCGCACGGGATACCTCCGCCGTACGCCGCTTCCTACCGTCGCAGTCATGAACGAAACAGTGCATCTGAGCAATGCGGGCAGCGGTGTCGAGTACGCCGCCCCGGACGCGACCGTGACGGTCAAGATCGGCGCCGAGCACACCGGCGGGCAGTACGAGCTGTTCGAGATCGACGCGCCGCGCGCCGACGCCTCGCCGCCGCACAGCGAGTCGTGGAGCAAGGCGTTCTACGTCCTGCAGGGCCGGATCCTCGTCCAGGCAGGGGATCAGGGCTACGACCTCGGACCTGGCGCCTCGATCAGCATCCCGGCCGGCACCGTGAACACGTTCTCGGTGCTGACGCCGTCGGCGAAGTTCCTCGCTGTCAGCCAGACCGGGCGGATGGGCGCGTTCTTCGCGGACCTGGCCGGCGCCGATCCGGCCGACTACGCCGCGCTGGGTGAGATCACGAGCCGGCACGGCGTCAGCCTGGGGGCTACATCATGAGGACGGCGGCGCAGATCCTCGCGATCGCCATCGCGGTCATGCTGGCGTGGGTCTGGCTGATGGAGTCGTTCTTCTACCGCCATCCGCGGCTGTATCCGCTGTTCCTGCTGGAGCGCCGGGACTTCGACGCGGTCAGGTTGTGGATCGTGAACCTCGGGTTCTACAACTTCACGACCGCTGTCGCGCTGGCGCTCGGCGTCGTCCTCGCCCGGACCGGGCATGTGCCGCAGGGTGAGGCGCTGGTCGCTTTCACCGCAGCGCAGCACGTCTTCCTGGCGCTCGTCCTGCTCGCAACGGAGCGGCGACTCTGGTTGAACACGTTGCTGGAGGGCGTTCCGGCCGCCGTACTGCTGCTGCTCGTTCTGCTGTAGGAAATTTACCAATTCTGCGCAATCATGGGCACGGAGCACCGCACACACTCAAGGTTCCCGAATGGTCACCCGCAGTTCGACCGATCCGGGGGCCTACCGCCCTGAGTACCCGTGAAGGTGAGGCCTCATGAGCCCAATCAGTCGCAGGACCCTTGTTCTCGGCGGACTCGCCGCAGCTGGGGCCGGCGCCCTCCCGGCTGCCGCCCAGTCGTCCGTGATCACCGCCACCGCCGCCGTCCCGTACCCGTTCCAGCTCGGCATCGCGTCCGGTGAGCCCGACGCCAACAGCGTCGTGCTCTGGACCCGTCTGGCACCCTCGCCGCTGAATGCCGACGGCCAAGGCGGCATGGCGAACGCCGATGTCGCCGTTGACTGGCAGGTGTCGACCACCGACACCTTCAGCACGCTGGTCGCGTCCGGCACGGTGACCGCGAAGTACGCCTCCGCCCACTCGGTGCATGTCATCGCAGGCGGCCTCAGCCCGGACGCGGACTACTTCTACCGCTTCCGCGCGCAGGGCCACCTGTCACCCGTCGGCCGCACCCGGACCGCTCCGGCTGTGGGCACCAACGGGCGAGACCTGGTGATGGCCTTCACCTCCTGTGCGCATTACGAGGAGGGCTACTACACGGTCTACCGGCGCATGGCCGAGGAGAACCCGGGCCTCATCCTCTTCCTGGGTGACTACATCTACGAGTACGGCGCCACCACCGGAAGGCCTCGCCTGCACGCGGGTGCGAGCGAGATCGTGTCGCTCGCGGACTACCGTCGCCGGTACGCGCAGTACAAGTCGGACCCCGACCTGCAGGCAGCGCATGCGGTCGCGCCGTGGCTCGTCGTACCGGACGACCACGAGGTGGAGAACAACTACGCCAACATGGTGCGAGCGGACAGTACGCCGTCTCTCACGACAGCGCAGTGGACCGCTCGGCGGACCGCGGCGTACCAGGCGTACTACGAGAACATGCCGCTGCGGCCGGCACAGGCGAACAGCGGCAACTCGATCCCGCTCTACCGCCGGCTGCGGTGGGGGAGTCTCGCGACGTTCCACATGCTCGACACACGGCAGTACCGCAACGACCAGGCCTGTGGCGACGGCTGGAAGGTGTGCTCCGACGCTGACCTCGCCAGCCGCAGTCTGCCGGGCAACACCCAGGAGACCTGGCTGCTCGACGGTCTCAACCAGCACTACGGCACGTGGGACATCCTTGGACAGCAGGTGTTCTTCGCTCGCCGGTTCGACTCGGCCGGTGCGGGGAGCATGGACTCGTGGGACGGCTACCGCGCCTCGCGGGCCCGCATCCAGCAGGGCTGGATCGACCGCGGAACCCGCAACCCGGTCGTCCTGACCGGTGACGTCCATCGCGCATGGGCCAGCGATCTGAAAGCCGACTACAGCAACACGAACTCGGCGGTCATCGGGTCCGAGTTGGTGACGAGCTCGGTCACCTCGAGTGGCGACGGCGACGGGGCAACCACGATCCCGAATCTCGCGGAGAATCCGTGGCTGCGGTTCTACCAGAACCGTCGCGGCTACGTCCGGACGACGATCAGCCCGACCCAGCTGCGGGCCGATTTCCGTGCTGTCGCGAAGGTTTCGGAGCACGGCGCAGCCGTGAGTACGGCGAAATCGTTCGTCATCCAAGAGGGTCAACCCGGACTGCAGGCGGTGTGACGATGAAGAAGACGCTTGCTGCTACAGCGATTGCGGCGACGGTGCTGACCCTCACCGCGACCACCGCCGAGGCGCACATTGCTGCTCCCACCTGGGTGGCGGCGAACAGTGTCTCCACCGGCGATCAGGACGCAGCCTCCGTTGCGATCAACCGCAACGGGTACGTCGCGGTGGCGTGGGAGGACGACCGCGACACCGACAACGCGACCGACAACGTGCACAGCGAGATCTACCTGCGGCTCTTCCGCAACGGCACTGCGGTGTACGAGACGAAGCTGTCCGCGGGCGGAAGTAGCGGTGTGACGAACTGGCGGCACCTGCACCCGGACGTCGGCCTGGACGACAAGGGCAACGCCGTCGTGGTGTGGCAGGACGACCCGGACGGCAACGGGTACTACAACATCCCGTACCGCGTCGTGAACACCGCCGGCACCGTCACAGCGTCCGGCAACTCCAACAGCAGCTCCACCGGCCAGCAGATCAACCCGCGAGTCGCTGTCGACCCGGACGGCGCACCGTCCGGTGCTGCAGTCGCATTCACCGTGGCGTGGGAAGACATCCAGACCGGTACGCCGGCAACAGTGAAGGCGGCCGGCTTCACCGGACCGGCCACACGCGCCTGGGAGGTGACCGCCTCGCAGACCACCGGTCAGCACCACAACCCGGATGTGGCCGTGTCGGCGTCAGGTGACGCGGTCGTCGTGTGGGACGAGGACGGCGACGCCAACGGCGACTACAACATCGGACTGATCCGGCTGGGCCGCACGAACGGTGCAGCCACGCTGTCGCGCCGGGTCGCCAACTCGAACACCACAGGTCAGCAGACGCATCCAGCTGCGGCAGCCAACTTCAACGGCGATTTCGCGGCCGCCTGGGAGTCGGCCGGCGCTGTGGCGACGCGTGCGTTCAACACTGCGGGCACTGCTCGGTACGCCGACGTACAGGTCGCGGCTGCTGGTGTGGCACCGTCGATTGGTATCGACGACCAGTCACAGACGGTCGTGGGCTGGACAGTGGCCGGCGCTGATCCGGACGTGTGGGTACGTGGCTTCGGCACCGACGGCACCGACACAGGTCGGCTGTCGGCGCAGCGGCTGAGCTCCGTGGCCACAGGTAGGCAGGAGCAGATGACGGTCGCGGTGTCGCCGTTCGCCGAAGTAGCGGTCGCCTACACCGACGACAACGACGGAAACACCTACGACCAGGTCTACCTGGGCACGGGAATCTCCAACAACAGTTGGTGAGTCAGCGCGTCGTGGGGGACACCGTGCTCAGTACGGTGTCTCCTGCGTCGACCACTTCGAGGTGGTCGATGTCGCGGAGCGGGAGCGACGTACTCGCGGGAACCTGTGCGTGGTAGCTGCCGTTAGCAGCCCACCAGCCGGCTGTCTCTACGGTTCCGTCGCGGCCGTGGACGACGAGCATGCAGTGCTCGTACGGCTTCAGGTCGGTCAGGCGGAGCTGGATGTCCGTGCCCCAGCCACGGCTGACCAGCTTGGCCGTCGTGTCGAGACCGCCAACCCCGTCCGTCGCCGTCCACGTTGCTGACGCCGGAGCGGACAGCAGTCCCCAGCCGGCGACACCAGCCATCGATGCCGCTGCTGCGGCGGCCAGCACCCACCGCGGCCGCCTCTTCTTGCTCAGCTGAAGCGGAGCGGGCTCCGGCTGCTCCGCTTCGATGTCCTCGACCGGTACGGCGTGCAGCAGCCCAGGCAGATGCGCGAACTGCAGCAACGTCTCGCGGCACGCCGTACAGGTCACGAGGTGCTCCTCGACCGCGAGACGCTCGGACGCCTCCAGCGCACCGAGCACAAAGGCCCCGATCGACATCGTCTCCGGGCACGTCATGAGCCAGTCACTCCTCGTTCCTCCAGCGCGGCGCGCAACGCGTGCAGTGCGTAGTAGCTGCGCGACTTCACCGTTCCCGGCGGTACACCGAGGACAGCGGCCGCCTCGTTGACGGTGAGCCGGCGGTAGAACAGTTCGACGATCACCTGCCGGTGGTCCTTACTGAGTCCCCGCAGTACGTCGATCACCTGCCAGACCTGCAGCACACGATCGATGTCGTCGCCGAGCGCCGGGAACTCGCGGTCCTCGATCGGCACCTCCGTCGCCCGCGCGGTCTGCCTGCGGCGCCCGGAGATCACCAGGTTGCGGGCGACCGTGAACAGCCAGCGCCCGGCCCGGTCCGGGTCCAGGTCGGCCGCATGCGTCCAGGCGCGCGTCATCGTCTCCTGCACGATGTCCTCGGCGTACTGCCGGTCGCCCACGGAGCGCAGGACATACCCGAACAGCGGCCGCCGGTACTTGTCGTACAGCGCGCGGATCACCGTGTCGTCATCCACACCCAGGGAATACGCGGTACGGCGGTGAAAGGTTCAACTGAACCGCCGGGCCGGATCTCGCGTATCTGTGGGGGAGAGGAGATCTCGATGAAAACCAAAATCTTGTTGCTAGGAGCAACGGTGGCGGCGCTCGGCGCGCTCACCGCCTGCGGTGCCGACGCGCAACCTTCCGGTGGTGGCGCCCCCGCGGCGGCCGCCGTCTCGGTGAAGGACGTCAGCGGTGTCGGTCAGACGCTGGTCGACGCCTCCGGGAAGACGTTGTACTTCGCCGACCAGGAGGCCGGCGGCGCGATCAAGTGCACCACCAGCTGCCTGAGCTTCTGGATGCCCGCGACCGGCGACCCGCAGGCTGTGAAGGGCTTGGCCACGATCAAGCGCTCCGACACCGGTGCGGAGCAGCTCACCTTCCAGGGCAAGCCGCTCTACACCTTCAAACTCGACACCGCCGCCGGCGAGGCCAAGGGCAACAACCTCGCCGACGCGTTCTCCGGTGTCGACTTCACCTGGCACGCCGCAACCACCACAGCCGCCGCCCCTACGCAGGCTCCTTCGTCGTCGGACGGCGGCGGCTACGGCAACGGCTACTGATCCGGCTCGACGAGCACCCGCACGTCCCAGGGGCCGAGGTCCAGCTTGCCGTTGGTCGGCTGGTTCGCGAGTACGTCGTGAGCCGGCCCGGGCAGCTTGAGGTCGACGCTGTCCCACGACCAGTTGTGGACGAACCGGATCCGCCGGCCATCCGCACTGGTCGCGGAGGTGACGGTCACCCCGGCCGGCAGATCGGTCCAGGCCGCGGGTTTGATCCACCGGAACAGCGCCGCGGACAAGGCCGGGTTCGGCACGGTGCCGACGTACGTGATCCGGCCGGAGCCGTGTGCCCGCGAGGTGATCGCCGGCCACCGCCCGAAATGCGGGTCGTCGTAACCCACCAGTACGTCGGCGCCGTCGACGGTGAGCCCATCGATCCAGCGGCTCCCTGCGGCGCCGGTGCCCAGTTCCAGACCGGTGCCGCGTACTGGTACGTCCACGCTGACGTTGCTGAACTCGTCGTACCAGACGCCGGCTGCGGCGGCGAGCTTGGCCGGCTGTACGTCCGTGCGCGCGCGTGCCTCGTGATCGGCATACCCGGTGCGCGGTCCGACGACCAGGTGCCCACCAGCCTCGGCGTACGCGACCAGTTGGTCCAGCAGTTCGGTGTCGGCCAGGTAGAGCGCCGGTACGACGAGAACCGGGGCGTCCTGCACCGAGCCGGTGAACTGGCTCGTGTGCAGGATGCGGACCTGCAGACCGGCGTCGAAAGCCCCACGATAGAAGGCATCGAAGAACCCGTGGTACGAACGCTCGTCCGGGCTGCCGTCCGCGTGCGCGAGCGCCGGGTACTTCTGCATCAGCCACTTGCTCGGCGTCGAGTAGAGCATCGTCACGTCGCTGTCCGGAGTGAGGTCGGCGACGAGTGAGCCGGCGGCCTCGAACTCGGCACCGAGTTGCGTGACCTCCCGGTACATGCGGCCCGGCTGCCCGCTGTGGGGGAGGACTCCGCCCCAGTACGTCTCCGTGCCGAAGTGCAGCGTGTGCCAGTGCCAGTACTCGATCATCTTGGCGCCACGTGACACGAGCGCCCACGCGGCCTGCCGCCACTGGCCGTCGTACGCCGGGCGGTTCTGCCACGGGGCGCCGATCGCCTGGGCGTTGGTCTCGGTGACGAGGAAGGGGCTCTGCTTGGACGAGTACATCCGGTCCGCGCTGAGATAGAGCGCCCAGGTGCCGTTGGTGGTCCAGCCCTGGCTGGCCGACCCGGCGTGCGGGTGCTGCAGTCCGTCCTGCATGGAGTAGTACGGGTTCCCCGCCGTCAGGTCGAGGCGTCGTACCAGCTCGTCGTCGGCGACGGCAGGGCGGTCGTAGGCGATGCAGGTGGTCACAAACTGGTCCGGACGAGCGTACTCGCGGACGATGTCGGCCTGCCAGCCGATGAACTCGGTCGTCTGGTCCGCCTGGAACTGCCGCCACGCGACGTCGTACTGCGGCTGCACGTTGCCGTCCGGCGTCCACAGGTCGGCCCAGTCCGACAGCCGGTGCGACCAGTAGACGAGACCCCACTCGTCGTTCAGCGTCTGCACGTCACCGTACTTGTGCCGCAGGCTGTCCACGAACCGCTGGAACACGCCGTGATTGTGCAGCAACTCGTTGCCCGGCTCGTTGTCGACCTGATAGCCGATGACCGCCGGGTGATCGGCGTACCGTTCCACGATCTTGCGGATCACCCGCTCGGCGTGGAAGCGGAAGCCGGGGTGAGTGAAGTCCACCTCCTGCCGCGCGCCCCACCCGATCCGCTGACCCGTCTTACGCTCCCCGGTGATCTCCGGGTACAGGCGGGCCAGCCACGGCGGGACGGCGTACGTCGGGGTGCCGAGCAGCACCGCGATACCGCGGGAATGCGCGCCGTCGAGAACAGGCTGCAGCCAGTCCAGGTCGAACCGCCCGTTCTCCGGCTCCCATGTCGACCACACCGACTCGCCCACGCGGATCACCGAGAACCGCGCCTCGGCCATCAGGTCGAGATCGAGCTCGAGCCGGTCGTTCGGTTGATATTCGTGGTAGTACGCAGCTCCGAAAAGCACACGTTCGTGCACAGTAGTTTCTCCAAATTTAGAAGGGAATCAGGCTTTGATGCCGCCGGAGGCCAGCCCCGACTGCCAGTACCGCTGCAGCAGCAGGAACGCGGCGATCAGCGGGATCACCGACAGGAACGAACCGGTGATCACCAGGGACAGCACTGCACCGGTCGTCCCGCCGCCGGCACCGGCCTGAGACGACCACTGCGCGAGCCCCACCGTGACCGGGTACAGGTCGGGGTTGTTGAGCATGATGAGCGGCAGGAAGTAGTTGTTCCAGGTCGCGACCAGCGTGAACAGCACCACCGTGACGATGCCCGGGGCAAGCATCCGGGCCGCGACCTGGAAGAAGATGCGGAACTCACCCGCCCCGTCGATCCGCGCGGCCTCGATGATCCCGTCCGGAACCGCGTCCTGGGCATAGATGCGCATCAGGAACAGGCCGAACGGGCTGACCAGTGACGGCAGGATGATCGCCCACGGCGTGTTCACCAGCCCGGCCTTGCTGAACAGCAGGTACGTCGGGATCGCGAGGGCCGTGGTCGGCACCATGATCGCACCGAGCACGAGCCCGGACATCGCGGCGTTCCCCCGGAACCGGTACTTGGCGAAGCCGTACCCGGCGAGCGCACACAGGAACGCCGCCCCGCCCGCGCTGACCACCGAGTAGAAGACGGTGTTGGCCATCCAGCGGGAAAACACCCAGTCGCCGTTCGTCACGGTGGCGCGGATGTTGGACCACAGCGAGAAGTCGTCGGCGAACCACAGGCCGAAGCTCGAGAACAGGTTGCCCACCGTCTTGGTCGAGGCCACGAACAACCAGAACAACGGCAGCAGGAAGTAGATCAGCAACGCCACCATGCAGATGGTCAGCACGTTGCTGTGTCGTGCCCTCATGACCGGCTCCTTCGGGTCGTGACGAACAGAACGGCGTACGACACGACGACGATGACGGCGCCGAGCAGGAACGAGACCGTCGCGGCGTAGTTCACCTCCTGACCCGTGAAGGCCAGGGTGTACCCGTAGAGGTTCGGTGTGTAGCCGCCGTCGATGACGCTGGGCGCGAGCCGCTGCATCAGCTGTGGCTCGCTGAACAGCTGGAAGCTGCCGATGACCGAGAAGATCAGGCAGACCAGCAGGGCCGGCCGGAGCGCCGGGATCTTGATGCTCCACGCCGTCCGGATCGCCCCGGCGCCGTCCACCGCGGCGGCCTCGTACAGGTCGTGCGGTACGGCCCGCAGAGCGGCGTACAGGATGATCATGTTGTAGCCGGTGAACTCCCAGGTGACGATGTTCGCGATGGAGCCGAGCATCCAATCGCTGCTGAGGAACTTCGGTGGCGACAGGCTCAGCTTGTCTGCCAGTTGGGCGAACAGACCGAAGTCCTGGCCGTAGAGGTAGCCCCACATCAAGGTGGCGACCACGGCTGGGACGGCGTACGGCAGGAAGATGCCGAGCCGGAAGCCCTTCGCCACCCGGAGCAGCCCGCTGTCGATGGCCAGCGCCGCGAACAACGCGATCGCGAGCATGATCGGCACCTGGATCAGGAAGAACAGCCCGACCCGGCCGACTCCGTGCAGCAACCGCGGATCCGTGAGCGCCCGGGTGTAGTTGCCGAGCCCGGCGAACACCGTGCCGCCGATCAGCCGCTCCTGGAACAGGCTCAGGTACGCCGCGTACGCGAGCGGCAACACCAGCAGGCCCAGGAAGACCAGCATGAACGGCGCGACGAAGAGGTAGCCCGTGCGGGCGTGGCTCACGCCGCGCGCCCGCCGGCGTACGTCGGCCCGGCTCGGCGCCCGCGCGCCGAGCCGATCGGTCGTGTTGACGCTCATTGCTCGACCTTGAAGCCCTGGTTCTTCGCGTACTTCGTGGTCCGGTCCTGCCACTGGTCGAGGGCGGTGCTGGTATCGCTCTTGTTCGCGAACGACTTACCGACGGTCTCGCCCCAGTCGCTGTAGGCCTGGTCCAGGAACGGCGGCCACTGGAACTTCGTGTCCACGGTGTCGCTGATCCCCGCGAACAGCTTGTTCACCGTCTGGCCACCGTAGAAGGGCAGCGGGCGGTCGACGAACGAGGTGTCGGCCAACAGGGACTTCGTCACCGGGAAGAGGAACTGCTGGGTCGCGAACATCTTCGTCGACTCGGGATCGGTGTTGATGAACTCGGCCAGCTTCGCCGCCGCGATCGGGTTCTTCGTCCCCTGCACCACCGCGGTCGTGGAGCCGCCCCAGTTGCCGGAGACGTTCTTGCCCGCCTCCCATTGCGGGAGCGGCGCCGCGCGCCACTTGCCGCTGGTCGCCTTCGCACTGCCTTCGAGGAAGACCGGGCCCCACGCCGCGGTGATCCAGGTGGCGTACTTGCCGCGGTTCAGCGCCTGGTACCACTGGTCGTTGAAGTCGGCGTCGGTCGAGACCGAGCCGTCCTTGATCAGTCCGCTCCAGTAGTCGGCGACCTTCTTGGATTCCGCACCGTTCAGATCGACCTTGACCGAGTCGGCACCGGTGTTCTCGAACGGCTTCACGCCGGCCTGCCAGAGCAGGCCGAACCACACGCCGGCCTGGCTCTGCGCGAGGTTCGTCAGGTAGAGCTTGGGATCCGCGGCGTGCAACTTGCGGGCCGCCGCCGCGAACTCGTCCCACGTCTTGGGTACGGCGATGCCGTACTTGTCGAAGATGTCCTTGCGGTAGAGCATCCCCATCGGTCCGCTGTCCTGCGGGACCGCCCAGACCTCGCCGTTGGAGCCGACCACCTGCTGCCAGGTCCACCCGACGAACTTGTCCTTCAGCGCCTCGGCGCCGTACGGGCGCAGGTCCATCAGGCTCTTGGTGAGCGAGAACGTCGGGATGTACTGGAACTCGATCTGAACGGCGTCCGGGAAGCCGGCCTTGGCTTTCAGAGCCGTGCGCAGCTTGGTGTACTGCGGTCCGCCCTGCCCGGCGTTGACCACCTTCACCTTGATCGCGGGGTACTTCTTCTGGAACAGGTCGACTTCCTTCTGGATGTTCGGCACCCAGGTCCAGAAGGTGAGGTCGGTAGGCGTGGACATGGCCTTGTCGATGTCGGCCTGGCTGACGGTCTTGGCCGCCGCGGGCTGACCGCCGGAGCTGTCACCGCCACCGCCGCAGGCGGCCAGGGCGAGACTGCCGCTCAGGACGAGCGCCGCGGCGAGCGCGACTCGGCGCCGCAGGGATGTGCGTTGGAAACGGAACACGTGGAACAACTCCTTGGGATCTGAGCAAACTTCACCCGGGATCGCGGCCTCGGCCGGCCGGTGCGGACCGCCCCTCAGGGCAGACGTGTCGGTTCAGCGGTGCCGCTCGGGTGGAGCGGCAGTGGAGTGGCGGATGACCAGCCGGAGTGATGGTCGCTCCGGCGCGGGAGACCGGTCGCCGGTGGGCGACTCGATCTCCTTGACGAGGTTGGCGATCCCGCGGGCGACATGGAGGTCGAAGTCCTGCGGGACGGTGGTCAGTGGGGGTGTCAGGAACGCCGCCGTCGGGATGTCGTCGAATCCGACGATGCTGACGTCGCCGGGGACCGATCGGCCGGCCTCGGTCAGCGCGCGCAGCACACCGATGGCCATGTCGTCGTTGGCGACGAAGATCGCGGTGACGTCGTCGTCGGCTGCCAGTTGCTGACCGGCCGCGTAGCCCGAAGCGGGAAGCCAATCACCTTCCAGCACGGGTGGTTCCGGGGCGCCGGCGTCGGCGAGGGCCTGTCGCCAGCCGGCCATCCGTTCCCGGGCGGCCCACCAGCGATGCGGGCCGGCGACGTGCCAGACCGTCCGGTGTCCGAGGCCGAGCAGATGTTCGGTCGCGGCCCGGCCGGCGTCGACGTTGTCGCCGCCGGTGTCCAGGCTCGGCTTCGCGGTGAGACCCGGGAGCCGTCCGAAACTGAGAACCGGGATGTCGACGTCGATCGGCCGGGCGTCGCCGCCCTCGTCGATCGGTTCGGACAAGATGATGCCGTCCACCCCCTGCACCAGCAGGTGCTCGATCGCGTCGGCGACGGTGTCGCCTTCGAGGGTGTTGACGATGCTGACCGAGTAGCCGGTGGTGCGGAGGGTGCGTTCGATCGCCACCAACTGCGTTGCCGGACCGAACAGCGCCGTACCGAGGCAGACGACGCCGATCCGTTGGGTGCGGCCGGAGTTCAGCGCTCGCGCGGCGTCGTTGCGGCGGTATCCGAGCTCCCGCATCGCGGCCTGAACCCGGAGCCGGACCTCCTCCTTGACGTACGGCTCGCCGTTGACGACCCGGGACACGGTCTTCTGCGAGACACCGGCCAGCCGGGCGACGTCCGTACTCCCCGGACGACGGCGCGCCCGACCGTCCTCGGAGCCCGGTTTCGCCACGGTCATGGAGCCTCCACCTCTTGACGTTGTGACTACGCAGTCAGGTTCTGTCTACGTAGTCAGAACGTCAATGGCTCGTTCGATGTGACCTGCATCACGCAAGTTCAGCGGGAGTAGAGGCCGGTGATCCGGCCGCGGGCGATGGTCTTGGCGTCGATCGCCTTCAATGCTTCGTCGAGGCCGGCGCCGTCCAGGAGGCCGGTCGCGCCGGACAACGCGTAGACGGTGAAGCGGTAGTGGTGCGTACCGCTCGGCGGACAGGGGCCGTAGTACCCGGTCCTACCGGCGGAGTTCTTCGCCTGCTTGACGCCCGGCAACACGCCGCCTTCAGCCAGAGAGGCGGCAGCCGCTTCGAGGTCGAGCACGATCCAGTGGGTGAACGTGCCGTGGGGTGCATCGGGGTCGTCGACGACCAGAGCCAACGCTCCGGAGTTCGCCGGGATGTCCTTCCAGGCGAGCGGTGGCGGCACCCCCTCGCCGTCGCAGGTGTACTTGCGCGGGATCGTCTCGCCGTCGCGGAACGCCGGACTGGTCACTGTGATGCTCGAGGGTGCGGTCACGGCAGGCTCCTTCCCGGACCCGGCGCCGCCGCAGGCGGCCGTGCTCATCAGCACAGCCACCAACAGCAGCAGTCGCATGCTTTCAACGTACTACCGGTTCAGCCCTTCGGGACGAAGACGATCGCGTCGCCGACTGCGCGCTCGGCGCCGCCGGTGCTGCTCGGGTGGTTGACGACGGTGCCGTCGCCGAGCGCCATCGCGGTGGAGCCGCCGCCGTCCAGGTTGATGGCGTCGTAGAGGCCGAGTGCCTTGGCTACCGCGGCGGTCTCGTCCATCGTGGTGCCGACGCTCGTGGTCTGGCGGCCGTCGATGGTGGCGAGAACGATCTTGCCGCCGCGCGTGGTCCCGGCGATCGTGCGCGGGTTGCGATCGAAGAAGCTTCCGGTGCCGTCCGGTACGACGATCTCGCCGTTCTTCGTCAACTGGTAGCGACCGGTCACGCCGTACAGGCCGCTGCGCAACGGGACCGTGCGGCCGTTCTCGTCCGACACCGCGAGCTCCGTGCGCAGGCAGCCCTTTGCCAGCTTCAGGAGCGCGACGGTGTCCTGGCCGGTCGCCTGCACTGACGTCTGGCTAGGGCTGAGCGCCGTACCCCGCGTGGTCGACGTACGGACGACGCAACCGCGGCGGTCGAGTACGACCTCGACGCCGGCGCCGGCCGGAGTCGAGGCGGCGAACTCGGGCGTGAACCGGACGACGTCACCCGGCACCGTGCAGGCGGTCTGGTCGGGGAGCGTCGCACACGCGGCCGGGATCACCGGCGGGTGGTTGAGGAACTCGAGCGGCAGTTGAGCGCCGGTGAATAGATTGCGGACTGCGCCGGTCCAGCGCAGATGGCCGGTCACCACTCTGTTGCTCTTGGCATCGATCACGAGGTTGGCCTCGGTCGGATCGGCGAGCGGCTCGCTGAGCAGCTTGCCGTCGGAGAGGCCGAGCCCGACCGGGTCGCCCGGGTACTGCGGGTTCGCGGTGAAGGTGAAGAACGACGCGTTCACGCCCGCCAGCGCGCCGGACGACTTCACCAGGTCCGAGGTCTTCTCGACGCGGGCCAGGTCAGGGCCGTACGTCGCCTTCAGGTGGCCGTCGGCCGTCCGGGGGTCGATCGTGAGCACGTTGACGACCCAGGGGCCGCGCGGCGTGGTGTTGATCTGGTCGGCCGGCGCCGGGTCGGTTCCACGGACGATCCGGGTCAGCGTCACGCCGCGCGCCAGCGTGCGGTCGGTCCGGGTCTCGACCAGATCGGCGTCCCCGATCGGCAGGCCCTGCACGGCCGTTTGCAGGCGCACCGGTGCGGCGCCGGCCGTCGACAATCCAGTCGCCAGGACGCCGAACACCGCGGCCGTGCCGAGGGCAGCCTTGAACACTCGAGCGGAAGTAGTCATGCCGCCTATCCTCCGAGCAGGCGGTGGAATCTTTCTAGACCTCGCTCTGACTTGTCAGCATCTTCCAGGTGACGGTTCAGTGCCGCTCGACGAGCCGGATGACCGGGAGCTCGCGATCGGTCTGTTCCTGGTACTTCGCGAAACCGGGCGCCGCTGTGGTGATGCGCTCCCACGCCTCCGCACGCTCCGCTCCGTGCAACTGCTCGGCGTGGACCTCGATCGCCTCGCCGGCGACCTCGATGCGGACCTGGTCGGGGTTCGCGGCCAGGTTGTAGTACCACGCCGGGTTGCCGGCCGCGCCGGCCGCGGAGGCGACGATCAGCCGGTTGCCGTCCGCGTCGGCGAACCAGGCGACCGGCGTCGCCCGCTCGGCGCCGGACTTCCGCCCGAGCGTCCGCAGTACCAACGCGTCGCCGCCCCTGAACTTGCCGCCACCGCGCCGCCGGATACGACGGGCGTTGAACCTGTTGAACCAGTGCAGGAGCCGGCCGCCGGGCTGCCGAGCGCCGCGAGTGCCAGGACGAGTGTCGAAGCTCATCGGCTCGTCACCGCCTCCGGCGTGTGCACGGTGCGCGTCGTGGTGACCAAGGTGTCGTGGGTGAACGGACGGCCCTCGAGGTTGAAGCTCCAGGACACGGTCGGCGTGATCCGGAGGTACTCCGACGTACCGAACTGACCGTCGCGCTCGACGAGGTCCGCCTCACCGTAGATCCGCAGGTAGCGCGGGACCCACGGACGCGTGGACACCAGATCGTCGACGACGAACGCGACCTTGGTGTTTCCGTCACGGACGTTGCGGTGCTTGCGGGTGCGGACCGGGTCGATCCCGCCGATGTAGAGGTGCGTCCCGTCGTACTCGAAACCGACCGGGACGGCGTCCGGCTGACCGTCGCCCGAGACGGTGGCGAGGCGGCCCAGGGGCTGGGACCGCAGATAGGCGATCTCCGCTTCGCTGAAGGACATCGGTTCTCCTCTGATAGTTAATGGCATTTACTGTATGCGTCATTAACTATACATCCCATGTACCGTGGGGAGGTGAGCAAGACTTCATCGGAACGCGCCCGACCCCGCGGCGGGCGATTCGCCGGGTTCGCGCAGGTCCACGGCGCCGGTGTGGACCCTGCGGAGCTGGATGTGGCTGGTGGGTTGGTGCAGCTCACCGGCGTGGTTCAGGGGCTCTACGCGGGCATCTCCGAGCGGCATGACCTGACGCCGGTGCAGGCGAAGCTGCTGTGCGTCCTGCTCGACGGGCCCAAAGGCATGGCTGAACTCGCGCAGTGCTTCGGGGTCGAGAAGGCCGCGCTCACCGGTCTGATGGACCGCGCCGAGAGGCGCGGCCTGGCCGAGCGCTCGCCGGTCCCCGGCGATCGGCGCGCCGTGCAGGTGACGCTGACCGACGTCGGCCGCCGGGCCGCGATCGCCTTCCACGCCGAGGTCGGCGAGGCCCTGAACGAGCTGATCGGGCATCTCAGCGCTGCCGACCGGGAACACTTCCAGGCAGTCATGGCCGGCATCATCACGAGGTGCCGCACGTCACCATCCAGCTCCTGAGCACCCACGCGTCGCGGACAGCGCTTCCCCCTACGATCGACGGGTGTCCACCCCGCTGAGAAGCTGAGATGTCCGCCGTCGTAGGTGCCTTCGGCGCACTGGTCGCTGTGGCCGTGCTGGGGTACGTCGTCGGCATCTTCGGCGTACTGCGGAAGGACGACGAGCTCGTACTGTCTCGGCTGGCGTTCTTCGTGGCGACTCCGGCGCTGCTGTTCACGACCGTCGCGCGGGCGGACCTGCGGGCGATCTTCTCGGTGGTGCTGGTCACGAACCTGGTGAGCCTGTTCGTGGTGCAGGCGTTGTTCCTGTTGATCGCCGCGGTCATCTGGCGGCGCACGCGGTCCCAGGCGACGATCGGAGTGCTCGCGTCGTCGTACGTGAACGCGGGGAATCTCGGCGTACCGGTGGCGGCGTACGTGCTGGGGGACGGTGCGTTGGTCGCACCAATCGTGTTGTTCCAGGTGCTGATCATGGCGCCGGTCGCGTTCGCCGTACTGGACGGTGACCGGCAGGGGAGCGGACGGCGCGTGTCGCTGCGGACCATCGTCACGCGGCCGTTCCGCAATCCGTTGACGGTGGCATCGCTGCTCGGGCTGCTGGTGTCGGTGGTCGGCGTACGGCTGCCGGAGCTGGTGATGCGGCCGATCGACCTGGTCGCCGCAGCAGCGGTTCCCGTCGCCCTGGTGGCATACGGCCTCAGCCTGAGCGCAGGCACCAAGGACTCGATCACCGTACGGCGGGACGTCGTACTAGCCGTTGCACTAAAGACGTTCGTGCAACCACTGACGGCGTACGCAATCGCCCGCTGGGCCCTGGACCTCCACGGCACGGCCCTCCTGGCCCCGACCCTCCTGGCCGCCCTACCCACAGCCCAGAACGTCTACGTCTACGCCGTCCACTACCGAGCCAGCCGCACCCTGGCCCGCAGCGCAGTCCTCCTCAGCACCCTGCTCTCAATCCCGGTCATGGTCCTCATCGCAGGCCTCCTCACCTGAGCGCAATCCTGGAGAAGACAGGCGTTCCGGGCGACAGCCGGAACTGCACGCCGGAGCCCGAGGAGCGCCATCAGCAAGCTGGGGGTGGGTAGCTCGCGAGCCGGGGCGGCGCCGGGGTGACCGTGGGGAGTTGGTGGGGTGTGGAGACACGCGCTGGTGACTGGGGACAGGCAATAGCAGGTTCCCACCCACCATTGCCTGTCGCACGACCCCGGATCGGGTTGACCCGCTACCGCATCGCTTTGAAGGCTTCTTCGGTCACGGGTTCTACCTGGTCGACCGTCACGCCTTCGTTGGCGGACTGGGCTATGACGGTGAGGGTGTTGGAGCCGCGGTAGCACTGGGTCGGCAGGTTGCCGGCGGCTTCGATGCAGGTGGACTTGCCGATCTTCTTGACCTTGTCCGCGCTCGCACCGGAGTCCGCGACGACCTTGTCGATGTCGACCCGGCCGCGGAGCGCGATCAGCACGTAGAACCGGTCGCCCTCGAGGCTGCCGTACGCCTCGACCATCACCTGCTTGCCGTCGTTGATCCGGCTCAACGCGTCACGGGTCTGATCGAGCTGTGCCTGGCTGCGGATCTCGGGGTCGGTGATTCGATCCAGGCCCGCGATCTTGGCGGGCGGGGTGATCGCCCGCTTGGCGTTCAGCAGGCTGAGTGGCACGAGGCCCAAGAAGTACCCGAGCACTGCCAGCACGGTCAGCACGACGACCGCACCGCCAACCGTCACCCAAGGCCCACGAACCTTGAACCGCCGCAACCCCTTCTTCTTCGGCTCCTCACCCGCGTCCGCCGACGCATCCTTCGCCGCGACAGCCGTTCCCCCGGCATCCTTCGCAGCACCCGCCCCGGCAGCACCCGCGCCGGCAGCGCTCGCCCCCGCGGCGGCCGTCCCGCCGGCGTTCTTCGTCGCCCCAGCCGCTGTCGTCGCCCCAGCCGCTGTCGTTGCCTCGGCTGCCTTCGGTTCGGCTGCCTTCGGTTCGGCAGCCTTCGGGTCGACAGCTGGGACGGGAGCCAGTTCGGTGGTGTCCGCGCCGGCGTCGTCGGTCCGGTTCTCGGGACCTGCCGGGCTGGTGGGGTCGCTCATCGATTGGCTCCTCGGACGTCAGGGTCACGGGGTGCGGCGGTCGGCTCGTCCCGATGGTTCCACATCAGGACAAACCGTAGTCGAACCGCCGAACGCACAAGTGCCCGCCTCCCCAGCGGAAGACGGGCACTTGTGTATGCCATCAGAGCGTCGCGACGACCTTCACGGCGTCGGAGTCGTCCGCGTGCCAGACGATCTCGCCGGTGATCCGCCCGGCGGCGCGCAGGTCCGGCTCGGCGCGCTCGGCGAGCGCGAGCCGCGCGGCCGGCCCGGTGACCTCGACCTTGGAGACCTCGGTCTTCATCGAGACCTTCTCCTCGGACTTCGCGCCGCGGATGCCCGCAAGGACCTCGGCGACCGCGTCCAGCACCTCGGGCTCCTGCGCCGCGACCGGCAGGTCGCCGTCCGGCGTCGGCCACTGCGAGGTGTGGATCGAACCCTCCTGCCACCACGACCAGACCTCTTCGGTCGCGAACGGCAGGTACGGCGCCAGCAGCCGGAGCTGCACCGACAACGCAACCGCGAGCGCCGCCTTCGCCGAGGCGGCGCCGGCGTCACCCTGACCGCCGTACGCGCGCTCCTTGACCAGCTCGACGTAGTCGTCGCAGAACGTCCAGAAGAACCTCTCGCTGATCTCGAGCGCGCCGGTGTAGTCGTACCGCTCGAAGGCCGCCGTGGCATCGGCGACGACCGCCCGCAGCCGCTGCAGCATCGCGAGGTCGACCGGCTCGGTGACCGCGGACGGGTCGACCGTGGTCGCCCCGAACCCGAGAACGAACTTCGACGCGTTCAGGACCTTGATCGCGAGCCGGCGCCCGACCTTCATCTGCGACTCGTCGAACGGCGAGTCCAGCCCCGGCCGAGCCATCGCGGCCCGCCAGCGCACCGCGTCCGAGCCGAACTTCTCCAGGATCTCCGACGGGACGATCGCGTTGCCCTTGGACTTCGACATCTTCTTGCGGTCCGGGTCGACGACGAACCCGGAGATCATCGACCGCGCCCACGGCAGCGAGCCGTTCTCGAAGTGCGCCCGGACGACGCGCGAGAACAGCCAGGTGCGGATGATCTCGTGCGCGTGCGTGTTCAGGTCCATCGGGAAGGTGCGGCGGAACAGGTCGTCGTCCCGCTCCCACCCGCAGACGATGTGCGGCGTCAGCGACGACGTCGCCCAGGTGTCCATCACGTCGGGGTCGGCCTCGAACCCGCCCGGCTTGCCGCGCTGCGACTCGTCGTACCCGCGCGGCGCCTGCGAGGTCGGGTCGATCGGCAGCTCGGCCTCGGACGGCATCAGCGGGTGCTCGTAGTCCGGCTCGCCGTCGTGGTTCAGCGGGTACCAGACCGGGAACGGGACGCCGAAGTACCGCTGGCGGGAGATCAGCCAGTCGCCGTTCAGGCCCTCGACCCAGTTCAGGTAGCGGTGCCGCATGTGCTCCGGGACCCAGGCGAGCTCGTTGCCGCGCTCGAGGAACTCCTGCTTGAGCCCGGCGTCGCGGCCGCCGTTGGTGATGTACCACTGCCGGGTGGAGACGATCTCGAGCGGCTTGTCGCCGTTCTCGTAGAAGTTCGCCATCCGCTCGGTCTTCTTCGGCTCGCCGTCCAGCTCGCCGGACTCCCGCAGCTTCTGGACGATCAGCTCGCGCGCACTGAAGACGGTCTTTCCGGCGAGTTCGGCGTACAGCTCCGAACCCTCGAGCCACGCCGGGGTGTCGCGCAGCAGCCGGCCGTCGCGGCCGATGACCGTGCGGACCGGGAGCTGCAGCTCGCGCCACCACTGGATGTCGGTCTGGTCGCCGAAGGTGCAGCACATCGCGATGCCGGCGCCCTTGTCCATCTCGGCGGCCTCGTGCGCCAGGACCGGGACCTCGACGCCGAACAGCGGCGACTTCACCGTCGTACCGAACAGGTGTTTGTAGCGGTCGTCGTCCGGGTGCGCGATCAGCGCGACGCAGGCCGGGATCAGCTCCGGGCGGGTGGTCTCGATGTAGATCGGGCCGTCGGCGCCGTGGAAGGAGATCCGGTGGTAGGCGCCCGGATACGGCCGGGCCTCCATCTCGGCCTGTGCGACCGCGGTCTGGAACGTGACGTCCCAGACGGTCGGCGCCTCGGCCAGGTAGGCCTCGCCGCGGGCGAAGTTGCGCAGGAACGCGCGCTGCGACGTACGCCGGGAGTCCTCGGAGATCGTGGTGTAGAGGTACGACCAGTCGACGCTCAGGCCGACCTGCCGCCACATCGCCTCGAACGCCTGCTCGTCGATGTGCGTGAGCTCACCGCACAGCTCGACGAAGTTCTGCCGGGAGATCGGGACCTGCTTCTTCGGATCCGGCTTGGCCGGCGGGGTGAAGGCCGGGTCGTACGGCAGCGAGGGGTCGCACTTGACGCCGTAGTAGTTCTGGACCCGGCGCTCGGTGGGCAGGCCGTTGTCGTCCCAGCCGATCGGGTAGAAGACCTTCTTGCCGCGCATACGCTGGTACCGCGCGACCAGGTCGGTGTGCGTGTAGCTGAAGATGTGCCCGACGTGCAGCGATCCCGAGACCGTCGGCGGCGGCGTGTCGATGGAGTAGACATCGGCGCGCTCGGCGGTGCGGTCGAAGGCGTAGGTCTGCTGCTCCTTCCATACGGCAGCCCACTTCTCCTCGAGACCGTCGAGGCTGGGCTTGTCTGGAACACGGGACGTCTGGCTCATGCGCACAATGTTAGTGGTTGTCAAGGGGTGCTCCGACCGCTTTATCCACAGCCCTCTCTAGACTTGGCTTTCTGATGAGCGACCTTTCCTTCGCCGAGGTATCGGCACGGCTCCAGCAGCGCTGGCCGGAGCACAAGATCGAGCCCACCCTGGAGCGCGTGCAGCGGCTCGTCGAGCTGCTCGGCGACCCCCAGAAGGCCTACCCGGTGGTGCACCTGACGGGGACCAACGGCAAGACGTCCACGGCCCGGATGATCGACACCCTGCTGCGCGAGGCCGGGCTGCGTACCGGCCGGTTCACCAGCCCGCACCTGGAGTCGGTCCGGGAGCGGATCACACTGGACGGCGAACCGATCAGCGAGCAGCGCTTCGTCGAGGCGTACGAGGAGATCGCGCCGTACCTCGACGTCGTCGACGCCGAGCAGGAGCACCCGCTGACGTTCTTCGAGGTGATGACCGGCATGGCGTACGCCGTGTTCGCGGACGCGCCGGTCGACGTCGCGGTGATCGAGGTCGGCCTCGGCGGGAGCTGGGACTCCACCAACGTCGCCGACGGCACGGTGTCGGTGATCACCCCGATCGCGGTCGACCACGCGCACCTGCTGGGTGCGGATCCGGTCACGATCGCGGGCGAGAAGTCCGGCATCATCAAGCCCGGCGGTACGACCGTGATGGCCCAGCAGAGCCTGGAAGTCTTCGAGGTCCTGCTCCGCAAGGCCGCCGAGGTGGGCGCGCAGGTCGCCCGCGAGGGGATCGAGTTCGGCGTCGTCAGCCGTGCGCTCGCGGTCGGCGGCCAGGTCGTCTCGATCAAGGGCCTCGGCGGCGAGTACGAGGACGTGTTCATCCCGCTGCACGGCGAGTACCAGGCACACAACGCGGCCACCGCGATCGCCGCGGTCGAGGCCCTCCTCGGCGCCAGCCCGGAGACCGAGGGCCGGGTCACCACCGAACTGCTGCAGGTCGGCTTCGAGCAGGTCACCAGCCCCGGCCGGATGGAGGTCGTCCGGCACAGCCCGACGATCGTCGTCGACGCCGCGCACAACCCGCACGGCGCCGAGGCGACCGCGGCCACGGTCTCGGAGGCGTTCCAGTTCCAGCCGCTGATCGGCGTACTGGGCTGTATGAAGGACAAGGACGTGTACGGCCTCCTCGAGGCGTACGAGCCGATCATGGAAACGGTCGTCTGCACCCGGAACAGCTTCGTCGAGCGGTCGATGCCGGCCGAGGAGCTGGGGCAACTGGCCGCCGAGGTGTTCGGCGAGGAGCGGGTCCTGGTCCGCCCGCACCTGATCGACGCGATCGACGACGCGATCCGGCTCGCCGAGGAGAACGCGGTCGCGCTCGGCAGTGGCGGCGTACTGGTCACCGGCTCGGTCATCACCGCCGGCGAGGCGCGGGCGCTGCTGGTCCGCAAGGGGAAGGGCGAGCAGTGAGGTCGCTCGCGTCGATCGTGCTCGCGTTCGAGTCGGTCGTGCTCGCGCTGGTCACGCCGGTGATGATCTCGGTGGCGGACATCCGCCCCGCGATCGCGGTCCCGGTCTGTCTCGGCCTGGCGGCGCTCGCGATCGTCTCGGCCGGGCTGCTCCGGTTCCAGGCCGGGTACGTCCTCGGTTCGGTGGTCCAGGTCGGCGCGGTCGGACTCGGCTTCGTCGTCTCCGTGATGTTCGTGCTCGGCGTCGCCTTCGCGGCCTTCTGGGTCGCCGCCATCGTGCTCGGCCGCCGCATCGAGGAAGCCAAGAAGGCGCACCAGGCACAGACCGGTTAGGCTCATCCGCCCCGGCTACTTCGAGAGAGAGTTGACAGATGTCGCAGCGCACCCTGGTCCTGCTCAAGCCCGACACGGTCCGCCGTGGCCTCGTCGGTGAGGTGCTGGGCCGGTTCGAGGCCAAAGGGCTCCGGATCGTCGCCATGGACCTGCGCACGATCGACGGCGAACTGGCCGACCAGCACTACGCCGAGCACGTCGACAAGGCCTTCTACCCGCCGCTGCGGGACTTCGTCACCAGCGGCCCGATGGTCGCGCTGGTCCTCGAGGGCGACGAGGCGATCGAGGTGGTCCGCGCCCTGAACGGCGCCACCGACGGCCGCAAGGCCGCCCCCGGCACCATCCGCGGCGACCTCTCCCTCTCCAACCGCGAAAACCTCGTCCACGGCTCCGACTCCGAGGAATCAGCCACCCGGGAAATCAAGATCTGGTTCCCCGACCTCCCCTGACCGCGTCGCGGACAGCGGGCCTTGCGGGACCTGGAGACGGCCGCCGAATCGCAGTAGTTCCAGGTCGTTGCGGACTGCAAGTGCCTGGACCGATACGATCTGTTCTGGGCGGGCGAGTCGTGTCGGTCCACGGGCTGTGCGCGGGCGGCGCTTAGCCTGGGTCGGGGTCGATTGGGAGGTGCCGCGGTGGCGAACAGCATGCTGGGCCGCGACATGGCGGTCGATCTCGGGACGGCGAACACGCTGGTGTACGTGCGTGGCCGCGGCGTCGTGCTGAACGAGCCGTCCGTGGTGGCGACCCGGACGGACGAGCCGCGCGAGGCGGTCGCGTTCGGGCACGAGGCGAAGAAGATGATCGGCCGTACGCCGGGCAACATCACCGCGATCCGGCCGCTCAAGGACGGCGTGATCGCCGACTTCGACGCCGCCGAGCAGATGCTGCGGTACTTCATCCAGCGCGTGCACCGCCGCCGGTACTTCGCGAAGCCGCGGATCGTGGTCTGCGTCCCGTCCGGGATCACCGCGGTCGAGCAGCGCGCCGTCCGCGACGCCGGGTACATGGCCGGCGCCCGCAAGGTGTACATCATCGAGGAGCCGATGGCCGCCGCGCTCGGCTCGAACCTCGAGGTCCGCGACGCCACCGGCAACATGGTCGTCGACATCGGCGGCGGTACGACGGAGGTCGCGGTCATCTCGTTCGGCGGCATCGTCACCAGCCAGTCGATCCGGGTGGCCGGCGACGCCATCGACAAGGCGATCGTGAACTACTGCAAGAAGGAGTTCTCGCTGCTGCTCGGCGAGGCCACCTCGGAGCAGATCAAGATGACGATCGGGTCGGCGTTCCCGACCACGGACGGCCCGGACAGCGAGATCCGCGGCCGGGACATGATCTCCGGGCTGCCGCGGACCGTGAAGGTGTCGTCGGCGGACATGCGGCAGGCGATCGAGGAGCCGATCACCGCGATCGTCGACGCGGTCAAGGCCACCCTGGACAAGACGCCGCCGGAGCTGGCCGGCGACATCGTCGACCGCGGCATCGTGCTGACCGGCGGCGGCGCGCTGCTGAAGGGCATGGACGAGCGGCTGCGGCACGAGACCGGCATCCCGATCCACGTCGCCGAGAACCCGCTGGACGCGGTCGTCCTGGGCGCCGGCAAGTGCGTCGACAACATCGAGACCCTCAACCGCATCCTGGTCACCGACAACCGGCGCTGAGGTAGCAGGCGATGCTCAAAGACCTCGGTACCCCGACGACCAGGAGCGCGTTCCGGTCGGCGGGGGAGACCCCGCTGCGTTCGGCCGGTACGCCGCGCGACGTGCGCCGCCGCCGTACCGTGCTCGTGCTCGTGATCCTGGCCTGTTTCACGCTGATCGTGCTCGACGCCCGCCGGTCGGCCGGATCGCCGGTCGAGCCGCTGCGGGAGGCCGCGGCCGGCGTTTTCGGCCCGCTGGAGTCCACCGCGACCTCGGCCCGGCAGCCTGTGGACAACCTCCGCGACAGATTCGCGGAAATGGACAGGTTGAAAGCAGAGAACGAAAAACTGAAGAAGGACAACGAGGACCTGACCCGGGAGCTGACCACCTCCGACTACGCCCGCAACCGGGCGCAGGAGCTGGACAAGCTGCTCAAGGTCGCCCCGGCGTTCACGATGACGCCGGCCCGGGTGATCGGGATCGGCAGTGCGCAGACGTTCAGCCACACGGTCACGATCGACGCCGGGACGGCGGACGGCGTGCACACCGACATGACCGTGCTGAACGGGACCGGTCTGGTCGGCCGGGTGGTGCGCACCACCCAGGGGACCGCGACCGTGCTGCTGATCGGCGACCGCAACTCGACCGTGGGCGGCCGGCTGAACGCGTCGATGGCGCTCGGTTTCGTCTCCGGACGCGGCGAGGTCGGCGGCACCCTCGACTACAAGCTGATCGACCCGAAGGCGCGGCCGAAGGTCGGCGACCGGATCGTCACCTGGGGCTCCAGCGGCAACGCGCCGTATGTGCCGGGCGTCCCGATCGGCGTCGTCACCTCGGTGACGGCGAACGAGGGGTCCCTCGGGTCCACCGCGACCGTCAAGCCGTACGTCGATCCGACCCGGATCGACACCGTCGGCGTGGTGACCGGACCACCTGCGCGGCCTCCGCGCCCTCAGATCACCGGAAAGGGGAACTGACGTGATTGCACTACGGATCGGGTTGGCTGCCCTGTTCCTGATGATCGCCGTCACCGTGCAGACGTCCGTGCTGACGAACATCGCGGTCGCCGGCGTGACGTGCGACCTGACGCTGATCGTGGTGATCGCGCTGGCGCTGTCCCGCGGGCCGGAGTGGGGCGCGATCGCCGGTTTCGCGGGCGGTCTGCTGCTGGACGTCGTGCCGCCGGCCGACCACACCGCCGGACGCTGGGCGTTGTCGCTGGCCATCGCCGGGTACATCGCCGGGCTGATCCGCCGCGAGACCTCCGGCAGCCCGGTCGGGCCGCTCGGCGTCGCGCTGACGGTCGTGCTCGGGACGGCGGTCTCGTTCTTCATCTACAGCGCGACCGGATCGCTGCTGCACGACCCGTCGGTCGACTGGGGTGAGTTCGGCGTCCGCCTCGGCATCGCCGCCGGGTACGACGTGGTCGGCGCGATCGTGGTGATCCCGCTGGTCATGTGGATCATGGGCCGCGTCCAGCCCGCCCGCGAACGCCGGCGAGTCGCCCCATGAGCACTCATCTGTCCTGCCACTCCCGTCGCCACGTTCTCCCGCCCGAAGGGTCGTTGCCATGAGCTGGGACGGCTTCGAGGCCCCGCTCAAGGCCCGGCTCCGGTTGTTCGTGATCGGGGTGCTGGTCTTCTCGTTGCTGTGCACGCTGTTCGGCCGCCTCTGGTACATGCAGGTGATGTCGAGCGCGGACTACAGCCAGGCGGCGACCGCGCAGCACATCCGGCAGGTGCTCGTCCCGGCCCCGCGCGGCACGATCGTCGACTCGCAGGGCCGGACCCTCGTCGGCAACCGGGTCTCGGTGGTGATCACGGTCGACCGCTCCGTGCTCGCCAAGCTCCCGGAGAGCCAGCAGAACGTCGTCCTCGCCCGTCTCGCGAAGGTGCTCGGGCAGAAGCCGAAGGACCTCAAGGCGCGCACGATGCTGTGCGGTGAGCCGGGCGCGTCCAAACCACCCGCCTGCTGGAACGGTACGCCGTACCAACCGATCCCGGTCGCGAAGGACGTCAGCGAACAGGTTGCGATCGAGGTGATGGAGCGCCGCGAGGACTTCCCGGGGATCGCCGCCGACTCGCAGACACTGCGCGCGTACCCCTCGCCGTACAAGGTGAACGCGGCACACATCCTCGGGTACCTGTCGCCGATCACCACCGAAGAGCTCGAGGACATGGACAAGGCCGGGCAGGACTCGGTCCCGCACCGCTCGGACCTGGTCGGCCGGGCGGGCGTCGAGCGGTCGTACGACAAGCTCCTGCGCGGTACGCCGGGCGAGAAGGACGTGATCGTCGACGCCGTCGGGTACACGACCGGTATCAAGAAGCAGACCGCTCCGGTCCCGGGCGCCACGCTGGTGACGACGATCGACGCGCGCATCCAGGCGTCGGTCGAGGCCCAGCTGAAGAACGCGATCATGACCGCCCGGAAGCAGTACGACAAGATCACCAAGAAGAAGTACGTCGCCGACTCCGGCGCCGCGGTCGTGATGGACACCAAGACCGGCCGGGTCGTGGCGATGGCCAGCTATCCGACGTACGACCCGGGGGTCTGGGTCGGCGGCATCACCCAGCGCGAGCTGGACGCGCTCTACTCGACCAAGTCCGGCACGCCGCTGGTGTCCCGTGCGCTGCAGGGCCAGCTGGCGCCGGGATCGACGTTCAAGCCGATCACCACGGCGGCCGCGATGGGCGCCGGGTACAGCGCGAAGACGCGGCTCGATTGCTCGTCGTACTTCGAGGTCGGCAACCGCCGGTTCAAGAACTACGAGTCGGCGTCGTACGGGATGATCGGCTTCGACCAGGCGCTGGCGCTGTCCTGCGACACGTTCTTCTACCGGATCGCGTACGCGCTCTGGCTCAAGGAGGGCGGCAACTCCAGCGACATCGGCACCCGCGACCCGCTGGTCGAGATGGCGCAGAAGTTCGGGCTCGGCAAGCCGACCGGGATCGACCTGCCCGGCGAGGTCAGCGGCCGGATCGCGGACCGCAAGTGGAAGAAGACGTACTACGACTCGCAGAAGGACTACTACTGCAAGATCGCGGCCAACCCGCCCGCCGGGACGTCGGCGTTCCTGAAGCAGTTCGCCCGCGAGTTCTGCGTCGACGGGTACAAGTACCGCGCCGGTGACGCGGTGAACTTCGCGATCGGCCAGGGCGACACCACGATCACGCCGCTGCAGCTCGCGACCGTCTACTCGGCCCTGTCGAACGGCGGCACGCTGTACGAGCCGCGGGTCGTCCAGTCCTGGGTCGGCGCGAACGGCAAGCCGCACGAGATCAAGCCGGTCGTGAAGTCGAAGCTGCCCGTCCCGCGGAACACCCTGAAGTACATCGACACCGCACTGAAGCAGACCACGGTTTCGGGTACGGCGGCGTGGAAGTTCCAGGGCTTCCCGCTCGACAAGATCCCGGTCCGCGCCAAGACCGGTACGGCCGAGGTGTACGGCAAGCAGACGACGTCGTGGCTCGCGTCGTACACCGATCGGTACGCCGTGGTGATGATGATCAGCCAGGCAGGTACCGGTTCGGGCGCCGGCGGTGACGCGGTCCGCAAGATCTACGAGACCCTGTACAACATCAAGCCCGCGCCGCCGCCCGGTCAAGGAAAGCCGGTGCAGTGAGATGGCGTTACTGACCCCGATCCGGACCCGGCCGCGGATGGACCGCCGGTCGACGGTGTGGCACGTCGACTGGATCCTGGTGTTCGGCGTCGTCGCACTGTCGTTCATCGGCGCCCTGCTGATCTGGTCCGCGACCCACAACCGCACTTCGCTGACCGAGGGCAAACCGGACGCGTTCCTGGTCCGGCACGCGCTGAACTTCGCGATCGGCCTGGTGCTGGCGATCGGCGCCGCGATCACCGACCACCGCCGGGTCCGGATCCTCGCCCCGCTGCTGTACGCCGCCTCGGTCGTCGGACTGATCCTGGTCCTGGTGCCCGGCGTCGGCTCGACGATCAACGGTTCCCGGTCGTGGATCCAGTTGCCGTTCATGTCGATCCAGCCGAGCGAGTTCGCCAAGCTCGCGGTGATCGTCGGTATGGCGTTGCTGATCGCGGAGAAGAGCGAGACCGATCGCCACGAGGACGCGCGGACCATCGACGTCGCGCAGGCGGTCGGGGTCGCCGCCGTACCGGTGGTCCTGGTGATGCTGCAGCCGGACCTCGGCACCGTGATGGTGCTCGGGTCGATCGTGTTCGGGATCATCGCGGTCTCCGGCGTACCCAAACGCTGGATGCTCGGGTTGCTCACCGCGGGCGTGCTGGTGGCGGCGATCGCGATCAAGCTGCAGGTGCTGAAGGAGTACCAGATCGCCCGCTTCACCGCGTTCATGCACCCGTCCTCGGACCCGCAGGGCATCGGGTACAACGTGAACCAGGCGCGGATCGCGATCGGGAACGGCGGGGTGTTCGGGCAGGGCCTGTTCCACGGCGGCCAGACGCAGAACGCGTTCGTCCCCGAGCAGCACACCGACTTCGTGTTCACGGTCGCGGGCGAGGAGCTCGGGCTGATCGGGGCCGGCACGATCATCGTGCTGTTCGCGATCATCCTGTTCCGCGGGCTGCGGATCGCGGTGACCGCGCGGGACGCTTTCGGCCGGCTGGTGGCGACCGGGATCGTCTGCTGGTTCGCGTTCCAGGCGTTCGAGAACATCGGGATGACGCTCGGCATCATGCCGGTCACGGGCCTGCCGCTGCCGTTCGTGTCGTACGGCGGCTCCTCGATGTTCGCGTGCCTGCTGGCAGTCGGCCTGCTGCAGAACATCCACCTCCGCTCGCACCGCTACTGACCGCTCGACTGACCCGTCAGGTACGCTGCTCCCTGCTCGGCCCCCGCCCAGAGCCTCGGAAGGCCCATGATCAGGTCAGTTTCGTTTCCGCTCACGCCCGTCCTCATGCTGTCTCTCGCCGCCTGTGGGGGAGGGGACGACAAGCAGGTCGCCGGTCCGCCGCCCAGCACGCCGGCGCCGACGTCTACCGCCACTGCCTCGACGCCGGCCGCACCTGTCACGCGGACGACCGCCGAGCTCACCAAGGCGATGCTCGAGCTCGCCGATCTGCCGAGCGGGTTCACGGAGGACAAGGAGGAGGCTGACGAGGGCTCCAAACCGTTCTCCTCGTCGAGCAGCCGGTGCAAGACGCTGGTGAAGTACCTGAACGCCACCAAGGCGCCCGGCTCGAAGGCCAGCGTGACCCGCACGTTCACCGGCGGTCAGGAGGGCCCGTACATCGACTACGGCCTCGACGCGATGGGCACCGCGGACGACGTCACCGACCTCCGCGACAAGTACGCCGAGGCCGTCGACTCATGCACCAAGCTGACCTTGAAGACCGACGGCGCCGCCAGCACGTCGATGAAGGTCGAGAAGATCACCGCCCCGCAGTACGGCTCGAAGCCCTTCGCGTTCCGCCTCACCGGCACCAGCGGCCCGAAACGCGGCCTCGAGTACGCCGCCGTCGTCACCGGCGTCGACGACGTGATCATCTCCGTCGGAGTCCTCGCCGGCCAGGGCACCGAGCTCGACCCCGCCACCGAGGCGGCCGTCACGAAGGCCCGGCACGTCCTGAAACCCGCCTGACCCGGAGAAGCTTTGCGCTGTGTGGCACGTGTTGGATGGCGGTATGAGTTCTGATCTCGAGGTGGCCATCGCTGCGGCTGCGGCTGGGGCAGCTGTGGTGCGGGGCAAGTACGGCACTGTGGTCGCGCGGCATGGCAAGTCGGCGACGGATTTTGCGACGGACGCCGATCTTGCCGCCGAGCGGGCGATCGTCGAGTTGATCCAGAGTGCTCGGCCTGGGGATGGGGTTCTCGGCGAGGAGTACGGCGCGAGCGGGGAGGCCGATGCTTCGCGGCGCTGGTTGGTCGATCCGTTGTGCGGGACGCTCAACTTCGCCGCTGGTACGCCACTGTTCTCGGTCAACGTTGCGTTGCAGGTCGACGGCAGGACAAGCGTCGCCGCGGTGGCGGACCCGGTCTCCGGTGAGATCTTCTGGACCGATAGCGAAACCGCAAGGGTCCGTCGCGACGGTTTCGATCTGCCGCTGGTGCCGTCCGCGGACTCGCTGCTGGTGGACGTCAACCTCGACCCGATCACGGACGGCGGGTTTCTCGGGTCGCGGCTGCTCGCGGATCCTGCCTTCCGGGGCGCGTTCGGTCAGCGAGTCCTGTCGACGACGTTGGCGGTCGCGTGGGTGGCGGCGGGCCGACGTACGGCGTATGTGACCGACGGCAGCCTTCGCGACAGCGTTCATTTCACTGCCGGCCTCGCGCTCTGCCGCACCGCCGGGTGCGTCGTGACCGATCTGCGTGGGGGTCCGCTCCACTCCGGTCCGGGAGTCATCGCCGCCGCCGATGAGAAGAGCCACGCGATCCTGCTCGAACTCATCACCCCGCACTTGCCCGAATAGCTGGTGAAGGGGAGCACCCCATCAGCGGCGGAGGGAGCGGCCCGATCAGCGGTGGAGCGGGCGCGCTCGGGTCGCCGGTAAAGCGGGGGCGCTCGGGTCAGCGGTAGAGGGGGAGTGCTCCGGTCAGGGAGTCGATGGAGGCGCGCGGACCGTAGAGGGCCAGGCCCAAGTACTCGATGTCCTCGGGCTTCGTGCCGGCGAGCGTCGTGGACATCTGCTCGTAGGTGCGGGCCCGCTGGGCGACCTGGTGCATGTCGTGGATCGTGACGTCGGGGCTCGCGGCAGCCTCGGCCCGGAGCGTGCTGAGGGTGTCGGCGGGGACGCGGAGGATCGGGATCGGGTATGCGCACATGCCGGTGTGGGGGACGCCGGCGGCATCGGTGGTGTCAGGTCCGACGGTGTCGTCGTGGTGCCTGCCGACGCCGACGCCGAGCAGGGCGGCGGTGTTGAGGGCGACACCGATGGGGGCTTCGGCCGCGATGATCACGACCATCTTGTTCGTCAGCACGGCGGTCACGCTAGCCCGATAGGCGGCCGATCTCGGCGTACTCCGAACATCGTTCGGCGGATCTGGGAAACTGGGTGGCATGGACGAACTTGATACGGCGCTGCTGCGGATGCTGCAGAACGACGCCCGCCGGACCAACCGGGACATGGCGGCCGAGCTGAAGATCGCGCCGTCGACGTGCCTGGAGCGGATCCGCGGGCTGCGCGATCGTGGGGTGATCAGCGGGTACCACGCGGCCGTCGACCTGAAGGCGATCGACCGGTCGACCCAGGCGATCATCTCGATCAAGCTCCGCCCGCAGGCGATGGCTGTCGCAACGGCCTTCCAGAAGTACGTGATGGACCTGCCGCAGACCTTGGACATGTTCATGGTCTCCGGCGGCTCCGACTTCCTCGCCCACGTCGCCGTCAAGGACACCGAGGCGCTCCGCGACCTGGTCCTCGCCCTCGCGAAACGCCAGGAGATCGCCGACATCCGCAGCTCGGTCGTCTTCGAACACCACCGCCGCACGACAGTGATGCCGCTACCGGACCACTGACCCCAGACGCCGAGTCAGCTCGTGGTGTGCAGTTCGACAGGTGGTGTTGGGCGGTGGGGTAGTGCACCTGAGCGTGGCGACGTCGGATGCGTACGGTGTCTCGGGGTGCTCTACCTGTCGAGAGTGCACATCATCGGGGTTGTCAGGTCGCGCTCCGCGTCCGGGCGGGCGGAGTTTCGTAAGGTGGGGGCATGCGACTGAACTACGTGGAGACAGGACCGGCCGATGCGCCCGTAGTGCTGCTCGGGTCGTCGCTCGGTGCCGATCAGGGGATGTGGGCGCCGCAGGTCGACGTACTGGCGAAGCGGTTCCGGGTGGTGGCGTTCGATCACCGGGGTCACGGCGGGTCGGAGGTCCCCGACGGGCCGTACACGATCGACGACCTGGGCGGCGACGTCGTCGAGTTGCTGGACACGCTCGAAGTCGAGCAGGCGTCGTACGTCGGGATCTCACTCGGCGGCGCGGTGGGCCTGTGGCTGGCGCAGAACGCCCCGGACCGCTTCCACCGTTTCGCGCTGCTCTGCCCGCCGTCCAACCCGGCCGAGAACCCGCAGATGTGGACCGAGCGGGCTGCCCAGGTACGGGCCGAGGGCACCCAAGCCATCGTCGACGCGACCCTGGGCCGCTGGTTCCTCCCGGAGTTCAAGGACACCGAGCCCGTACGACGGATGCTGCTGGACTGCCCCGCCGAGGGCTACGCCGCCTGCTGCGAGGCCCTCAGCACCACCAACCTCCTCCCCGGCCTGTCCACGATCACCGCCCCGGTCCTCCTGATCACGGCCGAATCCGACACGTCCGTCCCACCGGAAACCGTCGTACCACTGGCAACCCAGATCCCCGGCGCCCACCTGGAAATCATCGAAAACGCCGCCCACCTCGTCACCTACTCCCACCCCGAAGTCATCAACCCCCTCCTCCTCGCCCACCTCGGCTGAATGCGGCATCCAGCCGTCGCGGCGTTAGGCTGGTGGGTGCTCTGATCGCTGACTGGAAGTGGCTATGACTGTCGAATCGCTGTTCCCGCGCCTGGAGGCGTTGCTGCCGAGTGTGCAGAAGCCGATCCAGTACGTCGGTGGTGAGCTGAACTCGGTCAGCAAGGAGTGGGACGCCGTCAGTGTCCGGTGGGCGCTGATGTACCCGGACGCGTACGAGGTCGGGCTGCCGAACCAGGGCGTGCAGATCCTGTACGAGGTGCTGAACGAGCGCGACCACATCCTGGCCGAGCGAACCTACTCGGTCTGGCCGGACATGGAGAAGGTGATGCGGGACAACGACATCCCGCAGTTCACCCTGGACAGCCACCGGCCGGTGCGCGCGTTCGACGTCTTCGGGCTGTCGTTCTCGACCGAGCTCGGGTACACGAACATGCTGACCGCGCTCGACCTGGCCGGGATCCCGCTGCACGCGGTCGACCGCACCGACGAGGACCCGATCGTGCTGGCCGGCGGGCATGCCGCGTTCAACCCGGAGCCGATCGCGGACTTCATCGACGCCGCGGTGCTCGGTGACGGCGAGGAGATCGTCCTGGCGATCTCCGAGGTGATCCGGGAGTGGAAGGACGAGGGCCGCCCGGGCGGTCGCGACGAGGTACTGATGCGGCTGGCGAAGTCCGGCGGTGTGTACATCCCGAAGTTCTTCACCGTCGACTACCTGCCGGACGGCCGGATCCAGCGCGTCGTACCCAACCGCCAAGGCGTTCCGTTCCGTACGGCGAAGCACACGGTCATGGACCTCGACGCGTGGCCGTACCCGAAGAAGCCGCTGGTCCCGCTCGCCGAGACCGTGCACGAGCGGTACTCCGTGGAGATCTTCCGCGGCTGCACCCGGGGCTGCCGGTTCTGCCAGGCGGGCATGATCACCCGGCCGGTGCGCGAGCGCAGCATCACCACGATCGGCGACATGGTCGAGAACGGACTGAAGCAGTCCGGGTTCGAGGAGGTCGGCCTGCTCAGTCTCTCCAGCGCCGACCACAGCGAGATCGCCGACGTCGCGAAGGGCCTGGGGGACCGGTACGAGGGCAGCAATGTCTCGCTGTCGTTGCCCTCGACAAGGGTCGACGCGTTCAACATCACGCTGGCCAACGAGTTCTCCCGCAACGGCCGGCGCAGCGGTCTGACCTTCGCGCCGGAGGGCGGGTCGGACCGGATGCGCAAGGTGATCAACAAGATGGTCACCGAGGAGGACCTGATCCGCACGGTCGCGGCGGCGTACAGCCACGGCTGGCGGCAGGTGAAGCTGTACTTCATGGTCGGCCTGCCGACCGAGACCGACGAGGACGTGCTGGCGATCGCCGCCCTCGCGAAGCGGGTGATCGAGACCGGCCGCGAGGTGTCCGGCCGGCGCGACATCCGGTGCACGGTGTCGATCGGCGGATTCGTGCCGAAGCCGCACACGCCGTTCCAGTGGGCCGCCCAGCTCGGCGCGGAGGAGACGGACGCGCGGCTGGCGAAGCTCGGTGCGGCGATCCGGTCCGAGAAGGGCTACGCGAAGGCGATCGGTTTCCGGTACCACGACGGCAAGCCCGGCATCATCGAGGGACTGCTGTCCCGCGGCGACCGGCGCGTCGGCCGCGTGATCGAGGCGGTGTGGCGCGACGGCGGCCGCTTCGACGGCTGGAGCGAACACTTCTCGTACGACCGCTGGATCGAGTGCACCGCGAAGGCGCTCGCCGACGAGCCGGTCGACCTCGCCTGGTACACGACGCGCGAGCGCGAGTACGCCGAAGTACTGCCGTGGGACCACCTGGACTCGGGGCTGGACCGCGACTGGCTGTGGGAGGACTGGCAGGACTCGCTCGAGGAGGACGGCGCGATCGAGGTCGAGGACTGCCGCTGGACGCCGTGCTTCGACTGCGGCGTCTGCCCGCAGATGGGCACGGAGATCCAGATCGGCCCGACCGGCAAGAAGCTCCTGCCGCTCTCGGTCGTCTAGGTTGTCAGCGGCCTGAGCTCAGCCGGGCGACGAGCTGGTCGCGCAGCGGTTTCGGCGTGAGCTTGACCAGGTCGGCCACGGTGACTTCCTGCAAGGTCGAGCGCCACGCCTGGTGCGCGCGATCCATCACCGCCGCGACCCCGCACGGCCGGCGGCACAGCTCCGGCGGAGTGGCGGCAAGTCCCCGCTGCCGGATCTCCTGACAGGTGAACGGTGGGGCGCTGCCCTCGATCGCCTCGACGATGTCCAGTGCCGTGATCCCGGCCGGGTCGCGCGCGAGCCGGAACCCACCGGTCGGGCCGGTGGTCGCCACCAGGACGCCGGCTCGCACCAGGGCCTTGAGGTGCTTGGCGAGGTAGGCCTCGGGCAGGTCGTAGTTCTCGGCGAGCACACGGCGCGCCACTGCTGTCCCCGCGGGCGCCTGCGCGATCACCGCGACGCTGTGCAGCATCCACTCCACACCCTGGGACAGTTTCATCCCGAAACCATAGCACTTCATGGATATAGTGGATAACAAGTATCCATGATAGATATGTTGCCATGACTCGTCCTGCAACGGATCCCCAGGCCGGAAGCCGTTCGGTCCCGGCGGCTGTCCTCGTCGCGCTGCTGACGGGGACGTTCATGGCCCAGTTCGACTTCTTCGTGGTGAACGTGGCCGCGCCGTCGATCGGGCTCGATCTGCAGGCCACCGAGGCCGAGTTGGAGTTCGTGGTCGGCGGCTATGCGTTCGCCTACGCCGGCGCGCTGGTGCTGGGTGGCCGGCTCGGCGACTTGTTCGGGCACCGGAGGCTCTTCGTGAGCGGAATGATCGCGTTCGCCGCGACCTCGGTGCTGTGCGGCCTCGCGGTCAACTCGGGGCAGTTGATCGGCGCGCGGCTCGGTCAGGGACTCTCGGCAGCCCTCATGCTCCCGCAGGTGCTGGCGCTGATCTCGTCCGGCTCGTCCGGTCACGGACGCGCCCGGGCGATGGCTTGGTACGGCGTAGCCGGCGGAGTCGGCTCGATCGCGGGACAGGTGCTCGGTGGTCTGCTCGTCACTGTGGATCTGGCCGGCCTCGGCTGGCGCCTGATCTTCTTGATCAACGCGCCGATCGGTGTGATCGGTGCGCTCTTCGCCCAGCGAGTCCTGCCGGGCCAGGAGCCCAGCCGGAGCAAGGGTGCCAAGCTCGATCCGCTCGGCGCCTTGGGCTTCGCGGTCGGGCTCGGTCTGCTGCTGGTGCCGCTGACCGTCGGTCGAACCGCCGGTTGGCCCCTGTGGGTGTGGATCCCGCTGGCGGCCTCGGTGCCCGCTCTGGCGGCGACTCTGCGGTGGCAGCAGGCTCTGCACCGGCGCGGCGGTCAGCCGCAGTTGGAGCTTTCACTGTTCCGCGCCGCGTCGTTCCGCTCGGGGATCCTGTCGAACCTTGCCTTCATGCTGTACTTCCCCAGCTACATGTTCACGCTGGCGCTGCTTCTGCAGGGTGGTCTCGGCCTCGGGGCGTTCGCGGCCGGGCTCGTCTTCGTGCCGGCCGGTGTGACGTTCTCGGTGAGCGCGTTGCTCGCGCCACGCCTCGCTGCCCGGTACGGATCGTCCGTCCTGGCCGGCGGCTGCCTGCTGGCCGCCGCCGGCCTGGCCGCGCTGGCCGTGGTGACCGCGACCGGCGGCGCCGAGGCGTCGGTCGCGGTCATCGTTCTGATCACCGCTGCGATCAGCTTCGGCAACGGGTTGATCCTTCCCTCGCTGATCGGCGCCGCCCTGCTGGACGTGCCGCCGCACCACGCAGGAGCCGCGGCGGGCGCGCTCACGACGACCCAGCAGTTCGGCAGTGCGGCAGGTGTGGCGTTGGTCGGGACCATCTACTTCGCCGCAGCCGAGCATGGCGCCGGGATCGGCATGGCATGGGCGTGCGCGGTGAACGCCGTACTGGTCCTGTCCGTTGCTGCCGCCGTCCGCTACGGGATCGTCGTCCACCGGCGAACCGCCGTCCACCAGCGGAGTCAGTTGCAGTAGTACGCCGGGGTTGGGGTCGTCTCGGTCTGGTCCTGCCAGTGGGCCACGCCGACGTAGTAGCCGCAGCCGGTGCCTTCGTCGAACCAGGCGCCGCCGCCGGAGTACGCGTACGTCTCCGCGACCGTGGTGAACGGTCCGCTCGCGCTGGCGCCCTTCTGCAGCTCGACGCGCACCTCGGTCACGCTGTTGGAGCAGCCCTCCAGGCCCACGGCGACGTACAGCATCAACGCCGAGTACCCGACCGACTTCGCCGTCACCAGATCGCAGGCCGAGGTCGAAGCCTGGGCCGGCGCCGCGACCGTCAGACCTGCCGCAGCCGCCGCAACGGCCGCGACCGTCGTTACGAGTTTCCGCATCTGACCACCCTCCAGTTGGAAACCTACAGAGGGTCAGCAGATTAGGTCACTCAGTTACGAGACGTCGAGACTTTCGGCGCGGCGGAAAGAAGCAAGTCGGTGAGCAAGAGCTCGTCAGCGCTGCCCAGAACCAGGTCGGCCTCGGCCACCGCGTCGGCCGTGACGAACGGATTGGGTACGGCGACGGCGTACATGTCGGCCGCCTGCGCCGCAGCCACCCCGTGCGCCGTGTCCTCGACAGCGATCGCCGATGAGCCCGGTACGCCGAGACGCTGCAGCGCCAGCTCGTAGATCGCCGGATCGGGTTTGTGCGTCTCGACCTCGTCGCCGGTGACGATGTGGTCGAAAAGATCGACCGCACCGACCCGCTCCAGGTGGCCGACCACCCACTTGCGTGGCGAGCTGCTGGCGATCGCCACCCGAAGGCCCAGCTCCCGCGCCGTCGCGATCCAGGCCCGGATCCCCGGCCGGAAGTCGAGCTCGGCGTGCAGCCGCTCCCGGTGCGCGAGGCGGCGAGCGTGACTCGCCGTCCGGTCGAAGTCGGTGCCGACGGCCGCCGCGAGGATCGCGTACCGGTCCTCGGTGATGTCACCGCCGTGGCCGGGCCAGAAGCTGTCCAGCTCGAGTTCGAGACCGTGGTGCGCCCACTCGGCCCGCCAGCTCTCGACCATCGTGGTCTCGGTGTCCATCAGCAGGCCGTCGAAGTCGAACACGATCGCCTGCACCTCGACCGGCACGAGCCGCGTGGCGAGCCGGTGGATCTGGGCCGCGCTCAACCCCAGCCAGGACAGGTACGCACGCACGCCGCCGAGCTCGTCGAGGTGCTCGAGTGACCCGAGGATCGTCTCCGGAAGGGTCCGGGTGAACTCCGGTCCGTCCTGGATCCCGAGGTGCACCTCGCTGATCGCGTAGTCGGCCGCGATCTGTTCCCGCGGTACGCCGGCCAGGTCGAGCAGCACCGCGATCGTCAGGCCGGTCCGGTCCTTGCCCGCCTTGCAGTGCACCACGACCGGCCGATCCGCCGGCGCGTCCGCGATCGCGGCGAAGATCCGGCCGATGTGGGCCGCGTTGCGCGTAAGACTGTTGCGGTAGACATCGACCAGCCGCGGCTCCGCATCCGCATCACGCAGCCGCTCGGCCTCCGGGTCGATCCACGGGATCCGCTGGTACGCCGGTGTGCCCTCGAGCGGATGTGGTTGCTTGATCTCCCAGTCGGACCGCAGATCGAGAACGAGTCCCGCGTCGAGCGCCTCGAAAGCGGCCAGGTCCGCGGCGTCGAGGGAATCGCTGCGGACGACGGCCCGCGGCCGGGTCTGGACGCCGTACCGCGTCGGAAGTCCGCCAACGTCACGCGCATTCGGGCTCCACATACCTGACAGCTTAGAGGGTGTCTGAGGACCCTGCGCCTACTGCGCGGGGTCCTCAGACACCCTCATACCGTGCCCAGCGCCTCGAAATCGTGCCAAGAACCGTCGAAAGCCTTGTGGAGCAAGGCGGAATCCGTGCTGACCGCGAAGACGTCGATCCGGCCCGGGCCCCAGGAGACCACGGAGCCGGTGGGGCGTGGGCGCACGGTCGCGGGCTCCAGCCAGCCGGCGAGGGCGGCGATGTTCATCCGCAGGATCTCTGTGGCGAACGACCAGTCGATGAAGTTCAGTGTGTCGTTGGCGGAGTGGATGTGACCGTTCGCGCTGTCCGCACCCTCGATCGTCAGCACCGCGGGCATCCCCGCGTCGATGAATGGAACGTGATCGCTCGCGAACGGGTTGAGCGAGGTCTGCACCTTCAAACTTGTGTACGTCGCGGCGGCGGTCGCCAGCGCACTGATCTGAGCGGCCGATACCTGTGCGCCCTCGAGGAGAACGGTCGGTGTAGCGGAGTTCTTGGTCGCGATCATGTCCATGTTGAGTACGGCGCGGACGCGGGATCGCTCGGCCGGCGGCAGCGTGGCGACGTACTGCTTGCTGCCGAACAGGCCCTCCTCCTCGCCGCCGAACAGGATCAGGCGAATGTCGTGTTTCCACAATCGGATTGCCAACAATCGACCGAGCTCCAGCACCCCGGCCGATCCGCTGCCGTTGTCGTCGGCTCCCGGTGCCGCTGCGGCCGGGCCGCCCGCCAGGTTGATCGAGTCCAGGTGGGCGGTGACGATCACCAGTCCACGGCCGGATCCGATACCGGCCCGGTCGCCGATCAGATTCGCGGAGCGGCCGGCGCCCACAGTGACCGGCGTCCGGACCGTTTGGTAGCCGAGGGCAACCATTCGGTCGGCGGCGAAGTCCATCGCCTGCGTGAACGTCGCACTCAGCGAATGCCTGGTCGGCAGGCTCGCCAGCCAGGTCAGGTCGCTCCGGTACGACGTCGTGGACACGTCGGCGACGAGTTGCGCGACGGCCGGGTCAGCGCGCGCCGGTACGACGGGAGGGGTGTCGATGACCGTCGTACCGGCTCGCAGGGGCTCGATTCGCCAGCAGTGGTTGGACCGTCGACGGGGCTTGTCGGCGGCCGAGATCACCAGGTGCCGGCCGTGATCGAGCAGGGGGGAAACGTCGGGGTACTCGTCCTGGAAGCTGCGGCCCACCTGGGTGACGAGCAGCAGTCCGGGAGCGGTTCGGGAGGCCCGGCCGAGGCGTTGGTCAGCCGGGACCCAGAGGAGGGTCTGCTCCCCGAACCGTGCCGACTGCGCGCCGTCGGCCGCATCCGCAGTCGGTACGACCAGATAGCGCACGGGTCGTGTGGTCATGGTTGTCCCCAAGCGATCTCGAGGCGGTCGGGTGTCGCCGAGACGATGCGCCCGGGTCCGGCTTCCAAGGACGTTCCCTGGAAGGGGTTGGCATCGGCCGGGGCGGGGGCGAGGCGGCCGTCTGGGGTCCAACGACCCACCGGACCTGCCTGCGGGGCATCGCCGCGGCCGATCATCAGGGGAACGAACGTTCCGTCCGCGCGGAACTCCACCCCCCGCCGGCCGCGGGCCGGCGGGAAGGCGTAGTCGTCGCGGCGGTAGACGCTGATCCCGTCGTGGTCTTCCTCGACGGAATGTGTCCAGTGCCCGATCGGTGAGGTGGTCAGAGCCCCACCCCCTGGTGGATCGTGGCCGGCGAGTCGGGCACCGTCACCTTGAAGTCACTGATGACGCCGCCGAGCGGCTCGTAGCCGTTCCAGGCCGATCCGTCCCACCACTTGTGGTAGAGCTGCTTGTCGGTTCCGGTGACGAACACGTCCAGCCGGTTCGTGTCCCACGAGACCACGCGCGGCTCGTCGGTGCAGATCCCGCCCAGGTACTCGTACCCGGTGAGCGACGGTCCCCACGCGGAGCCGTCCCACCACTTGTGGTAGAGCGCCGAGTCCGTTCCGAGCACGAACACGTCCAGCCGGTCCGGACCCCACGAGACCACGGTCGGCGCCGTCGTACACACACCGCCCATGTACTCCCAGTCCGACCACGCCGAGCCGTCGTACCACTTGTGATACAACGCCGAGTCGGTGCCGATGACGAACATGTCCAGCCGGTCGGAGCCCCAGGCGACGACGCGCGGCGGTGAAGCGCAGACGCCGCCGAGGTACTCGTACCCGTTCCAGGCCGAGCCGTCCCACCACTTGTGGTAGACCGCGTTGTCCGTGCCGAGCACGAACGCGTCGAGCCGATCGGGGCCCCAGGCAACAACCTCCGGTGGGCTCATGCAGATCCCGCCGAGGTATTCGTAGCCGTTCCAGGCCGTGCCGTCCCACCACTTGTGGTACAGCGCCCGGTCGGTGCCGAGGACGAACGCGTCGAGCCGGTCCGGACCCCAGGTCGCCAGCCGCGGCGGGCTCATGCAGATCCCGCCAAGGTTCTCGTAGCCGTTCCAGGCCGTGCCGTCCCACCACTTGTGGTACAGCGCGTGATCGGTGCCGAGGACGAACGCGTCCAGCCGGTTCGGCGCCCAGGACGCGACTTCAGGAGCGCTCATACAGATTCCACCCTGGTACTCGTAACCTGCGACGGACGGTCCCCAGGCCGATCCGTCCCACCACTTGTGATACATCGCCAGGTCGGTGCCGAGCACGAACGCGTCGAGCCGGTTCGCGCCCCACGCGACGACCGATCCGGCGGGTTCCGGCGTACCGGCGCCGCCGAAGTCCGGAAGGTCCTTGCGCACGGTGTCCAGACACGCGTGCATCCGCGTCACCTGGTCGGTGGTGAACATGACCATGCCGCGATCGTCGGTGTAGTCCATGTAGTCGTAGAACAGGTCGCCGTTCGGCCCGTTGCTGCAGGTCACGTGCGGGAACGTCGGTACGCCGAAGTTCGGGCCGGCCGCGTTCGGGGTGTCGGCGCACTCGTCGCTGCCGCTGCAGCCGCTGCCGTCGTCGCCCCAGATGTGCAGCAGGTTCAGGTAGTGCCCGACCTCGTGGGTCGCGGTCCGGCCGAGGTCGAACGGCGCTGTCGCCGTACCGTTCGTGCCGAAGCCGCTGTGCAGGATGACCACGCCGTCGGTGTTCGCCGGGCCGCCGGGGAACTGTGCGTACCCGAGCAGGCCGCCGCCGAGCTGGCACACCCAGATGTTCAGGTAGTGGGCGGTGTCCCACGGGTCGATGCCGCCGGTGGCGGACGACTTCACCTTGTCGTCGGTGCCGAAGCTCGCCGTACTCGTCTGGGTCCGGGTGACGCCGGTCGTCGGGTTCCCGTTCGGGTCCTCGGTGGCCAGGTAGAACTCGATCCGGGTGTCCGCGATCAGGCCGCTGAACACGCCCGGAACGATGCTCGTGTCCGGGTTGGTGGCACGGTAGTCGCGGTTCAGTACGTCGATCTGGCTGTCGATCTGGGCCTGCGAGATGTTCTGCGCGTTGGTGTTCCAGACGACGTGGACGACACAGGGGATGCGGGCGATCCCGGTGAACCGTTGCTGCGCTGCGACGTAGCGCATCGTCGCGGTCTCGAGTGCCGATCGCGCTGCGGCGTACGCCGGTGAGGTCGACAGCAGTCGCCGGTGCACGTCCATCACGCCGCACTGGCGACGGGTCGGGAAGTCCGTGCGTCCGCTGTCGGTCGCGCCGCTCATACCGGCACCACCGGCCTGGCCGCCGCCCGACATCCCGGCACCGCCAGGCGATCCGCCACCTGTCATGCCTGCCCCGCCGGGTGCTCCGCCGCCGCTCATTCCGGCGCCGGCCGGCGAGCCGCCGCCGCCCATGTCCGCGGCCGGCGATCCGCCTCCACCCATGTCTGCGGCCGGCGATCCGCCGCTCATGTTCGTCGTACTGCCGGAAGCCGGCATCCCGTTCGCCGTGGGTTGTTCGCTGGTGGCATGCCCGTTCGACTCGCTCGCCGGGGCCTCGCCCGGCATCCGGTCGTCCCGGTGCTTGTCCGCCCGCCCGTTGGCCTTCCTCGGCATCTCTCCCCCTTCTGCGGGGGCGCACGAGCAGGCCGGCGCACGCCGAACCGAGGAGAGACCACCCCCAGCGCACCCCTCGACCGAAGACGGTCCTGCCGCCTTCCCCCACCGAACAGTCGGCCCCCAAGTCGCTGCTCTGGTTTCACGATCCGCTCATCACCGCCCGTGCACAACCCTTCGCGGACCGGCAGTAAAGATTCACGTGATTCGCTGTGTTGGTTGACGAATTTCAAGCGCTTGGAGGGTCCGGTGACGACGGCCGCTGCGCCGGATGCGACCCTGTGGTCGTGATCGGGTCTCGGAAGCCGGCGGCCTGCCTGGTGCTGACAGTGGTTCTGCTGTCCTGGGTAGTCCGGGACGCGATCGAGCACCACGGCCGGATCCACGCGGTCGGCACGAAGGTCGTGGTCTGTACCGCCGAGCACCCGCATGACGGACGGGCGCAGGTGCTGGATCACCTGGCCGACTGCGCCTACCGCGCGATGCGCAAGCTGTAGCTAGAGCGTTCGCTCCCACATCGTGCGTTGGGCGACCGGGCGGAAGCCGAGCTTGGTGTTGACGGCGATCATGGGCGCGTTCTCGGGGGCGTTCCAGGTGTGGAGTACGGCGGGGAGCGCGACGTCGGCTTGGAGGGCGCGGAGATTGGGGCCCTTCACCGCGATCCCGAGACGGTTGCCGCGGTGCGCACGACGTACGTAGGTGTCGTACTGGTTGAGTCGGTCGGGGGTTTCCGGCGTACCGCCCATCTGCGTGTACGCCGCCAGCTCGCCGGAGGCGGTGTGTACGGCGGCTGTGGTGTAGGTGAACCGGCCCTGGGCGACGCGGCGCTCCTCGGCGTCCCGGACGAGGTCGGGCGTCCAGCGAACCGCCTCGGAGGTGCGATCGCCGGTCGGTACGTCCTCGCTCATCCCACTCAGCAACTCCACGAACTGCTCGAGCCACTCGTCCGGCGCGTGCTCCCGCCACTGGACGATCTCGTACCCGTCGACCGGCTGCTCCACCACGTCGGTCATCGGCAGCTCGGCGACCTGATGCAGCTCGGCATGCTTCTTCACGAACCCCCGCGCCGCCGCGAACGCCGTACCCGGGCTTTCGCCGGTCACCGGATCACCAGCGACGTTCGTCCCCGAAACGATCCGCCGGCCGTCGGCCCTTGCGCGCTCGATCGCCGCGTCGAGCAGCTTCGTCGCAACCCCACGCCGCCGGTACGCCGGAGCGACCGCGAGCTCCACGTCCACGGTGTCGGTGTTCCCCACCAACCACCAGTCGAGCCACGCGACCCCGAGCCACGTGTCTCCGTCCACCAGCCCGAGCCCGTCCGCCCGCACTTCAGCATGCTCCCGCGCCATGAACACCCGAGCCTCTTCGAGCCCCATGCCCGCCGGAAACTCCAACTCTTCCCGCCGTACGTCGAACTTCACCTCGTAGAACCGCCGAAACGCGTCCGCATCCCGCCCGTCCACCCGCACAATCTCCACCCCGCGACCCTAAGCCGCCCCATCCGCCGCTGCCCGCGAATTACCATCCCCCGATGGGCCCGGCACCGCAGCACCACTTCGGCGTCTACGCCCGCATCCGCGACGCGGACCGCATCCTCCTGGTCCACAAGACCCGGGGCCCGTACACCGGCCTCCTCGACCTACCTGGAGGGAGTCCCGAACCGGGGGAGTCCTGGTCGGACACCCTCGAACGCGAACTCCAGGAAGAGCTCGGCCTGCACCTGGCGACGGTCGGCCACTTCAAGCCCTTCGCCCTTCACGTCCGAACGACCTCCACCGGCGCGCCCATCAACTTCCACCACCGCGGCGTCTTCCTCGACCTACCCCGCCCACCGGCCGCACCGTCCACGCTCGTCTCCCCGGACACGGCCGGGTGGCGGTGGTTCGACACCAGCACCGACGACAAGACCCACCTGAGCCCCGTCGTACAGGCCGTCTTGGCCCTCTGATCCAACTGGGAATAGGTGCTGGGGACTGGAGACAGGCAATTGCCTGTCCCCAGTGACCGTGGGGTGTGCTGGGTCAGTGGTGAGGGCGGACGGCTCGGTTGGCGGGTGGGTGAGGGAGCGGTTGGACCGAGCCGAGGAGTTCGTCGGCGAGTTGTTCGGGAGAGCGGGCTTCGGTGACGTCGAGGCGGTTCAGGGCGAGTTGTTCGACGAGGGCGAGCATTCTCGTCTGGTAGCCGATCGACCGGGCGAGGAACTTGTCGACCAAGTAGCGACCCTCCGCAGGCAGATCGTCGTACCTGCAGCTCCTCGATCTGCGGCCACATTCGCTCGTAGTGGTCGAGCAGAGCCGAGCTTGTCTGTGGACAGGTAGTCGAACCCGAGTCGCGCTGCCAGAACCTGGGCAACCGTCGACTTCCCGACATTCGAGGTCCACCGACCAGCACCACGCGCACGTCGTGCACTGAAGCCATTCAGTGGTGGGGGCGGAGGGCTCGGTTGGCGGCGGGTTCGGCTATTTGGGTGCGGAACTCGTTGGCGGGGTAGACGCCGAGGATGCGGACCTCTACCGAGAAGAAGGCGAGTTCCTCGAGCGCCAGCGCTACGTTCGGGTCCTCGGGGTGGCCTTCGATGTCGGCGTAGAACTGGGTGGCGAAGAACATGCCGCCCAGCTGGTACGACTCCAGCTTGGTCATGTTGACGCCGTTCGTCGCGAAGCCGCCGAGGGCCTTGTACAGCGCGGCGGACACGTTCCTTACCCGGTACACGAACGACGTGATGGTCGGCCCGGACCCTACCGGCGGGACCTCGGGTTCGCGGGACAGGACCAGGAAGCGCGTCGTGTTGTGGTGCTCGTCCTCGACGTCGGACGCCAGAGTCTCGAGCCCGTACAGCCCGGCCGCGGCCCGCGGAGACAGCGACGCGACGGTCGGATCACCCAGCTCCGACACCTCCCGCGCCGCACCCGCGGTGTCGTCGGCAACGACCGTCGACCACCCGTGCTCACGGATGATCTTCCGGCACTGCCCGAGGGCGTGCACATGGCTGCGGACCGTGCGGATCTGGTCGAGCGACGTACCGGGAACACCCAGCAGCTGGAAGTGGATCGGCAGGAAGTACTCGCCGACGATGTGCAGCCCGGACTCCGGCAGCAGGTGGTGGATGTCCGCGACCCGGCCGGCGATCGAGTTGTCCACCGGGATCATCGCGAGTCCGGCACGTCCGCTGCTGACCGCCTCGAGCGCGTCCTCGAACGTCGTGCAGGGCAACTGCTCGCGGTCCGGGAACATGTCGGTGCACGCCATCGCCGAGTTGGCGCCTGGCTCACCCTGGTAAGCGATCGGTCCGTCCACGATCTCCCAGAGTAGACCCACCCGATCTCACGAACCGGATCAGGTGTCCGTCTTGCGGACCTTCTCCGGTGCCCCGGTGACCGCGCGGCCCTCGAGCGCCTTGGCCTTGGTGGCGTACATGTCGATGTACTCCTGCCCGGACAGCTCCATGATCTTGTACATGATCTCGTCGGTGACCGCCCGCAGGATCAGCCGGTCGCTCTCCATCCCCTCGTACCGGGAGAAGTCCAGCGGCTCACCGAACTTCACGGTCGGCGAGGCGAACGACGCGACGATCTTCCCGGGCGGGGCGACCACGTCGGTCCCGATCACGCCGCACGGGATCACCGGCACCTTGGCCTCGAGCGCCAGCCGCGCGACGCCGGTCCGGCCCTTGTACAGCCGCCCGTCGTGCGAGCGCGTGCCCTCCGGGTAGATCCCGAACAGCTCGCCGCGCTCGAGCACCTTCATCCCGGCCCGCATCGCGCCCTCGGACGCCGACCCGCCGGACCGGTCGATCGGCACCTGACCGGTGCCCTTGAAGAACCCGCGCTGGAACCGGCCCTTGATCCCGGCCCCGGTGAAGTAGTCGGACTTCGCCACGAACGTGACGCGCCGCCGCAGCACCAGCGGCATGAAGATCCAGTCGGAGTACGAGAGGTGGTTGCTGGCGATGATCGCGGCGCCGGTCTCCGGGATGTTCTCGGCGCCGACCACGTTCGGCCGGAAGATCCGCTTCACCGGCGGTCCGACGAGCACGTTCTTCAGCACCCAGTAGATGCCCTTGCCGTCGCCGTCGCCGGCATCCACGACCGCAGGGTCCGGCTCCCGCCGCGGCGACTGTGCCGGTTCCGTCATCGGTGGTCCCTTCCGTAGAGGTCACGCAAGAGGTCACGCAGCCTCACGCGTTCCCCGACCCCTCATGATGCCGCACGATTGCCCGCTTGGCTCGTACGTCGCCACGCGGGAAGTCCTCACACTCGGCGGCAGGCCTTCGTAAGCTGCTGACGGCACCGTCGCCCAGGTGGGGGAGAGATCCATGCGCACGAAGCTCGTCACCGCAGTTCTAGCACTGCTAGCTGGAGTCCTGGTGACCCTGCCCGCGAGAGCGGCCGCCCCGGACGCGACCGTCGTACCGATCCAGGTGACCGGTCCGGCGGCGTCGCGGTTCAACCTGGTGGTGATGGGCGACGGCTACACGGCGGCCGAACTGCCGAAGTTCCGCGAGCAGCTGGACAAGCACCTGAACATCCTCTGGAGCATCGAGCCGTTCAAGTCGTACCGGAACTACGTCAACGTGTACGCCGTCGAGATCGCGTCCCCGGAGTCCGGCGTCGACTGCGATCCCGGTCTGACCGACCCGAAGCGCGACACCCCGCTGCAGATGGGCTTCTGGGGCGGCTGCAACCCGTCCAGCGTCCAGCGCCTGCTGACGGTCAGCCAGGCCGCCGCGACGCAGTACGCCGACCTCGTCCCGGGGACCACGAGCGCCAACCGGCAGATCCTTGCTATCGGCAACAGTGACACGTACGGCGGTGCGGGCGGGACGTACGCCACGGCGTCCGGGGGCAACGCGCTGTCCGCCCTGATCACGCCGCACGAGCTCGGTCACTCGCTCGGCGGGCTGCAGGACGAATACGACTATTACGCCCGCGGCGAGCGCGGTGCGCCGTACGTCGGTCCTGAGCCGTCCTCGATCCACCACACGCTGCTCACCGAGAAGCAAATGCTGGATCAGCACAAGAAGTGGTGGCGCTGGCTGGGGGAGAAGTCCGAGTCCGGCGGGACGATCGGCCGGTACGAGGGCGGCATGTACGCCGGTTCGGGCGTCTGGCGGCCCAGTGCGCACTCGATGATGAAGGCCCTCGGCTACTACTTCGACCAGCCGTCGCGGGAACGGATGACCCAGCGCCTCTCCGCCAAGGCGAACCTCTTCCAGGACAGCACCCCGGCCGGACCGGTCGCGCCCGACCAGGTCGTTTGGCTGCAGACCCTGCACCCGGTCGACCACGAGCTCGACGTCACCTGGGCCGTCGACGGTACGGCGCTGCCGACCGCGAACGCCCGTTCCGTCGACCTGTCGACGCTCGATCTCGCGTCCGGGCCGCACACGCTTTCCGCGACGATCGTCGACCCGACCGAATTCATCCGCGATCCCGCCGTACGGCCGACGGCCACCCGTTCGTGGACCGTCGACCCGTCCCTTCGAGCGGCTGCACAAACGTTTGAGCCGACGTTCATCGGGTCCACGTCGACCGAGCATCCGGTCGGCGCCGACGAGGTCGTGTACGCCGAGACCAAGCAGTCCGCCGGCGCGATCGTGTGGAAAGTCGACGGTCGGATTGTCGACAACCCAGGCAACGATCGCGACTTCGATCTCGCCCCGCTGAAGCTGACCGGGCGGCACACCCTGACCGCGCAGACCGGCTCCGAAACACTCAGCTGGGACGTCGACGGCGTACAGCCGGTCGTGACGCCCACGATGTCGAAACCGCTGCTCACCGTGCAGAAACCGAGCGGGCCGGAGTACATCTACAACGACGCGTTCACGATGGGTCTGGCCGCGACGGACAACAGCGCGGGGTACGTCGTACCGGAGTTCCGCGTCGACGGGGACGGTTGGTACAACTACTACGGCTGGCCGACCGACGCGTCCGCGCCGTTCCGGTTCACCGCCGAGGGGACCGCAATCGACCAGCTCGTGTACGGAAAACTCGGCGTACCGCGGATCGTTCCGTGGGACGACGTACCACCTGGCTACGGGCGTCATCAGGTCGAGTACCGCGCCATCGATGCCCCCGGCAACATCGGTGACCCGCGCCGGTTCGCCGTCACGCTCCTGCGCCCGGCCCCTGCCTGTACGACGACACTCACCGGGACGCACGACCGCCCGCTGTACCTCAGTAAGGGCGTGACGTGCCTGACCAACGCCACCGTCAACGCCGCCGTCGTGGTCGCCGCGGGCGCATCCCTTGTCGCCACCGACTCGCGCGTCAACGGCCCTGTCCGTGCCGATCAGGCGGCAGACCTGCACCTGCTGCGCTCCACGATCGGCGGACCGGTCAGCGCGAGCGGCGTCACCCGCAGCCTGGTCGCGGTCGGCAGCACCGTCCAGGCTCCGCTGTCCGTCACGGGTAGCCGCACGACCGACCCGGTCACGCTCGCCGGGAACACCGTCAACGGTCCGCTCAGCTGCTCGGCCAACACCCCGGCACCGACCAACCTGCAGGCGCCGAACCAGGTCTCCGGGCCACGTTCCGGTCAGTGCGCGAGGCTCTGAGCCGGACGGACATGCAGGTGAGTTTCGCCGACATGTTCCCGGCGATCGGGATCTTCTAACTTTCTCGGTGCGGGGAGTTCCCGCCGTACCGAAGGAGTGAGATGAACGGACTGCGGGTGGCCTCGTTGATGGCGGCCACGATGACGACGGGCCTGGTGGCCGGCGTGTACGGGATCTACGCGAACGCGTTCATGCCCGGGCTCGCGAAGACCGACGACAGGACCTTCGTCGGGGCGTTCACGGCCGTCGACCGGGCGATCGTGAACCCGCTGTTCCTCGGCCTCGGGTTCGTCGGCGCACTGCTCTTCACGCTGCTCGCGGGGCTGCTCGGCCTCAAGGAGAAGGCGCTGCCGTGGATCGCGGTCGCGTTCGTGCTGTACCTGGTCTCGATGATCCTGACGATGGCGGTGAACGTACCGCTGAACGACGCCCTGAAAGCGGCCGGTGATCCGGCCACGATCGACGTCGCGGCAGCCCGCGCGGCGTTCGACGAGGCGAAGTGGGTGGCCTTCAACCTGGCCCGGACCCTGCTCGCCCTGGTCTCGTTCGGCCTCCTCGGCTGGGCCCTCTACCTGACCGGAAAATCCGCCGCCCAGCCCTGAGATTATTCGCAGTATTTCCAGGTACGGTTCGTCGAATCGCGACCTGGGGAGGCGCAGGTGGAGGACTCGACGGACTGGTGGGACCATCGGCCGGTCTTCTCGACCACCGACAAGATGGCCCGCATCACCGGGCTCGCCCCTGGCGCGCGGCCTGGACGCGTGACGACACGCTTGCTGGTCTCGGTTCTGCTGTGCTTCCTGGGGTGGGGCGCCGTGAGCCTGCTGGGTACGTCGGCCCTTTGTGGCGCGACGTCGGCTCCGGCCAGCACCTGTGCCGTCGACATCCACATCTCAGCCGGCTGGTGCATCGCGGCAGCTGTCGTCGTGGGCTACCTGGTCCTCGCCGTCACGTCCGACCTGACCGAGAACGCACGCCAGCGGCTCGGGCAGCGGCGTGCGGCGTCCCTGCTCCGCTCTGCCCCGCTCCTGGCCGGGATGTCCGTCGGGGCCTTCATCTCGGCCGCCACCGCGGTCGCGCCCGATCCGTCCGACGTACTCCGGCGTACCGTCCACGGCGAAATCGGCACCGAATCCATCGCCATCTCGGCGGTCGTGGCGGTGGTGACCGGCCTCTGGGCCGTCACCGTGGCGGTTCGGCTGCCGTCGGCACTGCGGCACGCGCGGCAGCGTCAGGCGACCATCGAACGACTGCGACGGGACGGGCGCCAGTACGCCGGGCAGGTGAAGCTCGGCCGCGTCGCGATCTGGCTCGGGAACAACCCCGAGTTGGAGGTCACGATCGCGTACGAGTCGCCGGCCGGCTCGCACGAGGTACAGGCGCGGATGCGGACGTCGCCCGACCGGGTGCCGGTAGACGGCAGCCAGGTCGTCGTCTTCGACGACCTCCGTGGCGTCGTTCACGTCGAGCTCGATGCCGCCGCTGAGCCGGCCTTCGAGGCGGAGGCGCGGTACGCCCCGTCGGAGTGAGTGGGTTCTGAGAGACTGTGCGCGTGCCACCAGTTCAAGCTCCGCCGTCGCAGCAGCTCCCCGCGGTCCAGAAGCTGCGGGTGAGGTTCGCCAAGCGCGGACGGCTGCGATTCACCTCACACCGCGACTTCCAGCGGGCGTTCGAGCGCGCCGTACGGCGGGCCGAGCTCCCGGTGGCGTTCTCGCACGGTTTCAGCCCGCACCCGAAGATCTCGTACGCCGGTGCCGCGCCGACCGGGGCCGCCTCCGAGGCGGAGTATCTGGAGATATCGCTCACACACGAGCGGGACGCCGATCAGGTCCGGGCCGCCCTGGACGAGGCGCTGCCGCCCGGGCTGGACGTCCTCGAGGTGGTCGTCGCCGGGCCGGGTGCGCTGGCCGAGCGGCTGGAGGCCAGTGAGTGGCAGATCGCGCTGCCCGGAGCGGATCCCGAGGCGGCCGCCGCGGCGGTGCGGACGTTCCTCGAGCAGGACGAAATTCTGGTCGAGCGCATGACCAAACGGGGAGTTCGCTCGTTCGACTGTCGGGCTGCTGTTCTCCGACTCACCGTCGCGAGTGAACCGGGGCCGGTTGCGGCGTGTGCGATACTGCAAGTGGTGTTACGGCACGGAACCCCGGCCGTGAGACCCGACGACGTTCTCGCCGGCGTGCTCGAGGTAGCGACGCTCCCGGTGACGGGCCCGGCTCTTTTGACCAGGCTCGCCCAGGGCCCGCTCACCACGGACACCGGCACGGTGGAAGATCCGCTCGCTCGTGACCGCGACGCCAACCAGGCGACCGCGACCGGCCAGGCAGATCCCCGCCAGACGCACACAGCGGAGGGCGACGCCGCCGCTCCCTCTGTGCCCTGAGCGCGGGCGGAGCGGATCCAGCAGGCTTCCGCCGTACCGCGGCCCGTGCACCATCCGAGGGCCCGGTGAGGCGAACCGTGACCGCCTTGTGGCCGCGCCGGACCCGTGACAGGGGTCGCCGGATGCGCCGGAGGGCTTGAGGAGACCCGCACTACATGCTCGACAACGAGCCGACCACCGAAGCAGCCGGCACGGCTGCCCCCGCCCAGTCCGCCGCCACCCGCAAGACTGCGAAGACGGCCGCTGCGAAGAAGACGACGACGACGCGTAAGCGCGCCGCGAAGAAGACCGCTGAGCCGGCCGCTGAGGCCGCTGAGCCGGCCAAGAAGACGGCTGCCAAGGCGGCCGCCAAGAAGGCGCCGGCCAAGAAGGCTGCGGCGGCCCCCGCGAAGAAGGCCGCGGCAGCCAAGAAGACGGCCAAGCGCACCACCAAGAAGGCCGCGTCCCAGGACACCTTCCCGGAGCTGTTCGCGCCGCCCGCGGAGACCCCGGCGGAGACCACCGCCGAGGCCGAGCCGACCGCTCCGGCCAAGAAGGCCACCCGCAAACGCACCTCCAAGAAGACCGCGGCCACCCCGACGACCGACGCCCCGGCCGCGGCCGACACCGCCGGCTCCGCGTCTACGGGCTCCGCGCCCGCCGACGCCGCAGCGACCGCCGGCACCGACGAGCACGCCAGCACTTCCGGTGCTGGGGCTGCTGAGGCGCCGGCTGCCAAGCGCGGCTCTCGGCGCCGTACGACGAAGTCCGCCGCGGCAGCGGCCGACTCGGCAGCGGCCAACTCCGCGGCGTCCGAGGCCCCGACCACGACTCCCGACGCTCAAACGACGGCTCCCGACGCCGCGGCTGCTGTGAACGTCGAGACCCAGGCCGAGGAGCCGAGCGCACGGCGTACCCGCCGCCGGCCGGCTGCTGCGCCGGTGCTGTTCCAGGCGCCGACCGACGTACCGCAGTCAGACGAGGCCGCGACCGCCAAGACCACCCAGCCCAAGACCGGTCAGGCGAAGGCCGGCCAGCCCGCTCAGGCGGAGACTGCCGCAGTGGATGGCGCGGCCCCGGAGCCGGGTGCCGACGAGCAGCCGACCGGCACGCGCCGCCGCCGGAGCCGTCGCGGTCGCGACGCCGAGGCCCGCGACACCGCGCCCGAGGCGACCACCGACGACGCCCCGCAGACCGTGAGCGCCGACCAGGCTGACGGCGAAGCCGACGCGAAGCCTGAGGGCCGCTCCAGCCGCAGGACCCGCACCAGGACCAACGCCGAGACCGCCGCCAAGAGCGACGACACCGACGAGACCACCGACGCCGACGCGGAGGCTGCTGACAGCTCCGCCGACGGGCAGGGTGAGGACGGCGAGGAAGGCACCCGCCGTCGCCGCCGTCGCCGTGGCGGTCGCCGCCGCCGCAAGTCCGGTGACGCGGACGGCGCGGACGACAGCGCCGACGAGCAGTCCGACGACGACCAGGACGACGAGTCCGAGCAGGACACCGACGCCCAGGCAGCTGACTCCGACGCCGACGCCGAGGCCGACACGGACGAGGACGGCGAAGCGGGCGGCAGCTCCACCCGTCGTCGCCGTCGCCGTCGCCGCCGCAAGGGCGAGGACAGCGTCGCGTCCCCCGACGACCCGGACGAGACCGTCGTACGGGTCCGCGAGCCGCGCAGCAAGAACAGCGCGAACGAGGTCACCGCGATCGAGGGCTCGACCCGTCTCGAGGCGAAGAAGCAGCGTCGTCGCGAGGGCCGCGCCGCCGGCCGTCGCCGGGCGCCGATCGTCACCGAGGCCGAGTTCCTGGCCCGGCGTGAGTCGGTCGAGCGGACGATGGTGATCCGGTCCCGCGAGGACGTGACCCAGATCGCGGTCTCCGAGGACAACGTCCTGGTCGAGCACTACGTGACGACCGCGGAGCAGACCTCGCTGATCGGCAACGTGTACCTCGGCCGCGTGCAGAACGTGCTGCCCAGCATGGAGGCGGCGTTCATCGACATCGGCAAGGGCCGCAACGCGGTGCTGTACGCCGGTGAGGTCGACTGGGCGACCCTTGGTGGCGCCAACGGCCCGCGCAAGATCGAGCAGGTGCTGAAGTCCGGTCAGTCGGTCCTGGTCCAGGTGACCAAGGACCCGATCGGCCACAAGGGCGCCCGCCTCACGAACCAGATCAGCCTGCCCGGCCGGTACGTCGTGTACGTCCCGCGCGGCGGCAACGGCGGCATCAGCCGCAAGCTCCCCGACACCGAGCGGAACCGGCTGAAGACGATCCTCAAGGACATCGTCCCCGACGAGGCCGGCGTCATCGTCCGGACCGCCGCCGAGGGCGCCTCGGAGGAAGAGCTGACGTCTGACGTCAGCCGCCTGCAGACGGCCTGGGAAGAGATCGACAAGCTGTCCAAGAACGGTCAGTCCCCGCAGTTGCTGTACGGCGAGCCCGACCTGCTGATCCGCGTCGTACGGGATCTGTTCACCGAGGACTTCGCCAAGCTGGTCGTCTCCGGCGACCGTGCGTACGACCAGGTCCGGGAGTACGTCGAGGGCGTCGCGCCGCACCTGGTCGAACGGGTCGAGAAGGCCCACAGCGACGTCTTCTCGGACTACCGGATCGACGAGCAGATCAAGAAGGCCCTGGACCGCAAGGTCTGGCTGCCGTCCGGCGGCTCCCTGGTCATCGACCGCACCGAGGCGATGACGGTCGTCGACGTGAACACCGGCAAGTTCACCGGGTCCGGCGGCAACCTCGAGGAGACCGTCACCAAGAACAACCTGGAGGCGGCCGAGGAGATCGTCCGGCAGCTCCGGCTCCGCGACATCGGCGGCATCATCGTCATCGACTTCATCGACATGGTGCTCGAGTCGAACCGGGACCTGGTGCTGCGCCGGCTGGTCGAGTGCCTGGGCCGCGACCGGACCAAGCACCAGGTGGCCGAGGTCACCTCGCTCGGCCTGGTCCAGATGACCCGCAAGCGGATCGGCACCGGCCTGCTCGAGGCGTTCAGCGAGAACTGCGACCACTGTGGTGGCCGCGGCCTGATCCTGCACGACGAGCCCAAGGAGTCCCGTCGCCGGGACGGCCGCAACGGCCAGAACAACGGCCAGAACAACGGCCAGAACAACGGCCAGAACAACGGCAATGGTCAGGACCAGAAGCCCGCGCAGGCGGAGGAAGGCGGCCGGAAGAGTTCGCGTCGCCGCCGCGGCAAGGGCCGGGGCGACGACGAGCAGGCCACCGAGCCCGAGGCGCCGCAGCACAACGGCGACGCCGCCCAGAAGCTGGCCCAGATCGCCGCCGCCTCCGCGAAGGCGGACGAACAGCCGGGCGAGCAGTCGGGCGAGCAGTCGGGCGAGCAGACGGGCGGTACGCCGGAACCCACCGGCTACCCGGTGTCCGCCGGCGCCGACGAGCACGTGAGCCCCGAGGCCACCGGCTTCCCGGCCCCGGAGACCGCGTCGGTCGTCTCGGAGACCGCTGAGGCAGCGGACGCCGCGCAGAACGGCGCCCCGAAGAGCACCCGGCGGCGGCGCAGCAGCCGCAGCCGGAGCAAGACCGCTACCGACAGTGAAACGACCGAACCCTCGGAGCTCGTCACCACCGGTAGCTGACGCGATGTGATGTGGGTCCCTCACGGGCCGGGGCAGCCAGTTTGACCCGCTTGTGAGGGGACCCGTAAACTTGAGCGTCGGCGCGCGTTCCCCGCGTGCCATGTTTGTGTGGGCCGCCAGGTCTGTGCAGGCCCCCGTAAGTTTTCCGATCCAGCAGAGAGTGAGATCCACGGTGTACGCGATCGTGCGCAGTGGCGGCACCCAGCAGAAGGTCGCCGTCGGCGATGTCATCGAGATCGACAGCCTGACCGACCAGGTGGGCGACACTGTGTCGCTGCCGGCGGTGCTCGTCGTGGATGGCGACACCGTGACGGCCGACGCTGCGGCGCTCGCCAACGTGGCCGTGTCGGCCGAGGTCCTGGGCCGCACCAAGGGCCCGAAGATCCACATCCTCAAGTACAAGAACAAGACCGGTTACCGCAAGCGCCAGGGGCACCGTCAGCACTACACCCAGGTCAAGGTCACCGCGATCGACGCGAAGAAGAAGTGAGCTGATCAAGACATGGCACACAAAAAGGGAGCAGCGTCGACCCGTAACGGTCGCGACTCCAACGCCCAGCGCCTCGGCGTGAAGCGGTACGGCGGTCAGCTGGTCAACGCCGGCGAGATCATCGTCCGTCAGCGTGGCACCCACTTCCACCCGGGCAACCTGGTCGGCCGTGGCGGCGACGACACGCTGTTCGCGCTGGCCGAGGGCAAGGTGGAGTTCGGCACCCGGCGCGGTCGCCGCGTCGTCAACATCGTCCCGGCCCCGGCGGAGTAACACCGCCACCCGGACGTATCAGCAGCTCTGCAAAGGGCGGGTCGCGGAATTCCGCGACCCGCCCTTTTGCTTTACCACTACGGACGCCCACACCATCACAACCGGCCCTACCGCCGGAGCGTGAGCGGGAGTCGCCGCGGAGTGCGGTGATTGTGATGGCCTGGCGGTCCGGCCCCTACAGAAAGCAGAACCACCGATGGCCATCCCCAGCTTCGTCGACCGCGTCACGGTGCATGTCACCGCGGGCCGCGGCGGAAACGGCTGCGCCTCGGTGCACCGGGAGAAGTTCAAGCCGCTCGGCGGCCCCGACGGCGGGAACGGCGGCGACGGCGGCAGCGTGATCCTGCGCGTCGACCCCGACGTCACGACGCTCGTCGACTACCACCGCTCCAGCCACCGCACCGCCACGAACGGTGCCCAGGGCAAGGGTGACCACCAGGCCGGCGCCAACGGCGGCGACGTGGTCCTCGGCGTCCCGGACGGCACCGTCATCAGTACGGCGAGCGGCGAGGTCCTCGCGGATCTGGTCGGGCCGGGCGCGGAGTTCGTCGCGGCGCAGGGCGGTAAGGGCGGTCTGGGCAACGCAGCGCTGGCGAGCAGTTCGCGGAAGGCGCCCGGGTTCGCGCTGCTCGGTGAGGAGGGCGAGGAGCGGACGCTCGTCCTGGAGCTGAAGGTCGTCGCCGACGTCGGCCTCGTCGGGTTCCCGAGCGCCGGCAAGTCGTCGCTGGTCGCCTCGATCAGCCGCGCCCGGCCGAAGATCGCGGACTACCCGTTCACCACCCTGATCCCGAACCTCGGCGTGGTCGTTGCCGGTGACACCACGTTCACCGTCGCCGACGTACCCGGTCTGATCGAGGGTGCGAGCGAGGGGCGCGGGCTCGGGCACGATTTCCTGCGGCACGTGGAGCGGTGTGCGGCACTGGTGCATGTCATCGACTGCGCGACGTACGAGCCGGGCCGGGATCCGTTGAGCGACCTCGACACGATCGAGGGGGAGCTCGCGGCGCACGGCGGGCTCGAGGACCGGCCGCGACTCGTTGCCCTGAACAAGATCGACGTACCGGACGCCCGCGAGATCGCCGAGATGGTGCAGGCCGAGCTGGTGGAGCGCGGGTACCGGGTGTTCCCGATCTCGACCGCTTCGCACGAAGGCCTGGAGGCCTTGAAGTTCGCGATGGCCGAGATCGTCGTCCGGCGGCGTGCGGAGCGGGCGAAACCCGACACCACGCGGATCGTGATCCGGCCGCAGGTGCAGGGCGGGCCCGAGTTCAAGGTGAAGAAGCTGCCGGACGACAGCGGCTGGCTGGTGCAGGGCCAGAAGCCCGAGCGCTGGGTGCGGCAGACAGACTTCGCGAACGCGGAGGCGACCGGGTACCTCGCCGACCGGTTGAACCGGCTCGGGGTCGAGGAGGAGCTGCTCAAGCTCGGTGCGAACCCGGGCGACGCGGTCGTGATCGGGGACGGACCGAACGCGATCGTGTTCGACTTCGCGCCCGACGTCCAGGCCGGTGCGGAGATCCTCGCCCGGCGCGGTGAGGACCACCGGCTAGAGGAGGATCGTCCCGCGGCGCAGCGGCGGCGGGCGAAGGACACCGAGTACCACGCCTTCCGGGAGGGCGAGCGGACCGAGGACTGGTCGGAGTACGGCCAGAACTGGGACGCCGACGAGGTCGACCTGTCCCCGGCCGAGGCGAAACGAGCAGCAGACGCTGCGGCGAAGCTGGCGCGCAAAGAGGCGCGCGAGCTGGCGGCGCAGGAGGAACTCGACCAGAACGGTTGATCCATGACGGTGCATCCCAGGACAGGGCGCGCGGAGGCTGTGAACGCCACGCGAATCGTCGTGAAGGTCGGCTCGTCGTCGCTGACCCAGCGCGGCAAGATCGACCTCGAACGGCTCCGGCTGCTCGTCGACGCCATCGCGGCACGCCGGGTGGAGGGCGCCGAGGTCGTGCTCGTCTCGTCCGGCGCGATCGCCGCCGGCCTGGCTCCGATGGGATTGCGGACCCGGCCGCGTGACCTGGCGACGCAGCAGGCCGCCGCGTCGGTCGGTCAGGGACTGTTGATGGCCCGCTACAGCGATGCCTTCGCGGCGCACGGACTGCGGGTCGGACAGGTGCTGCTGACGGTGGACGATGTGACGCGCCGATCGCACTACCGCAATGCCTACCGGACGTTCGCGCGGTTGCTCGAGCTGGGCGTCGTACCGATCGTGAACGAGAACGACACGGTCGCGACCACCGAGATCCGCTTCGGCGACAACGACCGGCTCGCGGCGCTGACCAGTCATCTCGTGCACGCCGACCTGCTGCTCCTGCTCTCCGACGTCGACGGTCTGTACGACGGGGATCCGCGCAAACCCGGTACGTCGATGGTCACCGAGATCCGTGGCGCCGCCGACCTGGAGCCGCTCGCGATCGGGAAGACCGGCTCGTCGAGCGTCGGCACGGGTGGCATGCAGACGAAGGTCGAGGCGGCCGCAATCGCTACGGAGGCAGGGATTCCGGTGATCCTGACCTCCGCCGGGCGGGTCGGTGAGGCGCTCCGCGGGGAGCCCGTCGGCACGCTGTTCCACCCGACCGGCCGGCGCCGCAAGACGCGCCTGCTGTGGCTGGCCCACGCCACGTCGGGTCAGGGCATCCTGCGGTTGGACGAGGGAGCGGTCCGTGCGGTCACGCAGCGCCGCGCATCGCTCCTACCGGCCGGAATCACCGCGGTAGAAGGCACTTTCTCCGCCGGCGACCCGGTAGACCTCGTGTCGCCGACGGGTGTCGTCATCGCCCGCGGGCTGGTGAACTACGACGCCTCCGAACTCCCCGACCTGCTAGGCCGCACCACTCGAGACCTGGCCCGCGAGCTAGGTGCGGCGTACGAACGCGAGGTGGTCCACCGCGACGACCTGGTCCTCCTGTGAGGAAGGTGGCATCGTGGCCTGCTCGCGGCGTGGATCGTCCACGACCTTGAAGAGCTGGCCACGATGCCGTCGTTCTCACAAGGCACCGACCTCCCGGCGCCGCTGGCGAAGGTGCTGCCGATGTCACGCACCGAGGCGACCACCGCGATCGCTCTGACCGGGGTAGCCATGGCAGCCGCGTCAGCTGCGGGGGCTGCGACAGGTGGGCGGAGCAAGTTCTTCCAGGCAACATTGGCAGGCTTCGGTCTGCACGCCGGCACCCACTTGGCACAGTCCGCCGTACTGTGCCGCTACACCCCCGGCCTGATCACGACTCCGTTGGTGGTGATCCCGTTCAGCGCGTGGGCGTGGCGGCGGCTGAAGAGCGAGGGCGTACCCATCGCCCCGACCGATCGCCGCCTCACCGTCGCCCTGGCCGCGATCGTCCCGCTGTCACACGCGATCGCGCGCCTTCCCCGCCTGCGACGGACCTGAAGCCCATCACAATGCGTGTCCGGTGGCCGCCGCCACGCTCGGTCGCGCGTCCTGCGAGCGATTGTGATGGCCTGGCGATCCGCGGATCCCCACCACTCATCAACCCCGTCCGGACGGGCGATCTGTCGGGATGCTCACGCGCGGTCGTGGCGAGGAGCCGGCGGTTGATGAGTGGCGGGCGTCCGGGCCGTCTGGTGAGATCGGCGTCCTTCTTCGTGAGTGTGGGGTCATACGATGAAGGGGTGAGCGAGATCATCGAGTTGGCGCGGCGGGCGCGGGTGGCGTCGTACGCGTTGGCAGAGGCGTCCCGGGCGACCAAGGACGCGGCGTTGCACGCGATGGCGGCGGCGCTGCGGGCGAACACCGACGCGATCGTCGCGGCGAACGCGAAGGACGTGGCGGCGGCGCGGGATGCCGGTACGCCGGAGTCCACGGTCGACCGGCTGGCGCTGGACCCTTCGCGGGTCGACGCGATGGCGGCCGGGCTGGAGCAGCTCGCAGGGCTGGCGGACCCGATCGGTGAAGTGGTCCGCGGGTACACGCTGCCCAACGGACTCGAGCTCCGCCAGGTGCGGGTGCCGTTCGGCGTCGTCGGGATCATCTACGAGGCCCGGCCGAACGTGACCGCCGACGCCGCGGGCATCTGCCTGAAGTCCGGGAACGCGGTCCTGTTGCGCGGTTCGTCGTCCGCGGCAGCGTCCAACGAGGCGATCATCGCCGTACTGCGGGACGCCGCCGAGTCGGCCGGGCTACCGGCGGACGTCGTGCAGGGCGTGCCGACGGATCGGGCCGCGGTGAAGGAACTCATGCAGGCGCGCGGTCTGGTCGACGTACTGATCCCGCGCGGCGGCGCCGGGCTCATCCAGACGGTGGTCAGCGAGTCGTCCGTGCCGGTGATCGAGACCGGGGTCGGCAACTGTCACGTGTACATCGACGCGGAGGCGGATCTCGACCTCGGCCTGGAGATCCTGCTCAACTCCAAGACCCAGCGCCCGAGCGTGTGCAACGCGGCCGAATCCCTGCTGGTGCACGCATCGGTGGCCGACGAGTTCCTGGCCCGTGCGCTGCCCGCGCTCGCCGAAGCCGGCGTCACCGTCCACGGCGACCCGAAGGTAGTTGCGATCAGCAACAACCGGCCGACGACGGACGCGGGTGCCGCCGTCGAGGGTGCGGGTGACGTCGAGGGTGCGGGTGCCGTGGTGGGTGTTGGTGCCGTGGTTGGTTCGGTGGTGGAGGCGACCGAGGAGGACTTCGGGGCGGAGTACAACTCGCTCGATCTGTCGGCGGCCGTCGTCGACTCGCTCGAGGACGCGGTGCAGCACATCCGCCGCTACAGCTCCGGTCACACCGACGCGATCATCACCCGCTCGCAGGCGGCCGCGCGCCGGTTCACGACCGCAGTCGACTCGGCGGCGGTCGTGGTGAACGCGAGCACCCGCTTCACCGACGGCGGCGAGTTCGGCTTCGGCGCCGAGATCGGCATCTCCACCCAGAAACTCCACGCCCGCGGCCCCATGGGCCTGCCCGAAATGACCTCGACCAAGTACGTGGTCACCGGCGAAGGCCAGATCCGCACCTAAATCACCCGAGTAACCGCGCCCCGTCATGCACCTGCACGACGGGGCGCTCGCCTGAGACCACCGCAAGCGCCGCGCAATGCTCTACCCCCACCTCCAAATCCCGCACCTGAACACCATCCGGCACCGCCGCGCGCGGGTCTCCGCGTAGTCCTTCACCTGTTGCCTTCACGACTGCCTCTTTCCGCGTCCAGTACGTCGTGAACGCCCGCGCCTTCGCGACCCCGTCGTACCCGCTCAACTCGCGCATCTCCGCGTCCGTCAACGCAACCCGAGCCACCGCTTCGACATCCACCCCCAGGTCGACCTTCTCTACATCCAGCCCCACCGGCCGATCGGCCACCGCGATCCCCACCAGATCACCCGAATGCGTCACCGACAACTCGACCCCCGCAGCCCGCACCTTCCCATGCGGCTTCCTGCACGCCGGGCACGTCCTGTCCAAGACAACCCTTGCTGCAGGCAATGAAAACCTCTGAGCCAGCACTCGCCGCACCAACGTCACCCCCAGCAGAAACCGCGCCTTGTCCGCCTCCCGCAGATAAGCCGCCAACCGCCCCCGCTCGACCTCGTCCAGATCCCGCACGAACTCGTCCCGAGCCGCCTCAACCCCCACCCACCAAACCTCAACCCCCACACCACCACCCCGCACACCACCACCCCGCGCGTCGCCACCCGGCGCGTCGCCACCCGGCGCGTCGCCACCCGGCGCGTCGCCACCTGGCGCGTCGCCACCCGGCGCATCACCGCCCCGCGCCGTCATCCCGGCTCGCCGTTCCCAGGTCGCTTCACGTCCGACCTCGTCGTTTCTGTGCCGGTCACGTCCCGACCCCTGTGCCGGTCACGTCCCGACCCCTGTGCCGGTCACGCTCCGGCCTCTGTGCTTCGGGGTGTGCTCATACCGGGCCCGGGGTCCAGGTGAGGGTGCCTGTTCGGAGGTCGTGGAGGACCGAGTCGATCCACTTCGCCTCGGCCACGGCGACCGCGACCTGGTACTCCGTCTCGAGCAGCGCGAACCGGGGGACCGGCTGCCCGTTCACCTCCGACCGAAGCTCCAGTTGCAACTCCGCGATCCGCTTGGTCAACCGCTCGCGCCGCTGACCAAGCAACTCACCCGCGGTCTCCGGCGGCACCAGCATCACGAACGACAACCCCGCCGGGAACTCCGGGAACTCGTTCCGCGGCGTCGTCAGGATCTCCGCCAACCATTCCCGGCAGATCTCCCGCCCCTCATCGGTCAGGTGGTAGACCGTCCGCTCCGGATACCGCTCGTCCTGCTCCGTCGCGCCGGCCGTGATCAGGCCGGCTTCCTCCAGACGCACGATCATCCGGTACAGGCTGGTCCGCTGCCCGACGTTGACCACCTGGTCCTTGCCCCATTGCTTGATCAGCCGCTGGATCCCGTACGGATGCAGCGGCCCGTTCTCCAGCAGGCCGAGGATCGCCAGCGCCAGCGTTGAGCGTCGAAAAGTCACCCCTCCACCATAGGGGACAGAGAAACTAGTTGCAATGTAACTAGATCGCATGTAACTATCGATCCATGAGAGCAGCAGAACTGACCCAGGGCACCGTCACCTCCCGCGACGGCACGGAGATCGGCTACTACAAGACCGGCGAGGGCCCGGCCGTCGTCGTCCTGCACGGCAGCATGGAGTCGGCCCGCAGCCACACGCTGTTCGCGGAGGCGCTGGCCGACGAGTTCACCGTCTACCTCCCGGACCGTCGCGGCCGCGGGCTCTCCGGCCCGCACAAGCCGGACCACGGCGTCCGCACCGAGATCGAGGACCTGGACGCCGTTCTCACCGCAGCCGGAGCCGAGCGCGCGTTCGGCGTCAGCGCCGGGGGAGCGGTCGTCCTGGAGGCCGCCCGCACCCTCCCGAACCTCAAGCAGATCGCGCTCTACGAGCCTGCGATCGTCGCCGACGGCGCGCCGCATCGCGAGTGGCTGGCGCGGTTCGACCAGGAGATCGCCCGCGGCGACGTGGCCGGAGCGATGGTGACGAGCATGTTCGGCTTCGAGATGGCGCCGGCGTTCCTCAAGATGATGCCGCGCGGCCTGCTGCGCTGGATGACGGAGAAGATGATGGCGAAGGAGGAGCGCCAGGCCGACGCCGGGGCGATCACCATGCGTCAGTTGGCTCCCACGATCCGCGCCGAGGGCACGATCGTGGCCGAACTGGGCGGCACCTTCGACACGTTCCGCAGCGTCGAGGCCGAGGTCCTGCTCCTCGGTGGCAGCAAAGGTCTTCCCGGCCTCGGTCCCGGCCGAGCGACCTTGGAGAAAGTGCTACCGCACTGCCGCCGGATCGAGTTCGACGGCTACGACCACGGCTCGTCCTCGGACCCCGGCGGCGTCAACCCCAACGGCAAGCCCGAGGTCGTACGGCGCATCGCCGCCGAGGTGAAGTCCTTCTTCAAGCAGTCGTGAGCGCCCACTCGACGGCATCCGCGATATCGGAGACCGGGTACCGCACGGCCTGCACCACCCGGTCCGCGCCAACCACCAGCACGACCCGCTTCAACCGCTCGTATCCGCCGGCCCGGAAGGTCGGCAACCGCAGCGCCGCCACCAGCTCCAGATCGACATCGGACAGCAGCAGGTGCGGGATCTCTTCCGCCCGGGCGAACGCCTGCTGCTCATCGGTCCGCTGGGTGCTCACCCCACGGACCGCGATCCGCTGAGACGCGAAGTCGTCGTACCGGCCCGCGAAGAGCCGATTCTCCAGCGTGCATCCGGCCGCTCCGGCGATCTCGTCCCATCCGTCCGGTAGTCGAGTTGGTCGCCCGGTCGCCGGGTACCCGAACAGCACAGTCGCTCGCGCGTCCGCGTCCACCACGTCAACCGTCGTACCAGTGATCGACGGCAAAGCGACGTACGGCACCCGTTGACCCACCAGCTCCTGCAGGCGCTGCGCCGGCGGCTCGTCCGCGGTGTTCGTCCCGGTGAGTGACCCGTCACCGAGCAGCCAGCGGTCACCCCAGTCCTGCAGCGCGACGAGGACCGGCAGCAATGCGCGCCCGCGCGGCGTCAATTCATAGGCGTAGCGCGTCGGCCGGTCCTGGTACGCCGACCGCTCGACGATCCCGCTCTCCAGCAGGCCGTTCAGCCGCTCGGTCAGCACCTTCCGGGAGATGTGCAACGACCCCGCCAGCTCGTCGAACCGCGCCAGCCCGCGGGCCAGATCGCGGACGATCAGCAGTTCCCAGCCGTCGCCGATGACGCCGAGGGACTGCGCGATCGCACAGTCCGGCTCCGGCGAGAAGGTGCTCCGCCGCATGTCCGCGCTCCTTGGAATCCCGGTTGCCGTCACAGTGGCCGGTCGAGTAAGTTCCCAACAGGAACTCAATATAACCGAGGGGGCGGACGTGTACTGGCGCCGGATCGCGGAGCTGCCCACCTGGCTCAAGGCGGTGATGGTCGGCCAGCTCGTCAACGGGGCCGGCGCGCTCGCCTGGGTCTACCTCACGCTCTACCTCGTCGAGGACCGCGGTATGTCGGCGCAGCAGGCCGGGTTCGCTGCGGCGGCGTACGGCGTCGGCCTGGTCGGCGGCAACCTCGGCGGCGGCTGGTTCGGCGACCGGTTCGGTCTGCGTACGGCGGCGCTCGCGAGCCAACTGCTGTGGGCGGCCGCGTGCGTCGCGATGCCCTTCGTGCCGGGAGCAGCGCTAGCTTTTCTAGCAGCGCTAGCGGGTCTGTTCGGCGGGGCCGGGCGTCCCAATCTGAGCGCCCTCGTCACGACGTCGCTCCCGCCCGAACGCCGCCGCGAGGGCGTCGCGCTGTCCCGCACCGCAGCCAACGCCGGCTTCACCATCGGACCGCCCCTCGGCGGCCTGCTCGCGGCGTACGACTTCTCGCTGGTCTTCGTCGTCGACGCCGTCACCAGCCTGGTCATGGCCGTGATCGTGTGGCGCTGGGTTCCGAGTGCGCGTCGTACTCCGGGGCCATCGGCAACCGGTTTGTGGAAGTCGGTGCTGAGCGATCGTCCGGTCCTGATGGTGCTGGCGACGATCGTGGTGGTCGACACCGCCTACCGGCAGATCTTCGCCACGATGCCGCTGCTCCTGCGCGATGCGGGTACGCCGGCCGTCGCGTACGGCGTACTGCTCGGGGCCAGCTCGGTCGTCATCGTCCTCTTCGAGGCGCCGATCGCCGTACGCCTCCAGGGTCATCGCGCGACCCGGGTGATCGCGGCCGGCTTCGCGTGCATCGGCCTGGGGCTCGCGATCATCGGCGTCTGGCCGGCGCTGGCGGGGGCCGCGCTCGCGATCGTGGTGATGACGGCGGGGGAGATGCTCTACAAGCCGACCGCCACCGCGCACGTGGCCGATGCGGCGCCGGAGGGGATGGTCGGGCGGTACTCGAGCCTGTACGCCGCCGCGTCGATCAGCGGCATGTTCCTCGCGCCGGCGCTTGGCGGTACGGCGTACCAGCACGCGCCGCGACTGCTCTACCCGGTCGCCGCAGGCCTGGCGCTGGCTGCGGGCGCCGTACTGCTGCTCACTCGGGTAAAGGTGCGGGACGTCCTTCCCAGCGAGTCGACAGCACAACCGTCGTCCGCGTCCTGACCACGCCGTTCACGCGCCGCAGTGAGCCGACGACCGCCTCCAGTTGCGTCACGTCGGCCACCCGAACCTTGACCACGAGCTCCTGATCGCCGGCGACGAACCAGCAGTCCTCGACTGCGGGAATCTCGCGGACCTGCTCGACGATGTCGTCGGTCTCGACGTCGTCGCGCTGGAACAGCCCGATCAGCGCGCTCGTGCCGAGGCCGACCTGGTCCGGGGCGACCACCGCGCGGTAGCCGAGCAGTACGCCGCGCTCCTCGAGACGTCGTACCCGCTCCTGGACGCTCGGGCCGGACAGTCCGACCACCCGGCCGAGCTCGGCCCAGCTGGAGCGGCCGTTCAGCCGGAGCGCCTCGATCAGCTGCCGATCGATCGCGTCCATTACGCCTCCTGTTCACCGCTGATTCCAAGGCGAGGAATGTCCTGCGCCTTTAATTCGTTTGTGAGAGCGTAACTCTTACCGTACAATTTGAGGTACCGGGGACAGTTCGCCCCGGTTCCGCCGTACCAACCCTGTGAAGGAACCATGATCACCCCCGAAGTTGCCCGTGCCCGGATCGACGAGATGCACCGCGCCGCAGCGCAGGCCCGCCGCGCGCACGCCGTACCGTCCACCTGGCGCCGGCTGCTGACCCGCAACGCCCGCCACAACTGACCTTCCTATCGCGACCGGTGTCCCGCAGCGAGTGTCCGGGGCCACCGGTCGCTGTCGTTCCGGCGGTCACGAGATAGGCTCTGCCTCATGTTCACGCTCCTGGTGCCGCAGGTCGCGGCTCTCGAAGAGGCCGCGGTCGAGGCTTCGCACATCTCGAAGTGGTGGTACGGCGGGTTCGCGCTCTTCGTCCTCGTCCTGCTGCTGCTCGTCACCGTCATCATGGGCAAGGGCCGGCCGCACAGCTGAGGGGCTTGGTGAAAGGCTGACGTGGCTTTTGTGGAGCGGGTACGACGCATCGGCGTGATGGGTGGCACGTTCGACCCGATCCATCACGGGCACCTGGTCGCGGCCAGCGAGGTGCAGTCGTACTTCGATCTCGACGAGGTGATCTTCGTCCCGACCGGCCAGCCGTGGCAGAAGTCGGATCGCAAGGTCTCGCCGCCCGAGGACCGGTACCTGATGACGGTCATCGCGACCGCGTCGAACCCGCGGTTCTCGGTCAGCCGGGTCGACATCGACCGGCCGGGTCCGACGTACACGATCGACACCCTGCGGGACCTGTCCAAGCTGTACCCGGATGCCGAGCTGTTCTTCATCACAGGCGCCGACGCGCTCGCCCAGATTCTGACCTGGCGGGACGTCGACGAGATGTTCAAGCTGGCCCAGTTCGTCGGCTGTACGCGGCCCGGCACCGAAAGCCTCGAGCTGCCGCTGGACCAGCTGCCGATGAACCGGATCACCCTGCTCGAGGTGCCGGCGCTGGCGATCTCGTCGACCGAGTGCCGTGCCCGGGTCGCCAAGGGCAACCCGACCTGGTACCTGGTGCCGGACGGCATCGTCCAGTACATCGCCAAGCGTGAGCTCTACACCAACCGTTAGGACGTTTTATGCCTGCCAGTGAACGCGCCATCGAGCTGCTGACCGCGGCTGCGGAAGCGGCCCACGACAAGAAGGCCGAGAATGTCCTCGCCTTCGACGTGTCGGAGCAGCTCGCCATCACCGACGCGTTCCTGGTCGCGTCCGCCTCCAACGACCGCCAGGTGCGCGCGATCGTCGACGCGATCGAGGAGAAGCTCCGCGTCGACTTCGACGCGAAGCCGGTCCGCCGGGAGGGCGCCCGCGAGGGCCGCTGGGTGCTGCTCGACTACCTCGAGATCGTCATCCACGTCCAGCACGACGAGGAGCGCTCGTTCTACTCGCTGGAGCGCCTGTGGCGCGACTGCCCGGTCATCCCGCTGCCGTCGCCCGTCCCTGGTTCGGCTTCGGCGGAATGAGCGCGGGCCGACTGATCGTCTGGCGGCACGGCCGGACGGAATGGAACCTGCACGACAAGATCCAGGGTCAGGCCGACATCCCGCTCGACACGGTCGGCGTAGCGCAAGCACGCGCCGCGGCCGCACGACTCGCGTCCCTCGCGCCGACACGGCTCTTCGCCAGCGACCTGCAACGCGCCGCGTCCACCGCGGGTGAGCTCGCCGCGCTGACCGGCCTGAAGATCGAGTACGACGAGGCGCTCCGCGAGATCGACGTCGACGACTGGGCCGGCCTCACCATGTCCGAGCTCGCCGCCGTCAACCCCGAGGCGGCCACCCGGATCCGCAGCGGCGAACCGCAGCGCCGCGGCTCCAACGGCGAAACCGTCGAAGAAGTCGCTGATCGGTTCGCGGACGCGCTGTCCCGGATCTCCGCGGAGGGATCCTCCGAGGACACCATCGTGATCGCCACCCACGGCCTCGCCGCCCGCGTCGGCATCTGCCTGTTCCTCGGCATCCCGCAAGCCAACTGGCCCGCCTTCGGAGGCCTCGCCAACTGCAACTGGGTCTCCCTCCTCCCCGGTCGCTCCGGCTGGCGAATCGAAGAATGGAACGCCGGCAGCCTCCCCGAACCAGTAATGAGCGACGACCCCCAAAGGTAAGCAGGACACCGCTTCGCGGCGGCTCTCCTTTGCGCCTTCGGCGGGCGCGCATCCTGCCCCTCGTCGAACCGTCCACGGCGTACGAACTGTGGTTGAGGCGCGCAGGATGGACACCGCTTCGCGGCGGCTGCGTGAGGCGCGCGCCCCGCGCCTCACGCACTGTCCTCGGCGTACCAACTGTGGTTAGAGAACGCAGCGGTAACCGCTTCGCGGCGGCTGTCTTCTGGCCGCCTCCGGCGGTGCGCGCACTGGTCCTCGCCGCACGGCCCGTGGCGGATTGGTTGCCCCCGTGGAGTGGTGTGGCAGGGCAACCGGTTGGTGGTGGATCCTGCCTGCTTCGGGGCACTCGGGGCCGCGGTGCGACGTACTGTGTGCGGCGGATAAACCGTGCAGATCAGGCTCCCGCCGTACCCGCCGACAGGCCGCAAACAGCCTGCTGTCTACCTCACCAGCCCCACGAGGGAACCGATTTTTCTTTGCAGGCACTCATCCGCTAAGCTTTCGGAGTCGCAAGACACCGCGGGGCTTTGGCGCAGTTGGTAGCGCGCTTCCATGGCATGGAAGAGGTCAGGGGTTCGAATCCCCTAAGCTCCACCGCAGATCAGAGGCCGGTTCTCCACTCGGAGAACCGGCCTTCTTCATGACCTGAGTGATTAAGTGAGTGACTACAGGTTCCGGCGCAAGGTCTGGTCCATCGCCTCCGCTCCCTCGATCAGGAACGGCCGCCGTAGCTGTGCCGCAGCTCCCCGGCGACAGCTCATCGAGGAGTTGCGAGCACCTTGCCGATGGCGTGCCGCGCGTAGTTCGCGAGGGCCGGGTTGGTGTCCTTGAAGTACCGCAGCACAATCAGGGCCTGGGACAGCACGCGGCCGCGTCCGCGGGGCCATGTCGCGTCGTCCAAGTCGCCAGAGGCGTGCCGGCCCTCCGGACAGCCTGACCTGCGCTCAAACTCGCCTCGCAACATCTCGCAACAACCCTTGACCGCAATCACGTGCAAGCGGAGGGTAGTCACCGGCAACCAACCGCAACCGCCCACCCAGGGAGATCAACATGCGTCTGACCTTGATCGCAGGCGATCCCGATTCGAACCCGAACAACTCACCCACGCTCTACAAGACCGACCGGGGCAGCTGGGTCGTCCAAGGTTGGGTCATCAACGACGCGGACGCGCTCGCTACGCTCAACCTTCCTGATGGTGAGTCCGCCGTCGAGATCCCGGATCGGATGATCCCGTTCTTCTTCCAGGAGGGTCGTGCAGCAGATAACGTCTGACGATCTGTCCGAGCTGCTGTCGTCGTTTCAGCGCTCGGCGGTTCACCTCGAGACCCGTGATGCCTACGGCACCGAAACTGAGCTGCCCTATATGGCCAAGTGGGCTCGAGGCGAGCCGGATGACCTTGCCTGGCTCGAAGAGTGGTGCCAAGAACTGCGCGACCACGTGCGCGCCGGTCGGAGTATCCGGCGGGCCCGCGTCGTCTCCGAGCCTCTGAGCGACTACCAGCGCTGGAGTTACAGCATCGCTCACCCCATGGTCGACGCAGGCGAGGACATCCGCTGGGTACCGCGCCGGCTCACGTCAACCATCTGCCTGCCGGGCAACGACTTCTACCTCATCGACGACCAACAAGTCGTGTTCTTGCACTACGCCGGGTCCGGCTTGAACACGGCCTTCACCATCACGACCGACGCGGCCGTCATCGAGATGTGCTCGGCCGCCTTCGAGAAGGTCTGGGCACTCTCCATTCGGCACAGTGAGTACAAGCCCGTCTGACGCCGCCCGCAAGGCTCAGCAAGCACTCGGCCTGCGGCTGCGGGAACTGCGCAAAGATGCCGGTCTGTCCGGTCGCGAACTCGCGGTCGCGACAGGCTGGCACTTTACGCGTGTCAGCAAGATCGAGAACGGCGTCCAGGGCCCGACCGATCCGGACATCCGCACCTGGTGCGCCGCCTGCTCAGCCGAGGACCAGATCCCCGACCTCATCGCGCAAGCCCGCGCCGTGGAGTCCATGTACATGGAGTTCAAACGCCGTACCCGCGCCGGCATGAAGCAGCTCCTCCAGACGCGCGGCGACCTGTTCGAGCGAACCGAACGTTTTCGGATCTACGAGCACAACGTCATCCCCGGCTTGTTCCAGACCGCTGAGTACGCCGCCGAGTTGCTGAGCTTCTGGATCGACTTCTTGGACACGCGTAACGACATCGAGGCCGCGGTGGCGGCCCGAATTGAGCGCCAAGCCATCTTGTACCGGGCAGCCAAGACCTTCTCCGTGGTTCTGGAAGAAGCCGCTATCCGCACGCAGTTCGGCACCGCGGCCACTATGGCGGGCCAGCTCGACCGCTTGTTGTCGGTCATGACACTGCCCAACATCTCGTTTGGCGTCGTCCCCCTAATGGTGCAGCGCCGGACCGTGGGGTCGACCGGCTTTTGGATCTTCGATGACGCACTGGTGTCGCTTGAAACGCCGACCGCCAGCATCGACGTAAGTCAGCCTCAAGAGATTGGGCTGTATGAGCGAATGTTCGAGGAACTGCGTCAGCCGGCGGTCTACGGACGCGATGCCCGCCGCCTGATCCTGCGCGTCCTGGACGAATTGGGGTAGCAACTGCTCGCAACTACCTGGTAGTTGCTGGCGGCCCCTTTGTAGCGTCGTTGGTATGACCACCGCCGTGCGCACTCGGGATCTGCAGCGCGTACATCCCGCAGGGACCTGCTACTCGCTCTCCTGTAACTGCGATCCTGAGGACCGCGGTCAACAGTCCGAGCATCCGCGCGCCTGCGCCTACCTGCGCGAACATCTCTTGATGTGCACGTCTGAAGTCAACCGGACCAAGGAACGCCTAACTCAGTTCGCTGCGACCTCCGACCTCGAACTGGCGGCCATCTTTGTTGAGGAAGGCACCCGATCGCCGGCTGCCTTCGGCCGCCTGCTTGACACTGTCGTCCGCGACCAGATCGAGAGGGTGCTCCTGCCGAGCATGCTGCACTTTGCTGTGCTCGGGTCTCGGGGTCGTATCAAGGACTATTTCGAAGCCGCAACTGGTGCACAGGTGCTCACGATGCCGTGATGGCTCCCACCGGCCAGGCGAGCGCCGTCCGAGCTCCCACGCAGACGCTCGGCCTCGCTTCCCATTCGTCCCTGCCTGAGCTCTCGTCACCCCTGTCTTCCCCTGACGGCTCAGGCGGGGACCCAAGACCGGCCGGCGCGGTGTAGTGAATGAGGCCTGCACTGCGCCAGCCGTTCCACTAGTACTTGCGAGCCGTTCCTCTAATCATGAGGCCTACACGAAGCTGCGAGCACCTTGCTGACGGCGTGGTGTGCGTAGTTTGCGAGTGCTGGGTTGGTGTCCTTGAAGTAGCGCAACACGATCACGGCTTGGGAGAGCACGCGCCCGCGTCCGCGGAGCCATGTCGGGTCGTCCACGTCCAGCGTGGCGCGGAACTCGTCGTGGACGCTCGCGGGCAGCAGGTACCACACGGGGAACAGATCGCACGCCGGATCGCCGACACCGCACGTCTCGAAGTCGAGTACCGCGGTCAGCCGGCCCTCCGCCGACACGAGCAAGTTGCTCGGCGTCAGGTCCGAGTGCACCCACACCTCGCGTCCGTCGTACGGCGCCGCGAGCGACTCCTCCCACGACGCCAGCGCTGCGTGCGTGTCGATCAGGCCATCCAGCTCGCTGATCGCCTCCCGCGTCGCGGAGTCCATCGAGTCCATCGGAGCGCGCGTCCGGCGCTCGCCCGGGTACGCAGGTGGCCGGTCCGGCAGGTTGATTCGCCGGAAGGCGTCGACGAACGCCGCGAGGTCCGTCGCCAGCCCACGCGGATCAACCAGCGCGTGGGGGGACGGGTGCGTGCCGGCGAGCCAGCGGTGGACGGACCACTCGCCCGGGTACGCCTCGGTGGCCGAGCCGATCGCCTCGACAGAAGGGATGGCCACGGGCAGGAACGGCGCGAGTGCGGCGAGTTTTGCCTGCTCCCGTCGTACTTCGTCGGTGATCGAGGGGCGGTGCGGCAGCCGTACGGAAAGGTCGGTACCGAGGCGGTAGATCGCGTTCACCAATCCGCTGGAGTCGACCGGCTCCAGCGGCAACGCGGCCCACTGCGGGAACTGCGCGGCCACCAGCTCGCGGACGAGCGGTGTGCTGATGGCTGCCTGGTCGACGTGGGAAGTCACGAGCCCATCCGACCGATCGGCCCCGTCCGCTGTCAACCGAGTTCTGATCCTGCCGTGCCGTGGATCCCCGCGACGGCCCATCATGCTGGAGTTAGCTCCCAGCGAATCAGAGGCCGGTTTACCAGTCGGGCCTTTGCATGACGGCAGTATCTCGTCCATCGCTCCGCACGACGGCGGCTCGTTGGCCGCGACGGCGCGTACGTCGTCGTGGCAGTTTGGGCTTCCGGACGCTGATCGTCCGGAATCGGGCGTACCGTGCCAATATGTCCGACTTCAAAATCAAGGCGCTCACGCCGGAGACGTTCGACGACTTCGCCGCTCTCGTCGAGCGGAACAAGGGCATGTTCGCCAGCTGCTGGTGTACGCATTTCCATCCCGAGTGCGCGGAGAAGGGGCAGAGCGCCGAGGGAAACCGGGCGCTGAAGCAACGTCTGGTCGCCGACGGGATCGCGCACGCGGCGCTGGTGTACGACGGCGATCGAGCCGTCGCCTGGGCGGAGTACGGATCACCCGAGGAACTGCCCAACATCCAGCACCGCAAAGAGTACGTCGCCACTGCCGAGCGGCTGCCCGACTATCGGGTCACCTGCATCCTGGTCGAGCGCGATCGTCGCGGTCACGGCCTGGCGGCGATCGCCCTGCGCGGAGCCGTCGAGTTGATCGCGCAGGCCGGAGGCGGCCTGGTTGAGGGCTATCCGCACGACACCGGCGGGGTCCGGAAGAAGAACTCGTCGTTCCTCTACAACGGCACCCGCACGATGTACGAGCGCGAGGGATTCACCTACGACCGGCCCAAGGGCCTGGGCAACTGCGTGATGGTGCGCGACGTCGCCCCCGCCACGCGCGACTGAACCCGTCTCTCGCTCCACCGCAGGTGAGGAATGTCAGGAGGCTGTTGGCGGCCAGTGGTGGTTGCGCCACTCGGCCCAGGTTGCGAATCCGGCCGGTGGGTCATCGATGGGTTCGGTGCCGTCCAGTTCGCCTGGTGTCGGGATATCGATGCTGGCGGCCCACTCGACCAGTTCCTCGTCGGACATGGGCCAGGTCGTGTGTGGCGCTTCGGCTTGGCGCTGATCGAGTCGTTTCCGCTGTTCGGTTGCGGCCAGCTCGAAGTACCGCATCTCTACCATCGCGCCGATGTCTGCTGCGGCCTGACGTAGAGCGGAGCGTTCGTCCCGACTCCAGAGGCCGTAGTCGATCACGACGTTGTTGCCGAGTTCGAGAGAGCGCAGTCCGATCTGGATCAGTCGTCCTTCGATCACACGCTGGGCCGCGGGCGGGTTCTCGTGCCCGTAGAGGGCCTTCACCCATTCATCCTTCGTCAAGCGAAGTGCCTGGTGCTCGATCTCGATGCGCCGCGCAGCAGTGGTCTTCCCGGTACATGGAAGTCCCACGGTCAAGAACAGTGTTGGTTGCCTGGTCATCACCGCCCATCCAAGCAGAATGGCCGCCCACCGGGACGCATTCGCCAGGGCTCTTCTGGCCTGAACGGCCAAGCCGTCCCGACGCATCACCGACCGCGCTCAGAGGCAGTTGGCCTGTCGATGTAGTTTCATGCCAGTTCAACGGTCTTGGAGGAGTTGATGCTGGGATGACGCCACGATCGATGCCCACGCAGGATGACGTGCTCGGGTACTTCGACACGTTGTCGAACTGGGGGCGGTGGGGCGATGACGACGAGCTCGGCACTCTGAACCACATCACCGACGAGGTCCGGCTGGCGGCGGCGCGGGCGGTGCGCCACGGCCGGAGTGTGTCGTGCGCCTGGGAGATCGCCGTACCGGAAGAAATGGAGCGGGCGACGAACTCGTGCCCGTGCGCCGTCGACATGCCGGGAGCCGAACACATGCCGCCCCATTTCCACAAGGACCGGCACTGGGGCTTCTCGAACGAGCGGCTCGGCATCATGTTCCACGGCAACACGATCACCCACCTGGATTCGCCGTGCCACATCTTCTGGGACGGCAAGATGTACAACGGCCGATCGCACTCGCTGGTCGACGCGGAGACCGGTTCGGCCTGGGCGGCCGTCACGGCGGCGGCGAACGGGATCGTCACGCGGGGAGTCCTCCTGGACGTTGCAGCAGTCCGCGATGTGCCGTGGCTGGAGCCAGGTGAAGGAGTGTTCCCCGAGGATCTCGAGGAGGCCGAGCGTCGCCAGGGCGTGCGCGTCCAATCCGGCGATGCGGTACTTCTGCGGACCGGCTACGGTCGCGCTCGCCACGAGGCAGGTCCCGCCGGCGGCATCACGCAGGCCGGGTGGCACGCGTCCTGCCTGCCGTGGCTGCGGGAACGGGAGGTCGCGTTGATCGGCGCCGACACGCCCCAGGACGTACAGCCTTCCGGGTACGACGTACTGATGCCGGTGCACGCCGTGAGCCTCGTCGCGATGGGTCTGTGGATGCTCGACAACTGCGACCTGGAGGAGTGCGTGGCAACGGCTGCCGAACTCGGCCAGTGGGACTTCCAGCTCGCGATCGCGCCGGTCCGTTTCGCCGGTACGTCGGGCAGCCCAGTCAACCCGATCGCCACCTTCTGACTGCGATCCTCGCGCACATGAGGAGGCCGAACGTCGCAGGGCGGCGTACTGTCGAAGGCATGGACGTGGGGGCGGGCCTTCGGGAGCGTGTGGAATCTGGGTTGTGGCCACTGGTTGAGGGCTTTGTCAGCTCGCACGACGTGGCAGGGCTGGCGGTTGCGGTGGTGCGGGATGAGGAGGTTGTCTCGCGTGGGTTCGGCGTTCGTGACGTCGGGACCGGTACGCCGGTCACGCCCGAGACGATGTTCCACCTGGCTTCGGTGTCGAAGCCCTTCGTCGCGACCGCGATCGTGTCTGTGGCGACCGCTCGCGGCGCCGGCGAACCGGTGCTCGATCTCGATGCTCCAATCACCGATTGGGTGCCTGAGTTCACGCTGGCCGACGGTCGCGAAGGGGAGGTCACAGCCCGGCGCCTGTTGAGCCACTCGAGTGGACTCCCCGACGTCGAGAGCTACGGCTGGCACGATCCTCAGCTCGGCGACGAAGCGCTCAGCGAGTTCGCTCGCAGCATCTCGGACTGGCGTCTGCAGTCGGAGCCGGGCTCGGCGTTCTCCTACTCGAACGCCGGGTTCGAGCTGCTCGGGCTGTTGCTGTCCAGGGTCATGGGCACGACGTTCGAGAAGGCAATGCAGCAACAGGTCCTCGCTCCACTCGGACTGCGGAACAGCACCTTCCTGCGCGGCGACGTACCCGCGCACCTCGCTGCGTCACCGCACGTGGGAATGCCGCTGTCGGTGCCCGAGGGCGCCTATCCGTACACCAGGCGCCATGCGCCCAGTTCGACCCTGCACTCCAACCTGGTCGAGATGTGTCGCTGGATGGTGGCCCACTTCGAACCGGTCAAGGGATCCGACGGGCACTGGGCGCGGCTGGATCCTGGACTGGTCGAGCAGATGTGGCAGCCGGTGATGCCGGTAGAGCGCCCACCGTGGATGGATTCGGTAGGACGCAGCTGGTTCGTGGGCAGCTATCGCGGGTATCGAACGGTGGGCCACGGCGGCTCGGACCCCGGGTTCGGGTCGAAGGTAGTGATGGTGCCTGAGCTGCGGACGGGCGTCGTTGTGCTGGCCAATTCCAACAACATCCCTGCGCCGGACATCGCCGCGGCGGCGCTCGATATCGCCCTCGCCGACGTACCGCTCTCGGCGAAGCCTGACGGGATGACCGACCTCCGCGCCTTCCCGCGCTCGGTCGTCGGACCTGTCGCCGAGGTGCTGAGAGCCTCGGGACCGGAGGCCGCCAAGGTGGAGCTCGGCCGACTGGCCGGGGTCGAGCCGGCCGAGTTCGACCTCGACGAGGGATTCGTCGACGCGACGTGGGGAGCGATGGAGCTGCACCTCCCGAGCCTGGTCTGGCCCCTCCTGCGACTGTGGACCGACGTACGCCCGGACTCGTCCGATGCCTGGACGATGACCGGATGCGCCCATCAGCTCGACGGGCAGCTCGACCTCGCGAGGAGCGCCCTCCGCCGCGCCATCGACCTCAACCCCGAGAACGACGACGCCGCGCAGATCCTGAGCAAGATCCCATCCTGATCCGGCGGCCGAACCCTCCATGACACGGAAGAGGCCAGGGATCCCTGAGCTCCACAGCAGATCAGAGGCCGGTTTCCCACTCGGGAGACCGGCTTCTCGTATGACCTGACTGCTGGGCGAAGCTGTCAGATTCATCCCCGTGGGGTGACGTTGCCCCGTGTGTTGGCGGCGACGATGGGTGCGGCAGGCGCGTAGGCCGGCGTCACGTTGGCCGCGAACTGGACAAGAACAGCGCAGTCACCGTGTTGGCCTGCGCTCGGTTTGATGGAAGGCAGGGAGTGCACCATGGCCGCGTTTACGGTGTGGAAGTTCGACAGTCCGGCTGGCGCCGGGGGCGCTGCCTCGATCCTCAAGGGCTGTGAGGCAGATGGGTTGGTGAAGGTCCTCGACCACGCGGTCGTCTCGTGGCCCAGGGGTGAATCGCATCCGACCACCAAGCAGAGTCACGAGGAAACCTGGCGCGGAACGGGGTGGGGGCATTGTGGGGAGTCCTTCTCGGTTCCCTCTTCTTTGTGCCCGTGATCGGTGGCGTGGCCGGGGCCGCGATCGGCGCGATCAGCAAGATGACGCAGGACGCCGGAATCACCAAGGAGCAGCTGCACAAGATCCGCACCGAGGTGACAGCTCCGCGCAATTGGCGGCGTGGGTTTGGGGAGGGTTACTTCCCGGATTGGGTAGGTAATCCTCCCCAGGTTCGGGACCTCAGCTGGTGAGGTTTTGGAGGAAGCGGGTGGGGGTGAGGGTGTAGTTGTGGGATTGGTAGAAGGTGTGCGCTTGGGTTCGGTGGGGTGAGCTGGTTACTTCTATGCGGAGGCAGCCGTGGTGGGTGGCGAAGGACTCGGCGGCTGCGATGAGGCGGGAGCCGATGCCTTGGCGGCGGGCTTGGGTGGAGACGACCAGGGCGACGATGCGGGCCCAGGTGCCTTCGCGTTCGAAGAACGGGCAGGTGTGTACGGCGATGACCCCCAGCACACCCTGGTCGGTGTCGGCGACGTAGACCGCTCCGGCGGGGTCCTCGGACCAGGTCTGGATACGGGCCGCGGTCGCCGCCGGATCAGATTGCGGATAGCCCAGCTCGGCCAGTAACTCGTTGATGGCGACGGCGTCCGCAAGACGGGCGAGACGGATGTCCATCAGGCGATCGGGAAGTCGAAGTACGTGTCCGGGTACGGCTCGTCCAGCAACGTGTAGTGCCACCACTCGTGGTCGCACCGGCTGAAACCCGCGGACTCCATGATCGAGCAGAGGTGCCGGCGGTTCTCAGCTTCGAGCGAGGTGATGCCGGTTGCGCCGTGGTGCGAGATCGAGTCCATCAGGTCGTGGTGGCCGCCCATCGGAGCCAGCTCGCCGGTCGTCAGGTCGTACAGCGTGAGGTCGACGGCACTACCGCGGCTGTGGCCGGACTTCGTTGCTACATAGCCCTTTTCGAACATCTCATGACGGTCGATGTTCGGATAATGCCGTAGCCTCGTCCGCCCGTCCTCCGGCTGTTCGGCCCAACGCAGGAAGCTGTCCACGGCACGTTGCGGCCGATAGCCGTCCCACAGCAGCAGACCGAAGCCCCGCGGTTCCGCCTTCTCTCGCGCTCTCTCCAAGGCTGCGCAAAGAGCTCGAGTGCCGACGATGCGGTTCACCAGGTAGCCGTCCACCGGTTTGCCGGTGAAGTTGTCCCACGTGGCGTACTTGGAGTCCCACCGAATCCCTGACGTCACCTCGTCCACAAAGGCGAAGTCAGCGTTCACTGCAGCTTCCCGGTCAGAGTCACCGACACCAGCCGATCGATCACTTCACTCAGCGGTACGCCGGCGGCCGCCATCATCCTGGGATAGCGGCTGTACGACGTCATACCGGGCAAGGTGTTGACCTCGTTGAGGACTGCCTTCCCGTCCGCCGTGAGGAACATGTCGACACGCGCCAGCCCGCCGCACCCCAACGCGCGGTACACGGCCTGCGCGGTCTCCTGGATGAGCGCGCGCGACTCCTCCGAGATGTCGGCGGGTACGACGAACGTCGAGTTCTCGGAGCCGGTCTCGGGTGAGTCCTCCTGGTGGATCTTGAAGAAGCCGTGCGAGAGTGCGATGCGATCGAGCTCGCCGGTCATCAGATCCACCTCGTTCCCGAGGACCGCGCAGCCGACCTCACTGCCGATGACAGCCTCTTCGATCAGCACCTTCGCGTCGTACAGGCCTGCAGCTTCCAAAGCATCAGGCAGTTCCGAGCTGCTGGACACCTTGTTGACGCCGAAGGACGAACCCGAACGCGCCGGTTTCACGAAGACGGGATACGGGAGCTCCTCGGGATCGAGGTCGGGCGTGGCTGTCCAGAAGTTCGGCGTCGCGATGCCGGCGCTGCTGGCGACCGTGTAGGTCAGGGACTTGTCGATGCACTGCACGGAACTCTGCACATCACAGCCCACGTAGGGGATTCCGGACAGTTCCAGCAGGCCCTGGATCGCGCCGTCCTCGCCGCGTTTGCCGTGCAGCACCGGAAACACCAGATCGAGGTTGATCGTCTGGTACTGCCCCTGCCGGATCCGGGAACCCAACCGGTCGGACTCCAGCACGAGCAGGCCCTGCATGCTGCTGTCGGGCGACAGGACCACCGGACGGCAGTTGCCGTTCTCCCAGTCCGGACCAGGGCGGTCGCAGAGTTTCCAGGCGCCGTGCTCCGTGATGCCGATGTAGAACGGCTCGTACTTGTCGAGGTCGAGGTTCTTCGCGACCTCCTGCGCGGACTTGACCGAGATGTGGTGCTCCTCGGAAATACCCCCGAAGAGGACGCCGATCTTCAACCTATCCATGCTGTTCCCTGCTTCCGAAGTTCAGGCAATTGATGATGGAGTTCTCGACCGTGTCGCTCAGTGCGTGGTCGGTGTAGTAGGCGGTGTGCGGGCTGATGATCACGTTCGGCAGTTTCTGCAGGCGCAGCAGCAGGTCGCTCTCGACTGGTTCGTCGCGCCGGTCGGCGTAGAAGATGCCTTCCTCGCCTTCGAGTACGTCGAGTGCGGCGCCGCCCAGCCGCCCGCTTTCGAGGGCGTCGACCAGTGCCTCGGTGTCGAGGAGTGCTCCACGTCCGGTGTTGACCACGAACGCGCCGGGCTTCAGTTGCCCGATTCGCCGGCGATCCAGGAAATGATGGGTTTCCGCGGTAAGCGGCGTGTGCAGCGTGACGATGTCGCTCTGCAGCAGGAGTTCGTCCAGCGGAACACGTGTTCCGGGATCCTTGTCATAGGCGAGCACTCGGCACCCGAACCCGCGCAGCCGGTCGATCACCGCCCTGCCGATGCGACCTGTTCCGATGACCCCGACGGTCAGGTCCCGGAGCTCTAGCCCGCGGGTGGCACTCAACCGATAGTCGTGGACGTCGGCGCGCCGGAGGACCGACTTCATGTTGCGCACCGCCATCAGCATCAGCATCAGCGTGTAATCCGCCACGCTGTCAGGCGAGTAGGCGACATTCTCGACGCAGATGCCGACGCGCTCGGCGTACCGCACGTCGATGTGGTTGTATCCAACGCTTCGGGTGGAGATGTACGCCACGCCGATCCGGCTGAGGGCGAGCAGGGTGGCGTTCGTGACGCGAGTCTTGTGGCCGACGCTGATGCATCGGCTGCCGAGGGCCAGTTCGGCAAGGTCCTCGGACACTGCCGCTGACGTGATGATCGGAGCGATGCCGAAGCGTGGCGCCAGTTCCCGGAACAAGGCGGCCTCGTCGGGTTCACAGCCGAAGACGGTGATGCCCGCGACGGTGCGCCGTACCGCGGTAGCAGCCGGTTCGCTGTAGGTCATGCCTCCAAGTCAAAGGGAGGTCGTGTTGCCAGCCTGTATCCGGTTTTCGATATGCCGACGAAATGTCGCCGGGTCGCGCCACCAGCGACGCGACGCCAACGCGGCCAGCCCGGCACCGGCGGCGTTGAGCAGTACGTCGTCCACGGACGACACCCGATCGAGCCGCAGCACGTACTGCGCGATCTCGATCAGCAGCGAGCAGCCCGCTCCGAGTGCGAGGACGCGCGGTATCGATGCCAAAAAAGAAAACCGAAGCGGTGCGAAGAATCCGAGCGCCGCGAACACCAGCAGATTGCCGACGATGCCAGGCGCCGTCATCGAGAACAGATCCCGCAGCGGGATCAGGCTGAACCGACCCGGGACCTCGCCGGCATGACTGCCCGGCAGCATCGTCATCCAGACCCACGGCACCGTCCCGTAGATCATGCCGACCTCGGCCACCGACGTACGCCAAAGCCGCGCGCCAGAACGTCGCCACACGAGAAGGAAGACCACCAGCACGGCCACCGGCGCGGTGGCGATCGTGAGCAGTACGACTCCGTTGAAGGTGCTGACCAGGTGGTGCCAGTCCTTGACCATCACGCTATCTTCGCTTGCCTCTCAGGTACTCGCGCCGCCTCATGTAGAGGTCGAAGGCCCGATACATCACCGGCCGCAGCGGCAGGTCCCACTCCCCGACGTACCGTACCGCCTGACCGCCGGTGCCGACCTTGAATTGGATCAGTCCGACGTGCGGATCGTCGACGTCGAGGGTCGGGGTGATGCCGCGGAGGTCGTAGACGTCGCAGCCGGCCGCGAGCGCGTCGCGCATCATCGCCCACTGGCAGGCGTTCGAGCCGCGCACCTCCCGCTTCTCGGTCGCGGAGGCGCCGTACGAGTACCACGCATACGCTCCGACCCGGACCAGGATCGTGGCGGCGACCAGATCGCCCTGGTGGTGGGCCAGGTAGAGCTTGATCCGCTCAGGGTCCTCCGCGCTCAGCTCAGTGAACATCCTCTCGAAGTACCGCAGCGGCCGCGGCACGAAATGATCGCGCTCGGCGGTATGCACATACAAGTCGTGAAACGCCTTCAAGTCCGACCCGACCGTGACCTCGACGCCCGCCTTGGCCGCCTTCTTGATGTTGCGGCGCCACAGCTGATTCATGCCTCCGAGTACGTCGTCCTCACTCCGCCCGGCCAGCGGAACCTCGTACTTGAACTGCGGCTGCCCGGCCCCGAACCCGTCCTCCGGGCTCTGCGGCAGCCAACCCGCGTCGCGCAGCCAACCAGCCACCCGTGCACCGACCGGATCGACGCTCCCGCCAGGCACGTCCGTGAGCCGGCTGATGTCCGGGTCCGCGATCCCGGCCTTGACCTGCGGAGCGCTCCAACTGTCCGTGCGGAGCGGCGGAACCAGCCGGATCGCGAACGCACCCTGTGCCTTCAGGTACGCCGCCAACGGGTCGAGCCACCTGCTGAGATCGCCGGTCCAGTCGATGGACGGCCCATCGGGCAGATAAGCCAGCGTATGGCGCTCCAGGCGTGGCACCGGCCGGTGCAGCACAAGGCCCGCCCCGGCGAGCCGCCGCCCGTCGTACCAGCCGAGAGACTCGCTCCGCCACTCGGTCTTCACGCGGCCCCAGGCGGGGGTCTGAAGGAAGCTGACCGACCGCTGGGCCCGGACGAACTCCAGATGCTCCGCCGAGGTGATCGGCGCGACGGTCAGCGTCACCCCTGCATCCTCGGATCGTGCGTCGGGTCGGCGTACCTGGGCGGGCAGCCGCGCGTGACGGCCTCCGGGCGCAGCTCGTAGTGCCACGGCTCGTTGTCGTAGATCTGGCACAGCCCATACCTGGAACCATGCTCGGACAGCCAGGCCGTCGCGTCGGAGCGCCCGATGTCGATCGCCTGCCCCGCCACGTGCGGCGACGTCGTAGGGGTGGCGACCCAGCGGGCCGCTTCCTGCTCGGAGCCGTACTTCGAGACAGCCTCCTGGAGCAGGTGCTGCTGGTACGCCGGCGTACGCCAGCCGCTGTTGACGTAGAACTTGACCCCGTCGTCCGCGGCATCCGTCGCAGCCTTGCGCAGGGCAACGAGCAGGGCGGGATCGAGGTTGGCGACCGCGGGGATGTCGTCGAAGACCGTGACACCGTCAGGTACGGCGCCGTCCGTCTCGCCGAGCGTGGATCCGGCCGAAAAGGACGGGAACGCGAGCGACTGGTGGATGAACACGCCGATGATCGCCACGTTCGCGATCAGCAGCGTCGCACGGATGGTCATCTTGGTACGGCGGCCTGCTGCCGGTGCGCTGACGGACATGGGTCCAGTCAAAACAGGCGGGTGTTGTCGGCGCGTATCCGGTTTTGGATATGCGGGCGATATGTCACGCCTCGTACCATCGAGACTGTGCGGGTACTGATCGTCGAGGACGAACCTGAGATGGCGGACGCCATCCGGGCCGGCCTGCGCCTCGAAGCGATCGCCGCCGACGTGGCCGGTGACGGCGACACCGCGCTGGAACTGCTGAGCATCAACACCTACGACATCGCCGTTCTGGACCGCGACATCCCCGGCCCGTCCGGTGACGAGATCGCCAAGCGGATCGTTGCCTCCGGCAGCGGTATGCCGATCCTGATGCTGACCGCGGCCGACCGGATGGACGACAAGGCGTCCGGGTTCGAGCTCGGCGCCGACGACTACCTCACGAAGCCGTTCGAACTTCAGGAACTCGTCCTCCGGCTCCGGGCGCTCGACCGCCGGCGCGCCCACAACCGGCCGCCGGTGCGGGAGATCGCGGGACTGCGGCTGGACCCGTTCCGCCGCGAGGTCTACCGCGACGGCCGGTACGTCGCTCTCACCCGCAAGCAGTTCGCCGTCCTCGAGGTCCTGGTCGCCGCCGAAGGCGGGGTGGTCAGCGCCGAGGATCTCCTCGCGCGGGCCTGGGACGAGAACGCCGACCCGTTCACGAACGCCGTACGGATCACTGTCTCGGCCCTGCGTAAACGCCTCGGTGAGCCCTGGCTGATCGCGACGGTGCCCGGCGCCGGCTACCGCATCGACACAGCATCCGATCCAGCTTCGGGCACAGCATCCGGCACTGGAGCTGAAGGTCGTGGATAGGGAGCCGGGGCTGAGCGTTCGGCTCAAACTCACCCTCAGTTACGCGGGCTTCATCATGGTGGCCGGTGCCTTGCTGCTCGCGGTCGTCTGGGTGTTCCTGCTGCGTTACGTGCCCGACGTGACCATCGGCCCGATGCGCACCCCCGATCGGTCCGACCTGATCCGTGCCTTCTTCCCGAAGGTGACCATGATGCTGGCGCTCCTGCTGGTCTTCGGTCTCGTCGGCGGCTGGATTCTGGCCGGCAGCATGCTCGCGCCGCTGACTCGGATCACCAACGCGACCCGCCTGGCCGCGAACGGTTCGCTGTCGCACCGCATCCATCTGGAGGGCCGCACCGACGAGTTCCGCGAACTGGCCGACGCCTTCGACGTCATGCTCGCCCGGATCGAAGCGCACGACGCCGAGCAGCAACGGTTCGCGGCGAACGCCTCCCACGAACTGCGCACCCCGCTGGCGATCACGCAGACGCTGCTCGACGTGGCCCGCAAGGACCTGAACCGCGACACCGGCGAACTCGTCGAGCGCCTCCATCTGGTCAACACGCGGGCGATCGATCTCACCGAGGCGCTGCTCCTGCTCAGCCGAGCCAACCAGCGGACCTTCATCCGGGAACCCGTCGACCTGTCCCTCCTGGCGGAAGAGGCCACCGAAACGCTACTTCCGCTCGCGGAGAAGCGCGGCCTCACCATCGAGACCTCGGGGGAGGTGACCCCCACCATGGGGTCGAACTCACTTCTCCTGCAGCTGACCACGAACCTCGTGCACAACGCGATCGTCCACAACCTGCCGGACCAGGGCAGCATCTGGGTCCGGACCGGCGTCGGGCCCCGAACCGTGCGGCTCACCGTCGAGAACACCGGCCAGCAACTCACCGCACACCTGGTGTCCACGCTGGTCGAGCCATTTCAGCGCGGAGCCGAACGGGCCCGCTCCGACCACGCAGGCGTCGGCCTCGGCCTGGCCATCGTCAACAGCATCGCGCAGGCCCACAACGGAACTCTCACCCTCAAGCCGCGCGACGGCGGCGGGCTCCGCGCCACCGTGGAACTGCCCCTGCGGAAAGTCGAGAGGAGCCGGGCGCGACGAGCCCGCGACGCCGCGGGGCCCGAAATCTGACCTAAGCCGCCTTGGCCGTAAGAGTCAGGTGGGTGATGCCGCTCGGGCTCGAGACCACCTCGATGTCGTACTTGTCCTCGAGCGCCTCCAGCCCGTCCCACAGCCGGACACCGCGGCCCAGCAGGATCGGGACCTGGGCGATGTGCGCGTAGTCGACCAGACCCGCGGCGAGGAACTCCCGTACGACGGTCGCCCCGCCGCCGAGCCGGATGTCGCCGCCGCCGGCCGCGGCGCGAGCCTGCTCGAGCGCCTCGCTCGGCGTGGCGTCGACGAAGTGGTACGTCGTCCCACCCTCCATCTCGACCGACGCGCGCGGGCGGTGGGTGAGCACGAACACCGGCGAGTGGAACGGCGGGTTCGGACCCCACCAGCCCTTCCACTCCGGGTCGTCCTGCCATCCGGGCGGACCGAACTTGCCGGCCCCCATGATCTCGGCGCCGATCCCGGGCTCGTGCCGTTCGGCGAACGCGTTCTCGATGCCGACGGTGCCACCGGGCAGGCCGTCCGACGCGTGGAAGAACCGGGTGCCGACCAACCACTCGTGCAGCCGCTCGCCGGCGTGCCCGAACGGGGCCTCCAGGGACTGGCCGTCCCCGGTGGCGAAGCCGTCGAGCGAGATCGCGAGATTGTGAACACGGACTTCGGACATCGGAATGCTCCTTTGTTTCGGCGCCGCCTTCCGGCGCCCTCACGGGAAGGTCGGCGCCGGCCATCCCGTCTTGACATCACCACACCGAAAATCTGCTTTTTGCCGCTGGTTCACCGTCGAAATGAGTCTGATTAGCGTGTGCTCCGGGGCGGGGCACAGTGTCCTGCTCGCTCAAGGAGGATGCGCAGATGGAGAGAGCTCACGTCAACAGGAGGACGGTCCTGGGCGGCCTGGCCGGGGCTGTCGGCGCCGCGGCGTTACCCGGCGGAACGGCGTACGGAAGCACCTCCACGGAGGCGAGGCCGCTGCGGCGGTACCCGGCGGCCTGGCCGGAGCTGGAGCCGTACGGCGCGGCTGACACCCGGCTCGACCTGTGGCCGCGTGACGACAACTCCTTCGTTCTGCCGCTCGAGCTACGGCCTCGTGACGAGGAGCTCGGGCGGGTGTGGATGCGTGACACGTACGTCAACTGCTTCACGGTCGACGGCCGCCCGCTGTACGTCGCAACAGGTACGACGCGCGTACCGGGGCGGCCCGCGGCCGGCCCGTGGAACGACGGCATCTTCGTCTGGACCGCACCGTCGCTGCACGGTCCGTGGCGGCTCGCCGACACGAGTGGGATCCGGCCCGACGCGGAGCGGGGGAAGGTCTGGTCACCCGAGTTCGTCGGCGAGAACACGCCCGGCCGTACTGTCGTCGCTCCATGGCAGGAGTACTGGTACGACGACCAGTTCGGCAAACGCGGAAACGCCTGGGCTCCCGAACTGCACTACTTCCGCGGTACCTGGTACATCGTCGCCTGCATGGGCGACCACTCCCGCAAGGTCGGATCGTTCCTGCTGATCAGCGAGGGCGGCGTCGAGGGTCCGTACCGGGTTGCCCAGGGCAACCTCACCAAGCCGTTCGGCGACTCCTTCATCGGCGGCCCGAGCTTCATCCTGCCCGGCGCCTACCATCACATCGACGGCGGCCTGTTCTCCGAGGGCGACGACGCGTGGCTCGTCCTGCACAACAACCTCTACGCGCGGTTCCGCGACGACATGGAGGACATCGTCCCCTCGACCAACCTGCCCACGTTCCGGCTGACCCCGTACTCGCCTGAGCCCTACCTCGAGGGTGCGTACGTGCTGAAGTACGGCGGAAAGTACTACCTCGTGCACGCCGGGTGGGACCGCGCGTCGACGAACCCGGACGGCAGCGCGCGCAACGCGTACGACCCGCCCGCGCCAGGCCGCGTCCAGTACCAGTACGACCTGATCATGGCGGTCTCGGACCACTTCGAAGGCCCGTACTCGAAACGCTGGACCGCAGGTGTCGGCGCCGGCCACAACAACGTGTTCGTCGACGCCTCCGGCCACCTGTGGGCGACCTTCTTCCGCAACCCCGCCTTCGGCTACTGGGCCGACCCCACCCGCATCGCCGACGCCGCAGTCCCCGGGGTCGTCCGCATGGAGTGGACAGGCCCAAACACCAACCGCCTCTACGTGCAACGCCGCAACAACGGCCTCACAACCAGCGGCTGAGGAGCCAGACCATGCCACCAACGCGAATCCTCACCCGAGTTATCGCCGTCGTCGGTGCGCTGGCCCTGGTGAGCGGCGGCTCCATCACCGGAGCCGCCGCGCCGGCACCCGACGCCTCAACCGAACCGCTTCCGGCGCTCGGCGCCCTAGGGGCCAACTACAACGAGAACCTGGACCAGTTGAACTATCTCGAGCTGCGGACGGCCCGCGCGAGCTGGGTCCGCGGCTTCTACACGCTGCCCGAGGCCGACGCCGTACCGCCTGAGCAGAGCGAGACTCTGCGGGTCATGCGCGACGCCCACAGCCGCGGCTACAAGACCCTGCTCAGCCTGAAGTTCCCGAAGACCTCGATGTCGTTCCCGCGACCGGGCAGCCCGGAGATGGCCGCCGAACTCGCGCGACTGGACCGGGTGCTGCCTCTGGTGTTCGGGACGGTCGACATCGTCACGATCGGCAACGAGCCGTTCATCGAGAGCCTGCCGGCTGAGCGCGACGAGCGTCTCAACGAGTTCTACGAAGCCGTGGCCCGCCATGTCGTCAACGCCCGGCCGGCTGGAAGCACCACCCATCTGTTCATGGGCGCCCTGAACCGGCTGGATCTGCCGCAGAACCGCACACCCGCCGTCGAGCGCTATCTGCGCTTCGTCCGCGAGACGCCCGAGCTCGAGGGCGTCGACCTGCATCCACACGTCGCCGACGAGGCCGCGATCCAGGCCTTCCTCGACTACACGTTGCCCAGGCTCCGGCCGAGCCAGACGTTCCTCGTCACCGAGTTCTCCCTCGTCTGGTACTGGCAGCAGCACCTCACCGACCGCATCCCGGTGGCCTTCGCCCAGCGATACGGCTATTCGCCGGACCGTCAGGTGTGGGAAGTCATCGGAGACGCCATCAAGCATCCGTTCCCCGCACGCAAATGGAACGACCTGCTGTCCGAGAGCCCATGGTTCGAGTCCAAGAAGCACTTCCTGCGGGACGAGCTGGACCGCTTCCGCGCCACGGGCCGACTGGCCGTCGCGACGTACGGCTTCCGGCAGATCCCGTCGATGACGGCCGGCTGGAGCGCCACCAAGGCACCGTGGCTGTTGAACAGTGTGTTCGCACCGCTGACGGTGCGGTCGCGCGACGACGCGATGTCGACGCCTGGCTATTCCTGGATCGACGACTTCCGCGCTCTGCAGTGAAGAGACCGTGGGCCCTCGAGCTGAGGGCCCACGGCAACTACTTCTGGTACGTCGTTTCGTCGAGGCCGCTCATGGTGGGGTCGTAGGCGACGTCTCCCACGTCGTACATGGACGTCATCCAGTGGTAGAAGTTGTCGCCGCGCTCCCGGAGCACCGTGTACAGCCGCCGCATCATCTGCGACCGTATGCCGGCCTGCTCCGGGTGCTGGTACACGTTGAGTAGTTCGTCCGGATCGAGTTCCAGGTCGTAGAGCTCGTTCACCGAGTCCGGATTCACCACGAGCTTGTACCGGTCCGTGCGCAGCATCCGTTGCGGGTAAGGGAAGTGGTGCCCGTGGAACTCGCACACGATGTCGGCGTCCCACTCGACCTGCTCGTCGTTCACCAGCGGCAGCAGACTCCGCGAGTCGACGGCCGCCGTCGGGTCGGCTCCGGCCAGTTCGAGGATCGTGGCGGTGCAGTCGAGCAGGCTGACGAACTCGTTCCGTACGACGCCCTCCGGCTGCCCCGGCACGCGGATCAGGCCGGGCGTGCGGTAGATGTCCTCGTACATCGCCGGCCCCTTGTCGTGCAGCCGGTGCGAGCCGGTGAACTCCCCGTGGTCGCAGGTGAAGAAGACCGAGGTGTCGCCGGCGAGCCCGAGCCGGCGCATCGCGTCCAGGACCCGGCCGAGCTGGAAGTCGATCAGCGCGACGTACCCCTGATAGATCGCGATCAGCTTACGTGTGGTCTCGATCGGCATGGTGTCGAACGTCCAGTGCGCGCTGTAGTTCTTCTGCACCATCGGCTTGCCCTGGAACGTCTCCGCCACCGATCGCGGCAGCTCGACATCCGCGGGATCGATCAGGTCGAAGTACTCGTCCGGGAGGATGTACGGCAGGTGCGGCCCGAAGAAGTGCAGGGCCAGGAAGAACGGCTGCTCCCGTTCACGGACGTCCGCGGCGTACCGCTCGAGCATCTCGATCGCACGGGTGGCGAGGTAGTGCTCGAACGTCGCCTCCGCCGGCTGGTGCAGCCGGGCGGCAAGCAGGTTGCCGGGCCCACCGTTGGGCAACGTGCCGCGGATCCGGTCCGAGATCTCGTACGGCGGTAGGTCGCGCTCCTCGAGGTACGCCAGGTAGTCGGGGTGATCCACCGGGTTGTGCCAGCCGGGCAGATCGGGGCCGTCGAACCCGAAGTCACCGGCCGACTTCTTGGTACCGACATGCCATTTGCCGATCAGTCCGCAGTTGTACCCCTTGTCGCGCAGCGCCTGGGAGAACGCGAACGTTCCTTCGCCCAGGTCCTCGAGGTACCCGACGTTCCGCTCGTAGTTCGCCAGCAGCTTGTGGCGGAACGGCGCCTGTCCGGTGAGCAGGCTGGCGCGAGCCGGCGTACAGATCGCCGTCGGCGTGTACCAGCGGTCGAACCGGGTCCCGGTGCGGGCCAGCTCGTCGAGGTTCGGGGTGGTCCCCAACTGGTTGCCGTAGGCACCGAGCGTGTCGGCCCGGTGCTGGTCGGTCATCAGGAACAGGATGTTCTTCGGCTCGGTCACTTGGCCGCCGCCGCGGTGAACAGGTCGCCGGTGTAGTAGGTCTTCGGATCGGCCTTCGACTTCAGCTTGCCGGCCTGGACGAAGTAGTCGGCCATCCCGTTCAGCCACTTGCCGATCGTGCCGTCCTTGGTCTTCGCGTCCAGTTCGTCGACCGACAGCACCTTGACGTTGCCCGCGTCGGCCTTGACCTGGTCGACCGGCACGCTGAGCATCTTCGCGGTCAGCTCGATCGACTTGTCCATGTTGGCGGAGCGGTAGGCCATCGCGTCCCGCAGTACGGCGATCGTCTTCTCGGTCTTGTCCTTCTGGCCGGACACCACGTCGTTGCCGGCCACGAACGCGGTCGGGAACGAGACCTGGGACTCGAAGTCGGAGTTCTTGGCGAGCTCCGTCAGGTCCGGGACCTGCTTCTTGATGGTTCCGATGGCGGGGTACCAGAAGCCGGCGGCGTCGATCTTCTTGGACGCGAACGCCGACACGATCGTCGAGGCGTCCATGTTGACGACCTTGACGTCCTTCTTCGTCATCCCGGCCTTCTGCAGCGCGAGGGTGAGGATCATGTCACCGGACGTGCCTTCCGGTACGCCGACGGTCTTGCCGCGGAGCTGGCCGATCGAGGTGGTGCCGGAGCGCGCGATCACCCGGTCGGCGTTGCCGAGGGTGTTGATCGCGACGATCTTCGCCTGCCCGGACGCCGGCAGCCAGAACGCACCCGGGCCGATGTAGCCGAAGTCGAGGTCGCCGGTGCCGAGGGCCTGGATCTGCAGCGGGCCGTTCGTGAACACCTTGGTGTCGGCCTTGAGGCCGTGCTTCTCCCAGAGCTTCTGATCCTTCGCGATCGCGAGCAGGCTGGTGCCGTTGTAGTCGGCGATGTAGCCGAACTCCACCTGCTGGAGGTCGCCGCTCGCGCTGTCGTCCGAGCCGCCTCCGCAGCCGGACAGGGCGAGCGCCAGGGCGGCGGCGCCGGCGGCCAGGGCCGTCAGTTTGCGTGAGAGTGACATGAGACGTCCTTAGGATCGAGCCGTCGCGGGTGACGGCAGAGAGGTTCCGGAATCGGCCGAGCTGCGGCCGTCCTGGTGGTACACGGAGTGCCAGACCCGGTTGCGCAGTACGGCGAACTCGGGGCTGAGGCGGAAGTCCTCCGACCGGGGGTACGGCAGGTCGACGTCGATCACGTCGTAGATCCGCCCGGGCCGGGCGGCCATCACGATGACGCGGTTCGCCAGGAAGACCGCCTCGTCGACGTCGTGGGTGATGAACATGACCGTGCGCTGCTCCTGGCTCCAGGTATCGAGGAGCTGCTCCTGCAGCTTGACCCGGGTCAGGGCGTCCAGGGCCCCGAACGGCTCGTCCATCAGCAGGATCGACGGGTTCACGGCGTACGCGCGGGCGATCGCGCACCGCTGCCGCATACCGCCGGACAGCATCTTGGGCAGCGCGTCGGCGAATTCGCCGAGCCCGACCAGGTCGATGAAGTGCTGGGCCCGTTCGCGTCGCTCGGCCTTGCCTGCGCCTGCGGTCTTGAGGCCGAACTCGACGTTCTTGCGCACGGTGAGCCACGGGAAGAGCGCGTACTGCTGGAAGATCACGCCACGCTCGGGCCCGGGACCTGACACCGGTACGCCGTCCACGAGCGCGCGCCCCGAGGTCGGTTCCTCCAGGCCCGCGAGGATGTTCAGCAACGTGCTCTTCCCACACCCCGACGGCCCCACGACGGTGATGAATTCGTTGTCGGCGATGTCCAGAGACACCTCGTCGAGTGCGGTGAACATGTCCTTGCCCAAGGCAAACGTCTTGGTGACGGACTGGACAGAGATCTTCATCGGCGCTCCTGCCATCCGGTGAGTTTGCGTTCGGCCATCAGCAGGACGCGGTCCATCAGCAGGCCGAGGATCCCGATCGAGATCAGCCCGACGAAGATCGTCGGCAGGTCGTAGTAGAGCTGCGCGTTCTGCATCCGGAAGCCGAGGCCCTGCTGGGCGGCGATCAGCTCGGCGGCGACCAGGGTGGCCCAGGCCGAGCCCAGCCCCACCCGCATGCCGACGAGGATGAACGGCGTCGACGCGGGCACCACCACCCGGGCGAAGATGCCGGCGTCCTTGGCGCCGAGCACCCGGGCGGCGTTGATCAGCGTGCGGTCGACGTTGACCACGCCCTGGAACGTCGAGATCACGCAGGCCAGGAACGCGGCCAGGAAGATGACGAAGATCTTCGGCGCCTCGCCGATCCCCATCAGCACGATGGCCAGCGGGATGATCGCCAGCGGCGGAACGGTGCGGAAGAACTGGATCCACGGCTCGACCAGTCCGCGGATCACGGCGTACCAGCCCATCAGGAACCCGACGGGAACGGCGGCGGCGGTGCCGAGTGCGAAGCCGATCAGGACCCGCGTCAGGCTGGCCAGGACGTCCTTGCCCAGCGTGCCGTTGCCGATCAGGGTGATCGCCTGGGCGACGACCTCGGGAGGCGTGGGCAGTTTGAGTCCGGCGAGAGCCAGCGCCCACCACACCGCGATACCGAGGCCGATCGAGACCGCGTTCAGGAGCAGGGGAAGACCACCGGCCCGGGCGCGCGTTCGTCCTCCGGCGCGGTCGCGCGGCTTGGCGCCGCGGGCGGTCTGGTCACTGATGACGGCCATCGGCCACTCCTCGGGTCTGCCGCGGGCGGATCGCCGTCCGCGAACCGGCGCCGGACGGCGCCGGTGTCTCTGGGTAGCCCGCCAGGAGCGGCGAGCTGTGGAACACCGCGGCGAGGGCGCCGAGTGCGCCGTCGTCGTCGGCGAGGTGCGCCGCCCGTACGCCGGGGGAGGCGGCGCCCGGGAAGAGCTCGTAGGCGACGGTCGCGGCGGCCTGCTGGACGATCACGGGCGCGAGCCGGGTGATCTCGCCGCCGATCACGATCTCGGCGGGGTTCAGCGCCATCGCGACGGCGGCGAGCACGCGGCCGACCGCGGCGGCAGCGTCGCGCAGTACCCGGTCGGCCACCGGGTGCGAACGGGCGACCGCGGCCGCGAGGTCGTCCAGGCTCTCTACCGGGAGCCCGGCTGCCCGGCAGGCGGCCAGGATCGCTGGGACCGAGGCGATGGTCTCGAGGCAGCCGTTCTTGCCGCAGCGACAGAGGTCGCCGTCGGCCCGCACCGTTACGTGGCCCAGTTCGCCGGCCAGCCCGGCGGAACCGGACACGAGCCGACCGCCGACCACGAGCCCGCCGCCGACTCCGTCGGACAGGCGCACGTAGAGGAGGTGCTCGATTGCCTTCGCACCGAAGATCGCTTCCGCTAGCGCTGCTAGCCGGGTGTTGTTGTCGACGATCACCGGTGCGCCGAACCGCTCGCAGAACGCTTCGTCGACCGAGGCCTCGTGGAAGCCGTCGGCAGCCGCCCGGTGGGACGGGTAGTCGCGCACGCCCGGCTTGCCCGAGTACGGCCCCGGGATGCCGATCCCCACACCCTGCAGGGCGCCGTAGTGGACGCCGTACTCGTCGCTGAGCCGCTCCACCAGGCGGAACGCGACGTCGAGCCGGGTCGGCCAGTCGACATGGTCCTCGTACCGGTCGGAGCCCGAGGCCACGATCTCGTGCGAGGCGTCGGCCACGACGACGTGCACGCGGCGATGCCCGAAATCGACGCCCATGAACTGTCCGGAGGCCGGATCCAGGGCCAGCCGCTCGGCGGGCCGGCCGCTGCCCTCACGGTGCGCCGCGTCGGTGTCGGTCACCACGATGGCGCCCCGCTGCAGCAGGCTCCCGGTGATCTCGGACAGGGTGGTTCGGGACAGGCCGACGGCACGGGCGATCTGGTTCCGGCTGAGCGCGCCCTGCTCCCGCAGCACCTGGAGGACCCGCTCTTCGTGGGTCCTCCGCACCAGCGCCTGCACTCCTGGATAGGTCTGCACGATGGTGACGCTAGGAACCCGGAATTATTCCGTCAACACTCCGACAAAATTCAACTCCCTTTTCGACGGCCGCGACGCAATTCCCCGCCGGGCTCGCGCCTGGTCACGGCTGCAGGAGCGCCTTGATCGCCTGACGACCGTCCATCGCCTCGTAGGCCTTGGCGGCATCGGACAAGGGGAGGGTGAGGTCGAAGACCTTGCCCGGGTCGATCTCGCGCCGGGAGATCAGGTCGATCAGCGTGGGCAGGTACTGGCGGACGGGCGCGGGTCCGCCGTGCAGGTGCACGCCGGAGAAGAACAGCTCGTCGCCGGGCAGCGCCACGTCGTGGGCAACACCAACGTAACCGACGTGACCGCCGGGGCGGGTGGAGCGGATGGCCTGGAGCATCGACTCCTGGCTGCCGACGGCCTCGACAACGCTGTGGGCGCCGTAGCCGTTGGTGAGCTCCTTGACGCGCGCGACCCCCTCGTCCCCGCGTTCGATGACGATGTCTGTCGCGCCGTACTCCAGTGCGAGGCTCTGCCTGGACTCGTGACGGCTCATCGCGATGATGCGTTCGGCGCCGAGGTGCTTCGCCGCGAGTACGCCGAGGAGCCCGACCGCGCCGTCGCCCACAACGGCCACCGTCTTACCCGGTCCCGCTTGGGCCGCGACCGCGGCGAACCAGCCGGTCCCGAGCACGTCCGACGCCGCCAGGAAGGAGGGAACCAGGTCAGCGTCGGGCAGGCCGCCGGTCGCGACCAGAGTGCCGTCCGCGAGCGGTACCCGGGCCAGCTCCGATTGGGTGCCGATGGCACCCATCAGCTCGGCGTGGACGCAGCGTGACTGGTAACCGGCCCGGCAGATCTCGCACGTGTTGTCGGAGGCGAAGAACGAGCCGATGACGAAGTCGCCGGGCTTCACGGTGGTCACCTCGGAGCCGATCTCCTCGACGACACCGACGTACTCGTGCCCCATCGGCGTCGGCCCGGCGAGCTTGTCCTGGCCGCGGTACGGCCACAGGTCGGAACCGCACACGCAGGTCGCGCTGAGCCGGATGATCGCGTCGGTCGGCTTCTGGATGATCGGGTCGGGGCGGTCCTCGACGCGGACATCGCCGGGACCGTACATCATGACTCCACGCATGGCTGGGAACCTTTCTGGTTGGTGATCAGTGCGATCAAGGACGCAAGGGTGAGGGCAACCACGATGGATGCCATCGGTACGGCGGTACTCGCACCGCCGATGCCTGCGAGTGGGGCGATCACTCCGGCGGTACACCACTGCAGGAAACCCAGCAGTGCCGATCCGGTACCGGGATGCTCCGGAATCTGAGCTGAGGCCAGTGCCCCGGCGTTCGGGCCGACGAATCCCTGGGCGGTCATCAGGACGAAGAAGCCGACGAGCGCCACCCCGAGCGGCATGCCGAACCAAAGCGCGCCGACGAGCAGGAGAGCTCCCGCCAGACCGGTCACGACCAGTCCGAGGAGCACGATCTTCCGGGTCGGGACACGATCGGCCAGTCGTGCGGAGAGCAGTGTCGCGATGGTCAGGCCGACGGCGTTGAACGCGAAGTCCACCGAGTACGCGGCCGGGGAGAGGCCGTTCATCGATTGCAGCACGAAGGCCGACGTGGCGACGTACGCGAAGATCGTGCCCATCGAGAACGCGAACACCAGCAGGTACCCGAGGAAGCCGCGGTGGCGCAGGATGCGACCGGCCGGCCGGCCGGAATGGTATCCACGCCGGAGCGTCTCGGGTACGCCGAACGCGACCGCCACCACCATCAGCGCGGCGAGGGTGGCGACGACCCAGAACGACACGCGCCAGTGGGTGAACTGCAGAACGGCTGCCCCGAGCAACGGTCCGACGATGGGCGCGATCCCCGCGACGCCGGCGACCACGTTCATCGCCCGGACCAGCCGCGCTCCGGAAGTCAGGTCCACGACGATCGACCGAGCGATGACCATCGCCCACCCGCCGCTGAACCCCTGCAGCAGCCGGGCGACCATCAGCACGCCGATCGTCGGGCTGAACGCGCACAGGACCGACGCAGCCATCAGTACCAGGAGCGAGACGAGCAACGGGCGACGCCGGCCGACGCGGTCCGAGAACGGTCCGCCGAGTAGCTGGCCCAACGCCATACCGACGAAGAACGTGGTCAGGGTCAGCTGCACCTCGGTTGCGCCGGTGCCGAGATCGCGCGCGACCAGCGGGAACGCCGGCACGTACATGTCGGTGGCCAGTGGCGCGATCGCGGTGATCAGCACCACCGTGGCAAGCACAGTGGCGGTCAGCGCCGCGTCACGGCTGGTCGGCTGCGGCCGGGTGACGGTGCGGGGCATGTCTCCATGCAAGCGCCGGCAGAGACGCTGAAGAAGTCACGCTCGAGAGGTGTACCAGCAGTACATCCCTCGCGAGGTACGCCGCCGGTACTGTCGATGACATGGACAACAAGACCGAGGTCCGTGAGTTCCTGACATCACGACGGGCGAAGCTGACGCCGTCGGACGTGGGACTCCCGGCGGTCGGCCAGCGCCGCGTGGCCGGTCTGCGGCGCAGCGAGGTGGCCATGCTGGCCGGGGTGAGCGTCGAGTACTACGCGAAGCTCGAACGCGGAACGATCGCGGGAGCCTCGTCGGCGGTGCTCGAGGCCATCGCACAGGCGCTTCGGCTCGACGACACCGAGCGCGCGCACCTGCTCGATCTCGCCCGGACGGCCGACGGCATCCCGACCTCGGGCCGCCGTCGTCGCCGTACGACGGCGCAGGCAACCTCTCGGCCGAGCCTCCAGTGGGCGCTGGAGGCGATCACCGACGGGGTCGCATTCGTCCGCAACCCGGCGCAGGACCTGCTCGCCACGAACGCGCTCGGACGGATCTTCTACTCGCCGGTGATCGGCGAAGGTGGCCGGACGCCGAACCTGGCCCGCTTCCAGTTCCTCGACCCGGCCTCGCGCGACTTCTACCCGGACTGGGACCTGTTCGCGCACATGTGCGTCGCGATCATGCGCGCCGAGGCAGGCCGCGATCCGCACGACCGCGGGCTGCAGGACCTGGTCGGCGAGCTGTCCACGCAGAGCGAGACGTTCCGCCAACTGTGGGGCGCCCACGATGTCCGGACCCACGGCAGTGGCACCAAGCGATTCCACCACCCCGAGGTCGGCGAGCTCACCCTCGTCTACGAGGAACTGGCGATCACGGCCGAGCCGGGCCTCGTCCTCCTCGTCTACACCGCCGAACCCGGGTCTCCGTCCGCGGAGAAGCTGCGGCTCCTCGCCTCCCTCGCCGCCGACCGGACGCCGGCCCGGTAGTGCGAACCGCTCCGTGTGTCAGCTGACCGTGCGGCGGAGGGTGATGTTGCCGCCGTGGGTGCGGGCGCGGACGGTGACGGTGCGGGCGGGGTTCTCGATGGACTCCAGGTCGTTGAACACCCGGCCGATCGAGGTGTGGGCGTCCAGCGCGGCCGCGGTGCCCGCGGGGACGCCGATCGCGACCTCGCCGGTGGCGGTGTAGAGGTCGAGGGTGCCGGTGCCGAGGGCGCCGACGCGGATGTCGCCGTTCGCCGTCCGCGCGTTGACCTCGGTGCCGGCCGCCTCGACGGTGATGTGGCCGGTGGCGGACTTGGCGCGCAGCGTGCCGGCCACCTTGCCGACCCGGATGTCGCCGTTCGCGGTCTTCAGCTCACACGAGCCGACCTCGCCCTCGACGACGTACTCGCCCTTGGCCGTGTATCCCTGGACATCGGACCCGGTGGGCAGCTCGATCAGCACCTCGACCGCGCCGTACCGCTTGCTGAACACGGACCGCAGCTTCGGGTGCCTGACCTGCAGCTTCCCGTCGGTGAACTCGATGACCACCTGCGCGGCGGCCTTCGCATCCAGCTCCCAGGTGGGGTCGACGGGCCGGACCTCGACGACGGTGTCGTTCCGGTCGCTCGCCTTGACGGTGATGTCGCCGAAGATGATGTCCACGGCGGCGGAGATCGGTGCGGGGGTGCTGAAAGTCGACATGTGATCGCTCCTTGAGGGTCAGTGCGGACACTCTGGCCCGACCTCCTGACAGGGCTCTGTGATCCCGGCAGCCACGGTGCTGACACCGTGTAGGCGGCGTGTCAGGTGCGTGTCAGGACACCCGCCGAAGGTGTTCCCATGACAACTTCGGCGATCGCGGTCACAGGACTGCGCAAGGCATTCGGCGACAAGACCGTGCTCGACGGGATCGACCTCGACGTCCCCGCGGGTACCGTCTTCTCCCTGCTCGGCCCGAACGGGGCCGGCAAGACGACGACGGTGAACGTGCTGACCACGTTGACCAAGGCCGACAGCGGCACGGTCCGGGTGGCCGGGCACGACGTCGCGACCGACGCGAAGGCGGTCCGGTCCGCGATCGGCGTCACCGGCCAGTTCGCGGCCGTGGACGAGCTGCTGACCGGCCGCGAGAACCTCCAGCTGATGGTCGACCTGAGCCCGGGCGCGGGCAACGAGGTCGTCGGCCGGCTCCTGGAGCGCTTCGACCTGGCGGAGGCGGCCGACAAGGCTGCGGCGACGTACTCCGGTGGTATGCGCCGCAAGCTCGACCTGGCGATGACCCTGGTCGGCGACCCGCAGATCATCTTCCTCGACGAGCCGACGACGGGCCTCGACCCGCGCAGCCGGCGCACCATGTGGACGATCATCCGCGAACTGCTGGCCGACGGCGTGACCATCTTCCTGACCACGCAGTACCTCGACGAGGCCGACCAGCTGGCCGACAAGATCGCGGTACTCGACAAGGGCCGATTGGTTGCCCAAGGCACGCCGGAAGAGCTCAAGCGGCAGATCCCCGGCACCCACGTCCGGTTCCGCTTCGGCTCCGTCGAGGACCTCGACACCGCCGCCCGGATCATGCCCGACTCGACCCGGGACGACGACGCGCTGACGCTGCGGGTCCCCAGCGACGGCGGCACCCAGTCGGTCCGCAAGCTGCTCGACCGGCTCGACGAGTACTCGGTCGACGCCGACGAGTTCTCCGTCAACACCCCTGACCTCGATGACGTATTCCTCGCCCTGACCGGCCACGACACCGCGGAGGTAGTCGCGAAATGAAGAACCCCTCGATCGTGATGCTGCGCCGCAACCTGAAGCACATCGCGCGGAACCCGACGTCGGTGTTCAACGCGGTCCTGATGCCGGTCGTGGTGATGCTGATGTTCGTCTACATGCTCGGCGACGCGTTCAGCGTCGGCGTCCCGTACGTCGACTACGCAACGCCCGGCATGCTCCTGCTGGCGGTCTGCTACGGGCTCGGCGCCGTGGCGACGGCAGTGAACTCCGACATGACCAAGGGCATCATCAACCGCTTCAAGGTGATGGACGTGCCGCGGGGCGCGGTCCTGACCGGGCACGTGATCGCCAGCGTGATGACCAACCTGATCGCGATCGCCGCGATCATCGGGGTCGCGTTCGCACTCGGCTTCGACCCGTCGGCGAGCTTCGCCCAGTGGCTCGGCGTCATCGGTCTCGTCGTACTGCTCGGGATCGCGACCGGCTGGCTGACCGTTGCCCTCGGCCTCTTCGCGAAGACTCCGGAGACCGCGGGCCTCGCCTCGGTGCCGCTGGTGATGCTGCCGTTCTTCAGCAGCGCGATCGTGCCGGCCGACAAGATGGGTCCCGGCGTGAAGCAGTTCGCGCAGTACCAGCCGTTCACGCCGATCATCGAGAGCCTGCGCGGCCTGCTGAACGGCGCGCCGGAGACCGGCGACCTGATCGCCGCGTTCGCCTGGTGCCTCGGGATCGCCGTGGTCGGGTACTTCTGGGCGACCTCGACGTTCAAGAAGCGAGCGTGACCTCGACGAGCTCTCGCCAGCTCGCCTGCCGGCCCTCTACCGTCGCCTCGGTGAACTTCGCGTCACCGAGGCGGCGGCGCGTTTCCTGCGCCACCTTGGCGACATCGGGGTTGGACCGGTCCGGCAGTCCCCGTACGACGGCACTCGCGGCAAGCAGCCGCGCGGCCTGCTCGTCCTGATCGGTGCGCAAGGCCAGATCCGCGATCCCGATGAGCATCTGGGCGATCCCGGGGGCGTGCCCGCTTTCGCTCGCTGCCTGGAACGCCGCGCTGCGGTGCTGCCAGGCCTGGTCGAGATCCGCGGCCAGGTAGCCGAGCATGTCCTGGATCGTCACGCGCAGGTTCGGCCGCTCCGCCTCGTGGCCCAGCAGGGTCGTCGCGAGGTCGAGCTGCCGGCGTGCCTCCTCGGCGTCGCCGCTCCAGCGCGCGAGCTCCGCCTTGCACAACGCCAGCTCGACCAGCGCCTCCGGCCAGGCCACGCGTTCTGCCTGCCGCAGCGATGCCGCCATCGCGGTGGCACTCGCCTCGTGGTCGTCCGCGAGCCAGTACAGCTGGGCCTGCCGCGACCGCATCCGTACCACGTCCTCGGTGGCCCCGACCTCCTCGGCGACCGCGATCGCCTGCTCGTAGTACTCGCAGGCGTCGGCGAACTCACCACGTACGGCGACCCGGTCCGCGAGCTCGGTCAACGCGAACGACATCCCCCAGCGCTCGCCGATCGCCCGGAACTCCTCGACCGCCGTCGCGACCGCGCGATCCGCGTCCGGGTCGCCGTCGCCGAGCATGATCCGCATCTTCCCGGTCTGCAAACGCGCAAGCGCCCGTACCCAGGGATCTTCGTCGGTGAGCAACGGCTCGAAGGCGGACACGAACGAGTCCGGTCCGCGCAGCAGCCCTTCCAGCGCGGTCGACATGGTCACCGCGGGGTGCGGGCTCTTGACCCGCTGGCTGATGTCCGCGGCCTTGCGGATCCAGTCCTCCGCGTTGAACTGGTCACGGCCACGCCCAGAGGTCATGAAGGTGGCGACGAACGCGTACACCACGGCGCGGCTCTCGTCGGGCACCTCGCCCGGCAGGTCCGGGGCAGCCATCAGGAACTCGCTGCCCTCGACCTTGTGCCCGGCGAACCACCAATACCACCCGCCGGCCGCGGCCAGCCGCATCGCGCCCACCGCGTCACGGGCTGCCAGTGCGGCCCGCATCGCCGCCGCGATGTTGTCATGTTCGCCTTCGACGATCGCCAGCCATTCGAGCTGCTCGGCGCGCCGCAGGTGCGGGTCGGCGGTCTCGACCAGCTCGGTGAAGTAGGCGAGATGGGTACGGCGGGTCTGGTCGGTCTCGCCCGCCTCGTCGAGACGCTGCTGGGCGTACTCCTTGATCGTGCCGAGCAGCCGGTACCGCGGCGCGCCCTCGTCCTTCGTGACCACCAGCGACTTCTCGGTCAACGCGGTCAGCAGGTCGAGCACCTCCCACGACTCGACCTCCCCACCTACACAGACCTGCTCGGCCGCCTCCAGGCTCGCGCCGCCCGCGAAGACCGACAGCCTGCGTAGGGCAGCCCGCTCGGCGTCGGACAGCAGCTCCCAGCTCCAGTCGACCACTGCGCGCAGCGTGCGGTGGCGGGGGAGCGCCGTACGACTGCCGCCCGTCAAGAGGCGGAAACGGTCGTCAAGACGGTTCGCGAGCTGCTCCAGCGACATCGTGCGCAGCCTGGCGGCGGCCAGCTCGATCGCCAGCGGCATACCGTCCAGGGCACGGCAGATCCGGGCCATAGTTTCGGGGTCCAAGGCGAGGTCCGCGCGGACGGCCCGTGCCCGATCCTGCAGTAGACGGACGGCCGGCGAAGCGTCGATGTCGCTGTTGTCGGTGGGGAGCGCCAGTGGTGCGACCGGCCACAACGCCTCGCCGGTGATACCGAGCGGTTCCCGGCTGGTCGCCAGGATCCGCAGCCGCGGGCACTCGCCGAGCACCCGGTGAGCGAACGTCGCCGCGGACTCGATCACATGCTCGCAGTTGTCCAGGATCAGCAGCATCGCCCGCTCGCGGACCGCGGCGATCACGCGGTCCGTCGGGTCCGCGTCCGGTACGTCGCCGAGCAGTGCGTCCCGCAGCGCGAGCGCGCCGAGCGTGGCCTGCGCCACATCACCGTCGGCGCCGATCGCCGCGAGCTCGACCATCCAGGCGCCGTCGGGGAGGTCTTTTAGAACAGTCCGCGCAGTCTCGGTCGCGAGCCGGGTCTTACCCGATCCGCCCGGTCCGATCAGTGTCGTCAGGCGGTGCCCGGCGATCAGGTCGCGGACTCCTGCGATGTCGGCGTCCTTGCCGACGTACGTCGTGAGTTCTTCGCGGAGGTTCGTGTTCCGCTTCTCGTCCCGGCGTACCAGCTCGCCGCGGAGGAGGGCGACGTGCAGGGCGGACAGCTCCGGTGAGGGGTCGACGCCGAGCTCGTCGGCGAGGGTCTCGCGGGTGCGCTCGTACACGCGGAGCGCCTCGGTGTCGCGGCCGGAGGCGACCAGGGCGCGCATCAGGGCGGCGACGAGGCGTTCGCGCACCGGGTGGGCGGCGACCAGGTCGGTCAGCTCGGTGACGAGTTCCGCGCCGTGACCGAGGGTGATCTCGGCGTCGTACCGGTCCTCCATCGCGGTCAGGCGGAGCCCGTCGAGCCGGGTCACGGCCGCGTCGAACGCGCCGCTCTCGGTCAGCCCGACGTCCTGCATCGCCGGCCCGCGCCACAGCACGAGCGCCTCACGCAGCAGCCGGACACCTTGCGGGTCCTGGTCGGTGCGGGCACGGGTGAGGAGGCGTTCGAACCGTACGGCGTCCACCGCGTCGGGATCGATCTGCAGCCGGTACCCGTCCGTGTGCCCCTCGACCGAGCCCTCCGGAAGTACCTTGCGCAGCCGCGACACCAACCGCTGCAAGGCGTTCGCGGCGTCGGTCGGTGGCTGCTCACCCCAGATCCAGTCCACCAACGTGGCCTTGGGAACCACCCGCCCGGCGTCCAGCGCAAGCACAACCAACAGCCCACGCAACCGCGCCCCCGGCACGTCGACAAGCCCCCCATCGCCCGCCCGCACCTCGAACGGCCCCAGCATCCCAATCTGCACCCAGCAGATCTTGCCATGGCAGCAGTGCTCAGCCGGCGACTTCCTCCACGCAGGCGATCACCAGGTCCGGACGGTCGATGTGCATGTAGTGCCCCGAGTCCGGCACCACCTGGTGCCGCCCATCGCATTCGGTAGCCAGCTGCTCCTGCACCGCTATGACCTGGGGAGTGAACTCGGGCGGTCTGCCTTTGGTGGCGGTGAGGAGTACGACGGGGATCTCGGGCCAGACAGCCTGCCTACGGCGGGCGGTCAGGTCGTCGACGTGGTCGAGGATCATCGGGAGCTCGTCGAGGTAGGTGAACAGCTGTGCGTCGGTCTCCAGGTACGACAGACACGCGTCGGTGAGAAGTTGCGTGAGGTGCTGGTCCGCGCCGACGCTACGGGCGACGTCGGCGGCGAGTTCGTGCCCGAATGCCAGGACATCTTCGGTCCGGGGGTCATCAGCTGCCGGGCGGGTACGGTCCGCACTGGCCTCTGGAGGGGCGTCGGTCCAGAAGGTTTCGTGCGACGGATCGAGAAGGACCAGCCCGGTGACCAGATCAGGCCGCGTCCAGGTGGCGAACTGTGCGAGCAGCCCACCCCAGCTGTGCCCAACGACCACCGACGGTCCGGCTTCTTCGAGTACGGCGATCAAGTCGTCGACCTGACCGTCTAGGCTGAGCGGAGCAGGATCGCTGGCACCGTAGCTGGCCCGGTCGTACGCGATCACGCGATGCTCCGAGACAAGCCCCTTGAACACCGCCGCGAAGCCGGCGACCGGCGACATCGCCCCCGCCTCGAGCACCACCGGCGTACCGCTTCCGCCCTGGACCCACTGCAACAGCCGGCCGCCCCGATCGAGCGCGCACCGGGAAACACCCCCACCGGTGAGCGCGTCGAACGCGACAACCACACGATCACGCGCCTGCGAGCCGTTCAGCATCTGCCGAGGCTAGCAAGGCAAAAGAGCCCTAGCTCAGAGCCCTCTTCACGAGCGCGACGATCTGCTTCTCGACTGCCGGGGTCAGCTTCGTGATGGCGTACGACGTCGGCCACATGTCGCCGTTGTCGAGGTTGGCGGAGTCCTGGAAACCGAACGTGGAATAGCGGTACTTGAACTTGGCCGCGTCCTGGAAGAAGCAGACGATCTTGCCGTTCTTCGCCCAGCCGGGCATGCCGTACCAGAGCTTCGGCGTCAGTTCCGGCGCGATCTGCGGGATCAGCTCGTTCAGCCGCTCGGCGATCTCGCGGTCGGCGTCCGCCATCGTCGCGATCTTCGCCGCCTGCGCCTCGGCCGGGTCCTCCTTGCTCTTCAGCTCCTTCGCGTGCTCCTTCATCGCGTCCCGCTCAGCGTCGGTGAACCCGTCGTACGACTTCTTCTTCGTGGTGGCCATTGGAGTGTCCCTCTCTGGTTGTCGTCTCCGAACACCCCAAACACTAGAAGCCGCCGAACCCCCGCGCTTCTTGAAAACTGATCAGATCCTTCAGGCGTGCTCGGCGGTGGTCTTGATGTTGGCGAGGGTGGTCCGGATCCCTCGCCGTTGTTTGGCGGGCAGCCGGAGGACGGCGTACATCGCCTTCACGGTCCACGCGCCTTTCGCCGGTGGCAGGACCTCCATGTGATGGGTGAGCCGGGTGCCGTCCAGCTCCGGGATGACGGTGTACGACCAGAACACCCGGCCGCCTTCGCCGCGATTGGCCTCTTTCATCGGTGGGAACGAGACCCAGCCGAAAGCGTGGTCCGGATCCCACGTGGTCACCTCGGACGGCGCGTCGAACTTCTGCGGCCCGAACTTCTCGTGCGCGATCCATCGCGCTCCGACGTGCAGCGTGTCATCGAAGTCGATGACCTTGGTGATGCTCTTCGGTCCGGCGTACTCCGGATGCCGCCGGACGTCGGTGACAAGCTCCCAGACGGCGTCCGGCGTGGCGTCGACGTGGACGGTCTCCTCGATGTCTACCAGTGCTTCCATGGTCTCAGCGTTTTCGGTAGGTGGCGGTGTAGGTGGTGTTGACCGCTGGTGCGGTGATCGTGTGGTTCTGTGGGCCTCCGTCCGACCAGGACGTGAAGTTGTACGTGAACTTGTTGAACTGCTGCGGGGACGGGGCGCTGACCGAGTTCGCCGAGCCGACCACGACGGTGACCGAGAACGGGGTCGAGCGTGGTGCCTCGTTCACGACCATGTTGGTCAGGGTGAGCCCGCCCGGGTTGGTCCGGAACGTCAGTACGACGGTCCGCGGGTCCAGCCGGACCGAAGCCGTCGAGGACAGACCTGCGGAATCGGTCGCGGTCAACGCCAGCTCGAGCCAGCACGGATAAGCGTGGTCCGGTGTTGCGAACGTGCCCGAAGAACCGCTCAAGGTCTGCAGCTCGTGCGCGTGGCAGTCGGACGGCGTGATGCAGTGATGCAGGATCAGCTTCCAGCTCAGCGCGGACGCGGGCAACGACCCGTCCTGTGCGTCGGTCGCGTGGCCGGCGAAGGCGATCTGGTCACCGACCTTCCAGGTCAGGCTCGCTGCGGGCGAGTCGATCACCGCCGTCGGTGCCGTGTTCCCGGCCGTGACCGTGATCGACGTCGTGTCCGTCGCCCCCTGGTTGTCCGTCACCCGCAGGCTCGGGTGATAGGTCCCCGCCGTGCTGTAGGTGCGTGTCGCCGTCGCGCCGGTCGCGTCGCCGAACGTGCCGTCACCGTTGAGGTCCCACGAATAACTGAGCGGACCACCCTCAGGATCGGAGGACGCGGTGCCGTCGAAGTTCACCGTCAGCGGGACGGCGCCACTGGACGGGGTTGCCGTGAAGGCCGCGGTCGGCGGCTGGTTCGCGGCGGTGAAGGTGATGCGGTGTACGGCGCCACTCTCCATGTCGACGTAGAACAGGTCGCCACCCGGACCGATCTTCAGGTCGACCGGATGGCCGGCTGCACCACCTGTCGAGTCGACACCGGCGAACGACCGCAGTCGAGCCGGATCAGGTAGTCCGTTCGTACCGGGCAGCATCGCCCAGATCTCGTTCCGCGAGTGGTCGGCGAAGAACAGCGCGCCGTTGTACTCGGACGGATACGACCCACCCTGGTAGAAAGCGATCCCGGTGATCGACGAACCGCCGGTGTGGCAGCCGGTGTAGTTCACCACGCAGGCGCTGTGGTTGTAGGCGTAGTACGGCGCGACGACCGAGCCGGGCGTCGAGTACAGCGACGAGCACGACGACAACCCGGCACCCTGGTACCCGCCCTGGGCCGCCGCTCCCTCGTAGCACGGCCATCCGAAGTTGCTGGCTGTCGTCGGGGACACCACTCGGTTGATCTCTTCCCACGTGTTCCACCCGACGTCGCCGATCCACAGCTCGTCGGTCCCCGGACGTTGCGTCATCCGGAACGGATTACGTGTGCCGTAGGCAACGATCCGCCGGGCGTTCGGATCCGCCGAGGAGAAGAACGGGTTGCCGGGTACGCCGGCGCCCGTGCTGGGATCGAGGCGGAGGATCGCACCGTCCAGCGAGGCCGGACCGCTGGGACGGCGGACGCTCTGACTGCGCAGCGCACCACCTTGCGCGTTCGGCGGCGTCAGAGCGGTGCCGACCGACCCCGGAGGATCTCCGCAGGGGTTGGCCTGGTCGCCGGCGTAGCTCGCGCCGTACTGGCCGTAGTCGACGTTGTTGAAGCTGGCGCCGTCGCCCCCACTGACGTAGAGGTATCCGTCGCGCCCGAAGAGCAGCGTGCCGACCGAGTGGCTGGGGAACTGCTGGCACCAGTCGTTGATCAGTACCTGCTCGGAGCCGGTCATGACGTTGCCGCTGATCTGCAGCCGGGACAACCGGGCCGACACGAGACAGCCGTCCGTGGTCGGGCCGGGTGGTGTCGGGCAGGCGTCGTTCCACCGCGGGGCGGTTCCGCCGATGGCCGCGTCGTACGCGTAGAGCACGTAGATGTACGGGTCGGCAGGGAAGTTGGGTGGCAGGGCGAGGCCTAGGAGGCCGCGGTCCCAGTAGTCGTCGACCCGGAGCGACAGGTCGGCGACGGTGACCGGACTGGTGTCCGTGAGGCTCTGGAAGCTCTTGATCACGCCGTTCTTCTGACCGACGACGATCCGCCCGTCCGGCGCGAACTGCAGCACCGTCGGGTTCGTCAGTCCACTCAGGACGACCGAGTCACGGAACCCGGTGGGCAGCGTCTCCGCCCGGGCCGCGCCTTGACTGAGTACTGCCGCGACCAGGAGCATCGCGGCCGCCATGCTGATCCGTCCGCGCCCGCGCGCGGTCCTGCCGAGACCCCACATCTCGTCCCCCACTTCCCAGCGCCTCAGACCCCTCCGCGCGCTTCTGTGGTTCAGAATGCGCCGATCCGCGGCAGCCGTCGAGTGGGTAGCTGCCCGCAGTCGGCCGAGCTCAACAGGTAGCCGACACTGGAGGCGTGAACCGATTGGACGACCTTGCTGCCGAAGGCGAGCCGGAGAAGGAGTTCAACCCAGGCATCGCTGCCCGATTCCCCCGCAAGACCGCCGCCGGCGGGGCACTGATCCGCGACCACGCCGGTCGGATCCTCTTCCTCGAACCCACCTACAAACCCACGCTCGACATCCCCGGCGGCATCGTCGAGTCCGACGAGTCCCCGTACGAGGCGTGCTGCCGCGAGGTGCAGGAGGAGATCGGCCTCGACCTGGAGATCGGCCGCCTGCTGGTCGTGGACTGGGTCCCCGCCCACGGCCCGTGGGCGGACTCCCTGGCCTTCATCTTCGACGGCGGCATCCTGGACGATCCCGCCCTCACCCTCGACCCCATCGAAGCCCGAGCCCACCACTACCTCACCCTCGCCGACGCAACCCCCCGCCTCCGCCCCTCCATGACCCGCCGCCTGGCCCTCGCCCTACAGGCGTTGACCACCGGAACCCCGACCTACGCCGACTTCGGCCGCCCTGTCTGAGGGAACGGCGGATCTGCAGGCCATCACAATGCAGCCGCTCCCGCCACGGCGAGCGTGACGGGAGCGGTGGAGGGGCGATTGTGATGGGCTGGCGGTCCGGGCCTACCCGGTGGTGGCGAGCATCGTCGGACGATAAAGCGTCAGGCCCTCCTCGTCCACGACGGCGACCCGGATCGCCGCGGGCGTGGAGTCCTGGTGCGGTACGGCGAAGACGGCGGTCGCGCGGCGGCCGTCGTACCTGGCGGCATAGCTCACGAACCGCCAGTCCTCGTCGTCCCAGTAGTCGTGGATGTCGGAACGCAGCAAGCCGTCGACCGCACGGTACGCCGGGCTGAGCAGGACTCGCCGCTGTGTCGCGACGAGCGGTGTGTCGTCGGACGCCGTACCTGCGTACGGGTGGCTGAGCCGGATCCGGAACCGCCGCAACGGCAGCAGCCAGTACCGGTCGAGCTCGGCAGACAGCATCGCGAACGCCACCGCCTCGACGACGAGCACGAGCACACCCGCACCCGCCGACCACCACCCGGTCGACGCCGTGGTCGCCAGTCCAGCAGTTGCCAGCAGCAACAAGGCGCGCGCGATCGCCCGGTTGCCAACTGGTTTGGCTGACTTCCCGGCACACCCGCAGGACGCCTCGGGTACGACGACCTTCGAGTAGACGAGGAAGCCGGTGAAGCCTGCGGACAGTGCGACTGCGGCGAATGCCTCGATCGCCCAGGAAGGTGGTAGGAGAAGGGCCAGAGCGATGAGGGCTTCGACTACGGCTACGGCTTGGTAGACGGGCTTTGCGCGTGAATCGCCCACCAGGCGGGGGAGGGCGGTGCGGTCCGCCTGCTGTGGGTCGGCGAACTTGCCGTACGACGACCAGAGCAGGAGCAACCCGATCAAGAGCGGCTGAGCAGCCGCCAAGGTACCCATGTCAGTTCGACGTGTAGATGGTCGCGATGTCGATCTCGTTCGTCCCCGGCCGCCAGGCGCCGATCACCTGGGCGTGCCGGCCGACCTTGAGCATCGACAGGTCCGAGACGGCGGGCGTGCCGTTGTACACGGCCGCCGTGGTCCCGGACTGCACGTGCCCGACGACCTTCTGGCCGTGGTGATCGAGCTGTACGCCGTTGCGCCCGATCGCCGTGATCGCGACGGTCAGGTTGACGATGTTGACCCAGATCGCCTCGGCGGCCAGGATGCCGTCCGGCAGCAGTACGCCGCGTGCGTACAGGCCGTCGCCGATCCGGGCCTGGTCGATCGTGGTCGGGCGGAGCTTCCAGACACTCGTCACGCCGGTCAGCTGGATCCGGTGCAACCGGCCGTCGGATCCCTGTACCTGCAGGAGATCCTGGTTGCGGCCCATGATCAGACCTTCGGCGAAGTTCGGGTCCGGCTGACCCGCGTCGGCGAACTGCTGGGTGGCGGCGAATGCCGTCTCCGGGGCGAGTGAGCCCATCGCGGTTGCGGCGACCAGTCCGGTCGCACCGAGGGCGGCGCGGCTGAGCAGCGAGCGGCGGTCCATCGTGGAAGTCATCTCGGTCTCCTCTCAGGCCACGTCGATCGACACGGGGGACAAGCCGCTGCTCAGGCTGAGGCCGAGCGCGCTGAACGCGGCCGGAGTGAAGTCGATGACCCGGTTCGAGGCGCAGTTCCCGCCGCAGCAGGAGCGTTCGCCGCAGAACAGGTCGGTCTGCGGGCCGCAGTCGGCGATCGACGTGACGATCCGCTTTCCGGTACACAGGCTGGTCGTGGCGTGCCGGAAGCCGCAGGTACGCCGGGACATCCCGGTGATCCCGCAGCTGTCCGGGCGAGTGATGGCGTAGCAAGCATCCGAGGTGTTCGGCCACGCATGCTGCATGCTTCCCGAGTTGCACGTCCCGCAGGCGCCGTGCCCGGCGCTTCCACAGGGTCCCCATGCGTTCCCACAACAGAACCACGAGGCTTCGGCGGTAATTCCGGCCATGACACATTCCTCCAGGTCTAGGGGCGGTAAGACCTACAAGCACTCTTTGTACTCCGATCCGGCGGAATCTCCCAGAGGTCATCGAAGAAATGGAAACTTTTTGCCTAGCGCTCGGTGCTGAGTACCTGCCCGCGCAGCAGGAACCAGGCGACGACCGCGGTGATCAGCAGGACGGCAGCGCCGACGCCGGCGGCGATGGATACCCCGTGCGCGAAGGAGTCTCGTGCCGCGTCGAGCAACTGCGCGGCAGCCTCCGGCGGAAGTTGTGCAGCGGCCTCGACCGCCCCACCCAACGACTCGTGGGCTGCGGCGGGCGTGCCCGCGGGACCGGTGAAGTCGCGGTAGACGCCGGTGACGATCGACCCGAGCAGCGCAATCCCAAGCGCCGCGCCGAGCTCGTACGCCGTTTCGGACACCGCACTCGCCGCACCCGCTTCCTCCTTCGGTACGGCGGCCAGGATGACGTCGGCGGTGACCGTGAATGAGAACCCCGCACCCGCCCCGACCACGAGCAACGCCGCACCGAGCAACGGATACCCGGTGTCCTGGCTGATCGTGGTGAGAGCGGCGAGCGCCAGACCGATCGCGGCGAGGCCACCGGCCACGACAGCGCGCACCGAGAACCGTCGCGCCACCCTCCCGGCGAGCAGACCGGCGGCGATCGCACCGATCGCGGCCGGCAACTCCGCGAGCCCGGCCTCGATCGGCCGCCGCCCCTGCACCAGTTGCAGATACTGCGACAGGAAGAAGATCAATCCCGACAGCCCGAGGATCGTGAGCAGATCGGCCAGTACGGCGCTGCTGAACCCGCGACTGCGGAACAATCGCAGGTCCAGCAACGGGATCGGGAGCCGGCGCTGACGACGTACGAAACCGTAGAGGGCGATCGCGCCGACGACGCCCGAGGCCAGCGGGATCCAGTCGAACCCGTGGGCCGCGAACTCCTTGATCGCATAGACGCTTCCGATCATCCCGACCATCGACAGCACGACACTGATCAGGTCCCAGGGACCCGGCTGCGGGTTCCGGGACTCCGGGAGCAGGCGAGCGCCGACGACGACCAGCACCGCCATCACCGGCAGGTTGATCAGGAAAACCGAACCCCACCAGAAGTTCTCCAGCAGTACGCCGCCGACGATCGGGCCGATCGCCATTCCCGCCGATGCCGCGGCGCCCCAGATCCCGATCGCGACACTGCGCTCCCGCGGGTTGTGGAACAGGTTACGGATCAGGGCGAGCGTGGCCGGCATCAGCGTCGCGCCCGCGACCCCCAGCAGTGCTCGCGCCACGATCATCAGCTCGGCCGAGTTCGCGTACGCGTTCAGCACCGAGATCGCGCCGAACGCCGTCGCGCCGATCAGCAGGATGCGCTTGCGGCCGATCCGGTCGCCGAGGCTACCCATCGACACGAGCAGCCCGGCGAGCACGAACGAGTACGCGTCGCCGATCCACAGCAGTTGGGTGCCCGACGGCTTCAGGTCCTCGGAGAGGAAGGGGGTCGCGAGGCCGAGCACCGTCGCGTCGACCGCCACGAGCAGAACGGCCAGCACGAGTACGCCGAGCGCGAGCCAGCGCCTCGGCCGGGTGATCGCCTGCTGCTTCATTTCTGTGTCCGGAGTGCGCCACCGAGCAGCAACTCGGTGACGTTCGAACTCAGGTCCTTGGGGGCGACCCGTCCTTCGCAGACGGCCCAGGCCGCGGAGACCAGCAGCCCGTAGAGCGCTTCGGTCAGCCACACCGGGCTGAGGTCGATCCGGAACTCGCCCGCTTCCTGACCGCGCCGGAACAGCGCGACCAGACGCGCGTCGAGCCGGGCCCAGCCCGCGTTCTGCTTGTCGCCCTCGAACAACTGGTTCTCGGAGTACAGGAACGCGAGCTGTCGGGCGACCGGCTCGAGCTCCTGCACCAGGCGCCGTACGGCGTCGGCCGCCGGACCGTCGTCGATCACTGCTCGCGCGACGGCGGCCTCGCACTCGGCGATGCCGAGCTCCTCGAGCGCCCGGACCAGCGCGTCCCGCCCGGCGAACTGCCGGTTCAGCGTGGCGCGACTGATCCCCGCGGCCCGGGCCACCTCGTCCATGGTCGCCGAGGACTTCCGCATCAGCAGACTCGCGGCGGCCCGCAGTACTTGCTCCCGATCAACAGCCATGAGACGAGGGTACCTCAAATGAGACATCAGTGTCTCAGAATGATCTCTAGCATTGGAGTCTGTATGCGGTATACGATCATCGTGAGCGTGGCGGGTGTGACCTGGTGAACGGTGAGATCGATCGGGACCCTATACACTTGCGGCGTTTGTGGAGGGGAGTATCCCGCCACGGCAGCGTCGTCATCACGGGAGGCCTGGACGGCCGAACCGGTGCTGCCGGCCCGCACTGATCCAGCACGAGATCAGCCGGGTGGGAGAGACCTCCGGACCAAGCCAGCTGTACGCCGACGTCCGGAGGTTCGTCATGGTCTCTGTCATGCCCCCTGCGGTCTGGGTGCTGACGATCGCCGGGTTGCTCGCGATCGTCGCGTTCGACCTGATCGTGATCGCGCGCCGCAACCACACCGTGACAATCAAGGACGCGACCCGCTGGGTGTTGTTCTACGTCGGTCTGGCCGGACTCTTCGCGCTCGGACTGTTCCTGTTCAGTCCCGGACAGTCGGGCAGTGAGTTCGTCGCCGGCTACATCACCGAGTACAGCCTGAGCGTCGACAACCTGTTCGTGTTCGTGATCATCATGGCGCGGTTCGCCGTACCGAGCCTGGCGCAGGACAAGGTGCTGTACATCGGCATCGTGGTCTCGATGCTGCTCCGGGCGGTCTTCATCCTGGCCGGCGCGGCGGCGATCTCGGCCGCGAGCTGGGTGTTCTACATCTTTGGCGCCTTCCTGGTCTACACCGCGGTCCGGCTGGCGCTCGAGGGCGAGAACGACGAGTCCGACTTCCAGGAGAACGTCGTGATCCGCGGAATGCGCCGGATCCTGCCGCTGCAGCACGACTACGACGGCGCGAAACTGGTCACCAAGACCGACGGCCGCCGGATGCTCACCCCGCTGGTGATCGTGATCTCCGCGATCGGGATGGCGAACGTGATCTTCGCGCTCGACTCGATCCCGGCGATCTTCGGGCTCACCCAGGACGCGTACATCGTGCTGACCGCGAACGCGTTCGCGCTGATGGGCCTGCGGCAGCTGTACTTCCTGATCGGCGGCCTGCTGGAGCGGGTCGTCTACCTGAACGTCGGCCTGTCGGTGATCCTCGCGTTCATCGGCGTGAAGCTGATCATCGAGGCGCTGCACGGGTCGCACATCGACGACATCGGCGCGATCCACCTGCCGCACATCGGCATCCTCACCTCGCTCGGCTTCATCGTCGGCACCCTGTTCGTCACCACGGTCGCCAGCCTGGTCAAGACGTCGCGCGACAACCGCCGCGAAGCGATCCGCATCAGGATCGACGAGTGATCCACGGCCGGTCAGACGGCCTGCTTCTCGGTCGTACTGCGGGCATCCTTGAGCCGCAGGTACAAGGCCGGGATCGGTAGCCAGATCAGCGCGGACGCGAGCAGTGCGCCGCGCAACGACGTACGGCCGAGGGCGCCGAGCGGCGGGCCGCCGACGACCTGGCCGATCGCGTTCGCCTGCGACACCATCGAGAGCACGGTCGCCCGGGAACGGGAGTCGACATGCCGGTTCAGCCAGCCGGAGTGGATCGGGATCGAGACGGTGTCGGCGATCTGGCGCAACCAGAGCGCCGCGAGCGCGAGCCAGAAGTTCCCGGCGAACGCGAACAGGAACATGCCGAGGACGTCCAGCGAAGCGAGCGTCGCGAGGATGCCGGTCGGGTGCGAGGCCTGCAGGCGCTCGGCGGAGAAGCGGTTCAGCAGCAGTGACGCGGCCAGTGAGAGAGCGGTGCCGGCCAGCGCCAGGGCGGTGAACCAGAGTGCCGGGTCCGACGTACCGAACACGGTCGGGAAGCTGAAGGTCAGGAGCTGCACCGACCACAGCCGGTCGAAGGCCTCGCTGGACAGGCCCGCGATCAGGCTGATGACCACGAGCGTCCGTACGACGGGACGTCGCCGGGCGACCGTCAGACCGTGCTTGAACGTGTCTGCCAGCTGCCGGAACGTCTCACGCTCCTCGCGCGGCGTGCGATGGAAGTTCTGCTCACGCATGAACAGTGCGAGCAACACGCCGAGCAGCATCGTCCCGGCGCCGGAGATCACCATCGGCAGCGGCAGGCTGATCAGTCCGAGACCTCCGGCGGTGACCGTGCCGGCGATCTTCGCAGCCAGCTCGAACTGTTGCGTGCGGACGAACACTCCGCCGACTCGCTCGGTGCCGATTTCGTCGGTGATCCAGGCCCGGTCGGCGCCGGACGTGAACGTGTACCCGACGCCCCACAGCACCTGCGCGGCGAGGATCGCCAGGAACGCGGGCACCAGGCCCTGGAGCAGCAGACCGGCGCCGATCAGCACGAAGCCGATCACGATCGAGAGCCGGCGGCTGTACAGGTCGGCGACGATGCCGGTGGGGATCTCGAAGAGGAAACAGGTGAGCTCGAGCGTGGTCCCGACCAGGACCATCTGCAGGGGGTCGAGTCCGGCGTCGCGGACGTAGTACACGAGGTTGAGCGTGAACGACAGCGCGGCCAGGAAGGACCAGGCGGCGTTGTAGACGTAGTACGTCCGGGTGGGGTCGGCAGAGCGGTAGGAAGACATCTCGGGTGGCTCCTGAAAGCGTGTTCCTGAAATGGGCGTGCGGGCAGGACGAAGCGGCGACCGGCTGGGTCAAACGCTTGCGTTGCGCACGGACGGCGACGGGGCCGCGGTGGTGCGCTTTCAGGAACGAGTACGCATGGCGACACGGTAGGGGAAACGCGGCGCGTCCGCCTTCGAATTAGCCGACCCCGGTTGGTGATCAGGAGTACTATCTGTAGTGCCTGGCCCGGCCGTTCCCCCGTGATGGTCGGGTCAGGTTTTTCTCTGGCCGACGGCCCCCGACGACCCCGTCCGCGGCGACCTGCCAGGATGCGGGAATGGTCGCATTGGGTGATGTGACGGCAGCATTGGGAATCGAGCCGGCGCGACTGGAGCCGACCCGGCCCGGTGACGAGGAATCGGTTCGTAACGGCAACTGGCATCTGTGGACCAGCGACGGCGAGCATCACATCCTTCGCCGGTACCACTTGCTGAGGACTGCAGAGGACCTTGCCTACGAGACCCAGGTGCTCGATCATCTGACCGCGCGCGGCTGGTGCGTTCCGGCGCGGATCGCCGGCCCGATCCAGTACGACGATCGGCTCTGGGCAGCCACCCGCTTCGTACCTGGAACGCCGCACCAGGACGAGACCGTGGCGCAGCAGACCGAGCGCGGCGAGGTGCTCGCCCGGTTGCACGCGGACCTGAGCGACCTCGACCTCGGCTCGAGGCCCGGGTTCTTCCAGGCCGCGGACCTGGACGCGATGGGGGAGTTCCAGGGCTGGGACCGCGGCGTCGAGCTGCTTCGCGAGCAGCGGCCTGATCTTGCCGACAGGGCAGCGCGCGCGATGGACGGCGCCAAGGAACTGGTGCGGGAGTACGGCCTGCTGGGACTGCCGCAGACGATCGTGCACGGCGACTTCGCGAGCTGGAATCTGCACTTCGACGACGACGGTCGTCTCGCCGGGGTGATCGACTTCGACCTGTGTCATCTGGACAGCCGGGTCTGGGAGCTCGTGATCGGCAGGGTGCAGCCGGACATGCTGGCCGGCTACCAGCGAGCCGCCGCCGAACCGCTCACCGAGCATGAGCTCGCTGCGATCGAGCCGTTGCGGGTCGTGTTCCGGGTGTTGATGGTGATGGCCGAGCTCTGGAACGGCCGGCAGGAGGGCCGTTTCGACGAGGTGACGATCGCTCGGCAGCTCGCCGCGGCCAGGTCTTGACATTGGCCGTCGACGGCAGGTTGACTGCTATATAGTTAACAGAAGAAATAAATTGCGGATCGGTCCGGTGTCGGTGGCTCAGAGCGACCCCGGGTGTGATCGACGTCTGCCCGGATCCGGTGGCTCGCCACCGGATCATTCGGCGTTCTGCGACCGGTGGTTGCTGGGGGCAACGCCGGAAAACCCTTGTCTGCAAGGGATCTGAGCCCCACGGTCACCATCCGGCATCGACTCGGGTGGCAAGTCTTCCGCAGCGGTGGGGTTGTGTGTCATCCTCCGGGATAGCGAAACCCGAGATCCTATCGGATATCGGTTCCACTCCAGCGCGTGAGGGAAAGGATGCGGAGTGAGCGCAACCTTCGAGGTGAAACCGGCACCGGCGGTACCGGCGCCGCCGGCCGCGGCGACCGCCCGGAAACCACCGCGAACGAGTCGCCGGACCCAGGCCCGGCGCAGTCTGCGGCGGCACTGGCAGCTCTACCTGCTGGTCGTCGTACCGCTCGCGTACTTCGTGATCTTCAAGTACGTCCCGATCGCGAACGCCGTGATCGCGTTCAAGAACTACAGCCCGATCAAGGGCCCGTGGGGCAGTGACTGGGTCGGCTTCCGCAACTTCGAGCTGTTCTTCCAGAACCCGGTGTTCTGGACCCTGGTGAAGAACACGTTCCTGCTGTCGGTCTACACGGTGCTCGCCAGCTTCCCGATCCCGATCATCCTGGCGATCGCGCTGAACGAGATCCGCAACGGCCGGTTCAAGAAGCTCGTGCAGCTGGTCACGTACGCGCCGTACTTCATCTCCACCGTGGTCGTGGTCTCGATGACGATCCTGGTGCTGTCGCCACGGCTCGGATTCGTCAACGACGCGATCGGGCTGTTCGGCGTACCGTCCGTGGACTTCCTCGGCAATCCGGACTACTTCCGGCACATCTACGTCTGGTCGGACGTGTGGCAGACCACCGGCTACTCCGCGGTGATCTACCTGGCCGCGCTGTCCGGGATCGATCCGGCGCTGCACGAGTCGGCGCGGATCGACGGCGCCAGCCGGCTGCAGCGGATCCGGCACGTCGACCTGCCGGGGATCATGCCGACCGCGGTGATCATCCTGGTGCTGGGCGTCGGCAACATCATGTCGATCGGGTTCGAGAAGGCGTTCCTGCTGCAGAACCCGCTGAACACCGCGCAGTCCGAGATCATCGCCACCTACGTCTACAAGACCGGTCTGCTGAACGCGGACTTCAGCATGGCGACCGCCATCGGGCTCTTCAACTCGGTGATCAACCTGTTCCTGCTGCTCGGCGTGAACTTCGCCGCCAAGCGCATCACCGGAAACGGACTCTGGTCATGAGCATCACTCTTCAAGGCTTCCGGCGTACGTCGGTCAAACGGTCGGAGCGCACCACGATCGAGGAGACGCGCACCGACAAGATCTTCCTGCTCGGCGTGCGGATCATGCTGTGGATCGCGCTGATCCTGGTCGCCGTACCGCTGATCTACATCGTCGCGAACTCGTTCAGCAGCCCGTCGGCGGTGAGTGCCGGCCGGGTGCTGTTGTGGCCGATCGAGCCGAGCCTGCGGGCGTACAAGGAGGCTTTCAGCGATCCGCTGATCATGAAGGGCTACCTGAACTCGTTCATCTACGCGATCGGCGGGACCCTGATCAGCGTCACGCTGACGATCGCGATCGCGTACCCGTTGTCCCGCCGGACGTTCTTCGGCCGGAACGTGATCATGAGCGTGCTGATCTTCACCATGCTGTTCTCCGGCGGCCTGATCCCGACGTACCTGGTGGTCCAGGACCTCGGGATGCTGAACACCCGGTGGGCGATGGTGATCCCGAGCGCGATCGGCGTCTGGCAGGTGATCATCGCGCGGACGTTCTTCCGCAGCACGATCCCGGACGAGCTGTACGAGGCGGCCACCATTGACGGGGCGAGCGATCTGCGCTTCCTGTGGTCGATCGTACTGCCGCTGTCCAAGCCGGTGATCGCGGTGATCGCGCTGATGTACGCGATCTTCCAGTGGAACAGCTACTTCGACGCACTGATCTACCTCAAGGACCCCGGCCTGTACCCGCTGCAGATCGTCCTGCGGAACGTTCTGATCCTGAACACGCTCACTGGGTCCACCACCACGACGAGTCTGGCCCAGCAGCTCGAACAGCAACAGCTGGCCAACGTCCTCAAGTACGCGCTCATCGTCATCTCGAGTCTGCCCGTACTGATCATCTACCCGTTCGTCGCCCGCCACTTCACCAAGGGCGTGATGGTCGGCGCGGTCAAGGGCTGAAAGGCCACCTCCAGAAGGGAAACACAGCAATGCGCTCATCCGTGAGCAAGGTCGTCGCGCTGGCAGCCGCCGGCGCGCTCGCCCTGGCAGCCTGCAGCTCGGACAAGTCGTCCAAGGGTGCGGCGAACGAGACGTCGGCGGACGGCAAGGTCGTCATCGACACGTTCACGCCGTCCGACCAGAGCACCAACATGGACACCAACGCGGTGACCAAGATCATCAGCGACAAGTTCAAGATCCAGTTCCGCTGGCAGACCACGACGTACGACGCCGGGCCGGCCAAGGAGAAGCGGCAGATCTCGCTGGCCAGCGGCGACTACCCGGACCTGTTCTTCCTGATCCCGTGGATCGACGCGTTCACCCAGGCGGAGGTGCTGAAGCTCGGCCAGCAGGGCATCGCCGTACCGCTCGAGGACCTGATCAAGGAGAACGCGCCGAACATCCAGAAGGCGCTGGACTCCAACAAGGAGTACAAGGAGATGTCGACCGCGCCCGACGGTCACATCTACGCGTTGCCGCAGTGGGCGGACTGCTTCCACTGCACATACCCGGACAAGCTGTGGATCAACAGCACCTGGCTGAAGAAGCTCGGTCTGCAGGTGCCGAAGACCACCGACGACCTGCGCAAGGTGCTCGAGGCGTTCAAGACCAAGGACCCGAACGGCAACGGCAAGGCCGACGAGATCCCGATGACGAGCGACCCGCAGGACAGCAGCCTGATCGCGTACCTGATGAACGCGTTCGCCTACGACCCGGTCGGCGCGAACAACGGCGTCCGGTCGCTGATCACGCTGAACGGCGACAAGGTCGTCACGCCGGTGACGTCGGACCAGTGGAAGGAAGGCCTGAAGTACATCCGCGGCCTCTACAAGGACGGTCTGATCGACCAGGCCGCGTTCACCCAGAACGCGCAGGCGCTGCAGGCCCAGGGCAACAACCCGAAGGCCGTCGTACTCGGCTCTGTGCCGGTGCTGTGGCCGGGCATCTTCGTCCAGCTGGACTCGAAGGACGGCCGGGACAAGCAGTACGACGCCGTACCGCCGCTGACCGGCCCTGAGGGCAAGAGCTACACCGGGTACAACCACCCGACGTCGACCGGCTACACGTTCATGCTGACCAACAAGGCCAGCAAGGAGGCCCAGGTCGCGGCGATCAAGATGCTCGACTGGATCTACAGCGACGAGGGCCAGATGATCACCAACATGGGCCCGGAGGGTGTCGGCTGGACCAAGCCCGGCCCTGGTGACATCGCGCTCGACGCCAGCACCAAGGCGCTGTACAAACCGAAGCAGGACGCGCCGAAGAACATCAGCTGGGGCGCGCTCGGTCAGTACAACAACACGCTGGCCTACCGGAACGCGCAGGTCGTGCCGAAGGACATCTACACCGGCGCCGGCCTGGAACGACGGCTGTGGGAAGCCACCAAGCTGTACGAGGGCCACGAGGACAAGGCGCAGTGGTTCCCGCAGACCTCGGTCTGGCCGGACCCGAGCCTGAGCGGTGAGCTCGCGACGCTGCAGACCAACCTGAACACCTACGTGAACCAGAACCAGCTGGCCTTCATCACCGGTTCGAAGAACATCGACACCGACTGGGACGCGTACGTGAAGGGACTCGAGAGCACCGGCATGCCGCGGTACCTGGAGATCAACCAGCAGGCCTACGACAAGTACAAGTCCGGAAGCAAGTAGTTGTCCCATCAACTGTGGTTCCACGCCCCTGCGTCGGACTGGTTCGAGGCGTTGCCGCTGGGCAACGGGCATCTCGGCGCGAAGGTGTACGGCCGGGTCGCCGACGAGCGGATCGCGCTCAACCTCGACGACGTCTGGTCCGGTGACGGTCCGCGCACGCTGACCGTCCCGGACGGGCCGGCGGTGCTGGCCGACGTACGCCGGTTGTTGCTGGAGGACGGTGATCAGCTGGCGGCCACCGAGCGGACCCGGGCGTTGCAGGGTCCGCTGGTGGAGTCGTACCAGCCGCTCGCCGATCTGGTGATCCGGTCGAGCGGTACGGCGACGCAGTACCGGCGCACGCTCGACCTGAGCACCGGCGTCGTGGGCGTGGACTACACGGTGGACGGCACCCGGTTCCGGCGCGAGACCTTCGTGTCCGCGCCGGACCAGGTGCTGGCGTGGACGATCACGGCCGACCAGCCGGGTGCGATCTCGCTGGATCTGAGCCTGGAGAGCCAGCATCCGATCGCGGTGGAAGTTGCTGATGGCACCTATGGTGTGGTCGGGCGGGCGCCGTCGGATCTGACGATCGAGTACCGGGAGAGCCCGGATCCGATCCGGTACGAGGACGGGCGCGGGATCGGGTTCGGTGTCGCGCTGCGCGCCTTCGCCGACGGAGGGCCGGTGACGGCAACGCACGACGGTATCGCGGTGCGTGGGGCGACGCGGGTGACCGTCGTACTGGCGGCGGCGAGTACGTTCGCCGGCTGGCAGGCGCCGCCGGGACGGGATCCCTTGACGGCTTTGGGTGCTGCGTCTGCGGTGCTGGATTCGGTTGCCGTGGACAAGCTTCGGGAGCGGCACGTCGAGGACCATGCGTCCTTGTACGACCGGGCGTCGCTGGAGCTCGGCGTTCCTGTCGAGCTGCCGACCGACGAGCGGATCAAGGCGGTCGCTGCCGGGGGCAACGATCCGGATCTGGTCGCGCTGGCGTTCAACCTCGGCCGGTACCTGTTGATCGCGTCCTCCCGCCCTGGGACGCAGGCGGCCAACCTGCAGGGCATCTGGAACCAGGACCGGCGGCCGATGTGGGCCAGTGACTGGACCAACAACATCAACACGCAGATGAACTACTGGCTCGCCGACCTGACCGGGTTGAGCGAGTGCTTCGACCCGTTGACCGACCTGATCGAAGGTCTGGCCTCGTCGGGTGCGGAGACCGCGAGGATCCTGTACGACGCACCCGGCTGGGTCTCGCACCACAACGCGGACATCTGGCGGGCGACCTGGCCCGTCGGCGACGGCGGGGACGATCCGGTGTGGTCGATGTGCGCGACCTGTGGGGTCTGGCTGACGGCGCATCTCATGGAGCACTACCGGTTCTCATTGGATGCGGACTTCCTGCGAGAGCGGGCGTACCCGGTGATCGCGGGTGCGGCGGAGTTCGTACTGGCGATGCTCGTCGACGATGGTCAGCATCTGCAGTTCATCCCGTCGACCGCGCCGGAGCATCATTTCGTGCTGCCGTCCGGTGCGAAGGCATCGGTCGACCTCACGTCGACGTACGACATCTGGCTGATCCGCGAGTTGTTCGCGAACCTGACCGAGGCGGAAGGTGTGCTGGGACTGCAGTCTTCGCTCGCCGCGCGGGCGACTGCGGCTCGGGATCGGTTGCCCGGGATCCGGGTGACACCGGACGGACGGCTGCACGAGTGGCCGACCGACTGGCAGGCATCGGAGGCACAGCATCGTCATCAGTCGCACCTCTACGGTCTGTATCCGGGCGCGGAAATCGACCCGGCACGTACGCCGGAATGGGCCGCGGCCGCTCGTGCTTCGTTGGAGTTGCGTACTGCGGGTGCGGTGAACGGCGGCTGGACTGCTGCGTGGCTGGTGGCGCTGTGGGCGCGGCTGTTCGAGCCCTCTCGCGCCGTAGCGGTGATCCACGACTACTTGAGTCGGCTGGTGTCGGACAACCTGCTGCACCGCGACGGCGACATCTTCCAGATCGACGCCAACTTCGGCCTGACCGGCTGCATCCCCGAGCTCCTCCTGCAGAGCCACACCGACGTCATCCGGCTGCTGCCCGCACTGCCGGCGGAGTGGCCCGACGGTTCGTTCCACGGCCTCCGCGCTCGCGGCGGCCTGTCGTTCGACGTCGCCTGGCGAGACGGGATCCTGACCGAGGCCGTCGTACGGGCGTCTGTCGCCGGGACGTATCGCATCGCGTTGCCGGACGGGGAACGGACCGTGGAGCTGAGAGCCGGCCAACAGCTGGACCTGGTTAGGGGTGCCTAACCAAACTTGTTGTAGTCTCAACGTCCGTGAAGAAACTGATCGGGATCGTTGCGTCGGCAGCCGTACTGGTGCTCGCCGGGTGCGGCGGCGGGGACACCAAGAGTGCGGACACCGGCGTCGGTGACAAGGAAGTGGCGACCGGCGGACGGTTGTTCAAGACCGCCGACGCGGAGACCGCCAAACTCGGCTCGGACGCAGCGCCGGGAGCGTTCCCGCGGACGGTGAAGCACGCGCTGGGCGAGACCAAGCTCGAGCAGAAGCCGACGCGGGTCGTGGTGCTGGACAGTGGCGAGTTGGACGACGTGCTGGCGCTGGGCATCACCCCGGTCGGGATGGCGACGACGGCGGGACAGAGCGGCGTACCGTCGTACCTCGCCGGCAAGGCGCAGGGGATCAAGACCGTCGGCGGGATCAGCGAGCTGAACCTCGAGGCGATCGCGGCGCTGAAGCCGGACCTGATCCTGGGCAGCAAATTGCGGGCCAAGGACCTGTACGACAAGCTCAGCGCGATCGCGCCGACGGTGTTCAGCATCCGGCCCGGGTTCCCGTGGAAGGAGAACTTCCTGCTGGTCGCGGACTCGGTCGGCGAGGAGGACAAGGCGACCGCGCTGCTGAACGACTACCAGAAGCGCGCCGACGAGGTGAAGTCGAAGGTGGAGGGTACGCCGACGATCTCGCTGGTCCGGTTCCGTCCCGGACAGATCCGGCTGTACGGCAACCTGTCGTTCATCGGCGTCATCCTGAAGGACATCGGCCTGCCGCGGCCGAAGATCCAGGACGTGCAGGACCTTGCCGTCGAGGTCTCCCAGGAGAACATCGGCCAGGCCGCCGGTGACTGGATCTTCTACTCCAGCTACGGCAAGCCCGACAGCACCGACGAGACGAAGGTTGTCAACGGCAACCTCTGGAAGTCACTGCCGGCTGTCAAGGCCGGCAAGTCGGCGCGCGTCGACGACGAGGTGTGGTTCCTCGGCCTCGGTCCGCTCGGCGCGATGGACGTCCTCACCGACCTGGAGAAGCTGCTCGGTCCGAAGGGCTAACAGGTGCTGTGGTGGGCGGGGAGCGCCAACAGCTGACAGGTGCTGCTGTGGGTTGAAGCGCTGACAGGTGCTTGTGCTGGTTGGTAAGTCCGGCTGAGCACCTGTCCGCGGGTGGAGCATGCTGCGGTGAGTGTGAGTGCTGACAGGTGCCGTGGTGTGTGGGGAGCGCGAACAGCTGCCAGGTGCTGTGACGGCCTGCCACGCGGCGCGATGGACGTTCTGAGCTGCCCGGAGGAGTTGTCCGGGCTCGATGGCTAGTTCGTCACCTGGTAGTGCAGGTGGACGAAACCGCTGGCGAAGCGGCGCTCGGCTGCGAGTTCCAGACGGGCGGTGAGACCGTCCGGGAGGGCTCGCGTGCCGCCGCCGACGACGACCGGGACGAGGAAGAGGTGGATCTCGTCGACCAGGCCGGCCAGGAGTGCCTGGCCGCCGAGGTTCGCGCCGCCGATCGAGATGGCGGTCGGCGAGGATTGTTTGAGTTGGGCCACGCCGTCAGGGGTGAACTCGCGTTCCAGGCGGGTGCGGGCGGTGGTGACCGCCGGCAGGCTGCGCGAGTAGACGATCTTGTCGGCGGCTCGCCAGATCTCGGCGTACTCCCGGCTCACCGGTGCCGGGTCGTCGGCGGTCTCCCAGTACGACATCGTGGCGTACATCCGGCCGCCGTACAGGTAGGTGCCGATCGGACGCTCGAGGTTGTTGATGTAGGCGTGGACCTCCTCGTCCGGGGCGGCCCAGTCGAAGGAGCCGTCGGCGTCGGCGATGTACCCGTCGAGCGAGGCGATGGCTGAGTAGACGAGTGGTGCCATGGAGCTCATCCTTCCGTGACCGGCAGCAGGTTGCGTTCGGCGAAGACCTTCTTGGCGACCGTGATCGCGTTGATCGCGCGCGGGAAGCCGACGTACCCGGCGGTGTGGATGAAGGTCTCGACGATCTCGGCCGGGGTGAGACCGACGTTGAGCGAGGTCTTGATGTGCACCTCGAGTTCGGGTTCGCAGCCGCCGAGTGCGGCCAGGATCCCGAGGGTGACGAGCTGGCGTTGCTGGGGAACCAGCGCCGGCCGGGAGTAGAGGTCGCCGAAGCCGAACGCCACGATGTGATGCGCGAGCGCCGGGGCAATGTCTCCGAGGCTGTCCATCACCGCAGGCGCGCCACCACCGTCGATACCGCTCAGAACCTCCAGCCCACGCTGGTATCGCGCCTGCTCTTCCGCACTGCCGATGTCAGGAGCCGTCATGTGTCGACGGTAACCGGCGATCAGTCCTCGACGCGGCCGCGGTCGGTGACATGGATGTGCGGGGCGCGTTGGGCGATGGCGGTTACCAGGTCGTCGTACGGGAGGGAGCGGGCGAGAATCTCCTGGGTGCCGGGCCACGGGCAGGAAGGGCCCCAGGCCTTGGTGCTGCGGGGGAGTGCGTCCTCGTCGATGAGCATGACGACCAGTCGCGGCTCCCATGTCTCCTCACTCTCCTGGCGTTCGAGCCGGCAGACGCCGCGGACCTCGTCCCACGGGATCGTGCGCGGCTGCTCACCACCGAGGTAGATGCCGGTGTCGTCCACAGTCAGCAGTACGTCGTCGGCGTCCTCTTCGCGACGCTCCTCCAGCGCGGTGATCGCACCGACCATGAGCAGGATCGGCAGCCCGACCGCGAAGATCAGCGGCGTACCGCCCCAACCCAGCCACACCGCCTCGAGCGGTTCCCGGATGGACGCGCCACGGATCGCCTGCACCACGACGATCGCGAGCGTCAGCGCCACCATCAGGCCGAACACCGCGGTGCCGAGGGCGAGCGCGGTCCTCGTCGTACCGAGCCCGTGGCGCTTGACGACGAACGGCTCGGTGTCTTGCGCTGACGGCATACGGGCATTGTGCGGTGCGGTCGCCCCAAGGCACCAGGGCTGTCATGGATTCCTCATCATTCCGGTGCCGGGCGATCGTCCCAACGGATGAAATCGCCGTACCTGACGGTGTACCGACTTTGGTCCGGCCCTGGCGTCCGCAACAATCGCTGCATGCCGGACCGCCAGACAGCAGTCACGACTCGCAAACCGCCGCCGCGCACCAGCGCGCGGCGGAGGAAGATGGATGGCATGTGGCGGCGCGGCCGGGTGATCGCAGTGCTGGCGGTCCTGTCGGCGCTGCCGCTGGTGTTCCACCGCCACGTGCCGAACTCGATCGGCAATCTGGGCAGTCTGCTCGACACCTTCCTGCCCTGGGTCGGCCTCGCCGTACCGGTCCTCGGTGTCGCCGCTCTGGTACGGCGGTCCGCGACGGCCGGTGTCGCGCTGCTGGTCCCCGCGCTCGTGTGGGGCCTGATGTTCGGCGACCTGCTCGTCCCGGGCAAGGGCGGCGGGGGAGCTTACGACCTGCGCGTGCTGACGCACAACGTCGACGCCGCCAACCCGGACCCGGAGAAGACCGCGCAGGACCTGATCGCGGCCGACGCCGACGTGATGGCGCTCGAGGAGATCACCTCGTCCGACCTGAAGGTCTACAAGGCCGCGTTCGCCAAGCTGTACCCGTACCAGGTGTCCCGCGACACCGTCGCCCTCTGGTCGAAGTACCCGGTCGTCGAGACGAACTCCGTCGACGTCGGCTTCAAGTGGACCCGGGCGCTCCGCGCTGAGGTCAGCACGCCGGAGGGCAAGGTCGCCGTGTACGTCGCGCACCTGGCCTCGGTCCGCGTCGGCACCAGCGGCTTCACGTCGGACCAGCGCAACGACACGATCAAGGCGCTCGGCCGGCAGATCGCCGACGAGAAGCTCGCGGGCGTGGTCGTGATGGGCGACTTCAACGGTACGGCGAACGATCGCAGTCTCGCCCCGCTGACGGCCGGCCTCCGCTCGGCGCAGGGCGCGGCCGGCACCGGCTTCGGGTTCACCTGGCCGGCGAAGTTCCCGATGGCGCGGATCGACCACATCCTGGTCCGCGGTGTCACGCCGACCAAGGCCTGGGTGATGAGCTCGACCGGCAGCGACCACCGACCGGTCGTCGCCGAGCTACGGATCTGACGCGATCCCTTTGCGATAGGCGTACCGCACAGCCTCGGCGCGGTGCCGGGCGCCGATCTTCGCGAACGTGTTGTTGATGTGCGTCTTCACGGTCGCCTCGCTGATGAACAGCTTCCCGGCGATCTCCGGGTTGCTCAGGCCCTGCGCGATCAACCGCAGTACCTCGGTCTCCCTGGCGGTCAGCCCGTCGGTCGCCTGGTCTGTTGGTGTGAGCCCGGCGATCAAACGCTTCGAGACCTCGGGGTCGAACGTGGAGTGGCCGGCGGCGGTCGACCGGAGCGCGGCGCCGATCTCGGCGCGGCCGGCATCCTTGGTGAGGTAGCCGCGCGCCCCGGCGCGAAGCGCGTTCGCGATCGAGGCGTCGTCGGCGTACGTGGTCAGCACGAGTACGGCGACGTCCGGGAAGTCGGCCGTGATCCGTGCGGTCGCCTGCGTCCCGTCCAGCACCGGCATCCGCAGATCCATCAGCACCACGTCCACGTTGCCCCGGGCAACCAGGTCGACGGCTTCGACACCGTTCGCGGCGGCGCCGGCCACCTCGACGCCGTCGATCAGCCCGAGCAAGGCGACCAGTCCTTCGCGCACGACCTGCTGGTCGTCCGCCACGACCACTCGGATTGCGTCAGTCAATCTCAGCCACCACCAACCAGTCGTCGCCGTCCGCACCTGCGGTCAAGGTCCCACCCACCAGAGCCAGCCGCTCTCGCATCCCGGCGAGCCCGTACCCCTCACCAGTCGTCACACCCTTGTTCCGAACGGACAGCCGTACGCCGTCGAGCCGCATCTCCACTGTCTGACCAGGTGCATGTTTGGCCGCATTGGTCAGCGCCTCACGAGCAGCACCGAGCAGTGCGACCGTGACAGCGGAGTCCAGCTTCCTCGGACCACCAGTGACAGTGAGCCGTACGGCGGTTCCGTGGTCCTTCTCGTGCTGCTCCGCGAGTGCAGCGAGGGCTTGAGGAAGCTCTGGCACCTCATCTGCTCGCAGTGCAGCTACAGCGTTGCGCGCCTCCGTCAGCCCTTGTACGGCGAGCCGGCGCGAACGACGTACCCGCTCCAATGCACCGGCTGTGTCACCACGCTCATCCAGCAGCGCCTCGGCTACCTCGAGCTGAACGCTCAGTGCGCCCAGCGAGTGCGCCAGTACGTCGTGCAGGTCCCTAGCGATCCGCCCGCGCTCCTCCAGCGCGGCTGCGCGGGCCTGCTCGCTCTGCGCCAGCCGGGTCTGCTCCAGCAACTGCTCGGTCTGCCGCGCCTGCACCTCGTACTGGCGCCGGTTCAGCCCGAAGGCGGTCAGTGCCGCGGTCCAGAGCAGCTGGGAGAAGTACCAGGTGTCAGGCTGCTCGAACCACCACGCCGACCCGGCGTACGCCGCCGCGACACCGATGCCGACAGCAACGATCGGCCGGTTGCCGCGGCGTCCGAAGTCGATCACGGCGACGTCGGTGATCGCGACCAGCACCAGGACCAGGGCGTTCGACTGCGGGTAGCCCGCGATGAGCGCGTTGCTGACCGCGACGGTGGCTAGCAGTGCTAGCGAGACGTACGGGCGAGCCGTCATCAGCACCGAGCCGACCACGAAGAGGACGAAGGTCACACCGAGCACGACCCAGACCCACGCCGCTGCGGGGCGCGCGGTGGCCAGAACGGCGACTGCGACACCCGTGGTGAGCACTCGGCCGACCCAGCCGCTCTCGCCGTGCGGACGGGGCGGCAGCAGCGCCTTCAGCTTCACTGGTTGGTGTACTCCTCGGCCATCTGGCTCGCCTTGCTCTGGATGATCAGCGACTGGGTCAACAGGTTCGCACCCATCGAGACCATCAGCGCGCCGCCGCCGGCGACCGTGGCGCCGAGCAGGTGGCCGAGTCCCGCGAGCCCGAGCCGGACGACCAGGTAGGCCACCATGATGCCGAGTCCGGGCATCCCGAGCCGGAAGAACACCTTCCCGGCGCGCCGCTCGACCTGCGCGACCCGGCCCGAGCCGACCCCGGCCACGAGTGCGACCGCGGTGCCGACGACGAGCAGTACGACGTCCACGACGCCGAGGCCGGTGTGCCCGTCGTACAGCTGGTAGACCCCGACCCCCATCAGCACGACCGGGCCGCGCCAGACGTCGGTGTCGGAGTTCTCCAGCTCGGACCAGGACAGCCGGCGGGCGAGCACCGCCACCACGACGGCGATCACGACGAGTGCGTTGGGCAATGTTCCGAAGCTCATGTCACGGACGGTAGGTCTGCCCGGTCTTACCAGAGGACCGACCAGGGGTGGAGATCCGGGTGGAGACCGGTCGTCCGCCGGGTCGCCACCCGCTTGGTTGAAAGTAGGAGTAACGTTCCTGACCGGTAACAACACGATCTGTCATACGGCGGTCCGGAGGCCCGATGCTTGCCCAACAATCCATCCTCAGACTGGATGCCACGGCGATCGACTACATCATCATCGCCCTGTACTTCGTCTTCGTGCTCGGCATCGGGTACCTGGCCCGACGCGCGGTGTCGAGCAGCCTGGACTTCTTCCTGTCCGGCCGGTCGCTGCCGGCCTGGGTCACCGGCCTGGCGTTCATCTCGGCCAACCTGGGCGCGATCGAGATCATGGGCATGTCGGCGAACGGCGCGCAGTACGGCATGCCGACCGTGCACTACTTCTGGATCGGCGCGATCCCGGCGATGCTGTTCCTCGGCGTCGTGATGATGCCGTTCTACTACGGCTCGAAGGTCCGCAGCGTGCCGGAGTTCATGCTGCGCCGGTTCGGGAAGCCCGCGCACCTGGTGAACGCGATCAGCTTCGCCCTGGCACAGGTGCTGATCGCGGGCGTGAACCTGTTCCTGCTGGCGACCATCGTGAACGTGCTGCTCGGCTGGCCGATCTGGGTGTCGGTGATCGTCGCCGCCCTGATCGTGCTCAGCTACATCACGCTCGGCGGGCTGTCGGCCGCGATCTACAACGAGGTGCTGCAGTTCTTCGTGATCGTCGCCGCGCTGCTGCCGCTGACCCTGGTCGGCCTGCACAAGGTCGGCGGCTGGCAGGGCCTGGTCGACAAGGTGACCGCGTCGCCGGGTGGCTCGGAGCAGATGTCGGCCTGGCCGGGCAACGCGCTGAGCGGGTTCGGCAACAGCTTCCTGTCGGTGATCGGCATCGTGTTCGGCCTCGGCTTCGTGCTCTCGTTCGGCTACTGGACGACGAACTTCGTCGAGGTGCAGCGGGCGATGGCGTCGAGGAACATGTCGGCGGCCCGGCGGACGCCGATCATCGGGTCGTTCCCGAAGATGTTCGTGCCGTTCATCGTGATCATCCCCGGCATCATCGCCGCGGTCGTCGTGCCGGAGCTCGCCCAGTTCAAGGCCACCGGCAGCGGTGAGGTCGACTACAACGACGCGCTCCTGCTGCTGATGCGCGACCTGCTGCCGAACGGCATGCTCGGCCTGGCGATCACCGGTCTGCTGGCGTCGTTCATGGCCGGTATGGCGGCCAACCTGAGCTCGTTCAACACCGTGATGTCGTACGACATCATCGAGCGCTACCTGATCAAGGACCGGCCGGACGACTTCTACCTGCGGACCGGCCGCTGGGTGACCGTGGCGGGCACACTGATCGCGATCGGCACGGCCGCGATCGCGTCCGGCTACAGCAACCTGATGGACTACCTGCAGCAGCTGTTCTCGTTCTTCAACGCGCCGCTGTTCGCCACGTTCATCCTCGGTATGTTCTGGAAGCGGATGACCGCGGCGGCCGGCTGGATCGGCCTGGTCAGCGGTACGGCGACGGCGATCCTGGTCTTCGTCCTGTCCGAGAACGGCGTCATCAACCTGCCGGGTCAGGGCGCCAGCTTCGTCGGTGCCGGCGCGGCCTTCGTGGTCGACATCCTGATCAGCGTGCTGGTCAGCACGATGACCAGGCCGAAGGAGGAGTCCGAGCTGGTCGGCCTGGTGTACTCGCTGACACCGAAGGAGCAGCGCACCGAGGTCGTGCTCCGCGGTGACCACGGCTGGTACCGCAGGCCGGTCCTGCTGGCCGGCATCTCGCTGGCGATGACCATCGTCCTGAACATCGTCTTCGGCTGAGCTTCGGGGAAGGGAGCACTGTGATGGCAGAGAAGAAGAAGGCCGGCGCCTTCGACATCCGGATCGTGATCGCGACCCTGGTCGGGATCTACGGCGTGGTGCTGACGATCCTCGGCATCGTCGAGAAGCAGGCCGAGATCGACAAGGCCGCCGGGATCAACATCAACCTCTGGGGCGGCCTCGGGATGCTGGTGTTCACCGCCCTGTTCGTGCTGTGGGCCCGGTTGCGGCCGATCGCCGTACCGGTCGACGCGAAACCGGCCGACGAGTAGCGATGTCCGTTTGACGAACATCGGCGTCCGGTCGGGTCCTCCCGTCCGGGCGCCGGCGTTCGTAGTCTCGAAGTACCCGATCAGGAGGAACTTCGAGATGACGATCACCTCAAGCGGCGCGGGCCTCTCGACACTGGCCCAGCAGTACGCCGACGACGGCTTCGTGCTGGTGAAAGGCCTGCTCAGCAAGGAAGAAGCGGCCTACTACCGGCAGCGCAGCCATGACCTGCTGGCGCAGCTGAACCGCCATGACGACCCCACCTGGAAGTCCGCGATGGGCCTCGCCGACGGCGCGACCCGGCTGCAGCACCTGCACGACGCGCAGTTCTACGACGCGGAGTTCGCGAAGCTGCTGGTGGACCCGCGCTTCACCGACGTGGCCGCCGCGGTGATGGGCGTGGACAACGTGCAGCTGCACCACACCAAGCTGTTCGTGAAGCCGCCGGAGAACGGCTCGCCGTTCCCGCTGCACCAGGACTACCCGTTCTTCCCGCACACGTACCACCGGGTCGGGGCGGCGATCTTCCACTTCGACGACGCACCCGTCGAGAAGGGCTGTGTGCGGGTCATCCCGGGCAGTCACAAGGAAGGCCCGCGGGAGCACAACCCGGAGGGCTCGTTCCACCTCACCGAGCCGGCGTTCGAGGTCGCGACGCCGCAGCCGACCGAGGCGGGCGACGTACTGTTCTTCACCTACCTGACCGTGCACGGGTCCGGTGTGAACACGAGTGACGAGGCGCGGACCACCTGGCTGATCCAGTACCGCGACCCGGCGGACCCGCCGACGGTCAAGACGCACGACCACTCGCTCGGTCAGGGCATGATGCTGCGAGGAGTCGACCCGACCGGCAGGAGCGCTGTTTGAGCCTGGACTCCGTCGCCACGGCGGATCGTTTCGTCGACCTCGCGGGACTGCTGGAGTCCTGCGAGGTCGACGGCTTCCGCGCGGCCTTCCTCAGCTGGGGTCACTACCGGCCGGAGTACTGGCGCAACTACTGGCACAGCCACTCGTTCCACGAGGTCTGCCTGGCATACTCCGGCGAGGGCCGCTTCAACTCCGGCTCCGTGCAGTACGACGTGACACCCGGCTCTGTGTTCCTCGCCCGCCCGGGTGACATCCACGAGATCGAGTCCAGCCGCACCGCACCTTTGGGAATCGCGTTCTGGGGCTTCACCTTCCGCCCCGCCGGCGTGCCTGGGGCGGCCGGCGCCTCCGGCCCGTCCGATGCGTCTGGGTGGTGGTCCGGCCTAACCCGATCGGACGGTCCGGTGATGTCGAGCCGGGCCGGCTCTCTCCCGGCACTCATCACCGCACTCGCCGCGGAGGCGGCGGCGCCGGTGGCCGGCTATTCCACTGCGCTCTCCGCGCTGGGCGCGACTCTGGTGATGGAGACGGCTCGTGCCTTCGCCCTGGACGACGACCTGGCCGTAGAACCCGTCCGTCGCGACCGGGGTCCGTTGGTCGTCGAGGCGATGCAGCGCCACCTGCGAGACAACCTGTCCCGCCCCATCACCGTTCGCGACGTCGCAGCCGCCGCTCACCTCTCCGAGCGCCACGCCGAACGCCTCTTCACCCAGCAGACCGGTGCCTCGATCATGTCGACCCTGCGCCGCCTGCGCCTCGAGTTGGCCGCCCAGCTCCTCCTGGACCACACCCTGTCCGTCACCGAGATAGCGAAAGCCTGCGGCTACTCCGACGTACGTCCGTTCTCCACGGCCTTCAAACGCAAGTACGGGCGGACTCCGGGAGACCACCGCCGCGCGGGCGGAACCGAGTTCATGTAACCGGCTGCGGTCACAGAACGTAGTCAAACGACGTCTGGACAGCGCGCTGTGTGATTGCTCCAATGCAGTCAGGTATTCCGCCGTACCCCTGGAGGGGATCCATGAGGAATCGACTCAGCCGCATCATCGGCGTCTGTGCGCTGGCACTGGGACTTGCTGCATCTTCTTTGGTGCCCGCGAGCGCCATCACCGGCGGTCAACCCGACGGCAACGCGCATCCGAACGTCGGTCTGATTCTGTTCTACCAACCGGACGGACGCTTCCGGTGCACGGCCACACTCGTCTCGCCGACCGTCCTGGTCACCGCGGCCCACTGCACGCTGGGCACCCTCGGCAAGACCCTGGTGACGTTCGACTCGGTGATCGCCCAGCAGCCGCCGTCACCGTTCCCGGTCGCCGCTGACCCGGCGAAGGGCTACACGCAGGCGGAGCTCGAAAAGGCCGGTTACAAGTCCGGTACGGCGTACGCGCATCCGAAGTACTCCGACTTCACCGACCTGGCCAACTGGAACGACGTCGGCGTGATCGTGCTCGACCGCCCGGTCACGAACATCGCTCCGGCCAAGATCGCGCCCACCAACTACCTGAACGCCTACCAGCAGCCGAAGCTGAACAGCACGATCTTCCGCTCCGTGGGCTACGGCACTGAGGTCCGCAAGGCCGACTCGGGTCCGCAGAAGCCGACCCCGATGTCCTACCCGTTGCTGCGTCGCTGGGCCGACGAGCCCGGTCAGAAGCTCACCCCGCAAATCCTGCAGGTGAACGGCAACGAGCACGACAACCGCGGCACCGGCGGCACCTGCTTCGGTGACTCCGGCGGTCCGACGTTCCACGGTGGCTACCAGGTGACCGTGACCAGCTACGGCTACACGCAGAACTGTCGCTACCTCGACGGGCTGCAGCGGATCGACATCAAGGTCGTCCAGGACTGGCTCAAGACGTTCGGCGTACCGATCGGCTGACAACGCCCGGTGCCGCGGCGTCTCGGTACGTCGCGGCACCGGTGCTATTCTGTGCGTATGCGAGTGAGCCTGCTCCTTAGTTAGCCGTACTGGCATCCAGGCGCCGAAGCGCCGGTCAGTACGGCATCCCCTCCTGCGTGAGGGGCTTTTTTATGTCCAGGGGTGCCTTCTGGCACATTTAGGCTCAACAACAGACGAAGTATGGAGTAGGACCGTGAGCGAGCAGGTGGACGACACCCCCATCGACCGGGGTGGCTACGACTTCAACGCCATGCAGGCGAAGTGGCGTCCGGTGTGGGAGAAACTGGACCCGTTCAAGGCCAAGGACGACGGCTCGGCCGAGCGTCGCTACGCGCTCACGATGTTCTCGTACCCCTCCGGCGACCTGCACATGGGCCACGCCGAGGTGTTCGCGCTGCACGACGTTCTGGCGCGCTACTGGTTCCAGCAGGGGTACGACGTGCTGAACCCGATCGGCTGGGACTCGTTCGGTCTGCCGGCGGAGAACGCCGCGATCAAGCGCAACGAGCACCCCGCGACGTACACCTACGGCAACATCGAGACGCAGGCCGAGTCGATCCGGCGCTACGCGCTGAGCTTCGACTGGTCGCGCCGGCTGCACACGTCCGACCCGGAGTACTACCGCTGGACGCAATGGCTGTTCCTGCGGATGTACGAGCGCGGTCTGGCGTACCGCAAGGCCTCGTTCGTCAACTGGTGCCCGAACGACCAGACCGTGCTGGCCAACGAGCAGGTCGTGCAGGGACGGTGCGAGCGTTGTGGCTGGGAGGTCACCAAGCGGGAGCTGACCCAGTGGTACTTCAAGACCACTGACTACGCCCAGCGGCTGCTGGACGACATGGAGCTGCTGCAGTGGCCGGAAGAGATCCTGCTGATGCAGCGCAACTGGATCGGCCGCTCCGAGGGCGCCTTCGCGGACTTCCAGGTGGAGGGCCGCGACGAGCCGATCAAGGTGTTCACCACCCGGCCGGACACGCTGTTCGGCGCCACCTTCATGGTCGTCGCTCCGGACGCGAAGCTGGCTGCCGAGCTGGTCACGCCGGAGCAGCAGACCGCCTTCGACGAGTACCTGACCAAGGTCAAGGCGACCACCGAGATCGAACGGCAGAGCACCGAGCGCGAGAAGACCGGTGTCTTCCTGGGCGCGTACGCGATCAACCCGGTGACCGGCCGGCGGATCCCGATCTGGGCGGCCGACTACGTGCTGGCCGATTACGGCACCGGCGCGATCATGGCGGTCCCCGGCCAGGACACGCGGGACTGGGAGTTCGCGGAGAAGTTCGACCTGCCGATCGTCCGCACCGTGCAGCCTCCTGCCGACTTCGACGGGAAGGCCTTCACCGGTGAGGGCGCCGCGATCAACAGCGCCAACGACGAGATCAGCCTGGACGGTCTGGAGATCGCCGACGCCAAGTCGCGGATCATCGACTGGCTGGAGAGCAAGGGCCTGGGCGAGCGGACGATCAACTACCGCCTGCGCGACTGGCTGCTGAGCCGCCAGCGCTACTGGGGCTGCCCGATCCCGATCATCCACTGCCCGTCCTGCGGTGAGGTCCCGGTTCCCGACGACCAGCTGCCGATGGAGCTGCCCGACCTGCGCGGCGCGGACCTGCAGCCGAAGGGCGTGTCGCCGCTGGCGGCGGCCCGCGAGTGGGTCGAGGTCGACTGTCCGAAGTGCGGTGGCAGGGCCGAGCGCGACACCGACACGATGGACACGTTCGTCGACTCGTCCTGGTACTTCCTGCGCTACCTGTCGCCGGAGTACACCGACGGTCCGTTCGACCAGGCCGCCGCCGAGCGGTGGATGTCGGTGTACCAGTACGTCGGCGGCAAGGAGCACGCCGTACTGCATCTCCTGTACGCGCGGTTCTTCGTCAAGGCGCTGCACGACATGGGCCTGCTGAAGGTCGTGGAGCCGTTCACCCGGCTGCTGAACCAGGGCCAGGTGATCAACCAGGGCAAGTCGATGAGCAAGTCGCTGGGCAACGGCGTGAACCTGGGCGACCAGATCGACGAGTTCGGTGTCGACGCGGTCCGGCTGACGATGGTGTTCGCCGGTCCGCCGGCCGACGACATCGACTGGGCCGACATGTCCCCGGGCGGTTCGCTGAAGTTCCTGCAGCGAGCCTGGCGGCTGGCCGGAGCGGTCGAGGCGCCGGTCGGCTCGGACCCCTCGACCGGTGACGTCGAGCTGCGCAAGCTGACGCACCGGACGGTGGCGGACGCGGCCGAGCTGATCGACTCGCACCGGTTCAACGTCATGGTCGCCCGGGTCATGGAGCTGGTGAACGCGACCCGGAAGGCGATCGACTCCGGTCCCGGTGCGGCGGACCCGGCAGTGCGCGAGGCGGTCGAGGCAGTGGCGATCGTGCTGAGCCTGGTCGCGCCGTACACGGCCGAGGAGATGTGGGAGGAGCTGGGCCACCAGCCGACCGTCGCCAAGGCCGGCTGGCCGAAGGTCGACCCGGCACTGCTGGTGCAGGACTCGGTCACCTGCGTGGTGCAGGTCGCCGGCAAGGTGAAGGACCGGCTGGAGGTCGCGCCGGACATCTCCGACGCCGACCTGGAGCAGCTGGCGCTGGCGTCCGAGGCGATCCAGAAGGCACTGGACGGCCGCGGCACCCGCAAGGTGATCGTGCGGGCGCCCAAGCTGGTCAACATCGTCCCCGCCTGAGTCTGGAGCCTGATGGATTCGGTTCTCCTGGATATTCACACCGGTGCTCGTGAGGTCGTCCTCGACCTCACGAGCCGGTGCGAACAGTTCGTCTCCGGTCGCGGTGACGGCCTGCTGCACGTGTTCGTGCCGCACGCGACCGCCGGTGTCGCGATCCTGGAGACCGGCGCCGGCAGCGACCTCGATCTGCTGGCCGTGCTCGAGGACCTGCTGCCGCGGGACTTCGAGTGGCAGCACCGGCACGGATCGCCCGGACACGGACGCGACCACGTGCTGCCGGCGCTGATTCCGCCGTACGCGACCGTGCCGGTGCTGAAGGGCCGGCTGACGCTCGGGACCTGGCAATCGATCTGTCTGGTCGACACGAATCGCGACAATCCCGACCGGCGGGTCCGGCTGTCGTTCCTGGCCGGTTAGTGGACTACCTGGTAACAAGTATTTCCGGGATTTTGGTGACTTATCGTGATGTTGCCGATTGCGTTACGTTTGCGAAACACGACTCCGCTTGAATTGTCGCCATGGCTGCCCTTGACACGCTGCGCGACGTCACCACCGAGCTCCTGGTTCGCGCCACCCGTGGCATTTCCGACGGCAGCCTGCTGAATGCCGACTCCGGCCGCGCGGATACCCGCGCCCGGATCGACGACTGGGCCGGCGTCCTTTCTCTGTACGCCGCCGACAATGAATCCCGCCCGGTTCGCGCAACTGCTTGAAACGTGCATTTCTGATTTCGCAGGCTTTCCTGTTCTGTTGCTCCGGTCAACCAATTGTGTGACCCAGGCCGCATCCCGCACGCCGGGAAGCCCCGGCAAGAACACGTCCGTCACGCTATGTTGTGACAGGAACGTGAGGCCTTCAGAGGGGTGACGGGCTGTGTCGGACACGGATGGCCGGGCGGACGGTCGGCGAGGATTCGCCGATCTGCTGCTCGACCTGAGGGTCCAGGCCGGCCTCTCCCAGGAGGAGCTGGCCGACCGGGCCGGGCTGAGTGTCCGGTCGATCCGCGAGATGGAGGCCGGCCGGGTCGCGCGCCCGCGCAAGGACTCCGTCCGCCTGCTCGCCTCCGCGCTCGGTCTGCGGCCCGACGACACCGGTCACTTCCTCGCCGCTGCGGGGCACGGCTCGGTGCGTCCCGTCGTACGGGCGGTGGCGCCGTCGCCGCCGGTCGTCTCGGTCGCGGACGCCGTACCGACAGGTCTGCGCTGGCGTGGCACACGGCCGATCCCGGACGGCCTCGTCGGTCGTGAGCAGGATCTGTTCGAGCTCGAGTCGCTGCTGCGCCAGAACCGGCTCGTTACGCTCGTCGGTCCAGGCGGGGTCGGCAAGACCGAGCTGGCGCTCGCGGCGGCCGACCGGTTCTCCGGCGCCGACACGACCGTCGTGGTCGTCGACCTCACCACCGTCCAGCGCGATGCCGCCGTACCGTCGGCGATCCTGGACGCCTTCGGCACAGCCCCCGGTACGTCGGACCTCGACGACGTACTGTCCGGACGCCGGCCCGGCGACCTGGTCATCGTCGAGGACAACGCCGAACACGTCCTCGACGGCGTCGCGACGGTCGCCAACCGGATGGTCCGCAGCTTCCCGGGCATCGGTGTGCTGGTCACGTCCCGGATCCCGCTCGGCCTGCCCGACGAGGTGGTCCGTCGGGTGCAGGTGCTCGGCGTACCGGCGAACGACGAGGACTTCGAGGCGATCGCTGCGTCGCCGGCGGTCGAGATGTTCTGCCGCCGCGTCGCGCGGGTGCGGCCTGGCTTCGCACTGGCCCCTTCGAATGCCCCGACAGTGGCGCGGCTGGTCAGGCGACTGGACGGTCTGCCGCTCGCGCTGGAACTCGCGGCCGCGCGGGCCGGGTCGCTGTCGGTGGAGGCGATTCTCGCTGCGCTCGACGACCGGTTCCGGTTGCTGTCCGGGCCGCGACGGTTCGGTGCGCCGCATCAGCGGACGCTGGCCGACACGATCGCGTGGAGCGTCGACGCACTCTCGGACCCGGCGCGGCAGCTGCTGTACCGGGCCTCGGTGCTCGGTTCGCCGTTCACTCTCGAGGCTGTCGCGGGTGTCTGTACGGGCACTCCGATCGACGAGAGCGACGTACCGATGCTGCTCGCCGAGCTGGTGGAGAAGTCGCTGCTGCAGCCGGTGCACGAGTTCGAGCAGTTGTACGGCGCGCGGTACAAGCTGCTGGAGACGATCCGGGAGCACGCGTACGCCGGGCTGTCGTCACAGGGCGACGACCTCACCGAGTTCCGCAACCGGGCGGTCGAGTGGTGTACGACGTACGTCTCGGGGCTCGAGGGCGCCTGGTCGTCGCCGGACCGCGATCGGCGGTACCGGGCGGCACATGCGAACTCGGCGCTGTTCGAGGTTGCGCTGGAACGGGCGGGCGAACTGGGGGAGTGGGACACCGCGGCGCGGATCGTGCTCGGGTTCCGGATCGCGTGGCAGTACCAGGCGAGTGTCGCCGAGAGCGGGATCCGGTGGGCGACGCTGTGCGCCGAGAACGTGTCCGACAAGGAGACGAGCGGGAGGCTGCTGGCCATTGCAGGCCGGCTGTCCAGCCTGACCGGTGACATCCGTGGTGCCCGTCGGCACTACGAGGAGGCGCGTACGCGGATCCCCGGTGAGACAGAGATGGGCCTGGTCGCCCGCGGCGGCTGGGTGTCATCCGGATCGCACCTGCTCGATACACAGAGCCTGGCCGAGATCCCGGCGCTGGTAGATGACGCTCGCAAGCACGGCGACGTACAGCGGTCTGCCACTGTGCAGGCGACCTGTGGGCTGGCGCTGCTGCGGTGGGGGCGTTTGGTGGAGGCCAAGGAGCTCCTGCTTGCGTGGGAGGCCGCACTGGTCAATCCGGGCGTCTACCCGGACGAGATCGCGTACATGGCGCTCAGCCGCGTCGACCTCGAGCTGGGGAACCTGTCCGGCGCCCGTCACTGGGCACAGCTCGCCCGTGACAGCCAGGCGTCTGACGACCCGGAGCGCACCAAGGTCGCCGGGTGCCTCGCAATGGTGGAGTACCACGACGGGCGGTACGAAGAGGCGCGGGCGCTGCTCGACCAGGCCGACGCCGACATCCGCGGCCATCGCGGGTACTTCGACTACCTGGTGATGCTCTACCGGTCCCGGCTGGCTCGTGCCGCCGGTGAGGCCGAGCAGGCGCGTTTGACGATCCTGGACGCACTGAACCGGTTGCTGCTCGAAGGGCGGGTCGTCTACCTGCTCGAAGTACTGCCGGAAGCCGTGGCGGTGCTGCACGCGCTGGGGCGCTCGGAGGCGGGAGACGCCGTGTGCGGCCAGCTGCTGGCGTGGCAGCAGTCGATGGACCCGCCGATGCTGCCGACCGCGTGGGCGGTCCTGCAGGAGTCCTGCGAGAGCGCCTCGGTCGCGGACGGGTGGCCGGAGCCGGACCCGTCGGCCGCCGTACAGCGGCTGGCCAACGACGTACTCGCTGCGCTTTCTTCACCGCTTCTCTGACGCGGATCTGCTGAAGCTGCCGGGTAACTGCCGGTTGTTCTGCCTCGTCCTGACATGGCTGCCGGACCAAGAATTACAGCCGTAGGGCAGGTTCCACGAAGCAGAGACCGACACCGGAAACGGGCAGCGAAAGGGCGGTGAACCATGAAGAGGCCATGGCGAACCGCTCAACTGCCGCACCCGGCGAAGGCGACGCGGAGGGCCTCCGGTGGCTGGTTGGTGGGGGCGCCGACCGGCGGCCGAGAGCTCCGGAGTGCTGTGGAGTGCGGATCTGTCCTGCCTGTACCGGGCGCGGTGCACCGTCAGGGCACTGCTTCCGGGGCGGGGTCCCAGCACAGGGTCAGGCACACGAGACAGGGGACGAGTGTCGCGATCCGGCTGGTACGGGCAACCGGTGGGTTTGGTCACCCACCGGCGGGCCGGCCGCTGGGACCTCCCGGGACCTCGACGAGCTCGCGGTCAGGCCGGTTCGCACGGAACCGGATACGGGGAGTAGCTCGCCGAGGCCCCACCAACTTCGGCTGACAACCAGGGGGAGTCAGCAGGACGAGCCGGGCTGGTGACGCACAGGGGACGTCAGTAGCCCGGCACAACCAAAGCGAGGTGAAGGTCCCGGGAGGGGTGGCCTTCACCTCGCTGGTGTTTCCAGCACAGCCGACTTGTCGAACGCGTAGCCGACCATCCACGAGGGCTGGAGGCGGCAGTAGACGATGTCGTCGCCCCAGCTCGACGGCGAGCTGCCGTAGTGGTTGGTGAGGTGCGCCTCGATCTCGGCGAAGTCCGGGTGATCCGCGGTCAGGAACTCGACGTTCCCGTGGCTGAACACCCCGATCCGTTCGCCGTCGACGTACGAGATGCTCGCCGCGGGACGCTTCTTCAGGTGCCGCGCCTTCGCCGCCGATGCCGACGTCGTGAACACCAACCGTGCGTGCAGGAAGTGCCCGTCCACGGCGCTGATCCGCGGCTCACCACGCGCGGTCACGGTGGCCAGGTTCAGCGTGCACATCCCGGTCAGAACCTGCACCAGCTCCCCGGCATCCAGCCGCCGCGGCCCCGTGATGATGTTGCGCAGATGCTCCGTAGACCGCTCGTACGCCGCGTCGAGAAGCTCCTGCAACTGTGTGACTTCGGTCGCTGTCTCCTTCATCTTGTCGAGTTTGGCACTGCGCCAGGACATTAACTGTCCGGTAACCTCGCTGCATGGCAGCCCGCGTGCAGGTCGTCACCGACTCCACGGCCGGTCTGTCCACGCACGAGCTGCTCCGCCACCCGCTGACCGTCGTACCGCTCCAGGTCGTGATCGGCGGGACGTCGTACGACGACGGCGCCACATCGGCGGACGCGGTCGCGGAGGCACTGAAGACGTTCACACCGGTCTCGACCAGCCGACCGGCGCCGCAGACCTTTGCCGACACGTACGCCGCGTGCGCCGCGGACGGCGCCGAGGCGATCGTCTCGATCCATCTGTCCGGCGACATGTCCGGCACGTTCGAGGCCGCGATGATCGGCGCCAAGGAGTCCACGATCCCGGTCCATGTGGTCGATTCCCGCTCGCTCGGCATGGGCCTCGGGTTCCCGGTCCTCGCCGCGGCCGCCGCGGCCGCCGCCGGAGAGGACGCCATCGCGGTCGAAGCCGCCGCCCGCGCCCGGATGAAGTCCATCTCGTCGTACTTCTACGTGGACACCCTCGAATACCTCCGCCGCGGCGGCCGCATCGGCGCCGCCCAGGCACTCCTCGGTACGGCGCTGGCGGTCAAGCCACTGCTCACCATCAGCGGCGGCCGGATCGTCCCCCTCGAAAAGGTCCGCACCTCCAGCCGAGCCATCGCCCGCCTCGCCGACATCGCCGTCCAACGCGCCGGCGACACCCCCGTCCAGATCGCCGTCCACCACCTCGCCAACCTGGAAAAAGCCCAAACCCTGGCCGACAACCTAGCCACCCGCCTCCCCCAGGCCGACGAAATAGTCCTCCGAGAAGTAGGCGCCGTAATAGGAGCCCACGTAGGCCCCGGCCTCCTAGCCGTAGTAGTAAGCCCCCACTAACCGCCGCCCCCGGCCGCCCGCCTGCCCCACCCGATGGCCTGGTCCGCGGCCTCGCCACGCCGCCGTCGACCGCCGTCGCCCACGTTCCTCGAGTCGTGGATTCCGGCGTGTCGACGGCCGCCAGACGCAGCCTCGATCCACGACTCGACATTCCCGTGGCCAACCAAACGCCACGACTCGGCGCGATCCCGGACACGGCAGCGTTTCGCGCGACGGCCGAACCGACCCTTCGAGGCCGCCCCGAGCGCAGTCAGCAGAGCCGGGGTTATCCCCTCGTGTGCAGGGTTCTCCCGTCGTCCATCAGTAGAGAACCCACCACACGAGGGGACAACCCGTCGGCCGCTCGACGGGTGGAGGCCGACCACTGGGGCGACGGTGGGACGACGGTGAGGGCGACGGCGGGCGATGGTGGGGGATGGGGACAGGTGCTGGTGACTGGGGACACGCAATAGCAGCTGCCGACCCACGGCTGCCTGTCGCACGACCCCAGATCGACCGATCACGACCCACACATCGGACAGAAGCGCCGCTACGTCCTGTTCATGGCCCCACCGGGTGTCTCGAGTCCCACGGGCCAACCAACGCTGCCGCGCCCGGCTGGCCGGCCACCGCCCTCAGCCGGCCCGCGATCCTTTGTTCCCGGCGCGAGCCGGAGGTTTCTCCACAGCTTTCAAGTCGCGGTTTCACGGTCGCCGCGGACTCGTACCTTCTTTGGGCGTGAAGGTCTTCCGCCGCACCCCACCCCTCGACCCGGCCGCCCGAGCCCGAGCCCTCGCCCGCCTAACCCCCCGCCCCCCACACCCAACCGCCCCCCACCTTCACACCCCGTCCGCCGACCACACCCCAGCCGACCAACCCGCCGCCGAGCAAACCCCCGCCGGCAAGCCTGCCGCCGCAACCGAGCGGACCGCCGGCGGTTGGCCCCCCGCCGGGAACACTGCCGCCGCAGCCGGGCGGACCGCTGGGGGTTGGATCCCCGCCGACCGAGCCCGCGCCGACCAAATCGCCGCCGAGCGGATCCCAACCGAGCGAATCCCAACCGAGCGAATCCCAGCCGCGCAGATCTCCGCCGCGCAGACCTCCATTGCGCAGACCTCCGCCGGGCAGACGACGGCTCAGTGGACCGCTCGCATCGGCAACCCGGGTGATGCGCCCGCCACGGCTGATCGCGGCATACACCCCTATAGCAGGCAACCGAGCGACAGGAACCGTCCAGACGAATATCCGGAGGAGCGTGATGAGGTGCGAGGCGGATGGACCCCCGAACAACCCCGACCCGATCGACTACGCGACGCCCGCTGGACCCTCACCCCACGCCACATCGCCGTCCTGGCCTTGGTGCTCGCCCTCGGCCTGACCTGGGCCGCCTGGACCTTCCTCCGAGCCCGTCCCGAGCCCCTCCCCGACACCCGCCCAACCACCACAACCACAGGCTCGGCAGTAAGCCAGCCAGCCAACCAACCCGGCCCTGCATCATCGCAAACCCAGCCAGCCGCCAACCAAACCGCCGACCCCAACCAGACACCAGGCGCCAACCAAACCCCCGGCATCAACCAGACGCCCGGCACCGGAACCTCGTCCGGTCAACCACCCGTCGTGGTCCACGTCGCAGGAAAGGTCCGCCGCCCCGGCCTCATCCGCGCTCCAGCAGGCTCCCGCGTAGCCGACGTACTCACCCTCGCCGGTGGCCCACTCCGCGGCGTAGACCTCACCACCCTCAACCTCGCCCGCCAGGTAACCGACGGCGAACAAATCATCGTCGGCGCCACCACCCAACCCCCACCCCCAAACCAACCATCGCCAACTGCGGGCTCAAGCCCGTCCTCAGCCCCCAACGCCCCCGTCAACCTCAACACCGCCACCCTCGCCCAACTCGACGCCCTCCCCGGAGTAGGCCCCGTTCTTGCCCAACGAATCCTCGACTACCGCACCCAGAACGGCCCCTTCACAACCATCGACCAACTCCAGGAGGTCCCCGGCGTAGGTCCCAAGAAATTCGACTCCCTAAAACCCCATGTCCGCACCTAACCCCGCGAACAACCCGCCCGCGACCGACCCACCCGCGACCGACCCGCCCGCGACCAACCCACCCGCGACCAACCCACCCAACCACCCACTCGCGCCAACGCCCGCAGCAACCTCCGCGCCAACGCGCACGCCAACTCACGCATCAACGTCCGGACCAACCCGCACGTCGACCTCCGAGCCCGGCCCCACACCAACCCATGTACCTGTTCGAACGCCAGCGCCCGCGGAGGCTGATGAGTCAATCGCAGACGCTGGTGAACCCGCCTCTGCGGAGGCGGGCGAGGGTGAGCGGCTCGATGCGCGGCTGCTCATCCCGGCAGCTGTGGGTTGGCTGGCCGCGGCGGTGCTGGTCGGTCAGGCGCCAATCGTCGGCGGGAGTGTCGCCGGCCTCGCGCTGGCACTCGCCGCGACGCTCGGGCTGATCCTCCGACGGCCGAACCTTGGCTCCAGAACTGCAGCATTCCGACATGCCAGTCGCTGGATGGCTGGTTGGGTGGTTGTGGGTTCGTTGGTTGTTGTGGGTGGGCTGGCGATAGCAGCCGGGCTGCACACCGCCGCCCTTCGCGCGGGACCCGTGCAGGAACTCGCGACCCACTCGGCGACGGTCACCGTCCGGCTCAAGATCGACGGGGATCCGTCGCTCCGGCAGAGCACCACCAGTAGACGGCCGCCGTATGTCGTGGTCAGGGCGACCATCGAGGAGATCCGCAGTCGCGCCGGCTCGGAGAACGCGATCCGGGAACGGGTGCGGACGCCGGTGCTGGTTGTAGGTACTGCGAAATGGGAGCGCGTCAGGTACGGCCAGCATGTCGACGCGAACGGGAGGCTCGAGCAAGTAGAAGGTGGTGCCGAGGTGGCCGCGATGCTCTCCACCAGGTCGCCGCCGCGGACAGTAGACGAGCCACCGTGGTGGCTGCGTGCGGCTGAGCGGGTCCGAGCAGGACTGCGAGATGCGGTCGCTGGTGAGCCCGAGGACGTTCGCGGGCTCGTCCCCGCACTCGTCATGGGCGACGTCTCGGGCGTGTCAACCGACCTGAACGCAGACTTCCAAACCACGGGCCTGACGCACCTGTCCGCCGTCTCAGGGACCAACCTGACGCTCCTGCTCGCGTTCCTCCTCCCGCTGGCGCGCCTGATCGGTGTGCGAGCGCGCGGGCTGACCGTGGTCGGGTTGTCGACGGTCGTCGTGTTCATCGTCCTCGCCAGACCACAGCCGAGCGTCCTGCGGGCGGCCGCGATGGGACTGATCGCGTTGGTGGCGATGACCAGCGGGGGCGGGCGGCGCCGCGCCGTACGCAGTCTGTCGGTCGCAGTGATCGTGTTGCTGCTACTGGACACGTCGCTCGCCCGTTCGGCCGGGTTCGCGCTGTCGGTGCTCGCGACAGCGGGCATCATCCTGCTCGGACCTGGTTGGCGGGATGCGTTGGCGAAGTGGATGCCTGACTGGCTGGCCGACGCGATCTCGTGCCCGCTTGCCGCGCAGCTCGCCTGTACACCGATTGTCGCGTGGCTGTCGGGCGAAGTGTCATTGATCGCCGTCGCCGCCAACCTGTTGGCGGGTCCAATGGTCGGCCCGGCCACGATTCTCGGGTTCGTCACGGCCGGAGCCGCCCTGGTGAGCAGTCAATTGGCGCAGGTCGTCGGCTGGGCTGCCGGATGGCCGGCCCGCTGGATCATCCTGGTTGCCCGCGAAGGCGCGGACCTCCCGGGCGCCGCCAACGCGTGGCCGGCGACGGTGGTCGGTGTCGCCGTACTGGCGGTGCTCTGCCTGGCGCTCGTACTGGGTCTGCACCGCATCCTGGCTCGCCCGATTGCGATGATCCTCGCGGTGATCCTGCTCGCGGTCGTCGTACTGCGTCCTGTCGGATCGCTCGGATGGCCGCCCGACGACTGGTTGTTCGTCGTGTGTGATGTCGGACAGGGAGACGGTCTGGTGTTGCGGGCGGGTGATCGTACGGCGGTTGTCGTCGACACCGGGCCGGATCCGGCGGCGATGGATCGGTGTCTGAAGGACCTGGACATCAAGTACATCCCGGTCGTCGTGCTGAGCCACTTCCACGCGGATCATGTCGGCGGGCTGGCCGGCGTACTGAACGATCGACGGGTGGGCGAGATCGAGGTGACGCCGTACTCCTCGCCGCGGGCCGAGTACGACCGGGTCGTTGAGTTGGCGTCGCGGCACGGGGTGGTTGTGCGGACGGTCGCATTTCGGGAGCAACGGGTCGTGGGGGAGGTGAGGTGGACGACGCTGTGGCCGGCGAAGGTGCCGGCACTGCCTCCGCCCGGTACGTCGTCGGCGACGTCCACGGATGAGGGATCGCCGGAGAACAATGCCAGCATCGCGATGATGGTCGAGCTCGACGGCCTCCGGATCCTGCTCACCGGCGACCTGGAGCCTGAGTCGCAGCGTGCCGTTGTGGCGACGGGAGTCGACCTGCGGGCGGATGTGTTGAAGGTTCCGCACCATGGATCGGCTCAGCAGGATCCTGGGTTCATCGCCGCGGCGAACGCGCGGTTGGCGCTCATCTCAGCCGGGCGCGACAACGACTACGGACACCCGGCACCGAGGACCCTGGACCTTCTGTCCCACGACGCGGTCCGAACAGCCACGACCAACGTCAGCGGTCCGCTTGTCGTCACCAACACCAACAACCACCTCGCCTTAACCACCCACCCACGGCTGCACGAGGGAGTTAGAAGGTGACGGCGGAGGTTGGGGTGGTGTTTTCGGGTTGGTCGCCCAGGGACCAGGCGGCTACTCGGGAGACGATGTGGGCTGGGATCTGGTCCGCTACGCCGGGGACGGCGGGTACGTCGTACGTGGCGTGGGCGTCGTACGGGAGAACGACTCGGTAGCCGCGGGCGAGTGCGGTTTTTGCGGTCGCGTGTACGCACATCTCTGACATGACGCCGCAGATGGCGAGCGAGCGTACGCCGGCTGACACCAGGATCTCCCCGAGCGGTGTCGAGTCGAAGCCGTCGTCGCGTGGCTTGCGGATCACGTGCTCGCGCGGGCCTGGCTTGAGCGGCAGGTACAGCTCCCAGCCGGGCGTGCCGGGCTCGTCGTCAGCGCCGGGTGGACCATCGTTCTGCAGATGTACGACGACCGCGCCGGCGACCCGGGCCCGGTCCAGCAGGTCGCTTGTCCGATCCAGGAGGTCAGCGGCGCCGGGTACTGCGTCGGGGCCGGAGACGAACGCGGTCTGCAGATCGACAAGAACCAAGGCGTCGACGGGCGAGGCCATCGCGACGGGTGAGGTCATGGCCGCCATCCTCGCCGGTTTGCTGCGGGGCCGCACCGGGATTGTCCGGAGGGCGTGGGATGCTGACGGGGTGGCTGCTCGTAAAGGTTCTGCGCCGAAGCTCGGCGATGTGCTCCTCGTGACCGGGACCGAGTCGTTCCTGGCGGATCGGGCCGTGCGGTCGGCGATCGCGGCGGTGTCGAAGAACGCGGCGGACGCCGGCGACAGCGCGGTCGAGGTGACGGATCTCGAGGCGTCGACGCTGGACGTCGGGGTGTTCGCGGAGCTGACCGGGCCGTCGTTGTTCGCGACCGAGCGGGTGCTGGTGCTACGCGGGCTGGAGAACCTGCCGAGTGAGATGGCGCCGCATCTGATCGAGTACGCCGGTTCGCCGTCCGACGACGTACTCGCCGTGCTGGTGCACTCCGGTGGGCAGAAGGGGAAGGGCGTCCTCGACAAGTTGCGGAAGGCATCGGTCACCGAGGTCGTCGCGACCGCGCCGAAGGCGTGGGAGCTTCCGCAGTTCGTGGCGGGAGAGATCCGGCTGCACGGTGGGACGGTCGACGAAGGGGCGGCGTCGGCGCTGGTGGACGCGGTCGGTCACGACCTGCGGGCGCTGGCCGGCGCGTGTTCGCAGTTGGTGTCGGACTCTGGCGGTCAGGCTGTGACGACTCAGCTGATCGGGCAGTACTTCGGTGGGCGTGCGGAGGTCACGAGCTTCGCGGTCGCGGATGCGGCGATCGCCGGTCGGACGGAGCCGGCGCTGGAGCAGCTGCGGTGGGCGTTGGACTGCGGTGTGGCGCCGGTGCTGGTGACGAGCGCGATGGCGGGCGGGTTGCGGGGGCTGGCGAAGTACTCGAGTGCGCCGAGTGGGATGCGGGAGGCGGACCTGGCGCGCGAGGTCGGCGTACCGCCGTGGAAGCTCAAGCAGCTCAAGCAGCAGTCGCGCAGCTGGACTCCGGGTGGTCTCGCCACCGCGATCAAGGCAGTCGCGCAGGCCGACGCGGACGTCAAGGGCGCCTCGGGCGACGCCGGCTACGCCTTGGAACGCATGGTCCTCACCATCACCCGAGCCCACGGCCGCCGCTAACCACCTGCCCGCGGGCGCTGACAAACCTGCCCACCGCCGCCGGGATAAACCCTGCCCACGGCCGCGGACAAACCCTGCCCATCGTCACGGCCCCCGCTGACCACCTACACGGCTGCTGACAACCTGCCATCGCTACGGCTGGGGCTGACCAACCGCTCGACCTGGCCCTGGGGACGCAAAAACGATCGGCCGGTCGCGGGGACTGGCCGATCGTTGGCGGGGTGCGTCCGGGGACGCGGCCCTGGTGTTAGAGGGAAGCGGCCTTCTTGAAGAGGGCCGACTTGCGGTTCGCCGCCTGGTTGGCGTGGATGACGCCCTTGCTGACGGCCTTGTCGAGCAGCCGACCGGCCTTGCGGGCGGTCTCGGTGGCCTTCTCGGCCTCGCCGGCCTCAACGGCCTCGTGGAAGCGGCGAACAGCCGTCTTGAGGGTCGACTTCACCGACTTGTTGCGAAGTCGCGCAGCCTCGTTCTGGCGGTTGCGCTTGATCTGGGACTTGATGTTCGCCACGAAGAAGAGCCTCGATCAGGAGTATGCGGTCATTACGGAAGGTGGTGCGGCGCACGGCTGAGCACCACCCGTGAACACGCGACGAGCCAGATTACCAACAAGCCGTCCACTCCTCCAAACCCGCTCCGGCTGGGCAGGAGGTGAATCAGGCTCGCGCGGTTGTTTCGGCGGCGGTTTCAGCCGGGTCAGGGTGGTGTGGATGCCGTGGGCGTTGCGTGGGGCGCGGTTGCCGAAGACGGGACGGAAGAGGAGCTTGAGGACCGTCGGGCGATGGTCGGTCCAGGACTCGGTGACCTCGCAGCCGGTCGCGGTCGGGGTGAACTCGTAGTCCCAGCGCGAGATCGGGACCGGGCCGAAGGTGATGTCGAAGGTGAACCGGCGGCCGGGCTGCGCGGTCACCACCTTCCCGAACGTGAACCAGCGGACGACGCCGGCCCGGTTGTGCCCGACGAACCGGGCACCCGGCGCCGGCCCCGCGCCCGACCCGACGGAGGACCCGCCCGAGGACTGACCCGAAGACCAGGTGACGCGGGTGCACTCCGGGCTCCACTCGCGCATCCGGGGCAGATCACTGACCATCCGATACAGTGCGTCAGCGGGCGAATGCACTGTGATGGACTCGGTCAGATCCGGCATCGGGTTTTCCCTTGCTGTCGGCCGTCATCTCCTGTGCACAGCGTGACACTGTCGGCGGCTGACGGCATACTCAGGGCCCCGTGACGCCCGCGCGCCGGGAACTTCCGCGAGCCGAAGGCTCCACCATCGCTCCGTCCAAGCCCTGGAGGAACTGCGTGACCCGCAAACGCCCGGCGATCCTCGTCGCCACCGCACTGATCGCCGCCTGCGCCGGCGTACCCGTGCTGGTGAACGCCGCGAGTGCCAGCCAGCCGGCCCCGAGCACCTCCGCCGATCCGGAGGTCAAGCGCTCCGAGACCGGGTCGTACATCGTCCAGCTCGACGACTCCCCGGTCGCCGAGTACGCCGGTGACATCGCCGGCCTGCCCGCCACCAAGGTGCTGCCGGGCGGCAAGCTGCTGAAGACCGCGGCGCCGGTCGTCGACTACGTGAAGCACCTCGCCGGTGAGCGCGACGAGGTCCTCGCCAAGGTCCCGGGCGTCAAGAAGCTCTACGACTACAGCTACACGTACGCCGGATTCTCCGCCGAGATGTCGTACGACGACGCGGTCAAGCTGGCCAAGTCGTCGGGGGTGAAGAGCGTCGAGCCGAGCGAGATCCAGCACGCCGACACCGTCGACACCCCGCGTTTCCTCGGGCTGTCCGGCAAGGGCGGCGCCTGGCAGCAGGCGGGCGGTATCGACAAGGCCGGCGACGGCGTGATCATCGGCATGATCGACTCCGGGTACGTCCCGGAGCGGGCGAGTTTCGCGCCGATGAAGACCACGAAGCAGTCCGACGCGATCGTCGCGAAGAAGTGGAAGGGCACCTGCCAGGCCGGCGAGGAGGCGCCCGTCACCTGCAACAACAAGGTGATCGGCGCCCGGTACTTCGACAAGGGCATCGGCACCCGCCCGATCCCGGACGAGTTCAAGTCGCCACGTGACTACGGCGGCCACGGCACCCACACCGCCAGCACCGCGGCCGGTAACTACGGCGTCGACATGACCGTCATGGGCCGCGACTACGGCAAGGGCTCCGGTATGGCGCCGCACGCCCGCCTCGCGATCTACAAGGCGCTGTGGGCGGTCGACGCGACCGGCGGCGGCAGCGGTACGGACGCCGACATCGTGGCCGCGATCGACGCCGCGGTCTCCGACGGCGTCGACGTCATCAACTACTCGATCTCCGGCAGCGGATCGACGTACGTGAACGCCACCGGTCTCGCGTTCCTGCGGGCGGCCAAGGCGGGCGTGTTCGTCGCGACCAGCGCCGGGAACACCGGTCCGGGCGAGGCGACCGTCGGCAAGACGTACCCCTGGGTCACGTCGGTTGCCAACGGCACCCATGACCGCGACATCCAGACCACCGTGACGCTCGGCGACGGCAAGTCCTACACCGGCGCGGGCATCGGTTCCGGTACGCCGCAGACGCCGGTGGTCCTGGCCAAGGACGCGGGCCTGCCCAACGCCGACCCGGCCAACCTCGCGCTCTGCCAGGCGGGCACGCTCGACCCGGCGAAGGCCACCGGCAAGATCGTGGTCTGTGACCGCGGTGGGAACGCCCGCGTCGACAAGAGCCTGCAGGTGAAGAACGCGGGCGGTGTCGGCATGATCCTGCTCAACATCACCCCGGGCACGCTGGACGCTGACCTGCACTCGGTCCCGACCGTCCACCTCGACGACAAGGCGACGCCCGCGGTCAAGGCGTACGTGAGCGGCACCGCGAACCCGACCGCGACCATCGGCCCCGGTACGCCGGTCCGCGTCAACGCGCCGAAGGTGGCCAGCTCCTCCAGCCGCGGTCCGTCCCCGGCCGGCAACGGCGACCTGCTCAAGCCGGACATCATGGCGCCGGGCACGAACGTGCTGGCCGCGACGACCGCGTTCAGCGCGGCCGGTGGCGAGTACGCCTTCATGAGCGGTACGTCGATGTCCACGCCGCACATCGCCGGGATCGCGGCGGTGCTGAAGAGCAAGCACCCGACCTGGTCCCCGATGGCGATCAAGTCGGCGATGATGACGACCGCCACCGACAAGGACACCAGCGGCAAGCCGATCCAGAACGACTCCGGCTCGCCGGCGAACCCGTTCGGGTACGGTGCCGGCCAGGTGCAGCCGAAGCTCGGCATGGACCCGGGCCTGGTCTACGACTCGACGTACACCGACTGGACGAAGTTCGTCTGCGGCTCCGGGCAGGTGCCGAGCACGCACGAGCTGTGCGCGAACGGCAAGATCGACCTCAGCGACCTGAACTACCCGACGATCGCGATCGGTGACCTGGCCGGCAAGCAGACCGTGACCCGGACCGTCACGAACGTCGGCGACGTCCCGGAGGTCTACTTCCCGCAGGTCGAGGGGCTCAAGGGCCTGAAGGTGACCGTGACGCCGCGGATCCTGGTCACGCTCCCGGGCCGCAGCACGACGTACAAGGTCACGATCGAGAACGACGGCGCCCCGCTCGAGCAGTACTCGTTCGGCCGCCTGGTGTGGAAGTCGGTGAGGCATTCGGTCGCGAGCACGCTGGCGATCAAGCCGCTGACGGTGAAGGCGCCGGTCCAGGTCAACGGCACCGGCACCGCCGGTTCGGTGCAGGTCCCGGTCACGGCCGGGTACGCCGGCACGCTCGAGACCACCGCAGTGGGCCTGAACCCGGCCACGGTCGGCGAGGCCGCGCTGAAGAACCCGGGTGGCGTGTCGTTCCCGACGACTGCGCCGAAGGCCAACGACCACGTCGCGAAGTTCACCGTGAACGTCCCGGCAGGTACGACGTACGCCCGGTTCTCCACGTTCGACGCGGACTATCCGGCCGGCACCGACCTGGACGTGTTCGCGTACAAGGCCGGTACGACGACCCTGCTCGGCAGCAGCACCGGTGGCTCCGCCGAGGAAGAGGTGAACCTGTCGCAGCCCGCAGGCGGTCAGGTGGACGTGTACGTCGACCTGTACGCCGGAGCGAACGAGCAACAGGTCAAACTCGACCACTGGGAGCTGCAGAAGCCCGAAGGCAACCTGACCGTCACTCCGGCCAGCCAGCCGGTGACAGTCGCCGGCCAGGCTTCAGTAACTGCCAACTGGACCGGACTGACCGCAGGTACCCGCTACCTCGGCCAGCTCCACTTCACCGACGGCGCCGACGGCTCCGGCTCCACCGTCCTACGCGTAGACAGCTGAGACCGTCGTACGCGTAGACGGCTGACGACGACGAGGGCGGCCCGGAGACATCACCGGGCCGCCCTCGTCGGTCTGTTACGGCTCGTGGATCGTCCAGCCGTCCGCCTTCTTGACCAGCAGCTTGCACTCGCCCGACGTGACGTCGCAGCGGAACAGTTGATTGTGGACGAGGCCGCCGGAGCCGACCGTCTCGGTGAGTGTCAGCAGCTGGGTGCCGTTCTCGAAGACCGGCAGCGGCAGGGTGTCCGTCATCCTGTCCTGCAGCTTGAGCTTGGTGACCTGACCGGTGTTGACGTCGATCGCCTCCGCTCGCACGCTGTGGATCATGGTCCGGCCGTCGGGTGACAGCACCGGGTACAGCTGCTCAGGTCCCTCGTCGCAGTACTCCCGCAGTACCTTGAACCCGTCGTCGCGCAGCGCACCGGCCTTGAGGCACCGCTTCCCGCCGGCCTTGGCCGACACGACGATGGTCCCGGCCGCCGCTGGAATCGCCGCGGCGCCGTCGAAGCCGGGGATGGACACCGGTCGCTGCTGACCGGATGCCGGCTGCCAGACGACGAGTCCGGCTTTCCCACGGTCCATCCACAGGCCGTCCTGGTTCCAGCCGAGGAGGGCCGGTTGCCCAGTCGCGGCGGGCAACTGTGTTACCTGCTTCCCGGACCGGATGTCGACGACGATCACCTGGCCGCGGGTGTTGGACAGGTAGTGGTACATCGCCACCTGCTTGCGATCCGGCGACAGGACTTGATAGCCGGACCGGTCTGGGCCGAGCGTCCGGAACGCGCCGCTCGGCAGCAGGATGCCAGGCTGGAACTGACCGGTCTTGGGCATCTTCGAGCCCAACCAGCCGCCGCCGGCTCGCCCGAAGAAGTAGCCGTCGACCCCCGTCGGAATACGCACCCTCTGCTTGCCGTCGTGGAGCGAGTTCTCCTCGTACACGGTGTACGGAACCTGGGGAGCGGCTCCGGAGACAGGTGGCGCCGGGCGTCGCGCCGGGTCGGGTCGGTCGCCTCGGGTCATAAGGGATGCCGCCAGTACGACGACCACGACGATCGCTGCGGCGGCCGCGAGAACCGGCCAATGGCGGCGGCGTTCGGGTGGTTCGAGGCCCGGGCCCTGGGCGCTGTCGGGGACGGTGGCGGCCTGGGTGTGCAGGTAGTCGCGGAGGCGGGTTTCGGTGTCGGTCATCGGAGTTCCTCGAGACGTTCGGTCAGGACGGCGAGACCGCGCGACGACGTGGCGCGGGCGGAGGACTCGCTGATCCCGAGAATCTGGGCGATCTCGGCGAAGGGGAGATCGAGGTAGTAGCGCAGGACGAGGACCTCGCGCATCCGCCGTGCCAGTCCCTGGAGCGCCTGCTGTACCTGTGTCCGTTCCTCGCTCAGTACGGCGTCGCTCTCGGCGGAGGCGCTCGGCGCCTGGTGCGGTGGGATGTACAGCCGCGCGACCTTGCGTCGTCGTAGTACGGACCGGCTGCGGTTCACCACCGCCGTACGCAGGTAGGCGAGCGCCGCATCGGGCCCCCGCAACGGCCAGCGCCGGTACAGCTCGGCAAAAGCCTCCTGTACGACGTCCTCCGCCGCCTGCCGGTCGTCGACCATCAGCACCGCCAGCCGGACCAGTCCGGGCCAATGCTGCTGGTAAAGCGCCGACACGGCCGCCTGTGCAGGCGCCGGGCGTTCGATGCTCACCATTTGATTCGTCACACCGCTAGAGACGCGCGGCGCTCAGGAACGCTGCGTCCGCTCCCGCACCCAGTCCAGGTGCACCAGAGCACTCTCGCGCTGCCACGTGCGAATCGTCGGCAGCCCAGGTGGCGCCGGCTGAGCCGCACCCCACCACAACCCGCCACCTATCGCCGCGATGAACCCAGTGATGGCCGGGTCGTTTGGCAAGGCCGGCAGCGTGACGGACCCGCGCATGTCGGCGTGCAGGATCACAGTGTCCGCCCAGCGGGGTGCCAGCGCCGGGTGCGCCCAGTCGATGAACACCACGCTGTCCTCGGTCAGGATGATGTTGTCGGCTCGCAGGTCCCAGTGCGCCAGCGCCTTGCCCTCGGCCAGCTCACGAAGCCCTGTCCGCGCCAGCTCCGCGAACTCCTCAACCCGGCCTTCCATCCACGAAGGTACGGCGAGACCGTCCTCCAGCACCTTGTCCCACCGGCTCAGGAACTCCCTGCTCCGGAGAGCCGCCACAGGTGCGTCCGGCCACGGTGACGGGTCCAGGGCGTCGGTCAGCTCCTCCAGTGCGCCCAGCACCCGGTCGGCGTCGGCCTGCTCCCACGGGTGCGCGGGTAGTCGCCCCTCGACGTCCTCGAAGAGCATCCCGACCCAGTCGCCGTCGTCGTACACGTCGTACAGGACCGGTGCCATCGGGACGGTGCCGATGCCCTGCATCGCGGTGATCTCCTGGCGGAACAGCTCCGGCGTCTTCGGGTTGAGCGCCGTACCGACGGTCTTGACGAAGGCCCGGCGGCCGGAGGCGGTCACCAGGCGGGCCGCGACACCAGGGGAGAAGCCTCCCTGCTGGGTGACCGCCGACACCACCACGGACCCGAGAGAGCGCTCCACCCAGGCCCGCACCGCGGCGGGCAGCTTCTCGAAGGGCAAACGGACCCCAGCAGCATGCGCCATGCGACCACACGGTAGGCGGCCCAGAGGCCGTCCGCCCGTGATTTTCGAATCTGCTGGACCGCCATGGGATGATTGACCGGATATACCCTTCGAGACCAGAACTGGATCCCCTCCGTGCCCGTTGGCCCCACGAAAGTGCCGCAGCCGGGTCGCACCGACCCGTCGCTGATCCGGAACTTCTGCATCATCGCCCATATCGACCACGGCAAGTCGACGCTGGCCGATCGGATGCTGCAGATCACCGGGGTGGTCGACGACCGCTCGATGCGGGCCCAGTACCTGGACCGGATGGACATCGAGCGCGAGCGCGGCATCACGATCAAGTCGCAGGCGGTCCGGCTCCCGTTCGCCCCGAAGCCGGACACCCCGGGCGGCCTGCTCGCGCCGGACGGTACGACGTACATCCTGAACATGATCGACACGCCGGGCCACGTGGACTTCACGTACGAGGTCTCGCGGTCGCTCGAGGCGTGTGAAGGCGCCGTTCTGCTGGTGGACGCCGCGCAGGGGATCGAGGCCCAGACCCTGGCGAACCTGTACCTCGCGCTGAACGCCGACCTGCACATCATCCCGGTGCTGAACAAGATCGACCTGCCGAGCGCGCAACCGGAGAAGTACGCCGCCGAGCTCGCCCACATCATCGGATGCGACCCGTCCGACGTGCTCAAGGTGTCCGCGAAGACCGGTGAGGGCGTCGAGGATCTCCTCAGCGAGATCGTCGCGCAGGTGGAGCCGCCGCAGGGCGTGAAGGACGCGCCGCCGCGGGCGCTGATCTTCGACTCGGTCTACGACACGTACCGCGGCGTGGTCACCTACGTCCGGGTGGTCGACGGCGAGCTGACGCACCGGGACCGGATCAAGATGATGTCGACCGGCGCGGTGCACGAGATGCTCGAGGTCGGGGTGATCTCCCCGGAGCCGATGAAGACGCCGAGTATCGGCGTAGGTGAGGTCGGCTACCTGATCACCGGGGTGAAGGACGTCCGTCAGTCCCGGGTCGGTGACACCGTCACCGCGGCCGTCCACGGCGCGACCGAGCCGCTCGGCGGCTACAAGCACCCGCAGCCGATGGTGTACTCCGGGCTGTTCCCGATCGACGGCGACGACTACCCGACGCTGCGCGACGCGCTGGAGCGGCTGCAGCTGAACGACGCGGCCCTGCAGTACGAGCCTGAGACGTCGGGGGCGCTCGGGTTCGGCTTCCGGTGCGGCTTCCTCGGGCTGCTGCACATGGAGATCGTCCGCGAGCGGCTCGAGCGCGAGTTCGACCTGGCGCTGATCTCGACCGCGCCGAACGTGGTCTACCGGGTGGAGATGGAGGACGGCAAGGAGTTCGTCGTCACCAACCCGAGCGAGTTCCCCGAGGGCAAGATCGCCGACATCTACGAGCCGGTGGTGAAGGCGACGATCCTGAGCCCCAAGGACTACATCGGCGTGATCATGGAGCTGTGCCAGACCAAGCGGGGCAACCTGGGCGGCATGGAGTACCTGTCCGAGGACCGGGTCGAGCTGCGCTACACGCTGCCGCTGGCCGAGATCGTCTTCGACTTCTTCGACCAGCTGAAGTCCAAGACCAAGGGCTACGCGTCCCTCGACTACGAACCGACCGGCGAGCAGGCGGCGGCGCTGGTCAAGGTCGACATCCTGCTGCAGGGCGAGACGGTCGACGCGTTCTCGGCGATCGTGCACCGCGACAACGCTTACTCGTACGGCGTCGCGCTGGCCGGCAAGCTGAAGGAACTGATTCCCAGGCAGCAGTTCGAGGTGCCCATCCAGGCCGCGATCGGGTCCCGGATCATCGCCCGCGAGTCGATCCGCGCGATGCGCAAGGACGTGCTCGCCAAGTGCTACGGCGGTGACATCACCCGGAAACGCAAGCTGCTCGAGAAGCAGAAGGAAGGCAAGAAGCGGATGAAGATGGTCGGTCGCGTCGAGGTCCCCCAAGAGGCCTTCATCGCCGCCCTCCGTACGTCGGAATCCGCCGAGAAAGCCGGCAAGAAGTAGGTGTCAGTCCAGGTTCCTGAAGGCCTGCTCGTTGTCGCGTCGCGCGGGCAGGACTGGGCGGACTGGCTGGATCGGCTGCCGCGGTTGCTGCGGGATCTCCTCGACGAGTGGGAGTTGCGCGTCGACGGTACGGCGGCGTACGGGAACTGCGCGATCGTCGTACCGGTGCTTGCCGACGGGCAGCGGGCCGTGCTGAAGGTGCAGTTCCCGCACTGGGAGGCGGAGACCGAGCACCTGGCGCTGCGGGCCTGGGCCGGCAACGGCGCCGTACGACTGCTGCGCGCGGACCCTCGCCGGTTCGCGCTGCTGCTCGAACGCTTGGAACCGCGGGACCTGACGACGATCGACGCGCTGGACGCCTGCGAGATCGTTGGCGGGACCTACAAGCGGCTGCATGTGCCCGCGGGCCCGCAGTACCGGACGCTGTCCGGGGAACTGAAGCGCTGGGTGGAGCGGTTCCGGCAATTGCCCGCGTCGGCGCCGGTGCCGCACCGGTACGTCGAGCAGGCGATCTCGCTGGCCGAGGACTTCATCGCCGACCCCGCGACCGACGGCCGGCTGATCCACACCGACCTGCACTACGAGAACATGCTCGCCGCGGACCGTGAACCGTGGCTCGTGATCGACCCGAAACCGCTGTCCGGCGACCCGCACTACGAGGTCGCGCCCCTGATCTGGAACCGCTGGGACGAGGTGGAGGCCGCCCACGACCTGCGCTTCGCGGTCCGGCAGCGGTTCTGGACCACGATCGACGCGGCCGGCTTCGACGAGGACCGCGCCCGCAACTGGGTGATCGTCCGCCAGATGCTCAACGTCCTCTGGACCCTGGAGTCCACCAGCATCGACGAGTCCCTCCCGCAGGACTGGCTGACCCGCAACATCGCCATCGTCAAAGCCATCCAGGACTGACCCCCGGTCATCGACGTGAGCTAGTAGACACTGGGTTGAAGTTAGTAGTTACTACCTACTAACTTCGGCGCTATGCCGACACGGATGAGCGGGCAGCAGCGGCGGGAGCAGGTTCTCGGGATCGCCGAGGAGGAGTTCGCCGCTGCGGGGCTGTACGGCGCTTCGACCGAGACGATCGCGCGGCGGGCCGGGATCACGCAGGCGTACGTGTTCCGGTTGTTCGGGACGAAGAAGCTGTTGTTCCTGGAGTGCGTGGATGCCGCGTTCGAGCGGATGCGGCTGGCGATGGTCGCGGCCGCGGGTGGGGCGAGCGGGGTCGAGGCGCTGGCGGCGATGGGGCAGGAGTACAACGACATGCTCGCCGACCGCACGACGCTGCTGCTCCAGTTGCAGGGCACAGCCGCCGCGGCAGCGGGTGACGGTGAGGTGCGGGACGCCGTACGGGCGAGCTTCGCGCGGTTGTGGCAATCCGTCGCCGACACCGCGCAACTGGACCCGGTCACGGTGAAGGCGTTCCTTGCCTTCGGCATGCTTCTCAACACGAATGCGGCCCTGGATCTCCCGCAGGTCGACGAACCGTGGTCCCACCAGGCCAGAACCCGCATCAAACCGGGCCTCTTCACCCACATCACCACCGACACCAACCGATGAAGACGAAACAGGTTGTGCGGTCTCCGGCGACGCTCGTGTCGTTCCTGATCTTCGTCGGATTGGTCGGCGCGGTGATCGGGAGTCTCGGCGCCCCGCTGATCACGGCCGTGGCCGAGGCGTACGGCGTTTCGCTTGCCGCCTCGCAGTGGACATTGACGATCGCGTTGCTGGCGGGGGCCGTGGCGACACCGGTGCTCGGGCGACTCGGGTCCGGTCCGCGGCGGCGAACTGTGGTACTGACGATCCTCGCGGTGGAGGTCGTCGGCAGTCTGCTGACCGTGATCCCGTTGCCGTTCGCGTTTCTGCTGGTCGGCCGGGCGCTGCAGGGCTCCGGGATCGGACTGATCGTGCTGATGATGGCCGTCGCGCGGGACCACCTGGACGAGCAGCGGGCCGCGCGGACGATCGCGTTGCTGTCCGTCGCGTCGACCGCGGGGATCGGGATCGGCTATCCGTTGTCCGGGCTGCTCACCGACATCGCCGGCGTTCGCGCGGCGTACGGACTCGGCCTCGCAATCACGGTAGCCGCCTTCGCCGCGGCCGTTTTCGCGCTACCCCAGGCCCCGGACCGGCCGTCGTCCCGTCTCGACCTCCGCGGCGCGATCCTGCTCGCGATCGCCCTGCCGGGGTTACTGCTCGTCATCGGCGACACGGTCCTGTGGCGGCACCACACAGGCCTGGCCGTCGCGATCCTCGTCGCCACGATCCTGCTCCTGATCGGCTGGACCTTCCTCGAGGTCCGCACCGAGAGTCCGCTGGTCGACATCAAGCTCCTGAGGCACCCCGCGGTGGCCGCCGCCAATCTCGTGATGCTCACCGGTGGCGTCGGCATGTACCTGCTCTTCAGCCTGATCACCCGTTACGTGCAGACCCCCGCGGCGGCCGGATACGGCTTCGGCCTGAACTCCTTCCAGGCCGGCCTCGTCCTGGTCCCGTTCTCGCTCCTCGGCTTCGTCGCCGGCCGCCTCATCCCTGCTTGGCGGGACCGGCTGGGTGCCAGGTTGTTGCTAGCAGCAAGTACGTCGGTGGTCCTCGTCGCATTCGTACTCTTCGCCGTCGCCCGATCACACCTGACCGAACCGATTCTCGCGATCGGCGTCCTCGGCTTCGGCGTCGGCGCGTTCTCGGCCGCGATGCCGGCCGTCATCCTCGCGGTCACGCCGCCCGCCGAGACGGCGAGCGCGATGAGCGTGAACGCGGTCGTCCGGAGCGTCGGCTTCTCCACCGGCAGCGCCCTCGGCGGCCTCATTCTGGCCACTCACACGACGGGCGTCTTCCCCCGCGAGTCCGGGTACGGCGCGGCCGCCTGGATCGGGGCCGCCGCCACCGCGGCCACCCTGCTGACCGTCGCCGTACTCCCGCTTAAACCGGTGGATCCTTAGCGGTCGCCGGGAGAGGATGCCGGTATGCGGTTGCTGACGGTCAATGTGGTGGAGAAGCTGATCCCGGGTCCGAAGGAGACGGGATTCACTGCGATCGACAAGCGCCCGCAGTCCGGCCGGGTCCGGGTCGGTGAGCTCGGTCTCGCCGGCGACCGGGTCTGCGACACCAAGAACCACGGCGGCCCGGATCTCGCGCTCTACGCGTACGCCGAAGAGGACGCCAGCTGGTGGGCCGCCGAACTCGGCCGTGACATCCCGACCGGTCTGTTCGGCGAGAACCTGCGGACCGAGGGGATCGACATCAGCGGCGCGCTGCTCGGTGAGGTGTGGCGGATCGGCGACGAGGTCGAGGTGATGGTCCGCGCGCCGCGCATCCCGTGCATCACGTTCCAGCACCGCATGCAGGAACCGCACTGGGTCAAACGGTTCCACCAGGCGGGCTGCCCAGGCGCGTACCTGAAGGTGCTCCGCGAAGGCACGATCGGCGCCGGCGACCCGATCGAGATCCTCAGGCGTCCGGATCACGAGGTCACCATCGCGGAGATGTTCGGCCCGCAGGATCCCGCGAAGTTCCGCCGCATGCTCGACTCCGGCGTAGACCTGATGGAAGAACTCCGCGACACCGCCCACCGCGTCCTGTCCCGCGAGTGAGCCCCACCGCCCCGCCGATCCCCATTTGAGTGGTTGACCCACCAAACGCGGGGTTCTACACCCGTGTCACGGGTCGATAACCCCCAATTTGGTGGGTCAGCCAGGGAAATGCGGCGAGGTGGGGGCGGGTGAGAGTGGACTGCTTGTTGCGACATGGTCGCAGATAGCTCAGGATGGAGCGGTGCGGAAACTGCTCCCGCCACCGGGACCGCTGCGCCCGCTGGCTCTGGCGACACTGCTCAGTCGGGTCGGCAACGGCCTGCTGATGACCATCAGCGTCCTGTACTTCAATCGCATCATCGGGCTGTCCATCGCCGAGGTAGGCCTCGGCCTCACCATCGCCGGCCTGTTCGGTCTGCTCGCCGGGATCCCCTTCGGCCACCTTGCCGACCGGCGCGGCCCGCGGACGCTGTTCGTCATCCTCAGCCTGCTGCTGTCCGTGCTGGCGTTGCTCTACCTGGTGATCGGCACCTTCTGGCAGTTCCTCGTCGTCGCGTCGGTCATCGCGATCCTGGACCGCGGCTCCAACGCCGTCCGGTTCGCCCTGATCGCAGGTGTCACCCAGGGATCCGCGGCCCGGGTCAGCGCCCGCGCGTACCTGCGGTCGATGACCAACATCGGCGTCACCGTCGGAGCCGGCCTCGGCGCCGTCGCGTTGTCCTTCGGTACGGCGACGTCGTACCGGCTGATGTTCTGCGTGTACGTCGTCCTGGGCGTCATCTCCGCCTTCGTCGTCCTCGCGGTGCCGCGGGTGGCGCCGCGGCCGAAGCCGGCCGACGGCCCGGTGTGGATCGCGTTGCGGGACCGTGGGTATCTCGCGGTCTCCGGTCTCAACGCCGCCATCTCGATCCACTACTCGGTCATCGACGTCGCAATCCCGCTCTGGGTGGTCGACCACACCGACGCCCCGCACTGGGCCGCCGCGTTGCCTCTGATCGTCAATGCCGCCGGCGTCGCCGTACTGCAGGTCCGGGCATCACGCGGCATCGTCGACACGGTCAGCGCGGCCCGGGCGACCAGGACCGCGGGGCTGTTGTTGCTGGCGTCAATGGTCCTGTTCGCGACGGCCTCCGTGGGGGATGCGGCGATAGCAATCGCAGTACTGGCCGTCGCCGCGCTGGTGCAGACCGCGGGTGAGTTGCTGCAGTCGTCCGGCTCGTTCTTGCTGGGTTTCGATCTGGCCACCGAGCAGGCGCAGGGCCAGTATCAAGGCGTCTGGAACACCAGTACGTCGGTCAGTTCGATGCTAGCCCCGGCGGTCATGGCACTGCTGCCACTCGGCCTCGGCGTACCCGGCTGGATCGTCCTGGGTGCGTGGTTCGCCCTGACGGGAGCGCTGTTCGTCCCGGTCGTACGGTGGGCCGCCGCGCGTCAGTTGGTGGGTTCGCGGTAGCCGAGAGCTGCGGAGATCTTGCGGGCGGCTTCGATGGCGGCGGGTGCCATCAGTGCGACCTGGGCGATCGACTGCTCCAGCGAGAGTGTGGAGATGCTGACCGCGGCGATGGCGGCGCCGGTGTGGTCGTGGATGACTGCGGCGACACAGCGGATGCCCGGCTCGTTCTCCTCGTCGTCGAGCGCGTAGCCGCGGGACCTGGTCTGTGCGAGATCGGCCTTCAGTGCGGCCGCCGACGTGTGGGTCAGGGGAGTGCGGGCGGGCAGACCGGTCCGGGTGATGTGGACGTCGAGCGCCTCGTCGTCCTTCTCCGCGAGCAGCGCCTTGCCGATGCCGGTGCAGTGCAGCCAGATCGCCTTGCCGACCCGTGACGGCATCCGGTACGGCTTCGGGCCGTCGAGTCGCGCGACGTAGATCGCCTCGTCGCCGTTCAGCAGTCCGACATGGACCGTGCACCGCGTCTGCGCGACGAGATCCGCGAGTACCGGGCGGGCGACGGTGGCGAGGTCGACGTTCGTCAGCGCGTGACCGGCCAGCCGGAGCGCCTTCGGGCCTGGGTGGTACGAGCCGTCGTCGGCCTGCGCGACGAACTCGTGCTCGACGAGCGACGCCATGATCCGGTGCACGGTCGACTTGGCCAGGCCGGTCGCGTTCACCACGTCGGTGAACCGCGAGTGCTCCAGTACGGCGTCCAGCACCATCAACGTCTTGTCGATGGCCGAGGGCGAACTCATGTCGGACATCCTGCCACTCCTCACCTCGCCAGCCAGCCACCGTCGACGGCGAGCACGTGCCCGTTGACATAGTCCGCCGCCGCAGACGCGAGGAACACCGCCGCGCCGACGACGTCCTCGGACTGTCCCCACCGGCCGGCCGGGATGCGCTGCCGGATCGAGGCCTCCCGCTCCGGGTCCGCGCGCAGCTCCGTGGTGTTGTCGGTGCTGATGTAGCCGGGCGCTATCGCGTTCACCTGAACCCCGGCCGGTCCCCACTCGTTGGCCAGCGCCCGGGTCAGCCCTGCCACAGCATGCTTGCTCGCGGTATAGGCCGGGACGGTGATCCCGCCCTGGAAGCTCAGCAACGATGCGATCGTGACGATCTTCCCGGTACGGCGTTGCGCCATCGCGGCCCCGATCGGCCGCGTCACCGCCCAGGTGGAGTTGAGGTTGACGTCGATCACGTGCTGCCAGTCCGCGGTCGTGGTTTCGGCCGCCGGCGCTCGCCGGATCGTGCCGGCGTTGTTGACCAGGATGTCGACCTTCCTGTTGTCGACAATCTCCGTTGCTACCTCTTCGACCGCGGCCGGGTCGGCGAAGTCCGCGATCACCACCGTCGCGTCACCACCACCGTTCTGCTTGATCGCCTCGAGGGTGTCCTCGAGAGCCGCGTCCCGAGCCATCAGGATCAGCTCGGCACCGGCAGCGGCGTACCCGGCAGCGATCGCCGCGCCGATCCCACGCCGCGCTCCGGTGACCAGCGCCGTACGTCCTTCGAGGCTGAAGGACGTCACCGCAGATCCCGTACGTCGACACCGTCCATGTCGCCGAACGCCTGGTTCTCGCCGGCCATCGCCCAGACGAAGCTGTACGACGACGTGCCGCAGCCGGAGTGGATCGACCAGCTGGGGGAGATGATCGCCTGACGGTCCGCGACCAGCAGGTGCCGGGTCTCCTCGGGCTCGCCGAGTAGATGCACGATCCGCTCCGACTCCGGGAGCCCGAAGTACAGATAGCACTCGGTACGACGGTCATGGGTGTGCGCGGGCATCGTGTTCCAGGTGCTGCCCGCGTGCAGCGTCGTCACGCCGAGGACGACCTGGCAGCTCTGTACGCCGTCCGCGTGGATGAACTGGTCGATCGTCCGGCGGTTCGCGGTCTGCTGATCGCCGAGTTCGAGGCGATTGCTCTCGCCGGGGTTGACCTGCGCGGTCGGGAAGCTGGTGTGGGCCGGCGCGGAGAAGACGTAGAACGCCGACTCGGGTCCGTCGAAAACCACGTCGCGGACGCCGCGTCCGACGTACAGGCAGGCGCCGGTGGTCAGCTCGTACTTCGTTCCGTCGGCGGTGACTGTGCCGGGTTCGCCGACGTTGACGATGCCGGCCTCGTGGCGCTCGAGGAAGAACTCGCTGCGCAGTCCGGGGTAGGTGCCGAGCGTCAGCGGCCCGTCCGTCGGGCGGGCGCCGGCGAGCACGATCCGGTCGTGGTGGGTGAGCACCGCGGTGACGGCGCCGGGGACGAAGAGATCGTCCACCAGGTAGTGGCGGCGCAGCGCGGCCGTGTCGAAGCTGGGCAGCTGCTCGGGATGGGTGGCGTGCCTGATCTGCAGAGTCACGGAACAAGGTTCTACTCAGTAGAACCAGGTGTCAATCACGATCGAGCCTTGGAACTCAGCCTGGAAATGTTCCAGGTTCCGTCTCTTGACACGCGGTTCTGGTGAATGGAACCTTCCAGTCACTCGCCCAACGCCCCTGGGAGGATCCCGATGACCGCTCTGGACTGGTCGGTCCTGGTCGGCTATTTCGTGTTGATGGTGCTGATCGGAGTCTGGTCGCGCACCAAGATCAAGACGGTCGTGGACTACTTCACGACCGGAGGCCGGATTCCCTGGTGGTTGTCCGGCATCTCGCACCACATGTCCGGCTACAGCGCCGTCATGTTCGTCGCGTTCGCCGCGGTCGCCTACTCGTACGGCATCACCGTCTACGTCTGGTGGGCGATGACGATCGGCGTCGGCGTGGGCATCGGCGCGTTCCTGTTCGCGGCGCGGTGGAACCGGCTGCGGGCCAAACACGGGGTGGTGTCGCCTCTGGAGTACCTCGCGCGCCGCTACAACCTGCCGACGCAACAGGCGCTCGCGTACTCCGGTGCCGCGCTGAAGGTCGTCGACATCGCGTCGAAGTGGGTCGCGATCGCCGTACTGCTGAACGGTTTCACCGGGGTGCCGATCCGGTGGGGCATCCTGCTCACCGGCGTCGTGACGATGCTGTACGCCACGCTCGGCGGGCTGTGGGCCGACGTACTGACCGACTTCGGGCAGTTCGTGATCCAGTTCGGGGCCGGCGTCGCGATGTTCATCGGGGTGCTCGCGCACCTGGACGGCGTACCGACGCTGTGGAAGATGTGGGACCAGTTGCCGGCCGGGCACGGTGACGCGCTGAACGGGCCGTACACGCCGATCTTCCTGATCGCGTTCCTGTTCATCAAAACCTTCGAGTACAACGGCGGCATGTGGAACCTGGCGCAGCGGTACATGGCCGCGCCGTCCGGGTCGGCCGCGAAGAAGTCCGCCCTGCTCTCCTCGGCCCTGTGGCTGGTCTGGCCGTTGATCCTGTTCATCCCGATGTGCGCGGCGCCGCTGCTGGTCCATCCGGGGAAGCCCGAGCAGTCGTACGTCGCCCTCGCGCAACTGCTCCTGCCGACCGGGCTGATCGGGCTGGTGCTGGCCGGGTTCTTCTCGCACACGATGGCGATGGTGGCGTCCGACGCGAACGCGATCTCGTCGGTGATCACGCGGGACCTGGCGCCGGTGCTGGTGCCCCGGGTCCGCCGGTTGACCGACGGCGCGGCGCTGAAGATGGCGCGGATCGTCACGTTCACGTTCGTCACGGTGAGCATGCTGATCGCGATCGCGACGAACGGCGAAGGCGTCGTACTGAAGATCGTCGTCGACCTGGTCGCCGCGACGATGGGACCGATCGCGATCCCGCTGATGCTCGGGCTGCTGCCGTGGTTCCGGCGCAGCGGGCCGCGGGCGGCGCTGGCCTCGTGGGCGATCGGGCTGATCATCTGGGCGATCGTCAAGTACGGCGTGGGCTCCACCGACACGACGTTGGTCGTGGCGTTGCCACTGGCAACTTCCTTGGTGGTGTACGTCGGCCTCGGCCTGCTCGCGCCGGAGAACCGCGCGGACGTCGACGAGCTGGTCGACTCGCTGAACACCGACCCCAGCGTCCCCAGCCGCCGGGCGGCGGCCCTGTCCTGAAAGCGCTGTCCCGAATCTGAAACACTGTCCCACATCACGGAACCGTCCACTCCAGGAGAAGCCCTATGCCGAACATCACCGTCGAACTCCTCTCCGGCCGCACCCTCGACCAGCGTCGCGAGTTCGTCGCCGCCGTCACCGACTCCGCGATCGCCATCCTCGGCGCCAAGCGCGAGTCCGTCCGCATCGTCTTCACCGAGATCGAGAAGACCGACGTAGCCAACGGCGGCACCCTCGCCGCCGACCTCTGAGCTCCGGACCGCCGGCACTCATCAACCGGGGGATTCGCGGCAGATCAGAGCCCGGCTGAGCGTGAACCCGGCTGCTCCGCGCCGGTTGATGAGTGCCTGGGGTCCGCCTCCTGAAACAGGCAGGCACCGGGCGCGCCGACCTACTACTGTCTGTCGCATGCGAGTTGGTGTGTTCGGTGCGACGGGTCAGGTCGGCGGCGTGATGCGGGAGTTGCTCGTCGAGCGCGACTTCCCGGTGGACGAGGTGCGGTTCTTCGCCTCGGCGCGGTCGGCGGGGAAGAAGCTGGCGTTCGGGGATCGGGAGGTTGTCGTCGAGGACTCGGCGACGGCGGACTTCTCCGGGCTCGAGCTCGCCCTGTTCTCCAACGGAAAGACGGCGTCGAAGGAGCTCGCGCCGAAGGTCGCGGCGGCCGGTGCCGTCGTCGTCGACAACTCGTCCGGCTGGCGGATGGACCCGGACGTGCCGCTGGTGGTGTCCGAGGTGAACCCCGAGGACCTCGGCACGATCCCGAAGGGCATCGTCGCCAACCCGAACTGCACGACTATGGCCGCGATGCCGGTGCTCGCCCCGCTGCACCGCGAAGCCGGGCTGACCCGCCTCGTCGTCTCGACCTACCAGGCCGTCTCCGGTTCCGGCGGCGTCGGCGTGAGCGAACTCGAGGACCAGGCTCGTGAACTCGTCGAGACCGGCGGCCGGCTCGCCCGCGGCACCGACGGCATCACCCTCCCCGAGCCCAAGGTGTACGCCGGGCCGATCGCCTTCAACGTGCTCCCGCTGGCCGGCTCGATCGTTGCCGACGGCACCGGTGAGACCGACGAGGAGCAGAAGCTCCGCAACGAGAGCCGGAAGATCCTGCACCTCCCGGACCTCCCGGTCGCCGGCACCTGCGTCCGGGTCCCGGTCTTCACCGGCCACTCGCTCAGCATCCACGCCGAGTTCGCCGAGCCGATCACCCCGGAGCGCGCCACCGAGATCCTGGGCGCCGCGCCGGGGGTCGCCGTCACGGATCTCCCGACGCCGCTGCTCGCGGCCGGCCAGGACCCGTCGTACGTCGGCCGCATCCGGCAGGACCAGTCCGTCCCGGGCAACCGCGGGCTGATCCTGTTCGTCTCGAACGACAACCTCCGCAAGGGCGCCGCCCTGAACGCGGTCCAGATCGCGGAGCTTCTCGCCGCGCGCTGACCCGGGGCGGGCCCTAGGATTGAACGCTCTGGCGAGGGAGGTGGCCGGGCTGGAGTTCAGGGTGCTGGGGGCGGTTGAGGTCAGGACCTCCGACGGCGACGTCGTACCGTTGCCGTCGCGCCGGGTCACGGTGTTGCTGGCTGCGCTCGTACTGCGGGTCAACCGGACGATGCCGGTCGACGAACTCGTCGATCTGCTGTGGAACGAGGACGAGCTACCGAGCAACCCACGCTCCGCGTTACAGATCTACGTCTCCCGCCTGCGCGCCACGATCGGGGACACCGACCGCACCACCATCGCGACCGCTCCCGGCGGCTACTCGTTGCGTGCCGAGCTGGCGAACGTCGATGTCGAGGTGTTCCGCGAACTGGTGCGCGAAGCCACCGGCATCGCGGATCCGGCCGCCCGGATCGACACGCTGGGCAGGGCCCTCGCGCTCTGGCGTGGCCGACCGCTGGCCGGTCTCGACATCGGCACCGTGAGCCGGGAGCTCGTCCCGCGACTGGACGAGGAACACCTCCAGGCCCAGGAGCTGTACTTCGACGCGCGCCTGGCGGCCGGCGAATCGACCGCCCTCGTCCCCGAACTCACCGAACTCGCCGAGCGGCATCCGGCCAGGGAACGCGTCTGGGCGCAGCTCATCAGCGCGCACCGGGCATCCGGCCGCACGGCGCTCGCACTGTCGACGTACGCCGACGTGGCCGATCGGCTCCGGGAGCTGCTGGGCGCCGACCCCGGCCCGGAACTGCAACGGCTGCATGCCGAACTGCTCGCCCCGACAGAGCTCGGCGTCGTACCGCGACAGCTCCCCGCCGGCGTCCCTGCCTTCACCGGCCGAGCCGACGACCTCGAGCGTCTGGACCAGCTCCTCCCGACCGCAGGCCTCGGACTGGTCATCGGCCCGGCCGGCGTCGGCAAGACCTCGCTCGCCGTCCACTGGGCCCGTCAGGTCGCGGACCGGTTCCCCGACGGCATCCTGTACGCCGACCTGCTCGGCTTCTCGCCCGTCACGGAACCGGCGGACCCACTCGCGGTGCTGTCGCGTTTCCTGGTCGCGCTGGGCACGGCGCCTGATCGGCTGCCGGCGAACGCCGAGGAACAGATCGCGCTGTACCGCAGCCTGCTGGCCGATCGGGCGGTCCTGGTCGTCCTCGACAACGCGCGATCCGCCGATCAGGTCCGTCCGCTCGCGACGACCGGATCCCGGTGCCGCACCGTCGTCACCAGCCGCAACGAGCTCGCCGGCCTGGTCGCGACCGAGCAGGCGGAACCGATCCGGCTGGATGTGTTCGACGCACTCGAGTCGAAGCAGTTGCTGGCGGCAAGAATCGGTGCGGAGCGGTTCCGGTCGGATCCGGCGAGCGTCGACGCGCTGGCCGAGCGTTGTGCCGGTCTGCCGCTGGCGCTGTCGTTGATCGCCGCGCAGATCGCGCTGCGGCCGCACCGGTCGCTGGCGTCGTTCGTCAGCACGCTGGGCGAGGGGCCGCTCGACGCGCTGTCGACCGCGGACGGTGTCGGCGTACGGACGATCTTCTCCTGGTCGTACCGGCAGTTGCGGCCCGAACTCGCGCGGATGTTCCGGCTGGTCGCCCAGCATCCGGGTACGGAGATCACACCTGGAGCGGCGGCCGCGCTGGCCGGCGTACCGGTCCGGGAGGCGCGGCGGATGGTCGCGGAGCTGGTCGCCAACCATCAGCTGATCGAGATCGAGCCGGATCGGTGGGTGCTGCACGATCTGCTGCGTGCCTACGGGCAGGAATTGTGCGAGCCGGGCGAAGCGGACGCGGCGTTGGAGCGCCTGCTCGGCTACCTCGTCCACACCGGGTTCGCGGCCGCGGTTCTGCTGGCGCCGAGCAGGGTCCGCGTCGCGCTGCCGGAGCTTCCCGCAGACGTCGAGGTGGTCGCGCCGGCGACCCGCGACGAGGCGTTCGCCTGGTTCGATGCGGAGCAGCCGAACAATCTCGCCGTACTGCGGGCCGCGGCCGGGCGTGCCGACGAACTGCTCTGGCTCTGTGTGTGGACGATCGCGGACTATCTCGATTTCCGCGGCCGGTCCGGGTATGCGCAGGCGCAGCAGTTGGCGCTCGAGGCGGCGGTGCGGCTGGGCGATCTGCGCAAGCAGGCGCACACGCGGCGCGACCTGGCCCGCGGGCACATGGCGATGCGCGAGTGGGACGAGGCGATCCGGCAGCACGAGCTCGCGCTCGGTATCGCGGAGGAGCTCGACGACCAGGCCGGGATCGCGCACGGTTCACTCGGGCTGGGGCGGGTGTACACGCGGATCGGGGATCATCGGCGAGCCATCGAGCACACCCAGCGGGCGTTGCGGATCTACGAGCGCACCGGTCATGTCGATGCCCGGGCGAACGCCCTCAACAACCTCGGCTGGTACCACTCCGAGCTCGGCGAGTACGAGGCCGGACTGGACTATGCCCAGCAGTCACTGAAGTTGTACGCCGAGGTGGACTCGGAGTTCGGTCGCGCCGTGGCCAGCGACACCAGCGGCTATGCGCTCGCCGGCCTCGGACGGATCGACGAGGCGATCGCGCTGTACACGGTCGCGGTCGAGACACTGCGCGGGCTCGGCCGCCGGCTCGACACCGCGGACTGCCTGATGGCAATGGCCCGCGTCCAGGACCGGGCCGGCCGCGGCGACGGCGCACGAGCCAGTTACGCCGCGGCCCTGGAGATCCTGGACGATCTCGAGCACCCCGATGCGGAGACAGTCCGCAAGTGTCTCGCTCAGCAGCGGTAGAAGTCCTTCGTATAAACGCCGTTCACCGCGGTCAGGGTGTGGTCGTAGCAGCCGTGCCCGATCGCGCGGAAGCGTACGATCTGGGTCCCGGTCGCGTGCCGTTGGTCCCGCGGTACGCCGTAGATCCAGGACGCGCGGCCGTCGTACGTCTCGGTGCTGGTCTGCGCCGGGGTGCGAATCGTGTCGTGGATCTTCAGGTCCGTGACGACGTCGTACCCGCCGGGGATCGTTGCGTTGGGCAAGAAGGTGAGTACGCCGTTCTTGCCGTAGTCGAGGTCGGTGCGCTCGACGTGGCCGTTGCTGATCGTCGTCGCGGTGTCACGCCAGTTCGCGTCCAGCGCGTCCCGGGACTCGCCGGCGTCCCAGGTGTGCTTCGAGACGTTGCTCAGCGTGCGCTGGACGCTCGTCCGGATCCGGCCCGCCGAGGTGTCGACGTACCCGCTGATCGTCAGGTTGCGGGACGCGTTCGTGGTGACGGCGCCGGCCGCGTTCGGGGCGCCGCTCACGTCGTCGGTCTTCGCCAGCGGGCTGACGGCGTACGACGTGAGGCCGCCGGTCGTCTGTGCTCGGTGTGGGTCGGTCCACACGTGCAGGTTCGGGACTGTGAACCACCCCGACTGGCCGGCCGGTACGCCGTCGACGTGCACGCGGAACTCGTGCGGCTTGCCGTCGGTGAGCAGTCCGGCGAACGGCGTGAGGTCGTAGGTCAGGGGCTTGATGTCGAAGGCGCGCGGTGCGGGAGACGGGCGCCACGAGTACGGGTTCGACCAGCCGCCCGTGTAGATGTACGGGTACGGCAACGCGATCCCGGCGAGTTTGCCGTCGATGCTGACGTCGACCTCGCGGTACGGCGAGCCGTCCGGGCAGGAGTACCCGGTCTCGGCCGGCGCGGACGTGTCCCAGAACTCCTCGCAGCCGCCGCCTGATCCGGTGACGTAGACCTCGCCGAGGAGGCGGGTGGTGTTGCGCGGCAGAGTCGCCGTACCGATCAGGTCGGAGTCCTGACGCGTCTGGTTCTGCAGCGGGAGTACGTCGTTGGCGGTCCGGGCAGCCGGGGTGTGGCGGTCGGTCGTGTAGAAGTCGAGGGTCACGGTGATGTCGAGGACCCCGGTGTACGTGTCGTTGACGACGTTGCCGAGCTCCATCACGACCGGTTGCGACGTCCGCAGGAGCGGGCTGTACGACGTGACGTCCTTCTCGACGTCCCACGCGATACCGTCTGCGCTCGGCTCCGGGGTCGACGTACGGAAGACGCCGACGCCGCCGATCGTGATGTGGCCGAGGCGGTCGTACTGGACGCCCTTCACCTCGCCGTGCATCCGCAGCACGACCTTCGACCACGGGCCTTGGCAGCCGGCCGGGGGAGTGTAGGTCGCCTGGTACGGGTCGAAGTTGCGGAACTGGTTCCGGACGATCTGCACCTCGCAGTGCCTGGTGTCCGGTACGGCGACCTTCGGCGCGGGGGTCCGCGGGTCGTCGTAGTCCGACCCGAACTCCGCCGGCGGGGTCACCGCGTGGGCCGGCGCGCCGAGAGCGAGGAGTAGAACGGATAGTGAGACGAGAGCCACCGACCGTATGCGCATGTTGCGGAAACGTAATGGAGAAGGTGTACGTGGGCAAGCGAGTGCCATGGTCAGGCACGGTGCCCAGCGATTACCCTCCAGTCACTTGACCCCCTACGGAGGCCAGTTATGACGCCTGTCGCCGATTCCGGCCAGCTCGCGCTTCTCAGCAACCGCAAGGACACCATGGCCCAGATGTTCCTGGACCGGGTGGAGGCGACGCCTGACCGGGAGGCGTTCCGGTTCCCGCGCGGGGAGCAATGGAAGTCGGTGAGCTGGCGGGAGACCGAAGCGCTGGCCCGCCGGCGCGCCGCGGGCCTGATCGCGCTGGGGGTGGAGCCGGAGCAGCGGGTCGCCGTCGCGTCGAGCACCCGGATCGAGTGGATCGAGTGCTACCTGGCCGCCGTACTGGCCGCCGCCGCGACCACCACGATCTACCCGTCGACGATCTCGTCGGACGTCGCGTTCATCGTGGCCGATGCCGACGTCCAGGTGGTGTTCGCCGAGGACGCGGGCCAGGTGGACAAGCTTCGCGAGCACCGGAACGAGACGCCGTCGCTGCGCAAGGTCGTGCTGCTGGACGGCACGCCTCTGGAGAGTGACGGTGACTGGGTGATCGGACTCGGGCAGCTCGACATTCTCGGCGACGAGTACCTGGCCGAGCATCCGTCGATTGTCGACGATCGGATTGCAGGCATCAAGCCGGATGATTTGTGCACGTTGATCTACACGTCCGGTACGACGGGACGTCCGAAGGGCGTGCGGCTGCCGCACTCGGTGTGGACGTACGAGGGCGCCGCGGTCGAGGGGATGCGGGTGCTCTCACCGGACGACCTGCAGTTCCTCTGGCTGCCGTTGTCGCATGTGTTCGGCCAGGTGCTGCTCGCCGTACAGTTCCAGCTCGGATTCGCGACCGCGGTCGACGGACGGATCGACAAGATTGTCGACAATGCGGCGGTAGTACAGCCGACCTTCATGGCCGCGGCGCCGCGGATCTTCGAGAAGGCGCACGCGCGGATCGTGACGATGATCCAGTCCGAGGGCGGGGCGAAGGCCAAGCTGTTCGACTGGGCGTTCGGGGTCGGGGCTCGGGTGTCTGCTCTGCGACAGGCCGGCAAGGAGCCGGGCGGGTTGCTGGGCGCGCAGTACGCGGCGGCGGATCGCCTGGTGCTGTCGAAGATCCGGGCCCGGTTCGGCGGGCGGATCCGGTTCTTCGTGTCCGGGTCGGCCGCGCTCGACAAGTCCCTGGCGGAGTGGTTCCACGCGGCCGGGCTGCTGATCCTCGAGGGGTACGGGCTGTCGGAGACCTCGGCGGGATCGACGCTGAACCGGCCGACGCAGTACCGGCTCGGAAGTGTCGGACCGGCGTTCCCCGGGACGCAGTTCAAGATCGCCGAGGACGGGGAGATCCTGATCAAGGGCGACGGCGTGATGAGCGGGTACCACAACCAGCCCGAGCAGACCGCCGAGGTGATCGACGCCGACGGCTGGTTCCACACCGGTGACATCGGGCACTTCGAGGACGAGTACCTGTTCATCACGGACCGGAAGAAGGACCTGTTCAAGACCTCCGGCGGCAAGTACGTCGCGCCGCAGGTGATCGAGGGCCGCTTCAAGACGATCTGCCCGTACGCGAGCCAGTTCATCGTGCACGGCAACCTGCGCAACTTCGTGTCCGCGCTGGTCACGCTCGACCCCGACGCGATCGAGGGCTGGGCCGCCGCGAACGGTCTCGGCGGCAAGTCGTACGCCGAGATCGTCACGTCGGACGCCGCGCAGGCGATGGTCCAGGGGTACGTCGACGAACTCAACGCCGGCCTCAACCGGTGGGAGACCATCAAGAAGTTCACCATCCTCGACCGCGACCTCACCGTCGAGTCGGGCGAGATGACCCCGAGCCTCAAACTCAAACGCAAACACGTCGAAACCCAGTACGCCGACGTACTCGACAAGATGTACGAGTAGTCAGGCTGTTCTGGATCGCTGGACGGCGCCGCTGAAGCCGGCGCCGTCCAGCCGGACCGTGATCGCGGCGACGCGCAGCGACGGTTGCAGGGATTGCCAAAGGTGCTCGGTGATCGCGGACCACGGGAGCGCGACCGCGACCGTTTCCGGGCGACCGTTGATTGTCACGTGGTCCGCAGTACCGGCGTAGGTCGTGGTGGTGAGGGCTGTGCCCGCCGCAACGCGGACGGCGTACAGCGACGGGTGCTCGGTGAGCTCGGGCGCACCGTCGCACGCGCGCGCTGATCCGATCACGACATCCGTCAGTCCCGCGTCGGCAATCGTCGCGCCCGCGGTGATGCGGGGCGTGTGGATCGGTGGGTCGGGTTCATAGGTCAGCCCACGCAGCGCCACCTGAAGATCGGGCTGCACCTCGCGAACCGCCGCGAGCTCGGCAACCTGCGTCCCGTTCCCGACAATCACCCAGTCGTCTCCGCGAACCGCCGCGGTGTAATGCCGCAGATCGTCAACCGCCCCACCCGAGGTGTCCCGCACGACAATCTCCCGCTCACCCACCACAAGCTCCCGAGCCTGCGACGCGCGAGACCGCCCAGTCAACCAGTACGAGAAGAACGGCACCCCCTCCAGATCCCGCCCAACAGCAACCCCACGCCCCGGGTACTCGACGGCCCCATCACCCAACATGCGCGCGAGCATACGCGGCCGGCTCAGACCAGTTGCGTGGCATGCTGTTGGCGACGACTGCCGAACGCGACGAACCGATCCAATGGGTACAGGACAACTACCTGAACCCGACTCTCCTGCGACGTGTCGAGGCGCATCGCGGACTCGATGGGGAAGACCTCGCAGCAGTTGAAGGCTGGCTTCGAGGCCTCTGAACCGCGTGGGGCATCTACGTCTGGTCCACCACCGTGATCAGCGGGATGATCCGGAGTGGAAGGGGAGTGTGATGACGCTGGTTTACGGGCCGTTGATCGGTCGGGAAGGGTCGCCGCTGGGGAAGACGTACCTGTCGGTGTCGGTGCAGGAAGACGGTGTGGAGCGGGCGCTGGTACCGGGTACGCGGATCCGGCTACAGATCCGGAAAGACGGCGTACTGATCGCACGGGCCGGGTGCAACTCGCTCAGCGGGGCGATCGTGCTCGACGACGGCGTACTGCGGGTCGAGCCCGGGGTCCAGACCCAGATGGGATGCGGTCCCGAATTCGAGGCTCAGGAAGACTGGGTCTTCGAATTCCTGCTCCACGAGCCGGAGTGGGCCGTCGACGGCGACACCTTCACCCTGACCAACGGCCGGATCACGCTTGTCCTGCTGGATCGTCGCCTCGCCGAACCCGACCCTCCACTCGACGGCACGCTGTGGATCGTGGAGTCGGTCGTCCGCGACAAAAACCACGTCGAGCACTACGCCGGAGTCGTCCCCGCGACTCTGACCCTCAACGGAACCCTGGCCACCGGCTCAACCGGCAGCAGCCCATTCACCGCAACAGTTGCCCGTGCCAACGACACGCTCACCTTCACCGATCTCAGCATCACCCCGACCAACCCCACAGGCCGAGCCGCCGCTCTGGAACAAGCCTTCCTGGGCACCCTCGGTACGCCCCTCACCTACACCATCGAGTCCAACCATCTGCACCTCAGAGCACCCACGCGAACCGCCGGCCTCAACCTCTTCACCGATCGGCCCGACGGCTACCCTCCGAGGCGCCTGTTGGCCGGGCAACGATGAACAACTGATGGGGTGCAAACACAAGCAACGCCTCGCGCCGGTCGGCCGGTGGTGAGGAATGGCCTTGGTCGATCATTTGTTCGGCACGTGCAGCTGCTCATGCAAAAGTTTCCAGGCCGAGCGTGGTGAAGCGGTAGTGGCCGAGAGTTTCGGGCAAGTAGCCGTCGGCAACCAGTTGGGTGGCCAGTGGTTCCAGCACGCCGCAGCGGTACCTCCTTCAGGAGCAACGCGGTCAGGAACCCCGGCCCGGCGACCGGAACCGCCCAGAGGACCACGACGTACTGAGCAGGAACATCGGCTTGCGCCAGTCCAGGTCGCCGAACTTCCCGATCAGCGCGGTCATGGTCGTCTCGGCGAGCAGGTACGACGTGACCACCCAGGACAGGTGGTTGGCGCCGCCGAGGTCGCTGACGATGGTCGGCAGCGCGGTCGCCACGATCGTCTGGTCGAGGGCCGCGAGCAACATGCCGAGCATGATCGCCACCACGACCGCGTTCCGGGTGGCACGTCCGACGGGCTGAGCCTCGGTCTCCATGAGCCGAATGTCATCGGGTGAGCACGTTCCGCCACCACAGAACTACGGCGATCCGGTGAAGAAATCCTCGGCGTACCGATCGACGAGTAGTGGTCGGTTCGGCGACCCAGAGGCGAGCGCGGCGGGCGGTGGGTCGGGGTGGACGTGGCCGACCACTACCCGTCGGTCCGTACGATGGGGGCGTGCCGTCGACATTGCCTGAGGGGGAGGTTGCGCCTCGGGACGGGGCGTTGCCGGATGCTGCTGTGCGGGAGGCTGCCGGGCGGCCGTTGGGGTTCTACCTGCATGTCCCGTTCTGCGCCTCGCGGTGCGGGTACTGCGACTTCAACACCTACACCGCCAAGGAGTTGGGCGGTGGCGGCTCACAGGCGACGTACGCCGAGACCGCGGTCGACGAGGTCCGGACGGCGCGGCGGGTCCTCGGCGAACTGGACCGTCCGGTCGACACGGTGTTCTTCGGGGGCGGTACGCCGACCCTGCTGCCGGCCGCCGATCTGGGGAAGATGCTCGCCGCGGTGCGGGACGAGTTCGGACTCGCGCCCGGCGCGGAGGTGACGACCGAGGCGAATCCGGAGTCGGTGGACCCCGCGTACCTCGAGGCGCTGCTGGAGGCAGGGTTCACCCGGGTGAGTTTCGGGATGCAGAGCGCGTCCTCGCACGTACTGCGGATCCTCGACCGGCAGCACACGCCGGGCCGCGCGTTGCAGGCAGTGAAGGAGGCGACCGCGGCCGGGTTCGAGCACGTGAACCTGGACCTCATCTACGGGACGCCAGGGGAGTCGCTCGACGACTGGCGGGCGTCGCTGGAGTCGGCGTTGTCGGCGCAGCCGGATCACGTCAGTGCGTACGCATTGATCATCGAGGACGGCACGCAGCTCGCGCGGCGGATCCGGCGTGGTGAGCTGCCGATGCCGGACGACGACGACCTGGCCGACAAATATGTGCTGGCCGACGAGATGCTGTCCGCCCAGGGGCTGCGGTGGTACGAGGTGTCCAACTGGGCCCGCAGTACGGCGGCCCGCTGCCGCCACAACGAGCTGTACTGGCGCGGCGACACCTGGTGGGGGATCGGGCCGGGCGCGCACAGCCATGTCGGCGGGGTGCGCTGGTGGAACGTCAAGCACCCGAGCGCGTACGCCGAGCGCATCAACGCCGGCGAGAGCCCGGCGCACGCGCGGGAGACCCTCGACGAGGAGACCCGGCGCGTCGAGCGGGTGCTGCTCGAGGTGCGGCTGTCCGCGGGGCTGCCGCTCGACGTTCTGGACGAGGCTGGGCGAGCCGCGGTCGATCAGGTGGTCGCCGACGGTCTCGCGGTGATCGCCGCTGGGGGCACTGGGGGCACTGAGGGCGCGGCGGTCGAGCCAGGCGCCGGGGATGGCGACCGGCTCGTGCTGACCGATCGCGGGCGGTTGCTGGCGGATGCGGTGGTCCGGGACCTGCTCCCATGAAGTGATCAGAACTGATCACAGTCAGCTGTTGACGACTGTTATGAGCAGGCGGCAGGCTTGGCGGTAAGCGTTTACTACCGTTCGAGGAGTCGCGATGCCGCCCTTCATCCGTCGTCGACTGTTGCTTCAGGCCGGCCTTGCCGCCGGTGTGCTCAGCACGCTCGGGTTGCCCACCCGCGCGTTCGCGGAGGACGAGTACGACGTACTCCGCGCACGCTGGGCCGAGCTCAACACCGGCGGGGCGATCGACGCAGCCGATCCGGCGTACGCCGATGCGCTCGCCAACCTGAGTACGCAGGCCCAGCAGTACGCCGACACGATGATCACGTCGGCGGACCGGACGGCCCTCTGGCCGGATCTGCCGCTCAGTTCGACGAGCGGGAACTTCTCGATCAGCTACACGCGCCTGAAGACGATCGCGCTCGCCCGCGCGACCACGGGCACTACCCAGACCGAGACCGGCGAGCTGTTGAGTGGCGCGCTCGACTTCCTCAACGCGAACGCCTACAACGAGACGCTCAAAGAGACCGGGAACTGGTGGTTCTGGGAGATCGGCGCGCCGCGGGCACTGCTCGACACCTGCGTTCTCGCGTACGACGTCCTGTCCGCTGAGCAGCTCACGAAGTACCTGACGGCCGTCGACCGGTTCGTCCCGGACCCGAACCGGCGGACCAACTCGCCCACGCTCCGGGAGACCGGCGCCAACCGGGTCGACAAGGCGCTGATCGTAGCGCTCCGCGGCATCGTCGGAAAGTCGACCGTCAAATTGTCGACAGCACGCGATGCCCTGAGCGACGTGGCCGAAGCCGGCAAGAACAGCGTCTTCACCTACGTCACGAGCGGCGACGGCTTCTACCGCGACGGCTCGTTCGTCCAGCACGGCAACCTCGCGTACGTCGGGACGTACGGGAACGTGGCGCTCGGCGGGGTCGCGAACCTGATCGCCCTGCTCGGCGGCTCCACCTGGGAGATCGCCGACCCGCACCGCGCCGTACTCCTGGACGCGGTCGAGGCAAGCTTCGCGCCGTTCATCGTCGACGGTCTGATGATGGACTGCGTCTCCGGCCGCGCGATCTCCCGCGAGCGGGCCGGCGACCATCGCAACGGCCACGGCACCACATCGACCGTTCTCCTCCTCGCGAGCGGAGTCGCTGAACCGTACGCCTCGCGCTACAAGACACTCGCCAAGGGCTGGATCACCCGCGACCGCCTCGGCGACTACCTCCCGGGCGCGTCGATCCCGGAGATCTCCCGCGCCAAGGCGCTGCTCGCCGACACCGGTGTCGTCCCGGCGCCGGCTCTCCCGCGGCACTTCCAGTTCTACAACCAGGACCGCGTCGTGCACCGCCGCCCGGGCTGGACGTTCGCGATGGCGATGTCGTCGAAGCGGATGGCCCGCTACGAGTGGGGCAACGGCGAGAACCTCCGCGGCTGGTACGTCGGCGACGGCATGACGTACCTGTACAACCGCGACCAGTCCCAGTTCAACGACGCGTACTGGCCGACGGTCGACGCGCAACGGATGCCTGGTACGACGGTCAGCACGCAACCCCGTCAACCGGGCGGCTCGGGGAGCGGCACCGGGACTGTCGCGGCGTACGCCGATTGGGTCGGTGGGGCGTCGTACAAGAATGTCGCCGGCGCGGTCGGTATGCACATGATCAACCACGACAAGACCTTGCAGGCAAGGAAGTCCTGGTTCTGCCTGAGCGATTCGATCGTTGCCCTCGGCACCGGGATCACCGGTACCGACGGCTACCCGGTCGAGACGATTGTCGACAATCGGAATCTTCACGAGAACGGGATGGCCGCACTGCTGCTCGACGGCAGCGCAGCAACGGACGGGTCGTACGACGACCCTCAGTGGGCGCATCTGGAGGGCGTCGCCGGCTACGTGTTCCCCCGTGGCGGGCAACTGAGGATCCAGCGCGAGGACCGAACCGGATCGTGGTCCGAGATCAACATCGGCAACGACACGGCGGGCTCGACGACGCCGTACACCCGCCGCTACGCCAAGCTCGTCCTGGAACACGGGACCGAGACCGGGGACTACGCGTACGTCGTGTTGCCCAACGCAACCAGCCGGCAGACGGCCGAGCGTGCGGCTGATCCGGGGATGACCGTCCTTGTCAACAATCCGAATGTCCAAGCGGTGCGATCCCACCGCGAGAACCTGGTCATGGCGAACTTCTGGACGGCCGGTGCCGTGTCCGAGGTGGCCGGCGGCCCGCGAGTGGTGGCCAGTGACGGGCCTGCGTCCGTGGTGATCGGCAGCGAAGGCCGGACGACGACGGTCGCCGTGTCCGACCCGAGCCGGACCGCGCAAACCGTCCGGCTGACGATCGACCGTCAGGTCGGCGACGTGATCGCCAAGGATCCGGCGGTCACGGTCGTTGCCACCGGCAAGCAGCTGGTGCTGGACATCGCTGTCGGTGGTACGAAGGGCGCCACCCACACCGTGTCCTTCAACTGAGTGTCCTTCAACTGAGTTTCCGCAAGCAACCGGGGCCGGCAAGCCGTGCCGGCCGGGTCGCCGGGTGCTGGCAGGTTCAACCAGGAGGTTGTTCGATGATGCCGCACGCCCGCCCGCAACCGTTCACGGGGCAGCTCACCAGGCGACGTGTTCTTCAAGTAGCCGGAGCCGGCCTGGCTCTCGCCGCCGTACCAGCGGTGGCGAGAGCAGAGACCAGCTACACCTTCACCATCCCCGCGTTGCCGTCGGCGCGCACGACCGAGCTCGACCGAACGCAGAACTCCCTCAGCGCCAGCGAACTCCGCTCGACCGGCTTCTACCTTCCTGCCGCCACCGCGCTCAACGTGGTCGTTCACGTCGGGAGCCTGGCGCCGACGCTCGTGATCGGCGCGCCCGACGCCGACGCGCGCAAGGAGTTCAAGTCGCCCCGTGAGTACCCGCTCCAGGTCGGCCGCAACACCGTCACCGACGCCGGCGGTGGCGTCGTCTACCTCAAGCTGATCGGCAACACCGGCCAGGCGAAGGTCACCATCGGCGAGGAGGCGCAGCCGATGCCGTACTTCGTCCTCGGCCGCACCGGCGAGGCCGAGTTCCAGCGCCAACTCGACGAGCGCACCACGCCGTACGTCGAACTTCTGAGCCCGCACGCGATGATCACCGTCGAGCGTGCTTCTGCTCTGACGTATCGGACCGAGAACCACACCGACCTGCTGTCCACCTACGAGGACATCATCGGGATCGAGGACGCCACCAGCGGGTACGACGGATCCGCGCCGCAGCACGCCCGGCTGGCGCACCGCTACCACTTCGTCGGGTACCCGTCCGCGATCACCGGTGTCGGGGCGTACGCGACCCACGGCCACATGTCGTTCCCGCCGCCGATCCAGGACCGGATGCTGACGGTGGCGGGTCTGCGGACGCGCGGCTGGGGCATCTACCACGAGCTCGGCCACCAGCATCAGCAGATCACCTACAAGCCGAGTTCGCTGACCGAGGTGACGGTCAACATCTACTCGCTCGCGGTGAACGCGATCTTCGCCACGAAGTACGGCCAGCAGCCGCGGCTGCACGCACCGGACGCGAAGACCGGGCTCACGCCGTGGCAGAGCGCTCCGGGCAAGCTGCGGACGCCGGGCGTGAACTACGGCACGACGTTCGACCCGTACGAGAAGCTGGTGATGTTCGAGCAGCTCCGGCTGGCGTTCGGCGACAGCTTCTGGCCGGAACTGCACAAGCTCGTCCGGGTGGAGCGCCCGTACGCGAGCGACTACACCGACGAGGTACTGCGGCTGCGCAACCTCGTCGTCCTCTCCAGCCGGACCGCCGGCCACGACCTTAGCGACTTCTTCCGCGCCTGGGGCGTGCCCGTCGACGCCGAGGCGACCGCCCAGATCACCGCACTGCAGCTGACCCCGCCGCCTCTCGACCCGTCAACAATCCGACAGTAGACAAAAGGACGAAGGCACCCACCGGGTCGAGGTGGGTGCCTTCGTCGCACCGGGGTAGCTCCGTCCTAGGCGAGCTCGGAGTTCAATCCTTCAGGAAGAGTTCGATCACGCAGCTGTCTACCTCGGGGGCGCGGTTCGGCAGCTTGAGCGTCAGCGTGTTGTCGGGAAGCCCGGTCAGGTACGTGTGCCCGGGCGCGGACGGATCGACATCCACCCGCTTGACCTCGGACGCGTCGTGCAGGAACTGCGCGTACTCGACCCGATCGCCCAACCCCGGTAGGTGCAGGTGACCCATCGGCCACGCGAACACATGCAGATAGAGCCGCCGGCCGTTCTGCGTGTAGCGGCAGTCCGCCGGCGGCACGTACGTACTCGGTCCGCAGCCGCGGATCGAGCGCTCGTGCAGCCGCATCCAGGAACCGATCCCGGACAGTACGTCGAGGGCGCGCGGCTCCCAGGCACCGCGGCCGTTCGGGCCGACGTTGAGCAGCATGTTGCCGCCCTTCGAGACCGCGTCGACCAGCATGCGGATCAGCAACGCCGGCGACTTCCAGTCGTGGTTGTCGCGGTGGTAACCCCAGCTGCCGTTGAGGGTGTGGCACGCCTCCCACGGCACCTGCGTACCGTTGCCAGCGGCAACCTCGTTCCCGGGCGGCTGGACCTGCTCCGGCGTGGTGAAGTCACCGGAACCGAGCCCGAGCCGGTTGTTCACCAGGATCCCCGGCTGCAGCTCGCGGACCATCGCCAGCAGTTCCGCGGACCGCCACTCGTCCGGACCCTTGGCGTTGAACCCACGGTCGGCGTACGAGAAGTCGAACCACATCACGTCGATCTTGCCGTACCCCGTGAGCAGTTCACGGACCTGTCCGTGCAGGTAATCGGCGTACTTCGAGACGTCACGGTCCGCCGTACGGTCGATGAAGTCCACGTCCTTGCGCTGCGGGTGGTACAGGTCGACCGGGAACTCCGGGTGATGCCAGTCGAGCAACGAGTGGTACAGCCCGATCTTGAACCCACGCTCCCGGAACGCGTCGATCATCGGCGCGAGCAGGTCCTCGCCCCACGGCGTGTTCGGCGCCGAGTAGTCCGTGAGCTTGGAGTCCCACAGGCAGAACCCGTCGTGGTGCTTCGTAGTGATCACCAGGTAGCGCATGCCCGCGTTCCAGGCGTCGTCCGCCCAGCGGACCGGGTCGTACAGGTCCGGCGAGAAGTGGTCGAAGTACGGCTGGTACTCCGCGTCGGTGAGCTGTTCGTACGACTTCACCCACTCGTGCCGCGCCGCGGCCGCGTAGATGCCCCAGTGCACGAACAGCCCGAACCTTGCCTCGGTCAACCAACTCATCGCGGGCTCGCACCGCCGAGCGCCGACTCGAACTCGCCGCGGATCTTGTCGCCGCCGTCCTTGGCCCACTTCTTCAGCGCGGTGTCGAACGCGCTGATCGGCTTCCGTCCGGCGATCACGTCGTTGCGGACATCGGTCAGCGCCTGCCCGATGTCGCCGCCGGACTTGTCGTTGGTCGGGGAGATCAGCGACGCGGTCGGATCCTTGACGACCATGCCGATCAGCTTGGTCAGATCCTCGTGGGCGCGCTCGACGTACGTCGGGAACTGCGCGTTGTAGAGCGCCTGCGGCGGCGCGGTGATGTACTTCCACGGCACCGTCAGCTCGGCCTCGCCCTTGCTGGTCAGCGTCGGGTTGCCCTTCGCGTCGCGGGTGAAGTCGACGCCCTCGACGCCGTACGTGAGCAGCAGGTTCTCGGTGCTGCCGAACGGCGCCGCGAAGAAGTTCGCCACCGCGAGCAGTTCTTTGGCGCGCGCCTCGTCGGCCTTCTTCATCAGCGTGTAGGCGAACAGGATGTTGTCCGACCAGGTGTTCGCCTTGCCGCCCTTGGGCGCCATCGGGACGAACGCCCGCGGGTCGTTCTTCGGGTCCAGCCGGGACATGTCCTTGACGTAGCCGGAGTACGCCGGGAACCCGTCGTACACCAGCGCGCCCTTGCCGGCCCGGAACGCGTTCTTCCGGGCGGTGCCGTCGATACCGTCGGAGCCCGGCACGGTGACGCCGGCCTTGACCAGTTGGACGGCGAACTCGAGCGCTGCCTTGTACTCCGGCGTCTCGAAGCTGCGGACCAGTTTGCCGCCGTCCTCCTTCCAGCCGTTGGGTACGCCGAACATCTGCTGGACCATCGTGAAGAACGTGTTGCCCTTCGAGTTCACGATCGCCCACTGGCCCTGCTGCGGCTTGGTCAGCTCCTTGCACGCGGCCAGGAAGTCCTCGGCGGTGGCCGGGTACTCGATGCCGGCGGCATCGAAGAGTCGCTTGTTGTAGAAGCCCGCGCCGCCCGTGATACTGCGCGGGATCGGCAGCCCGTAGATCTTGTCCTGGACCACGCACGCCTGCCAGATCACCTGCGGGATGTTGGCAAGGTTCGGGTAGTCCTTGACCTTGTCACCGGACAGGTACGGCGTGAGGTCCGTGCACTTTGCCGACAAAAAGGCCGGTAGATTGTTGACAAGGCTGGAGTCCGACAACAGGACCAGGTCGGGCAGCTCGTTGGCGGCCAGCACGGTCTGGAACTTCGTGGCCCAGTCGCTGTCCGGAACGATGGTCAGATCGAGCGTGCCGCCGAGCTTCTGCTCGACCGCCTGCCAGGCCGCGTTCTTGTCCTTGGCCGGCGGCAGCGGGTCGAAGATGTCGGTCATCACGCTGACCTTGCCGCCCGACAGCGGCGGCGTCTTCACGGTGGTGACGAGGTCCTTCGGATAGGTCAGGTAGCCGGGCGGTACGCCGTCCGCGGTGCCGGCCAGATCCGGCTTGGGTCCCTCGAAGGCGACGTACGTCGGGAGTGTCACGGTGGACGCCCGCGCGGGGCCGGCCGTCGTACTGCCGTTGCTGCAGGCAACCAGCGTCGGTACGCCGGTGGCGCTCATCACGGCGACACCTACGGCGCTGCGCAGGAAGCTCCGGCGACTGAGAGATGGGGTGGTCACGGTCTTTCTCCTAACCCTTGATGGCGCCGGTGAGTACGCCCTTGGTGAAGTAGCGCTGCAGGAACGGGTAGACGCAGAGGATGGGCACGAGCGCGACGACGACGACCGCCATCTGCACGGCCTGGATCGACGCCACAGCCTCGCCGGGCGACTCGGTGCCGCCGCCGACCGGTTGGCCCTGCAGGACGTAGAGGCGCAGGACGAGCGGCAACGGCCACTTGCCGGTGTCGCTGAGGTAGAGCAGTGCGTTGAAGAACGCGTTCCAGTGGCCGACGGCGTAGAACAGCGCGACGACCGCGAGAACCGCCTTCGACAGCGGCAGCACGATCCGGAGCAGGATCGCGAGGTCGCCGGCGCCGTCGATCCGCGCGCTGTCGAGCAGCTCGGCCGGGATGTTCTGGAAGAAGTTGCGCAGCACCAGGAAGTTGAAGGCACTGACCAGGCCCGGGACGATCAGCGACGCGTACGAGTCGTAGAGCCCGAGCGCCTTGATCAGCAGGAAGTTCGGGATGATGCCGGCCCCGAACAACATTGTGAACAATACTGCTGTCAACACGAACCGCCCGCCGACGATCGGCCGGCTGAGCCCGTAGGCGAGCGCGATCGTGACGACCAGGTTCAGCGCCGTACCGATGATCGTGATGCCCGCGCTGACCAGCAGCGCATGACTCACCACGCCACCGGCGAAGATCGTCTTGTACGCCGCCAGCGTCGGCTCGCTCGGGAACAACGCGATGATGCCGCCGCGCCTCGTGATCTCGGACTCGCCGGCCAGGCTGGTCGCGACGATGTTGACGAACGGATAGAGCACCAGCAGGCAGACGATCGCGATCACCATGCCCTTGATCGCCAGCCCGGCCTTGGTCGGGGCCTCCATCCAGGGCGGCCGCTGCGAGGTCTTCATCGGGAGTAGATCCCTTCGTGGCCGAAGCGGTGGGCGAGTTTGTTGGCGCCGAGGATCAGGACCAGGCCGATGACGCCCTTGACCAGGCCGACGGCGGCGGCCGGACCCCACTGGCCGTCGAGGACGCCGTGGAAGTAGACGTAGGTGTCGAGTACTTCGGCCGCGTCGGCGCCGACGGCGTCGCGCTGCAGCAGGATCTGCTCGAAGCCGACCGAGAGAATGCTGCCCAGGTTGAGGATCAGCAGCAGCAACGTGACCGGCACGATGCCAGGCAGCGTCACGTGCCACAGTCGCCGCCACCGGTCCGCGCCGTCGATCGCGGCGGCCTCGTAATGCTCGGTGTCGATGTTCAGCAGCGCGGCGAGGTAGATGATCGTGCCCCAGCCGGCGTCCTTCCAGATCAGCTGCAGCGTCACCAGCCAGGGGAAGAAGCCGGAACTGGTCATCAGGTCGACCCGCGGCAGGCCGAGCTCGCCGAGTAGCTGGGGGAGCAGGCCGGTGCCGCCGATGAGCTGCTGGCTGATCGAGATCAGGATCACCCAGCCGATGAAGTGCGGCAGGTACACGACGCTCTGCACGAACCGCTTGATCTTCGGGCTGATGATGCTGTTCAGCAGCAGGGCGAGGCCGATCGGCGCGGGGAAGAACAGGACCAGCTGCAGTACGGCGAACTTCAGCGTGTTCAGCAGTGCGCGGTAGAAGTCCGGCTCCGCGAAAACGGCGAAGTTGCCCAGGCCGACCCACGGGCTGTCCTTGAAGCCGAGGTACGGCTGGTAGTCCTGGAAGACGATCACGTTCCCCAGCAGCGGCACGTAGTGGAACACCACGAAGAACAGGAAGCCGGGGAGAACCAGCAGCAGCATCACCCGGTCGCGGCGCAGCCTGGCACGCAGGCTCGGTCCGCCTTGCGCCCGGCGTGCTGCCCGGCGCGCGGCGCGGTCCCCGGCGTCCGGCGCGCGGCCGGCGGATCGGCTGACGCGATGCATGTGGCGCCTCCTGATAGTAAGCGTTTGCTGCCCCGGGTGGCAGTAACGATGAAACGTTCACCGCCTTGCTGTCAAGCGCTCGGGGAAGATTGTCTTGACCTTCACTGCGATTCGCACCTACGGTTTTCAGTAACCGTTTACTAGGAGTGATCCGTGCCGAATCCTGAACCCGACCGGGGCAGCAGTCCGCGGTTGCGCGCGCTCGTGGCGATGCCCGCGGACACCTGGTCGGAGGTCCTCACCCCAACGGCCCGCGACCGCCTGTCCGCCGTCGCCGAGGTACTCGGCCTCCGCGCCGACACTGCAGGAGGTGCTGCAGGAGGTGCTGCAGGAGGTGCTGCAGGAGGTGCTGCAGGACGTGCTGAAGGACGTGCTGAAGGAGGTGCTGATGGGGGTGCCAGCCGCGGGGGTGCTGACGGTGGCGGTGGTGATGGTGATGGTGGCGCCCGCGACGATGCAGCTGGCGGTGATGCGGGCGGCGATGCAGGCGGTGGTTCCGACGGTGGTTCCGACGGTGGTTCCGACGGTGGTGCGGGCGGTGGTGCGGGCGGTGGTGCAGGTGGTGGTGCAGGTGGTGGTGCAGGTGGTGGTGCGGACGGTGGTGCGGGCGGTGGCGGTGCTGGTGCCGGTGGTGGTGCGGGCGGTGGTGCCGGTGGTGGTGCGGGCAGTGGTGCGGGCGGTGGTGCGGGGGGTGGTGCAGGTGGTGGTGCGGGTGGTGGTGCCGGTGGTGGGGCCTTTGGTGGGGTCGGCGGTGGGGTGCGGGGCGGGGTGCCGCGGTTGGTGACTTCGTTCGCGGACGTGGCGGACGAGTTGGCTGACGCCGAGGTGTTGCTGACCGGGTGGGGTTGCCCGCGGATCACTGCAGAGGTGCTCGACGCGGCGCCGAAGTTGCGGGCGATCGTGCACGCGGCGGGGACGATCAAGACGTTTGTCGACCCGGTCGTCTTCGAGCGCGGCGTGGAGGTTTCGTCGGCGGCCGCGGCGAACGCGGTCCCGGTCGCCGAGTTCACGCTCGCGGCGATCGTGCTGGCCGGGAAGCGCGCGTTCCGGCACCGCGACTGGTTCCGGGCCTCCGGGGTGAAGCGTCCGTTGCCGGGAGCACCGATTCTCGGCACGCTCGGTACGACGGTCGGCGTGCTCGGAGCGTCGCGGATCGGACGATTGGTGCTGGAACGACTGCGCGGACTCGATGTCGACGTACTGGTGAACGATCCGTATCTGAGCCCGGCTGAAGCTGCGGAGTTCGGGGCGCGGTGGTGTGAGTTGCCGGAGCTGTTCGCGGCGAGCGACATCGTGAGCGTCCACGCCCCGTTGCTGCCGGAGACCGAGGGGCTGGTGTCGGCGCAGTTGCTGGCGGCGATGCCGGACGGCGGGGTGCTGATCAACACCGCACGGGGCGGGCTGGTCGACCATGTCGCGCTCGAGCGTGAGTGCGTTTCCGGGCGTCTGGACGCGATCCTCGACGTCACGGACCCCGAGCCGCTGCCCCTCGATTCGCCGATGCTTCAACTCCCGAACGTCTTCATCACCCCGCACCTGGCCGGTGCCATGGGCAACGAGTCCACGAGACTGGGCGAGGCCGCCGTAGCCGAGATAGAACGCCTGGCCGCCGGCAAACCCCTCGCCCACGGGATAGCCCGCGACGACCTAGGACGGATCGCATGAATCGACTCGGATCGTTCTCCCGCCGGGCACGACAGGCGAATGTGTGCAGATGGACAGGAGGTGTCAGGCAGTCGGGTAGTGCACCTGAGCGTGATCGTCTCCGCGCGTACAGCGTCTCGCCGGTGCACTACCTGTCCAGCCGCACACCTTCCACGCAATCACCACACCACCTCACCCCACCAACCACGCAACGCTCGACCTGCTCCCCGCTGACGGGTTATGTCTCGGCTGGCCTGCTACAACCTGCCATCGCGTACACAACCCGCCAGCCGCCAGCACCACAGGCACGTATCACTCAAGCGGGGCGGACTTGTCTTCGTGTGATGGCGGGGGGTTGGAACGCGTGAAGTTGCCGGGGTCGGATCGGGTGTTGTCTTCGTGGACTGGGTATACGCGGGAGACCTGGTTGGCGGTTGCCGATCAGTTGTTGGAGTCGTTGGTGCCGTGGTTTTCGGCGAGTGGGGCGCAGGTTCGGTTGCCGGGGCGGGGGAGTTGGTCGGGGGCGGATTGTGACGGGTTGGAAGGGTTTGCGCGGTCGTTTCTGCTGGCTGCGCTCCGGATTGCTGCGGACGGCGGGGACGATCGGCTGGTCGAGCGGTATGCGAGCGGGCTGGTGGCGGGGGCCGCGGGTGAGTGGCCGCGGTTGACGCCGTGTTCGCAGCAGATGGTGGAGGCGGCGGCGGTCGCGGTCGGCCTGCACGAGTCGCGGGCGTGGTTGTGGGACAAACTCGACGTACGGGATCAGCAGGTGGTTGTCGACTGGCTGAGCGGGTTCGTCGGCTCACGGACGTGGGACAACAACTGGAGGTTGTTCCAGGTCGTCGGAGAGCAGTTCCTCGCATCGGTCGGAGCGCCGTACTCGCAGGACGACATCGACGCGGGCCTCGACCGGATCGAGGACTGGTACGTCGGCGACGGTTGGTACTCGGACGGGCCGGGGCAGAACTTCGACCACTACATCGGCTGGGCGATGCACCTGTACCCGGGCCTGTGGACGCGGATGGCGGGACCGTCCGCGGACGGCCGCCTGGCCATCTACCGCGAACGCCTGCACCGCTTCCTCGAGGACGCCGTACACCTCACCGGCTCCGACGGCGCACCGATCCACTTCGGTCGTTCACTCTGCTATCGCATGGCCACTGCGGCGCCGTACTGGATGGGCGCGCTCCTTGATGCGACGCCGCTGACGCCTGGTCAGACCCGCCGCCTGTGCTCCGGTACCTTGCGCCACTTCGTCGACCACGGCGTCCCCGACGAGCGGGGACTGCTGTCGCTCGGTTGGCATCACCACTTCCTCCCGACCACGCAGCCGTACTCCGGACCCGCGTCGCCGTACTGGGCCTCCAAGGGATTCCTCGGCCTCCTGCTACCGGCCGACCACGACGTCTGGACCGCCCGCGAGTCCGCCCTGCCCCTCGACGAACGCGACCAGGTACGGGCGTTGCCGGCGCCAGGATTGCTCGTGCAGGCGACCAAACACGACGGCATCGTCCGCCTCCTCAACCACGGCAGCGACCACGGAGCCGAGGGCGACGCCCACTACAACCGCCTCGCCTACTCGAGCCGGACCGGCCCCGAACTCACCGGCGAACACCTCGACAACCACATCACCCTCAACGGCGGCCACCGGACGCAGATCCACCGCATCGGAGTGGCAGAAGCATCGGCCGCCTCGTGGTGGCAAGCAGGTGCCGCGCGGATCGAGGCGGCCAGCGTCGTGCACGGTCGGATCGAGGTGCGGTGTGTGCTCGTCAACGGACCGGCCGGCGTGGTCCGGCACGGCGGCTATGCGATAGCGGGCACCGACCTGCCCGAGGTCGACGTGGACGCAACGTGGGCACAGGCGACGCGGATCGACAGGCTGACGTCAGTGGTGGTCGGGTTGCATGGGTACGAGGGTGCCGCCGTACGACGTGGGCTCGACGCGAACGCGTTCGGTCCGCATTCGGCGACGCCGTACCTGGAGGCTCAGCACGACGGGAAAGATCCGCTGGTGCTGGTGTCCGCGGTGGTACTGTCCGGCGACACGGTCTGGCCGCGGCAACTGGCCGAGAGCATCGACGTGACGGTGCACGGGCTGCACGTCACGGTCCGGTTCGCCGACGGTACGACGGCCGACGTACAGCTGGGTGAGGAGGTGGGTGATGGCGGCGGAACCGCCCCGGTCGAGGGCGCGCCGGCGTGACCCCGAGTCCGCCCGGACCATCCGGGACGTGGCCGCTCGCGCGGGTGTCTCCACCGCGACCGTCTCCCGTGTTGTCAACGGCAACTATCCGGTCGCGGCCTCGACCCGGGTCGCGGTCGAACGCGCGATGCGGGACCTCGGGTACGTCGCGAACGCGCACGCCCGCGCCCTCGCCGGGTCCACCACCCGTGTGGTCGGCATCGTCGTCAGCGAGATCGTCGATCCGTTCTTCGCCTACATCGCCCGCGGCGTCCAGTCCGAGGCGCTCGCCTCCGGCCGCCTCTGCCTGGTCTGCTCGACCCAGGGCGGCGAGTCCGCCGAGCTGCGGTTCGTCGACCTCCTGCTCGAACAGCGCGCGGACGCCGTGATCCTGGTCGGCGGCGCCGTCGAGGACAAGGAGTACTTCGCCGCGGTCGGGCAACGCGCCCGCCAGCTGGCGAAGAACGGTTCGAGCCTGGTCCTCTGCGGCCGGCCGGGGCTGGAGGACGGCGTACCGGCCTACGCCGTCGAGTACGACAACACCGGCGGCGCGGCGGCGATCACCGATCATCTGCTGAGCGCCGGCCACACCAAGATCCTTTATCTGGGCGGGCCGACGACCCTGTCCACGACGACCGCCCGCCTCCGCGGTTTCCGGCAGGCGTTCGCCGCGCGCAAGCTCGAACACGACCCGAGCCTGGTCCGGACCGGCGCGTTCGGCCGGCAGTGGGGGTACCAGCAGACGCTCCGGGCCCTCGACGACGGGCTCGACTTCACCGCGATCTTCGCCGCCAACGACATCGTCGCCGCGGGCGTGTACGCCGCCCTGCGCGAGCGCGGCCTGCGGATCCCGGACGACGTGTCGGTGGCCGGGTACGACGACGTACCGGTGGCGACCGAGCTGCAGCCGGCGTTGACGACTGTCCGGGTGCCGCTGGAGGAGCTCGGGCGGGCCGCCGTACGGGCCGGGCTCGCGGGGCAGGAGCCGAGCGCGGATCCGTTCGCCCATCAGCAGCCGATGACCACGCTCGGCACCGTCGTCGTGGTCCGCGACTCCGTCGGACCGCCGCGGTCGTCTTGATCACTCACAGCGAACTCCCAGCGTCGGGGGCACTGGGTGATCGCGGAGATTCGCAGCGTGACCAGCGATGACACTATGTCCGGACCTGTCCGGCCTCGTGTCTCAGGGTGACTATGCGATGCTTGACATATCCACTGCGGACGCTTGAGACTCAGCTCACTTTCGCGATCCGAGAGCGCTCTCAACCCCCGTCCGAGTTTCAGGGAGCTTCGCATGCGGCCCAGTGCCCGCTATCGCCCCGTAGCCGGCGTCCTGGCCTGCGCCGCGATCTTGACCGCCGCTGCCTGCGGTGGCGGTTCCGGCACCCCCGAGTCCGGTGCCGCCGAATCCGACGGGCCGAAGATCGAGCTGACCATCGCCACCTTCAACGAGTTCGGGTACGCCGACCTGTACGCCGAGTACGAGGCCGCGCACCCGAACATCACGATCGTGGAGCGGCACGCCAAGACCGTCGACGACCACGTCAAGAACCTGGACGCGAACCTCGCCCGCGGCACCGGCCTGGCCGACATCGAGGCGATGGAGGTCAGCTGGATCTACAAGTACCTGGCCAAGGACGACAAGTTCGTCGACCTGCGCAAGTACGGCGCGGACGACCTGCGGGACCGCTGGCTGGACTGGAAGGTGGCCGGCGCGACGACGCCGGACGGAAAGATCATCGGCTACGGCACCGACATCGGCCCGGAGGCCATCTGCTACCGCCGGGACCTGTTCGCGAAGGCCGGGCTGCCGACCGACCGGGCCAAGGTGGCCGAGCTGTTCCAGGACTGGCCGTCGTACTTCGCGACCGGGCGGAAGTTCAAGCAACGCGTGCCGGGCTCGGCCTGGTACGACTCCGCGGTGCTGACCTGGGAAGCCATGCGCAACCAGCTGATCGAGGCGTACTACTCGAACCAGGACCGCTTCCTCGGTGCCGAGAACCCGCGGCTGAAGAACACCTGGAACCAGGTGGTGGCCGGAAGCAAGGACGGCCTGTCCGCGCGGCTGCCGGCCTGGAGCGACGCCTGGAACGCGGCGTTCCGCAGCGACAAGTTCGCGACCATGGCCTGTCCGGGCTGGCTGCTCGGCGTGATCCAGGACAACGCGGGTGCCTACGGCAAGGGCAAGTGGGACGTCGCCGACGTGTTCCCCGGCGGCGGTGGCAACTGGGGCGGGTCGTACCTGACCGTGCCGGCGCAGTCGGTGCATCCCGAGGAGGCCGCCAAGCTGGCCGCCTGGCTGACGGCGCCGGAGCAGCAGGTGAAGGTGTTCAAGAAGATCGGCTCGTTCCCGTCCACACTCGACGCGTACAACGACCCGCAGGTGAAGTCGCAGGTCAACGCGTACTTCAACAACGCGCCGGTCGGGCAGATCTTCGTCAACCGGGCCCGGAACGTGATTCTCAAGCAGCACAAGGGTCCCCGCGACGGCGAGATCAACCAGATCTTCAGCGCGGCGCTGTCCCGCGTCGACGACGGCAAGCAGCCGCCGGACGCCGCGTGGAAACAGGCCCTCGCCCAGGCCGAGAAGGTCGCCGACACCCGCGTCGGCAATTAGGTCCTGGCTGCCAACACGCCACGTCCACGGCCGGCGTCCGACGCGCGGTCGGCCGGGGACGTACTACGGTGTGAAGGCGGGCCAATCGAGAACTGAGGAGGGCCGATGAACGAGTCTGGTTCTCCGACCTTGGAGCAGGTCGCGGCGCTCGCCGGGGTGTCGCGGGCAACGGTCTCGCGCGTGGTGAACGGGTCGCCGAAGGTGCTGCCGGACACGGTCGCCGCCGTCGAGCAGGCGATCCTGCAGCTCGGCTACGTGCCGAACCGGGCGGCCCGTGCGCTCGTGACGCGGCGGACCGACTCGATCGCGATCGTCGTACCGGAGCCGGACAGCCGGGTGTTCTCCGACCCGTTCTTCGCCGGCATGCTCAGCGGCGTCAGCCGGACGCTCGCGCCGACGTCGTCCCAGCTCGTGCTGCTGATCGAGCCCGCCCCGGAACCGACCGGGGTCGACGACCAGCGGCTGCTGCGATACCTGCGCGGCGGACACGTGGACGGCGCGATCATCATCAGCCACCACGGCCGCGACAACGTGCTGCAGGAGCTGGCGCAGTTGCCGCTGCCGATCGTGTTCAGCGCGCGGCCGTTGGGGGTCGACGTACCGGTGGCGAGTGTGGACGTGGACAACGTCGCCGGCGCCCGGACCGGGGTCGAGCACCTGCTGTCGATCGGCCGCCGCAAGATCGCGACCATCGCCGGGCCGCTCGACATGACCGCCGGCATCGACCGCCTGACCGGCTACCAGGAAGTGATGAAGGAAGCCGGACTGCCCGCGATGATCGCGTACGGCGACTTCACCGCGGACGGTGGCGAGCAGGCGACACTGCGCCTCCTGGACGAGCACCCTGACCTGGACGGCCTGTTCGTGGCGTCCGACCTGATGGCGACCGCAGCTCTTCGCGTCCTGTCCCAGCACGGCCGCCGCGTCCCCGCGGACGTGGCCGTGGTCGGCTTCGACGACTCGGTGCTCGCCACCACGACCACCCCGAAGCTCACCACGGTCCGCCAGCCCGTGGAACAGCTGGGCGCCCGCCTCGCCCAGATCCTCCTGGCGAAGATCGCCGGTGCCGACCTCACCAGCCCCGAGATCTACGACACCGAACTGATCGTCCGCGACAGCGCCTGAGCATCGGGCCGGCTGACTACGGCTCCGGGGCGACGCCTGTCACCTGGCCGTGCTGATCTGTGGTGTAGCGGCCCGCGCTGAGGTCGACCAGCACGAGTCGGTTGCCGAACGGGTCGGACACCGCCGCGACGCGGCCCACCGGGATGTCGGTGGGGCCGCTGAGCAGCTGACCACCGGCTGCCGTGATCGCGTCGATCGCCTGGTCCACCGATCGCACCAACCAGTTCGGCTCGGGTGGCAAACGTGTCGAGAGCACGATCTCGGTCGCCGACTCCGGGCAGCGGAGGCCGGCTTGGCCGAGGTCGTCGTTGCGCCACAGCAGGTCATGTCCCAGTCCATCCCGATAGAACTCGAGGCCTGCGTCCAGGTCGGGAACCGCGAGGACGACCGCGTCAACGCTGCGAAGTGGGGCTTGAGCACTCATGGGCGACATCCTCGTTCGAGGCTCGGACATTTTCGGCTAGGGCGGGTCGTTCTCGAACTGGAACTGGACGCGGATGGTGTTGTCGAGGGGAAGGATCAGCGTGGTGTTCGACGCGGACCAGTTCGCCGGCACCAGGAACAGGCGGTTCTCGCCGACTACCAGCAGGCGCAGACCGCGGTAGCGGTAGTTGAACGTCTGCCCAGCGCCCGCACGCAGCGCGGTCTCCTCGATGCCGGGCGAGCGCAGCGCGAGCTTCTCCTTCGTGTCGAGGATGACGACCGGGAAGCGGCTCGGGTGGCGCGCGTCGGACTTGGCGAGGCCGCGGCCGGTGTACTGGGCGATGGTTGCGGTGGCCCAGAACGCGCAGATGACGGTGACGACGGCCAGGAGTGCGATGAGGACCCGTTGGGGACCGACGGATGGGTCGGCCTTGCGGCGGAGATAGGTGAGGTAGGCAAGCGTCGCGGCGGCCAGGCCGATGACGGCGGGCACGATGAGCGCGTAGTACGCGATCCCGCCGATCAACGGAAAGGCGAGCAGGCCCGCGACACCGAGGATCAGCATCAGTACGGCGATCCGCGCGGCTCGCCGTACGCCGGTCGGCGTCGGGTGGATCGCGTTGTGGATCAGCAGCGCGGCGACAACCAGCAACGTGATGACGAGCAACGGGACGAGCAGCGGTTGCGGACTGCGCATCACGTAGTCCTGGGTGCTCAGCCCGATCGTGTCGACGTCGATGCCGAAGTACTCGTACTGCGACCGCGCGGCGACGTACCCGAAGTAGAACAGCAGTGCGCTGACCAACGTCACCGGTGTGACGATGCCTGCCGCGAAGCTGATCCACCGCTCCGCCTGCGACCGCTCGTCCGCCATCGCTCAGCCGTCCGACGGCGTCTCAGCGGGCGTCTCGGGGGTCTCGGGCGGCGTCTCGCTCGGTTGCGAGCCGCCGAGTGCGCGCGAGTCGAAGCCGATCTGGCTGACGCCACCGCGCTTGAGTGCTTCGCAGTCTTCCGCGGTTGCGCACGTCGCGTCCGCGGTGATGATCAGGGTGGCGTGGTGTCCTTCGGCGTTCGTCACCTGCCGGACTCCGGCGAAGCAGGCCGGTGTGTCGCCGGAGCGGACCTGGTGCCCGGTGCACTCCGGGCTCTGGCCGCCACAACCGGACTGGTCGATCTCGAAGTACTTGTCGTCCTGGCTCAGAGTGGGTGCGCGGTAAGTCACCGTGGCACCTTGCGGAAGCTCCAGCCCGGTCAGGCTGACGCCGACGCATTGCTTTGCCTGGTCGTCCGGCTGGTTCGCCTCGGCTCCCGGACCGATCGGGAGCGTTGCGATCTCGACCGCCGGCTTGTTCTGCCGCGGCTGCGTCGTCTCGGCGCCCGTCGGCTCCGGGGCCGGCTCGCTCGTGCTGTCGGAGGTCGTGGTCTCGTCCGGTGGCGACGTCCCTCCCCCACCGGACGTGTCGGAGCATCCCGCCGCCAGCAATGCGACTACGGAAACCAGCACAGCCCAGGCGCGCATCACGACCACCCCCACGAACAGAATGACCCTGCGTGCAGAACGCCACAACAGTTTGTTCACTCTCCGCTGCAACATGCGCCGGAACCGTGATATCTCTGGGTGAAAGGGGGGATGCATGACCGACCACGAGATCCGGATTGCGTTGGTGCTGAACGGTGGTGTCAGCCTGGCGGTCTGGATGGGTGGAGTGACGCACGAGCTGGACCTGATCCGGCGCGCGTCCGGTGGCGACGACGCTCCCGGTCCCCAGCCGTACGACGCGGTGCTCGCGGATCGCTGGCGGGAGTTGTGCCGGCGCGGCGAGGAACGGCGCCGGGTGGTGGTCGACGTGATCGCGGGGACGAGCGCCGGCGGTCTGAACGGTTCGCTGCTGGCGACCGCGATCGCGAACGGCTCGACCCTCGACCCCGACGGCGACAACGGTCCGTGGCTGCGGCAGAAGTGGATCGGTCTCGGGTCGCTCGAGGTCGGCAAGCTGGTGCCGTCCGCGGGAGCGAAGTCGAGCTCGGTGCTCGACGGCAAGTACTTCCTGCGGCAGCTCGAGGCCCTGCTCAAGGGCGTCGCCGACGCGGGCGAGAGCAAGGCGGAGGAGCCGGTGACGTTGTTCGTCACCGCCTCCGGGTTGGGTGTGCAGCAGTTCGAGGCGAAGGACGCTGCAGGCCAGGCGTTCGTCGTACCGGATCATCGGTACCTGTACGGCTTCACGAGTGAGGACGCGCCGACGTACGACGGTGCGCAGCGGAAGTTCACCGTCGAAGAGAAGAACGGGTTGAAGGACACCGACCTGCTCGCGCGGGCGGCCCGTGCGTCCGCGTCGTTCCCGGCCGCGTTCGGTCCGGTGCTGGAGACGCCGGAGCTGGCCGCGCAACCGCCGCGGATCCAGCCCGGCCCGGCCGAAACCGGATCCTGGCTCGTCGACGGCGGCGTCCTCGACAACGCCCCGTTCGGCCCGGTGCTCGATGTCGTCGCCCGGCGTCCGGTCAACGGCAAGGCGACCCGCTACGTGCTGTACGTCGTACCGTCGGCGGGGATCGGGCGGGCGTCGACCGCGTTGCCAGGGGCGCAGGAGCCGAGCTGGCGGGTCGCGGCGATGTCCGCGGTGCAGTTCCCGCGCGAGGTGGACTTCCGCTCCGACGTCGAGCAGCTGGAACGCCTGCTGCTGGAGGCGGACGCGTCCTGGTCCGACAGTCAGCGCCTCTTCGACCGTTGCCTGAAGCAACCAGAGGAGCGGGCGCGGCTGAAGGCGGCGGCCGAGGCGCTGCAACCGGCGTACTCGCGGGGACGTGCGGCCGGCGGTGTCTGGGAGGCCGTCACGATCGCCAGTCACGACCAGTCGACCGTGCTGGACGCCGCGACCGCGCTCTCGGAGTCGGAGATCGACGAGATCCTCGCCACCGAGCACCCGTGGGTCCCGGGCCCGGACGGCTCCACGGCAGCCCTCCGGGACGATGCCGACGGCAACCCGAGCTGGTTGTGGGGGACCGGCGCCGCCGAGCGGATCGTCCGGCTGATCCTGCGCTCGCTGCGGACCCGGATCAGGTCCGCCCCGCAGGACGAGCGCGACGACCTGGACAAGCGGCTGACCGCGGCGAGCGACTGCCTGATGAAGGTCCAGGCCGTCCGCGACGCCCTCGACGTACAACTGGCCGCCGCCGATCTCGACCTCCGTCCCGCCGGTGGCGCGGAAGCGGTCGCGGTCGGGCTGAACGACATCTTCGAGCAGTTGCAGATCCAGCGCGCGCTCGGCGACGCGTTCGCGACCCTGATCGCGGTGGTCGGCTGGGAACTCGTCGACACCGCGCTCGAGGTCGAGATCGTTTCCCGCTGTACGTCGGCACGTACGCCGCAGCAGCGCAGCGCCCCGTTCCAGTTCCTTCGTCTCGGCCCGGACATCCCGCTCGAGGTGCTCGACGAGTTGCAGGAAGGGTCGATCGCCAACCAGCTGAACGACCGCATTCTGTACGGCAGCCAGGTGGGCCACTTCGGCGCGTTCGGTGCGGCCGACTGGCGGCGGTGGGACTGGCTGATGGGCCGGTTGCACTGCGTCGCGCACCTCGGCGCGATGCTCGGCGCGGACGCGGACTGGATCCGTGAGACCCAGCGTCAGGTCCTGCAGGCCGAAGGCTGGCAGCTCGACGCGGTCGCCGAGCGGATCGAACGACTGGCCAGGGACTTTCCGGCCGATGCCGGGCTCGGCGCGCTGGTGACGATGCGGGACGAGCTGAACGCCTCACCCGAGGGACGCGCGATCACCAAGGGGATCGCGGACCGGATGGTGGACGTGTCCGGTGGTCTCGGCCCGCAGGTCGGCAGCTGGGTGAAGGCGGCCGCGGGCCGCAAGCATCAGCCCGGTTCGTGGCTGCTGCGCACAGCGCGCTGGTTCACCGAACCGGCGCGCGAGACGGTGTGGGCGCGGATGGTGCGCGGCGTCAAGGTGAGCCCCGCGCAGCGCCCCGTGGTCTTCGAGCCATGGTTGCCAGTGGCAACAGCTGCCGCCGGCGTCGTACTGCTGGTGCTGTCCGGTGTCGTCGACGCCGTACGGATCCCGGCCGCGGTGCTCGCCGGTGCGGTGCTCGCACTCAGCGCGGTGCTCGGCGTGATCACCTGGTTCGTACGCCGTACCCGCCGCCGGATCCGCGCCTGGATCGAGGCGCGGATGCCCGACATCAGTCCAGGGTCACGAAATCGATGAGTTCCTCGACGCGGCCGAGCAGGGCCGGGTCGAGGTCCGCGAAGCTGTTCACCTTCGACAGGATGTGCTTCCAGGCGGCGGCGACGTCGGCCTGATCGGTGGCCGGCCAGCCGAACGCCTGCAGCACACCCTTCTTCCAGTCCTGCCCGTGCGGGATCCGCGGCCACGCCTTGATGCCGACCGACGACGGCTTGACCGCTTCCCAGATGTCGATGAACGGGTGGCCGACCACGTGCACGTACCGGTTCGACACCTGCGCGGCGATCTTCGACTCCTTCGATCCCTCGACCAGGTGGTCGACGAGTACGCCGAGCCGCCGGCCGGGACCGGGCTGGAACCGGTTGACGATCTCGACCAGATCGTCGACGCCTTCGAGGTACTCGACCACGACGCCCTCGATCCGCAGGTCGTCGCCCCACACCTTCTCGACCAGCTCCGCGTCGTGCCGGCCCTCGACGTAGATCCGGCTGGCCCGCGCGACCTTCGCGCGGACGTTGTCGACGGCCACCGACCCCGACGCGGTCCGGGTCTTCTTCGCCGGACCGGCCTTCTTCGGCGGCTTCAGGCTGACCGGTTTGCCGTCGATCCAGAACCCCGGACCGAGCGGGTACGTGCGGATCTTGCCGTGCCGGTCCTCCAGGTCGACGACCCCGTGCTCCCAGCGCACGATCGCCCCGACAAAACCGGAACTCGGCTCCTCGACGACCATCCCCTTCGCGATTTCGACCTCGACGGTCCGCCCGTTCTTGGGCTTACGCCAGTCACCCGCAAGGACATCATTCCCATACCTGTCAGCCACCTGCCCAACGCTATGTCCCCACCATCCCCTTCCCCCTCAACCACACACCCATTTCCCACCACCTCAGCTCACCCCGGATGTGTGGGTGTTGTGTCGCCGGCTGGCCTGGGGCTGCCGCCCAGCCACCTGACACATCCTGTCGAGCTGCAGATCACGCCAGTTCTAATAAGTGGGAGCCGCGTGCGTAGCAGTCGACTGGCGGGTCGGCGCGGTGAGTGTGAGAGCGAAGTACGCCACGAAGCCGACCACGAGGCCGACCGCCCAGGAGTAGTCGTACAGCGGCTTGAGGAACGGGATCAGGCCGTCCTGGGGGAACGGGCCCGCGCCCGGGTTCGAGTACGCGCCGCCGACGGCGAGCAGTGAGCCGAGCAGGGTGGCGACGACGCCGCGCCAGTTCCAGCCGGCGGCGTACCAGTAGCGGCCGCCGGGCCGGTAGAGGTCGGCGAGGTTCAGGTTCGTCCGGTCGATCACCCAGTAGCCCGCGATCAGCACGCCGGCCACCGACGCGAGCAGGCCGCCGTAGAACGACAGCCACACGAAGATGTAGATCGACGGGTCCGAGATCAGCCGCCACGGCTGGATCAGGATGCCGATCACACCGGTCAGCAGGCCCGCGGTCCGGAAGTTCAGCCACCGCGGCAGTGCGTTCGCGAAGTCGTACGACGGACTGACGACGTTGGCCGCGACGTTGCAGGACATCGTCGCGAGGATCGCCATCACCAGGCCGATCGTGACGATCACCGGGTTCTCGAACCGGCGGGTGAGCTCGACCGGGTCCCAGATCGCCGAGCCGTACAGCACGACGGTGCCGGACGTGGTGATGATCGAGACCAGCGCGATGAACGACATCGTGGTCGGCAGGCCGATGATCTGTCCCCAGACCTGCGCCCGCTGGCCCTTCCCGAACCGGGTGAAGTCCGGCATGTTCAGCGACAGCGTCGCCCAGAACGCGATCATGCCCATCAGTGACGGCGCGAAGATCTTCCAGAAGTCGGCGTCCCAGCCGAGTTTCGACGGCTGTTCCAGGATCGGGCCGAAGCCGCCGGCCTTGACCAGGATCGCGACCATCAGCACGAGGAACGCGACCGTGACCAGCGGCGCCGCCCAGTTCTCGAACCGGCGCAATCCTTCGATCCCGCGGAAGATCAGCACCATCTGCAGCACCCAGAAGAACGCGAAGCTCAGCCACATCGTCCACGGATGCCCGCCGATCGCGGACGCCTCGATCCAGCCCTTGCCGAACAGCTCGCCGACGATCACGTAGATCGCCTGCCCGCCGATCCAGGTCTGGATCCCGAACCAGCCGCAGGCGATGAAGGCCCGCAGCAGCGCCGGGAAGTTCGCGCCGCGGACGCCGTAGAACGCCCGCGCGAAGACCGGGAACGGGATGCCGTACTTCGTTCCCGCGTGACTGTTCAGCAGCAGCGGCACGAGGACGATCAGGTTCCCGAGGGTGATCGTGAAGAACGCCTGCAGCCAGTTCATCCCGATCGCGACCAGGCCGGACGCGAGCAGGTAGCTGGGGATGTTGTGCGCCATCCCCATCCACAGCGCGGCGTAGTTGTACGTCGTCCAGGTGCGCTCGGGCAACCGCGTCGGCGCCAGCTCCGCGTTCGCGTACCGGCTGTCCGCCAGCGCATCAGGATCGGCTAGTTCGACGCGTCCGTCGGGGTGAACCGTTTGCTCTGTCGTGGTCACAAGTGCCACCCCATCCGGTCGGGCGATGTCCGTTCCGAACAAGTTGCGCGACGGGATGACGTCGTGTCAACGGACAATTACCCGAAAGGGGTTATCCCGGGCCGAGGAGCGGGAGGCTGGGGCGTTGCGGCGTACCGAGAGCCTGGTAGCCGCGGCGGATCGCGTCCTGGAGCTTGTCGACCGGCCACGGCCAGTCCTCGGTGTGCTCGAGCGCCTTGTCGAGAGGGGTACCGGCGTGGTGCAGGGTCGAGATCGTGTTCGCGACCTTGCCGAGCTCGATCGCCTGGTCGGTGGCGAACTCGACGTCGACGACCGCGCCGTGGCCCGGGACGATCTTCGCGTCCGGGGTCATCATGCCGATCGCGCTCTGGATCGTGTCCGGCCATTCGAGCGGGAACGAGTCCTCGCCGTACGACGGCGGCGCCGACTCCTCGATCAGGTCGCCGAGGAAGAACACGTTCACGTCCGGTACGCCGACCACGGTGTCACCGGAGGTGTGCCCGTTGCCGACGTACAGCAGCTCGACGCGACGGTCGCCGAGGTCGATGACCTTCGCGACCGCGTACGTCGTACCGGCGAGCTTCTCCTCGGCGGCGGCGTTCTCGTGCAGGTAGACCGTCGCGTCGGTGAAGACGCTGTTGCCGGCCACGTGGTCGAAGTGCGCGTGGGTGTTGACGACCCATTTGACCGGTGCGTCGGTGAGCTCGCGGATGTGCTCCCGGAGCTGCTCGGCCTCCTCGGTCGTGGCGCGCGTGTCGATCACCAGCGCGCCGTCGGCTCCGACGACCAGGCCGACGTTCAGGTCCCATTCGTCGTACCGGCGGACCCAGGTGCGATCGCCGATCTCGGCCCAAGCGCTCATGAGCCCGAGGTTACTTGCCGCGGTTACTTGCTGAGTACGTCGCCCCTGGCCACCTGGTCCTTCGCGAGGCCGCGGAGCAGCAGCCCGACGTTGTCGCCGGCCTTCGCGGTCTGCACGGTCTTGCGGAACATCTCGACGCCGGTCACCTCGACCTGCAGGATCGGCTGCCCGGCCCGGCTGAGCAGCACCTGCTCGCCGACCGTCACCGTCCCCGCCTGCACCCGCCCGGTCACCACGGTGCCGCGGCCGGTGATCGAGAACACATCCTCGACCGTCATCCCGAACGATCCCACCGGCAAGCTGTCCTGCGGCCGCGGCGGCCCCGGAAAACTGTTCGGCCGTGCATGCCCCCGCGCAAGCACCTCCTGCGGATCCATCGGATTCGCCCGCTTCCAGAACTTCCAGCCCATCCTTCGAGATTAGGGCATGTCTGGCCGTCCCCCGCCTACTGCGCGGCACTCGGCACGGCACCTCGCCGCACTGGAGGAAAGGCCACGATGAAACCACATCGAGGCCTTCCCTCCAGCACGCCGATGCACCGCACCGAGCACCTGCTCGCGACGGCGGGGGACGACCAGACATGCCCAGTAGTTGGCAAGCCCTCTCCTCGCGACTTAAGGTCGCAAGTGTTCCGATCGGAACTCCGAAACTTTCGAAGGGTGGTCGGTGTGACGACACGACGTGCTGTGGTGGTGCGGGGTGGCTGGGAAGGGCACTCCCCGGTCGAGGCGACCGAGCTGTTCATCCCGTACCTGAAGGAGAACGGCTTCGAGGTGACGGTCTCCGACAGCACTGCGGCGTACCTCGAGCTGGACGGCGTCGACCTGGTGCTGCAGTGCGTGACGATGAGCGAGATCGAGGACGACCATTTCAAGGGCCTGGAGGCGGCGATCCGGCGCGGCACCGGGTTCGCCGGCTGGCACGGCGGGATCGCGGACTCGTTCCGCAAGAACGTGGACTACAGCTTCATCACCGGCGGGCAGTTCATCTCGCACCCGCACGGGTTCACCGACTACCGCGTCGAGGTGGTGCCCGAGCAGGCCGATCACCCGATCGTCGAGGGAATCACGCACTTCGACGTGCACACCGAGCAGTACTACATCCACTACGACCCGACGAACACCGTCCTCGCGACGACGACGTTCGAGTCGCACCCGGACTACCCGTGGATCGAGGGCGCTGTGATGCCGGCCGTCTGGACCCGCACCTGGGGCGAGGGCAAGGTCTTCGTCTGCACGGTCGGCCACAAGCTCGACGACCTGGAGACGCCCGAGGTCCGCACGATCATCGAAAGGGGTCTGCTGTGGGCGAGCAAGTGAGTGGGCCGGTGACACGCGTCGGCATCGTCGGCACGGGTGTTATCTCCGGCACGTACCTGGACCACCTCGGCAAGCTCCCCGGCGTCGACGTCGTCGCGGTCGCCGACCTGGACCTGGCGCGTGCTCAAACGATTGCCGACAAGAACCCGGCCATCCGCGCGGTCTCGCCGGAGCAGCTCTACGCGGCTGACGACATTGAGATTGTCGTCAATCTGACGATCCCGGCCGCGCACGCACCGGTGCACCAGGCCGCGATGGAAGCCGGCAAGCACGTGTACGGCGAGAAGCCGCTCGCCGTCGACCGCGCCGAGGCGGAGCCGCTGCTCAAGTACGCCGCCGCGAACAACGTCCGCGTCGGCTGTGCGCCCGACACCGTCCTCGGCACCGGTACGCAGACCGCCCGTGCGGTGATCGACCGCGGCGACATCGGCGTACCGCATGCCGCGACCGCGTCGTTCGTCACGCCCGGCCACGAGCTGTGGCACCCGGCGCCGGAGTTCTACTACCAGCCCGGCGGCGGCCCGGTCCTCGACATGGGGCCGTACTACGTGACCAGCCTGGTTACCCTCCTCGGTCCGGTACGCCGGGTCACCGCGCGAGCCGGCCAGTCGAAGCAGGAGCGCCAGATCCACACCGGTCCGCGAGCCGGTACAACGTTCCCCGTCGAGGTGCCGACGCACGTCACCGGCGTACTGGAGCACGAGTCCGGTGCGTTGACCACGGTGCTGATGTCGTTCGACGTGTGGGCAGCGCGGTTGCCGCGGATCGAGGTGCACGGGACAGAGGGCAGCCTGTCGGTGCCGGACCCGAACGGGTTCGACGGCACGGTCGAGATCGCGACGGCCGCGCAGCGCGAGTGGACCGAGGTGCCGGTCGCCGGCGGGTACGCGGGTGCGGGTCGCGGGGTCGGTGTCGCGGACATGGCCCGGGCGATCCGCAACGGTGAACCGCACCGGGCCGACGGCGCGCTGGCCTACCACGTGCTCGACGTACTGGAGTCGTTGCTGGAGGCCGCCGTACAGGATCAGCCGGTTGATGTGGCGAGCACTGTGGCACGTCCCGCGCCCGTTCCGTTGGGAGCGTCGCCCGAGACCGCCTAGACTGGCACTCCGAGCGATTGAGTGCCAGGACAGTCGGAGAGGGTGGTGCGCGTGCTCGACGAACGCAAGCTGGATGTGCTCCGCGCCATCGTCGAGGACTACGTGGCCACTCATGAGCCGGTCGGCTCGAAGACATTGGTCGACCGGCACAACCTCGGCGTCTCTCCGGCCACCGTGCGTAACGACATGGCTGCGCTGGAGGAGGAGGGGTACATCACCCAGCCGCACACCAGCGCCGGCCGGATCCCGACCGACGCGGGCTACCGGCTGTTCGTCGACAAGCTGAGCACGGTCAAGACGCTGTCGAGCGCCGAGAAGAAGGCGATCACGTCGTTCCTGGCCGGAGCGGTCGACCTGGACGACGTCGTCCGCCGTACCGTCCGGCTGCTCGCCCAGATCACCCGCCAGGTCGCCGTCGTGCAGTACCCGTCGCTGAACCGGTCGAGCGTCCGGCACATCGAGGTCGTCACGATGAGCCCCCGGCGGTTGCTGCTGGTGCTGATCACCAGCAACGGCCGGGTCGAGCAGCGGCTCGTGGAGCACCCGCACGATGTTGACGAGCAACTGATCGCGGACCTGCGGTCCCGGTTGAACACTGCGCTCGCCGGGCAGCGGCTGACCGACGCGACGACGTCCCTGGCCGGTGTGCCGGAGCAGTTCGCGCCGGCCGACCGGTCACTGGTCGCGGCGATCGTCACCACCTTGCTGGAGGCGTTCACCGACGAGGTCGGCGAGCAGCGGATCGCCGTCGGCGGAGCCGCCAACCTGACCCGGTACGGCGACGACTTCGAGCGGAACGTCAAGCCGGTGCTGGAGGCGCTCGAGGAGCACGTCATCCTCCTCAAGTTGCTCGGTGAAGCGACCAACCCGCAGACGCTGACCGTTCGCATCGGTCACGAGAACCCGTTCGAGGAGCTGGCCACCACGTCGGTGGTCGCGACCGGGTACGGGTCGCAGTCGGAGGCGCTGGCCACCCTCGGCATCGTCGGCCCGACCCACATGGACTACCCGAGCACGATGGGCGCAGTGCGCGCCGTCGCGCGTTACGTCAGCCAGATCCTGGCCGAATCCTAATCAAGACAACCCCTGGTCTGGAGTATGAGCACCGATTACTACGCCGTCCTAGGTGTCAGCCGTGACGCTTCAGCGGACGAGATCAAGAAGGCGTACCGCAAGCTGGCACGCCAGTACCACCCGGACGTGAACGACTCCGAGGACGCGCACCAGAAGTTCCAGGAGATCGGGCGCGCGTTCCAGGTGCTCAGCGACCCGCAGAAGCGGCAGATGCACGACCTCGGCGGCGACCCGTTCGCCTCCGCGGCCGGTGGACCGGGCGGCGCCGGCTTCGGCCAGGCGTTCACGTTCACCGACATCATGGACGCGTTCTTCGGCCAGACCGGCGGAGCCACCCGCGGGCCGCGGCCGCGGACCCGGCGCGGTCAGGACGCGCTGATCCCGCTGCGGATCGACCTGGCCGAGGCGGCGTTCGGCACGACGCGGGAGCTCAAGGTCGACACCGCCGTACTGTGCCCGACCTGTAGCGGGTCCGGCGCGGCGGCCGGCTCCGAGCCGGTCACCTGCGAGATCTGCCACGGGCGTGGCGAGGTCACGCACACGCAGCGGTCGTTCCTCGGCGAGGTACGGACGATGCGGCCGTGTCCGAACTGCCGCGGCTACGGCACCACGATCCCGAGCCCGTGCGTCGAGTGCTCCGGCGACGGGCGCGTGCGCTCCCGCCGTACCGTGACCGTGAAGATCCCCGGCGGCGTCGACACCGGCACGCGGGTGCAGCTGTCCGGTCAGGGCGAGGTCGGCCCCGGCGGCGGTCCGGCCGGCGACCTGTACGTCGAGATCGAGGTCGAGCCGCACGACATCTTCACCCGTAACGGCGACGACCTGCACTGCACAGTGACGCTGCCGATGACGGCGGCGGCGCTTGGTACGACGATCGACCTGCCGACGCTCGAGGGCGAGACGACACCGCTGGAGATCCGTCCCGGCACGCAGTCCGGTACGGCGATGACGCTGTCCGCACGCGGCGTACCGCGGCTGCGGCACGCCGGTCGTGGCGACCTCATCGTCCAGATCATCGTCGAGACGCCCACCAAGCTCGACGACGCCCAGGCCGAGCTCCTCAGGAAGCTCGCGGCGGTCCGCGACGAGGAACGCCCGCAGGGCCAGGTCCAAGCCACCCACAAGAGCGTTTTCGGCCGCCTCCGCGACGCCTTCGGCACCCACTAGATGACACCGCGACGCCCCACGGACGTCTCGCCTCCCCGCCGCGCCTCAGCGGTGCGGAGGCGCGTCGCTTCCCCGCCGCTTCTCAGCGGGGCGGGACGTGTCGCCTCCCTGCCGCTTCTCAGCGGTGCGGGGAGGTCTTCGTAAGTGGGGGTCGCCGTGTTCTTTCACTCTGACCTCGACGAGGACGAGCTGGTGCTCGACGGAGCCGAGGGGCGGCATGCAGCCGTCGTACGGCGGATCGGCCCGGGAGAGCGCGTTCGCCTGACGGACGGACGGGGGTCCTGGGCCGAAGGGGCCGTGGTTGCCGCGTCCAAGGCCGGGGTGACCGTGGCGGTGGACGAGCGGGGCGCCGTCGTTGCCGCCGATCCCCGCGTGGTTGTGGTGCAGGCGGTGCCGAAGGGCGAGCGGGCCGAGTTGGCGGTGGAGATGCTGACCGAGGTCGGCGTCGACGTGATCGTGCCGTGGAACGCGGAGCGCAGTCAGTTCCGCGCGAACCCGGAGCGGGTCGAGAAGACGCTCGCGAAGTGGCGGGCGTGGGCGTTCGAAGCGAGCAAGCAGTCGCGGCGGACCTGGTTCGCCGAGGTCGCCCCGATCGCGACCACGGCCGAGGTCGCCGAGTTGCTGGCCGGCGCGGCGCTCCCCGTCGTACTGCACGAAGAAGCCACCACCCCTCTGGCCTCCCTCGAACCACCCGCCACCGGCGACATCGTCATAGTCATCGGCCCCGAAGGCGGCATCGCACCCACTGAGCTGAAATCCTTCGCCACCGACCCGGTCCGACTGGGCGACACCGTCCTCCGCACCTCAACAGCCGGCGTCGCCGCAGCCGCCGCCCTCCTCGCCCACTCCCGCTGGACCTAACCAGCCACTGCTCGCGGCGGGGTAAGAAACCGTCGCTCAGTGACGATTAGTTTCCCCACCTCAGGTTCGGACGGCCTGCTGGTACGCCGCTAGTACGTCGGCGTCGTCGATGCTGCCGTGGTGGTGGAGCTGCTGCCACGTGCCGGCGTACCTGAAGATCCGTGTCGTGCGGATCTGCACCGGCTGCTGCCCGAGCTCCGGATGCTGGTACGTCCCGACCTCTCGTCCCGCGAACACCACCGAATCGCCGAGCCAGTACGTCGCCGCGTCGCCGAACGTCACCTGGACGTTCAAGGTCCCCGCGAACACTCGCGCGTACAACTCCCGCACTGCCTCCCGCGACCGCAGGATTCCGCCGATCGGGTTGTTCAGCTGCACCAACTCGTCATCCGCCCACCCGCCGACCAGCGTCTCCAGGTCCTTGCTGTTCAGCGCGTAGTAGAACGTCTCGAGTGCCGCGAGCGCCCCGTCGCGCCCAGGCAGCTGCGCCTCCGCCACCCGCGACTGTGCGCCCGGCCCGAATCCGTAGTCGACCAGCTCGATCATTCGCAACCCCTCGCTAAGCTGTTAGACAGGAACCGAACACAACTGTACGACAGGGATCGAACACCATGTCCGTCGAGTCAGCTCGTGCACGTACGCTCAGCCATGTCGACCCGGCCGAGGTGCCGTTGCAGGCTGCGCTGGATGCGCTGGCGGACCCGGTGCGGCGCTCGATCCTGCGTGACCTGTCCGTCCACGACGACTGGACCCGCGCCTGCGGCACGTTCGACCTCCCGGTGAAGAAGGCCACCGCCAGCCACCACTTCGCCGTACTCCGAGCCGCCGGCCTGATCGAACAACGCGACGAAGGCGCCCGCCGCCTCAACCGCCTCCGCCGCGAAGAATTCGACACAGCCTTCCCCGGCCTCCTCACCGCCACCATCGACCGCGCGGACTGAGGAACTACTTCACGACGATCGACTTGGTGTCCGTGTCCGTGACGCTGCCGTCCTGGTCGGAGAGCAGGTATACGCTGATCTGCCACGCCCCGGGCGTGAGGGTGAGCTGGAAGGCGTACGGCGAGAACTTCTGGCCCTCCGCGGTGTTGGCGAAGCTCTTCCTCGTCTCCCGCGTCTTCAGGTTCGTGACCTCGTAGTTGACCGTCGCCTCGAAGGCCGCCGCGACCCCCTGGACGGTGACCTTCGGCGCGACCATCTGGTTCTCGGACGGCGAGTCGATCCAGACCAGCGCCTGCACTTCACCCGCCGCGGCGCGGGACACCGGGGTTCCGGTGTCGATCTGGCCAAAGAGCTTCCCGGAGGATCGGCCGGCCTCGGTGATCTGAATCGGGGTCTTGTTGTCCTGGAGCGCGCCTTGGACGGTGTAGACGAGTTGTTGGGTGGCGACCTTGGCGAGGTCAGGGTCGAGGTTGGACTTCGGGAGTTGCTTGAAGTCGACTGTGACGATGCCGTTCGAGCGGGTGACGGTGTTCAGGGCTGCGCCGCGCCAGACCGAGTAGTAGTCGGGGTCAGTCGGTTGCTTGGTGGTCATGATGCGGACCGCCTGCTCGGCCGGGCGGCCGCTGACCTTGGCCCAGGTGCGGTACAGGCGCGCGGCCGACTTCTTCTGCGCACCGACCTGCTGGCCGAGCCAGTACACGGGTACGACGGTGCTCTTGACGGCCGGTTCCGGTACGCCGCGGTCCGTCGGGCTGACGGTCTTCGCGGAGGGCGAGGTGCTCGGGGGCTCGGTGGGCGCCTGGGACGGTGCGGGGGAGGGGATCGCGACCGACGGGGTTCGGCTCTCCGGTACGACGGTTGCGGTGGTTGTCGTGGTGGAGCCGGCCACTGCGTCGCCGTCGTCGGCGGTGTTGTCGGGGCCGTTGAGCATGGTAAAGGCGCCGATCGCGGCGGCCGTGCCGGCTGCGGCGAGGCCGGCGGTCAGGAGCCAGGGGCGTCGCGCGGCGGAGCGCTGGGCGTGCGCGCGGGCGCGGATCTCCGGCAGCGCGTCGGACGGCTCGATCCGGTCCGCCTCCTCGTGGAGAGATCGCCGCATCAGCTCGTCGAACGGGTCGTTGGGGTCGTTACTCATCCACGTCCTCGCTTCGCTCCGGGCGCGGATGAGGCTCCGAGCGTGCTGTGTTGTTTGATGAACTCGCTTCGCTCGTTCATGCGTTCTGCTCCAGGAGCTGGCGCAGCGACTTGCTCGCGCGCGCGGCGTGGCTCTTCACGGATCCCCGGCTGATACCCATCGTGTCCGCGATCTCGGCCTCCGACAGGTCACCGTAGTAGCGCAGGACCATCACTGTGCGTTGCTTCTCCGGGAGGGTCCGCATCGCCTCGATCACCCGGTCGGTCTCCTCGGTCCGCAGTACTGCCTGCTCCGCGCTCGGCTCATCGGGAAGGGTCCGAGGGGTGTGCTTGTCCACCACCACCAGGTGGCGCTGGCGGGAGCGGCAGCGGTTCACCACCGCGGTCCGCAGGTACGCGAGCGCCTTGTGCGGGTCGCGCAGCCGGTTCCAGCGGGCGTGCATCGCGACGAAAGCGTCCTGCACGATCTCTTCCGCCGTACCGGTGTCACGCAGCAGCAGGGCGCCGAGGCGGACCAGCGAGGTGTAGTGCGCGGTGTAGACAGCCGTCAGCGCCTCGTCGGCATCCCACGAGGACTCATGTGTCACGCACTCTTCGTACACCACGGCCGGTTGTGCCACGACACGAAGACGCGAAGACCGCCTTCCAGGTTGACAACGGCATGCCCGAACGGCCGGCAGTCTGAAGAGATGAAGCAGCGCGGCGACGGTCAGTGGTCGGGCACCGTGACATCACGTACGCCGCCGCGCTGGACAAGGCCCAGCGCCTGTCGCCGTCCGATGTCACCGTGAACCTGCACCCCCGGCGGGGAGTGGACCTCGAGCGGAACCGCCGGCTCGCTCTCGAGCACGGGGTGCTCCAGGCCGGGTCCGGAGCCGGACGAGATTGCCCGCCTCGCCGGTGTCCTGAGCCCCGAACGCCGCCGCCGGGGCGACGCCGGTGAAGCCACCCGAGCGGCGCCCGGGAAGCGTGTCCCGGCGAATTACGAGTGAGGGTGTCGGGCGGGACGGCTAGCATGGGTGGACCACTTCATCGGCATCAGGAGGGAACAGGCTGTCCAGGCCACGCAGTATCGAACCGGAGGCGCGCCCGAACGGCACAGTTCCAGGCGCAGCCGCCAGCACGCAGGCGTCGCACAAGATCGTCGTGCCGAACAGCATCGACATGGTGGCCCTGCTCGGAGCCCGGGACGAGTTCCTCCGCATCGTCGAGAAGGAGTTCGCCGCCGACATCATGGTCCGCGGCAACGAGATCACGCTGAACGGCGAGCCGGCCGAGCTGGCCCTGGCCGAGCGGCTGATCGACGAGCTGATCGCCGTGATCCGCACCGGGCACGGGCTGACCGCCGACTCGGTCGAGCGCAGTATCGCGATGATCAAGCAGGCCACGGCCGAGAGCCCGGCCGACGTGCTGACACAGAACATCCTGTCCAGCCGCGGCCGCACGATCCGCCCGAAGACGCTGAACCAGAAGCGGTACGTCGACGCCATCGACAAGAACACGATCGTGTTCGGGATCGGCCCGGCCGGTACCGGCAAGACCTACCTGGCGGTCGCCAAGGCGGTTCAGGCGCTGCAGGCCAAGGAGGTCAACCGGATCATCCTGACCCGGCCGGCCGTCGAGGCCGGTGAGCGGCTCGGGTTCCTGCCCGGCACCCTGTCGGAGAAGATCGACCCGTACCTGCGGCCGCTGTACGACGCCCTGCACGACATGCTCGACCCGGAGTCCATCCCGCGGCTGATGACCGCCGGCACGATCGAGATCGCGCCGCTGGCCTACATGCGCGGCCGGACGCTGAACGACGCCTACATCATCCTGGACGAGGCGCAGAACACCTCGCCGGAGCAGATGAAGATGTTCCTCACCCGGCTCGGGTTCGGCTCCAAGATGGTCGTCACCGGCGACGTCACCCAGGTCGACCTGCCGAACGGGACCCATTCCGGGCTGCGGGTCGTGCAGGACATCCTCGAAGGCGTCCAGGACCTGACGTTCTGCCGGCTCACCTCGCACGACGTGGTTCGGCACAAGCTGGTCGGCCGGATCGTCTCGGCGTACGAAAACTATGAAGGTAGTGCTGACAACCACCGATGAACGTCGAGGTCAACAACGAGTCCGGGGTCGAGATCGACGCACACGGACTGATGCGGCTCAGCCGGTTCGTGCTGTCGTCGCTGCGGCTGCACCCGGAGTGTGAACTGTCGATCAAGCTGGTCGACGAGGACACCATGGCGCGATATCACGTCGAGTTCCTGGACCTGCCGGGTCCGACCGACGTGATGTCGTGGCCGATGGACGAGCTGCGGCCGGGTTCCGACGGCGACGCCGACGAGGACCTGCCGCTCGGGCACCTCGGCGACATCGCGCTGTGCCCGACGGTCGCCGCCGCGCAGGGCGCGAAGGCCGGTCACGGCACCTGGGCGGAGCTGGAGCTGCTGACGGTGCACGGCATCCTGCACCTGCTCGGGTACGACCATGCCGAACCCGCCGAGAAAGCGGAGATGTGGGACGTCCAGGGCCGCCTGCTGGAAGCATGGCGCGCACCTGGAAACCGGCTAGAGGCGTGATACTGCGATGACTTCCCACGACCTTGGTCTTCTGGTTGTGGCTGTGGTGCTCGTTCTGCTGGCCGGGCTGCTCGCCGGGGCCGAGGCTGCGCTGTCGTCGTACTCGAAGGTGCGGGCGAACGAGCAGGTCGAGCTGGGCAACCTGCGGGCGGTCCGGCTGCGCGACCTGCTGTCCGACGCCCCGCGGTACCTGAACTCGCTGCTCCTGCTCCGGCTGATCTGCGAGATCACGGCGATCGTGCTGGTCACCCAGGCGCTGTCCGGCGTCCTCGAGGTGACCTGGCAGCACGTGCTGATCACGGCCGTGGTGATGGTGCTGATCTCGTACGTGATCATCGGGGTCGCGCCGCGGACGCTCGGCCGGCAGCACTCGGACCGGTTCGCGATCATCTCGGCCGGCCCGGTGATGGCGCTGACCCGGATCCTCGGGCCGCTGCCGAAGTTCCTGATCCTGATCGGTAACGCGCTGACCCCGGGCAAGGGATTCGCCGAGGGCCCGTTCGCGACCGAGGCCGAGCTGCGGGCGCTGGTCGACTACGCGGAGAAGTCCGCGGTGATCGAGTCCGGCGAGCGGCAGATGATCCACTCGGTGTTCGAGCTCGGCGACACCATCGTCCGCGAGGTGATGGTCCCGCGCACGGACATGGTCTACATCGAGCGGCACAAGAAGCTCCGCCAGCTCACGTCGCTGGCGCTGCGCTCCGGGTACTCGCGGATCCCGGTGATCGGCGAGTCGCTCGACGACATCGTCGGCGTCGTCTACCTCAAGGACGTGATGCGCCGGGTGTACGACAACGCCCAGGCCGAGTCGACCGAGCGGGTCGAGTCGGTGATGCGGCGGTGCATGTACATCCCGGACTCCAAGCCGGTCGACGAGCTGCTCCGGGAGATGCAGGCGGCCCGGATGCACGTCGCGATCGTCGTCGACGAGTACGGCGGAACGGCCGGCCTGGTCACCATCGAGGACATCCTGGAGGAGATCGTCGGCGAGATCACCGACGAGTACGACGAGGACCCGGACTCGGTGCAGCAGCTGTCCGACGGCGCCTACCGGGTGTCGAGCCGGTTGCCGATCGACGAGCTGGGCGAACTGTTCGGCGTACCGCTGGACGACGACGACGTCGACACCGTCGGCGGCCTGATGGCCAAGCTGCTCGGCAAGGTGCCGATCCCCGGGGCCGAGGTGGGGATCGAAGGTCTGTCGCTGACCGCGGAGCGGCCGTCCGGCCGCCGCAACCAGGTAGGTACGGTTCTCGTACGGCGCGAGGAGCCGACTCCCGCGCCGCAGGACCAGAACCACCAACACGCCTGACCTAGGAGCTCTTGTTGTCAGACCTTTCGGCGGAGGACGCCAAACTCGTCACGCTCGCCCGAGCTGCCCGTGCACGGACGCGGGCCGCTGAAGGAGCCGCCGTACGGGACTCCGACGGGCGGACGTACTCCGCCTGCACGGTCGCGCTCGACACGGTCGAGCTGACCGCGCTGCAGCTGGCGGTGGCGATGGCGCTCGCGTCCGGGGTGAAGGGTCTCGAGGCGGCCGCGGTGGTCACCGAGTCCGAATCCGCCGATGTGGGCGTCGTACGGCACTTCGCCGGCGCCAACATTCCCGTAGTACTTGCCCTTGGCACTGGAGAGGTCCGCGATGTCGTCCACACCTGAGAACTTCAAAGCGGGTTTCGCCTGCTTCGTCGGCCGGCCGAATGCGGGCAAGTCCACCCTCACCAACGCCCTGGTGGGCAAGAAGATCGTCATCACGTCGTCGAAGCCGCAGACCACGCGGCACGCGGTCCGCGGGATCGTGCACCGGCCCGACGCGCAGCTGATCCTGGTGGACACACCCGGTCTGCACAAACCCCGCACGCTGCTCGGTGAGCGGCTGAACGACCTCGTGAAGACCACCTGGGCCGAGGTCGACGTCATCGCGGTCTGTCTGCCGGCCAGTGACAAGATCGGCCCGGGTGACCGCTTCCTGGCGGCCGAGGCGGCGAAGGTCGCGAAGACGCCGAAGGTCGCGCTCGCCACCAAGGCCGACCTCGTCGAACCCGAGCGGATGGTCGAGCACCTGGCCGACATCCAGGCGCTCGGCGAGTCGTCCGGCATCGAGTGGGCGTCGATCGTGCCGGTGTCCGCGACGTCCGGGTACCAGGTCGACCTGGTCGCCGACGAGCTCGTGAAGCTGCTGCCTTCCGGTTTTCCGCTGTACCCCGACGGTGACATCACGGACGAACCGGAGGAGACGCTGGTCGCGGAGCTGATCCGCGAGGCGGCGCTCGAGGGTGTCCGTGACGAGCTTCCGCACTCGATCGCGGTGACGATCGACGAGATGGGGCTGCGCGAGGACCGGCCGGAGGACAAGCCGCTGCTGGACGTGTACGCGAACATCTTCCTGGAGCGGGAGAGCCAGAAGGGCATTGTGATTGGCCACAAAGGCGCCCGGCTGCGCGAGGTCGGCGCGGCGGCCCGGCGGCAGATCGAGGCGCTGCTCGGTACGCCGGTGTACCTCGACCTGCACGTCAAGATCGCGAAAAACTGGCAGACAGACGCGAAGAACCTGCGCAAACTAGGGTTCTGATGAACCTGCGCAATCCCGTGTACGCCGCTCTGACCGGCGTGCACGCCCCGTTCGCCGAGAGCCGCGGCAACGTCCGGCGTTATCCGCCCGCGATGGCGCCGTTCCTCGCGCTGCCCGACGTACCGGCCGAGCAGGATTGGGCCGACGCGGCCGCCCTGCTCGGGTCCGGTACGACCGGTGCGCTGATGCGCCCGGCCCTCGCGGTGCCGGACAGCTTCAAGGTGGAGCTCGAGATCGATCTGGTCCAGTTCGTCGCGCCGGAGTCGCTGCCGGCCGCTGATCCGGAGGCGGTCGTCCTCGGCGTCGACGACGTACCCGAGATGCTCGCGCTCGTCGCGCTCACCGACCCCGGCCCGTTCCGGAGCCGCACGATCGAGCTCGGCACGTACGTCGGTGTACGCCGCGACGGCGAGCTGATCGCAATGGCCGGTACGCGGTTCGCGCTCCCCGGATACACCGAGATCAGCGCGGTCTGCACGCATCCGTCGTACCAGGGCCAAGGTCTCGCCAGCCGGCTGATCCGCGCGGTCGCCGCGCACATCACCGCAGCCAGCCAGACCCCGTTCCTCCACACCGGCGGCGGCAACACCAACGCGATCCGCCTCTACAACTCCCTCGGCTTCACCCTCACCAACGAAATGAAGGTGACGGTCCTCGAGCCCGTCTAGCTCACCTCGGGGACGACTAGAGCGGCTTCTGGTAGATCAGGAAGCGGGAGACGATCTTGTAGTTGAGCTGCTCGTTGATGCCGATCATGTGGTTGTTGGACTCGGCGTTCCAGGTATCGATCTGGGTCAGCGCCGGCTCTTCGTCGCGCAGCCAGAGCAGCATCGCGGACTTGAGCAGCGCTCCGAGGCGGTGACCGCGATGGTCGCGCGACACCGCGGTGTCATGCTGCTCGCCGATGTGCGGGCGCTCCTGCTCGACCGCGACGACCGTGTGGCCGGCCAGTTCGCCGGTGTCCTTCTTCCGGGCGACCACCCGGTAGAGGGTGTGGTCGCTCTTCGCCTGGGCCTCCTCGTACGCCCGGATCCGCTCCGGGCTGTACACGTCGTCGTCGACGTCGAGATCGTCCTTCGGCGCGTCGTTGATCGACTCGGTCACCGCGACCATGCCGTCCAGCATGTCCTCCGGCAGCGACCCCGTGAACTTCACCAGCTCGTACGCCGACGATGCCGCCACCGCCTCGTCGTACAGCCGCTGGACGATGCCCCAGTCCAGCCCGGCCAGCTCCTGGCGCCGGTTGACCTCGATCGCCTTCTGCTCGAACCCGTGCCGCTGGGCGAACGCCTCCGCCTTCGGCAGGTCGAGTCCGCCGAAGCCGACCACGTTCCGGCCGAGTTCGCGGGTCAGGTTCTCGCCGTACCCGACCAGCGCCGACCCGATGCCGCGGCCGCGGTGATCGGGATGGACCTTGACGTCGATCCAGGTCTGGTTGGTGTTCTCGTGCTTCGGCACGTTGACCGTGAGCAGGCCGACCGGCGTCCCGTCCTCGCGGGCCAGGTAGGCCTTGGGCGGGACCAGGTCCCAGCCGTAGCGCAGCATGTTCGCGAAACTCCGCGGCGTGTGCTGCAGCATCTCGGGGCGGTCCAGCTTCCAACCGGCCGAGTCCACGGCGACGGCTTCCGCGCATCCGACCTCGTCGTCGGCTGACAGTTCGGTGATCTCCACGCCCTCAGGGTCCACCGAGACGCCCGTTCTGGCGACTGGTTTATCGCCGGTAGACGCGACACACCGCAATCGCGGCACTCTTGACTGATTCCAGACTGCGGAGAAGACTCGCAAACGTGGCCATCGAGTCCGAACTCGAGCAGGTGCTACGGACGGCCGCGCTCCGGGTCACCCGTCCCCGGATGGCGGTACTGCGAGCCGTGCACCAGCATCCGCATGCCGACACCGACGGGATCATCCGGGCCACCCGCGACGAGTTGCCCGACGTGTCCCATCAAGCGGTGTACGACGTACTCCGCGCACTGGCCGACGCCGGGCTGGTCCGGCGGATCCAGCCGGCCGGGTCGGTGGCCCGTTACGAGGCGCGGGTGGGGGACAACCACCACCACCTGGTCTGCCGGTCCTGCGGCGCCATCGTCGACGTCGACTGCGCGGTCGGGCACGCACCCTGCCTCACCGCGTCCGACGACCAGGGTTTCGTCGTCGACGAGGCCGAGGTCGTGTACTGGGGTCTGTGCCCCACGTGCGCCGCCGGCACTTCCTGACATCAGCAATCGCATCGAGAGGTTGAGCATGTCCGACACACCCGGCGTTACCCAGCACGGCAGTGAGAGCGAGAATCCTGCCATCGACTCCCCGGAGCCGACGGTCAGCCGGCCGCGCACCAACCGGGACTGGTGGCCGAACCAGCTGGACCTGACGATCCTGCACCCGCACGCGGCGAAGTCGAATCCGATGGAGGAGGACTTCGACTACGCCGAGGAGTTCAGCAAGCTCGACGTCGACGAGCTCAAGCGCGATCTCGTCGAGGTGATGCGGACGTCGCAGGACTGGTGGCCCGCGGACTTCGGGCACTACGGACCGCTGTTCATCCGGATGAGCTGGCACGCGGCCGGCACGTACCGGATCGAGGACGGCCGCGGCGGCGCCGGCGACGGGGCGCAGCGGTTCGCGCCGCTGAACAGTTGGCCCGACAACGCGAACCTGGACAAGGCCCGACGGCTGCTCTGGCCGGTGAAGCAGAAGTACGGCCGGAAGATCTCGTGGGCCGACCTGCTCGTCCTGGCCGGCAACGTGGCCCTCGAGGACATGGGCTTCAAGACCTTCGGCTTCGGGTTCGGACGGGAGGACGTCTGGGAGCCGGAGGAGATCTACTGGGGTCCGGAAGACACCTGGCTCGGCGACGAGCGGTACAGCGGCGACCGCGAGCTGGGTGGGCCGCTCGGTGCGGTCCAGATGGGCCTGATCTACGTGAACCCGGAAGGGCCGAACGGCAACCCGGACCCGCTGGCCGCGGCCCGCGACATCCGCGAGACGTTCGGCCGGATGGCGATGAACGACGAGGAGACCGTCGCGCTGATCGCCGGCGGGCACACGTTCGGCAAGACCCACGGCGCCGGACCCGCGGAGAGCGTCGGTCCGGAGCCCGAGGCGGCGCCGCTCGAGGCCCAAGGGCTCGGCTGGGCGAGCAGCTACGGCACCGGCAAGGCCGGCGACGCGATCACCAGCGGGCTCGAGGTGACCTGGACGAATACGCCGACCCGGTGGGGCAACGGCTTCTTCGAGAACCTGTTCGGCCACGAATGGGAGCTGACGGAGAGCCCGGCCGGCGCCAAGCAATGGGTCGCGAAGGACGCCGGGGAGTCGGTGCCGGACGCGCACGACCCCTCGAAGAAGCACCGCCCGACGATGCTGACGACCGACCTCGCACTGCGGTTCGACCCGGTCTACGGCCCGATCTCGCGACGCTTCTTCGAGAACCCCGACGAGTTCGCGCTCGCGTTCGCGAAGGCCTGGTACAAGTTGCTGCACCGCGACATGGGTCCGGTCTCGCGCTTCCTCGGTCCGTGGGTCCCGTCGGCGCAGCTGTGGCAGGACCCGGTGCCGGCGGTCGACCACGAGTTGATCGACGACGCCGACATCGCGGCGCTCAAGGAGAAGGTCCTCGGGTCCGGCTTGTCGGTGCGGCAGCTGGTGTCCACGGCGTGGGCGTCCGCGGCCAGCTTCCGCGGGACCGACAAACGCGGCGGCGCGAACGGCGCGCGGATCCGGCTCGAGCCGCAGCGCAGCTGGGAGTGCAACGAGCCGGCCGAGCTGGCGAAGGTGCTCGAGACCCTGGAGCGGATCCAGCACGACTTCAACGCGTCGCAGCCGGGTGGCAAGCGCGTGTCGCTCGCCGACCTGATCGTGCTCGGCGGCAACGCGGCGATCGAGCGGGCGGCCAAGAACGCCGGTCAGGACGTCACCGTTCCATTCCACCCGGGCCGGACCGACGCGACGCAGGAGCAGACCGACGTCGAGTCGTTCGGCGTCCTCGAGCCGCGGGCCGACGGGTTCCGGAACTACCTGCGGGCCGGGGAGAAGCTGTCGCCGGAGACCCTGCTGCTGGACCGCGCGTACCTGCTGACCCTCACGAGTCCGGAGATGACCGTTCTGGTCGGCGGACTCCGGGCGCTCGGTGCGAACGTCGGCAACGCGAAGCACGGCGTCTTCACCGACAGGACGGACACCCTGTCGACCGACTTCTTCGTCAATCTGCTGGCACCGGGATCCGAGTGGCGGGCGTCGGAGTCCGACGAGAACCTGTTCGAGATCCGCGATGTCGCGACCGGCGAGCTGAAGTGGACCGCGACGGCGGCCGACCTGATCTTCGGGTCGAACTCGCAGCTGCGCTCGCTGTCCGAGGTCTACGCGAGCGCCGATGCCCAGGAGAAGTTCGTCAAGGACTTCGTCGCGGCCTGGTCCAAGGTCATGGAGCTCGACCGCTTCGATCTGCGCTGAGGTGCCGCGTTCCGGGGCCCGCTCCTCAGGGGGCGGGCCCCGGAACCTTGGTCAGGACGGTGCCGGCATGCCGTAGGCGTGGTCGACGGTCATCGACAACATCAACCGCTTGTCCTGCACCATCACCGCGCGGTACTCGTCCCAGTCGGGGTGTTCGCCGGACGCGGTCCGGTAGTAGTCGACGAGGTCCTCGACCACCGCGTCGTACGGCTCGGCGGCGATCGGGCTGAGCTCGGCCTTGCCCTCGAGTACGACGTACGAGCGGCCGTTCGGGCCGTTGACGTACAGGCTGGCGCGAGGGTCTCGGCGCAGGTTCTTGGTCTTGGCGCGGCCGTCGGTGAGCGAGATCCGGACGCGGTCGCCGTCGAACACATAGGTGATATTGGACAGCTGCGGCCGGCCGTCCCGCTTGATCGTGACCAGCACGCCGAGCCCGTGGGTCCCGATCCGCTCGAGGAGAGTTTGCGTCATGCCGCAAGCTTAGGAATTCAAGCGCTCTTGAAGGCAAGGAACGTCCGGACCGTGGCCAGCCAGCGTTCGGGTGCGTGGGTGTGGATGCGGTGACCGGCCTCGATCGTGGTGATGGTTGCCGATGGCATCAGATCGGCGACCAGCTCGAAGCGGGACTGGTCCAGGTGGCTCTTCGGGCCGCCCGCGAGGAGCATTGTGGGCGATCGGATCGTCGACAATCCGGCCCACCATCCTGGCTGCGGGCGGCGGAGGTCCGCGATGACGTCTCTTAGGAGGAGCGGGTCGCACTTGCGTCGGGTCATCCAGCCGGCCGCTAGCAGTGCTAGCCCCGGCGTCGCGCGCGTGGTTGGTGCGGTGTCCGCGGCGTCCCGTGGCGGTACCGGCAGTTCTTCCAGGACCAGGCGGTCGACGCGATCGGGGTCCGCCATCGCGACAGCGCTCGCCACGAACGCTCCGAGCGAATTGCCGACAATCGTCAGGTGGTCCAGGCCGTCGAGTTCACCCAGTACCTGCTTGCGGAAGTCGTCGAGCCGGTACGGGCGGCGCCGCGGAGCGTTCCCGTGGCCCAGCAACGTCGGACGATGTACCCGGTACCCCAACGCCTCGAACTCGGGCACGAAGCGGTCCCAGGTCGACGGTCCACTCGTACCTGCGTGCAAACACACCAGATCTCTCATTGAACGCTCCCCTCAAACACTCACCAGAAGTACGCCGGCCACCACGACGACCAGTCCCGCGACGCGCGGCCGCTCGCGGAGCACGACTGCGCCGAGCAGTGCGCCGAGGACGACGTTCAGCGTCCGGCCGACCGCCACCGTGCCGACCGACGCGAACGACAATGCCAGCAGCACCAGCCCGTAACTGGCCGGCATCAACACCGCGATCGGTACGGCGGCCCGCCAGTGCCGGACCGCACCGCGGACGTCGCGGACGATTGTCGACAACACTACGATCTGCGCCACGTTCGCAACGGCCAGGTACGAGAGCAGGTCGACCTGCAATGACTCGACCGCAAACGCGTCCCACAACGTGTACGCCGCCGTACATCCCGCCACCGCCAGCCCGAGCGCGACACTGCGCCGCTGTGAACGCGGCGGATCCAGGATGAGTACGCCGGTCAGCACCAAGGCTGCGCCGACGTACACCTGCGGATGCGGCGGCATCGCGGCGATCGCCACCAGCGCCGGCGCCGTGCCCCGGCTGATCGGGTACACGGTCGAGAACTCGCCTAGCGCGTAGGCCTTCTGCAGCGTGACGGCGTACGTCGTGTGCAGGGCCATGCTCACCACGCCGGCCCACCAGGCCGGGGTGAGTGAGCCGCGAACGAGCAGGACGATCGAGACGGGCAGTGTGAACAGACCGCACAGCCAGACGAACGCCGGACCGCCGAGGCCACTGCGTTTGAGTAGCAGGTTCCAGGCCGCGTGGCAGCAGGCGGAAGCCGTCAGCAGGCCTAGAGCGATCACGTAGACAGTGTCTACACGAGGTAGATAGACGCTGTCTACTCGAACCTGTGGATCCGCTGAAGAAGGCCGCCGGATGCTGGTCCGGCGGGCGTGCGCTGGACACGATCGGGAGCATGACCGGGATCAGTGAGAGAGCCGTCGTGCGGCGGCTGAACGATCGACTGGGCTTCGGCCCCGCGCCGGGCGACCTGGAGGCCGGCGTCGACGCGACGGTACGGCGCCTGCTCGGTCCGGGCGCGGATGCGGCCGCGGCGGCGATTGCCGTACCGACCGGCCTCGAACCGCCGGCGAAGCCGAAGACGCCGGACAAGCAGGACAAGGACAGGAAGAAGCCGGGGCAGGATAAGGCGAAGGGCCCAGACGCTGAGACGACTCCAGGCGGGGAGAGGAGTCCAGGCGGGGAGAGGAGTCCAGGCGCGGAGCGGGATCCGGAGGCGAAGAAGGCTGCTAATCGGCAGCGGGCCGCGCAGGAACGGAAGCTGACGCTCTGGTGGCTCGACCGGATGGTCGTGAGCCGGACCGCGGGGGAGCGGGTGACCTGGTTCTGGCACGGGCACTTCGCGACCAGCAACCAGAAGGTCCGCAACGCCGCCTGGATGCTGGCGCAGAACCAGACCCAGCGCCGTCTCGCCCTCGGCCGGTTCGGCGACCTGGCGCAGGCGATGATTGTCGACAATGCCACGATCCGATGGCTGGATGGTCAACGAAATCGCAAGGGGTCGCCGAACGAGAACCTGGCCCGCGAGTTCCTGGAGCTGTTCACGCTGGGCATCGGCCACTACCAGGAAGCGGATGTGGCGCAGGGTGCGCGCTGCCTGACCGGGTGGGTGCTGTGGGAAGACGGTGCGACGTTCCAGCGCCGGCGGTTCGACTCCGGGACGAAGACGGTGCTCGGCAGGACCGGCGACTTCGACGCGAAGGATTTCGCGGCGCTCGCGTTGGCGCAGCCCGCGTCGGCCGCGTTCCTGATCGGGCGGTTGTGGTTCCGGTTGGTGTCGGCGACGCCGCCCGATGCGGCGACGGTCGCCCGGCTGAGTACGGCGTACGGCGGCAGCCGGGACGTGAGGTCGTTGCTGACGGCAATGGTTGGTGAGGCGGGATTCCGGGATCCGGCGGCGAGTCTGGTGAAACAGCCGGTCGAGTGGGCGGTCGGGTTGCTGCGGGCGCTGGGCGTCCGGCCGGGGAAGCTGGCCGAGAAGGAGCAGACCAAGTTGCTCGCCGGGCTGCGGGGGATGGGCCAGCTGCCGTACCGCCCGCCGAGTGTCGGTGGGTGGCCGGCCGGTGCGAGTTGGCTGACTACATCAGCGGGCGTGACGCGGCTGCAGCTCGCGCAGCAGCTGGCGAAGAAGGCCGACCTGTCGATTGTCGACAACGCAACCGATCGAGTGAGCGCGGTCGGCGCGCTGCTCGGTGTCGACAGTTGGTCCGAGCGGACCCGGTCGGCGCTCGCCGGTGTGAAGGATCCAGTGCAGCTGACCGCGGTGGCGGCATGCGCACCTGAGTTCGTCGTGAGCGGATAGGAGAATTGTGGACAATCTGACGAGACGACGGTTCCTGACGCTCAGCGGGGTGACCGCGGCAGGTGCGTTGGCGGCCGGGGCGACTCAGGTGAACTGGTCAGACCTCATGGCCGCGGCCGTCGACGATCCGCTGCCGAGTGATCAGTCGGTGCTGGTCGTGATCACGTTGTACGGCGGGAACGACGGACTCAACACGGTCGTCCCGGCGGCGGACCCGGCGTACCAGAAGGCTCGGCCGGACCTGGCGTACGCGGGCGACGACGTGCTCGACCTCGGCGACGGACTCGGACTGAACCCGGGGATGAAGGGCCTGAAGGGGTTGTGGGACAGCAAGCGGCTCGCGATCGTGCGCGGTGTCGGCTATCCGGAGCCCGATCGCAGTCATTTCCGGTCGATGGCGATCTGGCAGACGGCGTCGCCTAAGTCGCCGGTACCGACCGGGTGGCTCGGCCGCTGGCTGGACGCGACCGGAGCGGACCCGCTGCGGGCAGTCTCTGTCGAGCCAACCCTGCCGCCTTTACTCGCCGGCGAGACCACGGCCGCAGCATCGCTGCCCTTGCGCGGATTGGCGTTGCCGGGCGGTGCGTTGGGTACGGCGTACGCGGCGCTGGGCAAACCGAGTCCGGGCGAGGGGCCCTGGCAGGCGCGAGCGGCCAAGTCGGTGCAGGATCTGCAGAACGCGGCGCAGGTGCTGGGGAAGGCCGTTCGGAGCGGTCATGAGCACGAGGACGAGGACGACGAGGAGCGCACGAAGGGTGCCTCCGCGGGCGGTGCCTCGCAGCTTGGCGCGCAACTCGAACTGATCGCCGGGCTGATCGAGGCGGGAGTGCCGACGCGGGCGTACTCCGCGTCGCTCGGCGGCTTCGACACGCATGCGGACGAACGCGGGACCCAGCAGCGGTTGCTGACCGAGCTCGACGGCGCGCTGACGCCGTTCGTGCAACGGCTACAGCGGAGCGACCGTGGGAAGAACGCGGTTGTCCTCGTGTACTCGGAGTTCGGCCGCCGGGTGCAGGCGAACGGCAGCGACGGCACCGACCACGGCACGGCCGGCCCGGTCTTCGTCCTCGGCGAGAAGGTGACCGGCGGCTTCTACGGCGAACAGCCCAGCCTGACGGACCTGTCGAACGGCGACCTGAAGTCCACCACGGACTTCCGTGACGTCTACGCCACAGTCCTCCAGCACGTCTTAGGCGCCGACCCCGCCCGAATCCTCGCCAACCACACCACCACCATCAACGGCCTCCTCCGAGCCTGACCCCCGCCCGACCGCGCTCCGCGCTACGGCAACTTGCTGGGTCAGCCAGGCAAATGGGGCCACGGGATCAGGTTCAGGGTGGGGTAGGTGGCGGGGCGAGGGGTGGGAGGTGGAGGTGGAAGGCGGCTCCGGGCTTGCCGTCGGGGCGGTTGGTGACGGTCAGGTCGCCGCCGTGGGCTCGGGCTACGCCGCGGGCGATTGCGAGGCCCAGGCCGGCGCCTTTGCTGTCGGGGCCGTGGACGAGGCGGGCGAAGATGCGGTCGCGGACGGGCGGCGGTACGCCGGGACCGTCGTCCTCGACGCGTACGCCGGTGGGTGCAACTGTGATGCGCAGCGCGTGGGCCCCGGCCTGGCGGGCGTTGTCGACGAGGTTGGTGAAGACCTGGGTGAGCCGGTCAGCGTCGGCGGTGACGGTCGCCGAGCCGACGATCTCGACGCGAACATCGGGTGCGACCAAGCGAAGGCGAGCCGCCTGAGCCTCGGCGAGGTCGCGGAGGTCCACAGGTGCCAGGTGTAGCTGGAGCCCGGCGTCGATGCGGCTGAGTTCGAGGAGGTCGGAGACCAGCGTGCCGGCGCGACGGGACTCGCGCACCAACAACAACTCGAGCTCCTCACGTTGCGCGGCCGACGCCTCCGGACCTAGCTGAATCAGGGTTTCGGCAGCGGTTTGAAGACCTGCGACCGGAGTGCGCAGTTCGTGTGCGGCATCGGCCACGAACTCCCGCATCCGATCTTCCGATCGCCGCGCCGCGCCCTCAGCGCCTTCGAGAGCGTCGAGCATTTCGTCGAAGGCGGTTGCGGTGCGGCCGAGTTCGGTGTCCGCGCGCGACGGTTGCAACCGTCCGCCCCGCCGTCCCGCCGCGATCGACCGCGCCAACCCCGTCATCGCGTCCAACGGCGCCAACGCGAACCGCATCCCGATCACCAGTGCGAGCGCCGTGATCAGAATCGCCAGCCCGCCGGAGATCAGCAGAACGTTCCGCAATCGGGTGCTCGCGTCTGCCAGCAACCCGGTGTCGGCGGACAACAGCAACGTCGCGCCCTTCGTCTGCTGGCCCGCCTGCAGAGTTGCCTTCACCTGCCGGACAGTCTCACCCGGATCGATCGGCGGTGCACCGAGCTGCCGCCCGTTGCGCAGGATCAGTGTCACCCGGACCCCGTCCGCGTCCACCCGCCGTACCAAGTTGCCTGGCGCAACGTTCTGCCGCGCGAGCTGCTGTGCCAGTTGCGCCCGCCCGGTGAGCAGCGAGTCGAGACTGCGCTCGGCTTGCGCGTCGAACACCGCCTTCACCGTCAGCCCGGTGATCGGCAGCACCACCAGCAGTACGGCGATAGCGGTCAACGTCACCCGCACCCGCAGCGACAGGTTCATGCGCGCAACACGTATCCCGAGCCGCGGACCGTGTGCAGCAGGCGCGGGCCGTGCGCCTCCAGTTTGCGGCGCAGACCGCTGACGTAGACCTCGACCAGGTTGTCCGCGTAGTCGTCGTACCCCCAGACCGCGGTCAGCAGCTGCGTCTTGCCGACCACCTTCCCGTCCCGGCCGGCCAGGAACGCGAGCAGCTTGAACTCGGTCGCCGTCAGCTCGATCGCCGTCCCGGCCCGGCGTACCGCTTGCGCCTCGACGTCCACCTCGAGATCGCCCACCGTCAGCACGGTCCGCAACCGTCCCATCCGGCGCAGCACCGCCTCCACACGAGCGATCAACTCGGCCAGGACGAACGGCTTGACCACGTAGTCGTCCGCGCCGGTCCGCAACCCATGCAGTCGATCCCCGACAGCGTCGCGGGCGGTCAGCAGGATCACGCCGGCGTTCGACGTCTCGCGGGCGAGCGTCAGCAGTTCGAACCCGTCCCGCCCGGGCAGCATCACATCCAGCAGCACCAGATCCGGCCGGTACGTCGCCAGCTCCCGTTCGAACCCGTCACCGTCAGGCTGCGTCCGTACGTCGTACCCCGCCTCCGTCAGCGCGATCCCGACGGCGGTCCGGATCGGTTCCGCGTCCTCCACCACGAGTACTCGCGCCGTCATCCGCCCATCCTCGCACCGGCCGCGAACCATCCCGCGAGCCCGCGACGCGGATCCTCAGCACATCCTCAGCGAGCGCCTCGTAACTCTCCGTGTCTCGCCGGTCGAGATCCCCGGTTCGACGGGCCGGGGGAGTTGTGCATAGACTCATCGGCATCATGCGGCACCAGCTTCTCCTCCTTCGCTGCCGCGGCGAGGCCTGTTAAGGCCGGTTCCCTCGCCGCGGAGTTTTGTCGTACGCCGGTCGTCCAAGCGACCCTGTGCAGTAGACAGCTTCTCGAGGAGAACCCCCGTGGCACCGAAGAACCAGCCCAAGCCTGTTCAGCAGCCGTCCGGTATGCCGACCCACCGCTACCGCGCCTTCCCGCCGATCGACCTGCCCGACCGCACCTGGCCGGCCAAGTCCGTCGACCGCACCCCGCGCTGGCTGTCCACCGACCTCCGCGACGGCAACCAGGCGCTGGTCGAGCCGATGTCCCCGGCGCGCAAGCGGCGGATGTTCGACCTGCTGGTGAAGATGGGCTACAAGGAGATCGAGGTCGGTTTCCCGAGCGCCAGCCAGTACGACTTCGACTTCGTCCGGAGCCTGATCGAGGACGACGTCATCCCGGACGACGTGACGATCTCGGTGCTGACCCAGGCGCGCGAGGAGCTGATCGAGCGCACCGTGCAGTCGCTGCAGGGCTCGCCGAAGGCCACCATTCACCTCTACAACGCGACCGCGCCGCTGTTCCGCCGGGTGGTGTTCAACGTCGACAAGGCCGAGTGCCGCACGATCGCGGTCCGCGGCACCGAGACCGTGATGAAGTACGCCGACGAGATCCTGGGCGACTGCGAGTTCGGCTACCAGTACAGCCCGGAGATCTTCACCGGCACCGAGCTGGAGTTCGCGCTCGAGGTGTGCGAGGCGGTCAGTGACGTCTGGCAGCCCGCCGAGGGCCGCGAGATCATCCTGAACCTGCCGGCCACCGTCGAGATGTGCACCCCGAACGTGTACGCCGACCAGATCGAGTGGTTCGGCCGCAACCTGACCCGGCGTGCGCACAGCACGATCAGCCTGCACCCGCACAACGACCGCGGTACGGCGGTGGCTGCCACCGAGCTGGCGCTGATGGCCGGCGCGGACCGCGTCGAGGGCTGCCTGTTCGGCCACGGTGAGCGGACCGGCAACGTCGACCTGGTGACGCTGGGGATGAACCTGTTCAGCCAGGGCATCGACCCGCAGATCGACTTCTCCGACATCGACGAGATCCGCCGCACGGTCGAGTACTGCACGCAGATGCGCGTTCCCGAGCGCCAGCCGTACGCCGGTGACCTGGTCTACACCGCCTTCTCGGGCTCGCACCAGGACGCGATCAAGAAGGGCCTGGAGGCGCTGGACAAGCAGGCCGCGGCCGAGGGCAGGCCGGTCGGCGACATCGCCTGGGAGGCGCCGTACCTGCCGATCGACCCGAAGGACGTCGGCCGCAGCTACGAGGCCGTGATCCGGGTGAACTCGCAGTCCGGCAAGGGCGGCGTCGCGTACATCATGAAGTCCGAGCACCGGCTCGACCTGCCGCGCCGGCTGCAGATCGAGTTCAGCCGGGTGATCCAGCAGCACACCGACAACGAGGGCGGCGAGGTCGGTCCGCAGCAGATGTGGGACATCTTCGCGGCCGAGTACCTGGCACCGGGCCCGCTGTCGCTGCTCAGCGTCAACTCGACGTCCGGTGAGGGGCACGGCGACCAGCTCCGGGTTCAGGTCTATGCCAACGGTGTGCCGCACGAACTGGTTGGCGAGGGCAACGGTCCGGTGTCGGCCTTCGTGGACGCGATCAAGCCGCTGAAGTACGACGTACGGGTGCTGGACTACCACGAGCATGCGCTTTCCGCGGGCGGTGACGCGTTGGCCGCGGCGTACGTCGAATGCGAGGTCGGCGACGAGGTGTTCTGGGGTGTCGGCCGGGACGCCAACATTCTCACTGCTTCGTTGAAGGCGGTCGTCTCGGCTGTCAACCGCGCCACGCGCTGACAGTAGTCGAACCTTCACCCCGAATCGCCCGCTTCCGTGTCGGAGGCGGGCGATTCCTGCACGCCCCGGTACCGTTGCGTCACGGTCCGCGACGTTGTCTCAACGTTGCCTCAAGTCGTTGACTCGGTGACCGAGGTTGCGCAGACTGTCGTCACTATGCGCAGACTCTTGCAAGACAGCGTTACTAATTCGTGCTGTTGAGGGTCTGCGCCACCGGCTTTCCCTGGTAGTCGCGTGGAGGTGAGCAGTGAGTGGTGCGGTCGACACGTCCGCGGCGAAGCTGATCGAAGGACCGGTCGTCGAACCGAGACCCTCGGCTGCTCGGCGTTTTGTCAACGCCTGGCTGGTCCGAAGACTCTTCAAGGCGGTCCTGACGGTCTTCATCGTCACCACCGGCACGTTCTTCCTGGTCAGATTGTTGCCCGGTAACCCGGTCGACACCTATATCCAGACGCAGATCGCGCAGACCGGTATCTCGTACGAGGCGGCCGCCGCCCAGGCGCAGAACCTGTTCTCGCTCGACCCGGACGCCCCGGTGATCTCGCAGTACGCGACCTACATGGTCAACCTGCTGCACGGCGACTTCGGCAACTCGACGCTGTCGCCGGGTACCACAGTCGCGCAGGTGATCAAGACCTACTTGCCGTGGACGCTGTTCTCGGTCGGTGTCGCGACGGTTATCAGCTTCATCGTCGGCATCGTGGCCGGCATGATCATGGCCTACCGGCGGGAGAGCTGGATCGACCACCTGCTGACGTCGATCGGCTCGTTGCTGCACGCGATCCCGAACTACATCCTGGCGATCCTGATCGTGGTCTTCCTCGGCGTGAAGTTGCAGCTGTTCAACCTGACCGAGGCCCGCGGCTCGTACACGGCAGGAGTGGAGCCGTCGTTCAGCCTGAGCTTCCTGAACGACATCTTCTACCACGCGTTCCTGCCGATCCTCGCCTACGCGCTGACCACGGTCGGCTCCTGGGCGCTGGTGATGAAGTCGTCCACGGTGGAGACCCTCGGCGAGGACTACGTGACGGTCGCCCGGGCGCGCGGTCTGTCGGACAACCGGATCCGGTCCGGGTACGTCGGACGCAACGCCGTACTGCCCCTGTTCAGCCAGCTCGCGGTGTCGCTGGGATTCGTGGTCGGCGGCGCGATCTTCGTGGAGAAGATCTTCGGCTACCAGGGCATCGGCTTCAGCCTCTTCAACGCGGTCAACGGCCGCGACTATCCGGTGCTGCAGGGGATCTTCCTGGTCGTCACGATCTCGGTGGTCGCGGCCAACCTGCTCGCGGACGTCCTCTACAGCCGCCTGGATCCGCGGATCCGGGTCGGCGGCAAGGCCAAGGGGTGAGCTGAGATGACAGAAGCAACGATTCCGGTCACCTCGATCGGCACGACCGGCGTCTCACGGTTCGCCGGCATCCTCAGCTCACTGCGCCGCAGTCCAGCGGGTTTCATCGGCTTCGTGGTGGTGCTGCTGCTGGTACTGGTCTCCGCGATCGGGCCTTTCTTCGCGCCCGACATCGCGCCGAACGTCAAGGAGATCCTGCTCCCGGCCGGCTCTCCGGGCCACCTGCTCGGTACCGACAACGAGGGCAAGGACGTCCTGGCCCAGATGATCGGCGGCGGCCGCACCGTCATCTTCGTCGGCTTCTTCGCCGCGGCGATCTCGACGGCCATCGCGATCGTGCTCGGATCGCTGGCCGCCTACCTGGGCGGATGGGTCGACTCCGCGGTGGTCACCGTGGCCGACGTCTTCCTGACGGTCCCCCCGATCATCCTGCTCGCGGTACTCGGCGCGTTCTTCAAGCTCGATTCGCCGATCCTGCTCGCGTTGCTGGTCGGCGTCCTGTCCTGGCCGGTGCTGACCCGGGCGGTACGGGCGCAGGTCCTCTCCCTCAAGGAGCGAGAGTTCGTCGAGGCGGCCCGGCTGCTCGACCTCGGGACAGTGCGGGTGGTGTTCGTCGAGATCCTGCCGAACATGGCCAGCTTCATCCTGATGAACTTCATGATCGGCGTGACGAACGCGATCTACCAGCTGGTCGGCTTCTACCTGCTCGGGCTGGCGCCGCTGAGTGGGGCGAACTGGGGCATCATGCTCAACCGTGCCTGGATCGCCGGCGCCATCTTCAACGACGCGAGCCTGGCCTGGATCCTCAGCCCGATCGTCGCGATCATCCTGCTGCAGCTCGGACTGGTGATGATGACGAGATCCCTCGAAGAGATCCTCAACCCGCGGCTCCGGGACCGGTGATCACTGTGACGACTACTTCTTCGAGTACCCGTGCGAAGCGCGGCGGCGAGGGCAAGCCGCTGCTGTCCATCCGCGACTTCAAGGTCGAGTACCGGACCGGTTCCGGTGCGACGGTGCAGGCGGTCCGCGGTGTCGACCTCGACCTGTTTCCGGGTGAGAGCGTCGCACTCGTCGGCGAGAGCGGCTGTGGCAAGACGACGCTCGGGCTCGGCCTGCTGCGGTTGCTGCCGCGGCTCGGACACGCCAGCGGCCAGGTGACCTTCAACCGCGGCGACGGCACCGAGATCGACATCCTCGGCCTGGACGGCCGGGACCTGCGGCAGTTCCGCTGGCGGGACGCGGCGATGGTGTTCCAGGGCGCGATGAACGCGTTCAACCCGGTGCTCAAGATCCGCGCGCACATGCACGACACGATGCGCGCGCACACCAAGTTCACCAAGCAGGAGATCGAGGACCGGGCCGGCGAGCTGCTCCGGCTGGTGCGGCTCGAGCCGTCCCGGGTGATGGACAGCTACCCGCACGAGCTGTCCGGCGGTATGCGGCAGCGCGTGCTGATCGCGATGAGCCTGCTGCTCGAACCCGAAGTACTGATCCTCGACGAGCCGACCACCGCGCTCGACATCCTCACCCAGCGGTCCGTCGTCGACGTCCTGCACGAGGTCCGCGAGCGGCTCGGGTTCTCGATGATCTTCATCTCCCACGACCTGTCGCTGGCCGCCGAGCTCGCGGACCGGGTCGCCACCATGTACGCCGGTCGCATCATCGAGACCGGCGGTGTCCGGGACATGTTCTACCGGCCGCGGCACCCGTACACGCTCGGGCTGATCAAGGCCGTGCCGCCGATCGTCGGCGACCTGCCGGACATGGAGTCGATCCCGGGCGGACCGCCGAGCCTCGCCGCGCTCCCGCCGGGTTGTACGTTCAATCCCCGGTGCAAGTACGCGACCGAGGAGTGCAAGGAAGAGGACCCGCCGTTGCTCCCGATCACCGACGAGCCGGGCGACGCGCACGAGGCGGCCTGCATCCATTGGAAGGACGTGCACCTCCAGCGCGAGGTGCCGAGCGACTTGGGGAACGCATCATGAGCGCGTTGGAGAAGTCCCCCGAGACCGCGGGCCGGGCGCCGCTGATGACGCTCGGCGGGGTCAGCCAGGTGTTCCACACCAAGGCCGGTCCGATCCGGGCGGTCGACAACATCAACCTGTCGGTCAACCCCGGCGAGGTTCTGTGTCTGGTCGGCGAGAGCGGTTCCGGGAAGACGACGGCGGCCCGGATGGCGGCCGGTCTCGCCAGGCCGAGCAGCGGTGAGGTCGCGTTCGAGGGCACCGACATCTGGGCGTTGAAGCGGGACGACTTCACCAATTTCCGGCGCAGCGTGCAGTACGTCCACCAGGACCCGTACGCCTCGCTCAACCCGACGCGGACGATCCAGCAGACGATCACCGCCCCGCTGCTCAAGCACGGAGTGGTGAAGAGCAAGAAGGCGGCCGCCGAGCGGGCCGTCGAGCTGCTCACCAAGGTGGACCTGACCCCGGCCGAGAACTACCTGTCGAAGTACCCGCACCAGCTGTCCGGCGGTCAGCGGCAACGGGTCGCCGTCGCCCGGGCGCTGACGCTGGACCCGAAGCTGATCATCGCCGACGAGTCGACGTCGATGCTGGACGTGTCGATCCGGATCAGCGTGCTCGCGATGCTCGGCCGGCTGCGCGACGACCTCGGCGTCGGGTTCCTGTTCATCACCCACGACCTGGCGATCGCGAAGTACTTCGGCTGGCACGGCAAGACCGCGGTGATGTATCTCGGCCGGATCGTGGAGTTCGGGCCGACGCCGAAGATCATCAACGCGCCGACGCATCCGTACACCCGGGCGCTGATCGACGCGATCCCCGAGCCCGACCCGGACCTGACCAAGACCAAGGGCCGCGAGTCCCTGCGCAGCCTGGAGATTCCGAGCCTGGCGCACCTGCCGTCCGGATGCACGTTCCATCCGCGCTGCCCGCTGTTCGAGGACGGGCTCTGCGACGGGGCGGTCCCCGAGCTGGTCACGATCCGGTCCGGCCAGTCCGCCGCGTGCCACGTGGTCGCGCGGGACGGCGTGGCCGCTCTCGACGATGAGGCACGGTCGGATGAACCGAGGGCCTGATGTCGCCGCAGATCGGCCGGATGGCGCTCAGCTGGGCGGTGTTCCTGGTGCTGGCCAGCGGAGTCCTGTTGCTCACCCTGACGCCGGGCACCCCGGAGTTCGTCGTCACCTTGTTCACCTTGTGTTTGGGCCTGCTACTGGGCCTGGTGGTCGTCGTCGGGGTGGTCATCACCCGGCGTCGGGAAAAACGCGAGGGCGGTAGTTAGTCCCACCAGTAAGTAGTAACTGACCCACATAGGTGTGTGGTCAGTCCAGAAAGGACGAAGGATGAGTCCCACCGGCACCAACGATTCCGGCACCAACGGGAAGGGCGCGAGCGCTCTGACCAACGCGATTTCCCGCCGGCACGTGCTCCAGATCTTCGGTATCGCCGGTGTCGGCGCGGCCGGCATCGGGTCTGTGACGGCGTGTTCGCCGAGCAAGCCGAACGCGAGCGGCGGTGACAGCGGCAAGTCCGGCAACAAGGAGTTCCACGGGGCGTACCCGTACCAGTTGCCGCCCAAGGGCCACTTCAACCTGGCTGCCGGTGTCACCGACGGCATCCAGGCCAGTAACAGCCCGTACTTCGACCTCGTCTACCCGAGTGCCGGCATGTACTACTGGGCCGACAAGAAGTGGGAATGGATGATGGCCGAGTCCGGCACGCTGGACGAGGCGACCAAGACCTACACCCTGAAGCTGCGCTCCGGGCTGACCTGGAGCGACGGCAAGCCGGTGACCGCGAAGGACGTCGTGTCGACGTTCAACCTGCGCTGGCTGCTGCGCCAGCAGGACTGGACGTTCCTGTCCGACGTCAGCGCCAAGGACGACACCACGGTGCTGTTCACCATCGCGACGCCGTCGACCGTGCTGGAGCGCTACATCCTCCGCGCCGGGATCCTGCCGGACTCGGTCTACGGTGAGTGGGCGACCAAGGCCGAGGCCCTGCGGAAGGCCAAGACCAGCCTGGACAGCGCCGAGGGCAAGAAGCTGAACGGCGACTTCCAGAAGTTCCGTCCGGAGAACCCGGTCGTCTCGGGCCCCTTCAACTTCGATGTGAAGAGCATGACCAACGCGCAGATGTCGCTGGTCAAGAACGACAAGGGCCTGTTCGCCGACAAGATCGGCTTCACCAAGGTCGTCCTGTACAACGGTGAGACCTCGGACATCTCCCCGGTCGTGCTGAACAAGGACGTCGACTACGCCACCCACGGTTTCGCGGTGGCCACCGAGAAGACCCTGCAGTCCAGCGGTTTCCGGATCCTCCGGCCGCCGGTGTACTCGGGCCCGTCGCTGGTGTTCAACTACACCGCCCACCCGGAGCTGGCCGACGCCCGGGTACGGCAGGCGATCGCCTACGTCCTGGACCGCAACGAGAACGGAACCGTCGCGCTCGGCGACTCGGGCAAGCCCTGCAAGTTCATGGCAGGCTTCTCCGACATCCTCGTGCCCGACTGGATCTCGGACGCCGACCAGAAGAAGCTGCAGGCCTACGAGAAGGACGAGGCCAAGGCCACCTCGCTGCTGACCGAGGCCGGGTGGAAGAAGAACGGCGGCAAGTGGACGCTGCCGAACGGCAAGCCGGCCGCCTACGACATCAAGTTCCCGACCGAGTTCGCCGACTGGAACCCGGCCGCCACCAACGCGGCCGACCAGCTGAACAAGTTCGGCTTCAACATCACCAAGCGGGGTATCACCTTCACCCAGCTGAACCCGGACGTCCTGGCCGGCAAGTTCGACATCGCCATCCAGGGCTGGGGCGCGTCGAGCCACCCGCACCCGTACTTCGCGTTCGTCCAGGACCTGTACACGTTCAACTACGTGATCGCGGCGAACTCGGGCGGCAAGGGCATGAACTTCCCGCTGAAGCAGACCACCTCGGCCGGTCCGATCGACCTCCAGCAGGTCGTGGACAAGTCGGCGCAGGGCCTGAACGTGGACGAGCAGAAGAAGAACATCACCACCGCGGCGATGGCGTTCAACGAACTGCTGCCGATCATCCCGCTGTGGGAGCGCTACGGTAACAACCCCGCGCTCGAGGGCACCCGGGTGGCGAAGTTCCCGGCCGACGACGACCCGATCCTGAAGAACGCGCCGTACGCGGACAACTTCGTGATCATGGGCATGTACAAGGGCTCGGTCGCGCCGGTCTAGGCAATTGGCGTTCTGACCCGATTGTTTGGTTGGGTCGGCCGGGTGATCAGCATTCGCGAGATCGACCCGGCCGACCTGGCCCTGTTCGACGAGTGGTACGACGCCTTCCGGGCCGGTGCGATCGCCGGCCGGGAGGCGGCGCTGGTGACCGGGCGCGAGGCGCTCGGGTACTCGCTGCGCAACCCGGGTCCGCTCAAGCAGCGGATCGCGGTCGGCGCGTTCGAGGACGACCGGGTGGTCGGCGGGATGCTGTTCGAGTACCGGCTGACCGACAACCTCGACACGGTGGAGGTCGAGGTCGACGTACCGCCGGCGCATCGGCGGCGGGGGATTGGTACGGCGCTGTGGCAGTGGGCCGTGACCCGATCAGCGCAACTCGGGAGGACGATCGTCCAGACCGAGCTCGGCGTACCCTCGAGTCCGTGGCCGGGTGCGGCGTTCGCGGAGCGGCTCGGGTTCCAGGTGGAACATGTCGAGGAGCATCTCGTCGTACCGCTGCCGTACGACGACCTGCGGCTGGAGGAGCTGCGTTCTTCTGCGGGCCGGCTCGACGGGTACGAGCTGACGTCGTGGGCGGGGCTGTGCCCGCCGGAACATCAGCAGGCGTACGCCGACCTGCACACAGCGATGGATCTCGACGTACCGACCGGTGGCATGACGCGCGAGGTCGTGCCGTGGACCGTCGAGAAGCTCGAGGCGAGCGAGGCGCGGATCGACCGGAACTATCTCGCCCTGGTGACGATGGCGCACACTCTCGCCGGTGAGCCGGCCGGCTACACACTGATCTATCTGCCGCGGGCCGACGCCGAGAACGCCCAGCAGGACGACACGCTGGTACTGCGGGAGCATCGTGGCCACAACCTCGGCACCCACCTGAAGCTGGCGAATCTCGACCAACTGGCCAAGCACCGTACGACGCAACGTTTCCTGCACACGTGGACAGCGCTGACCAACGCCCCGATGCGCAAGGTCAACACCCGCTTCGGCTTCCGCGCGGTCGAAGAGCACCGCGAACTGGAACTCCGCCTACCCAACCTCCGCCCGGCGGCGCGCGGCGTGATCCTCGATCCCGACGACCGGATCCTGCTGGTCCGCTTCGAGTTCGGCGACGGGCCGCTGTGGGCGACACCCGGCGGCGGTCTGGAGGCCGGCGAAACCGTGGTCGAGGGTCTGCGGCGCGAACTCGTCGAGGAGGTCGGCCTGCGGGACTTCGCCGACCCGCCGCACCTCTGGCACCAGGAAGTAGTTGCCGACGGCCACGCAACCGGGTACGACGGCGTCCTCAACGACTACTTCCTGATCCGCACGGACCACTTCACCCCGGCCGGCTCACTGACCGCCGAGGAGCTCCGCGCCGAGAACGTCCACGACATGCGGTGGTGGACGCTCGCCGAGCTGGAGACGCACCAAGGACGGTTCGCGCCGCGGGAGCTGCCCGTGCTGCTCCGCAGACTGCTGGAGTCGGGTGCGCCGAGCACCCCAGCACAACTGGACCTCTGACTCGACCGGCAGCTCGACAGGAGGTGTCCCCGAATTCATCCCCGCCGCCTGCCGCGCTGAGCGTGCGGACCGCTCGCCCGTGGTGACACCTCCTGTCGAGCTGCCGACGATACGGCGGTAGGTTCGGGGTATGCGAGAATCCCAGCTCGGTGACCTGACCGTTTCCGCCCTCGGCCTCGGCTGCATGGGGATGTCCCAGTCGTACGGCGTACGCGCCGACGACTCCGAGTCCATCGCGACGCTGCACGCCGCCATCGACGCGGGCTGCACCTTCATCGACACCGCCGACGTGTACGGCGACGGCGAGAACGAGGAGCTCGTGGGCCGTGCGCTGGCCGGCCGCCGCGACCAGGTGGTGCTCGCGACGAAGTTCGGCTTCAAGCGTCCCGCGTCGGCCTCGGCGCTGCCGTCCGTCGTGGACGGTTCGCCCGCCTACGCGCGCGAGGCCCTCGACGCGTCGCTGCGCCGCCTCGGCGTGGACCACGTCGACCTCTGGTACCTGCACCGCCGCGACCCGCAGGTGCCCATCGAGGAGACGGTCGGCGCGATGGCCTCCATGGTGGAGGCCGGCAAGGTGCGGTACCTCGGGCTGTCCGAGGTGAACGGCGAGACGGTGCGCGCCGCCCACGCCGTACACCCGATCACCGCCGTCCAGAGCGAGTGGTCGCTGTGGACGCGCGACCCGGAGACCGTCGTACTGCCGACGTTGCGTGAGCTCGGGATCGGGTTCGTGCCGTTCAGCCCGCTCGGGCGCGGATTCCTCACCGGCCAGATCAAGTCGGAGGCGGACTTCCCCGAGGACGACATGCGGCGCGGGCTGCCGCGGTTCCAGGGCGAGAACTTCCAGCGGAACCTGGACCTGGTCGCGCAGGTGCAGTCGCTGGCTGCCTCGAAGGGCGTGACGCCGGGGCAGCTGGCGCTCGCCTGGTTGCTTGCGCAGGGCAATGACGTGGCGCCGATCCCGGGGACGAAGCGGCGGACCTATCTCGCGGAGAACCTCGGCGCTTTGGATGTGACGTTGTCGGCTTCTGAGTTGGCTGCGCTCGACGAGGCGTTCCCGCCCGACGCGGTGGCCGGGCAGCGGTACACCCAGGGCGGGATGGACCTGGTGGGCAAGTGATCGGCGTCACCGGCTCGACCGGACAGCTCGGGTCGCGGATCGTCGCACAGTTGACCAGCGTACCGCTGCGGTTGATCGTGCGGGATCCGGCGCGGGCTCCGTCGGTGCCGGGTGCCTCCGTCGCGCAGGCGGCGTACGGCGAACACGCGGCGTTGCTGTCCGCGCTCGACGGCGTCGACGTACTGATGTTGCTGAGTGCAACGGAGTCGGCCGATCGGGTGGCGTTGCACAAGGCAACGGTCGACGCGGCGGTGGCGGCGGGTGTGCAACGGATCGTGTACACGTCGTTCGTCGGGGCGGCGCCGGGTGCGACGTTCACGTTCGCGCGGGACCACTGGCACACCGAGGAGCACATCCGGTCGACCGGGGTCGACTTCACGTTCCTGCGGGACAACATGTACCTCGACTTCGTGCCCGGATTCGTGGGTTCGGACGACGTGATCCGCGGGCCGGCGGGGGACGGGCGGGTCGCCGCGGTCGCTCGGGACGACGTGGCCGCGGTGGCGGCGCGGGTGCTCACGGGGTCCGGTCACAACGGCGCTACTTACGACCTGACCGGCCCGTCCGCGTTCACGCTGGCCGAGGCGGCGGCGGTGTTGACCGCGGCCTGGGGCCGCAAGGTGCGGTACGAGGCCGAGACGCTCGACGAGGCCTACCGGTCCCGCGAGTCGTACGGCGCCGCCCCGTGGGAGGTCGCCGGGTGGGTCACGTCGTACGCGGCCATCGCCAGCGGCGAGATGGGGAACGTCTCGACCGCTGTCGCCGACATCACCGGGCGTGAGCCGATCGGCCTCGAGGAGTATGTCGGTCGCGGGTGAGACACTGACGTCGTGCCGCTCTACCGGGATCAGGCGATCGTGCTGCGCACCCAGAAACTGGGTGAGGCGGACCGGATCGCCACGCTGCTGACCCGCGCCAACGGCAAGGTCCGCGCGGTCGCCAAGGGCGTCCGCCGTACGTCGTCACGCTTCGGTGCCCGGCTCGAGCCGTTCAGCCACGTCGACCTGCAGCTCGCCACCGGCCGCACCCTCGACGTCGTCACCCAGGCCGAGTCGATCTCGGCGTACGGCGAGGGCATCGTCAACGACTACGCCCGCTACACCGCCGGCACCGTCCTCCTGGAGACCGCCGACCGCCTCGTCGTCGAGGAGAAGGAACCCGCCACCCAGCAGCACCTGCTCCTGGCCGGCGCCCTGCGCGTCCTCTCCACCGGCGAACGGGAACCGGCCCTGGTCCTCGACTCGTTCCTGCTCCGCTCACTCGCGATCTCCGGCTACGCCCCGTCCTTCGACGACTGCGCCCGCTGCGGCGAACCCGGCCCCCACCGCGCCTTCAACCCCGCCGCCGGCGGCATGGTCTGCACCACCTGCCGCCCACCCGCCCCAGCCATGCCGTCCCTCGCCACCGTCACCCACCTGGCCGCCCTCCTCACCGGAGACTGGCCCACCGCCCTCCAAGCCGACCCCCGAACCCGCCGAGAATCCACCGGCCTGATAGCCGCCTTCTTCACCTACCACCAAGAAAACCAACTCCGCTCCCTACCCCACCTAGACCTAACCCCCAACTCCCACCTAACCGGCTGAACCCCTCATCGCTCACACCCCGGCCAACCGGTCGCCCCGGATGCCCGCAGGGCCGGGAGCGGATACCCGGTCGTCGGCTGTGGGCGACCGCTCGCTGCGTCACTTGAGTCGGACCACTGCAGGCTGCGACGCGGGCCGGAATGCTGGGCAGTTGCCGCGACCAGGGCCTGATCGTCAGGGGTGCCCCGTGTGGCTCCGGCGGGTAGGAGCGCGCGGGTTGAGCTCAACGGCTTCTGACCGGACCAGGCATGCGCGATCGCTCTCTTGGCGTCCAACTCTGCCTGCCGGGCGGCTCGGCTGCCTCTGGCGTCGGGCCGGCGGTCACCGAAACGGTTCAGCCCGGGCTGCTGGTCGTCCGGATGACGACTGAGACGAGCGCAGACATGTGCATAGACGTCGTTCGGCCCACGGCGGGGTTTGACCGCGAGTAACTCCCGACGAGGCTGTTCGCCTGTAGCCGCCGGTGCCAGCTCGCGAAACACCAAACGATAGTCAGCCTTGCGGACAGGATCTGACCGGACGTACGCCGTCACACAGTCGCGGAGATCACCCTTGCCCGGCTCGCATCCGAGCGCATGGTGTCCGTCGGTTGCACCGGTCCGAAGTCTTTCGATCTCCCGCAGGATCTCGCGGTACAGCTGGCGGGCGGCTGACGACGTTCTGGCCTGTCGGCGCAGGAAATGCAGGTCCTGATGGGCCTTCTCGATTCCGACGATCAGGTACCTGGTGTCATCGGTCATCGCCCTCTGACCTCTGCTCGGCACGTATCTCGTCGAGGAGCTCGCGCGTCAGGGGATCGTTGGCAGCCCACTCGTCCAGGTCCAGTGGTCGGCTGCCGGGGAGTGGCTCCGTCGCGTACTTCCGCACCGTGGGGTCGTCGACGACGCCAGCCGGTGGGTGATCGTCGCCGCGAAGATCCCGGTACTGCGCCGTCGACATCACCACGGCCTCCGGCTCCCCATCCACACCCCACACCACGGGAACACCGGCACCGGCCCGCGCGACCTCCACGAGCTGCGGCAGCCGTCGCGCAAGAACCGCCGGCTCGATCACCTCGTCAAGGACCGCGAACTTGCCTTCCCCACCGAGGTCCTCGAACTCGTCGTACGTGAGCATGACCGCCTCAGGAACCCCGTCCCCAAAACTGAACGCCCAACCACCCGCCCGAAACCGCGCAAGCACCCCCACCAGGTCCGCCCGAACCTCATCAACCGAAGCCCAACTCGTCATACCCCGAATCTATTGCCTACCGCCCACCCCCCGCGGAACTTATCCACAACCCCCCCTCACGCCGCCCCCGGCGTACGACGGCATCCCCGGACCGACCTGGCACGGAACCCGCAACACCCGCCCGGCCCCGCACGGACCGCCTGCCAGGTCCACGGGGTCGCCAGCTCCACGACCACCGCGCGGCGCCCCTCCCGCTGAGAACGGTCCGCCCGACGCACGCCAGCCGTCGTACCCTGCCGATCTCGCGCGGCGTACTGGTACTGGCGGCGAGTCCGCCGGACGTCGTCCCGCTGGCAGGCTGTTGTGCCGCTGCCGGGTTGTAGCCGCCAGCGCTGAAACAACCCGCCAGCCAACAACCTCTGGCGCCGCCGCGGCCGTCCGACGTAGCCTCGCGCGCGGGACAGGGAGCGCCGACCTGACCGGCCGCGCCAATCACCACCCGTCGAACGCAGGTCGCCGTCGCCGACGAGCCGACCTACATCACGCCGACTCGTGCCGATTGGCTGCTCCCCAAAACCGCGAGTCGTGGATCCAGGCCGCATTTCACCCGCCAAACCCCACGACTCGACGCCCAGACAGACCATGACAGCCCGGCCATGGTCCTCGGTCAACGCAGCCGCAGTACGTCGGATCTACGCACCCGGAGCAAGCTGATTACTTGTCCTGCTCGGCGGCCTTTTGCCCGCTCAGCCAACTTCGAGTCGCCGGCCCACCGGGCCTCGGAAACCGCGGCCGTCGTCTGAGGCGCCCCAGGCCAGACCCAGACCCTGACCGCAGCCTTGGTCCCAGACCCGCACACTGCGTAAGCCCATGGACAACGGGAGCATCGCCGTACGGCGGTCCCGCGCCGTTAGCACCCTGAATCGGCAACCGTGGCCTGGCCACCACCTGGATCGACGAGAACAGGGACTGCTTCGCCAATACGCAGCTGAGTCGCGGCTTGCTGAGTCATCGAGATCTGCCCGCTGTCACCAAGGGTGCTCTGCCAAGTGATGTCCCACTGGGCGACGGCGGTGACTGGGTACTTGCAGTTCGGCAGCTTCCGCGAGGTCTTCACGTAGCGGTGCCCACAGGTCGGCGAGCCCTTCACACCCATCGACTTGTCGTACGGCGTCCCTGGCCCTTCACATCGAACCGTCTTACCGTCGCCCATGGACCAGTTGATTGCCTTGACCTGAGCGGTAACAGCCACAGCCAACCCCGGCACACTGGCCGACCGGACGATCGGCCCCCAGGTGTTCTCCGTCTTCGTTACCCACATCCAGACCGGCATGTTCACCAACCCGATCTGGCCAACCCCTGGAGCCGTCTTGATCAGCGGCGGCGCAAGACGCATTTCCCCGATTGCCTCGTAGACCAACGTCACCGGGTCTACCACGACCGTGTCGGGTCTACCGGGCAACCAGATCCACCGCGTCACGAACCGGTTGCCCTGCTCGCGGACACAGATCCAGACCGCGCCGTCCGTGTGGCCCTGCCAAGAGGGATCGCTCTTCGGTGGCTGCGGCTGGAGTCTCCGCAGGTAGCACTGCTGGCCGTTCGACCAGTTGCCAAGGTTCGACGTACACGCACGCGCAGCGCCGCCATCCATGCAGATGCGCTCCGGCGTTCTCGTGATCGACTTGACGGGCGGCTTACCCGGCTTCGTCGTTGTTTGCGAATCCTCAATGGTGGAACGCAGCCTCCATATGCAGACATGGCTGCTGTTGCAGACGAGGATGTAGTCCCCTTCGGGTTTAGGCGGAAGGGCGTTTTCCGCCCATGCGGGCGTCACAAAGTCGACCGAGATCAGCGCGAGTGTCAACGCTGTGAGGGTGACGAGGCCCCTCAGCATGATCCCAGATCCTTCTCATCGATGAGGAACCACATCTTCGTGGACTGGCCGTCAAGCGACGCGTAGACAACCTGAGCCTGGATCTTGTGGCGATTGCCATTTGCTGGGATGCCAGGGACGGGCTTGTGGGTCTTTTTGTAATACAAGCCGACCTTCGAAGTGTCCAGGCACACGTTGAGCCGCACCTCGGGTTGCTCGGCCTTGAGTTTGACCGATGCAACGGACAGGATCGCGACGGCTAATCTGCCGTTCTGATACCAGCCGCGGTCCAGGTTGAACTGCACATCGGTCAAGACGCGGACGAGCCAGGCCCCGCCGGTGCCGGCTTGCAGCAATTTTGCATCCGTTGCGGCGGCGGGATCGTTGAGCGCGACGTCGATTGCGGCCCGGGCTGACATGTAGCGCGCCTTGGCCGCCGCGATGGCTGCTTTCTCAGCCGGGGTCCAACCAGGAGTCGAGGGGTTCACCGGCGTCGGCGTCGGGGTGGAGGCGGCTGAGGTCGTGGTGGGGGTCGTGTTGGGTTGGCCGGCCTCGGGGGAGCCTTGGCAGGCGGTTAGCGCTGTTAGGGCGCAGAGGGCTGCGGTGGCGGTGGTGAGGGCCGGTCGGCGGGGCATGTGGTGGGGCTCCGTTCTTGTGTGCTGTTGGTGTAAGGGTGGCATACGGAGGGTGTTCGGCGGGGTGGGTTGTCCACAGGTTGCAGGTTGCTGCAAGGACGTTTGGTAGCGGCCGGGCTGGGTGGTTGAGGAGGGCGGCTTTGTGCGTTGCGACGGTCCGCGCCGGTGCGGCTTAATGGTCCCCCGCTCGGCGCCCTTGGCCTTCTCCACGCCGTGTTTGCCATCCCGCTTCCGTGCCTCCGCAGCCGTCGGAGTGGCCTCTTGCACACCAGACGATGCTCTCGGGAGGGCCACGTCCCGGTTGATAGCGTCGGGCAACTGATCCCGCCCGTCGTACCCGACGGTCGGAACGGGACTTTCCCTTCGGGGAGCTGGTCCGCAGGAAATCGCGTCCGATCCTGATCGCGCTCACTGCCTCGTCGATCGGCAGGTCCGGGTGGGACCTCCTCTCGCACCTACTCGGCTACGCCGCCGATGGCCCTTAGGCACACCTTGCGGCACTCTCGTCCGATGTCGTCGTCAGCATCCGCTCGTCGCCGGGGGGACAGCATCGCCACCGTTTGGATCGACGAGTACTGGGACTGCTTCGCCGATGCGCAGTTGGGTGGCGGCTTGCTGTGTCATGGCGATCCGGCCGGTGTCGCCGAGGGTGCTCTGCCAAGTGATGTCCCACTGGGCGACGGCGGTGACTGGGTATTTGCAGTTCGGTAGCTTGCGGGAGGTCTTGATGTATCGGTGCCCGCAGGTGGGCGAGGCCTTCACGCCCATCGATTTGTTGTACGGCGTTCCCGGCCCTTCACATCGAACGGTCTTGCCGTCGCCCATCGACCAGTTGATCGCTTTGACTTGTGCGGTCACTGTCACAGCCAACCCCGGCACGCTCGCACTTCGAACGATCGGTCCCCAGGTGTTCTTAGTCTTGGTAACCCACAACCAGACCGGCATGTTCACTAGGCCGATCTGGCCCGAACCTGGCGCCGTGTTGATGAGAGGCGCAGCGAGACGCATGTCTGCAATCGCCTCATAGACCAATGTCACCGGGTCGACAACTACCGTGTCGGGCTTGCCAGGTATCCATACCCACTTGGTGACGAAGCGGTCGTCGTGCTCACTCACACAGGCCCATACTGCGCCGTCGGTGTGGCCCTGCCACGCGGGGTCGCTGCGCGGAGGCTGCGGATCGAGTCGCTGCAAATAACACTGCCGGCTGTTCGACCAGTTACCGAAGATGGTCGTACACCTATGCGCAGCACCACCCTGCAAACAGATTCGTTCCGGCCGCTTCGTGGCCGACTTGACTGGTTTCTTGCCACCGGTCTTGACGGAGCCAGGCTTATGGCTCTTTGTCTTGAGGAACCAGTCACAGAAGGCCAATGCCTGGACGCATTTCCAGACATAATTCGGTCCCGGCTTGGGGTCGCGCGTTTCGCCGGCGTCTGCTTGCAGCGGCTGAACAATCGTCCCGGCCATTACGGCGAGCGTAAGAACCAGCCTGGATGCGGACCTCAGCATGCGCCCAGCTCCTGCTCGGCGACCAATCGCCAGCGTTTCCCGCCGTCCGCCGCAGACGGTGCGTAGACGACGCTGGATGAGACCTTCTTGGGCTTCTTGGTGCCGGTGCCGGCTGACACCGGTTTGTTGTCTGCCTGGGAACGGATGACGACTGCGGAGCTGTCGATGCAGTTGATGAGCCGAACCTCGGGTTGCTCCAAATCGAGCTTGACGGACGACACGTGGACAGTCGTGATCTTCGTACGGCCTGATTCGTACCAGCCGTACTCCTGGAAGGTTGCGATGTCCTCCAGCACGGTGGTCATCCACGCGCCTCCGTTGCCGGCGCTCGCTAGCTTGCCCTGGTCTGCCTTGGCCGGTGAAGCCAGGGCGGTGTCGATCGCAGCCCGGGCCAATACGTACTGCTTCTTCGCTGCCGCGATCGCCGTCTGCTCCGCCGGCGTCCAACGCGGTCCCGCAGGTGTGGACGACGGTGTCGGGGTAGGGGATGTGGTGGTGGGGGTGGTGTTTGGCCGGCCGGCTTCGGGGGAGCCGTTGCAGGCGGTCAGCAGGGTGAGGGTGCTGAGCGTGGCGACGGCGGCGAGTAGCGGTCGGCGGGGCATGTGGTGGGGCTCCGTTCTTGTGTGCTGTTGGTGTAAGGGTGGCATACGGAGGGTGTTCGAAGTCGGGGGTTGTCCACAGGTTGCAGGTTGTTGCAGAGGGCGGCGCACGGGACCGGTGGAGGGTGTGGGCCCGGGGTCGGGAGGGGTGGGTGGGAGACTTTGGCGTATGTCGCCTATTGGTCGTCGTCGGGGTCGGGGGGTTGTTGAGCGGGGGGAGCAGAAGGTGGTGGTGGCGCCTGAGCCGCATCCTTCGGGGGCTCGGGTGCCGGCGGTGCCGAAGGAGCTGGTGCCGCGGCATGTGGCGATCGTGATGGACGGGAACGGGCGGTGGGCCAAGCAACGGGGGCTGGCGCGGACCGAGGGGCACAAGGCCGGTGAGGCTTCGTTGCTGGACGTGATCAAGGGCGGCATCGAGATCGGGGTGAAGTACATCTCGGCGTACGCGTTCTCGACCGAGAACTGGGCCCGGTCGCCTGAAGAGGTGCGGTTCCTGATGGGGTTCAACCGGGAGGTGATCCATCGGCGGCGTGACGAGCTGGACGCGATGGGGGTCCGGGTGGTGTGGTCGGGGCGGCGGCCGCGGTTGTGGAAGAGCGTGATCGACGAGCTGGAGTACGCGCAGGAGCGGACCAAGGACAACGACACCATCACCTTGCAGTTTTGCGTGAACTACGGCGGCCAGGCGGAGATCGCCGACGCGATGAAGTCGATCGCGCACGAGGTTGCCGCAGGCAAGCTCCGGCCGGACCGGATCACCGAGAAGACGATCGCCCGGCATCTCTACGCGCCCGACATCCCCGAGGTCGACCTGTTCGTGCGGTCGTCCGGGGAGCAGCGGACGAGCAACTTCCTGGTCTGGCAGCTGGCGTACGCCGAGATGGTGTTCCTCGACACGCTCTGGCCGGACTTCGACCGTCGTGACCTGTGGCGGGCGATCGAGATCTACGCGCAGCGGGACCGTCGGTACGGCGGTGCCGTACCGAACGAGGTCGCCGCGGAACTAAGGGTACGGGGCAAATGATCCGGGAACCGGGTGCGGGTCCGGGCGCGTCAATGGTCGTTGAAGGATTCCTCGACGACAGGAGTTGGAGCGTGCCGGAGCGCGAGACACCGCGGCAGATCGCGGAGCGGGAACTACTCGCTGTGCGGGAGGACGTCCAGCAGATGGCCGAGAGCATGCGCGCCAGACTGCAGCAGGACGAGCAGGACGAGCAGGATGAGCAGGACGAGCAGGACGAGCAGCACGGGCAAGACGAGCAGGGCAAGCAGACAGCGGGCGGGTGAAGCGGGACGTTGGGAGAGCTGATGGTGGATCTGGCCGAGGTCAAAGCGCGGACGCATGAGGTCGCGTCGGCGCTGAACGGGGCGCGGGCGGTCCTCGGGCGCGTCGAGAACCTGCTGGCTGAGCAGGCTGTCGATGAGGAGTTGACCCGGCGGCTCAACGACGTACAGTCCTTCGGCAGGTCGGCTGAGCGGGTCTCCCGGTTGGAGCAGGAGGCGGTTCCCAAGCGGCGCGTTGCGTGGGAAACCGAGGATCCTCGGGCTGTTGCGGAGTCGCAGGAGGCCGACGCGGCGTTGGGTTCTGCGTTCAGGGACTCACTGGGCGAGGCGGGACCGATCCGGCCGAAGCTCCAGCAACCGTGGCAGGACCTCGCCGGGCTGCGCGACGACCTGCGCGTCAGCAGCGAGCAGCTGAAGAGGGCCACGGAGCACGCCGACGCGCTCGACCGCATGCCGGAGTACGACGGACCGAAACACCAGCTGGCGAACGTTCGAGGCGTCAAGGAGATCGTCGACAAAGCCGAGGAGGGGGTCGCGGAGGCCGCGGCGCGGGTCGACGCGGCGCGGACGATCGTGTTCCGGTTCGAGCAGGATCCGCCCGTGATCAGGAGCGGACAGCTCGCGAAGGAGATCACGTCGACGAGAGACAAGCTGCAGAACGAGCTCTCGGGCGCTCAGAAGAAGGTGCGCGACGTACGCGGTCCAGTCGGATCCAAGAGAGCCGATGTCGCGAAGGCGACCGATCAGGCGATCGGCGCGTCTGACGCGGCCAAGGACGCGCACAAGGCGGCCGAGGATCTGGCGAAGAACATGCAGGCAGGTACGACGCCCAGGCCCGCGTCGGCCCAGCACGCGGAGAGCAGCTCCCAGCAGGACTTGCGCCGCCGGCTGGACGGAAAGGCCCAGAGCAGCAGCGTCGAGCGCTAGCGCCCGGGGGAGGGGAGTAGGCCGCGTTCGATCGCGACGGTGACGGCGCGGGTGCGGTCGTCGACGTCGAGTTTGGCGAACAGGCGCTGGAGATGGGTCTTGACCGTGGCCTCGCCGATGAACAGTTCGCGTCCGATCTCCGCGTTGCTGAGACCGCGGGCGACGGCGGCCAGCACCTCGAGCTCGCGCGGCGAGGGCTGCGCGGCGGCGGGTGCGGCCGGCGTACGAAGACGTGACATCAGCCGCGCCGCGACCGGCGGGGCGAGCACCGTCTCACCGCGCGCGGCGGCCCGGATCCCGTTCAGCAGGTCGGCATGCGGCGTGTCCTTCAGCAGGTACCCGGCAGCGCCGGCCTCGACAGCGTGCAGGATCTCCGTGTCGGTGTCGTACGTCGTCAGCACCAGTACCCGCGTCGACGCGTACCCGGACACGATCGCCCCGGTAGCAGCGACCCCGTCCATCCGCGGCATCCGCAGATCCATCAGTACGACGTCCGGCTTGGTCGACTCCACCAGCGCGAGCGCCTCGGCCCCGTCGCCGGCCTCGCCGACCACCTCGATGTCGTCGGTCACCGACAGCATCCCGCTCAGCCCTGAGCGCACCACCGGGTGATCGTCGACCACCAGAACCCGAATCACACATCCTCCTGTACAGCCGGAATCAGGACCTGGACCCGGGTACCTCGACCGGGCGTACTCTCCACCTCGACGGTGCCGCCGGACTCCTCGACCCGGCCGCGCATTGCGCTCAGCCCGAAGCCGCCCGACTCCGATCCCGGCGTGAATCCGGTCCCGTCGTCGCGGATCTCGATCCACACCCGGCCGTCCGACAACCCCAGCGTGATCAGCACCTGCGTGGCCGCCGCGTGCTTACGTACGTTGGCCAACGCCTCCTGAGCCGACCGGAGCAGGACCACCTGCTGCGCCTGCGGCAACGCCGCGACCTCGTCGTCCGGCAGGTCCAGCGAGACCTGTACGTCGACACCGGTCTCGGCCGCGAACCGCTCCGCCTGCCGACGCAGTACCTCGGTCAATGTTGCCTCCGACAACGCAACCGGGGTGAACGCTGCAACCAACGCACGCGCCTCGGCCAGATTCTCCCGCGCAGTGTCCTCGATCGCCGCGAGCCGGGCTGCTGCGCCGTCAGTCCCGCCCCGGGAAAGTTCGACGGCGGCGGCCTGCGCGAGCATCACGATCGAAGTCATCCCCTGCGCGAGCGTGTCGTGGATCTCCCGCGCCATCCGCTCCCGCTCGGCCATCACCCCGGCGCTGTGGTGTGCCTCGGCGAGCTCGTCCCGCGCCGACTCGAGCTGCTCGATCAGCTCGGCACGCTGCTGGCTCTGGGTGATCACCTTCTCGATCCAGATCCCGAACAGCAGACTGACCACGAGACTGACCAGCATCCACGGCAGGATCTCCCAGAACGCGTCCCAGCCCCACCCGGCGCTCCACAACTGCGCCGTACCGACGCCGAGCACCAGCAGCAGACTGAGCCCGATCCCTTCGCGGATGTCCTCGCACAGCAGCCAGATCTGCGCCGACGCGATGAACATCAGGAACACCGACTGCGGATAGATCCCGATCAGCACCATCAGGCAGGCGATCAGCACCAGCCGATAGGCGTACGACGGGAGCGCCCGCCGGGATCGGATCGCGTGCAGCCCGATGAACTGGTACGCCGCCCCGAGAACAACCACCGTGCCGGCGAAGAGCGCCTGCCGTGCCGTCCTGAGGTCCCCCAGGAACGACAGCGCCAGCGTCATCCCGAGCAGCACCCAGAACACGACGTGCCAACCGATCAGCGTCCGTGTCCACACGGGCTGTCCGGCGCCACCGCGAGAGCTCTGCACGGACCCCATCTTCCTCCACACCAGGATCCACACACGCGGACCGGTCCACGCCGGTGACAGGTCGGTACGACGCCGCTCCGGGAAGGAGGACGTCGTACCGGTGAGCTGGTTCATCAGCCCGCGTCCCGGCGGGTCCAGCGGAACACCCGCTGGGCGAGGAAGAGGCCGACGATCAGCCAGACGGTGAGCACGATCGCGCCGGTGCCGAGCTGCCAGGAACCGCCCGGCTCGTTCACCTGGAACCCGTCCGGCAGGAACACCGAGCGCATCCCCTGGGCGAGCCACTTGAGCGGGAAGACCGAGGCGACGTCACGCATCCAGGCGGGCAGGCTGCTGTAGACGAAGTACACACCGGACATGAACTGCAGCAGCAGGACGATCGGCGTGATCACCGCGGACGCGGCCTTGCCGGACTTCGGTACGACGCTGAATGCGATCCCCAGCACCGACCCGGACGCCGCGCCGAGGATGAAGATCCAGGCGAAGTCCAGCCACTTCGACGGCTCGCTCGGGATGTCCACCCCGAGCACCAGCCCGGCGATCACCAGCAGCAGCGCGAACTGGGCGACCGAGGTGACCAGGACCTGGCCGATCTTGCCGATGAAGTACGACTGCGGGGGCATCGGCGTACCGCGGAGCCGCTTGAGCAGACCCTCGTCGCGCTCGAGCGCGATGCTGATCGCGAGCGACTGGAAACTGCTCAGGAAGATGCCGGAGGCGATCATCCCGGGGGTGAAGTAGGTCGCGGCGTTGACGCCGTTGAAGTCGGTGCTGCCGAAGACGGCGGAGAAGATGCCGAGGAAGATGATCGGGAAGAAGAAGGTGAAGATCAGCGCCTCCTTCTCGCGGAAGAACTCGCGGACCTCGAGCTTGGTCCGGGCCAGGCCCACCGAAAGGGTGGACGGCAGGGGCTTGGTGTCGGCCATCAGAGTGCTCCAGCTTCGATCGCGACAGCGGCGTCGGCGGCGTTGGCCTTGCCGATCAGGTCCAGGTAGATGTCTTCCAGGCTCGGGCGGCGGACCTCGAGCTCGGGTACTTCGCCGTCGAAGCGCTGCATCAGCGCCGCGACCTCGGCGGTCGGCCGGTCGGTGCGCAGCTCGTGCGGGCCGTCGGCGTCGCTCCAGGAGACCCGTGCCGTCCGGGCGCCACGCCCGCCGAGCGTCTCCGGCGTACCGATCTCGATCATCCGGCCGTCGGCGATCACCCCGACTCGGTCCGCGAGGTGCTCGGCCTCGTCCAGGTAGTGGGTGGTCAGCAGGATCGTCGTACCGCTGGTGCGCAGGTTCTCGATCAGGGTCCAGAACTGCCGGCGCGCCTCGGGGTCGAACCCGGTCGTGGGCTCGTCCAGGAACAGCAGCTCCGGGTTGCCGATCACGCCGAGCGCCACGTCGAGCCGGCGGCGCTGACCGCCCGAGAGTTTGCGTGGCCGGGTCTTGCGCTTCTCCTCGAGCCCGACGGCGGCAATCACCTCGTCCGGGTCGCGTGGGTTCGGGTAGTAGGCGGCGTAGTGGCTGACCAGCTCGAGGACGGTCGACTCGGCCTCGTCGCGCGAGGTCTGCAGCACGATCCCGAGCCGGCTGCGCCACCGGCGGTCGCCGTTCGCCGGGTCCGTGCCCAGCACGCTGACCTCTCCTTCGTCGGCCCGGCGATACCCCTCCAGGATCTCCGTGGTCGTCGTCTTACCGGCTCCGTTCGGGCCGAGCAGGGCGAACACCTCGCCCCGGTGGATGTCCAGATCGACACCGTCGACCGCGACCTTGTCCGGGTACCGCTTGACCAGGCCGCGCACCCTCACTGCGTTGTCGTTCTCCATGCCTCAACTCTCGCGGCCCACCACCGTCCCCCGGGAGCACCGCCCGACGGACTCCCTGTCCCCCGACCGGTGGACAGACGTGTACGTACGAACAGGAGGTGGTGGGGTCAACCGGGTCGCGGGCGCCCGGGTTCAGGCGGGAGGAGTCGTGTACGTAGACGACTACGTCCTGTTCTTACGCACACCCACACGCCGGGGAGGCTGACGTGGACGGGCCATGGCGGTTAGGTTCGGGGAATGGCTCAGACGGTGCGTGGTGTGGTGGCGGCGGGCAAGGGTGCGCCGGTGTCGATCGAGGAGATCACGGTCCCGGATCCGGGTCCCGGGGAAGCGGTCGTGAAGGTGCAGGCGTGCGGGGTCTGCCACACGGATCTGCACTACCGCGAGGGCGGCATCAACGACGACTTTCCCTTCCTGTTAGGGCATGAGGCCGCGGGGATCGTGGAATCGGTCGGCGACGGCGTGACCGACGTACAGCCGGGTGACTTCGTCGTACTGAATTGGCGGGCCGTCTGCGGCAACTGCCGCGCCTGCTTACGCGGCCGGCCCTGGTACTGCTTCAACACGCACAACGCCAAGCAGAAGATGACGCTCGCGGACGGCACCGAGCTGAGCCCCGCACTCGGCATCGGAGCGTTCGCGGAGAAGACCCTGGTCGCGGCCGGGCAGTGCACCAAGGTCGACCCCGCCGCCAAGCCCGAGGTCGCGGGCCTGCTCGGCTGCGGCGTGATGGCCGGCCTCGGCGCCGCGCTCAACACGGGCAACGTCGGCCGCGGAGACACCGTCGCCGTGATCGGCTCGGGCGGCGTCGGTACGGCGGCTGTGGTCGGAGCACGCCTCGCCGGAGCCGCGAAGGTGATCGCGATCGACCTCGACGAGCGCAAGCTCACCACCGCGCAGGAGCTCGGCGCGACGCACACGATCAACTCCAAGGGGCTGGACCACGACGGGGTCGTCGCGGCGGTGCAGGAGCTGACCGGCGGGTTCGGCGCCGATGTGGTGATCGACGCAGTTGGTCGTCCGGAGACCTGGAAGCAGGCGTTCTACGCGCGCGACCTGGCCGGCACCGTGGTGCTGGTCGGCGTACCGACGCCGGACATGCGCCTCGACATGCCCCTCCTGGACTTCTTCGGCCGCGGCGGCTCCCTGAAGTCCAGCTGGTACGGCGACTGCCTCCCGTCTCGCGATTTCCCGATGCTGATCGACCTCCATCTCCAGGGCCGCCTGCCGCTGGATCGCTTCGTGTCCGAGACGATCGCGCTCGAGGACGTCGAGGACGCGTTCACGAAGATGCACCACGGCGACGTACTGCGGTCGGTCGTCCTGTTCTAGCGAGGAACCCGGCGGCGACGATGCCGATCGCCGCCGCCAGGGCGATCGCCCGGCTCGTGGCCGGGAACGAGTGCGTCGACAGGTACAACGTTCCGAAGATCGTGACGCCGCCGACCTGGCTCAGCTGCATGGCGGTGGTGAGGATGCCGCTCGCGTCGGCCGCGCGCGGCAGCGGGACGTGCGCCAGAGACTGGGTGACGAGCGGGCTCGCGGATAGACCCATGCCGGCCCCGGCCAGGAGCAGAGCCGGCCATTGGAACGGTCCGATGCCCGCGTAGCCGAGGGTGCAGAGCGCGAGGCCGACCGGGACGAGGAGGTGGTGCAGCCGGCTCGGGACCAGGCGCCAGAAGTAGCCGACCAGACCGAAGGTGACGGCGAACGGTAGCCAGGTCAGCCCGGCCCGCATGGCTGATTCACCGAGCTCGGTCTGCAGATGAAGGGTGAACGCAAACAGGAAGCCACCCATCGCCAGCAGCATGCACACCATCGTCAGGAGACCGGCCGGCAACCCGCGGGCGTGCAGGACCTCGAGGTTGAGCAACGGGTCGGCCGTACGGCGCTCGAACCGGACGAACACCGCCGCGACAACCACACCGGCGGCGATGCAGCCGAAGGTCCACAGCGGCCACCCGAGCTCGTGCCCGACCACCGCCGGCAGCACCATCAGCAGTACGGCGCAGGTCGACAACGCCAGCCCGGTCACGTCGAGGCGACGGGTTGCGGCCGGCCGGTCCGCCGGGATCGACTGCGGCACCAGGATCGCCAGGCAGATGCCGACCGGGACGTTGACCAGGAACACCGGGCGCCAGCCGGAGTCGAGAAGGTTCGCGCCGACCAGGAGGCCGCCTGCGATGAGCCCGGCGATCTGGCCGGCGGACAGCGTGACGCCGTACGCCGACAGCGCCTTGGCGCGGGCCGGTCCGGCGAAGTGGGCCTGGATGAGGCTCATGATCTGCGGCACCATGATCGCCGCGGCGACGCCCTGGACGAACCGGAACAGCACCAGCGGCAGGACCGCGGGCGCCAGCCCACAGGCGAGGGACGCGAGCGTGAAGAGGATCGCTCCGGTCAGGTACATCCGGCGGCGGCCGAAGAGGTCGCCGAGCCGGGCGCCGGTGATCAGCGTCATCGCGTACGCCACCAGGTAGCCGCCGACCACCAGTTGCAGCCAGGCGCCGGAGGCGTGGAACCCGGAGCCGATGGCAGGCATCGCGACATTCACGATGGACGTGTCGAGCAGCGCCATGAACTGGCCGAGCAGCAGGACGGCGAGCATCAGCCCGCGTCGGGTGCCGGCACCGACAGCGCGATCGGTGGTTACAACGGTCATCAGGTTTTCTCCCTCGTCTGCACGGGACGTGGGTGTATACCTGGCGCGTCGGCCGGATTCATCGGCGGCGGACCGATGATTTTCCCGTGGTTGCGCAGTACGTACTCCCGCAACCGGACTGTGGGAGGCTGACCTCGATGGACCGTGACGACTTCGACCGGCGGGCCGAGCCGTACCGGCACGAGCTGCTGGTGCACTGCTATCGCATGCTCGGATCGATTCACGACGCGGAAGACCTGGTGCAGGAGACCCTGCTGCGGGCGTGGCGGGCCTACGGCACGTACGACGAGCAGCGGGCCTCGATGCGGACGTGGCTGTACCGGATCGCCACGAACGCCTGCCTGACCGCGCTCAAAGGCAGAGGCCGTCGCGCGCTGCCCTCGGGGCTGGTGAGTGCGACCGAGGACGCCCAGGCGCCGATCGAGCTGTCGACGGACGTGTCATGGCTGCAGCCGTTCCCGACCGATCCCGCGGCGGCGATGGTCGCGCGGGGGAGCCTGCGGCTGGCCCTGATCGCCGCCATGCAGTACCTGCCGGCCCGGCAGCGGGCGGTCCTGGTACTTCGGGACGTCCTCGACTGGCCGGTCGCGGACATCGCCGAGGCGCTGGAGACGACGTCCGCGAGCGTGAACAGCGCGTTGCAGCGGGCCCGCGCCAAGCTCGCCGAGATCGACATCACCGAGGACGACGTCGACGAGCCTGCCGACCGGGAGATCAAGTCCGTCATCGACGACTACATCCGCGCGTTCGAGGCCGCCGACGTCGACGGCCTGACCCGGCTGCTCACCGACCAGGTCGTCCTCGAGATGCCGCCGGCCCCGCTCTGGTATGTCGGCCGCGATGCGTACGGCGAGTTCATGGCCCGCGTGTACGCGATGCGCGGCCCGGCCTGGCGACTGCTGCCCACGGTCGCCAACGACCAGCCGGCCGTCGGGGCCTACGTGCGCGGGGACGACGGTCGTTTCCACGCGCACAGCCTGCAGGTGTTCACGGTCGCCAAGGCCGGCATCACCCACAACGTGGTCTTCTTCGGCCAAGAGCTCTTCGCATACTTCGACCTGCCACTAGGCCTTGAATGAGATCCACAGGTCGGGGGTCGCGTCCGGCTTGCCGGCGATCGGGCGGGCCTCCTGGGTCCACACGTCGCCGGAGACCTCGGTCGCGACCCGCTGCCAGAACCTGACCGCCTTCTCGTTGTTCGCCTGGAACGCGACGTCGCACGGACCGGGGTGATGTGACAGCACTTCCTGGACCGCGCGCAGCCCGAACCCACTGCGCCGTACCGCACGCACCATGAAGAACGCGTTCAGCACGTGCACCGGCTGCTGCAGCGCTCGCATGAAGCAGAAGCCGACCGGGTTCTCGCCCAGCGAGATCAGGTACCCCGCCCACTCCGGATCGCCGGTGAGGACCTTCTCCAGCCACTCGGTGCGGAAGCTGCCGTCGGGTCGCGGGAGCTGGCCCTGGAACTCGGACATGTCGTGGCGGAACATCAGCCACAGCCGCTCCATCACCGGTCGGTCGGACGGCTGGACACGGCGCACCACGAGATCAGGCATGGGTCTCCTCAGAAACTTGTTTAGAACGCAGAAAAGCCTCCCGCCGGAAGGGTCCGGTACGGAAGGCTTACTGCGGTCAGTTTATCAGTCCCGTGGAGCGGTCTGCCCGGCGACCCAGCTCATGTCCGGGTAGCGGTTGCCGACCGGCGTGAGCTTCGACAGCGCCTCGACGTCAGCGGCGGACAGCGCGAGGTCGAGCGCCCCGAAGTTCTCCTCCAGGTACTTGCGCCGCTTCGTCCCCGGGATCGGCGCGACGTCGTTGCCCTGCGCAAGCACCCAGGCGAGTGCGACCTGTCCGGGTGTCGCGTCGTACCGTGCGGCCACCGCGCGGATCTCCTCGACCAGCGCGAGGTTCGCCTCCAGGTTGTCGCCGGAGAAGCGGGGGAGGGTACGGCGGAAGTCGTCGGCCGGGAGCTCCGTGGGCAGTGCGCCGGTGAGCATGCCGCGTCCGAGCGGCGAGTACGGCACGATCCCGATGCCGAGCTCGCGGCAGGCCGGCAGCACCGACTCCTCGATGTCCCGGCTGAACAGCGACCATTCGCTCTGCACGGCGGTGATCGGATGTACGGCGTGCGCCCGCCGGATCGTCTCCGCCGACGCCTCGGACAGCCCGAGGTACCGCACCTTCCCGGCTTCCACCAGCGACGCCATCGCGCCGACGGTCTCCTCGACGGGTACGTCGGGATCCATCCGGTGCTGGTAGTAGAGGTCGACGTGGTCGACGCCGAGCCGCTGGAGCGACGCGTCGATCGCGGACCGGACGTACTCCGGCGAACCGTTCACTCTGCGCACCGCCGGGTCCCGCGGGTCGCCGACGATGCCGAACTTCGTCGCGAGGAACACCTCGTCGCGGCGATCGGCGATGGTCCGGCCGACGAGCTCCTCGTTGGCTCCGAACCCGTACATGTCAGCGGTGTCGAGGAACGTGATGCCGAGGTCGAGCGCCCGGTGCAGCGTCGCGGCCGACTCGTTGTCGTCGGCCGCGCCGTACGCGAAGCTCATCCCCATACAGCCGAGTCCGAGCCGGCTGACCTCGGCGCCTTGGCTACCCAGTTTCATGATTTCTCCCATCGGAAGGCATGGCTCCGCCGGCCGAACGTGCGCAACGGTCGGCTGAGCTGAACGGTTGGTTACGGGGCGGCGGTGCCGCCGTACACGGTGATCTTGTAGTCGGTCACCGCGAGGGCGAGCTGCAGATCGCGCAGCTGCCGCTGGATCCGGTCACGGTGCTCCTGCATCAGGGCGAGCCGCTGGGGTGCGGTGTGGTCGCCCTCGAGCACCAGTTCCAGGTAGTGGCTGATCGTGCCGATCGGCATGCCGGAGGCACGCAGCCTGCTGATGAACACGATCCGCGCCATCGCCCGCCGGTCGTAGCTGCGGTACCCGGCGGTGTCCCGGCGTACGTCGACCAGGCCGATGCGCTCGTAGTACCGCAGGGTGTGCGCGGTCAGGCCGGTGAGCTCGGACGCCTCGGCGATCGACAGCTGTTCGGGCAGATCGTCCGGCAGCTCGAGCAGGCACAGCAGGTCCGGATCGATCGGCTCCAGCTCCGGGTGGTGTGCCGCGATGGCAGCCCGGCGGTCCGTGGCGAGCAGTTCGGTCGCGTTCATGTCTCCGACCGTATGCCTTGGAGCGCGCTCAAAGGCAAAGGTGACCTACGTCACTCGACCTTCTGGCATTCGGCGCAGGTGCCGAAGATTTCCAGGGTGTGGCTGATGTCGGCGTAGCCGTGCTCGGCCGCGACCTTGTCGGCCCAGCGCTCGACGGCGGGGCCCTCGACCTCGACGGTCCGGCCGCAGTTGCGGCAGACCAGGTGGTGGTGGTGACCCTTCGAGCAGCGCCGGTACGCCGTTTCGCCGTCGGCGGTGCGCAGTACGTCGACCTCGCGGGAGTCCGCGAGCGCCTGCAGGGTGCGGTAGACAGTGGTCAGGCCGACGGCCTCACCGGCGGACCGGAGCTCCTGGTGGATCTCCTGGGCGGTCCGGAAGTCGTCGATCTTGTCGAGCGCGAGCGCGACCGCCGCGCGTTGACGGGTCGAGCGTGTTCCGATAGCCACCGTTCCTCCTGACATCTCTCTACCGCCCTCCAGTCTCTCAGAACCCAGCAACTCAGTGCTCGTCCCAGTGATCCCCGTGCGCCGCGTGCAGGTGACCGTCGTGTACGTAGTCGACGTGGTCCCCGTGCTCGACCTTCTTGTGGCCACAGGCCGGGTTGTGCGCGTGCGGGTGCCCGGCACTCACCACATGTGGCTCCGGTGCCGGTACGCCGACCTCCGGCTCCTCATCCGCCAGCGGACGTGCCCGACCGGCCCGCCGACGCAACAGCGTCCCGACTGTCGCAGCCACCACGAACCCGGCCAGAGCCAGTACGACGATGGTCGCACCCGGTGCCACGTTCGCGTTGTACGACGTGACGATGCCGGCCAGACACGCCAGCACACCGATGACACACGCGGTGATGAACGTACTGCGGAACGACCGAGTGACCTGCTGCGCTGTGGCCACTGGAACGACCATGAGCGCACTGACCAGAAGCAGTCCCACAGTGCGCATTGCGACCGTCACAGTGACCGCAGCCATCACAGCGATCACCAGGTTGAGCAGCTGGACCCGGAGTCCCGTCGTACGGGCGAACTCCTCGTCCTGGCACACCGCGAACAGCTGTGGGCCCAGACCGATCGCTACGACCAGTACGGCGACTGCGAGGCCGACGACGACGTACAGGTCGCTCTGGGAGACCGTGGTGAGTGAACCGAACAGGTACGTGTTCAGCGTGGCTGCGCCCTGACCTGCGAGGCCGATGAGCAGCACGCCGCCCGCGATACCGCCGTAGAACAGGAGGGCGAGCGCTACGTCGCCAGTGGCCTTGCCGCGGGCGCGGACCAGCTCGATGGCGGTCGCGCCGGCGATCGAGACGATGATGGCGGTCAGCACAGGTGCGCTACCGGTGAGCAGACCGAGCGCCACACCGGTGATCGCGATGTGGCCGATGCCGTCACCCATCAGCGACAGCCGCCGCTGCACCAGGTACGTCCCGATAGCGGGCGCCGACAGCCCTGTGAGCAGCCCGGCGATCAGGGCCCGCTGCATGAACTCGAGCTGGAACATGGTCATGGGGCCTCCCGGCCTGGACTGAGGAGCGCAGGGAGCGAAGCGACCGAAGCGACGAGGGAAGGCCGGGAGTTACAGCCCCATGACCCGCCGCGCCGGAGGCGTGGCATCAGCAGAGTCATGAGGTCAGCCAACCGGGGTCGTCGTCGGTGTGGGAATGGTGGACGTGGGCGTGGGTCTGGGAGGCGTGCGGCGGGCCGTCGTACACGACGCGGCCGCGGCGCATCACGACCGAGCGGTCGATCAGGGCGTCCATCGGGCCGAGGTCGTGGCTCACCATCACCACGGTCGTGCCGCGGGTGACCCGCTCCCGGACCGCGTCGGCGAAGATCTGCTGGCTGGCCAGGTCCACGCCGGCCGTCGGCTCGTCGAGGATCAGCAGCTCCGGGTCGGACACCAGGGCCCGCGCGATCAGCACCCGCTGCTGCTGCCCGCCGGACAGCTCGGCGACCGCATCCTTCCGCCGGTCGGCCATGTCGACGACCTCGAGCGCGTCCTCGATCGCCTGCTTGCCGGCGGCACCGAGCGGGGCGAACATCCGCCGCTTCGAGAGCAGACCGGACGACACCACCTCGTACACGGTCGCCGGTACGCCGCCGGCCGCGGTGATGCGCTGCGGCACGTACCCGACCCGCCGCCACTCGCGGAACCGCGGGACCGGCGTCCCGAACAACCGGACCTCGCCACGCGCCGCCGGGAGCAGCCCGACGACGGTCTTGATCAGCGTGGACTTACCGGAGCCGTTGGTGCCGAGCACGGCGACCACCTCGCCCTGGCGGATCCGCAGGTCGATACCCCGAAGCACCAGACGGCCGCCCAGATCGACGGACAGATCGTCGACCTGGACGGCCCTGGCGGAGTCGTTCTCGGATGTCACGAGCAGCCGTTCGCCTTCTGCAGTTCTTGTAGGTTCTCCTGCATCAAGGTCAGGTACGTTTCCTTGGAGTTCGTGTCCGACAGGCCCTCGATCGGGCTCAGTACGGCGGTCTTGACGCCGACGTCCTTCGCGATCGTCTCGGCCACCTTCGGACTGACCAGCTCCTCGTAGAAGATGGTCGTCACGTGCTGGGCCTTCACGATGTCCTGGACCTCCTTGATCCGGGCCGGTGCCGGCTCCGCGTCGGGCGTGAACCCGGCGATCCCGACCATCGTCAGACCGTACCGCTTCGCGAGGTACGCGAACGCCTCGTGGCTGGTCACGAACGTCTTCAGCTTGCACGTCGCCAGACCCGTCTTGTACGCCGTGTCGAGCTTGCCGATCTGCTCGAGCAGCGCCTTCGCCCGCTCGTGGTACCCGGCGGCGTTGGCGCCGTCGACGCTCACGAGCTTGTCCTCGACCGCCTTGACGACCGCGGCGTACCGCACCGGGTCGAGCCAGAAGTGCGGGTCGAGGGCACTGTCCTTGTGGGCGGCCTTCTCTGCACCTTCCTCGTGCTCCTCGAAGTCCGCGCCGGTCGCCTCCAGCTGGGCGGCCGGGGTGATGTCGAATCCGGCGTCCTTCGCGTTCTGCTCGACGGCCTCGTCGACGGCCGGCTGCAGCTCCTTCTCGAAGACGACCAGCTTCGCCTCCGCGATCTCGCCGACCTGCTTGGGGGTCAGCTCGAGGTCGTGAGGCTCGACACCGGGCGCTGTCAGCGTGGTCACGTTCACCGCATCGCCCCCCACTGTGCGGGCGATGAACTCGAGCGGGTAGAACGAAGCCACGACGTCGAGCTTGCCGCCACCGGTGCCGTTGCCAGTGTCGTCGGCGGAGTCGCCGCACCCGGCCAGGGTGAGGGCGGCCAGGGCGGTGGCGCCGGCGAGGACAGCTCGAAGACCAGATTTCATGACAATCATTTTCATTTAATTGGAACTGATTGTCAAAACAGGGAGTTCACGATGGCCAGCCGCAACGTCGGGCGACGACGTGCCGACCACAAGGGCAACCGCCGACGGACACTCGCTATTCCGCAAGGACACGGCCACGGCCACGGTCACGGACACGGTCACGGCGACCACGTGGTCGACACCTCGGTGGTGAACTCCGACGCGGTCGTCGCTCGCCGCGTCCGGATCGTCGTCGCCGCGGTCCTCATCCCGCTGATCACCGCGGCCGTGGTGCTGATGATCGCGCTCTGGCCGGGCGGGGGAGTGAAGGTCGACTCGTACCAGACCAGCACCGCCCGCGGCGAGGTCACCGCGATCAAGGCCTGCCCGGACCCGAAGGACAAGTGCGAGCTGGCCACGGTCAAGTTGAGCAACGGTCCGGACAAGGGGAAGGCGGTGCCGGTCGAGGTGCCGAGCGCCGGCCAGACCCCGTTCGCGATCAAGGCCGGTCAGTCGGTGATGCTCGGCATCCAGGAGGGCGCGCCGCTCGACCAGCGCTACCAGTACGTCGACCACGACCGGTCGAAACCGCTGCTGATCCTCGCGGTGATCTTCGCGATCGCCGTGGTCGCGCTGTCCCGGTGGCGGGGGTTCGCCGCCCTGATCGCGCTGGGGGTGACCGCCGTGATGCTCACCCAGTTCATCCTGCCGGCGATCCTGAAGGGCTCGAATCCGCTGGTGGTCGCCGTCGTCGGCGGGGCCGTGATCATGACGATCGCGGTGTTCCTCACGCACGGGGTCAATGCGGAGTCGTCGATCGCGCTGGCCGGGACGATCGCCGCGCTCGGGCTGACCGTGCTGCTCGGCTGGTTCTTCGCCAAGTTCTCGCAATTGAGCGGGCTGGCGGCCGAGGGTGCGTCCACGGCCAAGTCGTTCGCGCCCAACCTCGATCTGACCGGTCTGCTGGTGGCAGGGATGGTGATCGGAGCGTTGGGGGTCCTCGACGACGTCACGGTCACGCAGGCGGCCGCCGTGTGGGAGTTGTCCGCCGCCAACCCCGCGGCGAGCCGCCGTGAGCTGATGTCCGCGGGCCTGCGGATCGGCCGGACCCACGTCGCTTCCGTGGTCAACACGCTGGTTCTCGCGTACGCCGGTGCCGCGATGCCGGTGCTGATCGTGTTCGCGATCCAGGACCTGCCCACGCTGTCCGTGCTCTCGACCGAGTCGGTCGCGATGGAGGTGGTCCGCGGTCTCGTCGGCAGCCTCGGGATCATCGCGGCTGTCCCGCTCACCACCGCACTCGCCGCAATGGCAGTCGCGGACCGCTCCCGCGAACTGGTCGCCGACGCCGAACGGCTCTAACCGAAAATCAGCCCTTCCGCCCAGCCCGCAAGACTTCTACAGTGCAAATAGGTCACGGAGAGTCCGCCCGCACTCACCTTCCGCGACCTAACGGGGTGAGGAGCGCGGATGAGGTTCTGTCATCGGGACGGGTCTACCGTTCATCTGGGGTACTGCGCGACGGTGCATCCGGCCGCGGAGCTCGAGGAGCTGATCGCCGGTCTCGACAGCTGCGCGGGCGCGGTCCGCTCGGCACTCGGCGTACCCGTCCTCGGGGTCGGCCTGTGGTTTCCGCATCGGCTCGCCGATCGTCTCGCGAACTCGCCGGCCGCGCTCAGCAAGCTTCGCCGGGCGTTGCAGCGCAACCGGCTCGAGGTCGTGACGCTGAACGGCACACCGCACGCACAGTTCGCCGACAAGGTCGTCGGTACGAAGCTGTACTGCCCCGACTGGACCGACCCGGAGCGACTCCGCTACACCTTCGACCTGATCGACGTGCTGGCCGAACTACTCCCCACCGACGTCGCGTACGGATCGATCTCGACCGTGCCGCTCGGCTGGCGGGTGCCGTGGTCGAAGGAGCGGAACCGTGCCGCGCGCGAGTCGATCGATCGCGTCGAACAGCACCTGGCCCGGACCGAGGTCAGGACCGGCCGCAGGATCCGGATCGCCGTCGAGACCGAGCCGGGCTGCGTCCTCGAGATGATCGGCCAGGCCGCCGCGTGGCTGGACCGCTACTCCAGCCCGTACGGCGGTGCGTCGCGTATCGGACTGGGGCTCGACACCTGTCATCTCGCTGTGCAGTTCGAGGATCCGGCCGAGTCGTTCGAGCTGCTGTGGCGAGCGGGTGTGGATGTGGTCAAGGCGCAGCTGTCCCTGGCCCCGACGCTCGTGGACCCGGGGGACGCGTCCGGTCGGTACGTACTCAGTCAGCTCGGCACACCGAAGTACCTGCGCCAGGTGCGTGAGTGGGGCGGACCTGGGGTGGACGACGTGGCACAGGCCTACGAACTGTCCGGTCACGCCGCTTGGCGGATGCACGCCCACCTGGCGGCCCATGCTGCGCCACCAGATCCGTTGAGCGCGACAACCGGCGTACTGGACGACTGTCTGACCAGACTGGTCGGTGGTGGGCATCCACTCACGCACCACCTGGAATCAGAGGTGTACGTGTGGCCGCGTGCTGCCAGAACCCAGCAGGCGTTGGCGAAACGGATCGCCAAGGAGCTGACCTGGCTACGCGACCGCCTGACCGCCCTTGGACTGAATGAGGTCTGAGTAGTCGGGGAGTGGTACGGCCGTCAGTGCCTTGCCGGCGGCGTTTCGCGACCAGATGAGCCGCTGCACCGGGACCGGCAGCTTCGATACGGCGGCAGCCGCGAACGGCATCAGTTCGAGAGCCGCACGTCCACCGGGAATGATCCCGCGCATCGTGGTCGGTCCGATCGCCCGGGTGAGCTCGACATGTCGCCGTACGGCCTTCTCGTAGTTCTTCAGGCCGGACGGCGGATCGCTGCGGGCCGCGGCCAGCTCACCGGCGAGGATGTACGCCGTCACCATCGCGAGACTGGTGCCGCCGCCCACGGCCGGGCCCGGGCAGAACCCTGCGTCACCGACAAGGGCGATGCGGCCGCGCTGCCAGCTGTCGAGCGTGATCTGCGTGATCGAGTCGAAGTAGAAGTCGTCGGCCGTGTCCAAGTGCTCCAAGAGCTGGGGCACCTTCCAGCCGTAGTCGCCGAACTCCTTCACCAGTAAGGCCTTCTGTTGCTCCTTGTCCCGGTAGTCGTACCGCAGTTCCTCCCGCTTCCGGAACAGGAACGTCGCGCGCTCCTGACCGGTCTGGTAGACGCCGTACGCGCCGCACAGCTTGTCGACGCTGAGGTGGCCCAGCATCCGGTCGCCGAGACCGAGCACCGGCGGCATCGAGTACACGGCGAGGTAGCCGCCGAGTGGCCGGCGCATCGACTCCTCGGGGCCGAAGGCGAGTCGCCGGACGTTCGAGTGCAAGCCGTCCGCGCCGATCACCAGGTCGAAGCGGCGCTCCCGGCCGGAGTCGAAGGTGACGTCGACTCCGGCGCCGTCGTCGTGCAGGGTTGCGATCGAGTCGCCGAACAGGTACTCGGCGGTGTCGCGGGTCGCGTCGTACAGGATCTTGGTGAGCTCGCCGCGGAGGATCTCCACGTGATCGCTCGAGATGCCGGCGTACAGGCGGGTGAGGTCGATGTGCACCGGTCGCCGGCCGAACCGCTCGATCGTCATCGTGTCGAGCCGGGTGCGGGACGCCTCGATCGCGTCGAGCCGCCCCATCCGGCGGGCGACCTCGGCGGCCGGGCCGAACAGGTCGACCGCGTGGCCGCCGAGGCCGTGCCGTCCGGCCGGTGTGCGTTCGACGAGCGTCGGCTCGAAGCCGTAGCGGTGCAGCCAGTGGGCGAGGACCGGGCCGGCCACGCTCGCACCCGAGATCAGGACCTTCATGGCGCCTCCCTGACGTTTGTTTACTTATCGGAAGGTAAGTAAACGACAGCGGGGTTGTCAATGGCTTACTTACCGGAAGGTCAGCTAATCTTCCGGGTATGCCGAGACAACGGACCGGTGACACCCGGGCGCGGATCCAGCAGGCCGCGCTGGAGCTGTTCGCCGAGCGCGGGATGCAGCAGACCAGCCTGCGCGACATCGCCGATCGCCTCGGCGTCACCAAGCCGGCGCTGTACTACCACTTCGCGTCCCGCGAGGACCTGCTGAACAGCCTGGTCGAGCCGATGATCGCCGAGTTCGAGGCGTACGCCGCGGCGCAACAGGCGGCCGCCCCGATCCCGCCGCGGGAACTGCTCGGCTCGTACTTCGACCTCGCCTACCGGCACCGCGCGCTGATCCAGCTCGCGATCCGCGACCTCTCGGTGCTGCACGAACTGAAGCTCGCCGAGCGCTTCATCGAGTGGCGCGGCACACTCGCGGAACTGCTGATCGGCACCAGCCCGTCGCTGTCCGACGTGGTCCGCTGCATGGTCGCGCTCGGCGGACTGTCCGACTGCGCGGTGATGATCGACCACGAGCCCGTCGCCGAACTCCGTGAGGCTGCGGTCGAAGCGGCGTACGACAGTCTCGGTCGCCCTGACTAACCGGTGGCGATCCGCGAGACCGCGAACAGCAGGATGACGAGGATCGAGAAGATCCGCAGGAACCGCGGTCCGGCCGTCGTCACCGCCGGCCACGACAGGAACGCCAGCCAGCCGAGCAGCAGCGCCAGCAGCACCAACGCCGGCACCCCCACGGGCACCGGCGCGAACACTCCGACCAACGCCAGCAGGAGCGTGATCCCCGGCAGGGTCAGCTTCGGTGCGGCATGCAGCTTCGCGACGTACGGGTAACTGACCTTCGTGATCCGCTGCCGCAACGGACTGCTCGGGGTGCTCATGCCGCCATTGTTCCAGGTGCGGGAACCGCTACGGGGTCAGCCGGTAGAACCGCCAGAACGGGTGGTCGATCGGCAGTACGTCGACCGTACCGAACCCGGCCCTTCCGGCGAGCTGACGCAACCGGTCCGGCCGCAGCATCGTGCCGACGACCTCCGAGTCCTCGTCGACCCGTCCCTGTGGCGTGCACCAGATGACGCTGGCAGCAGCCAGGAACCGCTGTACCTCGTCGCCCGGCGCCGCCAGTACCTCGTCCGCACGCTCGTCCATGACGATCACCGAACCGCCTGGTGCGAGGGCCTCGCGGGCGGCGGTCAGCGCCTCGACCGGGTGCGCGAAGTCGTGCAGGCACTCGAAGAACGTCACCACGTCGTACGGCGTCCCACCCGCGGCGATCGCGGTGATGTCGCGGACCTCGAAGTCGACGCGGTCGGCCACACCTTGCTCCGCGGCGTTCCGGCGAGCCCGGGTGATCGAGTCCTCGTCGTTGTCGTAACCGTCCACGCGGACCGCCGGGTACGCCTTCGCGAGCTCGATCGCCGACCAGCCCGCACCGGTCCCGAGGTCGGCGACCCGCGCGCCGCGGGACAGGACGTCGTGCAGGCCGGGAACAGCCGGGACCCACTCCGCGATGAGCGAGTTGGCGTACGCGGGCCGGTTCAGGGCCTCCTGCGCGATGACAGCCTCCTGGCCGTACGCCGCGTACGGCACGCCGGCGCCGGTCCGAAAAGCCTCCACCAGTTGCGGGAACGCGTGGCCGACGGCGGGCAGGATCGCGGCCAGACCGCCGGCGAAGAAGGGGTTCGCGGGGTCGAGAAGTGTCTCCCGGATTCCCGGCGCGAGCTCGTAGCGATCTGTCCAGACGTCGGTCCCGTCGATCGTGAGCAGGCCGCTGATCGCCTGTGACTGCAGCCATTCGACGAGATACCGGTGATCGAGACCGGTCCGGTCGGCGAGCTCGGTGGCGGTAGTCGGACCGGCGTCGCCGATTGCCCGGTAGAGACCGTGGATGTCGCCGAGGTAGATCGTGTACAGCTCGGCCGCGCCGAGCGCCGCACCGAACATCCGCCCGACCAGTGCCTCCGCGGCAGCGGAGTCGGTTGTGGCCGTGTCAGTTGTCGTCATGTCCATCCCCTCCTGAGTGGTTACTGCCTTCACCACTCAGGCGCCAGGTACGGACTGGCAATGCCAGGTGACGTCGTCCTCGGGTTCGTACACGCACAGCCGGCCGGTCCGGATCGAGACCCGTAGATGTCGCCCGAGCGCCGGATGGACCCGCTCGATCGCTTTGACGGCGGCCGCGATCCGCATCGAGACAGCCTTCCGGCTCCGCTCGACCGGGTCACCCGCGGACCGGGCCCGGCCGCCCAGCCCCAGCGCCCCGGCGAGTTCGCGCGCCAGGAAGTCCCGCTCCGCGCGGGCCTTCTCGGCCCGGGCCAGGTCGTTGCAGGCTTCCGCCTCGGCCAGATCCTCGTCCAGTTCGCGCAGCCGCTCGCGGTACGCCGTACGCGCTTGGTCGTCGAGCAATGGCCCGAGATCGCCGCCGGCGACTCGCCCCGGCCCCGACAGGTCGAGCACGCCGACCGGAGTACGCGGCCGTGCCAGCAGGACCGCGAGATCGCGAACTCCCTTGGAATCCGGCACATGCGCGGTCACGCCACGCCAGGTCGCCGCCCAGGTCGCGCCGAGCCGGCACAGCTCGCCGGTGTCGGTCGGCCGGGGGAGGCGGCCGACGCCCAGCTCGGCCAACGCCTTCTCGGTCTCGACGACCAGGGTCTCCGCATCCACTGCCCGGTGCGCCTCGAGCGCGGTTTCGAGCAGCCGGCGCGCCTCCGGGCGTCCCAAGTGCGCCGCGAGCCGGCCGAGGAACAGTGCGACGGTGCCCAAGCACGCGCCACCGATCCCGTCGACCACCCACAGTTCGGAGTACGGCGCCAACGCGTCGTACGCCAGCGCAACCGCCTCGTCGTCACCGGTCAGTCGCGCGGCCTCGCCGAAGAAGGCGATCGACTCCAGCCACTCGGCGTCCTTCACGATCGCGTCCAGACCGTTGCGGGCCCGGTGCCGGACGATGGCACGCGCCCGTTCGGCCGCGCCGGTATGCAGCGAGAAGTAGGCGTACGGGCCGTCGGCCATCGGGTTCCCGGCGTACGGCGCCATCGCCTCGTCGAGGTACCCCCGGAGCTTCGGCATCGTCCCTGTCGCGCAGGCGTGGGCGGTCCGCAGCGCGAACACCATCAGGCGCGCGTTCGCGCTGTCCGCCTCCTCGGCGAGCTGCGCGGCCCGAGTGATGTGCGCCGCCGTCTCGTCCGGGTGACCGTTCATCAGCGCGCGCATGCCCTGCCAGATCGGTACCAGCCAGCTGTGTAGCGGAAGGCCGAGCGGCCGGACAGCGTGTGCGAACGCGGCGATCTGTACGTCGGCCTCCGCGAAGCGGCCCTGTTCGAGCAGGGCTACGACCAACTGCCGGCGGGCGAGCAGGACGAGTGCCACATCGCCGGTCTCGGACGCGGTGGCGAGCATGCGTTCTGCGGCTGCGATCCGCTCGGCCACGTGGTCGGGACCCGCATGGACGTCGCACCACGCCGCCAACGCGGCAACCTCCGCTCGCGGATCTCCTGTCTCACGAGCCAGCGTCACCGCCTGTCGCGCCAGTTCCCGCGGCTGATCGCCGTGGTCGGTGAGGGTCCGGCCGAGGGCGAGCCGTGCCATGGCCGCCGCCTTGAGCGCGGCGTCCGGCAGCATCGGCACCACCCGTTCGAGCAGTTGGGTCTGCTCGCGGTCGGTGAGGTCGACCTCGAACCCGCCGACACCGCCGCCCATCGCCAGGACTGCCCTGGCAGCCGTCTCGGCATCGCCGGTCGCGACAGCCTCGCGGGCGACGCCGCGCAAGGTGTCTCGTCCGCTCGTCAGTTCGCCGGCCAGCACCTGCGCCTCGCCGAACTCGAGCCGGACCACTGGACCGAGGTCTCCGGCCCAGCGGTAGAAGTGCACCGCTTGTTCGTATCCGGAACGGCGCATCGCGGCGCGGGCGGCGATGAGTGCGAACTCACGGGACAGCTTGTCGGCATCGGGCTGACCGATCGCGGCCCGATAGTGCGCAGCCACCCGGCCGGCGTTCGCCTCGATCAGGTCGGCGCTGCAGCACGCGTCCACCAGTGGCAGGCCGTGGGTCACGTTGTGCACTCCGGTCGGGCAGCAGCGTCCGGTGAGTGCCTGAGCGGCCCGCAGATGCAGGTCGGATTTCCGCACAGCTCCGAGACCGGAGTAGACGACCTCACGGACAAGCGAGTGGGCGAAACGGACCCGGTTCCCGTCGACCTCGGCCAACCGAGCGGCTTCGGCGTCACCGAGTACGCCGAGGACGTCCGACGCGGGCGTCTGCTCGACGGCCGCCAGCAGGTCGATGTCCACGTCCTCACCCAGAACGGAGGCCGCCGCGAGGACGTCGTACGCCGGCTGGCTGAGACGGGCGAGACGCCGCTCGAGCACCTGGCGGACGCCGGTCGGGGTTTCCGTGGACGTCGTACCGCGGGATGCGTGCAGGCGGGCCAGTTCCTGGACGAAGAACGGGTTGCCTCCCGTCCGCGCGTGTACGTCGCCGGCGTATCCGGCATCCGTGCCGGCGCCGAGCACCCGCTCGACCAGTTGAACGGTCTCCGCCAGGGCCAGCCCGGCGAGAGGCAGCCGGACGAACGAGGGTGGCAGCGCCCGCAAGGTCTCGGCCACCGTCTCGGGGACGTCCACGGCGTTGTCACGGCTGGTGATCAAGAGCAGACAGGGCAGTTCAGGGAGGAGTCCGACCACGAAGCGGAGCAAGGTCAGCGTCGTGCCGTCGGCCAGCTGGACGTCCTCCAGGATGATGACCGCCGGCCGCCTGGCGGTCGCCGCGGCGAGCTGGTCGGCGATCTCCGCGAAGACAGTGGTTCGTCCCGGGCCGGGAGAGTCGGGCAAGGCCGTCGTGAGGCCGAGGGCGCGGAACGCCTGCCGCCACGGCCAGTAGGGCAGCGCCTCGGTCTCGGGGCAGCGCCCCCACGCGACGGCGTACCCGCGGTCGCGCACCGTATCCGCGAAGGCCGCCGCCGTGGTCGACTTCCCGATGCCGGCGTCGCCGATCAGGAGCGCGCCCTGGCCGCGGCCGCGCTCGACCTCGTCCAGCAGGCCGGCGAGAGTGCTGAGCTCCCGCTCCCGGCCCACCACAAGCTCGGGCATACCGCCACTGTGCGGCGGCGACAGCCACGGGGGGAAGTGCTGATCGCTTACCGTAAGGTGACTCGAGTGTTTGTGGTGATCAGGTTCCGGGTTGGGGAGTCCGAGCAGGCCGGGTTCGGAGAGCGATTACAGGCGGCCGTCGACGTACTCGCGCTGCAGAAGGGGTTCGTCGCGGCCCGGACCGGGCGGAACGTCGACGACCCCGAGCTGCTCGCGCTGACCCTCGAATTCGAGAACATCGGGAGCTACCGGCGCGCGCTCTCGCCGTACGACGTGAAGCTGACCGCGGTCCCGCTGCTGTCGCAGGCGATCGACGAGCCGACGGCTTACGAAGATTTGCCGAGGTAGCACGGATTCGATAGCGGCGCTCGCGACCGATAGCCTGGTTCCTTCCGTAGATCTGTCTGTACCCCGTTCTGGAGTCGAAAAGTGCCCGTGGAAACCGTCGATGCCGTCGTCAGCCTCAGTAAGCGGAGGGGCTTCGTGTACCCGTGCGGCGAGATCTACGGCGGTACCAAGTCGGCCTGGGACTACGGACCGCTCGGCGTCGAGCTGAAGAACAACGTCCGCACCCAGTGGTGGCGGACGATGGTGACCGGCCGCGACGACATCGTCGGCCTGGACTCCTCGGTGATCCTCCCGACCAAGGTGTGGGAGGCGTCCGGCCACCTGTCCGAGTTCGTCGACCCGCTGACCGAGTGCCAGTCCTGCCACAAGCGGTTCCGCGACGACCACCTCCGCGAGGACTTCGCCCGCCGGAAGAACAAGGACGCCGACGACGTCAAGCTCGGCGAGATCGCCTGCCCGAACTGCGGTAACAAGGGCACCTTCACCGAGCCGCGGATGTTCAACGGCCTGCTGAAGACGTACCTCGGCCCGGTCGAGTCCGAGGAGGGCCTGCACTACCTCCGCCCGGAGACCGCGCAGGGCATCTTCATCAACTTCGCGAACGTGATGGGCACCGCCCGGAAGAAGCCGCCGTTCGGGATCGCCCAGGTCGGCAAGAGCTTCCGCAACGAGATCACGCCGGGCAACTTCATCTTCCGGACCCGCGAGTTCGAGCAGATGGAGATGGAGTTCTTCGTCGAGCCGGGCTCCGACGAGGACTGGCACGAGTACTGGCTGAAGGCGCGCTGGGAGTGGTACGTCGGCCTCGGTCTGAACCCGGACAACATGCGGTTCTACGAGCACCCGAAGGAGAAGCTGAGCCACTATTCGAAGCGCACCGTCGACATCGAGTACCGGTTCAACTTCGGCGGCAAGGAGTTCGACGAGCTCGAGGGCATCGCGAACCGCACCGACTTCGACCTGTCCACGCACTCCAAGCACTCCGGCGCCGACCTGTCGTACTTCGACCAGGAGAAGGGCGAGCGCTGGACGCCGTACGTCATCGAGCCCGCGGCCGGCCTGACCCGCAACGTGCTCGCGTTCCTGCTCGACGCGTACACCGAGGACGAGGCGCCGAACGCGAAGGGCGGTGTCGACAAGCGGACGGTACTGCGGTTCGACCCGCGGCTCGCTCCGGTCAAGGCGGCTGTGCTGCCGCTGTCCCGCAACGCCGACCTGTCGCCGAAGGCCCGCGACCTGGCCGGTGAGCTTCGGAAGAACTGGAACGTCGACTTCGACGACGCCGGTGCGATCGGCCGCCGGTACCGCCGCCAGGACGAGATCGGTACGCCGTACTGCATCACCGTCGACTTCGACACCCTCGAGGACCACGCCGTGACGATTCGCGAGCGGGACTCGATGAAGCAGGAGCGGGTCGCCCTCACCGAGGTCACCGGCTACCTCGCCCAGCACCTGGTGGGTTGCTGACGATGAAGCTGTCAGGGGTGTCGGCCGTCCTAGGGCTGTCCGCGCTGGCGGTGCTGGCGCTGTCGTCCTGCTCGGACAGCAAGCCGGAGGCCGGTACGTCGCCCTCGACGCCTGCCTCCAGTACGCCGCCGCCTTCGAGTGCGCCGATCCCGACCGCGTCGACGCCGACGCTGACCGCGCTGCCGACGCCGTCGAAGCCGTGGCCGACGCCGAAGGTCACCGGCGAGCCGGAGAACGACGCGCCGCTCGCCGACCGGATCACGTTCGCGATCGCGAAGCAGGCGCAGATCGCGGCCGGCAAGGCGGCCACCACGACCGTGAAGTGCCCGGGCATCGACAAGGTCGAGACCGCCGGGAAGCACGAGCTGACCTGCACGGTGACGTACGCAGGGAAGCCGTACACCGGCACGCTGACGGTCGACGCGAAGCAGTACTCGGCGTCGTACAAGTTCACCTCGGAATCGGTCGCGATCGTCAAGCCGAAGGTGGTCGACGCCGTACTGCGGACCGTCGCCGACGCCGCGAAGGTGACCTGCACGATGGACGATGTTGCCGTGGTCAAGCATTCCGGCGCGCCGATCGCGTGCGACGTGACGACGACCGCGAACGCAGTACAGCCTTACAAAGCACAGGTTTCCGGTAACGGACAGGTGCTGGTGGCGAAGGCCTGATCATGCTTCAGCTGGGCAATCTCACGATCGAGACGCCGGTGGTGCTGGCGCCGATGGCCGGTATCACCAACGCGGCGTACCGGCGACTGTGCGCCGAGCAGGGCGCCGGGCTGTACGTGTGCGAGATGATCACGTCGCGCGGCATCGTCGAGGGTGATCAGAAGTCGCTCGACATGCTCACGTTCGACGCGCGTGAGACGGTTCGCTCGGTGCAGTTGTACGGGGTCGACCCGACGTACATCGGGCGCGCGGTGCAGATCCTCTGCGATCAGTACGGCGTTGCGCACATCGACCTGAACTTCGGGTGCCCGGTGCCGAAGGTGACGCGCAAGGGCGGTGGCGCCGCGCTGCCGTGGAAGCGCAATCTGCTCGGCGCGATCCTGCGGTCCGCGGTGCAGGCCGCTACGCCGTACGGCGTACCGGTGACGATGAAGACCCGGATCGGGATCGACGCCGGTCATCAGACGTACCTCGACGCCGGGCGGATCGCCGAAGAGTCCGGTGCGGCGGCGATCGGGTTGCACGGGCGTACGGCGTCGCAGGCGTACTCCGGTCAGGCGGACTGGTCCACGATCGCTGCCCTCGTGGAGCACGTGAACATCCCGGTGCTGGGCAACGGCGACATCTGGGAAGCCGGCGACGCCTTGCGGATGGTCGCCGAGACGGGATGCGACGGCGTGATCGTCGGGCGTGGGTGCCTCGGCCGGCCGTGGTTGTTCCGCGATCTCGCGGTCGCGTTCGCCGGGGGCGAGGCGTTGAACCTGCCGACGCTCGGTGAGGTCGCCGACGTGATGCGGCGGCACGGCGAGCTGCTCGCGGAGCTGATGGGGGAGCAGCGCGGCCTGCGCGACTTCCGCAAACACGTCCCGTGGTACCTGAAGGGCTTCCCGGCCGGCGGCGAACTCCGTGCCGCCCTCGGCATGGTCGACTCCCTGGCCCGCCTGGACGAACTCCTCGCCGAACTGGATCGCACCGTCCCGTTCCCGGTCGCCGAACTCGGCGCCCCCCGCGGCCGCCAAGGCAGCCCCCGAGACCACATCGTCCTCCCCCAAGGCTGGCTCGACGACACAGACGGCCTGACCGCCGACCTCGCCGACGCCGAAATAGGAGTCTCCGGCGGCTGAACGACACCGCTTCGCGCCGGCTGTCCCGTTGCCGCCTCCGTGCCTCCAACCCAACCCACCTGGCCTAGCTGATCGTAGATACGCCCGGCCGCCGCTACCAGGAACTCAGCTACCGCCCCAGCCTCCACTCCTGAAGAAGTCGTCGGCGGACCTGATGCGTACGGCGTCCTCGTCGTCCCCGGGCGGCTCGAACTCGGCGAGATGCTGCTCCAGCACCGCGTCCGTAACGTCCTGCCGCCGCGGATCGAGCCGGTTCGCGGCGCGTCGCGTGCGAACGGTCGCGTGATCCACGTCGACGTACACCAAGGTGAACCCCACGTCCTCCGCGGCCGCCAGTGCCCGCCACCCGTCGCGGAGGAACCGAGGTGAACTCGTGTCGTCGACGACGACCGACGTACCCGAGCCCAGCAGTTCGCGAACCTCGACGCGCGCCACCTCGTGAGTCCGCATCCACTCCTCGACCGGAATCCCGTCCCCGCCCCACAACCCACGCCGTTCGTTGATCTCGTCAAGGCTCACGACGCGCGCCGGCAACCGCTCCGCAAGGACGCGCGCCACCGTGCTCTTCCCCGAGAACGACGTCCCACACAACAAAACCAGCCTGTCCGCCACTCGCACATCCAAGCACGCGGCTGGTCAGCTCATCCCGACCTTCTGGTGCTCGGGTTCCACGACGAGCACGACTCGTTCCTGATCGCGGGGGTACTTGAGGTCGATGTACTTCGCCACCAGGCGGTCGATGATGGCCCACGCTTCGTCGCCTTCCAGCCAGTCGACAACGCGGCCTCGGACGACGACGGGTTCGAACGGGTTGTCGGCCGGCACGATCGACAACGCGAGGCGGGGGTCCCGGCGCAGGTTACGAGCCTTCCGCATCCCCGGGCCGGTGAAGAAGACGATCTGCTCTCCGCGCGTCCCGGCGTACACCGGGGTGCTGTGCGGTGAGCCGTCGGGCAGAACGGTCGCGAGGTGAGCGTACGACGCGGCGTCGAGGACGCTGCGCACTCTCGGATGGAGCATGTGTACTCCTTCAGCGGGGGTTCTCGGAGCGCCAGGTGATGTAGTGGGCGACTGCTTTGGTGGCGTCGTACTGCGGCGTGAAGCCGGTGTCCGCGGTGAGTCGGCTGATGTCGAGATGCGGGGTCACTTGCCCACCGGGCACTGTCCCGACCCCCAAGGCGTCGGCGAATTCGCGCTGCATCGTGGGGCGTCCGCTGGAGACGTTGTAGATGGTGTGGTTCAGCGTCTCCGCTGTCGTCAGCAGGGCGATCGCACGTCCCGCGTCCGGCGCGTAGCACGAGTCGCCGCCCTCCTCGGCGCGCAACGGAGCCGGCTGTTCGCCTCGCTGGAGGGCGCTGACGTACGGCGGGATGAAGTTGAACACCGACTCCGGGTCCATCAGCGGTCCCCAGGTCGACCCGATCCGGAGGATGACCGGTTGTACGCCGGAATCCCGCAGGGCGTGGGTGGTGAGCGGTTCGACCGCCTTCTTGAACGCGATGATCAGGTGCGGCAGGTCCGCGTCCGGGAGCGCGAGCCCTTCGTGCCATGGGTTTTCGTCCTGCCCGATGTACACGCCGATGCTGCTCGCGACCGCGAACCGGCGTACGCCCCAGGCTCGGGCCGCGTCGAGCGCGTTCAGCAGCCCGGTGGTGTCGGTGCGGAAGTACGCGACCGGATCGTCGCCCGGGATGGTGCCGGCGAGGTGCACGATGTCGCTGACGTCGTACCGCTCCCCGAGCGCGAGGAACGCGTCCCGGTCGGTGACGTCGAGCTGTTCCACGGTGACCTTGCCGTCGAGGAACGACGGGAGATCGGTACGCCGGTACGACGTGACGACGACCTCCTGTCCGAGGTCGAGAAGAGCGCGGGCGGTGTGGGCGCCGATCATTCCGAGCCCGCCGGTAACGAGAATCATGCCCGCGAGGCTACGAGCCGCACGAGCCGGAGTCTTGAACAAATCCCGCACGGGTTATGTGACGGCTGGCGGGTTGCAACCCGCCAGCGGTGACACAACCCGCTACCGGTGCGGGTCTAAGCTCGGGGGATGGCGAGCAAGCCGGATGAGACGCGGGACGGCGTTGACCTGACCAACCTGGATCAGCCGTTGTTCGACGGGGCTGACGCGCGGAAGCGGGATCTCGTCGACTACCTGGACGCGGTGCACGAGCGGATCGTGCCGGAGCTGCGCGAGCGGCCGTTGTCGGTCGTGCGGATCCGGCCGGGCCAGCCGAAGTTCATGCAGAAGAACGTCCCGAAGTACACGCCGGACTGGGTGAAGACCGTGCAGGTCTGGGCGGAGGCGTCGAAACGCCAGGTGTCGTACGCGTTGTGCGACGACCGCAAAACGCTGCTGTGGTTCGCAAACCAGCGCGCGGTGGAGTACCACCCGACCTTGATGCGCGCCGACCGCTGGGACCGCGTCACACACCTCGTGCTCGACCTCGACCCGCCAGAGGGCGAGACGTTCTCGATGGCGGTGCAGGCCGCGCTGCTCGTGCGGCAGGCGCTCACCGACTGCGGGTTGTCCGGTGCGGTCAAGACGAGCGGCGCGAAGGGTGTGCACGTGATCGTCCCGATTGTCGACACGGTGTCGATCGAGGACGCCGCGGCCGCCACCCGGGCGATCGCTGCGCGGGCCGAGAAGATCGATCCGTCGGTCGCGACCACGGCGTACATCAAGGAGGACCGGCACGGGAAGGTCTTCGTCGACTCCACGCGTTCCGGCGGTGCGACGGTGGTCGCGGCGTACAGCCCACGCGTCCGGCCCGGTACGACGGTGTCGTTCCCGGTCGGCTGGGATGACCTGGAGAGCGTGACGCCGCGCGACTTCACCGTCCGCACCGCGCCGGCACTCCTCGGCGATCGCGACCCGTGGGCCGAGCAATTGCCCGCACCGCAGGCGATCCCAGAGGACGTCCTCCTCGAAGGCCGGGCCATCCCGGTCGCCCGTGTCGCGGCCATGCACGAAGGCAAACGCCGCAAACGCGCCCGCCAAGCCGAAGAACAGAAGCCCGCCGACTAGCTCCTACTCCGTCGCGGTTGTCAGGTCAAGCCCTCGGCGCCGGACGCCCGGCGACGGGTGGTTGCGGAGGGCAACCAACAGCTCGCGCCACTCGGCGGACCACCCGGCCCGAGGCCCGGCGGCGCCCACGAGGACGTGAGCCAGCAACCCGGATGCCAGGTCAGAGGAGTGGACAAGCGAATCGGCAACCGGCAGCAGCTCCGCAGGTGCCCAGGTCGACTCGGTCGCGGACAGCCGGGCGGAGACGAGGTCGGCGGCCCGCAACGCGGCCAACGGATCATCACCGACCAGATCGCGGAGCTCGTCGACCGACTGCGAATGCACCAGAAGCTGCAGCCGGAGCTCCAGAAAGTCGGAGCCAACCAGCTCGTCGGCAACCACGCGCAGGTGCTGGCGGTCCTCCGCCGCCCGTCGGCTGAACTGCGCCGACAGCTGACTCACCAGATACGTGAGCCGTTGCCGAGCCGGACGATCCCGATCCGGCAACGCGTTCGGCAGCGCAGGATTCGCCTCCGACCGCACCAGCAGCCGAGCGACGTCAACGACGTCATCCAGCCCGGCCGGCGCATCCGTCGCGACGAACGAGACAAGCGCAGTGATCGCGTCCCGCCACACCCGACTGCGCAGCGACGGCCGACTGATGAAGTCCGCGCAGACCCGAGTAGCAGCTGGGTTGTACCGCGCCCAGCCCCGCAAAGCGAGCAGCGCCGGCCCAACAACCTCCGGCTCGCTACGAGTCGTCACAGCGATCAGCAGGTCGGCGTACCGCGCCCGGTACCCCACGGGTACGTCGTACGCGCGCCGTACCGTCAACGCCGTCGCAGTAGCCGGAGAGTCGTGCACTGCCTGCTCCAGCACCGCCCACGCAGCAGGGTCGTAGAGCAGGTACTGCGACACGGTCCGTGCAATGGCGGCCCGCACGTCCCGATGCGCACCAGCCCACGCCTCCGTCAGTACGGCGCTAGCTCCTGGAGCCCGTAGCTCGCCAAGGAGCCGCACTGCCTCCTTCCGCGACGTGACCTTCACGCGGTCACCAGTCAGCACCGGCTGCAGCAGCCCCGGCAGCAGACTGGGCCGAACGAACCGCGCTGCCCGGCTAGCCGCGTACACAGCGACCCGCGCCCGATCGTCACCCGCATGCGCGAGCAGCAACGGCATGGCAAGGTCGGGTCGCTCTGTCCATGCCAAGGCAGCCAGAGCGGCCTCCTGCAGCAGTACGTCGGAACTCCCGAGGAACTCGTCCAACGCAGCTCTGCCCGCAACCGGCACGCGTCCAAGCGTCCTGATCGCCAAGGCCCGGTACCAGGTGTGCATCCGGTCGTCACGGGCAGCTTGGACGAGCAGCTGGGCGTACCGAGCCTGCTGTCGCGGCAGCCAGCGGCGAAGGGCGTAGTCGGGCACCTGCCAGGACGTGCTGCTGCGATCGAAGCGGCGAATCCGATCCGCTGCGGTGAGCACCGGGTCGAGCAGGTCGGTGTAGTGCTCGGTGACGAGCCACCACACCGGCTGCCAGCGGGCCATGGTGACGTCTCGCTCGACGATCTGACGGAGGCGGTCGTACCGGCTCCGGCGCGGTTCCAGCCAGTACCTGCAGGCCTGGTCGGACGTGTACTCCTGGTCCGACCAGACCGCCTGTTCGAGAACACTCTCGAGGTGATCCGACGACCAGTCGCGGCGACCAAGAGCCGCGGCCACCGTGAACGCCAGCGAGAATTCGTCGCGCTTGGCCGCGGCCTCGATGGCGGGCCGGAGCGCCTCGTACACCTCGCCTTCCCGCCCGTGCGGCAGCCTGTCGACCAGCGGATCCAAGTCGATCCGGCCACGGTTCTCCGACAGCCGCGCGTACGCCTGCAAACCCCAGTCCAGCAGGGCGGTCTGGTTGTCCAAGGCGCCTTGTACGACGGCATTCTCAGCTAGTTGCGTCAAGGCGTGCCGCGTTGCCCACGACGCGTCCCGTGCTGCCAATGCATCGGTGAGCAGCGTGTCCAGCGACTCGGTCAGTGCATCGCTCAGCAGTGTCGGCGGCAAGTCCGCGACAGCCTGTACGGCGTTGAGCCGCACGGTGTCCTGGTCGTTGCGGATCCGCCCGGCCACCCACGTGACAGCCTGCACCACCTGCTCCGACCGCCTGTCGTACCCGGCCGACCGGGTGACGCCCTGGTAGACCGAGCTACGCACCGCGGCGTCTGGGTCACGCACATCCGGTTCGAGGAGTGCGAAGGCCTCGTCGAACGGTAGGTGAGCAGCGATGCTGCGCCTCCACCACCCGTCTTCAGTGATCGCAGGTAGCGTCAGCATCCGACGTGCCTGCCCCGCACGCACAGCATGCGGCAGCACTTGGAGAAGCTCCGTACTCAGCCGCGCTTGCCCGAGATCGACATCCTGCGTTACCGCCGCGAAGATCACCGCACGTCGCGCTGGCGCCAATGCGTCGAGGAAGGTGGCCAACTGCGGCCACAGGACCCTTCCGAGGGTGACGAGCTCGTCGTCGGAGTACCTGTGCAGGCGACGCCGGAACACCGGACTGAGCGCCCGCGTCACCACACCGCGCCGGTCAGGTGCCAGCAGCAGCTCCAGCACACCTGCCGGGTCCCGGTCCATGAGCGGACCGATGATGTCGACCACTGCGTGGGGGAGGTCGTGCGCAGGCACCGCCTGCTTGATCAGCTCCAGTACCGCGTCCGGTACGTGCTCTAGCGACGCGGTCACGCCGTGGCCGACGCTCTGCCACCACTCGTAATTGGCAGGCAGCGTCTGGCGAGCAAACGCCAGTACCTCGTCCGGATGATGCTTCGCGAGCTGACGCCAGCCGCGAGGCGTCACGCAGTACGCCAGCTCGGGCAGGAGCCGCGCCACGGTCGCGTGATCCGTAGCTTCGAGCAGACCGGTCGCCGCTACGTCGCCCCAGCGCGCCCGGTGCTCGTCGATCAGCCGTACGGCGAGATGCTCGCGGCGCTGCCGACGTACCAGGGCCACCAGCTTCGAGCGCAGTGCCGCCGGCGCGTCGTCGTACACGATCCGAAGGTCGTCGTCCGCGACTGGAACCCCGCGACCGACCGCCGCGAGCGCCCGTGACTGCACGGCCGGATCCGGGTCCCGAAGCATCCGGCTGACGTACGGTGCCTCGCGGGTGACCTCGGCGATCTGGAGCCCGAGGACGCGCTCGAACGCGGTACCTCGACCCAACTCGTCGAGGAGGCTCACCAGCTGTGGCGCCTGGTCGGCGAGCAGGCGCACGCGCTGTCCGTACGAGAGTCCGTCGATCGATCGCAGCAGCTCGGGCAGACGCATGCGCCCATCCTGCCCAATAAGTGGTGTCAGCTCTCGAGAGAGGCGTGCGCCGCCGTCAGCGAATAGCGTCGAAGATCGCGTCGACGACTTCGTCGAGTGGGCGCGCGGTGTCGATGACCGTCCCCTCGGGCACGTATTCCTGCGTGGCGTGCAGGCGGAGGATGAATGCCCGCTGTTCGTCGTTCCCGCCCCAGTCGTCGGCCTCGCGATTGCGCAGCCTCCGCTCGAGGGTTTCTGTGTCCACGTCCAGCACGATGACCTTGTCGAACACGTCCAGGAACTTGCTGAAGTTCCTCGAACCGCCACAGAAGAAGGCGATCTCCTCGGTCGTGCTCGCGGCGATCTCCCGGACCTTGGCGACGTCCCAGATGTGGTTGTGGTAGCCGTGGACCTCGTCGCGTTCCCCGGTTTCCGGATCGCCCGGATAGGCGAGCTCGTTGTCGCCGTCAACGGCTCTGTAGCCGCGTCTCCGGAGCTCGCGGCACACCGAACTCTTACCGGTGCCAGAACCGCCCTCGACCAGGTAGTTGCGTTTGGCCATGGGCTTCAGCGTAGCCAGAAGCGCCGTCGAAGGAACGCGAATTATGTGCCGGCAGCCAGCCGGAGCTCGGCGAATGCCGCGGCCAGTTTCGGCAACGTGTAGTGGGCATTCAGGCCGCTCGGATTCGGCAGGATCCAGACCCGGGTGGCGCCGATCATCCGATCCTGCTTGCCCACTGCCGCCGTACGTTCCCCGAAGGCGTCCCGGTACGCCGTGACGCCGAGCACCGCCAACCACTCGGGCTGGATGTCGAGCACCTTCTTCACCAGGTTCTCGCCACCCGCCACGAACTCCGCGCGCGTCAACTCCGCGGCCTTCGCCGACGGCCGGTCGACCACGTTGGTGATCCCGAGCCGGTAGGTCAGCAACTCCTGCTGCTCGACCGGCTGCAGCTGGCGAGGGGTGAAGCCGCTCAGGTGCAACGCCGGCCAGAACCGGTTCCCCGGCCGCGCGAAGTGATGCCCGGTCTCCGCCGACATCAGCCCCGGATTGATCCCACAGAACAACACCCGCAGTCCGCTGCCGGTCACATCCGGAATCCCGTCCACGCGGGACACCGTAGCCAACGACAGGAGGTAGTGGCTGCGAGCGCCCAAGTCCACGCCTGACATCCGCGCCCGCCATCCCGTCCGAGCTGACCACCTCCTGTCGTTAGCCTCGTCAACCCAGGGTTGACGGCCGGTGCGCGTCAACTTAGGGTTGACGGTATGACTCCTGGACCTGATCTGCAGCAACTGATCAACACGATCAAGGCCGACGCCGGTAGCGACGACGAGCTGGAGCAGCTCGGGACCGCGGCGGCGACGATCAGCGAACTGACCGCCACCAGCGACGCCGCCCTCGGCTTCTTCGTCGACCGGGCCCGCGGCGCGGGGAAGTCCTGGGTGGAGATCAGCACCGTGCTCGGCGTCAGCAAACAAGCCGCCCACAAACGCTTCGCCGACTCGTGGACCGCCAAGCCGGCTTTCGACCGTTACACCCCGCGAACGCAGGCCGTCGTGGAGGCCGCGAAGGAGGTCGCGCGCAGCAGGAACCATGCCTTCATCGGCACCGAACACCTGCTGCTCGCCTTCTTCGCCCAGCCCCAGGCGCTGGCGACGAAGGTGCTGCTGGCCCACGACATCACCGAAGAGTCGGTGCGGACAGCGGTAGACGCGAAGAGCCCGGCAGGGCCGCCGGCCGATGCGAAAGCCGCCGAGAAGGCCCTCGACGGCGAGAACCCGCCGTACACCCGCCGGACGGCGCACGTCCTGCAGGGCGCGGTCGGCGAGGCGCTGACGCTCGGCCACAACTACGTCGGCACCGAGCACCTGCTGCTCGCGTTCTACCGGGACTCACTCGGGGTCGCGACGCAGATCCTGGTCGAGCAGGGCCTCGACGAGAAGGCCGCGTGGGCGGGGATCCGTGCGCTGCTCGAGGAGGCCACGAAGTAGGTTTGGCGCATGGCTGACTGGGCTGCGCGGTTGAACGAGTTGGCGGTGGCGGCAGACGTCACCGGTGCGGTGCTCGGGATCTGGCGCGACGGCGAGACGACGATCGCGCCGTACGGCGTCCTGAACGCCACGACCGGCGTCGAGACCACCGCCGACTCGCTTTTCCAGATCGGCTCGATCAGCAAGCCGTGGACCGCGTCGATGATCGTCCAGCTTGCCGCCGAGGACCGGTTCGGCCTGGACGACCCGATCGTGAAGTTGTTGCCCGAGGCACCTGTTGACCCGCGGATCACGGTCCGTCACCTGCTGACCCATACCAGTGGCATCGACGGCGACCTGTTCACCGACACCGGCCGCGGCGACGACTGCCTGCAGCGGTACGTCGCTCTGCTCGCGGACGTGGACCAGCTCTTCGAGCCCGGTACGGCGTACTCGTACTGCAATGCCGGATTCGTGCTGCTCGGCCGGTTGATCGAGGTGCTCGACGGCCGGATCTGGGACGAATCGCTGAAGGCCCGCCTGATCGAGCCCCTTGGCCTGACCCACACCGTCACCCTGCCGGAGGAGGCGATCCTGGAACGCGCCGCGGTCGGTCATCTGGCGACGGACGGTTCGCGAGTGAAGACGTGGCAACTCCCGCGCAGCATCGGCCCCGCCGGGACGATCAGTGCGAGCGCCGGCGACCTGCTCGAGTTCGCTCGGATGCACCTGACCGACGAGCGGTACGCCGCCATGCAGGAGCCGCAGGTCCCGTTCGCGGCCGGCATCGGCGGCTTCGTCGACCTCGGCCTGACCTGGCGCATCTACAACTGGGGCGGCCGTCGGCTGTTCGGTCACGACGGGTCGACGATCTCCCAGCTCGCCTTCCTCCGGATCGACCCGGAAGCGCGGCTGGCCATGTGCCTGCTGACCAACTCCGGCAACGGCACCCGTCTCTTCGAACCGCTCGCCTCCGAGGTGTTCACGGAGTACGCCGGTGTCGCGCATCCGCCCGCGCCGCAGCCGATCGACGTACCGGTCGACGACCGTCACGCCGGAATCTACGAGCGCGCCAGCGTCCGGCTCGACGTCGCGAAGCGTGACGACGAGCTGGTCATGGTCTATTCCGCGACGGGCGACCGGCTGCTGTTCTCGGAAGATCCGATGCACGAGTACGAGTTGCGCCCGACGGAACCGGACGACGGCAACCATTTCGTCACCCGCGAGTCGCCGGCGCACCCGTGGGTGCCGGTCACGTTCACCCCGACGCATGTCTTCACCTCCGGGCGGGTCACGCCCAGGCGGTGAGATATTTGAGGTGCGCTTTGGGTGTGGCGAGCTAACGTCGTCAGGGTGACTAGTGCACCTGCTGAACTCCCTCGTAAAGCCGGTGACCTCCGGGCCGCCGGGTATCTTCCTCGGTCGATCAAGGCCGAGATCCGTGACAACCTGCTGAAACAGCTCCGGACCGGGCGTGATCCCTGGCCCGGCATCGTCGGCTTCGGCCGCACGGTGATTCCCCAACTCGAACGCGCCCTGATCGCCGGGCACGACGTCGTACTGCTCGGCGAGCGCGGTCAGGGCAAGACGCGCCTGCTGCGCACCCTGGTCGGTCTGCTCGACGAATGGACCCCTGTGATCGACGGCGCGGAGCTGCCCGAGCATCCGCTCGACCCGATCACGCCGGCCTCCCGCCGGCGTGCCGCCGAACTCGGCGACGACCTGCCCGTCGCCTGGCTGCACCGCGACCTCAGGTACGCCGAGAAGCTCGCGACCCCCGACACCTCGGTCGGTGACCTGATCGGTGACGTGGACCCGGTGAAGGTTGCCGAGGGCCGCAGTCTCGGCGACCCGGAGACCATCCATTTCGGACTGGTCCCGCGAGCGCACCGGGGCATCGTCGCGATCAACGAGCTGCCCGACCTCGCCGAACGCATCCAGGTCGCGCTACTGAACGTGATGGAGGAGCGCGACATCCAGGTCCGCGGGTACACGCTGCGGCTGCCGCTGGACGTGTTGCTGGTGGCAACGGCCAACCCCGAGGACTACACCAACCGCGGCCGGATCATCACGCCGCTGAAGGACCGCTTCGGCGCCGAGGTCCGGACCCACTACCCGCTCGACATCGATGCCGAGGTGGACGTGATCCGGCAGGAGGCCGAGTTCACCGCCGAGGTCGGCGAACCGTTGCTGGAGGTGCTGGCCCGGTTCGTCCGGCACCTGCGCGAGTCGACGTCGATCGACCAGCGGTCCGGGGTGTCCGCCCGGTTCGCGGTCGCCGCGGCCGAGACGATCGCCGCCGCCGCGCTGCGCCGTTCGGCGATCACGGGCGAGGAGCCCGCGGTGGCCCGCCCGGTGGACCTCGAGGCGGTTCCCGCCGTACTGCGGGGCAAGCTCGAGTTCGAGCCTGGTGAGGAGGGGCGCGAGATCGAACTGCTCGAGTACCTGTTGCGCCGGTCGGTGGCCGACACCGCACGCGAACGGTTCGCCGGTCTCGACCTCACCCCACTCGCGCACGCTGTTGCCGACGGCAACCTTGTGACGACGGGGGAGCGGGTGCCGGGCAAGGACGTGCTGGCCGCGCTGCCGGAGCTGCCCGTCCTGCACGACGTCGCCGCCCGCGCCGGCGTCGAGCCGGACGACTCGTCGGGACGCATCGCCGCCGCGATCGAACTCGCCCTGGAGATGCTCTACCTCTCGAAACGCGTCGCCAAGGACGCCGACAACGACACGACCATCTACGGGGCCTGACATGTCGGCGTCAATTCCGGAAGGGTGGTCCTACGGGCCGTGGCACGACGGGCCGGATCCTCTGAAGGCACCCGTGGATCTGCGGGACGCGCTGGACGAGATCGGCCGGGACGTGATGAACGGGTCGTCGCCGCGGTCCGCGCTGGAGGAACTGCTCCGGCGCGGCACCCGGAACACCCAGGGCCTGGACGACCTGAGCCGCCGGATGTGGGAGCGCCGCCGCGAGATCGAGCGGCGGCACAACCTCGACGGCACGCTGCGGGACGTCCAGCGGCTCCTGAACGAGGCCCTGGAAGCGGAGCGGCGCGAGCTGTTCCCGAATCCGTCCGACGACGCGCGGTTCAAGGAAGCGGAGCTCGACGCGCTTCCCTCCGGTACGGCGGCCGCCGTACGGGAGCTGGCGAACTACCAGTGGGAGTCGTCGGAGGCCCGGGACAAGTACGAGCAGATCCGTGAGCTGCTCGGGCGGGAACTGCTCGGTTCGCGGTTCGAGGGCATGAAGGAGGCGCTGCAGCAGACCACGCCTGAGGACATCGAGGCGATCAACGAGATGCTGGCCGACCTCAACGCCTTGCTCGCGGCCCACGCGCAGGGCCGGCCCGAGGTGCCGGAACTCTTCGAGGAGTTCATGGCCAACCACGGCGAGTTCTTCCCGGAGAATCCACGGAACGTCGACGAGCTGATCGACGTACTCGCGCAGCGGGCGGCCGCCGCGCAACGGATGCTGAACTCGATGACTCCCGAACAGCGCGCCGAGCTGGCGGAGCTTTCGCAGCAGGCGTTCGGCAGTCCGCAACTCGCGCAGCAGTTGGCGCAGCTGGACGCCCAGCTGCAGTCGCTGCGGCCGGGGGAGGACTGGTACGGGTCCGAGCAGATGCGTGGTGACGATCCGCTCGGGCTTGCCGAGGGCGCGCAGGCGATGTCCGACCTCGCGGAACTGGATGCGTTGGCGGAGCAGCTGGCGCAGTCGTACCCAGGGGCGCGGCTCGAGGACATCGACCTCGACGCGCTCACCCGTCAGCTGGGTGACGAGGCGACGGTCGACGCGCGGCGGCTGAGTGAGCTGGAGCGGCAGTTGCGTGATCAGGGTCTGATCGAGCGGGCGCCGGACGGTTCGCTGCGGTTGTCGCCGAAGGCGTTGCGTCAGCTCGGTCAGACGGCGTTGGCCGACGTACTGCGGACCGCTCGGGGATCAGGTGAACGGGACGCGGCCAACGCGGGCGCGGCCGGTGAGCTGAGTGGATCGTCGCGTCCGTGGGAGTTCGGGGACACCCAGCCGTGGGACGTGCCGCGGACGGTGCGGAACGCCGTACTGCGGACCGCTTCGCGCTCTGGTTCCGTCAAGCTTGACGTGGCGGACGTGGAGATCGCGGAGACCGAGCATCGGGCCCGGGCCGCGGTGGCGTTGCTGGTCGACACGTCGTGGTCGATGGTGCAGGAGGGTCGCTGGCTGCCGATGAAGCGGACGGCGCTCGCACTGCACCAGCTCATCTCGACGCGGTACCGGAACGACGCGTTGCAGCTGATCACGTTCGGCCGGTACGCCGGGGTTGTCGAGCTGCCCCAGCTGATCGGGATGGAGGGCACGTGGGAGCAGGGCACGAACGCGCACCACGCGCTGCTCCTCGCCGGTCGTCATCTGCGGCGGCACCCGGATGCACAACCCGTCGTACTGATGGTGACGGACGGGGAACCGACCGCACACCTGGAGCCCGACGGCACGGCCGAGTTCTCGTACCCACCCGAGGCGGCCACCCTCCGCAAGACGATCTTCGAGGTCGACCGCCTGGCCAAGCTCGGCGCCTCGCTGACCGTCTTCCGCCTGGGCGACGACCCGCGCCTGAACGCCTTCGTCGACCTACTGGCCCGCCGCAGCGGCGGCCGCGTCCTCGCCCCCGACGCCGACGGACTGGGCGCGGCGGTCGTAGGCGACTACCTCCGCACCCGCCGCAAGCTGTAAAGCCGGGACTGGAGACACCGTATGGGGACCTGGAACACGCAATGACCTGTCCCAGGTCCCCATCGCCTGTCCCCAGTCCACGCCTGAATCAACATCACTACCGCAGGCGTCGCGCGATCGCCGGGATCGCCGCCGACCGCTCCCCGGCAGCCCGCACACCGGCAGCGCCAGCGCGTGCGTCCGTAGCACTGCGGAGCCGGAGGCTGTCCAACAACTGCGTGCCGTCTCGGCCGATGGTCTAGACCGACTCCAGTACCTCGGTCAGGTTTTGTGGGTCGGTGCTCACAACGTCCGCTCGGCACCCCAGGTAGTCGAGGGCCGCGTCGACGTCTGTCACATCGATCGCGCACACCGCGCACAGCTCCTGGGCGATCACACCTCCGGGTCGAGCTCACACAGCGCGCCGGCTCACCACCGACGAAACCGTCTCAGCACCCGGCTCGGAGGTTTCATCGGTGAAGACACCGAATGTCTCGCGTTGTCAACGTGGGAAGGGTTTTCCGGCCTTCGACCTGTGGGAAGGGTCACGTCGGCATCGTGAGACCAGTGTTCAACTGGACTGGTTTTTGGGCTTACTCTGAAAGTACGCCCCCGCCGCCGGAGTCGATGGGCCAGCGGGTCATTTCCCGCGCCTGCAAACACCCGCCTGCAACCCAGGGAGTGACCGTGCCGAAACTCGTCTACGACTTTGCCGAAGGCAACAAATCCATGTTGGAGCTGCTCGGCGGCAAGGGAGCCAACCTGGCCGAGATGACCAATCTCGGCCTGCCGGTACCACCCGGGTTCACCATCACCGCGGACGCCTGCCGCGTCTACCTCGAGACCGGCGCGGTACCCGCTGAGCTCGCCGACGAGATCGACCACCACGTCCACCTGCTTGAGCAGAAGATGGGCAAGAAGCTCGGCCAGGCGGACGACCCGCTGCTGGTCTCGGTCCGCTCCGGCGCCGCCGTCTCGATGCCCGGCATGATGGAAACGGTCCTGAACGTCGGCCTCAACGACGACTCGGTGAACGGGCTCGCGCACCAGTCCGGCAACCCCCGGTTCGCCTGGGACGCGTACCGCCGGCTGATCCAGATGTTCGGCAAGACCGTGCTCGGCATGGACGGCGACGTGTTCGAGGACGCGATCGAACACGCCAAGCAGGCGAAGGGCACCCGCAACGACCTGGATCTGGACGCGGCCGACCTGAAGGCTCTCGTCAAGACCTTCAAGCAGGCTGTCCACGACCACACCGGCCGCGAGTTCCCGCAGGACCCGCGGACCCAGATGGACCTCGCGACCGAGGCCGTCTTCCGCTCCTGGAACTCGGACCGCGCGATCCTCTACCGCCGCCAGGAGCGCATCCCCACCGACCTCGGCACGGCGGTGAACATCTGCTCGATGGTGTTCGGCAACCTCGGCATGGATTCCGGCACCGGCGTCGCGTTCACCCGCGACCCGTCGAGCGGCCAGCCCGGCGTGTACGGCGACTACCTGCAGAACGCCCAGGGCGAGGATGTCGTCGCGGGCATCCGCAACACCGTCCCGCTCGCGGACCTCGAGCAGATCGACAAGGCGTCGTACGACGACCTGATGGACATCATGGCCAAGCTCGAAGGTCACTACCGCGATCTGTGCGACATCGAGTTCACCGTCGAGCGCGGCAAGCTGTGGATGCTGCAGACCCGCGTCGGCAAGCGGACTGCGGCGGCGGCGTTCCGGATCGCGACCAGCCTGGTCGACGAGGGCGTGATCGACACCGACGAGGCGCTCCAGCGGGTGAAGGGTGCGCAGCTCGCGCAGCTGATGTTCCCGCGGTTCGACGCGGATGCCGCGACGGACCTGATCACGAAGGCGATCGGTGCGTCGCCGGGTGCGGCGTCGGGCAAGGTCGTGTTCACGTCGGCGGCCGCGGTCGAGGCGGCGGAGCGCGGCGAGAAGGTCATCCTGGTGCGGCGCGAGACCAACCCCGACGACCTGCACGGCATGATCGCGGCGCAGGGCATCCTGACCAGCCGCGGCGGCAAGACCTCGCACGCGGCCGTAGTCGCGCGCGGCATGGGCAAGACCTGTGTCTGCGGCGCCGAGGAGCTCGACGTGAACGTCGCCCAGGGCACCATCAAGGTGAACGGCGCCGTGCTCGAGGCCGGCGAGATGATCTCGATCGACGGCACCACGGGTGAGGTGTTCCGCGGCGAGGTTCCGGTCGTGCCGTCCCCGGTCGTGCAGTACTTCGAGGGCACGCTCGCCCCGGACGCGGGCGACGAGCTGGTCGCGTCGGTGCACCGGTTGATCACGCACGCGGACGACGTACGGCGGCTCGGCGTACGGACCAATGCGGACACCGCGGACGACGCTGCGCGGGCGCGACGGTTCGGGGCGTCCGGGATCGGCCTGTGCCGCACGGAGCACATGTTCCTGGGGGAGCGGCGCGAATCCGTCGAGCGGCTGATCCTCGCGGACAACGATGCGGAGCGGGAGACCGCGCTGGCCGAGCTGGAACCCTTGCAGCGCGCGGACTTCCTGGAGCTGCTGGCCGCGATGGACGGGCTGCCGGTGACGATCCGGTTGATCGACCCGCCGCTGCACGAGTTCCTGCCGTCGATGGAGGAGCTGGCGGTGAAGGTCGCGGTGGCGCGCGAACGCGGCGAGGAGTCGGAGCACGATGTGAAGCTGCTCGCGGCGGTCGAACGGCTGCACGAGGAGAACCCGATGCTCGGCCTGCGCGGGGTCAGGCTCGGGCTGGTGGTCCCCGGTTTGTTCGCGATGCAGGTCCGGGCGATCGCGGCGGCGACCGCCGAGTTGCGGGCCCAGGGCAAGGATCCGCGACCGGAGATCATGATCCCGCTGGTCGGCGCCGTGCAAGAGCTGCACCTCGCGCGTGACGAGGTGGAACGCGTGCTCGCTGACTACGAAGGCGGTACCGAGATCCCGATCGGCACGATGATCGAGCTGCCGCGGGCCGCCGTGATCGCGGACCAGATCGCGGAGGCGGCCGACTTCTTCTCGTTCGGCACCAACGACCTGACCCAGACCACGTGGGGCTTCAGCCGCGACGACGTCGAGGGCGCGTTCTTCTCGCGGTACCTGGAGAAGGGCATCTTCGCGGTGTCGCCGTTCGAGTCGATCGACCGGGAGGGCGTCGGCGCGCTGGTGCGGACCGGCGTGGATCGCGGGCGGGCGACCAAGCCGGACCTCAAGCTCGGCATCTGCGGCGAGCACGGCGGCGACCCCGACAGCATCCACTTCTTCCACGAGGTCGGCCTCGACTACGTCTCCTGCTCCCCGTTCCGCATCCCGGTCGCGCGGTTGGAGGCCGGCCGCGCTGCCTTGGACTGACACCAGGGGCGGACCCACGCCACTCACCAACCACCGACCGCCGCGGATCGGCACGCTGACCCAGGTCGCCTGCGCGGCCGCAGCGGGCAGTTGATGAGTGGTACAGGTCCGCTAACCTGCGGCGATGAGCCGCGAGACGCTACGCACGACGTTCGGGGAAGACGCGGAGCTGTACGACCGTGTCCGGCCGGCTTATCCGCGCGAGCTCTTCGAGGAGCTCGCGCGGATCGTCGGGGACCGACCGAAGGTGCTGGAGATCGGCCCTGGGACCGGCCAGGCGACCGCGGCGATGGTCGCGCGCGGTTGGCCGGTCACCGTGGTCGAGCTGAGTCCCGAGCTCGGGGGCGTCCTGCAGCGGAACCTTCCCGAGGTCGAGGTGATCGTCGCGGACTTCGACAGCTGGGACCTGCCGGCGGCGGACTTCGACCTGGTGATCGCGGCGACCGCGTTCCACTGGCTCGATCCGGCGACGCGCGTCCAGCGGTGTGTGGACATGCTGCGGCCGGGCGGCGCGCTGGCGATCGTGTCGACGCATCACGTCGCGGGCGGTTCCGAGCAGTTCTTCGTCGACGTGCAGTCCTGCTACGACCGGTTCACCGACGATCCGGTGAAGGACGGACTGCCCGCCGCGGACGACGTACCGGTGGATCCCGCGGGGCTCGGGGAGACGGAGCTTTTCGGGTCCGTGGAGTTCCGCAGCTATGCCTGGGACGCGGCGTATTCGACGGCCGAGTACCTCGAACTTCTGTCCTCGTATTCAGGTCATCGGGCCTTGACAACGGACCGGCGTGACGGACTGTACGAGTGCATCGGCGCGCTCATCGACGCGGCCGGGGGTTCGGTCACGAAGCGTTATCTCAATCAACTTTCTGTAGGAATTTCCCTTAACCAAACCCTTGCGTAGGGACCCCTCGGCTGGTGAGAATGTCCGGGCGGGAAGGGAGATCACTCGTCGACTTTCGGGTCTGACCTGAACCAGCCGCTGTGGCGGCTCGTGACTCCCTTTCCCGCACCAAATCCCTTGTTTCCAAGGCCGTTGTAGAGTTTCGTGCATGGCTCAATATGTCGTGCAGTTGCGCTTCGACGTCGCTCAGACCGATCGCCGGATGGAGGTCCGCCCGGCGCACCGCGAGTACCTCGCCGCGCTGAAGGCCGACGGCAAGCTCGTCGCGGCCGGACCGTTCGCCGACCAGACCGGCGCGCTGCTCGTGTACGACGTCGCCGACGAGGCCGAGCTCCGCGACATCCTCGCCAAGGACCCGTACACGCCGGCCGACGTCTACGAGATCGCCACCTTGGCCGAATGGCAGCCGCTCTTCCCGTTCAGCTAACGCTGGAGCGAGGCGAGGAGAGCCAGGGTCTTCGCCCAGCCCTGGCGCATGGCCGACTCGTTGCTCGGGCGGGTCCCGCCGAACTTGTACGGGCCGACGATCGGATGGTTGATCGTCGTTCCGCGCGGCAGATACGGCGCTCCGCCGACGCCATGGCCGGCGCCGGTGACGATCACGGCCTCGTGCGGGAACTTGTCGTGCGCGTCGTCGAGCTCCAGCATGATCTGCTCGGCAGCCTGCCGCGAGTCCCATGACCCGTCGGCGGACCCCGCCACCGCGAGTACCGGTCCGTCCACGCCGTCGACCGGGATCAGTTCGGGTCCCACCGGCCGCCCTTGGTAGGTCCACGCCCTCGCGCCTGGATGCGGAAACGACGGCGTCCCCGCCGCTCCGGGCGCGAACAGCACGGCGCCATGGACGAGGGCCGGGAAGTGGTCAGCCACCAGCAGCGCGGCCTCGGTGCCGAACGACGCACTCATGACGACGGCGCGCGCCGGATCGACTTCGGGTTGTTGGTCGAGCCAACGAGCCGCGGTCGCGAAGTACTCGATCGGGACGTTGCGCAGCTCCGCCGGCACGCCCGGAGCGTGGAAGTACGCCACCGCGAGTACCGGGTAGCCGTGCGAAGCCAGCAGATAGGGGATCGAGAGCGACGGAGCGCCGCCTTCAGAGCCGCCGAAGAACAGTACGGCGGGATGCTTGGCGCCATCCGTCTTCGGCGCGACGTACACACCGGTGACCTTGTCCTTGGCCCTCGTGAGCGCCCTGGTCGTCACCCCGGACGCCACCCACTGCCGCGTGAGCGTCGTACTCGCCAGCTGCTTGCCGTCGCGGCTGACCGAGACCTCGAGGTGCTCGACCGGGCGCCCGTCCTCGGACGGCGGAATGTACGACTGCTCCTCCGGGTCCCCGTCCGGTGGGTTCATCGACCAGAACAGGCCCATGCCGTCGACATCGTGATAGGTCCCGCTCGCGGGCCTGGCCGTATCGAGGTCCACCGTGCCGTGGTCGTCGGCGGTGACCGTCACCTGGCTGTGCCACTTCTTGCCGTCCCGGTCGACGGCCTCCGCGGCGACGTCCACCGGCCTTCCCGCCGGTGCGCCGGTCACCTTCAGATGGACCTGCTGGTCGGCGAGTGTCACCGCCTGGTCGACGGTCAGCACCGCGTGTTCCGACGTACATCCCGCCGCAAGTAGGCAGATCGCCGCGGACATGACCAGAACTCGGTTCACAGTTCCAGAGTGGCACTCCTCGGAGTCACTGCGAGGGTGTCAGGCGTCGGCGCCTTCCAGGTTGAGGTGGTCGACGTACGCCCAGAGCCAGACCAGGGGAGCGAGGACCAGTTCGGGCTCGTTGTCCTCGTCGGCGATGAACAGCATCGACGCCTCGCCGTTGGTGAGGTCCTCGATGACCGCCTCGCACATCTCGAGCGCGACCTCGAACGGCAGCAGCCGCGGGCCGTTCTCCCAGCGCGGCTCGGGCAGCGGGAGGACCGGTGCCTCGTCCGTCCCGTCCAGCTCGACCGAGACCTTCTGCAGCTCCTCGTACAGGTCGAACGAGATCAGCCCCGCGAGCGGCCGTCCGTCCAGGCCGACCAGGTACGGGTCGTCGGCACCGTCGCGGAACGCGTCCCGGATGTCCGGCAGTGCCGCCTTCAGATCGGATGCTTCGAGGTACGGCGCCTCGTCCGCCTCCTCGGTCTCCGCTTCGACCAGCCCGCTGCGCATCTGGTCGAACTGGTGCAGCAGCCCGTTCAACTCGTCGTACGCCCCACCGCCCGGCGCCTTCTGCGCACGCGCCTCCAGGTCACGCAGGTGCTCGACCAGCTCGTCCTCGAAGTGCAGCTCGTAGCGCGGGAGGCCCGGCTCGCGGCCGGCGTTGATCTGCGCGACCAGCTGCGTAGACACCGGACCGATCCGCTCGGCGAGCACCTCCAGGGGCGTGGTCGGCTTCTCCTCGTCGTCGTGCGCGCAGGAGTCGTCATCGCCCTTGCCGTCGCCTTCCATCGCGAGCAGCACCTGGAACGCCTGGAAGGACAGCAGCGCGGCGGTCGCCATTGTGCCGTCGCCGATCAGCATCAGCGGGTTGCCGCCGGCCTCGGTACGGCGTACGTGGTCGGGCATCAGCGTCGCGGCCTGCTCGACGTTGACCTGACTGGCCAGCGAGGACAGCCCGTGGTCCGTGTCCACGCCGAGCAGCTCGACCAGCCGCTCGGAGCTCATGTCGAAGTTGGAGCGCAGGTAGTACCGCAGCCAGCCGGCGTCGACCGGGTTGCCGAGCAGGTCCGCGATCCGGGAGCGGAAGTCCGCCAGGTCGGCGATCGCCAGCACCACGAGCACCGGCTGGTCGCCGTCGCCTATCACCAGCGGCCGGGTGTCCCCGTTCTGGAAGCCGTCGATGACCTGGTGCAGGCTGTCGGCGGCTGCCTCGAGCGGCCACGACTCCGCCTCGAACTCGTTGACCACCGCGGCGGAGGTGTCCTCGGGCATCTACTGGTTCCTCTCCGGGTGGCGGCGGGAGTTGGGGTAACTCTAGGCGGCGGCTGTATCAACAGACCGTGCGGGGCCCGTTGAGGGTGGGTACAGGAGTCGACGTGACGTTGGATACGGTGGCACCGGCGGGTCGGTGCAGCGGTATCTCACATGTGAGATAAGGTCCCGACCATGACCGATGACTACCTGAGCCGGATCGGAAACCTCATCCGGGACGCCCGTAAGCATCGCGGCTGGACGCAGACGCAGCTCGCGGAAGTACTGAACACCAGCCAGAGTGCGGTGAACAGGATCGAGAAGGGTCATCAGAACCTCACCCTCGAGATGCTCGCCCGGATCGGCGAGGCGCTCGACTCCGAAATTGTCTCTCTCGGCGGCGGCCCGGTCCACCTCCGCGTCGCCGGCGGCCGGCAGTTGTCCGGCGCCATCGACGTGAAGTCGAGCAAGAACGCCGGCGTCGCGCTGCTCTGCGCATCGCTGTTGAACAAGGGCCGGACGACGCTGCGCAAGGTCGCTCGCATCGAAGAGGTCAATCGTCTCCTCGAGGTGCTGAACTCGATCGGCGTCAGGACCACCTGGCTCAACGACGCCGGCGACCTGGAGATCATCCCGCCGACGCACCTCGACCTGAGCGCGATGGATGCCGAGGCGGCCCGTCGTACCCGCTCGATCATCATGTTCCTCGGCCCGCTGCTGCACCGCGAGGACGCGTTCGAGCTGCCGTACGCCGGCGGCTGCGACCTCGGCACCCGCACCGTCGAGCCGCACCTGACCGCGCTGCGCCCGTTCGGTCTCGAGGTGAAGGCGACCGGCGGGCAGTACCACGCGCTGGTGAACCGGGCGATCGCTCCGGGCAAGCCGATCGTGCTGACCGAGCGCGGCGACACCGTGACCGAGAACGCGATCATGGCCGCCGCCCGGTACGACGGTGTCACGGTGATCCGCAACGCCAGCCCGAACTACATGGTCCAGGACCTGTGCTTCTACCTGGACCTGCTCGGCGTGAAGATCGACGGCATCGGCACCACGACGCTGACCGTGCACGGCAAGGCCGACATCGACGTGGACGTCGACTACGCGCCGTCGGAGGACCCGATCGAGGCGATGAGCCTGCTCACCGCGGCGATCGTCACGAAGTCCGAGATCACCATCCGGCGCGCGCCGGTGGAGTTCCTGGAGATCGAGCTCGCGCTGCTGGAGGAGATGGGGCTCGACTACGACCGCAGTACGGAGTACCTCGCCGAGAACGGCCGTACCCGGCTCGTCGACCTCACCACCCGGCCGTCGAAACTGCACGCGCCGATCGACAAGATCCACCCGATGCCGTTCCCGGGCCTGAACATCGACAACCTGCCGTTCTTCGCGGTGATCGCGGCGACCGCCACCGGGCAGACCCTGATCCACGACTGGGTCTACGAGAACCGCGCGATCTACCTGACCGACCTGAACAAGCTCGGCGGCCGGGTCAAGCTGCTCGACCCGCACCGGGTGATGGTCGAGGGCCCGACGCACTTCTCCGGCGCCGAGATCATGTGCCCGCCGGCGCTCCGCCCGGCCGTCGTCACGCTGATCGCGATGATGGCCGCGAAGGGTACGTCGGTCCTGCGCAGCGTGTACGTGATCAACCGCGGCTACGAGGACCTGGCCACCCGGCTGAACTCGCTAGGCGCTCAGATCGAGACCTTCCGCGACATCTGAGTGGACATCTGAGTGGACGTCCGAGTCCTGCAGAAAGGCGACCGCCTCGGCGATCACGGCGGGGTCCGAGAGGATCTTGCGGTGGCCGAGGCCGGTCGTCGGCAGGAAGTGCGCGCGGTCGCCGTAGTTCCGTAGCAGCACCTGGGCCTGCGCCGGGTCGACGATCTCGTCCTCGTCGTTGTGGATGACCAGCAGCTCGAGCTTTCCGGTCGTCACCGAGAAACGCTTCCAGATCTGGTCGTCTCCGTCGAAGTACCCGCGCTCGATCCGTCGCCGCAGCTGCTGGTTGATCTTCGGCCCCAGGCCGAGCTGGGCGCAGAACGTGTCGGCCAGGTATCCGAAGTCCGCGACGCCGCTGATCATCACCAGCCGCTTCGCCGCGACGCCTTCGCGGACGGCGTACAGCGCGAACGGTACGCCGAGGGAGTGCGCGATCACGCCCTCGAACGGGCCGTGGCGTTCCTCGAGCCCGCGGATGATCCGCTGGTGGCCGAGGATCGAGACGACGTCGCCGTCCGAGTCGCCGTGTGCGGGAGCGTCGTACGACACGGGGCTGTAGCCGAGCTCGAGCAGACGCGTGATGAAGGCGGCGTACCGCGAGGCGCGGGACCGCCAGCCATGGACGAGGAGCACCGGCCGGTTGCCGTCACCCCAGGCGTAGGTCTTCACATTGTCGACAATCTCCACGCGCGCGGCGTTGTGGACAATCTGCTCGTTCGGCCGGACCCGGCCGCGGGTGAGCGGACGCCGCCACAGGTTGAACGCGAGCCGCCCGCCGAGTCGCGGTGACAACACTCCGATTGTCTGCAATCCGACGCTAACCAGTTTCTGCATGACATCCCCTCCGGCAAACTATACGAACGGTCGTATTATTAGTTTCGCACAGCCTAGCAGTCAACGGGACTTAGGATCGGGAATCGTGGAGAAGGTCGACGGACGGTTGGCGCGGGGTGACCAGACCCGCCGCGCCGTACTGCGTCGCGCGGTCGACATCGCGTCGGTCGACGGGCTCGAAGGGCTGTCGATCGGGCGGCTCGCGACCGAGCTCGGGATCAGCAAGAGCGGACTGTTCGCACACTTCGGCTCCAAGGAGGAGCTGCAGTTGGCGACCGTCCGGGCAGCGCGCCGGATCTACGCCGACAACGTCGTGATTCCGGCCTACGAGGTGGAGCCCGGTCTCGGGCGGGTGTGGGCGCTGAGCCGGCACTGGCTGGACTACTCGCGGAGCCGGGTGTTCCCGGGTGGCTGCTTCTTCCAGAAGGTCTCGCACGAGTTCTCCGCACGCGGCGGCGCTGTGCACGAGTACCTCGCCTCCGTCCATCACGAGTGGATGGACCTGATCGAAACCGCGGTCGCCGAGGCCGTCGAGCGAGGCGAGCTCGCGGCCGATCCGGCGCAGCTCGCGTTCGACCTGAACGCGTACTACGAGGCCGCGAACCTGGCCTCGATCCTGCACAACGACGAGACGGGATACGAGCGCGCCCGTCAGGCAGTGCGGATCCGGCTGGAGTCGGCAGTCGTTCCGGGTACGCCGGTGCCTTGGTGAGTCGGTAGGTCGCGGCGCCCGCGGATCGGTGACGCCAGGAGGACCAGGCCTGCGAGCGGTACGCCGGCTGTCGTGATCCAGAGGGCCGGGGTGAGGCCGAGGGTCTGGCCGAGTGTGCCGCCGAGAAGGGCGCCGAGCGGGATGGTGCCGTAGTTGACGAAGGCGTTGGTCGCGGTCAGCCGGCCGAACAGGTCAGGTGGGCAGTAGGACTGGAGGAACGTCGCCTTCACGACATTTCCACCGACCACGCCGAGGCTCACGCCGAACGCGCCGACCAGATAGAACCACGGACTCGCACCGCCCAGCGGGATCAACAACGCCAGCGTCGGCAGGCCGAGCTCGCATAGCAGCAGCGCACGCGCCGTACCGAACCGCATGGTCCTGCGGCCGACGAGCGCGCCGAGCACACCGCCGCTGGAGGCCGCCGCGATCAGCGTGCCGACCGTGCCGGCGGTCAGCCCGGCCTCGCGGACCAGGAAAACGACGACGATCGCCTGATAACCCATCAAGGCGAGATTCGAGACCGCGCCGAAGATCGTCAACGTACGCAGCCAGACATCGTGCGCGACCAGCCTGATGCCCTCCCGGATCGCACCGGCCTGCCGAGGCGCGTTCGTACGGCGTTCCCGGAAGCGGATCGCGGCCAGACAACCGAGCGCGACCAAGAAGCTGGCCGCGTCGACGAACAGTGCATTGGCCGCGCCGGCGAACTGCACCAGGAGCCCGCCGCACCCGAGCCCCGCGATCTGCGCGGCCGACGCGCTCCCGTGCAGTTTCGCATTGCCCTCCGCGTGATCGGACGGATCCAGAAGCGTCGGGAGATAAGCGGTGTACGCCGTCTGGAACACGACCGACGCGGCTCCGACGAGTCCTGCGATCACCAGGAGGAACTCGATCGTCAGCACGTCGCCGGCCAGCGGAACCAAGCCGGCCAGTGGAACCATGGCGAGCAGGAGGCCGGAGACGGCCGAGGAAACGAGCATCAGCGGACGTCGACGTACCCGATCGATCCAGGCGCCGGTGGGCAGGCCGATCAGGAGCCACGGCGCCCAGGCCGCCGCGGTCAGCAGGCCGACTTCGAAGGTTGTTGCGTCGAGCATCGAAATCGCGACCAGCGGCAGCGCCACCGACGAGATCGCGCTGCCGAAACGATTGATCGTCTCGCCGATCCAGAACAGGCGGAAGTCGCGGTGCGTTCGCAGCAGGCTCATGAGCGGCGCGGGAACGACTGCAGCTGGACGATGACGCGCTCCGACCCATCGGCCGGTTCAGCGCCGGTGTAGCGGTCGATGACGGCTCCGATCTCCTCGTTGAGCTTGTGCAGCTGCTCGGGAGTCAGGCGCAGGTTGCGCCAGTCCGAGAGGCCGGCTGCGTGCTGCCAGTCGGCCGGCCAGTCTTCGTCGACGTAGGCCCGGACGCGGTCGTAGTAGCGCTCCACGAGATCGCGCAGGTACACGTCGAGGGCGCGTCGCGTCTCCGGGTCGTCGAGGAACTCGGCCGGGTTGAGGACGGTCGGACCGTGGGGGAGCCGCCACCAGCGCTCGCGCTTCGTGCCGAGGTCGGGGTCCTCCTCGAGGTATCCGTGCTCGGCGAGCAGCCGCAGGTGCCAGCTGATCGTGCCGGTGTTCTCCCCGAGCCGCGTCGCCAACGTGCTCGACGTCGCCGGTCCGTCGAGCTCGATCGCCTCCAGGATGCGCATCCGGAGCGGGTGGGCGAGTCCGCGCAGACTTCGGGCATCAATCCGTCGCATGAATGCAGAGTACTCTCTGCAGAGGAGTCTCTGCAATCGGGATTTGTCGGTGGCCGTCCCTACGTTGGGGGCATGCGGCCTCATGTGGTGGCTCAGCTGGCGGTTTCGCTGGACGGGGTGACGTCGGGATTCGACGTCGACCTCGCACGGTTCTATGCGCTGGCGTCGCTGTGGCAGGAGGACGTGACGCTGATCGACGCCGGCACGATCCTCGCCCAGGAGAACGCCGTACTCGCGGCTCCTCGGCGCGGTCCGCGGGCCGAGGGTCCACTGCTTGCGGTGGTGGACGAGCGGGCACGGGTCCGGAGCTGGGACTCGTTGCGGGAGCTGGGCTACTGGTCCGGCGTCCTCGCGTTGTACGCCGATCAGACGCCGGAGCGCCCGCCGGACGCGACCACCCGTGAGCTGATCACCGGCTACGACCAGGTAGATCTCGTCGAAGTGTTCGATGTCCTGGGGCGCCGCGGCGTACAGACCGTCCGCGTCGACTCGCACGCAGTGCTCCGCACCTGTCTGGGCCTCGACCTGATTGATGAGCTGGCCCTCCTTGTCCACCCGGTACTGCTCGGAGGCGAGCCGTGGTACGACGTCCATCGCCTCAACCTGCGGCACGCCGGCACCGAGGTGTTCAAGGACGGCGTTGTCTGGATCCGCTATTGCGTCGCTACTTGACGGAGCCGGGTCAGCTACTGGGGGACGGAGTCGGCCTTGACCGCGTTTCGCCGTCCGATGGGCCGCGGCTCCTCCTTGGTGGTGTCGCGCGCCGTCTGTTGCTCGGCCTCCGCGTTGATCTCGGCTCCGAGCAGTACGGCGTACGCGGTCAGCCACAGCCACAACATCAGGACCACCACGGCGGCGAGACTGCCGTAGGTCTTGGCGTAGTTGCCGAACGTCTCGACATAGATCGAGAAACCGATCGAAGCGATCAGCCAGACAACGGTCGCGACGACGGCGCCCGTGGACACCCAGCGGATACGCGGCGCATCGCGATCAGGCCCCAGCCGGTAGGTGACGGCAAGCGCCACGGTGATCAGTACGACGGCAAGTACCAGCCTCGCCGCCTCCAGCAGGATGCGGACCGGTGTCGCGACCTCGTTCCCGATCGCCGCGCCCGCTGCGAGCAGTGCGATCGCGAGCAGGACGAAGACGATCGCGCCCAGCGTCATCCCGAGCGCCAGGAGCTTCCGGCGCATGAACCCGCGCGTCTCCTCCTCGTCGTACGCGAGGTTCACCGCGGTGAGCAGGTAGCCCACCCCGCCCGAGGCACTCCACAACGCGGCGATCACGGCGATCGCAACGCCGATGCCCAACCCTTGCCGCGGCGCCGACATCAGAGCGTCGAGCTGCTGGAGCAGCAGATCGCGCCCTGACGCCGGCATCGATGCGGCCAGATCCTTGACCTGATCGCGGATCTGAGCCGGATCGGCCACCAGCCCGTAGGCAAGCACCGCGGCGACGAGGGCCGGAAACAGCGAGAGGAACGAGAAGAACGCGACGCCGGCGGCGAGCAGTGGAACCTGGTCGGCCTTGGCCTCGGCCCAGGCTCGCCGGATCACCTGCCACCAGCCGGTCGCCGGGATCTCGGTCGGCTTGTCCGCATCCACTCCCGGAACCGCCGGTCGTCGTTCGTCCGTCATCAGCTCGAGGCACCTGCCTGCCGGACGGTGGCCGCCGAGTCCTTCGTCCCGTCGGCGACCTGCTGAGCCGCTGAACGGCCCTCGTCGGCCACCTCCGTTGCCGCCTCGGATGCGGACTGCTTGACGTTCTCCACGGCCTGCTGCGCCGGCTCCTGGAGATTCTTCTTCACCTCCTGGGCCAGGTCCGCGGCATGTTCCTTCATCGGACCGGCGGCCTCCATCGCCTTGTCCTTGGTGGCCTGGGCCATCTCGCGTTCCCGCGTCGACACAGGCATCGCGGCGGCCGCGATCCACCCCGCCGCGAAGGCGACCATTCCGGCGGCCAGCGGCGTACCGCGGGTCCGCTCCCGGGCCATGTCCGGTGTCGAACTGACCGCGCTACCGACCTTGCTGCCGACGTCCTGCACTGTTGACACTGCCGAACCGGCGGTGTCGCTCACGGAACCGCCCACCGACTCCTCCGAGCCCATCACGCGTTCCTTCAGCCGGTGGACGCCGCCGCGCGCCCGCTCGACCCGCCGCCCGACGACGCGACCGGGGCTGACCTTCTCTGTCAGAGCGTCGACATCACGGCCCACGTTGCGCCGGGTTTGCTCGATGTTCCGCTTCAGCTCTTCCGGGTCTTCAGCCATTTCGCGTCCTCCTTGAGTGATTCGACCGTCTGGTCGGGTTTCGGGTTGACCTCCTGGAGCTCGTTGCGTCCCGTCATCGCCAGTACGGCGGCGACGATCGCCCAGATGGCGGCGACGATGAGTGCTGCCCAGATGAGATCCATTGCCTCGTCGAGAGCCCACATCACCGTCAAGGAGAGGAAGAGGGCCGCCAGCCAGCCGGCAACGGCCGCACCCCCGAGCATGCCCGCGCCCTTGCCTGCCTTCTTCGCCTCCGTCTGGAGTTCGGCCTTGGCGAGCGCCAGCTCCTGGCGCGTCAGTTGTCCCAGGTCGGTGGTGAGCTGGGAGACCAGCTCACCGACCGACTCGTCCATCGACAGCCGATGTGGACTGTTCCCCGCGGGGGGACCTTCGATGGTCATGTCACTGCTCCGATCCCGGCTCGAACCTGGGCGTCACCGGTGCACCCGGATCCGGGTCCGGCGCTACCGGCGCGGGCGTGGGAGGCGGCGCCGAAACCGGCGGAACCGGTGGCGCGGTCAGCGATCCGTTGCCGCTCGGCGTACTGCTGCCGTCCGATGTGCGGTCCGATGTGCCGTCCGATGCGAGGGCACGGGTGAGGCGGCCGGCGACGACGCCGGCGGCCGCGGCGACCAGCAGGAACGTGCCGGGCTTGCGCCGCGCGAATCCGCGAACCTCGTCCAGCAGGTCGCCGGGCTCGTGCTGCTCCAGGAAGTCCGCGGCCCGATCCGTGAAGTCGGCGCCGTGCCGTGCCAGCTGAGCCCCCGTGCTGGAACCGTGTTCCGCCATCCCGCGCAACTCTTCGCCCATCGAACGAAGCGCGTCGGCGGCCTTGTCCTTCTGCTGACTCGCCTGCCCCACCAGCTCTTGCCGCGTCTGACCGGCCAACCGTCGGGCCTCTTGACGAACGTCCGACGTCACGTCCGACGTTTTCTCCTTGACGGTCCCCGCAACGTCGCGAGCGGCCTCGGCCGAGGTCTCCGTCAGCTGCCCGGCTTCGTTCCGGGCTGTCTCGGTCACACCCTCTGCAGGCGGACTCTGTGCGTCCATCCGATGATTCGTCGTGTGCGTCATGCGACGGCTCCTTCCTGGAGCATTGATGACGTCGCGAGGCCCGCGTCAGATCCGCCGTACGAGAAGGACGGCAAGGGATCGAGAGGGTGGCCTGTCCAGGCGGAAGAGTGCAGCACCTCTGCCTCGCAACAAAAGGACTTGGCGAAATGGCACTCTTCCGTACCACCGCGAAACTGGTAGCCCGGTACCCGACGCCAAACGCATCGAAGCGCAGTTTTGTCGGTGGTCGCCGCTACTGTGAGCGGTGATGAGGAAGCAGCATGAGTGGTACGACGAGCACGACGCCGAGCGGTGGGTCGCCGAGCCGGTCAAGCGGCCGGGGCGGACCGCGTTCGCCCGTGATCGCGCGCGGGTGCTGCACAGTGCGGCGTTGCGGCGGCTGGCGGCCAAGACGCAGGTCGTGACGGCCGGCAGCGACGACTTCGTGCGGAACCGGTTGACGCACAGCCTCGAGGTCGCGCAGATCGGCCGCGAGTTGGCGGCGACGCTCGGCTGCGATCCGGACATCGTGGACGCAGCCTGCCTGGCGCACGACCTCGGGCATCCGCCGTTCGGGCACAACGGCGAGCGGGCGCTCGACCAGGTCGCCGCGGAGATCGGCGGCTTCGAGGGGAACGCGCAGACGCTACGGCTGCTGACCCGGCTGGAGTCGAAGACGTTCGACGCCGACGGACGCAGCGTCGGCCTCAACCTGAGCCGCGCGACCCTCGACGCCGCGACGAAGTACCCCTGGCCCCGCCGGCCGGACGAGCGCAAGTTCGGGGTGTACGACGACGACCTCGCGGTCTTCACCTGGTTGCGCCAGGGTGTGGGGGAGCGGCGCTGCCTGGAGGCGCAGGTGATGGACTTCGCCGACGACGTGGCGTACTCCGTGCACGACGTCGAGGACGGGATCGTCGCGCATCACATCGATCTCGCCGCGGTCGACGCCGAGCCGGCGCCGTACTGGGAGACGGTCCGGCAGATGTACTTGCCGGAGGCAACCGATGCCGAGCTGGACGAAGGCTGGGCGCGGCTGAAGGCGCTGAACTACTGGCCGCGCACCGCGTTCGACGACAGCAGGCAGGCGCTGGGCGCACTCAAGGACGTCACCAGCCAGCTCATCGGCCGGTTCGCGACCGCCGCCGAGCAGACCACGCACGCCGTGTTCGGCCGGTCCCGGCTCATCCGGTACGAGGCCGATCTGGTGGTACCGGACGGTATTCGCACCGAGATCGGGCTGTTGAAGGGCGTCGGCATGTTCCACGTCCTCAACTCACCCGAACGCCAGGCCCGCCGGGCCACCCAGCGCGAGCTTCTCACCGAACTCGTCGAAGCCCTGTGGAAAACGGCCCCGCGGCACCTGGACGTCCCGTTCCGGTCCGACTTCGCGGAGGCGACCGACGACGCGGCCCGCCTCCGCGTCGTCGTCGACCAGGTCGCCTCCCTCACCGACCCCTCAGCCCTGGCTTGGCACGCTCACCTTGTCGAAGGGCAGGTCTAGGCCCAGCCTGTTGGTGATCGGCAGATTCTGCTCGCGGATCTGCTGGAGTTCATTGTCGGTGAGTGCCCGGCGGTAGACGCGGACCTCGTCGAGTGCGCCGTGGAAGCGGTTGACGCCGTCGACGCGCTGGCCGACATGGATGCCCTGCACCCCGAACTCCTTGCCCGCCGTCACCGATCCGGCCGGCGCCGCCACCGAGCCCACCTCGGCGCCGTCGACCAGCAGCCGCAGCTTCCCGCCGACCCGTTGCAGTACGACGTGATGCCACTGGTCGTCGTTGTACGCCGACGCCGACTGGACCGTCACGTTGAAACGGTCGACCGACAGCAACGCGCGGATCCGTTTGCTCTCCGGCTCCGCCCGCAACCACACCTGCGGCGTACTACCGGAGCCGGTCCGGTACGCCCACAGGATCGCGTGCGTCCCGGTCGTCGCGCCGTACCTGATCCACGCCGTCATCGTGAAGTCGTCGGCGCCCAGATCGATCGACCGGTCGTACGGCACCTCGACGTAGTCGTCCACCCCGTCCAGCGCGAGTCCGTTCCCGAACTTGCCTGCGGCAACAGTCGCTCCACCGCGCACGTACGCCGGATTGCGCGCCGGGCCGACGTCAGGCGTCAGCGGCCCGGGCGCGGGCGGACCGGGGATTCCCGGCGGCGTCCCGTTCGGCGTCGAGAGATACGCCTCGTTGAACCGCGCCCAGCGGATCGACTCGTACGGGTTCGCGACACCGGCCTCGTACAGCAACCCGGCCTCGTCACCATCCAGGCGGACCATGTCGGAGTACGCCGACGGACCCCAGTAGAAGACCTTCCCCTGCTGCCAGGTGCCGAACGAGCGCGCCTCGTCGTACGACGACCGCACGGTCATCACCTCGCGCGCGGCCGGGTGCGCCGGCGCCGAGAACAGGATCCGGTTCCGCCGATCGCCCTCGTTGTGCGCGCTGAACCGCAGTAGCGAACCCTGCACATCGGGCATCACCAACTTCGGGATCGTCCGGAACGGCGCGTCGAAGCTGTCCCCGCCGTCGCTGCTGACCGCGTACGCGCGGTTGCCCGGATCGGCGCCGCGTTCGCGGGCCAGCGCGTAGATCCTGCCGTCGGTCAGCTCGACCACAGTCACCTCCTGCGCGATCACCGAACCGTCGTCCCGCGAGGTCGTCGCGCCGATGTGCCAGGTCTCGCCCGCGTCATCGGAGTACAGCAAATGGGTGCCGTACACGTGCGGCCCAACCCCGTCGTACGTCTCGAAACTGGCGCCGACGATCATCCGGCCGGCGTGCGGGCCGTGTTCGAGCTGGATGCCGTGCATCGGGCCGGTCGCGTACCAGAAGTTCCAGCTCGGCAGCTTCGCGTCGGTCAGCTCGCGGGGCGCGGTCCAGGTCGCCCCGGAGTCGTCGCTGGTCTGGACGTACGGGTCGCGGTCGCAGCCGTTCGTGCACGGCTGCGGGCCGTTGTGCGTTGTGACGAGGACGATCCGTCCGGTCTTCCGGTCCACGATCGGGACCGGGTTGCCGTGCGTACTGCCGTTGCCGTCCGACACCACGTGCAACGGCCCCCAGGTCTTGCCGCCGTCGGTCGAGCGGCGCAGCACGATGTCGATATCGCCGTCGTCACCGCAGTCCGCGACCCGCCCCTCGGCGAACGCGAGTACGTCGCCGTTCGTCGCGTGCACGACGGCCGGGATCCGGAAGCACGAGTAGCCCTCGGTCTTCTGCTGGAACAGCACGCTGTCGTCCACGAAAGGCGCTGTGCCGGCGCGGGCGGGCGGTGCGGTGAGGGTTGTGAACACCAACAAGGCGGCGGCCGCAAGACGGCCTGGTGCGAGAACGCGCATGGCTCTCCCAGGAGGGTCATAGGACGTATGATGTCCTGCGAAACCGTAGTCATCGACGCGGTCGGCGACAAGGGGTTGCGGAGGACTATCGTTCAGTCATGGCTGATGCAGAGCAGATCGTGATCGTCGGTGCGAGTCTCGCGGGAGCGACCGCGGCCGAGGCCCTTCGGAAGGACGGCTGGAGCGGTGGCATCGTCCTGATCGGCAGTGAGCAGTCACTGCCGTACGAGCGACCTCCGCTGTCGAAAGGTGTCCTGCTCGGCAAGGACGAGACCACGTCCGCACAGTTGCACGACCAGCAGTGGTACGACGACAACCACATCGACCTGCGCCTCGGAGCCACGGTCACCGCGCTCGATCCGGCCGCGCACACGGTCACGCTCGACGACGGCTCGCAGGTGTCCTACACGAAGCTCCTGATCGCGACGGGCAGCCGCGTCCGCAAGCTCGACGTACCGGGTGCGGATCTGCCGGGTGTGCACTACCTGCGGACGGCCGAGGAGGCGCAGGCGCTGACCGACGCGTACGCCGCGAAGCCGCGCGTCGTCGTGGTGGGCGCCGGGTGGATCGGGCTCGAGGCCGCGTCGGCTGCTCGCGAGCGCGGGTGCGAGGTGACGGTCGTCGAGCCGCAGTCCACCGCGCTGGCCGGCGTACTCGGTGAAGAGGTCGGTGAGTTGTTCGCGGAGTTCCATCGGCAGCACGGGGTGCAGTTCCGGTTCGGGGCCGGGGTGGAGGGGTTCGAGGGGACGGACAAGGTCACCGGAGTTCGCGTGGACGGCGAGGTGATTCCGGCGGACCTGGTGGTGGTCGGGGTCGGCGTACAGCCGAACACCGAGCTGGCCGAGGCGGCCGGTATCGAGGTCGCGACACCGGAGAACGGTTCGGGCATCGTCGCGGGTGCGGACCTGCAGACTTCGGTCGCGGACGTGTACGCCGCCGGTGACGTGGTCCGCTGGGACCACCCGCTGTTCGGGCGGTTCGTCCGCGTCGAGCACTGGCAGAACGCGAAGGACACCGGCGCCTCGGCCGCGAAGGCGATGCTCGGGCAGGACGTGGCGCACGACGCGATCCCGTTCTTCTTCACCGACCAGTTCGACCTCGGGATGGAGTACGCCGGGGACGTCCCGCGCGGAACGTCGTACCAGGTCGTCCTCCGCGGCGACCCGAAGTCCGGCGCCTACGAGGCGTTCTGGCTCGACGACGACCACCACGTCCTGGCCGGCATGCACGTCAACACCTGGGGCGCGACCGACGGCATCCGCGACCTGATCCGCTCCGGCAAGCAGGTCGACCCTGCCCGCCTGGCCGATTCCTCGGTTGACCTCGCCGACGTCTAGAGCGGGTAGGTGACGTAGGCGAACGACGCGCTGTCCGGCGACCAGCTCGGGACGTTCATCGTGCCCTGGCCGCCGAACAGGCTCGTCAGTTCGCGGATCTCACCGTCGTTCGTCAGCAGGCGCAGGCGGACGTCGTCGATGTCGGCCGGGTGGCCCTCGGTGCCGGGCGGGAAGCTGACGTACGCGACGGCCGACCAGTCCGGTGCCGGGTGCGGGAACCAGTTGACCCGCTCGTCGAAGGTCAACTTCTCGATCGCACTGCCCTCGACCAGCACCCGGAACAGCTGGGCGTGCCCGTCCCGCTCGGAGTTGAAGTAGATCCACCGCCCGTCCGGGCTGAACTCCGACCCGTCGTCCGCGAACATGTCGTCGGTCACCGGTACGTCGGCGCCGCCCGCGGCCGGGATCGTCCACACGTTGGTGATCCGCCGGTCGCCGACCCACTCCAGCCCGATGTACGCGAGCGTCGTACCGTCCGGTGAGACGCCGTGCAGGTAGTGGTGGAAGCCCGGGCCGCGATCGTTCGTCACCCGGCGGCCGGGTCCGCCTTCGATCGGTGCGGCGTAGATGTGGCCGTCGTTCGCCGACACGTAGACGGTCCGCCCGTCCGGACTCACCACGTGATCGTTGTTGATCGCGGGTACGCCGCCGAGTTCGATCTCCTCGAGTGCGTCCGTCACCCGGAACAGCAGCCCGTTGCCGTTGACAACCAGAGTGCCGTCGGGGAGCCAGTTCGGCGCCTCGAACAGGACCTCGTCAGAGCTGAACACCAGCCGGTGGGTGTTGGTCGCGACGTCGACGACGTACAGCTCGGACCGCTGACCTGGGCGAAGGGTACGTGGCATACCCGCAAACCTACGTGATCCGCCCGGCTAGACTCGCGGGGTGGCAGGCCGGATCAAGGAAGAGGACATCGCGCTGGTGCGCGAGCGCGCCCGGATCGACGACATCGTCGGCTCGTACGTGACCTTGAAGAACGCCGGCGGGGGCAACCTGAAGGGCCTCTGCCCGTTCCACGACGAGAAGTCGCCGTCGTTCAACGTCACCCCGTCCCGCGGCTTCTTCTACTGCTTCGGCTGCCAAGAGGGCGGCGACGTCATCGACTTCATCCAGAAGGTCGACCAGATCACCTTCTCGGAGGCGGTCGAGACGCTGGCCTCGAAGGTCGGCATCCAGCTGCGGTACGAGGACTCCGGAGCGCCGGTGCAGCGCGGCCCGGGCAACCAGCGGCCGCGGCTCGTGGAGGCGCACAAGGTCGCGGCCGAGTTCTACGTCGACCAGCTGTTCGGCGCGGCCGAGGCGTCGATCGGACGGCAGTTCCTGGACAAGCGCGGGTTCGACAAGGATGCCGCCGTGCACTTCGGGGTCGGGTTCTCGCCACGCGGCGGCGAGGCGCTGATCAGCCACCTCCGCGGTCGCGGTTTCACGAACGCCGAGCTGGTCGCGTCCGGCCTGGCCGCCGACGGGCAGCGCGGGCTGTACGACCGGTTCCGCGGCCGGCTGATGTGGCCGATCCGGGACGCCTCGTCCGACGTGATCGGGTTCGGCGCGCGCCGGCTGTTCGACGACGACCGGATCGAAGCGAAGTACCTGAACACCCCCGAGACGCCGATCTACAAGAAGTCCAAGGTCCTGTACGGCGTGGACCTCGCCCGCCGCGAGATCGCGAAGGGCCGGCAGGCCGTGGTCGTCGAGGGCTACACCGACGTGATGGCCTGTCATCTCGCGGGCGTGCAGACCGCGGTCGCCACCTGCGGTACGTCGTTCGGCGACGACCACGCGCGGGTGCTGCGGCAGTTGTTGCTCGACCACGACCAGTTCCGCGGCGAGGTGATCTTCACCTTCGACGGCGACGCGGCCGGTCAGCGCGCGGCGGTCAAGGCCTTCGAAGGCGACCAGGCGTTCGCCGCGCAGACGTACGTCGCGGTCGAGCCGGACGGGCTGGACCCGTGCGACCTGCGGCTGCAGAAGGGCGACGCCGCGGTCCGGGAGCTGATCGGGCGGCGCGTCCCGCTGTACCGGTTCGTGCTGGGGAACGTGCTGTCGAAGTACGACCTGGACCGGGCCGACACCCGGATCGACGCGCTGCGGGACGCGGCGCGGCTGGTGATCAGCATTCGCGACCGGTCGAAGGTGGACGCCTTCACTCGCGAGCTCGCCGGGCATCTGGGGATGGACGAGGACCAGGTCCGATCGGAGGTCTACAAGGCGGCGTCCCGGTCGACTCCGGCATCGGGGCGGGGACACGTACAAGCGCCGGCCGCAATCGTGCACGGGGCTGGGACCGCCGAGCCCGCCCGGCCGCGGGTGGACATCCCGTCGCCGCGGGACCAGCGGTTCGTGATCGAGTGGGACGTGCTGAAGGTCGCGATGCAGCATCCGGCGCTGGTCGGGGGCGCGTTCGACGAGCTCGACGACCACGACTTCACGCATCCGTGGCTGGGCGCGATCCGGGCCGCGATGGCGAAGATCGGTGGGCCGGCCGCCGCGCCACCTGGTGAGGCCTGGGTGGTCGCCGTACGCGATGCCATCGGGAACGATCCGGCGGCCGCGGTGGTCGGTGCGCTGGCCGTGGATCCGCTGCGGCTGGGGCGGGAGCCCGACGAGCCGTATGCGCTCGCGTTGCTGGCGCGGCTGCAGGAGCTCACGTGCGCGCGCCGCATCCAGGACCTGAAGTCGAAGCTGCAGCGGACGAACCCGATCGAGCGCGCGGACGAGTACAACCGGATGTTCGGCGAACTCATCGCGCTCGAGGCCTACAAGTCCGAGCTCCGCAACCGCGCAATCTCCGGGGCGATCTAGCTCTTCTTCTTCAGGTGTGAGACCAGCTTCGCCGTCTGGTCGGCGTACTCGGCGGCGAACTCCTCGCCGTCGACGTCCAGGCCCAGCGCCATGGCGATCTGCGGGAACACCACCGGCGCGGCCGCGAGGCCGAACAACGCGAGCGCGGTGTGCCGCGGATCCAGGTCGGCCGCGAGTTCGCCGTCGTCCTGCCGGCGCTTGAAGTCCTCGACCATCGCCCGGAAGCGGGCGCGCTGCCCCTCCCGATCCAGGTTGCTGGTGTCCCGCTCGACGGCCTCGCGGACGAGCAGGCGGAGCAGGTCCGGCTGCGCGATCGCGGCGCCCGCATACGCCCCGACGACCTCGCCGAGGGACTCCGCGTCCGCTGCGAGCTCCGGCTCGCCGGCCCGCCAGCGGTCGGCGACCGCACGGTACAGACCCTCCTTGCCGCCGAAGTAGTACGAGATCAGTTGCTTGTTGACGCCTGCTCGGGCGGCGATCTCGCTCACCCGCGCCCCGCTGAACCCGTGCGCGCCGAACTCGACCACCGCCGCGTCCAGCAACTGCTGCTTGCTGCGCTCGGGGTCGCGTTGCCGCTGCTCGGGCTCCGGTGATCTCCGCACGAAAATCATCCTAGCGGACTTCCATCCGGCGTGCTAACTTAATCAACCAGACGGATGACAAAGTTTGCCAGACGGGTGATTGGAGTCGGAGATGAAGGTTGCGATCATGGGTGCCGGGATCGGTGGGCTGGCGCTGGCGCAGGGGTTGCTCGAGGCGGGCGTGGACGTCACGGTGTTCGAGCGCGATCCCTCCCCGCAGTACCGCAAGCAGGGTTACCGGATCCACATCAGCCCAGTCGGCGAGCAGGCGCTGGCCGAGATACTGCCGGATGCGGTGCGGCGTCGGGTGATCGCCACGGCGACACAGCCCGGTGATCTGGTGGCGGGCTTCGACGCCCAGCTGAACCAGCAGTTCGAGCAGGTGTATCCGGTGGCCGGTCCGGATGCGGTGACCTCGGTGGATCGGTATGCGTTCCGCCGCGCGTTGATGACCGGGCTCGATGATGTGCTGCAGTTCGGCAAGCAGTTCGCGTCGTACGTCGAGACGCCCGACGCGGTCGAGATCGCCTTCGCGGACGGGACTTCCGCGGTCGCGGACGTGCTGGTCGGCGCGGACGGTGTCGGTTCGCGGGTGCGTGGTCAGCTGGTCCCGGAGCTCGACGTGCTGGACATCGGGGTGCGCTGCGTCTACGGGAAGGTGCCGTTGACTCCGGCCGTTCGGGACGTGGCGCCGGAAGCCTTCCTTCGCGGGTTCTGCTTCGCGAGCGACGGATCCGGTCACGGCGCGGCGTTCGCACCGGTGGTGTTCCGCGAGCCGCCGGCGGAGTACGGCGACTATCTGATGGCGGTGCTGACCGGGACGAACGCGGTGCTCGGTGCGTCGGACGAGGAGCTCTTCGCGATGAGCCCGGCCGACCTGTGGGCGATCGTGGAGCGGTCCGTGGCCGATTGGCATCCGACGGTGCGCGAGCTGGTCGACGCGGGGGAGCCCGGCGCGGCCTTCCCGATCACGCTGCGGACCTGCATCACCGTCCCGTCGTGGTCCTCGTTGCGCGTGACCCTGCTCGGCGACGCCGTACACCCGATGACCCCAGCCGCGGGCGCCGGAGCCAACACGGCCCTCTGGGACGCCGCGCGACTGACCCGCGCACTGACCTCGGACAAGGACCTCGTGACGTACCAGCAGGAGGTGATCGCCAACTCGCAGCCCATCGTGACCGAGTCCCTGCACAACGCCGAGCGCATGTTCAAGGTCTCGGTCTGAGCCGCTCCCGCAACCTTTCCCGTACGTCGGGCAGCCGCTCGAGCATCACGAGCGCGCTCTCGTGACGCGCCCGGGCGTAGAGCTCGAGTGCCGGGTTGACGGCAGCGGGATCGTCGAGCGGCTCGGCCAGTGGATACGTCGACGCGAGCGTGTAGGCGCACCCCGCAGCGACCGAAGACACGAGGTCGTCGGCGTGCGCCGCGGGATGTTCGTCGCGGTATGCGAGCAGCAGTTCGGGGAGCCCGTCGATCCAGTCGTCGCCGAGCATCACGGTCCGCGGGTCGCAGCCGATCCGGGCGATCTCCCACGCGGTGAAGCGCGGGCTCGGCGGCTGGAAGTCGATCACGGCGGCGACGTCGTCGCCGCACAGCATCAGATTCGGAGAGGCGAGATCACCATGAACGATCTGCACCGTCAGGTCCGGCAGTTCCGCGAGGATCGTGCCGGCCCGGTCGAGCAGGCCCCGGCGCTCCTTGGCGGCCTCCCAGGCCCACTGCTCGAACGAGCTGAGGCGCGTGCGGCTCGCATATCCGTCGATCACCCGGTCGAAGGATCCCGCCGCCTTGCCAACATCCCGCACGCCGACAGCCGGTTGCTTCGTCGGCGTCGCCGCCGGATGCTCGGCCAATCGTCGATGCAGTCGGCCAAGCACGGTGCCGATCGACTGCCAGCGAGCACCGGTGATCCCGCCCTCGGCCGTCTCGCCGTCGACGAACTCCCACAACGACAGCGGCCCCCGAGCGCAGATCAGGTCGCCGTCGAGAGTCCGCCGTACTGCCGGCACCGGGACTTCACCTTGACGGGCGAACTCGGCCAGTTCGATCGCCGCGCGTTCGCGCTCGAGGTCGCCGCGGTAGACCTTGGCGAACCACCGCCGGCCGTTCTCGTCGACCACGCGATAGTTGATCGTGTCGGTGCCAGCTGGGATCCGGTGCAGTTCGGCCGCGTGGACGCCGTACGCATCCCGCAGGACGTCCGCGAGGTCAGTCAGGATCGTTTCCCCTCACGCCGTCGACGGCCTCGCGCAGGACGTCGGCATGACCGGTGTGTTTGAGGTACTCCTCGAGCAGGTCGATCGCGATGCGCCGGCGGTTCGAGGTCCAGGCCGGGTCCGGGTCCTCGATCAAGGTGTCCAGGCCGCCGTCCGCACTCAGTTGTTGCCAGGCGGCGCGGGAGCGCGCGGCGGCGGCGTACCAGAGCGCGTAAAGCTCGTCAGGGTCGTCGGTGACCGCGGATTCCCAACCCCAGCGGTCGTTCTCGACCCAAGTGCGGGTGTCCCACGGCGGGGCGAGAGGCTGTCCGGCTGCCCGCGCGGTGAAGCCGTCCTCCACGAACGCCAGGTGCTTGATCAGCCCCGCCAGCGTCATCGTCGACGGCGGATGCGTCTGCCGAAGTTGCTCGGCGGTGAGTCCGCCGGTCTTCCACGCGAACTGCTGCCGAACCCGGTCCAAGGCGAACTGCAGCGTCTCCACCTCGTTGCCCCGCGGGCAATGATCGAGCGGCAGATCCTTCCAGTCCATGACCACCCCTTCGTCGACACTCGTCGTGAGGCAGCCCAGCATGCCGCACCCGACGGACCAAGGTGCGTGCCAGACTCCTGCGATGGGGCGGGAACCGAAGGGGGCCGTGCGGGCAGTAACAGGTATGCAAACAGGTACGCAGCCTGCCGCCTCCGTGGATCCGCCCGGTGGTCCGGAGCCGCCGACCGACGCCGAGCTGATCAGCGGCGCGACCCGGGAGGAGTTCGCCCTGCTGTTCGACCGGCACGCGGTGAAGATCCACCGGTACGCCGCCCGCCGGCTCGGCACCGCCGAGGCCGACGACCTCCTCAGCCAAACCTTCCTGATCGCCTACGAACGGCGCCACCACTACATCCCCGATCCTGGCACTGGAGGGCTCGATGGGGCGTTGCCTTGGCTGTACGGCATCGCGACCAACCTGATCCACCGACGACGCCGATCCGAAGTACGCCAGTACCGCGCGTACGCACGCTCCGAACCCGCCGGACGTCACACCCACGAAGATCCACTGGCGGGCGAGGTCGCATCCCGCGTGGACGCCGAGGCCGCCCAGCAGACCCTCGCTCGCGCCCTGGCCGGGCTCCGCCAAGCGGAACGCGACGTCCTGCTCCTGTACGCCTGGGAAGACCTCGGGTACGCCGAGATCGCCGCCGCCCTGAGCATCCCGATCGGCACCGTCCGCTCCCGCCTCCACCGGGCCCGCAAATCCGTCCGCGCCACCCTCGGCCCAGCCTTCGAGGAGCAATCATGACCGACCTCGACCTGCTCAAACGCTTCCGCGAAGACACCCCCGCCCCCACCCCCGAAGCCCTCACCGCCGCCCGCCGGCAACTCCTCGCCCCACCGCCCCGCGCCGCACGCGCCTTCGTAGGGCGTCCGCGGGTGCTTCTGGCCGGAGCAATGGCACTCGCTCTAGCAGGTGGCTTCCTCGTCGCGGACGTGGTGACACGGGACGGCGCAACACCGGCAGGCACCGTCGCCAACGCCAGCACGTTCCTCGCGGATGCCGCGACTGCGAGCAATGCCGATCCGGATGACCCGATCCCACCGGGGCAGTTCCTGGAGATCAGCTACCGCACGGCCAGGTTGACGCCGCTCGGAGACAAACCGAGCCTGCGCGCCACGCAGTACGGCGAAAAAACAACCTGGATCGCGTCCGACCACAAACCGCCGTACGTCAGCACGATGAGCTTCATGACCCGCGCCGAGTTCGCGAGCCCTGAAGCACGCGAACTCGCTCGGACCAAGGCGCCGTACCTCTTTCACCCGATGGAGCCCAGCGTCTCGCTCAACTCCTGCCCGACGGTCGGAACCGGGTCCACCGTGCGCGGTTCCAAGCCGTGCGAGCCCAGTTGGGACAACCCGACGTACGAGTTCCTCGCCGCCCAGCCGCGTGACCCGGACCTACTGCTCGCTGCGCTCCGCAAGAACCCTCCGGTGCCGGCGCCCGACGTGGTGGCCTGGCGGCGCATCGGATCCGTGCTGAGCACCGGTCTCGTGCCGGCCGATCTGCGGGCCGCCCTGTATGAGGCCGCCCGCAAGATCCCCGGGATCAAGCTCCTCGACGAGGTCGTTACCGTCGACGGACGCCGGGCCCGGGTGATCGGCCGCGACGGCGACGGGTACCGCGACGACCTGCTGATCGCCGAGACCGGTGGTCAGTTCCTCGGACGCCGGACCGTCGTGACAAAGGACGGCCCACCCGACATCAACGGCGACCCCGAACCCTCGCTGCAACGCGGCGACATCCTGTACTCCGCGATCGCCACGACCCGCATCACGTCGACTCCGCCGCCCAGCAAGTAGGCCGGCGTCTGATAGTCCGCTAAGAAGTTGGCCAGAGGGACATTCCTCCGTGGTCTGCACCGTTGATACTGACAAGACGGTCAGCGCGCGATCACGGAGGAATTGCCCATGAGCCTCATCGGAGCCCTGGTCGGGTACGTCCTGACCGCATTCGTCCTGGTGCTGCTCGCCCGGATGGTCCTGGACTGGACAGGCGTCCTGGCGAACGGCCCCCAATGGGCAACCCGAGCCCGCGCCCTGACTCACGCCTGGACGGAACCGGTAATCGCCCGAGTACGACGTTTCCTGCCCCCGGTCCGCGCAGGCGGCCTGTCACTGGACCTGGCCTTCACGGCAGTCTTCATCGCCGCACTGATCCTGCGCTCGATCGCCTTCAGCCTGTAGAGGTTTACTGGGCCGGCGGCAGTTCTTTAATGAGGTCTTGCCAGCCATCGAGTGCAGCGTGGACCTGCGGACCTGCCTTGTAAGCGATCCAGACGCACGAGATTGTCTTCATCACCTTCTTCAGAAGCCCGGAGCTGCGCGCCTCAGGAGCGTTGTAAAGCGAGATGTTGATCTGACCGAGCAGCCGTTCCGTGGCTTGCTTGACAGCCCCCGGTCCGCCGATGCGGACATGGTCCATAGCCCAGATGATGTCGTGCAGCCGCGCGTTGATCGCCGACCGCAGGTCGCGGGGCAGCGAGTCCTCGCGCGCAAGGGCATCGAGAAGATCACGCACTGCCGCTCTGAGTTCAGCTACTTCTTCAGCGTCCGGGAGAGCGCCCTCGGGAGCACAGGTGGACAGGTACGCCGACAGCCCGCCGAGGACCGCGAGTGCGTTCGGGTCCACGGCACCCGGGCCGGGACCAGGAGTCTGCCGCGGATGGTGCTCACTCATGATCGGCACCGCCCACTGCCGTCCGAAGGCCTCGAAGAGCGCGAGCTGTTCGGCCGCTCCGCACTGGACGACGAGGCGATGAATCTCGGGGATCAGTGCGGCGACCTCGGCAAGGGCCACCGGGACCTGCCCTTCGGACACACCGAGGACCGTCGCCCAGGTCGCGTGCATCGTCGAGTCGATGTGCGCGGCGGCGCGGTAGTCGGTCAGGAGAGTGTGCAACCGGCCTGCGGGGTTGTTCGCGTCGCCCATGGCGTTCTTGGTTCCTCTGCGGGTGTTCGTGTTGCTGGTTCCGTCGTGCACGGTGGCTCGCCACCGACTGCGAGGTGGTGTTACCAACCTGGGCCGAAGTGCACCCGCCCTGTGGGCACAGCCTCCACTTGCGAGTTCGGCGCTGTGCCGCTGCGGCCGTCGAGCACGCCGTCGTCGAGCCACGGCTCGCCGACGGTGGCCTGATGCGGTCCCTGATGGAATCTGGGCAGCGTGCAGTGTTGTCCGAGCGAGGGGTTGTTGGCTGCGCATGCCGCGGGTCGGTCGGGCTTGGGCGGTCGTCGCAGTGGCGAGATCCGGGAAAGGCATTGGGTCAGTGCCAGTTGCTCCGCCTGCGTTGCGCCGAGCGCGACCGCGAGTTGGTGCAGCCGCGCTGCGGTCGGCTTTCGTTGGCCGGCGTACCAGCCGTGCAAGGTCGATCTCGAGATGCCGCTGAGTTCTTCCAGTCGTCGAAGAGATCGGTGACCCTGCCGCGTGCTGAGTGCGGTGAGCACTCGTCCTAGCTGCTCGAGCGTGACCACTTGCTGGATCTGCAGCAGCGTCGCATCGGGCTGCCGGATTGCTGTCGTCCGGACTTCCCACTCTTGCTGGATCTCTGCCCACGTGCGCCGGCCGGGCTCGTGCGCGCTGCTGGGTGGCGGCCAGGATTGGGTCGCGCTGGCGGTCTTCCACAGTCTCAGCCAGCAGTTGAGCTGATCACCGCCGACGCCGCAGGCGTTGAGGATCGCTCGCACCAGCTTCCAGTTCGGGAACCGGGTGCCTTTGAGGGATCGCGCGATGTGCGGATGCGTGTAGTTGCTGGACCGGGCGATCTCGCGAACTGTCTTCCCGGCCCGTTTGCGCACGGATCTCAGCAGGTACGCGAACTCATGCCGGTAGTACTCGACCTGCCACTCGTCCGAACCGAACTCGGGGTCTGCCACGGGTCATCCTCCGGCGCATCTGCAAATGCACGTGCATATGCACGACGTTGGCCTAGACCATACTCGCTCGGCCCGCGCGAAATCCAGGCCATGCCCCAGCTGGCACCAGCTGGTGCATCCAGCCCGACAAAAGCCCTCTGACCTGCGAAAACGCATAACAAATCGTCCCGCAGACGTCCGATTCACCATCGGTCACGCCGACGCCTACCGCACCGCGATCAACGGGCGAGACGTCCGTCCTGCCCGCCCAACTCCCACGACATTCCTCGACCGCCAAGGACAACGCCCGACCGACGTTGTGTTCCCGACCTCTCTAGAGGTCGATGACGACCTTCCCCCGTACGTGCCGCCCCGCCTGAAGTTCGACCGCGGTGCGAATCTGTTCGACCGGAAAGCTGGCCGCGATCGGCACCCGCAGGCGGCCCGCTGCAACCAGGCCGGCGATCTCCGCGAGGGCGCCCGGGGCTGCGTTGGCGCCGTTCGCCGGTGTGATGCCGTCGATCTGGGCGGCGATGGTCGTGATGCGCTCGTCGGGTACGCCGAGTTCGCGTGCCGCGAGCGCCGTGTCCGTCCCGTGCAGATCCATCGCCGCGGTGACGCCGGCGGGAGCCAGCGCACGGACCCGATCGACCAGACCATCGCCATAGGCGACCGGCTCGGCCCCGAGCGCGCGCAGGGCCGTGCTGGCGGTGACGCCGGAGATTCGGCGGCCGAAGATCACCTGGAGCGGCAGTTCCAGACTGACCCGACGCTCCGACCGGGCCTCACGCAACGGCAACCTCGAGCAACCGCTACTCGCCCAGGAGGATGAACTGGAATCCGATCTGGGACGTGTGGTTGAGGCCGTTGAAGACGACCGGCACCTTGCCGTACGACGTCATCGCGGTGGCTGTGCCGTTGAACTTGCTGAAGCCATACTGATAGCCGGATTGGGTGTCGTGGTCGACGGCGATGATGACCGTAGCCCCGTTGACTCCGCACTTGTTGACGACCAGCGATTCGTACGCCGCCCAACCGGACTTCCGGATCAGCTTCACGACCGGCTTCGCACTGGCGGTGGTGGGGATGTGGATGGTGTAGAGCGCACCTGCGGTCGTGGTCATCAGCAGCGTGTCGTACGTCCTCTCCTCGCTGATCATGGTCATCGTCTTGAAACCCCGGAAGCCGGCGAACGAGCCGGCCGACCGGTATCCAGCGCCGTTCGGGGCGTAGCGGTACAGGTTGCCGTTGCTGTTCAGGCCGTACAGGTACGCGGGTCGGGATCCCTTGAGGGGATAGTTCGAGGTGGCGATCGACTTGAAGCTCGCCCAGCCGGTGCCAACCCTGACCGCCTTCGACTGCGCCGGGCTTCCGCCTGAGAGGACGGTCGTCTGCCGGTACAGGTTCGACCCCAGCAGGAACAGGCCGAAGGCGTAGTACTGGGTGCCCGCGGCGTTCCATGCCAGGTACCACCTGTCCATGAAGCGGCTGGCGAAGAACTTCGAGTACACGTACGGCGGTGACACCGGAGCCGGCGGCTTGCGCGCGGTGACGTCGACGGTGTCCACGACGTTCGCCTTGGTCGGCCAGACGACCGAGTTCCAGCAGGTAGTAGCGGCTGCAGCGACGGCAGATCCGGGCGCGGCGGCGGCAGTAGCAGCAGTGGTAGAACTGGCGGCCAGCAGGCCGAAACCAGTCAGAACGAGCGCAAAGCGCCGCAGCTTCATCGAGTATTCCCCTCCAGAGAACCCCAGGCCCACCCCGGTCCCCCCGAGGTGCACTCATTCAGGTTGTTGCGAGCCCACCAAGACATCAGCCCAATGGCCGCGTCAGCGTACTCGCCGTCACGGAGCATGACACAAACGCCAGGCCGTCAACAGGAGTTCAGGTCACGGGCGGGCTTGGATCGCTCGCAGCTCACGCCTCGACGCGGCCACGATCTGCGGCTGCAGGCAGCGTGTGCGGGCGGTTTGAGGCTGTCTGTTGGGTGGTATGAGGGCAGGTGGGGGTGTGTGGGGCGCTGTGATGGCGCCGGGGGCTGTTCCGGCTGTTGGCCGGGACGAGGGGGAATGGTGAGCAGGTTTTCGATGGTCGAGTTCAACTGGCCGTGCCCCGGCTCCGGGTATGTCGCGCTCGCGCAGTTCCGACGATCAGTCAGCAAGGTTCGCTCGCTGTAGTTGGATATCCGAGGGAGGGGTCCAATGTTCAAGTACGTCACGCGCGCAGCTGTCGTGGCAGGGAGCGTCGCCGGGCTGCTGTGGGTCGCAGCCAGTCCCGGCACGGCCACCAGCGGCCAAGAGCGGCAGTTTGTCGTCCTCTACGCCCAGGGCGGCTCCACTGAAGCCGCGCATGCCGCGATCGCCGCCGCCGGCGGCACGGTGCTCAGTGAGAACGCGGCGATCGGAGTCGCCACCGTCACCACCAAGAGCGGGGGTTTCCAGGCTGCCGCCGGCGCCTCGTCGGCGATCGCGGGGGTCGCGCGAAGCACGGTCATCGGCCGGGCGCCTGACGACGGCTCAGCCGTCGGGAAAGCGAGGCTGAAGCTCGACGCCGCACAGACCGACCTTCAGGGGGCAAGTGCAGGCAGTGCGAACGCGACGGAGGCGAAGAAGCAAGAGCCGCTGGCCGGACTGCAGTGGGACATGCAGCAAATCGGCGCCACCGCCGATGGCTCCCAGCGCTACGAGCAGGGCACTGGCGTACGAGTCGGCATCATCGACACCGGCGTCGACGGCACCCATCCCGACATCGCCCACAACTTCGACAAGGCGCTGAGCCGCAACTTCACGACAGACATCCCGGTCGACGCGAACGGCGCGACGGTCGACGGACCGTGCGAGCACCCGAGCTGCGTCGACCCTGCCGACGAGGACGACAACGGTCACGGTACGCACGTCGCGTCCGAGATCGCGTCGCCGGTCAACAAGCTCGGGATCGCAGGCATAGCGCCCAAGGCAACGATCGTCAACCTACGCGCCGGCCAGGACTCGGGCTTCTTTTTCCTGCAGCCCACGGTCGATGCCCTGACCTACGCGGGCGATCACGGCATCGACGTCGTGAACATGAGCTTCTACGTCGATCCGTGGCTGTTCAACTGCCCCGACAACCCGGCCGATTCGCCCGAGGCCCAGGCCGAGCAGCGAACTGTCGTGACGGCGATGCAGCGGGCACTCGACTACGCCTATGACCATGGCGTCACGCTGGTCGCGGCGGCGGGCAACGGCGCGAGTGACTACAGCAAGACGCTCGTCGACACCTCGAGCCCGGACTTCGCCGACGAGCCCGGTGAAGCGCCGTACGAGCGGACAATCCCGGCCTCGTGTACCTCGATGCCGTCAGAGGGCAACCACGTACTCGCGGTGACCAGCACCGGCATCTCCAAGCGCAAGGCCTACTACTCGGACTTCGGCAACGGCTACGCCGACTTGTCCGCACCTGGCGGGGACGTGTACGACACCGCCGACAACAAGCGCGACATCACGAAGGCCGTGCTCGCCGCGTACCCGAAGCACCTCGCCGAGGAACGCGGTCAACTCAATCCCGACGGGACGCCGAACACGCCCAACGTCGTCGAGAGTTGCGACAAGCAAATCTGCGGCTACTACCAGTACCTGCAGGGCACGTCGATGGCGTCACCGCACGCGGCCGGCGTCGCTGCGCTGGCGGTCAGTCGACTGGGCGTTCCGGACAGCGTCAACGGTGGCAAGAAGGCTTCGCCGGCTGCTGTAGAGCAGGCACTGCGCGGTACGGCGACCGACACGCCGTGCCCGACGCCCGCGACGTTCACCTACACCCGCCAGGTCCGGCAACCCGACGGGTCCTTCGTGACCGTGACCTCCACCCAGACCTGCGAAGGTTCGCCGACGAACAACGGGTTCTTCGGCGACGGCATCGTCGACGCAACGAAGGTCGCACGAGGGCACTAACTCACCCGGCCGGCGCCGGAACCAAGCCCCCGGCGCCGGCCCCTGGAGCAAGTTGCTCCCGCAGGCGGCCAGCCACGCGAAAGCACTGCGATAGTCCAGGTCACGACGGACATGACCGTGACCTGCGGTGACGCGCTGTAGGGCGGGCGGGACAGGGCAGTCAGGTCACAGCAGCAAGGCCAAGGGGGCCGAGAGGTTCCGGGCAATTGCCCTCAGTCGGAGTCCATAGCAGTGTCACCAGCCCCTGCGGCGCGCTGGTGGCGGCGATGCCAACGCCGGCGTAGCGTCCGATGTATCCACAGAGCCACACTCGGGGGGACTAATGCGACCAGGCAGAAGCTGGGTTAGTGCGCCGACCTTCAACGATGTTCAGGACTTCCAAACCGGGGACGTAAGCAACCGGACGTGCCGTCTAGCAAATCATGTTGACGTCCTCACGCGCGAGGTGCGAGCGATGGCTGCAAACGTAGGAGACCTAGTGGCCGAGGTGACAGTGACGCTAATGCCACCAACTGACGCCCAGGGACATCACGTTGGCCCCAAGACAGTGCGGATCGAACCCGGAGACATAGCACTGCTGGTGACCACCACAGGCAGTGTGCGCATAGATAGCACGCAACCAATCGTCCCTGGTGGCGAGGGTCGGGTGCTGCACAACGGCACGCAGGATGTGCTCACCAGGTTGTATTGTGCGGCCCCGCTCGTTTGGTTCGAATTGATACCTGAACGCATCCAGGGGCCTGAAACGACCCAGGATCCGGCCACACGTAGGGTTGTTGCACGCTGACCGCAGGGCGTAGCGCATACTCGGCAGGGCTTGTTGCAGCGCCTGACCACCAGGCCAGCGCATGCTCCGCCACACGCACAACGGGGGCCACAAGAAGCGCCTTAACGGCTCCTTGTGGCTCCCGCGCGGCACCATCGAGGTCAAGGGCAAGGCCCCATGCAAACATTTCTCCTCGACCGCGCACGGCCGACACTCTGCTCGTAAGCAGGCACGGAGGCTCAGGCCGGGTCGGGGTAGAGCGCGGTTGCGCTGCCCCACAGTGCGCCGGCGTTGAGACGCTCTGGAAATCGCTGAAGCATCGCGTTGAAGAAGCCCAGAGCGTTCTGCTCCTGGCCGAGTAGCTCCGCGGCCGCGTTCAGATAGGAGCGCGTTTCGGCGACAACGCGGTCCGCATTGTCGTCGAGGTGTTTGTTCTTGTGGCCGGTGACAATGTACTGAGGCTCAAGGGCCGCGACGATGTCGATGGCCTCATGCCACCGCTTGATGCCGTCGCCGGCGGCTTCCCGCAGGAACTGGTGTACGCCGTTGTAGATGACATCGCCGGCCACAACCAGGCTGAGTGCCGGGACGTGCAAGACGCTGGTGTCCTCGGTGTCGGAGTGTCCGACCTCGATGACGAAGAGCTTGTGCCCCTCGAGTTCGATGACGTTGTCCACCGGCGGCACGGCCGTCACGTCGGTGTCGGGAATCTGCCCGGGGAACAGGGCGTCCCAGAAGACCGGCCGGATGGCGACGTTGAGCTTCATCTGCTCGATGGTTCCCGGCGTCGCGACGACGGCCGCGTCGAAGCGTGCGGCGAGCTCCGCGGCGCCGAACCAGTGGTCGCCGTGTCCGTGCGTGACGAAGATGTGCGTGAGGTTCTTCCCGCTCGCCTCGATCCAGTCGCCGACTTGTTCGGTCTGCTCGATCGTCATCGGCGGGTCGACGAGCGCCGCGTCGTACTGGCCGGAGATGAGCGTGACGGAGAGGGGAGAGAACATGCGCTGCTCGCCGTTGGGAACCGGCTGCGCGACGTTCTGGGGGATCGGGTCGGTGACGCATACTTCGTACTTCAACTGCGAGCGCATGGCCGCTTCTCCTGGGGGATGAGTTCTGTTCGGCGCCATCTCGTCGGCCGCTCCTGCACGCCCGAACGCCTGGCTTCAGACATTGACGCTAGCATCCTGGGTTCGATCTTTAAAGTCAGGGGGCTAGACTTGGTGTCATGGATGCGATGCTGTTGCCGGCGAACAAGACCTGTCCCATCGCGGGCGCCCTCGCAGTTCTCGGGCAGAAGTGGAACCTGCTCCTGCTGCGCGAGGCGTTCGTGGGGAGCACGAGGTTCGCGGAGTTTCAGCGCATCGGCATACCGACCGCCACGCTCGGCGCGCGCCTTGAGGTGCTGGTAGAGGCTGGGCTCCTGGAGCGCCAGGCATACCAGGAGGAAGGGGAGCGGACGCGCGAGGAGTACCGGCTTACGCAGGCCGGTCGCGACGCGTTGCCCATCCTTGCGGCGCTGGCGCAGTGGGGTGAAACGCACCTCGATCTCGGCGCTCGCCCGAAGGTCGGGTTCGTCTCGGTGTCGAGTGGCAGCAGCGCTCACCTGGAGTTCGTCGATGAGAACGGCAAGCTGGTCAAGGCGGACAATGTCCGCGTGGAGCGCGCCGCGTAGGGGAGCACGCCAGCACAGCGCCTGACCACCAGGCCAGCGCATGCTCGCCACACGCACAACGGGGGCCACAAGAAGCCTTAACGGCTCCTTGTGGCCCCCTGGGTGCAGCGACCTCTACCCCGTCCGCTTCACCTGGAACTGCTCCACATCGATCGGCGGAACCCCCGACCACCGCCAGGCCCAGGCCAACGTGGCATGTGCGCCAGCCACGAACTCGGCGCCGCGATCCTTCCGATCCTGCGCGACCGCACGCTCGGCTGCGTCCGTCTCCGCCGCGATCAGCTCCTCGTACCCCCGTTCCTCGCGGCGGGTGATCGGCGCCGGCGACGCCAGCGCCACACGTCCGGACGGACCCTCCACTACCTTGATCACCCCAGCCAGCCAACGGCACGTCACCTGTACACCGAGCAAGTACAAGTCGTCTCCACCCGCCCGCAGCACGGCATCCCCCGGCGCTCCATACCACAACACGATCCCACCGGCTGCCGACAGTTTCCACCTATCGCGCGCTCCGAGACGGTGTAGTCCGACGGCCACGGGAAGGTTGCGGGTTGGCCTGTGATGCACCGCGCTACTGACTGTAGCCACGCGTTCCCTAGCTGAGGCGTGTCAGGCTGGGTATCGGTGCCATGAGCAACAGTCCCGTATGGCGAAGGACCCTCACCATGTCTGAGACGAAATCGAGCAGCGGCAAGGCGTGGACCGACGACCAGGTGCAGTAGCTGCGGGAACTAGCCGCAGGCAACACCCCGGTCGGGGTGATGAGCATCAGGCTCAACCGCACCGAGGACGCCATCCGTTCCAAGGCACACGCCGAGGGGATCGCGCTGTCGCCGCCGAACCGACCGCCGTACGGTGACATGAGCTGAGTCACGAGCGAATGCTGGTGCCGTGGCCGGCATCTGGCGGTGCGGGAAGTGCCACGGGGCCAAGGTCCCGGAGCACAAACAGGATGAATTGCATCTGATGCAAAATTGCTCCCTGGGCTGGATCGGCTAATCGCGCTGGTCAGGGAGGTACAACGAGAGTGCGGGTTTGACCGTCGCCAGCCACTGACCTGCGCAGACGGGTTCAGGGCAACATTGATGCATCTAATGCAACAGCCTGGAGATGATCCGATGAATCGCGACGCGAAGCGGAGCCCCGATGCTGCGATGCCTGGTCTGACTGTTCAACGTGAAGCCCCTACTGTGGACTTACAGGCCCGGTTGCCCGGAACCCTCGAGATCGATACTTCAACAAACTGCCTGGTAGTCCGCACCCCCATGAGCACTCCTGCCGACCCCGACCGCCTCGTCGACATCGACGTGGCCTGGCCCCCAGGCTGGAGTGTCGCACTCCGTGACGGCACACCCGCCCTGATTGATGCAACAGGACAGCTGGCCTGCCGGCCAGGCGAAGAGATAGCCGTCGGTGGAGGCTTCGTAGACATAGCCCGGATCGACGTCGTCTCGTGCACGGGCCAGGAGCGGATATTCCAGGCATCCGGGCTCACACGCGTTTGAGCGTTCCCTTGTCGACGAGAATGCCCCCGACGCCCTAATGACCAACACTGCTGATGAACCCAGAGCCAGTGATCCAGTCCACGTTTGCCCAAGGCGGACCGGAATACCGCGCACTTTGAATATGCACCGGTTCCCAGTCCATCCATCGCTGCTGCCCGTTACGCGCCGCGCCGCTGCCCGTGACAAGCCCGCGGATTGTTGTGTGGCCGCGTTGGACGGGCTGGCGCAGCTGGAGTAGCGATGAGTCCCGCGCGTCGGCGAACTGAGACCGAGGTGCGGATCCCCGCCGACTTGGCCGGGCCGGTCGAGGTTGCGCTGGCGAGATCGGTCGACCAGATCCCCGGACCGCGGGCGATGCCGGGTGGATCACGGTATGAGGTGAAGTGGGATGGCTACCTTCACTGAACAAGTCAAGCGCGGTGGCGCTCCCGACACCCTTTCGTCGGCGTACCGGGCACGGGCTGGGACCTCCACGAATACCGGCATTCCGGGCTCACCCACCTCGGCGAGGCCGGGGCCGGCCTGCCGATGCTGATGGCCAAGTCCCGGCACAAGAAGCCGGAGAAGGTACGGCGCTACTTCCACCCGTCGGCGGAAGCGATCGCCGAGGTCACCAGCCTGCTCGCACCCGGCGACGCGCGCCGCTGACCTGCTGTCACCGGTGTGCCCTACCGCCGTCCCGGCGCCCACGCCGCCAGGGGCATAGTCGGCCACGGTCCTCCAGGGTCCGCGAGTAGCAGCGCAGGCCGACGCTCTCCTCTTGGTCGGCCGATCGCGGGTGGAGGCCTCAGACGGAGAACCGGACGTCGGTGAGCTGCTCGGACACGGCCCACAGGCGCTGCTGGACGGTCGTGTCGCGGGACTTCTTGCTGGAGGTGACCACCTCGGGGTATCCGCGGGTTCCGCCCATGCCGTTGGGGCCGTAGAACTGGCCTCCGGTGACGGCGGGATCGGTGGCCGCCCTCAGGGTGGGCAGCGCTCCCATGGCGGCCGGCTGGGTCAGCAGAGGCTGGACCAGTTCGGCCCCCTTGCGCGCCAGGCCGCTCATGTTCTGAGTGAGTTCGGTATCCGACGCGCCGGGATGCGCGGCGGCGGCGATGGTGGTGTGGTGCGGGGCGAGGCGGCGCTGGAGTTCGTAGGTGAACATCAGGTTGGCCAGCTTGGCCTGACCGTAGGCGACAACCCGGTTGTAGGAGCGGTCGAACTGCAGGTCGTCGAAGTGGATGTCGGCGCGGATGCGGTGGCCGAAGCTGCTGACGGTGACCACCCGGGAGCCGGGCACGCGCAGCATCAGGTCCAGCAGCAGGCCGGTGAGCGCGAAGTGCCCGAGGTGGTTGACCCCGAACTGCATGTCGAACCCGTCCTCGGTCTTCTGCCGGGGTGTGAACATCACGCCCGCGTTGTTGATGAGCAGGTCGATCTTCGGATGCGCCGCGTGCAGCTCGTCGGCGGCCGCGCGTACCGATTTGAGGGAGGCAAGGTCCAGGCGCTGGAGGCTGAGCTTGGCGCCTGGGGCACGCTCGCTGATGCGGGCGAGGGCCTCGCGGCCCTTGTCGAGGTTGCGCACGGCGAGGACGACGTGCGCGCCATGCTCAGCCAGGGCCCGCGCGGTCTGCATCCCGAGGCCGCTGTTGGCGCCCGTGACGACAGCGACCCTGCCGTCCTGGGCTGGGATGTCCTGTTCGGTCCACCGGTCGGTCGTGCTGGCCATGATCAACCTCCGTAACGTGAATGATGCTTCACCATGTAGAGTGAAGCATCATTCATCTTTCGTCAAATGGTCCCGGAGGGCTCCATGACCTCACCCCGACCGCTGCGTGCCGACGCGGCCCGCAACCGCGCCCGGATCATGACCGCGGCGCATGAGCAGATCACCGAGCACGGGCCCGAGGTGTCGATGGAGCAGATAGCCGCTGCTGCGGGCGTCGCGGTCGGAACTCTGTACAAACACTTCCCGAACAAGAGCGACCTGGTCACAGCCGTGGTCGCCACCTCGTTCGAAACACTCGCCGACGACGCCGAAGAGTGCCTGCAACGCGCGCGCCAGGGTTCACCCGCCATGGCGGAGCTCACCGGCTTCCTCAGCCGCGTGATGGACACCGTCGCCCACAACCGCGCCGTCAAAGCAGCCGCGTACGCGCTCGGCGCCGACCACGCAGCCCACCCCGCCATGCAGGAGGTGGAGACCCGCGTCACCCAGGCCCTCGGCCAGCTCATCCGCACCGCACAAGCCCAGGGCGGTCTGCGCGCCGACTTCACCGTCGACGACCTGTACCTGATGCTCTACACCCTCCCCGCCGACCAGCCACCCACCGCCCGCGCCCGATGGCTCGCCCTCCTGCTCACCGGGCTCACCGCCCGCTGACCGACCGCGGGGGTAGGCCGCCGTCGCGGCCACCGCCGGGACGCCCTCTACGACCGCCTCGCCCCAGCGAGGGACGGGCTCCGCACTGTGGGGGTGACTCCAATGCAGGCCGATCGACAGTCGGTGTCTGTGCCTCGAGAAGTTGCGCTTGAAGGCCGCAGGTAATGCAAGTCTGTGCCACCTGGCCGGCGCATCCACATGAGGTTGCCGAACTCGTCCCCGCGGACCAGCCGGGGTGGCGCCAGAGCTTGCCGAGGGCAACACTTAGGAGATGGCCAGGCCGGTGCCTGATCTGACCGGGCCCGTAGGTCTGGAACTCGCCCGGGCGGAGGAAGAACTGCCCGGGCCGCACGCCATGCCAGGCGGTGCCAGGTATGAGTTGAAGTGGGACGGTTTCCTTCACTGAACTCTGTCAAACGCCGGTGATGCGTCCCGGCGGGGGCTACTTCCAGTACCGGCTCCAGACGGCGCGCTTTGCCTGGCCGAGGGCGTTGATGACGTCTTGGTCTGTTTGGGCGTTCTCGGTGACGCCGAGCGCCAGTCCGATGTCGTGCCATGAGGCGCCTGTCGCGAGGGCTTCTCGGACAGCTTCGCCGAGTGCCTTGTCGAGCGCGGTCGAGGCTCGGCAGCATTCCTGGACCGCCTGGAGCGGATCGCGCTGCCAGCTGCCGCGGTGCTTGAGGCGCAGGCCTGCACCGTGCCCGGAGATCCGCAATTGGGGAGTTCGCGTCAGCATCGCTTCCACCTCGCTGGTTCGTGACCTACTTCGAGGTTAGGACTCGGGAGCGCGATGTCGATGGGCTCGTTCCGGGTTGATAGCTATTGGCGGTGGCGGCGCGGAGGATGGGCGTATGACTGTTGCGCCGGAGAGTGTCCAGCAATCGACGCCGGTGTGCTGGTGTTGTGCCCGTGAGTTCGATGACAGGGACCTGGTGCGGTTGGGTGCCCACCCCGAGGTCGGTGTCTGTCTGGGGTGCGCCCGGTTCCTGCAACGCAGGGCCGAAGAGCGCGAAGATCAGCTGCACCCGTCCCGCGGAACGCGGCTGCGCGGAATGGTGCGCTCGGCGCGGAAGTGGGTGATCGGCCACCGCTGGCACGAGCTTCCGGTGATTGGTGGCCTGTTGCGGCGGATCGACCGGCGGTTGCCGTAGCCCGGTCAGGCCGTGGTGAGCAGGTGCCCGAAGAGGCGGTTGCCGAGTTCCTCTGCTTCGGCCTGGTCGAGGATCTGGCCCGGAATCTGGGGGTGTTCGGTGGTCCAAGCCTGGGCGGCCGCGTTCGTGGCGAAGAAGTTGAGGTAGTCACAGCAGCAGTCGGCCGACGGCCCACCTCCTGTGCCGGCGCCGACGAACACCACCGCACCGGGCGGTTCCCAAACGGCTCGGCCGGCGGTGGTGGTGACGGTGACTTGTTCGCCGGTGGTGACGTCGAAGGACTCGATCCGGGTGTCTTGGTCGAGCATGGCGGCGATGCCGAGTGCGTCGATCGCGCACATCGCGTAGGCGTCGACGCGGTCATCGATGCGGACCCGGTGGCGGGTCGGCGTAGCGGAGAACGGGTAGGCCAGCGCGATGTGGCCGCTGGGAGCCAGCTGGATCGCGTCGACGTCGTGCAGTGCGGTGAGGATCTCGCTGGTGCCGCGGTCGCTGTCGGCGGTGAGGGCGTCGAGGTCGCTCGGGGTGGGCGGATGCCCGCTGGTGGCGAACGCGCGCAGGATCGCCTGGTGCACCGCTTTCTCGGTGGGGTCCAGCGGCAGGGCGCGGGTCCGCCACGCGCTCAGCACCTCCTCGGGGGTGGTGCTGTCGTGACGCTGGCCGGCTGCCGTGATCGCGACGCGCAGCTGCTCGACTGACGGTGCCGGCACTATCCGCCCGTCGGGGTCGCGGTAGAGGCGGCACGAAACCCCGCAGCCGCAGTCGTGGCCGGCGGCGAACGGGTCGACCCCGTCGATCAGCAGGGTCGGGGAGCCGGCCATGCCGAACTCAGCGGCGTCGGCGTCGGTTTCGATCAACCGGGTGGTCACATGCAGGTCGCTGGCCTCGGCGAGCCGTTGCAGCATCGGCACCAGGTTCGGGCAGTCCGGGACGTGGAGGACTTCGAGTTTCATGAGGTCTCCTGGCGGTGGCCGATCGCGTCGAGCAGCGCGCAGTTACGGTCGGCGCGGGGCAGGTCGCAGGTCGCTACCAGGTCAGCGAGCGAGTCGTGCATCCGTTGCAGGTCGCGGATCCGGCGCTCCAGGTCGGCGCGGCGGTGCTCGGCCAGCGCACGGGCTGCATCGCAGCTGTCCGGGCCGCCGGTGTCCAGGTGCAGCAGTTCCTCGACCTCGCCGAGGGTGAAGCCGAGTTCTTGGGCTCGTTTGATGAACCGCAGCAACTCCACCGCCGTGGGCGGGTAGTCGCGGTAGCCATCCGGTGTGCGAGGCGGCTGGGTCAGGAGCCCGCGGCGCTCGTAGTAGCGCAGCGTCTCGGTGTTCACACCGGCCTGGCCGGCCAGCTCGCTGGTTCGCATAGCCCCATCCTCAACCCTGGACCCAACTACAGAGTCAAGTCCCGGAGCGGAAACCACTGTCTGCGAGGACGCATCACCGAGTCTGGTCACGTAGCGTCCGGAAGGGCGCCGTTGCTGAACTGGGACGCGACTGCGGCTGCCCAAGGGCGGTGCACCGAGAGAAACTGTGGCCATGGGCAACTTGTCGCCCGACTTGACCGGGCCGGTCGCGCTGGAGCTCGCCAAGGCGGTCGAGCAGTTGCCTGGCAAGCACGGAATGCCGGGCGGGGCGCGCTTTGAGCTGAAGTGGGACGGGTTCAGGGTCGGCGCGGTCTGTGTTGGCGGTGAGGTGCGTCTGTGGTCGCGCAACGGCAAGGACTTCACCGCGAAGTTCCCCGACGTCCAGGCCGCTCTTGCCGCGCAGGTCGAAGTCGACTGCGAGCTGGTGGTGTGGACCGGGGAGCGGATGGACTTCGACGCGCTGCAGCAGCGGATGGTGAACACCGCCGCGACGGTGCGGCGCCGCCTGGCTCCCGCCCAGCCTGCCTCGCTGGTGGTGTTCGACCTGCTCGCGGTCGGCAGCGTCGACGTCCGCCCGATGCGCTGGACGGCCCGCCGAGCCCGCCTTGAAACGCTCGGAGCGGCGTGGCGGCCGCCATTGCAGTTGTCGCCGGTGACAGCCGACGTCACCGAGGCGCGGGAATGGCTGGCGTCGTTCAAGGCCTCCGGCGTGGAAGGACTGGTGGTCAAGGGAGCGATCACCCGATATCAGCCCGGTCGGCGCGACTGGGTGAAAGTGAATTCTGTTGGGGTCGGCGGTGTCCGGTTCGTCGGAGCTGGCCACGTTTCCACAGGTCAACGAACGGTGCGGCGTTAGCCGCAGGTGCGCGACAGGTGTCGTGCACCGTGAAGTGGCATGTTGAGAGAGACCAATGGGATCTACCCCGGCCGATCGATTTCGAGCTGGCGTGGATCCCGAGTCGGTTACGTCTGGTTGAGGAGACCAGGGAGGTCGTCGAACCATTTCGACCATCCCTGATAGAAGCGACGAATCATCGCCAGTTGTCCAGCAGGCATGGCTTCATCGACAAGCATCCCTGCCGAGTCGGGACTACTCAACATCCGCAGACAGCTCGCGATGCGGTAAAGGCGCAGCAACGGCCGAGACACTTCACGGCCGTACCCAGCAAAGAACGCAGCAGGTAGTGCAGAGAATCCGTGCAGGTAGGCGTGTTCCTCCACGCCCGCCAGCTCATCCAACGGATACCGCACCGCGGGAAAATCCCAATCGATCAACGTCGCCGATCCGGCGCCCACCACGACGTTGTGCCAGTTCGGATCGCCATGGCTAACTGTGTGTTGGGAAAGCACCTGCGTAATAAAGTAACGAAATGGCAAGAGCACACACAGGCAAGATGCCGAATGACCAGGTTCTGCGCTGGGCGGCCGACGCGGTTGGCGGGACGAGCGTCGTTTCGTCCGAGGGCCTGACCCGCGGCGAGCACCGCCCTTCGGGCACGTTCCGCCTGGGAATCGAAGGACCGGCGGCCCGGACCAGGGACGTGATCTTGAAGGTCCCTGTCCGGGGATGGATCGCCGCCGCGTGGGTGATTACGAACGCACGCGCGCTTCAGCTGGCCGAGACTCATGGCCTGGCCGCGCCGCGGCTGATCGCTGCGGATCTCGACGGGAAGGCGAGCGGAACCGTCGCCACCCTGGAGACCTTCCTGCCCGGCAGCGCCGGTCTCTCGCCGACGGTTTCGGTCGCCCGGCTCCGCGAAGCGGGAGCGGCCCTTGCCAGGGTCCACGCCTTCAGGCTGGTTCCGCAGGCCCATCTGCCATACCGGCCCCGGCCGTGCGCCGTCGACGACCGCGCGGATGAACGCTGGCGGGGCCTGATGCCGACCACACCTTTGCTGCAGCAGGCCGACGAGCGGGTCAGGTCGCACGGGATGCCGGCAGTCGCGTCGGTGTTCGTGCATGGTGACGCCTGGGGCGGCAACATGCTGTGGGAGGGTGACCGTTGCGTTGCGCTGATCGACTGGAATACAGCCGGGGCTGGTAATCCGGGCGTCGATCTCGGCAGCCTGCGGATGCAGATGACCCTTCAGTACGGCCAGGACGCGCCGTCCCATGTGTTGGAGGGCTGGGAGCGGCAGGCGGGCCGGGAGGCAGTCGGCGTGCCCTACTGGGATGCCGTGGCCGCGCTGAACACGCCGACAGTGATGGACGGTTGGGCGGGATTCGCCGACGACGGTAGCCTCCTGGGCGCCGCTGCCGTCACCGAAAGGCGCGACGCTTTCCTTCGCACCGCTCTCAGTCAGTGGTCATAAAGTGGTCGCGCGTGCCGAAATCGACGCTGCTCTCCACTTGGGGGCCTGTGAAGACACGGGATCTCAGCACGGACCTCATCGGCACGCTCTTTGATCCGTGACCTCAGCGCTTCGAGATACCCGGCCAAGCTCGGTCGATGCCGAACGACCCACGGCTCGCCGGAATCAACCGTCGCCAGGAGACTTTCGACCGGATCGTCAGGTGCAAGCTCCAACCCCTGCGGGCCGAACGTGCCAGTAAGCGGCCTGGGAAACTGCACCCTGTGGACCTGGGCATATGCCTGCCCAGGACGCCGCCACACCTCATCGGTCACCGCGCCGCGCTCGGCCGCGGCGACCATCGTCTCGCCAGCCACGAAGTCGACCAGAACGGCACCGGTTTCATCTGCGGCCCACAGGCGTGGCGCACCGACCTGATGCAACTCCAGGAACCGGGCCCGAGGAGCGGGCGAAACCGATGCTGGCCCTTGCCGAAGCAGGACCTGCCGGCCGTCGACGAGCGTCGCCAGCAGCAGCTGATTGTCCAGCCCCAGGCCGGACAACGGCGCGGCTTCAGCCACTGGCGGGAGCGATGCTGCAGCTACCAAGCGGTCCAATGTCGTCCGTAACTCCACGCGCCGCACCTTACGGACTGAAGCAACCCGACCGCAGCTCAAATACCGGTCACTGCTCGTCTGCCGCCTCCCGCACCGGCATGCGCAGATGTCCGTGGAATCTCAGTCGTTCGGCGCGGTTCGGACGTGTGGGACGGTGTCGAGGAGTTGCTGTGACGATCGGCCTCATGGCCTATTGAGCTGATTCATTAGTTCGCGGTTGGCCGCTCGGGCCGCGGCCAGCTCGTCGTCGCGTTGGTCGAGCTGGCGGCGTAGTTCGAGGAGTTGCTGCTCCCTGTCGGTGAGTGCCTGCTGAAGGCTGTGGACGTTGTCGGGCGGCCCGAGGCCGCTCTCGCGGAAGACGGCCTCGCCGAGGCTTTCCGACATGCGGGTCTCCAGGGCATGGATCTGTTGCTGCAGCCGGTGTTGTGCGCACGTGCGTTGAGCAGATCCGCGCGCAGCGAGGCGATCCTGACGGCGCCGTTGCTGGTGGCCGGTTCTGCCGGGAGGGCGGCTGCCGCGACGACGGCTGCATGGAGGTCTGAGTGGCGGTGGATGAAGCTTCGGTGCACTCGGGCTGCCCGTGCGATCGACGACACCGTGATCGGTGCCCCGGCGGCGGTGTGCATGGCGATCGCGTTGTGGACCTGCAGGCGTCGCCTTGCGGTGTCACGCCGCCGGGCCTGCACGAGCGGCAGCTCGGGCTCCATCGGTGGGCTTGCGGGGTCTGTGGTGTGGTTCATCGTCCGGCCGCCCGGACATCACGCGGATCGCCGGTCGGCGGTGCGGTCGGCATACCGAGGTGAACGACGGCGCGGCGGGTCGTGCGCAGCACCCCGACCGCCTCGGTGAGCTGATCACGCTCTGCCGGTGAGAGTTCGCCGACGTGGTCGTCCAGCCGCCGGATCAGCGCCCGGACCTTGTCGATCTCGGCGTCGCTCGGCGTCGCCTCGGACTTGGCCCAGGGCTCGAGCTCGGTCGCGGCGATGACTCGTTCGCGGTCGGCCAGTAGCCGATCGAGGTGAGAGCGTAGTTCGGGCAGGTAGGACACGTCGGTGCGGAAATGGCCGCAGCCCAGGCAGCGGAACCGGAACGGGCAGGCGCCGCCACCGGCCTGGACGTTGGACGGTTCGGTGCAGGTGCCGTAGGGAACGGCGATCTGGCCGACCCGCATCCGGGCCCGTTCGCTGTCGAGCAGCGCGGTGACCTCGCGCCAGATCCGGTTGCCAGACCCGTCGAACTGGTGATCGGCCACTCGGGATACCGCTGCCCGGGTGCGCTTCTCGGTGATCCGGTAGTAGGCCTCGGTCGAGTGGACACTGCGGTGGCCCATCAGCTCCTTCAGCACCTCGATCGGTGTGCCGGCGTCTGCGTGCCGTTGGGCGTAGGTGTGGCGGTAGGCGTAGGCGACCACGGCCGCGTGCGGGAACACCCCGCCGTCGGTCAGGACGAACGGTGTCCGCCTGCACCGTGAGCCTGTTGTAGAACATATTTTCGATTAATATCATGGTGAGGTCATGGTGGGACGCTTCAATGTCCGGCCCGGTGAAAACGGGGACGGCGACTGGCTGGTGTGGGACAACGCGGTGAGCGGTCACCGCGGAACGGTGGCTGATCGCCGGCTACTCCTTCAGGGACGCGTGCGTGAACGACATCCTCGCCCAGGTCTGGACCCACCGGAAGAACAACCCCCACAGATCCTCGTGGTCGCTTACGGGGATGAGCCGACGTTCGAGCAGATCAGCGCAGCCATCTGGGGTGGAAACCGCAGCGTCGCCGCGCCGACCCGCGCGAACCTCCGGGTCTGTCGACACGGCATCGCCGCCGCGTCCAACTGCTCTACCTGGATGCGCTGGGAAGGCGCCGGGCTCGGCGACGTGGCCTGACCGCCGGTCACACTCGGGCCCCGTCGTCCCAAGGATGGCGGGGCCCTGTCGGTCCGATGGCCGCCTACCGGCTCGCCGGAAATGAAGGGCACGCTGCCGCCGACGTTCGCAGCGATATGCGATGCTGCTCGCCGTGGAGAGCCGCGACGATTACGACTTCGGGTGGCTGTTCGACCTGGTCGATCCCGACCCGGCGGTCCGCGCCGCGGCCCTTCGCCGCCGCGACGCGGACATCAGTGACTGGCGGGATGCCCTGGATCGCTGCAACGCGGCGTACTGGGCCAACGGCGGCAGTTTCGACTTCTCGGATTCACCGGCCCTGCGGGCGGCCAGGGACCAGGCCCAGGCCGCCATGCGGGAAGCCCGGGACCGTGGCTTCTCCGGCATCCTGTCGGAATTCATCACCGAGTGCCGGCCTTTCGGCCGCCGGGATCCCACCGCTCTGCGCCGCCTCGTGCCGTTTGCCGTGCTCTTCTTACAGTGGGAGGTCGCCTACCCGCGGGACTGGTGCTCGCCGTGGCCGCTATGGGGCCTCAAGAAGGACGTCCTCCGGGGCCTTGCCAGTATCGAGATACCCCGAGACTCGCGGGCGGCGCTGGTCGAGTTGGTCGTGGCTGCGGTCCGCCGCGAGCACCGCTGCGAGGACCGCGGGTTTGTGCTGCTGGCGCGCCGGCTGGACGGGCCCGACCTGCGCAATCCGGTCGCCCAGTGCCTTGACTCGCCCGACCCGATCGTCGGCCTGCGAGCAGGCTTCCTTATGGATGTCCTCGCCGATCCGAGCATGCCCGCGACAGTCGCAAGCTGGAAACGCTGGCTGGCATCAACCGCCGCGTGACACGACGCGACCACACCGTCGCCGCCTCTACTGCAGCCGATTCAACGACTCACGTGGCTAAGATCGTGAGCTTCGCCCGCGGAGCCGGCTGGGCGACCGTGGTGCCGGTCGTGGTGCGAAATGGTGCCAATCGGTGGTGATCCACGTGGTGTGGTGCGAGCCGGATGCAAGCAAAAGCGCTGGTAGAGGCCGTTGTAGGCGGTGACGTTCCTCCTCGTAATGAGCAGGTCGTCGGTTCGATTCCGACAGGCGGCTCCACAAGAACCCCCAGGTCAGAGGCTTCTGACTCTGGGGGTTGCTTCGTTCGGACCTGTCTGCTCGAGACCAGCCGCGCGGCCGAGGACTCGCGGCATACGATTTCGGACATGGGCTCCACCAACCACCTCATCGGTCGGTCCCCACAGGTCGACCGGCTTGTGGGCGTACTGACCGGGGATGGGCAAGCCATGGTGGTCGAGGGTGATGCGGGGGTGGGGAAGACCGCACTCTTGCAAGAGTTGGGCCGACGTGCCCGGGCCGAGGGGTGGAGGGTCGCCCAGTGCGAGTGTGTGGAGGCGGAGCGGGCGTTCCCGTACGCCGCCCTGGACCGGATGCTCCGCCCGCTCGAGCGGTATCTCCACGCGCTGGCCGACCACCAGCGCCGCGCTGTCGACACTGTGCTCGGTCGCGCGGTCGGTGATGCTCCCGCCGTCATGGCGCTGGGCACGGCGATCCTCGATCTCCTCGTGGTGGCGAGCGCGGACTCACCGTGGTTGCTGATCGTCGACGACGCACAGTGGTTGGACTCCGCGAGCGGTGTCGTGCTGACGTTCGTGGCGCGCCGGCTCAGCGACGCCCCAGCGTCTGTCGTGCTGGGGTTGCGCACGGGAGAGCCGACTGACCTCGAGGTCGCGGGCATCGAGCACCTCCACCTGCCCCCGCTCGACCCCAGGAGCGCGGCCGAGCTCCTGGACGCTCGTCACCCCGACCTGGCCCCCTCGCTGCGCGCCGAAGTGCTCCGGTGGGCGGTGGGCAATCCGTTGGCGCTGATCGAAATGCCGGCATCGCTGGCTGCCGGCTCGCCCGCGGCCTCGAGGCCCGAGCTTCCGTTGCCGCGACGACTTGAGCAGGTATACGTCCATCGGCTCGACAGGCTGCCGCAGGAGGAGCGGTTCGCCCTGCTGCTGCTGGCGCTCGACGGTGTGGCAGAGGACGAAGGAGACCACGACCTCGCGGACCGTCTCGATGCAGCCCGCGCCGCCGGGCTCGTCGACCGGCAAACGCCGGACGGGCGGGCGTCGTTCCGCCACCCCTTGGTGCGGTCAGCGGTCGTCGGCTCCGCGTCCGCGGAGCTGGTGCAGGCCGCGCACCTGCGTCTGGCCGAGGTGCGCGCCGGCGACCCCCTCCGGCGCGCCCATCACCTGGCTTCCGCCACGATCACGCCCGACGAGACCATCGCGCACGCCGTCCAGCTGGGTGCCCAGCACGCAACCCGGCGCGGCGGAGCCGCCGTCGCTGTCCCGCTGTTCGTCCGCGCTGCGGCACTCAGCGAGGATCCGCGCCAACGTGAGCGACGCCTCGCGGAGGCCGCGTTCGTCGCCAGCCACGCGGGCCTGCTCGACGACGCCGCCACGTTGATCGGCCGGCTGGACCGGCTCAACGGCGACCTGGCTTCTCCGGCGACGGTGATGACCGACGCGTACGTCCGGCTGCACCGCGACGGGGCCGTGATCCCGACGCACCGCCTCGTCCTGGACACCCTGCAACGGCAGGGTCACGATATGGACGACGAGACGCTCGAGCGTCTCGTCGAGCTGCTGCTCGGGCTCAGCATGAACTCGGCCGACCTGGTCCTCTGGAAGCAGACCGAGCGACTGGTCGACGAATTCGCGGGGCGGCTCGGACCCGTGACCCTGCTGGTGCGCGACGTCCAGGGCGACTTGCTGCGTCATGCCGACGGCGCCCGCGATCGCGTGGCCAAAGCGTTCACTCTGCCCGGCCATGGCCCCAGGGATGTGACGCTGTTGACGATCTGCGCCAGGTCCGTCGACTCGCTCGGCGAGCACCGCTCGTTCGTCGAGCGGATGCTCGCGCGCGAGGTCGAGGCCGGAGCCCGGGCCGACGCCATGACCTTGCTGCATCTGACGCTCCTCTACCAGACGGACAGTGGGCACTGGGACGACGCTGCGGTGACCTTCGCGCGCGGCTTGGAGCTGAGCACCAGTCTCGGCTTCGAGATGTACACCCACCTCTATCGCGCGTTCTACGCACGGGTCCTGGCTCAGCGCGGTGACGTTGCCGGGGCCCGTGAGCTGAGCCTCTCGGTCGATGCCTGGGCGCGCGCCCGAGGACTCGGGGTGGTCCTCGAGCACGTGGCGGGTGCTGCGCTCGCCGGTTCGCTCGCGATCGGCGATTACGACGCCGCTTGGACCCACGCGCTGGAGATCACCTCGCCCGGATCCTTCCGGCGCTACGTGCACGAGTCGTTCCGGTGCGTCTTCGACTTCGTCGAAGCCGGGATGGCGTCGGGCCATGTCGACGAGGCGCGTCGCCACGCCCATGCTGCGGTCGACCACCACGTGGGGGCAGTGTCACCACGGATGGACATGTTGTGCACCGCCGCGCTGGCGGTGACCGAGCCCACCGCGGAGGCGGACCGACTGTTCGCGATCGCAACCGGCCACAGCGCCGGGCCTTCCTTCCCCTTCGACCTCGCCCGCATCAGCCTGGCCCACGGCAGGTGGCTGCGGCGGCACGGCGACTTGCGCGGCGCCCGTACCACCCTGTCGCGTGCCGTCGAGCTGTTCGAAAGTCTCGGCAGTCCGCCGTGGGCGGATCGAGCCGCGCGCGAACTCTCGTTGGCGGGAGTCTCCGGCGACGAGGCCGTCGACCGACCCGCCCGCCTGACGGCGCAGGAGCTGCAGATCGCCGAGCTCGCGGCGTCCGGGCTGAGCAACAAGCAGATCGGCGCTCAGCTCTACCTCTCCCCCCGCACGGTGAGCACCCACCTCTATCGCATTTTTCCCAAGCTCGGCGTCAGCTCTCGTGCATCATTGCGCGACGCGTTGGCCGCTCGACGGCTCTAGAACCTCCTGCGCGGTGCGGCGCCCTTCGTCGGCTCCGGTGACGTACGCACGTACGTCACCGGTGACGTCATGCGACGGACGACGGCGGCGTCGGTCCTGGCGATCGTTGGTGGTGAACAGGAGTACGGCACCCGGGTCTGAGGCCCTTCGGTGAAACCCACCTCTCACCAAGCGGTGCCTCCGGCCCTGTCTCGTGGCGGTGTCGACGTCCCTCGCACCGCCACGTCCACCACCTCGAGGGACGGATTCGAGAAGACGATGCCGAAGATCACCGTGGGCAGCGAGAACGGCTCACCGGTCGAGCTCCACTATGACGTCCAGGGCAGCGGAGCGCCCGTCCTGCTGATCCACGGATGGCCGTTGAACGGTCGATCCTGGGAGAAGCAGATCGCGGCCCTGGTCGAGGCCGGCCACCAGGCCATCACCTACGACCGTCGCGGTTTCGGGTACTCGACGCCCAGCTGGAACGGCCACGACTACGACAGCATCGCTGCCGATCTCGATGCGCTCCTCACGCACCTCGACCTGACCGGCGCGACGCTCGTCGGCTTCTCGGCCGGCGGTGGTGCGGTCGCGCGCTACATCGGCAACCACGGGACCGCGAGAGTCGCCCGAGCAGTGCTCGCCAGCTCGGTCACGCCGTTCCTGCACGTCACCGAGGGCAACCCTGAGGGCGGGCTCGACGATGCCACCATCGCGCACTTCGAGGCCGGCATCCGCGCCGATCGCGCGGCGTTCGTCGACAACTTCCTCTCGCTGCTCTACTCCGCCGCAGGTCAACCGACCGTCAGCGAGGCTCAGCGCCTCTTCGACCGCGACCTCGCCAACCATGCTTCGCCCCGCGCCACGCTCGAGGGCCCGTCGCAGTTCGGACGCACCGACTTTCGCGACGACCTGTCCCGGTTCGACGTGCCGACGCTCGTCATCCACGGGGACGCCGACGCCGTCGTGCCTTTCCACGTCAGCGGCCGCCGATCCGCAGCCGCGATCCCCGGGTCCGAGGTCGTCCTCATCGAGGGCGGCCCGCACGGCGTCAACGTCTCGCACGCCGGCGAGTTCAACCAGGCGCTCCTCGCCTTCCTCGCCCGCTGATCCCCTGTCCGGCCCCGTGAGGTCGCAGGTCCCACCAACCGGCGCGATCGCGCCACGCAAGGAGAACACTATGACGATCCGTCGACCACTGAACCGGGCCAGGCTGCTGGCGTCCGGGATCGCCGTGGCCGCCGTTGCCGCCCTGGGCGTCGCCGCCCCGGCTGTCGCGTCCTCGACCGGCCAGACGTCGGACATCAGCCCGGCCTCCGCGGCCGCCAAACCCACCATCGTTCTGGTGCACGGCGCGTGGGCGGACGACTCCAGCTTCGCCCCGGTGACCCGGCGACTCCAGAGCGACGGCTACACCGTGATGAGCGCACCAAATCCGCTGCGCGGGCTCGACGACGATGCCGCTGCGGTCGCAGCGTTCGTCGACCAGGCAACCACCGGGCCGGTCGTGCTGGTGGGTCACTCCTACGGCGGCAGCGTGATCACCAACGCTGCAACCCGCATCCCGCGTGTCCAGGCACTGGTCTACGTGGACGCCTTCGCACCGGACGAGGGTGAGAGCGTCCTGGAGCTCACCGGAGCCGAGCCGGGCTCGGCCCTGGCCGTTCCGGACCCGAGCACGGTTTTCAACTTCGTGCAGTACCCGGGCGCCCCGGAGGGGGATGTCGACACCTACATCAAGCCCGAGCTGTTCAAGAGCATCTTCGCCGCCAAGCTGCCCACGGCGCAGACGAAGGTACTCGCCGCCAACCAGCTACCGGTCACCCTGAGCGCACTGAAGGCCCGGTCGAACGCTCCGGCGTGGAAGCAGATCAGGAGCTTCTTCTTCATCGGGACGAGTGACAAGGTCCTCCCGGCCGCCGAGCAGGAGGCGATGGCCAAGCGCGCCCACGGCATCATCGTCAAGCGCAATGCCGACCACCTCTCCATGCTCGAGGTTCCGGGGGCGGTCACCGCGCTGGTCGAGCAGGCTGCGCGAACCAGCTGATCTGTAGCGCGTCCTGTCAACGGTCAGGGTGCGGCGCCCGTCTCGATCCTCGAGGCGGGCGCCTCGGGTTTCGCCGGTTCCATGGATCAGTACCGCTGGGCGTACCAGGTCGGTGGCTCGCCGAAGATGTTCTTGAAGTCGCGGACGAAGTGGCCCTGGTCGGCGTAGCCGAGGTCTGCCGCCAGCGCGGCCCAGTCGGTCGCCTCGCCGGCTGCCATGTGCGGCCACCTCGTGCAGGCGGTAGCGGCGGATCACCCACTTGGGCCCGATGCCGACGTACTCCCCGACCAGCCGCTGCAGGAAGTTGCTCAGCCTATGCCTGCGAAGATGCACAAGATCGACCGTAGCGCCTGGATTCTCGAGGTGCGGGGCCTCGACGGGGAACCGCTGCCCGCGTCGGTGATTGGTCGGTGGCAGTGGTACCGCGAAGCGTCAGGGAGGGCACGGCACCGCCACGGCGCTCTCGAACTGTCGGCGCTGATTGTAAGTGCCGCGATACCTGCGCTGGCGGCGTTCGATATGGACGCTCGGGTCATTGCCATCGTTGGTTCACTCGCGGTCTTGCTCAACGGAGTCCGAGCCCTTGGTGGCTTCAAGGAGACGTGGACCAGCAGAACCCAGGCGCGCTACGCGATCGAGAGGCAGATTGCGCGCTTTGCTACGCGCGAGAGTGTGTATGGCCAGCCAGGCGCCGAGAGCATTCTCGTGGACATCGTTGAAGAGATCTGTGAGCGCGACCGTGAAGGTTGGGCAGCGCGGCGGCTCTCGTACGGGAAGGCTCAAGATGAGCCAGGACCTCTTCCAGCGCCGAAGTGAACGGTCAGGCTCGCCAGTGGAGTGTCAATGGCTCTGTCAATGAACCTCAGTCACTCCGAGACAGATCAGGCACCACAGACAGCCGCGATGACACGGATTCCGCCGATGGACGGCACCGTGGATAAGAACCGTCGCACGTGTACTGCGCTGGCTCGGCTTCTGGTCTGCTGTGCAGACCCATAGGCTGCGGACCTCAGCTGAGGACTTCGTAACAACCCGGGGAAAACCATTGGTGCACGTGTAAGCACAGCGTCACCCTGGATGCCATGCATCTCACCTTCCAGCATGATCCGCGCGGCGAGTGCCTTACGTTGATCCGGCGGGCGGACGGCGCAGTCTTCACGCTTTCGTCGTACACGCGCAAGTGGCGCGTACCGCACGACCTCTCGCATGCGGTGACTGAACGGGAGTTCGGCATCGCGGACGGGATCTTCGGCGTGATCGCAGCAGGCGCGGTCTTCTCGACCATGACTCAGATCGAGGGCAAGGCGCGCTACGACGCGAAGGTCCGTAGCGACCGCATTCTGAAGGCCGCTAAGGGTGTCGGCATCAGTGAGGCGATCGCGGCGGTGATCCATGAAGCCGTGGAGAAGCGGCTACCGACGCCGTACGCTCAAGTGCGCGAGAGTTGGGGAGTCATCTCTCAAGACCCTTGTCCGTATCCGGACGAGGACATTGACCGCGCTACTACGGTGCTGCGCGAACTGGGCGAACAGTGGACCGCGAGCTCCGAGCCCATGGAGTTCCCGTGGCCGGCTAGGCTACGGGCCACCGACCCGAAGAGTGGGCGAGTCCGGGCGCGCTAGGACCAAGACAACCGCCCTTCATAGCTAAGACCGGTTGAGGCTCTGGGTGCAACCACCGCCCCGTCCGGAGCGCGTCGAGGGTCAGGGCTGAGCTCCAGCTGTTCCGCAAGGCTGCTCGATCGCCTCCGTGGAATCAATCGTGGTGCGAAATGGAGTCAAACAGGGTCAGTTGGTGGGGGCCAGAAGCCCTTTAAACTGAGGCCATTGTCGCCTAGAGAGGCTGGATGCTAGGGCATCATTGCCCCTTTTAATCCGCTGCTGCACAGTTCGACTGTCACGCGTGCTCGGCGAAAGCCGCAAGTGGGTGGGCGGTCGCCAAGGACCGCGTTGTCGATCTCGCCCACACGCCCGTCGCCCGTCGACCGCAACTCCAGCACCTCACGATCGCCCGGCGACACATCCACCACCACAGTCAACGCCACGAACGCATGATTCCGAAAACCAACCCGGAGTAGAGCTATTTCGCTAACGCAACACTAGAGGCCAAGCATTCGATCAATCGGTCGAGCATTAAGGCGTCGCGCGGTTCTGCGGGTAGCGTTGGCATCCTCTGGATGACAGGCCCGACAAGTTGCCGAGATCCGCGCTGCTGGGCGTGTCAGCGGGAAGCAGCGAGGATGTCTGGGCGGTGGGATATCACGACGGCGCCACCCGGCAGCCTTTGGCACTGCATTGGGACGGGGCTACGTGGCAGGAGACCCCCACTCCTGAACTGCCCCGGTAATGGGGCCCTCTATGACGTTGAGGTCCGTGGCGATGAGGTATGGGCCGTCGGCATCCAATGGCTTGCGAACCAACCACGCACGCTCATCGAGCGATGGAACGGTGGTCAATGGGAAATTAATGAGAGTCCGAACGTCGCAGTGCCGGGCGCTGGATATAACCCCGGATATCAGTACCTTTCGAGTGTTACGCAGTCCACATCCCACGTATGGGCAGGAGGTCACTTTGTCGATGGCGCGAGCGTCGGACAACCGCTTGCTCTCCGAGGTGCATAGGTGGCTCTGGGGAGGTCCGCCAGATGCGGGTCGATCGCTGCCCAACCCGACGTGCTGAAATACAGGCGAGACCAGTTGCCCGCCGCGCCCAGCGTGCCGCTATGACCGCGTTGCCGGCTTGAGATCGGTGACGGAGGCCAAAGGCGGATCCTCGCCGGTGGCAACAGTCGCGCGCTTCCCGCGGGACGCGGTGACAAGGCCTGCCGCCACCAGCAAGGCCACTGCGCGGTGGGCCGTGCTGGCGGCGACGCCGTACCGGGCGGCCAGGATCTTCTCTGGTGGCAACGGGTCGCCGTGAGCCGGGATGCCGGCGTCAATTGCGCCACGGAGATCGGCTGCGATGCGCTCGTAGGGCTTCAGGTCTTCGTCGGTGACGTCAGGGACGGCGGGTTTAGAGGCCTTGGCGTCACGCGGCGACGGCCTGGTGGGAAGGCGTACGGGCGAGGCTCCTTCTGCGCGCTGGTCTGCTTCGGACCACCAGGCCGTGTAGACCCGTAGTGTCGTGGTGCCACCGCCCGAGTGCCCAAGCGGCCGGCGGCGGAGCGTACGTTGTAGCCCGCCATGATCAGCTCGGTTGCGTTGTAGTGGCGGTGGTTCTCGAGCTCGGTGCGATTCCGAGTCGCTTTGCCATCCTGGCGTAGCGTTTGCTGACGGAGTCTGGATGCAGTGGCCGACTTCCGTCTGGCGCTGGAGAGAAGATGTACCCGTTCGGGTCGAATGGGATGCCGAGCTCGTCGGCGCGCTGACGGCAGCGTGCTTCGTGTTCGTCGAGAACTGCGTCGGGCTCTGCGTCCATGACGATCCGCCGGTGCTGATGCGTCTTGGTGTCCTCCTCGAGTTGGTCGGCATCGTTCACGAAGATCGATCGCCGGACGTTGAGGACCGACGTGGCGCCTCTTTCCGCCGAGTGCGATCGCTCCAACGCAGCGCGCACATCTCCCCACGGCGATTTCCAGTCGTTGTTTCGTGGAGAGGAAGGCGCCCCAGTCATCGTCCTCTTCCCAGGCTTCTGTCACCAGGCGACCGACTTCGTCAACAGTCGGCGGGTGTGGATCTGGCGCGGGCAATCCGGGCTTGCTTGCATGATCGGCGGGGTTCACCGCGATCCATCCCCACACCACTGCTCGATCAAGGGCGCCGCTGAGGGTCCAGTGGATCTCGCGAATGGTTGAGTCGCCGAGACCTTTGCACACGTGCGGTTTACACATGCGGCGGCACCGAGCAGCGGCGGAGTTCGGCGTAGAACGAGTCGAGGATCTCGACGGCGGTGCCGATCTGGCCGAATTTCGACGGCGGCGTTGTATCGAGAAGTGGCTTGATGTGGTCCTGTACTTCGAGCGGTTCCTCCGCAAAGTCGGTACGTCGACGTCGACGACCTCGAAGTACTTGACGATGAGCTGGCCGACATTGGCTCGGGTTGGGTTCCGGCCTTCGTCGACCTGGGTGAGGAAGGGTCTTGAGCTTCCCCGGACCCTGGGCGTGCCGCGGGCCGCGTGCCACGCGGTCCTGGCGGTTGGCTCGCTTGCGCTCCTGCGGCGTCCGCGATGCAGCCGTGCGGCGACCTCGACATTCATGTCATGGGACATGTCACGAGCGGTGCTGGATCAGCCGCAGGTCACGACGGATGTGGCCGTGACCTGCGGTGATGCGCTGTAGGGCGGGCGGGACTCGAACCCGCGGCCCAGGGATTATGAGTCCCCTGCTCTAACCAGCTGAGCTACCGCCCCGTGTGCGGGAGATCGTATCTGGTGGGTGGGGGTGGGGTGCGAAACCAGGGGTGGGTCAGGGGTTTGACTGAGGGGTGGTTACCGCGGACCGGGCATGATGGAGGCAGGTCCGGACGAAGGGAACCCCGATGGGCTGGTTCATATTCCTGGTGCTCGTGGTGGGCGCGATCGCGGCGTACAAGTACCGCGTGCCGTTGCTCGCGAAGATCCTCGGTCAGCCTCCGCAACGTATCCAGCGAGCGATCGACCGGAAGAAGGGGAAGTAGACACTTCCTCCTGAAGCACGAAGAGACCCTGACCGCGCGATGCGGTCAGGGTCTCCTTGACGAGCCGATGGCTTGTCGTTGACGAGCTAGTGGCCGAGCTGGTGGTCGGTCAGCCGACCAGGACCGCTACGACGGACGCGGAGGCTGCGATCTCGCCGCTTCCGGCGGAGCTGGCGTCGTCGTTGTAGCCGAAGGCGAAGACCTCGACGGTGGTCGCCTTGTCGACGGTCACGACCTTGACCGTGGAGCCGGTCAGTTCACGGTCCTTCGCGGGGGAGATCTCGGCGCCGAGGATGGTGCCGTAGTCGGTGCCGAACGCCGTGTCGGAGGCGCCGACGCGGAGGGCGAGCTGCGGCCGGGTGCCTGCGGCGCCTGCGGTGGTGCGGGCGAAGAACGCGGTCGAGTTCAGCAGCCAAGTGCCGGGCTCGAGCTTGAACTCGCCCACCTTGGTCTTGTTGGTCTTGAACGACCCGCCGATCTTGTCGATCGTCACGGCCTTGAAGTCGGCTGAGACACCGGCCTTGCCGTACATGTCCGTGTTCTTGAGGAATGCTGCGCGATCGCCCGGCACGAGCTTGCTGGCCGGGATGCTGTTGTCGACGACCTGCGACGCCGCGACCGAGCGCGGGCAGAGCGGGTACGACAGGGTTTTGCAGTCCGGCCGTACGGCGCCGTTCGCCGCGACCGTGACACCGACCAGCACGCCGGCCCCCAGTACGGCGGCCACCAGCAGTCGGCCACCTTTGGTGTTGAAAACCTTCTTGATGTTCACAGGGTTCCTTCCCCTCCATCCCCGAGGCCCCCTCGGGATACTGGAAGGAAGCTAGCCCAGTTCCCGGTCTAGGCCAATAGGTACGCCGAAATATATTCGTGGCGAATCAATTCGGGAACTTCAGGCACCAGGCGGTGAGCGTGACCTTGGCCGTCGTACCGAGGTCGGTGTCGACCGGCGAGATCACCGGTCGCTCGCCGCGGTGGCGCGCGACGGCGAGATAGGTGCCGGAGGCCTTGTCCTCGGCAACTTCCACGGTGCTGGACCAGGAGACTGCGGCGAGCGCCGATTCCCCTTTACGCAGGCGGATCCGGGTTGGGCCTGGGTCCCTTGCCATGTACGACGTACCGTGCGCGATCGTCACGTTCATCGTTCGTCGGCGAGCGTTGAGTACGGCAACGTCCGGGTAGCCGTTGACGGTGATCGGGGCGGTCCGGCAGTTCGTCAGCTTGAGTACGACGGCTCGATGTCCGAGGGCCGGCTCAACGGGCCCGATGGTGATCATCGCGCCCGATGCGGGACAGGTTGGCGGGGGAGGGGTCGGCGTGCGCCGCCCCACTGTCGGAGTCGGCGTACTCACGCTCGCCGACGTCGGCCCTCCACCTGGCCCGCCCGCTGCCTCAGTTCCGCAGCTCGTCAGCAGGACGAGCCCACCGACCATCCCCACCCACCCGCAGCGATGCATTCCCCGAACTTACCTGCCCCGTGGTTGAGGTCCGGAAAATGCAGAAGCCGGGCTCCTGTGGAGGCCCGGCTGGTGTGTTGCTCCCGCGACTGGACTCGAACCAGTAACCTGCCGGTTAACAGCCGGCTGCTCTGCCAATTGAGCTACGCGGGATCGTGGTGGTGCTCGAGCCCTCGATCCCCGAGGACCTGAGTAGGTTAGCAGGCGGGCGGCGAACTACAAAAACGGGATTCTGGCCGCTGCCGGGTCAGATTCCGAACTCGTCGCGGACCTGCCGGAGGGCAGCCTCGGCCGCGTCCACGACGCCGGGCTGGGTGGGCTCCAATCCCTTGTCCAGAACGAAGTTCCAGGTGACGGGTGCGTCGGTGGCGGCCGGGTTGCGGCGGCCGACGATGCGTACGCCGCGCTTGCCGGACAGCGGGACATGACGCTGTACGACGATGCTCGCGTCGACGCGCTCGCGGAGGAGCTGGCCGAAGCGGCCCGGGTCCTCGACCTTGAGCTCCGTGGCGCGCAGCGGGGTGCCGAAATCGGTGGTCTCGTAGACGTGCAGGACCGATGCCTCGGAGTCCCAGTTGGCGCGCTCGATCTTCTCCCAGCCGACCCGGCGGTCGGCGTCGGCGGCGTCCGACGGGAGGTAGACGGCGGCGCGGGTGCCGGCGACCCAGCGGCCGTTCGTCAGCTCGACGGCGGCCAGGACATCTTCCTTGCTCCCCGTCGACTCACGGGCGGCGGCCGACACGGCCGCGCCCAGCTCGCGCGGCCAGGGACTACGCAGAAGTCTCACACCCACATCATCCCAGCCACCCCAAGAAGCCGATCAGGCGACGTAGTCGCGGAGTTGGGGGAGGGCTCGGCGGCGGAGTTGGCGCAGGGCTTCTCGCTCCAGGGCGCGGACCTTCGCTGTGTTCAGTCCCAGTTGCGTGGCGATCTCCTCAGCAGTGGACGGGATATGACCGTGCAGCCCGTACCGGCGGTGGAGCACGGACTGGTGCAGGTCGTCGAGAAACTGGAGGTGATGGGCAAGGTCCCGGCGCAGGGCGGCTCGCAGGACGATCGGGTCGTCGTCGATGACCGGGTCGGTGTCGTCGAGATCGAGCGTCTCGGGTTGCAGCCGCCACGCCTGAGCCCGCTCGATCCGCGCGATGCTCAGCCCGGTCGCCCGCGCGAGTTCCGGCGTACCGGGTTCACGTCCCAGCTCTTGGGTCAGGTCGTGGCGCGCCGACGCCACCCGGGACGCGTCGGCGTACGCCTGGGCCGGCATCCGGACCAGGCGCGACCGGTCCGAGATCGCCCTCCCGATCGACTGCCGGATCCACCAGATCGCGTACGTCGAGAACCGGTGCCCGAGCCGATGGTCGAACCGCTCGACCGCCCGCATCAGCCCGATGTTCCCCTCCTGGATCAAGTCGAGCAATGAGATGCCCTTCCCGCCGTACCGCCGGGCGAGGGACACGACCAGGCGCAGGTTGCCCTCGATCATCCGCTGCCAGGAGTGCCGCCCGAGCGCGACCACCTTCTGCAGGTCGCGCGGATCGTGCCGCCCCGGATCGCCGGCCAGGCGCTCCGCCGCCAGCAGGCCGGCCTCGATCCAGTACGAGTGCTCGTTCACCTCCTCCAAGGTCAGTAGTTCGTGCTGTCCGATGTCACGCAGGTACGCCACCAGCGCGGTGATGTCCGCCGGTTCACAGTCGAGATCTCCCATTCCGGACCCTTCGCCGCCAATCTCCTTGCCAAAGAGAGTGCCGCGATTCGACCCACTCAGGACCGGTGACTTCGAGTATGTGGATAACTACATCGAGTCAGATCCAGGCGGGGTACGACGGCGCGAGCGCGGCGTATCGGTCGGACCAGTCGGGGATCTCGGCGTCGTCGAGCCAGGCCTCGAGCCGGTCGAAGAAGGCGTGCGTGCCGGGAATGAAGCCGCGGGCGTTCTGCTCGGACAGGCCGGTGTGGGTGAAGGTGAGCAACGTCCCGTCGCCGTCCGGGCGGAGCTCGTACCGCACGACACCGTCCTCGACGATGCGCTGGCGCCACTCGTGCTCGAGGACGTGCGGCGGGTCCCAGACGAGGATCCGGCCGGTCAGCCGCTTGGCGTCCGGCGCCGCCGGGGGATCCGTCGGGATCATCTCGATGCTGCCGCCGGTGCGTCCGTCGATCACGGTCTCGCCGAACCAGGCCTTGCGTTCGAGAGGATCGGTGAGCGCGGCCCACACCCGCTCGATCGGGTACGGAAGGTGGCGCCGGAAGGTCATGGTGGCGCGGTCGCCGTCGATGGCGAGCTCGCCCAAGCGGTCAGAACCGGTCAAGCGGTCAGAGCCGGTCAAGTGGTCAGTCATGCGGATGCTCCTCGGGGTTGTCGGCCAGATGCTGCTCGAGGGCGTCGAGGTGCCGCGGCCAGTACTTGCGGTACCGGCTGATCCAGTTCTCGATCTCGATCAGCCGGTCGGCGCGCAGCACATAGATCCGCTTCTGGCCCTCCGGCCGTACGTCGACCAGCCCGACCTCACGCAGGATCCGCAGGTGCCGCGACACCGCCGGCTGCGTCAGCCGGTGCAGATGCTCCACCAGTTCACCGGCCGGTCGCTCCCGCTCCGCGAGCAGATCGAGTACTTCCCGCCGGCTCGGCTCCGCGATCGCCTCGAACACGTCCATGCCGAGAAGTATTACAGCAAGCGTATATAGAGTTCAAGTGATATATCTCAGGCGTACGCCCGGAGGCCGCTGAGGAGGCCGTTGTGGAACGGGTTCGCGTCGACCGCGTCGAACCAGGCCGTGCCGGTGGTCAAGGGCTCCAACGGCGGGATGGTGACCGGGTCGGGGGAGGGGGTGGGAGGACCGCCGCGGAGGATCTCGTCCTCGACCTCGGGCGCGGGCATGTCCGGCAACAACACGAACGAGTCGGCGAAACCGTTCCCGGCAAAACCATCCCCAGCAAAACCCGCGAAGGTGGCAGCTGCGCGAGCCGACGCCGCGGCCGGGTCGCTGCGGATCTTCTCCAGGTCTGCAACCACGGTCTTCCAGGTGACAGTCGGGTCGCCGTAGTCGATTGCGCGCGACAGTCGGCCGACCTTGATCGGCGTCGCCTCCGGCGCGAGCGGTGTCATCAGCGACCGGAGGCCATAACGGGCCCGACCACCGACAACCACCAGCCGGATGTCGGCCTCGGTTGCCTCGATCACACTGCGGTACGTACCTGCCGCAGAACGCCGTACGACGACCAGGTCCGCGAGTGCGCCGGGCTCGAGCCGGCCGATCGGACGCGGCCAGACGCCGGACAACGCCTCACCGGGATTCGACGTCACCATCCGGACCAGTTCTTCGTCGGTGAAGACCGAATGTGTCTTGTTCCACAGATCGGCAACCTTCAACTCCCACAGGACATTTCGCGTCCCCGACGGCGCCCAGTCGGACCCGAGGCACAACCGCACCCCGGCCGCGTGCGCGGCTTTCACATCGGCCGTTGCCCCGTACAACCAAAAGTTCGAGAACGGTGACCAGACCAGACTCGAATTCCCCGCCTTCAGCGCCGCGAAATCATCGGCATTCAAGGCTCCGCCGTGAATCGCGACCAACTGCGGTTTCACCACGCCGACGTCGGCCAGCAGCCGGAACTCGGAGCGCAGTTTCGGATCCGACCCCTCCGCCGAATGCGCGATGAATCCACGCCCCGCCTGCACGGCGGCGGCGTACGGCGCGAGCGCTGCCGCACTGTCGGCAACGAGCGTGCTGACCCGGATGAAATCGTCGTGCGTCCCGAGTTTCTCCGAGTCGATGTTGCGGATCAGGTCGTTGTCCGGCGGTACGGCGCCGCGCGGGTTCCCCTGGATCGACGTCGTACCGCCGACGATCGCCCGCGTCTCGACGTACCGCAGCAGCGCCCGCCCCGCGGTGGCGCCGAGCAGGCGGGCCGGCTGGCTGATCTGTTTGCTGTACGTCGGCGCGCGGCCCCACTGGTTGTGCGAGGTCCACGGAACCGTGCGTGAAGGCTCCGTCCACAAGGGCAGGCTGTTGTACATCAAATGGTTGTGCAAATCGATCAGTCCCGGGCAGATCAACCCGCCCGCGGCGATTCGCGGCGCGTTGCCGAATCCCGCCGGGACGGGATCCAACGGCGTGACCGCCGCAATCAGCCCGTCGTCACCGACGTACACCGCGCCGCCGGACAGAACTTCCCCGCCCGATCGCATCGTCATCACGGTTCCACGCAGTACAAACATGGCCCACCCTCCCGTAGAATCCCCGTTGCCGCCCCTGATCATGAGCGTATCGCCGAGGGGGAGGTAGTTCGATGGGTGATTTCGATCCAGGCCCGCCGGTCATGGTGGCGCGGCACTTCGCGAAAGTTCCCAGTTACGCGGATTTCCGGGAATTGTTCTGGTACGACTGGGGCCCGGTCTTCTACCGGGGACGGCTCAATCGCAAGGCGCGGCTGCTCGCGATCGCGTCCGACCCGGGCCCGACCGAACGCATCGCGGGCCGCACGCTGGTCGGCGACGCCGGTCAGCGCGTGCAGGGCTTCCTGGGCAAGCTCGGCCTGACTCGCAGCTACGCACTGGTCAACGCCTACGCCTACGCGCTCAGACCGTCTCGCGCACAGCAAGCGGCCCCACTGCTCTCCAGGCCTGACCAGCTCGCCTGGCGCAACACCTTGCTCGACCTCATCACCGGCCCCGAGTTGCAGGCGATCGTCGCGTTCGGCGCCCAGGCGCGCTCAGCCGTTCAGCTGTGGGCCGACAGGCCCGACATACCGCTGTTCGAGGTGCCGCACCCGTCGAGCCGCAGCCCGAAGGTGCTGATCGACAGCTGGCGGAACGCGATCACCGAGCTGCGGACGATCGTGACGCCGGATCCGGACGGCGACAACACGGTCCCCAACTACGGCGTGAAGTTCGCCGAGTCCGACTATGCGCCGATCCCGCCGCGGGACCTGCCGTTCGGCGTACCGTCGTGGCTGGGGAACGACGCCTGGGGACGCAAGGACAAACCGCGGCACAACAACAGTGTCGAACGTCCCGGCACCGACCTGTTGAACACTCTCGTCTGGCGGGCGCCGAAGCTCGGCTGAAATGGTCCGTGGCTGGCGCTACCTTGGTCGGATGCGAGTCGCCACGTGGAATGTGAACTCGGTCAAGCAGCGGATGCCGCGGCTGCTCGACTGGCTCGACGAGCGGCAGCCGGATGTGGTGTGCCTGCAGGAGACGAAGCTGGCGGACGACGCGTTCACCGCACTCCTGGGTGAAGAGCTGACCGCCCGCGGCTACGAGACCGGCCTGTACGGCGCCCCGCAGTGGAACGGTGTCGCCCTGCTGTCGAAGGTCGGACTCGAGGACGTGGTGATCGGCGTGGAGGGCGCGCCGGGCTTCCCGGACCCGGAGCCGCGCGCGATCGCGGCGACCTGCGGCGGCATCCGTGTCCACTCGCTCTACGTGCCGAACGGCCGCGTCCCGGACTCCGATCACTACCACTACAAACTCGCCTGGCTGGCGGCGCTGACCGAAGTCGTGGCGAGCGGACCGGCCGATCAGATCGTCTGCGGTGACATGAACATCGCTCCGACCGACGCCGACGTCTTCGATCCCGCGGCGTACGTCGGTCAGACGCATGTGACCCCGCCCGAGCGGCAGGCGCTCGCGGAACTGATGGCCGCGAAGGACCTGCACGACGTCGTCCGCGACCGCTGGCCGGACGACCGCATCTTCAGCTACTGGGACTACCGCGCGGGCATGTTCCATCAGGACCTCGGCATGCGGATCGACCTGATGCTGGCCACCGAACCGGTCGCCGAGCGGGTCAAGGCCGCGTGGATCGACCGTAAGGCACGTAAGGGCACCGGCCCGAGCGACCATGCCCCGGTGATCATCGATCTCGACACCGCACCGGATGGCGACATCGGTCCGGTCGTGCCACCGCCGTCCGCGCCGCGGACCGGCCGGAAGAAGACCACCAAGCTTCCGCAGAGCCGCTGACATGCGGCGCTTCGCTGCGGTCGCGATCCTGGTGCTCGCGACCCTCACCGCCTGCAGTGACGACAAGGCTGACGACAAGCCGCAGCCGATCGCCTGGACCAAGGTCGATGTCGGCCCGGCGGAGCCTGTCACGCTGACCGCCAACGACAAGCAGTTGCTGGTCGGTCTGCGGCACCGCGGTGCCAAAGTCGTCCCGGAACTCCAACTCCTCGACAGCACGGGTAAGCGCACACCGATCACGGTGAAGCCCAACCCGGCCAGCCCGTACGCCTTCGAGGCGATCTGGTACTCGATCGCGTACGACGGCAAGCAGCTCCTCGCGCTCGGTGGAGCCTCCGGCGGCGCGCACTCCAACACCCGTTGGACGGTCTGGACCGGCACTCCGCAAACCGGACTCGTCGAGAAGCCCCAGAACTTCTTCACCTTCGGCGGCCAGGACGCCGGCGACCTGTACAGCGCCGTCATCACCCCGAGCGGCGGCGCGCTGCTCGGCTCCTGGGGCGGCGTGCAGACGGGCAACGACGCGATGGTCTGGCTGCCGCAGAGCGACGGCAAATGGGTCAGACAGGACCCGTCGAAGACCGCGTTGCAAAGTACGCCGTCCCTCCTGGTCGGGCCGGGCTTCGGTACGACGCTCGGCGACGGCATCGTCCTCGTCGGGTCGCAGGTCCGGCTCGAGCCCGGCACCGTCGCTCAGGAGGCGGCGGTCTGGCGATCCACCAAGCTCAACCAGGGCTGGACCCGGATCGTGCTGCCCGATCCCGGCGGCCGTAGTCAGGCCAAGACCGCGACCTGCGCGAAGGACTGCGTGATCTCCGGGTACGTCGACGGTCAGCTCGCGATCTGGCAGCTCGATGCCTCCGGGACGGCGAAGCGGCTCCAAGGCGTGCCGTCGATCCCGGTGGGGGACAAGGACAAGCTGCCGCCGCCGATCCTCGACGGCGACAAGGTCGTCCAGGTCGTTGCTCAGGACAACAAGGTGAAGGTGCTCACCGGCCGGGACGGGCAGTGGACCGTCCAGGACGCGGTAGGGCCGGAGGGCAAGGTGACCGACGCCGTACTGATGCCGGATCGCAAGCTCTACCTGATCGCCGGCACCTCGCTCTGGCAGACCACGCTCAGCTGATCAGACCCTTCACGTACGCCGCCTGGCCCGAGTGCTGCGCGCAGTCGTCGATCACGCTCACCAGCCGCACTCCGAGCGTGACCGGCGGGTTCCATCGACGGTCGACGATCCGGTCGAGGTCGTCGTCGGTCAGCGTCCGCAGGAACTCCGCGGTCCGGGCGTGGACGGCGTCGTAGTACCCGAGCAGCTGATCCGCCGAGAGCTTCACGAGCCCGACCTGGTCGGACGTGTGCGCATACCCGGTGTCGGCCTCGTCGAGCGGCAGTCCGAGCCGCTCGAACCATCCGTCGGCGGTGTAGACCTGCTCGTACCCGCCGGCGTCCGCCAGGTGGTCGTCCTGAACCCGGGTCAGGTGCCAGACCAGCCAGGCGATCGAGTTCGCCGTGTCACTCGGCCGCGTCGTGAGCGTCTTGTCGTCGAGCCCGGTCACGACGTCGTGCAGGACCTCCTGGACCCTGCTGTGTGCGTCGAGGAGCAGTTCACTTGTCTTCATACCTGCCACCGTAGTCTTCGCTACAGACAGTTCAACGAGAGGGAGAACCGTGGAATATCGCACTCTCGGCGCGAGTGGCGCCGTTGTCTCGACGTACGCGCTCGGCACCATGACGTTCGGCAACGAGACCGACGAGGCCGGGGCGCACGCGCAGCTCGACCGGTACGTCGAGGCGGGCGGCAACTTTGTCGACACCGCGGACGTGTACACGGCCGGGGTGTCCGAGGAGATCGTCGGCCGCTGGCTGGCGAAGAAGAGCGCCGACGTCGTTCTCGCGACGAAGGGCCGGTTCCCGACCGGTGACGGGCCGAACGACGTCGGTACGTCGCGTCGGCACCTCCGCAAGGCGTTGGAGGCGTCGCTGCAACGACTCGGGGTGGACCACATCGACCTGTACCAACTGCACGCCTGGGACCCGGTCACGCCGCTCGAGGAGACGCTCAGCTTCCTCGAGGACGCCGTACGCGCCGGCAAGATCTCGTACGGCGGCCTGTCGAACTTCACCGGATGGCAGTTGCAGAAGGCCTGCGACCTGATCGCGCACCGCGGATGGTCGCCGCTCGTCACGCTCCAGCCGCAGTACAACCTGCTCGTCCGGGAGATCGAGTGGGAGATCGTCCCGGCCGCGCAGGAGAACGGGCTGGGTCTGCTGCCTTGGTCGCCGCTCGGTGGCGGATGGCTGACCGGCAAGTACTCGTTCGAGGAGGAGCCGGCAGGTGCGACGCGGCTCGGTGAGAACCCGGACCGCGGTGTCGAGTCCTGGTACCGCCGCAGCCGAAACCAACGCGTCCGCGACGTGGTCGACGCGGTCCGCGAGATCGCCGAGGCCCGCGGGATCTCGATGGCACAGGTCGCGCTCGCGTGGCTGGTCGACCGGCCCGCGATCACGTCGGTGATCCTCGGCGCGCGCACGCTCGAACAGCTCGACGACAACCTGGCCGCGGCGGACCTGCACCTCACCCCGGAGGAGACCGCGAAACTCGACGAGGCCAGCGATCCGGGCGCGGCCGACTACCCGTACGGCGGACCAGGCATGGCCCAACGCGGGCGACCGATCGCCGGTGGGCGCTCCTGAGAGAATCCTCAGCTAGCTGAGGGATTCTGAGAGGAAAACACCCCGGCGTTCAGCACGAGTTCGTCTTTCGGGGTTTCGTCGGGCCGGGGCGCTGGCGGAGGCTTGGGGAGCCGACGAGCCACCATCGGGGTGGCTCCCGGCTCGCACAGCCTGAAGGAGAGTCAGCAGTGTTCGTTCGCAGCAGGCGCAGGCTTGTCCTGGCCGCCGGACTCGGCGCGACGCTGGTCGCCGCAGCCACCGTCCCGGCCGTTGCCCTGGGCCACAATCAAGGCGCACCCACGACCACTCCGATCGAGCACCTGGTGGTGATCTTCCAGGAGAACGTGTCGTTCGACCACTACTTCGCGACGTACCCGAACGCTGCGAACCCGGCCGGCGAGCCGGCGTTCACGGCCGCCGCCGGCACGCCGGGAGTCAACGGCCTGAACACCCCGCTCGCGGCGCCGAACAATCCCAACTCGACCCAGCCCTTCCGGCTCGGCCGGGACCAGGCGCAGACCTGCGACCAGGACCACAACTACGCCGACGAGCAGAAGGCGGTCGACGGCGGACTGATGGACAAGGTCGTCGAGACGGTCGGGCGCGGTGACGGCACCTGCGCCGACTACGGCCACGGCAAAGGCCTGGTGATGGGGTATTACGACGGGAACACCGTCACCGGTCTGTGGAACTACGCCCAGCATTTCGCGATGAGCGACAACTCCTACGGCACGACGTACGGTCCGTCGTCTCCCGGCGCGGTCAACCTGGTGTCGGGTCAGACGCACGGCTTCAGCGCGGACGGCGACGCCGTACCGGCCGCCACCGGGACGATGATCGGGGATCCGCAGCCGGCCGGCGACAAGTGCAACACGCGCGACAGCTCTACCGTGACCGACCCGAAGAACAAGAACGTCGGCGACCTGCTGAACGCGAAGGGCGTCAGCTGGGGCTGGTTCCAGGGTGGATTCGCTGACTGTACGGCGAAGCACACCGACGTCGGCGGGGTCAGCAGCGTCGACTACATCCCGCATCACGAGCCGTTCCAGTACTACAAGAGCACGCAGAACCTGCAGCACACGCCGCCGGCATCGGTCGAGGAGATCGGTCACAACGGTCCGGCGAACCACCAGTACGACCTGAAGGACTTCTGGGCCGCCGTCGACAACGGCAGCATGCCGGCGGTGAGCTACCTGAAGGCAGCCGCGTACCAGGACGGTCACGCCGGCTACTCGACCCCGCTGGACGAGCAGCACTTCGTGGTCGACGCGATCAACCGGCTGCAGAAGACGAAGGACTGGAAGAACACCGCCGTCGTGATCGCGTACGACGACAGTGACGGCTGGTACGACCACCAGGTCGGCCCGGTGGTGAACCAGTCCAACGACCCCGCGCACGACGCACTGACCGGAACGAACTGCGGGACGAACCCGGCCCGGATCGCCGGCGGCTATCTCGACCGCTGCGGGTACGGCCCGCGGCTCCCGCTGCTCGTCGTCTCGCCGTACGCGAAGCGGAACTTCGTCGACCACACCACGACCGATCAGACCTCGATCCTCAAGTTCGTCGAGGACAACTGGAAGACCGGCCCGATCGGCAACTACTCCTTCGACGAGAAGGCCGGTTCGCTGAACACCTTGTTCGACTTCGACCACAAGAACAAGGCGCTGTACCTGGACCCGGTCTCCGGTCAGCCGGTGGAGCACTAACATTCAACAGCGACGCGGAGAGCGGCGTACGCACCAAGCGCACGCCGCTCCTCCGCGAGCTGTGTGGGCATGATCCCTCCCCCTGAGGAGAGCCGATGACCGATGGCAGTCCGATCGGGGACGTGGTGGCGCGGATGCGGCAGCGGGCCGATGAGCTGCCGCCGGAGCTTGCGCGGCGGCGGTTCTTCCTGGAGACGTATCTGCGCACCACGCAGGCCGTGGGACGGGCGATCGACCAGGGCTTGTTCGAGGATCCGGCATGGGTCGAGGTCTGGGACGTGAAGTTCGCCGAGCTGTATCTGCGCGCCCACGACGCGGATCTCGTGACACGGGCGGCGGAGGGCAGCGACGTGCCTCGCCCGTGGCGCCTGGCGTTCGATGCTTCGCCGGAACTGCCTGCGTTGGCGCACGTGCTGCTCGGCATCAACGCGCACGTCAACTACGACCTGCCGCAGGCGTTGCTCGCGGTCATCGGCGACGACGACTTCCTGGATCCGCAGCTGATGGACAAACGCCGACGCGATCACGAACGAATCGACACTGTGCTCGCGGAACGTGTCGCGGCGGAGGACGGTGAACTCGCTGCGACCGGCCCGCGCAGCCTGATCGATCGCGTCCTCACGCCACTCAACCGGCTGGCGTCACGACGCTTCCTGCGCGAGTCCCGGCAGAAGGTCTGGCACAACACAGTCGAGCTGCAGCAGGCGCGTGTACAAGGCAGCTATGAGAAGCGGCTAGGCGAGCTAGAGGTGCTGAGCGCGGCGAAGGTCGCGGATCTGCTCAGACCAGGACAGGTGCTGTTGCGGCTCGCAGTGACCGGCTTCGGCGTCACCCTGCCACCTCCCTAGCTCGGGAGCACGCCAGACCAGAGCACGCCCAACGCAAGGCAAGCAAGCGTGACCAGACCGAACACACCGACCCACATCAACGCCGGTACGCCGGTAAGCCGCCGGAGCTGATCCGCGTCGGAGCTGCGTCCCTGACCGTGCCGCCGCGAGCGCTGCAACTCCAGCACGGCACGTGGCGCGGCCAGCAGCAGGAACCACGTGAGCAGGTGCGCGAAGGTGGACTGCACCGAGGGAGAGCCCCACCACGTCACGCTGAACACCACGGCGCCGAACACCAGCACCGACCACAGCCCGAACAGGTTGCGGATCTGGAGCAGCAAAATCACCAGCGCCGCGAGCAGTCCCCACAGCAGCGCAACGGCGTACCCGCGACTGAGGACGAACGCGGCAGCCAGGCCGAACAGAGCGGGACCGGGGTAGCCGGCGAGTAGTACGGCGATCATCCCACCGCCGGTCGGCTTGCCACGGGACACCGTGACGCCGGAGGTGTCCGAGTGCAGCCGGATCCCGGACAGCTTGCGGCCGACCAGCGCGGCGATCAGCCCGTGCGCGCCCTCGTGCGCGATCGTCACGACCTGCCGCGTGTGCTTCCAGATCGGGCGCCAGGCGATCAGCAGCAGCGCGGCCACTCCCGTACCGATGACCAATTGGAGCGACGGCTCCGGCTGAACCGACGTGATGTTGTCCCAGAACTCCTTCACCCGCCCATCCTTGCAGCCAGGTGGTCAACTACTGGGGAAGGGGATGTGGACGGTGACTCGTTCGCGGAGTTGTTCGCTGATCAGCCACAGTTCGCCGCCGGTGATCACGAGATGTCCTGGTGGAACGGCGTGGCGGGCCGTTGACATCGCCTGGTGCGCGGATCACGGTGGAGGGATCGCGGCCCGGGGAGGGGCCCGCCGTATTGGGGGGACAATGTCTCAACCACGCACGACCAAACGCCAAGCCAGCAAGACAGCAGCCAAGAAGACCGCAGCCAACAAGTCGGCAGCCAAGAAGACGGCAGCGAACAAGACCGCAGCAAAAAAGCCAGCAACGAAGACCGCGGCGAAGAGGACGACGGCCGGCAAGACGACCGCCCGCCGGCCCGCGGTGCGGGAAACAGCCGCGACGGATGCAGCGGCCGCTGTCCCGTTGGCGGACTTCCTCGACGCGGCCGGCACGCTGACGCTCGACCAGCGGAAACTCCTGGTGGATCAGGCACTTCTGCTGCTCAGTGAGAACTACGTACACCTGCCGTTGAAGGTCGCGATGCACGCCGTCAACCCGTTGCAGCGGCTGCGCGTGATGCGCGCGCGGATGGAGCGTCAGACGGCGGAGACGATGCAGGCCGAGTGGCTGTTCCATCGTGAGATGTCGAGCATCTTCCACTCGGTCCGCGATCTGCACACCAACTACCTGCTGCCGGCGCCGTTCGCCGGGAAGATCGCGTTCTTGCCGTTCATGATCGAGAAGTGCCACGACGCGGACGGCCCCGACAGCTCCGAGCACTACCTGATCACCCGCACCATCACGGGCTACCAGGCCCCGCAGTTCGGCCCGGGCGCCGAGGTGACGCACTGGAACGGTACGCCGATCGCTCGCGCCGTCGCGCTCAACGGCGCCGTCTTCGCCGGGAGCAATGAAGCTGCCAACCTGGCCCGCGGCCTGGAGTCGCTGACTCTGCGCCCGCTGGTCATCCAGGCCCCGCCGGACGAGGACTGGGTGACCCTGACGTACGTCGGCCTCGACGGCTCGGAGCAGGAACTGCGCGAGCAGTGGAAGGTCACCACGAACCTCCCGCCGATGACGGACCTCGACGCGATCAGCGAGGCCTCTGCGTTGATGGGTCTCGACCTCGACTCCGACGAGAAGTCGCGCGCGAAGAAGGCGCTGTACGTCCGTGACGTCGTCGAACTGGAACGCGGGCAGAGCTCGGCCGAGCTGGCTGCCCCCGCGGCGGTCACCGGCGCGGATCTGCCGACCACGATGCCCGGGGTGTTCCGGGCCCGTGAGGTCGTGACGCCGTCCGGGACGTTCGGGCACCTGCGGATCTTCACGTTCAGCGTGCAGGATCCGGTCGCGTTCCGGGACGAGTTCGTCCGGCTGGCCGCGGCGCTGCCGCAGAACGGCCTGATCGTGGACGTCCGGGACAACGGCGGCGGGCACATCTACGCCAGCGAGTTCACGCTGCAGACGATGACCCCACGGCGGGTCGCGCCGGAGCCGGTGCAGTTCATCAGTTCGCCGCTCAATCTGCGGATCTGCCGCCGGCACCAGGACAACCCGGCCGGGATCGATCTCGGTCCGTGGTTCGACTCGCTGGACCTGGCGATCGAGACCGGGGCACAGTACTCGGCGGCGAAACCGATCACGCCCGAGGACGGCGCGAACGACATCGGCCAGACGTACCACGGACCGGTCGTCCTGATCACCGACGCGCGGGTCTACTCGGCGACCGACATCTTCGCGGCCGGGTTCGCGGACCACGAGATCGGCACGATCCTCGGCGTCGACGACAACACCGGCGCGGGCGGCGCGAACGTCTGGACACACGGTCTGCTCGCGGCCCTGCTGAACGAGCCGCCGCCACCCGACGAGACCTCGCCGTACGTCGCGTTGCCGAACGGCGCGAACCTGCGGGTCGCCATCCGGCGCACCCTGCGGGTCGGGAAGCTCGCCGGTACGCCGGTCGAGGACCTCGGCGTCAAGCCGCAGGAGACCCACCGGATGACGAGGGCCGACCTGCTCGAGGGCAACGTCGACCTGCTGAACAAGGCCGGCGAGCTGCTCGCCGCGCTCCCGGTCCGCCGACTCGACCTGAAGACCTCCTTCAGCGGTACGACGCTCACCGTCGCGATAGATGCCCTGGGCATCGACCGCGTCGACCTCTACGTCGAAGGCCGCCCGATCAGCTCCGAGGACTACACCGCCCCGGTGAGCATCGACATCCTGGACGTGACTCCAGGCCAGCTCCTCCGCGCGGACGGGTACGACGCGGGCGATCTCGTCGCATCCCGGCGGCAGGTCGTCTAGAAGGGCGGACCGCCACCACTCACCAACCGCGGCCTGGCCGCTTGTTCGAGCGTGACGCGCGCTGCGCCGGGCGGGTTGGTGAGTGGTGCAGGTCCGCTAGGTTCAACTCATGCCGACTCTGCACCTGACCGCCGACGAAGAGGCGATGCTCGGCGGCCGGGACGGGGACGGCGTGGCGCTCGCGATGCGGGTGATCGTCGGGCAGGCGCGGATCTCGGACGCGCCGCGGCTGGTCGAGATCACGTCGTCGCACGTCGACTCGTGCCTGTACCACGGTCGGGTCAGCCTGGACTTCGCGCACCGCCTCGTCGACCTGGGCGCCCGGGTACGCGTGCCGGCGACGCTCAACGTGGGCTCGACGGACCTCATCCATCCAGACCTCGTCCGGGATCACGAGCTCGCGGCGGCGGGCCGGGAGCTGATGGCGGCGTACGTCGAGCTCGGTTGTACGCCGACGTTCACCTGCGCGCCGTACCAGCTCCCGAATCGCCCCGCGCTCGGTGAGCACATCGCGTGGGCGGAGTCGAACGCGATCGTGTTCGCGAACTCGGTGCTCGGTGCGCGCACGGATCGGTACGGCGACTTCCTCGACGTCTGCGCGGCGATCACCGGACGAGCGCCGTACGCCGGACTGCAGACTCCCGAGGCGCGGCGCGGAACTATGGTGTTCGACTGCCGCCCACTGGGCGAGTTCACCGACCTGACATATCCGTTGCTCGGTCATCACATCGGATCGGTGGTCGGCGCCGAAATCCCTGTACTGCTGGGGATTCCGTCCGACGTGGGAGAGGACGACCTGAAGGCACTCGGGGCGGCCGCCGCATCGGCCGGCGGTGTCGCGTTGTTCCACGCGATCGGTGTCACGCCGGAGGCGCCGACATCGATCGACGGTCTACCTGTGCGAGTGGTTGACCTCGAGACACTGCAGCGCGTCCGGCGCGAGTTGTCGACGGTCGCGTCGGAGTTGGATGCAGTGAGCATCGGTACGCCGCATGCGTCGTACGCCGAATGTGTCCGGCTGTCCGAGCTGGTCGTGGGACCGCCCTTGAAGTTGCCGTTCTACCTGTCGACTGCTCGTGCGACCCGCGAGCGCCTGGCCGAGAACGGCGTACTGCAGGTGTTGGAGGCCGCCGGGGTAACGGTCGTCGTGGACACCTGCACCTACATCACGGCAATCCTGTCGCCCACCTGGAAGTACGTGATGACGAACTCGGGCAAGTGGGCGCACTACGCACCCGGCAACATCAACGTCTCCGCCATCCTCGGCTCGCTCTCGGAATGCGTCGCCTCGGCCCGCGCCGGCCACGTGGTGCTCGACTCATGATCATCCACGGCCGAAGCCTCCACCCCGGCACCGCGACAGGTACGCCGATCCGCCTCACCGCGCCGCTGTCCTTCTGGGGCGGCACCGACACCGAGGGCCGCATCGTCGACGCGCATCACCCGCAGTGCGGCGCCGTCCTCACCGGCCGAATCCTCTTGATGGAATCCGGCCGCGGCTCCAGCTCCGCCTCCAGCGTCCTGGCCGAACAGATCCGCGCCCGCACCGCGCCCGCCGCGATCATCCTGTCCCGCCCCGACCCGATCATCCCGCTCGGCGCCCTCATCGCCGCCGAGTTGTACAACCTCAATCTCCCGGTCGTCGTCGCGTCGTACGACGCCATCCCCGCCGGCGCCCTAGTGCAGGTCACCGACGGCACGATCACCTGGTGACCGACGCATCAGTACGGCGGTTGCCGCGAACAGGACCGCGCACGCGGTGAGTGCGAGCGGGAGCGTGGTGAGCCGGGCGATCGCGGAGATGGTGACACCGCAGACGATCTCGCCCAGGTACTCCAGTTGCGCGAGGAACGAGTGCGTGGTCGCGCGGATGTCGGCAGTCGTACGGGCGTTGACCCAGATCGTGCTGATCACGCGAGTGAGCGGCGTGACAATCCCGTTCAGCAGTACGACGGCGATCGCGCCGAGGACCGGATCGCGCGCGAACGCGAGTAGCAGCATCGCGAGCACTCCGACGAGGGCGGCCAGTGCGTAGTCGGTCGCGGCGTGCGCGCCGTTGATCCGTTGCGTGACGAGTCTGAGTACGACGGCGCCGACAACCAGAGCGGTGACGCCGAGGGCGGTGAACCAGACGATCGGGTCCGGCGCGCTCGGCAGGCCCAGGTCGAGAAGCTGCTTCTGGGTAAGGCGTCCGGCGGCATCCGAGGCGCCGTTGACGAGGAAGGTCGCGACGAAGATCAGCAGGATCGCACGGCTCCGTCGTACCAGCGTGACGCCGCGACGGAAGGTGTTCCAGGACGCCGACCAGCGGGCGGTCCGAGTGGGAACGAAGTTGTGTTCCGTGAAGCGGAACGCGACGTACAGCCCGAGGGCCCCCATCGTGGCGCCGGCGATCACGATGGTGAGGTCCCGCCGGGTCGCCCAGGCGAGGAGCCCGAGGAGAACGAGACCGGTCGCCGCGCCGGCCAGCTGTGCGCGGGCGGCCCGCGCGAGGACCACATTGATCTCCGACGGCCGATCCAGTTCGTCGGTGATCAGCGCGACGTCGGATCCGCTCGCGAAGGTCCACGAGATACCCCAGAGGACCTGGGTGGCGAGCAACGCGGGGAACGACTCGAACAGTCCGGTCGCGAGCATCGACGTACCCATCAGCACCTGGGAGATCACCAGGGACCACTTGCGGCTGATCGTGTCGGCGATGACGCCGGCAGGTACTTCGAAGACCAGCGCGAACGCACTCTGCACCGACCCGATGAGCACGAGCTCGGCGGGGGAGAGTCCGGCGTCGACCACCAGATAGACGCTGGTGACCAGCCACCACCCGTTGTGCAGGACCGCTCGCAGCCACGTCCACCGGATGAAGACCGTCACCATGCGAGCACTCTCCCGAGGACGGCACCTCGCGTCGACCGATTTAGCCGGGGCCTTCACCGTGCCGGTGTGAGTTGGTTCATATTGTTCGCAACTATCAGCATGTTGCGATAATTTGAAAGAGTGCCAGAGATCACACAAGAAAACGAATGACCGTTCTTGATCTGAGGGCGGCCGGCGGCGCAGGGTGGAATTTCAGAGAACGAGCGTTCGGTTTGATGTGGGGGTCGGCATGGCGCAGGTGACTCTGGAGCGGGTAGGGCAGCCGAGTGTGCCGGAGCTGGGGCGGCATCGCGGTGGGATCTGGCGGATCGTCAAGGAGATCGCACTGCTCGCCGCCCTGTTCGGGGTCTACAACCTCGGCCGCTTCCTGTCCGCGGAGCATGCGGGGTCGGCGTTCAAGCACGCGGACGAGCTGATCCGCTGGGAGGCCTGGCTCGGGCTGCCGAGCGAGGCGACGATCCAGCATCACGCGCTGAAGATCGACGGCCTCGCCCAGCTCGCCAACGTGTTCTACGCGAGCGTGCACTTCCCGCTGACCGCGGTGGTGCTGCTCTGGTTGCTGATCCGCCGCCAGGCCGAGTACGGGAAGGCCCGCTGGGCGCTCGCGTCACTGACCGGGCTGGCGTTGATCGGGCACATGTTCTTCCCGCTCGCCCCGCCCCGGATGATGCCGGGATGGGTGGACACCGGGGTGTTGCTCGGTCAGTCGGTCTACGGACCGAGCGCGCACTCCGGGGTCGCGAACCAGTTCGCCGCGATGCCCAGCCTGCATGTCGGCTGGGCGTTCATGGTCGCGGCCTTCCTGATCCGGACGACCCGGTCACGGTGGCGCTGGCTGTGGATCGCACATCCGTTGCTCACCTTCACGGTTGTCGTGGTCACCGCGAACCACTACTGGCTGGACGGGTTGGTGGCGATCGCACTCGCCGTACCGCTGCTCCTGATCTTCAACAGCTCCTCGTCGCCGCGGACCAGGAACGGCGCGCGGTCCACGACCAAGCGTGCCGTCGCCGCGCCGATGTCGAACCAGAGCCCGATCAGCTCGAGCCGGCCTTGATCCTCGGCCGCGCGGACGCACGGAAAACTCCGCAGATTCTCCAGCTGTACGGCGACGTTGGCGACGGACAGCTTGTCGGCCGGCGACAACTGCACGCCGGTCGCCGGGTCCACGATGTCCGGGAGCGCGACCGCTCGCCGTACCGACGGCTCCAGGTGCCGTAGCCAGTTCTCCAGTCCCGATCCTGCGGGTACGTCGGCCGCGAGCGCGGCGGCCGCGGCGCCACAGGAGGAATGGCCGCAGACCACGATCGACTTCACCCCGAGGACGTCGACCGCGTACTCGATCGCGGCGTCGACGGAGTTGCTGTTCGATCCCTTGGGCGGCACGAGGTTCCCGATGTTGCGCACGCAGAACTGGTCGCCCAGTCCGCTGGTGGTGATCATCGTCGGCACGATCCGCGAGTCCGCACACGTGATGAACAGGTGTGCCGGTTGTTGCCCCTCGGCCGCGAGTTTCGCCAGCAACGCCCGGATCGGTACGTCGTCCAGTTGCTCGCCCAACCGGTCGCTGCCGGCGCGGTACACCTCGACCGAGCCGCCGCGCGCGACGTGCCCGCGCCGCCAGTCCTCGATCGCCTCGGATGCCGCGTGGTCCAGATGATTCACCGTCAGATCGATCCGAACCGTCGCGCCTTGCGGAATCGATCGCAGCGTCCGCACCAGCGACGCAACTCCGAGGAACACCAGCGAACCACGGATCCGTACCGTCCACACGCCGTCCGCCTCGGTCGCTGTCACGGTTGCCCGCGCGAGCCGGTACAGCACGCGTGCGAGCGCAAGCACAAGCCCGAGCAGCACGCCTTCGGCTAGTCCCAGTACGCCGACGCCGACCGCGGTCACGACGTACACGAGCAATTCGTCGTGCCGGCGCAGTGTGCGGATGTGGGCGAGCTGCACCAGGCGTAATCCGGTGACGAGCAGTACGCCGGCGAGCGCGGCCATCGGGATCAATTCGAGCATTGACCCCGCCACGAGCACGAACGCTGCGATCCACACGCCGTGCAGGATCGCCGACGCGCGGGTGCGGGCGCCGGCCGCGACGTTCGTCGACGAGCGCACGATCACGCCGGTGACGGGCATCCCGCCGAGCGCACCGGACACCGCGTTCGCGGCGCCCTGGCCGATCAGTTCTCGATCGAGATTGCTCCGCCGACCGCGATGAAGCTTGTCGACGGCAACGGCCGACAGCAACGACTCGACGCTGGCGACGAGGGCAACCGTCAGTACGGCGGTGGCGATCTCGAGTGGTGTGCCCTCGGGCATCACCGGGAGGATCAGACTCTGCAGCGGGTTGTCCGGCAGGTCGACCCGGGTCACGTCGGGCATGGTGACCGCTGCTAATGCGGTGACCGCCACGACGGCGACGAGTGGTGCCGGAATCACCTCTACTTTAGGGATTCGCGGCCAGGCGAGAACGATCGCCACGGTGAGTACGCCGGCCACCACCGAGTGACCGTGATGCGCGATCAGCTGCGCGGGGAGCGCGGTGACATTGGAGATCAACGAGCTCTGGGCTTTGCCGCCGAGCACCACGTGCAGCTGCTGGACGGCGATCGTGATGCCGATCCCAGCGAGCATGCCGTGGACGACGGCGGGGGAAAGAGACAGTGCCAGTCGACCGATTCGGGTGACGCCTAGCAGGATCTGTAGCAGGCCGGCCGCACAGGTGATTGCGGCGGTCGCGGCCCAGCCGAACTGCATGACGAGTCCGGCGACGACAACGGTCAGGCCGGCGGCCGGGCCGCTGACCTGGAGCGGGGAGCCGCCGAGCGCGCCGGCGACGACACCGCCGACCACCGCGGCCACCAGGCCGGCGATCAGCGGTGCCCCGGACGCGGCGGCGATTCCTAGGGAAAGCGGTATTGCGATCAGGAAGACCACCAGCGAGGCCGGTAGGTCATGATGCAGAACGGTCTTCCAGGACAGACGGTCGCTGGGGGGAGAGTGGGAAGTGGTCGGCACGGGTCCTCCGGCGTCGGTGCTCAGGATTGCTCGGGCATCAGGCGTCGAAACAAAGAGTGTCGATCTGGTTACCCATCGTACTGACCCGATCAAGCCCAGAACAGCGACAATTCAAATTCGTTGCCTTCGGCCCGCGGCGCCGGAAACTGACGATTGCTCAGGGCATCGACCCGCCCGGATCCCGCTGCGTGTCGCCTGCGCTCGCACCTCGCGCAACAGCAACGGATACCCCCCCGCGTTCAGGGTTCTCCCCTCGTGTATCAGTAGAGAACCCCACACTCGAGGGGTGATCCGCTCGTCTGCTGGTCGACGTACGGCTCCCGAAGAGCTGCTCTCGCTGTGCTTAGTGTTCGCTCGCGAACAGGACGCGGCGGGCATGGTCGGTGTCGAGGTATTCGCGGACGGCGACGATCACGCCGTCCCGAACGGTGAAGACCCCTCCACACCGGTTGTCATAGGCCTCGCCGTTCCGGGCCGTCGCCTGCGCCGTCCACTCGGCGAAAACCTGTTCACCGTCGGCGATGACGTTGACCAGCGTGATCGTCACTGGTGCACCCGGCGCGAACAGGTTGCCCGCCGCCGCGCCGAGGAACTCGTCGACGACCATGTCCCGGCCCTTCCAGTCACCGGACAGCGGCAGATCACCCGGATAGGTCCACACCACGTCCGGCGCGAAGCTCGCCCGGATCGTCGGCAGGTCACCCGCCGCCACTGCCTCGACGTACCGGGTCACGACTGTCCTGGGATCCATCGGCGTTGCCTCCTCGTGCGACGTGGGTGCCAAGGTCAGTACGGCGTTGCCGCGGATGCGACGGTGCCGCAGGTCGTCGAGGACGGCATCGGTCCGGGACCAGTCCTCGACGCGACCGAGCTCGGGGTGGAGCCGCCCGGACCCGACCAGCCGAACCAGCGTTGCCAGGTCTTCGTCGTCGCGGCCGTGCACGTAGTGGAAGTGCCGGATGCGCGCGGCTTCTGGAGCGGTGAAGAAGTCGAAGAAGTCGAGCGTCACCGGTTGCCGGCTGGCCTCGCCGAACCAGATGAGATCACCGCCCGGCACCAGCTTCGACAACGCGGCCGGCAGACTCTCACCACCGACGGACTCGAGCACCAGATCGAACGGTCCGCGTGCGTCCGGGACGTCGTACACCAGGGTCTCGGCGCCGAGCTCCAGCAGCCGCTCGCCGCGGGCAGGGGTTGAGACGACGGCTGTGACCGATGCACCGGCGCCGGCCGCGAGTTCGGTGAAGTAGTGCCCGACACCGCCGGCGGCGCCGGTCAGCAGGATCCGCCGGCCGATCACGCTGCCCGCCGTACGCAACAGGCGCAGCGCTGTCAGCCCGGCGAGCGGAAGCGCGGCGGCCTGCTCGAACGAGATGCTGTCCGGCAGTACGGCGACCTGCGTGGCCGGTGCGATCACGTGCTCCGCCCAGCCCGAGTGTGGCAGATGCGCGACCACGCGGGTGCCGACCGGTGGACCGGTGGGGCCGGCCTCGATCACTCGGCCGGCGATGTCCTTACCCGGTCGCCAGCCGGCCCGCGGCGCCTCCAGTTGGAAGGTCTCACCGCGGTTGATCGAGAAGGCGGCCACCTCGATCACCATCTCGCCCGGGCCCGGCCGGACCTCGTCGACCTCGGCGAACCCGACTTTGCCGGTGTCCACCGGAACCACTGCTCTCATTGCTGTTTCACTCCTTCACCTAAACTCGACCCCGGACGACATGGACGCTACGAACCGGTCGCGGCGGGCGGAAGACAGCACTAATTACTGCTATGGGCACCTAATGGATACCGACCAGGTCAGAAGCAGGTGGGACGCCACGAAAGGCGCCTGCCCGACGCGTCAGGTGCTCGGCCGGATCGGCGACACCTGGACGATGCTGGTGATCAGCACGCTCGAGAAGGGCGGCACGCTGCGGTCCGGCCAGCTCAAGTCGATCATCGAGGGCATCACCCAGAAGATGCTCACCCAGACTCTGCGCAATCTCGAGCGGGACGGCGTCGTACGGCGTGATGTTCTTCCTACTGTGCCGGTGACGGTCAGCTATACGCTGACCCCGCTCGGCCTGAGCCTGGCCGCTGCCGTCGCGACGATGCGGACCTGGGCGTACGACCACATGGACGAGATCGCCGCTGCCCGCGACGAGTACGACGCGAATCGCTGAGGAGTCACGTGGAGCTGGAACTGTCCGGGAAGACCGCGGTGGTCACCGGTGCGAGCAAAGGGATCGGGCTGGCGTGTGTAGAGGCGCTCGCACGTGAGGGTGCGGTGGTCGTCGGCATTTCGCGGGACGCCGGGAACCTGGCGAAGGCACAGGAGGAGCTCGCCGCCAAAGGCTTGAGCTTCCAGGCCGAAGCGGTCGATCTGACCGACGCCGACGCGACGCGAGCCGCTTTCGAGCGGATCGGCGTACCGGACATCCTGATCAACTGCGCCGGCGCGGCCCGCCGGACACCGGTCGACGATTTGGACAGTACGGCGTTGCACGCCGCGATGGACGCGAAGTACTTCACGTACATGCACGCGACCGAGGCCGTCATCCGCGGGATGGCGGACCGCGGCAGCGGCGCGGTCGTGAACGTCGTCGGCCAGGGCGGCCGGGCCGCGAACCCGTTGCACATCGGGGGCGGTGCGGCCAACGCCGCGCTGATGCTGGCGTCGGCCGGCTACGCGAAGGCGTACGCGGGCCAGGGCGTCCGGGTGAATGTGATCAACCCGGGGATGACGCGCACCTCCCGCGTCGACGAGGGGCTGGAAGCCGCAGTACGGGCGACCGGCAAGCCGAAGGACGAGCTGCTCCAGGAGATGGTCCGCGAGATCCCGATGGGCCGCGCCGGCGAGCCGCAGGAGGTCGCCGACGTCGCGATCTTCCTCGCCTCGCCCCGCGCCAGCTATGTCACCGCCTCGATCATCACCATGGACGGCGCGACCACCGCGGTCATCTGATTCACGGCTTGTTCACGTTGCCGTCGGTTGGTCGCTGTGTTGGGTTCGAGAACGGGGTGATCGGGCGCTCCTGCGGTACGTCGTCAATGGTGATGTCGACGTTCTCGTTGAAAAACGCGATGTGGCCGGCGACCGGGAGCAGGGGCGCCGTCGGGAAGTCGTAGGACCAGGCGACGTCCGGGACCGAGGGGACCGACCAGTACGCCGACGTACGGCCTTTGTACGGGCATGCGGTGACGGTGTCGGACGGGGTGAGGTGCTCCAGCTGGACGGAGGTTTTCGGGAAGTAGTAGCGCGGTGGCAGTCCGGTCTCGAAGACGATGACAGTCGCGGTGGAGTCGGCGAGAAGCTGGCCGGCGGCGCTGACCGTGATGTGGCGGGTGGACTTGATCGCGTCGACGCGGGAGTACGGGTTGCGTGGGTGGACGAAGACCTCCTCGTCCTCTTCGAACCAGCTGTCCAGCGCGTCCCACTGGAACCGCACCCGGCCCTTCGCGACGCCGTCGTCGTACACCCACGCCTTGCCGGTGCCGGCGGTGTGCACTCGCGCGACGCCGTGCTCGAACGTCTTGGTCTCGCCGGTGTCGGCCAGCACGCCGTCGGCGACGTCCGCGAGCGGGACGTAGTACTGCGGGTACGGCGGGAACTCCCAGAGGTAGATCGCGTCGGTCGTGTCGAGGACGACGCGGTCGTCGAGCATCGCGCGGATCCGCCGGGGGACCGGCGCGGTGCCGCCGGGCGGGATCAGGGGTTCGGGGTAGGCGCTCATTCGTCAAGTAAAGCGCGGGGCCGGCCCTGGTGGTGCCGGCCCCGCAGTATTTTCGACCGGATCATTGGCCGGATCAGACGGTGATCCAGTCGATGTCGGCGATGTAGCCTCCTGCGTTGCTGACCTTGATCGAGTTCGATCCGGCGGTCAGCTTCACCGGGAGGTAGGTGACCTGTGGCGTACCCCAGTCGTTGTCGCCGAGGCCGTGGTAGTTCACCCAGTAACTGTCGGTGCCGTTGACCGTCAGCATGCTCTGCCGGCTGGTGTCCCCGTCGGTGTAGGCGATCTTCACCAGATACGTGCCCGTGGCCGGCACGGTGATGTCGTTGAGCGTCACCGTCGACGAGTAGCCGATGTTGCCGATCTTCGAGCCGCCCGAGCAGAGCGTGCATCCGGACACACTCGCGTCGCCGGTCAGTGTGCTCGTCGGCGACTCGGCCTCGTAGCGCACCGGCCCGCCGGACTTCGAGGTGTACATGGTGATCCCGGCACTCGCATCCGACGTACGGCCGTACTTCACGCCCTTCACCGTGAAGGTGTACTGCGTCTGCGGCTGCAGCCCGCCCACCACGGTGCCCGGCGTCGTGCTCGTCGCAACCTGCTTGCCGTTGGCAAACACCTGGTACGACGTCGCGCCCGCACTCGGCCGCCAGTTCAGGGAAACCGACGTACGGCTGACGTCCGTCGCGGTCAGGTCGGCCGGGATGCTCACCGGCACGTACTGGTCAGGCGTGATCTTGTACAGCTTCGACCCGTGCGCGGGCAGCTGAGCGCTGACCGAGCCGGAGACATTGCGGGTGTTCTGGTTCGCCCAGATGTCGCGGACCGTGGCCTTCCCGCCGATGCCGAGCTGGTCGAAGTTGCCGGTCACCGTGGCAGGGGAGTCGGCCAGGTTGAACAGCGCGACCGTCGTACTGCCGTCCGCGTTCTGTGCGTACCAGACCTGCTGCAGTTGGTCCTGGTTCAGCGGACGCGCCGGGTTGCCGGACTGGTTGATCGCGATGACCTCGCGGTTGGTCAGCAGCTTCAAGCCGTACGCGTCCAGCTTGGTGAGGTCGTCGCCCGCGAACAGCGGCGCGGAGTTGATCGCCCAGAACGTCATGTAGGACTGGCGTTCCGCGTCCGTCAGGCCGTCCATCGCGCCGACGCCGACGTTGATCGCATCCAGGTTGTTCCAGTGCCCCGGCCCGGCGTCGTCGATCCACTGCGGGAGATCCCACCAGCGGGCTTTCACCGAGCTGTCCCACTTGACGATCGTGCCGCAGTAGCACTCGACGTCGGTGTCGATCCGCCAGCCGTTCGAGTTCTGCTTCCACACGTCGGCGTACCGGTGGCTGAGCGACCAGGACAGCGTGTACATCATCGGCCGTCCGGCGTTCTGCACCGCGCGCCACCAGGCCTCGACGTCCTCGGTGTTGTTGTGGTTAGGGTCGTCCGGCGCGCCCTTCCAGGAGCCGGGGCCGACGCCGTCCATCTTGATGAAGTCCACGCCCCAGCTCGCGAAGAGCCGGGCGATCGAGTCGGCGTACTTCTGCGCGCACGGGCTCTCGTAGTTGATCTTGTACGCCGCGTCCCAGCCGTTGGTCTTGCGCAGGTCCGGGTACACGATGTCGCGCGTGAAGCACCCGGGCGCGTCGTAGATCGGGGTGTTGCCGTCGCGGTAGACGTCCGTGCCGAGCCCGACGACGGTGTAGATGCCGAACTTCAGGCCGAGCTTGTGGATGTCGTCACCGACCGCCTTCATGCCACGCGGGAACCGCTTCAGGTTGGCGACCGGGCGGCCGTACTCGTCACCGCCGTCCTGCCAGCCGGCGTCGACGTTGATGTACTCATAGCCGTACGGCTTGAGCTTCGTGGCCAGGGCGTTCGCCTGGGTGAGGATGTTCTTCTCGCTGATGAAGCTGCCGGGGCCGTCGGGATTGACGCCCGGGTAGTTCGTCGACTGCAGACTCCAGCTGCTCCAGCCCATGTACGGCTTGGCAGCGATCTGCGGGTAGGCGGGTTTCTGGTCTTGGACTGCATCGGCTGGGGCGGTCACGGCTGCTGTCGACACCAGGGCGAGGGCAGCCAGGACGAGCGTCGTACGGCGTCTCAAGGACATGAAAACGTCCTCCGGGGGAGGAGTGAGCGGACGTCGTCGAGCCTAGGTCGGCTTAATTTACACAGTCAAGTATTGAGGTCCTGTTACTTCGTGTGACAGGACCGCCATGGAACCTTGATCAACTTCGCTCCGCGGCCGGGGCGTCGTACCAGCAACAGGCCGGCTCGTGAGGATGCCGGCTGGAGGCAGGAGGGGGTTCCGTCATCGTGAACACGAGGAAACTCGGCCGGACGGTGGTCGCCGCGGCCGGGGCGGCCGGTCTGGTCGCACTCGCGGCCGCCGGGGCGTCGGCGGCATCGTCGCCGGCACCTTTGAAGTTGGTTGCTGGCGGCACCGATGTCACTCTGGCCAGTGTCGAGGACTACGGCGTCGACCTGGATCTCAGTACGCATCTGGTGGCCGGCAACGCGCCGATCGACATCCGCGCCACACGAGCGTCGTACAGCTCGCCGGTGGTCGCGACGCAGTACGTCCACGGCAAGCCGGTCCGCAAGTTGCCGAAGGGGCTTGTCACGGACTTCTCCGGCCTGGGGAAGTTCCTGCACATCACGCTGACCGACGCCGCTGGCAAGAAGGTGCTCGAGAAGGACCAGGCGGTCTGCCTGAACGGCGACGGATCGCGGACCCGTCCGGATGCCCCGGCAACCTCGCCGTACCCGGACGGCTGTACCGCGAATCCGTTCACCCAGGGTGCGGTCTGGGGACTGCAGACCGGGTGGTCGGCGCGGACGTACGGCGACGGGCAGCCGGTGCGGCTTGCCGTCGGCAAGTACAAGGCGACGGTGACCGTAAACAAGGCGTACCGGGACTTCTTCAAGATCCCCGCGAAGGACTCGTCGGTGAAGTTGAACGTCACGGTGCAGAAGTCCGACGCCTCGGGGGCCGCGTGGGTGAGCTCGAGTTCGGCGGGGCCGAGGCCGAACGCGGCGCGTCCGGTCGGTCAGGCGAGCGTTCCGAAGGGCCCGAAGCCGGACCTGCGCCCAGTGCCGGCGTGGGGGATCGTGGCCGCGCCGGGCGACGAAGGTACGCCGGATGCGAACAAGGACTTCCTGCAGTTCTCGGCGACCGTGTGGAACGCTGGCCCGTCGCCGCTGGTGCTCGACGGGTTCCGGCGACAGGGCAAGGACCTGATGGACGCGTACCAGTACTTCTACAACGCGCAGGGCAAGCAGGTCGGGTACCAGACCACCGGGACGCTGGAGTGGGACGGCCGGAACGGCCACAACCACTGGCACTTCACCGACTTCGCCCGCTACAGCCTGCTGAACGCCAAGCAGACCGAGGTGGTGCGCAGCCAGAAGGAGGCGTTCTGCCTGGCCGCGACAGACTCCATCGACTACACGGTGAAGAACGCGAACTGGCACCCGGGCAACACCGACCTGCACACCGCGTGCGGCGACCACGGCTCGCTGTCCGTTCGTGAGGTCCTCGACGTCGGCTCCGGCGACACCTACGAGCAGACATTGCCGGGTCAGTCCTTCGACATCACGAACCTGGCGAACGGCACGTACTACGTCCAGGTCACGGCCAACCCGGAGAACCGCCTGTTCGAGGCCAGCACGAAGAACAACGTCGCGCTCCGCAAGGTGGTCCTCGGCGGCACCAAGCACCACCGCACCGTCCAGGTGCCCCCAGTCGGCGTCATCAAAGCTCCCTGATGCCGCCCAGCCGGCCCGCCCGCCGGCACTCGCGCCCTCGGCCCTGATCCAGCCGGGGGCGCGAGCCTGTTCAAGGGCGACTTTGAGCACCCACCAACCAAATTTCCTGCTCGGAAATGGTTGGTGGGTGCTCAAGGTTGCCTGGGGCGGGACTGGGAAGGCAGCGCGGTCCCGCCCCAGGAGTTCAGTGGTGCTGGGGGCGGCGGCGGGCGCGGACGGGACGGGCGTGGGAGTCCATGCGCGCGTGCTGCCGCCGACCGAGGACGAACGGGCGAGACGTGCGGCTGCGGATCGGCGCGCTCTCCGGGGCCGACAGTTGGATGTCGGCCGGCTGCAGGTTCACGCGGATCGGGACCTGGTGCCACGGGGAGCGGGTCCGGACCAGTACCAGCCGGAGTTGGCCGTCGCGCCGCAGCCGGAGGCCGATCGCGACCGTCGCCACCGCGGGGACCAGACCTGCGAGCATCAGCGCCGAGCGGGCGCCGAAGTGCTGGGCCAGGAACCCGACGAGCGGCCCGCCGATCGCGCCGCCCCCGATGAAGACCAGGTTGTAGATCCCGGACACCCGGCCGCGCAGGCCGTCCGGCGTGGTCAGCTGGACCATCGACTGGGCCGCGGTCAGGAACATCAGCGTCGCCATTCCCATCGACGCCAGCACCGGGATGAACGTCCACAACGAGGGCTGGATCGCGGCCAGTACCTCGGTGATCGTGAGCAGGCACGCGATACCGATCAGGTTCCGCAGGCGGGTCGGCCGGACGCGGCGGGCCGAGAGCAGGGCGCCTGCCAGGGCCCCGAACGCGACGACCGAGTTCAGTACGCCGTACCCCGAAGCGCCGGTGTGGAAGACGCGGTCGGCGAACGCGGTCAGCGTCACTGGCAGGCTGATGCAGAACATCCCGTAGATGCCGACCAGCGCGATCGCCCAGCGGACGGCCGGCTCGTGGAACGCGTACCGGACGCCGTCGCGCAGCCCGTCGCGGATCCGCATCCCGGCGCTCGCCTTGCGGGCCGCGTGGAACCCGGGCATCTCGCTCTCGCGCATCCGCAGCAGCGCGCTGATCGACGCGAAGAACGTCAGCCCGTTGAGCGCGAACGCCCAGCCCGCGCCGATCGTGCCGAGCAGCACACCGCCGAGCGCGGGGCCGATCAGGCTGCCGAGCTGGAACGTCGACGACACCATGCTGATCGCGTTCCGGACCGTGTCGCGCGGGACGAGCTCGGTGACGAACGACTGCCGGGTCGGGTTGTCGACGGCTGTCGCGAGACCGAGGACGAAGGCCATCGTGTAGACGTGCCAGACCTGGACGTGACCGGTGAAGGCGGTCAGGGCGAGGACGCCGGCACAGGTGCCCATCGTGATCTGCGTGACCAGCAGGATCTTCCGCTTCGGGAACCGGTCCGCGATCACGCCGCCGAACAGACCGAGCACGAGGGTGGGGAGGAACTGCAGCGCGGTCGTGATGCCGACCGCGGTGGCGCTGCCGGTGAGCGTGAGCACCAGCCAGTCCTGGGCGATGCGCTGGATCCAGCCGCCGGTCGAGCTGACCAGCAGTCCGCTGACCAGGAGGCGGAAGTTGCGGACCCGCAGTGCGCTGAAGGTGTCCTTGAAGCCGGGCCGGCGCGCTTGCGTCTCCCGGAGCTTGGTGGAGTCGGTGGTGCGGTGGAGATGGAAGTCGGTGGACGGGACAGTACCGGTGGCCCGGGAGGTCAAGAGCAATCCCTACACGAGTGGCTGGTCAGGGGAGGACATGTCCATCCTCAGGGTTGGGTGCTGAATTCCCCCAGCGAATTACTCCTATTAGTCTTATTGCGCCACGTTATGGGAAGGATATCGATGTACGACCCGGACCAGCTGCGGACGTTCCTCGCCGTCGCTCAGTCGCTCAGCTTTACCCAGGCGGCCGAGCGGCTGGGCATCCGGCAGCCGACGGTGAGTCAACATGTCCGCAAACTCGAGACGGCCGTCGGACGGCCGCTGTTCGTCCGCGACACGCGCACAGTCACGCTGACCGCGGACGGCGAGGCGATGGCCGGGTTCGCCCGGACCATCCTGGCCGCGCACGAGGAGGCTGCCGGGTACTTCACCGGCTCGGAGTTGCGCGGCCGGCTGCGGTTCGGCGTGACCGACGACCTGGCGCTCACACCGCTGCCGAAGATCCTCCGCGACTTCCGCCAGCTGTACCCACGGATCGACCTGGAACTGACCGTTGCCCAGAGCCCGAATCTGCTCCGCCGGGTCGAGTCCGGCCACCTGGACCTGGCCTACGTGAAGCATGGCGCCGGCGGCGGCTACGAGCCGAACGGCCGGCTGGTACGACGGGACCCGATGGTCTGGGCCGGGATCGCCGGGACCCGGATCGCGCCCGACGTCCCGGTCCCGCTGGTCGCGTACCAGGCGCCGTCGTTGAGCCGGTCGCTCGGTGTGCAGTCGCTCGAGCAGGCCGGCCGCACCTGCCGGATCACGTGCATCGTCCGCGGCGTCAACGGCGTACTCGCCGCTGTCCGCGCCGGCCTCGGGATCGCGATCTTCGCCCGCTCCCTGATGCCCGCCGACCTGGTCGAGCCACCCCCGAGCGCCGGCCTGCCCGAGCTCCCCTCCATCGACCTGGTCCTCATCACCAACCCCCGCGCCGCGAAAGAACCCGCCGAGGCGTTGACGGCCGCCATCCTCGGCAGCAACGCCCCACTCAAGCCCGACGCCGGATGAGATCGGCAGCTCGACAGGAGGTAGCCCGTCGGCGCGGCCGCGCTCACGCTCAGCAGGACAGCCGATCCGGCGTAGTGGGCGTATACGTACTGTCGAGCTGCAGCTAGACGAGTGCGTCTCCGCGCAGTACGAGCGAGATGATGCTGACCGCGGCGATGGCGATCGTGATGAGGAAGGGGGCGCTGCGCCACAGGAGGATCGTGGTCAGGAGGGCGGCGACGACTGCGAGGGCGATCCAGCCGATGATGCCGATCGCTCCGGACGGCGCGATGACCAGGAGACCGGTTGCTGTCGCCAACGGCAGCGGTGCGACGAGGCGGGCGTAGCGGCCGAGGCGTTGCGGCCAGCCGCGGACACCGGTGGCCAGGTCGTCGGCGAGATCGGGTACGACGTTTGCCAGATGGGCACCGATCCCCAGGAGGGCCCCCGCCGCGGTCGCCCACCACGGAGCCCAGACCTGCGCGGTGCCGAGCGTCACGAACGAGGGCAGTCCGCCGAACGCGACGGCGTACGGGAGCCACGAGATCACGGTCGACTTGAGGCCCAGGTTGTACGCCCAGGCGCAGGCGACGAACAGCAGGTGCATCAATCCGGACGCGAAACCGTTGGCGAGGGAGACGGGAACGGTGACGACCAGCATCACGCCCGCGCCGACCGCGAGCGTCCGGCGACTCACCAGTCCACGCACCACTGGCTTGTCCCGGCGGTTCACAATGGTGTCGCGGGCGGCATCTATCGCGTCATTGCTCCAGCCGATCGAGAGGTGGCCGGTGAGGATCGTTGCTGCGACGAGGAGACACCCGGCCGGACTTCGCCCGGCCGACCACGCGACGGCGGTGACCAGCGCGGTGACCGCGACGGTCGGGCCCGGGTGGCACGCGAGAGCCAGACCCTTGACGGTCCGCAGCGCTCTCACCGACACAACGATGCCACGATGACGCGGATCGCAGCGGTCCGGCCCGCGCTTCCGCCGTACCGGTATCCGCAGTCCGAGCTCACGGCCGCGTTCGAGTCGATCTGTCTCCCGGACGGCCGCGGTACGGCGTTGCTCCGCCGGCTGCACGCGAACGCGGGAGTCTCGTATCGGCATCTCGCGCTGCCGCTCGAGCGGTACGCCGTACTCAAGGACTTCGGCGAGGCGAACGACGCGTGGATCGCGGCGGCCGTCGACCTCGGTGCCGAGGCGGTCGCGGGCGCGGTGAAGGACGCGGGGCTGACGCTCGACGATGTCGACGTACTGATGTTCACGACGGTGACCGGGGTCGCGGCGCCGTCGATCGATGCGCGGGTGGCGATGCGGCTGGGGATGCGGGAGGACGTGAAGCGGCTGCCGCTGTTCGGGCTGGGGTGTGTCGGGGGAGCGGCGGGGATCGCGCGGCTGCATGACTACTTGAAGGCGTGGCCGAAGCATGTCGCCGTACTGCTGTCGGTGGAGTTGTGTTCGTTGACGTTGCAGCGGGACGACTCGTCGTTGCCGAACCTGGTGGGCGGCGCGTTGTTCGGGGACGGCGCGGCGGCTGTGGTGCTGACGGGGTCGGAACATCCGGCGGCGTCGGGCCCGTCCGTGGTGGCGACGCGTTCGCGGCTCTACCCGGACTCGGAGCGGGTGATGGGGTGGGATGTCGGGTCGGGCGGGTTCCGGATCGTGCTCGGAGCCGACGTACCCGAGGTGGTGCGCCAGTACCTGGGTGATGACGTGCGCGGGTTCCTCGGGGATCACGGGCTGACCGTTCCGGACATCGGGACGTGGGTGAGTCATCCGGGCGGGCCGAAGGTGCTGGAGGCGGTGGCGGAGACGTTGTCGTTGCGGCCGGGCGCGCTCGAACTGACGTGGAAGTCGCTCGACGCGGTCGGCAACCTGTCGTCGTCCTCGGTGCTGCACGTCCTCGGTGACACCATGAGGCTGGATCCTGCAGGTCCTGGGGTGTTGCTGGCGATGGGTCCTGGTTTCTGTTCCGAGCTCGTGCTGATGGAGTGGTGATGTACGGCTGGTATCTGGGGTTGGTGCTGCTCGTCGCTGCTGAGCGGGTGGCCGAGCTGGTCGTGTCGCTGCGCAACGCGAAGTGGAGCTTCGCGCAGGGCGGCGTCGAGTCGGGGCGTCGGCACTATCCGTTCATGGTCGCGCTGCACACGTTGTTGCTGGCGGCGTGCATGGTGGAGGCGCTGCACCGGCCGTTCGTTCCGTGGCTCGGTTGGACGATGTTCGTGGTCGTGCTGCTGGCGCAGGGACTGCGCTGGTGGTGCATCACGGTGCTGGGTCATCAGTGGAACACGCGGGTGATCGTCGTACCGGGTCTCCGGCTGGTTGCACGTGGCCCCTACCGGTGGATCCGGCACCCGAACTACGTCGCGGTCGTGGCGGAGGGAATCGCCTTGCCGCTGGTGCACACGGCGTGGGTGACTGCGGTGGTGTTCACCTTGCTGAACATCCCGCTGCTGGCCGTCCGCATCCGCGCCGAGGAGGCCGCGTTGAAGTCCGCGCTGGTGACGTGATCGATCTTCTGGTAGCTGGTAGCGGTCCAGCAGGCGCAGCCACCGCGATCCGCGCTGCGCTCGCGGGATTGTCGGTTGTCGTGGTCGAGCCGCGCTCGGCGCCGATCGACAAGGCGTGCGGTGAGGGCATCGCCCACAGTGCCGTGTCCTACCTCGAGCGGTTGGGCGTGGAACTTTCCGGCCGTCCGTTCCACGGCATTCGCTATCTCGACGGACGACACAGCGTCGACGCCCGTTTCGCTGCTGGTCCGGGCCTCGGAGTACGCCGTACGACGCTGCACGCCGCGCTGATGTCCCGGCTAGCAGCGCTAGATGTTCCGGTCCTTCGCGCCCGGGTCGGTCCCATCACGCAGAACACCACCTCCGTCACCGCCGCCGGCGTGACCGCCCGCTACCTGGCCGCCGCCGACGGCCTCCACTCACCCATCCGCCGCCAACTCGGTCTCCACTCACCCATCCGCCAACTCGGTCCCCACTCACCGATCCGCCAACTCGGTCGCTGGCAATCGTCCCAACCGCTCTCCCGCTCTTCTTCTCCCGCGCCGCACCGCGCCGCAGGCGGCGTGCGGCGCGGACTCCGCCAGCACTTCGCTGTCTCGCCCTGGACCGACCTGGTCGAGGTCTACTGGTCAAAGCTCGGCGAGGCCTACGTGACCCCGGTCGCCGACGATCTCGTCGGCGTCGCCGTCCTCACCTCCGCGCGCGGCACCTTCGACTCACATCTCGACGCTTTCCCCCTGCTGAAGCGCCGGTTACGTGGTGCGGTTGCGGCGAGTGCCGTGATGGGCGCGGGTCCGCTCCGTCAACGCGTCAGCGCCCGCACCGCCGGCCGGGTCCTGCTCGTCGGCGACGCCGCCGGGTACGTCGACGCGCTCACCGGCGAAGGCATCGCGGTCGCGTTGCGCACCTCCGCCGAGCTGGTCGACTGCGTCCGCGCCGACCGCCCACAGGACTACGAGGCAGCTTGGCGCCGCGTCTCCTGGGAATGCCGCCTGCTCACCGCATCGTTGCTGTGGGCCCGCAATCGCCCGCTCCTCGCGCCGCGGATCGTCCCCGCCGCGGCCGCGCTCCCGGGCGTCTACCGCACCATCGTGAACCGGTTGTCCTAGGCAAGGTTTTGGCGACGTCGTACGGCAAACGTCGTAGGGCCCGGCAATCGCTCAGACAATCGCCGGGCCCCACGGGCGGCCCGAGCTTCCTGGTGAAAAGCTCGGACCCGCAGCCTTTCCGGCCCCCTGGTGAAGGGTCGGACCTGCTGACAAGGAAGACTCTGTCAGGCGGATGTTGCCCAGCAGTTGCCGGAATATGAAGCCTTGTTACAGAGGGCTGTGGCGTAGATCTCAGTGCCAGATATTCAGTGCCCGATGTTCAGTGCTCCGTACGGACCGCGGCGATCTGCAATTGCAACGCCAGCCGTTCGCGCGGATCCGACAGATCGAGCTCGGAGAGCTCCCCGATCCGTTTCATCCGGTGCCGCAACGTATTGGTGTGCAGGTGCAGTTCCCTCGCCGCCCGCTGCGGCTGTCCCGGAAAGTTCAGCCAGGCCTGCAACGTTTCCACGTACCCCGTGTCGTGCTCGATGTCGTGGCGGAGCAACGTCGCGAGCGGACCATCCATCTTGGTGGTATCAAGCGACGTGACTGCCCGGTGCACCGTCAGCGCGTGCCACGCCTCTTCGACCCGCAACGCCGGCCCTGGCGCGACACCTCGCCGTACCAGACCCAACAGCTCGACCGCCTCGGCGCGTGAGCTCGGCAGATCCGCCGGACCGCGCGCGGGACCACCAGCAGCGGCGTACGTACCAGCCGACTGTTCGAGAACGAGTTTCTGCAACCAGGTCCATGACCCGGGTCCGTCAGTGTCTGTAACAACAGCCAGGACGGTCCCGTCGAGGTCAGCCAGCTGGGGCTCGCTCCAGCCGTGCCGGCGACCGGTCGACTCCCACAGGTCGAGTTGCTGCGGTACGTCGTACCCGTCGGGCGACCCGAGAGCCACAACCCGCCACGGCTGCCGCGGGAGCCGTACGTCGACCGGATTGTCCGGGGAGAACTGCCGCAGGAGCGTCCGCAGCCGGTCGATCGCACTCCGCCGCGCCACGTCGGCCTGAGCCCGCAGCCGCAACAGGTGCAAGGCGAGTACGGAGGCGGCGTTGCTGAGCTCCGCTGTGACCGCGTCACTCACCGGACCGTCGACAACGGCCCAGATGGACCCCAGCCACTCGCCACCAGCGCGGACCGGTACGACGAGACGCGGGCGGATGCCGTTCGGTCCGTCTGGGACCAGGAACGGCTCGCTGGATCGCGCTAGCCGTCGGAAGATGCCCCGGGCCCGGAAGTGTGCGATCACCTCGGGTGGTACTCGGCGTCCGACGATGGTCGACACACGAGTGGGGTCGGTGAAGTCCTGGCCGGAGGAGTACGCCAGGACCCTGGACTGGTTGTCCTCGATCGTCACAGGGGCGTCGACGATCGCAGCGGCGGCGTCTGCCAGTGCGAACAGCTCCTGGTGCACACCGGCGTCGCCAGCGGCGGGGGAGTCCGGTGCGGCCGCTCGGTCGAGTACACCGCGGAGCAGCCAGACCACATGCGCCCACGTCACGCTCGGCTGCAGTGCAACGAGGGTCATGGCCTCCCGCTCAGCTGCAGCCACCACGGTCGGCTGGTGCGCTAGCGCCGTACGGAGAACCACCCCTGAGGCGTTGCCGGCCGCGCAGCGCTCCACGAGCTCTACGGCGTCCTCTGCGTCGCGTAGACCGAGTCCGAGCACCAGGTCGCCCGGCTGGCCCGTCGCAGGTTCCTGCGGGTCGGCCAGGAAGACGTCCCGGACCTCACGGTCACCCTTGCCGGGCACTACGACCTCGAACAGGGCGGGACCGACGGCGACGATCAGGTCGGACGAGGAGATCATGCGCCCATTGTGCGGGTTATTGTGCGATGAGCACAGTCATTCGTCCCGGCAATGGTGTGATCGCACCATGACAGCCGCTGGTCGCGGCCCCACCATCGATACATGACCACAGCTGGTTCCACGTATCTGGTTCCCGATCGCGTCGCCGTCGTTGGCGCCGGGATGGTCGGCCTCGCCACCGCCTGGTTCCTCCAGGAGGCCGGCGTCGAGGTGACCGTGCTCGACCGTGAGGGCGTCGCCGCCGGCGCGTCCTGGGGCAACGCCGGCTGGCTGACGCCCGGCCTGGCCACGCCGCTCCCGGAACCAGCGGTCCTCAAGTACGGCGTCCGTGCGGTGCTGAGCCCTGCCTCACCGGTGTACGTTCCACCGACCGCGAGCCCGCGGCTCCTCAAATTCCTCACCCGCTTCGCTCGCAACAGCACCGCCGGACGCTGGAAGACCGCCATGGACGCGCTGGTCCCGATCAACCGGCAGGCCCTGCCCGCGTTCGACTTCCTGGCGAAGGCCGGGGTCGAGGCGCAGACCTACGAGGCCAAGTCGTTCCTGGCCGCCTACCGGACCGTCGAGGAGCGCAAGGTGCTGCTCGAGGAGATCGAGCAGATCCACGCCGCCGGTCAGGGCATCGAGTTCGAGGCGATCAGCGGCGACGACGCCCGCGAGATCGAGCCGTCGCTGTCCGACCAGATCGGTGCGGCGATCCGGCTGCACGGGCAGCGGTTCATCAACCCGGGCGAGTACGTCCAGCTGCTCGCCGACTCGGTGATCGCCCGCGGCGGGCAGATCATCAGCGGCGTGGTCGTGAAGGACATCGTCGACGAGATCCGCGGTGTCCGGCTCGTCACCGGTGACGGCGAGACCGATCCGTTCGACGCGGTCGTGATGGCGACCGGTGCGTGGCTGGGGGACCTGGCGCGGCAGTTCGGCGTCAAGACCGTCGTACAGGCCGGTCGCGGGTACAGCTTCAGCGTGCCGATGGCGCACGTACCGGCCGGTCCGGTGTACTTCCCGGCGCAGCGGATCGCCTGCACGCCGCTGGGCGACCGACTGCGGGTCGCCGGGATGATGGAGTTCCGCAAGCCCGAGGCGAAGCTCGACCCGCGCCGGATCGACGCGATCGTCGAGGCCGCCCGGCCGCTGCTGCGGGACGCAGACCTGGACGCCAGGACCTTCGAGTGGGTCGGGCCGCGGCCCTGCACCCCGGACGGCCTGCCGATCATCGGCGCGACCGCGTCACCGCGGGTGTTCGCCGCCGGCGGGCACGGGATGTGGGGCATCACGCTCGGCCCGATCACCGGCCAGTTGCTGGCCGAGACCATCACCACCGGCCGCGCGCCGGCGGAACTGCGTCCCTTCAACCCGCTCCGCTGACCTTCGGCAGGAGGGGCCCCAACGACGTGGTCCCTCCCTCTCGCTGACCGTCTCTTCGAGCAGCCCCTTCGGTGACCCTCCTCGGGCAGTACCTCACCTGCCCGCACCTCCTCAGGCCACCACGTTGCCGCTCCGGTCAGCCCTGAGAGCGGGCCCTGGCGTCTTTCTCCTGCCCAGGGCCCGCTCTTTTCTGTCGGTGGGCTGTGCGACTGTGCTTCCTCAGACTTCTGGGAGGGGTATGCCATGGTGCTGCGCTGGTACACCGTTGTGATCGACTGCCACGACGTACGCAAGCAAGCGGCCTGGTGGGCCGAGGCGTTCGGCTGGAAGACGATCATCGAGACCGACGAGGAATGCGTGAACGTGCCCGGCTGGGTCGAGCCGGACAGCATCAAGGACCTCCCGTGGGAGCGGATCGGCCCCGGGATGGTGTTCGTCCCCGTGCCCGAGAGCAAGACGCTGAAGAACCGCCTGCACCTCGACTTCGCGCCGCACACGAGCCAGGACCGCGAGGCCGAAATCGCCCGCCTGGAAGCCCTCGGCGCCCAACGCGTGAACGTCGGCCAACCCGAGGGGCCCGGCTGGACAGTCCTGGCCGACCCAGAAGGCAACGAGTTCTGCGTCCTCAGCTCCCGCGACTTCTGAGCCTCGCATGCTCACAACGGATTCCACGGTGCCCGCGCACCGCGTCCCGGAGCTGACCGACCTCATGCGTACGGCGTGGTGGATGACCGACCGTACGCCGGCGGACGTCCGCCACCTGCTCGACCACTCGGACCTGGTCATCGCCATCACCAACCACCCAACGGACCAACTGGTCGGTTTCGCCCGAGTCCTCACCGACTACGCGTACGTCGCCCTCGTCCTCGACGTGATCGTCGCCGAAACCCACCGCGGTTCCGGCGTAGGCGCTGCCCTACTGGACGCCGTTGTCACGCACCCCGCACTGGCCGACGTCCGCAGCCTGGAACTCGTCTGCCAGCCCGACCTGATCCCCTTCTACCGCCGGTGGGGCTTCACCGAACAAGTCGGCACTTCCCGGCTCATGCGCCGTACCGCCGATCGCCGACTGACCGACTGAACGGCTGGCGTCGGACAAAGCGGATCCGGGGACTCGATGGAGTCCCCGGATCCGGTGAGCTGTTTGGATCAGTGGGTGTGCGGCTCGGTGCCGTGCTCGGCTTCGTGGGCGGCGATCTGGGCCTTGACCTCTTCCATGTCGACCGCGCGCAGCTGGCCGATCAGGTCCTCCAGGCTCGCGGCCGGGAGCGCACCCGCCTGGGAGTACAGGACCACGCCGTCGCGGACCGCCATCAGGGTCGGGATGGACCGGATCTGGAAGGCCTGGGCGAGCTCGCCCTGCGCCTCGGTGTCGACCTTGCCGAAGGTGATGTCACCGTGCTGCTCGGACGACTTCTCGAACACCGGCCCGAACATCTTGCACGGGCCACACCACTCGGCCCAGAAATCCACCAGGACGAGACCGTCGCTACCGACCACGTCGTTGAAGTTCTCCTGGGTCAGCTCGACCGTTGCCACTACGACCTCCGAAAGTAGATGAGTACGTGTGTGTCAACACGGACCGGCGGCCGAATTGTTCCCGCATCCCCGGCCAGGTACGCCGGCCGTTCTCGTACGCCGTACGACCTGACCGGAATGCGGAGTCTCGTATGTGACCTGGGCCACGTTGTGTCAGATGGGCATGTCCACGAAGGGTGACGCGTAGTCCTTGACCTCGTCGAGGATCGAGGCGGCGGCCTCCGGGGTGAGGTCGGCGCGCTCGCGCTCCGCGACGATCATCTGCCGCAGCAGTCGGGTCTCACCCGCGGTAGCGAGACCGGTGATCTCGGGATGCCCGTTCAGCAGCCACGCGGTCGCGGCGGTGATGTAGCGCTGCTCGTCGAACGGCCGGTACCAGGTGTCGTACGACTTCTCCTCGCCTTCCTGCCAGTTCCGCCGGGCAATCATCTTGATCGTCATCAGTGCCGCGTCCGACGCCTTGACGGCCTCCACGAGGGCCGCGTAGTCATCGGCGTACTGCGGATCCGTGGACAGCTTGTAGTTCAGCGGCGTCAGCACGCTGTCGAAGTCGAACCGGCGCAGCCCCTCGGTGTGCACCGACGGCGCCTGCGCGGTGTGGCCGGTGATGCCGATCGCGCGGACCATGCCCTCGTCCTTGGCCCGGATCGCCGCTTCCAGCGATCCGCCCTTGCCGGTCACGAGATCGAGGTTCTCCAGGTCGCACACGGCGTGCATCTGGATCAGGTCGACGTGGTCGGTCTGCAACCGCTCCAGCGACCGGTTGATCTCGCTCCAGGCCTCCTCGAACGTCCGGCGCCCGGTCTTGGTGGCGAGGAAGATCCGGTCCCGGATCTCCGGCATCCGCGGTCCGAGGCGGAGCTCGGCGTCGCCGTAGTCGGCGGCCACGTCGAAGTGGTTGAGGCCGGCGTCGAGGGCTTCCTGGATCGACGCGTCGGCGCGGTCCTGGTCGACGCCGCCGAGCGATGCGGCGCCGTAGATCAGCACCGAGCTCTGGTGGCCGAGTCTGCCCAGTCGGCGAGTTTCCATCCTGGTCCTCCGGGGGTAGCAGGGATCACTCCGACCTTATGCCCGGAAGCGCTCTCGGCAAGCGGTTGTCCACAGCCGATTTTGACCCCTTCGGCACGGGAGAGTTTTCCACAGGCGGACCGGCTCATCGGTTACTATGAGTGATCGCTTGATGCGTTCCTTACCATGTTGTTCGCACGGATTTTCGAACCTGTCCGCGGCGTGTGGCATGGTGTGCGCTGCCCGCCCGACCCGAGCGGGCATGAGAGAGGAGCTATGACGACGGTACCGAAGGTGTCACGCTTGGCCGGTAAAAGTGACGGCGAGGGTGACACTGCCCGCGAGTGGGGTAACAGTATGGCAGCGGGGAGCGATGAACCATCCGGATCCTGGCCTCAGGTCTCCCGGAGTGCGGTCGCTTGCCGTATTCTCCCGGCTACTGTCCGCGTAACTGCTGTCTGAGGGGCGGGTAGGGATGAGTTGGTGGCGAACGTTGCTGAATCTGCCGCCAAAAGGTGAGCACTGGTCGGACCAGCGCAGGACAGATCAGCGCCGGAAGAAGGCGGGCAAAGGACGCCCGCAAAGCACCGCGCCGGAGTGGTGGGCCCACCCCGGCGGGCCGGTGTCACCTACCCCTCGCCAGGCGCAGGGCGTAGCCGCGCAGTACGCCGCTCCCCAGGGCCAGCCTCCGCAGAACCCGGCGCCGCCGCCCGGTGGCGTGATGGCTCCGCCGCGTCGTCCTGGTGCGCGCCCTCCGGAGACACCGCCGCAGGGCCCGGCGCCTCGCACCCCCGAACGCTTGAAACAGCGTTCGCCCCACGGCGCGCACGCGGCGCCGGGACCGGTCCGCGAGGTGCTGGAGCCCGGGCAGACCCCGTGGTCGACCGAACCGGAGTCCTCTTTCTCCACGTGGGCCCGGCGGTTCTTCCGCGGCCTCGTGGTCGTCGTACTGCTGCTGGCTGCGATCAGTGGCATCCGCTCCTGGATCGCACCCAACAAGACGCCGGAGACGGTGGTCAGCGGGCAGAGCAGCTTCCCCTCCGCAGAGGCGAGTGCGGTCGCGACGCGGTACGCCATGTCGTACCTGACCTGGGACGAGAGCAACCCCAACGCCCGTCCGGCGCAGATCGGGCTCGACCTGGCCGCCGGCCTGGACAGCGCCGCCGGCTGGAACGGCCGCGGCAAGCAGACCGCCGACGTCGCGTATCCGGGGGAGGTCACGGCCGACTCCAACGGCATCACGGCCGTCGTGGACGTCCGGGTCCGCGTGTACACGTTCACCAAGCGGGGCAGCAGTTGGGCCGCCGGCCCGATCGCCTGGCAGCGCATCTCGGTCCCGGTCGCGCGGACCGCGTCGAGGGTCGTGGTCAGCGGACCGCCGACGTTCGTACCGGACGAGCGGGCGCCGCTGCCGAGCAACATGCCGGAGGCCGGCAAGCCGGACGACGACCTGACCGCCGCGACCGAGACGGATGCGGAAGCGTTCTTCGCGGCGTATGCCGAGTCCGACAAGAAGGTGTCCGCGGTGACCGCACCCGGTTCGACCATCCGCAGCCTGAACGGTGCGGTGAAGTTCAGTGAACTCAAGGACTGGCAGGTGTACGCCGGCAACGACGACGAGCGGCGGGCGACCGCGGCCGTCACCTGGGACGGGGTGGGTGACACCACTCTGAGCCAGACCTACACGCTCACGCTGAGGCGTACTGTCGCCACGGACGGAGCACAGCGATGGCAAGTGGCTGCCGTCGGATGAATCCAGCTACTGGCCATCGGATGACCGAGGCAACAAGGGAGACACCGCAATGACGACTCACGAACTGGCTGCGAGCGTGCTTCAGCTTGCCGTGCCCATGGCCGACCCCAATGTGCCGACGGGCGCGGACTTCAAGGACTGGGTCCTGGTCATCGCGGGGAACATCTTCATCGCGATCCTCGTGTTGCGGGCCATCGGCCACTACTTCAAGCGCGAGTGGGGCGAGCTGTTCGGCCACATCGCGGCCGGGGTCCTGGTCGGCGGGCTGATCTACGCCAACAACCAGACCATCAACGTGCTCAAGGGCTTCTGGGGATTGCTGTCCGGAGGTAATTGATGCGAGTCGGCCGTACCCTGACCCACCACTTCGAGATCGAGACCCGGCAGTACGACCTGCTCGGGATCGACCTCGGAGAAGGCGCCCGGCGCCGGATGATCATCTTCGGAGCGGTGATCATCCTGCTCTGGATCGCGTTGCTGTTCCCGTTCATCGGCGTACCGAAGAAACCCACGGTCAGCCTGTACGTCGTGCCGCCGTTCGTGATCACCGCGTTCGGCTGGCGGCCCGGCAAGTTCCACGAGCGTCGCCGGCGGGTGACCGAGTGGGCGCTCGCCGTCCGGTACGCGTTGCGGGCGCACCGCCCGATCATCGGCCTGGGCGCGCGCGCCGCCGACAAAACGGAGTACCTGCCCTGGCGGGAGCGTGTCTCGACCCGGAAGGTGGCCGATCTGGCCAAGGCCCGGGTCACGCCGGAGTGGGAACGTGAGGTCGTGGTGGAGGTCGACCCGAGGGTCCGCGCGGGCGCGGACATCACCGTCAGCCAGCGGGCCCGCCTGCTGGGTTCGGATTACGTACAACGGGTGAGTCGCAGGACGTCGTCAGGGAAGGGCCGCGGATGAAGATCGCTGACAAGCTCCTGAACCTGGTGGGGGTCGGCCGCGAGCGCGGCTTGCCGCCACCTCGTCTTGTGGCCATCGCCGACGGCCTGCTGGTGACCGAGCGCAGCGCCGAGGCGTGGTTCCTGATCTCGGTGGCGAACACCGACCTGGCCACCGAGGCCGAGCAGGACGCGGCCCTCGACGCGGCGGTCAGCGCGGCGGCGACGATCCTCGGTGACCGGCTCAGCCATCTGAAGGTGGTCTGGGGCCGTTCGACCGGTCAGGACTACATCGACTCGGTGGCCGGCCACTACCGGCTCGGCGACCACGAAGCGTGGGCGCAGACCCGGGCCGACCGGATCGACGAGATGCGGATGCCGGAGCGGTACGTCGCGCTCGGCGTACACCTGTCCGACCGCGACCCGCGGGCAACCGCGCAGGTCCGCGGCTCGATCAGCGATGCCCTCGGTACGACGTCGTGGCGGGTGAGCGCGCGCGAGCTCGCGCACCTGGACGAGCGCGTGCGCAAGCTCGCCCGTCAGCTCGGCTCGACCGTGTGGCGGGCCCACACCGCGCCGGCTGAGGTGATCTCCTGGCTGATCAGCCGCGAGATGCACCGCGGTGCGGTCGCGGCGCCGCGACGCGGTCTGATCACCGGTGCCTCGCTGGCCCGGCTGACGTCCGGTCGCGTGGTGCCGTACACCGACCATCTGCGGATCTACGACACGCGTGGCCAGATCGCGGCGTACACGACTGTCCTCGCGATGACGGACTTCCCCGAGGAGCTCGAGACCCCGGGTGCGGGGGAGTGGCTGCGGACGCTGTCGGAGATCAAGGCGATCGACGACGACGGCGACGAGATCGACGTCACCGTCGAGGCCTCGGTCCGGTTTCGCGTACTGACGAAGAAGACCGCGCGCCACCTGGTCGACGAGACCCGGAAGAGCGCGAAGGAGCAGCGCCGCTCGGCCGCGAAGGGTACTGCGGAGGAGACCGCCGACGAGATCGTCGAGACCGAGCGCGTCATGCGCGAGGTCAAGCGCGACATCAACCGCAGCGGTCTGACCCTGGTCGAGGACCACCCTCGGTTGCTGGTCAGCGCGGACACGCGTGAGGACCTCGAGGCGTACGTCGACGCGGTCATCGCGCACTACGCGGACCGGGGCATCACCGTTGCCGCCGGAGCGGACGAGCAGCGCGATCTGTGGCTGGAGTCCTTGCCGGGCGACCAGCTGCGCGTGCCCGACCTCGGGCACGTGCGGGAGTCGACCGCGTTCTTCGGGTCCTGGTTTTGGGGCGGCGCGTCGATCGGTGACGCCACTGGGCCGGCCATCGGCTATCTGACCGGCTCTACACCGGGTTTGGTGCGTTTCGACGCCGCAGCTGGTTCTGCACTGGGTGACGCGACCACGACGCTGTTCCTGGGCCGGTCTGGTCGAGGGAAGACGACTGCCGCGATGCTGGGCGGTCTGGACTCCGCGTTCGCCGGTGCGTGGGTGCCGCTGCTGGACCTGAAGGGCGACGCTGCCGGCGTGTCCGCGGTCGCGGCGGAATACGGCGTACCCACTGCTGTCATTGAGATCACCGCACAGTTCTCCGGTGCTGCAGACCTACTGCGGGTGCTGCCCGTTGACGACGCACTGCTGCAAGCCCCTTCGCAGCTGATGCTGTTGCTGCCACCCCACCTGCGCGGTGCGGCTGAGGCGCCAGTCATGGCTGCCACCCGCGCCGAGATTCAGTCACCCGATCCGTCGTCGTGGGGTGTCATCCAGCGACTCTGCGCCTCCGATTCGGAGACCGTGCGGACTGTCGGCTTCGCGCTGCGCGACCTGGTCGAGACAGGTCTCGGCTCCGTCGTCGCCGGCCCGCCGTCCGGCCTCTCGTCGCTGACCACGAACCCAGGCCTCTGGGTCGTCCAGATGCCCGGCCTGACGCTGCCGTCCCCCGAGTCGGCCCCCGAGTCCTGGTCCCCGATCGAACGCGTCGGCATGGCCTGCCTGCGCGGCTGCCTGGCCTGGATGGTCCGTACGACGGGACGCCGCGAGTTCCGCGGCCGCTCCAAGGTCGTCATCGTCCCTGAGGTCCACCTGCTGACGAAGACCCCTGACGGCGCCTCGTTCCTGGACTACATCGCCCGTGTCGGCCGCGCCCTGGGCGCCTCCCTGGTCCTCGACACCCAGGACCCGGCGTCGATCCTGAAGCTCCCCGGCCTCGTCGAGCAGATCACCACCCTGTTCGCCTTCAGCCTCCGCTCCCGCGAACAGGTCGACTCGTTGCTGGAGCTCCTGGGCCGCCCGCAAACCGCGCCGTACCAAACCCTGGTCCGCGGCATCAACACCGCCGCCAACGGCAAATCCATCCGCCACGGCCACTGCATCATGCGAGACCGCTGGGACGAAGTAGCCACAGTCCAAATCGACATCCCCAGCCAGCAGGTAGCAGCCCTACTCCGCACCACCCCCGAATCCGAACACACGACCGCCGCGGCTCCCGCGATTCCGGCGTACGAACCCGAAGACCCCTTCGCAGACGACGAAGAGTTCCTCGAGCCGGCACCAGCTGCCCAACTCCAGGACCGCGTGATTTCGCCTGCCCAGCCGTCGGCTCCGACTGGTCCCGCCGCTGCAGCGCCCGTGCAGGTCAACCAGGCGCTCCCCACACCACCTGCCGCGGCCGCGACCTACCCAACGAACGGCAAGGCCCCTCAGCCCGCGGAGCCCCACTCCACCGAACCACCGCGCCAGCCCGCGCCTACCCCCTCAGCCACACCAGAACCCGCGGTAGAGGAGACCCCGCAACAAGCGTCCGCTCAGCCGTCCCAACCTGTCCCCCCAGCGGTCGCCCAACAAAACGGTCACCCGCCAATCCCCAACGGCCAAGACGCCCCCGAAGACCACCGTCACGCCCTCCGCCACGACTCACCGATCGGCCCCGACGAGGTCTACGACCAAGAAGCAGACGAGGCCGCCTACAACGAGGCGATGTACCCCGCCTACGACACCACCGAAGAACCCACCAAGCCCTCCAGCGGCAAGGAGCACGTCGCATGAGATGGCAGCGCCGAACCCAAACGGCGCTAACCGTCCTCGCCATCTCCCTGATCCTCACCTCTCAACTAGCCCTAGCCGCCGACCCCAACCAAGGCCCCACCAACCCAACCGGTTTCGGTGATCTTCTACCTACCCCTGACCTGACGCACGGTGATTCGCAAACGCTCTTCGAGCGGTACAGCCCGACGGTCTATGGGCTGGACTTCGAAACGAGCTTCCGCGATCCGATGGAGGCCGTCTTCAACGGCTACGCGCATATGGTGATGCTGTACATCGTCGCAATCACCCGGGCAGCGATCTCTGTCGGCTGGTGGCTGTTCTCGTTCACCGATCTGAAGCCGTTGACCGACACTGCTTCGTCGGCTATCGGTCTGGTGAACACGCAACTTGCTGGATGGTTGCTGCCGTCCGCTCTGGCGTTCGGCGCGATTGCGGCGTATGCACAGCGGCGCGCCAGCGGTAGTGCGATGAGTCAGTTGGTGTGGGTCTTTGCCGCAGGGCTGCTGGCAACGAGTTTCGCTGTCGCACCGGCGACCTGGCTGCACGGCGTCGATGGTGCAAGGCAGATTGGATCCGACGCGGTCGTCGGAACGTCCACCGAGGTACTCGGATCGACGACAAAGGTGCCGATCGAGTGGACCGAACCTAGTTTTGCCGGCTCCAAGCGTGACACGTTGCTGCGAAAATCCGGTGACGCAACCTGGCGAGCCTTCGCGGCGACCCCGTGGTGCGTTGCCGAGTTCGGATCTCTCCAGGCTTGTCAGCGCTACGGCAAGGCCATCCTCGACAAGGGCACCGACGGCGATGCTCGCAACAGCTACATCGACAAGGAGATCAGCAAGGCCGAGGGCGGCGGTGACGCGCCGACAGTGAAGTGGGCGAAGGGCGACAATCCGTTCGGCCGAGTAGGCGTGCTGACTCTTGGAGCGATAGCAGCGACGCTGTTCGCCTTCTTGACTGTGTCACTTGCGTTCACAGCCTTGATGGCATTCATCGGCTGCATGATCTTGCTGGTGGTCGGTGTCCTGTTCACCTGTCTGTGGGCTGTTCCTGGCCGGACCAGGCAGTGGGGAATGAACTGGTTCGAGGCCTTGCTCGGCCTGGTTCTGCAGTCGATCCTTGCTCTGCTGGTGTTCTCAACCACCTTGGCACTCGTCACTGCAGTCTTCAGCTTGACCGACACGCTTGGGTGGCTTCCTGTGAGTGGCCTCGCGATCGCCGTTCTCATCGCAGGATTCCGGCTTCGGCGGCTCTTCGAGAGCATGAGCTCGATGATGCGGCCAGGAATGGGAAGCCTGGTCATGGGAGGCCTTGCTCGCAGGGGAGCTATGGGGGCCGTCCGGCGTCTCATGGGCGTGGTAGGCAGCCGAGCTGCGAGTCCAACGGTCGGGGAGAAGAGCTCGAGAGGGTCGTACGAGACGCAAGTCGAGCGAGCCTCATCCGTCCGGGTCTTCCGACAGGCACCGGCGCTCGGGACCAACTATCGCATGCTGGCCGCACGACAAGCCCCGGCTCACGCGATGAGCTCTTCTGACCGTCGAGCTATCGAGCCGGCCGGTACAGCTTCGACTCGTGCGAGTTCAGGCGGAAGTCAGGAGTCGAAGCTGTCGCGCCTCAAGGACCATGCACAGACATCCAGTGGCGCGGCATCGGCGACAGCCGCTTCTGAGAAATCGGGTGGCACAACAACGACCTCCGGTCGGCGCCGAACGATCACAGTGGGATTGTCTTCCTCGCCGTCCGGTCGGTCGAGTACAGCGAATAGTGGATTTCAGTCGGGTGCTGCCGGTGGCGGATCATCGAACGCCGAAGCCAGGCAGGCCAGGCATGCGAAGTCAACCAGAAAGGACAGTCGTCCCGCCTCGCACAGCAGATTTGAGCCGAGAGTTCATACGCATTCGGCGAGCCTGCGCGACGGACCCCCCAAGGCAGTTCGTGATCGCCGCAAGGCACCGTCCAGTTCGGGCCGGCGGTTCCGTGAGTATTCGAGCGTCACGAAGGACGGCGTGACGGTCATGGTGCCAAGCCGCAGGTGACCAGACGATGAAGAGCGGCGGCGACTCTTCGCGGCGTGATCGCGATGACGATTCCGGCAGCCGGCCCGATGAACCGACGAACTGGCGTGACATGGTTCGGACGGGTTACGACTATCCCGACGAGATCGACCAGCTGAGCTGGCGAGAGCGTCGTCGGGCGAAGCGCACCTGGCGCCGTGACGATCACGCACAACGCGTGGCCTGGCTCCGTCAGCAGCGGCAGGCGGAGCCTTCGAGCCCGGTGACGGTCGTTGTCGCTGTCGTGATCCTCGCGATCATCGTTCTCGGTCTCGGCGGCGGCTTGCCGCGTTTGCTGCGAGGAGATGAACCTCCTACCCGTGGGGATGTTGGAGTGTTGACTCCTTCGCGACCGCCTGACGAGGCGCAGTCTCCTAGTGCACCACAGTCGACGACGACTCCCTCGAGCCCAGCGACGCTGCAGAACTCCACTCCGCCGATCCTGACAGAGCACCCGCCCGCGGCTGCAACGACAGCCGCGACGACTACCCTCAATGCTTGGGCACGGGTGTTCTACACACGTGATCCGTCGAGCGAGACATATGCAGATCTCATCGACAAGTCAGCTGCCTACATCACGACTGAGCTCGGAGAGAGCCTGCAGTCCGAAGGCGATTCAACCTACGACGCACTGAAGTCCGACGGTGGGAGATCCACTGTAACCGCGGTGAAAGTCGAGATGCCAAAGCCGGAATCAGCTCCGGTGGACACGCCGACGCGGATCACCCGCTTGGTCTCCGTCACGATCGATGTCACGGGCAAGCGCCCCAACCGGATGGTGCTGCCGCTCTTGATCACGTTGGTGCCTGAAGGAAGCAGTTGGGTGATCAGCGACCTGAACGGCGGGACCGGTCCATGAACGAATGGGGACTCTGATGTTCATGGATCGCGGTGCGGGAGGTGTCTTCGGCTCGAGCGCGAGCAAGCTCCTTGGTCTGAAGGCGCTCGGAGCAATGGCCGTAGTCGGTCTGATGAGCTTTGTCCTGATCGTTCCCTTCGGTGCTGGAGGTGATCGGTTCCTCGCGAGTTGCCCGCCGGGGAGCGGTGGTTCCCGGGTCGACGATCCGCCTGCGGATGCGCCGGTGCGAGCGAGGCAGGTTGCTTTCGCCAAGATCATCGACGGCGTGGCAGTGGCGCGTGGCCTTCCTGGTCGGGCGACTCTGGTTGCCTTGATGACGGCGCTGCAGGAATCGGGACTCGAAAATATCGACTACGGCGACCGTGACTCGGTTGGACTGTTTCAGCAGCGTCCTTCCGCGGGTTGGGGCACGGTCGAGCAGATTCTGGATCCGACCTATGCTGCCGAGGCGTTCTTCGGTGGCGCGAATCCACCAAGCCCTCCGGGCCTGGTCGACATCGACGGCTGGCCGTCTATGTCATTCACCGAGGCTGCGCAGGCCGTTCAGGTCTCCGCCTTCCCCGATGCCTACGCGCGACATGAGCGCACGGCGCGGCAAATCGCGGTGGAGGCAGGTATCGACCTTGAGCGGACAGGCGATCCTTATGCGGGACGCTCCGGGCCGAAACCTACCGTCGGACCATCGCAACCGACCGACGTCGACGACAACTGTGACGGCGGGGGTGGCCTGATCGAAGGCCGTCCCATCAACGGCGTGTGGCCCCCACAGACAGCAAGCGTCACGGATCCGACGGGGACAGGTGGGCTTGTGACCCAACGCACGGCCGCGTGGGTCGCGCAGGCTCGTGCTGCGCTCGCCAACCCGCCGATGAGCTGCTGGGACGCCCATGTCTGGAACCCCACGAGTGACCATCCGAAGGGGAAAGCGTGTGACGTCTTCGTCGGCGGGGACTCGCGGCGGTCCGCGCCGGCTAGAGCGAAGGGGGATCGCATTGCGAACTGGGCGATTCAGACGGCGGGAACGACTGGACTGCACTACCTCATCTGGTACGGGAAGATCTGGAGTGCACGCACCGGGCAGTGGAAGCCGTACAACGGCGGCGGCGTCTACGATCCGAGTGACGCGACAGGTGGCCACTACGACCACGTTCACGTGTCCCTCTACTGATTCCAACTGCTGAGGCGGTACATGAACAACTCGCAGAACCCGGACGATCGTCCCAATGATGGTGCGCGGGAGCCGAGCTTTCGCGAGCCATCATCGAGGAAACCGGGCGAGGACAATGCCGTACCGCAACTTCCGGTCAACGGCCCGCATGGGTACGAGCGCGGAATCGGCGGGCCGTCCGCATCGGGTGCACCGGGTGGCTCTGGCATGTTCGCTGCTGAGTTCATCGCCATGCTGCTATGGGTCGCCGCGAGCTTCGTCATCGTCTATTGGCTGTCGGGAACATTCGACTGGAACCCGGTCGTTGTCGTCGGCGCATGGCTCCTCACTGGTCTAATCGTGATCTGGCCGGGTTCGGACGGCCTGATCGCACGCTTTCTGCTCGGGCTCCGCCGGCCGACGATGGTGGAGAACCAGCGCCTCGCTCCTATCTGGTACGCCCTCGCGAACAGGTCTGGAGTCGACCCGAGCAAGTTCACGATGTGGATCGAGAGAGCCGAGACTCCAACCGGTTCGGCGACTGGCGGCAACACGCTCTCGGTGACGAGTTGGGCGCTTTACACCTTGCCTCCGAGTCACTTAGAGGCGGCGCTTGCTCATGACTTCGCTGTGCGTCGTCACGGCCACCTGTGGGTGAGTCGCGTTCTGCACTGGTATTCGGTTCCGGCTCGAATCGTCGGCTTCGTGGTCTGGCAACTGCTCAAACTGAGCCGGACGATCCCGGCGGTCGGATGCACCATCATCGGTTTCCTCCTCGTCGCCTATCTGGGTCTGATCCTCGCCGCATTGATCTTCTATGACAGCCTTGCCGTGCCGTTGGCCTTTCTGGCACCGCTGTTCTCGCCATTGCTGTTCATCGGTGCGAACAAGTTCGCGGAACGGATGGCCGATCACACGACCGGCGACCTGGGCTACGGCCGCAAATTTCTCGAGGTCCTCTACGGATGGCAAGCCCAGCATGAGGGCGGACAACGTCGCGGTGGCTTCGCGCAGCCGGACTGGCTCACCGGCCAGCCGTCGGTAGCGGAACGTATCAGTGCGCTTGAGGTATATCTGCAGCGTCGATGAGTCGCGACGTACCCCACCGAACGGGGCGCTTCGGGAGATATCACACGTAGGTGATTGCGTCTTCGATACAGCGCTCGGTGAATGCCAGCAACTCGTGTGCCTTGGCCTCGATGGATTCCTGTGCCTCGCCGCCCTTGTTCCAGAGGTCTCGTGGTGGGGATTTCGGGGTGGGGAGGAGTTTCGGTTGTGCGGGTGATGCCGTCGGTTGGGTGGGGTCCATTTTGGAGGCTTCGGGGCGGGGTCGGTCGTGGGTCTGGTTCTGGGTGGTTGCTTGCGTCATCGATGTGTGGGCGGGCTTGCAGGAGGGTGGGGAGGTTGGCGGGGGCGGAGGCTGAGGTATGGCGGTTGCGGGGGCTTGGGCATGTGTGCTGACGAGGTGTTCGGTCGCGGTCGGCGGGTACCTCGGCGCAGCAGGGTTTTCCCTTGCGGGGTGGGGGTTGGTGAGTTTCTGCTTCCCAGGGGGTGCTTTGCGGAACTAGGGTTTGACGGATTGTGGTGGTTGCGTTACGCAATGGATGTGGGAGGGAAGCGGATGAGGAGACGCCGTCAGGCGGTTGTGGCTGTTGTTGCGGGGTTGGCCACTGTGTCGCTCGGGTTGTCGTTTACCAGTGCTGCGGGGGCCGCGCCGGAAGGGGCGGCGGCCAATCCGAATGGGCTGAAGCTGATCAAGACCAAGACGTCGTTGCTCGGCAAGCACTATTGGTACCAGCAGACCTTCAAGGGGCTGCCGGTGATCAATGGGTACTACGCCAAGCATGTGGCCAAGGACGGCGCGGTGCAGATCGCGGACGGCCGGGACGCCGTACCGGCGAACCTGGATGTCAGTGCGGCGGTCGCGCCGGCGTCCGCTACGCAGACCGCCAACGCAGCGGTCACCGCGCGCGCGAACCGTGCCCGGATCGCCGGGCCGAACAAGAACGTCGTACCGCAGCCGGGGGCGACCAGTGGAGCCGCGCAGCTCGCGGTGATCGGTGGACCGAACGCGCGTCTGGTCTGGAACGTCACCAGCCGCTCGGCCGAGGGCGTCACCCGCTCGCTCGTCGACGCGGACAGCGGCGCCGTCGTCGAGTCGAAGGTGATCAGCGACAACGTCGACGGCCGCGGCTCGGTGTTCGACCCGAACCCGGTGGTCAGTGAGCAGAACGAGAAGCTGACCGACCAGAACGACAAGAACCAGGACGCATTGTTCCTGGCGCAGAAGAACGTGATCCTGCGCAACCTGGACGGCTCCGGCAAGCTCAACGGCACGTACGTCAACATCGCCGAGGCCAAGGGCGGCCTGGCCCAGAGCAAGACGAACACGTTCGTCTACCAGCGCGCGAACGACAAGTTCGAGCAGGTGATGGTGTATTACCACATCAACCAGACGCAGGAGTACATCCACCAGCTCGGGTTCACCGAGGTCAACAACGAGTCGCAGGACTTCTCGGTCGACACGTACGCCGGAGACAACTCGTTCTACGACCCGTCGACGGACATGATCACCGTCGGCGAGGGTGGTGTCGACGACGCCGAGGACGCCGAGGTGATCTGGCACGAGTACGGGCACGCGATCCAGGACGACGTCGTACCGGGCTTCGGTGAGTCGGAGGAGGCCGGCGCGATCGGTGAGGGCTTCGGCGACTACTGGGCCGTGACGATGTCGGTCCCGGTGAGCAAGGGTTTCGAGCTGCCGTGCGTGATGGACTGGGACGCGACGTCGTACACGACCGACGAGCCGCACTGCCTGCGTCGGACGGACACCGGTAAGACCATCGACGACAAGACCGGTGAGGTTCACGACGACGGCGAGATCTGGTCGAACGCGCTGTGGGACATCCACCAGGCGCTCGGCCGGACGAAGGCGAACAAGCTGATCCTCGAGTCGACGTTCTTCTACGACCCCGACACGTCGTTCGCTGCCGCGGCCCAGGACACCATCCAGGCTGCCCGGCTGCTCTACGGAAAGCCGGCGGCCGCCCAGGTCACGAAGGCCTTCCAGGACCGCAAGATCCTCCCGTAGCAAACAGCAGGTCGTGCGCCCACGACTACTGTGGGCGCATGACTGTATTGATGCCACGCCTCCGGCGCGGCGGGTCATGGGGCTGTGACTCCCGGCCTTCCCTCGTCGCTCCGGTCGCTTCGCTCCCTGCGCTCCTCAGTCCAGACCGGGAGGCCCCATGACCTGGTCTACGGCGGACATTCCTGATCTGACTGGACGGCTGGCGCTCGTGACGGGTGCCACGAGTGGACTCGGGTACGAGACCGCGTTTGAACTGCTCCGACATGGCGCCGACGTGCTGGTCGCTGCGCGGAATCCGGAGAAGGCCGCGCAGGCGGCGGAAACCCTGACACAGAAGGCCGGACGAGCCCCGACGGTCCTCGAGTTGGACCTGGCTGATCTGGCGAGTGTCCAGCGGGCGGCAGAGGAGGTCGTCAAGTCGTACGACAGGCTGGATCTGCTGATCAACAACGCCGGCGTGATGGCGCCGCCGTACCGGCAGACGCTCGACGGGTTCGAGTTGCAGCTCGGCACCAATCATCTGGGTCACTTCGCGCTGACCGGTCGGCTGCTTCCGTTGCTGGTCAAGGGCAGCCGGGTGGTCACGGTCAGCTCGTTCATGCACAAGACCGTGCGCGGCATCAGCGAGGACGACCTGCAGCGACCGGCGGGCAGGTACCGGAAGTGGGAGTCGTACGGGAAGTCGAAGCTTGCCAACCTGCTCTTCATGCTGGAGCTCGACCGTCGCGCCCGCGCCGCCGGTGCCGATCTGCTGAGCGTTGGGGCCCACCCCGGGTACGCGGCGACGCACTTGCAGGCAGCCGGTCCCGAGCTCGCCGGGCGCGCCCGGCAGGCGCGACTGTGGGGCGCCGCGACGCGCTTGGTCGCACAGTCCGCGGCGGCCGGCGCCTGGCCGAGTCTGTACGCCGCGACGTACCCGGATTTGCGTCCTGGATCGTTCGTCGGCCCGAGCTTCTTCGAGTACCGCGGTACGCCGAAGGTCGTGCTGCCGACCCGCACCGCACAGGACCCCGAACTGGCGGCGCGTCTCTGGGCGTGGTCGGTGGAGGCGACCGGGGTCGATCCGGCACTCACCGTGCCGAAGTAGTGACATAGCGGCAACTTTCTGGTTACCCTCCGGTAATTCCAGTTGCCGGAGGTCCTCCAGTGCGCAAGCTCGCTGCCGCCCTTGCTGTAGCCCTGACCCTGATCGCGATCGGTCCGCGTGCGGACGCGAGTCAGGGCGCGGCAGGTTTCAGTACGTCGTACCAGCGCATCCCCGGCGCCGACGGGATCGAGATCGGCGCCGTCGTACTGACGCCGACCGGGCAGGGCGACGGACCGTTCCCGCTCGTGGTGATGCCGTCGAGTTGGGGTGTGCCGAACGTCGAGTACGTCGGTCAGGGCGCGAAGCTGGCCACCGCCGGGTTCCAGGTGATCTCGTACTCGAGCCGCGGCTTCTGGGACACCGGCGGCGGCATCGACATCGCCGGTCCGCCGACGGTCGCCGATGTCAGCAAGGTGATCGACTGGGCAGCCGAGCACACCTCGGCGGGTACCAGCCGCGTCGCCGCGGTCGGGATCTCGTACGGCGCCGGTACGTCGCTGCTCGCCGCGGCGAAGGACCCGCGGATCAAGGCGGTCGGTGCGCTGAGCGGCTGGGCGGATCTGATCCGGTCGCTGGATCCGAACGACACGGTCGCGCTGCAGGCCGTCGCCGGTCTGCTTGCCCTGGGCAACGTCACCGGCCGGCCCGGGCCAGAGATGGCGTCCCTGCAGACGAAGTTCGTCACCGGTGACTTCGACGGTGCGATTGCGGAGGCGAAGCAACTGTCGCCCGTTCGCTCGGCGGCGACGATGGTAGACCAAATCAACGCACGGAAACCGGCGGTCTTCCTCGCGAACGCGTTCGAGGACTCCATCTTCCCGCCGGCGCAGTACACAGACTTCTTCACCGCGCTGACCGGTCCGAAGCGGCTCCTGCTGGCGCACGGTGATCACGCCACGCAGGAGACGAGTGGGGCGATTGGTCTACCAAATGAGACGTGGGACGAACTGGCTGGGTGGTTGCGGCATTACCTCACGGGCGTGGATAACGGCGCCGACACGGAGGAGCCGGTGCAGCTGAAGTCGCAGCGCGGCGTGTGGCGTGGGTATGCGAACTGGGCAGCGGTCGGCCAGGAGCGTACGTCGTACTTGACGAAGGCCGGTGCGCTGCAGGGGCACGAGTCGACCGGGTGGAGCCGGGCGATCGGGGCCGGTATACCAACTGTTGCCGACAGTGGCGTCGCGCTCGTATCGGGCGCCCTGCAAGGGCTGCTGTCGATCCCGACCGGGGTGGCGACGCCGCTCGTGGACAGAACGTTCGCGGGTGTTTGGTCCGGCCCGGCGTTCGATCGTGCGGCCGTGGTCAACGGGTCGCCGAAGGTACATCTCACCGTCAAACCGTCGGCGGCGAGTACGTCGCTGTTCGCCTACCTGTACGACGTCGACGCGCTCGGCGTCGGCTCATTGATCTCGCACAAGCCGTACACGCTGCGCGGGGCGACGCCGGGCAAGGCGATCCCGCTCGACGTCCGGCTCGAGGCGACTAGCTGGGAGGTGCCTGCCGGGCATCATCTCGTGCTCGTGGTCGACACGGTCGACCCGCGGTACCTCGGGCGCAGCGTGGTCGGGTCGACGGTGACGTTCAGTTCGCCGGCGGACGATCCGTCATGGGTCAGCGTTCCGGTTGCGGCGTGAACCTCAGCCGTCGGGGATTCCTCGGCTTCACCGCCGCCCTCGTCCCGATCCACCAGGCCGCAACCCGCGAGGCCGGCGGGACGTTGTACCTCGGGCCGGCGACTTCAGCACGCCGACTCCGGTCTGTGTCGATGTTTGATCGTGCGCGAGCTCTTGCGTTTTTGTAGTGAGAGCGTTGTCATGGGATCGCCTTTCTCCGCCCCGAAAGGACGCGCTCATGTTCAAAGTCCTCACCGCAGCAGTCCTCGTGGCCTCGGCCGTTCTGGTCCCGACAGGTCAGGCAACACCCGATTGGCAGGTTGGTATACCACCCCTCACCACCCCGTGGACGGACGACGTCTCGCCCACGAACGCCCTCCCGGAGTACCCACGCCCGCAGTTGACCCGCCCGGAATGGCGCAACCTCAACGGCCTCTGGGAGTGGGCGCCTGCCGCGATGGACGAGCAGCCCCCGTTCGGACGCACGCTCACCGAGAAGGTGCTCGTCCCGTACCCGATCGAGTCCGCCCTGTCCGGTCTGCAGAAGCACGAGGACCGCATGTGGTACCGCCGTACCTTCCAGGTCCCCGACACCTGGAAGGGCCGGCGGCTCGTGCTGCACTTCGGCGCGGTCGATTACGACGTGAAGGTCTGGGTGAACGGACGGCAGGTCGCCACGCACCGCGGCGGGTACGACGGCTTCGACGTCGACGTCACCAACGCCCTGCACGCGAAGGGCGCGCAGGAGCTGATCGTCTGGGCGGAGGACCTCACCGACGAGACGTACCAGCCGATCGGCAAGCAGCGCGAGGTCAGCGACCACGGCATCTTCTACCAGGGCAGCTCCGGCATCTGGCGCACCGTCTGGATGGAGCCGGTGAACGTCGCCTCGATCAGCCGCCTCCGACTCACGCCGGACCTGCCGAACCAGACCCTCAAGGTGACCGCAGAGACCTCCGGCCCGACCAACCTCGACGTCGAGGTGACGGCGTACGACGGACGCCGGCAGGTCGGCCAGGTGAGAGGTAAGGCGGACACCGAACTCCGGCTGAAGATCCCGAACCCGAAGACCTGGTCGCCCGCCAACCCGTTCCTGTACGACCTCAAGGTCAAGCTGCTCGACCGCGGCAAAACGGTAGACCAAATCGGTTCGTACGCCGGGATGCGCTCGGTCGGCCTGCAGAAAGGGGCCGATGGCAAGCTTCGGATGGCGCTGAACGGGAAGATCCTGTTCAACCTGTCCACCCTCGACCAGGGCTTCTGGCCGGACGGACTGAACACGGCGCCGACCGACGCGGCGCTCCGCTTCGACCTCGAGCAGCACAAACGACTCGGTTTCAACACCGTCCGCAAACACATCAAGGTCGAGCCGGACCGCTGGTACTACTGGGCCGACAAACTCGGCCTGATGGTGTGGCAGGACATGCCGGCGTCGAAGACCGACGCGATGCCCGAGCCGTGGCGCACCCAGTTCAAGTCCGAGCTGCACGAGATGGTCGAGGAGCACAAGAGCTTCACGTCGATCACCGTCTGGGTGCCGTTCAACGAGGGCTGGGGCGAGTGGGACCGGACCGAGACCGGCGCGATCGCCGACTCGGTCAAGGCGCAGGACCCGTCCCGTCTGGTCAATGCTCACAGCGGCGTGAACTGCTGCAACTCCCACGGCGACTCCGGCCGCGGTGATCTCCTCGACTATCACGCGTACCTCGGCCCGGCGACCACGGCGCCGACGAGCGACCGTGCGGCGGTCGACGGTGAGCACGGCGGGTTCGGCCTGAAGGTGCCCGACCACATGTGGTTCGGCGACGGGTCGGCGTACGAGATGGAGCCTGACTCGGCGACGCTCACCCGCAGGTACGTCGAGAACCAGACCGATGTGCTGAGGTCCGCCGAGCAGTGTGGGATCAGCGGCTCGGTCTACACCCAGATCACCGACGTCGAGGGGGAGTTGAACGGCTTCTTCACCTACGACCGCCGGGTGCCGAAGATGGACTTTGTCCAAGTTCGGACGATCAACAAACAGATTGTCGACAATGCGGACGGAACCGGCACCGGAACCCCGGACCCCGGCCCGGGCACGCCCGGCGCCGACGGGATCCACTTCTACCCGCTGGACGGATCCGGAGACGATGCCGTAGGCAACAACGACGCGACTCTGCAAGGCGGCGCGGTCTACGGACCGGGTAAGAACGGCCAAGGCCTCGCGCTGAACGGATCCGGCCAGTACGCCGACGCCGGCGCGGCGCTGCTCGACACCAGCAAGAACTACACCGCCAGCGCCTGGGTGAAGCTGAACAAGGCCGACGGCTCGTTCCAGACGTTCGTCAGCCAGGACGGCGATCGCGACAGCGCTTTCTTCCTGCAGTACTCCGGCCAGGACCAGCGGTTCGCGATGAGCTTCCCGGGGATCCGCGCGCTGTCGCCGACGAAGCCGAACCCAGGGCAGTGGTACCACGTCACCGGCGTACGCGACGTGGTGAAGGGTGAGCTGCGGCTGTACGTCGACGGTCAGCTCGTCGCCGCCAAGTCCGCCTGCACGCTGGATTCGAGCTCGACCGGCAACACGGTGATCGGCCGCGCGAAGTTCGGCGGCAACCAGGTCGACTTCCTGGACGGGACGGTCGACCAGGTGCACCTGTTCGACCGGGCCCTGACCGACGCGGAGGTGCAAGCCCTGTACGCATCAGGGCGCTAGTTCGAGATGCGCGGAAGCCGCCGAGCCCTGATCCTGGTAGGTAACCGACCAGCGGAGGTGAGTGCGATGGCCGCACCGAGCCAGGTGCTCGCACCCCACTCCACCAGCCGGTTCCGCCCGCCACGTTTCGGGCTCGGCGGCTCACATCTCGATGAATCAGAAGACGAGACCGCAGTCGCGACGATCGACGCGGCGTACCAGGCCGGCATCAGGTTCTTCGACACGTCCCCGGCGTACGGCGAGTCCGAGCGACGCCTCGGCACGGCGTTGCAGCGGCGGCCGCGCGGTGAGTTCCTGGTGTCGACGAAGGTGGTCGGCGCCAACCCGGAGGAGTCGGTCCGGGCGAGCAGCGAGCGACTCGGTCTGGCCGTCGATCTGGTGTTCGCGCAGGACGACGACGCGGCGTACCCGGTGCTCGATCGGCTGCGGCGCGACGGCGTGATCAAGGCGTTCGGAGCGGTGTCGGACGATTGGCGCGAGCTCGATCGGCTGGTGCGGGACGTCGAGCTGGACTGTGTGCTGCTCACCGGGCAGTACGAGCTGCTCGATCAGTCGGCGCGGCCGCTGCTGGATCGTTGCGTCGCGCGCGGCGTCTCCGCGGTCGTGTCCGGCGTACTCACGCCACAAGTGCTGCACATGGAGACCGTCCAGGCACGCCGGCTCTCGGCGGTCTGCGAGCGGTACGGCGTCTCACTGCCGCAGGCCGCACTCGCCTTTCCCAGCAGGCATTCCGCGGTTACCTCGGTACTGATCGCGGCGTCGTCACCCGCGGAGATCCGGGCGGACGCGGCGCTCGTCCGGCGGCCGGTGCCGGAGCGGCTCTGGAAGGATCCGGAGTTGCTGCGCTTGCTATCGTGACACCAGGAGTTCGTGTTCCAGCGGGCTCCCCGGACGAGCGGCGCCGTACCCGGTCGGAGAAGACGACGCCTTGCCCCTCAGGGAGGGGGTCGTCCCATGCATGCGATCGATGTCGTCGAAATCGTTGGCGCGCTCACCATTCTGGTGGCGTTCGCAGCCGCCCAGGCCGGCAAGCTGCAGCAGCGCACGATCACGTACCAGCTCCTGAACCTGCTCGGATCGGGGGTGCTGGCAACGATCGCGGCCATGCAGCTGTCGTGGGGCTTCCTGCTGCTGGAGGGCAGCTGGGCGGTGATCAGTCTGCTCGGTCTACGGAGCCTGCTGAGGCGCAAGCAACCGAACTAGAACTTGTCGCCCGGGTTCGTCGCCGTACCGGGTGAACCCGTCGGCGCCACCGTCGGGATACCGGTGCTCGGTGTGCCCGTTGTCGGGCTGGCCGTCGGCGGCGTGGCGGACCCCGTCCCGGTCCCGGGCGGCGGTGTGGTGGGCGTGACGGTGACCGTCGTGGTCCCGGTCGGGGTCGGGATGACGGGCTCCGGCTCCAGCGGCGCGGCGTGCCGGAACAGCAGCCACGCCAGGAACACCGCGAGCGCCATGATCACGGCCATCGTCAGCAGTGCGAACGCCAAGGCCCATCGCGACGCCGGGCGCAGCACGTTCGGCCACGGCAGCGGCCAGATCCGGAACAGGCCGGGGCGCCGCCGGTTCTCCCAGTAGTGCCGGAAGTCCGGTCCGCGGAGCTTCCCGGGCTGCGGGATCCGGTCCATCAACACCGCGGACAGGACCTCTTCGCCGCGGCGTTCGGCGATCAGCCGCTCGTCGGACGCCGCGCTGGACCCGTCGTCGGTCCGGATCGGCCCGATCGCGACCCAGAGCGCGAGATCGTCGTCGTCGGAGTCGTTGTGCGCGAGTACGGCGTCCTCGGGGAGCTCGTCGACGGCGTTCACGAACCGCTCCCGGGCGGCGGCGTCGTCGGCCGAACCCTCGGTCATCATCGCGACGATCGCGTCCCGCCCGTCCTCGGAGCTCGCGGTGTACAGATAACCGGCCGCGTTGGCGCCGAGGCGGCCGGTTAGCCAGAACTCGCCGACCCGCGGCGGGTCCTCCGGCTGCAGCGGGAGGGCGTCCGGAATCTCCAGCGCAGGCCGGTCCTCCGGCTGCACCTTCGGCTGGGATTCGGTCGCAGTCATCACCCCAATCCCACCACATCCCCGGTAGCACGCGCACCGAACCCACCTCGAGCACCCGGCACCCATTTCCGGACCGGGGTGCTCCAGGTACGGCGGGAGCTGGATTTGGGGTGGCGGGGGAGGATGGGACGGGGCTCCGGGAGCGCTGGCCCCGGTGATCTGATGGAATGGCTGGTGTTGCCAGTGGGGAATGACAAGGCTCGCGTGCGGGCCCCGGAAGGACAGGCATGACCGAAACCACGGTGCCGGCAGGAACGGTGGCCCAGCAGTCCCGGCTGATCGGCGAGGCCCTTGGCGAGGTCAAGCGGGTGATCGTCGGCCAGGAGCACATGGTCGAGACCTTGATGGTGTCGCTGCTGGCCAAGGGTCACTGCCTGCTCGAGGGTGTTCCGGGTGTTGCCAAGACGCTTGCCGTCCGGACCTTCGCCAGCGTGGTCGGCGGCACGTTCGCCCGGATCCAGTTCACCCCGGACCTGGTCCCGTCCGACATCGTCGGCACCCGGATCTACCGGCAGACCCGCGAGACCTTCGACATCGAGCTCGGCCCGACGTTCGTGAACTTCGTGCTGGCCGACGAGGTCAACCGCGCGCCGGCCAAGGTGCAGTCCGCGATGCTGGAGCTGATGGCCGAGCGGCAGGTGTCGATCGGCGGCCAGACGTTCCCGATGCCGAAGCCGTTCATCGTGATCGCGACCCAGAACCCGATCGAGTCCGAGGGCGTGTACCCGCTGCCCGAGGCGCAGCGCGACCGGTTCCTGGTGAAGATCGACGTACCGCATCCGCGCGGGCACGAGGAGTTCGAGATCCTCCGCCGGATGAGCGTCGATCCGCCGGAGCCGCGGCAGGTGCTGAAGCCGGAGACGATCCTCGAGCTGCAGCGGACCGCGGAGCAGGTCTTCGTGCACAACCTCGTCGCGGAGTACGCCGTGCGCCTGGTGATGGCGACCCGGACGCCGACCGACTTCCACCTGCCTGACCTGGAGCCGATCATCGAGCTCGGCGTCAGCCCGCGCGCGACCCTCGGCCTGATCGCGGCCGGCCGGGCGCTGGCGCTGATCCACGGCCGGGACTACCTGCTGCCGAGCGACGTCCAGACCGTCGCGCTCGACGTGATGGGGCACCGGCTCGGTCTGACCTTCGACGCGGTCGCGGACAACATCGACCCGCGCGCGGTGATCGAGCGGATCCTGGCCACCGTCCCGCCGCCGCAGCCGGTCTGGCGCGACGGCACCGACGGCTCCGGCCGCCCGGAGTTCGTGTAGTGCCCAACCGTCCAGATCCGCGGGTTGCGATGACGATCTCGCAGCTCGCCCCCGAGCGTGCGTTGCGGCGGCTGGAGCTGACCGTCGTACGGCGGCTCGAGGGCTACCTGCACGGGGAACACCTCGGCCTGCTCCCGGGGCCCGGCACCGAGCTCGCCGAGGCGCGGGAGTACCAGGTCGGCGACGACGTACGGCGGATGGACTGGGCGGTCACCGCGCGTACCACGGTTCCGCACGTCCGTGACCTGATCGCGGACCGGGAGCTGGAGACCTGGGCGCTGGTGGACCTGTCCGGCTCGATGGACTTCGGTACGTCGACACTCGAGAAGCGGGAGCTCGCGGTCGCGGCCGTCGCCACGGTCGGGTTCCTGACCCACCGGCTGGGCGACCGCTTCGGTGGGCTGATGCTGCGCGACTCGGCGCTGCGCCGCTGGCCGGCGCGGTCCGGGCGGCTCGCGCTCTACGGCCTGCTGCGCGCGCTGCTGGCCGAGCAGTTCAACAGCGACGAGGAGGCACACCGCAGCGACCTGGCCGCGGCGCTCGAGTCGATGGCGCGGACGCAGCGCAAGCGCGGGCTGCGTGTGATCGTCTCCGACTTCCTCACGCCGCACGACGGCGAGGTGGCCAGCCAGATCGAGCCGTCCTGGGAACGGGCGATGCGCAAGCTGACCGCGCAGCACCAGGTGCTGGCGGTCGAGATCGTCGACCCGCGCGAGCTGGAGCTGCCGAACATCGGCGTCGTCACGATCGGTGACCCGGAGACCGGTGAGGTGCGCGAGATCGACACCCGGCGGCGCAAGGTCCGGGAGGCTTTCGGGACGGCCGCGCTCGCGCAGCGGGAACGAACGAGGGCCGCCCTGCGTAGGGTAGGTGCCGGGCATCTGGTGCTGCGGACCGACCGCGACTGGGTCGCCGACACCGTGCGGTTCGTGCTCGCCTACCGGCATGTCGCAGCCCGTCTGCACCAACCGCCGAAGGGAGTGGCTCGCTGATGGAGTTCCTGTCTCCGGCCAGATTGTGGTTCCTGCTGCTCATCCCGCTGATCCTGGCGGGGTACATCTTTCTCCAGCACCGTCGCTCGCAGTACGCGCTGCGCTTCACCAACATCGCGCTGCTGGACCGGGTCGCGCCGCGGCGGCCGCAGTGGCGGCGGCACCTGGCCGTCGGGCTGGCGTTGCTGGCCGCGCTGACCTGCGTCGTGGCGTTCGCGCAGCCGAAGGCCAAGGTGAAGGTGCCGCGCGAGCGGGCCACGATCGTGGTGGCGATCGACGTCTCGCTGTCGATGATGGCCACCGACATCGACCCGAACCGGCTCGAGGCCGCGAAGAAGTCGGCCAAGAACTTCGTCAACCAGCTGCCGGGCAAGTTCAACGTGGCGCTGGTGAACTTCGCCGGTACGGCGTCGATCATCGTGCCGCCGACCACCGATCGGGCGACCGTGCTGCGCTCGATCGACGGGCTCGAGCTGGCCGAGTCGACCGCGACCGGTGAGGGCATCTACACCTCGCTGCAGGCGCTCACCCAGGTCCCGCCGGACCCCGAGCACCCCACCGAGCCGGCTCCGGCGCGGATCGTGCTGCTGTCCGACGGGAAGCGGACCGTCGGCCGGACCGCCCAGGAGGGCGCGCAGGCCGCGAAGGCGAAGAGCACCCCGGTGTACACGATCTGCTTCGGCACCGACTCGGGCTTCATCGAGATGGACGGCATCCGGCAGCGGGTCCCACCGGACAGGGCCGAGCTGCGCTCGGTCGCCGAGATCAGCGGCGGCAAGGCCTACACCGCGGAGTCGGCCGGTGAGCTCGAGGACGTCTACAAGGACATCGGCTCCTCGGTCGGGTACGACGAGGTCGACAAGGAGATCACCGCCCGGTACGCCGGGATCGCGATGCTCTTCACCCTCGCCGCCGCCGGCGCGTGCATCGCCCTCGCCACCCGCTTCCCCTAGCAATCGGCTCGCCCCCACGCCAGATCGCGACGGCGCGGGCGCTCGCGACACAGCAGGCGGGCGCGGTGGTTCTCGCGATCTCCAGCGACAGCCCACAGGTGTTCGCGGACCGTTCTTCGCCGAGCTGGATCCGCGGCGGGTCCAGCTGAGATCGCGACACGACGGTGATGTAGTTGACACGGCGAGGCTGCTGGTGTTGGAGGGGGCTGTGGTGCAAGATGTATCAGAGTTCCGCGGGGCATCTTGTGATGCCTTGAGGGATCAGTACCGCCAGGACCGACAGGCAAGTGATCGAGAACGCTGGGGAAGGCGCCCCTCGAGCACAGGAGGTCCCGGTGGCGACAACTCGTGGCGTTCTGTACGTCCACACGGTGCCGTCAGCGTTGTGTCCGCATGTCGAGTGGGCAGCGGGCGGCATCCTTGGCGTGCCCGTGAAACTGGATTGGACACCGCAGCCGGCGGCCCAGGGCCAGTACCGGGCCGAACTGTCGTGGCAGGCTGAGGCCGGGACCGCGGCGAAGCTGGCGTCCGCCCTGCGCGGATGGCAGAAGCTCCGGTTCGAGGTGACCGAGGAGCCGAGCAACGGCGTCGAGGGCGAGCGGTACTCCTTCACCCCGGCGCTCGGGGTCTTCCACGCGACGACCGGCGTCCACGGCGACATCATGGTGCCCGAGGAGCGGTTGAAGGCGGCCATGCTGAAGGCGGCGAGCGGTGAGGCCGACCTGACCGAGGAGGTCGAGCGGCTGCTCGGTCGCCCGTGGGACGACGAACTCGAGCCCTTCCGGTACGCCGGCGACGGCGCACCGGTGCGCTGGCTCCACCAGGTCGTCTGAGGACTTGCTGAGAACTTCAGAAGAAACCTGTGAACCAGGGGACTTCGCCGAACTTTTCGGTGAGACTGGGCATCAGACGTTCTACAAAGGGTGGGAGGGGCCGTGGCCGCTGGGCCACCGGGTGTCGGGACACCCCCGGTGGTTGTGAACAACAGCGGCCGCACCACGTGAAGGGCACGGATCTCCGGATCCGTGCCCTTCAAGCCGTTTCAGGGGTGTCTATAGCGGGATGTTGCCGTGGTTGCCGCGGATCGGGCCGTCGGCCTCGGCCTTGGCCAGGGCGGTCGCGAGGGCCGTGCGGGTGCGGGTCGGTTCGACGACCTCGTCGACGACGCCGATCTCGATGGCCCGATCGATGCCGCCGGCAATCTTCTCGTGCTCCACGGCCAGCTCGGCCTCGACCTGGGGCCGGAGCTCCGGGTCCACCTCGGCGAGCTTGCGGCGGTGCAGGACCCGGATGGCCGCCACCGCGCCCATCACGGCGACCTCGGCGCGCGGCCACGCGAACACGCGGGTGGCGCCCAGCGAGCGCGCGTTCATCGCGATGTACGCCCCGCCGTACGTCTTCCGCGTCACCAGGGTCACCCGCGGTACGACGGCCTCCGCGAACGCGTGCAGCAGCTTCGCGCCCCGTCGTACGACGCCGTCCCACTCCTGACCGACACCGGGCAGATATCCCGGTACGTCGACCAGCACGACGAGCGGTACGCCGAACGCGTCGCACATCCGGACGAACCGGGACGCCTTCTCCGCGGACAGCGCGTCCAGGCAGCCACCGAGCCGGAGCGGGTTGTTCGCGATCACGCCGATCGTGCGGCCGCCGAGGCGACCGAGCGTGGTGACGATGTTCGGCGCCCACCGCTGGTGCAGTTCGACCTGTGAAGACTCAGCGTCCTCGTCGAGCACACCTCCGACCAGCGGGTGGACGTCGTACGCGCGCTTCGCCGACTCGGGCAGGAACCCGGACAGATCGGTGTCCGGGATCGCGGTCGACATCGTGCCCTGGTTGGCGAGCAGGTCGGCCAACCGGCGGGCCTGCTCCAGCGCTGTCGCCTCGCTGTCGGTGGTGATGTGGACGACGCCGGATCGCCGCCCGTGCGGCTCGGGGCCGCCGAGGCGGAGCATGTCGACGTCCTCACCGGTGACCGAGCGGACCACGTCCGGGCCGGTCACGAAGATCCGGCCCTCCGGACCGAGGATGACGACATCGGTGAGCGCCGGACCGTACGCCGCTCCGCCGGCCGCCGGGCCGAGGACGACGGAGATCTGCGGGATCTTCCCGGAGGCCTGCGTCATCGCGTAGAAGATCTTGCCGACGGCGTGCAGGCTGAGCACGCCCTCGGCCAGCCGCGCGCCGCCGGAGTGCCACAGGCCGATGATCGGCACCTGCTCCGCGCGGGCGACCTCGTAGGCCTTGACCACCACGTCGCAGCCGATGTCGCCCATCGCGCCGCCCATCACGGTGGCGTCGGAACAGAACGCCACGACCTTCGCCCCGGCAATCCGCCCGCGGGCCGCGATCATCCCCGACAGATCATCGGGGGTGATCAGCTCCAGACTGCCCGGATCGAGCAGGTTCGTGAGCCGGGTGACGGGGTTCCGCGGATCCAGCTCACGGGGCAGCTTGGCGGGTTTCGCCGGAGCGACGGTCATCGGGCCTCCAGGGACTACAGGGTTTTGAAGGCGATGGCGGCGTTGTGGCCGCCGAAGCCGAAGGAGTTGTTCAGGGCCGCGATGTCCCCGTCGGGCAGCTTGCGCTGCTCGGTCGCGACGTCCAGGTCGATCTCGTCGTCGAGCTTGTCCACGTTGATGGTCGGCGGCGAGACCCTGTTCTTCAGGGCGAGCACGGTGGCGACCGACTCGACCGCACCGGCACCGCCGAGCAGGTGACCGATCATCGACTTCGGCGCGGTGGCGACCGCGTGGTCGGCCTCCTTGCCGAGCGCCTGCCGGATCGCGATCGACTCGGCGATGTCGCCCTGCGGCGTCGAGGTGGCGTGCGCGTTGATGTGGAAGATGTCGGCCGGGCTCAGGTCGCCCTCGGACAGCGCCCGCAGCATCGCTCGCCGCGCACCGGAACCGGTGGGGTCGGGCTGCGCGATGTCGTGGCCGTCGGCGGAGATCCCCGCACCGGCGAGCTCGGCGTAGATCTTCGCGCCGCGCGCCTTCGCGTGCTCGTACGACTCCAGGATCAGAATCCCGGCGCCCTCTCCGAGCAGGAACCCGTCGCGGTCCACGTCCCACGGACGCGACGCCTTCTCCGGGTCGTCGTTGCGCTTGCTGAGCGCCTGCATCATCCCGAACGCGGCCAGCGGCAGCGCCATGATCGCGCCCTCGGCGCCACCGGCGACCACCACGTCCGCGCGGCCGAGCCGGATCTGGTCGAGCCCCAGCCAGATCGCCTCGTTGCCGGACGCACAGGCCGACACCGGGGTGTGGACGCCGGCCTTCGCGCCGAGCTCGAGGCTGACGTACGCCGCCGACGAGTTCGGCATCAGCATCGGGATCGCCAAGGGCGACACCCGGCGCGGGTTCTGCTGCAAGGCGTCGTAGTTCGACAGGGTGGTGTGCAGGCCGCCGATCCCGGAGGCGACCGCGACGCCGAGGCGCTCCTTGTCGAGCCCGGAGTCCTCCAGGCCGGAGTCGGCCCAGGCCTCACGGGCGGCGACGAGGGCGAGTTGCGCCGTACGGTCGAGACGGCGGGCCTTGACGCGCTCGATGACCTCGGTCGGCTCGACCGCGACCGGTGCGGCGATCTGCACCGCCAGGTTCTGCACCCACTCGTCGGTCAGCCGCCGTGCGCCGGAGCGACCGGCCAGCAACCCTTCCCAGGTGCTGGCCACATCGCCGCCGAGCGGAGTCGTGGCTCCGAGTCCGGTGATGACGACTCGGGTCTTCGACATGGTTACCTCATCCTTCACATGAGCGTTCTGCGGTTGGGAGCGAGGGGTGGTACTGCGTGGTGCTCATCAGACTGCCTTGCGAAGAAGGGGCCCGATGAGCACCCAGGCCAGCGCGGATGACGGTGACGTCAGCCGTTCTGGGCGCGCTCGATGAACGCGACCGCGTCGCCCACGGTCTTCAGGTTCTTGACCTCGTCGTCGGGGATCTTCACGTCGAACTTCTCCTCGGCGGCCACCACGACCTCCACCATGGAGAGCGAGTCGACGTCGAGGTCGTCGGTGAAGGACTTGTCCAGCTGGACGTCCTCGACCGGGATGCCGGCGATCTCGTTCACGATCTCGGCGAGGCTGGAACGGATCTCTTCGGTGCTGGCCATGTTCTCTGGTTCCCTTTCGGATTTCTTCTGGCTTGTACAGCCGGATGCAGCCACCTGAGCTGCTCCCGGACAACTATGGACTACGGAAGACGGATGACCTGGGCGGCGTACACCAGCCCGGCTCCGAAGCCGATGATCAGGGCGAGGTCGCCGCTCTTGGCCTCGCCGGCCTCGCGCATCGCGGTGATCGCGAGCGGGATCGACGCGGCCGAGGTGTTGCCCTGGCGCTCGATGTCGCGGGCGATCTTCACGTGCTCGGGCAGCTTCAGCGTGCGGCGCATCGCGTCGGTGATCCGCATGTTCGCCTGGTGCGGGACGAACAGGTCGAGCTGCTCCGCCTTCACACCGGCCACGTCCAGCGCCTGCTGCGCGGCCTTGGCCATCTCGAACGACGCCCAGCGAAACACCGGGTTGCCGTCCATCGTCAGATGCGGCCAGTTGTGGTTGCCGTGCACCTCCTGCCAGGACTCCTTCTGGCTGATCACCTGGTGCTGCGTGCCGTCCGAGCCCCACACGACCGGGCCGATGCCCGGTTCGTCGGTCGGTCCCACGATCGCGGCGCCGGCGCCGTCGGCGAAGATGAACGCCGTACCGCGGTCGGTCCGGTCGGTGATGTCGCTGAGTCGCTCGACCCCGATCGCCAGCACGTACTTCGCGCTGCCGCCGCGGACCAGGTCGTTGCCCATCGCGACGCCGTAGCAGAAGCCCGCACAGGCCGCGGAGATGTCGAACGCCGCCGCTGTCGGGGCGCCGACCTCGACCGCGATCCGGGTGGCGATGGCGGGCGTCTGGTACAGGTGCGTGACGGTCGCGACGATGACGCAACCGATCTCGGCCGGGTCGATACCGGAGTCGGCGATCGCTTCCTTGGCCGCGTTCACCGACATCATCAGGACGGTCTCGTCCTCGCTCGCCCAGCGCCGCTCCTTGATCCCGGAGCGGGTCTGGATCCACTCGTCGCTGGAGTCGATCTGCTCGAGGATCTCGGAGTTCGGCACCGCCCGCCGCGGCCGGTACGACCCGATGCCGAGAATTCCGGCGTACTGCGCGCCTGTCGATGCGGTGATCATGCGGGGCTCCCGGCGGGGTGCAGGCGGACCAGGGGCTGGCCGGGGGCGACCGGGTCGCCTTCCTCGACGAGCCACTCGACGACGATGCCGCCGTGCGGTGCGGTCACGTCGACCTCGTCCCGCAGGCTCGCCACCTTCGCGACGACCTCACCGGCCTCGACGGTCGCACCGGTCTCCCGGAGTACGTCGACCTTGCGGGTGAAGGTGCCCTTGATCGGGGCGACCAGCAGGCGCCAGGTGGGGGAGGCGTCGATCTCGGACGGGCTGCCGTGCTTCTCGACGAACGCGCGGGCGTCGTCGAGCTGGTCCGGGGTCTTCAGCGCGAACGTCTCGACACCCTTCAGAGCGCGCCGAGCGATCCCGGTCAGGGTGCCCGCCGGCGGCAGTTCCAGGATGCCGGTCACCTCGAGGTCGGACATGGTCTGCATGCACAGGTCCCAGCGGACCGGCGCGTTCACCTGGTTGACGAGGCGCCGCAGGACGTCGCGGCCGTCGTGGACGACGTGGCCGTCGCGGTTCGAGATCAGGCGGGTCCGCGGGTCGTGGGTGCTGATCGCGGTCGCGTACTTCGCCAGCGTCTGGACGGCCGGCTCCATGTGCCGGGTGTGGAACGCACCGGCGACGGACAGCGGGATCAGCCGCGCCTTCGCGGGCGGATCGGCAGCCAGCGCAGCCAGCTCCTCGACGGTGCCTGCGGCAACGATCTGGCCGGGGCCGTTGTCGTTGGCCGGCGTCAGGCCGTGCTCGGCGAGCTTGGCGAGGATCTCCTCGCGGTCGCCGCCCAGCACCGCGGTCATCGAGGTCGGCGTCAGCGCGGCCGCGGCGGCCATCGCCTTGCCGCGCTCGCGGACCAGGACCATCGCCTGCTCGGCGGTCAGCACACCGGTGCCGGCCGCGGCGGCGAGCTCACCGACGCTGTGACCGGCGACCGCGCCGACCTTCGCGAAGGCGTCGGCCGGGTGCGGGAAGACCGCCAGCGCGGCCAGCATGCTGGAGGCGACCAGCAGCGGCTGCGCGATCGCGGTGTCCCGGATCGTGTCCGCGTCGGCTTCGGTGCCGTAGTGGGCGAGGTCGAGGCCGGCGACCGCGGAGAGCCAGTTCAGCCGGCTCTCGAACACGGGATCCGTCAGCCACGGCTCGAGGAATCCTGGGGTCTGGGCACCCTGACCGGGTGCGACGATGACGAGCACGTGCCCCACTCTCCCTTACACCTGCCGGTCGTGAGCGCAAAGGCGAGCACGAATTCTCCCGGGCGGGTTTGTGGAGATCCTACAAAACCGTGCCTCCGGGCTCGGGATTGAGCAGGCGACCCAAGGTCAGTGCGACACGCAACGTGAAACTGTCGCGGGGATTCAGCGGGTTGTACCCCGTGATGTCCGCCACACGCTTCAGCCGGTACCGGACGGTATTGGCGTGGATGAACATCGCCCGGGCCGTCGCCTCGATCGATCCGCCCGAGTCCAGGTACGCCGAGACCGTGTCGAGGAGCACGCCGTCGCCCACGGTGAGCGGGGCATAGACCTCGTTCGCGAGCTGCCGGCGGGCGTGGCCGTCTCCGGAGAGTGACCGTTCCGGGAGCAGTTCGTCGGCCGGCACCGGCCGCGGGGCGCCCGGCCAGGCCGCGGCGGCGCGCAGCCCGGCAACGGCGGCTCGTGCCGAGGTCACGGCCGACATCAGGTCCTTCACGACCGGTCCCACCACGATCGGACCGGGTCCAAACCAGGGCGCGAGTTTTTGTACGATCTCGACAGGTTTGCTTGTACCGCCGAGTACCACCACCAGGCGGTCGCCCTGGATGGCGCACAGAGCGTCAGCACCCGCCTCGCGGGCCGCGTGCCGGACCAGGTCCGCGACGTTCGAGCCGGCGTTGCGGGTTTCGGCCGGTTCGGCGGCGGGAGCCCGGCCGACCACCACGGCCACCTCCGCGGCTCCCGTCGTACCGGCGGCTCCGGTCCAGCCCAGAGCGGAGGCGCGAGAGCGGACCGACTCGTCGGCCTCACCGCGGATGACGGAGTCGACGAGGAGGGCTTCCAGACGGGCGTCCCAGGCGCCGCGCATCTCGGCCGCCTGCGCGTAGACGGTGGCGGCGGCGAACGCGACCTCGCGGGCGTACCGCTGGATGGCCTCGTGGACGATCGGGACGTCCGAGGGCGGGAGCAGGGTGCCGATGGTGTTCTCGATGGTCTCGATCGTCGTCCGCACCAGGTCGACGGTCTGGTGCAGCGAGATCACCCGGGTGAACTCGCGCGGCGCGGAGCCGAAGATCCGGGTCGGCATCGAGGAGTGTGCCTCGGGGTCGCGGAACCACTCGACGAACGCCGAGATCCCGGACTGCGCGACCAGCCCGATCCACGACCGGTCCTGCGCGGACAGCTTCCCGAACCACGGAAGCTTCTCTTCCATCGCCGCCATCGCGGCGGTGGCGAGCGCGCCGGTCGCTCCCTGCAACCGCTCCGCCCGCGCCAGATGCGCACCCTTCGCCACGAACCGACCATAGACCGCTGCCATGATGGGAGGCATGACGGACAACGCGGGCGTGGCGGACGCCGTAGCGGCCCTGCGGGCGATCGGGTACTACCTCGAGCGTGACCGGCAGCCGACGCACCGGGTGAAGGCGTACCGGCGGGCGGCCGACACGATCGCCGCGTTGCCGGCCGCCGAGGTACGGGCGCGCCGCCGCGCCGGGACCCTGACCGAGCTGCCGGGGATCGGGCCGAAGACCGAGGCCGTGATCATCGAGGCGATGGACGGCAAGACCCCGGCGTACCTGGTCAAGCTGGAGGGTGACGCGGGAGAGCTGACCGGCGCGGGCAAGGACCTCCGCGCCGAGCTGAAGGCCGACCTGCATCTGCACTCCGAGTGGTCCGACGGCGGCAGCCCGATCGAGGAGATGGCGCGTACGGCGCATCGCCTGGGCCACTCGTACATCGCGCTCACCGACCACTCGCCGCGGCTGACCGTCGCCAACGGGCTGTCCCGGGAACGGCGGCTGCAGCAGCTCGAGGTCGTTGCCGAGCTCAACAAGAAGCTCCAGGACGAGCTGGACGGCTTCACGATCCTGAACGGTATCGAGGTCGACATCCTCGACGACGGCTCGCTGGACTGCGACTCCGAGATCCTCGCCCGGCTGGACGTGGTGGTGGCCAGCGTCCACTCGAAGCTGCGGATGGCCTCCGAGCCGATGACCGAGCGGATGGTCCGCGCGATCGCCAACCCGCACGTGGACGTCCTCGGTCACTGCACCGGCCGGCTGATCACGGGCGGCCGCGGGACGCGCCCCGAGTCCGAGTTCGACGCCGAGGTGGTGTTCGAGGCGTGCCGCCAGTTCGGTACGGCGGTCGAGATCAACTCCCGTCCCGAACGGCTCGACCCGCCGAAGCGGCTGCTCTCGATGGCGGTCGAGATGGACTGCGTGTTCTCGATCGACACCGACGCGCACGCGCCCGGCCAGCTCGACTGGCAGGTCTACGGCTGCGAACGCGCCGAGGACTGCGGTGTGTCGCCCGACCGCGTCATCAACACCTGGGACCAGCAGAAACTCCTGGAATGGACGGCGTCATGAGTGATCTGGAGCAAGATCCGGTTGAGGTTGTCGGGACTGGCGACTGTGAGGGGCCCGCGCTGGAGATGCTCGAGGCGCGCGACGTCGTGCTGGGGCGGACCACGAAGGTACGTCGGCTGCTGCCGAACAAGAACCGCCGGATGGTCGGCGCCTGGTGCTTCGTGGACCACTACGGGCCGGAGGACCTGGCGCAGCGCGTCGACTCGTACGACGTACCGGGGGAGCGTGGCATGCAGGTCCCGCCGCACCCTCACACGAGCCTGCAGACGGTGAGCTGGCTGTTCGAGGGCGAGATCGAGCACCGTGACAGCGTCGGATCGCACGCGCTCGTCCGCCCGGGTGAGTTGAACATCATGACCGCCGGCAACGGCATCGCCCACTCCGAGGTCTCGACCCCGGACGCCCCGCCGAGGCTGCACGGCGCCCAACTGTGGGTCGCCCTGCCGGACGACGTCCGTACGACGACCCCACCCGCCTTCAACGCGTACGCCGATCTGCCGCGGCTCGGCCTCGACGGCGCGCAGGTGACCGTGATGATCGGGACCGTCGCCGGTGTCACGTCACCCGCCCCGGCGTACACCCCGCTCGTCGGCGCCGATGTCACGATCGAGCCGGGCCGCACTATCTCGCTCCCGCTGACACCGTCCAACGAGTACGCCGTCCTCGCGGTCGACGGATTGCTGACGGTCGGGGAATTGACGCCGGGCTTCGGCGAGATGACCTACCTCGGCGCCGGTCGCGACGCGATCGAGCTCGTCGCCTCGAGCAATGGTGTGCGGTTCCTCCTGCTCGGCGGTGAACCGTTCGAGGAGGAGCTGGTGATGTGGTGGAACTTCATCGGCCGCTCGCACGAGGACATCGTCGCCGCGCGGGACGCCTGGCAGGCCGCCATCGATGCTGGGGGCAACGACAGGTTCAGCATGGTCCCCGGGTACGACGGCGATCCGCTGCCTGCTCCGCCGCTGCCCGGGACGACGCTCAAACCGCGACCGCGGTCGCGCTGACCCGCCGCCGGTAGTACGCCCAGGTGACGACCAGCAGTGCGGGTCCCCAGAGGTTGAGCGGCAGGTAGCAGGCCATCATCAGTACCTTCCAGCCCGTGCCCGAGAACGGGATGAAGTGGTCGGTGAACGCGTCGCGGAACCCGAAGGTCCAGATCGCGATCAGGGACAGCGATCCCAGGACGGCGGGCACGATCGCGGCGTACGGATGGACGCGCCGGCCGCCGATGAACGGGATCCAGCGCGGCGCGACCTCGCCCCACCGACTGACCAGGCCCAGCGCGGTCAGCGCGACCAGCTCGGACACGATCGACAGCGAGACGACGTACACCCTTTCGCCGATACCTCCGAGCAGGGCGGGGTTGCCGTTGTCGTCCAGCATGCCCATCGACGAACCGAAGACGAGACCCAGCCGCCAGAGTCCGGACGGCAGGGTCAGGAACGGGATCGCGTGGGCGAGGACGTAGGCCCAGCGGGGGACGGGACGCTCAGTTGTGCTCACGTTCCGAGCATCCGGCCTACCGCCCCGGCGCCGCCTCACCCGTCGGAGTGAACCTGCTCCCTCCGAGGACCGATCCCTTGTTCCAGTACGTCGAACGCCCGGTCGATGACGGCCACCTGATCGCGGCGGACCTGCTCGACGTCGTCGCCGGCCACGATCCGGCCGACCGGGGTCCGGAAGATCGTGGTGATGGTGGCGGTCAGCAGGTTCGCGACCAGGCGCGCGGAGAACTCGTCGCCGGTCTCTTCGGCCAGCACGCCGGCCAGCATGTCGCCGATCTCGTGTTCCTGCTCGATCATGCGGGCCATCAGAGCGGGGCTGGACTGCAGCACGCTCCAGAACCCGTGCACGCCCGCGATCGCACCGGACAGCGGGTGCCCCGCAGCAAGCAACTCGTGGTGATAGCGGCGCATCGCGGTGGTCACCGGTTCGCCGGCAGGCCGGTCGCGGACGACGGCCTCGAGTTCACGGAGCCGGTCGAGGTGCCGGTCCAGGTACAGATCCTCTTTGCGCGGGAAGTAGTTGAAGACCGTCATCTTGGACACACCGGCCGCCTCGGCGATCTCGGCGACCGTCACCGCGTCGAACCCGCGGGTCACGAACAGGCCGGTGGCCACGTCCGCGATCATCCGCCGGGTCGCCTGCTTCTTGCGTTCCCGCAGTCCTTGCTCCGCCATGGTCAGAATTGTACTGGACCAAATTTTATACTCGGTCTAAGATTTCGCCATGGACAACAAGGACGTGGTGATCGCCGGCGGCGGGCCGGTCGGACTGATGCTGGCCTGCGAGCTCGCGCTGGCCGGAGTCGGCGTACTGGTCGTCGAGCGGCTGCTCGAGATCGACCCGACGATCAAGGCCGGCTCGATCAACGTGCCGACCGCCGAGGCGTTGTACCGGCGCGGGATGCTGCCGGCGCTGCAGGAGCACCAGCGGCTCGCATACGAGCAGATGAAGGCGTTCCGCGGCGGGAAGGCGCCGAGCGGTCCGCCGCCGGCCGGGCACTTCGCCGGGATCATGGTCAGCTCCGCCGGGGTGGACTTCGCGGATCCGGACTTCCGCGATGCCGGTCCCGCGGTGTCGGTGGTCGCGGTCGGGCAGCAGGCGATCGAGTCCGTACTGGGCGCGCGGGCCGCCGAGCTCGGCGTCGAGATCCGGCGTGGGGTGGAGGTCACCGGCTTCGACGCCGACGACGAGGGCGTAACGGTCCAGTTGAGCGCCGGCTCGGTGCGGGCGGGCTGGTTGGTCGGCGCCGATGGCGGCCGCAGTCTGGTACGCAAGCTGGCTGGGTTCGACTTCCCCGGTACCGAGCCGGCGATCACTGGCCGGCAGGCGATCGTGGAACTCGAAGGCGCCGAGGGCCTGCGCCGCAGCTGGAACTACACCGAGACCGGGCTCTACGCGCACGGACCGGTTCCCGGCAGGGTGCTGACCGTCGAGTTCGACGGCCCGCCGGAGGACCGCGACGCACCGATCACCGCCGACGAGATCCAGGGCAGCCTGCGCCGGGTCACCGGCGTCGACGTCACGGTCACCCGCCTGCTGTCGGCGACGAGGTTCACCGACAACGCACGGCAGGCCACGACGTACCGCATCGGACGCGTGCTGCTCGCCGGGGACGCGGCACACGTGCACTCACCCTTCGGCGGTCAGGGCCTGAACCTCGGGATCGGTGACGCGGTCAACCTCGGCTGGAAGCTGGCTGCGACGATCCAAGGCACCGCACCCGCGGGTCTCCTCGACACCTACACGACCGAACGGCACCCGATCGGCGAGTGGGTCCTGGACTGGACGCGCGCCCAGGTCGCCTTGATGCGCACGGATTTCCGGACCTCGGCGTTGCGCAGCGTGGTCAAGGACTTGCTCGAGACGTCGGGCGGTACGACGTACCTCGCGAAGAAGTTGTCCGGTGTTCTGCATCGCTACCCGATCGAGGGCACGCACGAGCTGGTCGGCTCGGGTGCGCCGGACTTCAAGTTCGCGGACGGTACGCGGCTGGGGGAGCACCTGTTCGACGGCAAGGCGCTGCTGCTGGACCTGTCCGATTCGGCGCAACTGCGCGACCTCGCATCCGGGCGGGTCCGCGTGCTCACGACGAAGTACGACGGCGATCTCACCGGCGTGCTGATCCGGCCGGACGGGTACGTCGCCTGGGCCGCCGCGGACGGCACCGCGACGGGACTGGATGAAGCGTTGTCGACCTGGGTGGCTCAGAGCAGGTCGTGATCGCGGGCATACGCCGCGGCCGCGGTCCGGGACGGTACGTCGAGCTTCGCGAAGATGTTGGTGAGGTGCCGGGCGACGGTCTTGTCGCTCAGCACCAGCCGCTCCGCGATCTCGGCGTTGCTGTTGCCCACCGCAACCAGTCGCAGGACCTCGAGCTCGCGTGCGGTGAGACCGCCGGTGCTCTCGGTGTGCAGCAGCCGCTCGACTTCCTGCCGCGCAGGCACGACGCCGAGTTCGGTGAAACTGTGGCAGGCGGCCTTCAGTTCGGTGGTCGCAGAGTCCTCGTCCCCGAGCAACCGGAACGACCGTCCGACCAGTACCTTCGCCCGCGCCACCTCGTACGGGGCCTGCAACTCGTTCCACAACTGACCGGCAACCCTTGCCTGACGCAACGAGCGGTCCGGGTCGCGGTCCTGCAGCGCGACCAGCGCCAGACAGTACGCCGCCGACGCCCGTAGCCCCGCGCAGCCGAAGCTGTCGGCGATTGCCGACAACTCCTCAGCCGCCGACGAGGCCTCGTCCACGGCCTCGCCGGCGAGCAGGACCTCGACCGCGCCCGCGAGCAGCCGCGAACGATGCACCGGATCGCCGGTCTCCGCGAGCAGACGCCGTACGGCGGCAACCGCGGCCGCGGTCCGGCCACGGGCCAGCAGGAGCAGCGCCCGGCCCGGCTGCGGTTCGTGCCCGTACCCGGCCGCTTCGTCGTACGCCGCCTGCGCCGCCGAAAACTCGCCGCAGATCCGCAGTACGTCGCCCTGCTCGGTCAACGCGAGGCCGGCCGCGACCTGGGATCCCGCGGCCGCATACCGGCGGCAGGCGGCGTCGAACTCCGCCAGCGCCTCCGGGTACGCCGCGTGCAGGCGCAGGATCTGACCGCGATGGACCGCGCACTGCCCGGTGAACGGCACCAGGTCCGGCTGACTGTCGCACCAGCGCGTCAGCGCCGTCGTCCAGGCGGACGCACGAGCGAAGTCCAGTACCTCCTGGCAGGCCTCGATCATCGCGCAGTACACGTTGCCCGCGAAGATCGGCGAGAGCTCACCGGCCGCGACGGCGACCATCGCCTCGTCCAGCAGGGCCAGGCCCTCCGGCACCCGGCCGGAGTACATCAGCAGCCGGCCTTTGCAGACCAGGCTCTGGGCGAGCAGGTCGGGATCGGAGTGCCGGCGGGCGATGCCGATCATGTCCTCACTCACCGCCAGAGCGCCCGGGAAGTCACCGCTGTCCAGGCACCGGAAGAAGTCGTGGACGCGGAGGTAGCCGCGTTCCAGTACGTCCTCCGGCTGGTCCACCAGCAGGCGGTGGGCGCGGGCGGCCCAGCCACTGCCGACCGCCACCTCGCCGCGGACGTTGAGGACGAGCGCCAGCCAGAAGGCGAACCGCACCGCGCCCAGCACGTCGCCGGCGTCGATGCGCAGCCGGTAGCCGCGCTGCAGGGCGCGGATGCAGCCGTCCGTGTCACCGAGCAGGAACGCCGCCGTGGCCAGCGTCATCAGGTCTTCCGGGCCGAGGGCGGTCCCCGGCTCACCGTCCGCCATGGTGAGCCGGTCGTACGCGGCCGCCCAGTCGCGGCGCTCGAACGCCGTCCGGGCCCGCTGTAGATCGTCGACAATCCCCATCACATGCCCCCACTCGCGAGCATGCGCCTGTCGGTCACGCGGCGGCAAGACTCCGGTCCGTCCGGGACCGGGCCGCGATGTGTTTGGCGACGTACCCGGCGTCCCGCCCGACACCGGGCAGCACCATCGAGCTGAAGGAGTACTGGAAGGACAGACCGCAGAAGAACAGGCCTGGCGCGTCCGCGACCACGCCGCGGAACTCGCGTGGCCAGCCGTCGGGCCCGATCACCGGCGCCTTGATCCAGTCGAAGACCTGCTGGAAGCCGGTCGCCCAGACGACGTTGGCCACTTCGAGTACGCGGCCGTCCGCGAGCACGGGCTGCCCGTTCCGGGCGCCGGTCACCCGGTCGTGCACGCGCTCGACGCCACGCTCGAGCAGGTCCGCCCGCTTCACCCGGATCATCGGGCCGCCGTGGAACCGGATCTCCTCCATCGCCGACTTGCCGATCGGCGACCGGCGCGTGACCAGATGCCGTCCGACGAACAGGAACACCGGCCAGAAGATCGCCTGACCGCGTGCGCCGGGACGGAACGGCATCTGCCCGGGATCGCGACCGCACAGGATGGTGTCGTGGGTCTGCGCGACCTCGTACGCGACATCGGTGCCGGAGTGTGACGCGCCGACCACGAGCACCGGCCCGTCCTTGAGCTGCGCCGGCCGCCGGTACTCCGACGAGTGCAGTTGCCGGATCGCGGGATCCAGGTCGACGGCGAAGTCCGGGAGGTACGGCGTACGCCCGAAGGTGCCCGTGGCGACGACGACGTTGTCGGTCGCGATCCGCTCCGTGCCGGTGACCACGATCCAGCGGCCGTCGAGGCGCTCGAGCCTTTCGACCCGGGTGTTGTGCCGGATCGGCAGGTCGAAACGGGTCGAATACGCGGCGAGGTAGTCGGCGACCTCGTCCTTGGTGGGGTAGTTCCACGGATCGCCCGGAAACGGCAGCCCGGGCAGGCCGTCGTACTTGGCGGGGGAGTAGAGCCGCAGGCTGTCCCACTGCGCCCGCCACTGGTCGCCGACCCGGGCGTTGCCGTCCAGGATCGTGAACGGCTCCCCGAGCCGTTGCAGGTGGTAGCCGGTGGCGAGTCCGGCCTGTCCGGCGCCGATGATGATGGTGTTCATGTCAGAACCTCCCTGACCTCCCTGACCTCGCGCCGGTGCCTGTGGAACTGATTGTGGAAGCGCAGCCACCACAGCAACATCAGCGCGGACGTCACGACGTAGAAGCCGTGCAGGAACCAGATCGGTCCTGGCGGCAGGTGCACCACGTAGATGCAGTGGACGGCGTTGCCGACGTTGGCCAGCACCAGGTTGGCCGGGCTGTACGACGCGAGGTCGCGGGTCCGGATCGCCCGGACCACCATCGGCAGGGCGCTCGACGCGAAGAGGATGGTGGACATCGTCCCCGCGAGAAGAGCAACGCTTGCGCCAGTCATGTCACTGACGCTAGGTCTCCCGGGCCGCCGTCCGCGTCGGACGGAATGCGCAACTCGCGAACGGTGCGACTACGACGTTTCTCGTACGTCGGCACTGTCCCGGACGTCGGTGTGCCGCCGGATCCACGGTGCCAGCGCGAAGACGACGACCGCGACCACGATCGTCACGACCGCGAGGCCACCGAAGTACGCCGTGTCCGACGCATCCTCGGTCGCCTGCACGAGCTGGGCGGTGATCGCCTGACCCGCTGCCGGGGCGAGGAACCACAGCGCCATCATCTGGCTGAGGAACGCACGCGGCGCGAGGACGGTCGTCGCGGCCAGGCCGACCGGGGAGAGGAACAGTTCGCCGAGAGTCTGGATCACGTACACGGCCACCAGCCACAGCGGCGACGCGAGGTTGTCCCCGGCAACCGACGAGGCGAGCGCCATCACCGCGAACGAGATGCCGGCCAGCAGCAGCCCGGTCGCGAACTTCTGCCCGATCGACGGCCCGCGGTCGCCGAGCCGGATCCAGATCACCGCGAACACCGGCGCCAGCACAACGATCGAGAACGGGTTGACGGACTGGAAGAACTCCGGCGAGATCTCGATCCCGAACAGGTCCAGTTGCGTCCGGCTCGCCGCGAACGTCGTCAGCGTGGTCGCGGCCTGCTCGAACAGCATGAAGAACAGCATCGCCGCGACGAACAACGGGATGTACGCGCGGACCCGCTGCCGTTCGACCGGCGTGACCAGCGGGCTCCGCAGCAGCATCACGAAGTACGCGATCGGCGCCAGGAAGCACACGTACGAGATGGCGTCCACGACCGGCCGCGGGCCGACGCCTCCGGATCGCCAGGCCGACCAGGCGAACACCACACCGAGCAACGCGACGACCGCGGCCGAGACCTTGATCATCGTCGGCCGGTCGGCTGCGGTCAGTGGGTTCGGCGGGGTGTCGCCGCGGCCGTGCAGGGTGCGCCGACCGAGCAGGTAGGCGACCAGCGCCAGCGTCATACCGACCGCGGCCGCCGCGAACGCGACGTGGAACCCGAACTCGCGGCGCAGGAACCCGACCACGAACGGCGCCGAGAACGACCCGATGTTGATCCCCATGTAGAAGATCGAGAACGCCGAGTCCCGTCGCGTATCGCCTTGCTCGTAGAGCGCGCCGACCATCGTGGACACGTTCGGCTTCAGCAGTCCGGTGCCGAGGGCAACCAACGCGATCCCGGCGTACGCCGGTCCGGTCGACGGCAGGGCGAGACACAGGTGGCCGGAGACGATCACGGTACCGCCGTACAGGACGGTGCGACGGGCACCGAACACGCGGTCCGCGAACCAGCCGCCGAGGACCGACAGCAGGTAGACCGAGGCGCCGTAGATCGACACCACTGCCTGCCCGAGTGACTCACCGAGGCCGAGCCCGTGCGCCTGGTCGGTCAGGTACAGCAGCAGGATCGCGCGCATCCCGTAGTAGCTGAACCGCTCCCACAGCTCCGTGGTGAACAGCGTCATCAACCCGCGAGGATGACCGAAGAAAGTCTTCTCCTCCGCGATGTCCTGTTGCGTTCCGGACACGCTCAACTACTCCCCGTCGTCGACAAACGGTCAGCGCCGACGGTAGCAAACCCGGCTCAGAGCTCGATCCAGTAGCGGCGGGTGCGGCCCAGCCAGGTGTCGCGGACGTCCTCGAGTACGCCGCCGTTGCGCTCGATCGTCCGTGCGGACGCGACGTTGCCGTCGTCGCAGGTGATCAGCACGCGGTCCATTCCGCGCTCACGGGCGCTGTCGAGTACGGCGCCGAGCGCCCAGGTCGCCAGCCCGCGACCTCGTGCCGACGGGCGTACGCCGTACCCGATGTGCCCACCGCCCTCGAACAGCTTCTCGTTGAGCGCGTGCCGGAGCGTGATCGCGCCGAGGTAGGTGCCGCCGTCAACGATCCACCAGTACGTCGCAGGCACCCGCTCCGGCGTGACCGGGATGCTGTCGTCGCTCTGCTCGCCCAACCGCTGCGTCCACGCGGCGAACCCGTCGACTGTGCTCAGGTCGTCGGCCTCCCACAACCCGGCCCCGTCCTGATGGGTGTCGCCCCACTCGCTCGCAGACTCCATCCAGGAGTCGCGCAGTTGGACGGTCGGCTCGATCAACTCAGGCATGTGCCGAGGGTAGGGCCGACTCGCCGTGCGGCCCCAGCGAATATGCGGCGGGCCGCCCACCCCGGATGGGGTGAGCGGCCCGTTGGCGGGTGGTCGGCGTCAGGCGCCGGCGCCCTCCTGCTTGACGCCGGCGACCGCGGTCGGGTCGTCGATGCGGTACTTGCGGGCCGCCTCGGCGGCGACCTCCGGCTTCACGTCACCGCGCTTGGCGAGGATCTCCAGTGCGGCGACCACGATCGACTCGGCGTCCACCTGGAAGTGGCGCCGGGCCGCGGCCCGGGTGTCGGCCAGACCCCAGCCGTCGGTCCCGAGCGACGTGTAGTCGTTCGGCACCCAGCGGGAGATCTGGTCCTGCACCGCGCGCATGAAGTCGCTGACGGCAACGACTGGACCCTTGGTGTCCTTCAGTTGCTCGGTCACGAACGGCACCTGCTCCGGCTCGTCCGGGTGCAGCAGGTTGTGCTGCTCGGCGGCGACGGCGTCCCGGCGCAGTTCGTTCCACGAGGTCACGGACCAGATGTCCGCGGCCACCGAGTACTCCTCGGCGAGGATCTGCTGGGCCTTCCGCACCCACGGCAGCGCGACACCGGACCCGAGCAGCTGCACCCGCGGTACGTCGTCACCCTCGGCGGTCTGGTACTCGTCGAAGCGGTACATGCCCTTGAGCAGCCCCGCGACGTCGAGGTTCTCCGGCTCGGCGGGCTGGGGGACGGGCTCGTTGTACACGGTGAGGTAGTAGAAGACGTCCTCGCCGAACGGCTTGTCCTTGTCCAGGCCGTAGCCGTACATGCGGCGCAGACCGTCCTTGACGATGTACGCGACCTCGTAGGCGAAGCCCGGGTCGTAGTGCACCGCTGCCGGGTTGGTGGAGGCGAGCAGCGGCGAGTGACCGTCCGCGTGCTGCAGTCCCTCGCCGGTCAGCGTCGTACGGCCGGCCGTCGCACCGACCAGGAAACCCCGGCCGAGCTGGTCGCCCAGCGCCCAGAGCGAGTCACCGGTCCGCTGGAACCCGAACATCGAGTAGAAGATGTAGAACGGGATCATCGGCTCGCCGTGCGTCGCGTACGCCGTACCCGCCGCGATCATCGAGCCCATCGCGCCGGCCTCGCTGATGCCCTCGTGCAGCAGCTGGCCCTGCTCGGACTCCTTGTAGGACAGCAGCAGGTTGCGGTCGACGGCCTCGTACTGCTGCCCGTGCGGCGAGTAGATCTTGGCCGTCGGGAACATCGAGTCCATGCCGAACGTGCGGTACTCGTCCGGGGCGATCGGGACGATCCGGTCGCCGATCTCCGGGTCCTTCATCAGGTCGCGGAACAGCCGGACCAGCGCCATCGTGGTCGCGACCGGCGAGTTGCTGCCCTTGGCGAGCGGCTTGTAGACGTCGTCACCAGGCAGCTTGAGCGAGGTCTTCGGGGCCACCCGCCGCTGCGGCAACGATCCGCCGAGCTGCTTGCGCCGCTCCATCATGTACTGGAACTCCGGCGAGTCGGTGCCGGGGTGGAAGTACGGCGGGTTGTAGGCGTCCTCGAGCGCGGAGTCGTCGATCGGCAGGTACAGCCGGTCCCGGAACGCCTTCAGGTCGTCCGAGGTCAGCTTCTTCATCTGGTGGGTCGCGTTGCGGCCCTCCAGCGCCTCGATCGTCCAGCCCTTGATCGTCTGGGCCAGGATCACGGTCGGCTGCCCGACGTGCTCGGTCGCGCTCTTGAACGCGGCGTACACCTTGCGGTAGTCGTGACCGCCGCGGGGAAGCTTACGCAGATCCTCGTCGGACAGGTTGCTGACCATCTGCTGGAGCCGCTGGTCGCCGCCGAAGAAGTTGTTGCGGATGTACTCGCCGGACTCGACCGAGTAGGTCTGGAACTGGCCGTCCGGCGTGGTGTTCATCTTGTTCACCAGCGCGCCGTCGTGGTCCTGGGCGAGCAGGTTGTCCCACTCGCGGCCCCAGATCACCTTGATCACGTTCCAGCCGGCGCCGCGGAAGAACGCCTCCAGCTCCTGGATGACCTTGCCGTTGCCGCGCACCGGGCCGTCCAGCTGCTGCAGGTTGCAGTTGATCACGAAGGTGAGGTTGTCGAGCTCCTCGCGCGCGGCCAGGCCGATCGCGCCGAGCGACTCCGGCTCACCCATCTCGCCGTCACCGAGGAACGCCCAGACGTGCTGCTGGCTGGTGTCCTTGATGCCGCGGTGGTGCAGGTACCGGTTGAAGCGCGCCTGGTAGATCGAGTTCAGCGCGGCCAGACCCATCGAGACGGTCGGGAACTCCCAGAAGTCCGGCATCAGCCGCGGGTGCGGGTACGACGACAGCCCGTTGTGCGGGCCGCGGGAGACCTCCTGGCGGAACCCGTCCAGCTGGTCGGTGGACAGCCGGCCCTCCAGGAACGCCCGCGCGTACATACCCGGCGAGGCGTGTCCCTGGATGAAGATCTGGTCGCCGCCGCCGGGGTGGTCCTTGCCGCGGAAGAAGTGGTTGAAACCGACCTCGTACAGGCTGGCGGCCGACTGGTAGGTGGCGATGTGGCCGCCGACCTCCAGGCCCTTGCGGTTGGCCTTGCTCACCATCACGGCGGCGTTCCACCGGATGAAGGCCCGGATCCGCCGCTCGATGTGCTCGTCGCCGGGGAACCAGGGCTCACGCTCGGGCGGGATCGAGTTGATGTAGTCGGTGCTCCGCAGTGCGGGCACGCCGACCTGTCGCTCCCGGGCGCGCTCGATCAGCTTGAGCATCAGGTAGCGCGCTCGCGCCTTGCCCCGTTCGTCCAGGACCGCGTCGAGCGATTCGACCCACTCCCGTGTCTCGTCGGGGTCGATGTCGGGGAGCTGGGTGGGCATCCCCTCGGTGATGATGGCTGGTGGTTCGTGTCCGGAAGCCACGTTGTCCTGCCGTTCTCTCTGGTTGTCTTCACTGCAATCCTGTCACCTGTTCGGTATGCGTTCTACTTCGCCTTCCCTTCCGGCCCGATTCCGGGCGGCCGCGCCGGATCTCAGCGGACACGCCTCGCACCCGCCACGCGCATACCGGACACGTCACGGAACCCTGGTGCATACTTGCGCGACGCGGTACGTCACGATGGACTATCGCTGAGCAGCAGGCTACTGACACCTACCCCCGGGTAAGCGGGGACCACGGAGGAGGACACGTGAGCGCGACCGCGGACCACGCGGACGGCAAGAGCGGAGTGCCGAACATGGCCTCCCGGCTCGGCCTGGAGGCCGGCTGGGTCGTCCAGGAGATCGGGTACGACGATGACTGCGACGACGAGTTCCGCGACGCGATCCGGGAGATCACCGGCGAGGCCTTCGTCGACGAGGACACCGACGAAGTCGTCGACGTCGTCCTCCTCTGGTTCCGTGAGGACGACGGCGACCTGGTCGACGCGTTCTTCGACATCCTGACCGACCTCAAGGCCGGTGGAGTGGTCTGGCTGCTGACCCCGAAGGTCGGCCGCGACGGCTACGTCGAGACCAGCGACATCACCGAGGCCGCGCCGGTCGCGGGCCTGGCGACGACCAGCACCCTGAGCGTGACCGACGACTGGTCGGCCACCAAGCTGGTGGTCCCGAAGTCCGGCCGCCGGGGGTGAGCCTCCCGGCTGTCGGCAGCCGGGCACCCGACTTCGAGACCCAGAACCAGTACGGCGAACCGGTCCGGCTGAGCGACTACGCCGGCCGGCGGGACGTCGTACTGGTCTTCTATCCGTATGCCTTCAGTCAGGTCTGCACCAGTGAACTGGCCGCACTACGGGACCGCCCGTCGTTGCTGGCCGCCGCCGAGTTCCTGGCGATCTCCTGCGACCCGATGTTCACCCTCCGGGCCTACGCCGACGCCCAGAACCTCAACTTCAGCCTGCTGACCGACTTCTGGCCCCACGGCGTGATCGCCACCGCGTACGGCGCTTTCGCCCCCGACCGCGGCTGCGCCCTGCGCGCCACCTTCGTCATAGACCGCGCCGGGTTGATTCGCTGGTCGGTCCTCAACCCGATCCCAGAGGCTCGCAACCCGGACGACTACGCCGAGGCCCTGGCAAGCCTCACGTCGTACCCGGGGTAGGCGCCGAAGCGCGGTGTGGTGGGCTGTGAGGGACTCGAACCCCCGACCCCCTCGGTGTAAACGAGGTGCTCTAACCAACTGAGCTAACAGCCCATGTCCACAGCAAACGAAGCCCGGCCAACGACGGGCCGGGGCAGTTGCGCTCCTGTGGAGCAAGCGGACCGACCTTATCATCTCACCCGGGGGTGCCGCCGCGCTGTGCGCAGCACCCCGACGCCCCCGCTCAGCCACCCCGCGACGGATCGGGTTGGGGAGGGTTTCTCACCCGGATCGGGCAGAAACCCTCCCCAACCACACCGAAGCGTCTACAGGGGAGAGCTTGTGTTGCCGAATGCTGCCTGCACCAGGCGCTCGAGGGCGGGCGGGAAGATCTGCAGCAGGTCTACGTCGGCGTCTCCCATGGTGATGGCGGCGGTGAGGGTCCTGGTGCCGTCGGCCGAGCTGTACATGAGGGCGCCGTAGCCGCCGGGGGCGCTGCCGTTGTGGTGATAGATGGTCTCGGTGCCGGTGTCCTGGGCGAACAGGCCCAGCCCGTAGTTGAGTGGTCCGCTCTTCGGTTGCGGCGTACGCATCTGCGTCAGCAGCTCGGCGGGCAGCAGTTCGCCGCTCTGCAGCGCGGACATGAACTTGTGCAGGTCCTGCGTGGTCGAGAGCATGCTGCCGGCGGCGAAGAGCAGCGACGGGTTCTGCTCGGTGACGTCGACGACCGTCCACTCGTCGCCGTCCTGGTAGCGGAGGTATCCGTGCGAGTGCGGCCCGGGGATGTCCGTCCGGGCGCCCGGCTCCACGGTGCCGGTCAGCCCGAGCGGCTCGACGATCCGGGTCTGCAGCTCCTCGACGAACGTACGGCCGGTGACCGCTTCGATCAGCAGCGCAGCGACCGTGTAGTTGGTGTTCGAGTAGCTCCACTCGGCACCCGGCTCGAACCGCGCCGGCTTGGCCAGTGCGAACTCGACCAGCTCGTCCGGGGTGTAGCCCTGCAGCCGGTTGTCGGCCCATTCCTTGCCGGTCGCCGGGAGCCCTGCGACGACGGTGCCGTCGGGGTAGTACTCGCCGGTGTAGTTGAACAGGCCGCTGGTGTGGTCGAGCAGCATCCGCACCGTGATCCGCGGGTCCAGCTCGAACCGCGGCAGGTGCCCGGCAACTGCACCGTCCAGCTCGAGCTTGCCCTCGGCCACCAGTTGCAGCACCACGGTCGAGACGAACGTCTTGGTGACGCTGCCGACCCGGAACCGGCCGTCCACCGGCGGTTCCTCGGTGCTGCCGAGTTCGCGGATCCCGGCGGTGCCGACCCACTCGCCGTGCTCGTCGTGCACCCGCAGTTCGAGACCGCCGAACCCGGCGTCGACGAACTCCTGCGCGGCCTTCTGCAGCTCCGGGCGGTCGGTGCTCGCCACGGAAGGCGACTGGATCGACATGGTGGTACTCCTCGTTCGAGTGATGTTTTGTACGACGTCACTCACGATCACCGGGCGTCCTGACACGAGACCGCCACGACGCTGACGCGGTGCGGGTGACCGGCTTTCGTACGGGCCGTATCGGAAGCCGCGGTCACTCGTTGGAACCATGTCGGTGGTCAGTGGCTCTCAGTGGTTCTCAGTGGTTCTCAGCGGGAATTCTTAACCATCGGCTGGTGAGAACGGACTCCTCCAGGGCGGGTCGCGGCTGGTAGGGTTCACGGCTGTCGGTCGGCGCGATGACGCACCGGGTGTGCCCGGTCACGACATCGTTCCGGCAGGCTGAGAACGGGGCTGCTGTCGGTGTGAAGTGAGGCGGGTCTGCCCAGAACCCGCCCCGTCCAGTTGGGGAGGCACGTGTCCGTGGGTCGCCAACCGGCCGAGCACCCCGTCGTACCCGAGTCGTCCTCTGGGTCTCAGCTGGTGGTGGCATCGGCGTGAGAAGTGGTGCGGACCGGCCGGCGATCTCCACCGGGCCGGCATTGATGATTCCCGCCGGGTATCCCCGCGATCTGCCCAGCGCACTGCTCCGCGCAGCCCGCGACTTCGGCGGCGCCGGGGTCGTCGAGATCGGGCCCGACGGCCGCGAGACCAAGCTCGACTTCCCGACGCTGCTCGAGCTGGCCGCCCGGATCCTGGCCGGCCTGCGTGCGAACGGCGTACGGGCCGGAGACCCCGCGGTCGTGCACTGCACCGAGCCGGTCGGCTTCTTCGCCGCGTTCTGGGCCTGCACCCTCGGCGGCATCCGCCCGCTGCTGGTCGCGCCGAACCCGGGCGGCGACCGCACCGAGGAGGGCCGCGAACGCCTCCGCCGGATCACCGACCTGCTCGGCTGGACCGTCCTGATCGGCCGCCCGTCCGACCTGCCGAACGACCTCGGCCTCCCGGTCCTCGACCCGGACGCGATGGCCGGTCACGAGCCGACCTCCGACTTCCACCGCCCGGCCGCGGACGACGTCGCCGTACTGATGCTGTCCTCGGGCTCCACCGGTACGCCGAAGATCGTGCAGCTCACGCACCGCGGGCTGGTCGAGTTCGCCGCGGGTACGCCGGCGATGCTGCCGGTGCGGCCGGGGCAGACCACGCTGAACTGGCTGCCGCTGGACCGCAGCGGCGCGTTCCTGCTCTATCACCTGCTGCCTGTGTTCACCGGCTGCACGAACGTCCACGTGAACACGGACTGGGTGCTGGCCAACCCGCTGCGCTGGCTCGACCTGATGGAGCAGCACCGGGTCAACCACTCCTGGTCGCCGAACTTCGGGTACCGGCTCGCGACCGCCGCGGTGGCCGGCGAACCGGACCGGCACTGGGATCTGTCCGCGCTGCGCAGCCTGGTCAGCGGCGGTGAGCAGATCACCGTGCCGGTGATGTCGGAGTTCCTGCGGGTGACGAACCGGTTCGGGGTGGTGCCGGAGACGTTCGTGGCGGCGTGGGGAATGACCGAGACGGTCACCGGCATCACGTTCGCGCGGCCCGGTCTGACGCCGAACGTGCACCGCGTCCGGATCCCACCGACCGGCGTCGTCGAGTGGGTCGACCAGCGGCCGTCGTCCGGGAAGGTCGCGGTCGCGCGCCCGGGCAAGCCGCGGACCGAGGTGCCGGGTGTGCTTTCGCTGGTCTCGGTGGGAGCGCCTGCGCCCGGTACGACCGTGCGCATCGTGGCCCCGAACGGCGCCGTACTGCCGGAAGGCCGGATCGGTCAGCTGCAGGTCGCGTCGGCCCGGGTGACGCCCGGGTACCTCGGGAACCTCGAGGCGGACCGCATCGCGTTCCCGGTCGGGAACTGGCCGGCCCGCAAGTGGCTCGCGACCGGCGACCAGGGCTTCATCACCGGCGGCCAGCTCGTCATCACCGGCCGGGACAGCGAACGCATCATCATGTCCGGCAAGCTCTACTACGCGCACGACATCGAGTCCGTCGCGGCGACCGTCGTGGGGGCCGAGCAGGGCTTGGTGGCCGCCTGCGGCATCGCCGACGAGGAAACCGGCACCGACCGACTGGTCGTCTTCTACGCTCTGACCGCCGACTCCGTACCTGGGATGGACCAGGCGATCCGCAGTCTGATCCAGGCCCGCCTCGGCCTGTCGGCGCAGGTCGTCGGCGTCCCGCGCCGTGACTTCCCGACCACCCCCGGCGGCAAGATCCTCCGTCCGCTGCTCAAGCAACGGTGGATCGACGGCACGCTCCTCGAACCGCCCACCACCCACGTAGAACCAGCCGGCGCCACCCCGGCCTCCGGCCCCACCGGCCAGGGCCCCTCGAGCACCCCCGAGTCCACCCCGTTCGCCGACGAAGACGCCGCAGAACGCACCACCGAACTCCCGGTTGTCCGCCTGGCCTGGAAACGCGAACTCCAGCAATCCATCCCCACCCCACCCCAACGCCCCACCCTAGGCACCCCACCACCTCCATCTCCCGACCCCACCGCACCGGCACCCGACCCCACCCCCACCGCGTCGGTGGAGCCCACCAGTACCGCGCCGGATCGTGAGCCCACTCGCACCGCGTCTGATGCTGAGCCCACCCGTACGTCGTCGGAAGCCGAGCCCACCCCCACCGCGTCGGTGGAGCCCACCAGTACCGCGCCGGATCGTGAGCCCACTCGCACCGCGTCGGATGCTGAGCCCACCCGTACGCCGTCGGAAGCCGAGACCACCCCCACCGCGTCGGTGGAGCCCACCAGTACCGCGTCTGATCCTGAGCCCGTTCGCACGGCGCCGGCGGACGAGGTGCGCACGGCACCGGCATCCGCGGAAGGGACTGCCGCGTCGGCAGCCACGTCGAGCGCCTCCGCCACGGGACCTGTGCTGGGCTCCACGGCCCCGCCTCCGCCCGCCCCCGACTCGCCGCCTGCGACCGCCCCGGCACCGCACGTCGAGCAAGAGCCCGCCGACGAGCAGTCCGACACCGACGAGCAGCAGCACGATGCTGCGACCGCGAGCGTGGACGTGCCGGATGAAGAACACACACCGTCTGCGGACGAGGGCTCCGCCGAGCTGGAGGACCCCGCCGGGCGGTCTGAGGCTGAGGAGTCGTACGACGCCGCGGTCGCCGGCGCCGACGTACTGGACGAAGATCAGACTTTTTCCGGGGATGAGGACTCCACCGAGCAGGAGCAGACGACTGGGCGGTCTGAGGCCGAGCCGTCGTACGACGATGCGGCCGTCGGCACCGACGTACCGGACGAAGACCAGACCCCGTCCGACGACGAGCAGTCCGCCGACCGTGAGCCGCACGACACCGCGAACGAGCTGGGCAGGACCGACCCCACGGACGCGACCGATGCCGTCGAAATGACGGAGGCGGCGGAGCCGGTAGAGGCGACGAGTGCGGACGCGACCGACGCAGTGGACGCGACGGACGCGATGGAGGCGGCGGAGGTCGTGGACGCGGCCGACGCGGCGGATGCCTCGGACGCGGCCGACGCGGCGGATGCCTCGGACGCGGCCGAGGATGTAGATGCGGCGGGTGCTGCTGATGGGGCGGATGCGCTTGAGTCGGTGGGGGAGTCCGCTCACTCGGGTTCTGGGGATGTGGTTGCTGAAGGCACCGACAGTGGTGAGGATGCGGGGTTCGAGGGTGGGGTAGTTGCGAGTATGTCGGATGATGGGTCCGACGAGTTCGTGACTGATGAGGTTGCGGCGTACTCGGATGACGCATCGCAGGAGGCTCGGGCGGGATCAGACGCCGAGACGAGCGACGAGAAGGCCGACCTCGAACAGGACGAGACGGATGCCGACGGCGCATCCGATGAAGATGCCGACGAGGCCGAGGCTGATGCTTCGGCGTCGTCCGAGCCGGCGCTCACCTCCGAGGCTGCGGACACTCACGAGGAGACGACCGACTCCGAGGCAGGCACAGCAGAGCCCGCCGAGTCGACCTCCACAGACATCGAGAAGGCCGACAAACCCGCAGTCACGGACACGAACGGCACCGCCACGATTGCTGCGGCCGAAGTCGACGCGGATGTCGAGGACGCGGACGGTGAGGACGCGGATGTCGAGGACGCGGACGATGAGGACGCGGATGTCGAGGATGCGGTAGGTGCGGGTGACGCGCGTGGCGACGACTCGGATGACGAGATCGGTGCCGACGAAGGGCTTGCGGACGAGGCAAGTGCAGATGAGGCACGTGCGGGCGAATCGCGTGTCTATGAGGTCTTTGCGGATGGAGTCGTCAGCGAGGTTGGTGCTGGCGATGTGGTGGGCGATGAGTCTGCCGTGGCTGCGCCTGAAGGTGCGTTGGATGCCGAGCCGGGTGAGGAGCAGTCGGCTGCGGGGCTTGTTGTGGTGGATGTGGACGGGGTTGAGTCCGCGGGGGATGTGGCGGCTGACGTCGTACCTGAGGAAGCGCAGGACAGTGCTGCGGCCGAGAGCACTGCTGTTGGTGCGCGGGTTGGGGTTGTTGAGCCGGTTGCCGTTGTGGGGGTGGCCGGGCGGTTCCCGGGGGCTGAGGGGGTGGAGCAGTTCTGGGAGAACCTTGTCGGGGGTGTGGAGAGCCTCCGGCGGGAGTCGGGGGACGGGGTTGTCGCGGTCAGTGGCGTGCTGGAGCACGTCGAGTCGTTCGATGCGAAGTTCTTCGGGTTGAGCGATCGTGAAGCCGAGTTGATGGATCCGGCGCAGCGGTTGTTCCTCGAGGTGTGTCATCAGGCGTTGGAGCACGGCGGGTACGCCGGTACGACGAACCGCGTCGGCGTGTTCGCGGGCTCGGGCATGAACTTGTACAACCGCCAGCACCAGTCCCGCGACTCGATCGCCACCCGCGTCGCGTACCGTCTCGGCCTGACCGGCCCCGCGATCGGCGTACAGTCGGCCTCCTCGTCGTCCCTCGTCGCAGTGCATCTCGCCTGCCAGGCGCTCAGATCCGGCGACGCGGACCTCGCCCTGGCCGGCGCCGCCGCCGTACAGGTGCCGCAGGCAACGACCTACCACCCGACGCCGGACTCGATCCTCTCGCCGAGCGGTCAGATCCGCGCGTTCGCCGCCGACGCCGACGGCACAGTCGGCGGGAACGGTGTCGCCGCCGTACTCCTGAAGCGTCTCGACCAGGCCCTGACCGACGGTGACACGGTGTACGCCGTGATTCGCGGTACGGCGGTCAGCAACGAGGATGCGCCCGCCGGGAACCAGACCGAGCTGATCGAGCGCGCACTCGACCGCGCCGGGTTCGACGCCGACTCGCTCAGCTACATCGAGGCGCACGGGATCGGCAGCCCGGCCGCGGACGCCGCCGAGGTGAAGGCGTTGACGACCGCGCTCCGCCGGCACACTGACAAGGTCGGGTTCTGCACGCTCGGATCGGTGAAGCCGAACATCGGCCACCTGGACAGCGCCGCGGGCATGGCCGGCCTGATCAAGACCATCCTGATGCTGCAGCACCGGATGCTGGTCCCGACCATCAACGTGACCGAGCCGAGCCCGGAGCTCGACCTCGACGGCAGCCCGTTCGTGATCGGCACCGAGGTGCGCGAGTGGACGGTGCCGCTGCTGTCCGGCGGTACGACGCTCCGCGCCGGCGTCAGCGCCCTCGACCCGGGCGGCACGAACGCGCACGTGATCCTCGAAGAGGCCCCGCGCCAGATCCGCCGCGGTGACGACGGTCCCGTCGTACTGCCGCTGTCCGCGCCCGACCCGGACGCTCTCGCCGACCTCGTCGAGCTGTACCGCACCGACCTGGGCCACGGCACCGGGCACCGCCTCATCGACCTCGCCGGTACGGCGGCGCTCGGCCGCCCGGCGCACCGGCACCGGATCGCGGTCGCCGGCGGTACGGAGGCCGAACTGGTCACCGCACTCGGCTCCGCCCAGCCGACCGAGGTGCCGCGCGGCGGACCCGGCCCGCTCGGCTACGCGTTCACCGGACAAGGCGCCGCCCGTCGCGGCATGGCTGCCGGCCTGGCCGCCCGCTTCCCCGTGTTCCGCTCGGTCCTCGACGAATGCGACCGCGTCTACCACGAGGAGACCGGCGGCAGCCTGCTCGAACTGCTCCTCACCCCGGCCGGTACGGCGGAAGGCGTCTGGCCGACCGAGACCGCGCAGCCCGCACTGTTCGCGTTCGAGCTCGCACTGGCCCGCCTCTGGCAGTCGTTCGGCGTCCAGCCCGCGCTGGTCGTCGGACACAGCGTCGGCGAGTACGCCGCTCTGTGCGTCGCGGGCGCCCTCTCGTTGGCGGACGGCGTACGCCTCACCGCGAAGCGTGGCGAGCTCATGCAGCGCGGCACGGTCCCCGGCGCGATGGTCGCTGTCCGCGCCGACGCCGACCGGGTCCGCGAGATTGCCCGGACCGCCGGCGTTGAGGTTGCCGCGGGCAACGGCCCGCAGTCGTTCGTGCTGACCGGATCCGAGGTGATCGTCGGTCAGCTCGCCGCGCAACTCGATCAGCTGCAGGTCGCGTGGCAACGGCTGGACGTCGATCGCGCGTTCCACAGCTCGTTGGTCGACCCAATACTGGCCGACTTCGCGGAGATCGTCCGTGAGATCACGCTGAAGCCGCTGCGGACGCCGATGGTGTCGAGCTGGTCGGGTGATCTGCTCGAGTCCGGGACCGTGCTCGACAGCGACTACCTGGTCGGCCAGTTGCGGCAGCCGGTGCTGTTCGGCGACGCGGTCGAGGCCGTGACGGCGGCCGGATGCCGCCGGTTCCTGGAGCTCGGGCCGGACGCCGTACTGAGTCCCGCGGGTCGCCGGATCGCCCCGAACAGCACGTGGATCCCCGCGCAGCGCCTCGGCCAGGACCCGGTGCTCGCGACGATGAACGGCCTGGCCGAGTTGTACGAGCAAGGCACCGAGATCGCGTGGGCGAAGGTCTACGCGGACGGCGGCCGCGTCCCGTTGCCGACGTACCCGTTCCGTCGGGTGCACCACCCGGTCGACCCGTCGGTGACGGTGCTGGCCGGCCCGGGTACGGCGGTTGCCGGGGACAACAATGCGCCGCGGCTGAATGCCTTCGAACGCGCCGCGCGGGCCCAGGCCGTGGTGTTCGAGCCGCCGTCGAGCGCTGCGGTGAAGCGAATCCCGCTGGACCCACCGGAGCCCGTGGCAGCCGAGCCGGTCGAACAAGCTGAGGAGTCCTCCCCGTTCGCACTTCCGGCTGAGACCCATGAGATCGACGCGGACTACCTGGCGCAGGCCGGATCGTTGTCGGGCGACGAGATGTCAGCGGAACGGTACCGCGAGTCGCTGAACGTCGTCCTCGACCTGACCTGCGAGGTGCACAACCTCGACCCGTACGACCTCACCGTGGACCACACGTTCGCCGAGCTCGGGGCGACGCCGGCGTCGATGGCGCCGGTGATCGACGAGCTGAAGAGCCGGTTCGAGGCCGAGTTGGCCCCGGACGACCTGTTCCTGACGTACACCACGCCGCACAAGCTCGCGACGGCGGTCGCGGTGCAGACAGCTGAGCCGGTCGAGGCCGTCGAGCCTGTCGCGTCGCAGAACGAGGCATCACTCGAGCAGGTTGCGGAGAAGGAACAGCCGGTCCGGGATGCGCGGGAGGCGTTGGCGGTTCTCGGGTCGGGACTCGCCGAGCTGGCGGCGAAGGTCGACGAGGCTGCGGCCGCTACCAGCGAGGCAGATCTGCCCGGGAGCGGTATGGCGGCCTTGATGTCGCAGCAGCTCCGGGTCGCCGGGCAGTTGGTCGACGGCGTCACCAAGCTCATGCGCGAACAGCTCGCCCTCCTCGGTGAGCCGGCCGCGCAAACGACTGAGCAGACAGCAGAAGTCGAGCAGGTAACCGAAGAAGAGCAGACCGTCCCCGTCAACGAGCTGCGGTCCGACGACGAGCCGGCCGTTGAGTTCCGCCGTACGACGATGTCGCCGGCCGACGTGCAACGCCGCGACTTCATCTACTGGACGCAGGTCCTGGCCGGCGCCGAACCGTTGGTTCTCCCCGCAGATCGCGCCCGTGCAGCCGGTGACGACGCCGTCGCGTCGGTGCAGCACGAGCTGGACAAGGAACTCGGCGATGCCGTGCTCGCCTACAGCCGCGAACGCAAGCTCAGCCCCGTCATGACGATGCTCGCCGCCGTCGCAACGGTGCTCGGCCGGTTCGCCGCGCAGGACGATGTGACCATCGGCTCGGCACTGCTCGGCCCGAAGGAGATCCGCCCGCTCCCGCTGCGGATCGACCTGTCCGGCGAGCCTGATCTCGGTGAGCTGACGGAGCGGATCCGCGACATCACCGCGGGCGCCTTCGACCACGCCGGGACCGACCTCGCGATCCTCGAACGCGACCCGCTGTTCCAGATCCTGGTCGAGTTCGAGGACGAATTGGCGGACCGGGACGGCGACGACCTGCCGCCGAGCGTCGACCTGCGGTTCCGGCTGACGCAGCACGACGCCGGCATCACCTGTACGGCGGACTACCGCTCCGGCCTGTTCGAACGGCCGACGATCGCGCGCCTGCTCGACTACCTGGCCGAAGTGTTGCGCAGGGCAACGACCAGTCCGGATCTCCGCCTGCCCGAGCTGGTGCTGCCGATCGAGTCCGACCTCGAGGCGCTGCGTGAGCTCGAGTCCGACGCCGACACCAGCGGGCCGATCGGCCGGCTACGCCGGGACGCGGTGGTCGCCGGCGAACTCAGCGGACTGCATACCCTGTTCGAGCAGCAGGTGGCGCGGACACCGGACGCGATCGCGTTGATCCAGGACAGCCGCGAGCTGACGTACGCCGAACTCGACCGCCGCTCGAACGCGGTCGCCTGGCAGCTCGTCGACCTCGGCGTGAAGCCGGGCCAACTGGTCGCCGTCCGAGTCGCCCGCGGTACCGAGATGGTCGTCGCCGTGCTCGCGGTCCTCAAGGCCGGTGCGGCCTACCTGCCGCTGGATCCCGGCGTACCGGAGTCCCGCTGGGCCTTCATGGTCCAGGACGCGGCGGCGGTCGCGCTGGTCGGTGACGACGCGGCGCTGGCCGATCGCCTCGGTCTGCGGCTCGTTCCGGTCGGCGGCGGCGACGCCGACACCCGGGCGCGGCAGGCGCCGCCGGTGCGCGCCGCTGCCGATGACGTGGCGTACTGCATCTACACGTCCGGCTCGAGCGGCAACCCGAAGGGCGTCGTGGTCCCGCACCGCGGCCCGGTGAATCTGGTCCGGCACTACCTGCGGACGCGGCGGTCGCTGCGGACGCTGCAGTGCACGTCGTTCGGCTTCGACGTCCATGTACAGGAGATGTTCACGACGCTGGCGTCGGGTGCGGCGCTGGTGCTCATCGGTGAGGACGACCGGTACGACCCGGACGCGGTGGTGGCGGCGCTGCGTGACCACGGCGTGCAGCGGCTGTTCATGGCGTTCAGCCCGCTGACCGCGTTGCTGGCGACGATGCGTCGGCTGCCCGAGCTGCCCGAGTTGCGGGAGATCGTCGCGGGCGGTGAGGCGATGGTGCTGACCCACAAGGTGCGGGACTTCCTCGACGCGCACCCGGAGTGCCGGCTCTTCAACGAGTACGGTCCGGCCGAGGCTTCGATCGTGACCACGATCCACGAGGTCGACCCGGCCGAGGACCGGCCCTCGATCGGGCGCCCGATCGACGGTGTCGTCGTACGCCTGCTGGATGCCGCGCTGCGGCCCGTGCCGGTCGGTGCGGTCGGGGAGATCCACCTCGGCGGCGCCGCCGTTGCCCAGGGCTACCTCGGGCGGCCGGAGGAGACCGAGCACGCGTTCGTCGCGGACCCGGGACACCCGGGCGCGCGGCTGTACCGCAGCCGCGACCTCGGCCGCTGGCGCGCCGACGGCACCCTGGAGTACCTCGGCCGCGCGGACGACCAGGTCAAGATCCGCGGCCACCGGGTCGAGCCCGGTGAGACGGAGCATGTGCTGGCGGACCAGCCCGGCGTCGTCGACGCGGTCGTGGTGGCCTGCTCGGACCCGGGCGGTGACACCTGCCTGATCGGGTACGTCGTGCTGGAGGACAGCGATCCCGCCGTACTGGCCCGGCTGATGCTCGACCTGGGGAAGGAACTGCCGATCTATCTGGTGCCGGCAGACCTGATCCCGATCGAAGAGCTGCCGCTGGACGACAACGGCCGGCTGGACCGCTCCCGGCTCCCTGAGCCGGAGTGGCTGAAACCCTAGCGAGGTCTGGGCCAGGGCATCCGCTCTGCAACGAGAACGGTGGGCCAGTCGGTGGCAGCCCTCCCGAACAGCCACCGTCCGCCGTACACGCTGCAGAACCCGCGTTCGATCTCATCCCTCCACGAGATCGATCGCGTTCGAGTCGGACGCTGCCGGTGGCAGACTGGTTCCCGACCCTGCAGTCCACACGGTGGCGGCGGGAGAGTTCCCTCACCCGCCGCTCACGTGCTCCGGTCGACCAACCCCCCGATCTCCCGGTTGACGCCCGGCCTGAGCCCCCCTCGACCGGTCGTGGATGACGGTGCCCCCACCCCATCCATCCGTTGCATCGCGTGACGTAGGTCAGTCGTTACACGGATCGCGAAGATTCGTAAAAATTGCGCAAAGGTGCGCGGGAGAAGCCTTACCCAACGCGCAAAAGTGTGTACATCAGGTCACTGTGGGTCAGGCCAGTGCAGCCCAGGCCTGGTGGGCGGCGCCGAGCAGGCCAGCGTTGTCCAGTTGAGCGGGCACCACGGTGAGGTCTGTGACGAACGGCAGTTGCGCCAGCCGTTTCACCCACGCCTGCACCGGGTCGAACAGCACCGGTCCGGCCTTCGCGACCCCGCCGCCGATCACGACCGCGGTCAGGTCGACGGTCACGGCCGTCGCGACGATCCCCGCGGCCAGCGCCTGTGCGCCATCGTCGAACGCGGCCAGCGCGAGCTCGTCCCCGGCCGCGGCGTCGGCGGCCAGTACCTCGGCATCCACGTCCTCGCCTGTCCGCCAACCGCTCCGCTGCGCGCGGGCGACCATCCTGGGACCGCTCGCGTACGCCTCGACACAGCCGAACGACCCGCACACGCACGCCTCGCCGTCCTGGTCGATCACCACGTGGCCGATGTGGGCCGCGTTGCCGGACTGGCCGATCAGCGGTCTGCCGTCGACGACGAGGCCGCCCCCGACGCCGGTCGAGACGACGATCCCGAGCAGGGTGTGCGCGTCGCGACCCGCGCCGCTCCAGAACTCACCGAGCGCGAAGCAGTGCCCGTCCAGCCCGAGTGCCACCGGAATGTCGCCCGTCAGCGCCCGGACCCGGTCGACGATCGGGAAGTTGCGCCAGCCGGCGATGTTCACCGGGGAGACCAGGCCGTGCTGCTGGTCGACCGGGCCGGCAGAGCCGATGCCCACGGCCAGCGGGGTGGCGTCGCCGCGAACGCGCTCGATCAGCTCTCCGAGTGCGGCGAACACCTGGTCGGCGTCGCCGGACGGGGTGCGGATCCGGTCGCCGGTGAGAATCGTGCCGTCCGCAGACACCAGAGCGGCGGCCATCTTCGTGCCGCCGATGTCGATTCCCAGCACGGTCTCCCGCGCCTTCGCTGTGTCGTCGCTCATCGTCCCCCCGGTCAGGGCGGTCAGGTCGAGAGACAACGTTATCTGTAGTCGGCCCGAACAGACAGAGGTGATTCGCGGTAATCACGGAAAACCCGCAGGAAGGAGGCAGGTTATTGCCATGTCCGCTCCTGACAACGATGCCCCTCCGGGCGTTCGACGCGGCTAATTATCAGCTGTCGGTGATAGCTGGCGCGCAGCGGTGGGGCTGCGAGAGGGTTGGGGGATGAGTGATCAACTGGATCGTGACGCGGCCGGCTCGCTGGTCGTCGGTTTCACCGGGACCACGGCTCCCGACGACCTCCGGCGGGCGGTGGCGGGCGGGCTCGGGGCCGTCATCCTGTTCACCCGCAACGTGGCGGACGCCGAACAAGTAGCGGCGCTGACGGCCGCTTTGCGGGCCGAGCGGCCGGACCTGATCGTGGCGATCGACCACGAGGGCGGCGAGTTCAGCCACCTGGCGCCGGCCAACCCGTGGCCGCTCGCGTCGCCGCGCCTGCTGGGCGACCTGGACGATGTCGACCTGACCCGCGCCGCGGCCCGGGACGCGGCCGCGACCCTGGCGTCGGTGGGTATCGACCTGATGCTGGCCCCGTCGGTCGACGTGAACAGCAACCCCGCGAACCCGATCATCTCCACCCGCTCGTTCGGCCGGACCGCGGACGTCGTCGCGCGGCACGGCGTCGCGTTCGTCGAGGGCGTCCACGACGCCGGGATCGCCGCCTGCCCGAAGCACTTCCCGGGCCACGGCGACGTCTCGGTCGACTCACACACCGATCTGCCGCGCGTCGACCGTTCGATCGAGGAGGTCGCGGACGTCGAGCTCGCGCCGTTCCGGGCGACCATCGCGGCCGGCGCCGACGTCGTGATGAGCGCGCACATCATCTTCTCGGCGTACGACGACCAGCCGGCCACGCTCTCGCACCGGGTGCTGACCGGGTTGTTGCGCGAGGAGCTCGGCTTCACCGGCGTCATCACCACCGACGCGCTCGAGATGCAGGCGATCACCAAGAACCGCTCGATCGAGGACGCCGCGGTCGCCTCGATCGGCGCCGGCGCGGACCTCGCGATGATCGCGGTCGGTACGGCGGACCCGCAGGCCCTGACCGCACGCGTGATCGACGCCGTCCGCGCCGGGACGCTTCCCGCCGAGCGGGTCGCCGACGCAGCCGCCCGGGTCCGGGCTCTCGCCGGCTCACTCGGGCAGCGCAGCCGGCAGCCGGGCCTCGACGGCGCTCCGATCCGCGAGGTCGCCGCGCGCGTGGTCGCCGGGCAGACGTTCCCGGCGCTCGGGGCAACGCCGTACGTCATCGATCTGACGCAGGGTCTGCACCCGGCCTGGAATCCCTACTTCTCCGGGCTACCTGAGGTCTTCACCCGGGTCGCTCCCGGCGCCGAGGGCGTCGTACTCCGCGGCGAGCACCACCTCACCGACACCGGGGAGCCGCAGGACGACGCGATCGCCAAGGCGGCGAAGGCCGCGCAGGGTCGTCCGCTGGTGATCGCCGTCCAGGACGCCGGCCGTACGCCGTGGATGCGCGAAGCCCTGAACCACCTCGTCCAGGGTCACGCGGACAACGTCTTCGTGCTCTGCACCGGCATCCCCGAGGACCAGGCGCTCGTCCCACAGGGCGTGCCGTCCGCCACCACCTCCGGCCGCAACGTCATCGTCCTGGAGGCCATCGCCCGCCAACTGACCCGCGAGCGGTAATCGATCGGTGCCTCACACCGGGCGGCAGCTGAGTTCCAGGTCGAGGGCGTGCTGTTCTACGTAGTTGAGGGCGTGGCGGACCGCGCCGACCGAGACGATCGCGTCGCCGAGGGAGGAGACCGCGACGCGCGGGGGAGTGCTGGTGTAGCGGGCCAGGTGGGCCTCGAGGTCGGGGAGCAGAGCGGCCGCCGCCTCGGCGACGGCGCCACCCAGGACCACCAGCTCGGGGTTGAACAGGGTGCCGAGCGTCGCGACCACCCGCGCGGTGCGTGCGGCGATGTCCTGAAGGATGCCCTGGGCAACCTTGTCGCCGTCGGCGGCCGCGCGGAACACCTGCTCGGCGGTCACCTCGCCGTCGGTCGCGAGGTCCCGCAACGACGTGTGCACGGCCTCGTCCGCGACTGCCGCCGTACCGTTCTCGCGGGCGATGCGGGCGATCCCGTGGGTGTCGCCGACCCCTTCGATCAGCTTGAGGAACACCATCTCGCCGGCGCCGCCGCGACTGCCGTGCAGCAACCGGCCGGAATCCATCAGACCCGACCCGAACCGTTCACCGGCGAGCAGTACGACGAGGTCGTCGACGTTGCGCGCCTCGCCTCGCCAGTGCTCCCCGAGGGTCGCGAGGTTGGCGTCGTTCTCCAGCAGGACCGGCCACCCGTGCAGCTCGGTCAGCCGCTGCGCGAGCCCGGCGTCGAAGCGGCGCCAGAACTCGTCGTCGACCAGGATGTTCCCGTCCCGGTCGACGGGAGCCGCGACCCCGGCGCCCGCAGCGAGGACCTGTGCGTCTGACACCTCCGCGGACGCGAGCGCCTCGACGACGGTCTCGTGCACGATCTCGGTCCGCTCGCTCGGCGTCTTCACGCCGGCGGCCGACCGCCCGGCCTTGGCCACCGTCTCGCCGCGCAGGTCGGAGACCAGCACCGTCGTCTTGGCCGCGCCGATGTCGATGCCGAGCACGTACCCCGCGTGGCTGTTGAACTCGAACCGCCGCGACGGCCGCCCGACCGACGTCCGGCCGGGGTCGAGCTCGACCACCCAGCCCATCGAGATCAGGTCGTTGCAGACCGCGTGCACGGTCGCGCGGGTGAGACCGGTGGCCTCGATCAGGCCGGTTCCTGTCATCACCCGGGCGCGGGTGAGCACGCCTAGTACCTTGCCCGCGTTCACCCGGCGCAACATCGTCGGCGTGGCCGTGGGCGGCGTTGTCGGTGGTTTCGCCATGAAAGCCCCTTGACCTCGTCGTCGTACCGACCGCAGAATACATGCAGATTCTAAATTTAGAGCCTATATATAAACGCTGGGTTACCAGCAGATTCCGAGTGAGGCGATCGTGACGAGTCCGCAGACGACCCCGACGACCCGAACGACTCAGGCCGACTGGTGGCGGCAGGCCGTCGTCTACCAGATCTACCCGCGCAGCTTCGCTGACGCGAACGGCGACGGTGTCGGTGACCTGCCCGGCATCATCAGTCGAGTCCCGTACCTGGTCGCGCTGGGCATCGACGCGGTCTGGCTGAGCCCCTTCTACCCGTCCGCGCTCGCCGACGGCGGGTACGACGTCGACGACTACCGCAACGTCGACCCGCGGCTAGGGACCCTGGAGGACTTCGACGAGCTGGTCGCCGCGCTGCACGCGGAGAACATCAAACTGATCGTCGACATCGTCCCGAACCACACGTCCAACCAGCACGAGTGGTTCGTCGAGGCCCTCGAGGCTGCGAAGGGTCACCCGGCCCGCGACCGGTACATCTTCCGCGACGGCCCGGACGGCGCCCCCAACCAGCCGCCGTCGGACTGGGACTCGGTGTTCGGCGGCTCCGCCTGGGCGCAGACCGACGACGGCCAGTGGTACCTGCACATGTTCGCGGCCGAGCAGCCGGACCTGAACTGGCAGCACCCCGAGGTACGGGCGGACTTCCTGGACACCCTGAAGTTCTGGTCGGATCGTGGCGTCGACGGTTTCCGCGTCGATGTCGCGCACGCGCTCGTGAAGGACCTGTCCGAGCCGTTCCCGTCGAAGACCACACTGCCGCGGCAGTCCGAGTCGAACGGTCAGCACCCGCTCTGGGACCAGGACGGCGTCCACGAGATCTACAGGGACTGGCGCAAGCTGCTGAACACCTACGACCCGCCGCGATCGGCGGTCGCCGAGGCGTTCGTGCCGGCCGCCCGCCGGGCGCGGTACGCGAGTGCCGACGGGCTCGGGCAGGCGTTCAACTTCGACCTGCTGCAGGCCGACTTCGAGTACGAGAAGTTCCGCAAGGTGATCGAGGAGAATCTCGCGCTCGCCGAGGAGAACGGCTCGTCGTCGACGTGGGTGTTCTCGAACCACGACGTCGTCCGGCACGCCACCCGGTACGGCCTGCCGAAGAACCCTAAGGGCGGCTGGCAGGACGGCAAGGACTGGCTGCTGAGCAACGGCACCGAGCCGACGGTCGACGTCGAGCTGGGCCTGCGCCGCGCTCGGGCCGCGACCCTGCTGATGCTGGCGTTGCCGGGTTCGGCGTACCTGTACCAGGGTGAGGAGCTCGGTCTGCAAGAGGTCGGCGAGCTGCCGGCGGCGAACCTGCAGGACCCGGCGTACTTCCGCTCGAAGGGTGCCGAGAAGGGTCGCGACGGCTGCCGCGTGCCGCTGCCGTGGACCGTCGGCGGCCTGTCGTTCGGCTTCGGCACGGGCGGTTCCCACCTGCTGCAGCCGAAGTGGTTCGGCGCGTACTCCGTCGAGGCGCAGGAGAACGACGCGGAGTCGACATTGAGCCTGTACCGCAAGGCTCTCGCCGTACGGCGTGGGCTGCGCACCGGCAGCTCGCTCACCTGGATCGACGGCTCCGACGACGTTCTGCACTTCGTCCGCTCGGGCGGCTGGCAGAGCGTCACGAACTTCGGCGCGGCCCCGGTCGAGCTGCCCGACGCGGCGGTCGTGCTGTCCAGCGGACCGCTCGAGGGCGAGAAGCTGCCCAGCGCCACGACCGCCTGGCTGATCTAGCACCCCAGACCCGCTCCGGTCGAGCCGGCCCGTATGAGGCACTCCCCCTTGGCCGGAGTGTTGATGGACGTGGCGGGGGCAGCGGGCGGTTGCCCCCGTCACGATCCGTCCCAACTGCGGGAATGTCAGGATAAGCGCGTGACGACGCTTGCGGACGTGATCGCGGTTCTCGATCGGCTCTACAACCCGGCCTGGGCGGAGTCCTGGGACGCGGTCGGTCTCGTGACCGGCGACCCGGAGCAGGAGGTACGGCGGATCCTGTTCGCCGTCGACCCGATGCGGGGCGTGATCGACGAGGCGATCGACGGCGGGTTCGACCTGCTCGTCACGCATCACCCGTTGCTACTGCGCGGAGTGAACAGTGTGGCCGCGACGACGCCGAAGGGCCGCGTGATCCACGACCTGATCCGCGCGGGGGTCGCGCTGCACGTCTGCCACACCAACGCCGACAACGCGAACCCCGGCGTCAGCGACGCGCTCGCCGCCGCGATCGGGCTGCGCGACACCCGGCCGCTGAAGGCGATGCCGGCCGAGCCCATGGACAAAGTCGTCGTGTTCGTCCCGGTCGCGGAGACGCAGGCGATGCTCGACGCGCTGGCGAAGGCCGGCGCCGGACAGATCGGCGACTACGAGCGAGCCGCCTGGAGCGCCATCGGCGAGGGGACCTTCCGGCCCCTCGCCGGCGCGAACCCGACGATCGGGAGCGTCGGGGACATCGAGGTCGTACCCGAGAACCGGATCGAGATGCTGCTGCCGCGCCGCAAGCGCCGCGCGGTCGTCGAGGCGCTCGTCGCGGCGCATTCGTACGAGGAACCGGCGTACGACATCTATGAGGTGGCCGCGTTGCCGAGTGAGCGTGGCGGCGGGCGGGTCGGCGTACTCGCGGAGCCGCTGCCGCTGGCCGATTTCGCGCGGCTCGTCGCGGAGAGCCTGCCGCAGACCGAGCACGGCGTGCGCGTGTCCGGGGACCTTGACCGGACGATCGAGACCGTCGCGGTGGTCGGGGGAGCGGGGGACTCGGAGTTCGACCGGGTGCGCGCGGCCGGCGTGGACGCCTATCTGACCGCCGACCTGCGGCACCATCCCGCCACCGAGGCCCGTGCGTACGGCGACCCCGCGCTGGTCGACGTCGCGCACTGGGCCAGCGAGTGGCCATGGCTGGTCGACGCCGACCGCCTCCTGCGCGAAGGACTGGCGGCCCAAGGCAGTACCGTGGACACTCACATCTCGACGCTCTGCACGGACGCATGGACCCTGCGAATCTGAGCACGCCGCCACTTATTTGAAGGAGCCGACTCTGAACGCCGAGCCCGCCGTCCAACGCCGGTTGCTGGACCTGCAGGATCTCGACCTGCAGCTGGATCAGGTCGCGCACAAGCGCGCATCGTTGCCCGAGCACCAGGCGCTCAAGGAGTTGATCGCGGAGAAGTCCGTGGTCGACCGCGAACTGGTCACCGCCGACACCGAGGTCAGCGACCTGCAGCGTGAGCAGAAGAAGGCCGACAGCGACGTCGAGCAGGTCCGGCAGCGCAAGGCCCGCAACCAGCAGCGGATCGACTCCGGTCAGGTCACCTCGCCGCGCGACCTGGAGAACCTGCAGCACGAGATCGGTTCGCTCGACCGCCGGATCTCCGATCTGGAGGACGCCGAGCTCGAGGTGATGGAGAAGCTCGAGGCCGCGGAGGCGGTGCAGACCGACCTGCGCACCCGGGCAGAGGCGTTCGCCGGTCGGCAGGCCGAGCTGGAGACCACCCGCGACGCCGCGCTCAAGGAGCTCGACGAGCAGCGCGCCGAGCTCGGTGACAAGCGCTCCACGGTGGCGGCCGAGCTGCCGGAGCCACTGCTCGCGCAGTACCAGCGGCTGCGGGAGCGCAACGGCGGGATCGGCGCGGCGCCGCTCGTCGGCAAGCGCTGTATGGGTTGCCGGATGGAGCTCGCGCCCTCCGACCTGAACACGATCAAGGCCGCCGCGCCGGACGCCGTACTGCGCTGTGAAGAGTGCGGACGGATCCTGGTGCGGACGTCGGAGAGCGCGGTATGACGTACGACCACGTCATTGTCGAAGCCGATGGTGGATCGCGGGGGAACCCTGGGCCGGCGGCGTACGGCGCTCTGGTGCGCGACCCGGTGACGCGGAAGGTGATCGCGCAGCAGGGAGGGACGCTCGGGATCACGACGAACAACGTCGCGGAGTACTCCGGTCTGATCGCGGGGCTCGAGCTCGCCGCGGAGTACGCGCCGGGCGCCTCGATCGAGGTGCGGATGGACTCCAAGCTGGTCATCGAGCAGATGGCCGGCCGCTGGAAGATCAAGCACCCGGACCTGCAGCCACTTGCGATCAAGGCGCAGGGGCTGGCGCCGTTCGGGACCGAGTGGACCTGGGTGCCGCGGGCGCAGAACTCGGCCGCCGACGCGCTCGCGAACAATGCGCTCGACGGCGTCGAGATCCCCTTGACGCCTGCCGTCGCCGGATCGGCGCCGGTGGTGACGAAGGACCCGTCGGACCTCGCGAAGGCGTTGCAGGGCTGGGGTCCGCAGACCGAGCCGCCGACACAGCTGATCTTCCTGCGGCACGGCGAGACGCCGCACACCGTGGAGAAGCGGTTCTCCGGATCCGGTGGCGACAATCCCGGGCTGAGCGACACCGGCCGCGTGCAGGCGCTGGCGGCCGCCGACTACCTGTCGCGGATCGGTGGGGTCGACGCGCTGGTCGTGTCGCCGATGCGCCGTACCCAGGAGACTGCAGCGGCGGTCGCGGCCAAGCTCGGGCTCGACCCGGTCGTGGACGAGAACTGGCGGGAGGTCGCGTTCGGCGACTGGGACGGGCACACGTTCGCGGAGATCCAGCAGAAGTGGCCGGACGCGATGAACGCCTGGCTGGAGTCGACCGCGGTCGCCCCGCCCGGTGGCGAATCGTTCGACATGTGCGCTCGGCGGGCCCGGTTGGCGCGTGACAGTCTGCTCGCGCGGTACCCGGGCAAGACGGTCGTCGTGGTCACCCACGTGACGCCGATCAAGCTGATGGTCCGGTCGGTGCTCCAGGCCCCGATGTCGGCGCTGTTCCGGATGGAGCTGCGGCCGGCCACGCTGACCGAGATCCACTGGTACGCCGACGGCCTGGCGTCCTTGCGCTCCTTCAACGTGCAGCCTGCCCTAGTCTGACCCCTATGCCGCTGCAGAGGGTTCGATTCGCCGAGGCCGTTCCGGAGGTCTTCCGGGCGTCGTTGCAGGAGATCCGCCGGGAGCAGGAGGTGCCCGCGGAGTTCCCGCCCGAGGTGACCGCCGCGGCTCTCGAGGCGGCCCGGAGGGCTCGGCTTCCGGACCTCGATCGGACCGACCTCGAGTTCGTGACGATCGATCCGCCGGACTCGATGGACCTCGACCAGGCGCTGCACATCGAGCGGACCGGCGACGGGTTCACCGTGTACTACGCGATCGCCGACGTGGCCGCGTTCGTGCACGCCGGCGACCCGATCGACGCCGAGGCGCGGCGCCGCGGCGAGACGCTGTACGCCCCGGACAAGCGGACCCCGCTGCACCCGCCGGAGCTGTCCGAGGATGCGGCCTCGTTGCTGCCCGACCAGGTGCGTCCCGCGCTGCTGTGGACGATCACGGTGGACGCGACCGGCGAGGGTACGGGCGTCACCTGCGAGCGGGCCCTGGTGAAGTCGCGCGCGAAGCTCAACTACGCCGGCGTACAGAAGGATCTGGACGCCGGTACGGCGTCTGAGTCGTTGCAGCTGTTGCGTGAGGTCGGGAAGCTCCGCGAGCAGCGCGAACTGGAACGCGGCGGCGTCAACCTTCCGATCCCGGACCAGGAGGTCGTCACCTCCAACCACGGCTGGGGCCTGGAGTTCCGCGCGCCGCTGCCGGTCGAGGGCTGGAACGCGCAGATCTCGCTGCTCACCGGGATGGCTGCCGCGCAGCTGATGACGAAGGGCAGGATCGGCATCCTGCGCACGCTGCCCGAGTCGCACGACGACCTGCGGCGCAAGCTCGGCAACACCGCCAAGGCGCTCGGGATCGTCTGGTCCGACGAGGCGACGTACGCCGAGTTCATCCACGGGCTCGACCCGAAGGTGCCGGCGCACGCGGCGATGCTCGCGGCGTGCACGGTGCTGTTCCGCGGCGCCGGGTACACGGCGTTCGACGGCCAGGTGCCGGAGCAGTCGCAGCATGCCGCGATGAAGGCGGCGTACGCGCATGTCACCGCGCCGCTGCGGCGGCTGGTGGACCGCTGGGCCGGGGAGATCTGCGTCGCGCTGTCGGCCGGCGTCGAGGTGCCGGCCTGGGTGCGCGAGTCGATGGACGAGATCCCGAAGATCATGGACGACGCGGACCGGCGGGCGCACGCGTACGAGCGGTCGATCGTCGGCATGGTCGAGGCGGGTCTGGTCGCGGATCAGGTCGGTTCCGAGTTCGACGGGGTGATCACCGACGTGGACGACAAGGAGAACACCCGCGGCATCGTCACGCTGACCAAGTTCGCGATCGAGGGCCGCGTCACCGGCACGGCGCTCCCGCTCGGTCAGAAGGTCCGCGTGAAGCTCGTCGAAGCGGACATCGCCAAACGCACAGTCGCCTTCGAACTGCTTCAGGGCTGACGACAGCAGGTTCGTGGGCGCTGGCGTTTGGCGAACCGACGGCTAGCTGACGGAGACTCCGGCGGCTTCGAAGTCGTAGGTCTTGCCACCGAACTTCAGTGCGTCGACCGCGCCGGAGAACGCGTAGTCCCGGCCCTTGCTGAGCGTCACCGTGAGGAGCTCGGCCTCATCGCCGCCGTCGCCCAGGTAGGCGAGCATCTCGGTCCAGGTGCACCGGGCGCCGTTGATCGAGCACGCCGTCCCGTTGAAGGCGGTACCGGTCAGGCCCCAGTGCTTGTCCGCGTCAGTGCTGGCGTTGAAGGCCGTCCACTGGTTGGCGGTGCCGTTGGCCGGTGCGTACACCAGCGACGAGTAGTTCGACGCCACCGCGGCCACATTCGGGTCGATCTCGAAGCTGATGCTCGGCATGTTGTTGCCCAGGGCATTGTTCTCGCCGGTCGTGTACACCGAGAAGCCGACTGTGCCGAGGTCCTTCACGTTCTGGCCGGCGAAGTCCACCTCGTTGCCGAAAGCCACCTTGTCGGTCGCGGACGCGGTGTGCAGGCTGAGGGCACCGTCACCGAGCGGCGACTGGGTGGAGGTTGTGGCGAGTTCGGCATCGGCCGCGCCGATCACGTTGCGGTGCACCGTGCCCCAGTGCTTCAGGTACGTCGGGCCGGTCTTGTTCAGCTTGGTCTGGACGGCCGGGGCGAGGTCGACCTCTGCCACCACGCCGTCCTTCAGCTTGGCCGACGTGTCGACCCCGTTCGCCGGGACCGCGAACAACTGGGCGACGAACGCCTTCTGCAGGTCGCTCTGGCCGAGGCTGTAGTTGACAACCTGGCTCTCGGCCACCGAGTTGCGGACCAGCGGATATGTGATGGCCGTCGCGGTCTGGCCGGTGACGCCGGCGTCGGCCGCGCCACCACCGAGCACCGAGATGCCGACAGCTGTGACAGCCAGCGTGAATGCGGATCCTGCCGCCGCGAGGCGGTTCTTCGTGTTGGACATGATTCCCCTTGCTTCCACCCCGAACGGGCGGAATTGCGGTGCCGCCAGGAGTCGAACCCGGCCCATCCCCGCACACCGAGACGGTCTAGACCGTCTACTGTGCGTCACCGTATAGGGCTTCGTGCGTAATGGGAACAGCCGAGCCACCGCCAGGTCGCTACTTCGCCCACCGACAGGCTGGAACCTGCTTCACCGCCTCGTCAGGTAGTCCTCGACTGCGGCAGTGGTGCGCTGCAGGTCGTCTGTCGCGAGCAGGTCGAGCAGGGCGCCGCGGAGCATCGCCAGTACGGCGGTACGTCGTGCGTCCGACTGCTCGGGCGCGCTCGTCTTGAGCAGCTCGAGCCAGTCGTCGACAGTCGAGCGGGCGAAGTCCGACCACGGGCCGTCCGGCGCGACGAGCGAACGCCCGTACGCCTCGACCCAGAACGTCATCAGCGGCCGGCGTTCGGGTGCCGCGAGCCAGGTCCACAGTTCGCGTGCGATCACGGTCAGGCCGGGCGGTTCGTCGTACTGCTGCTCGATCCGGCGGAGGAGTTCGAGCTGGTCGGCGCGACCGCGGGCGAGCAGGGCGCGGATCAGGCCGTCCTTGCTGCCGAACAGGAACAGCAGCACCCGCGGGCTCGAGCCGATCGCGGTCGCCAGCGGTCGCAGCGACAGGTCGGCGAGCCCGTGGGTGAGCGAGTACGCGTACGCACGCTCGAGCAGTTCCTGCTCGCGGGCGGACGGGGCTTCCTTCGTGGTTGGCACGGGGCTAGTATTGCTTACTGAAACAGTCGTGTCAGTAGATCGGGTGGGTAGATGACGAAACTGATCAGGAAGCTGGGGCAGCCTGGAGACCTCGGCTGGGTCGTGCAGTCGCATGCGGAGATCTATGCGGCGGAGTACGGCTGGGGCCCGGCGTACGAGACGCTGATCGCGCAGATCGTGTCGGCGTACGCGTCCGACCACGACGACGAGCGCGAGGCCGCGTGGATCGCCGAGCTGGACGGCGAGCGGGCCGGCAGCATCTTCTGCGTGCGGGGGCCGGACGAGACGACCGCTCAGTTGCGGCTGCTGCTCGTGACGCCGGCTGCTCGCGGACTCCGGCTCGGCGCCGAGCTGGTCGACACGTGTCTGGCGTTCGCCCGCTCGGCCGGCTACAAGCGGATGGTGCTGTGGACGAACGATCCGCTGGTCGCGGCGCGGCACATCTATCTGTCGCGCGGGTTCCGCCTCACCGGTTCCGAAGTCCACGAGATGTGGGGCGACAGCCTCGTCGGTCAGACGTACGAGCTGGATCTCTAGGACTTACACGCTGGTGCGCCGGGGGCGGCGGTCTTGTAGATCGCGTGGGAGAGGAACGTGTTGACGTACCCGTTCGTGATGGTCAGCGCGTGGCGCGGGCCGGCCTTGCCGAGCGGCAGGAATCTGCGCAGCGGGTACGCCAGGTAGTAGACGCCGTAGTCGGTGAAGTTGAAGTGCCGCGTGCCCGGGACCGTGGCGCACCACGACGTACCGGTGCTTGCCTTGAGCAACGAGAGGGCGCGGTCCCGGTCGTGGTCGTTCTTCGCGTCCGGGCCGCAGACGCTGGTGATACAGGAGTCGTCGGCGCCGAGCAGCATGATCGGCGCCTTCACTCCCTTCGTCACGACGTCACCGAACTGGATCCCGTCGAGGTCGACCGCGGCCGCGCAGCGTGCATCCAGACGGCAGGCCTCGAGTGAGGCCGCGCCGCCGAACGAGTGACCGACGTACGACGGCCCGACCGCGGGCTCGACCGAGTTCGGGAGTTCCTTGGCGACCATGCCGGCCGCGAACCGCGCGTCGGCGGCCCAGACGCCGACCAGGTGATCGCCGATCTGCTTCGCGCCCTCGGTGCTCTCGCCGAGGTTCGGCGGGTTCGCGTCCGGTTTGCTCTCGACGGTCTGCCCGCCGAGCACGGTGAGGTTCGCGCTGTACGTCGGGGTGACGCCGGCGACCAGGTACCCGTGACTGGCGAGATCCTCCGCGAGCGCGGCGTACATCGGAGCCGAGAGGCCCATACCGGGCATCAGTACGACGACCGGGAACCGACCGGGTGCGACGGCGACGCGATCGAGGGCACGGTCCTGGAGAGTGTCGAACGGACCTTGGAACAAGGAGATCGGTGCCTTGAGGTGGAGCCCGCTCCAGTCACCCGGCGCGTACTGCACGCGGCGGCCGGTGGTGTCCTTCGCGACCGGGTACCAGAGCCAGACGGCGAGGCGGCGAGGGCCGTTCGAGTACGGGTCACGGCGGGGCGTGTCGGTCCACTCGTACGTCCGCCGCCCGACCTGAAAACTCCCGGTCGTCTCCGGCAACGCCACCGGCTCCGACCGCTGCACCAGCACCCACCCCACATACCCAGCCCCACCAACAAGCACCACCAGGAGCAAAAACACAACCCCAGTCCGCACTCGTCGCCTCATATGCCAAGCTTCTCATCCTCCCGGTGTCGAACCTGGACCATCGGCTCCGACGTTTCGGGTGTTCTGTTGGTTGGGGAAGGAGCTGGGATGAGTTTGCCGGATGTGGTGTCGCGGGATGAGTGGGTGGAGGCTCGGCGGGAGCTGTTGGCTGCGGAGAAGGCGTTCACGAAGGAGCGGGATGCGCTGAACACGCGGCGCCGTGAGCTGCCGATGGTGCTGGTTGAGAAGGAGTACACATTCACCGGGGCCGACGGTTCGGCGGGTCTGCTGGAGTTATTCGAGGGGCGCGACCAGTTGGTGGTGTACCACTTCATGTTCCAGCCGGAGTGGGACGCCGGGTGCCCGAACTGCACCGGGTTCGTCGACGACATCGGGTCGACGCGGCTGCTCAACGCGGCGAACACAACGCTCGCGTTGGTCTCGCGGGCGCCGTACGAGAAGCTCGCCGCGTATCGGGACGCGCGTGGCTGGGAGCACCCGTGGTACTCGTCGTACGGGAGCGACTTCAACTACGACTACCACGTGACGCTCGACGAGTCCGTCGTACCGTTCGAGTACAACTACCGCACCAAAGCCGAGTGGGACGTGCTGCCGAACAACGAGCACACCCAGACGCAACAGCCCTTCGACCTCCACGGCCTGAGCTGCTTCCTCCGCGTCGACGAGGACGTCTACCACACCTACTCGACCTACGGCCGAGGTCCAGACGCGATGACCTTCACCGCCACCGCCCTGGACCTCACCGCGTTGGGTCGCCAGGAACCCTGGGAGAAGCCCGAAGGCCGCAGCCTGGAGTCACCTGGCGACCACTGCCACTAGCTCACGGATTGGATGATCACGTCTCCTTGGCCGATGAGGACGTTCGCGTCGGTTCGGGCCTCCACGCTGCCGAGGAGCACCCGTCCCGCGGCGGGTGCCGCGGTGGCGGTCACCGCAGCCGAGACGGTCCACTGTGCGCCTGTCGCTCTCAGCGCGTTGGCGTCCGCCACCGCGATCGAGCCGTAGGCGGGGTTGACGAGTACGTCGCGGTAGTTGTACGTCGTCGTTCCCGAAGGCACGGCGTACCCGTCGACGAGCGCGACCCACACGCCGACCGCGGGGTTGTTCACGGTGACCGACTCCGTGGCGGTACTGCCCGCGCTCTGCGCCGTCAGGACGCAGCTTCCGGACGAACAGTTGTACAAGAACAGGTCGAGGTCCGCGTTGATGTCACTCGCGCCCCCGGTCGACGCCCGGAGTTGCGTCGTACCTGGTGTGACGTTGACCTGGAACTGCTGCTGCGCGCCGTCCGCGATCGAGGGCGTCGCCAGTTTCGCGCTGCCCAGTGCGGTCCCCACAGCCCTGCCAGTGAACGGCCCCTGCTGGTTCGTCAGGGTGTACGAACGGTTCACAGGCGTCCCGAGCGTGGCCGAGGGAATGATGTCCGGATTCGGCGATATCGATACGCCGAGCAACGATGCCGTCAGCGTGAAGGGAGTGTTCAGGACATCCGACGTACGCCGGGCCTCGACGGTGATCTCCCAGACCCCGGGCAGTGGGTTGATGACGGTCCGGCTGAGCGGATCGCCCCCACAGGTCCCGCCGGCGACCGGCGGGCTGTAGCAGTACAGGCTGTTGGTGTCGGCGGACTCGCTCGGCAAGCCGTACGGGCTGAACCGAAGGAATCGTGCCTGACCGGTACCGGCAGTGCCGTTCGGGCCGGACAGGTCCACCTTCAACGCGGCGACACCCGCGGGTACCCGGAAGAAGTAGCTCGTCGTCTGGTTGCGGCCGATGGTACCGCTGACCGTCCGCGACGGCGCGGCCTGTGCCAGGGTGTACGGCACCACGATCGTGTTCAGGGTCTGGAACTCGATCCCCGGTGTACCGGTGTCGTCGAACTGCAGCAGCGCCGCATGCGCGCCGACGGACTTGGCCTTGACCAGGACCGGCAGCGGGACGTCCGTGTTCAGCGGCAGCATCACGTTGCCGGCGGTGACGAAGGTGCCGTCGCCGCCGAGCCAGGACAGCTTGTACTTCACGCTGCCGGCCGGGCCGGAGGTACGACGCAGCGTGTACGTGCGGGTGTACTCCGTACCCAGGACGACGCCCTCGCGGTCGTTGATGCCGATGCCGACGCCAGGCGTCGCGAGGAAGCCGGACAGCGCGGTGCTGACCGGAACCTTGGCGCTGACGGTGTCGGTCCGCAGGTTCTGCTTCAGCAGGTTCCACGCGTCGCCGACGCTCGCGAGACCGTTGCCTTGCTCGTACGCGCTGTAGTTCGTCAGGAACCGTGCCGACGAGAACAGCGACTTGCGCAGCTGCGCGGGTGTGACCGCCTGCCCGTTGGCCTTCGCGGCGCTGAGCAGCAACGCGCCCGCGCCGGCCAGCTGTGGCGAGGCCATCGACGTGCCGTTGAACATGCCGTAGCCCGGTGGCAGCGCGTACGTGCCAGTGACCGGCTGACCTGCTTGCCAGGTCGGCACGGACGAGACCGCGGCGCCCGGTGCGACGATCTCCGGTTTGAGTGCGCCGTCCTCTGCGGGACCGCGCGACGAGAACGGGTGCAGGTTCTCGGCGGGGCCGGTCGTCGATCCGTAGTTCGACAGCCAGGTGGCGCGAGTGATGTACGAACCGGCGCTGACGACCTGGGACGCCACCGACGGGTCGCCGACTGTGTTCATCCCCGGACCGCTGTTGCCGGCCGACAGGAACAGCTGTACGCCGTTCTCGTTGATCAGCCGGTTGTAGATCACCGCGCGGGCGTTGTTGCCGTCGTTGAGTGCGGGCAGGCCGCCGATCGACATGTTGACCACGTCGACGTGCGCGACGGTCACCGCGTAGATCATGCCCTCGATCAGCGCGTGGTTCGTGCAGCCGGCGATGAACAGGCACACGCGGACCGACACCAGCTTCGCGCCGGGCGCCGCGCCGCTCATGGTCCCGCCGAAGAGCTTGTTACCGGCGACGATGCCGGCGACGTGCGAACCGTGCGCGCCGGAGACGATGCCGATGTTCACGGCCTGGTTCGCCGGGTCGGTCTGGACGACGAACGGCATCGACTCGCTGATCGGCGTGGCCGGGTTGTCCGTACCGAACTGGTTGACGTCGTAGTGGACCTTGTAGTCGGTCATCGGCTGGTCGTCGGCGAACGTGCCGTTCTGGTTGGTGTCCACCCAGACGGTGTTGGCTGCCGTGTCCCAGAGGACACCGAACAGCCCTGACGATCCCGCCGGGTTGCCGTCGCGGTTGACGTCGTTGCCGACCTCGCCGCCCAGGCGTGGATCGCGCTCGTTGAACGTGCCCTGACGGAACTGCGCGGGGTAGCCGGCGGCTTGCGCGGTCATGTGGATCCACGTCGGGTCGTTGTCGGCGTTCGTGCTGCCGGCGAACGTCGGGTCGGTGTACGTGACCCAGTCGGTGATCTTCCGCTCACCGGTCGAGGTCGTGTTCAGGGACGGGTGCCCGAGGTCGACACCGGTGTCGAGGATGCCGACCGTGACGCCGCGGCCGTCCCACGCCGGATTGGCGTTGACGAACTGCGCGGCACCGGTGTCACCCGTCGGCATGTACGGGTTGACCCGAGGGGTCGACGCGTTCGGCGCCGGCTGTGGACTCGGGTCCGTGCTGCCGTGTGGTCGCGGATCCTCGAGCGGGATCACGTCGTCGACGTCCGCGGCGGTCACGCCTGCGATGCTCGCGACGTCCTGAGCTTTGTCGATGTTGATCCTCACGCGCAGGTACCCGACCGAGTCGGTGCGCTTCTCGACCTTGCCGCCGAGCTTGGCGAGCCGCTGCGCCACCTTGCCGCTCTGCCCCTTGTCGGCGGCAACGAGCAGCGTGACCGACGTCTGACCCTTCGACCGTGCCTTCTGCAACAGCGCCTTGGCGGCGTACCCAAGATCCTTCTTGTGCTGTGGTGGCGGGTCGGCGGCGGCCGGACCCACCCCGACCATCGCGACCGCAACCGCCCCCGCGGTCCCGATCACACCCAGCTTCCTGATCCAAGACAGCATTGTTCGATCCCCCATCCCGTGTACCCCACACAAGCGTTTCCCGTGACCTGCTCGTGACCCCTGGGAAGCACAGTCGCACCAAACCCCGGCCGTCGCCAGGCCTCAACCCCACTCAAAAGTCGCGGGGGAGGAATTGCCGGGAGGGAACGGGTCGGTCTGTAAGCCGGATTCTGTGGTGGCGATCATCCATCTACGGTGGCCGTTGCCGGGCACCTCTAGCGGCCTACCCGCGAGCTCGGGCGGGCCGCCCTCGGACGCTCGCGCGGGTGGTGGTTTCCCACCGCCCTTCTTGGCCTTGCTCCACGTGGGGTTTACCTAGCCTCCGCAGTCACCTGCGGAGCTGGTGGTCTCTTACACCACCGTTTCACCCTCACCCGCACTCCGGCGAACCACGGGGTTCGTCGGAGCCGCTGGCGGTCTGTTCTCTGTGGCACTGTCCCGCGGGTTACCCCGGGTGGGCGTTACCCACCACGCTGCCCTGTGGAGTCCGGACTTTCCTCGGCGTCCTCTGCAAAGGACGACGCGATCGCCCGACCGACCCGTTCCGTACGATCAGGATACGGCCTCGGCGGTCACCTCGGGCCACAGGCCGTCCGGACCCCGGCGGTACGGGCGGACGTCGACCACCGCGTCCAGGTTCAGCGGCCCGTAGATGTGCGGGAAACTCATCCCGGTCCCGTCCAGGTCCTCGTCGCAGAGCGCGGACACCAGCCGGGCGGTGTCGATCACCAGCAGGCACAGTGGCTCGTCCACGTCGTCGTACGCGAAGTTCGCGACCATCGCGACCTGGTGGGGACGGGATGCGTGGATGAACGTCGCTCCGTCGTCGAGGCTCTTGCCGCGCGTCGACCACCGGTAGCTCCCGGCCTCGTGCGCGGCCTCCCACTGCTCCACGAAAGCGATGTGCAGAATCGTCGCCATAAACCCAACGCTAGTGGTTGCAGCCGTGGATTAAGGTGCTCGACATGGCCAACGACGACCAGAGCGAGACCGAGACGAAGCCAGCGAAGCCGGTCGACGACCTGGTGACGACGCAGCACAGGCTGACCGTCGACGGGCAGGAGTTGCGGTACACGGCGACCACCGGACGGATCGTGCTCCGCGAGGAGGTGGTCACCGACGGCAAGTTCGACGGGCTGAAGCCGAAGGCCGAGGTGTTCATCACGGCGTACACGCTGGACGACGCGGATGCCCAGGACCGTCCGGTGACGTTCGCGTTCAACGGCGGGCCGGGGTCGTCGAGCATCTGGTTGCACCTCGGTCTGCTCGGTCCGCGCCGCGTGGTTTCGGGTGACGTGGGTGAGCTCGCGCCCCCGCCGTACTCGATCGTCGACAACGCGGAGACGTTGCTGAAGTACAGCGACGTGGTGTTCATCGACCCGGTGTCGACCGGGTTCTCGCGGGCCGCGGAGGGGGAGAAGCCCGGGGACTACCACGGGTTCACGCGCGACCTGGAGTCGGTCGGTGAAGTGATCCGGCTGTGGACGTCGCGGAACGGGCGCTGGATGTCGCCGAAATTCCTGGCCGGCGAGTCCTACGGTACGACGCGCGCCGCCGGGCTGGCCGCGCATCTGCAGCAGCGGTACGGGATGTACCTCAACGGCGTCATGCTGATCTCGATGGTGCTGGAGTTCGGGACGCTCGACTTCACGCCGGGCAATGACCTGGCGTACACGTTGTTCCTTCCGTCGTACGCCGCGATTGCGCACTATCACGGTCTCGTTCCGGATCAGTCGCTGGAGGAGGTGCTTGCGGACGCGGAACGGTTCGCGGCCGGCCGGTACCCGAATGCACTTGCCCAGGGCAACCGAATCCCCGCGGACTACCGCGCCGAGGTGGTCGCCAGGCTGGCCTCGCTGACCGGGTTGAGCGAGGACTACATCGACCGGGTCAACCTGCGGATCGAGCACACGCGGTTCTTCGGTGAGCTGTTGCGCTCCCGCCGCCAAACGGTCGGACGTCTCGACGGTCGCTTCACCGGATGGAACCCCGACTACGGCTTGGAGGCTCCGGACCGCGACCCGTCGATGAACGCGATCACCGGGCCGTACTCCGCGGCGCTCAACCACTACATCCGCGTCGAGCTCGGCTATGAGAACGATCTGCCGTACGAGGTCATCAACATGGATGCCGCGAAGAACTGGTCGTTCAAGGAGTTCGAGGGCCAGCAGATCTCGGTCGCGGAGAAACTCGCCGAGGCGATGCGCGTCAACCCGCACCTGAAGGTGCACGTCGCCTCCGGGCACTACGACGGCGCGACGCCGTACTTCGCCACCGAGCACACGCTCGCCCGCCTCCAGATCCCGGCCGAACTGACCGCCAACATCGAAACGAAGTACTACCCAGCCGGCCACATGATGTACATCCACGAACAATCCCGCATCCAACAGTCCACGGACCTCGGCACGTTCATCACCGCATCCTCCAACCGATGATCCTGATCCGCCGCGCAGACGCAGTACAGACGCCGGCAGTCCCAGGCGTCGTACTGCGTCCACCGGCGGTCGAGGACGCACTCCCACTCGGCAAGCTGTACTTCGAGGCGTACGACGCGGGCGTCGCCGCAGCAACGGAACTCGAAGCGCTCGAGGACATCGAGCTCACGTTCGCGGGGGAGTACGGCGTCCTCGCGCCGAACCTGAGCCGCCTGGCCTGGAACGGCGATCAACTGGTCGGCGCGTTGCTCGTCGTGGAGCGCGCACCGTGGCCGGACACCCCGGACTGCCCGTTCATCATCGAGCTGTTCACGGCCCGATCCCATCGCCGTCGAGGGATCGCCAAGCTCCTACTGAGCGAGTGCGCAGACGTCAGCGTCGCACTACGCGCCGACGAGAACAACACGCCCGCGGTGACGCTCTACAAGTCGCTCGGCTTTCAGGAAGGGTAGATGCGGAAGCCGTTGAACGGCTTGTGTTCGAAGGACTGGTAGAAGGGTTCGGCGGTGTCGGTGACCAGGTCTATGCGTTGGGCGCCGGTCAGGGGTGCGGCGTACTCCAGCAACGCCCGCCCGATGCCCTTGCGGCGGTAGGCGCGGTGGACGGCCATCTGGGAGAGGTGGGCCTGGATGTGGCCGTCGCTCTGTAGGTACGCGAAGCCGATGACCCGCTCGCCGTCGAGTGCGACGACGGTCGTCACGCCTGGAGCGGTGAAGACCGCGTGCGCGCGGGCCGGGTCGGCGGGGAGGCTTGGCCAGTTCTCGGCTTCGCAGATTGCGAGGATGCCCGGTAGGTGGGTCTCCTGGTACTGCGTGACGGTCATGGCAGGGTGAGTACTTCGGCGCCGGTGTCGGTGACCAGCAAGGTGTGCTCGAACTGCGCCGTACGCGACTTGTCCTTCGTAGTGGCGGTCCAGCCGTCGTCCCACAGGTCGTACTCGTACGTGCCGAGCGTCAGCATCGGCTCGATCGTGAACGTCATGCCGGGCTCGATCACGTCGTCGAAACGTTCGTCGTCGTAGTGCGGGATGATCAGGCCGGAGTGGAACGACGTCGAGATGCCGTGTCCGGTGAAGTCGCGTACGACGCCGTACCCGAACCGCTTCGCGTACGACTCGATCACGCGGCCGATGATGCTCACCTGACGACCGGGCTTGACTGCCTTGATGCCGCGGTTGAGCGCCTCGAGAGTGCGCTCGACGAGCAGCCTGCTCTCTTCGTCGACGTCACCGACCAGGAAGGTCGCGTTGGTGTCGCCGTGGACGCCGTCCAGGTACGCCGTGATGTCGACGTTGACGATGTCGCCGTTCTCGAGCGGACGGTCGTCGGGGATGCCGTGGCAGATCACCTCGTTCACCGACGTGCACAGCGACTTCGGGTAGCCGCGGTAGCCGAGCGTCGACGGGTACGCGCCGCGCTCCACCAGGTACTCGTGGCCGACCCTGTCGAGCTCGTCCGTCGTCACGCCCGGCTTCGCCGCAGCACCGACGGCCTGCAATGCCTGCGCGGCCAGCTTGCCCGCGACGCGCATCTTCTCGACCAGCTCGGGCGACGTCACATACGACCCGTCGTACGGCGTCGGCGCCGGCTTGCCGACGTACTCCGGACGCGGAATGGAAGCGGGTACGTCGCGGCGCGGCGAAATGACGCCAGGGGTAAGGATCGACATGGTGAGATCATTCTAGAGAGCTGCGACAAGACTCCCAGGAGGTGGTCATCCAGATGAGTGACGATCACAGCAACGAGTGGTACTACAACACCAAGACCGGCAAGGTCGAGCCGTACCAGGGCGCGAAGTCGGGCGACCGGCTCGGTCCGTACAGCTCGCCCGAAGAGGCCGCCCGCGCCCTGGAGAAGGCCCAGGAACGCAACGAGGCCTGGGACAACGACCCGAAGTGGGACGACGACTGACGTCCGGCTCCGACGACGTGCCGAGGGGCACCACTTCACGATGAAGTGGTGCCCCTCGGCTGTTACCGACGTCGGGTCAGCGGGCGACCCGCTTGGCCGCGGTCTTCCGGGCCGGAGCCTTGCGCGCCGGCGCCTTCTTCGCAGCGGTCTTCTTCACCGCGGACTTCTTCGCCGCGGTCCGAGCCGGAGCCTTCTTGGCGGCGACGCGCTTCGCGGGTGCCTTCTTCGCGGCGACCTTGCGGGCCGGCGCCTTCTTGGCGGCGACCTTCCTGGCCGGAGCCTTCTTGGCGACGGTCTTCTTCGCGGCCGTCGTCTTCTTGGCCGTCGTCTTCTTCGCCGCCGCCGTCGTCTTCTTCGCAGCGGTCGTCGTGCGCTTCGCCGGCGCCTTCTTCGCGACGGTCTTCTTGGCCGTGACCTTCTTCACCGGAGCCTTCTTGGCCGCGACCTTCTTCGCGGGGGCCTTCTTGGCGGTGGTCTTCTTGGCCGGCGCCTTCTTCGCCACCGTCTTCTTGGCGGCGGTCTTCTTGGCCGCACTCACCTTCTTCGTCGCTGTCTTCTTTGCTGCGCTGACCTTGCGCGCGGTGGTCGTCTTCGCGGCGCTGGCCTTCTTCGCGACAGTCTTCTTGGCGGGAGAAGCCTTTTTGGCTGTCGCCTTCCCTGCGGCTGCCTTCTTGGCTGGCACTCTGCCTCCTTGGTGCGGCTGAGGAAAACCACGGTGGATTCCTCGTCGTCATGATGATGACAACACTTGTGCGCTACGTAAAGCACCGGAAACGTCCGCAGGTTAAGGAGAAGTGGCGGCGTACCGGCAGGCAATTGCCGAGAATCCTTGTGCAGAAGGGATTCCGCCGCGCCCCGAGCATGCCGGACAGGCTGAATAAATTCTTGGCGACACGCGCACAATCTGGGCCTCAAACGCCCCGATCGACGAGTGTTGTCCTCGGCAACGTCCTGCGAACGTGAGGTGCAACGAGCAGATGAAGAGTGCGTACGACGACCTGCGCAACGTCGTCGAACTACCCGGCGAGGTGGGTCGTGTGGTGAGCATCGTGCCGTCGTTGACGGAGTCGATCGCGGTCACGCATCCGGCCGAAATCGTTGGTGCGACCGACTGGTGCACGCATCCCGCGGACCTCGACGTCGTACGTCTTCGCGGGACCAAGAATCCCGACCTCGATCGCATCCGTGAACTCGCACCGGACGTGGTCGTCGCGAACGCCGAGGAGAATCGCGCAGCCGATCTCGACGCGTTGCGAACGAGTGGAATCGCGGTCTGGGTGACCGCACCGACGACGGTGCCCGAATCACTCGACTCGCTGCGCCGCCTGCTGTCCGCGATCATCGGCAGCGAACCGCAGTGGTTGCACGATGCGCGCGAGGTGTGGAGTACGCCGTACGCCGGAATGCGCCGGCGGGCCGTGATACCGATCTGGCGTCGGCCCTGGATGGCGCTCGGCCGGGACACCTTCGCGGGCGATCTGTTGTCGAGGATCGGCATCGACAACGTGCTCGGAGAATCGAGTGAACGTTATCCGCGGATCGACCCGGATGCGTTGCCGGACCACGACGTCGTCGTACTGCCGGACGAGCCTTATCCGTTTTCACCCGGCGACGGCCCGGAAGCGTTCACGAAACCCGCGCACTGCGTATCCGGGCGGCACCTGACCTGGTACGGACCGTCACTCGTCGAAGCGCGCGATCTGCTCAGCGAACAGCTGGCGTGACGTCCGCCACGATCACCGCACGAGCTCTGGACGGGTTAGGCATGCCTCACCTACGCTCCCTGCGTGCCGTCGATGACCGCGAAGAAGAAGTGCTGCAAGGACAAGCCGAGGTGCAAGAAGTGCCCGGTTGTCCTGCTGCGCCTGTCCAAGGCAGGCTGCGCCGAGCGGCTCGATCGCGTGCACTACGAGGTGGACAAGAAGATCCCGAAGAAGGTCCTCAAACAGGCCCGCAAGCGCTGATTCAGGAGGCGCGGCGCAGTGTGATCACGTCGGCCGCTCGCCGGAGCATTCCGGGGATCGTGGCGTGCGCGGCCTGACCGGTCGCCTCGAGGTCGTCGCCGTACCACCAGCCGTGGGCGCTGATGGTCTGCAGCTCCAGCTCCTCCTGGTTCGCGAACGTCACGTCGACGCGGTCCACCGCGACCGCGAAGAACGTCTGGTGCTGGACGATCCGGCACCCGCCCCACTCGAACTCGATCGTGTTCGTCGCGACCGGTGTGCCGAGTGCGTCGATCGGCAGCACGATGCCGACCTCCTCGCGCAGTTCGCGGCCGGCCGCTTCCGCGACCGTCTCACCGGATTCGACGCCGCCGCCGATCGTGAACCAGTACGGCGTCTGCGGCTTCAGCGGATCCCAGCCGTGCAGCAGCAGCACCTTGCCGTCCGGACGCACCGGCAGCACGCGGGCCGTCGTACGGTGTCGTACAGAGGGCCGGACCGTTCCTGGTGGTGGCAACTGGGATTCGCTCACACCACAAAACGCTAGAGGACAGTGCATGTTCCGTGTCGGGTGCTGCGGCGCGTCTCACATGGTTGCTGTGGACACCTACGATCGGAGGCATGGCAAGCATCGGTCTCGGACTGGCAGCGCTCGGGCGTCCCGGGTACATCAATCTCGGGCACGACGAGGACCTGCCGCCGCGACGTGCGGTCGAGGATCTGCGGGTGCGGACGCACGAACTCCTGGAGCAGGCCTGGCAGGCAGGAGTTCGGTACTTCGACGCCGCGCGTTCGTACGGTCTTGCCGAGCAGTTCCTCGGGGAGTGGATCACACCAGAACGCCGTACCGCGATGACCGTCGGATCGAAATGGGGATACACGTACGTCGCCGACTGGCGGCATGACGTGGAAACGCACGAGGTGAAGGACCACAGCCTCGCGACCTTCGAGCGCCAATGGCCGGAGACCCTGCAAGCGCTTGGCGGACTGCCGGACTTCTACCTCGTGCACAGCCTGACGTCCGACAGCCCCGCGCTCGAGGACAAGCGCTTGCTGGATCGGCTGCGCGAACTCGCGGACTCCGGCGTCCGCGTCGGGCTCTCCACCAGCGGTCCACGACAGGCCGAGACACTGCGCAAGGCGTTGTGCTCCGGTACGCCGTTCTCCGCCGTACAAGCCACCTGGAACGTCCTGGAGACGTCAGTCGGCCCCGCACTCGCGGAGGCGCACGACGCCGGCTGGTTCGTCGTCGTCAAGGAGGCCGTCGCCAACGGCCGCCTCACGTCCCGCGCCGGCGAGACGCCGTTCAACGAGTTCGCCCACCAGCACGGCGTCGCACCTGACGCGTTGGCTATCGGCGCGGCCGTCGCTCAGCCGTGGGCCGACGTGGTCCTCAGCGGAGCAACCACGACGGCCCAACTGGCCAGCAACCTCGCTTACCGCACCGACGGCCCGCTCACCGAGTTCGCGCAACAACCCGAGGAGTACTGGACCGAACGGTCAGCGCTCCCATGGATTTGACGGCCTGAGGGCCTGACGCATCGCGCCAGATTTCGCCGTCGCAGCTGCCATCGCTGCCTCGGGCTGTGGCGCCGGAACCGGCGGGCACCGCACATCGGAACGATTGCCCGACACCCTCGGCGGTAACGCGCCCGTCTGCAGGTACGCGACGATGCGGTCGTCGGTGCACGTCACGCCGGACAACGAGCCCGCGTGCGTGGTTCCGCCGACACCTTCGATCAGGACCGAGTTCGGGAACGTCTTGCGGGTCTGCAGCGCGCCCGAGTACGGCGTTGCCGCGTCGAGCGTCTCGTTGATCATCAAGACACTCTGGACCCGGCTGCCGTCGACCTTCACCGGGTGACCGGCCTTCGCGGGCCAGAACGCGCATGGTGCGTTGAACCAGGCGTTGTTCCACGTGAGGAACGGCGCCTTCGCGTAGATGCTCCAGTTGTCACGCCGCCACGTCTGCCAGTTGGTCGGCCACTTGGCGTCGGTGCAGGACACCCCGAGGTAGACGGCGTACCCGTTGTCGTCGAACGGCGGACCGCCGTACAGGTCGACCAGCGGCGCGGCGTTGTGGTCGTGGACCCATGCGGCGAAGGCACTCGCTACGTCCACCCAGCCGTACACGTAGTACGCGGCCTGGGTGAAGATGTCGTTCCACTCGTCCGGCCCGATCTTGCCGTCGGCGGGATGGCCGATGAGTTTGCGCAGTTCGGCGTAGTACCGCAGTTCGACTGCGCGCTCCGTGGTGCCGAGATGCCAGACGGAGTTGTGCGCTGCGACGTACGCGAAGAACACCTTGACGCTCTTGTTGAACGCGAAGTCCTGGTCGAGGTTGGCGTCGTACCAGACGCGGGTCGCGTTCACGACGCCGTCGAAGATGACGCGGCGGAAGCGGTTCGGGTACAGCGTTCCGTACACCTGGCCGAGGTACGTGCCGTAGGAGAACCCGTAGTAGTTGATCTGCGGAGCTCCGAGCGCCATCCGGATGCTCTCCATGTCGCGGACCGAGTCGAGCGTGGTGAGGTGCCTGAGCAGCGCGTGCTGCGCGTTGTCACATGCGGCGGCGTATGCCTTGGAGCGCTGCAGCCACACCTGCTCGATCTGTCGCGTCACCGGGACGTAGAGCGGGCGGTTGTAGCCGGCGTAGTCCGGGATGCAGCTCAGCGCCGGCTTGCTCGAGCCGACACCGCGCGGGTCGAACCCGATCCAGTCGTACGCGTCGCCGGCGCCGTTCGGGACGAACTCACCGAACACCGCGTAGATCAGACCCGAGCCGCCCGGTCCGCCCGGGTTCACCAGCATCGGGCCCTGCGCCTGCGCGTCCGGTGTCTTGTGCTTGATGCGCGACACGGCCAGCTGGATCTTCGTCCCGTTCGGACGGGTGTAGTCGAGCGGTACGACGACGTACCCGCACTCCGCTTTGCGCGCGGCCAGTCGCGGATCGGTACACGTACCCCACTGCACCGGCGGCGGTGTGTAGCTCGCCGGTTTCGGGCGAGCTTGTACGGCGCTCGCAGCCGGAATCGATGCCAGCGCGCCGGCGACCAGCGCGAACGAAATCCCTACGGCAACAACGAATCGACGGATCATCAACAGCCTCCCCTTTGCCGCAAACATCGTGAACCGACGGAATCGGCCCGACAAGGGTTCGCCGTCCGTTTCCGGACAGCTACCAGGAAGGTACGGAGAGTTGCGTCAGAAGGTGTGTTCGTCTCCCGGGAATGCGCCGGAGGCGACCTCGGAGGCGTACGTCGTGGCGGCGTTGGTGAGGATGCCGCGCAGGTCGGCGTACTGCTTGACGAAGCGGGGCATGGTGCCGGAGCGGAGGCCGGCCATGTCCTGCCACACCAGCACCTGGGCGTCGGTGTCGCGGCCGGCGCCGATGCCGATCGTCGGGATCGGGATGCGCTTGGTGATCTCCGCGGCGACGTCGCCCGGCACCATCTCCAGCACCACCGAGAACGCACCGGCCTCGGCGAGCGCCACGGCGTCGTCGATCAGACCGGCTGCCTGATCGCCCCGGCCCTGGACGCGGTACCCGCCGATACTGTGCTCGCTCTGCGGGGTGAAACCGATATGCGCCATCACCGGGATGCCGGACTGCGTGAGCTTCTCGACCATCGGTACCACGGTCCGCCCGCCCTCGAGCTTCACCGCGTGGACGCCGGCTTCCTTCATGAACCGCACTGCCGTGTGGAACGCCTGCTCCGGCGACGCCTGGTAGGACCCGAACGGCAGGTCCGCGACGACCAGCGAATGCTCGACCGCACCGGCGACCGCACGCGCCAACGGGATGAGCTCGTCGACCGTCACCCGCAGCGTCGTGTCGTAGCCGAACACGTTGTTCGCGGCGGAGTCACCGACGAGCAGGACCGGGATGCCGGCCTGGTCGAAGATCTCGGCGGTGTACTGGTCGTACGCCGTCAGCATCGCCCACTTCTCACCACGGCTCTTGAAGTCCCGCAGATGATGAATCCGGTACCGCCGCGGTCGCTTCACCCCGTTGCCGGCCGCCGCGCCTTCACCGGACGGCTTGCCTGCACCTCCGCCGTACGGCGAAACCTCCGCCTCACCACCCGGCGCAACACTCGCCACCACAGGCGAACCGGCTGCTGACGCACCACTCGCTGAAGCACCTGCTCCGTTGCCCGCGGACACTTTGCCGACGGCTGCACCAGCCGAGACCGCACTGTCCTGGATCGGTTGGGCGCGGCGGCCGGCTCGGTGTGAGGTGGCTTGTTCCGGGGAGACCTGGCTGGGGGCATCCTGCTGGACGTCCGCACGCCGGCGGGCGCCTAGCGGGCGTGCTGCGCCAGGTACGCGCGGTTGCTCGCCGGCCGGCGTACCAGCAGGCTCGTCGGTGCTCTCGTACTCGGCACTCGGGTCCGAGAGATACCCGCTGCGTACACCAGGAGCCGCTTCCTGCGACTGCCCACCCGACCGAAGCCGAATCTCCTGAGGCCGCGTCTCTTCACCACCCTGTCGCCGCTCAGCCTCCGCGCGCTGTCGGGCCTCTTCGCGTCGCCGAGCTGCTTCGCGTTGCTCAGCGTCCTGACGCCGCAAAGCTTCCAGGCGGCGTTCAGCGTCCTCGCGTCGCTGGGTGTCTTCCAGCTGACGGGCCGGCTCTTGCCGGACTGCTTCTTCTTGGCGGCGAGCGTCGTCGGGCTCGGGTGAGCGGAGCGGCTCGGCTGGGCGGGTCGGCTCAGGTGCTCGGGTGGGCTCGGGGATGCGGTCGTGGCCCCATACCGGTTCGGGGCCGGGGCCTGGCTCGTAACGGCGGGGTGGTTCCTGGCCGCGGCCGGGCTCCTGGGCCCGGGGCGCGTCCGGTGGCTGGAGGCGCTGCGGAGGTCGCGGCGGCTGCTGCGAACCCAACCCATTGCTCAAACCGTTGCTCGACCCATGGCTACTGAGTCCGTTGCTCAGCCCGTTGCTGGTGCCGTTGTTCGCGGCCGGTGGCTGTGGGACGAACGGGCTGGGTTGTGGTGCGGGACTGCTCCAGTTCGTGCTGCCGTTGGACGCCTGCGGCGGACGTTGCGGCGTACCGCTTCCACCCTGAGCCTGAGGCGTCGGAGACGGAGGCACCGGCGGCTGAGCCGGCCGCGGCTGTGCCGCACCTGACCCACCGCTACTCCCAGACCCGGGCCCGAACGGACTAGGCCGCCCCTGCGGCGATGCCTGCGGAGGCTGCTGCGGCCGGAACGGGTTCTGCTCCTGGTGCTCCCGCCCGTACGAGTCCTCCCGCGACTCCCCGTAGTACTCCCGCCGGTCCACGCGCTCCGACTGCTCCACCCGCGGTGGCTGCTGCGACGGAGGTGGCGCACTGGGCAGGTACGGCGGTTTCGGGACATACGGCTGCTGCGGGACCGGCCCGCGCTCGTACGTCCGCGGCGCGTTCGGCAGTGACGGTGACGGGTCGAGACCGCGGTCCCGCCAGGTGTCGTTGTCGTAGTCCGAGCGGCGGTGTTCCTCGGTTGCCCGGTTCGCCGGTCCGGTCCCGTACGGCGAGGGCGACTCCTCGTCGTCACCCTGGGTACCGGCCGACAGGAAATTGTCAACCATGCCGTCATCGTCCCATCGATACGGAGGGTGAGCGCCACCGCCTGTGGGTGAGCGATCGCTCACATCGTCCTTGGGCAGACCGGAGCGGTCGTGGGTCTCCTCGGTGGAGTCCCACGACCTCTCCTGGGTCCAGGGGTCGGGCTGGGATGGGCGGTACCGCCAGGAGTCGCTCAGTGCTCGGCCGCCTTTCGTGCGTCCTCACGCCATGCATTGGTGATCGGCAGCCGGCGGTCCCGCCCGAAGGCCTTGTGCGTGATCTTCGGGCCCGGCGGGTACTGCCGGCGCTTGTACTCGGCTCGGTCGACGAGCTGGATCACCTTGGTGACCAGTCCGGTGTCGAACCCGGCGGCGACCAGTTCCGCACTGCCACCGTCCTGCTCGACGTAATCGTCCAGCATGTCGTCGAGCAGGTCGTAGGCCGGCAGGGAGTCGCTGTCCATCTGGCCGGGACTGAGTTCGGCCGACGGCGGCTTGGCGATCGAGTTCGCCGGGATGGGCGGCTGCTGGCCGCGAGCCTTCGCGTCCGCGTTCCGCCATTTCGCCAGCCGCCAGACGACCGTCTTCGGGACGTCCTTCAGCGGCGCGTACCCGCCGACCGCGTCGCCGTAGATCGTCGAGTAGCCGACGGACAGTTCCGACTTGTTGCCGCAGGCAAGCACCAGGTGGCCGTCGGCGTTCGACAGCCCCATCCAGATCACCGCGCGGACCCGTGCCTGCAAATTCTCCTCGGCGAGCCCGGTCAGGCCGAGCGTGTCCAGGAACGGCTGCACCATCGGCTGGATCGGTACGACGCGGTAGTTCAGGCCGGTGCGCGCGGCGAGGTCGGCGGCGTCGTCCTTGGAATGGTCACTGGAGTACACGCTCGGGTTCGAGATCCCGAACACGTGCTCGGCGCCGATCGCGTCGCAGGCGATCGCGGCGACCAGCGAGGAGTCGATACCGCCGGACAGCCCGAGCAGCACGGACTTGAAGCCGTTCTTCTGCACGTAGTCGCGCAGGCCGGTGACGATCGCGCCGTACATCTCGGCCTCGTCGGACAGCCGCGGCGCGATGTTCGCCGGGATCGCCTCGTACGGCGCGAGCTCGTCCTCGTGGAGGACGGTGTGCACGATCTCGATGCCTTCGTGGGTGCCGGACGGCGTACCCGAGGCGGCCGGGAGGTCGAGGTCGACGACCATGCTGCCCTGCTCGAACTGCGGTGCGCGGGCGAAGATCTCGCCGTCCGCGTCGGCGATCAGCGAGTCGCCGTCGAACACGAGTTCGTCCTGTCCGCCGACGAGGTTCACGTACGCGAGTGCGCAGCCGGCTTCGCGGGCACGGCGCCGTACGAGATCACCGCGGACGTCGTCCTTGTTGGCCTCGTACGGCGAACTGTTGACGACGAGCAGGAGACCGGCACCGGCCTCGCGGGTGACCGCGACGGGTCCGCCGTCCTGCCAGAGGTCCTCGCAGATCACGAGGGCGACGTCGACGCCGTGGATGCGGACGACCTGCAACGTGTTGCCGGGGACGAAGTGCCGGAACTCGTCGAAGACGCCGTAGTTCGGCAGGTGGTGCTTCACGGCGCTCGTGACGACGCGGCCCTGGTGGATGACGGCGGCGGCGTTGGTGGGGGAGCCCTTCGGGCGGCCGAGGCGGTCGATACCCATCGCCGTACCGCCGGCCCGGTCGAGGTAGCCGCAGATCACCACGATGTCGCCGAGTCCTTCGTCGGCGAGCCGCTTCGCGAGGGAGTGGATCCGGTGCTGCGAGGCGTCCACGAACGACGCGCGCAGCGCGAGGTCCTCCACCGGGTAACCGGTCAGCCCGAGCTCCGGGAACGCGACCACGTGCGCACCTCGCTCGACCGCGTTCCGGGTCCACGCGACGATCTTGTCGGTATTCCCGTCGATGTCACCCACGGTCACATTGAGTTGAGCAAGCGCTACCCGAAGCTGAGGCACGAGAGCACATTACTGGTTCCCCCGGGCCGACCCCACGCCCATCGCCAACCTCTTACCAATGCCGAAGGAAACTCCGCACCCGATCGAGGTTCCCGTCCACCGTCTCCATGGCGTCCACGGTCAGCCGCTCACCATCCAACTGGGGGTACTCACTCCGCATCCGCAGCACGTGATCCCACCCCACCTCGTGCCATCCGGGGATGCCCCGCCGTCGTCCCTCCAGGCGCCGGCGGTGCTCACCTTCATCGCTGCAGACACACTCCACGATCCGCAACCGCCCGTCGTACCTCGCGGCCAGTTCGCCCCACCGCTCCGCGATTTCGGAGTTGACCAAGCAGTCCACGATCGCGGACTGCCCGAGCATCAACTGCCGTTCGACGAGGGTCCCCAGGAGGTCGTAGTACATCGCCAGGAAGGCCGCACGGTCGAGGCCGGCGAGGACGCCGTGCGGTCTGAGAGCTCCGAGCAACCAGTCGCCGGCGAAAGCCGGGACTCCGGTTTCGGTGGCCAGCTGTTCGGCCAGCGTCGACTTCCCGGTTCCCGGCAGGCCGGTGAACGCGATGATCTGCTTCACCGTGATGACGGTAGCCGTGCAACCATCGAACAGCGACGAAGGTTCACTCGGCAGGGACTTTCGTCGGATGTACCGCCGGCGCCGCATGGATTGACTGGGAACCATGACCCAAGGCGGACCGACCGGACTCAGCGAACGCGCCTTGGGCCCGGACCTCGCCCGCGGCTTCATGCTGCTCTTCATCGCGTTGGCGAACTCGCACTACTTCATCGGCGGCCGCGAGTACTTCGGCGGATTCCCGACCGCCGGATCGCCCGTCGACCACGGGCTCGGCCTACTGATCGCGACCTTCGTCGACGGTCGCGCCTTCCCGATGTTCGGCGTGCTCTTCGGGTACGGCGTCGCGCAGATCGTCCGCCGGCAACGCGAATCCGGCAACGAGTGGTGGCCGATCCGCAAGTTGCTGTGGCGGCGCAGCCTCGTCCTGATCGTGCTCGGATTCCTGCACGCGATGCTGCTCTACATCGGCGACATCCTCGCGGCGTACGGCGTACTCCTGTTCCTCGGCGTCTGGGCCCTGCGCTGGAAGGACCGTTGGCTGTTCCTCGTCGCCACTGCTGTCCTCGTCCTCACCGCACTGCCCAGCGGCGATTCCCTCGCAGGCCCCACCGAAGGCCCGGATCCTTCGATGCTCCCGGCATCCTTTCTCGGCCAGTTCCCCGACCGGTTGGTCGTGCAGCCGTTCATCGCCGGCCTCGGCTGGATCGGCTTCGTCACGCCGTTCCTGATCGGCCTGTGGGCGGGGCGCCGCCGGATCCTCGAACGCTCGGCCGAGCACCTCACCCTGCTCCGTACGACGGCCCTGCTCGGTCTCACGATCGCGATCCTCGGCGCGCTCCCGGTCTCGCTCGTCGTCGGCGGCGTACTCACCCGGCCGAGCGACCAGGCGGTGACGGTCCTCGGACCGTTGCACGACGCAACCGGCGTCTTCGGCGGATTCGGGTACGCCGCTCTCATCGTCCTGATCGCACACCGGATGGGCGATCGCCAGGGTCCTGTGACCGTGGCGATCGCCGCTGTCGGACAACGATCGTTGACGTGCTACCTGGCCCAGTCCGTCGTCTGGGCCGTCGTCTTCACGCCGTACCTGCTCGACCTGTCGGACACACTCACCACGACCACGACAGCTCTGCTCGCGGTCGCGACCTGGCTGGCGACCGTACTGCTCGCCGACCGGATGCGAAGCGCCGGCTACCGCGGGCCGTTCGAGCTCCTGATCCGACGGATCACATATCAGCCCAGGACGATCTCGGAGACGCGATCGCGTAGCTCCGGGAGGCGCGCGTAGAACACGTCGCCCGGGCACTGTGTCGTGTTGTAGTCGCGGTGCCCGACGATCGCGACCTGCGGGTCCAGGCCGTACTTCGTACACAACCACGCGCACGTCAGCGCCGACATGTCGAACAGCGCGACCGGAACGTTCTCGCTCACGTAGATGCCTTCGTGCTCGATGCCGATCGTGTGGCTGTTGTTGTTCGCGGTCTGCGCGCCGAGCACGTTCTGCCCGTTGTTGATCGACGACAGCGACTTGCTGCGGCCCTCCATCAGGAACCCACCGCGGCTGATCGTGAGCTGGTTGCCGATGTCGATCCAGCCGTTGGTGTCCATGTGCAGGTCCTGGATCCAGTGCTGGACCTTGTACGCCGCGGCGAGCGAGTAGTCGGTGACGTTCGGGCTCGCGGTGTGGTGGATGACGATGTGATCGGGCTTGCCGATCACCTGCGTCGCGGACCTGGGCGGGCGCGCCGACCATTCGGTGCGCGTGTAGCAGCGCGGCGCGGGGGCGGCGTGCGCTGCTGTCGGGAGGGTGATGCCGCCGAGCAGTACGCCGCCGGCGGTAGCGCCGAGGACGGTACGCCGGGACACCCGGGCACGTTGGAAATTTTCTGGGGCGGTCATGTTATAGAAAATCCCCTACGAACGAGACCGCCAAACCGGAATGATCTAATGACGTGGTGACACAGAGTCAGGCGCCGGAAGTGGTGCGGGTCGGGCGGGTCGGTAAGGCGGTGCGGGTGCTCGTCGCGGTCGCCGGGATCGGCCTGCTGATCAACGGGTCGGTGCGCGCCAGTGACGACGCCTGGCCGTTCGGTCCGATGTCGCAGTACGCGATGTCGGTCCCGGACGACGCCAAGATCGACTACACCCGGGTCAGCGCGGTGACGGACGCCGGCACGACGGTCGACGTACCGCTGAACATCGAAGGCGCCGGGGTGGCCCGCGCCGAGATCGAGGCGCGGTCCGGGGAGATCGTGAAGGACCCGTCGTTATTGCAGCAGGTCGCGGACGGGTGGGCGCGGAAGCATCCTGACCAGCCGAAGTACGTGAAGCTCGAACTGATCCGCGACACGACCCAGTTGGTGAAGGGCCGGGTCGAAGGACCGCCGACGTCCCAGGTGCTCGCGACCTGGGAGGTACGCCGATGAACGAGCGAAGCGAGTTCATCATCAAGCACAGCGGGCCTCGTGTCTCAGCCGCGCCCGGAGCGAAGCGAGGACGTGGATGAGCATCGCGAACTGGTTCACGCCGACGATCGCGCTGGCGCGGATCGCCTGGTTGCGGACGATCCTGTACCTGTTCGTCATCCTCGACATGCACGCGTTCGTCCGCGACACCCGCGACAAGGGCGAGCACCCCGGGCTGTACCAGCCGTTGCTCCTCGCCCGCCTCTTCGACCTGCCCAAACCGTCGGTCGCGAACACCACAGTCCTGTACGTCGTCCTGATCGTCGCGTGCCTGATCGGGGCGACGAACTACTTCCCCCGGGTGGCCGGCTGGATCGTCGCGCCGGCGTTCACCTGGTGGGTGCTGATCGGCATGAGCGACGGCAAGGTCGACCACGATCACCTCGCGCTGGTGATCGCGCTCTGGGTGCTGCCGACCGTGAAGGCGGACAGCCGGGGCATCACGTCGTACAGCGATCAAACTCGGTCGGAAGCGGCCGGCTGGGCGATCCGGTGCATCCAGATCTGCGTGATCGCGACGTACTTCCTGTCCGCGGTCGCGAAACTGCGCAGTGCCGGATGGGCGCTGAGCTGGCCCGGCAGCGCCGTACTGACCTGGGCGATCGTGCGGCGGCCGCACCCGGTCGGGGAGTGGCTGCTGCACTACCCGTGGGTGCTGCACGTGATGCAGTGGGTCGGCATCATCGGGGAGTTCTGTTCGCCGGTGATCCTGTGGCTCAAGGGGCGCTGGCAGCTGTTCGGGGCGCTGTTCTTCCTCGGGTTCCATGCGGCGAACACCGCGATCCTGCTGATCCACTTCCTGCCGACCGTCGTCTGCTGGCTCGCGTTCGCGCCACTCGAGCGCATCGCGCCGTGGTTCCAGGCGCGCCGTTCAGACCGCGATACCGGAGAGGCCGAAGACCAGGCCGAACACGGCCGGCAGGCCGAGCAGCAGGCCGGCGCGTAGCTTGAACCGGCGGCCGCCGGGGCCCGGGGTACGGACGACCCTGGACAGCACGGCGCCGGCGTACCCGAAGACCAGGGCGGCGAGCAGGATCTGGAGGGTCGGCAGGTTGTCGGCGTTGTGATGCGTCAGCCCGAGCGTGACCAGGCCCGGGCAGCAGAACGCGCACATCCCGAACCCGAGCTCCGGGATCGGCAGCCAGCGGCGCCCGAGCACGTCCCGCTCGGCATGTCGCTTACGCCGCAGCGACTGCGCGAAGCGAGCGGTACTGACGATCAGGTCGCTGAGGCAGAGGATCGCGGCCACGATCAGGGCGGCGTGGAAGATCGTCTGCACAAACAGACACGCTAGGCCCTGAATGCGGTCATGTCCGCCCAGCCACGTAACGTCTGCTTAACAAGGGCGGGGCACACTGTGAGAGACCCAGAGATGTGCCTGACAGATGTGCCCGAGAGATGTGCCTGACAGATGTTCCGGTGAGAGGTGGACTGATGGACAAGCAGCAGGAGTTCGTACTGCGCGCGCTGGAGGAGCGTGACGTACGTTTCGTGCGGCTCTGGTTCACCGACGTGCTCGGGTTCCTGAAGTCGGTCGCGGTCGCGCCGGCGGAGCTGGAGAGCGCCTTCGCGGAGGGACTCGGGTTCGACGGGTCGGCGATCGAGGGCTTCGCCCGGGTGACCGAGGCCGACATGCTGGCCAAGCCGGACCCGTCGACGTTCCAGATCCTGCCCTGGCGGGGCGAGACGATGGGCACCGCACGGATGTTCTGTGACATCAACATGCCCGACGGCTCGGCGTCGTTCGCCGACCCGCGGCACGTGCTGAAGCGCACCCTGTCGAAGGCCGCCGATCTCGGGTTCACGTTCTACACGCACCCGGAGATCGAGTTCTACCTGTTCAAGTCGCTCACCGGCGCACCCGGTACGACGCCGGAGCCGGTCGACTCGTCCGGGTACTTCGACCACACGCCGCAGGGCATCGGCAACGACTTCCGCCGCGAGGCGATCACGATGCTGGAGTCGATGGGGATCTCGGTCGAGTTCAGCCACCACGAGGGCGGCCCGGGGCAGCAGGAGATCGACCTGCGGTACGCCGACGCGCTCTCGACCGCCGACAACATCATGACGTTCCGCGTCGTGGTGAAGGAGGTGGCGCTCTCGCAGGGGATCTACGCGTCGTTCATGCCGAAGCCGTTGTCGGACCAGCCCGGGTCAGGCATGCACACCCACATGTCGCTGTTCGAGGGTGACCGCAACGCCTTCTTCGAGGGCGGCGCGCAGTACCAGCTGTCGAAGACCGGGCGGGCGTTCATCGCCGGACTGTTGCAGCACGCAGCCGAGATCACCGCGGTGACGAACCAGTGGGTGAACTCGTACAAGCGGCTCGCGGTCGGGGACGAGGCGCCGTCGTTCGTCTCGTGGGGTCACAACAACCGGTCCGCGCTCGTGCGGGTGCCGATGTACAAGCCGCACAAGGGCCAGTCGAGCCGGGTCGAGTTCCGGTCGCTCGACTCGGCCGCGAACCCGTACCTCGCCTTCGCGCTGATGCTCGCCGCCGGCCTCAAGGGCATCGAGGAAGGCTACGAGCTGCCGGTAGAGGTCGAGGAAGACATCTGGTCCCTGACGCCGCGCGAACGCAAAGCGCTCGGCATCAAGCCGCTGCCGGGCAGCCTCGCCGAAGCCATCAGCGCGATGGAGGACAGCGAACTGGTCGCCGAGACCCTCGGCGAGCACGTCTTCGACTTCTTCCTCCGCAACAAGCGCGCCGAATGGCAGGACTACCGCCGCCAGGTCACCCCCTTCGAGCTGAACAAGCTGCTCCCGGTCCTCTAGTACGACGGCCTATCGCGTGGGTCCGACGTGACCGACCATCCACACCGCGCGGCCGTTCCTACAGTCCCGTCCCGTCCAGGTGTCCTTGAAACTGTCGGCGCCGCCACCGCCGATATCGAGGGGTACGCCCGACCGCGCGACGACGTTGTTCGCTGGGTCGAGGATTTCGAAGGACTTCGCATCACCGCGCACGGTGTACCCGCGGGGCCACACGAGGGTCACCGCGGGACGGTCCGGGCCGGCCTGGACGCACCCGTTCGCGTCGACGGTCAAGGTGGTGCGGAAGAGTGCCTCCATTCCACTGGGATTGTCAAAGTCGGACCTGACGATTCGAGGGGCCGGCCCACTTGCTGCCGGCGGTTGTCCGTCGCCGGGGCGGACGATCCACGCGGTCCCGGCGATCACCGCGGCGGCGCCGAGCGCCGTACCCGCGACCGCGAGTCGCCTGTTGCGGATCCGGCGGTGCCGGATGCGCTCGGCCACCAGGTCCTCGGCAAGGTCAACGGCCTCGCTTCCTTCGGCGGCGCTGGCCCGGAGCAGTTCTCGAAGGTCGGTCATGGGGCACTCCCCTCGGTGACGCCGAGCTGCGGGGCGAGCTTCGCCCGGGCGTCGGCCAGGTGACGTTTCACGGTGCCCTCGGCACAGCCGAGCTCGGCCGCGACCTCGGCAACGGTCAGGTCTTCGTAGTACCGCAGGACAACGCACGCCCGCTGCCTCGGCGACAGGGTGCCCAGCGCCCTGCGGACCTCGTCTGCCACGGCAACGCGGTCGTCGTCGTGGTGTGGCACGTCGACCAGTAGATGGCGGGTCGCGTTCCACCGCGCGAGTCGCCGGCGGCCGTCGACGTACTGGTTCAGCATCGCGCGCCGGACGTACGCCTCGAGTTGATCGATGTCCTCGCCGATGCGGCGGCGGCCGAACACCCGCGTAAGCGCTTCCTGCACCAGGTCGCCGGCTGCTGCCGGGTCACCGGTCAGCAGATAGGCATAGCTACGCAGTGCACTGCCGCGCGTAGCCAGTAACGCCCGGAACGCATGTTCCCAGTCAGCCACCACACCACCGTCCGTCCTCTTACCGGTATAGACGAACAACCGGACGGCGACGTTGGGGGTCCGTCAGCACAAACCGAGGGCGTGCTCAGACTCCCGCGGGCTGGGTGGGGGAGTCGTCGGACGCGTGCTGGGAGGCCCAGCGGGCGGCCGCGGTGGAGTGCCGGTACGGCGGGTCGGTGCTGACCGGGGTGGCCTCGACGGCAGCCTCGAGTGACGGGGCCCTCGTGGGGACCGGAGTGCCGTCGGGGGCCAGGGCGTTGACCTCTTCGACGGTCAGCAGTCCCACGGGGCGGACGCCTTCGGTGATGATCACGATGCAGCCGGGGATCACCTGCTGGGCCCGATTTCCCTTGGCAGGAACGAGAATTCCGTCGGCCGGCGTCCGCCAGGCGCCCGGCGAGAAGTGCCGCAGCGCGATGCCGGCCTGGCCGTCCTCGGGCGTGCGGGGCGGGAGGTACGCGGTCGCCGTGTAGTCGTAGTCGTAGTCCGGCTCCGGCGGGCCGGAGACTCGTCCGCCCTGCTGGGGTGTCAACCACACCACCGTGCCGCGCACGGCGAGCGTCCCCGTCATCATCACCATGGACAGCCATCATGCCGACTACTGAGCGAATTCGCTACACGACACCGTGTATTCCCCGCAATCCCTCCGCGATCCAGCCGAGACTTTGAGAAGCCACCGATCATTTCGAGCCTGGAAATGTGGTTGGTGGGTTCTCAAAGTGCGGCCGGAGTGGGTTGGGTAGCCTGCGGGAGTGGCTGATGGGCGTAGGGGGTCTTGGGAGGGGCGGCTGGTTCGGCTGGGGTTCGAGGACCCGCGGCGGGCGGCCGGCATGCTCGAGGACCTGGACGCGCTGGACTCGCACAGTCCGCTGGCGACCGAGCAGCTGATCACGACGCTGTCGGAATCGGCTGACCCCGATCTCGCGCTGCAGAGTCTCTGTGCGATGGCCGAGGCGCTGCACCGCAACCGGCACGACCTCGCCGCGTTCGCCCGCACCCTCGAGATGGACGACGGTTTCCGCCGCCGGCTCGTGTACGTCCTCGGCGCGAGCGAGGCGCTCGGGCGGCATCTCGGCGTACATCCGCGTCACTGGTACGACCTGGCCGACCCCGCGCTCGCGGGTGCGCGGCCGTCGGTGGAGGACGTCGCGGCCAAGCTCGCGACCGCCGTCGACGCGGAGAACCCGATCGACGCGTTGCGGGTCGAGTACCGCCGCCTGCTGCTCCGGCTCGCGGCCCGGGATCTCGCCGAGGGGCTGCTCGTCGACGAGGTCGCCGCCGTACTCGCGGATCTCGCCGCGGGCGCGCTCGAGACGGCCCTGCACATCGCCCGCAACGACTACTTCGCCGCTCATCCCGGCGCCGCCGACTGCCGGCTCGCGATCATTGCCATGGGCAAGTGCGGTGGCCGGGAACTCAACTACGTCAGCGATGTCGACGTACTGTTCGTCGCCGAGCCGCTCGAGGGCGAACCAGAGCTGCCCGCCATCAAGACCGCGACCCAGCTCGCCGCGGCCGCGATGCGGATCTGCTCGGCGCACACCGGTGAGGGCACGCTATGGCCGGTCGACGCCGCGCTCCGGCCGGAAGGCAAGTCGGGTCCGCTCGTCCGCACGCTCGACAGCCATTTCGCGTACTACCAGCGCTGGGCGAAGACCTGGGAGTTCCAGGCCCTCCTCAAGGCTCGCCCGGTCGCAGGCGACGCCGAGCTCGGTCGTGCGTACTCCGAGAAGGTCGGTCAGCTCACATGGTCCGCCGCCGACCGGGAAGGGTTCGTCTCCGACGTCCAGGCGATGCGCCGGCGCGTCATCGACCACATCCCGGCGGCGGACGTGGACCGCCAGCTGAAACTCGGTCCCGGTGGATTGCGCGATGTGGAGTTCGCCGTACAGCTCCTGCAGCTCGTGCACGGTCGCAGCGACGAGTCGGTCCGCAGCGGTACGACGCTGGTCGCGCTGGAAGCCCTGACGAGCAGCGGGTACGTCGGCCGTACGGACGGCGCCGTACTCGCGGACGCGTACCGCTTCCTGCGGTCGATGGAGCACCGCATCCAGCTGTTCCGCCTGCGCCGTACACATCAGGTCCCGGACAACGAGGCCGATCTGCGACGGCTCGGCCGCTCGCTCGGCTTCACGAAGAACCCGGTCGCCGATCTCACCGCGGCCTGGAAGAAGCACGCGCTCGAGGTACGGCGACTGCACGAGAAACTGTTCTACCGCCCGCTGCTCGCGGCGGTCGCGCGGATTCCGGGCGAGGAAGTACGCCTGACACCCGAGGCGGCCAAGCAGCGGCTGACCGCCCTCGGGTACGCCGATCCGGGGTCGGCGCTGCGCCACATCGAAGCCCTGTCCGAAGGGGTCTCGCGGCGTTCGTCGATCCAGAAGGCGTTGCTGCCCGCGATGCTCGGCTGGTTCGCCGAGTCACCCGATCCGGACGCCGGTCTGCTCGCATTCCGCACGATCTCCGACGCCCTCGGCTCGACGCCCTGGTACCTGCGCCAGCTGCGCGACGAGGGCGCGTCGGCCGAGCGGCTGGCGCACCTGCTCGCCAGCGGCCGGTACGCCGTCGACCTGTTGCAGCGCGCCCCGGAAGCGACGGCGATGTTCGCCGACGAGCGAGAGCTGACGCCGCGCAGCCAGGAGTCCCTGCTCACCGAGATGTCCGCCGCCGCCCGGCGGCAGGATTCGCCGGAGGCCGCGGTCGCGGCGATCCGCGCCGTACGGCGCCGTGAACTGTTCCGGACCGCCGCGGCAGACCTGTCCGGCCTGCTGGACGTCGAGACGGTCGGCGACGGGCTGACCGACATCTCCGTCGGAACGCTGACGGCCGCGCTGGAAGTCGCGCGGAAGGCGGTCGCCAAGGGGGAGCCGGAGCCGACCCGGATGTCGATCGTCGCGATGGGCCGGTTCGGCGGTCACGAGCTCGGGTACGGCAGTGACGCGGACGTGATGTTCGTGCACGACCCGCTTCCGGGCGCGGACGAGAAGAAGGCGACGGACTTCGCGACCCAGGCGGCGACCGAGCTGCGCCGGATGCTGTCGTTGCCCGGAGCCGATCCGGCCGTCGCGATCGACGCGGACCTGCGCCCCGAGGGCCGGCAAGGACCGTTGGTACGGACGCTGGCGTCGTACGCCTCCTACTACGCGCGCTGGTCGGCCGTGTGGGAAGCGCAGGCGCTGCTCCGCGCCGACCCGTTGTGCGGCGACGCCGACCTGTGCCAGTCGTTCCGCGAACTGATCGACCCGCTGCGCTACCCGGTGAACGGTGTGAGCGAACGCGACGTGATGGAGATCCGCCGGATCAAGGCGCGCGTCGACGCCGAGCGGCTGCCGCGCGGCGCCGACCGGAGCACCCACACCAAGCTGGGTCGCGGCGGTCTCGCCGACATCGAGTGGACCGTTCAGCTCCTGCAACTGCGCGAGGCGCACCGCGTTCCCAGTCTCCGTACGACGCGCACGCTGACCGCGCTCCGGGCAGGGGTGGAGGCCGGCCTCGTCGACCCCTCCGAGGCCGAGACGCTGCAAGCGGCCTGGGTGCTGGCCACCCGGATCCGGAACGCGATCATGCTCGTCCGCGCCCGCCCCGGCGACTCGCTCCCACGCGATCCGCGCGACCTGGCGGCCGTGGCGCAGATCTGCGGTTACCCACCCGGCGAGTCCGGCCGCTTCTCCGACGACTACCTGCGCACCACCCGCCGAGCCCACAACACCGTCGCCCGCCTCTTCTGGGACGACTGATATTGACAGGCAACCTTTTGGTTGCCTATTGTCGGAGGTGTGGAGTTGGTGTTCAAGGCGTTGGCCGACGAGGGCCGGCGGCGGTTGCTGGACGCCCTGCGGGAGCGCAACGGGCAGAGTCTGCAGGAGCTGTGCGAGCTGCTGCCGGACCTGACCCGGCAGGGCGTGACCAAACACCTGCGGATCCTCGAGGACGCGAACCTCGTGGTCACGGTCAAACGCGGACGCCACAAGCTCCACTACCTGAACCCGGTGCCGATCAACGAGATCGCCGAACGGTGGCTGAGCAACTACGAACGCGACAAGTTGCGTGCGCTCAGTGCACTGAAGGCGGCTCTGGAGGAGGACAGATGAGCAAGCCGGCAATGATCCACGTGACCTACATCGAGACCACCCCGGAGAAGCTGTGGGAGGCGCTCACCTCGGGCGCGTTCACCCAGCTGTACTGGTTCGGCCGCCGCATCGAGTCCGACTGGACGGTCGGCTCGCCCGTGCGCTTCTTCGACAGTGCGGACGACAGCCTGACCGACAGCGGCGAGGTCCTGCTGTACGACGAGCCGAAGACGTTGGCCTACACGTTCAAGAACGAGTTCCTCGAGGACCGCGCCGATGATGCGCCGGGCCGGGTGACCTTCACGATCGAGCCGGCCGGGAAGAACGTGGTGAAGCTGCAGGTCGTGCACGACCAGATCGCCGAGGACAGCGTCGAGGGCTGGCGGAACGGCTGGGCCCCGATCCTCGCCAACCTGAAGACCTACCTGGAGACCAACCGAACCCTGGAGATCACCTTCTCCTAGAATTCACCTGGTGGGAGCGACAGATCAGGTCCGGCAAGTCGGTGTCTTCAGCACCGTCCGCCGCAGCGTGCGGATGACGGTCGGGCAGAAGCGCGTCTGGGAGACACGGTGGCCCGAGCTCGGCCGGACCCAAGAAGATCTGCCGCCCGGCGAGCTGGACCTGGGCGATTGGTTCGGCCGTACGGCGCCGACTGTGCTGGAGATCGGCTCCGGGATGGGGGAGGCGACCGCACAGCTCGCCGTCGCCGCGCCCGAGGTCAACCATGTGGCCGCGGAGGTCTACCCGGCCGGCCTCGGTCAGCTGATGCTGTGGGTGGAGAAGTACGATCTCGGCAACGTCCGCCTGCTGCAGGGCGACGCCCTGGACTTCCTGCGTGATCACGTCGCTCCCGGCGCGCTGGCCGGCGTACGGATCTACTTCCCGGACCCGTGGCCGAAGAAGCGGCACCACAAACGCCGGCTCGTCACGTCGCCGTTCGTCGCGCTGATCGCCGACCGCCTGCAGCCGGGCGGAACGTTGCACCTGGCAACGGATTGGGCCGACTACGCCGACCGCATGCTCGAGGTCTGCGCGGCCGAACCCGCACTGCGCAACGAGTACGGCGGCTGGGCCCCGCGGCCCGAATGGCGCCCGGTCACGAAGTTCGAGTCCCGCGCTCGGGCCGAGGGCCGCGAGGTCCGCGACCTCATCTACACCAAGCTCTGAGCCGACCGGCTCGTGAACGACCACAGCCCGGCGCCGACGGTGTAGACGGTGTAGCCCTCGGTATACGTCGCTGACCCGGCGAAGGCCTGCGGTACGGCGTCGACATCCGCGGCCCGCGCTGACGGCACGTGCACCTCGGCCGTCGTACCGACCGGAACCTGTACGTCGAGCGACAGGACGCGTCCCGTCTTCTTCCACGAGACCGCCACCCGGCCGCGGATCGTCTCGGTGCGAATGCTCGCCGAGTCCACCTCGTCACGGGCATCCGGCCGTACGACGATTCGCTCCGCGCCCGCGTCGACGACGCGCAGCCCGGCGACGTTCTCGAAGATCCACTGCACGACAGTGCCCTGGAAGTAGTGGTTGCGCGACCGCGAGTCGTCCTCCCACTTCTCCCACATGGTGTCCGCGCCGAGGTCGAACCAGTAGCCCCAGCTTGGATAGCTCCGCTGCAGAGCGACCTTCGTTGCCACGTCGCCGTACCCGTGGGCGGTCAGCACCGGCAGCAGTACGCCGACGCCCAGGCAGCCCGTGTTGAGATGGAACCCACGCGCCTCGACGTCGGCGGCCAACCCGGCCGCGACCCGCTCGACGAACTCGTCCGGCACGATCCCGAACGCCAGCGGCACGGCGTTCGAGGTCTGCCGATAGTCCGGGTCGTCAGCCGACCGGTACCGGCCTTCAGTGCGATCCAGGAACGTCCGGTTCAGCCCGTCGGCGAGTTCGGCTGCCGCCTTCCGGTACTCGTTGGTCTGCCCAATCAGCTCGCCGATCTCCGCAGCGACCACGAGCGCCCGGTAGAGGTACGCCGTACCAGTCAGCCGCCGGTCCTCCGGCGCCGGACCGCTCCCGAATCCGGGCGGCAGCCAGTCGCCGAGCACACTCACCGACAACCCGTCCTCGACCCGGTCGAGCTCCCACGCGAGGTAGCGCGTCAGCGAGTCCCAGTGCTCGCGGAGCAGCCGCTCGTCGCCGTACCAGCGGTACATCTCGCGCAACAGGAACGGATAGACGGTCGGCCATTCGGTCGCGGGGGAGAGGTCCGTGAAGCCCCAGCCGCTGGTCGGCACGATCACCGGGAGCTGCCCGGAGTCCGCCTGGCTGTCCCGGATGTCGCCGAGCCACTTGGTGAAGAACCGCGCCAGGTCGAGCGTCGCGAGCATCGTCGGCGCGCCGACCTGCGCGTCGCCGGTCCACCCGTTCTTCTCGAAGTACGGCGTGTCCGTCGGGATCCCGTGCAGGTTGCTCAGGATCGTCCGCCGCATCGCCCGTTCGAACTGCTCGTACGGCGCTTGCGTCGACGCGAACCGGGTCACCGACGGAACGTCCGAGTTCACCACCCGCAGTTGCAGGTCGGCGGCCGCGCCCTCGACCTGCACGTACCGGAAGCCCTTGTAGGAGAACCGTGGCTCCCAGGTCTCCAGTCCGGTGCCGGCCGCGATGTACTCGTCGCGCTGGATCCGGTCGCCGTCGACGTGCACGTTCCACGCCGCCACGTTGCCATCGGCAACCGTCTCGCCGTGCGTGAGGCTGATCGTCGTCCCGGCCGGCGCACTGGTCGACAGCCTGGTCCAGCCCGCCACGGTCCGTCCGAAGTCCACGATCCACACCCCTGGCCGGACCTCGGTGACCTCGACCGGATCGACGGTTTCGACCACCCGGATCGGCTCGTGGGCCTGCGCGGTCAGCTTCCCCTTGGGCGCCTCGACGACCGATGCGGGGGACCAGGAGCAGTCGTCGAACCCGGCGACGTCCCAGCCGGGCAGCGCGCGGCGGGCGTCGTACGTCTCACCGGTGTAGAGCGAGTCCGACAGCGTCGGACCGCCCGTGATGCGCCACGTCTCGTCCGTGACCACCTCGTCGACCCGGCCGTCGTCGTACTCGACGACCAACCGGGCGATCAGCCGCGGATCCCCAGTCCACGGGGCGTCGTGCCAGCGCCAGACGTTCACCGAGGTCAGTCCGAAGAAGCCACGCCCGAGTTCGGCGCCGACCACGTTGTCGCCGGCCTGCAGGAGCTCGGTCACATCGTGAGTGACGTAGAGAACCGTGCGGTCGTAGGCGGTGAAGCCAGGATCAAGTACGGCGTCACTCACCGCATGCCCGTTGAGTCGCAGGTCGGCGTACCCGAGACCGCTCGCGTAGAGCCGGGCGCGCCGCACGATGCCGTCCACGGCGAACGCGCGCCGGAGAAGCGGTGCACTGTCGGTCACACCACCGATCCACTGTGCGGCTCCGAATCCCTCGTCGAGCAGCCCGGTCTCGAACGATTCCGGCGCGGACCAGTCACCGGCCTGATCGGAGCCGTCCCACAGCCTGACGGTCCAGTGGTACCGCGTCCGCGCCGCCGTCGGGCCGTCGTACTCGATCCCGAAGGTCCGTGCCGACTCGACCTTGCCCGAGTCCCACACGTCGGCGCGCTCCGGCGTCAGCAGCTCCGGCGCGGAGGCGACCAGGATCTCGTACGCCGTCTGCGTCGCGCCGTACCCGGGTGCGACGGCGACCCAGCTGAAGCGTGGCCGAGGGACGTCGACGCCGAGCGGCTGGACGGCGTACTCGGTCTTGAGAGATCGGGGGATCAGCACGCTCAGGACCGTAGGCAGTCGCCCGTCCGGCTTTCAACCGTCTGACCAGATCCGGTCGATGATCACCTTTGATCGGTCGTCTCGGTTAGTGATTGACCGGTCCAAATGCTGAAACCTGAGCATCTTGCTCGACTTTGTCCGCTTTCATAGTCCTATGCAGCTCATCGCGAACGCGCCCGGAGACGCCCTCACCCGGCGCCGGCACGTCGATCTGCTGCGCGTGAACTCCTCGGGTTGTTGAACGACGGCGTACTTCTTCCCGCCCGTCTCCTTCCCGATCCGTAGGAGTACCCCCATGCGTCGCCTCGTCCTGATCGCGCTGCTCGGCTCGATCGCCCAGCTCGTCGACGGCACCCTCGGCATGGCGTACGGCGTCACCGCCAGTACCGCCCTGCTCATCACCGGCATCACCCCGGCGGTCGCCTCCGCCTCGGTGCACCTGGCCGAGGTCGGCACCACGCTTGCGTCCGGCCTGTCGCACTGGCGGTTCGGCAACGTCGACTGGCGCGTCGTCGCGCTGATCGGTGCACCCGGCGCCGTCGGGGCGTTCGCCGGTGCGACGTTCCTGTCCAGCCTCTCGACCGAGTCGGCGTCGCTGTGGGTCGCCGGCCTGCTGCTCCTGCTCGGCGTGTACATCCTGGTCCGGTTCGGCACCGGGAAGGTCCGGGCGGTGATCGAGGGCCGTCCGGCCGGGAAGTTCCTCGGCCCGCTCGGTCTGGTGGCCGGTTTCATCGACGCCACCGGCGGTGGCGGCTGGGGCCCGGTCGCGAACTCCGCGCTGCTGTCCAGCGGCAAGCTGACGCCGCGCCGGACCGTGGGTTCGGTGAATGCCGCCGAGTTCCTGGTCTCGATCGCCGCCAGCATCGGATTCCTGTTCGGGCTGGGTGGGAAGCATCTGCCGTTCGACCTCGTCGCCGCGCTGCTGATCGGCGGCGTGATCGCGGCGCCGCTCGCCGCCTGGCTGGTGTCCCGGCTGGCCACCCGCTGGCTCGGCGTCGGGGTCGGCCTGGTGCTGATCCTGACCAACGCCCGCACCGTGCTGAACGGCCTCGACGTCACCACCGGCCCGCGGTACGCGGTCTACGCGGCCCTCGTCCTCGGCTGGGCCGCGATCGTCACGTACGGCGTCCGCGCCGCGGCCCGCCGTACCGTCCGCGAGGCCGAACGGCTGCTCGACGAAACCGAGCTCGAGCCCGCTTCCTGAGCTTCACCTTCCCCAAGACAAAGGTCTTCCTGTGAGCATCTCCGCCACCCGTCCGTTCCGCCTGCTCGCTGCCGCCCTGTCCCTCACCGTCGCTGTCACCGCCGCGGGCTGCTCGCGCGCCGACAGCAACGAGACGGCCGCCGCGTCGAGTGACAAAGGTCCCGCCACCGAGCTGCGGCTCGGCTACTTCCCGAACGTCACCCACGCGGCCGCGCTGGTCGGTCTCGGCAAGGGCCTGTTCACCAAGGAGCTCGGCAGCACGAAGCTGGTGCCGACCAAGTTCAACGCCGGCCCCGAGGCCGTCGGCGCGCTGCTCGGCGGCTCGCTGGACGCGTCCTTCATCGGCTCCGGTCCGGCGATCAACGCCTACGCGAAGTCGAACGGAGAGGCGGTCCGGCTGATCGCCGGCGCCACGTCCGGCGGCGCGCAGCTCGTGGTCAAGCCGACGATCACCAAGGCAGCCGACCTGGTCGGCAAGACCGTCGTCACGCCGCAGCTCGGCAACACGCAGGACGTGTCGCTGAAGAAGTGGCTCGCCGAGAACCAGCTGACCGGCAAGGTCAAGGTGACCAACCTGGAGAACGCCCAGACGCTGGACGCGTTCAAGAAGGGCGACGTGGACGCGGCCTGGCTGCCCGAGCCCTGGTCGTCCCGGCTGGTCCTGGACGCGGGCGCGAAGGTACTGCTCGACGAGGCGTCGTTGTGGCCCGACGGGCAGTTCCCGACGACTGTGCTGATCGTCCGGACGCAGTTCCTGAAGGAGCACCCGGCGACGGTGACGGCACTGCTGAAGGGGCTGAACGCGGCCATCGACTTCAGCACGTCGGACGCCGCGCAGGCGAAGACCGTGGTGAACGACCAGCTCAAGGCAGCGACCGGCAAGGCGCTGAAGCCGGCGGTCATCGACCGGGCGTGGCAGCACATCAAGATCACAGCGGACCCGGTCGCCGCCACCTTCCCGCAGCTGGCCAAGGACCAGGTCACGGCGGGGATCGCCAAGCAGGCGCCGAACGTGGCCGGCTTCGCGGACCTGGGCCCGCTGAACGAGGTCCTCACCCAGGCAGGCAAGCCGGCAGTAGACGCCGCCGGCCTGGACGCCAAGTAGCAGTAAGGAGAGCCCGATGACCGCCACAGTCGACGCGCCGCCCGATCAGCTCACTCCGGTGCGGTTTCATCAAGTAGGGAAGGTGTTCGGCAGCGGCCGGCGGTCGGTGGTCGCGTTGGACGGCGTGGACCTCGAGGTCGGTGCCGGCGAGTTCGTCTGCCTGCTCGGCGCCTCCGGGTGCGGCAAGACCACGCTGCTCAACCTGGTCGCCGGTCTGGACCGGCCGACGAGCGGGCGGATCGAGCTGAACTCGTCCCGGCCGGCGGTCGTCTTCCAGGAGGCCGCGCTGATGCCGTGGCTGACGGCGGCCGGGAACGTCGAGCTTCCACTGCGGATGGCCGGCGTACCGAAGGCGCAGCGGCGGGCCAGGGCTGCGGAGCTGCTGGAGCTGGTGCGGCTCGCCGGGCTCGGCGACAAGCGGCCGCACGAGTTGTCCGGTGGCATGCGGCAACGGGTCGCGCTCGCCCGCGCATTGGCCTCGACGACCGACAGCGCTGATGCAGGGAAGCCGTCGTTGCTGCTGATGGACGAGCCGTTCTCCGCGCTCGACGCGATCACTCGCGACGTTCTGCAGGGTGAGTTGCTGCGGATCTGGCGTGCGACCGGTACGGCGATCCTGTTCGTCACGCACGACGTCCGCGAAGCGGTGCGGCTCGGGCAACGCGTCGTACTGCTGTCGTCGCGTCCCGGGCGCGTCGTACAGGAGTGGGATGTGGAGGACGCGCCCAACGTCAACAGCACGGCCGACGAGATCAACACCGCGCTGCGCAAGGTGATCAGCAGTCATGCCGCTTGACGTCCAGGAAGGATCCGTCGAGGCCGGCCTGGACGCCCTCGACACACCCGTCAACGCGCCCGAGGGTTCGCGGGTACGGCGGATCGCCGCGCGCGTTCTGCCGCCGGTCGGGGCGATCGTCGTCCTGGTGGCGATCTGGCAGGCGTTGTGGGCCGCGGCGTTCTGGCCCGAGTTCAAACTGCCCGCGCCCGCGGCGGTCTGGGGTCAGATCTGGCAGCTGGTGACGAGCGGCGACATCGTCGAGCTGTTCTGGGTGTCCGTGCACCGCGCCGTCATCGGGTTCGCGATCTCGCTGCTGATCGCCGTACCGCTGGGACTCGCGATCGCGAACCTCCGGGTCGTACGGCGGGGGATCGGGCCGCTCGTGTCGGGGCTGCAGAGCCTGCCCTCGGTGGCGTGGGTGCCGGCGGCGATCCTGTGGTTCGGGCTGAACGACCGCGCGATCTACTGGGTGGTGCTGCTCGGCGCGGTGCCGTCGATCGCGAACGGGCTGGTGTCCGGCCTCGACCAGGTGCCGCCGATCCTGCCGCGGGTCGGCAAGGCGCTCGGAGCGGGCCGCTTCGGCGGGATCCGGTACATCCTGCTGCCGGCCGCGCTGCCCGGGTTCCTCGGCGGGCTCAAGCAGGGCTGGGCGTTCTCGTGGCGGTCTCTGATGGCGGCCGAGCTGATCGCGACCTCACCGGAGCTCGGCGAGGGTCTCGGGCAGTTCCTGCACAACGGCATGTCGTTGTCGGACATCTCGATGGTGTTCGCCGGCATCGTGCTGATCTTCGCGGTCGGTGTCGGCATCGAGCTGCTGGTGTTCCGGCCGCTCGAGAACTCGGTGCTCCGCGCCCGTGGACTCACCACCTCCGCCCGCTGAAACGGTTCGCGCCGTACTGTTGGAGCGTGGTCCGATTTCTGCCGTTCCTGATCAGCCTGGCGCTCACTGTCTACGCGCTGTTCTCCTGCATCCAGACACCCGACGAAGACGTGCCGCAGCTGCCGAAGCTGCTGTGGATCGTCCTGATCGTCTTCGTCCCGTTCGCGGGGCCGATCGTCTGGTTGCTGATGTCGCGGGCGCACGCCAACCGCCAGGAGAGCGTCGTACGGCGGGAACCGTCGAAGCCGCCTGCGCGGCCGATGGCGCCTGACGACGATCCGGACTTCCTCAAGTCACTGGACCGCTACCGGGACCCGCGCACGACCGTGAAACCGCCTGAGCCCGAAGGTCCGGCCGACGAGCCGAAGCCGCCGAAGGAACCGAAGGACACGAAGGGGACCGGGGACACGCCGTCCGAGACCGACGACGGTAAGGCCTGAGTTTTCACACAGGCCTTACGACGCGCTTCGCCGGCTGCGAGCAGCTAGGTCCTAGGCGGACTTCCGGTGTTCGGGCAGGAGGGTGTTGTCGCGCTCGGACTCCGTGGTGCCGCCCCAGACGCCGTACGGCTCGCCGACGGCGAGGGCGTGCTGGCGGCACTCGGGCTGGACCGGGCAGGTGCCGCAGAGCGACTTGGCCACCATCTCGCGGGCGCGTTTGCGAACGCCACGCTCCGATTCGGGTGAGAAGAAGAGTTCCGGGTTGACGTCCCGGCATGCGGCTTGCGACTGCCAGTCCCACAGATCCATGAGCGGGCGGGGCAGACGAGGCATCCCTCTCGACATGGCAACCTCCTATGACTCACCGTGAGCGCGGACGGGCGCTCGGTGAAAACTATGCTCATCTCAGAGCGAGTTCAACCCTTGTTGTCTCGAAGTTCGAGCCATTCGTTATCGCCGCGTGCCGTAGCGGCCCGTGATCGGCGCTTTTCAGGCGGCGGGCGTGTTCACGTCACCACCTGATGTGACATGAGTCACTTCAACGGTGCAAGTTCGTCTGCACGTGCAGATGCCTCAGGCACCGATCTCGGGCTCGAATCGGTAGTACTCGTGGGCTCCGTGGGGTGTGTGCCGTTCGCCGGTCAGTGCCCGGATCACCGTCGCGTGCGTGATCGCCAGCACCGGTCCGTCGGTGCTGGCGGTGTGCCGGGCGAGGGCGGCGCGGGCGCGTTCGCGGACCCGGGAGAGTGGCTCCCAGGGTCGCTGGATGCCGTCCGGCCATTCCCCGTCGTACGCCTCGAACTCGGCCTGTGCCGCGCGGACGTCGGCGGCGCTGCGCCACAGGCCGGTGTGGTCCGGCAACCAGTCGCGGAGGTCGTAGTCGACCTTGACGCCGAGCGCGAGCCGGTGACCGATGATCGCGGCGCTGTGCAGGGCCCGGGTGAACGGGGAGCTGACCAGGTACGTCGCGCGGATGCCGCCGAGCAGATCGGCGAGCTCCTCGGCCTGTTTCATCCCGAGCGCGGTGAGTGGGGCGGAGTCGGCGGCCATTCCCGGCCAGCCGCGGGAATCGATCGGCTCGTAGTCCGGCTCACCGTGCCGGACGAGGTAGATCTGCGTCACGGGCATGGGCGTTGCCTGAAGTGGATCTGCGTCACGGGCATGTTCTACCTGAGATGTCTGGCCCCGGCCCATCCACGGGGGTGGCCGGGCGGCGGCGAGTCGGTCAGGGACGCCGGCGGCCGCACCTGGTGCAGCTCGTCGAACAGGTTGTCGAGGCCGGCCCGGGGCGCCATCGGCGAGGTCTGCGCCTCGATCCAGCGGATCTCGGTCGCGCCCTGGTGGCCGTGCACGGCCAGGATCGCGTCGACGTTCGGCCAGACGGCGGTCGCGGGGTTGTCACCGCGCCAGCGCAGGGCCACCGAGCCGTCGGTGAACTCACACCCTTCCGCCACCACGCCGGTCCCGGACACGCCACTGGGATCTCGGTACCGAACCAACTCGAAGGTTCGCGGCCTCACCACCTGCTGCACTCCCCGATGTCTCGATCCGGTCTTGCAGCGATCAACGAGGCCACCGGTCAGGTGGTTACTGGCGAGCAACCGTCCGCCGCATGAAAACGCGCTTCGAGGGGTCGAGTCCGAACGCCGTCTCGACGGCCAGGATCTCCGTCAGCCCGGGTGTGAGTTCCGCGGCCGGCAGCTCCGTGAACCCGAGCCGCGCGTAGTACGGCGCATTCCACGGCACGCTCCGGAACGTGCTCAGCGTGAGCACCGAAAACCCTTGCTCGGCGGCCCACAAAGCGACGTACTCGATCAGCTGCCGGCCGATCCCGTGTCCCTGCTGATCCGGGTGCACGCTCACCTGCTCGATGTGTACGCCGCCGTCGACGAGCTTCACGAACACGAAGCCCGTCGGCTTGTCCGCGTCGTCGACCGACACCCACAGCTGCCCGGCCTCCCAGGACTGCTCGAAGATCTCCAAGGCGGGCGGCGGATGCTCCGCGACGTCTGTCATGCCGATATTGCGAAAGAGCACGCCGGCAGCAACCTCGAGCTCCTGGAGTGCAAGGAGCTCGTCTCGATGAGCGGTACGGATGTTCATGGGTGCTATTGTCGTTCTCGTGAAGCGTAGCTATTGGCGATTTTTTGAGTGGCCGGCCCTGGTGCCGGGCGACTCAGCCGATTGCTGACGCCCACCCGCAGACACCAGAGCCGGCACGAAGGCAAGGACAACCGTCCTTGCCTTTTCTCGTTCCCAGCCGGCTGACTGCGTCGCACGCATGCGGACCGGCGGAAAGGTCCCCAGAATGAACACCCTCCCGAAACCGAGCGAACAGCAGTCTCGAGTCGTCGACCGACGTATCGAGAAGACCGTCCCGCTGCTCACCCCGCTAGCCCTGCACGACGAGTTCCCGCTCAGCGACGACGTCGCCCGGACCGTCGCCGACGGACGGCAGGCAGCGACCGACGTACTGAACGGCGTCGACGACCGCCTGCTGGTCGTCGTCGGCCCGTGCTCGGTCCACGACGCCGACGCTGCGCTCGAGTACGCCGAACGCCTCCGCCCGGTCGCCGAGCGGCTGTCCGACGGTCTCCTCGTCGTGATGCGGGTGTACTTCGAGAAGCCGCGCTCGACCCTCGGCTGGAAGGGGCTGATCAACGACCCGGGCCTGGACGGCTCCGGTGACGTGAATCGCGGCTTGCGGATCGCCCGGCGACTGCTCGTGCAGGTCAGCGAGCTCGGGCTCCCGGTCGGCTGCGAGTTCCTCGACCCGATCACCCCGCAGTACATCGCGGACACCGTCGGCTGGGGTGCGATCGGTGCCCGGACCGTGGAGAGCCAGGTCCACCGGCAGTTGTCGTCCGGTCTGTCGATGCCGATCGGGATGAAGAACCGTCCGGACGGATCGATCGCCACCGCGGTCGACGCGATCAAGGCAGCCGCCGTACCGCATGTCTTCACCGGTATCGACCACGACGGTGCGCCAGCGATCCTGCACACCCGCGGAAACCCGGACTGCCACCTGGTACTTCGTGGCTCGGACAGCGGCCCGAACTACGACGCGGAGTCCGTCGCGGGCGCGCAGGAGCTGCTGCGCAAGGCGGGTCTGGCCGAGCGGGTCGTCATCGACGCCAGCCACGGCAACAGCCGCAAGGACCACCGCCGGCAGCCGGTGGTGGCCGAGGAGATCGGTGCGCAGGTCGCGGCCGGCAACCAGGCGATCGTGGGCGTGATGCTGGAGTCGTTCCTGCAGGAGGGTCGCCAGGACCTCGACCCGACCCGGGAGCTGGTCTACGGCCAGTCGATCACCGACGCCTGCATGAGCTGGGACACAACGGAGCAGACCCTCCAGAAGCTGCGCGACGCAGCAATCGCCCGACGCGGATAGCTGTTCACCTCGAGGTCTCGCTTCGGCTACGGACCGCCCCTAGGGTCCCGACCATGACTGTGTTCATGCCACGCCTCCGGCGCGGCGGGTCCTGGGGCTGTTGCTCCCGGTCTTCCCTCGTCGCTCCGGTCGCTTCGCTCCCTCCACTCCTCAGTCCAGACCGGGAGGCCCCATGACCGGGATCTCCCGGCGTCTGGTGCTCGGTTCGGTGGCGGGTGGGGCAGCGGTGTCGCTGCTCCCACCGTCACTGCACACCGCGATGGCGCAACCTGTGAGGCGTGGCGGTCTGCGCGCGATCGAGCACGTGATCGTGCTGATGCAGGAGAACCGCTCGTTCGACCACTACTACGGAGCGCTGCGCGGAATCCGCGGGTACGGCGACCGGCAGCCGCTGCGGCTGCGCAACGGTAAGAGCATCTTCCACCAGCCGAAGACGGGTGGCGGCGAGGTGCTCCCGTTCTCGCTCCGGAAGGCCGCCGCCGACGCGGGCCGCAACCCTGACGACATCCAGTACCTCGGCGCCCTGGCCCACGGGTTCGGCGACGCCACGCAGGCCTGGGCGGGAGGCTGGAACGACGACTGGGTGCAGGCCAAGACGGCCGCCACCATGACCCATTACGACCGCCGCGACATCCCGCTGCAGTACGAGCTCGCCGAGACGTTCACGATCTGCGACGCGTACCACTGCTCGGTCAACGGTTCGACCAACCCGAACCGCAACTACTTGTGGTCCGGCACCGTCGGCTACGAGCCCGGTACGACGCAGCGCGCGGTGACGAACGCGGCGTACGACTACGACCACAAGGGCTACGACTGGACGACGTACCCGGAACGGCTGGAGCAGGCCGGTGTCTCCTGGCAGATCTACCAGGAGTGGGACAACTTCACGGACAACGCGGTCGAGTACTTCAAGACGTTCAAGGAGATCGGGCACCGGATCCTCGAGAACGTGCCGGGCGGCTACCGGACGACCGAGGAGTTCTACGACAAGCTGTTCGCGAAGACGGAGGCCGAGCGGACCGTCGCGCTGCAGCAGTTGGACGCGGCGGTAGGAAAGCTCTCGGCCGCCGAGCAGGACCTGTTCCGCAAGGCGATGTATCGGTCCGAGCCGGAGTCGCTGGTGCCGCGGCTGCGCGCAGACATCAAGGCCGGCACGCTGCCGAAGGTGAGCTGGCTCGTCCCGTCCGCGGTCGACTCCGAGCACCCCGGTTCGTCGACGCCGGTCGGCAGCGCGAACCTGATCTACGACGTGCTCGACGCGATCGCTTCCGACCCGGAGACCTGGTCGAAGACCGTGCTGCTGATCAACTTCGACGAGAACGACGGGTACTTCGACCACGTCCCGCCGCCGGTCGCGCCGCAGCCTCCGTCGGGCGAGGGCGACGACTGGTATGCCGGGAAGCCGATCGGTCTCGGCCCCCGCGTCCCGATGACCGTGGTGTCACCGTGGACGGTCGGCGGTCACGTGAACTCGCAGGTCTTCGACCACACCTCGGTACTGCGGTTCCTCGAACTCTGGACCGGTGTCCGCGAGCCGAACATCAGCTCCTGGCGACGGACGGTCTGTGGTGACCTGACCTCGACGTTCGACTTCGACCGCAGCTACCGGCAGCCGTCCGTCGACAAGCCCGGCCCGGTCCCGGCGCCCATCAATCGCTGGCACCCGGCCCCGCCCACCGACCAGGCTGTCCCGCCGCAGGAGCCCGGTCGACGTCCCGCGCGCGCACTCCCTTACGGGCCTGCGGTTTCGGGGTCAGTGGCCGACGGCAAGATAATGCTTGCCCTCAGCAACCACGGCCCGCAGTCGGCGCATTTCGCGGTCTATCCGTACGGCGGTGAACTCCCGGCGCCGGCGCACTTCGACGTCCACCACACGCACGCGGACAAGACTCCGGGGGACACTCCGACCGTGGTCGCGATCCCTGTCGACGGTCCGTTCGAACTCGCGGTCCAGGGCCCGAACCGGTTCTGGGCGGAGATCGCCGGTTCGTCTGCCGGTCCTGCGGCGGGCCTCGACGTACGCATCGAGAACCGCGCCGGTGCCCTGCAGTTGCACCTGGTCAACGCCTCGAGGAAACCGCTGACCGTGAAGCTGAAGGCTCGTGGTTACGGCAGCAAGACCACGACGGTCGAGCTCCGCGGCAAGCAGTCCCGCCCGATGTTCTGGCCGACCGACGGCGGCTGGTACGACGTCGAGGTCACGACCCCCGACGACCCGACGTACCGCCGTCGCCTGTCCGGCCACCTGGAAACCGGCAAACCGAGCATCACCGGCTAAGGCGATCCGGTCGGTGACAGCCGGAGGACGGCGTCGGCGTGGTGCCGGGTGGTACCGACGAGGCGTGCGTTCGCCTCGTCGCTGCCGGTGGTCCGCGCCAGCGCCTCCTTCGGATCGCGGCCGTGCCGGACATGCCGGGCGGCGAGTCGTTCCCGGCGGACGGCCGGATCCAGCTCGACGAACCAGCATTCGTCCAGCAGCGGGCGAATCATTGCCCATGGCCCCTGATCGAGCAGCAGGTAGTTTCCTTCGGTCACGACCAGCCGGACGTCGTCCGCGATCGGAAGCGCGGCGGCGATCGGCTCCTCGAGGTCCCGGTCGAACCGCGGCGCCCAAACGGTCCGCCCGGAGGGTGCCCGCAGCCGGTCGAGAAGTGCGACGTACCCGTCGACGTCAAAGGTCTGCGGTGCTCCCTTGACCGGGACCAGGCCCAGCGCGTCCACTGCGGCGTGGGCCAGGTGGAATCCGTCCATCGGTACGAGTGCCACCGGATGACCTTCGGCCCGGAGGCCGCCGACCAGCTGTTCGGCGTACGTCGACTTGCCGGCGCCGGGGGGTCCCGCGAGACCGAGCAACGTCCGTCGTTCGCGCCGGACCAGCTCGACGGCCCGGGAGTGGGCGGCCGACTCATCCAGCTGTGGGATGCACGGTGTTCTCACGCGGGTGTGCTCCGATCCGGGCGGCTGTCGGCTGTCCGGCAGCCGCAGCTCTCGCGGTGCTCGATCTCGGCCGGCAGCCGTTCGATCCGCCGCGGTGCAAACGGGTCGGCCAGCCGGCGCAGCAGGAGCTGCACCGCTCGGGCTCCCATCGCGTGGAACGGCTGCGCCGCGGCGGTGAGTGCCGGGGACATCGCACTCGCCCACTCGAAATCGTCGAACGTCACCAGTGCCATGTCCTCCGGGATCCGGTGCCGGGTCTCCTTCAGCGCCAGCAACGCACCGATCGTCATCGCATTGTTCCCGCAGAACATCGCCGTTGGCGGGTCCGGCAGGTGCAGCAGCGAGATGACCCCGGCGCGCCCGCCGGCCACCGTCGAATGTGCGTCGACGATCAGGTCGTCGTCGACCGGGATCCCGGCGACGTCGTGCGCGCGCCGGTAGCCCTGCCGTCGCTCGTCCGTGGTGGACAGACCCGCGAGGCCGGCCAGCATCCCGATGCGGCGATGGCCGATCTCGATCAGATGCTCGACCAGAGCCGCCGCCACCGACTCGTTCTCGGTGCCGACCTGGTCGGTACGGACGTCACTCATCCGGTCGACCAGCACGAACGGCGTCTCGTGCTTGCGCAAGACCGGCAGGGTCGTTTCCTTCCAGCCCGGCGTCGGCGCGATGATCACCGCCTCGACGTTGTGGGCGAGCAGCGTGGCGACCGCGCTCGCCTCCAGCTGGGCGTCGTCGTGGGTGTCGCAGAGCAGCAGCGCGAAACCGGCCCGGCTCGCCTCCGACTCCACACCGGCGATGAGATCGCCGAAGTACGGGTTCGAGGCGCCGGTGATCGCCAGCCCGAGCGCACGTCCGGAGCGCTTCGACACGATCGGCGCCGGTGGGGCGTAGTCGAGGGCGTCGAGGGCGTGCCGGACCCGCTCGCGGGTGTCCGGAGCGACGTACCGCGTGCCGTTCAGGACATGGGAGACGGTGCTGATCGACACCTCGGCCAGCTTGGCCACGTCGACCAGCCGTGCACCTCGACGCGGGCCGGCCATGCGGGCATCGTCTCCGGGCGGAAACTTCCGCGCAATCTTTTGCGCAAATCGTTCCGTGCTCATCTGAGCAGTCCTAGGTTGTGCAGCACCGCAGGCCACCCGGCCGCGGGAGCGGGACGATCAGCACAGCAGGAGGCTCCGATGAAGTCCACCGGAATCCGGCGGTCGACCGCCGCCTTGTCCGCACTCGCGTGCGTCGGCGCACTGGTGCTCAGCGCCTGTACGACGACGAAGAAGTCAGGGCCCGGATCCGATGCGGGCGACAGTTCGGGGCCGGTCAAGGTCGGACTCGTCACCAAGACCGAGACCAACCCGTACTTCGTCAAACTGCGGGAGTCCGCCAAGGCCGCCGCCGAGGCGAAGGGGGGCAGCCTGATCGCACTGGCCGGCAAGTTCGACGGTGACAACGAGGGCCAGGTCACCGCGATCGAGAACCTCGTCCAGCAAGGTGTCAAAGGCATCCTGATCACCCCGAGCAACTCGGCCGGGGTACTGGGCGCGATCAAGCAGGCGCAGGACAAGGGCGTCGTGGTGATCGCGCTGGACACTCAGACCGAGCCCGCAGATGCCGTCGCGGCGACGTACGCGACCAACAACGAGAACGCCGGCAAGCTGATCGGGCAGTACGTCAAGGCGCGGCTCGGCGACACCAAACCGCAGCTGGTGATGATGGACCTCGACCCGAGCGCCAGCGTCGGCAAGCAGCGGCACAACGGCTTCCTCGAAGGTATGGGGCTGCCGCTGAACACCCCCGACATCATCGGCAGCGCGCTCACCCAGGGCGACCAGACCAAGGCACAGCAGGCGATGGAGAACCTGCTCCAGCGGGTCGGCGGCCAGGTGAACGCGGTCTACAACATCAACGAGCCGGCCGCCCGCGGTGCGTACCAGGCGCTGAAGGAGAAGGGCCTGACCGACAAGGTGCTCGTCGGCGCCATCGACGGCGGTTGCCAGGGTGTCCAGAACGTGAAGGACGGCCTGTTCGTCGGCACCGTGATGCAGTTCCCGAAGAAGATGGCCGAAGACGGCGTGAACGCGGTCTTCGACTACGCCCAGTCCGGCAAGAAGCCGTCCGGCTTCATCGACACCGGCGCGACCCTGATCACCGACAAGCCCGTCCCGGGGCTGGAGTCCAAGGACACCGCCTGGGGCGCGCAGAACTGCTGGGGCTGATGTCGATGTCCACCACGAAGTCCGGGACAACTGCCACCGTCGATACCGGCCGCCGGAGCGACTCGGTGCGCGCGCTGTTCGCCCGCAACCCGGTGCTCGGTCCGACCGCCGCGCTGCTCGTCGCGATCGTCTTCTTCTCGTTCGCCACGAGCACCTTCGCGAACGTCGACAACTTCTCCTTCATCGTCCAGCAGTCGATCGTCGTCGGCACCTTGGCACTCGGCCAGACTCTGGTGATCCTGACCAGCGGCATCGACCTGGCGAATGCGTCGATCGCCGTTTTCGGCACGCTGCTGATGACCCGGCTCGCCACCGGGCACCTGCCCGGCCCGGTGGCGATGATCGTGGCGATCGTCGCCTGCGCCGCGGTGGCGACGCTGTCCGGTCTCCTGGTGAGCCGGATCAAGCTGCCGCCGTTCATCGTCACCCTCGGCATGCTCGCGGTGATGACCGCGGTGACGAACCTCTACAGCAAAGGCACCACGTGGCCGGTGCCGGACGGTCTGCTGACCTGGCTCGGTACGTCGCTCTACTTGTTCGGCCGGGTCCAGTTCACCATGGGCATGGTGCTCGCCGCCGTGCTGTTCGCGGTGACCTGGTTCGTGCTGGCCAAGACCGGCTGGGGCCGGCATGTCTATGCCGTCGGCAACGAACCGGAAGCCGCCCGGCTGACCGGCATCCACATCGACCGCACCCTGGTGAGTGTGTACTTGGTCGCCGGTGTCATCTACGGTTTCGCGGCCTGGATGGCGCTCGGCCGCACCCCGACCGCCGACCCGAACGCCTACCAGACCGGCAACCTGGACAGCATCACCGCTGTCGTCATCGGCGGCACCAGCCTGTTCGGCGGCCGCGGCGGTGTTCTCGGCACGATCGTCGGCGCGCTGATCGTCGCGGTACTGCGCAGCGGTCTGACCCAGATGGGCATCGACTCGAACTACCAGAACCTCGCGACCGGCGTCCTGGTGATCGGGGCGGTCGCGTTCGACCAGGCGACCCGGAGGAGGAGCGCATGAGCGCCACAACAGTTGAGCGTGCGGCGATGCTGACCGGTCGTGGACTGGTCAAGCGGTACGGACACGTCACCGCGATCAATGGCGCCGACTTCGATCTGTACCCGGGGGAAGTGCTGGCGATCGTCGGTGACAACGGCGCCGGCAAGTCCAGCCTGATCAAGGCACTCACCGGTGCGCTGCAGCCGGACGCCGGAACCATCGAACTCGACGGCCGGCCGGTGCACTTCCACTCGCCCCTGGACGCGCGCCGAAGCGGTATCGAAACGGTGTACCAGACGCTGGCGGTGGCGCCCGCTCTGGACATCACGACCAATCTGTTCCTCGGCCGGGAGATCCGCAGGGACGGCCTGCTCGGCAAGCTCCGGATACTCGACCGCAAGGCGATGCGCACCGAGGCCCGCAACCAGCTGGATGCCCTGGGCATCGCGACGATCCAGGACATCACCCAGCCGGTGGAGAGCCTGTCCGGCGGTCAGCGGCAGGCGGTCGCGGTGGCCCGGGCGGCGATGTTCGGCAGCAAGGTCGTGATCATGGACGAGCCGACCGCCGCCCTCGGTGTCCGCGAGACCGCTCACGTCCTCGAGCTGATCAAGCGGATCAGCAATCGTGGCCTGCCGGTCGTGCTGATCTCGCACGACATGCCGGCGGTCTTCGAGGTGTCCGACCGGATCCACGTCCACCGGCTCGGTCGGCGGACCGGGGTGGTCGATCCGAAGAAGGTCTCGATGAGCGACGTGGTGTCGTTCATCACCGGCGCCGAGGAGATCCCGGACGAGGCGATCGCCTGGTGATCAGCGAGCGATGGCCGCTGTAGTCGCCTTGGTCACGGTGATCAGGTCGGCGGGGGACAGGCCGATGTCGAGGCCGCGCCGGCCGCCCGATACATAAACGGTCGGGTGGTCGGTGGCGGTGCTGTCGACGACTGTGGGCAGGGCGCGTTTCTGGCCGATCGGGCTGATGCCGCCCACGACGTACCCGGTGGTGCGCTCGGCGGCGGCCGGGTCGGCCATCACCGCCTTCTTCCCGCCGGCCGCGGCCGCGATCGCCTTCAGGTCGAGCTGCTTGTCGACCGGTACGACGCCGACCGTGAGCTTCCCGTCGACCTCGACGAGCAGCGTCTTGAACACCTGCTCCGGCGCCAGTCCGAGCGCCTCGGCGGCCTCCAGCCCGAACGACTTCGCCGCCGGGTCGTGCTCGTAGGCATGCGTCGTGAACTCGACCTTCGCCTTCGTCAACGCAACGGTAGCCGGCGTCCCTTGACTCTGCTTCTTCGCCACAGGGCGAGCTTAGTGAGAACGGTTGACGAGCCGGACGCAGCAGTGGCCTGGGGCAGGGGCGAGCTCAGCGTTGAACGCTGATTCGAGGCTGGTGAGGAGGCCGGCGACCAGGTGCAGGTTCATGCTGCAGACCAGTTGCGGGTGGTCCTTGGCGAGTCGCCGGAACGGGCAGTTGGCCAGCGCGATCCCGTCGTCCTCCGGCCGCGGCTCGAACCCGTGCGCCTCGAGCACCTGCACCAACACGTCCCCCTCGCCGCGCTCCCGAGCAGCTTGGCCCAGGGCCTCGCCGTACTCGTGCGCTCTTCGGTTGACTGCCTCGCGGGGGGTGAGGTCGGTGATTTCGGCGTCCTGGATGGCGGTGGCGAGGAGGTGGCCGGCGACGGCGTACTGGCGTTCGGGGAGGCTGATCTCGATCTCACGGTCGGAGCGGTGGTACAGCTTCGCGGGCCGTCCCGCGCCCGGGCCGGTGCGGCCGGTGCGGCGCTCGTAGCACGTGGCGAGCAGACCCTCTTCGGTCAGCTTGTCGAGATGGAACGCGACCGTGGTCCGCGGGAGCCCGAGCGCACTGGCGGCGTCGTCCCGGCTCACAGGCTCGGGCCGGCCGACGACGTACTCGTACAGCCGACGCCGGGTCGGCTCCTCGAGTACGGCGACCGCCTGAACGGCGGCGTCCCAGGACGTGTCCACGGAATGATTCTATCGACAACATCGGTTGGTAAAACAGTATGATGTCAGTTCGTTGATACCTCAGGGAGTGTGTAGATGGCGATCTCGGCCGACCTCGAGTCCGTCCCCCTCCATATCGTCGCGCGCCGGGAGGAGATCGACCTGCCCGCCGCGCAGCGGGCGGTCGCGGACCTGCTGACCGCGCTCGGGCGGGACCCGCAGAGCGCGCACCTGGCGGACACCCCGCGCCGGGTCGCGAACGCGTACGCCGAGATGCTGACGCCGCGGGAGTTCGAGCTGACCACCTTCCCGAACGACGAGGGGTACGACGAGCTCGTCCTGGCCAAGGACATCCCGGTGCAGTCGCTGTGCGAGCACCACCTGCTGCCGTTCCAGGGTGTCGCCCACGTCGGGTACCTGCCTGGCGACCGGATCCTCGGGCTCTCGAAGCTGGCCCGGGTGGTGGAGCTGTTCGCGCGCGACTTCCAGGTGCAGGAGCGGCTCACCAAGCAGGTCGCCGACTGGCTCAAGGACCACCTCGACCCGAAGGGCGTCGGCGTGGTGATCGAGGCCGAGCACCAGTGCATGTCGTTGCGCGGCGTACGCGCGGCAGGCTCGCGGACGGTCACGTCCTCGCTGCACGGGGTCCTTCGCGACAGCCCCAGTTCGCGGCAGGAGTTCTTCGCGCTGACCGGCCTCACCCCGTAAGGGCAGCCAGGCGAAGCTTTGAGTAGGTCGACTTGGTCAGGCCGACGCGGCGGCCGACGGGTGGTGGTGGGTGCGGCGACCGGTGGCCAGGATGTGCGTGAGCTCGCCGGGCAGGAGGTCGGTGCCCGGGACCGGTTCCATCTCGGAGACGTCCAGCCAGCGCACGACGGTGGCGCCGCAGTGGCCGTGAACGGCGAGGATGGAGTCCAGGTCCGGCCAGACGGCCGTCGACGGGTTCGCGCCGTGCCAGCGCAGGGCGACCGAGCCGTCGGTGAACACACAGCCTTCGGCGACGACGCCGGTTCCGGAAACCCCACTGATGTCGGTGTAGCGAACGAGTTCGAACGTCTGGGGTTTCACCGGTGACACCCCGTGTGGAGTGAGAGAGCTGCCATGATCCTTTCCCCGTAGCGGCGTGGTTGGGCTCTCGCCACAAACCGGGGACATTTACCGACTGTCAGCGGGGAAGGACGGTCTGTAGCGACTCATCTTCTCAAAACAAGCTAGAACCAAACCCCCGAACACGCCAGACCTGAATCCGCGTGTCTCAATCCTCGACCCGTGATCGAATACCACGGTGTTCCTGACGATTGGCACCGATCTGGCCGGAGTGGACGCGCCCGCAAGCGATTTCGGGTTCCTGTTGCACAAGAACCCGGCCCGTCCGCAGGCGATCGACGTCACCGGGGGATCGGCCCATGTCTTCTACCCGGAGGCGACCGGCGAGCGCTGTACGGCGGCGGTGCTGCTCGACATCGACCCGATCGGCCTGGTGAAGGCCGGCCGCGGCAAGGCGGCCGAAGGCTTCACCCTCGGGCAGTACGTCAACGACCGCCCGTACGCCGCCTCCAGCCTGCTCGCCGTCGCGCTCGGAAAACTCTTCCGTACGGCGATGAACGGCCGCTGCGACGCCCGCCCGGATCTCGCCGCGCGCCCGATCCCGCTCGAGATCCACGTCCCGGCGCTCCCGTGCAACGGCGGCGCCGACCTCGCCGAGCGGTTCTTCGCGCCCCTCGGCTGGACCGTCGACGCCCGTCCGGTGCCGCTCGATCCGCAGATCCCGGCGTGGGGTGATTCGCGGTACGTCGACCTGCGGCTGACCGGCGTACTGCGGCTGGCCGACGCACTCAAGCACTTGTACGTGATGCTCCCGGTCCTCGATGACGCCAAGCACTACTGGGTCGGGTCGGACGAGGTGGACAAACTCGTCCGCGCCGGCGAGGGCTGGCTGGCCGCGCATCCCGAGAAGGATCTGATCTCGCGCCGCTACCTCGCGCACCGGCGCTACCTGGCGGACGCTGTCCTCGAACGGCTGGCTGAGGTGGACGGGGTCGAACTGCCGGAGGAGGGCGCAGAGGACGGTCCAGGCGAGGGCTCGGTGTCGTTGGCCGTTGAGCGGCGTACGACGGTGGCCGGCGTACTGCGGGAGCTCGGTGCTCGCCGGATCGCGGACATCGGCTGTGGTGAGGGTGCGCTCGTCGGCGAGCTGCTGAAGGACCCGATGATCGGCGAGCTGATCGCGACCGACGTGTCGGCGCGGGCGCTGATCGCGGCCAAGCGGCGGTTGCACTACGACGACCTGCCGGATCGCCAGCGGGACCGGCTGACGTTCCTGCAGTCGTCGGTCACGTACGCCGACGAACGGCTTGCCGGGCTCGATGCCGTCGTACTGATGGAGGTCGTCGAGCACGTCGACCCGCCACGACTGCCGGCCTTGGCGGACTCGGTCTTCCGCGCGGCACGCCCTGCCGCGGTGGTCGTCACCACCCCGAACAGCGAGTACAACGTGCGCTTCCCGTCCCTCCCGGCCGGCAATTTCCGCCATCCCGACCACCGCTTCGAGTGGACCCGCGCGGAGTTCCGGACCTGGTCGCAGCAGGTCGCGGACCGCTTCGGCTACACCGTGCAGTTCCGGCCTGTCGGCGCCGAGGACCCTGAGGTGGGACCGCCGACCCAGCTCGCACTGTTCCGCCGGGAGGAGGCTCGATGACGATCGACGTACCAGCTCTGTGTCTGATCGTGCTGGTCGGTGCCAGCGGCTCCGGCAAGTCGACGTTCGCGCGCAAGCACTTCCTGGCCACCGAGGTGATCTCGAGCGACTTCTGCCGCGGGCTCGTCTCGGACGACGAGAACGACCAGGCCGCGACGAAGGACGCCTTCGAGGTGCTCAACTTCATCGCCGGGAAGCGACTGGCCGCCGGGCGGTTGACGGTCATCGACGCCACCAACGTGCAGCCGGAGGCCCGCAAGGAGCTCGTGAACCTGGCCCGCGAGTACGACGTACTTCCGGTCGCGATCGTGCTCGACCCGCCGGAGCGCGTGTGTGTCGAGCGGAACGAGCAGCGGTCCGACCGGCAGTTCGGGTCGAAGGTCATCGCCCGGCAGCGCTCGCAGCTGAAGCGTGGCCTGCGCAGCCTCAAGCGTGAAGGCTTCCGGACGGTTCACGTGCTGGACAGCGTCGAGGAGATCGATGCCGTCAGCATCGAACGGACGCGGCTGTACAACGACCTCACCGACCAGAACGGCCCGTTCGACATCATCGGCGACGTGCACGGGTGCCGTCCCGAACTGGAGCGGCTGCTCACCGATCTCGGGTACACGCTGACCCGCGACGACGCCGGACGGCCGGTCGACGCCGTCCACCCGGACCGGCGGGCGATCTTCGTCGGTGACCTCGTCGACCGCGGTCCCGACTCTCCCGGTGTACTCCGGCTCGTGATGGGAATGGTTGCGGCCGGCAACGCTTATTGCGTCCCCGGCAATCACGAGGACAAGTTGCTGCGTGCGCTGCGGGGCAAGAACGTGAAGATCAGCCACGGCCTCGAGACCACGCTGGAGCAGCTGGCCGCTGAGCCTCCGGAGTTCCGCGACGAGGTCATGGCGTTCATCGACGGACTGATCTCGCACTACGTGTTCGACGGCGGCAAGCTCGTCGTGTCGCACGCCGGCCTCGTCGAACGGATGCACGGTCGTACGTCGGGCCGCGTCCGCTCGTTCTGCCTGTACGGCGAGACGACGGGGGAGACCGACGAGTTCGGGCTGCCGGTGCGGTACCCGTGGGCGAAGGACTACCGCGGTCGCGCGACGGTCGTCTACGGCCACACGCCTACGCCCGAGCCGGAGTGGATCAACAACACGATCTGCCTCGACACGGGCTGCGTCTTCGGCGGATCGCTGACCGCCCTGCGCTATCCCGAGCGGGAGCTGGTGGCGGTGAAAGCGGCCGAGGAGTACTACGCGCCGGCGAAACCGTTGCATGTGGCAACGGCACCGGCGCGCGAGCCCGACGTACTCGAGCTGACCGACGTGACCGGTCGCCGCGTGATCGAGACCGCTTCCCACGGACGGCTGAGCATCCGGGCCGAGCAGGCCGGCGCGGCGCTGGAGGTGATGAGCCGGTTCGCGATCGATCCGCGGTTCCTGCTGTACCTGCCGCCGACGATGAGCCCGGTCGCGACCTCGCCGGAGCCGGGGCTGTTGGAGCACCCGCGGCAGGCGTTCGAGACGTTCCGGGGCCAGGGCGTCACCGAGCTGGTGTGCGAGGAGAAGCACATGGGTTCGCGGGCGGTCGTGCTGCTGACGCGGGACGACGACGTGGCCGAGAAGCGGTTCGGTCTGGCCGGCCGCGGCGCGATCCACACTCGCACCGGGCGGTCGTTCTTCGACGCGGAGCTGACCGACGAGCTACTGCTCCGGCTGCGTGCTGTCGCGTCTGCTGCTGGTGTCTTCGACGAACTCGACACGTCCTGGCTGCTGCTCGACGCCGAGCTGCTGCCGTGGAGCGCCAAGGCCGGGGACCTCCTCCGGAATCAGTACGCCGCCGTCGGAGCGGCCGCCCGTACGTCGTTGCCCGCAGCGACCGCTGCGCTCCGTGCCGCCCAGGCCACCGGCCTCGACGTCGGCGATCTGCTGGCGTCGGCCGAGCGCCGTACGGCGAATGCGGAGCGGTTCACCGCGGCGTACCGACGGTACTGCTGGCCGACCGATGGGCTCGACGGGGTGCGTATCGCGCCGTTCCAGGTGCTTGCGTCCGAAGGGGCGACGTACCAGGAACGGCCGCACGCATGGCACCTGGGCGTTGCGGACCGGATGGTTGCCGCGGGCCCGGAGTTGATCACGCAGACCCGGCGGCTGTTCGTGGACGCGGACAACTGGGACGCCGGGATCGCGTGGTGGGAGGAGCTGACCGGGGCAGGCGGAGAGGGCATGGTGGTGAAGCCGGCCGCGAACCTGACCCGCACGGCGAAGGGCCTGGCCCAGCCGGGGCTGAAGGTGCGCGGGCAGGAGTACCTGCGGCTCATCTACGGCCCCGACTACACCGAGCCCGAGAACTTCACCCGCCTCCGCGACCGCAACCTCGGCCACAAACGCTCCCTGGCGCTCCGCGAGTACGCCCTCGGCCTGGAGTCCCTGGACCGCGCCGCCCGCGGAGAACCCCTGTGGCGCATCCATGAATGCGTCTTCGCCGTACTGGCCCTCGAATCCGAACCGATCGACCCCCGCCTCTGAATCACCAGGCTGGATTCATCGGCGTCGACGCACGACCAGGACGGTGATCACACCGACCACGAGCATCGTCGCGGGCAGCGCCATGGGCACGACGAGCGGGTCGTTGTTGATCAGGAGCGCGTTGCCGAAGGCAGTCGGGGCGAGGCCGATCACGACAGGGATCACCGCGCGCCGGTCGCCACGATGCACGACGTGCAGGACCAGCGGCGTGAGCAACCATGAGCCGAGCAGGAGCAAGAAGGTGAGTTCGGCGGCGTCGAAGCTGAGCCCGGCACCGTTGTCCATCAGCCAGCCGAAACTGCCGACGGCGAGCGCCACGACGGCGACCGCCGCAGGTGACCATCGCAGACCGGTACGTAGGTCGAGTGTCCCTCGCGCGACGGCCAGAGCGAGGTAACAAGCGATCACGACAAGCTCGGCGCTCGCGGCCGCGAGGACGACCTCCCACGGCTCTGGTGCGCGTCCGACCCCGACCTCGTCCGCCGACGGCGGGCAGGCGTGGTCCTGACACGGAATCCTCTCCGGCGGAACCACGAGGTAGGCAACGTAGAGCAGCGGAATGCTGAGAAAGCTCACCGCCGCCGTCACGTGGAACAAGTTGCCGGGGCGCCTCGGCGGCGGGCGGCGGAGATCGAGTTGCTGGGCGGACACAAGGAACACGATCTCGCCGCGGAGGGCCATCGGGCGCGGTCGAGAAGGTCACTCGTTCCGCCGGCCGAGGACTTGAGCTCAATCGCGGCGGCGGACGATGACGACGACCACCGTGGACACGACGAGCATTACGCCCGGCAGCGCGCCTGCTGGGTAGTCCTGGACCAACATCGCATTGCAGACCGCTGTCGGTGCCAGACCGATCACGACCAGGATCACCGCACCCCGGTCGCCGCGATGAACGCCGTACAAGACCAGCGGAGTGAGCAGCCACCCGGCGAACAGCAGCAGGAACCCGGGCGCGACGGAGTCGAGACCGTTCAGATCGCCGCCGTCCATCATCCAGCCGAAGCCTCCGACGGCGAGGGCGACGACCGCGACCGCGGCCGGTGACCAGCGGAGGCCGGTGCGCAGGTCGAGCGTCCGGCGGGCCGCTGCGAGTGCGAGGTAGCCGCCGATCGCCACGAGCTCCACGAGTGCCGTCACGAGGATGAGGTACGGCGGATCGAGCGCGCTCCCGACAGAGTCGACGCTCGGGGGACAGGGCTCGCCGCCCGCTGTTCGGTGGCAGGACTCGAACTCGGGCGAGGGCCACCACTCGTAGACCGCCCAGAGCACGAGCAGGGTCAGGAAGCTCACAGCGGCGGTGACGCGGAACAGGCTGCCGGCGGGCTTGGCGGGTCGACGGCGGAGATCGGTGAGTGTGGCGGTCACGGAGACACGATGCCGCTGCAGAGGGCCACCGGATCGTGACGGGGCGGATCGTTTCCGGGGTGTAAACGTCTTGGGTTGGGGGTTGGCAAGGTGTGACATTGCACTTAGGGTCTGTGCAATGTCACACGGTACAGAGAACCTTGGGCTGAGCGTGGAGCTGACCGGAGGGTTGCTGCACGACTGGCAGCGGCGGAACCGGCAGGCGACGATCCCGCACGCGATCACGGAGCTGCGCAAGGCCGGGAACCTGGAGAATCTCCGGCGACTGGCCGATCCGTCGGTCGGGCCGTACCGCGGGCGGTACCCGTTCCTGGACACCGATCTCTACAAGACGCTGGAGGGTCTCGCCTACGAGGTCGATCGCGACGGTGCGGTAGACGGGGCGCCGGCCGGAGCGCGGGAGTTCTTCGACGAGGTCGTCGAACTGCTCGAGCAGGCGCAGGCCGACGACGGGTACCTGAACTCGTACTTCCAGGACCCGGAACAGCCCAAACAGCCCTGGTCGGACCTCGGCTGGGGCCACGAGCTCTACAACCTCGGCCACCTCATCCAGGCGGCCGTCGCGGCGCAGCGTCGATTGTCCGATGGAAGATTGCTGACAATCGCCCGGCGCTTCGCTGATCTCGTCGTCGACAAGTACGGCGAACACGGCGAGGAGGTTGTCGACGGGCATCCCGAGGTCGAGATGGCGCTCGTCGAGCTTTATCGTGAAACCGGCGACGAGGACTACCTCACCCAGGCGCGGCTGTTCGTCGACCGGCGTGGTCGGGGGAAGCTCAAGCACACGATCTTCCCGGGCGAGTACTTCCAGGACCACGTCCCGTTCCGCGAGCTTCCGTCCGTCACCGGTCACGCCGTACGGATGGCGTATCTCGCGGCGGGCGCGGCCGACGTCCACCTGGAGACCGGCGACCCGACGCTGCTGGCAGCGCTGGAGCGGCTGTGGGACGACATGGTCGCGACCAAGCTGTACCTCACCGGCGGGCTCGGCAGCCGGCACTCCGACGAGGCGATCGGCGACCGGTACGAGCTGCCGTCCGAGCGTGCGTACGCCGAGACGTGTGCGGCGATCGCGACGATGCAGTGGGCGTGGCGGATGTTCCGCGCCACCGGCAAGGCGTCGTACCTCGACGTGTACGAGACCGTGCTCTACAACGCTTATGCCGTAGGGCTTTCGGCCGACGGTACGGCGTTCTTCTACGACAACCCGTTGCAGCGCCGTCCGGACCACGAGCAGCGCTCCGGGATGGAGGATGGCGGGGAACTGCTCCGGCGCGCGTGGTTCGGCTGTCCCTGCTGCCCGCCGAACATCATCCGCTGGATGTCCGAACTCCAGGACCACGTCGCGCTGCACCGCGACAACACGTTGTACGTCGGCATCTACGCCGACGCCCGCATCACCGCGGGTGAACTCACGGTCAAGGTCGCCACCAACTATCCGTGGGACGGCGAGATCACGCTGACCGTCGAGCACGCACCGGCGGAGGAGCGGGCGATCGCCCTACGCATCCCGCGGTGGGCGGCAGGCGCCGACCTGACCGCGCCCGCTGCGGCCGGCGTCGCTGAAGCAGGCGAGGTCGGCGAGGAGCGGATCGCGGCGGTGGAAGGCTGGGCCGTTGTCCGGCGGACGTTCGCTGCCGGCGACGTCCTGCGGCTGACGTTGCCGATGGCACCGAGAGCGCACGGATCGCACCCGTACCTCGACGCGACCCGAGGCGCGATCGCCGTCGCCCGCGGACCGCTGGTCTATTGCGTCGAGCAACAAGATGCCGCCGTACCGGTCGACGACCTGCTGCTCACGCCGGCCGCCGTTACCAAGGCGATCGCGCGGCAGCAGGACGACCATGTCGTCCTCGAACTGACCGCCGGTGTCGCGCCGGCGCCGCCTCCCGAGCTCTATCCCGTGCTCCCTCCCGTGCTCCCTCCCGTGCTCCCTCCCGTGCTCCCTCCCGTGCTTACAGAACAGACCCCAGGATCCGCCATCGACGAGGTACCGGTGACGTTCGTGCCGTACTTCCTCTGGGGAAACCGTCAGGCCCTGGCCATGCGTGTGTGGCTGCGAACCGAAAGAGACGACCGATGAAGAGAACTTCCATGCTGGTGGGGCTCGTGGCATCCGCCGCGCTCGCACTGACCGCGTGCGGCGGCGGTGCCTCCGGCGCCAAAGGTGAATCCGCCGGGCCCGGCGCCAAGGCCGCGCAGGGCGGCACACTCCAGGTGCTGGCGAACGCGGCCTTCTCGCACCTCGACCCGGCCCGCGGTTTCGACGGCGGCGTCAACAACTTCTACCGGCTGATCTACCGCACGCTCACCACCCAGGGCGCCGCACCGGGCGCCGACGGCACCAAGATCGTGCCGGACCTCGCCACCGACACGGGCAAGCCGTCCGACGGCGGCAAGACCTGGACGTTCACGCTGAAGGACGGCCTGTTCTTCGAGACCGGTGCGCCGATCACGAGTGCCGACGTGAAGTGGGGTGTCTCGCGTGCGTGGGACCCGGAGATCGGCATCGGCTCGCCGTACGCGAAGCAGCTGATCGAGGCGCCCGCGTCGTACCAAGGCCCCTACAAGTCGGGTGACCTGGCGACGATCGCGACGCCGGACGCGAAGACGATCGTGTTCCACCTGAAGAAGCCGTACGCCGACTTCGGCAGCGTGGTCGCGCAGAACACGTTCACGCCGGTCCCGAAGGGCCAGGGCGCGGGCAACGCGCTGGACAGCAAGCCGATCGCGTCGGGTCCGTACAAGGTGTCCGAGTACAAGCCGGGCGCGTCGCTCAAGGTGGTCCGCAACGACAAGTGGGACAAGAAGACCGACGACGTACGGTCGGCGAACCCGGATGCGTTCCAGTGGACGTTCGGCCTCGACCCGGCGACGATCGACGAGCGGATGATCGCCGGCCAGGGCACGGACGCCGACGCGATCGCCGGCACCATCCAGGCCGCTTCGGTCGCGCGCATCCAGACGCCGCAGCTCAAGGAGCGCACGATGAGCGGTCTCGGCGGCTGCACGACGTACATGGGGCTGAACACCACGAAGAAGCCGCTGGACAACGTGAAGGTGCGGCAGGCGATCAACCTCGCGGTGAACAAGCAGACCGTCCGGGACGCGGTCGGCGGATCGACCCTCGCCGAGATCGCCACCAGCATCCAGCCGCCTACCATCGCCGGCCGGGTGGACTACGACCCGTACCCGAGCCCGGACCACAAGGGTGACGTCGACGGCGCCCGCAAGCTGCTCACCGAGGCCGGTTTCGCCAATGGCTTCACGATGACGCTCGACACCCGCGCGCAACCCAAGATGCAGGCGATGGCGGTCGCGATCCAGCAGGCGCTCGAGCCGCTGAAGATCACCGTGAAGATCAACACCATCGACACCGCGACGTACTACGAGGTCATCGGTACGACGTCGCAGCAGCACGACGCGGCCATCACCGGCTGGTGCCCGGACTGGCCGTCCGGCGCGACCTTCCTGCCGCCGCTGTTCGACGGCCGCAACATCACCCCGAAGGGCAACAGCAACCTGGCGCAGCTGAACGACCCGGGCGTGAACGCGAAGATCGACGAGATCGCCAAGCTGACCGATGTCCAGGCGGCGAACAAGGCGTACGGCGAACTGGACAAGCAGATCATGGCGCTGGCGCCGGTCGTCCCGCTGCTGTACGAGAAGGTCCTGATGCTTGTCGGCAGCAACATCGGCGGCGCCTACCTGCACGACGGGTTCTCGGGCGGTATCGACCTGGTGTCGGTCGGATTGAAGGACGCCGGGAAGTGACAACCAGTCCGGCTCTCGTCGAGGTCGAGGAGGCGGTGCCGTCGTCGGCACCGCCCACCTCGGGCCGGCGGATCCTCACCGCGGTCACGCGGGACAAGGGCGCGCTGGCGTGCCTGGTGTTCCTCGCGATCGTGGTTCTGATGGCAGTGGCCGCGCCGCTGATCACCAACCTCAGCGGCTGGGGGCCGTACCAGTTCGACTCGGCGGCGATCAACTCCGACCTCGGCGGCGTACCGCACGGTTCGCTCGGCGGGATCAGCGGCTCGCACTGGTTCGGCGTCGAGCCGCAGAACGGCCGCGACCTGTTCGCGCGGATCGTGTACGGCGCGCGCGTGTCGATCACGATCTCGCTGTCGGCGACCCTGCTGACCGGGATCCTCGGCGTCGTGCTCGGCATGCTCGCCGGGTTCTACCGCGGCTGGGTCGACCAGGTGATCTCCCGGCTGATGGACTTCCTGATGGCGTTCCCGGCGCTGATCTTCATGATCGCGATCCTGTCGTCGCTGCCGTCCGGGAACCGGCCGGTGCTGCTGGTTGTAGTGATCAGCGCGTTCGGCTGGCCGTACCTGGCGCGGGTGATCCGCGGCCAGACGATGACGCTGGCGAACCGTGAGTTCGTCGAGGCGGCGCGAGCGTCCGGGGCGAAGGACTCCCAGGTGGTGTTCCGGGAGATCCTGCCCAACCTGCGCGGCTCGATCGTCGTGATGACGACGCTCGCGATCCCCGGCTACATCGGCACCGAGGCGGGCCTGTCCTTCCTCGGCGTCGGTGTCTCGCCGCCGACGGCGTCCTGGGGCCAGATGATCTCGAGCTCGGTGAGCTGGTACTCGGTGGACCCGATGTTCTTCGCGATCCCCGGCCTGTTCCTGTTCCTCACGGTGCTGTCGCTGACCGTCCTCGGCGACAAGATCCGCACCCTGATCGACCAAGGAGAAGCAGCATGATGCGCTACGTCCTGGGCCGGCTCGGGGGCGTCATACTGATCCTGCTGGCCGTCTGCCTGTTCACGTACCTGATCTTCTTCAAGCTCTCGCCGGATCCCGCGGTGATGATCTGCGGGAAGACGTGTACGCCGGAGCGCATCGACTCGATCCGCGACGTGCTCGGGCTCAACCAGCCACTCCTGACGCAGTTCTGGGACTTCCTGAGCGGGATCTTCGTGGGTCGCGACTACGGCTCGGTGCACTGCTCGGCGCCGTGTCTCGGGTACAGCTTCCAAACCAACGAGTCGGTGTGGAGCATGATCACCGCGCGCCTTCCGGTGAGCATCACGGTCGCGGTCGGTGCCGCCGTACTCTGGCTGCTCGTCGGCGTGATCGGTGGTCTGGTCAGCGCGGTCAAGCAGGGCACGTGGTGGGACCGCTCCGCGATGGGCCTCGCACTCGGCGGGGTAAGCGTGCCGAACTACGTGCTCGCGCTGGTGCTGCAGTACGTGCTCGTTGTGAAGCTGCAGTTGCTGCCGTTCCCGTCGGCGGTGCCGTTCGCGGACGACCCGCTGCTGTGGCTCGAGTCGTACCTGATGCCGTGGGTCGTGCTCGCTGTCGGCTACGCCTGTCTGTACGCACGGCTGACCCGAAGCAATGTCATCGACACGCTGGCTGAGAACTACTACCGGACCGCGCGCGCCAAGGGATTGAGCGGCGCGCTCATCATGCGCCGGCATGCGTTGCGACCCGCGCTGACGCCGATCACCACGATCTTCGGGATGGACTTCGCCGGACTGCTCGGCGGCGCGCTGATCACCGAGACCGTGTTCGGGCTGAACGGGATCGGGAAGATGGCCGCCGACTCGATCGCGAAGAACGACCAGCCGGTGATCATGGCGGTCACCCTGCTCGCCGCCTTCTTCGTTGTCATCGGCAACGTTGTGGTCGACCTGCTGTACACGGCACTGGATCCACGGGTACGGGTGGTGTCATCGTGAGTGGCGAATTGTTCGTTGTCGACAATCTGACTGTCACTTTGCCGACCAGCCGTGGGCCGGTGGACGTGGTGAAGAACGTGTCGTTCACGGTCGGCCGGGACGAGACGGTCGGGATCGTCGGCGAGTCCGGGTCGGGCAAGTCGATGACCGCCCTCGCCGTACTCGGGCTGTTGCCGCGTGGCGCCCGTACGTCGGGCAGCGTCCGGCTGGACGGCGCCGAGTTGCTCGGGCGCTCTGACCGCGACCTCAGATCCGTGCGTGGCAATGCGATCTCGATGGTGTTCCAGGACCCGCTGTCGTCGCTGAATCCCTACTACACCGTTGGTCTGCAGATCGAGGAGATGTACCGGACCCATCGCGGTGGAACGCGGCGGGCCGCCCGGCGGGTCGCGATCGAGGCGCTGGAGCGGGTGCACATCCCGGATGCGGCGCGGCGGGTCGACCACTACCCGCATCAGTTCTCAGGCGGCATGCGGCAACGGGTGATGATCGCGATGGCGCTGTGCTGTTCGCCGTCGTTGCTGATCGCGGACGAGCCGACGACCGCGCTCGACGTGACCGTCCAGGCGCAGATCCTGGAGCTGCTCGGCGAACTGCAGTCGACGACCGGGACCGGGATGATGTTCATCACCCACGACCTCGCGGTGATCAGTTCGATCGCCCAGCGGGTGCTGGTGATGCAGGCGGGTGATCCGGTCGAGTACGGGACCGCGGAGCAGGTGTTCTCGGATCCCCGGCACGAGTACACGCGGATGCTCCTGGACGCCGTACCGCGGATCGATGACGAGGTGCTCTCATGACACTGTTGCAGGTGCGCGGGGTGACGAAGGAGTTCGTCACCCGGGGCGAAGGGACGATGGCTCGCAAGTCGGTGTTCACGGCGGTCGACGACGTGAGCTTCGAGGTCGAGCTCGGCGAGACGCTCGCGATCGTGGGGGAGTCGGGCAGCGGCAAGTCCACGACCGCGCGGATCGCGGCCCGGTTGCTCGAGCCGACCGCCGGTACGGTCGTGTTCGACGGGCAGGACGTGACGAGGGCCAGGGGCAAGGAGCTGGCCTCGTTCCGGAACAACGTGCAGGTGGTGTTCCAGGATCCGTTCTCGTCGCTGAACCCGCGGTACACGGTCGAGCGGATCATCACCGCGCCGCTGACGTACCAGGGGATCACGCCGAAGGGCGGGCGGCGGGCGTTCACGCAGGAGCTGATGGAGCGGGTCGGTCTGAACCCGGACCACTGCCGGCGGTACCCGGCGCAGTTCTCCGGCGGCCAGGCGCAGCGGATCGGGATCGCCCGGGCGCTCGCGGTGAACCCGAAGCTGGTGATCTGCGACGAGGCGGTGTCGGCGCTCGACGTGTCGATCCAGGCGCAGGTGCTGGAGCTGCTCATGCGGCTGCAGCGGGAGAGCGGGTTCAGCTACGTCTTCATCGCGCACGACCTGGCCGTCGTACGGCAGATCTCGCAGCGGGTCGCCGTGATGAACCGGGGCAGAATCGTCGAGGTAGGGACACGGGACCAGGTGTTCGGGGATCCTCAGGACGAGTACACGAAGACGCTGCTGGCCGCCGTACCGCGGATCAACCCGGAATGGGACGCCAGACGCAGGGGGAAGAGAGCTTCATGATCAGCTACACGATTCCTGGCATGCACGTTCGTGAGCACGAGCTTTCCGTGCCGCTCGACTGGTCGGACCCGGGGGAGTCGATCACCGTGTTCGCGCGGGAGTTGGTCGACCCGACGCGGAAGGACGAGGACCTGCCGTGCCTGCTGCACCTCCAGGGCGGGCCCGGCGGGAGGGGGCCGCGGCCGACCGGGGTGTCGGGGTGGATCGAGCACGCGCTGAAGAACTACCGGATCGTGCTGATGGACCAGCGGGGCACGGGCCGGAGTACGCCGGTCAGCGGGCAGCGGATGGCGTCGATGTCGGCCGAGGAAGGCGCCGACTACCTGGCGTGTTTCCGGGCGGATTCGATCATCTCGGACGCCGAGGAACTGCGGAACAAGGTCTTCGGCGGCCGCCGCTGGTCGACGCTCGGCCAGAGCTACGGCGGTTTCCTCACCCTCACCTACTTGTCCAAGGCGCCGGATGCCTTGACCGCGTGCTACGTGACCGGTGGGCTCGCGTCGATCGACCCGTCGGCGGCCGAGGTGTACCGGCGGACCTATCCGCGGGTGGCGGCCAAGAACCGGGAGTTCTACCGGCGGTACCCGCACAACGTGGAGCGGGTCGGCCGGATCGCGGACCGGCTGGCGGAGTCCGACGTACGCCTCCCGGACGGCGATCGGCTGACGGTACGCCGGTTGCAGTCGCTCGGGATCGACTTCGGGATGAAACCCGGGTACGAGCGCATCCACTGGCTGATCGACGAGGCCTTCGACGGCGACGAGCTGTCCGACGGCTTCCTCGGCCAGGTGCTGGGATTGTCGTCGTACCTCGCGGAACCGCTGTTCGCCGCGCTGCAGGAAAGCATCTACGGATCCGGTGACGGGGCGACCGGGTGGGCGGCCGAGGCGGAGCGGGCGCGGCATCCGGAGTTCGCCGAGGAGGCGCGGCCGCTGCTGTTCACCGGCGAGATGATGTACCCCTGGATGTTCGAGGAGATCCGCGGGTTGCGGCCGTTCCAGGGCGCGGTCGAGGTGCTGGCACAGCGGCCGCGGTGGCCGGAGCTGTATGACCTGGAGCGGCTCGCCGCGAACGACGTACCGGTGGCGGCCGCGGTTTATTTCGACGACATGTACGTCGACTCGGGGCTGCAGTTGGACACCGCGCGCCGGGTCGGCAACGTGCAGGCGTGGGTGACGAACGAGTACGAGCACGACGGGTTGAGCACGAAGCGGGTCTTCGAGCGGCTCACCGAGCTGGTCGCCTCCATCGGGGGTGGCATCCCGAATCCCGCCTGACCGGTGCTTCACAATAGGCGGCGACCCAGGAGGTGAACCATGGCTGCCGATTCGATCGGGCCGCTGCCGAGCGTACGGCGGCTGGCGCAACGCGAGAACCTGCGCGACAGCGTCGCCAACGCACTGCGGGCGGCGGTGATCTCCGGCGAGCTGAAGCCGGGGGAGGTGTACTCGGCGCCGACGCTCGGCGCGCGGTTCGGTGTCTCCGCGACACCGGTCCGTGAGGCGATGCTGGACCTGGTCCGCGAGGGTCTGGTGATCTCGCTGCGCAACAAGGGCTTCCGGGTCACCGACGTGTCCGACGAGGACCTCGACAACCTGGCGGCGCTACGCCAGCTGATCGAGCCGCCGACGATCCGGGACGTCGTACCGACGATCCCCGCGAAGGACTACCCGCGGCTGCGGCGGCTGGCCGAGGACATCGTGGTGGCGGCTCAGGCGGGCGACCTGATCGCGTACATCGAGGCCGACCGGGTCTTCCACGTGACGCTGCTCGCGTACTCCGGCAATCAGAAGCTCGTCGACGTCGTGTCGGACCTGCGCTCGCAGACGCGCCTGCTGGGCCTGACCCCGCTGGTCGAGAGCGGCCGCCTGGTCCCGTCGGCTGCCGAACACCACGAACTGCTGGACCTCGTAGAGGCCGGCGACGGCGAGGGCGCCGAGCAACTGATGCGCCGCCACATCGGCCACGTCCGAGGCCTGTGGGCCCGCAACTCCACCGCCGGGTAGGCGCGCAAAGCCGCAGCCCAAGCAGCCAGTGCCCCGAGATTCGTTGCTACCAGCAACGATTCGATCGGCGGCCCTGACCTGCAATGTTCCAGGGCGTCCGCGGAGCCAGATTCGATTTGGTCTGATCGAACAGGTGTTCTAATATAGGCGCATGAGAGGGATGCCGATGACCCAACTCGGCGGCGACCACCAGGTCCCCGCCGAACCGGCCGCGCCCTCTGCGGCAGGGATCCTCTCCACGCCGAGTCCGTCCGGGCCGGCTCCTGGCCAGGCGGCCACGATCGCCTCCACGCCCGGTGGGTCCGTCAGCCGGTCTCCATGGAGCGGTTGGGATGACGAGCCGCTCGCCGATGACTACGTGCCGGACGACCTTGTCTACCCAACCGATCCCGAGCTCCCCGGCGGCCCGGCGGTCATCGCTGAGCAGGACCAGTTGGACGCCGAACTCGACGAGCTGCTGGGCCGGAACCGGTACTCCCGTGTCGATGAGTTCGAGTGGCAGGAGTGGGACGGGGTCGAGCGGGACGCCGCGGAGCGGGAGATGCTGCGCCGGGAGGCGCCGGCCTGGGTATTCCTGCCGCCCGGCGGTGCGCTGGCAGTCGCGTTGGAGGTGACCCGGCCGGAGGCGATGTCGCCGATGGCGCTGATCGAGTTGATGAAGGCCGCGGACCGGCTGATCAGCTGGGGCGAGGCGATCAAGACCAGTGCGACGGCATCGTTCGTCCGGCAGCGCCGCGCCGAACACCGCGAAGCGCCCCGCCCGACCCAGCTCGATTCCAAGGGCCGCCCGGTCGACCCGGAGCGGTCCTGGCACGGCGAGATCGCGCTGGCACTCGGCCTGTCCCCCAACACCGTGGGGCGACGGGTCGACACCGCGCTGCGGCTCACCTCGACCCTGTCGGCCACCTATTCGGGCCTGCGCTGCGGCGCCCTGACCTGGGGCAAGGCGCTTGCGATCTGCGAGGCCACCAGCGACCTGCCCGATGACGCGGCCCGGGCGGTGCAGGCGCATGTGCTGAAGCGTGCCGCGAAGCAGACCCATCGCAACCTGCTGGAGTCGCTGCGCCGCCAGGTCGCCAAACACACCACCGCGCAAGCGGCCGACGATCACCGCGCCGCGGTGGCCGAGCGGACCTGCAAGATCGTCCCGCTGGCCGACGGCATGGCCGGGTTGTGGATCGTGCACACCGCCGACAAGATCCAGCAGATGTGGGTCACCCTCCAAGCCATGACCACCCTCGCCAAACGCAGCACCCCCACCACCAACCCCACCACCGACGAAGCCGCGCCCGCAGCCGGCCCCATCCCCGACACCACCACCGACGTAGCCGCGCCCGCAGCCGGCCCCACCACCAACCCCACCGCCGACCCTGACGCCGGTGCGCTCGTGGATCCCGGACCGCCTACGCCGGCGGCCGCGAGCCCAGGACCCCCGGGCGCCAGACCCGATCCCGATCCGGCCACCCCCGACGACAGCACCACCGGCACCGCCAGTGCAGGTTTGAATGCGCGTGCTGATTCGGGTGCCGGTGCTGGCCGGGATATTGGCGCGGGCGCGGGCGCTGATGCGAGCGCGGGTGTTGACGTGGGTGCCGGTGCTGGCCGGGATATTGGTGCGGGCGCGGGCGCTGATGCGAGCGCGGGTGTTGACGTGGGTGCCGGTGCTGGCCGGGATATTGGTGCGGGCGCGGGCGCTGATGCGAGCGCGGGT
>NZ_SODU01000001.1:1549250-1695035 GCF_004366075.1 Kribbella pratensis | reverse complement strand
GTGTTGACGTGGGTGCCGGTGCTGGCGCGGATAGCGCTGATGCTGATGCTGGTGCCGGTGCGGGTATTGGCGCGGGTGCTGATGCGGGTGCCGGCGCGGGTGAGGGTGCTGATGCCGGTGCCGGGAAGGACGTCCGTACCGTCGAGCAGCGGCGTGCGGATGTGGCTGCGGATCTGTTCGAGCACATCCTGCGCAATGGGCTGGACTGGCTCGGCCGGCGGCTGCCCGACCAGCACCGCCGCCGCCCCCACATCGAGGTCGTCGTCCCCGCCTCAACCCTGCTCGGCCTCGACAATGACCCCGCCGAACTCACCGGCTACGGACCCATCCCCGCCGACCTGGCCCGCCGCATCGCCACCGACGGCACCTGGCGACGGCTCCTCACCGACCCCACCAACGGCACCGTGCTCGAGGCCTCCACCACCCGCCACGACCCCGGTGCGTTGGTGACCGAGACTTTGCTCGCCCGCCACCCCGTGTGTGCCTGGCCCGGCTGCAACCGCACCTCGCGCGACTGCGACCGCGACCACCTCACCCCGTTCGCACAGTCCGGGCGCACGAGTCTGTCCGGGATGGGGCCGTACTGCGAATATCACCACGTCATCAAAGACACCCCCGCCTGGGGCTGGACCACCACCAGCCACCCCGACGGGTCAATCACCCTCACCACGCCCACCGGTCACCGCTACACCACCGTTCCACCCGCCCGCGGCCCCATCACCCAACAACCCGACGCAAACCCCACCACCGGCCCTGTCACCCAACAGCCCGACGCAACCACCGGCCTCCGGCAGACAGCTCACGACCTGCCACCCTTCTGACCAGCACCGCCAGCCAGTAGGGCGTGGTGGCACCAGGTCGGGCAGCGAACCGTGGCGCTGCCCGGGCAGGATCGCGCACCTCCGCGTCTGCTCTGTTGCTCGTGGCGGTGGAGGGTCGGCGCATTCAGGCGTACCGCGAGCCGTTCCTCAGTGGAGCGCTAGCCTGAGGTTGGGCTCCGCACACGCTGGTGGAGGAACTGTGGCCGACGATGTTCTGACGGTGTTCCTCGGTGGCGATGTGATGCTCGGTCGAGGGGTCGACCAGATCCTTCCGCACCCGGGCGATCCGGCGCTGTGGGAAGCGTGGGTCCGCGACGCCCGAACCTATGTCCAGCTGGCCGAGGCGATGAACGGGCCGATCCCGGCGCCGGTTGCGTTCGACTGGCCATGGGGTGACGCGCTCGCCCTGTTCGATCGGTTCGCGCCGGACGTGCGGCTGGTGAACCTGGAGACCAGTGTGACGGCGCGCGGCCACGCGGTTCCCGGCAAAGCCGTGCACTACCGGATGAATCCGGCGAACCATCCAGCGTTGATCGCCGGCGAGCCCGATGTCTGCAGTCTCGCCAACAACCACATCCTCGACTTCGGCGTCGAGGGACTGTCCGAAACACTCGAGGTGCTCGGCCGCGCCGGCGTACGAGCCGTCGGTGCAGGTCGTATGACGACGGAAGCTGTCCGGCCGGCGGTCGTGCCGACCACGCACGGACGGGTCCTGGTTTTCGCGTTCGGCACGACGACGAGCGGCGTACCCATCGATTGGGCTGCCACCGACAACCGACCCGGGATCGCTCTGCTGCCCGATCTGTCCCGCGACACGGTCAGCGCCGTCGTCGACCGGATTCAGGCCCTCAAGCGCCCCGGGGACATCGTCGTGCTGTCGGTGCACTGGGGGTCGAACTGGGGGTACGACGTCCTGTCGAGCCAGCGGCGTTTCGCGCATCGGGTGATCGACGGCGGCGTCGACCTGGTCCACGGACACTCCTCCCATCACCCGCGGCCCATCGAGGTGTATCGCGATCGGCTCGTTCTGTACGGGTGCGGCGGCCTGATCGACGACTACGAGGGCATTGCCGGCTACGAGCACTACCGCGACGACCTCCGCCTGCTCTACTTCGCCGGCCTGGAGCCGACAGGCAGGCTTGCAGACCTTCGCATGGGCGTCATGCAGGCCCATCGGATCCGACTGCGCCCCGCCGGCCCCAGGGACCGCGAGTGGTCGTGCCGGACGCTCGATGAGGTGAGCCGCGGATATGGCACCCGGGTCCGCGTCGATGACGACGGACTGCTCCGGCTCACGTGAGCTCGAAGGGCTGGAGGGCTCGTCTCTGTCGGTCGACACCGGCTCGTCCAGCTCCGCGGCGGTCGACCGATCCGAGCTCAGAGCAGCTGTCGTTCGAGAGAGTCGGCGACGAAGCGCTCGAACTCTGCCGGCGTCCAGCCGGACTCATCCACGAGTTCCTGATAGACACCGGGCGCCGCCAGCGCGCGGTAGACAGCCTGCGCCTGCTTGAGCGGGATGCGCAGCTCGCTCTCCAGTGATGCGATCATCGCGTCCATTACCTCGTTGCGGCCGGCAAGTTTCGAACGCAGCAGGGCCTTGGTCTCGGGGCTCTCGTCGGTGGCCGCCTCGAAGATCAGGACGACGTCGAAGCCGGCGGCGTACAGGTTCGTCAGCCAGCCCGCGGCGCCGCGGAGTCGCTCGGCCGGGCCCTCGATCGCGAACACCTGCCCGGCCCGCTCGATCGCACCGGCCTCGCTCAGCCACTGGTCGCAGATCAGCGACAGGATCTCCCGCTTGGTGCCGAACGCGGAGTACACGGTCCGGGTCGCCACCCCGGCCTCCTTGGCGATCGCGTCGATGCTGGTGGCGCCGTACCCCTGCGCGGCGAACAGCCGGCGCGCCGCCTGCGCGATCCGGATCCGCGTCTCCTCCGCCTGCACTTGGCGGTAGGTCTTGACAGGTTCGGCCATGTCGGCACACTATCACTGTGTTCAGTGCAGTGACACTGCATCGAGTGCACTGCTAGTGCAATCCAAAGGGGGAGTCATGGGAACACCGCTGGACGTTCTGGAGCGGATCCTGCACGAAGGATTCGCGACCGGGAACGACGGGATCGTCGACGAGCTCTGTGCGCCGGACCTGATCGAGCACCAGTTCGGCCTGGTCGGACGGGGCGAGGAGGCCCGCGCGCAGGTCAAGGCCGCGATCCGGCAGGTGCACGAGCTGGTGCCGGACATCGTCTACACGCTGGAGGATTCCGTCGTCGTCGGTGACCTGGTCTGGGCACGAGGCCGCGCACGGGGTACGGCGACCGGATCGTTCTTCGGGCCGCCGAGCAATGCCCCGATCGACATCGTGCTGTTCGAGCAGGCGCGAGTCGTCGACGGCCGGATCGTCGAACACTGGGGCTCCCCGGACCGCTTCGCCCTGCTGGCCCAAACGGGTGCCCTCGCGCGTCTGGCATGACAGGTTGCGGACATCCGGACGCCTGACCGTTGGGGTGTTGGGACGCTGGCGGTATGGGTGAGCTGCGGTGGGTCGGCGTGGTGGGTGCGGTGTTGGTGCTGGCGGGGTGCAGTGGCGGGTCAGGGACCTGGTCGGCGGGTGGGTCTACGCCGGTCAGCAGTACGCCGACGCCCGTCGTCACGCCGACCCCGCGGCCCACACCGAAGCCCACACCGACGCCGACGCCGAAGCCGACGGTGAAGCCCAAGCCGGTTGTGCCGGAGGCGGACTGCACCGGGTCGTTCAAGGACGGCAGGTTCGACTTCTCGGGCAGCAACATCTTCATCTCCGACCAGGGCTTCACCTGCAACGGCGGGCAAATGGTCGGGTACGAGGTGCACAAGACCGCCATCACGTTCTACGTCGGCAACAAGCACGTCACGCTCGGGCCGAAGAAGTCCGCGGCGATCGGCGGCTACCGCATCCGGGTCGGCATCGCGAACAGCAAGCAGGCCACGTTCACGATCGACCGGATCACCTCGACCTAAGCGATGACCCGCAGCGCCTGCTTCGCGGTGGCGGCAGCGTCGGCGCCGTACGTGCTGGTGAGCCGGTCGAGGAAGGTCGAGTGGTCCAGGCTGTACTCCTGCGTGCCGACCGTCTCCAGCACCGTGGTCGCCAGCGTGCAGCCGAGGTGGGCGGATGCTTCGTGGTCGAGGCCGGCGGCGCGGCCGGTGAGGTAGCCGGCCCGGAAGGCGTCGCCGCCGCCGGTCGGATCGACCAGGTTCGGCGCGGGGACCGCGGGGACCTTCGCGAGGATCCCGCTGGAGTCCTCGATCACGACGCCGTCGCCGCCGTGGGTCGTGACGCGTACGCCGACCCGCTCGAGGATCTCGTCGTGGCTCCAGCCGGTCTTCTGCACCATCAGGCCGGCCTCGTACTCGTTGCTGAACAGGTACGCCGCGCCGTCGACGAGCGTCCGGATGTCCTCGCCGTCCATCCGCGCCATCTGCTGCGACGGGTCGGCCGCGACCGCGATCCCGTGCTGCTTGGCCAGCTCGGTGTGCTTGAGCATCGCCGCCGGGTCGTCGGCGCCGATCAGGACCAGGTCGACACCGCCCGCGGCCTGATGGATCGCGCCCAGGTCGAGCTCGCGCGCCTCGGCCATCGCGCCGGTGTAGAAGGACGCGATCTGGTTCGCGTCGAGGTCCGTCGTACAGGTGAACCGCGCGGTGTGTACGTTCTCGCAGACGCGGACGTGGGAGATGTCGACGCCGGCCTCCGTCAGCGCCGCGCCGTACTCCGCGAAGTCGGCGCCGACCGAGCCGACGAGCAGCGACGGGAACCCGAGCTGGGCCATGCCGTAGCAGATGTTGGCGCCGACGCCGCCGCGGTGGACGACCAGCTCGTCGACCAGGAACGAGAGGGAGACCTTGTGCATCTGCTCCTCGAGGAACTGGTCCTTGAACCGGCCCGGGAACGTCATCAGGATGTCGGTCGCGATCGAGCCGGCGACGGCGATGCGCATGCGGGGTGCTCCTCAGGTGGGGTGGTTGCGCGGCGTTCGAGCAACCCATAGAGACTACAGGCGACCGATCTAATACACGGAGGGGTGGATTTCCATGGGCCATCAGGTACCGGTGACCGAGGAACTGCACGACTACATGCTCGCCCACGGCATGCCGCTCGACGAGATCGCGACCGAGTTGCGCGCCGAGACCGAGAAGCTCGGCAACCCCGCCGGCATGCTGACCACCGCGGACCAGGCCGGTCTGCTGACCACGCTGACCCGCCTGATCGGCGCCCGCCGAGCGGTCGAGATCGGCACCTTCACCGGTTTCTCCGCGCTGGCGATCTCCCGCGGGCTGCCCGACGACGGCGAGCTGATCTGCCTGGACGTGAGCGACGAGTGGACGTCGATCGGCCGCAAGTACTGGGAGCGGGCCGGGGTCGCGGGCAAGATCGACCTGCGGATCGGCGACGCGCACGAGTCGGTGACGAAGCTCGACGGCGAGTTCGACCTTGCCTTCGTCGACGCCGACAAGGGCTGGTACATCCAGTACTACGAAGCCGTGCTGCCGCTGATCCGGCCGAACGGGCTGCTGCTGTTCGACAACACGCTGGCCGGCGGCCGGGTCGTGGACGCGGACGGTCCGGCGGACCGCAAGGAGTTCAACGCGCACGTCGCCAAGGACGACCGCGTCGACGTGATCATGCTCGGGATCGGCGACGGGCTGACGCTGGTCCGGAAGAAATGAGCAAGAAGGCGGCGCCGCGGCTGGCGGTGACGGATCTGCAGCACAAGTACGGCGACCGTCCGGTGATCGAGGGCCTCACGTTCACGGTGCGGGCCGGTCAGGCGATCGCCCTGGTCGGCCCGAACGGCGCGGGCAAGACGACCGTGCTGAAGTGCATCGTCGGCGCGGCCGAGCCGGCGGCCGGGAAGATCCTGCTCGACGGTCTGCCGATCGACGAGCGCGCCGAAGCGGTGCGCCGGGACGTCGCCACCCTGCTGGACGACCTGGACTTCTTCCCGGACCTCACCGCGGCCGAGCATCTCGACCTGCTCGCCCGCGCGCACGGCAACTCGTCGCCGGAAGACCTGGTGGACACGACGCTGCACGACATCGGTCTGCTGCCGGCCGCCGACCAGCTGCCTGGCTCGCTGTCGTCCGGCCAGCGCCGCCGGCTCGCGCTGGCCACTGCGCTGGTCCGGCCGCGCAAGCTGATGGTCCTCGACGAGCCTGAGGCCCGCCTGGACACCGGCGGCGTGCAATGGCTGTCCGACCGGCTCGTCGAGGAGAAGAAGTCCGGTACGGCGATCCTCTTCGCGAGCCACGACCCGGCCCTGGTCGAGACGGTCGCGGACTCCGTCGTCACCCTCACGCCGCTTCCATGAGCGCTGCCGACGAGCCGGTACGGTTCGATCCTTCGGACTTCGGGGCGATCCCGTCGTCGCGGGCGCTGCGATCGTGGATGCGCAGGACGCGGCGGCAGCACGCGGACCGGTCGTTCTGGGAGATCTTCGAGGACGCGTACCTGGTCCTGTTCACCTTGGCGATGGTCGGGGCGACGGGCGGGAACGTCGTACGGCATCTGAACTCCAACGCGGCGACCTGTACGTCGTGGACGTGCGGACAGCTGACCTCGTGGTTGCCGTGGATCGTCATACCGTTGCTGCTGGCAACCACGATCCGCGTGCTGCTCGCGGTCGGTCCGGTGTCGGCTTCGCGGGCGACCGGGTTCTGGCTGCTGGCGACTCCGGTGAACCGGGCTTCCTTGCTGCGACCGGCGTACCGCTTGGTGATCGCCTCGGTCACGGTGATCGGGGTTGTCACGGGCGCTGTCATCTGGGCGCTGCTCGGCGAGCCGTGGTTCGATGTCATCGAAGCAGCCGTACTGATCGGCGCGGTGCTCGTCTGCGCCGCCGCCGCGACCGTCTGGGCGCAGCAGACCACACGTCGTTCCAGGTGGGCCTTGAGGGTTTCGGACGTGCTGCTGCTGGCCGCCGTGATTCCGGCGGTGATCCTGGCGTTCCGCCCAGGCGAGGACCGCTTCGGCAACCAAGTGCTCGGCTCGACGTTCATCGGTCTGGACGCGCGTCATGAACTCGTCGACACCTACGGGTATCCGACGCTGCAGTTCGGCGAGGTTCGCGATGCCGGCGGGCTGACTTCCGGTCAGTTGTACCTGCTGGTGCTGTGTGCCGCGGCGGTCGTGGTGGGTGCTGCGTTGACCTTCGTCGCCTCGCGGACGCTTGATCGGTTGGGGCGGGTCAGTGTGATTGCCGGGGGTGAGTTGCTGGCGGGGCTGGCGGGGGCGGCGAGCAGTCTTGACATCAGCATGCTCGGTGACGTGATCGCCGGGCGGCACTGGCGGTTGAAGGGGCGGGTGCGTTCCCGCCGCGGCCGGGGTGCGGACGGGGCCGCGATCGTGCACCGCGAGTTCCGTCGGATCCTGCGCTGGCCGCGCCGGATCGCGGTCGCGTTCGGGCTGCTCGTCGTCCCGTACGCCGTCCACGGCGCCGGCTTCCACGTCCTCGTACCGATTGCGGCCGCGATCGCCGGCTTCATCGCCGTACGGCCGATGCTCGACGGACTCCGCACCGCCTGCCGCTCGACCGGCCTGGTCCGTGCACTCGGCTGGGACCTCCGCGAGTTGCGCGTGGTGATGGCTGTCGTACCGGGCCTGTTCACGATCGTCTGGGCGGCCTGCGCCTTTCCGGCGATCGGCAGCGCGGCCTCCAGTTTCGCCGTGGCCGCCGCCGTCATCTCCGGTACCGTCCGGCACGCGTCCGCTCGGCCGCCGTCGTACGCCGGACCTCTGGTCACGTCCCCGATGGGCGCGATCCCGCCCGGTCTGTTCTCCCAGCCGGCCCGCGGCTTCGATCTCCTGGTCCTGTGTCTGGCCCCGGTCCTGTTCAACCTCAGCAGCCTCTGGGTCGTGGTGATCCCGTCCGTCGTGCTGATGCTGATGTTCGCGGTCCGCCCCAAGACCGCCTGAACCGACTGAACCGCCTGAACCGACTGAACTGCCTGACCGGTCAGTGGTGGTTGCAGGTTCTTGGTGCGGGCAGGTACCTTGTGTCGCATGGTAGCGGAGAAGGTCTTCACCCAGCTGCGCCGCGGGACGCTGGAGTTCTGCGTCCTCGCGCTGTTGCAGGGAGAGCCCCGTTACGGTTTCGAGTTGGTGAAGGCGCTGGGCGAAGTCGACGGTCTGGTCACCACCGAGGGGACGATTTACCCGCTGCTGGCCCGGCTGCGACGGGAAGGCCTGGTGGAGACGAGCTGGCGCGAGTCGGAGTCCGGGCCGCCCCGGCGGTATTACAAATCGACGGCCGAGGGCAGCCAGGCGCTGGCTGCGTTCACCGCGGACTGGCAACGGTTCTGCGCCTCGGTCGACGCGATCCTGGAAAGTGGGAGACGGGGATGAACGTGGAGCAGGACAACGACCGGCTGGTGGCCGCGTACCTGAAAGAGCTGGCGAAGGCAGCCGAGCCGTTGCCGGCGGCGCGCCGGACCGAGCTGATCGACGACGTTAAAGCCCATATCGCCGAGGAGCGCGCGGCCGGCGCCACGGCGGAGAGCGAGATTCGGCAGATCCTGCAGCGCCTCGGCGACCCGCAGGAGATCGTTGCCGCGGCCACCGACGGCCTGGTCCTGGTGGACGTCCCACCGAAGCTCCGCCCGAGCGACATGATCGCCCTCGCGCTGGTGTTCCTCGGTCCCTACCTGCCGAGCTTCTGGGTGCCGGTGATCGCCTACCTGATCGGCATCGGGATGCTGTGGTCGTCGAACCGCTGGACCGTCGCGTGGAAGCTCCTCGGCACGCTCAACTGGCCGCTCGCGTACGCCGTCCTGCTCGGGATGGAGGTCACCGTCCAGCCGCCGATGGCGCTGAGCATGACAGTCGACATCCTGATCACGGTCGCCCTGCTGGTCGGCATGGTGCTGGCGGCAAAGGCGCCCGCCAAGGTGCAGCCGGCCGGTCAGCCCTCGTAGACCAGCCACTTGCGTTCGATCTCCTGCGGAAGATCGACGTCGTGCTGGTGTGCGAACAGAAGGAGTTGGCACAGTACGTCGGCGAACTCCTGGTGGAAGGTGGTGCGGATGTCGTCCGGTGTCGCGCCCTTCGCCCGCGCGCGGCCGGTGTGCTGGAGGTAGGCCTGCGTGAGTTCGCCGACTTCTTCCTGGAGTTTGAGCAGGAACCAGTCCGGGTCGCGGTCGAAGCCCAGTCGCTCGCCGTACCCGACCGAGATCTTCTCCAACCGCGCTGTCAGCTCTTCGAGATCCACCGGCACAGCCAACCAGGCCCCACCGACAAACGGCGTGGGACCTGGTCGGAGGGGCGACCTACTTGCCTGCGTCGGCCTCGGCTTCGGCGGCTGCGGGGGCGTCCGGGAACGGGTCGAGGTCCGGGAGGCTGAGTTCCGGATCGACGTTCGGGTCCGGCGCGGCCGGCTGCTCCGCGGCGGCGCCATCGGCCTGCAGGCTCGGCGGGGCGGTGGCCCAGACCGCGGCGGCGGCGCGGGCGGCGTCGGCGGCGTCGGTCTGCCGCTCGTAGTTCTTGATGTCGAGCGCGTACGCCTTCACCACCGCGGACAGGTCCTTGCGCAACTGCCGGTGGGTCCAGAGCGCGTAGGCCTGCGTCCGGGCCTCGATGAAGTTCTTCAGTTCCTGCATCTGGGCCGGGGTCATGTCGTCCTCCGAGTGGCCGGGGGTGAATTCGCCGCGGGCGATCGCGGCGCGGGCGGGGTCGCCGGGGCAGTCGGTCGGCTCCGGGCGGACCGCGGAGTGCGGCCGGATCGCCGTACCGCGGGGATAGATTCTGCGGAAGTCGGCGATCACTCCGCGAGTGGTCGCCTTCATCGCGGCCGACGGCTGCTCCCCGGTGACCAGGATCAGCAGAATCGCGCCGTACCGTTCGTTGACGTCGGTGTCGCCGTTGGCGCCGGACTGGGTCCGCAGGCCGCGCAACGTCCAGGCGCGGCCGGCCTGGTCGACCGCGACCTGGTACGCGATGTCGGACCAGCCGCGGGTGTCCATGTGGTAGTCCTGCCAGCCACGCAACGCGGACGCGACGGCCGCCTTGGAGTGGATGACACTCGTCGATCCGGTCCCCGGCCAGTGGATGACCGCGCCTTCGACCCGCGACACGGTCAGGTTGCCCGGTCCACCGTTCGGCGGGCGCGCGTTCCACGCGGACCGGGGCAGATATTCGACCATCAGTGCTCCTCACATGCCTCACAGCGCCACATACCCACCGTTGGCGCTCGGTAATCAACCGATCACACGCGGCATGCACCCGTCAAGCGATGAGCACATCCAATCAGCTCGAGGGGTTCGACCGTTCGACCAAGCTCACCATCGCTTTGTGGAACTCGGTCCGGCGGCGTTCGCTCCAGCCCTCGGTGAGCCGGGCGAACACCTCCTCCTGCCAGGCATGCGCCTGCTCGATCAGCTCGACCCCGGCATCCGTCACGCCCACCTGTCGCCGGCGTGCGTCGCCGTCGGCAGATCGCAGCTCCAGATAGCCGGCGGCGGCCGCGTCCTTCACCAATCGGGACGCTCCGCTCTGGTCGATCCCGATCTCGTGCGCGACGGCGTTGATCGTCGCGGGCCCTCGCCGGCTCACGGCGTACGCGGCCTCGGTCACCAGCACCAAGCGCCCCTGCTCGCCAATGTCAGGCGTCGTACGCCGTGACCAGTGGCGCACGAACTCGAACAGTGCCTGCCCCGGGCCGGCACTCATTCGGTGGCAGCCATCTCGCGACAGATGTACGCCAACTCCAGCGCCTGCCTGAGATCCGGCAACCGCAGTGCTGCGGACACCTTGTCCCCGGTCACCCGGAACACCGTCGCCACCCGCGTCGGCGCCGAGCTCCCCGGCCAGCTCGCGTCCTCCTCGACCACCATCAGCCGCTCGCCGATCGGATGCCACGACCGCGGCACCAATCTGATCCCTGAACGGTCCACCCACTCCGCGAACCCGGTCGGCGTGATCGGCCCCGCGCCCTTCGGCCCCAGCACCACCACCGGATCAGTGACCACCCCGGCGACTGCCTCCAGGTCGCCGGAGTTCACCCGCTCGTGCCATCGATCGATCGCGCCCTTCAGATCCATACCGGTGATTATATGCGATTCGCATACATCTCAACCAAGCAGCGGGAGCAGCTGGTCGCCGATGCGGATGAGCTCTTCGCGGTACGGGGTGTCGGAGAGGATGAAGTGGGTGATGCCCAGGTCGCGGTACTTGTTGAGGGACTTGGCCACGTCGTCGGGGGAGCCGACGAGCCACGTGGTGCCGGCGCCGCCACCGCCGTACTTGCCGGGGGCGGTGTAGAGGTTGTCGTCGAGGACCTCGCCGCGTTCGGCCAGGTCGAGGAGGCGTTGCTGGCCGACGGCCTTGAACCAGCGGGCGTCCCGGGAGCCGTGCGTCTCCGCCATCTTCGCGACCTTCGCCTCGGCGTCGGCCCAGGCCTCCTCGGTGGTGTCGCGGACGAGCGTGGTGATCCGCAGCCCGAACTCGAGCGGCGGATGCTCGCGACCGAGTTCGTTCTCGAGTTCGCGCAGTCGAGCGATCCGCGCGGCGACCCCGTCGAGGGGCTCACCCCAGAACAGTTGTACGTCGGCATCCGTCGCAGCGACCCGTTGCGCGGCATCAGACGCGCCACCGAAGTACAACCGGGGATGCGGGCGTGGATTCAAAGGGTCTTCCCGTACGACGGGACGCGTCGCGACCGTGGAGCCGGTGACGGAGAAGTACTCGCCGGCGAACGTCACATCCTCCTCGGTCCACAAGCGCCGTACCAGCTGGAGGAACTCCTTGGTACGGGCGTACCGCTGCGGCTGGTCGCCCTCGCTGTCGCCGTACGCCGCGAGGTTGTCCTGGCCGGAGACGATGTTGATCAGGAGTCGCCCGCCGGTGAGCTGGTCGAGCGTGCTCGCCGCGGACGCGAAATGGGCGGGATGCCAGTACCCGGGCCGGATCGCGGCGAGCGGCTGGAACGTCGTGGTCCGCGCCGCCAGTGCGGTCGCGACCGTGAACGTGTCGGGCCGGCCCCACCCGGTGCCGATCAGCGCGCCGCCCCACCCGTGGTCCTCGGTGAGCCGGGCCAGCTCGGTCAGCCGCTCGATGCCGTTGTGTCCCTGGACGGCGTCGTCCCCGCGGTGCCCGGGGTCGACCTGGTTCGGGATGTACCAGAGGAAAGTCATGAGAAGCAGACTAAATCCACTCGATTAGTGGACTTTCAGGTGTCTCGCGGGCTGGTCGTCCGAGGCATTGACATCGTTGTCGGGGGCGGCGACGATACCTTCTCGAAACGTTTCCAACCTCGGTGAGCCCACCTCGAACAGCCGAGCCGCCATGAAGCATCTCGAGGAGATCGTGTGAATCGTCGTGTGCAGATTCTGAAGGTTCTGACGGCCGGGGCGATCCTGCTCGCCGCGGCCTTCGCACCCCAACCCGCGGGCGCCGCGGGTGCGGCCGGTGCCGCCGCCGGGCCGACCGCAGTCGCCCGCGCCCGGGTCGCCGCGGACCAGCTGATGAGCTCGTACGAGCCGAACAAGGCCTGGTTCCCGTCCAGCTGGTGGAACTCCGCTGTCGCATTGCAGACAATCGGCGACTACATGCAGCGCACCGGCGACCGGCGCTACCTGGGGCAGTTGGACAACACGTTCGAGAAGGACAAGGGCGTGTTCCCGGCCGGCTACCTGTCCGGTGACCCGCTGCTCGGCAACTTCACCAGCCGCGCCATCGACGACTCCGAGTGGTGGGGCCTGACCTGGATCCAGGCGTACGACCTGACCAAGAACCGCAAGTACCTCGACATGGCGATCACGATCGCGGAGTACGTCGAGGGCTACTGGGACCCGAGCTCGTGCGGCGGGGGAGTGTGGTGGGACGGCGAACGCACCTACAAGAACGCTGTCACCAACGGCCTCTGGATCCGCCTCACCGCCGAACTGCACAACCGCCTGCCGCGTGACACCCGCTGGCTCGGCCGTGCGCAGGAGGGCTGGAACTGGTTCACCGGCAGCGGCATGATCAACTCCGCCGGCCTCGTCAACGACGGCCTGAGGAGCAACTGCGAGAGCAACGGCGACACGGTCTGGAGCTACAACCAGGGTCTCGCGATCGGCGCCGGTCTCGAGCTGTGGCGAGCGACCCGCGACCCGAAACTGCTGACGACGGTACGGCGGCTGGCGGACGCCGCGATCGCTCCGGGCGGGCTCGTCACCGACGGCGTCCTGACCGAGGCCTGCGACGCTCCCGGCCGGACGTGTGACGACAACGGCAAGCAGTTCAAGGGCATCTTCATGCGCTACTGGATGGATCTCGCCGACACCACGCACGACCGCCGCTACACCGACTTCGTCGCCCAGCAGGCCGCAACAATCTGGAACAACGACCGCGACGCGTCCGATCGGCTCGGAGAGCGCTGGTCCGGCGCGATCCCGAACGTCTTCGACTGGCGCACCCAGGCCAGCGCGTTGAGCGCCCTGATCGCCGCCGTACCGCAGACGCCGCCGGTGCGATCGTTGTCCGCGACAACCGATCCGGCGCTGCCCGTGGTGATGCCCGCGACCGGCAGTGGCACCCACGTCAAGGTGAAGGTCGACGTACAGGCGACCGGTCCGGTCGATGACCGGATCCAGGCCGTCGTCGAGGCAACCGCGCCGTCCGGCTGGACGGTCACACCGAGCCGGTCGACTGTCACGCTGACGACGCGCGGCAACGCTGTACCGGTGGCCACGTCCGTCGACCTCGACGTGACGATTCCCGCGGGTACGCCGGACGGCCTGCACTCGGTGACCGCGTCGGTGACGTCCGGATCGCAACTGTCGTTCACGACCCGGTCCGACATCCTCATCGCGCACACGGCCGACTTCGACACCGGTACGGCGGCCGAGACCCCGTGGCTGTGGGATGCGGACGGGTCGCAGAGCAACGGCGTACAGAACCGGTTCGCCGACGGGCACTCGTACTTCGTCTACCGCTTCCCGTTCCCGTCCGACACGACGTCGGCATCAGTATCGTTGACAATCGACAATGAGTTTGTCGTCCAGGTCAGCGGCGACGGGCAGAACTGGACCACGGTCGCGACCGAGACGAACCCGTACCACGACGGCGAGAACAAGGCGGTCCGGACGTTCGACCTGACGCCGCACCTGGGGTCGGCCAAGACCGGGTACGTCCGGATCTCCGACTCGTTCCCGGACGACGGCTGGGGCGGCCGCGTCTACCACGTCACCGCGACGTACAACTAAGCAGCAGGACGATCGTCCACCGGGCGGCGGCGCAGGCCGGGGTTGAGGATGGCGGGCGTGTCGTAGTCCATGTCGAGGCGGCCGACGTCGGTGCCCGGTGGGACGATCTTGTCGATCTGATCGAGAACGTCGTCACCGAGTACGACGTCGACGCCGGCCAGCGCGTCGTCCAGGTGCTCCATCGTGCGCGGGCCGATGATCGCGGACGTGACCGCCGGGTGCGCGATCGCGAACGCCATCGCCAGATGGGTCAGCTTGAGCCCCGCCGCGTCGGCGACCGGAACCAGCTGTTCGACGACGTCGAGCCGGCGCTGGTCGGACATGTGCCGGAACATCGCCGTACGCCGGAGGTCCGAGGGCGCGCGGCCGGTCAGCTGACCACCCGCGAGCGGGCTCCAGACAAGCGCGCCCATCCCGTACTTCTGCACGACGGGAAGCACCTCGCGCTCGATCCCGCGGTTGAGGATCGAGTACGGCGGTTGCTCGGTGCGGAACCGCTCCAGACCACGCCGCTCCGCGACCCAGTGCGACTCGACGAGCTCGCTGGCCGGCATCGTCGACGTACCGATCGCGCGGACCTTCCCGCTGCGGATCAAGTCGGTCAGCGCCGACAGGGTCTCCTCGATATCGGTCTCCGGATCCGGGCGGTGCATCTGGAAGAGGTCGATGTAGTCGGTCTGCAACCGGCGCAGCGAGTTCTCGACCGCCGTCATGATCCAGCGCCGCGAGTTACCGCGCTGGTTCGGGTCGTCGCCCATCGGCAGGTGCGACTTGGTGGCCAGCACGACATGTTCCCGGCGGCCCTTCAGCGCCTCGCCGACGATCTCCTCGGAGCCGCCGTAGGAGTACATGTCCGCGGTGTCGACGAAGTTGATCCCGGCGTCGAGCGCCTTGTGGATGATCCGGATCGACTCCTCGCGGTCGTCGTTGCCGACGGCACCGAACATCATCGCGCCGAGGGCGTACGGGCTGACCTTGATACCGGTCCGGCCGAGCGTGCGGTAGTGCATGGTGTTTCCTCCTTGGTGTTGTCTCCACCTTGGAGGGGCCGACGGCGGTGGAGAAGGCCCACTTCATCCACGGACAGGTTGTCCCTGGATAGCGCGCAGCACGTCACGCATCATGGAACGTGTGATCGATCGTGATGGCCTGGCCGACTTCCTCCGCCGTCGCCGCGAGGTGCTCCGGCCGGCGGACGTCGGCCTTCCGGAGGGCGTACGACGCCGTACGCCGGGACTCCGCCGGGAAGAGGTCGCGCAGCTGGCCGGCATGTCGACGGACTACTACTCGCGGCTGGAGCAGTCCCGCGGCGCGAACCCGTCGGAGCCGATCGTCGCGAGCCTCGCCCGCGCGCTGCGCTGCGACCTGGACGAGCGCGACCACCTGTACCACCTGGCCGGGCTCACGCCACCGCTGCGCCGGGCCGGGCGGCACATCAACCCCGGCTTGCTCGCGCTGGTCAGTCGCCTCACCGATCTCCCGGTCGTCATCTGCACCGACCTCGACGAGGTGCTCTGGCAGAACGACCTGGCCGACGTCGTCATCGGCCCGCTCCTCGGCGAGGGCCGCGCCCGGAACCTGACCTGGCTGTGGTTCACCGATCCGGCGATCCGGCGGATCTTCCCCGAGGAGGACTGGGACGTCCACTCGGCCTCGCACGTCGCCGACCTGCGTGCGACGTACTCCCGCCGGATGGGCGACCGCGACATCACCGAACTGGTCGAGGACCTCGTCGCGCACAGCGAGGAGTTCCGCACGTTGTGGGACCTGCACGAGGTCGCCGTACGTCGTCTGCCGCGCAAGCGGTTCCTGAACTCGGAGGTCGGCGACCTCGACCTCACCTGCGAAACCCTCCTGACGCCGGCGGCCGACGTGCGGGTCCGGGCCTTCCTTCCGATCGAAGGCACCGACGCCCGCGAAAAACTCGACCTCCTCCGCGTCATCGGCACCCAGTCCTTCGAACCGAGCCCCTCCGACTAGCGCGGAAGTCTCAGTGCGGGCCGTGAGCTCGGCGCGCCAACTCTCCGGTCCTGTCCCATTCGGCGAGGCGGCGTCCGTAGATGGTGCGGACGATGCCGGGCGCCTGGGCTCCGAAGAGCACTCGCAGCGGCGGCGCGGGAGAGTCCACGATCTCGAGCAACGCCTGCGCTGCCGCCGCGGGATCACCCGGCGCCTGACCGCTGCGACGGGCCGCGGCTTCCGCGCGCATCGGGTCGTATGCCGACAGCGGCGTACTGCGTCGCGCCGAGGATCCCGCCCAATCGGTGTCGTAACCGCCGGGCTCGACGATCGTCACGTGAATGCCGAATCGTGCGACCTCGACCGCGAGCGACTCGCTGAGCGCCTCGAGCGCCCATTTCGAGGCGTGATAGGCGCCGAGGTTCGCGAAGGCGCCGATGCCGCCGATGGACGAGACCTGCACCAGGTGTCCACGTCCGCGTTGCCGCAGGCCGGGAAGCACCGCCTGGCTGACGTGCAATGCGCCGAAGACATTCGTCTCCAGTTGGTCGCGCAGCTCGGTCTCGGTGAGCTCCTCGACGGCTCCGAAGTGTCCGTAGCCGGCATTGTTCACGACCACGTCGAGGCCTCCGAGCCGTGACTCGGCCTCGTGTACCACCGCGCGCACGGCCTCGCGATCGGTGACGTCGAGGGCGAGTGGAAGTAGCTCGCCGGCGAGTCCGTGAAGTGCAGCCGCGTCGCGAGCGGTGGCGGCCACCCGGTCGCCGCGCTCGAGGGCGGCCCGGGCGAACTCCCGACCGAAACCGCGGGAGGCGCCGGTGACGAACCAGTTCTTGGGTGTTTCAGTCATGACTCGACCATCGCGAACGCCGCCGCGCACAACCAGGCCGCCGTGTGCCTGGGAGTAGCACACCCACGCTGTGCGCTGGTGATCCGCCTACCATCGGAACATGGCTGTCACGGCACTGGGCGAGTACTTGCGCGCGCGGCGTGCGCAGGTAAGGCCGGAGGAGGTTGGCGTCCCGAAGTACGGCGTACGGCGCGTTCCGGGTCTACGCCGCGAAGAGGTTGCGACGTTGGCGGGCGTCAGCGTCGACTACTACATCCGCCTCGAGCAGGGCCGGGAGAACAGCCCGTCGCCCCAGGTGCTCGACGCCCTGAGCGACGTGCTGCGGCTGGACGACGACGCCCGCGAGCACCTGTACCGCGTCGCCGGACTCACGCCCGGGACCTCCCGGGCGACCGCGCCGGAACGTGTGGACCCCGAGCTGCTGCGGCTGATGGACATGTGGCCGGACAACCCGGCGATCGTGCTCGGCCGGGCGTACGACGTACTTGCCGGCAACCAGCTCGCCTACGCACTGTTCGACGGCTTCCAGCACGGCCCGAACCTGCTGATGAAGATCTTCCTCGACCCCGGCGCGCGGAGCTTCTACCCCGACTGGGAGCGGGTCGCGCGCTACACCGTGGCCGGGTTCCGCCTGCTCGAGGGCCGTACGCCGAACGACCCCCGCATCCGGGAAGTCGTCGACGAGCTCAGCCGCCGGAGCGCGGACTTCGCCGAGATGTGGAACCGTCACGAGGCCCGCGGCGCCCGCCTCGCCAGCAAGCGCTTCCGCCACCCCGACGTCGGCGAGCTCACCCTCCGCATCAACGCCTTCGACGTCAAATCAGCTCCCGGCCAGGAACTCATCGTGTACCACGCCGAGCCCGGCAGCCGCAGCGCCGAGGCCCTGGCCCTGCTGGGTACCCTTGCCGTGACCGAAGCTCTCGGCTGAGCAACTGCACAGCGTTGCCTAGCGTCGGCGAAGGCCGTCTACCAGCAGGGCGTGCAGGCGTTCGGTCTGCGTACGTTGCTGCTCAGGGGCCGCGGCGATCACGGCGCCGGCCATGGCCGCGACGACGTCGTCCGCCGGGACATCGGTACGGAAGATGCCGGCGGCCGCGCCCGCCGTCAGGAAATGTTCGACCGCGGCGGCGAGACGCGCTCGGGTGTCGGTCTGGGTCACGGTGCCGGAGGCAATCAGGTTGCGCAGATCGAGGCCCATGGCCCGTTTGGAGTCGACGAAGTCGAGATAGCGGTGCATCCAGGTGAGCAGGGCCTCGTCGGCAGGGGAGTCGGCGGCGAGCTCGGGCGCGGCGTCGCACAGCCGGGTGAGCTCCTGACGATAAACCGCCTCGAGGAGGGCCTCGCGGGTCGGGAAGTGCCGGTACAGCGTGGCCACGCCGACTCGCGCCCGGGCCGCCACCCGATCCAGGGACAGGCGCACCGGCTCGCCGTCGCGCGCGGCCACGGCGAGATCGGCCAGCTCGTCGCCGGCCGCCGCGACCACCTGCGCACGCTTCCGCTCAGCGTCCACCCGCATAAGTGGAGAAACCTCCAGTTAGTGTTATCGTCGAAAGAAGTGGAGAAACCTCCATTTCCACCGACTCTACCTGAGGACACAGCTGATGACATCGGAACGACCCGGGGGCACAGTCAAGCTCGGGCAGTACGAGATCGCGCGGATCGGGTACGGCGCGATGCAACTCGAACACGTCGACACTGCCGCGGCCGGCGCGCTCCTGCGTCGCGTTGTGGAGCTCGGTGTCAACCACCTCGACACGGCGTCGTTCTACGGGCACACCACGGTGAACGAGCACATCCGGGCTGCGCTGCACCCGTATCCGGACGACCTCGTGATCGTGAGCAAGGTCGGCGCACGCCGGGTGGACGCGCCGGTGCCGCTGGTCCTGGCGCAACGGCCGGAGCAACTCCGTGAGCAGGTCCACCTCGACCTCACGTCGCTCGGTCTGGAGCAGGTACCCGTGGTCAACCTCCGCCGGGCGGATCAGGGACCGGGCCTCATCGCCGAAGGCGACCAGGTCGTCCCGCTCGACGACCAGCTGGCCGAGTTGATTGCTCTACGCAACGAAGGGCTGATCGGCGCGATAGGCCTCAGCAACATCAGCACCGAACAGCTCGAGCAGGCGCTGCCCGCGGGGATCGTCTGCGTCCAGAACGCGTACAGCGTCCTGGACCGCTCGTCCGAGCCCCAACTCCAACTCTGCGCGGCCGACGGCATCGCCTGGATCCCGTACTTCCCGCTGGGCTCGGCATTCGACCAGATCCCGTCCCCGACCGAGCATCCCGCCGTACAGGAGGTCGCCGCACACCTCGGGGCCACCCCCGCCGCGGTCTGCCTAGCCTGGATCCTCGCCCACAACGACCACACCGCCCTGATCCCAGGCACCCGCAGCATCCCCCACCTGGAAGCCAACCTCCAAGCCGCCAGCATCCACCTCGACCCCGATGCCCTGGCGACACTAGACGCGATCGCGGTCTGACCTGGAACCAGAGATGCCCGCCCAGACCGACAGGCCGGTCGCGATCGGCACTTTGTGCACCGTTCGACCATGAAACGGCCCGTGAAATGGTCGAACGGTGCACAAAGTCGCGCTCACGCGGTCGCTGGAGATGCGAGAGCCACATCCACCGGAGTGCATGCGGCGCTCGAAGAGTGGCTACGACTCCGACGAGTCTCGGATGAGTGCAGACTCCCGGGAGTCAGCGCTTCTTGCGCTCCCGGTCGCCACCTTTTGACCTACGGTTGCCAGAGCCTAGGAAGCTCTTCATCTCGCTGCCGCTGCGTGGGTCGTCGCCGGCTGGCATCGGTGGCGGCTTAGTCTCGGAACCTGCACGAGGCTCCTCTTTATCGGCCATTTCGATCCCTTTTCATGCGACTCGGGACAATATTACTGCGCCTGCAGCCAACAGCGTTCCCACACCCAGGGCCCACGAGGACTGCTTCAGAGCCGACGTGCGAGCTTGAATGATTCGACGTTGGTCATGGAAAAGCACAGATCGGCGTCTGTAGAGAACTACGAGGAGTTCACCAGGTTGCCGCGGTCCCCACATCGTGCGCCAGGTGGTTGTAGGGTCGCGGTCAGGCTTGACCACTGCTTGCAAACTGGTCGCCGCATGCGCCATTGCAACAACGTTGACGACTGATGCGAGTGCGGTGAGTGGCCAGGCTTTCCCGTTCACAGTGGCCGCCATCAGAGCGATGGTTCCGGCGCCGAAGGTGATGACCAAGCCGACTCGCGTCGTGACTGACTCCAGACGCTGCTGGTTCAAATCAAGGCTGACGTCAAGCCATGTGCACATCGCTTCGAGCTCGTCCTGGCCGTATTCCTGTGCAACACCTTCAGACCAGATCTTGTCCTCGGAGGACTCAGCAGACAATCCCACCCGCCTAGCTTGCGCCGGAGACTGGAGAGCGACAAGCGGCGCGCCGTCGCGGCGTTGATCGTGTCGAGCCGCAGAGCGGGTGCGGGGTACAACGAAAGTGGCCCTCAACCTGTTGCCAGATCGAGGGCCACTCGGACACAGTACGAACTCAGACGTCGTAGTAGAGCTCGAACTCGTGGGGGTGGGGGCGGAGCTGGATCGGGGCGATTTCGTTGTCGCGCTTGAGGTCGATCCAGGTCTCGATCAGGTCCTCGGTGAAGACGTCACCCTCGAGCAGGAAGGCGTGGTCGGCCTCGAGGGCGTCGATCACGGCCGGCAGCGAGGTCGGGACCTGCGCGATACCCGCGTGCTCCTCCGGCGGCAGCTCGTAGAGGTCCTTGTCGACCGGGTCGGCCGGCTCGATCTTGTTGCGGATACCGTCCAGGCCGGCCAGCAGCTGCGCCGCGAAGGCCAGGTACGGGTTCGCCGACGGGTCGGGGCAGCGGAACTCGATCCGCTTCGCCTTCGGGTTCGAGCCGGTGATCGGGATCCGGATGCAGGCCGAGCGGTTCCGGGACGAGTAGACCAGGTTGACCGGCGCCTCGAAGCCCGGCACCAGGCGGTGGTACGAGTTCACGGTCGGGTTCGTGAAGGCCAGCAGCGACGGGGCGTGCTTGAGCAGGCCGCCGATGTACCAGCGGGCGGTGTCGGACAGGCCGCCGTACCCGGACTCGTCGTAGAACAGCGGGTCGCCGTTGCTCCACAGCGACTGGTGGCAGTGCATGCCGGAGCCGTTGTCACCGAAGATCGGCTTCGGCATGAAGGTCGCGGTCTTGCCGGCCTTCCACGCGGTGTTCTTGACGATGTACTTGAACTTCATCACGTCGTCGGCGGCCTTGAGCAGCTCGTCGAAGCGGAAGTTGATCTCCGCCTGACCCGCCGTACCGACCTCGTGGTGGGCGCGCTCGACGATCAGGCCGGACCGCTCCAGTGCCAGCGTGATGTCGTCGCGCAGCTCGCCGAAGTGGTCGGTCGGCGCGACCGGGAAGTAGCCACCCTTGTAGCGGACCTTGTAGCCGCGGTTGCCGCCGTCCTCGACCCGGCCGGTGTTCCAGGCGCCGGCGATCGAGTCGATCGAGTAGTGCGAGGAGTTCGCCTTGGTCTCGAACCGGACGTCGTCGAAGACGTAGAACTCGGCCTCCGGCGCGAAGAACGCGGTGTCCGCGATGCCGGTCGACTTCAGGTACTCCTGCGCCTTGCGGGCGATGTTGCGCGGGTCACGCGAGTACGCCTCGCCGGTCAGCGGGTCGTGCACGAAGAAGTTGACCACCAGCGTCTTGGCGCTGCGGAACTCGTCGACGTACGCGCTGGTCGGGTCCGGCAGCAGCTTCATGTCGGACTCGTGGATCTGCTGGAAACCGCGGACCGACGAACCGTCGAAGGCGAGGCCGTCCTCGAAGACCTCGGGACCGAACGACGACACCGGGACGGTGAAGTGCTGCATGATGCCCGGCAGGTCACAGAACCGGACATCGACGATCTCGACGCCTTCGTTCTTGACGTAGGCGAGCAGCTCCTCAGCGCTGGAAAACATACGTACTCCTAGGGTGGCTCAGAGATTGCATCTGAACGTAGGGCCCGCCGGTTTCTCCGTCGTGACCCTGATGTTTCGCGGATGTTACGCCCAGCGTGTCCGCGCTGACCCACTGGTGTACGGCGGTTACGCCCTGAGATCTCGCGGTCCGCGTGGGACCGCCCCGGGGTGTGTCCGTAGGCTAGACATCATGGCATCATCCGCGGCGGCCGCAACCGGACCCTCCGAAGAATTCCGTTACCCGGGCAATCGGCTGGGCCTTCCCGAGGACGGCCCGGGCTCGGCCGCGACCTGGGGCGGCCGCCTGCTGGCGCTGCTGATCGACTGGCTGATCGCGGGCCTGATCGCGTCTGTGGTGATGGGTCAACCGATGTGGGCAGGCGGCACCGGCTACAGCCTGATGCACTCGACGGTCTTCTTCGCGACGACCGCGATCCTGACCGGCCTGGCCGGCGGCACCATCGGCCACCGGATCTGCGGTCTGCGGGTCGTCCCGGTCCGCGACCGGAAGACGTACACGGCTCCGCCCGGTCTGCTGGCCGGCATCATCCGCGCGCTGCTGATCAGCTTTCTGATCCCCGCGGTGATCTTCGACCGCGACCGCCGCGGGCTGCACGACCTCGCCGCCAGGACGGTCGTCGTACTGCGTTAGCCGCCAGTTAGCCGCCAGTTAGCGCCGCGTGAGCAGCAGCTGTACGTCGTCGAGGTACCCGGTCCGGAAGCCCGCCTCGGAGTACGCGAGGTAGAACTCCCACATCCGCCGGAACGTGTCGTCGAACCCGAGCGCCGCGATCGCCGGCCAGTGCTCGATGAACCGGTTCCGCCAGACCCGCAGCGTCCGCGCGTAGTCCCCACCGAGGTGGCGGATCACCTCCGCCCGCAGGCCGGTGTGCTGTGCGGTGACGTCCTCGATCACCTTGATCGACGGGATCAGCCCGCCGGGGAAGATGTACTTCTGCACCCAGGTGAACGTGTTCCGGGTCGCGAGCATCCGCTCGTGCGGCATCACGATCGCCTGCACGACGCCGACCCCGCCGGGTGCGAGCCGTCGCTCGATCGCTTCGAAGTACACGGGCCAGTACTTCTCGCCGACCGCCTCGATCATTTCCACACTCAGTACGGCGTCGAACTCGCCGATCTGGTCGCGGTAGTCGCGCAGCGCGACCTGTACGCGGTCGCCGACACCGGCCTCGGCGATCTTTCGCTGGGCCAGCAACGCCTGCTGCGACGCGATCGTGATCGCCGTCACCCACGCGCCACGCTGCGCGGCGCGGATCGCCAGGCTCGCCCAGCCGCAGCCGATGTCGAGCACCCGTGAGCCGGACCGCACCCCCGCCGCGTCGAGGATCGAGTCCAGCTTGCGCAGCTGGGCGGCGGAGAGTTCGTCGTACGACGCCGTCGCGAGATCGGCCGTCGGGTCGCCGCCGAAGTACGCCGCGGAGTACGTGAGGGTCGGATCGAGGAACTCCGAGAACATCGAATTGCTCAGGTCGTAGTGCCGGCTGATGTTCTCCCGGGCGCCGGCCCGGTCGTTCTCCTGCTCGCCCGGCTGCGACCGGGTGACCAGCCAGCGCAGCGACTGCGCCCACTTCGGCAGCAGGTGCCGGGTCTCCTCGTTGCTGAACCGCTCCGCGAACGGGACCAGCAGGTCGGCCAGGTCGGTGCCCGGCTCCGGGTCCCAGTCGCCGGCCAGGTACGCCTCGCCGAACCCGGACCCGGCGTCCTGCCCGAGCCGGTCCAGGAACGCCGACGTACGGTGCACCCGCATGGCGGGCCCGCCGAGGCCGAACGAGCGGTTGCGGTCCAGGTGGATCGTGGCCGGGAGATCCTTGGCGATCAGCCGGATCGCGGTCGCAGCGCCGTACCGACGGACCGGGTTCGACCGTGGTCGGGCCAGTGTCGGCCAGGTCCCGGTGTCCGGCGCGTGTACAGGATGCTGCACGCGCGGCATCACATCCGTCATCTCTACCCCTGTATCGATCCGTCCTGGTCGCACCTTAAGGCCAACCAGCCACCCCACAGCGCGACACGGAGGCACACACGTGCCACGTCACGACAGATCAACTGCCCGAGCGACCGCCGGGTTACCGGTGTCTCACTCAGAGATACCCCAACAGCTGTTTCAGCGGCCGCGCATCGCCTGGCGAGCACCCTTGAGACTCGTCGGCACCGGGCCCTTCGGCATCGGCACCTGCGGCCGGACCGCGTCCAGCGCCTTCAGCCGCTGCAGCAGATCGGTGATCTCGGACGGCTGCAGGACGGCCGGCAGCTTCATCACGTACTTGGTCAGCTTGCGGATGTCGATCTCGCCCTCGCCCTTGCCGGCCACGATCTGCGTCACCGGCGCTCCGCCCGCGACCCGGTTGTGCTTCTTGGCCTCGGCCGCGAGCAGGTTCTTCACCCGGCTCGGCTGACCCTCGCCGACCAGGATGATGCCGGGCTTGCCGACCACCCGGTGGACGATGTCGGAGTTCTTGGTGACCGCAACCGCGGGGTCAACACTCCAGCCGCGGCGCAGCGTCTGCAGCGCGGACGCGGCCGCACCGGCCTGACCCTCGATCTGGCTGTACGCCGCCTTCTCGACCTTGCGGCCGAAGACGATCGTGGCGGCCAGGAAGCCCAACGCGACGCCGAGCGGGATCCACACCAGCAGCGGGCCCACCAGGAAACCGCCGAGCACGGCCAGTGCGACGATGCCGAGGAAGATCCCGGCGAGCACCAGGCCGACCAGCGGCTCGGACTTCTGGGTCAGCTTGTACGCCGAAACGATCTGCTTGAGCCTGCTGGTCTTCTCTTCGGGCGCGTCGTTCTTGGCCATCTCTACCCTTGTCCTCTTATGCCTGAGCGGCGTTCATACGTGACTCAACGGCCTGACGGTACAGCCGACCGGCCCGGTACGACGAACGTACGAGCGGACCGGACATGACTCCGGCGAAACCGATCTCCTGCGCCTCGGCGTCCAGTTCGACGAACTCCTCGGGCTTCACCCAGCGCTCGACCGGGTGGTGCCGCACCGAGGGCCGCAGGTACTGCGTGATCGTGATGATCTCGCAGCCCGCCGCGTGCAGGTCCTTCAGCGCCTGGCTGACCTCGTCGCGGGTCTCGCCCATGCCGAGGATCAGGTTCGACTTGGTGACGAGTCCGTAGTCGCGGGCCTGGGTGATGACGTCCAGCGAGCGCTCGTAGCGGAATCCGGGCCGGATCCGGCGGAAGATCCGCGGCACGGTCTCGACGTTGTGCGCGAACACCTCCGGCCGCGACGAGAACACCTCGGCGAGCTGCTCGGGTACGGCGTTGAAGTCCGGCGCGAGCATCTCCACACCGGTGCCCGGGTTCAGCTCGTGGATCTGGCGGATCGTCTCGGCGTACAGCCAGGCGCCGCCGTCGTCCAGGTCGTCGCGGGCAACACCGGTCACGGTCGCGTAGCGCAGACCCATGGTGCGGACCGACTCGGCGACACGGCGCGGCTCGTCGCGGTCCAGCGCCTCCGGTTTGCCGGTGTCGATCTGGCAGAAGTCACAGCGCCGGGTGCACTGGTCCCCGCCGATCAGGAAGGTCGCCTCGCGGTCCTCCCAGCACTCGAAGATGTTCGGGCAGCCGGCTTCCTGGCACACCGTGTGCAGTCCCTCGGACTTCACGAGTTTCTGCAGCGCCTGGTACTCCGGGCCCATCTTGGCGCGGGTCTTGATCCACTCGGGTTTGCGCTCGATCGGGGTCTCCGCGTTGCGCACCTCGAGCCTGAGCAGTTTCCGTCCTTCTGGGGCGATGGTCACGCCTCCAAGGGTACGCGCCGGGGTTCAGGGGCGTTCCACCCGTAGGGTGATGAGCTATGTCCACCGTTGAGCTGCGTACGGATGCCGAACCGGGCACACCACCGGCGTCCGGTACGGCGGTGCGTGGCTGGACCCGTCCAGCGCCGACGGCCCGCGAGCAACGGTACGACGTACTGCTCGGTCTCGGGATGGCGGTCGCGGGCCTGTTCGGGACCGAGCTCGCACGCGGCGGCTCGCCGACGCATGTGGACCTGGGGATCGGCGGCGTCGAGCCGTACGTGCTGAGTGCGGCCGCCGCGCTGCCACTGTGTTTCCGGCGCCGCTGGCCGGTTCCGGTGCTGCTGGCCGTCGCGGTGCTGTTCGTGGTGAACGGCGAGCGGGCGGCGTTCGCGTTCGCCGGCAATCTGGTCACCCAGTCGACGATGTTCATGGCGATCTACGCGGCCGTCGCCTGGGCGCGGGACCGGCGGCTGATGAAGGCCGCGATCACGGTCGTCTTCGTCGGGATGTTCGGCTGGCTGGCGCTCAACTTCGTCACCGCGCTGCGCAACAACGCGATCGACGGGCCGAACCACGCGCTGTTCTCGCCGTACGTGTCGAACGTGATCATCACCGTCGCGCTGAACGTCCTCTACTTCTTCGGTGCGTACTTCTGGGGACGGACCGCGTGGGCGACCGCGCGGCAGCGGTTCGAGCTCGAGCAGCAGGCGACCGAGCTGGCGGCGCAGCAGGAGGCGAACTCGCGACGCGCGGTGATCGACGAGCGGCTGCGGATCTCCCGTGAGCTGCACGACGTCGTCGCCCACCACATCAGCAGCATCGGCATCCAGGCAGGCGGTGCCCGGCGGGTGATGGACGCCGACCCGGACGCGGCGAAGAACGCGCTGAACGTGATCGAGGAGTCCAGCCGGAGCGCGGTCAACGAAATGCGCCAGCTGCTGGGCATGCTCCGCTCGGCGGATCCCGACCTCGACGTCGGTACGCCGGATCCCAAGGAGCCGCAGGCCGGCGCGGACCGGCTGCCCGCGCTGATCGCGGAGGCGAACAGCCTCGGTCTGGAGGTCGGCTTCCACCAGATCGGATCGCCGGCCGAACTGCCCACGACCGTCTCGGTGTCGGTGTACCGGATCGCGCAGGAAGCGCTCGCGAACGTCCGCAAGCACTCGACGGCCCGCAGCGCCCACGTCACACTGCGTTATCTCGATGACGCGGTCGAGCTCGAGGTGCTCGACGACGGCCGCCCGAAGCACGCCCCGGTAGGCAGCCGGCTCGGCCATGTCGGGATCCGCGAACGGGTCGGTCTGCTCGGCGGCGAGAGTGAGATCGGTCCGCGTCCCGTGGGAGGATTCCGCGTCCGGGTCCGGATCCCGCTGGATCCGCAGAACCGTCCGTTGGCTGGGGGAGAAGTACGTGACTGACCCGATGCGGGTGCTGCTGGTCGACGATCAGGACCTGGTGCGCGCCGGGTTCCGGATGATCCTGTCGGTCGAGCCGGAGATCGAGGTGGTCGGCGAGGCCGCGGACGGTGAGAAGGCGATCGAGCTGGCGCTGGCGTTGCGGCCGGACGTCGTACTGATGGATGTCCAGATGCCCGGCATGGACGGGATCAGCGCGACCCAGCGGATCGTGGCGGAGGACGCCGGGAAGGTCGTCATCCTCACCACGTTCGACCGTGACGACTACCTCTTCGAGTCGCTCGGGGCGGGCGCGAGCGGCTTCCTGCTCAAGAACACCGCGCCCGAGGACCTGGTGGAGGCGATCCAGGTGGTGCACTCCGGGCACGCGCTGCTCGCGCCCGAGGTCACCCGGCGGGTGATCAAGCGATTCACGGGCAAGGGAGAGCGGGTGTACCGCCCGGACCTCCTCGCGGAGCTCACCGAGCGCGAACGCGAGGTGCTCGGGCTGATCGCCCGCGGCCTGACCAACACCGAGATCGCCAACCAGTTGTACGTCGGCGAGGCGACGGTCAAGACCCACGTCTCCCGCGTACTGCTCAAACTAGGTCTCCGCGACCGCGTCCAAGCCGTCGTCTTCGCCTACGAATGCGGCCTCGTCACCCCGGGCGACGACCCGACAGGCTGATCCGTCCGTCCTACGGATGACACCGGCGATCACCCTCGCGGGCGACGTGCGAGCACGCCTCGGCTGACTAGTTTTGGGAGGGTCGGGCGAGCGCCCGGCCGGGGGCTGGAAGCTGATGGGAACGGTGACACATGCTGAGGGTGGCTGGGCTCACCCGGCGGTTCGGTGATCATCTGGCGCTGGACGACGTGACCTTCGACGTCGTACCGGGACGGATGACCGGATTCGTCGGGGCCAACGGGGCCGGGAAGACGACGACGATGCGGATCATCCTCGGGGTCCTGGCCGCGACGGCCGGCGAAGTGCGGTGGCAGGACCAGCCGCTGACCCAGGACGTACGCCGGGACTTCGGCTACATGCCGGAGGAACGCGGGCTGTACCCGAAGATGAAGATCCGCGACCAGCTGGTGTTCTTCGGCCGGCTGCACGGGCTCGACGCGGAGCGCGCCGCCGCGCGGACCGACAAGATCCTCGGGCGCCTCGGGCTGGCCGAGCGTGCTTCCGACGTCCTCGAGACGCTGTCGCTGGGCAACCAGCAGCGGGTGCAGATCGCGGCCGCGCTGGTCCACGAGCCGATCGCACTGGTGCTGGACGAGCCGTTCAGCGGCCTCGACCCGCTCGCTGTCGACGCGATGGCCGACCTGCTCCGCGAGGAGGTGACGTCGGACGTGCCGGTGCTGTTCTCCAGCCACCAGCTCGACCTGGTCGAGCGGCTGTGCGACGACCTCGTCGTACTGTCCCGCGGCAAGGTCGTCGCGGCGGGCGCCGTGTCCGAGTTGGCGGCCGGCCCTACGTCGACGTACCGCCTGGTGGTGGACGGCGACGCCGGATGGCTGCGAGACGTGCGGGGGATCCAGGTGCGCGACGTGGCCGGCGGTACGGCGTTGTTCGACGTACTGGACGGTGCGGTGGAGCAGAAGATCTTGCAGGAGGCGATCAGCCGCGGACCGGTGCTCGAGTTCGGGCCGGAGCGGGTGGCGCTGAGCGACGTCTTCCGGGAGGCGACCCGATGAAGACACTGGACAAGCCGTGGGTGCTGATCGCGGAGCGCGAGATCACCACGAAGCTGCGGGACAAGACGTTCATCGGCTCGACAGTGGTGATGCTGCTGATCGTGATGGCGGCGGTGATCATCCCCGCGCTGATCGCGGGCAAGGGCGGACCGGACAAGATCGCGGTCATCGACGATGCGGGCGTCAAGGTCGTCCAGCAGGCCTCGACCACGACGGGCGACGGTTACGAGGTGACTCGCGTCGCCGACCGGCCGGCCGCTGAGAAGGCTGTCACCGACGGCAAGGTCGAGGCTGCGCTGCTGCCGGACGCGGACGGGTACGTCGTCCTCGGCAAGGACCGCGTCGACTCGGGAGTCGAAGGCGCCCTGCGCGAGGCGGCCGCGGCCGTCGGGATGGAAACGAACGCCGGGAAGGCGGGACTGAGCCCGGCCGAGTTGCACGCCGGAACGAAGGTCTCGTTGCAGTTGCTGAAGCCGGGACCGTTGCCGGACATCGTCTCCGACTTCGTGAACATCGGGCTGGCGCTGGTGTTCTACATGACCGCGCTCGGTTTCGGGATGATGATCGCGCAGAGCGTCGTACAGGAGAAGGAGAGCCGGGTCGTCGAGATCCTGGCCGCCGCCGTGCCGATCCGGTCGCTGCTGTGGGGGAAGGTGCTGGGCAACACGGTGCTGGCGCTGACCCAGATCGTGGTGATCGCGGGTGCGTCGCTGATCGGGCTGCTCGCCACCGACCAGGCCGACATCCTCGAAGTGGTCGCTCCGGTCGCCGGGTGGTTCGTGGTGTTCTTCGTGCTCGGGTTCGTTGCGCCGGCCGGGCTCTGGGCGGTCGCCGGTTCGCTCGCGACGCGGCAGGAGGATCTCGGGTCGACCACGCTGCCGGGGCAGATGATCCTGATGATCCCGTTCTTCTTCTCGGTGTTCGCGGGGTCGTCGGCCAAGACCGTGGCGTCGTTCGTCCCGATCGCGTCGTCGATGTCGATGCCGGGCCGGATGCTGACCGAGGACGTTCCGGTCTGGCAGCCGCTGGTGGCGATCGCGCTGCTGCTGGCCGCCACCGTGCTGATCGTCCGGATGGGCGCGCGGCTGTACGAGCGCACGCTGCTGCAGACCGGCCGTCGTCTCGGTTACCGCGAGGCCCTGGCGCTCGAAGCGAAGTAGCTCATCGTCACGACCGGGCCCGGCGTTACAGCATCGGGCCCGGCTGTGACGAAACCGCAATGTAGGGTCGCTGTGTGCTGTGTGTGGACCTCGACTACGGTCTCAACGCATGAACGTTGAGCTGCGCCACCTGCGGGTGGTGGTCCTGGTGGCAGAAGCGGGTTCCGTCGGACGGGCCGCCCGTTGGCTCAAGGTCAGCCAGCCGAGCCTGACCGCGCAGTTGAAACGGATCGAGGCCGCGTTCGGCGGTGAGTTGTTCGAACGCTCCCGCACCGGCGTGAAGCCGACGCCGCTCGGCCGGTACGCCGTTGATCGCGCGCGGGCCATCCTGGTCGACGTCGACCACCTGTCGGCGACCGTGTCCGCGATGACCGCGGTCGAGTCGTCGGCGGTCCGGCTCGGCGGGTTCCCGACCGCGCCGATGTCCGGGATCGCGTCCCGGCTCCGCGCGCACGGCGAGATCGAGCAGGTCAGCATCGAGGTCGAGTGGTCCACCAGCGTGCTGCTGCAGCAACTGGAGAGCGGGCGGCTGGACTTCGCGCTGTTGCGGGAGTTCCCCGGGTTCGAGCTGCGGCTGCCGGCCGGGGTCGAGTCCACCACGGTCGTCGAGTCCGAGTCGGCGTACGTCGCTCTGTCCGCGGACCATCCTGTGGCGGAAGCGTCGCGGGCGCGGGGTGAGATCGAGCTGGCGTCGCTGGCGGGCGAGGAGTGGATCGGGGAGCCGCCGGACGACAGCGGGTTCCACGTGTTGTTCCGGGCGGCGTGTGAGGCGGCTGGGTTCCAGCCTCGGGTGGAGCACCATTCCGTCGACACGTCGGTGCTCATGGGGTTCGTGACCAGTGGCCAGGGCGTGGCGCTCATCTCGCCCACGTCGTACCGGATGCTGTCGGCCGACGTCACAACGCGCACCCTCGTGGGCGATCCGATTCATCGGAAGCTGGTGCTCGCGTGGAGCACGGACTCACCTCGGGCCCAGATGGCGGGCGACGTGCTGCAGATGGCGAGTGCGGCGTACGACGAGGCCATCACCGAGCATGCGCGCCGGGATCAGCACCAGCAGCGCATGCACGTCGCCTGACTTCTAGGCGGGCTTGACCACCGGGTTCTCGAACGCGAGGTGGAACTCCCCGGTGTCCTCCGGGTTCTCCATCCGCTCCCGATACTGAGACCCCACCTGCTCCCGAGGCGAAACACTCCGCTCAGCCTTCTTCTCCTCCGCCGGCCGAGTCTCTTCCGCCGGCCGAGTCTCTTCCGTCGGTCGAGTCTCCTCAACCGGCTGAGTTTCCTCAACGGGCGCGACGGCCTCGGGCTTCGCCTCCGCCGGCTGAGCCTCTTCCACCGGCGCAACGGCCCCGGGCGTCGCTTCCATCGGCTGAGTTTCCTCGACGGGCGCGGTGGCCTGCGGCTTGGCCTCGACCGGCTGAGTTTCCTCGACCGGCGCGGCGGCCTGCGGCTCTGCCTTCACCGGCTGGGTTTCCTCGACCGGTTGCTTGGTTTCCACCGGCTGGGTTTCCTCGGCTGACGGGGGCGGGGCGATGACTGTGTCCTCGCCGGGGTAGTTGCCTTCGGCATCTGCCTCGGGGAACTGGCGGGTATGCTCGAACTCCTCCGCCTCGCCGGCCGGGAACTGCCGGGTCTGGTCGTCGCCCTGGTTCCGCGGCTGTGCCGCCTCCGGCTCGTCGAACAGATCGTCGTACCGCGTGTGACTCGCGTACGCCGCCGGCGCCTGATAGGTGCCTCCGGCAACCGGGTAGACGGCCGCGACGTCCGCCTCCTGCTGCGCCTGCGCGGCTTCCTGCTCGCGCTGCCGCCGCTCGGCGTCGGCCCGCTCCCGCCGCCGGCGCTGGACGCCGTGGACGATCAGCTGGATCGCGTACACCAGCGAGATCACCCCGAGGATCGGCACGACGCCGTTCAGCGTGTACTGCTTCGACCCGTCGATCATCCCGTTGGTGACGCCGGGGACGTCGTTCAGGAAGTTCGTGGTCCGGTTCGGGATCCAGAGCCAGCAGTAGAGCAGGACACCGAAGGCGACGAACGCCCCCAGCGCACCGGCGCCGGAGAAGTACGACACCACGGCCCAGAAGATCAGCGCGCCGATGCCGAAGGCAAGCGCCATCCCCTTCGCGTTCAGCTCGATACCACCCGGCGCCGAGAGGACTCCGAACACGGCCGGACCGGCCAGAGCAACAGCTACGCCGAGCAAGAACCCAAGAAATTTGGACACACCCCCAAGGTAGCGACGAACTGCGGCTACACCCCGCAGACACTTCGGCACACCCCCGATCGTGGGTCGACGGCCGAGACCAGGCGGGGCTGGCCGCTGTACTAGATGTCTGGTGAGATGGCCCCTGCGCGCCTTTCGAGAGGATGAGCTGTTGCCCGCTCCGAACATTCTGCTGATCGTTTCCGACGACCACGGGTACGCCGACCGCGGTGGACTCGGAGTGCACTCCGACGTACGCACTCCGGCCCTCGACCGGCTCGCGGCGGAGGGAGTGAGCTGCACCGACGCCTACGTGACCGCGCCGATCTGCAGCCCGTCACGGGCCTCGATCATCTCCGGGCGGTACCAGCAGCGGTGGGGCGGCCAATGGTTCGACTCGGCCGCGTTCCCGCCGGACGACGTACCGACGCTCGCGGAGATCCTGCGCGACCAGGGGTACCGGACGGGGTACTTCGGCAAGGTGCACTACGGGAAAGAGGACGTGGGGGACAGGGCGTGTCCGCCGCACCACGGATTCGAGGAGACGCTGTACGGGCTGGCAGGCCAGTCCTTCGGGCGGCTGAACTACCTGCATCACTCTGACGAGTCGGTCGAGTCGTACGGTCAGCCGGCCGCGCACCACATGGCTGTGCAGCCTCTGCTGTCGGGGGACGAGCCAGTTGAGCACGAGGGCTTCCTGACCGCGGAGTTCGGTCGCCGCGCGGCGGAGTTCATGGACGCGGAGGACGAGCGACCGTACTTCTGCATGGTGGCGTTCAACGCCGTACACAACTTCTGCTGGCAGCTCCCGGACTCAGAGCTGGAGGCGCGGGGGCTCCCGGCGTTCCGCGACTGGTCGCCGGACGCGGACGGTCCGTTCATGGAGTGGTACGACGACGTGATCGTGCCGAATCTTCCGTACGGGCGCGAGTACTACCTCGCTCAGTTGGAGCTGATGGACGCCGAGATCGGGCGACTGCTCGACGTGGCCGGCGACGACACGATCGTCGTGTACGTGACGGACAACGGCGGATCGACCTGCAACTTCGGCGACAACGCGCCGCTGCGTGGGACGAAGTACACGCTGTGGGACGGCGGCATCCGCATCCCGATGCTCTGGCGCTGGCCGGACCAGTTGCCTGCGGGACGTCGTACGGACGCCCTTGTCAGCACGATGGATCTGGTTCCCACGCTGGCCGCGGCGGCGGGCGCGACCGTGGAGGGTGCCGACGGCGTCGACATCCTGCCCGTGCTGGCCGGGACCGCAGAGGTGGCACACGAGAAGCTGCACTGGGACTGCGGGTTCCAGTGGGCGGTGCGGTCGGGGGAGTGGAAGCTCAGCTGGGTGGCTGACGACGCCAACACGAGGCATCTGCGTGACTACGAGCACGCGCCGATGGGAGAGGGCTGGTTCCTCGCGAACCTGGCCGACGACATCGGTGAGCAGACCAACCAGCTGTCAGCTCAGCCGGAGATCGCCGACCAGTTGCGCTCGTTGCACGCCGATTGGCGCGCGGAGGTGGGGCTCGAGGCTCAGACGGTCAACCCGTAGGTGATCGCGGTCGGCTGTTCTTCGTGGTGGTCGATGTCCGGGCTGCGCTCGTACTCGTTCCAGGCGAGGAGCTCGTCGAGGTGCCGGCGTACCGAGTCGAGGACCTCGGTGGTCGTCACCTCGCGGCCGAGCTCCTTGGAGAGCGTGGTCACGTCGGCGTCCGAGATGCCGCACGGGACGATCCGGTCGAACCAGGCCAGGTCGTTGTTGCAGTTCAGCGCGAAACCGTGCATGGTCACGCCCTGCGCGACCCGGATGCCGATCGCGGCGATCTTCCGCTCCCGGCCGCGGTCGTCGGCCCCGACCCAGACGCCGCTGCGGCCCTTGACCCGGCCGGTCTTCACGCCGAGCTCGGCGCAGACGCCGATCAGCGCCTCCTCGAGCCGCCGGACGTAGTCGACGACGTACACGTGTGAGGCGAGTTTGACGATCGGGTACCCGACCAGTTGCCCGGGGCCGTGCCAGGTGATCTTGCCGCCGCGGTCCACGTCGACCACCGGCGTACCGTCCATCGGCCGCTCGTGCGGCTCGGTGCGCTTGCCCGCGGTGTAGACCGGCGGGTGCTCGAGCAGGATCACCGTGTCCGAGCCGGTGCCCTCGGCAACCTCCGCGTGCAGTCGTCGCTGCTCGGCCCACGCGGTCTCGTAGTCCACCGCGCCGGCGCCGAATCCGGCCTCCACGTACCTGATAGCCCTCACGCCTTCGAGTGTAGGCGGCGGCTGATCGGGGCCGGCGCCCTGGGCTGTGGATAACCTCGACGGGCGAGGTCGCGATCGGTGCATCCTCTTGGACATGGACCTCGCAGATCTCACCGGCTACAGCCTGCGCCGCGAGCTCGGGTCCGGGCCCGCCGGCACCGTCTGGCAGGTCCGGGACCGCGCCTCGGGCCGCAACGCCGTGCTCAAACACGTCCCGCACAGTGCATACCCCGACCGGGGTCGGCTCCGCGAGGACCTGAGCCTGCTTTCCCGCTTCCGGCACCCGCACGTCGCCCAGCTCCACGAGTTCCGCGAGACCGACACCGGCTGGGTCCTGATCACGCAGCACCTGGCAGCCGGCAGCCTCGCCGCGCTCCTTAGTCGCCGCGGCCCATTGTCCCGCGGCGAACTCGTCACCCTCCTCGCTCCGCTGGCCGAGGCCCTGGCCTACCTTCACGCCTCGAACCTCACCCACGGCTCGATCAGCCCCGAGAACGTCCTCTTCGACGCCGACGGCCGCCCAATCCTCACCGACGCCGCGCTCCGCCCCGCCGACCCCGCCACCGACCACCAAGCCCTCGCCATCCTCGCCGACCGGGTCAGTGCAGACCCCACCGCCTTCCCACCCACCCTCATCACCAAGACGCCCCTCGGAGCCCTCCCACACCGCCTCCTGACCCACACCCCTGCCACCCCCATAGACCTCGCGCCCCTCACCAGCACTGCACCCACAGCACCCGCGAGCACCCCACCACCCCACCTGCCGGCACCCGCACCACCCCACGCCCCGGCACCCCCACGGCCCCACCTCGCCACGCCAACTCCGAGCGCTCCACGCCACCCTCCGACGTCCGCGGGAGGATCTGCAGACGACGACGATGCTCCCGCCGCCTCCCGTGCACCGCTTGCTCCGCCTCCAGCCGACCCACCGGCCACACCGCTGACGAAACCAAAGCGGCCTCACCCCACCGCACCATCCGCGAAGGCCCGCTCGAAGCGCATCCGCCCCAACCGCCGCAACAAGTCCCGCCGTACACGATTCGTGGCAGCCCTCGCACTCCATCGACTCCCACACCCCGCGTACGGCGTGCTCGCCGCGGCCGCGCTGGCCGCGATCATCGTGCTCGCGATCGCTATCGCCACACTCCGCACCATCGACACCCCAGCGACCGCCCAACCAAACCCCAGCGCTGCCCAGTCCACAGCCCAACTACCCTCTGTATCCCCGCCCACTCAGTCGCCCACCGCCCACCCGACAACTGCCCACCCAACGGCTGCCCACCCGACCGCGTCCTCAGCAGAGCTGGCCACTTGGATCCAGAGGCTCGAAGCGCTCGATGTCCAACGCGCCCAAGCCTTCTGGACCCTCGACCTGGACGCCCTCGACCGCATCTACGTCCCCGGCAGCGCCCCCTGGCGCGCCGACCGAGCCCTCCTGTCCGCCTACCGCAACCAGAACGTCCGCGTCCAAGGACTCCGAATCACGATCGAAAGCACCGCAGTCACCCGACGCACCGCGACCACCGTCACCCTCAAAACCACGGACCACCTCACAGCCGGCCAGGCAGTCGACCACACCGGCGCCAAGACCCCACTCCCACCCGGCACCCCGGCCACCAGACTGATCACCCTGACAACCACCCCTCGCACCGCGGCCCCCTCACGCAGCGCCACCCGTCAACCCACCCACACCTGGCGCATCACCACAATCACCCAGCTGTGACCGCCGAACGGACTTCAGCTCGGTCGGTTCAGTGCGTCGAACTGGCAATCCAACCAAGCGGCTCGTGGTCCGGCGAGTCAGCGCCTTTCGGCGCGCAGGGCGAGGACCCAGGGCACCGGGTCAGTGCGCGGCTCCACGGTTCGGGTGATCGTCAAGCCTGCGGCGGTAAACGCGTTGAGAAGGTCGGCCAGCGGCAGGTGTCGCATGCCGAGGCGTTCGCGGATACCGCCCTCGCCCCACCAGGGCGCCGGGGGATGCCAGCCAACAGTGCGGTACGTCGGATGCACGATGCGCCCGTCATCGGGACGGCTCTCGGTGTGCGGGCCGTTGAAGCACGGATGGGCCCCGTAGAACACAAGCACCCCGCTCGGATGCAGGACGCGGGCCGCCTCGCGCAGGACTGCAGCGAAGTCCTCGACGTCGGTGGACAGCCACAGGATGGCGATAGTAGAGAAGACTTCGTCGGCGAACGGCAGATCGGCTGCGTCGCCCTGGACCAGCGCCTCGCCATCGATCGCGCGTTGCCGGGCGAGTCCCAACTGATCCGCCGAGTACTCAAGGCCAACGACGGTGCGTCCCGTGCTGCGCAGCGTCTGCAGGTTCTGTCCGGTCCCACACCCGAGGTCCAGGCACAGGCCGTCTCCCGGGCCCAGCAGATCCAGCAGCGGCTCACGGTTGGAGTCGGCAGCGGCGGCGTTGTGCTCGTCGTACCACTCGGCGAGACCGTCGTACCGCGCGCTGGTCTTCGGCGTCTGTGTCACGGCGTCAGGCGAGGGCGGCGGAGATCGCGGCGGTGACGGTGGGGTGGTGGAAGGTGAAGCCGGTGGATTGGAGTCGGGTGGGGAGGGCCCGTTTGCTGCCGAGGAGTTCCCAGGCGAACTCGCCGAGCGCGGCCTTCATGAGGAAGGCGGGCACTGGGACGCTGGACGGGCGGTGCAGGGCGGTTGCCAGGGCTTCGGTGAGTTCGCGGTTGGTTGCCGGTGTCGGCAGAGTGATGTTCACGGGACCGCTGACGCTGTCGTTCTCGGCGACGTGCCGAACGGCGCGGATCCAGTCGGTCAGCGAGACCACCGGGAAGTACTGGGTTCCCGGCCCGAGACGGCCGCCGAGACCGATGCGGAAGGGAAGGGACAGGAGCCGGAACGCCGGGGCCTTGCTGTCGAGTACGACGCCGGTTCGCAGCGCCGCCACCCGGCTGCCTGCTTCACGGGCGGGTTCGAGCGCGCCCTCCCACAACCGGACGACGTCGGACAGGAAGCCCTCGCCGAGTTCGGAGTCCTCGGTCAGGATGCGATCGCCGAGGTCGGTGCCGTAGCCGCCGATCCCGCTCTGCGTGAGCAGCACCGGCCGGCGGTCGAGTCGCGTCGCCGCCGCAGCCAGGGTCGCGGTGGTCGAGACCCGGCTCTCCCGGATCGTCATGCGGTACGTCGGGGTCCACGGGCGACCGATGTTCGCACCGGCCAGGTTGACGAGGACGTCGGGATCGTCCAGAGCAGCCGGGTCCAGATCGCCCCGGGCCGGGTCCCAGCGCACCTCGTCCGGTCCCGACGCCGGCCGGCGTACCAGCCGGAGCACCTGGTGGCCGTTGGCAACCAAGTCGCGGGTGAGGGCCTTGCCGAGGAAGCCGGAGGCGCCGGCCAGTACGTACTTCATCCCGTTGTGCTCCTTGTCGGGTTCGCCGCCCGGTCAGCCGGATCGAAAGCGAACGGCGCCGGTGTCCGCCTCCGGGGAGACAGGCACCGGCGCCGGTGTCCGATCGGATCAGACGTCGAACTGGGCCTCTTCGAGCCGCTGCTTGACCGCCGTCAGGTAGCGGGCCGCGTCGGCGCCGTCGACCAGGCGGTGGTCGTAGGTCAGCGCCAGGTACACCATCTGCCGGATCGCGATCGTCTCGCCGAGCTCCGGGTGGGTGATGACCACCGGGCGCTTCACGACGGCGCCGGTCCCGAGCATGCCGACCTGCGGCTGGTTCAGGATCGGGGTGTCGAACAGCGCGCCCCGGCTACCGGTGTTGGTGATGGTGAACGTGCCGCCCGCCATCTCGTCCGGCAGCACCTTGTTGTTGCGGGTGCGGTCGGCGAGGTCGGCGATCTTCTTCGCCAGGCCGGCGATGTTCAGGTCGCCGGCGTTGTGCACGACGGGAACCATCAGGCCGCGCTCCACGTCCACCGCGATGCCGAGGTGCTCGGCGGCGTGGTAGGTGATCTCGCCCTTCTCCTCGTCGATCGACGCGTTCAGCTTCGGGTACTGCTTGAGCGCGTCCACCGCGGCGAGCGCGAAGAACGGGAGGAAGGACAGCTTGACGCCCTCGCGGGCCTCGAACTCCGCCTTCTTCTTGTTGCGCAGCTTGGCGATCTCGGTGACGTCGACCTCGACCACCGTGGTCAGCTGGGCCGAGACCTTGAGGCTGTTGACCATGTGGGCAGCGATCGCCTTGCGGATCCGGCTCATCTTCTCGGTGGTGCCGCGCAGCGGGCTGACCACCGGCGCCTTCGACTCGGCGGCAGGGGCGGCGGCCTGGGCTGCCGGAGCGGGCGCGGCCGCGGCAGCCTTCTTCGCCTCGGCGGCGGCGATCACGTCCTGCTTGCGGATACGGCCGCCGACACCGGTGCCCTGTACGGCGTTCAGGTCGACCTCGTGCTCCGCGGCGAGCTTGCGCACCAGCGGGGTGACGTAGTTCGGGCCGTCGGAGGCGGCGCCGTTCGGCGAGGCAGCCGGAGCGGAGACGGCCGGCGCCTGGGTAGCCGCGGGTGCCGGAGCGGACTGCGGTGCGGGTGCAGCCTGCCGGACCGGGGCCTGGGCAGCAGCGGGGGCTTGCGCCGGAGCCTGGGCCGGTGCGGCAGCAGGAGCCGGTGCCGGTGCCGAGGCCTGCGGGGCCGGGGCAGCCTGCGGGGCCGGAGCGGATTCGGCCGGGGCAGCCTGGGGAGCCGGAGCCGACTGGGCCGGAGCGGCCTCAGGAGCCGGCGCGGACTCGGCCGGAGCAGCCGGGGCGGAGGAGGCAGCGGGAGCGGCGTCGCCGGAGCCGACGATGGCAAGTTCGGCGCCGACCTCGACGGTTTCGTCCTCGGCGACCTTGATCTCCAGGAGCTTGCCGGCGATCGGGCTCGGGATCTCGGTGTCGACCTTGTCGGTGGAGACCTCGAGGAGCGGCTCGTCGACGGCCACGTCGTCGCCGACCTGCTTCAGCCAGCGGGTGACCGTTCCCTCGGTCACGCTCTCGCCCAGCGCTGGCAGCGTCACCGAAGTACCGGACGCGGCGCCGCCGGAGCCGCCATCGGACGAGGCGCCGCCGGACGGGGTCGACGAGGCCTCAGCGGCCTGGGCCTCAGCCGGAGTGGACTCGGCGGCCGGAGCAGTCTGCGGAGCCGGCGCGGACTCAGCGGGGGCGGACTCAGCCGGAGCAGCCTCGGCCGGAGCGGACTCGGCGGCCGGCGCGGGGTCTGCCGCTGGCTCGGCCGGAGCCGCAGGAGCGGAGCCGGCCTCGCCGGCGTCGCCGATCACGGCCAGTTCGGCGCCGACCTCGACGGTCTCGTCCTCGGCGGCCTTGATCTCGAGAAGGGTGCCGGCGACGGGGCTCGGGATTTCGGTGTCGACCTTGTCGGTCGAGACCTCCAGCAGGGGTTCGTCCACGGCAACCGTGTCGCCGACCTGCTTGAGCCAGCGGGTGACGGTTCCTTCGGTGACGCTCTCCCCGAGGGCCGGCAGGGATACAGAGGTCGGCATGACGGTCGTTGCTCCTTCGTCTGATCGGTCGAGTGTCAGCCTACGGTGCCGCCGGAGCGCTCGGGATCCGGGTCACGGCCATCCCTCACGCTCCTGCAGCTCAAACTTACTGGTGCGATCCAGCAGGATCAGTCATGGAAGTGCAAAGGTTTCCCGGCGAGGGCGAGGTGGGCCTCGCCGAGGGCTTCGTTCTGGGTCGGGTGCGCGTGCACCAGCGGCGCCACGTCCGCCGGGTACGCCTCCCAGTTGTAGATCAGCTGCGCCTCGCCGATCAGCTCGCCGACACGCGAACCGACCATGTGCAGGCCCACCACGGCGCCGTCCTTGGCGCGGACCAGCTTCACGAAGCCCGCCGTCTTCAGGATCTGCGACTTGCCGTTGCCGCCGAGGTTGTAGTTGAGGATCTCCACGTCGCCGTACTTCTCCCGGGCCTGCTCCTCGGTCAGCCCGACCGACGCGACCTCCGGTTCGGAGTACGTCACGCGCGGGATGCCGGCCTCGTCGATCGGCGTCGGCGCGAGACCCGCGAGGTGCTCGGCGACGAAGATGCCCTGCTGGAACCCGCGGTGCGCGAGCTGCAGCCCCGCCACGATGTCGCCGACCGCGTACACACCCGGCACGCTGGTCTGCAGCGTCGAGTCGACGGTCACGAACCCGCGGTCGAGCGCGACCCCGACCTCTTCGTACCCGAGCCCGGCGGTGTTCGGTCCCCGGCCGACGGCGACCAGCAGGAGCTCGGCCTCGATCACCTCGCCGCCCGCGACGGTCACCCGTACGCCGGAGTCGGTCACCGCGACCGACTCGAACGGCGTACCGGTCTTGAACGCGATCTTCCGCTTCCGGAACGCGCGCTCCAACGTCTTGGAACAGTCGGCGTCCTCGGCCGGGACCAGCCGCGGCAGCGCCTCGACGATCGTCACCTTCGTGCCGAACGACGTCCACGCGGACGCGAACTCGACGCCGATCACGCCGCCGCCGAGGATCACCGCGGACTCCGGGACCCGGTCGAGCGTCAGCGCGTGCTCACTCGCGATCACCCGGTGCCCGTCGAGCTCCAGCCCGGGAAGGGAACGCGAGTAGGAGCCGGAGGCAAGCAGAACGTTACGGCCGGTGTACGTCGTGCCGCCGACCTGGACCGTGGTCGGCGAGGTCAGCCGCCCCTCGCCCTCGATCACCGTGATGCCGCGGGCCTTCAACTGGCCCTGCAGACCCTTGAACAGCCGGTCGACGACGCCGTCCTTGTACTTGTTCACGCCGCCCATGTCGACGCCCTCGAGCGTCGTCCGGACTCCGAACTGCTCACCCTCGCGCGCCGAGTCCGCGACCTCGGCCGCGTGCAGCAGCGCCTTGGTCGGGATGCACCCACGGTGCAGACAGGTCCCGCCGACCTTGTCCTTCTCTACCAGGGCTACGGACAGCCCGAGCGTCGCGGCGCGCAGTCCGGCGGCGTAGCCACCGCTGCCGCCGCCGAGAATCACCAGGTCGTACGTCGTACCGGCGTCAGTACCACTGTCAGTCACAGGTTCCTCCGTGGGTGTGGTCCGAGTCGGGCGGCCCGGGTCGCGGTACCGGCCCGGCGTCATCTTTCCACCGATCGCGCGCGGATCCACCCCCGGGCCGGTCACGACGCGCCCATCCGGACCGGCCGCAACCGTTATCCAGGATTTCGGCCCGGACTTGCACAGATAGTGGACACTTACTCCCATGAAGTGGTTCGGTCGCCGGCAGAAGGCCGGAACGATGCGACGGTCGGACACTCCCGACCAGGCGCACCTGCGCGAGTTCGCCCAGACCCGTCAGGGCGTCGAGGGATTCGTCGAGCCGCGGACGGCGGTGACGGAGTACACCTTGCTGCTGGTCGCGGTCGACGGTGAGTGGACCCGCCGCCGGGTCCCGTCGGTGAAGTGGGCCCACGACTTCGCGAACCGCCTCGGCATTCCGTCGTACGACGCGGCCGTCGTCGGCTACCCGCCGCGGATGCGCGAGTACAACGCCCGGATGAAGAAGAACGGCCTCGCCTGAGTGGTCGTGTGGGGAGCTCTACGCGCCGTCGCAGCTAGGTAGAACTCCCCGAACCGTCACCGCGCCCGGGAACAGCGCCGCGCCCGGGAACAGCTCAACTGAGCTCAGCTCGCTGAGGCGGCGAGTTCGACCAGGGTGCGAACGGCGTAACCGGTGCCGCCGGTGGGCGTGTAGCCGGAGGCGCCGCCGTCGTTGAAGGCAGGACCGGCCACGTCCAGGTGGACCCAGTCGATGCCGTCAGCAACGAAGTCGCCGAGGAAGGCGGCCGCCGCGAGGGCGCCGCCCCACGGCTCGCCGGTGATGTTGGCCAGGTCGGCGACCTTCGAGTGCGACTTCAGCTTGTCCAGCATCTCGGCCGGGATCGGCAGCGGCCACATCGACTCACCGGCCGCGACCGCCGCGTCCAGCACCCGGTCGCGAGCCGCGTCGGTGTTCCCGAACGCGCCGGCCACCTTGGTGCCGAGGGCAACGACACACGCCCCGGTCAGCGTGGCCACGTCGATGATCAGGTCGGGCTGGTCCGCGCTGGCCCGGACCAGCGCGTCGCCGAGCACCAGACGGCCTTCGGCGTCGGTGTTCAGCACCTCGACGGTCTTGCCGCCGTACATCGTCAGGACGTCGGAGGGCCGGGCCGCGGAACCCGACGGCATGTTCTCGGCCATCGCGGCGTACGTCGTCACCTGGACCGGGAGACCGAGCCGCGCGATGGCGAACGTCGCGCCGATCACCGCGGCGGCGCCGGCCATGTCGGACTTCATGCTCACCATGCCGGTCGACGTCTTCAGCGACAGGCCGCCGGAGTCGAACGTGATGCCCTTGCCGACGAACGCCAGGTGGGTGACGGGCTTCTTCGGCGTGTAGGTCAGCCGGACCAGCCGCGGCGGGTTGCTCGAGCCCTGGCCGACGCCGAGGATGCCGCCGTACCCGCCCTTGGCGAGCGCCTTCTCGTCGAGCACCTCGACCTTGACGCCGTACTCCTTGCCGAGCTTGACCGCGTCGTCCGCGAACTCGGCCGGGTGCAGGTCCGACGGCGGGGTGTTCACCCAGTCCCGCACCTGCGCGACGGCCTCCGCGGTCACCTGGGCGCGTTCGAGCGCGGCCTTGGCGTCCTTGTTCCGGGCCAGGTCGGTCAGCACGGTCAGGTTGCCGGGCGCTTCGTTCGCGCCGTCCGACGACTTGTACGCCGTGAACGCGTAGCGACCCATCAACGCGCCCTCGGCGACCGCGCGGACGCACTCGGCGTCCGGGGCCGGCAGCGCGAACGCGACCGACTGCGAGATCTTCGCCGCCCGCACACCGGTGCCCGCCGCGGCCCGCAGATCCTCGGTCTTCAGCACGCCGTCCGGGGCCGTCCCGAGACCGACCGCGATCAGCGTCGGGGACTTGCCCGGCTTGCCGAGCAGCGGCCCGGGTACCTTCGTCACCTCGCCGGTCTTGCCGGTGGCGCCGAGACCGGACAGCACCTCCACCAGCTTCCCGCCGTACGCGGCGTTCAGCGACTCGGTGCCGGCCGGCAGGGTGACGCCGCCGCCGAGTTTGACCACGCCGATGACCACGGCGTCGCTCTTGACGCCGGCGGCATCTGACTTGCTCAGGGTGATGGTGGTCACGAAATCCTCAGTCCTCCTTGACCGGCGGGCAGACGGCCGGTCGTCACGGTACGTGCGTGCTGCCTGAGCATGCTACGCGTCGGGTAAGTTCCGCTCCATGACCCCATCACCGACGCCGTCGACCGAGTTGAAGAAGTCCCCGCTGCACGAGCGCCACGTCGCGCTCGGCGCCAAGTTCGCCGAGTTCGGCGGCTGGGAGATGCCCCTGGAGTACTCCGGCGTCGTCGCCGAGCACACCGCGGTCCGTACTTCGGTCGGCGTCTTCGACGTCAGCCATCTCGGCAAGGCGACGGTCAAGGGCCCGGGCGCCGCGGCGTACGTGAACGCGTGCCTGACCAACGATCTCGGCAAGATCGCGCCGGGTCAGGCGCAGTACACGCTGTGCTGCAACGAGAACGGGGGAGTGGTCGACGACCTGATCGCCTACCTGCACGCCGACGACGACGTGTTCCTGATCCCGAACGCCGCCAACACCGCCGAGGTGGTCCGGCTGCTCCAGGCCGACGCCCCGGACGGTGTCGAGGTGACCAACGTCCACGACGACTACGCGATCCTCGCGGTACAGGGCGCGAAGAGCGACGAGGTGGTGTCCGCGATCGGCCTGCCGACCGGTCACGACTACATGTCCTTCGCCACGGCCGACTTCGGCGGTACGCCGGTGGTCGTGTGCCGCACCGGCTACACGGGCGAGCGCGGCTTCGAGCTCGTCGTACCGAACGCTGCCGCCGTGGCCGTGTTCGACGCGCTGCTGACGGCCGGCGAGCAGTACGGCATCGTCCCGGCCGGACTGGGCGCGCGGGACACGCTGCGGACCGAGATGGGATACCCGCTGCACGGCCAGGACATCGCGCCCGGCATCACGCCCGTCCAGGCGCGGTCCGGATGGGCCGTCGGCTGGAAGAAGGAGCACTTCTGGGGCGACGCGGCCCTGCGCGCCGAGAAGGAGCGCGGACCGGCCCGGATCCTGCGCGGTCTGCGGGCCGCCGGACGGGGTATTCCGCGGCCGCACATGTCGGTCCTGGATCAATCCGGAACGGCCCTCGGTGAAGTGACCTCCGGAACGTTCTCGCCGACGCTGAAGAAAGGTATTGCGTTGGCGCTCCTGGACGCGTCGGTGAAAGAAGGCGATCAGGTAACCGTCGACATCCGGGGCCGCGGGGAAACCTTCGACGTCGTCAAACCGCCCTTCGTGACCGTCCATGTGCGCTAGCGGCCCGCCGCGACCGAATGTGTCTTTTCGTTACATTGCGTGAGATCTTGGCACAAATTGGCCACTGTCGGTGCTGTGCCGACGCGTTTTGCGCAGGATTGACTGCGAACGGTGACGAAATGGGGCAAATGTTCCGTTCGACTACCGGTTCCGGTAACGATTTGTGCACTGCTGCCGGGCACTGCTGGTTTGGTGTCACGGTGTCGGGCAGGCTAGCCCGCGGCTACGGCGGAATCCCGTGTCAAGGGGATTTGACGCCAGCCAGCAAGCGAGCAAAGGTCGGCACGCCATCCACCGATTAGTGCCGGATCCGCGGACCGAAATCCGGCCGACTGAACTGACGGAGTGCGAATGAGTATTGGGTCGCCAGACTCGACTGTTGGGATCGAGGAGCACCCGGCATCGGCGGAACCCGTTCGGGGCTCTGCCGTCCCGCACGGAAAGTCCCCCACCCGGGTCGCGGTGGACCGGCTCCGCAAGGACCGGGTGGCCGTGATCTGCGCGTTCGTGGTGCTCTTCTTCATCCTGATCGCGATCTTCGCTCCGGTGCTGACCAAGATCGAGGGCGGCGACATCGGTACCTTCCACCCCGACCTCGTCGACGAGTACGGCTTCCCGACCTTCGCCTCCAACGCACAGCACTGGTTCGGCGTCGAGCCGAAGACCGGGCGGGACAACTTCGCCCGCTGGGTGTACGGCGCGCGCCCGTCGCTGATCATCGCGTTCGTCGCGACCCTGTCCGGGACCGTCGTCGGCGTCGTGATGGGTCTGCTGGCCGGCTTCCTCGGCGGCTGGGTGGACCGGATCATCTCCTGGTTCGTCGACTTCGTGCTGAGCCTGCCGTACCTGCTGTTCGCGATCGCGATGGTGCCGATCGTCGAGAGCATGCGCGGCGGGTCCTTCAACCTCTCGCCGGAGGAACAGGCCTCGACGCGGTTCTTCGTACTGATCTTCGTCCTGTCGTTCTTCGGCTGGGCCGGACTGGCCCGGATCATCCGCGGCGAGGTGCTGTCCCTTCGCGAGCGTGAGTTCGTGCTGGCCGCGAAGGCGATCGGCGTCCCCACCCGGCAGGTCCTGTTCAAGGAACTGCTGCCCAACCTGGTCGCGCCGATCGTGATCTCGGCGTCGCTGTCGCTGCCGGCGTATGTGACCGCGGAGGCCGGCCTGTCCTTCCTCGGCGTCGGTCTGATCGAGCCGGTCCCGTCCTGGGGCCAGACGATCGCGACCGCGACCAACTGGTTCAAGGCGGATCCCCTGTACCTGTGGCTTCCGGTGCTCGGCATCACCGCGCTCGTGCTGGCACTGGCTCTGCTCGGTGACGCCGTACGCGATGCCTTCGACCCCAAGACTCGCCGGTAGCCCGGCGTTGCCCCAGCGGCAGAAAAGGAGAAACACAACAATGCAGTGGAAACAAGTCACCGCTGTTGCGGCGACGGTCATGCTGGCCGTCGCGGCCTGTGGCACCCCGTCGTCCAACAACAAGGGCGGGGCCAACGCGGGCAACGCGGGTACGGCGCAGGAGAAGGCGACGGACCCGACCGCGAAGGGCCCGGCACCGGAGATCGAGGGTGCCCAGAAGGGTGGTGTCGCCACCGTCCTGTCCGACGTCACGCCGGACACCATGGACCCGACGAACATCTACTTCATCGACGGGAACCAGATCGGCAAGCTGATGTACCGGGCGCTGACCCAGTACCGCCTGGACGGTGACAGCCACAAGCCGGTGCTCGTTCCGGACCTCGCCGAGGACCTGGGCACGAAGTCCGCCGACGGCCTGACCTGGACCTTCAAGCTCAAGCAGGGCATCAAGTACATGGACGGCACGCCGGTGAAGGCGGCCGACTACGCGTACGCGATCAAGCGGTCCTTCGCGCACGACCTGTACGACGCCGGACCGACGTACCAGGACGAGTACTTCAAGGACGGCAAGACCTACAAGGGCCCGTACGGCGCGAACGGCGACAACTACGCCGGTGTCGACACGCCGGACGACCACACGCTGGTCATCCACCTGGCGAAGAAGTTCGACGACCTGCCCTACTACGCGGCATTCCCGATGTTCACGCCGATCCCGAAGGCGAAGGACACCAAGAAGTCGTACGACCTGAAGCCGATGACCACCGGTCCGTACCAGGTCGACTCCTACACCCCGGGTTCGGAGCTGAAGCTCAAGCGGAACCCGCACTGGGACCCGAACACCGACCCGGTGCGGTACCAGTACCCGGATGCCTGGGACTTCAAGTTCGGTCAGGACACGCTGAAGGTGCAGCGCCAGGTGCTGGCCAGCAACGGCCCGGACGCGAACGCGCTGAACTACTCCGACCTGGACTCCAGCCTCGTCCCCGAGGTCAAGGACCAGAGCCAGATCGTCACCGGTCCGCAGCCCTGCACCAACGTCTGGGGCCTGGACACCCGGAAGATCCCGATGGAGATCCGGCAGCTGATCGCCAAGGCGTACCCGTTCGACACCTACCGCAAGGTCGCCGGCCTGACGCCGCAGACCGCGATCCCGGCCTCGACGATCCTGCCGCCTGCTGTTCCCGGCTACGAGAAGTACGAGCTCCCGGGCCTGGTCGGCACGGGTAAGGGCGCCGAGGACCCGGCCGTCGCGAGCGAGGTCAAGGCGAAGCTGAAGGAGCTCGGCAAGGAGAACTTCGAGCTCAGCTGGTACTACTCGAACGACGACAAGATCGCCACGCAGGTCAACCAGCTGCGGACCCAGGTCTACACCGCCGCCGGCTTCAAGGTGCGGGCCGTTGGTGTTCCGAAGGCCAAGATCCGGACCCTGCGCAACGACCCGGCCGCGCCGGTGAACATCGCTCAGGGCCCGTCGGGCTGGTGCTCGGACTGGCCGTCCGGCGCGAGCTGGTTCCCGGTGCTGTTCAAGTCCGACGCCGTTGCGCTGAGCAACAGCATCGGCATGCTGCAGGACAAGACGCTGGACGCCGAGATCGATCGCGTCAACGGGCTGACTGCCGACCAGCAGCTCAAGGAGTGGTCGAAGGTCGACAAGTTGATCATGGAGAAGTACCTGCCGCTGATCCCGCTGTACTACAGCTACAGCGGATACCCGGTCGGCAAGAACCTGGGTCACGTGATCAACGACCCGACGCAGGGTCTGCCGGAGTTCACCTCCATCTTCCTGAAGCAGCCCTGATCCGGGGCCAGGTAGTCCTAGCGGTTTGATCATCTGACCACGGGTGGTGACCGGACAGTGTCGAACTCGTCCGGTCACCACCCCTCGGTGAGGAGAATCCCTCGTGCTCTACTTCGTGGCGCGCCGGCTGGTGAGCGCGCTCAGCGTCGTGCTGGTCACGCTGATCGTGACCTTCGCGCTGTTCTTCGTTGCGCCGACCGATCCGGCCGGCGCGATCTGTGGTGATCGCAACTGCACCCAGGAGCGATACAACGACATCAAGGAGAATCTGCACCTGGACCAGCCACTGGTGCAGCAGTTCGCCGGGTACACGGCCGGCATCTTCGCCGGGCGGACCTTCGAGACGGCCGGCGTGAAGCAGAAGTGCTCGGTGCCGTGTCTGGGCTTCTCCTTCAAGAACGACCGGCCGGTGACCCAGATGCTGAAGGAACGGCTGCCGGTGACGGTGTCGCTGGTCGCCGGGTACGCGGTGATCGTCCTCACCATCGGCGTCTTCGTGGGCTCGATGGCCGCGAAGAGACGCGGGACGCTGGGCGACCGTGCGTTGATGAGCAGCACGCTGATCCTCAGCTCGGTCCCGTACTACATCGTCGCGCTGATGATCTCGCTCTACCTGACGATCCTCTACCAGATCCTGCCGCGCGGCGGATACACACCGATCACACAGAATCCGGTGGCCTGGTTCACCGGGCTGCTGACCCCGTGGCTGGTTCTCGGCCTCTACAGCTGCACGCAGTACGCGCGGTACTCGCGCGGCTCGATGGTGGAGGCGCTGAGCGAGGACTACATCCGGACCGCGCGGGCCAAGGGCCTGTCGGATCGAGTGGTCACGTACAAGCACGGGCTGCGCTCCGGGATGATCCCGGTCATCACGATCTTCGGTCTGGACATCGCCGGCAGCCTCTCGGGCGCGATCTTCACCGAGCGGATCTTCGACCTGCAGGGCCTCGGCAACCTGGTGCTGGACAGTTTGAGCAACTACGACCTGCCGGTGATCATGGGCACCGTCCTGGTCTCTTCGGTCATCCTGGTCGCGATGAACTTCCTCGTCGACATCGCCTACTCACTGATCGACCCCCGGGTGAGGCTCTCGTGACGAACCCAGCCAACGACGACGCCAAGGAAGTTCAGGACAGCATGGTGGAAACGCCGGCCGGCGACACCGCGGCCGCCAAGCGTGGTCCGTCGGTCGCCACCCGCGAGCGCCGGCAGGGCTCGATCAACCCGAGCGGCGAGACGCCGTACCTGGTGGTCGAGGACCTGGCCGTGAAGTTCCCCACCGCCGACGGCATGGTCAGCGCGGTGAACGGGCTGAGCTACTCGGTCCCGCTCGGCCGCACGCTGGCCATCGTCGGCGAGTCCGGGTCCGGCAAGTCGGTGTCGAGCATGGCCGTGATGGGCCTGCACGACCGGAAGCGGACCCGGATCACCGGGTCGATCCGGCTCGGCGGCGACGAGATCATCGGCCTGTCCGAGAACGACCTGATGAAGATCCGCGGCGACGCGGTGTCGATGGTCTTCCAGGACCCGCAGTCCTCGCTGCACCCGCTCTACACGATCGGCAACCAGCTGGTCGAGGGTTACCGCGTGCACCACAAGGTGTCCAAGGACGTGGCGAAGAAGCGGGCGCTGGAGATGCTCGACCTGGTCGGCATCCCGAACCCGCAGCGCCGGTTCTCGCAGTACCCGCACGAGTTCTCCGGCGGTATGCGGCAGCGCGCGATGATCGCGATGAGCCTGATCAACGACCCGAAGCTGGTGATCGCCGACGAGCCGACCACCGCGCTGGACGTGACCGTGCAGGCGCAGATCCTGGACCTGCTGAACAACCTGCAGAAGGAGTTCGGCTCCGCGATCGTGCTGATCACCCACGACCTCGGGGTGGTCGCCGAGATGGCCGACGACGTGCTGGTGATGTACGCCGGGCGCTGCGTCGAGTACGGCACCGCGGAGGACGTGCTGGCGAACCCGCGGATGCCCTACACCTGGGGCCTGCTCGAGTCGATCCCGACCGTCTCCTCGGCGAACGAGAAGCTGCGCCCGATCAAGGGCCTGCCGCCGAGCCTGCTGAACCTTCCGGACGGCTGCTCGTTCAACCCGCGCTGCCCGTACAAGGACCGGGTCAAGGGCGAGCTCTGTACGACGCAACTGCCGGACCTGCTGCCGGTCGACGGCGCCGGTGCGCACACTTCCCGTTGTCACCTGCGCGACAAGGCCTCGATCTACGAGGCCGAGGTCGCGCCGAGACTGGGCTGACGAGAGAGGACTGAGGAACCATGAGCGAAACTCTCTTGCAGGTCCGCGACCTGAAGATGCACTTCCCGATCAAGGAAGCGGCCGGTCTCGGCCGGACCAAGAAGGTCGTGCAGGCCGTGGACGGGGTGACCTTCGACCTGAAGGCCGGCGCCAGCCTCGGCCTGGTCGGCGAGTCGGGCTGCGGTAAGTCGACCACCGGCCGGATGATCACCCGGCTGCTGACCCCGACGTCCGGCGAGATCGTGTTCAAGGGCACCGACATCGCGCAGCTGAAGGAGCGGGAGCTGCGGCCGTTCCGCCGCCAGCTGCAGATCGTCTTCCAGGACCCGTACAGCTCACTGAACCCGCGGCAGACGGTCAGCAACATCATCAGTACGCCGCTGCGCGTCCACAACCTGGTGCCGAGGGGCAAGGAGCTCGCGCGGGTCCAGGAACTGCTGGAGCGCGTCGGCCTGAACCCGGAGCACCACAACCGCTACCCGAACGAGTTCTCCGGCGGTCAGCGGCAGCGCATCGGCATCGCCCGGGCGCTCGCGGTGGAGCCCGAGGTGATCATCGCCGACGAGCCGGTCTCCGCGCTCGACGTGTCGATCCAGGCCCAGGTGATGAACCTGCTCGAGGACCTGCGCAGGGACCTCGGGATCGCGTTCGTGTTCATCGCGCACGACCTCGGCGTGGTCCGGCACTTCTGTGACGAGGTCGCGGTGATGTACCTCGGCAAGATCGTCGAGCAGGGCAGCCGGGACCAGATCTACAACGCGCCGCAGCACCCGTACACGCAGGCGCTGCTGTCGGCCGCGCCGGACCTGGGCACGATCCGCGGCGTCCCGCCGAAGGAGCGGATCCGGCTGGTCGGCGACGTACCCTCGCCGATCGACCCGCCGAGCGGCTGCCGGTTCCGGACCCGGTGCTGGAAGGCGGAGGACATCTGCGCCACCCAGGAGCCGCTGCTGGAGATCAAGCCGCAGTCGAGCCCGGGCCACACGGCCGCCTGCCACTTCGCGGAACCGAAGGCCGATCTGATCGCCGAAACCGCGTAAGACAACAAGTAGGCCCTCCGTCAAAGGCGACGGAGGGCCTACTTGTGTCCGGATTGGCTATGCGCGGCCGTGGGCCTGGCGGCTGCGGCGGCTGAGGGAGTCGATGGTGACGGCGATCAGCAGGACGCCCGCGGTGACGATGTAGCGGACGTTGGAGTCCAGGCTGAGCAGGGCGAGACCGTTGGAGATCGAGGTGATCACCAGCGCGCCGAGCAGCGCGGAGTACGCCGAACCACGGCCGCCGAACAGGCTGGTGCCGCCGATGACAGCGGACGCGATCGCGTTCAGGTTCACGTCCGTGCCACCGCTGGCCTGGCCGACGGCCACCAGCCGGGCCGCCGCGAGGATGCCGCCCACCGCGGCGAAGGTGGTGCAGGCCGCGAACACCGTCAGGTAGATCATCCGGACGTTGATACCGGCCCGGCGCGCTGCCTCGACGTTGCCGCCGACGGCGAAGACCGATCGGCCCCAGCGCGTCCGTCGTACGGCGAGGTCGGTGACCACGACCAGGGCGAGGAACAGCAGGAACATCGACGAGACGCCGCGGTCGCCGTTGAGCACCGCGATCGGGATCAGCAGCACGATCGCGAGGCCGGCGGCCTTGATCGCGATCACCGAGTTCGGCGCCGCGGACAGACCGGCCGCGGCGCGGGCGGTCCGGCCCTGCCAGCGGCTCAGCGCGTAGGCCACCACGACCAGGGCGACCAGTGCGTAGGCCATCGCGGGGGAGAGGAAGCTCCGCGTCGCGAATCCGACCAGCGCGGAGTCGTACGGCAGGTTGATCGTGCCGTCCTTGCCCAGCACCAGCAGCTGGAGACCGAGGAACCCGAGCAGACCGGCGAGAGTGATGACGAAGCTCGGTACGCCGAAGCGCGTGTACAGGAGGCCGTAGAACAGGCCGATCAGCACACCGAGCGCGACGGCGGCGACGAGCGACGCGACGATCGGCCAGCCCTTGTTGACGAACGTGACGCCGACGACCGCAGCTGCCACGCCGCTCACCGAACCGACCGAGAGGTCGATCTCGCCGAGCAGCAGGACCAGAACGATGCCGAGGGCAATCACGCCGACGGACGTGGTCTGCAGCGTGAGGTTCACCAGGTTGCGGCTGGACAGGAACGAGCTGTTCGCGATCTGGAAGACTGCCCAGATGATGACCAGGCCGACGACCACCGGGACCGAGCCCAGGTCGCCGGACCGCAGCCGGGCGGTGAAGGCGCCGACCGCGCCGCTGATCCCGTGCCCGGCGATCAGCCGCTCGTCCTGGAGATCGGCCGGCAGCTGGGCCGCGCCGTTCTCCTCGGGCGCCGCCGTCGTACCCGTGATGTCCTGGGGGCGGGTCCCCGATCCTTGGAGACTCATGAGGCCGGTCCCTCTTCCCGGCTCCGGCGCGCTGCGCGCTCGGAGACCGCGTTGTCGGTAGCGCCGGTGATCGCGGCGATGATGTCCTGCGTCCTGGTCTCGCTGACCACGAAGACGCCGTTGTTGCGGCCGAGACGCAGTACGGCGACCCGGTCCGCGACCGCCATCACGTCGGCCATGTTGTGGCTGATCAGGATGACGGCCAGCCCGCGTTCGCGGAGCCGCTCGACCAGGTTGAGGACCTCGGCGGTCTGAGCGACGCCGAGGGCCGCGGTCGGTTCGTCCAGCATCACGACCTTGGGCCGGCCGAGCAGGCTGCGCGCGATCGCGACGGTCTGCCGCTGGCCGCCGGACAGGCTGGCGACCGGGATCCGGACCGAGGGGATCTTCGCGGACAGCTGCCGGAGCAGCTCCCAGGAGGAGCGCTCCATCTCGACCTCGTCGAGGGCGCCGTTCTTGCGCAGCTCGCGGCCGAGGTACAGGTTCGCGACCACGTCGAGGTTGTCGCACAGCGCGAGGTCCTGGAACACGGTGGCGATGCCGAGCTGCTGCGCCTCGGCCGGGCTACCGACCCGGACCGGTCGGCCGTCGAACACCATCGACCCGTCGTCGGCCGTGTAGACGCCGGCGATCGTCTTGACCAGCGTGGACTTGCCGGCCCCGTTGTCGCCGACGAGAGCGAGCACCTCACCGGCACGGACGTCCAGCTCGATGTTCTTCAGAGCCTGCACGGCGCCGAAACGCTTGGAGACTCCCTGCAGCGTCAGCACCGTACCGGCGCCGACGTCGAGGGGAGTCGGGGTAACAGTCACGTGTTGAGCCTCCTGGACTTATTTCACGCCATGATCCTCGCCGGGGGCGCGGTTGGGGAGAGGTCGGCGCAGCCCCCCGCACCTCACTGCGGGGGGCTACGCCGAGGGGCGGGTCAGTTGGCGGACAGGCCTGCGGCGGTGCAGGCGGCAGCGAAGGACGCGGTGCAGATGTCGGTGACCTTGTAGATGTTGTCCTTGACGACGGTGTCCTTGATGTTGTCCTTGGTCACCGCGACCGGGTCGAGGATCGTCGACGGTACGCCGTTCTTTTCGGTGGTGGACTCGGGCTTGCCGCCGTTCGCCAGCGCAACCGCACCCTTGGCGGCGGCCTCTGCCTGCGGCTTGACCGCCTTGTAGATGGTCATCGCCTGGTCGCCGGCGATGATCCGCTGGATCGCGGCCAGTTCCGAGTCCTGCCCAGTGACCGGCGGCAGCGGCTTCACGCCACCGCCCTTCAGCGCGGCGATCGCGCCACCCGCGGTGCCGTCGTTGGCGGCGTACACACCGACCAGGCCGTTCTTGATCGCGCTCAGCTGGCCCTCCATCCAGCCCTGCGCCTTGTCCGGGCTCCAGTCCGGGGTGTCGAACTCGGCGGCGATCTTGAACCCGCTGGAGTCGAGCACGCTGTGCGCGCCCTTCTTGAAGTCGGCGGCGTTCGGGTCGGTCGGCGAGCCGTTGATCATCGCGAGGTTGCCGGACGTCTTGCCGGCCGCCTTGAGCGCATCCACCAGGGTCTGCGCCTGCAGCTTGCCGACCGCCTCGTTCTCGAACGACACGTAGTAGTTGGCGTTCTCGATGAACCGGTCGTACGCGACCACCGGGACGCTCTGGGCCTTCGCGGAGGCGGCGACCGCGGCGGCGGCCTTGCCGTCGACCGGGTCGAGAACCAGGACGTTCGCGCCCTGGGTGAGCGCGGCCTCGGCCTGCTGCTGTTGCTTGGCGGCGTCCTGATCGGCATTGCTGTAGATCAGCTGGCAGTCGCCGCAGGCCGCCTTCAGCGCCTCGGTGAACAGCGGGCGGTCGAGCGCCTCGTACCGGGTGGTCTTCGACTCGGGCAGCAACAGCGCGACCTTTTTCGCGCCGCCTGAGCCGCTGCCCGAGCCGGAGCCTGTGTCGTCCTTGCCACAGGCCACCAAGGAGGTGGCGAGGGCCGAGACGGCAAGCCCGAGGCCGACGAGACGAAGTGCTGAGAAGGACATATGGCGGCTCCTTGACGAGACGGCCCCGATTGGCCTGCCCGCAGTCAAGCCCGCCGGCGTCTTGGCGTCAAGACTTGAATTCAAGAAATGGAGATATTGGTATGACTCAGCATCGACGCGCGGTGGATCGCGCCGACGATGTCCGCCTCGTCGCCGAGCTCGGCGGGGCGCAGTTCGACGCTCGCCGCGGCGCTCGGGATCGCGCACCGGTCGAGCGCCTCGCGGAGCGGGGCGTGGATCAGTTCGCCGGCCTCGGCCATCAGGCCGCCGACCACGATCGCCTCCGGGTTCAGCAGGTTGACGACGCCTGCCACGGCGACGCCGACCCGGCGGCCGGCGTCCTCGATCACCCGGCGGCAGCCGAGATCGCCGCCGAGTGCGCGAGTCACGATGTCCTTCAGCCGCAGCGGTCCGTGCGACGCGGCCAGGCTGCTGATCAGCGCGCGCGAGCCGACGAACGTGTCCAGGCAGCCGCGGTTGCCGCAGCGGCAGATCGGGCCGTTCTCGTCGATCGTGACGTGCCCGATCTCGCCCGCCGTACCGGTCGAACCGCGGAACACGTCGCCGTTGATCACGATGCCCGCGCCGACGCCGTACGAGAACTTCAGGTAGCAGCCGTTCCGGACGCCGCGGAGCGCGCCGGCCCGCAGTTCGCCCAGGGCCGCGAGGTTCGCGGTGTTGTCGAGTGCGACCGGGGCGCGCAGGTACCCGGACATCGCCTCGGTCACGTTGACGCCGCGCCAGCCGGGCAGCACCGCGTCGGACCCCGCCTCGCCGCTGACGGAGTCGACCGGCATCGGCAGCCCGAACCCGATGGCGGAGATGTCCTCGACGCCGGAGCTGACCGTCTCGGCCAGGTCGGCGAGCAGCCGGGCGGCGCGCTCCATGCCCTCGTCGGCGACGTGATCGGCCTGCAGCGGCATCAGTTGCTGGGCGAGGATCTCGCGGGAACCGTTCGCGACCGCGACGCGGACGTCGCGCTCGCCGAACGCGACACCGGCCAGCAGCCCACCGCCGGACGCGAGGGAGACCAGTACGGCGCGGCGGCCGTTGCGGATGCTGCGGGACAGGCCGACCATGCCGGCCTGATCGAGCTCCTTGACCATGTTCGAGACGGTGGCGGCGGAGAGTCCGGAGGCGGCGGCGATCTCGACCTGCGTGAGCGGGCCGTGCTGCCGGACGACGCCGAGAACGCGCGCACGATTGGCTTCGCGCAGCGAAGCCTGCGAGCCGGGAGCCGGGCGAGTTGCGTTCATTACATAAAGATAACGGATCGCGGGGCGTGCCCGGCCGCCCACCGGTGGTGAACCACGAACATCTTCCGCAACCTCGCCGTCACTACCCCTCTGAAACGTCTCGTCGGCGAGAGTAGACCACCCCGGCCACGAGGTGGTGGAGGTGAGCGCTCACACGGTCAAGGCGAGCGTCACAAGGGCCACCGGGAGAGCCATTTCGACGATCGCGCCGAGGACGTCGCCGGTGGTGCCGCCGAGCGCCCGGACAGCTCGGCGGCCGATGAGCAGGCTGGTCAGAACGGCCAGGAGTACGGCGCCTGCGGTGCCGGACGAACGGAGTACGGCGGGGGACGCGAGCCAACTGAGCGCGATGGCCGCGGCGAGTACTGCGGCTGTAGTGAGGGTTGCCGTGAGTGGGCGGACGGTAGCGGCGACGAACGATCCCAGGCCGTCGGGGCGGGCCGCGGGGATCGACGTACGGCAGGACCAGGGGAGGGTGAGGCGGCTCGCGGCGGTGGCGATCAGAAGCGCCTGCCAGCCGAAGTCCGCTTGCAGGCAGGCGGTGAGGGCGGCGACGTCGAGGAGCAGTACGCCGACGATGGCGACGACACCGAACGGGCCGATGTCGCTCTGCTTCATGATCCGCAGCATCGTCTCGCGGTCCCGCCGGCTGCCCAGGGCGTCGGCGAAGTCGGCGAGGCCGTCCAGGTGCAGTCCGCCCGAGAGCCCGGCGACAACCAGCACCCCGAGTACGGCCGCCAGCAGGTCCGCGTCCGGCTTCACCAGCTGCGCAAGCACGACAACCGCGGCAGCGATCCCGCCGACCAGCACTCCGACGGCCGGGGCCAGCACCATCGCGCGCCCGCCGACCTCTCGATCAACTCGTGATGGCACGCCCGCGGGCAGGACCGTGAGCGTGCCGAGCGAGAGTCGCGCGGCATCGCTCCAGGCCCGTCGGACGTTGGCGTCTGCGGGCCCGGCGGCGGCTTCCGGTTCGCCGGGCTCGGTCATGTGAGGGGGAGGGTTCGGCCGGCCATGGTCCAGAGGACCTGGTCGGACGCCAGGGAGATGGTGGTGTTGAGGCGGCCCATGAGGTCGCGGAACAGACGGGTCCCGGGGTCGGCGGGGACGATGCCCGAACCCACGTCGTTGCTGACGGCAACCACGCGGCGGGCGGTCGCGGACCACGCGTCGGCGAGGCCGGCGATGGCTTGCTCGACGAGGCCCGCGCGGTCGAGATCGGACCAGACGTCGACGGTGTCCATGGTGCGCGACAGCCAGAGGGTGAGGCAGTCGATCAGGAGCGGGGGACCGGGGGACTCGAGCAGCGGCACCAGGTCGATCGTTTCCGCCAGACCCCAGGAGGCCGGCCGGCGGGCCTGGTGCTTCGCGACCCGGTCCGCCCACTCGGCGTCCCCGGAGTCGTTTCCGCCGGTCGCGACGTACAGGACGTCGGGCTCCGCGGACAGCAGGCGTTCGGCGGCGACGGACTTGCCGGAGCGGGCTCCGCCGAGGATGAGGGTTCGGTCAGGCATTCGTCCTCCCGGGCTCGAAAACCACCGGCGCCTCGAAGGCCGCCTTGCGCGCCGTACGCCGGAAAGCGTTCAGGATCGGCCGCCCGAGCAGCAGCACCAGCACCGCGCTCAGGATGCCGCGCGGAATGTCCCACCCCAGCGACGTCGCCACCACGAACAAGAAGTACCGGTGCAGGTTGGCGGCCAGTGTGTCGCCCGGGATGAACGAGAAGTCGCTGCCGAACGTCGCGTACGGCCAGAACCAGAGGTTCATGATCACGCCGTACAGCACACCCGACACCAGCGAGTACGCCGCCAGCAGCAGCAACTCCAACCGCCCGCCGACCCGCGGCAGCAGACCCGCAAGACACCCGACCCACGCGCACGCGAACATCTGGAACGGCATCCACGGCCCGACCCCACCGCTGATCAGCGCCCCGCCCAGCAACGACACCGCCCCGAGCACGAACCCGAACCCGGCGCCGAACGCCCGTCCCGCCAGCACGAGCAGGAAGAACCCCGGCTCGAGTCCCGCCGTACCTGGGCCCAACGCTCGCAGGGCCGCGCCGACCGCGGCAAGCATGCCGACCAGTGAGATCACCTTCGCGTCGATCCCGGCCTCGGAGAGCTCCGCCAGTACGACGGCCACGAGCAACGGCAGCAGCAACACGAACAGCCACGGCGCGTCTGTGGTGTGACCGATCGCGGACTCGCCTGCCTGCGAGGTCTGGAAGAACAGCGGCCACGCGAACCCGAGCACGCCCGCGAGCGAGGCGACAAGCAACGCGGTCGTACTCCGGGGCTTCAGCCGGATCAGGCGAAGTGGTGCAGTCGGGGGCTTGAGCCGGTTGCGTTTCACGACGCCCGATCCAGTGCGTCCGCGACCTCGCCGACGGTCAGGAACGGTAGCGGCGCAAGGATCTTCGCCACCTGCGGCGCGAACGCCGGCGACCCGGCGATCACCTCGGCCGTCTCGCCGTCACTCACCAGCTCGCCGTCGGCGAGCACCATCACCCGCGTGGCGACTTCGGCGACCATCTCCACGTCATGCGTCGACAACACCACTGCGTGCCCAGCAGCGGCCAGCTCGCGCAGGATTGCGACCAGCCGCCGCTTGGCGCCGTAGTCCAGGCCCCGCGTCGGCTCGTCCAGCAACAGCAGTGGCGGCGCGCCGCACAGTACGACGGCCAACGCCAGGCACAGTCGCTGTCCCTCCGACAGGTCGCGCGGATGCATGTCCAGAGGCACATCGGGTGCCAGTCGCTCCAGGAGCGCCCGGCAGCTACCTGTGGTCACCTTGAAGTCGGAGTCCGCGGTGGAGCATTCGTCCGCGACCGTAGCGGCGTACAGCAAGTCTGCGGGCTCCTGCGGGACCAGTCCGACTGCCTTGACCAGTCGCTTCGGGTTGGTACGGCGTGGGTCGACTCCTGCGGCGGTCGCAGTGCCAGAGCGAGGAGAGAGGATGCCGACGAGAGAGTTCAGCAACGTCGACTTGCCCGCGCCGTTGCGGCCCATCAGTGCGACGACCTCACCGGCCTTGATACTCAGCGAGACACCACGGAGCGCAGTGACGCTGCCGTAGCTCACCACCAGGTCCTTGCACTGGGCAAGCTCCGCACCGAGTGGTACTCCCGCGCGTGCAGGCTGCGGAGAGTCGAGCCGGGAGCGGAGACCTGCTGCAGCGCGTCGGGCGTCCCGTACCGACAGGGGGAGCGGTGACCATCCGGCCAGCCGTCCCAGCTCCACGACCGGCGGTGCGACCGGTGCGGTCACCATGCGCTCGGCCGGCAGGCCCGTCGACACAGCAGCGGCGCCACCGGGTACTTCGATCACGCGGTCGGCGTACTGGATCACCCGCTCCAACCGGTGCTCGGCCATCACCACAGTGACACCCAAGTCGTGCACGAGCCGCTGGAGCGCAGCCAGCACCTCCTCGGCCGCCTGTGGGTCCAGCGCGGAGGTGGGTTCGTCCAGCACGAGTACGGCGGGATGCGACGTGAGAGCTGCTCCGATGGCAGTCCGCTGCCGCTGTCCACCAGAAAGCGACGTCAGAGCTCGATCCCGTACGTCGGCCAGCCCGAGCAGGTCCAGCGTCTCCTCGACGCGCCGCCGCATCACGTCCGGCGCCACACCGAGCGACTCCATGCTGTACGCCAGCTCGTCCTCGACCGTGTCGGTGACGAACCCCGCCATCGGGTCCTGTCCGACCATCCCGACCACGTCGGCGAGATCGCGCGGCCGGTACTCGCGGGTGTCCCGCCCGTCGACCAGCACCCGCCCGGCCAGCGTGCCTCCGGTGAAGTGCGGCACCAAGCCGTTGATTGCCCGCAGCAACGTGGACTTGCCGGACCCGGTTCGCCCGATCACCAGCGCCAGTTCGCCCTCCGGCACCGTGAAGCTGACGTCCCGCAGAGCCGGTTGGAGCGCCCCGTCGTACGTCACCGTCACCTGGTCGAACTCGATCATTTGACCGCCTTGGTCAGTGGCGCTTTGAGGGGTGGTGCGGCCACGGCGGGCACCAGTCCGATCAGGACGCCGACGACCGGCAGCACCGGTACTGGTGGGACCACCAACGGGCCGGCCAGCAGCAGACCGTTCACACCACGGACCGCTGCGGTCACCATGGCACCCGCGGCCACAGCACCGGCCGCAACGACGATCCACTCGGGCAACGCCCACGGGTCGGGTCGGTAGCGCGTCCTGCTGACCCGCTGCCGCCCGACTGCCATGGCTGCGACTGCCAGCAGCACACCAGCCGCCAGCGCACCGGCAGCTAATGGGAACGCCATGGCGTCGGTCAGCAACGCGTAGACGCCCAGCAGGATCCCCAGCAGTCCCAGCAGCACGCACAGTGCGGTGAGTCGACGCTGCGCACGAGGAGCCTGCGCAGTACGGCCGTAGCCACGTGAGTCCATCGCGGCCGCCAGCTCCACCGATCGGTCCAATGCACCTTCCAGGACAGGCATGGCCGTCGTACGGAAGGAGGCGCGGGTACGACCGCGGAGCCGTCGTGCTGCGCGCACGCGGCGGCCGTCCGTCACCAGTTGCGGCGCGAAGGTCAGTGCGACCACGCACGCGACCCCCATCTCGTAGAGGGCCCCTGGCAACGACTTCAGCAACCGCCGCGGACTGGCCAGTGCGTTGGCCGCACCCACGCAGCAGAGCATGACGGCCAGCTGACCACCGTCGTACAGAGCCGTCACCAGAGCCTCCGCCGTCACGTCGCCGCCGAGCTTCACGCCCGCGGCCCAGTCAGGCAAGGGGATCTGCGGCAGCGTGAACAGCAGCGTGTTTCCCTGCGAGCGGGTGGACAGCAGCGCCTGCAGGACCACGCGGACGCCGATGACCAGCAGGCCGAGCTTGAGGAACGCAGTGAAGCTGTGTGCCCACGGTGCGTCGCTCCGGCGGGCTGAAACGACGAATCCGGTCACGGCGAGGATCAGGACCAGCAGGACCGGATTGCGTGTCCTGCTGGCCGCGACAGCCATGCAGAGCGCCCACAACCACCAGGCCCCCGGGTGGAGTGCCCGGGGGAGTGTCAGGTGGTGTACGGCGCGCACTTAGTTGGCCGCAGTACGCCGGCGGTTCAGCATGAATCCGCCGCCCGCCAGGAGCAGCACCACGATGACGGCGATGATGATGCCGGTCCACGGCGTACCGCTGCTGTCTGAAGAGGGTGTGGAGGCGGCGGGTGTCGCCGTCGAGCCCACCGCTGCACCGATCTGCAACGTGACCGGAGGCTCGGTGGCCGGGACCTTGATGTTCTTCACCTGGTCGCCGCAGCTCTTGGACGGGTAGCCCGCGATGCCGCAGGTCAGGCCCTTCTCGATCCGGACCGGTCCGGCCGCGGCGAGGATCTGCGCGCCGGTCGACTTCGGGGCGGTCACCACGCAGGTGCCTTTGGCTTCACCCGGCGTCTCGCCGGCGACCGCGTCCCCCGGCGTACCCGGGTCGACGACCAGCGCGACCCGCTTCTTGCCGGTCTCCGCCGGGGTCTTGCCGCAGATCGCGTCGAAGTCGCCCGCGGCCCGCGGGACCCGGGGCTTGGCTCCGCCGACGGCGAACCGCCAGCCCTCCACGGCGCCGTCGGCGGGCACGAAGGCGTCGGCGCCCTTCTGGGAGAAGGCCCATTGGCCGTTGCTCCACTGGTAGTAGCCCCAGAAGCGGTAGCCGTCCTCTGTCGGTGCGGCGGTCGCTGAGACGGTGGCAACGGTCCCAGCCAGCAGGAGACCCGCCAGCAGGCTGAGGACCAGTCGTACGGTCCGGTGTGCAGTCATGGTGGTTCCTCGGTCGGGCCGCAGCCCGGTGGAGGAGGTCCCGCCTGCACCGGCAGGGTAGGGGCTCCACCCGCGGACCACGGCGGGTAGTCGAGCCTGACCGCCTGCGTCACAGTGTTCCGGCTTGCCACCTGTCAGTGCTGTCAGCGCTGTCAGGTGGCCTACGGTTGCGGGTCAGCGCCGGACTCGGACCGGCTTCCCTGTGACGCAGGCGTGTGGTTCGAAAGCAGCTTACTCTGCGCTTGTTCGGTGCTTGTTCGGTGCTTATTCGGCGGAGGACAGGCTCATCGGCCCGTAGACCTCGCGGCCGTCCTCCAGCAGGTACACCTGACCGACGCCACGGTCGGCCAGGTCCCGCCAGACCTCGCCCAGCCAGCTCTCCGCGTCACCCTGCGCGGAGAAGTCGGCCCCGCCGACCTCGCCGGGGTCGACCAGGGCACCGGTCGCGGTCTCGAACCGCCAGCTCCAGCTCACGAGTTCGGCCGCTTCTGCGGGGCGTTCTGCGCGGTTTTGGCCGGGTCGTTCTCGACGATGTGGCCGAGCACCTCGTCGATCCGCTTCAGCAGACCCTCGTCCAGCGTGACGCCGGAGGCCTTCACGTTCTCGGTGACCTGCTCGGGCCGGGAGGCGCCGATGATCGCGGACGAGACGTTGCTGTTCTGCAGCACCCACGCGATCGCGAGCTGGGACAGCGAGAGGTCCGCCTCCTCGGCGAGCGGCTTCAGTTCCTGGACCCGGGTGAGCACGTCGTCGGTGAGGAACCGCTTGATGAAGTTGGACCCGTTGGCGTCGGTCGCCCGGGAACCCTCCGGCGGCTGCTGACCGGGCAGGTACTTGCCGGTGAGCACGCCCTGCGCGATCGGCGAGAACACGACCTGGCCGATGCCGAGCTCCTCCGACGCCGGCACCACCTCGGCCTCGATCACCCGCCACAGCATGCTGTACTGCGGCTGGTTCGAGACGAACGGGATGCGCAGCTCACGGGCCAGCCGGTGGCCCTCCTGCAGCTGCTCGGCGGTCCACTCCGACACGCCGATGTAGAGCGCCTTGCCCTGCCGGACGACGTCGGCGAACGCCTCCATCGTCTCCTCGAGCGGCGTCTCGGTGTCGAACCGGTGCGCCTGGTACAGGTCGACGTAGTCGGTGCCGAGGCGCTTGAGCGACCCGTTGATCGACTCGTGGATGTGCTTGCGGGACAGGCCGGTGTCGTTCGGCCCGCCCGGACCGGTCGGCCAGTACACCTTGGTGAAGATCTCCAGCGACTCGCGGCGCTCGCCGGCCAACGCCTCGCCGAGCACCGACTCGGCCTTGGTGTTCGCGTACACGTCGGCGGTGTCGAACGTCGTGATGCCGGCCTCCAGGGCCGCCCGCACGCAGGCCTTGGCCTGCTCGTTCTCCACCTGGGAGCCGTGCGTCAGCCAGTTGCCGTACGAGATCTCGCTGACCTTGAGACCACTGTTACCCAGATACCGGAAGTCCATGGTTTGACCCTACCGCTCGTTCAGGACGGCTTCTCGCCGCGCTTCACCATCGGCTTCGGCAGCCGCCAGCGGCGCATCTGCATCGTCCGCCGGACGGCGTAGAACCCGATCCCCTTGGTGGACTCTTTCGGGAACTTGATCCCCACCTGCTTCTTCAGCCCGGAGGTGAGCAGGAACCAGTCCGCCGCGATCAGCAGGATCATGAACAGGAACAGCAGGTTCACCATCCCGGCCAGCCACGGGAACTGCGGCGAGAACACGACGCCGATCAGCGACACCACCAGCAGGACCGGCAGCGCGAACTCCATCACCGAGTAGCGCGCGTCGACGTAGTCGCGGGCGAACCGCCGTACCGGGCCCTTGTCGGCGGCCGGCAGGTACCGGTCGTCGCCGGTCTGCATGGCCGTCTGCATCTTCGCGCGCTCGGTCCGGACCTTCTCCCGCCGGATCGCCGAGGCCTCCTTGCGGTTGCGCGGCTTCTTGAACGCGGCCTTGCGGGCGGCCTCCGCTTCCTTGCGGCTCGGCGTCGGACGCCCCTTGCCGCCCGGCTTGCCCTGGGACTCGGCAGGTACGGTGGTATCTGTCTCAGACTTGGTACGACGGAACACGGGGTCAGAACCTCATTCGCAGGGCAGGTCGCGACTCGGGGTGGTCCCCGGACCTTCCTCCTACTTTATCCGGGCCGGTCCTGATGGTGTGGTGACCCGGTGGGACATAGGGTGGAAGGCACGCACGCCGGGTCGTCAGTCCGGCACAGAAGGGGTACGGATATCGATGAGCATCTTCAAGCGGATGTCGACGATCTTCAAGGCCAAGGCGAACTCCGCCCTGGACAAGGCCGAGGATCCTCGCGAAACCCTTGACTACTCGTATCAGAAGCAGCTCGAGCTGCTGCAGAAGGTACGGCGGGGTGTGGCCGACGTGGCCACCAGCCGGAAGCGGGTGGAACTGCAGGCGTCACAGCTGCAGTCCCAGTCGGCCAAGCTGCAGGAGCAGGCGCAGAAGGCGCTCTCGATGGGCCGCGAGGACCTGGCCCGCGAGGCCCTGACCCGCAAGTCCGGTCTCCAGGGCCAGATCGACGACCTGACCACCCAGCACGCCCAGCTGCAGGGTGAGGAGGAGAAGCTGACGCTGGCCTCCCAGCGGCTGCAGGCCAAGGTCGAGTCCTTCCGGACCCGCAAGGAGACCATCAAGGCCACCTACACCGCGGCCGAGGCGCAGACCCGGATCAACGAGGCCTTCTCCGGTATCTCCGAGGAGATGAGCGACGTCGGTCTCGCGGTCCAGCGCGCCGAGGACAAGACCCAGCAGATGCAGGCCCGGGCCGGCGCGATCGACGAACTGCTCGCCTCCGGCGCGCTCGACGACGCGAGCGGCACCGTGAAGGACAACATCACTCTGGAGCTGGACCGGATGTCGTCCGGCTCCGACGTGGAGAACGAGCTGGCCGCCATGAAGGCCCAGCTGGCCGGCGGCGGTGCGCCGAAGGAGCTCTCCGGTGAGGGGGCCGCGCAGGCCCAGCCGCAGTCCGCCCAGCCAGTGCAGCAGCCGGCAGCCGAGCCGGCGCGACCTCAGGACGGAGATGTTCGGTGATCGTTCGCATCATGGGTGAAGGCCAGTGGCGACTGGCCGACGACAAGCTGGACGCGCTCAACGCGGTGGACGGCGACCTGGAGAAGGCGGTGTCGTCCGGCGACGAGACGGCGTACCAGACCGCGTTCGCCGCGCTACTGGACTTCGTCCGCTCCGGCGAGCAGGTGCCGGACACCGAGCTGCACGACTCCGACGCCATCCTGCCCCCGTCGGACAGCTCGCTCGCCGAGATGCGTGAACTGATCAGCGGCGACGGCTTGATCGCCGGCTGATCACTTGCAGTAGCCGTTTTTTCGAGACCCCTGGGACCGAAACTGGTCCCGGGGGTCTTTTTCTCCTACGGCGACGGCGCGGGGGTAAACACTCGTCGTCAGTGCTGTTCCAGGCGGCATTCGCGTAGTACTGTCTGGTTCACGCCGTTGTGGGGGCGGCGATGGACGAGGTCCGTGACGGGGTGTGGGTTGGTCACGGGTTTCGCTGTACACCTGTGGGGGGTGGCTGTACGTGACCGAATTCGTCATGTCTGAAGGACTCGCCGAACCAGCTGATTTGCGGCCGGCGCCGTCGGGGGACCGGCGTCGGCCGGTCTGGGTGGTTCCGGACGCGGTGCCGGCTGTGCTGCCGCGCTCTGCCCGGCACACCGAGGCGCGCTGGGTGGCGAAGTACCGGCGGGCGTCGCTGGCGGCTGATCTCGGCGCCGGGATGATCGGCGCCTCGCTGGCGCTGGTGGCCCGGTTCGGGGCTCAGATCAATCTTGGATACGTCGTGCTGGGGGTGCTGCTGCCGGTCGCCTGGGTGGCCTGTGTGGCGCTGCAACGCGGCTACGAGACCCGGTACTTCGGCACCGGGCCGGAGGAGTTCCGCTCGGTCATCCGGGCCGCGGTGGCCCTGACTGCCATCGTGGCGATCTCGTCGTACGCGACCAAGAGCGAGGTTGCTCGAGGGTTCGTGGTGCTGGCGGTGCCGATGACGTGTGCGGCGGCGATGTTCGGCCGCTGGATGCTGCACCGGCAGATCTCCTGGCGGCGGTTCGCCGGCCGGTGCATGCGCCGGGTACTCGTTGTCGGACGCAACGACCAGGTGACCACGCTGAAGCGGCACCTGGAAGAACGGCCGGCCGACGGGTACGTCGTGGTGGCCAGCTGCCTGCCGCGTGGCGACGTCTTCGAGGAGCCGGAACCGGAGCGCCTGGGCCGGACCGAGATGGACATCCTGGCCGCGGTCGACCAGTACACCGTCGAGGTCGTGGCCGTGGCCGCCGACCCCGAACTGGCCGGACACACGCTGCGGAAGCTGTCCTGGGCACTCGAGCAGCGCGGTGTCGAGCTGATCGTCTCGCCGGGCATCGTCGAGGTCGCCGGTCCGCGGATCTCGATCCGGCCGGTCGCGGGCCTGTCGCTGCTGCACCTGGAGCGGCCGTCGGTCTCCGGCGGACCGCACCTGCTGAAGAGCATCTTCGACCGGGTGGTCGGGTGCCTGATGCTGCTCGGCGTCGCGCCGATCCTGCTGGTCACCGCGATCCTGGTGAAACTCACCAGCCGCGGGCCGGTGCTGTTCCGGCAGACCCGGGTCGGCCGCGGCGGCAAGCAGTTCCAGATGCTGAAGTTCCGCACGATGGTGGCCGACGCCGAGGCACGCAAGGCCGAGCTGCACGCGCTGAACGACGGCAACGGGGTCCTGTTCAAGCTCCGCGACGACCCGCGGGTGACCAGGGTCGGGCGGTACCTGCGACGGTTCTCGATCGACGAGCTGCCGCAACTGGTGAACGTGCTCCGGGGGGACATGTCACTGGTCGGCCCGCGTCCGCCGTTGCCCGCCGAGGTCGCGCAGTACGCGATCGACGACGCGCGACGGATGCTCGTGAAGCCGGGCCTGACCGGCCTGTGGCAGGTCAGCGGTCGCAGCGACCTGACCTGGGAGGAGTCCATGCGGCTCGACCTGCGGTACGCCGACAACTGGTCGATCGCGCTGGACCTTCTGATTCTGTGGAAGACCGCACGCGCCGTGCTGGGGAGCGACGGCGCGTACTGAGTGGTGTTGAGCGGTGTTTGTGTTCCCGAGGGGGGAATCCGTGACTGTAGTACTGGAAAGATCGGCCGTTGCCCGATCCGAGGCAGCGACCCTGGTGGTCAGGGCCGCGGCAGGGGACCAGGGTGCCTGGAGTCAGCTGGTCGATCATTATGCGCGGCTCGTCTGGGCCGTCACCCGCAGCTTCCGGCTGGGCGACAGCGACGCCGCTGACGTCTCGCAGGTGGTCTGGCTGCGGTTGCTCGAGCACATCAATCGCGTCGATCCCGAACGGGTCGGCGCCTGGCTGGTCGTCACCACGCGCCGGGAATGCCTGCGGGTACTGGCGTTCCGCAAGCGCGTGCTGCTGACCTACGAAGCAACGGCGTTCGAGGACGTGGCCGGCGACCAGCCGGAGCTGGACTCCGACCTGATCGCCGGCGAACGGGCGGACGACGTACGGCGGGCACTCGAGAAGCTGCCCGACCGCTGGCAGCAGCTGCTCGGCATGCTGATGTCCGACCCGCCGGCGCCGTACGCCGAGATCTCCGCGACGATCGGGATCCCGATCGGCAGCATCGGCCCGATCCGCGGCCGTTGCCTGGAGAAACTCAGACTGCTGCTTGCCTCCTGAGGCAGCAGGCCCCGGTCCGGGCCGCCACCGATCGTGCTCTGGTCAGAGCATGATCCAGGCGGTCCGGACCGGCCGTTGTGCGCTACCGGGCCACCGCAGCAGGAAGCTCACCAGTTGCGCGTTGCCAGGCCCGTCGCTACCGCGCGCCTCGACCACGACCGGACCGGCCGGGAAGACCCGTAGTTCCACGGTCAGCGTCGTGCGTTCCACGTCCAGCGTCACCCCGTGCCCGGCGAAGCGCAGCCGTCGTACGTCGTCTCCGGGCTGGTCGATGAGGCTGTCGAAGACCAGGTCGAGCACGTCGAGGCCGCGTTCGTGCCGGCCGAACGCGGCGTACCCGACCGACCGGAGCAGCGCGATCTGCTCACACGCGGCCCGTTCAGGAGGCCCGATCATCGCTTCAGCGCTCCCCGGTCGAGCCGCTCGCGGGAGCCGGCAGCTTGATCAGGCTGTCCGTGTCCTGGTTGTACGGCGCGCCCTGCCAGGTGGCCCAGTTCGCCCGGGCACCTTGCGCTGGAACGACGAAGCTCCACGGACCGGAGTAGATGTTCGAGGAGAACTTGTTGTTCTGCTGCAGTGCGACGGCCTCCTCGATCGCGGTGCCCTTGTACGGCGACCACGCGGGGGAGGTCCCGAAGTTCGCGAACAGACCGTTGTAGCCGCAGCCGGTCTGCGAGCTGCAGGTCGCCGGAAGCCGGCTCGGGTCGAGGCTGAAGAGATTGTTGTGCACGTGGACGTTCTGCGTCTTCCACCGGCAGTCGTCGAAGTAGGGCTGCTTCTTGATGTTGCGCTGGGTGCAGGTCTTGGCGGTGACCAGCTGAGGATTGACCAGGGTGTCGGCCTGGCTGCCCTCCGCCGGTGATCCCGAGAACCGGTCGGAGTTCTCCCACAGCACGACGCCCGACCAGTTGTCCTTGAAGACGTTGTCGCTGATCTCGAAGGTCTTGCCGGAGCCGGCTCGGACCCGCCGGTCGCTGCCCGACTCCGAGATGTAGACGGCGCCGGTCGGGAAGTTGCCGTTGGCCGGACCCTCGACGTGGCCGTTGCCGACGAACGTGTTGCTCCGGATGACCGCGTTGTAGCTGATCTCGTAGATCAGGCCCTCGGCGTCGTTGCCTTCGATGTAGTTGCCCTCGAAGAGGAATCCCGCGTTGTTCGTGTCGGCCCACAGGCCGGCGCCCTTGTTGTCGTGTACCCAGTTGTTCCGCACGACCGCTCCGGTGACCTCCCAGAACTTCCCGCCGGCCGTGCACCCGCACCCCGGCCTGAGGTGCTCCCAGTCGTCGGTGTTGTTGCCGGTGATCTCGTTGCTGTCGAGCGTGATGTTCGAAACGCCCGCGATGGCGCTGTAGGTGCCGAAGCCGCTCTGCCCGTTGTGCGCCAGGCAGTTGTGGCGCAACAGGTTGCGGGTGCCGACCATGACCGCGTTCCCGGCGTTGTCCCGGATCGTGTTCCCGAGCAGCGTCCAGCTCGCCGTGGTCTCGTGGTTCACCACGCCCTCGTCGTTGTTGGAACCGTGGCGCCCGAAGTTCTGGATGGTGAGGTTCCGGATGACGACGCCGCCCGCCGGCCCGCTGAACGCGTACAGGTTCAGGTGCTGCCCGTCGATGATCGCTCCCGGCGCGCCGACGTACGTGTTGCCGGCCTTCGGCGTCACCTGGTCGTACTGGCCGGTGCCCAGGGTGTGCACTCCCGGGACGAGCCAGAACGTCGTACCGGCGGGCCTGTCCTCGGTCAGCGCAATCAGGTTCTGCGTTCGCTGCACGACGACGGCGCCACTGGGTGGCCGCGCGGGACCGGCCAGGATGGTCGGGTTGTCGCAGATCCGGGCCGGCGGAGATGCCGGTGCGGGCGCGGCCGCCGACGGCCCCGGCGCCGCGGCGGGTGGTGCTCCGGAGACGGAGACGCCGACCGAGGCCTGGGTCACCGCGGCGCGGTTCCTGGCGACGAACCCGGCGGTGACCAGGCCGGCGACCAGCAACAGAGCCCCGGAGCCGGCCAGCAGGCGGCGGGTGTTCATCGGCGTCGCACAGCGGGGTGCTCCACTGCGTACCGGTAGATCTCGAGCAGGTGCCCGATGTTCTGGGTGGGATGGAACCGGTTCTCGTACGTCGCCCTTGCCTGCAGCCCGTACTTCTCGTACCGCTCCGGAGACCGGTCGACGTCCTGGAGTGCGGTCAGCAGTTCGGCGGCGTCACCGGGCCGGAACAGCGAGCCGTCCATGCCGTCGGTGATCAGTTCGGGGAACGAGCCGTGAGCGGCCGCGATCGAGGGGACCCCGGCGGCCATCGCCTCCACGAGCACCAGCCCGAACGTCTCCTGGACCTGTGAGGGCAGCAGGACGGCGCGCGAGCGGGCGATGAGCTCGAAACACTCCTGTTTGCTCAGCATTCCGGTCACCTCGACCGACGAATGCTGCTCCGCCCAGCGTGAGACCTCTGCTTCCAGCGCTCCGCCGCCGGCGATGACCAGCCGCAGCCCCTGATCGCCCGCCGTCGAGCGGTACTCGTCCCAGGTGCGCATCAGGAACGGCAGGCCCTTGGCCTCGTCGAGGCGGCCGACGTAGGCCACCTGGTGCTCGCGTGATGCAGGTCCAGACACAGGTCCGTCGTACGGCACGAGGTTCGGTTTGACGAAGACGCGCTCCGGATCGAAGTCCATTGCGGCCAGCAACGGGATCTGGGAAGCAGTCGGCAGGACGTACGCCGAGACCAGCGAGCGCCACGCGTTCCGGTGCACGCGCCCGGCGACGACAACGGGTGCGGTCGCCAGTACCGAGCCGCGGTAACAGCGGTGCCGGATGGCGGCCGTGGAACTGCCGTCGGCGCACTCCAGGCAGATCTTGCCGTCCCGGAAGAAGTCGCCGGTCGCACAGACCAGCCGGTAGTTGTGCAGGGTCGCGACCACCGGTACGCCGGCGTCACGGCACGCGTACAGCACGGAGGAACTGAGCAAAGGAAAAGTGTTGTGAACATGTACCACGTCAGGCTCGAACCGTCGCAGTACCGCGCTCAGGTCCCGGTGCGAGCTGCGGCTCCAGACCACGGTCGCCGGCAGGGCGGCCTTCTGCAGCGGCGACCAGCTCTCGATGTCGTCGCTGCGCCGTTCGAAGTGTTCCACCTCGTGTCCGAGGGACCGGAGGGCGTGACTCTCCTGGTCGACGACCCGGTTCTCCCCGCTGGGAGCCGCCGAGCGATAGCGGTTGTGCAGAACGAGGATTCTCATCGCGGGCCTCTGTTGAGGGTCGGCAGGAGCAGAGATGCGGCGAGGGCGAGTTCGAGCAGGGCGAGCGACGCGTCGCCGAGACCGGTCTCGGTGAAGCTGGAGACGATGGCGTAGCCGACCAGGTACAGCGCGAGCGCCCGGTGGACGCCGTGCGGGCGGAACGAGGCGGTGATCAGCAGGAACAGGAGCATCGCGATGTTGATCGCCACACCGACCAGCCCGAGCTCGTAGTAGGTGGAGATCCAGTTGCTGTCGATCGCCAGGCCGTTGAACGATTTGTTGGTCAGTCCAATGCCGAACAACAGCTCGAACCACCCCCGCGGCTGGGACAGGACCTGGTCCCAGACCACGGTGCGCCCGGTCAGGTTCGACAGTTGCGAGGTGTCCTGACCGCGGGCGATCCAGGTGGTCAGCACCGAGGACAGGCTGAGTGCGCCGATCGAGACGATGACCGTTCCGGTGGCGAACGCCCGGCGGACGCGGGCCCGGGTGCGGAAGAGGCTGAGCCCGGCGATCAGGAGGCCGGCCGCCATCGACACCAGCGCCGTGCGGGTGTGGCTGAGCAACAGGATCGGCAGGGCGACCGTCGCGGTGATCAAGGCCGTCCTCCGCTGGATCGTGCCGGACATCCAGAGGATCGCGGTCAGCCCGATCGCGGTCGCGGCGTACCGGCCGACCTGCGTCGGGGGGATCGGCCAGATGGCGCCGCCCAGGCGGCCTTCGGTCCCCATCGCGACGCCCGGTGCGACGACGTACCCGACCAGAACGGAGCCCAGGACGATCCCGACGATGGTCAGATGTGCCTTGACGAGGAGCAGATCGCGCCGGCCCCACCAGGGGGTCAGCAGCAACAGGGTCAGCAGGAACGCGATCAGGCGGCAGACCCGGTAGAGGCTGCCGAAGATGAACTCGCTCCGCAGGCTGTCCATCACGGCGACCCCGGCCATGACGGTCACCAGCAGGATGAAGGTGCTCCGGCGGATCGATCCCCGGCGGTTGATGCTCATGGCAAGGATCAGGGCCACGCCGAGGGATCCCTGGGTGATCAGCTTGCCGATGATCCCCGGGATGGGCAGCAGGTGCCCCGCGCCGGGATAGAACGGGATGACGTTGAGGACCAGCAGCCCCCAGCAGGTGTAGATCCGGCGCCGGACCGTCCGCGGCCCTGGCACCGACCGGACGGCCGGCGCGGTGCCGAGGAGCGGCGGAGCGGTCATGGGGCGACCACTCCGAAACCGGACCCGGCCGCAGCCTGCCCGGCCGCTCCGACCTGAGTGCGCTCCTCGTTCTGCCCGTTCTGCCCGTTCTGCCCGGTCTGCTTGGCGTGTTCGGTCGACTTGGTCTGCTCGGCGTGCTCGGTCTCCGTCTCCCACTGCCCGAGGCTGTCGTCGGTGCGGTCGGCGCGCAGCAGTACGGCGGTTTCGACGTGGAGGCCGGCGAGCCGGATCATCTCGCCGGTGGCGTGCAGGGTCGTCGCGTTGGACCGGCCCGCGGTCGCCACGAGCGCCGCCCGGGAGGCCCAGGCCCTGAGGTAGTCGGCGCCCAGCGCGGGGGAGAGGGTCGCGTGGACCAGTACGACGTCGGCGGCTGCCCAGACCGCGCGCAGAGCCTTCTCCTCGTCGGTGTCCCCGTCCGCTTCCTCGTGCAGGCGAAGACCTTCGAGGGCGCCGGTGCCCGACGCCGGGCGATGGACGTTGACCGGTAGGTCGGCGTCCGTTACCGGTGCCTCGAACGTGCCCGGCTTCTTGATGCCGAATCTGGCCGCGAGGTCACCGGTGTCGGTCAGATCCGCCACCAGAACCCGCTGTCCGTGTTCGGCGAAGGACCGCGCGAGCAGGGCGACCAGGCGTGCACAGTCCTTCGTCGTGTCGATGCTCACGACGGCGAGGGCCGGTGCTAGCCCGTCCTCGCCCGTGACGGTCCAGCCCAGGTGCCGCACGACTGGTCCGAGGTCGGGCTCCGGTGCGCGGAGCCGGCGGATGGTCGGCCGGCGGCGGAGCCGCGGGCGTCCGATGCTCAACCGGATCGGTACGCCGAGTGCCTGGGCAACGTCCTGCCGCCGCCAGAGCCGGTCCGAGATCATCGCCCGGACGACGATGAACCCGATCCCGAGGAACAGACCCACCATGAGTCCGGAGCCGGTCGCGACGATTTGCGTGTGCCGCCGCGACACCCGGACCGGCGAGGCTTGGTCGAGGACGCGGCTGCTGGTCATCCGTGCGGCAGACACCTGCTGGTCGAGGAGTTGCTGCTCGATGTAGCGCTGATTCTCCCGCGCCTGGCCGAGCCTGGCCGTCAGTGTGGTGGTGGGTGCGGACGCGTCGCTGGGGTCGCCGCCCGCTGCCCGGACCGCCGCCTCGGCACGCTTCACCGCGGTGGCAGCCGCCGCGAGATCGGCTTGCAGAGGCGCCGCCTGCTCGGCGATCTGCTGGTTGCGGAACACCAGGTAGGCGCTGGCGATGGTGTCGGCGAGAGCAGTCGCCTCGGCGCTCGTCGGTGCCTTGGCGTCGATCTCGAGGACACGGCCGGTCAGAGCCGTCGCGGAGTACCGCTTCAGCAGCTGGTCGGGCGTGTCGGCGAGGCCGAGCTTCTGGATGGCTACCTGCGCCACGGCCCGGGTGGTCACCAGGCTGGCGTCGGTTGCCATCGCAGTCTCGAGGTTGTCGCCCTCGCGGTGGGTCAGGAGCAGCTTGGCCGACGATTGGCTCGCGGGCGGCATGACGAAGGGGACCGCCGTACCGAGGGCCAGGCCGAGGATCGCGACGGCGATCCACAGCCGGGCGTGCCGGCGGACGGCGTCCTTGAGGAAGCGGAGGGTGACGAGCCCGTCCGGTGGATAGCTGTCGGTGCGTTCGTCGATGCCGTACAGCTCGTCGTCGTCCGACCAGACGGTCTCGGGGCCTGGCTGCTCGGCCTTCCATTGTTCGCTCATCGGGCTCTCCTCCGGGCCGCGCCGCTGAGCAGGGTCGGGAGGCTGGCGCCGGACCGCCGCATGGAGCGCGGCACCCGCCCGATGGTGCGGTCGGACGGATCGGGATCCGTCACGATGATGCCGTCGATGGTGCGGTCGGCGTCGTCGGCGGCGACCGCGAGCCGGGCGAGTTCCTCGGCGGTCACAGCGCCCGCGGCCACCGCGACCACAGTCGTGGAGGTGCCGAGCACGCCGTTCAGTTGCGGTTCGTCGCGGTCCACGACGACGACCAGGATGTCCAGCTGGACCCGGTTGCCGGATCCCACGACCGTCCCCGGCACGACGGCGGGCGCTTCGTGGTAGTTGCCGACGACCAGCGAGGTGGCGATCCCGATCGACTTGGCGTACGCGGCCAGCTGCGGCCCGAAGGGGAGCGCGGCCTCGTCCTCGGTGAACGAGATCACCGTCAGCGAGGTCGAAGTGTTCTCCTTCGGGTCCAGGCCGAGGTGGTGCAGCGTCTTGCGAAGACTCCACGCGTCGACGGCCGGCGGCGTGTACCGGTCGAGCAGGTTGCTCCAGTCGGAGACGCCTTTCGCCCGGTACGACGAGACCGACGCCAGGACCGGGAGGCCGATCGCGTCCGCGATCTCGTCCCGCAGCCGGAGCCGCCGGTCGCTGCGGGCGATGACCAGAGCCGCGACCGCACCGAGAAGTGCGCCGCCGACCAGACCGAGGAGTCCGTAGAGAGCGAGGTGCGGGGCCAGCCCTCCGCCGCTGGCCGTCGTCGCCCGCTCCAGGACCCTTGCACCGGTCTTCTTGCCCAGATCACCGGGCAGCTTCTGTTCCGTCGTGACGAACACCAGGTAGACGTCGGCGACCGCGTTCGCCAGACTGGTCGCCTGCCGCCGGCTGACGCCCCGGCTCTTGATCTGGATCACGTCGGCGGTCGCGGACTGCACCTTGATGCGCTTCTTGACCTCTTCGACGCCGAGGACCGGACTGACGTTCTGGCCGGCGCTCTTGAGGACAGGTTCGCTGCTCGCGATGAAGACCTGGGTGTCGATGTTCTGCTCGCTCGATGCCGCCTGGCCCTCCACCTTCGGTGGTGCCGGCAGCAGCACCAGCGACGAGGCCGAGTACTGCGGGGGGATCAGCAGACCTGCGCCGATCCCGCCGAGCAGTCCGACGGCCGCCACGGCGCCGACGAGCCGCCGATGCCGCAGGATCGCCCGAAACGCCTTCTTGACGTCGAGTTCTTGCGTGCTCACGGGTACCTCCTCAGCCGCAGGCGCTCTCCGTACAAAGGAGCGGCGAGCGTCCGCCGTGATACACGGGTTCAGGTAGACAGCCGGAATCTGGTCACCATCGGGGTCGGCGCCTCCGATCGGCCGCTGCCGAGCAGGGTCGCCGAGGGCACCTTGTGGCCGAAACGCCCGGAGTACCAGCCGAGGATCGGGTCGGTCTCACCGCGGTGCAGTGTCCAGGACAGTCCTGGTGGCAGTTCGACGACCGCTGAGCCGGTGGACCATTCCAGGCGTCCGGTGGTGCCGTCCAGATCCACCGACACCTCAGGACCCAGATGCCAGGCGATCCGTACGTCGGTTGCGGCGTCGAGGTGGTCCTCCACGCACAGCACGCCGTGGTCCAGTACGGCGGTCCGTCGATGTGTCACGGGAGCGTAGCCGTCGTGTTCGGCATCCCAGCTGTTCTCGTCGTGCCGGCGTACTGTGCCTGTCGCGCCGCGCAGCCAGAGGAACGGACCGCCCCAGGTGGACTGCTCGGTACCCGCTACCTCGAGGGTGTTGTGGGCGATCGTGGAGCGGAAGTAGTCCCGCCACTCCTCCTCACCGTGATAGCAGTACGTCCCCGGGTCGGCGAGGATGTCGACGCCGTCGACGCGCACCTCGAGCGAGAGCGCGTCGGAGTGGGCGTGGGCGGCGATGGAGAGGAAACCGTGCGGACCGGCGTCCGCACGGCACCAGATCTCCCGACCCGTGTCCCGACTCCTCAGGATGGTCAGACCGGCGTCCCGGAAGTGGTCCGGTCGTTCGGCAGGCCGGTCTGGCTGCTGGGCGTTGACCAGCGAGCCGACGATGACCGAGGTCGCTGTTGGAGGGCTGTCCGGCCACCAGGGCGCGGCGCCGACCACGGCAGCGCCGAGGGAGAGGTACGCCGACCAGTTGCTGATGTCTGGTGGGTCGAGGACCAGCGCCATGCCTTCGTCGTCGTCACCTTGGCGTGGTGGCCGCAGGGTCGTGTCGACGATCGCTGCGGCCACATCGACGGTGCGGGTCAGCAGGGCCCAGGTCTGCGGGCTGAGCGGATGGCCCGCGAAGTCGGCCTCCAAGGCGGCGTACAGACCGAGCTCGGAGACGAAGCGGTGGTAGTCGGTGGCCAGCTCGCGGTTGACGCCGGACGGGAATGTGTTGGCGTCGAGTTCCTTCTCCAGCAGGGCTGCGGCATCAGCACGCCAGCGGGCGCTCTTGGTGAACCAGGGGAACGCGCAGGCGCCGACTAGCTGGCCGGCCGCTTCTGCGATCACGTGGTTGTTGGCCGAGGAGCCGTGGCTGCGGAACGCGGCGAGATAGCGCTGGTGCCAGTAGATCTGCTGGAGCGCCAACTCGTTGTGCTCGAACAGGTCGGTGATCTCGGGCCAGTCGTTCAGCAGCCGGCGGATCCAGGTCCAGCTGATCAGGCGCAGGCCGAGCTCGATGCCGCTCGCCCAGTGCACGCCGGACAGGAACGGGTTCGACCGCCACCAGTCGTTGAGGTGGTCGGCGACGCGTTCGGCGTACCGGTCGTCGTGGGTCAGGTACCAGGCCGCAGCCAGCTGGGTGAGGTGGTGGTGACGGGACAGCTCCCACACCTGCTTGATGTTGCCGACCGCTGCTTCGTTGCGGTGGTTCAGCTTGAAGACGTACTGCGCCGGGTCGGACCGGCGGCCCGTGACCGGGTCGCGGAACCAGTCCGGTGCGCGGAGGTCGGTGCGCTCGACGCCGAGGACCTCGAGGCTCCCGGCCAGGACGGCGTCGGCGGTCTCGATCACCGCCTTCCGGGCGTCGTCCGGTACGGCGCTCGCGGTTCTCGGCGGCAGCGTCGTACCGAAGGTCAGGTCCTTGCGGAGCGGGAGGTGGATCGCCGCGTCCTGCCCGGGCCTGACGTGCTGGTAGGCCCAGGCAGTACGGCGTCCGGCATCGCGGGTTCGCCAGATGATTTCGGTGGGGGACATCCGGCGGAGGCGGCGGACGTACCAGCCCAGAGGCTGGCGGCTCACACGTGCTCCGGTTTGCCACTTGCGAGACTGCGGTCGACGGCGATCGTCGCGCGGGTGGTGGCGACCAGCGCGCCGAACGGGATCGGCATCGGGCCACCGGACTGCACGGCGGCGACGAAGCGTTCGAGTTCGGTGCGCTGGCCCTTGTCGGTACTGCGGGACTTGCGGGTGGACGGTTTGCGTCCGGTCCACAGCGAGGCGCTCTGGAAGTTGTCGAACCGGGCGTTGCGGCCGGCGCCGGTGATGTCGATCGTTTCCTTCGGGAAGCGCGCGTTGCCGCCGCCGACGTAGCTGATCGTGCCGACGGAACCATTCGCGAACCGGAGCGTGACGACGACGTCGCCGGTGTCCGGCCCGGGTACGGCGTACACCTCGGTCGGAAGACTGTTCAGCCACCAGGTCAGCGTGTCGATGAAGTGGCCGCCTTCACCGGCGAACCGGGTGCCTTCCTTGCCGGCGTCGAGGTACCAGCTGGTGGAGTCGAGCTTGCCGGCGTTCACCAGGTAGCGCAGCGAGAAGCTGCCGCCCGGGTTGCCGAAGCGGTCCTTGAGATCGGTCAGCAACGGCGCGAACCGGCGGTTGAACCCGACCATCAGCCGATCGTTGCCGGTGGCCTGCACCGTGGCGACGATCCGGTCCAGCTCCTCGTCGGTCAGCGCCAGCGGCTTCTCGACGAAGACGGCCTTCCCGCTCTCCAGCGCCCGGCAGGCAAGCTCCGCGTGCGAGCTGTGCCGGGTCACCACGAACACGGCATCCAGACTGGCGTCTTCCAGGACCTCGTCCGCGGTCGTGGAAACCGCCTCGAATCCGAACCGCCGCTGGGCATTGGCCGCCGACAACGACTTGTTGGTGGCCACCCGCGCCAGCACGGCCCGCTCGTCCTTCTGCAGATGCGGCAGCAACATGCTCGACGCGTAGTTCCCGGCCCCGATGAACCCCATCCGCACGCCACCACTCGTGGGTGCGGCAGGACGTGCCGCGGTTGTCGTCGCCGTCGGTGCAGCTGCCTGAGGTACGTCGGGGTACTCGAACAGGAAGCCGACGCCTGGATAGGCGCCGCTGCTGAGCTTCTGGTAGACCTCCGTGGCGTCCGCGATCGGGAAGGTGCTGGCGATCAGCGAACCGATGTCGATCTGTTCGCGGGCGATCAGGTCGACGAAGCACTCGAGGTTGCGGCGTTCGGTCCAGCGGACGTAGCCGGCCGGGTAGTCGATGCCCTGGAGCTCGTAGCGGTCGTCGTACCGGCCAGGACCGTAGGAACGGGAGAACCGGACGTCCAGCTCCTTGTCGTAGTACGCGTTCCAGGGCAGGTCGAGTCTCGTCTTGCCGATGTCGACGACACGGGCGCGGTCGCGGGCCAGGCGAGCGGCCGTCTCGACCGGACCGTTCGAGTGACCGCCGGCGGCCAGCACGATGCGGTCGGCGCCGAGACCGTTCGACACCTCCAGCAGCGCTCGCTCGAGCGTCGCGACCCCTGCCTCGTCGGGCGACGAGCAGTGCAGCGCCCCCGCCTTCTCGGCCATCCGGCACCGGTCTTCGACCGTGTCGATCCCGAACACCCGGACCCCAGCGGCAACAAGCAGCCGCACAACCAGCTGCCCGACAAGCCCGAGCCCGATCACCACAGCTGTGTCCCCGAGCTGGACCTCTGCCTGCCGCACGCCCTGCATCGCGATCGCACCGACGGTGGAGAACGCCGCCTGCTCCGGCGGCACGCCGTCGGGCACCGGCACGCACAGGTTCAACGGCACCCAGTTGTACTCCGCATGCAGCGCGAACTCGTTCCCCGCCGCGGCGACCAGCTGTCCGACACTGAACTCCTCGGCGCCGGCGCCGACCTCGACCACCACACCACACAGCGAGTACCCGAGCGGCGTGTACGAGTCGAGCTTGTTCATCACCTTCTTGTAGGTGTTGAGCGCGCCCTGCTGGGCAACGGAGTCCAGCACCTTGCGCACCTGGTCCGGCCGGGCCTTCGCCTTGCCGACCAGGGACAGCTTCGCCTCGCCGACCTTCATCAGCTCGGTCCCGGTGGAGATCAGTGAATAGAGCGAACGAACCAGCACGCCACCCGGCGCACAGGCCGGCGGCGGTACGTCGAGAACCGCCAGCTCGCCGGACTTGTAGTTCTGCGCAACCTGTTTCATGCCAGTCCTTCAGAAAGAGAAGAGTCTTCAGAGTGAGGTGATGGTGACGCCCATTGACCGCATGTGCCGCGTCCAGGTCTCCAGGGTCAGCAACTGCCAGATCTGCTTGGAGTAGTCCTCGCGCCCGGCCCGCTCGTCGTCGACCAGCTTCTGTACGGCGGCTTGCCGCAGGAACCCGCTCCCGACCAGCTCCCCGCGCAGCAGTACGTCGTCCACCAGTTCGCGCAGGTCGTTCCGCACCCACGCCCGCAGCGGCGCACTGAACGACGCCTTCGGCCGGTAGATGATCTCCTTCGGCAGCCAGGCCTCGGCCGCCTTCTTCAACGCCAGCTTGCTGACCCGGCGGTGGATCTTCTCGCTGCCCGGGATCGAGAACGCCGCCCGCGCGACGACCGGGTCCACGAACGGGGTCCGTACCTCGGTCGACGCCGCCATGCTGGACCGGTCCGTGTACGCGAGGTTCAGTCCCGGCAGGAACATCCGCGAGTCCGCGAGGCACATCCGGTTGACGTGATCAGTGAGAGTCGTGTCGTGGTAGATGTCGCTGTGCTCGGCGAGCAGCTTCCCGACGTACGGATCCAGGTCGGGGCTGATGAGGCCGGCGAGCTGATCGGCGTCGTACATCGTGTAGCTGCGCCGGAACGCCTCTTCCTCTGGCAGGTTCGAGAAAGTCTCGAACCGCTTTGCCCAGCGCGCGTACCGCAGTCCGCGACCGTTCGCGGTCACCGGGAGCCGCCGTACCGCCGGGCCGATCACACCGTTCCGCAGTACGCCGGGGAGCCGCTGGTACTGCGCTCCCATCACGCACGCGAGGTGCTTGCGGTACCCGCCGAACAGCTCGTCGGCGCCCATTCCGGACAGCAGCACCTTCACGCCCGCGTCGCGTGCGGTGTCGCACATCAGCAGCGTGTTGATCGCGGCCGGGTCGCCGATCGGCTCGTCCAGAATGTCGACAATCCGCGGAAGTAGCTCGACGACATCGGGTGCGATCTCGATCTCGTGCAGGTCGATCCCGAACTGGCGGGCCACCTTCCGCGCGTAGACCGCGTCGTCCGGCATGGCCTCGAGCTTCTGGTCCTCGGCGCGGAAGGTGATCGTGTACGAGTCGACACCGGGATCCATCTGCTTCGCCAGCACGGTGACGAGGCTGGAGTCGAGGCCGCCGCTCAGGAACGTCGACACCGGCACGTCGGCCACGAGGTGCGCGGCAACGGACTCCTCGATGACCTGCCGCAGGTCGGCGCGGGGACCGGCAGCGGCCTCCGTGGCGACGTCGGTCACCCGCCAGTACGTCTCGTGCCGGCTGCTGCCGTCCGGCCGGAACTCCGCCCACGAACCCGGCGGCAGCTTGTCGACGCCGTCGATCGCGCAGCGCTGTTCGGGCAGCCAGTAATACAGCATCGACGCGATCAGTGCGCCCGGTTCGGTGCGCAGCTCGGTGCCGACCGCGGCGACGAGGGCCTTCAGCTCGGACGCGAAGATCACGCCGCCCTCACGGCGGAGGAAGTACAGCGGCTTGATACCGAGTGGGTCGCGGGCGAGATACATGCTGCCGCTGTCCTCGTCCAGCATCGCGAACGCGAACATGCCGCGGAAACGTTTGAGCGCGTCCGGGCCCCAGCGACGCCAGGCCTCCAGCACCACCTCGGTGTCGCCGTTGGTCCGGAAATGCACCCCCGACTTGGAGAGCTCGGCCCGGAGTTCCTTGTAGTTGTAGAGCTCGCCGTTGTAGCAGATCGTCAGACCGCGCTTGCTGAACGGCTGGTCCGCGGCCGACGACAGGTCGATGATCGACAATCTGCGATGTGCCAGGTAGGCACGGACGTCGCCCTCGTCGAACGCGTACAGCCGATCGGCGTCCGGGCCGCGATGGGCGATGCGGTCGCTCATCGCCTCCGCGAGCGCGAAGCCGTCGCGCTGCTGGTAGCAGCCGGCGATGCCGCACACAGTCAGGACCCCGTCGCGTTGCGGATACCGGCCACGGTGCCGAGGTGGCTGACGTGTCCGGTGAGCTGGTCGTACACCTCGAGGTACGCCTTCTGCTGGTGCTTCCACGCGAGCACCTGCTCGACGCGTTCGCGGCCGAGTTTCGCCATCCGGCGCCGGCGTACCTGGTCGTCGAGCAGTGCGACGATCGCGTCGCCGTACTGCGCCACGTCGTTCGGCTCGACGTACACCGCGGCGTCCGCGGCGGAGACCTTGGTCTCGATCAGGTCGAAGGCGACGACGGGGAGCTCGAAGGCCATGTACTCCATGGTTTTGTTCATTGTCGACACGTCGTTCAGCGGATTCTTCGGATCCGGCGACAGGCCGAGGTCCGCGGTCGACATCACCGCGAGGACCGTCTCGTCCGGCACCCGGCCGGTGAACTCGACGTACTCGGTCAGCCCGAGCTCGTCCCGCAGCGCGACCACGTCGTCGAACGAGTCGCCGCCACCCATCAGCGTGAAGGCGATATCGGTGCGCTGCAGATTGTTGACAATATGATCGGCAGCGCGCACGACGATGTCGACGCCGTCCTGCGGGCCCATCACGCCGATGTAGGTCACCAGGTAGCGGTGACCGCGGCGCAGCGACTCGTCCGCTGCGCCGCGGAGCAGTTTGTCCGGGTCGGGCCCGGTGCGGACCACGGTCACGTCGTGATTCGCCTTGCCGCTGCGCGTGATCGCGATCCGGCGGTACGAGTCGTTCGTCGAGATCACGTGGTCGGCCTTGCGGTGCGTCATCCGCTCGAGGAAGCGCAATCCCTTGTACGGAAGGCTGGTCGTGCCGCCGAAGCGGGACTGGAACAGTTCCGGGCACAGGTCGTGGTGGTCGAAGACGAACTTCGTCCCGTCCAGCCGGCGCAACAGCATCGCGATCGGCCAGAAGATGTCCGGCGGGTTGCAGGCCTGCAGGACCTTGAACTTCCCGGCCTTGCGGGCCCGGAAGACCAGCCGGAGCGTGGCCAGGAACGAGTACGCGTACTCCCAGACGAAGCTGACCTTGCTGCCGCCCGGCGCGTACGCGTTGTACTTGTGCACGGTCACCCCGTCGATGACCTCGTACGACGGATCGCCGGGACCCTTCGGGCAGACGACCGTGACGTCGTACCCGGCCGCCACCAGCGCCTGGCACTCCAGCCAGACTCGGCGGTCGAACGGCACCCAGAGGTTCTGGATGATGATCAGGACGCGCGGACCGCTCACCAGCCCACTCCTTCGTATCCGTGCAGCGCCTCGACATCGGCCCCGAGCCGTCCGCTCAGGTCGATGGTTCGCGCCGGTGGTGTTCTGAGCAGCGCCTCGACAGCGGGCCGGTCGGTCGCCGCGACGATCGCCACGTCGGCGCCGGCCAGCGCCGCGTCGGGGTCGTCGGTGAGAACCCGCTGCAGGTGCGGGAGCTTGGATGTGACGTGTCGCAGGTTCGCGCCGACCAGGCGGCCCGGGTTCACGATCGCGTCGTAGATCCGCAGGTTGTAGCCCTTGCCGATCAGCCGTTCGGCGAGCTCGACGTTCGGGCTCTCGCGCAGGTCGTCGGTGGCGTGCTTGAAGCTGAGGCCGAGCAGCGCGATCTCGCGGCCCGGGCCGGCGATCACGCGGTCGACGACGTCGCGGACGCTCCGCTCGTTGGTGGCGAGCGTGCCGGCCAGCAGCGGGAGCTCGGTGTCGTTGATCCGTGCGAGGTGCAGAACGCTGCGCAGGTCCTTCGGGAGGCAGGAGCCGCCGAACGCGAACCCTGGCTTCAGGTAGTACGGCGAGATGTTCAGGCTGGTGTCCTGGACGAAGATCTTCATCACCTCGCGCGAGTCCACGTCGAAGTGCCGGAAGATCCGCCCCATCTCGTTCGCGAACGAGACCTTGGTGGCGTGGAACGCGTTGCAGGCGTACTTGAGTGCTTCCGCCGTACGGACGTCGACCACCTGGACGTCCTTGCCGAGGAACGCGAACAGGTCGGTCAGAGCGGTACCGACCTTCGGGTTGCGGGTGCCGACCACGACGAACGGCGGCTCGTAGAAGTCCGCGAGACCGGAGCCCTCGCGCAGGAACTCCGGGCACATCGCCGTACCGAACGTGAGCCCGTCCGGCGGCGGCATCTCGGCCAGCACCTGGGCGACCACCTCGTCGACGGTGCCCGGCGGGACCGTGCTGCGAATGACGATGCTGTGAAAACCCGACTCCGGCCGGAGGACGACCTGCGCCGCCTCGGCGATGTCACGCACCGCGCGCTTGATGTAGGTCAGATCCGTACTGCCCGCCTGCGTCGACGGCGTGCCGACACAGATCAGCGAGACATCGGCCCGCTCGAGCGCGAGCCGCGGATCGGTTGTCGCGTGCAACCGTCCCGACGTGGCACCCGCCGCGACCAGATCGTCCAGCCCCGGCTCGACGACCGGGCTGTGACCCTGGGCGATCGGCTCGACCTTCGCAGTGTCGACATCCACGCCCCACACCTCATGCCCAGCAGCCGCCAGACATGCCGCCGTCACCGACCCCACATACCCCAAGCCGAATACGGCAACCTTCATAACGCCCCCCACAGGCTCATGACGCGGTCTCCCCACGTCCCCACAGCGCCCATGAGAGCGCCCGCCCCACCCTCCTGATACACCCCTGTGGAAATCTCCCCCGAGAAAATCCCCCCGGAACCTATCCTGATCACAGAACGTGCTCACGTCCCGATCAGGAGCAGTCATGGAATCGCCTTACACCCTCCCGAACGGCCTCATCATCCGTGTCGTCGACACGGCCACCGCCGGCCGCGCCCTCGGCAACGCGGTTCAGTCGTGGCACGAGGGCGCAACCGAGCCGCTCTTCTACGGCTCCGAAGGCCGCCCGGAAGGCGTCGTGATCTCCTTCGACCAGTGGGCCGAGTACGTAACTCTCAAGGAAGACGCGGAGGACGATCGCCGGCGACTCGAAGGTGTACGCCGGCGACTCGCCAACACCGGCCCGGAAGACTACGTGTCGTTCGAAGATGCGGCCCGCGAAGGTGGCTGGGACCTCGATGTCCCGCCGGGGCCGGCCGATGACCCCGACAGCCGTCCATGACGAGCTACCACCTCATTTTCGACGAGGATCTCCGGCAGGGGATCGACCGGCTGAGTGCGGAGTACAGGCGCGACCCCAACAGCCCCGCCGGTCGGGAATACGTCGGCGTGATCAACGCCATCAAGGCGCTGCAATCGGGACGTCAGGACGCCTACGAGGGCAAGCAACTCGGCTACGGGCCGCAGTCCCACGACCTACGGGACTGTGCCGAACTGAAGGTTCCGGTCGTAGCGGAGTTCACGCCTGGCGGATTTCCACGGGGCGCGTCGCACCGACTGATCTACCGGGAGTTCGAGCCGCTGCCGACTGTCCAGGACGGACGTGTTGTGCAGGACCCGGAGGCGAAACCGTACCGCCATGTGATCGCCTTCGGTCACCGCTCCGACGATCCGGCGGCAGTCGCCGGGGAACGATTGGGGCGCAGCCGCGGAGAACCTGACCGCGAGCTCTACGGGCTCACCGGAGGAGGACGGCCGGCAATCGGCCCGGACCGGCGGGAGGGCGTGCAGACGACCCCACACCGGATCGCGGTACCGGGCGATTTGCTGAAGGTTGCCCAGATCCTCCGCGACAGCCCGCCGGCAGGCACGGCGCCGAGACCGGCCTCGGCGCCGGAGGCGAATGTCAATCGGGCGCCCGGTCCTGGTGCGTCGAAGTCGAAGGAACGCTGAGCCGGGCTTGTGCTCAGGCCGCGTCCGTTGTGTGGGGCGTGAACGAAATGCGACTCTCGTCGCCGTCGAGCGCGATGTTGAGCGACGCGTCCAGCGCGAGAGCAAGCTTCGAGAGCAACGGCAGGGTGGGAACGGTGTCGGAACCTTCGATCCGCGAGACCTTGGCTTGCGTCAGCCCGGCGCGATCAGCCAGTTGGCTCTGAGTCAGACCGAGCTCAACCCGCCGTTCGTACACGGCTTTGGCGAGAGCCATCGACAAGCGGATCTCACGCCGTGCCTGGACAACATCCTCAGGCTCAACGGCGCCCGCGCCGAGCTTCCGCTGACGCACAGTCTTCCAGCGGCTGTGACTCATTGCTCGATCTCTCCTCTCTCGATCATCCGAACGAACTCCTCGTGCGCTGGTCCGTGTTGAGCCTCGCAGATCTGCTTGGCCACCAGCGCCCGCTTGACCTCGGTTTCCTCTCGCATTCACGTCTTCCGGAAGACCGTGAGGTTCGCCCAAGGACGCTGCCTGCTCGGCGAGGAGCCCGACGTATTCCTCGACCTTGAGGAAGTGCTTAGCAGGCAGGCTCTCTAGCCAGGCTCGAACTTCCGGTTCCAGTTCGATCGCGTAGAGCCGGTCCATCATTTACTCAGTATATGTCGTAGACGACATATCGCAACCTGGCCTGGCACCCAGGGCCGCTTCTTGTCAGGTGGTGCGTACGGACCGTGACCTCTTCCTGCTGGTGTGGGCGGCTGCCGCTGTGGGCGCCGAGGCTCGGTGTCTGAATACGTGAGATTGCGTGTATCAGGACGGCTTCCCGCGGATCTGTATGGGCGACAGAGGCTGTGCTTGGGGTGTGGGCTGGGGTGAGGGGACGCCGGATGAGGGTTCTGGTCAGCGGGGATCGCGGTTATATCGGGGCGGTGATGGTGCCGTTCCTGCGGGCTGCGGGGCATCAGGTGGACGGGTTGGACACCGGGCTGTACGAGGGGTGCGACCTCTTGGGCGGGCCGGAGCCGATCGGGGAGCGCGTGCCGCGTGACATGCGGGACGTGACGGCGGGGGAGCTGACGGGGTACGACGCGGTGGTCTGTCTGGCCGCGTTGTCGAACGATCCGCTGGGGCACCTCAACCGCGACGCCACGTACTCGGTCAACCTCGAAGGGACACTGAACCTCGCCCGCGCGGCGAAGGACGCCGGTGTCGGGCGGTTCCTGTTCGCGTCCTCCTGCAGCCTGTACGGCGCCGCGGGGTCGGAGGCGGTCGCCGAGGACGCGGAGATGTTCCCGGTCACGCCGTACGGCGAGACGAAGGCGCTGGCGGAGCAGGAGCTGTCCAAGCTCGCCGACGACACGTTCAGCCCGACGTACCTGCGGAACGCGACGGCGTACGGCGCCTCGACGCGGCTGCGGCTCGACATCGTGGTCAACAACCTGACCGCGATCGCGCTGACGTCCGGCCAGGTCCGGCTGGAGAGCGACGGCACTCCGTGGCGGCCGCTGGTGCACATCGAGGACATCAGCCGCGCGTTCCTGACGGTGCTCGAGTCGCCGCGGGAGACGATCCACGACGAGGCGTTCAACGTCGGCCGCTCCGAGGACGTGGTGCAGGTCCGCGACATCGCCGAGATGGTCCGTGAGGCGGTACCGGGGTCGACCCTGTCGATCGCCGACGGCGCCGGCCCGGACCTGCGCAACTACAAGGTCGACTTCAGCAAGCTGAACGACACGTTCCCGGACCTGCGGCTCGAGTGGACGGTCCGCAAGGGCGTCGACGAGCTGTACGACGCCTACCGGCGGCACGGCCTCACGCTCGACGACTTCAACTCGGCGCAGTTCGTCCGGCTGCGCCGCATCCAGCAACTCCTCGGCGCCGGCCTGGTCGACGACCAGCTGCGCCGTCAGACCGACGAGCAGTTCCCCGGGCCGAAGGAGCTGAACCGATGACGGACCCAAAGACGGACTCGGTCGCCTGCCGCCTCTGCGGCGAACCGTTGACGCGGACGTTCGTCGACCTCGGCATGTCGCCGCCGTGCGAGAGCTTCCTGCGCGCCGACCAGATCGACAGCGGTGAGACGTTCTACCCGCTGAACGTGCGGATCTGCGACAACTGCCTGCTGGTCCAGCTCCCGGCGTACGTCGCCGCCGACGACGTCTTCAGCGACTACCTGTACTTCTCGTCGTACTCGACCAGCTGGGTGGAGCACGCCCGCCGCTTCGTCGTCGACATGCAGGAGCGGCTGCAGCTGAACGAGAACAGCCTGATCGTCGAGGCAGCCAGCAACGACGGCTATCTGCTGCAGCACGCCGTTGCCGAAGGCATCCCGGTGCTGGGGATCGAGCCGGCCGCGAACATCGCGAAGATCGCGAACGAGAAGGGCATCCGCACCGAGAGCTACTTCCTCGGCGAGGCGACCGGGGCCGACGCTGCCAAACGGCACGGCCAGGCGGACCTTGTCGTCGGCAACAACGTGTTCGCCCACGTCCCGGACATCGTCGACTTCGCCAAGGGCCTGCGCGCGCTGGTGAAGGACGACGGCCTGGTGTCGTTGGAGTTCCCGCACCTGCTCCGGCTGATCGAGAACCGCCAGTACGACACGATCTACCACGAGCACTACTCGTACCTGACTCTCAAGACCGCGGCCGACGCACTCAACAGGGCCGGCCTGACGGTTGTCGACGTCCAGGAATTGCAGAGCCACGGCGGCTCGCTCCGGGTCTTCAGCACGCCGACCGAGACCGCGGGTGAGCCCACCGAGCTGGTCGGCAAGGTGCTGCAGGACGAGGAGGACGCCGGACTGCACAGCGTCGAGGGGCACCTGGGCTTCGCGGCCGAGGTGTTCAAGATCAAGTCCGATCTGCTCGAGTTCCTGATCCAGGCACAGCGCGACGGCAAGTTCGTCGCCGGGTACGGCGCTCCCGGCAAGGGCAACACGCTGCTCAACCACTGCGGCATCCGCGAGGACCTGCTGCCGTACACGGTCGACCGCAGCCCGCACAAGCACGGGATGTTCCTGCCCGGCACGCACATCCCGATCCACGCCCCGGAGCGCCTGGCCGAGACGCGTCCCGACTACATCGTGATCCTGCCGTGGAACCTGCGCGCGGAGATCGTCCATCAGCTCGGCTACGCACGGGAGTGGGGCGCGAAGTTCGTCGTACCCATCCCGCGCCTCGAAGTGATCTGAACGTGTTGGGGGGAAGGGAAGTCAGATGAAGGTCGTGATCTTCTGCGGGGGGTTCGGGCTGCGGATGCGCAGCGGAGTCGACTCCGCACCGAAACCGATGATGACGATCGGCGACCGGCCGGTCCTGTGGCACGTGATGCGGTACTACGCGCACTTCGGCCACACCGAGTTCATCCTCTGCCTGGGCTTCGGGGGGTCCGCGGTCAAGGAGTACTTCCTGCGTTACGAGGAGACGGTCTCCAACGACTTCGTGATGACGAAGGGCGGGCAGCGCATCGAGCTGCTCGACTCCGACATCAGCGAGTGGAAGATCACCTTCGTCGACACCGGGATCGACACCAGCATCGGTGAGCGGCTGCGCCGGGTCCGGCCGTACCTGGAGGACGACGACGCGTTCCTGGCGAACTACGGCGACGTGCTGACCGACGCGCCGATGGACAAGATCGTCGACCACGTGATGACCAGCGACATCACCGCGAGCCTGCTCGCGGTCCCGCCGCAGGCGTCGTTCCACGTGGTCGAGTTCGACAACGACTCGCGGGTCACCGGGCTGCGCTCGGCCGCCGATCTGAACGTGTGGATCAACGGCGGGTACTTCGTGATCAAGAAGGAGATCTTCGACGTCCTGCACGAGGACGAGGACCTGGTCGGCGACGCGTTCCCGCGGCTGTCCGCGATGCGCAAGCTGGAGGCGATCCCGCACCACGGGTTCTGGGCGCCGATGGACACGCTCAAGGAGCGCAGCCAGCTCGAGGAGCTGTACCGGTCCGGCAAGAAGCCGTGGGCGCTGTGGAGCCACGAGGCCCGCCAGCAGAACGGCAAGCTCGTGGACAAGGCGCCTGTGGTGGTGGCGATCTGATGCTGCCGTTCCAGCTCGGCCTCATCGACGGACCGGTCCACCTGGTCGCTCTCGGCGCGCATCCGGACGATATCGAGATCGGCTGCGGCGGCACGCTGCTCAAGCTGGCCGAGTCGGTGCCGCAGTTGACCGCCGAGTTCGTGATCGCGACCGGTACGCCGGTGCGTCTGGAGGAGGCCCGCCGCGCGGCGGAGCTGTTCCTGCCGGAGTGCGAGGTGACCGTGACATCGGCCGAGCTGCCGGACGGACGGCTGCCGGCGTACTGGAACGAGACCAAGGAGTTGCTCGAGGCAACCGCTCGCGCCGGTGACACCGGGCGCCGGCCCGACCTGGTGCTTGCCCCGAGCAAGAACGACGCACATCAGGATCACCGGCTGATCGCCGAGCTGGCGCCGACGGTCTGGCGCAACCATCTGGTGCTGCACTACGAGATCCCCAAGTGGGACGGCGATCTCAGCCGGCCGTGGCTGTACGTCGAACTCACCGAGGAGCAGCTGCGCGACAAGGTGGCGCTGCTGCACAAGGCGTACCCGTCACAGGTCCCGCACGACTGGTTCGACGAAGAGGTGTTCGCCGGGCTCGCCCGGCTCCGCGGCATGGAGTGCCGAGCGCCGTACGCCGAAGCCTTCACGACCGGGAAAGCCACGCTGACATGGTGAACGAGGGGGATGCAGTGAGCTTCAAGTGTCGTGGGTGCGCAGCGGAGAACGTCGTACCTGTGGTCGATCTAGGGCCGCAGCCGTGTGCCGACTACTTCCCGCCCGCGGACACACCGGGGCCCGATCCGCGCTGGCCGCTGGACCTGTGGCTGTGCCGGTCCTGCACGCTGGTCCAGCTCGGTCCCGTCGAGGCGCAACTGCCGGAGGAGCCGCTGGCGGTGGAGTCGGCGACGAGCATCGCGCATGCCGAGAAGTCGGTGAAGGAGCTGCTCACCGAGTACCCCCAGCTGCACAACAGCGTCGTCTTCGAGTTCGCCAGCCACCATGGCGGTTCCTGGCTCGAGCACCTGTACGCCGCGGGCTCACGACTGGCCGGTGACGGCGAGAAGGCCGATCTGGTCATCGATGTGCACGGCATCGTGCACGAGCCGCAGTACGGCGAGATGCTGAAGCTGCGGGCGGAACGGCTCGCGCCGGGCGGCCTTCTGGTGATGGAGTTCCACCACCTGTTGCCGTTGTTCGTCGGGAACCAGTTCGACACCATCCGCCACGGGCACTGGGCCTACGTCTCGCTGCGGGCACTGCGGAACCTCGCCGCCCTTCACGGGCTGGCGGTCGAGTCGGTGAAGCAGGTCGACATGTTCGGCGGCAGCCTGATGGTGATGCTCCGGCACACTGCCGATGCGAAACCGGACGCCTCGGTCGACGTGGTGCTGGAGGACGAGGATGCCGCAGGCATCGCCGACGAGGTACAGCTCGGCAGCCTGCAGGAGGCCGCGTGGCATGCGGCCGGGGCGCTGCACGACGAGCTGGCCCGGCACAAGGCCGCCGGCCGCACCGTCCTCGGGTACGGCGCACCTTCCAAGGCGCCGGTGCTGCTCGACCTCAGCAAGGTGACGACGGAGCTGCTGCCGTTCACCGTGGATCTTGCCCCCGGCAAGCACGGCCGCCGCGTACCGGGTGGCTGCATGGTGCCGATCCGTCCGATCGAGGAACTGAAGGCCGCACGGCCGGACATCGTCCTCGTCCTCACGTGGGACATCGCCGACGAGATCATCGCCCAGCTGGAGGCCGACGGCGGCTGGGGTACGACGTACCTCGTCCCACTCCCGGAACCGTACGAGAGGGAGTGCTGACATGGAGATCGTCGAGGTCCCAGGCATCGCCGGCGTCCTGCTGTTCCGTCCGGCGCCGCACCGCGACGAGCGCGGGTTCTTCTCGCGCACGTTCGACCGGGACGTGATCGCGAAGGCCGGTCTCGACCCGGACGGCTTCGTCCAGGACAGCATCTCCCGTTCGCGTCGGGGCGTCGTCCGCGGCATGCACACCAGGTCCGGCCGCGGTGAGGCCAAGCTGGTGCGCTGCTCGTACGGCGCGGTGTTCGACGTCGTCGTCGACCTGCGTCCCGGCTCGCCGACGTACCGGAACCGGGAGACGTTCGACCTGACCGGCGACAACCAGGTGACCGTGTACGTGCCGGCCGGCTGCGCGCACGGATTCCAGGCCCTGACCGAACCCGCTGACGTCTCGTACCGCATCGACCGTGCCCACGACCCGTCCGAGGACGTGGCGATCCGTTTCGACGATCCCGACCTGGACATCCCGTGGCCGCTGCCGGTGACGCTGATGTCCGACCGGGACAAAGCAGCAGCATCACTCGCCCTGGCCACCACGAGGCTCACATGAACAAGTCTTTCGAGAAGTCCGTTGCCGCGAACAAGCGACTGCACGACCTGGTCCCCGGCGGCGCGCACACCTACGCCAAGGGTGAGGACCAGTTCCCCGAGCACCTGGCGCCGGTGATCGACCACGGCGACGGCGCGCACGTCTGGGACGTCGACGGCAACGAGTACATCGAGTACGGCTCCGGCCTGCGCGCGGTCAGCCTCGGCCACCGGCACCCGAAGGTGCTCGAGGCGGTACGCCGTGAACTCGACCGCGGCAGCAACTTCGTGCGGCCGAGCATCATCGAGCTCGAGGCCGCCGAACGCTTCCTCACCACCGTCCCGACCGCCGAGATGGTGAAGTTCGCCAAGAACGGCTCGGACGCGACGACCGCCGCGGTGAAGCTGGCGCGTGCGGTCACCGGGCGGCCCCTGGTCGCGCTCTGCGGCGATCAGGCCTTCTTCTCGATCGACGACTGGTTCATCACCCGGACCCCGATGTCGGCCGGGATCCCCGACGAGATCGCCGACCTCACCGTCACCTTCCCGTACGGCGACCTGGGCGCCACCGAGGAACTGTTCCGGCGGCACGAGGGGCGGATCGCCTGCCTGATCCTGGAAGCCGCGACTCAGCAGGACCCGCCGGCCGGCTACCTGGAAGGCCTGCGCGACCTGGTCCACCGGCACGGCGCACTGCTGATCTTCGACGAGATGATCACCGGGTTCCGGCTGTCCGCGGCCGGTGCCCAGGGTCTGTTCGGCGTGACGCCCGACCTCTCGACGTTCGGCAAGGCGCTCGGCAACGGCTTCGCGGTGTCGGCCCTGGCCGGCAAGCGCGAGTATCTGGAGCGCGGGGGACTGCGCGACAGCCACGAGCGAGTCTTCCTGCTGTCGACCACGCACGGCGCCGAGACGCATGCCCTCGCGGCAGCTGTCGCGGTGATGGACGTGTACGCCGAGGAAGACATTCCCGCCCGCCTGCACGAGCGCGGCGAGCGGTTGGCACGGGGTGTTCGCGAAGTCGCCGCGGCCGCCGGAGTACAGGACCACGTGCTCGTCCGCGGCCGCCCGAGCAACGCGGTGTTCGCCACGCTCGACCAGGACTTCAACCCGTCGCAGGACTACCGCACGCTGTTCCTCCGCGAGCTGATCCTCGGCGGCGTCATCGGCCCGTCGTTCGTCGTCAGCAGCGCCCTCACCGACGCCGACATCGACCGCACCGTCGAGGTCGTCGCCGGCGCCTGCGCGGTCTACCGCCAGGCCCTCGACGCCCAGGACGTCCAGGCGTTCATCGGCGGTCGTCCCGTCAAGCCGGTCTTCCGCCGGTTCGTCTAGGAAGGAAAGACCATGGTTTCAGCTCTTCCCAGGCTCAGCGTCGGACTGCCCGTCTACAACGGTGAGGAGTATCTCCGGGAGGCGCTCGACGCCGTTCTGGGCCAGACGTACGAGGACTTCGAGCTGGTGATCTCGAGCAACGCCTCGACCGACGCGACCGACGACATCTGCCGCGAGTACCAGGCGCGGGACCCGCGGATCCGCATCTTCCGCCAGGAACACAACATCGGTGCCGCACCCAACCACCAGTTCGTCTTCGACCAGAGCCGCGGCGAACTGTTCAAATGGGTCGCGGCCGACGACCTGTACGCGCGCGATCTTTTCGAGCGCTGCGTCGCCCTGCTGGACGAGCATCCCGACGCGGTTCTCGCCCACGCGTGGGGCGCGGCGATCGACGGCGACGGCGAGGTCATCCAGGCGCTCGAGTACCCGCTGACAACCGACTCCTCGCAGGCACCGGAGCGGTTCCGCAGCATGTTGTTCGGCGTGGACCTGCCCGGAGCGCTGGCCGCGGACGACTTCTACGGGGTGATCCGCTCCGACGTACTGCGCAAGATCAAGCCGCACGGCAGCTTCTACCACGCCGACTACACCTACACCGCGGAGATCTCCTTGCACGGCCGGTTCGTGCAGGTGCCCGAATGGCTCTACTTCCGCCGCCAGCACGACGACCGGGTCTCGCTCGCGTCGATCAGCACTGTTGCCGCCCGACTCGACCCGAGCCGGGACAGCTGGTTCCGGACCTTCAAGGCGCGGCTGTTCGCGGAGTACCTCTGGAGCTGGTTCGCTGCCGTTCGACGAGCTCCGCTCAGTGGTGCGGAGCGTCGCACGTGCTACCGGCACATCATCTCGTGGGCCGGCAATCGTGCCGCTCGGCGGCTGCCGGGACGCTCCGGGCCGCAGGCACCGGAGAGCTTCGGTGAGATCGGCACGCGGGTGCTCGCCAGCCGGGCGCTCGTCGCCGGAGCAGGCGGCCGTCCGTGACCAGCGCGCGAAGGATCGGCCTGTTCGGCCGGCTGGGCTCCGGCAACCTCGGCAACGACGCGACACTCGAGGCGGTGCTCGCGTATCTCCGTGCGGAGTACCCGGACGCGGTCGTGGACAGCATGTGCTCGGGACCCGAGGCACTGACCGCGCGCTACGGGATACCGGCGGTGCAGCTGCACTGGCTGCACGACAAGCAAGCGCCGCAGTCCCGGCTCGCCCGTGCGGTCCTGACCGTGCCGCGCATCGCCCTCGGCGCCCTCGTCGACACCTGGCGGACGGCCGGCTGGGTCACGCGCCATGACGTCGTCATCGTCCCCGGCATGGGCGTGCTGGAGTCGACCGTGCCGCAGCGGCCGTGGCAGCTGCCGTACTCGTTGGCCGTGCTGTCGATCGCCGGCCGGCTGTCCGGTACGAAGGTCGCGTTCGTCAGCGTCGGCGCGACGGTGGTCCGGCAGCGCGTGACACGTGTGCTGCTGAGGATCGGCGCCCGGTTGGCGCACTACCGCTCCTTCCGGGACGAGGAATCGCTCGATGCGGCCCGTCGTACCGGCTTGGCGTCCACGCGCGATCGGGTCTATCCGGATCTGGTCTTCGCGCTTCCTGCTCCGGCAGCGGCACCTGGGCCGACCGGGATCATCGGCGTCGGCGTGATGGCGTACTACGGCAGTGCCGACGACCGCGCGCGATCCGACGAGTTGCACACGACGTACCTGGACAAGATGCGGCGCCTGGTCGGCCGGTTGGTGGCGAGCGGCTATCAGGTGCAGCTCTTCGTCGGCGACGAGGCGGACGAACCGGTAGTGCCGGAGCTGCTGGCGGAGGCCGGTCCGGGCAACGCCCGCTACGACCGCTGCGACACGTTCGACGAGCTGATCCACCAGGTCGCCGGCGTCGACGTGATGGTCGGCACCCGGTTCCACAACGTGATCGCCGCGCTGAAGTGCGGTACGCCGACGATCGCGATCGGGTACGGGCGCAAGCACGACGCCGTGATGCGGCTGCTCGGGCAAGGCGAGTACGTCCACGACATCCGTGACTTCGACGTCGACCGGCTGATCGAGCAACTCACTGTGCTGACACACGACCGCGAACGGATCGTCGGGGAACTGGCGGAGCGCAACAGCGAGCTCAAGCGTGCGCTGGAGGACCAGTTCAGTGCCCTGTCGGCCGAGGTGTTCGCGAGGCCACCGGCGCGGGTGGGGAGTGTGCCCACATGAGCCGGATCGCGCTGTGGCGGCAGCAGATCGCCGGCCGGCTCGGCTGGGCCGTCGCCGATCAGGCGGTGTCGAGTCTGGAGAACTTCCTGCTCGGCGTCTTCGTGGCCAACGTCCTCGGCGCCGAGGGCCTCGGGGCGCTCGGCCTCGCGTTCGTCGCCTATTCGATCGCGCTCAGCTGTTCGCGGGCCTTGGCGACCGACGCCCTGATGATCAGGTTCTCCGGGACAGCGGGCGACGTCTGGCGCACCGCGGCGTCTGCGGCGACCGGCGTCGCGCTGCTCACGGGTACGGCCATCGGCGTCATCTGCGTCGGGCTGGGCCTGATCCTGAAGGCCGCAGAACCCGGCTCGGAGGCCGGTATCGCGTTCCTCGCGATCGGCATCGCGATGCCGGCGCTGACCCTGCAGGACAGCTGGCGGTGTGCCTTCTTCGCGGCCGAGCGCGGTGCGAGGGCGTTCCTCGTCGACGTGGTGTGGACGGTGCTGTTCCTGAGCCTGCTGATGGTCGTCCACCTGACCGGGAACACCAGTCTGATGCTGGTGCTGATCGGGTTCGGCGCCACAGCCCTGGTGGCCGCGGTGGCGGGAATGATCTACGCGCGGACGGTGCCACGGGTTCATGCCGCGCGGTCCTGGCTGCGCGCACATCGTGATCTCGGCACGCGCTTCCTGGTCGAGAACGTGGTGATGGGCGCCGGCGGGCAGATCCGCGCGCCGGTCGTCGCGGCCGCGGTCGGGCTGGCCGCGGTCGGCGCGATCCGGGCCGCCGAGATGCTCATCGGCCCGGTCGCGGCGCTGCTGATGGGCATCTCCCAGGTCTCCGTCCCGGAGGCCGCCCGCGCGCTGCGCAAGGGATCCGGCCCGCTCCTGCGACTCTGCCTCGGCATCAGCGCGGGCCTCGCCTCGGTGGCGTTCGCGTGGGGCCTGGTGGTCATCGTGATCTTCCCGTTCGGGATCGGCAGCATGCTGCTCGACGGGGTCTGGCCGGATGCGCACCGGCTCGTGCTCGGGGTGATGGTGAGCTCTGCCTTCGGCTGCCTGCAGATCGGCCCCTCCGCGGGGTTGCGGGCCCTCGGACGTGCCGACCGGACGATGCGCTGCCAGCTGGTCGTGTCGGCCCTGTTCATCCTCCTCGGCACCGTCGGAGCTGTCACCGGGGGTGCTCTCGGGGCGGTCTGGGGGACGGCGATCGCGTCCGCTGTCGGGTCGGCGATCTGGTGGTGGCAGTTCCTGCGCGCCCGGCGGGAGTACTTCGAAGCAGCGGGCGAGCTGATCCGGCCTGGGAAACACTTCAAGACGACGGGAGCGGCCGCATGACGAACGCAACTGCTGAGCAGTCACGGCGCCCCGACCGCCTCGACACCGAGATCGTGATGACGATGCTGATGCGCCGCAACGGCGGATCCGGCGTCCAGACCCATGTGCGCACGGTGGGGCAGTACCTGGACGCCGCGACGCGGCCGACCAGTGTGGTCAACCCGTTCTCGTCGAAGGACCCGTTGCTCCCGCCGGTCTTCGGGGCAAGGTTCGCCATCCGGCTTTTCAGTCCGCAGGCCAGTGTGTGGTGGTACCGGTACTGGCACGCCTATTACCTGGAGCGTGCGCTGGCCGCCCACCTGTCGGGTGCCGGACCAGCTGTGGTGTACGCGCAGTGCCCGGTCTCGGCCGCGGTCGCCCTGCGGGTGCGGACGACGCAGCCGGTCGTGATGGCGGCGCACTTCAACCTTTCGCAGGCCGACGAGTGGGCCGGCAAGGGCGACATCGACCCGTCCGGGACGATGTTCGGCGCGATCCGGTCGTTCGAGGAGCAGGTCCTGACCGAACTGGACGGGATCGTCTACGTGTCCGAGTTCGCGCGCTCGGTTCTCGAGGAGCGGATGCCCGCGATCCGCAACGTGCCCGGCATCGTCATACCGAATCCGGTCAATATTCCGCTGCAAGGTGCGGGGGCAGCGCACACCGCGGACCTGATCACGGTCGGGGCTGTCGAGCCGCGGAAGAACCATCGCTACCTTCTCGAGGTGCTGGCCGCCGCCGCACGCCGGGGCCACAGGTACACGCTGTCCGTCGTCGGCGACGGGCCGGACCGGCGCGCGTTGCAGGGGCTCGCCAAGGCCCTCGGCCTCGGCGACCAGGTGCGGTTTCTGGGGTACCAGGCCGATCCGCCGTCGTTGATGGCCGGACACCGCCTCTACTGCCACACCGCGACGATGGAGAACCTGCCGATCGCGCTGCTCGAGGCGATGGCCGGGGGACTGCCGGTCGTCGCCGGAGCGGTCGGCGGCATCCCCGAGATCGTGCGGCCCGGCCAGGAGGGACAGTTCTGGCCGTTGGACGACGCGGAGGCGGCCGCCGGCGTACTGATCGAGGTCTTGGAGGACCCGGCCCGGCTGCAGGCGATGTCGGCTGCGGCCACAGTCAGGGCCGAGACCGAGTTCTCGTCCGAAGTGGTCGGGAAACGCCTGGTCAGCTTCCTCGAGAACATCGAGATCCGGCGGGGAAAGTTGACGGATCAGCCTGATTGAAAGATCTCCCCAAGGATTGGCACCTCTCGTCGCCCGAGGCCTGCCCGCGTAGTAATGTTCGGTCACTCAACGCCGACGCGCGGGTTGACAAGGACACACTGCACGCTGCCGCGGACACTGTAAGTGACCAAGCAGTTGCGGGAGGGAACGAGGGCCGCTGTGAGCGGAGCAGAAGCGCCGGACGCTGTGGACAGCCGTCGGCCGCTCTGGGTCGTCCCGCACGAGGTTCCGGCGATCGTTCCGCTGCCGTCGCGCTCGACCGAGCCGCGCTGGGTCGGCGTGTACCGCTGGGCCGCGGTCGGCGGCGATCTGCTCGCCGCGATGCTCGGTGTCTCGATCGCGCTGCTGACCCGGTTCGGGTACCACGTCGGCTCCAGTTACCTCGTGGTGAGCAGTGTGCTGCCGCTCGCCTGGGTAGCCGCGGTCGCCTTGTCGAAGGGGTACGACTCACGGTTCTACGGGGCCGGGCCGGACGAGTTCCGGTCGCTGCTGCGCGCCGGCGTCGGACTCACCGCGGCAGTCGCGATGACGTCGTACGTGACCAAGGCCGAGATCGCCCGTGGCTTCGTGGTGCTCGCGATTCCGGTGATGGTGGTGGCCGCGCTGCTGCTGCGGTACGCGTTGCGGAAGGACCTGCACCGGCACCGGGTCAGGGGTCGTTGCATGCACAGGGTTCTCGTGGTCGGGCGCAGTGGCCCGGCCGCGACGCTGTGTGAGCACTTGGAGAGCCGGCCGACCGACGGTTTCCGGGTCGTCGCGACCTGTCGCCCGCGCGGTGACAGCACCCGTGACAAGAACGGCCCGATGCAGCCCGAGGAGCTCGCCGAGCCGGACATCCTGGCCGCCGCCGACCGGCACGCGGTCGAGGTCGTCGCGATCGCGACGGACCCGGAGCTGGCCGGCCAGTTGCTGCGCCGGCTGTCCTGGGCGCTGGAGCAGCGCGGCATCGAGCTGATCGTCTCCCCGGGCATCATCGAGGTGGCCGGCCCGCGGATTTCCGTCCGCCCGGTCGCCGGCCTGTCCCTGCTGCACCTGGAGCGGCCGTCGGTCAGCGGCGGACCGCACCTGATGAAGGCGGTCTTCGACCGGGTCGTTGCCCTCGGCATCGTCGCCGTACTCTCGCCGTTGCTGATCGGCCTGGCGCTGGCGGTGAAGCTGTCGAGCCCCGGTCCGGTGCTGTTCCGGCAGCAGCGGGTCGGGCGCGCGGGTGCCGAGTTCACGATGCTCAAGTTCCGCAGCATGTACGTCGACGCGGAGCAGCGGCTCAGCGACCTGTACGCGTTGAGCGACGGCAACGGCGTGATCTTCAAGATGCGCAACGACCCGCGGATGACGCCGCTCGGCCGCTGGATCCGCCGGTTCTCGCTCGACGAACTGCCGCAGCTGTTCAACGTGCTGCGCGGCGACATGTCGCTCGTCGGTCCGCGGCCGCCGCTGGCCGAAGAGGTCGCGTTGTACGCCGCCGACGACTCGCGGCGGATGCTGGTGAAGCCTGGCATGACCGGCCTCTGGCAGGTCAGCGGCCGCAGCGACCTGTCCTGGGACGAGTCGGTCCGCCTCGACCTGCGGTACGTCGACAACTGGTCGATGACGCTGGATCTACTGATTCTCTGGAAGACCGTGCGCGCGGTGATCTACGGCGCGGGAGCTTACTGATGGACCCTGTGTTGGATTCTGGGGCACCGGTGTACGTCGCGGGTCACCGCGGCCTCGTCGGCTCGGCCCTCTGGCGTCGCCTCGAGGCGGCCGGGTACACGCACCTGATCGGCGCGTCATCGGCGGAGCTCGATCTGCGGGACCGTCAGCAGACGTTCGACTTCCTGCGCGAGCACCGGCCGGCGGTCGTGATCGATGCCGCGGCCCGGGTCGGCGGCATCCTCGCGAACCGCGACCACCCGACCGAGTTCCTCAGCGACAACCTGCGCATCCAGGTGAACCTGATGGACGCGGCGCTCGAGGTCCGCACGCCACGGCTGCTGTTCCTCGGGTCGTCGTGCATCTATCCGAAGTACGCCGAGCAACCGATCCGCGAGTCGAGCCTGCTGACCGGTGAGCTGGAGCCGACCAACGACGCGTACGCGATCGCCAAGATCGCGGGCATCATGCAGGTCCAGGCGGTACGCCGGCAGTACGGCCTGCGCTGGATCTCCGCGATGCCGACGAACCTGTACGGTCCGCACGACAACTTCGACCCGACGTCGTCGCATGTCCTCCCCGCGTTGATCCGCCGGTTCCACGAGGCAAAGGCCGCTGCCGCGCCCGAGGTGGTGTTGTGGGGGAGCGGTACACCGCGGCGCGAGTTCCTGCACGTGGACGACCTCGCCGACGCGTGCCTGCACCTGCTGGAGCACTACGACGCACCGGAGCCGATCAACGTCGGTGTCGGCGCCGACGTGACGATCCGCGAGCTGGCCGAACTGGTCGCCCGGACCGTCGGCTACACCGGTGCCCTGAGCAACGATCTTTCCAAGCCGGACGGCACCCCGCGCAAGCTGCTCGACGTGAGCAGGTTGCTGGCGCTCGGCTGGAAGCCCACCATTTCCCTCGAAGACGGTGTGGCCGCCACCTACGCCTGGTACCAGGAGCATGTGGCATGACCCCCAACATCAAGAGGGCCTTCATCACCGGCATCACCGGCCAGGACGGTTCGTACCTGGCCGAGCTGCTGCTGTCCAAGGGCTACGAGGTGCACGGCCTGATCCGGCGCGCCAGCACCTTCAACACCAAGCGGATCGACCACCTGTACGAGGACCCGCACGCCCGGGACAAGCGGCTTTTCCTGCACTACGGCGACCTGACCGACGGGTCGCGACTCGTCACCCTGCTCGCGTCGATCCAGCCGTCCGAGGTCTATCACCTGGCCGCGCAGTCGCATGTGCGGGTCAGCTTCGACGAGCCGGAGTACACCGGGGACACCACCGGGATGGGTACGACGCGGCTGCTCGAGGCGATCCGGATGATCGGGCTGGACTGCCGGTTCTACCAGGCGTCGTCGTCGGAGATGTTCGGCGCGACCCCGCCCCCGCAGAACGAGGACACCGCGTTCCACCCGCGTTCGCCGTACGGCGCCGCGAAGCTCTACGGCTACTGGATGACCCGGAACTACCGCGAGGCGTACGACATGTTCGCGGTGAACGGGATCCTGTTCAACCACGAGTCGCCGCGGCGCGGCGAGACGTTCGTGACGCGGAAGATCACCCGCGCGGTGGCCGCGATCAAGACAGGTCGCCAGGATCGCCTGTACCTGGGCAACCTGGACGCCTGCCGCGACTGGGGCTACGCCCCGGAGTACGTCGAGGGCATGTGGCGGATGCTGCAGCACGACACCCCCGCGGACTACGTGATCGCGACCGGTACGTCGTACTCCGTCCGCGACTTCGTCTCGCTGGCGTTCGAGCACGTCGGGCTGGACTGGGAGAAGTACGTCGACCACGACCAGCGCTACGAACGTCCCACCGAGGTGGACTCGCTGATCGGGGACGCGTCGCGGGCCGCCACCGACCTCGGCTGGAAGGCGCAGGTGCACGTTCCCGAGTTGGTCCGCATCATGGTCGACGCCGACCTCGCACTGCTGAACGGGGAGGACGCATGAGTAGGGTCGACGTTCTCGGGATCCACGTCAGCGTGACGAATCTGGACCGGACGGTGGAGACGTTCGCGCGCTGGATCGACGACGGTGAACGTCAGTTGGTGTGCGTGTCCGACATGAACGCGTTGCTGCACGCGCGTGCCGACGCTCGGCTGACCGAGGTCTACAACACGTCCGGCCTGACCGTTCCGGACGGGATGCCACTGGTGTGGGCCGGCCAGCGCGCCGGGTTCGAGGAGATGGGCCGCGTGGCCGGTCCGGATCTGCTCGAGCGAGTGCTGGCGGAGGCGGCGGACCGCGGCTGGACGCAGTACTTCTACGGCGGTGCCGAGGGCGTGGCGGAGGAGCTGCGCGAGCGGTTCCAGGAGCGGCATCCGGCGTTGAAGGTCGTCGGCGTCGAATGCCCGCCGTACCGTGAACTGACCGACGCCGAGGACGCGGAGACGGTTGCCAGGATGAACGAGGCGCGGCCCGACATCGTCTGGATCGGGCTGGGCGCGCCGAAGCAGGAGCGCTGGATGGCCGACCACCGCGACCGGCTGAACGCGACGATCCTGATCGGGGTCGGTGCGGCGTTCGACTTCCACACCGGCCGGCTGGACCGTGCGCCGTACTGGATGCAGCGCTCCGGGCTGGAGTGGAGCTTCCGGCTGTACAAGGAGCCGCGCCGGCTCTGGAAGCGTTACGTGCTGGGCATCCCGCGATTCCTCCTGGGCATCCTCCGCCATCCGCCACGCCCCGTTTAGAGTGAGCTGGTGAAGTTCCGGCGGCCGAAACTACGTCGGCTGGCCGGACCGGCTGGTCGCGCGGGCTGGGGTCTTGCCGATCAGGGCTTGTCGAGCCTCAGCAACCTCGCCGTCGGGGTCGTCGTCGCGCGGTCCAGTACCGTCGCCGACTTCGGTGTCTACGCGCTCGCGTTCGGTGGCTACACGATCGCCCTGAACGTGTCGCGGGCGATCTCGACCGAGCCCCTCGCCGTACGCCACTCCGGCGTTCGCAGCCCGGAATGGGAACGAGCAGTCCGGGCCAGTACGGCGACGGCGCTCTTCACCGGAGTCCTGGCGTCGTTGCTCGGTCTTGCCATCGCGGCTGTCCCGGCCGTTCCGTCTCGTGGTGTGCTGCTTGCCTTCGCGTTGACCATGCCGGGCCTGCTCCTGCAGGACGCGTGGCGCTGGGCGTTCTTCGTCGTCGGCGAGGGACAGAAGGCGTTCGTCAACGACCTGATCTGGTTGCTCGCGATGCTGGCGATCTTCGGCGGCCTCTATCTCACCGGTACGACGTCCGCGTTCACGCTCACGTTCGGATGGGGACTCGGCGCGGTGATCGCGGCGATCGCCGGCCGCTTCCAGGCGGGCGTGGCGCCGCGCCGGCAGCTGATTCGTGAATGGGTCAAGCGGAACTGGGACCTGAGCCCGAAGTACGTCGGGGAGATGCTCGCGGTCTCCGGCACCATCCAGCTCTACATGCTCGGCATCACGGCCGCCGCCGGCCTCGTCGCGACGGCGGGCATCCGGGGAGCACAGGTACTGCTCGGCCCGGTCAACGTGCTGAACCAGGGTATCCGGATGATCTCCGTCCCCGAGGCGGCCCGGGCGTTGCGGCACTCGTACCGGCGCCTGTGGCTCGCCGGCCTCGCCATCTCGCTCGGCGTCGGCGCAGGCGCACTGGCGTGGGGCGCGATCTTCCTCCTGCTACCTCCGGTCGTCGGCCGCGAACTGCTCGGCCCCGGCGTCTGGAACCAGGCCCACAGCGTCCTGGTCCCCGTCATCCTGCTCCAGGCCCTGGGCGCCTCCAACGCCGGCGCCTTCGCCATCCTCCGAGCCCTCACCGCCGCTACCCGCGGCCTCCGCGTCCGCCTGATTTCCTCAGTCGTCCTGATCGTCTGCGGCGTCGGCGGCGCCTTCCTCTGGGGTCCCCAAGGCGCGGCGTGGGGCCTGGCCGGCGCCTCGTTCGCCACCCTGCTGCTGTGGTGGAACGAAGCCCACCGAGCGATCGCCGCCCACCGCCGGGTCAGCGGACGGTGACGGTGGAGTAGCCGCTTCGTACGGCGTGACTCCCGTCGGACACCTCGATGCGGTAGTTCTGGGTCGTTCTGGTCGGTGCTGTGGCGTCGGTGAGCGTGACGGTGGGGCGGGACCAGAACGCGGAACTGACTCTCGTGACGGCGACGACGGTCGTCCCGCGGAGCAGGCGATAGGTGAGGCGGATGTCGTCGTTGTCCAGCGAGGCCTGGACAGTGGCCTTCACCTGACCGATGGCCGGCCTGGAGAGTGTCGGCGACGCCGGGGCGCTCGGTGCGGCGCCGGCGCCGAGATTGGTGAACCGGGTCAGGCCCTGCTGGCCGGCGCCGTTGACCTTGGTGAAGTCACCACCGATCCAGAGATCACTGCCGCCAGTTGCCGACACGAGTGGACCGACCGATGTCGGCGGTCCTGCGTTCGTGTTCGGGAACCAAGGTCCCAGGGAACCGTTGGCCGGATTCTGCAGTAGCAGGAAGTGGGTGCCGCTGCCGTCCGAGAAGGCACCGGGACAACTGTGCGCGTGCGACCCCTTGAACAGCCACCCGTTCACCATGGTGATCGCCTCGGTCGCGCCCAGGCAGGTGCTCTTCCAGACCAGGTTGCCGGTGGCAACATCAGCCGCCCAGGTCCCGTCGAAGCATCCCCAGCCGTCGCCGGCGTTGGCGAAGTACACCCGGCTGCCGGACGTCTCGATGTCCTTCACCCGCGACGTGCACCCGCTCGACGGCGACGGTACGGCCGACGCCGCGGCGAAGCGCAGCGGTGCGCCGGTCGAGTTGTTGACGCTGGCAACAGCCCAGTGACTCGTTCCGCCGATCTTGGCGAACGTCCCGCCCAGATAGACCTTCGAGTTGTCGTCGGCCGCGTCGATCGCGTAGACATCGTTGTCAGCGTTCGGGTTCCACGGCAGCAGGGCGCCGGTGACCGTGCTGATCGCGGCGGCCCGGTTCCGGGTCACGCCGTTCACGATCCCGAACGACCCGCCGAAGTACAGGCTGGATCCGCCGATCGCGAGCGCCTTCACCCGGTACGACACCTGCGGCGCGATGGCCGCGACCAGCGCGCCGGTCGCCGTGTTGAACGCGGCGATCCGGTTCCGGACCTGGCCGTCGACGCGGGTGAAGTCCCCGCCGATGTACACCCTGGAGCCGTCGGCCGACGCGACGACCGCCCAGACGATCCCGTTCAGGACATGGTTCATCCCGGCGTCGAGCGCGCCCGTGCTCTGGCTGAACGCGGCCAGATAGGTCCGGCTCGTCTCGTGGGTCCCGGCGGCCGCGCCCGGCGGGCGTACGGTCAGGAAGCGGCCCCCGACGTACGCCTTGCCCTTGGCAACGGCCAGGCCGAGCACACTGGCGTCGGTCTGCCACGTCGATACGGCGACGGCGCTCAGGCCTGCCCCGGTGGCTGTCGCGGGTGCTGCCGGCACCACCCCCAGCACGAGCCCACTGATGCCTAACGCAACTAACAGTCGTGTCCCCATGATCGATCCCCCTTGGTCACCAAGCTACGACTGAGGGTTCCGATGCGGAAGGGGCAAGTCAGGGGATCTTTACGGTGGCGTTGGCGCCCTTCATGATGTTGCGGCCGTCGTGGACCTCCACGTGGTACGTGTACGACGAGCCGCGGGCGAGGCCGCGGTCGACGACCTGGTAGGTCTTACGGGGCTGCCAGAAGTACGTCGTGTACTTGTTCGAGCCGACGTTCAGCGAGCCGCGGAACACGTTGTACGTGAGCGTCAGGTTGTCCAGGTCGTACGAGTCCGTGTAGCTCACGTACACGCGCCCCGACGACGTCGCGGTCAGCGTCGGAGCCTTCGGTACGGCGGGAGCCGCACCGCCGGGCGTGTTCGTGAACCGGGTGATTCCCACCTGGATCGTGCCGTTCACGTGCAGGAAGTCGCCGCCGACCCACAGGTCAGTGGCGGTGCCGGCCATCGCCAGCGGACCGACCTGGGTGGTGCTCTTCGGGTTCGCGTCGGTGTTCGGGAACCACGGCCCGAGGTTGCCGTTGATCGTGCTCTCGACCAGCAGGTAGTGCGTGCCGGTTCCGTCCGGGAAGCCGTTCGGCGACGAGCTGCAGTTGTGCGCGTGCGAGCCCTTGTAGAGCCAGCTGCCGATTGCCTTGATCGCCTCGGTCGCGCCCAGGCACTTGTTCTGCCAGAGCAGCTTGCCGGTCGACACCTGCGCGGCCAGTACGCCGTCGTAGCAGCCGCCACCGTCGCCGCCGTTGGAGACGTACACGTTGTCGCCCAGGGTGTCGATATCCTTCACCCGCGTGGTGCAGGTCGCCGTCGGCTTCGGGATCGCGGCCGCCGCCGGGAAGGCGAACGCCGCGCCGGTGGTGTTGTTCAGCATCGCCAGCGAGTAGTGGTCCTTGCCGTTGATCGTGCTGAACGGTCCGCCGACGAACACCCGGGTGCCGTTGTCGGCGACGTCGACGGCGTACACGTCGTTGTTCGCGTTCGGGTTCCACGGCAGGAGGTCGCCCTGGATCAGCCGGACCGCGCCCAGCCGGTTGCGGGTCGCGCCGTCGATCGCGCGGAACGCGCCGCCGATGAACACACTGTTGCCGTAGATCGCCAGCGCCTTGACCCGGGCCGCCACGACCGGGTCCCAGGCCGCGACCAGCTTGCCGGTGGCCACCGAGAACATCGCGATCTTGCTGCGCCGGATGCCGTTGACCGTGGTGAAGTCACCGCCGATCACCACCCACTTGCCGTCGGGGCTGGTGGCGATGGCATACACCGGTCCGTTCAGCACCGGCGCGAACGCGGTCGGCCTCCCGGTGGTGCGGTCGAACGCCGCGACGTACGAGCGGAGGGCCTCCGGCGCCTGTCCGGACGCCTTGCCTGGCTGCCGAAGCCTGGTGAAGAGACCGCCCGCGAACACGGTGTTCCCGGCGATCGCCAGCGCGTTCACGCTGTTGTTGGTCTGCCACGAGGTCTGCTTGATCGCGGACACCGCGGACGCGAAGCCCGGCGTCGCTGCCTGCACCGGAGGTCCGGAGGGAATCAACGCGGCGGCGAGCACAGCCGCACCCGTGAGCAGGGCGAGCACTAACTTCTTCATTTATGTCCTTCGACAGGCGGGGGCGTAACAGTGCGTGCCTCATCACGCACCAGCGGCGGACATTACCGCTGTGGGAGGCCCACCGGAAGCGGACCTCCCACCCGCGTTATGAGTTTGTGTCAGATCTTGCAGAAAGACGCCTTTTCACCTTGCTGCATAGTGGGATTGGACCTGTACGGGGGTGAGTGCGTACGGGTAGACGGCCGCCTCGTCGATACCCATTCCGGTCTGGGTCGCTCCACCACCGGGCCACGAGTTGGTGAGGTCGTACCCGACCCGCCACCAGCCGTAGTACACCGACGCCGAGCCGACCAAGGCGCTCCCGCTGAGTACGCCGTCGACGTACAGCTTCATCATTCCAGTGCTGCCGGTGCCGTCGTAGCTGCCGACCACGTGGTGCCACAGGCCGTCGTTCTTGCCGGACGGGCTGGTCAATGTCCGCTGCGAGCCGTCGTTCACGCCGAAGACGATCGAGCCGTTGGTCCGCATGTACAGCATCCGGTCGCCGCCACCGCCGCTGTTCCCGGTCTTCGAGTTGCCGAAGCCGATGATCCGGCCGCCGCGGTTGAACCCGCTCTGCTTGACCCAGGCCTCGACCGTGAACTGCTGCGGCATGCTGTACGCCTTCTCGCCGACCATCCGTCCGCTGGTCGAACTGGTCGTCATCGCGGTGTTGCCCGCGATCGCGCCGGCGCCGCCCAGCGTCACGCCGGTGAACGTGCCGTTGTTGCTCTGCCCCGAGGCGTCGACCGAGGTCGTCGTACCGGCCGGCTCGCCGAGTCGCCAGTACGCCTGCGGCCCGTCCGCGTTGACGATCTGGTCGTACGCCGTCGACGCGGCCGAGGCGACCGTGATCTGGTCGGAGTAGTTGCCGCGGACCGTCGTACTGCCGTCGGTGACCTCGACGCGGTAGTTGGTGACCTCACCCGGCGCCGAAGAGGTGTCGGTGTAGCTCAGCCACGGCCGGTCCCACGGCGTGGACCTGGCCGTCCAGGTCGCGATCGTGGTGTTGCTGAAGCCCTTGAGCAGCCGGTAGGTCAGCGTGCTGTCGTCGTTGTCGACCACGGTCGGGAAGTGGATCTGCACGACACCGGGCTGGACGCTGTAGGGGAGCAGCTTGGCCGGTTTGGCCGGGGCCGCGCCTGGGGCGGCGTTGGTGAAGCGGGTCAGGCCCTGCTGGCCGGTGCCGTTCACGTTCAGGAAGTCGCCGCCGACCCACAGGTCGTTGCCGCCGGTCGCGAACGCCAGCGGGCCGACGTTGGTGACACTGTTCGGGTCGGCGTCGGTGTTCGGGAACCAGGGCCCGAGCGTGCCGTCGGTCAGCTTCTCGCTGAGCAGGAAGTGGTACCCGAAGCCCTGCGGGAAGCCGCCGGCGCCCTGGTTGGCGCAGTCGTGCGCGTGCGAGCCCTTGTACAGCCAGCCGTTGACGACCTTGACCGCCTCGGTCGCGCCCAGGCACTGGTTCTTCCACTTCAGCGTGTTGGTCGCGATGTCGGCCGCCCAGGTGCCGTCGAAACACCCGCCGCCGTCACCGCCGTTGCCGAAGTACACGGTGTCGCCGCTGGCGTCGATCGTCTTCACCCGGGTCGTGCACGACCCGTTCGGCGGCGGTACGGCGGATGCACCGGGGAAGGGCAGGACGGCGCCGGTGACCGGATCGAGGCTCGTCACGGTGTTCTGCATGGTGCCGTTGACGGTGCTGAACTGACCACCGGCGTACACCTTGGACGCGTCATCGGCGGCGTCCACCGCGTACACGTCGCCGTTGACCGCGGGCGCCCAGGGCAACAACGTGCCGGTGTCGGTGGTGACGGCCGCCAGCCGCAGGCGGTCCACGCCGTTCACCAGGCCGAACGAGCCGCCGAAGTACACCGTCGTACCGGAGACCGCGATGGACTTGACGCGGTACGAAACGGACGGTTTCCAGTTCGCCACCAAGGCGCCGGTGGCGGTGTCGAAGGCGGCGATCCGGTTCCGCGTCTGGCCGTTGACCGTGGTGAAGTCACCGCCGACGAAGATCCGGGAGCCGTCCGCGGAGGCGGCGACCGCGTAGACCTGGCCGTTCAGCACCGGGTTGAACGTGCTGACCAGTGCGCCGGTGGCCGCGTCGAAGGCCGCCAGGTACGCCTGGGCGATCTCACCGGTTCCGGGCGCGGCGCCCGGCGGGCGGACGCTGGTGAAGCGTCCTCCGGCGTACGCCGTGCCCGCGGCGACCGCGAGACCCTGGACGCTGGCGTTGGTCTGCCAGGTCGAGCTGTTGGTTGCCGCGAGCGAAGCCTCGACGCTCTGCGCCGGTGCCGCGCTCAGCACGGTTGCTGCGACGGCGAGTGCCGTCCCTACGACCCCCAGCCGTGTGAACAGCCGTCGTTTCGTCATGTGGTGATGTCCCCCCTTGGACATGATCGGCGCACGAGGCGCCTGATACCTCAGATATCCCCCCGGAAGAGAGTAGGGCACAGCGAGCACATCGCGTGAGCACCCGGTCCGGACCTGTGGATATCCTGGGTCGCCGGCGCCGAACAGAGTGAGGCTGCGCCGAATTGGAGGTGGGCATGGAACCGGGCACCGTGGTCTGGCGGGAAACCGCTCAGTCACTGCTGCGGCAGAAATGGCTGATCCTGGGCTGCATCCTGCTCGGACTGCTCGGCGCCTCCGTGTTCGCGCTCTCCCAGACCGAGCGCTGGACCGCCTCGAGCCAGCTGGTGATCGGTCCGGCGGTGCCGCCGGCGCTCGTCGGCAAGCTGTCCACGTCCGCGGACAAGAGCGGCCCGCTGGGAATGGACCTCCCGGCCGAGACCCAGGCGCGGGTGATGGCCAGCCCGACGCTGCTCAAGGCCGTCGTCAAGGCGCTCGGCATGCCGGACAACGACCAGACCATCCAGGACCTGGCCGCGGTGACGCGGGTGAAGGCCGTCACCGACAACGCCTACCTGGTCACCACCGACGGCCCGACCGCGCAGAAGGCGGTCGACCGGGCGAACGCGATCTCCGCGATCTACCTGGCGCAGCGCAATTCCGAGGCCAAGGCGCTGCTGACCAACCTGGCCGAGCAGGCCCAGGCCCGGTCGAAGACGGCGACCACGCAGTCCCGCAGCCTGGTCAGCCAGATCGACGAAGCCGTCGGTCGCGGCGACAACCAGACCGCGGCAGCACTGCGCGACCAGCGCGTCGGCCTGGCGACCGAGGCCCGGCAGGCCGCGGACGACGCCGCCGCGATGCTGAAGGCGCTGTCGACGGTCGGCTCCGGGAGCCAGCTGGTCACGCCGGCGACGACCGACACCGCCAGCTCGTCGCCGATGGTTGCCCGCGACATCCTCGTCGGCGGGATCCTCGGACTGGTCCTCGGCTTCGGCCTCGCGCTCCTGCGGTCGCATCTGACGCCGTACATCCTGACTCGCGACCAAGCGGCACGGGCATCGTCCGCGCCGGTGATCGCCGCATCCGAGGGGTATCGGCGACGGGTGTGGCAGCGATCCGCTCCGGAGCTCCCGCAGTACGAGATCACCGCGCTCGGCGCCGAGGCGAGCGGTGCGCTGGCGCGGCGCGAGCTGAACCCGCGCGCGTTCGCGGCCGGCTCTCCGGGCGCGCTGCTGGTCGTGTCGGCGTCCCCGACTCCGAACTCGGCGGGGATCGCGCTGGCGATGGCCGAGGCGAACGCCCGCGACGGCCGCGAGACGCTGCTGGTGCTGGCTGACATCGAAGGTACGCCGGTGCTCCCGCATCTCACCGGGCACGAGGGCCTCACCGACCTGGTCAACGAGCCGGCCGCGACCCGTGCGATCCGAGCCCGGAAGCTGTTCCGGCCGGGGACCGTCGCGGACCTGTACGTGCTGCCGCCCGGGCTGAACCACGAGGAGACGGCCGAGGCGGTAGGCCCGTCGCTGGTCCCGGGGATCGTCGCCGACCTGCCGCCCGGGTACTCCGTGGTGGTCCACGGCCCGGCCTCCGTCGGGCGGCACGGCATCACGCCGCTCGCCGCGGCGGTCGATGCGTCGGTGCTCGTGGTGCAGGTCGGTCTCGACAAGGAGATGGACGTCGCGCGGCTGACGGGCGCCCTGCAGTTCGCCGGCGCTCCGGTGCTGGGCGTCGTACTGATCGGCACGTCGACGCAGGACGAGACGCTCGGGATCCCGCTGAACTACAAGCCGCTGGACGCGGGTACGCCGACGATGCGCTGATGTCCATGGCTTCCGGGACGCGATTGGCCCCCGCGGTGCCGGGCACGGTCGCCGGCGAGAGCGAGCGGCCGGCCTGGTTCTGGCTGATGCTGTGGTGCCTGTTCGTGCTCGGCGTGCAGCCTTGGTCGTCGCGGGTGGCCGCCCCGCAGGGCACGACCGGGTCCACGAACAGCATCGCGAAAGGGCTGCTGCTCGGAGCGGTCTTCATGGTCGCACTGGCCGCGACAAAGCCCGGGTTCCGGACCCGGGTGAATCCGGCCAGCTGGCTGTACGTGATGTATGTGCTGTTCGCGTGTGCGACGGCGTTCCTGCTGGCCGAGCCGATGGGGCCGCTGACGCGGTTGGCGCGCTTCCTGATCGGCCTGGTGCTGCTGTTCCTGTTATGGGGGCCGCTGGTGCAGGTGCCGGAGCGGCTGGTCCGCGCGCATCTGTTGGCCCACCTGTTGCTGGCGGCAACCGTCGTACTGAGTCTGGCCTATGCGCCGTCGCAGGCGTGGCGGCCGCTGCGGTCCCTCGGCGCCGGGTACCGGCTGCAGGGCGTCATCATCCCGATGCTGCCGCCGCGCGTCGGCGAGGTCGGCGCGATCCTGCTCGGGCTGGCGCTGATCGGCCTGGTCTGCCGGAAGCTGGCCACGCTGCCCGCGGTGGTGCTGATCGGCCTCGGCGGCGTCCTGATCGCGGCCAGCCGGACCCGTACGTCGGCCGCCGCGGTCGCAGGTGGGCTCGTGATCGCACTGATCATCACCCGGAAGACGTGGCTCGGCCGGATCGCGTGCCTCGCCGTACCGGGGCTGCTCGGCGTCGCGTTCCTGACCATCGGCTCGTTGCACACCTGGCTGCTGCGCGGCCAGGGCACGCAGCAGATCACGTCGCTGAGCGGCCGTACGACGAGTTGGCAGGCGGTCCTGGACGAGAAGGTGTCGATCCAGACCGCGATCATCGGCCACGGACTCGGCAACAAGCGCGTGCTGCTCACCCGTGGTGAAGGCGATGTCGACGTGATGGCGATCGACAACAGCTGGCTCGGGCTCTACTGGGAGACCGGGCTGCTGGCCGTGGCGATCGTCGCGGTGGCGCTGATCGCGGCGTGGGTGTCGGTCCTGCGCGCGCCGACGCCGTACGTCCGGGCCTGTGGCGCCTTGCTGCTCGGGTACGTCACGGCCGCCTCGCTCAACGAGAGCGGCCTGTCAGACCTGTCCTCGATGACCGTGCACCTGTTGGTGGCCGCCGCGATCTGCGACGGCGACCGGCTACGGCAGCGAAGACGCGTGTCAGCTACTCACTGAGTCCTGGTCGAAGCCGGACTGCTGCCACTCGGACCAGGTCATCGTCTTGCCGCGGTACGCGAAGCGATCGGCGCCCCCGGAGACGCGGTAGCTGTTGCGGCGGAACGTGATGGCGCCAGGTTGCGCGGGGGAGCGCTTGTTCTCCACCACACCGAGGGACGAGGCGGCGTCGGTCATCACGACCAGGTTGCCCTCGACGAGGACGTTGCGCAGGACGTAGGTACCGCGCGGACCCTCGCCGCGCGTGCGGGACTGGATCGACAGCGCGTTGCGGTTGTCCTGGATCAGGTTGCCCCGGACCTGTACGTCGGACGACGTGTTGACGTTGATGCCGCCGCCGTCCCAGAGCGAGCCGCCGGAGCCGCGGCCGGTGCCGAAACCGTTGTGCTGTACGACGTTCTGGTCGATGACGCCGGCGTAGCTGATCTCGTACCGGATGCCGTCCGCGGCGTTGTCGCGGATCCGGTTCCCGGTGATCCGGCGGTCGTACTCCGCGATGTCGCTCCACATCCCGATGCCGCGGTTCGCGACGATGTCGTTGCCGCTGACCTCGCCGGACGACCTGGTGGACTTGATCCCGCCGGACTCCCAGTCCGCGATCCAGAACCCGTCGGTGTTGTTGCGGGTGACCAGGTTCGCGCTGATCCGGACGCCGGCGGACTTGTACTGGCCGATGCCGAGCTGTCCGTTGTCCGCGACCGTGTTCCGGCTGACCTCGGCGTTGTCGCCCTCGATCACCATGATGCCGACGGCGTGGTTCCACCGGACCTCGTTGGCGGTCACCTTCCAGCCTTTGCCGGCCTGCAACGCGCCCGCCTGCGGGCGGCTGGCGAAGTGCTCGATCGTCAGGCCGGTCACGGTCACGTTGTCGGCCGACTTGTCGATTGCGGTCTGGGTGCGCGACATCTCTGTGACGTGTCCGGTCGGGTCGTCGCCCAGGTAGAGGGCGTTGGCCTGGTAGTCGGCGAAGAACGTGCCCGGCTTCACCTGGCTCAGGCTCATCACGCGGGTCAGGTGGTTGCCGTCGAGGAACAGTTGCTCGCCGAGCTGGCACGGCTTGGTCTTGTCGTCCTCACACTGGCCCTTGAGCGGGTACGCGGCGGGCAGCACGCCCTGCACTGTCCAGGCGTTCCCGGCCCGCTTCCATCCGGTCAGTCGGACGGCACCGCTCAGTACGGCGCCCGGCGCGCCCGCGAGCGTATCGCCCTCGCGGGGCTGGATCGCTCGCGTGAGGCGGTGGACACCCTTCGCAAAACAGAACGTGGTGCCTGCCGGGGTGGCGTCGATGATCGGCTGCGGGTCGACGCCGACCTCGATAGCCGTTCCGCTACAGGGCTTCGCTGTACTCGGGCCCGTCGGCCCGAGCACAGCGGCAGCCGCGGCCGGAGGAGCCGTCGGAACCGTCACCGTGACTGTCGGCGCGGGCCTGGAGGGCTCGGGAGAGCCCTCTGAATCCGTGCAGCCCGACAACAGCAACAGCGCGGCACCAGCAGCCGCGACAACCCCACGCCTCATCCAGGTCCCTTCACCCGCCCCCGGCGAACAAGATCTGCGTGAGACTACCGGTTCGACAGGTACGTGTCCTTCGCAAGGTCGTACGCGAGTGCCTTCGCGATCTGCAGGGCGTCGTCCTCGTCCAGCCGGTGCTGTACGACGAGGTCGGCCAGGTAGCCGGCGTCGATCCGGCGAGCGAGGTCGTGCCGCGCGGGAATCGACAGGTACGCGCGGGTGTCGTCGACGAAGCCCGAGGTGTTGTAGAAACCGGCCGTCTCGGTCACGAGCTCGCGGAACCGGCGCATGCCGTCCGGGCTGTCCAGGAACCACCACGGCGCACCGAGCCGCACGGCGGGGTAGACGCCTGCTAGCGGTGCTAGCTCCCGTGAGTACACGGTCTCGTCGACGGTGAACAGCACCAGCCGGAAGCCCTCGGCGTGCCCGAACCGCTCGAGCACCGGTCGCAGCGACCGCGTGAACTCGGTCGCCACCGGGATGTCGTGTCCCTGGTCAGGCCCGTACGTCGCGAAGATCGCCGGGTCGTGGTCCCGCAGTACGCCGGGGTGCAGCTGCATCACCAGTCCGTCCTCGGCCGACATCACCGCCGACTGGTACAGCATGTGTCCCGCGAACGCCGCCGCGTCCTCGGCCGTCCCGTCACCCTTCAACGCACGGGCATAGATCCGCCCGGCCTCCGCATCGGTCAGCGGTACGGCGGCCGCGCTCAGGTGACCGTGGTCGGTGGCGCGCGCACCGGCCGCGACGAACGCCTGCCGGCGTTGCCGGATCGCCTGCAGGAACCCGTCGTACGTCGAGGTGTCGACGTCGGCCAGCGCGCCGAGCTGCGCGATCAGCGCGGGCCAGCCGTCCCGGTCGACGTGGGCGACGGCGTCCGGCCGGAAGGTCGGGACCACTCGGCCCGGCAGGTCCGCGGCGAGCTTCGCGTGCTGGGCGAGGTCGTCGGTCGCCGCGTCGGTGGTGGAGATCAGCTCGATGTTGAAGCGATCCAGCAGCGCTCGCGGCCGGAACTCGGGCTCCGCGATGCGGGCCATGATCTGGTCGTACAGCTCGTCGGCGGTCTCAGCGGACGGGTGCACGGTGAGGCCGAGGACCTCGGCGAACTCGTGCTCCAGCCAGTAGCGGCTCGGCGTGCCGAGGAACAGGTGCCAGTTGGTGCAGAACTCCCGCCAGATCTCCTGCGGCTCGGCTGTCTGACGACCGTCGCGACGGGGGAGTCCGAGCTTGTCGGGGGAGACGCCCTGGGAGATCAGCATCCGGGTCACGTAGTGGTCCGGTACGACCAGCAGCTCGGCGGGGTTGCCGAACGGTGCGTCGTCGGCGAACAGCCCGATGTCGACGTGACCGTGCAGGCACAGCAGCGGCAGGTCCTTCGTCGAGGCGTGGATCCGGCGGGCGACGTCCCGCGCGGCGCCTGCCGGCAGGGCGCGGTCCGGATGAGGCTGCAGGGCCTTCGGCATGGGTCCTCCGATGTGGGCTGAAACGTGTTCTGCAAAGGATTGCAGCCGCCGCTTGTCAGCACAAGGCAGCGTCCGTTGGGTGACCGCTTGACACAAACTGCAACCGATTGCAGACTCATCCGCGACCCCTGAGGAGATGACCATGGCGGCAACGATCCGGGATGTGGCGCGGCTGGCCGGCGTATCGCCGTCGACGGTCTCGCGTGCGCTCTCGCTGCCCGGCATGGTCAATGCGACCACCAGGGCCCGCGTCGCGGCCGCGGTCGAGCAGCTCGGGTACGAGCCGAATCGCGCGGCCCGCGGCCTGATCACCGGCCGGACCGGCACCATCGGCCTGGTCGTGCCGGACCTGGCCAACCCGTTCTTCGCCAGTCTCACCAAGGGCGTGCAGGCGCGTGCCCGCCACCACGACGTCGCCGTGTTCGTCGCGGACACCGACGAGGACCCGGCGGCCGAAGCCGGGCTGGTTCGGGCGCTGTCCAAGCAGGTCGACGGTGTCGTCCTGTGCTCGCCGCGGGCGAGTGACGAGGAGCTGGCGGCGATCGCCCAGGACACCACCGTCGTACTCGTCAACCGCACCGCTGTCGGTCTGCCGGGGGTTGCCTACGACAACGAGGACGGGATGCGGCAGGCCGTCGCGCATCTCGTTGCCCTCGGCCACCGCCGGATCGCGTGGGTCGGTGGGCCGGCGACATCCTGGTCGACCCAGCACCGCGGTTTCGGCCTGCGGAACGCGGTCGAGGCACTGCGGGCCGAGCTCGCGCCGGTGGGTAACTTCGCGCCGACGTACGAAGGTGGCATGGCGGCCGCCGACCAGGTGGTCGCGACCGGCGCCACCGCGGTCGTGGCCTACAACGACCTGGTCGCGATCGGTCTGCTGGCCCGCCTGCACAGTCGCGGCATCTCGGTTCCCGGCGACCTGAGCGTGGTCGGGGTCGACGACATCGCGATGTCCAGGATGGCGCGGCCCGCGCTGACCACGGTCCGGCTGCCGAAGCAGGAGGCCGGCCGGATCGCCGTCGAACTGCTGCTCGCGATGCTCGACGACCCCGACAGCGCGGCCGAAGGTCCGAAGCACGGGGAACTGCACGGGGAACTGATCGTCCGGGACTCGACCGGACCAGCACCACAGAAGTGATCAACCCGGCCAGTCGTGACGCTGTGCCGGGCCGCCCTTGATCCGAGGAGACACCCGATGCATCTGCAGCGGAAGTTGATCGCGGCCACCGGCCTGTTGGCCGTGTCGGCCGTACTGGTCGCCTGCGGCGCCCCGGCGCCGAACAAACCCGCCGCCGACAGCAGTGGCGACGTGCCGGACAAGCCGGCCAAGGCCGTGACGCTGAACGTCCTCGACGTGGCCGGCAATCTGCAGCTGACCCAACCGATGATCGACGACTTCGTCAAGCAGCACTCTGACGTGATCTCGAAGGTCACGTACTCGAAGGGACCCGCGCCCGAACTGGCCGGCAAGATCAAGGCCCAGCAGAACGCGAACCGGGTCGACCTCGACCTGGTGCTGACCGGCACCGACGGTCTCGCCGCCGGCCGGGAGCAGGGCCTGTGGACCGATCTGCTGACGAAGTACTCCGACCGGCTGCCCGGTATGAAGGACTACCTGCCGCCTGCGGCCAAGATGCAGGAACTGGGCGGCAAGGAAGGCGTGACGGTCACCTACTACCCGTCCGGCCCGCTGCTCGAGTACATGCCGTCGAAGGTCCCGTCGCCGCCCAAGACGGCCGACGACCTGCTCGCCTACGCGAAGGCCAACAAGGGCAAGGTCATGTACGCCCGGCCCGCGAACTCCGGCCCCGGCCGCACCTTCCTGATGGGCCTGCCGTACATCCTCGGCGACAAGGACCCGAAGGACCCGGTGAACGGCTGGGACAAGACCTGGGCGTACCTCAAGGAACTCAACCAGTACGTCGACTTCTACCCGTCCGGCACCGCCGACACGATGAAGGCGCTCGCCAACGGTTCGGCCAACATCATCGCGAGTACGACGGGCTGGGACATCAACCCGCGCGTCCTCGGCACGGTCCCGAAGGAGGCCGCGATCACGCCGATCCAGGGCTTCCACTGGGTCACCGACGCGCACTACGCCGTCGTACCGAAGGGTGTGTCGACCGACAAGCAGGCGGCGATCCTGCAGCTGCTGCAGTTCATGCTGACGCCTGAGCAGCAGGCCAAGGCGTACGACAAGGGCTACTTCTACCCGGGGCCGGCGATCAAGGGTGTCGAGCTGACGCAGGCGCCGCAGGAGAGCAAGGACGCGATCTCGGAGTTCGGCCGGCCGGAGTACGACAAGTTGATTGCCGACAATCCGACAGAGGTACCGCTGGACGCGAAGGCGCTGGTGGCTGCCTTCGACAAGTGGGACCGCGAGGTGGGCGGCAGCAAGGTGAAGAAGTCGTGACCTCGTCGACCTCGAACTTCGAGCAGCTCCGGCTCGACGGTGTCACCCGCCGCTTCGGTCCGCCGGACACCCCGGCGGCGCTGTCCGAGCTCGACCTGACCATCGAGCGGGGCGAGTTCATCGCCCTGCTCGGTCCGTCCGGTTGCGGAAAGTCGACCGCGCTGAACTGCCTGGCCGGCCTGCTCCCGCTGACCGCAGGCTCGATCTGGCAGGACGATCGGCGGGTCGACACGCTTCCGCCGGAGAAGCGCGGCTTCGGCATGGTGTTCCAGAACTATGCGCTGTTCCCGCACCTGACCGTCCGGGACAACATCGCCTTCGGGCTGCGGATGCGCAACCTGCCGAAGTCCGACGTGCAGCGGCGGACCACCGAGGCGATCGAGATGGTGCAGTTGACCGAGCACACGAGCAAGCTGCCCGGCCAGCTGTCCGGCGGTCAGCAGCAGCGGGTGGCGATCGCCCGCGCGACCGTACTCGAGCCTTCGCTCGTGCTGATGGACGAGCCGCTGAGCAACCTGGACGCCAAGCTCCGGCTCGAGATGCGCACCGAGATCCGCCGGCTGCACCAGTCGCTCGGCTTGACCACCGTGTACGTGACGCACGACCAGGAAGAGGCGCTCAGCATGGCCGACCGCCTGGTCGTCATGCGGCAGGGCAAGGTGCAGCAGATCGGCACGCCCGAGGAGGTGCACACCAAGCCGTCGACGTGGCACGTCGCCGACTTCATGGGCTACCGGAATCTGCTGCCGCTGAAGGCGTCGCAGCTGAACGGTGACCAGGTGACCGTGGATCTCGGCGGTACGGCGATCCGTGGGGCCGCGCAGGGGCCTGTCGCGCCTGGGGACGACGTGATCGCCGCCGTACGGCCGGAGGACGTGAAGCTCGCGGATCAAGGTGTGAAAGGGCTTGTCGAGGTCGTCGAGTACCAGGGCCGCGAACGGGCGGTCGAGGTGGTTCTGGACGGCGGTGTCCAAGACGGCGTGGCGCAGGATCCGGTGCGGTTGCACGTCCGGACGGAGCGGCGGGTCGAGGCGGGGGAGCAGGTGGCGCTGACCGTCACTCCCGGGCGGCTCCTGGTGTATCCGTCATGAGCGCGACCTGGCAGCACCGGCTGGCCGAGCGCGGTGTCGACCGCCGCCTGTGGTTGTTGCTCCCGGCCACGATCTTCGTCCTGTTGCTGTTCGTCTACCCGTTCCTGTACGGGCTCAGCCTGTCGTTCCAGCCCACGCAGGGCGGTGGCGTCCTGGCCAACTACGACAAGTTCTTCGGCGACGCGTACCAGCGCGACACGATCGCGACCACGCTGAAGATCGCGCTCCCCGCGGCGCTGCTGAACGTGCTGGCTGCCGTGCCGATCGCGTTCCGCCTGCGGGGCCGGTTCCGCGGCAAGCGGCTGCTGACCACGATCCTCGTCGTACCGATCACCCTCGGGACCGTGCTCACCGCGCAGGGACTGCTGAACTACCTCGGCCCGACCGGCTGGCTCAACCGCGTGCTGCTCAGCCTGCACATTGTTGACAATCCGATCCGCCTGACGAACAACTACTGGGGCGTGTTCTTCTCGCTCGTCATCACCGGGTTCCCGTTCGCGTTCCTGCTCGTGCTGTCGTACCTGTCCGGGATCGACCCGACGCTCGAACGGGCCGCGGCGACTCTCGGCGCCTCCCGCGCGCAGCGGTTCCGGCGGATCACCCTGCCGCTGTTGGCACCCGGATTGGCGACAACCTTTTTGTTGACATTCGTACTCGCGTTCTCGGTGTTCCCGTCCGCGGTGCTGGTCGGCAACCCGGCCGGATCCACCCGTGTCATCTCGCTGGCGGCATACCAGGCGGCATACGAGCAGTACGACTACTCCTACGCGTCGGCGATCGCGATGGTGATGGGCGCGGTCGAGCTGGTCGTCGTGGCGATCGTGCTGGTGTGGCGGTCGCGGCTCTACACCGGATCGACGGGAGGCAAGGGATGAGCCGGAAGTTCGGGCCTGTTCGCGCCACCCCGTTGGGCTGGGTGATCTGGGCCGTCGTCGTGTTCTTCTTCGTCAACCTCGCCGGCGTCGTGCTGTCGGTGCTGGTCAGCTCGTTCGGCAAGAAGTGGTTCGACACGTGGTTCCCGAGCGGTTTCACCACCCAGTGGTACGGCGACGCGTGGCGAGAGTTCACGTTGTTCCACGTCATCGTCGTCACACTGCTCGTGTCCGCGTTGGTCGTCGTACTGTCGGTGCTCGTCGGCGCCCCCGCGGCGTACGTGCTGGCCCGGAAGAACTTTCCCGGCAAGCGGCTGGTGTACCTGACGTTCCTGCTGCCGATCCTGATGCCTCCGATCACGTACGGCATCCCACTCGCGACCGTGCTCTACAAGTTCGGTTTCGCGGGGCACCTGTCCGGTGTCGTGCTGGCGAACCTGGTGCCGTCGGTGCCGTTCGTGATCCTCACGATGACGCCGTTCATCGAGCAGGTCGACCCACGGATCGAGGACGCGGCCCGGATGCTCGGCGCCGGGACCCGCGCGGTGTTCCTGAAGATCCTCGCGCCGCTGCTCGTCCCCGGCCTGCTGGCCTCGGCGATCCTGGTGCTGGTCCGGACCGTCGGAATGTTCGAGTTGACGTTCCTCACCGCCGGGCCGGACTCCCAGACGCTCGTGGTCGCGTTGTACTACTCGATGTCCGCGGCCGGGATCCGGGCGCAACAGTCCGTCGATGCGATGGCCGTGATCTACACCGCGATGATGCTGGTACTTCTGGTGGTGGCACTGCGCTTCGTCAACCCGACCCAATTGGTCGCCCGAGTGAAGGAAGAACCCTCCGAATGAGTTCGAGCAGGCTGAGTCTCACCAACCTCCCCGTCGCCCCCGCGGTCGACCCGAAGGCGTTGTCGGTCGGCATCGTCCATCTCGGGATCGGTGCGTTCCACCGCGCCCACCAGGCCGTCGTCACCGAACGGGCGGCGGTCGAAACCGGCGAGACGCGGTGGGGTATCACCGGCGTGAGCCAGCGCTCCACCACGGTCCGGGACCAGTTGGCGCCGCAGGACGGGCTGTACTCCGTCCTCGAGCGTGGTCTCGGTGAGCCGTCGGTTCAGGTGATCGGCAGCGTCCGCGAGGTACTGACCGTGCCCGAGGACCCGGAGGCGGTGGTCGCGCGGATCGCGGACCCGGCGGTGTCAGTGGTGACGCTGACCGTCACCGAGAAGGGGTACCGGGCCGCCGGCGCCGGGCTGAACCTGGACGACCCCGAGATCCAGGCCGACCTGACCGGCCGCCCGCCGCGCACGGTCGTCGGCCAGCTGGCGGCGGCGATCGCCCGTCGCGAAGAGCCGTTGACGATCGTCTCCTGCGACAACCTGGTGGCCAACGGGCCCTTCCTGCGCACACTGGTGACGGAGTACTTCGATGCGCTGGGCAAGGTTCCCTCGTCGTTCGAGGGGACGCGGTTCCCGGCGAGCATGGTGGACCGGATCGTGCCGGCGACGACCGACGCGGACCGTGACGAGGCCGCTCGGCTGCTCGGCGTACGGGACGAGGCCGTGGTCGTCGCGGAACCCTTCCTGCAATGGGTGATCGAGGACGATTTCGCGGGTGCACGTCCCGCCTGGGAGCGTGGTGGCGCCGTACTCACCGGTGATGTCGCGCCGTGGGAGCAGGCCAAGTTGCGGATGCTCAACGCCACGCACTCGATGCTCGCGTACCTCGGTGCGCTGCGCGGGTACGAGACGATCGCCGAGGCGGTCCGCGACGAGGAGCTGGGTGGGCTCGCGCGGCAGTTGATGACCGACGACGTCGTACCGACCCTCACGCCGCCCGACGGGCTGGACCTGGCGGCGTACGGCGCGACCGTGCTGGAACGGTTCGAGAACCCGGCGCTGAAGCACCGCACCCGCCAGGTCGCGATGGACGGCTCGGTGAAGCTCCCGGTCCGGATGCTCGGCACAGTCCGCGACCGCCTGACAGCCGGCGCCGAGCCCCGCATGATCGCACTCGCCGTCGCCGCGTGGATGGTCTACGTCCAACGGACCCCGGAGCTCGACGACCCCCAGTCCGAACGCCTCAAGTCCGCAGTCGCAGGCATCACCGACCCCACCAAACTGGTAGACGCCCTCCTCGCGGTGGACACCATCTTCACCCCCGACCTCCGCGACTCACAGCTCTTCCGCGACCTCCTCATTGACCACGTCAGCAGCCTGGCCCACTAACCGGCTCTCCTGTCCGACGAGTGGGGTGGGGATCAGCCCGATCAGAGGCACCGTCGTCCGCCGGCCCCGCGTCGAGCAGACGAGGCGTTATCCGGCTGTGAGTGGGTCAGTTGGTTGTGGGGAGGATGGTGAGGATGCCGGTGGCGTCGAGGATTGCTTTGCCCAGGGTGAAGGCGCTGGTGGTGTCCTGGCCGGTGGTGCGCCACGCCTTCGCCGTGTACCACTCACCGGTCTTCTGGAAGCGTTCGGCGGCGAGGCTGTCGAGGATGTAGGTGTTGTCGTTCAGGGTGACCTCGCCGGGCGGGATGACCGCGCCGGCGTTCTGCACCATGCCGGTCGCGGTGGTGCCGCCGCGCATCGTCACCTGGTTGCCGGAGACAACGATGTCGCGGAGCTGGTTGGTGCCCCACGGGCCCGAGCCGCGGGTGCGGGACTGGATCGCGATCCCGTTGACGTTGTTCGCCACCACGTTGTCGCGGACCTGGACGTTCGACGACGTGTTCACGTTGATCCCGCCGCCGTCCCACAGCGACGTACCGGATCCGCGGCCGGTGCCGAAGCCGTTGCCGCTCACCACGTTGTCCTCGATGACGCCGTTGCGGCCGATCTCGTAGCGGATCCCGTCCGCCGCGTTGTCGAGGATCTGGTTGCTGCTGAAGGTGCGGCTGTCGTCGTACGCGTCGCTCCACAGCCCGACGCCGCGGTTGTACTGGATCAGGTTGCCGCTCACCCAGCCGCCGCTGGACCAGGTGGTCTTGATCCCGCCGGACTCCCAGTCCGCGATCCAGAAGCCGTCGGTGTTGTTGTAGCTGACCTCGTTGGCGGCAATGGTTGCCTTCAGCGTGCTGTACTGGCCGATGCCGAGCTGGCCGTTCGAGTGGATGTGGTTCCTCTCGAGTACGGCGCCGTCCGCGTTCACCAGCATCGCGCCGACCCCGTGGTTCCAGCGGATGTCGTTGGCGATCACCTTCCAGCCCAGGCCGAGCACCACCGCACCGCCCTGCGGCGGGGTGGCGAAGTGCTCGATCGTCAGCCCGCGGACGGTCACATTGGTCGCGCCGGACTCGATCGCGGTCTGCGTCTTCGACATCTCGATCGAGTGCCCGGCCGGGTCGCTGCCCAGGTAGATCGCGTTCGCCGCGTAGTCGGCGTAGAAGGTGCCAGGGGCAACCTTGTCGCGGGTTGCCACCCGGGTCAGGTGCTTGCTGTCCCGGAACAGCTGCTCGCCCAGGTAGCAGGTGTTCGCCGTGTTGTCCTCGCATTGCCCGGTCTGCGGGTACGCCGGTGGCAGAGCTCCGGTGGTCACCCAGTCGCCGTTGTTCGGCGTCCATTTGGTGAGTCTGATCGATCCCGTGAGTACGGCGCCGTCGTTGCCGGCGAGCACCTGGTCCGCCTTCGGGTGGATCGTCTCGGTGATCCGGTGCCAGCCGCGTGTGAAGCAGAACGTCGTCCCGGTCGGGGCGTCCTCGACGATCCGGGCGGCGTTGTCGCTGGTACGGATCGGCACACCGCTGCAGGCGGGCGCCACCGCGGGACCGGTCCGGAACGTGCCATCGGCCGGCGGAACGGTGGCGGACGGAGCGGCGGTAGGTGGAATGGTTGCAGGTGGAGTGAGGGCGCCCTGCGCAGGCAGGGGGCTGACGGCAACCAGACTGGTGCCGACTGCAACAACTGCAACGACTGCTGTTCTCATAGCGGAGCCTCCGGTGGCACAGGTAGCCCTGAGCGCACCCCCCATGGCGCGGCTTCGTACGCAGATTACCCCTACGTCACGTAGTCATGGCAATACGTAGCGCACAAACATGTTGCGAAAGGCAAGCGGTCAATTCGCGAGAAAGCTGCCGACTGTGTCCAGGCCGGCGTCCTGCCAGCCGGCGGCGGTGAGCTTGGTGCCGAACCGGGCGAACCGCTGGGTGCCGAGGTCGTCGAGGACGTACTTGTTGCCACTGAAGACCACTTCACCGGCCGGCACCGTGGCGCCGGAGTTCTGGACCATGCCGGTGGCCTGGGTCCCGCCGGTCATCTCGATCGTGTTCCCGCTGACCCGGACGTCGCGCAGCAGGTAGGTGCCCCACGGGCCGCTGCCGCGGGTCCGGGACTGGATCGTCACGCCGTTCACGTTGCCCGACACCCGGTTGCCCTTGATGGTGACCCCGGCCGAGGTGTTCACGTTGATCCCGCCCCCGTCCCACAGCGAGGTACCGGATCCGCGGCCGGTGCCGAAGCCGTTGCCGGTCACCGTGTTGCCTTCGATCGTGCCGTTGCGGCTGATCTCGTACCGGATGCCGTCCGCCGCATTGCCGACGATCTGGTTGTCGCTGATCACCCGGCCGTCGTCGGCGACGTCGGCCCACATCCCGATGCCCAGGTTGGACTTGATCACGTTGCCGCTGACGGTGCCCGAGGAGCGGGTGGACTTGATGCCGCCGGACTCCCAGTCGGCGATCCAGAAGCCGTCGGTGTTGTTGGAGCTGATCACGTTCCGGGTGACGGCGGCCGCGGCCGAGCTGTACTGCCCGAGGCCGAGCTGGCCGTTGTGGTGGATCAGGTTCTTGTCGACCTTGGTGCTGTTCGCCTTCACCAGCATCACACCGACCGCGTGGTTCCAGCGGACGTCGTTGGCCGTCACCTTCCAGCCGGGCCCGGAGACGAGCGCCCCGGCCTGCGGTGCGCTGGCGAAGTGCTCGATGGTGAGGCCGCGCACGGCCACGCCGCTCGCGCCCGACTCGATCGCCGTCGCCGTCTTCGACATCTCGATGTCGTGACCGGTCGGGTTGCTGCCGAGGTAGATCGCGTTCGCCGCGTAGTCGGCGTAGAACTTGCCGGCCTTGACCGCCGCGACACTCGCGACCCGCGTCAGGTGCGTGTCGTCGAGGAACAACTGCTCCCGCAAGTAGCAGATGTTCGCCTTGTTGTCCTCGCACTCACCGCTCTTGCCGTACGCCGACGGCAGCGCACCCCGCACAACCCAGACGGACCCGGACTTGGCCCACCCGCTCAGCGGCACCGACCCGGTGAGTACGGCGCGCTGCGCGCTCGCCAGCACCTGGTTCGCCTTCGGGCGGATCGTGTCGGTGATCCGGTGCAGGCCTGCCGCGAAGCAGAACGTCGTACCGGCCGGCTTGGAGTTCACGATCGACTGGGCGTTCTGACCGGGCTTGATCACCGTGCCGACGCACGGCCCGGCGACGGCCGGGCCGGCCTCGTCGGAGTCCACGCCGGGCGGCTTCGGGAGCTTGGGCTCGACCGGCTTGCTCGGCGCCGCCGACGTGGTCGGCTTGCGGGTCGGATGCGGCGTCGTACCTGGCTTCTTCGGTGGCACGGTCGTAGCTGTGGTCTTCGGCCGGCTCGTACCGGGCTTCGCCGTGGTGGTCTTACCCGGGCTGTGCGAGGGCAGCACGCGAGACGCGGCCTGCTCGGACTTCGCCGCGGTCGTCGCCTTGTTCTCTCCTGCGATGACCGGCACCGCGACCGTGACGACGGCCGCCGCCGCAGCGATGAGCGCTGCGAACCACAACTTCCTCAATGCACTCTCCTGGGAGCGGGCGAGACCAGGCGTAGTTACTCGGGGACTTAAGGTAGTGCCATGCGGGTCGCCATGTTGCACAACCGTTACCGGACCGGTCAACCCAGCGGTGAGAACACGGTTGTCGCGCAAACGGTTGATTTGTTGCGTAACTCAGGACATGAAGTCGACCTTTACGCCCGAAACAGCGACGACATCGCCGAGATGGGGCGAAAAGATCGCGCTCTGTTACCGTTTCGCTCCGTTTGGTCATTTTCGGCGGAACGCGATTTAACACAGCTATTGCAGGCGCAGCGGCCCGATGTGGTGCATGTGCACAACACTTTCCCGTTGTTCAGCCCTTCAGTGCTGCGGGCGGCGTACCGGCTGGACCTCCCGGTCGTGGCAACGCTGCACAACTTCCGGCTGCTGTGTGCGAACGGTGTCCTGCAGCGTGACGGCGGGCCGTGTGAGTCGTGCATCGGGAAGGTGCCGCTGGCGGCCGTGAAGCACGGTTGTTACCGCGATTCGCGGGTGCAGACGTTGCCGCTGGCGACGAGCATCGGCGTGCACAACGCCTTGCACACGTGGCAGCGGTACGTCGGGACGTTCGTCGTACCGTCCGAGCTCGTGCGGGACCGGTACGCCGCGGCCGGGTTCGATCCGGAGCGGTTCGTGGTGAAGCCGCACGCCGTACCGCATTCGGGTGCGGTACGCAGCGGCGCGGGGGACGCGGTGGTGTTTCTCGGAAGGTTGAGCGAGGACAAGGGGTTCGCGGATCTCCTGCAGGCGTGGGACGCGTCGCTCGGCCGATTGGTGGTGGTGGGCGATGGTCCGCTGCGGGCGGGGGCCGAGGAACGCGCCCGGAAAGACCTGTCGATTCAGGTGCTTGGTCAACTGCCCTGGGCGGACGGCATGGACCAGCTGCGGTCTGCGCGCGCCGCCGTCGTACCGGCCCGTTCGTATGAGAGTTTCGGGCTCGTGGTGGTGGAGGCCTTCGCGCACGGGGTGCCCGTGGTCGCGTCCCGGCTCGGGGCGCTCGCGGAGCTCGTCGACGACGGCGAATCCGGTGTACTGACCGCGCCCCGCGATCCGGAAGGATTGCGGAAGGCGATCGGGTTGGTGGCTGATCCCGAGACTTCGATAGCCTTCGGCGAACGAGCCCGTCAGGTCTATTTGGAGCGCTTCACACCGGAGCGTGACCTGGTGGCCATGGAAAGGATCTACACCGATGCGATCGCCCGGCACTCCGCCAGCGGCCGGGCGCGCACGGAACCACGGGTATGAAGACGCAGGGGGCAGCGTCGTTCCAGACGGAATTCAGGAGTTCGCGTTGGGGGATGTAACTGTGGGCAGTGTGCCCCGGGTCGGCTGCGTCGCTGGAGTCTTCGACCTGTTTCACGTAGGCCATGTCGACGTGCTCGAGCGGGCGCGGCGGCACTGCGACCGGCTCGTCGTGGCGGTGCTGTCCGACGACTGGGCGCTGGACGCGTGGGGCGGGCGGCCGTTCGTGCCGCTGCTCGAGCGGGCACAGATCCTCGAGCACCTGCGCTGCGTCGACGAGGTGGTTGCCGTGGACGACGTACGGTCCGACTGGCTGACCGGCGTACTGGGAGTACAGACCGTGTTCGCTGCCGGCGCCACGGACGGCGTGCTGGGGGTGGACGAGCTCGACGGGATTCCGGCCGGGCTGATCACCGTCCTGCCCGCCGGCCGCGGCTCGCGCAGCCCGATCCTGCGTGCCGCGATCGACCAGCGGCAGTCCCGCAGTTCGAACGTCGCATGAGTGGGCTGCGAGACACCGTCGCGCAGCTGTCCCGGGCGCAGAAGCCGTCGGCCGGTACGCCGGCGTACTCACGATTCGTGAACCGGCGGATCGGGCGCGTGTTCGCGGCCGCCGCGTTCCTCGGGAGGCGGACGCCGAACCAGGTGAGCCTCGCGTCCGGGTTCTGCTCGCTCGTCGGGATCCTGCTGCTGGCCTGCGTGCGCCCGTCACTCGGCCTGGCGCTGGCGGTGACGTTGTTGCTCGTGCTCGGGTACGGGCTGGACTCCGCGGACGGGCAGCTGGCCCGGCTGCGCGGCGGCGGGTCCCCGCTGGGGGAGTGGCTCGACCACATGATCGACGCGGTCAAGATCGTGCTGCTGCACAGCGCCGTACTGATCTCGTTCTACCGTTTCGATGCCTTTGACAACGATCTGGTGCTGCTGGTCCCGCTCGCGTACGTCTGCGTGTCGTCGGTGCTGTTCTTCGGGCTGATCCTGATCGACCAGCTCCGCCGGCGGCACGACGCCTCCTCGAAACCCAACGTGCGCGGCGATTCCGTGGTGAAGTCGTTGCTCATCGCACCGACCGACTACGGCGTACTGTGCCTGGTCTTCCTCGCCTTCGGTACGCCGTCGTTGTTCGTCGTGCTGTACGGCGCTCTGCTGGTGCTGAACGTCCTGTTCCTCGCGGCCGCGGTCCGGAAGTGGTACCGGGAGATGGCCGCGCTGGGGGTGCGCGCCTGATGGCGATCGTCGGGTACGCACCCGGGGTGTACGACATGTTCCACATCGGGCACCTGAACATCCTGCGCCGCGCCCGCGAGTACTGCGACCACCTGATCGCGGGGGTCGTCGAGGACGATGTCGTCACCCGGATCAAGGGCCGGCCGCCGGTGGTTCCGCACCAGGAACGGATGGATGTCATCCGGGCGCTCGACCTTGTCGACGAGGTGGTCAGCGACTGGTCGAGCGACAAGTTCGAGATGTGGCAGCAGCTGCGGTACGACGTTCTCTTCAAGGGCGATGACTGGAAGGGAACGGAAAAGGGGAAGAGACTGGAAAGACTGCTGGGTGAGGTCGGCGCACAGGTGCACTATTTCCCGTACACCGCCTCCACCTCGAGCACGGATCTGCGCAGGCTCCTGGAGGGGATGAGCTGATGTACGGCCGGCCGAAGGTACTGCTCAGCGCGTACGCCTGCCGGCCGACGGGCGGCTCCGAGCCGGGCGCCGGGTGGGCGTGGGCCAAGGCGGCGGCGCGGGACCACGACGTCTGGCTGCTGACCCGGGGCAAGTTCGTGCACGAGATCGAGGAAGAGCTCGCGGCGCGGCCGGTGCCCGGTCTGACCGTCGTACCGCTCGAGCTGCCTCGCTGGATTCTGCGGCTGCGGCGACGGCCCTCGGACGTGTACTGGTACTACCCGCTGTGGCAGGGACTGGCTCGGCGTACGGCGCGGCGCCTGCATGCGGAGCAGTCGTTCGACGTGATCCATCACCTGACCTTCGCGGTGGACTGGATGGGCGCCGGCGTGGTCGAACCGTCGTCCGCCAAGGTGATCTGGGGACCGGTCGGCGGGTCGACGAGCGCGCCGCTGTCGATGGCGCACTGGCTCGGCGCGCGCGGTGTGGTGGGGGAGCTGGTACGCCGTGCGTACACCGGGCTCCGGCGCCGCGCGACCGGGCGGCGAATGGCGCGGACCGCCGACCTCATGGTTGCCCAGAACAACGATGTGGCGGAGGCGTTCGCGCCGTACGCTCGCGAGATCGTGGTCCAGCCCAACGTGGCGATCCGGCGCTTCACCGCGTCCGGTCCTTATGAGCCGTTCGGTGCTCCCGGTGTGAAGACGGCGCTGTTCGTCGGGCGGCTGATCCCGTGGAAGGGCGTGCTGCTCGCGATCAGCGCGCTCGCCCGTCCAGAGGCGGCCAACTGGGAGCTGCGGATCATCGGCGACGGTCCCGATTGGGGACGCGCGGAGAGCCTGGCCTGGCAGCTCGGTGTTCGCGATCGTGTCGAGTTCATGGGCGCCCTGCCTCGCGAGGAGGTGCTGGCGGCCATGTTCCGCGCCGACGCCCTCCTTGCCCCCGCGTTCCGCGAAGCCGCCGGCTGGGCCGTCACCGAGGCCCTCGCCTCCGGCTGCCCCGTGGTCTGCGTGAACCGCGGCGGCCCCGCCGTCATCGTCGGCCCCGACGAAGGCGTCACCGTCCCCTGGCAAGGCGACGTAGTAGGCGAACTCGCGAAGGGCCTCGCCTCCCTACGCGGCCGAATCACCCCAGTAGACCGCTGGGGCCCCGACCGCCTCCCCGACCTCCTGGCCGACTGGTACACCCCCGCCCTCGTCTCCCGCTAACCCCACCCCCGCAGGCGCCCGGTTGGCAACGAGCGCGTCCCGTGCGGCGGTCGAGTCCGCCTGTACGACGTCGTTCGAGCAGGCTGTCGTGAGCATCGACGCGGCACTCCGAGCGGACGGGTGAGGAGGGGGTACGTCGTCTGCTGGAACTGACCGAGTTCTGGCCCGGAAGCATCACAGCTCGACCGTCCAGTGCGGCTCGCAACGAGCCTCCGGCAAGCGTTCGCCCAGTCCGGCCAGGCCGCCTGACGCCGACCGGAACGCGGGAGGGGGTGAAGCTCAGTCGCGGGCGGTTTTGCCGGGGAGGGCGAGCATTCGGTCGAGGGCAACCTTGGCGTAGTGCTGGGTGTCGGCGTCCACCTTGATGGGGTTGACGACGTGACCGGCTACGAGGTTCTCCAGGGCCCAGACGAAGTGCGGGAGGTCGATGCGGTTCATCGTGGCGCAGTAGCAGACCGTCTTGTCGAGGAAGACGATGTTCTTGTCGGTGTGCTGCTTCGCGAGGCGCTGGACCAGGTTGAGCTCGGTGCCGACGGCCCACGACGTACCGGGTTCGGCGGTTTCCAGGGCATTGATGATGTACTCCGTGGAGCCGACCTGATCCGCCTTCGTGACCACCTCGTGGCGGCACTCGGGGTGGACGATCACGTTCACGCCGGGGACCCGCGAGCGGACGTCGTCGACCGATTCGGGGGTGAACCGGCCGTGCACCGAGCAGTGCCCGCGCCACAGGATCATCTTCGCGGCCGCGAGCTGCTCGTTCGTGAGGCCGCCGTTCGGCTTGTGCGGGTCGTAGACCACGCAGTCGTCGAGCGACAGTCCCAGCTGCAGTACGGCGGTGTTGCGGCCGAGGTGCTGATCCGGGAGGAAGAGCACCTTCTCGCCCTGCTCGAACGCCCAGTTGAGCGCGGTCTCCGCGTTGCTCGACGTACACACGACGCCGCCGTTGCGGCCGCAGAACGCCTTGATGTCGGCGCTGGAGTTCATGTAGGTGACCGGCACCGTCACGTCCGCGACGCCGGCGTCGGCGAGCGCGTCCCACGCGGCCTCGACCTGCTGGATGCGCGCCATGTCCGCCATCGAGCAGCCGGCCGCGAGGTCCGGCAGGATCACCGTCTGCTCGTCGTTGGTGAGGATGTCCGCGGACTCCGCCATGAAGTGCACACCGCAGAACACGATGTACGGCGCGTCCGGGCGGGCCGCCGCGTCGCGGGCGAGCTTGAACGAGTCACCGGTGACGTCCGCGAACTGGATCACCTCGTCGCGCTGGTAGTGGTGCCCGAGCACGAACACCTGGTCACCGAGCGCCGCCTTCGCCTTCAGCGCCCGCTCGACCAGGTCCGGGTCGGACGCCGGCGGGAGCGCGCCCGGGCACTCGACACCGCGCTCGGAGTGCGGGTCGGTGTTCTGCCCGAGGAACAGCAACGGAAGGGACTTCGAGCCGTCTGCGATCGTCGTCACGTCAGATATCGTCGCACGCCGATCGCGGTGCGCCGCGTGGGGCACGTCACTGCTCAGAGTGTGAAATCAGTACAGTCCTGGTGTGAAGATCGCGGGGCTGGTGCTCGCCGCGGGGGCCGGGCGGCGGATGGGTACGCCGAAAGCGCTCGTCCGGGACGCTGACGGGGTGACGTGGGTGGTCCGTACGTCCCGTCTACTCACCGAGGCCGGCTGCTCGCCCGTTGTCGTGGTCGTGGGAGCGTCCGCGGATCAGGTGCGCGCGGAACTGTCCGACGAGCCGGTCGAGGTTGTCGAGGCAACCGATTGGGACGAGGGGATGGGGGCGTCCCTCCGTGCGGGCCTTCGCTCAACTGACACGTTGTCGGACGCGGTACTCGTGGCGACGGTGGACGTGCCGGGGCTGACGGCGGCCGCTGTACGGCGGGTTGCGGACCGCGTCGGCGAGGACGCTCTGGTGCGGGCGACGTACCGGGGTGTGCCGGGGCATCCGGTGCTGATCGGGCGGGCGCATTGGGACGGGGTGATCGCGTCGGCGCGGGGCGACGAGGGGGCTCGGGGCTACCTGCGGGAACACGAGGTGGTCCTGGTCGAGTGCGGGGATGTGGGTGACGGGGAGGACGTCGACACGGTCGGGGAGCTCCCGCCGGGGCACGGGTGAGGGTTGGCAACCGTGGGAAGTGGGTGAATGCTGAAGGAGTGAGTGCCGTCGGCTCGGCGGCTGAGCTTGCCGAGTGTCTGCGGGCGACCGGGTATCTAGCCGGAGAGGGCTTGGCCACGGTCGGGTATCTCGCGCTCGCGCTGCATCGCCCGTTGCTGCTGGAAGGCGAGCCGGGCACCGGCAAGACCTCGCTCGCGGGCGCCATCGCCGAGGCGCTCGACCTGGACCTGATCCGGCTGCAGTGCTACGAGGGCATCGACGCCTCGCAGGCGCTCTACGACTGGGACTTTCCGCGCCAGATCCTGCATCTGCGCACCGTCGAGGCGACCAGTTCCGACGCGGCGGTCGAAGAGGTCGAGAAGAGCCTTTTCGACGAACGGTTCCTGCTGTCCCGTCCGGTACTGCGGGCCCTCCGCGAAAGTCCAGCCGTACTGCTCGTCGACGAGATCGACCGTGCCGACGACGAGTTCGAGGCGTTCCTGCTCGAGGTGCTTTCGACGTACGAGGTGACGATTCCGGAGCTCGGCACGATCACCGCTGAGGTGCCGCCGATCGTCGTGCTGACCTCGAACCGGACCCGCGAGGTGCATGACGCGCTCAAGCGACGGTGCCTGTACCACTGGATCGACCATCCGGGTCTGGCACGCGAGATCGAGATCGTCCGGACCCGGCTGCCTGCGGTGTCCGCGCGGCTTGCCGAGCAGGTCACTCGATCGGTGCAGCGGATGCGTGAGCTCGATCTGCTCAAGCCGCCCGGTGTCGCGGAAACGCTCGACTGGGCGCGCGCGCTCGATGCGCTCGGCGCCGATGTACTCGATGTCGAGACGGCAGCCGCGACCCTCGGGGCGGTCCTCAAGTACCGCGAGGACACCGACCGCGTCCGCGAATCCCTCGACCGCCTGCTGGCGAGCTGAGACCCCAATGGCAGCTCCAGATCTGGCGCTTGCAGGGTTTGCTACTGCGCTTCGGCACGCCGGACTTGCGGTCACGGCCGATCGGGTGCACCTCTTCCTGCAAGCCGTTGCTTCTCTCGACGCCACCCTGACCGCGGACGTGTACTGGGCCGGCCGCGCCGCACTCTGCAGCGGCCCCGACGACACCGCGAGGTACGACGAGGTGTTCGCGGCCTGGTTCACCGGCGACCGATCGCGCGGCGTCGTCCCGAGCCGCACCCCACAGCCCTCCGTTCAGGCCAACCTCGGCGAAGGCGCCGACGAGACCGAGGGCGACCACACTCTCAACGTCTCCGCCAGTACGACGGAAGTCCTCAGGCACCGCGACGTCGCCGAACTGTCGGCCGCCGACCGCGCCGAACTCGCCCGCCTCTTCGGGACCCTCCGCCCGCAGACCCCGATGCGCCGCGCGAATCGTCGCCGCCCGTCCCATCGCGGCGAGATCGACCCGCGCCGCACGTTGCGTGCCCAACTGCGCCAGGTCGGCGAACCGGGCCGTGTCCGCTACCGCCGCCGGAGCGTCCGGCCGCGGCGCGTCGTCGTACTGATCGATGTCTCCGGCTCCATGCGCCCGTACGCCGACAGTCTGCTGCGGCTCGCGCACGTGATGGTCCAGCAGGCGCCGCGGTCGGTCGAGGTCTTCACGATCGGCACGCGGCTCACCCGCGTCACCCCGGCCCTGCGGCGCCGCGATCCTGAGTTCGCGTTGCGGTTGGCGGGGGACGTCGTACCGGACTGGTCGGGTGGGACACGGCTGGGGGAGGTGCTGAAGGTGTTCCTGGATCGCTGGGGTCAACGCGGTACGGCGCGACGGGCCGTCGTCGTGGTGTGCAGTGACGGGTGGGAGCGCGGCGACGCGTCGCTGCTCGGTGCGCAACTGCAGCGGCTGGCCGGGTTGGCGCATCGGGTGGTGTGGCTGAATCCGCATCGCGGCAAGCGGGGATACGAGCCGGTGCAGGCCGGGATCGTCGCCGTACTGCCGCACCTGGACGACCTCGTTGCCGGGCACAGCTTGGCCAGCTTCGCCGAACTCCTGGAGGTGGTGGCGGATGCGTGACGTGCTCGACAAGTTGCTGGCGTGGTGGCAGGCCGGCGAATCGGTTGCCGTTGGCACCGTTGTCGCGACGTTCGACTCGGCACCCCGGCCGCCGGGTGCGGTGATGCTGGTCGGCCCTGAGCTGGAGGTGGTCGGCAGCGTGTCGGGCGGGTGCGTCGAGGGCGCGGTGTACCAGCTCGGCGAGGAGATCCTCGAGTCGGGCGAGCCCGTGCTGCAGCGGTACGGCGTGAGCGACGAGTCGGCGTTCGCGGTCGGACTCACCTGCGGCGGCATCATCGACGTGTTCGTCGAGAAGGTTGACCGTACGACGTTCCCGGAACTGGCGGAGGTCGCAGCGGACATCGCCGACGGCCGCCCGGTCGCGGTCGCGACGGTCGTCGCACATCCCGACCCGAAGAGGGTCGGCCGCCGCCTGATCATCCGTCCAGAGCCGACCACCGAGACCCCGACGCCGAGAGCTAGCACTGCTAGCGCGGAGGCGAGCGGCGCTGGGGCGGGTGCGGCGGCGCGGGGAAGTCTTGGGTCGGATCGGGCTGATGATGCGGTGCTAGATGATGCGCGTGGATTGTTGGCAAACGGACGATCGGAGACGTTGGAGTACGGGCCGGACGGGCAGCGGCGGGGAGAAGGGATGCGGGTCTTCGTGTCGTCGTACGCGCCGGTGCCGCGGATGCTGGTGTTCGGGGCGATCGACTTCGCGGCGGCGGTCGCGCGGCTCGGGTCGTTCCTCGGGTACCGCGTGACCGTGTGCGACGCGCGGGCGGTGTTCGCCACCGCGTCGCGGTTCCCGTCCGCGGACGACGTGGTCGTGGACTGGCCGCACCGGTACCTGTCCGGTGAGGTGGCGGCCGGCCGGATCGACGACCGGACGGTGATCTGCGTACTGACGCATGACCCGAAGTTCGACGTACCGCTGCTGGAGGTCGCGTTGCGGCTGCCGCAGGTCGCCTACATCGGCGCGATGGGATCGCGGCGTACGCACGACGACCGGCTGAAGCGGTTGCGGGAGGCCGGGCTGACCGAGGAAGAGGTGGCGCGACTCGCGAGCCCGATCGGTCTGGACCTCGGCGCGCGGACACCGGAGGAGACCGCGGTGAGCATCGCCGCCGAGATCATCGCCCAGCGGTGGGGTGGCGCCGGGCAACGACTCTCCGCGGCAGCGGGGCCGATCCACCACTGATCAGCACTGACCGACTCTTGTGGTCCACATCACAACAGGAGCAGGATCAAAAGTACGGCGATTGCTGACATCTGGAGGCGGGGCGATGACCCGGATCACGGTCAAGGTCGACGGAAGCAGCTTCACCGACGAGGTGGAGCCGCGCACGCTGCTCGTGCTGTATCTGCGCGAGCAACTGGGGAAGACGGGCACTGTGGTCGGCTGCGACACCGGCAACTGCGGCGCCTGCACGGTTCACCTGGACGGGCGGAGTGTGAAGTCCTGCTCGTTGCTCGCGGTCCAGGCCGACGGTCATGAGATCACCACCATCGAAGGGCTCGCGACGAACGGCGAGCTGCACCCGATGCAGCAGGCCTTCCACGAGAACCACGCCTTGCAGTGCGGATACTGCACGCCAGGCATGATCATGCAATCCATCGATCTGATTGCAGACAATCCGAATCCGAGCGACGAGGACATCCGGCACGGGCTCGAGGGCAACCTCTGCCGCTGCACCGGCTACCAGAACATCGTCAAGGCCGTCCAGGCGGCAGCAGCTGCGGCACCCGCAGCACCCGCAGCAGCCCAGCACAGCGCGGTCGGAGGTGCGCAATGACCGCCACCGAGGAACGCCCGGCGACCGAGATCGGCGCCTCGCGCCGGCGCAAGGAGGACGCCCGGCTGATCACCGGCCGGACCCGCTGGACCGACAACATCGTGCTGCCCGGCCTGCAGCACCTCGCGATGGTGCGCAGCCCGTTCGCGCACGCCCGGATCACGGCGATCGACACCGAGGCGGCCAAGGCGGCGTCCGGTGTCGTTGCCGTGATCACCGGTGCCGACATCGCCGACGAGCAGGGCGCGCTGCCGAACGCGTGGGCCGTCATCCCCGACCAGAAGGCGCCCGTGCATCCGTCGATGGCGGTCGACCACGTCGCGTTCGCCGGTGAGATCGTCGCGATGGTCATCGCCCGTACTGCGGCCGAGGCGAACGACGCCGCCGACCTCGTCGACGTCGACTACGAGGAGCTCGAACCAGCCCTCGAACTCAAGGCGGCCGCCCGCGACGAGGTGATCGCGCATCCGGACCTCGGGACGAACGTGTCCGCGGTGTGGTCGTACGACTCGGCCGAGTCGGGCACCGGTGGCGACGTCGAGGCGGCGATCGGGGCCGCCCGCGACGGCGGCATCGTGATCGAGAAGGAGTTCCGCCAGCAGCGCCTGATCCCGGCGTTCATGGAGCCGCGGTCGATTGTCGTCGATCCGACAACTGAACAGATGACCGTCTGGTCATCGACCCAGGTACCGCATTTCGTGAAGATCTTCATCGCGCTCGTGCTCGGCATCCCCGAGAGCAAGATCCGGGTGATCGCACCGGACGTCGGCGGCGGTTTCGGCGGCAAGCTGCAGTTCACCCCGGAGGAAGTACTCACGGTCATCGCGGCCCGGCGTACCGGGAAGCCCTGTAAATACACCGAAACCAGGTCCGAGTCGTTGATGGTCGCGCACCACGGCCGGGACCAGTGGCAGCAGGTCACGCTGGCCGCGAACGCCGACGGCACGGTCACCGGGCTGAAGGTCGAGCTGATCGCCGACATGGGCGCGTACCTCGGCCTGGTCACGTCGGCGATCCCGCTGCTCGGGGCCTTCATGTACAACGGGATCTACAAGTTCCCGGCGTACCACCTGGGCATCACCAACGTGTTCACGAACAAGACGTGGACCGATGCGTACCGCGGCGCCGGCCGCCCCGAGGCGACGTACGCGATCGAGCGGCTGATGGACGAGCTCGCCGCCCGGGTCGGCGTCGACGCTCTCGAGATCCGCGAGCGGAACTGGATCAAGCACGAGGAGTTCCCGTTCTCGACGGTGTCCGGGCTGCGGTACGACTCCGGCAACTACGAGGCCGCGACCGCGAAGGCGCGCCAGCTGTTCGGGTACGACGACCTGCGGGCCGAGCAACGCAAGCGGCGCGAGTCCGGCGACCCGGTGCAGCTCGGGATCGGCATCTCGACGTTCACCGAGATGTGCGGCCTGGCCCCGTCGCGGTGGCTCGGTTCGATGGGGTACGTCGGCGGTGGCTGGGAGCACGCCGCGGTACGGATGCTGCCGACCGGGAAGGTCGAGGTCGTCACCGGGACGAGTCCGCACGGCCAGGGACACGAGACCGCGTGGAGCCAGCTGGTCGCGGACCGGCTGGGCGTGGCGTTCGAGGATGTCGAGGTACTGCACGGAGACACGCAGGTCGCCGTACGCGGGCTGGACACGTACGGGTCGCGGTCGCTGGCCGTCGGCGGCATGGCGGTGCTGGCCGCCGCGGACAAGGTGATCGAGAAGGCGAAGCCGATCGCGGCGCAGCTGCTGGAGGCGAACGCGGACGACCTCGACTTCAGCGGCGGACGGTACGGCGTGCGCGGGACCGACGCCGGGATGACGATGGCCGAGCTCGCGTTCGCGGTCTTCCAGGGGCACAAGCTGGACGGCTCGGCCGAAGCGTGCCTGGACGCCGACGCGACTCTCGACCCGGACGACTTCTCGTTCCCGCACGGCACGCATCTGTGCGCGGTCGAGGTCGACACCGAGACCGGTGCGACGAAGATCCGCTCGTACGTCTGCGTCGACGATGTCGGCGTGGTGGTGAACCCGATGATCGTCGAGGGGCAGGTGCACGGCGGTCTCGCACAGGGCATCGCGCAAGCGCTGTTCGAGGAGGCGGTGCACGACGAGGGCGGGACGCTGGTCACCGGGTCGTTCGACCAGTACCTGGTGCCGGGGGCGCCGGATCTACCGGCGTTCGAGACGGCGCGGACCGAGACGCCCGCGACGACGAACCAGTTGGGCGTGAAGGGCGTCGGCGAGGCCGGGACCATCGCGTCGACGCCGGCTGTCGTCAATGCGATTGTCGACGCGTTGCGGCCGCTCGGGGTCACGGATGTGCAGATGCCGTGTACTCCGTACCGGGTCTGGAAGGCGATCCAGCAAGGTGCCCAGGAAGGTGCCCAGCAGAAGGAGGCGCGGTCATGATTCCGGCGGCGTTCGAGTACTTCAGCCCGACGAGCGTGGACGAGGCGCTCGGGTTGCTGCGCGAGCACGACGACGCGAAGGTGCTGGCGGGCGGGCAGAGCCTGATGCCGGCGCTGCGGTTGCGGCTGGCGGCCCCTGAGGTGATTGTCGACATTCAGAAGATCGACGAGCTGCACGGCGTGCGGGACGACGGCGACGCGCTGGTGATCGGCGCGATGACTCCGCACAGTACGGTGCAGTCGGATCCGCTGGTCAGTGAGCACGCTCGGCTGATTTCGTTGGCCACGGCAACGGTCGGGGATCCGCAGGTCCGGCACCGCGGGACGTTCGGCGGGTCGCTGGCGCATGCGGATCCGGCGGCGGACCTGCCCGCGGTCGCGGTCGCGCTGGACGCGTCGTTCGTGATCGCCGGGGCGGACGGCCGGCGTACGGTGCCCGCCACGGAGTTCTTCCAGGGCATGTTCAGTACGGCGGTCGGCGAGGACGAGTTGCTGGTCGAGGTCCGGGTGCCGAAGTACACCGGGTGGGGCGCGCACTACGAGAAGTTCAACCGGGTCGCGCAGGCCTGGTCGATCGTCTCGGTCGCGGCCGCGGTACGGCTGGACGGCGACTCGATCGCGGAAGCGCGGGTCGGTCTCGGCAACATGGGCCCGGCCCCGGTCCGGGCGACTGCGGTCGAGGCTGCGCTGGTGGGGCAGCCCGCGACCGCGGAGGCCGTTCGCGAGGCTGCGGCGCGGGCGGCGGACGGGACGTCACCGGGGAGCGACCTCAACGGTGACGCGGACTACCGGCGACATCTCGCCACGGTGCTCACCCGGCGGGCGGTCCTGGCCGCGGCAGGTACGGCGTGAAGCTCGAGCACAGGTTCGTCGTACCGGCGCCCGTGGAGGAGACCTGGGCCGCGTTCAACGACCTCGAACGGGTGGTGCCGTGTTTCCCCGGCGCCACCCTGGCGACGCACGAGGGTGACGAATTCACCGGCTCGTGCAAGGTCAAGCTCGGGCCGGTGTCGCTGCAGTACAACGGCACCGGCACGTTCCTCGAGCGGGACGAGTCCGACCATCACGCCGTGATCGAGGCCAAGGGCAAGGACAAGCGCGGCAACGGTACGGCGACGGCTCGGGTCACCGCCCGCCTGACCGGCACGGACTCCGGGGTCACCGAGGTCGCCGTCGACACAGACCTCACGATCACCGGCCGCCCGGCCCAGTTCGGCCGCGGACTGATCCAGGACGTGTCCGACAAACTCCTGGCCCAGTTCACCGCCTGCCTGACCACCAAGCTGAGCACGGCTGCCGAAGAACCCCCGGCGGCAACCGAGCCTTCCGCACAGCAGTCATCGCCAACCAGCGCCCCACCGGACACCGACGCTGTCCCGCTGGACCTCGGCACCACACTCGTCCCCGCCCTGGCGCGCCGCGCAGCCCCCTACCTGATCGGAGCCACCCTGGCCCTACTCCTCCGCCGCCTGCTCCGCCGCTGACGGGAGTCAGCCGAGCAGCCCTTCGCGGCACGCCCGGTCCGCGCGCCGCGTCGTCTCCGGCAACCGATAACGCGGCGCCAGTCGCAGCACGTGATCGATCGCGGTCTCCAACCGCACTCGATGCCCCACCGACACATACACCGGCTTCACCCCGTCCTGCGTCCGCACCGCAGCACCGACAACCTCCCCGCCATCGACCAGCTCAGCCCACGCGCCGCGCTCCTCCGCGAGCTCGCGATGCGTCCCGACGAACGTCGTCTTCGCGGCACCGATCGCCGGCAGCTTCGTGAGTACGCCGAGGTGACACGCCAGACCGAACCGCCGCGGATGCGCGATCCCGTGCCCGTCGCACACCAGCAGTTCCGGCGTGATCGTGAGCTGTTCCAGCGCGGCGAGCAAGGCGGGCACCTCGCGGAACGCGAACAAGCCCGGCACATACGGGAACGTCGTCACACCATTCACGACCGCGCGATCAACCTCCGCGAGCGTCTCCCGATCCAGTACCACGACAGCGGCCGCCAGCCGGTCACCGTCGTACGCGACGTCGAGGCCGGCGACGTACCGCGGTGTCTTGCCGGCGTCCGTGGGTTCGACAAGCCCCCGCAGCTTCTCCTGTACGGCGATCGCCTCGGCCGGTGTGGCCGGCCACTCGGTCACGGGTTGTCCGGGGTGGGAGCGCCGCCGGGCGGCCACTCGACGAGCTCGATGCGGTAGCCGTCCGGGTCGAGCAGCCAAGAGGTTTTCGGGCCGTCGGGACCGCCCGGAAGTTCGGCGGCGCCGGGGTGCAGACCTGCCGCCATGAGGCGGGTGAGGGTGTCGGCGAGTGACTCGACCTCGATCGCGAAGTGCGCGAACCCACCCACCTCGACCGGGCCGTCCGCGGGGCGGTGGACGAGTTCGAGCGACACGGACGGCTCGTCCGGCAAGCGGAGCCAGACCAGGCTGGAGCCGTCCTCGAACGGGATCGTGGCGAGCTTGACGTACCCGACCCCGTCGTAGAAGGCGAGTGAACGCTCGAGGTCGGTCACGCGCAGCGCGAACAGGATTGTCTTCATGCCGAACGATCCAACTGTCCTCTCCAGGCCCCGTCAATCCGCGTGCTCCCTGAGCGCTAACGACAGGAGGTGTCCGGTGATCGCAGGGGGTTTGCGGGCTGCTCAGACGGGCGGTGCGGTGTACGTATATGACTACGTCCTGTCGTTAGGCCCGCCAAGCACGCTGGCGGACTTGGACGGGGCGCCCGACCGGCAGGTGCTGTGAGGGAGGATGTGCGCATGCGGATTCTGATTGCGCCGGACAAGTTCGCGGGGACGCTCACGGCTGTGGAGGCTGCGGCGGCCATCGAGGAAGGGTGGCGGCGCCGGGACCCGGGTGCTGAGGTCCTGGTCGCGCCGATGGCCGACGGTGGTCCAGGGTTCATCGACGTACTGTCCGCGGTGGTCGACGGGAAGCTGCTGTCGGTCACTGTGCGCGGTCCACTCGGCGAGGAGACTCCGGCGACGGTGCTGCTGGCAGGGGAGACGGCGTACATCGAGACCGCGCAGGCGTGCGGGCTGCACCTGGTGGAGCCGAAGCAGCGGCGTCCTGAGGAGGCCAGCACGTACGGGGTCGGGCAGCTGATCACAGCAGCCGTGGACGCCGGAGCGAAGCGGATCATCCTCGGCCTCGGAGGCTCGGGAACAAACGATGCCGGCGCAGGTCTGCTCGCCGCGCTCGGTGCGACCGCGGAGTCCGGTCAGCTGGACAGCGGAGCCGCGGGCCTGGCTGGGCTGGGGTCCGTGGATCTGGGGCCGGCTCGGGAGCGGGTCGCGGGGGTCGAGTTCGTTGCGGCCAGTGATGTGGAGAACCCGATGCTGGGGTTGCGGGGTGCGACGAATGTGTTCGGGTCGCAGAAGGGGATCTCGGACGAGCGCAAGCCGGAGGTCGACGGTTGGCTGACGCACTTCGCGGAGCTGGCCGACCGGAAGACCGCGGACAAGAAGGGTGCGGGTGCCGCGGGCGGGCTCGGGTACGCGCTGCTGCTGCTCGGCGCCGAGCGGGTCTCCGGGATCGATCTGGTCGCGGAACTGACCGGGCTCAAGCAGAAGGCGTCGCAGGTCGATCTGGTCATCAGCGGTGAAGGGGCCTTCGACTTCCAGTCCCGCGACGGCAAGGTGATCGCGGGCGTTGCGAAGATCGCGAACGACGCGATGCGCCCCTGCGTCGTACTCGCGGGCAAGGTCCTGATCGGCTCCCGGGAGATGCGTTCGATGGGTGTCGAGTCGGCGTACGCGCTGGTCGACGCGGTCGGCGAGGACCAGGCGTTCGCGGATCCGCACGGCTCACTGGCCGCGGTCGCGGAGCGTGTCGCCCGCACCTGGGCCCGGTGACCACCCTCTGACGGGGTAGTTGATCTGCGAAATTGGTGTGCGACCATGGGAATGAGCGCGGGTCGGGTGATGTTGGCCTGTGTTGACAAGAGACTTCCGTGCCGACGCAGCTGTACGTCGGCACTTGAGCAGATGACTGGAGTCAGGAATGACTGAAGCGCAGACCGAGCAGGCCGTTGCCACGGGTGTTCTCCTCACCGACGGGGCCGCCGCCAAGGTGAAGGCGCTGCTCGACCAGGAAGGCCGCGACGACCTCGCGCTCCGGGTCGCCGTGCAGCCGGGTGGGTGCTCCGGGCTGCGGTACCAGCTGTTCTTCGACGAGCGTCAGCTCGACGGCGACGTGGTGGCCGACTTCGGTGGTGTGAGTGTCGTCACCGACCGGATGAGCGCTCCGTACCTCAAGGGTGCGTCGATCGACTTCGTCGACACCATCGAGAAGCAGGGTTTCACCATCGACAACCCGAACGCCACCGGCTCCTGCGCCTGCGGCGACTCGTTCAACTGAGCTGACCCCGAAGCCCCTGGCCGCCGGCAGGCGACCAGGGGCTTCGGCATGTCCAGACTTCCGTAGCGATCGTTCCAATGTGTGAATCCAACGCTTGTTGGGTACGGATCGGCCCCGTGTGGGAAGGTGCTGATCGACCTCAACGCGCAGGTCGACGTCGACGGACGTGTGCCCGCCGACGTCGCCATGGACTGGTTGGTGAAGGAGGGGTTCGTCAGCCGTGACTGACGCTCTCCTCCCGGGCGCGCCTCGGGAGTAGGTACGACACCGCGAGGCTGACGACGAACAGCCCGATCGCGACCAGGACCGAGGCTTTGGTCGCACCCAGGAAGGCGTGGGTCGGCAGCAGTTGAAAGAACACAGTGCCGATCACGGCGACTCCGATCGCACCGCCGTACTGCTGCATGGCGGTCAATACGCCGGACGCCGATCCCGCGGCCTGGTCGTCGATCGAGGCCAGGATGATGTCGAACAGCGGCGCGAACACCATGCCGGCGCCGATGCCGGTGGCCAGCGTTGCCGGGACCAGGTTCCAGATCGTGGTCGCGTCGCCGTGCGTGTGCAGGGTGAACCACACGCCGACCATCGCGACCGTCATCACCGCGATGCCGAGCTGCAGCGCCTTGCGGCCGAGCTTCGGGGCGAGCAGGCCCGCGGACAGCGGCGCGCCGATCGCGATCCCGAGCGAGAACGGCACCATCGCGAGGCCCGCCTTCAGCGGGCTGTAGTGCAGGCCGAGCTGGGTGAACAGGTTGAAGACCAACATGAAGCCGTTCATCGCGAGGAAGAACGTGGTGATGACGCCGAGGCCGGCGACGTACCCGCGGTTGCGGAACAGCGACGGGTCGATGACCGGGTTGCCGGACCGGCGCTCCCGCCAGCCGAACAGCGCGAAGACCGCGACCGAGGAGGTCAACATCAGGATTGTCCACAACGGCCAGCCGAGCTCGCGACCTTGCACCAGCGGGTAGATCAGCAGGCCGGAGGCGAGGCTGACCAGGATCACGCCGATGGCGTCCAGCCGGGACGCTCCGGGGGTCTTGACCTCGGGCATGAAGCGCAGCGCGCCCGCCAGGGCGGCGATCCCGATCGGGACGTTGATGAAGAAGATCGTCCGCCAGCCGGCGTCGAACCAGTTCGCGTCGATCAGTACGCCGGCCAGGATCGGGCCGGCGACTGCGGACAGTCCCATCACCGGGCCGAACATCGCGAACGCCTTGCCGATCTCGTCCGGCGGGAAGATCGACTTCAGGATCGCGAAGCCCTGCGGGATCATCACCGCGCCGAGGAGGCCCTGCGCGACCCGGCTGCCGATCAGCAACTCCGGGCTGGTGGCCAGCCCGCAGACCGCGGACGCGATCGTGAACCCGAGGGCGCCGATCACGAACAGCCGCCGGCGGCCGACCAGGTCTCCGAGCCGGCCGAAGGTGACCAGCCCGATCGCAAAGGCCAGCGTGTAGCCGGCCAGCATCCACTGCATGGCCGATTCGGAGCCGCCGAGGTCCGCCCGGATCGACGGAGCAGCAATGTTGACAATCGTCGCGTCGACAAGATCCATGATCTCGGCGACGAGGATGGTGGCGACCACGAGCCAGCGCCAGCGGTACGGCGTACCGCGTGGGGTGGGCGTGGTGTCGGGTGAGGTCTGTACGGCGGTGGCGCTCATAGGTGGCTCCTTTGGGTCAACTGAGGTCTTGATTTGGCGAACGGTGTTCGTTGACGAACACTGTTCTATGCTCGAACGGTGTTCCCGTCAAGTACGGCGTTCGCTACAGTGGTTCGTATGACCCAATCGCCGTGGCAGCCGATCAGTCCCTCCAAGCCCGTGCGTCCGGCCAAGGAGCCGCTGAACCGGGAGCGGATTGTCGACACTGCCCTGCGGGTGATGGTCGACCAGGGGTACGAGGCGGTTTCGATGCGCAAGATTGCGCAGGAACTGCACACCGGTCCCGCCTCGCTGTACGCGCATGTCGCGAACAAGAAGGAGCTCGATCAGCTCCTGGTAGACCGCGCCGCCCAGGCGATGAACCTGCCCTCGCCGCCGGATCCCGAGCGCTGGCAGGAGCAGCTGAAGGAAGCGATGCGCGAGATGCTGCGCGCGATGCGGACGATGCCCGGTGTGGCGCGGGCCGCGATCGGAGCCGTGCCGCTGGGGGAGGCCGCGCTGCGTACCACCGAGTGTCTGCTCGGCATCCTCAAGGCCGGCGGGCTGCCGGATCAGGCCGTCGCTTGGGCGGTCGACCTGATCCCGCTGTACGTGACTGCTGTGGCGTTCGAGGAGAACGTGCAACGGGCGGACGAGTGGAGCCCCGAGGATATCGAGCGGTTCCTCGACGGGTTGCGGTCCTACTTCGCCTCGCTGCCGGCCGACCGGTTCCCGCTCACGATGGCGCTCGCAGGCCCATTGACGGCCGGCGCTGCGGGCGATGACCGGTTCGAGTTCGGCATTGCGGTGATCACAGCCGGCCTCGCCTCACTCGCCGAGCTGCACTGAACGGCACCGAACAGCACCGAATGAACCGAGCGGCTGAGCGGCGCCGAGCGGAACTGAATGACACCGAGGGGCTGAGCGGCGCCGAGGGGCTGAGCCGCGCCGAGGGGCTGAGCCGCGCCGAGGGGCTGAGCCGCGCCGAGGGGCTGAGTGGCACCGAGGGGCTGAGTGGCACCGAGGGCTGAGTGGCGCCGAGGGGCTTCGGTGCTGAATGGAACTGAGCGGCGCCGAGGGACTCCGGCGCTGAACGGACCGAGCGGCACCGAGCGACGCCGAGGGACTCCGGCACTAACGGACCGAGCGGCCCCGAGTGGCGGTCAATGGAGTTGGTGCGGCGTTGAAGCGGGCTTGAACGATTTGGCGTGATCGAGCGGTAGTGATCGCTTGTGGTTCACGATTGCACATGGCTAACCTTCGGATTGTCAACAAAACTACGACCTGATCCCGTGGGGCGTGTGGATTGTCTGCGGGTGGGCACTCGGGTCAGGCCGTATGACGACAGGAGGAAACCGTGGACTCCGAGATCCCGCCGCCTGCGAGCGCCGAGCCTCCGCAGGGTGAACGCGCCCAGGACCGGCCGCCTGTGACCACGACCGAACAGGAGCAGCCGCCCGGAGTGCTCAGGAAAGCGATCGCCGCCTCGGCGATCGGGAACGCGACCGAGTGGTTCGACTACGGCATCTACGCCTACGGCGTGACGTACATCTCGGCCGCGATCTTCCCGGGCGACACCGAGAGCCAGACCCTGCTGGCGCTGATGACGTTCGCCGTCTCGTTCCTGGTCCGCCCGCTCGGCGGCCTGGTCTGGGGCCCGCTCGGCGACCGGCTCGGCCGCAAGCACGTGCTGGCGATCACGATCCTGATGATGTCCGGCGCGACACTGCTCGCCGGTCTGGTCCCCTCGTACGACTCGATCGGGCTCTGGGCGCCGATCCTGCTCGTCCTGCTGCGGATGATCCAGGGCTTCTCGACCGGTGGCGAGTACGGCGGCGCTGCGACCTTCATGGCCGAGTACGCGCCGAGCCGCAAGCGCGGGTTCCTCGGGAGCTTCCTGGAGTTCGGGACGCTGGCCGGCTTCTCGCTCGGCGCGCTGCTGATGCTCGGCTTCTCGCTGGTGCTCGGCGACGACGCGATGCACGCCTGGGGCTGGCGGCTGCCCTTCCTGGTCGCCGCACCGCTCGGTCTGGTCGGCGTCTACCTCCGGTCGCGGCTGGAGGACACGCCGGTGTTCCGTGAGCTCGAGGCGAAGGGTCAGAAGGAGCAGGAGACGACGACCCAGTTCAAGGACCTGCTCGCCGTCTACTGGGCCCCGATCCTGAGGCTCGGCGGCATGGTCATCGCGTTGAACGTCGTGAACTACACGCTGCTCACGTACATGCCGACGTACCTCGAGAAAGAGATCGGGCTGAGCGCGGACGAATCGCTGATCGTGCCGATCATCGGAATGTTGACAATGATGATCTTCGTCCCGTTCGCCGGGCGCGCGTCGGACCGGCTCGGCCGCAAGCCACTGTGGTGGGCGTCGCTGGGCGGCCTGTTCGTGTTCGGCGTCCCGATGTTCCTGCTGATGGGGACGAACGTCGCGGGCGCGATCATCGGCTTCGCGGTTCTTGGACTGCTGTACGTGCCGCAGCTCGCGACGATCTCCGCGACGTTCCCGGCGATGTTCCCGACGCATGTCCGGTACGCCGGATTCGCGATCGCGTACAACGTGTCGACGTCGCTGTTCGGCGGTACGGCGCCCGCGGTCAACGACTGGCTGACGTCGAAGCTGGGTGACTCGCTGGTGCCGGCGTACTACATGATGACGGCCTGCGTCGTGGGTGCGCTCGCGCTCGCCAAGGTCCCCGAGACGTCACGGTGCCCGCTCAACGGCACCGAGATCCCGGGCACCGAGGACGCCCCGCCGCCGGTCGCCCTCGAACCGGCCCACGCCAAGGCCTGACCCGCGGATCCGCGCTCTCCGGAAACAATTCGCCACCCAGCGCGAAAAAGTTTCCGGAAAGCGCGGATCCGACCCCGCCAAACCCAGCAGCCGGCCATTCAACCGATGACCCGCCCGATGACTCGCCCGATGACCCGTCCGACGACCCGTCCGACGGCTCAGCCGACGACCTGACCGGCGACCTGACCGACGACCGACCGACGACCGACCGACCGACGACCGACCGACCGACGACCGACCGACGACCGACCGACCGACCGACGACCGACCGGCCGACGACCGACCGACCGACCGACGACCGACCGGCCGACGACCTGACCGGCGACCCGTCGGACGACCTGACCGGCGACCCGTCCGACGACCTGACCGGCGACTCGACCGACGACCGACCGACCGACGACCGACCGACCGACGACCGACCGACCGACGACCGACCGACGACCGACCGACCGACCGACGACCGACCGGCCGACGACCTGACCGGCGACCCGTCGGACGACCTGACCGGCGACCCGTCCGACGACCTGACC
>NZ_SODU01000001.1:1274487-1549153 GCF_004366075.1 Kribbella pratensis | reverse complement strand
ACCGGCGACTCGACCGACGACCGACCGACCGACGACCGACCGACGACCGACCGACCGGCCGACGACCCGACCGGTGACTCAGCCCGTGAGTCAGCCGACTACTGCGGTGACTGCGTCGGACCAGAGGCTTGCGGCCTCGTCGATCTCGTCGGGGGACACGACCAGCGCGGGAATGAAGCGCACGACCTGACCCCAGGCGCCGCACGTGAGGAGCAGCAAGCCTCGGCGCGCCGCCTCCTGCTGGACCGCGGCGGCCGTCACCGGGTCCGGTTTCCCGTCCGCGTCGCGGAACTCGTTACCGATCATCAGACCGAGGCCGCGGACGTCGGTGATCTGATCGTGCTTGTCCGCGACCAGTTGCAGCGCCTGCTTCAGCTGAGCGCCACGGTCCGCGGAGTTCTGCACGAGACCCTCGTCCTTGATGACGTCCAAGGTCGCCAACGCCGCCGCACACGCGACCGCGTTCGCGCCGTACGTGCCGCCCTGCGAACCGGGCCACGCCTTCTCCATCAGCTCCGAGGACGCAGCGATCCCCGACAACGGGAACCCGGATGCGAGCCCCTTCGCCGTGACCAGAACGTCCGGATGCGAACCGAAGTGGTCACCACCCCAGAACTTCCCGGTCCGCCCGAACCCGGTCTGTACCTCGTCCACCACGAGCAGGATCCCGTGCGCGTCGGCACGTTCGCGAAGGCCCGCGAAGAACCGCTCGTTCGCCGGTACGTAGCCACCCTCGCCGAGCACCGGCTCCACGAAGAACGCCGCGGTGTCGGCCGGCGTGCTCAACGTCTGCAGGACATAGTCCAACTGGCTGAGCGCGAAGTCGGTCGCCTGCTCGACAGGCCAGCCGAAGTGACCGGGGTCCGGGAACGGCGACACGTGGACGCCGGCCATCAACGGGCTGAAGCCGGAGCGGAACTTGGTCCCGGACGTGGTCATCGTGGCCGCCGCCACGGTCCGGCCGTGGAAGCCGCCGTGGAACACGATCACGTTCGGCCGGCCGGTCGCCTGGCGGGTGAGCCGTAGGGCCGCCTCGATCGCCTCGCTGCCGGAGTTCGCGAAGAACATCCGGTCGAGGTGCCGGGGGAGGACCTCGCCGAGCCGGTCTACCAGCGTGAGCAACGGCCGGTGCATCACGGTCGTGTACTGCGCGTGGATGATCCGGCCGACCTGCTCCTGGGCGGCCGCGACCACTCGCGGATGGCAGTGCCCCGTCGAGGTGACGCCGATGCCGGCGGTGAAGTCCAGGTACCTGCGGTCGTCCTCGTCGAACAGTTGGACGCCCTCACCGCGGGCGGCGACCACCCCGGTCGCCTGCTTGAGGACCTGCGAGAGCTCGGCCACGGACTTCCCCTCTAGTCGTCGGATGGTAGATTGTCGACAATCAGCCTATCTCAGCTGTCGAGGCCGGTGAAGGGGTGCAGATGGACCAGTCGAGGGTGGACGAGTCGAGGGTTGTCGAGGCCGTCGAGAAGCGGCTGTTCATCGACGGGAAGTGGACCGACGCGACCCGCGGCGCGACGTTCGACGTTGTCGATCCGTCGACCGGCAAGGTGCTGTGTGCGGTCGCCGACGCCTCACCGGAGGACGGCCGGACCGCCCTCGAGGCGGCCGTCGCCGCCCAGCCGGACTTCGCCCGTACGTCGCCACGCGAACGGTCCGACATGCTCATGACGGCGTACGAGCTCTTGATGCAACGCGTCGACGATCTCGCCTTGCTGATGACGTTGGAGATGGGCAAGCCGCTGGCGGAGGCGCGCGGCGAGATCGCGTACGCAGCCGAGTTCTTCCGGCACTTCGCGGGCGAGGCGGTCCGGATCGACGGCGGGTACCAGACCGCACCGGCGGGCAACGCCCGCTTCCTGATCACCAAGCAGCCGGTCGGGCCGTGCCTGCTGATCACCCCATGGAACTTCCCGATGGCGATGGGGACCCGCAAGCTCGGCCCGGCGATCGCGGCCGGCTGCACGAGCGTCATCAAGCCCGCTCACCAGACGCCGCTGTCGATGCTGGCGTTGATGGGGATCCTGGCCGAGGCCGGCGTACCCGCGGGAGCCGTCAACTGCGTCACCGCGATGGAGGCGGGCGGCGTGATGGAGCCGCTGATCCGGTCCGGCCTGGCGCGGAAGCTGTCGTTCACCGGGTCCACGCGGGTCGGCCGGATCCTGCTCGAGCAGTGCGCGGAGAAGGTGCTGCGGACGTCCCTCGAGCTCGGCGGCAACGCGCCGTTCGTGGTCTTCGAGGACGCGGACCTGGACGAGGCGGTGACCGGCGCGATCGCGGCCAAGATGCGGAACATGGGCGAGGCCTGTACGGCGGCCAACCGGATCTTCGTGCACGAGTCGGTGATCGACGAGTTCGGGCGCCGGCTCGCGGAGCGGATGAGTGCGCTGACGGTCGGGCGCGGTACTGAGCCGGGCGTGAACGTGGGCCCGCTGATCGACGAGGCGGGCCGGGAGAAGGTGCGGTCGCTGGTGGCGGACGCGGTCGGACGGGGTGCGACCGTGCTCACCGGGGGCGAGGTGGAGGCCGGCAACGGGTACTTCTATCCGCCGACGGTGCTCACCGGCGTACCGCGGGAGGCGGCGATGGCCGACCAGGAGATCTTCGGGCCGGTCGCGCCGCTGACGCCGTTCAGCACCGAGGAGGAGGTCGTGCGGGCGGCGAACGACACCGAGTACGGGCTGGTCGCGTACGTGTTCACCAACGACCTGCGCCGGGCGCTGCGGGTCGCGGAGTCGATCGAGACCGGGATGGTCGGGCTGAATCAGGGCGTGGTGTCGAATCCCGCCGCGCCGTTCGGGGGCGTGAAACAGTCGGGGCTCGGCCGTGAGGGCGGCGCGGTCGGGATCGACGAGTTCCTCGAGACGAAGTACATCGGCATCGCGGTCAGCTGACAGGGCCCCGAGGGCGGGGCTCAGCGGCTGACGAGGCGTTCGATGGCGTCGTCCATGTGGGCGCTCAGGAGTTCGTCGGTGCGCGCGACGTCGCCGGTCCGGATCGCGTTCGCGAGCCTCTCGTGCTCGATGGCGCGGGCGTCGGTGGCGAGGTACGTCTCCTCCAGTGCGTGGATGCACATCCGGGTCTCGATCATGGACGTCCGATGCATCCGCGACAGCCGGGGGCTGTCGGCCAGCCGCACGAGCAGCTCGTGGAACGCGATGTCGAGCTCGCCGACCGCGGCCGGGTCGCCGTCGGCGGCCGCCATCTGGTCGACGATCGCGAGCAGCGCCAGTCCGACGGTCTCGAAGTCGCCGTCGCGGAGGATCTTGAAGGCGGCGGCGCGCTCGATCGCCTCGCGAGCGAGGTACATGTCGCGGATGTCCTGGGGCGTCATGTCGATGACGAACAGGCCGCGGTTGCGGATCGAGACCAGCAGCCCTTCCTGGGTCAGACGCTGCATGCCCTCCCGCAACGGACCCCGGCTGACCCCGAGCTTGCGGGCCAGGTCGGCCTCGACGATCTGCGCGCCGGGCTTGAACTCCCCGTGGCCGATGGCCTTGCGCAGTTTGTCGGCGATGATGCTCGGCGTCGACTCCTGAGCCAGCGGCTCGATGTAACTGGTCACTCCGGATTCCCCCTTGTGGCGAACAACGTCCCCAGATCTGGCAAGGAGGGTACAACCCCGGCCAACTCGAGCCCCTTCCAGACCGTCACCTGGTTCGCGGTCAGCACCGGTTTGCCGACTGCGGTCTCCAGTTCGTCGACAATCTCCAGGGTGTGCATCGCGGTGTCCGGCACCAGGACCGCCTCGGCGTCCGGGTGGTCGGCCGCCTTCACCATCGCGACCACCTGCTCGGGTGCGAGCGTCCCGACCTCGGCGGCGGTGATGATCCCGTTGCTGCCCATCGACACCACGTCGACGCCGCCCGCGGTCAGGAACCGGACGAAGTGCTGTGCGACATCCTCCGGGTACGACGCGGCGACCGCGACCCGCTTCACACCGAGCGCGTGGCATGCGTCGACGAACGCGATCGAGGTCGAGGACGCCGGTACGCCGAGCGCCTGCGCCACCCCGGCCGCCTGGATGTTCGCGCCCTCCCTGCCGAACACGAAGCTGCCCGAGGTACACGCCCACATCACCGAGTCCGGCCGCGCCGGCTTGAGCTCCGCTGCCCCTTCGGCAAGCCGTTCCGCCCGGCCGAGGTCGAGGAGCGCGTCCACCCGATGCGCGTCCTCGCCCACCGAGGTGATGACGACCGGAAGCTTCACCGAGCCGTCCAGCCGTGCCTCGAGTGCCGGGTAGTCGTCTTCCGCGCTGTGTCCGGGGTAAAGGAGTCCTACCGTGACCATCGGGCCTCCTGGCTGGTCCATCGTCCGAAAGGTAGATTGTCGACAATGTTAACCCCAGAGCGCTCCGGCCCCGGATCCGTCGCGTACGACGTCGCGGGGCTGGCCGGCATGCTGCGCCGGGATCTCCGGGGTGCGGTCGCCGACGATCGAGGGACGCGGGCGCTCTATGCCGCGGACGGGTCGAATTACCGCGCGGTGCCCGACTTGGTCGTCGTACCAGCTGATGCCGAAGACCTGGCGGCGGCTGTTGCGTTGACCGCCGCTGCTGGGGCGCCGGTGGTGATGCGCGGCGGCGGTACGTCGATGGCGGGCAACGCGATCGGCGGCGTCGTCATCGACGCCTCCCGGCACGTGAATCGCATCCTCGGCATCGACACATCGGCGCGTACGGCGGTCGTCGAGCCGGGCGTCGTACTGACCGATCTGCTGGCCGCCGCGAAACCGCACGGGCTGGCGTTCGGCGCCGACCCGTCGTCGGCAAGTCGCGCGACCCTCGGCGGCATGATCGCCAACAACGCCTGCGGCGCGCACTCTGTTGCCTGGGGCACCACAGCCGACAACCTGCGTTCCCTCGACGTGATCCTCGCCGACGCAACCCGCCTGACCTTCGACTCCGGCACAGGTAACGCGTCGGCCGCAGCGCTTGCGGAGTTGGGGGCTCGGCCGGGGCGGGAGGGGGAGTTGCATCGGGCGCTTCAGGCTTTCGCGGGGCGGAACGAGCTGCTGATCCGCCGGCGGTTCGGGCAGTTCACGCGGCAGATCTCCGGTTATGCGCTGCATCGGCTGCTGCCGGAGTACGGGTACAACGTGGCTGGTCTGCTGGCCGGTAGCGAAGGCGGCCTCGCCGCTACCCTGCGGGCGACTCTTCAGCTCGTGGAGTTGCCCAAGGCAAAGGTTTTGTGCGTTCTCGGGTTCGCCGACTCGATCACGTCGGCTGACTGCGTGCCGGTCGTGCTGCGGCACGCGCCGCTCACGATGGAGTCCATCAACAACGAACTGGTGGACCGACTGCCGACGGAGGTGCGTGACGCCGCGGTCCACGCCGGGCTCCCGGGCGGCAACGCCTGGCTGCTGGTCGAGATCGCCGGCGACGACGAGGCGACCGCCGCGTCGGCTGCCCGCGCGATGCTCGAGGAACTGCGTGATTCCGGTGCGACCGCGTCCCTGGTGACCGACCCGAAGGCGCAGGCCGTCCTGTGGCGATGCCGTACGGACGCTGCGGGCCTCGCGACGCGGCGCGCGGACGGGGCAGAGGCGTGGGGCGGTTGGGAGGACGCCGCCGTACCACCGGAGCGGTTGGGCGCCTACCTGCGCGGTCTCGACGAACTGCTCGGGCGGCATGGTCTGTCGGGTGCGTCGTACGGGCATTTCGGCGAGGGCTGCATGCACATGCGGATCGACTTCGACCTGCTGAGTCCGCAGGGCATCGCGACGTACCGGGAGTTCGTCGAGCAGGCCGCGGATCTGGTGGTCGAGCTCGGCGGTTCGGTGTCCGGCGAGCACGGTGACGGTCGGGCGCGCGGGGAGTTGCTCAGCAGGATGTACGGCGCTGACGGGGTCGCGCTCCTCGGCGAGTTGAAGCGGATCTGGGACCCGGCGGGCGTGCTGAACCCGGGCATGATTGTCGACCCGCCGCGGCTCGACGTCGCAATCCGGCATGACGGGCCGGCCAAGGATCGCAGAATGTTGACAATCTTCGACTATCCCGACGATGGGCACGACTTCGCGCAGGCCCAGCGGCGGTGCGTGGGGATCGGGAAGTGCCGGCAGTCGTCCGGCAGCGTGATGTGCCCCAGCTACCAGGTGACGCGGGACGAGCTGCACTCGACGCGTGGGCGGGCGCATCTGTTGTGGGAGATGTTGCAGGGCGACCTGATCACGGACGGGTGGCGGTCGACCGAGGTACGCGACGGGCTGGACCTTTGCCTTTCGTGCAAGGGATGTCTGTCGGACTGCCCGGTGAATGTCGACGTGGCGACGTACAAGGCCGAGTTCACCCATCACCACTACGCGCGCCGCCCGTGGGCACGGCCGTTGTCGCACTGGTCGATGGGTTGGCTGCCGCTGTGGTCCCGTCTTGCGTCGCGGGCGCCGCGCCTTGCGAACCGCTTCGCCGGCCTGCCACTGACCAAGCGCCTCGGCGGAATCGCTGCAGAGCGGAAGGTCCCTCCCTTCGCGCCGGAGACTCTTACCCACTGGTTCACCCATCGCGGCACGTCACCCACGACTGGCTCACCGAGCGGCCCTGCACCGGCGGATGGTTCGCCGGGCGGTGGCTCGGGGCGTGGTGGTTCGGCCGATGGTTCAGGCGATGGGTCAGGCGGTGGCGGGCGACGGGTTGTGCTTTGGCCGGACACGTTCACCAACTACCTCGCGCCGGAGATCGGCCGTGCCGCCGTCGCTGTACTGGAAGCCGCTGGTTATGAGGTGGTGCTGCCCGCGAAGCCGGTCTGCTGCGGGCTCACCTGGATCTCGACCGGCCAGCTCACCACCGCCCGCCGCGTCCTCAACCGATCCCTTCGCGTTCTCGCTCCGCATCTTCAAGCCGGTACGCCGATCGTCGGCCTCGAACCCAGCTGTACGGCGGCGTTCCGCCACGACGCCCCCGCCCTCCTCGCCGGCAATCCGCTCGCCGCGTCGGCGGCCGCGAACATCCGCACGTTCTCCGAGCTGCTCGTCGAGTCCGGCTGGCATCCGCCGTACGTCGGGGGAGCGGCGTTCGTCCAACCGCATTGCCACCAGCACGCCGTCCTCGGCTTCGACGCCGACCGCAAGCTGATGGAAGCGGCCGGCATCGAGGCAGGACTCGCGGACCCGGGCTGCTGCGGTCTAGCCGGCAACTTCGGCTTCGAACGCGACCACTACAAGATCTCCGCGGCAATCGGTGAACGCACGCTGCTTCCCGCCGTACGGTCGTTGCCCGAGACAACCACCGTGCTGGCCGACGGCTTCAGCTGCCGCACCCAAATCGCCCAGGCCACACCCCGCCACCCCCACCACCTGGCCCAACTCCTCGCCGAAGCCCTCCCGGATCCACCCCGTCCTCCCGAGTAATCTCCCCAAAGCCAACTTCGAACGGATATCCCTTGCTGTGTTGGGTTCTCTACTGGTGTACGAGCAGAGAACCCAGCACACCAAGCGATATCCCCGCCTCCGTGCGCGCTGGGTGGTCGGGCGGGGGCTGGTCAGAGGGCTAGTTTGTCGGTGGCTCGGCGGAGGCGGGTGATGCCTTCGTGGATGCGGGCTGGGGGCGTGGAGGCGAAGCAGAGGCGGAAGGCGTTCTGGAAGCGGGCGGTGGGGGAGAAGGCCGGGCCGGGGATGAATGCGACGCCTTCGGCCAGCGCGAGCTCGAACAGTTCTTCGGCATTGACGCCGTTGTCCAGCGTGACCCAGAGGAAGAAGCCGCCTTCCGGATCGGTCCAGTGCGCGATGTCGCCGAAGTTCTCCGTCAGCGCGGCACGCATCGCCTCCTTGCGCTGTTTGTACGCCGCTCGCTGCCGAACGAGATGTTCCTCGAGATGCCCGCCGGTCAGGAACCCGGTGAGCAGCCGCTGCGCCGGAAGATTCGTGCAGGTGTCCATCGCCTGTTTAGCGTTGATCAGCAGCTGCTGCAGTTCGGGATCCGCATCAACCCAACCGACGCGCAGACCGGGCGCGACGATCTTCGAGAACGTCCGTACGGCGAAGACCAGCGGATCGCCTGCGCCGAGCTCGCGCAGCGTCGGGAGCGGTGCGCCCGCGAACCGGAGCAGACCGTACGGGTCGTCGTCGATCACCATCGAACCCCACGATCGGGCCAGCTCCAGCAGGCGGTGCCGTCGTTCGAGGGAGAGCGTCGCACCCGACGGATTCTGGAAGGTCGGGATCGTGTAGATCGCTTTCGGCCGCCGCCCGTCCAGCAACCGCGGTAGATCGTCGACAATCATGCCGTCGTCGTCGACCGGAACCTCGAGAAGCTCCGCGCCGTACGAGAGTGCAGTCGCACTGCCGTTCGTGTACGTCGGCGACTCGACGACCACCAGATCGCCCGGGTCGACGAAGATCTTGCAGAACAGGTCGAGACCCTGCATGCCACCGGCCGTGATCGTGAGGCGCTCGGCAGTCGTCTCGTCACTGGTCCCGTGCAGCATCTCGAGCAGCGCCGCGTGCAGCGGCGGGTCGCCCTCGGTCGCCGCGTAGTCGTAGCTGGACGGCCGGCTCAGCTCGTCGGCCGCGATCGCGGACAGGATCTGCGCCGGTACCGCTTCAGCCGCGGGTGATCCCATCGCGAAACGGACGATGTCGTGCGTCTGCCTGTGCAGCAACGACGTACTCGAGTCGATCACCGAACCCACCAGTCCGGCGGCGCGTGCAGCGTACGGGAGTGCTGGCAAGGGACTACCTCCTGATCGTCAGTTCGTGGGACAGACCGGTCAGTCGCTCCACTCCGCCGGCGGCGACCACCACGGGCTCGGACAGCTCGTAGCCCCAGCCGTCCATCCACATCCCGAGGATGAGGTGGAACGCCATTCCCGCGGTCAGCACGGTGGTCTCCTCGGCACGCAGGCTGACGGTGCGTTCACCCCAGTCGGGCGGGTACCCGATACCGATCGAGTACCCGATCCGGGACTCCTTCACCAGACTGTGCGCGGCGATCACGTCGTTGAATGCCGCGTGCACGGCGCCGCCGGTGACACCTGGTCGGATTGCCGACAAGGCGGCCTGCATGCCGTCAGCAACGATCTTCGCGGTCTCGCGGAGGCGTCGCGGCGGGTCGCCGAGCATCACGGTGCGGGCGAGCGGGGCGTGGTACCGGCCGTACACGCCGGCCAGCTCGATCGTGGTTGCCTCGTTGTCGACAAACGGACGATCGCTCCAGGTGAGGTGCGGCGTACCGGCGGCGGCACCGGTCGGCAGCATCGGCACGATCGCCGGGTACTCACCGCCGTGCTCGGGCGTGCCGATCGTCTGCGCGGCGAGGATCTCCGCGGCCACGTCGCACTGCCGCCGACCCGGCTGCAGCCGGTCGAGCGCGGTCCGCATCGCCTGCTCGGCGATCCGGCCGGCGATCCGCAACTGGCCGATCTCGTACGGCGACTTGACCAGCCGGATCCAGTTCACCAGCTCGGCGGAGTCGACCAGCCGGCGCCCGGGCAGTCCGTTGCTGAGGGCAAGGTAGCTGCGCGCGGTGAAGTAGTGCGCGTCGCTCTCGACCGCGACGTCGGCGCCGGCCGGGATCAGCTCGTGACAGACGTTCGCGATCCAGTCGTACGGATGGACGTCCGGCCGGTGGACCAGCTGCTCGGGATATCCGTGGATCTGGTCCGCGCGCAGGTTGCAGGTGTACGACGCTCCGGCCGCGTCCATCGCCCTCGCGAACAGCCGCACCTCGCCCTCGGCCGGTACCAGCAGGCACTGCGGCGTGTAGAACGACCAGGCGTCGTACCCGGTCAGGTAGAAGATGTTCGCGGGATCGCTGACCACGAGCGCGCCCAGACCACGCTCGGCCAGTACGGCGCGAACCCTCGCCAGCCGGGCGCCGTACTCATTCAACGCAGGCTCGTTCCTCGCAGGCTCGTTCATCGGACGTTCAGCAATCGCTGCCCCGGACCGATCGCGGTATGCCCGGCGAGCTCGAGCACGGACCACATCGTGACCTGGTTCGCGGTCAGGACCGGCTTGCCGAGCGCGGCCTCCAGCCCGGCGATCACGTCGTACGTCGGCAGGTTCGTGCAGCTGATGAAGATCGCCTCGACCATGTCGCTGTCGACGCTGCGGACCAGCTCCACGGTCGTCTCGTAGGGGACGGCCCAGATCTGCGCGATCAGGCCGAGCCCGGCGGTCGCGACCACCTCGATCCCGGCCTGCGCGAGGAAGGCGGTCAGCCCCGCGGTCAGGTCGTTCGTGTACGGCGTGACCGTCGCGATCCGGTTGACCCCGAGCCGGCGCAGTGCGAGCAGCAAAGCGCCGCTCGTGGTCACCGCGGCCGGCGCTCCGGCGCCGACCATCGCGTCCACCAGCGCCAGCTCGCCGGTCAACCCGCCGACAAAACTGCCGAACGTGCACGCGTACGCGACCGCGAGCGGGGCGACCGCGAGTACGTCGTACGTCGTCCGCGCGATGAGTTCCGGATCCGAGATATGTACTGCCATCTCGACGGTCGCGGCCAGCGGTGCGTACGGCGTCCGTGTGACGTGCAGCGTGACGTCGTCGGGCGCCCAGCGCCACAGCTCGCGGTCGAGCGCGAAGTCGTACGGCGCGACGACACCGATACCGGTCTGCAGCAGTGGAGGCACCGCCGCCGGCAGCGGATGGGTGGAGGGACGCGTGCTCATGCGAGTCAGTGTGCGGCCATCAGGAGATTGTTGACAATCCTACTAGCGAGTTCCTAGCCTCGATGACGTGCCAGCCTCCCCGCCAGCAAGCGCCGAGCGACCTGTGATCGCGGTGCTCTGCGAGCGAGCGACCGATCGGCCGCCGGGTCTTGACGGGCTGCCGGCCGACTTCCGGTACTGCGCCGCGGACGGACTGCGCGAGGCGGTTCGGGGTGCGCGGGCCCTGATGCTCTGGGACTTCTTCTCGACGGCGGTCCGGGACGTCTGGGCGGACGCCGACGCGCTCGAGTGGATCCATGTGACCGCGGCCGGTGTCGACACACTGCTCTTCGACGAACTGCGGGACTCCGCAGTCGTGGTCACGAACGCGCACGGTGTGTTCGACCGGCCGATCGCCGAGTACGTGCTCGGTGCGGTGATCGCCAACGCCAAGGACAGCCTCCGCAGCTTCGATCTGCAGCGCGGCCGTCGCTGGCAGCACCGTGAAACCCGGAGTGTGCTGGGCGCGAAGGCACTGGTCGTCGGGACCGGTGCGATCGGAAGAGAGACTGCCCGGCTGCTCCGCGCCGCCGGGTTGGAGGTGCGGGGCGCCGGCCGGGTCGCGCGAGGGGACGACCCGGACTTCGGCGAGATTGTTGCCAGCAGCAATCTTCAGGCCGAGGCCGGATGGGCCGACCATGTCGTGATCGCCGCACCCTTGACGGCTGAGACCCGCGGGCTCGTCGACGGGGCGGTCCTGGCCGCGATGCGGCCCGGCGCGCACCTCGTCAACGTTGCCCGTGGTCCGATTGTCGACGAAACGGCACTGCTCGCCGCGGTCCACGACGGACGGATTGCGGTCACTCTCGACGTCTTCGACAACGAGCCGCTGCCGCCGGACCATCCGCTCTGGGACGCGCCGAACGTGACTGTCACCGCGCACATGTCCGGTGACGTGATCGGCTGGCGCGACACCCTCGCGGACCAGTTCGCGTCGAACGTCCGGCGCTGGCTGGCCGGCGAACCGCTGCTGAACATTGTCGACAAGAAGCTTGGCTACATTCCGACAGGAGATCGATGAGACAAGCATCCGAGCTGGTCGAGGGCTACCGCACCGGCGCGCTGTCCCCGGTCGAGGCGACGCAGGAAGCGCTGGACGCGATCGAGCGGTACGACGAGCAGGTCAACGCCTTCGTGCTCGTCGACGCCGAGGGTGCGCTCGCCGCGGCCAAGGAGTCGGAAGCCCGCTGGCACGCCGGCACGCCACTCGGTCCCGGCGACGGCGTACCCACGTCCATCAAGGACGCATTGTGGACAAAAGGATGGCCGACACTGCGCGGCAGCACGATGATCGACCCGGCCGGGCCGTGGGACGAGGACGCGCCGTCCGTCGCCCGGCTGCGTGAGACCGGCGCCGTCTTCCTCGGCAAGACGACCACGCCGGAGTACTCCTGGAAGGGTGTCACCGACTCCTACACGTACGGCGCCACGGGCAACCCGTGGGATCCGTCGAAGACGTCGGGCGGCTCGAGCGGCGGTTCCGCGACCGCGGTCGGACTCGGGATGGGCGTGTGGTCGCTCGGCACGGACGGCGGCGGATCGGTCCGGATCCCGGCCGCGTTCACCGGTACGGTCGCGCTGAAACCGACGTACGGGCTGATCCCGTTGTTCCCACCGAGCGCATTCGGGACGCTGTCGCACGCGGGGCCGATGACGCGGACCGTGCGCGACGCGGCGGCGCTGCTCGACGTGGTCACCGGGTTCGACTCGCGGGACTGGTCGGCGATGCCGACGCCGGGCCGGTCGTTCCTGGACGGGCTCGACGACGGAATCGCCGGGTTGCGGATCGGGTTCTCTGTAGATCTTGGTTTTGTTGACAATCAACCGGAGGTCGAGGCGCTGGTCCGGACCGCGGTCGGCGTCCTCGAGAGTCTGGGCGCCGAGGTGACGGAGGTGGATCCGGGGTTCGCGGATCCGATCGACGCGTTCAACGTGCTGTGGTGGTCCGGCGCCGCGAAGGTGCTCTCGGCGTACACGGTCGACGATCGCGTCGATCCGGGACTGCGCCGGGTCGCGGAGCTCGGGGCGGCGTACTCCGCGTCGGACTTCCTCGACGCGACCGCGGTCCGGATGGACCTCGGCACACTGATGGGCCGCTTCCACGAGCGGTACGACGTACTCGTCACGCCGACGTTGCCGATCACGGCGTTCCCGGTCGGCCAGGACGTGCCGGACGGTTCGGCGTCGCCGGACTGGACCGACTGGACGCCGTACACGTATCCGTTCAACCTGACTCAGCAGCCGGCGCTGAGCGTGCCGTGCGGCTTCACCGGTGCCGGATTGCCGGTGGGACTGCAGGTGGTCGCACCGCGGCATGCCGACGCGCTGACATTGCGGGTCGGCCAGGCGTATCAAGCGGCCACGGACTGGCACCGGCGTACCCCGACCTTGGAGGCTCAGTGAGCAAGCACATCTCCGTCAGCCTGGACAAGCGCGGCGTGAGCTGCGTGGCGAAGTTGCTCGACGAGGTGGCGCCGCGGACGTGCGCGGCGGTGTGGGACGCGCTGCCGCTGTCGGCGCCGGTGTTCCACGGCAAGTACGCGCGGAACGAGATCTACACGCTGCTGCCGGCGTTCGCGCCCGACCCGGGCAAGGAGAACACGACGGTCACACCGATCCCGGGGGATCTGTGCTGGTTCTCGTTCGACTCCGACGATCTGGGGAATCCGGCGTACGGGTACGAGAACACGACCGGCACCGGGACGACCGGTGCGATTGTCGACCTTGCTGTGTTCTACGGCCGCAACAACCTGCTGATCAACGGCGATCAGGGCTGGGTCCCGGGCAACGTGTTCGGTGCGATCACCGAGAATCTCGACGAGTTCGCCGCCGCTTGCCAGGACCTCTGGATGGGCGGCGCTCGGGGAGAGACGTTGTCGTTCAGTCGGTTGTGAGCGGCTGCTGCAGCTCGGTGACCCACTGCTCTGGGTCTTCCGGAGTGTCGAGGTAGAGCTCGCGAGCAGGCTCGGCGGCGCGTCGGCCGTTGTCGTCGAGCCAGCGCGCCAACGCCTGCCAGGAAGGCAGTACCTGGTCGATCGGTCCGCGGTGTACCAGCGTCGCGGCCTGCGTTGTGGGCAGGTCGATCACCTCCAGTCCGTTGAGGTTGCCTCCGGCATCGACCGCGGCCGGAACCGTCGCGCGTACGACGATCTCGTCCTCGAACTCCTGCGCGTACAGGCAGGTCAGCCGACCGGACGGCCGTACGTCGGCGTCCGGCAACCGTCGGCCGAGCTCCGCGCACAGCGGATGGACCACGGGCGTGATGTCGTCGGGTGTGAAGCTCGCGGCCGACGCGGTGAGGCCGACCAGTCGTACGGCGGGCAGCTCCTTGACCACGATGTCTGCAATCGGAATGTCGGCTTCCAGGCCGCGCAGACGTGACTCGACCTGTGTGAGTCGCGCGGAGCTCTCGGCGAGCATGGTCTCCAGTTGTGCGCGTCGCATCGTGAGCATCGCGCGCAGTTCGGCCGGGCTGAGATTGTCGACAATCATCGTGCCGACCTGGTCGAGGGAGAAGCCGAGGTCCTTGAGTGCGACGATCCGGTTCAGGTCGGCGAGCTGACCGGCGGTGTAGCTGCGGTAGCCGGTGACGGGATCGACGTACGCCGGCCGCAGCAGGCCGAGAGCGTCGTAGTGCCGCAGCATCCGAATCGACACCCGGCCGTGGCGGGCGAACTCTCCGATTGCGAACATGAGGGCAGTCAACCAGCCAGGAGCTCTGCGAACGTGATCGCGGTGTCGTCCTCGTGCCACGGACCGATCACCTGGGCGCCGACCGGCAGCCCCGCTGGTGTGTGTCCGATCGGCATGCTGAGCGCGGGATGACCGGTCAGCGATGCGTGCGCGATCCAGAACACCTGTGTTTCATAGGGTTGCCCGTCGATCGTGGTTGAGCCGTGCGGGAACGCGACGGTGAAGCTCGTCGGGCACAGGAAGACGTCGACGTCCTCGAAGTACTGCTGCCAGCCGGCACGCGCCTGCATCCGGCGCCGGTCGAGGTCGCGTACGTCTGCGGCGGTCAGGTCGCTGTCCGAGTCGCCGTGCAGCGCGAAGAACAGTTCGACCTGGCGGCCGAACTCCTCCGCCTGTTCGTTCGCGTCCACTCCGTCCGGCCAATTGTTGACAATCTTCGCGCCGCTGCGGGCCAGGCGGTCGATCGTGTCGGACAGCGCATCGCCGACCTCGCTCGAGACAGGCGCCGACGGGTGGTCGGTGACGATGCCGACGCGGTAGTCCTGGAGACGGTCGTGCCGGGGCGGGCGGAGCTTGTACGAGTACGGGGCTTCGGGGCCGGCGGTTGCGCGCAGTGCGGTCCGGAGGTCGGCGGCGGAGCGGGCTAGTGGTCCGATTGTTGACAATACGGGCAGTTCGGTCGGGAGGTACGGCGTACCGGGGATCTCGAAACCGCGCAGCGGGACCAGGCCGTTGGTGGGCTTGAGTCCGTAGACGCCGCAGTATGCAGCTGGGAGTCGGATGGAGCCGACGAGGTCGGAGCCGTACTCCAGGTAGGTGAGGTCGGCCGCCAGTGCTGCCGCTGCGCCGCCGCTTGATCCGCCAGGGGTGCGGTCGAGGTCGGCGGGGTTGTTGGTTCGTCCGTAGATCTCGTTGGCGGTCTGCCCGAAGTCCGCGAGCATCGCATGCACGTTGGTCTTCCCGACGACGATCGCGCCGGCGCGCTGCAGTCGCTCGACGACAAGCGCGTCGTGGTCCGCGACGTACTCCGCGAACGCAGGATTGCCCCAGGTGGTGCGCATCCCGGCGACATTGAAACAGTCCTTGACCGTCACCGGCACCCCAAGCAACGGCCCGCCCCAACCGCCCTGCCCGCCCAAGCTGTCCGGCCCGACCACGCCATCCCGCCCGACCACACCGGCTCGCCCGACCAGACCGGCCCGCTCGACCAGTCCTCCGCGCTCGGCCAGTAGAGCGTCGGCTCGGTCCGCTTCTGCCAGCGCGTGCTCGCGCCGGACCTCGACCACCGCGTTGACCTTCGTGTCAGCTGCGATCCGCGCGAGGAGTTCCTCCGTCACCTCACGCGACGTGACCTGACCCGTGCGGATCCGCTCCGCGATCTCTCCTGCTGTGTACATGCGCCCGGTCTACGGTCTGACACCGTGTCAGAGTCAACGCCCGACTTCGACTCCGTTGTGGAACACCCGTTGGATCCGCGTCGAGAGTGAGCTGCAGTCCAGGTCGACGCCCTGCAGCAGAACCAGGTCTGCCCGCTTGCCCACCGCAATCTCACCGCGGTCGTCCGCGAGCCCCAGCAGCGTCGCCGCGTCGATCGTCGCGGCTCGCAGCGCCCCGGCGTCACCCAGTCCGGCGGCAGCGAGATGCCGCAGTTCCCACAGGACCTCGGTGTGCGGCCGGACCGGGTTGTCGGTACCCATCGCGATACGCACGCCCGCGGCGATGGCGAGTCGCATGGATTCCAGATGGGCCTCGGCGGCGCCCTCCGGTGTAGCGGTCGGCTCCGACTGGGTGACGGAGAGGGTGGGCACGTACCAGGTCCCGTGCTCGGCCATCGCCTCCACCGCGGCCTCGTCGAGGTACGTCCCGTGCTCGATGCTCCCCGCACCGGCGCGGGCGGCGAGTTCCGCGGCCCGGGCTGCGTGCGCGTGCACCATGACCCGCCGGCCCCCGCGCCGCTGCGCCTCTTCGACCAGCGCAGTCATCTCGTCCTCGGTCAGCTCGAGATCCGTGAGGCCCTTCCCGATCGCCAGCGAACCGGTGACGGTCACCTTGATCCAATCCGCACCGGCTCGGACCATCCGCCGTACGACGGCCCGAGCCTCGTCGGCGCCGTTGAAGATCGGATCGGGCAGCGAAGGATCCTCGAAGAAGTCGACCGGCCCGGTCCGCGGCGCCCACAGGTCGCCGATGCCACCCGTCGTACCCACCTGCCGCAGGCTCAGCAGCACCTGCGGCCCGTCGATCCAGCCCTTCTCGACCGCCATCCGCACCCCGGCGTCCGCGCCCCACGCGTCGCGCACCGTCGTGACGCCGAGGCTCAGGAGGGTTCGCAGCACGGGTACGGCGGACAGCGGGCGGACCGAGCGCGGCAGTCCGAACGGGTCGATCCGCGTCTGCGCGATGCACAGATGCGTGTGGCAGTCGATGAACCCGGGAACCAGCAATCCGCCCTCGCAGTCGATCGCGGCGTCGCCGTCCAGCCCTGTCCCGACCCCGACGATTCGATCGCCTTCGACCACAACGTCGGCTCGATGAACGTCGCCGGAGCTGACGTCGAGCACCGACCCGTGGCGAAGAACCAACCGTCCGCTCATAGGAGTCGGAGTGCGATGAGGGCGTACGCGCGTGCTGCCGTGACCAGCTCGGCGACGGCGACGGATTCGTCCGCGCGATGTGCTTGGGTGGTGACCGAACCGGGACCCAGGACAACGACCGGTACGCCGAGATCTCGGGCGATGTACCCGCCGTCGCAGGCTGCGGTCCACCCCGCGAGCGGCAGCGGTGGTCCGCCGGCGTCGAAGCGCGCGGCCTCGGTGATGCGGACCAGGTCGGCGTCCTCGGGGGTTTCGAAGGCGGGCATCTCCATCGGCATCGCGAGCTCGACGCTCAGGCCGCGATCTTCCAGGTGCAGCGCTGCGATCCGGCGGTCGAGGTCGGCGAGTACCTCGACGGGGGACTCACCGGGAAGCAGCCGACGGTCGGCGACGATCACGCAGTCGGCGGGAACGATCGAGCCTCCGGTGCCGCCGTTGATCTGGCCGACGCTCCAGGTGGCGGGGCCGAGCAGGGGGTGGGGCGCGGCGGCGAGTTCTTTGTGCAGGCGTTCGATCTCGGCGACGACGGCTGCGGCGCCGTAGATCGCGTTGGCGCCGCCGTCCGGGTTGCCGGCGTGCGAGGCGCGGCCGTGGACCGCGACCTGGAGGTACGAGTCACCGCGCGCCGCGACGATCGTCTGCAGGTCGGTCGGCTCGGCCGTGATGCATCCGGCGTACCGCCGGAACTCGTGCTGGTCGGCTGCGATGTAGGCGCGGATGCCCTTGCCGGTCTCTTCCTCGTCGACGACCGCGGCCAGTTCGACCGGACCGCTCAGCGTGGTACCGCGGAGTGCGGCGAGTGCGACGAGAGCCGCGGCGAGTCCGCCCTTCATGTCGGATGCGCCGCGGCCGTAGATCCGGCCGTCGCGCAGGAGCCCGCCGTACGGGTCGACCGTCCAGCCGTCGCCGACCGGGACGACATCGGTGTGGCCGAGCAGCAGCAGACCGGGATCGTTGCCACCGGCAAGCGTGATCGAGACGTTGTCCCGGCCGGGCTCGACAACAGATGTGCCGACGTCGAGCCCGAGCTGTCGACCCGCCGCGGTGAGGGCGGCCACCGTGGCGGCCTCCTCACCGGGCGGGTTCTGTCCAGGGGCCCGGACGAGATCCTGCGTGATCTGCACCAGCAGATCCTCGTCGATGCGATCCAGCACCTTCTGTTCGGCGGGCGTCAGGCTCATACCCACCCACCTTAGGCTCAGTTCCCGGCCAGGTACGCTCGCCAGCCGCCGGATGCCGTGATGTCACGCTCGGGGTCCGCGGCGTCCGCCGTACACAGGAAGCCGAGGACCTGTTGGCCGTCAGAGAGTTCGAGTGGGCCGATCGCCAACGGCGGATCGATGGTTGCCGCGAATTCACCGAGCTCGGCGGCGGGCACGCTCCACACCTCGACCTCGATCCCCGGGCCTTCCACACCCGACAGGGTCCGGGTCAGCCCGGGACGCGGTCCGTCGACCAGATACATCCGGTACGACGCAGCAGTCCGTGCAGTGAAGGCGAGCCGGGCACCACGCCGTACCAGCTGATCGTTGAGTGGCTGGCCGGACAGATGGGCACCCGCCACCGCGAGCAGGATGTCGGTGTCCGGCACATCCTCACCACACCAAAGACCCGCCAAGTCGATCAGCGAGCGGTCGTGACCAGCCGGTGCCAGGAGCTGGATCCCGAACGGCAGACCATCGGCCCGATCCGGCCCCGGGAAGGCGACCGCGCACAGGTTGAGCAGGTTGACCATGTTCGTGAAGCGACCGAGGCGACTGTTCACGCCGATCGGATCGGCCGCGACCTCTGCCAGCGTCGGATGCCCGGGTGTTACCGGCAGCAGGAGCGCGTCGAGCTGCGTCCACAGATGCTCACTCGCACGCTTCAGCGTCGCCAACCGGTCGAACCCCGCGAACGCGGCGGCCGCAGTCAGAGTCGCTCCGCCCCGCACGATCGTCCGTACGGTCGGATCGACGGCCTCAGAGTCGTCCAGCTTGTCCCCGAACGCCAGCCAACGCTCGGCCAGCCACGGTCCGGAGTACAGCAGCTCGGCAGCTTCGAGCAACGGCTGTACGTCGACCTTGACCACCTCGCCCAACCGATGCGCCTCGTCGAGCGTCGCCTGCCACGTCTGCTCGTACTCCGGATCCAGACCCAGCCCGACATCCGGTACGCCGATCACCGCCGCCGACCCGGCAACCCGGCCCGGCCTGCGCTGGGGGAGTGACGACGCTCGCCGCGACCAGGCGTCATCGGGGTCGAAGGCAACCATCACGTCGAAGACGCGCCGCGCGGTGGCGACCGATCGCGCCATCACCGTGACGCAGTCGAGCGACCGGCACGCCGGTACGACGCCGCGCGCGGAGACCAGGCCACGGCTCGGCTTGATACCGACGAGCCGGTTGAAGGCGCCGGGAACGCGGCCGCTCCCCGCGGTGTCGGTGCCGAGCGCGAAGTCGACCTGCCCGGTGGCGACCGCGACCGCACTGCCCGAGCTCGAGCCGCCCGACACATGCTCAGGCGAGAAGACCGAGTGACACGCGCCGTACGGCGATCGCGTGCCGACCAGACCGGTCGCGTACTGATCCAGGTTCGTCTTCCCCAGCGGAACGGCGCCGGCGGCAATCAGCTGCTCGACCACGAACGCGTTGTCCTTCGCGGGCTCCGTCGTGCGCGGGTCGCCTGCGGTCGTCGGCACACCGGCCAGGTCGATGTTGTCCTTGAGCGCCATCGTCAGCCCGTGCAACGGTCCGGGCGCCGGCTCGATCGGGTCGACCCGGGTGATCCACTCGTTGTTCATGCTCCCCACCGTGCCCGCTCGGCCTCGAACGCGGCGCGGCGTCTGGCGCGCAAGGTCGCGATGTCCACAGGTGCCTCCTGCTCGATCCGGCGTACGTCGGCGATCGAGAACGTCGCCGGTGCGGTCTTCAGATCCGCCCGCCCGGCCGCGATCTCGGCCCGTTCGTGCGCGAGTTGCTCCGCGCTCACCGGCGCGAATCTGATCAGGTCGAACTGCCTCAGCAACCAAGGTTGCGCGTCATCGGGGGAGAGCCGCCAGACCGGGACGGTGCGTCCGACGAGCTGGTACCCGCCGGGACCCTCCATCCCGTAGACACACAGATAGATCCCGCCGATCCCGACCGCGTTCTGCGGCGTCCAGGTCCGCGCCGGGTTGTACTTCGTGGTGACGAGCCGGTGCCGCGGATCGACCGGTACGGCGACCGGTGCGCCGAGGTACACGTCGCCGAGACCGACCACCAGGTACGTCGCGGCCTGGACGATCTCGAAGACCTCGTCGCGGGTCTCCAGATCGTTGACCCGCCGGATGAACTCGACGTTGTCCGGGCACCACGGCGCGTCCGGCCGGACCGATGTGGCGTAGCGGCGCATCGCCTCGTGCGCCGCCGGATGATCGAACGCGATCGGCAGCACCACCTCCCGGGCCGGCAGCACCACGGTCTCGGGATCGCCCAGGCCGGCGGCCAGGAACGCGAGCCGCTCCGCGAGTTCGGTGAGCGCAAGCCGGGCCGAGTCGACCGCGACGAGCAGCGATCGCACGCCCTCGACGATCTCCGTGATCCCGGTCGGTCGATCGTCCCGCAGGGCCTCGGCCAGCAGGTGGATCCAGACCCGGACCGTGAGGTCGAGCTCGGCCGGCCCTGCCTCGACCAGCACGTGCCGCTCGCCTGCGCACCTGATCGTGTACGACGGTGCCGTGCCGGCCTGCGCGCCGTGGTGCAGGAGCTTCGGGCGATCCGGCGTACCGATCGCGACGGGGACGGGGGTGGGCTCCTGCCGGAGATCGGTCAGCCAGCGCCTCCGAGCCTGGATCGCTTCGGCAGCCGCGTCGGGGGTCACGGGGACAAGGCGAACGGAGTCGCCCGCGCCTAGCTGGCCGAGCATCCATCGGTCGGCCTCGATCACCACGGCGGGTACGACGAAACCGCCGAGCGACGGTCCGTCCTTGCCGACGATGACGGGGGTGTCGCCGGACAGCATGATGCCGCCGACCGGGTAGGCGGAGTCGTGCACGTTCGACGGATGCAGCCCGGCCTCGCCGCCGTCGGTCCGGGCCCAGCCGGGGTTCGGGCCGATCAGCCGGACGCCGGTGCGGTCGGACCGATGGTCGACAATCCACTCGTTGGCAAAGAACATGTCGACACCTTCGGCGGTGAGATGCTCCGGTGCCCCGTGAGGGCCGGGGATCACGCGCACCTGCCAGGAGTCGGAGATCGTTGGCAGCTCCACCGACAACGGAGTGAGCAGGTTCTCCTGCCGACCCAGCGGAAGCTGATCGCCGGCCTTGAGCGGCCCGCCGTCGTGACCACCGAAGCCGCCGAGAACGAACGTGGATCGGCTGCCCAGCACTCGTGGCACATCCAGCCCGCCCTGGATCGCCACATATCCGCGCATTCCGGGACCGTCGAGCGGCCCGACGTCCAGCACCGATCCGGCCGGCCAGCGGACGACCATCCCCGGTCGGAACGGCAGATTGTCGACAGTCGGATTGCGGACTGCGCCTCCGACGCAGATCAGCCGATCCTCGTCGCAGGTGAGAGCCGGTCCGGTGAGTACGCACTCCAGCCCGGCCGCACTGTCCGGGTTGCCGACCGCGGCGTTGACCAGGGCGAACGTGAGTTCGTCGGCAGCCCCGGACGGCGGTACGCCGACGTCCCACAGGCCCGGCCGCCCGGCCAGGTCCTGCACCGTCGTTTGGATGCCTGGGGCAACAACTGTGACGACGGCCACCGTCACCACCGGCCCAGCAGCTGGATCGGCGTCGGGTCCCAACCGTTACAAGGATTGTTGACCTGCGGACAATTGCTGATCAGCACGAACAGGTCGCGGCTCGCGGTGATCTCGACGTACTTGCCCGGGGCGGACAGGCCGTCCTCGAACGTGAGGCCGCCGCTCGACGTCACCGGCACGTTCATGAAGAAGTTGACGTTGTGGGTGAGCTGCCGCTGGCCGATGCCCGCCCGCGCTCCGTAGCGCAGGAACGTCTGGCGGCAGGCATGCTGATGCCGCGTGGACTCGCCGTACCGGATGACGTTGCTCTCCTGCGAGCAGGCGCCGCCGACGGTGTCGTGCCGGCCGCAGGTGTCGTCGGTGATCACCGCGAGTTCGTCGAGCCTGGTCGACATCAGGCGTGATCCGGTGGTCAGGAACACGGCCCGCTGCTCGCGGATCGTGTCGAACGCGGAGTACCGGTTGTCGATGTCATGGGCGTCGTAGAACAACGTGTCCACGGCCTGGTTGCCGTGAAGGTCGACAATCTGCAATCGACCGCCTGATGGCACTGTCACGAGGGCGCCGTCGCCGGCGTCGACCACGGTGTCCAGCGCGACGGCCGTTGAGGTCGAAGCGGTCGTTTTGGTGACGGTCACGCGATCAGCTCCCGGGTCAGGCGCAGCGCGCGGATCGCTTCCTCGCGGAGTTCGGGATCCGGTGCGGGATCTCCGGTGTGACCTCCTGTGTGATCTTCGGAGTGATCAGGTGTTTCGAGCCGTACGGCGACGCTCGCGGCGCGGCCGTCGGACAGCGCATGGGGGGCGGTCGAGACGAAGATGAGGAGGTCCTGGTCGGCCCGGAGCGTGACTGTGTCACCTGCGTGGCCGTGGTCGGGTACGTACGTCAGGGAGGCGCGTGGGTCGTCTGCGACGGAGACCTTGCTGAAGAAGTTGATGCAGGCGTGCAGGTCCGCCTCGCCGAATCCGTGTTTGGTGAGTTCGAGGAGGAGGAGTTGGTCGGGGAGAGCTCCGGTCAGGCAGTCGTGCCAGTCAAGGCTGGAGGCGGTGACGGTTGCCAGCGCCAGGCCGCGATCCGACATCAGGACCATGCCTGGCTTGATGCGGGCCGACATCTGCGATTTCAACGTGTCCGGGATGTTGAGCCGATCGAGACGGTCGGCGCCGATGATCAGCATCGTCGCGTTCGCACCGTCGGCCAGAGCGGTCAGCGTTACGGTGCGCCCCGCCCGCACCGGCGCCGACCACGCGGCGGCGCCCGGAAGCTCGTGCTCATGATCGAGAGTCATGCGCTGGCCCCTTCTGCTTCGACGGCCGGTGCGGTGGTGGGCACGGGTACGCCGATCGAGGCGTAGTAGGCGGTGCGCTGGGTCCGGTAGGCGAGGAGACCGCCGACGGCGACCACCCCGAGGGTGATCAGCGGGAGGTACTGCAGATACCAGCCGTCACCGGCCGGGTCGTACACCTCGGCGCGTGGCCAGCCGAGGTTGATCGCCATCGCGAGGCCGTAGGCGACCGCAACAATGTTGACAATCAGACCAAACCGTCCGAGTGAGAACAGCGGCCGTCCGTTCTCGTCCACTCCGCCGGGCAGTCCGCTGCCGGTCAAACGACGTACCAGCAGAGGCGTCGTGACCATCAGATAGGCGACGTACAGCAGCATGATGCAGACGCTGGCAAGACCCAGGAACAGCCCCGCGTTCCCAACGTTCACCACGAGGCAGACACCGGCAAGAACACCGGGCACCACGGTCGCAGCGACCGGCGTGCCGGTCCGCGTGGACACCTTGCGCAGCTGCCGCGATCCCGGCAGCACGTTGTCGCGTGCCATCGAGAAGATCATCCGGGCCGCCGCGGTCTGGATCGCCAGCGTGCACACGCAGACCGCGAGCGCGACGTCGAGGAGCAGCAGCTTGCCGGCCGTCGTACCGAGCCGGCTCGTCAGCACGTAGGGGAGGCCCTGGGTGGCGAGATCTCCGTCGGTCAGTGACGGCGCGGCCATCAGTGCCGCGACGATCAGGAAGGCGCCGCCGATTCCCGAGGCGGTGACCGCCCGGATGATCGTCCGTGGCGTCGTCGCGCGCGGCTTGTGCGTCTCCTCCGACAACTCGCCCGCGCTGTCGAACCCGACCAGCACGTACGCCGCCATCAACGCCGAGATCAGCAGCGGTACGACGTACCCGGTGCTGCTGTCGAGATTCGTCGTGTGCAGTACGACCGACGGACCGCGCTCGGCTCTGGTTGTCAACAAAACAACGATCAACAGGACGCCGACCAGTTCGCAGGTCACGCCGACCGAGTTCACGACCGCGGTGATGCGGACGCTGGTGGCGTTGAGCGCAGTGGTGGCAACGAGCAGCAGGCAGCCGAGAAGTATGGCGTTCGCGGCGCCGTCCTTCGACGCGAGAGCGGGATCGCTGCCGACCAGCTGGAAACCGGGCCAGACCGCGGGCAGCACGACCTGCAGCGCGATCGCCGCCGTGGCCAGCGTGATGATCTGCGCGATCACCATGGTCCAGCCCGCGAACCACCCGACGACAGCACCGCCGAGACGACGGGCCCACTGGTAGATCGCTCCGGACAAGGGGTACCGGGCGGCGAGCTCGGCGAAGCACAACGCCACCATCAGCTGACCGGTGAGAACGACCGGCCAGGTCCAGAAGAACGTCGTACCGCCGAAGCCGAAGCCCAGACCGAACAGCTGGAACACAGTGGTGAGGATGGAGACGAACGAGAAACCGGCCGCGAACGACGCGTAGCTGCCGACGCGGCGCGAGAGCTGCTGCGCGTAGCCGAAGTGGCCGAGATCGCGTGCGCCGAGCTGATCGCTGCTGAGAGTTTCCGTGGGTGCTGTGCTGGATCCTGGCATTCGGGCCTCCGCTGCATCGGGCCCAGGAACGCGCACGGCAGCCCGGGGCCATCAAGGCCTCCCGGGCTTTTGTCCCGCCGTGGAGCGGTGCGGTCACGATTGCCTCAACGACAGTGACTGCACCGCCTCCCCTCTCGGACCAGTCCTGCCGTCAGATCGACCAGCAGCGGAACCCTAGGGGCGCCCCGCCGTCCCGGCGGGTCTGTTCCAGTTCAGGACGAGCCGGTTTCGGCAGCCGTCCTGGTGTGTAACAGCGAAGTAAACGAATCCTCTCACCAGTTCCGCCTCAGAGCCCGTGGCGGAAACCTTCGCGCCATGACGCATAGCCGGGCTGCCAGTCGAAGGTCTTCTTGGCGAGGGTGTTGTCGGCGCCGCGGATCTCGGTGAAGGCGGCCACACCGACGTCGCCGGCGGCGAGGCGGCCGAGCCAGGTCGGGACGCGTCGCGGCGCTTTCGCACCGAGGATCCTGGCGAACTCGGGCAGCCAGACCGCCGCCTGCGCCGGGTCGTCGTCCGCGACCTGGAACACGCCGGTGACGTCGCTCTCGATCGCCTTCACCGTCGCCGCGGCCGCGTCGTCGTAGTGGATGAAGGACCAGACCCCGGTGCCGTCGCCGATCAGCGGGAGCCGGCGCTTCTGGATCATCTCGACCATCGACCCGCCCTTGCCGATGTCGCCGGTCGGGCCGTAGAAGTTCGCGTACCGCAACGCGACGCCCTCGATCCCTTCGGTGTTCAGGGCTGCCGACTCGAGGTGCTTGATCCCGGCCATCGTCTGCCGCTGGGCGGGCACCGGGTTCGGGTCGAGCGGGTCTGCCTCGGTCTTCGCGGCGGATCCGCCGTGCTCGAGGTTCCAGCCGGCGTACGACTGGACGACGAACCGTCGTACGCCGGCCGCCTGGGACGCCGCGAGCAGATTGTCGGTGCCTTCGGTGCGCAGCCGGTTCGTCATCGCGAAGCTGTCGTCGAAGTGCTTGAAGTCGATGCCGCCCTTGAGCGCCGTCATCTGGTGTACGACGACCTCCGGGCGGACCGACTCCACCGCGGCGCGTACCGCGGCGGCATCCAGGCCGTCCGCGAGTACGGCGTCCGCACCGAACGACCGCACCTCGGCCGCACCGGACTCGGACCGGGTCATCCCGGTCACCTCGTGTCCGGCCGCGAGCAGCTGCGGTACCAGTGACCGGCCCAGTCCGCCGGTCGCGCCTGCCACCAAAACCTTCATGTCGTCCTCCGTCGTCCGTGATTACGACCCGGAGGACACGCGCCGGTCCCGGCTTTGTGACGTGACGTGAATCACTTCTCCGAAGTCAGCCTGAACTCGGTCGGTCCGAAGGAGACGTTGAGCTGACCGTCGACGGTCATCGTGTCGCCGTCGACCTGGCAGCTGATCGTTGCGGCGAACGGGGACTCGACCCACCGGAAGGCCGCGACGAATGCGTTGCCGTCACCGTACGCACTGGTCACCAGACGCTCGCCGATCTCGGGGCTCGCGTCGTCGACCGTGCCGTGGGCAGTCTGCTCGCGCCACCCGCCCGGCGCGCAGACGACCTCGTGCTGACTCCCGTTGCTGAAGTCACGGAAGCTGAACGTGCCGGTGCCGTCGGGGTCGAGCCGTACGGCGGTCAGGCCGGTCGGGTTGTCCGCCGCGAAGCGGTACGTCTGCCCGTTGCCCGGCGCGGGTGCGGGACCGCTCGGCGGCGCAAGCTCGAGCCGCTCCGGGCGTTGCGTCGCGGGGACCTCCTTGCCCTCAAGGGCCGGCAGCAGGTAGTCCCAGGCGGTGTTGAGGATCGCCTGCATGTCGCTGGTCGCGCTCGTGGTGATGAGCACCGCGTCGTACTCCGGGAAGACCAGGATGAACTGCCCGAACGCGCCGTCGCCGCGGTACGTGTTGTGGCGGCCGCGCCAGAACTGGAAGCCGTAGCCCTGTTTCCAGTCCGGGTTCTCCTCGTTGTCGTTGGGGACCTGCTTCGAGGTGGCCGCCTCGAACCACTCGGCCGGGACGAGTGGCTTGCCGTTCCACTCGCCGTGCTGGAGCAAGAGCTGCCCGAAGCACGCCAGGGACTCGGTGTTGAGGCTCAGGCCCCAGCCGCCGACGACGATGCCTTCCTTCGACACCTGCCAGGTCGCCTCGGTGGCGCCGAGCGGCTCGAACAGCCGAGGTCGCAGGTAGTCGAGCAGGTTCGCACCGGTGAGCCGCTGCAGGATCGCCGACAGCATGTACGTCGCGCCGCTGTTGTACACGAACACGGTGCCCGGCTCGTGCTGCACCTCGAGTCCGAGGAAGATCTTGACCATCCGGCGATCCCGGCTGAGCGCCTCGACGGTGTCCTTCGAGTGCCCGGTCGTCATCGTGAGCAGGTGCCGGACCTTCATCGCGGCCAGGTTGTCGCTGACCGTCTCGGGCAGGTCGTCCGCGTCGAAGAACGAGATCACCTGGTCGTCCAGCGACAACAGCCCGGCGTCGATCGCCAGTCCGATGCCGGTCGACGTGAAACTCTTCGACACCGAGAACAGCAGGTGCCGGTCCTCCAGCCGGTACGGCGCCCACGCCTCCTCCAGCACCACGTGTCCGTGCCGCACCAGCATCACGGTCTGGATCTCCGGCTGCCCGGCGTCCAGCGCTGCGACGAAACTGCCGAGTGCGGCGGTGGACAGCCCCTGGGCTTCTGGCGTACTCCGTGGAAGTCTGCTCATTCTCAGCACGTTATCTCTTCGAACGGACAAAGATCAGGTGAGTTCTGCCAGGCGGGCAGCCGTCATCGTGAACCCGGTGAAGGTCGACGGCGACGACTTCCGGCGTACCGTCGAGAAGGCGCTGGCCGAGCGGGGGTTCGAGGATCCGCTCTGGCTCGAGACGACCGAGGACGACGCCGGCGTGACGATGGCCCGGCGCGCGATCGACGACGTGGTCGATCTGGTGCTGGTGGCCGGTGGCGACGGGACCGTGCGGGTGGTGTGCGCCGAGCTCGCCCGGACGGGGATCCCGGTGGGGGTGCTGCCGGCCGGGACCGGGAACCTGCTCGCCCGCAACCTCGGGATCTCGCTCGAGCTCGAGACAGCGCTGGCCGAGGTGCTCGACGGCTCGGACCGGCGGATCGACAGCGTGCTGGTCGAAGGAGATCAGCTGTCGACCGACCGCTTCGTGGTGATGGCGGGCCTCGGGCTGGATGCCGCGATCATCGCGGATGCCCCCGACGACCTGAAGAAGCGGGCCGGCTGGGCAGCCTATGTGGTGTCGATGCTGAAGAACCTGAACCATCCGTCCGTCCAGGTCGAGATCACCGTCGACGACCAGCCCCCGGTACGCCGCCGCGCGCGCACCGTGGTGATCGGCAACGTCGGCACACTGCAGGCGAACATCCCGCTGCTGCCGGACGCGATCCCCGACGACGGGCGGATCGACGCGGTGCTCCTCGCCCCGCGCCGGGTCAGTCATTGGCCGCGGCTCGTGCTCGGCGTCGTGATCAAGTCCTGGCGGGAGGAACACCTGCAGCGCTTCACCGGCTGTCGCATCCAGGTCCGGGCGGAGCGCACGGTACGGCGCCAGCTCGATGGCGACACCGTTTCCGGCGGCACGTCGCTTACCGCTGAGGTCGACGCGTCAGCCCTGGTCGTCCGGGTGCCCTGACGGCTGGAGGTGGGTCAGCTTCTCGGGGTTCACGATGCCATGGATCGCGGTGATCCGGCCTTCGGCGATGGTGAACGACCAGACCGCGACGGTGCGGTTCGACCGGTCGTGGATCCGCAGCGCGGGCTGTCCGCCGACATGCACCGCCTCGGTGGACAGTTGACGGAACTTGCCGAAGACGCCGATGAGCATCCGGGCCACGTTGCCGGCGCCGTGCACCGGGCGGGGGAAGCCGCCCTTGCCGCCACCGTCGCCGGTGAAGGTCGCGTCCGGGGTGAGTACGGCGACGAGCGCCTCCAGCTCACCGTCCTCGGCGGCCGCGACGAACCGTCGTACCAGCTCGTCGCGTTCGCGGGGGGACGGGTCGAAGCGTGGTCGATTGTCGGCAATCCGACGGCGGGCGCGGACGGCGAGCTGGCGGCAGTTGGCCGGCGTCTTGCCGAGGATGCCGGCGAGGTCGTCGTACGAGTAGCCGAACACGTCACCCAGCAGGAAGACGGCGCGCTGGTCGGGGGTGAGCCGTTCGAGGACGACGAGGAACGCGGTGGACAGCGAGTCCGAGAGCGCGGCGCGGTCCGCGAGATCGACGTACTCGTCGACGGCCGGCTCCGGCAGCCACGGTCCGAAGTACTCTTCCCGCTGCCGCCGCGCCGAGCGCAGTTGGTCGATCGCCAGGCGGGTCGTCACCGTGGTCAGGAACGCCTTCGGTGAAGTGACCTCCGGCTCCCGGTGCAACCGCAGGTACGCCTCTTGTACGACGTCCTCCGCGTCCCCGAACGTGCCCAGCATCCGGTACGCGATCGACAGCAGCAGCGGCCTGAGTTCCTCCATCACACCCATCACAGACGATCGGGGACGCCTTCCAGTGACAGTGTCACAGCACTGATCTGTCGATCGTCTGCAATCGACATGAATACGATCACTTGGATCTTCAGCGGCGTGCTGGCGGTTGTCTTCACGATCTCCGGCGTGCTGAAGGCCGTCATGTCCCGCGCTCGCCTCATCGCCACCGGTCAGACCGGGATCGCCCCGTTCCCGATGCCGCTGGTCCGCTTCGTGGCTGTCTGCGAGCTCCTGGCGGTGGCCGGCCTGTTCGCGCCGTGGCTGACCGACACAGCCCGCATCCTCACCCCGCTCGCGGCCGTGGGCCTGTGCGTCGTCATGATCGGCGCGGCCACCTCCCACTCCTCGCTGCGCGAGCCCGGCTCGACAGCCGCCAACACCATCCTTCTGGCGCTGGCGGCTTTCGTAGCGGCAGCTCGGTTCGCCGGTCTCTAGTGCTGGACCAGTACGGCGACAGTTCGCGGCGGGACTGTTGCGGTGCCCGTGGCCGAGGACCACGTGGTCTGCTTGACCACTGCGTCGGTGCCGTTGGCTTGGACGGGGGACAAGCTCAGGTTGGCGCCGGTCAGACCGGGCACCTGCTGGGTGACGGTGGAGCTGGTGGAGTTGAAGACGACCACGAGGCCCTTCAGCGCCGGGTCGACGTCCGGGCCGACGGTGTCGTCGACGCGCATCGTGATGACGCCCGGCGTCGTACCGCTCAGGGGAAAGCTCAGTTTCTGATTGATGAGAGCGGCCGACCCGAGGCGGAACAGGGGAGTGGAGAAGCGCAGCTTCAGCAGATCGGCGGCCGCTGCGGACGCCGACGCCACATCGGTCGCCGAGGGCTTCAGGGCCGGGTTGGCGAGGAGAGGCTTCATGTACTGCCACTTGGCCTCGTTGTCGGTCTTCGGCGGCAGGCCGTGACCGAAGCCGTTGTCGGCACCGGTCCAGTCGAGCGTGTTGAACCAGTCACCCGAGTCGTACGAGTTGCGGTCGAGTGACTTGCTCCGCAGCAGGTCCGCGCCCGCATGCCAGAACGACGGCGTCTGCGCCAGCGCGGTCGTTGCCAGCGACAACGTGTTCATCCGGATCCGGTCCGGCATCGGCAGGTTCGCCGGCAGCTTGTACGTCAGTGTGTCCCACAACGTTTCGTTGTCATGGGCATCGACGTACGTGATCACCTCGTCCGGCTGGTCGGCGTACCCGGCCGGCGAGCCGTTGTAGTCGACCTGATCACCACGGACGTCTGCACCCGACGATGCCGACTTGAACGTGAACGTGCGAAGGTTGCCGGCCAGCCCGAGCTGGACCAGGTCGGTGTCGTGGGCGAGCCGCTTGGCGCGCTCGTCCGGCGTACCGTTCACGGGGTCGCCGTTCGGGTCGCTCGCCTCGCCGGAGCCGAAGCCCTGGATCCGCGGATTGTCGTCGAACGGCCCGCCGCCGCGGACCCCGTCCCGCAGTCGGTCGGAGAACGTCCCGATCCCCGTCCCGCCGAGATTTCCCTGCCTGGCCTGGACGAACAGCGCGTCGTCCGCGACCTCGCCGAAGTTCCAGCCCTCGCCGTACAGGTAGATCGACTTGCCGTCGACGCCGTCCTTGGCGAGCGTCAGCTTGTCGAGCGCGGCGCGGACCTTCAGCATGTTCGCCTTGGTGTGATGGCCCATCAGGTCGTATCTGAAGCCGTCCACGTGGTAGTTGCGCGCCCAGCTCACCGTGCCGTCGACCATGATCTTCTCGGCCATCGCATGCTCGGTCGCGATGTTGCTGCAGCAGGTCGAGTTCTCGACCTTCCCGGTCGCGTTGAGCCGCTGGTAGTACCCGGGCACGATCTGATCGAGCACCGACGTCGGTGCCTGGCCTGCGGCGGGGGTGTGGTTGAAGACCTGGTCGAGGACGACGCGCAGCCCGGACTTGTGCAGTCCGCCGACCATCGTGCGGAACTCCGCGACGCGTGCCAGGCCATCCCGTTCGGTCGCGTACGACCCCTCCGGCGCGAGCCAGTGGAACGGGTCGTAGCCCCAGTTGAACCCGTCCTTCGCAGCCACCGCCGTCACGCACGCCTGCTGCTGCTCGGAGTCGGCCGGCAATGACTTGAGATCGCACGCGGGCGTCTGCTGGCCGGTCTCCGGGATTGATGCAATGTCGAATGTCGGCAATAGGTGCACAGTGTTGAGGCCGGCGGCCTTGAGCGTCCGCAGGTGCTTGGTCCCGTTGCCTTCGTCGGCAAAGGCCAGGTAGGTACCGCGGTGCGCGGCCGGCACCGTGTTGTCGTTGATCGAGAAGTCCCGTACGTGCAGCTCGTAGATGGTCGAGTCGACGCCCCGCGCCAGCTTCGGCGAGGGAGTGGTCGACCAGAGCGCCGGTTTACCCGCCGGGTCATTCAGGTCGGCGGCCACGGAGTACGCCGAGTTGGTGGTCAAGGCAACCGAGTACGGGTCCGTGACGACGTTCGTCTCGACCTTGCCGGTGCTGGGTGCGAACACCTTCACCTGATAGCGGTACGACGCGTTCTTCCACGACCGTGGTCCGCTGACCGACCAGGAACCGTCGCCGTTTGTACGCATGGGGATTGTCGACGATCCGATCATCAACCGCACGTCCTGGGCGGTCGGCGCCCAGAGGGTGAAGGTCGGCTTGCCGGCCTGCCACGTCACGCCGTACGAGCGCCCGGTCGCGTTCCCGTAGACGTCGTCGAGCACGCCCGGGATCTGTACACCGGTCGCGTCGAGCAGACGCCCTGCGTCGTCGTACTGCGCCAGACCGAGCTGACCGGTGAGGATCTTGCGAACGTCCGCGCTGCCGAGTCGCAGCGTCGTGTAGCCCGGTTTCACCTCAGCGGGGTCGTAGCGCAGCGCGGCCGACGATCCGCCGATGTCGTTCGCGTCGATCTTCAGCGAACCGGTGTCCGACCAGTGCAGCCGCCACCGGTACCGCTCCGCGTGATCGACCGCCGGCACGGCGAGGGTGTCGCGGTTGATCCAGTACGCCTTCGCCTGGCTCAGGTCCGGCTGTGCACCGGGCTTGGCCGTCGTCACCGTGAGCTGGTGGGTCGCGAGCACGTACGAGAACGTGACGACCAGCCCGTCCGACGGCACCGCCACCGGAACGTTCTGTGCCGGGTAGCTCTCGTCCCAGGACAGGTTGTGCGCCACCTTCGCCTCATAGTTGCCCGCCTTCAGTTCGCTGGTGGACCAGGTGTAGGTCCCGTCGCCGTCCTCGTCGGTCAACCAGGGTCGCATGCAGGAGGGATCCCAGTCGGTCGGACAGCCCAGTGCGGTCTGGAACGTCCCGGGCACCGTGATGATCGGCCCCTGCGCGCTGGACGTGGCGTAGTGCCGTCCGTGCTCGTAGTAGAAGGTGACCGGCGTGGTCGGTGCCGTGTACGAGATGTTGGCGCCGTTGGCGACACCACCCGCTCCGTAGTTCTCGTCCCAGGTCTTGTTGATCGCCGCCTTGTACGCGTGCTCACCGGGCGGGAGCGTGTACGTGCCCTTCCAGACCTTGTCCTTCGCGTCCAGCTTCAGCTGAGCCTGCTCGCAGTCCGGAGACCAGTCCGCGGGACAACCCATCTCACTGTTGTGGTCGCCCGGGACAGACACGTTGGCCGGCTGTACGACAGGACCTGTCCCGCCACCGCCACCACCTGGCGCAGCAGCATCACCAACCACGCCATACGAGCCGGACACCGAGTAGTTGCCCGAGGCATCCCGCAGTACGGCGCGGTACTCGAGGAGCGTGCCCTTGGCCAGTCCGGACACGTCGTGGAAGACGCGGTACGGCGCGTTGTCGTCGGCACCGAGTCGCTTCCACGCCGTCGTACCCACAGGCCGGTAGCCGAACGTCACTGTCACCGGTGTGTTCGCCGGGACCGCAGCAGCGATCTCAGCACGCCCACCGACTGTGGCACCGGCTTCTGGCGAGCTCATGTACACGCTGGGCGCCTGAGCACGAGCTGGGACCTTGGTCTGGGCCTGGTACACCGTCACCGACAGAGGAGCCTGGCTGACGGCCACCCTGCCCTCACGGTCGGTCTTCACCGACTTGGAGCCGCCGTAGACCGGCTTGAGCCAGGTGTTCGGGCCGTACGTCGCCACCGTCGCAGCGGCCGCTGTCGTCGAGTTATTCGCGACGACCAGGTACTCGACGTTGTCGCTGCCCAGCCGGCTGAACGCGTACAGACCGTTCAGGTTGGACGAGTACCGGTGCACCTGTCGCCCGTCGGACAGGGCCGGGTACGTGGCGCGCAGCTTCGCCAGGTCCGCGATGTGCTTGTACATCGGCGAGTTGACGTCGTACCTGTCCTTCTTGCCGATCGTCGTCGTACCTGTGCCGTCGACGACCTCGTCATCCGCGTAGTCGTCGGTCTGGGTCGCGAACATGTCCTGCCGCGCGTCCTTGTCACCACCGGGACCTGTGAAGCCTTGCTCGTCGCCGTAGTAGATGACCGGCTGCCCGCGGGTCAGGTACATCAGCGAGTGCGCCAGCTTGTCCCGCGCGAGCAGGTCCTGACCAGCCGCACCACTCTGCTTCAGGAACGTACCGACGCGTCCCATGTCGTGGTTGCCGAGGAACGTCGGCAGCTCGTACGCGTTCGAGTCCGTGTCGGTGTAGTAGTCGTCGTCCGCGTAGAAGTCCTGCAGCTTGGTACTCGGGTCGCCCTTCGCGTACGCGACCGCGCTCTGCTGGAACCCGAAGTCGAGCGTCGCCTGCAGGGCGCCCTTGGTCGTGTACGTCGACATGAACTGCGGGTTCGCGTCGAAGACCTCGCCGAACATGAAGAAGTTCTTCGACCCAGCCCCACGAGCAGCCGCCAGGATCGCGGGCGAGAACTTCTGCCAGAACTCGAGGTTCACGTGCTTCACGGTGTCGATCCGGAACCCGTCGATCCCGAGCTCGGCCCACGTCTTGTAGACGTCGATCATCCCGTCGCGGACCTTCGGCTGCTCGGTGAACAGGTCGTCCAGCCCGACGAAGTCGCCGTACTCCGCGCTCTCGCCGGCGAACGTCGAGTCGCCGCGGTTGTGGTACAGCGTCGGGTCGTTCAGCCAGGCCGGCACCTTGACGGTCTCGTCGGCCGTGTTCCGGAAGACCGGGATGTTGGGGAAGGAGATGTTCTTGTCCAGCGCCGGGAAGGTGTCGGTGCCGGCATAGTCCTTGTCGTCGAACACGTTGCCCTGGGCATCTTTGTACGGCGACGTGGACTTCGGGATGTAGCCGTACTGGCCGGACTGGTAGTCGATCACGTCCGCGGTGTGGTTGGTGATGATGTCGAAGAAGACCTTCATGCCCTTGCGGTGCGCGAGGTCGATCAGCCGCTGCATGTCGGCGTTCGTGCCCAGATGCGGATCGATCTGGGTGAAGTCGGTGATCCAGTACCCGTGGTACCCGGCGCTGACGTTCGCGCCGGAGCCCTGCACCGGCCGGTTCTTGAACGACGGGGTCAGCCAGATCGACGTCGTACCCAGAGACTTGATGTAGTCGAGCTCCTGGATCACTCCGGCCAGGTCACCGCCGTGGTAGAAGCCCTTGTCCTTCGGGTCCAGCCCGGTCGTCAGGCGGTCACCGGTGAGTCCGCCGGCGTCGTTCGCCTTGTTGCCGTTCGCGAACCGGTCCGCCATCAGGAAGTAGAACCGCTCCTTGGTGAGGTCCGGGCGCAGGCTCGGTGTCGCGAGGGCCTTGTCCGCGGCCGTCACCGTCGACCCGGCGAGATCCACCGGCTTCACCGTCACAACGTGACTGGTGTCGTTGTAACTGAACTGCAGTTCCGCCGGCCCCTCGATCCGCAGCGGGATGTTCGCGCCGTTCAGCACACCCCCGGCGCCGTAGTTCTCGTCCCAGCTCTTGTTGACCGTGACCTTGAACTCGTACGACCCCGCCGGCACATCGAACACCTTCGTGTACGGCGCGCTCGCCCCCAGACTGGACGCGTCGCAGCCCGGATCCCAGTCGGTCGCGCACCCGAGCTCGTCCTGCAACGAGCCCGCGACGGTGATCACCCGCTCCGCCGTCACCTGGGCCGGAGCCGGTGCCGCCGTACCCAACCCCAGTACGACCACAGCGGCCGCGGTGAAACCTGCTGTCAAACGCCTGAACCCGCGCATCACGTGCCCCTCCCCGCCGACTCACCCTGCCGGGGACGGTAGCCGCCGCCTTTTACCGTGAGGAGGGCTCAAATGTCACGGTAAGGTCACGAGGTCCGGCAGTGTGGTCTCGATCGGAGTGCGCAGCACAGTCGTGGCCTGCTCGTCGTACGGCGTCGGCTGTGCGTTCAGGATGATCAGAGGCTTTCCGGCGTTCAGTGCGAGGTCGCAGAGACCAGCCGCCGGGTAGACCTGCAGCGACGTGCCAATGGCCAGGAACAGGTCGGCTGACTCGGTGGCTGCGACAGCTCGGTCCAGCACGGCCCGGTCGAGGGACTGGCCGAACGAGACGGTCGCGGACTTCAGGATGCCGCCGCACACCTCACAGGCCGGGTCCTCGTCGCCTGACTCGAGTCGGGGGAGTACGTCGGTCATGGGGACCTGGCGCTCGCACTGGAGGCAATCGACGTACCGGACCGTGCCGTGCAGCTCGTGGACCAGCTCTGGTGACGAGCCGGCCTTCTGGTGCAGCCCGTCGACGTTCTGTGTGATCAGACCGGTCAGACGGCCCTGCCGCTCCAGCTCGACCAGAGCGAGATGACCCGGGTTCGGCTCGGCTGTCCACGCCGGAACGGCCAGCCGGTGCTTCCAGGTCGCCACTCGCACCTCGCGACTGGCGACGTACTCGTCGATGTCGAACATCGCCTCCGCGGCCGGGTTCTTCGTCCACACGCCCTGCGGGCCCCGGAAGTCGGGGATGCCCGACGCAGTCGAGATCCCGGCTCCGGTCAGTACGGCGATGCGTTCGGCCTCGATCACACCTCAAACGGTATGTCAGCTCACCCGTCGTACGACGTACTGGTCTTCCCCGGCCGACACCAGCTCCTGGGAGCGCATCCGGCACCACGCCGGGATGTCGGTCGCCGCGGCCGGGTCGTCGGCCAGCACTGTCACCGTGTCGCCTACGGCAACTGTCGGTAGCGTCTTGGCCAGTTTGATCACCGGGAGTGGGCAGAGCAGACCACGGCAGTCCAGGTCGACATTCACATGCCCACCTCCGCCCGGATCCGCTGCACCAGTCCTGGAAGCACCGCACAGAACCGCTGCACCTCGTCATGGGTCGTGTCGCGCCCTAGAGACACACGGACGTTGCCGTGAGTCAGGACGCCCATCGCTGCGAGTACGTGCGAGGGCCGGAGCGTGCTCGACGTACAGGCGGAACCACTGGAGACAGCGAACCCCTCAGCGTCCAGTGCGGTCACCAGCGCCTCACCGTCCACATAGAGACAGGAGAACGTCAGGATGTGCGGCAGACGGTCGTCCGGGTCACCTACTACCTCGACATCGGGGATGTCCGCGGCCACACGGCGCCGTACCTCGTCGATCCAGGCCCTGTGCCGCTTGTCGAGCTCCTCCGCCTCAGCCAGTCGCGCCTGCAGCGCAGCGGCCGCGGCCAGCGCGTTGGGGACGTTCGGGAATCCGGGGGAGAGGCCGTCCTCCCGCTCGTCCATCGGCCACGCCGGTGCGATGCGCGTGCCCTTCTTCACAGCCAGTAGCCCGATACCCGCCGGGCCGCCCCACTTGTGCGCGCTTGCCGCGAGCACCGACCAGCCCGTGGGTACGACGTCGTGCCCGACCGACGCGGACGCGTCAACGAACAGCGGTACGTCGCCTGCCGCCGCAGCCGCCGCTTCGATCGGCTGACGCGTCCCCACCTCATGGTTCGCCGACTGCAGCGCGGCCACAGCCACACCAGGTCGCCGTACGGCGTCTGTGAAGGCATCCAGCTCGACCCGCCCCAGCCGGTCCACGCCCACCTCGGCAGCCGCCTCCCCAGCCGTGCGCAGTACGGCGGAATGCTCGACCGCACTGTGCACGATCGTTGCCCCGACCCGGCTGCGCGCGGCCCGTACCGCGGTCAGGCCGCTCTGGATCGCCGCCGTACCGGAGGTAGTCAGGTACAGCTCGTCCGGCCGCACGCCGACCGCCTCCGCGAGGACCGCGCGGGCGTTGTCCACCAGCAGCCTGGCGGTCCGGCCCTCATGGTGCAGACGCACCGGATCCGCCCATCCGGAATCCACTGCCGACAGCAACATCTCCCGCGCCGCGGGGTGCATCGGCTCGGCCGACGCGGCGTCCAAGTACGTACGCTCGCTCACACGGGAAACGCTAGAGCATGTCGACCCCTCCGACGCCGTCGCGAGGAGGTGCTCGGTGGAGTGGCTCGGCGTGCTGGAGTGAAGGTCTCGATGCGGAGCATCGTGGCCTTTGCTCCAGTGCGGCGAGACGCCCACCGAGTGCCCCGCAGCAGGCGTCGGAGGGGTCGACATGCTCTTGGCCCTACCTATGCGCGGAGACGCGAATGGTGTCCAGTAGTGTTTGGTCGTCAGTCTCACTTGGGAAGGGAAAGGCGCCCCGTGGGTTCGAACGGCACGCCCGGAGTGGAGGAGCGACCGGCAGGTTCTGCCGGCGCCACACGACCGGCGAAGCGTCGCCTGCTGGTCGGCAGTGCAGTGGTGCTCGGCACCCTGCTGCTGACCGGTTGCTCGACGGCGACCACTGAGCAGTGGAAACGACTCGGTCTGCCCGAGGGCGCATCGGACCGGACCGAGGCCATCCGCAGCCTCTGGATCGGGGCGTGGATCGCCGCCCTGATCATCGGCGTGATGGTCTGGGGCCTGATCCTGTGGGTCGTGGTGCGGTACCGCAAGCGCAACGACGACGCACCCCGGCAAGTGCGGTACAACCTGCCGCTCGAGGTGCTCTACACCCTGGCCCCGTTCGCGATCATCGGTGTGCTGTTCTTCTACACCGTCGAGCACGGCAACCAGGTCACGAAGATGGACGCCAATCCGCAGCACACCGTGAACGTGGTGGGCCAGCAGTGGCAGTGGACCTTCAACTACAAGGACACCGTCGACGGGCAGCAGGGCGTCTGGGAGACCGGCACGCTGGACAAGCCGGCGACCCTGTGGCTCCCGGTGAACGAGTCGGTCCACTTCGACCTGACCTCGCCGGACGTCATCCACTCGTTCTGGGTGCCGTCGTTCTACTTCAAGCTCGACGTGATCCCGGGCAAGACGAACAAGTTCGAGCTGACCCCGACCAAGACCGGCACCTTCGCCGGCAAGTGTGCTGAGCTCTGCGGGCTCTACCACAGCCGGATGGTCTTCACCGTCAAGGTGGTCTCCCGCGACGAGTACGACGCACACCTGAAGGAACTGGCCGCCAAGGGCCAGACCGGAGCCGCAACCGGCGGCGCCGACGCCACCACCATTCCCGGTACAGGGGGCGAGAAGTGACCGACTTCGCCGAGCGCACCGGCGCTATCGGTAGCACCAGCGCGCTGCCCCGCCGGCGCAGCAAGGGCGCGTTGCTGGTCAAGTACCTGACCACGACGGACCACAAGCTGATCGGGCACATGTACCTGATCACGTCGTTCGCGTTCTTCCTGATCGGCGGCGTGATGGCGCTGCTGATCCGCGCCGAACTGGCCAAGCCGGGCCTGCAGATCGTGAACGAAGAGGTGTACAATCAGCTCTTCACGATGCACGGCACGATCATGCTGCTGCTGTTCGCGACCCCGCTGTTCGTCGGCTTCGCGAACGAGATCATGCCGATCCAGATCGGCGCGCCCGACGTCGCGTTCCCGCGGCTGAACATGTTCAGCTTCTGGCTGTTCCTGTTCGGCGGCCTGATCACGATCAGCGGCTTCTTCACCCCGGGCGGCGCGGCCGACTTCGGCTGGTTCGCCTACGCCCCGCTGTCGAACGCGGTCCGTTCACCGGGTGTCGGCGGCGACCTGTGGATCATGGGTCTGTGGATGGCCGGTCTGGGCACGATCCTGGGTGCGGTCAACTTCATCACCACAATCATCACCATGCGCGCTCCCGGCATGACGATGTTCCGGATGCCGATCTTCACCTGGAACATCCTGGTCACGTCGATCCTCGTGCTGATCGCCTTCCCGATCCTGGCGGCGGCGCTGCTGGTCCTGGAGGCGGATCGAACACTCGGGGCCCATGTCTTCGACGCGGCCAACGGCGGCCCGATTCTCTGGCAACACCTGTTCTGGTTCTTCGGGCATCCAGAGGTGTACATCATCGCGCTACCGTTCTTCGGCATCGTGACCGAGATCCTGCCGGTGTTCAGCCGCAAGCCGGTCTTTGGCTACATCGGTCTGGTCAGCGCGACCCTCGGTATCGCGGTTCTCTCGGTGGCGGTGTGGGCACACCACATGTTCGTCACCGGCGCGGTGAACCTGCCGTTCTTTTCGTTCATGACCTTCCTGATCGCGGTCCCGACCGGCGTGAAGTTCTTCAACTGGATCGGCACGATCTGGGGCGGGTCAGTCTCGTTCGACACCCCGATGCTCTGGTCGGTGGGCTTCCTGACCACCTTCCTCTTCGGCGGTCTGACCGGCGTCATCCTGGCCTCGCCGGCCCTGGACTACCAGCTGTCCGACTCGTACTTCGTGGTCGCGCACTTCCACTACGTCGTGTTCGGCACCGTGGTGTTCGCGATGTTCGCCGGGTTCTACTTCTGGTGGCCGAAGTTCACCGGGCGGATGCTCGACGAGCGGCTCGGCAAGCTGCACTTCTGGATGTTGTTCATCGGCTTCCACACCACGTTCCTGGTGCAGCACTGGCTCGGTGTCGAGGGCATGCCGCGGCGCTACGCGTCGTACGGCGCCAACGAGGGCTTCACCACGCTGAACGAGGTGTCCAGCGTCGGCGCCTTCATCCTGGGCGCGTCGATGCTGCCGTTCTTCTACAACATCTACAAGTCCCGCAAGACGCCGCTCGTGGGTGTCGACGACCCGTGGGGCTGGGGCCGCTCGCTGGAGTGGGCGACCAGTTCGCCGCCGCCGCGGCACAACTTCGAGAGGCTGCCCCGGATCCGTTCGGAGTCCCCGGCGTTCGACCTGCACCACGCCGACCTGGCGCTGGCGGAGTACCCGGACAACCGGGCCGGCGAGGACAACCTGCTGGACGCGGGTGAGGACCAGGGCCGCGTCGAGCATCTCGAGGAGCTCGCGGGTACCGAGGACGACGGGAAGGACAAGGCGTGAAGGTCGAAGCCTGGGTCTTCGGGATCCTGAGTGTGTTCGTGCTCGTCGTCACGCCGATCTACTGGCTGATGTCCGAGGACCCGACCGGCACCACCGCACTGGTGATGACGTTCTTCCTTTCGCTGCTGGTGGCGTTCTACCTGAGCGTCACCGCCCGGCGGATGGACGCCCGGCCCGAGGACCGCAAGGAAGCGGAGATCGTCGAAGGGGCCGGCGAGCTCGGCTTCTTCCCGCCGTACTCCTGGTGGCCGCTGTGGTGCGCGCTGACGCTGGCGGTGGTTGTCCTCGGCGTCGTCTTCGGCTGGTGGCTGTTCATCGCCGGCTGCGGGATCGGCATCGTCACGCTGAGCGGGTTCATCTTCGAGTACTACCGCGGTGACCACGCTCACTAGTTGCTCACTAGTTGAGAGTCGTACGAAAAACGCCGTCCGGGAACGAACCGGGCGGCGTTTTCGTGCGTCTGTAGTACTGCGAACGGGTACAGAGAGTCGTGGACTGTACCGGAACGGCTCGTGCGGATGCACAGAAATGTCGCCGCGGCAGGTTACCCTTACCGCGGTCTGACTAAACAGGGGAGAACTGGGGAATGGTGAGCGGTTCGGTGAGGAAGCACGGCCTTGCCGTGGCGGGGATCTGCGTCCTGCTGCTGGCCGGCACGGCCTGTAGCGACACAGAGGCCGGCGGCGGCTCTGGCGGGCAGTCGACGCCCGGCACGTCCACGTCGCAGAGCAACTCGCCAGGTGCCTCCAGCACCCCAGGGAACTCGACGAGCCCGTCGGAGACCCCGGCGTCGGCCAGCATCGCGATCGTGCCTGCCAAGGGCGCCTCGTCGGTGCAGCCGGACAAGCCGGTGACGGTGACCACCACGGCCGGCAAGCTGACCGCGGTCACGCTCAAGGACGACGACGGCGACAAGGTGACCGGCAGCTTCAACGCCGACAAGACCCAGTGGACGTCGTCGCCGCAGCTCAAGCCTGGCGCGACGTACACGGTGAGTGGCTCGGCCGAGGGCACCGACGGTGCCACCGTGCCGATCAGCTCGACCTTCAAGACGCTGAAGGCGTCGAAGAGCCTGAAGGCCTCGGTCGTCCCGCTGAACGGTGAGACGGTCGGCGTCGCGCTGCCGATCCAGATCTTCTGGAACAACCCGGTCAAGGACCGTGCGGCAGTCGAGAAGCGGCTCTCGGTGAAGACCTCGGTCCCGGTCGACGGCAGCTGGCACTGGGTGAACAGCAAGCAGGTCAACTACCGCCCGAAGAACTACTGGCCGGCCGGCACCAAGGTGACGGTCGACATCGGCACCCTGGGCGTCAACGCCGGCAACAACACGTGGGGCACCGCGAGCCGGACCATCGCGTTCACCATCGGCAAGTCGGTGGTCACCAACGTCAACGTCAAGAGGCACACGATGACGGTGACGATCAACGGCAAGCTGGCCCGGACCATCCCGATCACCGCCGGCAAGGACGGCTTCACCACCCGCAGCGGGGTGAAGGTGATCATGGAGAAGTTCACGGTGAAGCGGATGGACGCGGCGACGGTCGGCCTCAAGCCCGGCGACCCGGAGTACTACAACATCCCCGATGTGAAGTGGGCCCAGCGGGTCACCAGCTCCGGCGAGTTCATCCACGGCGCGCCGTGGTCGGCCGGCAGCCAGGGCAGCTCCAACGTCAGCCACGGGTGCGTCGGCATGAGCCTCAAGGACGCCCAGTGGTACTTCAACCAGACCCTCCGTGGCGATCCGGTGATCGTCACCGGCACCACCCGCCACATGGAGCCCGGCAACGGCTGGACCGACTGGAACACCACCTGGGCCGCCTACAAGGCCGGCTCCGCCCTCTCCTGACACACCAAGACGCAGCAGCCTCCTCACCGCATGCCCGCGGGCAGGAGGCTGCTGTGTTTCACCGTGGCTGGTTCAGCCCGCAGGTACGTCGGCCAACGCGAAGTCGGCCGCTTGCCGGAGGACAGCCTCGTCGGCCCTCCATCGCGAGCGCTGAGGCTTGTCGGCGCTCGATCGTGAGCCGTCAGCCTCGTCGGCCTTCGTTCGTGAGCGCTGGGAGATGGGCACGACCGAGTCGCCGGCGGGGTGATCTGCCCTCCGTCGGCGACGGCTGCGGTGCTGTCTGGGAGGTGGTTCTGCCCAGCTCGGGCGCGCGACCTCGACCAGGCCGTCGGTGATAGTGACGCTCCACTGACCGTGATGCAGGTCGACGTGGTGGCGCCGGCACAAGAGCACGAGGTTGGAGGTCTTCGTCTCGCCACCGTCGATCCAGGAGCGCAGGTGGTGCGCGTCGCACATGATCGGCGGGACGCCACAGATGACGCAGCCCTGGTCGCGGGCGTTCAGCGCGCGACGCATCGCCCGGGTGACCAGGCGTTCGCTGCGGCCCACATCCAGGGGCTCGGAGCTCGTGCCGAGCACGAGCGGGATGATCCGCGCGTCGCAGGCCAGCCGTCGGACGGTTGCGGCCGACAATCCGTCGCCGTACACCAGCTGTCCGCTCGCGACCGGTACGTCTCCCGGCGGGCGGCCTCGGCTTCCAGCGCGTCGAGAGTCGACAGCAGTTCGCTGCCACTCATCGACCACACCGGCCGCTCGCCCAGGAGTTCCATGGCATCGACCCTAGAACGCCCGCCCGTCGACCGACGAGCCAGAATCCCCTTATTTTGTGGGCAATTCGTGGGCCCACACTGCCCACACCTCGTCCGCATGGAGGGACGGGAGGGAGTGGTGGGTTGCGGTGTCGAGTTGTACGACGGTCGCGGCGGGGGAGAGTGTGGTGACTCGGCGAGTCAGGTGGGCTGCGTTGTGGCTCTTGCTGCGGCCCGCGACGAAGACCAGGGGAGCGAGTTCTCGCAATTGGTCGTCCGTGGGGCGTTTGGTGCGGACGAACGGGGTGGAGGGCTGCTCTGCAGCCAGTCCGGCCAGTTCCAGGACCTGGGGATCGATCGGAAGCCCGTGCGTCTCCCAGCGCAGGAACGACATCGTGCGCTTCCGGGACGGCCGCAGCAGGCCTGGCAAAGCTCTGAGGATGTAGGGCACGCGGAGGCCGGCGTAGCAGTCCGTCGGGTCGAGCAGGGCCAGGCGCTCGACGCGCTCCGGGTGCGCGATCGTGTACGTGAGTGCGATCCAGGCGCCGTACGAATGACCGCACAACGCCGCCTGGCTGATGCCGAGTCCGTCGAAGGTGTTCGTCAGCCATGTGTGCAGATCGGCCGGCGTCTTGGGCGTCCGGCCGCTGTTCGTACTGCGCCCCGCGTCGACGATCAGGTCGATCGCGTAGACGCGGTACCGCTCCGCAAGCCGCGGCGCGAGGGCGAACCACACGGGTGACGTCGCACCGTGCCCCGGAAGCAGTACGACGGGTTGCCCGTCAGCGGGTCCGCACGCGTTGACGTGGGTCGTACCGAACTCGTCGGTCAGCTCGAGTTGCTCGACCGGCACGTCCCAGCGGGCGAGGAGAGCGTCGTACGTGTCCTGAAAACTCATGCTGCCGAGAATAGCTCACTCAGTGAGGTAAAGTGTCAGGCATGCGTGAAGGAGTGACACCAGCCGACCCGGAACGGGCCGCTGCACTGGACGTGGTGCACCTGCTGCGAGAGGTCGCCTTGCGGTACGACCGGGCGGTCGGAGAGTTCGCCCGTACGGCGGGCTTGCACGGGACCGACGTACGCGCGCTGGTGAGCCTCCTGGACGCCGAACGCGCCGGAGTAGCGGCCACGCCTACATGGCTCGCTCAGCAGCTCGGAATGACCTCTCAGGCGACGACGGCAGTCATCCACCGCCTGGAGGCCGCCGGCCACGTCGAACGCCTCAGAAGCCGCACAGACGGTCGCAGCGCCCGCCTCCAGGTCTCCGACACCGCTGTAGCCCTCGGCTGGCAGTTCTTCGGCCCGCTCCTGGACCGGCTGATCATCACCACCCAGGCACTCGACCCGAGTCAGCAGACGCTGGTGAAGGACTATCTCACCGCGGTCACCGACGCGCTCGGATAAACGAAAGAGCCCCGGCCGATCGGCCGGGGCTCTTTCAGTACGACTTCAGGGCGACGTCAGGAGCGGTCGCTGGTGACCTCTCGATAGGTCTCCGTGTCCTCCGTCAGCTCGTGGATCTCGTCGGCGTCGTGAGCGTGCTCGTGCGCCGCCTCGAGCTCCTGAGTGGTCGGCTTCTGTACGGCGTCGGCGAAGTAGAACCGGGAGAGCGCGGCACGGGCCTTGTGCAGCGCCCGACGCGGGGCGCGGACGCCGTTCTCGTCGGTCTCCGGGCCGATCTCGTGCGGCACGAGCCGGTCCCGCGCGGTGATCGAGTACGCCTCGTACGTCGAGATCGGCTGGTGCTTCTCGGTGTACTTGCCCTCGGGGGAGCGCATGATCACACCGGTCTCCAGGCCGTGCAGCAACCGGTCCTGGTCGGCCCGCTGCAGCGAGATCGCCCAGCGGCGCGCGACCCAGAAGCCCAGGATCGGGCCGAGGATCACCGCGAACCGCAGGAACCAGGTCACGTGGTTCAGCGACAGGTTGAAGTGGGTGGCGATCAGGTCGTTACCGCCGCCGATCCACAGCATCGCGTAGAACACGATGAACGCGACGCCGATACCGGTCCGGGTCGGCATGTCCCGCGGCCGGTCCAGCAGGTGGTGCTCGCGCTTGTCACCGGTGATCCAGCCCTCGATGAACGGATAGAGCGCGACCAGCGTGACGAACGCCGGTGGCACGATCAGCGCCGGGATGATCAGGTTCCAGCTGAGCGTGATGCCCCAGAAGTGCGACTCGAAGCCGGGGAATATTCGCACCGAGCCTTCCAGCCAGCCCATGTACCAGTCCGGTTGCGCACCGGCGGTCACCTCGGCCGGGTTGTACGGCCCGTACAGCCAGACCGGGTTGATCTGCATCAACGCGCCCATCAGCGCCGTGATGCCGAAGACCACGAAGAAGAAGCCGCCGGCCTTGGCCGTGTACACCGGGAACAGCGGGTAGCCGACCACGTTCTTCTGCGTCCGGCCGGGACCGGCGTACTGCGTGTGCTTGTGGTACACGACCAGGAACAGGTGCGCCGTGACGAGCGCCAGGATGATGCCCGGGATCAGCAGCACGTGGACGATGAAGAATCTGGAGACGAAGTCGTCGCCGGGGAACTCACCGCCGAAGATGAAGAAGTTCATGTACGTGCCGACCACCGGTGACGCCTGGATCATGCCGTTGGTGATCCGCAGACCGGTACCGGACAGCAGGTCGTCGGGGAGGCCGTAGCCGATGAAGCCCTCGACGATGCCGAGGAACAGCATCCCGAAGCCGATCAGCCAGTTCAGCTCCCGCGGCTTGCGGAACGCGCCGGTGAAGAACATCCGCAGCAGGTGCACCATCATCGCGGCGATGAACAGCACGGCCGCCCAGTGGTGGATCTGCCGCATCAGCAGACCGCCGCGGACGTCGAACGTGATGTCCAGCGTGGAGGCGTACGCCTCCGACATGTGCAGACCCTTGAGCAGGCTGTACGAGCCCTGGTACTCGACCTCGGCCATCGAGGGCTTGAACCAGAACGTCAGGAAGGTCCCGGTCAGGATCAGGATGATGAAGCTGTAGAGCGCGATCTCGCCCAGCATGAAGGACCAGTGGTCCGGGAAGACCTTCCGCAGGTTCTTCTTGCCGATCTTCGCGATGCCGAGGCGATCGTCGACCCACTTGACCGGTCCAGGGAACTCTGTGTTTGTTGACACTGTTGTCACCCTCGTTCGAAGAAGCTCGGGCCGACCGGCTCGGTGAAGCCGCTCTGCGCAACCAGGTAGCCCTCACTGTCCACTGCCAACGGTAGCTGAGGCAGCGGCCGGGCAGCAGGGCCGAACACGACCTTGGCGCTGTCGGCCAGGTCGAACGTCGACTGGTGGCACGGGCAGAGCACGTGGTGCGTGGTCTGCTCGTACAGCGAGATCGGGCAGCCGACGTGGGTGCAGATCTTCGAGTAGCACAGGATGCCGTCGACGCCCCAGTTCTCCCGGCCCGGCTTGGTGCGGATCTCGCTCGGCTTGATCCGGACCACGATCACCGCGGCCTTCGCCTTGGCGTTCTGGTACTCGACCGCGCTCTCCTCCTGCAGCGGGGCCAGGTTGGCCGGCGCCGCGTTGACCAGCTGGCCGACGATCAGGTCGGACGGCTTGATCGGGCGGTCGGTGACGTCGTTGACGACCCGGATGCCCTTCGCCCAGATCGTGTTGTACAGCGCCCGGCCCGGCAGCGGGCCGAGGTCGCGGAGCAGGATGACGGCCGGCAGGCCGAGGACGCCGAGCGCGCCGATCAGCGAGTTGCGGATCATCTTGCGGCGGCCGAAGCCGGACTCCACCGTGCCTTCCTTGAAGGCCTCGGTGATCTCGGCGATCTGCTGCGGCGAGGAGTGCGCGGGGTGGCGCTCCTCGGAGATCTCCTCGTCGACCATCAGCTTCTTGGCCCACTGGATCGCGCCGGCCCCGATCAGGAACAGCGCGAGCCCGATGCACAGGCCGATGACCATGTTGTTCGCGTTGCCGGACAGCGGGCCGAACTCGAGGATCGAGTCCCGCGGGATGGCGAAGTACGCGACGCAGGAGCCCACCACCAGCAGCGTCGCCAGGCCGAACATGCCCGACACCTGGCGCTCGACGCGGTCGGCCGCCTTCGGGTCGATGTCGGTGATCCGCGGCTCGTGCGGCTCCAGACCCGGGTCCGGGATCGGTTCGGCCACCTCGACGGCGCCGTGCTCGTCCTCCGGCTTCACCGGCAGATTCTTGTCACTCACTTGGCCTTCGCTCCCTTGGCCTTGACGCCCTTGGCGCCGATCCAGACCGCTACCGCTACCAGCAGGCCGATGCCGACGAACCAGCCCCACAGGCCCTCGGACACCGGGCCGAGCCGGCCGAGTCCGAAGCCGCCCGGGTCCTTCTGGGTCTCCAGCGCCTTCAGGTACGCGATGATGTCGCGCTTGTCCTCCGGCTGCATGACCTGGTCGGAGAAGACCGGCATCTGCTGCGGGCCGGTCAGCATGGCCTCGTAGATGTGCTTCTCACTGACGCCCATCAGCGACGGCGCGTACTTGCCGTTCGGCAGCGCGCCGCCACGACCGGCGAAGTTGTGGCAGGCCGTGCAGTTGGTGCGGAACAGCTCGCCGCCACGGGTGACCTGCTCGTCGGTGGCCTTGCTCACGTCGTACGACTCCGAGCCCGGGACCGAGGGGCCGGGGGCCAGCGAGGCGACGTACGCCGCCAGGGCCTCGATCTCCTCCTGCGAGTACGCCGGGGCCTTGCGCGGGATCTGCGCGCCCGGCTGCATCGCCGGCATCCGGCCGGTGCCGACCTGGAAGTCGACCGCGGCCGCGCCGACGCCGATCAGCGACGGGCCGGCCATCTTGCCCTCGCCGTTCCCGCCGCCCTCGGCGTTCAGGCCGTGGCAGCTGGAGCAGCCGACCGCGAAGAGCTTCTTGCCCTCCTCGATCTGCTGCGACTGGGCCGAGTTGTCCGCCACCGCGTTGTCAGGGGCGAAGGCGGCGTACGCCGACCCCACTGCCAGGAGGCCGAACAGGAGCACGACGAGGCCGGCGGACCGGTGCCGTCGTCGCGCGGAGAGAAAGCGCGCCGGTGACAAGGAAGGTCTCTTCTCACTCATTTGAGCAGGTAGATGGTCGCGAACAGGGCGATCCAGACCACGTCGACGAAGTGCCAGTAGTACGACACGACGATCGCCGTCACGGCCTGTTCGTGGGTGAACTTACGAGCCATGTACGTCCTGGCCAGGACGAACACGAAAGCGATGAGGCCGCCGGTCACGTGCAGACCGTGGAAGCCGGTGGCCAGGTAGAACACCGACCCGTACGCGTTCGACGAGATCGAGATGCCCTCGTGCATCAGCTCGGCGTACTCGGTCACCTGTCCGGCGATGAAGACGGCACCCATCAGGTACGTGAGGATGAACCACTCACGCATGCCCCAGTTCCGCGGGTTCGCCAGCGAGCCGACCCGGCCCACCTTGCCGTGCTCGGCGGCGAACACTCCGGCCTGGCAGGTGAACGACGACGCGACCAGGATGAACGTGTTCACCGAGGCGAACGGGACGTTCAAGTGGTGCGTCATGACCTCCCACAGCGTCTCCGTGCCCGGAGCGGCTGCGGCGGTCGTCACCGACCGGATCGTGAAGTACGCCGCGAACAGGGCGGCGAAGAACATCAGTTCGCTCGAGAGCCAGACGATCGTGCCGACACTGACCATGCTGGGACGGTCGTGGTGTCCGTGTTCACGAGACGCTGGGAGCGCGGTTGCAGTGGCCACGCGGTCATTATGTCGGTCCTCGTATCAACTGACACGACCACCCCCATGCATGTCGGCAACTAATGGTTTCTACTGTGGAAGCGTGCTTCCCCTTCACGCCACGCCCGGCGACCGGATCGAGCCGCTGACACCGCTCCGGTTGCTGACGGCATGGACCTTCGAACCGGTGTTACTCGCCGTGATCGTCGTCCTCGGCGCGGTCTATCTGTACGGCGTCCACAAGCTGCGCAAACGCGGTGACAAGTGGTCCCGCGGCCGGACGTTCGCGTTCGTCGGCGTCGGGCTGGGAAGCGCCGTGATCGCCACCCAGTCGGCGCTCGGCACCTACGACACGGTCCTGATCAGCGTGCACATGGTGCAGCACATGATCCTGTCGATGCTGACGCCGCTCGCGATGGCGCTCGGCGCGCCGGTCACGCTGGCGCTCCGGACGCTGCCGCGGCAGCCGCGGAAATGGTTGCTCTCCGTGTTGCACTCGCGGTTCGCGAAGGTGATCTGCTTCCCGATGATCGGCTTCACGCTGTTCGTCCTGAGCCCCTGGGTGCTCTATTTCAGCGGCTGGTACGACGCCACGCTCCGGTCGACCGTCCTCCACGACCTGCTGCACGTGCACTTCATCCTGGTCGGCTCGCTGTTCTTCTGGCCGCTGCTCGGGCTCGACCCGGTGCCCGGCCGGGTGATCTACCCGTTCCGGCTGATCCTGACGTTCCTCACACTGCCGTTCCACGCGTTCCTCGGCATCACGATCATGTCCGCGGACAAGCTGATCGCCGAGGACTGGTACACCAGCTTCGGCCGCTCCTGGTCGCCGTCGCCGCTGCGTGACCAGTACATCGCGGGCGGTCTGCTGTGGGGCTCCGGCGACATCGTGGGCGTGGTGTTCTTCGCCGTACTGTTCGTCCAATGGGTGCGTGAGTCACAGCGTGAGGCGCGCCGTGAGGACCGCCGCCTGGACCGGTTGGAGGAACAGGCTCGCCGGGCCGGACAGGCGCCCCGGTAGCATTCCGGGTGTCCAGTCGTCTTTTGAACAAGCTTGGGATGGATCGATGAGTTCAGAGCGTCCGCTGAAGGTCCTGGTCTACAGCGACGACCGTACGACGCGGGAGTCCGTCCGGCTGGCCCTCGGCAAGCGGCCGACGGCCGATCTGCCCGAGCTCGAGTACGTCGAGTGCGCCACCGAGCCGGCCGTCATCAAGACCATGGACAAGGGCGGGATCGACCTGGCCATCCTGGACGGCGAGGCCGTCCCGGCCGGTGGCATGGGGATCGCCCGGCAGCTGAAGGACGAGATCTTCCAGTGCCCGCCGGTGCTCGTCATCACCGGCCGTCCGCAGGACGCGTGGCTGGCGACCTGGTCGCGGGCCGAGGGCGCGGTGTCGCACCCGATCGACCCGATCAAGCTGGCCGAGGTCACCGCGGACCTGCTCCGCCAGCGGCTGGCCAAGCTGCCTGCCACCACCGCCTGACGCGCCATGTCCGATCCAGGGGCCGCCTACAGCTGGCCCCAGGTGCTCAATCCGCTGCTGCGGCATGAGGACCTGGAGGCGTCCGCCACCGCGTGGGCGATGGAGCAGATCCTGTCCGGCGCGGCCTCGCCCGCGCAGCTCGCCGGGTTCGTGATCGCGCTGCGTTCCAAGGGCGAGACGGTGACCGAGGTCGAGGGACTGGTCGCGACGATGCGCGACTTCGCCACCCGGATCTCGGTGCCCGGCCGGACGCTCGACGTCGTCGGCACCGGCGGTGACCAAGCCCACACCGTGAACATCAGCACGATGTCCGCGATCGTCGCCGCGGGCGCCGGCGCGAAGGTGCTGAAGCACGGCAACCGCGCGGCGTCGTCGGCCTGCGGCGCGGCCGACGTCCTCGAGGAACTGGGCATCCCGCTCGACCTGACCGCGGAACAGGTGGCCGAGGTGGGGGAGCGGGCCGGGATCACGTTCTGCTTCGCTCCGGCGTTCCACCCCGCGTTGCGGCATGCCGCCGTACCGCGCCGTGAGCTCGGGGTGCCGACCACGTTCAACTTCCTCGGTCCGCTGGCGAATCCCGGCAACCCGTCGGCGCAGGCGGTCGGCGTCGGCGACGGGCGGATCGCCGGGCTGATGGCCGGCGTACTGGCGCGTCGCGGGATCGATGCGCTGGTGTTCCACGGCGACGACGGGCTGGACGAGCTGACCACGCGTACGACGTCGCAGGTGTGGGTCGTCGGCGGCGGCAAGGTCGAGGGTCCGATCACGCTGGATCCGCAGGAGCTGGGCATCGAGCCCGTGTCCGCGGACGCGTTGAAGGGCGCTGACGCGACGTTCAACGCGAAGGTCGTGCGCGCACTCGTCGACGGTGAGCCGGGGGCGGTGCGGGACGTCGTACTGCTGAACGCCGGCGCGGCGCTGGCGGCGTACACGCCGGAGACCGGCAGCGTGACGGAGCGGATCCGGACCGGGATGGACCGCGCGGCCGAGGCGATCGACTCCGGGGCGGCGAAGGACGTGCTGGACCGGTGGATCGCTGCTTGCGCCGAGGTGCGCGGCTGAGGTTGTCACAGCAGAAGGGCCGGCGGGTGATTTTCCCCGCCGGCCCTTTCTACTTGCTCAGCTTGATCTGGGAGACCTTGTAGCGCCAGACGTTCTGCCAGGCCGGGGTGGAACCGGCGATGTCGGCGATCGACACCGCCGCCGTACCGTCACCGCGGTCGACCACCGCGATCATGATCGTGGAGAACGTCTCCGGCAGCTTCGGCACCTTGACGGCGACCTTCGCGACGAGCTCGTGGCCCGGGTGGCCGTTGACCGAGATCGCCTTGTGCGTGGCGCTGCCCTTGATGACCTGCGCGTCCTTGTCGTACAGGTTGTAGAGCGCGCGGCCGCCGACCTGGATCGACGCCTGCTTGAGGCCGGCCGCGGTGTTCGTGTACGTGATGTCCGGCGGGAGTTGGCCGAAGGCGACGTAGTTGCCCCAGCTCTTGCCCTTGTCGTAGTTGCTGTGCACCGTCAGCCAGATCGCGGCGCCGCCCCACAGGCCGGCGCGCTCGTAGTTGTTGCCCCAGGCCGAACTCATGATCGGCATCGTGTCGTTGTTCGCAGCAACCATTTCGGTCCCGAGGACCTTGCCGAACGGCGTCGGCGTCTTCGTCGGCTTCGCCGACGGATTGACCGTCTCCATCGGCTTCCCCACGGTGGGCAACGGCACCGGGGAAACGGCCTCGGCCTTGGTCCAGACCCATCCCACACTCAAGCCGGTCGCAGCCAACGCAGCCACCACGAGAACCACAGCCCCAATGGCCCGAGCCCGCCCGTTACCTCCCGCTCCAGCAGCATGCCCAGCCGAGTGCGCCCCGGCCGTACTCGCACCGTGCCCACCCGAGTGCCCACCGGGAGTACCTGCACGGTGCCCGGCTGAATGCGCTCCCGCACCCTGTCCACCTGCTTGCGCGCCTGCCGACCAAAGCCCCTGCCCACCGGACTGACCGGCACCGTGCGCACCAACCTGCCCACCGACGGCCCCAGCACCTTGCCCAGCGCCATGCCCGCCCGCAGCAGCACCTTGCCCACCGGGCGCTCCAGCACCCTGCCCACCGGGCCCAGCACCCCCGGCCGCTCCAGCACCTTGCCCGGCCGCTCCCGCGGTGTACGGTCCAGCCGCCCGCGAGATCACCTCGGTGAACGCCAACGGCCCACCCTGCGGCCCACGCTGCTGAGGACCCTGCGGACCGCCTTGGTGAGGACCCTGCGGTCCGCGCTGCTGAGGAGTCTGCGGACCGCCGTTCGGTGAGTTCTGCTGACCGAACTGCGGCCGGCCAGGCTGAGGCCCGGTCGCCTGCTCCTGCCAGCCACCGGGCCGCTGACCCGGCTGCTGCACACCCCACATCTGCCCCGGCTGTGCAGGACCCGGCTGTCCGGGAGGTGATTGTGGTTGCCCGGCTTGCGGTTGGCCCGGCTGTGCCTGCCCCGGCTGCCCCGGCTGCCCCGGCTGAGGCGGTACCGGCCGCTGGCCGCCGTACTGCGGACCAACTGGAGGAGCCGCGTGCTGCGGCCGCACATGCTGCCCACCAGCCTGCTGCGGACCTGGCTGCTGGCCACCCGACTGCGGCGCGCCCGGCCGCGGTGCGCCGAACTGTTGTGTGCCCGGCTGCTGTGGTTGCTGGGGGTTCGCCGGCTGCGGCGGTTGGCTGGTCCAATGCTGTTGTGGTGGGGCTGCGTGCTGCGGCCGGACCGGTGGCGGGGGAGGAGGCGCCGGGGCAGGTGACTGCCCGAACAGCGCATCCGACGAACCGTCCTGTCCCGGGCGTGCGGAGCTGTCCGACGTGCCCGCCGGGGTGTTGGGGCGCGTCGGGTTCTGGTCTTCGTTCTCAGCCAACGTTGATTCCTAGGTAGGCCTGGTCCGCGGCCTTCTTCAGGTCCGGGCGGTTGTTCGGGATGCCGCTGATGTACGCGACCGCGGTCCCGTCACCGAGGTCGAAGACGGCCACCGTCAGGGTAAGCACCCGATCGGTCACCGCGGTCGTCGTCGCGGTCACGGTCTGCTGGAAGACCCAGCCCGCCTTCTCGGTCCGCTTCACGGGGCCGTTGGCGACCGTCTTGAAGGTCACCGGGATGTTGCCGTACATGTTTTCGCGCAGCTTGATCGACAGCGACGCCGCGGTCGCCTTGGGGTCGCCGTTGAACCCGGACCCGGTACCGAGCGCGCCGACGAAGATGTCCGCGCTCCAGTCGTCCCCTTCGACGACGTCTTCCTTCAGCACGATGCGCTGGCCGTTCGAGTTGATCAGCTGCTGGACGAGGCGCTTGCGGTCCGACCACGGCGGGTTGCGGCGCGGGAACGAGATCGCGTCCGACGCGATCCGCCCGGCGCCCTCGTGCAGCTTCGGGTCCTTCGACTGACCAGGCTTGGTGCTGGACTGGTTCGTCGGAGAGGGCGAGCCGCTCTGCGTCGGCGTACCGGTCGGATCGGGGTTCGCCGTCGTGTCGTCGCCCTTGGTGAGCAGTACCACCGCGGCGACGATCAGCAGCACGACCGCGACACCGCCGGCGATGATCAACGGCATCTTCCCGCCGAACGGACCACCACCGCCGGAGCTCTTGGACTTCTTCTTGCTCTTGCCGTCCCGCTTGCCGACACCGGTACTCAGGTCGGTCTGGCCGCCCCAAGCCTCGTTGCCGTCGTCACCCCAGGCACGCTGCGTCTGCTGATCGCCCCACGGCTGCTGACCACTCTGCTGCACTCCAGCACCCTGCTGGACGCCCCACTGCGGCTGCGCGGTTTGCTGCACGTTCTGCTGGTTGCTGGGCTGCTCTACAGGCCAGGACTGCCCGCCCCACGACTGATCGCCGCCCTGCTGGCCCGTCTGCGCGCCTGCGGTTGCCTGCTGCGAGCCCCACACCTGTCCCGGCTGCGCAGCGGGTGCCGCGCCGGTGCCCTGGCTGCCAACCTGCTGTCCGTTCCAGTTCTGGTCCTGAGCAGGCGTCGGCTGCTGAGGCTGGTCGCCCCAGAGCTGCACCGGCTGGTCCGGAGCAGTGTCCGGCGCTCCTGGCACGGTCCAGAGGGGAGCGGCCTGCTTCGACGTCTTCGGGTCAGCGTCGTCCGCAGTCTCGACACCCCACGCGGGGATGTCAGTAGCCTCCTGGTCCTGCTCGTCTCCGGACTGGCTTCCCCAGTTCGGCTGCAGGCCGGCCGCCTCTGCCTCATCCGCCGCCTGCTCCGCAGCCAGCTCGTCCGCAGCCAGCTCGTCCGCGGCCCGCTCATCAGCCACCCGCGCCACTTGCTCGTCCGCGACCTGTGCCGCTTGCTCGTCCGCTGTCTCAGCGGCTCGGCCGTCCGCGGTCTGCGGTGCTTGTGCGTCGGCCGCCTGCTGACCGGCCGCCGGTTCGGGGGCGAGCTTGAGGGTCCAGCCGCTGGACTGTTCCTCCGGCTGTACGTCGGCGTCCGCCGCGGCCTGTGCTGCTTCGAACTCCGAGATCTCGCGCTGCGTCCAGTGGTCCGGTGGCGCGGGCGCCAACTCCGGCGCACCCCAGGTCGCGCGGGCACGATCCGCCGCGCTCAGTTCCTCCTCAACAGACGCCGAGGACGCAGCCTCACCAGCAGCGGCCGAGGACGCAGCCTTGGCAGTAGGAGCGGCCGAGGGCGCAGGTTCACCAGCAGACGCCGTGGGCGCAGCGTCAGTCTGTGCGGACGGGTCCGGCTGCGCCGGGGAGACTGCGCGCAGGCGTGCGCCGCCGGATGCAGGCGCGTCGTTGCCCGTGGACGGTGAGCTCCACAGTTGCGGGGTGGGGGCAGGCTGCCACCATCCGCCTCCGCTCGCTTGGTCGGCCTGAGCCGCGTCGCCGGCGCCGGTCTCCTGCACCGCCCGCAACCCGGGCGCCTGCGACTCACTCTGCACAGGCTGAACGGGCTGTTGCTCGGCGCCCCAGTTCTGAGGGGTCGCTTGCTGCGGGGTTTGGTCCGGCGTGGGCTGGTCGTACGACGTGAACTGGTCGGCTGACCAGGGCTGCTGGGTGGCGGTCCACGGCTGCTGCGGCTGGTCGGCGGGGGTGGACTGTTGCTCCGGCCACTGCTGTTGTGCGGACCACGGCTGCTGGTGGGACTGCTCGTGGGTGGGCGCGCTCGGGTTGCCCTGCTGGGGCGACTGCTGCGGCGTCGGCTCCGGCTGAGTAGGCCAGGACTGTTGCTGGGTCTGCTCGGCGTCTGGGGCGGGCTGGTCGTAGGAGCTGAACTGGTCGGCCGACCAGGGCTGCTGGGTGGCGGTCCACGGCTGCTGCGACTGGTCGGCGGGGGTGGACTGTTGCTCCGGCCACGGCTGTTGTGCAGACCACGGTTGCTGTTGGGTCTGCTCGGTGTTCGGGTCAGCCTGCTCGTACGAGCTGAACTGGTCTGCCGACCACGGCTGCTGATCTGCTGTCCAGGGCTGCTGGTTACCTGACCACGGCTGCTGCTGAGTCTGCTCGGTGTCTGGGTTGGGCTGGTCGTACGACGTGAACTGGTCGGCTGACCACGGCTGCTGAGCGGACTCGGGCTGCGCGTTCTGCTCCGCGGGCCAGAACTGTTGCTGGGCGGGCTCGGGGTCCGGTTGCGTTGGCCGGGGTTGTTGTTGGGCGGGCTCGGTCGGCTGCGAAGAGGCGGGCTCCGCTGGGTGTGGGGTCGGTGTGGGGTCGTCCTTGGCCGTGGACTCTTCGGCTGCCGCGGCCAGGGCCGCGGCCTCGTCCTCGTGTGCGGTTTTGTTGGTCCACTTCTCCCCGTTCCAGAAGCGGATCGTGTGCGGCTGGCCGGTGGGGTCGGGGTACCAGCCGGCGGGCGGGTTGCTCATCCGCGTCCTCGCTTCGGCACCGGCGCGAAGGCGCGGACCTGCTCGGCAAGAAACTGACCCCGGACGTTCATGTATTCACCGTAACTTCAGCTCGTGTCAGTCGGATCGGAAAGTCAGTCCCAGAGGAACTAGATCCCGTCCTCCTGGCCCAGGCTGAAGGCGGCTTCCAGGTCGTGGCTCGAGTAGGCGCGGAACGCGATGTGCGTCTCGGTGCTCAGCACCCCCGGGACCCGGTTGACGTGCTCGGGGATGACGGTGGCCAGGTCGTCGTGCCGCGCGACCCGGACGAGGGCGATCAGGTCGAGCCCGCCGGTCACGGAGTACACCTCGCTGACGCCGTCGATGGCCGCCACCTGCTCGGCGACCTCAGGGATCCGTGCGACGTCGGCCTTGATGAACACGATCGCGGTGACCATGCCGTCCTCTCCTAACACCCGTCCAGAACTCACACCTCAATGGGCCGAAGCATAGTGTGGCCGAGGCGCCGCACCGCCGTCGCCGTCGTCGAGGCCTAACCAACCCGAGCAGGGCCCAGCGGGCGGAGGTTGCGGCGACGTTCGGTGGGGTGCTTGTGGTTGTCGGTGTGCGAGTTGTCGAGGCGCGTGAGGTGCCGCCCGGCGCCGCCGACCGGGCAGGTCCAGGTGCCGTCCATCTCGACCAGGCGGATGCCCGGGAGCTCGAGCCAGCGCAGGATCAGCTCGATCTCCTCCGGTGACGCCGCCGCGACCGGCCCGATCCCGGGCAGCACCGTCTCGGCCGAAGCGCGCAGCATCTCCAGATGCGGCCGCGGGTCGGTCCCACGCGGGCTGAACCCGGCCGCCGCCAGTCGCCCGCGCCGGATCACGTGCAACTCCCAGCCGCCGTCGTCGGTGCGCCTGGCGGCACAGATCTCGGCGCATCCAGTGAGCGACGCCATCCGCTGCATCCGCGCCGAGCTCCGCACGAACGCGCTCAGCCGGTCCCGATGGACCGCGGCGTCCTCGAACCGCTCGTCCGCGGACAGGACGTCGATCCGCCGGTCGAGCGCGTCCACCACGGGTGTCGGGTCCACGGTCAGCGCCGACCGCAGCGCCTCGACGAACTCGCCGTACGAATCCATCGAGATCCGCCCGTCGCAGGGCGCGACGCAGCGACCCATCTCGGCCAGCACGCACGGCGACAACTGCGGGTGCCTGGACATCCGCGCGGTGCACTGCCGGATCGGGAACGCCTCGTGCAGCGCGGCCATCGCCCGCTCGGCCGTCTTCCGCGAGCTGAACGGCCCGAGGTACCCGGCGTCGTCGTCGCGCACCTGTTTGACCAGCGACAACCGCGGAAACGGTTCGACCGTGACCTTCAGCCAGTGCTGCCGCTCCGGGAACTTGGACCGCCGGTTGTACCGCGGTTTGTGCTCCGCGATCAGCCGCAGCTCCCGTACCTCGGCCTCCAGCGGCGTCCCGCACTCGATCCCGCGGACGGCCGTCGCGATGCCGACCATCTCGCCGATCCGGTTCCTGGTCTCGGAGGCGGTGAAGTACGAGCGGACCCGCGTGCGCAGGTCCTTGGACTTCCCGACGTACAGCACCTCGCCGCGGTCGTCGGTGAACAGGTACACACCCGGTGCGTGCGGCAACGACTCGGCCAGGTGGCGCTTGGCCCGGACGGCCGGCGCGACCCGCGACGAGAACGTCTGCAGGTCCTCCACCGTTTGCACGCCCAACGACCCGACCCGCTCGAACAGCCCGTGCAGCACGTCGACGGTGGCGCGGGCGTCGGACAGTGCGCGGTGGTTCGGCGTGGTCGTGGTCCGGAACAGCTTGGCCAGCGTGCCGAGTTTGCAGTTCGGCGCCTCGTCCGGGGTAATCACGCGACGCGCCAGCAGCGCCGTGTCGACGACCGCGAAGTCGGGCCAGTCGTACCCGTGCACCAGGCTCTCGTGTTTCAGGAAGCCCATGTCGAACGGCGCGTTGTGGGCGACCATCACGCAGCCTCGCGCGAACTCCAGGAACGCGGGCAGCACCGACTCGATCCGGGGGGACGTGGCAACCATCCCGTTCGTGATGCCGGTCAGTACGGCGATGAACGGCGGGATCGACTCCGACGGGTTCACCAGCGTCTGGAACTCGCCGATCACCTCGCCGGCCCGCACCTTGACCGCGCCGATCTCGGTGATACCGCCCTCGCCCGGCGGATTGCCCGTGGTCTCCAGGTCGACGACGCAGAACGTGACGTCCCGCAACGGCGTCCCCAGGTCGTCGAAGCTGTGCTGCACACCGCGGATCGGCAGCAACGGATGCGCTCCGGAATCCTGGGCCGGCGCATGCGCTGGGCTGGTCATGGCCACGACGCTAAGAGCCGCCACCGACAATTCCGCAGGTGACACGCCTGCGAGTCGACTAGGCTCTCTGTATGCGTACACAGGCGATCACCGCGATTCCGGGCCGGATGCCCGTTCGCTGTGGTCTGCGTCACTGGCCCAGCCAGCTCATCGTTCCGGCCGGACTGCGGACCGGTGACTGAGGCCGGCACCGCCGCGAGCTCCGCCGCTACGACTTTGCCTGAACCGGTCCGGCAACGCGTCCTGACCCTCGCCGCGCACGCACTCGGCCAGCTGCCCGCGTCCGACATCCCCGCGCCGCTGCGCCGGTTCGCCAGTTTCGCGCCGGCGAAGCGGGCGAAGCTGTCCGCCTCGGTGCTCGGGCCGATCCTGGAGACCGACGACCACTTCCGCCGGCTCACCGCGTTCGAGGTACGGCGGGAGCACCCGGAGCTCGGCGATGCGGTGGCCGACGGTGTCGCCGTACCGGCCGCGGATCCGGTGGAGGTCGCCGCGCTCGCGTACCTGCTGCGCCCGGACGACTGGGAGCAGCGCGTCGCCGCGGCCGCCCAGGTCCCGGTGGAGAATCCGCGCGCCGACGAGGAAGCCGTCAACCGGCTCGCCGACCAGCTCGACCAGGCGCGCACCGAGACCCGGCAGGTCCGCGAACGGCTTCGTGAACAGGTCAACGAGCTCAAGGCCGAGAACGTCACGCTCCGGCGCAAGCTCAACGAGGCACGGCAGCGGATCACCGGCCTGCAGACCGAGGTCGAGCAACGCACCAAAGAGGCCGAGAGCGCCGACGAACGCGTCGACGCGGCACGTGCCGAAGTCGAGCGTGAACTGCGCAAGCTCCGCACCCGGATCACCGAACTGGAAGCGGTCGAGCACGCGGCCCGGCGTACGGCGGGACAGGAGCGGGAGCTCGCGTCGACGCGCACCCGGCTGTTGCTCGACACGGTGCTCGAGGCAGCGAGCGGCCTGCGCCGCGAGCTGGCGTTGCCGCCCGGGGGAGAGCTCCGTCCGGCGGACACCGTGGCCGGCTCCGAGCCCGACGCGGCCCCGGTCGGACGTACGGCGCCTGAGGACGACCCGGCGTTGTTCGACGAACTGCTGGCGTTGCCGCAGGTGCATCTGATCATCGACGGCTACAACGTGACGAAGACCGCCTGGCCGAACTCGCCGTTGCACTCGCAGCGTCAGCGACTCGTCACAGCTCTGGGTGCACTGGTCGCGCAACGCCGGATCGAGGTCACTGTGGTGTTCGACGGCGCCGAACTGTCGGGGCCGGTGCAGCTGAATCCACCGCGTGGTGTGCGTGTGCGGTTCAGTCCGGCCGGGGTGATCGCCGACGAGGTGATCCGGCAACTGGTCCGCGCCGAGCCTCCCGGCCGCCCGGTGGTGGTCGTCTCCACCGACCGTGAGGTTGCCGAAAGCATCATCAAACTCGGCGCCCGCGCACTGTCCGCGAGCAGCCTGACCGCACGCATCGCACGCACGTAGGCCCTGGCGGGCAACAAAAACTGTCGGCGGGGTTCTCTAGCGTCCTTCTCAGCCGGATGCAAGTCCGGGTGCTTCCCCACTTGGAGGATGTTGTGCTGATCGACTGCGACGCTTGTGTGATGAAGGGCCCGGGGTGCCAGGACTGCGTCGTCACGGTGGTGCTCGGATTCTCGGAGGAACGGTCCGGCAGCCTGCGCATCGACGACGACGAGAAGGCCGCCCTGGACGCGCTCGCGGACTCGGGCCTGGTCCCACCGCTGCGCCTCGTGCACGCGGTCAGTAGTGTCGAGCCGGACATTGCTGCCGAATCGCCTGCCGGAGAAGACGAAACGGCCGTTGGGTCAGGGTGATCCTTCGTAAATTTTGGATCAAACCCGAGGGGCGAATTGCACTGGTCACGAAACGGTCACTACTGTTACCTCTCGTTGCCTCAGGGTGTCGGCCGCTCCGGCCGACCGGGCAGCAGCAAGCCGAGGGAGTGATCCGGCGGATCCGTGGACAGCTGTCCGCGGCAGGCCTGGTCAACGGGGACGGCGCGAGCAGAGGAAGGGACCGACCGGGCTGTGTCCATCGGACGCATCAACCGCACCAGGGGAATCGCCCTCGCCGCCATCACCAGCACCGCTGTCGTCGCGGGAGTGATCTTCATCCAGGGAGCGGCGGACGCCGACCCGAAGCCCACTCTGGAGCAGGCGAAGCAGCAGATCGCCACGCTCCAGCACCAGGCCGAAGAGGCAGGTGAGTCGGCCAACGACCTACGCGGGCAGATCACCGCGTCGTCCGCCCGGGTGAAGGCCCTGCAGGCCGGTATCGCCAAGCAGCAGGCCCAGGTGGACTCGGTGAAGCGGCAGATCGGCTCCCTCGCGGTGGCCGGCTACCAGACCTCGGGCATCTCCACGACGGCGCAGCTGTTGCTGTCGAGCAACCCCGACCAGTTCCTCAGCCAGGCGTCCACCGCGCAGGCCTTCGCCGGCCAGCAGAACTCGGCGCTGCGTCGCTACCAGGTCGCGCAGGGCAAGCTGACCGACCTGCAGGCGAGCGCACAGACCGAGCTGGCCGCGCTGCAGGCCGTGCAGGCGAAGCAGGACGCGCTCAAGGCTCAGCTCCAGTCCAAGCTCGACGCCGCCCAGAAGGTGCTCGACAAGCTCAGCGACGCCGAGCGCAAGCGGATCGAGGAAGAGAACGCCAAGGAGGCGGAGGAGGCGCGCAAGCAGCGCCCGACCCGTGACGGCGACCGGACCGGCGATGACAAGAACCTGCCGAACGTTCCGGCCAGTGGCCGCGCGAAGATCGCGATCAACGCCGCCCTGTCCCAGCTCGGTGACTCCTACGTCTGGGGCGCCGCAGGTCCCAACTCGTACGACTGCTCGGGCCTGACCATGTACGCCTGGGGCAAGGCCGGCGTTTCCCTCTCGCACTCGTCGAAGGCGCAGGCCGGCGAGGGCCGCCGGGTCAGCAAGTCCGAGCTCATGCCGGGCGACCTGGTCTTCTTCTTCAGCCCGATCAGCCACGTCGGCATCTACCTCGGCAACGGCCGGATCGTGCACGCTCCCCGTCCGGGTAAGAGCGTGGAGATCGCCCCGCTCGACGAGAACCCGTACAACACCGCGGTCCGTCCGGGCTGACCTGCGACGTTGACATGCTCATCGGCTCCGGGGTTCTCCCCGGAGCCGATCCGTTTCACGGTGATGCCGTAGTGTCGGAGGAGGCCGGGTGTCCCGCCTGACTGGGGCAGGTGAGCAGCGAGGGGCCGAGGTGATCGACGAGCACGGCGATACGGTTCCGCTGCCGGTGATCCCGTCGGCCAGTGACGCTGAGGAGCCGCTCGATCACCTGTCGGAGTCGTACCCCGACGGTCCGCAGCGCCCGCCGTTCGCGCCGATCCTGAAGAAGATCGCGCTCGGTGTCGCTGTCTGCCTGGTCGCCGGTGCCGGGTACGCCGGGCTCGAACACATCGCCAACGCCCCGGCCGACCCGAACGGCGTCGCAGCGCACCAGCCGTCGCAGTCCTCGCCGACCACGCCCGATCAGGCCCAGGCCGGCGTACAGCGGGCGGTCGCCGGTGAGGCGGTGCTGCAGAAGATGACCGACGCGGTCGAGAACGAGGACCGTACCGAGTTCCTGAACACCATCGACCCGAAGGCCACGGCGTTCCGGGCCAGCGCGCGGACGATCTTCAGCAATCTCAGCACGCTCCCGCTCGGTACCTTCCAGCTACGCTACGTGAGCGACGACAGCGCTGCCCTGACCCCGGACCGGCAGGCCGAACTCGGCGGGACGCAGTCCTGGCTGGCGCAGGTCGAGGTCTCCTGGCAGCTCTCCGGGTACGACGTGAAGCCCGCGCGCGAAACCCTCCCGGTGACGTTCGTGACCCGCGACGGGAAGACGTACGCCGCCTCGTTCTCGGAGCGGTTCGTGGCGGGGCAGCGTCGGCCGGTCTGGGCGCTCGGCCCGATCGCCCTGGCCAAGGGCAAGCACAGCCTGGTGATCAGCCTCGACTCGGAATCGGAGGCGAGAAGCTACGTTTCGGTCGCCGACAAGGCCGTCGAGTCGGTGACGAAGGTGTGGGGCAAGGGCTGGCGGCAGAAGGTGGTCGTCTACCTGCCCGCGAAACAGACCCAGATGGAAGGTGTCCTGGGCGCACAGCCGAACACGTACACCCAGATCGCCGCCGTCACGATGGCCGAGCTGGACACGCCCGCCATCGGCGCGCCGGTGCGGATCGTCGCGAATCCGAAGCTGTTCGAGGAGCTCGGCAAGCAGGGCCGGCGGATCGTGCTGACCCACGAGACCACGCACGTCGCGTCGACCGCGACCGCTTCGCCGGTGCCGTTGTGGCTCGCCGAAGGCTTCGCGGATTATGTCGCCTTCACCGCCGTACCCGTGCAGGACGAGTCGGCGGCGAAGGAGTTGTTCAAGGCGGTGCGTGCGGGGAAGGTGCCGGCCACCTTGCCGACCCCGGAGGCGTTCGCGGCGTCGGCGACCGAGCTGCCGCAGGCGTACGAGTCGGCGTGGCTGGCCTGCAGGCTGATCGCCGAGCGCGAGGGACAGGACAAGTTGGTGAGGTTCTACCGGGCGGTGCACGCGTCGAAGACCTCGGCCGGGCTGCCGGACGCGTTCAAGTCGGTGCTCGGGATGACCGAGGCCGAGTTCGTCGCGGAGTGGCAGAAGTACCTCGAGCGGCTCGCCGGTGCCTGAGAAACCTTCCAGTCCATGGGCGCCGCGCGCCGCGGGTGGACTGCTGGCGCTCGCGCTGGTCTTCACGATCGCGGTCACCACGCCGTGGCACCTGATCGACCTGCCGAAGCCGGACGCCGCGCTGGACTTCACGGCCGCGGAGATCGCCCGCCAGAACGCGTTCCGGCACGAGATCCTCCGCTGGTCGACGGCGTCCTGGATCATCTCGGTCGTGGTCCCGCTGGTGATCGGCTTCAGCCCGCTGGGTCGCCGGTTGTACGACGGTCTGCGCATCCGCTGGTGGTTCCTCGCCGTACCGGTCACGGTCGCCGGGATCGCCCTGATCACCAACCTGCTCACCGTGCCTACCGACGTACTCGCCCAGCGAGTCAGCCTGAAGTACGGGTTGTCCGTGGAGAACTGGCGGTTGTGGGTCTGGGACCGCGGCGTGAACTGGGCGATCACCTCGCTCGGGGTGGGGGTACTCGCGATTGTCCTGGTGGGGTTGGCGAAACGCCGGCGCCAGGGCTGGTGGTTGCCCGGGGCAATCGCCGGAGCGCTGCTCGTGCTGGGCGTGTCGTTCGCCTACCCGGTGCTGATCGAGCCGCGGTTCAACGACTTCACGTCGATGCCGGCCGGTGCCCAGCGCAACGACTTCCTGAAGCTCGCGGCCGAGGACGGCGTACCGCTCAAGGATGTGCTGGTCGCGGACGCGTCGAAGCGGACCACCGCCCTGAACGCGTACGTGTCCGGCTTCGGCTCGACCCGTCGGCTGGTCGTCTACGACACGCTCCTGAAGGACACGCCGCCCGCGCAGGTCCGGCTCGTGGTCGCGCACGAGCTCGGTCACGCCGCCGAGGACGACGTACTGCACGGCACGTTGATCGGCGTGCTCGGTACGGCGTTCGGCATCACGGTGCTGTACTTGTTGCTCGGGGCCCGGATCGCGGACCCGCGGCGTACGGCGGTCTTGGTCGCGCTGATCGTGGCCGGTACCACGCTGGCGAGCCCTGTCCAGAATCTGGTGAGCCGCAAGATCGAGGCGCGTGCCGACTACCACTCGCTCCGCCTGACGGACGATCCGCAGGACTTCGTCGCGATGCAGCACGACCTCGCCGTCCGGAACATCTCGGGACTCGACCCGAGCGCCTGGCGGTACTGGATGTTCGCCAGCCACCCGACCGCGCCGGAGCGGATCGCGATGGGTCGTGCCTGGGCCGCCGAGAACGGCGGCAAGGTCCCACCGCTGGCTCGACGATGACCGTCCTGGTCGTCACCAACGACTTCCCGCCGCGCCAGGGCGGGATCGAGACGTTCGTCCGCTCGTTGTGCGACGAACTGCCCGACGTCGTCGTCTACACCTCCCGCGAGCCAGGGGACACGGCGTACGACGCGACGCTACCGTTCCCCGTGATCCGGGACCGGACGTCGATGTTGTTGCCGACGGCCCGTGTCACGAAGCGGGCCGTCGGGCTGATGCGTGAGCACGGCGCCGACCGGATCCTGTTCGGCGCGGCCGCTCCGCTCGGGTTGATGGGTCCGGCGTTGCGACGGGCCGGTGCGCGGCGGATCGTCGCGATGACGCACGGGCATGAGACGTGGTGGGCCGGCGTACCCGGGGCCCGGCGGGCGTTGCGGCGGATCGGTGATGCGGCCGACACGGTGACGACGGTGTCGTCGTGGTGTGCCGAACGGATCGCTCCGGCGTTGTCGCCGGCGGCAGCGCAACGGATGCGGAGGCTGACGCCAGGGGTCGACACGAGCCGGTTCGCTCCGGGATGTGGGGGAGAGCAGATCCGCGAGGGGCTCGGGCTGGACGGCCGTCCGGTGGTTGCCTGTGTGTCGCGGCTGATTCGCCGGAAGGGGCAGGACACGCTGATCCGCGCGTGGTCGCGGGTCCAGCGGTCGGTGCCTGACGCGCGGCTGCTGCTGGTGGGCGGTGGGCCGGACCGCGAATACCTCGAGGAGTTGGCGGTGACCGCCGGCGTGGCGGACGCGGTGGTGTTCACGGGGCCGGTTCCGTGGCCCGAGATTCCGCCGTACGTCGATGCTGCCGATGTGTTCGCGATGCCGTGCCGGACGCGGCGGTTCGGGCTGGAACCGGAGGCGCTCGGCATCGTCACGCTGGAGGCGTCCGCGACCGGAAAGCCCGTGGTGGTCGGGGATTCCGGTGGCGCGGCCGACACGGTGGTGCACGGTACGACGGGGTACTTGGTCGACCCGTACAACCCAGCTGCCGTAGGCGTCCGCCTGGTCGAACTGCTGACGAATGCCCAGGACCGTGCTGCCCTGGGGGCCGCTGGGCGGAAGTGGATCGAGGACGAGTGGACCTGGGGGAGGTCGGGCGCCGTCCTGCGGGAACTGCTGGACGCCTGACCCGGGGGTGTCGGGAAAGGGTGGACAGCGGATGGTGGAAATCGTGTACTCTGGCCGGCATGCACCGAATGTTCCGACTTGCCGCAGCCGTACGAGCTTCACGCTCTCCGGCTGCCGCGGCCTGACATTCTGAATCTTCCACCGGCGACCGGAAACGGTTCGCCGGTGTTGTTGTTTGAAGTAGCCCGGTGGTCTGGTTCCGGTCCTGAATTCGACAAGGACGAGAACCATGAGCATCAGCAGGACTTTCATCGACTTCTTCATCGACCGCGACCACGTCCCGACGACCGGGTCCACGCTCATTCCGCGGCTCGGCGATCCCGTGCTCTTCACGACCTCGGGGATGCATCCGCTCACGCCGTACCTGGAAGGCGAACCACATCCACTGGGACGCAGACTCGTGGGCATCCAGCGATGCCTGCGAACCACCGATCTCGACGAGGTGGGGGATCCGACCCACCTGACGGTGTTCGAGATGCTGGGCTCGTGGTCGCTGGGGGACTACGGCAGCACCGAGACTCTGCGCTGGGGGTACGAGCTGCTCACCACCCGGTTCGGTCTGGACCCGCGGCGGATGTACGTGACCGTGTTCGGCGGCGACGATCAGGTGCCGTTGGATCAGGAGTCGCTCCGCACCTGGCAGGAGCTCGGGCTACCGATCGAGCTGACCATCGACGACAACTGGTGGTCGAACGGCCCGACCGGTCCGTGCGGTCCGGACTCGGAGATCTTCGTGTGGACCGGCGACGGTGATGACAGGGAGCCGGAGGGTACGCCGACCACCGACGACCGCTGGGTCGAGGTGTGGAACCACGTGATGATGCGGTACCGCCGCCACGACGACGGCTCCCTCGAGGAACTCGAGCAGCAGAACATCGACACCGGTCTCGGCCTGGAGCGGCTCACGATGCTCCTGGAGGGCAGGCAGTCGGTGTTCGAGACCTCGCTGTTCGAGCCGTGGATGCGGATCATCCCGAAGCTGTGGACGCTGGACGAGCGCTCGCAGCGGATCGTCATCGATCACCTGCGGTCCAGCATCGTGATTGTCGGCGACGGCGTGCACCCGTCGAACACCGGTCGCGGGTACGTGCTGCGCCGGCTGATCCGCAGATTGCTGACAATCCTCTGGCAGACCGACGAGTCGCGGTCGCTGTCCGACCTGCCGATCGAGCTGTTCGAGCACACGCTCGGTCATTTCCACCAGGGCGAGACCGTGACGCTGATCCGGCGGATCCTGATCGACGAGGAGATCCGGTTCAGCAACCTGCTCGACCGCGGCCGCAAGGTGCTGAGCCACGAACGGTTCCACAAGTCCCTCGACGACACCGACTACGAGTACCTGCACGACACCCACGGCCTGCCGCGGGAACTGGTGGACTCGCTCAGATGACCGGATCCAGTACGTCGGAGGGGGAAGCGTCGGGGATCTCCGGAGACGCGACCTTCCCCACCGACGACTGGGCCACGAACGCGCCGGCAAGCACGATCACGCCGCCGATGATCTGGTTGGTCCGCAGCGTCTCGCCGAGCAGGATCAGCGCGAACACGCAGGCCGCCACCACCTCGACGTACGCGACCGCACCCGCGATCGGCGCCGAGAGCCGCTGCACGGCGGCAGCGCCTGCCAGGTAGGCGACGACCGTGCTCACCAGGATCAGCCACGCGGCCATCACCCAGCCGGGAGCGTGCCGCTGGCCGATCGCGATCGAGTCGACCAGCACGTGCCACGGCGTACCCCACGGCGCCGCGATCAGCGTCAGCACGACGGCGCCGACCACGCTGCCGGCCGCGGTCATGACGAGCGGATCCGCGGCGCCGGTCAGCTTGTCGATCAGGATGAAGTACGTCGCCTGGCACGCCGCCGCGCCGAGGCCGGCGAGCAGACCGATCAGGTCGATCCGCAACCCGGACCAGATCTCCGCCACCGTCGCGAGACCGACGACCGCGATACTCACTCCGATCGCGGCCGACCGCGGTACGGCGACCTTCTGGCCGAACTTCAGCCACGCCACCACCAGCACGGGCCCGGAGAACTCGAGCATCAGCGCCACGCCGACGGGCAACCGGCTGGCCGCGACGAAGAACAGCGTCTGGCAGCCGGCGATCCCGGTCAGGCCGTAGAGCACCAGCGCCTTCCAGGACGCCCGCGCCGAGCGCAGCCCGGCGCGACCGCGGAAGACCAGCACGAGCGGAACCAGCACCGCGGCGGCGCCGAGGATCCGTAACCAGGCCGCCTGCTGCGGCGTGAAACCGGCGCCGATCAGCGCCTTCGCGAACGGACCCGACCCGCCGAACGTGACCGCGGAGAACACCGCGAACCCCAACCCCACCGACTTCGAGCTGTACATGGCCATAACGCTCTCATGCCCATTACATCGCTGTCGAGGGTGATCTCAGAGGACGTTCACCGCGCGGGCCGCGACGATCGCGACGGTGAGCAGCGCGATCGCCGACTGGATACCCATCAGCATCTTCGTCCGGGCCGTCAGCGGCATCGTGTCGGTCGGGCTGAACGCGGTCGCGGCGGTGAACGAGACGAACAGATAGTCGGTGAACCCGGGCAGCCAGCCCTTCCACCCGTCCAGGTCGACGGTCATCTGCGGGAACAGCAGATCCGCGCGCTCGGTCTCACGCTCGTGCTCGGGCGCCCGGGCGAACGGCCCGCCGCGGTCGATCTCCCAGTACCAGACTGCGAACGCGACCACGTTCGTCACCCAGATCAGCAGCGCGCTCTTGACCAGGACCTTGCCGTCTCCTGCTTCTCCGTTGTTCAGGAAGAAGATCATTCCGGCCAGGTAGTACGCGTTCACAGCGACCAGGACCGCGAGCAGGACGAGCTCGACCGACCGCAGCCAGGGCTCGTCGCGGCGCAGGTGGAACGGGTTCATCCACACCAGCGGCAGCAGCAGAAGTCCACCGAGCAAGGGCATGAGCCACCGCGGCAGCGCGTTGATCTGCGTCGGCACGAGCACCTGCAGCGCCAGAACCGCGACCACCGCCAGTGAGGCCGGCCAGCGCCGCGTGTGGCGGGTGCTGGGCGGACGCACCTTCGTCGGCTTGTTCATCTCAGCATTCTCGCGCCGCGTGCCTGTTATCCGACGGAGGCGTCGATGACGGCCTGTCCCACTTCCGTACGGCGGTAGTGGACCTGGTGACCGGTACGACGACGTGTCGCGAGACCCGCGTCGTACAACGCCGACAAGTGTTCGGCGACCGTGGCGAGGGCGAGGTTGTACTGGGCGGCGAGCGCGCTGGTCGTGGCGGGTGGGTCGAGCGCTACGAGGAGGGTCGCGCGGGTGCGGCCGAGGAGGCGGGCCAGCGGGTCCGGTGGGGCAGGAGCGTCGGACCACAGGCGGGCCGCGCCGCGGGCCGGATAGACGAGCGTCGGGTGGTACGCCGGGTCGGCGACGATCACGAGGTACGGCCAGGCGAAGACCCCGGGAACCAGGAGCAGGCCCTGTCCGGCGAGATCGCGATCCTCGGAGCGGTAGCGGGCGGCGATGAGACGGTCGTCCTCCCAGTCCAGGGTCGGGTGCAGATCGTCGAACAGCCCGGCCAGGCCGCCGTCGGTCAGCTGCTGACCGCGGTACGCGATGTCGTCCTCGAGGACGCGGCTGATCAACGGCCAGTCCGGCTTGATCAGGGTCTCCCAGGCGCCCTCGATCTCGTCGGCGAGCCGCGCGCGGCTGCCGGCCAGATCGTCCAGCATCTTGTCGATCTCCGGCGCTCCGGGGTTCTTCAACTCCTCGCGTGACCGGACCAGTTCGGTGCGAACCGTCTCGAGCGGGGTACTACGGACGCGGGCGATCTCGGTCGCGAACTTCGCTCGGGAGGCCTTCGGCGGCGGGGTCAGGAAGTCCGGCGTGAACCCCACGCGGGGCTGCACCGCCTTCAGTCCGCGCAGGTCGAGTTGCGCTGCCGATTCCCGCTTCGCCGCGATCCAATCGGCGTACAACGGCCGGTGCTTCGATCCGTTCAGCACCCGCACCGCGGACATCGTCTCCCACAACGGAGACGCCCCGAACCGGCACCGCAGCGCGTCCGCCTGCGTGAACCGCAGTACCGTCACGAACCCGAACTTTCGGCCACAACCAAAACTCTACGCCGCCCACCCCGGACGCGTGCACTCTCGCCGCGTGAGGTCCTACCGAGCTGTACTCAGCCTTCCCGGCCTGCGCGCCGTGTACGCCGCCCACACCGTCTCGATGCTGGGGACTGTGGCGGCGCAGGTCGCGTTGTCCATCCTGATCTTCGAGCGGACCGGATCGCCGTTGCTGTCGGCCCTCGTCCTGGCCTGCTCGTTCCTGCCGTACGCCGTGAGTGGCGTGTTGTTCTCGTCGATCGCGGACCGATTCCCCGCGCGCCGGGTCCTGGTCGCGTGCGATGTGCTCAGCGCTGTGGCCATCGGACTGATGCTGCTACCGGGAATGCCGGTGGGCGGCCTGCTCGGACTGTTGCTGGTGACCGGGATCGTCGCGCCGATCTTCGCGGGGGCGCGGGCCGCCAGTCTCGCGCATCTGTTGCCGGCCGATCTCTTCCCGGTCGGCAGATCCTTGCTGAGGGCAATCAGTCAGGTCGCGGTGCTGACCGGATTCGCGCTCGGCGGTATCGCGGTCGCGGTGGTCGGCGCGAACTGGCTGCTGGCGCTCGACGCGGTGACCTTCGTCGCGTCGGCGGTGCTGATCGCGACGGGTACGCCGTACACGCCGCCGGGGGAGCGCACGAGCAACACGGTCCGCGACTCGTGGACCGGGCTGCGGATGCTGTTCGCCAACGCCAAACTTCGCAACCTGATCCTGCTGACCTGGGTGGCCCCGGCGTTCTCGTCCGTCCCGGACGGACTGGCCGTCGCCTACACCGCCCAGGTCGGCGTCGCAGCCGCTGCCGCCGGCGCGTTGTTCACCGGGTACGCCGTCGGCAGCGTGCTCGGCGAGCTCGTCGTCGCGCGGTTCACCCCTTCCGCGCGGCGACGGCTCGTCGTCCCGTTCCTCCTGACCAGCCAGCTGCCCGCGATCGCGTTCCTGACCACGCCGCCGATCCCGGTCGCCGCAGTACTCCTCGCGATCTCCGGCACCGGCTACGCCTTCAACCAGGGCATCGATCCGCTGATCCTGCAGCACGCCGACCCGTCGTACCGCGGCCGCCTGTTCACCGTCCAAACCAGCGGACTGATGGCCATCCAGGGCGTCAGTATCGCCCTGGGCGGCGTCGTCGGCTCCTTCGTCGCCCCAAACGCCACCATGGCAGCAGCCGGCATCCTCGGCACCACGATCACCTTGCTGATAGCCCGTCAGGCGCTCACCACGGGGCCACGTCGGCCAGTGAGTCAGGTCCTCTGAAGACGCCGGTGGGTCCGTCGGCCGGGAGTGTTGCGAGAGCGACCGGGACGGCTGCTCCGTCGGCCACGGTTCGCTCGCCGCGTGGTACGGATGCCTGCGTGTTCAGGTCGGTTGGTACGAGGCCCGGTGTGGCGGCGTTCACCTTGATGTTGTCCGTGCGCAGGGCGCTTGCGTAGACCAGGGTCAGGGCGTTGAGCGCTGCCTTCGACGAGCTGTAGGCGAGCAGTCCTTGGGATGCGAGGCGGCCGTCGAGTTCCGAGAGGAGGTTGACCGAGCCGAGTCCGCTCGACATGTTCACGATCCGCGCGTTCGGCGATCGCCGCAGGAGCGGTACGAAGGCGTTGATCACCGCGACCACGCCGAACACATTCACTTCGTACGCCGATCGCACCTGTTCGGCCCTGATGTCGGCGACCGCCGTACCCCATTCCGACACGATGCCCGCGTTGTTCACCAGCGCATCGAGCCGGCCGGAGTCGGTCTCGACCTGCTTGGCGGCCGCAGCGACCGACTCCACGTCGGTCACGTCCAGCTGGACAAACCGCACGTCGCCGGCCAGCTCCTCCGCGGCGCGAGCACCCAGCGCCGGGTTCCTTGCGGCCAGATACACCGTGAGCCCGCGGGCCGCGAGCTGGCGCACGATCTCGTGGCCGATGCCTTTGTTCCCGCCCGTCACCAGGGCGACTTCGTTCTGATTCATGCCTCCAGTCCAGCGCGGACCCACCCCCGCGGACCAACACCGATCAGGTGGTCCGCCATACCCTGGAGGTATGCCGGAACCCGAGATCCGCGAACTGCGGTATTTCCGCGCGGTCGCCGAAGACCTGAACATCACCCGCGCCGCCGAGCGTCTGGGGATTGCGCAGCCGCCGCTGTCCCGTGCGATGCGCCAGCTCGAGCACCGTCTCGGCGTCGACCTGTTCGACCGTTCCGGCCCTCGCCTCGCGCTGACCGAGGCGGGGGAGACCCTGCTCAAGGAGTCGGGGCCGGTGCTGGACGCGCTCGACTCGGCGGTACGACGGACGCAGCGGGCCGGCCAGTCGTCCGGAGGACTCGTGGTGACGGCGAAACCCGGTGTGGCCACGGAAGTGCTGCATCGGATTGTGACCGAGCTCCAGGATGAGCTGCCGGGTGTTCAGGTGGTGGTGAGCGGGTTCGGGGAGCAGGCCGACATGGTTCGGGACGGACGGGCGGATGTTGCGCTGGTGAGTCGGCCGTTCGACGACCACGGGCTGGAAACCGAGCTGCTGTACACGGAACCGCGGGTTGCCGCGCTTCCGGCGCGGCACGAGTTGGCGGCGCGGGAGGTGCTCGCGGCTGATGATCTGGCGGGAATTCCGGCGCCGCGGTGGAGCCGGGCCAATGTTGCTGAGCGCAACTACTGGTCGGCGCGGCCGGACGACTCGGTGGACGGGCCGATCGTGCAGGACTCGTCGCAACTGCTGGAGGTGGTCGCGTTCGGGCAGGCGGTTGCGCTGGTTCCGCAGTCCATGGCCGAGCGCAACATCCGGCCGGACGTCGTTTACCGCCCGGTGACCGACGTCGAGCCGTACCAGATGCTGGTCGTCTGGCCGGCCGGCAGTCGCTCCGCAGACCTCGCCAAGTTCGTCGAGGTGGCAGTCAGGCGGTCAGGTGCTCCCTAGTGCTGGGGTACCTCCGTGCTGGCGGCCCAGCTGGCGAGGAGTTTGAGGCTGTCGGCGGTCGGGCTGTCGACGGGAGCGACGTACACAACGAGGGTGAGTCCCGGGTGGGCGGGGAACTCCATCGCCTCGAACGTCAGGTCCAGGTCGCCGACGACCGGGTGGTGGAGCTTCTTCAGGCCGGTGCGGTGGAAGCGGACGTTGTGGGCCGCCCAGCGGGTGCGGAAGTCCTCGCTGCGGGTCGACAGCTCACCGATGAGTTCGATCAGCAGCTTGTCGTGCGGATTGCGCCCGGCTTCGGAGCGCAGCATGGCGGCGATGTCGTCGGCGACGCGTTCCCAATCCCGGAAGAAGTCGTGTGACGCCGGGTCGAGGTAGGCGAAGCGGGCGCTGTTGGCGGGGCGCCGCGGGTCCGCGAGCAGCGGAGCGTAGAGCGCGCGGGCCATCCGGTTCGCCGCGAGCATGTCGTGGCGGGCGTTGCGGACCCAGGCCGGTGCATCGGTCACGGAGTCGAGCACGAGCTGGACGCTCGCCGGAACGGTCGCGGGCGCGGTCTTGCGACTGCGCGCGGGAGCCGGTTCGGCGGCGCGGGCGAGATCGAACAGGTGAGCGCGCTCGGCGTCGTCGAGCTGCAGCGCCCGGGCAAGGCCTTCCAGGACGGTGTCGGAGGCCCCACCCAGGTTCCCGCGCTCCAGCCGCACGTAGTAGTCGATGCTCATTCCCGCCAGCATGGCGACCTCTTCGCGGCGCAGCCCCTTGACCCGGCGGTTGCCGCCGTACGCCGGCAGTCCCGCCTGCTCGGGCGTGATCCGCGCTCGCCTCGAGGCGAGAAACTCGCGGATCGCAGCTCGGTTGTCCATGCCTCCACCGTAGACGGGCCCCCGAACCTGAAGGAGGTACTGGCATTACCTGTAACGACAGTGACTCCCGCTGGTACGCGGCAGACCGTTCACTGGCAGACATGGAGAAACTGACGAAGCCCGCGACCGGGAAAGGCCCCGGCGACTGGTTCGTAGGCGAGGTCTGGTTCGACCAGATCTACAGCGGTGAGGAGCCGTCTCGTGCCCGCGTGAACGCGGTCCACTTCGCACCAGGCGCTCACACCGCCTGGCATGTGCACGCCATGGGCCAGACGCTGCACGTCACCGAGGGCGTCGGCCTGGTCGGTACCCGGGACGGACAGGTGATCGTGATGCGCCCCGGCGACACCGTGCACACCCCGCCGGGGGAGTGGCACTGGCACGGCGCGACCGCCGATTGCTTCATGACCCACCTGGCCATCTGGGAAGGCACCGGCAATCCCGACGTACCGGAGACGACCTGGGGTGAACACCTCACCGACACCGACTACGAAAAGGCGGTGTCGGCGAGGTGAGTGGATGGAGCGAGCAGGAACTGGAGCGGGTCGGACGGGCGACCGAGCTGCAGGTCAGCTCCCGGCGGACCGACGGGTCTCTTCGGCCGTTCGTGACCATCTGGGTGGTGCGTGCCGGCGACGAGCTCTACGTCCGGTCCGCCTACGGCACGGACAACCCGTGGTTCCGGCGCGCCACGATCAGCGGCCGCGGCCGGATCCAGGCCGGCGGGATCGAGCGCGACGTCGTCTTCGAGGTCCCGGAGGGCGATGTGCACAGCGCGGTCGACGCGGCCTACCACTCGAAGTACGACCGGTACGGCCCACGGATCGTCGGCAGCGTCGTCGGACAGACCGCCGCGGCCAGCACCCTGCGGCTCCTCCCTGACTAACCGCAGACCACCGAAGGATTCTCATGCGAGCTACTTACATGTACGGCGCGGGCGATGTTCGTGTTGTTGACGTGCCTGAGCCGATCATCAAAGAACCGACCGATGCGATCGTTCGCGTTGTGCGGGCCTGTGTCTGCGGGTCCGATCTGCATCCGTACCACTCGATGGCGGCGACCCCGGACGGCAGTTCCATGGGGCACGAGTTCGTCGGTGTCGTCGAAGACACCGGTAGCGATGTGACCACCATCAAGGCCGGTGACTTCGTCATCGCGCCGTTCGCCTGGTCCGACGGCACCTGCGACTTCTGCCGTGAGGGCCTGCAGACGTCCTGCCGGCACGGCGGTTTCTGGAACGCCGGCGACGTCGGCGGCGGTCAGGCCGAGGCCGTCCGGGTCCCGCTCGCGGACGGCACCCTCGTCGCCGTACCGGTCGAGGAGACCTCACCGCTGATCCCGTCGCTGCTCACGCTGTCCGATGTGTACGGCACGGGCTATCACGCGGCAATCAAGGCGAACGTCGGCCCGCGTACAAGTGTGACGGTGATCGGCGACGGGGCGGTCGGCCTACTGGCCGTCCTGTCCGCGAAGCGCCTCGGCGCCGAGCAGATCATCCTCATGGGCCGCCACACCGCCCGCACCGACCTCGGCCGTGAGTACGGCGCGTCAGATGTCGTAGCCGAGCGCGGCGAGGAGGGCATCGCCCGCGTACGGGACCTCACCGGCGGCGACGGTACGCACGTCGTACTCGAAGCGGTCGGTCACCGGCCCGCCTACGACCAGGCGGTCGGCGTTGTCCGGGCCGGCGGCGTCATCAGCCGCGTCGGAGTACCGCAGTACAGCGATGCTCCGGTCGGGTTCTCCAGCCTCTTCCGCCCCAACATCACCCTCACCGGCGGCCCCGCGCCTGCCCGCGCCTACATCGAAACCCTGCTCCCCGACGTCCTCGCCGGCAACGTCGACCCCGGCAAGGTGTTCGACAGCGAGGTCGCACTCGCTGACGTGGCCGACGGATACCGCGCGATGGACGAACGCACCGCGCTCAAGGTACTCGTCAAGCCTTAGGCGCTCGAGCGGACCACCAGCGGTGCCGTGACGAGCCTGCCCGGCTCGTCCGGCTCGCCGCTGATCTCCCGCAGGGCGCGGTCGAACAGGCAGGCGGCGATGTCCCGCAGCGGGATCCGGGCGGTCGTGAGCGGCGTGTCGAGCATGCTCGCGAACGGGAAGTCGTTGAACCCGGTGACCGCAACGTCCTGACCGACCGTGATCCCGCGCCGCTGCAGTGCCCGCATCGCGACCACCGCGAACGCGTCGTTGTCCGCAACGAAAACGTCCGGCGGGTCCAATTCCTCGACGTACGCCGCTACCGCCTCGAGCGAACCGAACGATCGCGCAACCGTCGACGGGAACTCCCGGACGAACCCGTCCCGCCGCTGATGCACCCACGGCAGCGGACTGTCCGTCGCCAGGTACACCGCCCGCTTCCGGCCGGTCGACCGCAGATGCGCGGCGACGCCGGCCATCGACGACTCGTTGTCCACGTCGACCCAGCACTGCCGATGCTCGGGCCCGGTCCGCCCGAACGCCACGAACGGGAACCGCCGCCGGCTGAGGAAATCGATCCGCTCGTCGTGCGGCATCGTCTCCGAGACGACGATCGCGTCGACCTGCCGTGCCGCGATCAGCTTGTCGTACAGCACGATCTCGGTCGCGTGGTCGACCGGGGTCTCGACAACATGGACGCCGTACCCCGAGATCGCGGACGCCTTGACCAGGCCGCCGAGCAGGCTGTGCAGGAACCCGCCCAGGCCCGGGTTGTCGTCGTCCACGAGGTCGTCCTCGAAGGACATCGGCAGGCCGATCACCTGGCTGCGTCCGGACGACAACGCGCGGGCAGCGTGGTTCGGGATGTACCCGAGTTCCTGGATCGCGGCGCGCACGGTCCGGACGGTCGGTGCCGCTACGCGGTGTGGCGCGTTGAGCACGTTCGACACCGTCATCGCAGACACCCCGGCCAATCGGGCGACGTCCGCGACAGTCGTACGCCGCGGCTTCTCGTCAGCCAACCGTTCCCCCTTAGTCCCACACGATCCGGGCCGACCCACCCACCGGAACGTCGATCGTCCACACCTCAGGCGGAGTCGTCGTCTCTCGGTGCACCTCGCGGCCCGAACAGTCAGACACTACGAGGTCGACAAGCCGGTCGCACGCACCTTCGACGTACAGTCGCCGCTCGGCGCCACCGTTCACCACGACGGTGCACGACTCCTGTACCCGCACGACAGGATTCGTGTACACGGCAACCACCGTTTCCGTCGCACCGACCGCACGAACCTGCGTGTACCGCGCATCCGGTCGCGACGGCATCAGTACGCCGTGCAGCAGTGCGTCGGCGTGATCGCGCAGGAACCCGAGCCAGTACCGGACCACTTGCTCGTGCTCGGGTGGCAACGTGTCCAGCTCCATCGACACCTGCGGCGTACTGAACAACGCGCCGATGAAGTGCTGCGCGACGTTCTCCGCCGACGCCGACGAGTGCCACATCAGCATGTCGGAGTGCACCGCCCGGTCACCGGCGAGGAGGCGGCAGTCGATCGTACGGACACGGTTCTCCACCGCGTCGAGCGCGCAGTCGCCGGCGCGCAGGAACGTGCCGAACTGCCAGAGCCTCGGGTGCACGTAGTCCTGACGGAACTCGATCAGCACGTCGGGCCGCAGCTTCCGTAGCTCGTCGGTGACGGCCTGCAAGAACCGCTCCACGCCTTCGTCGACGGAGGAGCAGTCACCGCCCGGCGCCGGAGGGACGCTGCTCCGCGCCCAGGAATCGATGAAGTCGATTTTCAGGCCGTCGATGCCCCAGTCCCGCACTGGACGAACGCAGCACTCCAGGAGGTGTTCACGTACCTCGGGGTAGCGGGGGTCGAGGACGGCGGTCACCTCGCCGTCGGCAAAGCCGAGTGTGCGGTCCTTCAGCTTGTCCCAGGCCTTCGAGTGCACGCCGATCAGCGGCGGCGCGATCCACAGCACGTACTGCTGGCCGAGCGCGTGCACGCGACGTACATGCTCGGCCATGTCGGGGAACTTGTGGCTGGTCGGCTCCCAATCGCCGCAGTACGCGTACCCGCGCCGCGTGTCGTCCGTCTGCCAGCCGTCGTCGACGATGACCGCCTGGGTGCCGTACGCCGAACCCGCGCGAGCGTGTCGCTCCACCGACTCGGCTGAGACGTGCTGGTGGTCGCTGTACCAGGTCGAGTACATCGCCTGTCGCGCGACCGGCGGCACGTCGGCGATCCGGTCGCCCAGCTCGGCCGCCCACTCCGTCGTCACGGCACGCAACGCCTCGGCGAAGTGCTGGGCCCGCAAATCGATCCGCAGAGCGAAGCCTTCGCCCTCGAGATCCGTCACGGTCAGCTCGATCAGCTGCTCCGCGGTCTCCTCGCTCACCCCGACGGCGAAGTCACACCCATGGACGTTCGACGACAAAGAGACTGTGGCGATCGCCCTGTCCTGTCCGTTGACGAGAGACGCGACCGGGGCCGAGCGGACGGAGCGGACCTCGCGGTGCGAGCCCCAGTCCGTGGGGAGGTTGCGCCGGGAATCCTGCATCGGCCGCCAGAGCGTCACGGCATCGTCAGCCGGCCAGGTCCAGCGCAGCGTCACGGGTCCGCCGGCAGCCACGTCGGGCGTCACGTCGTACCGGAGCACACCGGGCTCGGCCGCCGGACGCGGGGTGATCGTGCCGGGGCCGGTCAGGCTTCCGGTCCGCACGGTGCGAGCGTCGGGGGACCGGATCTCAAATGTCGTCACGGGCCGGACTATAGCGGTAAAACTAAATGCTCCGGAGGTATTGACGGAATTGCCTTGCGTCTCTAGGTTTTACCGCTAATATCCGCCTTCTTCGAGGAGCCGCCGGGCCGGCTCTCAGCTCCGACCTCGCCGGTGTGGCCGTCTGCCGAAAACCGAACCATGAGAAGGAGAACTGTCATGCCGATGAATGAAGGGCCCTTCGGGCGACCGATTACACGTCGTAGTTTCCTGGCCAGTGCGGCCCTTGCCGGAGTGGGGTCGAGCGCAGTGCTCACCGCCTGCGCCGGCGGTAGTGCGGGCGGCACCTCGGCCGCCGGCAAGGACGGCGCCGGCGGCGCGGGAGGCAAGGGCGGCACCGTGACCTGGGCCTCGTGGGCGAACCCGGGCGAGGCCGAGCGGTTCCGGCAGATCTCGAAGGACTACGAGGCCGCGCACGGGACCAAGGTCACCTTCCAGGTGGTGGTCGGCGACTACGGCGCCAAGCTGCTCACCCAGCTCGCCGGCAGCAGTGCTCCGGACGTCTTCTACGTGCAGGACTCCGGCATGCAACGGCTCATCCAGTCCAAGAAGGTCGCCGATTTCACCGAGTTCACGTCGAAGCCGGACGCGCCGGTCAAGATCGACGACCTGTATCCGAACCTGATGGGCTGGTGCAAGCCTGCCGACGGCAGCCCGGGCACCTACGGGCTGGTCGTCGACTGCAACCCGATCGTGTTCTGGTTCAACAAGGACATGTGCGAGGCCGCCGGCATCACCAAGAACCCCGCGCAGCTGCACGAATCCGGCGGCTGGAACCGGGACGCCGTCGACGACTTCCTGACCAAGATCAAGGCCACCGGCAAGCGGGGCATGGTGCTGGAAGGCGGCTTCGGCCCCATGCTCAGCTGGATGACCGCGTTCGGCGGCAAGGTCGTCGAGGGCAACAAGATGATCTTCAACGAGGACGCGAAGTCGATGGAGACCCTCGAGTGGCTCTGGGAGGGAATGGCCAGCGGCAACATCACGTACGGCGGGTCGCTGCCGAAGGGGCAGGCCATCGACGCCCTGTTCTACAGCCAGCAACTCGCCAGCTGCCAGGTGGGACGCTGGATCCTCCCGAACCTCAAGAAGCTCAAGTTCGGCTACGACATCGCGCCGTTCGCGTCCGCCGACGGGAAGACCGTCCCGCCGGTGATCGTCTACACCGCCGCCATGGCCGTGAACGCCAAGGCCAAGGACCCCGAAGCCGCGATGTACTTCGCCACCCGGTTCGTCAACAAGGACGGTCAGAAGGCCCGGCTCTCCGGCGGAGGCAACGCCGTGCCGTCCGTCTCGGGTCTGGACGAGGTCGTGCTGGAGAACAAGCAGCCCGAGCACTGTGCCTGGTTCACGGACACCGCCAAGAACGGCTACGCCATCCCGTCGGCCATCGCGTCCAAGGCGGAGGTCGGAGCCAACCTCGGCACCGAGATGGACAAGTCGATCAAGGCCGGCGACAGCGCGAAGGTCTGGGCCGACAAGATCTGCAAGTACATCAACAACGGGAAGTGAGACATGGCGCTCGCAGTCGATGTGAAGCGCAGACGGCGGACCGAAGCGCTGTGGGGATACGCCTTTCTCACCCCGCAGCTCATCGGCCTGATCGCCTTCATGGTGGGTCCCCTGGTCTTCGCCATCGTGCTGTCGTTCTCGAGCTGGGACGGATTGGGTTCGCGCACGTTCGTCGGGCTGCAGAACTTCATCGGTGTCTGGCAGAACGAGCAGCTGCGGCAGTCCTGGCTGAACACCGCGTGGTTCACCGCCCTCCAGGTCCCCGGACTGCTGATCACCGGCTTCTTCTTCGCGTTCTTCATTCAGAAGGCGGGTCGGTTGACGCCGTTCTACCGGATCTTCTTCTTCGCGCCGCAGGTCACGTCGACCGTCGCGGTGGGCGCCATCTGGCTCTGGCTGCTGAACCCTGAGATCAGTCCCATCAGCGCGCTGCTGAAGTCGCTCGGGGTGCCCAACCCACCTGACTGGCTGCAGGATCCGGGAACAGCGATCCCTGCGATCGTCCTGGTGTCGATCTGGCAGGGCCTCGGCTACATGATCGTGATGTTCGTCGCCGGTCTGCAGAACATCTCGCCCACCCTGATGGAGGCCGCCGACATCGACGGCGCCTCGGAATGGCAGAAGCTGCGCAAGATCACCGTGCCGCTGCTGTCGCCGACCATCCTGTTCCTGTCGATCACCTCGATCATCGGGTCCTTCCAGGTGTTCGACTACATCTACTTCTTCTTCGACACCACAGCGCCGGCGAACGCCCACACGATCGTGTACGACATCGTGAACATCGCCTTCCGTGAGTTCAAGTTCGGGTTCGCCGCGGCCATCGCGGTGTACCTGTTCCTCGTCCTGCTGGCCCTGACCGGTCTCCAGTTTCTTGCTCAGAAGAGATGGGTGCATTACACCGAATGACTTCCTCATCAAGCGAGATCGCCGCCCGGGACCTCGAGGCGGCGCGTCGAAAGAATACTTCTCATGGCCTGGGCGGGGGGCGGTTCAAGCCGTCCTGGATTCCGCTGCACCTGCTGCTGGTCGCGGGCTCGCTGGTGATGTTCGTGCCGTTCCTGTGGATGTTGTTCTCGGCCATGAAGCCGCTGGACGAGATCTTCGCCCAGCCGCCGAAGCTGCTGCCGAAGGTCTGGCAGCCGCAGAACTTCGTCACCGCGTGGCAGGGCGCCGACTTCGCGCGCGCGTACCTCAACAGTGTCTATATCGCCGGCCTGGTCACGGTTTTCACCCTGATCACCTGCTCGATGGCCGCCTACGCCTTCGCGCGGATCCGTTTTCCGGGTCGAAAAGTGATCTTCGGCGTCTTCCTGGCCACCTTGATGGTTCCGTTCCAGCTGACCGTGATCCCGCTCTACGTCATCATGGGGCAGCTCCGCTGGATCGACACCCATCTGGCGCTGATCGTCCCGCCGTCGTTGTTCAACGCCTTCGGCGTCTTCCTCCTGCGCCAATATGTCCGCGGCATTCCGCTGGAGCTGGAGGAAGCCGCCTCGATCGACGGCGCGGGGCGGGTCCGGATCTTCACGACCATCATCCTGCCGCTGCTGCGTACCCCACTCGTGGCGCTCGGCATCTTCGTGTTCCTCGGGCAGTGGAACTCGTTCTTCTCTCCGCTGATCTTCCTGAACAGCGATCGGAACTTCACGATTCCGCTCGTGGTCAACCAGTTCAAGGGCGCCTACTCCTCCGACTGGACGAGCCTGATGGCGGCCACGACCATGGCGGCGCTGCCGATGCTGCTGATTTTCATCATCGCCCAACGCCAGATCGTGCAAGGTATCGCTCTGTCCGGCTCCAAGACCTGACAGGTATCGCACGTCCGGCATCAGCCCGTCGGGCGATGCCGGACGTGCGAACTACGTGGCGTGGGAGGTGAGCCCGCTGATCGCCGGCCGGTACGCCGGGAGCGCTTCCGCCAAGGTGGGATAGTGATCGAGTGGCCGGCCGGCGCCGGTGGCACGGGTGAGGTCGGCCAGCCACTGGCCGGCTCCGGAGGCGCGCAACCAGCCGCCGTGCCGGACCGCCAGTTCGTGCGCGTCGGCGAGAACGTCGAGGCCGGTGGCCTCCATCGCCGTGACGCGTCGCAGGTCGACGACGAGGCGCGGCAGCTTGGTGGTGATCACGTGCTGGAGTTCGTGCGCGAAAGTGGGGGCGGTCCGGACGTCGACAGTGCCCGCCACCCGGACGACCGCACAGTCGCCGACAGCGCTCCAGCTACAGACGAATGGTCCGCTCGCCGCTGCCGGTCGGTGGGCGGACCTGATCGCACGGGGTGGATTCATGCGTCCCAGTACCCCGCGGCTAACCTGCGCTGCGGGCACGTCGAAGTTCAAGCGTTCGTCAGTCGCGACCGAGGATTCCCTGCTCGTAGCCTTTGGCCACGGCTGCGGCACGATCGGTGACACCGAGCTTGGTGAAGACATGGCTGAGATGGGTCTTCACCGTGGCCTCGCTGATGAACAGTTCGCGGGCGATGTCGCGGTTCGACGTACCTTTCGCGACCAGTTCCAGGACTTGCCGTTCGCGCGCGGCCAACGGGCTCGGCGCCGGCGAGCGGACTGCCGACACCAGCCGCGACGCAACCGCGGGGGAGAGCACCGTACGACCGGCCGCGGCCTGGCGGACGGCGTTGAACAACTCGTCCTGCGGCGCGTCCTTGAGCAGGTAGCCGGTGGCGCCCGCCTCGATCGCCGGCAGCGTATCGGTGTCGGTGTCCCAGGTCGTCAGGACCAGCACCTTCGAGCGGATGCCGCGGCGGGTCAGTTCGGTGATCGCGTCGAGCCCGCCGCCACCCGGCATCCGGAGGTCCATCAGGATCACGTCCGGGGTCAGGTCCGCGGCCAGCTCGACCGCCTCGACGCCGTTCGACGCCTCCGCGAGCACGGTGAATCCGGGCGTGGACTCGAACATGCCACGCAGACCGTTGCGGACCACCGGGTGGTCGTCGACGAGAAGCAGTGAGATCCCAGATGACTCAGACATCGAGCACCAACGGTATGCGAGCAGAGACCGCCGTACCGAACCCTGGCTCGGACTCGACCGTCAGAGAGCCGGCGATGCGTTCGGCGCGGGCCCGCATCCCGTCGAGGCCGAAGCCGCCGGTGCCGGTCCGGGCAGAGAGGGCCAGCGGATCGAAGCCCTTGCCGTCGTCGCGAATGTCCACCGTCACCTCGTCGTCCATGAAACTGAGCGTCACGCCGGCGCGGGTCGCCGCGGCGTGCTTCGACACGTTCGCCAGGGCCTCCTGCGTGATCCTCAGGACTGTCGCCGAGAACTCACCGTGCAGGTGCTGCGCCGTACCGGTCAGGGTGAACTCGGCAGGTACGCCGGTCCGCTCGGACCACTGGTCGACGGTCTTGCGAAGCGCCTCGGGGAGACCGTCGGACGACAGACCCGCCGGAGCGAGGTTCTGCACCGAGCGGCGCGCCTCGCCCAGGCTGTGCCGGGCCAGATCGGTCGCGCGGCCGACATGCGCCTTGACGGTCGCCGGGTCGGACGAGTTCGCCACCACCTGGAGTTGCGCGATGATGCCGGTCAGCCCCTGTGCGATGGTGTCGTGGATCTCCGCGGCCAACCGGCGCCGCTCGTCCGCGATGCCCGCTTCCCTTGCCTGGACAAGGAGTTGGGCCTGCAACGCGGCGTTCTCCTCGTGCGCCCGCTCGAGCTCGGCGATCGTGACGGCCCGCGCCGTCGACCGTGCCTCCTGCTGGTCGGCGAGGTGTTTCGCGACGGTCACCAAAGCGTTGTTCGCGACCAGCAGACCGGCGAAGGCCAGCCAACCTGTGCGTCCCTCGGGAGGGAAGCTTCCGGTCTGCGCACTGGCGATCGGGATCGAGCAGGCGAAGAGTGCGAGTCGCCGCCGCCTCCGGCCGGGAATCACCTCGTCGGCGTCGTAGTAGCCCGCCGCCACGTAGAACGCGAAGAAGCCGCTCAGCATCGTCAGCACGGCCGCGATCGCCCAGCGGATCACGTAGTACGTCACGGACACGGCATTCGGCCCGCGGTGCAGGCGGCCGCTCCGGCTCCACCACAGCTGCAGGAGCAGAGCGACGCCGACCAGAACGCATGCCGTGATCTGCTCCCGGCTCGACGGCATGATCTGGTCCGCGGTCGCCAGGGCCAGCAAGGAGCCGAGGCCCAGCAGGAAGTACGGAGCCCAACGATGGAACGCCGCCTCGTGCCGATCGAGGTCGCTGTCCGCCGTTGTCACTCGTCCAGTGTGCACGAACCGGGCCTACTCCCACCGGAACCATCGTGCGGCCGCCGCCGTCAGGACCACCGCCCACGCGGTCAGCACGCCCAGATGGGACCAGGCCGGCCAGTGCCCGGCCGCGGCCTGCTCGAGCGCCTGCGAGGCGGCACCGAACGGGAGAAGTACGACGATCTCCCGCAGCGTGTGCGGCATCGACTGCACGGGAGCCCACAGGCCGGCGGAGAACAGGCTGGGGAAGAACACCACCATGCCGATGCCGGCCGCGAGCCGTGCGGTCGGAGCGAGCGCCGAGATCAGAGCGCCGAGGGCCAGCGCTGCGGTGACCGTGAGCAGGAACGCCAGCGCGTAGCCGGCGGCCTGCTTCGGCAGCTGTACGTCGAACGCGAGGCGACCGATCGTCAGGCAGACCAGCGCGGACAGCACACCCGCGGCGCCGTTCAGCCCCATCTGTGCGGTGAGGAGCGCGGACGGCCGGACCGGGGTCAAGGACATCCGGCGCAGGATGCCGCGTTCGCGATAGCCGGTGATCACCGGCGGCATCGCCTGCAGGCCGGTGACGATCAGCGCGACCAGGACGAGGGTCGGCACGTACACGTCGATGACCCGCATCCCGAGCCCCTCGTCGAACTTCCGGAAGCTCCGGATCGACCCGAGGATCACCAGCAGCAGCGGCGGGAAGCCGAGTGTCCAGAACAAGCTGCCGGCCTCCCGGCGGAACAGTCGCGCCTCGGCCCGCAGTACGGCGGTTCGCGGCGAAGGACGGCGTACCGCCGTGATCGTGCTCATTTGGTGGCTCCTGTGAGATCGAGGAAGGCGTCGTCGAGGGTGGCGTCGGTGACGCGGAGCTGGTGGGCGGTGATGCGGTGCCGGGCGAGCAGCGACAGCAGCGCGGTGACGGTCTCGTCGGATCCGCCGAGGGTGATCCGGCCGTCCTTGTCCTCGATCGACGCGAGCGCCGGCAGCGCGGCCAGGTCCGCGTCGTCGAGCGGCGCCGACGGGGTGAACGAGATGATCGTGGAGCCCGCCGTCCGGCTGATCAGCCCCTGCGGGGTGTCGAGGGCGGTGATCCGGCCCGTGTCGATCAGGGCGATCCGGTCGCACAGCCGCTGCGCTTCCTCCATGAAGTGCGTGACCAGCAGGACGGTGACGCCGCCGGCGCGGACGTCCTCGACGATCTCCCAGGTGTCCCGCCGGGCACGCGGGTCGAGACCGGTGGTCAGCTCGTCCAGTACGACGACGCGCGGGTTGCCGATCAGCGCGAGCGCGATGAACAGTCGTTGCTTCTGGCCACCACTGAGGGCACCGAACCGGGTGTTCAGCTTGCCGGTCAGGCCGAGTCGCTCGGCGAGCGGCCGCCAGTCGGCCGGGTTCGGGTACAGGGCGGCGTACAGCTCGAGGGCTTCGCGGACCGTGAGCTTGGCCTGCAGTTCGCTCTCCTGCAGTTGCGCGCCGAGCACCTGCGTAACGGCGGCATGATCGGCGACCGGGTCGAGCCCGGCGATCCGGATCCGCCCGCCGTCAGGGATGCGCAGCCCCTCGACGCATTCGACGGTCGTGGTCTTACCGGCGCCGTTCGGCCCGAGGATCCCGAAGATCTCGCCCTCGTCGACAGTGAACGACACGTCGTCGACGACAGCGCGCCCGCCGTACGCCTTGCGCAGGCTGCTGACTTCGACGATGGGAGATGTACTGGTCATACGTCGAGCTTCGCGGACGGCGTACCGCCCGCACATCGCCCGACGAGCTGGTCCCGGCATCAGCCATTCGGGTGATGCCGCGGCTACAACTTCTTACTTCGCGTAGAGCGCCTCGACGTCGGCGCCGTGCTTGTCCATCACGATGTGCCGGCGCAACGAGAGTTTCAGCGACAGCTCGCCGGACTCCTGGGTCCAGTCGATCGGGAGGATCGAGAACTTCTTGATCGCCTCGGCGTGCGAGACCGAGGCGTTCGCGTCGTCGACCGCCTTCTGCACCTCGGCGATCAGGTCGGCGTCCTGGGTCAGGGCCGCCGGGTCGGTCGGCTTCCCCCGCTCGGTCGCCCACGGAACGATGTTCTCCGGGTCGATCGTGATCAGCGCCGCGATGAACGGCTTGCCGTCGCCGACGACCATGCACTGGCTGACCAGCGGGTGCAGCCGAATCTGGTCCTCGAGCATCGTCGGCGCGACGTTCTTCCCGCCGGCCGTCACCAGGATCTCCTTCTTCCGGCCGGTGATCTTGATGAACCCGTCGACATCGAACTCGCCCAGATCGCCGGTGTGGAACCACCCGTCCGCGTCGATCGCGTTCGCGGTCGCTTCGTCGTTCTTCCAGTAGCCCTGCATCACCTGGCCGCCCTTGAAGAGCAGCTCACCGTCGTCCGCGACACCGACCGTCACACCAGGAAGCGGCCGGCCCACCGTGCCGATGCGGAGGTCGTCGGGCAGGTTCACCGATACGGCGGCGGTGGTCTCGGTCAGGCCGTAGCCCTCCAGGACCGGTACGCCGATACCGCGGAAGAAATGCCCGAGCCGGTCCCCGAGCGGGGCGCCGCCCGAGACGGCGTACTGCACCCGGCCCCCGAGCACTGCTCGCAGCTTGCCGAAGACGAGTCGGTCGAAGAGCAGGTGCTTGGCCTTCAGGCCGAACGAGGCGCCGCCCTTGTCCTGCGCCTGCGAGTACGCGATCGCGGTCTCCGCGGCAGCGTCGAAGATCTTGCCCTTGCCGTCGGCGTGCGCCTTCTGGCTGGCCGAGTTGAACACCTTCTCGAACACCCGCGGCACGCTCAGGATGAACGTCGGCCGGAACGCGCCGAGATCCTCGACGAGGTTCTTCACGTCGGCGGTGTGCCCGACCTTGACCCGCTTCATCACGCAGCCGACCTGGATGATCCGGGCGAACACATGCGCGAGCGGCAGGAACAGCAAGGTGCTCGCGCCGGTGGTGTCGAACAGGTCGTCGAGGATCTTCACCGCGGGACCGAGCTCGTCGAGGAAGTTCGAGTGGCTGATCTTGCAGCCCTTCGGGCGTCCCGTCGTACCGGAGGTGTAGATCAGAGTCGCGAGGTCGGACGGCGCGACCGCGGAGCGGCGCTTGTCGAACTCGGCGTCGGTGACGTCCTGACCCAGCGCGGTGAGCTGGTCGACGGCGCCGGCCTCGATCTGCCAGACCTCCTGCAGCGCGGGCGCCTCGGCCCGGGAGGACTCGACGACCGCGCCGTGGGTCGCGTTCTCGACGACGGCGACGACCGCCTCGGAGTCCGTCAGGATCCACTGGATCTGCGAGGTCGAGGAGGTCTCGTAGATCGGCACGGTGACCGCGCCGATGCTCCAGATCGCGTAGTCGATCAGGGTCCACTCGTAGCGCGTCGCGCTCAGCAGAGCGACCCGCTCGCCGTGCTTCACCCCGGCCGCGATCAGGCCCTTCGCGACGCCGGTCACCTGCTGCGCGAACTCCGCCGCGGTGACATCGGTCCAGGTCGACCCTGTACGGCGGCTGAACACCGCGGTGTCAGGATGAGAGGACGCGTTCGCCCACACCGGGTCGCTCAGGCTCCCGGTGGGCGGTTCTGTCACAGCAGGAACGGTGTACTCACGCATCCGCGTCTCCTCAGTCGGTCCCGAATTGTCGACTTCCGGCGCACGCTACAGTCACCTACCCACAAGTAGCCAGGTTTATGTGACCCACGGAACTAGGTTCTAGCCATGCCATTGCTCGACATCAGTTGCGACGACCTGGTCGTTGCTGATCCAGCCTACGTCGCCGAGCGACTCGGTTCGGACACCCTCTGGCGTGAGTGGTGGCCGGAGCTCACGCTGACGCCGTCCGAGCGGCGCGGTCGCGAGGGGGTCCGGTGGGTGGTCACCGGCGCCGCGATCGGTACGGCGGAATGGTGGTTGGAAGCGGTCCGGGACGGGGTGGTCGTGCACTGGTACCTGCGGGCCGATCCCGCGAAGCCGGTCCGCGGCCGCGCGGTCGAGCGCTTGAAGGAGCGGTACGTCGCGGCGTACCGGGAGAGGCTGTGGGCGTTCAAGGACGAACTCGAAGCGGGCCGCGCGGCGGGCGAACGCCGTACCGGATCCGATCCCGCGATAGTCTCCGGGGAGGACACGGGCCCATCGGGGGGTCCGGTCGTCCCGCAGACCCCGGGCAAAGCGAAGAGGTGAATCGATGGCGGAACAGACCACCTCGACCATCCAGGTGAACGCGACCCCCAAAGAGATCATGGCGGTGATCGCGGACTTCGCGGCCTACCCGGAATGGGCCGACTCGATGCGGGAGACCGAGGTGCTGTCCACCGACGAGGCCGGCCGGCCGAACAAGGTGCGGTTCAAGGTGGACGCCGGCGCGATCTCCGACGAGTACACGCTGGCCTACGTCTGGTCCCGCAACGAGGTGACCTGGACGCTGGTCGAGGCGAAGATGGTGAAGGGGATGGACGGCGCGTACGTCCTGAAGGATCTGGGAGCCGAGGGGACCGAGGTGACGTACCGGCTGGCTGTGGATGTGGCGATCCCGATGATCGGCATGCTCAAGCGGAAGGCCGAGAAGGTCATCATCGACACGGCCCTCAAGGGCCTCAAGAAGCGCGTCGAGTCCTGATCCAGTGACTCGGGTACTGCTGTACACAGGTAAGGGCGGCGTCGGCAAGACGACCTCCGCCGCGGGGACGGCCACGCTCGCGGCACTGCGCGGGCTGCGGACGCTGGTGCTGTCGACGGACGCCGCGCACTCGCTGTCGGACGCGTTCGACTCCGAGGTCGGACCGGAGCCGACCGAGATCGACGACCTGCTGTTCGTCCAGCAGATCAACGCACAGCGCAAGTTCGAGCGGTCCTGGGGTGACATCCAGGCGTATCTGCGGTCGGTGCTGCACATGGTCGGGGTCGACCCGGTCGAGGCCGAGGAGCTGACCGTGCTCCCTGGCGCCGAGGAAGTGCTCGCGCTGCTCGAGGTCCGCGACCACGTCCGGTCCGGCCGCTGGGACGTGATCGTCGTCGACTGCGCCCCGACCGCGGAGACGCTGCGGCTGCTGGCGTTGCCCGAGGCCCTGAACTGGTACCTCGAACGGATCTTCAACGCCGAGCGCAAGATGATGCGGACGTTCCGGCCGTTCCTGAGCCGCGGGTCGAGCATCCCGATGCCGGACGACACGGTCTTCGACGCGCTGCGGCGCCTGCAGGCCGACCTGTCCGACATCCGCACGCTGCTGGCCGGACCGGACGCCTCGGTGCGGCTGGTGCTGACGCCGGAGGCAGTCGTGGTCGCCGAGGCCCGGCGGTCGCTGACCCGGCTGTCGCTGTACGGGTACCGCGTGGACGGTGTCGTGGCGAACCGGGTCTTCCCGGCCGCCGGGGCCGACACGTGGCGCCGGCAGTGGGTTGCGGCGCAGCGGGGGATTCTCGAGGAGGTCGCGGACTCGTTCCGGCCGTTGCCGATCTGGGAGTCGCCGTACCGCGTCTGTGAGCCGGTCGGCGTCGAGGAACTGGCCGCGTTCGCGGTGGAGATGTACGGCGGGGACGACCCGTTCGCGCGCGCCACGGACGACACGTCGCTCTGGGTGGATCGCCACATCGACACCGACGGGCGGACGTACACGCTGACGATGCCGTTGCCGTTGGCATCCGCCGACGAGCTGGAGCTCGCGCGGCACGGGGACGAGCTGATCATCACCGTCGGGTCGTACCGCCGGGTGCTGCCGCTGCCCGCCGCCCTGGCGCGTGGCGTGGTCGCGGGCGCGCGGCTGGACGAAGGCCGGTTGCAGGTGCGGTTCTCGCCGCGGGAGGTCGCGCGACCGGTCACTCCCGAGGTCCCGAGCGGATCCGGGCCGCTCGAGTCGGCCCAGGAGCTGGCACAGGGCCTGGCGGCCGAGTACCACGAGGCGCTGACCCGTCGCGAGGCGGCGCGGTGACGAAAGAACCGGTCGGCTCGGTCGCTGAGGAGGCGGCGAAGCTGTTCGCCGTACTGCAGAACGCTGCCCATGACGCGCCGCCTGCCGACGAGGCCAAGCATGACACTGGAGAGCACGAGCACAAGTTGGGTCCCGACTGTGTGTGGTGCCCGGTCTGTCAGCTGATCCACCGGGTGCGGAACACCAGCCCGGAGACGATCGAGCAGCTGTCGACAGCCGCCGCGCACGTGCTCGGCTCACTGAGGTCTCTGCTGGAGGCCGCCGCGGACGCGGCCCGGCAGACGCGGGAGGACGCAGCGTCGCGCTCCTCGCCACCGGAGGAGGAAGCGGCCCAAGAATCGACTCGGTCCCGGGTGGACCGGATCGACGTGAGTGAGGACCCCGAACCATGGGACTGACGATCGGCATCGACGTCGGCGGTACGAAGATCGCGGCCGGCGTGGTCGACGAGCACGGCGCGATCATCGCGCGCACGCATCGCGACACCCCGGCCGACTCGGTCGACGCCACCGCGGCGGCCATCTGCGACGCGGCCGCCGAGCTGATCGCGAACCACGCCGTGGAAGCGGTCGGGATCGGCGCGGCCGGGTTCGTCTCCTCGGACCGGTCGACGGTGCTGTTCGCGCCGAACCTGGCCTGGCGGGACGAGCCGCTCGGCGCACGCGTCACGGAGCAGCTGAAGGTCCCGGTCGTGGTCGAGAACGACGCGAACGCGGCGGCCTGGGGCGAGTTCGCGTTCGGCGCGGCCAAGGACGTCGAGGACATGGTCTGCATCACGGTCGGCACCGGGATCGGCGGCGGCGTGGTGATCGAGGGCGAGATGCTGCGCGGCGCCCACGGCGTGGCGGCCGAGCTCGGCCACATGCGCGTCGTACCCGGTGGACACCGGTGCGGGTGCGGTTCTCGCGGCTGCCTCGAGCAGTACGCCTCCGGCAAGGCGCTGGTGCGCGAGGGCAGGGCGCAGGCCGAGTCGGGGTCGCTGGCGGCGGTGCAGATGCTGAGCGTGTGCGGGATCACCGACCCTGCCGAGCTGACCGGCCCGATGATCACCGACGCGGCGGTGCAGGGGGATCCGTGCGCGGTCGAGTTGCTCGACGACCTGGGCCGTTGGCTGGGTGAGGGCGTCGCGAGCCTGGCGACGATCTTCGACCCGTCGCTGGTCGTGATCGGCGGCGGTGTGAGCGCGGCGAAGGATCTGATCATGAAGTCCGCGGTGCAGGCGTTCGAGAAGGTGCTGCCCGCCAAGGCCAACCGCCCGCACGCGCCGTTCACCCTCGCCGAGCTGGGCAACGACGCCGGCCTGATCGGCGCCGCCGACCTGGCCCGGCGCCCGGTCCCGACGCTGTGACGCCCCGATGATTGTCCTGACCTGGGATACTGGACCCGGGACACATCCTGGCCCGGCGGGGGTCGCGAGGAAGGTCGAACCTTGGCGTTGACGCAGGCACTGACGATCGGGATCGACATCGGCGGGACCAAGGTCGCCGCCGGGGTGGTCGACCCGGAGGCCAACATCCTCGACCGGTTGCGGCGGGACACGCCGACGACGGACCCGAAGGAGACCGAGGACGCGATCGCGGAGATCGTGCGCGACCTGGAGTCGCGGCACGACGTGATCGCGGTCGGCATCGGCGCCGCCGGGTTCGTCGACGGCACTCGGTCGTCGGTGCTGTTCGCACCGCACCTCGCCTGGCGGCACGAGCCGCTGCGGGACGCGGTCGAGCGCCGGCTCGGCCTGCCGGTCGTGGTCGAGAACGACGCGAACGCGGCCGCCTGGTCCGAGTGGCGGTTCGGCGGCGGTCAGGGCGAGAGCCACCTGGTGTGCGTCACCCTCGGCACCGGCATCGGCGGCGCGATCCTGAACGACGGCGCGTTGCAGCGCGGGAAGTTCGGGATCGCGGGCGAGTTCGGGCACATGCAGGTCGTGCCGGGCGGTCACCGCTGCGAGTGCGGGAACCGCGGCTGCTGGGAGCAGTACGCCTCCGGCAACGCACTGACCCGGGAGGCCCGTGAGCTGGCGCTGTCCGGTTCGCCGGTCGCGCACAACCTGCTGCGGGCGGCCGAGGGCGATCCGCGCAAGATCAACGGCCCGATGGTGACCGCGCTGGCCAAGGACGGCGACCCGGTCGCGGTCGAGCTGCTCGAGGACGTCGGCCGCTGGCTCGGCATCGGCCTCGCGAACCTGGCCGCCGCGCTCGACCCGGGCACGTTCGTGATCGGCGGTGGCGTGTCCGACGCGGGCGAGCTGCTGCTGGCGCCGGCGCGGGAGGCGTTCAAGCGGACGCTGACCGGCCGCGGATTCCGCCCGGAGGCGCGGATCGTGCGCGCGGTGCTCGGGCCGGAGGCGGGCCTGGTCGGTGCGGCCGACCTGGCGCGTGAAGAGGCGACGTGGCTGCGCCGGGTCCGGGTGAAGACCACTGCCGTGACCGCGAAGACGGCTGCGGCGCGCGGACGGTCGACCCGCCTCGAGCGGGCGGCCCGGAAGACCGCGGGACGGCGTACCGGGATGCGCGCCGCGGCGCAGGACACCGACCTGCACCCGGCTGACCTGAACGGCGACCCTGAGGCATGAGTGACGGCGCCCTGCGGGTGCTGTCGTACAACGTGCACCGGTGGGGAGACGACCGTACGGCGCTCGCTCGCGTGGTGCGGGCGTGCGCGCCGGACGTGATGCTCGTGCAGGAGGCGCCGACCTGGTTCGGCACCCGTCGCAAGCGCCGGGCGATGGCCGCCACCTTCGGGATGCGGTACGTCGCGGCCGCCGCCCGGAACGCGATCCTGGTTGCCGACGGCATCGAGCTCGGCGATCCGCTGCGCTGGCGGGTCTGGCGGCCGTTCGTCCGCCGGCGCCTGAACTTCGTCGCCACCCAGCTGCCCGGCGGCGCCGTCGGCGGTCAGGTCCTCGTCGGCACGACGACGGTCGCTGTCGTCTGCTGTCATCTCGGCCTGCACATCCTCGGCCGTCAGCGCGAGCTCGAGCAGATCCTGAAGCGATGCCGCGCGTTCGGCACGCCGTACCTGCTGGCCGGCGACCTGAACGAGGAACCCGACGGCCCGGTGTGGAAACGACTGGCCGAGGAAGGCCTGACCGACCTCGGCGCCGACGCGGGCCCGACCTTCAGCTCCACGAATCCCCACAAACGCATCGACGGCGCGCACCTGTCGCCGACGCTGCAGGGACGCATCCTCCCGACACCCGCTTCCGCAGAGGACCTCGCCGCCGCCTCCGACCACCTCCCGATGCTGATCGAGATCAGGGTCTGAACTCGAGCAGCGGATCAGTGACCGCGGCCCGCCAGTTGGCGCGATGCGTCGTGGTCCGGAGCCGGTAGTACAGGGTTTCCCGGCGTACGTCGTCCGCGCTGCCGGAGTGGCCGCCGATGTTGTGCGCCAGCAGATAGTGCGCGAAGAGCACGCTGCCGGCCGCTCCGGTGGCCTGGATCGGATCGCCGAGCGGGATGTCGGGGTAGGGGCCCGGATTCATCTCGTCGACCCGGGACAGCGCGTCGGCGCCACGGTCGGCAAGGTACTCGCCGAAGCGAAGGTGCGTCCCCGGCCAGAGGTAGAGATTGCCCCGGTCCAGCTCCTCGTGAGAAGTCAGCCACAATCCGGCGAGCATCGTAAACGTCCCCGGCGTGCCGTCTTCCAGACCCGGCGTGATCCCGTCGACGTGCGGTCCGCCCGGCCGGTGCGGCCACGGCGGGATCGTCGTCGCGACCTGGGCCTGGTCGGGCTCGAGAAGCTCCAGTTCCGGCCGCAGCAACTGCGCGGCCAGCTCCGCGATCCCAGCTGCGCGGTACAACGCCAGCAGCGGGTGTCCGTCGTCGAGGGCGGGCCACAGGAAGTGCGCGCCGACACCCTCCGGCGGCTGGCGTTCGAGCATCTCGCCGACAATGCGGCGAGCGGCGGCGATCTGGTCGTCGGTGAGTACGCCGGGTATTACGACGTACCCCTGGTTCCGGAACTGCGTGCGCTGTGCCTCGGTGAGCTGCCGCATGCCGCCAGTCCAGCAGCGGCATCGGTGTGCGGCAAACGAATTAGCTCTTCTTGCGGTTCAGGAACGCGAGCATGGCTTCTTGGGCGGCGGGGGAGTCGAACAGGGATGCGGACAGGTCGGCGAGGTCTTTGCCGCGGGCATCTATGTCGGCGAGCAACTCGCGGTTGAGGAGCTTCTTGGTTTCGCGCAGGCCCTGTGGTGCGCCCTTCAGGAGCGACGTGAGCACCGTGTCGACGGCGGCGTCCAGTTCGCTGTCGGGCACCGTCAGCGTGAGCAGGCCTAGACGCGCCGCCTCGAGGGCGTCGAAGGCGTTGCCGGTCAGGAACGTGTATGCCGCCGCGCGGTCCGTGAGCCGGGGGAGGACCGTCAGCGAGATCGTCGCCGCCGCGAGCCCCAGCCGGACCTCGGTCAACGCGAACGTCGCGCTCTCCCCGGCGACGCTGATGTCGGCCGCCGCCACGATCCCGATGCCACCCGCTCGCGTCGGGCCCGCGACGCGCACGACGACCGGCTTCGGGTTCGCCACGATCGCCCGCTGCACGTCGACCATCCGCTGCGCGCCGACGCCCATCCCGACGGTCGTCGCCTCGGACAGATCGGCCCCCGAGCAGAACACGTCCAGCGCCGACCGAACCACGATCACCCGCACCGCATCGTCCCCACCCGCCGCCTCGAGCCGCGCCAGCAACTCACCGGTCAACTGCTGCGACAACGCATTCTTGTTGTGCGGCGAGTCGAGCGTGATCGTGGCAACGCCGCCATCGGTGTCCAGGTGCACGAGTTCCGTCATACCGCCATCCAACACGCTCGCGGTCCAGGCGTCATGCCCAGGCGGACGTGACGGTGCAGACAGGTCGCCCCGGTGACGTGAAAGGGTGCCGGGATGACGATTGACATCAGTGGCTCGAACGTCCGCCAGACGGTCCGGTTCGATCGGCCGATCAAAGGCAAGGATCTGATCGAAGCGGTGCGGGCCACCTGCGAGGCGAACGGGTCCGAGTTCTCCGAGACCAAGCGGTACGACGACGGCTGGCTGCACGCCGTCGGTCAGAGCTCGCATGCGGAGCAGCAGCAGTTGCTGGTGGCACCCGATCGCGACAACGCGTTCATCGAGCCGGACAAGACCTACACGGAGGCTGTGGTCCTGCGGCACAACTTTCCGCGGGCGGGCATGCGGAGCCTGGCCCGCAACGACTTCGACGTCGAGGACGAGGTCCGAGAGGTGATCGAGTTCGCCGAGGCGTTGCAGCGGACGGTTCAGCACGGTCCCGACGCCGGCAAGGCGATGTCGCTCGGCCTGGACGCCGGCGGACCGGAAGTGCGGGCCGGCAGCGCTCCGGAGTGGGGCCGTCGGGAGGGCAGCGGCTATCGCCCCGGCGGGCACCGCGACCTCAGCCGTTAAGGCCCCGTCGGGGCCGAGGTGGGGTTGAGGGGGTCGGCGTGGCGGTGGGTGATCTTCCACGCGCGGTCCTCGGCCCGGAACACCATCGTCGTGCGCAGCAGGTGCGGCACCGGGGCCGGCTGGGTGACGTGCTGGACGGTGCCGCGCTCGATCGCGACCGTGTACGCCGTGTCCGCGCCGACGTGCTTGACGAGGTACTCGAACTCGATCTTCGCGCCGCTGGGGAGGAACTGCGAGGACGCCCACTCGTACCGCGGCCCGATCTCGGACCAGCCGACCTCCTGGCCGCCGAACCCGCCGAAGATCGAGGTCTGTTCGCTGCGCGACACCAACGGCAACCACAACGACGGATCGCCGTTGACGAACGCGGTGTTGGCCTCCTCGAAGCGCCGCAGGAACGACTCGAAGTCCTGATTCAGCATAGGACCAGCGTGTACGGCGATGGGGTCACTTCATGTCGGCGTACGACGGGGAGAGTTCGCGGGCCAGGTGCTCGATGAACAGGCCGACGTCCGTGACGATCCCGCGGGCCTGGGACGAGCCGCGGTCCGCGAGCTTGGTCACCGTCGCCGGGTTGATGTCCACGCAGGTCAACGGGATCGACGCCGGCAGGATGTTGCCGGTGGCAACCGAATGCAGCATGGTCGCGGCCATCAGGCAGTACCCGACGCCGTCCAGCTCGGCCCGCATCGCGCGCTGGCCCTCGAGTACGTCGGTGTAGACGTCCGGCAGCGGCCCGTCGTCACGCACCGACCCGACCAGCACGAAACTCTTACCTTGCCGAACCAGCGCGTGCATCACCCCGGACGTCAGCACGCCCTGCTCGACCGCCGCCGCGATGGACCCGGCCTTGCGGATCGTGTTGATCGCCCGGATGTGGTGCTCGTGCCCGTGCTCGACACCCCGCCCGCGGGCGAGATCCACGCCGAGCGACGTCCCGTACAGCGACGATTCGATGTCGTGCGTCGCGAGCGCATTGCCGGCGAACAGTACGTCGACGTACCCGGCCTCCACGATCGCCACCATCGCGGGCGCGGCGCCGGTGTGCACGATGCCGGGCCCGCCGACCCAGAGCACCTTCTGCCCGTTCGCCTTCGCCTCGCGCATCCCGTCCGCGACCTGCTTGACCAGCACCCGCTGCGGCTTCTCCGACGACACGTCCGACTCCATGAAGCCGAATCCGTCCTCGGTGCTCGTCACGATCGGCGGCGTGACCCGCACGCCCTGCGCACTCGTGATGATCCTCATCCCGGCCCGGACCTCGGACATCGGAATGGTCCGTACGGTGCCGGACTCAGGGTCACCCTCGACGAGCAGGCCGCAGTCCATCTCCGGGTTCTGGACGGTGACCCAGTGACCGCCGAGCCGGACGCTCGTCGGCAGGTTCGTGGTCGAGTAGAACCCGTCCGGGAACACCCCGTCCTGGCTGACCTCGGTGATCTCCGGCGTACCGGGGTCGACCAGGTTCGCGCCCTTGGTCTGGATCCGCATCAGCAGCCGCTGCAGCGACTCCTCGTCCTCCGCGCCGACCGTCATCCGGACCGTGGACGGGTCGTCCTTGTCGTAGCCGAGATCGAACTTGTCCAGCGTGTACTCGCCGCCGTACCCGCGAATGTCGTCGAGCACCCGGGACAGCAGCCCGGAGTCCATCAGGTGGCCGGTGATCTCGACGGTCTCGGTGACCTGCACGGGTGCCCTCCCAAACGAGTGATGTCGTCAGATTGTCCGACGATCCGCACTCTAACTCAGACGACGGCTCCGTCGTCACCGCCGTCGCCCGGAGGGAGCCGGTCCTTCATCCGGAAGACCAGCGTGAGGAAGCCGCCGATGAATCCGGTGACCGCGAGCGTGGTGATCCGGCCGGTGCCGAAGTCGAGCAGGGCGGCCAGGATCAGCAGCAGCGGGCCGCCGAGCAGCCCGAGCCAGGCGAGCCGGCTGATCCAGTCCAGCCGCGGCCCGCGCGGGGGCTCCGGCGGGACGTAGTGGTCGTGCGGGTCGTCGGCCTTCCTGGCCGGCGGCTCCGCGTCCTCTGTCTTCTTCTCCTCGACGGTGAGCCCGGCCGGTACGTCGATCAGCGGCTCGTACTTGTCGTCGACGTCCTCGCTCGCCGGCCAGCGCGCCACCGTCTCCTCGCCGCCGTCGTGCCCCGGCGCGGACGGCTGGTTGAACTGCTCCACCAACGACTGCCACTCGGCGTCCTCGGTACTGCGGTCGATCACCGGGCGGGCCCGCTCCACCGCCTCGGCGTCGACGAAGATCTCGTCGTACCCGACCGGGATCCGGACCGGCTCCTCGGCCTCCTCCGGCGCCGCGACCTCACGCAGGGCCTCGCTCTGGTTCTCGCAGTACGCCGCGATGCCGGCCGCCTTGAGCGCGTCGAGCACCGGCTCCGCGACCAGCGGATCGATGCCACCGAGCGACGTGTACGACGTCGCGGTCAGTCCGTTGTCACGCATTGCGGTGCTCAATCTTGGACTCACTCTGGGGCTCGCTCAGCCGGCTGATGAAGGCTGTCGAGTCCGCGAAGATCCGCGGTGCGTCGTTGTCCAGAGTTGCCACGTGGTAGCTGTCCTCGAGCAGGGTCTCGGTCACGTCGCGGGACGAGATCGAGGACAGCACTGCCCGCCCCGAGCTCGGCTCCACCACATGATCGACAGTACTGCGGAACAACAGCACGGGCTGCGTGATCTTCGCCAGATCGTCCCGGGTGATCCTCCACAGCTGCGAGAGCGAGTGCAGCGCCCGCAGCGGCATCCGGTCGTACGCGCCCTCGTCGACGCCGGGCTTCTTGATGTCGTTCGAGATGCCCGGGAACGACGGCACCAGCCTGGACAGCACCGGCAGCAGCGCGAGCCGCTTGTCGTCGGTGCGCACCGAAGGGTTGATCAGGACCAGACCGGATACGTCCGCTCCCTGCTGCTCCGCAAGCCGCAGTACCAGGCAGCCGCCCATCGACAGCCCCACCAGGAAGACCCTGTCGTGCTCCTTGCGCAGCCGCTCGAACTCGTTGTCGAGTACGGCGTACCAGTCCGGCCAGGCGGTCTTGTTCATCTCCTGCCAGCTGGTCCCGTGACCGGGCAGCCGCGGTACCGCGACGCCGTACCCCTCGGCGGCCAGGTGCTCACCGAACGGCCGCATCGACCGCGGCGAACCGGTGAATCCGTGGCTCAGCAGTACGCCGACGGCGGCGTTCCCCCCGGTGCCGGGACTGCGGAACTCCTCCGCGTGGGCTTGCACTGGCACGCTCGACTCCTCGCCGTTCACTGTCCTCACAACTGCGCCGTACCACCGGGCCTTCACAACTGGGCCCTGAGGCGCGTGACAATCGTCGCATCTGGGCCGCAACGAGTCTGCATCCAGTCTGCATCCAGGTGACAACACGGTGAGCAACACTCGCATTCCTGGCGGTGACATTGCCTGAGGGGGAAGCTGGAACGTAGTGTCCGCACCGGAAGGTGGCGCGCCGGAGTTGTCGCGTGACCGCCACCGGCGGGCACTGGTGCCGGACGCAGGTACGGGCCGACGATGGTGACGTGGGCTCTCAATGAGTGCTGGTGAGTGTCGGGCGAGTGACGGAGGTCGAGGCGGATGCTGTACCTGTTCCTCAGACGGTTCTTGGTCGCACCACTGGTCCGGCTGCTCTTCCGGCCCAAGGTGACCGGGACGGAGCACGTGCCGACCGACGGTCCGGCGCTGCTGGTCAGCAACCACCTGGCGTTCTGCGACTCGATCTTCCTGCCGGTCTCGATTCCCCGGCAGATCGTCTTCCCGGCCAAATCGGAGTACTTCACCGGTCCCGGCCTGAAGGGGAAGCTGGTCGCCACGTTCTTCCGGTCCGTGGGCCAGATCCCGATCGACCGCTCCGGCGGCCGCGCCTCGCTGGCCGCGCTGAACACCGGCCTGGGGATCCTCGAGAAGGGCGGCCTGTTCGGGATCTACCCCGAGGGCACCCGCTCGCCCGACGGTCGGCTGTACAAGGGCAAGACCGGCGTCGCCCGGATGGCGATCGTGGCCGGCGTCCCGGTGATCCCGGTCGCGATGATCGACACCGAGAAGCTGCAGCCGCCGGGCTCGATCCGGCCGAAGATGTTCTACCGCGAGAAGGGCCGGCTGCTGCCGCGCCTGGTGCGCCCGGGCGTGGCGTTCGGCGAGCCACTGGACTTCTCCCGCTACGAGGGCATGGAGCGCGACCGCTTCGTCCTGCGCTCGGTCACCGACGAGATCATGTACGCCCTGATGGACCTGTCCGGCCAGGAGTACGTCGACATGTACGCCGACAAGGCCAAGGAACTGCTCAAGGCCGGCGAGTCGATCGACGAGCACGTCCGCCTCGGCGACACCAAGGCCAGCTGACCGCATTCCGGCTGTCGTACGGCGAGGATTGCCGTCATGGACAACGACCTGAACGTGCTCGGTGAGCCGCTCGAGGAGTGCGGCACCGATCCGGTGACCGGGTTCTACCGCGACGGCTGCTGCACGAGCGGTCCGGAGGATCTCGGCAACCACACCGTCTGCGCGGTGATGACGTCGGACTTTCTGGCCCACCAGGCCTCGATCGGCAACGACCTGATCACCCCGCGCCCCTAGTGGCAGTTCCCGGGCCTGAAGCCGGGCGACCGCTGGTGCGTCGTAGCAGCCCGCTGGCTCCAGTCGTACCACGCCGGCTCCCCGGCCCCCGTCGTACTCGCATCGACCCACGTCCGCGCCCTGGACACCATCCCCCTGTCTGCCCTCCGCGCCCAAGCCGTAGACGTCCCCCAGGACCCCAGCTCCCTCACCTGAGACGCGCACGCAGCGTGTGAAGGGGGTCAACTAGGCTGAGGGCATGCAATTTGCGACGTTGACGGCGGGTGAGGTTCCCGGGGTTCCTACGCTGGACGAGTTGCGGGGGCTGAAGCCGCTGCAGCAGCCGGAGTGGCCGGATCAGGGTGTGCTGGAGCAGGTGATCACGGAACTCCGGACGCTGCCGCCGCTGGTGTTCGCCGGTGAGTGCGACGACCTGACGACGAAGATCGGTGCGGTCGCCCGCGGTGAGGCGTTCATCCTCCAGGGCGGCGACTGCGCGGAGACGTTTGCGGGCGTGACCGCGGAGAACATCCGGGCCAAGCTGCGGGTGCTGCTGCAGATGTCCGTCGTACTGCAGTACGCCGCCAGCGTGCCGGTCGTGAAGATCGGCCGGATCGCGGGGCAGTACGCCAAGCCGCGCTCGTCCGGGGAGGAGACCCGCGAGGGCGTGACGCTCCCGTCGTACCGCGGTGACGCCGTGAACGGCTTCGACTTCACCCCCGAGTCGCGGATCCCGGACCCTGCCAGGCTCCGAGGCGTCTACAACGCGGCCGCGGCGACGCTCAACCTGACCCGCGCGTTCACCACCGGCGGGTACGCCGACCTGCACCAGGTGCACGCCTGGAACACGGACTTCGTGAAGTCCTCCCCGGTCGGCCGCCGCTACGAGCAGCTGGCCTCGGAGATCGAGCGCGCGCTGGCCTTCATGCGAGCGTGCGGCGCGACCTCGGACGAGTTCCGGACCGTCGACTTCTACGCGTCGCACGAGGCGCTCATCCTCGAGTACGAGCACGCCCTGACCCGGATCGACTCGCGGACCGAGCAGCCGTACGACGTGTCCGGCCACCTGCTCTGGGTGGGGGAGCGGACCCGTCAGCTGGACGGCGCCCACGTCGAGTTCCTCGCCTCGCTGTCGAACCCGCTCGGCGTGAAGATCGGTCCGACCACGACGCCGGAGTACATCCGGGCCCTGATCGACAAGCTGAACCCGAAGGGCATCGAAGGACGGCTCACTTTCATCACCCGGATGGGCGCGGGCAAGATCCGCTCGGCGCTGCCGCCGCTGCTGGAGGCGGTCCGCGACCACGGCTCACCGATCGCGTGGGTGTGCGACCCGATGCACGGGAACACCTACGAGACGCCGAACGGGTACAAGACCCGCAACTTCGACGACGTGATGGACGAGGTGCAAGGCTTCTTCGACGCCCACGAGCAGGTCGGGACGTGGCCGGGCGGCGTCCACATGGAGCTCACCGGCGACGACGTCACCGAGTGCCTCGGCGGCGGTGAGGAATTGGTCGCGGAGGACCTCGTGAACCGGTACGAGACCGCCTGCGACCCGCGGCTGAACCGGCACCAGTCCCTCGAGCTGGCCTTCCTCGTCGCGGAACGCCTGCGCGGCGCACAGGCATGATCGACCTCCGCTCGGACACCGTCACCCGCCCGTCCGCGGACATGCTGGCCGCGATGACGTCGGCCCCGCTCGGCGACGACGTGTACGGCGAGGACCCGACCGTCAACGCGTTGGAGGAACGGGTCGCCGGGCTGCTCGGGCACGAGGCCGGTCTCTTCACCGTCACGGGGTCGCTCGCAAACATCCTCGGCGTACGTTCTTTGGTGCCGCCCGGCGGTGAGGTGCTGTGTGAGGCGAGTGCGCACATCGCGCGGGCCGAGCTCGGCGCGCACGCGGCCGTGAGCGGTGTCACCACCCGTACGTGGAGCGCGTCGTCCGGGCAGATCGACCTCGAGCAGATCCGCGCGCTGATCGCGCCCGACCTCGGTCCGTACTTCGTCGTCACGTCGGCCGTCTCGGTCGAGAACACGCACAACTTCGGCGGCGGGTCGATCCAGCACGGGTACGACGTACTCGCGGACGAACTCGATGCGCGCGGTATCCCGCTGCACCTCGACGGCGCCCGACTGTGGAACGCTGGTGTCGCCACTGGACGGCCCGTCGCGTCTTTTGCCTCGCGAGCGGCCGCGGCGAGTGTCTGCCTGTCCAAGGGCCTCGGCGCGCCGGTCGGCTCCGTTCTCGTGGGCTCTGTGGAGCTGATCCGCGAGGCACGGATCTGGCGGAAGCGTCTCGGCGCCGGCTGGCGGCAGGCCGGCGTACTAGCGGCGGCCGGGCTGTACGCCGTCGAACACAACGTCGAGCGCCTCGCCGAGGACCACGCGAACGCCCGCGCGATCGCCGAGGTGCTCGCCGACGCGGCACCCGGCTCGGTGAAGCCCGACCAGGTCGAGACCAACATCGTCGTCGCCGACCTGGCCGCGACCGGTCGCACGGTCGCCGAGGTGGTGGCCGGCGCTCGCGACGCCGGCGTACTGATCGGTGGTGTCGGGGCGACGCAGCTGCGGGTCGTCACGCACCTCGACGCGTCGGCAGCCGATTGCCGTACGGCCGCGGAAATTCTCGCGCGGCTGATCGGTTAGGGTTCAGCTGTCGGGGTCGCAGCGTTCGGGGAGAGCCGTGCGAGAGATCGTCGTGTTCAGCGGAAGTGCCCACACCGAGTTGGCGGAGCAGATCTGTAAAGATCTCGGCGTACCGTTGTCTCCGGTCGAGATCCATCGTTTCAGCAACGATTGCCTGCAGGTCCAACTGCAGGCGAACTGCCGGCAACGAGACGTGTACATCGTGCAACCGCTCGTACCGCCGACGCAGGACCATCTGATGGAGCTACTGCTGATGATCGACGCCGCCCGCGGCGCGTCGGCGCAGCAGATCACCGCCGTCATCCCGCACTACGCATACGCACGGTCCGACAAGAAGGACGCCTCCCGGATCTCGATCGGCGGCCGGCTCGTCGCCGACATGCTGACCACGGCCGGCGCCAACCGCGTCCTGACGATGTCCCTGCACGCTCCCCAGGTCCACGGCTTCTTCTCGGTCCCGGTCGACCACCTGACCGCGATCGGCATCCTCGCCGACCACTTCCGCGGGCGCGACCTGTCCGACACCGTCGTGGTCAGCCCCGACCTCGGCAACGCGAAGACCGCAACGCAGTTCGCCCGCCTGCTCGGGCTCCCGGTCGCGGCCGGCAGCAAGCAGCGGCTCGCCGACGACCGCGTGGTCATCGACACCATCGTCGGCGACGTCGCCGGCAAACGCGCGATCGTCCTCGACGACGAGATCGCCACCGGCGGCTCCATCATCGAACTCCTGGACCGCCTCAAGGACCGCGGCTGCACGTCGGCCGCCGTAGCCTGCACCCACGGCCTGTTCGCCGGCCCCGCGGTCGAGCGCCTCCGCTCCCACCCCTCCATCACCGAAGTCATCAGCACCGACACCGTCCCCCGCCCCACCGGCTTCCCCGACCTACAAGTCACCTCAGTAGCCGGCCTCTTCGCCGAAGCCATCAAACGAATCCACGACGGCGAATCCGTCAGCAGCCTCTTCGACGGCGTAGACCCCACCCACGCCCCACCCCAACCCAAACTCCCCTTCTAGTACGCCGGGGAGCTTGTGAGGGATGCGGTTGTGATGGTGGGAATGTGGTTGGAGCAGACGGCTGTGATGAGTAGGAATGTGGTCTAACCCCCGCGTGCTACGCGGGCGCTAACTTCGTCGCTCCGCTCCTCAGCGCACCCACTCCGCGCGCTCCCACCGCCCCCGGCTTAGCGCCGTACTCCCAACTGCCGGCTGCCGCCGGCGATCTGCTCGCTACCGCTCGCGGGCGACTACCAACCAAAGCCCGCACCCAACTGACCCGTGCCGCTGGCGACTGCTACTTTCCCGCCCACGCATCCAGCGCTCGGCTACAAGCGAACCGATAACAACCGCCGAGGAAGACCGTCAGGTTCACCTCGCCCTGAGTCGGAGCCGGCACCACGTTCTCTCCGTCACGCCGTAGTGCGCAGCCACGGCGCGCACATCGTCAGCGAACGGGCTTTCACTGATCACGTTCGTCGTCATTGAGCTCCTCGTGGTCCGCGGGATCCTCGAGTCCCTCCGGTGAGCGGGTTGCGACTGAGCACAGCGATCGCGGGGCGCGCTCGATGTCGCAGCCTAATGCACGCGGCGCTGCCGCCCCGACGGTCATCCGGCGTTGCCTTCAGCAACCACCCCTGCAGCTGAGCGTTGAAGTCGCCGGGATCGGCGGGCCGCAGACCGCCTGGCAATCACCGGTCAGCTCGGCGGCGACGCAACCTGTCGATCGCGCCGGCCCAGACCAAAGTATTGGGGAACGCATGGTTGACGATTACGTGCCAGTTGATAGTTGACACCTCGTCTAGGAAACTGAGAGGCCGCCGTGGTCGGCCCGTTGCCGTAGGTTGCTCAACTGGTGCATGGGATTGGGGTCGTTTGATGCGTGGTCGGCAGCCGAGTCCGTGGGGTTCTCCCGAGGTGTTTCGCACCCTTGTGCATCAGGCGGGCCTGACGGTGGGGTCGTTGTCCGCGGCGAGCGCGTGGTCGGTGTTCGGCTCGTTCAGCAGAGTCGAGTTCGATGTGCCGAGGGAGCCAGACTCCGATGGTCTCCTGTACCAGTTCGGGATCTATGACTTCTCCGGCGAGCCCCGCTTTCACTTCGATCTGACCAGGCAGTTCGGGGTTGCCTGACTCCGACGAGTATCTGCAGTTCCACTGCGATCTCCAGTACCTGCCGACGCCTCGGCTCGAGGTGCTGGGATCACACTCGGAGTGGTGGTTCCCCGGCGACGGGAAACAGTTACCGGACTGGGTCGCCTCGGTGAACCAGCGTCCGGAATGGCCTGTCCTGGAGTCGGCGCTACCGACGGCGGTCGAGGTCTATTGCGACGAGACGTGACGTGACGTGGTCGGTCGGCCTTGATGTTGCGGACCGGCAGGGTGGTGGTGCGGCGCACGACGCGGGTTCCTCGTCGTCGAGCTCGATCGCCACCCTGGAGAGCGGGAGCATGGCTGACATTGTGCGTGCCACGGCTGCGGCGTCTTTTGGCTGTAGGTGAAGGCGTTATGGTCGGGTTGTGGGTGGCTGGGACAGCTTGCGGGCGGAGTTGCGGCGGTTGCTCGAGGAATCGCCGGACGCGTTCATGTTCCTGCCTGACCCCGACAGCGAGCGGTCGGAGAAGCGGATTCGGATTGGGCTGGCCGCGTGGGCGACCGACATCGCTGCCGACTTCCACGCGAGGTACGGCGACCTGCTCGATCTGCATGTTGGGATGATGAGGTTTCCGGGCCGAGAACTGTTGGGGAATGCGCACCTGCTCCAGGTCCACGGCGAGCCAGCTGAAGGCGCTGGGTTCGGCGTCGAACCGCTCGCTCCGTTGACGGTCCGAAGTGGACGACACGCGCACCGGGACCTGCTGATCACGAATCGCACCGAGCGCACGGAGTTGTTGATCACCAATGGCGAGTTGTCCTCCGCAGTGACCAACAGCTCTGGCGCCGTGGTCGGCCGCTTCGCCGGCCCGCACACCCTGGCACGGGTGGGCTTCGAGATCGCACCTCAGCAGACTCGTCCGGTCCCTGTCCTGATCGGGACGGCTTCGATGGTTCCTGAGCTGGGATACGCCGTCCCGCCGGGCCAGTGGACGTTGGTCGTCGTACTGCAGACTGAGACCGGGAGCATGCTGTTGGCGCCGCTGGACCTCACTGTCAGCGAATAGCTGGCGCTTGTGACGGATGTGTGGGTGGTTGGGTTGCTCCGGCGCCCCTCCACCGCCCTACCGCAGCCACCCCCGATCCTCGAGTCGTGGGATTCGGTGGCCAATCGCAGCCTCGATCCACGACTCGCGGTTCCCGGTGCCAACCAAACGCCACGACTCGGCCTGATCCCCGGACAAGACAGTCGTTCCGCGTAGATACCCGGTCGGTTGCGCCGGCGCATCACCTCGTAGGCGTTCTGCACAACCGCGGTCCGAGAAGCGCGTCAGAAGAGCCGGGGTTAACCCGTCGTTTGGTCGCCGCAGGGGCGCAGCGACCGGGCTGGGCGACGGTTGGCGGGGCGGCGGTCGGGAGTGGGGATAGGCAGCGGTGACTGGGTACAGGCGGCGGTGACTGGGGACAGGCAATAGCAGGTGCCGACCCACCATTGCCTGTCCCATGACCTCGGCTCGGGCTGATCTCCACGCACACATCGGACAGCAGGGCCCAATAACCGGTTGCCTGGGCCCAGGTGGTCGCGCAGAGTGCGGTGGCGTGGATGATGCTGAGCTTGACGTGCTGCTGAGGAATGAGCGGTATCCGCGGGCTGCGGCGTACCCGGGGCGGTGGATGGTTGATGGGGCGATGGGGCCGAACCCGGTGTGGCAGGCGGAGGCTCTCACCGAGCTCATGTCGCTTGAGGCTGGGATGCGGGTGCTGGACATGGGGTGTGGCACTGCGCTGAGTTCGATCTTTCTCGCCAAGGAGTTCGGGGTTGAGGTTTGGGCTGCCGACCTGTGGGTGCAGCCCGATGAGAACCTGCGGCGGGTGGCTGAGGCGGGGCTCGAGGGGCGGGTGCATCCGGTGCATGCCGAGGCTCACGCGTTGCCGTTCGCCGAGGGGTTCTTCGATGCGCTCGTCAGCATCGGCGCCTACCACTACTTCGGCACCGACGACCTCTACCTCGGCTACTACTCGCGCTTCGTGAAACCTGGTGGTCGGATCGGCATCATCCAGCCCGGTCTTGCCGAGGAGTACGAGATGCTTCCGCCGCCACACCTCGCGCTGTACTGGCAGTGGGACTTCTGCGCCTGGCACAGCCCAGTCTGGTGGCGCCGGCACTGGGAGAAGACCGGCCTGGTCACCGTCGAGGTCGCCGATCGCCTCCCCGACGGGTGGCGGGACTGGCTGCAGTGGAACGAAGCATGCGATCGCGACAGCGGTACGCCGGGACGTGAGGAAGCCCAAATGCTCCACGCCGACGCTGGCCGAACCCTCGGCCTCACCCGAGTCATCGCCCATCACAACACGTAGCTGGTAGCTTCAGCATCGTGTTGGAGAGGGCGGTTGAGCGCACCGGGTTCTCAGGGGTGGTTCGTGTCGATCGGGCGGGTGTGACTGAGGTCTGCACGGCTTATGGGTACGCCGATCGGGCGCATGGGATCGTCAATACGGTCGAGACCCAGTTCGCGACGGCGAGTGGAACGAAGAGTCTCACGGCGCTCGCGGTGATGAGCCTGATTGAGCGTGGGACGTTCGAGCTCAAGACCACCGCTCGTTCGCTGCTCGGCAAGGACCTGCCGCTGATCGCCGATGACGTGACGATCGAGCACCTGCTGGCGCACCGGTCCGGGATCGGCGACTACTTCCCTGAAGACGGCGACATCACCGACTACGTGATGCCGGTGTCGGTTCACGAGCTTGCGACGACCGAACAGTTCCTGCCAGTGCTGGGCGGGCACAAGACCGTGTTCCCGGCCGGCGAGCGGTTCGTGTACAACAACGGCGGCTACGTCGTCCTCGCCCTGCTGGCCGAACGGGCGAGCAGCATCGACTTCCACCAGCTGGTTCGTACGCTGGTCTGCGAGCCGGCGGGCATGGTCGACACGGAGTTCCTACGCTCCGACGAACTCCCAGGCCGCGCCGCCCTCGGCTACCTGTCGGTCGACGGCCTGCGAACGAACGTGTTCCATCTCCCCGTGCTCGGCAACGGAGACGGCGGCATCTACTCGACCGCTGCCGACCTCAGCGCCTTGTGGGACGCACTGTTCGCCGGACGGATCGTTTCCCCGGAGCACGTCGCCGAGATGGTGCGGCCGCGCAGCGACTGGCCGGAGGAGTCCAGGCGCTACGGCCTCGGGTTCCACCTCCACGCGACAGGCGATGCCGTCTGGCTGGAGGGGTACGACGCAGGCGTGTCGTTCGCCAGCCTGCACAAGCGCTCGTCAGCGATCACCTACACCGTCATCTCGAACTGGTCCGACGGCGCCTGGCCGATCATCAAGGTCCTCAACGACGAGCTCGGCATCTGAAGCAGAAACGCGCACGGCCGCAGGGCTCGGTGAACGCCAATAGCATTGCCGGTATGGCGGATTCTGTGCGGATCGGTGTTGTCGGCGCGGGGAGTATCTCGGTTCGCGGGCTCCTTCCACACCTGGGGCAGCCGGATCTGGCCGGCCGGGTGTCGTTGGCAGCGGTGTGTGACCCGGTGCCGGGGCGGGCGGAAGCGGCGGCCGAGAAGTTCGGGGTCGATCGGGCGTTCGTCCAGTACGAAGAGTTGCTGGCGCGCGGCGACGTCGATGCGGTGACGATCGCTTCTCCGATCGGGTTGCACTACGAGCAGGGCAAGCTCGCGTTGCAGGCCGGCAAGCACGTGCACTTCAACAAGACGATGACGCTGACCGTCGCGGAGGCGACCGAGTTGATCGAGCTCGCGGCGGAGAACGATCTGCGCATCGTCGCGTCACCGGGGGAGATGCTGCGGCCGCATCATGTGCGGACGCGGGAGCTGATCGCCGAGGGCGCGATCGGGACGCTGTCGTGGGTGAGCTGCGGTGCGGCGTTCGGCACCTACCACGAGGACGAGTCCGTGCGCGGCGGGAACGACGTACTCACGAACATCGATCCGTCGTGGTACTTCCGCAAACCCGGCGGCGGACCGCTGTACGACATGACGGTCTACGCGCTGCATTCCGTGACCGGGATCCTCGGCCCGGCGCGGCGGGTCACGGCAATGTCCGGCGTACGCGTCCCTGTCCGCACGAGCGGAGGCGTCGACGTACAGACTGATGCCGACGACAACACTGTCATCCTGATCGACTTCGGCGACAACCTGTTCTGCGTTGCGACCGGCACCGCCGCGGGCGGGATGCGGGGAGGGTTCGGCGGCGCCTATTACGGTACGGCGGGAACGATCGACGGGCTTCTGCTCAACGGCGAACCGTTCGACTTCCCCAACCGCAACCCGTCCGAACAGTCGCCCCGCGGGCCCGGAAACCAGGCGCTCCTTCCGCACGTGACCGGCGTACACCGGAAGATCGAGGAGCAGCACGTGTACGAGGACGTGATGCAGCTCGTCGACTGGGTCCGCGACGGCAAGCCCTCGATCGTCACCGCCGAACACGCGCGCCACGTCATCGACATCATCGAGTCCGCGTACCGCGCGGCAGCAACCGGCCAAACCCAGGACCTCACAACAACCTTCTGAGCGGCATTCGCAGGGACGCGGTTCACAGGAAGCGGCAGCTCGACAGTACGTATATGTCTCATACCCGTCACCGCACGCCGTGCGGTCTGCCGGATCGCCGGACAGTGGACGTATACGTACTGTCGACCTGCACAACTACTGCATGCTCTTCTAGCTTTCGCAGCAGGCTCGGTGGAGCCATTCGGGTTCGTGCCACCAGTAGTCGGCGTCATGGGCATGAGCTTGGTTGCGGGTCAGGGGTTGTGGGGCGTTGGCGGTGTGGACGGTGGGCTGCAGGTTGTTGGTGGACGCGTACGGCGCCAGTAGGTCGTCGACGGTGTGGTGGTTGCCGGCGATCATCACCTGTTGTACGGCGGCGGCCGCGCGGATGTCGGCCAACGGGTCTCCGCTGACGAAGGACAGGTCGGCCTGGGCTCCAGGCTTCACGACGCCGAGCTTGTCCTCGAGGTTGAGCCACTTCGCCGGGTTGCGCGTCGCTGTCGTGAGCGCCTCGTACGGCGTGAAGCCGCCCGCGACCATCGAGCGGAGGTTCGCGTGCAGCGACACGGCCATGTTGTCGAGGGGAGTGTCGGTGCCGGAGATGACCAGCCCGCCGCCGCGGTGGATGCGGAGGACCATGTCGACGTTCCCGCGCAGCAGTTCTCGCGTGGTGACGCCGGCCGGGCCCTTCGCGGTGTTCACCTCGGTGATCAATGCGTTGTACTCCCAGGACGGGTAGAGCGTCGTCGTACGTCGGTCCGTGAGCAGGGACGGATCGTCGACGTGCGCCATCGTCGAGTTGAAGAGCGTCGGCGTCACGGACAGGCCGGCCCGCGTGAACAGTGTGACCACGTCGGCGTACGCGCGTCCCAGCCGGCTGACCGTGTGTGAGTACCCGAGCCGGTTCGTCGCGCCGGTGTGCTCCATCCCGTCCATCCCGAGATGCTCCGCGGGATAGAGGTAATGCGACGACAACTGCAGCCCGAGTTGGTGCACGTAAGCGATCGCCCGCCGCTGATACTCGATCGGCAACCGCACGTACGTCTTCACCAGGTCGTACGCGAGCCCCTCGACCCGATCGAGTTCCAGACCGAGCTGCCGCAGTGACAACGTCGGCCGCATGAAGTTGTAGTACACGCGCGACCCGTCGATCGCCTCACCGGTCGCGAAGTACCGCGGTCCGCGCAAGGACCCGCTGACGAGCGCCTCCCGGGTCTCCTGCATCTGGTACGCCGGATCGCCCGGAGAGCGCGTACTCGTGATCCCGTACGCGAGCCATAGGTTCCCCTGCCGCGCGCCCCAGGCCCGTCCGCGCAGATGCCAGTGGTTGTGCGCGTCGATCAACCCGGGCATCACGGTCAATGCGGACGCGTCGATGTCGGCGCGGCCGCTGTGCGGTCGTACGGCGGCGATGCGCTGATTGTCGACAATCAGATCGACGTCCCGGCGGAGCGTGGTCGCGCGTCCGTCCCACAAGGCGCCGGCGTGGATCGTGACGTGCTGGTTGACTGTCGCGCGCCGGTACTGCAGGTCGAGCTTGATCGTCTCACCAGTTGTCGTGCGCAACCGTCCGTTGTTCAGGTAGGCCAACGTGTGGTTGTTCAGCCACACGGGGGAGTCCGTGACTTCGTTGGTCACGGCGCGCGGCTCGCCGGTGAAGCGGCCTCGAGCATCGACCGGTACGACGTACAGCAGGCTCTCCACGACGAAGGCCAGCTGCTTGCCGTCGGGTGAGAACACGGGGCCGTCGTCGCCGCGGGTGGCGAGCGAGCGGAACGGCATCGGCTCGACGTACTCGAGCGCGGTCGACGCGACATCGACGTACAGCAGTTGGCTGGTGCCCTCGCGGAAACGTTTGGAGAACGGCTTCACCGCGGCCAGGACGAGCGTCTTGCCGTCGCGCGACCAGCTGACCCGCCCCGGCTGGAACAGGGTCGGCGTCAGCTGCCGGACCTCGCCCGATGCGAGGTCGAGCACCCAGGCGATGCCGTCCTGGTCCTGGTAGGCGATCCGCTGCCCGTCGGGTGCGAAACGCGGCGCGGTCTGGGCACCCGGGAGACCCGACAGCTTGGTGTCGGTGCCGGTCGCCAGGTCGTGCAGCCACAGGTCCGCTGTGCCGTCGCGATCGCTTGCGTAGAGCAACTTCTTGCCGTCCGGCGAGAAGTCCGGGTCCGAATTGAAGTAGCCGTCGGCAACCACCTTGCGGGGTGGTGTCCTGCCGTCGATCGACGCCAGCCACAGGGCGTTCAACGCGCGGAACGCGAGCCATTTTCCGTCCGGCGACGCGGTCGGGCTCGCGATCCCCTGCACCGCCCGTTTGCCCGTCGACTCGAGATCAGGAGCCTTCGGCCGCGGCCGCCGTGACGTCACGGGGACGGTGGCGGCAAACGGTACGACGCTGTGCTCGCCGCCGGCGTCGACGTTGTACCGGTGGACCGTGCCGTCGGCCGTGTAGAAGAGGTCTGTCGACGCCCAGGACGGTGGGACCGCGAAGACATCCTGTCCATTGGTGACTTGCTGATTGTCGACAATCAGATCGCAGGCCGGACCGGACAGGCGAACATACGCAAGCTGGCCCGCCGGCGAGTACGACGGCCCGAACAGGGTGATACCGGTCTGATTGTTGACAATCGTCGTGCGGACACCGGAGGCGAGGTCGAGTTCGACGATCGAACTCGTGTCGACGGTGAAGGCGATCTTCCGGCCGTCGGCGGAGACGGTCGGCTCGGCCTCCTCGCTCGTGGTGTCGGTCAGCGCGACGATCGCGCCGGTCGCGAGGTCGAGCCGGTGGATGCCGTAGCTTCCCGCGGTGTTGCCCCCGTCGCCGAAGCCGCCGCGGTCGGACGAGAAGACGATCGATCGGCCGTCGGGCGTGAAGTGCGGCTCGCGGTGGTCGTACCGCCCGCTGGTCAGCTGCCGCAGGCCGCTGCCGTCGGGCCGGATCGACCAGAGGTGGAAGTTCCCGTCGCGGTACGACTGGAACACGATCGACCGTCCGTCCGGCGACCAGCGCGGGCGGGTCGCGTCCTGCAGGTCGTCGGTGAGCCGGCGCGACGTACCGCCTGCGGCCGGCGTCACCCAGATCGCCGTCACCAGGTCGAACGCCAGCCACTTCCCGTCCGGCGACACGGACGCCATGAGGTTCGTGCCTTCACTCAGTACGGCCTGTCGGCCAGTTGAGACGCCGGCGGCCTCGGTGGGCAGCGCCGGAAGTTGTACGGCGCCGACGGCGGCGGCACCTCCGCCGAGCTGCAGCGCGCGCCGCCGCGAAATGCTCCAGGAACCAGGGTTCTCGGTCACGTCATCGGATCCAATCCCTCGAGGGCGGTGGGACTCCTCCGAATCTGCCAGCACCGTCGGCGTCACATGAACCTGACCGGCGCGTCCCGCGCCCAACGGCCCGGAAAGTGCGACAAGCGGCAAGGCAGGCCCTGATCCGCGCCGTCGGTGCAGACCAGGCTCGGGACTGGGACCAAGACTGCTCTCCAGAACCCGCTGCCGGGCACTACGTCGGCACCTACCTGGCTTGGCCCCGGTGTGTGGAGACAAGCAATAGCCTGTTCCCAGTCACCGTAGGTTGTCCCTAGTCCCAGCGGGCGGTGCCTTGCGGCGAGCGACCGCCGTCTATCGTCGCGTCATGCAATCTGTGTCTCCGCCGGCTCGGTCTCCGTGGGCGGCAATGTCTCCGCGGGCTCGGGCGCTGGGTGCGGCCGGGCTCTGTCTGTTGATCGCCGTCGTGGCCGGGCTCGCGGTCGACAGCAGGCTCGATCGGCATTGGATCCTCCGCGGCCTCACCGCCCTGCTGGCGGTCTGTTGCGCCGCGCTGCTGGCCACCGACCAGACCCGGCGGCTGCGGCAGATCGTGACGGGCGTCGGGCTGGGGATGTTCGGGCTGATCATCCCGGTGTCACAGACGGCCTGGTCGAAGCCGCCGGAGATCGACTTCGCGCTACAGGTCGCGACAGACGCGAAGAACGCGGCGCAGAAGAACGCCCGGAGCGCGGTGTCGGTCGCAGACGTGCAGGCCGCGGCAGAAGCACGCGGGGGAGCGGTCGGCACACTCCCGACCGAGAAGAACCCGCAGGCGCGCGGCGCGGACGCCTACCCGCTCGTCATCCGCGCCAAGCGCGACCAGGGCCGCCCCTGGGCCTGCCTCTCCTTCACCCACGGCCTGGACGCCAAGGTCCGCGCCTGCTGAACCCGCTATTCGTAGGCGGCACTCAACTCCTCGGCCCGATCCAACGGGTCCCAAGTGATGGGCTTGCCATCGAGTTGAGCCTCGACAACCTCCAGCCCTGCCTCCCAGCCCGCCGTGGCCGGCCCGGCGGCGTCCGGCTCCGTGAGTACATTGGTGAACACCAGCAGGCTGCCGGTCGCAGTACGAGTGATCTCCCAGGTGAGGATCTCACCGGACCACTCGTACTCCAGCACTTCCGGCGGCTCGCTCCGGAGTAGCCGCCCGTTCGGCGTGCGGTCCGGGTCGTCCGCCATCCCGTACCGCCGCTGCTGCTCCGCCGTCACCCCGAAGTACAACGCGCTTCCCACGGGGCGATCCAGGTCCACCACCGCCGGGAACCACGCGGACAGCCGGGCCGGATCCGTGATCGCCTGCCACACCTGCTCCGGTGGATGCGGCAGCACCCGCTCGAACCGGATCGCCGTCCGGCCGTCGTCCGTTGCGAACACCGTCCCACGCCGCCTGTCCATGCCGACAATATAACCGATCATGAATATAAGCGCTCATGGAATCGAAGTCGCGGCGTCGAACCAGGTGGCCGGGTTCTGGGGTGAACTGGTCAGCTGTAGGTTCTCGGCGATGCCGCGGAGGTCGTTGAGTGACGGTTTCGGGGCGAGGCTGCGGATCGTGATCGCGACCCCGTTGCCCTCGAGCCGTACGGCGTCGTAGGGCGGCACCGTGTTCTTGGTCTGCGACGTTGCCAATCCGGTGGCGTAGACGTAGTACGCCTTCATCCCTTGGATGATCGCGACCGGCGCCGCATGCCGGCTCGAACTGTCCCAGAATTCGCCGGTGGAATAACGGATCTCGATGTCGTCGCCGACCTGCGGTTGATAGGCCTGGTTCCCTTCGGGACAGACCTTTGGCGGCGGACTCTTGAAGGACAGCGAGCAGCCGGACGGCGGCTTCCGGTAGCCCGTGCCCGGGTTGCCGTCACTGAACATGACCGCGAAGTCCTCGCCGGATCCCGCGACGTTGCCCGTTGCGGGCGAAGAGGTGATCCGCCGTGCGGCAAGCCCGTCAGGCAGTTCGTCCGCGACGAACGGTGAGCCGAGCTGCTGCGGACCCACCGACAGCGACCGCGCGATGGTCGACGCCATCGTGACGTCCGGATCGAACGGGCCGTCGATCGTCGGGATCTTGCGCGTGCCGAGCCGGCGCTGCGACTCGCAGTTGAGCAAGGCCCACAGCCCTTCGGCAGGTTGCCAGACGAGAGTCTGCATCGGGTCGCCCGAGAGAGGGAATCGGTAGCCCTGGGGACCGGGCGGGAACGGTGCGTTCTTGGTCGACGTCACGATCCGGGCCTGGTGCCCGCCGAGCGCGACCGTGGGGCTGCCCGGCGGGATCCGGCCCGGGTCGAAATCGCCGTTGCGATGCACCTGGAGCTGGCAGAACGTCGGCCACGGGGTTCCGTTCACCACCTGCAGTTCAGAGTCCTGCCGGTTCGCGCCATAGACCTGGGTCGTCGCGTAGACGTTCTTCGGCAGGCTCAGTCCGACCCACCTGGCCCAGGCCGAGGTCCTGGTCTCCTGATCCGCCGAGTCGTTGCCCGACAGCAACAAGTGCGGCGTGAGGACAGCCGCGACCGCTGCGGTCGCAGTGGCAACCGCGGTGACGGCGATGAGCGCAGTACGTCGGTGTGCAGCACGCCGGCCGCCCAGCTCGAGTGCTTGCCGGATCTGGCCGGGATGCGGCGCCGTGCCGGCCAGGTGGTCGAAGGCGTCTCGCACGTCTTCCTCAGTACGCATGATGCACTTCCTCCGCCACGCTGGTGAACTGGATGCGCAGGGTCGCCAGGGCACGTGACGCGTGCGCGCGCACGGTGCCCGGCGAGCAGCCCATGGTTTCGGCGATCTCGTTGTCCGTCAGACCGCCGTAGTACCGCAGCACCAGGACGGCGCGCTGCCGCCGTGGGAGCTTGGCCAACTCACCGATCAGCTCATCGCGGTCGGCGGTGCGGTCGGCGTGGTCCGGGCTGCTGCCCGTCTCGATGTCGTCGCTCGGCACGTACCGCGACCATTTCCGGCGCCAGGACAGGTACTCGTTGACGACCATCCGGCGCAGGTACGCCTCCGGGTGGTCGAGCCCGCCGATCCGGTCCCATCTGCGCTGGGCCTTGATCGCCACGTCCTGTACGACGTCCTCGGCCAGGTACGGCGTACCGCACAGCACGGTCGCGAATCGCAGCAGCGGCGGCAGACCGGTGCGGGTCCACTCGTCGAAGGTCACGTCGCCCCCTGTCCCGGCCGGTGGGTGACCGGCCTACACCACTACAAACGACAGTAAGCGCCGATCTGCTGAGTCCAGGCTGGGTCCACGGCTGAGTCCACGGCTGAGTCCACGGCATGAGCAATCGATTTCTCAGAAGCTCGTGGACCGCTAGGGTCGCGGGTATGACTCTTGGGAACCTCAGCGGCATCAGCGCGCTCGCCGACGTCGAGTCGCGCTCCATCAGTGCGGAGAACCCCACCGGCGAGCCCGGTCAGGGTGGACGGCGGACCGAGGGGACCGGCGCGCACGCGGCGCGGGACCTCGGGCAGGGGTGGAAGGTCTCGCCGTCGATCGAGATCGGGCCGGGGGAGACCGTGACGCTGGCCGACATCGCCGGGTCCGGCTGCATCACGCACATCTGGCTGACCACGCACGTCGACCACTGGCGCCGGTTGGTACTGCGGGCGTTCTGGGACGGCGACGCCGCGCCCGCGATCGAGACGCCGGTCGGCGACTTCTTCTGCTCCGGCTGGGGCAAGTTCGCGCAGGTGAGCTCGCTACCGGTGGCGGTGAACCCCAATGGCGGCTTCAACTGCTACTGGGAGATGCCGTTCCAGTCCCAGGCGCAGCTGACCATCGAGAACACGCACGACGAGGCAGTGGTCGTGTACTTCCAGGTGGACTACTGGCTGGGCGCTGTGCCGGACAAGTCGGCGTACCTGCACGCGCAGTGGCGCCGGAGCAACCCGCTGCCCTCCAAGACCGTGCACACGTTGTTGGACGGTGTGGAAGGGCCCGGGCACTACGTCGGCACCTACCTGGCTTGGGGCGTCAACAGCACCGGCTGGTGGGGTGAGGGCGAGGTGAAGTTCTACCTGGACGGTGACGACGAGTTCCCGACCATCTGCGGCACAGGTACCGAGGACTACTTCGGTGGCGCGTGGAACTTCGACGTACCCCACCTGGGTGGCTATACCGAGTTCAGTACGCCGTACCTCGGTATGCCGCAGGTGATCCGGCCGGACGGGCAGTACCAGAGCCAGCAGCGCTTCGGCATGTACCGCTTCCACCTGCCAGACCCGATCCGCTTCAAGGAGCGGCTGCGCGTTGACGTGCAGGCGCTCGGCTGGCGCTCCGGCGGACGGTACCTGCCGCTGCAGGACGACATCTCGTCCACGGCGTTCTTCTACTCGGGCAAGACGAGTACGGCGCGACCGGACGCGCCAACGCACGACGTGATGGAGATCTGCTAGCCAAAGGAACTACGGGACCGGCAGCGGGTTCTGGAGAGCTGTGTCGGCGAGAACCACCAGTGCGGCAGTCCACGCGAGTGGGGCCTCGCCGGCCGGCTCCAGGTCCCGGTTGACCTTCTCGGGCAGCGCACCGCTGCTGGTCCGGTGCTGGTCGAGCCAGGAGAGCAGTGCCTCGGCTCCAGAGCGATCCCCGCGCGCGGCAGCGCTCAACGCGAACAATGCGGTCTGAGGTGTCCAGGACACACCGTCAGCACGCCACGATTCGCCAGGCGTCACGCCACCGTTGGGCTGCGTGAGTACGGCGTGCGCCTGGTTGATCGCCGTGGACATGACGGGCCGATCGGGGGCGAACGGCGGCCCCAGTACTGCAACGAACGCGTCGGCACCGCCGCCGACGCTGATCGGTTCGACACCTGGCTCGACAAAGCTCCTGGCTCGGGCCGCTGTCCGCGGATAGTCCGGCCCAAACACCCGGTCGGTTGCCGCAGACAACTTGTCGAGACCTTCCCGCCAGCGGGTCGCCTCGGCCGGGCGCTTCTCCTCGGTGGCGATCCGCACGGCCGACCGCAGGCCCGTCAGCAACGGGGCGACCGTTCCGATCGTCAACTCCTTCTCGGAGCGCTCCCAGTAGTCAGGGGAAGGCGCAGGCAGCCCGTCGGGCCCCAGTTCGCTGAGGATCTGGTCGGCCGACTCCTCGACGAGGTCCCAGTACCGCTTGCCGAAGCGGCAGAACCACGTGGCCCACAGCACCCACCCGGAGGCGTCCAGCTGCGGCTCGCGACCGTCGTCGACGTGTCGGCCGGCATCGGTGTAGCGGGCCTGCCAGCGACCGGTCGACGGCCGGACGCGGTCCAGGAACGACAGTACGTCGAGCGCCTGGTCGTACTGGCCGATCGCGCAGCGGGCGGCGGCGACGAACGACGCGTCCCGCGGCCAGACGTACCGCCACGGGCCGTCCCAGCCGGCCAGGGTCGCGCCGTTCGGGAGGGTGAGCGCGTCGAGGTCGGCCAGCGCGTGCCGGACCAGCTCGTCGTACTTGTCGCTCCTGAGCGAAGAGCTGGTGTGTGCGGGCGCAGTGTCACCGGGGACGCCGTCGGCGACCAGGCGGGGTTGCGGGTTGCGGACCAGGTTGGTGGCGGTCCCGGCGGCCAGTATCGCGAGCAGGAGGGCGATCACGACGTACGGGAACCACCGGTCCCGCCGACGACTCTCCCGCATGGTCCCCCCGAATCTACTGCGCCAGGTGCTGCACTTCCGCCTCGAACTTACGCCGTGGTGCCAGCTCGACCAGATACATGGCCGACACGACCAGAGCGCCGCCGACCAGCATCCGCCAGGTGAGGCTGTCGGAGCCGAACAGCACCGCGAACGCCGAGGCGAACACTGGCTCCATTGTCATCGCAATCGCCGCGCGAGTGGGAGTCAGGTGTGCCTGTGCCCAGGTTTGGACGATCAGCGCGAGGGCTCCGGCGACCAGCGCCATGTAGATCACGCTGACCCAGTCGCCGCCGGTGCTCGGCACCGAGAACCCGCCGGGCAGGGCGCCGATCGCGCAGACGCAGGTGATCACGATCATCTGCAGCGACGACAGACCGAACGCGTTCCTCGACGTCGACCAGGCGCCGAGGCCGATGATGTGCAGCGCGTAGAGGCCGGCGGACGCCAGCGTCAGCAGCTCGCCCTGGCCGAGGCTGAGTCCGCGCAGGGACAGTACGCCGAGACCAGTCGTGGCGAGGACCACCGCGACCCAGGCCCAGCGGCCGATCTTGTGCCGCAGGATGACCGCGCCGAGCAGCGGGGTGAAGACGACGTACATGCCGGTGACGAAGCCGGAGACGCTCGCCGAGGTGTGCCGCAGGCCCTCGGTCTGGAGGAGCTGGGCGATGCCGTACGTGATGCCGAGGGCAACGGCGCGGCCGCGGTCCAGGCGGCTCAGCCGCGCGATCGCGGGCGGGTGGACCAGCACCAGCGCGACCGACGCGATCAGGAACCGCAACGCCAAGTAGTCGGCGACGTCCATCCTGGTGAGCAGGTCCTTGGTCAGGAAGAACGTCGATCCCCACGCGGCCGCAACCGACAGCAGGGCCAGTACGGCGAGACGCGGGTGGTTCACGCCGGACATCAGATCAGATCCGTCGCGGGTAGGCCAAAATCAGAGCACGGTGATCACGATCGTGCTGCCGGGTTTCACCTTCCGGCCGGCGCCGGGGCTCTGGGCCGCGACGATGTTGAGGCCGAGATTGAAGGGCGCCTTCTGCACTGTCACCTTGAAGCCCGCGTCGCCGAGGATCTTCTGCGCGTCGGCAGTGGTCTTCCGCTTCACGTCCGGGACCTCGACCAGCGGCGGGCCGAGCGACACGACGAGCGAGACCTTGTCCTTGGCGAACAGCGTGCCGTTGTTCGGGCTCTGGCTGATCACGTTGCCCTCGGCGACCTTCTCGTCGTACTGCGTGGTGCGCCCGACGACGAACCCGAGCCTGGTCAGCGTCTTCTTCGCGTCCTTGTACGACTTGCCGGTCAGGTCCGGCACGGTGATCGGCCGTTTGCCCTTGCTGACCGCGAAGTTCACCGCCGTCCCCGGCTTCACGATCGTGTTGAACTTCGGGCTGATCGCGATCACCTTGCCCTGCGGCACGGTCTCGTTGTACTGCTCGATGATCTGCCCGGTGATCAGCTTGATCGGCGACAGTGCCTGCTGCGCGGCATCCAGTTGCAGACCGACGAGCTGGGGCACCCGGTACCGCTCCGGTCCCTTGGAAACAGTGAGACCGATGTCACCGTTCTTCCGGATCCGGTCACCTGCCTTCGGGTCGGTGCGGATGACCTCACCCTTCTTCACGTCCTCCGAGTAGTCCTGGTTGTCGAGGCTCGTTCGAAGGCCCCTCTCCGCCGCCTTCGCGTTCGCGGCGGCGGGCTCCATGTTCACCAGGTCGGGCGTGGTTGTGTACCGGTGGATGCCGTAGTACCAGGCCGACGTACCGATGCCGATCGCGGCCGCGAGGATCAGAATCAGCGCGATCGGCCCCCGGGACCTGCGCCGTGGCGGTGCGGGTGTCTTGGCCGGAGCGCCGGTCGGCCGCCCGTGGTCCACCGGTACGACGATCGTGTCGTGGCGAATCGGCCGGCTGTCCGGGGGCACCTGGCCGCGCGTGTATCCGTCGTCGTACCCGCTGTCCTGCCGGATCTGGTGAATCGGCACCGTCAGGTCACCGGTCAGCTCGGGGTCGTCCGGCAGCCCCTCGTCGAGCGCACTGCGCACCCGGTGCACCTGCCGGCTGAACACCCGCGCGTCGGTCGGCCGCAGGTCGCGGTCACGCGCGGTCGCGCGCTGCACGAGCGCATCGACGTACGGCGGGATGCTCGGCTGCTCCAGCGACGGTGGGGGTACGTCGGCATGCACGTGGGCGTAGGCGACCTGGATCGGGGTGTCACCGGAGTGTGGCTTGTTGCCGGTGAGCATCTCGTACAGGAGGATGCCGGCCGAGTACACGTCCGAGCGGGCGTCCGCACTACCGTCTGTGACCAACTCCGGCGCCAGGTACGACACCGTGCCCATCAGAAGCCCCTGGGTGGCGGTGTTGCCGCTGGCACTCACCGCGCGGGCCAGACCGAAGTCGGCGACCTTCACCACGCCCTTGTCGGAGATCAGGACGTTCTCGGGCTTGATGTCGCGGTGCACGATGCCGGCGTCGTGGGCGGCCGACAGTGCGGACAGGACCGGTGTCAGCAGGTCCAGCGCACGGGCAGGGGACAGCGGCGCCTCCTCGCGGATAACGTCGCGCAAGGTACGGCCGCGCACGTACTCCATCGCGAGGAACAGCGTGCCGTTGTCGTCGCCCTGGTCGAAGACGGCCACCACGTTCGGGTTCGAGAGCCGGGCGGCGGCGCGGGCCTCGGCCACGAACCGGCGGGTGAACTGGGCGTCGTCACCGAGCCCGTCGTGCATCACCTTGAGCGCGACGGTCCGGTCCAGCCGCATGTCCAGCGCCTCGTAGACGGTGGCCATGCCGCCCTTCGCGACGCGCGCGTCCACGCGGTACCGACCGTCGAGCACGCGCCCGACGAGGCGGTCGCTGACCTGCGTGTCCACGTCGTCCGTCACTTGCGGTGAGCCGCCTCTCCCCAAACCGTCTGCTCAGAGAGTGTAGATAACGCCTCAGCTTGACAGCGCCAGGCTCACCGCAGGGGGTCCCACCCGCGTTCCAGCTGGGCCTTGATGCGGAGGACGTTCTTCACGTACAGCTTCGTGTCGGCGTACATGCCGTTCTTCTTCACGCCGCCCAGGCCCTGGTAGTAGCCGGCCACCGCGATGTCGAGCTTGGCGGCGCCTGTCAGGCGGCTCAGCAGGACGACGCCGGCAGTGACGTTGTCGCGCGGTTTCAGCAGGTCCAGCTCGCGGCCGACGACCCGGGAGGCGAACCGGCCGGTCGACGGGATGACCTGCATCGCGCCGATCGCGTTGGCCGGGGAGACGACCCGCTGCTTCCAGCCGGACTCCTGCCAGCTGACCGCGAGCGCGAGCTCCGGGTCGACGCCGTACCGTTTCGCGGTGCTCACGATCAGTGAGCGCATCTGGGTCCGGGTCGGCAGCTTGCGTTTCTTCAGGGTGGCCCGATTGCGGTTGGCCGCTGCGACGACGTGGTCGGCGTACGTGCGCCCCGCGAACGTGTTGTCGGTCCGGGGCTTCGGGCGGACCTTCACCGGCACCTGCAGCGGCTTGCCCGCGTAGATGCGGGCGCCGGCCTTCAGCCCGTTCGCGGCGAGCAGGTTGGCCTGCGAGCACTTGAAGCGCTTCGCGATCCCGGAGACGGTGTCGCCGGGCTTCACGACGTACGTCACCCGGCCGAGCTTCGAGCGCGTCCTGGTCGTGGTGGTCGTCAACCCCTTGCCGGGGACCTTGAGCACCTCGCCGGCGTAGATCGCGTTGCCGTTGCCGGGCAGCTTGTTCAGCGCGACCAGTGTCGAGACCGTCGTCCCGTAGCGGCCGGCGATGTGGCTGAGGGTGTCACCCTCCTTGACCTTGTACGCGCCGAAGCCGGGCGAGCCGGCGGTGATCACCGCCGCGGTCAGCACCGGTACCGCCAGGCCGCTCAAGATCCGTACGACGTTGCGCATCGCAACCAACTCCCCGTGTGAACGTCACTTGACCGTATGTGCTGGTACGGATGTGACAACAGGGGCGAATGGGGTTGGTGTTACGCCTGTAACGCAAAGGTTACAATTCAAGGCTGAACTACATTGTTGTCGTTCACAATCTTTCCGGTTGCCGCGGGCAACGGTGAGTCAGTGACCGAACCGGCTGGCGAGGAAGGGTTTTCCGAGGTCCGGGAGCGTTCCGGTGCGGACGGTCTCCGCGAGGATCTGCGCGGTGACCGGCGTCAGCAGCACGCCGTTGCGATAGTGACCGGTTGCCCACAGCAACCGATCCACACCGGACGGGCCGAGTATCGGTGCGTTGTCCGGTGTCGCCGGGCGGAGGCCCGCGATCGACTCCACGAATTCGAGCTCGTCGATGACCGGGAGCACGGTGCGCGCGTCGCGGAGCAGGGCAAACACACCGCCGGCCAGCACGCGGGTGTCGTAGCCGAGCTCGGTGCTGGTCGCACCGATCACCAGCTCGCCACCTGGTCGTGGGACGAGGTAGACGGAGAAGCCACGGGCTGTGGCGCGCACAGTGTGCTGGAGCGCCGGGCGGTACGCCTCCGGGACCCGCAACCGCAGTACCTCACCCTTCACCGGACGCACCGGCGGACGAAGCTCCTCGGGTACGCCGTCCAGCTGCGACGACCACGGACCTACTGCCGCGATCACATGACCTGCGTGCACCGTGTCGCCGTTCTCGAGCTGTACGCCGAGTGCCGTCGTACCGGACGTGATGACTCGGGTAACGCGTTGGCGGATGAGCTGTACGCCGGAGAGCTCGACGGCGCGGAGCAGAGTCGCTACCGCCTGCCTGTTGTCGACGGAATGGTCACCTGGGACCCAGACGCCACCGGAGACACCTGTGGCGAGCATGGGCTCGCGGCGGCGGGCGTCGCGACCGGACAACACCTCCACCTCGAGGCCGAGGCGTCGCTGGTATTCGGCGAGCCTACGGAGCGCTGCTGCGTCGTCCACGTCGTACGCGACGGACAGTGTGCCCGTCTGGTGGAGGCCTGCGGGCTGTCCGGTGAGTTCTTCGAGCTCGGAGGCGAAGGCGGGCCAGGCGTTCACCGAGGCCAGGTTGAGCGCCAGCAGGTCGTCCTCGCCGTACTCCACCTCCGTGACCGGGGCGAGCATGCCGGCCGCGACGTTCGACGTCTGCGCGCCGGGTGTTGGGTCACATACCGTCACCTGGATACCGTCTGCGGCCAGTCGCCACGCCGTCGCCAGACCGATCAGCCCGGCACCTACAACCACCACATCAGGCATGGCTTCAACCCTACGTCTGGCGCGGCATGGCAGGCTTTGGGGTGTGACTGACCACACCGACCGTCTTGCGGATGCCCGGCTCTACCTGTGCACGGATGCGCGCGAGAAGCAGGGCGACCTCGAACAGTTCCTGGACGCCGCGCTGGCCGGCGGCGTGGACATCGTGCAGCTCCGGCAGAAGGAGATGGAGGCGGCCGACGAACTGGCCGCGCTGGAGGTGTTCGCGGACGCGTGCCGGCGGCACGGCAAGCTGCTGGCCGTCAACGACCGCGCTGACATCGCATTCGCCGCGGGCGCCGACGTACTGCATCTGGGACAGCGTGACCTGCCGGTGCATGCCGCTCGCGCGATCGTCGGGCCCGGTCCGGTCGTCGGGCGCTCGACGCACACGTTCAGCCAGGTGAACGCCGCGGCCGATGAGGTCGGCTCGGACTACTTCTGCGTCGGGCCGACCTGGGCGACCCCGACCAAGCCGGGGCGTCAGGCCGCCGGTCTGGACCTGGTCTCGTACGCGGCCGGTCGCAAACAGTCGAAACCGTGGTTCGCGATCGGTGGCATCGATCTGGAGCGGCTGGACGAGGTACTGGACGCGGGGGCCACGCGCGTGGTCGTCGTACGGGCGATCACCGAGGCGGACGACCCGGGGGAGGCGGCCGCCGAGTTCAGTCGGAGGCTTCGGTGATCAACAACCCGAAGGCCGCACGGATCGTCGCCGTCGTGGTGATCGCCATGCTGGTGATCACCCTGGCGGCGTCGCTGTTCGGCTGTTCGGCCGACAAGAAGGCGTCGTCGGGTGACCTCGATCCGACGAGCGGTCTCAAGTACGTCGCCGTGGCGGACCTGCCGAAGGAAGGGCGGGACACGCTGAAGCTGATCGACCAGGGCGGACCGTACCCGTACAGCCGCGATGGTGTGGTGTTCGGCAACCTGGAGAAGATCCTCCCGAAGCACGACCGCGGCTACTACCACGAGTACACGGTGAAGACGCCGGGGGAGAAGGACCGAGGCGCCCGCCGCATCGTGATCGGGAACGCCGGCGAGCGTTAGTACACGGACGACCATTACAAGTCCTTCCGCCGGATCGCGGAAGACGGGGGAACTTCATGACCTCGCTGAGCACGTTGCTGGCCGAAGGGTTGCGGCCGGGTGTTTACCGTTGGCCGTCCGCCCCGGGTGTTGCCGACGTACGCCGGGATGCTGCCGCCGCCGGGTTCGGGTTCGTGCTTCTCGACACCGCCGAGATCCACGACAAGACCGGCTTCCTCGACCTGTGTGCGACCGCGTTCGACCTGCCGCGCTGGTTCGGCCGGAACTGGGACGCGCTCGCCGACTCGCTGAGCGACCGGTCGACGGGCGCGCCCGAGGTCGTGTTGTGGACCGGGCTGCTGCACCTGCTCGAACACGACCACGACACGGTCGACGTCGCGCTCCAGATCTTCGCCGAGGACACCACGAACTCCGGCCAGCTCCGGGTGCTCATCGCCGAGTCGGAAACACCTGACCTGCTGAGCTCACTGCCGGTCCTGTAGCTGTTCCTCCAGTTCGCCGAGGTCCGCGGCGAACAGCAGATTGCGACCGCGGTTGCTCTCCCGCACCCAGTCCGCGAGCGGCTTGCTCGCCGCGACCCGCTCCGAGATGTCACCGACGACAGCCAAGCCCATCCGGTACATCACGAACTTCTGCGTGATCGCGCCCGCGAGCCCAGTGCTCAGCTCGAAGAACGCGTCGCCCAACTGCTCCGGCGCAAACGCGATCCACTCGGCCTGATGCGCGTAATGCGCGTCGACGATCAGCTGCACGGCGTCGCTCTCGTCGCCGAGCGATGTGTCACTCACGTGGACCCGCACTCCAGCCAGTAGCTCCATGTACCTCAAAATACCTTAAGTGCCTCTAATCAGCTATTTATAGGGAATTCTAAGGAACGTGCCTTACGCTGAGAAGATGGCCCAGGAGCTGTATTCGGTGGAGCAGGTGGCGAACCAGCTGGGCCTGCACGTTCGGACGATCCGGAACTACGTCCGCGACGGGCGCCTGAAGGCGGTGCGGATCGGGAAGCAGTACCGGATCACCCGCGAAGACCTCGAGAAATTCACCGGAACGCCGGCCGCCGTGATCGAAGTCGACCGCTCCGCGCGGCACGTCGAGGCGTCCAGCATCGTGCACATCGACGCGGTCGACCGCGCCACCGCGGACCGCCTCAGCACGCACATCCACGGCGCGCTCAACCAGCCCGAAGCGGTCAACCTCAAGGCCGAGACGATCTACGACGAGGAGCGAGCCGTCCTCAAGGTCATCGTCCTCGGCAACCTCCCCGCCACCGCGGATCTCCTCCGCCTCATCAACATGCTGGCGGAGCAGTAGCTAGACCACCCGCGAGGTCGCAGCGACGGCCAGGTCCGTGAGGGCCTTGCGGGCGACGTCGTCGGCCAGGGGAGCGCGGTCGAGGGCGTCGAGGGCGTCCTCGGTGCGGTCGGTGATGAGGTCTTCGCAGGCCTGTACGGCGCGGGAGTCCTGGAGGATCTCGCGGAGCAGCTGGATCTCGTCGTCGTCGAGGTCCGGACGCCCGAAGAGCCGGTCGAACTCGGTCAGCTGGATCTCCGACGCGTGGTCGACGGCGTACGCGATCAGGACCGTCCGCTTGCCCTCGCGCAGATCGTCCCCGGCCGGCTTGCCCGTCACCGCGGGATCCCCGAACACCCCGAGCAGGTCGTCCCGCAGCTGGAACGCCTCGCCCAGCGGCAGCCCGTACCCGGACAGCGACGAGATCAATTGCGCGTCCCCGCCGGCCAACGCGGCACCGACGTGCAGCGGCCGCTCGATCGTGTACGTCGCCGACTTGTAGCGCAGCACGCGCAACGCCAGATCCATGTCCGACTCGCCACTCGCCTGCGCGAGCAGATCGAGGTACTGCCCGGCCGTCACCTCGACCCGTACGGCGTCGAAGTACTGCTCCGCCCGGGCCAAAGCGGCCGCGTCGAATCCCGACGTGTGCAGCAGCTCGTCGGCCCAGATGAGGCACAGGTCGCCGAGCAGGATCGCGGCGCCGACGCCGAATCCGACCGGATCCGCACCGTGTCCGGACTTCGCGGACCGTTCCCGCTGCAGCGCCTCGAACCGGCGATGCGCGGCCGGCGCACCCCGTCGTACGTCCGAGGAATCCATCACGTCGTCGTGCACCAGCGCGCTGACGTGCAGCATCTCCAGGCTCGCCGCGGCGGTCAGGATCGGTTGGGCCGGATCGCCGCCCGCGGCCCGGAAACCCCAGTAGCAGAAGGACGGACGCAACCGCTTGCCGCCGCTGGTCGCGTCCCGTGCGGCCTGCACCTGCTCGGCCAGCTCCGGGCCGATCGCCGTCAGCCGCTCCTCCTGCTGGTCGAGGAACCCGCTCAGTGCACGCTGGATCTCGGCCGGGATGTCCACATCGCCATACACGTCTCGGAGCGTAGTCGGTGGGCAGACGCGACTGGCCACCGCGGGTAACCTGACGTCATGGCGAACGGTCTTCCTTCGACGCTTCCCGGCGGTGCGCCGACGATTCGCGAGCTGCTGGCGTCCGGAGACCGGTCCTTCTCGTTCGAGTTCTTCCCACCGAAGACCCCCGAGGCGGAGGAGGTGCTGTGGCGGTCGATCCGCGAGATCGAGCAGCTGCGCCCGACCTTCGTCTCGATCACGTACGGCGCCGGCGGGACGACGCGTGACGGCACCATCCGGGTCACCGAGCGGGTCGCGCAGGACACGTCGCTGACGCCGCTCGGGCACCTGACCTGCGTCGCGCACTCCCGCGACGAGCTCCGCTCCGTGATCGGCGCGTACGCGGGATCCGGGGTCCGCAACATGCTCGCGCTCCGCGGCGACCCGCCGGGCGGACCGAACCAGCCGTGGGTCGCGCACCCTGAAGGCCTCAACCACGCCACCGAGCTGGTCGAGCTGATCCGTTCGCTGGGCGACTTCTGCGTCGGCGTCGCTGCCTTCCCCGACAAGCATCCGGAGGCGGCCTCGCTCGAGGCGGACGCGCAGGTGCTCGCCGCGAAGGCGCAGGCCGGTGCCGACTACGCCATCACGCAGATGTTCTTCGGCGCCGACGACTACTTCCGGCTCGTCGACCGCGCTGCCGCGCTCGGCTGCGAGATTCCGGTGCTGCCGGGCATCATGCCGGTCACGAACATCAAGCAGATCCAGCGGATGGCCGAACTCACCGGCATGGCGCTACCGACCGCCGTCACCGACCGGCTGCTCGCCGTCGAGGACGACCCGGCCGCCGTGCGCGAGGTCGGTGTCGAGATCGCCACCGAGTTGTGCGAACGCTTGCTGGCGGGCGGCGCGCCCGGCATCCACTTCATCACCCTGAACAGATCCACGGCAACGCGTCAGGTGTTCCGCAACCTCACGGCAGCCGTCGTATCCTGACCCAATGGCTGACCCGTCGGACCTGTTGATCGACCGCACTCTCGTCCTGCTCCGGCATGCCAAGGCGGTGCCGCCGGAGACGCTGCCGGATCTCGAACGCCCGCTGGCCGACCGCGGCCGCGCCGACGCGAGCGCCGCCGGCCGGCACCTCGTTGCCCAAGGCATCGAAGCGGACCTGGTCCTGTGCTCGCCGTCGAAGCGCACCCGCGAGACCTGGAAGTACGTCGCCGAGGCCGGCGTCACTGCGAAGGACGTCTGGTACGACAAGCGCCTCTACAACGCCGACACCGACGGCATCCTGGACGTCGTCCACGAGACCCCGGCCGAGGCCCGCACCGTGATCGTCGTCGGCCACGCGCCGGGCATCCCGTGGCTTGCCGACGAGCTCGCACTCGACGGCACCAGCCCCGAGCGCGTCGAGCTCACCCAGAAGTACCCGACCACGGGCCTCGCGATCCTGCACCTCACCACCCGCTGGGCCGACCTCGCGGCCAACGACGCCGACCTCGTGTCGTACGTCGTACCGCGCGCCTGAGGGACCCTAGGACGGCAGCCAGCGGGTCGTGCTGTTGACGGTGATGAGGCGCTGGGTGGCGCGGGTGAGAACCACGTAGAGAGCTCGTACGCCGCCCAGTGTGTCGCTGACGATCCGGTCCGGTTCGACGACGACCACGGCGTCGTACTCGAGGCCCTTGGAATCCAGCGGGCTGACCGCGACGACCCGCGGGTCGTTCAGCTCCGCGAGGACCGGGTCGACGACCGGGCGGAGCGCCGGCGGCACGATGACGCCGACAGTGCCCTCGACCACCTGGAGCAGTTCGACCGCCGCGTCACCAGCGGCCTCGGCGACCTTGCCGGCGTCGAAGATCCGGTGCTCCGGCTCCACTCCGGTACTGCGGACCGCGTTCGGCAGGTCCGCGTCCGGGATGGACTGCCGGATCACCTCGCCGGCGAACGAGTAGATCTCGGCCGAGTTCCGGTAGTTGGTGGAGAGCCGGAACGCGTGCCGCTGCAGGTGCGACAGCATCGAGTCCATCGCGGCCCGCGCCTCGTCCGGGTCGGGCCAGGAGCTCTGTGCCGGGTCGCCGACGATCGTCCAGCTGGCCTGCGGTCCGCGCCGCGTCACCATCCGCCACTGCATGGGGGAGAGGTCCTGCGCCTCGTCCACCAGCACGTGCGCGTACTCCTCCGGCTCCTCGGCCTCCCGTGCCGCAGCAGCCCGGACGCGGCGCTCTGAGGTGGTCAGTACTTCGTTGACGCCGTCCGACAGCCCTTCGAGCCAGTCGAACTCCTCGTCGTTGTTCTCCACGATCGGAGGACGTCCCAGGAACGCGGTCAGCTCGTCCAGCAACGCGACGTCGGCAATGGTGAACTCATCGGTCGTTCGGATCGCCGTAGCGAGTGCGTCGACCTCAGCGGGGGTCAGGTCGTTGCGGGCCCAGCGCTGAAGGCGGCGGGCGTCACCGAGCCACCGCAGTACCGCTTCCGGGGTCAGCACCGGCCACCACTGGCTGAAGAACGTGCGGAACGCCGGTGTGTCGGCGACACGGTCGCCGAACGCCTCGCGGTCGCCGAGAGGCCCGTTGCGCAGGTCCTCCGGGAACCGCTGCCACAGCGCGGCGATCAGGCCCTTCCGTGCCTCGGCGGCGGCCCGGTTGCGGGCCGTGCGGCGCAGCGCATTCCGTCGTACGTTGTCGAGCTGGTTGGCGTCCAGTTCGACGGTGGCGCCGCCGAGGAAGATCCGCAGGTTCGTCGGCGCGTTCGGCACCCGGTCGCGGGCGGCACGTGCCAGCACCGCGCGCATCCGCAGCGAGCCCTTGATAGCAGCCGCTGCGGCGTTGTCGACCGCAGTAGCCTTCACGCCGTCGACCAGCTCGCCGACAGCACGCAGCGAGACCGTGTTCTCACCGAGGCTCGGCAGGACTCGCTCGATGTAGGCCATGAACGCTGCCGACGGTCCGACGACCAGTACGCCGCCACGCTCGAAGCGCCGGCGGTCGCTGTACAGCAGGTACGCCGCGCGGTGCAGAGCGACCACTGTCTTGCCGGTGCCCGGTCCACCGCCGATGACGGTGACGCCGCGGGCTGGTGCCCGGATCGCCTCGTCCTGCTCGGCCTGGATGGTGGCGACGATGTCGCGCATCGTGTGCCCACGGGCCCGCGACAACGAGGCCATCAGCGCGCCCTCGCCCATCACCGGCAGGTCCTCCGGCGCCCGCTCCGGCGCCAGCAGGTCGTCCTCGAGACCGACGATCCGCGCCCCCTTGTTCCGCAGCACGCGGCGCCGGACGACCTTCTGCCGGTCCGTCGGGGTCGCGCGGTAGAACGGCTCGGCCGCGGGCGCGCGCCAGTCGATCACCAGCGGTTCGTACTCGGCGTCGCGGACACCGATACGCCCGACGTACAGCTTGTCGAGCCCGTCCGCGGTCGTGGCGGCCGGCTCGTCATCGCCGTGGTCGGAGTCGAGCCGGCCGAACACCAGGCCCTCGTGCTCGGCGTCCAGCTCGGCGATCCGGCGCGCGGCGGCGAACACCAGCACGTCGCGCTCGTACAGACCGGTCTGCTCCTCGTCGCGGACACGCCCGACGTTCTGCGCCTGGCCGCGCTGGTGGCCTTCGACCGCGATCCGGGACGCCGACCGCGCGGCCTCCTCGACCCGGCCGTAGACCCGGTCGACATGCTGTTGCTCCGCCGCCAGCTCAGCACGCTCCACACCATCAGGGCCGTCAAGGCCGCCATGGTTGTCGTGATCGGCCGATGTGGGGGTTTGATCCACCGAGGTCCTCTCTACGGCCGGGACCCGCCCCGACTCAGAACACAGGAACAACCAATCTTAGTTGGCTTCCCTGTCCAACCACACAGCGGTCTCAGGCCTTCCCGATGGCGTCGGCCACGATGGCGGCGCCGAGTGTGGTGGCGGGCACACCGGAGCCCGGGTGCGCGCCCGCTCCGACGCAGTACAGGCCCTTCACCGGCGAGACGTTCGCGGCCCGGCGACGGGCGGTCTTGTAGCCCTCCCAGGCCACACCGGTCCACCACGACGGCGACGTCTGCCGCGACACCACGTTCTCCCGGACAGGCAGGCCACGGGCGACCAAGAGGTCGAGTACGTCGTCAGTGGGGTAGCCGTGGACCAGCACGGACCAGGCCTGGTGCCCGGCGGGTGCTGTGCCACCTGTGCGGACGACCACGGTCGGCGTTCCGTGCAGCACGGTCTCGAACGGCAGCTGCGGCACCGGGTCCTTCAGACCGAGATGTACGACGTACGCCGCCTGCGCCTGGTGTGTCGACAGGATCCGCTTACGGGTCTTCTTGGCGACGGGGTCGTCGACGAGCGACTCGTACAGGACCCGCGGATCGACGTCGCTCACCACGATGTCGGCGAGCAGCTCCTCACCGTCAGCGAGCCGTACGCCGGTCACTGCGCCACCTGACGTCGAGACAGCGACCACCTCTGCACTAGTGCGCACAGTGATCTTCCGCTCGCTGGCGCGCTGCACCAGGGCATCGGCGAGTGCGCCGAAACCTCCAGCGATCGTCCAGCGGCCGAAGGTGCGCTCCAGGTATGACCAGACGCCGACGTACGCCGGTGTGAGGCCGGCGTCCGATCCGCTTTGGGCTGCGAAGTGCCGGAGTACTGCACGGGCGCGGTCGTCGGTCAGCTCGCGTTGCGCGACCTTCTCCAGTGACTGCCAGGGCTTGAGGGCGCGAATGGTCTTGATCGGCAGCTTGTCCTCGAGCGGTGGCTCCAGTGAGGTCTTGCGGAGGATCTGCCACGTGTCGCCGTACGCGTCAACCAGTGCGGTCCACTGCGCGGCAACGGGTGCACCCGCCAGGTCGGTCCACGCTTCTTCCTGTGCACCGCGGTCGCTGACGGGCAGGTCGAGTACGGAGCCGTCGGTGAACATGTGCCGACGTGGCTCGGACACAGGGTCCAGTTGGACCAGGCTCTCGATCGGACGGCCGCTCTTGCGGAACAGGTCGCGCAGCGCGGCCGGCAGCGTCGTACTGGCGGCGCCGGCGTCCCAGGTGAACCCGTCCGCCTCTACCCGGCCAAGCGCGCCGCCGAGGTGCTCGTCGCGTTCGCAGATGGTCACCTGGTGGCCGAGCTTGGCCAGCCGCACAGCACTCGCGAGACCGGCCAGCCCGGCCCCCACGACAATCACCTTCGCCATCAGACAGCACTGCTCCCAGTCGCAGGGGCACTACGTTTCTCGCGCCACGCCTTGAATCTGACATAACCGCGCCGGATGAACCTGAACGCGACGTACACCCCGATGAGTCCGAGGATCAGCAGCACACCCGCGATGACGAGCGCGATCTCCGGATGAAAGGCGGCCAACGACATCACACCGGCGACAGCGACGTCCTCACCGGATGACGCGGCGATGTTGGTGACCGGCTCGGGGGAGGTGTTGATCGCGAGCCTCAGACTCGACTTCACCGCGTGCGAGAGCAGCGCCACCACGCCACCGGTGGTCGCGATCAGGGCCTGCTGCAGCGTGCTCGCCTGACCGGACATCAGCGCGGCGAGGACCGCGCCGATCGCCGGCCGGACGACGGTCGAGATCGCGTCCCACGCGGAGTCGACGTACGGGATCTTGTCGGCGACGAACTCGACCGCGAAGAGGACACCCGCGACGATCAGGACCGGGGCCGTGGTCAGCGAGTGCGGGACGTCGTCCGCCCCCGCGAACCGGCCGAGCAGACCGAGAATCAGCACACAGGCATAGGCGTTCACCCCACTGGCCCAGCCTGTCGTGACCGCCAACGGCAGCGCTTCCATCGTCGTACTCCGTAACCCTCGGCACCGGCATGATTTCGTCAGTATCGAACTCGACGACGTGAATTTTGGTTAACCGTTGACATCCGCGTCGCCCCGACCCACAGTGACTAGGCTGCCGGTCTGTGTGACCGGCATCCCGCCCTACGGGTTCAGGAGAACAATCATGCTGCGTCGTCCGAAGATTCTTGCCGCACTCGCTGCGGTAGCGCTGCCGGCCGCCCTGGTCGGCGTGTCGTTGGGAGGTATACCAGCCCAGGCGTCGTCCCCGGCGCCCGCACCGTCCACTGTCGCCGCGTCGGCGTACAGTGCGGCCGCCGCTCAGTACGGCGTACCGGAGTCGGTCCTGCTGGCCGTCTCCTACGCCGAGTCCCGCTGGGACGACCATGCCGGCGCTCCCAGCACGTCCGGTGGCTACGGCCCGATGCACCTCACCGCACTCGGTGCGTCCGAGGTGGCGGACCTGTCCGGGAAGCAGAAGGTCGCCACGGCCGAGTCGCTGCAGACGCTGCAGAAGGCGTCGGAGCTGACCGGCCTCGACCAGAGCGCACTGCGCAATGACGTGACCGCCAACATCAACGGTGGCGCCGCGGTGCTGGCGTCGTACCAGAAGTCGCTCGGCCTGCCGGTCGGCGCGGAGACCTCCCCGGCACAGTGGTACGGCGCGGTGGCGTCGTACTCCGAGGCAGGGGACAAGGTCGGCGCGGCCGGGTTCGCCGACGACGTCTACTCGATCATGGCCAAGGGTGCGGCCCGTACGACGAACACGGGCCAGCAGATCGTGATGCCTGCGGTCGCCGTGACGCCGGACAAGTCGCAGATCGGCAAGCTGTCGCTGCCGGCCGGTGTGCAGCCGTCCACGTCCGACGTGGAGTGCCCGCCGTCGCTCGGTTGCGAGTGGCTGCCGGCGCCGTACTCGGAGTTCGGAGACGGCGACTACGGGAACCACGACCTCGCCAACCGGCCGAAGACCGGCAAGATCGACTACATCGTCATCCACGACACCGAGGGTGGCTGGCAGGGTGTGCTGAACCTGGTCCAGGACCCGACGTACGTGAGCTGGCAGTACACGATGCGCTCGTCGGACGGCCACATCTGGCAGCACGTGAAGGCCAAGGACGTCGCGTGGCACGCCGGCAACTGGTACGTGAACATGCACAGCATCGGCATCGAGCACGAGGGCTTCGCGGCCCAGGGCGCGACCTGGTACACCGAGGCGCTGTACCGCAACTCGGCCAAGCTGGTGGCCTACCTGGCCGCCAAGAACAACATCCCGCTCGACCGCGCGCACATCATCGGCCACGACCAGGTGCCGGGCACCGTCCCGTCCACGGTCCGTGGCATGCACTGGGACCCGGGACCGTTCTGGGACTGGGAGCACTACATGGACCTGATGGGTGCGCCGATCTGGGGCAAGTCCGTGTTCCCGGTGCGCGCCGGGTCGATCGTCACGATCAAGCCGGGCTTCGAGGACAACGTCCAGGTGATCACCAACTGCGACGCCCCCGGTACGACGTGCAAGCCGCAGGGCACCAACTTCGTCTACCTGCGCCAGGCGCCTGACGACAACGCTCCGCTGGTCAAGGACCTCGGTCTGCACCCTGACGGTTCCAACGGCACCACTGTCGTCTCCGACATGGGCTCCCGGGCCGCTGCGGGTTCTAAGTACGTCGTCGCACAGCGCCAGGGCGACTGGGTAGCCGTCTGGTACCTGGGGGCACTCGCCTGGTTCAAGAGCCCGGCGTCGGCTCCGGACGCGTTCGCGAAGCCGGGTCTCGTCGTGAAGCCGAAGGCCGGTCTCACGTCGGTGCCGGTGTACGGCCGTGCCTACCCGGAGCAGTCGGCGTACCCGGCCGGGATTCCCTACCAGACGGTGACGCCGCTGCAGTACTCGATCGGTGCGGGGCAGGCCTACCCGGTGGGTGACCTGGACATCGAGACCGACTACTACCGTGCGGTGACGTTCGCCGGGCAGCCGCCGGCGGACCACGTCCAGGTGCTCGGGAAGGACAAGTACTACCAGATCTGGTTCGGCCACCGGATGGCCTACGTACGGGCCGCCGACGTGGACGTGCGACCAGCCGTTTAATCTGTCTGCCGTGATCGACGAAGCCGTCCAGCCCTTGCTGGACGGCTTTGTCACGTCTGTCCGTGAAGTCGCTGCTGTAGAAGCGGTTTGGCTGCACGGTTCACTGGCGCTGGGGGACTATCAACTGGGGCGAAGCGACCTGGACGTCGTCGCCGTCGTCTCTTCGCCGCCGACCCAGGCTGTGGCCGACCTGCACCGGAAGCTGATCAGCTCGGACCCCTTGGCGGCCAAGCTGCACTGCTCCTACATGCTCAAGTCCCAGCTGGCCGACGCCTCGGTGCGGCACCCGACGTTCGCGCAGGGGCGGTACTTCGACCGCCCGGTGACGCCGGTGACCCGCCGGGAGCTTGCTATCGGCAACCGAACGCTCTACGGACCGGCCCCGGGCCAGTTGCTGCCGGCGACCACCGACGAGGAACTGTTCGCGTTCATCCGCCGCGACCTGCGGGAGTTCTGGCTGCCTGCCACCCGGAAGCGGAGCAACTGGTACGCCGACATCTGGGTCGACCTCAGCCTGCTCACGATCGCCCGCGCACACGTCACGCTGGCCACCGGCGACCTGATCACCAAGCGCGCCGCCTTCGACGTCCTGCCCCGTCTCGGGGCGCCCGCGGACGTCGTCGAGGACATCAGGCGCCGCCGCTACGGGACGGATGTCCGGACCGGCCCCTGGTGGCGGCACACCCGCGCCGGGCTCGCCCGGCGCTTCGTCCGGACCGCGATTCCCGCCGTACTCGGTCGGTAGTGCTCAGTTGACCGTCATCGGCGTGCCGTCGGTCAGCTCGAGGAGTTCGGCGTACGTCGTGGGGAACACCGAGTGCGGGATGCCCGCGGCAGCCCAGATCACCGGGTACCGCTCGAGCGCGGTGTCGACGTACGTCGGAACGCGGCCCGGGTGCCCGACCGGGGCGACGCCGCCGATCGACTGACCGGTGTGCTCCTTGACGAACTCCGGCGTGGCCCGCTTCAGCTTCGCGATCCCGAGCTCGGCCGCGACCTTGGCGGTGTCCACCCGGTGTGCGCCCGAGGTGAGGATCAGCACCGGGGCGCCGTCGCCGGCGAAGATCAGGCTGTTCGCGATCGCGCCGACCTCGCAACCGAGCTCGGCCGCCGCGGCCGCCGCGGTCGGCACCGCCTCGTCCAGGATCACGATCTCGCCGGTGGCCCCGGCCGCCGCCAGGGCGTCCGCCACCTTCTGCACATTGGGATGACTGCTCACGGATCTGAGCTTATGCGAGGGCGGCGGCGCCGAACGAAACGTTGAAACGGTCGCACCAGATCGCGACGCTGCGGAAGCTCCCCAGCTCGAGGTCGCGGGGGATCACGTAGTTCTGGTTGCCGTGGTTGCCCTTGAGGCTGCCCAGACTGCGGTACTTGCCGTCGTCGAAGACGTGCCAGCCCGCGCGGCCCGGAACGACCCCGGCGTCGCTCAGCCAGACCTTGAGGTCCGGGCCGTCGGAGGTGTCGAGGTTCTCGAGCCGGAGGATGCGGCTGCCGTCGGGGAGAGCGAGCACGGCGACCGTGCCGGACGTCCGGTGTTCGTGCGTGATCAGCTTCCCGGTCAGGAGCACCTTCGGCCGCGGCCGCGGTTGCGACGTCGGTTGCTCCGGCTCGACGGAAACTGTCGGTGGCGTCGTCGACGATGAAGTCGTGGAGATCGGAACAGCGCCGGGCACCGCCTCGTCGACGACCTTGTCGGTGGCGAGCCGCCACGGCTGGAAGAGCGGCAGCGCGACCGCTGCCACCACGACGGCGACCGCCGCCGCGGCGATTCCGGCTGTCCGTTTCCGCATCGTGCGTCCCTTCGCCTCGGTGCTTCCAGTCTGGCGGCCGGAGCCCTGCCGCGGCGACGCGCCGAGGTTACGGACCGTTGACGACTGTCGGCGGGCGGCGCTACGCTTCCATTGTTCGAACAGATGTTCGATTGCCTCGGTCCCGGTTTCGTCGGGAGGCCGGACCGAGGTGAGCCGGACAGCTGAACGGCTCCGGTGCGGAGTTGCGGCCGCATCGGAATCCGGTGGTCCCGGCGGGCCGGGCACCGGGGTGGTCCTCGACCCCCACCCCGTGTCCACCCGCCGGGCCGCCGACTCGGGGCCCGGTCCTCGACGCAGAGCCAGATCTGAAGCAGCGCCGGGGACGAACAGGAGGCGATGGAGCATGTGGGAGTTCGACGACGCCGTCGAGGTGCACACGGTGCCCGTGGACGGTGTGCAGACCCCCGACCAGTTCCTCTGGCGCGGCCGGCTCTGGCGGGTCCGCGCGCTCAGGTCCCAGTGGACCGAGACCGCCGCCTGGTGGGAGCGCGGCGTCATCGGCACCGGCCAGATTCACGACCCCCGCGCCCACGCCGGTTCGCTCGCGCGGATCGATGCGGCCACCGTCGCCGAGGCGTGCTCGGCGGCCCGTACGACGTCTCGTCCGGCCCGGACGCACACAGCCGGCGTGGCAGCGGCGGCCACCCCCCGTTCGCGCGCCGCTGCCACGCTCCCCGCACCGGACGGCAGGACCCCGGCAGCGGTCGGCGTGCTGGACGCGGAGTGGGGACCGGAGCGAGCGGTCTTCCGCGTCGAGGCCGGCTGCGGAAGGTACGGGCGGCAGGAGATGTTCGATCTCGCCCACGACCCGGTCTCGGGTCGTTGGCAACTGGAAAGGGTGAGCGACCGATGACTGTTTCACCGGTATCGCCGGCCGCGGCCGGCGCGGCCAGCCGAGAGCTGTCCCGTGCCCGCGCCGCCCTGGCCGAGGCAACGGAGACCACCGACCACCTGATCCGCTACTCGAGCGCGCATGTCGCGGCGCTCCGGGTCGCGGCCGCGGTGCTCGCTGTCCGCGCCCGTCCGGTCCGCTCGAGCAGCCGCCGCAGGATCCAGCGCAACGCCTGGGTGCTGCTGGCGGAGGTCGCGCCCGAGTTCGGCGAATGGGCCACGTTCTTCGCCGCCGGCGCCGCCCAGCGTGCCGCCGCCGAGGCCGGCCTGGTGCGCGCCGTCAGCACCCGCGAGGCGGACGACCTGGTGCGCGCCGTCGACACGTTCTACACCCAGGTGGAAGCCAGCCTGCGCCTCTCCACCACCCCGGTGCTCACCGCGACCACCGACCCTCAGTCCGTCCTGACCCAGCCCTGGATGCAAGCCAGCTAGATCCCACCCATGCTGTGAGGAGATCCCGACAGTGAGCGAACCATCGAGAGGTCTGGGCAAGGACCTGTGTGGTCGCGTCCACGCCCTCACCGGCGCCGAGTGCTACCTGCCGGACACGCATTACCCCCGACCTCACCAGGCGCTGTCCGGCGACGCCTGGCACGACGGCCTGTGCACGCAGTGCGCCGGCTCCGGCATCCAGTCCGAGGACCGGTCCGGCATCCGAGCGGACTTTCTGTGCCCCACCTGCAACGGCACCGCCTTCGAACCCCTGACCCTCCCCGAGACCTACCAACCCGGCTGAGTCACCAAAAGCTGTTCAGAAAGGTGTTCAAAGGTCGGCCGGACAGCGTCTAAGGTCGGCGGGGTGAGTGGACTTCCGGTGTTGGATGTCGAGGAGCAGCGGGTTCTCGGGAGCTTGCTGGAGAAGCAGACCACGGTGCCGGCGTCGTACCCGTTGACGGCGAACGCGTTGCGGACGGCCTGCAATCAGACCAGCAACCGGGATCCGGTCGTCGACTACGACCAGGGCACCGTGGAGCGGACCGCACGGGCGCTGCGCGATCGGGAGCTGTTGCGGATCGTCTGGGCAGACGTAGGCCGGCGGACCTTGAAGTACCACCAGATCCTCGACGAGAAGCTCGAGCTCGAGGAGGACGAGCGGGCGCTCATCACGGTGTTGCTGCTGCGCGGTGCCCAGGCGCCGGGCGAACTGCGGACGCGGACCGAGCGGCTGTACAAGTTCGAGGACCGGAGCGATGTCGAAGCGTGCCTGCGACGGATGGCTGCGCGCCCCGAACCGCTGGTACGCGAACTCGAACGTCGCGTCGGACAGCACGATCGCCGCTGGGTCCACCTCCTCGGCCCCGTGCCCGAGGCGGAGGCGGCCGCCGCTGTCGTCGAGAGCGTCGACCGGGACACGGTCATCGCCGACGGTGCGGACGAGCGTGACGCCCGCGTGCGTTCGGCGTACGACGCTGTTGCTGCGACGTACGCGGACGAGTTGCTGGACGAGCTCGACGCGTTGCCGTTCGAACGCTGGCTGCTCGACCGGGTGATTGCCCACGCCAACGGTCGCCCGGTCGTCGAGGTCGGCTCGGGTCCGGGGCACGTCACGGCGTACCTCGCCGACCGGGACGCGGACGCCACCGGCGTCGACCTGTCGCCGGAGATGGTTGCCGAGGCTCGTCGGCGCTTTCCGCACCTGAGGTTCGAGGTCGGCGACCTGCGACGCCTCGGCCGGCCGCCGGCGAGCTCCGGCTGGGCGGCGGTCCTCGGCTGGTACTCGCTCATCCACTTGGCCGCATCCGAGCTCCCCGAGGCGATCTCGGCGCTGACACGGCCGCTCGACCCGGGCGGCTGGCTGGTGCTCGCGCTGCATGCCGGCGACGAGATCAGTCACGTCGACGAGCTGCTCGGTCACGAGGTCAATCTCGACTACGTCCTGCACGACCCGGCGTACATCGTGAGTGTTGTCGAAGGCGCCGGCCTCATCGACACCGAGTGGTACCTGCGCGGCCCGATCGCCACCCGCGCCGAAACGACCCGCCGCCTGTACGTCATCGCCCGCACCCCGTCCTGAGGCAGCAGCTCCCTCCGGTTGCTGCCTCAGCCGGATCGGCCGGCGGGTCAGGCCTTGGCGTACGTCTCCGCCGCGAGCGACTCGAACTCGAGGCTGACCGCCGGATCGTTGCCGACGACCCAGGCGTCGTGTCCTGGTTCGATCACATAGGCGACGCCCGGCACCAGGTTCGCCTTGGTGCCGTCGTCGTGGACGACCTCCATCTCGCCCGACAGCAGGGTTCCGACGTGGCGGACCTGGCACGAGTCGCCGCCGATGACCGGACGGATGCACTCGGACCAGCGCCAGCCGGGCTGGAAGGTGATCCGGGCGACACTCGCACCCGGCAGTTTGACGACGTCGACGCTCGTCTTGTCCGGTGAACGTTGCTCGTCCGGCTCGTCGAACGACTTGCTGAAGATGGCCATGATCCCTCCCTGGTGATCGGCTGTCCCCTTGAACCGAGAGTGCGCCGATCGCGCCTCCAGGGACAGATCCCGGGACTTATGAACTGCTTACGACGGTCGGCGGGATGGACCGGGCGGGAGGGAAGTAGGGTGTGGCGCGGTGGGTGGTGATGGGGGACCGGCTGGAGGGTTGATGGTGGATCGGCGGCGGCGCAGCGTGCGGACGGCGTTGGTGGGCGAGGCGCTGCGGGTCGCGCTGGCGGCACGCGAACGGACCGATCCCGCCCCTGGACCGGACCGTGCTGGACAGGACCGTGCTGGACTGGACATCGTCGACCTGGGTGGCGGCACCGGCGGGTTCGCGGTTCCGTTGGCGGTCGAGGGGCACCGGGTGACGGTGGTCGACCCGAGCCCGGACGCGCTGGCCTCGCTGGAGCGCCGCGCCCGGGACGAAGGCGTGAGTGAGCTGGTTCGCGGCGTCCAGGGCGATGCGGCCGAGCTCCCCGGGCTGGCGGGGGAGTCGAGCGCGGACGCCGTCTTGTGCCATGGAGTTCTCGAGGTCGTCGACGACCCGGTCCAGGCGCTGCAGGCGATGGCGTCGGTGCTGCGCGAAGGCGGCGTACTGAGTCTGCTGGTTGCCCAGCGCAACGCGGTCGTCCTGGCCCGGGCGCTGGCCGGTCACCTGGCCGAGGCGCGGATCGCACTGCAGGATCCGGACGGGCGCTGGGGCGCGACCGACCCGATGCCGCGGCGGTTCGACGAGGCCGGGATCACGGCGCAGCTGGCGGATGCCGGGTTCCTGGTACATACCGTGCACGGCGTGCGGACCTTCGCCGATCTGGTGCCGTCCGCGTTCGTCGACTCCGAACCGGGGGCCGCCGATTCGCTGGCCGAGCTCGAGCGGGCCGCGAGCCGGCATCCGGCGTTCCGCGCGCTGGCGACGCAGCTGCACATTCTCGCGACGCGCTGAGCCCGCGGGCAGTTGCGCCGGCCTGAGACCTCGCGACGGAGGGTGACGAGCAGGCTACCTCCGGCACGGTCAGCGGGGTGGTTGTCGTCAACCGGCTGTGAACGACACGCCGAAGGACACAGGTTTGGGACCGGCCTGGCCGGGGCAGTTGCCGGACCGTGACGCGCTGGACAGCCGGTCAGGGTTTCGTGTGACGCGGGCGCGGCCTAGACTGGAGGCGGCCTATCGAGATCGCGCTCATCATGGAGGGATCGACGGTGCCCCTCTCGGAAGAAGAGCAGCGCCAGTTCGAGCAGCTCGAACGTGCCCTTGCTGCGGAAGACCCGAAGTTCGTTTCCGCCATGCGTGGGACCAATGTGCGCTTGTACTACAAGCGCCGGGCAGTGCTTGCCGGCGTTGGATTCGTGCTGGGCATCGTGGTGCTGATGACCGGTGCGATCATCCCCAACACCATCATCGGGGTCATTGGCTTCGTGATGATGGTGGCTTGCCTGTACATCGCGGCGCTGAGCATGAAGCGGATCAGCAACGCGGGAGAGTCCGACGACATCCCGCCGCCTCCGCCGACCAAACGGCACCGGACGAAACACGACTCGTCCGGCAGCTTCATGGAGCGCATGGAAGACCGCTGGCGCCGCCGCCGCGACGAGGATCTCTGAGCGCGCGACCCTGATCTTCGACCACACCCGTGCCCTGGTGGAGCGGGTGTGGTTCTTTTTGTCCCATCACCGCACCCCGGCCCCGTGAGCATGGCACTGTTCTCCCATGCTCACCATCGGACGCCTCGAGCAGGCTGACCGCGACGTCTGGCAGACCTTGTTCGCCGGCTACAACGAGTTCTACGGCCGCACGATGCCGGACGAGTTCTTCGAGCACGCGTGGACCAGGTTCGAGCGTGACGAGGAGGTACACGCGCTCGGGGCACGCCTGGACGGAAAGCTGGTCGGGATCGTGCACTTCCTGACCCACGCGAGTACGACGGCGCCCGACTCCTGCTATCTGCAAGATCTGTTCACGGCGCCGGAGGCCCGCGGTCGCGGTGCGGCGCGAGCGCTCATCGACGCCGTCACCGAGTGGGCCCGCGAGCGTGCGTGCGGGCGCGTCTACTGGTCGACGCACGAGTCCAACGCCACAGCCCGCCGGCTCTACGACCAGGTGGCCGAGAACCGGGGATTCATCCTCTACCAGATCCCGCTCAGCTAGTTGGTGCGCGCCCGCTTCGGGAGGAGTCCGGAGCGGAGACGGGCCAGGAGCAGGTCGAACTCGTCCAGGAGATCGGACGCCTCGTTGGTGCCTCGGCTGAGGTACCAACGCCAGGACGGCGGCAGCAGCCGCGCCCGCCAGCGGCGACGGACACGGGCCCGCGACCAGAGCGCTTGCCGTACGGCGGTTGCGTCGTCGCGAAGGTCCAGCTCGAGATCCGTGTCTCCGGCGTACCGCATCGCCTCGATCCCGCGGGCCAGGCGGCGCGCGGACGGACGGGTGTCCTCGGGCAGCTGGGACGTCAGCCACTGGCCGGTCTGCCGTGGCGTCGAGATGTCGGACCAGTCGAGGCCCAGATCCCGCGACGTGTCCCGGATCTCCGCCCACAACCCTTCGGCTCCGGCACGTCCCGGCGGTCGCAGGAAGCGCCGTCGCCGGGTCAGTGTGCGGACCAGCCAGGGGATGCACAGCAGCAGGATCACACCGAGCCCGCCGGCGATCGCCTTGCCGCCGCCGTTGGTGAACCAGTTGCCGGAGTCAACGATCGCGGTCCCGCTGTCGCTCGGCAGGTTCGGGTCGTTCTTCGGCCTGTTGATCCCGGGGGTCTCCCGGGAGCCCGGCGTCGTCGGCACGTTGGTCGGCGCGGTCGTCGGGCTGGTCGGGTTCTCGGTCGAGGCGACCGTCCAGTTCGGCGTGGCCGCGACCCGCGCCGACGGCGTCGGCTCGAACCGGACCCAGCCGACGCCCTGGAAGTACAGCTCCGGCCAGGCGTGCATGTCGTGCATCTTGACCGTGAACTCGCCGTCCTTGCCGGCCGTTCCGGGCAGGAAGCCGATCCCGACCCGGGACGGGATCCCGATGATCCGCGCCATCAGCGCCATCCCGGTGGCGAACTGCTCGCAGTACCCCTGCTTGTTGTTCAGCAGGAAGTCCTCGAGCGCGGCCATCCCGCTGCCCTTGGAGTTCTGCGTGCTGTAGGTGAAGCCGCCGCCGCTGCGGAACCAGTTCTGGATCAGCACGGCCGCCTCGAACTTGTTGTCCTTGGCCGCGGCGGTGATCTCGGACGTCTTCTGCTTGATGTCCAGCGGCGTCTTCCCCGGTACGACGCTCGTGTACTGGTCCGGGGCGCCGGTGGTGATCGCGTCGTGCAGCTGGTCCGGGGTCGGCGTCAGGTCGTACGACGTCAGCTTGTACTTCTTGCCGCCGACGATCGACCCGTTCGACGAGACCACGTCCAGCGCGCCGGCGTCGTACCGCCAGTCACGCTTCAGCGAGATCGAGTGCAGCGGGTACGGGACCGGGACGAACTGGGAGCGGAACGTCCGGGTGACGTCGATCTCCATCGAGGACTGCTCGACCTTCGTCAGGTCGCCGGTGTAGCCCGGCGGCGGAGTCAGTTCGCCGCCGTTCAGCTTGTGTCCGGGGGAACGCGGCGCGATCCGCCAGGTGTTGCCGTCGAACAGGTCGAGCGCGGTCAGCCGCAGGTACGTGCCGCCGGTCGGGCCGCCCTTGTAGGTGAGCGCGACGACGTTCTCGCCGCGTTTCAGGTTCTTGCCCATGTCCAGCATCGGGTCGGTCGACGAGATGCTCGCGCCGATCCCGGAGCCGGTCCCGCCGCCGGCCAGGCCGTTGCCGATGACACCTTCCGGCAGCGTCGGCAGCAACGCGGGCAGCAGCGCGGCGATCGCGACCACGGTCAGCCCGATCCGCCGGCCGGCCTGACCGAGCGCCGACGCCTCGACGGGCTCGGCCGCGTCGAGGTGCGAGACACCCGAGATCCGGCGGCCCCAGCGGCTGAGCCGGCTGCGGCCTTCCGCGGACAGCAGGACGATGTAGCCGATCGCCGGCGGGATGAAGAGTAGCCACGGCAGCCCGCCGTGCACCGTCGCGGCCGGCACGGTGTACATGATCAGCAGCAGCAACCCGGACCATGCGGCCTGCCGCAGTTGGACGGCGATGATGTGGATCAGCAACCCGGTCGCCGAGATCACGGACACGGCGAACAGCGTGAGGTGCGAGTCCTGGGGCAGTGGCGCGCTGAACCGGTTGATCGAGTCCATCGCGTCGACCACCTGCGAGTTGAACTCGATCGCGGTCGCCTTCAGCGGGAACAGCCCGAACTTCATCGTGCTGTGCAGGAAGAACAGCGACAGCAGCTCGATCAGCACGAGCAGCTGGACGATCGGTACGACGATCCGCGGGGTCCGCAGGTTCTGCAACAGGACGCCGACACCGGTCACCAGCGCGCACAGGAACGCGCTGATGAACAGGAACGGCCCGGAGAACACCGGCGTGAGCACGAGCGACCCGAGCACGGTCGCTCCCCAAGCAGCAATGGAGATCCTTGCGTGACCGGTCATCGGGAGTTCCAGCCCGATGACCCGCCGCGCCGGAGGGGTGGCATATGCACTGTCATGCGATCCTTCCGCTCCGTAGTCCTAGGCCGGACCACACGGTGGGGAGGTGGTCGCCGCGGCGGACTCTGGCTACTCGCCAGCCGTTCCGGCGCAGCTCGTTCTCGGTGGCGTCCGTGGCGGCGGTCAGGCGGGCCGCCTTCTCGGTCGCCTCGGCGCCGACCGCCCAGCTGGCAGCGTCCAGGACCAGCGCGACGCCGGTCGCCTGGCTGGTCCGCCACCGGTTCAGGGCGGTGATGTCCTCGGTCCCGCAGGCGCCGAGGATCGCGATCACGAGGCTCGGATCCTGCGCGTGCCGGTCGACGGTCAGCAGCGGACCGAGCTCGGCGTACTTGTGCTCCTCGACGGTCGCGCACTCGGTCAGCAGTTGCTGTTGCGTGAGCGGCTGGTGCACCGCCGCGGAAGTGCGGTGGGTGATGGCGGACAGCGTGGTCGGCCCGCCGAGCAGCGTGGTGACGTAGCCGCGCCGCATCCGGTCGATGCCGATCGAGGCGGCCGCGCTGACCGCCCACTCCAGGCTGGACGACGGACCGTGCCCGTGGTGCGAGATCGTCCGCGCGTCCAGGAACAGCGAGCACCGGCTCTGCCAGGGCTGCTCCTCGCGGCGGACCATCAGCTCGCCGCGGCGCGCGGTCGACCGCCAGTGCACCCGGCGCAGGTCGTCGCCGTCGCGGTACTCACGGACCGTCGCGTCCTCCTCGCCGGCGGCCGCGATCGCCCGCGGCCGGTTCTCGCCCGATCCGGCCCGGTCAGCGCCCAGCCGGATCTCGGGAAGCTTGTAGACCCGCGGTGTGACCAGCAGGTGCTGGCTCCGCGTGAACGTCCGGCTCGTCTCCACCAGCCCGAACGGGTCGGCCACCGTCAGCATCAACGGCCCGACCTGGAACAGTCCCCGTACGTCGGACTTGACCGGGTAGGTGACCGTACGACGCCAGTTCGGGCTCACCCGGTCGACGACGAACCGCGGCCGATGGCCTAGTACATAAGGAATACGGTCCTCGAGCAGCAGCAGCCCCGCGGGCATCCGGCCCTGGTTGCTCAGTGTCAGCTCCACGGTCGCCTGCGTCCCGACCGGCACCTGATCCGGCGCGAGACTGCGCCGTACCTGGAGCCTCAGTCGGGTCCGGCCGACGACCAGCGCTGCCACGACCGGCAGCGCGGCCAGGAGAATGCCGACGCGCAGCAGGTCCTTCTGGCCGAGCAGCAGCGCGCACAGTGAAGCAGTGAGACCGGCCGCGACGAACGCTCGACCTCTGGTGGTCAGTCCGCGCAATGCCTGCCGCATGTCTCAGTCCCGGCGGGTGCGGGGGAGCGGCACGCTGGCGACCAGCCCGGAGATGATGTCGGCCGCACCGCGCCCACCGAGATGCGCTTCGGCCGCCGGCAGCACACGGTGCGCGAGCACCGGTACCGCGAGCTCCTGGATGTCGTCCGGCAGCACGAACTCCCGTGCGTCGAGAGCGGCGGCCGCACGGGCCGCCCGGATCAGGTGCAACGTCGACCGCGGGCTGGCGCCGAGCCGCAGCTCCTGCGAGCGGCGGGTCGCGCCGACCAGCGCAACGGCGTACTCCTTCACCGACTCGGACACGTGCACCGACTGCACCGTCTTCACCAGCCGGAGGATCTGCTGGCCGTCGGTGACCGGCTGGAGGTTCGCCAGCGGGTCGTCGGCCGCGTGCCCGTCCAGCATCCGCAGCTCGGCGGCCGGCTCCGGGTAGCCCATCGAGACGCGGGCCATGAAGCGGTCGCGCTGTGCCTCGGGCAGCGGGTACGTGCCTTCCATCTCGATCGGGTTCTGCGTCGCGATGACCATGAACGGCGACTCGAGGTGATACGTCGTGGTGTCGACGGTGACCTGGCGCTCCTCCATGGACTCCAGCAGCGCGGCCTGGGTCTTCGGCGAGGCCCGGTTGATCTCGTCGCCGACGACGATGTTCGCGAACACCGCGCCGGGCTTGAACTCGAAGTCGCGGATCTCCTGGTTGAAGACCGAGACGCCGGTGATGTCCGACGGCAGCAGGTCCGGCGTGAACTGGATCCGGCGCACGGTGCAGTCGATCGACTTCGCCAGCGCCTTGGCCAGCATCGTCTTGCCGACGCCCGGCACGTCCTCGATCAGCAGATGCCCCTCGGCCAGCAGGACCGTGATGGCGACCTCGACGACGTCGGGTTTGCCCTCGATCACCTGCTCCATGGCGCGGCGGACACGGCCCGCCACCTCGGACAGCTCGTCGAAGTCCCCGGCTCCTGCCAGCGGCGAGCTGGTCGCGGTGGTGCTCACTCGGTGTCCTCCCCATTCGTTGACTGCCGACACATTCTCACCCGCTGTAGGGGTCGGGCCTAGAGCCGCGGGAGTTTCGTTACCTGGCGTTTCGGTGTTCATGTCGGGGTTCATCGGCGCACGCCCTCACGGCGGGGTCGGAAACAAGTTCCCTCCAAGCGTACGGGCGACGAAAGCAGTGCGTGCCGCGTACGACGTTCCGACCGCCCGGAAGGTTCACGCAGATCTGCCCCGAGTGGTTCAGCCCGGTGGAGCGATGTGGTGGAGCGAAGTGGAGGAACGCGGTGGAGGGAAGTGGAGGAGGAGACGGTTGAGGCGGCAACGACACGCGGGACATCGGGCTCGGATTCAGGCGGCGCGGGGGCGGAATGGGGCGGAAGTTGGTTGACGGTGGTGGAAAGTGGAGTAAGGTGGAGCGCAGTGGAACTGAAGTGGTGGAAGCACCCGCCTGAGTCGGAGAGTCCGCAACGGGGAGGTGGAGCGTGTTCCTCGGAACGCACTTCCCCAAGCTCGACGACAAGGGACGGCTGTTCCTGCCGGCGAAGTTCCGGGACGAGCTGGCCGACGGTCTGGTGATCACGCGTGGACAGGAGCGATCGCTGTCCGTGTGGCCGGAGCGTGAGTTCGTCCAGCTGACCGAGCAGTTGAAGCAGGCTCCGATCACCAACAAGGGTGCGCGGGACTACCTACGGATGTTGTTCGCCGGCGCCTCGAACGAGATGCCGGACAAGCAGGGCCGGGTCACCATTCCGCCGATGCTGCGCGACTACGCGTCACTGGATCGCGACTGCGTCGTCATCGGGGCGATGAACCGGGTGGAGATCTGGAACACGGAGAACTGGAACAGGTACTCGCAGGAGCAGGAGCAGGCGTTCGCCGACCTGTCCGAGGAAGTACTGCCCGGCATCTTCTGAACTTCAAGCTGAACAGTGTGCGAGGACCGCGAGACACCGACCGTCCGGTGAGATCACGGGTCCGACTTCCGACCTGGAGTGTTGGCGTCACTTCCCCGGCGCCAAGACCAGCAGGTACTTCCCCGGAAGGCGTACCCGCGATCTGACCGGACGGTGCTGTCTATCGCCTGTCTGCGCACCACACATGACCTGCGGGGGCAGGGTCGCTCCCGCAGGGGCAGGGAAGTGACGGGAAGGGTCGAGATGGACGCTGCGGAGCGGCATGTGCCGGTGATGCTGGAGCGCGTGGTCGCGCTGCTGGCGCCGGCGCTCGCGCGTCCCGGGGCCGTCGTCGTCGACGCCACCCTCGGCCTCGGCGGTCATTCCGAGGCGTTCCTGCGGCAGTTCCCCGAGGTCCGGCTGATCGGCCTCGACCGGGACCCGGCCGCGCTGCGCCTGGCCGGCGACCGGCTCGCGCCGTACGCGGAGCGGATCACCCTCGTGCACGCTGTGTACGACGAATTGCCGCGGGTGCTCGAGGACCTCGACGTACCGGCCATCGACGGCATCCTGTTCGACCTGGGCGTCTCGTCGATGCAGCTGGACGAGGCCGACCGCGGTTTCGCCTACGCGCAGGACGCGCCGCTGGACATGCGGATGGACCCGACCGGCCCGACCACGGCGGCCGACATCCTCAACACCTACAGCGCGGCCGACCTGGCCCGGATCCTGTTCCAGTACGGCGAGGAGAAGTTCGCCCGCCGGATCGCGGACCGGATCGTGCGGGAGCGGGAGACCGAACCGTTCACGAACAGCGCGCGACTGTCCGAGCTGGTCCGCAACGCGATCCCGCAGGCGGCCCGCCGCACCGGGGGACACCCGGCCAAGCGGACCTTCCAGGCGTTGCGGATCGAGGTGAACGGCGAGCTCGACGTACTGCGTCGCGCGCTGCCGGCCGCGCTCGGGTCGCTCGCGCTGCACGGCCGGATCGTGGTGATGAGCTACCACTCGCTCGAGGACCGGATCACCAAGCAGGCGTTCGCGCCGGGCACCAAGTCCGACGTACCGGACGACCTGCCGGTGATCCCGGCCGGGCACGAACCGTATCTGAAGCTACTGACCCGGGGCGCCGAACGGCCGACCGAGGAGGAGGTCGCGGTCAACCCGCGCGCCGCCTCGGCTCGCGTGCGGGCGGCCGAGCGGATCCGGGAGAAGGGACTGGTCGCCTGATGAGTACTGTCTTCAGCCCGCAGAAAGCGCGGGTGACGCCGGTCGCTGGTAGCACAGGGAAGAAGACGCAGCCGCGGCTGCGGGTGGTCTACGGCGCGCCGTTCCGGCCGCCCCGGATGCCGTTCGTCATCTTCGTGGTGTCGCTGCTGGCCGCCGGACTGGTCGGTCTGCTGCTGCTGAACACGGAGCTGCAGAGCGGCACGTTCAACATCACCAAGCTGAGCTCGCAGGCCGACCAGTTGCGGGACCAGCAGGAACAGCTGGAGAAGCAGGTCCGGACGCTGGAGTCGCCGCAGAACCTGTCCGACCGTGCGCTGCGGCTCGGCATGGTGCCGAATCCGAACCCGGTGTTCCTGCGGCTGTCCGACGGCCGTGTGCTCGGCGTACCGGCGGAAGGCAAGGCCGGGGCCGGTACGGCGATGTTCGGCCCGAGCACGCCGACCGGCAAGGCGACCACCAAGCCGGTGACGCCCGTGAAGCCGGTGACGCCCGTGAAGCCGGTGACACCGGTCAAGCCGGTCACTCCGGTGAAGCCGCAGACCAGCACGAAGCCGCCCACGAGCACGACCAAGCCGCCGACCGGCACCACCAAGCCGCCGGCCACGACGAAGAAGCCCGCCACGACCACACGGGGATGATCGGATGACGGACCGACGGGGAAACGAGCCGCCACGCAAGCGTGGTGCCGCACCGGGCCGAGGGAACCCGCCCAGCAAGGCTCAGCCCCGTCGTCCATCCGCTACGGACAGTGGCCGCACCACCCCGCAACGGCCCGAGTCCACCCGCGAACGCCTCCTCCGCAAAGCCCGCGAGGAGCAGGAGCGCGCACAGGCGGCGGCTGCACCACGCCCGGTGAAGAAGGCCGCCGCGAGGCGACCGCCGGCTCCTCGCAAGCAGACTCCTGCTGCAAAGAAGACACCTGCAAAGAAGACAGCCGCCAAGAAGACTGCCGCCAAGAAGACCGGTGAGCGACCGGTCAAGAAGGTCGCGGCCAAGCGGCCGGTCAAGAAGACCTCCGGGAAGAAGCGGCCGCCGCAGAACAGGCCCGCGCCACGGCCGAAGAAGCGGAAGGTCAAGAAGGCGCCACGGATGCTGCGGCTCGGCCGGCCGGCGCTGCGGCTGCGGATGACCTTCGGGGTGATGGCGTTCGTCCTGTCGCTGTTCGCCGGGCGCCTCGTGCTGCTCCAGGGCGTGGACCCGGACAGCTACGCGCAGGCGGCGACCAAGGAGAACGCCCGGTCGTACATCCTGCACGCGAGCCGCGGCACCATCGAGGACCGCAACGGCGTCGAGTTGGCGGTCACCGAGGACGCCGTCGCGATCACTGCGGACCCGCAGCAGACCAAGCCCGTGGCGCAGCAGCTGGCCGCGATCCTGGCCCCGAAGCTGCCCGGTACGACGACCGCGAAGCTGGTCGCCGCGATGTCGGGCACCGGCCGCTTCACGTACCTCGCGCGCCAGGTGAGCCCGACGGTCTGGAGCACGATCCAGGCCGAGATCAAGGCCGCGAACGTGCCCATCGCCGAGCAGAACAAGGGCAAGCCGAAGGAGCAGCAGGCCCCGATGCTGGCGGGGCTGTACACCGAGGAAGACCCGATCCGCAGCCACCCGAACGGCAGCATCGCCGCCACCCTGGTCGGCGTGACCGGCTCCGACGGCAAGGGCCAGTCCGGTCTCGAGTACGGACTGAACGACAAGCTGTCCGGTAAGGACGGCCAGGCGATGTACGAGGTCGATGCCAGGGGCAACAAGATCCCGAACGCGAACCACACCGTGCAGGAGCCGAAGCCCGGTCTGGGTGTCCAGCTGACCCTCGACAGCGACCTGCAGTACTTCGCCGAGAAACGGATCCAGAAGGCGGTCGAGGACTACAAGGCCAGCGCCGGCACGGTGGTCGTGATGGACGTGAAGTCCGGGGAGCTGATGGCGATGGCCAACTACCCGAGCTTCGATCCGAACAAGAAGTACACGTCGGCGGACCTGAACAACCCGGCCCTGGAGCGCAGCTACGAACCGGGCAGCGTGCAGAAGGTGGTCACGATGGCCGCCCTGGCCGACGCCGGGATCATCGACCTGAACACCAAGCTGCAGGTTCCCGGCAGCATCGAGGTGCAGCGCCGGATCATCAAGGACCACTGGTCGCACGACACGATGAACCTGACCATCTCCGGGGTGATCGCGAAGTCGTCGAACGTCGGCACGATCATGGCCGCGCAGAAGATGCCGATCGCGCAGTTCGTGAAGTACCTGCACGACTTCGGCTTCGGCGAGCCGACCGGGCTGAACTTCCCGGGCGAGACGAAGGGCCGGCTGTCGCCGGGTGACGAGTGGCCCGAGATCACCCGCTCGAACGTCGCGTTCGGCCAGGGGCTGTCGGTGAACGCCGTCCAGGAGGCCGCCGCGGTGAACGCGGTCGCGAACGGCGGTGTGTACGTGCCGCCGAAGGTGGTCCGCAACTACATCGACGCGAACGGCTCCCTGATCCCGAACCAGACCGCGCCGGCCCGCCGGGTGGTCAGCGAGAAGGCCGCCAAGGAAGTCACCACGATGATGGAAGCGGTGACCGCGAAGAAGGGCACCGCCCCGCAGGCCGCGATCGACGGCTACCTCGTGGCCGGCAAGACCGGTACCGCGCAGCAGGTCGTTCCGGGGACCGGCAAGTACGGCGCCTGGGCGACTTCTTTCGCCGGATTCGCTCCTGCGGACAACCCACGGTTCGTGACGTACGTCGTACTGCACGATCCCCAGGGTGCCCGGGGTGGTGGTCTCCAAGGAGGACCGGTGTTCCGAGACGTGATGAGCTACGCGCTGCAGAAGTACGTCGTCCCGCCGACCGGGGCGCAGCAGCCGAACATCCCGCTGACATGGACCTCATCGAAGCGGTGACGCCCAGCCTGGTGGGCCACAGCCTGGTGACGCAGGGTCAGATAGGAGTCACAGGGTCCGGAGCGGTAGCCTCAGGGCCCGTGTCCACCCCTACCGCCGCCGGCGGCGCGGTCGCAGCGATCAGGCCTCGGCACGTCGTGCCGGTCAGCCTCGCCGACCTCGCGAGCGTCGCACATGTTCCGGTCCCGGCAATGTCGCCGGCGACCGTGACCGGCGTTTCCCTCGACTCGCGTTCCATCCTTCCCGGCGACCTGTACGCCGCGCTGCCCGGCGCGGTCACGCACGGCGCGGAGTTCGTCGCGAGAGCCCAGCAGGCCGGTGCGGTCGCCGTACTGACCGACCCGGCCGGCGCGGACCGCGCTGCGGCAACCGGTCTTCCGGTGCTGGTCGCCGACCGGCCGCGGAGCGTCCTCGGCGCGATCGCGTCGCGCATCTACGGCGAGCCGACCAGTGAGCTCCGGTTGCTCGGCGTGACCGGCACCAACGGGAAGACCACCACCAGTTTCCTGCTGGACTCCGTACTGCGGGGGCTCGGTCCGACGGCGCTCATCGGGACGATCCAGACCCGCATCGGCGACGAGGTCGTGAAGAGCGTCCGGACCACTCCGGAGGCCACCGACCTGCAGGCGCTGTTCGCGGTAATGCGGGAACGGGCGGTGGCGTGGTGCTCGATGGAGGTGTCGAGCCACGCGCTGGCGCTGGGCCGCGTCGACGGGGCGCGGTTCGCGGTCGCCGGGTTCCTGAACCTCACGCAGGACCACCTGGATTTCCACAAGACGTTCGAGGAGTACTTCCAGGCGAAGGCGTCGTTGTTCACCCCGGAGCGGTGCGATGTCGCGGTGGTGACGATCGACGACGAGTACGGGCGCCGGCTCGCCGCGCAGACCGTCGTACCACTGGTCACGGTGTCGACGACCGGTGCCGCCGACTGGACGGTCGCCGGCCGGCACCGGTCCGAGCACGGTACGACGGTGCTCGACATCCAGGGGCCGAACGAGACGCTGACCGTGGAGATCGCGCTGCCGGGTGACTTCAACGTCGCCAACGCCCTGCTCGCCACGGCGATGCTGCGGCAGGTCGGCGTACCCGCCGAGGCGATCGCGGCCGGGTTGCGGACCGCTGCCGTACCGGGGCGGATGGAGACGTTCACCCGTGCGGACGGGCTGGCGGTGATCGTGGACTACGCGCATACGCCGGACGCGGTCGCGCTGGCGCTGAGGGCCGCGCGGACTGCGACGAAGGGCCGGCTGTTCGCGGTCGTCGGCTGCGGTGGTGACCGGGACCCGGGGAAGCGGCCCGCGATGGGCGCCGAGGCGGCCAAAGCCGCGGACGTCGTGATCGTCACCGACGACAACCCGCGCAGCGAGGACCCGGCCGCGATCCGGGCCGCCGCGCTCGCGGGAGCCCGGGAGGCCGTTCCGGGCGCCGACCTGCACGAGATCGGCGACCGCCGGCAGGCGATCGCGTCGGCCATCGAGCTGGCCGGCCCGGGCGACACCGTCGTCGTCCTCGGCAAGGGTCATGAGACGGGCCAGGACGTCGGCGGTGTGATCCATCCGTTCGACGACCGCGAAACTGTGCGTGAGCTGTTGGAGGCAGACCGGTGATCCCTGTCAGTTGCGGCGAGATCGCCGACGCCGTCCGCGGCGAGCTCGTGGGCGTCGAGCCCGCGGCCGTTGTGGACGGCGCGGTGGTGATCGACTCACGAGCCGCTGGGCCGGGTGGACTGTTCGTCGCCCTGCCCGGTGAACGCGTGGACGGCCACGACTTCGTCGGCGCGGCGACCGCGGCCGGCGTCATGGTCTCGCTCACCACGCGGCCGATCGAGGGCAGCCCGTGCATCGTCGTCGACGACGCGCAGCGGGCGCTCGGCGACCTGGCGCGCCACGTCATCGGCAAGCTGCCCGATCTGACCGTGATCGCGCTGACCGGATCCTCGGGCAAGACCAGCACCAAGGACCTGATCGGGCAGCTGATCCGCCCGTACGGCGAGACCGTGGTGCCGGAAGGCTCGTTCAACAACGAGATCGGGCACCCGCTGACCGCACTGCAGGCGACCGCGACAACGAAGTACCTGATCGCCGAGATGGGGGTGCGGAGCCTGGGCGACATCACCTACCTGACCGGGATCACGCCGCCGCAGATCGGCCTGGTGCTGAACGTCGGCACCTCGCACATCGGCAAGCTCGGCTCCCAGGACAACATCGCGCTCGCCAAGGGCGAGATGATCGAGGCTGTCAGGCCGGGCGGCACCGCCATCCTGAACGCCGACGACCACCGGGTCGCCGCCATGCGCAGCCGGACTCGGCAGCAGGTGCTGACGTTCGGCGAGGCGCCGGAGTCCGAGGTCCGGGCCACGGACGTGAAGATCGACGGCGAGGGACGGCCCGCATTCACGCTGCAGATCGGCGATTTCAGCGCCCCCGTCCAGCTGCAGTTCATCGGCGAGCACTACGTCTCGAACGCGCTGGCCGCCGCGGCGGTCTGCGTCGCGATCGGTCTGACGCCGGAGCAGATCACCGACGGCCTGAACGCCGCGGAGCGGGTGTCCGCGGCGCGGATGGAGCTGACCGAGCGGCCGGACGGCGTGACGATCATCAACGACGCGTTCAACGCGAACCCGGAGTCGACCCGCGCGGCCCTGAAGTCCTTGGCCGCGATCGGCCGGTCCCGCGGTGCGCGGACCTGGGCGGTGCTCGGCGAGATGCTCGAGCTCGGCGACACCTCGGCCGACGAGCACGACGCGATCGGCCGGCTGGCTGTCCGGCTGGACGTGAACCGGCTGCTCGTGGTGGGCGAGGGCGCGAAACCGATCCACCTCGGCGCCTCGCTGGAAGGTTCGTGGGGCAACGAGTCCGCGTTCGTCGAGACCATCCCCGAGGCGCTGGAGTTGCTGCGCCAAGAGCTCCGCGCGGGTGACGTCGTACTGGTCAAGTCGTCGAAGGCGGCGAAACTGCGCAGCCTCGCCGACGCGCTGGTGGAGGACGCCCAGTGATCTCGATCCTGTTCGGCGGCGCCGTCGCGATGGTGCTGACGCTGCTCGGCACCCGGTACGCGATCAAGTGGCTGGCCAGCCGCGGCTACGGCCAGGAGATCCGTGACGACGGGCTGAAGTCGCATCAGGTCAAGCGCGGTACGCCGACCATGGGCGGCACCGTGTTCATCGCCGCGACCATCGTCGGGTACTTCGCGGCGAAGTTGTTCACCATGACGCCGCCGAGCGCCTCGGCGATCCTGGTGCTGTTCCTGTTCGCCGGCATGGGCGCGGTCGGCTTCGTGGACGACTTCATCAAGATCTTCCGGCAGCGCAGCCTCGGCCTGCGCAGCAAGGCGAAACTGGCCGGCCAGACCATGGTCGCGGTGGTGTTCGCGGTGCTCGCGCTGCAGTTCCCGGACGACCGCGGGCAGCGGCCGGCGTCGCCGTTCATCTCGTTCATCCGCGACATCGGCTGGCTGGAACTGCCGTTGATCGTGGTGGTGATCTGGATCCTGCTGCTGATCGCCGGCATGTCGAACGGCGTCAACCTCGCCGACGGCCTGGACGGGCTGGCCACCGGCGCGTCGATGATGGTGTTCGGCGCCTACACACTGATCTGCATCTGGCAGTTCGGCCAGAGCTGCCAGACCGCTCCGGGCACCAAGTGTTACGAGGTGCGAGATCCGCACGACCTGGCCGTGGTCGCCGCCTGTTTGACCGGGGCGCTGTTCGGGTTCCTGTGGTGGAACGCGTCACCGGCCAAGATCTTCATGGGCGACACCGGGTCTCTGTCCCTGGGCGGCGCGCTGGCCGGGATGGCCGTGATGACCCGGACCGAGCTGCTGGTGCTGCTGCTCGGCGGCCTGTTCGTCCTCATCACCGCCTCGGTGATCCTGCAGGTCGGCTACTTCAAGATCACCAAGCGCACCGCCGGCGTCGGCAAACGGCTCTTCCGGATGGCGCCGTTGCAGCATCACTTCGAGATGCTCGGCTGGGAACAGGTGAACGTGGTGATCCGCTTCTGGATCATCCAAGGGCTGTTCGTGGTGATCGGACTCGGGGTCTTCTACGCGGAATGGGTGACCGGATGAGCTGTGTTGAATTGCCGCGACTCCGTCGCGGCGGGTCACGGGGCTGTTGCTCCCGGTCTTCCCTCGTCGCTCTGGTCGCTACGCTCCCGCCGCTCCTCAGTCCAGACCGGGAGGCCCCGTGACCATGGAGACACGCACGTCCGACGGCTGGGCGACGACCCGGTTCGTCGTGCTCGGCTTCGGTACGGCGGGCTACGCCTGCGCCGACTCCCTGATCCAGGCCGGCGCCGAGCACCTCGTCGTCCTCGACGACCGGGACACCGAGGCACTGCGCGAGAAGGCGCAGATCCTCGAGACGCTCGGCGCCACGATCACCCTCGGCCCGGGCAGTACGACGGAACTCCCGAAGGACGTCGACGTCGTCGTCACGTCGCCCGGCGTACCGCCGCACGCGCCGCTGCTCGCGCAGGCAGCCGAGCGGGACGTGCCGATCTGGAGCGAGATCGAGCTGGCCTGGCGGCTGCGGGATCCGGCCAACGCCGCGCCGTGGCTGTGCATCACCGGCACCAACGGCAAGACCACGACCGTGCAGATGCTGACCGCGATCCTGCAGGCGGCCGGCCACCGGGCCGTTGCCGCGGGCAACGTCGGGCTACCGTTGCTCGAGGTCGTGATGGACCCCGAGCCGTACGACGTGATCGCGGTCGAACTCTCGTCGTACCAGCTGCACTTCACGCACTCGATGTCGGCGCACTCGGCCGCCGTGCTGAACATCGCGCCGGACCACGTCGACTGGCACGGTTCGCTCGAGGCGTATGCGCAGGACAAGGGCCGGATCTACGAGAACTGCCAGGTCGCGTGCGTGTACAACGTCGCGGACCCGGCCACCGAGCACCTGGTCGAGCATGCCGACGTGATCGAGGGCTGCCGCGCGATCGGCTTCACCCTCGGTACGCCGGGCCTCTCGATGCTCGGCCTCGTCGACGACCTGCTCGTCGACCGCGCGTTCGTGGAGCAGCGCGCCACGTCGGCTCTGGAGCTCGCGAGCCTTTCCGACATCACACCGCCCGCGCCGCACAACGTGGCGAACGCGCTGGCGGCAGCGGCGCTTGCTCGCGCGTTCGGCGTACCGGCGACCGCGATCCGCGACGGGCTGCGCGGGTTCCGGCCCGACAAGCACCGCATCGCGCACGTCGCGGAAGTTGCCGGGGTCAACTATGTCGACGACTCGAAGGCCACCAACCCGCATGCCGCACAGGCGTCGTTGCTCGCCTACGAGCACGTGGTGTGGATCGCCGGAGGTCAGGCGAAGGGCGCGACCTTCGACGAGCTCGTCGTCGCGGCACGCCAACGTTTGCGCGCCGTCGTACTGCTGGGACAGGACAAGGACGTGATCGCCGAAGCTCTGGAGCGACACGCACCGGATGTCCCGAGGATCGTCGTCGAGTCAACGGACACTGGAGCCATGGAGATCGTGGTGGGGGAGGCGGCGAAGCTCGCACAGGTGGGTGACACCGTGCTGCTCGCACCCGGCTGCGCATCCTGGGACATGTTCGCCAACTACGGAGCCCGCGGCGACGCCTTCGCCGAAGCAGTTCGCTCCCTCGCCAACTGATCCGGAGGTGATCGCGTGACGTCGATCGCAGATCAGCCGGACCAGAAGAAACAGGGCAGCGAGCGCGCGTGGATCGCGGCGATCAGGGACGTGCTGGACCGGCCGCTGACGTCGTACCACATCGTGCTCGGCGCGACCGGCCTGCTGCTGGTGCTCGGCCTGATGATGGTGCTGTCGGCGTCCAGCGTGCTGTCGCTGCGCGCGAACGGCAACAGCTACACGATCTTCGTCCGCCAGGTCATCTGGGTCGGTGTCGGCCTGCCGATGGCGTACGTCGCCTCCCGGATGACACCGCGGCACTTCCGCATGCTCGCGTACGTCGCTCTGCTCGGCTCGATGTTCCTGCTCGTGCTGACCTACATCCCGGGCCTCGGCGTCGGTGTGAACGGCAACACCAACTGGCTGAATCTCGGCGGTCCGCTGCAGATCCAGCCGAGTGAGTTCGCCAAGCTGGCCCTGGTGATGTGGTGTGCGGACCTGTACGCCCGCAAGGAGAAGCTGCTCACCCAGTGGAAGCACCTGCTGATCCCGATGGTGCCGGTGTGCGGACTGGTCATCGCGCTGATCGTCGGTCAGCGCGACCTCGGCACCGCACTGGTGCTGATGGCGGTGATGATCGGCATGATCTGGATCGTCGGCGCGCCGACCCGGCTGTTCGTCGCGACGATCGTGGTGGTCGGCGGGGTCGCGACGTACTTCGTCCTCACGGCGAAGCACCGGATGGACCGGGTCTCGTCGTTCATGGATCCGTTCACCGACCCGTCCGGGATCGGCTGGCAGGCGTACCACTCGTTCTACGCGCTCTCGACCGGTGGCTGGTGGGGCGTCGGGATCGGCAACAGCCGGCAGAAGTGGGGCAACCTGCCGGAGGCGCACACCGACTTCATCTTCTCGGTGATCGGTGAGGAGCTCGGCCTGGTCGGGTCGCTCACCGTGCTCGCCCTGTTCCTCACCCTGGCCTACGCCGGGGTGCGGATCGCGACCCGGAACACCGAGCCGTTCGTCCGCTATGCGGCGGCCGGGATCACGATCTGGATCATGGCGCAGACGCTGGTCAACCTCGGCGCCGTGATCGGACTGCTACCCATCGTGGGTATCCCGCTCCCGCTTTTGTCGTACGGTGGTTCCGCACTGCTGCCGACGCTGATCGCGATCGGCATGCTGCTGTCCTTCGCGAAGGCCGAGCCCGGCGCGCAGGCCGCCCTGAAAGAGACCCGGCGACCTCGTTTCGGCTGGCTGCCTTCGCGGCGTATGTCGTACAAATGAACCCGCGGGAGCGTTGAAAGCTGTGCCCAGCATTGTTCTGGCAGGTGGCGGTAGCGCCGGCCACACCTCACCCCTGATCGCCACGGCAGACGCCCTGCGCCGGATCGACCCGACGATCGAGATCATCGCCCTCGGGACCGAGCGCGGCCTCGAGACCCGCGTGATCCCCGAGGCCGGGTACCGGCTCGAGCTGATCCCGCCGGTGCCGCTGCCGCGCAAGCCCACGCCCGCGCTCTTGGTTGTTCCCGGAAAGCTGCTGTCCTCGGTGAGCGCGGCCAGGAAGGTGCTCGACGAGGCGAAGGCGGACGTGCTGGTCGGCTTCGGCGGCTACGTCTCCACCCCGGCGTACGTCGCCGCCTGGCGGCGGAAGACCCCGATCGTGGTGCACGAGGGGAACGCCGTCCCGGGGATCGCGAACAAGTTCGCCGCCCGGTACTGCACGCAGCACGTGAAGACCTCGTTCCCGGGCACCGACCTGCCGCACGCCGAGTACGTCGGCCTGCCGATCCGGCGGGCGATCTCGACGCTGGACCGGGCCGCGCTGCGCGCCGAGGCCCGGCAGTTCTTCGGCCTCGACCCGGACGCGCCGACGCTGTTCGTGACCGGCGGCTCGCAGGGCGCTCAGCGGATCAACGAGTCGGTCTCGGGCGCCGCCGCGGACCTGCAGGCGGCCGGGATCCAGGTCCTGCACGCGATCGGCCCGAAGAACACCCTCGAGGTGCCGCAGACCGGTCCGCTCCCGTACGTCGTACTGAACTACGTCGACCGGATGGACCTCGCGTACGCCGCCGCGGACCTGGTGGTGTGCCGCTCGGGTGCGAACACGGTCACCGAGGTGTCCGGTGTCGGCCTGCCCGCGATCTACGTCCCGCTGCCGATCGGTAACGGTGAGCAAAGACTGAACGCGAAGCCGGTCGTCGACGTCAGTGGAGGTGTGCTGATCGACAACGCCGAGCTGACCGCGGACTGGGTGCGCGCGAACGTGCCGCAACTTCTGCTCGACCGCGAGCGTCTGACAGCCATGTCCACAGCTGCGACCGGTGTGATCCGGACCGACGCCGACGACCGATTGGCGCGGATCATCCTCGATGTGGTGAGGTCTGCGTCGTGATCGTCACCGCACCTGACACGCTGCAACCGGCCGAGAAGCTGGGCAGGGTGCACTTCGTGGGAATCGGCGGCGCCGGCATGTCCGGGATCGCCCGGATCATGGCGTCGCGCGGGATCGAGGTGTCCGGCTCGGACGCCAAGGACGGCAAGGTGCTCGCAGCGCTCCGCGCGCTCGGCGCGACCTGCTGGGTCGGCCACGCCGCCGAGCACGTGAAGGACGTCGACACCGTGGTGGTGTCGACCGCTATCCGCGAGACCAACCCCGAGGTCGTCGCCGCCCGCGCGGCCGGGATCCCGATCCTGCCGCGGGCCGCCGCGCTCGCGTCGGTGATGGTCGGCCGCCGGACGATCGCGGTCGCCGGCACGCACGGCAAGACCACGACCACCTCGATGCTGACCGTCGCGCTGCAGCACTGCGGCACGGACCCGTCGTACGCGATCGGCGGCAACCTGAACGAGTCCGGGTCGAACGCCCACGACGGCACCGGCGACCTGTTCGTCGCCGAGGCGGACGAGTCGGACAAGTCGTTCCTGACCTACGGGCCCGAGGTGTCGATCGTCACGTCGGTCGAGCCGGACCACCTGGACAACTACGGCGACGAGGCCAGCTACCGGAAGGCGTTCGAGGAGTTCTGCGGCCGGGTCCTGCCCGGCGGGTTCATGGTGATCTGCCAGGACGACGCGGGCGCCCGCGCGCTGGCGTCGTACGCGCGGGACCGCGGAATCGACGTCCGGACGTACGGCGAGGCCGGGGACGCGGACCTGCGCGTCACCGAGATCACCGCCACCGGGGCGACGCAGTCGTTCGTGCCGGTGTACCGCGGACGCAAGCTGCCCGTCGTGAACCTGCAGCAGGCCGGCAAGCACAACGCGCTGAACGCGTCGGCGGCTTTGACCGTCGGGCTCGGGCTCGGGTTCTCCGCGGCCGACCTGGCCGAGGGGCTGGCGTCGTTCACGGGCACCGGCCGGCGGTTCGAGTTCAAGGGTCTCGAGGACGGCGTGCGGGTGTTCGACTCGTACGCGCACCACCCGACCGAGCTGGCCGTCGACCTGACCGCGGCTCGCCAGGTGGCAGGGGAGGGGCGTGTGATCGCGTGCTTCCAGCCGCACCTGTTCAGCCGGACCCGGATCTTCGCCACCGAGTTCTCCGAGGCGCTGGCACTGGCCGACGAGGTCGTGGTGATGGACATCTTCGCGGCCCGCGAGGACCCGGAGCCCGGTGTCACCGGCGCCCTGATCGCGAACCACGTGCCGCTGAAACCCGAGCAGGTGCGGTTCGAGCCGTCGTGGTCCGCCGTACCGCAGCTGGTCACGGACCTCGCCCAGGCGGGCGACCTGGTGGTGACGCTGGGCGCAGGCGACGTGACGCTGATCGGCCCGGAAGTCGTTGGTCTGCTGGCCGAACGCGCCAGTGCTCGTGAATCGGCCCGCGAGCCTTCCGAGGCAACGCCGGTACCTGTGGTGGAGTAAAAGGGTGGGGTTTGTTGAATGAGCCAGAGCGTCGATCTGGCTCGGGCACAGCAGAAGTTCGCGCGCCGGCAACGGCTGGTGCGGTGGCGGAGCTGGTTGCCCTGGGCCATCGGCGGCGGACTGGTCGTGCTGGCCGGTCTGGTCGTCTGGCTGTTCTACTTCTCCTCCGCGTTCGCGGTCTCCGGGGTCCGGATCAGCGGTGCCGACACGGTGCCGGTGGCAACGATCGAGCAGGTCGCGGCCGCGCCGACGGGTACACCGCTGGCCAAGGTCGACCTGCGGTCGATCGCGGACCGGGTGCGGACGATTCCGGCGGTCGCGGACGCGCAGGTGACCCGGGCATGGCCGCGCAAGATCGTGATCGTGGTCACCGAGCGGGTCCCGGTCGTGGTGGTCACCGACGGCTCGCGGTACGAGTTGGTGGACGCGACGGGTACGACGTACCGCACGGTGCCGGACCGGCCGGCCGGGCTGCCGGAGGCGAAGGTGACGGGGGTCCGGCGGGACGTCACGATCCACTCGGTGGTGACGGTGTCGGCGGCCCTTCCGGACACGCTGCGGGCGCAGGTGGGGTCGATCTCGGCGGCGTCGCCGGACTCGATCACCCTCAACCTCAGCTCCGGCGTCAAGGTCGTTTGGGGTAGTTCCGATGACAGTGAGCGCAAGGCCGAGGTACTCAGCGTGCTGATGAAGCGGCAGGCGAAGGTGTACGACGTCTCGGCGCCCGATCTTCCTGTCACCAAAGGGGAAAAGCGGTGACGGATCACATCGCGGTATGGGCGGCGAGGCGCGTGGACATCGCCAGAAGCCGTCCCGTAGCGTGCGACGTAATCTAAAGTTGACATAAGTCTAAGCATCCACTTGAGGTTCAGTCTTTTCGCTGGACAACGGGAAACGAACGAGGCGAGAGGCGCGGACGTGGCGGCACCGCAGAACTACCTGGCACTCATCAAGGTCGTCGGCATCGGCGGCGGCGGCGTGAACGCCGTCAACCGGATGATCGAGCACGGGTTGAAAGGCGTGGAGTTCATCGCCATCAACACCGACGCCCAGGCGCTGCTGATGAGCGACGCGGACGTCAAGCTCGACATCGGCCGCGAGGAGACCCGTGGCCTGGGCGCCGGTGCGAACCCGGCGATCGGGCAGAAGGCCGCGGAGGACCACGCCGAGGAGATCGAGGAGGCGCTGAAGGGCGCCGACATGGTCTTCGTCACCGCAGGCGAGGGCGGCGGCACCGGCACCGGCGGCGCGCCCGTGGTGGCGCGGATCGCCCGGTCGCTCGGCGCCTTGACCATAGGTGTCGTCACGCGGCCGTTCTCCTTCGAAGGAAAGCGGCGCGCGACCCAGGCCGAGGACGGCATTGCCACCCTCCGCGAAGAAGTCGACACCCTGATCGTCATCCCGAACGACCGGCTGCTGACCATCTCCGACCGCGCCGTGTCCGTGCTGGACGCGTTCAAGCAGGCCGACCAGGTCCTGCTGCAGGGTGTTTCCGGTATCACCGACCTGATCACCACGCCCGGCCTGATCAACGTGGACTTCGCCGACGTCAAGGCGGTCATGTCGAACGCCGGCTCGGCGCTGATGGGCATCGGCTCGTCGCGCGGCGAGGACCGTGCGGTCGCGGCCGCCGAGGCGGCCATCTCCTCGCCGTTGCTGGAGGCAAGTATCGAGGGCGCGCACGGCGTGCTGCTGTCGATCGCCGGCGGGTCCGATCTCGGCCTGTTCGAGATCAACGAGGCGGCCCAGCTGGTCTCGGAGTCCGCGCACTCGGACGCGAACATCATCTTCGGCGCGGTCATCGACGACGCCCTCGGCGACGAGGTGCGGGTCACGGTGATCGCGGCCGGGTTCGACGGCGGGATGCCGAAACGCCGCGAGCAGGCGATGAACCAGGCCCGCCCGCAGTCGTCCCGCCCGGCCGCACAGAGCTACTCGGCGCCGATGGCCGGCGGCACGACAACACCGGCCGGCCAGCAGTCCGGCCAGCCCCCCACCGGCGGTCCGTCGGGCGGCCAGCCGTCGAGCGCACAGCCGGGCGGAGGACAGCAGTCCGGTGGCCAGTTCTCCGGTGGTCAGTTCTCCGGCGGCCAGGCGCAGTCCGGCCAGGTGCCGGGTGGTCAGCCTTCCGCTCAGGCAGGGCAGAGCCAGCAGGGTCCGACGCCCGGAGCCGGTCAGGGCGCGGGGCAGGCGCAGCCAGGTGCCGGCCAGCCGTCGGGCGTGACGCCCGGCAACCCGGCCACCCCGACCGACGACACAGTGCCGGTGCCCGCACCGACCGAGCCACGGCCCGGTGCCGGGACGACGAATTCCGCGCGCCCGCAGGCGGGTGACGGCGTCCGCACCGTGCAGTCCGGCCAGCAGTCGGCCCAGCCGGCTCCGCACACCCCGGCCTCGCCGTCGACCCAGCACTCCTGGCCCACCCACGGCCCGAGCAACGCCGCCGGTCAGACCGGTCAGTCCGCCCAGTCTGCGCAGCCGAGCCAGCCGGTCAAGCCGAAGAGGCCGGAGCCCGAGGAAGACCTCGACATCCCCGACTTCCTCAAGTAGTCAGCTGTCCTCGCCGGGCGTCGTGGCCTGGCGAGGACGGTAGACGGACACGACCACGCCGTACCGCGACTCTCCTGGGCCGGCGTCGGCGAGGTCGTCGGCCAGCTGCTGCAGCGTGGCGGCGAGTTCCTCCGCCTGGGCTGCGGTCAGCCGCAGGTTCCGCACCGTGAACATCGGGTCGGGGTCGGCGGTCTCCAGGTCGGCCGCGACTGCCTGCAGCGCGACAGTGTTGTTGGCCCGCGCGCCTTCACCGGAGAAGCCGAACCGCCGCACCGACCTCCGGTAGTACTGCTCGGTCCCACCCCGCACCTGCCGCGTCTCGGCCACGTGCACCATTCCGGCGTCGCGGAGCACCCCCAGATGGTGGGCGACGTTGCCTTTCGCCGTCCCGAGCGCAGCGGCCAGCTGGCTGATCGTGGCCGCATCCTGCCCGAGTGCGAACAGCAAGCGGTGCCGTAGCGGGTGCCCGAGCGCCTTGAACTGCGCAGCGCTCGACACGTCCAGGTGATCGATGATCTCGGCCATGAATCAAGCGTCGAGAATTCTTGACACTTTGTCAATCCGCCTGCTCTACTCCTCGTCATGCACACCGAAGAGATCAGGACCGTCGTCGGCCGGCTGGGCGCGCTGGTCGCCGAGCACTACGTCTTTCCGGAGGTCGGCGCCGAGGTCGCGAACCGGCTCGCCGCGGCGTCCGCCGAGGGCCGGTACGACGGCCTTCAGGCGCCGGAGCAGCTGGCCGAGCGGGTCACGGCCGACCTGCAGCTCGGCAACCGCGACAAGCACCTGCGGCTCAAGTTCCATCAGGACGGGCCGCCGGACGAGACGGACCCGGTGGCCGAGGAAGCACACTGGCGCCGGTTGGCCGAGCGTGACGCCGGCGGGATCGCGCGGGTCGAACGACTGGACGGGAACGTCGGCCTGCTGGAGATCCGGCCGTTGCTGTACGACCCGAGCCATGCGGGTGCGGCCCTGACCGCCGCGATGACGCTGCTCGCGTCGGCGGACTCGCTGCTCATCGACCTGCGCCGCTGTGTGGGCGGGTCGCCCGATCAGGTCGCCTTCGTCTGCAGCTACCTGTTCGACGCAGGCGAACCGATCCATCTGCAGGATCTGGTCAAGCCGTCCGAGGGGACGCTGCGACAGTTCTGGACCGTGCCGTACGTGCCGGGGCCGCGCTTCGGCGGCACCAAGCCGATCTGGGTGCTGACCAGCTCGGCGACCTTCTCCGGCGGTGAGGAGGTGGCGTACAACCTGCAGCAACTCAAGCGCGCGGTGATCGTCGGCGAGCGGACGGGCGGCGGCGCGCATCCGCGCCAGGGCTTCAGACTGCACGATCAGCTGGAGGCGACCGTGCCGGTGGCGCGTTCGGTCAATCAGATCTCCGGGACCAACTGGGAAGGCACCGGCGTCGTTCCCGATGTCGACGTCCCCGCGGCCGACGCCTTCACCGAGGCCTACCGCCGCGCGACGGCTGCCGCTGGGTAACCTTCAGTCGTGTTCGGCTACGACGAGGTTCGCCAGGGTGTTCGGTTCGCGTTCACCGACCGCTTCGGCGGCGCCAGCAAACCGCCGTACGGCGAACTGAACCTGGGCAGTGCCTCGGGGCCGGACGTCGACGGGGTGATCGCGAACTTCGGGCTGATCGCGTCCGAGTTCGGGGTGCCCGCGGAGAACGTGGTGCGGGTCAGCCAGGTGCACGGCCGTGACGTGCACGTCGTACGGCCCGGCGACGACCTTCCCACTCGGCCGATGCCGAAGGCCGACGGTCTGGTGACGACGCGATCCGATGTGGTGCTGGCCGTTCGCGCGGCCGACTGCCTACCGGTGCTGCTGTCCGGCGACGGCGTGATCGGCGCCGCGCACTCCGGCCGCAAGGGCATGTACGTCGGCATCGTCCCGGCGACCGTCGACGCGATGCAGGAGCTCGGCGCCTCGACGATCACCGCCGTCCTCGGACCGTATGCGTGCGGGAACTGCTACGAGGTCCCCGACGAGATGCGGGCCGAGGTCGCGGAGCGGGTGCCGGCGTCGTACTCCGAGACCAGTTGGGGAACGCCCGCGATCGACGTGGCCGCCGGAGTGAAGGCGCAACTGGCCGAGCTCGGTGTCGAGGTGGTCGACGCGACTGCCTGCACGATCGAGTCCGAGAACCTGTACTCGTACCGCCGCGAAGGTCCCGAGAGCGGGCGGATGGCGGGGCTGATCAAGTTGGTCGCGCCATGACCGAGCGGAGCGAGGGCATCAAAAAGCACAGCGTACTCCGTGTCTCATCCGCGCCCGGAGCGAAGCGAGGACGTGGATGAGCACACGAGCCGACGAGCTTCGCGAGAACCTCGAGCAGGTAGAGGAGCGGATCGAGAAGGCCTGTCAGGCGGCCGGGAGAGCCCGGGACGAGGTCACCCTCGTCGCGATCACCAAGACCTTCCCAGTCAGCGACGTACGGGCGCTCGCGGGCCTCGGGATCCAGGACGTCGGGGAGAACCGCGAGCAGGAGTTGAAGGCGAAGGCGCCGGACTGCCCGGACCTCACCTGGCACTTCGTCGGGCAGTTGCAGTCGAAGAAGTCCCGTTCGATCGCGCGGTACGCATCGGTCGTGCACTCGGTCGACCGGTCGTCACTCGTCGAGGCGCTGTCCAAGGCGGCTGTGGCCGAGGAGAAAACGTTGCGCTGCCTGATCCAGGTGAGCCTTGCGGCGTACGGATCCGCCGACGCGGCAACCGGCGCGAGTCGGGGCGGTGTCGCGCCGGCCGACGTACCGGAACTGGCCGCGGAGATCGCGACGGCCGACGGTCTCGAGCTCGGGGGAGTGATGGCCGTCGCGCCCCTCGGTTCGGACCCCGAGGAGGCCTTCGGTGGACTGCGTGAAGTAGCGTCGCGGCTACGCTCCGAACATCCCGGCGCCGACTGGATCTCGGCCGGGATGACCGGCGATCTGGAGGCCGCGATCAAGCACGGTGCGACACACGTGCGGCTCGGGCGCGCCTTACTCGGTACGCGTCCTCCACTCGGTTAGTGTCGACATCGAGCAGGTTTTTGCTTTCTGCTCACTGTTGTCGTCGAACCGGATCGAGGTGCTGGAGGGCCATGAGCGGCGCACTGCGCAAGATGGGTGTGTACCTCGGCTTGGTCGAGGACGGGGAGCGCTACAACGCGCGGTACGACGACACCTACGACGACGAGTACGACGAGTACGAGGACGAAGCCGTCGACGGGGACTCCCACGAGACCGAGCCGGTACCCGCCGGCCGGGAGAGCCGCGAGCCTCGCACCGAGCCTCAGTTCCAGGGCCGCGAGGACCGTCAGGACCACAGCGGCGCCACGGTCAGCAAGTTCCCAGACCGGCGCGGTGTCGCGTCGTCCCCGGAGGTTACCGAGTTGGCCCGCATCACCACCGTGCACCCGCGCAGCTACAACGAGGCGCGCGTCATCGGTGAGCACTTCCGCGACGGTACGCCCGTCATCATGAACCTGACCGAGATGGACCACTCCGACGCCAAGCGGCTGGTGGACTTCGCGGCCGGCCTGATCTTCTGCTGCCGGGGCTCGATCGAGCGGATCACCACCAAGGTGTTCCTGGTCTGCCCGCCGAACGTGACGGTGGCTGCCGAGGAGAAGGAAAAGATCGCTGCGGACGGGTTCTACAACCAGAGCTGAGGCCGGCGCTTCCGCCGTCTTCTACACTCGTTGTCGACATGGATGCTCTCGCGCTCGTCCTCATCGTTCTGTACTGGGTACTGCTCGCCTTCTTCTTGGTGCTGGTGGCACGGTTCGTACTCAGCCTGATCGTCATGTTCGCTCCGCAGTGGCACCCCAAGGGGCCGCTGCTGCTGTTCTTCGAGCTGATCTACTCGATCACCGACCCGTTCCTGAAGCCGCTGCGGCGGATCCTGCCCCCGATCGGGGCCGGTGGAATCCGGATCGACCTGTCGATGCTGATGCTGTTCGTCATGGTGTCGGTGGCGATGGCGATCAACTCGACGGCCCTTCGATCGTTGTGAGGGTGAGGACCGCGAAGACTGGGTAGATAGAGCCCGGATTCCGTCATAAGACAACGAAGCGATAACGTGATCTACTGAGTCGCCAAGGCGAGGGCCACGGGGACTCCGCCAAGACACAGACAAACGAGGTGAAAGATGCCGCTGACGCCGGATGACGTCCGCTCGAAGCAGTTCACGCCCGTCCGACTACGGGAGGGCTACGACGTCACAGAGGTCGACTCCTTCCTCGACGAGGTGGAAGCCGAGCTCGAGCGACTTCTCGCCGAGAACGAGGAGCTGCGGGCCAAGCTCGCGGCGGCTCAGCGCGCTGGTGCTGACCAGCAGCGCCCGGTCGACCAGACCGCCGCGCTGCCGCCAGTCGTGCAGCAGCCGAAGCCCCCGGTCGTGGTCGAGAAGCCCGAGGAGAAGCCGCCGGTGGTGGCCGCTCCGACCGCGGCTGCGGCGGCCGGCACTGTCGGTGACGCCTCCAGCTCCGCAGTGCGGCTGCTGGAGATGGCCACCAAGCACTCCGACGACCTGGTCCAGGAGGCGAAGGACACCGCCGACAAGATCATCGGCGAGGCCCGCGCCAAGGCGGAGCGCCTGGAGAACGAGGCCCGCGGCAAGGCCGACCGGATGACCGGTGAGGCCCGCGCCCGCGCCGAGAAGCTCGACGGCGAGATCGCCGAGCGCCGCGCGCAGATGCTCGGCACGCTGGAGAAGCAGAAGGGTCAGCTCGAGCGCACGATCGACGACCTGCACGCTTACGAGCGTGAGTACCGCAGCCGCCTGAAGACGTACTTCACCGAGCAGCTGAAGGCGCTCGGCAACGGCGACGACACGCTCAGCCCGCGCAACGGCTTCCGGCCGGAGGCGCGTGCGCAGGCGCACGGTCACGGCGTCTGAACAAGACGTAGTCGCTGGGTTTGTTTGTTGAAGAGGCGGTGCTTTCCGGCAGCACCGCCTCTTCGCCATGTCTGGCCACCTCTGACACAGGGTCCTTCATCGGTGACTCGGAGTCAGGGCCAGACCGGTGGAACCTTCCGGCCGCTGAGCGTCTCGGCATCAGCAAGCCGCAGCCGGTACGGCGTAAGCCGCAGGAGTGACGGTGATTCCCCGTTCGGTCCGTCGGGGAACACACTCCAGAAGTCGTAGCCGAGTGGTGCGGGAGCGTCCCGGTACAGCTCCCACACTCGTTGCCGGGTCGCCCCATCCGTGACCCACTCCGCCTCGCAGTCCGCGACGGCCACCTCATGACCGGGCTCCCAGTAGCAACAGCTGACATACGAGCTGTGCGCCAGGTGCCGCACCTTCACCGGCGTCGCGCGCGTGACGATCCAGCCGGCCAGTTCGTCGTACAGCTCCCAGATCGGGTGCAGGATGCGGGTCCGCGGCCGATTGTCCGGCCCGACCGTGGCCACCGTGCACCAGACGATCCGGTGCGCTCTGTCCAGGAACTCCTTTTGCACAACCATGGTTGTAGATTAGCCGATACACAACCCCGGTTGTATATTTCGGGTCATGGAGTTCGATCCCGCTGACGCGGACCTGTCCTTGGCATCGTTGTTCGCCGGCTGGGCGCTGGCCGACGAGCTGCAGCGACGACTTGGGGGCGAGGGGTTCGCGGATTCGCGCTTCGCGGATGGGGTGGTGTTCCAGCATCTGGTCGGGGGGCCGGTGACGATCAGCACACTCGCGGAGAAGCTGGGCGTGACGCAGCAGGCTGCCTCGAAGTCGGTCGCCGACCTCCAGAGCCGCGGCTACGTCAGCCGCCGGCCCGACCCGGCCGATGCTCGCGCGCGCATCGTCGTACTGACCGATCGCGGCCAAGCCGTGATCGCAGCCGCCCGCAAACACCGTGCGGCTCTGGACGCGGAGGTTCGTCAGACTCTGGGGGACGACCGGGTCGAGGAGGCGCGGTTGCTGCTCGTCGACCTGATCGACCAGCTCGGCGCGAGCCCGTCATTGCGCGCCCGCGCCGTACGCCCGCCGCGTTGACCTGGCGGATGTCGGGGCTTGCCCCTTCAAATGGAGGGTTGCCGCCCGAAATTCTGAGTGGGCAACCCTCCATCTCGATGGGCAACCCCTCATTTGCTGGGTCTGCCAGGCAAATGCGGAGAGCGGGGACGGGGTGGTGGGGGTCAGGCTTTGGTGAGCCAGTAGGTGAGTTGGAGATCCTCTTCGGTGCCTTCGGCAACGTCGACGAGCGTGTCGAGGGGCGCCGTCTGGGTGAGGTCGACGGCGAGGACCTCGCGGGCGATCTCGTCGGCGTGCTTGCCGAGGGCATCGGTCAGCTCGGCGTCGGTCGAGGTCAGCCAGACCTTGATCCGGTCCGACACCTCGAGGCCGGCGTTCTTCCGGGCCTCCTGCAGAGTGCGGACCACCTCGCGCGCCAGGCCGGCCTGCTTCAGCTCCGGCGTGACTTCGAGGTCGAGGGCAACGGTCTCGCCCTGCTCGTTGACCACCGACCAGCCTTCCTTCGGCCGCTCGGAGACCAGGACCTCGGCCTCGCCCACCTGGACGTCCTCGCCGTCGACCACGACGGTCGCCGTACCCGACTCCTTCAATGCGGCGGCCAGCGCGCCCGCGTCGGCAGCGGCAATCGCGGCCGCCACTACCGGGGTCTGCTTGGCGAACCGCTTGCCGAGCTCCCGGAAGTTGCCCTTCGCGGAGAACTCGACCAGGTCCGCGCCCGCCGAGGACAGCGGCGCGACCGTGCCCACGTTGAGCTCGTCTGCGATCTCCCGCAGCAGCTCGGGGGAGAGGTCGGCGATCGCGGCCGATCCGACCAGTGCACGGGCCAGCGGCTGCCGCGTCTTCACCTTCGCCTCGGCGCGCGCCGACCGGCCGAGCTCGACGACCCGGCGCGCCATCGACACGTGCTGCGCCAGTACGTCGTCGATCAGCGTCTCGTCGTACGTCGGGAAGCTCGTCAGGTGCACCGACTCGGGCAGACCGGACGTGACCGGGCGGAACACGTCCTGCCAGACCCGCTCGGTGACGAACGGCGTCAGCGGCGCCATCACCCGGGTGAGGACCTCGAGCGTCTCGTGCAAGGTGGCCAGCGCGCTGGCGTCACCGGCCCAGAACCGGCGGCGCGAGCGACGGACGTACCAGTTCGAGAGCACGTCGACGAACGAGTTGATCAGCTGACCGAGCCGCTGCGTGTCGTAGGCCTCGTACGCCTCGTCGGTGTCCCGAACCAGCCGGTGCGTCTCGCTGACCAGCCAACGGTCCAGCACCGAGCGATCCGCGACGGCCGGGGCATCCGCCGGCGACCAGCCGGCCAGCCGGGCATACAGCGCGTGGAACGCGACCGTGTTCCAGTAGGTGAGCAGCACCTTCCGGACGATCTCGTTCAGCACGTTCGGCCCGATGCCGCGCGCCTTCCACGGCGACCCGGACGCGGCCATGAACCAGCGCACCGCGTCCGCGCTGTGGTCGTCCATCAGCGGGATCGGCTCCAGGATGTTGCCCAGGTGCTTGGACATCTTCCGGCCGTCCTCGGCGAGGATGTGCCCGAGGCAGACGACGTTGCGGTACGACGACTCGTCGAACACCAGCGTGCCGACCGCCATCAGCGTGTAGAACCAGCCACGCGTCTGGTCGATCGCCTCGGAGATGAAGTCCGCCGGGTAGGTCTCCGCGAACTTCTCCTTCGACCCTTCCGCCCACGGGTAGCCCCACTGCGCGAACGGCATCGAGCCCGAGTCGTACCAGGCGTCGATCACCTCCGGCACGCGGCGCGCCTCGGCGCCACAGGTGGGGCAGTCGAACGTGATGTCGTCGACGTACGGTCGGTGCGGGTCGGTCGCGCTCAGGTCGCGGCCGGCCAGTTCACCGAGCTCCGCCAGCGATCCGACGCACACCTGGTGGTCCTCACCGCAGCGCCAGATCGGCAGCGGCGTACCCCAGTAGCGCGAGCGGGAGACGGCCCAGTCGATGTTGTTGCGCAGCCAGTCGCCGTACCGGCCCCACTTGACCGAGTCCGGGTACCAGTTGGTCTTCTCGTTCTCGCGGAGCAGGGCGTCCTTCACCTGGGTGGTGCGGATGTACCAGGACGGGAGGGCGTAGTACATGACCGGGGTGTGGCAGCGCCAGCAGTGCGGGTACGGGTGCTCGTACGGCACGTGCTTGAACAGCAGGCCGCGGTCCTTCAGGTCCTTGACCAGGTCCTCGTCGGCCTTCTTGAAGAACTGCCCGCCGACCAGCGGTACGTCGGCGTTGAAGTGACCCGTGGTGTCCACCGGGTTCACCACCGGCAAGTTGTACGCGCGGCCCACCGCGAGGTCGTCCGCGCCGAACGCGGGAGACTGGTGCACCAGACCGGTGCCGTCCTCGGTGGTGACGTAGTCCGCCAGTACGACGAAGTGCGCCGGCTCGTCGAACGGTACGAGCTCGAACGGCCGCTGGTACGTCCACCGCTCCATCTCGCGACCGCCGTACTCACCAGTGACCGTCCAGCCCTCGCCGAGTCGGTCCAGCAGCGGCTTGGCGACAACCAGCGACTCCGTGCCGTCGGTGGCGACGACGTACTCGACCTCTGGGTGTACGGCGACCGCGGTGTTCGAAACGAGTGTCCACGGGGTCGTCGTCCAGACCAGCAGCGACGCCTGGCCGGCCAGCGGGCCGGAGGTGAGCGGGAAGCGGACGTAGACCGACGGGTCGACGACGGTCTCGTACCCCTGGGCGAGCTCGTGGTCGGACAGACCGGTGCCACAGCGCGGGCAGTACGGCGTGATCCGGTAGTCCTCGACCAGCAGGCCCTTGTCGTGGATCTGCTTGAGCGACCACCAGACCGACTGGACGTACTCCGGGTCCATCGTCTTGTACGGGTGCTCGAGGTCGACCCAGTAGCCCATCCGGGTGGTGAGCTCGTTGAACGCGTCGACGTGCCGCAGCACGGACTCGCGGCACTTGGCGTTGAACTCGGCGATGCCGTAGGCCTCGATGTCGGGCTTGCCGTTGAAGCCGAGCTCCTTCTCGACCGCGACCTCGACCGGGAGGCCGTGGCAGTCCCAGCCGGCCTTGCGCTCGACCCAGAACCCCTTCATGGTCCGGTAGCGCGGGAACACGTCCTTGAAGACGCGGGCCTCGATGTGGTGGGTGCCGGGCATGCCGTTCGCGGTCGGCGGGCCCTCGTAGAACGTCCAGGGCTGACCGCCGACGGATTGCTCGAGGCTCTTGGCGAAGGTGTCGTGCTCGTCCCAGAGGGTGAGCACCTCGCGCTCGAGCGCGGGGAAGTCGACCTGGGCGGGAACCTGCCGCCACGGGGTACCAGGGTGATGCGCTTCCGCCATCTTTCTGCGTCCTTCGTCCGTGCCTGCTGACTGGACGAGGGACGAAGTGCCGGGCCTGTCGCCTGGCTACCGCGCGGTACCACCCTCCTTGGCGACCGAAAGTCCGGTCACCCACTTCCTTGACGACACGCTGCCGGTTCTAATAGGTCCCTACGGACTGTTCTTCCGGCGGCTCCGGGGTGATGGCCCCATCACTGCCTTGCGGTTCGCGGTCATCAGTGTACGGCGTCGTACCGGGTGACTACGAATCGTTAATCAGTGGTCGGGTGAGAATTCTGGTATGAGAATTCTGCTGCGGGTGAAGCCGGGGGCTTCCAGGACCGCGGTCGGCGGCCGGTACGACGGTCCGTCCGGGCCGGCGCTGGTGGTCGCGGTGGCAGCCCGGGCGGTGGAGGGACAGGCGACGAAGGCTGTCCTGACGGCGGTCGCTGCGGAGTTCGGCGTACGGCGTTCCGCGGTGACCTTGGTACGTGGTGCGACCAGCAGGGACAAGCTGGTCGAGGTAGAGGGGGAGGCGAACGACATCCGGGCACAGCTCGAACTTTTGCTGGGCTGACCTGGGATCGTTACGGACAGTGATGTCCGCAATGTGGTTGTGACGCGCGGAACATCGAGCGGACTTGAAGAACCGACTACCGTATGTCCACGGTCTGCGCGTCGGACTGGCACGCGGTGTTCGCGTGGCCTACTGTCTTGCGACCAGTCCGCTTCAGTCTCCGACGGAAGGCAGGGGGTAGCTGACATGGCTACATCGGCACGGAAGAAGTCCGCCCCCCAACGTTCTGCCGCGGCCAAGAAGAGCGCCGCCGGCAAGCAGTCCGAACCGGTCCAGAAGACGACGGCTCGCAACGGTGCGGCGAAGACCTCGCCGGCCAAGAAGACCTCCGCGGTGAAGAAGTCGTCATCGACCACCGCGGCCAAGAAGACAGCGGCTAAGACCCCTGCCAAGAAAGCTCCGACGAAGAGGGTGGCCATGAAGACGAACGAGAACAGGACACCGGCGACGGCGCCGGCGAAGTCCGCAGCACACACGGCCGAGACCTTCAAGGTGAAGCCGGGCGAAGACCCGTGGACCGCGGCCGAGCTGGCCGAGCTGCGCGCGGAGCTGGAGGGTGAGGTCGAGCACCTCAAGCAGGAGATCAAGGACGCCGAGCAGGAGATCGCGGGCCTGTTCCGGGACGGCAGCGACGGCGCCGGCAACGACCAGGCGGACGTTGGCTCCACCACCCTCGAGCGGTACCACGAGCTGACGCTGGCCAACAACGCCCGCGACATGCTGAACCAGATCGAGTTCGCGCTGACCCGGATCGACGACGGCACCTACGGCGTCTGCGACAACTGCGGCAACGCGATCGGCAAGGGTCGGCTGCAGGCGTTCCCGCGTGCGACACTGTGCGTCTCATGCAAAGAACGCCAGGAACGCCGCTGAACGACACCGCCTCGTCCCACCAGGCGGGGACCCCAGACACCCCGGAACCGGCCGACACCCCCTCGGCCGGTTCTCCGTCGTCGCCGGCCGGTCACTCGTGGAAGTGGACTGTGGTGTTTGGCGGGGTTGGGTTGCTGGTCTTGTTGTTGGATCAGGTGACCAAGGCGATTGCGCTGGCGCAGTTGACGCCGGGGGAGCCGGTGAACGTGGTCGGTTCGCTGCTCAAGTTCAACCTGATCCGGAACTCCGGCGCCGCGTTCAGCCTCGGTGCCGGCTACACGCCGTACATCGCCGCGATCCAGATCACCGTGGCGCTCGGGGTGGTCTACCTGTCCCGCAAGCTCGGGTCGGCGGGCTGGGCGGTCGCGTTCGGCCTGCTCTTCGGCGGTGCGGTCGGGAACATCCTGGACCGGATCTTCCGGGAACCGTCGCCGTTCCACGGGCACGTGGTCGACTTCCTGCAGACCCCGCACTGGGCGATCTTCAACGTCGCGGACATGGCGGTGACGTCGGCCGCCGTACTGCTGGTGATCCAGACGCTGCGCGGGATCAAACTCGACGGGACCAGGGAGCACCGGCAGTGACACCAGGGAGCTCCCGGACCGTGATGGTGCCCGACGGTCTCGCGGGGGAGCGCCTGGACGCTGCCCTGTCCCGGCTGTTCGGTGTCTCCCGGACGAAGGCCGCCGAGCTGATCGAATCCGGCCTGGTCCAGGTCGACGGGGCCACGGCGCCGAAGTCGTCCCGGGTCGCGGCCGGCGTCCTGCTCGACGTCGAGCTGCCGGCACCCCCGTCCGAGGTGACCGTCGTACCGGAGACCGTCGACAACCTGCGGATCGTGTACGACGACGACGAGATCGTCGTCGTGGACAAGCCGGTCGGTGTCGCCGCGCACCCGTCGCCCGGATGGACCGGCCCGACCGTGATCGGGCACCTGGCCGGAGCGGGCTTCAACATTTCCACGAGCGGCGCGGCCGAGCGCAAGGGCATCGTGCACCGGCTGGACGTCGGCACATCCGGGCTGATGGTGGTCGCGAAGACGGAGTACGCGTACACCGTCCTGAAGCGCGCCTTCAAGGAGCGCACGGTCAAGAAGATCTACCACGCACTCGTGCAGGGTCATCCCGACCCGTTCACCGGCACGGTCGACGCGCCGATCGACCGGCACCCGCACCACGACTACAAGTTCGGCGTGGTGGCCGGCGGGAAGCCGAGCATCACGCACTACGAGACCCTCGAGGCGTTCCGGTACGGCACCCTCCTGGAGATCACCCTGGAGACCGGCCGCACCCACCAGATCCGCGTCCACATGTCCGCGATCGGCCACCCGTGCTGCGGCGACCTGACGTACGGCGCCGACCCGGTCCTCGCCGAACGCCTCGGCCTCACCCGCCAGTGGCTGCACGCGATGCGCCTGGGCTTCACCCACCCCGGCACAGGCGAGTACGTCGAGTTCACCTCGAAGTACCCCGCAGACCTCGACCACGCGCTCGATCTCCTCGTCGACGCCCAGTAGCCGCGTCGAGCGGCAGAGATCCGGCCGGACCTGGCCTACGCTGAGGCATGGCCGAGTCCAAGGTCACGGGGACGGCTCGTGGGCGGCTTCCGGCCGAGCTGACGAGTTTCGTCGGGCGGCGTCGCGAGCTGACTGCCACCCGGCGACTTTTGTCGAGCAGCCGGCTGCTGACCCTGACCGGTTCCGGTGGGGTCGGCAAGACCCGGCTGGCGCTCCGGATGGCCACGGAGGTACGGCGTACCTTCGCCGACGGCGTGTGGTTCGTCGAACTCGCCGCGCTGCACGACGCCGGTCTGCTCGGGCTCACGCTGGCGAACGCGCTCGAGCTGAGTCAGGTCTCGGCCAATCCGACCGCGGATCTCGCGGAGTACCTGGAGGACAAGCACCTGCTGCTGGTGCTCGACAACTGTGAGCAGGTCGCGGAGGCGTGCGCCGTGATCGTCAGCAAGCTGCTCGCGGCCGCACCCCAGCTCCGGATTCTCGCCACCAGCCGGCATGTGCTCGGAGTGGAAGGCGAGCAGGTCCTGTCGGTTCCTCCGTTGTCGACGCCACCCGGCGAGGCCCCGGCCGCCGACGCCGACCAGTACGAGTCACTGGTTCTCTTCGCGGATCGGGTCCGTGCGGTACTGCCCGAATTCGTGATCGACGAGACCAACCGGGCTCAGGTGATCGAGGTGTGCCGGCGGCTGGACGGCGTACCGCTGGCGCTGGAGCTCGCGGCGGTCTGGATGCGGACCTTGTCGCTGCCGCAGATCATCGATCGACTCGAGGACCGCTTCCGATTGCTCACGAGCGGGCGCCCGGCCGGGCCGCCGAGGCAACAGGCACTGGACGCTGCCGTCGGCTGGAGCTACGACCTGTGCTCGCCGGCGGAGCGGATGCTCTGGGATCGGTTGTCGGTCTTCTCCGGCGGATTCGACCTGGAGGGCGCGGAGGAGGTCTGCTCGGGTGACGGCATCGACCGCGACGACGTGCTCGGCCTGGTCGCCGGCCTGTTGAACAAGTCGATCATCACCCGCCGAACGGCCGGTGCGCACCCGACCGCCTGGTACGAGATGCTCACGACGATCGGCCACTACGGCCGCCTGCGGCTGGCCGACCGGACTCGCGAGTACCGGCTCCGGCACCGCGATCACTACCGCACCCTGGCCGCGCAATGGGAGACGGACTGCTTCAGCCCGCGGCAGGGCGACTGGTACCTGCGGATGCGTCGCGAGCGCGACAATGTGCGGGCCGCGCTGGACTTCTGCCTGGCCGAGCCGGGCGAGGGTCCGGCCGCGCTGGAGATCGCGGCCCCGATCTGGAACTTCTGGTTCGCCGGTTTCCTGCGCGAGGGCCACCGCTATCTGACCCGCGCGCTCGATGCCGCGCCGGAGCAGACACCGGTCCGGGCGCTGGGGTTGTGGGCGGGCAGCTACCTCGCGATGTTCCTCGGCGAGGCGGAGCAGCTCGGCCGGTTGCTGACCGAGTGCGAGGAGCTCGCCGAGCGGTACGACGACGATCGGCTGCGGGCCCGGATCGCGGAGGTGTCGGGGCACGCGGCGATCTACCAGGGTGATCTGGCCGGAGCCATCGATCGCCTGGGGCCGGCACTGGCCGGCTATCGCGCCGTGGGGGACGCGCTCGGTGAGTTCGACGTCTTGATCCTGTTGTCCGCGGCAACGTTCTTCCTGGGGGATCCGCGGGTCGCGGAGTTCAGCCAGGCGGCGTACGACCTGGCCGAGGCCCATGGCGCCGAGTCGTCGAAGGCGTACGCGCTGTGGAGCGTCGGGATCGTGCAATGGCGCGATCACGACCAGATCGTGGCGGCGACGCGGTCGCTGCGGGACGCGATCCGATTGTGGCAGCCGCTCAACGACCGCACCGGGATCGGCTTCTGCGTGCAGGCGCTGTCCTGGTGCGGCGGGTCCGCGGCGCCGGACGAGAACGCGGCTCGTCTGATGGGGGCCTCGCGGGCGGTGTGGCGGTCCAGCGGTGCGCATGTCGACGAGACCACGCCGTACAGCCAGTTCGACGACCGGACCGAGTCGCGGATCCGGAGCGCGATCGGCGACGCCGCGTTCGAGAGTGCGTTCGCGCGCGGCGCGGCGTACTCCTTCGAGCAGGCTGTCGCGCTGGCACTGGGGGAGGAGGCCGAGTCGGCCCGGACGGCGAAGCCGGGGATGGCAGGACGGCTGACGCGCCGCGAGTACGAGATCGCGGGGCTGATCGGCGAAGGGCTGAGCAACCGGGAGATCGCCGCTCGCCTGGTCATCTCCCAGCGCACCGCCGAGACCCACGTCGAGCACATTCTCAGCAAGCTCGGCTTCACCTCCCGCGCGCAGGTCGGGCGCTGGCTCGCCGAACACCCCGACCGGTAGAGCGCTCTCTCCGTACCGAAATACGTAGGTGTCCCGATGCCTTCGGTGTCCGGCCTGGCAATCCTTGCTGACAACGTTGCCCCTCACACCGTTGCCGAGGTCCTGGATGTCTGCCGAGACGAGTCGCCCACCGCTGAACTGGTGGCGAAGCGCCGTGGTCTACCAGGTCTACGTGCGCAGTTTCGCGGACTCCGACGGCGACGGTATCGGCGACCTGGATGGCGTCCGGTCCCGATTGCCGTACCTGCGCAGCCTCGGTGTCGACGGGCTGTGGCTGAACCCTTTCTACCCGTCACCGCTGCACGACCACGGGTACGACGTCTCGGACTATCGCGGCGTCCACCCGGACTACGGAACGCTGGACTCCTTCGACCGGCTGGTCCGCGACGCTCATCGCCTCGGCCTCAAGGTGATCATCGACGTCGTCCCGAACCACTGCTCGATCGAGCACCACTGGTTCCGGGCGGCGCTCGCGGCCGGTCCCGGGAGCCCGGAGCGGGACCGCTTTCACTTTGCCGAAGGCAGGAACGAGCACAGCGCGGACGGCCGGGGCGACGAGCCGCCGAACAACTGGCGGTCGATCTTCGGTGGGTCCGCGTGGCAGCGGGTGCCCGACGGCCAGTGGTACCTGCACACGTTCGCCGCCGAGCAGCCCGACTTCAATTGGCGGCATCCCGAGGTCGCGTCGTACTTCGAAGGGGTGCTGCGCTTCTGGCTCGACCGGGGTGTCGACGGGCTGCGGATCGACGTGGCGCACGGGCTGCACAAGGCCGAAGGGTTGCCGGACCACGAGCACGCGGATCACGACGAGCTCACCGGTGACCCGATCAACCCGCATGCCTGGAACCAGCCCGAGGTGCACGATGTCTGGCGCGGCTGGCGAGCCGTCGCGGAGGAGTACACGCAGCGGACCGGCCGCGAACGGGTCCTGGTCGGTGAGGTCGGCGTGCTCGACACGCACCAGCTCGCGCAGTACCAGCGTCCGGACGAGCTGCACCAGACCTTCTTCTTCGAGTTCCTGCGCGCCGAGTGGGACGAGCGGTCGCTGTACGGCGTGATCGAGCGGGGCCTGCGGACGATCGCCGGGTCCGGATCCTCCGTCGCCTGGGTGCTGAACAACCACGACATGCCGCGGTCGGTCACCCGGTATGCCGGAGGTGCACCCGGCGCCGGACCCGGCGATCTGGACCTCGGGCTGGACCGGGCCCGAGCCGCCGCGCTGCTGATGCTCGCGCTGCCGGGGTCGTCGTACCTCTATCAAGGTGAGGAGCTGGGCCTGCCGGAGGTCACGGATCTCCCGGACCACGTGCTGACCGACCCGATGTTCCACCGCACAGGTGGCGTACGGCGCGGGCGGGACGGGTGCCGGGTCCCGCTGCCGTGGACCGCGGACCACGATGTGTTCGGCTTCTCGCCGGACGGCTCGGCCGGTACGACGTGGTTGCCGCAGCCCGGCTGGTTCGCGGAGCACGCGGTGGACCGGATGCTCGACCGCGGCGACTCGATGCTGCACCTGTACCGGGAGGCGCTCGCTCTGCGCCACCGCCTCCCCGCACTCCGGTCGGACGACTTCCGGTGGCTTCCGACCGAGCCCGGCGTACTGGCGTTCACCCGGGGCGACGGCTTCGCCTGCGTCGTGAACTGCTCGCCCAAGCCCGTCTGCAACCCGGTGGACGGCCCCCTGCTCCTCGCCAGCGACGCCGCTGTGCTCGACGGTGCCGGCGAGAAGCTCCCCCCGAACACCGCCGCCTGGGTCCTGCTCGAGGCGGAACGCTGATGGACAGCTGTACGCGCCCGCTGCTGCTCGGCTACATCCGTGCACACGTGCTCATGACGGCCGACGAGATCGACGCGGCCAGGGTGAGCCTGGCGGCCTTCGCGCTGGCTGAAGGATTCGCCCTCGGCACCGTCTACCTCGAACGTCCGGCCACTGCTCCGGCGGCGTTCGAGGCGCTGCTCGACGAGGTGCGGCGCGACAACGACGTCTGGGCGGTGGTGGTGCCGACCGCACACCACCTGACCGACGGCGGGCTCCGAACGATGAGAAACAACCTCGAGCACCACGGAGCGGTGCACCTGATGGTCGCGGCGGCGGCCCCCTGAACCGGCTGACCTGGCGTCCTTGAGACCCCTGCTCGACGCCAGGTCGGCCGCTCCACCTCCGGTTCGCGGCGCCCGGATAGCGGGCGGTGCAGGGCTCGCCGGTGAGCCGATTCAGAACTGTCCCCGGGCCCGCATAGGCTGTGCTGGTCCACCTGAATCGCGCCCTGGGAGGTCTGCGTCGATATGGCGTCCAGCGACAGTTTTGTGCATCTCCACGTGCACACGGAGTACTCGATGCTGGACGGCGCCGCGCGGATCGACGAGTTGTTCAAAACCGCCCAGGAGATGGGCATGCCGGCGATCGCGACCACGGACCACGGGTACGTGTTCGGCGCCTACGAGTTCTGGAAGACCGCGAAGAAGTACGACGTCAAGCCGATCATCGGCGTCGAGGCCTATCTGACCCCGCACACGCACCGCAGCGAGCGGAAGCGGGTCAAGTGGGGCGACGCGAACTCCGGCCGTGACGACGTGTCCGGCTCGGGTGCCTACACCCACATGACGCTGCTGGCGAAGAACACCTCCGGCATGCACAACCTGTTCAAGATGAGCTCGCTGGCCAGCCTCGAGGGCTACTACTTCAAGCCCCGGATGGACCGCGAGCTCCTGAACACGTACGGCCAGGGCCTGATCGCGACCACCGGCTGCCCGTCCGGCGAGGTGCAGACCCGGCTCCGGCTGGGGCAGTACAAGGAGGCCGTCGAGGCCGCCGCGGAGTTCCGCGACATCTTCGGCCGGGAGAACTACTACTGCGAGCTGATGGACCACGGCCTCGGCATCGAGCGGAACATCCAGGGCGACCTGCTGAAGCTGGCCAAGGAGCTCGGCCTGCCGCTGGTCGCGACCAACGACCTGCACTACACCAAGCCCGAGGACGCGACCGCGCACGCCGCGCTGCTGTGCGTCCAGTCCGGCTCGACCCTGTCCGACCCGAACCGGTTCAAGTTCGACGCGAACGAGTTCTACGTCAAGACCGCGGCGGAGATGCGCGAGGTCTGGAAGGACTTCCCCGAGGCGTGTGACAACACGCTGCTGATCGCCGAGCAGTGCGACGTGAGCTTCACCGAGGGCGAGGGCCGGTTCATGCCGCGGTTCCCGTGCCCCGAGGGTCACAACGAGGAGTCGTGGTTCGTCGCCGAGGTCGAGACCGGCCTGCACCGGCGGTACCCGGCCGGCATCCCGGACCAGGTCCGCAAGCAGGCGGAGTACGAGATCGAGGTCATCACCTCGAAGGGGTACGCCGGGTACTTCCTGGTCGTCGCGGACTTCATCAACTGGGCGAAGGAGAACGGCATCCGGGTCGGACCGGGCCGTGGTTCGGGTGCGGGCTCGATGTGCGCGTACGCGATGAAGATCACCGACCTGGATCCGCTCCAGCACGGCCTGATCTTCGAGCGCTTCCTGAACCCGGAGCGGATGTCGATGCCCGACTTCGACATCGACTTCGACGACCGCCGCCGCCCCGAGGTGATCCGCTACGTCACCGAGAAGTACGGCGACGACCGGGTCGCGATGATCGTCACCTACGGCACCATCAAGGCCAAGCAGGCGATCAAGGACGCCGGCCGGGTGCTGGACTACCCGTTCGCGATGGGCGACCGGATCACCAAGGCGATGCCGCCGTCGGTGATGGGCAAGGACATCCCGCTGTCGGGAATCTTCGACCCCCAGCACAAGCGGTACTCCGAGGCGAACGAGTTCCGCCAGCTCTACGAGGCCGACCAGGACGTCCGCAAGATCGTCGACACCGCCCGCGGCCTGGAGAACCTGAAGCGCCAGTGGGGTGTGCACGCGGCCGGCGTGATCATGTCCAGCGAGCCGCTGATCGACCTGATCCCGATCATGCGCCGGGAACAGGACGGCCAGGTCATCACCCAGTTCGACTACCCGAGCTGCGAGACGCTCGGCCTGGTCAAGATGGACTTCCTGGGCCTGCGGAACCTGACGATCATGGACGACGCGGTCAAGAACGTCGAGGCCAGCCGCGGCATCACGCTGGACCTCGACGAGCTGGCCAAGACGCTCGACGACAAACCGACGTACGAGCTGCTCGCCCGCGGTGACACGCTCGGGGTGTTCCAGTTCGACGGCGGCCCGATGCGGGCGCTGCTGCGGCTGATGCGGCCGGACAACTTCGAGGACATCTCCGCGGTCGGCGCGCTCTACCGCCCCGGTCCGATGGGTGCCAACAGCCACACCAACTACGCCCTGCGCAAGAACAAGCAGCAGGAGATCAGCTATCCGCACGACGAGCTCGCGGTCGCGCTGGAACCGATCCTGGGGACGACCTACGGTCTGATCGTCTACCAGGAGCAGGTGATGGCGATCGCCCAGCAGCTCGCGGGCTACACGCTCGGCAAAGCGGACCTGCTCCGCCGGGCGATGGGCAAGAAGAAGCGCGAGGTGCTCGACGCGGAGTACGTCGGCTTCTCCGAGGGCATGAAGGCGAACGGCTTCTCCGAGCAGTCGATCAAGGCGCTCTGGGACGTGCTGGTCCCGTTCTCCGACTACGCGTTCAACAAGGCGCACTCCGCGGCGTACGGTCTCGTCTCGTACTGGACGGCGTACCTGAAGGCGAACTACCCGGCCGAGTACATGGCCGCCGTCCTGACGTCCGTGAAGGACGACAAGGACAAGATGGCCATCTACCTGAACGAGTGCCGCCGGATGGGCATCAAGGTGCTGCCGCCGGACGTCAACGAGTCCGACTCGAACTTCACGCCGGTCGGCACCGACATCCGCTTCGGCCTGTCCGCGATCCGCAACGTCGGCGTGAACGTGGTCGCCGAGATCGTCGGGGCCCGCGAGGAGAAGGGCCGGTTCACCGACTTCGTCGACTTCATCGACAAGGTGCCGCTGCCGGTCTGCAACAAGCGCGTGATCGAGTCGCTGGCCAAGGCCGGCTCGTTCGACTCGATGAGCCACGCCCGGCGGGCGATCGTCGCGGTGCACGAGCAGGCCGTCGACGAGGCCATCGACCTGAAGCGGAACGAGGCGCACGGCCAGTTCGACCTGTTCTCGATGGGCGACGACGACGCGGACGAGGGCGAGGGCAACAGCCGCCTGACCGTGACCGTTCCGGAGATCGAGGAGTGGGACAAGGCCACCAAGCTGGCGCACGAGCGCGACATGCTCGGGCTGTACGTGTCCGACCACCCACTGTTCGGCGTCGAGCACGTGCTCACCAACGGCAGCGACTGCACGATCGGTCAGCTGCTCGCCGACGAGGAGCGGCCGGACGGCAGCCGGGTGACGATCGGCGGCCTGGTGACCGCGGTCCAGCGGAAGGTGAACAAGCGCGGCGACATCTACGCGATCGTCACCATCGAGGACCTCGAAGGCTCGATCGAGGTGATGATGTTCTCCTCGGCGTACCAGCTGCACGCGCACCTGCTCACCAACGACGCGATCATCCTGATGAAGGGCCGGGTACGCCGCCGCGAGGACCGGCTCGAACTGAGCGGCGACGAGGTCGTCGTCCCCGACCTCACCGAGGGCCCGAGCGGCCCGGTCGTCCTCACGATGCCGGTCAACCGCTGCACCCCACCGGTCGTCGACCAGCTGAAGGACATCCTGACCTCCCACCCCGGCATGACCGAGGTCCACCTACGCCTCCAGGCCCGGCAGAAAACCACGGTCATGCGCATCGGCGACCGCTTCCGGGTGACCCCCACCTCGTCCCTCATGGCCGATCTGAAAGCCCTCCTGGGCCCCTCCTGCCTGGCCAGCTGATCGATGGTGGATCCCATGCGTCACACTGGCGTCGTGAGTCATCCGGAGTCGTCCCAGTCGTCGCCGTACTTGGCACCGCCGTCGTTGAACCCGTTCGGGGGGACTGTGGTGGAGGAGGCGCGGTTGCCGTGGGCCAAGGCGGTTCTGGTGACCGTGGTGGTGTTCCTGGTCGCGGGGGTCGTGGCCGGGTGGGGGTGGCAGCAGTTCTCCCCGTTGGCGCAGTACACCGTGGATGAGCAGGGCGGTGCGCTGGGCGAGGAGCAGATGACGCGGATCTTCGGGCCGGACGGGATGTTCACCGCGATCGGGTTCGTGGCGGCTGTGGTGCTCGGCGCCGCGTTGTTCTGGTGGCTGCGTAACTACGGTCCGTGGTCCGTTGCGATTGTCACGCTCGGTGCGTGCCTTGGCGCCGGGGTGTCGTGGGGTGTCGGCATGCTGCTCGGGCACGACCCGCTCGAGCCGCGGCTGCGGGCTGCTCACCCGGGTGACCTGGTCTCGGCCCCGCTGGAGTTGCACACCTGGACTCCGGCGGCGTCCTGGCTGGTCGGCGCTGCGCTGGCCTGCGCGATCATCGCGGCCACTACCTGGCGCGCGGATCCGGTTGCAACCACTTCGCAACCTGCTGCGTCCGACTCTGGACCGCCGGTCCACTAGCCTTTGCAGGTCCGGCGGTGAGGCCACCGGAGCCAGCGAGGGAGCATATGTCCGACCAGAACCAACCACCCACGTACCCAGGTGCCGGCGGTCAGCAGCCGCAGTACGGTCCGCCGCAGGGTCAGAACCCGCAGGGGCAGAACCTCTGGCCACAGCAGGGCCAGCAGGGCTCGCAGCCGGGTCAGCAGGGTTACCCGCAGCAGGGCCAGCAGTACGGCGGCCAGCAGTACGGTGCTCCACAACAGGGCGGCCCGCAGTACGGCGGTCCCCAAAGCCCGCAGGGCCCGCAAGGTCCCCAGGGTCCGCAGCACGGTGCGCCGTACGGCCAGGGTGGTTACGGCCAGCCGAGTCAGCCGGGTCAGGCGTCGTACGAGCAGATGCATGTCGGCGGGCAGCCGCCGCAGGGTCCTGGGTTCGGCGGTCCGCCGCAGTGGCAGCCGGAGCCGAAGAAGAAGCGCGGCAAGCTGATCCCGATCATCGCCGCACTGGCGATGGTGCTGGTGGTCGCGGGCGGCGGGATCTTTGCCTACGGCAAGCTCGGCGGCGGCGGTAAGCAGCCGTCCGACGTGCTGCCGGGCACCGCGGTCGGATACGTCCGCGTGGACCTGAACCCGTCCGCAGGCCAGAAGGTCGCGGCGATCCGGTTCATGATGAAGTTCCCGTCGGTGAAGGACAACCTCGGCCTCACCAGCGACCAGGACGACCTGAAGCAGAAGCTGTTCGAGCAGATCAAGAAGTCCGCCGGCGACGACCTGGCCGACGTCGACTACGCCAAGGACATCAAGCCGTGGCTGGGTGACCGCGCCGGTTTCGCCGCGCTGCCGCCGGCCGAGGGCAAGGACGACCCGGTTCCGGTGGTCGCGGTCCAGGTCAAGGACCAGGACGCCGCGACCAAGGGCATGGACAAGCTGCTGGCGAACGAGGACAAGAAGCCCGGTCGCGCGTTCAGCAACGGCTACATGCTGCTGTCCGAGGACCAGGCGACCGTCGACTCGGCGATCGCCGCGGCGAAGGACAACCCGTTGAGCAAGAACGCCAAGTTCAGCGCGGACATGGACAAGCTCGGCGAGCAGGGCTTCATCTCGGGCTGGGCGGACGCCAAGGGCCTGGCCTCGATCAGCGGCAAGGTCGACGCCGGCCAGCTGTCGGGCCTCGGTGACGCCAGCGCCGCGGTGGCGCTGCGGTTCGACGCGTCGTACGTCGAACTCAAGGGCATCGCGCACGGCGACAAGAGCGTCAAGGTGGGCGCTGCCGACGCCGGTGACCTGGTCACGAAGCTGCCGGACGGTACGGCGGGCGCGATCGCGATCTCCGGTGGCGAGAACCTGATCGACACCGCCTGGGCGCAGGTGCAGAAGGCGGGCGGCGACAAGCTCCAGCCGATGATCGACGAGATCGCCCAGGAGACCGGCCTGAAGCTGCCGGACGACCTGAAGAGCCTGGCGGGCAAGAACCTGTCGGTCTCGATCGACAAGGACACCGCGAACGGCCCGAAGGTCGCGGCCCGGATGGAGACCGATCCGGCGAAGGCCGAGCCGGTGGTGCAGAAGCTGACCACGCTGCTCCGGGAGCGTTCGTCGGCCAACGTCCCGATCGAGACCGCGAAGGACGACGACACGCTCGTCGTCTCGACCAGCAAGGACTACGCCGAGCAGGTGCTCAAGGGCGGCAACCTCGGTCAGACCGAGAACTTCAAGCAGGCGCTGCCCGACACCAAGGGCGCGGTGATGATCGGGTACGTCGACTTCGAGGCGGCCGGCGCGGTCAGCGACCGGTTCTCCGACGACAAGGACCTGGCCGCGCTCCGCTCGGCCGGCATCGTGACCCGCTCCACCGGCGACGGCGAGGCGGAGATCAGTCTGCGGGTCGTCGCGAAGTAACCACGCCGTAGAAGGAGCCCCGGATCGCCTGCCCTCAGGCGTCCGGGGCTTCTGTCTGCTTCCAGTGCCCGACCGCGCGAGAATTCTTTGCCGGGCGATGTCGAAAACCGTGGATCTGGTTCTACCTCCGGAGTGAAAGCACCTCTTCACGAGAAGGAGAACCAGGATGAACCACATCAGCGAGATCATGACCGTCGGCGTTCCGGTGACCGATCAGGACCGGGCGGTGGCGTTCTACACCGAGACCCTGGGGTTCGAGGTGCTGATGGATGCGCCGTTGCCGCAGTTCGGCGGGCGGTGGATCGTGGTCGCGCCGGCGGGGTCGGCAGGGAGTATCGCGCTTGTGCCGGCGGGCGAGGGTAATCCGGCCGGCGTCGACACCGGCATCCGGATGGCCAGCCCGGACGCGAAGGCGGCGCATCAGCACTTCCTCGACGCCGGTGTCGACACCGACGAGCTGCTCGAGTGGCCCGGCGTACCGCCGATGTTCAGCCTCCGCGACCCCGACGGGAACCGGCTCTACATCTCCCAGGCCTGACTCAGACGAGGACGTGTCCGCCGTCCACGCTGACGATCGAGCCGGTCGCGTACGGCTGGTTCATCAGGTAGATGTAGGCGGCGGCGATGTCCTCGGGCTCACCGACCCGGCCGACCGGGAGATGCTGCGCGGTCTCGTCGTAGTCGAGGGCGTCGCGCCACAACGGCGTACGGACGACACCGGGTTTGACGGCGTTGACGCGGAGCGGGGCGATCTCGACGGCGAGGGCGCGGACGAGGGAGTCCACCGCGCCGCAGATACTCGCGGCGACCGACCAGCCGGGGCCGGGCCGGTCCGCGGCGGCGCCGGTCGTGAGGACGACGGAACCGCCCGGGCGGAGCTTCGGTACGGCGGCACTCACGGCTCCGAGCGCGCCGAAGTACCGCAGCTCGAAAGCGGCACGGGCCTCGTCGAGGTCCATCGTGCCGACCTCGAGCAACGTCAATGCCTCGCCGGCCGTGAAGACGAGGTGGTCGAACGGATCCAGTCCGGCGAAGAACGCCGCCACGGCCGCGGAGTCGGTGAGGTCGACGGCGGCGCCGGTGGCCGAGCGGGGGAGGGTCGCCAGCGCCTTCCGCACCGACTCCGAGTTGCTGGAGGCAACGATCACGGTCGCGCCCTGGGCGGCGGCGAGTCGAGCGGTCGCGAGTCCGATCCCCGACGTACCACCGAGGACGACGACGCGTTGGTCCTGCAGAGTCACGGAACTGCCTTTCGTGGTTGGGATTTCGCTTCCACGATGCGGCCGTCCGGGGACCGGCGTCCAAGACCTGTTCCGGTCGCTGTAATACCCTGAAGGTATTATGGATCTCGATCTCCGCAAGCTCCGGTACTTCGTGGCCGTGGCCGAAGAACTGCACTTCGGGCGCGCGGCCGAGCGGCTGCACATCGCGCAGCCCGTGCTGTCCCGGCAGATCCGCGCACTCGAGGACGAGGTCCGGGCCCAGTTGTTCGTGCGCACCAAGCGAGCCACCGAACTGACAGCGGCCGGTCGCCAACTGCTCGACGACGCCCGTCCGTTGCTGGCAGCCGCTGACGCCACCCGGCGCAGGGTGGCGCTCGCCGCGCGCGGTTCGAAGACGTTCACGATCGGCTTCATGCCGGGGCTCACCGTGACCGAAGCGGTCCGCGCGTTCGGTATGACGCATCCCGACCTCGAGATCGAGCTGATCAGGACCACGTGGGACGACCAGGTCGACGTACTGCACGACGGTCGCGTCGACGTGAGCATCGTCCGGCTTCCGATCGATCAGGCCGGGCTGACCGTTCGCCCGCTGTTCGAGGAGCCACGGGTCGCCACGCTGCCGGCCGACCATCGCCTGGCCGGCAAGCCCGTCATCGACATCACCGACCTCGCCGGCGAGCACCTGCTGCAGGACCCCGACGCCGTACCGGAATGGCGTGACATCGCCGTCGAGCTCCGCACCCGTACGGCGAAGCCGGTCCCCGTCCTGCGCAGCGTCGAGGAGAAACTCGAACACGTCGCCACGGGCCACGGAGTCTCGATCATCCCGCTGTCCGTAGCCGCCTTCTACCAACGCCCCGACGTCGTCACGGTCCCGGTCGACAACCTCGCCCCGAACACGGTCTGCCTCGCGTGGATCGCCAGCCGTCGCTCCCGTCTCCTCCAGGACTTCGCCACCCTCGCCACCTCGGTCAGCTGGACGCCCTAGCTGATCAGCGTCGTACCCGGTAGCGCAGGTGGGTCGCTTGCGGAGTGTCGATCACCCGGACGATCTCGAGCTCGACGCGTTCGGGGAGTACGTCGAAGAGTCGCAGACCGCTGCCGAACAGGACCGGCACCTGGCTGAGCTGCAGCTCGTCGAGGACCCCGGCCGCCAGCGCCAGTTGTGCGGTGACCGCGCCGTGGACCAGCACGTCCTTGTCGCCGGCCGCGGCCTTGGCCTGCGCCATCGCGGTCTCGATGTCGCCCACGACGTGGACGTTCTCGTAGTCGACCGGTGACGGGTCGCGGCTGAGGACGAAGATCGGTACGCCGTGGTGGTCGCCGCCGTAGTAGTTGACCTGCTCCGCCGTACGACGGCCGACCAGGACCGCGCCTGTGGCGTTCAGCTCGTCCCAGATCTCGCCGGGCTCACCCTCCGGACGGCCCACCTCGCCGTCCGCGTCCAGGTACCACTCGTGCAACCGCATGAAGTCGTCGCCGCCGGGGTTGCCGGGCCGGTCGTCCGGCCCGGCGATGTAGCCGTCGGCGGACATCGACATCAACAGCACGGATGAGGACATGATCGTTCTCCGGTCTTCGCGGGCTCGGCCGGTCCGCACCCTGTGCCTGGGCGTCGAAGACCGGGAGCGCGTTTCGACATCACTCCGCGGCCAATGTCTCCAGCACGCCGTCGCCGTACTTGGTCAGCTTGTTCTCGCCGATGCCGCTGATCGTGCCCAGCTCGGCCAGCGACGTCGGCCGGTCGGTCGCGATCTGCCGCAGTGTCGCGTCGTGGAAGATGACGTACGCCGGAACGCCCTGCTCCTTGGCCACGGCCGCCCGCCACGCGCGCAACCGCTCGAACACCGGCGCCGCCTCCGGTGGCAGATCGGCCGCCGCCTTCTTCCCGCCCGACGACCGACTGGACGACCGGACCCGCTCGGGCTCGCGGCGCATCATCACCTCGCGCCGCTTGCCGAGCACCTCGCCGCTCTCCTCGGTCAGCACGAGCGTGCCGTAGTCGCCCTCGACGGCGAGCAACCGCAGCGCGAGCAGTTGCCGGATCACGCCACGCCACTCGGCATCCTTCAGCTCGGTGCCGATCCCGAACACCGTCAGCTGGTCGTGCCGGAACTGCTTGACCTTCTCGGTCTCCTTGCCGAGCAGGATGTCGATCAGCTGACCGGCCCCGAACTTCTGCCCGCGCTCGCGCTGCAGCCGGTACACCGTCGACAGCAGTTTCTGCGCCGCGATCGTCCCGTCCCAGGACTCCGGCGGCGTCAGGCAGGTGTCGCAGTTCCCGCAGGTGTCGCCGTGCTGACCGAAGTACGCCAGGAGCTGCGACCGCCGGCACTGCACGGTCTCGCACAGTGCCAGCATCGCGTCGAGATGCGAACTCAGCCGCCGCCGATGCGCGAGGTCACCCTCGGACGTGTCGATCATCTTCCGCTGCTGTACGACGTCCTGCAGCCCGTACGCCAGCCACGCCGTCGAGGGCAGCCCGTCCCGCCCCGCGCGACCGGTCTCCTGGTAGTACCCCTCGACCGACTTCGGCAGATCGAGATGCGCGACGAACCGGACGTCCGGCTTGTCGATCCCCATCCCGAACGCGATCGTCGCCACCACGACCAGCCCGTCCTCGCGCAGGAACCGCGCCTGGTTCGTCGCGCGCGTCCGGCTGTCCAGGCCCGCGTGGTACGGCACGGCCTCGATCCCGTTCTGGGTCAGGAAGGCCGCGGTCTTCTCGACGCTGTTGCGGGACAGGCAGTACACGATGCCCGCGTCGCCGGCGTGCTCGGTGCGGAGCAGGTCGAGCAGCTGCCGCTGCGGGTTGTCCTTCGGGACGATCCGGTACTGGATGTTCGGCCGGTCGAAGCTCGCGACGAAATGCTTCGCCTCATCCAGCTTCAGCCGGGTCGCGATCTCCTGGTGGGTCGCCTCGGTCGCCGTCGCGGTCAACGCGATCCGCGGTACGTCGGGCCAGCGCTCGTGCAGCTCGGACAGCATCAGGTAGTCCGGCCGGAAGTCGTGCCCCCACTGCGACACACAGTGCGCCTCGTCGATCGCGAACAGCGCGATCTTGCCCTGGTCGAGCAGCCGCACGGTCGCCTCGACCCGCAGCCGCTCGGGCGCCAGGTACAGCAGGTCGAGCTCGCCGGCCAGGAACGCCTGCTCGACCTCACGCCGCTGCTCGAAGTCCTGCGTGGAGTTCAGGAATCCCGCCCGTACGCCGAGCGCCGTCAGCGCGTCCACCTGGTCCTGCATCAACGCGATCAGCGGCGAGATCACCACGCCGACGCCGGACCGGACCAGCGAGGGGATCTGGTAGCACAGCGACTTGCCGCCGCCGGTCGGCATCAGCACCAGCGCGTCACCGCCCGCGACGACGGTGTCGATGATGTCGGCCTGCTCACCGCGGAAGGATTCGTACCCGAACACCCGCCGGAGGACCTGAAGGGCTTCGGAATCGGGCAGCTCGGTCGTGTCGCTCACGTCGGCGAGTTTAGTGAGATCGCGCCGGCGATGCTGGCGCGATCGCCGGACCCTGTGGATTACGGGTGAAATCGGCCGGCAGGGCCGGGAGTTCCTCGGTCATCCACTGCCGCGGCGAGCAGCCCGCGATCGCCCGGAACTCACGGGTCAGATGCGACTGGTCGGCGTACCCAGCGGCGGCCGACAACTCCGACAGCCGGGTGAGCGGGTGCCTGCGCAGGTAGGTCGTGACCCGCTCGAAGCGCAGCACCCGGGACGTGACCTTGGGCGGGAGGCCGAACTCGGACGTGAACCGGTCGGTGAGGTGCCGCCGGCTCCAACCGACCTCGGCCGCCAGCTTCTGTACGCCGATTGCGCCGCTCGATGCGCACAGTCGCTGCCACGCCCAGTCGAGCTCCGGACGAACCGCACTCGGCCGGCGCGCACCGAGCCGCCGGAGCAACATGTCCTCCAGCACGTCGAACCGGGTCGACCAGTTCGTCTCCGCACGCAGGTGCTCGGTCAGCTCGCGGGCCGGTCGTCCGAGCACCTCGTCGAGCCCTACGACCGCCGACGCGAGCTCACCCGGAGGCAGCCCGAACAGCACGCGAGCGGCCGCGGGAGTGAGTGAGAGCTGCACACCGGCCCGGCTGGGTGTCTGACCGATCTGCACGGCGGTGGAGTGCAGCCCGCCGATCAATGCGTCGTACTTCTCCACCGGACCGCCCGGCCACGCGACGCCCAGCGGCTCGTCGACCGTGACGACGAGCGTCAGGTAGCGCGAGGGCAGACCACGGTGCAGGTCCGGGGGATCTGCGTCGTACGCATATCCGATGACGTCGCCGACGTACGGGCGCAGCGCCGCGTGCAACGGACGCGTGCGGTGCTCCATCCCGGCCATGGATCCAGACTAGAGCTGGCCACGGACAGAACCGGCCCTCCAGGATCCGGGACCCGCGTACCGCCATCCGGACGAGCGTGGCAGGATCGGTAGGTACGTTCACGTAGCAAGGAGATGTCGTCGTGCCCGCTCTCAGGTCCCGCACTGTCACCCACGGCCGCAACATGGCGGGCGCCCGCGCGCTCATGCAGGCCTCCGGGGTAGCCCGGGAGGACTTCGGGAAGCCGATCATCGCGGTGGCGAACAGCTTCACCGAGTTCGTCCCCGGCCACACGCACCTCGCCCCGGTCGGCCGGATCGTGTCGGAGGCGATCCACGCGGCCGGCGGGATCGCCCGCGAGTTCAACACGATCGCGGTCGACGACGGGATCGCGATGGGCCACGGCGGCATGCTCTACAGCCTGCCGTCCCGGGACCTGATCGCCGACTCGGTCGAGTACATGGTCGAGGCGCACTGCGCGGACGCGCTGGTCTGCATCTCGAACTGCGACAAGATCACGCCCGGCATGCTGATGGCGGCGCTCCGGCTGAACATCCCGACCGTGTTCGTCTCCGGCGGCCCGATGGAGGCCGGCCGCGCGACGCTCGTCGACGGCACGGTCCGCAAGCTCGACCTGATCGACGCGATGTCCGAGGCCGTCAACGAGAACGTCTCCGACGCCGACATCCTGCGGATCGAGGAGAACGCCTGCCCGACCTGCGGTTCCTGTTCCGGCATGTTCACCGCGAACTCGATGAACTGCCTGACCGAGGCGATCGGCCTCTCGCTGCCGGGCAACGGCTCTGTGCTGGCCACCCACACCGCCCGCAAGGCGCTGTACGAGAAGGCCGGCGAGACCGTCGTACGGATCACCAAGCGGTACTACGACAACGACGACGCCACCGTGCTGCCGCGGAACGTCGCCTCCAAGGAAGCGTTCGGGAACGCGATGGCCCTGGACATCGCGATGGGCGGGTCGACCAACACGATCCTGCACCTGCTCGCGGCTGCCCAGGAGGCGGAGGTCGACTTCGACCTGGACGACATCAACGCGGTCTCGCGGAAGGTCCCGTGCCTGGCGAAGGTCGCGCCGAACGTCGCGCCGCAGGGCACGTACTACATGGAGGACGTGCACCGCGCCGGCGGCATCCCGGCCATCCTCGGTGAGCTGCACCGCGCCGGCCTGCTGAACGAGAACATCCACACCGTGCACAGCGACTCGATCGACGAGTGGCTGAAGACGTGGGACCTGCGCGGCGGCTCGCCGTCGCCGGAGGCCGTCGAACTGTGGCACGCGGCGCCGGGCTGCAAGCGGTCCGCGACCGCGTTCTCGCAGTCGGAGCGGTGGGAGACCCTGGACGACGACGCGGTGAACGGCTGCATCCGCGACCGCGAGCACGCGTACTCCAAGGACGGCGGTCTCGCCGTGCTCAAGGGCAACCTGGCCGTCGACGGCTGTGTCGTGAAGACGGCCGGTGTGGACGAGTCGATCTGGACGTTCGAGGGTCCGGCGGTGGTGTGCGAGTCGCAGGAGCAGGCCGTCGAGAAGATCCTGACCAAGCAGATCCAGCCGGGTGACGTCGTCGTGATCCGGTACGAGGGCCCGAAGGGCGGCCCGGGAATGCAGGAGATGCTGTACCCGACCTCGTACCTGAAAGGCCGCGGCCTGGGCAAGGTCTGCGCGCTGATCACCGACGGCCGCTTCTCCGGCGGTACGTCGGGACTCTCGATCGGGCACGTGTCACCCGAGGCGGCGTCCGGCGGGACCATCGCGCTGGTCCAGGACGGCGACCGGATCAGGATCGACATCCCGAACCGCTCGATCGAGCTGCTGGTGGACGACGACGAACTGGCCGCACGCGAGGCGGCACTCGGCGGCGTCTACGCCCCGAAGAACCGCGACCGCAAGGTGACCACCGCCCTCCGCGCCTACGCCGCCATGGCCACCAGCGCCGACAAGGGCGCGGTCCGGGACATCTCCAAATTGGGGTAATGAAAGACCCGATGGACGACGTCATGCCCGGCGGCCGGTTCGCCAAGCCGGTGCGGCAAGGTGGCACCGTGCGCCGCAGGAGCGGTTCGGCGAACACGCATGCACTGCTCCGGCATTTCGAGCGGGTCGGATTCGACCTGGCCCCTCGGCTGGTGGCGGTGGACGGTGCGACGGAGACGCTGTCGTACCTCCCCGGAACCACGGGATACCCGCCGCTGACGGAAGAGCTCCGGTCGGATCGGGCGCTGGTGAGTGTGGCCCGCGCGATCCGCCGGCTCCACGACGCGACCGAGGGATTCGAGCCGGTCGAGCCCGAGGACTGGCGCGAGCTGGAGGTCGCGGTGCCGGTTCGGATCGACTGTGTCGGGCACCACGATCTGGCTCCCTGGAATCTCGTCTTCGACGGCCCCGAGGTCACCGGGATCATCGACTGGGACACGATCCGCCCGTCGAACCGCCGGTGGGATCTCGCGTACGCCGCGCACCAGTTCGTGCCGTTCCACCCAGCAGCCTCGCTGGAGCCCTTCGGCTGGCCGGAGGAGCCCGACCGGGCCGGGCGGCTGCGCCTGTTCTGCGCCTCGTACGGCCTCGGGGTCGCGCCGGCCGAGCTGGTGGATCTGATCGGGATCAGGCTGCTGTCGTTCGCGGCGTACATCGAGCAGCAGGTGCGGGCGGGCGATCCGGCGTTCGACGTCCACCGGGACGAGAATCACGCCGGCGGGTATCGAGCCGCCGCGGCCTACGTGCTGGCGAACCGGACGACGTTGCTCGCGGACGGCTAGAACTCGAGGTCGAAGGCGAGGTTGATCGCCTCGGCGAGGGCTGGTTCCTGGTCGGGGTGGAGGTAGCCGATCAGGCGGCCGAGCTGCGACTTCGGGATGGTCTGGATGTTGTCGCAGGAGATCGCGCTGGGGTGGTCGAGGCCGTTGTCGGGGCCGACCAGGACCTCGGTGGACAGGCCGCGGATCGTGCTGGTGATCGGCGCGACCGTCACGTTGGTGAGGCGCGGGCGGATCAGTTCACGGGTCAGCACGACGACCGGCCGGGGCTTGTCGAGCCGGGCGATGTGCAGTGGACGCACGACGTCGTACTCAGTCGAGGTCGCTGAGCACGGTGCCCGCGGCCGCGGGGGCGAGGCCCTCGAGGTCGGCGTACTCACCCTGTTCGTTCAGGATGGCGAGATCGCGGGCGGCCAGCTCGCGGCGCCGCTCACGCACCATCGCCCGGGCGACCACAGAGGCCCGGCTCGTCGCCTTGTCGGTGGCGACGAGCTCGTCCATGAAGTCGACCAGGTCGTCCGGCAGCCGGACCGTGATCTGCTTACTCATACCACAACCATACCGCTATGGGATTCACATCGGTACGGCTAGTTGGGGGAGAGGGCGGACCAGGCGATGAGGTCGGTGGCGGGGAGGGAGGGGAGGGCGGTGATTGCGGAGAGTTCGGTGTCGATGAGGGCGATGAGCTGGACGAGGCGGGTGGTGATGTCGGTGGCTTCGAGGAGCTTCTGGCGGTCGGGGGTCATGAGTTTCATCGCGGCCGACATCAGGTACGACAGGGTGCCGGGGTCGTCGGGGAGGTCGCCGAGGTGCAGGCCGGGGCGGCTGATCTCGCTGACCGCCTCGGCGTACTTGCGGAACCTCTCGAGCGCGATCGTCGCCGTACCCAGCGGGTCGTCGCCGAGGTCGTCGGGCAGCCACTCGACATCCGCGACCAGGTAGTCGCCGCCGCCGTCCAGCTCGCTCACCTTGAACCGGCGGTTGCCGGTCAGCGTCACCTCGACCGGTCCGTCGTCGTCCGCGTCCAGCGAGATCTCGGAGATCGTCGCCGCGCAGCCGGTCCCGTACAACGACCGGAACACCCGCTCACCCAGCTCGTACCCGTCCCGGACCGCGAGCGCGCCGCAGACCAGTTCGCCGCCGTTCTCGACCAGGTCCCGGACCACCGCACGGCCCTGGACGTCGGTCACCGGAATCGAGACCACCAGGCCGGGAAAGATCACCGTGTCGACAGTGAGCAACGGCAGGCGGGAGTCCATGGCAACGAGCCTAGTGGACATATGCCCACATCACGGCCCGTGACAGAGCCAGTGACAGGGCCAGTGACAGGGCCGGTACGGCGTCGCTCGCGGCCGAGGTGTGGATATGGGGCCGAGCGGCCCGGCCCGCGCCACTAGACTGGCGCCATGATTCGCCGCGTCGACCTGCGGGGCCGAGTGGCGGCCGGAGAGGTCTTCGACCTCCAAGCCGAAGTGAATGCCCTCGTTCCCCGAGCCGTGTTCGACGTCGAGAAGGCTCTCGACGTCGTCCGACCCATCTGCCTGGACGTCCGCCATCGCGGCCTCGAGGCGATCAGGGAGTACGGCGAGAAGTTCGACCATGTGCGCGTCGAGGACATCCGGGTCCCGGCCGAGGCGCTGAAGACCGCGCTCGAGGAGCTCGACCCGGAGGTGCGCAGCGCCTTCGAGGAGTCGATCCGCCGGGTCCGCGAGGTCAGCCAGGACGAGCTCACCGCCGACATCGCCTCCGAGCCCGCGCCGGGCGGGCGGGTGACCCAGCGGTTCGTCCCGGTCCAGCGCGTGGGGCTCTATGTCCCGGGTGGCCGTGCGCCGCTCGCATCGAGCGTCCTGATGAACGTCGTTCCGGCTCAGGTGGCCGGCGTACCGTCTCTTGCTGTTGCCTCCCCGCCGCAGAAGGAGTTCGGCGGCCTGCCGCACCCGACGGTGCTCGCGGTGTGCGCGCTGCTCGGGATCGAAGAGGTGTACGCGATGGGCGGCGCGCAGGCGATCGCCGGGTTCGCGTACGGCTTCGACGGTTGCAAGAAGGTCAACCTGATCACGGGCCCTGGCAACATCTACGTGGTCGCGGCCAAGCGGTTCCTGCTGGGTGAGGTCGGTATCGACTCCGAGGCCGGCCCGACCGAGATCGCGGTCCTCGCCGACGACTCCGCCGACCCGAAGCACGTCGCCGCCGACCTGATCAGCCAGGCCGAGCACGACCCGATGGCCGCCAGTGTCCTGGTCACGCCGAGCGAGTCGCTGGTCGCCACGGTCGAGACCGAGCTCCTGATCCAGGTCCCGAAAACCAAGCACCAGGACCGCGTGACGGAGGCGCTGAAGGGTCAGCAGTCGGCTGTCGTGCTGGTCGACGACCTCGACCAGGGCACTGCGGTCGTGGACGCGTACGCCGCCGAGCACCTGGAGATCCAGACCGTGGACGCCGAGGAGCGCGCCGGCCTGATCACCAACGCCGGCGCGATCTTCGTCGGCAGCTGGTCGCCGGTGTCGCTCGGCGACTACTGCGCCGGCTCGAACCACGTCCTCCCGACGGCCGGGTGCGCCTGCCACTCGTCCGGCCTGTCCGTGCGCAGCTTCCTCAAGGCGGTCCACGTGATCAACTACTCGCGCGACGCACTGCACGACGTCGCCGGTCACGTCGTCAGGCTGGCGCACGCCGAGGACCTGCCCGCCCACGGCGCCGCGGTGTCCGTGCGCTTCCCAGAGGAGCGGTGATGGGCCGCTTCGACGGGCTGCCGATCCGCGAGGAGTTGAAGAGCTTCGAGCCGTACGGCGCCCCGCAGCTCGACGTCCCTGTGCTCCTGAACGTCAACGAGAACCCGTACCCGGCGAGCGAAGCAACGGTCGCAGACATCGCCGCGGCGGTCACCGAGGCCGCCCGTGGCATGAACCGCTACCCGGACCGCGAGTTCATCGGCCTCCGTGCGGATCTCGCGGCGTACCTGGGGCGCGAGTCCGGCGCGCACCTCGAGCCGGAGCAGCTCTGGGCGGCGAACGGGTCCAACGAGGTGATGCTCCACGTCCTGCAGGCCTTCGGCGGTCCTGGTCGTACGGCGCTCTCGTTCGCGCCGACGTACTCGATGTATCCGGAGTACGCGCGGGACACGAACACCGCTTGGGTCACCGGCCGCCGCGCCGAGGACTTCACGCTGGACAAGAGCAAGGCGCTGGCGGCGATCTCGCGGCACCGCCCGTCGGTGGTGCTGCTCGCCTCGCCGAACAACCCGACCGGGACGGCGCTGCCGATCGACGTGACCGAGGCGATCGTCGCGCAGGCCGCTGCACAGGGCGCCGTGGTCGTGGTCGACGAGGCGTACGCCGAGTTCCGCCGCACCGGCACGCCCAGTGCGGTCAGCTTGTTGCCGTCGTACCCGAATCTCGCGGTCGCGCGCACGATGTCGAAGGCGTTCGCGATGGCGGGCGGGCGGGTCGGATATCTTGCCGCGAGCAAGCAGTTCGTGGACGCGTTGCGGATCGTTCGGTTGCCGTACCACCTGTCCGCGGTGACCCAGGCGGTCGCGCGGGCGGCGTTGCGGCACTCCGACGAGTTGCTCGGCCGGGTCGAGCAGCTCCGGGTGGAGCGGGACGAGACCGTCGACTGGCTGCGGTCGCTGGGGTTGCGCGCGGTCGACTCGGACGCGAACTTCGTCCTGTTCGGTACGTTCGCGGATCGGCACGCGGTCTGGCAGGCGTTGCTGGACGACGGCGTACTGATCCGGGAGACCGGTCCGGACGGCTGGCTGCGGGTCTCGATCGGCACCGGCGACGAGATGGCCGCGTTCCGCGCTTCACTGGAGCGCATCCTCAAGACTGACGTAGGAAGGCTGACATGAGTCGGACTGCCCGGATCGACCGGGAGACGAGCGAGTCCAAGGTCCTCGTCGAGCTGAACCTCGACGGCGAAGGCCGGGCCGATATCTCGACAGGCGTTGGGTTCTACGACCACATGCTCAACGCGCTCGCCAAGCACGCGCTGCTCGACCTGCACGTGAACACGGTCGGCGACCTGGAGATCGACGCGCACCACACGGTCGAGGACACCGCGATCGGGATCGGTCAGGCGCTGCGCGAGGCGCTCGGCGACAAGCGCGGGATCCGCCGGTTCGGCGACGCGACCGTGCCGCTCGACGAGGCGCTGGTGCACTGCACGGTCGACCTGTCCGGGCGTCCGTACTGCGTGCACACCGGCGAGCCGGACGGTCAGGTGTACGCGATCATCGGCGGCGACTACGCCGGCTCGCTGACCCAGCACGTGTTCGAGACGCTCGCGTTCAACGCCGCGATCTGCGTCCACATCCGGGTGCTGTCCGGCCGCGACCCGCACCACATCGTCGAGGCGCAGTTCAAGGCGTTCGCCCGCGCGCTCCGCGCCGCAGCCGAGCTGGATCCGCGGCAGCCCGGCATCCCGTCCACCAAGGGCGCCCTGTGAGCAAGAAGGTCGTCCTGCTCGACTACGGTTCCGGCAACATCCGGTCGGGGGAGCGGGCGCTGCAACGCGTCGGCGCCGACGTCACGGTGACCGCCGACTTCGACGCGGCCTGCAACGCGGACGGTTTGCTCGTCCCGGGCGTGGGCGCCTTCGAGGCCTGCATGACCGGCCTGAAGGCGGTCCGCGGCGATGTCGCGGTCGACCGCCGGCTGACCGGCGGCCGTCCGGTGCTCGGGATCTGCGTCGGCATGCAGATCCTGTTCGCCCGCGGTATCGAGCACGGTGTCGAGACCGAGGGCTGCGAGCAGTGGCCCGGCACCGTCGAACGCCTGCAGCCGAAGGACGACCAGCCGGTCCCGCACATGGGCTGGAACACCGTCGACGTACCGTCCGGCACGAAGCTGTTCGACGGCATCGAGAAGGAGCGGTTCTACTTCGTCCATTCGTACGGCGTTCGCGAGTGGCAGCTGCTGGACGCCCGCGAGTCGGTCGCGCCGCTCGTGACGTGGACGACGTACGGCGCCGATCGTTTCGTCGCCGCCGTCGAGAACGGCCCGCTGTCCGCCACCCAGTTCCACCCGGAGAAGTCCGGTGACGCGGGCGCGGCGCTGCTCGAGAACTGGGTCCGGTCCTTGTAAGCGAGTGACACTCGTTCTCTTGCCGTTCGGTTGTTGTTTACCGTACGTTCACTGGTCACCACTGCTTGTCGTCGAGCGAGGAGACCGCCCATGTCCGAAGCGCAGTCCAGTTCCCTGTCCAGGCGTCAGTTCGTCGGCCGCGCGGCGGCGGCCGGGGTCGCGGTCACGGTGGCCGGCTCGGTCGACGCGCTCTACACGGCACAGCCCGCGCTCGGCACGTCCGGCCCGAAGATCGGTTACGGACCGCTGATCGAGGACCCGAACGGCATGCTCGACCTGCCGCGCGGGTTCAGCTACAAGATCCTGTCCCGCGAGGGCACCGTCCGGCCGGACGGGCTGCCGATCCCGAGCCGGTTCGACGGTATGGGCGTGTTCCCGGACCGCGACGGCGGCTCCCGCCTGGTCCGCAACCACGAGTGCAGCCCGACGTCGAAGATCAAGGTCGTCGCGCCGGCCGAGCGGACCTACGACCCGGCCGCTGCCGGCGGCACCAGCACGCTGGTGGTCGACCGGCAGAACGGCGCCCAGAAGGAGTTCGTCAGCCTCGGCGGTACGGCGATCAACTGCTCCGGCGGCCCCACGCCCTGGCGTACCTGGCTGACCTGCGAGGAGACCGAGCTCAAGGCCGGACAGAGCGGGTACACCAAGGACCACGGCTTCATCTTCGAGGTCGACCCGTACGACGACCGCCGCAACGTCGACCCTCATCCGCTGACCGCGATGGGCCGCTTCCAGCACGAGGCCGTCGCGATCGACCCGCGGACCGGGATCGTCTACGAGACCGAGGACGCGTTCGTCGCGCCGCTCGGTGGCTTCTACCGCTTCCTGCCGAACCGTACCCGCGGCGGCTGGGGCTCGCTGCGCGCCGGCGGCGAACTGCAGGCGATGCACATCCCCGGCCTGCCGGACCTGTCGGTGGTGCAGGAGGCCGGCGCCGAGTTCCACGACGTGCAGTGGGTAACGGTGCCGGATCCGCTGGCGAAGACCGAGTCGGTCCGGGCGCAGGACTACGCCAAGCCGATCACCGGCGGCTACAAGCTCGAGGGCTGCTGGTGGGGCGACCTGGACCGGTGCGTGTACTTCGTGTCGTCGTTCGCCCGGACCGAGCTCGGCCCGAAGGTCGACCACGACGGCCAGGTCTGGCGGCTCGACCCGCGGAAGCGGACGCTCCGCCTCGAGGTGATCTTCACCCGCCCGAAGCCCGGCTCCGACGACCCCGAGTTCGATGCCCCCGACAACATCACGATGTCGCCGTACGGCGGGCTGATGATGTGCGAGGACGGCCTCGGCGAGCAGCACATCCTCGGCACCACGGAGGACGGCGAAGTCTTCAAGTTCGCCCGCAACCGCGTCAACAACGGCACCCCGGAAGAGCCGGAGTACGGCGAACTGTCCGGGGTCGGCTTCTCCGCCGACGGCCGCACGATGTTCTTCAACGTCTACACACCGGGCATCACCTACGCGATCACCGGCCCATGGCGCCGTAGGCGTTAGGCGATCGCGCCTGGGAAGGGGAGCGGGGTGCCGCCCCAGGTGAGTTGGCTGGTCGCGTAGCCGAGCAGGGTCTCGATCGCGAACGTCCGTACCGCGGGTTGTTCGGCGGCCTCGACGAGGTCGCCGTACACCGCGGCGATCCGGCGCTCGATCAGCAGGACGAGAGCGGTTGCCGTGGCGGTGCTGCTGACAACCTGGGGGAGGTCGTACGCCGGTTCGGCCGCGACCGGGGTCTCGCCGGCGGCGACCAGCAACGCGCTCAAGTGGTCGCGGTTGTTGCGGTGGACCTCGAACGTGTCGGTCGCGTCCCGGAACCTGGCCCCGCTGAGCTTCCCCCCGGCGACGCCCACGCCGTACAACGCGGCATGCTCACCGGCAAGCGCGGCCTGCAGGGCTTCCACCTCGTTCATGGGGCGTCCTTTTTCTTCGGGGTGAGGGTCGAGGACAGTTGGGTTTCGGACGCGGCGATTTCGGCGAGGAGGCGGGCCGGAGCGCCGGACAGCTTGGCTGCGGCTGCCGCGTGAGCGACGGCCGCGGCTTTCTCCTGCTGGGCGATGGCGGCCAGCGCGGCCTGCGCACTCGCCGGGACCGCAGACCTGGCTGCCTTGGCTGCCACACCCTCGGTCTCCTTGAGCTTCGCCAGGTGGCTCACGTGGTACTTCGCGCCCGCGGCGAGCCGGGCCCGCAAAGCCGGGAACTTCCGGCTCGCGGTTGCGTAGAGCTGGGACAATTGAGTCACCTGGGTCGCCGCAGTACTGAGCGCCGCGACGACTGCCGGGTCGACGGTCGGTGTCTCCCCGGTCGGCCCCGGTGACGTCGGCGTGCCGTTCACGGCGCCGTTCGTTCCCGGCGTACCGGCCCCGGAGGCGTCGTCCTTGCAACCGGCCAGCGCGACCGCGCCCGGGACAAGGGCGGCGGTGACGAAGACGGTACGTCGGCTGAGGCGGCGTTCAGGCACGGCGGAACGATACCCGGTGCGGCGCCCACGACCGGTTCGGGAGAGCCGATGACCTGGATCGAAGCACCGGGCGGATATGGTGGGCTACTGCTCTCGGCCGAACCGCCGGGAGCCGAACGGGTGCACAACTGGAGAGAGGCAGGTCAACCTGTGAGCCGAAAGCCGGGCCCCACGAGCCACACGGACACCACGAGCCTCGAGAATTTCCTGCGGCCGATCGTCGAGCAGTTCGGCTGCGACCTGGAGGCAGCGGACATCACGCCGGCCGGGCGCCGCCGCCTGCTGCGCGTCCTGGTCGACCGCGACGGCGGCATCAGCCTGGACGACATCGCCGAGGTGACCCGGGCCATCTCCAAGGCGCTCGACGCCGACGACATCATGGGCGAGGGCGCCTACACGCTGGAGGTCTCCAGCCCCGGCGTCGACCGGCCGCTCACCCTGCCCCGGCACTGGCGCCGCAACATCAGCCGGCTGGTCGCGGTCACGCTGAGCGACGACACGAAGCTGACCGGCCGCATCAAGTCCGCCTCCGAGGAGGCGGCCGAACTGGACGTCGACGGCAAGCGGCAGAGCGTCGCGTACGCCGACGTGGCCAAGGCCAAGATCCAGATCGAGTTCAACCGGACCGCCGGCAACGACGAAAAAGAAACACCTGCCGACGGCACGGTGGAGGAGAACTGACATGGACATCGACATGGCCGTGCTGCGGTCGCTGGAACGGGAGAAGGACATCTCCCTGGACGTGGTCGTCGAGGCGATCGAGCAGGCGCTGCTGGTCGCGTACCACCGCACCGAGGGCGCGCAGCAGCACGCCCGCGCCGAGCTGGACCGCAAGACCGGGCACGTGACCGTCTTCGCCCGCGAACTGGCCGAGGACGGCACGCTGGCCCGGGAGTACGACGACACCCCCGCCGACTTCGGCCGGATCGCCGCCACCACGGCCAAGCAGATCATCCTGCAGCGGCTGCGCGACGCCGAGGACGAGGTGCGGTACGGCGAGTTCTCCGGCAAGGAGGGCGACATCGTCTCCGGTGTCGTCCAGCAGGGCCGCGACCCGCGGTCGGTGATGGTCGACCTCGGCAAGATCGAGGCCGTACTGCCGGCGCCCGAGCAGGTGCCGGGGGAGAAGTACGAGCACGGCTCCCGCCTGCGGGTGTACGTCGTCGGCGTCCGGAAGGGCTTCAAGGGACCGCAGATCACGGTCAGCCGGACCCACCCGAACCTGGTGAAGAAGCTGTTCGCGCTGGAGGTCCCGGAGATCGCCGACGGCACCGTCGAGATCACCGCGATCGCCCGCGAGGCGGGGCACCGGACCAAGATCGCCGTACGGACCCTGAACCCGTCGGTGAACGGCAAGGGCGCGTGCATCGGGCCGATGGGTCAGCGGGTGCGCAACATCATGCACGAGCTGCACGGCGAGAAGATCGACATCATCGACCACAGCGACGATCCGGCGACCTTCGTCGGGAATGCGCTGTCCCCGGCGCAGGTTACGTCTGTCGAGGTGGTGGACGCCGCGGCCCGTGCCGCGCGCGTCGTCGTACCCGACTACCAGCTCTCGCTGGCGATCGGCAAGGAAGGGCAGAACGCCCGCCTCGCCGCCCGGCTCACCGGCTGGCGGATCGACATCCGGCCGGATACCGATGTGACTGGTGAGAGCGAGAAGGTAGACTGATCTCTCGGTCGGTCGACTGAGTCGTCACCACACCCCGAGGAACTGTGACAGAAACTGCAGACGCGCGCCCTGAGAAGCTTCGGGAGCGCACCTGTATCGGGTGCCGGAGACGGTGCAGTCCGACTGACCTGCTGCGGATGACGGTGTCCGAAGGACTTGTCCTTCCGGATCCCGGTCGTCGGGCACCCGGTCGCGGGGCGCATCTGCACCCGGCGATCGAGTGCTTCGAGTTGGCCGTCCGGCGCAAGGCGTTCCCACGGGCCTTCAAGGTCCAGGGTCCGCTCGACGTGACCGGGCTGCGGGAGTACGTCGCGCAGCGTGATAAGCAAGAAGCAGTGCAAAAGGCGGCCACCCGGCCGTCCGCGGCGGTCTGACCGGACCGTCGTGACCGACATGAAGGCGGGTCATCGACTCATGACCACTCGATGAGTGTCGAACGATGAGTGCAATGCGATGAGCATGTACGTCAACTAACGGTCCGCGCCCAGGCTCGGACCAGAGGGAGAGTAGTGGCAAAGGTCCGGGTCTACGAGCTCGCGAAAGAGCTCGGAGTTACCAGCAAGGTCGTTCTGACCAGACTGAACGACATGGGCGAGTTCGTCCGATCGGCATCCTCGACCATCGAGGCACCGGTTGTTCGGAGGTTGGCGGAGGAGTTCGAGAAGAACCCGCCGAAGAAGCGTGCGGCCAAGAAGGCCGCCGCCAGCACGTCTGCCGCGCCGCAGGCGACCGCACCGGTCGCACCGGCGCCCAAGCCGGCCCAGCCGGCTGCCCCGAAGGCTCCGGCCGAGCGCACCGCGCCGGCCGCTGAGGTGCGCACCGAGGTGGCTCCGGTCGCCGAGGCCCCGGCGGCTGCGGCCCCTGCGGCCGAGTCGGCGCCGGTGAAGTCGACGCCGGGAATCAAGCCGGGTCCGCGTCCGGGCCCGAAGCCGGGTCCGCGCCAGGAGTCCGCTCCGGCCGAGCCGGCTGCGCCTGCCCCGGTCGAGTCGGCTCCGGTCGAGTCCGCTCCGGCGGCGAGGACGGAGTCCCCGGCAGCGCCGTCGTTCGAGGCTCCGGCCGCGAAGGCAGCCCCGGAGACCCGTGGCCCGTCGGCCCCGTCGGCTCCGTCCACTGGGCCGCGTCGTACCGGTGGCGAGTCCGCGGCCCGTCCGGGTCCGCGTCCGGCGCCGGGTGCGAGCCCGCGTCCGGGCGGTCAGGGCGGCGGCCAGGGTGCTGGTCCGCGTCCGGGTGGCCAGGGTGGTCCGGGTGCAGGTCCGCGTCCGGGTGCGCCTCGTCCGGGCGCCCCGCGTCCCGGTGCGCCCCGTCAGGGCGGCCAGGGTGGCGGCGGTCCGCGTCCGGGTGCGCCGCGTCCGGGCAACAACCCGTTCAGCTCGACCCAGGGCATGCAGCGCGGTGGCGCACGTCCCGGCCCGGGTGGCGGCGGTGGGGACCGGCAGGCTCCGAGCCCGGCCGGGATGGCTCCGCGTCCGCCGCAGGGTCGCAGTGGCGGCGGCGAGCGCGGCGGTAGCGACCGTCCGCGTTCCGGTGGTGTTCCGGGCGCCCCGCGTCCGAACCCGGCGATGATGCCGAAGTCCTCGGCCGGTACGTTCACCGGCCGTCCCGGCGGCGGCTCCGGCGGTCCCGGTGGCGGCGGTGGCGGCGGCCGTGGTCGTCCCGGCGGCGGCCCGGGTGCCGGTCCGCGTGGCGGTGGCGGTGGCGGCGCCGGTGGCGGCTTCCGTCCCGGTGGCGGCGGCCCGAGCGGCCCGCCCGGTGGCGGCGGTGGCCGTCCGGGTCCGGGCAACCGCGGTCGTGGCGGGACGCAGGGTGCCTTCGGGCGTCCGGGCGGTCCGGCGCGTCGTGGCCGGAAGTCGAAGCGGGCGAAGCGCCAGGAATTCGACAATATGCAGGCTCCGGCCGTCGGCGGCGTGCGCGTCAAGCACGGTGACGGCGAGGTCGTGAAGCTGCCGCGTGGTGCGTCGCTGACGGACTTCGCCGAGAAGGTCGGAGTCGACCCGGCGTCGCTGGTCCAGGTGCTGTTCCACCTCGGTGAGATGGTGACCGCGACCCAGTCGGTGAACGAGGAGACGCTCGAGCTGCTCGGTACCGAGCTGAACTACGACGTCCAGATCGTCTCGCCGGAGGACGAGGACCGCGAGCTGCTGCAGTCGTTCGACATCGACTTCGGCAACGACGAGGGCGACGACAGCGACCTGGCTCCGCGGCCGCCGGTGGTGACCGTCATGGGTCACGTCGACCACGGTAAGACGAAGCTGCTGGACGCGATCCGGATGGCGAACGTCGTGGCCGACGAGGCCGGCGGGATCACCCAGCACATCGGTGCGTACCAGGTGACCACCGAGGTCGACGGCCAGGAGCGGGCGATCACCTTCGTCGACACCCCGGGTCACGAGGCCTTCACGGCCATGCGTGCCCGTGGTGCGCAGGCCACCGACATCGTCATCCTGGTGGTCGCGGCCGACGACGGCGTGATGCCGCAGACGATCGAGGCGCTGAACCACGCCCGCGCGGCAGGTGTCCCGATCGTGGTCGCGGTGAACAAGATCGACGTCCCGGCGGCGGACCCGACCAAGGTGCGCGGTCAGCTGACCGAGTACGGCCTGGTCCCCGAGGAGTACGGCGGCGACACCATGTTCGTCGACGTCTCGGCCAAGTCCCGGATCAACATCGACGGCCTGCTCGAGGGCGTCGTACTGACCGCGGACGCGGCGCTGGATCTGCGGGCCAACCCGAAGATGCACGCCGAAGGCATCGCGATCGAGGCGAACCTCGACAAGGGCCGTGGTCCGGTGGCGACCGTGCTGGTGCAGCGCGGCACGCTCCGGGTCGGCGACTCGATGGTGGTCGGTCCGGCGTACGGCCGGGTCCGGGCCATGCTCGACGAGCACGGCAACACCGTCGAGGAGGCGACCCCGTCGCGTCCGGTCCTGGTGCTCGGTCTGACCGCCGTACCAGGTGCGGGTGACAAGTTCCTGGTCGTCGACGACGACCGCCGGGCCCGGCAGATCGCCGAGCGGCGCGAAGCCCGTGCCCGTGCGGCCGCGAACGCCAAGCGTCGTGTCCGTCGTACCCTCGAGGACTTCATGGCCTCGATGGAGAAGGGCGAGGCCCAGGAGCTGCTGCTGATCCTCAAGGGCGACGTGTCCGGTTCGGTCGAGGCGCTGGAAGACGCGCTGGTCCGGATCGAGGTCGGCGACGAGGTCAACCTGCGGATCATCGACCGCGGTGTCGGTGCGATCAACGAGAACGACGTCAACCTGGCCATCGCGTCGAACGCCGTCATCATCGGCTTCAACGTGCGGCCGGCGGGCAAGGCCGGGGACCTGGCCGAGCGCGAAGGCGTGGATGTCCGGTACTACTCGGTCATCTACTCGGCGATCGACGACATCGAGGCCGCCCTGAAGGGCATGCTCAAGCCGATCTACGAAGAGGTCACCCTCGGCCAGGCCGAGATCCGGGAGATCTTCCGCTCCTCGAAGGTGGGCAACATCGCGGGTTGCTGGGTGACCAGCGGCCTGCTCAAGCGGAACGCGAAGGTCCGGTTGATCCGGGACGGCGCGGTGGTCGTCGACAACACCGAGCTGTCGTCGCTGAAGAGGTTCAAGGACGACGCGTCCGAGGTCCGCGAGGGCTTCGAGTGCGGTCTGACCATCAACAACTTCAACGACATCAAGATCGGCGACGTCGTCGAGGCGTTCGAGCTGCGCGAGAAGCCGCGGAGCTGACAGCAGGTGGTGCCCCTGATCCCAGGGGCACCGGAGTAACGTCCGGAGAGGCGCTGGTCGCCTCTCCGGACGTTGTTCATGAATGAAGGGGTGAGCCCTGATGGGTGAAGCAAGGGCGAAGCAGTTGGCCGACCGGATCCAGGTGCTCGTCGCGGAGCTGCTGGAGCGCCGGGTCAAGGACCCGCGGCTCGGATTCGTCACGGTCACCGACGCCCGGCTGACCGGCGATCTGCGCGAGGCCAGCGTCTTCTACACGGTGTACGGCGACGAGCAGGCCCGCGCGAGCACCGCGGCCGCTCTGGAGTCGTCGAAGGGCCTGATCCGCAGCGAGGTCGGCAAGGCGCTCGGTCTGCGGCACACCCCGAGCGTGGCGTTCTTCCTGGACGCCGTGCCGGAGACCGCGGGGCACATCGAGGAACTGCTCGAGAAGGCCCGGACGGCCGACGCCGAGGTGGCCAAGGCCGCCGCGGGCGCGAAGCCGGCCGGCGACGCGGATCCGTACAAGCACAAGGACGACGACGAGGACGAGCAGGACTGAGTGGGACTTGGGGTACGTCGTTGAGCCTTGACTTCACGCCGGCGTCGGACGGGATCGTGGTCGTCGACAAGCCTGCCGGCCTGACCTCGCACACCGTCGTCGCCCGGATCCGCCGGCTGGCGGGCACCCGGAAGGTCGGTCACGCCGGCACGCTGGACCCGATGGCGACCGGTGTCCTGGTGGTCGGCCTGAACCGGGCGACGCGGCTGCTCGGCCACTTGCAGCTGGCCGACAAGTCGTACGACGCCACGATCCGGCTCGGCGCCACCACGACGACCGACGACGCCGAGGGCGAGATCATGTCCACGGCTCCCGTCGACGGCATCACCGCCGAGGCGATCTCGGCGGCCGTCGAGGGGTTCCGCGGGGAGATCTCGCAGATCCCGTCGAAGGTGTCGGCGATCAAGGTCGACGGCCGGCGTGCGTACGAACGGGTGCGAGCCGGCGAAGAGGTCGCGCTCAAGGCCCGGGCGGTGACCGTGTCGCGCTACGACGTCCTCGACGTCCGGCCCGACGCCGACGGGATCTCGGTCGACATCTCGGTCGACTGCTCCAGCGGCACGTACATCCGGGCGCTGGCCCGCGACCTCGGCGCCGAACTCGGCGTCGGCGGTCACCTGACCGCGCTGCGCCGTACCCGGGTCGGATCCTTCGACCTCACGACGGCGCACACTCTGGAGTCCCTCGCCGAGTCCTTCGACTGGCTCCCGATCGCGGACGTTGCCGCAGGCACCTTCCCGCGGTACGACGCCGACGACGCCCAGTCGACCGCGATCCGCACCGGCCGCCCACTGCCAGGCCTCGAACTGCCCGTCGGCCAAACCGCGATGTTCGCCCCGGACGGCACCTTCCTGGCGCTCTACGAACCGCACGGCCCGGTCGCCAAACCCACCGCGGTCTTCGTCAGCTGATTTCTGTCGGTGGGGCGGCGTACCGTCCTGTCGCATGAAATACGGGTTCGTGATGGCGTACGGCGATGCGCGGGCCGCGGCTGAGCTCGCGCCGATCGCCGAGGCGCACGGCTGGGACGGGTTCTTCGTGTGGGAGTCGATCTGGGGGATCGACGCCTGGGTCATGCTCGGCGCCGCGGCGATGACGACCGAGCGGATCAGGCTCGGGACGATGCTCACGCCGCTGCCGCGCCGAAAACCGTGGGACGTGGCGGGACAGGTCTCGACCGTCGACAACCTCAGCGGCGGCCGGGTGATCCTCTCGGTCGGGCTGGGCGTGACGGGAGACGACCGGTTCTGGCTGTTCGAGGACGATCCCGGACGGAAGGTCCGCGCGGAGCTCATGGACGAGTCGCTGGAGCTCTTGCCGCATCTGTGGCGCGACCAACCGTTCGAGTACTCCGGCAAGCACTACCAGGCCCGCAAGATCGCCGAGCTGATGCCACCGGCGCCACCGCCGCCCGTGCAGCAGCCGCGGGTCCCGACCTGGGTCGTGGGCGGTTGGCCGCGGCCGAAGTCGATGCGCCGCGCGGCGCTGCAGGACGGCTGGCTCCCGGCGTACGTCGGCGACGGCGAGGTGACGCCAGAGGTCGTGGCCGAGGGCGTCGACTGGATCCGCAAGGAACGCGAGGCACAGGGCCTGACGATGGACGGGTACGACGTGGTCGCGGAAGGCACGACCCACGCCGGCGACGCCAAGGCAGCGGACACGGTCCGTCCGTGGGCCGAGGCGGGCGCGACCTGGTGGATCGACGCCGACTGGTCCTCGATGGATCCGGTCACCGTCCGCCAGGCTGCCGAGCGCCGCCTGAAAGCGGGTCCGCCACGCGTCGATTGATCTGCACGTACGCTGGAGTGGTGCGTTCTCGTCCGACGTTGGAGTGGTCCCCGGGCCCTGAGGTGCTGGCTTTGGAGCCGGGCGCGACGGACATCGGCCCGGTCGCGCAGACCGTGGCCGCCGGGCGCGTCGTCGTACTGAGTGGCGCCGGCATCTCGACCGAATCGGGGATCCCGGACTACCGCGGCGAGACCGGCAGCCTGCGGACGCACACCCCGATGACGTACGGCGACTTCACCGCGAGCGAGGCCGCCCGCCGGCGGTACTGGGCACGCAGCCACCTCGGCTGGCGCACCATCGCCCGCGCCGCCCCGAACGACGGCCATCGCGCCGTCGCAGCCCTCCAGGCCCGCGGCCACCTGAGGGGCATCATCACGCAGAACGTCGACGGACTGCACCAGGCGGCCGGCGCCCGCGATGTGATCGAACTGCACGGCAACCTCGACCGGGTGATCTGCCTCGGCTGCGGTACGACGTCCGCCCGCGAGGTTCTCGACCGCCGCCTCCGCGCCGCCAACCAGGCGTTCACGGCCGAGGCGACCCGCATCAACCCGGACGGCGACGTCGAACTCCCCGAGGACGTCGTCCGCACGTTCACCGTCGTTCCGTGCACGGTCTGCGGCGGCGTGCTCAAACCCGACGTGGTGTTCTTCGGCGAGAACGTCCCGAGGAGCCGCGTCGAGCGCTGCTACCGGCTGATCGAGGACGCGAACGCCGTCCTCGTCCTCGGTTCGTCCCTCACCGTGATGTCCGGGTTCCGCTTCGTCCGGCACGCCGCCAAGGCCGGTACGCCGGTGCTGATCGTCAACCAGGGCTTGACCCGCGGCGACCCGTACGCGACGTACCGCGTCGATCTCCCGCTCGGACGGGCCCTGACGGCGCTGACGGAACTGCTGGAAGAAGCCAGCGGGCCGAGCCACGCGTGAGGTGGCCCGGCCCGTGGTCCGCAGTACGGATTGGAAAGGGTCAGCGTTGCGCGCTGGTCCGTACGCGGTTCAGGGAGGCCTCGAGGGCCTTGGGGGAGAGAGCGGCCTGGAGTGATGCGGCTCGGGGTGACGCGGCTCGGGGTGATGCGGCGGCCTGCTTCGCCAGCGTGCGCGCCCGGGCGGCCCACGCGGCCTGCTCGGCGGCGGTGACGACCGGCTGTGCGCCGATGAGCGTCTTGTAGGTGAGCGCGGCCATGCCGGCCTCACCCTCGAAGCGCGGGTGGTAGTTCAGTGCCCGCAGCAGGTTGATGTCCTTGCCCTGGATCCACGCCTGACCGTCCGGGGCGCACGCGTCGTGCCCGGTGGACGGCCCGAAGGTGTCGACGTACGTCGCTCCGCCGGCCTCGGCTGCCGCGGAGACGGCCGCGTTCAGCTCCTCCTCGATCGAGTACAGGTACGCGTAGTCGCCGTCGGCGAACGGGAGGATCGACGGGCAGGTCCCGTGCTCCGGCGCGATCTTCGGGTAGCCGACCAGCACGACGGTGGCCTGCGGCGACCTCGCCCGGATGCCCTGGACGACGATCGCGATCCGGGTCTGCGTCTGGGCGATCTTGGCTTTCAGCGTGTCCACGCCGTCGACGGTGAAGTGCGCCTTGCACGGCGCTCCGGTCGGGTCGGAGGCTCGCAGCCCGGGGCAAGTGCCGATGATGTCGCCGAAGACACCGAAGTCGTTGCCGCCGATCCCGAGCGTCACCAGGTCGGTGTCCGGCGTCAGCGCGTCGAACTGCGGCGCGGCGGTGCCGAGGATCGTGCGCTGCGGCTGGGTCATGTTCGTGGTGTCCGCCCCGCCGCAGCTCACGTCGGTGAACCGGTGGACGCCGAGCGCCCCGGCCAGCAGCTTCGGATAGTTGCTGTACGAGCGGGCGCACCCGAGCGACAACAGGTCGGCCACGGGGACGAACGGCGCGGACGTGTACGAGTCGCCCAGTGCGACGTACCGCTCGAAGCCGGTGGATGTCGTGGAGCTCGGCGCAGCGGTGGCGGCAGCGGCAGGTAGGCCGGCCACCAGAGCGAGTGCAGCGCAGACAGCAACCAGACGGCGTAGCTTCACGAGACCTCCCCGGGCTCATCCAGTGCGCGGCCCACCATAAGTTGAGTCACCGCATGATTACAAGGGGTGATCGCGGACCTGGTGGACGCAAGGGAGGCGGGGCATGGAATCCTGCTGCCATGCGTGTCTGGCACGGATTGGACGAGGTGAGCCCGGACTTCGGGCCGACCGTCGTCACCATCGGCAACTTCGACGGCGTGCACCGGGGTCACCAGGAGGTGCTCGCGCACGCCCGCGCGCGTGCGGCCGAGCTGGGTGGTCTGCCGGTGGTGGCGATGACCTTCGACCCGCACCCGATGCGGGTCCTGCGGCCCGACCATGCGCCGCTGCAGCTCAGTGATCCCGCCCGGCGCGCCGAGCTGCTCGGCGAGGCCGGCGCGGACGCGGTGCTGATCCTCCCGTTCACCAAGGAGGTGTCGCACTGGTCGCCGGAGGAGTTCATCGAGCGCACGCTGGTGAACGCGCTGCACGCGAAGGCGATCGTGGTGGGTGAGAACTTCCGCTTCGGCCACAAGGCAGCCGGCCACGTCGACACGCTCGTCCAGGCGGGAACGCAGTACGGCTTCCAGGTCGAGGGGCTGAGCCTCGCGGGGGACGAGCAGCCCTGGTCGTCGACGTACGTGCGGCAGCGGCTCGCCGACGGCGACGTGGAGGCCGCCGCGGAGGCGCTCGGCCGCCCGCTGCGGGTCACCGGCGTGGTCGTCGAGGGCGACAAGCGCGGCCGCGAGCTCGGCTACCCGACGGCGAACATCCCGGCCGACCCGGGCGCAGCGGTCCCGCAGGACGGCGTGTACGCCGGATGGCTCACCGTGCTGACACCGGCACCGGGCGCCCCGGCGTACCCGGATCCGCTGCCCGCGGCGATCAGTGTCGGCAGCAACCCGACCTTCGACGGCGTGGACCGCCGGGTGGAGTCGTACGTGCTGGACCGCGACGACCTCGAGCTGTACGGCGCCACGGTCGCGATCGATTTCGTGGCCCGGCTGCGCGGTACGCAGATCCGGTTCGACAGCATCGACGAGCTGCTGGTGCAGATGAAGGCCGATGTCGACGGTGCGCGACGCCTGCTCAGGGCCGATTAGGCACCGGCAGGGCTGATTAGGGGGCGCGTCCACAGGCTGATACGCTGGCTGCTGCCGTCTGAACGGCCGCGGATCGAGAGTGCTCGGGTGAAGAATGCCCCGGTGCGCCGCGCAACGGAAATCGAGAGGACTCCTGTGTCATCTGTTGATGCCGCAACGAAGAAGAAGATCATGGGCGAGTACGCCCTGACCGAGGGCGACACCGGGTCCCCCGAGGTCCAGGTTGCGCTCCTGACGCACCGCATCGCTCACCTCACCGAGCACCTGAAGGAGCACAAGCACGACCACCACAGCCGTCGTGGCCTGCTGCTCCTGGTCGGTCAGCGCCGCCGGCTGCTGAACTACCTGGCGAAGAAGGACATCAACCGCTACCGGTCCCTGATCGAGCGGCTCGGCCTTCGCCGATGACTTCGCGAGGAGCGGCCCCCGAGACTCGGGTGGCCGCTCCTGGCGTATCCACGCCTTGGTGTGGAACAACTGAATATCGAATCACGTAAGACGTACGAGGCGACGCGAAGCGCGTGGCGGGACCACGACCGGTCCTCGGTAGTGGCTTTCGGGTACAGCCAGATGGTTGGCACAGACCCGCGAGCCTCGATCGAAGACCGGCATCCCGGAAGCTCGCGCCTCGCAGTCGTCACACTGTGAGAGAGGGGTATCCCGTGTCGGGATCCACACGTGCGCCCATGGAGGGCGCCGAATTCGCTGAGGCCGTCATCGACAACGGCAGCTTCGGCACCCGTACCATCCGCTTCGAGACGGGCCGTCTGGCCCAGCAGGCCGCGGGCTCCGCGGCTGCCTACCTCGACGGCGACACGATGGTGCTGTCGGCCACCACGGCCAGCAAGAAGCCCAAGGACCAGTTCGACTTCTTCCCGTTGACGGTGGACGTCGAGGAGCGGATGTACGCCGCGGGCCGCATCCCGGGCTCGTTCTTCCGCCGGGAGGGCCGTCCTTCCGAGGAGGCCATCCTGACCTGCCGGCTGATCGACCGCCCGCTGCGGCCGTCGTTCGTGTCCGGCCTGCGCAACGAGATCCAGGTCGTCATCACGGTCCTGGCGCTGAACCCGGACAAGCTGTACGACGTGCTCGCGATCAACGCGGCGTCGATGTCCACCCAGATCGCCGGGCTGCCGTTCTCGGGCCCGATCGGCGCCACCCGCGTCGCGCTCATCGGCACCCAGTGGGTCGCCTTCCCGACGCACACCGAGCTCGAGGACGCCGTCTTCGACATGGTGGTCGCCGGTCGTGTCACCGAGTCCGGTGACGTCGCGATCATGATGGTCGAGGCCGAGTCGACCCCGACCACCTTCGACAAGGTGGCCGCGGGCGCGCAGGCGCCGACCGAGGAGATCGTCGCCGAGGGCCTCGAGGCCTCCAAGGCATTCATCAAGACCCTGGTCGACGCGCAGTCCGAGCTGGCGGCCAAGGCCGCGAAGCCGACCGGTGAGTTCCCGGTCTTCCCGGACTACCAGGACGACGCGTTCGCCGCGGTCGAGGCTTCCGCGAGCGAGGAGCTCGCGCAGGCGCTGACGATCGCCGGCAAGCACGAGCGTGAGGACGCCACCGACGCGGTCAAGGCCGCCACGGTGGACAAGCTGGCCGCCGACTTCGAGGGCCGCGAGAAGGAGCTGTCCGCAGCCTTCCGCTCGCTGACCAAGAAGCTGGTCCGGCAGCGGGTGCTGAAGGAGAAGGTCCGCATCGACGGCCGCGGGCTGGCCGACATCCGGCCGCTGAAGGCCCAGGTCGGCGTGCTCCCGCGGGTGCACGGTTCGGCGCTGTTCGAGCGCGGCGAGACCCAGATCATGGGTGTCACCACGCTGAACATGCTCCGGATGGAGCAGCAGCTGGACACGCTCTCCCCGGAGACCCGCAAGCGGTACATGCACAACTACAACTTCCCGCCGTACTCGACCGGTGAGACCGGCCGGGTCGGTTCGCCGAAGCGCCGCGAGATCGGTCACGGCGCGCTGGCCGAGCGGGCCCTGGTGCCGGTGCTGCCGTCCCGCGAGGACTTCCCGTACGCGCTGCGCCAGGTGTCCGAGGCGCTCGGTTCGAACGGGTCGACCTCGATGGGTTCGGTCTGCGCCTCGACGCTGTCGCTGCTGAACGCCGGTGTGCCGCTGAAGGCCCCGGTCGCCGGTATCGCGATGGGCCTGATCTCCGGTGAGATCGACGGCGAGACGCAGTACGTCGCGCTCACCGACATCCTGGGCGCGGAGGACGCGTTCGGCGACATGGACTTCAAGGTCGCCGGTACGAAGGACTTCGTCACCGCCCTGCAGCTGGACACCAAGCTGGACGGCATCCCGGCCAGCGTGCTCGGCGGCGCGCTGACCCAGGCCAAGGACGCCCGCCTGACGATCCTGGACGTGATGGCCAAGGCCATCGACGCGCCGGGTGAGATGAGCGAGTTCGCGCCGCGGGTCATCTCGGTGAAGGTCCCGGTCGACAAGATCGGCGAGGTCATCGGCCCGAAGGGCAAGATGATCAACCAGATCACCGAGGACACCGGCGCCGACATCTCGATCGAGGACGACGGCACCGTGTACATCGGCGCGACCGACGGCCCGTCGGCCGAGGCGGCCCGGGCCGCGATCAACGCGATCGCGAACCCGACCATGCCGGAGAAGGGCGAGCGCTACCTGGGCACGGTCGTGAAGACGACCAACTTCGGTGCGTTCATCAGCCTGCTGCCGGGCAAGGACGGCCTGCTGCACATCAGCAAGCTGCGTCCGCTGGCCGGTGGCAAGCGCGTCGAGGCCGTCGAGGACGTGCTCTCGGTCGGTCAGAAGCTGCAGGTCGAGATCGCCGAGATCGACGACCGCGGCAAGCTCTCGCTGATCCCGGTCATCGAGGGTGAGGACGACAAGAAGGCGGAGGCAGACGCCGCCGAGTGACTCGCGCAATCACGAGCACCTTGCTGAGCCCGGAGGCGGGCGGTCCGGTCAAACGGACCGTCCTGCCCTCCGGGCTTCGCGTGCTCTCCCAGTCGGTGCCGGGCTTCCGCTCGGTCACGTTCGGCCTCTGGGTCGGCGTCGGCTCCCGCGACGAGCCGGAGCAGCTGGCCGGTGCGACGCATTTCCTCGAACACCTGCTGTTCAAGGGCACCGAGCGCCGCGACGCACTGGAGATCTCCGCCGCGATCGACGCGGTCGGCGGCGAGATGAACGCGTTCACCGGCAAGGAGTACACCTGCTACTACGCGCGGGTGCTCGACTCCGACCTGCCGCTCGCGGTCGACGTGATCTGCGACATGATCACCTCCGCCACGCTGACGAACGCGGACGTGGAGAGTGAGCGCGACGTCATCGACGAAGAGATCGCGATGCACGCCGACGAGACGTCGGACCACATCCACGACCTGTTCGCCGAACAGCTCTGGGGCAAGTCCCCGCTCGGTCGCTCGATCACCGGTACGCCGGAATCGGTCGCCGGGCTGTCCCGCCAGCAGGTCGTCGGCTGGTACCGGCGCCGCTACAAGCCCTCCAACATCGTCGTCTCGGTGGCCGCCAACGTCGACCACGCCGACGTGGTTCGCCTGGTTCGCAAGGCGTTCGAGCGTCATTGGGTGACGGCCGAGGCCGAGCCGGCCGCTGTACGACGTGGTTCCGGCAAGACCGTTCCGACGTACGGCGGGGTGCAGGTGCACCACCGTGACGTCGAGCAGGCGCACCTGGTGCTCGGGATGCCCGGGCTGGTCCGGAGCGACGAGCGCCGCTACATCGCCGGCGTACTGCACGGGATCGTCGGCGGCGGGATGTCGTCGCGGTTGTTCCAGGAGGTGCGGGAGAAGCGCGGACTGGCGTATTCGGTGTTCACGTTCGGTTCGGCGTACGCCGACGCGGGCATGGTCGGCGTGTACGCGGGCTGTCTGCCGAAGAAGGCTCCCGAGGTCCTGGACGTGATCCGCGGCGAGCTCGAGTCGATTGCCCGCGGCAACATCACCCCCGACGAACTGCTCCGCGGCAAGGGCCAGATGCGCGGCTCGGTCGTGATGGGCCTCGAGGACACCGGCGCCAAGATGACCCGGATCGCGAAGGCCGAACTCGTGTACGGCGAACTCCCCACCGTCGACGAGATCCTGCACCGCATCGACTCGGTCACCCTCGACGACGTGACGGCCCTGGCCGCCGACCTCTACGCCGGCACCCCCGCCCTCACCGTCATGGGCCCCTTCAAAGAAACCACCACCGCCTTCACCCTCTGAATCTCAAGAGCCTCTGGACAAGCGCACACCGGTGTGAGGATGGCCTGGGGACCGGCGCATCATCGTCGGGCGGACCGATACGGCCTCGGTTGGTGTTGCTCGCTTTAGTGCGGATGTGACCGCAGCACTCCGTCGGCGTCGACCAGGTTCAGGGTTACGGTCTTGTCTCCGTCGTCCAGTTGAGCCGGCCAGGTACCCCAGATCACCAGTTCCCCGCCGGGGTGGTGCATCAAATGCTCGGTCAACTCGCTGGGACCGCTGATGATGTCCATCTCCACGACGATGTCGGATGCGCTGGGGTATCCCAGGACGATTTCGCCGGTTGACGTGATCTCCTCGAACATCTGTTGCCGGGTGCGCTCGTCGTCCCTTCCCACGTGCGGACCACCTGCGAAGTAGAAGGAGACACGGCTTCCGGGCAAGAGTTTGTCGTACAGCTCCGTCACCTCTTGGGGTGAGCGCACCATGAACCATCGTGCAGCGCCTCCAGCCCTGGCCAGACGTTCGAGGACGATGACATCGGCCCGTAGCTTGCTCCAGCGTCTGGCCAGAACCTCATGCCCGGCCAATTGAAGCGACATCGGGGACGTCATGTCGGGTTCTCACTTCGGTAGACGGTACGAACCGAATTCCTCCATCGGCTTCAGCCCGAGCTGCTCGAGGAAGTTCTCTGGACCACTCTGCACCACTGCGGCTTTGATCTGCTCGGGGTAGCGAAAGACACTGACGTGACCGGCCGAGTCATTGTCTGCAATGGCTGAGCCCTTCGGCAGCTTGGATGTGTCGACACTCCAGATTTTGGCATTCGGTTGGAAGACCTGCTGGCGATCCACCGAACTGGAGACTGAATTGCGGAAGGATAGGCTCCTGAGGTCCTGGACGTGATCGCGGTGAGCTCGAGTCGATTGCCCGCGGCAACATCACCGCCGACAAAGAAGACACTGGTCTGAATGGTCAGCTGATTCCAAGTAGGGTGAGGAAGGCGGATGCGGCGGGGGAGCGGCCGGCCGCGCTCCAGACGACGTACTCGATCCGGCCTGGTGCGTCGGTGATCTCGACCGTGGCGACGCCGGTCAATTGTGGTGCGTAGGTCGAGGCGAACAGGGCAACGGCGAGCCGTTCGCTGACGAGCCGCGCCATCAGCTCGGCGGTGCTCACCTCGAAGGCGACGTCGCGGACGAGTCCCGCGGCCTCGAAAGCCTGGTCGCTCTGCAGACGACCGGCTGTCCGGGGCGGCAGGTCCACGAACACCTCACTCGCGAGGCGCTGCAGCGTCACCGACGACTCGGCCGCGAGCGCGTGATCGGGCGGAACCACCGCGACCAGCCGGTCGCGGGCCAGTTCACGCGTCTCCACGCCCTGGGGCCGAGCGGTGGTGGGCAGTCCGAGGAACGCAACGTCGAGGATGCCTTCCTTGACCTGGTCGGCCAGCTTCTCGCTCGCACCGACGCGCAGCGAGATCCGGACGTCGGGATACTCACGCCGGAAGTCCCGTAGCGCGGCTGGAATATCGACCGCGGCGACGGTCGGGATCAGCCCGACGGCGAGCCGTCCGCGGACCAGACCGACCGCGGCGGCGGCCTCTGCGGCGGCGCGCTCGGCGGCGTCCAGGCACTGACGGGCCGCCGGCAGGAACGCCGTACCGGCCGGTGTCAGGCGCACACGTCGGCTGGTGCGGTCGAACAGGCGTGCGCCGAGTTCCCGTTCCAGGCGGGCGATCTGGTGGCTCAGCGCAGACTGCACGACCAGGCACCGTTCGGCGGCGCGGGTGAAGTTGTTCGTCTCGGCAACCGCGACGACGTACCGGAGTTGCTGGAGTTCCATGGAACTATCTTGAATCACGATCGATGGCGTGACGAACATGTGTTGGACTCATTGATCGTCCCGGCCGGAAACTGCCAGGGTGACCAATCAACCCGTCCTCACGAAGCAGCGGGCCTCGACGACTCGTTCGTGGCTGGGGGTCGCCGCGATCACCGCCAGCCTGTTCGTCTTCCTGACCACCGAACTGATGCCCGTCGGCCTCCTCACCCCGTTGAGTACCAGCCTCGGCGTCCCGGTCGGGGTCGCCGGCCTGATGGTGACGCTGTACGGCGTCTCGGCCGGCCTCGGCGTACCGTTCATCGTCGCGTGGAGCCGGCGGGTCAATCGCCGCCTCCTGCTGGCCGTCCTGTTGTCGGTGCTGACCGTGGGAAACCTGGTGACCGCGATCGCGCCCAACTTCCCGTTGATGCTGGCCACCCGGCTGTGCATGGGGTTCGCCAGCGGGGTGTTCTGGGCGATCGGCGTCAGCATGGCGATGCGCCTGGTGGCCGAGCGGGACGCGAGCAAGGCGGCCGCGGTCGTCATGTCCGGCATCTCGGTCGCGGCGGTCGTCGGCATCCCGCTCGGGATCTTCCTCGAGAGCCGGACCGACTGGCGCGCCACGTTCCTGATCTGGTCGGGGCTGAGCCTGCTCGTCCTGGTCGCGGTCGTCGTCGCGATTCCCTCGTTGCCGTCCGACAACGCGGTGCCCGTGCGGGCAGTGTTCGCGCTCCCGGTCAGCAACGCGCGACTTCGGGTGGTGATGCTGATGGTGATGCTGTTCGTCCTCGGGCACTTCGGCGCGTACACCTTCGTCCGGCCCTTCCTGGAAGGCGAGTCGTCCGCGTCACCGGCGTTCATCACCGCCGTGCTGATGGCGTACGGCGCGGCTGGGGCGGCCGGCAACTTCATCGGCGGACGAGTGGTGTCCTGGAACAGCCGCGCCGGTTTCATGGCGGGCTGTGCGGGTGCCGCCGCGGCCCTGCTGCTGTTGCTGACCGTCGGTCAGTGGCCTGTCGGTCAGGTCGTCGCACTGGTGCTGTGGGGTACGTCGTTCGGCGTGGTCCAGCTGTGCCAGGTGAACCTCACGCAGGCCGCCGCTCCCGAGACCTTCGAGGCAGCCATGTCGCTCAACACGATGGCGTACAACACCTCGATCGCCCTCGGCGCACTCTTCGGCGGCCTGTTCGCCGACCACGCAGGCGTGAACAGCGTCATCTACTTCGGCATCACGCTCATCGCCGCGTCGCTCCTGCTCACGCTCGTCACCGGCCGCCCGAGAGTCTGATCGGTAGGGTCTGGTAGCCGCGCAGGACCAGGCGGTCGCGCCGGGTCGGTTCGCCGTTCGGTGTGATCGTGAAGGGGCGCAGGCGGTCGAAGGCGACCGTGGCCTCCAGCCGGGCGAGGCTGTTGCCGAGACAGATGTGCGCGCCGGCGCCGAAGCTCAACGGCTTGTTGCCGGGGCGCAGTGGGTCGAACCTGTCGGGGTCGGGGAAGCGCTCGGGGTCACGATTCGCCGCACCCAGCAAGAGCACGAGATTGCTCGCTGCTGGAATCGGCGTGCCCACGATCTCCGAGCGTTCCCGGGCGACGCGGGTCGTCACCTGCACGGGGGAGTCGTAGCGCAGTACCTCCTCGACGAAGGCTGCATTCGTTGGCAGATCGGGCTGTCGGAGCAGGATCGCCAGGCCGTTGCCCAGCAGATCCGTGGTGGTCTCGAAGCCGGCCACCAGCAACAGGATCAGGTTGGCGAGCAGTTCCTCGTCCGACAAGCGCTGCCGGGCGGCGACCAGCGCAGCGACCAGGCCGTCGGGCGGCGGGTCCTGGATCAGGTAAGCGAAGTATTCACCCAGCTCTCGGGCCGCCGCGTCAGCAGCGGCGTCCGACGCATCGGTGAGCTCGAGCGCCGCTGTGAGATCTGAGGCGAGTGGGCGGAAGCGATGCCGGTCGTCCGTCGGTACGCCGAGCAGCTCGCAGATGACTGTCACCGGGAGCTGGAACGCGAACCTGTCCATGAAGTCGACCTCCGCCGCAAGCCCGTTGAGCAGCTCGTCGACCGCGGCCTCGATGGCAGGCTGCAGCCCCGCGACCCGGCGCGGTGTGAAGACCTGCGAGAGCAGTGAGCGCATCCGCCCGTGGTCCGGTGGATTCGCGCGCAGGATCGAGCGCTGCATCAATTCGAGCGACGGCTGGCTCGACGGCTCGGCCGGGATCTCGAACACCGGGTTGCGCAGGACTTCGTTCACGGCGGCGTACCCGACGACCAGGAAGATGTCGTCGGTCACCGGGAGCAGCGGGCCGAGGCGATGCGCAGCGGCGTACAGCGGGAACGGATCGGCACGCCCCGCAGGCGACATCAGGTCCTGGAGGATCTCGGTGGGGGTCATGCGCGGCGTCCCAGCAAGAAGTAGCCGATTGCGTACAGCGTCGCGCCGGCGACCTCGAAGATCTGGATCAACCCGAAGCGCGGACCGGACGTGAAGATGAACAGGCCGCCGAGGGTGTAAGCGATGGCGCCGACGCCGAGGAGTATGCCGGCCAGACGCAGCCCCCGCCGGCTCAGCGTCCGCCCGAGCCAGACGTAGCCCAGCGGGAAGATCAGCAGCGCCGGGAACACGATGAGTGCGGCCGGTGTGCTCAGGTCGGCCGGCTCGTGGACCATGCTCGGCGCGTACTCCGCGCGCACCGGGTTGTGCGATCCGTCGAAGACGATCAACGCGAACCAGAACAGCGTCCCGGCCATCGCGGCGTACCAGGACCGGAGCTCACGGCGTTGGTTGCTCAGCGCAATCATGCTGGCCAGGCTGACGACCTGCAGGCCGAGGCCGAGGGCTTGGAGGTCGTGGGTGAGTCCGTACCGCTCGCCGACCGCTGCGATGCTCCAGCCGTCGCGGGCGGGATGCAGCAGGGTGCCGAGCCAGAACAGCGGCCCGCCGCTGAAGGCGGTCAAGCGGGCGGTGGCGCGCAACTGCCGGCGCAGGCCGGTCGGCGCGGGGAGGGTCTCGGTCATGGCGGTCTGCTTTCGCTAGAGTGTTCCACTAGCGAATCACTAGAGGCTCGCTCTAGTCAACTGCTATGCTGTCCGTCCATGACACGACGAGCGGAACAGACCCAGGCCAACCGGCAGCGGATGCGCAGGGCGGCGCAAACGCTGTTCACGACCCGGGGGTACGCCGCGACGTCGATGCAGGCGATCGCCGACGAGGCCGGCATGGCGGTGCAGACGCTGTACTTCACCTTCCGCACCAAGCGGGCGCTGCTCGGCGAGCTCCTCGACGTGGCGGTGGCCGGCGACGACGAGCCCGTACCGAACCTGGAGCGTCCGCAGGTGCTGGCGGCGATCGACGACCCGGATCCGGTGGCGCAGTTGCGCACGCAGACACGGCTGGCCCGCGAGGTCTACGAGCGGGTCGCGCCGATTCTCCAGGTCGTCGCGCATGCGGCCACTGCTGATCCGGAGATCCATGAGCTCTGGGAGACCAACAATGCCCAGCGTGCCGTCGTGATGGAGCGGATGACCGCAGCACTCGCCGCCAAGACGGCCCTCCGCGAAGGTCTCGACACGGCGATGGCGACCGACATCACGCTCGCCCTGCTGAGCCCTGAGCTGTACCACCTGCTGACGGCCCGCCGCGGCTGGGACCCGTCCCGCTGGGAGAGCTGGACGGCGGACGCCCTGGTGACCCAGCTCCTCCCGCCGGGATAGGTTGAACCGAAGACGTCATGCGTGATCTGCCACTGGATCCCTGGATGCACGGGCTGGGCCTGCTTGCTGGGATGACATGCAATTTGCGGCCGACGCGATCCGCGCCGGAACACCGGTGCGGCTCCGGCCTGCCTTGCGAGGATCATCGTGCTCGACGCGTTCCGTACTGCCCGTGAATCGTTGACCGACGCCGTCCGGATCACCCCGGGATGGCTCACGACGTACTCGGTTCTCCAACTACTGCTGGCAATTCTGCCCGGTGCGCAGGTCGTGCTGATCCGCGACTTGGTCGACAGCGGTGACGTCTGGCGTCCCTTGCTCGGGCTGACCGTGGTGGTCGGGTCGATGTATCCGCTGACCCAGGTGTCGAACTGCGTCGGCCAGCGGATGATGCTGCGTCTCCGGCTCGAGTTGCGGATCGAGCTTGCTCGCGTCGCCGCCCGGCTGAGCCCGAGCCGGCTGGCCGAGCCCGAGACGGTTCGCGATCTGGAAGCGAGTCAGAGTGCGACGCATCCGATCAGTGACGTGGCCGGCAAGCCGGTGCAGTTGCTCAGCGCGGCGGTGACGTCCGTCGTACTGTGCCTGGCGATCGCGTCGATCAATCTCGTCTCCGGCCTGCTCGTGCTTGGTGCGTTGGCGCCACCGTTCTCGCGTTCACGTTGATCTCGAGGATGGAGGCCCAGGGCTGGCCGTGGGTCGCCGAGCACGAACGCAGAGCGGCATACGCGACCGAGCAACTGATCCAGCAGCGCCCCGGGACCGAGCTGGCGGTGCTGGGTTCGGGGTGGAAAGTGGCCGGTCTCGTCGCTGGTAGTCGTGCGGGGGCGACCTGGGTCCTCGATCGGATGATTCGTGCGGCGTTGTTGTACGAGCTGGGTGCGGCGCTGGTCACGGTGCTGCTGTTCGGGGGTGCGCTGGTCGCTTTGGTGCGCGGCGGTGCGACTGGGGGCGCGGCGGCTGCGGCGGTGGCCGGCACGATCACCGGACTGAACGCGATTCGCCAGTGTGGGTACGCATTCGGCAGTATCGTCACCGCGGCTCCGCAGGCCGCGATCTACCGCAGGTTCGTGCGCAGCGTGCCTGCCGGCCCGCGCAGTGCGGTGGTCCGACGCGTCGATTCCGTTGCCTTGGACAACGTCACGTTCGGCTACCCGGGCACCGCCGAGCCGAGCCTTCGGGACGTGTCCATCGAAGCTCGTCGAGGCGAAATGATTGCGCTCGTCGGCGTGAACGGGGCGGGCAAGTCGACCGCGATCAACTTGCTGGTCGGTGCGTTGACCCCCGACAGCGGGCGGGTGCTGATCGACGGAGCAGATGCCGACGCGCTGGCAGAGGACGAGCGGCTCGCACACTTCGGCCTGCTGGTGCAGGAGTTCGGACGTTTCGAGTTCACGCTCCGGGACGCGGTCGGCCTCGGCGCGCCGGATGTCGTCACGGACCAGGCCATCCGCGACGCGCTGGCCGGCACCTTCGCCGCCGATCTCCCACTCGACATGCAACTCGGTCAGCAATGGGGCGGCACCGGCATCTCCGGCGGCCAGTGGCAGCGGCTGGCGCTGGCGCGGATCCGGCTGCGTGACGCCGGCGTCTGGATCCTCGACGAGCCGACCTCCGCGATCGACGCCAAGGCGGAGCACGAGATCTTCACCGACCTCCGCCGTACCAGCGCCGACCGCATCACGATCGTCGTCTCCCACCGAGCCTGGACCCTCCGCGAGATGGACCGCATCTACGTCATCGACAACGGCACAGTCGCCCAGCAAGGCACGTACGACGAACTGATGACCGACCCAACCACCCGCTTTGCCCGCCTGTTCGCCACCCAAGCCCTCACCCATACCCGGTGAACGCCTCGTGTTGTTGACTTGGGTGGTGAGTGGGCTCTGGCGGTTTGCGGGCGTGGCCTGGGGAGCGGGGCGCGGGCTGGTGGTGCTCACGACGGGCATGGTGGTGTTGGCGGCTGGGGCGCCGGTGGGGACTGCGGTGGCGCTGGGGCAGGTGGTTGCGGGGGTTGCTCGGGGGGATCGGGGTCACGCGGTGGGGTGGGCTGTGGTGGCCGGTGTGTGTTTGTTGCTGCAGTGGCTCGGTGGGGCGTTGCAGCGGGCAGCGGCTACTGCGTTGGGGGAGCGGGTGGATGCGCGGCTGCAGCACGAGTTGATGCGGGCTGTGGCCGCGCCTAGCGGCGTTCGGCACTTGGAGGATCCTGCGACGGCGGCGCTCGTGGAAGTTGGGCGTGACACCTTCCGGGCGGACTGGGCGCGGCCGGGCCGGCTCGCGAACACGATCGGTGGATTGGCCACCGGCCGGATCATTCTGCTGGCCTCGGGCGTCATCCTCGCCGGATTCCATTGGTGGCTCGGCGCGGGTTTGCTCGTGGCCGGTGTGTGGGCGGCGTACGAGGACCGGGTCGCGTCCCGCACCGAAGCGGGGCACCACTACGGCGCGACAGAGTCGGCGCGCCGGATGCGGTACTTCAACGACTTGGGAACCACACCGCCGGCCGCCAAGGAGATCCGCCTGTTCGGACTGCCGGAGTTCCTCGTCGGTCGCCATGGCGAGACCTGGGCCGCGACGATGCAGCGGATCCTGACTCCGGCCGGCCGTCGTCCGCTCATTGCGACTGCGTTCCTGGGTGTTGTCGTGCTGGGCGGCATCGTGCTCGTGGTCCGCGAGGCGATGGCCGGGCGCCTCGCCGTCGGCCCGACGGCGACGTACGTCCAGACGTTCCTGATCGCGTTGGGCGGCATCCAGCAGTCGTCGTGGTCCGGCCTGCAGACGGAACTCGCCCTCGCAACCCTCGATCGGTACGACGAGGCGATGGGCGCGATCGCACCGACGGCCACAATCGCTCATGGATCGCAGCCGGCAACCGGCATGCCGGAACGCGAGATCGCCTTCCGCAACGTGTCTTTCGGCTATCCGGGCACGAACCGGCGGGTACTGAAGGACCTCGACCTGGTCATTCCGGCCGGGAAATCGCTCGCAGTCGTCGGCGCGAACGGTGCCGGCAAGACCAGCCTCGTCAAGCTGCTCTGCGGTCTGTACGAACCGAACGAGGGCACAGTCCTGATCGACGGCGTCGAGCTGCAGGATCTCGACACCGACGACTGGCGGCGCAGACTGGCGGTCGTTTTCCAACAGCCCGTGCGGCTGCCGATGTCGGCGCACGCCAATGTCCGGTTCGGTCGCGGTGACGCAGACATTGGGATCGCAGTCGAGCGTGCAGGAGCGAAGAGCATCGTCGAGGCGCTGCCGAACGGCGGGGAGACGGTGCTCTCCGCGGAGTTCGACGGCGGTGTCGAGCTGTCCGGCGGCGAGTGGCAACGGCTCGGCCTCGCGAGAGCGCTGTACGCCGTCCAACAGGGTGCATCCGTACTGGTACTGGACGAACCGGCGGCGCACCTGGACGCCCGCTCCGAAGCCGAGCTCTACCGGCGTTTCCTCGACCTGACCGCAGGGCTGACCACGATCCTGATCTCGCACCGCTTCTCGACCGTGCGCCAGGCCTCGTCCATCGTCGTCCTCGACGAAGGCAGGGTGATCGAGCGGGGATCGCACGACGAGCTACTCGAGCGAGACGGCACCTACGCCCACCTGTTCCGCCTTCAGGCGGCTCGCTTCGAGGGAGGCCCGGAATGAAGTCATGGGTCGCCACCGCGCGTCTGCTGATCGGCCTCGGCTGGGAGATCGGTCCCGGCCTGTTCACGCTCTACACAGTCGTCACGATGTCGAGTTTCATCAGCCCGCTGCTCGTCGCGCTCGGCGTACGGCCGTTGGTCGACGGCGTGGTGTCCGGCGAACCGCGGCAGATAGTTGCCGGAGGCATCGCGGTCGGCGTCGCACTCACCTTCGTACTGGTGGCCCCGATCGGGTATCGCTGGGCAACGATCCGGATGCGCGAGCGCTCCAGCTTCGTCGCCGAGCGCAGGGTACTGAGGCTGGCCGCCGGTGCACCGCAGATCCAGCACTTCGAGCGACCCGAGTTCCTGGACCGGCTACAGACACTGCGGCGGGAGGCACCGGATCTCGCGGACAGCGTCACCATGCCGTTCATCGGCCTGTTCGTCGTGGCCCAACTGGTGATCAGCACTGTCCTGCTGGCGGACCTGATGCCGATACTCGTGGTGCTGCCGCTGGTAGCGATTCCCTCGCTGTGGTTGAGCCGCCGGGCCGAACGGATTCGCCGACGATCGGAGCTGGAGGCCGCTTCGCAACGCAGGCTCGCACAACAGCTGTTCATGCTGTCGGTCGCCCCGACGTCGGCACAGGAACTACACGTCGCCTCAATGGGCGACGAGCTGTTGAGGCACCACCGCGACGCATCCGACAAGGCCAACTCAATCGCCCACGAGGCGCTCTTCCGCTCGGTCCTGATCGGGTCCGTCGGCTGGTCGGTGTTCCCGCTCGCGTACGTCGCCGCAATGGTGCTGATCCTTCATGAGGCGAGTGTCACCCCAGGTGACGTGGCCTTGGCCCTCGCACTGGCCGGCGCCGTGGTGAGCGCGGCGAACCGCGTCCTCGACCTCGCAGGCACCGTACTGCGCGTGCGCACAACGGCCGAGCACTACTTCTGGCTTGCACAGCAGGCCGAAGAGGAACCCGGCACCGTGCCGACGCCGGATCGTCTGACGCACGGCATCGAGCTGAAGCAGGTCACCTTCGGCTACGGCTCAGATCGCCTCGCCCTCCCCGGGACCGACCTGTTCCTCCCTGCCGGTCGCACGGTCGCCATCGTCGGCGAGAACGGCGCGGGCAAGTCGACCCTGGTCAAGCTCCTCACCGGTATGTACCGGCCCGCCACGGGTGCGGTGCTGGTCGACGGCGTCGATCTCGCCACGATGGACCTCGAGGAGTACCGGCAGAAGGTCAGCGCCGGTTTCCAGGACTTCGTCAGATACCAGCTGACGGTTGGCGAGGCCGTCGCGGTCGGTGGACTGTCCGAGCCGCCGGACCAAGTGCGAACCGCCCTCACGAAGGCGGACGCGAGCTTCGTGGACACGTTGCCGCAGGGCCTCGATACCCAACTCGGTACTTCGTGGGTCGACGGCGTCGAACTCTCCGGCGGGCAATGGCAGAAGCTGGCGATCGCCCGCGCACTCGTCCGCCCGGCGCCGCTGCTGATGATCATGGACGAACCGAGCGCCTCACTGGACCCGCAGACCGAGGCGGCCGTCTTCGACCGGTTGGCCGCCGAGGCACGGGCCGGACGTGCGGACGGGCGGATCACGTTGCTCATCTCACATCGCTTCTCGACCGTGCGCTCGGCGGATCTCATCGTGGTACTGGGGAAGGGCCTCGTGACCGAGCGCGGTACGCATGACGAACTGATGACAACGGGCGGCACCTACGCCGAGCTCTACAGTCTGCAAGCGGCCGGTTACCGCTGACAAGTGCTCGGAGTGCGCAACTGTGCGCAGAGATGAGTTTTGCCAGGATCTGACCTGTCATCAGATGACTCTGGCGTACTGATCTGATTAAGTGGACGCTCGCTCCGCGACTGTGGGCTGGTCATCTGAGGTCTTGGCAAAGTAACGCCTGAGTTACACGCCGCCGCTTTGCACCTGACAACGTTGACATGTGCAGTTTCGACCAGCCACCATGACGCTTGATCCGCCCGCCTAGCGGCCCTCCCGCCGAGGAAAGTTGGTTTGACCGTGCGACGTCTGAGTGGGGTAGTGGGGGTGGCACTGGGATTGGCTCTCGTGCTCGCCTCGTGTGGAGACGGCAAGAGCAGCGGCTCCGGCGGCGGCTCCGGCAGCAAGAGCGAGGTCATCGCGATCGCTGCCGACCCGCTGGAGTACATCAACCCGCTGAACGAGAACGGCAGTCCGGGCATTCAGGTCGCGATGGCGATGTTCGCCCCGCTGGTGACCACGGACCCGGAGACCGGCAAGCTGCAGAACGTGATGGCCGACTCGGTCACGCCGGACAAGACCAGCCAGACCTGGACGATCAAGCTGAAGGCCGGCAACACCTTCCAGAACGGCCAGCCGCTGACCGCGAAGGACTACGTGGACAGCTGGAACATGACCGCGATGGGCTCGAACGCCTGGAAGAACAACGGCTTCTTCTCCAAGGTCGACGGGTACGACGCCCTGAACCCGCCGACCCCGGACGGTGCCACACCGAAGCCGACGGCGGTGAAGGCGCTGAGCGGCCTGAAGCAGATCGACGACCTGACCTTCTCGGTCAAGCTGAAGGTGCCGTTCTCGCAGTTCGGCCTGACGCTGCAGTACCTCGGCCTCGCGCCGCTGCCGGAAGAAGTGCGGAAGAACCCGGACGCGTACAAGCGCAAGCCGATCGGCAACGGCCCGTTCAAGCTCGCCGCCGACTGGAACGCCGGTGACGACATCAAGCTGGCCAAGTGGGACGGCTACAAGGGCCCGCTGGTACCGCAGGCCGACGAGATCACGTACCGGTTCATCCCGAACGCGGACACGGCGTACAACGAGTTCCTGGCCGGCAACGTGGACTTCGTCGATGTGCCGCCGACCAAGGTGAAGAGCTTCAAGACCGACGCCCCCGACCAATGGGTGACCAGCATCAGCTCCGGCGCCAACTACCTGGTGATCCCGGCCTGGGACGCCCGGTTCAAGAACCCGAAGCTGCGGCACGCGTTCTCGATGGCGATCGACCGGAAGGCCTTCGCGGACCTGGTCGGCCTGTCCGAGCCCGCCAAGGGTCTGGTCGCGCCGGACATGGCCGGGTACCGCGACAACGCCTGCAAGTACTGCGATTTCGACGCCGCCAAGGCCAAGCAGCTGCTGCAGGAGGCCGGCGGTTTCTCCGGCCCGGTGAACATCAACTACAACACCTCGTCGGCGACCGGCCAGATCTTCGCCGAGGCGATCGGCAACATGCTCCGGCAGAACCTCGGCCTGACCGTCAAGTACACCGGTAAGCAGGGATCGGAGATCGGCGAGCTGGCCGACAGCCGCAAGCTGGACGGGTTGCGCTTCAGCGGCTGGGGTCACGACTACCCGTCGATCGAGGACTACCTGACGCCGATGTTCAAGTCCAACGGTGACGCGAACTTCGCCGGCTACGCCAATCCGGCGCTGGACGCCGTACTGGCCAAGGGTGACGCCGAACCGGATCCGGAGAAGGCGATCAAGCTGTACCAGCAGGCCGAGGACATCGCGCTCGAGGACATGCCGCTGATCCCGCTCTACACGAAGTCGAACGCGTACCTGCACTCGGCGAAGATCGAGCCGCGGGTCTCGAAGTTCGTCGGCGTCTCGGCGCTCTGGGCCACCTTCAAGTGATCCGTTTCGTCCTGCGCCGTGCACTGGCGGCGGTACCGATCGGTGTGCTGGTGACGCTGGGGGTCTTCGCGCTCGTCTTCGCGATGCCCGGAGACCCCCTGCGGGAGCTGGCCGGCGACAAGCCGATCCCCGCCGCGGTGCTCGCCGCCAAGCGCGCGCAGTACCACCTGGACGACCCCTTCATCGTCCAGTACCTGCTGAGCATGAAGGACATCCTCACCGGGCACTTCGGTACGACGTTCGCGGGTGCGGATATCGCCGACCAGCTCCGGCTGCGGATCCCGGTGACGCTGAAGCTGACGCTGCTGGCGAACGCCGTGCAGTGGACGCTCGGACTGTTCTTCGGCATCTACGCCGGCTTCAAGCGCAACGGCTGGGTCGACCGGTCGTTGCTGCTGGCAACACTCGTGCTGCTCGCGGTGCCCGGACTGGTGGCGTACTTCGCCGCGCAGTACCTGTTCGGGGTCGAGCTGAAATGGTTCCCGGTGTCCGGCGTGCTGGAAGGGTTCCCGCACGCGTACCTGCTGCCCGCGCTGGTGATCGGCGTCCTCGGGTTCGCCGGCCTGGCCCGGCTGCTGCGGACGTCGATCGTGGAGACGGTGAACGCCGACTTCGTGAAGACCGCGCGGGCCAAGGGACTGGGCGAGCAGCGGGTGCTGTGGCGGCACATCCTGCCGAACGCGCTGCTGCCGGTGGTCACGTTCATCGGGCTCGACCTGGCCGGCATGTTCGGCGGCGCGATCATCACCGAGAGCATCTTCAACCTGCCGGGACTCGGCCAGTTCATGTTCCAGGCGATCAAGCTGAAGGAGGGCGGGGTCGTGGTGCTGCTGTCCACGCTCGCGTTCATCTCGTTCATCCTGATCAACCTGCTGATCGACCTCCTGTACGGCGTCCTGGATCCGAGGGTGCGCAATGTTTGAGGTAAGCCATGTCTGAACAGATCTCCGCGGCGGTCGGCGCCGAGGCGCAGGAACTCGGCGACGGCCGCACCCTGTCCAACCGCGAGCTGCTCCGGGCCCTGCTGCGCAAGCCGCAGTTCATCGTCTGCAGCCTGCTGCTGCTCGGGTTCTTCACGATGGCGGCGGTGCCGAAGCTGTTCACGTCCGCCGATCCGCGGTTCTGCGAACTGGCCAAGAGCCGGCAGGGCCGCAGTTCGGGGCATCCGTTCGGGTTCGACATCCAGGGCTGCGACTACTTCGCCAATGTCATCTACGGCGCGCGGCCGTCGGTGCTGGTCAGTATCTGCGCGAGTTTCGGCGTGTTCGTGCTGGCCGGATCGCTCGGCCTGCTGGCCGGGTACTTCCCGGGTTTCGTGGACGGCCTGATCTCGCGGACCGCCGACGTACTGTTCTCGATCCCCGGCATCGTGGTGCTGATCGTGATCCTGAACTCGGTCGCGAACCGGAGCATCTGGATCATCGTCGGCGTCATCCTGCTGATCGGCTGGCCGGGCGGGATGCGGCTGATGCGGGCCACGGTCTTCTCGGTCCGCAACCGCGAGTACGTTCTCGCGGCCCGGTCGATCGGCGTGCCGCCGGTGCGGATCCTGCGCAAGCACGTGTTCCCGAACGCGATGGCGCCGCTGCTGGCGATGACCACGCTCGGCATCGGCGGCATGGTCGGGCTCGAGGCCGCGCTGACGTTCCTCGGGGTCGGGCTGCAACCGCCGTCGATCTCGTGGGGCTCGCAGTTCGGCGTCGCGGCGTCGTACCGGGACACGCCGCACCTGTTCATCTGGCCGGCGTTGTTCATCTCCACGATGACGATCTCGTTCATGATCATCGGCGACTCCATCCGGGACGCCCTCGACCCGAAACTCATGCGATGACTGCTACTGGCGAAGTACTGCTCAAGGTCGAGAACCTGTCGGTCGAGTTCGATACGCCGCGGGGCCCGGTGCGGGCCGTGGACGGGGTGTCCTGGCAGGTGCGGGCGGGGGAGATGCTGGCGATCCTGGGCGAGTCCGGGTCCGGGAAGAGCGTCTCGACGCAGGCACTGACCGGGATCCTGGAGATGCCGCCGGGCCGGATCGTGTCCGGCACGGCGGAGTATCGCGGCGCGGACCTGATCCAGATGACCACGAAGGAACGCCGCAAGGTCGTGGGCGACCGGATCACGATGGTGTTCCAGGACTCGCTGTCGGCGCTGAACCCGGTGCAGTCGGTCGGGACCCAGATCGCCGAGTGCTACCGGGTGCACCGCGGGATGTCGAAGCGCGACGCGATGAAGAAGGCCGCGGAGATGCTCGACCAGGTGCGGATCCCGGCCGCGGCGAAACGGGTCGGCGACTACCCGCACGAGTTCTCCGGCGGGATGCGGCAGCGCGTGATGCTGGCGATGGCGCTCGCGCTGGATCCCGACGTACTGATCGCCGACGAGCCGACCACGGCGCTCGACGTGACGGTGCAGGCCCAGATCCTCGAGCTGATCGCGGAACTGCAGGCCGAGCGGGACATGGGCGTGGTGCTGATCACGCACGACCTCGGCGTGGTCTCGGACGTCGCCGACAACGTCGTGGTGATGTACGCCGGCCACGTGGTCGAGCGGGCCGCGACGGCAGAAGCCCTCGAGAACCCCGTACACCCTTATACCGAAGGGCTGCTGGGCTCGATGCCGTCGGCCGAGCTCAAGGGCCGCGAGCTGCCGACCATCCCCGGGACGCCGCCGTCGCTGCACGCGATCCCGTCCGGCTGCGCGTTCCGGACCCGGTGCCCGATCGCCGTCGACGACTGCGCGGCCGACGTGCCGCCGTTGCTGACGATCGCGCCCGGACGTGAGGCCGCGTGCATCCGCCGTACGTCGCTCGTCGCGAAGGAGGCTGTCTGATGCCCGGATCGACCTCAGAAGAGTTGCTGGTGGCAAAGGATGTCGTGAAGCACTACGACATCAGTCCGGCGCTGAACTTCGGCGCCAAGACCGTCGTCCGCGCGGTCGACGGCGTCGACCTGACGCTGCGCAAGGGCGAGTCGCTCGGCATCGTCGGCGAGTCCGGTTGCGGGAAGTCGACGCTGGTCCGGCTGCTCGCCGCACTCGAGAAGCCGACGTCGGGTCAGATCGAGTACGGCGGTGTGGACGTCAGCAAGCTCCGGGGCCGCGAGCTGCGGCGCTGGCGGCGCAACGTCCAGGTCGTGTTCCAGGACCCGTACTCCAGTCTCAACCCGCGGATGCGAGTCGGTGAGATCGTGGGCGAGCCGTTCGAGGTGCACCCCGACGTCGGCAAGGGCATCGATATCCGGACCAGGGTCCGCGAGCTGCTCGAGCTGGTCGGTCTGCGGCCCGAGGACGAGACCAAGTTCCCGCACCAGTTCTCCGGCGGGCAGCGGCAGCGGATCGGGATCGCGCGGGCGATCGCGCTCAACCCCGACGTACTGCTCTGCGACGAGCCCGTGTCGGCGCTCGACCTGTCGGTGCAGGCGCAGGTGGTGAACCTGTTGATGCGGCTGCAGCGCGAGCTCGGCCTGAGCATCATCTTCGTCGCCCACGACCTGTCCGTGGTCCGGCACGTCTCCGACCGGGTCGCGGTCATGTACCTCGGCAAGGTCGCCGAGCTGGGCGAGCACCAGCACGTGTACGACGTACCCGCCCATCCGTACACGCAGGCGCTGCTGTCCGCCGAGCCCGGTCTGGCGCGGCAGGGCCGGCAGCGGATCGTGCTGGCCGGTGACCCGCCGTCGCCGGTCATGCCCCCTTCGGGCTGCCGGTTCCACACCCGATGCCTGCGGGCGGAGGCCAAGTGCAGTACCGATGTACCGGCGCTCCGGGAGATCAAGTCCGGCCAGACCGTCTCGTGCCACTTCGCGGAGGATGCGCAGGCCGCCTACTCCCACGCCTAGGCAATAGTTGCAGAGTGATGGCCTAGGGTTGCGGCCGTGAGTACGGTTTCCTCGGCAGGCAGACGGTTCGTCCTGCTTGCCGGGGTGATCGTCGTGGCCGGCGGGCTGGCGGCGTGGTGGATTCTCACCGCGGGCCGGGCCGCCAACGAAGGGTTCGACATCACCGACGAGGGCTACTACCTGCTCTCGTACCGGTGGTGGGACAGCAACCCGTTGGCGCTGACCGGTGTGCAGTATCTGTACGGCCCGGTGTTCGAGTGGCTCGGGTACGACATCGTGAAACTCCGGTTCTTCCGGCTGTTCACGGTGGTCGCCGTACATCTCGTCTTCGGCTACAGCTTCATGCGCTGGCTGCGCGGGCGACGGCCGGGGCTGCCACCGACCCGGCTGTGGGAGGCCGCGGGTACGGCGGTCATCCTCGCCGCGGGCGGGATGTGTTACAGCTGGCTGCCGCAGTCGCCCGGCTACAACGATGTGGTGCTGCTCGGCGCGCTGACGCTGGTGTCCTGCGTGCTGTGGATGGCGACCGCGGTCGATCGCGGTACGCCGGTCCCGTCCTGGATCTTCGTCGTCGCCGGACTGGTGATCGGCATGATGGTGCTGGCCAAGTGGACGTCGGTCGTCGTGATCGGACTGATCGTGATCACCGCGGTGGTCGTACTGGCCGGCCAGGGCGGGCGAGCCGTTGCCCGCGGCATCCTTTTCGCGCTCGGCGGCCTGGCCCTCGTGGCCCTCGTCGTACAGCTCTTCGTGGTCCGGCTGAACGTGGCCGTGCCGGGCATCCTCGACGTCAACAAGTTCATCGCCGGTACGTCGTACTCGCCGGCCGAGCTGCTGCAACTCTACTGGTCGAGCACGATCAAACTGATCGGCCGGACACTGAGCGCGCACGGCCTCCTGCTCCTCGCGACCGCCGTAGCGGTCATCGCCCGCTGGCGCCGTCTCCGGATCGCCGCCGCGATCTTCGCCCTGGCGGCACTGATCCTGTCCGTACGACGGGTGATCGTCGACGACGGCGCCGTCGGCGGCTCGCAACACATCCTGATGTACGCCGAGACCCTGCTGGCCGCCGTACTGGTCGCCGTCGTGGCCGCAGCCGGCGCCGTGATCGCGGGCCGCTTCGGCGTCACGCCCCGCTCCCGGCTCAGCCGTGAGAACACGCGGACCTGGGTGATCCTCGCGCTGCTCGTGCTGCTGCCGCTCGTGCAGGCGTTCGGCACGAACACCCCGCTCTTCACGATCGGCTTCAACGCGTTCGCCGCCTGGGCCGCGGTCATGATCGCCGTCCTGACCGGCATCTGGGCGGCCCCGGTCGTGGCCCGGGTGACCGTCGGACTGGTGCTGGTCGGGTCCCTGGTCGCGACATCGACGATCGCGTACACCGGCCTGTTCCGGTACCCGTATCGCTCTGTCGGCCACTCGCAGCTGACCGCGGCCTCGACGATCCCCGCGTTGGACGGCCTGTACCTGTCGCCGCCGGCCGAGGAGAACTTCAGCAGCCTGGCCGCCGATCTCCGCCCGTACACCGAGCCGCCTGGGCGGCCGATGCTCGCGTTCGACAAGATGGCCGGCCTGGTGCTGATGCTCGGCGGTCGACCGCTCGGTGAAGCGTGGATCGCGCCGAAGGAGCGTGCGCGGACCGCCGCCGGTATCGAGGAGGTCTGCCGCAGGGAGCGCCCGTCCAGGCCGCCGCTCGTCATCCTGAACCGCGAGATCTCCGACGTCGAGATCAACGCCCTGCGGGTCTGCGGGCTGGACTTTCACGCGGACTACGAACAACTTGCCCCGGCGCGGCAGACGATCGGTCTGCAGGTGTGGATACCGAAGGCCGAGCGGGCCGGCCACGCGGCCGGATGAGATCCTGTTGCCTTCGGTGCCGTGGGTTCGGACAGGAAGGTTGCGCATGATCAAGGTCGGTGTCCTCGGGGCCAAGGGCAGGATGGGCGCTCAGACGTGCCTCGCGGTCGAGGAGGCTGCCGACTGTGAGCTGGTCGCGCAGCTCGACCAGGGCGACGCGCTCGACGCGCTGACCGCGGCCGGCGCCGAGGTCGTCGTCGACTTCACCCGGCCTGAGGTCGTGATGGACAATCTTGCCTGGTGCATCGAGCACGGCATCCACGCGGTCGTCGGCACCACCGGCTTCGACGACGAGCGGCTCGCCACCCTTCGCGGTCTCTTGGAGAAGGTCCCGGAGACCGGCGTACTGATCGCGCCGAACTTCTCGATCGGGGCCGTGCTGATGATGCAGTTCGCCGCGAAGGCCGCGCCGTACTACGAGTCCGTCGAGATCGTCGAGCTGCACCACCCGGACAAGGTGGACGCTCCGTCCGGCACGGCCCGGCGTACGGCGGAACTGATCGCGGACGCCCGTCGGGAGGCCGGCTCCGGCCCGATCCCGGATGCGACCACGACGGCACTCGACGGCGCCCGCGGCGCGGACGTCGAGGGGATCCGGGTGCACGGCGTCCGGCTGCGTGGCCTGATCGCGCACCAGGAGGTGCTGTTCGGCGACGAGGGCGAGACGCTGACGATCCGCCACGACTCGATGGCCCGGGTCTCGTTCATGGCCGGCGTCCTGCTCGGCGTACGGCGGATCGGCGGCGCGCCCGGTCTGACCGTCGGGCTCGAGCACTTCATGGACCTCTCCTGAAATGAGAGCCAAGCAGACCGCGTTCGTCCTGGCGGTCGTGTTCGTCGCGTACGCCGTGCTGATCGGCTGGCGGGGCGTTCTGCTGATCAAGGTCGGTACGCCGGTGCCGGTCGTGCTCGGGCTCGCGGTCCTGGTGATCCCGCTGGTCGGCGCGTATCTGGTCTGGCGCGAGATCCAGTTCGGCCGCCGGACCGAGGTGCTGGCACGTGAGCTGGAGGCGGCCGGCGGTCTGCCGGTCGATGATCTGCCGCGCCGGCCGTCGGGCCGGGTGGACCGGGCAGCGGCGGACGAGGCCTTCGGACGGTACAAGTCAGAGGCGGAAGCGGCCCCCGACGACTGGCGGGTGTGGTTCCGGCTGTCGACGGCGTACGACGCCGCAGGGGACCGGAAACGGGCCCGCGAGGCCATGCGAACGGCTATCGCGCACCACGGCCGGACCGCATGAGTTCCGGGGCAGTTCCCCGGGATAACTGACAACTGGGTGTGGAACGCGATATTTTCGCAGGTACGTGGCAGCCGCCACGTAAAGGTCGGAGACTGGGTGGGGCCGTCCTGTGCCATCAGACGGATCTCGCCGCGGCACGGGCGACGTACAGGGGGCTGGGTTCGGCGGGCTACTGCGCCGGCACCGACGCGAGGCGGGGCTGTCGCAGGAAGCGCTGGCCGAACGAGCCGGTCTCAGCGTCGACGCGATCGCGGCGTTGGAGCGAGGACGCAGGCGTGCGCCGCGGGCGCAGACGCTGCGTCTGCTCGCGGACGCGCTGAAGCTCGGTGAGCCGGAGCGGGCCCTGCTGACCGCGACAGCCCGCAAGGAGGCCGGCTCGGTTCGCCTACCGATGCGGCAACCACCCGCGCCGGCCAACGAGCTGATCGGACGGACGACCGAGCTGACCGCGACGACGCGCCTGCTCGGGCAGCGACTGACTCGCTTGCTGACCTTGACCGGACCAGGTGGTGTCGGCAAGACCCGCCTCACCCTGGCACTCGCCGGCGACGTGGCGGACAAGTTCCCCGACGGCGTCTGCTGGGTGCCGCTCGCGTCGGTCACCGACTCCGCCGCGGTCGCTCTCGCCGTCGCCGCGTCGATCGGCATGCATCGGCAGGAAAGCACCCGGCTGGTCGAGGACATCGCCGAGCAGATCGGCCGGAGCACGATGCTGCTGGTGTTCGACAACTGCTCGCACCAGGTCGCGACGGTCGGGCAGGTCTGCTCGATCTTGCTCGAGTCCTGCCCCAACCTGTCCATCCTCGCGTCCAGCCGGGAGCTGCTGCGGCTGGCGGGAGAGAGCGTGTACGTCGTACCCGCCCTGTCCCTGCCGCACGACGAGGACCGGTTGACGTCGTCGGAAGCGGTGCGGCTGTTCGTCGAACGCGCCATCGCCCGCGGCTACGACCCGGCCGGCGAGCTCGACCAGGTCGCGCGCGTGGTACGCCGCCTGGAGGGGATGCCGCTCGCGATCGAGCTGGCCGCGGCGCGGACGAACGTGATGACGATCGAGGAACTCGCGAGCGAGCTCGACACGTCGTTCGGCATCCTGGCCGGCGGTCCACGCACCGCGTCACCTCGCCAGCAGTCGATGTACGGCGCGATCGAGTGGAGCCATGCACTGCTCAGCGAGGCCGAGCGGGACGTGTTCGCCCGGCTGTCGGTGTTCGCCGGCGGCTGGACGCTGGGCGCGGCGGCAGCGGTCATGCCCGGTGCCGCGACCCGGGTCGAGGCTCTCGACCTCATCGGGCGGCTGGCCGACAAGTCGCTGATCCGGGTGACCAGGCGCGACGGCGTCGCGCGGTACTACATGCTCGGCGTGATCCGGGAGTTCGCGGCCGATCGCCTGCGGGCCGCTGGACAGACGGACGACGCAGCCGCGCGGCATGCGCAGTACTACGTCGGCCTGGCCGAGGAATCGGAGAGCCGGCTGCGTGGACCGGAACAGGGGGAGTGGCTCGACCGGTTGGACGGTGAGCTCGCGAACCTGCGATCCGCGATGGCGTGGGCGCTGCGGACCAGCTCGATCGACGAGGCGTTGCGACTGGCCGGTGGGCTGTGGCTGTTCTGCTACCTTCGCGGGCACTACGCCGAGGGCAGCCAGTGGCTCGAGCGTGCCCTGCAACTCGGCGAGTCGGTGCCGCCCGAACGGATCGCGGAGCTCGCGCCGGTGTATGCGAAGGCCAACCTGGGCGCCGGGACACTGGCGTTCCTCCAGTGCGAGTACGACGCCGCGACCGAGCGACTGAAGACCGCCTTGCGGCAGTACAAGGCGCTTGGCGACACGTCCGGCACTGCGTTGGTGCTGCAACGACTCGGCGGTGTCGCACGCGAACGGGGCGACTACGAAGCGGCGGAGGACCTGCACTGCGAGAGTTACGACCTGTACGAGAGTCTCGGCGACCGGGTCGGAATGGCCTGGGCGCACAATTACCTCGGCTTCGTGGCCTGGCTCCGCGGCGACCTCGAGATCGGCGCGCGCCGGTGCCGGCGAGCTCGCGACAGCTTCCGGGCCGTCGGTGACGGCGAAGGACTCGCCTGGTCGCTGATCAGCCTCGGCGCCATCGCGCAGTACGGCGGTGAACTGGTCGAGGCCGAGGATCTGCTGCAGGAGAGCCTCGCGCTGTCGCAACGGCTCGGATATCGCGAGGGTGCCGCCTGGTCGCTGAACCAGCTCGGTATCGTCGAACGCCGGCGTGGCCTGACCGACCGCGCCGTACACCTGCTCGACGAAAGCCTGGCCGAGCATCGGGATCTGGGGGACCGGTGGCGGTCGGCCAGTGTGCTGGAGGAACTCGCCGCGGTCGCACAGCAACGCGAGCGCAGCGAGTACGCCGCATTTCTGCTCGGTGCCGCCGACGGAGTCCGCGAGGTCATCGGGGCGCCGGTGCCGGAGATCGAGAAGGCCGGTTGCGAGGCCACGCGAGCCGCGGTCGAAGCGTCGCTCGAGCGGCGGGCCTTCCGGGCGGCTTGGTCGGCCGGCCGCGCGGCGCCACTGGCCGCGGTTGCGGACGGTTACCCGCCGCCGGAATCCAGCTCAGCAGCTACACCGGCGGAGCGGACGCGCGATCCGTTCTGAACCGGGCGTGCCTCGCGGAGCACCACGACCTGGGGGATCGACGATGCCCCGCGAGGGATCTGAGGGCGCGGATCCAGATTCGTGGCCCGGCCGGCTGTGTCCTCTGTCTGACCCCCCAGGCAGTCCCCCCACACCACAGCCGGCCGAAGCCACGTCCGCGATGGTCACCAGTCGTCGGGCCCTCCCAGTCGACGATCGGTTCCTCCGCGCTACCTCAAGAGTGCCGTGATCACGCTGCGTCGCACAGGGACGCAACCCTGACATCGCCCTGACAAATTTGTCCTGACAACGAAATCCCCGGCCGGATTTCGCCGACCGTGACCGCGACCTGCCGGTCCGTAGGGGAAATGCAGTCCGCTTTCAAGCGCTCGTCACGGCAGATAGCCGGAAACAGCTTTTGTGAATCCGGCGACCTTTCGTAAAGGAGCACCGGCGCCTTCGTCGAGACCGGGCTCCTCGGCCACTGGTGCGGGGATGCCTTCGCCGGCGCAGCTCACGTCCTTGGCCGGCGCGACCCCGGTGGTGAGGAACGTGTTGACGATCCGGTCCGCGCAGCGGTTCACACCGCCGTAGATGCCGTGGTCGCCTTCGCGCGTGACAGTCAGCAGCCGCGAACCGGCGTACCGGCTGTGGGCCGCCGCAGCGAGGCTGTAGCTGGTCGCGGGATCGTGCACGGACTGCACCATCAGCGTTGTGGGCAAGCCTTTGCCGGTCGGTGTCGGCATGGTCAGGTTCGGACGGTCCCAGTAGAAGCAGGGGTTCTCGGACATCGTCCAGCCGACCAGCGGGAAGTGCGGACCGAGACGGGCGGCGAGTTGTTCGCCGTACTCGCGGCCTTGCGGCCAGACCGTGTCGTTGCAGGTGATGGCGGTGAACGTCGCGTCCTCGGCGTCGTCCTCACCGAGCATCCGGAGGCCGACGGGGGACCGGCCGGCGCGTTCGACCAGTTGCTGCTGGCGGGCCTTCGAGAGCCCGTCGACCTTGCGTTGCGCGGCCCGCGGACCGCCCTTTGCCTGCGCCGCGGAAAGGTCATGGAGAAATAGCAGGTCGGCCGCGAGGGAATGGAAGTCGAGCTTCGAGTACATATCCCCGGTCACCATCAGGTCGAGGGTGTTCTCGTCGTACCTGACGTTGACCGCGCCGTCCAGGAACTCTTCGGTCGCGGGCTCCTCCTTGAGGGCCCGTCGTAACCGTTCGTACAGGCGGATGATCGCACCCGGTGACGAACCGAGGTGCAGCTGGTCGTCGTACTTGGCCGCCCAGGGCGCGAAGTCCTCGCGGAACCGGCGCTCGAACGCCTGCGGCTGGCTGACGAACGTGTCCAGCCAGCCCTTGGTGAAGTCCGTGTTCGAGTCCAGCACGAACCGGCCGACGTGCTCGGGGAAGTAGGTCTGGTAGTACGCCCCGAGCCAGGTGCCGCCGGAGTACCCGACGTAGTCCAGCTTGTCGAAGCCGAGCAGCCGCCGGATCAGGTCCATGTCCTGCACCGTCTGCGCGGTGGTGATGTAGGGGAGCAGGCCGCGGGACTGCTGGTCGCAGTACGTCTGCGTCATCTCCGAGGCCTCGGCGATCAGGTCGCGGGTCGCGGGAGCGCGGTCGCGCGCGTCCATCGTGAAGCCGGGGGCGCCGTCGCAGCTCACGTTCGAGCTGCCGCCGGTGCCGCGCGGGTCGAAGCCGACGGCGAGGTGGTCCTTGGCGAGCGGTCCCTGGCTCGCGAGGTACGGCGCCATTCCGAGGCCGGCGCCACCGGGTCCGCCGGGGTTGCCGAACACGACCCGGCTCGGCTTGCCTTTGGCCGGGGCGACCTTGCTGACGGCGATCTGCAGGTCGTTCCCGGCGTACTGGTTGGCCCAGTCGCGCGGGACGGTGATCTTCGCGCAGTACGTGCGGAGCTCGGCGTCGCCGCACTCCAACCAGCGCGGTTTCTGCTCGAGGTACTTGGTCGCCACCTGATGTGGCTTGTCGACAACGGTCGCCTCTTGCGTCGAGGCGGTCGCACCGGAACCGGGAACGACGAGAACGGCTGCAGCGGACAGGCCCAGGCCGACGGCCAGGGTGAGGTACTTCATGCAGACTCCAGCGGATGGCCATGCGTGATCGGTCCGTGACAATCTGTCATGCCCACCAGTGGCCGTCGAGCACCACCCCCGGCCCGTCGCCGATCGGCGACCTGCTATTGGCCGCGGGGGATTACTCCGTGCCGGGGTCGGTGTGGAGGCGGATCTGCTTGATGCGGACGGACTCGTCGCCGTAGAGGTCGAGTTCGCGGTGGGCGCCGTCGGGGGCCCAGCCGGCCTCGGTGTAGAAGGCGCGGAGTACGTCGTCGGTCGAGTTGACCCAGACGGTGACCCGGCGGAAGCCGTCGGCGCGGACCGTGTCGACGACGGCGTTCAGGAGGCGGGAGCCGTGGCCGGCGCGGGTCGCCTCCGGGTTGACCGCCAGCTCGGCGATCAACGCGTCGTGCTGCGGGTCGCCGTCCGGGTCGTCGGACGGTGTGATGGCCGCGAAGCCGACCAGCGTGCGGCCGGCCAGCGCGACCATGACCCGGTTCCGCGCCTCGCCCGGAGCGAGCAGCGCGGCCCGCCACTGGGCCGCGAACTGCGCCGGGTTGAGATCGGCGAGGACGTCGGCCGGCAGCAGCCCGGCGTACGCCGTACGCCAGGCCGCGACCTGGATCTCGCCGATCTCTCCTGCCTCCGCGGGCAGTGCGAGCCTGACGCTCGTTTCAGCTACCGGAGTGTCGCCGGACAGATCCGAGAGGTTGGCCGGTTCCGGTACGCCGAAGTCACTCATGAACGCAATCCTCGCAAGTCAGTACACGAGCTTGCGCAGCAGGGTCTCGGCCGGACCGCGGTAGGAACGCCGGCTCATCAGATAAGCGCCGGCGACCGACATGACCCAGACGCCGATCGCGACCAGCGCCGCGGTGTACGCCGTACTTCCGAACCGCAGGTCCAGCGTGAACGGCGCCAGCAGGATCATCCACGAGACCGACTGGAAGAGGTACCCGGACAGCGAGCGCTGACCAAGTGCGGAGATCGCACGGACCGGCAGCGACAGCTTGCGGATCCGCAGGACGAGCAGGCCGAACAGAGCGACGTACCCAGGTCCGCCGAACATGCCGGACACGTGGGACAGCAGGCTCAGCGCGTCCACCGCACTCTCGTCGACGTGCATCCAGCCGGCTCCGACCAGCGCGAGCGGCAGGCCGCCCAGGACGGTGAGGCCGAGACCGCCGACTGCCACCCGGGTGAGCAGGGTCTTGTGGGCGCCCGGGTTCTCCAGGATCTGCTTGCGGGCGGCCCAGATGCCGAGCCAGACGATGATGATGAAGGGGATGACGCTCGCGGCGTGCAGCGGGTACTCGTGCAGCCGGTCGACCAGGCTGCCCAGGTAGGACGAGGCGGCCAGCGACGGGTTCGGGGAGTTCGTCAGCGCGTGCGCGGGGCCGGAGCTGTTGACGATCGCGAGCGTGGCCTTGGCCCCGACGAACAAGACCTCGACGGTCATGAACGCCCAGATCGCGAGGACGATCCGGTGGAACTTGTCGCCGCGGTTGAGCAGGAACAGCGTGCAGATGATGCCCACGATTCCGTAGGCGCCGAGGAAGTCACCGAAGTACAGCAGCGTCGCGTGGACGACGCCGAAGCCGATCAGCCAGGCGTTGCGCCTGAGCAGGATCCGCCGGACAGCACCGGTGGTGGCGCCCGAGGACCGCTGCCGCCGGGCCAGCTGCACGAGGCCGTAGCCGAACATCACCGCGAACACCGGGTACGCCCGGGCGTCGACGAAGGTGAGTTTGAGGAAGTTCAGGATGCGCTCGAAGCCGTGCGGCGCGCTCTCCACGCCGGGCTGGCCGGCGAACGCGAAGTTGGCGCTGTTCGCCAGGCCGATCAGCAGCAGCATCGCGCCCCGGATCAGGTCGGGTGCGAGCGCACGCTCCCGGCCGGTGACCGGGCCGCGATGATCGACGGCCGGGAGGGTGGTTGTAGTCACGGGGTCCTCCGAAAACTGTGGAAGGGTTGAGCTGTTGACTCAATCCTCGCGACCCCGACCGGCCGTCCCCAGTGCGTCAAACCCACTTCCTGGGTGGGTCCAGCACCACCTTTGTGACACCTGTTGTTGATTCTGAGAAAAAGTGTCACATATGCTGTCGGTATGGACTTCCAGGCGACCATCGACGCCGACGGCCGGATCGAGCCGCGGGACGCGATGCCGGACGGGTACCGCAAGACCCTGATCCGGCAGATCGCGCAGCACGCGCACTCCGAGATCATCGGCATGCAGCCGGAGGGCAACTGGATCAGTCGCGCGCCGTCGCTGCGCCGCAAGGCGATCCTGATGGCGAAGGTGCAGGACGAGGCCGGCCACGGTCTCTACCTGTACGCCGCCGCGGAAACGCTCGGCGTGGACCGCGCGGACCTGCTCGACCTGCTGCACAGCGGCAAGCAGAAGTACTCCAGCATCTTCAACTACCCGACGCTGACCTGGGCCGACATCGGTGCGATCGGCTGGCTGGTCGACGGCGCGGCGATCGTCAACCAGGTCCCGCTGTGCCGCTGCTCCTACGGGCCGTACGCGCGGGCGATGGTGCGGGTCTGCAAGGAGGAGTCGTTCCACCAGCGGCAGGGGTTCGAGATCCTGTACACGTTGTCGAAAGGCACTGAGGCGCAGAAGGCGATGGCGCAGGACGCCTTGAACCGCTGGTGGTGGCCGTCGCTGATGATGTTCGGCCCGCCGGACGCGGCGTCGACGCATTCGGAGCAGTCGATGGCGTGGGGGATCAAGCGGCACAGCAACGACGAGCTGCGGCAGCGGTTCGTGGACATGACCGTGCCGCAGGCCGACGTACTCGGGCTGCGCGTCCCTGACGACGGACTGGTGTACGAGGACGGGCACTACCGGTTCACCGAGCCCGACTACACCGAGCTGTACGACGTGGTGAAGGGCAACGGTCCGTGCAACCAGCAGCGGCTGTCGCATCGCGTGAAGGCGCACGAGGACGGCGCCTGGGTCCGCGAGGCCGCGGCCGCCTATGCGGCCAAGCGAGCGGAGCGTGCCGCATGAACGAACGGAGCGAGTTCATCAGCAAGCACAGCGTCGAGCCGCTCTACGAGGTGTTCGTGCGGTCGCGCCGCGGGCTGTCGCACACGCATGTGGGGAGCCTGCATGCGCCGGACGCGACGATGGCGTTGCGGAACGCGCGGGACGTGTACACCCGCCGCCAGGAAGGCGTGTCGATCTGGGTGGTGCGGGCGTCGGACATCACTGCGTCTTCGCCGGACGAGAAGGACGAGTTCTTCGACCCGGCCGGCGACAAGGTGTACCGGCATCCGACGTTCTACGAGGTCCCGGAAGGCGTCGAGCACCTGTGAACGACCTGCTCGAATACACGCTTCGCCTCGGTGACGACGCGCTGATCGCGGCGCAGCGCACCGGCGAGTGGATCGCGGCCGCGCCGCAGCTCGAGGAGGATGTTGCGCTCGGCAACATCGGGCTGGACCAGCTGGGGCAGGCGCGTTCGCTGCTGCAGTACGCCGGCTCGCTGGACGGCCGCACCGAGGACGAGCTCGCGTACTTCCGGGACGAGCGCGAGTTCCGGAACCTGCAGTTGTGCGAGCTGCCGAACGGCGACTTCGCGTTCGCAATGGCACGGTTGCTGTACTTCGCGACGTACCAGCACCTGCTGTACGACGAGCTGCGGTCGTGTGCCGACGAGACGCTGGCCGGTGTGGCGGGGAAGGCGGTCAAGGAGGTGGCGTACCACGTCGACCACGCGACGCAGTGGGTGCTGCGGCTGGGCGACGGGACCGAGGAGAGCCACCGGCGGATGCAGGCTGCGCTGGACGCGCTGTGGCCTTACACCGCTGAGATGTTCGCGTCGGACGACGTCGTACGGCAGCTGTCGGTCGCCGTCGATCCGTCCACGCTGGAGGAGGAGTGGACCCGGCGCGTGACGGCGGTCATCGACGAGTCGACGTGTGAGCGGCCGACATCGTCGTACCAGCACTCCGGCGGTCGTTCGGGTCGTCATACCGAGCACATGGGCTATCTGCTGGCCGAACTGCAGCACGTGGCGCGTTCGCATCCGGGTGCGACATGGTGACCGACGCGGCGATCCTCGAGGCCGTCGGCGAGGTCGTGGATCCCGAGGTGCCGGTGCTCACGATCGCGGACCTCGGCGTACTGCGCGGCGTGCGGCACGAGGGCGACGAGGTCGTCGTGACGATCACCCCGACGTACTCCGGCTGTCCCGCCATGGACCTGATCCGCCACGAGGTCGAACTGACACTCCAGGCGTTGCACGTCCACGGAAGGGTCGAGACGGTCCTGTCGCCGCCGTGGACGACCGACTGGATGACGGAAGCAGGAAAGGCGAAGCTGACGGACTACGGCATCGCCCCGCCACCCGGCACGAGCGCCCCCGCCCCCTTCCCTCCATCCCAGTCCCGGGCCAACGCCCCGGTCCTGCTGCAGTTGAGCATCCGCTGCCCCTTGTGCGGCTCGCCCAACACCTCGGAGCTCAGCCGCTTCGGCTCGACCTCCTGCAAATCGCTCTGGCGCTGCAACTCCTGCCGCGAACCCTTCGATCACTTCAAGGCGATCTAGATGACGACCATCGCCCCTCGCCGGCGTGCAACGTTCCACTCGCTGAAGGTCGCCGCGATCGAGCCCGTCACCGACGACGCGGTCGCGATCACCTTCGCCGTACCGCCGGAGCTTGCGGACGAGTACGAGTTCACCGCGGGCCAGCACCTCACGATCCGCCGTACCGGAGAAGAGGTACGCCGCAGCTACTCGATCTGCTCGCCCGCGGGATCAGGCGTGCTGCGGATCGGGGTGAAGCGCCTCCCCGGCGGCGAGTTCTCGTCGTACGCCGCCAAGGACCTGAAGGTCGGCGACGAGCTCGAGGTGATGACCCCGCTCGGCCGCTTCGGTACGGCGTTCGACGCCGCCAACGCGAAGCACTACGCGTTCGTTGCCGCGGGCAGCGGAATCACGCCTGTCCTGTCGCTGGTCGCGACGGTCCTCGCGATCGAACCCGCCAGCCGGGTGACCTTGCTGTACGGCAACCGGACCGCGGGCTCGGTGATGTTCGCCGACGAACTGGCCGACCTGAAGGACCGGTACGCCGAGCGCCTGCACCTCGTGCACGTGTTGTCGCGCGAGACGACCGAGGTGGAGCTCTTCAGCGGCCGCATCGACGCGGACCGCCTGCGGCGAATGTTCGCGACGATCCTCCCGCTGGACACCGTCGACGAGTGGTTCCTGTGCGGCCCGTACGCGATGGTCGTCGGCGCGCAGGACCTCCTGCTGTCCGAGGGGGTCGCGCGCGAACACGTCCACGCCGAGCTGTTCCATGTCGGCGACGAGGCTCCGAAGGCGCCGATCGAGGAGGCCGCCGTCGACGAAGACGCGGCCCAGGTGACGGTGATCCTCGACGGCCGCCGGTCGACGTTCGCGCTGGGGGAGCTCTCGAAGGCGGTGCTGGACGCGACTCTCGCCGTACGGTCCGATGCTCCGTTCGCGTGCAAGGGCGGAGTGTGCGGCACGTGCCGCGCCAAGGTCCTCGACGGCAGCGTCCGGATGGACACGAACTGGGCCTTGGAGCCCGACGAGATCCGTGCCGGCTACGTTCTCACCTGCCAGTCCCACCCGACCACCCCGACCGTCACCCTGGACTTCGACGCCTGACCCCACCGATCTGCTTCACTTCCGAGCATGGCCGTACCCATTCCCGCCCCGCGCCCGATCACGACCGAAGAACGTGAGTTCATCGCGACGGTGGAGAACACGATGAGGCCCGCGTTCCTGGCCGAGGTCGCCCGCGAGTTCGCGGACGGTCAGCCGGCGGACGGGATCGTGGAGCGGATGTCCGCAGCGGCTCCTGGGCACCGTCTGCAGACGGCCGTTCAGGCGAACATCGACGCGCATCGGCACCTCGACGCGTTGCCCGCCGACGAACGCTCCGCAGCCGCTCAGCAGGCCGCGCTGGTCGTCGCCAGGACTGTCTCGCAGCTGACCGTGCAGACCGCCAACGGCCGGCTGGGTGACCTCGTCGGACAGGGAGCCGATCGCCTTCTTCGCGGGCAGTACAAGGACCTGGCTCAGCAGGCCGCGGGACAGGCGGGCTTGGTGCTGGGTGGCGCCGCCGGCCGGGCGCACTTGCTGCAGGTGGAGCTGGCGGACATCCGTCGTCAGGCCGGCGCCGGCCTGACGCCGCCCGGCGCCCCACCGCGGAGCACCTCCGGCGCAGCCGAGGACGTCGCCGCGAAGCCGGTCGACCGGACCAAGGCCACGCGCGGACAACTCCGCCACTGACCGGAGCCTGGCCGATCCAGACTGCTCAGTCGCGAGGTCGCGGTTGCATCTCACGGGATGCCGTTAACCGCGGCCTGCGACTGAAACTCTGTGGATGACTCTGGGGGGTGACTCTGGGGGTGACTCTGGGGGTGACTCAGTCCGTGCCGGATTCCATGGCGGCGCGGTCGAGGAGCTCGTCCTCCTCGGTGGCCTCGCCGCGGGAGGCGATGGCTTCGGCGCCGCCCGTCGGGAGTTCGCCGATCAGTTCGGTGGACGACGCGAGCGCGGGGTTGGACGAGCCGAACATGCCGAGACCGGCGTACTGCTCCAGCTTCGCGCGCGAGTCCGCGATGTCCAGGTTCCGCATGGTCAGCTGGCCGATCCGGTCGACCGGGCCGAACGCCGAGTCCTCGATCCGCTCCATCGACAGCTTGTCCGGATGGTAGCTGAGCGCGGGCCCGGTGGTGTCGATGATCGAGTAGTCCTCGCCGCGCCGGAGCCGGAGCGTGACCTCGCCGGTCACCGCCGTACCGACCCACCGCTGCAGCCCTTCCCGGACCATCAGCGCCTGGGGGTCGAGCCAACGGCCTTCGTACATCAGCCGCCCGAGCTTGCGGCCTTCGTTGTGGTAGCTCGCGATCGTGTCCTCGTTGTGGATCGCGTTCACCAGCCGCTCGTACGCCGCGTGCAGCAGCGCCATCCCGGGCGCCTCGTAGATGCCCCGGCTCTTCGCCTCGATGACCCGGTTCTCGATCTGGTCCGACATGCCGAGCCCGTGCCGGCCGCCGATCGCGTTGGCCTCCAGGACCAGGTCGACCGCCGTACCGAACTCCTTGCCGTTGATCGTCACCGGCCGGCCCTGCACGAAGCCGATCGTGACGTCCTCGGCGGGGATCTCGACCGCCGGGTCCCAGTGCGCGACGCCCATGATCGGGTCGACCGTCTCCACCCCGGTGTCGAGGTGCTCGAGGGTCTTCGCCTCGTGGGTCGCGCCCCAGATGTTCGCGTCGGTGGAGTATGCCTTCTCGGTGCTGTCGCGGTACGGCAGGCCGTGCGCGACCAGCCACTCGGACATTTCCTTCCGGCCGCCAAGCTCGTGCACGAACTGCGCGTCCAGCCACGGCTTGTAGATCCGCAGCTGCGGGTTCGCGAGGAGGCCGTAGCGGTAGAACCGCTCGATGTCGTTGCCCTTGAAGGTCGAGCCGTCGCCCCAGATCTGGACGTCGTCGTCGAGCATCGCCTTGACCAGCATCGTGCCGGTCACCGCCCGGCCGATCGGGGTGGTGTTGAAGTACGTCCGCCCGCCGGACCGGATGTGGAACGCGCCGCAGGCCAGCGCCGCGAGCCCTTCCTCGACGAGCGCCGCACGGCAGTCCACGAGCCGGGTGATCTCGGCCCCGTACGCCGTCGCGCGGCCGGGGACCGACCCGATGTCGGGCTCGTCGTACTGCCCGAGATCAGCGGTGTACGTGCAGGGAATCGCACCCTTGTCCCGCATCCACGCAACCGCAACCGACGTGTCGAGACCACCCGAGAAGGCAATCCCGACCCGCTCACCGACCGGCAAAGAAGTAAGCACCTTGGACACAGGAAAAGTATGCACCACTCTGAATGATTATGCAAAGCCGCCCCTCACGCCTCTCTTTGGGCCCCCATCAACCCTTTCAAGCCCTCCTTGAGTCCCGGCCAACCGAATTCGGCGGCGAGATTTGGTTGGTGGGGACTCAAAGACGCGTTCGTCGGGCGTGTGGGGGCGTGTGATGCGTGGGGTTGGTGGGGCTGGTGGGGGAGGATGTGGAGAGAGTGAGTGGAGGGGTGAGGCGCGGGATGATGGGGCGGTCGCATGCTTTGTCGGGGTGGTGTGCCGGGTTGGCGGTGGCGCCGCTGGTCGGGCTGACCTCGGTGGCGGAAGTGGTGCCGTTCGCGGCGGCCACCGCCGGGTACGCGCTGGTGCCGGACCTGGACCATCCGGGCGCGAGCGCATCGCGCCTGCTCGGCCCGGTGACCCGGCTGGTGTCGGCGGCGGTACGGGCGTTCTCAGGCGTCCTCTACAACGTGACGAAGGGCCCGCGCGACGAGGAGAGCACCGGCAAACACCGGCACGCGACTCATACGCTCGTCGCCGCGATCCTGCTCGGGATGCTCGCCGCAAGCCTCGGCGACCGCGGCAAGTGGGCAGTGCTGGCTGTCGCAGTGACCGGCCTCGTCCTGGCCGCCGACGCGCTCGGGGACTGGATCATCCTGGCCGTCCTCGCAGCAGCCGGCTGGTCGGTCGTCGGCACCGGCGACGCGCTACCCGGCACAGCGGCCGCCGACGCGCTGCAGGCCGGCCTCAGTCAGATCGGCGGCTGGATCGGCGCCGCCGTGGCCGTCGGCATGTTCGTTCACTGCCTAGGGGACAGCCTGACCCGCTCCGGCTGCCCCTGGCTCTGGCCGCTGCCCATCCGGGGCGAGACCTGGTACGAGCTGCGCCTCCCCAAACCGCTGCGCTTCAGCACCGGCAAGTGGTTCGAGCACGTAGTGATCGTGCCGGTGCTGACCCTCGCCGGCGTACTGCTTCTCCCCGGCGCTCTCCAGGCGCTGCGGCAACTGTTCGACGCGACCTCGATCTGGCTCGCCGGTCAGTCCTGAAGGCGGCCGGTCAGGTACGACGGAATCCCGCCGGACTCCAGCGCCGCCGCGAACCGGCGCTGGTTGCGCTCACCCGGCCACGCCTCCCAGAAGAACAGTGGCAGGGCGATGACCGCCCCGATCAGGACCACCCAGAAGCTCTCGGCGACGAACGACAACGCAACGGAGATCAGGAACACGGCCTCGCAGATCGCGAAGCGGGTGAACGTCGACGTGGTGAAACGGCGCCACGAGTCTGCCTGGATCTCGGCGGCGGGGCGGTTCGAGTACTCCAGCGGGGGAGTGCGGAAGCCGACCAGTTCGCAGATGGAGTACGCGCCGACCGCGGCGGCGAGCACCACAAGCGGCGGCCAGTCCGTCGGGAACTCGCCGATCCCATCAGTGGCGAGGACGAACCACAGGGCGAGCGTCATGACCGGGATCACCCCGGCCATCGACGCGCACACCATGATCAGGCTCTGGCGGGCCGCCGGGGTGGCAGGAGTGGCAGGGGTGGCAGAAGGTGTCGACACGCCGATGAGACTAAAGCATCGGATCATTCACACGACGCAGCCATTTGCTTACAGAGAGTATTTACAGAAGTTTTTCCGGATTTTTTTGGTGGAAGCTGTAACGACTGCCGGGCGGGGCCCGATAGGACGAGTGAGCCTGGTGGCTGCCCGGACCCCCGAGCGGACAGCCACCAGGCCTACCCATTTCTTCAGGGTTCGGGAGCGGTAATCTGAGGCCCATGTCCTCGCCAGCATCCACGCCCTCGTCAGCGCCGCCGTTCGGCCGTTTGACGACCGCGATGATCACCCCGTTCCGGCCTGACGGCTCCCTCGACCTGGACGCCGCCCAGAAGGTCGCGACGTATCTCGTCGACGGCGGTAACGACGCCCTGGTGCTGAACGGGACCACCGGCGAGGCGCCGACCACGTCCGACCAGGAGAAGGTCCGGATCATCGAGGCGGTCCGTGAGGCCGTCGGTGACCGCGCCAAGCTCGTCGCCGGTGTCGGGACCAACGACACCGCGCACACGATCGAGTGCGCCAAGCAGGCCGAGGCCGCCGGCGCGGACGGGCTGCTGGTCGTCACGCCGTACTACAACAAGCCCCCGCAGGAAGGGCTGCGCGCGCACTTCACCGCGGTCGCCGACGCCACCGGTCTGCCGAACATGCTGTACGACATCCCCGGCCGGGCCGGCGTGGAGATCAGGTCCGAGACCTTGATCACGCTCGCCGAGCACCCGCGGATCGTCGCGGTGAAGGACGCCAAGGGCGACATCGCCGGGACCACCAAGGTGCTGGCGAACACCGATCTGTTCTACTACTGCGGTGCCGACGAGCTGAACCTCGCCTCACTGGCGATCGGCGCGATCGGCATCGCGAGTGTCGTGGCGCACGTGGCAAGTCGGGAGTACCGGCAGCTGATCGACGCCGTGGTGGCCGGCGACCTCGCAGGAGCACAGGAAATTGATCGACGGCTGGTGCCCGCCGTCGAGACGATCATGACCAGGACCCAGGGCGCCATCATGGTGAAGGCCGCGCTCAAGCTGGCCGGCGTCATCGAGCATGCGACCCTTCGGTTGCCGCTGGTTGAGGCGACCGCCGAGCAAGTGGACTGGCTCACCACCGACCTCAAGACGGCAGGACTGATTGCATGAGCCATCCCCATCCAGATCTCTCCGCGCCCGGACCTCTCGCTCCGGGCGCTTTGCGGGTCATCCCGCTCGGCGGCCTCGGCGAGGTCGGCCGGAACATGACGGTCTTCGAGTACGACGGCAAGCTGCTGATCGTGGACTGCGGCGTACTCTTCCCGGACGAGAACCAGCCCGGCGTGGACCTGATCCTGCCGGACTTCGAGCCGATCCGGGACCGGCTGGACGACGTCGTCGCGGTCGTCCTGACGCACGGCCACGAGGACCACATCGGCGGCTTGCCCTACCTGCTGCGTGAGCGGGGCGACATCCCGGTGGTGGGGTCGCAGCTCACGCTCGCGTTGCTCGAGGGCAAGCTGAAGGAGCACCGGCACCGCAACGTGCCGCAGCAGACCGTGGTCGAGGGCGAGAAGCTCCAGATCGGGCCGTTCGTCTGCGAGTTCGTCGCGGTCAACCACTCGATCCCGGACGCGCTCGCCGTCGCGATCAAGACACCGGCCGGCGTGGTGCTGCACACCGGTGACTTCAAGATGGACCAGCTGCCGCTGGACAACCGGATCACCGACCTGCGCGCGTTCGCGCGGCTCGGCGAGGAGGGCGTCGACCTGTTCATGGTCGACTCCACCAACTCCGAGGTGCCCGGCTTCACCACCCACGAGCGCGACATCGCCCCGGTCCTGGACCGGGTCTTCACCAAGGCGAAGAACCAGCGCATCATCGTCGCCTGTTTCGCCTCGCACGTGCACCGCGTGCAGCAGGTGATGGACGCCGCGGTGAAGCATCACCGCAAGGTCGCGTACGTCGGCCGCTCGATGGTCCGCAACATGGGCGTGGCCCGGGACCTCGGCTTCCTGAACGTGCCCGGCGACACGCTGATCGACATGCGCGACCTGGACAACTACCCGCCGGAGCAGGTGGTGCTGGTGTCGACCGGTTCGCAGGGCGAGCCGATGTCGGCGCTGTCCCGGATCGCCGCCAACGACCACAACGTCGTACACCTGCAGCCGGGTGACACCGTCGTACTGGCGTCTTCCCTGATCCCGGGCAACGAGAACTCGGTGTACCGGGTGATCAACGGCCTGATCCGGCACGGTGCGAACGTGATCCACAAGGGCAACGCGCTGGTGCACGTGTCCGGTCACGCGAGCGCGGGCGAGTTGCTGTACTGCTACAACATCGTGAAGCCGCGCAACGTGATGCCGGTGCACGGCGAGGTCCGGCACCTGCACGCGAACGCCGACCTGGCGGTGCAGACCGGCGTACCGCGGGAGAACGTGGTGGTCGTCGAGGACGGCGTGGTGGTCGACCTGATCGACCGCAAGGCCGTGGTGGCCGGCAAGGTGGACTGCGGCTACGTGTTCGTCGACGGCTCGACCGTCGGGGACATCACCGAGACCTCGCTGAAGGACCGCCGGATCCTCGGTGACGAGGGCTTCATCTCGGTGATCGCGGTGATGGACTCGGTGACCGGCAAGCTGACCGCCGGCCCGGAGATCCAGGCCCGCGGGTTCGCCGAGGACGACACCGTGTTCGACGACCTCAAGCCGAAGATCGAGGCGGAGATCGAGAAGGCGATCGGCAGCGGGCTGGACGACATGTACCAGCTGCAGCAGGTGATCCGCCGGGTGGTCGGCAAATGGGTCAGCGACACCCACCGCCGCCGGCCCATGATCATTCCGGTCGTGGTCGAAAGCTAGTCACCCGGTGTAACCTCTGCGCGACGACGAAAGGGTGGGCCGGCGATGAGTGTCAGCGGGGTGAACGGGACGGGCCAGCGCCGGCCCACGATGAAGGAGGTCGCCGCCCGGGCCGGGGTCGCGTTGAAGACCGTGTCCCGGGTGGTGAACGAGGAACCGAACGTCAGCCCGGAGCTGACCGCCAAGGTCCAGGCCGCGATCAAGGAGCTCAACTACACCCCGAACGAGTCCGCCCGGATGCTGCGCCGCGGCAAGACCGGGACGATCGCGGTGGTGATCCGCGACATCGGCGACCCGTTCTTCGCCTCGCTCGGGCGCGCGGTCGAGCTCTGGGCCCGCTCGTCCGGTTCGGTCGTGATGATCGGCCTGACCGACGAGGACCCGGAGCGCGAGCGGGAGGTCTGCCTGGAGTTCGTCGCCCGGCGGCCGGACGCGCTGATCATGGCGCCGATCGGGGAGACCCAGGAGTACCTGGCGCCGCACGTCGACGCCGGGATGGCGGTTGTCACGATCGACCGTCCCGCGCACGGGATCGAGGCGGACGCCGTCCTCGCGGACAACGCCGGCGGCATCGACCAGGCGATCGACCACCTGGTCCGGCAGGGTCACCGCCGGATCGCGTACCTCGGTGACGACGAGCGGATCTTCACCGCCCGTGAGCGGGTGGTGGCCTATCGGGCGGCGATGGCCCGGCACGGGATCGTCGTCGACGAGGACCTGGTGCACCTGTCCGAGCCGACCACCGAGGGCATCGGCATCACGCTCTCGGCCGTCCTCGACCGCTCCGAGCCGGCCACGGCGTTGCTGTCGGCAAACAACATGACCACCGCCGAGGTACTGCGAGGCCTCGCGGGCCGGCGGGACCAGGTGGCGCTGGTGTCCTTCGACGACCTGGCGCTCGGGGACCTGCTCAGCCCCGGCCTGACCGCGGTCGCGCAGTCGGCCGACGTGATGGCTCGTACAGCGATCCAGCTGATGACTGAGCGCCTCCCGGAGCCCCACCGCCCCGGCCGCACCGTCCGCGTCCCGGTGAAACTGACGATCCGCGGCTCAGGCGAGATCCCGCCCGCCCGCTGACGGCCCGCCTGCTGACCGCAGTTCGGCGGCGAGTGGGCAGTCGAAGGGGTCGCGGGCGCGGAGGCCGACGTTGTTCAGGTAGTCGACGACGACCCGGTACGACGTGAACAGGCCGACCTCGGCGTACGCGATGCCGTGCCGCTCGCAGTACTCGCGGACGATCGGCCGCACCCGCCGCAGCGTCGGTCGCGGCATGCTCGGGAACAGGTGGTGCTCGATCTGGTAGTTCAGCCCGCCCATCGCGAAGTCGGTGAGGACGCCGCCGCGGATGTTGCGTGACGTCAGCACCTGGCGGCGGAGGAAGTCGAGTTTCATGCCGGCCGGCACGATCGGCATGCCCTTGTGGTTCGGGGCGAACGCGGCGCCGAGGAAGACCCCGAACACGGCGAGCTGCAGACCGAGGAACGCGGTGGCCTTTCCGGGCGGCAGCAGGAAGTAGAGCGCAGCGACGTACACCGCGATGCGCGACGCGACGACGGCAGCGTCGACGCGGTCCGCGCGGCTCGCGCCGCGCCGGAGGAGGTGCGTCAGGCTGGACGCGTGCAGGCCGACGCCCTCGAGCGTGAGGAGCGGGAAGAACAGCCAGCCCTGACGTGCGGCGAACCAGCGGCCCACCGGCCCGCGTTCGACGACGGCGTCGGGCGTGAAGGCGAGCACCTTGAGCTGTACGTCGGGATCGCGGTCCGCCTGGTTGGGGGCGGCGTGATGCTTGTTGTGCTTGCTGCGCCACCAGCTGACGCTCATCCCGAGGACGCAGCCGGCGAGGATCCGCGCGGTCCAGTCGTTGCGGGCGTTGGAGTGGAAGATCTGCCGATGGGCGCTGTCGTGGCTGAGGAACGCCACCTGCACCAGCACGAGCGCCAGGGCACCGGCGAGCCAGAGCTGGTGCCACGAGTTGCCGAGCAGGATCATGCACGCGACGACCGCGAGCAGGGCACCGAGGACGATGCTCATCCGGGTGACGTAGTAGCCCTGCCGCCGTCTGAGCAGACCGAGGTCGCGGACGGTCTGCAGGAGATCGGTGTAGACGCTGACGTACTGCTGCTGGGCACTCACCTCGGTCAGCCTAGTGACCTCGTGCAACGTCACCTCTGCGGACACGTGACCCGACGAGGTCGGGTCGGCAAAGTGCTATCGCCCGTACTGCGAGGCCAGCGGGCAGTCGAACGGGTCCCGGGCGCGCAGACCGACGTTGTTCAGGTAGCCGACGATGATCTTGTACGACGTGAACAGGCCGACCTCGGTGTACTTCACTCCGTGCAGCTCGCAGTACTCGCGGACGATCGGCTGGACCTTGCGCAGCGTGGGCCGCGGCATGCTCGGGAACAGGTGGTGCTCGATCTGGTAGTTCAGCCCGCCCATCGCGAAGTCGGTGAGGACGCCGCCGCGGATGTTGCGTGACATCAGCACCTGGCGGCGGAGGAAATCGAGCTTCATCGTCTTGGGGACGAGCGGCATGCCTTTGTGGTTCGGGGCGAACGAACCGCCGAGACAGACGCCGAAGACGGCGAGCTGCAGCCCGAGGAAGGCTCCGGCCTTGCCGATCGGCAGCACGAGGAACAGCACGGTCAGATAACCGGCGAGCCGGGTGACCACGATCGCGGCCTCGATGCGCTCGACCGTGCTCGCTCCGCGTCGGAACAGGTGCTGGATGCTCGAGACGTAGAGGCTCAGGCCTTCCAGAGTCAGCAAGGGGAAGAAGAGCCAGCCTTGGCGGCGGGTCAGCCAGGCCTGGAAGCCCTTGCGTCTGCCGACGTGCTCAGGGGTGAACGCGACGACGCCGATGGCGATGTCCGGGTCCTTCCCCAGCTGGTTCGGCGCACCGTGGTGGCGGCTGTGCTTCGACTTCCACCACGCAGCGCTCATCCCGACGAGACCACCGGCCAGCAGGCGGGCGGTCCAGTCGTTCCAGGCGGCGGAGTCGAAGACCTGCCGGTGCGCGCTGTCGTGGCTGAGGAAGGCGACCTGCGTGAGCACCAGCGCCAGCGCACCAGCCATCAGCAGCTGCAACCAGGAGTTGCCGAGCAGTCCGACGCCGACCCAGACACCGGCGAAGGCAGCCAGGACCAGGCCGATCCGGGTGAAGTAGTACCCGCGACGCCGCCGGAGCAGTCCGAGTTCGCGGACGGTCCGGAGCAGGTCGGTGTAGAGATGGGTGTACTTGTTCTGAGCCCGCAAGGGGTCATGGTCTTCGGCAAGAAGCTGCGACATGGGAATGCCCCATTCCAGTAGTGCATCGGCCGATGCGCCACCAGGTCTGGGGCAGCGTCACAAGGAGGTGCTGAGGCCTTCAACGGAACCACGCCCGGTAGCCGCACGCAAGGCGGTGGCCGAGTCCCGGGGGTGATTTGAGGCTCAGTTCGCCCGGCTGTCACCTGACCGTCATCCGCGAGGCGCACCTTCGGGTCATGAAACTGAGTCGTCGTCAACTCCTTGCCGCGTCCACGGTCGCCGGAGCGTCCCTCGCCGTACCTGGTGTCGCAGTCGCGGCCCCGAACCTTGTCCGTCGTGATCGGGCCGCTCTGCCGTCCGGTATCGCGAGCGCCGACGTGACGCCGAACTCGGCTGTCGTCTGGTCGCGTGCCGACCGCCCCGGCCGGCTGGTCGTCCAGCTGACCAGCCACGGCCGCTTCGACAAGGCCGTCTGCCTGCGTGGCCCGAAGACGGACGCCGCGGACGACTTCACCGCTCGGCTGCCGCTGCGCGGCCTGCGCCCGGGGCAGCGGTACGACTACCGCCTCGGCTTCGAGGACGAGAACGGCCGCATCGGTCAGACGCTCGACGGCTCGTTCAGCACCCCGGGCCGCAACCGGCCGGTGTCGTTCGTGTTCACCGGCGACACCGCGGGGCAGGGCTACGGCATCAACCCCGAGCTCGGCGGGATGATCGCCTACAAGACGATGCACGACACCCGGCCGGACTTCTTCCTGCACTCCGGCGACAACATCTACGCCGACGGCCCGATCCAGGCCGAGCTGAAAGTTGCCGACGGCACCGTGTGGAAGAACGTGGTGACCGAGGAGGTGTCGAAGGTCGCCGAGACCCTGGCCGAGTACCGCGGCCGGTACAAGTACAACCTGCTCGACGAGAACGTGCGCTCGCTGTACGCCGACGTACCGCTGGTCGCGCAGTGGGACGACCACGAGACGCTGAACAACTGGTACCCGGGGGAGATCCTCACCGACGACCGGTACGCCGAGAAGCGGGTCGACGTCCTCGCGGCGCGGGCGAAGAAGGCGTTCCTCGAGTACCTGCCGATGGAGCACGTCGGCGGGCGGGACCGGATCTACCGCAAGGTGAGCCACGGCCCGCTGCTCGACGTGTTCTGCCTGGACATGCGCACGTTCCGCGGCGCGAACCCGGTGCCGTCGACGGTCGGGCCGGTCGCGATGCTCGGTGCCGAGCAGGCCGCCTGGCTGGTGCGTGAGGTCGCGGCGTCGCGGGCGACCTGGAAGGTGATCGCCAGCGACATGCCGCTAGGCGTGCTGGTTCCGGACGGCAACCTGATCGAGGCGGTCGCGAACGGTCTGCCGGGGGCGCCCGGCGGTCGTGAGCACGAGATCGCCTGGGTGCTCAGCCAGTTCAAGAAGCGCAAGGTCCGCAATGCGATCTGGCTGACTGCCGACGTGCACTACGCGGCGGCGCACCACTACGACCCGTCGCGCGCGGCGTTCACCGACTTCGACCCGTTCTGGGAGATCGTGGCCGGGCCGATCAACGCCGGCACCTTCGGGCCGAACGCGTTGGACAGCACGTTCGGACCTGAGGTGGTGTGGTCGAAGGCGGCCGACTTCCCGAGCCAGTCACCGGCGTCCGGCAACCAGTTCTTCGGGCACACCCGGATCGACCCGCGGACCGGCGTCTTCACGGTCTCAGTGCGGAACCTGTTCGGCACGGTGCTCTGGACCAAGGACCTCACCCCGGCCCGTCCTTGAGTACGACGTCATACACGCTGTAGGACCTCCGCGCCGGGGCCGTCGAGCTGCGGCAGGACGACGCGACGTCCGGTGAGCAGCAGGAGCAACGACAGCACGGGACCGCGGAGATCCGGCCCGTCGCCTACGCTCCAGTCGATGTCGTCGGCGACCAGTCTCAGACCGTCGTACGGCACCGGTTTGAAGACCTTGGACAGCCGCGTGCCTCGGCACTCCCACACCCGCGAGGCCGCCGTCGCGGCGACCTCCGGCGGAACCGGGAGTGTCCGGCCGAGTGGGATCGCGATGTCCTGCCCGTGAACGACGATGTCGATCAGCGTCTCTCGCGCAGTGACGCCGAGGTTGTGCCGCCGGGAGCCGACCATGCCGCGGATCTCGCCGATGAGCTGTTCGGTCGGCAGGGCTGCCTGGTCACGGGCGGAGGTCTGGATCATCCAGTTGAGGCTGTGGATGCCGGGATGCTTCAGCGTCAGGCGGAGTACGCCACCGATGGTCATCTGCTGGAGGGTGAGGTGACCGGCGACGTCGCGTACGGTCCAGCCGTCGCACAGCGAGCGGTGGGACCAGTCTGACGGTGTGAGCGTGGCGAGCAGGTCGGTCGTGCGCCGGCGCTGCGCATCGATCGCGGCCCAGAGTTCATCGTCGTTCATCGCGGTGCCTTCCCCTCCATCGGACGGTAGCTCACATCGGGCGGTGTGGAGCGCGTGCGCTTCAGTTCGTAGAAGTCAGGACACCCCGCAAGCAGCCGTACGCCGTCGAACAGGCGGAGCGCGTCGTCGCCACGGGGGACCGCGTTCAGGACCGGTCCGAAGAAGGCGGTCCCGTCGATGTGGACAACCGGCGTACCGCCGTCGATCCCCACCGGAAGAGTGCCTTCGTTGTGGCTGCGGCGCAGGGCCTCGTCGTACTCCGTGGTGTCGGCGGCGTCCGCGAGCGTCACGGGCAGACCGACCTCGCTCAGAGCTGCTACCGAGGCGTCGCGGTACTCCGTCGGCGTCGGGTAGCGCCAGTGGTCGAAGATCAGGTTGCCGAAAGCACCGTGCCAGGTCCGGAACGCTTCACTGCCGTGGTGCGTGACGACTGCGGTCGCTACCCGGGACGGGCCGGTCGACGCGTCCAACTGTCGGCTGTAGGTGTCGTCATGGCCTTCGTTGAGCATGAGCAGGCTCATTACGTGGTAGCGGAGGTCGAGGTCGCGGTGCTGGGCGACCTCTCGCAGCCAGCAGGCCACCACCCACGTGTACGGGCAGACGGGGTCGACGTACAGGTCGACGCCTGGTGCTGTGCGCTGGTATTGGCGGGTGTCATTGGTGGGGACGACGCCCAGGCGCTCAGTAAAGTAGGTCCTGGTGACCTGGTCCCACAGGTCGAGGTCGGCGCCGTTCTGGTCGTGTCGCGTCATGAAGCTCAGCGTCCGCCGCGGAGGTACGCCGCGCATCGTCCGAATTGCTCATCCCTTACTCACCCAGGCAGCGACCTGGGCGCGGTTCGCGAAGCCGAGCTTGGTCAGGATGTGCTGGACGTGGTTCTGGGCCGTTCGTTCGGAGATGACCAGTGCGGCGGCGATCTCGCGGTTGCTGAGGCCCTTGGCGACCAAACCGGCGACCTCTCGCTCGCGCTGGCTCAGCGGGTCGGTCGGCGATCTGTGCAGTCGTTCCACCCAGGGAGTCATGCCGAGGGTCTTCGCGAGGGGCAGCGTCTCGGCGGCCAGTGCGTGGGCATGCACCAGATCACCGGACCGCTCGTACACGTCGGCCAGCAGACAGGCGGCCTCGACCGCGAAGCCGGGCGCACCGATCGCCCGGCAGAGCGCACCGGCCTTCTGGAGGTCTGCAGCGGCCGCATCCCAGTCGCTGAGCGCGGCAGCGCACGCACCGAGCACCAGCTCGACCGGACCGAGGAAGTTGGTCGCGCCGGCGCCGCCGACGACGTACCGGCCACGACGGGGTTCTAGCCGGGCACGAAAGAGCCGTACGTCGTCTGTGCGGCCGAGTGCGGCTGCTACTCGCGCTGCGATGGCGTCCATCAAGAGCTCGGCGGCCCGCATCGGTTGCCAGGACTCCGGGCGGCCGCAGCGTTCGTACGCCGCGGCTGCTTCGTCGAACCGACCTGCGTCCACGAGAACGAACGCGCGGGCCAGGCGGGCGGACAGGTCCCAGCGGACATCCGTCCCGAACTGCCAGGTCGCTGGGCTCAGCAGGTCCTCGGTGTGACCGCGGTGGTGGCCTAGCAGCATGTGGAACGCGACCTCGGCGCCATGCGCCGCCGGGTGATCGATCTGCCGGAAGCCGGTGAGTGCGTCCTCATGCAGGGCTTCGGCATCCTCGAACTCAGCCCGGGCCAGTGCGAGCGAGGCCCGCGTCAGCAGCACGTGCCAGCGGCCGTGCGGACCGCTGACACGACCGGCACAGCTCGCGAGTCGGCCTGTCTCGGCTGCGATCGCGGCCAGGTCGCCGGCGTACCACAGCGCGTCGACCTGCCACAGGCGTCCGCGGAGCTCGATCTCGGCGCGTCCGGTCGACGTACCGAGTCCGATCATGCGGCGTGCTGCGGTGGCCAGTTCGTCGACGTCGTCAGGTCCGCTGGTGGCGAGTTGGCGTGCAGTGAGCGCCTCGACGAGCAGCTCGTCGTCGTGGATGCTCTCGGCTTGGCTGAGGGCCTCGCTGCTCGCAGTCGAAGCCTCTGACCAGCGGCCAAGGTAAATGGCCGCCTGTGCTTGCCGGGCTCGTAGCCGGACCATGCGCTCTGCTGACTGGCCGGGCGCCGCCAGCGCTTCGGTGCACCATTGGTGGATGTCGCCGTCCCACGCGGACTGGCCGATCGGCTCCAACGTCACTGCTGCGTCCGCGAGCAGGATGAGGTCCTGCAAGGTGCGTGCGGTCGTGACCGCGGCCCGGACGGCGGCGTGTGCTGCCGGGAGGTCACCGGCGCGCACAGCTGCCTTTGCGAGGTTGAGTTGCAGACGCGCTCGTTCTCGTGGATCTGGTGTCACTGCGACGGCTGCGGACCAGTGACGCAGGGCCTCGGCCGGTGCGTCGACGGCCTCAGCGGTACGGCGGTGCAGGTCGGCGCGCTCGGTCAGGGACAGCCGTGCCTCGGCATCCCGGCGTACCGACTCGTCGGCGAACCAGGCCTCGCCAGCCGTGACGACCAAAGCACCAGCACGGACCAGTGCATCCAAGGCGTTCAGGAAGTCGTTGGGTGGCAGGCCGACGACCTGCTGGAGGACGTCGAGACGCACCCGCTCACCGGCCACCGCAGCGGCGCCCAGGAGCAGGTCATCAATCACGCTCGCAGTGTGACCGTCACAGGTTAGGTTTGTCAGCATGACAGTATCGATGCCGCGACTCCGTCGCGGCGGGTCATGGGGCTGTAACTCCCGCCCTTCCCTCGTCGCTCCGGTCGCTTCGCTCCCTCCACTCCTCAGTCCAGGCCGGGAGGCCCCATGACCGGTCCGGAGAGCCGCCGCGACGATGTGGTCGAGACGTTGCACGGGCACCAGATCACTGACCCGTACCGCTGGCTGGAAGACCCTGACTCGGCCGATACCCAGGACTGGGTCAACCGGCAGAACGACTACACGCAGGCCGAGCTGGCTGGGTACTCGGAGCGTGCCTGGTTCCAGACCACCATGTCCGCGATCCTCGCGCGCCCACGCGCCGGCGTACCGGTCAAGAAGGCGGGCTGGTACTTCGTCGGGCGCAACGACGGCACGCAGGCACAGGACGTGATCTACGTTGCCGATTCGCTCGACGAGCTGCTGTCCCGCGGCCGCGTGTTGATCGACCCGAACACCCTCTCCGAGGACGGCACCGACTCGCTGGGGTCATTTACCGTCAGCCCTGACGGGAAGTACTTCGCGTACGGCATCAACGAGAGCGGCAGCGACTGGACGACGTTCCGGCTGCTCGACATCGCCACTGGTACTCCGGTCGACGATGTGGTGTCGGAAGCCAAGTTCAGCGAGGCGACTTGGCTTCCGGACAGTTCGGCGTACCTCTATCTGCACTACCCGGCGAGCGGGCGTAGCGAGGGGACCGGGACGGCGTCGCTCTCGGGTGGGCGGCTGATGCTGCACAGGGTCGGCACGCCGCAGTCCGAGGACGAGCTGGTGCTGAGCTTCCCGGGCCAGGACCAGTACTTCATCACGCCTGAGGTGTCCGACGACGACCGCTACCTGGTGGTCCACATCACCGAGGGGACCGACCCGAGCACGCGGCTCTGGGTGTACCCGATCAGCTCGGACGGGCTGGGCGAGCCGGTGAAGGTCGTCGACGAGTTCATCGACGAGATCGCCTTCGTACGGATGTCCGGCGACCAGCTGGTACTGCGCACCGACCGGGACGCGTCCCGGGGCCGCGTGGTGCTCTCCACGCTGGACGGTGAGTTCACCGACCTCATCCCGGAGGGAGAGTCGACACTGCAGGCAGTTCGCGGTACTGCGGACGGCCTGGCAACGCTGACGCTCGTCGACGCACAGCCGGTGCTGACGCTCTACGCGTTGGACGGGTCCGGCCGGCGTGTGGTCGACGTACCTGGCGGGGGAGTGGTCGGCCTCAACGCCGGAGCGGAGTACGACGAGCTCTTCATCGGGCTGTCGACGACAACCGACCCCACGCTGTCGTACGCCGTTTCGACCGGGTCAGGCGACGTACGCGCACTGCCGGAGCTGGTCCGTGGCTCCGGCGGATTCACATCGCCGCAGGTCACCGTGAGGCGCCGGATCGCTCCTGGCCGCGACGTGCCGTACTTCCTGATCACCCGGTCCGACCTGGACTTCGACGCGCCGCGTCCGACGCTTATGTGGGGGTACGGCGGATTCCGCATCCCGGTCGAGGCCGACTACCGCCCCGGCTGGCCGGCGTGGCTTGCTGCAGGCGGCGTACTGGTCATCACGAACCTGCGTGGCGGCGGTGAGTACGGAGCCGAGTGGCACGACGCGGGGCGACTCAAGAACAAGCAGAACGTGTTCGACGACTTCATCGCGGTCGCTGAACACCTGCGGGACACCGGCGTGACAACACCGGAGCAGCTGGCCATTCACGGTCGCAGCAACGGCGGACTGCTCGTAGGCGCGGTCATGACGCAACGGCCGGACCTGTTCGCAGTCGCACTGCCCGGCGTGGGCGTCATGGACATGCTGCGGTTCCACCTGTTCACCGTGGGAGCAGCGTGGGCGTCCGACTTCGGTCTGCCGGACGATCCGGAGCAGTTCGAGGACCTGTTGGCGTACTCGCCACTGCATCGCATCAGCGACGGTACGTCGTACCCGGCGACTCTCGTGGTCACCGGTGACCACGACGACCGGGTGGTTCCGTTGCACAGCCACAAGTTCATCGCGGCGCTGCAGCATGCCCAGTCCGGTCCGCGGCCTGTCTTGACCCGGGTCGAGGTCAACACCGGCCATGGCTTCGGAAAGCCCGCCGCGATGATCGCGGCGGAGTGGGCGGACCTACTGGCGTTCGCTGCTCACCACGTAGGTCTCGTACCTCCTGAGCAGTAGGAGGGCTGCTTCACCAGATGCGGGGCGCTTGGAGATCGCGGGGATCGTCCGCCGGCTGACAGCCGTGCGCGTTCTCCGTGTACTCCGTGCGCGGGCCACTCGTGGCGAGCGTGCGTACCGCGTCGACGAGCCGGTCCACGTGCTCACGGGTCGTCCCGAGGCCGAGGCTGGCGCGGACCGCCGTACCGTGCTCGGGGGAGCCGGACAGGAGGTGGCCGACCAGCGGGTGTGCGCAGAACTTGCCGTCCCGGACACCGATGCCGTACTCCGCGCTCAGCGCCGCGGACACCAGCGTCGAGGTCAGACCGGCGACCGTGAAACAGACGGTGCCGACACGGTCCGCGTCCTCGCCGAAGATCGAGTACGTCGTGACGTTGTCGATCTGTGCGAGCCCGGCGCGCAAGCGGGCCAGCAGGCTGCGCTCGTGCTGCTCGATGGCGTCGCGGTGCTTGCTGATCGCGGCACACGCACTCGCCAGGGCAATGGCACCGATGACGTTCGGGGAGCCGCCCTCGTGGCGGGCCGGGCCGGTCGTCCACACCACGGTGTCGCTCGTGACCGCGTGGGTCGCGCCGCCGCCGTGCAGGTACGGGTCGGCGGCGTCGAGCCAGTCGGAGCGGCCGATCAGCGCACCCGCGCCGTACGGCGCGTAGAGCTTGTGACCGGACAGGGCGACCCAGTCGACGTCCAGGGTGGCGATGTCCACCGGGCGGTGCGGGGCGAGCTGCGCGGCGTCCAGGCAGACGCGCGCGCCGTGTGCCTTGGCCACCTTGGCGATGTCGGCGATCGGGAAGATCTCGCCGGTGACGTTGGACGCGCCGGTGATCACCACGAGCCGCGGGCCCTCAGGCGCCTGGCGGAGCGCGTCGGCGACACGGGTCACGGCCTCGGCCGGGCTCGACGGCGCGGCCAGGCGAACGGTCCGCTCGGCCGGCCAGGGCAGCAGCGCCGCGTGGTGCTCGGACTCGAACACGATCACGGTCGCGTCCACCGGCACCGCGCGGGCCAGCAGGTTCAGGGCGTCGGTGGTCTGCCGGGTGAAGATCACCTGGTCGTCCGCACGCGCTCCGACGAACGCGTGCACCTCGGCGCGCGCCCTCTCGTACCACTGGGTGGTGATCCGCGAGGCGTACCCGTTGCCGCGGTGCACCGACGCGTACGACGGCAGCGCGGCCTCGACGCTGGCCCGGACGGACTCCAGACACGGCGCGCTCGCACCGTGGTCGAAGTTCGCGTAGTCGGTGACCCGGCCGTCGGCGAGCGGGACCAAGAGGTCCGAGCCGACCGTGGCCGGGATGCTGCCGGTCGCGAGCCGGGCGATCGCCGGCCGCGGCGTCGTCGTACTGGCCGGCTCGAGAATGGACAGGATCGACATGATGCTGCTCCCAGGGAAGTCCGCACTTGCCGAACGGGGTATCCGCACGGCCTGGTCTTCACCCGGGGCACCCCACCGCGGAGGAGGGTTGCCGGCCAGCTAGCCGGGGCTTGTCGCTGACACTCATGACCTGCCGAGAACGGTAACGAACGGGATACGGGCACCGCCAGTGCCCATCTCATGTGATGAGATGGCCGAACACATCGTGGGACAACGTGAGGAACTTGATGACCTGGAGAGCACCTGCCGTCGAGCGACCGGACGGCTCGCTGACCGCACCCGAAGCGGAACTGCTGCACGGCTACCTGCAGTTCTACCGCACCACACTGCTCTTCAAGTGCGCGGGGCTGACCGCCGAGCAACTGGCCGAACGGCCGTCACCGCCGTCCAACCTGTCGCTGCTGGGCCTGATCAGGCATCTCACGAAGGTCGAGCGGATCTGGTTCCGCATCCACTTCGCCGACGAGCCCGCCGAGCCGCTGTTCGCGCCGGAGCTCGGCAAGGACGCGGACTTCGAGCTGATCGACCCTGCTGACGCGCAGGCGGCGTACGACGGTCTGATCGCCGAGTGGAAGCTCTCTGACGACGCTGCCGCCGGTCACTCGCTGGACGACCGCTTCACGTTCAACGGCACGGAGTCGACGCTGCGGATGATCTACATCCACCTGATCGGCGAATACGGCCGCCACTGTGGTCACGCCGACCTCTTGCGGGAGCAACTCGACGGCACCACAGGCGCGTAACACGACCTGCCGCACCCCTAGGCTGCCGCCGTGCCGTTCACCCTCGCCCACCCTGCGGCCGTGCTCCCGCTGTTCCGCCGGCCCTTCGTGGCGTCAGCTCTGGTGGCCGGTGCGGTGGCGCCTGACCTGCTGTACGTCGACCCGATCTACCGGATCGCCACGCGGCAGATCAACGGCAACTTCACGCTGACGCTCACCCACGAGTTCACCTCTGCTTTGTGGCTGGACCCGTTGCTGGCAGTGCTGCTGCTTGCTGTCTTCAACGTGGGCCTCAAGCGGCCCCTGATTGCTCTCGCACCACCTCTGCTCGCCAGTCGGCTGGAGACCTTTCGCCGGCCGTTCCGCATCCCCAGCGTCGCTGTCGTGCTCTGGACGGTCGTATCAGCCGTGGTGGGAGCGGTCACTCACGTCGTCTGGGACTCGTTCACCCACGGTGACGGCTACTTCGTCCGCCAGTTCCCCGGGTTCTTCCGGGCTCAGGTGACAGGAGCGTGGGACGTCAACCGCATCCTCCAGTACGTCAGCACACTGGGCGGCTGCCTCGTCCTCGCGGCGTGGCTCTATCGCTGGTACCGCCGTTCGGCACCGCAGCCTGTCGACGAGCGCATGCCGGCATGGATGCGATACCTCGTCTACGTCGCGGCCATCGGTCTGGCCGTCGGGGGAGCGGTCGTGGAACTCGGCAGGGTCGACGGCGGGTTCGGCGGCGAAATCGGCGTACGCACGGTGCTCAATGGCCTCATGTCCGGCGGTCTGATCGCTGTGGGTGCGTACGTCGTTGTGTGGCACCTGGAGCGATTGCGACGGCGAACACACGTTCCGTGACGCTACGGATGGGGCAGTGTGACCGGCGTGTGACACATGGGACTCAAGGGGTAGTCGGGGTAGCCTGATCGATATGGCGACCCGCACGTCTTCCCCGGCGCGGGCGCAGAAGTCGGCAGCTAAACGGCCGAGCACGGCCCGTTCGGCTGCCGGTGGACGCTCCCGTCCGTCAGGCGCCCAGAAGCGTGGGCAGAGCACGAAGCGCGGCGGTGGATCCACCGCCGCGCGGACCAGCACGCCCAAAAACAGCGGACCGGGCCCGTTCGCGGCCGCCATGCTCGCGCTCTGCCGCGGGGTGGTGAAGATCTGGATCGGGATCGCGCACCTGCTCGGCGGCATGGTGCGGGGGATCGGCCACAGCGCCCGTGACCTGGAGCCGGAGCATCGCCGTGACGGTGCCGGCCTGTTCCTGATCGGCCTGGCGGTCGTCGTGGCTGCCGCGATCTGGTGGGATCTCCCGGGCTCGGTCGGCGACGGTGTACGGACCGTGGTCGGTGGCAGCATCGGCATGCTCGGCTGGGCCCTCCCGCTGATGCTGGTGGTCATCGCGATCCGCACGCTGCGTCACCCCGACCGCAACGGCCCGGCCGGCCGTCAGGTCATCGGGTGGACCGCGGTGAGCCTCGGCGTACTGGGCCTGATCCACATCGCCAACGGCCTGCCGCGGCCGAGCAACCCGGCCGACGGACCGCTGCGAGACGCCGGCGGCGCGATCGGGTACTTCGTCTCGTCGTTCCTCTCGGACCTGCTCACGCAGTACGTCGCAGCACCGCTGCTGGTGCTGCTGTCGATCTTCGGCGCCCTGGTGATCACCGGGACGCCGGTCTACGCGATCCCGCTGCGGTTCCGGGCGGCGTTCGACGTACTGATGGGGCGGACCGAGCTGCCGGAGGACGCTCCGTCCGTGATGGCGGCTCCGACCGACGACACGGTCCGATTGACCCGCAAGCAGCGGCGCGCCAAGGCCGAGCTCGAGGAGGACGGCGAGCCGACCATCAAGCCGTACGACTCACCGGTGCTCGAGGAGACCCCGAAGCGCGGCCGCAAGGCGAAGGCGCAGCCGGTGGTCGAGGAGCCCTACGACGTCGACGACGCACCCTCCGCCGCCGCAGTCGAGCCCGCCTTCGAGGCTCCCGCTCCGGCCAAGCCGCCGGCACCGGCACCTGAGCCGCCGCCGCACACGCCGCTGCCGCAGCGTGTCGAGCAGCTCAGCCTGTCCGGCGACATCACGTACACGCTGCCCGACGGGCAGATGCTCAAGCCGGGTTCGATACACAAGGCGCGGACCAAGGCGTCCGACGCGGTGGTCGACCGGCTGACCGAGGTGTTCGAGCAGTTCGGCATCGACGCGCAGATCACCGGCTACACCCGCGGCCCGACAGTCACCCGGTACGAGGTCGAGCTCGGCTCCGCGGTCAAGGTCGAGAAGGTCACCGCGCTCTCCAAGAACATCGCGTACGCCGTCGCGTCGGCCGACGTCCGGATCCTGTCGCCGATCCCGGGCAAGTCCGCGATCGGGATCGAGATCCCGAACGTCGACAAGGAGACCGTCAGCCTCGGCGACGTGATCCGGTCCGCGACCGCCCGCAACGACCACCACCCGATGGTGGCCGGGCTGGGCAAGGACGTCGAGGGCGGCTTCGTGGTCGCGAACATGGCGAAGATGCCGCACCTGTTGGTCGCGGGTGCGACCGGCTCCGGTAAGTCGGTATTCGTCAACTCGCTGATCACCTCGATCCTGATGCGGGCCACGCCCGACGAGGTACGGATGATCCTGATCGACCCGAAGCGGGTCGAGCTGAACCATTACGAGGGCATCCCCCACCTGATCACGCCGATCATCACCAACGCCAAGAAGGCGGCCGAGGCGCTGCAGTGGGTCGTCCGCGAGATGGACATGCGGTACGACGACCTCGCCGCGTTCGGGTTCCGGCACGTCGACGACTTCAACAAGGCGGTCCGCGGCGGGAAGGTGAAGCCGCTCCCCGGATCCGAGCGCGTGCTGACGCCGTACCCGTATCTGCTGGTGATCGTCGACGAGCTCGCCGACCTGATGATGGTCGCACCGCGCGACGTCGAGGACTCGATCGTCCGCATCACCCAGTTGGCCCGGGCCGCCGGCATCCACCTGGTGCTCGCCACGCAGCGGCCGTCGGTCGACGTCGTCACGGGTCTGATCAAGGCGAACGTGCCGTCACGGCTCGCCTTCGCGACCTCGTCGCTGGCCGACAGTCGGGTCATCCTCGATCAGCCGGGCGCGGAGAAGCTGGTGGGTCAGGGGGACGGCCTGTTCCTTCCGATGGGTGCGAGCAAGCCGATGCGTATCCAGGGCGCATGGGTGGACGAGTCCGAGATCCACGGCGTCGTCGAGCACTGCAAGGCGCAACTGGAGCCGACGTACCGCGAGGACGTCACCGCGGCGCCGGGGCCGAGCAAGGACCTCGACGACGAGATCGGCGACGACCTCGATCTGGTGGTGCAGGCAGCGGAGCTGATTGTTTCCACCCAGTTCGGCTCGACGTCGATGCTGCAGCGTAAGCTCCGCGTCGGCTTCGCCAAGGCCGGGCGGCTGATGGACATCCTGGAGAGCCGCGGCGTCGTCGGTCCCAGTGAGGGTTCGAAGGCCCGGGACGTCCTGGTCAAGCCCGACGACCTAGAGGACTTCATCACCACCCTCCGAGGAGAGTGAGACCGTGACCGCCGCGAGCGCACTGCCCAGGCACGACAGATTCGACGTCGACCCCGAGCCCGTGCCGTTCACGGTTCGCGCTTCGCAGAGGGTGCACGGCGGGCTCGCCGCCGGCGCGGCCCTGGTCGCGATCGGCTTCGCGGCGTCGGCGTCCTCGAGTCCGGCCGGCATCCTGCGCTGGATCGTGGCGGCCGCGTTCGCCGTACTCGCCGTGGTGTGCGCCCGCGCGCTGACCGTGGGGGACATGCTGGTCGCCGACGACGTCGGCATCCGCCTGCGCATCGGCAGCGAGTGGGTGGGTACCCGGTGGGAGGACATCGAAGAGGTGACGGTGCTGCAGCGGCGGCATCCGCTCGACGACGGGCGGATCGCCGTACATCTGCAGGATCCTGGGCCCGTCCTCGGTGCGCTGCCGAGTTCGACCCGCAAGACAACCGATGCCAACCGCCGCCTGACCGGATCCTCACTCGCGATACCGTTCGGTCTGACGGCCCGGCCGTCCAACGGGGAAGTGGTGCAGGCACTGCACATGCTGGCCGATGCCAGATGTCCGGTCAGGGAACAGCTCTGACTCGTCCGTGACCCCGACGAACCCAAGCCGTTGAGTTGATGTCGTTGTGTTGATATCGATGCACCGGCTGTCGATGGTCCGCGCGAACAGGTCGGACGAGGAGAGGATGGTGGGGACGTGAGCATCGGCAGCGAGCTCACGGCGGCCCGCGAACGGGCCGACATGACGATCGAGCAGCTGAGCGCCGCCACCCGGATCAGATCCGGGTTGTTGATCGCCATGGAGGCCGACGATTTCTCCCGCTGCGGCGGGAACTTCTACGCCCGTGGGCACATCCGGTCGATCGCTCGCGTGGTCAAGGCTGACCCCGCACCGTTGCTCGCCAGCTTCGACGCCGAACATGCCGTCGAGGAGGAGAAGTCCCGGCGCGAGGAACGCGCCGCTGCCAAGGCCCCGACCCTCCGCCCGGCCCGTCCGCGCTGGGCCCTGGTGGTCGGCGCGATCCTGGTGATCCTGATGGGCTGGGGGATGGTGCGGCTCTTCACGCTGCCCAGTGACATCGAGGCCAACGCGTCCAAGACCGCGACCACCACGGCAACGGTCACCACACCGACCCCGAAGGCATCGCCGCAGCCGACGGTGCGACCCACGAAGAAGCCGACGTCGGCCAAACCACCGGCGCTGCAGACCGCGCTGAGACTGACCGCGACGGGCGACGGTACGTACCTGACAATCCGGGACAGGAAGAATCGCCGCCTTTTCCAGGGCCGCCTCAGCCCGGGCATCGCGCAGTCCGTCACCAGCGCCGGCGACATCCGCGTGACCGTGGGCAACCCCGGCAACCTCGTCGTCGTGCTCAACGGCAAGCGGATCCCCACCAAGCTCTACAAGTTCACCGCGCACCCGAACGGCACCCTCAGCAAGACCACCGCCAACCAGTAATCAGGCTTCTGAGTTAGGTACGGACGTGCACAGCGCGTCATACTCGTGGGGATGACTACGCCACCCACCACCGTCGCCCTGGTCACGCTGGGCTGTGCCCGTAACGATGTCGACTCCGAGGAACTCGCCGGCCGGCTCGAAGCCGGCGGATTCCAACTGGTCGACGACGCCGCCGAGGCGGACACGGTGGTGGTGAACACCTGCGGCTTCGTCGAGGCCGCGAAGAAGGACTCCGTCGACACGCTGCTCGCGGCGGCCGACTACAAGGACTCCGGACGCACGCAGGCCGTCGTCGCGGTCGGCTGCCTTGCCGAGCGGTACGGCGAGCAACTCGCGGACGCTCTCCCGGAGACGGACGCCGTACTCAGCTTCGACGACTACACCGACATCTCGGACCGCCTCCGCGCGATCCTCGCCGGCACCAAGCACCAGGCCCACGTGCCGCGCGACCGCCGCAAGCTCCTCCCACTGGCCCCGGCCGATCGCCACACCACTGCCGGTGTCGCAATCCCCGGCCACGGCGACCCGTCCGCCACGACAGATGTCGCCGCGACCTCCACCGGAAACACCGAGGCCTCCGCAGCGACCTCCGCCGGCGGCGGGCGGACGGCTGTGCTCGGTGACCACATCCCGGAGGCGCTCCGGCCGGTCGGCTCGGATGCTCCTGGCGAACTCAAGGGACGATTCGTCACCGGCGCACCGGAAGAGTTGAAGATCGACGCCCCCGACCTCGCGACCGCCCCCGCCAGCGGCCCCCGCGTCATGCGCCGTCGCCTCGACGGCGGCCCGATGGCCCCGCTGAAACTCGCCTCCGGCTGCGACCGCCGTTGCGCGTTCTGCGCGATCCCGATGTTCCGCGGCGCCTTCATGTCCCGCCGTCCGGCCGAGGTACTCCGCGAAGCCGAGTGGCTCGCCGAGAACGGCGTACGGGAGCTCTTCCTGGTCTCCGAGAACTCCACCTCCTACGGCAAGGACCTCGGCGACCTCCGCCTCCTCGAGACCCTGGTCGGCGAGATCGCCCAGGTCCCCGGCATCACCCGCGTCCGCGTCTCGTACCTGCAGCCCGCCGAGATGCGCCCCACCCTGATCGCCGCGATGACCGCCACCCCCGGCGTCGTCCCGTACTTCGACCTGTCCTTCCAGCACGCCTCCGGCCCGCTCCTGCGCCGGATGCGCCGCTTCGGCGACTCCGAGCGCTTCCTCGAACTCATCGCCCAGGTCCGCGCCGCCGCCCCGACCGCCGGCATCCGCAGCAACGTCATCGTCGGCTTCCCCGGCGAGACCGAAGAGGACGTCGACATCCTCTGCGACTTCCTCTCCCGCGCTGGCCTGGACGCGATCGGCGTCTTCGGCTACTCCGACGAGGACGGCACGGAGGCCGAGACGTACGACGGCAAACTCGACGAGGACACCATCGCCGACCGCCTGGACCGCGTCACCCGCCTGGCCGAAGACCTCACCTCTGCGCGCGCCGAATCCCGCATCGGCGAACTCCTGGAGGTTCTCGTCGAGTCCCTCGACTCGACGGACTCCGGCGACGCCGAGGGCCGTGCGGCGCACCAAGGCCCCGAGGTGGACGGCATGACGACGGTGACCGGTCTCCCGGAGGGGATCCGGGTCGGGGATCTGGTCTCCGCGAAGGTGGTGTCGAACGACGGTGTCGACCTGATCGCCGAGTTCGCGGCACTCGTGGACACCCCAGACGCCCGCTCGGCAGCTAACCTGACCGCGTGACCAACCCGGAGACGAACCCGGCGCCGCACGCAGCCGGCGGCCATCTCCACGCGCCCAGCGCCTGGAACGTGCCGAACGCGCTCACGGTTCTCCGGCTGGTCCTGGTGCCGCTGTTCGTCTGGCTTCTGCTCCGCGACGGCGGCCACGCCACCGGCGACCGGCTCCTCGCGACCGCCGCGTTCGTCGTCGCCATCGTCACCGACCGCTTCGACGGCGACATCGCCCGCCGCTGGAACCTGGTCACGAACTTCGGCAAGATCGCCGACCCGATCGCCGACAAGGCCCTGACCGGCGCCGCGTTCCTCGGCCTCTCGTACCTCGGCGAACTCCCGTGGTGGGTTACCGTCGTCGTCATGGTCCGCGAGTGGGGCGTCACCGCCCTCCGCTTCTGGGTCATCCGCCACGGCGTCATGCCCGCCAGCCGAGGCGGCAAGCTGAAGACGGTCCTCCAGGCGGTAGCGCTGGGCCTCTACCTCCTCCCATGGCAACACTTGGCCCTGATCCACTGGCCCGCAGTAGCGATCATGGCCGCCGCCGTCGTGGTAACGCTCGCCACCGGCCTCGACTACCTCTCCCGAGCCCTCCGCCTCAGAGCCGCGGCCAAACGTCCGCTCCCGTAGCTACGAGTCGGCCAGCCAGGCAAGCATCTCGCCGCGGAGCCAGCAGCGGCCAACCGCCGTGGCATGCATTGAGGCGTGCTCGAACACGCCCAGGCCGATGATGCTGTGCCCCGACGCCCGTCGATCGCCGTACGTCGGCATCCCCGGCGCGACCCCGACCCCCTCGACCGACACCCACGCCACCGGCCGCCGGGTGGCCGCCTCGTCGAGCCGCTGCAGAAACCGCAACCGCCCATCGAGATCCAGCCCCGACAACGCCCAGGTCGTGATCACCACGGGGAGTACGTCGTCAGGCACCGAGGCGATCGCATCCGGCAGAACGTCGACCACGCCACCTCGCACCGGCACCGGAGGAGCCGCCTCCGCCAACGCCAGTTCCGCGTCGAGCCTGGTCAACCGCTGCACCTGATCCGGCGGTACACACGCCCGCAGCCAGCGCGCCTCGTCCACCTCAGTCACATCAATCGGGTCAACATCGACCACAACCCGAGCCACAACCTCCGGCATCGCATGTTGCGGCACGCGCCCATCACCCACAACTGACGCCGACACCTGCACCGCAGAACCTGCGTCACCCAACGACTGCCCGTTGGAGTACGAGATCCCTACCCGATCAACCGTCAGATTCAGCCCAGCCGCCCGCCCCACATCGATCAGCCCGACCGAGGTTGCTCCAACCCGCCGTGCCACCTCAGCAACGGCCGGATACAGCACCGCATGCCGTCCACCCTCGTCCCCCCGAACCTTCCGCCCGGCACCAACCTCCAAAACCAAGTCCCCCGCCCGCCGAACCACCTCAACACCCACCGCCCCAACCACATCCAGCCCGGCTGCATCCGTCGTGGCATTGGCATTGGCAGCGGCAGTGGCGGTGGCGGTGGCGTTTGCGGCGGCGATGGCTTCGGCCAGGTCAGGGGCCTGGCCGGACAGGGCGAGATGGTGAAGTGCGGCGAGGATCGCGGTCGGATGCCGGCGTCGGGCCGGCGCACTCTCGATCACGCGTAGCGCATCAGGTGACTCGCTCAGGGCAATCGCCATGCGCGCGTACAGCGGCGAAATCTTCAGCCCATCGCCTTCACCGAACCGCCGATACGCCTGCGCGAGAGGACGCCCGCGCACCCCACTCTTCGCGCTCCCACCAGTCGCCTCCGGCATTCGAACGAGTCTAGCCACGCACACCCCACCCAGGCCGCGACCTGAACCGAGCCGGGGCTGTCCGGGGCACTGCTCGGCCCGGAGAGGCGACCCAGCCGGTGCCGGAGGGGCGGTTCAGCTGGTGTCGGAGGGGTGGTTCAGCTGGTGTCGGAGGGGTGGTTCAGCTGGTGTCGGAGGGGTGGTTCAGCTGGTGTCGGAGGGGTGGTTCAGCTGGTGTCGGAGGGGTGGTTCAGCTGGTGCCG
>NZ_SODU01000001.1:0-1274391 GCF_004366075.1 Kribbella pratensis | reverse complement strand
GCCGGAGGGGTGGTTCAGCTGGTGTCGGAGTTGGGCCTGCGGCGCAGCCGGTCGGTGGTCCGGCCGATCGCCGCGATTTCCCCGGCCAGGTGCGGGTGGGTTTCCTGCAGGTGCGGTTCGGCCTTGACCAGCAGACCGAGGAGGGCTGCGGTGTCCGCGTCGCCGAGGGCGTCGAACACCTGGTCGACGCTGTCCTGGGTCGCGGAGTCGAGGTCTTCCAACGCGGCGATCTGTGCGGCGAGCCGGCGCAGCTCCGCGGCGTTGGCATCGGCCCATCGGGAGACCGCGCGTTGGCCGGCGCGACGGTCGCGGGCGGCCTGCACCCGTTCTTCTCCGGTCATCCCGACGCGGTCCGCGCTGTGCGGGTTCAGGCGCAGAAAGCGGCGTTCGGCCGCCTGGCGGCTGGCCACCCCGAGCACAGGGGCGATCGCGGCCCAACTCGCGCCCTCGGCGCGGGCCGCTCCGATCAGCAGCGGCTCCCAGGCGGCGAGCTGGTTCTGCACGGCATGGAGCTTGGTCAGCGCCGCCAGCATCTGCGCTGCGCCGGCACCGTCCCGGCCCGTGGACGCGACGCCCTCGCCGTCGGGAGCGAGTTGCCGCACGGTTCTCTCCACCGCGGCGATGTCGGCGGCCGCCGAGGACCGTGTGTCATCTCTGTCGCGCGTGTCGTCTCGATCGTGCGCGTCGTCTCGGTCGTATGTGTCCTCTGCGTCGTGCCTGTCGTCTCGGTCGTATGTGTCCTCTGCGTCGTGCGTGTCGTCCGGCGTGTCGGTGCCTCTCACCTGATCACCTCCTTCAGCTCAGTATGTCAGCGATTGGATGACATGTGCCACTTGTCATCGTTTCGTTGACATGTTATAAGGGAAGTGCGTGTTGACACCACTGTGCAAGCGATCACTCAGGAGGTGTAAGGACGATGTTGATGCGCACCGACCCGTTCCGCGAGCTGGACCGGTTTGCCCAGCAGTTCTTCGGAAGCCAGACGCCGGGCACGTGGTCACGCCCGACCCCGATGCCGATGGATGCGTACCGGCAAGGCGAGCAGTACGTCGTGTCGTTCGACCTGCCCGGGGTCTCACCGGACGCGATCGACCTCGACGTCGAGCGCAACGTGCTGACGGTGAAGGCCGAGCGCCGGCCGCTCGAGCTCGGCGACGGCGTGGAGATGCAGGTCTCCGAACGGCCGCTCGGCGTGTTCTCCCGGCAGCTGTTCCTGGGCGACACCCTGGACGCCGACCGGATCGAGGCGAGCTATGACGCCGGCGTACTGACCCTCAAGATCCCGATCGCCGAGAAGGCCAAGCCGCGCAAGATCGCGATCACGGACACCGGCAGCGACCGCAAGCAGATCGACGCCTGACCAGCAACCTGGCACCGCCGTCACCGGCGGGCACTTGTCGATGAGGTGAGATCGATGAGGGCGACCAGCACAGAGCGCACACTCGACGAGGCCGACGTCTTCACGGACCTCGTGCTCGCCGACGACGAGCTGGTGCGCGAGGAGTTCGACGCCCTGATCGCTGCCTGTTGGGAAGCACCGTGCGAACCACCCACCCGGATGCCCGGTCCGGCCGCCGGACCCTGGGCTTGGCGGCCACCACGCCGATGGCCGCGCCGGGTGGGCTTCCGGCACAGTCGCGTGCCTCGGCGGCGGCCGCACAGCCGCCAGCGCGGGCCTCCGCGGGAGCGAAGCAACTGCTGACAGACCTGACCGAAACGGCCCTGTGTACGGAGGAGGTGAGGACCCCCGACATCGATGGAATCTTGACCCGGTGATGCGGCGCCCGCCTATCACACCCTCGACCCAGCGGCGTTGACCTACGTTCCGCCGCCTGTCCTTCCTAGGACATACATCTCTATGGCGGGTCGCTGCATCACTCGGGTTCGATCCGAACGAGCCGTTCGCCCACGTCGAAGACATTCACCGCCAGCTGGACCTGACCCACGGCGTTCTCACCGTTCACGCAGCCGAGGCCCACCCCGCCCACCGCAAGCACGGCATCGGCCCGACGACCTCGGCGATCCTGGTGGAGCACAGCCATGACCACCTCACCGATCCTCGACCCCTACGCAGTACTCGGCGTAGCCCGCGACGCCACCGACGATGACCTCGATCGCGCCTTCCGCAGCGTCGTCCGCCAACTCCACCCCGACACCCGCACACCATCAGAGCTGGATGCTGACGCCGATCAGCGCCTGCAGGAGCTCCTGACCGCCTACGCCACGCTGCGCGATCCGATCCGCCGAGCCGCCTACGACCGCTCCCGGCCAGCGACCGCAAGCAACGTTTCCGCACTCCGGCCTCGCGTCCGGCACGCGCCTCGGGGGCCTGCGGCAGTTCAGGTCGGGGCAGCGCTACGGGTCGGCTCAGTACGTTGGGACCCGCTGCCGACCACCACGGATGGGTCGAGCGGAGCGGTGGGCTCGCGCCGTACGAGAGAAGGCCACGATGGCCGTTGACGACGTCGAAACCTACTGCGAGAACGGCATCTGGAAGACCCGCTGGCGGCACAGCACCAAACCTTTCGCCGTCGGTGGCGAAAAGGAACGCCAGGTCAGCCAAGGCGCCACCGTGGCCAGCTGGTACGGCGTTGACCACATCATCACCAACCCTGACGGCACCACGGCCGAACACAACTCCTACCGCTACCGCCGAGAATCCGAGGCCAGCTGACCGCGCCGCACTGGAGCCGCAGGAGATCGACCAACCCGCCGCCGATTTCGAGCCCCTCGTCGGACGGGGCGGTGCCGTCGGCTGCTGAGCGAGCCTCGTCATACTGCCGCCTTCCGGTCGCCTCGTGGGTGGCGTGTCATGAGCTGAGTGCGGTGGTGGTGTTGGGTGGTGGATGTCGAGTTGGCGCGGGTTGGGAGTGCGAGGTGGCCGTGGGCGGTGGAGTTGAGGTGGCGGTTGAGCGGCTGGTGGGGTTGTTGCTGGAACGTCGCGTGACGCTGGCAACTGCTGAGTCGTTGACCGGTGGGATGGTCGGAGCGGTTCTGACGAATGTTCCGGGAGTGTCGGCTGTGTATCGGGGTGGCGTGGTGGTCTACGCGACTGACCTGAAGGCCAAGCTTGCGGGCGTTCCGGAGGAACTGCTGGCGGCTGTGGGCCCGGTGCACCCGGACACAGCTGCTGCGTTGGCCAGGGGCGTGCGGGAGCGTCTGGAGGCCGACTACGGGCTCGCGACGACCGGTGTGGCCGGACCGGACCCGCAGGCGGGCGTCGAGGCCGGCACGGTGTACGTCGCCGCGGCCGGACCGGGCTCGGTGCAGGTCCGGAAGTTGCAGCTGAGCGGTGATCGGGCAGCTGTGCGCCGGGGGAGTGTGCAGGCCGTTTTGGAACTCGGAGCGGAACTTGTGGCGGAAGAACTCGACTGATCGGGGTGTTGGGACCAGCATGGGGACAGGTAAGGCAGACTGGCACGGCGCACCGAAGGTGGACATTGCGAGAAGTAGTGACCCAGCAACAGGTACCGTTGGTTCCTACGGTCGAGCTACCGTGCGAGTAGACGCGACCGGACAGGCGGAAGGGAGAAACCTCATGGTGCTGGTTCGTGGCCTGCTGGGCGACGTGCTGCGGCGTAAGCGGCTGCGCCAGGGGCGCACTCTGCGCGAGGTATCCGCCGACGCACGCGTCAGCCTCGGCTACCTGTCCGAGGTCGAGCGCGGTCAGAAGGAAGCTTCGAGTGAGTTGCTGGCGGCCATCTGCACGGCGCTGGACGTGCCGTTGTCGATGGTGTTCGCCGAGGTCAGCGAAGATCTGGCGCGTGAAGAGGCCCTGGTGCTGGCGCACCCGACGATCGAGCCCGAGGTCGTGGCCGCGGCCTGAGCCGCGGATCATCGGACGCCTCCGTCGGGATTCGAACCACTGCTGGACGGCTGGATCAGTGCGGTCCGGGTCGGCCAGACGAGTTGCAGCGCGGGCAGCGGCGGCTGACCGGGCTGCCGGAACATCGTGTTGGCGGTGTACAGGTGGTGGGCCGAGTCGGGAAATCGCAGGAGCTCGGCGGTGTGCGGCGGTGGGAAGAAGCTGGACAGGTCGTCGCCCTCGTCGAAGGCCGCGCCTTCCAGCACCGCCCAGGCGAGCGGCTTGAGCCCTAGGTAGGCGTAGCAGGGCTCCGGATCGAAGACGATGATTTCCGGATGCCGGTAGAGGCTGAGGCCGAGTGTGTACGCGAAGGCAGGGTTCCGCGCGCCGTCGCCCTCGACGAACTGCATCGTCCAGCCGTACGTCTGGATGTTTCGCTCGAGCTGGCGCGAGTACTGCTCGTCGTCCAGGCCGCCGCACTTGTCGCACATCACCGTCTCCTTTCACTCGAACAGTTGTTCGATGCGTCAGAGAAGGTATCCGTGTTCACGCCTTCCGGAGGCGTTGTCCACAGGGCAATTTCGCCAGGAGTCAGGTTTCGGGCTGGCAGGCCGGGCACCAGTAGGTGACCCGTTCGCGGGTCGCCTCGCCGAGGGTTGACGTGAGGATCGTCGTACCGCAGCGGCGGCAGGGCTTGCCGGCGCGCTCGAACACCCAGGACCGTTGTCCCGGCCGGTCGATGCCGGTGCTGACCTGGGTGCCGTTGCGGACGTTGGCCTTCATCAGCTTGCGACTCAGATCGATCGCCGCGGGGACGTCGACAGCCTCGACCGGGCGCCACGGGTGCAAACCGAGCAGGAAGCAGACCTCGGTACGGTAGAAGTTGCCGATCCCGGCGAGGTTGCGTTGGTCGAGCAGCGCCTCGCTGATGGTGTGTCCTGGATCGGACTCGACGTTCGCGATCGCGAGGGCGCGATCGAACGACGGCGACAGGAGATCCGGGCCGAGATGCCCGACCACGGTGTCTTCCTTGCCGGTAGCGACGAGGTCGAGCACCGGCAGGCGGTAGCCGACAGCTGTCCATGGTGGGCTTTCGAGGACCACGCGGATCTCGTGGTCGGGTCCGCCGCGCCAACGCTCGCCGGGGCGGTACAGATGCCAGCTACCGTCCATCCGGAAGTGGCTGTGCAGCGTGAGCCCACCGGAGATTCGCATCAGGATGTGCTTGCCGCGCGCAACGACTTCCTGCATCGTCCGCCCGCTCAGATCGGTCGTCGCCAACGAAGGCACGCGGAAGTCCGTGCGAACGAGTTCCTGCCCGGCAAGAGCCTGATTCAGGCGTTGACAGGCTCGCCAGACAGTGTCTCCTTCAGGCATGACCGCCTACTTAAGCCCGGAGCCGCAGGCCGCGCGGCGTGGCGTGGAAGCCGGCCTTGGCCAAGGCGTCCCCGAACGCGGTATGGCGAACCTGCTCACCGTCGGCCGTCTCCACGCTGAGCTTGCCGAGCTGACCGTCCCGGATCGACAGCGCCAACGCGTCGACGGCCGGCTGCAGCAGATCGGGATCCTCCGTGAAGCTCAGCACGGTCCGCCCGCCACGCTCGACGTACACGATCAGCTGTCCGTCGACCATCACGACCAACGCGCCCGCCTTCCGGCCCGGCCGATGACCGCCGGCGCTTTCCCGCTCGGGCCAGGGCAACGCCGCACCGTACGGGTTGGCTGGATCGGACGCAGCCAGTACGACGGCGCGCGCGGTCAACTCCTCGTCCTTCCGGCCGCGAGCCGCACCGCCCGTCCGCGCGCCACCGGGACCGAACCGTCCCGCAGGACCGAACCGTCCGTCAGGCTTCGTAGCCGAAGTCGGTAGCTCGGCGAGCGCCCGCAGCCGATCGACTGCGCCAGGCAGCGCGAACTGGGCAGCTCCAAGACCTGCGACGAAGTACCCGCGCCGGCACCGCCCGGACTCCTCGAAAGCACTCAGCACCTTGTAGACGGCCGCGAACCCACCGGGCGTCCGCTCGGTGATCACCGAACCTCGCGTCACGATGCCGTAGCGATCGAGTAGGGTCTCGGCCGCCGCATGCGCCCGGCGGGTCGCATCCGAACTTCGGGCCGGAAGCAACGACCACCGCCCGCCGGCCGTCGGCGGACCACTGCGTGACGGCATTGCGGGTCGTCCTGGCCGGGCCGGACGTCCCGGACGCGCTCGTGGAGTCGCACGCCGTGTTCGGTGACTGCCGCGACCACCACCGACAAGCGATCTGACCGGCGTCAGCGTGTCGTTCGTCAGATACCCGGCCCAGACGAGGTCCCAGAGAACGCCGACCAGCGTCTCGTCGTCGATCGCACCGGAACTGGATCCGACGACGTCGCTCAACTGCCGGAAGAAGAACGCACCGCCGCCGGACAAAGCGTCCAGCACAGCTTGATGGGTTTCGCCGAGCTCGAAAGCCGGATCCGGGTCAGGCAGTGTCAGGTCGCAGTTGTCCGCCAGATGCAGCGACACCCATCCGTCCGTCCCGGGCAGTGAACCCGAGCCGGCCCACACCACTTCACCGGTCGCGGTCAGCTCGTCCAGCATCGACGGCTGGTATCCAGGCACCCGCGACGGCAGCACGATCGACTCCAGCGCCGACGCCGGCACCGCGCATCCCGCGAGTTGCTCGACCGCGCCGAGAAGTACGTCGTACCCGCGGCCGCGGCTGCTCGTGATGCCCTGCCATGCCGGCAGGAATCGCGCCAGCGCGGAGGGATCGACCGGCTCGACCTCCTTCCGCAATGCGGCGAGAGAGCGTCGCCGGAGCAGCCGGAGGACCTCGCTGTCGCACCACTCGAGCGCGATCCCACCCGGCAGGAACTCACCTTCGACTACTCGGCCCGCCGCGCTCAGCCGCCGCAGCGCGTCGGTGACGACTGCGACTCCGATGCCGAGATGGGTCGCGAGATCGATCGCCCGGAACGGTCCGTGCGTCCGCGCGTACCGAGACACCAGGTCGCCGAGCGGATCGGCGACAGGCTCCGCATGCGCCTCGGCAACGCCGGGTGGCAGCGGCACACCGAGCGCGTCGCGCAACCGGGCCACGTCCTCGACGACCGCCCACCGATGCTCGCCCGCGATCCGCACCCGTACGACGCGTCGCGCGGCCGCGAGCGACGTCAGCCAGGACTCGGCATCCGAACCGTCGACGCACCGTTGCGTTGCTTCCGGCAACGACAGCGGACCGACGATCCGCAGTACGTCGAACAACCCTTCGGCATCGCGCGCTCGGCGATCCTCGGCGAGGCGTTGCAGCTCGGCCTCGGTCCGCAGTACGACCTCGGCGTCGAGCAACTCACGCAGTTCGGTCCGCCCGAGCAGCTCGGCCAGCAAGCTCTGATCCAGCGCCAGCGCGGCAGCACGCTTCTCGGCGAGCGGGCTGTCGCCCTCGTACATGAAGGCGCCCACATAGCCGAACAGCAACGACTTCGCGAACGGCGACGCCTCGGGCGTCTCGACCTCGACGACCGAGATCCGGCGCTCACTGATGCCGGTCAGGAGATCCTTCAACGCCGGCAGGTCGTACACGTCCTGCAAGACTTCGCGCAGGGTCTCGAGGACGATCGGGAACGACCCGAACTTGCTCGCGACACTCAGCAACTGCGAGGCGCGCTGACGCTGCTGCCACAGCGGTGACCGTCGTCCCGGATTGCGTCGGGGCAGCAGCAGGGCCCGCGCCGCGCACTCGCGGAACCGCGCCGCGAACAAGGCCGACCCACCGACCTCGGTCGTCACCAGATCCTCGATGTCCGCCGGATCGAACAGCACCAGATCCGCGCCCGGCGGCGGCTCGTCCGTCTCCGGCAGGCGCAGCACGATCCCGTCGTCGCCGGACACCGACTGAGCGTCCATCCCGTAGCGATCCCGGAGCCGCGCCGCGATCGCCAGCGCCCACGGGCCGTGCACCTGACCGCCGTACGGCGAGTGCACGCACACCCGCCAGTCGCCGAGCTCGTCTCGGAATCTCTCGACCACGATCGTCACGTCGTCCGGCACCCGGCTGGTCGCGTCGCGCTGCTCGGCGAGATACGAGACGAGGTTGTTCGCGGCGTACTCGTCCAGGCCCGCGGTCCGCGCGCGCTCGACTGCCTTCCCCGCAGGCAGCGACGCCATCTTGCGGACGAAAGCGCCGGTCGCCGCGCCGAGCTCCGCCGGCCGCCCGACCGCATCGCCCTTCCAGAACGGCAGTCTGCCCGGCTGACCGGGCGCGGGGGAGACGAGCACGCGATCGTGTGTGATGTCCTCGATCCGCCAGCTCGAGGCACCGAGGGTGAACACGTCGCCGACGCGCGACTCGTAAACCATCTCCTCGTCGAGCTCGCCCACCCGATGGTTCGTCGACTCGCCGACCAGGAACACTCCGAACAGCCCGCGGTCCGGAATCGTCCCGCCGCTTGTCACCGCGAGCCGCTGCGCACCCGGCCGGCCGGAGATCTCACCGCTGACCCGGTCGAACACGATCCGCGGCCGCAGCTCCGCGAACTCGTCCGACGGGTACCGGCCGGACAGCATGTCGAGCACCCCGTCGTACGCCGATCTCGGCAGGGTCGCGAACGGCGCGCAGCGTCGTACCAGGGAGAAGAGCTCGTCGACGTCGATCGAGTCCAAGGCCACGATCGACACGATCTGCTGCGCAAGGACGTCGAGCGGGTTCGCCGGGATGTGCAGGCTCTCGATCAGGCCGTCGCGCATCCGCTGCACGACCACGGCGGTGTCGATCAGATCGCCGCGGAACTTGGGGAACAGCACGCCGCGCGACACCGCTCCGACCTGGTGACCCGCACGACCGACACGCTGCAGCCCGCTCGCAACGGACGGCGGCGCCTCGACCTGGATCACGAGATCCACGGCGCCCATGTCGATGCCGAGCTCGAGGCTGCTCGTCGCCACCACGCACGGCAGCCGACCGGATTTCAGGTCCGCCTCGATCAGTGCCCGCTGCTCCTTGCTGACCGAGCCGTGGTGGGCCCGCGCGATCAACGGCGGAGCCGCGAGCGAGCCACCGGACTGCGCCATCAGCTGTGCAGGCGAGCCGAGCTCCGGCAGCTCCAGCTCGGCGCGCTCGGCGGCGATCTCGTTCAGCCGGGCGGTCAGGCGCTCGGCCAGACGGCGCGAGTTCGAGAAGACGATCGTCGAACTGTGCTGACTGATGAGGTCGAAGACGTGCTCCTCGACATGCGGCCAGATCGAGGCGTGCTGCTGCGGACCGGCCGCGGAACCTGAGGTCTCCACCTCGGTCGCGGCCAGCTCGGCCATGTCCTCGACCGGTACGACGACGCTCAGATCCCACTGCTTCGTGAACTTGGGCTGCACGACCGTCACCGGCCGCTCGCCGCCGAGGAACCGCGCGACCTCCTCCACCGGACGCACGGTCGCCGACAGGCCGATGCGCTGCGCCGGCTGCGGCAGCAGTGCGTCGAGCCGCTCGAGGGTCAGCGCGAGATGCGCACCCCGCTTGGTCCCGGCAACCGCGTGCACCTCGTCGACGATCACGGTCTCGACACCGCGCAGCGATTCCCGGCCTTGCGAGGTCAGCAACAGGAACAGGGACTCCGGCGTCGTGATGAGCACGTCGGACGGGCGGGTGGCGAACCGCCGCCGCTCGTTGGCCGGGGTGTCGCCCGAGCGCACCGCGACCTCGACGTCGATCGGCGCCTCGCCGAGCCGGCGGGCGGTCTCCCGGATGCCGATCAACGGCGCGCGAAGGTTCCGCTCGACGTCGACCGCGAGCGCTTTCAGCGGTGACACGTAGAGCACCCGGCAGCGCAACTTCGGATCGTCCGGCGGCGGTGTCGTGGCCAGCCGGTCCAGAGCCCACAGGAAAGCGGCCAGCGTCTTCCCGGAGCCGGTCGGGGCGACCACCAGCGCGTCCCGGCCCGCGGTGATGGCGTCCCACGCCTCGAGCTGGGCCGGGGTGGCCGCCTCGAAAACGTCGCCGAACCACGCCCGGGTCGCGGGCGAGAACCGGCTCAACGCGCTGGTCTTCTTCACGCCGACCATCTTGCCGGGTCGCGCCGACAGTTTTCACGAGCCGGCCGGTGGCCCACCGTGAGCAGGCGCTTTCCGTCCAGTGCGCCGGTTGTCCCTTTCGTCTGGAATGATCGGCGGCATGATGAACCGCGTACGTGCAGCCCTCGTCGTCGTGGCCTGCCTGGTCGGGCTGACCGGGTGCGTCAAGCTCGACGCCGACCTGAAGGTCGGGTCGAACGAGACGGTCTCGGGGAACATGAAGATCGGGGTGGACAAGCAGCTGCTGCAGTCCAGCGGCCAGTCCCTCGACAAGGTCCGCCAGCAGATCGAGAGCGGCATCAAGGAGTCGGCCACCCAGGGCGTCACCTGCAAGGCGTACGAGGACGACAAGTACGTCGGCTCCAACTGCACGTTCGAGAGTGTGCCGTTCGACAAGATGGGCAGCTCGAGCGGCGACGGCGTCGGCTTCACCAAGGACGGCGACAAGGTCACGGTGAAGGTCGCGGCCGGTGACATGGGCGGCAGCCTGCCGTCCACCGGCGGTCAGCCCGAGGTGAACTTCAAGATCACCATGCCGGGCAAGATCCTCGAGCACGACGGCGGCGCCAAGGTCAGCGGCCGTACGGCGACGTACGACAGTCTCGACAAGCTCGGGAAGATCTCGCTGACCTCCGAGGCCGGTGGCGGGTTCCCGACCTGGGCGCTGATCCTGATCATCGTGCTCGTGCTGCTGGCGATCGGCGCGGCGGTGTTCTTCATCCTGCGTAGCCGCAAGGCGAAGGGGCAGCAGGGCTACGGCCAACAGTTCCCGGGGCAGTACCCGGGCCAGCCGGGTCAGTACGGCGGACCCGGGCAGTACCCGGGGCAGCCTGGGTTCGGGCAGCAGTACGGCCAGCAGGGTCCCGGCGGGCAGTACCCGGGCCAGCCCGGTCCGTACGGACAGCCGGGACAGCCTGGTCCGTACGGCGGGCAGCCGGGTCAGCCTGGTCAATACGGCGGACAGCCCGGACAGCCTGGTCAGTACGGTGGGCAGCCGGGGCAGTACCCGGGTCAGCCGCCGCAGGGGCAGCAGCCTGGTCAGCAGCAGTACCCTGGGCAGCCTCAGCAGCCGCCGCAGCAGGGTCCTGGCGGCTGGGGACAGCAGCCTGGCCAGGGGCAGCAGCCTGGGCAGCCGCAGCAGGGTTATGGTCAGCAGCCGCCGCAGCAGGGTGGTTGGGGACCGCAGGGTGGTCCGTCGGCGCCTCAGCAGGGGCAGCAGGGCGGGTGGGGACCGCCGCCGAAGGACAACGACGGGCAGGCATGAGACTGACGGAATTCTGGGCACGGATGGATCACCATCTCGGGCCCGCGTATGCACGGACCTGGGCAGAGACCCAGGTGGTCCAGGAGCTCGGCGGCCGCACGGTCGTCGAGGCCCTGGACGACGGTGAGGCCGCCAAGTTCGTCTGGCGAGCCGTGTGGGCGCACCTCAACCTTCCGCCCAGCGAACGCTGACTAGGTGTTGGTGAGCGTCGGCTCGGGCTCGGGCAGGCTCTCGGGGGCTTCCGGATCACGCTGCCGCGCCAGCGCGCTCGGCCACCAGAGGTGTCGTCCGACGTCGAGGTTCAACGCGGTGACCAGCACCGACCGGACAACGATGGTGTCCAGCAGGACACCGAGCGCGACCGCGATCCCGATCTCCGCGAACGCGACCACCGGCAGCGTCGCCAGCACGGCGAAGGTTCCCGCCAGCACCAGACCGGCCGAAGTGATCACACCACCGGTGGCGGCCACTCCGATCAGCGCGCCGCGCCGGGTGCCGTGGACCTTCGATTCCTCGTGCACCCGGGTCATCAGGAAGATGTTGTAGTCGATGCCCAACGCCACCAGGAACACGAAGACGAAAAGCGGTAGCGACGTGTCGGCACCTTCAAAACCGAGGGCCTTGAACACCAAGGAGCTGATCCCGAGCGCCGCTCCGAACGACAGCACTACGGTTGCGACCAGCAATACCGGAGCCACCAGTGCGCGCAGCAGCAGCGCGAGGATCGCCAGCACCACCGCGAGTACGACCGGGATGATGATCTTGTTGTCGTGATCGGACGCCCGCTGGGTGTCGAGCAGGATTGCCGCGCCGCCTCCGGCCAGCGCGTCCGCATCCGGTACGGCGTGCACTGCGGCGCGCACGCGATCCACAGTCTCCTTCGCGGCCTGACTGTCCGCCGCATCCGTCATGGTGCCCTCGAGGTACGCGAGGCCGCTCGCCACCCGCGGTTCCCCGACTTCGGCGATGCCTTGCGTCGACGACATCGCCGTACGGACGTCTGCGGCCTTGTCCGCCCTGCTGATCACGACAAGCGGGTTTCCGGCACCGGCTGGGAAGTGGGCCGCCACGACCTTCTCCCCGACCACCGAGTCCGGCGTGCCGATAAAGGAGTCCTCGTTCGACAGTCCGCCGGCGTTCAGCGTCAAGATGCCGAGCGAGGCAATTCCCAGCAGTATGGACGTGGTGATCCATGTCAGTCGCGGCCGTACGGCGATGCGGCGGCCGATACGTCCCCAGACACTCGTCTCGGTGTGGTCGTCCGAGCCGTAGGTCGGACGTAGTGGCCAGAACACCCAGCGGCCGCAGATGACGAGCAGTGCGGGCAGCAGCGTGAGCATGGCGAGCAGCGCGATCACGATGCCGACGGCAGCGACCGGACCGAGCCCGCGAGTCGAGTTCATTGATGCGAAGAGCAGGCAGAGCATGCCTGCGACCACAGTGGAGCCGGATGCGACGATCGCTGGACCGGAGCGGTGCAGCGCGAACGCCATGGCCTCGTGGCGGTCCTGATGTCGTCTGAGCTCCTCTCGATAGCGAGCAACGAGCAGGAGTGCATAGTCCGTCCCCGCGCCGAACACCAGGACCGTGAGAATGCCTGCGCTTTGTGCGTTCACGGTCAGGTTGGCTTGGGTTGCCAGGACGTAGACGACTGCCTGGGCGGAGAAAAGTGCGACACCCGCGGAGACCAAGGGCAGGAGCCACAGGACCGGACTGCGGTAGGTCAGCAGCAGGATGATGATGACTACTGCTCCAGCGGAGTACAGGAGCTTGCCGTCGATGCCGGCGAAGGCCTCCTGCGAGTCAGCGGCGAAGCCGCCCGGTCCAGTGACGTGGAACGACAGTCCGTCAGGCCGGTCGCCGGCGATCCGCCTGATGTCGTCGGCTCGTGCACCGATCGTCTCCCAGCCCCCGGAACCGGCGTTGATCGGTACGAGGACCTGCAAAGCCTTGTGATCCTGAGCTGGGATGGGTCCGACGACATCCCGGTCGACGTCCTGCAGCTCGCCGTACTGCGCGATGTGACTCTGGACGGCCTGCTGGTCCGCGGGAGTGATACCGGACGACCGCTCGTACACCAGGACCGCCGGGATCTCGTCCGGCGAGGAGAACTGTTCGGATGCCTTCAGTACCTCGGTCGACTCGGCCTTGCCGGGCAGCCAGGAGACGGCGTCGTTCTCCTGCGCACCGGTCAGCTTTCCTGCGGGGGCGAACGACGCCGCTATCGCGACGATCCAGAGAGCCAGCACGATCCACTTCGACACCTTGCCGCACGGCAATGCCGCCAGCCGTCCTGCTCCGCCCACCCCAACCACGCCCCCTGACGGGGCGTCCGCCCGCCCGCCGGACCGCTCATAACGCCCCCGGTCCAGCCTGGTGGCTGGGAGGAAGAGGGTCAACGATCCCGGAGTAATGCCCCGGTCACCCTCCGTCGGCTAAGGCGTCCAGCCGGTGCGGGCGGCCCATTCCTCGGCCGGTAGATAGATGAGATCGCAGACCGGGTCCTTCAGATCGGTGTAGTCACCGATCTCGAGCCGGAGCGCGGCCGCTTGCTGCTTGAAGACGGCGTACGCGCGTGCCGTTTCCGGGTGGCTGCGCAGATAGTCGCGGAACAGCAGCGCGTAGCGCTGGTTGGCCCGCCCTGCCACGCGGATGTGCAGGTTCACACGGCGCCGGTACATCGGCTCGACCAGCATCCGCTTCACCCACTGGATGTCGTCCGCGGGCAGACCTGGCACCGGGTGGTCGCGCCGCGGCGGGCGGAGCTCCCAGTCCGCGGCGGCCATCCGCTCAGCGACATCGTCCAGGTCCGGTTCCGTATCGACCGTCACCTGGATGTCGAGGACGTCCTTGGCCGGCAGACCGGGTACCGCGGTGGAGCCGATGTGGTCGATCCGCTGGGCCAGCTCGCCGAGCAGCCGGCCGATCACCTGCGCGGTCTTCTGGTACTGCGCGGGCCAGGTGTCGTCCGGCCGCGCGATGACGATCCCAGTCATGCGGAGATCATCCCAGGACCGCGGTGGCAGGTCCCAGCCTTTACACCGGTTTGACCCGGAACGCGCTGCTGGTGAGCAGATCCGCCGCCTCGTACGCCGCCTTCTTGATGCCCTTGCGCTCGTCGAAGAACCCGCCGACCACGCCGACGCCAGGGAGCTTCCCGACGAACCGGGCACCCAGGCTGCCGCGCGGGCGGTCCTCGAACACCTCGCTGAGTCCGCCGAACAGCTTGCTCAGTCGCCAGACCAGCCGGACGCCCTTGCGCAACCCCATGTCCGCCGAGACCTCGTGGAGGCCCAATTGCTCGGAGACATCCTTGCCCGCGATCTCCGGGTCGTCGTACTTGAGGACCTCGTCCGGCGTGATGGGGCGATCGGTGAGTACGCGGATGATGACCGACGTACGGTCGGCGTGCGCCTCCACGCCGTACTCCCGGCAGACCGCGCCGATCACCATCGCCTGCACGGCCGCGCCGAGGGTGTCCTTCATCGGCAGCCGGTCCGCCGCCGCGCCGCTGAGCCGGGGGAGACCGGCGACGACCGCGGCGAACCCGCCGAGGCGCTCGACCCACCAGTCGCAGCGCTTGGCCAGCGGCAGGGTCGGCCATTCCTCGTGGCCGGGCACCTTCATCTGCAGCAGCCGGTCGATCGCGAGGATCAGGCCCTTCTCGGCGAGGTTGGGCTGCTCCTGGGCGGAGTACTCGGCCAGGACGGTGCGGATGCCGAACGGGTCCTGGGAGCGCAGCGCGTCGAGCACGATGTCGATACCGAATTCGACCCGGCTGATCGCGAGGACCACGGCGGAATCGGGTACGTCGGGACGGTCTGTCACGTCCGCAAGGGTAGGGATCATCTGGGTCAGGATGGTTGCCGGAACAGCCTTCGGCGTGTCAGTTGTGATTCGAACACGTGTTCGGGATACTTTGGTGCTCGGAAGGTGGTTGGACGGCCGAGTTGTCCACAGATTCGAAGTCGCGGCGAAAACTGTCGGAGGCAACGAATACCTTCTCTGGCGACAACAAAGTTCCTTCGGGTGGCCGGCGGCGGCCCCGGATTATCAGATGGGTCAGGTGGCAGTCACATGGCGGGTGTAGCGAGTGCGGAGCGCGCGGCGGCCGATCGCGAGAAGGCGCTTGCGACCGCGCTGACGCAGATCGAGCGACAGTGCGGCAAGGGATCGGTGATGCGGCTGGGCGAGCAGAACCGGCCGCCGATCGAGGTCATCCCGACCGGGTCGATCTCGCTCGACATCGCGCTCGGGATCGGCGGTCTGCCGCGCGGCCGGGTGGTGGAGATCTACGGTCCGGAATCCTCCGGTAAGACGACGGTCGCGCTGCACGCGGTCGCCAACGCTCAGCGGGCCGGCGGGATCGCGGCCTTCATCGACGCCGAGCACGCCCTCGACCCGGAGTACGCGCGGAAGCTGGGCGTCGACACCGACGCGCTGCTGGTCTCGCAACCCGACTCCGGTGAGCAGGCGCTGGAGATCGCCGACATGCTGGTGCGCTCCGGCGCGATCGACATCGTCGTGATCGACTCGGTGGCCGCGCTCGTGCCCCGGGCCGAGATCGAGGGTGAGATGGGTGACAGCCACGTCGGTCTGCAGGCCCGGCTGATGAGCCAGGCGCTGCGGAAGATGACCGGCGCGGTCAGCGGGACGAACACGACCGCGATCTTCATCAACCAGCTGCGCGAGAAGATCGGCGTCATGTTCGGCTCCCCGGAAACGACGACCGGTGGTAAGGCGCTGAAGTTCTACGCGTCGGTGCGGCTGGACGTGCGCCGGATCGAGTCGCTGAAGGACGGCACCGACGTCGTCGGTAACCGGACCCGCGTCAAGGTCGTCAAGAACAAGGTGGCCCCGCCGTTCAAGCAGGCCGAGTTCGACATCATCTACGGCCAGGGCATCAGCCGCGAGGGCAGCCTGCTCGACCTCGGCGTGGATCAGGGCTTCGTCCGCAAGGCCGGCGCCTGGTTCACGTACGAGAGCGACCAGCTCGGCCAGGGCCGGGAGAACGCGCGGAACTTCCTGCGCGACAACCCCGATCTGGCCAACGAGCTGGAGAAGAAGATCAAGGAGAAGATGGGCATCGGCCCGACCCTTGACCAGCCGGCCGATGCGGCCGCGGCCGAGGTCGATGTCGACTTCTGACCGACCCTCCGCGGGCGGCAGCGTCCCCCGGCAGCCATCAGCTGCCGACGACGCTGCCCCCGCGGCGCTGTCTCTACCGCATGACGAACGCCTCGCCCTGGCCCGCAAACTCCTGGCCGAAGGAGCAACCGCGCCCGCGACCACCACCGGGTCGACCACCACCGGGTCGGCCATCACGGAGTCGTCCGCTACCGAGTCGTCCGCTACGGAGCCAGCTGCTGCCGAGCGCAGGTCGTACCGGCGAACGGCGGCTCGGCGGGTGTCCGCGGAGCGTGACGCGTCGCGATCGGCGTCCTCGTCGGGCGACGCTCGTCGAGATGGTGTGTCTGGTGACAGCGACGATTCCTCGGCTGGTTCGAGGCGGGGAAGTCGTACTCGGGGTCGTGGAGTGCGCGCAGCCGACCCGTGGGAGGACCCGGGCGACTTCCTGGACAGCGGGGAGTCGGAGCGGAGTACGACGCGACGTACCGGCTCCATCAGGCGAACCGCCGGCACCGTCGACCCCTGGGGCGGCGACGACAAGCGAACCGTCCAAGCGTTCGAGAACCAGGCCGCCGCGCGCCGAGCCGAGGCCCAAGCCTTCGCTGACGATGCCCCCGCCCCACCTGACGATGCCCCCGCCCCACCTGACGATGCGCCCGTCCCACCCGGCGATGCGCCCGCCCCACCCCGCGATGCCCCGCGTCGCTCTACCTCGAATCGCTCTACCTCGAATCGCAGTGCCTCGAATCGCAGTGCCTCGAACGGTTCCACCTCTGAGGCCAGCGGCCCGACGCCCGCGCCGTCAGCAGTTGACACCGGCGGAGCGGGACAGGATGAAGAAGCCGCGGACACGACGACGACGTCGATCTCGCGCGACGCTTTCGACACGGTCGCCGCCTCCGACACAGCCGACGCGTTCGACCCGTGGGCAGACCCAGTCGATGCGCCTCGCCGAACAATCGCTGCGGCACCCTCCTCCGGAGAGATGGCGCCCGGCTCGACGGACGAGACTCACCAAACCGCGGCCGACACAGCCGGCGCGTTCGACCCGTGGGCAGACCCAGTCGATGCGCCTCCGCCAACGACCGCTGGGGGACCCTCTTCCGGAGAGACGGCACCTGGCTCGACGGACGGGGCTCACCGACCTCCGACCGACTCACCTCGTCGCCGCCCCGTTGCGAGCCGTGGCGAGACGCGGGTCGGTGGTACGTCCGCGGACACAGCAGCTAGTGCACCCACCCCGGAGCCCGCGCGGCCCACCGCGGACCCAGCAGCCGATGCACCCGCAGCGGAGCCCGCGTGGCGAACCGCAGGTACGTCGGGTGCGGCGCTCGCAGGTACGACGGACGATGGCACCCGGTTCGCCACCGCTGACACTGCCGGTGGTGGGGGCGCGTCGACTCGGAGTGGGGCCGGGCGGGGGAGTGCGCGGCGGCGGGTCGGTGGGGGATTTGGACGGAGGGGGAAGCGGCCCGTTGCGGAGGAGCCTCAGGGGACGGGAGATCCGGAGCTCGATGGGGCGGCCGCGGATCCGTACTCCGTGGCTCGGACGATTTTGCTGGACAAGTTGACGGGTCAGCCGAGGACCCGGGCCGAGCTGGCCGACGTGCTAGCGGAGCGGGACATTCCGGACGAGGTGGCCGATGCGGTGCTGGATCGGTTTACCGACGTCGGGTTGATCGACGATGCCGCGTTCGCGAATGCGTGGGTGGAGTCGCGGCATCGCGGGCGGGGGCTCGGGAAGCGGGCGCTGGCGCAGGAGCTACGACGGCGCGGGGTCGACGACGAGTTGGCGCGGGATGCGCTCGAGGAGCTGCAACCCGAGCAGGAAGAGGAGAAGGCCCGCGAGCTGGTACGGCGGAAGCTGCGGTCGATGCGTTCGCTCGAGCGGCAGGTGGCGATGCGGCGGCTGCTCGGAATGCTTGCCCGCAAGGGGTATCCGGGCGGTCTCGCGATGACCGTCGTCAAGGAGGAGCTCGACGCCGGCCATGAAGAGTTCCCCCTCCTCGACTCCTCCGGTCTCGAACCCGAGTAGTTCCTGCCGGTAGCGTCGGTCGGGTGACGAGCATGGGTGATGTGGAGCGGGTGGTATTGGGGTTGCCCGGGACTGAGGAGACCACTCGGCACGGGATGCGGACGTGGAAGGTCGCTGGGAAGGCGTACGCGTGGGAACGGCCGTTCAGCAAGGCGGACCTGAGGCGGTTCGGGGACGAGACGCCGCCGAGTGGGCCGATCGTCGCGCTGGTCGTTGAGGACCTGGCGGACAAGGAAGCAGTGCTGCAGGCACGGGCGGGGGACGGGTTCTTCACGATTCCGCATTTCAACGGGTACGCCGCGGTGCTGGTTCAGCTGGACGAGGTGTCTGAGGACGTCCTCGAGGAAGCGTTACTCGACGCTTGGTTGGTGCACGCACCGGCGGACATCGCCAAGGCACACCTCGGGAACACCTAGGCCGCCATCCGACTCACCAGCCCCGGAGCCCGGAGCCCGCTTGTCGGGTGTGGTCTGTGTGGTCGGTGTGGTCGGTGGTGTCGTACGGGCGTCGAGGGCTGCTGATCGGGGCTTGGCCGGGGTGGGGGTTACGGAGGGTGACGTGGGTTCGGGGGGTGGGCTGCGGCGAGGGGCGTTGACGGGTGCGCCGTGACGGTGTGTTATCCGAGGTAGGGCCGGTATTTGCTCCGGTCCGTAGGCTGGAATTTTCCGTCGATCCGCCCCAGACACCGCGGAGGGTGCAATGAACGATTTCCAGGAACAGGCGAAGAACTGGCTCCGGAATGTCGTCAAGCAGAACCCGGACAAGATCAAGGCCGGCGTCGAGAAGGCAGGCGACCTGATCGACAAGCAGACCGGCGGGAAGTACGCGGAGAAGGTCGACGCAGTCCAGCAGAAGGTCGGCGGCTTCGTCGACAAAAACTCCGCGGAGACCCCGAACCAGTCGGGAGCAGGATCCACACCTGAGCCCACCGAAACAACCAGCACCGAGCCCACCGCATCCGAGCGCACCGCATCCGAGCCCACCGCGTCCGGGCCTGCCGGATCCGAGCCAGCCGGGTCTGAGTCCGCCGTGACGGGTTCTGAATCCACTGCCGGCGCCTCGGCAGGCACGTCCGAAGCGGCGCCCGGTGAGTCGACAGCTGAAACGCCCGGCGCGTCGCAAGACCGTGCCGGCTCCCAGGGCAGCAGCACAAACGGCTAGTCCCACCAGCCACACGCAGTGGTCAGCTTGACAGCGCTGGGTCTGGTCGAGCTGACCTGACACGTCCGAGGCCTGCACGCGGACGGCTTCCTCTGCCCGTACCGGCTCCCAGGGCAGCAGCACAAACAGTTAGCGCCAGTTAGGTGCAACGGTCAGCTCGACAGTGCTGGGTCTGGCCGGGCTGACCTGGCACGTCTGGCGGCTGCATGCGGACCGGCTCCTCAAACCCATACGGGCGGTGACGGAGGGATCCGGAGTAGACCAGGTTGGTGAGTGGTCTTGTGCAGATCGGCGGTGGCGGCGATGAGTGTCCGTCTTGACCGGGTGGTGGGGCGCGCCTAGCCTCGGCATCAGGAAGGGATGAATCCACCGAAACGGTGGCGGATATGAGGAACGGCGGGTTGGTGAAACTACCGACCGGCCGGGAAAACGCAACCACGCTCGACCGAGCTGAAGGAAGGACGACGGCGTCGTGCAGACGCTGTCGGATAGACGGCGCCGCACGTAATACCTGAACGGCAGCAGCCCGACGGGACACGAGCGGGGCCATCGTGGTCTCCGAGGGTTCAACCGGCGACGCACGGTGAGCAAGCAACGCTGGGCGGCCGCTGATGTGGCGTCCCTGCAGTCGGCGGACGGGGGTTCGCGGACCGCGAGCACGCTGGGCAGCACGTCAGCAGCGAGTGCGCAGCAGCACCGTCGGCACCGCCGGAAGTGACAGCACCGGTACCGCCTCAGTGGAGGTGGCGCCGGCACCGTCGTACCCCGGTGACGCCTTACCGAACGGCCGGTTGGCTCATCCCTTCGACCGATGGCCACAGTTCCCGCGTGGGACTCGAAGGAGAGGGGAGACGCCGATGACCGCGATGTCCGTTGGCCTGGCCCTGATCGGATTGCTGATCGCCGGACTACTGGCTTGGATCGGCCTCACCCTCTCCCGCCGGAAGGCTGTGGGCATCTCGACCTCCCAGCAGGAGGCCTCCCGGCTCGAGACCGCGCAGCTCGAGGCTGCCCAACTCGAGGCGGCGCAGCTCACCGCCGGCGCGAAGTCCGCGGCGGAGCTGGTACGTCGGCAGGCCGAGGAGGATGCCGCCGTACTGCGGACGCGTGCCGAGGCAGCTGAGCAGCGCGCCGAGGAGATCCGCCGCGCCGCGGAGGACCGGGCGTCCGAGGTACGGCGTGATGCCGATCAGCGGGCGTCCGACGTACGCCGGGAGGCCGAGGCGGAGGCACAGTCCATCCGGGACGACCTGCGGGAGCAGCGGCTGGAGATGGAGCGCCGCGACCACCGGTTGACCGAGCGCGAGGAGCGGCTCGACGAGCAGCACCGCGGGATCGAGGAGCGCCATGCCGAGCTGACCGCGCAGTTGGCCGAGCTCGAGCAGCGCAAGCAGGAGATCAAGGACCTCGAGGACGAACGCCGCCGGATCCTGGAAGGCGTCGCGAACCTGACGACCGAGCAGGCGAAGGCCGAGCTGGTCGCGGCGATCGAGGACGAGGCGAAGCGGCACGCGCACACCATCGTCCGCGACATCGAGCGGCAGGCGCTCGACGAGGGTGAGACGAAGGCACGCAAGATCATCACCGGCGCGGTGCAGCGGCTGGCGTCCGAGCAGACCAGCGAGTCGGTCGTGTCCGTCGTCCATCTGCCGAGCGACGACATGAAGGGCCGCATCATCGGGCGCGAGGGCCGCAACATCCGGTCGTTCGAGCAGACCACCGGCGTGAACCTGATCATCGACGACACCCCGGAAGCGGTGTTGCTGTCCTGCTTCGATCCGGTACGGCGGGAGACCGCGCGGCTGACCCTGGACTCGCTGGTGCTGGACGGCCGGATCCACCCGAGCCGGATCGAGGAGATCTACGAGCGCAGCAAGGGCGAGGTCGCCGAGCTGTGCGAACGGGCGGCCGAGGACGCGATGGCCGACGTCGGGATCACCGACCTGCATCCGGAGTTGGTCCGGACGATGGGGCTGCTGCGCTACCGGACGTCGTACGGGCAGAACGTGCTGAAGCACCTGATCGAATCGGCGCACATCGCCGGGATGATGGCGGCCGAGCTCGGGCTGGATCCGAAGCTGTGCAAGCGTGGCGCGTTCCTGCACGACATCGGGAAGGCGCTCACGCACGAGTCCGAGGGCAGCCACGCGATCGTCGGTGCGGACCTGGCGCGGAAGTACGGCGAGAACGACGACGTCGTGCACTGCATCGAGGCGCACCACAACGAGGTCGAGGTCCGCACCGTCGAGGCGGTGCTGACGCAGGCGGCGGACGCGGTCAGCGGCGGGCGGCCGGGTGCGCGGCGCGAGTCGCTGGAGGCGTATGTGCAGCGGCTCGAACGGCTGGAGGAGATCGCGATGCACCACGAGGGTGTGGAGAAGGTGTTCGCGATGCAGGCCGGCCGGGAGATCCGCGTGATGGTCCTGCCGGACGCGGTCGACGACATCGCGGCGCAGGTGATGGCCCGCGACATCGCGAAGCAGGTCGAGGAGGAGCTCACATATCCGGGTCAGATCCGCGTGACCGTCGTACGGGAGTCCCGCGCGACAGAGGTCGCGAAGTAGTCATCAGTTCGTGCTGGCTACCTGTGGTGCCTGTGACCCACGCCGCGCTGCGGCGGCGTGACGTCGATCGGATCCTCGGCGACGCGCGACGTCGCTTCGGTGCGGTACTGCCGTTCGACATCGACGTCCATGACCTCGCGGTCGACGTGCGTTCGCCGGTTGGCGAGGTGGTAGGACAGCCAGATCCCGGCCGCGCCGCCGAGCATGATGATGATGCCGAGCGCGGTCAGGTTGAACGTGTCCGACGTGTCCCGTACGGCGAACGCGATGACGGCGCCGATCACGATGAGTGCGATGCCGGCCCCGATCCGCATGACTGCTCCTTCCGAACGCGGAGTAACTGATCTCACTCCCCGTGCCCAGATCGGGTGGGTGGTATGCGTCAGCGGAACGCGGACTGGCCGGTCAGGGCCTGGCCGATCACGAGTTGGTGGACCTCGGACGTGCCCTCGTAGGTGAGGACGGACTCGAGGTTGTTGGCGTGCCGCATGATCGGGTATTCGCCGCTGATGCCGTTCGCCGCGAGGATCGTGCGGCACTCGCGCGCGATCGCGATCGCCTCGCGGACGTTGTTCAGCTTGCCGACCGACACCTGCTCGGGACGCAGCGCGCCCTTCTCCTTCAGCCGTCCGAGGTGGACGGCGAGCAGAATGCCCTTGTTCAGCTCGACCGCCATGTCGGCCAGTTTCGCCTGCGTCAACTGGTACGCCGTCAGCGGCTTGTCGAACACGATCCGCTCGCCGGCGTACGCGATCGCGGTCTCCAGACAGTCCCGCGCCGCGCCCATCGCGCCGAAGATGATGCCGAACCGGGCCTCGTTCAGGCAGCCGAGCGGGCCGGACAGACCACGTGCCTCGGGCAGCATCGCCGACGCCGGCAGCCGTACGTCGTCCAGTACCAGCTCGGACGTGACGGATGCGCGCAGCGACATCTTCTGCTTGATCTCCGGCGCCGAGAAGCCGGGTGTCGACGTCGGTACGACGAAGCCGCGGACGCCGTCGTCGGTTCGCGCCCAGACCACCGCGACGTCGGCGATCGAGCCGTTGGTGATCCACATCTTCGAGCCGTTCAGAATCCAGCCATCACCATCGCGCCGGCCATTGGTGCGCATACCGGCCGGGTTCGAGCCGAAGTCCGGTTCGGTCAGTCCGAAGCAGCCGATCGCCTCACCCGCGGCCATCCGGGGGAGCCACTCAGCCTTCTGCTCCTCGCTGCCGTACTTCCAGATCGCGTACATCGCCAGCGAACCCTGCACCGACACCAGCGACCGCATCCCCGAGTCGGCCGCCTCGATCTCGAGACAGGCCAACCCGTATGCGACCGGTCCGAGTCCGGCGCACCCGTACCCGGTCAGGTGCATCCCGAGGAACCCGAGCGCCCCGAGCTCCTTGGCCAGCTCCCGCGCCGGAATCGCCCCGGCCTCGAACCACTCCGGCAAGGACGGCCGCAACCGCTCGTCCGCAAACCGCCGCGCAGCCCCCCGAACATCAACCTCCTCCGAACTCAGCAAGGAGTCGACATCCACCAGATCCAACGAAGCGCTCATGCCCAAACGCTAACCGCAATCCGGGCGGCCGCGGAGGAGGCATGAATCACTTGCGGTACCAGGGCCACCACCAGTGGCGTTTGCGGGGGTGGCGGACTATGACGCTGGCGTGGTGGGCCTTGCCGGTGACGTGGAGGCGGACGCCGCCGGGGCGCGGGGCCACGGCCTTGTTCTTGGCGCTGCTGTGATTGGCCTCGACCTGGTCGATGTCGACACTCCAGCCTTCGGGGATGACCATCACCACCGAGCTGTGGATGGCCTGGGCGTCGACGTGGATGTCGGACCAGTGCACGACGGCGTCGGTGAAGTCGAGCTTGACCGACGAGTGTTCCGCGATCGCGGTCAGTCGCTCGGGGACGACCCAGGCGCCCTCGCGTTTCTGCGCGCTGTGCCGTGCCCGGAGCGTCAGCTCCTGGGAGCCGCCGTGGGCGACCGGCACCAGGTCCGCGGTCGCGTTGCGGAGCTCGAGCTGGGTCTTGGCCGAGTAGATCTGGGTCAGCCGCTCGTCGAGTTCCTCGAAGTCCAGCCGCCCGTCGGTGTGCGCCTCCTGGACCACGGCGGCGGCACGCTCACGGTCGTTGTCGGATGCCCGGTGGTTGGGCGGCGGCTGCTCCAGACTCATGCCCCATAAGGTAACGCCGCATCAGCCGACGAGGGACAGGAATCGGCCCACGACCGTGGACCACGTCTTCTCGAGCTCGACGGCGTACCGTTCCGCATCCGCCACGACGGTGTCCGGGTCGAACCCGAGCGACCGCAGTCGTGCCGGCTCCCAGCGCCGTACCCGCTCGGCCTCCACCTCAGGATGGAACTGCACACCCCAGCTCTGCCCGATGCGCAGCATCTGGTTCGTGCACCGCTCACTGGACATCAGCAGCACCGCATCCTCCGGCAGCCGCGTGATCTGGTCCTGGTGGCTCTCGACTGCCCGCAGCGTCGACGGCAGCCCTGCCAGCAGTACGTCGTTCGCACCGGCCGGCAGCACCGTCAACGAGGTCACACCCTTCTCCGGCTGCCCGTACTTCCCCTGCACCTCACCGCCGAACGTGTGTGCCAGCAACTGCGCACCCAGGCAGATCCCGAGCACCGGCACCCGTCCGTGCGCGTCGCGTAGCAGCGAACGCTCTGCCGGCAGCCACGGCGATCGCTCGTCCTCGTCCGGCAGCATGCCTCCGCCGAGCATGATGAGCGCCGCATGCCCGTCCATGCTCGCGGGTACGGGCTCACCGTCCCAGGCCCGCACGACGACCGGAGGGAGCCCATGCTCGTCCAGCCAGTCGAGCAGCCGGCCAGGTCCGCTGTCCCGGTCGTTCTCGATGATGAGCACAGAAGCCGGCGGTGTGGTCACTGGGCAACGGTACGGCGGCACACCATGACACGCAGCACACCGCCGTACCGGAGTGGCGATTCCGGGATACTGATGCACTGGGGGTGTCGATGGAACCTGTCAGCGGATTCGTGCGGGCTGTTGTCGGAGATGTGGCCTTCATCTTCAGCAAGGGCATGGTCCCCGCGTACCTGCTCGCCCGCCGCAACGGGTGGCCGCGGCCGCAGCTCGACGTACTGGTGCGGTCACACGGTCAGTACGTCCCGCTGTCCATTCCGACCGGCACCGTGCCCGCGGTGGACCGCTTGGTCGGGCTGGACGAGTTCCGGCCGGCTCCGATGGTCACTGTCGAGTTCACCCCGGGTGACACCGGCGCCGAGGCACATCTCACTGCCAACAGCCCCGTCCTCGTCACGATCACCGACATCAGTCACCGCGAGTACGACGCTGTCGTGCTGACCACGTCCCTCGGCGCAGCGGCGTACGCCCAGCTGCCGCCGGGGTACTACCACGTCTCCGCTGTCGTCATCGACGAGTACGGCGACCTGCTGCAGGGGTACGGCGCTCAGCACAACCTGCACGTGGACAAGGGCGACGACCTGATCGTCTCGCTGTCGATCCGCACCGCGGGCGTGACGGAGATCGCAGAGGCCCTGGAAACCGGACCGCAGCCCGCACTGGTCGGACCGGACGGCGACGTCGTACCGCTGCTCGACCTGGCCCGGATCGGCCGCGCACCGGAATGTGACCTGATCCTCGACCGCCCGGAGGTCAGCCGGCACCACGCGGAGCTCCTGCGGATCGACGCGACCAGCTACGAGCTGCGGGACCTGGGGTCGACCAACGCGACGATGGTGAACGGCGTACCGATCGTGACCGCGATGGTGACCCACGGGGACGAGATCCGGCTCGGAACGCTCCCGTTCCGGCTGCTGCTGTCCTGAACCGGTGGCCTGACCTGGAACAATGGCGCCGTGAACCCGCGTAGCGTCGTCATCCTCGGCTCGACCGGCTCGATCGGCACTCAGGCGCTCGAGCTGATCGGACGGAACCGGGACCGCTTCCACGTCCTGGCCCTGTCCGCCGGCGGCGACAACGTCGCGCTGCTCGCGCAGCAGGCGCTCGAGTTCGGGGTCGAGGTCGTGGCGGTGGCCAAGGCCACGGTCGCGCAGGACCTGCAGCTGGCGTTCTACGCCGAGGCGCAGCGGAAGGGATACGCGCAGGGCGAGTTCCGGATTCCCAAGATCGTCACTGGGCCGGACGCCTCCAGCGAGCTCGCGGCGCTGCCGTGTGACGTAGTACTCAACGGCATCAACGGCTCGGTCGGCCTGCACGCGACGCTGGCCGCGCTGGACGCCGGGAACACACTGGCGCTCGCCAACAAGGAGTCGCTGGTGATCGGCGGCCCGATCGTCACCCGGCGCGCGAAACCGGGGCAGATCGTCCCGGTCGACTCCGAGCACAGCGCGATCGCGCAGTGCCTGCGCGGCGGTACGCCGGAGGAGGTCCGCAAACTGCTCCTGACCGCGAGCGGAGGCCCGTTCCTCGGCCGGCCGCGGAGCGAGCTGGAGAACGTGACCGTCGAGCAGGCCCTGGACCACCCGAACTTCGCGATGGGGCCGGTCGTCACGATCAACTCGGCCACGCTGGTCAACAAGGGCCTCGAGCTGATCGAGGCGCACCTGTTGTTCGGGATCCCGATGGACCGGATCGACGTGGTCGTCCACCGGCAGCAGGCGATCCACTCGATGGTCGAGTTCTTCGACGGCGCCACGATCGCGCAGGTCGGCGTACCGACGATGACGGTGCCGATCGCGCTCGCGCTCGGCTGGCCTGACCGGATACCGGACGCTTCGCCGCCGTGGAACTGGGCCGAGGCGAGCACCTGGACGTTCCAGCCGGTCGACGGCACGGCGTTCCCGTCGGTCCAGCTGGCCCGGGAGGCGGGGACCCGCGGCGGGACCGCCCCGGCCGTGTTCAACGCGGCGAACGAGGTCTGTGTGCAGGCGTTCCGCGACGGGCGGCTACCGTTCGTGGCGATCGTCGACACAGTGGCGCGGGTCGTGACCGATCACGACGTACCCTCGTATGAGGAACTGTCCGTCGACGACGTGCTCGCCGCGGACGCGTGGGCGCGGCAGCGGGCCCGTGAGATCACTGGCGTACAGGAGAACCAGCAGGCATGAGTGTGCTTCTCACCATTCTCGGCATCGTGCTGTTCGTCGCCGGGGTGCTGATCTCGGTCGCGCTGCACGAGATGGGCCACATGCTCCCGGCGAAGGCGTTCGGGATGAAGGTCACGCAGTTCTTCGTCGGCTTCGGGCGGACCGTCTGGTCGGTGAAGCGCGGCGAGACGGAGTACGGCATCAAGGCGATCCCGGCCGGCGGTTTCGTCCGGATCATCGGCATGATGCCGCCCGCCAAGGGCCAGGACCCCACGAAGGTGCGCAAGGCCAACACCGGCCCGATCCAGTCGATGGTCGAGAACGCCCGTACGGCGGAGTACGAGACGATCTCGCCCGAGGACAACGGCCGGCTCTTCTACCAGAAGGTGTGGTGGAAGAAGCTGATCGTGATGGCGTCCGGGCCGCTGGTCAACGTGCTGATCGCGGTCGTGCTCTTCACCGGGCTGTTCACGATCTACGGCGACAGCGTCGCGCAGACCACCATCTCGACGGTCACCGACTGCGTGATTCCCGCCGACCAGGCGAAGCCGGACCGCAAGTGCCAGGACGGCGACAAGGTCTCGCCGGCCAAGCAGGCCGGGTTCCAGGTCGGCGACAAGATCGTCGCGTTCAACGGGACCACGATCACCAGCTGGGACCAGCTGACGCCGCTGATCCGGGCGAACACCGACAAGCCCGCCACGATCGTTGTCGAGCGCAACGGTCAGCAGCTGACCCTGCACACGAGCACGATCGTCAACCAGGTCCTGGACAAGCCCGGGTCGGACAGGTACGTCTCGGTCGGGTTCCTCGGGGTCTCGCCGGAGAGCAAGATCGAGCGGCAGAGCGTCGGTTACGCGCTCGACAAGATGGGCGGCTACACGGTCAGCACCATCCAGGCCCTCGGCCGGTTCCCGGAGAAGCTGGTCGGCGTCGCCAAGTCGATCGTCGGCGGCGAGCGGGACCAGGACAGCCCGATGAGCGTCGTCGGCGCCAGCCGGGTCGCGGGCGAGATCGCCTCCAGCGACCTGAACGTCGGCGCGAAGGCGGCCACCCTGATCCTGCTGCTCGCCTCGCTGAACCTGTTCCTCGCCCTGTTCAACTTCATCCCGCTGCTGCCGCTGGACGGCGGTCACATGATCGGCGCGATCTGGGAAGGTGTCCGGCGCGGCCTCGCGAAGCTGTTCGGCCGGCCGGACCCCGGGTACGTCGACGTGGCCAAGCTGCTCCCGATCGCGTACGTCGCGGCGAGTGTGATCGTGGTGATGGGCGTGCTGCTCGTCATCGCCGACATCGTGAACCCCATCAAGCTGTTCAACGGATAAGGAAACATGAGCATCAACCTGGGCATGCCCGCGCTGCCGCCTCCGACGCTGGCGCCACGTCGGAAGACTCGTCAGATCAAGGTGGGTAGCGTACTGGTCGGCGGCGACGCGCCGATCTCGGTGCAGTCGATGACGACCACGCCGACCCACGACGTCAACAAGACGCTGCAGCAGATCGCCGAGCTGACCGCCGCGGGCTGCGACATCGTCCGGGTCGCGTGCCCGCGCCAGGAGGACGCCGACGCGCTCGCGGAGATCGCGCAGCACTCGCAGATCCCGGTGATCGCCGACATCCACTTCCAGCCGGGCTACGTGTTCGCGGCGATCGAGGCCGGGTGCGCCGCCGTACGGGTGAATCCGGGCAACATCCGCAAGTTCGACGACCAGGTCAAGGAGATCGCGCAGGCCGCGAAGGACCACGGTACGTCGCTGCGCATCGGCGTGAACGCGGGATCGCTGGACAAGCGGCTGCTGGAGAAGTACGGCAAGGCGACGCCCGAGGCGCTCGTCGAGTCGGCCGTCTGGGAGGCGTCGCTGTTCGAGGAGCACGACTTCCACGACTTCAAGATCTCGGTCAAGCACAACGACCCGGTCGTGATGGTGCAGGCGTACGAGATGCTCGCCGAGCGCGGCGACTGGCCGCTGCACCTCGGGGTCACCGAGGCCGGCCCGGCGTTCCAGGGCACGATCAAGTCGTCGGTCGCGTTCGGTGCACTTCTGTCGAAGGGCATCGGGGACACGATCCGGGTCTCGCTGTCCGCGCCGCCGGTCGAGGAGGTCAAGGTCGGCCTGCAGATCCTGCAATCGCTGAACCTGCGCGAGCGCAAGCTCGAGATCGTCTCCTGCCCGTCCTGCGGCCGCGCCCAGGTGGACGTCTACACCCTGGCCGAGCAGGTCACCGCCGGCCTCGAAGGCATGGAGGTCCCGCTCCGCGTCGCCGTCATGGGCTGCGTCGTGAACGGCCCGGGCGAGGCCCGCGAGGCCGACCTCGGCGTCGCCTCCGGCAACGGCAAGGGCCAGATCTTCGTCAAGGGCGAGGTCATCAAGACCGTCCCGGAATCCGCCATCGTCGAAACCCTCATCGAAGAGGCGATGCGCATCGCCGAACAGATGGAGACCACGGAGCCCGGCGAGCCCACCGTCAGCGTCAGCTGACCGACCCGGGCGAAGGGTTCGTCCCACCGCTGCGAAGGGTTCCCTCCGACGTGGGGCCGGTGGGTCTTCAGAGCTTCTCCGGGGGCAGGCGGCGGCGTAGTGTGCCGCTGTTCGTGCCCCCTGGGAGGTTCCATGCGCAAGAAGATCCTGACCGTGCTGGCGATCGGTGCGGCGGTGTGTGCGTCCACCGTGCCGGCGGCGGCCATCAACTCGTACAACGCGACGCCGGCGCCGGAGCGGACGGAGGTCGGGGCGTTCCTGGCGTTGTGGGACAACACCGGTGACGGCGTACCGGATCGGTTCGACTGGGTGTGCAGTGGCACGATGGTTGACCGCGACACCTATCTGACGGCTGCGCACTGCACCGACGACTGGCCGGCCGGGACCAAGTTCTACGTGTCGCTCGACCAGGACGTCCAGACGCTCCTGGACAACGCCGCGGCCCAAGGCCTGACCCCCGCGCAGACCGCGGCCTCGTTCGTCACGAACCATCACGCGGTAGAGGGCGACACCCACCAGGACCCGGCGTACCCGGGGAACTCGGCCGACGCGCACGACATCGGAGTGATCGACTTCGCCAACCGCGCGACCGATCCCGCCGACGTCTGGAGCTTCACACCGGCAACGCTGCCGAGCGCGGGTCAGCTGGACAAGCTGGGTAGCCGGGCGCTCGATGCCGCGTCCTGGCTGGTGGTCGGCTACGGCACCCAGGAGGCCGTCAACGGTCCGGGTGGCCAGACGCATCCCGGCGGCGGCGTTCGGATGAAGGCGCCGGTGGACTTCAACGCGTTGAACAAGACCTGGGTCCGGTTGGCCATGACGGAGCCGCAGGGCAACGGCGGCGCCTGCTACGGCGACTCGGGCGGCCCGAACTTCGTCACGATCGGCGGCAAGCTGGTCCTCGCCGCAACCACCATCACCGGTGACTCTCCCTGCTACGCGACAAACGTCGTCTACCGAACCGACACCCCGTCGGCACGGTCCTTCCTCGCGCCGTATGTCAAGCTCCCCTGATCTCCGGAGAACTGGTCACCCGCCGACTACGCTTCGGCGGGTGACCAGTTATCTGATCGTCAGCGCCATCCGCGCAGAAGCGCGCTACGTCCCGGACGAACTGCCCGTCGTCGTCACCGGGGTCGGGAAGACGGCGGCGGCGGTGGCTACCGCGAGGGCCTTGGCGGAGCGGGACACCACAGGGCTGGTGGTGTTGAACGTCGGTACGACGGGCGCACTGCGGGACGGACTGTCCGGGTTGTATCTGCCGAGCATGGTGATCAACCACGACGTGAACGCGGAGGCGGTCCGGGCCATTGGGTTGGATCCGCAGGATGAGTTGGCTGTTGAGGGTGGGGACGGGACCGTGCTGGCGTCGGGGGACGTGTTCGTGACGGATCCCGTCGTACGGGCGCGGTTGGCGGAGCGGGCGCACTTGGTGGACATGGAGGCGTACGGCGTCGTGTACGCGTGCCAGGCGTACGGCGTACCTGTGCGGGTCGTGAAGCACGTGTCGGACTCGGCGGATGAGGCGGCACTCGACTGGCCGGCCTTGGTCGACGCCAGCGCGAAGGTGCTGGGGGAGTGGGTCAGCGAGAACGCTCGCTGAGCCATTCCAGTACGGCGATCTCGCGCACCAGCCAGCGCATCACGCCGACCCCGCTCGCCAGCACCTGCTGATTGGCGACCAACGCGTCAGGCACCGTGATCCACACCGGTGCGAGCTCCAGCTCGGCCTCGTAGCCCTCCAGATCCTGTGCGGCATCGGCGACGCCGCCTGAGCAGGTGAAGTAGTACGACGTCATTGCGAACACGTCGTACTCGACGTCGATCGCCGGCACCTCCTCGCGGGTCGTGGCGAGTTCGGGGCCGACGAGAACGCCGTCGTACCCGCACTCCTCGCGGAACTCGCGGCGCAGTGCCTGCTCGAAGGACTCGCCGGGCTCGACCCCGCCGCCGGGGAACTTGTAGTCGCCGTGCCGCGAGCTGAGGAGCAGCAGCTCGGGGCCGCGGGCGAGTACGCCGCGGACGGCGGTGCGGGTGATCGTCCGGCCGCCGGGACTCAGGGTGGGATCGCGGAAGGTGGCGAGGTGCATCGGATTATGCTGGCTTGACCTTGACCCTGGGGGCAAGGTTTAGCGTCGGGGTGAAGGAGGCGGGATGCGGATCAGTGATCTGGCGGCCGAGGCCGGTGTGACGGTCAAGGCGGTGCGGTACTACGAGTCGCAGGGACTGCTCAAGCCGCGGCGGGAAGCCAACGGGTACCGGTCGTACGAGCCGGACGACGTGGTCGTCGTGCGTGAGGTGAAGGCGTTGCTGAGCCTCGGGCTGACCGCGGAGCAGACGTACCCGTTCATCGAGTGCCTGCGGGCCGGCAATGCGCGCGCGGACGTGTGCCCCGCACCGCTGACGGCGTACCGGACCCGGATCGAGGAAGTGGACCGGCGGATCGCCGAACTGACCGATCTGCGGGCGCGGCTGACCGACCTCCTGACCGATGCCGAGAACTGGAGGACGAGATGAGCGATCTGCGAAGTGTCGACGAGGCCACCTTCGACGAGGTGGTGCTGCGGTCCGAGAAGCCGGTGCTGGTGGACTTCTGGGCGCAGTGGTGCCCGCCGTGCCACCAGATCGCCCCGGTCCTCGCCCAGATCGGTGTCGAACGCAACGAAAAGCTGACCGTGGTGAAGCTGAACTCCGACGAGAACCCAGCGATCTCCGCCCGCTACCGGGTGATGGCGCTGCCCACTCTCATCCTCTTCCACCACGGAGAAATGATCTGGTCCGTCGTCGGCGCCCGCCCCAAGGCCAAGCTGCTCAAGGAGCTGGACGACGCGCTGCTGACCGCGGTCTAAAGGGCTGCTTGCTGGTGGAAGGCGACTCGCCAGTCGCCGTGGACGTCAGTCCAGACGGTGCTCGCGTACGACGGGACGTAGACCTCGTTGCCCTCCACAAGCGCTGTGACGTGTCGATGATCCCGAACTTGGTCACCGACGGCGTCGTCCAGCAGGTACTTGTCGTAGAAGTCTCACCTCCGCAGCGGCCATGAGAGGTAGGCGAAGGCGCTGATCCACCCGCCGCCGGGGCGCTCGATCCCCGGCGGGGCAGCTCCTCGGCGCACCAACCTGCCGAGCAGGTTCCACATCAACCCGCTCATGAGCCGTTGAACTGGTAGAGCTCGACCAGGACGCCGTGGGGGCCACGTACGTAGGCCGACGTGGTACCCCAGTCGGTGTCGACGGGCTCGAGGGCGATGTTGCCGCCGCGGCCGCGGATATCCTCGACGTCGGCGCGGACGTCGTCGCTGCTGAACTGCAGGAGCGTCCCGCCGTGGGTCCCGAAGTCGTCGATCATCGCGCCGGTGTGCAGGGCGATCGTCATCGCGCCGGCCTTCACCTCGGCGTACCCCTCGCCGGCGTTGCCGGAGACTTCCAGGCCGAGTACGCCGGTGAAGAAGTCGGCGATGTCCTGGTTCTTCTCGCGGCTGTCCGTCAGTAGGCCGAGGTGGTCGAAGCGGAGATTCATTGTCGGACTCCCTGAGGATTGACGGTTGGCTTTCTAGGATGCTAGCAATATAGCCATGGTCGATGTTGGTGACAAGAAGGTGCAGTTCAACGTGTACCTGCCGCCGGAGTTGGTGCGGCGGGTGAAGCACAAGGCGATCGACGACGGGGCGAGTCTGTCCGCGCTCGTCGAGCAGGCGCTGGCTGAGTACCTCGACAACCATGGGGAGGCCCGGGGATGAACGACCTGGAGAACGCGGTGATCAGGCCGCTGCGGTTCACGGCGGACGTGGAGGCGATGCAGGCGTTCCTGGAGAGGCTGGGGTTGCGGTCGCGGATCGAGTCCGAGCGCGGGGGATGGGTCGACATGCTGACCGGTCGCGGGATGGTCGCGTTGCACGATGCGGCCTCGAGTTCGACGGGCGGGCAGCCGGGGCAGACGACGCTGTCGTTCGAGGCGGACAAGCTCGACGAGTTGAAGGACCGCCTGGAGCAGGTGGGGTTCGTCGACGCGACGGTCTTCGACGAGGCGTACGGGCGGGTGCTGTCGGTCAGTGGGCCCGAGGGGGTGGTGATCTGGGTCGACGAGCGCAGCGACGATCTGTACGGGTACAAGCTGCACGACGCCGCCCCGGACGATCGCTGGTCGGTCACGCCGTACCTGACCGGAGCGGACGAGGCGCCCTGGCAGCGGTTCCTCGGCGCGCTCGGCGTGCAGACGGTGGTCCGCTTTGGGCCGGCCGACGGCGACTTCGCCGTACGACTCGACCTGACCACGACCGAGGACCTAGACGACGTGCAGCGCCGTGTCGGCGGGTCCCGTACCGAGGCCGGCCTCGAGATCGTCGACCCGGACGGTCAGCTCGTGGTAGTCCACGGATGAAGCCTGATGTCTTGACCTCGACCGGACCTGAAGTTGCAGGATGCGCGTCATGACGACGGTGGCGCCTGGCAGGCTGCGCGACGATCCGGATTTCCGGCGGTACTGGTCGGCTCGCGCCTTGTCGATCACCGGGTCGATGGTGACGGCGATCGCATTGCCGGTGCTCGTCTACCGGCTCAGCGGGTCGACGATGCTGACCGCGGTGGTGACCGCGCTCGAGTCCGCGCCGTACCTGCTGGCCGGTCTGTTCGCCGGCGCCCTCGCGGACCGTTGGAACCGGCGGCGCACGATGGTGACCGCGGAGGCCATCAACGCGGTCCTGGTGGGTTCCGTGCCGGCGGCGCATCTGCTCGGTGTGCTGACCGTCGTACAGGTGCTGATCGTCGCGTTCACCGTGCAGGCCGTCTACACGTTCTTCGACGGCGCGAACTTCGGCGCGCTGCCCGTCCTCGTCGGCCGCGCCCGCGTGGCCCAGGCGAACTCCGCGGTCTGGACGGCGTCGAGTCTGATCGAGTTGCTCGTCCCGCCGGCGACCGGTCTGCTCCTCGCCGTACTCGATCCGGCCAGTCTGCTCACGCTCGATGCCCTGAGCTTCGCGGCGTCCGCGTTCGCCGTCCGCGGGATCGTGCGGGCGATGTCGGAGTCCCGCGACGGGCAGCCGCCGTTACGGCCGAAGGTGGTGCTGAACGACATCGGTGACGGCCTGCGCTTCCTGATCCGGCACGCGGGCGTTCGCACGATGACGGTCATCGGCAGCGTGCAGTCCTTCGCGGGCGGCGGGTTCATGGCGCTGATCGTGGTGTGGTGCGACCGCGTCCTCGACATCGGTACGTCGGGAGTCCGCTTCGGACTGGTGTGGGGGGTGTGGGGGATCGGCGGGCTGATCGCGGCGCTCAGCCTCCCGCGGCTGCTGCGGCGGATGCCGCCCGCGGCGATCACGCTGTACGCGCTGCCGGTGTCGGCGCTGCTCGGAGTGCTCTCGCCGTTGTCGCCCAACTGGATCGTGGCCGCGCTGGCGTTGCTGGTCTGGGGTTCGGCGTACGTGCTGGTGATCGTCAACGCGGTGTCGTACCGGCAGCAGGTCACGCCGGAGAACCTGCTCGGCCGGGTGAACACGGCAGGCCGGATGCTGTCCTGGGGTGTCGGGTGGACGATCGGATCGGTCGCCGGCGGACTGCTCGGCAACGCGTTCGGGCCGCGGACCGGGATGGTGCTGATGGGTCTGTTCGGTTGCGCGGGCGTGGTGTTCGCGTGGACGTCGCCGCTGCGCCGGATCGCCGCGGACCACGAGCCGCAGGCCGGCTGACCCGGCCCCGTTGCGGCCCCCGTTGCATACGGAGGTGTCGATGATCCGCTAGGTTCTGCGCGTGGGCGTACGGGTTCTCGGTCCTCGCGACCTCGCGGCGGCGCGTGCGGTCATCGCTCGCGATCCGGTCATCAACGTGTTCGTCGACAGCCTCGTGCAGGCGTCCGGACTCGACCCGCGGCGCGGTGCGGAGGTCTGGGGGTACGTCGAGAAAGGCGCGCTCGAGGCACTGTGTCACGCGGGCGGGAACATGGTGCCGGTCGGCGCCGACGACGCGGCACTCCGGGCGTTCGCGGCGTACGCGATGCGCCGCGGGCGGAACTGTTTCCAGATCCTCGGGCAGGCCCGCGCGGTCGAGCAGCTGTGGCACATTCTCGAGCCGCACTGGGGACCGGCCCGCGAGGTGCGCGACGACCAGCCGTTCATGGTGATCGAAGGGCCGCCGTCGATCGCACCGGATCCGCTGGTCCGCGCGGTCGAGCCGGTCGAGCTGCCGATCCTCTACCCGGCGTGCGTGGCGATGTACACCGAGGAGGTCGGCGTACCGCCGCAGACCGGGCCGGACGGGACGTTCTACCGGTCGCGGGTCGCGGAGCTGATCCGGGCCGGGCGCGCGTTCGCGCGGATCGAGGACGGACGGGTCGTGTTCAAGGCCGAGGTCGGCTCGGTCGGATCGGGCGTGTGCCAGATCCAGGGCGTTTGGGTGGATCCGGAGTACCGCGGTCGCGGGCTGGCCGCGCCCGGGATGGCGGCCGTGGTCGAGCTGGCCCGGCAGATCAGCCCGGTGGTGACGCTCTATGTGAACGCCTTCAACCTGCCGGCGCGGGCGGCGTACGAGCGCGTCGGGTTCCGCACGATCGAGACGTTCGCGACGATCCTGTTCTGATGAGCCGGTGTGCGCCTGTGGATAACGTGGTGAGAGCATGTTCGCCGGACCGATATTCTCTGTGACGTCCGGTCAGCTACTTTTGCACGCTTGGAGACTCCCGTGATTTTGCGTATGTCGTCGTTGTTCCTCCGCACCCTTCGCGAGGACCCGGCGGACGCGGAGGTCCCGAGCCACAAGCTGCTCGTCCGCGCCGGGTACATCCGGCGGGCCGCGCCCGGTATCTACACCTGGCTGCCGCTCGGCCTGCGCGTCCTGCGGAACGTCGAGCGGATCGTCCGTGAGGAGATGGACGCGATCGGCGCGCAGGAGCTGGTGTTCCCGGCGCTGCTGCCCCGCGAGCCCTACGAGGCCACCGGCCGCTGGACGGAGTACGGGCCGAACATCTTCCGGCTGAAGGACCGCAAGGGCGCCGACATGCTGCTCGGCCCCACGCACGAGGAGATGTTCACGCTGGTCGTGAAGGACCTGTACTCGTCGTACAAGGATCTTCCGCTGTCGATCTACCAGATCCAGAACAAGTACCGCGACGAGGCACGGCCGCGGGCAGGCGTGCTGCGCGGGCGCGAGTTCGTGATGAAGGACTCGTACTCGTTCGATGTCGACGACGACGGCCTCGCCGCGTCGTACGAGAAGCACCGCGAGGCGTACATCAAGATCTTCGACCGGCTCGGCTTCGACTACGTGATCGTGCAGGCCATGTCCGGCGCGATGGGCGGTTCGCGGTCCGAGGAGTTCCTGGCGATCGCGGAGAACGGCGAGGACACCTTCGTCCGCTCGCCGGGCGGGTACGCCGCCAACGTCGAGGCGGTCGTGGTGCCGCAGTCGGTGCCCGTCGACGCGTCCGGCGTACCGGCCGCCGAGGTCGTGGACACCCCGGACACGCCGACCATCGACACGCTCGTGGACGCGATGAACGCGAAGCACGCGCGGACCGACGGCCGCGAGTGGACCGCCGCGGACACGTTGAAGAACGTGCTCGTGATGCTGGTGCACCCCGACGGCACTCGCGAGCCGCTCGCGATCGGCGTCCCCGGGGACCGCGCGATCGACGAGAAGCGGCTCGGCGCGCAGGTGGAGCCGGCCGAGGTGGTCGCCTTCGAGGAGGCCGACTTCGAGAAGTACCCGTCGCTCGCGAAGGGCTACATCGGTCCGGGCGTGCTCGGCAAGGACAACACCTCCGGCATCCGGTACCTGCTCGACCCGCGGGTGGCCGAGGGGTCCGCGTGGGTGACCGGTGCGGACAAGCCCGGGTTCCACGTCGTCAACCTGGTGCACGGCCGGGACTTCACCGCGGACGGGACGATCCAGGCCGCCGAGGTCCGCGACGGCGACGAGGCGCCGGACGGTTCGGGTGTGCTGGAGACCGCGCGCGGGATCGAGATGGGCCACATCTTCCAGCTCGGCCGCAAGTACGCCGACGCGCTCGACCTGAAGGTCCTCGACCAGAACGGCAAGCTCGTCACGGTCACCATGGGCTCGTACGGCGTCGGGGTCACCCGCGCGGTGGCGGCGATCGCGGAGGGCAACCACGACGAGCTCGGCCTGGTCTGGCCGCGCGAGATCGCGCCCGCCGACGTGCACCTGGTTGCCACCGGCAAGGACAAGGAACTCTTCGCGAAGGCCGCCGAGCTGGCCGCCGAGCTGGAGTCCCGGGGCCTGACGGTGATCTACGACGACCGCGAGAAGGTGTCGCCCGGCGTGAAGTTCAAGGACGCCGAGCTGATCGGGGTACCGACCATCGCCGTGGTCGGCAAGGGCCTCGCCGACGGCACCATCGAGGTCAAGAACCGCCGCACCGGCGACCGCGAAGACGTCCCGCTCGCCGACGTCGTGGACCACCTGGTCACCACGGTCCGCAGCTGAACCTTCCGGCCCGTTCCCCATGAGGGAGCGGGCCGGATTTTCCGGCATATTTTCTTCGGCATTTGATGTCGAGGAACGTCGGTCGGCTCCGATCCCGGGGTGTGGCGCCTGAGGGGGCGTCCGGGAGACAGGGAGTTGGCGATGAGGGAATCTGTGCTGGATGGGCGGGGGATCGACGGGCTGCGGCAGGCCGTTGCGGGTGACGTGCTGGTGGACGGGGACGCGGGGTACCCGGACGCCGGGCGGGTGATGACGGCCGAGGGCCGGCCGCAGGTGATCGTGCGGTGTGCGAGCGCGAACGACGTGGTGGCGGCGTTGAAGTACGCCGAGACGAACGACCTGCCGATCGCGGTCCGCAGCGGCGGGCACCACGCGGCCGGGTTCGGCACGAACGACGGCGGCGTCGTGATCGACGTACGGCCGATGGACGAGGTCAGGCTGCTGCCGGACGACGTCGTCCGGATCGGCACCGGCGCGACCTGGGGCCGCGTCGCCGAGCGGCTCGGCAAGGTCGGTCTGGCGATCTCGTCCGGTGACACGGCGAGCGTTGGTGTCGGCGGGTTGATGGCCGGTGGCGGCATCGGGTGGATGGTCCGCAAGCACGGGCTGGCGATCGACAACGTGGTCTCGGCCGAGGTGGTCACCGCGGACGGTTCGGTACGCCGGGTCGACGCCGCCACGGACTCGGAGTTGTTCTGGGGACTCCGCGGTGCAGCGGGCAGCCTCGGAGTGGTCACGTCGTACGACATCAGCGCCGTACGCCGACCCACCGTGCACTTCGGCACCCTGCTGTACCCGTGGACACAGGCGGAGCAGGTGCTCGAGGGCTGGGCGGAGTACGCCGCGGACGCGCCCGAGGAGCTGACGTCGTCGCTGCAACTGGCGCCGACGATGATGGCCGACCGGCAGGTTCCGGTCGCGATCATGGTGTGTGTGACCGGTGATGTGGACGCGGCACTGGAACCGCTGCGTCACCTCGGCTCGATGATCACCGAGAAGGTGTCCGAGGTCCCGTACGCCGACGTGTTCTCCGACATGTCGATGCCGGCGGACTGGCGCCCGCGGATCCGCAACGGCTTCTACAACGCCTGGTCGCCGGACCTGAGCCAAAGACTGCTGGAGGCCCGCCCGCGGATCCCGGGACTCGCGATCGAGATCCGGTCGCTCGGTGGTGCGTACGGCGCGATGCCCGCGGACGCGACCGCGTTCGCGCACCGTGACGCGCGGTTCCTGGTCAACTCGGTGCTGATGGGATCGCCCGAACAGCAGGGAACCCAGCAGCCCAAGGACTTCGACGCCCTGTGGCGGTCGATGAATCCGAACGGCGCGTACCAGAACTTCATCTCCGACCCGACCGACGCGGACCTGGACAGCTGCTTCCCGGAGCAGCACCGCGCCCGGCTGGCCGCACTCAAGCAGGCGGTCGACCCCGGCCACGTGTTCCGTAGTCCCTTGAGCGTGCCGCCGCGTCCAGAGTGGACGGGCGGGCGCCGTCATCTGATGAGGTGGGCGATGCGGTCGCGGAGGTAGTTCTGCTCGGCCGTGTTCCGGGTCCGCTCCAGTGCCGCGAGGTAGTTGGAGCGGGCCAGGTCCGGGCGGCCGGCGAGCTCGTGGAGATGGGCGAGGACGGACAGCCGGCGGTGGTGATCCCCGAGGTACCGGTCGTCGGCGAGGTCTTCGACGATCGCGATCCCGGCGTCCGGGCCTTCGGTCATCGCGACCGCGACGGCGGACCCGAGCGTCACCATCGGACTTGGGTCGATCTTCTCGAGGATCCGGTAGAGCCCGGCGATCTGTTCCCAGTCGGTGGTTTCGACCGAGTCGGCCTCGCTGTGCACGGCCGCGATCGCCGCCTCCAGCTGGTACGGGCCGAGAGGGCCGGAGCGCAGTGTCTCCTCGACGATGCGGACGCCCTGGGCGATCTCGTCGGCGTACCAGCGGGATCGGTCCTGTCGATCGGCCGGGATCAGATCGCCACCGGGGCCGGTCCGCGCGTCGCGGCGGGCGTGGGTGAGGATCATCAACGCCAGCAGGCCGGCCACCTCTCCGGCCTCGCCGGTGGCCTGACAGAGCAGGCGGGTGATCCGGAGCGCCTCCTCGGCCAGATCCACGCGCTGCAACGAGTCGCCCGCGCTGGCGGTATGCCCTTCGTTGAAGATCAGGTAGAGCACCTGCAGTACGGCGCGCATCCGCACGTCGTACTCCTCGGCCGTCGGCAGCTCGAAACGTGCGTCCTTGAGCTGTCGCTTCGCGCGGCTGATGCGTTGGGCGACGGTGGTCTCGCTGACGAGCAGAGCGGCAGCCACCTCGGCCGTGGTCAGGCCGCCCACCGAGCGCAACGTCAGCGCGATCTGCGATGCAGGTGTCAGCTCGGGGTGGCAGCACAGCACGAGGAGCCGGACCGTGTCGTCGGCGTCCTCGCGGTAGTCGTCCGGGTCGTACAGATCGTCCGGCGCTCGCAGGTAGTCGTTCAGCTCGCGCTGCCGGCGTGCGTTGTCCCGCCGCCACCCGTCCATCATCCGCCGCGACGCGACACTGATCAGCCAGCCGATCGGCTGTTCCGGTACGCCGTTCGCACGCCACTGCACGAACGCTTCGAGCAGCGCCTCCTGTACGGCGTCCTCGCACTGGTCGAACACGCCGTACCGCCGGACCAGCGCGGCCAGCGCCCGCGGCGCCGCCGCCCTGATCGCCGCCTCGAGCTCACTCATGGGCTGTAACTACTCGCCGAGCTCCGCCAGGAAGTCGTCCTGGTCGAGCCGGATCTCCCGCAACTGGACGCGCCGGAACTGCGCCAGCGGGATCATCGCCGCGATCTCCAGCGCTCGCTCGACCGACGCGCAGTGCAGCACCATCGCACCGGCCAGGTACTCCTTCGTCTCCAGGAACGGCCGGTCGGAGATCACCGGCGTACCGGCGACGAGCTGGACGTCCTTCTCCTCGCCGGGCTCGTTCAGCCCGAGGACCGACACCAGCTCACCGGTCTTCAGCAGGTCGCGGGCGAGCGTCGCGACGTGTTCCCGCCCGCCGGACAGCTCGACCAGTTGGTCCTCGGTGAATCCTTTGAGCGCCTCGAGGTTGTTGTGGATCAGCAGTAGAAACTTCACCCTGCCATTCTCCCGGATGAGGTGTCATGGCTCTCACTCCGCGGTGTAAGGGTTGAGCTGTACTACGCCCTTACCGGATCATCGGGCCGTGAGGACTTGCTGCTGTGCCTGATGTCTCGTTGCTGACCTTGCTGTTCCTGGTGGTCGCCGCCTTCGCGGCCGGCTGGATCGATGCGGTGGTCGGCGGCGGCGGGTTGCTGCAGCTGCCCGCGATGCTGCTCGGGCTGCCGAACGCGTCGCCGGCGCAGATCCTGTCGACCAACAAGATCTCGTCGTTGTTCGGTACGACGACCAGTGCGGTCACGTTCGGCGTGAAGGTGCGGCCGGACCGTAAGACCGTGCTCCCGATGGCGATCCTGGCCGGACTCGGGGCGGCGGCCGGTGCCCTGGTGGCGACCAGGATCCCGATGTCGTGGTTCAAGCCGATCGTCCTGGTGCTGCTGGTGGCGGTCGCGATCTACACCGCGATGAAGCCGTCCCTCGGCGCCCGCACCGCGCTGCGGTTCGACGGCCGCGACCACTACCTCGCGGCGGGCGGCGTCGGCGTACTGATCGGCTTCTACGACGGCGCGGTCGGGCCGGGGACCGGATCGTTCCTGATCTTCGCGCTGGTCGGCCTGCTCGGGTACAACTTCCTGCAGGCGAGCGCGAATGCGAAGATCGCCAACGTGGCCACGAACCTGGGCGCGATCGCGGTGTTCGCGCTGAACGGCGCACCGCTGTGGCGGCTCGGCCTGATCATGGGGGCCGCCAACATGCTCGGCGGTCTGCTCGGCGCCCGGACGGCGGTCGCGCGCGGCAGCAAGTTCGTGCGGGTGATCTTCCTGGTCGTGGTCTCGGCGCTGATCCTGCGCCTCGCGTACGACGTCTTCTTCGCCTGACACCGCGTCTGTACCGTAGGCCGCGGGGGAGGTGGGGGCCGTGCAACGGGACAACGTCGCTCTGTGGTCGTTCATCGGGTTGGTCGCGTTCGGCCTGGCCGCGGTGCTCGCCGCGAGCCGCCGTCGCGGCGGTTCGTGGGTGAATCCCTCGAACGCCGATGGACCGCTCTGGGTGCCGGCGGCCCCGGCGGCCGTTCTGCTCGCGTTGTCCACGCCACTGGTGATCTGGGCCGCCTTCACGACGATGTACGACCTCGCGTACTCGGACCCGTCGTTCGACGCCCCTGGCTTTCTGCTCCAACCCGTACCTGGCCTGCTGGTCGGCATCGCAGCGGTGCGCTGTGCGCATGCGGTCCGCCAGGAGGCACGTGACCGGCCCAGCGGCCGCACCTTTGCGCTGTCCACGACGATCCTCGCGTACGCCGCCGCAGTCCTAGCACTGCTAGCGGCACTCCTGTCCTTCGCGGCAATGCTCGGCCAAGGCGGATAACCTCGGGTCATGGTCGACTACAACGGTCGGATGGGCAGTGTGTACGTCGCGGGCCGCGGCATCTCGCCCGCCGAGGTAGAGCGTTGGACCAGCGCCTTCGCGACGTACCTCCCGCAGCGGCGCCCGCTGGACGTCCTCGACCTGGGCAGCGGGACCGGTCGGCTCACCCCGGGTCTGGCCGCGCGGTTCCAGGGCCAGGTGTACGGCGTGGAGCCGTCGGACCGGATGCGTGCCGCGGCCGAGGAGGCCCCGCATCCGGGGGTGACCTACCTGAAGGGCGCCGCGGAGGACATTCCGTTGCCTGAGGCATCGGTCGACGCGGTGCTGATGTTCCTGTCGTTCCATCACTTCCCGGATCCGTTGCAGGGACTCCGTGAGGTACGCCGGGTGCTGCGGCCCGGGGGAGTGGCGCTGCTGCGCACGCAGTTCGCGGACCTGATGCCGGACCTGTTCTGGTACGAGTACTTCCCGTCCGCGCGGGAGGTCGACGCCGCGATGTACCTCTCGCTGTCCGCGACGCAGGCGCTTGCGGTCGAGGCCGGGCTGACGCCGGGCGACGACGTCGTCGAGATCACCGCCGAGGAGCCGCGCACCTTGCGGGAGCGGTACGAGCGGCTCAGCCATCGTGCGCTGTCGACGTTCGAGCATCTGCCGGCGGACGAGATCGAGTCCGGGTTCGCCATGTTCGCCGAGGACGCGGAGCGGGATCCGGACCGGCCGATGCCCGTCTACTCCGCGACGATGCTCGTGCTCACGCGTCCCAGCTGACCCGCAACGCCGACGGCTTGCGGAAGACCAGCCCGCGCGGCGGAGGCGAGTCCGCGGCCAGGCGGAGCCCGGGAAGTTCGAGGACGGCCTCCAGGGCGACGAGTGTTTCCAGGCGCGTCAGGTGCATGCCGAGACAGATGTGCGGTCCGCTCGCGAAGGCGAGATGGCGACGGGCGTTGGCCCGCCGTACGTCGAAGTCGTCCGGCGACTCGAACACCTCGGGATCACGACCGGCACCCGCCAGCGACACGGTCACCATGTCGCCACGACGGATCTCCCGGCCCGCAAGCTCGATGTCGCGGGTGGCGTAGCGGTCGACGACGGCGGCGGCCGGTTCGAGGCGGAGCGACTCCTCCATCGCGTTCGGCAGCAGCGACGGGTCGGCCAGCACCAGGTCGAGCTGCTCGGGATGCGTCAGGAGGTGCCAGAGCGCGTTGGTGATCATGCCCTCGGTCGTCTCGATCCCGCCGAACATGAGGACGGCGGCATTGGCGACGACCTCGTCCACGCCGAGCCCGGCGTGCGCGGCCGTGGCGACCAGGGAGTCCGACGAGTCGATGCCCGCGGCAACATGTTTGTGCAGCTCGGCGAAGGCGGCGGCGCCTTCGGCGGTGACCGGGCGACCGGCGGAGACGCCGGACACGGAGGCGGAGATCGCGGTGTACCAGTCGAGCACCGTCGAGGCCGACGCCGGCGGCAGGCCGAGCGACATCGCGACCACCGCGACGGACAACGGACCAGCCAGCCCGGTGCGGAGATCAGCAGGCTGTTTCAGGGCAGCCATCAGTTCCTCGACGGTCTGCTGGACCGGGCCGGTGAAGCGACGACGAGTCTCGGCCAGGGTGAAAGGTGACTCGAAGGGATCGCGGTGCGCTTTGTGCAGGCCGCCGTCCAGGGACAGCATTGACGGGCCGACCACCTGGGCCGTCGAGAATCGCGGATCGTCGACCGTGAACGTGTCCGGATCGCGCAGGACGGTCAGCACGAGTGCGCGCGACGTGACGACCCAGCTGTTCAGTGCCTCGATCCACCCGATCGGCCGGATCTGCGCGAGGGTCGGATGCGGATCGTTCTCGAGTTGTTCGACGGTCACCACCCGCCCAGCCTAGGCGTAATACCACTGGACAGACTGGTATTGCTGAGACAGATCGGATTTAAACGACTCAGGAGGCCTCCGGGTTACGAATCTTTCCGCATCGCCCTCTAGGGTGTGGCCATGTCTGAGAACCTGGTGCTGCTGCCTGCCGTCGATGTGGCGGACGGTCAGGCGGTTCGGCTGGTGCAGGGCGAGGCCGGCAGTGAGACGTCGTACGGCGACCCGCTGGCGGCGGCGATGGCGTGGCAGGACGCCGGTGCGGAGTGGATCCACCTGGTCGACCTGGACGCGGCGTTCGGTCGCGGCAGCAACCGTGAGCTGCTCGCCGAGGTGACCGGCAAGCTCGACGTACAGGTCGAACTGTCCGGTGGCATCCGCGACGACGACTCCCTGGAGGCAGCGCTGGCAACTGGCGCGCGCCGGGTGAACATCGGCACCGCCGCGCTCGAGGACCCGCAGTGGTGCGACCGGATCATCCAGCAGTACGGCGACCGCGTCGCGATCGGTCTGGACGTCCGCGGCCGCACGCTGGCCGCCCGCGGCTGGACCAAGGAAGGCGGCGACCTGTACGAGGTGCTCGCCCGGCTGGAGACGGCCGGCTGCGAGCGCTACGTCGTCACCGACGTCACCAAGGACGGCATGCTCCAGGGCCCGAACCTGGACCTGTACCGCGACCTGTGCGCACGCACCGACAAGCCGATCGTGGCGTCGGGCGGCGTCTCCAGCCTCGACGATCTCAAAGCTCTCAGCACGCTCGTCAAGGACGGCGTCGAGGGCGTCATCGTCGGCAAAGCGCTCTACGCCGGCGCGTTCACCCTGGAACAGGCACTCGAGCTCACGCGTGGAGGCGACAAGTGAGTGTGCGCGGCAAGCTCAAGGACAAGCTCAAGGACAAGAAGGTCCTGGTCACCGGTGTCACCGGCTTCGTCGGTGAGGCGCTGCTGCACCGGATCATCGGCGAGCTTCCCGGCACCACCGTGGTCGCGATCATCCGGCCGAAGGGCTCGATGACCGGCACCGACCGGATGGCGCAGCTGCTGCGGAAGGACATCTTCAAGCCGTTCTACGGCGAGGGCACGGAGTACGCCGACGCCGAGGCCCTGTCGGCCGCCCGGATCCAGGTGATCGACGGCGACCTGTCCGACGTACCGGAGCTGCCGAAGGATCTCGACATCGTCGTGCACTGCGCCGGCGACGTGAGCTTCGACCCGCCGATCCACGAGGCGTTCACGACCAACGTGCTCGGCACCAAGAGCCTGCTCGAGCGGATCGTCGAAACGGGCCGGCAGGTCCACTACGTGCACATCTCCACCGCCTACACGGCCGGCCGCCGGCGCGGTGCGATCCCGGAGGCCCCGGTCGACCACCTCGTCGACTGGCGGACCGAGGCCGAGGCCGGGATGGCGATGAAGTCCCGGATCGAGGAGCAGTCCCGGTCCGCGCCGATGCTGGCGAAGTTCCGCAAGGAGGCCGAGAAGCTGCACCGGCGCGCCGGTCACCTGACGGCCGCGGCCGACACCGAGCGGCGGCGTACCGAATGGGTCGCGAAGCGGCTGGTCGAGACCGGCACCGAGCGGGCCCGCAGCCTCGGCTGGACCGACTGCTACACGTTCACCAAGGCGCTCGGCGAGCGCGTGGTGGAGGAGTTCTCCGGCAAGCTGCCGACGTCGATCGTCCGGCCGGCCATCATCGAGTCCGCGCTGCAGAGCCCGCACCCGGGCTGGATCGAGGGCTTCAAGATGGCCGAGCCGCTGATCCTGGCCTACGGCCGCGGCGAGCTGCCCGAGTTCCCGGCGTCGCCGGACTCCGTCATCGAGATCATCCCGGTCGACCACGTCGTCGGCGCGATCTGCGCGGTGATGGCGACCGAGCCCGAGCTGAGCAAGCCGGAGTACTACCACATCGGCTCCGGCGCCCGGAACCCGCTGACGTTCGAGCAGCTGTACGCGGGCGTCCGCGCGTACTTCTCCAAGCATCCCTTCGACCTCGGCGAGCGCGGCGCGGTCCGGCTGCCGGTGTGGAAGTTCCCCGGCGGCGACTCGGTCGAGAGCATGCTCAGGTACGGCGAACGCGCACACAAGATCGCCGACAAGATCATCACCACCATCCCGCGGGGTGAGCGGACCCGGAAGTACGCCCGCGAGCTCGACGTCCAGAAGCGCCGCCTCGACTTCCTGCGCCGCTACATGGACCTGTACTCCGAGTACGCACAGGCGGAGCTGCAGTTCATCGACGACAACGTGCTCGCGCTGCACAACGCACTCGAAGGCGACGACAAGGAGAAGTTCGCCTGCGACACCGCGGTCGTCGACTGGCAGTACTACCTGCAGGAGCTGCACTGCCCGAGCGTCACCGAGTCGATGCGCCGGCTGGACGTCGTCCGCAAGAAGCGGAACAAGGCGCTCGCCGAGTCCGCGGGGGTCCTCAAGAAGGTCGAGCCGTCCGAGGCGAAGGTGGTCGCGGCGTTCGACATGGACGGCACGCTGCTGTCGTCGAACGTGATCGAGACCTACCTGTGGATGCGGCTGCCCGAGCTGGACGGCCCGCAGCGGGCCGGCGAGATCGGCGCGATGCTCCGCAAGCTCCCGAAGCTGATCGCCGCCGAGCGCAAGGACCGCGGCACGTTCCTCCGCACGATCTACCGCCGGTACGCCGGCGCGGATCTGGAGGAGCTGAACCAGATCGTCGACGAGATCCTCGCCGAGCACGTGCTGGAACGGTTGAGCGGCGCCGCCGTACGCCGGATTCGCGAGCACCGCGCCGCGGGGCACAAGACGATCCTGATCACCGGGGCGGTCCGGCCGCTGACCCGTCCGCTGGAGCCGTTGTTCGACGAGATCGTCGCCGCCGAGCTGGCTGTCGACGACCGCGGCCGCTGCACCGGCTTCCTGTCCGGCCCGCCGCTGGTCGGTGAGTCGCGGGCCGCCTGGCTCAAGCACCACGCGCGGCAGACCAACATCGACCTGTCCAAGTCGTACGCCTACGCGGACAGCCACTCGGATCTGCCGATGCTGTCAGCGGTCGGCAACCCGGTCGCGGTCTCGCCCGACGTGTCGCTGTTCCGGGCCGCCCGGGCCGCGCGCTGGCAGATCGTCGACTGGAAGACACCGTCCACATCGTCCCGTCTGGAGCTCCCCGGGGTGAACGCTCGATGATGCTCGCTCTCGAGATGTACCGGTCGCCGGCGAAGTACCTGGCGGCCAAGGCGGTCGGCGGCCGTATCCCCGGCATCCTGACCGGACCGGCCGCCCCGCTGCGCCTCGTCACGATCAACGAGCCGAAGGCCGAGCGGGAGGGCTGGGCGCGGATCCGGCCGATCCTGTCCGGCATCTGCGGCTCGGACCTCGGCATGGTCACCGGCGCCACGAAGCTGTACTTCTCCGCGGTCGTGTCGCTGCCGTTCGTCCCGGGTCACGAGATCGTCGGCGAGTTGCTCGACGACTGCGAGGACCTGCCGAAGGGCACCCGCGTGGTGATGGACAGCGTCCTGACCTGCGCGGCGCGCGGCGTCGAGCCGTGCGAGGGCTGCGTGTCCGGAAACACCAACAGGTGCGACCGGATCACGGTCGGCCATGTCGCGCCGGGTCTGCAGACCGGGTTCTGCCGCGACACCGGCGGCGGCTGGGGCAACCTGATGGTCGCGCATCGCAGCCAGTTGTACGCCGTACCGGACGGGATGTCCGACGAGCGCGCCGTACTGGTCGAGCCGTTGGCGGGTGCGGTACACGCTGCGCTGCGGGCCAAGGTCGAGCCGGGACAGTCCGTGCTGGTCAGCGGTGCCGGTGCGGTCGGGCTGTTCGCGACGCTCGCGTTGCGTGAGCTGACGCAGGCCGGACGGATCACCGTGGTCGCCAAGCACCCGAAGCAGCGCGAGTTGGCGCGCGCGTTCGGGGCCAGCGATGTCGTGGCGCCGGACGAGGTGTTCCGCGGCGTACGGCGGGCGACCGGGGCGTTCCGGCTGAAGCAGGACTTCAGCGGCGGCGAGTTCCTGCTCGGCGGCGTCGACGTCGCCGTCGACGCGGTCGGCAGCAAGGACTCGATCGACACCGTGCTGCGGGTCACCAAGGCCGGCGGCCGCGTGGTGCTGTCCGGGATGCCGGCCAGCGGCGCCGACCTGTCGCCGGTGTGGTTCCGCGAGCTCGAGGTCACCGGCACGTACGCCTCCGCACGGGAGGAGCCGAACGGCCGCCCGGCGTTCGAGACCGCGCTGGAACTCGCCGGCCGGGCCCCGCTGGACGGGATCGTCGGGGCCCGCTACCCGCTGTACCGCTGGCGCGAGGCGCTCGACCATGCGCACTCCGCCGGCCGACTGGGAACAGTCAAGGTTGCTTTCGATGTGAGGGCCTCATGAGGGCCGTGACACCTGTGCAGTACGTACGACGAGAGAGGTTCTGACATGTCTCGGCCAGGTTTCGTGCTTGAGGTGGACGACCGGACGCCGCCGCTGCTCGTGCACAACGGCGAGGGCTTCCTGCTGGAGCGGTTCCCGCAGGGCACCCGGGTGGTGTACCCGCCGGAGGCGCTGCCGCCGGTCCGCGACGTCGACGAGGCGATCCAGAACGCGCTGCTGAACCCGATCGACTCCGAGCCGCTGCCGGAGCTGCTGCGCGCCGGGATGCGGCTGACGATCGCGTTCGACGACATCTCGCTGCCGCTGCCCCCGATGAAGAAGCCGGACATCCGGCAGCGCGTCATCGAGGCGGTGCTGGAGCTGGCCGCACAGGCCGGTGTCGACGACGTCGAGCTGATCTCGGCGAACGCGCTGCACCGCCGGCTGACCCCGAACGAGCTGCGCGAGATCGTCGGCGAGCGGGTCTTCCGGTCGTTCTTCCCGGACGGGAAGCTCTACAACTTCGACGCCGAGGACCGCGACAACCTGACCCACCTGGGCCAGACCCGGCACGGCGAGGACGTCGAGATCTCCAAGCGGGCGGCCGAGTCCGACCTGCTGGTCTACGTGAACGTGAACCTGGTGGCGATGGACGGCGGCCACAAGTCGACGTCGATCGGGCTGGCGTCGTACAAGTCGCTGAAGCACCACCACAACAGCCACACGATGATCCACTCGCGGTCGTTCATGGACCACAAGGCCTCGAAGATGCACCACTCCGCCTGGCGGATGGGCGAGGTGCTGACCAGCCACGTCAAGGTCTTCCAGATCGAGACGACGCTGAACAACGACATCTTCGGCGGGCCGATCGAGTTCCTGCAGAAGCGCGAGTGGGAGTGGTCGATCAAGGACCAGGCCTCGATGCTCGGCACCAAGCGCGCGCTGGCCGCCGCGCCGGCCAAGGTCCGGCACAAGATCTTCACCGACGTCCGGTCGAACTACGGCCTGACCGGGATCAACGCCGGGGCGATCGAGCCGGTGCACGAGAAGACGATCGAGGCCGTGCACCGCCAGCACCTGGTCGAGGTCCAGGGCCAGTCCGATGTCGCGATCATGGGCGTGCCGTTCGTCGGCCCGTACAACGTGAACTCGGTGATGAACCCGATCCTGGCCGCGTGCATGGGCCTGGGCTACTACTTCAACTCGTACCGGGGCAACCCGGTCGTCCGCAAGGACGGCGCGGTGATCCTGTACCACCCGGTCGACTACGAGTTCAGCCAGTTGCACCACCCGTCGTACGTCGACTTCTTCGAGGAAGTGCTGTCGGAGTCGACCGATCCGGCGACGATCGAGGCGAAGTTCGAGAAGCAGTACGCCGAGGACCCGTGGTACATCCACCTGTACCGGACGTCGTACGCGTACCACGGCGTACACCCGTTCTACATGTGGTACTGGATCTCCCACGCGCTGGACCACTGCGGTGACATCGTCTGGGTCGGCGCGAACCGCAAGACTGTCGAGCGGATGGGCTTCCGGTCCGCGTCGACGCTGCAGGACGCACTCGAGATGGTCAGCCACTCGGTCGGCCGGTCGCCGTCGATCACGTACCTGCACAACCCGCCGCACCTGCTCGCGGACGTGCGCTGATGGGCGCGAGTCTGGTGAAGTTCGGCAAGGACACCGCGCGCGACGTGAAGCAGGTCGCGCGCGGGTGGCGCTGGGGCCGGCGGCCGCAGGTGCCGCGGTCCGCCGAGCCGTACGTGATCCCGAAGGAGTCCACGGTCTTCCCGACGAAGTGGGCCCGGACGCCGGCCGCGATCGCGATCCGCGACCTGCTCCAGAAGGGTCCGCTGAACGCCGTCCTGAACTTCGAGGTCAGCCCGCGGGTCAGCGGCCTGGACTCGCTGCTCAAGCTCGACGGCCCGGCGATCATCGTGGCGAACCACTCGTCGCACCTGGACACCCCGTTGCTGCTGCTGTCGCTGCCGGACGCGATGCGCCGCAAGACGGCGTTCGCGGCCGCGGCGGACTACTTCTTCGACACCTGGTGGCGGGCGGCCGGTTCGGCGATCGTGTTCAACACGTTCCCGATCGAGCGCCGCGGCGGCAAGATGAGCTCCACGCCCGGCGACCTGCTCGCGGACGGCTGGAACGTCGTGGTCTTCCCGGAGGGCACGCGCTCGCCGGACGGCTGGATCCAGCGGTTCCGGATGGGCGCGGCGTACCTGGCCGTCGAGCACGACGTGCCGGTGATCCCGGTCGGCATCAAGGGCTCGTTCGCCGCGATGCCGCGCGGCCGCGGCTGGCCGATCCCCGGTCGCCCGGCGGTGCACGTCCGGTACGGCGACCCGCTGAAGCCCGCCGAGGGTGAGAGCGCTCGCGACTTCGCGCCTCGCATCGCGGCTGCCGTCTCGGCCCTCCTCGACGAGGAGTCCACCACCTGGTACGAGGCCCGCCGCCGCGCCGCGATCGGCGCCTCGCCCTCGCAGACCGGCCCCGAAGCAGCCCGCTGGCGCCGCGTCTGGGAGTCCACCCGCCCCATGAAGTCCACCGACAACCGCCGCCGCGCCTGGAAGTGACGACCATCGAGGTCCGGCCGCGTTTCGGCGCGGCCGGCCGCCCGTTCTGGATCCTCGCCGGCGCCTACCTGGTGCTGCCCGCGGTGCTCTGTGTCTCGCTCGCGACCTGGGCCCTGAGCTGGGCGGCGGCCGGCAGTCTGTTCGTCGTACTGGTCGCCGTACTGACGCTCCTGTTCTGGCTGGCGATCCGTGGTGCCAGGATCTGGGTCAGCCCGGATGCGGTCGCCGTCCGGTCCTCCGCCTGGTCGCCGACGAAGGTGGTTCCGCGCGCCCAGGTGGTCAGGGTGCTGACGATCGGCCGGGTCAAGGGGTCGTTGCCGATGGGTCTGCTGGTCGTCCTCGCCGCGGACGGCACACGCATCGGAGGAGCCCGCTGGCTCTGGACGGACACCGACTTCCACACCGTGACGAGCGCGATCGGCCTTCCGGTGGACCATCGCGCGACGATGGGCTCGCTCGAGTTGGTGCGTGAGATCGGCGTCGACCCGGCGTACAAGCGCAACCCGTTGAACTTTCTGTGGCTGCTCGGTGCGGCGGCCGCGGGGGTGCTGATCGCGTGGCCTGTCGTCCGCGCGCTGCTCCTCTGAGACAGGTTGACCGGATCGGACGGCCCGGCTCGGTACGCTTGGCCGCGTGAGCCTTGCTGTGCGAGTCATTCCGTGTCTGGACGTTGATGCCGGACGGGTGGTGAAAGGCGTCAACTTCGCGGATCTGCGGGACGCCGGGGATCCGGTCGAGATGGCGCAGGTGTACGACGCGGAGGGTGCGGACGAGCTGACCTTCCTCGACATCACCGCGTCGTCGGGGTCGCGCGAGACGACGTACGACGTTGTCCGGCGGACCGCCGAGCAGGTGTTCATCCCGCTGACCGTGGGCGGCGGGGTCCGCGAGGTGGGCGACGTGGACCGGCTGCTGCGGGCCGGTGCGGACAAGGTCGGGATCAACACCGGCGCGATCGCGCGGCCGGACGTGATCCGCGAGATCGCGCACCGCTTCGGCAACCAGGTGCTGGTGCTGTCCCTCGACGTACGACGGGCCGCGGAGCAGCCGAGCGGGTTCGAGGTCACCACGCACGGAGGCCGGAAGTCGGCCGGGCTGGACGCGATCGAGTGGGCGCAGCGCGGCTGTGAGCTGGGCGCGGGGGAGATCCTGCTCAACTCGATGGACGCCGACGGGACGAAACAGGGATTCGACCTCGAGCTGATCAAGGCGGTCCGCGCGGTGGTCGACGTACCGCTGATCGCCAGCGGGGGAGCGGGGGCGCCGGAACACTTCCCGCCCGCGGTCGAGGCCGGTGCGGACGCCGTACTCGCCGCGAGCGTGTTCCACTTCGGCGACTTCCGGATCGCCGACGTGAAGAAGGCGCTCCGCGACGCCGGGATCGTGGTCCGGTGAGCACACCCGCCGAGGTCGACCACTCGAACCAGCCGGCCCCGTCTGGTGAGCGGTCGGAGCAGATGGTGGCAGCGATCGAGCAGGAACTGTCGGCGCTGTTCCGCCGGTCACGGTCGGCCTCGCTGCGGCTCGCCCGCCGCGTGCACCCGGAAATGGACGCGGCCGGCTACGCGCTGATCTCCCAGATCGAGATGGGCACCGGCAGCAGCGCCGGCGTACGCGCGTCCGACGTCGCCCAGGTGCTCGGCCTCGACAAGTCCACCGTCAGCCGCGGCATCACCCAGCTGGAGAACCTCGGTCTGATCGAACGCGTCGGCGACCCGGACGACGGCCGTGCCCGCCTGCTCCGCCTCACCACCACCGGCGCCGAACGCTTCGAGGCCATGCGAACGCAACGTCAAACCGAGTTCCGCGCCATCCTCGACCGCTGGAACCCCACCGACCTCGCCGACCTCGGCCGCCTGCTCGGCCGCCTCAACGCCGACCTCGGCTGAGGGCTCACTACTCGTAACCAGTTTTCCACAGCTTGTGCATATGGTTGTGGAAACCAACTACCTAGCTATATAGTTGGGTTATGCAACTAGCTCAGCAACCCCTCGTCCCGGGGGTAGAGCGGGATGCGGCCGCGCAGGAGCTGCTCGAAGGAGTCAGCTCGCTGGTGCGCGCCGTGCGGTGTATCGAGCACCGGCACCTGGCCGGCGACGGCGGACTCCGTCGTTCCGACGCGAGTGTGCTCAAGGTGCTGATGAAGGACGGCGAGCAGCGTGGCGGCGAGATCGCCGCCAAGCTCGGCGTCGACGCGTCGGTGGTGAGCAGGCAGCTGACCGCGCTCGAGGCCGACGGACTGGTGAGCCGTCGGCCTGACCCGGCCGATGCCCGCGTGGGGCTGGTCAGCCTCTCGTCCCAGGGCAAGGCCCAGCTCGAGGCGCTCTATTCGTCCTACACCCGGCAACTGAGAACCACCCTTGCGGACCTCGACGACGACGCGATGACCGCAGCCGCGGCCACCATGCAGCGGGTCGCCACCGCCATCGTCGAGGCCAACAAGGTCGTGAGGCGTAACCCCAAGACTGGAGACTGATGACTGTCACCGAGACCCGGCGCCAATTGCCCAGTGCGCCGGAACTCACCCACCGCGAGATCCTCGAGATCCTGATCGGGCTGCTCGCCGCGCTGTTCACGGCGATGCTGAGCTCGACGATCGTCAGCAATGCGCTGCCGACGATCATCGCCGAGCTCGAGGGTTCCCAGACGCAGTACACCTGGGTCCTCACCGCGAGCCTGCTGGCCACCACGGTGTCCACCCCGATCTGGGGCAAGCTGTCGGACCTGATGAGCAAGAAACTGCTGGTCCAGCTCGCGATCTCGCTCTTCGTGGTCGGTTCGGCACTGGCCGGCCTGTCCCACAACGTGCCGTTCCTGATCGGCGCCCGGGTCCTGCAGGGGATCGCGATGGGCGGACTGATGGCGCTCGCCCAGGCCATCATCGGCGCCGCCATCCCACCGCGGTCGCGGGGTCGGTACTCCGGATACATGGGCGCCGTGATGGCGGTCGCGACCGTCAGCGGCCCGCTCATCGGCGGCGTCATCGTCGACACCTCGTGGCTCGGCTGGCGCTGGTGCTTCTACGTGTGCGTCCCGCTGGCCGTGGTCAGCCTGGTGATCCTGCAGAAGTACCTGCACCTGCCGGTGCTGAAACGTGAGGTCCGGATCGACTACCTCGGCGCGGTGCTGATCAGCATCACGGCCAGCCTGCCGCTGCTCTGGGTCACCTTCGCCGGCTCGGACTTCGCCTGGATGTCCTGGCAGTCCGCGTTGTTCGTCGGCGGCACCTTGCTGTTCGGGTTCCTCGCCGTCGTGGTGGAGAACCGGGTGGCCGAGCCGCTGGTCCCGCTGAAGGTCGTCCGGGAGCGGACCACGGCGCTGGCGATCATCGCCAGCCTCGCGGTCGGTGTCGCGATGTTCGGCAGCGCGCTGTTCCTCGGTCAGTACTTCCAGATCGCCCGCGGCTACAGCCCGACCGAGGCCGGCCTGCTGACGATCCCGATGATGCTCGGTTCGTTCGTCGGCTCGGCGGGCTCCGGTCAGCTGATCACCCGCTACGGCAAGTGGAAGCGGTACCTGGTTGCCGGCGGCATCCTGCTGCTCGGCGGTCTACTGATCCTCGGCACGATCGACCACACCTCGCCGTACTGGTTCGTCGGGCTCGGCATGCTGGCGATGGGCCTGGGCATGGGCATGACCATGCAGAACCTGGTCCTCGCTGTGCAGAACACTGTGGACGTCACCCAGATCGGTGCCTCGAGCGCGACGGTCGCATTTTTCCGCAGCCTCGGTGGTGCGGTCGGTGTCTCCGCACTGGGCGCCGTCCTGGCGGTCCGGGTGAAGGACCTGATCGTCGACGGTCTGCTGGCCACTGGTCCAGGTGGTGCCGAGGCCGCGAGGAAGTTGCAGGAGGGTGGCTCCGGCGGCACGAGCCTGCTGGACGTCAACCATCTGCCGCCGCAGCTGGCCGAGCTGGTGCGGCACGCGTACGGCGACGCAACCGGACGGATCTTCCTGATCGCGGCCGCCTGTGCGGTGGTCAGCCTGATCGCGGTCCTCTTCATCAAGGAGGTCCCGCTCCGCACGACCGTCGCCAAGGTCGACGTGATCGAGGACTAGAGCTCGGGTGGTTCGAGGCCGGACAGTTCGCGGGTGCGGATGATCGGGGAGCCGACCAGCCACAGTACGGCGAGCAGGCCGCCGGCGGCGGAGACGAGGAGGGTTTCGCGGACACCGATCCAGGTGCCGAGGAACCCTCCGACGACCGCGCCGAGCGGCCTGATGCCGTAGTTGATGCTGCTGAACGCGCCCGCGACCCGGCTGCGCATGTGGTCGTGGACGACGGCCGCCTGCAGCGAGTTCAGCGGTACGTCGAAGCACATCACCGCGAATGCTCCGATGAACTCGGCGACTGCGAGCGCGACCGCCTTGTACCACGTCGGTCCGTCCGCGAGCGCAGCGATCGCGATCGAGGCCGGGAAGACGACCGCGCCGGCCGCGATCACCGGACCGGCGCCGAACCGGCGACTGAGCGGTGACGCGGTGACCGCGCCGAGCAGACCGCCGGACGCGCCGACCCCGAACGCAACGCCGATGACGCCCGCGGACAACCCGAGGATGCGGCTCGCGAACAGCACGAGCAGCGCCATGCTCATCAGGTTGAAGAAGTTCACCGTGGTCGCGCAGCCCAGGCTGCGGCTGAGGTACGGATGCTTGAGCACGTACCGCATCCCGGCGGCGGCCCGGCGGAGCAGCGGCTCGTCCGACTGCTCGGATGCCCCCGGCTCGACCTTGAGCCGGCTGATCTGAACAGCCGAGAACACGAACGTCAACGCATCGACAACGATCGCGACCGGCGCGGTCAGCCACTGGACGAGCAGACCGCCAACCGCCGGCCCGCCCATGAACGAGATCGAGCGTGTCGCGGACAGCTTGCTGTTCGCCTCGAGGAACTGGTCCCGCTCGACGATCCGGACGAAGAACGAGGCGTACGCCGTACCGAACACGACATGCGCCGTGCCGGCCAGGATCGCGATCACGTACAACTGACCAAGGGCGAGCAGATCGAACCAGTAGGCGATCGGCAAGGTCAGCAGCAGGATCGTCCGGGCCAGGTCGGCGGCGATCATCAGCGGTCGTTTGTCGCGACGGTGGTCGACCCAGGTGCCGATGAACAGCGATGCAAGGTTCGGCAGCCACACCGCCGCGGTCAGGAAGCCGACCTGGCTGGGGGAGGCGTTGAGCATGGTGACGGCGATCAGCGGCAGCGCGAGCTCGGTGATCCGATCCCCGAACTCGGAGACGCCCTGAGCGGACCAGAAGGTCCGGAACCGTTGGTCGCGCCAAAGGCTGGGGGCGGGCAGCGTCTTCATGGTCGCTCCGTTGCTTCAGGCAAGGAGATGCGGACGTACCGCACCGGGCGGGCGTCGTCGGGGGACTCGCCCGCGTCGCGACGCTGGATGTACGGCGCCATCAGCTGCTCGATGGCGGACTCGAGGGCTTCGGCCTCGGCGGACGTGACGACCATCAGGGTGTTCGCCGAGCCGGCCAGCCGGCTCCATTCCGGGTCCAGATTCGGCTCGGTCTCGACCAGCCATTGCTGGGCCGCCTCGAGAACCTGGTTCATCATCTCGGTGCGCAGCAGCCGGCCGGCTTCGGCACCCTCCGGGGTGTCCGGCATCTCGTACCGGAATCCGCGGGCGGCGGCGTTCCACCAGCGCTGGCGCCGGTCCGTTCCGCTCGGCGGCGGTACATCGATCACCAGCCCGAACTCGGCCAGGTGCCGCAGGTGCCAACTGGTCACCGAGGGGGAGGCGCCGACGTGCTCGGACAGCTGCGTCGCCGTCGCCGGGCCGTTCTTCTGCAGATAGCTGAGCGCAGCGAGCCGCACCGGATGCGCCAGCGCGCGCATCGCCTGCGGGTCGGTGATCTCGAAATCGCCGTACGGATTCCTGAGAGACATGTTTCGAGAGTAATCTCTCAGATCTCCCGAAAGCAATCCCTCCAGCGTCGACAGGAGGGCCGGTGGTCAGGAGTGGATTGTCTTGGTCCAGATGTCGCTCGTGACGTCTGGGCGCATGCCGGCGCCTGTGTAGAGGGCGACCGCCGGGGTTGGGTTGCCGGCGTCTACGTGCAGGATCGTGCCGGTGCGGCCGGCGGCGGCGTCGACCGCGAACGCGTTCTGCAGGAGGAACTTGGCCAGGCCCCGGCCGCGGGCGGACGGTACGACGCCCAGTCGGCCGATATACCCGCAGTTGTCGGTGCTGAGGAAGTTGTGGTTGCACTCGGTCATCCCGACCGCCCGGCCGTCGACCTCGACGACCGTCACCTGCGACCAGTCGAACGTCGACCGGCTCTCGCGCGATGCGGCCCAGTCCTCGAACGGTCTCGGCAGGGTCCCGGGCTGGTCCGCGAAAGCTTCCATCAGTACGCCGTGCGCTGCCCGGCGGCTCGCCTCGTCCGGAGCGCCGCGCCGTACGACGACGCCCTCCGGTACGGCCGGTGGTGGCACCGGGCCGTCGAAGGTGATGCGCATCCGATGCGTCGACGTACCGACCGTGAAGCCGTGCGCCGCGGCCACCTTGGCGACTCGATCGTCCTGCCGGATCACGCCGAGTCTGAGGATCACCTCGTCCCGGCCGATCTCGCGGGCGCGGCGCTCCGACCGGTCGAGCAGCCAGTCGAGGACGGCCGGGTCCTCGCTGAGGACGTCGAGATTCAGGTGGGTGCCGGCGGTGATCGGGACGGCCGTCGCGGAGCCGGCGAAGTCGCCGTCCGGGCCGAGCACCACCCACGCGTCGGTCGCCAGGTCGATGCCGGGATCCCGGAGGTAGTTGGCGACATCCTCCGGGCTGTGTTTCGGGAAACCGAGCAGCGCCGACGTATAGACCCCGGACCGCTCCGCGATCAGCGCGGCGTCCTCCTGCCGCATCGGCCGAACGGTGTAACCGGGCGGCATCAATACAGTCATGCGGCGGGCACCTCGCGTCGCCAGACCTCCATCACGAGGACGGCCTGCATACCGACCGACAGGTACACGCCGAGTGCCGGCGTCGGGTTGTTGGTGTCGACGTGCAGGATCGTGCCGGTCCGGCCGGCGGCCGCGTCGAGCGCGAACTGGTCGCGGAGCAGGAACTTCGCGAGGCCTTTCCCGCGAGCCTTCTCGAGTACGCCGAGCCGTCCGATGTAGCCGCAGTTCTCGTCCTCGACGAACTGGTCGTTGCACAGCCGCATCGCGACCACCTCGCCGTCCAGTTCGAGCAGCGTCTGCTGGGACCAGTCGAACCCCGAGAAGTTCTCCAGCGAAGCGTGCCATTCCTCGTACGAGCGCGGCGAGAACCCGAACTGCCCAGCGAAGCTGGCATTCAGTACGTCGTGCGCCGCCCGGCGGCTCGCCTCGTCCGGCGCGCCCCGCCGTACCGTGACTCCGTCCGGAACCGCGGGCGCCGGCACCGCCCCGTCGTGGTTGATCCGCATCCGGTGGAAGATCGTGCCGCGTTCGAATCCGTAGCCGGCCAGCCGTTCCTCGCGGGCCTTGTCGGCCTGGTAGTTGACGATGTCGACCAGCGCGGCCGGGTGCCCGTACTCCGCGGCGAGCTCGGCTGCGCGACGCTCGACCCGGTCGAGCAGAAAACGCTCCACGACGGGGTCGGTGGTGACGACATCGAGGTCGAGCTGGCGATGATCGCCCTTGCCGAAGACCGAGCCGTACCCGACCAGCCGGCCGTCGTCGAACACGAGCCAGCCGTCGGTCGCCGGGTCGAAGCCGGGCTCGGTGAGCTGGTCCTCCGCATCCTCGAGGGTGTAGTCGGCGAAGCCGATCACCGGGGTGTTGTAGGCGGCGACAAGGTCGAGGACCGCTTGCGCGTCCTCCTTCGACGGGGGCCGGACGGTGTAGGTGCTGGGCAGTACGGCGGTCATTCCCACATGGTGATGAACGACCGCCGTACTGTCCAAGGCATTAAAGAGGCATCAGCACGCCTTGTCCCACTCCAGCTCACACGTGGTCTGGGCGGTTCGCAACGTGGACACGGCCGCGGGAGGTGCTTGGTCGGACCAGGACGCGAGCGTGACGCCGACGGCGTCCTCGATCGAACGCGGGCTGACCAGGTAGTTGTTGCTGATCATCGAGAACACCAGCTTCCGGCCGTCCTTGTTCGTCACGTACCCGGACAGCGAGGTGACGCCGGTGAGCGAGCCGGTCTTGCCGTGCAGGTTGTTGGCGGCCGGCGTGTTCTGCATCCGGCTGCGCAGCGTGCCGCCGACGAACCGATCCGGGTTGCCCGCGATCGGCAGCGCGTCGTACCACTGCTTCCACCAGGACTCTTTCTGCGCACCGATCAGTACGTCGGTGATCGAGTCCGCGGTCACGTTCACCTTGCGCGACAGACCGGAGCCGTCGGAGAGCCGGATCCGGCTGGTGTCGACGCCGATGCTCTTCGCGTAGTCGGTGACGACGCCCAGCCCGGACGACCAGGAGCCGTCCGCCTCGACGACGGCACCCATCGCCTTGACCAGCGTCTCGGCGTGCATGTTGTTCGAGAGCTTCAGGAACGGCGTCATCAGTTCGCCGACCGTCATCGATTCGTCCCGGGCCAGGCGCGTCGCGCTCGCCGGAGTGGCCGCGTTCTTGATCCGTCCGCTGACGGAGATGCCCTGGGCGGACAACGCGCGCCGGAACACGTCGGCGGCGTACAGCTCGGGCTCCCAGACGGTCACCCATTCCTGGTCGACCGAGGCACCCAGCGGCAGCGAGCCGCTGACCCGGACCACATTGGTGCCGTGGTCGCGCTCGACGTTCAGCGTGTTCGAGGAACCAGCCGCGCCAGTCGTCGCGGTGTTGACGATCGTGAGTACGCCGTTCGCCGGGACCATGGTCAGCTGCACCGGTGCGCCGGCGGTCGCCCCGGGGCGGCTCTCGACGATCGCCGTACCGGAGTCGTAGTCCGTGTTCGGGGCGAGCGTGAGTGCGGAGATCTGCGCGTTGTAGTAGAACGGCTCGTCGTCCCAGGCCCAGCTGTCACCGAGACGGACGTGGTCGAAGTACGTGTCGTCCGCGATCAGGTCGCCGTACACCCGCCGTACGCCGGCCGCCTTGAGCTGCTTGGCCAGTGCCGCGTAGTCCGACTCGAGTGCGGTCGGGTCGCCGTACCCCTTCAGGTAGAGGTTGCCGAGCAGCTGTCCGCCGCGGACGGGCGCGCCGGCGAGGACGTCGGTGTGGAAGCGGTACGACGGGCCGAGGACGTGCATCGCGGCGGTCGAGCTGAACAGCTTGGTGTTCGACGCGGGCAGCATCCGCTGGGCCGCCGTTCCGGTCGTACAGCGTCTCGCCGGTGGTCGCGTCGCGGACCACGAGCGCGACCTGCGAACCGTCGTACCGGCTGTCGTTCAACAGCCCGTCGAGCCGCTGCTGCAAAGCAGATGCTTGTACGGCGGTGGGCGCGGCGACGGACTGTGTCACGACCCCACCCACAGCGGCCGCGACCGCGGCGACCGCGGCGATCATCCCTCTCGGTAAACGACTCACGAGACACTCCCTCACCCCTGGCGGAAACCAACTAGCGGGAGTCAACACCTCGCAGTCGTCGGGGTCCAGGGATTGAGGTCTCGTGTTTCAGGTGAATCGATGGAAAAGTTCGTCCCACAGGTATCCGCCCCCACCTGAGGAGTCACACATGAGACGACTTCTGGCGGCCGCTCTGGCCGTCTTCAGCCTCACCGCCTTCCTGTCACCCGCGGTCCACGCCGCCACCACCGCGGCGGTCTTCCCGAGCGAGATCATCGGCGAGAACTTCCCCGACCCGGACGTCTTCGAGCAGAACGGCACCTGGTACGCCTACGCGACGAACGGCAGTCGCGGCACGCTTCCGGTCGCGACCGCCCCGAGCGCGAACGGGCCGTGGACGGTCCGCGGCGACGCGATGCCCGGCGGGCCGTCCAGCGCCTGGGCCCAACCCGGCCGCACCTGGGCGCCGGACGTCTATCCGAACTCCGACGGCACCTACACCTTGACCTACACCGCCTGGCACAAGGCCTCCGGCCGCCAGTGCATCGGCGTGGCCACCGCAACGAGTCCGCTCGGGCCGTTCCAGCCGGTCGGTACGGCGCCGTTGATCTGCCCGCTCGACCTGGGCGGCGCGATCGACGCGAACACGTTCGTCGCCAACGACGGCACCCGGTACCTGGTCTGGAAGAACGACGGCAACGCCATCAGCCGGCCGTCGACGCTCTGGCTGACCCGTACGGCGAACAACGGTCGGAGTCTCGTCGGCGGCAACACCGCGATGCTTACCTCGAGCGGTGTGATCGAGGCGCCGGATCTCGTCCAGCGCGGCAGCCAGTACGTCCTGTTCTTCTCCGGCGGTGGGTACAACGACTGCAACTACCTGACGTCGTACGCGACCTCGACGAGTCTGAGCGGGCCGTGGACCACGGCGTACCGGCCGTTGATGACGACGGCGACGTTCGACAACCACGTCTGCGGGCCGGGTGGCGCGGACGTCGTCGGGGACAAGGTGTTCGTCCACGGCTGGGTCAACGGCGGACGGCATCTGTACGTCGCTGACGTCGGGTGGGCGAACGAGTACCCGGTGGTGCGCGGGAGCCGGGTCCGGTACGAGGCGGAGCGCGGCACGCTCAACCACTGCGTCGTACGGTCGAACGCGGCCGGCGCGTCGGACGGGAAGGTGGTCGCGTACATCGACTACGCCGACTCGTGGGTGGAGAACACGGTGTTCGCGCCGGTCGCCGGCGGCTACACGCTGCATGTCGGGTACGCCAACGGTTCGGCGTCCACGGCGAGCCACGGTCTCGTTGTCAATGGCAACAATGCCGGTGCGGTCAGCTATCCGGTCACTGGCTGGGACAACTGGCAGCAGAGCTCGGTCTCCGTCACGCTCAACGCCGGCTGGAACACGATCCGGCTGACCAAGGGCACGCTCTACACGGAGGTTGACTACCTCGAGGTGCAGTAAATCCGTCTGTAGGACCCCGTACCCTCGTACTGGCACTGTGAGGTGCCGCAGGGCGACGGACGGGGAGCACGAAGCAGGCGATGGCGAAACCACCAGAACAGGTGTCGAAGAACAGGCGTGGACGTCCGGTGTGGCTGGACCTGCGCCGCACCGGACGCGGCCTGCAGGCGATGCTGGTCGGCGGCCTGCTGTCGTTGATCTCGCTGATCATCACGTTCTGGACGCTGCCGCAGATCAGCAGCGACGGCCGGCTCCCGATCCTCCGGCTGGTCGTCCTGCTGGCGGTGTTCTCGGTGCTGGTGCGCTGGGTGCTGGCCGGGGTCGCGGTGCTGATCGGCTCGCTCGGGGTGCTGATCGGCGGGCTGCTGTCACAGTTCGGAGTCGTCTACCTCGCCATCACCGTCGATCCCGGGGTGAGCCTGCACGGCGGGGTGGAGGCGCCGCTGCTGGTGTCGATCTGGATGGCGTCGGTGAGCGCCTTCGTCGGCTGGGTCGCGTACGCGGGCAGTGACGACGCGTACGTCGCGGAGGTGATGCGGGTCGTGCACCGCCGTGCCCGGCGGATCCAGCCCGCGTCGAAGACCGGGATGCTGATCATCCAGATCGACGGCCTGTCCGCCCCGCTGCTGAACTGGATGGTCCTGGCCGGCAACCTGCCGAACCTCGGCGGCTGGATCCGGGACGGCAAGCACTCGATGCTCGCCTGGCACACCGGCGTACCGGCCACGACCCCGGCGAGCCAGGCCGGGATCCTGCACGGCGGCTCCCGGCACATCCCGGCGTTCCGGTGGTACGAGAAGGAGACCGGCAGGGTGATGGTCACCAACCGCGGCCGGGACGCGGCGGAGATCGAGGCCCGGATGTCCACCGGCCGCGGCCTGCTCGCGGACGGCGGCGTCAGCATCAGCAACAACTGGTCCGGCGACGCGGACAAGTGCGAGCTGGTGTTCAGCCGGGCCTCCCTGCCGAACAGCCGCAGTCGCGGCTATGTGCGGTTCTTCTCCAGCCCGCAGGGCGCCGCGCGCGGCCTGGTGCTGTGCGTGGCCGAGATGGTCAAGGAGCTGCACCAGGCCCGCCGGCAGCGTGTCCGGCACCTGGTCCCGCGGGTGAAGCGCGGCGGCGCGTACATCTTCCTGCGCGCGGTCACCAATGTCCTGCTCCGCGACCTGAACGTCTCGCTGATCACCGACGAGCTGGTGAAGGGCACACCGGCCATCTACTGCGACTTCGTCGACTACGACGAGGTCGCGCACCACGCCGGCCCGACCCGCGCCGAGTCTCTGCAGACCCTCGAAGGTCTCGACCGGGTGCTCGGCGCGCTGCAGCGGATCATCGAGATCCTCCCGCACTCGTACGAGATCGTCGTGCTGTCGGACCACGGCCAGAGTCAGGGAGCGACCTTCCTGCAGCGCTACGGCCGGACACTCGCCGAGGTCGTCGACGACCTCGTCGACACCACCAAGGAACCGGTCGCGGCGGTCGGCAAGTCCGAGGGCTGGGGCCCGGTGAACGCGTTCCTGACCGAGCTGAGCATGCGCCGCAGCGTCGCCGGGTCCGTGACCCGTAGGGCGCTGCACGTGAAGACCGGCGAGGTCGAGCTCGGCCCGAAGGACTGCGAGCCGATGATCGCCGCGGACGAGCAGATGGTCGTCACCGCGTCCGGCAACCTGGCGCTGATCTACCTCGCGACGACGCCCGGCCGGGTGCCGCTGGAGGAGATCGAGCTGCTGCACCCGAAGCTGATCCCGGGTCTCGCGACCCATCCCGGGATCGGGTTCGTCGTGGTCGACTCGCTCGCCGAGGGACCGGTCGCGATCGGACGGGCCGGGGTCCGGGTCCTGCGGTCCGGCCGGGTGGAGGGTGAGGACCCGCTGGCGGCGTACGGCGAACTTGCGGCGCCGTCGTTGCTCCACCAGGCGGAGATGCCGCACAACGGTGACCTGGTGGTGGTCAGCCGGCTGGACGAGTACACCCACGAGGTGGCGGCGTTCGAGGAACTGGTCGGGTGCCACGGCGGGATCGGCGGCTGGCAGACCGAGGCGGTTCTGGTGCACCCGAGTCGCTGGGTGCTGAACGAGCCTCCCGTAGGCTCCGACGCGGTCCACGAAGTGCTCATCGACTGGCTGGAGAAGCTGGGACAGCGCAAGGACCTACCGGTCGAGTCGAAGGTGGAGGCCTGAAGCGTGCGAGTGACATGCGGGTGACATGGTGGGGGCATGCCACCAGCACGATCGAGGCGAACGGCACGCGGCTCCTGACAGATCCGGTGCTGACCTCGCGGATCGCGCACCTGCGCCGCCGCCGCGGCCCGACGCCGGCCGCCGAGGCGGGTCAGTGCGACGCGGTCCTGATCTCGCACCTGCATGCCGACCACCTGCACCTCACGTCGCTGCCGTTCATCGCGCCGGACGCCGCGCTGATCGTGCCCCGCGGTGCGGCCAGGCTCATCCACGCCGACAGCGGGCCGATGTACTCGGACCGCTGTATCGAGGTTGCGCCCGGCAATCAGGTCCGGATCGGGTCGCTCGAGATCACCGCCGTCACGGCCCACCACGACGAGCGGCGGCTGCCGTGGTCGTCGTACGCCGCCCAGCCGCTCGGGTACCGGGTCGACGGCTCGTCGAGTGTCTGGTTCGCGGGGGACACCGATCTGTACGACGACCTCGCGGCCGAGACCGGCGCGATCGATCTCGCGCTGGTGCCCGTGGGCGGATGGGGACCGTCGCTCGGGCCGGGGCACCTGGACCCGATCCGTGCTGCCGAGGCGGTGCGGCGGGTCGGTGCGTCGACGGCGGTGCCGGTACATTTCGGGACGTTCTGGCCGATCGGTCTCGACTGGGTCAAACCGGAGCTGTTCCTGCCACCGGGGGACAGGTTCAAGGCTGCGATGACCGAGGTGGATCCCGCGGTGAAGGTGGAGGTTCTGGTGCCGGGCGAGTCGATCGAGGTGCCTACGTGACGGGTGACACCACGTTCGATCTCTGGTACTTGTTCGCGTTGGCCGGTGCGGTCCTGATCGGAGCGGTGCTGCCCGTGTTGCCGACCGGCGCCGCGGTGTCGGCGGGCGCCGTACTGGCGTCGCACAGCAATCCGATCGGGCTGGTCGGCGTACTGATCGCGGGCGCGGCCGGAGCGTACGTCGGGGACCTGATCGTGTACGCCGGATGCCGGTTCGGTGGCGAACGACTGGCGAAGCGGGTCGGGTGGTTGCGCAACAACGGGTCGCTGGACGCGCTCCGGGAGCGGCTGGCCGAGCACGAGATCAGCGTCCTGCTCACGTCCCGGCTGATCCCGGGCGGCCGGGTCCCGGTGCTGCTCGCGGCCGGGCTCGCCGGCTACAAGTGGGAGCGGTTCGCGCTCGTCGACCTGTTCGCGTCATCGCTGTGGGCGGCGGTCTACATGGCGATCGGCCTGCTCGGCTACGCGCTCTTCGACGAGCCGTGGCAGGGCGTGGTGGCAGCGATCGTGCTGGTCATCCTCACCACAGTGGTGAGCAGTCTGATCCAGCGCGCCCGGCGTAAATCACACGCCGAATGACGCGTTGCGGAGCCGCTCGACCGTCTCCGCGTCGCCGTCCAGCTGTACGTCGGCCACCTGCTGCCGCCCGAAGCAGAACAGCACCAGCTCGCCGGGCTCGCCCGTCACGGTGACGGAACCGTTGTCGTTCGGCCGCTTCGCGAGGGCCGTCGTACCGGCCGTCCGCTTGAGCACCAGGCCGCTCGGCGCCTTCCGCATCATCGTCTTCGCCGCCAGCCGGACCGCCTTCCACAGCGCGTCCTGCTGCTCGGCCGGAAGGTCGCGGACGTCGTACGACGGCTGGGCGCGGCGGACGTCCTCGTGGTGGACGAAGTACTCGGTCGTGTTGAGCTGGTGCCCGAGCTTCGGCAGCGCGTAGATCGAGACCGGCGGCGGGCCGTTGCGTACCTTGCCGACGACCTCCGCGAAGCCGTAGCGCTCCTTGGCCCGCTGCATCCGTCTCTCGGTGGTGTCCGCGAGCGCCGGGATCATGATCCCGGGGCCCGCCATCGGGTCCGCTTCCCGGACGTACAGGTGGACCGCGAGGTCGTAGGCGTCCCAGCCGTCACACAGCGTCGGAGCGGCGGGTCCGACTTCCTCGAACAGGTCACACAGTGCGAGTCGTTCTACCCGGCTGTAGTCGGTCACATATCCGATCCTATTCCTCACCTTCTTTTTCCTTCTTTCCTTCGGCTGGTGGGAGGGAGGGGAAGAAAAGATTGAGGGGGAGGGGTTGGGGGGTGGCAGAATGTCATTCGTTGTCATGCCTGTGTCCCACGTACGCACCTGACTGTCCTGGAGTGTGTCTTGCCTGTGCCGAAAGTCCCAGACAAGGGCAGTGTCACTCGAAGAGGTTTCGGGGTGTTGCGGGTCGCGATCTGGGAGCAGCCGGGCGTCTTCGCGCTGTCCGTGCTCGCCAGCATGCTCTACGGCGCGATGACGGTGGCCGGCGGCTGGGCGCTCGGCTGGTCCACCGACCACCTGATCCGCCCGTCGTTCGAGCGCGGTGACACCACCGGCGGCACGATCGCGGCGCTGATCTCGCTCTTCATGGGCATCGCGATCCTGAACGCGATCGGGGTCGTCGGACGGCGGCTCGGGGCCGGCGTGATGCAGTTCCGCCTGCAGGCGACGTACCGCCGCCGGGTCACCCGGCAGTACCTGAAGCTGCCGCTGGAGTGGCACCACCAGCACTCGACCGGCATGTTGCTGTCGAACGCCAACGCCGACGTGGAGTCGACCTGGTTCGTGATCGCGCCGCTGCCGATGGCGATCGGCGTCATCGCGATGCTGGTGTTCGCGACCATCGCGATGTTCGCGGCCGACGCCTGGCTCGCGCTGGTGGGGTGCCTGGTGTTCCCGCTGGTGTTCGTCGCGAACGTGATCTTCCAGCGCTACCTGCAGCCGCTCGCGACCCGGGCGCAGCAGCTCCGCGCGGACGTGTCCGAGGTCGCGCACGAGTCGTTCGACGGCGCGCTGGTGGTGAAGACGCTGGGCCGCGAGGCCGCCGAGACGGAGCGGTTCCGCGCGCCGACGTACGCGCTCCGGGACGCGAACATCGCGGTGAACAAGGCCCGCGGCATGTTCGACCCGGTGATCGACGGCCTGCCCAGGCTCGGCGTACTCGCGGTGCTGCTGGTCGGCGTCGGGCGGGTGCGGTCCGGCGGTGCGGACGCGGGCGACGTGGTCCAGGTGGCGTTCCTGTTCACGCTGATCGGTTTCCCGATCCGGGCGCTCGGCTGGGTGCTCGGTGAGCTTCCGCGGTCGGTCGTCGGGTGGGACCGCGTGCAGCGCGTGCTGACGGCCGAGGGCGGGACGGAGTACGGCGAGGCGCGGCTGACGTCGACGAAGGCGGCCCGGCTGCAGGTCGCCGGCGTCCGGTTCGGGTACCTCCCGGAGCGCGACGTACTCACCGGGGTGGACTTCACGATCGAGCCCGGCCGGACCGTCGCGGTCGTCGGGCCGACGGGAGCCGGGAAGTCGACGCTGACGACGCTGCTGACCCGGCTCGTCGACCCGGAGCAGGGTGCGGTGAAGATCGACGGGATCGACCTACGAGAACTCGCGCGCGACGAGCTGGCCGGATCGGTCGCGCTGGTCGCGCAGACCGCGTTCCTGTTCGACGACACGATCCGCGGCAACATCACGCTCGGCGGGGACTACAGCGACGACGACGTGTGGGACGCGCTGCGGATCGCACAGGGCGACGGCTTCGTGAAAGCCCTGCAGGACGGGCTGGACACCAAGGTCGGCGAGCGCGGTACGACGCTGTCCGGCGGGCAGCGGCAGCGGATCGCGCTGGCGCGGGCGCTGGTACGGCGGCCGCGGCTGCTGATCCTGGACGACGCGACGAGCGCGGTCGACCCGCAGGTCGAGGCGCGGATCCTGGCCGGACTGCGATCCGCCGTCCAGTCGTCGGGGCAGGACGACACCGGTGCGGCGACGACCGTGCTGGTGATCGCCTATCGCAAAGCGACGATCTCGCTCGCCGACGAGGTGCTGTTCCTCGACGAAGGCCGGATCCAGGCGCACGGGACGCACACCGAGCTGCAGGCTTCGACGCCGGCCTACCGGGACCTGGTCGACGCGTACGAGAAGGACACCGAGCGCCGCCTGGAAGAAGCCCAAGAGGATGCGCAGCTTGATTCGGAAGGGGTTTCAGCGTGAGCGCGGCGGAAGCTTCGCGGCTTGACCACGGCGACAACGCGGGCGGACTGCAGACCCTCAAGGACGGTCTGAAGGTCTCGCCCGAGCTCGCGCGCGGGTGGTGGCTGACCGGGCTCCTCGCGCTGACGATGACGGCCGGGCGGATCGTCGTACCGATCGCCGTGCAGCAGACCATCGACAAGGGCCTGTCCGGCCCGGGCGGTCCGGATACGTCGTACGTCGCCTGGATGTGCCTGATCTGCGCGGTGGGCGTGATCCTCACCGCGGGAGCGTCGTACCTGACGACCGTGCGGCTCGCGGTCAACTCGGAGCACGGGCTGGCGACGATGCGGATCAAGGCGTTCCGGCACGTGCACGACCTGCCGGTGCTGACCCAGAGCACCGAGCGGCGCGGGGCGCTGGTCAGCCGGGTCACGTCGGACGTGGACACGGTGTCGCAGTTCCTGCAGTTCGGCGGGTTCATCTTCCTGGTCAGCCTCGGGCAGATGCTGCTCGCGACGATCGTGATGTTCTTCTACTCGTGGCAGCTCGCGCTGGTCGTGCTGGCCTGCTTCATTCCGCTGTTCGGCAGCCTGAAGTATCTGCAGCGCGCGATGTCGAAGGCGTACGGCGTGGTGCGGGCGAAGGTCGGCGAGATGCTGTCCGCGATCGCCGAGCCGGTGGTCGGCGCGCAGGTCGTCCGCTCGTACGCCATCGAGCAGCGCACGCAGGACCGGATCGACGCGTCGATCGAGGACTACCGCCGTACGGCGACGAAGGCGCAGGCGCTCACCGGTCTGACGTTCTCGATCGGCGGTCTGGCCGCCGGCCTCGCGAACGCCGGCGTACTGACGGTCGGCGTACTGCTCGGCATCGACAAGCAGGCGACGCTCGGCGAGCTGCTCGCGTTCATGTTCCTGGTGGCCCTGTTCTCGGACCCGGTGCAGATCGCCACGCAGGTGCTGACGGATGCGCAGAGTGCGTTCGCCGGCTGGCGCCGGGTGCTCGGTGTGATCGCGACGCCGGCCGATGTCGCGGACCCGGGCGAGGACGGCGTGAAGCAGGCGCGCGGGCCGATCACGGTCGAGTTCGACGACGTCGATTTCGCTTATCCGGAAGGCGAACTGGTGCTGCGTGACGTCGACGTACGGATCGAACCGCATCGGCGGGTCGCGGTGGTCGGGGAGACCGGGTCCGGCAAGACGACGTTCGCGAAGTTGCTGACCCGGTTGATGGATCCGACGTCCGGGGCGGTGCGGCTGGACGGGGTGGACGCCCGCGAGATCTCCTTCGAGTCGCTGCGGGAGCGGGTCGTGATGGTGCCGCAGGACGGGTACCTGTTCGACGCGTCGCTGGCCGAGAACGTGCGGTTCGGACGGCCCGAGGTGACGGACGCGGAGCTGGTCACGGCGTTCGAGTCGCTCGGACTGACGGACTGGCTGGAGTCGCTGCCGGACGGGCTGCAGTCGCCGGTCGGTCAGCGCGGCGAGTCGCTGTCGGCCGGGGAGCGGCAGTTGGTGGCCCTGGTCCGCGCGAACATCGCCGACCCGGACCTGCTCGTGCTCGACGAGGCGACCTCAGCGGTCGACCCCGGCACCGAGGTGCGGGTGAACGCGGCACTGGAGCGTTTGATGTCCGGCCGTACGTCGGTCACCATCGCGCACCGCCTGTCGACGGCCGAGGCAGCCGACGAGGTCCTGGTCTTCGACGAGGGCAAGATCGTGGAACGCGGCCCGCACGCCGAACTCGTCGGCGCAGGCGGGGTCTACACCCGCCTGCACGACAGCTGGATCGCCCAGCGCAGCGCCCTCTAATTTGCCTGGCTGACCAGGCAATTTGCCTGGTCAGCCAGCCAAGTCCGGGGTTTGTCACCCACTTTCAGGGTGTAGAACCCCTCATTTGCCTGGCCGACCAGGCAAACGTGGTTGGCTCAGGGGGTCGGGGCCGCGCCGTTGCTCGGGCCCGGCTGCGGTACCAGCAGGAACTCGACACCGCCCTTGTCGTCGACCGCCGCGTCCAGGATCTTGTCGTCGAGCGCGTTCGCGGCGTTCTGCTCGAGGAAGACCCGGGCACCCGCGTCCTCGACGACCTGGTCACCCGGTTGCGGAGCCTCGGTCGTGGTCACCGCGAGCGCCGGATCCGCCGGGTTCTCCTGCGAGATCCGCACCCCGGCCCCGTCCGGCGCGCCCTCGACCCCGGTGATGCTCTTGATCACCAGCGTCGCGTTCTCAGTCAGGGTCAGCACAGCCACTCCATCCGTCGATTGTCACTAGCCCACGCCCCGTGCCCGACCACCGAAACCTCAAACACTCCTCGAGCACCCACCAACCACGGACGCGCCTCGAAAACGGCTGGCCCGTGCTCAAGGTCACGCGGCATCGACGTGCGGCGGCGGAGCGGTACGCCAGTGGGGTGGCTCGGTGTGACGCGCCTCGCCGCGCGCAAAGGCCGCTCGGAAGCGATCGATCAGATCCGACCTCGGATCGACCACGTCCTCCCAACCGAAGTGAACGAGTTCGACGCCACGGTCACTGAGCCGCTGGTCACGCCGGTGGCTCCGGCGCAGCAGACGCCGACGCTCCTCCGGGCTGCTTGCTTCGTACTTCGCAAGCCCGTCCGCCTCCCCGACCGTACGAAACCACGGCCACCAGAAGTCAACCCGCTCGAGCATCCAGTCGAAGCCGTCGAAGAACTGCACTTGGAGAACGGGAGAAGGCAGACCGGCGGCCGCGAACCTGGCCCGGGCGATCGACTCCAAAGGGGACTCCGACGCGGGGTCACCGAACGCGATGGCCGACAGTGCTCGCCGGATGCCGGGCCAATGCTCCTGGCGTTCGGCCATTGCGTGCAGGTCCGCCATCGCCGTACCGCTACGCAACGCGGCGTCGACCGTGACGATCGACTCGCGCAGCGGCAGTTCCCGGGCGAGGTCGAGCACGGTCCGGGCGCTGCAGGTGACCGGTAGCCACAAGTGATGTGACAGGTCAGCCACCGTCAGGCCGGCACGCCGTACGACGATGTCCGCGCGTCGCTGATTGCGCGGGGCTTCCGGCGGACGGGTCAGCCACGCGGCATCGATCGGGACGCCACTCGGGCGGCCGCGGTCGGTCCACACCGGGATGTCGGCCAGCCGGGCGGCGCTGAAGTGACTCACGACAGAGCCCGGGTACGCCGCATGTGCGCAGGCGATCGCCGCGAGTTGCTCATCGAGACGCCCGTCGACGTAATGGCCGTGGTGGTGTCGCAGAGCACCACGCCGTACCAGCCTCCGGAGGTCGGCGTCACCGAGCCCGAGCTCACGCAGGGCGGCGCGCCGCTGCGGAGTCCGCGCAACCACAGCCAGCCGCTCCCGCACCCCATGATCAAGCCGATCCATCCCACCACCCTCCCTCCACCCACATCACCCCCGCACCCCGTTACCCACCGACCTGTGGAAAACGTCTTTGAGCACGGGCCACCCAAATCTCGCGGCGGATTTTGGTTGGTGGAGGCTCAAGGTGGCGGTGGGGTGGTTGGTGGGGCCTCAAAGTCGGGTGCCGGGGCTGGAAGTGGGGTGCGGGGGGTGGGGCCGATGGTGTGTGATCGGGGGATGGGTATTGAGATGGTTACGGCGGGGGCCGGGGAGTTGGGGGATGTCGTGGGGGTGCTGCGGGAGTGGCAGCGGGAAGGGGTGGCGTCGCAGTTGCATCCGGGGGATCTCGGGTGGTTCTGGCGGTTCGGCGAGGAGCGGACCGCGGCGGCGACCCGGATCTGGCGGCGGGGCGGGGAGATCGTCGCGATCGGGATGCTCGACGAGCCGGACTGGCTGCGGATGGCGATCGAGCCGGACCTCCAGCGTGACGAGGAGCTCGCGCACCGGATCGCCGAGGACGTGTCGGAGCCCGCGCGGGGTGTGCTGATCGAGGGCAAGGTGTACGTCGAGACGCCGATGGGAGCGCTCGTCCAGGACCTGCTGTTCAAGGACGGCTGGAATGCGGACGTGCCGTGGGTCCCGGTGTGGCGCGACCTGACCGACCCGGTGCCGGATCCGGGGGTACGGATCGACGTGATCGGCCCGGAGGAGGCTCACGAGCGGACCGGCGTACAGCGGGCGTCGTTCGACGGGTCGACGTTCACCGACGACCGCTGGTTCGCGATGGCCGACGGCCTGCCGTACGCCGACGCACGCGATCTCGTGCTCCGCAACGAGCTCGGCGAATCCGTTGCCGCCGCCACCGTCTGGTCGGCCGGCGAGGGACGCCCCGGCTACATCGAGCCGATGGGCGTCCACCGCCTGCACCGCGGCCGCGGGTACGGCACCGCGATGGTCCTCGGTTGCGCCCGCACGCTCCAGGAGATGGGGGCGTCCAGCGTCTACACGGTCACCCCGGCAACGAACGTCGGCGCGGTCGCGACGTACCAGGCCGCCGGGCTCGAACCCCAGGACGAGATCCGCTCCCAGTACCGGGACGCCTAGGCGGTAGCTGCGTCGTCCGCGGCCCGGAGCACGCGCAGGATGTTGCCTCCGGCAAGTTTGCCGAGCTCCTCGTCGCTCCAGCCGCGGTCGGCCAGCGCGCTGAACAGCACCGGGTACGACGCCACGTCCGGCAGCTCGACCGGGAACTCGGGGCAGCCGTCGTAGTCCCCGCCGAGACCGATGTGGTCGACCCCCGCGACCTCGCGGGCGTGTTCGACATGCTCGACCACGTCCGCGAGCGTGACCTCCGGCCGCGGCACGCCGTACATCGCCTCGACCTTCTCGCGATGCTCAGGTGCCTCGAGGCCGTGCTCCTTTGCCAGTGCGTGCATCCCGTCGAGCCAGTCGACGTACGCCTGGGAGGTGAAGTACGGCACGAACGTCACCATGCAGACGCCGTCGTTGCCGGTCAGCGTCTCGAGGACGTGGTCCGGCGCGTTCCGCGGTACGTCGCAGACCGCGCGCGCAGACGAGTGGCTGAAGATCACCGGCGCACTCGTCACCCGCAGCGCGTGCCGCATGGTGTCCGCGGAGACGTGCGACAGGTCGACCAGCATGCCGATCCGGTTCATCTCCCGGACGACGTCCTCGCCGAACTCGTTCAGCCCGCCGAGCACCGGTTCGTCGGTCGCCGAGTCCGCCCAGGACACGTTGTTGTTGTGGGTCAGAGTCATGTACCGCACGCCGAGCGCGCGCATCACCCGCAGCACGCCGAGCGACTCACCGATCGAATGGCCGCCCTCCATCCCCATCAGCGACGCGACCCGGCCGGCCTTGATCGCCGCGTCCACGTCGTCGGCGGTATCCGCCAGTTGGAGGTCCGACGGGAACCGCTCGACGAGTCGCCGGACGAAGTCGAGTTGTTCGAACGTACGCCGTACCGCGTGCTCGTCCTGCGGCACCCACAGGGACCAGAACTGCGCACCCACGTGGCCCGCGCGCAGCCGCGGCAGGTCCGTGTGGAGTTGCGGCACCGAACCGGCCAGGTCGTACGCGTCCAGGTCGTACCCGCACAGCTCGTAGAACGCGATCGGCAGGTCGTTGTGCCCGTCGATCACCGGATGCTCCGCCAGCAGCGCCTCGATCCGCGCCTCACTAGTCATTGCGCCATCCTCGCAGTTCGGGACCGTGGTCAGAAGGCAACCCCGGATCGGGGACAATGGGCGGGTGATTATCGACGAGTTGACCTTCGACGCGGCCGGTCTGATCCCGGCAGTGGTGCAGCAGTACGACACGCGCGAGGTCCTGATGGTGGGCTGGATGAACGCCGAGGCGGTGCGCCGTACCGCGGAGAGCGGGCGGAGCACGTTCTGGTCGCGCAGCCGGCAGCAGTACTGGGTGAAGGGCGAAACCAGCGGCCACCGTCAGCACGTCAAGCAGATCCTCGTCGACTGCGACGCCGACACCCTGCTGGTCCTCGTCGACCAGGAAGGCCCCGCCTGTCACACCGGGACCCGCAGCTGCTTCGAGCACGGCGAGATCGAGGTGAAGGCAGCGTGACGGCGCCGGCGCTCGAGACGTTCCGCGAGTACGCGAAGGACCGCCGGGTCATCCCGGTGACGCGGCGGCTGCTGGCCGACGCGGAGACCCCGATCGGCGTGTACGGCAAGCTCGCGGCCGAACGGGAAGGCACGTTCCTGCTGGAGTCGGCGGAGAACGGCGGCGTCTGGTCCAGGTATTCGTTCATCGGTGTCCGCTCCTCCGCGACCCTCACCGAACGCAACGGCGAGGCCGTCTGGACCGGCAACCCGCCCGTAGGCCTGCCGCAGACCGGCGACCCGTTGAAGGCGCTGCGCGAGACGCTCGAGATCCTGCACACGCCGCGGCTGCCGGACCTGCCGCCGCTGACCGGCGGCATGGTCGGCTTCCTCGGGTACGACGCCGTACGCCGCCTCGAGCGCCTGCCGGACACGACCACCGACGACCTCGGCCTGCCCGAGCTCACGTTCCTGTTCGCCACCGACCTGGCCGCGCTCGACCACGAGACCGGTGAGATCTGGCTGATCGCGAACGCGGTCAACTGGGACGACTCCGACGAGCGCGTCGACGAGGCCTACGCCGACGCCGTACGCCGCCTGGACGCCATGGAGCGCGACCTCGCCAGGCCCACCCCGTCGTACGTCGTGCACGCGGACCGGCAGGCCCAGCCGGACCCGCACCGGCAGCGCTCCAGCGCCGAGTACCGCCAAGCGGTCGAGGACGCGAAGGAGGAGATCCGCGCCGGCGAGGCGTTCCAGATCGTCGTCTCGCAGCGGTTCGAGCTGCAGAGCAGCGCCTCCGCGCTCGACATCTACCGGGTGCTGCGGCGCTCGAACCCCAGCCCGTACATGTACCTGGTCCGCCTGGACGGCTTCGACATCGTCGGCTCCAGCCCGGAGGCACTGGTCAAGGTCACCGAGAACAAGGTGATCCTGCACCCGATCGCCGGCACCCGCCGCCGCGGCGCGACGCCGGAGGAGGACCACGCGCTGGAGGAGGAGCTGCGCGCGGACGTGAAGGAACGCGCCGAGCACCTGATGCTCGTGGACCTCGGCCGCAACGACGTCGGCAAGGTCTGCGCGCCCGGCACGGTCGAGGTCGTCGACTTCATGGACGTCCGCCGCTACAGCCACGTGATGCACCTGGAGTCGACGGTCACCGGGCAGCTCAAGGCCGGCATGACGGCCTTCGACGCGCTCACCGCCGCGTTCCCCGCGGGCACGTTGTCGGGGGCACCGAAACCGCGCGCGATGGAGATCATCGACAAGCTCGAGGTCACCCGGCGTGGGGTGTACGGCGGTGTGGTCGGCTACCTGGACTTCGCCGGCGACGCCGACACCGCGATCGCCATCCGCACCGCGGTGCTGCGCGGCGGTACGGCGTACGTCCAGGCCGGAGCCGGGATCGTCGCGGACTCGGATCCCGCCGCGGAGGACGCCGAGTGCCGGACGAAGGCGGCCGCCGTCCTGAACGCGATCGCGGTCGCCGGAACGTTCAGCGACGTCCTGGCGGACGGATGAAGCCGCAACGGCTGGTCGACCTGCTGACCCTGGTGGCGGTCGTCCTGCTCGGCCTCTCGGCGTACCTGACCTGGGTGTCGGTCAACCCGGGCACCGGTCGCGTGGACGAGGTCTTCAACGGCTACACGATCACCAAGGCCCCGGTCGCGCTGGCGCTCGCGTCGCTGGTGGCGGTGGTGATCACCAAACTCGCAGGTACGGCGCTGCGCCGCCTGCTCGGTGCTCTTGTCGTGGTGCTGGGTGCGATCGCGGTCGCCGTCGCGCTGCTGGTGCGGCCCGACGGCGCCGAGTTGAGCCGGATCCGGCCGGTGCTCAGCGCCGTACTGACCGATCAGGTCGTGCAGACCGGAGGCCCGGCGCCGTGGTTCGCCCTGGGCGGCGGAATCGCGCTCGTCGCGGCCGGTCTGCTCACCGTGCTGACGGCGCACCGCTGGCGCAGCGCGACCCAGCGTTACGAGCGTGACCCGGCCACCGCCAGGTCGGATCAGGGGGCGGATCAGTGGAAGGCGATCGACGCCGGGGAGGACCCGACTCTCTGATGTCGGCGGGCTACCGCCACAATAGGACGGGACGACGAGGAGGAGTGGCGCCAACTATGGACAATACGGTGGCGGATCAAGGGGCAGCTCGGACCGAGGAAGCTCCGCACGATCTGCACGGCAACAGCCCGGCTGCGTGGACGGCGGTGGCGATCGTGCTGGTCGCGTTCACGGTCGGCGCCATCGCCATGGTGCTGGGACCGAACTGGGTGCTGTTCTGGATCTCCGTCGGGATCGCGGTGCTGGGGGCGCTGGCCGGCAAGGTGCTGCAGCTGCTCGGCTTCGGGGTCCCGGCCGACGGCGACCACTGAAGGGCGGACGGACATGACTGTGCTTGACGACATTCTCGCGGGGGTCCGGGAGGACCTCGCGGAGCGCCAGGCGCTGGTCAGCCTGGACGACCTGAAGCTCGAGGCCCAGCGCAAGCCCGACGCCAAGGACCCGATGCCGGTGTTCCGCGGCGAGGGAATCGCGATCATCGCCGAGGTGAAGCGGTCCAGCCCGTCCAAGGGCGAGCTGGCCGAGATCACCGACCCGGCTGCGCTGGCCGGTGAGTACGAGCTGGGCGGCGCCGCGGCGATCTCGGTGCTGACCGAGGAGCGCCGGTTCAACGGCAGCCTCGACGACCTCCGTGCCGTCCGCGGCCGGGTCGACGTACCCGTGCTGCGCAAGGACTTCATCGTCTCGTCGTACCAGCTCTGGGAGGCCCGGGCGGCCGGCGCCGACATGGTGCTGCTGATCGCGGCGGCGCTGGAGCAGGAGGCACTGGTCTCGCTGATCGAGCGGGCCCATTCGATCGGCCTGTGCCCGCTGGTCGAGGTGCACGACGAGGAGGAGACCCGGCGTGCGGTGGACGCCGGCGCCCAGCTCATCGGCGTGAACAACCGGAACCTGAAGACTCTCGAGGTCGACCGGGACACCTTCGCCCGGGTCGCGCCGACGATCCCGACCGAGCTCGTCCGGGTGGCCGAGTCCGGGGTCCGCGGTCCACGTGATGTAATCGAGTTCGCGCGCGCCGGGGCCGATGTCGTCCTCGTCGGTGAAACTCTGGTGACCGGCCGCGATCCTCGCGCCTCGGTCGCCGATCTCGTCGCCGCCGGATCGCACCCCGCCATCCAGCAGCGGCACTAGCCCTTCCCGGCCGGTCCAAACGGCACGGGACAGCAACTCTCCCGTGCCACAAGGCCGGGTTGGAAGGTTTGTCGGATGTCTACTGTGCTGCCCGACCAGTTCGGGCACTTCGGCCGCTTCGGCGGCAGGTTCATGCCGGAGGCGCTGATCGCGCCGCTCGACGAACTCACCCAGGCCTGGCGGGACGCCATGGCCGACCCGGAGTTCACCGGCGAGTTCGAGCGGATGCTGCGCGAGTACATCGGCGCCCCGAGCCTGCTGTACGACGCGACCCGGCTGTCGGACGTCGCCGGTGCGCGGATCCTGCTGAAGCGCGAGGACCTCAACCACACCGGCGCGCACAAGATCCGCAACGCGATCGGCCAGGCACTGCTGACCAAGCGGATGGGCAAGCCGCGGGTGATCGCAGAGACCGGCGCCGGGCAGCACGGCGTCGCGACCGCGACCGCGTGCGCGTACCTCGGCCTGGAGTGCGTGGTCTACATGGGCGAGGTCGACACCGAGCGGCAGGCGCTGAACGTGGCCCGGATGCGGCTGCTCGGCGCCGAGGTGATCTCGGTGAAGACCGGCAGCCGGACGCTCAAGGACGCGATCAACGAGGCGCTGCGCGACTGGGTCGCCAGCGTCGACAAGACCCACTACATCCTCGGTACGGCGGCCGGTTCGCACCCGTTCCCGGCAATGGTCCGCGACTTCGTGCGCGGGATCGGCGACGAGGCGCGAGAGCAGTCGCTCGCTCTGCTGGGCAAGCTGCCGGACGCCGCGGTCGCGTCGGTCGGCGGCGGGTCGAACGCGATCGGTCTGTTCACCGCCTTCATCCCGGACGAGGACGTGAAGCTGTACGGCATCGAGCCGGGCGGCGACGGGTTCGAGACCGGGCGGCACGCGGCGACGATCACCGCCGGGCAGGTCGGCGTACTGCACGGTGCGCGGTCGTTCCTGCTGCAGGACGACGACGGGCAGACGATCGAGTCGCACTCGATCTCCGCGGGACTGGACTACCCGGGTGTCGGACCGGAGCACGCGTGGCTGGCGGAGACCGGGCGGGCGACGTACCGGCCGATCACCGACGCCGAGGCGATGGAGGCGTTCCGGTTGCTGTCCAGGACCGAGGGCATCATCCCGGCGATCGAGTCCGCGCACGCGGTCGCGGGCGCGCTCGACATCGCCAAGGAACTGGGGCCTCAGGCTTCCATCCTGGTGAACCTGTCCGGCCGCGGCGACAAGGACATGGATACGGCCGCGACCTGGTTCGGCCTGGGGGGTTCTGATGAGTGATGTGGTTGCCCTGGGCAAGGCCGGGGTCGCGATCCGGAAGGCGAACGACGCGGGCCGCGGCGCCCTGATCGGGTACCTGCCGGCAGGCTTCCCGTCGTACGACGGTGGCGTGGACGGGATCAAGGCGTTGATCGACGGCGGCGTCGACGTCGTCGAGATCGGCCTGCCGTACAGCGATCCGGTGATGGACGGTGTCACGATCCAGCGGGCGACCGAGGTCGCGCTGGCCGGCGGGCTGCGGACCCGCGACGTACTCAGCACGGTCGAGAAGGTCGCGGCGTACTCCGACGTACCGCTGCTCGTGATGACGTACTGGAACCCGATCGAGCGGTACGGCGTGGACCGGTTCGCGGCCGACTTCGCCGCCGCCGGGGGAGCGGGGCTGATCACGCCCGACCTGATCCCGGACGAGGGCGCGGAGTGGATCGCGGCCGCAGACAAGAACGAGCTGGACAAGGTGTTCCTGGTCTCGCCGTCGTCGACCGACGAGCGGATCGCGATGACGACGGCCAACTGCCGCGGCTTCGTCTACGCGACCGCTGTGATGGGTGTCACCGGTGCGCGGGACAAGCCGTCGGATCTCGCGGCGCCGCTGGTGGCCCGGGTGAAGTCGGCGACCGGCCTGCCGGTCGGCGTCGGTCTCGGCATCTCGAACGGCGACCAGGCAGCCGGTGTGGCGGCGTTCGCGGATGCGGCGATCGTTGGTGCGGCCCTCGTCAAGGCACTCCAGGACGGCGGCCCCGCGGGTGTTCGCAAGCTCACAGAGGCCCTGGCCGAAGGCGTCCGCCGGGAACCCCGCGCGACCGCCGGACGTTAGAACCGCCGTGAGTCGATCGAGGAACGCTGTCCTGCTCCTGGCGGCGGTGGCTCTGCTCGCCCTCGCGGGCTGCAGCGGCAAGGATGAGAAGCCGGACAACCCCGGCGGCGCGATCATCCGCAGCAGCCAGGACCTGAACGGGTTGCGCGGTGCAACCCTCGACCGGCCGTACACGATGCCCGCGGCCACCTTGACCGACACCGCCGGGAACCCGTTCAACCTGGTCACCTCCACCAAGAAGCCGGTCACGCTGGTGTTCTTCGGGTACACGAACTGCCCGGACGTGTGCCCGACGGTGATGGCCGACGTGGCGTCCGCGCTCACCAAGCTCGACGACCAGGTGCAGAACCAGATCCAGATGCTGTTCATCACCACCGACCCGGCGCGCGACACCGGGCCGGTGATCCGCAAGTACCTGGACCGGTTCGACCCGGCGTTCGTCGGGCTGACCGGATCGCTGACGTCGATCAAGGACATCGCGAAGGCCGTCGGCGTACCGGTGGAAGGGATGCAGAGGCTTCCGTCCGGCGGGTACGAGGTCGCTCACGGAGCGCAGGTGATCGGCTTCGGGAAGAACGACAAGGCGAACGTGCTCTGGCTGTCGAACGCCGCCATCGGCGACCTGGCGCACGACTTCGGGAAGCTGGTGGAGGACAACCGGTGAAGCCGTGGATTCCCTGGGTTTCCCTGGTGGCGCGGCTGATGCTCGGCGGCGTGATGCTGGTCGCCGGCGCGCTGAAGGTGACCGATCCGGAGACCGCGGCGCAGGCGGTCCGCGCGTACGAGCTGCTCCCGTCGGCCCTGGTGGAGCCGGTCGGCTGGGGGCTGCCGTTCCTGGAGATCGCGATCGGGTTGCTGTTGATCATCGGCTTCGGTGTCCGCGCCTCCGCGGTGGCCGCGGGTGTTTTCCTGATCGTGTTCATCGCCGCGGTGTCGTCCGCGTGGGCCCGCGGCCTGTCGATCGACTGCGGCTGCTTCGGCGGCGGCGGTGAGGTCGCCCCGGGACAAACGAAGTACCTGCAGGAGATCCTCCGCGATCTCGGGCTGCTGGTGCTGGCCGGCTGGCTCTGGTTGAAGCCCACCAGTAAGTTCGCTGTCGTATCAGAACCGGACACAGGGCCGGACACAGGACCGGACACAGGACCGCAAGGAGTCACCGCGTCGTGAGCAAGACCAATTCCCCTGGGAATCCGCTGCTGCAGCCCAAGCGCCGGATCTCACCCGGGATCATCGTGGTGATCGTCCTGGTGCTGGCCCTCGGCGCCGGTGTCGGCGTGCAGTACTACCGCGGCCACTCCAAGGTCGAGGTGAGCTCCAACGGGCGCCCGGAGCCCGCGGTCGTCACCGGTCCGGGCACGTCCGGCAAGGGCGTGACGGTCGGCAAGCCCGGCGCGAAGGTCAACATCGACCTGTACCTCGACTTCCGCTGCCCGCACTGCGCGGAGTTCGAGGAAGCCAGCGGCGCAACCGTGGACAAGCTGGTCCAGGACGGTACGGCGACGCTCACGTACTGGCCGCTGCAGTTCGTGAACCCGGACGCCTCACCGCGACTCGCGAACGCGTTCGCCGCGGCGGCCGCGAACGGCAAGGCGCTGAGCTTCGTCGACGAGCTGTACGGCGACTTCTCGAAGTCCTGGACCACCGACCAGCTGCTGGAGCTCGGCAAGCAGCTCGGGGTCGGCGACGCGAAGTTCCAGCAGGCCGTGCAGGACAACACGTACGCGAGCTGGCTGGAGTCCGTGGGCAAGTCGGCCGACGACCGGGGCGTGACCGGTACGCCGACCGTCTACGTCAACGGCAAGCAGCTCGAGACCGACCAGCTCACCGCCGAGGGCCTGCAGAAGGCCGTCGACGCGATCGCATCGTGACCCGGGGTTTGTGGCCGTGGTCTGACGGGTCGAGTAGCGTTCCCCTTTGCCATGTCTAGTCTGAGTCTCGCCGTGACAGTGCCGGCGTTCATCCCCAGCCCGAGCCAAGGTGTCTGGCACGTCCTCGGTCTGCCGATCCGCGCGTACGCGCTCTGCATCCTGGCCGGCATCTTCGTCGGCTACTGGCTCGGTCGCCGGCGCTGGGTGGCGCGCGGCGGCTCGGCCACGGTGCTCGCCGACATCATGTTCTGGGCGATCCCGTTCGGGCTGGTCGGTGCGCGGATCTACCACGTGATCACCGACGCCGAGCTGTACTTCGGCGAGGGCAAGCACCCGATCGACGCGCTGAAGATCTGGCACGGCGGGCTCGGCATCTGGGGTGCGGTCGGCTTCGGCGCGCTCGGCGCCTGGATCGCCTGCCGGCGGGCCAAGGTGCCGTTCCTGGCGGTCGCGGACGCGATGGCGCCGGGGATCGCGCTGGCGCAGATCTTCGGCCGGTTCGGGAACTACTTCAACCAGGAACTGTTCGGCGGCCCGACGACCAAGCCGTGGGGCCTGGAGATCTCGACGGACCACCGGCCGGCCGGGTACGCCGACTTCGCGACGTTCCACCCGACGTTCCTCTACGAAGCGGTCTGGAACCTCGGTGTGGTCGCGCTCATTCTGCTCGCCGACCGCCGGTTCAAACTCGGTCACGGACGGGCGTTCTTCCTGTACGTCGCGGCGTACACCGCCGGCCGCGCGTGGATCGAGAACATGCGCATCGACACCGTGAACCACTTCCTCGGCCTGCGGCTGAACGTGTGGACCGCGATCATCCTGTTCGTCCTGGCCGTCGTCGCCTTCGTCGTCAGCGCCCGCACGCGCCCTGGCCAGGAGGACATCGCGACCGGCCCCGCCGCCGGCCAGACCCCTGCTACCGAAAACCCCGAAACCACCGAGCCCGAAACCACCGAGCCCGAAGCCGCTGCTGACGAAACCGCTGCTGACGAGGCGGAGGAGGCGGCACCGGCCAAGGCTGGGAGCACCAACGGGTCCGAGTTCGACGACGGGTCTCGTGACTGAGACGCCGGAGGTTTCAGCCGAACATCACGGGGACCACACGCACCGTGATGTGAACGGCGGCTGGCTGCGCCCGGCGGTGTTCGGCGCGATGGACGGCCTGGTGTCGAACTTCGCGCTGATCGCCGGCATGGACGGCGGCACCAGCTCCGGTTCGAAGTTCATCGTGCTGGCCGGCCTCGCGGGTCTCGCCGCCGGCGCCTTCTCGATGGCGGCGGGGGAGTACACGTCGGTCGCCTCCCAGCGCGAGCTGGCCCGTGCGGAGATCGAGGTCGAGCGCGCGGAGATCAAGAAGCACCCGCTCGACGAGGAGATCGAGCTCGCCGAGACCTACCGGGCGAAGGGTCTCGACCCGGACCTGGCCAGCAAGGTCGCGAAGCAGTTCCACGCCGACCCGGACCAGGCGCTCGAGGAGCACGTCCGCGAGGAACTCGGTATCGACCCCGGCGACCTCCCGAACCCGGTGGTCGCGGCCGCCTCGTCGTTCATCTGTTTCGCCATCGGCGCCTTGATCCCGCTGGCGCCGTACCTGTTCGGCGCGGGCTCCGTCATACCCTCCTTGATCCTGTCGCTGACCGCCCTCTTCGTCTGCGGCGCCGTCGTCTCCCGCGTCACCAGCCGCTCCTGGTGGTACTCCGGCCTCCGCCAACTCCTCCTCGGCGCCGCGGCCGCGGGCCTCACCTACTTCGTCGGCACACTCGTCGGCCCCGGCATCGGCTGAGTGTGCGTGAACAGGCTGCTGTAGGCGTTCAGGGCGGGTTGGCCGCCGAGGTGGGCGTAGAGGACGGTTGAGTCCTTGGGGATGTCGCCGGTGCTGATCAGGTCGATGAGGCCGGCCATGGACTTTCCTTCGTAGACCGGGTCGATGATCATCCCCTCCAGCTGACCGGTCAGCCGGATCGCGTCGAGGGTCGACTGCACGGGTACGCCGTACTCGTCGCCGGCCCAGCCCTCCAGGACGGTGATCTCGTCGGCGCGGAGGTCCCTGCCGAGGTCGATCAGTTCCGCGGTGGCGCGGGCGATCCGTTCGACCTGGTCGCGGGTCTCCTGGAGCTTGGCGCTGGCGTCGATCCCGATCACCCGCCGCGGGCGGTCCTGGCCCGCGAAGCCGGCGATCATCCCGGCGTGCGTCGACCCGGTCACCGAGCAGACCACGATCGTGTCGAAGAAGACCCCCAGCTCCCGCTCCTGCTGCTCCACTTCGTACGCCCACTGCGCGAACCCGAGTCCGCCGAGCCGATGGTCCGAAGCACCGGCCGGGATCGCGTACGGCGTACCTCCGCGAGCCTCGACGTCCGCGAGCGCCTGCTTCCAGCTGTCCTTGAACCCGATCCCGAATCCGGCCGGGTCGAGGCGTACTTCCGCGCCCATGATCCGGCTGAGCAGGATGTTCCCGACCCGGTCGTTGAGGGCGTCCGGCCAGTTCACCCAGTTCTCCTGGACCAGCACCGCCTTCAGCCCGACCTTCGACGCGACGGCGGCCACCTGGCGGGTGTGGTTCGACTGGTACCCGCCGATCGACACCAGCGTGTCGGCGCCCTGCGCCAGCGCGTCCGGGATCAGGTACTCCAGCTTCCGGGTCTTGTTCCCGCCGTACGCGAGCCCCGAGTTGCAGTCCTCCCGCTTCGCCCACACCTTCGCCCCACCCAGGTACGCACTCAGCCGTTCGAGCGGATGCACCGGACTTGGCCCGAACAACAACGGGTACCGCGGAAAATCGCTGAGTCCCATCAGTTCCTCCCACTACGATCGGCGGATGTTCCCCGGTGAGATCGACGTCCCTCCGGCCACGTACCTCGATCAGCTAGGCACCATCTTCACCCGCTTCGACACCCAGGACTCCGGCAACATCGCGTACGGCGTACAGACCGACGACGCCCGGTACTTCGTCAAGACCGCAGGCGACCCCTCGTACACCAGGCCGTACCTCGACTTCGACGGCCGCGTCGCACTCCTGCGTACTGCGGCGGAGCTCGCGGCTTCGGTCACGCACCACACGATGCCGGCGCTGCACACCGTGATCGAGTCGCCGGCCGGTCCGCTGCTCGTCTACGAGTGGCGCGACGGCGACCTGCTGCACGACCCGCCGGCCCGCGAGCGTTTCCGGGCGCTGCCCACCGAGGAGATCCTGGCCGCCCTCGGCGACTTGTACGAGCTGCATGTCGCCTTGGACTCGGCCGGCTGGGTCGAGGGCGACTTCTACGACGGCGCCCTGCTCTACGACTTCGCTGCCCGTCGGCTCACCGCGATCGACCTCGACACCTACCACCGCGGCCCGTACCGCAACACCATGGGCCGTATGTTCGGATCCGAGCGCTTCATGGCTCCCGAGGAGCTCACTCTCGGAGCACCTGTCGACAGCCGTACGACGGCGTACGTCATGGCTCGCACCGCGCTGGTCCTGCTGCCGGAGCCGCCGCCCGCGCTGCACGCCGTCCTGCTCGAGGCGACGACCGCTCGCTTTCCCAGCTACCAGGCGTTCTACGACAGGTGGCTGACCGCTTCGTCCACGACCGCCGACAGCGTGACCAACCGCTCCACATGCACCCCAGGGTCGGGTTGACCGAGCGCCCACGCCGCGCGCGCGACCAGGGTGACGGCAGCGATCAGCACGGCGCCTCGCCGTACCGAATCGGCCGGCCACGTAGCTGCACTGTGCGTCGCCATGGACGAGCCGTCCGCCGGTCCGTTGCCCACGGTGAGCAGGTTCCAGTCACGCTCCGGTTGCCAAACCATCGCGCAGATTTATCACCCGATTGGTCCACTCCACCCACAGATCTGGCCGGCAGCTTCCTCCACAACTGCGGACAGGTCGAGCATGTGCCTCACGTGATCCCCGGGATGCGGCTGGGTGAGCGACCAGGCTGCGCGTGAAACGACGGTGTACGCCGCAGTCAGGACAGCTCCACGTCGTACAGCAGCCATGTCGCCGCCATGCGCCGCCACCAGTTCGTCCAGCGGTACGTCGACGGCGAGGAGCAAGTAGCCGAGGTCGAAGCCGATCGGGCCCAGGCCGAACTGCTCCCAGTCGATCGCGACCACGTCGTCACCCGCGCGGCCGAGCAGGTTCATCGGATGTGCGTCACCATGCGTTGGCACCCGAGGCAGGTCATCCAGCACTGCCAGCGCGCTGTCCCGCAGCCTCCACAGCTCGTCAATCGCGGGCGACGCGACCCCCGCGCGGCTCAGCGACGTCCACCCGCCGCGCCGCTCCACAGTCCCCAGACGGTCCCGCAGTACGTCGCGAGCGCCCCAGGCGGGCTCTTCTAAGGAGGAGGCCGCAAACCGCCCCAGAGCCCCGGCCAGCGCCTCGGGAGCCCACTCAGTGGGAGGCGTGTACGCCATCCGCAGCGTGATCCCGTCGGCATCCCGCTCGACACCGAGGCAGGCGGGTGCGCGAACTCCCGCCGTACCAGCAACCACGCCGGACTCGGCCACCAGCGCCTGCCGTTCCCAGTAGGCGTGGTGACGTGGGTCCCGTACGCCGGGGACCAGGCGCTTCACCACCACGCCGTCGGGGGTTCGCCAGACCCCACCGGTGGCTTGGCCTGTGCCGGCAGTCAGCGGTTGCCAGTCGAGGGAGGGGTGCCAGGGCATAGAGCTGGCCTATCAGGATCTCGCGGTCTCAGCAGGTGAATTTCGAGCGGGTGTGGGTGGCTGTGACGGAGGTGGGCTGGGATGATGGGAGGCCATAGTGAGCGCTTGCTTACGGAGGGTTATCAAGGCGTTTCGTGATGGACAGGAAGTCCAACTGGCGGGCGTCATGAGGTAGTCTCGGGACTCCCGGCTTGGGCCAGTGTTGTCCCGCGGCCAGTTGTGTTGACCGTAGGACGACGGGAGCTCCTGAATGTTTGGTGTCCCCCCTGCCCAAAACCGGCACCGCCCCAGCGAGGGCCTGTACGACGGAAACCATGAGCACGACGCTTGTGGAGTCGCTTTCGTCGCGACCCTGACCGGTGTACCGAGCCACGACATCGTGGCCAAGGCGTTGACCGCCCTGCGGAACCTCGAGCACCGTGGCGCGTCCGGTGCCGAGCCCGACTCCGGTGACGGCGCCGGCATCCTGATCCAGGTCCCGGACGCCTTCTACCGCAAGGTGTGCGAGTTCGAGCTGCCCGCGCCGCACAGCTACGCGGCCGGTATCGCCTTCCTGCCCGCCGATCCCGACGACGCCGCGAAGGCGATCGCGCGGATCGAGGAGCTGGCGGCCGAGGAGGACCTGGCCGTGGTCGGCTGGCGCGACGTCCCGACCAACCCCGATCTGCTCGGCGCCACCGCACGCTCGGTGATGCCTACCTTCAAGCAGCTCTTCGTGACGGCGAAGGCGGGCCGCGTGCTCGGCCTGGCGCTGGAGCGGATGGCCTTCCGGCTGCGCAAGCGCGCCGAGAAGGAGACCGAGACGTACTTCCCGTCGCTGTCCGGCCGGACCATCACCTACAAGGGGATGCTGACCACCGACCAGCTGGACAAGTTCTTCCCCGAGCTGACCGACCCCGACCTCGCCTCCGCGATCGGGATCGTGCACTCGCGGTTCTCGACGAACACGTTCCCGTCCTGGCCACTGGCCCACCCGTACCGCTACATCGCCCACAACGGTGAGATCAACACCGTCCAGGGCAACCGGAACTGGATGCGCGCCCGCGAGGCGCTGCTCTCCAGCGACCTGATCCCGGGCGACCTCGAGCAGCTCTACCCGATCTGTACGCCGAGCGCCTCGGACTCGGCGTCGTTCGACGAGGTTCTCGAGCTCCTGCACCTCGGCGGCCGCTCGCTGCCGCACGCGATGCTGATGATGATCCCGGAGGCGTGGGAGAACGCCACCACGATGGACCCGAAGCGGCGCGCGTTCTACGAGTTCCACTCGACGCTGATGGAGCCCTGGGACGGCCCGGCGTCGGTCGTCTTCTCCGACGGCACCAAGGTCGGCGCGGTCCTGGACCGCAACGGCCTGCGGCCCTCGCGGTACTGGGTGACCGACGACGGTCTCGTCGTCCTCGCCTCCGAGGCCGGCGTCCTGGACATCGACCCGGCCACCGTGACCGAGAAGGGCCGGCTCGAGCCGGGCCGGATCTTCCTGGTCGACGTCGACGCGCACCGGATCATCACCGACGCCGAGGTGAAGAACGCGCTCGCAGCAGAGCACCCGTACGACGAGTGGCTGCACGCCGGCCTGATCCGGTTCGAGGACCTGCACGAGCGGGAGCACGTCGTGCACAGCCACGCGTCGGTGACCCGGCGCCAGCAGGTCTTCGGGTACACCGAGGAGGAGCTGCGCGTCATCCTCACCCCGATGGCGAAGTCCGGCGCGGAGCCGATCGGCTCGATGGGCACCGACACGCCGATCGCCGTCCTGAGCGACCGGCCGCGGCTCCTGTTCGACTACTTCGCGCAGCTGTTCGCACAGGTCACGAACCCGCCGCTGGACGCGATCCGCGAGGAGCTGGTGACCTCGCTGTCGTCCAGCCTCGGCCCGGAGTCCAACCTGCTCAACCCGAGCCCGGCCTCCTGCCGGCAGGTGGTGATCCCGTTCCCCGTGATCACCAACGACGAGCTGGCCAAGCTCCGGCACATCAACCTCGACGGCGACATGCCCGGCCTGGCCACCACGGTCCTGCGCGGCGTGTACGACGTCGAAGGCGGGGGTGAGGCGCTCCGCACACGCCTCGACGAGATCTGCGCCGAGGCCGACGCCGCGATCCGTGACGGCGCCCGCATCCTGGTGCTGTCCGACCGGCACTCGAACGCCGACAGCGCGCCGGTCCCGTCGCTGCTGCTGACCGCGGCGGTTCATCACCACCTGGTGAGGAAGAAGACCCGCACCCAGGTCGGTCTCGTCGTCGAGGCCGGTGACGTCCGCGAGGTGCACCACGTCGCGCTCCTGATGGGGTACGGCGCGGCCGCGATCAACCCGTACCTGGCGCTCGAGTCCGTCGAGGACCTGTGCCGCCAGGGCACGTACCTGCCCGGTATCGAGCCGGAGCAGGCGATCCGCAACGTCGTGAAGTCGCTCGGCAAGGGCGTGCTCAAGGTCATGTCGAAGATGGGTGTCTCGACGGTCGCGTCGTACACCGGCGCCCAGATCTTCGAGGCGAACGGGCTGTCCCCGTTCCTGGTCGACATCTACTTCACCGGTACGTCGTCCAGGATCGGCGGCGTCGGGCTGGACACGATCGCCGAGGAGGTACGCCGCCGGCACCTGCGCGCGTACCCGGCCGACGGCATCCTGCCGGCGCACCGCAAGCTCGAGATCGGCGGCGAGTACCAGTGGCGCCGCGAGGGCGAGCCGCACCTGTTCGACCCGGAGACGGTCTTCCGGCTGCAGCACAGCACCCGGACCGGGCGGTACGACATCTTCAAGCAGTACACGTCGCGGGTCGACGAGCAGTCCGAGCGGCTGATGACGCTGCGCGGCCTGTTCGGGTTCAAGAGTGACCGGCAGCCGATCCCGATCGACGAGGTCGAGCCGGTCAGTGCGATCGTCAAGCGGTTCTCCACCGGTGCGATGAGCTACGGCTCGATCAGCGCCGAGGCGCACACCACGCTGGCGATCGCGATGAACCAGCTCGGCGGCAAGTCGAACACCGGTGAGGGCGGCGAGGACGCCGACCGGTTGTACGACCCGGCCCGGCGGAGCTCGATCAAGCAGGTCGCGTCCGGCCGCTTCGGCGTCACCGCGGAGTACCTGACGAACTCCGACGACATCCAGATCAAGATGGCGCAGGGCGCGAAGCCCGGTGAGGGCGGGCAGCTGCCCGGCCCGAAGGTGTACCCGTGGGTCGCCAGCACCCGGCACTCGACGCCGGGCGTCGGCCTGATCTCGCCGCCGCCGCACCACGACATCTACTCGATCGAGGACCTGGCGCAGCTGATCCACGACCTGAAGAACGCGAACCCACAGGCGCGGATCCACGTGAAGCTGGTCTCCGAGGTCGGCGTCGGCACGATCGCGGCCGGTGTCTCCAAGGCGCACGCGGACGTCGTACTGATCTCCGGCCACGACGGCGGTACCGGTGCGGCGCCGCTGACCTCGCTGAAGCACGCGGGCGGGCCGTGGGAGCTGGGTCTGGCCGAGACGCAGCAAACCCTGCTGCTGAACGGTTTGCGGGACCGAATCGTCGTACAGACCGACGGTCAGTTGAAGACCGGTCGGGACGTGATCGTCGCGGCGCTGCTCGGCGCGGAGGAGTACGGTTTCGCGACCGCTCCGCTGGTGGTGTCGGGCTGCATCATGATGCGGGTCTGCCACCTGGACACCTGTCCGGTAGGGGTCGCGACCCAGAACCCGGTGCTGCGGGAGCGGTTCAGCGGCAAGCCCGAGTTCGTCGTGAACTTCTTCGAGTTCATCGCCGAGGAGGTCCGCGAGTACCTAGCGGAGCTCGGGTTCCGGACGCTGGACGAGGCGATCGGGCACGCCGAAGTACTCGACATCGAGCGCGCCGTCGACCACTGGAAGGCCGACGGGCTCGACCTGTCGCCGATCCTGCACGTGCCGGCGCTGCCCGAGGGCGCGTCGCTGCACCAGACCATCGAGCAGAACCACGGTCTGGACAAGGCCCTCGACAACGAGCTGATCCGGATCTGCCAGCCCGCGCTGGACAACGGCGAACCGGTCCGGGCACAGCTCGCGATCCGCAACGTCAACCGGACCGTCGGCACGATGCTCGGCCACGAGATCACCAAGCGGTACCGCGCGGCCGGACTGGCCGACGGCACCATCGACCTCACCTTCACCGGGTCGGCCGGCAACTCGTTCGCCGCCTTCGTCCCGCGCGGTGTCACCCTGCGCCTCGAGGGCGACGCCAACGACTACGTCGGCAAGGGACTGTCCGGCGGCCGGGTCGTCATCCGGCCCGACCGGCGCGCCCGGTTCGACGCTGCCGACCAGATCATCGCCGGCAACGTGATCGCGTACGGCGCGACGTCCGGCGAACTGTTCATCAGCGGCGGCGCCGGCCAGCGGTTCTGCGTCCGGAACTCCGGCGCGACCGCGATCGTCGAGTCGGTCGGCGACCACGCGTGCGAGTACATGACCGGTGGGCGCGTCGTCGTACTCGGCGCCGTCGGCCGGAACTTCGCGGCGGGCATGTCGGGCGGCGTGGCCCACGTGCTCGACCTGGACCACACCCTGGTGAACCCGGAGCTGGTGGATCTGCACCCGGTCACCACGGACGAGTCCGAACTGCTGCACGACCTGGTCCGCAGGCACTTCGAGGAGACCGGTTCGGAGCGGGCGGCCAAGCTGCTCGCCGACTGGCCGGCCGCTGCTGCCAGGTTCACCACGGTGATGCCCCGCGACTACGCCCGGGTGCTGGCGGCCAAGGCGGCCGCCGAGCGCGACGGGCTGGACGAGGATGCCACCACGCGAGCGATGATGGAGGCCATCTGATGGCTGACCCCAAGGGATTCCTGACCACCCCGCGGGAGGTCGCCGACCGGCGGCCGGTCGAGGAGCGGGTCAAGGACTGGAAAGAGGTCTACCCCGGCGGTCCCGGCAAGGCGCTGCTGCCGATCATCACCAAGCAGGCCGGCCGCTGCATGGACTGCGGTATCCCGTTCTGCCACAGCGGCTGTCCGCTGGGAAACCTGATCCCGGAGTGGAACGACCTGGTCTGGCGGGACGACTGGTCGAGTGCGATCGAGCGGTTGCACGCGACCAACAACTTCCCGGAGTTCACCGGGCGGCTCTGCCCGGCGCCGTGCGAGACGTCCTGCGTCCTGGGCATCAACCAGGACCCGGTGACGATCAAGAACGTCGAGGTCGCGATCATCGACAAGGCCTGGGAGACCGGTGACGTCAACCCGCAGCCGCCGGAGTGGCTGACCGGCAAGACGATCGCGGTCGTCGGGTCCGGTCCCGCCGGACTGGCCGCCGCGCAGCAGCTGACCCGCGCGGGGCACACGGTCGCGGTGTACGAGCGCGCCGACGCCCCGGGCGGCCTGCTGCGGTACGGCATTCCCGAGTTCAAGATGGAAAAGATCCAGGTCGACCGGCGCATCCAGCAGATGAAGGAGGAGGGCACGGTCTTCCGCTCCGGCGTCAACGTCGGCGTGGACGTCACGGGGACCCAGCTCAAGCAGCGGTACGACGCGGTGGTGATCGCGACCGGTGCCACGGCGGCCCGTGACCTGCCGGTGCCGGGCCGTGAGTACGGCGGCATCCACCAGGCGATGGAGTACCTGCCGCAGTCCAACCGGGCCGCGCTCGGGCAGACCGTCGAGAACCAGATCGTCGCGACCGGCAAGGACGTGGTGATCATCGGCGGCGGCGACACCGGCGCCGACTGTCTCGGTACGGCGCACCGGCAGGGCGCGCGGACGGTGACCCAGCTGGAGATCATGCCGCGACCCGGCGACGACCGCCCGGGCCACCAGCCGTGGCCGACGTACCCGATGATCTACCGGGTCGCCTCCGCGCACGAGGAGGGCGGCGACCGGGTGTACGCCGTCTCCACGGTGAACTTCGAGGCCGATGCCGACGGCAACGTCTCGGGGCTGAACCTGGTCGAGGTGGAGTTCAAGGACGGGAAGTTCACCCCGGTCGAGGGCTCCGAGCGGACCATCCCGGCGCAGCTCGTGCTGCTGGCGATGGGCTTCGTCGGCCCGGAGCGCGAGGGTTTCCTCGAGCAGCTCGGGGTCGAGCTCGACGAGCGCGGCAACGTGAAGCGGGACAACCGGTACCAGACCTCGGTCGAGGGTGTCTTCGCCTGCGGTGACGCCGGCCGCGGCCAGTCGCTGATCGTATGGGCCATCGCCGAAGGCCGTTCCTGTGCCGGCGGCGTCGACGCGCACCTCACCGGATCGTCGACGCTCCCGACACCGATCCCGCCCACCGCCCGCCCCCTCGCAGTCTGACAGCAGCCCCACCTTGGGCCCCAGGCAACCAAACCCGGCAGGGAAACGGTGGTCGGTGCTCGAGGTGGGGCTTCTCGGTAGGTTGGTGAGTGTGGTGGTACGGCTGGTGACGAAGGAGCGGCTGCGGGCGGTTGTGCCGTGGGCCGGGTTGAGCCTGCTCTTCGTCCTGACCTCGGTCCTCGTGGGACTGTTCGGGTTCGTGAACGACTCCGAGCGGGTCACGATCGGCGCCCACGCGGCGACGGTGTCGCCGACGTTCGACGGGCACGCGACCGTCGACCTCGGCGCAGTACTGCCGCGGTTGCGGATCCCGACGAACGCGCCCGGCGGCATCGGCGTCAACGTCGACGTCCAGGAGACCGACGCCGGCAACCTCACCGAGCTGCTCACCCGCGACACCCTGATCGCCTCCCAGCCCGACGGTGAGATCGGGCGGATCCAGCAGGTCGTCCAGGAGATGGCGGTCGACAACGCGGTCGCCGGGGCCGGGTCCGGCCTGCTCGTCGTGGTGGTGGTCGCGACCCTGTGGACGGCTCTCGGGGCACGGCGCCGGAGCGAACTGTGGCACCTGGTGCATCGGCACGAACGCCGGACCGAGCACCGGATGATCGTCGTCCTGGTCGCGATGCTGATCACGATCGCGTCGATCTACGGACCGGGACGGATGCGGCAGCCCGACGTACCGCCGACGCAGTGGCAGCCGTTGTTCAAGCTGCTGCCGGAGATGTCGTTCGACGACCGGCTGAAGACGGTCGAGGTCGCGTCCGGGTTCTCCACCACCGGCGGGGTCGGCGTGATCCGCACGCTGGTCGAGACGTACCGCAAGTCCACCGAGCTGTACGGCAGGCTCAAGGACCGGGTCGCCGACGTCGCACCGCAACTGCACCAGCCGAACGAGAACGAGAAGGTCGCCCTGCTGGTCTCGGACCGGCACGACAACATCGGGATCGACGGCTTCGCGGCCGCGGTGGCCAAAGCGGGCGGCGCAAAGCTGCTCATCGACGCGGGTGACGACACCTCGTCCGGGCAGAGCTGGGAAGCATTCAGCATCAACTCGCTGCGGCAGCACTTCAAGGACTTCAAGGTGGTCGCGGTGGCCGGCAACCACGACGCCGGCGGCCACATCGAGGGGTCCATGCGCAAGGCCGGGTTCACCGTGCTCGACAGCAAGCCGGTCGAGGTCGAGGGGATCCGGTTCCTCGGCGACAGCGACCCGACGCGCACCGGACTGGGCAGCGCGGACAGCCCGGGCGACGAGACCATCGAGCACCAGTCGCAGCGGCTCGCGGACATCGCCTGCGACCAGCCGGAGGACAAGCGGATCTCGACGATGGTGGTGCACGACCCGTCGTCGTTCGCCGACACCGCGGCGCGAGGGTGCGCGACGTTGCTGTTGTCCGGTCATCTGCATCGCCAGGTCGGGCCCGAACACCGGGTGGTCGACAACCGCGCGGTCACGACGTACACGAACGGGACGACCGGGGGAGCGGCGTACGCCTTCGCGCTGGGCTACACACTGCGCAAACCGGGTGAGGTCACCCTGATCACCTACCAGAAGGGCCTTCCGGTCGGTCTGCAGGCGGTCACCGCCCAGCCCAGCGGCGACGTGACCGTCGGGCCCTACACCCCCTTGGGTTCTTGACGATTCAGGCGATGCCGCTGCTCGTCTTCTACTGTTAACTGTCCAGTAACGGGGGCGGACCAGCGGACCCAGTGGTTTGCAGGAGTAGGGTTTTGTGACGTGCGTCGCGCAAAGATCGTTTGTACGCTCGGCCCGGCTACGGCCGCCCCGGAGCGCATCACAGAACTCGTCCAAGCAGGTATGGACGTCGCAAGGCTCAACCTGAGCCACGGCGCCCACGCCGAGCATGAGCGCATCTATCAGCGGATCCGCACCGCTGCGGCGGAGACCGGGGCCAATGTCGGCATCCTGGTCGACCTGCAGGGGCCGAAGATCCGGCTGGCCGAGTTCGCCGAGGGCAAGGCAACGCTGACCTACGGCGAGCGCTTCACGATCACCACCCGGGAGGTGCCTGGTGACCAGACCATCTGCGGTACGACGTACGACGGTCTGCCGGGTGACGTGAATCCGGGCGACCAGTTGCTGATCGACGACGGCCGGATCGCGCTCGTCGCCGAGGAGGTGACCGAGACCGACGTGGTCTGCCGGGTCACCGTCGGCGGGCCGGTCTCCAACCACAAGGGCATCAACCTGCCCGGCGTCTCGGTCAGCGTGCCCGCGCTGTCGGAGAAGGACGCCGAGGACCTGCGCTGGGCGCTGCACCTGCCGGCCGACATGATCGCGCTGTCGTTCGTCCGGGACGCCGCCGACATCCAGCTGGTGCACAAGATCATGGACGAGGAGGGTCTGCGGATCCCGGTCGTCGCGAAGATCGAGAAGCCGCAGGCGGTCGCCAACCTGGACGAGATCATCGAGGCGTTCGACGGGTTCATGGTGGCCCGCGGCGACCTCGGCGTGGAGCTCCCGCTCGAGGAGGTCCCGCTGGTCCAGAAGCTGATCATCGACCAGGCCCGGCTGAACGCGAAGCCGGTGATCGTCGCCACCCAGATGCTGGAGTCGATGATCTCCGCGCCGCGGCCGACCCGGGCCGAGGCCTCCGACGTCGCGAACGCCGTACTCGACGGCGCCGACGCGGTGATGCTGTCCGGTGAGACCAGCGTCGGCCGGTTCCCGATCGAGACCGTCAAGACGATGGCCCGGATCGTGGAGTCGACCGAGGAGCACGGTCTCGGCCGGATCCAGGAGATCGAGTGGGAGCCGAAGACCAAGGGCGGCGTGATCGCCCGCGCGGCCGCGGACGTCGCGGAGCGGCTGGAGGCGAAGTACCTGATCGCGTTCACCCAGTCCGGTGACACCGCGCTCCGCCTCGCTCGCTACCGCACCGATGTCCCGCTGCTCGCGTTCACACCTGTCCCGTCGGTCAGCGCCTGGCTGAGCGTGGTGTGGGGCATCACCACCCACATCGTCCCCACCGTCGACCACACCGACGAAATGGTCCGCCAGGTGGACCAGCGCCTCCTGGAACTCGGCATCCTCAACAAGGGCGACCTGGTGGTCATCGTCGCCGGCTCCCCACCCAGCATCCCCGGCTCCACCAACGCCCTCCGCGTCCACCGCATGGGCGACGCCATCGAAGGCAACGCCCCCGCCTACCGAAGCCCCAACCCGTAACCACGGGCTGACGAGACTCGAGCTCGAAGCGGGCGGTCGACCAACCGCCCGCTTCGCCGTCTCAGGACTTCGGGCCGATGAAGCTGTCGAGCGCGGCCACGGCTTCCCGACGAGCAACGGACAGAGCGTTCGGGCGGGGCATGCGCCAGGGGATGGTGAGTTGATCGAGGGCCCATTGGCAGAGGTGCATGATGTCGGTGGATTCGTTGGAGAAGATGTAGCGCGGGTATTCGTAGCGTTTCGGTTGGCCGGCGACTGTTCGGGTTGTCCAGTTGGTCATGCGGCAGCCGTCGGAGTTGAAGAGGCCGCGGAGGAACAGTTGGGGGAACTCGGCAACGATCTCCTGCTGCCAGTCTGCGAGCGCGATCGTACGCCGGTGCTTCGGCCCGGGACCGTGCTGCGGGAACAGGCACCGCCAGTGCTTCCAGTACGAAACCACTGACGTGTAGCCGACCGCCTGGACCCGGTGCACCGGTCGACTCGGATGGACCGCGCCCACCGCGGCGGCCGCTTCGTCGATGAGCCGCGGGTAGAGATCATCACAGGCGATCCGCAGCGCATACACCTCACGCCGGTGCCTCGACAGGCAGCCGTCCCCTAGATACAGCCCCAGAAGATGCGCGTACGACGAGGCGTCGAGCATCCCGCTTCCACACCGCGGGCAGCCGCTCGGGGGAGTCCGACGTACCTTGCCGTCCCGCCACTCCCGAAGCGCCGCCCGACTGACCCCGAGCCGCTTGCCGATCGCGCTGAGACTCTCACCGGCGGCCATCGCGGTATGCGCCATCGCCCGGGTCTGCTCGTCGTACACAACGGCTAAATTTCCAGCCGCAACCGACAGTTTCTGTGCCCTGGGTGGGATTCGAACCCACACTGTATGGTGTTTGAGACCATCTTCTCTGCCGGTTGGAATACCAGGGCATCTGTGTCCCAGAATCCTAGCCCATAGGCCCGGTCGATCAGCAAAACTGTCGGTGGTCGTCGGCAGCCTGGTGGCGTGGGTCACGTCAGGTCGAGGGAGACGGTGGAGTCGGCGCTGGCGATGTCCGATGCCGGCGTACCTGATCGCGTCAACGCGGAGATCCACGGGGTCGCGTTGCGGACGATCCGTACTTGGCGGCGGCGGTATCAGCGTGAGGGCCGGATCTGCGGAGGTTCTCGAGGAACTCCGTGTCCGCGGTGCGATGGAGCCGCACTGGACGAGGAAGCGTATGCGTTGTTGCTGGGGTGGTATCTGGGGGACGGTTCGATCGCGCGTGCCAGGCGGGATGTGTTCACGCTGCAGATCATCAACGATGAGCGGTACGCCGACCTCAACCAGGAGATCGCGGCGACGATCAAGCTGGTGAAGCCGGGCGCGAGCCCGTGCCTGCGGGGCGGGTCGACGGCGATCCGGGTGGAGGCTCGGTGGAAGCACTGGCCGTGTGTGTTTCCGCAGCATGGTCCGGGGCGGAAGCATCTGCGGAGGATCGAGTTGACCGACTGGCAGCGGGAGATTGTTGCCAAGTACCCCGAACAGCTCCTGCGCGGGCTGTTCCACTCGGACGGGTGCCGCTTCGTGAACTGGGCGAGTAAGCCGGACGGCAAGCGGTACTACTACGCGCGGTACATGTTCTCGAACGAGTCGGACGACATCCGGAAGATTCTCACGGATGCGCTTGACCAGTTGGGGATCGCTTGGCGGCAGCCGCGGCGGAATGCGATTGCGGTGAGTCGGCGGGAGGCTGTTGGGGTGCTTGACGGGTTTGTGGGGCCGAAGAGCTGACGTGGGGTCGCTAGGGTGTGCGGTGTGACTGCTAAGCGTGTGGTGATTGCTGAGGACGAGGCCCTGATTCGGATGGATCTGGCTGAGATGCTCGCGGAAGAGGGGTATGACGTCGTCGGGCAGGCGGGGGACGGCGAGGAGGCCATTCGGCTGGCGATCGAGCACCGGCCGGATCTGGTGATTCTCGACGTGAAGATGCCGAAGCTGGACGGGCTGAGCGCGGCCGAGAAGATCGCGGGGGAGCGGATCGCCCCGGTGCTGATGCTGACCGCGTTCTCGCAGCGGGAGCTGGTCGAGCGGGCGCGGGACGCCGGCGCGATGGCGTACCTGGTGAAGCCGTTCTCCAAGGCCGACCTGCTGCCCGCGATCGAGATCGCCGCGTCCCGGTACGTCGAACTCGCCGAGCTGGAGCGGGAGGTCGCCGACCTGGCCGAGCGGCTGGAGACCCGCAAGCTGGTCGACCGGGCGAAATCGATCCTGCAGACCAAGTTCGGGCTGTCCGAGCCGGACTCGTTCCGGTGGATCCAGAAGACCGCGATGGACAAGCGGGTCTCGATGCGCCAGGTGGCCGAGCTGGTCGTCAACGAAGCCGGGGATTCCTGATCGGGCCAGGACATCGGCCTGTCCATGCGCAACTTGCCGTCATCTGCTCGCAACACCGGCGTGTCGTAACCGTGAGGTGAACCTGCACGGGCCTTGGTGACAAACCGTGGCGGCGGCGGCCGCGCCGGTCCAGCGGATCTCACCGAGAAAGTCCGCTCACTGACTCTATGTCACCACAATGACCCACCGGACAGTAATCAGGTCATAGGACGATGCTTACCGGGGTAACGACCTCACAACACAGCCTGTGCGCTGTTCGCTTGGAACACCCGCTGGGTCTAACCTGCGGATGCTCGCGGCAAATGCGCGAGAGTCCCGGTTTCGCTGGGACTATCCAGACATTGGAGGAACAGTGCACCAGCGTTCCGTAGTACGGGTCGGCGCGTCGCTGATCGTTGCGTCGTTGGCCCTGACTGCCTGCGGCTCACGCAGTGGCAACGACTCTGGGGGGAGCTCCGGAGGCTCGACCAAGACCGCGAAGATCGGCGTCATCGCGCCGCTGTCCGGAGACTTGTCGGCCCTGGGTCTGGGTATCCAGCACTCCGTCGAGCTGGCCGTGAAGCAGGCCAACGACTCCAACGCGATCCCGGGCTGGAAGCTCGAGGTCGTGCCGAAGGACGACGAGGCGAAGCCGGACCCCGGCAAGAACGCGGCCACCGCGCTCTCCAGCGACAAGGACGTCATCGGCGTCGTCGGCACGCTGAACACCAGCGTCAGCCAGCAGGTGCAGCCGGTCCTCGCCTCGGCGAAGATCGTCCAGGTCTCGCCGGCCAACACCGGTCCCGGCCTGACCCAGGGCGCCAAGTGGCAGACCGAGCCGAAGCGGCCCTACCCGACGTACTTCCGGACCTGCACCACCGACGCGGTCCAGGGCCCGTTCGCGGCCCGGTACCTGTACGAGACCGCGAAGATCACCAAGGTCGCCACGATCCACGACAAGAAGGCCTACGGCCAGGGTCTGGTCGGCACCTTCACCGAGGAGTTCAAGAAGCTGGGCGGCACGATCGTCGCGGCCCAGACCATCAACCCGGACGACGCGAACTACCAGGCCGCGCTGACCGCGATCAAGCCGTCGAACCCGCAGGCCATCTACTACGGTGGTGAGTACCCGCAGGCCGGTCCGCTCTCGCAGCAGGCGAAGGGCGCCGGCCTGAACGTCCCGCTGATGGGCGGCGACGGTATCTACGACCCGAAGTACATCACCCTGGCCGGTAAGACCAGCGACAACGACCTGGCCACCTCGGTCGGCGCTCCGGTGGACTCGCTGGACTCGGCGAAGAAGTTCGTCGCCGACTACAACGCGGCCGGCTTCAAGGAGCCCTACGCGGCGTACGGCGGTTACTCCTACGACGCGGCGAACGCCATCATCGCCGCACTGAAGACGTCCCTGAAGGACGCCAAGGACGTCGAGTCCGCGCGGCAGGCGACGGTCGATGCCATGGGCAAGGTCTCCTTCGACGGCGTGACCGGCAAGGTGGCCTTCGACCAGTACGGCGACACCACCTCGAAGGTGCTCACCGTCTACAAGGTTGCCGGTGGCAAGTGGGCCACCGTCGAGACCAAGGCGTTCGAAGAAAAGTAAGCAGGGTCGACCTCATGTCTCGGGGGTGGGAGGGATCCTCCCACCCCCGACACATGTCACAACCGAGGCAGATGGGAGGTCGACGTGGACCAGTTTCTCCAGCAACTCGTCAACGGGTTGACCTTGGGCTCGCTGTACGCCCTGATCGCGGTCGGGTACACGGTCGTGTACGGCATCGTGCAGCTCATCAACTTCGCCCACGGCGAGGTGTTCATGATCGGCGCGTTCGGCGCGCTGACGACGTACCTGTTGTTCTTCAACGGTGAGACCAGCGTCTGGATCCTGCCGGTGATGATCGTCGGCGCGATGCTCGCGTCGGTCAGTACCGCGGTGCTGATGGAACGTGTCGCGTACCGTCCCCTGCGGAACGCGCCACGACTCGCACCGCTGATCACGGCGATCGGTATCTCCGTGTTCCTGCAGGAGTTCATCCGGCTGTTCTACGAGCGCCCGGCCTGGACCGTGGTGGTGTTCGCCGGGCTCGCGATCGCGGCCGGCTACGTCGCAGGTAACCGGCAGACCGAGGCGAACCTCGACCACCCAGTCAGCAAGTGGCACGACCGGGCCCCACTGCTCGGCGGCGCGGCCGGTGCGGTGGCACTGTGGATCGTCGTCCTGCTGATCAGCACCGATCTCTCCGCGCTGTACGTCGTGGTAGCGATCGTCGGCGGCGCGCTCGTGGGTACGGCGGTCGGCATGACGGCCGGCGAGGCGACGAAGTCGCATGCGCGGGTCCGGGTCGGCGTCCGCGCGGTAGCCGTCAGCGCCGGGGTGGCCGCGGTCACCGCGGAGGTCGGCTGGATCCTGTTCAAGGTGCTGATCAACAAGGTCGAGTGGCCGAGCGCGAAGGCGCGCATCCCGTTCCCGCAGCTCGACGTGGTGACCGGCAAGGCGCTACAGGTCGGCGGGGTGACCATCCAGCGGTCGGCGATCTTCACGGTCGCGGCACTCGCGGTCTGCGCCGTACTGCTGTGGTTCTTCATCAACCGGACCCGGCTGGGCCGCGGTATGCAGGCGGTGTCGCAGGACCCGGACACCGCTCGGCTGATGGGTATCAACGTGGACCGGATCATCGTGGTCGCGTTCGCCCTCGGCGCGGTGCTGGCGTCGATCGCTGGTGTCTCGCAGGGCCTGCAGAACAACAACATCGACTTCCGGATGGGCTTCCTGGCCGGTCTGAAGGCGTTCACCGCCGCGGTCCTGGGCGGTATCGGCAACGTGTACGGCGCGGTCGTCGGTGGTCTGGTCCTCGGCGTGGTCGAGGCGATGGCCACGCAGTACATCCCGGGCCAGTTCGGCGGTAGCACCTGGAAGGACGTCTGGGCGTTCGTGATCCTGATTCTGGTTCTGGTCTTCAGGCCGCAGGGCCTGCTCGGCGCGAGGGTGGTGGACCGGGCATGACACATGTGAAGACGCCTGTGGACGAGGCCTCGGAGTCCCCGGTGGCGAAGCCGGGCAAGCCGATCGCGTGGCCGATGGGCATCGCCGGCGTGGCGCTGCTGATCGTCGGGTCGTTCCTGTCCTGGAGCTACGACGGCCAGATCCTGAACGACCTGTCGATCAACTTCTACCCCGGTGGCCTGCAGATCCTCGCAATCATCGGTGCGGTGCTGGCCCTGGTGCTGCTGCTGGCGGAGAAGGGCCCGCTGACCAAGCTGGGTTCCTGGCTGGACGCCACGCTCGGTATCCGGGCGCTCGGTGCCGGCCTGGCGCTCTACATGGTGCTGGTCGTGGTCGCGATCGGCACCGAGTCCGACGGTCTGATCAACGTGAACCCGGGCGCCTACATCTCGCTCGTGGGCGCGCTGTTGCTCGCGGTCTCGGGCTGGTTGCTGCCGTTGCGGCAGTTGCGGGACATGAGTGCGGCGAGGCTGCCGGCCTGGTCCGAGATCCTCATGATCGCGGTGCTGATGGCCGCGGTGCTGTTCGCCGCGGCGTACGCGCTGGGCCTGCAGGACGCCTGGTCGTTCATTCTCTGCCTGGTGTTCATCGCTGTGGTCGCGACGGCGTTGTTCCGGACCGGCTCGATGAGCTTCGTCGGTCACGTCGGGCAGCGGCACAGCAAGGTGCTCACGCTGTCCGCGTTCGTGGTGGCGTTCCTGTTCCCGTTCACACAGAACGGGTCGGACGCGAACATGTCGATCGCGAACCAGGTGCTGATCTTCGGTGCGACCGCGATGGGCCTGAACATCGTGGTCGGCCTGGCCGGCCTGCTCGACCTCGGGTACATCGCGTTCCTCGGGGCCGGCTCCTACACGGCCGCGGTGCTGTCGACCTCGGCGTTCGCCACCGTCGGGTGGAAGCCGCCGTTCCTGGTCGTGATGCTGGTCGGTGCGGGTGTGTCCGCGACGCTGGGTCTCATCATCGGTACGCCGACGCTGCGGGTCTCGGGCGACTACCTGGCCATCGTGACGCTCGGCTTCGGTGAGATCTTCCGGTTCTCGATGGGCAACCTGGACGGCAACAACGGCCCGAACCTGACCAACGGACCGAACGGCATCCCGGGCATCCCGGACCTGTCGATCGGCGGGTTCAACTTCGGCGACGAGCACATGGTCGCGGGGATCGAGCTGGGCCGGTTCTCGAACTACTACTTCCTGCTGCTGATCCTGATCGGCTTCGTCATCCTGGTCTTCTCCCGGCTGAACAACAGCCGGATCGGCCGCGGCTGGGTGGCGATCCGGGAGGACGAGAAGGCCGCCGAGGCGATGGGCGTGAACGTGTTCGGGCTGAAGCTGCTCGCGTTCGCGGTCGGCGCCTTCCTGGCCGGTCTGGCCGGCACCATCAAGGCCCACCAGGACGCGGCGGTCAGCCCGGACCAGTACCAGTTCATCGAGTCGGCGTTCCTGCTCGCGGCGATCGTACTCGGCGGTATGGGCACCATCGCCGGTGTGTTGCTGGGAGCAACGATCCTGAAGCTGCTGCCGGAGAAACTGCGGTTCTTCTCGGAGTACCGGCTGCTGATGTTCGGTCTGCTGCTGGTGCTGATGATGCGGTTCCGGCCGGAGGGGCTGGTCGCGAGCAGACGAAGGCAGCTCGAGTTCCACGAAGAGGACGAGGAGCTGGCCGTCGCGGTCGAGGAAGAACGCCTGATCGTCGAGGAGGCCAAATGACCATCGCCGAGCAGGAGCGGGTGCGCCCCGAGGTGACCGGTGCGACGGTGCTCGAGGCCACTGGTGTGACGATGCGGTTCGGCGGTCTGCTGGCCGTGAACGACGTCAACCTGACTGTCCGCGAGGGTGAGATCGTCGGTCTGATCGGCCCGAACGGTGCCGGCAAGACGACGTTCTTCAACTGCCTCACCGGGCTCTACAAGCCGACAAGCGGTCAGGTCCGGTTCGCCGGCCTGCCGCGGAAGCCGGCGAAGGCGATCCGTCCCAAGAAGGGGCAGACCGTCGAAGCCGTACCGGTGCCGCCGCTGGAGCCGCTGTCGCCGTTGCCGCCCAAGCCGCGGGCGGTTGTCCGGGCCGGGATGGCGCGGACGTTCCAGAACATCCGGTTGTTCGCGAACATGACCGCGCTGGAGAACGTGATGGTCGGGCGGTACTGCCGGACCAGCGCGGGCGCGCTCACCTCGGTGCTGCGCGGGCCGAAGTTCCATCGCGAGGAGGAGGCGACCCGGGCCCGGGCGCAGGAACTGCTCGACTTCGTCGGCCTCGGCCGGTCGGCCGAGCACCTGGCCCGGAACATGCCGTACGGCGACCAGCGCCGGCTCGAGATCGCGCGGGCGCTGGCCACCGACCCGAAGCTCATCCTGCTGGACGAGCCCACGGCCGGGATGAACCCGCAGGAGACCCGGCAGGCCAGTGACCTGATCTTCAAGATCCGGGACTCGGGCCTGGCGGTCGTGGTGATCGAGCACGACATGCGGTTCATCTTCAACCTCTGCGACCGGGTGCTGTGCCTGGTCCAGGGCGAGGCCCTGATCGAGGGCACGCCCGAGGAGGTGCAGTCCGACCCGCGGGTGATCGAGGCCTACATCGGGACCGGCGAGGACGAGGAGGACGACGTCGACGTGCAGGACGCCCACGTCCAGGACACGACGGTCGCCGACGAGGAGGGCCGGTCATGAGCGCGATGCTCGAGGTCAAGGACCTGGAAGTTGCCTACGGCAAGATCCTTGCGGTGAAGAAGATCAGCTTCAGCGTGGAGCAGGGGCAGGTGGTGTCGCTGATCGGCACCAACGGCGCCGGCAAGACCACCACGCTGAAGACGATCTCGGGCCTGCTCCGGCCGACCGGCGGGGAGATCTGGTTCCAGGGCGAGCGGATCGACCACGTGGCGGCGCACGACATCGTCACCCGCGGTCTGGCGCACTCGCCCGAGGGCCGGCGGATCTTCCCGCGGCTGTCGGTCGAGGAGAACCTGATGCTCGGCGCGTTCTCCCGCCGCGATCCCGGGGGCGTGCGCTCCGACCTGCAGGCGGCGTACGACCTGTTCCCGATCCTGGGGGAGCGGCGCAAGCAGCCGGCCGGTACGTTCTCCGGCGGTGAGCAGCAGATGCTGGCGATGGGCCGGGCGATGATGTGCCGGCCGAAGCTGCTGATGCTGGACGAGCCGTCGATGGGTCTGTCGCCGATCATGATGAAGCGGATCATGACCACGGTGAGCGAGTTGCAGCGGCAGGGTACGACGATCCTGCTGGTCGAGCAGAACGCCCAGGCCGCGCTGAAGCGGGCCGACTACGGGTACGTGCTCGAGGTCGGGAAGGTCGTGCTGTCCGGCAGCGGCCGGGACCTGCTGGTGAACGACTCGGTCCGCAAGGCCTATCTCGGCGAGGACTGATGCGAGCGCTGCTGGTTCAGTTGCGGATGACAACGAGCAACTGAACCAGCAGCGGCGCCACGATCAACGCGGGCAGCAGGTCGGCGACAGCGACCTGCTTGAGCTTCAGCAGGCGCAGCGCCACGCCGATCAGCATCACTCCGCCGGTGGCTCCGAGCGCGGTCACGTGGGCCTGCGGCAGTACGTCGCCCAGTAACGCTCCGACGGCCGTCATCGAGCCCTGGATCACGAGGACGACCAAGGCGGAAGCCGCCACGCCCCAGCCGAAGGACGCGGCGAACGCGATCGACGCGAAGCCGTCCAGCACCGCCTTGAGGAACAGCTGATCGGCGCCGCGCCCGAGGCCGTCGGACAGTGAGCCGAGGAAGGTGAGCGGCCCGACGCAGAACACCATCGAGGCGGACACGAACCCCTCGACGAACGTGCTCCGCCCCTCGCCACGGTCGAACCGGCGCTGCATCCAGCCGCCGAAGTCCTCCAGCCGCTGCTCGATCCGCAGCACCGAGCCGAGGATCCCGCCGATCAGCATCGCGCCGAGCACGATCAGGATCGGCGCACTGCTGCCGACGGCGTCGCTCAGCACCTTGTCACCTACGGTGAGTGCCGAGCTGATCGCGATCAGGAGCGTGACGAGTCCGAGCGCGTCGGTGACGAGGTCGCGCGTCCGGTGACTGAGCCGGTGTCCGACGAGTACGCCGAGTATCGAACCGACGAGCACTGTCGCGACGTTCACGACGGTCCCGATTCCGATGAACAAACTGATCTCCGCTCAGCTTTGCATGTGACTCCCGAGGGCCTACTGTTGCGCGAGGACGAGCGTATCCGCCCGTCTGTTCACCTCGGGGGTGGACCGTACCGGGAGGTCGCTGTGGTGGCTGCCGTCGAGGTGAGGGACGCCCAGCCGGGTGACGCCGGCGCGCTGGTGACGCTGTGGCGTGAGCTCAGCACCGCTGCCGGTCTGCCGTCCCGGCTCCCGGCGCCGCCGTCGGTCGCCGCGGCCGAGGTTGCCGTCAGCAAGCATCTGAACGACCCGTTCGGCCGGCTGCTGGTGGTCGAGCTGGATGGTCACGTGCACGGTATGGCGTATCTGCGCCGGACCGTGATCAGTCCGCTGCACGAAGACTCGACCGTCACGGTCGAGTACCTGCACGTCAGCGACACGTCCCGCCGGCACGGCCTCGGCAAGGCGCTGATCGCGGAAGCGGTCACCTGGGCCGAGCACGAGAGCTGCGTCCACCTGGCCGTGGTCGCGCCCGCGATCGCCCGCGAGGCCAACCGTTTCCTCGCCCGCCTCGGCCTCGGGCAGGCCGGCGTACTGCGGTTCGCGAGCACCCACACCGTACGTCGGCGGCTCACCGCCGAGCACGCGCCGAACCTGCTCGCCCTGCTGTCGTCGCGCCGCTCGGCCGTCGCCCGCCGCGCCGTCAGCTCCCGGGCGGCGCCTGAATCAGCTGACAAGTGATCCGGGCGGTGCACACGCGCTTGTCCCGGTCGTCGGTGACGACCACCTCGTACGACGTGGTGGTGCGGCCGAGGTAGATCGGTGTCGCGACGCCGGTGACGACCCCGTCGCGGACCGCTCGGTGGTGGGTCGCGTTGATGTCGACGCCGACCGCGACCTTCCCGGACGCCGCGGCGTGCAGCGCCGACCCGATCGAGCCGAGGCTCTCGGCCAGCACACAGGACGCGCCGCCGTGCAGCAGACCGTAGGGCTGCGTGTTGCCCTTGACCGGCATCGTCGCGACGACCCGCTCGGGAGACGCCTCGCTGACAACGATCCCCATCAACTGGAGGAGAGTGCCCTCCACGCTCATACCTGGCCCGAGGTTCGATTCGTCTGTCACGGAAGCAGTGTGTCAGAACTGTCGGTGGGAACCACTAGAGTCGGTGTGTGGCTCCAGATACAGACACTTCGACGATGACCAAGGACACCGTTCAGGCCGGCGCAGGCCGGCCGCGGATCCTGCTGCTGGACGGGCACTCGCTGGCCTACCGGGCGTTCTACGCGCTCCCGGTGGAGAACTTCTCCACCACCACCGGGCAGCACACCAACGCGGTGTACGGGTTCACCTCGATGCTGATCAACATGCTCCGCGACGAGCAGCCCACGCATGTCTGCGTCGCGTTCGACGTGTCCCGCAAGACCTTCCGCTCCGAGCAGTACACGGAGTACAAGGCGGGCCGGTCGAAGTCGCCGGACGAGTTCAAGGGGCAGATCTCGCTGGTCAAGGAGGTGCTGGAGGCGCTCCGGATCCCGACCACGGAGATCGACGGCTGGGAGGCCGACGACATCATCGCGACGCTCGCCACGCAGGCGGCCGACCAGGGCTTCGAGGTGCTGATCAGCAGCGGTGACCGGGACGCGTTCCAGCTGGTCAGCGAGGACGTCACGGTGCTGTACCCGAAGCGCGGCGTGTCCGAGATCGCCCGGATGGACCCGGCCGCGGTCGAGGAGAAGTATGGCGTGGGGCCGCGGCTGTACCCGGATCTCGCCGCCCTGGTGGGAGAGCAGAGCGACAACCTGCCGGGTGTGCCCGGGGTCGGCCCGAAGACGGCGGCCAAGTGGCTGAACCAGTTCGGCTCGCTGAACGACGTGGTCGACCGGGTGAACGAGATCAAGGGCAAGGCCGGTGAGTCGCTGCGTGAGCACCTCGCCGACGTGATCCGGAACCGGCAGATCAACGAACTGGTCCGCGACCTGACGCTGGACGTCACGGTCGACGACCTGGTCCGGGTGCCGTGGGACCGGGAGAAGGTGCACACGCTGTTCGACAGCCTGGAGTTCCGGGTCCTGCGCGAGCGGCTGGTCGCCGAGCACGAGGAGGTCGACGCGACGGTCGACCACGGGTTCGAGCTGGACGGCGTCCAGCTGAAGCCGGGCGAGGTGGCGGCCTGGCTGAAGGAGCACGTGAGCGGCGGCGAGCGGGTCGGCGTCGCGGTGCAGGGGAGCTGGGGCGGCGGCACCGGCGAGATCACCGGCCTCGCGCTCGCGACCGCGTCCGGTGCGGCGGCCTGGTTCGACCCGACCACGATGACGCCGGACGACGACGCGGCCTGGCAGGCGTGGCTCGCCGACGAGAAGCAGCCCAAGGCGCTGCACGACGCGAAGGGTCCGCTGCTGGGCTTCCTGGAGCGCGGCTGGACACTCGGCGGCCTCAACTCGGACACCCAGCTCAGTGCGTATCTGGTCCGCCCGGACCAGCGGGCGTACGACCTGGCCGACCTGACGGTGCGGTACCTCAAGCGCGAGCTGCGCAACGAGGAGGCCGAGAACGGCCAGCTCAGCTTCGACGACGTCGAGGGCGGCCCGGCCGCGGACCACACGATGCTGCGCGCCCGCGCGATCGCGGACCTCGCCGACACCCTCGACGGCGAGCTCGAGAAGCAGGCCGGTACGGCGCTGCTCGCGGACGTCGAGCTGCCGCTGATCCAGGTGATCGCGGCCATGGAGCGGGACGGTATCGCGGTCGACCGGCCGTACCTGGAGCAGCTCGAGGAGCGATTCGCCACCGGTGTCCGGGAGGCGGCCACAGCGGCGTACGAGGTGATCGGCAAGGAGATCAACCTCGGGTCGCCGAAGCAGCTGCAGGTGGTGCTGTTCGACGAGCTGCAGATGCCGAAGACGAAGCGGACCAAGACCGGGTACACCACGGACGCGGACTCGCTGCAGGCGCTGTTCGAGAAGACCGAGCACCCCTTCCTGGCGTACCTGCTGGCGCACCGGGACGCGACCCGGCTGCGGCAGACCGTCGAGGGGCTGCTGAAGACGATCAGCCCGCGCGACGGGCGGATCCACACCACGTTCAACCAGACCATCGCGGCGACCGGCCGGCTGAGCTCGACCGAGCCGAACCTGCAGAACATCCCGATCCGCACCGAGGAGGGCCGCCGGATCCGGCAGGCGTTCGTGGTCGGCGAGGGCAACGAGTCGCTGATGTCGGCCGACTACAGCCAGATCGAGATGCGGATCATGGCGCACGTGTCGCAGGACCAGGGCCTGATCGACGCGTTCAACTCCGGGATGGACTTCCACTCGGTGACCGCGTCCCGGGTGTTCTCGGTCGAGCCGTCCGCGGTGACCCAGGAGCAGCGCGCGAAGATCAAGGCGATGAACTACGGGCTCGCGTACGGCCTGTCGGCGTACGGGCTGAGCCAGCAGCTGAAGATCGGCGTCGACGAGGCCAAGGGCCTGATGGACGAGTACTTCGAGGGCTTCGGCGGGGTCCGGGACTATCTGCGGTCGATCGTGATCGACGCCGGCAAGACCGGGTACACCGAGACCATCCTGGGTCGCCGGCGGTACCTGCCGGACCTGACCAGCGACAACCGGCAGCGCCGCGAGATGGCCGAGCGGATGGCGCTGAACGCCCCGATCCAGGGCTCGGCCGCGGACGTCATCAAGATGGCGATGCTGAAGGTCGAGCGGTCGCTGCGCGAATCGGGCCTGAAGTCCCGGATGCTTCTCCAGGTCCACGACGAACTCGTCTTCGAGATCGCCCCGGGGGAGCGGCAGGCCCTCGAGGACCTGGTCCGCCACGACATGGGCCATGCCGTCGACATGGCCGTCCCACTCGACGTCTCAGTAGGCGTAGGCCGCACCTGGCACGAGGCCGCCCACTAAGAGGTCTCGAACGCCGGTTGCAGGCCGGGGGAGAGCGCTCGCTCGATGCAGACTCTCTCCCGGTCCGTGAGGTCCGGGAGGGCGTTCAGGGGCCACCAGCGGACGTCGAGGGACTCGTCGTCGTTGACGCGTGGGTCGCCGCGGAGGGGGCGGCAGCGGAAGCAGAGGTCGAGGAACTGGACCTGGTCGCCGTTCGGGTAGCTGGCGGGTGGGAGTGACTCGACGCTGACCAGGCGCTCGACGGCCGCCTCGACCGCGGTCTCCTCCTGGATCTCGCGTACCAGCCCGACGGCCGGCTGCTCACCTGGCTCGAGGATGCCGGCGACCAGGCTCCACCGGCCGTTGTCGGCGCGCTTGACGAGCAGCACCTCGTCCCGGTCGTTGAGCACGACCGCGGTCAGCCCGCTCAGCCAGAGCAGGTCGTGCCCGATCTTCTCGCGCAGGTCGAGGATGAACTTCGGCGTCGGCATGCCCAGAACCCTACCGAGGCCGGCGGCTGGGACTTTCTTCGCCGCAAGAAATTTGGGTGCCTCAACGCAAGTGGTAAGCGTTTGCCGCGCAACTTACCAACAGTGATTGATCGATTCCGATCGGTATCGACCGAGGCCTTCCGTCGGGTCGCTTTCTATGTCATTCTCCCGGGCAAAGATCCGAGATCCTATCGGATATCGCTCTCGGATATTTCGTCTTTGTTCCGACCAGCCGCCAGGAGTAACCCATGCCGAACGATCACGTGCGCCCTGGAGTCAGCCGTCGATCACTCATCGCGGGCGCGCTCGGACTGACCGCCGCAACCGCCGGCGGCGGCCTGCTCAGTGCGTGCAGCGGCAAGAGCAGCGCGACCGGAGCGGCCGCCGGCGCGGGCGAGGCCGCCCCCAGCGTCACCCTCGGCCCGAAGCTGGCCACCGTGCAGTACCCGGACGGGTACGTCGGCCCGGTCGCCCGCGCGCTGAAGCCGATCACGACCGAGAAGACGACGTACAAGATCGTCGTCAAGCAGGACGTGACGATCGGCGACTGGAAGACCAACGCCTTCACCAAGTGGCTGGAGTCCAAGACCAACATCCACATCGAGTGGAGCCAGATCGGTGGCACCGACGACGACGTGATGACGAAGGTCAACGCGATGATCGCGGCCGGCGACATCCCGGACGCCTTCCTGGGCATCGCCTTCACCCGGTCGCAGCTGTTCCTGTACGGCGCACAGGGCCTGTTCACCGACATCAACCAGTACATCGACGGGTACGCGCTGAACCTGCAGCAGGCGATGAAGGACTACCCCGACACCCGCAAGCTGATCCAGGCGCCGGACAAGAAGATCTACTCGTTCCCCGGCATCAACGACTGCTACCACTGCCGGGCCAGCGACGGCCGCGCCTGGCTGAACACCGAGTGGATCAAGCAGGTCGGGCTGGCCATGCCGCAGACCACCGACGAGTTCCACGAAGTACTGCGCGCGTTCAAGAAGGCCGACCTGGCGGGCAACGGCAAGACGATTCCGTTCGCCGGCTACAAGGACTCCGCGATCGACCCGTTCTTCATGAACCCGTTCCTCTACAACCCCGGCGAGCCGTGGCTGGTGGTTCGCGACGGCAAGGTCGACGTCGCGTTCGACAAGGACGAGTGGCGTGAGGGGCTGAAATTCGTGAACAGCCTGTACAAGGACGGGCTGATCAACCGGGACGTGTTCACCGCCGACGAGGACCAGTTGAAGCGCTACGGCAACGCGTCCGGCAAGCCGCTGATCGGGGGCGCCCGGACGAACTACTGGGGCAGCTTCCTGGACATCGACCAGAAGGACCCGGACGCCCGCTGGCGCCAGTACGAGGCGTGCCCGCCGCTGAAGGGACCGAACGGCGTGCAGTACGCGGCGTGGGACTACACCGGCGTCGGCGTCGAGGTGGCCCACCTGGTGATCACCAAGAAGTGCGCCAAGCCGGAGCAGCTGGTCCAGTGGGCCGACGCCCAGTACGAGCTGGAGGCCATCCTGCGCGGGTACGGCGGTCCGGCGTTCGCCTGGGCGAAGAAGGGCGAGCTCGGGATCAACGGCAAGCAGGCGCTCTACGGGTTCGACGCGACCTGGAACTCGCAGAAGAACATCAACTGGAGCCAGGACAACCCGATGTACCGGTCCCAGGACTTCCGGCTCGGTGAGCGGGTGAACCCGAAGGACATGACCTTCGAGAAGCCGCTCTACGAGCAGACCAGGGACAAGTACTTCCCGCACAAGCAGCCGCAGGAGATGCAGTTCCCGCCGGTCACCCTGGACCAGGACCAGGCCGCGCAAGAGGCGGAGCTGAGAACCAACCTCAAGGGCGAGGTGAACCAGTCGTTCGCCAAGTTCCTCACCGGGCAGCTCGACCCCAACGACGACGGTGCGTGGAACGACTACAAGGGCCGGGTCGAGAAGATCGGCGTGAAGCCGTATCTGGAACTGCAGCAGGCCGCCTACGAGACGTACAACGGATGAGCGCGGCCGGCGGAACGCTGCCGCCGGACGAGCGGCGGCTCGGGGCCGGTGCGGCGATCCAGGACACCAAGAGCGACAAGATCGCGCTGGCCTGTATCTACACCGCCCTCGGGCTCTTCTGCCTGGCGGTGCTGTACCCGATCGTCTACGTCCTCAGTGCCTCCGTCAGCAACACCAAGCGGGTGTCCGCCGGCGAGGTGTGGCTGTGGCCGGTCGGATTCACGCTGGATGCGTACAGGGCGATCCTCGACTACAAGTCGATCGTCAGCGGCTTCGGCAACTCGGTGTTCTACGCGGTCGCCGGCGCTGTGGTCGCCACGATCCTCACGCTGCTCGCGGCGTACCCGTTGTCGCGGAAGGGGCTGCCGGGCAAAGGGATCATCATGGCGGCGTTCGTGTTCACGATGATGTTCAGTGGTGGGCTGATCCCGACGTACCTGGTCGTGCACGACCTGGGGTTGCTGAACACGCGCTGGGCGATGATCCTGCCGACCGCGCTGGCGGTCTGGAACGTGATCATCACCCGGACCTACTTCATGGTGACGATCCCGGAGGAGCTGGTCGAGGCCGGCAAGGTGGACGGCTGCAGCGACTTCGGGTTCTTCTGGCGGGTCGTGCTGCCGCTGAGCAAGCCGATCATCGCGGTGAATCTGCTGTTCTACGCGGTCGGTTCGTGGAATTCGTTCTTCAACGCGCTGATCTACCTGACCAACGAACACCTGTTCCCGCTGCAGGTGATCCTGCGGCAGATCCTGCTCCAGACCAAGGTCGACCCGTCGCAGATGGCCGACACCAGCAAGCTGGCGCAGATGCAGGAGCTGCAGCAGCAGCTGAAGTACTCGCTGATAGTGATCGGCATGATTCCGCCGCTGCTGGTCTACCCCTTCGTCCAGAAGCACTTCGTCAAGGGAGCCATGGTCGGCTCCCTGAAGGGATGAGGCCCCGTGGCCACAACAGAAACTGAGACAAGGTCGTCGGTGCCGTCGGCCGCCCACAAGCGCACTCGGGTGGCGAAGTCCAGGGTCGGCCTCGGGCTGCGGATCCGCCGGAACTGGCAGCTGTACGCGATGCTGGCGCTGCCGCTGATCTGGCTGGCGATTTTCGCCTACTGGCCGATGTACGGCGTGATCATCGCGTTCAAGGACTACAACGTGGTGTCCGGGATCTGGGGCAGTCCCTGGGCCGGGATGAAGTACTTCGAGCGGTTCGTGGAGTCGTACCAGTTCTGGCGGCTGATCAAGAACACCGTGTATCTGCACGTCTACGAGCTGGTCGCGACGTTCCCGTTGCCGATCATCCTCGCGCTGTGCCTGAACACGGTCCGGAAGAAGTGGTTCAGCCGCACCACACAGCTGATCACCTACGCGCCGCACTTCATCTCCACAGTGGTCGTGGTCGGTCTGCTCGTGGTCCTGACCAGCCCGAACACCGGTGTGACGAACAAGCTGATTGGGTTGTTCGGGTTCGGTCCCACCGACGTGATGGGCGATTCGGGCATGTTCCGGCATCTGTACGTCTGGTCGGGGGCGTGGCAGACGATGGGGTTCGCCGCGATCATCTACCTGGCGGCCCTGACCAGTGTGCCGCCGGAGCTGCACGAGGCGGCGATCGTGGACGGGGCGTCCCGCTTGCGGCGGATGTGGCACATCGACCTGCCGGCGATCGTGCCGGTCGCGGTGATCCTGCTGATCCTGGACATCGGCAGAATCCTGTCCGTCGGCTTCGAGAAGGTGCTGCTGATGCAGAACAGCCTGAACCTCGATGTCGCGGAGGTGATCGACACCTACGTGTACAAGATCGGTCTGGCTTCCTCGGTCCCGCAGTTCAGCTACGCCACCGCGATCGGACTGTTCCGATCGGTCATCGGACTCGTGCTGCTGGTACTGGCCAACACGTTCGCGCGGCGGTTCGCGAAGTCAAGCTTGTGGTGATTGGTCAAGCTTGTGGTACTTCGGCGGCCTGGCGGCGCAGTCCTGCCGCCAGGCCTGCCGACAGCAGGAGCGCGCAGGTGCTGGTCGTCGCGGCCAGCACCTTCACGCCGTCCAGGCCGGTCGCGGTGCCGGTGCCGAGGATGATCCCGGCGGCGACCGCGAGTACCACGAGCCCGAGCCAGATCCCCAGCGCGGCGCGCTTCTCCTGCTGCGCGATAGCGGCGTACACGACCAGCTGCAGTACGGCGTACGCGGAGCCGGCGACTGCGAACAGCCAGGTGGAGGGGCCGAGCGGCGCGTAGTTCGCCTTGCCGCCGATGACCTCGACCACGATGCCGGGCAGGATCAGCGTCCCGACGACCGCGCAGACGCCGAGGCCCGCGACGGCGAGGATCGCGCGGCGGAGCCGGACGGTGTCGCCGGGGGAGTTGGCCAGGGACGGGAACACGAGCACGATCACGAACTGCGGGAGGAACAGGCAGGCCTTGGCGACGATCAGGCCGGCCGCGTAGTACCCGCTGTCCTTCTCGTCGAGCAGGGCACGCGCGAAGAGTACGTCGGCGTTGGCGAGCGCGAAGAACGCGAGCAGCGTGTGCGTGCCGTGCACGGTCTCCCGCAGTACCTCTTTGATCTCCTGCCGGGTCGAACCGGTCGATCCGCGGAGGAAGAACTGACCCAGCGCCGCCGGTACGGCGGCGCCGAGCGCGAGGCCGGCCATCGCCCAATCGAGCGACGGGTGAATGAGCAGCGCACCGCCGCCGAGCACCAGTCGGCCGATGCCGCCCGACGCGTAGACAGCGGCCAGCTCGGTCCAGCGGTGGCTGCCCTGCAGTACGCCGAGCTGGGAGCCCATCAGCGTGAGACCGCCGAGTGTGGGAGCGAGCAGCACGATCGCGACGATGGAGTCGATGTGCAGCAGCCACATGAACACCGGCGTCAGCAGCAGGCAGAGCACTGTGAGCCCGAGAGCGGACCGGCGGCCAGCCTTCAGCATCGCGTCGCCCAGCGCGGCCGCGCCGTCGCCGGTGTGGGTGGCGAGCCGCCGGGCTCCGGTGGCCTGCAGCCCGAGCGAGGCGACGTTGCCGATCAGCAGCAGACCGAGCAACGCGGTGATCGCTCCGAACTGCTCCGGCAGCAGCCGGCGGGACCCGATCAGGGTGAATCCGTACGCCGCGACGTTCATGATCGCCATCGCGACGGCAACAACCGTGGCGCTGCGCAGGAACGACCGGCGGGGTGCCTGCGGTTCGGGCGCCGGGGTGGTGCCAGATGTCATGCTGCGCTGCCTCGGATCCGTGTGAGATTTGCCGGACCTCACGGTACGGCAACGATGCCGCGCAGGAGCCGCCGGATCCGTTAATGTCCCGCCGGTGAGGAGGCTGAAGGCTGGTAGTTCGGAGCAGGTCGTCTGGCGGGCACGGCTCGTCCTGGGATGCCTTGCTCTGATCGCCCTGTGCTTTCAGCGTGCTCCCGGCGAGATCGTTCCGGATCGCCGGCTCGAGCTGACGGCCGGGCCGGGCGGTTTTCTGTCGCGCGCACTGCACCTGTGGGATCCGCACACCGGGTTCGGGCAGCTGCAGAGTGACGCCTACGGTTACCTGTTTCCGATGGGTCCGTTCCACTGGTTGCTGGACACGCTGTCGGTGCCGGACTGGATCACGCAGCGCCTGTGGTGGTCGCTGGCCCTGTGTGTCGCGTTCCTCGGTATCTGGAAGCTCTGCAACGTCCTGCAGTACGGCGTGGCTTGGACACGGCTCGCCGTCGCACTGCTGTACGCCGTGATGCCACTGGCGTTCGGCGGACTCGCCATCGAGGTGTGGCCGCTGGCCATGGCCCCGTGGGTACTACTGCCACTTGTCTCACCAGGTGCCCGCTCCGGCTGGTGGCGGGTCAGCTGGTCGGCTGTCGCGTTCGCGCTGATCGGCGGCGCCAACCCGGTGGCCGGCGCCGCGACCCTCGTCGTACCGGCCGTCTGGCTCGTGGCGCGCGCCAGAGTGAAGCTGACTGCCGCGTGGCTGGGTTTCGTCGTCGCAGCGTCGATCTGGTGGCTGGTGCCACTGCTGATGCTCCTCCGGTACGGCGTCGCGCCGCAAAGCCCGCGCTGGGTACCGGTTGCTGCTGCGGCCGCCGCAGTGCCGCTCGCACTGGCCGCCGCGCACTACCTGCGTCGCTTGACCAACCTGTCCGTCTCACGAGGCATCCACCGCCGCGTAGTACCTGTTCTGGTCACCTGTCTGGCTGTTGCCGCCGCCCTGCCTGTGGTGCTCATCCGACCGGATGGGGCGTTCGCTGCGATCCCGCAGCACTGGGAGGACGCGGCCAGTTGGTTGGACGAGCAGACCACGCCTGGCAGCGTGCTGGTGCTGTCAGGCTCCAGCGAACTGCTCGCCGCCCTGGTGAACCGCCAACTGGCTGCACTCACCAACGATATGCGCAGCCGTATCGACTCCGGCGTCGGTGACCCGGCGCTGCGGCAGGAGCTGACCCGCGACGGCGTCCGGTACGTCGTCGTGCGCAACGACGTACCGGAAGACACGCCGTCGCTGGCGATCCACGAGAGCCTGGCCGACGCCGGCATCGGACGCGTGGCGTACTTCGGCCCGCCTGGGCGGTCCCGGCTGCCGTACCCGAGCGTGGAAATCTACGACGTCGGGGCGACCATGCCGGGGCGGCTGATCCCGCGGTCGCGGCTCGTAGCGGTCGGTGGTACTGCTGACGACGTACCGACCGTGGTGACCGCGCTCGGTGGGCAGGGGGCCGCAGTACTGCGCGCAGACGCCGACGGCAAGCTGGACGGGCTGCCGTTGATCGCGACTGATCAGCAGACACAGCAGACAGGGCAGCAGACAGAGCAGCAGCCGAGTGCCGTGGTACTGCGGAACACGCAGATCGGCCGGTCCGCTTGTCTGCACGTCGGGGCACGGGCACTGTGCAGCGAGGACCAAGCCAAGGACTCTGCCGAACCGAACGGCCTGTCCCGCGGCGTGCGGCTGCCGCAGGCCGCGACGTACCAGCTGCGCGGGACGGCTCTGCCGCAGGACGGCGAGGCGCTCGAACGGCTGCTGTCGGTGCCGGGAGCGATCACCGCCACTGCATCGTCGCGGGCGGTCGCTGCGCCGGAAGGACGGCCGGATGCCGCGGTTGATCGTGATCTCGGCACGGGCTGGACGGCCGCACCGGACGACCCGACGCCGAGCCTGACCCTGAAGTTGCCCGCAGCAAGGGACGTGCGCGGGCTGCGGTTCCGGGCGTATCTGAACGGTTCGCGGCCGGCAGAGGTCAAGCTGCACTTCGACGACGGCGCGTCGATCCCCGCCATGGTCGACGCCGACGGGTATGTCCGGTTCGCGACGAGGCACGTGCGGACCGTCAGGATCGACTTCACCGCGACGAAGCCGCTGCAGGACGCGCAGACCAGTCCGGTCGGCGTGACCGAGATCGAGGTACTCGGTGCGGACGAGCTGCGCAAGGCGGTCGCTCCGCAGCGTCGCGTTCCGGCGTACTGCGGCAACGGGCCGACGGTCCGCGTCGACGGCGTACCGGCGCGGACGCAGGTCGCGGCGACCATGCGGGACCTGCTGCAGCGGCGACAGGTGGCGTTCAGCCTGTGCGGCCAGATGTCGACCATCCCGTTGCGGTCCGGGCTCCACAAGGTGGAGGTGCAGGCGAACGGTGGCCTGGTGCCGATCGAAACCACGCTGGCGAAAGCAGGGTTCGGGGACGTGTCCGTGACGCCGGTGCAGGGTGTGGACGTGTGGCGTCCGAACCCGACCGAGCTGACGGTCGAGGTGCCTGGTGCTGACGCGCAGTCCGTGCTGGCAGTCGCGCAGACCTACAACGAGGGCTGGGAGGCGTACGACGGCAGCGGCCAGAAGCTCACGCCGATCCGAATTGGCGGCTGGCAGCAGGGCTGGATACTGCCGGCCGGACCGGAGCAGGTGGTCACGGCAAGTTTCATGCCGGACAGGGCCTACCGCGCCGGGCTGCTGCTCGGACTGGTCGCCTTGCTCTCGATCTTGGCCACCGCCGCGTTCTTCACGATAGGACGTTCGACCAGGCGGTAGCTGATTGCGGCCAGGACGACAGAGGCCAGCAGCGTTAGGGGAAGTTGTACGGCGAACGGCCCGTCGAGCAGGCCTAGTACGACGAACTGGTACGCCACAACGCCGTACGACAGCTGTGCGGCGCGCTGCGCCGGTCGACTGCCTAGGACGCGGACCGTCCCGGCTGTGGGCGTCAGGACCGGGAAGAGCACACAGGCGACGACGACTGTGTAGAGCAGACTTTTGATGAGGGCCTGTGCCGCTGTGGGGGTGGTGTGGTCGTACGGTCCGGCGATGGGAGTTGCGGCGATCAGCAGGAGTGCTGCGGCGATTCCCCAGAGCGTGCCGGGGACTCTGGTCAGCGTGTCGAGTGTTGACGCGCCGAGCCGACCTGTGGCGCGGGCGACCTGCCAGAGCGCCATACCCATGCCGACGGCGAACCAGCCGAGGTACCCGGGCAGCCAGAGCCCTGCCCCGGGATGACCGGTTGCCATGACCGCGGCCATCCACACCGGTCCGAGTGCTGTCAGCGCGACCAGGACAAGGAGCCGCCACCGGACACTGCGGCGGGTGGGACGCTCGTACCCGGTCAGCAGCCGCCCCAGACCGGGAAGGAGCAGGTAGAACGGGAGGGGCGTCAGTACGGCCCAGCGGAGGTACGTGGTCGCCGGGTGTGGGACGAGGACGATCGACAGCACGACGGCGACCAGCAGTGCCGGGAGGATGCGTAGTGCGCGGCTGCGCAAGTACGGGAGGGTGAGCGGTGGCAGGGTGCCGGAGAACCACGCCAGTACGTGCGGCCTGTAGAGCAGGAACCCGGACACCGCGCAGAAGATCGCCCAGCCGACGTCCAGCCGGGACACGACCCCGGCGAACGGCGCATGGGTGTGCAGGCCGACCTGAGACACCACGACTGCGAGCGCAGCAATCACTCGCAGTCCGTCGACTGCGGGGAATCGGGTCATGCGAACTGTCCTTTGTGGGCGGTCCAGATGGCTGTGCCGGGGACGAGCGGGCCGCGCTCGGGTCCCCAGCCACCCCAGACGAGCTGGTGCCCGGCCGGCCATTCCGGTTCGAGCAGGTCGTCGACGACGAACCCGGCGCCGGTCAGCTCGCGGATCCAGTCGCCGGTCGTGCGGTGGTGCTCCGCGTAGACCGGCGTACCGGACGCGTCGACCTCGACGTACGGCGTCCGGTCGAAGTAAGAGTGCGTGATCCGCAGACCGGCGGCCGACGGGTCGTCCGGCATCGTCCAGCGGAACGGGTGCGTCACCGAGAAGACCAGAAGGCCTGCGGGTTTCAGAACGCGTGCGATCTCGCGGAACGCCGTACCGGCGTCGGCCACGAACGGGAGCGCTCCAAAGGCGGAGCAGACGATGTCGAAGGTGCTGTCGCGGTACGGGAGTGCGACAGCGTCAGCGGCCACCGTTCGGACCGCCGTGCCCGTGCGTACGTCGAGTTCGTGAGCGATCCGGAGCTGCTCGAGCGAGATGTCGAAAGCAACCACGTCGGCGCCTTGGCCGGCCAGCCAGCGCGAGCACTGCGCCGCACCGCAGCCGACCTCGAGGATCCGCTTGCCGCGCACCGGCCCGAGCAACTGGGCCGCCTCCTCGTCGACGCCTTCCGGACACCAGACGAACCTGTCGTCACCGAGGAAGTCACCGTGCTCTGCCAGGTACTCCGCGGCGGCTCCGTCCCAATACGTCCGGCTGGCACGTGACGTCTGAGCTTCCGTCAGCTCAACCCTCCTAGGCTCCACCACCGGCTCAGCCTAGGGGACCCCGGAGTCTGCAGCCTCCGAGGTCCTGGATCAGTCGTCCAGCTTGCTGTCGGCGTACACGGTCATGGCGTCGCGCAGGTACTCGACCAGTGCGTCGTCGCCGTTGCCGATGTTCTGCCGGAACCGCTCGTCGTCGACGTACATCTGCCCGAGTCCCTTGTACGCCTCACGTGTCGGCGTCCAGAACAGACTGGTGACCTCGTAGTGCAGCTGGATCAGCTCCTGCACACTCAGGTCGGTCACTGCGACTCCTTCCGCCTTCAGCGCGGCCAGCCCTTGGTGGACCTTGGGGTAAGCCGTCCGGGCCTTCTCGGCGTCCGCTTCGGTCCAGCCGCGCATCCGCTCGTAGCTCGCGTCCACGGCCTCGTCGCCCCAGCGCTCACGCGCCTCGGCCTCGTACGGGTTGTGCTCGAATCCTTCGAAGACGTTCTCCGGTGACATCTCTCCTCCTCTCTTCAGGTTGTCGATGGTGGCGTCGACGGTCTGCACCAGCCGGCCCAGGCGCAGTTGCTCCTTGACCAGCCACTCCTTGTGCTTGGCGAGCACCTCGATCGCGTCCTGCTCGTCGCGGTGCGCGATCACCTCGCCGACCACGTCCAGACTCAGCCCGAGGTCCCGCAGCAGGAGGATCTGCTGCAACCGCAACAGTTGCTCCTGCTCGTAGTACCGCCGGCCGTTGGGAGCGACCCGGGCCGGCACCAGCAGGCCGATGGAGTGGTAGTGCCGGAGCGTGCGTGAGGTGACACCGGAGGACCGGGCGACCTCCGCGATCGACCACGCCATCGGGCTGCTCCTTTCGTTCTCCGTCGACATCCCCGACGGTAGATGTTGCCGCTACGTCAACTTCAAGCCGATTTGTCGAGGGGATGCGGCAGGATGCGGAGACATGAGTGATTTCGCGGCCAGCGCCGTTCCGCTGACCGGTGGGTACGGCGGGCAGACGTTCGCGGTGAGCGCCGGCGACGAGGACGCCGTCATCAAGTTCTACGCGCGCGACCCGGAGCGGGCCGCCGTCGACGCCTCGCTGCTCGAACTGGTGCGCGGACTGCTGCCGGTGCCGCGGGTCCTGGACCTGAAGCGCGACGGGTCCTTCGAGGATCCGCCGTACCTGCTGACCGAGCGGCTGCCGGGGATCAACCTGCAGGTCTTCCTCGAGTCGGCGACGGACGAGCAGCGGCGGCGGGTCGGGACGCAACTGGGGGAGTTGCTGGCGCGGCTGAGCGGGATGCCGTTCCTGCGGTCCGGGATGTTCCGGGGCGGTGAGCTGACGGTCGAGCCGTTCGGGTTCGGCGACCTGGCGGAGTACGTCGCGGGCCTCCGGCTCGGGTTCGACGACCGGCAGCGGGAGGGCTTCGCGGCGGTGATCGACGAGGCGGAGGACGTGCTGGCGGACGGCGTGCACCGGGTCTGCCTCGTGCACAGCGACTTCAACCCGAAGAACCTGCTGGTCGACCCCGGGACGGTGCGGATCACCGGGCTGATCGACTGGGAGTTCGCGCACGCGGGTTCGCCGTACGCCGATCTCGGCAACCTGCTCCGCTTCTCGGAGGACCGGATCCTGGCCGGGGCAGTGCTGGACGCGCTCCGGGGAACGGAGCTGGGGGAGCGGCTGGTGGACCTCGGCCGGGCGGCCGATCTGTGGGCGCTGCTGGACCTCGCGCAGCGGGCCGCCGAGCACGAGGTCGCGGCGGCCGCGCACCGTCTGGTCTCCCGAATGGCGGACACCGGCACCCTCGCCGGGGGCCGTCCGGACCTGGACGTCGTACATTGAGATCAGTGGCACGTCGGGAGACCTCGGCGGGCGGCCGGTCGGCACCGGGTGCCCCAGGTTGTGCTGTCTTCGTCAAGACCGGTATTCTGTGAGATGCGCTATGGGCCCGCGCGACCTCGGACGGAGCAGGCTCGTGCTCGCAGCAGTCGGTGGTGAATCTGTGCTCTTCAGGCAATCCAGCGGTTTGATGCGATCCAACGGTTCATGACGCGACCGCACAACACCACCAGTCCACGGAGCAACCCACCACATGACGGCCAGCATCGAGGCACCTCTCGACCCCGCAGTGCGCACCACCCCGCAGGTAGCGGTCAATGACATCGGGTCGGAGGCAGACTTCCTCGCCGCGATCGATCAGACCATCAAGTACTTCAACGACGGCGACATCGTTGAAGGGACCATCGTCAAGGTCGACCGGGACGAGGTTCTCCTCGACATCGGTTACAAGACCGAAGGCGTCATCCCCTCCCGTGAGCTGTCGATCAAGCACGACGTCGACCCGAACGAGGTCGTCAACGTCGGCGACCACGTCGAGGCCCTGGTTCTCCAGAAGGAGGACAAGGAAGGCCGTCTGATCCTGTCCAAGAAGCGCGCTCAGTACGAGAAGGCGTGGGGCACGATCGAGAAGATCAAGGAAGAGGACGGCGTCGTCACCGGCACCGTCATCGAGGTCGTCAAGGGTGGACTCATCCTGGACATCGGCCTCCGCGGCTTCCTGCCGGCCTCGCTCGTCGAGATGCGCCGGGTCCGCGACCTCCAGCCGTACGTCGGCCAGGAGATCGAGGCCAAGATCATCGAGCTGGACAAGAACCGCAACAACGTGGTCCTGTCCCGCCGGGCGTGGCTGGAGCAGACGCAGTCCGAGGTGCGGATGAACTTCCTCACCCAGCTGCAGAAGGGCCAGATCCGCAAGGGTGTCGTCTCCTCGATCGTCAACTTCGGTGCGTTCGTGGACCTCGGCGGCGTCGACGGTCTGGTGCACGTCTCGGAGCTGTCCTGGAAGCACATCGACCACCCGACCGAGGTCGTCGAGGTCGGCCAGGAGGTCACGGTCGAGGTGCTGGACGTCGACATGGACCGCGAGCGCGTCTCGCTGTCGCTGAAGGCGACCCAGGAAGACCCGTGGCAGCAGTTCGCCCGGACCCACCAGATGGGCCAGATCGTGCCCGGCAAGGTCACCAAGCTGGTTCCGTTCGGTGCGTTCGTCCGCGTGGAGGAGGGCATCGAGGGTCTGGTGCACATCTCCGAGCTGGCCGAGCGGCACGTCGAGATCCCGGAGCAGGTCGTCCAGGTCAACGACGACACGATGGTCAAGATCATCGACATCGATCTCGAGCGTCGCCGGATCTCGTTGTCGCTGAAGCAGGCCAACGAGGGTCTGGACCCGGTCTCGGACGACTTCGACCCGACGCTCTACGGCATGACGGCGACGTACGACGACCAGGGCAACTACATCTACCCGGAGGGCTTCGACCCGGAGACGGGCGAGTGGCTCGAGGGCTTCGACGCGCAGCGCGAGGAGTGGGAGCGGCAGTACGCCGAGGCCCACACGCGCTGGGAGGCCCACAAGAAGCAGATCGAGGACGCCAAGACGGCGGACGTCGAGGCCGGCGAGGCATCGACGTACTCCTCCGCGGCTGCCCCGAAGGACGACGCTCCCGTCGAGGGTGCGCTCGCTTCCGACGAGGCACTGCAGGCGCTTCGCGAGAAGCTGACCGGCCAGGGCTGATCCGGTAGCAGTACCACTCAAGACCCTCGCACCCTCACCGGGTGCGGGGGTCTTGTCGTTTCGGCCCGGACGGCTCACCCGCCGGCCGAACCGGCTCGGTAGGCTGCGACGGTGCTGAGAGTGGGACTGACTGGCGGGATCGGTGCCGGGAAGAGCGCGGTGTCGTCGCGGCTGGCCGAGCGGGGTGCCGTGGTGATCGACTCCGACGTGCTCGCGCGGGAAGTGATCGCGCGCGGGACCGACGGTCTCGCGGAGGTCGTCGAGGCGTTCGGTGCCGCCGTACTGACGGCCGATGGTGAGCTGGACCGGCCGGCGCTCGGGAAGATCGTGTTCGGCGACGAGACCGCGCGGCGGAAGCTGGAGGCGATCATTCATCCCCGGGTCCGGGCGCGGGCGGCCGAGATCGAGGCCGGTGCGGCGGCGGACGCGATCGTGGTGCACGACATCCCGCTGCTGGTCGAGACCGGTCAGGCGGACCGGTTCGACCTGGTGTTGGTCGTCGATGTGCCGGTGGAGGTCCAGGTACAGCGGCTGACCGCGCAGCGTGGAATGACTGTCGAGGAAGCGAAACAGCGGATCGCCAGCCAGGCGTCGCGGGACGACCGGCTCGCTGCCGCGGACGTGGTGGTCGGCAACTCCGGCAGCCTGGCCGACCTGGATCGCCGCCTGGACGAGGTGTGGGCCACACTCGTACACCGCCAAGGCCACGGTCCGGACACGAAAAGGTGACCCTTGCGCGGGAAATGATGCATCCGGGACCGGCTGTACGAGAATCTGTCCCGGTTCGGCCCGAGGTGTGTTCCAGGGCCGGACACGATCGGCGCATCCCGCGCCGGTCCGAACGTCCGACGTTGGGAGGTTGGCGTGGTTTGCCCGCGCTGCAGCTCTGACGTCCCCGAGGTGTCGCACTTCTGCCATCACTGTGGCAACGACATGCGCACCGGGGACTCCGAGCGGAAGAACGCGTACGCCGCCAGGCCCGATGAGGCCGTGGCCTCGTTCAAACTGGTCTCGACGATCATGCCGCAGGGGTCCGGCAAGCAGCCGTACACCTACAAGGTCGCGCTCGGCATCGCCCTGCTGCTGACCGTGGTGACGGCCGCGCTCGGCGCGCTGCCGGTGGCGATCATGATCGCGGCGTTCGCGATCCCGATCGTCTACATCATCTACCTGTACGACGTGAACCTCTGGGAGGACGAGCCGATCCCTGTGGTCGCCGCGGCCTTCGTGCTGACCGGCGTACTCGCGGCGCTCTTCACCTGGATCTGGTCGGACAAGGTGGGGCTGTCGATCGCCACGATCGGCGAGAACCGCTCCGGCCCGTCCTTACGGGACCTGCTGATCGTGCTCCTCCTGGTGCCGGTCGTGTCGGAGCTGATCCGGCAGATCGGCCCGCTCTACCTCGCGTCGCGGCCGCGGTACGACGACCTGATGGACGGCTTCACGTTCGGTGTGGTCGCCGGTGTCGGCTACGCGTGCTTCGAGACGCTGGTGCTGCACTGGGGCTGGATCAGCGGCGGCTTCGCCGGTCCGGGCAGCAGTGCCGGGACCTGGATCTCGATCGTCGTGCTGCACGGCTTCATCAAGCCGCTGGTGTACGGCTCGGCGACCGGTCTCGCGGGCGCGGAGTTCTCCGGCCTGGGCGAGAAGTACGACGGTTTCACCCCGCGCTGGGTGGGTGGCCTGCTGCAGGCGATGGTGGTGAACGCGCTGTTCCAGGGCGGCATCTACCTGCTCGGCTTCGTCGGCGGTCGCGGCTCGACCGTCGGTGCGATCCTCGGCGTCGTCTGGGGCCTCTTGCTGCTCGGCGCGCTGATCATCCGGGTCCGGACCGTGCTCCACAAGGGCCTCCTGGAGGCTGCGCTGGAGTCGGCCGCCCGGGGTGGCTCCAACCACGCGTCCGGCGAGCTGGCGTTCTGCTCGCGCTGTGAGATGCCGCTGCTCCCGCACTCGGACTTCTGCTCGGCGTGCGGCAACTCGGTGCGATCCGTGCCGAAGTCCGCCCGCGGGGTGACAGCCGGGGCGGGCGCCAGTGGGTACGAAGCGACGACTGGGGAGACGCAAGCATGAGCAACCAGCAGCCGCCCTACGGTGGCCAGCCGGGGCAGCAGCCCGGTCAGCAGCCTGGCTACGGACAGCAGCCGGGCTACGGGCAGCAGCCCGGGTACGGCCAGCAACCAGGCCAGCCGGGTCAGCCAGGTCAGCAGCCAGGTCAGCCGGGTCAGCCGGGTCAGCAGCCTGGTTACGGGCAGCCGCAGCAGCCTGGGTACGGTCAGCAGGCGCCGTACCCTCAGCAGCCGACGTTCCCTGGGCAGCAGCAGTACCAGCAGCCCCAGCAGGGCTACCCGGGTCAGCAGCAGGGGTATCCCGGCCAGCAGCCGGGCTTCCCCGGACAGCAGCCCCCATACGGCGGCCAGCAGCAGTGGGGTCAGCAGCCTCCGCGCCGTGGTGGTGGCGGCAGCGGCAAGACCCTGATGATCGCCGGCGGTGCGTTCGCGGTCGTGGCGATCATCGGCGTCGTACTCGCCCTGGTCTTCAAGGGCGGCGACGACGAACAGGCCGACCCGACACCGACCCCGACCTCGGCGCCGACCTCACAGCCGACCGAGGAACCGACGGGCGAGCCCACCGGTGAGCCGACGTCTGAGCCCACCGGCTCGCCGACCACGGAGCCGACCACGGAACCGAACGGCGGCGACGAGGGCATCGAGGTTGCCGAAGGCGTCTATGTGAAGCCGCGGACGGGGTACATCCGCAAGAGCGTCGACGGATTCAAGGGCGTCGTCCTGGTCAAGCAGGGCGAGGGCGTCTTCATGGTCCAGGCCGCGAAGGTGACGGGTACCAGCGCAGCGGCGCTGCTGCCGCAGGTCCTCAAGACCGACACCAAGAGCCTGTCCTCGGTCAAGACCAACGAGGTCAAGACGACGACACCGGGTCCGGACGACAAGACCCCGGTCAAGGTCCTGCTCACCCAGTCGTACTCCGGCATGCAGAGCAGCCAGAGCGGCAGCCTCGCGGTCGTCGGGTTCGTCGCGGTCGTGGAGCGGGAGGACGGCGTGTTCACCGTCGCCAGGGCGTACGGGCGCAAGGACAAGCTCTCGACGCTCGACCCGGACACCACGGCCATGTTGAAGTCGGTGCTGCAGAGTCAGTGAGCGGAAAGCGAGACAAGGGGACCGGCGGTAATCCCTGGGTCAACCAGACCGGACCGGACCCGGACGAGACCGACGAGGCGGAGGACCAGCTCCCGCCGTCGCCGTGGGATCTCGAGGTGACTCCACCGCCGTCGCCGTGGGGCGGCGGCGGTGCGCCCGGACCGGGTCCTGGACCCGGCCCGGGGTCCGGTGCCGGGCCTGGCCCGGCGACGCAGACCTCGTCGGCGTGGGGCGACAAGGTCGGCCCGCCCGCGTTGCGCCGTCCGCCGCCGGAGAAGAAGCGCTTCTCCGTCCCGCCGCTGCTGATCCCGATCGGCGCCGGCCTGCTCGTGGTCGCGCTCGTCGCGGTCGTGCTGGTGGCGCTGTCCGGCGGTGACAAGAAGGCAGACCCGGGCCGGTCGCCGAGTCCGTCTGCCGGTACGCCGACCGCGCCGGCATCGTCGTACCAGCCGCCGCCGAACGCGCTGCCGGTCGGGTTCGGCGTCTCGATCGTCCCGGCTCAGGGCTGGGTCGAGGTCACCTGGGAGAAGCGCGGCAAGCAGGTCGCGATCTACCCGCCGGGGACGAAGCCGGGCCCGAACGCCGACGCGCGGGCGTTCCTGTGGGTGCGCCAGAAGGAGAAGGTCACCGCGAACGCGTACCTGCTCGGCATCGTCGAGGGCGAGGTCGACAAGGAAATCGCGCAGCTCGGCAACGTACGGAACCTGCCGTGCCCGAAGGACGTCCTGGTGGAGTGCGTCGCGATCGATTACACCTCCAGCTTCAAGGCTGCCGACGGCACGGAGTCGAAGGTCAAGGGCTCCGTCGAGGTGTACCGGCGCAAGGACAACGTCGTCACCGCGCTGGACTTCCGGACCATGGCCGACTTCGCCCCGAAGGCAGAGGCCGACGCCGCGATCATGAAGAAGTCCGTGATCGACAGTCTGTGACGGATCCCCAGAACTACCGCGAGGAACAACTATGAGTCAGCAGTACGGTCCGCCGCCGGGCCCGCCGCCGGCACCCGCTCCCGGCGGCTGGGGCACCGGGCCGCAGGTGCAGGGACAGCAGGGACCGCCCGCAGGACAAGGCGTTGGCGTCGGTGGCTGGGGCCCCGGTCCGGGCCGGCCGAGCCGTCCGCCGAAGCCGAACCGGACGCCGTGGATCATCATGGCGGGCGCGATCGTGGCGGTGCTGCTGGTCGCGGTCGGCGTCGTGCTGATGGTGAACGGCAAGGACGACGAGCCGACCACGCAGTCGTCGCCGGAGCCGACGGGCCGCACCATGTACACGCCGTCGCCGACGCCGACCCCGAACGACTCCAAGGGGCCGAACGACGTCGGGGTCGAGGTCGGCTGGGGGATCTGGTTCACGCCGTCCAAGGGCTGGCTGCCGGACTGGGACAAGTCCAGGAGCGGGAAGAACTACATCCTGCAGCAGTTCAACGCGCGCGGGCTGATCGACGGGTACTACTGGGTCCGTCAGACCGAGCTGTACGACGCGAAGGGCTTCGCCGAGCACCTGGTCGACGTCGAGTCGAACGGTATGGAGGGCGTCCGGATCGGCAAGGGCACCGCCTGCAAGCCGGCGAACCCGAACATCAAGGCCTGCTACGCGGTCACCTACACCGGCGCCTGGGTCGCGAAGAACGGCAGGAAGGTCGCGATGCAGGGCTTCGTCACCGCCTACCAGGACCAGTTCGACCGCACCACCGCCACCGACGCGGCCCTCGAGACCCGCGTCTACGCCCGCCGCGTGAACGAGCTCATCTACATGAACAACAGCGTCATAAAAAGCTTCTGACAGCGTCCTGACCTGGGACTTTTAGAAACTGTCGGCGCGGGACCGTACGGTGGAGGGCATGAGACAGGTCTCGGATCTCCAGCGTATGGTCGCGCCGCTGAAAGTGGTGTCCGACTTCGAGCCGGCCGGTGACCAGCCGGCCGCGATCGCGGACCTCGAGCGGCGGATCAACGCCGGCGAGCAGGACGTGGTGCTGCTGGGCGCCACCGGTACAGGTAAGACCGCGACGATCGCCTGGCTGGCCGAGAAGATCCAGCGCCCGATGCTGATCCTGCAGCCGAACAAGACGCTCGCCGCCCAGTTCGCGAACGAGTTGCGGCAGTTCTTCCCCGCCAACGCCGTCGAGTACTTCGTGTCGTACTACGACTACTACCAGCCCGAGGCGTACGTCCCGCAGACGGACACCTACATCGAGAAGGACTCCTCGATCAACGAGGAGGTCGAGCGGCTGCGGCACTCCGCGACGTGGTCGCTGCTCACCCGCCGCGACGTGATCGTGGTGGCGACCGTCTCCTGTATCTACGGCCTGGGCTCCGCCGACGAGTACCTGAACCGCATGATCCACGTGAAGGTCGGCACCGAGATGGACCGCGACGGCCTGCTCCGCAAGCTGGTCGGCGTGCAGTACGCGCGCAACGACCTGGCCGGGACCCGCGGCACGTTCCGGGTCCGCGGCGACACGCTCGAGGTCTTCCCGGTGTACCAGGAACTCGCCGTCCGGGTGGAGTTCTTCGGTGACGAGATCGAGCGGGTGATGACGCTGCATCCGCTGACCGGCGAGGTGATCAGCGAGGAGGACGAGGTCTACATCGGCGCCGCCACGCACTACGTGACCGCGCCGGAGCGGATGGAGCGCGCGATCACCTCGATCGAGGCCGAGCTGGAGGAGCGGCTCGCCGAGCTCGAGCGCGGCGGGCAGCTGCTGGAGGCGCAGCGGCTGCGGATGCGTACGACGTACGACATCGAGATGATGCGGCAGATCGGGACGTGCTCCGGGATCGAGAACTACTCCCGGCACACCGACGGGCGCGAGCCCGGTACGGCGCCGCACTGCCTGCTGGACTACTTCCCCGAGGACTTCGTGCTGGTCATCGACGAGTCGCACGTGACCGTCCCGCAGATCGGCGGGATGTACGAGGGGGACATGTCCCGGAAGCGGACCCTGGTCGAACACGGCTTCCGGCTGCCGTCGGCGATGGACAACCGGCCGCTGCGCTGGGAGGAGTTCCTGGAGCGGATCGGCCAGACCGTGTACCTGTCCGCGACCCCGGGGCAGTACGAGCAGGACAAGTCCGACGGGTACGTCGAGCAGCTCATCCGGCCGACCGGTCTGGTCGACCCCGAGGTGATCGTGAAGCCGACCAAGGGCCAGATCGACGACCTGATCCACGAGATCCGGCTCCGGGTCGAGCGCGACGAGCGGGTCCTGGTCACCACGCTCACCAAGAAGATGTCCGAGGACCTGACCGACTACCTGCTGGAGATGGGGATCCGGACCAGGTACCTGCACAGCGAGGTCGACACGCTCCGCCGGGTCGAGCTGCTGCGCGAGCTGCGGATGGGGGAGTACGACGTTCTCGTCGGTATCAACCTGCTCCGTGAGGGTCTGGACCTGCCCGAGGTGTCGCTGGTCGCGATCCTGGACGCCGACAAGGAAGGCTTCCTGCGGTCGGGCCGTTCGCTGATCCAGACGATCGGCCGCGCCGCCCGGAACGTGTCCGGTCAGGTGTTCATGTACGCGGACAAGATCACCCCGTCGATGGAGCAGGCGATCGACGAGACCAACCGGCGGCGCGCGAAACAGATCGCGTACAACGAGGAGCACGGGGTCGACCCGCAGCCGCTGCGGAAGAAGATCGCCGACATCACCGACATGCTGGCCCGCGAGGACGCGGACACCGCCGAACTGCTCGGCTCCGGCCGCACCCAGTCGCGCGGCAAGGCGCCGGTCCCCGGCGGAGGTAAGGCGAAGGCCGGCGAGAAGGCGAAGGAACTGGCCGGCGGTCTCCCGTCGTCCGACCTGGCCGACCTGATCCAGCAGCTGACCGACCAGATGCACAACGCCGCCGCCGAGCTCCAGTTCGAGGTCGCCGCCCGCTACCGCGACGAGATCTCCGAACTGAAGAAGGAGCTCCGCCAGATGACCAACGCCGGCGCGAAGTAGCCAGGAGAGTCCGTGTTCGACCATCTGTCGCTGCAGTGCGATGACCTCGACGCCAGCCGGCGGTTCTACGAGCAGACGCTCGGCCCGCTCGGGATCGCGGTGACCTTGGACTTCGGAGACGTTCTCGGGCTGGCCGGACGGGACGGCGTACCGAAGTTCTGGCTCGGCCGGCAGACCACCGGCGGGGTCCAGCGAGAGATCCACGTGGCGTTCACGGCGCCGGACCGTGCGACGGTCGGCACCGTCCATCGGGCCGCCGTGGAGCTGGGGGCAGAGGTGCTGCACGAGCCGAAGGAGTGGCCGGAGTACCACCCGGGCTACTACGCGGTGTTCCTGCGTGATCCGGACGGCAACAACGTCGAAGTCGTCTCGCACAGCTGACCCGGAGGAACGAGATGGCGCGGCTTGGCGACGACGAGGTGCTCGAGTACTGCCTGGGGAAGGCGGGGGCTTGGCAGGATGAGCCGTGGGACGGGGATGCGGTCGCGAAGGTGGGGCCGAAGATCTTTGCGTTTCTCGGGGGCGGTGCGGTCGGGCTGAAGTGCGGTGCGAACCGCGAGGAGGCCGACGAGTTGGTGGACACCTACCCGGCCGACGTCGGCAAGATGGCGTACATCGGGCGCGCCGGGTGGAACACGGTGCGGCTCGGGGGAGCGGTGCCGGACGACGAGGTGCTGGAGCTGATCGACGCGTCGTACGAGACCGTGGTGGCGAAGCTGCCGAAGCGGCAACGACCGACGGCCGGCGATTGATCGGCGGCCAATAGGTTACGGGCTGCGACTATTCCCTGACGGGCCTGTGATGATTTCGACAGGCGGACACGGCGTCCTGGATTTGGAGTCTTGGACGTCAAGCCGTCAGAATGGTCCTCGAGAAGGGGAGTATTCCTTTTGCGGCGGCATCGTCATCACGGTCAGGGCTCGTCCTGGACCCGGTGCCCTCGGTGTCACACGATGTAACGCAGTGTGACGCGGAAGAGACCTTCGGAGTCGATTTTTCATCTGAGCTCCGGAGGATTCTGTGCACGTAGCTGACTATGTCTGGTACATCACCGTCGGCCTGCTGCTGGCGCTGCTGGCCTTCGACGTCTTCGTCATCGGCCGCCGCCCGCACGAGCCGAGCACCCGCGAATCGGCCACCGCGATCGCGTTCTACGTCGGTCTCGCGGTTGTCTTCGGCCTCGGGGTCTGGTGGTTCTCCGGCGGGCAGTACGCCGGGGAGTTCTTCGCCGGCTGGCTCACCGAGTACAGCCTGAGCGTCGACAACCTGTTCATCTTCTTGATCATCATGTCCAGGTTCGGCGTACCGAGGAAGTACCAGCAGACCGCGCTGCTGGTCGGCATCATCCTGGCGCTGGTTTTCCGCGGCATCTTCATCGCGGTCGGCGCGGCCGCGATCAACCAGTTCTCGTGGGTCTTCTACATCTTCGGCGCGTTCCTGGTCTACACCGCGATCCATCTCGCCAAGCAGGGCGAGAACGACGACGAGGACTTCAAGGAGAACGCGGTCATCCGGTTCGCGAAGCGGCGGCTGAACGCCACCGACGAGTACAACGGCGTGAAGCTGACGCTGAAGAAGAACGGCCGGCGGTTCGTCACCCCGATGGCGATCGTGATCATCGCGCTCGGCACCACCGACCTGCTGTTCGCGCTCGACTCGATCCCGGCGATCTACGGTCTTACCCAGGAGCCGTTCCTGGTCTTCGCCGCGAACGTGTTCGCGCTGATGGGTCTGCGGCAGCTGTACTTCCTGCTCGGTGACCTGCTCCGCCGCCTGGTGTACCTGTCGCTCGGCCTGTCGGTGGTGCTCGCGTTCATCGGCGTGAAGCTGGTGCTGCACGCGATGCATGTGAACGAACTGCCGTTCATCAACGGCGGTCACCACATCGACTGGGCGCCGGAGATCCCGATCTGGTTCTCGCTCGGCTTCATCATCGTGACCCTGGGCATCACCACGATCCTCAGCCTGCACAAGTCCCGCACGATGCAGGCGGAGGAGCCGGCCGACAAGGTCGAGCCCTCGGAGCCGGAGCTGCACCACAAGGAGTCCTGAGCACAGCAGATCGCCCCGGACCGCACAGTCGCGGTCCGGGGCGATTGCGTGTGTCAGAAGCGCGCCGCAGTGACCAGCGTCGCCCGGCGGTCGTCGGTGAGTGCCTCGTTCTCCAGGCGCTTGCCGGTCTCGGACGCGTGCAGCATCCCCGCCGGGGACACGAAGCCGACGTGGTGCACCTCTTTCCCGGGTCGCGCGAAGAAGTACAGGTCACCCGGCCGCGCGTCGTCGATCGGAATGTTCGGCAGCGTGTCCGCCTGGTCGTGCGCATCGCGCGGCGTCCGCAGCCCGAGCACCCGGCTGACGGCGTGGATCAGCCCGGAACAGTCCAGCCCGTACGCCGACGTACCGCCCCACAGGTACTCCAGCCCGAGGAACTGCTCGCCGAGGCGCAACCGCTCGTCGGCATCGGACGGCTCGGACACGGACCGCAGTGCGGCGTCCGCAAGCCAGCCCGAGCCGCCGTCGGGTGTCGCCACCCGCGTGTACCCGTCGGCGTGCTCGTCGGAGGCCAGCACCGTCCCGAACGACAGCTCCGATATCGGCCGGCCATCAGGCTCGGCAAGCAAGGAGGCCGTCGGTACGGCGATTGCGACCGGGTCCGACGCGCTCTGCGGCAGCTCGCCGAGGTGACTCGACGGAACCCAGCCCGGGTACCCGAGCTCGTCCTGGGACGACGGCTGCCATGGCGCGAGGACCTCGGACCAGCCGTCCCGCTCCGAGCGCACCAAGACGGGCTCGGCGAACAGCAGTTGGGTCAGGGTCCGGCCGTGCAGGCCGAGCCGGGTCTCGGTGTCCATCGACTTGGCCCACGCGGCCACGTCGGGCTGTGCGGCGGTGGCCGGGGCGTCGATGTCACGCGGCGCGTCCGGTGACGTCCAGACGGTACTGATCGGGACCTTGGCGGCGGCTAACTTCATACGGTCAAGCCTGTCACGCCCAGTCCCGGAGCAGAAGGCAGGTGGATCAGCGAGCCGTCGTACCGGATCCCGCCGGTCACGGGCGCCTCGCGGAGCCACCAGGCGGCATCCAGGTCGTTGACCGCCGTCGTCGGGTACGCCGAGACCAGTGCGGCCGCCGCGCCGACGCCGACGTGGCTCTCCATCATGCAGCCGACGATCGCGCCGAGGCCGTGCTCGCGGGCGAGTTCGAGGAGCGTCCGCGCCGGCGCCAGCCCGCCGCACTTCGCGAGCTTCACGTTCACCAGGTCGGCCGCGCCGTGCCGGATCACCGCCACCAGGTCGCGGACGCCGTACACGGACTCGTCGGCGAGGATCGGCGTACTGACCCGATCGGTCACCCAGGCCATGCCGTCGAGGTCGGCTGCGGCGACCGGCTGCTCGACGAGTTCGGTCGCGCAGCCGGCGTCCTCGAGGGCGCGAATCACCGTGACGGCGTCACGCCGCGTCCAGCCCTGGTTGGCGTCCAGGCGCAGCCGCGGCGCGGGGCCGATCGCGTCCCGGACCCGGCGGACGCGCTCGATGTCGCCGGCCGCGTCGGTGCCGACCTTGATCTTGAGTACGTCGAACCCGTCCGCGACCCGGGCCTTCCCGGCATCGGCCAGCGCGTCCGCGTCGCCGACCGACAGCGTCACGTCCGTCCGGACCACGTCGGTCGTCGACCCGAGGAACCCGTGCAGCGTCAGCCCGCGCCGCCGCGCCGCGAGGTCGTGCAGCGCGACGTCGACGGCGTCCTTCGCCCCGAAGTTGCCGACCGCCGCGCCCTGCACGCGACGCAGCGCCTCGGTGAGATCGTCCGGGCCGAGCCCGTCGAGCGCAGTGGTGATCGGGCCTTCGATACAGGCCTGCGAGCCGGCGAGCGAGTCTCCGGTCACCTTCCAGACCTGCGGCGCCTCGCCCCAGCCGCTGTGCTCGCCGTCGCTCACCTCGACCAGGAGCGACTCGACGTGGGTCGCCGTCCGCAGTGCGGTGACGAACGGGGTGTGCAGCGGTGCCGAGACCAGGTGGGTGGTGAGTTTCACCGCACTGCCTCCAGGTTGTGCCGGTGGTTCCAGGCCTCGAGTGCGATCGACGCGATCAGTTGCTGTGCCTCGGTGTCCGGCAGCTCGGACGTCGTACACACGACGAGCACGAACGGGTCGGCGTCCTTCGGGCGAACGATGCCGCCGTCGTGCCGGATCCGGCTGTCCCAGCCGTTCTTGTGCTCGACGCGCGTCCCCTTCGGCAGCAGCGCGGGGATCTCGCCGTTCCACCGGTTGGACGCCAGCAGTTCGCGCAGGTATTCGCCGTGCTCGCCCTGCTGGTTGCCTACCGCAACGAGGACCCCGGCCAGGCCGGCCGGGCTCATCAGGTTGCTGATCCCGGCGCGGGCGGCGGGGACGTCGTCGATCCCGCGCTGGATCCTGGACTCCGGCGCGGGCGAGCTGGGCAAGGTCGACTCGGCCAGGGCGGCGTGGGCGGCCGCGATCCCGACCTGCTCGAGCACCAGGTCGGTCGCCAGGTTGCTGGACCGGGTGATCATCTCGGTCGCCAACCAGTTGAGCGGCACCTTCTTGCCCAGCTGCTCCCAGGTCTTCGGTGCCTCGTCCTCCGCCGGGTTCACGCCGAACCGGCCACCGGCCGCGGACTCGAAGTCGTTGTGCACGGCCACCGGCTGGAAGATCGCCAGCTCACCCGCCTCGACCTTGCGCATCATCGCCATCGCCACCGGCAGCTTCATCGTGCTCGCGGAGTAGTGCGCGCGCTCCGCCTCGCGCACGAACACCGGCGTACCGTCCAACCGGCCCAGCCAGACCCCGAACTCACCGGCCCCGTCGACCTGCCGCAGCAGCTCCGCGATTCCCATGCCGCTCACCCAATCACAGCCTCGGACCTGGCAGACTGCCGAGGGTGTCACGGGCAATCGGTCTTCTTATCGGCTTCGCGGCCGACCGGCTCGTCGGCGACCCCCGCCGCTTCCACCCGGTCGCCGGCTTCGGCCAGACCGCTGCCCGCCTCGAGAAGCACCTGTACGCCGATTCGCGCGTCAACGGCACTGTCCACACCGCGGTTCTCGTCGGAGGCGCGACGGTTCTGGGCCTCGCGGCCGAGCGGCTCACCCGTCGGCATCCGATCCTGCACGCCGCAGTCACTGCCGCCGCCACGTGGGCCGTTCTCGGCGCCCGCAGCCTCGACCGCGAGGCCGAAACGATGGCCGCCTTGCTGGAGGAGAAGGACATCCCGGCGGCGCGTGACCGGCTGAGCCACCTGTGCGCTCGCGACGCGACCGACCTCGAGGCCGACGAGCTGGCCCGGGCGACGGTCGAGTCGCTCGCCGAGAACACATCGGACGCATGCGTCGCGCCACTGCTCTGGGGCGGGGTCCTCGGCGTGCCCGGTCTGCTCGGGTATCGCGCCGCGAACACGCTGGACGCGATGGTCGGCTACAAGTCACCGAAGTACCTGAACTTCGGGTGGGCGTCTGCGCGGTTGGACGACGTACTGAACCTGTTGCCGGCGCGGGTGTGCGCGCTGCTGACCGGCCTCGTGGCGGGTCGGGTGCAGGAGACGACGCGCGTCTGGCGGCGGGATGCGCCGAAGCATCCGAGCCCGAACGCCGGGCCGGTCGAGGCGGCGTTCGCTGGGGCGCTCGGGCTGACGCTCGGTGGGACGAACAGCTACGGGACCTACGCGGAGGATCGCGGCACGCTGGGCGACGGTCCGGCGCCGACGGTCGCCGATGTCCGGCGTACGGCGGCACTCGCACGGTGGGTCGGGACGGCAGCGGCGGTACTGGCCGCAGCGATCGGGGGGAAGGGGAAGCGATGGAGTTGACGCATCGTCCGATGCGGATCGCGTTGATCCGGCACGGCGAGTCCGAGGCGAACCTGGACAAGACGATCTACGAACGCACTCCCGACCACGCGGTTCCGCTGACGGCCCTGGGACACGAGCAGGCGGGCAAGGCGGGGCGGGAGCTTCGGGAGCTGTTCGAGAACGAGCCGGTCCGCGTGTACGTGTCGCCGTACCTGCGGGCGCGGCAGACGCTGGACTCGCTCGGGCTGGACGACTTGATCGGCGTACCGCGGGAGGAGCCGCGGCTTCGGGAGCAGGACTGGGCCAACCTCCAGGACACGGAGGACATCGAGCGGCAGGAGCAGTTGCGCGACTCGTTCGGGCACTTCTTCTACCGGTTCACGCACGGTGAGTCCGGTTCGGATGTGTACGACCGGGTGTCGACGTTCCTCGAGACCATGCACCGCGACTTCGAGAAACCGAACGCGCCGCGCAACGTGCTGCTGGTGTCGCACGGGCTCACGATGCGGCTGTTCTGCATGCGCTGGTTCCACTGGTCGGTGCGGTTCTTCGAGTCACTGCGAAACCCGGCCAATGCGGAAACCCGCGTTCTGCTCCGGCAACCGGACTTCCGCTACAAGCTGGACCGCCCGTTCGAACAGTGGGCCGCCTACCAACCGACGGAACGCGAACGCTCGGCCTGGTTGTAGGGTCCTGTGGGAGGGCTACTCGACGGGAGTGATCGCATGGTGGTGGACCAGATCCGCGCGGCAACCCAGGACCTGCTGGACGCGCTGACGCCGGAGCAGCTGAACAAGATCTCGGCGCCGTTCAACACCCCCGATCACCAGACCTGGACCTACCTGCCCGGTGCTGTTCCGGGCCTGCCGCTGACCGAGCTGTCGGCGGAGCAGGAGGCCCTCGTCGTCCGCCTGCTCGAACTCGTCTACAGCAAGCGCGGTCTGGCCGATTTCCGCGCCGTGATGGCGGCCGAGATCATCGTCCGCGATCTCAGTGATCCGGTGGAGGTCGCGGAGACCGGGGGATGGGAAGGGTCGACGGTCGGCGACCGCTACTACCTCCGCGTGCTCGGCGACCCCGCCGGGACCGGGCCGTGGGCCTGGCGGCTGAACGGTCACCATCTGGCGCTGCACGTGACTCTGGTGGACGGTGCGATCTCGTTCACCCCGCAGTTCTTCGGGTCGAATCCCGCGGAGGTCCTGTCCGGGCCGCACGCCGGGCGACGGTTCCTGGCGGCCGAACAGGATCTCGGCTTCCAGCTCCTGCACGCCCTCGAGCCGGCCCAGCTCGAAGTCGCCCTCGTCTCGGACGCGGCGCCCGACGACATCCTGACCCGCCACGACCCGGTCGCCGACCCGTCGCTGCTGCACCGCGGCCTGGCGTACGGCGACATGAACGAGGACCAGCGCCAGCTCCTCAGCCTCCTCATCGGTCAGTACGTCGGCCGCGCCGCCGGGCCGATCGGGTTGCAGACGTGGAACGACATCACCGAGCAGGGGATCGAGCGCCTGACCTTCGCCTGGGCCGGCGCGACCCAGCGGGGCATCGGCCACGGCCACTACTACTCGATCGCCGGCCCCACCTTCCTCGCCGAGTACGACAACACCCAGGACAACGCCAACCACATCCACTCGGTCTGGCGAGACCTGCGCAACGACTGGGGCATGGACCTCCTGGCAGCCCACTACGCCATGCACCGCTGACTGGTTCAGTGCACGGGCAGGAACTCGTGGGTCGCGATCCAGGTGGAGGTGCGGTGCCCGAGCCGGTTGCCGTCGTCCATCGCCTGCCGGAAGTGCAGCCCCAGCCAGATCCTGGCGTTCTTGGTTTCCGCGTCCAGGGCCGCCGCGGTGGCGTAGTGGCGGCTCGTCCCGGTGACCGAGGACGAGACGTCGATATCGATCGAGCGCGCTCCGAAGAGCCTGCTGAACGTCTCCGATGCGGCGCCGGTGAGGCAGGCGTGCCCGCTCACATATTCCGGGTACGGCGGTGTCGCGACCAGCGGGCTCCAGCTGGGATCGGCCGCGGTCGCGGGATTCCCGTCGGTGTCCGCCAGCCGGATCGCAGTGATCGGACGCCAGTACGCGTAGTCGTATTTCGCCCGCCAGCAGCCGATCACCGCGTCGGCGGTACCGGTGTTGAGGAGCGCGAAGGCGCGCGCGGTCCGGACGATGTCCATTCCGCTGCTCGTCGTTCGGTCCCGTAACGCCGCGTTGTACTGCACGGGCACGGGCGCGTTCCAGAACAGCGCGGTCTGGGTCTGCTCAGGGGTGCGGGACGAACCCACGGCGGCGCCCATCGCCTTCACCTCGGCGAAGTCACGGGCGTAGGCCTTCGACGTGATCGGGTCGGGACCGGGCAGCCGCACCTGGGTCGGCGACTTCAGCGCGAGGGGTCGCACGAAGCCGAGCCAGGGAGCGAGCATCGGCGCGAACAGTTCCGGCGTCGGACGCCACACACCCGGGGCAGGGGTGACATCGAGAGTGATGGGCGCGCCACGCCCGTCGTTCGTCCGCGCCGCGATCAGCGACGCCGCCGCGGCCTCGCCGACTCGCTGCCCACGACTCTTCGCGGAACCGTCGGGGATGCCGCTGAGCGAGGTGGCGTAGTCAGACGCGAGATTCGAAGCGGAGGCGGGGAAGTAATGGCTCAGGACGCGGTACGCCGCAGTGGCGGCCGCTGCTTCCGTCGACGCCCTGCCGTGGACCGACGGTTGTCGCAGGTACGGCCGGTAGCGCCCCTCGATCGCCACCACCGCGTCGTACACGGCGATCGAGACGAAGCCGAAGTACAGCGTGGAGACCGGGACCGGAGTGGCGTTCTCGGTGAAGATGGTGCGGGTGGCAATCGTGTTCCAGGTGGTGACGACCGCCGGATCGGAGTGGTGTGCCGAAGCGTCGGCCGGAACCGTGACGGCCGAGCCGGCGAGTCCGGCGACCAGGACGACGGACGTGGCAAGCGTGTGATTGAAGCGCACAGGAGTCTCCTTCAGTCGAAGTCGAACGACTTGCGCTGAAGCAACGATGTGCGCTGCTGGAGGGGGTCAGCGGCTCAAGCCCTCTCTGCCCGGACTACACCCGGGGTCCAGTGCGGTCAAGCATCAAGCGTTGGCTCTGCATGTGCCGCCCGGGGACGTCGGATAGAGTCGCGGCGTCAATCGACGGCATCAGCAGGAACCCGGTGTGAGTCCGGGGCGGTCCCGCCACTGTGACCCGTGAAGGGGAGTCAGGAACTGCCGCCGTCGTACCTGAAGTCGGGGCGTGGATACCCCGGAAAGGAACGCGTGCGCATGCCTGCGAAGCTGTTGTTGCTGTCCACTGCCGACACCGACCTGCTGGCGGCCGCCGCGGCCGATGCCGGGTGGAGCGTTGCGAACCCGGCCCGGCTCGACCTCGCCGGTCTCGAACCACTGCTCGACGACGCCGAGATCGTCGTCGTCCGGCTGCTCGGTGGGCGCCGCGCGTGGGAGGACGGGCTCGACGCGGTCCTCGCCTCGGGGAAGCCCACGGTTGTCGTGAGCGGTGAGGCCGCGCCGGACGCCGAGTTGATGTCGCTGTCGACCGTGCCCGCCGGTGCGGTCACCGAGGCGCTCGCCTACCTGCGTGAGGGCGGCGCGGACAACCTCCGCAACCTGGCCGGCTTCCTGCGGGACACGCTGCTGCTGACCGGCGACGAGTTCGATCCCCCACGCGCGCTCCCGGCGTACGGCGTCCGTGGATCCTTCGTCGACGACGATCGGCCCGTGGTCGGGATCGTGTACTACCGCGCGCACGAGATCTCCGGGAACACCGCCTTCGTCGACGCGCTCGCGGCGGCGGTCGCCGAGGCCGGCGCGCAACCAATTCCCGTGTACTGCGGGACTCTTCGCGGGCTCGACCCGGCCGAGAACGTCGAGCTCTTCGATCTGCTGCGGAAGTGCGACGTGCTGGTCACCACGCTTCTCGCCGCGGGCGGTGCGGTGGCGGCGAACGCGAGCGCGGGCGGTGCGGATGATGCGTGGGACGCGGGCGCCCTGGCGTCGCTCGACATCCCGTTGATCCAGGGCCTCGCACTCACCTCGACCCGCGAGCAGTGGGTGGAGAGCGACGCCGCCGTGAGCCCGCTGGACGCCGCCACGCAGGTGGCGATTCCGGAGTTCGACGGTCGGCTGATCACGATCCCGTTCTCGTTCAAGGCGTACGACGCCGATGGTCTGGCGCGTTATGCGCCGGATGCGGAGCGGTGCGCGCGGCTGGCCGGGATCGCGGTCGCGCATGCCCGGCTGCGGCACGTTCCGCCGGCCGAGAAGCGGATCGCGCTCGTGTTGTCGTCGTACCCGACCAAGCATGCGCGGATCGGGAACGCTGTCGGGCTGGACACGCCGGCGTCGGCCGTCGTCCTGCTCGGGCAGTTGAAGGACGCCGGATACGACCTGGGCGACCTCGATCTGAGCGAGCTGCAGGGCGCGGACGGTGCGGACGGCTTGATTCACCGGTTGATCGCGGCGGGCGGGCACGACGTCGACTGGCTGACGGACGAGCAGTTGGCCAACGCGGTCGCCAAGGTCCCGCTGTCCACGTACGCCACCTGGTTCGGTCGTGTGCCAGAGTCGTTGCAGGAGGCAATGACCGGGGCGTGGGGTGAGGCGCCGGGGGAGTTGTACGTCGACACGTCCGGTGAGGAGCCGGCGATCGCGCTCGCTGCGCTGCGGTTCGGGAACGTGGTGCTGATGATCCAGCCGCCGCGTGGCTTCGGCGAGAACCCGGTCGCGATCTACCACGACCCGGACATGGCACCGTCGCACCACTACCTGGCGGCGTACCGCTGGCTGGAGGCGTCGCCCGACGAGGGCGGGTTCGGCGCGCAGGCCGTCGTACATCTCGGGAAGCACGGCACGCTGGAATGGCTGCCGGGCAAGGGGATCGGGATGGCGGCCGGCTGCGCGCCCGACGCCGTACTCGGGAACCTGCCGATGGTGTATCCGTTCATCGTCAACGACCCGGGCGAGGGGACGCAGGCGAAGCGGCGGGCGCACGCGACGATCGTCGACCACCTGGTGCCGCCGATGGCGCGGGCCGAGACGTACGGCGACATGGCGAAGCTGGAGTATCTGCTCGACGAGTACGCGACGGTGTCGGCGCTCGACCCGGAGAAGGTGCCGACGCTGCGCGCGCAGATCTGGACGCTGATCCAGGCGGCGCAGTTGCACCACGATCTGCACACTTCCGAGAAGCCGGACGACGAGGAGTTCGACGAATTCGTCCTGCATCTGGACGGGTATCTCTGCGAGATCAAGGACGTGCAGATCCGCGACGGGCTGCATGTGCTGGGCGGGGCGCCGGAGGGTGAGGCGCGGGTCAACCTGGTGCTCGCCGTACTGCGCGCTCGGCAACTGTGGGGCGGTTCGTACTCGATCCCCGGGCTGCGGGCGGCGCTGGGTGACACGTTCGGAGTGGACGAGGCCGAACTGCTTGCCAACCCCGGGGCCGCCGCCGACCTCGCCGACCTCGCGACGCTGGCCGATCTGCCGGCGGTCAGTGGCGCGGACGGGGTCGATCTGCTGGAGGCGGTTGCGCGGAAGCTCGTGGTGGGGATGGAGACGCTGAGCTGGGACGCGACGAAGGTCCCGGTGGTGGTCGGCGAGGTTCTGGGCCGCGCATCCGAGCAGGTCGAGGCGTCGCTCACCTTCGCGGCAACCGAAGTCGTCCCGCGGCTCGGACGCACGGGTGACGAGCTGGCGAACGTCCTGCGGGCGTTGGACGGGCGGTTCGTGGAGGCTGGGCCGTCCGGCTCGCCGACTCGCGGGCTGGTGAACGTGCTGCCGACCGGCCGCAACTTCTACGCGGTCGACCCGAAGGCGATCCCGAGCCGCAACGCCTGGGACGTCGGCGTCGCACTCGCCGACTCGCTGCTGGCGCGGCACCAGGCAGAGACCGGGGAGTGGCCGCGATCCGTCGGCCTCACCGTCTGGGGTACGTCGGCCATGCGCACGCAGGGCGACGACCTCGCCGAAGTGCTCTGGCTGCTCGGCTGCCGCCCGGTCTGGGACGAGGCCTCACGACGCGTCACCACCTTCGAAGTGGTCGGTCTCGAGGAGCTCGGCCGGCCGCGGATCGACGTGACGATCCGGATCTCCGGCTTCTTCCGGGACGCGTTCCCGCATGTCGTCGCGCTGCTGGACGAGGCGGTGCGGACGGTGGCCTCCCTGGACGAGGATGCTGCGAGCAACTACTTGCGCGCGCACGTGGAGGCAGACGTTGCGGCGGGCAATGATCTGAGGCAGTCGACGGCTCGCGTGTTCGGCTCCAAGCCCGGTTCGTACGGCGCCGGCCTGCTGCCGCTCGTCGACGCGCGGAACTGGCGTACCGACGCCGAGTTGGCGGAGGTGTACGCCGTGTGGGGCGGGTACGCGTACGGAAAGGACCTCGACGGCGCCGAGGCCCGCGGCTCGATGGAACGCGCGTACGGCAGGATCCAGGTCGCGGCGAAGAACGCGGACACCCGCGAGCACGACATCATGGACTCCGACGACTACTTCCAGTACCACGGCGGCATGATCGCGATGGTGCGGCACCTCACCGGCGCCAACCCGAAGGCGTACGTCGGCGACTCCGCCGTACCCGCACAGGTTCGGACCCGGACCTTGGACGAGGAGGCGAAGCGGGTCTTCCGTGCGAGGGTGGTGAACCCGCGGTGGATGGCGGCGATGCGGCGGCACGGGTACAAGGGCGCGTTCGAGATGGCCGCGACCGTGGACTACCTGTTCGGGTACGACGCGACCGCGGGCGTCGTCGACGACTGGATGTACGAGTCGCTGACCACGGAGTACGTCGCCGATCCGGAGATGGCCGAGTTCTTCCGCAAGTCGAACCCGTGGGCACGGCACGGGATCGCGGAACGGCTGCTGGAGGCGGCGCAGCGCGGGCTGTGGGCGGAGCCGTCGGCCGAGGCGCTGGAGACGCTGCGGAACGCAGTCCTTGAGACGGAGGGTGACATCGAGGACCGCGGCTGATTGGGTAGATGCATGCCCCGAGTGCTGATCACCAACGACGACGGTTACCGAGCGCCAGGCATCCGGGCGGTCGCGCCGGCGATCGCCGAGCTCGGGTACGACGTACTCGTGGTCGCTCCGATGATCGACGAGAGCGGTGTCGGCTCCGCGCGGGCCGGGATCGTCAACCGGCCGATCCGGACCGCGTCCGACGTGGAGAACGGCGTGACATTCGTCGGGATCGAGGGCACCCCGGCCATCGCGGTGACGATGGCGCAGGCCGGTGCGTTCGGCGCGCCGCCGGACCTGGTGCTGTCGGGGATCAACCGCGGGATGAACATCGGGGTGTCGATCTTCCACTCAGGCACCGTCGCGGCGGCCCTGACGGCGGCCGAGACAGGTACGTCGGCGGTTGCCGTCAGCCTCGACTCGGAGGACCCGAGGCATTGGGCGACCGCAGCAACCATCGCGGGCGAGGCGCTCGGGTGGATCGCCGGCGAGCCGGGCGGGACGGTGCTGACGATCAACGTTCCGGACCGTCCGCTGGACCAGCTGGCCGGCGTACGGCACGCGTCACTGGCCGTGAACCGGCGTACCCGCCTCGTCGCCACGACAGCTCCGTCGGGTGAGCCGATGATCGCCCTGGAGCGCACCCCGCAAGCCGCCACGGTTCCGGGCACCGACGAGGCCCTCCTCGCCGAGGGCTTCGTGACGGTCACGCCGATCGTCGGCATCCGTGAGGTCAGGGACGACGCCGCCGCCACCGCACTCGCGAAGCGCCTGATGAGCTGAAGCTGTTCGTCGCCGAGTACGGCGCGACGGACGCACCGCCGCTGTTGTTCATCCACGGCCACGGCGGCGGTTACCAGTTGTTGGGGCGCTCGCTGCATTCGGTCTCGGCGACCGATTCCAGGAGCTGTCCTTCCACGATCCGTCGCGCCGCTCCGAGTTCGTGCGCCTCGGCGAAGCGGCCGGTTTCACCGACGAGATGTAGGCCCGCGGCAACAATCACATGGTGACCCTGCCCGAGCTGCACACCTCGAAGCTCGACCGGCTGGCAGTAATTCCGCAGCCGACCTCGCCACAGACCCGGTCTCGGTCGACACCTACCGCAACACCGTTCCGACCGGCCAAGTCGTCACCTTCACCCGCTCCGGCCACTTCCCGCACTTCGAAGAGCCAAAGCAGTACGCCGACCTGGTGTGCAACTTCGTCCACCAACACGTCTCGGGCGCGGTGCGTGATCGACTGCGGGCCCGGGTCTCACCGAATTCGAGATCCAGCGCCGTGGCACGAAGATCCCCGGAGTGAAGAAGCAGCCGCTTCGGCGGGGGCTGCGGTGGATCGTCGAGGCCACCAACACCTGGTGGTCGAACTACGGCCAACTCCGAAGAAACACCGATCGGCGCCCCCCTCGCCACGCTGCGCTCTGCCTCGCGACGACCGTGCTGATCGTCGGGCGGCTGATCGATTGGCGCGACCGGTGGAGCCCAGCGTGATGCCTATCCGCTCAGGGTCCTAAGTAGCCGACCGACCACGACCGAGCAGCGATCGGGAGGCGACTGGGCAGCGATCGGGCAGTTGCTGGCCGGGAGCTTTCCACCTGGACGGTGCCTGGAGACGTTGACGGCAAGACAAGCTGCCCGTCAGAACGGTGGTGGGTCCGCCGACGGCTGTCTTGTCGACGGTTGTCCTGTTGGTGGATGGATCCTTGGTTGCTGATCGTTGTGGTTCTCGTTGTGGTTTTGGGCGATCGGGCCGCGGGCGGGTGGGACGGTGGTGTAGCGGTGGCCGGTGGGGGCGGTGAGGGTGACGGAGCCGTCGGGGTGGGTGGTGGTTTTCCATCCCCACGTCGGGGTGTCTTTGATGACGTGGTGGTATTCGCAGTAGGGCACCAGTCCGGTCAGGTTTGTCCGGCCGGATTGTTTGAATGGTGTGGCGTGGTCGCGGTCGCATTGGCGTGAGGTGCGGTTGCAGCCGGGCCAGGCGCAGACGGGGTGGCGGGCGAGCAGGGTTTCGGTGACGACCGTGCCTGGGTCGTGGCGGTGGGTGGAGGCTTCGAGGACGGTGCCGTTGGTGGGGTCGGTGAGGAGTCGTCGCCAGGTGCCGTCGCGTGCGATGCGGCGGGCCATTTCGGCGGGGATGGGTCCGTAGCCGGTGAGTTCGCAGGGGTCGTCGTCCACGCCGAGGAGGGTGGTGATGGGGACGAGGACCTCGATGTGGGGTCGTCGGCGGTGTTGGTCGGGTAGGCGGCGGCCGAGCCAGTCCATCCCGTTGTGCAGCATTTGCTCGAACACGTCGGCTACTACGTCGGCTCGTCGTTGCTCGACGTTCCGCTCATCCTTTGCCCGCTGACCGGACTCCATCTCGGCCGGCTCACCGGAGAAATCCACTCCGGCCCCGACGGTCCCGGTGACATCGTCACCACCAGCGCCGTCGGACTTGGCGCTGGGCGTGGCATTGGGCGTGGCATTGGGCGTGGCATTGGACTTGGCGTTGGAATTGGAGTTGGCGCTGGACTCGGACTTGGTCGTCCGGGCTCCAGGGGCCGCGTCGGTGGTCGCGGTGCTGGGTTTGCCGGTGGGGTGGGTGGCTGGCGTCTGGTCGTTTGTGTGGTGGGGGTTGGTGGTTGGTGTTGGGCGTTTGGCGAGGTCGGCCATGGCTTGGATGACGACCCACATTTGCTGGATCTTGTCGGCGGTGTGCACGACCCACAGGCCGGCCATGCCGTCCGTGAGCGGGACGATTTTGCAGGTGCGCTCCGCGACCGCGGTGCGGTGTCGCTCCGCGGTGTCGTGGGTGGTGTGTTTGGCGACCTGACGGCGCAGGGATGCGTTCAGGTTGGCGTGGGTTTGGCCGGGGGCGCGGCGCAGCACGTGTGCCTCGACGGCTTGGGCGGCTGTGTCGGGCAGGGTGCGGGTGGCCTCGGAGATCGCGAGGGCTTTGGCGAAGCTCAGGGCGCCGCAGCGCAGCGCGGTGTGGGTGGCCGGCAGGGTGCCGGTCAGGTGGAGTGCGGTGTCGATGTGTCGGGCTGCGGTGTTGGTGGACAGCCGCAGTGCGGCGCCGACTTCGGCCGCCCAGGATCGTTCGGGGTCGATCGGCCGGCCGGTGGAGTCGATCTGGGTGGGGCGGGGGATCTCGGTGGCTTGGGCCTTGCGTTGGCGGTGGAACGAGGCCATCGCCGAGATCTTGAGGGCCGCGGCCCAGGCTTCCATGCGGGCTGCGGCCTTCATGGCCTCGATCAGCGCGATCGGTGACTCGCACTGTGGCCGCAGCTCCTCCAGCGCCGCGGCGAGCTCGGCGCCGGGCGGCAGGAAGACCCAGGCGGGTGCTTTCAGGCGAAGCATCTCGCGTTCGGCCTCGTCCTGCTCGACCCCGGCCCACAGTTCCCACTCCAGCCCGTCCACCCGCGACATCGGCGGCAGGTCGTCGTACCAGTCCTCCTCGCCCAGATAACGCGGAGGACATGGATCCGCGAGGTCGGGCAAATCATCCGGCGGCACCAGCGCCCACGCAGCCTCGGCTCCGGCGAGTGCCTGCTCGCCGGGAAGCTGTGCCGTCACCACCGCCGTCATGGACCTATATTAGAACATGTGTTCGACTCAAGCAAACACGTGGATGCCGTGGTCGAGCTACCGATCGAGGGCGAGGAAGGTCTAGAAAGGCGCATGCTCGGTTGTCCTGACGACCGATCGCTAGTACTGCGCGCGGAGAAGTGCGGTGCTGTTGGCGGTGCCGCTCGTCGTAGGGCTGGCGGCTTGCGGGTCGGCCGAGCCACCTGCGGCCGGTGCCAAGATCTGCCAGGCGACCGACGCGAGCTGGTGGTACGACGCGACAGTGCCGGTCATCTCACCGGCGCCGTCGACGGCTCGAACCTGCCGCTAAGAATTGGTGACCGGGGCCTCATGTTCCAGCGGTCGGATTGCCGCGTGTTCTCCGGAGAGACGGCCGCTGCCACGCGAAGCAGCGGGTCGAGCTGACGAGGAAGCTTGTGCAGCAGGCGGCCGGCGTTGTCGGCTGTCTTCCTCGGATCCCGTGACCCGCGAGGCCTCCTCGGCGGTCAGATGTAGTGCAGTAGGTCGGCGTTTGACTGCGCTGGTTGTCCTTTGGGGGTGGTGAGCATGTCTTCCAGGCCGGCTCTGAGGTTGTACCCCTCCGACTGCGCCCAGCGCAGTACTGGCCAGGCCCACTCGTTCTCGCCGTGCACCAGTGTGTCGGCGGGTGGCAGGAGGTCCAGTACGGCGCGGGCCGCGGTGACGCCGTCCGGGCCGGGGGAGATGCCTGGGATCGCCTCTACGAGCACATGCGAGGTATTTCCGTGCCGCCTCAGGGGTGAACAGCCCTGCCTCTACACCGATGCCTTTGGCCAGCAAGAGGCCCGCGACGCGTTCGGCGCCTTTCTCGTGGAAGTTGACGCTCGCGAAGTCTGCTACCGATTCCCACGCTGTGATCAACCGGAGCCGCTCGTCCAGATCCGGGACGAGCGGCTTCTCTCGTTGACACGCCGACGGGCACGCCGGGGCAGTTCCGTCGTACGGCGGTCACCGCTGCCTGTACGTCGGCGTACTCGAGGGTCTCGAGCCCGCTCGCTCCGCGAGGGTGGATGTGCAGCGCGTCGGCTCCTGCGGCGACGGCTGCGGCGGCGTCCCGTCCCAGCTCGTCGGGTGTGATCGGCACGCCTTGGTGATCCTCCCCCGTGCGGTCGCCGTTGAGGCAGGCCTTGATCATGGGCACACGGTACGTGGTGAGTGCCACGTGACCGGGGGTGCGTTGTGGCGCGGGGGGATGTGTCATGATCGGGCCGACGGCTGTGGAGGAACACCGGTGACCAGCGTGCTGGGAGTCCGGGGCGGTCCCGCCACTGTGACCGGGAGGAATCCCGGAAGCCAGGACATCTGCCGCCGTCCGCAGGCTCGCGATCATCGCGTACCGGCGTACCGGCCGTAGCGGGCGTGGACACCCGCTCGACGAAAGGGACCACCGCCGATGCGGGCTCCGTCATTCAGCGGACCGTCGAACTCGTTCCCGTTCACCGCGATCGTCGGGATGGACGATCTCCAGCTCGCGCTGATCCTGGCGACGATCTCGCCGGCCATCGGCGGTGTGCTGATCCGCGGCGAGAAGGGTACGGCGAAGTCGACCGCCGTCCGCGCCCTCACCGAGATCCTGCCGCCCGTCGACGTGGTGCCGGGCTGCCGCTTCTCGTGCGATCCGGACCACCCGGACTCGTCCTGTCCTGATGGCCCGCACGCAGTCCTGGAACCTGCCCCGGACCGTGACGCGCTGGGGCGGGCGGCTGCGGAGCGTGCTGCCTCGCAGGGTGCCGACGGGCGGGGTGTGCGTGCCGCTCGGCTGGTGGAGTTGCCGGTGGGGGCGACCGAGGATCGGGTGCTCGGGTCGTTGCATCTGGAGAAGGCGCTCGCGGAGGGCGTGACGGCGTACGAGCCTGGTCTGCTCGCCGCGGCGCATCGCGGGTTGCTGTACGTCGACGAGGTCAACCTGCTCCACGACCACCTGGTCGACGTGCTCCTCGACGCCGCCGCGATGGGGCGTGCGAGCGTCGAGCGGGACGGTGTGTCGGTGACCCACCCGGCGCGGTTCGTGCTCGTCGGCACGATGAACCCCGAGGAGGGCGAGCTCCGGCCGCAGCTCCTCGACCGGTTCGGGCTGACCGTCGACGTGGTCGCCAGCCGCGATCCCGCCGTCCGCGTGGAGGTGATGCGCGCGCGGCTGACCTACGAGGCGGACCCGGAGAGCTTCGTTGCCCGGTACGACGGTGCGCAGCGGGAACTCGCCGAACGCATCGTGAAGGCGCGCGACCTGCTGACCGAGGTGATCCTGACCGACTCGGCGCTCCGCCAGATCGCGGAGATCTGCGCGTCGTTCGACGTCGACGGGATGCGCGCCGACCTGGTCACGGCCCGTACGGCGGTCGCCCACGCAGCCTGGTCCGGCCGCACGGTCGTCGAGGTCGACGATGTGCGGGCCGCGGCCAAACTCGCCCTCCCACACCGCCGCCGACGGAACCCCTTCGACGCTCCCGGACTCGACGACCAGCAACTCGAAGAAGCAATCAAGAACAGCACCCCACCCGAAGACCCCGACGACGACCCGGGCCCAGGCGGACCGGGCGGCTCGGGCGGATCGGACGGGAACGAGGCGGGCGACCGCGACAGCGCGGGCGGCGCGGACGATGCGGACGGATCGGACGGATCCGACGAGCCGACGGACACGGGTGCTCAGCCTGCCGATGCACAGCACGCCGGTAACGACACGGCGGATCCGACCACCGCTCCACCTCACCACAGCCCCTCGGAGCCGGATGAGCGCCCAAAGAGCTCGGAGGACAGCACGGCCGAGGCGGGCCGGTCAGGGGCCGCGCCGAGTGGTGAGGTCGTCGGAAGTTCTGCGCCGTACAAGGCTCGGCTGCTGAGTGTTCAGATGGCCGGTGCCGGTGTCGCGGGGCGGCGGTCGCGGGCGATCACCGAGGTGGGGCGTGTGGTCGGGGATCGCGGCCGGCTCGGACGTGAGGCGGGGCGGCCGCATCTGCTCGGGACGATGCGCAACGCAGCGCCGTACCAGAAGGTTCGCGGGCGCAGCGGTCCTGGACTGGTGGTGCGGGCGGACGATGTGCGGCTCGCGGTGCGGGAAGGGCGTGAGGGCAATCTCGTACTGTTCTGCGTCGACGCGTCCGGTTCGATGGGGACGAAGAAGCGGATGGGTGAGGTGAAGACCGCGATCGTCTCGCTCCTGCTCGACGCGTACCAGCGCCGCGACACGGTCGGTCTCGTCACGTTCGCCGGTGCTGCCGCGACGGTCGCTCTACCGCCGACGGGCAGTGTGGAAACCGCCGTACGACGTCTCGAATCCCTCCCGACCGGTGGCCGTACGCCGCTCGCCGAAGGGCTGCTGCAGGCGGCCGAGGTACTGCGGATCGCCGCGATCCGCGATCCGCGCCGCCGCCCGCTCCTCGTGCTCGTGACCGACGGCCGCGCGACCCACGGCGAGCACGCGTTCGCCCGCGCCCGCCAGGCGGCCGGATGGCTGGCGCAGCGCGGGGTCGCGACCGTCGTGGTGGATTGCGAGCCGCGCCGCGGCATCCGTCTCGGACTTTCGGCGGATCTCGCCGCGGACCTCGGAGCGGAGTACCTCGACCTCGGAGACGTTGCCGCGGGCAACCTCATCCGGACGGTCACCGAACGGAAGGCGGCCTGAGATGCCGAAGGGACAGCCGGTCGCCGTACCGGAGGACGGCCTGACCACCCGCCAGCGTCGCAACCGTCCGCTGCTGATGGTGCACACCGGCGAGATGAAGGGGAAGTCGACGGCGGCGTTCGGGATGGCGCTGCGGGCCTGGAACCAGGGCTGGAACCTCGGGGTCTTCCAGTTCGTGAAGAGCGCGAAGTGGAAGGTCGGCGAGGAGAGCGCGTTCAAGGCGCTCGGCAGGCTGCACGAAACGACCGGTGAGGGTGGGCCGGTCGACTGGCACAAGATGGGCGAGGGCTGGAGCTGGTCCCGGAAGGCGGGTACCGAGGAGGACCACGCCGCCGACGCGGTCGAGGGCTGGCGGGAGATCCAGCGCCGGCTGGCCGCCGAGACCCATGACCTGTATGTGCTCGACGAGTTCACGTATCCGATGAAGTGGGGCTGGGTCGACGTGGACGAGGTCGTCGACACGCTCGTCAACCGTCCCGGACACCAGTACGTCGTGATCACCGGACGCGACGCCCATCCCAAGCTCCTCGAGGCCGCCGACCTCGCCACCCAGATGACGAAGCTCAAGCACCCGATGGACGCCGGCCAGAAGGGCCAGAAGGGCATCGAGTGGTGACCCAGGCGAGCCCGCGCGGAGTGGGGTCGGCGAGCCCGCGCGGACTGGGGGAGCAGTCATGATTCCTCGGGTGGTGGTTGCGGCGCCGGCGTCCGGAGCGGGTAAGACCACCGTTGCCGTTGGGTTGATGGCGGCGTTGCGGCGGGCCGGTCATGTGGTGGCCGGGTTCAAGGTGGGGCCGGACTACATCGATCCCGGGTTCCACGCGGTCGCGACCGGACGGCCGGGGCGGAACCTCGATCCGATGCTGTCGGGGGAGGAGCTGGTGGGACCCCTGTTCGAGCACGGTTCCGAGGGTGCGGACCTGGCCGTGGTCGAGGGCGTGATGGGGCTGTACGACGGTGCGCTCGGGACGGAAGGTTTCTCCTCGACGGCCCACGTCGCGAAGTTGCTGAAGGCACCTGTCGTGCTGGTCGTCGACGCGTCGGCGGCGGGCCGGAGCGTCGGCGCCGTAGTGCAAGGTTTCGTTGCCTTCGACACCGAGATCCGCATCGTCGGGGTGATCTTGAACAAGGTGGGTTCGGACCGCCACGAGGCCGAAGTACGAGCCGGGGTCGCGCCGACCGGCGTACCGGTCCTCGGCGTCCTCCGCCGCGACACCCGCCTGACAGTTCCCAGCCGCCACCTCGGCCTGATCCCCGCCAACGAACAACACACCCAAGCCGAACAAGCCGTGGACGCCGCCGCAGAACTGGTCCGCCAAGGCGTAGACCTTCAGGCAGTAGTAGCCGCGGCCCACTCCGCTCCACCCCACCAAGCCACCCCCTGGACTCCAACCACCGCCCTTGACCCGCCCCAGCGCACACCAGCGCGAGCTGGCGGAGGTTCGACCGCCCCGGCGGCGAGTGCAGTTCGGCAGCTGCGGCCGGTGGTGGCTGTTGCGGCGGGGCCGGTGTTCTCGTTCCACTACACGGAGACGACCGAGCTGCTCACCGCTGCCGGAGCGGAGGTCGTCACCTTCGACCCACTCGTCGATCCGTTGCCCGAGGCAACCGCTGCGCTCTACCTCGGCGGCGGCTTCCCGGAGTTGCATGCCGAGGCGCTCTCCGCGAACGTCGAGCTGCGCAAACAAGTGGCCGCCGCGGTCGCCGACGGTCTCCCGGTGATCGCCGAATGCGCCGGTCTGCTCTACCTCTGCCGCGAACTCGACGGTCACCCGATGACCGGCGTACTCCCGGCGACCGCCCGCATGACCACCCGCCTCACCCTCGGCTACCGTACGGCGATCGCCGCGACGAGCACCACGTTCTTCGACGAAGGACGCCGGGTGCGCGGCCACGAGTTCCACCGCACCACGGTCGACCTCGAGGCCGACGTACAACCGGCCTGGCATCTCCCCGGCGGCGTCGAGGGAATCACCCTTCCCCACGTCCACGCGTCGTACCTGCACCTGCACTGGACCGCCACCCCGGACGTCCCGGCCCGCCTGGTCGCTGCCGCCCGCGAGCGTGCGCGGTGAACTTGGTCGTCGGCGTTGGACTCCGCACCGGTACGCCGTCCGCGGAACTGCAGGATCTCGTGACGGCAGCCCTGCACGAACTCGCGGGCGAGGTCCGACTGGTCGTCACGATCACCGGCAAGGAGAACGAGCCCGCGCTGCAAGAACTGGTTGCGCAGCTCGGCGCTGGGCTTCGCACGTTCTCGAAGGACGAGCTCGCCAAGCAGTCGGTGCCGACCCCGAGCGCCCAGGTCGAGCACCTCAAAGGAACCCCCAGCGTCGCCGAAGCAGCCGTCCTCGCAACCGGCGCCCGACTCCTCGTCCCGAAACGGCAAACCCCCAACACCACCATCGCGATCGGTGTCCAGGCGGCGGCTGGGAACGAGGCCCCGGGTCGCGCAGTCGTGCAGCGGGCGGCTGGGAGCGAGGCAGCGGATCGCGCGGTGGTCGAGCGGGCGGCTGGGTATGACGTGCGGGATCGGGACGTTGTGCAGCGGGTGATTGCCGAGCGGCGTGACGTACGGCGGGGGTTCTTGGACCTGCCCGTCGACGACGTGACGCTCGGGCGGGTGCTGGAGGCGGCGCATCGGGCCCCGAGTGTCGGGCTGAGCCAGCCGTGGGACTTCCTGGTGATCCGCGACCTCGCGACCCGCCGCAAGGTGCACGATCTCGCGATCGCGCAACGGGACGTGTTCGCCGCGTCCCTCCCGGAAGATCGCCGCGCAGCGTTCGACGGACTCAAGATCGAGGCGATCCTCGACACCCCGCTGAACCTCGCGGTGACCTGCGACCCCGGCCGCGGCGGCCGGCACGTCCTCGGCCGGCACGCGGATCCGCGAACGACCATGTTCTCCGCGGCGATCGCGATCCAGAACCTCTGGCTCGCCGCCCGCGCCGAGGGCCTCGGCGTCGGCTGGGTCTCGTTCTTCGAACCAGGTGAGGTCGCCGCGGCCCTCGACCTGCCCGCCCACATCGAGCTGGTCGGCTACCTCTGCGTCGGGTACGTCGACGAGTTCGCCGCAGCGCCCGAGCTCGTGCGTTCCGGATGGGCGAAGCGGCGCCCGCTGTCGTGGGCGGTCCACCACGAGGAATGGGGCCGCCGCGACACGTCGATCGTCGACGACGCCCTGCAGGCCGCGCAGAACGCCGTACCGGCCACCGGTCAGCGGGTCCACGTGATCGTCGGCGGCGACGCGACGCAGCTGCGGCAGGCCGAGGCACTGGTCGTCGATCTGAAGGCAGACCGGCCGCCCGCCGACTTCGGGGTGTTGTGGCGGCCGGCGCGCACACCCGCCGAGGCGGTCGAGTTCGGCGTCGAGATCGCCCGCGACCTCGCGCTGCAGGGTGTCGGCAACCTCGTCGTACAGATCGAAGAGAATTCGGAGCGCGCCGAGGCGCTCGCTCGCGGCCTGCAGGTCGGTGCGTCGGCCTGTGGTCTGACACACTCCACGACATGACTGCAGTTATGTACGTGCCCGCGTTCTCGATGAAGCAGCGTGTGACGTTGATGGCGAACAAGTACGAGCTGATCGCCACCAACCCGGACGGGACCGACGGGCAGTTGCTCGCGTTCGCGCAGCAGAAGCGGATGGCGTTCAAGGAGCAGGTGACGTTCTACAGCGACGACACCAAGACCCAGCCGGTGTTCTCGTTCAAGGCGCGCTCGGTGGTCGACCTCGGCTCCGGATACGACGTGTACGACGCCGGCGGGCAGCCGATCGGTGGTTTCAAGAAGGAGTTCGCGAAGAGCCTGCTCCGATCGAGCTGGCAGCTGGGCAACGGCGACGTGCACGCCTACGGGACCGAGCGGAATCAGACGATCGCGATCGTGCGCCGGGTCTGGGACTTCGTGCCGTTCGTCGGGGAGATCCCGCTACCGTTCATCTTCCACTTCGACTTCGTCGAGGACGGCTCCGGCAAGCCAGTGCTGTCGGTCGAGCGCAAGATGTCGGTCCGGGACCGCTACCGGATCACCGTCCAGGACGAGCGCCTGGACTTCCGCGTCGCCGCCGCGATGACGGTCGCCCTCGACGCCCTGCAGTCCCGCTGAGCTCCCCGGCGTACGACCACGGTCGTACGACGGGCTCACTCTTTCGGGTGAACCTACCCTGAGTGGGCTTGGTTCCGGTCCGGCCCGGTGCGAGGCTGTATCCATGGGCGTAGCACAGCGCAGTCGACGGTGGTTGGTTCCGGTTACGGCAGTCGCGGTTGTGGCAGGGGTGGGAGCACTCGGACCAGTGGTCGCGGATGCCTCGCCGAAGCTGCCCGGGATCTCCGCGCAGGACCTGCTCGCAAAGGTGCAGACAGCGAAGGTCGACGGCCTCAGCGGCACGGTCCGCTCGGACGCGGACCTCGGCCTGCCGGCCATCCCCGGCGCGCCGGCCGGTAGCGAGCAGCTGACCGAGATGCTGAGCGGTCAGCACACCGCGCGGGTCGCGTTCGCGAGCCCGGACAAGGCGCGGGTCTCGGTGCTCGACAACCAGGCCGAGCGGGTCTGGACCACCGACGGCAAGTCCGCCTGGGCGTACGACTCCTCCCGGCGCGAGGCCGTGAAGCTGACGGTCCCCGAGCACAAGACGGCGAAGCCGGAGAAGGCGGTGCCGTCGTACGACCCGCAGGCCGTCGCCAAGCAGTTCCTCGACGCGATCGACCCGACCACCAAGGTCGAGGTCAGCGGCACCGAGAAGGTCGCCGGCCGGGATGCGTACAAGCTGCGCCTGGTGCCGAAGACCGACAAGACGACCGTGGGTTCTGTGACGCTGGCGATCGACTCCAAGACCTGGGTCCCGCTGGACGTGACGGTGATGCCGCGGACCGGCAACGACCCCGCGGTCGAGGTGGGCTTCAGCTCGGTGTCTTTCGACGTACCGTCCGCGAACACGTTCACGTTCACGCCGCCGCAGGGTGTGAAGGTCACGGACAAGAAGGTGCCGTCGCAGGTCGGACCGAAGCGCGTCGCCCCGAAGCAGATCGAGCCGAAGCAGCTCAAGCCGGGTACGGCGAAGGCGGACGAGCCGACCGTGATCGGTGAGGGCTGGGAGAGCGTCGCGATGATCCGCGGTGCGCAGACCGGCCGGCTGACCGGGAACGGGCCGCTCGCGCAGCTGCTCGCGAAGGCGCCGACCGTGTCGGGCACGTGGGGCAAGGGCAAGGTGCTGACCAGCAAGATGGTGAGCGCATTGATCACCGACGACGGCAGAGTCTTCGTCGGCCTGGTCACGCCGGACACCCTGCAGGCCGCCGCGGCGAAGGCCCCCCGCTGAACAGCCAGATGACGAGCGCGCCGGTCGTCACCCACGGGCTGACCAAGCGGTTCCACGGCGGACAGGTCGCGGTGGACGCGGTCGACCTGGAGGTGCCGGCCGGCAGCGTGTTCGGCTTCCTCGGCCCGAACGGGTCGGGAAAGACGACGACGATCCGGATGCTGCTCGGCCTGATCGCGCCGACCTCCGGCGAGGTCGAGCTGCTCGGCGAGCCGATGCCGAAGGCGCACCTGCGGGTCCTGCCCCGGGTCGGCGCGCTGGTCGAAGGGCCGGCGTTCTACCCGTTCTGGACCGGCCAGGCGAACCTGCTCCGGTTCGACGCCGCCGACCGCACCGCCGATCCGAAGACCCGGAAGGCGCGCGCCGGCGAGGCGCTCGAACGGGTCGGGCTGTCGAACGCGGCCGGCAAGAAGGTCCGCGCATACTCGCTCGGTATGCGGCAACGGCTCGCGATCGCGGTCGCGCTGATGCAGCGCCGCGAGCTGCTCGTGCTGGACGAGCCGACGAACGGCCTCGACCCGCAGGGCACCCGCGAGGTCCGGCACCTGATCCAGGAGTTGGCGAGCGACGGTACGACGGTGTTCACGTCGACCCATCTGCTCGCCGAGGTCGAGCAGGTCTGCACGCACGCGGCCGTGATGAGCCGCGGGAAGCTGCTCCGGCAGTCGACGGTCGAGGACCTGCGCGCCGAGCTCCGCCCGCGGCTGGTCGTCCGTACGCCGGATGCCGGGACGGCGGCCGAGACGTTGCAGGGGCTGGGCGTGACGGATCTGAAGACGAGCGGTGACACGGTCGAGGGTGATCCCGGGGAGCTGCCGATCGAGAAGTTCGCGGCGGCGCTGGTCGCCGCCGACGTCCGCATCCACGGCTTCGGCCTGGAACGGCCAAGCCTCGAAGACGCCTTCGTAGCACTCACCGGGGAGGGCTTCGATGTCGCCGAATGAAGCAACAGCCGAACCGGCCCCGTTGGCCGATGCACAACGACCTGGTGCGGGGCGGCACACTCTCGCGTTGTTCCTCTCCGAACTGCGGCTGGTGTTCGCGCGGACTCGGACCCAGGTGGGGCTCGGGGTGCTGGCCGCCGTACCGCTGCTGATCGGGATCGCGATCAAGATCGCCGGCTCGGACAGCGGCGCCGAGGGCTTCATCGGGCAGATCGCCGGCAACGGCCTGTTCCTGATCGTCGCCAGCCTCGGCCTGTCGCTGCCGTTCTTCCTGCCGACGGCGGTGACCGTGATCTCGGGGGAGTCACTGGCCGGCGAGGCCAGCCTCGGGACGCTGCGCAACCTGCTCACCGCACCGGCCGGCCGGTCCCGGCTGCTCGCCGCCAAGATGGTCGCCCTCGCGGTCTTCTGCCTGGCCGCGACGATGACGATCTGGATCTCCGGCCTGATCGTCGGCTTCATCCTGTTCCCGGTCGGCGACGTCCTGCTGCTGTCCGGCTCGACGGTCTCGCTCGGCGAGGGCCTGCTCCGCGCGCTCGGGATCGCCGTCGTGATCTCGCTGTCGCTGCTCGGACTCGCCGGTATCGGCCTGTTCGTCTCGTCGCTGACCTCGACGCCGCTGGCCGCGATGGCGGCGACGTTCGGCACGTTCATCGTGCTCGGCATCCTGACCGCGATCCCACAGCTGCACGCGATTCACCCGTGGCTGCTGGTGTATCGCTGGCAGTCGTTCGCCGACCTGCTCCGCGACCCGCCGTACTGGCACGAGATAGGCCGCAACCTGCTCCTCCAAGGCGGGTACCTGGTCGTCTTCTACGCCGCCGCCTGGGCGCGAATCACCAGCCGCGACATAACCTAGGCCGCGTGCAAGCTGACCTGGTGGCCGTCCTGCGTTGTCCGGTGTGTGCTGACCGGCTGGCGCTGGACGACCGTACGGCGCGCTGCCCGCGCGGCCACGCCTACGACCTGGCCAAGCAGGGCTACCTGAACTTGTTGCCGTCGGCCTCGAACGGGATCGAGGGCGACTCGGCTGCGATGGTCGGCGCCCGCACGGTCTTCCTCGGCACCGGCCACTACGCCCCGATCCGGGACGCACTGATCCTGCAGGCCGGACTGGGCGAGGACGACCTGGTCGTCGAGGTCGGCGCCGGCACTGCCTACTACCTGTCCGGTGTCCTCGGCCTGTCCCCGCAGCGCCGCGGGATCGCGCTGGACGTGTCGAAGTACGCCGCCCGTCGCGCGGCCCGAGCGGACCCGCGGATCGCGTCCGTGGTGTGCGACGCATGGCGTGAACTGCCGTTGATGGACGGCGCGGCGAACCTGCTGCTGAACGTGTTCGCTCCGCGCAACGCCGCCGAGATGGCCCGCGTCCTGGCCCCCGGCGGCCGGTTGCTCGTGGTCACACCGAACCAGCAGCACCTCGGCGAGCTCGTCGACGTACTCGGGATGGTGAGCGTCGACGAGCAGAAGGAACGCCGGCTGGAGGAGTCGCTCGCGGGGGAGTTCGAGCGCGTCGGCACCGAGCTGGTCGAGGAGACCATGCGCCTCGACCGCTCGGCCGTGGAGCAGCTCGTGCTGATGACGCCGAGCGCGCGCCACCTGAACTACCACGAGCTGCTCCAGCAGATCGCCGTACTCCCGGAGCCCGCGATCGTCACGTTGTCGGTCACGCTCTCCACCTGGTCGCGGACCTAGGCTGCCTGGCCGCCGATGAGTTCGCGGGCGACGACGGTGCCGTGGTTCTCGGCCTGTACGTGCGCCTCGGACTCCGAGACCTTGGACGCGTCGATCAGCTCCTCCATGCCCGGGGTGACCGGGGCCAGGGTGAGCTCCGCGGCGGCGGTCCGGATGTTCATCCCGAAGACGTCGCCGAAGATGCGCTCGAGGTACGGCGTGGCGTGGTCCCAGCCGTGCTTCGGCGAACCGGGACCGTAGCCGCCGCCCCGGGCGATGGCGAAGATCGCCGGCCTGCCGACGAGTGGGCGCGAACCGAAGGCCAGATCCTTGTCGATCACCAGCACGTCGATCCAGGTCTTCACGTTCTGTGCGATGCCGTAGTTGTACATCGGTACGGCGAGCAGGACCGCGTCGGCGTTCACGATCTCCGCCTTCAGTTCGTCGGCGATCGCCTGGGCCTCGGCGAGCGGCATCCGGTCCGATTCGGCGACCGGCTCCTGACCCACCTGGGCCGCGGCCAGCGTCGGCCACAAGGTCGCGGGCAGCGGGTGCCGTCCGAGGTCACGCCGTACCACGACACCGTCCGGGTGCTCAGCCTTCCAGGCGGCCTCGGCGCTGTCCGCGAGCGCGCGGGACACCGAGCCGTCCAGCCGGATGCTGGCGTCGACGCGTAGCAGGGTGCTCATTCGTTCTCCATCACGTTGAGGGGGCCGTGCTCTATTGAGCTGTATCGAAGATAATCTGTTGAGCAGAACATATTCAAGTCAGATCGTATTCCGGGTGTCGTACACCACGTACGATGGGGACATGTCCAGTACTCCGCCCGACGTCGCGACCCCAGGTACGCGAGGGGTCGAGCCCGCCGTCGCCAGTGGCGCACCGGTGGAGGCCGACCTCGGCTGGGCGCTGGGCGTCGTCTTCCGGCGGTACGCGAAGGCGTCCGCGGCGGCGCTGGAAGGGTTGCCCGGCGGACCGCGCGGCTACCAGGTGCTCGCCACGACGAGCGCCGAGGGACCGAAACGGCAGCTCGACCTGGCCGCTCAGCTCGGCGTCGACCGGACCGTGATGACCTACCTGCTCGACGACCTGGAGAAGGCAGGGCTGGTGCAGCGCCGGCCCGACCCGGCCGACCGCCGGGCGCGGCTGATCGCGCCCACCGACGAAGGCCACGAGGCCCTCTGTGACCTCGAGCGGCGGCTACGGGCCACCGAGGACGAGATGCTGGGCATCCTCGACGAGTCGGAGCGGTCCAGCTTCCGGATCCTCCTGCAGCGCCTGGCGATGAAGGCCAACGCCGTCGACCCGCTGCACAACGCCTGCACCCTCGCCGAGGCCGACGACCCCGCCAGCACCTAGTCCGGCGATCTAGTCCGGCGATCTAGTGCAGGGGCACGAAGCCTGACTCGTAGGCGCGGATCACCGCTTGGGTGCGATCCCGGGCATTGAGCTTGGCGAGCACGTTCGCGACGTGCGTCTTGACCGTTTGCAGGCCGAGGACCAGCTCCGCGGCGATCTCCGCGTTCGACAGTCCGCGCGCCATCAGCCGGAGCACCTCCTGCTCGCGCTCGGTCAGCTGGTACCGGTCGAGTCCGCTCGCCGCCGGGGCGCCGGCGTGGGCGAGGGCAAGCGCGCGGATCGCCTCCGGGAACAGCAGCGACTCGCTCTTCGCGACCGTCCGGATCGCCGCGATGATGTCGTCCGGCGGGGTCCGCTTGAGCAGGAACCCGGACGCTCCGGCGCGCAGCGCGTCGTACACGTAGTCGTCGTTCTCGAACGTCGTGACGACCAGGACGCGCGGTGCCGGGTCGAGGCTGTCCAGCAGCAGTCTCGTCGCCTGGATGCCGTCCACCGCGGGCATCCGGACGTCCATCAGCACGACGTCCGCGCCGGTACGACGTACCAGCGGGAGCACCTCGGCCCCGTCGCCGGCCTCACCGACGACCGTGAGGTCCTCCTCGGCGTTGATGATGGCCCGCAACCCGCTACGGATCAGCGGCTCGTCGTCGACCACGACCACCGACAGGTTCATGTCATCCCTTCGTCACGCTGACGGGTAACCGCACTGCCAGTTGCCATCCCGGGTCGTCGGGCCGAGTGACCGGGCCGGCGTCGACGCTTCCCCGCAGTACGGCGACTCTTTCACGGATCCCGGCCAACCCGCGGCCGCCCCCGGAGTGATCCGACGTGCCGCTCACGGGGTTGGTCACGACGAGCCGCAGCCCGGATGCGTCGAGGCAGATCGACAGGTGCACGGTCAGCTCGCCGGCCGGGCGTCCGGCATGCCGGATCGCGTTGGTCAGACCCTCCTGGACGATCCGGTACGCCTCCCGGGAGACCGCGGCAGGCAGTTGGTCCAGCGCGCCCGACCGTTCGACCTCGATCGTGATCCCGCCGGCCCGGGTGGCGTCGACCAGCCGGTCCAGACCCCCGAGCGTGGTCTGCGGCGTGGTCCGGGAGCCTGGCCGCCGGTCGTCGCGGAGCAGACCGAGCACGTGGTCGAGATCTGCCAGCGCCGCGCGGGCTGAGGTCTCCATCGCGGCCAGCGCGGTCTCGGCGAACTCCGGATCGCTGGCCAGCACGCGGCGCGCTGCCGCCGCCTGGATCGTGACCAGGCTCAGCGCATGCCCGACGCTGTCGTGCAGTTCGCGGGCCAGACGGTTGCGCTCGGCAAGGGTCGCGGTCTGCTTCTCGAGGAGCTCGATGCGCTCCGCCGCGGTCGGACCGAGCACGCGGGGCGCCAGGTACGCCAGCAGGGCGCCGACAGCGGCCGACAGCAGGAACAGCCCGACGAGACCGCCGATCGCGGCGGCCGGCATCCACAGGTCGGTCCAGTCGCCGTGGACGTCGTACGACCAGCCGGGGACGACGTCGCGAGCACCGGGGGAGCGGAACGGCGCGGCCAGCCAGATCGCGCCGAGGCCGAACACGATCGTGCTGAGGATGCCGACGACGCCGCCGGCCAGCAGGTGCAGGCAGAACCACACCGTGGTCCGCCGCCGCTGCGGCCAGGTCCGCGCCGGGCCGAGCGGCCGCTCCTCGAACCGCACCGCGAGCAGCGACTCGACCGCGATGCCCTCGACCTCGCGGACGGCGGGCAGCAGGCCGAGCACGATCGGCGGCACCAGGCCCATCAGGACCCAGATGGTGCTGGTGGCAACCTTCGGCAGGCCGAGATCGGAGACCACCGCGCCGAGCGCGCTGCCGACCAGGATGAACGCCAGGACGAGCGCCGCGCCGAGCAGCAGGTACACCCAGCGCAGGTACGTCGACGGACGCCACAGGCAACTGATCGCCCGCCACACCCGTCGCGTCACCTCGTGCACGCTCACATCCTGTCAAAGCCGGGGGACCGCCACCTCCCTCCCCGGAGTGAACGGAGGTAAACCCGTGATTCCGGCCGGGACCGGGTGGGCCGGCTCACGAAGAAGTTGAGGTTTACGCAAATTTGACGGTGTGTCGCCGAGTTCGGTCTCTGCGGGCGTCGCGATCTGCTGCTGCGGCAGGTACGGTCTGTGGTCGGGGCGGGTGCCCGTCCGGTTACAGCATGTGTTGTCGGACAGGTATGGGGAACGGCTCCAGGACGGGTGGTCAGCAGGACCGCGAGGACCCGGCGCGGCGGACGTTAAGTCCCCGTGAAGACCCCGCGGGTGGATTGACCACCTTTCCGGATTTGATGTTTGATCAAATATCGGGACGAGAGAGGTCGATATGAGGTTGAGGCGTTCCGTCATCGCCCTGATGGCGGTCCTGGGGCTCGCCCTGGTGAGTGCGTGCAACGACGACGACAGCGGCAAGCAGGCCGGCGGCGACGGGTTGCAGAAGGTCAACTACCTGACGTCGTTCAACACCTTCGGGCGCGAGGCGTACGCGTACGTCGCCCTGGAGAAGGGGTACTTCAAGGACGCCGGTTTCGACGTCAAGATCACGCCCGGCAGCGGCACCGTCGACGTGATGAAGCTGGTCGCCGGAGGTCAGGCCGACTACGGCATCGGCGACTTCACCGCGATCGCGATCACCCTCGCCAAGCAGAAGCTCCCGGTCACCACGGCGGGCATGATCCACCAGCGGTCGATGGCCGCGATCATGTCGCTCGAGGGACTGGGCATCAACAGCCCGAAGGATCTGCCCGGCAAGACGATCGGCGACCAGCCGGGCTCCACCAACACGGTGATGTTCCCGGTCTACGCCAAGGCGGTCGGTATCGACCCGGCGTCGGTCACCTTCCTCCCCTCGCCGCCGCCCGGGCTGCCGGCCCTGCTGGCGTCGGGCAAGGTTCAGGGCATCGGGCAGTTCGTGGTCGGCCAGCCGCTGATCGAGAAGGCCGACAAGGACAAGCACCGCAAGGCGGTCGTGCTTCCGTACGGCAAGGCCCTGCCGGAGCTGTACGGGAACGCGATCATCACCCGGACGGACATGGCCAAGGACCACCCGGACCAGGTGAAGAAGTTCACCAACGCGCTGCTGAAGGGCCTGCAGGACACGTACGACGACCCGGACGGCGCCGCCGAGATCCTGAAGAAGTACGTGCCGAACACCGATGTCGACGTCGCCAAAGCGGAACTGAAGATCATGAAGGACTACATCAAGCCGACGGGCTTCGAGGGTCCGCTGGGCGACGTCACGCAGGAGCGGGTGCAGAAGGTCATCTCGCTGCTCGAGGAGTCGAACGCGATCGGCAAGGGCGCGGTCAAGCCCGAGGATCTCGTGACGATGAGCCTCGCGCCGAAGAGCTGAGGTTAGGAGTACTGGAACCGGATGATTCGCCTGGACGGCGTGGGACAGGTCTTCGACGGACGCGAGGGCCAGGTGACCGCCCTGGAGAAGATCGACCTGCACGTTCGCGGCGGTGAGTTCGTCACGCTGATCGGCCGGTCCGGCTGTGGCAAGTCCACGCTGCTCCGGCTGATCGCGGGACTACTGCCTCCGACGTCCGGTGCGGTTCAGGTGGCGGGGCAGCCCGTCACCGGACCGCGCCGGGACGTCTCGTTCATGTTCCAGCGGCCGGCCCTGCTGCCGTGGCGTTCGGTGCTGTCGAACGTGATGCTGCCGGTCGAGATCGACAAGGGCCAGGGGGATCGCGGCAAGGCGGCGTACCGGGACCGGGCCCGTCAGCTGCTCGAGCTGGTCGGGTTGCAGGGGTTCGAGCGGCGGCTGCCGCACGAGCTGTCCGGCGGCATGCAGCAGCGGGTGTCGTTGTGCCGGTCGCTGATCCGCGACCCGCAGGTGATGCTGATGGACGAGCCGTTCTCCGCGCTCGACGCGCTCACCCGGACCGAGCTGTCCGAGGAACTGCAGCGGATCAAGATGGAACTGTCCACCACGATCGTGTTCGTCACGCACTCGATCGAGGAGGCCGTCCTGCTGGCCGACCGGGTGGTCGTGCTGACCCCGCGGCCGGGCCGGATGCGGGAGGTCGTCGACATCGACATCCCGCGGCCGCGCAGCCTCGGCCAGAACGCGCACCTGACCGAGGTCGCCGCGATCAGCGGCCGGTTGCACGCGTTGCTGGCCGAGAAGGAGTCCGGCGAGCCGGGTGTGCCCGGCGAGGTGCGTCCGGTCGACGAGGTGCGGCCGTGACGACCCGGCGGAGGATGCCGAAACGGACCTGGCTGACCGATTCCCCGGTGGCCGCCGTCGTACTCCCGATCATCGGCCTGGCCGCCGCGATCGGGTTGTGGTGGGGCGCGACGGTCGCGTTCTCGATCCAGCCGTACCTGCTGCCGAGCCCGTGGGACGTGGTGGTCAAGTTCTTCGAGCAGCCCGGTTACCTGCTGCAGGAGACCGGTACGTCGTTGCTCGAGACGATCGAGGGTTTCCTGCTCGCGATCGTGATCGGTGTGCCGATCGCGCTGGTGATCGTCCGCTCGGTGATCCTCGAGCGGCTGGCGTACCCGCTGCTGCTGATGGTGAACTCGATCCCGAAGGTGGCGATCGCGCCGCTGCTGGTGATCTGGATGGGCTTCGGGCAGTGGCCGAAGGTCGTGATGGTGCTGCTGATGTGCTTCTTCCCGATCGTCATCTCGACCGCGCAGGGCATGAAGTCGACGCCGACCGAGCTGGTCGAGCTGATGCGGTCGCTGAACGCGAGCCGGGCGCAGGAGTTCTTCAAGCTTCGGCTGCGGTACGCGATGCCGCAGATCTTCACCGGGTTCAAGGTGGCGATCTCGCTGGCGGTGATCGGTTCGGTGATCTCCGAGTTCGTTGGCGCCACCAAGGGGCTCGGGTACGTGATCCAGCAGTCCGGCGCGAGCGCGGACACCACCCTCGCGTTCGCCGCGATCACCCTGCTGAGCGTGATGAGCATCGTCTTGTTCTACGCCCTGGTCCTCCTTGAGCACTGGCTCCTGCCTTGGGCACAGGAGAAGCGATGACGGCTCAGGCTTCTGATGCGGATCGGCGGGTGCTGGTTCGGCCGGAGTGGCTGGAGGCGACCGTGGCGGGGGTGTTCACGGCGCTCGGATTCGACTCCGCGGACGCGACCGAGATCGCCACGGCGCTCGTCGAGGCCGACCTGCGGGGCGTCAGCTCGCACGGCGTGATGCTGGTCCCGATGTACGTCGAACGCCTGAACGCCGGCGGTGTGACCCGGGAACGCGAGCTCGACATCCTGTTCGACGCCGGTGCCGCGATGGTGGTGGACGCCCGCGGCGGGATGGGCCAGCTGTCCAGCCCGCAGGCGATGCGGCACGCGATCGAGCGCGCCGGCCGGTACGGGATCGGCATCGTCTCGGTGCGCAACGCCCACCACTTCGGCGCGGCCAGCCGCTGGGCGATGCAAGCCGGCCAGGCGGGGCGGATCGGTATCGCGATGTCGAACACCACGCCGCTGATGCCCGCCCCGGGCGGCGCGGAGCGGCTGGTCGGCAACAACCCCCTCGCCATCGCGGTGCCGACCACGGCCGGTGTGGAGATCGTCCTGGACATGGCGTTGTCGGCTGTTGCCCTGGGCAAGATCCGGCTCGCGGCCTCGGCCGGGCGGCCGATCCCGGACACCTGGGCCACCGACTCCTCGGGCACGCCGACCACGGACCCGGACGAGGCGGTGCTGGGCATGCTGCTGCCGGCCGCGGGCCACAAGGGCTTCGGGCTGGCGCTGATGATCGACGTGCTCACCGGCGTCCTGAGCGGCGGCGGGTGGGGCGACCAGGTCCGCCCGCTGTACCGGGAGCCGGACCGGCCGAACGACTGCGCGCACCTGTTCCTGGCGATCGACCCGGAGCTGATGGGCGGCGTCGAAGACTTCAAGCGCCGCTCGTCCGGGCTGGCCGCCCGGGTCCGGGGGAGTGCGACGGCACCGGGAGTGAACCGGCTGTACCTGCCGGGGGAGATCGAGGCCGAGCGGGCGGCGCAGCAGCGGCGCAACGGCGTACGGATCGAAAGGTCGGGACTGGACGGGCTGCTGGCGACCGCACGCGCAGTCGGCGCCGTTGTCCCGTCGAGGATGGTGTGAGCTGATGCCGAAGACACAGATTTCCACTGATGCGCTGCGGAGCCCGAACGGGGTGTTCTCACAGGCGACCACGATCGAGGCGACCGGGCGGCTGGTGTTCGTCTCCGGGATGACCGCCCGCCGGCCGGACGGCAGCATCGCCGGCGTCGGGGACGTCCGCGAACAGACCCGGCAGGTGTGCGAGAACGTGAAGTCGGCGGTCGAGGCGGCCGGCGGCACGCTCGCGGACGTCTGCCGGGTGGACGTCTACGTGCGCAACATGGAGGACTTCGCCAAGATCCACGAGATCCGGGCGCAGTACTTCACCGAGCCGCTGCCGGCCTCGACGATGGTCGAGGTCAGCAAGCTCGCGCACCCCGACTACCTGATCGAGATCAACGCGATCGCCGTGGTCGCATGACCAGGGGGGAACTCGTGATGCGTGGCGTCGAGTGGACCTGAGATGAAGTACGTGATGGTGGAGTACGCCGGCAGCGAGCGGCCCGGCGTACTCGACGGCGATGCGGTTCTGTTGCTCGACGCAACGGATCTGACCGAGGTGATCGCCGGCCCGGCCGAGGTGGTGGACAAGATCCCTTACAGCGAAGGGATTCTGCGGGCGCCGCTGCGGCGGTTCCGGCGCGACATCCTGTGCACGGGGTGGAACTACTGGGACCACTTCGAGGAGAGCAAGGGCAAGCGCGAGGGCCAGGACGTGGACCGGCCCGAGCACCCGACGTTCTTCACCAAAGGTCCGGACGTGGTGATCGGCCCGTACGACGACATCGCCTGGGACCCGGCGATCTCGGCAAAGTGGGACTACGAGGCCGAGGTCGCGCTGGTGATCGGCAAGACGGGCAAGAACATCCCGGTCGACGAGGCGCTCGGCCACGTCTGGGGCTACACGCTCGCGAACGACGTGTCGCAGCGGGACCTGCAGCGTGCGCACGGCGGGCAGTGGCTGAAGGGCAAGAGCATCGACGACACCATGCCGCTGGGTCCCTGGATCGTCACCGCCGACGAGGTGGGCGACCCACAGGACATTCACCTGGAGTGCCTGGTGAACGACGAGGTGCGGCAGGACGCGTCGACGCGGCAGATGGCGTTCGATGTCGCAACGCTTATCAGTGAGCTGTCGTTCGGTATGACGTTGCGCCCGGGGGACCTGCTGCTCACGGGTACGCCGGCCGGTATCGGAAACGCCCGCGAGCCACAGGTGTTCCTGCAGGACGGTGACGTGATCGTCACCCGGTCCGACAAGCTCGGCTCGTTGCGTAATCGGGTGGCTCGGGTATGAGCGGGCCGTTGGAGCTGTTGCCAGGTGGCGGCAAGAGTGGTCGCCGTACTCTCGCGGAGCACGCGGCCGCGGAGCTGCACCAGCTGATCCTGTCCGGTGAGCTACCCAGTGGTACGCCTCTTCGCCTTGTGGAGCTGGCCAGTCGGCTCGAGATGAGCCAGATGCCAGTGCGTGAAGGTCTGCGCCGGCTGGAGGCATTGGGGCTGGTCGAGATCATCCCCCACCGTGGCGCGTGGGTGCGTGACCTGTCGCTGTCGGACCTGCGAGACACACACGAGACGCGGTTGGCGTTGGAGAGTCTCGCCGTACGCGCGGCTGCACTTCACTTCACCGAAGAGGACCTGACGAAGGCAGCGGCCGCCTTGGCCGAGCACCTCCGGTTGTCACGCGCCGAGGACTCCACGGGTGCACGTGAGGCTCACGCGGACTTCCACTTCGCGATCTACCGGGCCAGTGGTTCACAGTGGTTGCCGCGAGCAATCGAGCCGGTCTGGCAGAACAGCGAGCGCTACCGGTTCGGCAGCCGGCCGACCGCGTTCCTGATCGAGCGGAGCCGGCAGGAGCACCAGGCGATCCTGGACGCGTGCGTGGCACGGGACCCGGACGCGGCCGAGCAGGCGCTGCGCAGTCACCTGGCCGGCGCGTTCCAGCGGATCACGGAGACCATGACGTCAAAGAAGGAGACGCCGTGAAGGTGCGCTTCGACGCGACCGGTGAGGTCGTGGTGATCACAGGTGGCGCCCGAGGCATCGGTGCGGCGCTGGCCACCGCAGTGAACGCTGCAGGTGGTACTGCGGTCGTCTTCGACGTCACTGCACCGGTGGAAGGCGTCGAGTACGTCGTGGTGGACGTGGCTGACCGGTCCGCGGTCGAGGCTGCGGTGGCGGGTGTCCTGGAGCGGTACGGGCGTATCGACGGTCTGGTCGCCGGTGCGGCGGTGCAGCCGCGGTCGACGGTGCTGGAGATGGATGCGGCCGAGTGGACCCGGACGTTGCAGGTGAACCTGGACGGTGTGGTCTGGGTGTGTCAGGCCGTCGTACCGCACATGGTGGCGCGGCAGTCCGGTTCGGTGGTGGTGTTCACGTCCGGGATGGCGTCGACCGGGTTTGCGGGCGCTGCGGCGTACGCGGCGAGCAAGGCGGCGCTGGTGGCGTTCGCGAAGACGCTCGCCGTGGAGGTGGCCGGCGACCGGGTCCGGGTGAACGTGGTCGCGCCAGGGGTGATCGACACCGAGCAGTTCCGAGGTGCGAACGCCGGTGCGGACCGGGACCACTGGCAGGACACCATAGGTATCGGCGACCCCGAGGACGTGGTCGGCCCGTTGCTGTTCCTGCTGTCCGACGCGGCCGCGATGACCGGGTCGCTGCTGACCCGGGAACGTGCCTTTGCCAAGCTCACGAGCTTTGTGGAGTAGTAAGTGACTGAACAGCTGCCTGTTGCCGTGGTGGGTGCCGGACCGATCGGTCTGACCACCGCGCTCGGTCTCGCGCACTACGGCATCCCGTACGTGCTGCTGGAGGAGGACGCCGTCCTGTCGTCCGACACCAAGGCCGGTACGACGCTCAGCCGGACGCTGGAGATCTGGAACCGGTACGGCGCGGTCGACGGCATCCTCGGCGCCGCGCTGCGGATCGACGAGATCGGCGACATCGACCGGGCCACCAACACTCCGCGCGCCTCGGTGCAGCTGGCCGAACTGGTGAACGACACCCAGTTCCCGTTCGTCATCAACCTGCCGCAGCAGAAGATGGAGCCGCTGCTGGCGGCAGCTCTTCCGGAGCCGGTGCGGACGCAGCACCGGATGACGTCGTTCGAGGTCCGCGACGATCGCGTCGTACTGCAACTGGAGACCCCTGACGGCCCGCAGGAGCTGGAAGCGTCGTACCTGCTGGCCTGTGACGGCGGGCGTTCGCGGATCCGTGATGCGCTCGGGGTGAAGGTGGTGGGGGAGACCCTGCCCGAGCGGTACATGCTGATCGACGTCGTGGTGGACCTGGACGTCGACAACGCGCGGGACTACCCGTACCTCGCGTACTTCGCGGACAAGTCCGAGTGGATGGTGCTGATCCGGCAGCCGGACAACTGGCGGTTCCTGTTCCCGCTGGCACCCGGCGCCGACGCGCCGGGTGACGAGGACCTGCTGGTGAAGGTGAAGCAGTTCATCGGTGAGGTGGACCGGATCGAGCTCATGGGCTCGGTCGTCTACAACGTGCACCACCGGGTCGCCGAGCAGTGGACCAGGGACCGCAAGGTCTTCCTGATGGGTGACGCGGCACACCTGATCACTCCGATGTGGGCGCTCGGTCTGAACACGGGTGCGCTGGACGCGTCCAACCTGCCGTGGCGATTGGCCTGGGTGCTGCGTGGCTGGGCTGATCCGTCGTTGCTGGACGGCTACGAGCGGGAGCAGCGGCCGGTGGCGATCGAGGGCTCGGGCGAGATGGCGGAGGCGGCCCGCAAGTACATGTCCTTCCAGCGCGGTGCTGTCACCGAGGACACGGGAGCGTGGGCCACGGCGTACAACAGGACGCTGCTGAGCGTGCGGCTGGATGTCGAGGGTGTGGGCGACTGGTCGATGGTGGCTACCTCCGCCGCACCGCCCGCCGTACGGGCGGGGGACCGGGCGCCCGACCTGGTGCTGCAGAGCCCGACCGGTCGTACGTCGATCCATGACCTGTGCCGCGACTCGTTCGTGGCGCTCTACTTCACCGACGTACGGCGCCGGCCGGAGATCCCGGTGAACGAGTCGCCCGCGTTGCAGCACTACGCGGTGTCCCGGTGGGATGCGCCGCACGACTCCGGTCTGCGTGACAGGGCCCTGTTCGATCCGGGCAGCGTCGCCACCAAGAGGTACGGCGTACCGGCGGACAGCGTCGTACTGATCCGGCCGGACGGTCACATCGCCGCGGTAGCTCCGATGGGTACTGGTGTGGCGGAGGAGCTGTACATGCGCGTCACAGGACGGGAGGCGCCATGAGTTTTGACCAGCCCTTGCAGGAGATTCTGCTGCAGACGGAGGACCTGGAGTGGGTGGAGAAGTCGCTGGACGGCCTGTCCCACAAGATGCTGTGGCGGGACCCGGTGACCGAGGCGTCGATCGCACTGGTGCGGTTCGAGAAGGGCTCGGGGATCCCGTCGGAGCACAAGCACGCCTCGAACCAGTTCATGTTCTGCCTGTCCGGCCGGTACGTGTACCTGCCGACCGGTACGACGCTGACCAAGGGCAGCTTCTACTGGAACCCTAAGGGCGTCGTCCACGGTCCCACGCGCGCCGAGGAGACCTCTGTCCTGCTGGAGGTGTACGACGGTCCGCACTACCCGGAGCGTCCGGACTTCTACGACAACGACGAGGACGCCCGCTGACATGGCCGGCTGGGACATCCACACGCACCTGATCCCGCCGACCGTGCTGGCGGCGGCACATCGGGGTGAGTTCGGGCTGTCCGTCGACAGCGGCTCGCTGGTGGTCGACGGGGAGCGGCTGCCGCTGCGCCGGCTCGCCGACCCGGCCGCACTGCTGCACTGGATCTCCTCACAGGACCTGGACGGTGCTGTGGTGTCAGTGCCGCCGGCCCTCTTCCGGTACGACGCCAGCCTCGAGTGGACCGAGCTGGTGAACCAGGGGCTCCGGGAGCTCGCCACACCGCAGCTGCGCGTGCTGGGGCACCTACCGCTGCTCGACCCGGCTGCACCCTCTGTAGCTGCCGGACTGGCCAGTGAAGGCGTCTTCAGCGGTTTTGCCCTCGGTACGCCGAGCTACGCCGGGCTGGATCCGGTGTGGCGGGTGCTGGACGCGCTGGAGGCGTTCACGCTGATTCACCCGGGACACAGTGACGACAAGCGCCTTGACTCGTTCTACCTGTCGAACCTGTTGGGGAATCCGTACGAGACCGGACTGGCGGCGGCTTCGCTCGTCTTCGCGGACGTGCCGGGGCGGTTCCCGGGAATCCGGTTCTGTCTGTGCCATGGGGGTGGTGTGACGGCGGCCGTCGCCGGACGGTGGCAGCGCGGGATCGACCAGGAACGCCCGGGGATCGAGCCGGTGTCCTTGCCGGTGGCCGAGGCCCTGCGCCGCTTCTACGTCGACGACCTGGTCCACGACGACGCCGTACTGGAGCTGCTGACGAAGACGTTCGGGCCCGAGCGGGTGCTGGCCGGGAGCGACTGGCCGTTCCCGATGGGCAGCGACGAAGTGTCCACCGACCGGTCCGCCGCGGCCGAGGTGCTGACCCGGCCGCTGGCGAAGGAGGTCGCCGAGTGGTGAGACGTGGGTTGCGTCTGGTCGTGGTTGTGATCAGATATCAAATCGTGGGGAACGGGGAAGAGGCGTGAGTACACGGGGGACTGTCCTGCGCAGTCATGGACCGGGAGAGCAGCTGAAGGCCGAAGCGGTCGAGCTGACCGCCGGTCCGGGTGAGACGTTGGTGGAGATGCGGCTGGCCGCGGTGACTCCACTGGACCGGTCGACACTGGCCGGAAAGCAGCCGTCCGTGCCGTTCATGCCGGGCTCCGAGGGAGCCGGTGTGGTCGTGAGGTCGGACGCTTTTGAGGCGGGCACGCCGGTCGTGGTCCGTGGTGAGGGCGTCGGCGTGACACGGGACGGTGTCTGGGGCCGGTACGCCGTCGTTCCGAATGCCGCCGTACACCGGCTGCCGTCCTCGCTGGAGCCGGGTACGGCGCTCGCGTTGATGACGCCGGCGTTGACGGCACACACCGCCGTACGACGGGTTGCCGACGTACAAGAGGGTGAGACGGTGGTGGTCACCGGCGTCACCGGTCTGGTCGGGCACATGTGTGCTGCGATCGCACGGTCGGCCGGTGCGTCCCGGGTGATCGGCCTGGTGTCGCTGGACGACCGCGCCGACGGTGCGACCGGAGTGGTGGATCAGCTGGTCCGTGTGGACGGTCTGGGACAGGTGGGCCGAGAGCTTCCGTGGTGCGACGCAGTCATCGACACGATGGGCGGTCCGGTGGCCGGTGGGGTGCTCGGGCACATCTCTCCGGGCGGACGGATCGCAGCACTGGGCTACAAGGCCGGTGAGTTCACCACGATCGACTTGCACCAGCTGATCGGCCGGGACCTGCGGGTGCTGCCCGTGAACCTGCAGCGGACCACGCTGGCGCCGGATGCGGTCGGTCAGGCGCTGGCCGATATCGCAGCGGTGTCCTGGCGAGCGGACTACGAGGTCGTACCGGCAGAGCGGATCGGCGACGTGCTGGACCGGCAAGCAGGCCGGGTTCTGCTCGACCTGACAGGTCTCTGAGAGAGCACCAGTGGCCTAGACCGCTCATGTTTGCTGGGCTTTGAGCTGAGCAATCTGTGGTCGAAGGCCGCCAGATACCCGGTCGGCGGCTACGGTACCTCCAGAGCTCAAGAGGAGAGAGGCAGCCCGCTACTGATGATCCGACGACTCGAGCTCACGCCTGGGGGGCCGACCGGGCGTCGTACGCTCGCCGAGGAAGCTGCCGCCGAGCTGCACGAACTCATCCTGTCCGGCGAACTTCCCAGCGGTACGGCGCTCCGGCTGGAGGAGCTCGCCAAGCGACTGGACATGAGCCAGATGCCGATCCGGGAAGGGCTCCGGCGGATGGCGGCGCTCGGACTGGTCGAGATCGTCCCGCACAAGGGCGCCTGGGTGCGTGAGCTGTCGATGGAGGACCTGCGCGACACCCACGAGACCCGGCTGGCACTGGAGTCCCTGGCAGTGCGTGCGGCCGCGACACGCTTCTCCGACTCGGACGCGGCGGCCGCCCGGACCGCACTGGCCGAGCACGTCCGGTTGTCGAAGCTGGGCGACAACATCGCGTCCCGGCAGGCGCACACCGAGTTCCACTTCGCGATCTACCGGGCCGGCGGTTCGCGGTGGCTGCCGCGGGCGATCGAGCCGGTCTGGCAGAACAGCGAGCGCTACCGGTTCGGTTCGCGGCAGACCAAGGCCCGGATCGAGCAGACCCGTCGCGAGCACCAGGCGATTCTCGACGCGTGCCTGGCGCACGACGAGGAGGGTGCGGAGGCAGCGCTGCGCGAGCACCTCGAAGGCGCCATGCAGCGCATCACCGAGACGATGGCGCGTCGCTCGAAGCAGTAAGGGCAGTGAGCTCCTCGAACCGGTCCTGCTGCCAGCCGGTCGCGTCGAACACCGCACGCAGCAGCAGCCCGTCGCTGCTCGCCCGGTGCACTCCTAGGAGTTCTTCGAGCGGCTTGCTGCCCAGGCCGTCGTAGTACTCGTCCAGTGCCTGCCGCCGTCGCTGCTCGGACGCTCCGCCGATCTCCTCCAGCGGTGCATCGCACCCTTTGACGTGGCCTGACCCGACCTGCTGACCCGGCGCGAGTTGCTGGATCAGTTGCTCACCCGCACGCACGTCCTGGGCTCTCACGCGTGCACCCAGCGCACGACAGTCGACGCGCCGGAGTGCGCGCTGCACCCCTTGTGAGATGGCGATGTGGTCCGGGTGACCTGTCAGCCCGTCACTGCCGACTGTGAGGATGAGCTCCGGCTCGATCACGACGGCCGCGACCTCGATCGCTTCGGCCACGTCGTCCGGCGATGCCGCGGCCAATGACCGTGGTCCGGCGCGACCGCCGTCGTCAACCCACTGGTCCACCGCTCCCAGCCAGTCCCACTCGTTGATCCCGAGCAGTGCGCAGGAGGCGCCGAGATGATCGAGGGCTCCGTGCATGCCGGCGGTAGCGACCCGCAGTACGACATGCCAGCCCTGCTCGTTCAGCACGGACGTGGCGGCGCCGGTGGCGAACACCTCGTCGTCGGGGTGTGCGTGGACTACCAGCGCCGTACGCATCTAATCAGCGAGATGTGCTGGGAAGCCGCCAGTGGCGATCGGGCTCCAGCGCTCCGGGGTGATGCGGATGAGGCACTTGCCCTGCTTCACCATCGCCTCGCGGTACTCGTCCCAGTCCGGGTGCTCACCGGAGATGGAGCGGTAGTAGTCGACCAGCGCCTCCACCGCGTCCGGCAGCTCGATCACCTCACCGCTGCCGTCCACCTGCACCCACGCGCCGTTCCACTCGTCCGACAGCACGACCACGCTGGCCTTGCCGGCCCGCTTCACGTTCGTGCTCTTCGCCCGTTCCGGGTACGACGAGATGACGATCCGGCCCTCCGTGTCCACACCGCCCGACACCGGCGAAGCCTGCACCGTCCCGTCGGCCCGGGTGGTCATCAGCAGCATGTGATGACGCCGCCGCACAAACTCCAGCAACCCGTCGAGCCCGACCTTGGTATTGGTCGCAATAGTCCTCGGCATGCCTCCTACCCTATGTGCTGGGCGGCTGTGGACGACCGGATTGACTTGTTCGAACAGGTGTTCGAACATGGGAGTATGACGGGGAGCGAGGCAACGGCGAGTCGGGTCACGGCGCTCGACCAGGCCCGTCTGCTCCTCGCTCAGGCCAAGGACCGGAAGTCTGCCCAGAAGTCATTGCTGAAGGCCGCCGCCGAGGCGCCGTCGGTGGCTCGGGTGCAGCAGGCTTTGGACACGGCGGGGGTGGACAGGGAGCTGCCGACGCATCCGGCAGTGGGTGTGCTGCTGGCGGGAGCGAGCCTGCGCGGCGGTTCGGTGTACTCGGTGCGGGGGAGTGCCGCGCTGGTGATGGCGCTGATGGCCGGTCCGTCCGCGGAGGGCGCCTGGTGCGGTGTGGTCGGCGTGCCGTCGTTCGGGGCCGAGGCGGCGCGCGGGCTCGGGGTGGACCTGGAGCGTCTCGTGCTCGTTCCGGATCCGGGGCCCGAGTGGCTGAGCGTCGTCGCCGCGCTGGTCGACGCGCTGACCGTGGTGGTCGTCCGCCCGCCCGGTGAGGTGACACCGGGGGAGGCGTCCCGGCTCGCCGCGCGGCTCCGGACCCGCGGCGCGATGCTGATCGCGTACGGGTCCTGGCCCGGCAGCGAGGCCCGGTTCGAGATCGAGAGCAATACCTGGACCGGACTCGGCGACGGCGAAGGCCTGCTCACCGCCCGCCGTGCGACCGTCGCGGTGACCGGCCGGCGCGCCGCCGTACGCGCTCGTCACGAGCTCTGGCTGCCCGCCCCCGACGGCACGATCCGCTCCACCGGGACCTCGGAAGCCCGGCCGGAGGAGTGGGCGGACCAGATCGGCGCGGTGGGCTGATGGGCGGGCTGATGAATGGGCTGGTGAACGGGCTGACCCGGACGATGGTGATCTGGGTGCCGGACTGGCCGGTGGCGGCGGCCGCGGTGGCGACCGGGCGATCACCGGACGAGCCGATCGCCGTACTGGAGAAGGGAAAGGTGCTTGCCACCTCCGCCACCGCGCGCGCCGAAGGGGTGCGGCGCGGGCAGCGGGCCCGGGACGCGCAGTCGCGGTGCCCGGAGCTGGTCGTGCTGAAGTACGACCCGGTGATCGACGCGCGGGCGTTCGACCCGGTGATCTCGTGCCTGGAGGCGATCACGCCGGGCGTGCAGGTGATCCGGCCGGGGATGTGCGCGTTGAAGGCGCGCGGCCCGGCACGGTTCTACGGCAGCGAGGAGGCGGCCGCGGGGAAGCTGCTCGACCGGCTCGAGACGTACGACGTGCACGGCAGCCGGATCGGGATCGCCGACGGGCCGTTCGCCGCGGAGCAGGCGGCCCGGGTGAGTTCCGCGCGGACCCGGGTGCACGTGGTGCCGCCGGACGGTTCACCGGAGTTCCTCGCGCCGCTGTCGGTCGACGTACTCGAGCAGCCGGCGCTCACGGATCTGCTGCGCCGGCTGGGGCTGCGGTCGCTGGGTGCGTTCGCGCAGTTGCCCCGGACCGAGGTGCTGACCCGGTTCGGTCCGGACGGCGCCTTCGCCCATCGGCTGGCCCGTGGGTACGACGACCGCCCGGTGACCGGCCGGGAGATCCCGCCGGAGCTCACCAGGACGCTCGACTTCGAGCCGTCCGTGGACCGGGTCGACCAGGTCGCGTTCGCGGTCCGGGCGGTCGCCGACGAGCTGATCGCCCGGCTGACCGAGCTCGGGCTGGTGTGTACGACGTTGCGGGTCGAGGTCGGCACCGAGTCCGGGCGGATCCACGAGCGGGAGTGGCTGCACCCGCGCTGGTTCACCGCGGCGGACGTGGTGGACCGGGTGCGCTGGCAACTGCAGGGGAGCGGTACGGCGACCAGCGAGCTGACGTCACCGGTCGTCCGGGTGCGGCTGGTCCCGGACCAGGCGGATCCGGTCGGCGCGCATGTCGACGGGTTGTGGGGCGGCGGTCCGGACGAGCGGATCCACCGGGCGTTGTCGCGGGTGCAGAGCATGCTCGGTCACGGTGCGGTGGTGTCGGTGGTGATCGGCGGCGGTCGCGGGTTCGCGGAGCGGCAGACGCTGGTCCCGTGGGGTGATCCGGCGGTCCCGGCACGGCCGCCGGACCAGCCCTGGCCCGGCTCGATCACCGGCTCGATCGGTACGGCGAAGCGCTGGCCGGCGCTGGCGCCGACCATGGTCTTCCCGGAGCCGATCCCCGCGAAGGTGTTCGCCTCGGACGGCACCCAGGTGTCGGTCAGTGCCCGCGGCGAGTTGTCCGGCGTACCCACCGCGTTCACCCTGCTCCCGGCCCGCGGCCCCGGCGTTCAAGTTGCCGACAGCAACAAGATCCACCCGATCACCGCCTGGGCCGGACCCTGGCTCACCGCGGAACGCTGGTGGGACCCCAGCACCGAGTCCCGTCAGGCCCGCTTCCAGTTCCAGACCGCCGACACCCGCGCCTGGCTCTTCACCCTCTGCCGAACCACCTGGCACGCCCAAGCCACTTACGACTGATCAACTCGCCACCATAGGTTGACTTCATGCATCGGAGCCGGATTTCCACGTTTCTGATCGACGTCAAGCGGGACGAGGTGCCGGACGCCACGGCGTTCTGGTCCAAGGCTCTCGGCGTACGGACGTCTTCGCCGGAGGGTGAGCCACAGTTCATCAGCCTCCACGACGCCGTCCCGGGGTACGTGACCGCGATCCAGTCGGTCGACGACGAGCCGCGGTACCACCTGGACATCGAGACCGACGACGTCGCCGCCGAGGTCGCCCGCCTGACCGGGCTCGGCGCGGTCGAGGTCGCGAGCTGGCAGGGGTGCCACACCCTCCGTGCCCCGGGCGGGCATCTGCTGTGCGTCATCCCGGTGCACAGCGACCCGGCGCACTTCGAGCAGCACTCGACCGTCTGGGACAGCGAGTAGGCCGTCAGGCGACGTGGACGGCGGGAGCCTCGGCGCGCGCGAAAAGACGGTCGAACACCGCTACCCGGTCGAACTGCAACGCGTACTCCCGAGCGCGCCGCTCGGCCGCCACGCGCTGCTCGCGGGTCCAGTCGCACACGACCTCGTCAAGCACGGTCCGCAGCGTGGCCGGATCACGCTGCGGCACCAGCAAGGCCGTATCACCGACGGCCTCGGGCACACCGCCGGTCGCGCAGGTGATGATCGGCCCGCCACCGGCGAGAGCCTTCTCGACCAACGCGATCCCGAACGTCTCCACGAACTCCGGCTGCTCGCGTGTCGGCAGCACGAACGCCGCGCTCCCGGCCATCAGCGCCGGCTTCTCCGCGTCGTCCACATTGGTCAGCACCCGCACCCGCTCGCCCAGCCCCGCTGCCGCCACCCGCGCCAGTACCTCGTCTTCCTGCGGACCGCGCCCGGCCAGGACCAGCTGCACCTGCTCGGCCGACCGCGACCCGGCGTAGGCGTCGATCAGGTCGTCGACGCCCTTCGCCGAGGCGATCCGGGACAGGAACAGCACGTACCCGTCCCGCGAAAGGCCCCGACGGGTAAGCGTTTCGGCGATCCCGTCATCGGTGAGTGACAGGTAGGACGAGGAATCGACCGCCGGGTAGGAGATGGCGATCCGCTCACGGCACTGCTGCGCGAACGTCGTGCCGTGCATACCGTCGAGGGTCGCCGCCGAGGCCACGATCAGGTCCCTGGTGTACTCCGACACCGCCACGCAGTGGTCGGCCGCCAGGTAGACCGAAAGGATGTGCGCGGCCGCCCCGAACCGGCCGGTGTCCACGCACTCGCGCACCACGTTGGTGATGTCGGAGCCCACCGCCTCAGCCACCGTGGTGACCCGCGCCGGCCCGATCCGGCGCGCCACCTGGACGGCCTCCTGTACGGCGATCGCGTGCGGGCTCAGGTACAGCGACATCGCCACCGTCGGCACCCCGTCGCTGAACAGCTCGACCAGCCGCCCGATGAGCCCGGACAGGTAGCGCCCGTCCGGAACCCGGTAGTCGCCGACGGGATCGGGCCGCTCCACGGTGATCCCAGGGCTGTACGGCAGCACACGGTCGAGTGGTTTCAACGGCAGCCCGGCCGCCTCCAGCGCGTCCAGCGGCCAGGTCACGATCCGTACGTCGTCGTACCCGCGGGTGAGCGCCACCTCCGCGAGGCACCGGGCCTCACCGGAGTGCCCGCAGATCACCGGGTCGGCGCGGACGACAACGACCAGACGGCGGTCGGGTGTGGACGGGATGTTCATGCCTCACCTCCAGTGGGGTGCAGCGGGTCGGATGTGGACGGTGGCCTGATCCGGGTGCCCCAGCCGGAGGGCCGAGGGCCGAGCTCGATGTGCAGGTTGCGGATGTGCCGCAGTTCCCGGCCGGAGATCCAGGGGCGTTCCAGGGTCTTGCCGTCCACCGCGATGGACTGGACGTAGGAGACCGGTCCTCCTGCCTCGACCGGCTCGAAACCTGTGGTGGTGATGGACAGCTCGCCCTCGGGCAGCCGGGTCGTGGACTCCGCCACGGCCGGCGCGCTCACCAGGAACAGGTTCTGGCCGGCCACCGGGAACAGCCCGAGCGTTGCCCACACGTACCACGCGGACAGCCCGCCGGAGTCGTCGTTACCCGGCAGCCCGCCCCGGCCGGTGCCGAACTGGTTGGCGACCGCGGCATGCACCACCTCGGCGGTTCGGTCCGGCCGTCCGGCGTAGTGGTAGGACCACGGCGCCTCGTAGTCCGGTTCGTTGTTCAGTCCCTCGAACCTGCACAGGCCGTACCCGGCGTCCATCTCGGCCACGCTCGGAGCCACTCCCGGCTGGGTGACCGGTACGGCGCCGTACCCGAAGAACCGGTCGAGCAGCCGGACGAACGCCTCGTCTCCGCCCGTCAGCGCGATCCGGGCGCGCATGTCGTGCAGCAGCCGGAAGGAGTAGTTCCACCGGCCGCCCTCGTAGAACGTCGAGTCGCGCAGCAGGCCGGTGCCCGGGTCGTACGCCGCCCGCCAGCCCTGGGCGAGGTCGCGCATCTGCTGGGCCAGCATCCGGTCACGCACCTTGCCGGCGATCGCCGCGGTGCAGTGGTAGGCGTACGCCAGGTCGAGGGTGTGGCTGATCGGATGCGCCACACCGTGCACCAGATAGTCCTCGCCGTACGTCCGGCGCAGGTCCATCTCCAGGTGCACCATGGCCCAGTCCCAGTCGATCCCCGGCAGATCCAGTTGGCACAGGTCGGCGAAGAAGGTGTGCGCGAGGGCGCTGCCCTGCCGGGAGAACCGGTCGGCGCCCTTGGCCATCCGGTAGCCGATCGGCAGGTTGCCCTCCTGCTCGCAGATCGACAGCAGCGCGCCGGCCAGCTCGACCGAACGCTGCGGGAACAGCGTGGTCATCAGCGGCAGTTGGGTGCGGTAGATGTCCCACATGGTGCAGATGTCGAAGGCGTACGGGCCCTCGGTCGTCCACGACGGGCTCTCGTCCGGGGCGAAGCACGGCTTGATCAGCGAGTGGTAGAGCGCGGTGCCGAAAACCGTTGCCTGGTCATCGGACTCGGCCTTGATCGAGACCTTGCCGAGGTGGTCGCGCCAGGTGGCTGCCGTGTGATCGCGCCGGCCGGCAAAGGTGGCCTGGATGCTGCCGACGTCCGCGTGCAGGTTGTCGCGGGCCGTCGCACACCCGCGCAGGGAGAACCCCAGCCGCACCTCGACGGTCTGCTCGGCGCGCGACGGGCCCATGAACATCAGCCCGAAGGGCCGCAGTGTGGTCGGCCGGATGTAGTCGAAGTCGAGGCGGGTGCCGCCGGGCATGAGGCGCCGGTCGTACCACAGCAGCTGCCGCCAGCCGGGGGCGTCGACCTCCAGGTGTACGGCCAGCGGCACACCCTCGACGTGGATCTCCCCTTGAGCCACCCCCGGCTCCAGCATCGCCAGGTGCGCCTTCAGCGGCACGGTCTGGCTGTGCGGGATGGCCAGACCGCCGGTCGAGGCGTCGATGACGATCCGGGCGGCGTCATTCGCCGGGAAGGTGTACCGGTGGACGGCCGATTTGGGGCCGACGGTCACCTCGCACCGCACCCCTGAACTCAGCGTCGCCGCGTAGTACCCGGGCTCGGCCACCTCGTCGAGCAGGTCCCAGGCGGTGCCCAGGTCGTCGAGCGGGCCGAGCATCGGCGTGACCCTGAAGTAGTTGTAGTACTTGCGGATCGCGCCGGTGCCGGACTGCTGGAAGTGGGTGAAGCCGGAGGCGACCGGGCGGTCGTACAACAGGTCGGGCACGCCCTCGGTGTTGAAGTCGTACAGCCCGTAACCGGTCGGGTAGGCCCCGGAGTAGGGGCTGGCCGACACCATCCCGAAAGGGTGCGTGGCACCCGGATGGGTGTTGCCGACCTGCGGCTTGGGCCACCACCAGGTCGCGGCCAGGCCCTTCGGCGCGGGCAGGTCGGTGGCGCCGGTCCCGATGAACGGGTCGACGTGCTCGGACATCATCTGGCCTCACCGCCTCGTGCGGCTGATGTGGACTCTCAAAGTAGGAAGCGCGTGTTTCAGGCGCGTGTTCGAAGGAGTCGGGCAGGTTACGAGCGCGCTCGTCGGCCGGCAGCAGAATCCGTGATCGGGGTGGTGCGGCCCGGTCTAGGCTCCGAGACATGACTGAGCTTGCGGCGACGTTCCAGCAGGAGGCAGTGGCGGAGGCCTATCAGCATCGGCCTCCGTACCCGGACGAGGTGTTCGATCGGCTCGAGGAGCTGATCGCCGACGAGCCGCGGCGGGTGCTCGACATCGGCGCCGGTGAAGGCGCGATCGCGCGGCCGCTCGCGCCGCGGGTCGAGCACATCGACGCGATCGATTTCTCGGCCCCGATGGTCGCGGCGGGCAAGCAGCGCCCGGGTGGCGACCACCCGAACCTCACCTGGCAGGTCAACCCGATCGAGACCGCCGACCTCGATGGCCCGTACGCACTGGTGACGGCCGGGGCGAGCATCCACTGGATGCCGTGGGAGCAGACGTTCGCGCGAATCGTCCCGCACCTGACGCCGAACGCCCAGCTCGTCGTCATCGAGCACGGCCCGGTCGACGAGCCGTGGACGGCTGAGCTGATCCCGGTGATCGAGCGGCACTCGCGCAAACAGAACTACGACTCGAAGTTCAACGTCGTCGACGCGATCGTCGAACGCGGCCTGCTCGACCTCACCGGTACGGCGCGCACCACGCGGGTCGAATACCGGCAGACGGTCGCCGACTACATCGAGAGGCTGCACTCGACGTCCAGCCTGGCCCGCGACCTGATGCCCGCCGACGAGGCTGCCGCGTTCGACGCCGGTGTCGCGGAAGCGCTCCGTCCGTATGCGAAGGACGGCGTACTCGACCTGACGATCCAGGCCGAGCTCAGCTGGGGCCGGCCGAAGATCGCAGGTTAGCCGCGCGCGACCGCAGGTAGCGCTGCTCGGGAAGACTCTGGGTGAGCCGCGCGGCGAGCTCGTACGCCGATCGCGCGGCAGCCCCTTCACCGGACAGGTCGAGCAGATGCGCCCGTACGGCGGCCAGCCGATGGTGCTCCTTCAACGCCGGATCCACGTCGTCGAGCAACGCCAGCCCGGCGGCGGGGCCGTGCACCATCGCGACCGCGACGATCCGGTTCAGCGTCACCATCGGACCCGGCGCGGTTGCCTCGAGCAGTTCGTACAGCATCAGGATCTCGCGCCAGTCGGTCTCGTCGGCGTCCGCCGCCGAGTCGTGGACCGCGGCGATCGCCGCCTGCAGCTGGTACGGCCCGACCGGCGCCGACCGCAACGTCGACTCGATCAACTCGGTGCCCTCGGCGATCGCCGCCCTGTCCCACAACGACCGGTCCTGCTCCGGCAATGGCACCAGCGCCCCGTCCGCCGTCGTACGGGCAGGCCGACGCGCGTCGGTCAGCAGCATCAACGCGAGCAGCCCGGCCACCTCACCCTCGGCCGGCAACGAAGCATGCAGCTGGCGTGTCAACCGGATCGCCTCCGCACTCAGCTCGACCCGGTGCAGCGACGTACCGGACGAGGCCGTGTAGCCCTCGTTGAAGACGAGATACAGCACATGCAGTACGGCGGCCAGCCGTTCGGGCTGCTCCGCCGCCGGCGGCATCGCGAACCGCGCACCCTGGAGCTTCGCCTTCGCCCGGCTGATCCGCTGCCCGATCGTTGCCTCCGGCACCAGAAAGGCCCGCGCGATCTCACCGGTCGTCAACCCGCCGACGGCGCGCAGTGTGAGCGCCACCTGCGACTGCGGCGTCAGTGCCGGATGACAGCACAGCATCAGCAATGTCAGTGAGTCGTCCTCCGACGACGCAGGCTCCGGGGGAGTCCATGACGCGACGGTCTCCTCCCGCCGCGTCCGGGCCGCCTCGTTCCGCAGTACCTCGATCCGCCGCCGCGAAGCGACCGTGATCAGCCAGCTGCGCGGATTGGCCGGAACACCTTCACCCGGCCACTGCAGCGACGCGGCCAGCAGGGCCTCTTGTACGGCGTCCTCGCACGCGTCGAAGTCGCCGTACCGCCGGACAAGCGCGCCGAGCACCTGGGGCGCCTGCTCGCGGAGCAGCTCCTCGAGCATCAGCTGAACGCGCTGAGGTCACGTACCGGACGCACTTCCACGACGCTGAATGGCGCCTCCGGGATCTGCGCGACGATCTCCACCGCGCGGTCCATCGAGTCGCAGTCCAGCAGGTAGAAGCCGGCCAACTGCTCCTTCACCTCGGCGAACGGGCCGTCCGTCGTCATCGGCTTACCGTCGCGGACCAGGACCTGTTTGGTCAGCTCCGGGGCGTCGAGCGACTCCGACGCGACCAGCTCACCCTGCACGGCGAGCGCCTCGTGCAGAGCGGCGTACCCGGCCATGCCTTCCTTCTTCTGCTCGTCGGTCAGCGAGTCCCAGACCGCGCGGGACTCCGGGTTGCCGTAGATCAGTACCAGGAACCTCATCTGCTCAGGGTAAGCATCACCCTTGGGTATCGATCGGGTCACCGGTTCGTCGCAGGCGTAGCGGCGGGGAAAACGGCGCGTTCTGGTATCAGGGGAAAGCCGGGGCGTGCCCCGGGACGGCCGGGCGTAAACCTGTCGGGGCTCCCCAGTAGAGTTACGACGGGTATCCAGGGTGGAGAGAGGGAGGGGTCGCGTGCCGGACTTGGAAGTGTCCGACCGGGTGTGGACGATCCCGAACGCGCTCAGCTTCCTGAGGTTGCTGGGGGTGCCACTGTTCCTGTGGCTGGTCCTCGGACCCAAGGAAGACGGCTGGGCCCTGCTCGTGCTGGCCGTGTCCGGGTTCACCGACTGGGCCGACGGCCAGATCGCCCGCCGGATGAACCAGACCAGTCGCCTGGGTCAGATGCTCGACCCGGTGGCCGACCGGCTGTACATCTTCGCGACCGTCATCGGCCTGGCCCTGCGCGACATCATCCCCTGGTGGCTGGCGATCGCGCTGCCGCTGCGGGACCTGCTGCTCACCTTCACGCTGCCGGCGCTGCACCGCCGCGGGTTCAACGCGCTGCCGGTGCACTTCCTCGGCAAGTCCGCCACGTTCTGCCTGCTGTACGCGTTCCCGCTGCTCCTGCTCGGCGACGGCGACAGCACTCTCAACCTGCTCGCCCGCGTGTTCGGCTGGGCGTTCGCGATCTGGGGGACCGGTCTGTACTACTGGGCCGGCGCGCTGTACTTCGCCCAGCTGCGGCACCTGATCCAGACGGTCAAACCGATCAAGGGCCCGGCAGGGTGACCCAGCAAGCCCCAGAGCAGCCGACCCAGCCGCCGACCCAGCAGCCACGGCGCGTCGACGCGTCGATGTCGCTGCTGAACAACCTGATGGCGCACCCCATCGACGAGGGGTACGCCGTCGCCGCTCGCACCCGTTCGAACCAGGACGGCAAGCAGGCCCGGTCCCGGCACCGGATCATGCTGGTGGTGGCCGCCGCCGTACTCGGCTTCCTGCTCGCGGTCGCCGCCGCGCAGAACTACCGCAGCGCACCGGAGGCGGAGAAGCAGCGCAAGGAGCTGATCACCCGCATCAACCAGGCCGACAACCGGCTGACCGTGCTGCGCAACAACCAGTCCCGGCTCGCCGACGAGGTACGCCGGTTGCAGGCGAGCGGACTGAGCAACGACAGTACGGGCGCCGCGCTGCAGCAGAAGCTCGACGACCTCGAGCTGCAGACCGGAGCGATCGCGGTGACCGGCCCGGGGATCAAGGCGGTGATCGACGACGCCAAGAATGCCGACGCCAAGGAAGGCCGGCTGCTCGACGTCGACCTGCAGCAGCTGGTCAACGGCCTGTGGACGTCCGGTGCGGAGGCGATCGCGGTGAACGGTCACCGGATCACGTCGCTGACCGCGATCCGCGGTGCGGGCAGTGCCATCACCGTTGACTACAGTTCGCTGACCCCGCCGTACACGGTGCTCGCGATCGGGGACACCGCGACCATGCCGGCCCGGTTCGCGCAGAGCTCGGGCGGGCAGTGGGTGCAGTACCTGGTGAGCAACTTCGATGTCCGGATGACGATCACGACGGAGGACTCCTTGCTGGTGCCGGCCGATGCGACCATCGCGTTGCGCTACGCGAAGGTGGGAACGAGATGATCGCCGTACTCGGGCTGGTGATCGGTGTCGTCGTCGGTCTGCTGGTGGCGCCCGACGTACCGGACTGGGCGCAGCCGTACCTGCCGATCGCTGTGGTGGCCGCGCTGGACGCGGTGTTCGGCGCGCTGCGCGCGTTCCTCGACGGGATCTTCGACGACAAGGTGTTCGTCGTGTCGTTCGTGTCCAACGTGCTGATCGCGGCCCTGATCGTCTACCTGGGCGACCAGCTCGGCGTCGGGTCGCAGCTGTCCACCGGTGTGGTCGTCGTCCTCGGCATCCGCATCTTCACCAACATGGCCGCGATCCGCCGGCACATCTTCCGGGCCTGATCATGAGCGACGAGAAACCTGACAAACCGGACACGCCGGACCAGCCGGACAAGGCCGCGGTCGAGCCGCCGCAGCCGCAGACCCCGACCCCGATGCCGAAGCCGCGGACGCCGAACCTGGCGCTGCGCCGGCTGCGGGCCGGGTTCAAGCCGTCCCGCGGCCAGGCGATCGTCGCGGTCGTGCTCGCCCTGGTGGCCTGTGTCGCGGTCGTGCAGGTCCGGGTGAACCGGGCCGACGACGGCTACCAGAACGCCCGCCGCGAGGACCTGATCGCGATCCTCGACGGGCTCGGGCAGAACACCCGGCGGCTGGAGGGTGAGATCGCCGATCTGGAGGAGCGGAAGAACTCGCTGTCCTCCAGCGCCGACAAGGCACAGACGGCCCGCGAGCAGGCGGAGGCGCAGGTCCGCACCCTCGGCATCCTCGCCGGTACGCTGCCCGCGCAGGGCCCGGGGGTCCGGATCACGCTGAACGACCCGCAGGGCAAGATGACGTCGAGCAACCTGCTGGACGCGATCGAGGAACTGCGGGACGCCGGCGCCGAGGCCATCCAGATCAACGGAGCGGTCCGGGTGGTGGCCAGCACCGACTTCGTGGACGACGCCCCGGGGATCGGGATCGACGGCCAGAAGGTGAACTCGCCGTACGTCATCGAGGCGATCGGGGAGTCCCACAACCTGTCCGAGGCGGCGAACTTCCCGGGCGGTCTGGTCAGTGAGGTGACCGGCCCGCAGGTGGGGGGAACCGCCGAGGTCAACGAGCTCGAGAGCGTCTCGATCACTGCCTTGCACGCGCCGGAGGAGCATCGTTACGCTCGCCCGGCGCCCAGCCCCACGAAGTAGAAACGAGGACAAAGGTGTACCCCGAAGACCTGAAGTACACGGCCGAGCACGAGTGGCTGAAGGCAGGCGAGGAAGGGCCCGTGCGGGTCGGCATCACCGACTTCGCGCAGGACCAGCTCGGTGACATCGTGTTCGTGCAGCTGCCCGACGTCGGCAGCGTCGTGCGGGCCGGCGACGCCTGTGGCGAGCTGGAGTCGACCAAGAGCGTGAGCGACCTGTTCGCCCCGGTGAACGGCACGGTGACCGCTGTCAACGAGGCGCTGGCCGACCAGCCGGACCTGGTGAACAGCGACCCGTACGGCGAGGGCTGGCTGCTCGACATCGACGTCGAGGACACCGCCGAGGTGGCCGCGCTGATGGACGCCGAGGCCTACCAGGCCCAGCTCGACCAAGCCTGAATCAGGGCTGATAAGTTACGGACCTCAACCGCTGGTCGAGGGTTGAGGTCCATGTCCACACTGTTACCACGGGGTCTATCGAAAACGTCGCCGGACCACCGGCGATCGGGAGGATCACAGCATGCCGTTCTGCAACCAGTGCGGGCACGAGAACTCCGAGGGCAGCCGGTTCTGCTCGCAGTGCGGAGCGATGCTGCCTGGCGCGGACCGCCCGGCGGCAGCCCCGGCGGCTCACCAGCCGCAGCAGCCGACGCCGGGCGTCACCGACACGGCGATGCTGACCCCGATCGGCGCCGAGCCGGAGCCGGAACGTACCGGCGAGCCGCTGTCCGCGGACGACGCGGCCGCGGTCGGCGCGCTGCCGGCCGGATCCGCCCTGCTGATCGTCCAGCGCGGACCGAACGCGGGCAGTCGCTTCCTGCTCGACGTCGACGTGGTCACCGCCGGCCGGCACCCGGACAGCGACATCTTCCTCGACGACGTGACGGTGTCGCGCCGGCACGCCGAGTTCCGCCGCGACCCGTACGGCGTGAAGGTCCGCGACGTCGGCAGCCTGAACGGCACGTACGTCAACCGTGACCGGATCGACGAGGTCCAGCTGACCAACGGCGACGAGGTCCAGATCGGCAAGTACCGGCTGGTGTACTACGCCAGTGGCCAAGCCTGATCCCAGCGCCGAAGGCCCTGTGGGAGGCCGCGGCATCGGAGAGGTGCTGCAGCTCCTGCAGGCCGAGTTCGCCGACGTCACGATCTCCAAGATCCGGTTCCTGGAGGCCGAGGGGCTGGTGACGCCTGCCCGTACGGCGTCGGGCTACCGCAAGTTCAGTGCCGCCGACCTCGACCGGTTGCGGTACGTGCTGACGGCGCAACGCGATCAGTACCTGCCGCTGAAAGTGATCAAGGAACACCTCGGTGCGATCGACCGCGGTCTGCAGCCGGCTGCTGCCGGTCCGCCGGTCGCGCCGAGTTCGTTGCCGCAGACACCGGGTCAGCCCGTCCCTGAAGACTTCGGTGCTACCGGCACCGAGCTGCGGCTGACCCGGGACGAGCTGCGGGCCGCTGCCGGCGTACCGTCCGAACTGCTCGACGAGCTGGAGAGTCACGGCCTGGTGGTAGCCAGCGGCAACCACTACGGCGGTGACGCGATCGTGATCGCGCAGGTCGCGGCCGAGCTGGCGGCGTACGGTCTCGAACCTCGGCACCTGCGGGCGTTCCGTACGGCGGCGGACCGCGAGGTCGGCCTGATCGAACAGGTCACCGGGCCCCGCCGTACCGAGCAGACCGGCGAGCTGGCCGCCCTCACCGTCCGTCTCCACACCGCTCTGGTCCGCTCCCGCCTCCCGCGTTCGTGAGGCTGTCCACAGCGAACCCCCGTGGGCCTACCCGGGCCTTCGGCTCGGAGTAGGCTGAACGTGTGCGCGAAGTCGACGTGGTCGGAGTCCGGGTAGAGATGCCCTCGAGTCAGCCGATCGTGCTGCTGAAAGAGGTCGGAGGTGAGCGGTACCTGCCGATCTGGATCGGTGCGGCCGAGGCGAGTGCGATCGCCTTCGCCCAGCAGGGCATGGAGCCGCCCCGGCCGCTGACGCACGACCTGTTCGCGGAGACCATCCGGGTCCTCGGGCACACCCTCAGCCAGGTCCGGATCGTGAACCTGACCGACGGCATCTTCGAGGCGATCCTGGTGTTCGACGACAAGACCGAGATCTCGGCCCGCCCGTCGGACTCGATCGCGATCGCGCTGCGGACCGGGACGCCGGTGTTCTGCGCCGACGAGATCCTCGCCGAGGCCGGGATCCCGGTCCCGGAGAGTGAGACGAACGGCGCCGACGAGGTGGAGGAGGAAGAGGAGGTCGAGCGGTTCCGGGAGTTTCTCGACCAGGTGACTCCGGAGGACTTCGACAAGAGCTGACAGCAACAGGACCGAGGTAACGATTCGTACGGCGGTCGCGACACGCTCCCGGCTCGATGCGGTTGTCGTTGACCCGGTCAGGGCGGCGGCTTACCGTGAAGAAGTCGTGGGGTGGTGTCACTCCACGGAGATGGCTCGTTCCAGTCGGTATCCAGGGAGGCTCAGGCGTGACACGCACCGGGGACACGGATCTGACGGCGCAGTCGACGTCCGACGCGCACGCAGAGGCTGTGGCAGCCGCTACTGCCACCGCCGGCGTTCAGGGTCTGCTGTTCGACGACGACCTGCGGCCGATGCCGGAGGACGTCGGGTTCCGCGGTCCGACGGCCTGCGCCGCGGCCGGGATCACCTACCGGCAGCTCGACTACTGGGCCCGCACCGGCCTGGTCTCCCCGTCCGTCCGCCCGGCGACCGGCTCGGGGACGCAACGGTTGTACGGTTTCCGTGACGTTCTGTTGCTGAAGGTCATCAAGCGGCTGCTCGACGCCGGGATCTCGCTGCAGCAGATCCGGACCGCGATCGCGCACCTCAGCAAGCGCGGGTTCGACGACCTGACCCAGATCACGCTGATGAGTGACGGCGCGTCGGTCTACATGTGCACGTCGCCCGACGAGGTCATCGACCTGCTGGCCGGCGGCCAGGGCGTGTTCGGGATCGCACTCGGTGGTGTCTGGCGCGAGGTCGAGGGTTCGCTCTCCGAGCTGCCGACCGAGCGGGCCGACGGTCACGACGAGGGTGACGGCGACTCCCACGCGAACGACGAGCTCGCCGCTCGCCGCCGCGCCCGGATGACCGGCTGACCCTGTCAGAACTGTTCCGGGGTTCCTGGTAGCCTCGAGGCAGCCGTTCACAGCACTCGGGAGAGTCCCGTGTCATCGGGCGCCGAAGGGGCAATTCCTCCCCGGAACCTCTCAGGCCCATGGACCGAGTGTCGCAGGCGACTCTGGAGCGCAGCGCGCGTGACAGAGGGGGAGGCCACCGGCAGCGTCTGTCAGCATCGGAGCCTCTAGTGAACGACACCCCTCAGCTCTCGGCGACCTTCGCCGACCGGCACATCGGGCCGCGCCCGGACGAGATCGCCCGGATGGTCGAACTCCTCGGGTACGACGACGTGGACGCGCTCGTGGACGCCGCGGTCCCGGCCTCGATCCGCTCGGCCGAGGCGCTGCGGCTGCCCGAACCGGCCTCCGAGGTCGACGCGCTGACCGAGCTCCGTCAGCTCGCGGCCCGCAACACCGTCGCCACGTCGATGATCGGCCAGGGGTACTACGGCACCTTCACCCCCTCCGTGATCGTCCGCCGTCTGGTCGAGAACCCGGCCTGGTACACGGCGTACACGCCGTACCAGCCGGAGATCTCCCAGGGCCGGCTCGAGGCGCTGCTGAACTTCCAGACCGTCGTCTCCGACCTGACCGGGCTGCCGACCGCGAACGCGTCGCTGCTCGACGAGGGCACCGCGGCCGCCGAGGCGATGACGCTCGCGCACCGGTCGAACAAGAAGAGCAAGTCCGACCGTTTCCTGGTCGACGCCGACACCTTCGCGCAGACGATCGCCGTCGTGCAGACCCGCGCCGAGGCGCTCGGCATCGAGGTCGTCGTCGCCGACACCACCGACGGCCTGCCCGAGGGCGACTTCTTCGGCCTTCTCGTGCAGTACCCGGGGTCCAACGGTGTCGTCCGCGACCTCAAGCCGCTGATCGAGGCGGCACACGGGCGCGACACGTTGGTTGCCGTGGCCTCCGATCTGCTCGCCCTGACGGTGCTCGAGGCACCGGGGGAGGCGGGCGCCGACATCGTCATCGGTTCCTCGCAGCGTTTCGGCGTACCGCTGTTCTACGGTGGCCCGCACGCCGGCTTCATGTCGGTCCGGTCCGGCCTGGAGCGGTCGTTGCCAGGCCGCCTCGTCGGGGTATCGGTCGACACCGACGGTGCCCCGGCGTACCGGCTGGCGCTGCAGACCCGTGAGCAGCACATCCGTCGCGAGAAGGCGACGTCGAACATCTGTACGGCGCAGGTCCTGCTCGCGGTCGTCGCGTCCATGTACGCCGTCTACCACGGTCCCGACGGACTGCGGGCGATCGCCGAGCGCGTGCACTCGTACGCCGGGAAGCTCGCCGCCTCGCTGCGCGCCGGTGGGGTCGAGGTGGTCCACGGCGACTTCTTCGACACCGTCCTCGCCCGGGTCCCGGGTCGCGCCGCCGACGTGGTGGACGCCGCCCGGCAGAACGGGATCTGGCTGCGGCTCGTCGACGCGGACCACGTCGGCATCTCCTGCGACGAGAAGACCGACGTCGCGACGCTGACCCGCGTCTGCCAGTCCTTCGGCGTGCAGTACGACGACACGCTCGAGGCTGCTGCCCTGAGCGTGCCGCGGACCACGGAGTACCTGACACACCCGGTGTTCAACACACATCGGTCCGAGACGGCGATGCTGCGGTACCTGCGCAAGCTGTCCGACAAGGACTACGCGCTCGACCGCGGCATGATCCCGCTCGGGTCCTGCACCATGAAGCTGAACGCGACCACCGAGATGGAGCCGGTCACCTGGCCGGAGTTCGCCGACCTGCACCCGCTCGCGCCGATCGAGGACGCGGCCGGCTACGTGAAGCTCATCGGTCAGCTGGAGCGCTGGCTGGCCGAGGTCACCGGGTACGCGAAGGTCTCGATCCAGCCGAACGCGGGCTCACAGGGTGAACTGGCCGGCCTGCTGGCGATCCGCGGATACCACCGCACCAACGGCTCCGAGGATCGCAACGTCTGCCTGATCCCGGCGTCCGCGCACGGCACCAACGCCGCCTCCGCGGTGATGGCCGGCATGAAGGTCGTTGTTGTCAAGGGCAACGACGACGGCACGATCGACCTCGACGACCTGCGCGCGAAGGCCTCCGAGTACGCGGCCAAGCTCGCGGCGATCATGATCACGTACCCGTCCACGCACGGCGTGTACGAGGAGAGCGTCCGCGAGGTCTGCCGGATCGTCCACGACCACGGCGGCCAGGTGTACGTCGACGGCGCGAACCTGAACGCCCTGCTCGGGCTCGCGAAGCCGGGCGAGTTCGGCGGCGACGTCAGCCACCTGAACCTGCACAAGACGTTCTGCATCCCGCACGGCGGCGGTGGCCCCGGTGTCGGCCCGGTCGCGGTCGCGGCGCACCTCGCGCCGTACCTGCCGAACCACCCGCTGCTCGACCAGGCCGGTCCGGACTCCGGTGTCGGCCCGATCAGCGCGGCGCCGTTCGGTTCGGCCGGTGTGCTGGCGATCTCCTGGGCGTACATCCGGATGATGGGCGCCGAGGGCCTGACGGCGGCGACGAAGGCCGCCGTACTGACCGCGAACTACGTGGCGAAGCGGCTCGAAGGTGCGTTCCCGGTGCTCTACACCGGCGAGAACGGCCTGGTCGCGCACGAGTGCATCCTGGACCTGCGGCCGATGACCAAGGAGACCGGGATCAGCGTCGACGACGTCGCGAAGCGGCTGATCGACTACGGCTTCCACGCGCCGACGATGTCGTTCCCGGTCGCGGGCACGCTGATGGTCGAGCCGACCGAGTCCGAGGACCTCGGTGAGCTGGACCGCTTCTGCGACGCGATGATCGCGATCCGGCACGAGATCGACCGGGTCGCCGCGGGCGAATGGCCGGCCGCCGACAACCCGCTGGTGAACGCGCCGCACACCGCGGAGTCGGTGATCAACGACAAGTGGGAGCACGCCTACACCCGCGAAGAGGCCGCCTTCCCCCGCTCGGTCGACCGCGCCTCGAAGTACTGGCCGCCGGTCCGCCGCATCGACGGCGCGTACGGCGACCGCAACCTCATCTGCTCCTGCCCTGCACCGGAGGCGTTCGAGTAAAACGGGCATACTGGTCTGCCCACGACCTGCCTGGAGACTCCAGTTGACTCAGCTGACCGACGTACGTCCGGACACCGCCGCTGCTCTGTTCGCCGAGATCGCGACAGCGCAGGGGGAGTCGAAGTTGCCGTCGGTGAACGCCGGCGTGCTGCGGGACGGGGAGCTGGTGTGGACCGGGGCGCGGGGCCGGTTCGCGACGGCTGACGGGGCCTTGCCGGGGGCGGATGTGCAGTACCGGATCGGGTCGATCACGAAGACGATGACGGCGGTCCTGATCATGCAGTGCCGCGACGACGGGCTGCTGTCGCTGAACGATGCTGTCGGCAAGCATCTGCCGGGGATCGCGTTCGGGGACCTGACGATCCGGCACCTGCTCGCGCACAGCGGCGGGATGAACGCGGAGCCCGAGGGCCCTTGGTGGGAACGGAATCCGGGCGTCACGTTCGACGAGCTGACCGCCGCGATGAACGACTCGCAGGCGGCCGGCCCGGCGGATCGCCGGCACCACTACTCGAACCTCGGGTACGGTTTGCTCGGCGAGATCGTGGCGCGCCTGCGCGGGGTGTCCTGGCTGGAGCTGACGCAGGAGCGCATCCTCGATCCGCTCGAGATGCGGCGTACGTCGTACTTCCCGTCGGTCCCGGCCGCCGACGGATTCTCGGTGCACCCGTTCAGCGGGCAGCTGGACCCGGAGCCGGCGTACGACTCGGGTGCGATGGCACCGGCGGGGCAGTTGTGGAGCACGATCGAGGACCTGGCGCGGTACGCGACGTTCTGGATCGACCCGGTGCACGAGGTGCTGAGCCGGGAGTCGGTCGAGGAGATGGCGGCGCCGGTCGCGTCGGATCCGCGCGAGGGGCTGAATGCGTCGTACGGGCTCGGCCTGCGGCTGATCGCGGACGATCCACATCTGCTGATCGGTCACACCGGTTCGATGCCGGGTTTCCTCGCGGGGCTGTTCGTCGACCGGGTCCGCCGGGTCGGTGCGGTGACGCTCGGCAACGCGACGTACGGACGGGTGGCCTCGCTGGCTCCCGACCTGGTCCGCATCCTGACCCGGTACGAGCCGCCGATCACGCAGGAGTGGGTGCCGGAGCCGCCGCTGGCCCAGGGCGCCGAACTGCTCGGCCACTGGTACTGGGGCAACACGCCGCTGACGATCTCCGTCTGCGCGGGAATCCTGCAACTCTCCGGCGGTCTGACGACCCGCCTGTCACCCCTCGCTCCCGACCTCTACCAGGGCCGAGACGGCTACCTGGCCGGCGAAAAACTCCACGTGATCCGCAACGGCGAAGCCATCACCCACCTGACCGTCGCGACGTTTGTCCTCACGAGAACCCCCTACGGTCGTTAGGCTGTACCGAAGTTGCCTAGACCGCATGGAGTAGATCAGGGGTAGATCGCCCGGCTTCGGACCGGGAGGGCGCAGGTTCGAGTCCTGCCTCCATGTCGAAGCGTTGTTCCATCCAGAGAGCGGGGGGTTCCGGATGTACGCGACGGGCCGGCTTCAGCACGCGCTCGAACGGGCGCTGGTTGCGGACGATCCAGCGGTACGTCGGCGCGCCGCGGTCCGCGTCGATGCCTGGCGCACCGTTCTCGAGGGCATGGCGTCCGGACGGCTGACGATCGGGTCGCGGACGCCCGTCGCCGACACACCTGTGTGGGTCACGCTGGAAGTGGTGACCGGAGGGTTCGCGACCGGACGGTACGTGGCGGAGTCGCCGCCGAGTGCCGACGAGCTGGCCCGGCTGCCGGTGAATGCGCCGGGGGAGACGGACCGGGAGCGGGTCAATCTCTGGTACCTCGGTGACGAAGGGCTTGCGGAGCTGGGGCAGGCGCTGCGCACCGGGCGTTGCCGCGTCGACGTACCGGAGGAATCGGCGCTGCTGGTGGTCGCCTGGTTGCTCGAGCACGGGCACTTCGCCGCCGCGCTCGACCTGGTGGCCGAGCTGCGTCCGTTGATGCACCGGCTCCGTTTCACCCCGACGTTCGGTCCGTCGTCGGCTCCGGCCGGGGCGGTGGTACGGCGGCAGTCGGTGGACGAGGTCCGTGCTCAGTTGCGGCAGGCAACGGTGCCGCCACGGATTGCCGCGATGCGGGAGACCCTCCAGGTCTGGAACCCGCTCCACGACCGGCTGGTGGCGCTGTGGTGCGACACCGTCGATGGTGACCTCCCGGAGCTGGTGTCGGGCACGGTGAGCGGTGGCTGGCCGTGCCGCGTCTGGCCGGACGACTGGGTGGAACGGCGGCGCCAGTGGCTGGACGACTACGCGACCGCGGCCGAGTTGCATCACGCGCGGCACCCGAAGAGCAACTTCGCACGGCTGCAGTCGGCCCTGGAGCGCTGTCGCGTCGACAGCTCGGCCCTGACCGGTCGCGAGGTCGGGTGGATCCGCCGCGCGCTGGCCAACACGATCAGCGCCCACGGAGCGCCCGGATCGGAGGCCCGCGCGGCCTTGCGTACGGCGCAGAACGAGGCGGCGGCGCGTCCGACGTACGCGACTTTGGCCCACGTGCTGAGTACGCGGCTGGACCGCTACCCGCGCGACGGCGGACTGCCCGCGCTCGATCCGATCGCGGGGGACGTCGACGGCGCCGAGCTACCCGCGGCCGCCGGCGTGGCGATGCCACCGCACCTGCTGGCGAAGGCGGCGCGGGCGCTCGAGGCGCCGATCGGCGAGCTGGTGGATCGCGGCGTCATCGGCTCGGGGGAGGTGCTGGCCGAGGTCCTGCCGCAGGTCACGTCACAGTTGCTGGCGGCAAATATCGCGGATCCGGTGCTGGCCTCGGTCTATGCGCAGACCTACGCGGCCTTCCGTCGTCGGCGCAGTCTGCTGCTGCTGAACCTCGAACACCAGGTGCGGTTCGACGAGCTGCCGTGGATCTCCGTCGTCGCGCCGTACCGCGACCGCTCTCAGAAGGCGAAGCGAGCAGCCGCGCAGACGTTGCGGGAGACCACGGCCGTCGCGCTCGGCGCGTTCCCGCAGACGATCCTGCCGAACCCGCTCGTCCGCGAGTTCCGCACGCTGGTCAAGCAGGCCGATCTCGGACTGCCGCTCGTCGAGGAGGTCGCTGCCGACATCTTCATGGGCACGTTCACGGCGAAGTGGCGGGAGGCGGCGTCGGTCGCGAGCCGGGTGCTGTCCGGGACGTTGTACGGGCGCTACTACGACCTGCCCGCTGCGTGGCCGGCCGCCGAGCAGCGTTCGCTGATCCGCTGGCGCAAGCTGACGTCCGACGACTTCGCGGAGATGTGCCACCGTCGTGCTCAGGAGGCGCACACCTCGCAGACTCCCGGGTACGTCGCCCAGAACGGGACGGTGCTGGAGCAGAGCCAGATCCTGACGTCGCACAACCTCGCCGTACTGATCGAGGCGCTCGACCTGACCGACTGGCTCCGCGAGGTCGGCCCCGAGCTCGCGGACCGCGCGTTCAGCTGGGCGATCCAGCGTCAGACCCAGCCGGTCTCGACCTGGATCAGCGGACTGCAGGGCCTGAAGAACACGGCGTACGCGTGGCGTCAGGGAATCTTCTTCCTCAGCTACAGCGACCAGACGGACGTCCTGACCAAGCTCGAGAAACAGGCTCGCGTCCTGGGCCCACCCTTCGAACCAGCCGTCACCGGGCTCCTCGACGTGGCCGCAGGCGCCCGCTTCGACCCCCAAGGCCGCACCCCCAACGGCGGCCGCCGCCTCCTCGGCTGGACCACCGGCCCCCACTGGTGCTCAGCTACGGCGGGCTGACAGCTCTTCGGCCTCCACGGTGAAGCCTGCTTCCCGCAGCCGATCGGCGGCCCGCGAGAGAGTTTCCGCGGTCAGGGCGTCGGTGTGCTCGCGGGCGACGGCGACCGCCTCGGCTGCCAACTCAGGTACGAGCGTCGTCTGCGTGGCTCGTGCGAGGTCGTCCAGCAGGTCGTCGTACTGTCGCGAATCGAGTGTCGCCAGCGTCCGCCGTACGTCGAGACCGGTACGGAAGACTGCCAGCGACTCCGTGGACTCGCCGACGACACCCAGGCCGTGCCCGATCAGGTTGCACGCGTCCGCATAGCCGGCGCGGTGCTCCTCGCTTTCCGAGACCAGCTGCCGCCAGAGCTCGAGGGACTCGCGCCAACTCGCGATGCCGTCCTCGGTGCGGTGGAGATTGGCCGAGCGGCTGCCGAGCACACGGAGCGCCTCGGCGAGCTCGGGCCTGCGGTCCGGGACCCTGTCGGCCAGCGTGCGCTCGTACTCGACCCACTCCTGCGTCGACTGCAGGGCCTCCAGCGGACGCTCGAGGCGTCGCAGGGTCGTAGCCAAGCCCTCTGTCGTGTCAGCCGCGTTCTCGAGCAGGTCCGGATCTGTCGGCACCAGACGCCGGTAGAGCGTCGCGGCCTCCTCGGCGACAGGAAGCGCCGCCTCCCACCGATCGGTACGCCGCAGCTGGGTGGCGAGGTTCTGCAGGTGCAGAGCGAGTAGTACCTGCTGCGTTGCCACCAGGGATCGCTGGACGACGACCGCTTCCTCGGTGAGCGTGGTCAGCTCACCCTCCCGATTCAGCCCTGCGAGCGTGCCGGTCAGGTGGTGCAGCGCTTTGGACAAGTTCTCGCGGCGGCTCGAGTCAGTGGTCACAACCTCTCGCCACGTCTCGACGGCCTCGCGGGCGACCGGCTCGGCCTCCTCGTGCCTGCCCAGTTCCCGGAGCAGCGCTCGCTGCCAGTCAAGTGTTCCGGCCAGTAACACCAGACCCTCGTCGGGATGCCTGGCAGCGAACTTACGGTAGTGATGCGCCGCCTTGCGCGCGCTGTCCAGTGCCTCCACACCCTTGAGGTGACGGCCGATCAGAACGTGTCCACCGGCCACGGACCGGCGTGGCCGGAACTTGCCAGGCCACATGCCTGCAATCAGCAACACGAGGCTGAGCGTGACCAGCAGGTGGCCGAACCACCAACCCAGGATCCAGCCGGCCAGACCGCCGACGACGCCGAGATCGCCGACCGCCATCATGCCGATGCGGACGTAAGTGTCACGCCGGCCCTTTACGGCAGCTGTCATGTCCGTCCCCCTTCGACCCTTGTTCGTGAGATGCCGGAGGGGGTGTGGTGGTTGCGTGGGTCGTGAGGATTGCCACTTCGGACGTGGTCGAGTTGACACGGTGGGTGAGGCGGACAAAGGTTAGGTCTGCCTTAGTAAGGGTTGCCTTACTCGACAACTTCCCGGGAGATCTGGATGTCGCAGCCCGCGCGTCTGTCCGCCGTGACAGCCCCGCCCGCACCTGTTCGCGATCCGTTCGCCGCCCGCTGGCCGCTGGCCTCGACGGTCTCGGACCGTGAGCGCGGACCGTTGCCGCACGGTTCGCCGGGAGCGGTACTGCGGCGCGCTGCCGAGGTGCTGGGTGAGCCGCGGGTGCCGTCGACCGGAGTGGGGGAGTCCGCCGCGCTCGACCTGATCGCGGGGCTGCTCGACGAGCACGGGATCGACCTGAGCCATCCGCACGCCGCGGCGCACCTGCAGCCGCCGGTGCTGCAGGTCGCGGTCGACGCAGACGCGCTGGCCTCGGCGTCGAATGCCTCGATGGACACCTACGACTCCGGTCCCGCGACGCTCGCGATCGAGCAGTGGGTCGTGCGGGCGCTGGCAGCGCTCGCCGGATTCGGCCCGCTGGCGGACGGCGTACTGACGCCCGGCGGCTCGATCTCGAACTTGCTCGCGATCCTCATCGCCCGCGACAGCGCGGCCGCCGCCGCGGGTGTCGACGTACGGCGGAACGGTCTGCAGGGCGTCGACCGGCCGGTCGTGTTCTGCTCCGAACTCGCCCACTTCTCGGTCCAGCGAGCCTGCGCCGCCCTCGGGCTCGGCGAGCAGGCCGCGATCACGATCGCCTCCGACGAGAACTTCCGGATGCGGACCGACCTGCTCGCCGACGAGCTCGCGAAGCCCGGCCGTACGCCGGTGGCCGTGATCGCGACCGCGGGTACGACGGACTTCGGATCGGTGGATCCGATCGCGCCGATCGCCGCGCTGGCCCGGCAGTACGGCGTCTGGCTGCACGTCGACGCGGCGTACGGGTTCGGGGCGCTGTTCTCGGACCGGCTGGCGCCGCTGCTCGCCGACGTGCCGCTGGCGGACTCGGTGACGCTCGACCTGCACAAGATCGGCTGGCAGCCGGCCGCGACCAGCGTGCTGCTGGTGGCGGACCGGAGCCGGTTCGCGGCGTTCGACCGCTCGGTGGACTACCTGAACCCGGCCGACGACATCGACTCCGGGCTGGACGGGCTGCTCGGCCGCAGTCTGCAGACCACCCGCCGGCCGGACGCGGTCAAGGTCGCCACCACGCTGACGGCATACGGACGGGCCGGACTGGGAACGATGGTCGACACCTGCCACGAGCTCGCGCACGCCGCCGCGGCCCGGGTCGTTGCCGACAGCAACCTCGAGTTGCTGGCGCCGGTGACCCTGACCACGGTGCTGTTCCGGGTCGCCGGGCAGGGCCTGGACGCGTCCGGACTGGACGCGCTCCAGGGCGAGGTCCGGCGCCGGTTGCTGACGTCGGGGCGGGTGCTGATCGGCCGGACCAAGCTGCCGGCCCGCGGCGGCCGCCCGGCGGCGGTCGCGTTGAAGCTGACGCTGCTGAACCCGAACGCCACCGCGACGGACATCGAGGACCTGCTCGACCAGGTCGTGGCCACCGGCCTCGACGTCCAGACCGGCGAAGGAGCGGCGTGACTCTTGCGGCTGATGCTCATCTGAACGCGATCCTGCGGTGTTACACCCGGGAGTCGTCCGTACCGGTCGCGGTCGGTGCGCTGAGCTTGGAGGTCGGCGGTTCGACGGTGACGGCGCGGGTGGCGCACGCGTCGCGGACCGGGTTGCACCAGTTCACCGACGTACAGGTGGACGGCGTACCCGCCGTACCCGAGGAACTCGTGCGGTTGCTGTCCGTCGGCGCGGATCCGGCTGAGATCGACGACCTGGCGGCGCGGACGGCGGAATCAGTGCGCAACGTCGCGCTCTTCGTCGAGCTCGCAGACGGCCGGCGGGGGCCGGGACGCTTCCTGGAGCTCGAGCAGGCATTGCTGTTCGGGCATCTGAACCACCCGGCGCCGAAGAGCCGGGACGGACTGAGCGGTGACGAGCTTGCGGCGTACTCGCCGGAGCTCGGCGGCCGTTTCGCAGTGCACTGGTTCGAAGCCGACGCCGAACTGGTGTCGTCGGACCAGGTGGCCGGCGCGCCCTCGCTGCAGGGACTGGACGCTGTGCAGTTGATGGGCGCGCTGGCCGGCATCACTCCGTCGTCGGACCGGGTGCTGATCCCGGCTCATCCGTGGCAGGCGGCGGCGGTGGCCGAGCGTCCGCGGGTCGCGTCGCTGATCTCTGCCGGTCGTGTGAAGGCACTGGGACCTGGCGGCGCCCAGTGGTACCCGACGTCCAGCCTGCGGACCGTGTTCCATCCGGATCTGCCGGTGATGCTGAAGCTGTCGCTCGGACTGCGGATCACGAACTCGCGGCGGGAGTCGACACCGACGGAACTGCGGCGCGGGCTGGAGATCAATCGACTGCTCGACGCGGCGTACAACGCGGGTACGGCGACCGCGCACCCGCGCTTCACCATCGTTCGCGACCCGGCTTGGGTCGCGCTCGACGAGGGTGGACCGACGTTGACCGGTCTCGACGTTGCTGTGCGGGAGGTCCCGGCGGACGTCAACAGCTACGCCTGCCTGGCGGGGCTCGTCGCTCCGCGTCCGGGCGGTGTGAGTCGGTTGAGTGTCTTCGCGGCGGAGGATCCGGTCGCGTGGGTTTCGGCGTACATCGACAACGTGCTGATCCCGATGCTGCACCTGTACGCCGAGACGGGCATCGGTCTCGAGGCGCACCAGCAGAACACGCTGGTGCGGCTGGACGGGGCAGGGCGGATCAAGGGCGGCGCTTATCGCGACAACCAGGGCTACTACCTCGCGTCGTCGTACCTGCCTAGTCTGCTGGCGGTCACCGGCCTGCGTGACTCGACGCTGGCGGTGGTGGACGACCCGATCGTCGACGACCGGCTGACCTACTACCTGCTGCACAACCAGGCGCTGGCCGTGGTGGGGTGTCTGGCGGCGGACGGGGTCGCCGACGAGGACGAGCTGCTCGGTGTGGTGCGGGAGCGGCTGACACTCGCTCTGCCACTGCTGAAGGCTGCTGGACCTTCTGGCGATCGGCTGGCGCGGCGGTGGCTCGAGGCGGAGATGCTGCCGTGCAAGGCGAACATGCTGACCCGGCTGCGGGGCATAGACGAGGTAGTCGCGCCACTGGACGCACAGTCCGTCTACCTCGACATCCCTAACCCGCTGCGGTGACGTCGTTCGAGCTGCGGCCGGCGGGCCCGTCAGACGCCCCACGCATCGCACTGTGGATGTCGCAGCCACACGTCCGGCGCTGGTGGCAGCAGAGCTGGTCTGTGGAGCGCTGGGCGCAGGAGATCGAGCAACAAGCTGCGGGGGAGCACTCCACGCCCTACTTGGTCGCGGCGGAGGCGGAGGAGTTCGCGTACGTCGAGTTGTACCGGGTCCGGCACGACCGCCTTGCGGGGTACTACGCGTACGGCGAAGAGGACCGGGGCGTGCACGTGGCGATCGGTGAGGTCGCGCGCGTCGGCCAGGGCCTCGGGCGGCAGCTGCTGCGCTGGCTCGCTGATGAGGTGCTGCGCGCAGAGCCGTCCTGTGCGCAGGTGGTCGCCGAACCGGACATCGAGAACACCCCCTCCGTCCGCGCGTTCGCCGCGGCCGGATTCGTCCAGCACGGGGAGCTACAGCTGCCCGAGAAGACAGCACTACTGATGGTCCGTACCCGGGCCGTGCAGGGAGGCATGACGTGTACGACGTGATTGCGATCGGCTGCGGGCCGTTCAACCTCGGACTGGCCGCACTGGCGGACGGTGTGGACGACGTACAGCTGGCTGTGCTCGACAGCCGGCCGGAGTTCACCTGGCACCGCGGGCTGATGTTCGAGGATGCAATGCTGCAGGTGTCGTTCCTGGCGGATCTGGTGTCGTTGGTCGAGCCGGCGCATCACCTGTCGTTTCTGTCGTATTTGAAGGACAACGACCGGCTGTACCAGTTCTACGTGCGGGAGAAGTTCCATCCGACGCGCAGGGAGTACGAAACGTACCTGCGGTGGTGTGCCGCCCAGCTGGACTCACTGCACTTCGGTCACCACGTGCAGGACGTGGTGTGGAACGGCTCGTCGTTCGAGCTGACTGTGGAGCGTGGTGACAGCGTTGAGCAGGTCGAGGCTCGGCATCTGGTGGTCGGCGTCGGCACCGAGCCGTTCGTACCTGCTGCGCTGGCAGGGCTGCCTGCTGAGCGATTCACGCACTCCGCGGACTACCTCTTCCGCAAGGAGGATCTACTGCGCACAGGTCGGGTGACCGTGGTTGGCTCCGGACAGTCGGGTGCTGAGTGCGCTCTGGACCTGCTGCGATCCAACGGTCCTGCTGTGTCTTGGTTGACCCGTACGCCGTCGTTCGCTCCGCTGGACTACTCCAAGCTGGTGCTGGAGATGACGACCCCGTCGTACGTCGACTACTTCCACGGACTGGATGAGCCGGTACGCGACAAGCTGGTGAAGGAGCAGTGGCGGCACTACAAGGGCATCTCGTCGGAGACGCTGGACGACATCCACGACGTCCTGTACTCGCGGGACCTGCCGGTTGAACTGCAGTGTGGTGTGGCTGTCGTCTCCGCGGTGGCGCGCGCTGACGGGCTGGAACTCACCATGCTGCACGCGGACAGCGGGAAGACCTTCCAGCACCTGACAGGCGCCGTCGTCGCCGCGACCGGGTACCGGAACCGCCCACTGCCGTTCCTGGAGTCGCTGCAATCACAGATCGAGCACGATGCTGCCGGTCGATGGGTGATCAACCGCGACCACAGCGCGCGGGGCGCTCTGGAGGGGCGCATCTTCGTCGCGAACGCGGACCTGCACAGCCATGGCGTCGCTGCACCGGACCTCGGCATCGGAGCGATCCGCAACGCAACGATCCTGAACAGCGTGGCCGGCCGAGAGGTGTTCCGGCTGCCCAAGTCCACCGCGTACACGACGTTTGCGATCCCCGGATGAGTGTCTGGACCGAGTGCTCGGCGGAGCTGCTGGCGAAGCTCATCTCGCAGTTCTGCACGGAGGGTTTGCTGGAGCCCGCCGGCAACCGGCTGGACCTCGGGGCAGTGTCCTACGTGTTCGAGGCGACGCGCGGTGGCTTCGGCAGTTGGCGGGTCGATCCGGCGTCGATCCGACGTACCACGGCCGGCATCCTCGGCAACGACGAGAGCGAGGTCGCCACCGACCCGATCCGGTTCTTCGTCGACGCTGCCGACGTACTGGGGGTCGACGGGTCCACTGTGGCTGGGTACGTCGCGGAGCTGACGAGCACGCTCGCGGCCGACGTACGGATGGCCTCTACGGCAGTGCCCGCTTCTGAGTTGCTAGAGCTGCACCACAGTCGGCTGGAAGGGCACCTGACCGGGCACCCGCTCCTGGTCGCCAACAAGGGCCGCCTGGGCTTCTCGGCCTCCGACAGCGAGCTGTACGCCCCAGAGGCGCGTACTCCGCTGCACCTGGTCTGGCTCGCCGTACGACGTGGTCTCGCCGAGTTCCGCGGTACGCCGGAGCTCTCGGAGCACTCGGTCATCGCCAGAGAGCTGGACCCTCCCACCGTCGAGGCGTTCCGCGCACGGCTGGACGACCCCGACGCGTACGTGTGGCTCCCGTGCCACCCGTGGCAACTGGACCACGTCGTCCGCACCCAATGGGCCCGTGAGCTCGCCACCGGGGAGATCGTGGTGCTGGGGGAGAGCCCCGACGAGTACCTCCCGACCCAGTCGATCCGCACGATGGTCAACATCTCGAATCCTTCGCGCTACCAGGTCAAGCTTCCCCTGAAGATCCTGAACACCTCGGTCTACCGCGGTATCCCGTCGCATTGCACCCTCGCGGCCCCGATGATCACCCAATGGCTGCGCGGCCTCTGGTCCCGCGACCAGACCTTCCGCGACCTAGGCACCGAGTTGTTGGGCGAGGTTGCCTCGGTCACCGTCCCGCACCCCGAACTCTCGACCCACACCGGCATCCCCTACCAATGGACCGAGACCCTGGGCGTCATCTGGCGAGACCCCATCGACCCCCGCCTGCGAGACGGCGAGACCGTGTGGCCGCTGGCCGCCGTACTCCATCCCGGCTTCGCATCAGCCGCGATCGCCCGCGCCGGCGTCGACGCCGAAACCTGGCTCGGCCACTTCCTCTCCACCCTGCTACGGCCACTGCTCCACCTACTCCACCACTACGGCATCACGGTCAACCCGCACGGTGAAAACCTCGCCGTCATCTGCTCACCCACCGGCCTCCCCACTCGCCTCGTCATCAAGGACCTCGTCGACGACATCAACCTCTCCATCGACCCCATAGTTGCCCGCGGCCCCGAACCCGACTCCCACGCGCGAGTCCTCCCACGCAAACCGTGGCCAATCCTCCGCCAGTACGTCGTAGACGCCCTCCTCCTGGGTGTCCTCAACCCTCTCGCCGCCCACCGACTCATCCCGGAGGAAACCTTCTGGGGTGTAGTTCGGGGCGAGGTACACCGCTACACCGAAAACCACCCCGAATACACCGACCGACTGGCAGCCACCGCGCTGACCGGCCCAACGTTCCTGCGTTACCCCTTGAACGGATACCGCCTGACACTCGGTTACACCGACCTGGACACACGTCCACCGATACCAGTAACCGGCACCATTCCCAATCCCTTGCACACCGTCGAACCGGTATATTTAGAAATGATCTTGCCAACGGAATGAGGCTGCGCGGACAATCGCCAATGACTCGTAGCCGCCGCGCAGGGGGCGGGGCGGGCGAGTCGAGTGGGGAAGGATGACCATGCCTCAGTCCGCCTTGGCAGCAAGCCGTCCGGCGTGCGAAGCCATTTCCGGCGATCTGGTTCCGGATCAGCTCGGCGGCAATTCTCTGACAATTCGTGAATTGCCGCGCGTATTCATGTCCGAGAAATTCTCCAACAATTCCCGCAGCGGTCCCACGGTCACAGAATCCGTGGACCGCCTGCTGCGGCTGGCCCGTCTCTTCGGCGTCGACCGGCGCGAACTCGCCGTACGGACCCGCCTGCATCTGCCCTGCTACGCGGACGGCGCCGGTGCCGTCAGCTACTGGGAGGCGGCGTCCGTTGTCATCAGCAACGCCTTGCGATTGCGCAAGGATCAGTGGGCAGTGCGAGACCTGGTTCCGCGGCGCGAGTACGCCCTGTCGGAACTCGAGTTCCGGCAGATCGGAGACGACGCCGGCCGGGTCTTCGACAGCCTGCACTACCTACGCAACGCCCGGCGCGGCTCGCTCAACTTCGCGCTGGTCGACAAGGACACCGGTGCTCCGCTGACTTTGTGCAGTGCGTCCCCGCTGGAGTGGAAGCGTGTGGCCGACCAGGTGGTGCAGCAGTTCGGTGTGCCGCAGGCGGCGGTCTGGGACGTGTCGCGGGTGTACTCGTTCGACGGCGCACCTCCCAACGCGGTGTCCTACTTGCTGGCACGGGTGCGGAAGTTCCTCCAGAAGAGGGGCGACGTCGAGCTGCTGACCACCGTCGTCGACCCGAATCTTGGTTTCACGGGTTCCAGCTACCTGGCGTCCAACTGGCAGCTGTGGATGACCGTCCGGGCCCGGCCATACCTGTACTACAGGGGTAGGTACATGAGCCTGCGCCAGATGTGGGCCGCCTTTCCATCGGTCCGGAGCATCGACGAGCTCTGTGCGCTGGACCGGAAGGCGCGGAGGAGTCAGGTCGAGCTCCGTGACTCGTTGATCTTCTGCTGCCGCATTCGCGGTGCGACCGAACGCGTGCTGCCGGAGCATCAGCACCGCATACTCCGTTGAGCTCTGCTGGAGCGGCGGGCAGATCTGCGGCCGTGGATCTGGTGGTCGTCGAACTGCGCTGCTAGCATCGCCGAGGTGACTCTGAGTGATGATCCAGCTACTGCGGCCTCGATGGACCACGCGCATGATCAGGCGGCGGCAGACTGGCGTACGGCGCTCACGGCGTACCGAAACCTTGTCTCGAAGGGGTGGGACGAGAAGACGGTTCATTGGCGTTACGCCGATCAGCAGGATCGACCTTCGACAGGGCAGTGCGGTGTGACCTCGGCCTGGCTGATGGCCGTCCTGGGAGAGGTCCACGCGGTGCCGGCGGTGTACTGCTACGGCGATGTGTGGGCCGTTCGAGAGTCCTCGGAGGATCTGCCGGACCACTGCTGGCTGGAGGTCGGTGATGCCGACGATCCGGACCGGCTCATCGTCGACCTGACCTGCGGTCAGTCCTCGACGTTCGGCGAGGACGAAGTGCTGCACGCGTCGCACAGCAGCATCCGTTCGAGCCACGGCGTCTCGTACGAGTCGGTTCTCCGGCTCGGTCCCGCGGAGCTCGACGATGACGAGGTCCAGGATCGCCTGGGGAGACTTGTCACGGCTCTGGGTCCTGACCACCTTCCGGTCATGCCCGAACGGCTGAGGAGATTCTTCTAGCATTCGGACGTCCTTGCGCCCTCCAGCCGACTGACGTCCAGCAGGTCGTTGATGCGGCGCCGGGTCGGCAGGGGGTTTCGGCGCGGGAAGTCGGAGGCCGCGCAGGACATGGCAGCTGTCGCCCAGCGAGCCACGTCCTCGGAGAACTTGCTCTCGTTGTCGATCAACTGGGCGGCCAGCGCAGCGCAGAAGGCGTCGCGGGCGACCGACGACTCCTTGTAGATCGCGGGCGGCGCAGCGACCCGGAGGACGTCGGGCATCGGACGCGAGTACGCGTTGCAGCCGCCGGTGCCGAGCAGGCAGAGGGTTTCGACGCCGAAGGCAAGCAGCGTGCGGGCCACGGAGTCGGGGTCGAAGGCGGCGTGGCGCGCGAACGGCTCCAGCTCCCAGGCATGTGCGACGAGATAGTCGATCTGCGCGAGGGTGTCGGCCGAGACCGCGTCGTCGCTGTACGGCTGGCCCGGCGTGACGATCACGATCGGGCGCTCGTCGGACCGTTCGTGTGCCAGCGCGACCGTGTCCTCCAACGTGTCGCGGGGCACCTCGAACGTGACCAGGAGTACGTCGCATCCAGCGAGCTCCTCGCGGCGATCGGCCACGTCGCTGGACTCCAGGCGGATCTCCTTATCGTTGCGCCAGTTGGCGGCGATGCTGTCGCCGAGCTGTTGCTGGAACACGCCGGTGAACGGCGTGTCGGCGTTCGGGACGCGTTCGAGGAGCGACGTGGCCACGTGCTCCCGCTCCAGGTACTCGACGATCTCGTCACCGAATCGGTCGGTGGCGACCGCGGCCACGAGTGAGGTGTGCAGGCCGAGCCGCGCTGAGGCAACTGCTTGCATCAGGCCTTTTCCGCCAGGCGAAAGGCTGAAGCCGAGTGCCTCGGCCGAGGTCTCCGGAGCCGGCAACTGCTTGGTCCTGAACGTGGCATCCATGACCGCGCCACCGACAACGACAACCCGGCCAGGCGACGAGTTGTCCGAACTAGATCTGCCGAGCATCGGGTCTCACCGTCTCCTCTTCCGGGCGCCGCGGCCGGGTCGGCCGCGACGCCCGTCCTGTCAGATTGTCAGCGTCCGCGCGGTGCGGCCGACCGTGCGGTCGCGTCTGTGGTCGCGTCGGGGTGACCGGCCTGGATGCCGGCGGGGTCCACGTCGCTGTGGATCGTGTCGATGTCGCGGACCGCCTCGACGATGGAGTAGACACCGAAGAGGGCCGCGGTCATGGCCAGTGCGCCGAGGAAGACGAGTACCTTCCTCCAGTTCTTGGCGATCGCGAACGAAAAGCCGAAGATGAGCATCAATGCGAGTGCCTGGTTGGTTGCCATGGCGTCCCTCGATCCTCGATCTCGCGCGGCCGGCGGTTCCGGGATCGGGTCCCTGCCGACTCCGCTGAAGGCGCGTGGAGTGCCTCTGCTTCGATCGTGACAGGGACACTTGTGACCGCCAGTGCCGGATTTGTTGCGCAGCGGACGGTGTTGGCGCCGCCGCTCCGGTCGTTCGGCGAACGCGGTTGCCAAGTCGGACGGCGGGTTTGCCAAGTGGCAGCCTCAGCTGGCCTCGCCGCGCGGCATCTGGGCGAAGCGTTCGTTGATGGTCGCTCGGCTCGGGTGGGTGGTGGGGGCCTGGTGGTAGTTGTCGGCGAAGCTTGCCATTGCGGCTGCTGCCCACAGGAAGGTGTTTTCCGTGCGGGATCGGTCCTCGATCAGGCGGGCGGCCAACGCGGCACAGAAGGCGTCCCGCGTGATCGACGCCTCCTGGATGTTCCTGTGCGGTCTGGGAATCTGGGCGGTCGGCTTACCGCGCTCGTAAACGCTTCCGCCGTCCGGAACGCTCAGCAGGCAGAGGGATCTCAGGCCGCGGCTCAGCAGGTCGTCGCTGAGCAGTTCGGGGTCGTACTTCGCCTCGTCGGAGAACGCGAATCCCTCCAGCTCCCACAGATGTGCGACGAGATAGTCCATCTGCTTGAGCAGGGGGCTGACCAGGTGACCGTTCGAATAGGGCTGGCCAGGTGTGACGATGACGACGGGAGGATTCGGGGCGTCGGCGACCAGGTCGAGGACGTGTTTCAGGACTGGCATGGGGAGTTCGAAGGTGAGGAGGAGTACGTCGCAGGTGGTGAGGGCGGCCGCATGGCGGTCGATGGTGGGCACGTCGAGGTCGATGTCTCGGAACACTGCGGCCGAACTGTTGCCGTAGGGCAGTTCGTAGATTCCGGTGGCCGGAGTTCTGGCGCTGGGGCGCTCGACTCGGTGGAGCAGGGAGGTGTCGACGCCTTCGCGATCGAGGTGAGCCTCGATCTCCCGCCCGTCGTCGTCGGGTGCGACGGCGGCTATCAACGACACGTCGAGGTCCAGATGGGCGGCGGCGACGGCTTGGCTGACGCCTTTGCCGCCAGGGGTACGGGCGAACGCCATCGCCATTGTCGACGTTCCCACCGGAGGCACCGAACCGATGCGCCAGGTGTGGTCGAATGCGGCTCCGCCGACCACGATGACCTTCCCGGCAGCTGTTGCGTCGACGGTCTGCGCCGTCGAGGGTGCGATCGGTTCGCCCGGAGCGGAGATCTCGAAGGTGGGTCTGGGATTGACGAGCAAGGTGCTCAGTCGTTCGAAGACTTCTCGTTCCAGGCGGCTGCGCAGCGTGTGCTCGCCGGGAGCCGGCCCGGCGGGTGGTGCGGCGTCGAGCGCCTCGTGCAGGGCCTGCCATTGGTCGACGACAGCGAGTCGGCGGTCGCCCACCCCGCCTGTGGTGAGGCGATGGATGGCTCGACCGGAGATGTTCCGAGACTTGTACGTTTCGCGATAGATGCCGAGGTTGAGGATCGCGTCGGCGATGAGGCGGTCGGTCGGGGACTCCAGTTGCGCGACTTGTTCGACGATGACCGCGAATGCCGCGTCCGCTGGTTTGTTGCCTGTCTGGACAGCCTTGTTCTGGACGATGGGGAGACGCAGCAGGTTCTGGGCGATTCCCGAAGCAGCCAGGCGTTTCGGGGTTACCCCGTCGTGACCTCGCAGCGACAGGAAGACAGGCGCCAAGTAGGAGTCGTTAGGCAGCCCTTGGACCAGAGGGTCGAACATGCGTCCCCCAACGCAGTCAGCGAACACATTCAGTATGCGATGGATTCCGCGTCGGGGTGCGGCTGTCAGCGCGTCGTGGCAAGCGCTTGAGTCAGCGGAGGTTCGATATCCAGCGGGTGGCTTGTTTGGCTTGGGTCAGGCGGCGTTCGTAGGTTGCGCCGGTGGTGAGGAGGATCAGGCCGGCGGTGGCGAGGGTGATCCAGCGGGGGATCAAGGGGGCTACTTCCAGGAACTGGGCGATGGCGATCTTGGCTACGACGCCGGAGCCGATGACGAAGGGGGACTGGAGGGACTGGCGGACGCCGATCAGGATGAGGAGGACTGCGGCGGCTACCACCAGGGTTGCGCGGAGCCAGTTGTCGGTGGTGTCGGCGATCAGGGCGGAGGGAGCGAGGCCGAGCATCAGGCCGGGGCCGAGGAAGACCCAGCTCGGTTGGTTGCGCCAGGCAACGATGCCGACGGCCAGCAGGATCAGGGCCGGCGGGACGGTGTACCACTCCAGGGTGTGTGCGTCGGCGCCGAGCATGAAGGCGGTGTTGGCGATGATGAGCAGGACCGCGGCCTGTAGCAGGGTCGGGCGGCGGCGCGGATTCATGCCGTAGGCAATCAGCGGGGCGGCGACGATCGTCAGGACTACGCCGGTTGCGGTGTAGGGGGACGCCGCCACGGCAGCGATCTCGGCCAGTACGGCGGCGCAGGCGGCGGTAGTGAGCAGGACGGGTTCCAGCGGCTTGCCGACGTACCCGCAGGTGACCGCGATGCCGATCGCGGCGACGGCGGCTAGTGCGACGGCGGCCGGCCACGTGTCGACGTACCCGTCGAACGCGAACAGGACGATCGCGAGCTGGGCGCTCAGGCTGGCGACGGCTGCGGTGGGGACGGGGTCAGTGAGTTTGCGGACGGCAGCGAGAACCGCCAGTACGGCGAGGATCGCGGCGAGGTAGCCGAGTTGGCGGATGTCGTCCGTGGCCACGCAGTAGGTGAGGTCGACGGCGGCCACCGTGATGGTTGCGCTGTGCAGGATGACGGCGAGCTTGCCGGTACGGCGGGCAGCGACGAGCTCGATGATGGCGAGAAGAGTGGCAAGTGCTGTGGTGAACCAGCGGCTCGGGCCGGGGAGTTGCGGGAGCGTGGTGGCGACAGCGAAGGCGGCGGCTGCGGCGCAGACGCATTCGCCGAGGCCGGAGGGGAGCGCCGCGGGGAGTGGGCGCTTGTGGAGGATCGCGATGCCGGTCGCTGCGGCGACGCAGACGATTGCGGCGGTCGCGATCGTGATGGACAAGGTGGTCGTGGTGAGGAGGCCCAGGAGCGTGCGGGTCATGCCGGCTACGAGGATGCCGCAGAAGACGATGGCGGCGGTGATGGATCCGGTACGGCGGACGATCGCGGTGCCCTTCGCGGACAGGTACAGCGTGCTGACGACCTGGACCAGGAGCGCGCCGAGGAGGACCGGGAGGCTCGCGCGATCGATCAGGACGAGCGGGATCGGGACTTGTGCGGCGATGACCGCGGTGACGCCGTACGTGACGACCTTGGGGGCGAGGCGGGTCATCAGGAGCGCGAGTACGGCGATGGTCGCGAAGACGATCGCGCTGTAGGTGAAGCCGTCGACGGCGGTCGGTGGGATCAGGCCGAGGGCGCGGGCGCCGTACAGGTCGACGGTGAGCAGACCGGTGCCGAGGATGGCGAGGGCTTCGGCGGTGCCTGCCAGTTTCCGGCGGCTCGCTGGGATCGAGCCGGCGAAGGAGAGGGCGGCGAGGGTACCGATGATGGCGGCCTGGGCGGCGACGGGGAGGCTGTCCCAGTTGACGGCGAGGAAGGTGACGCCGGCTGCCAGGAGCAGGAGTACGCCGAGGGTGAGGAGGGTGGCCTGAGGGCTCAGGCGGCGGATCCTGGAGGGCCTCGGGGGCTGGTCGGTCGGGGGTTGGGGGAGCGGGCGGGGATCGCCGAAGGTCGTCGGGTACGGCGGGCGGGCCCCGGACACCGGCCGCGTGGAACGAGCCGCAACAGGCGGCGCGGCGGCCGGTGCGACAGGCGGTGAGGCGGGCGGTGCGACAGGCGGTGAGGTGGGCGGTGCGACAGGGGGTTCGACAGGGAGTTCTGGGGGAGGGGGTGGGGGATGGATGCCGAGGTGGGGTGGGGCGGCGGGGAGGCGGAGTTCGGGTTGTGGGTGAGGCTGTGGAGAAGGGGCCGGCTCGATCGTCAGGCGCAGCTGGGCGCGGCAGGTGGGGCAGGTGATGGCGGCGGTCGGCATCGAGTCCTCCTCGGGTCCCTTCCACTGTCCCGGCGGGGAACGGCCTGCCGCTTGAGTACGTCTACTCAAAGTTCTGACGTAGGCTGGCGCGGTCTGCCGATCGTCCAGACCGGCGTGACGAACACGGGGAGCACCATGCATAGAGGAAACACTGGGCATGTCGAGCTCGCGAGAGCTCAGCAGGAACGTTGGGACTCGGCGTACGCGAGACGCCCGCAGCTGCACGGACTGGAGCCATCAGCCGTGGCGCAGCAGGCCGTGGCGAGATTCGGTGCCGCAGGCATCGATGACGTGCTGGAACTCGGCGCCGGCCACGGCAGGGACGCGCTTTTCCTGGCCAGACAGGGATTCAGCGTGCACGCCACCGACTTCAGCGAGACCGCGCTCGACCAGCTGCGGCACGAGGCGCAGCGCGAAGGGCTCGACGACCGCGTCACCGCCGCGTTGCACGACGTCCGCGACCCGTTGCCGCCCGCCGACGGCGCAGTGAACGCGGTGTTCGCGAATCTCCTGCTGAACATGGCGTTCTCGCCGTCCGAGCTGCGGTCACTCGTGTCCGAGATCCGCCGGGTGCTCAGCCCGGGCGGGGTTTTCGTGTACGCCGTGTGGTCGACCGGCGACCCCTGCTCGCGGGACTGGCAGCAGCTCGGCGACGGGCTGTCCGTGCACGACGGCTTCGTCGGCCGCTTCTTCGACGAGGCCCTGGTGCGTGAGCTCGCCGAGAACTGGCAGCTCGACGAGCTCACGCCGTACCACGAAGGCCAACGCGAGATGTGGCGCGTCGCCCTCACCAAGCAATGACCAGGACAGTGACCAAACAGTGATCAGTTCGCCTGGCTGACGCTCGACATGTTGAAGTCGGGCACCAGCAGGGGCGGGGTCGCGGTGCGGGAGAAGTAGTCGCCCCATTCCCGCGAGTACGACGGAACGGTCGCGCCGGCCGTGGTGAACCGGGACAGCAGGTCGACCGGGCTTTCGTTGAAACGGAAGTTGTTGACCGCCCCGGTGACCTCGCCGTTCTCGACCAGGTAGACGCCGTCGCGGGTGAGGCCGGTGAGCAGCAGTGTCTGCGGGTCGACCATCCGGATGTACCACAGGCAGGTCAGGAGCAGCCCGTTGCCGAGCCCGGCGACCAGGTCGTCGGTCGAACCGGTCGCACCGTCGACCGAGACCACGTAGTTCTCGATGTCCGGGGTGGCCGTCGGCGCATCGATGAGACCGGCGGTGTACCGGCTCGTCATCAGGTGCTCGAGCTTGCCGCCGCGGATCCAGTCCGTGGCCGCGAGCGTGAGCCCGTTGTCGAAGACGCTCGACGAGCCGCCGGACGAACGCGCCACCGCGAACCCGAACGCTTCGAGCCCGGGGAGCGCCGGGTCGGAGTGCAGGTTCACCGGCTGTGACGACAGGGGTTCGCCGAGCCGGGTGCCGCCACCGGCCTTGGAGAACACGGTCCGGCCCTCGAGCGCGTCCCGGCCGTCGAGCTGCCAGTACAGGTACGTCATCAGGTCCGCGACCGCGGCCGGCGGCAGGATCGTCGGGTGCCGGCCGGCGTCGACGGACACCGTCCGGTTCGCCCAGCCGAGGCGGCGAGTGAGCTCGGCGTCCAGCGCGAGCGGGTCGACGTCGGTGAAGTCGCGCGTGGCGGTGCCGACCCAGGCCGAGTGGCTGAGGTCGGTGTTCTTGCCGGTCGACGACACGTACCCGCGGGGGAGCGCCTGGCGCAGCCGCAGTCCCGTCGAGGAACCGACGTACAGCGTCACGACCTCGTGGTTGGCGAAGCCGTAGAGGTGGCGCGCCTCGGCCGAGGCGCGCTTGAGCGATTCGCCGAGCGACGGTGCGAACTTCTCGAACACGCCGACGGTCGTCTCCTCCGGCTCGAGGTCCCAGTCCGCTCCCGTCGTACCGTCGACGAGCGGGCGGGCGTCCTCGGCCGGGCCCGCCGCGCGGGCGGTCGCGATCGCGGCGGACACGATCTCGCGCAACGAGTCCTCGGTGACCGACGAGCGGCCGATGACGCCGGCCGCCGTACCCTCGCCGGCGCCGACCGTGGCGATCACGGTCACGCTCGAGCCGCGCATCGCGCCGTTGGTGGTCAGGGTGTTGTTCGCCCAGCGCAGGTTGGTGCTGGAGGTCTCGGCGACGAGTACGACGCAACCGTCGGCGCCCTCGGCCGCGGCCAGGGCGAGGCCCCGCTCGATCGTGTCCTGCGGGGTGAGTTGAATGCCCGTCACCGGCCGGCCTCCTGAGTGGTGTTGAGAATGCGGACGCCGCGGAACAGCGCGGACGGGCAACCGTGGCTGACGGCGCCGGACTGTCCGGGCTCGGCCTTGCCACAGTTCAGCGCGCCGCCGAGGACGTACGTCTGCGGACCGCCGACGGCCTCCATCGACCCCCAGAAGTCGGTGGTCGTGGCCTGGTACGCGACGTCGCGGAGCTGGCCCTCGAGCTTGCCGTCGGTGATCTTGTAGAACCGCTGACCGGTGAACTGGAAGTTGTACCGCTGCATGTCGATCGACCAGGACTTGTCGCCGACGATGTAGATCCCGTTCCGCACCCGGCTGATCAGCTCCTCGGTGGACGGGCCGTCCGGGGCGGGCTGCAGCGAGACGTTGGCCATCCGCTGGATCGGGATGTGGCCGGACGAGTCGGCGTACGCGCACCCGTTGGAGCGCGGCGTGCCGAGCACGTCCTCGTTCTTCTTCGCCATCCGGCGGTCGACCTGGTACCCGACCAGGATGCCGTCCTTGACCAGGTCCCACTGCTGGCCGGCGACGCCCTCGTCGTCGTACCCGACGGTGGACAGGCCGTGCTCCGCGGTGCGGTCGCCGGTGACGTGCATGGCGGGCGAGCCGTACTTGAGCGTGCCGAGCTGGTCGAGCGTGGCGAAGCTGGTGCCCGCGTAGTTCGCCTCGTAGCCGAGCGCCCGGTCGAGCTCGGTGGCGTGGCCGATCGACTCGTGGATCGTGAGCCAGAGGTTGGACGGGTCGATGACGACGTCGTACGTGCCGGCCTCGACGGTCGGCGCGGCCATCTTCTCGGCCAGCCAGGCGGGGATCTGGGCGAGCTCCTCGTCCCAGTTCCAGCCGGTGCCGGTCATGTACTCCCAGCCGCGGCCGGCCGGCGGGGCGGTGGACGACATCGAGTCGAAGCGGTCCTCGGCGACGGCGTGCGCGGTGATGTCGGGGCCGATCCGGACGCGTTGCTGCGTGTACGACGTACCGGCGGTGTTCGCGTAGTACTTGCACTCGTGGATCGTGGCGACGTGGACGCTCATGTGGGCGACGCCCTCGGCCTTGAGGAGGCGGTCGCTGTAGTCGGTGAGCAGCGCGACCTTCTCGGCCCGCGGCACGCTGAACGGGTCGATCTCGTACGACGAGATCCAGGTGACGTCGTCGTACGTCGGCTCGTCGGCGAGCTCGATCGTCTCGGCGTTGATCGGCCGGGACACCTGGGCCATGTTCACCGCCTGCTCGGCCAGGATGACCGCTTCGTCGGTGGTCAGCGCGACGCCGGCGGCGAAACCCCAGGTGCCGTCGTGGATCACGCGGACGGCGAGACCGAGGTCCTCGTCGTCCTTCGCGCTCTCCAGCACGCTGTCGCGCAGGGAGATGGACTCGGACCGGATCCGTTCCAGCCGGAACTCGGCGAACGTGGCCCCGAGGTCACGGGCCCGTTGCAGGGCGGCCGCCGCCAACTCCTGCCGGGGGAGAGCGAGAAAGCTTGCGTCGATATCAGGCACGACACCGACCCTATACACGGGAACCTGGAGATGATCGGCGGTGTAGTGCCAGTGTCCGGAAGTAGACAGCGGAGCAGATTGGGGGCCCTGGATCAGCCTGGGTGAGGAAGCCGAGATTGTGGCTCGGGTGCGTGGCGGAGACTCGGTCGCGTACGGCGAGCTGGTGGATCGGCATGCCTCCGTGGCGAAGCGGACCGCGGTCTTCCTGGGCGCCGGAGCGGACGCGGACGACGTGGTGCAGGAGGCGTTCGTCAAGGCGTTCAGAGCGCTCGGCGGGTTCCGGGAGGGTGCGGCGTTCCGGCCCTGGTTGTTGCGGATCGTGGCCAACGAGACCCGGAACGCTGTACGTGCTCGCGGCCGCCGGGCGCGGCGGGAGGAGCTTGCGGCACCGCTGGACGTCGTGCTGGATCCGGCGGACGCGGCTGTGTCGTTGGAGCGTCGTACGGAGTTGCTGGCTGCTGTACGCGCGTTACCCGAGCAGATGCGGCTAGTGGTGACCTGCAGGTACCTGTTGGACCTCGACGAGCAGGAGACCGCCGTTGTACTCGGCTGGCCGCGAGGAACCGTCAAGTCACGGCTACACCGCGCGCTGGGTCGGTTGCGTGACGCTCTACCCGACAAGGAGGTGCAGCGATGAGCCTCGAAGACGAACTGCGATCCGTCGGACACTCAGCCGTCGTACCTCCCGTAGACGACGGACTGACGGCGGCGGTGCTGGCACGGGTCGCCGAGGTCCCGGTGCGGAAGCGGCTGCGGGACAGGTGGCGGGCGTTCCTGGCCGGCTTCCTGATCCTGGTCGCGGGCGCTGCACTCACCCCTCCGGTACGCGCGACAGTCGCGGAGTGGCTGCACATCGGGGGAGTCCAGGCGGAGCCGGTGGGCACTGGACCGAGTACTGCGCCACCACCTCCGACGGTGGGCCGTCACATGTCCCTGGAGGCCGCTGCACGCGTCGCTGGCTTCACGCCACAGCTCCCCAGGGCACTGGGTACGCCGACGGGCGTAGAGGCGTCAAAAGGCTTCCTAGCGACCAGCTGGGACGGCGTACGGCTGGAGCAGTTCCAGTCCGGGCTCGAGCCGAGGTACATCAAGCAGTACTACGGCGAGCTCGGCTACGTCCCCGAGGTTCCCGGCTTCTGGTTCAGTACGCCGCACCAGTTGGTGCTGGTCGACAAGCGCGTCGTACGGATCGCCGGACCGACACTGGTCTGGGAGCGCGGCGGCGTCACGTTCCGTCTCGAAGGTGTCGACAAGGCCCGCGCCGTGGAGCTGGCGACCGGAACCTCCTGACCGCGGGCGGTGTACCAGCAGCAACAGAGAATCCGAGAGGGAGAGCTGCCATGGTCCGCCGCATCCTCATGCTCGTTGTCGTGCTCTTAGCGATCGGTGTCACGCCCGCACACGCCGGCGGCCCGACCAGCGTTCTGCTCAGCGCACCGCCGTCGGTCGTCGCTTTCGGCTACAACGACCCGCGGTACGGCGAACTGGTCAAGCTCACCGAGCTGACACCAGGCAAGCCGAGTGGTGAGCACCTGTCCGGCCGGTTCGTCCGCGCTACCTGGCTGATCCACGACATGTCCGTCTGGCGCATCGACATCATCTATCCCGACGCGCCGGGCGGACCGTGGATCGCCACCGAGGACCTGATGTCCGGGACCAAACCCGCGAAGCCCACGTGGCACCGCGCCACCGACCCGGTGAAGCTCCTGAAGCTGCTCAACGACCTCAAGCTGCTCAGCGGCGAGTTCTACGGCGGCCCCAGCCTGAACGACGGCTACACGGCCGAGGAGTCCACGCCAGAACCGGCACCGGCACCTGACCCACCAGCTCAGGCTCAAGCGTCCACGACCACCAACGTCTTCACCGGATGGCGCTGGATCATCCCCGGCGTACTCCTGGGCGCAGCAGCCGCCCTCGTCGCCATACGCACGTTCCCCAAGCGCCGCTGGGAGCTGATCGACTAGCTAGATGTCGGCAGCCAGCTCGAAACCACTGAACACCCGTCCTCCATAAGCGTCAAGGATGTCGTCCACAGCAGCCGCCAGACGGTCGTCCGAGGCCCGCACGCCGTCGAGTAACTTCGCAGCGTGGTCGGTGCCGTGAGCAACGTCGTACGCCCTGACCTCGCGCAGCAGACCCTTGCCGGTCCCGGACCAATGACCGGCGCCCGTCAGCAGCAGCCGAGCCGCCTCCTGCCACAGCACCGACGTGATCGCCAGGCGCACATCACCTTCTGCGGCTGACACGTCTTCCAGCAGGTCCGTGACCGTGTAGCGCAGCAGGTCGACCTCGTCCGTCGACAGCGGCTTCGGTCCGGCAGCCACCTCGGCCAGGAACTCCTGCTGCAGCCGCGCACCCGACCCGTCAGCGTCCACCAGTACGACGGATTCACCGACCAGCCGCATCATGGTCGGCTGGCGTCGTAGCTGGTCCTTGTCGGCGAAGTAGCGCAGTGACTTCTCGGTGTGCACGAACAGCTCGACCGGCCAACCGCCGTACTCCAGCGACTTCCTCCGCGGTGCCGGCGGTCCGTCCAGCAGCACCGTGATGTCCAGGTCGGACGTCGGACTCGCGTCACCGCGCACCACGCTCCCGCCGAGCCAGGCGGCCCGGGCCTCCGGATACAGCTCCAGAACGAGTTGACGTGCTAGGTCCATCAGGACAGTGTCAGCCACCGCAGCAGTTCGCGGTACGCATTTGTCGGCGGGACATGGCCGCCCACGTAGTACTTGCGTTCGGCGTGCGGGATCGCTGCGGCGAGGTGGTCGGCGTACTTGCCGGCGCGCTCGTCAGCAGAGCCGTGCCAGAGGCTGACCGGGACCCGGATTTCGCCGAGCTCGAAGCCCCACGGCTGAGCGAACGCTCTGTGATCGTCGATCCAGCCGTCGTGACTGGTGACGAAGGTGGCCGTCAGACGAGCCACAGCTTCCGGGTCCTCCCGGGCCGGGGGACCTGGTGGCGAGCCGGGGTCCGGCGGGAACTCGGGTCCGCCCTCCTCCACGGCGGCCATGATCGTGCGAGCTGTTTCCTCGAGCCCAGGTCGCAGGTCCCCGTGGACCGCTCGCCAGAAGGTGCGGTTGCGCCGTGGGTCCGCCCGTTCCTCCTCCTCGGTCGGTTCGGGACCGTCGACGAGCGACGGCGCGTTGCTCCCAGTCACCGCGCAGCGGGTCACGCGATCGGGCAGCAGTGCCGCGCAGGCCAACGCGTGCGGACCGCCTCCCGAGCCGCCCGTGACCGCGAACCGTTCCCAGCCGAGCGAGTCCGCGAGAGCCGCAGCATCAACAGCGACCGAGGCCACGGTCCGGCCAGGTTGCCGGGTCGATCCGCCGTACCCGGGCCGGTCCGGCATCACCATCCGCACCCCGGACGACTCGATCGTCGCGACCACCTCGGGTCGTTTCCACCGCGTACTCGGCGTACCCCCGAACGACATCACGGGTACGCCGCCGTCCGGGCCGTAAACGGCGTACAGCAGCACCCGGTCACCGATCTCCACCATGGCATCCACACGCGGAGCGTAACCACTCGACAGCACCTATCCGAATCCACAGTTAACAACCCGACATTCTCGGGATTCGAGATGCGACCGCCGTGGTGGGAGGATGCCGCCTAGGTTTTGTCAGCTCGAGCTTCGAACCTGTCGGGAGTGCTTGTGAGTTCCTCGGTCGCCGGGACCGTATCGCCCACCCGGCAAGCGATGCGCCGGATGCGGCGTGACCGCAGTGCGCGGGTCGGCCTGGTCGTGGTCGCCCTGCTGATCGTGATCGCCGCCGCCGCGCCCTTGCTGGTGCGGCTGGCCGGCCAGGACGCGACGACGTACCACATCGACCTGCTCGATCCGGCGCGTGGCAACGCGCCACGCGGTGCGATCGGTGGAGCGAGCGGCACCCATTGGTTCGGGGTGGAGCCGCTGACCGGCCGGGACCTGTTCTCGATCGTCGTCCTCGGTCTGCGTACGTCGCTGTTCATCGCGGTCGTCGTCACGCTGATCACCACCGTCGTCGGCACCCTCGCCGGCATCAGCGCTGCGTACTTCGGCGGCTGGTACGACGCGGTGCTGTCGCGGCTGCTCGACTTCCTCTTCGGCTTCCCGCAGCTCGTCTTCATGATTGCCCTGGGCATCGTTGTGCCGGCCAGGTTCCCGCGCTGGCTGCTGCTGATCCTGGTGCTCAGCTTCTTCGGCTGGGCCGGCCTGGCCCGCCTGATCCGGAACCAGGCGCGCTCGCTGGTGGCCCGCGAGTTCGTCGAGGCGGCCCGCAGCGTCGGGTCGAGCGGCTGGATGGTGATCACCCGCGAACTGCTGCCGAACCTGCTCGGCCCGGTCCTCGTCGTCGCCACCCTCGCGATCCCCGGCTACATCGGCGCCGAGGCGGCGCTGTCGTTCCTCGGGGTCGGCGTGCCACCGCCGACACCGAGTCTCGGACGGTCGATCTCGGACTCGATCGCCTGGGTGTACACCGGCGCGGACCCGTGGTTCCTGCTGTTCCCGGGCGCGATGCTGTTCCTGGCGGTCCTCGGGTTCACGTTGCTGGGCGACGGCGTACGGGACGTGTTCGACGTCCGGTTGCGGAGGACGAACTGATGCCCGACCTCGTCTGGTTCCTGATCCGCCGGTTGTTCGGCGCGCTGCTCGTGATGCTGGCGCTGAGCCTCGCCGTCTACCTGATCTTCTACGCGATCCCCGCCGACCCCGCCCACCTGGCGTGCGGCAAGCCCTGCACGCCGGACCGCCTCGAGCAGGCGCGGCATTTCATGCAGCTCGACCAGAGCACCCTGCAGCAGTACCTGAACTTCCTGAAGGGCATCGTCGCCGGCCGCACCTTCGGTGACGGTACGGCGGCCGTGCACTGCAACGCTCCCTGCTTCGGCTACTCGTTCCCGCTCGCTCGACCGGTCACCACGCTGATCACGGACCGGCTGCCGATCACCGCGTCGATCGCGCTCGGTGCCGCCGTTCTCTGGCTGCTGTTCGGCGTCTCGCTCGGCGTGATCGCCGCTTTGAACCGGGGCCGCATCCTCGACCGATTGGCCGTCGGCGTCGCGCTGGCCGGCGTCTCGACCCCGTCGTTCCTGCTCGGTCTGCTCGCGATCCTGGTGTTCGGGTTCTGGCTGAACATGGTCCCGGTCAACGGCTACGTCCCGTTGACCGAGAGCCCGGTCGACTGGGCCTGGCACCTGGTCACGCCCTGGATCGTGCTGGCGATCCTGCAAGCGGCGTCGTACATCCGGCTGACCCGGTCGCAGATGCTCGAGGAGCTCAACCTCGACTACATCACCACGGCCCGGGCGAAGGGGGCCGGCGAGGCGCGGGTGGTCCTGACCCACGGGCTGCGGGGCGTGCTGGTCCCGGTCATCACGCTGTTCGGTCTCGACCTCGGTGGTCTGCTCGGCGGCGCGATCCTGACCGAGAAGGTGTTCAGCATGCAAGGCCTCGGCGACCTGCTGATCAGCGCAGTCGGCCAGCTCGACGTGGCCGTGGTCGTCGGCGTCACGTTGTTCTCGGCGTTCCTGATCATCCTGGCGAACCTGGTGGTGGACATAGTGCACGGTGTGCTCGATCCGAGGGTGAGCCATGGCTGAGCCGGTATTGGAAGTGCACGACCTGCATGTCACGTTCTCGACCGAGAACGGTCCGGTGCCGGCCGTCGACGGTATCGACTTCGCGGTCGCGCCGGGACAGACGCTCGCGATCGTCGGCGAGTCCGGCTCCGGGAAGAGCGTCAGCTCGTCCGCGGTGATGGGTCTGCTGCCGTCGAACGCCGACGTCACCGGCGAGGTGCTGCTCGACGGCCGGCAGCTGGCCGGCCTGCCGAACGACGAGCTCCGCAAGATCCGCGGCAACGACATCGCGATGGTCTTCCAGGACGCCCTGTCCGCGCTGAACCCGTACTACTCCGTCGGCTGGCAGGTCGCCGAGGCCTACCGGCTGCACCACGACGTCCCGAAGAAGGTCGCGCGCCGGCGGGCGGTCGAGATGCTGGACAAGGTCGGCATCCCGGACGCGGCCCGCCGCGCGGACAGCTACCCGCACGAGTTCTCCGGGGGAATGCGGCAGCGGGTCGTGATTGCTATGGCTCTCGTGAACGACCCGAGAGTGCTGATCGCGGACGAGCCGACGACCGCACTCGACGTGACCGTGCAGGCGCAGATCATGCGCTTGCTGGACGACGTCCAGGACGAGTTCGGTACGGCGCTGATCCTGATCTCGCACGACCTCGGAGTGGTCGCGGAGGTCGCGGACGACGTCCTGGTGATGTACGCCGGGCGCGCGGCCGAGCGTGGCACCGTACGCGATCTGTTCTTCCGGGCGGCGCACCCGTACAGCCTCGGGTTGCTGGGTGCGATGCCGCGCGTCGACGTACCGCCGAAACCGCGGCTGACCACGATCCCGGGCACTCCGCCGGGGCCGGGCTCGATCACGACCGGATGCCCGTTCCAGCCGCGGTGTGCTTACACGCATCTGGTGGGGGAGCGGTGCATCACCGAGCGGCCCGAGCTCACACCGCGTCCTGGCGAAGGTGATCACGAGGCGGCGTGTCATTTGGGGCGGCGTCCGGAGGTGATCTTGTGAGCGACGAGTTGCTGGCGCTCAAGGACGTCAAGAAGTACTTCGGGTTGCGCGGCGTACCGTGGCAGAAGGCGCAGGCCGTTCGCGCGGTCGACGGCGTCAATCTCGTCGTACGCAAGGGCGAAACCCTCGGTCTCGTCGGCGAATCGGGTTCCGGCAAGTCCACACTGGCCCGGGTCGCGACCCGGCTGCTCGACCCGACGCAGGGCCGGGTCGAGATCGGCGGCAAGGACGTCACCAAGGTCAAGGGCCGCCGGCTGCGCCCGATCCGCCGCCGCATCCAGATGGTCTTCCAGGACCCGCAGGCCTCACTGAACCCGCGGCAGTCGGTGGCGACGATTCTCAGTACGCCGTTCCGCGCCCAAGGACTCCGCCCTACCCGGGCCCAGCTCGTCGAACTGCTCGAACAGGTCGGACTGGCCGAGGAGCACCTGGTGCGGTACCCGCACGAGTTCTCCGGCGGTCAGCGTCAGCGGATCGGGATCGCGCGGGCGCTGTCGGTCAAACCCGATCTGCTGGTCTGCGACGAGCCGGTGTCCGCGCTGGACGTGTCGGTGCAGGCCCAAGTGCTGAACCTGCTCGCCGACCTGCGCGACGAGCTCGGCCTGTCGTACGTGCTGGTCGCCCATGACCTGGCCGTCGTCCGTCAGGTCGCCGACCGGATCGCCGTGATGTATCTCGGCACGATCGTCGAAGAAGGCCCGGCGGCGCAGGTGTACGAGTCGCCGGCCCACCCGTACACGAAGGCGTTGCTGTCCGCCGTCCCCGTCCCGGAACCGGGCGTCTCGCGTGATCGCATCGTGCTGACGGGCGACGTACCGACCCCTGTCAACCCGCCATCCGGATGTCCCTTCCGGACCCGCTGTTACAAGGCCGAGGACGTCTGCGCAACGAAACGACCAGTGCTCGAACCCGTCGAAGGTTCCACGGAGCACCGGGCCGCCTGCTATTTCCCTGAGCTCCCCACCTCTGAGAGGACACAATGAAACACCTATCCCGAGCGGTCGCGCTAGCGGCCGTGCTGGCGCTGGCGGCGGCCGCGTGCAACGCCAATGACAAGTCCGGCACCACTGGCGGTAGTACTGCGGCAGCGGAGCAGGGCGGCACCTTCCACATCCTCAGCACCAGCAAGGAAATCAGCTACGACCCCGCCAAGAGCCAGAACCTGGGCATCAGCGGGATCCACCTGGTGCTGCGCGGCCTGACGTCGTGGAAGACCGACCCGAGCAAGCCGACCGAGCTGGTCCCGGACCTCGCTACCGACACGGGGCAGGTCACTGATGGCGGCAAGACGTGGACCTACAAGCTCAAGCCGGGTCTCAAGTACGCCGACGGTTCGCCGATCGTTGCCGCTGACATCAAGTACGGCGTCGAGCGGTCGTTCGCGCCGGAACTGTCCGGCGGTCTCGGCTACCACAAGTCGCTCCTGGTAGGCGGCGACAAGTACACCGGCCCGTACAAGGGCGGCGACCTGGCCTCGATCGAGACGCCGGACGAGACCACGATCGTGTTCAAGCTGAACAAGCCGTACGGCGACTGGCCGTGGATCGTCAGCATGCCGGCGTTCTCCCCGGTGCCGAAGAAGGCCGACACCGACCCGGCGCACTACGGCGAGAAGCCGATGGCCAGCGGCCCGTACCAGGTGCAGTCGTACACGCCGGGCTCGAAGCTGGTCCTGACCCGGAACCCGAACTGGGACAAGTCGACCGACCCGGCCCGGACCGGCCTGCCGGACTCGATCGTGACCGACATGGGCCTGCAGCCCGACGTCGTCAACCAGCGCCTGATCGCCGACGCCGGCGACGACAAGTTCGCCGCCACCACCGGTACGTCGGTCCCGGCGGCGCTGATCCCGACGATCACCGGCAATCCGGCCGTCAAGGCCCGGGTGGCGACCTCGCCGTCCGGCGCGCTGGAGTACCTGGCGATGAACACCAAGCGGCCGGCGCTGGCCAACCCCGCGGTCCGCAAGGCGATCGAGTACGCCGTCGACAAGCAGGCTGTCCAGGTCGCCGAAGGCGGTCCGGAGTACGGCGGTGAGATCGCGTCGACTCTGATCACGCCGGGGATCGACGGGTACACCAAGTACGACTCGTACGAGGCGCCGCCGGCCGGTGACCCTGCGAAGGCCAAGCAGATGCTGGCCGCGGCGGGCGTCAGCAACCTGAACCTGGTGCTGGCCGCCGACAACACGACCGGTCTCGGCGTGGCGCAGGCGATTCAGCAGGGCCTGAAGCGGGCCGGGATCACTGTCACCATCAAGCCACTGGACAGTGAGCCGCTGACCGACCTCATCACCGGCAACAAGCCGGACTTCGACCTGACCGTGTCGAGTTGGCTGCCGGACTTCCCGAGCGCGATCGGCAACATCCAGCCGCTCTTCGCGTCCTCGGAGATCGGGAACGGCGGCTACAACATCTCCCGCTACTCCAACCCCGCGGTGGACACGGCGATCGCCGCCGCGACGGCCGAGCCGGACCGGACGAAGGCGGCCGGTCTGTGGGCCGCGCTGGACAAGCAGATCATGGCCGACGCACCGGTCGTGCCGCTGATCTACGCGCGGAACGCGTTCCTGCACGGTTCGAAGGTGCAGAACTTCTACCTGTCGTCCTACCCGCCGTACGCAAACACCCTGATCGTCGGCCTCAGCAAGTAGCAGGGTGAGGCGGGCTCAGGTGCGTCCTTCGGATTCCTGGGCTTCGAAGAGGGTCGGCTGGGTCTCGGCGTCGAGTCCCCAGTCGGCCCTCATCACCGTGTAGCCGGCTTTCTCGGCGGCCTTGATGACCGAGATGTCGTCGTCGACCAGGACGGCGACCGGGCGGCGCTCGGCAAGGCGTTTCAGGCGGCCGAGTTTCATCAGCATCGACGGGCGGCGGTCGGTGTTGCCGCGCATGTAGACCTTGCCGTCCGGGAAGCCGTTGTCCTTCAGCCACTTCTCGGTGTCCCGCCGGGTCCGCTCCGGCCGGCCGGTCAGGTAGACGATCTCGTGGTCCGCCGCCAGCGTCGTCGCGACCGCGAGGCCCTCCTCGAGGACGGCATCGTCCTTGGCGTGATCGAAGAACGAGTCCCAGTCCTTCGGTTTCCGCTCGATGAACTGCAGCCGCTTGCTGGTGTCGGACAGGGTCGCGTCGATGTCCAGTACGGCGTACGGTCGCTCGTCACTCATGCGCCTCAGCATCCCAGGTCGCCCGGTCGACGGCGTACAGCACCTCCCCGAACTCGGTCCCGGGCAGGGGATCGTCGAAGTGCTCGTGGTACACCTTCTCGAACCGCAGCCCGGACCGCCGCATCACGTCCCGCGACCGGTGGTTGACCGCCATCGTGTCCGCCTCCACCCGCTCCATCCCGAGCTCGGTGAACGCGTGCGCGATCAAGGCGCGGGTGCCTTCGGTCGCATATCCTTTGCCCCAGGCGGTCCGCTTCAGCCGGTACCCGACGTTCACGGTCCGCGGATCCGCGGTCGGCTGAAGCCCGAACCACCCGACGAAACCCTCCGCATCCTCGGCCTTGAACGTCCCCAGCTCCGGACGCTCGGCGTACACCTTGAGGATCGCCGGCAGTACGACGCTCTCGACCTCGTCCCGCGGTGTCGCCTGCGCGGTCAGGAACCGCATCACCTCAGGATCGGAGTCCAAGTCCACCAGCAACTCGACGTCGCCGCGGGTGAACCGCCCCAACCGCAAACGCTGCGTCTCCAGATACACATCCGGACCCTCTCATCGTCCTTGAGCCTCCACCAGTCATTTCGAGGGCGGCGAAACGGTTGGTGCAGGCTCAAGGTGCGTCCGGAGTGTGGGCGGTGTGGGGGTTGGGGTGTGTTGGGTTGGGCGGTTGTCGGTGGGGCGGGTTAGCGTTCATTCCGCTATGGACGAGTCGATCACGTTTCTGCACAGCTCGGACTGGCAGCTGGGCATGATGCGCCGGTTCCTGGGGCCGGACGGGCAGGCCCGGTGGGGTCAGGCGCGGCTGGATGCTGTCGCGCGGATCGGCGAGGTCGCGGAGCGGACCGGGGCGGCGTTCGTGGTCGTCACCGGGGACGTGTTCGAGCACAACCAGGTCGAGCGGCAGACCATCCTGCGGGCGTGCGAGGCGCTCAAGCGGATCCCGGTCCCGGTCGTGCTGCTCCCGGGCAACCACGACGCGCTGGAGCCGGGGTCGCTGTGGACCTCGAGCCAGTGGCTGGCGCACGCGCCGGACCACGTGACGGTGCTGACCGAAACGACGCCTTTCCAGATCGTGCCGGGGGTCGAGCTCGTCGGCGCACCGTGGCGGTCGCGGCGCCCGCTCTCGGACCCGGCCGCGCCCGGGTACGCCGACCTGACAGCAGACCCGAAGACGACGCGGATCCTGCTCGCCCACGGCCAGTTGACGAGTCTGTCCGGCGGCATGTCCGACGTACCGACGATCGACCAGGCGGCGCTGGAGGCCGCGGTCGCGGACGGCCGGCTGCAGTACGTCGGCCTCGGCGATCGGCACTCGACGACGCGGGTCACCGACCGGATCTGGTTCTCCGGGACGCAGGAGGTCACGTCGCCCGAAGAGGACGCGCCGGGCAATGTCTTGAAGGTGGTCATCGGCGCCGGCGAGATCGACGTCGAGCCGATCCGCGTCGGGGCGTGGCACATGGTGGATCATCGCGTCGAGCTGTTCGACGAGGAGTCGATCACGGCGCTCGAGGACTGGTTCGCCGAGCTGCCGGACAAGGAGCGGACGTACGTGCGGCTGGCCGGTGACGGATCGCTGTCGTTGCCGTTGCTGGCCCGGCTGGACACGATCATCGACGCGCAGGGCGAGGTCTTCGCGAGCGTCGAGCGCTGGGCGAAGTTCTGGACCGTGCGGCCGGCGCCGGACGCGGCGGACCTGGAGTCGCTGCAGCTGAGCGGACCGGCGCGGGCCGCGATGGAGGAGTTGCGGCAGGCCCTGGCGGGCGGCGACGAGAGCGCGGGTGCGGCGTTGTCGTTGATGCACCGATTGGCGCGGGACGCGGGATGAGACTGCGGTGAGATTACACAGCTTGGCGCTACGGGACTTCCGTGGCGTCAAGGACCGCATTGTCCGGTTCCGCGCGCTCGGCACCACCGTGGTGGTCGGCGACAACGAGGTCGGGAAGTCCAGCCTGGTCGAGGCGTTCGGGCTGATCTTCGACCTGCCCGACGATTCGAAGTCGACGCGGATCCGCGACATCCAGCCGGTCGGCCAGGACGTCGGGCCGGAAGTGACCGTCGAGCTCAGCCTCGCGGGCCGCGAGCTGACCTATTCGAAGCGCTGGCTGAAGAACCGGTCCACCGAGCTGACGATCGCGGAGCCCGACGGCCGGCGGCAGTCGTGGACCGGGCGCGAGGCGCACAACGAGGCCGAGCGCCTGTTCCACGAGAACGTGGACCCGGTGCTGTGGCAGACCTTGATGGTCAGCCAGGGCCAGTCGTTGGTGCTGCCAACGCCGGCCGACGCCGAGCCGCTGATCACCGCGGTGACCGCGGAGTCGGGCACCCCGGTCGACGGTGCGTCGATGCCGCTGGTGACGGCCGTCGAGCACGAGTTCCTGCGGTACTGGACGCCGCGCGGCAAGCCGACCGGTGACTTCGCGCGCTCGGCGAAGGCCGTGGCCGCCGCCGAGCTGGGGTTCAAGCAGGCGTTGCAGGCGATGGAGGAGGTCCAGTCCGACATCCGTCGCGCCGAGCGGCTGAATCTCGATCTCGCGGACGTGACCGCCCGACTGACCGAGCACCTGGCCGGTGTGGAGGCACTGCGCGAACGCAAGCAGGCGACCGACGAGATCCTGCTCCGCCGCGACTCGGTGAGGTCCCGCGCGGAGACCGCACGAGCCCGGTTGGAGAACCACACTCGCACCCGGCTGGAGCGGGAACGCCTGCTCGACGAGGTCGAGCGGTTCACGAAGGCTCACACCGAGCTCGCCGCGCGGCGGGCCGACGCGGAACTCGTCGCCAAGACCGCGGCCGAGACCGTCCAGGCGGCAGAGGCCGCGCTGGCGGAGGTCGTGGAGCTCAAGGACCTACGGCGTACCGACGTACAGACCGCGGAACGTCGCGTCTCCGACCTGATGGATCGCGCCGAGCTGGACCGGCTGGTCGGCCAGCAGACGGAGCTGATCGACGTCCGGGCGCGGATCGCGGCGGCCTGGACGATCCTGGACCGGATCAAGGTCGACGACGCGTTGGTGGCGGCGTTGGAGGATGCCCGCGCGGCGGTGGTCGAGGCTCGCGCGGCGCTCGCGGCCGGCGTTCCCGAGGTGTCGGTACGGCGACTTGGGTCGGAGCCCGTGGAACTGTCCGGGACCGGGCTCGAAGGCAACGTGCCGGCGGAGCTCGGCTTCGACGAGTCGACCGAGGTTCTCGTCTCCGGTGAGCTCCTGGTCGGCGTGCCGGGACAGGTCGAGGTGACCGTCCGCGCCGGCGGTGACGCGGCGGCGCTGCGCTCGCGCGTCGACGACGCCGTACGGCGGGAGAAGGACCTGCTGAAGAAGGCCGGTGTCAAGGACGTCGCCGCGGCGCGGGAGCTGTTGCGGAAGGCGGACACCGCGACTGCCGAGCTCAACGAGGCGCGGCGGACCGAGAAGTCGCTGACGGCCGGAGGTGATCCGGGGGAGCGGATCGCCGTACTGACCGCCCGGCTCGGCACCGACGAGGAGGCCGAGGACGCCGGCGGTAAAGAGGCCGCGGTCGAGGGCGTTCCAGGGCAGATGTCGCTGTTCGAGGAGTTCGCGTCGCCGCACGACACGCTGTTCGACGACTTCGACGTACCGGAGCCGGAGCCGGACGACCTCTCCAGCGCTCAGCGGGTGCTCGAAGAGGCCCGGAGCGGGCTGGCCGACGCCGAGCGGTTGCTGACGGATGCGGAGTTCGCGGCCGCGCAGGCGCGCAAGGCGGCGGACGAGGACCGGTCCGAGGCACAGAACGCGCGAGCCCGGTCCGAGCTGGCAGGAGAGCGGCTGGCTGCGGCCGTCGAGGCGCTCGAGGCCGCGCGGGCGGTGCTCGACGACGAGGCAGTGGCGGCGGCCGAGACCGAGGCGACGGCTGAGGTCGAGGCGGTGCTCGAGGAGCTGACCGCTGTACAGGAGCAGGCGGACGAGGCTGGGGCGGATCAGGTCGCGGGGGAGCTGACGCATGCGTTGGCTGTGGCGACGCGGTTGCAGGGCGAGCGGGACAACTTGCGTGACGCGTTGCGTACGACGGAAGGCCGCCTGGAGCAGTCCGGGCGGGACGGGCTGGCGACGCGACGGGACGTGGCCGAGCTGGAGCTGGCCGCCGTACGCACGGAGCACGACAGCCTCCTGCGGCGGGCCGAGGCGGCACGACGTGTGCACGAGACGCTGAGCCGGCATCGGGCCGAGGCGCAGACGAAGTACTCCGAGCCGTTGCAAAGCCGGATCGAGGCGCTCGGCCGCAGTGTGTACGGACCGTCGTTCCGGGTCTGGCTGGACGACGACCTCGCGGTCGCGGAGCGCGAACTGGACGGTGTCCGGTTGCCGGTCGAGGCATTGTCGACGGGTGCTCAGGAGCAAATGGCGATCATCACGCGACTGGCGATCAGCCACCTCGTCAGCACCGGCGAGGGCAGCGTGCCGGTGATCTTCGACGACGCTCTCGGCTGGTCCGACAAGGCTCGCCTCCGCGACATGGGCGCCCTCCTCGGCCGCGCCGGCGACCACGGCCAGGTCATCATCCTGACCTGCATGCCCGACCGCTACGAGTACGTCCCGAAGGCGACGTTCATCAAGCTGGACGGATGATCCGCTCCGGCGCGGAGTAGACGACGCAGCGGTCGCCGCGGGTGAAGCCGGCGAGGGTGATGCTGGATCGGCGGGCGAGGTCCACGGCGAGGCTCGAGGGTGCGCCGACCGCGACGATCATGCCGAGGCCGGCGGCGACCGCTTTCTGGACGATCTCGTAGCCGGCGCGGCCGCTGACGGCGAGTATCAGGCCCTTGCGGCTGTGCTGGTTGAGGACGGTCCAGCCGACGACCTTGTCGACCGCGTTGTGCCGGCCGATGTCCTCCTTCACCACGACCTTGCGGCCGTCAGCGGTGAACAGGCCCGCGGCGTGCAGACCGCCGGTGCGGCTGAACATCGGCTGAGCTTCGCGGAGGAGGTCGGGAAGGCGGCGTACGACGTCGACCGGTGCCTCGACCGGGTCCACCGGGTCGTACTCGCGCTCGGCGAGTTCGTCGAGGCTCTGCTGCCCGCAGACACCGCAGGCGGCCGACGTCACGCCGTACCGCTGGGGCGGTTCGCGGTCCGGGGGACCGTCGAACGTGACGGTGACGGTGTTGAACTGCTGCTCAGGGGTCAGCGTGACATCGGTGCAGTAGGCAACGGTCCGGATCGCGTCCGGCCGGACCGCGAACCCCTCGCCGAGGCAGAACCCGGCGGCCAGTTCGAAGTCGGAGCCGGGGGTGCGCATCGTGACGACCAGCGGCTCGGGCGGCCGGCCCGGCCATTCGAGCCGAAGCTCCAGCGGTTCCTCGGTGCTGACGACGTCCTCGCGCCGCGACGTCCGGTCGCCGTCGAGCACCTCGACCTTGAACCTGCTGGTGGGAGCCTTCGTCATACCTCCACGGTAGGCCAGTTGCGTCGTACGGCGAGCCAGTCGAGGAATGTCCACGCGTACAGCCGCTGGTGCTCGCGCAGTGTCGGCGTACAGCCGGGCGGGGGCGGGGCCTCGGTGTTCTTCATCATGTACGCCGCGATCACGGCCACGAACGAGTCAAGGTGGTCCTTCGGTACGTCGGCTGTGAGCGGGCTGCGGGTGATGGCGGTGAACGTGTCGATGCCTTGGTGCTGGGCGACCGGCAGCAGGCCGACCCAGTCCACCCAGCGCGGGCCGAGGGCCAGCCAGTTCCAGTCGATGGTCCAGCAGGTGCCGACGTTGTCGATCAGGATGTTGTCCGGGCGGAGATCGGAGTGCGTGGCGGAGTCGCCGGTGAGAGCTTCGGGCGCGAGCTTGGCCAGCTCCGCGAGCTCCGGCAGCACGCGCGGCAGCCAGTCCTGCAGGCCGCCCGGCATCTCCCGCTCACCCGCCAGGATCTGCGCGGGCACCTCGACGTCATCGCCGACCAGATCCGCGAACCTGCTGAGCCCACCCAACGGACTCGGCTCCAACACCCCGGCCAATTCCTCACAAGCAGCAGTCACAAGCTCGAAGTCCTCGGCGGTCCACGGCGCCCCCGGCATCCTGCCGTCGACCCACTCGGACACCACCGCAAACCACCGCCCACCACCCGAGCCCCCACCCGGCGCACCTCCGCTCTTCCCGTAGGGCGTGATGTTCAGGTGGGGTGTGTGGGCGGTGGTGATGATTGCTGGAGCGTGGACTGCATTCGGGAGTTGGGGGACGACCTCGGCTTCGCGCTGGTACGCCTCGTAGGCGTGCAGGCCTTCCTCGGCTGCCTTGATGAAGACGCGGCGGCCGTTGGCGAGCCGTGCTTGGGCAGCGAAGCCTCCGGTGAAGCCTGAGCTGACCGGCGACGAGACGGAGGCGATCTGAGTGCCCAGGGCAACAGCGAGGGCCTCGTGGAGGGCCGGCGGGAGCGATTCCCAGGCGGGTCGCGACGAGGTGGCGAAGTAGTCGACGTCCGGGGCGCGGCTCATGTCCACGAACGATAGAACCCCACAGCGGCGCAGCGCTCGTGGTTTAGCGTTCGGGCTGTGAGTGGATCCGTGGTGCTGCAGGTGCTCGATCTGGTCGGGATCTTCGTGTTCGGGATCACCGGTGCGCTGGTCGGCGTACGGAAGAAGCTGGACGTGTTCGGGATCCAGGTGCTGGCGCTGGTCACCGGGCTCGGCGGTGGATTCATCCGGGACGTGCTGATCGGCGAGACCCCGCCGGCCGCGCTCCGCGACTGGCGCTACCTGGTGGTCCCGATCGCGGCCGGTCTGCTGACGTTCTTCCTGCATCCGGGCATCGGCCGCGTCGAGCGGCTGGTGAACATCTTCGACGCGGCCGGCCTCGCCTTGTTCTGCGTGACCGGTGCACTGAAGGCGATCGACTCCGGGCTGTCGCCGATCTCGGCCGCGCTCCTCGGCACGCTCTCGGGGATCGGCGGGGGAGTACTGCGGGACGTACTCAGCGGCCGCGTCCCGGTCGTTCTCCGCTCCGAGATCTACGCCACCCCGGCACTGCTCGGGGCCGGCATCGTGGTCGTCGCATCCGCGCTCGAGTACCACGCCCTGTGGGTCCCGATCTCCGCCGCGGTGGTGTGCTTCGCGATCCGGCTGCTCGCGATCCGCCGCGGCTGGAACGCGCCGCTACCCCGCAATCCGTGACGGTGGCACCCAGCCGTTGACCACGGCAACCAATTCGAGATAGCGGTGCCAGTGCGGTCCGGCCTCGGTACGCCGGAGTTCGATCAGGCGACTGCGGTACGCCGGGTCCGCCCGGAGCGGATCGTCTCCGGCCAGGGCGAGGTAGCCGGCCATAAGACGACGTACCGAATCCCGGAAGTCGGGCGTGGATACCAGCGCCGTCAGCTCCAGCCAGGCCTGGACCTGCTGCGGTTCGGCGTCCTCGGGCAGGACCGGCGTCAGATTCTGGCGGACGGCGGGGGCGGCGCCGGCGAGCGTCGTATCGAGGAAGTCGGCGATCAGCGCGCGGCTGTCCTGCGCGGCCTGCTCGGACTGTTCGGTCATGAGGTACACGTCCTCCGGGTCGGGATGGTTGGCGAGGACCGTGAGCAGGGCGTGCTGCCGGCGTAGCGTGCGGATCTGGATCGCCAGCGCATCGGCGTGGGTCGCCGCGACCTCCGCGAGGGAACGATCGTCCCGCAGTACGGCGTGGATCGTCGGCAGATCCAGGTCCAGGGCACGCAACGTCCGGATCAGCCGCAGCCGTACGACGGCATTCTCGTCGTACCGTCGATGGCCGGCAGCGGTACGCCGTACCGTCAGCAGCCCGAGGTCGGAGTAGTGCCGCACGGCCTTCACCGACACCCCGGCGAGCCGCGCCGCCGCACCGATCGAGTGGTCCATACCCGCCACCCTCACACCTCCCGTAACAGGAGATGCAAGCCTAGTTGTGGGCGAACCGTTCCTTGGGGCGGGCGAAGGTGATGGAGGCCGCGGCGACGAGCGCGCAGGCGATACCGACGCCGAACGGGACCCAGTACGCGTCCGACGGGCCCCAGACGTCGACCGCATGGCCGGCGGCCGCGTTGCCCGGTGCCACGCCGAGCAGGATGCCCGTGACGGTCCAGGTGATCGCTTCGGTCAGCCGCTGCGGCGGCACCCACTCCTCGACACAGGCGGTGACCGCGACCATCGTCGGGGCGATCGTCATACCGCAGCAGAACAGCACGGCGCCGAGCAGCGGGATGCTGTTGACCCAGGGGAGTGGTGCGAGCGTGATCGCGAGCGCGATCGTGCCGAGCAGCAGCCGTCGCTCGACCGGAGCCCGCCAGTGCACCGAGCCGTACCAGAGCCCGGCCAGCAGGCTCCCGAACGCCCAGATCGCCAGTACGACGCCAGCCAGCCCTGCCTGTCCCTTCTCGGTGGTGAACGCCACGGTGATCACCTCGGCGCCACCGAGCGTCGCACCGAGGCCGAGACCGATCAGGCTGAGCAGCAAGATCGAAAGCCAGGGGAGTGGTGCCTGCTCGGTGCCGTCCGACTTGCCACGACCTGGCGGGTCGGAGGCGCGCAGCAGCGCCAGCCAGATGCCACCGGCCAGTCCAAGTACGCCGGCCGCGGACAGAGCGGCGTACGGACTCGCCTGCGTCGCCAGCGTCGTGACGAGCACCGGACCGACGATGAAGACCACCTCGTCGCCGACCGCCTCCAGAGCGAAGGCCGTCTGCAGGGCTCGACCACGGCCCAGTAGGTGCGTCCAGCGCGCCCGGACGAACGAACCGACCTGGGGACGGGTGCCACCGGCAATGAACGACAGCACGTACAGGACCCACGTAGGCGCGTCGGCACGCACAGCGACGAGCAGTACGGCCAGACCGACCGTGCAGGCTACTGAGCCGATCAGGATCAGCCCGCGCTGCCCGAACCGGTCGACCAGCCGGCCCTGGATCGGACCGGTCAGCGCACCGGCGATCACGGCCACGCCGGAGACCGCGCCGGCGAGACCGTACGAACCGCTCTCCTGGGCGATCAGGATCACGATGCCGAGCCCGATCATCGAGATCGGCATCCGCCCGAGAATCCCGGCAGCGAAGAACGATGCCGCTCCGCGGCGGCGCATGAGATGGAAGTAAGGCTTGAGCATGAGAGACCGGGAGCAGCTTAGGTCATGTCCGTCTGAGAAGCTTGGAATATGTCGCCTGCTGCACCCCCGTACGACGCTGTCCTGCTGCTCTCCTTCGGTGGTCCCGAGAAACCCGACGACGTGCTGCCCTTCCTGCAGAACGTGACCCGCGGCCGCGGGATCCCGGACGAGCGGTTGAAGGAGGTCGGCGAGCACTACTACTCGTTCGGCGGCAAGAGCCCGATCAACGACCAGAACCGGGCGCTGCTCAAGGCGCTGCGGGCGTCGTTCGACGAGATCGGGCTGGACCTGCCGATCTACTGGGGCAACCGCAACTGGGCGCCGTACCTGACCGACACGATGCGTGAGATGGCCGCGGACGGCATCCGCCGCGCGGTGGTGATCGTCACGTCCGCCTACCCGTCGTACTCCGGCTGCCGGCAGTACCGGGAGAACCTCGAGGACGCCGCCCGCGAGGTTCCGGACGCGCCGCGGATCGACAAGCTGCGGCACTACGCGAACCACCCCGGCTTCGTCGGATCGTTCGTGGAGTCGACCGCCGACGCGCTGAGCAAGCTCCCGGACGGCGCCGCGATCGCCTACGTCACGCACTCGATTCCGGCCGCGATGAACGCGACCAGCGGCCCGGACGGCAACGGGTACGTCGACTGGCACCTGGACGTCGCCGCGGAGATCACGGCCGAGCTCGAGCGGCGCACCGGGCAGACCCGGCGTACCGACCTCGTCTACTGCTCGCGGTCCGGGCCGCCGCAGGTGCCGTGGCTCGAGCCGGACGTCAACGACCACCTGGAGGTGCTGGCCGCCGACGGGGTGCCCGGTGTGGCCGTCGTACCGATCGGCTTCGTGAGCGACCACATGGAGGTCATCTACGACCTCGACACCGAGGCCGCGAAGACGGCCGCGAAGCTCGGACTGCCGATGGCGCGCGCCGCGACGCCGGGCACGGACGAGAAGTTCGTCACCATGCTCCGCGACCTGGTGGTCGAGCGGGCCGCGGCCGAGCGCGGGGAGCAGCCCGCCCGGCCCTGCGTCGGCAAACTCGGGCCGGGCTGGGACGACTGCCGTCACGACTGCTGCCCACCGCTGCGCCGACCTATCGCGAAGGAAGCTGTATGAGTGCCTCTGAGAGCCCGCAGGATCTCCTCAAGCTGGCCGTGGAGGTGGCGGAGGAGGCAGCGCAGCTGATCGTCGAACGCCGCCGCGGCACGATCACCGTCGCCGAGACCAAGAGCACCATCACCGATGTGGTCACGGCGGTCGACCGTGAGTCCGAGGAGCTGATCAGGGCCCGGGTGCTGCGCGCCCGGCCGGACGACTCGTTCCTCGGCGAGGAGGGCGACGACGTGGTCGGCACCAGCGGGGTGCGCTGGGTCGTCGACCCGATCGACGGCACGGTCAACTACCTCTACGACCTCCCGACGTACGCCGTCTCGATCGCGGTGGAGTACGGCGGGGAGACGGTCGCCGGTGTGGTGGTGGACGCGCCCAAGGGCGAGGTGTTCACCGCGACCCTCGGCGGCGGGGCGTTCGCGGACGGCAAGCCGATCCAGGTGTCGGGCGCGACCGAGCTGAGCCAGGCGCTGGTCGGGACCGGGTTCGGGTACGACCCGGCGCGCCGCCAGGTCCAGGCCGAGGTGATCCAGCACCTGATCACGAACGTCCGCGACATCCGCCGGATCGGGGTCGGCGCGATCGACCTGTGCTACGTGGCCTGCGGCCGGCTGGACGTGGTGTACGAGCGCGGGCTGAACCCGTGGGACTACGGCGCGGGCGCCCTGATCGCGGCCGAGGCCGGAGCCCGGGTCGGCGGGCTGAACGGCGCCCCGGTGTCGCCGGAGATGTCGATCGCGGCCACTCCGGCTCTGTTCGAGCCGTTCCACGCGTTGCTGGCCGCGGCGAACCCGTTGCGCGTGTAAGTGCCGGTGAGTGCTCGTTTCTGCGCAGTACTGCGCACTAACGAGCATTCTGCTGTTCGGTCCTGACATTTGTGGCGACACGCGGGCCACAGCATGGACCCAGTCGTGCATTGCGGGCCTTTATAGGGCACAATCCCGTCCTCGGGAACGGTGTTTGCCGATCCCGGCCTGGCTGTCAAGGGTTTCGGGGGACGAAAGTTCGGCGCGGTGCTCCGGCGCGGAATTTCTCGGCCGCTCCACCCGTTCAAGGGCTCAGCAGGCAACACCACGGGTACGAAGAGGGCAGGGAAACACCATGGCGACTGATTACGACGCCCCGCGCAAGACGGACGAGGACGCTTCCGAAGAGTCGATCGAGGAACTGAAGACTCGCCGTCACGACAAGAACTCCGGCAAGGTCGACGAGGACGAGGCCGAGGCCGCGGAGAGCTTCGAGCTGCCCGGCGCGGACCTCAGCCACGAAGAGCTGGCGGTCCGGGTCCTCCCGCGTCAGGCCGACGAGTTCACCTGTTCGAGCTGCTTCCTGGTTCACCACCGCAGCCAGCTCGCCGAGACGAAGAACGGGCAGCTGATCTGCCGCGACTGCGCAGCCTGACACCAGCGCCCTACTTCGTAAGCAAACGCACAGCGGGACCGTCCCACTCCGGTGGAACGGTCCCGCTGTCGTGCCTGCTGGTCTTCTTGGCTCAGTCTTTCTTGACCAGCCCGGTGTCGGTGCCCTTCACCAGTCGCGCGGTGGCGTCCGCCTCGTAGCCGGGCGGCGCGTAGCCGGTGGACTTGAGCCAGTACGCGGCCGCGCGGCGCTCTGCGAAGAGCTTGCCGGCGGCTGCGGCGGCAGCGCTCGCAGCGGCCCAGGTCATGACCTCGGCGTACCCGCCGTGGCCGTCCTTCGGCGGCTTCCCGCCCGATCCCAGCTTCCAGGCCGTGCTGACCGCCTTGCTCGCGGCCAGGCCCACCACGATCGTGAAGGCGGCCTGTACCAGCTTCCAGCCGATCTTCGCTCCGACCACAACGCCCTCCTAGTACGACTGCCGACAGTCAGGATCTTCCCACGCTGTGCCCGCTCAGGGCGGCAGCCAATCGGTCCGGGTGGCGCGTCGCGATCAGCCAGTACGGCGCGGGGTCGGCCGGATCGGTGATCTGTACCCGCACGGCCCCGCTGATGTAGCTCCGCAGTACCAGGAACGCCTTCGGGTCGCAGTCGCGTCCGAACGCGCGCCGGGCGTCATCGCCGGTCAGCGCCTCGACCGTGCCCAGATACGTCCGGTCGATCTCCGCCCGCCCGGCGTGCAGCCGGGTGTCGTCGACCTCCACGCGAGCGCCGCCGTACCGGAGGAACAGCGCCAGGAGCAGGACCGCGGCGAGCCCACCGACCACGGCGCCGGCCATCGTCCCGACCGGTACGGCGACGATGGCGAACAGCGTGACCACAGCGGCGGCGGCGATGATCCACCACGACACCGGCACCCGCAGACTCTCGCGATACGTACTCTGTTCCAGGCCCACAGGACCAGCCTGGCATGTGGTCCGTCCGGTCCGCTCGATAGGGTCGCCTCTCGTGACCGAGGTACTCATCCAGCGACTCGACCCCGACCTCCCGCTCCCGTCGTACGCGCACCCCGGCGACGCCGGCGCGGACCTGGTGGCGGCCGCCGACCTGACCCTGAAACCGGGCGAGCGCGGCCTGGTCGGGACCGGGATCGCGATCGCCCTGCAGAACGGGTACGCCGCGTTCGTGCACCCGCGCTCCGGGCTGGCCGCGAAGCACGGCGTCTCGATCGTGAACGCCCCCGGAACCGTCGACGCCGGGTACCGCGGCGAGATCAAGGTCTGCCTGATCAACCTCGACCCGCACGCCGAGGTGACCGTGCGGCGCGGCGACCGGATCGCGCAGCTGGTCATCCAGCAGGTCGAGAAGGCCCGGTTCGTCGAAGTGACCTCGCTGCCGGGTTCGGCACGCGGTGACTCCGGGCACGGGTCGACCGGCGGTTTCGCCGATGTGACACGCTGACCAGGTGCACCCGTTGACCTGCCGGATGCGCGAGACTACGGCGCTGTATCAGCGCCGGCACCAAGACCAAGGAAGTAGGCAACAGCTGTGATCTTCCGCCGTAAGGGCAAGAACGACGAGCCCGAGACGGGCGAGACCCTCGACGAGACCGGTACGGCGGACGTCCGCGCCGAAGGCCCGTTCGACTCGACCGAGGTCGACGCCGCCGACCTGGAGGCGGAGGACCGGATCGACCTGGGTGCGCTGGTCGTCACCGGCATGCCCGGCATGGAGCTGGGCCTGCAGGTCGACGAGCAGAGCGGCGTGGTGCAGGCGGTGCTGCTGATGCTGGACGACTCCGCCCTGGAGCTGCGCGCGTTCGCGGCCCCGAAGACCAGCGGCATCTGGGACGAGGTCCGCCAGGAGATCGCCGGCGAGGCAGCCCGGATGGGTGGTACGGCGACAGAGACCGAGGGACCGTTCGGTACCGAGCTGGTGCTGGTCGTCCCCGTCGAGGACCCGGAAGGACAGGTCTTCAGCCAGACCTCCCGCGTGATCGGGGTGGACGGCCCGCGTTGGCTGCTCCGTGGCACGGTCCTCGGCCGCGCCGCCGTCGAGCCGGACGCCGCCGAGCCGATGGAAGCGACGCTGCGCAACACCATCGTGGTCCGCGGTAACGAGCCGATGGCTGTCCGCGAGTCGCTGCCGCTGCAGATGCCGCCGGGCGCCCAGCCGAATGAGCCCGAAGAGGCCTAGCGGACTACACTCGACGCCATGGGCAGCAACAAACCCGAGGGGCTGTGGAAGCGTGCCTTCCGCGGCCTGGCCGGGGACCGCGACCAAGAGGATGCGGAGGTCCTGAAGGACTTCGCGCAGGACTGTGGCGCGCGGTCCATCACCGGCTGCCACGACCGAGAGCTCGTCACGCTGTACGGCACGCTGCGCACCATCACGTTCAGCCCACGCGGCGGCGTACCGGCACTGGAGGGTGAGTTGTACGACGGCACCGGCACGGTGAAGCTGATCTGGCTCGGCCGCCGCAAGATCGGCGGCATCCACGCCGGTTCGGAACTGATCGCCTCCGGGCGGATCGGCGTCGTCGACGGCGACCGGGTGATGTTCAACCCGCGCTACGAGCTGCGGCCCCAGGCAGCCCATGGCTGACCCGACGTCCCGCCGGGACCAGATCGACGACGACCTGCAGGAGAAGCTCGTCGAGATCCTGACGCCCGAGGTGGAGGCTGCTGCCACGCAGCCGCCGCCTCCGAAGTCGACCGACAAGGACTTCTTCCACGCGCTCGGCGGGTGGGGTGCACTGCTCGACATCGGGCTGCCCTGGATCGCCTTCCTGGTCGCGTACGCCGTCACCGACCACAAACTGCAGCTGTCCCTGATCATCGCGGTCGGTATCGCCGCGGTGCTCGCCGTGGTGCGTCTCGTCCGCCGGCAGGCGCTGCGGAACGTGTTCGGCGGCTTCATCGGCGTACTGATCTCGGCCTGGGTCGCGAACCGCACCGGCAACGCCAAGGACTTCTACGTCCCCGGGCTGCTCACCAACCTCGGCTACGGCCTGCTGTACCTGATCACAGTCCTGATCCGCTGGCCCTTGTTCGGCTTCCTGTACGGCGTAATTACACAGACCGGCACCGCCTGGCGCCGCGATCCGGTGCTGCTGAGAGGCTTCTCCCGCGCGACGCTGGTGTTCGTGGGCCTGTTCGCGATCCGGTTGATCGTCCAGGTCCCGCTCTACTTCACCGGCAGCCTGAACGCCCTTGGCATCGCCAAGATCGGCCTCGGCCTCCCGTTCTACGCGCTGGCGATCTGGCTCGCGTACGCCGTACTCCGCGGCTCGATGCCCCCCGAAAAATGGGACGAAGCCCGAGACAGCATCACCCACCTACTCCGCGCCAACAAAAAGTAACCAGCCCAACGCAATCCGGACACAGCCCGGCGTGGGAGGTGGACTCCCGGTCTACCAGCCGACGCGGCAACGAAGTGGGCTCAGGATGTGCTATCCCTCCGGCGGCACGGGCACCCGCACCACGGTGGCGGTGCCGTCCGGGTCCGTCACCGTGCAGCTGACCGCGTTCGAGGCGAGGCCAGTCTTCTTGCCAAATGTCTTGGCGACGATTTCTACGCCCCCGGTAGGCGTAAAGCTGATTGACAGCAGGACCATGTGCTGGTCGTCGATCCACCGGCTCGCCGAGTCGCCGGGCGTGCCGACGACGGTGATCGCGCCCTCGGCGCAGGCCACGGTGAACGTCTCCAGACCGTGTCCGGGCGGGGCGTCGGCGACGGCCGGCAACGCGGGCAACGCGACCGCGGCGACCGTTGACGCGCCAAGTGCGAGATGTCGCTTCATGTGTGTTCCCCTCCTGTGAGGTGGCTTAGAAATCCACTATCCCGCAGGCAACGTGTCCAGTCTCGTGCCGGGGAGGCTTGAGTCGGCAGGCGGTCACGGCCAACCGTTCGTCGCAAAGGAGGAGTGCTTGATGAGTGACGCGTTCTACTCGCACGCGAGGCTTTATGACCTGATGTTTCCGGGTGGTGGGCCTGCGGTTGACTTCTACCGGGCCTACGCCGATCGGCGGGGCGGGCGCGTGCTGGAGCTCGGGTGCGGCACCGGGCACAAGCTGATCCCCATCGCGTCCGACGGGCACCCGTGCGTCGGCGTGGACTTCTCGTCGGAGATGCTGGCTGAGGCTCAGCGTAAGGCGAACGAGCGTGGTGTAGCCGTGGAATGGATGCAGGGCGACATGCGGGCCTTCGACCTGGGCCGCACGTTCGACTTCGTGTTCATCACGGCCAATTCGCTATTGCATCTGCACGAGGCCGAGGACCTGGTGAGCTGCTTCCGGTCCGTTCGAAGACATCTGGCGCCTGGAGCGCGGTTCGTCTTCGATGTGTTCAACCCGAGCGTGCGCCTACTTGCCGAAGCCGATGGCGTACGGCGTGCCCGGGAGTCGTTGTCGTTCATGGATCCTGACCGTGGCGAGGTCGGTGTCGATGTCGCTGAGATCTACGATGCGCCCGCGCAAGTTACCCGCGGGACGTGGTACCTCTCGACCGACTCCGAGCCCGACTTCGTCGTCGCGCCGCTCGAAATCAGGAGCATCTTCCCGCAGGAGCTGCCGCTGCTCGTGTCGCTGGGCGGCCTTCGGCTCGTCGAGCGCTTCGGCGACTGGTCCGGTGGACCATTCACCACGGATTCGCCGCTTCAACTCTGCATCTGCGAGTCCGCGTGATTGACGGAACTGCGGAGATCAAGCGCGGTTCTGGACGAACTTGAGTTGGTGGGCTTCAGGATCGCGTACCCAGGCGTAGTGCAGGCGGCCGTCCGGGGAGTCGGTCGGTGGGACGACGGCGGTGGCGCCTGCGGCCAGAGCCTGGTCGTACAGGGCGTCCACGTCGTCGCACCAGAACACGAGCTCTGTCGCGGGACGATCAGCCGGCTCGACGCCGAGGTCGACCAGTTCGTTGGCGACGCGCGCCGAGGTCAGGCCGATACGAATCCCGGCTGCCTCGACCTCCACGTGCGCGACGGGACCAGAGGACGGTGCCCGAAACATCTCCGTCAGGCCGAGGCGCGTGTAGAACGCGAGGCAACTGTCCACGTCGTCGCAGAACAAGTTGACCTGGAACTGCTGGATCTGCGCCATCCGGCCACCCTAGGACGTGCTACCCGCTACTCCGACTTGCGGTGGTGGGGGGAGAGCATGTCCTCGAGTTGCTCTTCGGTTTCGTCGGCGGCGACGAAGAGGAGCTCGTCGTTGAGTTCGAGCGTGCCTTCCGGGTCCGGGCGCAGGACGCGGCCTTCGCGGAGGATGACGACCAGGGCCGTGTCCAGCGGCCAGTCGACGTCGCCGACGCGCTGACCGATCATCGGGGAGTCCTCGGGCAGTGTCAGCTCGACCAGGTTCGCGTCGCCCTGGCGGAAGGTGAACAGCCGGACCAGGTCGCCGACCGACACCGCCTCCTCGACGAGCGCGGACATGATCCGCGGCGTGGACACCGACACGTCCACGCCCCAGGCCTCGTTGAACATCCACTCGTTGCGCGGGTGGTTGACCCGGGCAACGGTCCGGGGTACGCCGAACTCGGTCTTGGCGAGCAGTGAGACGACCAGGTTGACCTTGTCGTCACCGGTACTGGCGATCGCGACCTGGCAACGCTGCAGCGCGGCCTCCTCGAGCGAGGACAGCTCGCAGGCATCGGCCAGCAGCCACTCGGCGCGCGGCACCGATTCGGCCTTGATCGCCCGGGGGTCCTTGTCGATCAGCAGGACCTCGTGGCCGTTCTCGAGCAGTTCGCCGGCGATCGAACGACCTACGTTGCCGGCTCCCGCGATGGCTACCCGCATCACAGCTCCTCAGGCCTCTTCAGGTTTGGTGCCGAGCTGGGCCTCGATGGCGGCGGCGTCCCGCTCCAGCATCACGACGTGGACCAGGTCACCCTCTTGGACGACTGTGTCGGCCCGGGGCAGGATGCCCTCACCGAGCCGGGTCAGGAACGCGACCCGGGCGCCGGTCGCCTTCTCGATGTCGAACGCGGGCCGGCCGATCCAGTCCGCGTGCACGTGTACCTCGGCCAGCCGGACGGTGGCCGACGGGTCGCGCCACTCCGGCTCGGAGCCCTCGGGCAGCAGCCGGCGCATCATCTGGTCGACGGTCCAGCGGACGGTGCCGACCGTGGGGATGCCGAGCCGCTGGTACACCTCGGCACGGCCCGGGTCGTAGATCCGGGCCACCACGTTGCTGATCCCGAACGTCTCGCGGGCCACCCGGGCGGCCAGGATGTTCGAGTTGTCGCCGTTCGACACCGCCGCGAACGCCTCGGCGTCCTCGATCCCGGCCTCGATCAGCACCTCACGGTCGAAGCCCATCCCGACGATGGTCCGGCCGGTGTACGCGGGGCTCAGCCGGCGGAACGCGTCGGCCGACTGGTCGATGATCGCGACCGTGTGGCCGCGTTTCTCCAGACCGCGGGCGAGCATCGACCCGACGCGGCCGCAGCCCATGATGACGACGTGCACTCGCTGATCACTCCCTGCCCCGTGGCGGGCGGCTGGCTCGGTTCGGCAGGGATAGACGCTACACCGACCTGAGGGTGCCTCTAACATCACCGGTGTGACTCCCGCTCTAGGCGATATCAGCAAACGGCTGCTGCTCGGACGCAAACTGCGCAGCACTCAGCTGGGTGAGACCCTGCTGCCGAAGCGCATCGCCCTTCCGGTGTTCGCGAGCGACGCGCTGTCGTCGGTCGCTTACGCCCCCGACGAGATCTTCCTGACCCTGTCGATCGCCGGACTCGCGGCGCTGACGATCTCGTGGAAGATCTCGCTCGCGGTCGCGGTGGTGCTGGTCGTCGTCGTGCTGTCGTACCGGCAGAACGTGCACGCCTACCCGTCCGGCGGCGGCGACTACGAGGTCGCCAACGTGAACCTCGGCCCGACCGCGGGCCTGACGGTGGCGAGCGCCCTGATGGTCGACTACGTCCTCACCGTCGCGGTGTCGATCTCGTCGGCCGCGCAGTACGCCGCCTCGGCGATCCCGGCACTGGAGGGGCACCAGGCGACCGCGGCCGTGATCGCGGTGCTCTTCCTGACCACGATGAACCTGCGGGGCGTGCGCGAGTCGGGGGCGGCGTTCGCGATCCCGACGTACATCTTCATGTTCACCATCCTCGGGATGGCGGCCTGGGGCTTCGGCCGGTTGCTGTTCGGGCACCTTCCGGATGCGTCGAGCTCCGGCCTCGACATCGCGGCCGAGGACCAGTTCGCGCACGGAGCGAGCGGGATCGCGATGGCGTTCCTGATCCTGCGGGCGTTCTCGTCCGGGTGCGCCGCCCTGACCGGCGTGGAGGCGATCAGCAACGGCGTACCGGCGTTCAAGAAGCCGAAGAGCCGGAACGCGGCGACCACGCTCGCGCTGCTCGGGAGCATCTCGATCGCGATGGTGGTCAGCGTCGTGACGCTGGCGAACGTGATGAAGGTCCGGTTCGCCGAGGACCCCGGGACCCAGCTGCTCCGCGACGGCGTGCCGGTCGGCGAGGGGTACCACCAGGACCCGGTGATCGGCCAGCTCGCCAAGGGCATCTTCGACCACTTCTCGCCCGGCTTCTACCTGGTCGCGGCCGCGACCGGCGTGATCCTGGTACTGGCCGCGAACACCGCGTTCAACGGGTTCCCGGTGCTCGGCTCGATCCTGGCCCGCGACGGGTACCTGCCGCGGCAGCTGCACACCCGCGGCGACCGGCTGGCGTTCAGCAACGGCATCGTCATCCTGGCCGGTTTCGCGATCGTGCTGATCGTCTCGTTCAACGCCGAGGTGACCCGGCTGATCCAGCTCTACATCGTCGGCGTGTTCGTCTCGTTCACGATCAGCCAGATCGGCATGGTCCGGCACTGGACCCGGCTGCTGCGCGACGAGCAGGACCCGGGAAAACGGGCCCGGGCGATCCGGTCCCGGGTGATCAACGCGATCGGCCTGACGCTGACCGGCGTCGTGCTGGTGATCGTGCTGATCACCAAGTTCCTGCTCGGCGCGTACATCGCGATCATCGCGATGGCCTGCCTGTTCCTGCTGATGAAGGGCATCCACCGGCACTACGACACGGTCCGCCGGCAGATGGCGGCCGAGGGCGACGAGCCCTTGATGCTGCCGTCACGGGTGCACGCGATCGTGCTGGTGTCGAAGCTGCACAAGCCGACGCTGCGGGCGCTGGCATTCGCCAAGGCGGCCCGTCCGTACCAGCTCGAGGCTGTCACCGTCGACGTCGACCGGGACGAGGCGGACCAGCTGCAGGCCGAGTGGGAGACCCGCGGCATCCCGATCCCGCTGAAGCGGCTCGCCTCGCCGTACCGGGAAATCACCCGGCCGATCCTGCAGTACGTGCGCGACATCCGGCGGCAGTCGCCGCGGGACGTGGTGATGGTCTACATCCCGGAGTACGTCGTCGGACACTGGTGGGAGCACCTCCTGCACAACCAGAGTGCGCTGCGGCTCAAGGGGCGGCTCTTGTTCACACCTGGTGTGATGGTTACGTCCGTTCCTTACCAGCTGCTCTCGTCGCAGGGGGCCGAGGAACGGCAGGACCGGGTGGAACGGGTAGCCGGCCAGGTACGGCGCGGTGCCCGCAAAGCGTCAGGAGATCGGTGACAGAACAAATGCCGCGACTCCGTCGCGGCGGGTCATGGGGCTGGAACTCCCGTCCTTCCCTCGTCGCTTCGGTCGCTTCGCTCCCTGCGCTCCTCAGTCCAGGACGGGAGGCCCCATGACCGGCGAGAACAGTCTGGTTGGGGCGGTAGTCGAGCTGGAGGTAGGGCCAGTCGCGCACGGGGGACACTGCGTCGCCCGGCACGAGGGGCAGGTGGTCTTCGTCCGGCACGCGCTGCCGGGCGAGCTGGTGCACGCCCGGATCACGGAACAGACGGCGAAGTACCTGCGGGCCGACGCGGTCCAGGTGCTCACGCCGTCCCCGCAACGGATCGAGCCGCCGTGCCCGTACGCCGGACCGGGCCTGTGCGGCGGGTGCGACTTCCAGCACGCCAACATCGTCGAGCAGCGGCGGCTGAAGGCGACCGTCGTGTCGGACACGCTCCGGCGGATCGGTGGGATCGAACGGACCATCGTGATGGAGTCGCCCGGTGACGACGGGCTGGGATGGCGGACGCGGATGCGGTACGCCGTCGTGGACGAGCGGCCCGGTATGTACGCGCACCGCTCCCACGACCTGGTCCCGATCGACAAGTGCCTGCTCGCGCATCCGGGGACGCCGGACGTGCTGAGCTCACGGTGGCCGGGGGTGTCGTCGGTGCAGGCGGTGGTGTCCTCAGAGGGGAAGACCGCCGTACTGACCGACAAGGACCCGGGGGAGCGGCTGGTCGAGGTGGTGCGCGACCGGCGGTTCCTGGTGGATGCCGGTGGGTTCTGGCAGGTCCACCCGGCGGCGCCGGAGACGCTGGTGGACGCCGTACTGAGCGGGCTGGAGCCTGCTGCTGGTGAGACCGCGCTCGACCTGTATTCGGGTGTCGGGCTATTCGCGGCGTTCCTGGCCGAGGCCGGTTGCCCGGTGCTGGCGATCGAGGGCGACAAGGACGCGGTCCGGAACGCCCGGCGGAACCTGCACGACCTGGACGGCGTGACGCTGGAGAACGGCGACGTCGACCGGGTGCTGAATGCGGCGGCCGGCCATGGCCTGGAGCATGTGGACCTGGTCGTCCTGGACCCGCCGCGGACCGGCGCCGGGAAGGACGTCGTACGGCGGATCGCGGCGCTCGGACCGCGGCGGGTGGCGTACGTCGCGTGCGACCCGGCGGCACTGGCCCGGGACCTGAAGACGTTCGGCGGCCTCGGGTACGGGATCGCCTCCCTGCGCGCCTTCGACCTCTTCGGCATGACCCACCACATCGAATGCGTAGCCATCCTCGAGCCTGTGGATAGTGATGTGGCCAGTCAAGGACGGCTCGGGTAGCGTCTGGGCCTGGATCCAAATGCGCTTGGAGACCTGATGCCGCTCGTTGACCTGGACGACCCGGAGGAGTTGCGCGCACGCTGGAGCGCACTCGCCGCGGTCGCGCACGCCACGGGCTTCGACCGCCGCTGGTACGCCGACGCGGACGGGTACCACCACCAGGACGAGACCGCGTCCGTGCTCCGGATGGCGCGCCTGGAGGACGGGCGGGCGGTGCTGTGGGGATTCCACACGCAGCACAGCCGGACCGCCGGCGAGGACCTGCTGGCCGGGTCGCCGGAGTGGATCGGGCAGCCGGAGGTGCGGCAGCGCCAGACGGCGGGCGAGCTCGGGTTCGTGTACGGCGCGTTCAACGGGAGCTGGGCGCGCGCGTCGTACCCGGGCGACCCGTGGCAGCCGGTCGACGACGGGTTCACGCCGATCGGGGAGTGGATCACCTCGGACGAAGCGGCCGCCGACGAGATGGTCCAGTGGGTCGCGGAATGGTCCGACTACCTGGGCAGCCTCGACGAACTCCGCCCGTACGGCGTGGAGCTGATCCGGGCCGCGGCCGGTCCGGGGATCTCGGCGGCGGCGCTCGGGGCGTTCTTCAGCCACTTCGGGATCGACCCGCGGTCACCGGTGCAACCGGACCTGCCGGCCGGCGTCGCCGCGGGCGAGGACTTCACCCGAAACGTTGCAGAACCGGCAAGTTTCGACGCAGACCCTGACACGGCCGAGGTCTCGGTCGTTGAAGATCCCGTGATCGGAGATATCCTGCCAGGCGACGACGAGGAGTCGTACGTCGTCCCACCCGGCATCAGCCCCTTCACCGGCCAGCCGATCGCCGACCCACCGCCGCCCGCGGATCCCTCGACGCCCGGCGCGTACCTCCCGGAGAACATCTTGAGTCCCGGGCTGCCGACGTCCCATGCGTACGATCCGACGCTGCCGTCCTCCGAACCGCCACGGGTTGGAGGTGGGGTGTACGAGGGCGATGACTTCTACAACAGCCTCTTCGCGGACGCTCCTGCCAGTGCGGGGTCCGCGGCTGACCAGGACTGGGAGACCGCGGAGCAGTCGTCCTGGGCCGACGAGGAAGCCACCAGCGCATACGACCCCTTCCCTGAGCCGACACCAGACCCGGCCTGGACGGGCCCTGCCTGGATCAACGGTGAGTGGGTGGAGGACCCCGCCGGCTCGGCGCCCGCTGCCGCGGCTGAGGTGGCGCCGGTGGAGTCTCCTGTCGCCTCGAGTGCGGAGTTCGAGGACGACGACGCACCTACTGCTGAGATCGAGGCGGTGCTGGAGCCGGCGCCGGCCGACGAGGAAGACGAGCTGTCGTCCTTCACCGGGCCGTCTCCGTTCGCTCCTGCTCCTGAGCCGGAGCCGCAGGTCGCCGAGTTCGCGGGCGCGGACGAGGATGACGACCAGACGGCCGAAATCCCCGCTGTGGCCGAGGTTGAAGCTCAAGTTGAGCCTCACCCTCAACCCCAGCCTTGGCCGCAACCACAGCCGGAACCGTGGCCCCAGCCGGAGCCCCACCCGGCCCCCTGGCCTCAGCCCACCCCACCCGCTCCAGAGCCCACCCCGCCCGCCCCCGAGCCGACCCCACCCAGCCCCGAGCCGCACCCCGTCCCCGCGCCGGAGCCCGGTCCAGCGCCCTTCCCGGATCCCGAGCCGATCCCAGGGCCAGTTCCGAACCCCGAGCCCGTTCCGGAGCCGCTACCCGAGCCCGAGCCGCAGCCGTTCCCACACCCTGAGCCCGAGCCCGAGCCGTTCCCACAGCCCGAGCCCGAGCCTCAGCCGGGACCGATGCCGGAGCCCGAACCTCAGCCGACTCCCGAGCCGGAGCCGGAGCCCTGGTCCGAGCCGCACGCCGAGCCGCACATCGTGTCGGCTGGGCTGAAGTCGGTCGCATCCGTCGGCGAACCGGACCGTCTGGACGGGGCGGCTCTTGGTGGGATGTTGGTGGCTGGGTTGGGGTTGGGAGGTGGTGGGCCTCGGCTCGTGCCGGAGCCCGGGTCGCTCGAGGAGGCAATGCGGGCCGAGGTGGAGCGGCCCCGGCCGAAGCCGGAGGAGTCGGCTGCGGTGCGGGCGTTGCACGACTGGTGCCGGGCGCGGACGGCGATCGTGCCGTCGGGGTTCACGATCCAGGTGCAGGTGCTCGACCCGGGTGCGCCGTCGTACCGCTTCGACCTGGAGCCGCCGGACGTGGACGACCCGGAGTTCGCCGCCGACAAGCTCAGCGGCCTGCTCGGCGATCTCTGGCTGACCGAGGCACAAGGTGAGCAGGGCGGCTGGCTGTTCGCGCGGATCGACGCGGCCGGCCGAACGCTGCGGATCGACCGTTGGTACGACCAGGTGCCCGACTGGTGGGACAACCCGGTCGAGGAGCGCTTCGACGTGAACGGGCTGGTCCGCAGGCTTTACAACCGCGGTGCCGAGTGGCAGCCGTCGTACCTGGAGAAGCTGTACACCAGCGCGAGATAGCGTTGGCGCCATGCTTCTCAGGATCTTCACCGAACCTCAGCAGGGCGCCTCGTACGACGACCTTCTCGCGGTCGCCCGCAAGACGGAGGAGAACGGGTTCGACGCGTTCTTCCGTTCCGACCACTACCTCGTCATGGGCGACAACGACGGCCTCCCGGGCCCGACCGACTCGTGGATCACACTGGCCGGCCTGGCCCGTGAGACGCAGCGGATCAAGCTCGGCACGCTGGTCAGCTCCGCGACGTTCCGCAACCCCGGCGTACTGGCGATCTCGGTCGCGCAGGTCGACCAGATGAGCGGCGGCCGCGCCGAACTCGGGCTCGGCGCCGGCTGGTACGAAGCCGAGCACAAGGCGTACGGCCTCGACTTCCCCGACACCCCCGGCCGCTTCGACCTTCTCACCGAACAGCTCGAACTGATCACCGGCCTGTGGGACACCCCGGTGGGGGAGAAGTACGACTTCCAGGGCGAGCACTACCAGATCAGCGACTCGCCGGCGCTGCCGAAGCCGGTGCAGCAGCCGCACCCGCCGATCATCGTGGGCGGCGCGGGCAAGAAGCGTACGCCGGAGCTCGCCGCGAAGTACGCCGCCGAGTTCAACGCGGGCTTCCGCGGCGTCGAGGTGACCGAGACGCTGTTCCAGCGGGTCCAGGCGGCCTGCACCGCGATCGGCCGTGACCCGAAGACGCTCGCGCTGTCCACCGCGCACACCGTGGTGGTCGGCAAGGACGACGCCGAGGTGAAGCAGCGGGCCGAGGCGATCGGCCGCGACGTCGAGGACCTCAAGGCGAACGCCGTCGCGGGGACGCCCGCCGAGGTCGTGGACCGGTTGGGTCGGTTCGCGGCCGTCGGATCGCAGCGGCAGTACGTCCAGATCATGGATCTGCAGGACCTCGACCACCTCGACCTGATCGCGGCCGAAGTTCTTCCACAGGTTTCCTGATCGACCGGAAAGTTGACTCGATGTCGTGTATCTTGATGTCGAGAGAGTTTGCGGCGCAAGGTTAGGGCGACCTGACCTCGCGGCCGGGCGTTGCCCTCGGCAGGATGGGCACAGCGGACACGGACTGGACAGAGGAGCAGGGTGATGGCGAGCGTCGACAGCTTCGGTGCCAAAGGTGCACTCGAGGTCAACGGACAGTCGTACGAGATCTTCAGGTTGGCGGGCATCGAGGGTGCGGACACGCTGCCGTACTCGCTGAAGGTCCTGCTGGAGAACCTGCTGCGCACCGAGGACGGCGCGAACATCACCGCCGAGCACATCACCAAGCTCGGCAACTGGGACCAGAACGCGGCCCCGGACACCGAGATCCAGTTCACCCCGGCCCGGGTGATCATGCAGGACTTCACCGGCGTCCCGTGCGTGGTCGACCTGGCCACGATGCGCGAGGCGGTCGCCGAGCTCGGCGGTGACCCGACCAAGATCAACCCGCTCGCTCCGGCCGAACTCGTCATCGACCACTCGGTCATCATCGACGTGTTCGGTACGCCGGACGCGTTCGAGCGCAACGTCGAGTTCGAGTACGGGCGGAACCGCGAGCGGTACCAGTTCCTGCGCTGGGGCCAGACCGCGTTCGACGAGTTCAAGGTCGTCCCGCCGGGCACCGGCATCGTGCACCAGGTGAACATCGAGCACCTGGCCCGCACCGTGATGGTCCGCAACGGCCAGGCCTACCCCGACACCTGTGTCGGCACCGACAGCCACACCACGATGGTGAACGGCCTCGGCGTGCTCGGCTGGGGCGTCGGCGGGATCGAGGCCGAGGCCGCGATGCTCGGCCAGCCGGTGTCGATGCTGATCCCGAAGGTCGTCGGCTTCAAGCTGACCGGGTCCGTCCCGGCCGGTGCGACCGCGACCGACGTCGTGCTGACGATCACCCAGATGCTGCGCAAGCACGGTGTGGTCGGCAAGTTCGTCGAGTTCTACGGCGACGGTGTCGCGGCGGTCCCGCTGGCGAACCGCGCCACGATCGGCAACATGAGCCCGGAGTTCGGCTCCACCTGCGCGATCTTCCCGATCGACGACGTCACCCTGGAGTACCTGCGGCTGACCGGGCGCGGCGACGACGAGGTCGCGCTCGTCGAGGCATACGCCAAGGAGCAGGGGCTGTGGCACAACCCGGACGTCGAGCCGCGCTTCTCGGAGTACCTCGAGCTCGACCTGTCGACCGTCGTACCGTCGATCGCAGGCCCCAAGCGGCCGCAGGACCGGGTCGCGTTGAGCGAGGCCAAGGAAGGCTTCCGCGGCGCGCTCGTCGACTACGCGACCGAGGAGCTCGAGGTCGACCCGTCCGAGCTCGGCAGCTTCCCGGCCAGTGACGCCCCGAACGGCCACGGCAACACCGACGACGAGCCGCACGTCCCGCACGGATCGGGAGACGGGGGTCGCCCGTCGAAGAAGACCAAGATCAGCCTGGACGGCCAGGAGGTCGAGCTCGACCACGGTCACGTCGTGATCGCCTCCATCACCTCCTGCACCAACACCTCGAACCCGTCCGTCATGCTCGCCGCGGCGCTGCTGGCGAAGAACGCGGTCGACAAGGGCCTGGCGTCGAAGCCGTGGGTGAAGACGTCGCTCGCGCCCGGGTCGAAGGTCGTCACCGACTACTACGAGAAGGCCGGCGTCACGCCGTACCTGGAGAAGCTCGGCTTCCACCTGGTCGGCTATGGCTGTACGACGTGCATCGGCAACTCCGGCCCGCTGCCGGAGGCCGTGTCGGCCGGGGTGCAGGAAGCCGACCTCGCCGTCGTGAGTGTGCTGTCCGGCAACCGGAACTTCGAGGGCCGGATCAACCCGGACGTGAAGATGAACTACCTCGCGTCGCCGCCGCTGGTGATCGCGTACGCGCTGGCCGGCACCATGGACTTCGACTTCGAGACCGATCCTCTGGGCCAGGACACCGACGGCAACGACGTGTTCCTGAAGGACATCTGGCCGAGCGCCGAGGAGGTCGAGCGGACCATCGCGAGCTCGATCAACAAGGAGATGTTCACCAAGGACTACGCCGACGTGTTCGCCGGTGACGAGCGCTGGCAGTCGCTGCCGACGCCCGAGGGCAAGACGTTCGCCTGGGACGCCGAGTCGACGTACGTCCGGAAGCCTCCGTACTTCGACGGTATGGCGAAGGACCCGTCGCCGGTCACCGACATTGCCGGTGCCCGCGTGCTGGCCAAGCTGGGCGACTCGGTCACCACCGACCACATCTCGCCGGCCGGTTCGATCAAGGCGGACAGCCCCGCGGGCAAGTACCTGGCCGAGCACGGTGTGGACCGCAAGGACTTCAACTCGTACGGTTCCCGCCGGGGCAACCATGAGGTGATGATCCGCGGCACGTTCGCGAACATCCGGCTGCGCAACCAGATCGCGCCGGGCACCGAGGGCGGCTTCACCCGCGACTTCACCAAGGACGACGCGCCGGTCACGACGATCTACGACGCCGCCCAGGCGTACGCCGAGCAGGGCACGCCGCTGGTGATCCTGGCCGGCAAGGAGTACGGCTCGGGCTCGTCGCGGGACTGGGCCGCGAAGGGTACGGCGCTGCTCGGCGCGAAGGCTGTCATCACGGAGTCCTTCGAGCGGATCCACCGGTCGAACCTGATCGGCATGGGCGTGCTGCCGCTGCAGTACCCGGAGGGTGAGAACGCGGAGTCCCTCGGCCTGACCGGCGAGGAGACCTTCGACATCACCGGCGTGACCGCGCTGAACGACGGCGAGATCCCGCGTACGGTGCACGTCAAGGTCACGTCGCCCGACGGTGCGGTCAAGGAGTTCGACGCCGTCGTCCGCATCGACACCCCGGGCGAGGCCGACTACTACCGCAACGGCGGCATCCTGCAGTACGTCCTCCGGTCACTGATCGCGAGCTGACCCAGCCGACACAGCCCCCAGTAGCCGCGGGTCACCGGAACTGTCGGTGGCCCGCGGTTTACTGATTCCATGGCCGACCGGGAGTCACCGCGTGACGTGGTGCGGGCCGCGTGTGCGACGTACGGCGAGGACGCGGTGATCGACTGGAGCGTTGCCTTCCTGACCGGACAGATCCCAGGTGAGGCGGCGTACGGCGCCGAGTTGCCGAAGCTGGTGGCGATCACCGGGTCGGAGAATCCGGGTGGCTGGAAGGCGCCTGTTGATCCGGTCAACTACTACTGGATCCGGGTGTGGGCCGCCCGGGTGTTCTTGTACGTGTGGCGCGACGACGTGGTCGACGCGCTGCTGGTCGCGGCACAGGATCCTGCCTGGCGGGTTCGGGAGCACGTCGCGCGGATCACCGCGCAGCGCGAGCTCGGCCAACTCGTCGACGCCCTGCCCCCGATGCTCGATCACGAGCTGCCGAGGGTTCGTGCGGCGGCTGTGCGCGCGATCGGCGCCGCGGGGGAGTACGAGCACGCCGACGCGATCCGCGCCCTCGCCGACGATCCCGATCACACCGTCCGCGCGGCTGTCGAGCGCGCGCTCGCGAACCTGGAGGACCGCCTTGACCGACCGGTCCGCTGATACCCCGCAGTCCCGCCGCTTCTAGTCGGACAGGGCGGCGCGGAGTTTGCCGGCGTACTCCTCGGCCTCGGCGGTGTCGGCGTACTTGGTTCGCGGCCAGAAGAAGCCGCGCAGGCCGTCACCCTTCGTGCGCGGTACGACGTGGACGTGCAGGTGCGGCACCGACTGGGACACGACGTTGTTCACGGCAACGAACGACCCCTGCGCGTCGAACGCGGTCCGTACGGCGGTCGCCACCGAGCGGGCCGCGCCGAACAGCGGGACCATCACCTCGTCGGACATCTCGACCATCGTCGGAACATGGGTCCGCGGAACGAGCAACGTGTGCCCTTTGAACACCGGCCGGATGTCGAGGAACCCCACGACCTCCGGCGTATCCAGAACGATCTGCGCCGGCGTCGTACCGGCGATGATGGAGCAGAAGAGACAGTCCGCCATATCGTCAACCTAGCTTCTCGTCGACGAAGCACCAGCGCCACGTCTCACCCGGCTCGAAGCTGCGCATCACCGGATGCTTGCTCTCGTCGTGGTGCTTGCTCGCGTGCTTCATCACCGACGAGTCGCAGCACCCGACGTGACCACACCCCAGGCAGAGCCGCAGGTGGACCCACGAACCCCCTTCGGCCAGGCACTCCTCGCAGCCGTCCGGTGTGTTCGGCGTGACCACGACCGGTGCCTGTTCCAGGTGCTCGCACGCGCCACCCGGCGTCGTCTTCGGCTTCAGGTCCTCGGAGCGGCCGCCGACGTCGTCGTCCTCGTCGCGGTCCAGGATCGACTCCTCGATGTCGAGCGCGTTCTGCGCCCGCTGAAGCACCTCGTCGGCGACCATCCCGGCGTCGCGGACCTTCAGGATGTGGGCGCGTTCCGCCTCGAGCATCGCGATCCGCAGCCGCCGGTACGCCTCGCTCGGCGTCTCGTACTCGGTCTCCGGCCGCCCCAGCCGCTCCCACGCGGCCTGCGCCCGCGCCTCACCCCGCTGCCGCAGTACATCGAGAACCGCGGGCGGGTCCGTCGGCGTCGAGAGCTCGTCGAGCTTCGCGATCGCGGCGCGATGAGCACCTTGCAGTACGGCGGCCTCCTGCAACGCGTCCTCCGCGGGATCCGGTCCCGGCAGGCGCAGGCGACGTACCAGCCAGGGCAGCGTCGAGCCCTGGACGAGCAGCGTGCCCGCCGTGACGGCCAGTGCGATGAACACGAGAACCTCGCGATGCGGCGTGTCCTCGGGCAGCGTGAAGACCGCGGCCAGGGTGACCACGCCGCGCATCCCGGCCCACGACACCACGATCAGCGCACCGCGCGAAACGGGTCCGGGACGCGAGGGGCCGAGGAAACGCCGGGACAGCATCGTGGTCGGGATGATCCAGATCGGCCGTAGCAGCACCACCGCGACGAACACCGCGACCGTCGTGGCCGCGATCAGCCAGGTCGGCAGCGGGCTCTCGGTGAGGTCGTCGAGGATCCACCGGGTCTGCAGCCCGATCAGCAGGAAGACCGTGTTCTCCAGCAGGAACTGGAACGTCCGCCAGTTGGTCCGCTCCGACATCCGCGACTTCGCCGACTGGATGATCGGGGCCTTGTGGCCGAGGAACAGGCCGGTGACGACGACCGCGAGTACGCCGGATGCGTGGACGTAGTGGTTCTCGGCCGCGATGTAGGCGATGAAGGGCGCGGTCAGGCTGAGCGTGGTGTCCAGCACCGGATCGGTGAACCGGCGCCGGATCTTGGCGAGCACGAACGTCACGACGATGCCCACCAGCACGCCGCCGCCGGCCGCCCGCAGGAAGTCGAGGCCGACGTGCCACACGGTGGGCGCAACCAGGGCGGCACCGATCGCCGTACGCAGGCAGACCAGCGCGGTGGCGTCGTTCATCAGGCTTTCGCCCTCGAGGATCGTGACCACGCGGCGGGGCAGACCGACCCGTTTGGCGATCGCGGTCGCGGCGACCGCGTCGGGCGGCGCGACGACGGCGCCGATCGCGAACGCGGCCCAGAACGGCAGCGGTTCCTGGCCGATCGACTCCGCCACCCGGCCGAGCAGCCACCACGCGACGACGCCGACGCCGAGCGCGGTGAACGCGACCAGGCCGACGGACAGCAGCCCGATGGACCGCCGATGCTTGGAGAAGTCGACCAGGCTGGTCTTGATCGCGGCCGAGTACAGCAGCGGCGGCAGGAACCCGACCAGCACGACCTCGGGCTCGAGCTCGACCCGCGGGATGAACGGCAGGTACGACGCGGCGACCCCGACGACGACCAGGAGCAGAGGGGCCGAGAGCCCTATCCGCCGCGCCAGCGCGGCGACACCCGCGACGACGGCGACGAGGGCCACGACCTCGATCGCGATATGCACGGGCACAGTGTCGCAGCGCGCCGCGGTTTCCACCCAACCGTTCGCCCACGGCTGAGCATCGGATCTGGTCATCGCCTGACCTGTCCTCTAGCGTGTGCGAAGCGAGATCCGTCGATCACTTGGGGTGACTGATGCGTCGTGTGCTTTCGCTGGTCGGTGTGGTCGCTCTGCTGCTCGCGCCGGTGACACCGGCGACCGCTGCCGGCACGGTGACGAACGGATGTGTCGCGTCGGTGCCGGAGCCTGGTACGACGACGCCCGTACGGATCTGCTACTCGCTGTTCAAACCGGCGACCGCCTCGGCCCGGCACACCGTGCCGCTGATCTTCCACAGCCACGGGTGGGGCGGCAGCCGGACCACCGATCCGGCCGCGTTCAAGGCCTGGCTCGATGCGGGCTTCGGCGTACTCAGCTTCGACCAGCGCAGCTTCGGCGAGAGCACCGGCGTCGCGCACGTGATGAACCCGGACTACGAGGGCCGCGACGTGGTGCAGCTCGTCGACCTGGTCGCGGGCCTGGACTGGGTCACGAAGCAACGTCCCGGCGATCCGCTGATCGGCGCCATCGGCGGGTCGTACGGCGGTGGGTACCAGTTCGCCGGCGCCTTCACCGAACTTCGTGACAGCGGACGGACCCGGTTCGACGCGCTCGCTCCGGAGATCACCTGGTGGGACCTCAAGCAGAGCCTTGCGCCGCAGGAGGCCGCCCGGACGATGTGGCTGTCGATCCTGTTCGCAGGCGGCGGCACGCATCTGCCGCCCGCGGTGTCGGCCGCCTTCGTGGCACTCATCACGACCGGCACCTGGCCGGTCGGGCAAGCCGGGCGCGATCTCGACGCGTTCTTCGCGCACAACGGGCCGGCCTGGCACGTGCAACAGGGCCGCAAACTCGATCTCCCGGTGCTGTTCGGGCAGGGCATCTCCGACAATCTGTTCAACCTCAACCAGGGGCTCGCGAACTTCGACCGGGCACTTACCGCGCGGGCCCGGGCCAGGTCGATCTTCGTCGGGTACAACGGCGGTCACACGCTGCCCAGTGTCGTACCGCCCGGCTACGCGACCGCGGGCGACCCGTGCTCGATCGCGCTCGGATCACCCAGTTTCTCGAGCCTGTCGATCCGCTTCATGCAGCTGCAACTCCTGCACCGGTCGACCGGCCTCACCGGCTTCGGCGCGTACCACCTGTCGACCGCCGACGGCCGTTGCCTCACACAACGGAGCCTGACGCCGAACAAGCGGTACCCGCTCGGCAAGATCGTCGCGCCGACCGGTGTCGGACTGCCCGTCAACCTGCCGATCGCCAAGGGCCCGATCACGATCGCCGGCACGCCCACGCTGACCGCTGACGTCTACACCGTCATCCCGCGGTCCGCGGCGTACTTCGCGCTGAGCGTCGGCAAGAACCCGCTCACCGCGAAGATCGTGCAGAACAACACCATGCCGTTGCGCGAGAGGTACACGGCCCGCGGCGTACGGCGCACGATCGAGCTCCCCGCCATCGCCGTCGACGTCCCGGCCGGCCAGAACCTCTACCTCACGGTGGCCCCGATCGCGGACATGTACGCCGGCCAACGCGGCCCGCTCCCCGGCGTGATGATGCTCAAGAACGGCACGCTCAGAGTTCATCTAGCTCGGTAGCACGACGACAACTGTGAACCAGGCAAGGCCGGTCAGCCAGATCACGCCGACGCCGGCCGACCACCAACTGCGCGCCTTCACCCACCACGGCAGGGCGGCGAGCAGCAGTACGCCGGTCCACGGGGCGAGGTGCGGTACGCCGAGGAGCAGCCGCGCCGGGAGCACGTCGTACTCGGACCACAGCAATGCGCCGAACGAGCCGAGGAACAACAGCCCAAGCACCGGTGGCAGCACGTTCCACAGTCGCACACGGCGGCGGACGATCGCGTGGACGATCCACCCGAGGATCCAGCCCACGACAAGGAGCACGAAGAGCGCCGCGGGCACGATGGGCAGGTAGCGACCGTCCGTCGCACCGGCCGCGGTTGCCGCGAGCCGACTGGTCAGATGCAGATCGGTCGGCCGCACGACCTGGTACGGCGGTTCGTGCTGGCACTGCTCGAGTGATCGACCGGGCTGATCGAGCCAAGCCGTCACCACGGTGCGGCCGCAGCGACTGGACAGCACGACCGCGTGTCCGATTCCGGCGAACTCGACGAACTGCCGGTGCGGCAGACCGGCCGACGCGCTCTGAGCGGTCTGCGCCGGCGTGATCGGATCCTGAGCACCCGCCAGAACCAGGGTGGGCTGAGTGAAGTGCACAGGTTCGCGGGTTGCTGCGGGGGAGCGGAGGAGCCCGAGCTGCCCGCAGACCACGTCGTCCGCGGCGAGCCAGGCGATCACCGGGCGGGCGTGGCGAGCTCCCGCCGTACGGTAGGGGACCTCGTCCTGGCACTGCATCAGCCAGTACTGGCCGAGGTTGTGGCTCACCAGCTCACCGATGCCGACGGCAACCAACGTGTTGAGTGTGCCGTACTTGCCCTCGGCGAGTTGGTGGAGGAGCAGCGGCAGGATCGGGAGCAGGTCGACCTCGTACGCCGCGGAGTGCACGAGGGTGACGAGATCGTCGCCCGTCAGACGGTACGTGCGGGATTCGTTGGTCACCGGGTTGTGGCCGGGGACCGCTTGTGGATGCGCGTCGAGTTGAGCGGCTGCCTTGATCAGGTCGGCGTAGGCGTCGGGGCCGAGGCTGGTGCGGAGGCCGTCGTACCCGTTCTGGGCGAAGTCGACGGACGGTGGGCTGAACGAGTCGAGCACGACAGCGTCGACACCCGCCGGATCGAGGGTGGCCAGTTGCGCCATCACGCCGGTCGACCAGGACAGGCCGTAGAGCGACCAGTGCGGGTAGCCGAGCGCGACGCGGAGGTCCCGGAGGTCGAGTGCCGCGGCGCGGGCCGTGTAACCGCGGGGATCCCCGCCGGAGCGGCGGAAGTCGTCGAGGCAGGTGCGCATCGCCGCGGCGACGGTGTTCGCCTCGGCGTACGGGTCCTCGGTGCGGGTGAACATGTCCGCGAACCGCTTGTCCGCCTCCTCGCAGTCGAGGTCGGGGGTCGCGCGGTCGCCGCCGCGTTGCTCCAGCAGTACGACGTCGCGGTCGGGAGCCAGGCCGGCGAAGAAGTAGGCGAGCTGGATCGTTCCTGAGCCGGGTCCGCCACCCATGAAGACGAGCGGCGGCTTCTTCGCGGCGGCCTCGCGTGCCGGTACGACGACGTACGGGATCGTGATCGTCCGCGTGGCCGGCGCGTCACGGTTCTCGGGGACCTCGAGGCGGCCGCAGCGGGCGCCGGCAGGCACCTGGACGAGACAGTCCTCCGCCGGCAGTGCCGCCGGCGTCGGTGGTGTGAGTACTGCAAGGAGTGCAGCGACCGCCCCCAGTCCGCGCACCTCGGTTATCTGATCTTGTCGAGGTGGGTCTTGTAGACCGTCAGGAACGGCTCGTCGGTGGAGACTGCGCCGACGAGCCAGTCGCAGGTCCGGCGAGCGGTGGCGATCACGTCGGGCGGGTAGCTGTACTTCACCTGGTGCTCGGCGAACTCGTCCTCGTCGTCGATGAACACGGTCCCGTCGCGGCGCTTGATCACGTCCAGGTCGAGATCGATCATCGTCACCACGTCCGCGGAGAACTCGACCGGCGTGGTGATGTCCGCGTAGATCTCGGTGTACCGCGGCTCGTCGTTGAAGATCGCGGTGAACCACATGTCCCGCGGGAACAGTTGCACGTGCGCCTGCTCCTGGGTCACCACCGGCTCGTCCCCGCGCTGCGACACGGACCCCGCCGGTGCGCCCAGCCAGACGCCGTACTCGTCCTCGCCCAGATACCGCATCCACTGATGCCAGTGCAGCTTCTCGTCGAACTTTCGGTACACCACCCGGACATCACGCATGACCTAAACCTATCGGCCGCCGGGTCAGCGGCGGTTGATCTGGGCGACGATCGTGGGGTCCTTGATCGCCGTGTCGTTCGCGAGCAGGAACGCCTTGCTGAGCACCAGGCTGAGGACGGGGTCGTCGTCGAACGGGAGGAACAGCTTCTGCGCCTGGCTGTCGCGAGCGGCGACGATGCAGAGGTACTGGTCGTTCGGTGACATCAGGATGTTGCCGCTGCCCAGATGAATCCGATAGGCCCGCAGATCGCCGCGCACCGTCAGGTAGCGGTCCTCGAACTCGCACCGGTCGGCGATGGCCAGCCGCGGGACGAGTTGTTCGAGCACCTCGCGGCGGATCTCGCCGGCCGCGGACAGTTCGCCGAAGCCGAACGTATGCCAGTACGTCTCGAAGCGGCGCTCGGTCCCGCGGTCGAGCCATTCCGGATCGGCGCCGATCGACGTGACCGCGACGAACAGGTCGACGTCGCGCAGCGCCTCGGTCAGGACGAGCGGCGGCACCTCGGCGAGCTCGATCGTCTCATCGGTCCGTACGTCGACGAACCGCACCTGATCGCTGGTGCAGTACGGGTAGAGGTCGGTCGCGGCCGGCTCCTGGTCGTGGATCGGGTCGAAGTAGAACTCGGCGCGGATCCCGGCTGCGTCGAAGGTACGCCGGGCGACGCCGTGGTCGATACCGTCGTCCCACCAAGCGACCGCGACCGGCGCCCAGCCACGCCCTTTCATCAGCGCGCGGGCCTGGACCTGCCCGAAGACGTGACCGGCGAATCGGTTCGAGTACACGCGGGTCTGTTCCTCGGCGGGCGTGAGCACGTAGAGCTCGCGGAACGCCTGCTTGAACGGCTGAACGACCTGCTGCTCGAGCAAGTACCGTCGCCAGGCGCGTACGTCGTCCGCGGTCGCGTGGATCGGGTGCCAGAGTCGCACCTCCGCATCCGGCGGGATCGCGGCCTGCTGACCCGAACTCGTGACCACCGTCGCGGCATCGAGTGGGACTCCGACGACGTCCGGCCCGTCCGGGGTGCTGAAGACCCAGACCAGCGTGCGTGTCATCCGGCCGGTGATCGGATGGTCCAGGTACCAGGTGCGCCAGTTGTCGAGTGGCCAGCGGCGGTCCGCTGCCATCAGGCCGTCCAGCCGCACGCGCTCGCCGGCGATCGTCTTCCGGATCGCCTTGAGCTCGTTGCGGAGCGCGGCGAGCGTTTCAGCCTCGGTCTGTTTCACGTCAGGCGGCACCGATTTCCGGGGCGTCTGCTTCTCGTCGACGTACAGAAGGGTTGCCGTTCTTCCGTCCACCACCACCTCCGCCGATCCCCGCGTCAGCGGCTGTCGGCGCTTGCCGTCGGCGTCGAGGTCATGGGTTTCCACGGCGCGTTCGAGCAACTGGTCGCGGGTCAGTCCCTGCGCGGATGCCAGCGCGTCGATGGCCTTGCGGACCTGCCTCAGCAGCGTCCCGTGCCGAACGGAACGCTCGAGCGCGAGCAGCTCGGTGATCGACGACGCACCGCCGATATCGGCCATCGCCTGCGCCGACGAGTTGGCGAGCCGGAGGCTTCGGGGATTGCCGAACTGTCCTCCGATCACGGTCACGGTCTTGACCGCGAGCCGCCGAAGCTGCGGCAGGAGCGTCGAGTCCCGCAGTACGCCGGCGACCGCGACAACTCCACACAGGAAGGCCTCGTTGCCCGCGGTGACGTAGCGAGTGACGGCGGTGGTGCGCCGCGGCTCGGTATCGGCTGCGTCGAGAGCCGCGTCGAGGAGGGCGCCGATGAGAGCCGCGGGCTTGGACAACAGGCCGGTCACGCGCTCGGCCTCGGTGAGCCACTTCTTCGCGGGCTTGCCCTGGGTGGGAAACGCCGCGAGGAGATCGAGCACCGCCGCGCGCGCTTCGGCCGGTTCGTCAGCTGTCTCGAACGCGCAGCGCAGGCGAGGGCCGATGTCGTCCCCCTCGTCGATCAGGTCGACGCGGAGCCCCTCTTCAGGGCCCACGAGTTTCCGCAGCCTCGTCGCCGTCGCCGCGTCCTGAACCTGCTCGGCCGCACGCGCGAGCAGTGGTTTCAAGCGTTCCTGCTCCGCGCCCGGGAGTGCGGCGTACGCGTGCTCGATCTGGCGGCTCACCGCGCGGAGAGCCTCGCTGCTCCGCCAACCCTGGGACTGCTCGAACTGGCCGATGCGCGGGGTCAGTAACCGCTCGATGTGCGCCGCCGACAGCTGGAGGCGCTTCCGCGCGATCACCAACAACAGTTGGGCGCAGTGATAGCTGTCGACCCGATCCGAGACGGTGAGAATGCACTCCAGCCGCAGGGCGTCCGGGGCCTGCAGGATCACCTGGATCTCGGGCATAGCCCGAGCATCGGCGTCAGCTGTCCACGACCGGCCCCGCAGGGCCTGCAGCGCCGCGGCCACCAGCGTGGCGGCCTCACTATCGCCTGCCACGCTCAGCCGCCGACCAGCTGGACCAGGCGCACGAAGCGGATGTCGGAGTCCGCGGTCAGCTCGAGTTCCTCGTCGAGCTCGGTCACCTGCCGGTCGTCGACCAGCACGAAGAACCCGTTCCGCCCGAACGCCTCGATCGCCCGATCGGCCTGCTGCTCCCAGTCGAGGTGCCGCTGCTTGTCCGGCTCGGCGTTCAAGCGCGCGACTTCCTCCCGGACACGCGTCCGGACGAGGTCGCGCAGCGTGATCCTGCTCGACACCAGCTCCAGCAGAGTCGTCGTACCGACCCGCCCTGCCCCCGACACCTCGACGATCTTCACCGTGATCCCCACCGCCGCAGCATAGTCAGCCCTCCGCCCATCTCTGGGCCCAATGCTCCTGCAACTTGATGCAACTTTGCTGTGGGGAGTGGACCGATCGCGGAATGCGACGGAGGATGGTGGCGTGCCGGCCCAGAGGTCGTCATCGTGACCGGCTCTCGTTGGTTCAGGGGGGCTCCTAGCCGACGGGAGCCGGTTACCGTGCGAGCGCGCGGATCTGTTCGAGGTACGGCTTGTACGCCGTGACGAACGGTTCTGCCGTGGTGATGACGGTGGCGAGGTGGTCGCAGGTCGCTCGAGCGGTGGCGATCACCTGGGGAGGGTAGTTGTAGCGGACCTGGTGCTCGTGGAACTCGTCCTCGTCCATCACGCGCACGGTGCCGTCGCGGAGCAGGCGGATGTCGAGGTCGAGGTCGACGGCGGTGACCGAGTCGACGCCGAACTCCGCCGGCATCGTGATGTCGCAGTAGATCGCGGTCTGGTGCGGTTCGTCGTTGAACAGAGCGCTCCACCACTGGCCGTGCGGGAACAGCCGGACCCGGTGGTGGTCGATCGTGGTCCAGCTGCCGTCGGCGCGCTGCCCGCGGGTACCCGGGGCGGAACCGACCCAGAGGCCGTGCTCGTCCTCGCCGAGCCGGACCGCCTCGACCAAGCGATGCGGCTGCCCGTCGTACTTCCGGAACAGGGTCCTCACCATCTCCACACGATCACCCTAAGTGAGACCCAGCACACCTCCGAACCAGGCACACCCGGCGGGCGTCTTGGAGTCTGAGATATAGACTCAAGCATTCGAGGACGACCCGCAGGAGGAGCTCGATGCGCGTGCTGGAGACGGTAGAGGGTCCGGCGGACCTCAAGAAGCTGACCGATGAACAGCTGACCGATCTGGCGACCGAGATCCGGGACGTGCTGGTCGAGACGGTGACCCGCACCGGGGGCCACCTCGGCCCGAACCTCGGCATGGTCGAGGTCACCCTGGCGATGCACCGGGTGTTCGACTCACCGCGGGACCGGCTCCTGTTCGACATCGGCCACCAGGCGTACGTGCACAAGCTCGTCACCGGCCGGGCGGGGGACTTCGGCACGCTCCGTCAGCAGGGCGGCCTGTCCGGATACCCGAGCCAGGCCGAGTCCGCGCACGACGTGATCGAGAACTGCCACGCCTCGACCGCCTTGTCGTACGCCGACGGCCTGGCCAAGGCGTACCGGGTGCGCGGCGAGGACCGGCACGTGGTCGCGGTGATCGGCGACGGCGCGCTGACCGGCGGTATGGCCTGGGAGGCGCTGAACAACATCGCCGCCGCCAAGGACCTCAACCTCGTCATCATCGTCAACGACAACGGCCGGTCGTACAGCCCGACCGTCGGCGGCCTCGCGACCCACCTCACCAGCCTGCGGACCAACCCGCGGTACGAGAAGGTCCTCGACCTGATCAAGAAGAACCTCGGCCGGACGCCGTACGTCGGCCCGCCGATGTACGAGGTGCTGCACGGCGTCAAGAAGGGCCTGAAGGACATGCTCGCCCCGCAGGGCATGTTCGAGGACCTCGGCCTCAAGTACGTCGGTCCCGTCGACGGTCACGACCGGCAGGCGCTCGAGGACGCGCTCCGCAACGCCAAGGCGTTCGGCGGCCCGGTGATCGTGCACGCGGTGACCAAGAAGGGCTTCGGGTACGCCGCCGCCGAGCAGGACGAGGAGGACAACCTCCACCAGATCCGCCCGGTGAACAAGCCACGCGGCTGGACGGACGTGTTCTCCGACGAGCTGATCAAGATCGGCCACCGGCGGCCGGACGTGGTGGCGATCACCGCGGCGATGCTGCACCCGACCGGACTCGCGCCGTTCGCGGAGGAGTTCCCGGACCGGATCTTCGATGTCGGTATCGCCGAGCAGCACGCGGTGACCAGCGCCGCCGGCCTCGCGCTGGGCGGCCTGCACCCGGTCGTCGGCCTCTACTCGACGTTCCTCAACCGCGCCTTCGACCAGCTGCTGCTGGACGTCGCACTGCACAAGTGCGGCGTGACCTTCGTCCTCGACCGTGCGGGCGTCACTGGTGATGACGGCCCGACCCACAACGGCATCTACGACATGTCCCTGGCCAACCTCGTCCCGGAGCTGCGCCTCGCCGCTCCGCGGGACGGCAAGCGGGTCCAGGAGCTCCTGAACGAGGCCGTCGAGGTCGACGACGCCCCGACGGTGCTGCGCTACGCGAAGGGCGAGGTGTTCCCGGACATCGAGGCGATCGACCACGTCGGGGAGATGGATGTACTCCATCGATCCGGCAAGGACGTGCTGCTGGTCGGTATCGGCGCAATGGCGGCGACCGCGATGGAGGTCGCGCAGCGCCTGGAGGCGCACGGCTTCGGTGTCACCGTGGTCGACCCGCGCTGGGTGAAGCCGGTGAACCCGCAGCTGGTCGAGCTGGCCAAGGAATTCGAGCTGGTCGCCACGATCGAGGACAACGGCCGCGCCGGCGGCTGCGGCACGATGATCGCCCAAGCGCTGCGCGATGCAGGAGTCGCGACTCCCTTCCGCGACTTCGGCGTGCCGCAGGAGTTCCTCGAGCACGCCAAGCGCGCCGTCGTACTGCAGGCGATCGGGCTCACCGGCCAAGAGGTGGCCCGGGAAATCACCGAGCAGCTCACGCAGCAGGCAGAAGCTCTGAGCGAGCCGGACACCGCCGGCGACCGCCCGGGTACGTAGCAGGGGACCGTGGCCGAGGCAGGGCGACACAGCCGCCACGCGGCCACGCGCCGGCGTTCGCGCGTCTGGCCGGTCCTGCTGTCGATCGCCCTGGTAGCGGTCGCGGTGGCCGGCGGTCTCGCCCTGCATCGCTCCAGCCAGACCGACGGCCGCGCCGCCGACGCCACCACCAACACGCCGACGGTCGACCAGGCCGCGCGATCGGCGGCCGTCGACCAGGTGCTGCGGCGCCGCTCGGAAGCGGTCCTCGCCGGCAACGAGCAGGCGTTTCTCGCCGACGTCGACCCCGGCAACAAGCGGCTCGTCGCGAGCCAGCGGACCCTGTTCACGAACCTGCGCCAGTTCGGATTCGCGAAGCTCACCTACCAGCAACTGGCCCAGCAGTACGACGACACGATCGCCCAGAAGTACGGCCCGTCGACGTACCTCGTGGCCGTCGCGATGACCTACCAGATCCGCGGCATCGACCTGGTCCCGGTCCGCGCGATGCTCGGCTACACCTTCACTTCCCGGCCCAACGGCACCTGGATGCTGGTCTCCGACTCCGACCTGGACCAGCGCCTGCCGCGCGGCTCGCATCAGGAAGCGTGGGACATGGACGCGGTCCTCGTGAAGCGCGCTGCCCGCGTTCTCGTGGTTGTCGAGAAGGGCCAGGACGCCCTTGCGGACAAGCTGGTCAAGATGTCGCTCAGCGCGGTGCAGGCGGTCTCGAAGCGCTGGCCCGGCGGCTGGAACGGATCGGGTGTGGTGATCGCGCTCGACGACAAGTTGGTCCGCGGCGCCGACTACACACAGCCGAAGAACGCCGAGGACGCGCTCGCGATGGCGACCTGGGTGTACCGCACGCTGCCCGGCGAGGTCACTGGCGAGGGACAGCGGGCCGACTCGTACGTCGTCGTGAATCCCCACAACCGGAACAAGGTCGACGCCCGCACGCTGGCCCACGAGTTCACCCACGTCGCCACCGCGCCGTACGGTCCGTACGGCCCACGCTGGCTGGTCGAAGGTGCCGCGACGTACGTCGAGTTCCTGCCGATGGACGGCCAGAAGGACCTGGCGATCAAGGAGTACCGGCTGGACGTGCGGACGAAGTACCTGGCGAAGGCGAAGAGCCTGCCCGCCGACGACACGTTCTTCGACCAGGCCGACAGTTCGTACCCGTTGTCCTGGCTCGCGCTCGACTACCTGTTCACGCGGTTCGGCGGGGTCGAGGTCGTCACGCTGTACCGGGAGCTGGCCGCGCTCGGCTCGACGCAGAAGGAACGCGACCGGATCATGCTCGAGCATCTCGGGATGACCGAGGCGGGACTTTTCGCCGCCCTCAAGGCGGCAGCCGCAGCGTAAAGCGGCGAGCGTCGAGTAGGGTAGCCCGGCTGCAACGATCGGGTACTCGGAGGAGAACGACCCGAAGTGAGTGCGACGACGCCCAATGAAGGGCTGCCTGCTGGGCCCCGCCGCTGGCTCGGCCTGGTGCTGGCGGTTGCCCTGGTGTCGGGCGGCGTCGTCTACACCGTTGAACAACGAGAGCAGGACGCCCACGAGCGCGCCGCCGCCACGCAGACCGCGACACCGGCGCCGCCGAAGGCCACCAAGCCGTCCCGGATCGCCGCCACGGTCGCCGCCCGGCGGGTCGCGATCGACACCATCCTGATCCGCCGCGCCCAGGCCGTGCAGACCGGCAACGAGGCGCTGTTCCTGGCCGACGTCGATCCGGCGAACAAGAAACTCCGCGCCGCGCAGAAGATCCTGTTCGCGAACCTGGTCGAGATCGGCTTCACCGAGCTCGGCTACAGCCAGGCCGAGGAGCGCTTCAACCCGGCCGTCCTCAAGGCCCACGGCAGTACGACGTACCTGGTCCGGATCCTGATGCGGTACCAGATCCCGAAGGTCGACTTCACGCCGGTGACGACCGAGCTCGGCTACACGTTCGTCGCCCGCGGCGGCCACTGGCTGCTCACCGCCGACGACGAACTGGACAACGACCTCGGGCCGGGCGCGCACCGCGAGGCCTGGGACCTCGGCCGGATCGAGGTGCAGCGCGGTCCACGGGTCCTCGTCGTCGTGGAGAAGGGCGACACGAGCCGCGGCCGGGCGATCGCCACCGAAGCGGCCGAGGGGCTGCACGAGGTCGCGACGTACTGGCCGCTGCACTGGACCGGCTCGGTGTTCGTGATCGCGCTCGACGAGACCGAGGTCCGCGACGCCAGGTTCGCCGACGAGGACATCGAGTCCGCGGCGAGCACCGGTACGACGTTCTCCTCGCTGCCCGGTCAGGACACCGCCGACGGTACGGTCGCCGGCGGGTACGTCGTGATCAACCCGAACGAGCGCGACCGCGTCGACGAGATCCTGCTGTCGCACGAGATCACCCACGTCGCGACCGCGGACCTCGGCGGGTACGAACCGTTGTGGCTGGCCGAAGGCGCCGCGGAGTACGTGTCCTGGCGCGGGATCGAGGCCGTCAGCGGACCGGGCGAGGTCGGCAAGTGGGAGCAGGAGGTCATCGACGACGCCGTACCGCAGCTGAGCGCGCTGCCGAGCGACGCGGGCTTCTACCAGAACTCCGCCGACGTGTACGGCGTCAGCTGGCTGGCGGTGCGCTTTCTCGTGCAGCGGATCGGGCTCGGCAAGGTCGAGGAGCTGTACGAGGACATGGCGCGCAACGGCACCGATCAGGCGTCCCGCGATCGCATCCTGCTGAGTCGCACCGGGCTCACCGAAGCGACCCTCTGGACGTCACTGACAACATACCGGCCACAACGCTGAGTGCCGGTTTGACCTCGCGCTGTCAGAGGAGCAACCTCGAAGAGGTTCCGTCCACCTTGAGGAGGCGCAGATGAGTCTTGTGCGGAAGAAGACGATCGAGCAGTCGATCGCCGACACCGACGAGCCGGAGTACCAGCTGAAGAAACGCCTCACCGCGGTCGATCTGACCGTCTTCGGCATCGGCGTCATCATCGGTGCCGGGATCTTCACCCTCACCGGCCGCGCCGCCAAGCTGTACGCCGGTCCGGGGATCGCACTGTCCTTCGTGCTGGCCGCCGTCTGCTGCGCGCTGGCCGCACTGTGCTACGCCGAGTTCTCGTCCACCGTGCCGGTGTCGGGTTCGGCGTACACGTTCTCGTACTTCGCGCTCGGTGAGATCTTCGCCTGGATCATCGGCTGGGACCTGCTGCTCGAGTTGATGCTCGGGGCAAGCGTCGTGGCCCAGGGCTGGTCGACGTACGCCGCCTTGTTCCTCGACCAGATCGGGTTGGGCTGGCCGTCGTCGATCGGACCGGACAGCAACGTCAACGTGCTGGCGATGCTGCTCGTCCTGGTGCTCGCTACCCTCGCGACGATCGGCATCAAGGAGTCCCTGCGGGTCAACCTGGTGCTCGTCGCGATCAAGCTTTTCGTGGTGCTGTTCGTGATCGTCGCCGGCCTGTTCTACATCAAGGGCTCGAACCTGACGCCGTTCATCCCGCCGAGTGTCGAGACCCCTGATGCGGGAGTCACCATCACGACGCCGTTGTTCCAGGCGCTGTTCGGGTTCACGCCGTCGACGTTCGGCGTGATGGGGCTGGTGTCCGGCGCGTCGCTGGTGTTCTTCGCGTTCATCGGGTTCGACGTGGTCGCGACCACGGCCGAGGAAGCGAAGAACCCGCAGCGCGACCTGCCGCGCGGCATCATCGGCTCGCTGGCCATCTGCACCGTCCTCTACGTGCTGGTCTGCATCGTCATCACCGGCATGGTGAAGTACTCCGACATCAGCGGTGAGGCCGCGCTCGCGGAAGCGTTCCGGTCCGTCGGCCGCGGTGGATTCGCGACGTTGATCTCCGCGGGTGCGGTCGCCGGTCTGACCACCGTCGTACTGACCCTGATGATCGGCGCCGCGCGCGTCGTGTTCGCGATGAGCCGCGACCACCTGATGCCGCGGGAGCTCGGCAAGACGCACCCGAAGTGGGGTACGCCGTACCGCCTGACGATCGGCATCGGCGTGCTCGTCGCGATCGTGGCTGGGGTGACCCCGATCGGCAAGCTCGAGGAGATGGTGAACATCGGCACGCTGGCCGCGTTCACCCTGGTGTCGATCGCGGTGCCGCTGCTGCGCCGGAGCCGTCCCGACATCCAGCGCTCGTTCCGGGTGCCGGGCAACCCGGTGATCCCGATCCTGGCGGCGCTGATCTGCCTGTACCTGATGCTGAACCTGTCGCTGGAGACCTGGCTGCGGTTCGCGATCTGGATGGTGCTCGGCTTCGTCCTCTACGCCGTGTACGGCTACCGGCGGAGCCGCGTCGGGCTGGAGGAGCGCACCGGCGAGGTCCAGAAGGCCTGATCCGGTCCCCGGGGACGGTCGGCTGCGGTTAGGATCAGCCGACCGTCCGAGGGGGACACCGATGAACCACCCGAAACGCCTGTTCGCAGGCGTTGCCGCGCTGGCGCTGGTCGCGTCCGGCGCGGTTGTCGCTGTCAGGGCCTGGCACGGTGACGCTGCGTCCGGGACCACCGTGCTCGCCGTGCGGGCATCGCCCAGTACGCCGCCTGGACAGCTCACCGCTTCGCAGAAGGCCGCCCGCAAGAAGGCGCTGGACGTGATCCTGGCCCGACGATCGGCCGCCGTGCTCAAGGGCGATCTGAAGGCGTTCCTGGCCCCGGTCGACCCGAAGCAGACCGAGCTGGTCGCGCGGCAGCGGACGCTGTTCACGAACCTGCGGAAGTTCGGGTTCAGCACGCTGCGGTACTTCACCGCCGACGGGTTCGACGGGGCGCCGGCCCTGGTCGAGAAGTTCGGGACGCGGGCGTTCTCGACGCGGGTGATGATGCGGTACCAGATTGCGGGGCTGGATCCGCGGGCCGTGCAGACCGACCTCGGGTACACCTTCGTGCCGCGGGCCGGGGCCTGGGTGCTCGTCGACGACACCGCGATCGACGAGCTGCTGACGGAGGCCGGCCATCGCCAGCCGTGGGACTTCGACGAGGTCCAGCTGGTCCGGCGGGGCAAGGTGGTGGTGGTCGTCGACAAGCGCGAGGCGAGTCTCGGCACGAAGGTCGCGAAGGTCGCGGACAACGCCGTGACGTCGGTCCGCAAGCACTGGAAGCGGCCGTGGAACGGGGCGGTGCTGGTCGTGGCGATGCCGCTGCCGGGGGTGATGTCGACGCTCTGGACGGCCGGCAGCGGCGGCGGCTGGACGATCGCGGCGAAGGCCGTGACGCTGTTCGAGGGGGAGCAGCTGGGGAAGCCGATCGGGCGCCCGATCGGCAGCCGGATCGTCGTGAACCCCGCACTTCGCAAGAAGCTCGACAAGGACCTCCTCGTCCACGAGATGACCCATGTGGCGACGTCGACGCTGGGCGTCAACGCGCCGATCTGGGCCGTCGAAGGTCTCGCCGAATACGTCCGCTGCCGCTCGATCGAGGACGATCCGCACTGGTCCGTCGACCCGTACCGCAAGCGAGTCCGAGCGAAGTACCTGTCGAAGCTGACAGCGCTGCCCAACGAGAAGGTCTTCGCCGACGACGCCGACCGGGCCTACGGAACCAGCTGGTGGATCGTCGAGTACCTGGCCGACAAGCTCGGCGAGAAGAAACTCGCCACCCTGTACGTCGACCTCTCGCAGCACGGCGAAGCGGTCCTGACCAAGGACACCGGCCTGACCGCGGCCCAACTCGTCGCCGCAGCGAAGAAGTTCAAGGGCTGAAGGTGCTGGGGGACGGAGCGGGCTTCCGGCTCCGTACCGCCCCCCAGCGGTCTGTCAGGCGAGACTCGCCACACCCTTCGGCAGGAAGCGACTCCCGTTGACCTTCTCCGCGATGCCGGAGCGGTCCAGGTAGGGCGTGATGCCGCCGAGGTGGAACGGCCAGCCGGCGCCCAGAAGCAGGCACAGGTCGATGTCCTGGGCCTCCGCGACCACGCCCTCGTCGAGCATGATCCGGATCTCCTCGGAGAGCGCGGTCAGTACCCGGGTGCGCAGCTCGTCGGCGGTGGACGGCTTGTCGCCGACCGTCACCAGCGCCTCGACCTCCGGGTCCACGACAGGCTTGCCCTCCGGCCAGATGTAGAACGAGCTCTTGCCCGCCGCGACGACCTTCGCCAGGTTCTCCGACACCGCGAACCGCTCCGGGTACGCCCGGTTCATCGTCTCCGCGACGTGCAGCGCGACCGGCAGCCCGACCAGCTGCAGCAGGACGAACGGCGGCATCGGCAGACCGAGCGCCGACAGTGCCTTGTCCGCCTCGAGGATCGGCGTACCTTCGTCCACCGCCGCGCTGACCTCGCCGAGGAAGCGGGTCAGCAGCCGGTTGACCACGAACGCCGGCGCGTCCTTCACGAGCACGCAGGACTTCTTGAGCGTCTTGCCGACCGCGAACGCCGTAGCGAGCGACGCGTCGTCGGTACGGTCCGCGCGGATGATCTCCAGCAGCGGCAGCACCGCGACCGGGTTGAAGAAGTGGAACCCGACGACCCGCTCCGGGTGCTCCAGGTCCGCGGCCATCTCCGTCACCGACAACGACGACGTGTTGGTCGCCAGGATCGCGTCCGGCCGGACGATCTTCTCCAGGTCGGCGAAGATCGTCTTCTTCAGCTGCAGCTCCTCGAACACGGCCTCGATCACGAAGTCGGCGTCCGCGAACGCGCCCATGTCCACCGAGCCGGTGACGAGCGCCTTCAGCTGGTTCGCCTTGTCCGCACGGATCCTGCCCTTGCCGAGCAGCTTGTCGATCTCACCGTGCACATACCCGACGCCGCGGTCCACGCGCTCCTGGTCGAGGTCCGTCAGTACGACGGGAACCTCGAGCCGCCGCGCGAACAGCAGCGCCAGCTGACCCGCCATCAGACCCGCACCGACGACACCGACCTTCGAGACCGGCCGCGCCAGCGACTTGTCCGGCGCGCCGGCCGGGCGCTTGGCCCGCTTGTTCACCAGGTCGAAGGCGTAGAGGCCGCTGCGCAGCTCCTCGCTCATGATCAGGTCGGCGAGCGCCTCGTCCTCGGCCGCGAACCCACGGTCCCGGTCGTTGTCGCGAGCGGCCGCGATCAGGTCCAGCGCCCGGTACGGCGCCGGCGCCGCTCCGCTCACCTTGACGTCGGCGAAACTCTTGCCCCGGGCAACAGCCGCGTCCCACGCGTCGCCGCGGTCGATCTCCGCCCGCTGGACCGTGACCTCGCCCGTGAGGACCTTCGACGCCCAGATCAGCGACTGCTCGAGGAAGTCCGCCGACTCCAGCAGTACGTCGCCGATGCCCAGCTTCACCGCCTCGGGCCCGCTGAGCATCTTGTTCTGGTTGAGGGCGTTCTCGACAACGACCTTCACCGCGTTGTCCGCGCCGATCAGGTTCGGCAGCAGGAAGTTGCCGCCCCAGCCCGGGATCAGGCCGAGGAAGACCTCCGGCGTCGACAGCATGCCCGCGGCCACCGACACGGTCCGGTAGGTGGCATGCAGCGCGACCTCGAGCCCGCCGCCGAGCGCGACGCCGTTCACGAACGCGAACGACGGCTTGCCGCCGTCGACCAGTTTCCGCAGGACACCGTGCCCGATCTTGCCGAGCGCCAGCGCCTGCTCCCGGTCGGTCAGCTTCGGTACGCCGGTCAGGTCGGCGCCCGCGGCCAGGATGAACGGCTTGCCGGTGACACCGATCGCGACGATCTCGTCGCGGGCGAGTGCCGCGTCGATGGCTTCGTTCAGCGAGCCGAGGCCCTTGGGACCGAAGGTGTTCGGCTTGGTGTGGTCGTGCCCGTTGTCCAGCGTGATGAGCGCCATCGTGCCGGCCTTGTTCGGCAGTACGACGTCCCGCGAGTGGGCGAGCGTGACAACCTCGTCGGTCGACAGCGCCGACGCGCTGTCGATCAGATCCTGCAGACTCATGCGGCTGCACCTTCCCAGTTCGGGTTCTCCCAGATGACCGTGCCGCCCATGCCGAGGCCGACGCACATGGTGGTGAGGCCGTAGCGGACCTCGGGGCGCTGCTCGAACTGCTTGGCCAGCTGGTTCATCAGCCGGACGCCGGACGAAGCCAGCGGGTGGCCGAAGGCGATCGCGCCGCCGTACGGGTTGACCCGCGGGTCGTCGTCGGCGATGCCGTAGTGCTCCAGGAACGCCAGCACCTGGACCGCGAACGCCTCGTTGACCTCGAAGGCCTGGATGTCGTCGATGGTCAGGCCGGCCAGCTTCAGTGCCTTCTCGGTCGCGGGCACCGGCCCGAAACCCATCACCTCGGGCTCGACGCCGACGAAGCCGTAGGACACCAGCTTCATCTTCGGCTTCAGGCCGAGCTCCTCGGCGGCTTCGGCCGACGTGATCAGCGCGGCGGTCGCACCGTCGTTGATACCCGCGGAGTTGCCTGCCGTGACCCGGCCGTGCGGACGGAACGGGGTCTTCAGCTTGGCCAGGTCCTCCATCGTGGTGCCCGGGCGCATCGGCTCGTCGGTGGTGGCGTAGCCCCAGCCCAGCTCGGCCGACCGCGTGGCGATCGGCACCAGGTCGGGCTGGATCAGATCGTTCGCGTAGGCCTTCGCGGCGCGCTCCTGGGAGGCGACCGCGAACGCGTCGGCGCGCTCCTTGGTGATCGAGGGGAACCGGTCGTGCAGGTTCTCCGCGGTCGACCCCATCACCAGGGCCGAGGTGTCGACCAGTTTCTCGGAGATGATCCGCGGGTTCGGGTCGACGCCCTCGCCCATCGGGTGCCGCCCCATGTGCTCGACGCCGCCGGCAACGACCACGTCGTACGCGCCGAAGGCGATCCCGGCAGCGGTGGTGGTGACGGCGGTCATCGCGCCGGCGCACATCCGGTCGATCGAGTAGCCGGGCGTGGTGTTCGGCAGGCCGGCCAGCAGCGCGGCGGTCCGGCCGATGGTCAGGCCCTGGTCGCCGATCTGGGTGGTGGCCGCGATCGCGACCTCGTCCACCCGTTCCGGGGGCAGACCCGGGTTCCGCCGCAGCAGCTCCCGGATGCATTTGATCACCAGGTCGTCGGCACGCGTCTCGGCGTACTGGCCCTTGGCCTTGCCGAACGGGGTGCGAACGCCGTCGACGAACACGACATCGCGGATCTCACGGGGCACGAGGGCCCTCCTCTGGGGGTCGGGAAAGCTACCCCGATGCTACCCGTCGGTAACAGAACCGCCAAAGTTCCCACGCCTGTGCGACGGCTCACAAATCAGTCAGCCGTGGCAAAGCGGCGCGAATGGGCGCATGCTGGAGTTCAAGGTCCGCGTTTCTGGAGTTGTTCCATGAACAATCTTGATCTGTCCGTGCCGGTCCTGAGCCGGGGGAAGCACCGCAGTCCGCGCAAAGGCGCCTGCTTCATGGAGTTCGCGTCCTACCTGGCCGGTGAGCCGTGGTCGGACCACCCGTCCTGCACGCACCCGCTGCTGGCCGGCGTCGCGCGTGACGTGAACGACTGCACGACGGATTCCGGCCGGTCGCGGCTGGCTCCGTTGATCCCGTCGGTGATCGGCCTGACCCCGGACGACCCGCACGTCGTACCGCGGGTGACCGCGCGCTGCATCCAGCACGCGCTGCCTGTCGTCTCGCAGGAGCGCCAGTACATCCTGGCCGTCGCCCTGCTGGTGGGGGAGAAGCAACTCGCCCTGCTCGACGGCCGGGCGCCTGACGACATCGAGCCGGCGTCGCTCGCGGTGCTGGAGGCGGTCCCGTCGGCGACCAAGTGGGCGCGGTCCTTCACCGCCCGTTCGCGTCGCGCGACCCCGGACTTCGCCCGCCGTACGGCGCCCCGCGCGGTCTCCTGCGCGGTCGAGGGGATCTCGCAGGCCTGCGTACCGGATCCGGACGACCGGCTGTACCACCTGCTCCTCGACGCCATCGCAGAGACCAAGGCGTGGGTGCCCGCACCGGCACCCGCAGCCGAGCCGGTCACGCGCGAGGTCGTACGCTTCACGGTGTGACATCGGAGATCGATACCGGATCAGGTCTGTTGCCGATCCACGAATGGGGATCCGCTGACACCGAGGCACCGGGAGTCCTGCTGCTGCAGGAGATCTTCGGAGTCTCCGACTACATCAAGCAACGCGCGGCGGACCTGCACGCCCTCGGGTACTACGTGATCGCGCCTGAGATCTACTGGCGACTGGACGACACCGAGCTCGACGAGTCCTCGCCGGAGCTCCTACCGCGCGCGATGGGCATCGCCGGACGTCTCGACTGGGACCAGGCCGTGACCGACGCTGTCGTCGCACTGGAGTACCTGAAGGCGCGGGGGAAGGGCACCGGGGTAGTCGGCTTCTGCTTCGGTGGCGGGCTCGGCTACAACGTGGCCGCTGTGTCGTCGCCGGACGTTCTGGTGAGCTACTACGGCTCCGCGTTGCCCGATCTGCTCGAGCTCGCGCCGAAGGTGACCGCCACCAGCCTGCACCACTTCGGCAACGCCGACGCGTACCTGGACGTCGACGCGATCGTGCCCGCACTCGGCAATGACGATCGGGTCGAGATCCACCGGTACGACGGCGCGGGTCACGCGTTCGACAACCCACTGCCGATGTTCCACCACGCGGAGGCGTCCGCGCTGGCGTGGCGGCGTACCGAAGACTTTCTCGCCCAAAACCTCCCAACCTCCCAAGGACAAGCATGAGCCTGTACGACATCCCGTTGACCACCCTGTCCGGTGCCGCGACCTCGCTCGGTGATTACAAGGGCAAGGCCGTCCTGGTCGTGAACGTGGCGTCGAAGTGTGGTCTGACACCGCAGTACGAGGGCCTGGAGAACCTGCAGAAGAAGTACGCGTCCCGCGGCTTCACCGTGCTGGGCGCCCCGTGCAACCAGTTCGGCGGCCAGGAGCCCGGCACCGCCGAGGAGATCGACACCTTCTGCTCCACGACGTACGGCGTGACGTTCCCGATGCTCGACAAGCTCGAGGTCAACGGCGAGGGCCGCCACCCGCTGTACGCCGAACTCACCCTCACGCCGGACGCCGACGGCGAGGCCGGCGACATCCAGTGGAACTTCGAGAAGTTCCTGATCAGCCCCGAAGGCACCGTCGCCGCCCGCTTCCGCCCCCGCACCGAGCCGGAATCGGACGAGGTAGTCGCCGCCATCGAGGCCCAACTCCCGGCCTAGAGCTACCCGGCCAGATCGCCCGTCGCTTCTGCGGCGGGCGATTTCTTCTGCGCTCCGACGCATTGCAACGACTCTTTCGAAAGAGTACTTTCGATGCATGCCGACGCCGCATCGCCGCCTCAGTGACCCGCGGGAGCTCAACGCGCTGGCCCATCCGGTCCGGATGGCCCTCGTCGAGCTGTTGTCGGTCAGCGGCCCGTTGACCGCGACCGAGCTTGCCGATCGGCTGGACGAGACGCCCGCCAACTGCTCGTGGCACCTGCGGAAGCTCGCCCAGCACGGGTTCGTGGTCGAGGCCGAGGGTGGGAAGGGGCGGCAGCGGCCCTGGACGGTGCCCGGTCTCGGATTCCGCTGGGACGAGGAGCATGCGTCGCCATCTGTCGAGGAGCGGCGGGCCGCGCAGGCGCTGTCCGAGGTAGTCATGGGGCGGGCCATCGACCGGCTGCGGGAGTCGCAGGAGCGCGCGCCGGAGGACGCCGAGGAGTGGCGTGCCGCACGGAGCAACACGGAGATGATCGCCTGGCTGACTGCGGACGAGCTCAGGGAGATGAACGACGCGATCAACGCCGTCCTCGACCGGCACGTGGAGCGGCTGACCGACCCGGCGCAGCGGCCGGCCGGCGCGCGGCTCTGCGAGTTCGTCTCCTGGGGCGTACCGACGTACTTCCCAGGGGTCGAGCCGGCATGAGGAAGCTGTTCGCGCAGCCCGGGTTCCCGCGCCTCTTCGGTGGGCTGAGTACGTCGATGCTCGGCGACTCGGTGATGCTGCTGGTGCTGAGCATGTGGGTGAAGACCCTCACCGGCTCCAACGCGCTCGCCGGCCTGACGTTCTTCTTCATGGTGCTTCCCGCGCTCGGTGCCCCACTGCTCGGCGTCTGGGTGGACCGGCTGCCCCGCAAGGCGATCCTCGTCTGGGGCAACTTCGCCAGTGCGGTCGCGGTGCTGCCCCTCGTGCTCGTGCGGGACGAGAGCGACGTGTGGCTGATCTGGCTGGTCGCCTTCCTGTACGGCGTTTCGTTCGTCGTACTGCCCGCCGCGGTCAACGGGCTCCTCAAAGAGCTGCTGCCGGACGACCTGCTGGTCGACGCCAATTCCAGCCTCGCCACGCTCAAGGAGGGCTACCGGCTGTTCGGCCCACTGGTCGGCGCCGCGATCTTCGCGACCGCGGGCGGCTGGCTGGTGGCGGTCGTCGACGCGACCACGTTCGCCGTGGCCGGCGTGCTGATTGCGACCCTCAAGGTCACCGAGACGCCTGCTCCGGCAAGGCACAGCTTCCGGGAGGATGTCCTGGCCGGCGTTCGCTTCCTGGCCGGCGACCGGGTGCTCCGGCACGTCCTCGCCGGACTGGCGATCTCGATTCTCGTCATCGGCTTCTTCGAGTCGTCGATCTACGCGCTGATGGACGCGTTCGGCAAGCCGCCGACCTTCTCGGGCGTCTTCGTGACGTGCCAGGGCGTCGGAGCGATCATCGGCGGTCTCACCGCCGGCCGCGCCGTACGCCGTCTCGGTGAGATCCTCTGCTGTGCTCTGGGTCTGACTGTGCTGGCTGTCGCGACCGTCGTCTGTATCGCCGCGCCCACCATCGCCGTGGTGCTGGTCGGCGCGGCCATCTGCGGTCTCGGACTGCCGTGGACCTTCGTCGCGTTCACGACGCTCATGCAGCGACGCTCGCCGACGCACCTCATCGGCCGGGTGTCGACCGCGGTCGACGTCCTCGTCTCCACCCCGCAGGCGATCTCGCTGGCTCTCGGCAGTCTGCTGGTCAGCCTGCTCAGCTATCGCCAGATCTTCGCCATCATCGCAGCCGTGATCCTGCTCGGCGCACTCCAGATCGTCCTCACCCTCCGGGACGAGATCCGGCAGGTCAGTCGAGGGGTTTCTTCGCCTCGGAGGTCATTGCTGCCGTGAGGACTTCGGCGGTGAGGGCGATCTGCCACTCGCGGGCGTGATGGTCGCGGAGGAACGTTTCGACGACTTCGCGACTCATGTCCGGTGGTGGGGACCAGGCCAGGCGGCGGATCGTGTCCGGGGCGAGGAGGTTCTCGGTGGGGAGGCGGTGGGCCTCGGCGATCTCGGCGACGGCGGCGCGGGCGGCCGACAGGCGGGCCGCGGCGTCCGGGTCGCGGTCGGCCCAGGCGCGGGCCGGCGGCGGGCCGTCGTACCTCGGGCCTTGCTTGGGGAGTTCGGAGTCGGGGAGCCTGCGGGCGTGGTCGATGGCCTCCCACCAGGTCCGCATGTGGCGGTGGGCGCCGCGGCCTTTGAAGGCGGTCAGCTTCTGCAGCGTGTCGCGGTCGGTCGGCATCGCGGACGCCGCCTCGACGATTGCGGCGTCCGGCAGCACGCGGCCGGGGGAGATGTCGGCCGACGCGGCGATCTGGTCGCGGGCCTCCCAGAGCGCCCGGACGACGGCCAGGCTGCGGCGGTTCCGGACCCGGTGCATACCCGACGTACGGCGCCATGGGTCCGGTTTCGGCTCCCGCGGGGGAGCGTCCAGGATCGCGGCGAACTCCTGCTCCGCCCAGTCCCACTTGCCTTCGCGGCGCAGCTCCTGCTCGATCGCGTTCCGCAGCTCGATCAGCATCTCGACGTCCAGGGCTGCGTACACCAGCCAGGGCGCCGGGAGCGGCCGGGTCGACCAGTCGGCCGCGGAGTGCTCCTTGCGCATCCGGTAGCCGAGTACTTCGCTCACGAGCGAGGCGAGCCCGACCTTCGGGTACCCGAGCAGGCGGCCGGCGAGTTCGGTGTCGAACACCTGCCGCGGCACCATCCCGACCTCGGCCAGGCAGGCCAGGTCCTGGTTCGCGGCGTGGATGATCCACTCGGTGTCGACGATCGCGTCGCCGAGCACGGACAGGTCGCCGAACGGGATCGGGTCGACGAGCGCGGACCCGGAGCCCTCACGGCGCAGCTGGACGAGGTACGCGCGGTGCGAGTAGCGGTAGCCGGAGGCGCGCTCGGCGTCGACAGCCACCGGGCCCGTGCCGGAGCGGAACGCCTCGACGGTGTCGTTGAGCGCGGAATCGGAGTCGATCACCTCCGACAACCCGTCCCTGAGTTCCAGCAGGGGCAGGTTCGCGATCGGGTCGTCCGGAGCGGACGACGGCTGGGTGTTGGCTGGGCTCATCGGCCCCGCTGTCCACGCCGGGTCGGCATTGCGACCACCCCCGGCGGCACCGGCGGCAGTCCGGCCGCCGTACACAGCACCTCACCCCACGCCTCGGCGTGCCGGGTCACGTCGACCGTCCCGCCGGGGCCGGGCACGGGACTCCAGGACGCGCGGATCTCGATCTCCGCGGTCGCGTCGTCGTCGGCCATGCCGCCGAAGCTCTCCGATACCACCCTGGTGACGGTACCGCTCGGGGCCAGGAAGTCGGCACCGCGGTCCCCGAGAGCCTCCATCAGCCAGGTCCAGCCCACGCCGCCGAGCAGCGCGTCGGTCACCATCTCCGGTTCGACGGCGGCGCGCACGTATGCGACACAGCGGAAGGTCGACTGCCAGGCGTCGTTCCCGTCCGGGTCGTAGAGGACGACCAGGCGGCCGGTGGCGACATCGTCGCCGTCGACCGTCACGTCGGCGCTGACCGCCGCCGCATGCGGTGCGATCCGCTGCGGTGCGGGCATCTCCTCGACGAAAACCTCGGGTCGGAACCGGGCACCTCGTAACTGCGAGACTGCCTCGGCGAACTCCGCGGGTGGCGCGTCGACCTGCTTGCGGGCACCCATGTCGGCAGCCTACGACTGATTACTCACCGCCGCCTGCTAAGACGCGCCGGTAGCTGTGTGTATGCCAGGCGCGACCGGGTCGCTGTGCCGTGATCACAGCGTGGGATCATCGCTGTGTGCCAGTGACGCCACCCTCCACTCCGGACCGTTCCGCCTATCTGCTCGCCGCTCGGGGTGAGCCGGTGCCGCACACTCCGGTGTGGTTCATGCGGCAGGCCGGGCGGGCGCTGCCCGAGTACCGTGCCGTCCGCGAGGGCATCACGATGCTCGAGTCCTGTATGCGGCCCGACCTCGTCGTGGAGATAACGCTGCAGCCGGTCCGCCGTTACGGCGTCGACGCGGCGATCTACTACTCCGACATCGTGCTCCCGCTCAAAGCGGCCGGTTTCGGCGTCGAGATCAAGCCGGGTGTCGGTCCGGTCGTCGCGGACCCGATCCGGGACGCCGCAGGCGTTGCCACGGTGCGTCCGGTCACTCCGAGCGACGTTTCGTTCACCACGGAGTCCGTGCAGCAGTTGGTCACCGAGCTCGGCGGTACGCCGTTGATCGGGTTCGCCGGTGCCCCGTTCACGGTCGCGTCGTACCTGGTCGAGGGCGGGCCCAGCAAGGACTTCGCCAAGACCAAGGCGATGATGCACGGCAAACCCGACCTGTGGCACGCGCTGGCCGACCGGCTGGCCGACGTCGCCATCGCGTACCTGGCCGTGCAGGTCGAGGCCGGCGCTTCGGCGATCCAGTTGTTCGACTCGTGGGCCGGTGGGTTGTCGCCGCGGGACTACGAGCGGTTCGTGCTGCCGCACTCCGCGAAGGTGTTCGAGGCGCTCAAGGAGTACGGCGTACCGCGGGTGCACTTCGGTGTGAACACGGGCGAGCTGCTCGGTCTGATGAGCGCGGCCGGGGCCGATGTCGTCGGCGTCGACTGGCGCGTCCCCCTGGACGAGGCAGTACGGCGCGTCGGTTCGAAGCCGCTGCAGGGCAACCTGGACCCGGCCCTGCTGTTCACCGGGTGGGAGACCATCGAGCCGGAGATCGACCGGATCCTCGCCGAGGGCAAGGCGGCTCCCGGTCACATCTTCAACCTCGGCCACGGCGTCCCGCCGAACGCCGATCCCGAGGTGTTGCACCGGGTCGCGCAGTACGTCCAGACGAAGTCGGCCCATGTACCTGCCTGATTACGACGTCACCCTGGAGCCGCTGGGAGCGGACCACGCGGACGCGGTGCTCGCGTTCGAGCAGGAGAACCGGCAGTACTTCGCCTCGTGGATCTGGGACCGCGGCGACGAGTTCTTCACGGACTACGCGACCCGGCACGCCGCGCTGCTCGCCGAGCAGGAGGCCGGCGTCTGCCGCTTCCACGTGCTGGTCGACAACACCGGAGCCGTGGTCGGCCGGGTGAACCTGATGGACCTCGAGAACGGGTCGGCCGAGCTGGGCTACCGGATCGCCGAGAAGTGGGCCGGGAAGGGCCTCGCGACAGCGGCCGTGCGGGCGCTCATCGAGGTCGCACGGACGGAGTACGGACTGAAGGCGCTCACGGCCGGGGCCTCGAACCACAACGGCGCCTCGCAGGCGGTGCTGACGCGCACCGGATTCCGGCCGGTCGGGAGCTCCAGCACCGACCTCGGGCCGGGAACGAAGTACGAGTTGAGCTTGGAGTCCGAGTGAACGGCGTGAACCGGGTGGTTGTGGTCGGCGGCGGGATCAGCGGGCTGGCGGCGGCGCATGCGCTCGCGACCGGACCGAACCCGCCGCGGATCACGGTCCTCGAAGGGTCGCCGCGGCTCGGCGGGAAGCTGGCCGGGGACGCGATCGAGGGGGTGCCGGTCGATCTGGGCGCCGAGTCGGTGCTGGCGCGGCGGCCGGAGGCGGTGGAGCTGATCCGGGCCGTCGGGCTCGGGGACGACCTGGTGCATCCGGCAACCACCTCGGCCGGGCTGTGGATCGGCGACCGGATCCGCGCGATCCCGCCGACCGTGATGGGCGTCCCGGTCGATCCGGCCGCGACCGCCGACGTACTCGGGGACGCGGCCGCCGAGCAGGTCGCGCACGAGGCCGAACTGCCCGCGCCCGCGCTGACGGAGGATGTGGCGATCGGGCGGTTCGTCGCCGACCGCATGGGGTCCGCGGTGACCGACAAGCTGATCGACCCGCTGCTCGGCGGGGTGTACGCCGGGAAGGCCGAGGAGATCTCGCTCGCCGCCGCCGTACCCGACCTGTACGCGAAGCTGCGGACCGCGCCGAGCCTGCTCGCCGCCACGGCCGAGCTGCGCGAACTGGGCCAGAAGCGCGCCGGCCAACCGGTCTTCGCCGGCATCGTCGGCGGCATCAACCGCCTGATCGGAGCCCTCGAGCAGGAGCTGACCGCTCGCGGCGTCGAGATCCGCACCAAGCTCGCCGTACGCCGGATCTCGCGGACCGCCGACGGGTTCGAGCTGGAGGCGGGACCCGTGCCCGCGCCGACGTACCTCTCGGCGGACGCGGTCGTGGTCGCCGTACCGGCTGCTCCGGCCGGACGGATGCTGGGGGAGTTGGTGCCCGCGGCATCGACCGAGCTGGCGGGTATCGAGTACGCGAGCATGGCGATCGTCACGCTCGCCGTCCGGAAGCGGGACTGGCCGACGGAGGCCGCCGGGTCGGGGTTCCTGGTGCCGTCCGTGGAGGGCCGGACGATCAAGGCGTCGACGTACTCGCACGCCAAGTGGGCGTGGTCCGCGGAGGCCGGTGGTGACCTCGCGGTACTGCGCGCCTCGGTCGGGCGGCTCGGTGAGGAGTACGTGCTGCAGCGGTCCGACGAGGAGCTGGTTCGGCTCGCGGTGGCAGATCTGCGCACGGCGATCGGACTGCAGGCCGAGGTGGTCGGGTCGCTGGTGACGCGGTGGGGCGGTGGTCTTCCGCAGTACGCCGTCGGTCACTTGGATCGCGTCGACCGGATGGAGGCCGCGGTGTCCGGCGTACCCGGGCTGGAGGTGTGCGGAGCGGCGTACCGGGGTGTCGGGATCGCCGCGTGTGTGGCCTCGGGCGGCAAGGCGGCCACCCGGGTGCGGGAACACCTGAACGCATTGGAGACAATGAAGTCGTGACTGGTAAGCCGAAAGCCCGTGAGCTCAACGATGTCATCCGCTACACCCTGTGGTCGGTGTTCAAGGTCGAGACGCCGCTCGGTGACGTCGACCGGGACGAGCTGACCGCCGAGCTCAACGATCTGGTCGGGAAGCTGGCCGCCGCCGACGTGGTGATCCGCGGGTTCTACGACGTCGAGGGCTTCCGGGCGGACGCCGACTTCATGATCTGGTGGCACGCGCCGACCTCGGACGCGCTGCAGAAGGCGTACCACCAGTTGCGCCGCTCACGGCTCGGGCGGCACCTGGTGCCGGTCTGGTCGCAGTTCGCGCTGCACCGGCCGGCCGAGTTCAACAAGAGCCACATTCCGGCGTTCCTGGCCGACGAGGAGCCGCGCGGCTACATCTGCGTGTACCCGTTCGTCCGGTCCTACGAGTGGTACCTGCTGCCGGACGAGGAGCGCCGGTTCATGCTCGCCGAGCACGGCAAGATGGCGCGCACCTACCCGGACGTGCGGGCGAACACCGTGGCGTCGTTCGCGCTCGGTGACTACGAGTGGATCCTCGCGTTCGAGGCCGACGAGCTGCACCGGATGGTCGACCTGATGCGCGACCTGCGCGCGTCGACGGCCCGCCGGCACGTCCGCGAGGAGATCCCGTTCTACACCGGCAAGCGGACCGAGCCCGGCGATCTGATCGCCAACCTGGTCTGATGCACCGCAAGGCGTTCCCGGTGCTGTACGTGTCCGACGTACGCCGGTCCGTCGACTTCTACGCGCTCCTCGGCTACGAACCGACGTACCAGTTCCCGCTGGAGGGCGACCCGCACTACGTCGGCCTGGAGCGCGGCGAGTCGTCCCTCGGCCTGTCCGACGCCAACTGGCCCGAGGCCCAGCTCGGCATCACGGTCGGTACGGCGCCGCGCTTCGAGCTGTTCGTGTACGTCGACGACGTCGAGGCGGAAGTGGAACGCTTCCGCGCGGCCGGCCACCCGGTCCTGCAGGAGCCGGCCACGATGCCCTGGGGCGAGCGCCAGGCGTACCTCGCCGACCCGGAGGGCAACCCGGTCGCGCTCGCCACCCCGGTTTAGGTGCCGGGCTTCTGCAGCAGGTAGTCCTCGGCGCGCATCGAGGTCGGGGGCCGGACGTCGGACGGGATCAGCTCGCGCAGGTCTCGCTCGGTGAGCTTGTCCGGGTCGCTGGCGGACAGCCGGGTGGCCTGGTTGGAGACGGCCTCCTCGAGCACGTTCCGGATGAAACGGCCGTTACCGAAGCTATGGCCACGCGGCGCGGGCGGGATGACGGCGCGGACCTTGTCCAGCACTTCCTCGCCGTAGATCATGCCCTTCTGCCGGGCCTGCAGCTCGAAGATCGCGACCAGCTGGTCGGTGTCGTACTCGCTGAACGACAACAGCTTCGGGAACCGGGACTGCAGACCGGTGTTGGACTCCATGAACCGCTGCATCTCGCGGTGGTACCCGGCGACGATCACGATGCAGTCGTTGCGGTGGTCCTCCATCAGCTTCAGGATCGTCGCGACCGCTTCCAGGCCGTAGTCGCCCGGAGTGTTCTCCGGCGTCAGGCTGTACGCCTCGTCGATGAACAGCACACCGCCGAGCGCCTCGCGGAACTTGGCAGCGGTCATCGGCGCGGTCGAACCGACCCCGGCTCCGACCAGGTCGGAGCGGTCGACCTCGACCACGTGGCCCTTCTCCAGGACGCCGAGCTGGTGGTAGATCCGGCTGAGCAGACGGGCGATCGTGGTCTTCGCCGTACCGGGCTTGCCGACGAACACCATGTGCCGCGCACGCTCGTGACTCGGGAGCCCGAGCTCGGCCCGGCGGAGGTTCGTCTTCACCTCGGCGACCATTTTGCGGACCGCGTCCTTGACCGACTCCAGGCCGATCAGCGAGTCGAGCTCGGCCAGCGGGTTGTCGCTGTAGTCGACCGGCTTCGGCAGCGGATCGTCGAGCGTGCCGCCTTCTGCGTCGCCCGCCCTCTCCTCTTCATCCTTCTTGACGTCCTTCCAGGCGGCCGAGAGTGAGGCCTCCTGGTTGGCCGCTGCCTGGTTCTCGAGGGCGCTCCACCGCTCCCGGTCGAGCATCCGGAACAGCGTGGTCAGGTCCGGCACCTCCGGCTCCGGCCACGGCGCCCGGTTGAGCACACCGGCCAGGTGTACGCCGACGCGCGCGGCGGCGGCGCCCCAGGACCGGGCGAGCGGCGCCTGGCCGTTGCGGATCGCGCGGGACATCCACTGGTTGACATGGCCGTGCCAGGTCTGCAGCGAGAACGTCGGGTCGATCTCCTGGAGTGCCTTGTGCACGTCAATTGCGGAGTTGCCGAGAACGGTCGCGACGGACTTCGGGATTCCGCGCAGTCCGGTCGCCAGGATCAGCTCGGCCAGTACCTGGGCGAAGTCGCCGGCGTACTCGTCCGGGCTCAGCATCAGCATCCGGGCGTGCGTGTCCCGGACCGAGTTCAGCGAGTACCGCAGGGCGGCGGTGGGGCCGGCGAGCTCGGGGAGTACGGCGCGCTCGGAGTCCTTGAGCGCCTCGGTACGCCAGTACTTCGCGATGTCGTCGTACTCGCCGGCGACGTGCAGTTCGGTGAGCTCACGGTCGGCCAGGACGCGGTCGAACGCGGCGGTCAGGGCCGTGGCGCGGGCCGCCATCGGGGGAGCGTCGACGAACATCGCGGCGACGTTGCGGGAAAGCTGCAGAGCGTGCCTGCGGCCGTTCTCGCGGAAGCCGCGCGCGCCGGCGATCGCCTGCAGGTGCCAGTCGGTCTGCGCGGCGTAGATCACGTGGCCGCTGCCGCCGAGGCGGGAGGACGGCCGGTAGAACTCGTGGGTCAGCTCGGTCCCCAGGTCGGCGTACTCACCGTGCAGGACCGGGATCCACCCGGTCAGCAGCGGTGCTACCTGGTGGGTGTACCAGACCGCGGCGGGTGTGCCCTTGACGAAGTCCGGGAACGCCTCGGGGCGCAACGGCCGCAGCGCCTCGGGATCGTCGGCCCAGGCCTTGAGCTGCGCCCGGATGCGGGCCAGCCACGCGCCCGGCACCTCCCACGGCTCCTCCGCCGCCAGCACATCGAGAACCCGCGGACCACGGACGTCGTCAGCCACCAATTTCCTTCCCCAGACTCCACCAGCCGCCCCAGTCTAGGACCCCACCGGGCTAGCGTCGGTCAGGCGCGGCTCAGGCCGGCGCGAGGGTGAGGCTGATGCTGTTGATGCAGTAGCGGAGGTCCGTGGGGGTGCCGTAGCCCTCGCCCTCGAAGACGTGGCCGAGGTGGGAGCCGCAGTTGGCGCAGCGGACCTCGACGCGCTTCATGCCGAGGGCGTGGTCCTCGATGTACTCGACCCGGTCCTCGGCGAGCGGCGCGAAGAACGACGGCCAGCCGCAGTGCGAGTCGAACTTGGTCTCGCTCCGGAACAGCTCCGCGTCGCACGCCCGGCACTTGTACACGCCGACCGTCTTGGTGTCGGTGTACTCACCGACGAACGGCCGCTCGGTGCCGGCCTGGCGCAGCACGTGGAACTCGGCGGGGGAGAGCTCGGCCTTCCACTCCGCCTCGGACTTCTGTACGGCGTACTGCTTGGTGGAATCAGTCACGACTCAAGTATCGGCGCCCGGGCAAGGAAAATCCCGCCCGGGCGCCCCACGTAAGACTGCCGCAACACTCAGGGTTACCGCACCCAGGACGGCAGCGGGACCAGTTTCACCACCTGCGGGTCGTGGTCGGAGATCTGGTCCGGGAACTCCGCGTTCATGTGGACGACGTCGTACGCCGACGCCGGCCGCAGGTTCTGCGAGATCAGGATCTGGTCCAGGATCTGGCTGTTGCCCTCGAACACGTAGCTGTACCGCTCCGGCAGCGGCAGTGTCCGCGGCAGGTCGATCAGCGCGGTCTTGCCCGAGCCGACCAGGATGTCCGCGGTCTGCGACCAGTCGAAGTCGTTCAGGTCACCGAGGACGACGACGTTCGCGCCCTTGTCCTTGGCCAGGATCTGGTCCACGAACCCGCGCACCACGGTCGCCTGCTGGTGCCGCTTCTCCGCGGTCACCTGCACCGGCGGCTGGAAGCGGCCCCACAGCGGGTTGTCGCCGCCCTTCGAACTGAAGTGGTTCACGACCACGAACACGGTCTGCCCGTGCCACTTGAACTCGCCCGCGAGCGGCACCCGGGTGGCGGCCCAGGTCGGGTTGGCCGGGTCGATCCGGCCCGGCGACGCGCTCAGGTGCGGCCGGCCGGCGTTGTCCGTGACGATCGTGGTCGGTGTCGTCGAGGTCCCGCCGGGTGTGTCGACGAACTTCACCGCCTTGTCCGTCCGGTACAGGAACGCGACCCGGATGTTGCCGCCTGGCTCGCCGCCTTCGGCGTTGTTCACCGGGTCGATCTGCTTCCAGGTGTACTGCGGCCCGCCCGCCTTCACGATCGCCGCCGCCAGCAGGCCGAGCGTCTTGTCCGCGCTCGTCGTACCGGAGTTGACCGCGCCGTCGTCGTCCTGGACCTCCTCGAGTCCGAGGATGTCCGGCGACGCGAGGTTGTGCACGACCGCCTGGGCCAGCCCGTCGAACTTGGCGTCGCCGTCGGACGGGTCCAGGTTCTCCACGTTGAACGTCGCCACCGACAGCTGCACCGGCGACGAGGCCTTGGTCGTCTCGCGCTTGACCCCGCCGTCGATCACGGTCGGCGTGGTGGTCGGCAACAGCTTGAAGTTGCCGAACGAGTAGTCGAGGACGCCTGTCACCACACCGGCCAGCTTGTCGCCCGTCTTCGCGTCCGGGATCGCGGTCAGTACGTCGTCCAGCAGCACCCGCTCCGGGTTGCTGTCGGTCTTCTGCAGCAGGATCCCGCCGCGGACCGTGCGCACACCCGCACCAGCCGGTACGACGGACAGTTCGCGGAACGAACTCGTCGGACCGGTGACCTCAGGCTGGTTGATCCCCAGCCACATCCCCTCCAGCGACTCCCAGAAGTCGAGACCGTCGGTAGCCGGGTCGAACGCCGTGCTGGTCGTTTCCACGTCACCGGACGCGTCGTCCTCGATCACGGTCGACGGCGGCACGCGCCCGCCCGCTCCGACGATGGTCGGCGCAGGTACGGCGGCAGTCCCGGTCACGGTGACCTTCGGGTTGGTCAGCTCGGTGGTCGTCAGGTTCGTCGTACCGCCGGAGCCGCCCGGGCGGAACTCGGCGACCGAACCTTCGACCGTCACGGCGTCGCCCACGGAGACCGTCGGCGCGGAGCTGGTGAACACGAACAGGCCCTCGCTGGTGGCCGGGTCCGCGTCCGGTTGCGGGTCCTGGAACCAGAACCCGTTGCTGCCCTTCACCGTCACCACACCGGTGACGTTCGCGACCTGCTTGCCGTCCAGCGGAGACCGGTGCGCGGCGCCCTGGATGTCGTGGATCTTCGCGTCCACCGGCGGCTCGGCCGGACCACCGGTGAGTGTGCCCGGCGACGGGTTGCCCGCGGCGAAGTCGGCACTGTTGTTGTCGGTGTCCTTCGCCGGGTCGATCCGCGCGGCCGAGGTCGTGTTCGACAGGCCCGGCGCGGGTGCGGTCTCGGAGTCCGTCGCGCTGCCGTAGCCGACGTAGTCCTTGACGCCCGCGTCCGCGTGGCAGGTGGTGGCGCCGCAGGCGAGGGCGGTCTGGTTCGTGACCAGCGCGACCTTGCCGGTGGCCGCGGACATCAGGATGGTCCCGGTCGCGTTGGCCGTCGGAAGGGGCTGGCCGTTCCCGGCGCCGGCGCCCTCCTGGACCAGGTAGGCGGCTCCGGGCGCGATGGTTCCGGTCAGCTTCGTCACCTGCCACGACGATCCGGTGGACGAGGCGTACTGGATCGACCAGCCGCTCACGTCGGCCGGGGCCGAGCTGTTGTTGGTCAGCTCCACGAAGTCGTTCTGGTACGGCGCGCCGCTGTTGCCGCCACCGCCGTACACCTCGGTGATGAGCACATCGGCGGACGCGGCGTCGGCGGGCCGAGCGATCAGTGCGGCAGCGCCGGCTAAGACGAGACTCGAAGTGACCACGAGAGCGCCCAGGCGGCGCCGTGATCGGTACAGGGCAGACATTCCCGGATTCTCACACCGGTATGCGGTCCTTCCAAGGTCCAACACGTGAACACGTGCCGAAGGCAGGGGTGATCATTCGCCGCGCAACGCCAGTAGGCGGTAGACCTCGACCGGCTCGGCCTTTCCCTTCAAACTGACCAGCCCGAGGGACTCGGTGCGCGCCTCCGGCAGCAGCGCCTTCGTCGCCGGCCCGATCGCGACCGTCCCACCCGGGGCCTTCCCCTCGATCCGCGACGCGACGTTCACGGTGTCCCCGATGACGGTATGCGTTCTCCCGCCTTCCGTCCCGAGCAGCGTCACGGACGCGATCCCGCTGTTGATCCCGACCCGGAACCGCGGCCAGTTCGTATGCGCTGCCTGTACGACGGCCGCCGCCTCCTGCAGCGCCAGGCCGGCCTCGGCCGCTCGTCGCGCATGGTCCGGCTGGTCGCCGCGTTTGTTGAACGTGACCATCAAGGCGTCCCCGATGATCCGGTCGACGTCGCCGCCGTGCCGTTGGACGACCTGGGGTACGACGACCTGGAAGTACGTGTTGAGCATCGCCGTGACCTCGGACGGGTCGTGCTGCTCCGAGAACGACGTGAACCCTTGCAGGTCCGCGAACAGCACGCTCAGCTCGCGCCGTCCCGACACCGTGTCCTCTTGGTACAGGTCAGCGAACCGTTCCTCGTACCACTGGATCCGGACCCCGGCGACGACCAGCACGAACGCGCTGAGCATGAGCACGTGCCACTCCCACCACGACAACGCCCAGTTCCGCGCGAACACCAGCGCGACCATCGCCTCGCCGAGCAGCACGAACGCCGCGATCATCGACAGCAGCATCAGCGACGGCCGCGTCCACCACGTCCGCAAGTACCTCGCGGCAGCAACGCCGTACAGGACAACCGTGGGTACGGCGAGGGTGGTGAGGATGCCGTCGGCAACTTCCGGTACGGACGTCGCGTGCAGCGGCCAGATCCGCAGTACCGAAGCAGCCGCCCACAAGGCCATCAGCACGAGCAGACCGACCCGCAGCCTTCGTCCCCACGCGATACCGGAGACGGTCAGGCTCGACAGGAACGCGAACGCCGACGCCAAGGCGACCCCGATCGGCGTCGCGAGCGTGAAGCCGGCGTTCGGCGTGTCCAGCAGCACCTTCGGCGTCGCCAGCGCGTGCAGGCCGAGAAAGCCTGCCGCGGACAGGAAAGCCAGCGACACGAACAGCACCCGCGCATCACCTCGCCGCAGTGCCGCGGCGCCGGTCGTGTAGGCGAGTACGGCGCTCAGCGCGGCAGTCAGCAGCACCAGCCAGAAGTGTGCGGGATGATGCTCCCAATGCACGTCGAGCCGTGGCTCCCGCAGCACCATAGCGAGGCCCACGAGCGGCAGGAGCAGCACCAGGGCAGTCAGCCCGACCATGGCCGGCGTGTAGACGAACTTCCGCTCAGGCATCCGACCGGACCTTGAGGTGCGTGTGGATCTGCGAAACCACCACCGATCCCTCACCGACCGCCGACGCCACCCGCTTCACTGAGGCGCACCGTACGTCACCGACTGCGAACAGACCCGGCACCGTCGTCTCGTACGGCTGTGGCGGCCGATCCTCGTGCCACTGCGGATCCACGGCGGCGTCCGATCCGGTCAGCACGAAACCGTGCGCATCCCGCCCCACCTCGGCCGGCAGCCAATCGGTTCCCGGCACCGCCCCGATCATCACGAAGAGTCCGTCGGCCTGGACCGTCTCCTCGTCACCGGTCCGCCGATCCCGCAGTACGACGTACTCCAGCCGACCGTCGCCACCGCCGCCGGTCACCTCGCTCGACGCCCGCACGACGACGTTGTCGGCGGCAACGATCGCGTCGATGAGGTACTGCGACATGCTCGCCGCCAGATCCTCACCACGGATCACCAGCAGCACCCGCCGGCAGTATCGCGCGAGGTGCAGGACCGCCTGCCCTGCCGAGTTCCCACCACCGACCACGCACGCATCCCGATCCTGCAGACCATGCGCCTCGGACACACTCGCGCCGTAGTACACGCCGGCGCCCACGAGCTTCTCCAGCGACGGTACGTCGAGGCGCCGGTAGGACACGCCGCTCGCCAACACGACGGCTCGGGCTGTCACCTCGCCCACCGCACCGATCGCGGCGACGAACTGATCGCCCCGCTTCTCCAGCCGCTCCACTGTCCGCATGAGCACGAAATGCGCCCCGAACACCCACGCCTGCTGGTATCCGCGCTGGGCCAGCTCCGACCCGCGAATGCCGCGCGAGAACCCGAGATAGTTGCGGATCAGCGAACTCGTCCCGGCCTGCCCACCGATCGACTCACGCTCCACGACCAGCGTCCGCAATCCCTCGGACGACCCGTACACGGCCGCGGCCAGCCCGCCCGGTCCGGCCCCGACGACCAGCAGGTCGAACGACCGGTCCGCGTCGGGCGCCAACGTGGTCGGGACGCCCCACGCCTCGGCGATCTCCACGTCGGTCGGATCGTGCAGGACCGCACCGCCGACGGCCGGCATCCACACCAGCACCCCGTCGCCGGGGTCCGGCTCGCCGATGAACTCGAGTACGTCGTTCGCGAGCGCCGAACCGCTGTCCCGGAACGCGCTCGGGATCCCGTTGCGGGCCAGCAGACTGCGCACGGCCTGCCCGCGCACGGACGTACTGGCCGCGATCACGACCACTTCACGCAGGTTGGCGACCTCGAAGCGCGACCACTCCTGGACGAACTCCGCCACCGTGCGGTGGAACAGTTCGTCGTGCGCGATCCACGGCTTCAGCACGTAGTAGTTGATGTCGCCGACCGACATCGCGGTCAGGATCGCCGATGCCGTCGTACGTCGCGCCCAGGCACCCCACTCGATCAGCAGCGCCCGTCGCGCGTCGGGGTGCAGCGTCCGCGACGCCGCGAGAATCTCGGCCCGTTCGTCATCGGGGAGCGCATGGTCGACCATCACCACGGCGACCCGCTGCTCCCACTCGTGCGCGCGCCGTAGACAGTCGAGCGCGGCCGCCGCCGTCACCTCGCCGCGGACCCGGAAGTCCGCGCCGAAGCCGCGGTCCAACTCGGTCTCGCACCGCTCCAGACGCTCCGGGTCAGCGTCGACGACGAGCAGTACCGGCCGCGCTGTACGAAGCCGCGGCCCACCCCCGGGCACCCCACCCATGTCTGTGACGGTAGGTCCGCGCAAACACGGTGGCAATGGTCAAAACGTTTGTTCACCGGTCCTGTCCGCCCCAGTGGGACAGGACCGGTGAACTCTCAGGTTGTCAGTTCACGCTGACAGCCGACCAGGTGGCGGCGACGGCGGCCCGCTCCGGGCTGCTGGCGCCGTACAGGTCGGTGGCCGCGTTCAGCGTGGCGGTCCGGGCCTGCGCGTACGTCGTACCGCTCGTCATGTACGTCGTCAGCGCGCGGAACCAGATCTTGCCGAGCTTGTCGTGCCCGATCCCGGCCAGCGTCGTGCCGTTGCAGGTCGACCCGTTGTGCGGCAGGCCGCCGATCGTCTTCGCGCCGGTGCCCTCGGCAAGCAGGTAGGCGAAGTGGTTCGCCACGCCGGAGGAGTAGTGCACGTCGAGGTTGCCGACACCGGAGGACCAGCAGTCGGCGGAGTTGCCGTCCTTGCTCGGCTTGTCCATGTACCGGAGCGCCGGGCGGTCCTTCATGATCTCCTCGCCGATGTAGTAGTCACCGGGGTCGGAGGCGTTGCTGGAGTAGAACTCGACGAGCGTGCCGAAGATGTCGCTGGTCGCCTCGTTCAGGCCGCCGGACTCGCCGGAGTACGTGAGGTTCGCGGTGTGCTCGGTGACGCCGTGGGACATCTCGTGGCCGGCCACGTCGATCGAGACCAGCGGACCCGCCACGACGTTGTCGCCGTCGCCGTACGTCATCTGCTTGCCGTCCCAGAACGCGTTCACGTAGTTGGAGCCGTAGTGCACGCGGCTCGGGACGCCCTTGCCGTCGCCGAAGATCCCGTTCCGGCCGTGGACGTTCTTGTAGTAGTCGTACGTCGTCGCGGCGCCGTAGTGCGCGTCGACGGCGGCCGTGGCTCGGTCGGAGTTCGCGCCGGTGCCCCAGTGGTTGTCCGCGTCGGTGAACCGGGTCGGTGCCGTGCAGCCGAAGCCGAACAGCTGGCACAGGAGCGAGTCGGTCTTGTTGTTCGCGTCGGCGGTGTAGCCCCCGCCGCGGGTCGCATCGGTCAGCGTGAAGCCACCGGTCGCCGTGGAGGTCTGGAGCGGCACCGTCCCGCTGTACAGGCTCTTGCCGTCACCGGTCGCGGTCTCGATGTGCTGCTCGCTGACCAGCTTCGCGCCCGTCAGGGCGTCCACCGTCGTCGTGATGCGGCTCGGCGTACCGTCGGCCTGGGTGCCGACCGCTGTGACCAGGTAGGCCAGCCGCGGCGCGCCATTGCGGGCCTCGATCACCAGACTCGGCTTGCCGTCGGCCTTCAGGCCCTTGGCGAGCGCCTTCGTGGCAGCGGTCGCGCTGCTGACCTTCGGCGTACGGGCGACGTTCGCGCTCCTGCCCAGCGACAGGCTGGCGCCCTTGAAGGCGCCGTCCTTCGACTGGTGGACGACGACGTCGCCGCCGAGGACCGGCAGGCCCCCGATCGTGCGGTCCATCCGGACGTGGCTGGAGCCGTCCTTGTCGACGATCACGTCCTTGACCACGAACGCGTCGGCCGTCGTGGCCCGCAGCGCGGTCAGGTTGCTGCTGATCGCTTCCTTGGCCTTGGCGACGGCCGCGGCGGGGGTGGGGACAGGGGACGCCGTCGGCGCACCGGTCGCTGTGCCTGTTGCTGTGGTGGCGCTGGTCAGTCCGAGGGCGGTGGTGGTCGCCACTGCAGTCGCAGCGGCGAACAGGGCGGATCTGTTCATCCTCGCGCTCCTTGTCAGGTGTCCCGGGGGCCTCACGCCCCAGGAACGAGGTGCAGGAACGTTACCGCCCGGTCACCTACCGTGGCCAGAGGTCGAGAAAAGTTGCCTTTCCCGTGCGCCCAACGGAAATCCTGCGGATTTGTCCGGCCGGGGCGATACGGTCACGGCATGGCGAAGAGCACAGCGGTGATGCTCACCGTGGGGGACCGGGAGGTCCGGGTGTCCAGCCCCGATCGGGTGGCCTACGAGGCGACCGACTGGGCTCCGGAGGTCACCAAACTGCAGGTCTGCGAGTACTTCGTCGCGGTGGCTCCCGCGTTCATGCGAGCGTCGGGCGACCGCCCGGTCGCTCTGGAACGCTGGCCCGGCGGATGGCGTGAAGGGATGACGCTGTCGGTGGACGCGACCGGTCGTCAGACGGGGGACGGCTTCTACTCGAAGCGGCTCCCGAAGGGCGCGCCCGACTGGCTCGAGACCTGCCGCGTGCTGACGCCGAACGGGCGCCCGATCGACGAGTTGTGCCTGAGCGAGCCCGCCGCCGCGGTATGGGCGGCGCAGATGGGGACGCTGACCTTCCACCCGTGGGCTGTTCGCAAGGGCGATCTGGATCGTCCCGACGAGCTGCGCATCGACCTCGACCCGCAGCCCGGCGCGACCTTCGCAGATGCCCGGCGGGTGGCCGGCGTCGCCCGCGAACTCCTCGAGGAGCTCGGCCTGCGCGGATATCCGAAGACCAGCGGCAACCGGGGCATCCACATCTACGTGCGGATCCGGCCGGAGTGGAGCTTCGACGAGGTCCGGCACGCCGCCATCGGCCTCGGCCGCGAGCTCGAACGCCGCGACGACGGTGTGACCACCGCCTGGTGGAAGGAGCAACGCGGCGAGGCCTCGATCTTCCTGGACTTCAACCAGAACCTCAGAGACCGCACGGTCGCGGGCGCCTGGTCGCTCCGGCCGCGACCCGGGGCGCCGGTGAGTACACCGATGACGTGGGAGCGCCTCGCCGAGGTCGACGATCCGCGGGCGTTCAACCTGCACACGGTTCCGGAGTACCTCGCCGACGGCGACCCGTGGGCGGACATGGACGACACGGCGTACCCGCTGGAGCCGTTGCTGCGGCTGTGGGAGGAGCTTCCCGGCGGCGAACTGAACTTCCCGCCGGACTACCCGAAGATGCCGGGTGAGCCGCCACGGGTCCAGCCGAGCAAGAAGGTCGCCGAGCACTGGGACGAGCAGGGCAACCGCATCATCCCGGACTGACACTTTGCAGGGCCGTCTCGTCGGATGGGTGTCAAACGCTCATTCGCAAGGAGAGACACCTGTTATGGACGCTCGTCTGGACCTGTTCACCAACCCCGTCCTCACCAAGTTCATCAAGCACCTGAACAGCGCGGCCCGGGTCGCGACCACCGTCGGGGTCCCATTGACCACGCTCGAGCTGGTCGAGCTACGGGTCAGCCAGATCAACGGCTGCGCCTATTGCGTCGACATGCACTCGAAGGATCTCGCGCACCACGGCGAGACCCCGGTCCGGATCAACCTCGTCGCGACGTGGCGTGAAGCCACCGTCTACACCGAGGCCGAACGCGCCGCGCTCGCGCTGGCGGAGGCCGGCACCCGGATCGCCGACGCCGCCGGCGGAGTCTCCGACGACGTGTGGCTGAACGCCACCAAGCACTACAACGAGGAGCAGTTGGGCGCCCTGGTCGCGGTAATCGCCGGCATCAACACCTGGAACCGCCTGAACGTCATCACCCAGCAGCCCGCAGGCGACTACGTCCCCGGCCAGTGGGGCTGACCTGCCCACTGAACTGGAGGGTTGCCCCCCGAAAATCTCAGGGGGCAACCCTCCAACCGCGGGGGCAACGGGTCAGAACGTGCGGAGGGCGCCGCCGTCGATCGGGATGATGGCGCCGGTGACGTACGACGCAGCGGGGGAGAGGACGAACGCGGCGACCCGGCCGAACTCGTCGGGCGAGCCGTAACGGCGCAGCGGGATGGTTTTCTCGGACGCACGCCGGGCGGCTTCGGGGTCCCCCGACTTGCCGTCGAGCTCCTTGAGGCGGTCGGTCGCGATCCGGCCCGGCATCAGGCCGTTCACCCGCATCCCGTTCGGTCCGAGCTCGTCGGCGAGCGTCTTCGCCACCATCGCGAGGCCGGGCCGGAGACCGTTCGAGATCGCCAGTCCGGCGATCGGGGACTTCACCGACGAGGAGAGCACGAACGCGATCGAGGTGTCCTCGGCGCCGGCCCGGGCGACCGCGCGCGCGATCCGCAACCCGCCGAGGAACACGCTGTCGAACGCCGACCGCCAGTCCTCCTCGTCGGTGTCCAGCGCGGTCCCGGCCCGCGGTCCGCCGACGCTGATCAGCGCGCCGTGCAGCTCGCCCCACTTGGCGATCGCGGTCGCGGCCAGCCGCTCCGCGCTGTCCGGGTCGGCGTTGTCGACGGAAATCCCGACGACGTTCCCGCCGGGCCCTGGCAACGCGTTCAGTTCGGCCGCGGCGCGCGCGATCGACTCCTCGTTGCGGCTCGAGATCACGAGCCGGGCGCCTTCGGCGGCCAGCGCCTTGGCAGTGGCGAAGCCGAGTCCGGCACTCGCGCCGGTGACGATGTAGGTGCGATCACGCAGTCCGAGGTCCACAACACCATCCTGCCCCACCGCACTGCGCGGCGCATCTCGTGCCCACGGCAAGAACCGTCGTTGCGCAAGGCAACGAGCAGTACCGGCAGTCCTCAGTCCGGCGCTCCGGCGCGGGCCTCGGGTCGTTCGACGGCTTCGGCCTGCTGTTCCGCGGACTTGTCGGTCACCTGCTGCCGGGAGAAGTAGACGAGCCCACCGAGGGCGAGCAGCGCGAAGAAGAACCACTGCAACGCGTAGAAGAAGTGCGGCCCGTCGTCGATCTCCGGACCGGGGAACGAGCCGAACGCCGGGTCGTTCGCCGGTTCCTGCTTGTCCACGGTGACGTAGCCGTCGTACAGGTCCAGCCCGAGCACCTTCGCGTAGTCCGGGCCGTTGATGAGTCGCGCAGTACCGTCGTCCGGCGTTCCGCCGTTGGTGTGGCCGCCGCGTTCGCTGCGCTGCAGGCGGCCAGTCACGGTCACCTCGCCGGCCGGGACGGCGGGGACGTGCAGCGGCATCAGCTCCGAGCTCTGCCGGGCCAGGAATCCGCGGTCGACCAGCACCGCCTTCCCGTCCGCGAGGACGAGCGGCGTGACGATCTCGAAGCCGGGCTTGTCCTGGACGTTGCGGTACTTCAGGACGACCTGCTTCGAGGCGTCGTACCGGCCCTTGACGACGACTGTGCGCCAGGCGTGCTGGTCGCCGACGACGCCCGGCGGACCGAGGATCTGGTCGATCGGGGCCGCCGGGGCGGCCAGGTTGGTCCGGGTCACCTCGTTGCGGGCCTTACGTTCATCGAGGCGGTGCAGCTGCCAGCGACCGAGCTGCACGCAGACGCCGGCGAGCACCAGTACACCCAGCGCGGCGACGATCCAACGGAGGTTCAGGAGACGACCCACGTCTCGAACTTAAGCCATCCCCTGAAACCGCCGACGCGCGGCACGTACGCTGGGGGCGTGACGACGATCCAGGCGGCGATGATCCAGGACGGGACGCGAACCGGTCTGGCGGACCGCTACGGCCGGACCGCGACCGACCTGCGGGTGTCGCTCACGGACCGTTGCAACCTGCGCTGCACGTACTGCATGCCGGAAGAGGGCCTGGACTGGCTCGCGAAGCCCGAACTGCTCACCGACGACGAGGTCGTCCGCCTGGTGTCGGTCGCGGTCACGCACCTGGGCGTGCACGAGATCCGCTTCACCGGCGGCGAACCACTGCTCCGGCGCGGCCTGGTCGACATCGTTCGCCGTACGACGGACCTCGCGCCGCGCCCCGAGGTGTCGCTGACGACCAACGGGATCGGCCTCGCGCGGCAGGCTGTCGCGCTGAAGGACGCCGGCCTGGACCGGGTGAATGTGAGCCTCGACACGGTCGACCAGGAAACGTTCAAGAAAATGACCCGGCGGGACCGTCTGCAGGACGTGATTGCCGGGCTGGAGGCCGCGCACGACGCCGGTCTGACGCCGGTGAAGGTCAATGCGGTCCTCATGCGCGGCGTGAATGACTCGGGTGCGCCGCAATTGCTGGAGTTCTGCCTCGAGCGCGGCTACGAACTGCGGTTCATCGAGCAGATGCCGCTGGACGCGCAGCACGGCTGGGACCGGTCGACGATGATCACCGCGGACGAGATTCTCGGCATGCTCACCGAGCGGTTCCACCTGACGCCGGACGACGCGTCGAAGCGGGGGAGTGCGCCGGCCGAGTCGTTCCTGGTCGACGGCGGACCGCAGACCGTCGGCATCATCGCGTCCGTCACGCGCCCGTTCTGCGGCGACTGCGACCGCGTCCGGCTGACCGCCGACGGGCAGGTCCGGGACTGCTTGTTCGCGCGCACCGAGTCCGATCTGCGGACCGCGCTGCGGGCCGGGGCCGACGACGCCGAACTGGCCGACCGCTGGCGTCGTGCGATGCTCAACAAACTTCCGGGTCACGGCATCAACGACCCGAGCTTCCTGCAACCGTCCCGCCCGATGTCCGCGATCGGCGGTTGAGCGCATACCGGCCCAATCCGGAAATGCAGTTTTTCGCTAGCCACCCGGGCGAGCTCGTCGTCAAAACAACGTCATGCGCTGAATGGCTCGACCTCGCGCAGGAATGACCTCCGGTCGAGGAAGTCGGACAAGCTGTCCTTGTGTTCGTCACAGGCCAGCCAGGTCTTACGCCGGTCGGGAGTGTGGATCTTCGGGTTGTTCCACAGCAGCGCCCAGGTAGCAGGGTTCCCGCAGCCCCTGGCGGAGCAGGTGGTCGGCAGGGCCGGTGCAGTCGGTGCGGCTTCTTCGGTCATCCGCGGGTGTCATTCCTCTGCATTCCTGATGCCTCAATAATCAATAGCCTGGGCAAAATGAAGCGACGTCGGACAGCCACGGGGGGAGCCGTCCGACGCCGCATCAAGTCCCTGAATTCCACTCATGAACTTCAAGGCACGCGGGAGATTCTGACACGGATCAGTCCAAGTTTTCCAGTCCCGGCCAAGATCACTTTTCGGTGTCGGCCGGACGGTCCTGAGAAGTGTCCCGAGAAGTGTCCCGAGGGGTGTCGCTGTCGGCCGGTACGACGACCGTCGGACGGTCCCCGATCGCGGGCCTCGCGGGCGCCACGTACGGCTCCGCGGCGGGCGTCGTCGCGGACCGATGGGCGTTCGCCAGCACCACCGCGAAGTACGGCAGGGCGATTGCTGCGACCACGAAAAGCCAGCGCCACGGGGACGGGGTGACGACGGCGAGGACGAAACAGACGATCCGGATCGACATCATCCAGGCGTAGCGCACGATCCGGCTGTCCAGATCCTCGGACCGGCCCGGCTGCGCACTCGTCACCGAGACGACCGTCGCGTCGCTCCGCTCATGGCGTTTCGACATCTATCCTCCTCACCAATAGCAACGGTACGCCGCGCCGCGCGTTCGGGCGCAGCCGGATGGAGAGAGGTTCGTCATGACCGATCGCACCTACCGGGTGACAGAGATCGTGGGCACCTCGAAAGAGGGCCTCAACCAGGCGATCACGAACGGCATCGCCAGGGCCGGCGAGACCCTGCGGCACCTCGACTGGTTCGAGGTCAGCGAGATCCGCGGCCACATCGAGGACAACCAGATCGACCACTACCAGGTGACCATGAAGGTCGGCTTCCGCCTCGAAGACTCCTGAGAGGTTGCGACCTCTAAGTCAGAAGCACTCCGCCCGGTGGGATAGCGTTCCTCCGTCGACGATGTGAGGAGCGCTTGTGGGTAGGTCTGTGTTGGTGACCGGCGGTAGCCGGGGGATCGGACTGGCGATCGCGACCGCGTTCAAGGAGGCGGGCGACCAGGTCGCTGTCACGTACAACACCAGCCCGCCGCCGGAGGGCTTCCTCGGCGTGAAGTGCGACATCACCGACCAGGAACAGGTCGACGCCGCCTTCGACACGATCGCGGAGCAGCACGGGCCGGTCGAGGTGCTGGTGGCGAACGCCGGCATCACCCGCGACACGCTGCTGCTGCGGATGTCCGACGACGACTGGGACTCGGTGATCGAGACCAACCTCACCGGCTCGTTCCGGGTCGCCCGGCGGGCCGCGAAGGGCATGCTGCGGCTGCGCAAGGGCCGGATCGTGTTCATCTCCTCGGTGGTCGGCCTGCTCGGCTCGCCGGGCCAGGTGAACTACGCGGCGAGCAAGTCCGGCCTGATCGGCATGGCGCGCTCGATCGCCCGCGAGCTGGGCAGCCGCGGCATCACCGCGAACGTGGTCGCGCCCGGCTTCGTGGAGACCGACATGACCGCGGTCCTGCCGGAGGAGACCCAGAAGCAGTACCTGAGCCAGATCCCGCTCGGTCGCTTCGGCCTGACCGAGGAGATCGCGAACGCGGTCCGGTGGCTGTCGTCGGAGGAGGCCGGCTACATCACCGGCGCGGTGATCCCGGTCGACGGCGGCATCGGCATGGGCAACTGAAAACACAGTCACTCTAGAAAGGGAATGCCGGTGGGCATCCTCGACGGCAAGCGGATCCTGGTCGCCGGAGTCACCCTCGACTCGTCGATCGGCTTCGCCACGGCCAAGGTGGCGCAGGAACAAGGCGCCACCGTGCTGATCTCGAACTTCGGCCGCGCGCTGAGCATCACCAAGCGGATCGCGAAACGGCTGCCGACCGAGCCTCCGGTGCTGGAGCTCGACGTCACGAACGCGGAGCACCTGGCCGCGCTGCCGGACGCCGTCCGTGAGCACGTCGACGGGCTGGACGGGGTGGTGCACTCGATCGCCTACGGCAACCCGGAGACGATCCTCGGCGGCAAGTTCCTCGAAGGGCCGTGGGACGACGTGGCGCAGGCCGTCCACGTGTCGGCGTACAGCCTGAAGGCGCTTGCCGTGACCTGCGCGCCGCTGATGAGCCGTGGTGGCAGCGTCGTCGGGATGACCTTCGACGCGACCGTGGCGTGGCCCGGGTACGACTGGATGGGGGTGGCGAAGGCCGCTCTCGAGTCCACGAACCGGTACCTGGCGCGCGACCTCGGTGCGCAGGGCATTCGCTGCAACCTGGTGTCGGCCGGCCCGCTGAAGACCCTGGCCGCGAAGGCGATCCCGGGCTTCGAGAAGTTCGAGGAGCCGTGGCTGGACCGTGCCCCGCTGGGCTGGGACCCGTCCGACCTGGAGCCGACCGGGCGCACCATCGTCGCCCTGCTCAGTGACTTCTTTCCCGCGACCACCGGCGAGATCGTGCATGTCGACGGCGGCTACCACGCGATGGGAGCGTAGTGGCAACTTCTCTGGTAGAGCTCCGCGTTCTCGACGGCGCCAATCTCTACTTCAGCCGGGCCGCGATCAAGCTGACGCTGGACGTGTCGGCGATCGCGGACGCGCCCGCTCCGGCGGCGAAGGCCTATGCACAGGCGATCGGGCTCGGTGCCACCCGGCCGGGGCGGATCGGGTCGGGGTTCCGGCAGCGGTTCGCGATCCGGGTCGTCGGTCACGTCGTACGGCGGATCGCTCGGGAGGCCGGGATCGGGCGGATCGGCGTCCGGGTTCGCCCGGAGTCCGACGTACGGCGGCTCGTGGTGGCCTTCCCGTGGGCGCACGAGGGACGGGCGCGGGCACTCGGGGCGGCGATCGTCGAGGTGCTGGACGCGTTCGGCCCTGATCACTCTGATGATTTGAGCGAGCTGATCCACAGCGTCGGGGACCGGGTGCGGGACGAGCCGCCGGGTAACCCGCCGCCGACGCTGCGGCCGAAGGTGCCGGTGGTCGCGGTGACCGGGACGAACGGCAAGACCACGACGTCGCGGATGATCGCGCATATCGGGCGCGCCGCCGGGCTGCACGTCGGCTGGTCGAGCACCGACGGCGTGTACTTCGACGGCGAACTCGTGAAGTACGGCGACTTCTCCGGTCCGAGCGGCGCCGGGCAGGTGCTGTCGCAGCCGGGCATCCAGCTCGCGGTGACCGAGACCGCCCGCGGCGGGATCCTGCGCCGCGGGATCGGCGTCGCGTACAACGACGTCTCGGTGGTCACCAATGTGTCCGCCGATCATCTCGGGCTGGGCGGGATCGACACGGTGGACCAGCTCGCCGAGGTGAAGGCGGTGATCACGCAGATCACCCGCCCGCGCGGCTGGTGCGTGGTGAACGGCGACGACCCGCGAACGTTCGCGATGCGGCTCGGCTCGCCCGCGAAGTGCTGGGTGTTCTCCCGCGACCCCGACTCGCCGTCGATCCGGACCGTGCTCGACGAGGGCGGCCGGGCGACGACCGTGCTGGACGGGTTCGTGACCGTGCTCGACACGTCCCGCGACCCGGAGCCGTTGCTCAAGGTCGCCGACGTACCGATGACGCTGTCCGGCCTGTCGCACTACAACGTCGAGAACACGCTGGCCGCGGCGTCGGCGGCGCTCGGGCTCGGGCTGCCGCGGGCGGCCGTGATCGAGGGTCTGAGCTCGTTCGCGCCGAACGAGAACAACCCCGGCCGGATGAACATGTACTCGCTGCGCGACTTCACCGTCGTCATCGACCTCGCGCACAACGAGGCCGGGCTGGAGGCGCTGCTCGAGATCATGAACGGCGTCCGGCCGGCCGGCGGACGGCTGATGCTGGCGCTCGGATCGCCGGGGGACCGGGCCGACGACATGGTCGCGACGCTCGGTGCGATGGGCGCGCGGGCGACCGACCGGATCGCGATCGGCCACAAGAGCGACTACCTGCGAGGGCGGCCGCCGGAGGAGCTCGAGGCGGTGTTCCGCGAGGGTGCGGCGTCGGTCGGCGTGGACGACGTACCGGCGTTCCCGACCGAGCTGGCGGCGGCGCAGGCGCTGGTCGCCGAGGCGCGGGCGGGCGATGTGGTGGCGGTCATGTCTCTGCAGGATCGGGCGAGTCTTGACGGCTGGTTGCGGTCCGAGGGAGCTACTGTCGACACACCGGAGACCTTGAAGAGCAAGGTCGAGAGAGCCCAGCACTAGCCCTGCCGCCGCCGTTCCGTGGCACAGCCAGGGTGGGAACGGGGTTGTGTGATGCGCTACCTGTGGTCGGTTCCGGCCGCGGTGGTCGCCTGGTTCGTGGGCGGCTTCTCCGCGACGTATCTGAAGGGGCTGCCGGAGGGTACGACGTACTTCGTGCCGCCGCGGATCGATCTGGTGGTGCTCGGTGGGTTCGCCGGCGGCGTGCTGGCCGGGCTGCTGATCGGGCGGATCCGGATCGCCGTACCCATCGTGCTGATCGTTGCCGCGGGCATGTGGTGGCTGACCGGGAGTCCGTTCGGAGATCTGCTGGTCACGTTGCTGGTGGCAAGCGCTCTCGGTGGGTTCTTCGGTGCTCTGGGCGCCAGGAGTTCGGTGGTCGCGGCGTTCGCGCTGGCGCTGCCGGTGGCCTGGACGGCGCTGCGGCCGGCTGAGCAACTGGCCGACTGGCGGTGGCTGTGGCAGCTGAACGGTCTGCTCGTCGGCGCCGGGCTCGCGATCCTGCTCTACGTCGCCTGCTGGAAGCGCGGCTGGCGGTCGGTGGGGTCCTGGATCCCGTTGACCGGGTTCTATCTGGTGTCCTTCGGCATCGTCGCGTCCGTCCGGCTGGTCAGCCAGTCGACCGGGAAGCCGATGGACGCGGTCGGTGACGCGTCGACCGAGGCGTTCTTCCAGTCGTTCGAGCCGTTGCTGCGCGAGTACTGGCCGTGGATGGCGGTCGGCATCCTGCTCGCGATCCCGATGGTGGCGCTCAAGCTGCGCGCCCTCCCGCCGCCACCGCCGCCGATCGATCCGTACGCCGACAAGTCGAACGACGCCGTACTGTCCGACGACCTCGACTGGATCGACCAGGAGGAACCCCGCCGCCGCCTCCTGCCGCGGCGTCCCAGCGTGCCGTCAGCTCAGGAGTGACTGCCCGAGCCACCCGCCGGGCTGGAAGCCGGGCGGGAGGGCGAAGACGGCCGAGCCGATGGTGGTCGTCCACTCGTTGAGGGCGTCGACCGCGTCCAGGCGGGCGAGCAGCGGGAGGAACTGGCTCGCGACGTCGGCCTGGTGGCTGAGGAAGATGAGGCCGGACTCGCGGGTCGCGCCGGTGTCGTGGACGTAGTTCAGGCCTTTTCGGAAGATTCGGCGGCCGTCGTTCTCGCTGTGGTGCGAGAGGCGGGCGTGCGCGTTCTGCGCGATGACGAGCCGGCCGTCGGCGTCGCGGGCCTCGAGGTCGAGTTCGTCGGGCTCGGCGGTGCCGGTGAGCGGTGCGCCGGTGGAGAGTTTGCGGCCGATGGCGCGTTCTTGCTCGGAGCGGGTGAGTTCGTCCCAGGTGTCGAGGTTCAGCCGGATCCGCCGTACGACGAGCGTCGTACCGCCGCGGAACCAGTCGGGGCCGTCGGCGGACCACACGGTCCGGTCGAAGTCCGGCGTACCGAAGACGGGATTGCCGGTGCCGTCGACCTGCCCGAACAGGTTGCGGCCGGTGACCGGTTCGCCGTCCGGGCCGGTGCTGTCCCAGAAGCCCGTCTGGCGCCAGAGCGGGGTCGCGAACGGTTTCGCGTCCGCGATCAATCGCCGTACGGCGTGCACCACGCTGACCGCGTCGTCCGCGCCGACCATCACCAGCAGGTCACCGCCTGACCAGGCAGGCTGCAACCTGTCGTGCTTCATCACCGGCAGGTCGTCGAGCCCGGGCGGGCGCTGCCCGGTCACCTCGAACACCCGCGGCCCGAACCCGACCGTCACCGTCACGCTCTTGCTGGCCACCGCCAACTCGGGCGCGGTGTCCCCAGGTGCCGCCCGCCCATCGGCCAGCGCGACGAGATCACTCGTCCAGAGCCGCATCAGCCGTCCGAGCCCGGCCCGATCGGTCCCGAGCTTGAAGCTGACCAACTCGGCCACCGCCGGCGCGCTGCGCGCGATCCCGGCTTGATGGTCGCCGTACGGCGAAATGGTCCGGGAGACGGGCGTCCCGGTGTCACTGTTGTTGTCGAGAGCAACGACAGCGCCACCGGTGGCCGCGGCGCCTGCGGCGGCCGCACCGGCGTACCCGAAGAACTGACGTCTGGTGGTCACTTGGTGCTGGGCGTCGGGTGGTAGTGCTCTTCTTCCTCGGTGAACGCCTTGACCGGGACCTTGAGGTCGTGGGTGGTGTTGTCGGAGAACTTGAGCGTGAGCGGTACCTCGTCGCCGGGATTCAGCGGCCGCTTCAGCGACATCAGCATGATGTGGTCACCGCCGGGGGAGAGATGGGCGTGGGAGGCGGCGGGGACGGTGATGCCGCCGGCCTTCTCGCGCATCACCATCTTGCCGTCCTGCATGGCCATCTCGTGCAGTTGCACCACTCCGGCGACCGGTGAAGTTGCCGAGGTCAACTTCACGTCGGTGTCACCGGGATTGGTCAGGGACAGGAACGCGGCCGTCATCGTGGTGTCCTTCGCGCCGGTCGTCGCCCGCACCCACGCGTCCTCGACCAGCACGCCTGGAGATGTCACCGCCGCCTCCTGAGTGGCCGGCTTTTCCGTCGAACCACACGACGACACCAGGAACGTGACCACCGCCGCAGCCATCAGCAACTTCGTCTTCACGCAACGGCCAACGAGACTTGCCCTAGGCAAGTTCCCGCGGCGTTTCCTCTGTGATCTCTTCGTCGGGTTGCACGAAGTCGGGGTCACCGCCCTCGTCACCGGACCGCGCCCCGGCCTGCGCCAGGTGCGACACCGATTCGAGCTCCGCGAGTACCGACTGGTGCTGATCGACACACAGCACCACGAGATCGCCCGGGTTCGACCGCTCCAACGCGAACCGGACCGCCTCGAGCTCGTCGAGTACGACGTCCACCCGCCGGCATCGCGCGCCGCCCTCCATCGCGGCCCGTACGCCGGCTTGCACCAGTCCCGCGGACTCGCCCCGCTTGCGCCCGCGCAGCCGGGCGTCCTCGCGGACGATGACCACGTCGAAGTGCTGCGCCGCGACCTCACCGAGTTCGCGGATGTCGTCGTCGCGCCGGTCGCCCGCGGTCGCGATCACGCCGATCCGCGACGGCCGGCCGACCTCGGACGACGCGCTCAGGCTCTCCCCGAGCCGGTCGACGAAGTCGCCGAGCATCCGCATCGCCGGCGCGTTGTGACAGTAGTCGACGATCACGCTGCGCCCGTCGACGTCGATCTCGTTCAGCCGGCCCGGCGACAGGTAGTACGACGTGTTGAACGTCCGCAGTCCCTGCCGGATGTCGTGCAACGGTGCACCCGCCGCGAACGCCGCCGCGACCGCCGCCATCGCGTTCTGCACGTTCATCATCGCCCGCCCGCCGAACGTTGCCGGCAGCAAATGCGTCCACGCGAGCTGCATCGAGCGGCGCCCGTGCTTCACCACGATCATGTCGCCCAGGTCCGAGCGCTCCAGCACCACGGCCCGCCCGCCGCGCCGGCAGTGCCCCTCGATGTAGTCGCGGACCTCGCTGCCCGGCTCGGCCATGCTGAACCACACGACCTGCCCCGAGCACTTGCGGCGCATCTTCCGCACCAACGGGTCGTCGGCGTTCAGTACGGCGTACCCGGTCCGCGGCACCGCCTCGACGAGGACGGCCTTCACGTCGGCCAACTGCTCGAGCGTGTCGATCCCGCGCAGACCGAGGTGATCAGGCTGGACGTTCAGTACGACGGCCACGTCGTTGCGCTCGTACCCGAGACCCTCGCGCAGGATCCCGCCGCGTGCCACCTCGAACACCGCGAAGTCGACGCGCGGGTTCTGCAGCACCATCCGGGCGGACTTCGGGCCGGACGCGTCCTGCCGGATCACGAGCCGCTCGTCGATCACGATGCCGTCGGTCGACGTCATACCGACCTTGCGGCCCATGCCCTTGAAGACGTGGCTGATCATCCGCGAGGTGGTCGTCTTGCCGTTCGTTCCGGTGACCGCGACGATCGGGATCCGGCTGACCGCGCCGGGCGGGAACAGCATGTCCACCACCGGTTTCGCGATGTACTGCGGTTCGCCGATCGTCGGGTTGGTGTGCATCCGGAACCCGGGCGCCGCGTTCACCTCGCAGATCGCGCCGCCCGTCTCCCGTACCGGCTGGGTGATGTCCGGGCAGATGAAGTCGATACCGGCGATGTCGAGCCCGATCATCCGGGCCGCCTCCTCGGCGATCTCGACGTTCTCCGGGTGCGCCTCCCAGGTCCGGTCGATCGAGATCCCGCCGGTGGACATGTTGCCGGTGAGCGTGAGCTTCACCATCACGTCCTCCGGCGGTACGTCGTCCAGCTCGTAGCCCTGGTCGCGAACCAGCTGCCGGGCCGCGTTGTTGATCGTGATCCGGGTGAGGATCTTCTCGTGCCCGACACCGCGCCGCGGGTCGGCGTTGGTGATGTCGACGAGCTCGGCCACGGTGTGGATGCCGTCGCCGACCACGTGCGCGGGCACGCGTTCGGCGATCGCCTCCATCCGGCCGTTGATGATCAGGCACCGGTAGTCCTTGCCGGTGACGAAGTTCTCCACGATCACGGAGCCGCGCCGGGACTGCTCGGCCGCGATCGGAAACGCCTCCCGGACCGCGTCCGCGTCCTGCAGGTTCAGGCAGACACCGCGGCCGTGGTTGCCGTCGAGCGGCTTGCAGACGACCGGGTAGCCGATCTTGTTGGCGATCGAGACGGCGTCCTCGACCGTGCGAACCGACTCCGACCGCGGCACCGGCAAGCCGGCCGAGGCGAGCAGCCGCGTGGTCAGGTCCTTGTCGCTGGCCACGTCGACCGCGATCGACCCGGTCTCGGACGTCATGGTGGCCCGGATCCGCTTCGCGTGCACGCCCTGACCGAGCTGGACCAGGCTGGCCTTGTTCAGCCGGATCCACGGGATGTCCCGGGACACCGCCTCGTCGACGATCGCCTGCGTGGACGGGCCGAACGCGGTCCGCTCGGCCTGCTTGATGAACTTCTCCAGCTCGGTGGTGAAGTCGAACGCCGGATCCGGCTGGACGAGGTTGTTCACGAACCGTACGGCGAGTTCACCCGCCGCGAGCCCGACAGGTTCGTCGGCGTACGCGTAGATGATGTTGTAGACGCCCGGCGAGCCCTTGACCTGGCGCGTCTTGCCGCGGCGCATGTCATGGCCGGCCTCCTGCTGGAGCTGCAGCGAGACGTGCTCGGTGATGTGGCCGAGCCAGGTGCCTTCGTGCAGGCGCTCGATGAACCCGCCCTTGCGGCCGCGCGAGCAATGGTGCTGGTCGAGCCTGGGGAGGTCGGCGAGCAGTCGCTCGGTGAAGCCGGGGATGGTGTTCGACGGGAAGTTCTCGAGCGAGCCGAGGTCGACCACCAGGTGGATCGCGGGGTCGTAGCTCCAGATGTTCGGGCCGCGGTAGACGCGGGTCTCGATGATCTTCAGGTCGGGGGCCGGGGTGCCGTGCGTTTCGGTCATGGGGTTCCGTTGTCTGCTCGCGTCGGGTCGGGGGAGTCGGGTTCGGCGCCGGCCGTGATCGGCTCGGTCGCCCCCGGTCTGGACTCCCCGGCCCCGATCGCGGACCTGGCGGATTTCGCCGTACGGCGTCCTGCCCGCCGCTTGCGCTCCTCGTAGTACCGCGGCGACACGCCCTCGGCGGCGATCTCCTTGGCGAGTTTGCGCAGGTCGGCCTCGGCGGCCGCCATCTCGGCGATCTCCTCTGCCGGCGGCTGCGGGCCGTACGACAGCAGCACGCGGTTCTGCAGGTCGAACGTCGCGGTCGCCGGAAGGACGTGCAGTACGACGCCGGACGCGAGGATCGGCTCGGACCGCTTGGCGTTGTGGGCGTTCGATGTGATCCGGGTGCCGTCGAAGATCGTCACCGCGCCCCGCCCGACGACCTCCAGGTGGGTGCCGCGGACGACCGCCGCGGTGTCCTCGTCGACGCCGATCCCGAGCAGGCCGGGGGACTGGGCGACGAGCGAAAGCAGCCGGCCGTACCGGTTCCGCTGGGCGAAGTGCTGGTCGACGATCGCGCCCTGGACCAGGCCGAGTCCGCTGGACAGCTGGCTCATCCGCTGGCGTGGGGTGGCGCCGGAGCGGCCGAACGCGATCATGTGTTCGGCGAGGATGCTCGCGCCGGCCGACGTACCGCCGACGGCCGCGCCGCGCGCATGAGCGGCGGTCACCGCGCGGCCGAACGCCGTACCGGTGACGACGCCCGCGAGCTTCAGTTGGTTGCCGCCGGTCATGAAGATGCCGGTCGCGTCGTGCAGCGGGGCGATGAAGGCCGGGTCGTCGGCGTCCTCCCGGTTCTCCGGGCGGACGCCGACCACACTCTCGGCGCCGAGGGCCGCGAACAGCGCGCGGTACACGTCGACGACGTCGGGCCCGAGCGCGGACGCGGTGGGCACCACCACGATCCGCGCCTTGGACCCACCCGCCGCGTCGACGAACTCCTGCAGCACCGTCCGCTTCTTCAGCTTGTCCTCGGCACCACCAATAGCAAACAGGGCTCCAGCCCCACCCTGCACATCAGACATACGCGAAGAATAGGTGCTCACACCGCCCCGCACCGCATCCCGCCCCAACCACCCAACTTTGAGAAGCCACCAACCATTCTCAGCCTCGATCCGTGGTTGGTGGCTTCTCAAAGTCGGTTCGGCGAGGTTTGGCGAGAGGAGTTATCCACAGCGGGAGGGGAAGTGCGACGCGCGGGGGAGGGGGTGTGGCGCATGCTGGCCGGATGGATCGGCTGGCTGAGGATGTTCGTCAACGAGTGCTGCAGCTCGTTCGGACGCCGCGAGACCGGCAGGTTCTTCTCATGGCCGGACTGCGAGACGCCGACCTGCGACGCCTCCTGAGGAAGCAGATTCTGCAACACCACCACGGGCACTACATCGACGCTCGCTTGGACGAGGGGGTGGCACGGACAGCTTGCGCGCAGGCACTGCACCCAGGCTCGGTTGTCAGTCACTTCAGCGCGGCCGGACTCATGGGGCTGCGCACCTGGACGGACAGCCGGCGTCGGTCGGCGCCTCCCGCCGCCGCGGTCTGGTTGACGCGGCCGGCCACGACGAAGCGGAACCAGCGCCGCCAGGACATCGTCGTACGACGTGCAACCCTGGACCCGGCCGATGTGTCTCGGCACCTGTGGCTGCCGGTCACCTCCGCGGCGAGGACCGTGGTGGATCTCGCTCGCGCCCTGCCGTTCCGCGAGGCGATCGTGACCGTCGACGACGCACTGCGCAGCGGCATCTCCATCGGTGATCTCGAAAGCGTGCTGGAGCGGCAGTTCCAGTGGCCGGGAATCCGTCGGGCGCGGAACACGGTCGGCTTCGGCGATCCGAGGTCGGAGTCGGTGCTCGAGTCGATAGCCCGAGCAGTCTTCGCACTCGCGGGCCTGCCCATGCCGATCCTCCAGGCCCAGTTCTGGGACGGCTTTGCGTGGATGCCCGAGCGTGTGGACTTCTGGTGGCCACAGTTCCGGACGATCGGTGAGGCCGACGGTCTCGCGAAGTACGACAGCGAGAGCCCCGAGGAACGGCGCCGGCAGTTGCGCCGCAGCTACCGGCGCGATCAGCGACTGAGCGATCGGGCTGTAGAGCTCGTGCACTTCGGCTGGGAGGACGTCCTCGATCCGCGATCGGACCTGATCGCCCGCCTCCGCGCGGCCTTCGCAAGAGGCAGCTCCCGCCCCGGCGACCCGCCGACCTGGCGCGCCCCAGCCCCCCACGACCCAGCCCAATGGCTCCACGCCGCCTGACCCCCCACCCACGCACCCACCACCGCGTCGCGCCGCACCGCTCCGGGACGTCGACTTTGAGAAGCCACCGGCCATTCTCGGCGGCGATTCATGGTCGGTGGCTTCTCAAACTTGGGATGAGGGCGTTCGGTACGGCGGAGTTAGTGGGTGAACGTGAACCAGTTGAGGTTGACGTAGTCGGCGGGTTGGCCGCTGGTGAAGGTGACGTAGACGTCGTGGGTGCCGGTCACGGACGACATGTTGGCGGGGACTGATCGCCAGGACTGCCAGCCGCCGGTGTTGGCGATCGCGAAGCTGCCGATGGGAGCGTTGCTGCGGCTGTCGAGGCGCACCTCGACGAGTCCGCTGACGCCGCCGGCTGCACCGGACGCGACTCGGGCGACGAACTGTGTTGCCGCGGTGCTGCCGAAGTCGATGCCGCGGTACAGGGCCCAGTCGCCGTTGCCGATCTGCATCAGGTTCTGGCCGCCGCCGGTGTCGGTCGTGGTCTCCAGGCCCATGCCCGACTGCTGGCCGTACGACTCCGCCTGCAAGGTGCTGTACGCCGAGGAGCCGCCCGGCGGGGGAGTCGTCGGGGGAGTCGTCGGCGGAGTCGTCGGTGGGGTCGTCGTACCGCCCTTCGCCGTCACCGCGACGTAGTCGACGACCATCGGCTTGTCGGGGACCGTGGATGCGCGCGGCGTCGGGCCGTTGAGTGCATCCGGGAACGCTCCGCCGATGGCGACGTTGAGCAGGATGAAGTAGCCGGCGTGCGAGGTCATGTTCGTCCACGTGTCGGCCGGCAGTTGACCTTGACTGATCGAGTGCCACTGCTGTCCGTCGACGTACCAGCGCAACTGGTTCGGCGAGATGCTGGTGTCCCACTCGAAGCGGTACGTGTGGAACGCGGACTGGCAGGTCGAGCCTGGACAGGCGCGGCTGGCGCCGATGCCGGTCGTCTCGTTGCACGGGCCGCCGGGGTTCACGCCGCAGTGCAGCACGCCCCAGACGGAGTTGATCCCGTTGACGTTCTCCATGATGTCGAACTCACCGATGCCCGGCCAGTTCCAGTAGTTCCCGCGGTACGGCGCACCGAGCGCCCAGAACGCCGGCCAGTACCCGAGCGCGGCGTCACCCGTGACGTTCGGCATCTGGATCCGGCTCTCGATCGCCAGAACCCCACCGGCGGGCGGCTTGAAGTCGCTCCGTTGCGTCTCGACCCGGGCGGACGTCCAGTTGCCGGCGCCGTCGCGCCGTGGCGTGATGCGCAGGTTTCCGGTGCCGTCGAGGGACAGGTTGTTCGGGCTGTTCGTGTAGTTCTGGATCTCGCCGGTACCCCAGTTCCCGGGACCGCCCGGGTAGCCGTGGCCGGTGTCGATGATCCAGTTGGAACCCGACGGCAGGCTGCCGTTGGGCCCGTCGAAGTCGTCGCTCCACACAGTCGTCCAGCCGGCGGGTGGAGTTGGAACACTCGCGTCGGCCGCGACGCTAAGGGACACGGCGGCCAGTAACGGTGCGAGTAAGGCGAGTGCGATGGGGCGGATACGCATGTCGACCTCCAGGGGCGGTGGATGAGGTCAATGGGAGCGCTCTCACGGAAGCATGTCAACAGCTCGTCACAGGTGGGTGCGATACACCGTCGTACTGCGGCGGACCGTCATGCCGAGGCGCTCGTACATCGCCAGGGCGCCGGTGCCTGAGTGGGTCCAGAGGGTCAAGGATTGCTTGCCTCGGCGTCCGGCTCCTTCGGCCGCGACCGCCAGTAGCGCGCGGGCCAGTCCGCGGCCGCGGAAGTCGCTGCGCACGGCCACCTGCTCGACGTACCCGTCGGGTGAGTCGGGGAGATGCAGGCTGAGCGCCACGCCGACCACCTCGTCGCCGACGACCGCGACCGGCGACAGTTCGGGATCGAAGCTGGGGCGCTCGATGGTCGTCTTGGCCCACTCTTCGTACTCGTGCCGCCGCGGCTGCCACTCGTCGAAAGCGTCCTGCACCACCTGATGCACAACCCGCTCATCACCCGGCGCGAACGACCGCACCGTGACACCTTCAGGCACCGCGGGCGCGGCACCATCGACCGGTCGCTCGAGCAACCAGTTCGTCGCGAGTACGTCGTACCCGCGCGACCGGAGCAACGCCGTACCGGCCTCGTCCGCGTCGTCGACTGTCTGCGCGAGCCAGTCGGTGCCGTGCTCGCGGGCACGGGCCTCCGCCCAGTCGAGCAGCTGGGTCCCGAGGCCCAGACCGACGTACGACGGATGTACGTCGATCTGCGCGCGCCGCCCGCCGTGCACCCAGGCCCAGGCGACGAGCTGGTCGTCGGATTCGATCACCCGGGTGTCGAGGTCGAGGGTGATGAGAGGGCGTTGCAGATCGGCGGCCACCGCGTCGGGGGCCGATTCCGCCTGCCCGTGCCAGAGCTGCTCCGCCGCGGCGATCAGGCGGTGGATCGCGGGCGCGTCGTCAAGGGTGGCGGGCCGGGCCGAGAAGTCCATGGGCCCGATCGTGCCGCATTTCGGGCTCAGGCCGGGGTGTCGGCGTCCGCGGCCTCGACTTCCTCGCGGGTGATGCCGAGGAGGTAGAGGATCGTGTCCAGGTACGGAACGCTCAGATGGGTGTCGGCGGCCGCGCGGACGACCGGCTTGGCGTTGAACGCGACGCCGAGGCCGGCGGCGGCCAGCATGTCGAGGTCGTTGGCCCCGTCGCCGATCGCGACCGTCTGGGACAACGGCGTACCGGACCGCTGGGCGAACTCTCGCAGCGCGGCCGCCTTGCCGGCGCGGTCGACGATCTCGCCGACGACGCGGCCGGTGAGAACTCCGTCGACGATCTCCAGCTCGTTGGCCTTCGCGTAGTCGATGCCGAGCTCGGCGGCCAGCTTGTCGGTGATCTGACTGAACCCGCCGCTGACGATCGCGAACTGGTACCCGAGCCGCTTGAGTGTGCGGACCAGCGTGCGCGCACCGGGCGCCAGTTCGATCGCGGCGTACACCTCGTCGAGGGCCGTCGCGGGCAGTCCTTCGAGGGCCGCGACCCGGTTGCGCAGGGAGTCGGCGAAGTCCAGTTCGCCGCGCATCGCCTGCTCGGTGACGGCGGCGACCTCGTCGAGCCGGCCGGCGTGGTCGGCGAGCATCTCGATGACCTCGCCCTGGATGAGCGTCGAGTCGACGTCCATCACGATCAGGCGCTTGGCCCGCCGGTACAGGCCGCCGTCCTGGACGGCGATGTCGAGGCCCTGCCGGACGCCTTCCTGGGCGAGTACGGTCCGCAGCGCTTCGGGGTCGGCGCCGGAGACGGCGAACTCCATCGCGGTCACCGGGTACCGCGCCATCCGGCTGATCCGGTCGATGTTGGCGCCGGTGTCGGCGATCCGTCCGGCGACCGCGGCAAGACCGGCCGCGGACAGCGGGTGGCCGATCACGGTCACCTGGCTGCGGCCCTTGCGCCGTGGCTCGTTGTCGCCGACACCTTTCTTCACCGAGATCTCGACGTCGAGGACGGTGGCCAGCGCCTTCAGCTCTTCCTTCAGGCTCTTGTGGTCCCGCGGCGCGGACAGCAGTACGCCGAGCACCAGACGTCCCCGGAGCACGACCTGCTCGGCGTCGATCACGTCGAGCCCGCGGGTCGCGAGCGTCGACAGTACGGCGGACGTCAGCCCCGGTCGGTCGCTGCCCGTCAACGTCACCAGCAACGTGGGCCGGTCGGCCGACGCGCTCTCAACCTCACTGAGCTCAGTCATCGCACCACGAACGCTACCTAAGTGAGATGACCGTCCAGTGTCCGGTCCAAATCTCAGGCGTGAACGGGCGGCGCGCAGGCCGCTACCAGCGCCCGCCGCGCCGCGGCGGCCAGCTCGAGCAGCGTCCGCCGCCGAGCATCGGCCTCAGCTCCGGTGACGGCTGCGCCGTCGTCGTCGAGAGCGGCGTCCGCAATCGCGAGACAACGCCTGGCCGTCGCCGCGGCCTTCACCGCGCGCGGCTCGTACCCGGGCGCCAGATCGTCCCCGCGCCCCTGGCCGATCCGCCGAATGTCGATCAGCGCGTCCGCGACCTCCGGCTTCCAGCGTGCGACATCCAGCGCGGCCAGCGACTCGGCCGCGTCGATCAGCGCCATCCGCAACCCGCGGTCCGCCTCACCGAGGTCGGCCGGCAGCGGCGAAGCGGCCGGTAGCGCGGTCCACTGCACCGCAGGACCGACGTACGCCGGAACGAGTCCGAGCTCCGGTCCCGTGAGTACGACGGCCTCGCCGGTCTCGAGTGCGGCCTCGTTGAACGTCGGCGGTCCGGCCAGGCCGATCGGGTCACCCGGCACCGGGAGCGCGAGATGCGCCTGCGTCGTACCCGCGGCACGCAGCAGATTCAGTGCGACCGGCAGCGTGGCCGGCTCGGGATGCCCGGCGAGGCCCGCGACGTGGTGACCGACGTCGTCGCCGAGGATCTTCTGCGCGGCGGTGTCGGGGTCGCAGGCACCGGCCAGCATCGCGTTGGTCCACACGGTGAACCGAACCGAGGCGGAGGTCGTCAGCACGCCCGCAAGTCTCTCACCACCCGACGACCGCCCGCCGACGGCGACCCCTTAGGTTTTGAGCATGACTGCAGTGGTGGAGCTGGCCGGGGTGACGATCGTCCGCGGTGACGCGCGGCTGCTCGACGGGATCGACTGGACGATCGGCGAGGCCGACCGGTGGGTGGTGATCGGGCCGAACGGCGCAGGCAAGACGACGCTGCTGCAGATCCTCGCCGCCCAGCTGCACCCGACGGCCGGGGTCGCCGGGCTGCTCGGTGAGGTGCTCGGCGCGGTCGACGTCTTCGAGCTGCGGCCGCGGATCGGGCTGACCAGCGCCGCGCTCGCCGACCGGTTGCCGAAGAGCGAACGGGTGTCCGACGTCGTCATGTCGGCGTCGTACGCCGTCCTCGGCCGCTGGATCGAGGAGTACGACGAACTGGACCACGCACGCGCCACCGCGTTGCTGGCCGAACTCGGCATCGCACACCTGGCCGATCGTACGTTCGGCACCCTGTCCGAGGGGGAGCGCAAGCGCGTCCAGATCGCCCGCGCGCTGATGACCGACCCCGAACTGATGCTGATGGACGAGCCCGCGGCCGGTCTCGATCTGACCGGACGCGAGCAGCTCGTCCGCTCGCTCAGCTCGATCGCGACCGCGGTCGGAGCGCCCGCGATGGTGCTGGTCACACATCACGTCGAAGAGATCCCGCCCGGCTTCACCCACGCCCTGCTCCTCAAGCAGGGCCGCATCGTCGCCGCCGGCCCGATGGACGAGGCCCTGACCGCGGAGACCCTCAGCGAGACCTTCGACCTGGCCCTCACCCTCAAACAGGAGGACGGCCGCTACACCGCCCGCGCCCTCTGATCCGGATCCCGCGAGCCGAGAGGTGCGTCCAAACATCTACTTGAAGCCCCCGACGTGGATAGGCTTGGGAAATGATGGATTGGCTGCGGGACAACATGTGGGCGGCGTGGCTGACGATCGCTGCCGTCCTCGGCCTGGCTGAACTGGCCTCGCTGGACTTCACGTTGCTGATGCTGGCCGCCGGTGCGCTCACCGCGGCCGGCGTGGCGGCCATCTTCCCGGGGCTGCTGTGGCTGCAGATCGTCGTCGGTCTGGTCACCGCGGCGGCGATGCTCGCCGCGATCCGGCCGATGATCGTCCGGAAGATCCATCACGGCCAGGAGTTGAAGACCGGCTCCGCCCACGTGATCGGCAAGTCCGGCCTCGTGGTCAAGGAGATCCATCCCGACGGCGGCGGCTCGATCCGGCTCGGCGGCGAGCTGTGGACGGCCCGCCCGTACGACGAGGTGTCGACGATCCCCCCGGGCACGCGCGTCGAGGTGATGTCGATCGACGGCGCGACCGCGGTCGTCTACCCGGTCAGCGACCCGCTGCACCACCAGCTCGGCAACACCGAGCCCCCGAAACCGAGCGATCCGCCCCAGACCTGACCGTTGGGTGGTCCCGTCTTCGCAGTACTGTCGGAGACAAGGCGGCAGCACGTAGCCGACGCGCCGGGAACCGGTACGCCGGATGGCCCGTCAATAGAGGAGACTGTCCGTCCTGAGCGTTCTGTCGAGTGGAGGGTCGAGTGACCGCGTTCCTCGTAGTGCTGGCATTGGTCGCCTTACTGGTGATCGTCACACTGATCAAGTCCGTCCGGGTGGTGCAGCAGCAGACCGTCGGCATCGTCGAACGGTTCGGTAAGTTCAAGACCGGCCTGCAGCCGGGCCTGAACCTGCTGACCCCGTTCGTCGACAAGGTCCGCTACACCATCGACATGCGCGAGCAGGTGGTCGCGTTCCCGCCGCAAGGTGTCATCACCGAGGACAACCTGATGGTGTCGATCGACTCCGTCATCTACTTCCAGGTGAACGACCCGGTGCGCGCGACCTACGAGATCTCCAACTACATCCAGGCCATCGAGCAGCTGACCATGACCACGCTGCGCAACATCATCGGCGGCATGGACCTGGAGCAGACCCTGACCTCGCGTGAGGAGATCAACGAGAAGCTCCGGTACGTGCTGGACGAGGCCACCGGCAAGTGGGGCATCCGCGTGAACCGCGTCGAGCTGCGCTCGATCGACCCGCCGCCGTCGATCCAGGACTCGATGGAGAAGCAGATGCGCGCCGACCGTGACAAGCGCGCCGCGATCCTCACCGCGGAAGGTATGCGGCAGTCGGCCGTTCTGTCCGCCGAGGGTCAGAAGCAGTCCGCGATCCTCACCGCCGAGGGTGACAAGCAGTCCCGCATCCTCCGCGCCGAGGCCGAGCGGCAGGCCCGGATCCTGAAGGCGCAGGGTGAGGCGCAGGCCATCACCACGGTCTTCAACGCGATCCACGCCGGCAAGCCGGACCAGGGTCTGCTCGCGTACCAGTACCTGCAGATGCTGCCGTCGATCGCCCAGGGCGACGCGAACAAGCTGTGGATCGTGCCGAGCGAGATCGGTGACGCGCTCAAGGGTCTGGGCAGCGCGGTCGGCCAGGTGGCCGGTATCGCGCAGAAAGCCGAGGGCAACTGGGAGGCGCCGGAGCTGTCCAACGGCGAGGTGGCGGAGCTCGACACCGCCGCGGCACCGGCAGCGGTGGCCGAGGCCGACAACGCGGTCCGCGAAGCGATCGCCGCGGCCGAGTCCGCGGCCGTGAGCAGCCGCAGCCAGGCCGCGCCGAGCACCCCGTCGATGCCGCCGCCGGCCCCGTCCCAGGAGCCGCCGGCCCAGGAACCGCCGCAACGCTGACAACTGCACGAGAGCCCTCCCGGACCGTTTCTTCGAAGGTCCGGGAGGGCTCTTGCGTGTTCAATCGTCGGACAGATCTGCGAGGGCCTGGTCAGGTGCGTAGAGTTCTGCAGCGATGACATGGTTCGAGGCGGTGTTCGTCCTGCTGGCGGGGATGGGCGCGGGAACGATCAACGCCGTGGTGGGGTCGGGCACGCTGCTCACCTTCCCCGCGTTGCTTGCCGTCGGCATCCCTCCGGTGCTGGCGAACGTCAGCAACACGGTCGGCCTTGCCCCCGGTACGGCGGCCGGCGCGATCGGCTACCGTCGCGAGCTCGAAGGGCAGCGCGGCCGGCTGATCAGTCTGGTGCCGGCGTCGCTGGCCGGCGGCATCGTCGGGGGAGTGCTGCTGCTCACGCTTCCCGACTCCGCCTTCCATGCCGTCGTACCGGTCCTGATCCTGCTCGGCTGTCTGCTGGTTGCCTTCCAGCCCTGGCTGTCGAAGTGGATCAGTGCGCCGTCGCACCTGCACCGTGGGGCGTGGTGGGTGATCCCGGCCGTCTTCGCGACCGGTGTGTACGGCGGGTACTTCGGAGCCGCGCAAGGCGTGCTGCTGATGGCGATCCTCGGCCTCGGCCTGGACTCGAACCTGCAGCGGATGAACGGCCTGAAGAACGTCCTCGCGACGGTCGTGAACACCGCGTCCGCGATCCTGTTCATCATCGTGCACGACATCGACTGGCTCGCGGCCGGTCTGATCGCGGTCGGCTCGACCATCGGCGGTTTCATCGGCGCCCGCTACGGCCGGAAGCTCCCGCCGATCGCACTCCGGGCCTTGATCGTCTGCATCGGCATCCTCGCCATCGTCACGATGGTGTTCTGAGCTGCAGCCCCGCCAGCAGTAGATCCAGGCCGTAGTCGAACTGTTCGTCGCCGCCCGTGGTCCGGGCCAGTTCCGGCGCGAGTTCGACGACCGACGGGAAGTCCCGCGCCGACAGCGACTCCATCGAGGTGCGCAGCCGCCGCCACGCCTCGGGGTCGCGGCGTTCGGCCGCCATCTGGATCTCCCACGACGTCGAGCCGAGCACATACGTGAACAAGGTCGTGTGCGTCCGCGCGGCGGTCTCCGCGTCGAACCCGGCGGCCCGCAGTACGCCGAGCAGACCTTCGGCGACCCGCGCGGTCTCGTGCCCGCTCAGCGGCCGTCCGGCAAGTAGTTGCGCAAGGCAAGGGTGCTGGAGCATCAACAATCGCAGCGACCGGCAGACCGCCCGCACCTGGTCCGGCCACGGCGCGTCCGACGGTACGGCGGGGAGCAGCCCCATCAGATGGTCGCGTACGGCGTCGTACAGATCGTCCTTGTTCCGGAAGTACGTGTAGAGCGCCATCGGGCCGACGCCGAGCTCGCCGGCGACCCCGCGCAGGCTGAACGCGTCGGTGCCCTTGGCTTCCATCAGTTCGAGCGCGGTCCGCACGATCAGGTCGGCGCTCAGGGTGTTCCGCGGTGTCCTAGCCATCAGACCCAGCCATGTGTGACCCATCTCCCTTCGATGCTCCTAACGTACAGTGTATAGTACGGTGTATGCGAGCCATTCAGATCACCGAGTTCGGCGGACCCGAGGTCCTGCAGGTCAGCGACGTCCCGGAGCCGGTCGCCGGCGACGGGCAGGTCCTGATCAAGGTCGACCGCGCGGGGATCAACTACGCCGACACCCACCAGGTCGAGAACAGCTACCTCTCCAAGACCGAGCTCCCGCTGATCCCCGGCGGCGAGGTCGTGGGGCACACCGAGGACGGCCGCCGCGTGGTCGCGCTGGTGGGTTCCGGTGGGTACGCCGAGCAGGCCGTGGCGCACGCGCCCTACGCCTGGGATGTTCCGGAAGGTGTCACCGACGGCCAGGCGCTCGCGCTCGTCCTGCAGGGCACCACCGCGTGGCACCTGCTCAAGACGTCGACGCACCTGCAGCCGGGGGAGTCCGTCCTGGTACACGCCGGTGCCGGCGGGGTCGGTTCGCTCGCCGTTCAGCTCGCCAAGCTCTGGGGCGCGGGCCGCGTGATCGCGACTGCCTCCACCGAGGAGAAGCGCAAGCAGGTCCTCGACCTGGGTGCGGATGCCGCGATCGACGGTACGCCGGAAGGCCTGAAGGATCGCATCCTCGAGGCGAACGGCGGCAAGCCCGTCGACATCGTGCTCGAGATGGTCGGCGGTCGGACGTTCGACGAGTCGTTCGCCGCCCTTGGCCGCTTCGGTCGTCTGGTCACGTTCGGTGCCGCGTCCCGGCAGTCGGCCGCGCCGATCGACTCAAGCAGGTTGATGAAGGGTTCGAAGACGATCGCCGGCTTCTGGCTGGCCGACTGCTTCGCCAACCCGCAGTTGCTCGGCGGTCCGCTGACCGAGCTGTTCGACCTGACCGCGGGCGGCAAGCTCCGCCCGATCGTCGGTGGCGAGTACGCGCTGTCCGACGTCGCCTCCGCCCACGAAGACCTGCGAGCTCGCCGGACCGTCGGCAAGCTCCTGCTCGACCCCACCCGCTGAATCGAATATGGAGAAACCAGATATGACCATCGCTGTTGAGAAGGTTCTGTACACCGCCCGCGCCACCGCGAACGGCGGCCGCGACGGCAAGGTCGCCACCGACGACGGCAAGCTCGACGTCGTGGTCGTGCCGCCCGCCGAGATGGGTGGCTCAGGCAACGGAACCAACCCGGAGCAGCTGTTCGCGGCCGGTTACGCGGCCTGCTTCCACAGTGCGCTGAAGGTCGTCGCCCGCAAGGCGCGCCTGGACCAAGACGTTATGGACGGCTCGACCGTCACCGCCGAGGTCGGCATCGGCCCGATCAACGGCGGCTCCGGCTACGGCCTCGAGGTCGCGCTGGTCGTCAGCCTGCCCGGCCTGGACGGCCCGGTCGCCGAGGACCTCGTCGCCAAGGCGCACCAGGTCTGCCCGTACTCCAACGCCACCCGCGGCAACATCAAGGTGGACCTGAAAGTAGCGTGAGCTACATCCGCGCGAGGGCCTCTTCCAGGAGGCCCTCGGTGGCGGACACCGGGGCCGCGGAGATCGTCAGCCCTTCCATGATCGCGACGTACTCGTCGACCTCTTCGAGCTTGTCCAGGTAGACCGCGCTCGCCGCGTGCTCGATGTACACGATGTCCGGCAGATCGCCGTCCGGGAACCGCAGCAGACTGAACGCGCCGCCGGCGCCGGGATACCCGACGCTGCTGAACGGCATCACCTGCAACGTGATGTTCGGCTGCTGCGACCACTTGAGCAGGTGCTCGATCTGCGCCCGCATCACCTCCTGGCCGCCGACCGGCCGGTGCAGCACCGACTCGTCGATGACGACCCACAGCCGGGCCGGGTTCGGCCGGGTGAGGATCTGCTGCCGGGTCACCCGCAGCTCCACCCGCTGGTCGACCTCCTGATGCGGCAGGAACGACTTGCCCATCTGTACGACGGCCCGCGCGTACTCCTCGGTCTGCAACAGGCCCGGGACGAACATCACCTCGTACGTCCGGATCAGCGCCGCGGCGACCTCGAGCCCGACGTAGTTCGCGAACCAGCTCGGCATCACGTCGCCGTACCGGGACCACCAGCCCGGGTTGTTCGCGGCCCGGGACAGTTCCATCAACCGGTAGCGCTCGTCGTCGTCGGCCATCCCGTACAACTCGAGCAGGTCGCTGACGTCGCGTTCCTTGAACCCGACCCGGCCGAGCTCCATCCGGCTGACCTTCGACTCCGACGCCCGGATCTGCCAGCCCGCGTCGGCGCGACTGATCCCGGCGGATTCACGCATCCGCCGCAACTGCCCGCCGAGCATGATACGAAGAGCGGTCGGCCCCTCTTGACCGCCGCTCACCGTTGTCTGCTCACTCAACCTGATCCACGCCCAGCCACGCACCCATTTCAGCGGGTGATGCTACCGCCTGTCCACCGGTACGGCCCGGTGAGTACTCCGGCCGGCGAGATGCTTGACGAGGAAACGGGCATCGCGGTCCACGCCTTGGATGCTCGCGGACGCGATCGCGTACTGGAAGTCGAGGCCGAGGAAGTACAGCCCCGGTACGTCGTCCGACACGCCCCGCGTGTGCCGCGGCCGGCCGTCGTCGTCGAACACGGGCAGATCGATCCAGCTGTGGTCGGGGTCCGACCCGGTCGACCACACCACGGTCCGGACGTCGTCGAGTACGTCGCCGTCCGCGGTCACCGGCTTGCCGGCACGGACCTCGACGATGCGCCCGATCCGTGCGATCCCGGCCGCGTCGAGGTGCTCGAGCTTGTTGCGGGTCAGCGGCAACCCGCTCTTCACCGCGTTCGCGATCGCCTTGCGGCCCATCGGCGTACGGCGAGTGAGCACATACTTGAACAGGAACATCACGATCGGTGTGAAGATCTGTCCAACGGTCGAGTCGATGTCGATCGGGACCTGCCCCGGGTGCCGTCCGGCGAGCAGTGTGCGATGCGTCTTCACGGCCTCCAGCGCGATGTCGGTGCCAGAGTTGGCCGCGCCAACGACCAGTACGGTCCCGTCCGCGAGCTGCTCCGGATTCCGGTACTCCAGCGAATGCAGCTGCCGGATCGAGGCATCGAGCTCGCCCGCGAACGCCGGCCACCGCGGCACACTGTGCATCCCGGCCGCCACCACGACCTGGTCCGCCCGCCAGTCGCCGCCGGTCGTCTCCACCAGGAACCCGTCGTCGTCCCGCGACAACCGAGTCACCCGTACGCCGGTCCGCACCGGCAGCTCGTGATGTACGGCGTACTGCTCGAGGTAATCGGCCATCTCGTCACGGGTCGGGCAGTCCCGCGTGCCGATCCGCAACCCGGGGAGGCTCGCGTACCGCGGCCGGCTGAACAGCCGCAGTGAGTCGTACCGCTCCCGCCAGCAGTTACCGACCCGCTCGTGCCCGTCGAGGACGACGAAGTCCTCACCTGCTTGCCGCAGGTAGTAGCCGATCGCCAGACCAGCCTGGCCCGCCCCGATCACCACAGTCCCGATCCTGTCCATGACCTCAAGTTAGGGCGGTGCGGCACAGCAGCACATCAACCGACCATGCCAACCTCCGAACGGCGGCTGGTCATTTCTACCCAGTCAGCCCGTGCTCGTACGCGTACGCCGTCGCCGCGGCCCGGCTGGACACGCCGAGCTTCCCGAAGATGTTGCTGACATGGCGCGCGACCGTTCGCTCGCTCAGGAACAACTGCTCGGCGACAGCACGATTCGTCGCGCCCGTCGCCAGCAGACGCAGGACCTCCAGCTCGCGAGGACTGAGCCCGGTGCTCCGATCGGACTGCTCCAACGCGGCCAGCTCGACGACCGCGCCCAGCCGCTCGAACACGGCTCGCGCGCCGTCGATCTCCATCTGTTCGGCGTCGACGTCCCCGAGTGCCCGGCAAGCCTGGCCGACCAGCAGGCGAGTTCGCGCGCTTTCGTACGGCATCTCGAGCTGCTGCCACAGCGTCCACGCCCGTCGCAGGCACGGGATCGCTCCCTGCGGATCGCCGCACGCGATCCGCACCGCGCCTTCGGAGTACGTCGCCAGAGCCTGCAGGTACGGCGAATCCGCGCGCGCCAGCTCGTTCAGTTCGGCAGCGGCCTTGCGTGCGGTCTCCCGGTCGCCGCACTCGATCGCCAGCTCGACCCGTGCGGCGAGCAGCATCGGGCGGTTCGGTGTGAACGTTTCCTCGGCCAGCGCCCGTTCCAGGCCGGCGACGGCGACATCGAGCCGGCCTTGGGCGGCCCGCAGCCGGGCGAGACCGGGCTGTACGTCCATCCCGTCGGCCGCCGCCGCGAGGTAGGCACGTTCGGCGGCCTCGTAGCGTCCGCGTTGGCGTTCGACCTCCGCGAGCCGGTACCACGCGGTCCCGACCATGCCCGCCGACAGCCGGTGACACGCGTCCTCGGCAGCACCGGCCGCGTCGGCCCAGGCGCCGCGGAGCTGCAGGATCTGTGCACGGTGCACCAGGCACGCCCCGCGGTACGGGACGAGGCCGGGCTGCTCGTCGCACCAGCCCGTCAGCGCCTGCGTCCACTCCTGTGCGCGGCGGATGTCGTACTGGTCCATACAGAGCGCGATCACCGAGCAGTACGCCATACCGGCGACCTCAGGACCGACGCGGCTCGCGGTCACGTGCACCATCGCCTCGTCCAGCGCCTTGAGGGCCTCGGCACCGCGACCGAGCATCGCGAGGCAGTTACCGCGGCCGAGCGCCCCGAGCACGATCGCGTCCGGCTCGGTGGCCCACCCCATGTTCTGCTCGAACAGGGGGAGCGCCTCGGCGGCGTTGCCGGAGTTCATCAGCAACGCCGCGTCGGCCATCGCGACCAGCCCGGCGAGCTGCGGTACGCCGTCGGGCACGAGTCGCCCGATCCGCGCCTGCCAGCCCGCGGCCCGCCCGAGCTCGCCCCGCTGCTGCAGGTGGAACCCGAGCCAGAAGCCGGTCCGGATCGCGGCCATCACATCGCCGCGCGCGAGGTGTTCCTCGTAGGCCCGCTCGCGGTACGCGGCGACCTCGTCGTCGTGACCGAGGACGAACGCGGCGACCGCGAGCCGGTCGAGGTCCGCGGGCGGCAGTGGGGCACGCCGGTCGGCCGCCGTCAGTTCGGCGTACTCAGCAGGCCAGTCGTGCTGCTCCATCAGCCGCCGCCCGTGTCAGTGCTGGGCGAGATCCAGCACGGTTGCGGTCGGCAACTTCGCCAGCTCGGTGCCTTCGATGAGGATCTTCGAGCCGCGGATCCCGCTGCCGATCACGACGGGCCCGGCCTGCACGACCGCTTCGTCGATCAGCACCGGCCAGTCGGCGGGCAGCCCGATCGGCGTGATCCCGCCGTACTCCATGCCGGTCGAGCCGACCGCGTCGTCCTGCGCGGCGAACGAGATCTTCCGGACGCCGAGGTGCTTGCGGATCACGCCGTTCACATCGGCGCGGTCGGTGGCCAGCACCAGCACCGCGGCGTACGAGGCCTCGCCGCCGCGCTTGCCGAGCACGACCACACAGTTCGCCGAGGCGGCCATCGGTACGTCGTACTCCGCACAGAAGGCCGCGGTGTCGGCGAGCTCCGCGTCGATCGCGGCCGCGTACGCCGGCAGCTCTCCGAGAGCGTCCCGCACCGGCGCCGCGAGCAACTCAGGCACCTCGGCGGCCGGCTTCCACTCGAGCTTCCCCATGACAGGCCCGGTCATGGGGCCTCCCGTCCTGGACTGAGGAGCGGAGGGAGCGAAGCGACCGGAGCGACGAGGGAAGGACGGGAGTTCCAGCCCCATGACCCGCCGCGCCGGAGGCGTGGCATCAATACCGTCACTGCTGCGGCTCCTTCACGAGGTCGGCGTACTCGGTGTGCTCCTCGAGGAACGACTGGTAGAACGGGCAGGCCGGCTTCACCCGGAGCCCGAGCGCCCGGGCGTCGTCGAGGGACTTGGTGGCGATCGTTCCGGCCACGCCGCGGCCGCGGAACTCCGGCAGCGTCTCGGCGTGCAGGAAGCTGATCACGCCCGGATGCAGGCGGTAGTCGACGAAGCCCATCAGGTTGCCCTCGGCGTCGTGCGCCTCGTACCGGCTGCGGTCCTTGGCGTCGACGACCTCGATCTCGTTCTCCATGTCCGCAACTTTAGGCCCTGTCCGGTGATCGTCACCCAGGGTTTGCGGATCGTCACTCCCGGGGTACCGGCCCAAGGGCTTTCGAACAACCACGGGCCGGGAGGAGCAAGGATGAGCAGCGAGCACGCGTTGGAGCACGGCAAGGCGATACCGAGTCTCGTGCCGGCCCGGATGGACCGGCTGCCCTGGACCAAGTTCCATTGGATGATCGTCGTCGGTCTGGGCGTCTCCTGGATCCTGGACGGTCTGGAGATCCAGCTGGTCTCCCTGGTCGGGAACGTGCTGAAGGAACCCGAGACCCTGCACCTGACCACCTCCGAGGTCGGTCTGATGGCGTCGATCTATCTGGCCGGTGAGGTGGTCGGCGCGCTGCTGTTCGGCCGGCTGACCGACCGGCTCGGCCGGCGCAGCCTGTTCATCGTCACGCTCCTTGTCTACCTGATCGCGTCCGGCGCGGCCGGCCTGTCCTGGGACCTCGGCTCGCTGCTGGTCTTCCGGTTCATCGCCGGGATGGGCATCGGCGGTGAGTACGCCGCGATCAACTCCGCGATCGACGAACTGATCCCGTCGAGGTACCGCGGCCGCGTCGACATCGGCGTCAACGGCACCTACTGGGGCGGCGCGCTGATCGGCTCCGCAGTCGGCCTGGTCTTCCTGAACACCGACATCATCCCGGTCGAGTGGGGCTGGCGGCTGTGCTTCCTGATCGGCCCGGTGATGGGCCTGATCATCATCTACCTGCGCCGGCACATTCCGGAGAGCCCGCGCTGGCTGATGACCCATGGGCGGGTCGAGGAGGCCGAGCGGACCGTCGACGACATCGAGGCGACGGTACGGCGGCAGGGTGGCGAACTGCGCGAGGTCCGCGACGACGAGGCGATCGAGGTGGTCGACTACCCGCCGGTGACGTACCGCGAGATCGCCCGCGTGATGCTCCGCGACTACCGCAGCCGCTCGTTCCTCGGCTTCTCGATGATGGTCACCCAGGCGTTCCTCTACAACGCGATCTTCTTCACCTACGCGCTGGTGCTGAAGTCGTACTTCGGTCTGAACGACTCCAGCGTCGCGCTGTACTTCTTCCCGTTCGCGATCGGCAACCTGGCCGGTCCGCTGCTGCTCGGGCACCTGTTCGACACCGTCGGCCGGCGGAAGATGATTCTCGGCACGTACACGCTGTCGGCCGTGGTGCTGTTCGTCACCGCGTTGCTGTTCAACGCCGGCGCACTGAACGCCGCGTCGCTGACCGGGCTGTGGTGCGTGGTGTTCTTCTTCGCGTCGGCCGGCGCGTCGTCGGCGTACCTGACGGTGAGCGAGATCTTCCCGATCGAGCTCCGCGGGCAGGCCATCTCGTTCTTCTTCGCGATCTCGCAGCTGACCGGCGGCGTGATCGCGCCGTACCTGTTCGCCTCGCTGATCGGCGAGGGCGACCACCCGGCACGTGGACCGCTCACGGTCGGCTACATCATCGGCGCGGCCGTGATGCTGGCCGGCGGTCTCATCGCCTGGTTCTTCGGTGTCAACGCGGAAGGCCGGTCACTGGAGAACATCGCCAAGCCGCTGTCGGCACGCGAAACCGCCGGCGCGACCAGGTTCCAGGGAGCGACACCGCGCATCCCGAGCCGGACGCGCGACCAGCGCACCGACCAGAGCACCGACCGGCCACCCGAGTAGTCCGGATGCGCGCATTAAGGTAAGCCGGGTGGGCTCTCTCCTGGTCGCCGGTACGACGTCCGACGCGGGCAAGACAACGGTCGTGACCGGGTTGTGCCGGTGGCTGGCGCGGCAGGGTGTTCGGGTGGCGCCGTACAAGGCGCAGAACATGTCGAACAACTCGATGGTCTGCGCGGACGGCACCGAGATCGGCCGCGCGCAGTGGATCCAGGCCGTCGCCGCCGGCGCCGAGCCCGAGGCCGCGATGAACCCGGTGTTGCTCAAACCGGGCAGCGACCGGCGCAGCCACGTCGTCCTGATGGGCGAGCCGTGGGGTGAGCTGTCCGCCCGCGGTTTCCTCACCGAGCGCGCGGAGCTGGCGAAGGCGGCGTTCGCGGCGTACGACGATCTCGCGTCGAGGTACGACGTGGTGATCAGCGAGGGCGCGGGCAGTCCGACCGAGATCAACCTGCGGCAGTCGGACTACGTGAATCTGGGGCTCGCGCAGCACACCAAGGCTCCGGTCGTCGTGGTCGGCGACATCGACCGCGGGGGAGTGTTCGCGTCGATGTTCGGGACCGTCGCGCTGCTGGACGCCGCCGACCAGGCGCTGATCAGCGGGTTCCTGGTGAACAAGTTCCGCGGCGACGTCTCACTGCTGCAGCCGGGGATCGACATGCTCGCCTCCGTCACCGGCCGCCCGACGTACGGCGTACTGCCGTGGCTGCCCGAGCTGTGGCTGGACTCCGAGGACGCGCTGGACATCCCGGTACGGCGTACTTCGCCGGGCGACCTGTTGACGATCGCGGTGGTGCGGTTCCCGCGGATCAGCAACTTCACCGACCTCGACGCGCTGGCGGTGGAGCCGACGAACAGCGTGTTCTTCACCACGAGCGCGGGGGAGGTCCGCGACGCCGACCTGGTCGTCCTGCCGGGCTCGCGCGCGACCAGCGCCGACCTGGAATGGTTGCGGTCCCTCGGTCTCGCCGACGCCGTGGCAGCACGGGTCGCGGATGGCCGTCCGGTGCTCGGCATCTGCGGCGGCTACCAGATGCTCGGCGCGACGATCTCCGACCCGTACGGGGTCGAGTCGGGTGGCTCGGAGACCGGTCTCGGGCTGTTGCCGGTAGCAACCACCTTTGCCCGGGAGAAGACGCTGGCCCGGCCGGCGCGAACGGCGTACGAGATCCATCATGGAGTCGTCGACGTGATCGGTGACGCGGCGGGGTTCCCTGGTGGCTGCCGGGCGGGGAACACGTGGGGCACGATCTGGCACGGCTTGCTCGACGACGACGCCGCGCGGCACGCGTTCCTCGCCGAGGTCGCCGCGCTCACCGGCAAGCCCGCGCCGGACGGCTCGGTCTCGTTCGCGGGACTGCGCGAGGAACGACTGGACCGCCTGGCCGACATGATCGACGAGTACGCCGACACCGCCGCGCTCCTGCACCTGATCGAGCACGGCGCACCACCCGTCCCGTTCATCCCCCCAGGAGCGCCGTGAAGTCTCACCTCCAGCAGTATCTCCAGGACACCCGGGCGCTGATGTTGGCCAAGCTCGACGGGCTGAGCGAGTACGACCGGCGTCGTCCGCTCGTGCCGTCCGGGACCAACCTGCTCGGGCTGGTCAAGCACCTGATCGGGATCGAGCAGGTGTACCTCGGCACGAGTGTCGGTCGGCCGCCGGAGACGCTGTTGCCCTGGAACGAGGACGGTTCGGTCTGGGGTGGTGCCGACATGTGGGCGCTGCCGTCCGAGTCGACGGAGTACATCACCGGCCTCTACCGCGAGGCCTGCGCGCACAGCGACCGCTCCATCGCCGAGCTCGACCTGGACCACCCGGCGGAGGTGCCGCACTGGGCCGAAGGTCAACGCAGTACGACGTTCGGCGCGCTGCTGGTCCGCGTCGTCGACGAGACCGCGCACCACGCCGGCCACGCGGACATCGTCCGCGAACTCATCGACGGCCAGGGCGGCAAGGACGCCGACCAGCTCGACGAGGCCGCCTGGACGAACTTCTACGCCAAGATCCAGCGAGCCGCGGACACGTTCCGGGATGGATGATTTCGAACGGCTGCGGGGTCGGTTGTTCGGGATTGCGTACCGGATGACCGGTACGGCGACGGATGCCGAGGAGATTCTGCAGGACGCGTGGCTGCGTTGGCAGGATGCCGACCGCGCGACCGTGCGTGATCCGGACGCGTACCTGGCGAAGATCGTCACGAACCTGTCCATCAAGCAGCTGACCTCGGCGCGAGCGCGGCGGGAGCTGTACGTCGGGCAGTGGCTGCCGGAACCTGTGCTGACAGGGCGGGCCGAGTTCGACGCGCTCGGTCCGTTGGAGGTTGTGGCGGAGCGGGAGTCGGTGTCGTTCGCGCTGTTGCTCCTGCTCGAACGGCTGACGCCTGCCGAGCGGGCGGCGTACGTGTTGCACGAGGCATTCGCGTACGGGTACCGCGAGGTTGCCGAGCTGATCGGCACGTCGGAGGCGAACGCGCGGCAGTTGGCGTCGCGGGCGGGGAAGAAGCTCAGCGCCGAGGGACCGCGTCAGCAGCCGGTCGACAATGCGGGCTGGCGGAAGCTGGTCGAGCGGTTCATCGCGGCCGCGCGACTGGGGGAGATCGAGGAGCTCGAGAAGCTGCTGGCCGAGGACGTGGAGTCGCGCGCCGACAGCGGTGGCAAGGTGTCCGCCGCGCGCAACGTGCTGGTCGGCCGCGACCGGGTCGCGCGCTACCTGTCCGGGGCGCTGCAGCGTTTCGGCGCCGGTATCGAGGCCCACCTGGCGGAGGCGAACGGCGGCCCCGCGCTGCTGGCCGTCGGGCCCAGCGGGATCATGGCGATCTGCTTCATCGGCATCGGACCGGACGGCGTCACCGACGTGCAGTTCGTGATGAACCCGGAAAAGCTGGCCTTCGCCGTCGCCCAGTTGTCACAAATCGAAGGGCTGCCCGATCTCAGCTGGTGACGGAAAGGACACCAGCAAATGAATTCCATCCTTGTCACCGGTGGAACCGGCACCCTGGGCCGGCCGACCGTGGCCCGACTGTGCGCCGCTGATCATCAGGTCCGGGTGTTGAGCCGGAAGCCCGGACCCGACCGGGTCGTCGGCGACCTGACGACCGGCGAGGGACTGGCCGCTGCGATCGACGGGTCGGGGGTGGTCGTGCATCTGGCCACGAGCCAGGGCCGCCGGGACATCGAGCAGACTCGCAACCTGCTCAAAGCCGCCGCGGGTGTACAGCACCTCGTGGTGATGTCGATCGCCGGCATCGACCGCATTCCGCTCGCGTACTACCGGCACAAGCTCGAGGTCGAGCGCCTGGTCGCCGAGTCCGGCGTGCCGTACACGATCCTGCGGGCTACCCAGTTCCACAACCTCGTCGATCGAGTCCTGAGCGCCCAGCGTTTCGTGCCGATGGTGCTCGCCCCCGCGATCCCGCTGCAGCCGATCGCGGTCGAGGACGTCGCGGTCCGGCTCGCCGAACTCGTCGACGAGCCTCCGGTGAACGGTCGCGTCGCGGACATCGGCGGTCCGGAGCGGCGGCCTGTTCTCGAACTGGCCCGGATGTGGAAGCAGGCGCGGTCCTCGCGCCGGCCGGTGCTGCCGTTGCGGCTGGGCGGAAAGATCTTCCGGGCGTACGCCGACGGCGCGGCGATGGTGGACGGTCCGGCGTACGGGCGTATCACCTTCGCGGACTACCTCCGATGAAGGGCTACGTCCGCGCGGTGCTGATCGTCTTCGCCGCGTTCGAGCTGGTTCTCGGTGGGTGGCTGACGTTCACTCCGAAGACCTTCTACGACCACGTGCCGACGGTCGACTGGACACCGCCGTACAGCGACCATCTCTTCCACGACTTCGGCGGTGCTTCGCTCGGGCTGGGGATCGTCCTGACCGCCGCCGCGATTCGCCTGGACCGCTACCTGGCGGCCGTGGCGCTGCTGGCGTATCTCGCGTTCTCGCTGCCGCACATGATCTTCCACCTCGCCCATCTCGAGGAAGGCGAGCCGGGATGGTCGGTCGTACTCGCCGCCGTCGTGATCCTGATGGTGGTCCTGCCGCTGACCGCTCTGGTGGGGACGCGCAAGTTGACTTGACGACTGTGACAGTAGAACTGTCACAATAGCGCCCATGGGTCCACTCGAGGGCGTGAAGGTGGTCGAGCTGGCCGGCCTCGGTCCGGCGCCGTTCGCATGCATGATGCTCGCCGAGCTCGGCGCCGACGTGCTGCGGATCGATCGCCCCGGTGGCAGCGTGTCGATGGGCCCACCGGAGCTGGATCTCGTCAACCGCGGCCGTCGGAGCGCGGCCCTGGATCTCAAGCAGCCCGCCGCCGTGGACGTCGTACGGCGGCTGGTCGCGCAGGCCGACGTACTGGTCGAAGGATTCCGGCCCGGAGTGGCCGAGCGGCTCGGGCTCGGGCCGGCGGACTGTCACGCGATCAATCCGCGGCTCGTGTACGGGCGGATGACCGGGTGGGGGCAGGATGGTCCGCTCGCGCAAGCGGCCGGGCACGACATCGACTACCTCGCGCTGTCCGGCGCGCTCCACCTGATCGGGCGCGCCGACGGACCGCCGCAGGTGCCGGCGAACCTGCTCGGTGACTTCGCGGGCGGCTCGCTGTACCTCGTGATCGGCGTCCTCGCGGCGCTGAACGAGGCGCAGCGCAGCGGGCGGGGACAGGTCGTGGACGCGGCGATCGTGGACGGATCGGCGCACCTGACCACGATGCTGCTCGGGGCCCTCGCCGCCGGGTCGTGGCGGCAGGAGCGCGGGACGAACCTGCTGGACACCGGTGCGCCGTTCTACGACGTGTACGAGACCGCCGACGGGAAGCATGTCGCGGTCGGGGCGCTGGAACCGCAGTTCTACGCCGAGCTGATCGGCAAACTCGGTCTGGACGCGCCGGACCGCAACGATCCGTCGCAGTGGCCGGAGCTGCGGAAGGTTCTGGCCGAGGCGTTCCGGCAGCGGACTCAGGCGGAGTGGACCGAGCTGTTCGACGGCTCGGACGCCTGCGTCGCGCCGGTGCTGCCACTGGCCGGCGACCACCCGCACCTCGTTGCCCGAGGCACGTTCGTGGACCACCACGGCGTCCGGCAGGCGGCACCGGCGCCGCGCTTCGACCGTACGCCGACCCGCCTGGACCGACCGCCCGCGCGACCGGGGGAGCACACCCGGGAAGCGCTGGCCGACTGGGGAATCACCGACATCGACGGGCTGCTGGAGTCCGGCGCAGCCGTCCAGAACTAGCACGGCCCGAACTGAGAGGAACCGCCCGTGGAACGTCAGCTGTTCGACGCCGATCACGACGCCTTCCGGGAGACCGTCCGGTCGTTCTGCGACAAGGAGATCGTCCCGCACCACGACAGCTGGGAGGACGCCGGGATCGTCCCGCGGGAACTCTGGACCGCGGCCGGCGCGGCCGGCCTGCTCGGCTTCATGATGCCGGAGCAGTACGGCGGGGGCGGCGTTCGTGACTTCCGGTTCAACACCGTGCTGATCGAGGAGCTGACCCGGGTTCGCGCCAGCGGGGTCGGCTTCACCATCCACACCGACATCAATTCGGCGTACCTGCTGGACTACGCGACCGACGAGCAGATGGCGCGCTGGCTGCCGGCGTTCTGTTCCGGGGAGACGATCACCGCGATCGCGATGACCGAGCCCGGGGCCGGCAGCGATCTGCAGGGCATCCGGACCACCGCTCGGCGCGACGGCGACCACTACGTGCTGAACGGGCAGAAAACCTTCATTTCCAACGGGATTCTCGCCGATCTGGTGATCGTCGTGGCCAAGACCGACCCGGACGCCGGGGCGCAGGGGATCTCGCTGATCGTGGTCGAGCGTGGAATGCCGGGGTTCGAGCGCGGGCGGAACCTGGACAAGATCGGGCTGAAGGCGCAGGACACCGCGGAGCTGTTCTTCGACGACGTCCGGGTTCCCGTGGACAACCTGCTCGGCGAGGAGGGCAAGGGTTTCGGCTACCTGATGGAGAAGCTGCCGCAGGAGCGATTGACGATCGCGGTGGTCGCGGCCGCCGCCTGCGAGAACATGCTCGAGGACACGCTGCGGTACGTGAAGGACCGCAAGGCGTTCGGCCGTCCGATCGGATCGTTCCAGAACAGTCGTTTCGTACTCGCGGAGCTCGCCACCGAGACCCAGATCGCCCGGGTGTTCGTCGACCGCTGCATCCAGGAACTCAACGCCGGAACGCTGACCGTGGCCGAGGCCGCGATGGCCAAGTGGTGGACCACCGAGCTGCAGAAGAAGGTCGTCGACCGGTGCCTGCAGTTGCACGGCGGATACGGCTTCATGACCGAGTACCCGATCGCGAAGGCCTACTTAGACACCCGCATCCAGACCATCTACGGCGGCACCACGGAGATCATGAAAGAGATCATCGGGCGAACGATGGGAGTCTAGACGCAGGGGAACCGTCGCACGGTGCGCACGTGGGGTGGCGCCGTCGCGACGGGTCCTGCGCCTGATCACCAGCCAGACGGTGTGAGCGTCCTGTGGTGGGTCTCACCGTGTGTCGTGCGCAACCCCTCCGGCGGCGCGACACACCTGGCGCCGAGGTCTTGGGCATGCCCGAACAGGCTCCGATCACCCTAACCCGTAAGTCAGCAAGGCGCCACGGCTTGTGACAACTACTCCGGCGACGGGGATGGGGTGAGATCCAGCCTGGCCTGGACGACGTCGTCGGCGACATCGGTCAGGCGACGGTTGTTGGTCCGGGCGTACGAACGCATCAAGGCGAAGGCCTCGTCGACATCCATGTCGAGGCTGTGGCTGAGGAATCCCTTCGCCTGCTCGATCAGGATCCGGCTGTTCAGAGCGGTCTGGAGCTGCTCGGTGACGATCTCCTGGCGGGCGAGAGCGCGTTGGTGCACGATGCCGATCGTGGCCGCGTCGGCCAGCGCCTGCCCCAGGGTGATGGTGTCGGCATCCAGTTCCCCGGTGGTCCTGCTGAACAGATTCACCGCCCCGAGGACTGTGTCGCGCAATCGCATCGGCAGCGCCTGCACCGAGAGATACCCGCCGCTGACAGCGGCTGCGGTGAAGCGGGGCCAGCGCCCTCGAGCAGTCCGCAGGTCCGGATGCTGCACCGAGCGGCCGGTGCTGAACGCGTCGAAACACGGGCCCTCGAGGTTCTGCAGCTGGTTCAGCTCGACCAGCCGGGCCTGTTCGGTGGAGGCCGCGACCAGGTTCAGCGCACCGTGATGATCGGCGAGGAGAATGCCACAGGCCGATACCCCCAGCAGTTCGCTGCAGCGCGCGGCGAGCCGGTCCAAGAACTCGATGACGTCGAAGTCGTCGACAAGCGTGTCCGACAGTTCGATGAACACCTCGCGCACTCTGCGGTCGGACGCACTCATCAGTTCTCCTCCTCTTCCTTCTCGGCCGTTCCGGGGTCATTCAGCTGCGGCTTCGGCGGTGGACCGCCCCCCGGGGGGTGATCACCGTCGAGGTGCAGGCGATCGGCCATCACGTCGATGGCGATCTTGTACAACGGCGAACCACTGCTGTACGCGTAGGCGCGCAGCCGGGCCAGCGCGTCGGTGACACTGATGCGCTGCTGGGAGGCGAGCCTGCCCGCGGCCTGGTGGACCTCGGCCCGGCGAGCGGTGAACGCAGCCTCGATCACCTGGTCCAGATCCGCGCTGACACCGTGACGGTTGTCCAGGGCGAGCACGAAGAGCGCATCGGCGAAGACCAGCGCCTGCTCCACTTGCTCGCGCTGCAATGGTCCCGGCTCCCGCCGGTAAACGGTCAGGACGCCGACCCTCGCGGCTCCGGCGGCGACCGGGAACGCGAAGACGCCGCACATACCCCGTTGGACACCAGCCGCGGCGAACGCCGGCCACCGCCGGCCGGCCGCGACCCCGCCGAGGTTCGCCTCGAGCACCGGCGCAGTGATGGCGGACGCGTCACCACTCGGCCCCTCGCCGAGCTCGAACTGGAGCTCGTCCAGTTCACCGATCTCCGGACCCGTGGCCAGCACCGGCTCGAGCAGTCCGCCGTCGCGCGTCATCGCGAGCCCCGCGCCGGCCGCGGACAGCGCCTGTGAGCAGGCCGACACGGCGTGCGCGAGCGACGGGGCCGCGCCGTCGGCAACGGCTCTGATCGCTCCCCACACCTTCGCGCTACGGTCGTGATCCACCCAATCCGCCCATAATCGAACCGCCAGTGGGCGGAACTTCCACCCTAGCGGGATCGTCGAGATGTTGTTCATAGCGCGCCACCGAGAGACTCTGTGCGGCCACGCCCATGTCCACTCCGCCGGTCCAGCCGCCTGATCATGACCGGTACCCGATGCGGCGCTACTCATCCGTCGTTCGGAGTCTAGCCGCGTGTTCGGCCCGCTGCTCTCCCCGCGCGCGGGGAGAGCGTGATTGACTGCGTCCAGGAGCCGAGGGAGGTCGTTATGGGCATCGTGTCGCCAGGATTCACCGGTCGGCGCGGGGGTGGGAAGGATCTGCCGCCGGGGCAGTACCTGACGCACGAGTTCCCGGTGCTGTCGGCGGGGCCGACCCCGCACATCCTGACCGATCACTGGGAGTTCACGGTCACCACGGAGACCGGCGAGAAGTACAAGTGGGACTGGGCGGCCCTGATGGCGCTGCCGGCCGAGGAGATCACCAAGGACATCCACTGTGTGACACGGTGGTCCAAACTGCAGACAACCTGGAAAGGCGTCTCGCTCGACACGCTGCTCGCGGACGTCGAGACCGGCGCAGACTTCGCGATGGCGCACAGCTACGGCGGCTACACCACGAACCTGCCGCTCGACGACCTGCTCGACGGGCAGTCCTGGATCGCCTACGAGTACGACGGTGAGCCCCTGGACCCCGAGCACGGCGGGCCCGCGCGACTGCTCGTTCCGCACCTGTACTTCTGGAAGAGCGCCAAATGGGTCCGGGGCCTGGTGCTGTCCGACACCGAGGACCTCGGCTTCTGGGAGACCGCCGGCTATCACGAGTACGGAGACCCATGGAAAGAACAGCGATACGCCGGCGACTGACCGCGCGCATGTCTTGGCAGATCGCCACGGTGACCGACGTACGGCGGGAGACCGGGACGGCTCGCACGATCGTGCTCGACGTACCGGACTGGCAGGGGCATCTCGCGGGGCAGCATCTCGACGTACGGCTGACCGCGGAGGACGGGTACCGCGCATCGCGGTCGTATTCGGTCGCGTCGGCCTGGGACGGTTCGCACGGCTCGACGATCGAGCTGACCGTCGAGCAGGTGCCTGGCGGCGAGGTGTCGCCGTACCTCGTCGACGTGCTGAAGGTCGGGGATCCGTTGGAGATCCGGGGACCGGTCGGCGGGTGGTTCGTGTGGACGCCCGAGCAGGAAGGGCCGGTGCAGCTGATCGGCGGGGGATCGGGCGTCGTGCCGTTGCGGGCGATGCTGCAGGCTCATGCGGTCGCTGGTACGACGCCGGCGCGGTTGCTGTACTCCGTGCGGCGGCCGGAGTCGGTGATCTACGTGAGCGATCTGAAGGACCTGGCCGCCTCGGACAATGTCGACGTACGGCTCGTGTACACGCGGGAGGCGCCGGCCGGGGAGCCTCGGGTGGGGCGGATCGACGCGGAGCTGATCGAGCAGTACGCGTTCAAGCCCGAGGACGGCGCGACGACGTACGTGTGCGGGCCGACGCCGTTCGTGGAAACGGTGGCGAACCTGCTGGTTGCGGCCGGACACGATCCGGCCCGCGTCAGAACTGAACGCTTCGGCCCGACAGGAGGACCTCGATGAGCAACTACTTGGACGGCAACGCGGCCGCGGGGGCCCTCAGTGAACTGTTCGCGGTCGACCTCACCGCAGCCATTGCCCAGTGCAACGGCTGCGGCAACACCACCGTCTTCGCCGAGTCCCGCGTGTACGTCGACGCCCCCGGCACAGTCGCCCGCTGCGCCGGCTGCGACACAGTCCTGCTCCGCGTAGTAACGACCCCCACCAATACCTACCTGGACCTCCGAGGCCTCACCTACCTCCGAGTCCCCAACTCGTAGGACACCCGGGGACGTGTCGGGGGTGGGTCAGCGGGGTTTTTGCTGGGTTCGGCGGATGGTGTCTCTTTGGGTTTCGCCTACGGCTCGTTCGTAGGCCAGGACCAGGCCTTGGATGGTGACTGGTTTGAAGCGTTCTACCAGTTGCTGGATGTGCTCCGGGGGGCCGCCGGAGTCGCGGTAGTGGGGCCAGACCTTGGTGCGGAACACCTCGGTCAGTTCCTCGGCGATCGCGCGGCCGTGCTCGGTGAAGATGCGGCCGGCGTCCAGCACTGCCTCGACCGGGAGATCCAGGTCGAGCAGCTCGACGCCGAGGCTCAGATGCGCGGTCGCGACCTGGAACACGTCCTCGTCCGGTGTCGGTTCGACCACCCCGAGCGCCACCAGCATCTCGATGTCGTCGTCGTTCAGCTCCCGGCCGGTACGCCGTACCAGTGCCGCGCGATCAAGCGTTTCGGGCAGATCGCGCATCCACGGCGTCAGCAGCGTCCGGTGCAGCGCGATGTCCTGCGGTGTCGCGTCGGTGGGAATCCGGTCCAGGTACCCCTCGATCGCCTGCAGCGTGAACCCGTGCGCCTGTAGCTCACGCACCAGGTCGAGCCGCGCGATGTGCTCCGGCCCGTAGTACCCGACCCGCCCGCGCCGGATCGGCGGCGGAATCAGCCCGCGCCCCGCATAGAACCGCAATGTACGCACCGTCATCCCGACCCGGGTCGACAGCTCATCGACCGTCAGGGTCGCGTCCCCCGCCACTTCCGACATGGCGGAGATCATAACGGCCCCCACTTGACCACCATGACAGCGTTACTGTCACAATCACCCCTATGACCAGCGAAGCCTTTCTGTACGACGCGATTCGGACACCGCGCGGCAAGGGCAAGCCCACCGGTGCGCTGCACGAGGTCAAGCCGATCCAGCTGATCACCGGACTGTTGCAGGAGCTGCGGACCCGGCATCCCGACCTGGATCCGGCCGCCATCGACGACGTGGTGCTCGGGGTCGTGACGCCGATCGGCGACCAGGGCATGGACATCGCGCGGACCGCCGTACTGATGGCCGGCTATCCCGAGACGACCGGCGGCGTGCAGTTGAACCGCTTCTGCGCCTCGGGCCTCGAGGCCGTCAACCAGGCAGCGCAGCGGGTGCGGTCCGGCTGGGAGGACTTCATCCTGGCCGGCGGCGTCGAGTCGATGTCCCGCGTGAAGATGGGCTCCGACGGCGGCGCCTGGGCGATGGACCCGGAGACCGCCCTCGAGACCGGCTTCATCCCGCAGGGCATCAGCGCGGACCTGATCGCGACCATCGACGGCTTCTCCCGGACCGACGTCGACGCGTATGCCGCCGAGTCGCACGCGCGGGCCGCGAAGGCGTGGGCGAACGGGTACTTCGCGCGTTCCGTCGTACCGGTGGTGGATCGCAACGGCCTGCGGATCCTGGACCACGACCAGCTCGTCCGGCCCGGGACGTCCGTCGAGACGCTGGCCGGGCTGCCGTTGTCGTTCGCGGCGATCGGGGAGCACGGCGGGTTCGACTCGGTCGCGCTGGAGAAGTACCTGACCGTCGAGCGGATCTCGCATGTGCACCATGCGGGCAACTCGTCCGGGATCGTCGACGGTGCGGCCCTGGTTGCTGTCGGCAACGAGAAGGCCGGCGAGGCGCTCGGTCAGGCGCCGCGCGGCCGGGTGGTCGCGACCGGCGTCAGCGGCGCGGATCCGACGATCATGCTGACCGGCCCGGCGCCGGCCGCCCGCAAGGCGCTGGCCAGGGCCGGGCTCGAGGTCGACGACATCGATCTGTTCGAGATGAACGAGGCGTTCGCGGCCGCGGTCATGCATTTCATGAAGGATCTCGGCGTACCGCACGAGAAGGTGAACGTGAACGGCGGCGCGATCGCCCTCGGCCACCCGCTGGGCGCCACCGGCGCGATGCTGATCGGAACCCTGCTGGACGAGCTGGAGCGCCGCGAACTCCGCTACGGACTGGCCACCCTGTGCGTCGGCGGCGGGATGGGCGTCGCGACGATCATCGAAAGGCTCCCAGCGTGAACAGCATGATCGAGTGGAAGAACGACGCCGGTGTCGTCACGCTGACGATGAACGACCCGGACGCCTCCGCGAACACGATGAACGACGCGTACGTCGAGGCAATGGGCCGGACCGTCGAACGCCTGGTCGCCGAGAAAGCGCTGATCAAGGGCGTGATCTTGACGTCGGCGAAGTCGACGTTCTTTGCCGGCGGCAACTTGCAGCAGCTGTCGCAGATCCGGCCGTCGGACGCCGCACAGGTGTTCGAGACGGTCGAGGAGGTCAAGCGGCAGCTCAGGACCCTGGAGACGTTGGGCGTCCCGGTCGTTGCCGCGATCAACGGGTCCGCGCTCGGCGGCGGGCTCGAGATCGCGCTCGCCTGCCACCACCGGATCGTTGCCGACGACAACCGGATCGAACTCGGCGTTCCCGAGGTGACGCTCGGCCTGCTGCCCGGCGGCGGGGGAGTGACCCGCACGGTCCGGATGCTCGGACTGCAGGACGCGCTGATGAAGGTGCTGCTGCAGGGCCAGCGGATGAAGCCCGCGCACGCGGCGAGTGTGGGCATCGTGGACGAGGTCGCGCCGGCCGGGGACCTGCTCGACGCGGCCCGCCGGTGGATTTCGACGTACGACGGTGATGCCAAACAGCCCTGGGACCGCGACGGGTACAAGATCCCCGGCGGTACGCCGTCCTCGCCGAAGCTGGCCGCGTTCCTGCCCGCGTTCCCGGCGAACCTGCGCAAGCAGCTCAAGGGCGCGCCGTACCCGGCGCCGCGGGCGATCATGAGCGCCGCGGTCGAGGGCAGCCAGGTCGACTTCGAGACCGCCTCACGGATCGAGTCGCGGTACTTCGTGTCGCTGGCGACCGGGCAGATCGCGAAGAACATGATCCAGGCGTTCTTCTTCGACCTGCAGGCGATCAACGCGGGTGGGTCGCGGCCCGCCGGCGTACCGAAGTACGCGGCGCGCAAGGTCGGTGTGCTCGGCGCCGGGATGATGGGCGCGGGAATCGCCTATGTGTGCGCGAAGGCCGGTCTCGAGGTTGTGCTCAAAGATGTTTCTTTGGAGGCGGCTGCGCGCGGAAAGGAATACTCCGAGAAGCTGCTGGCGAAACAGGTCGCGAAAGGCCGGACTTCGGCCGAACAGGTCGCGGAGTTCCTGAGCCGGATCACGCCGACCGGGGACCCGAACGACCTGGCCGGGTGCGACCTGGTGATCGAGGCCGTGTTCGAGGACAGCGGGCTCAAACAGAAGGTGTTCGCGGAGATCGCCGACGTGGTCGAGCCGGACGCACTGCTCTGCTCGAACACCTCCACGCTGCCGATCACCGCGCTCGCCGACGGCGTCGACCGGCCGGACGACTTCATCGGCATGCACTTCTTCTCGCCGGTCGACCGGATGCCGCTGGTCGAGCTGATCGTGGGGGAGAAGACCTCGGACCGGGCGATCGCGCAGGCGTACGACGTCGTACGGCAGATCAAGAAGACGCCGATCGTGGTCAACGACAGCCGTGGGTTCTTCACGTCGCGCGTGTTCGGCACGCTCGTCATGGAAGGCGCCGCGATGGTCGCCGAGGGGGTCGACCCGGTCATGATCGAGCGCGCCGCGACCCAGACCGGGTTCCCGGCGCCGCCGCTGGCGATGCTGGACGAGGTGACGCTGACGCTGCCGCAGAAGATCCGGGACGCCGCTCGGGCGGCGGGGGACAGCGCGGGCGCGTTCGACGACCATCCTGGGATGGCGGTGACCGACCGGCTCGTCAACGAGTTCGGCCGGCGCGGCAAGGCTGCCGGTGCGGGGTTCTACGACTACCCGGCCGACGGCCCGAAGCATCTGTGGCCTGGGTTGCGGGAGCACTTCGCTGCCGGCGCCGACGTCCCGCTCATCGATCTACAGGAGCGGATGCTGTTCGCAATGGCGCTCGAGACGGTGAAATGCCTCGACGAGGGCGTGTTGCGTTCGGTGCCGGACGCCAACATCGGGTCGATCTTCGGCATCGGGTTCCCGCCGCTGCACGGCGGCGCGTTGCAGTACGTGAACGCCTATGGTGTGCAGATGTTCGCAGAACGTGCACGCGAGCTCGCAGCGACGTACGGCGCCCGCTTCGAACCGCCGGCCCTGCTGGACCGGAAGGCGGCGGCGGGCGAGATCTTCGGCTGATCACGGGCCGATACCAACTCAAGCAAATTCCACACATTCGAACAAATAGCAGCGCGCCCGGTCTTGCGCCGGGCGCGCTTTTGAGCCATTGTGCTGCCACTTCTACAACGATTGACCTGCAGTACCGTGTGCCAGAACTCGGAGATGCTTAACACCGTTAAGTACCTCGGAACCGTGCGTCCCCTGCGACGTTCCCTCTCGGGAAGGTGGAATTCATGCCTGCTCATGTTCCGAACGCCGGACTGTCCCGGCGCGACCTGCTCAAGCGAACCGGCGGCCTGGCCGCCCTCGCCGCATTCACCGCGGCCTGTGGTGGCAACACCGGCCGACCGTCGTCCGGAGGGGGAAGCGGCGGCTCGAAGCCGAACCTGTCGCAGTGGTACCACCAGTACGGCGAGACCGGGACCCAGCAGGCGGCGCTGAAGTACGCCAAGGCGTACCCCGACGCGAACGTCGCAGTGCAGTGGACGCCGGGTGACTACGACGCCAAGCTCGCGTCCGGCCTGCTGTCCAGCAAGGGCCCGGACGTCTTCGAGGGCCACTTCAACATCAGCATGGTGAAGAGCAACCAGGTGGTGGCGCTGGACGACATCATGGCCGACGTCAAGGACGACTTCCAGCCCGGCGACCTGGCCACGAACACCCTGGACGGCAAGATCTACGGGATCCGGATGATCATCGACCCGCAGGTCATCTACTACAAGAAGAGCCTGCTGGACAAGGCCGGGATCAAGCCGCCGGAGACGATCGACGACCTGATCTCCGCGGCCAAGGAACTCACCACGAACAAGGTGAAGGGCATCTACGTCGGTAACGACGGCGGCAACGTCATGGGTGGTCCGGCCCTGTACTCGTCCGGCGGGGAGTTCCTGACCAAGGACAACAAGCCCGGCTTCACCGGTGATCGCGCGGCCCAGGCCTTCGGCAAACTGCACGAGCTGTACGCCAGCAAGAGCATCCTGCTCGGTGCCCCCACGGACTGGTGGGACCCGACCGCGATCAACCAGGGTCTGGTCGCGATGCAGTGGATCGGGATGTGGGCGGTGCCGGGCATGCAGAAGGCGCTCGGCGACGACATCGGCGTGATCCCGTTCCCGAAACTCGACGCGCAGGCCAAGCCGGCCGTGTACTCCGGCGGCTGGACGCAGTTCGTGTCGGCCAAGAGCGCGAACGTCGAGGCGGCGAAGAAGTACGTCAAGTGGCTGTGGATCGACAAGTCCGAGTACCAGGAGGACTGGTCGCTGAACTACGGCTTCCACATCCCGCCGCGCAAGAGCCTCGCGGCCAAGGCCGCCAAACTGCAGAGCGGCGTCGCCGCCGACACGGTCAAGCTGACCCAGGACTACGGCTACACCGACAACCCGGCCTGGACGCCGAAGATGAACACGGCGTTCGGTGACATGCTCACCAACATCATCAAGAAGGGAGCCGACCCCGCTGCCGAGATTGCCAAGACCGAGAAAACCGTCAACAGCGAGCTGTCTCGGCTGTTCGGATGAGCGCTTCGGTCAAAACCGCCACGGACGCCGCCACCACCGGTGAGCGGCGGCGCCCCAAGCGGCACAAGGGGATCGCCGGAAACTCGCTGTCGTTCTGGCTGTTCGTCGGTCCGTTCGTTGTCGGCCTGCTGGTGTTCTCCTACCTGCCGATCATCTGGAGCCTGATCCTCAGCTTCTTCGAGGCGTACAACACGGCTACGCCGTCGAAGTTCGTCGGCCTGCAGAACTACGTCGACATGCTCACCGACCACAACTTCCTGTCCAGCCTGGGCACGTTCACGATCTTCGCGGTCTTCATCGTTCCGCTGACGTTCGTGCTGTCGCTGGCGCTGGCGTTGCTGGTCAACCAGGTGAAGATCGCCCGGTCCTTCTTCCGGTCGGTGTTCTTCCTGCCCACGGCCTGCTCGTACGTCGTCGCGTCGCTGATCTGGCGGTTGTCGATCTTCAACGGCGTCCGGTTCGGTCTGGCGAACACGGTGCTCGGCTGGTTCGGGATCGACAACATCGCCTGGCTCTCCACGGTCGATCCGCCGTGGTACTGGCTTCCGCTCGTCACCGTGCGACTGTGGCTGCAACTCGGGTTCTACATGATCCTGTTCATCGCCGGGTTGCAGCGAATCTCGCCGGCGCTCTACGAGGCGGCGTACGTGGACGGGGCGAATCCTGGCTGGCAGGTGTTCCGGTACATCACCTTGCCCCAACTGCGAGCGACATCGGTCGCCGTACTGATCCTGAACCTGATCGCGGCCTACCAGGCGTTCGACGAGTTCTACAACCTGATCGGGAACGTGAACTACGCACGGCCGCCGCTGGTGTACCTGTACGGCATCTCGCTGGGCTCGATCCAGGACCTCGGTCACGGGTCGGCGGGTGCGCTCATCCTGGCGGTGATCATCATGCTCGTGACGCTGCTGCAGAGCCGGATCTTCGGGTTCGGAAAGGCGGGTGACTGATGGCTGCCTCGGAGCGTACGACGGGAACGCCGCAGCCGATCGGGTTCAGCCGGACCACCATCGGCCGGATCGGGACGGTGCTGCGCTGGATCGCGCTGTTCATCGCGGTCGTGCTGTTCCTGCTGCCGTTCTACCTGATCCTGCGCAACGCGTTGTCCACCGAGGCGGACATCACGGCGCCGGACTGGACGTTGTTCCCGTCGGACCTGCAGTGGGGGAACATCAGCCAGTTGTTCAACGACACCGAGGTGCCGATCGCGCGGGCTCTCTACAACTCCGCTGTGGTCGGGATCCTGGGGACGGCGGGACAGTTGCTGCTGGCATCGATGGCGGGGTACGGGCTGGCCCGCATTCCCTATCGGCACGCGGACAAGATCTTCTACGCGATCGTCGCGACGCTGATGATCCCGGCAGCGGTGACGTTCATCCCCAGCTTCATCGTGGTGTCGTCGCTCGGGTGGGTGTCGTCGCTGCGTGGCCTGATCATTCCCACGCTGTTCAGCGGGTTCGCGGCATTTCTTTTCCGGCAGTATTTCCTGGGATTTCCGAAGGAACTGGAGGAGGCGGCGCGGGTCGACGGCGCCGGGTACTTCGGGGTGTTCTGGCGGATCGTCGTACCGAACTCCCTGCCGTTCTTCGCGGCACTCGCGGCGATCACGTTCATCGGCAACTGGAACTCGTTCCTGTGGCCGCTCGTGATCGGCCAGGACTCGTCGTCGTGGACGATCCAGGTGGCGATGTCGACGTTCGTCACCGCCCAGACCATCAACATCCACGAACTGTTCATGGCGGTGGCCGTCTCGATCCTCCCACTGGTCCTGATCTTCGCCTTCCTCCAGCGCTACCTGATCCAAGGCGTCACCCAGTCCGGCATCAAGGACTGACTCGGACACCGCTGCGCGGCGACTGCCTTGTTGGCCGCCTCCGGCGGCGCGCGAGCTGTCCCGTCGACCACCGCCTCCGGCGAGGCGTTCCGAACCGGCGGGGAGTCCACCAGGCTCCCCGCCACCTGGAGTGTCAGGTGGGGGCGGGTTGGCGGTCGGCGAGTTTCAGGTAGATGACGCCGGTGATGATGACGGCCAGCCAGAGGGTTTTGGTGGGGGTGAGGGATTCGTCGAAGAAGACCGGGCCCAGGAGGGCGGCGCCGGCTGAGCCGAGGCCTGCCCAGGTGGCGTAGCCGATGCTGACCTCGATGGTGCGTAGGGCCTGGCTGAGGGCCCAGAGGGTGAGCAGGAAGAACACGCCGGCCGCGACGGACCATTGCCACACGGTGAAGGCGTGGCTGCCTCCGACCGAGAGCGCGTACCCGACTTCGAAGGCGCCGGCGAGCAGCAGCGTGAACCACGCGGTGCGGGACGACTGAGGCTTGGCGTTCATGCGATCACGATCCGCTCGAGAGTTGGAGCCCGACGACGCCGCCGATGACCAGGGCGATACCGATGGCCTTGTGCCAGGTCAGTTTCTGGCCGAAGAGGAGCGCGCCGAGCAGGGTGATGCCGACTCCGGCGAGCGAGGTCCACACGGCGTACCCGACGCCGACGTCGAAGGTGAGGAGGGCGCGGCTCAGGAAGTACGTGCCGAGTCCGCCGGTGACGAGGGTCGCGGCGGTCCAGCCGCGGTGTTTGAAGCCTTGCGCCTTGCCGGCCGAGATCGCCACGGCGATCTCGAACACGACGGCGATCGCGAGGTAGAGCCAGTGCATGAAGTCCCTCCAGGGATAGTGCGACCCCTTGAGGGTGGAACTTCACACTGGTGTCAAGTGCAACACTGGGTGCATGAGGATCGGAGAGCTCGCCGAGGCCACCGGCGTCAGCACACGCTCTTTGCGGTACTACGAGGAGCAGGACCTGATCCGCTCGAGTCGCACCCCGGGCGGGTGGCGCGACTTCGACGAGTCGATGGTCGAGCGGGTCGTGATGATCCAGCACCTGTTCGCGGCCGGGCTCGGCAGTGCCGTCATCGGTGAGCTGTTGCCGTGCCTCGACGCGCCACCCGAAGAGCGCACCGGCGTACTGGAGGTGCTGCTCGCCCAGGAGGTCCAGCGCCTCGAGGCGAAACGCCGCGAGATCGACCGCGAACTCGACGTACTCCAAGCGCTACGCCAAGAAACCCTCGCGCCCCGCTGAGACGCGGCCTGTCCGGAGGTCTTACGGGTGCGTGTCCGTGATCCCGATGACCTCGTCGAGGCGGTCCAGGGCGGCCTGCAGGTCGTCGACCTTGGCCTGGATGCGGTCGCGCTCGGCACGCAGCATGGCTCGCTGCTCGGCGTCGGTGTGCCCGGAGTCCCAGCAGGGCAGGAGCTCCGCGATCCTCTGGCTGGTCAGGCCGGCGGCGTACATCTGCTGGAAGAAGCGCACCAGGGTGACTGCGTCCTGCCGGTAGAGGCGCTGGCCCGACGGGCTGCGCTCCGGTGTGAGCAGCCCCTGCTGCTCGTAGTAGCGCACGGCGCGTACCGAGACGCCGGCGCCCCGCGCCACCTCCCCGATGCGGAGCACCGGCTCGGCCGACGTCTCCGTGACGGTCATGGTGACTCCTCTCACATCGGTTCCGGCGGCCAGCACTTGCCCCTGACGTCAACGTCAGGTTTTAGCGTACCGGGCATGGACATCAACAACTCAGTTGCCCTTGTCACCGGAGCCAACCGAGGCCTGGGGCGCGCCTTCGCCCAGCGTCTCCTCGATCGGGGCGCGCGCAAGGTCTACGCCACGGCCCGCCGTCCGGAGAGTGTGGACCTGCCCGGCGTGGAGGTGCTGGCCCTCGACGTCACAGACCCCGCGTCCGTGCGGGCAGCGGCCGCGGCGGCCCCCGACGTCTCGCTGCTTGTCAACAACGCGGGCATCCAGACGGGGACCGACCTCGTGACCGGTTCCTTGGACGCGATCCGGCTCGAGTTGGAGACCAATATGCTCGGCCCCCTGGGTCTGATCCGGGAGCTCGCGCCGGTCCTCGCAAGGAACGGCGGGGGTGCGATCGTGAACGTCCTGTCCGCGATGTCGTGGTTCGGGACCAGCGGCGGCCACGCCTACCATCTGAGCAAGGGCGCCGCGTGGGCCATGACCAACAGCGTCCGCCTGGAGCTCGCCGAGCAGGGCACCATCGTGACGGGTGTTCACCTGGGCCTCGCAGACACCGACATGGCGGCCGGCTGGCCCGTGGACAAGATCGCGCCGTCGGACCTGGCCGACGCGGCGCTCGACGGTGTCGAGGCGGGCGCCGCCGAAGTCCTCGCCGACCAATGGAGCCGGGATATCAAGTCCCGGCTGTCGCTGTCGCCCGAAGAGTTCAACGCCGCGATGGACCGCGCCCTGGCAACGCTGACGACCGCCTGACGTGCCGTCACCTGGTGGCAGTTATGTTCCGGAAAGCCTGGCGCCGGTGGCGTCGTCGTACCGGCGCGAGAGTACGTCGTACCCACGCCGTACAACCTGCTTCGGACCCTCCACGCCAAGGACGCTAGCCCGTTGAGCGGAGCGCGGCGAGTTGATTCTGACGATCGGCGCGATGGTCCAGCACGGACGGGCGTCGGTCGGCTGATTGAGCCAGTGTGTGAGCACGGACGCTGGGGGAGAGGTGGTCGACGTAGACGGTGCCGCCGAGGTGTTGGGTTTCATGGATCAGGCAGCGGGCGAAGTAGCCCGTCGACTCGAGCGTGAACGAGCGGCCGTTGGCGTCGTACGCGTGCAGGGTCGCGCGGGCCGGACGCTCCAGTACGGCGTTGGCACCGGGTACGGACAGGCAGCCTTCGGTGCCGCGCTGGGTGCCGACCAGGGCGGGCGCGGTCTCGATCCTCGGGTTGAAGGCGTGCCCGACATGGCGGTCGCCGTACTCGTCGGTGAGGTCGTAGACGAAGAGTTGTGCGTCGACGTCGACCTGGTTCGCGGCCAGGCCACAGCCCTCGGCGATCCACATCGTCGTGAACATGTCGTCGATCAGCCCGCCCCAGCGCGCGGCGCCGTACTCGGTCACCGGCCGGCACGGGCGGTGCAGGATCTCCTCGCCGTACTCCGTGATGCGCAGCGGCGTGCCACGTCGTACCTCGTCCGTCACCTCGGGCAGGCGACGGCTCGGGCTGCCCAGGATGTACGTCGGCATGCAAAGACCGTACTCTGCAAAGTACGAGCTTTGCAAGGTGTCGATAGGATGCCCGCCATGGAGAGCAGTACGCCGAACCGTCGGGACGTCGTCCGCGCGCACCCGCTGCGGGAAGCGCTCCTGGCGCTGATCGATCGGGACGGTACGACGACCTCCACGATCGCCGCGCGCGAGCTGGGGGAGAGCACCGGCTCGTGCTCGTTCCACCTGCGCCGGCTGGAGGCGCTCGGGGTGATCGAGCCGGAAGGCGGCGCGGTGGGACGGGTGAAGCCGTGGCGCCGGGTGCGGGCGGAGCAGTCGACGCTCAACCGCGAACTCGAGGACACCGCGTACGCGAGTTGGTTGGCTGCGAGAACCTCCGACGACGAGGACTTCGCGTTCAGCGAGGTCGTCAGCCTCGCGGACGGCGAACTCGCCGAACTCCGCGCCCGTCTCCACCGAGTCCTCCGCGACTTCACCACCACCGAACCAATCTCCGGCACCCCCACCGCTGTCATCATCCGCGCCTTCCCGCTGCGCGAGGAGTAATTGCGTAGGTCGGGGAACCTTCTCGGGAGTTGCCGCGTCAGCGGGGAAGATGCCATTCGCAGCAGGCACAAGTTCGCGCCTGGCCCTCCGAGTGTGGAGCTTCCATGACCGACCGCCCAGCGGAGCCGGATCCCCGCCCCGCCGTACCCCAATCACCCGCCCCTGGGTATGGGCAGCAGCCCATCTCCGGCTATCCCCAATCAGGTGCCGCCCAGCACCAGTGGCAGACCAGCGCCTATCCGCAACAGCCCCCTCCGCCCGCAGGCCACGGGTACCCGCAGCATCTTTGGCCGGAGCACGCGCAGCAGCCCGTTGCCGCCTTGCCGCCCGGAGTCGATCGGCCGATGGGCTCGGCCGTGCTGGGTGTCCTCGCGCTGTTGCTCGGCCTGGCTGGGCTGGTCGCGCCGTTGCTGCCGTTCTCGAACCTCGTCGACCGGTTCCCGATCCGCCAGTACCTGGCCTTCCCGTTCGCCCTACCGGCCCTGGCCCTGGCGATCGCAGGGCTCGCCGGCAACCGCCGCGGAAAGCCAGCGGCAGCTATCGGCCTGATCCTCGCGCTTCTCGCCCTGGGCGTCGGCGCGATCATGGTCTACAACTACGACTTCCGCAGCTGAGTGCACGGCCCCGAGATCGTCAGGCGTGGCCCTCGGACAGGACCAGGGTGAACGTGCGGCGGGACCACGGTGTGTCCTCGGGCGGCGTCGACCCGACCAGACCGGCGGCGAGCGCGGCGTCGTACAGGGGATCGACGAGTACGCCGACCTCGACGGTGACCGTGACGGCCAAGACGTCACCGGTTGCCCGTCGTACCTCCAGCCCGCTCTGACCATCTCGCCGTGGTGCGTACGCGGCAGCCGGCCGACGAGGTCCAGCCCCGCATGCCGCGCGACCGCGATCGACCGGTGCTCCTCGGAATCAGGTCAGGCGGTGGCGTGTTTTCTGGCTACGGTCGGGGTTATGCGGATTGTGACGCGGGAGCAGGCCATCGCCTACCGGCTGCGGGTAAACAATCTGGTTGAGCGCCTGCCGCCGGGTTCGCACGAGAGAGCGGCGTACGTCGGGTTGCAGGACACTGCGCCGCGGGACGCGTTGCTCGGGTTGCATGCGCGGATGGCGGGGTGTTCGCCGGCGGACTGGGAGCATCCGTCCCCTGATCCAGACGTACAGTCCGCGGGCGGCGGTGTACGTGTTGCCGGCGCGGGACTTCGGCGTGTTCACGCTGGGGCGGATGCCGCTGGATTCGCGGCGGATCGACGTACTCGCGGAAAACGTGTGCCGGACGCTGGGTGGGCAGGAGCGGCGCGGGGCCGGGATTCACGGGCTGCGTGAGGCGTGTGCGAGTGGGCGGATCGCGGTGCGGTGGGACACGACGTCGCTGTGGGCGCGTGAGGTGCCGCGGCCGGACATCGACGTGGCCGACGCACGGCTGGAGCTCTGCCGACGGCACGTTCATTGCTTCGGGCCCACAACGCCGAAGGTGTTCACGTGGTGGTCCGGGATGTCGCCGTCCGATGCGCGCGTGGTGTGGAATGCAATCGCCGATGAGTTGGTCGAGGTCGACTTCGACGGCGTACCCGGCTGGGTACTTCGGGACGACGCGGACCGTCTGTGGTCCGCGGAGGAGCCGCGTGGGATGCGGTTGCTGGCGGCACCGGATCTGCGGCTGTTCGGTCGCGACCGCGACGGCCGGTTCATCGCGCCCGGTCTGCGGGCCCTGACCGCGGCTGCCGACTCCTTCCATCCCAACGGTTTGCTGATCGACGGGCGGATCGTCGGTGCTTGGGGCCGGAAAGGCGGCCACGTCGACGTGGTGCTGTCGGAGAAGCTCGGTCAGGAGCAGTACGACGACCTGTGCGCGGAGGTCGCGACCCTGCCGGTTCGGGATCCGCGGCTCTCAGTCCGCTGACTCGAGCGGCTTGCGCTCGCTGTGGAAGGTGGCGCGTAGGAGGTCGACGTCGACTTCGGGGAGGTGGTGTTCGACGAGGTCGAAGGTCTCCTCGATGAGGTCGTGCAGGGTCTGCGCGCCCTCGGGGGCGGGGCGGTCGAAGACGGCGCGGATGCGGGCGGCGAGAGACGGTGGCGCCAGGGGGAGGTCGAGCGCGTCGAGGCGTTTGAAGGCGAGCACGTGACCGCTGTACCGGCCGTTGAGCGCGTAGAGAACGTTGAGCAGTTGGTTGGTCATGCGCACGAACTCGCGCGCGACGAGCAGCGGGTTGTCCCGCTCGAAGAACATCCGCCAGCGCCAGAACTTCTCGATGTTCCCGTTGTGCCGTACGACGGCGATCGCCAGGTCACGCGGGTACGTCGCCACGCGCTCCTGCCAGCCCGCGATGAGCTCCGCCCGCGGCCCGATCACCTCGCGGCCGTCGATGATCCCCTGAGCCAACTGCATGACCTGGCCATCGGGTTTGCCCTTGAGCAACTCGTCCAAGGCGCGTTCGACGGTCTGCGTCAGCGTGTGGGCGACTTCGACCATCAGCCCGTCCGGCCGCGGCTCGCCCAGGTACAGCTGGTCGTCCCACGGCGGACCGTCGACGTTCACCAACCGCACCTCAGCTGCTCCCGCGACCGCGAGACGCTCAGCAGGCGTCGGCGGCTGTCGCCAGAACACGCCGATCTCGACATCCGACCAGCGATCCGCGTCGCCACGGGCAGTCGAGCCACCCAGCATCACCGCGTCGACGCCTTCCACAGCGGCGTACCAGTCGAGAACGGGCCGCGCCATCTGCCGTCGCCAGCGTGCCGCCTCGGTCACCATCACCGCAGTAGATCACGAGCGCGGCCGACGGATCGGGGACAATCGGCACATGCCAGTTCCCACCTGCCCCTGCGGACAAGACCTGCCGTACGCCGACTGCTGCGGCCGCCTGCACCGCGGCGAAGCGACGGCCACCACGGCGGAGCAGCTGATGCGGTCCAGGTACGCCGCCTTCGTGATGCACGATGCGGCGTACCTGCGCCGGACCTGGTCCCTCACCACCCGCCCGGCGACGATCGACTTCACCCCAGGCCAGAAATGGACCGGCCTGGAAATCGTCAGCACCACCGGCGGCAGCCCCTTCCACAGCGAAGGCACGGTCGAGTTCCACGCCCACTACACCAGAAACGGCAACCCAGGCACCCAATCCGAAACCAGCACCTTCACCCGCGAAGCCGGCGAATGGGTGTACGTCGAGGCTCTCTGACGTGACCGGCCAACGCCGTTGGGGCGCTCACCGGATCACGCGCATCGGGCTCGGCATCCCAGTCCTCGCTGCCGTGGCGGCGACGGTGATCGAACCGGAGGTCGCGCCGGCGATCGTAGTGGCCCTCCTGCCGTTCATCGCCGCACTGCGGATCGAACTGCGTCTGGACGATGACGAGGTCGTCCTGCGGCGTGTCCTCAGCACTGTCCGGATCCCGCGTTCGGACGTCGCGTTTGCGAGGTTCGACTACAAGCCGTTCGGGGTCTTCCTGGAGATCCATCGCCGATCCGGGGTCGTCGAGCTGCTGCCGTTCAGTCCGAAGATGACGTCGAGCGAGCTGTCTGGGGACCCACCGCCGCCCGACAGCGTGGCGTACCAGATCAGCCGGTGGGCCGAGGAAGGGCGGCCCACCGGACAGTGAGTCACTCCGGGATCTGGTAGGTCGGGGTGAGGATGGCTCGGGCGAGGGTGTGGAAGGCTAGGTTGAAGCCGACTACTGCGGGCGAGGCGTCGGAGTCGACGTCCAGGGCTTCCACGTCGATGGCGTGGACGACGAAGTAGTAGCGGTGAATCTGGTCGCCTGCGGGTGGGGCGGCGCCGCCGAAGGACTTGGTGCCGAAGTCGTTGCGGACGTGGAAGGCGCCGTTGTCGAGGCGTTCGGTGGTGCCGGCGCCGGTGGGGAGCTCGGTGACGGTGGCCGGGAGGTTGACCAGGACCCAGTGCCAGAAGCCGGAGACGATCGGGGCGTCGGGGTCGTAGCAGGTCACGACGAAGGCCTTGGTCTCCGCCGGGAAACCGGACCAGCTGAGCTGCGGCGACGTGTTGCCGCCCGCGAACGCGTGGTCGTCGGACAACGGCTCGCCGTCGGCGACGTCGGTGCTGGTGACGGTGAACGAACCGACCTCCGGGAGGAGTTCGTACGGGTCCGGTGCGACGGGACGATCGAGCGACATCTGTGAGCCCTCCGGGATCTCGCGGGATGTGGTGATCCCGACATTACTGTCCACATCCCGTCGGTCCGTCCCAGGGGACACACTCGAGGATGCGAAGATCGGAGCGGTACGACGGGACCGTCGGCCGGACCGGTGGACGGGAACGGATGGAGGACGCGATGGACGGCGCGCTGGAGGAGTACCTGGAGCGGATTGCTCCGGCGGATTCCGGAGCGATGCGGGCGGCCGAGGAGCGGCATGCGCAGCTGACGAAGCCGGCCGGGTCGCTCGGTGTGCTCGAGGAGCTGTCCGTGAAGGTGGCCGGGATGACCGGAACGCAGGCCGTGCCGGCCCCGGCCGTGGTGTCGGTGTTCGCGGCCGATCACGGCGTCCATGCGCAGAACGTGTCCCCGTGGCCGCAGGAAGTGACCGCCGCGATGCTGGCGAACTTCGCCGGCGGCGGCGCGGCCGTGAATGCGTTCGCCAAGAACAACGGTGTCGACGTCCGCGTCGTTGACGTAGGTGTCGCCACCCCGGTCGAGCAGCTGGACATCGTGCACGCGAAGGTCCGCCCGGGCACGCGCGACCTCTCGCAGACCGATGCGCTGACCGAGGACGAGGCGCGGGCAGCGATCGCGGTCGGATTCGACCTGGCTGACGAGCTGGTCCAGGACGGGTACCGCTGCCTGCTGACCGGCGACATGGGCATCGCCAACACCACCGCCTCGGCAGCGCTGATCGCGACCTTCACGGGCGCGACCGCAGACGCCGTCACGGGTCGCGGGACGGGCATCGACGACGCGGCGCTCGCCCACAAGACAGGCGTCGTACGGGATGCTCTCGTGCTCCACGCCGTACCGCCGACCGAACCGCTCAAGGCTCTGCAGGCGTACGGCGGTCTGGAGCATGCTGCTCTCGCCGGGTACATCCTCGGCGCCGCGGCCAACAAGGTCCCGGTGATCCTGGACGGCGTGATCGCCGGGGCGGCCGCGCTGGTGGCGCAGGCGTTCCACCCGGCCGTCATCGACTACTGCGTCGCCGGGCACCGGTCCGCCGAGCCTGGGCACGCGGTCGCGCTCAAGCAGCTCGGCCTGCAGCCGCTCGTGGACCTGGACCTGCGGCTCGGTGAGGGGACCGGCGCGGTGCTCGCGTACCCGATCCTGACCTGTGCGGTCCGTGCGCTCGCCGAGATGGCCACGTTCGAGGACGCGGGGATTTCTTCGTGACAAACCAGTACCTGTCCGGTCTCGTCCTCGAAGGACGGCGCGTGGTCGTCGTCGGCGGCGGCGGTGTCGCCCAGCGACGGTTGCCGCGGCTGCTCGAGTCCGGGGCGCGGATCGACCTCGTCTCGCCGTCGATCACGCCGACGATCGAGGGGTTGCTCGGCAACCCCTCGCTGACCTGGATCGAGCGCGGGTACGCCGCTGGTGACCTCGACGGAGCCTGGTACGTCGTCGTCGCGACGGACGATGCCGCGGTCAACGATCAGGTGTCGGCGGAGGCGGAGGAACGGCGGATCTTCTGCGTGCGATCGGACGACCGGTCCCGCGCCACCGCGTGGACGCCGGCGTCCGGGCAGCACGACAACGTGACGATCGGCGTTCTCGGCGGTGGCGATCACCGCCGGTCGGCCGCCGTACGGGACGCGATCCTCGAGGGGCTGCGGATCGGTGAGTTGGCGGCGCGGGACGTGGACCGGCGGCCCGGGGTGTACCTGGTCGGTGGGGGACCGGGCGATCCGGATCTGATCACCGTGCGCGGGCGGCGGTTGCTGGCCGAGGCGGATGTTGTGGTCGCGGACCGGCTGGCGCCGCAGCAGTTGCTGGACGAGCTGCATCCTGATGTCGAGCTGTTCGACGCGGCGAAGTTGCCACGCGGGCGGGCCGCGCAGCAGGAGGAGATCAACCGGATCCTGGTGGAGCGCGGGCAGCAGGGGAAGGTCGTCGTACGGCTCAAGGGTGGGGATCCGTACGTGTTCGGGCGCGGGTTCGAGGAGGCGCTGGCGTGCGCGGCAGCCGGGGTCCCGTGGACCGTGGTGCCTGGGATCACGAGCTCCATCTCGGTGCCGGCGGTTTCCGGGATCCCGGTGACGCATCGCGGGGTGACGCACGAGTTCACGGTGGTGTCAGGACACATTCCGCCGTCCCATCCGGACTCGCTGGTGAACTGGGATGCGTTGGCGCAGTTGCACGGGACGCTGGTCTTGCTGATGGCAGTCGAGAACCTGCCGGCGATCGCGTCCCGCTTGATCGAGGGTGGTCGCCCGGCGGGGACGCCCGCGGCGGCGATTGCCGACGGCACCCTTCCGGGGCAGCGGATGGTCACGTCGGACCTTGCCGGGATCGCACAGGCGATGGCGGACGAGGGCGTCGGCGCACCGGCGATCGTTGTCATCGGCAACGTGGTGGAGGTGGCCGAGCAGGCACGCGTCGGATCGACCACGGCGGAAGGCGTGGGAGACGGATCGGACGTGGAGTCCGCGTGACGCTGGTGCCGGTCGAGGACGCGGGCGACTCGCGGCTTTCCGATTACGTTCGGTTGCGGGAGGTCAGTCTGCGGCGGCTCCTCGAAGAAGAGCATGGGTTGTTCATCGCCGAGGGGGACAAGGTGATTCGCCGGGCGGCGGACGCCGGGTACGAGCCGCGGTCGTTCCTGCTGGCACCTCGGTGGCTCGACTCGTTGCAGGACGTGCTGGAGAAATGGCCGGACAAGCCGGTGTACGTCGTGTCGGAGGAGCTGGCCGAGCAGGTCACCGGGTTCCACGTGCACCGCGGCGCGCTGGCGTCGTACAAGCGCCAACCCGCCGTACCGCTGCCGGACCTCCTGACGGACGACGTACGGCGGATCGCGATCTTCGACGAGGTCGTTGACCACACCAACGTCGGAGCCGGGTTCCGCGCCGCCGCCGCGCTCGGCGTCGGGCTGGTCCTGGTGACGCCGACGTGCGCCGACCCGCTGTACCGGCGCTCGATCAAGGTGTCGATGGGGACCGTCTTCCAGGTCCCGTGGACCCGCCTGCAGAGCTGGCCCGGCGACCTGCGGCACCTTCAGGACCGCGGGTACGTCGCCGCCGCGATGGCGCTCGCCGACGACTCGATCACGCTCGACGAGCTCGCTGACCGCAAGGACGACAAGCTCGCGCTGATCTTCGGCACCGAAGGCCACGGCCTCAAACCGCACGTGCTCGAACAGGCAGACCTGACCGTACGCATCCCGATGGCCGGCGGCGTCGACTCCCTCAACGTGGCATCCTCAGCAGCAGTAGCGTTCTACGCCACTCGCTGAGGGGGATTCATGCGTACGACGGAACGCCTGGTACTGCGCCCGTTCCGCGAGTCCGACCTGGAACCGTGGGCCGCGCTGAACGCGGATCCCGAGGTCACCCAGTATCTCGGGCCGCCGATGAGTCGTGAGGACTCGGACCGGACCGCCCGGGTGATCAATGCGTTCTACGAAGCACAGGGGTTCGGGTTCCTCGCGGTCGAGCGACGCTCGGACGGTGTGTTCCTCGGCGCGTGCGGACTGAGCAAGGAGCAGTGGTACCCGGACGACCTCGAGATCGGGTGGCGGCTGGCGCGGGAGTACTGGGGCCACGGATACGCGACCGAGGCGGCGGCGTCGTGGCTGGAGCACGGTTTCGCGACCATGGGGCTGCCGCGCATCATCGCCGTCACCGACTCGCCCAACGAGCGCAGCATCGCCGTCATGCGCCGCCTCGGCATGACCTTCGACCACGAGGCGGTGCTCGAGGACGACGGCGTACCGTTCGACGCCACCGTCTACTCGCTCACGGCGGACGCCTGGCGGCGCGTAGTCTGAGCGGCATGCGAGCGGTGGACGATCTCGGCGCGTTCCTGCGTGCCGAGCGGGCCCGGGTGGAGCCGACCGCGGTGGGCCTGCCGGCAGGTCGGGACCGGCGCGTCGCGGGCCTGCGGCGCGAGGAGGTCGCCGTGCTGGCTGTGGTCAGCGCCGACTACTACACGCGGCTCGAGCAAGGCCGCGAGCGGAATCCGTCGGCGCAGGTCCTCAACGGGATCGCCCACGCGTTGCGGCTCGACCCGGACGCCCGCGCGCACCTGTTCCGGCTGGCCGGCCTGGCCCCGGCGCCCGCCCTTGGAGCCGCACGGGATCAGGTGCATCCGGCGCTGTTGCAGTTGCTCGACAACTTCCCGACCGCGGCGGCCTACGTGCTGAATCCGGCGTACGAGATCCTCGCGACGAACCGCGTGGCGCAGGCGCTGCTGGCACCGTTCGGGATGACGAACATGCTGCGGATGATGTTCGACCATCCGCAGGCGCGGGAAATTTTCGGCGACTGGGAGGCGGTCGTACGACGGGCGGTCCACGCGGTCCGGTTCAACGCGGCGGCGTACCCGGACGACGTCGAGATCGCGGCGCAGGTGGCGGACCTGCTGTCGCGATCGCCCGAGTTCCGGGCACTCTGGGAGGACCGGACGGCGCGCGGGTTCAGCCGGGCGTACAAGATCTTCAACCACCCGCAGGCCGGCCGGATCGAGCTGACCTACCAGACCTTCGACGTCCGGGCCGCACCCGGTCAGCAGCTGCTCGTCGGCACGGCGGAACCGGGCAGTGCGAGTGCGGAGGCGTTGGCGCGGTTGACGGACTGACTGACTGGGTGCGGCGCACCTAGGAAGACGCGGCCTTCTCCCCGGTGCCGGCCGGTCGGACGCTGTCCGTATGACAAACCTCAAGTACTCCACATACGTCGCCCCCTCGAAGCCGGCCGTATCCAACGACCTTCCGCCGGGCGAGCTCCGTCGGATGTGGTCGCCGACCGCGGCCACGCTGATCCACGGCGAGCGCGACGCTGTCCTGGTCGATCCGTTGATGACCGCGGCCGAGGGCGAGGATCTGGCCGGCTGGATCGCCGCCACCGGCAAGACGCTGACCACCATCTTCGTCACCCACGGTCACGGCGACCACTTCTTCGGCGCCGCGCCGGTGCTCGACCGGTTCCCGGAGGCCCGGATGATCGCGACGCCGGCCGTCGTCGAAGGGATGAAGCTGAATCTCACCCCGGCCTGGCTGGACGGCTTCTGGCGGACGAGATTCCCCGGGCAGCTGCCGGACCGGCTGATCGTCGCCGACCCGCTGCAGGATGACCGCTTCACGCTGGAGGGCGAGGAGTTGATCGCCGTCGAGCTGGGACACACCGACACGGACGGCACCTCCGCGCTGCATGTCCCGTCGATCGGGCTGCTGGTCGCCGGTGACGCCGTGTACGACGACGTCCACCTGTACCTCGCCGAATCGGTTGCCGGAGGCATCGACAACTGGCTGGCGGCCCTCGACGTACTGGAGGGTCTCCGGCCGACCGCGGTCGTGTCGGGGCACCGGCAGGCAGACGCCTCGGACGACCCGCGGTACATCGAGGAGACCCGTCAGTACCTGAAGGTCTTCGCGGAGGCGGATAAGCAAACAGCCAGTGCGGTAGAGCTTTACGAGGCGATCCTTGCCGCGTACCCGGACCGACTGAACCGAGGCGTGCTCTGGAACTCGGTGCACGCCGTGAAAAGGGGTCGACACGGATGATGTGATGTGGGCATGCCGAAGGTAGTTCTCGTCACCGGAATGCAGGCCGCGGGGAAGTCGACGATCGCGCCGCTGCTGGCCGCCCGGATGGGTCCGCCGGCCGCGACGCTCGACGGGGACGTGTTCTACCGCGGCGTGGTTGCTGGCGCCGAGGTCATGACGCCGGACCCGTCGGCGGAGGCGGTGCGACAACTGGAACTCCGGTACGACGCCAGCGCCTTGGTCGCACAGCAGTACGCCGATGCCGGTTTCGACTTCGTCTGCAGCGACATCGTCCTGGGCGACCATGTCGAGCGCTGGTTCTCCCGGCTGCACGACGTCGACCCGTATCTCGTCGTCCTCGTCCCGTCGGTCGAGTCGATCGTCGAGCGGGAGATCGGCCGCGGCGGCGCCAACTCGTACCGCGACTGGGGCCCCTCGCTCGAGGACGGCGTACGCGCCCTGCAGGCCGGCCTCGACGAGATCCCGCGCCGAGGCCTGTGGCTCGACACCACCGGTCAGACCGCGGCCGAAACCGTCGAGGCGATCGACCTGGAGAAGGCCCGCTGGTAGGTCAGGTGGCGGGGGTGTCCTCGTGCTCGTCCTCGTGCTCGACCATCGGGGTGACGGGCCAGTCGGCCGGGTAGTCGGGAGCGAACTCCTCGGCCTCCGCGAACAGGCGCTTCTTGTACTTGCGGGACAGGCGGTCGCCGAACACCATGCCTTGCGTGTGGTCGGTCTCGTGCTGCAGGCAGCGGGCCAGCAGGCCGTCGCCCTCGAAGCTGACCGGCTTGCCGTGCTGGTCGACGCCGGTGACCTTGGCGAAGTCGGGGCGGGCGCACTTGGTGAACGCGCCGGGCAGCGACAGGCAGCCCTCGTCGCCCTCGTCCAGGTTGCGGTCCTTGCCCTCCGGAAGCTCCAGCACCGGATTGCAGACGACGCCCTGGACGCGCTTGCCCTCCTTGTCGGGGCAGTCGAACACGAACAGCTGCAGGTCAACACCGACCTGGTTCGCCGCCAGGCCGACGCCCTCGGCCGCGTTCATCGTCGCGACCATGTCTGCGACGAGCGTCTGCAGTTCGTCCCCGAAGTCGGTGACAGGCTGATTGACCCGGTGCATGACGTCCTCGCCCCACCGCGTGATAGGCCGCACCGAACCGTTCCCAGGCAACGTAGACATGCGCAAAATCCTATCTGCCACCCCTCACAACGTCCTTGAGCACCCACCAACCGTTTCCGGATCGCCCGGATGGTTGGTGGGTGCCCCAGGTTGAGGCGGTGCTACTTGGCGTTGACCTCGTCGCGCCAGTTGACCCAGGCGCGGAGAAGGCCGAGGTCGTAGTCGGGGCCGGAGGAGTGGATCGTGAAGAGGCGGGTGCCGACGTCGAGGAGCGACTTGCCGACCTGGTCGGGGGTCTTGTCGCCGACGGCGACCGAGCGCTCGATCTCGCCGGGGTCGCGGCCGATCGTCTTGCAGTGCTCGTCCAGTACGGCGTGCTTGTGCGCGATCGTCTCGGCGTCGCCGAACCCGTGCCAGATGTTCGCGTGCTTGGCGACGAGCTTCAGCGTCTTCTTCTCACCGCCGCCGCCGATCAGCACCGGGATGTCCCGGGTCGGCTTCGGGTTGAGCTTCTCCCAGCGCTGCTCGATCCGCGGCAGCGCCTCGCCGAGGGCGTCCAGCCGGCCGCCCGCCGTACCGAACTCGTAGCCGTACTCGTCGTAGTCCTTCTCGAACCAGCCGGAGCCGATGCCGAAGATCAGCCGGCCGTCGCTGATATGGTCGACCGTCCGCGCCATGTCGGCGAGCAGGTCGGGGTTGCGGTAGGAGTTGCAGGTGACCAGGGCGCCGAACTCGACCCGCTCGGTCGCCTCGGCCCAGGCGGCCAGCATGGTCCAGCACTCGAAGTGCAGACCCTCGGGCTCACCGCTGAGCGGGTAGAAGTGGTCCCAGTTGAAAACAACGTCGACGCCGATCTCTTCGGCCGCCGCGACGGTCCGCCGGATGTCGGCGTACTGGGCGTGCTGGGGCTGGATCTGCAGACCGATCCGGACGGGGAACGCGCCGTACGGACGGTCGGTGGAATCGGAAGCTGTCATACCCGGAATCCTATCCCGCTTATCGGAGGACCCTCCGGATAGGTCACTGGCTGAAGTACGCCGCCAAGTGGCCGAGCATCGTGGCGACGCCGGGTTCGATCGTGGCCTGCTGCTCGTCGGACAGCCCGACGCTGCGGTAGTCGAGCCGCGTGCGGCCGTCGGCGAGGGCGGTCAGGTCGACGGTGATGTCCTCGGCGGGCTGGTCGAAGTGCAGGACCAGGTGGTGCGGGAGGTCCAGCTCGCCGAAGCGGAGCATGAACGGGACCTCGGTGCCGTCCGCGGCGACGAACACGGCCGAGATCAGGCCGCCGGGGCGGACGTCGATCGTGACCCGGTCGGACGGGGTGCGGAAACCTTCGGCGACGAACCAGGCGGCGAACGGCTCGGGCTCGGTGAACGCCCGGACCACGTCGGTGGGTGGGGCGTCGACAATCTGCTGCAGGGTGAACATGGCCGGGACCTCCATCGGGATCGGGCTGACTCCAGCACTGTCCCGCGAGGCGTTTACGGTTTGTTTCCGGCCGGGAGCCGGTCGGCGGTCGCGAGCCGCGGAGGTCGCGCAGAGGGTGGGTGCTGCGGCCGGGACATTGGAGGCGGCAGCGGCGTACGGCGTGGTCGTGCTCCTGGCTGTTCCCGCCGTTAGCTGCGGCGTCCGGTACGGTCCTCCCCGGCCAGCCGCAGGCTCCAGACGGGGAACAGCAGATAGGTCCCGGCCCAGCTCAGTCCGGCCACGAATGTCCAGGCCGGGGCGTTGTCCATGTCGTCGAGACCCATCACGATCCCTGGTACGCCGACCAGCCCGAGCAGCATCACCAGACCGGCAACCAACGCCGCTCGTGGCAGTCGTGGCAACCCGAGGCGGCTGATCCCGACCAGCCAGACCCCGATCAGAGCGAACCCGAAACTCGACCACAGCCCGGCGAGGTAGAAGCCGGTGATGTCGGCAACCACCAGCACGGTGCCCACGACCGTCAGCACCGCCCCGACCACGGCAACTCCGAAGAGGACGGACCGACGGGTGGGCGAGGAGGTGCCGAGTGATGTGGTGGTGCGGAGGAGCCAGGCGAGGGCGGCGCTGAGGACGCCCAGGAGTGCGTTGCCGATGTCGTTGATGATTCCGAAGGGCTCGCCGGCGGCGTAGAAGGCGATCAGGCAGGCGCAGGTGGTGAGGCCCACGATGCCGTGGGTTCTCGCCACTACCGGGGCTTCAGCCTTCACCCTTGGATGATCGCGCAAACAGCTGGTTCAAGTCAGCCTGTGGGATCTGGTCGGCGGCGAAGGTGATCGTGCCCTGCGTCGCGAGCTCCTCCGCGCTGCGGCGGATGAAGCCGAGGGCGGCCCGGGCAATGCTGCCGCCGAGGCTGATCCGGTCCACGCCGGCCGCCTGCAGGTCGGCGACTGTCAGCGTGGAGGTGCCCAGACCGATGACGACGTTCAGCGGCCCGTCGATCTCGGCGACCAGCGTGCGGATCATGTCGAGGTCGTTGACGCCCGGGACGTACAGGCAGTCCGCTCCGGCTGCGCGGAAGCGGTTCGCCCGGTCGATCGAGTCGCTCAGCGACGTCGGCGTACGCAGCAGCTGCCCATCGGTCCGTGCGGTCAGCACGAACTCGTCCCCGGCCGCCTCGCGCGCGGCCACGATCCGCTCGACCGCGAGCTCGACGTCGTACAGCTCCCGACCGTCGTAGTCCTCGATGTTCCCGCCGGCCAACCCGGCCTCGCGGGCCAGCCCGATCGTCTCCGCGACCTGCGACGGCTCAGCGCCGTACCCGTCCTCGAGGTCGCCGTTCACCGGTACGGCGCTCGCCGCCGCGATCTCCCGCACCCGGTCGAACATCTGCTCCCGCGACACCGCGGGCGCCCCGTCCGGCAGTGTGTGATCGCCCTTCGCCAGCGAGAACGCGATCCCCGCACTGGTCGTCGCGATCGCCGGGAACCCGGCCGCCGCCAGGATCACCGCACTCCCGGCATCCCACGCATTCGGCATCACGAACCGACCGGCATGCAACTCACGAAACGTCATGCCCCAACTCTGCCACCGCCAAAGTTCGGCGCCGGCCGCACTACTCGATTTGCGATGCGGCGGCTTCGTCGAGGAGCCACAGTGTGCGGTTGCGGCCCTTGGGGGCCGAGGCAGGGAGGGTGCTGGTTTCCTTCAGGGCCCCGGCCACCGCAGCGGCCTTGTCCTCACCGGAGACGACGAACCAGACCTCGCGCGAGCGGTTCAGGGCCGGGACCGTGAGCGAGATGCGGGTCGGCGGCGGCTTGGGGGAGTCGTGCACCGCGACCGCCGCCACGTCGGTGACGGCGACCTGCGGGTAGCCCGGGAACAACGACGCCACGTGCCCGTCCGGCCCGACACCCAGCATCAGTACGTCGAACGCCGGTACGGCGCGGCGCTTGTCGTCGCTCAATGCCGAGATGGCCGCAGCGAGTTCGCTGGCGTACGCCTCGGCGGCTGCCTCGGGCGACTGCCCGGTATCGGCCGGCATCGGGTGGACGCGAGCCGGGTCGACGTCCATGTGGGCGAGGAGGGCGTCGCGGGCCTGGGTCTCGTTGCGCTCGGGGTCGCCGGGCGGCAGGAACCGCTCGTCGCCCCACCAGAACTCGACCCGCTGCCAGTCGATGCTTGCCCCGGCCGGCGACTCGGCAACGGAGCGGTAGACCGCAGCCGCGACCCGGCCGCCGGTCAGGACCACCTGCGCGACGCGGCCGTTGCTCTGGGCATCGACCAGCGCGGTGATGAAACGTGCCGCCACTGCGTGCGCCAACGCCGTGGCATCGCGGTGGATCAACAGCTCCGGGTCGACCACCCGGCTGGGAGCCGATGCATCGGTCATGAGCGTCCCACCGCCTTCTTACCCGCAGCCTTCTTGGCTGCCGTCTTCTTCGCCGCGGACTTCTTCGCAGCCGCCTTCGTCGCCGGGGCTGCCTTCTTCGCGGCCGGCTTCTCGGCGGCCACGACCTTCTTGCCTGCCGCGGTCACCTTGGCGGCCGTAGACCTGCGCGCCGTATCCGCGACCTTCTTCGCGTCGGCCGGCATCGCGTCCCGCTCGACCATGCAGGCCAGCGTCTTCGCGTACACGTCGTCCGGATCGAGCCGCCGCAGCTCCTCGCTCAACAGCTCGGACGTCGTACGCCGCTTCAACGCCACCGGCCGATCCGGCTGGCCCGGCACGCTGAACGTCGCCATCGCACCGTCCGGTCGCGTCAACGCGATCGGACCGGACGGCGTGAACAGCCGTACGGCGGTCACACCCGGACCTCGCGAATTCCGCTGCTCCACCGGCACCTTCAGCCGCGACTGCAACCACGCGGCCATCAGATCGGCACTCGGGTTCCCGCGAGCGGCCGCGACCTCGGCCCCGGTCACCTTCGTCGGGTACTGGTCCAGCGCGGCCGCCATCAGCGCTCGCCACGGCGTCAACCGGGTCCACGCGAAGTCCGTGTCACCAGGCGCGTACCCCTCGGCCCGCGCGCTGTAGTCGACCGACGCCCGCCGCGTAGCAGCGGCGTCGGTCACCCGGCGCCGACCCAGCCGGCCCAACGGATCCTCGGCGGGCACACGAGGCCCACCGCCCGGCCACCAGACGATGACGGGTGAGTCGGGCAGCAACAGCGGCGTGATCACGGACTCCGGCACCTTCGCCAGTTCACCGTGCAGCCGCAGCAGCACCGCTTCACCTGGAATGCCTTCGCCGACCCGCACCTCGGCGTCCAGTCCGGAGGCACCGCGGCCCGGTCGCAGGATCGCGACCAGGACCCGGGACGGGTGTTCGCGACCGGCCTCGTTCGCGGCCTTCATCGCGTCGTGGTGGGACGCCTCGTCGACGACCACCACGATGGTGCCGACCATGCCCATGGCCGGCGAGCCGGCGTTCCGCCGGGCCTTCAGCAGCGCCGACGCGATCTCGCTCGACGTGGTGTCGGTCAGGTCGATGATCATGGCCGCCTCCAGGCACGTCCGTCGCGGGCGAGCATCTCGTGGGCCGAGTCCGGGCCCCAGTCACCGGACGCGTACTGCTCCGGCTTCCCGTGCCGCGCCCAGTAGTCGAGCACCGGGTCGAGGATCTTCCAGCCCAGTTCGACCTCGGTGTGCTGCGGGAACAGCGGCGGATCACCGAGCAGTACGTCGAGGATCAGCCGCTCGTACGCCTCGGGGGAGGACTCCGTGAACGACCCGCCGTACGCGAAGTCCATGTTCACGTCGCGGATCTCCATCGACGTACCGGGCACCTTCGCGCCGAAGCGCACCGTGATGCCCTCGTCCGGCTGGATCCGCAGCACCAGGGCGTTCTGCCCGAGCTCTTCGGTCTCGGTCTTGTTGAACGGCAGGTGCGGCGCGCGCTTGAACATCACCGCGACCTCGGTGACGCGCCGGCCGAGCCGCTTGCCGGTACGCAGGTAGAACGGGACGCCCGCCCAGCGCCGGGTGTCGACGTCGACCCGCAGCGCGGCGAACGTCTCCGTCGCGGACGACGCCGGAATGCCGTCCTCCTGCAGGTAGCCCTTCACCTTCGAGCCACCGGCCCAGCCCGCCGCGTACTGCCCACGCGCACTGTGCAGATCGAGCCGCTCCGGCAGCTGTACGGCGTTCAGCACCTTCTTCTTCTCCTGGCGCAGCGACCAGGCGTCGAAGCTGACCGGCTCCTCCATCGCGACCAGCGCGAGCAACTGGAGGAGGTGGTTCTGGATCACGTCGCGCGCGGCGCCGATGCCGTCGTAGTACCCGGCGCGGCCGCCGATGCCGATGTCCTCGGCCATCGTGATCTGTACGTGGTCGACGTAGTTGCTGTTCCAGATCGGCTCGAACATCGCGTTCGCGAACCGCAGCGCGAGGATGTTCTGGACCGTCTCCTTGCCCAGGTAGTGGTCGATCCGGAAGACCGCCTCGGGCGGGAACACGGACTCGACGACCTGGTTCAGCTCGCGGGCGCTCTTCAGGTCGTGACCGAACGGCTTCTCGATCACCACCCGCCGCCACGAGCCGGGGTGCTCGTCGGTCAACCCGTGCTCGGACAGCTGCCGCACGACCTCCGGGAACAGACCTGGCGGGATCGACAGGTAGAACGCGTGGTTGCCGCCGGTGCCGCGGGTGACGTCCAGCTCGTCGACCGTCTCCCGGAGCCGCTTGAACGCCTCGTCGTCGGTCAGGTCGCCCGGCACGAACCGGAAGCCCTCGGCGAGCTGCTGCCAGACCTCCTCGCGGAACGGCGTCCGCGCGTGCTCCTTCACCGAGTCGTGCACGATCTGGGCGAAGTCCTGGTTGGTGTAGTCACGACGGGCGAACCCGACCAGGGCGAAACCCGGGGGCAGCAGTCCCCGGTTCGCCAGGTCGTAGACCGCCGGCATCAGCTTCTTGCGGGCCAGGTCGCCGGTGACCCCGAAGATCACCAGGCTGCACGGCCCGGCGATCCTCGGCAGCCGCCGATCCTGGGGATCGCGCAGCGGGTTCACCGGACCTGTCGGCTCTTCGCCGAGCTCAGCGGTCATGGGCCGCTTTCCTCCGAGTGTCGTGTTACTTGAACAGGGACAAAAGCTGCTGTACGCCGGACGCCACGTCGGTCAGGTGCAGACGCAGCACCGGACGGCCGCGCTCCGCGATGACGCCCGCATCACCGGCCGCCTGTGCCGAGATCAGCGTCCCGAACGTGAACGGCCGGTCCGGGATCTCCACGTCGGTCGGATGCGCCCCGGTGATCTGCAGGAACACGCCCTCCGGGTGGCCGCCCTTGTGGTACTGGCCGGTCGAGTGCAGGAACCGCGGGCCCCATCCGAAGGTCACCGGACGGTCCGTCTTGGCCGCCAGCGCCGGCCGGATCGCGATCAGGTCGGCGTCCCGCTCGGAGTCCAGGTACGCCATCACGGCGACGTAGCCCTTCGGATCGAGCTTGCCCAGCAGCGCGTCGACCGCGCCCTGCAGCGAGTCCACACCGTCGAGCAGGCCCTCAGTGGCTCGGACTTCCACGGCGCCGTCGGTGAACGCGGCCGCTTCCGGCTCCGGCTGCGCGTCGAGCAGACCACGCGCCGCCTTCTTCGCGCTCTCCACGTCCGGCTGGTCGAACGGGTTGATGCCGAGCAGGTAGCCCGCTACCGCAGTCGCCACCTCCCACAGCAGGAACTGACCGCCGAGCGAACCGGAGGTCAATGCCGTCGGCACGCCACTGGTCGCCTTCTCCGCCAGCAGAGCATTGGTGAGATCGGCAGCCTCGCTACGCAGCTCCGGAGCGGTCACCTCGACGGCGACCGGGAGTACGCCGGTGCCGTTCTTGCCGGTGCTCTCCGCGATCAGCTGCTCGGCCCAGTCCGGGAAACCGACGATGTCGGAACCGTCGGCCGTGATGATCGCCTTGTCGCGACCTGCGCTGGCGGCGAGCACCGCGCCCAGCCACAGCGCCGGGTTGTCGGTGGAGTCGGCCTGCAACGCCGGCGCCGCCTCGGCTGCCTGGTCGAGCAGCTCGGCGATGTCGGCGCCGGCCAGACCGGACGGCACCAGGCCGAACGCCGTCAGCGCGCTGTACCGTCCGCCGACGTTCGGGTCCGCGAGGAACGTCTTGCGGTAGCCCTCGTCCGCCGACAGCTTCTCGAACGGCGAACCCGGGTCCGTCACGACGACGATCCGCGAGGCCGCGTCGATGCCCGCGTCGGTGAACGCCTTGGCGAAGGTACGGCGGTGGCTGTCGGTCTCGACCGTCCCGCCGGACTTGCTGGACACCACGATCACGGTCTTCGACAGGTCACCGTCCAGGGCGCGCTTGATCACGCTCGGGTCGGTCGAGTCGAGGACGACGAGCTCCACGCCCGCCGTCCGGGTGATCACCTCCGGAGCCAGCGACGAGCCGCCCATGCCGGACAGCACGATCCGGTCCAGGCCCTCGGACCGCAGGTCGGCCTGCAGTGCCTCGATCTCGGCCAGCAGCGGCCGCGAGGTGTCGTGCAGGTCGACCCAGCCGAGCCGGATCGACGCCTCGGACTCGGCGTCCGGGCCCCAGATCGTCGCGTCCTTCGCGGCGATCCGGGAGGCGATCTTCTCCGCGACCAGCTTGTCGACGACCTCGGCCCAGTCGCCGTTCTGGGTGGTGACCTTCGGAGTGCTCACTTGGCAGCCGCCTTGAGGGCCGACGCGACGGTGTCCTGCAGCTCGGACCAGGAGGCGTCGAACTTCGAGACGCCCTCGTCCTCGAGCAGCTGCACGACCTCGTCGTACGAGATGCCCAGCTTCTCCAGGTCGTCGATCACCTTGCGGTCGGCCGCGTAGTCGCCGCGGACCGTGTCGCCGGTGATCTCGCTGTGCTCCTCGACCGCCTTGATGGTTGCCTCCGGCATCGTGTTCACGACGCCGCGGGTGACCAGGTTGTCGACGTACAGGGTGGGGGAGTACGACGGGTCCTTGGTGCCGGTCGACGCCCACAGCGGGCGCTGCGGCTTGGCGCCGGCGGTCTCCAGCTCCCGCCAGCGGTCGGAGGCGAAGATCTCCTCGTACGCCTGGAACGCGAGCCGGGCGTTGGCGATCGCGGCCTTGCCCTTCAGCGCCTTGGCCTCGGCGGTGCCGATCGCCTCCAGCCGCTTGTCGATCTCGGTGTCCACCCGGCTGACGAAGAACGACGCGACGCTGGCCATCTTGGTGACGTCGTGACCGTTCTCGACGGCCTGCTCCAGACCGGTCAGGAACGCGTCCGCAACCGCCTTGTAGCGCTCCAGCGAGAAGATCAGCGTCACGTTCACGCTGATCCCGGCGGCCAGCGTCTGGGTGATCGCCGGCAGGCCTGCCTTGGTGGCCGGGATCTTGATGAACACGTTCTCCCGGCCGACGATGTCCCACAGCTGCTTGGCCTGCTCGACGGTCTTCGCGGTGTCGTGCGCGAGCGTCGGCTCGACCTCGATCGACACCCGGCCGTCCTGGCCCTCGGAGTCGTCGTACGCCGGCTTGAACACGTCGGCGGCGTCACGGACGTCGCTCGTCGTGATCACCCGGATGGCCTCGTCGACGGACACGCCCTCGGCGGCCAGCCGGCCGATCGTCTCGGCGTACGCGTCGGCGTCCGAGATGGCCTTCGCGAAGATGGTCGGGTTCGTGGTCACGCCGACCACGTGCTTGTCCTCGATCAGCGCCTGCAGGCTGCCGCTGGTCAGCCGCTCACGGGACAGGTCGTCCAGCCAGATGGAGACACCCGCGTCGGCGAGTGCTTTCAAGCGATCGTTCATGGTTCCGATGCCTTCTTCCGAAATCTTCTGTTGTCAGGTGTCTCAGTTGGCCTGTCCGGTGCCGCCGGCGTCGGCCGGTCCGACCGGCCCGGCGGCGGCGCGGCCGGGCGGGACACCCGGTCCGCTGATCTGCGCGGCGGCGGCGATGCTGTCCTTCGCGGCCTGCACGACCGCCTCGGTGGTGATGCCGAACTCGTCGTACAGCGTCTGGTACGCCGCGGACGCGCCGTAGTGCTCCAGGCTCACCGAGCGGCCGGCGTCGCCGACGATGTCGTGCCAGCTCTGCGCGATCCCGGCCTCGACCGAGACCCGGGCCCGCACGTCCGCCGGGATGACCGACTCGCGGTACGCGTCGTCCTGCTCGTCGAACCACTCGCGGGACACCATCGACACCACGCGGGCGTTGACGCCCTCGTCGGCCAGGACCTTGCGGGCCTCGACCGCGATCTGCAGCTCGGAGCCGGTGCCGATCAGCACCACGTCCGGCGTGCCTTCGGTGTCGAGCAGCACGTAACCGCCCTTGTGCACGTTCTCGGTGGTCGCGAAGCCGTCGGTGCCGCGCGGGAACGTCGGCACGTTCTGCCGGGTCAGTGCCAGGCCGGCCGGGCGGTCGGTGTGCTCGAGGATGGTCGCCCACGCGGCCGCCGTCTCGTTCGCGTCACCGGGCCGTACGACGTCCAGGCCCGGGATCGCCCGCAGCGCCGAGAGGTGCTCGATCGGCTGGTGCGTCGGACCGTCCTCGCCGAGACCGATCGAGTCGTGCGTCCACACGTACGTCACCGGCAGCTGCATCAGCGCGGCCAGCCGGACGGAGGGACGCATGTAGTCGGAGAAGACCAGGAACGTACCGCCGTACGGGCGGGTCAGGCCGTGCAGCGCGATGCCGTTCAGCACCGAGCCCATGGCGTGCTCGCGGATCCCGAAGTGCAGGACCCGGCCGTACTCGTCGCCGGAGAACTCCTTGGTCGAGAACTCCGCCGGGATGAAGGACGGCTGGCCCTTCGGGGTGGTGTTGTTCGAACCGGCCAGGTCGGCCGAGCCGCCCCAGAGCTCGGGGAGCTCCGGTGCGAGTTTGGTCAGCACCTCACCGGAGGCGGCGCGGGTCGCGACCCCCTTGGCGTCGGCGTCCCAGCTCGGCAGGGCGTCCTTCCAGCCGGCCGGCAGTTCCCGCTTGGAGAGCCGGTCGAGCAGCGCGGCCCGCTCCGGGTTCGCGGCCTTCCACTCGTCGAACTTCGCGGTCCACTCGGCCTCCAGGACCTTGCCCCGGTCCAGCGCCTGGCGGGTGTGCGCGATCACGTCGTCGGCGACCTGGAACGACTGCTCCGGATCCCAGCCGAGCACCTTCTTGGTCGCGGCGACCTCGTCGGCGCCGAGCGCCGAGCCGTGGATCTTGCCGGTGTTCTGCTTGTTCGGGGCCGGCCAGCCGATGATGGTGTGCAGCCGGATGAAGCTCGGCTTGTCGGTCACGGCCCGGGCCGCCTCGAGCGCGTCGTACAGCGCCTGGACGTCCTCCTCGTAACCGGTGCCGCCGAGCGTCCAGTCAACGTCCTGGACGTGCCAGCCGTACGCCGCGTAGCGGGCCGCCACGTCCTCGGACAGTGCGACGTCGGTGTTGTCCTCGATCGAGATCTTGTTCGCGTCGTAGATGATCGTCAGGTTGCCGAGCTTCTGGTGCCCGGCCAGCGACGACGCCTCGGAGGCGACGCCTTCCTCGATGTCACCGTCGGACGCGATCACGTAGATCTGGTGGTCGAACAGGCTCTCGCCCTTCGGCGCGTCCGGGTCGAGCAGGCCGCGCTCCCGGCGGGCCGCCATCGCCATGCCGACCGCGTTGCCGATGCCCTGGCCGAGCGGGCCGGTGGTGGTCTCGACGCCGGCGGTGTGCCGGTACTCGGGGTGGCCCGGGGTCTTGCTGCCCCAGGTCCGCAGCGACTTCAGGTCGTCCAGCTCGAGGCCGAAGCCGGCCAGGTAGAGCTGGATGTACAAGGTCAGGCTGGAGTGTCCCGCGGACAGCACGAACCGGTCGCGGCCGGCCCAGTGGGTGGCCGCCGGGTTGTGCCGCATCACCTTCTGGAACAGCAGGTACGCCGCCGGTGCGAGGCTCATCGCCGTACCGGGATGTCCGTTGCCGACCTTCTCGACCGCATCCATCGCGAGCACCCGTACGGTGTCGACCGCGCGCTGGTCCAGTTCGGTCCATTCAAGCTTTGGGCTGGTCTTCTCCGTCACGCCGGCGGCGCTCCTCTCGATGGTGACCTTCTAGGTGTCTCACGCAGAGCCTACTGTGACGCGGCCTGTCGGCTGCACATTGCTCCAAGGCTTGTCAACCAGCTGGTAACTGGTGCTGTTCCCGGACGTCTCCGACATCACACCCGGCCGATCGGAGGGGGGTGCGAGAACCCTCCTACGGGGCGTCGTAGACTGCTGAATCGTCAGCGCCGCTCATCCGGCGTCAACCCACTCTGTTCGAGGTGTTCGTGACGGCCGTCGACCCGCGTTCTGCCGCGACGACGTCGTACCCGACGCCGCTGCCGGACGCTACCGCTGTATCAGCTGCAACGGTGAGTCCGTCGGTGCGCGACGTGGTGAAGGCGTACGTCGGTCTGACCAAGCCGCGCATCATCGAGCTGCTCCTGATCACCACCGTGCCGGTGATGTTCCTGGCAGCCGGTGGCGTGCCCGGTCTCGAGGTGGTCGTGGCCACGCTGATCGGCGGCGTGCTCGCCTCCGGCAGCGCCAACACGATCAACTGCGTCCTCGACCGCGACATCGACGAGCAGATGCGCCGGACCCGGCGCCGCCCGCTGCCGCGGCACGCGGTCAGCCCGCGCTCGGCGACGATCTTCGGCGTCGTGCTCGGTGTGCTGGCGACCCTCGAGCTCGGCTTCTTCGTGAACTGGCTGTCCTCCGGCCTCGCGCTGGCCGCGAACCTGTTCTACGTCTTCGGCTACACGATGGTGCTCAAGCGCCGGACCGTGCAGAACATCGTCTGGGGCGGGATCGCAGGCTGCTTCCCGACCCTGATCGGCTGGACCGCGGTCACCGGCAAGCTGGCCTGGACGCCGGTCGTGCTGTTCCTGGTCGTCTTCTTCTGGACGCCGCCGCACACCTGGTCGCTCGCGATGCGGTACCGCGAGGACTACGCGTCGGTCGACGTGCCGATGCTTCCCGTGGTCGCCACCCCGGTCGCCACCGCGCGGCAGATCATGGCGTACTCCGTGGTCATGGTGATCACGTCGCTGGCGCTCTGGCCGATCGGCGACACCGGCTGGGTGTACCCGCTGGCCGCGGTCGTGCTCGGTTTCGTGTTCCTCCGCGAGGCGCGCCGGTTGTTGGTCCGGGCCCACACCGGCGCGGACGGCGCCGCGCTGCGCCCGATGCGGCTCTTCCACTTCTCGAACATCTACCTCGCGCTGCTGTTCATCGCCGCCGCGATCGATCCGCTGCTGCACTGAGGCCAGGTCCTACAGCCGTGCCCTACAGCCGGGCGCGGTCGGCCGCGGGCATCCACGTGTCGCCCGCCGCTTCCAGCGGTACGCCGTACAGCCTGGAAGCAGCATCCTGGACGGCCTGGACCCGGCTGTCCGGAACCCGGCGCCGCCACATCGCCCACCACGCGAACACCGGCACCGGATCGACGATCGGTACGACGGCGAGCCCCGGACCGGGTGCCGCCATCGCCCCGCCGAACAGCGTGCCGAGCCCCGGATCGTCTGCGAGCCTGCCGAGGAAGTACTCGAGACCCAGCGTCGACCCGGTGCGGTCCACCGTCAGCCCGAAGTCCGCGCACAGCTCGTCGACGAGGTCGATCCACTCCCGCGGCGCCCCGGTCATCGGGAACCAGAGCCGAGCGTCCCGCAGGTCCGCCATCGGTACGGCGTCGCGTCCCGCCAGCGGATGGCGTGCGCCGACCAGGAGCCGGATCGGCTCGAGCAGCACGACCCGGCGCCGGAGGTCGGCAGGCCACGGTCCGGTGACCGCGCCGGCCCGTCCCAAGGCGATGTCGACGTCTGTCGTCCGCAGCGCCTCGAGGGCGTCGTGGTGATCGGTCCGGGTCCGGGCCTCGACGACGACGTCGCCGCGCTGCGCCACGCCGCGCGCGATCAGCATCGACGACAGGTGGTCGTCGAGAACGTCGATCCGCAGTGGGCCCGCGTTCTTCGCCGCCTCGACGGCGAGGGCGTCGGCGGTGTCGACCGCCTGCCGGGCCAGCGGCAGCAGCCGGCGACCGGTCTCGGTGATCCGGACGTTCCGGAGCGACCGGTCGAACAGTGACACCCCGAGCTGGCTCTCCAGCCGGTTGATCCGCTTCGAGATCGCCTGCTGGGAGATGACGAGCCGCTCGGCGGCCCGGCCGAAGTGACCTTCGTCGGCGACCGTCACGAAGGCCCGCAGGGTGCCCGAGTCGAGGTCCACACCCGCCCTCATCCTGTCCGACAACCGCTGGTTGTCAACGGGCGAGCGATGGCTGTTGGACCGGGGTCCTCGTGCCGGGGTCTGGTGGAGGTGTTCATCGGACGACCGAGGAGATCGACATGACGCGCATGCTGCACCGGCTCGGACGGCTGTGCGGGACGCATCCCTGGCGCGTGGCCGTGCTCTGGCTGCTCCTGCTCGGGGCGGTGACCGGTGCCTCGGTGGCTGCCGGCGGCAGCCTGCGCGACACGGCCGACGTTCCGGGTACGTCGAGCGCGCGGGCGACCGCGATGCTTCGGGACCACTTCCCGGATCGCAGCGGTGCCGTGGCCCACGTGGTGGCTCGCGCCACCGCTGGACTGCCTGCCGGTGCAATCGACCGGACCGTGCACTCCCTACGGTCGGTGGAACACGTCCAGACGGTGACGCCGTCCGTCACGCCGGACGGGCGGTCGGCGTTGATCGCCGTACAGTTCGCAGTCGGGCCGGAGGGACTCGATCTGAAGGAGACCACGGCCGCGCTGACCGGGGCTGCGGCTCCGCTGCGGGAGGCGAGCGCCCAGGTCGCCGTCGGCGGCCAGGTCCCGGAAGGGGTGCAGGGCCCGAACGGAGTCGCCGAGGCGATCGGGGTCGCGGTCGCGATCGTCGTGCTGATTCTGGTGTTCGGCTCGTTGCTCGCGGCCGGGCTGCCGTTGCTGATGGCGCTGGTCGGGATCGGCGTGGGCATGGGGCTGATCGGGTTGCTCGCGGCGGTCGCCGACGTGAGCACGGTGAGCCCGACCCTCGGATCGATGCTCGGACTCGGCGTCGGGATCGACTACAGCCTGCTGATCATCGCCCGGTATCGCGACGAACTCGGACGCGGGTCGGCTCCGCTCGACGCGGTCGCCGAGGCGGTGGCGACGGCCGGGCATGCGGTGGTGTTCGCCGGGCTGTGCGTGCTGATCGGCATCCTCGGGCTGGCGTTCAGCGGCATCCCCAGCTTCACGACGATGGGGTTGGCCGCCGGGCTGGTGGTGCTGGCGACGATGCTCGCCGCGATCACCCTGCTGCCGGCGATCCTCGTGCCCGCAGGACGCCGGGTGTTGCCCCGGCGAGCACCTCGCGGTCAGGCGCCGCCGGCCTTCCGCTCCGCCTGGGCGGAGCGGTCCACGGGGGCCGTGGTGCGGCGGCCGGTGCTCGCTCTCGCGGCCGGCCTGACCGCGCTGGGCGTGATCGCGGCGCCGGTGGCCGGGCTGCGTCTCGGTCAGAACGACGCCGGCAGCGAACCGCTGTCGAACCCGACGCGGCAGGCGTACGACCTGGTCGCCCAGCACTTCGGTCCTGGGTGGAACGGGCCGCTCGCCGTGGTCGTCGACCGCGCAAGGGTCGATGACACGAGCCTCGCGAGCCGGATGGCGTCCCGACCGGACGTCGCGGACGTGATGCCGCCGCTGCGATCGGCCGACGGTACGACGGCGGTGCTGACCGTCGTACCGAGGACTGGTCCGCAGGACGCGGCGACGTACGAGCTGGTCGGTGCGCTGCACCGGGAGTTGCCCGGCGGTGCCGAGCTGGCGGGGCCGACGGCAACGACGGTGGACATGACGACGGTCCTGCAGCAACGGCTGTGGCTGGTGATCCTCGTCGTGCTGGCGGCGACGTGCGTGCTGCTGGTGGCGGTGTTCCGCTCGCTGGTGCTGGCGGTCAAGGCGGTGCTGGCCAACCTGCTCTCGGTGGCCGCGTCGTTCGGTGCGTTGACGGTGGCGTTCCAGACCTCGCCGGGCTCGGAACTGCTCGGTCTCGCCGAGCCGGTGCCGATCGTCGCCTGGGCGCCGGTGGTGCTGTTCGCGATCCTGTTCGGGCTGTCGACCGACTACGAGGTGTTCATGCTGAGCCGGGTCCGGGAGGCGTACGACGCGGGCCTGCCGCACCGGGAGGCCCTGGTCGAGGGGCTCGCGTCGAGTGCGAAGGTGATCACCTGCGCGGCCGCGATCATGATCGCGGTGGCGGCCGGGTTCGCGGCCGACCCGGCAGTCATGGTGAAGATCGTCGGCGTCGGCCTGGCGGTGGCGATCTTCCTGGATGTGACGCTGGTCCGGATGCTCGTCGTGCCCGCCGTGCTCGCGCTGCTGGGCGACCGGACGTGGTATCTGCCGGGTGCCGCACGGTCCCGGGGCGGACGCGGTGCGTTACCCCGTTGACCTGAACGTGATCTGATGTTGCGATGGGCATCTGCCTGTGGACGGGGATCCACGCCTGGGGAGGCGTTACAGCAGGGGGATTCGCATGGGGGTACGAACACGCATCGCCGCGGTCGCGGCACTCGCTCTGACCGCCACGGTCCTGGTCGCGGGCCAGGCCGAGGCCGGGGGCAACCACTCGAGTTTGAAGCCGGTGGCAACGGGTCTGGACGGGCCGCGCGGCGTCTCGACGTACAAGGACAAGGTCATCTACAGCGTCACCGACGGCTCGGTGTACGCGACCGACGGCCACAAGACCTGGAAGCTCGGCCAGGTCCCGGGAGGATTCGCACCGGCGATCGACACGAACAAATGGGGTACGACGTACGCCCTGACCGGCGGTGGCGGTCCGGAAGGCGACACCCCGCCAGGCGGCGCCACCCTGTTCCGGCTGCGTCCGGGCAAGTCGCCGGTCCCGGTCGCGGACATCGGCAAGTACCAGTCGCACGACCCGGATCCGTACAACCTGGCCGACCCGCCGACCGAGTCGAACCCGTTCGGTGTCGCGGCGCTACGGGACGGCACCGTGCTGGTGGCGGATGCCGCCGGCAACGACCTGCTCCGGGTCTGGCCGAACGGCAAGATCCAGACCGTTGCCCGGTTGAAGCCGCGCGTGGTGAAGACGCCGGCCGGCCTCGGACCGGAGGCCCCGCCGGCCGGGACGATGATCCCCGCCGAAGCCGTCGCCACCTCGGTGACGGTCGGTTCGGACGGCTACTGGTACGTCGGTGAACTCCGCGGCTTCCCGGCGACACCGGGAACGTCGGAGATCTGGCGGATCAAGCCAGGCTCCGTGGGAGCGGTATGTGATCCGGTCAAGCCGAACAAGGGCAATTGCAAGCGGTACGCCGACGGCTACACGTCGATCGTCGACCTGGCCGGCGGCCCGCACGGCAAGCTGGCCGTGGTCCAGCTGGCCCGGGAGAGCTGGCTCAAGTTCGAGATGGGCGGCTCGACCATCGGCTCGCTGTACCTGCAGTACCCGGGCAAGGGACATCGGGCTGGGTACAAACGAGAACTGGTCCGCGGTCAGCTGAACCTGCCGGGAGGCACAGCTTTCAACCGGTGGGGCCAGTTGTTCGTCGCCGGGCCGGTCTTCGGCCCCGGCGCGGTCTACCGAGTGAAGTACTGAGTGAAGTACTGAGTGAAGTGATCTGCTGAGCGACGCGCGGGGCGCCCGTCAGGTGGCGGGTGCCCCGCGTTGGCCCGAACGGCGGCCTTGTCGATCAGGTCAGGAGCCGATCGAGGCCCAGAAGGCGCATTGGTGTTCCTGGGCCAGGTCGGCCGAGGTGATTCTCGCAGGGGCGAGCGACTGGACGTGGTCCTTGTTCTGGAACGGCTGCCAGCGTGGCTGACCCGGACCGTTCGGGTTCCCGGTGCGTGCGAACTGGGTCCAGTAGCTCATCATCGTCGCGGAGAGTTCTTTCTGCCCGGGAGTTCTCGGGCCCGGGAGTTGCTCGTCGGCGAAGAGGTACTGCAGTTCGGCGCCGTGGTACGCGCCGGTCGGGAAGTTGGGCTTCGGAAGCGTGGTGAACCACGGAGCGGTCTCGTCGGCGAACTCGTACGCGAACAGCGGTGTCTGCGCGGCGATTGCGCGGTCTCGGTCGAGGACCGGGCAGCCCCACGCCCAGTCCGTGACCACGGCCGACAAAGCCTCGCCGGCCGAATGGAACTGTTCGATGGGATAGCGGGCCAGGACCCGTTCGGCGTCCGACTGCCCGAACAGCGTGTGGACTTCTTCTCTGTAACTGGCCGGGGTGGTCACCTGATCGGTTGCTGTTTCGATCGCGGCGGTGAACAGGCGGTGTTCGTCCCGCGTGGTGCCCTGGATGATCGGCACGTGGTTGAAGCGACCGGTTGCGAAGGCGCGGTCCGGGCTGAGAGGCAGCACTCCACCACCAACGGTCGGGCCTGATCCCACTCCGTCGTCGGACCACTTGGTGAGCTCCTCCGGCAGCTTGTCTCGCAAACAGGCCGCAGCGGCCGCCGGGTCGGCGCAGCCGATCTCGGCCGCGACCTCGAGGCCGTGCTGCTCGCGCTCGGAGCGGGGTAGCGGAAACCAGGTCGGCGGTCCGGGCGACCACTTCCGCCCGGTGCACTGGGCGCTCTGCAGGATCGCCTTCTGGAACAGTCCTGCGGATCCTGGCGCGACCAGGTGGGAACAGACGCTGGTGCCGCCGGCGGATTCACCGAAGATCGTGACATTGCCCGGATCGCCGCCGAATGCCGCCGCGTTGCGCCGGACCCACCGCAATGCGGCCTGCTGGTCCTCGAGGCCGAAGTTCCCCGAGAGTTGCCGAGCTCCGCCGTGGTCGAGCGCCGGATGGGCAAGGAAGCCGAAGATGCCCAGCCGGTAGTTGGGGCTGACCACGACGACCTGGCCGCTGTTCGCCAACTGCTGTGCGTCGTACAGGCTGCCGGCTCCGTTGATGAAGCCGTTGCCGTGGATCCACACCATCACCGGCAGCTTGTGTGCGCCGCTGTCGCGGGGCGTGGTGACGTTGAGGTAGAGGCAGTCCTCGGTCGTGCTGGCCTCGTCGATCAGCCCTCCGGCCTGGGCGCAGCGATTCCCGGGCTTGGTCGCGTCCCGGATGCCACGCCATGACGCGGCCCGTTGCGGCGATGCCCAGCGGAGTCGGCCGGTCGGCGGTGCGGCGTACGGAATTCCTTGGAAACGCCGGGCCTGCGGGGTGAGCGTGCCGCGTACTGCCCCGGCGTCCGTCGAAACCACGGCGTCTGCGGGAGTTTCCGGCGTACCACGGCTGTTCGTCGCGGCTTGGGCCGCACCTCCACAGGCCGCGGCCGAGCTCGCGAGAAGCGCCGCGGTCAGCAATGCTCCGAGCCGGCGAGAAAGGCCGGACCGCGGTCGTCGCCGAGCCGGTCCGTCGTGGTGATCCTGCTGTCCCATGGGCACGCTCGCATCCTCAGGTGTATTTGTGTGTGGGTCACACTAATATAAAGTGTAAGGTACACACGAAGTCAAACACCGCGTTTTGCCAGGCGTGAGGAGCCGACCTGATGCCGTTGACCGACGATGCGCACCTGCCGCCGGGGCTGGTGCTGGCGTGGGGTCTGCCCGCCAAGTCGAAGAACAAGCTCGGCCGGAAGCCGACGCAGAGCGTCGAGCAGATCGTCGACGCAGCCCTCGAGCTGGCCGATGCCGAGGGGTTCGCCGCGTTGTCGATGCCCAAGATCGCCCAGCGGCTGGGGCTGACCGCCAACGCGATCTACAGGTACGTCAGCTCGCGCGACGAGCTCCTGGTTCTGCTCGGTGACGCAGCCTGGGGTCCGGCGCCGGACGGGGTCGTCGGCGCACGGGACTGGCGAGCCGGGGCGACCGCCTGGACCCAGGCGATGGTCGATCGGTGCGACATCCACCCATGGCTCTGCGATCTGCCGATCCGCGGAGCGCCGATGACGCCGAACCTCCTCGGCTGGGCAGAGGCGATCCTGAAGGTGCTGACCGGTGCCGGGCTCAGTCCCGCCGAAAGCCTGTCGTGCGCGTTGCTGCTGGACGGTTATGCCAGGCGGATCGCCAGTGCGCGGCGCGATGTGCGGGACAGCAGCGCGAGCACCGTCGAGCCGGCAGCGGTGGCGCAGTTCCTGGAACCTCGGCTGCACGAGCTCGGATACTCGGTCCTGGCCGCCCTGATGGCCGGCGACCAGTACACCGACGAGATCCGCGACGCCGACGTGACCTTCGGGCTCGACCGAATCCTGGACGGCATCGACGTACTGATCACACAGCGGCCGTCGGGCGTTCGTCAGGTGGCGGGGGTGCCGCGTTCGCCGTAGACGGCTGTGACGAGGGCGATCAGTAGCCCGGCAAGGAACATGTGGACCAGGACGACACCCCACGGCAGGCCGGTGAAGTACTGCGTGAAGCCGACGGCGCCCTGCAGGAGTTCGACGGCGAGCAGCCAGGCGGCGAGCTTGCGGAGCGTGCGTGAGGTCGCTGTCACGCGGGTCGCGATCACCAGCGCGATCGAGATTCCGAGCAGGCCGAACACCACATCCGAGTGCAGCTGACTGACCAGCTCAGGGTCGAACCCGTTGCGGCCGGTCTCCGGATCACCCGAGTGCGGCCCGGCGCCGGTCACAATGGTGCCGAGGGCAACGGTCAGCCAGACCGCCACCACCGAGGCGGTGGCGAGCGCGCGGACCACCGGGGGAGTGTGCGGGTACGGGCTGGTGCGCGAGCGGCGCATCATCGAGACCGTCAGCGTGATGATGATCGGCGAGACCAGGAAGTGCGCCGAGACGATCCAGGGGTTCAGGCCGGTGAGGACGCTGATGCCGCCGATCACCCCTTGCAACGGGACCCCGAGCGCGGCCGCGGTCGCCAGCCGGCGCAGGTCCCGCCGGATCGGGCGGTAGCGCATGACGACCAGCCAGGTGAGGATCGCGACGATCGCGACGACGAACCCGAGCATCCGGTTGGTGAACTCGATCGCGCCGTGGATGCCGAGGGCGGCGTGTGGGACGTACGAGTCGTCGGTGCAGGACGGCCACGTCGGGCAGCCGAGCCCCGAGCCGGTCAGCCGGACCAGTCCGCCGGTGACCACGATGCCGATGTTCACGACCACCGATGCCCAGCCCCAGCGCCGGACGGCGTCCAGGCTCGGCTCGGGAACCAGTCGCCAGAATCCGCTGACTGGCTCAGTCTCTTGGGGCGGGGTCTCGGTCGTCATCACCGGCACACTCTAAAGGTCAGTCCCAGCGGAAGGTGCGGGACACCAGGTACCCCAGCACCCCCGCCCAGAGTGCCAGTGAGAGCGCCGCCGCCCACGGAATCACCCCTTCGACCGTGGAATTCGCGATCCCGTTGGCGAGCGCGGCGCTCGGCAGCAGCCGTACGACGCCTTGCATACCGGCCGGGTACTCGTCGACGGGCGTCATGATCGCGCCGCCCACGAGCAGCAGCAGGTACAGCAGGTTCGCCGCGGCCAGCGTTGCCTCGGCCCGCAGTACGCCGGCCATCAGCAGACCCAGTGACGCGAAGGCCGCCGTACCGCACAGAACCGTGAGGACGACGCCGAAGACCGCCTCGAACCCGCCGATCGGCTTCCACCCGAGCGCGAACCCGGTGCCGGTCAGAACGATCAGCTGGATGACCTCGACGATCAGGACCGCACCGATCTTGCCCGCGAGCAGGCCGGTGCGGGACAGCGGTGAGGCGCCCAGGCGCTTGATGACGCCGTATCGGCGCTCGAAGCCGGTCGCGATCGCCAGCGAGGTGAACGACGAGGACAGGATCGCGAGTGCGAGCACCCGGGGGACCGCCTCGTCGATCGGCCGGCCGCTGCCGAGCGGCAGCCGCTCGCCGAGGCCGGTCCCGCCGAGGAGGAGCAGCAGGCCGAGCGGGATCACCAGGGCGAGCAGCAGTTGCTCGCCGTTGCGGACGAGCAGCTTGAACTCCATCCGGGTGTGCGCGAGCACCTTCCGCGGCCAGGGCGCGCTGCCCGGCCGCGGGGCGTACGTCGCGGCGCTGCTCATGGTGTCTCCCGCTTCGGCGCGGTCAGTTCGAGGAACACGTCCTCGAGGGACTTGGTGTGGTGGTCGGTGAGGGAGTCTGGGGTGCCGGAGGCGATCACCTTGCCGGCCGACACCACGTGCACCTGGTCGGACAGCTGCTCGGCCTCGTCCATCGCGTGCGTCGTCAGCACGACCGTCACGCCGTCGTCGCGCAGGTCGCGGATCAGCTGCCAGATCTCGCGGCGCCCGTGCGGGTCCAGGCCGGTGGTCGGCTCGTCCAGGAACGCGATCTCCGGCCGTCCCACGATCGCCAGCGCGAACGACAACCGCTGCTTCTGTCCGCCCGAGAGCCGGCGGTACGGCGTCCGCCCGCAGCTGCCCAGGTCGAGGCGCTCCACCAGGGCGGGCACGTCGAGCGGGTGGGTGTGCAGCGTGGCGACGTACTTCAGCATCTCGACCGCGCGCACACCCGACCAGGCGCCGCCCTCCTGGAGCATCACGCCGATCCTCGGCATCAGCTCGTCGTGGTCGGCGAGCGGGTCCAGGCCGAGGACCCGGACAGTGCCCGAGTCCGGGCGCCGGAAGCCCTCACAGGTCTCCACGGTCGTGGTCTTGCCGGCGCCGTTCGGGCCGAGCACGGCCGTCACCGTGCCGGCGGATACGGTGAGACCGAGACCGTCGACCGCGGTCTTCTCGCCGTACCGCACGACGAGGTTGTCGATCTCCACCGCGACTGGCACAAACGCAGCATAGAGAACGGCCCGGAGTGACCTCGCTCACGGTCGGGTCCCGGGTTCCGCGTGAGCGCCCGAACCGGTAAGGCGACCCTTATTTGAAGGGCCCGCGGAATTACGCGACACTGATGTTGTGAAAACTCCTGCGACCGACCGAGCCGTGCCTCACGGCGCTGCCGGCGCGCGGGACGAGTCCACCAGGGACAGGGTCGCACGCTCGATCCTGACCAACGGCCCGTCCAGCGCCGCGGTGCTGGCGGAACGGCTGGAGCTCACCCCGGCGGCGGTTCGCCGGCACCTGGACCACCTGCTCGACGAGGGCCTGGTGGAATCGCGCGAGGAGCGCGTCTACGGCCCCCGCGGCCGCGGCCGCCCGGCGAAGGTGTTCGTGCTGACCGACTCCGGCCGGCACGCCTTCCACCAGGCGTACGACGACCTCGCGGCGACCGCGATGCGGTTCATCGCCGAGGCCGGCGGTGACGACGCCGTGGCGGAGTTCGCTCGGCGCCGGGTCTCCGAGGTGGAGGAGCGCTACCGGGAACTGCTCGCGCAGGCTCCCGAGAGCAAGAAGGCGGAGGTGCTCGCCCAGGCCCTGACGGCCGACGGCTACGCCGCCTCCACGGCGGAGGCGGGCCACGGCGCCCAGCTCTGCCAGCACCACTGCCCGGTCGCGCACGTGGCCGCGCAGTTCCCCCAGCTGTGCGAGGCCGAGACCGAGGTGTTCTCGAGACTCCTCGGCAAGCACGTGCAGCGACTGGCCACCATCGCCCACGGCGACGGTGTCTGTACGACGCATATCCCGGGCGCCAGCCCGGTTCCCCCTGTATCCGACGGCGAAGCTGCGAGGACTACACGATGACGCAAACCGCTCACCCCGAACTGGAAGGCCTCGGCAACTACCAGTACGGCTGGGCCGACTCCGACGCCGCCGGTGCGGTCGCCCAGCGCGGCCTCAGCACCGACGTGGTGCGGGGCATCTCCGCGCTGAAGAACGAGCCGGAGTGGATGCTCGACCTGCGCCTGAAGGGCCTGAAGCTCTTCGACCGCAAGCCGATGCCGTCGTGGGGCGCCGACCTGTCGGGAATCGACTTCGACAACATCAAGTACTTCGTCCGGTCGACCGAGAAGCAGGCCACCTCCTGGGAGGACCTGCCGCCGGACATCAAGAACACCTACGACAAGCTCGGTATCCCGGAGGCGGAGAAGCAGCGCCTGGTCGCCGGCGTCGCCGCGCAGTACGAGTCCGAGGTCGTCTACCACCAGATCCGTGAGGACCTGGAGGCGCAGGGCGTCATCTTCCTGGACACCGACACCGGCCTGAAGGAGCACCCGGAGCTCTTCAAGGAGTACTTCGGCTCCGTCATCCCGGTCGGCGACAACAAGTTCGCCTCGCTGAACACCGCGGTCTGGTCCGGCGGCTCGTTCATCTACGTCCCCAAGGGCGTCAAGGTGGACATCCCGCTGCAGGCGTACTTCCGGATCAACACCGAGAACATGGGCCAGTTCGAGCGGACCCTGATCATCGTCGACGAGGACGCCTACGTGCACTACGTCGAGGGCTGCACGGCGCCGATCTACAAGTCCGACTCGCTGCACTCCGCGGTCGTCGAGATCATCGTGAAGAAGGGCGCCCGCTGCCGCTACACGACGATCCAGAACTGGTCGAACAACGTCTACAACCTGGTCACCAAGCGCGCCACCTGCGAAGAGGGCGCGACCATGGAGTGGATCGACGGCAACATCGGCTCCAAGGTGACGATGAAGTACCCGGCTGTGTACCTGATGGGCGAGCACGCCAAGGGCGAGACCCTGTCGGTCGCGTTCGCGGGCGAGGGCCAGCACCAGGACGCCGGCTCCAAGATGGTGCACAACGCGCCGTACACCTCCAGCTCGATCGTGTCGAAGTCGGTGGCCCGCGGCGGCGGCCGGACGTCGTACCGCGGTCTGGTCGAGGTGGCGCCGGGCTCGCACCACAGCAAGTCCACGGTGCGCTGTGACGCGCTGCTGGTCGACACCATCAGCCGTTCGGACACCTACCCGTACGTCGACGTCCGCGAGGACGACGTGGCGATGGGGCACGAGGCGACCGTGTCCAAGGTCAGCGACGACCAGCTCTTCTACCTGATGAGCCGGGGCATGGCCGAGGACGAGGCGATGGCGATGATCGTCCGCGGCTTCATCGAGCCGATCGCCCGCGAGCTCCCGATGGAGTACGCGCTGGAACTCAACCGGCTCATCGAGCTGCAGATGGAAGGGGCCGTCGGCTGATGTCCGCCGCTGAAACGCTGGTTGCCACTGGCAACCGGGCACACTCCCACGGGCCGGGGTCCCCGGTCCCGCTCCAGGCGCGCAGTGAGCGGCCGAGGTCGTACGACGTGGCCGACTTCGCGGTGCCGAACGGACGCGAGGAGGAGTGGCGCTTCACCCCGGTCAAGCAGCTCAAGGCCCTGTTCGACGACGCGGCCGGCACCGAGACCCCGAAGATCGACGCTTCCGGTCCGGAGGGTGTCGTCTTCGAGACCGTCGCGGCGGACTCGCTGAAGGTCGGCAAGCCGCAGGACCGGTCCGCGGCCGTCGCCTGGAACCACGCGGGCGAGGCGTTCGCGGTCCGGATCCCGGTCGAGGCCGAGCTGACCGAGCCGGTGCACGTGAACGTCGCGAGCCTCGGTGCCCGCGGCTTCAGCCACCTGATCGTCGAGGCCGGCCGGCACAGCCGCGCGATCGTGATCATCGATCACACCGGCGCGGGCGAGTTGGGCACCAACGTCGAGATCGTCACCGGCGACGGCTCCGAGCTCCGCGTGGTCAGCATCCAGCAGGGTGACCACGAGTCCATCCACCTCGCCCAGCACGACGCGCTGGTCGGGCGGGACGCGAAACTCCACCACGTGGTCGTGACCCTGGGCGGCAAGATCGTCCGGGTCGCCACCAACGTCCGGTACGCCGGGCCCGGCGGCGACGCGGAACTCCTCGGGGTGTACTTCGCCGAAGGTGGTCAGCACCACGAGAACCGGCTCTTCGTCGACCACGAGGCCACCAACTGCAAGAGCAACGTGCTGTACAAGGGCGCGCTGGCCGGTGACCACGCCCGCTCGGTGTGGATCGGCGACGTGCTGATCCGGGCCGCGGCCGAGGGCACCGACACCTTCGAGCTGAACCGGAACCTGGTGCTCACCGACGGCGCCCGCGCCGACTCGGTGCCGAACCTGGAGATCGAGACCGGCGAGATCGAGGGCGCCGGTCACGCGTCCGCGACCGGCCGCTTCGACGACGAGCAGCTGTTCTACCTGCAGGCCCGCGGTATCCCCGAGGACGCGGCCCGGCGGCTGGTGGTGTCCGGCTTCTTCAACGACATCATCGGCAAGATCGGCGTACCCGAGGTCACCGAGCACCTGCACGACGTGATCGAGCAGAAGCTGGCGCGGGCCGCGGAGTTGAGCGCATCGGCCAAGGCGGTCGTCGGGCAGTGAGCGACACGTTCGAGCGCGCCTGCGCCGCCGCCGACGTCCCCGACGAGGGTGTGATCCCGGTCGAGGTCGGCGGTGTCGAGGTCGCGGTCGTGAAGAGCGAAGGACAGTACTTCGCGGTGCGGGACGAGTGCTCGCACGCGCAGATCCAGCTGTCCGAGGGCGACGTCGGCGAGTGCGAGATCGAGTGCTGGCTGCACGGGTCCCGCTTCGACCTGCGCACCGGCGAGCCGACCAGCCTGCCGGCCTACGACCCGGTGCCGATCTACCCGGTCCGCCTCGACGGCGACGACGTACTCGTCGACGTGAAGAACCCCTTGAACCAAGCATCCCTGTAAACGACGGAGATAGAAGAAACCTCATGGCGACACTCGAGATCCGCGACCTGCACGTGTCGGTCGACACCGAGAACGGCCCGAAGGAGATCCTGCGCGGCGTCGACCTGACCATCGCCGGCGGTCAGACGCACGCGATCATGGGCCCGAACGGCTCCGGCAAGTCGACGCTGGCGTACTCGATCGCCGGGCACCCGAAGTACAACATCACCAGCGGCACGGTGACCCTGGACGGCGAGGACGTGCTGGACATGGCCGTCGACGAGCGCGCCCGGGCCGGCCTGTTCCTGGCGATGCAGTACCCGGTCGAGGTGCCGGGGGTGTCGGTGGCGAACTTCCTGCGTACGGCGAAGACCGCGATCGACGGCGAGGCGCCGAAGCTGCGCACCTGGGTCAAGGACGTGAACAAGGCGCTGTCCGACCTGGACATGGACCCCACCTTCGGTCAGCGCAACGTCAACGAGGGCTTCTCCGGCGGTGAGAAGAAGCGCCACGAGATCGTCCAGCTGGAGCTGCTGAACCCGAAGATCGCGATCCTCGACGAGACCGACTCCGGCCTCGACATCGACGCGCTGAAGATCGTCTCCGAGGGCGTCAACCGGTTCGCGTCCCAGGGTGACAAGGGCGTCCTGCTGATCACCCACTACACGCGGATCCTGCGCTACATCAAGCCGGACTTCGTGCACGTCTTCGTCGACGGCCGCGTCGCCGAGGAGGGCGGCCCGGAGCTGGCCGAGGAGCTGGAAGCCAACGGCTACGAGCGCTTCCTGAAGGCGAGCACGAAGGCATGACCACCACCCGGACCTTCAGCAGCCCGCTGGACCTGCAGTCGGTCCGGGCGGACTTCCCGATCCTGTCGCGTGAACTCGCGGGCGGGTTCCCGCTGGTCTACCTGGACTCGGCGAACTCCTCGCAGAAGCCGCGCCAGGTCGTGCAGGCGATCGAGGACCACTACCTCCAGCACAACGCGAACGTCGCGCGGGCCATGCATCAGCTCGGTGCCGAGGCCACGGCGGCGTACGAGGGCGGCCGGGACAAGGTGGCCGCGTTCATCGGCGCCCCGAACCGGGACGAGATCGTCTTCACCAAGAACGCCTCCGAGGCGCTCAACCTGGCCGCGCACACGCTCGGCGCCGCGCTCAAGCCGGGCGATGTCGTGGTGGTCTCCGAGATGGAGCACCACAGCAACATCGTCCCGTGGCAGCTCGCGTGCGAGCGGACCGGTGCGACGCTGAAGTGGTTCGGCGTGACCGAGGACGGGCGGCTGGACCTCAGCAACATCGAGGAGCTGCTGACCGAGAACACCAAGGTCGTCGCCCTCACCTGGGTGTCGAACGCGCTCGGCACGATCAACCCGATCACCGAGATCGCGACCAAGGCGCACGCGGTCGGCGCGACCGTGGTGGTGGACGCGTCGCAGGCGGTCCCGCAGTTCCCGGTCGACGTGTCCACGCTCGGCGCGGACATCCTGGTCTTCACCGGTCACAAGGTCGTCGGCCCGACGGGTATCGGCGTGCTCTGGGGCCGGTACGAGCTGCTCGCCGAGCTGCCGCCGTTCCTCGGCGGCGGCGAGATGATCGAGGTCGTCCGGATGACCGGCTCGACGTACGCGCCGCCGCCGGCCCGGTTCGAGGCCGGTACGCCGCCGATCGCGCAGGCCGTCGGCCTCGGTGCGGCCGTCGACTACCTGTCCGGGATCGGGATGGACAAGGTCGCGGCGCACGAGCACGCGATCGTCGAGTACGCGCTCGAGGGCCTGAAGACGGTTCCCGGGCTGACGTTGCTCGGACCGACCGACGCGAAGGACCACGGCGGCGCGATCAGCTTCGCGCTGGACGGCGTACACCCGCACGACGTGTCGACCGTGCTGGACACCCGGGGGATCGCGGTGCGGGCCGGGCACCACTGCGCGCGGCCGGTGCACGAGCGGTTCGGAATGCAATCGTCGACCAGAGCGTCTTTCTACCTGTACACGACTCCCGAGGAGATCGACGCGCTCGTCGACGGCCTCGGGTTCGTCCGATCGTTCTTCAAGGTGGACTGATATGCAGCTCGACAGCCTCTACCAGGAGATCATCCTGGATCACTACCGGACCCCGCATCACGCGGGTCTCGCGGACCCGTACGACGTGGAGGTGCACCACGTGAACCCGTCCTGCGGGGACGAGGTGACGCTCCGGGTCGAGCTCGACGGCGACACCGTGAAGGGCGTCACGCACGACAGCGTCGGCTGCTCGATCAGCCAGGCGGCCACCTCGGTGATGTCGGACCTGGTGATCGGCAAGCCGGTGTCCGAGGGCATGGCGACGTACGAGAAGTTCCTCGAGCTGATGCAGGGCCGGGGGAATGTCGAACCGGACGAAGAGGTTCTGGAGGACGGCGTCGCGTTCGCGGGCGTCGCGCAGTTCCCCGCGCGGGTGAAGTGCGCACTGCTGGGCTGGTCGGCGTGGCGGGATGCCACGGCGCAGGCGCTGGCAACTCAGGGCGCAGCCAACGAAGGAGTGAAGAATGCCTGACCAGACCGACGAGAAGATCGAGCTGCCCGAGGTCGACCTCGAGGCTGCTCAGGCGGGCACGACGCCGCCCAAGGTCGAGGACGTCAACGAGGCTCTCAAGGACGTCGTCGACCCCGAGCTCGGCATCAACGTTGTCGACCTGGGCCTGATCTACGGGATCACCGTCGACGACACCAGTACGGCGATCATCGACATGACGCTGACGTCCGCGGCCTGCCCGTTGACCGACGTGATCGAGGATCAGACCCGGATGGCGCTCGACGGCCTCGTGAACGACTTCCGGATCAACTGGGTCTGGATGCCGCCGTGGGGCCCGGAGAAGATCACCGACGACGGCCGCGACCAGCTGCGCGCGCTGGGTTTCAACGTCTGAGTGTTTCCGCAGTGGGAGAGCCCGGGTCAGGTGGCCCGGGCTCTTCGCATGTGCTCAGAACGGTGGCGGTCCGACGATCTGGATGGCGCCGGTCTGCTCGGCAGCTTCCCGGATCCGGTCGAAGTCGACCGGGATCGGCCGGCTCCCCTCCGGAGCGGGTTCGCTGGCGAGCCGGTAGAACGCCTCGTCTGTGCCGGGTGTCTGGATCGTCAGGATCCTGGTCGTCGGGGAGACGACCTTGAAGGCGTGCGGTATGCCGCGGGGAACCACCGCGACCCCACCGGCCGAGAGGCCGCGCTTCTTTCCGTCGAGGTCCAGCAGGATCTCTCCGTCGAGCAGGTAGAACGTCTCGTCCGACGCGGGGTGGATGTGCAGCGGCGTCACTTTGCCCTGCTCGCCGACGAACTCGATCAGCAGGAACGCACCTCCGGTTTCCGCCGAGGTCGCCAGCCAGGTCTGCAGACCGCCGCCGCTGAACCACCGCCGTTCGCCCTCGCCGTGATCGCGGACCGTCGCAGCCAGTGTGGTCATGTCGAATACCCCTCCCATTCGTGGGACTCGAGTCCCATTACGAAAGTAAGGTACCGTGTATGCCATGTCAACGGCGTACGAGCAGTCCGGACGGACCCGGCAGAAGCAGCGCACGCGCAACGACCTGATCGCCGCCGCTCGTGAGCTGATCACCGAGGGCGGGTCGGCCCCGACGGTCGAGGAGGCCGCTGCGGCTGCGTCGATCTCGCGGACGACGGCGTACCGGTACTTCCGCAGTCAGGCGGAGCTGCTCGCCGCCGCCCACCCAGAGGTCGAGCTCACCACCTTGCTGCCGGCCGACAGCGGCGACGATCCCGAGACGCGGCTGCTCACGGTGGTGGCAGCGTTCATCGAGAGTCTGCTGAAGTTCGAGCCGCAGCAGCGCACGATGCTCCGTCTGTCGCTCGAGCCGTCGACGCAGCCGGATCAGCTGCCGCTACGGCAGGGGCGCGGGATCGGCTGGTTCGAGGATGCGCTCTCGCCCGCCCGGGACAGGTTGTCGGAGGCCGCCGTCCACCGGCTCGCCATCGCCGTGCGCAGCGCTGTCGGCATCGAGGCGCTGGTCTGGCTCGTCGACGTCGCCGGACTGAGCCGCGACGAGGCTGCGGACGTGATGCTGTCGTCCGCGCGCGCGATCGTGCGTGCCGCGTTGTCCGAGGGAGCTGAAGCATGACGCGCACCGTTCATGTCGCGCCGGAGCGGTTGGACAGGTGGCTGACCGGCTTCGGCGAACGGCACGGTGAGGTCGTGTACGACGTGACGCCGACGAGCGTCACGTTGTCGGCCGAGGACGGCGAGTCCGCTGTCGTCACAGTGCCTTTCGAGCCCCTCGCGGAGTTGTCCCGCGCAGGGCTCGTCGCGCATGTGCTCACCGAGCGACGGCTCGGCGTACTGCTCGTCCGGCGCGGTGGTTACGGCGCGGGCGTGTTTGCCGGCGGCAAGCTTGTCGACTCGAAGGTCGGGTCGCGGCACGTGCAGGGGACGACCAAGGCGGGTGGCTGGTCGCAGCAGCGGTACGCGCGCCGGCGGGACAACCAGGCGCGCGAGGCGTTCGCGGCGGCCACCGAGGTCGCGGTGCGGATCCTGGCGCCGGCGAAGCTCGACGTACTGGTGTGCGGGGGAGACCGGCGGGCCGTCGACACGGTCCTCGACGATCCGCGGCTGAAGGAGCTGGCCGCGTTGGTGCGGCCGCCGTTCCTCGGCGTACCGGATCCGAAGCAGAAGGTTCTCGAGCAGGCCGGTGCCGACGCCCGGGCGATCCGGATCGACGTGGACCAGCGCGTGCCTTAAGGCCTGTCCTAGGCCGGCCCGTGCAGCGCGCGGAAGTCGGCCAGTGTGCCGGTGTAGTACTCCAGGTCGTCCTCCAGCCGGGCGCGGCTGACCAGGTACGGGTCGCGTGCCTTGGCGTCGGCGCCGAAGCTGGTCCAGATCTCCGAATCGGGGACCGTGTCGCCGCCGTTGTCACCTTCCGGCAGGGACTTCATCGCCTCCCGGATCGCCTCGGCGGCAAGTTCCCAGCCGAGCTCGACGTAGTACCGCTCCTGGCCCGGTTGGCCGTCGTACGCCAGGTCGGCCGCGATCGTCCGGTCGGCGTACAGGTGCGCGACGACCGCCCACTCCGCCGCGTCGACGAGCTGCGACTTGCCCAGTCCCCAGTGGGCGCCGAGCCGGGTGGACGAGCGCTGGGACGAGTACGGGATGGTGATCTCGCCGATCGGCGACAGGTAGGTCCAGGCGTCCGGGCCCTCGATGATGTTCTCGCCCAGCTCGAAGTCCGGAGCCGGGACCGAGGTCAGGCCCGGTTCCGGCCCGGCCTGCGCGGTTTCCAGCGCGACGTAGATCTCGGCCTCCGCCAGGGTCCTTGCGATCGGCATCGGTTAGCTCGCTCCTGTCTCGCTGATTTCACCGGCCAGTTCGGCGTACACGTCACGAGTCACGAGTAACCGGTCCAGCCGGAAGCGCCCGGGCTCGGCGGCGTGTACCGCCTGTCCTTGCGGTGTCCAGAACTCGTCGTCCGGTACGGCGTCCGCGCCGGCCGGGACGAACTTGATCACCTCGAGGACGGCGGCCTGCGCGATGGCCAGCACCCTACCGGCCTCGACGGGATCCGTGGGGACGGCCGCCGCGGCGGTGTCGGCGACGTCCATCCACTGGCCGGCGTCGAGGATCTCGGACGGCTCCGGACCGCCGAACGTCGGCCAGCCGCGCACCGGTGTCTCGTGCGCCGGCAGCCCGAACAGGTACTCGCGTTCGGCGGAACAGCCCGGGCAGATCGCGGCGTAGCTGGACGCCAGGTCACCGTCGACCTGGACCAGGGCCTGTTCCCAGGGCGCGTCGACCGACCCGCAGTCCGGACACGGATGCAGCTCCAGGTACAGCTGCGCCTCGTCCCAGGTCCGCGCCACGGCGAATGCCATCAAGCCCCTCTCGTCCACCACGTTCTCGAGTTTCCATGATCGGCTCACGACCCGGACAGCGACGGCCCGTGGCCGGTTGGTGCAATCGTCCGTCCGGCAGCGCCGCCCGGCGAGGTGCGCGCTCCTTGGTCGGAGGCGGTCGGCAGGGTCCGCGCGGCCGTCGTGTAGTCGAGTGCCTTGAGCACGTCCCGCGGCACGTTCGCCTTCTCCAGCTCGCCGGCCACCTTCGCGCTGAAGCTGCCGTCCGGGGACGACGTGTTGTACAGCTCCCGCAGGTCGACCCGGCCCTCGGCCATCAATGCCAGGTTCGGGTGCAGGGTGGCGAACGCCGACGCGAAACCGCCGTCACGGTCGCCGAGGAAAAGTGCCGGGGTGTTCCGTTGCGGGTCGGCGGGGACGGCCTTGTACTTGCGCTCGGTGCCGTCGGCCCCCCGGACCAGTAGCACCACCGCCTTCTTCAAGGATCTCGCACGCTCGATCGCCTTGAGGAGCGGGCGGTACGGCTGGTACACCGCGCCGTCCTTGCCTTGCCCGTACTCGGTCTCGGTCAGGTCCGGCGGTCCGAAGTCCGCCGGCTGCGCGTCGAGCCGCGCGTTCGCCAGTACGGCGTCCAGCGACGCGCCGGTCTCCATCTGCCGGAGTCCTTCGAGGTACTGGTGCCGGAGCATCCGGACGTACATCTCGCCGCGGGCCAGGTCCGGCAGGTTGACGGACTTCTTCACGACCGGCTCGCCGCGGCCGTTGTCGGTGGTCGTCCGGACCGTGGCGTCGTACACCACCGGGATCCGGACCGTGACCATCTGACCCTCGACGAACCGGCTGGTCTCCAGCCGGGTGCCGTTGGCGTCGGACGACTGCTCCTTGACCTGTTCGCCGATCGAGCCGCTGACGGAGACCAGCCCGCCGTCGACGCCGCCGGACGCGGTGACCGGGTTCAGGTGGTTGCTGCTGCGGGAGGAGCGGTACACCTCCTCCCGGCGCCAGACCCGGCCGGCCTGGCCCTCGAGCGACGGTCCGTGAAGTTCCCAGCCCAGCGCGGTCGCGTTGATCGCGACGCTCACCGTCGTCCGCCCGTTGCCCGGCCGCGCCATCGGCTGGAGCGCGATGCCGTCGCCGAGCAACCGGCCGGCCTTGGCCTTCAGCGCGCTCGGCTTGAGGTTCGACCTGATCAGATGCCGGTACTCCGCCGTACCCCGCCGGCCGAGGACGCCGGGCTGCTCGAGATGGGCGGTCAGGTTCTCGGCCAGTTCGTTGCGCCGGCCGGCGCCCTTCGCGTGCAGCGCCGCACGGATCGGGACAGCGCCCTCCGGGAGCCGGATCGGGCGGTGCTCGGCACGTTCCTCCAGCTCCGGCTGTGTCTCGATCCGCGGGCCGTCCATCAGGTCACCGCGGGGGATCCATTGGACGATGTCCGCGCGGAGCTCGCGAGGTTCGGACACGCTGGTGACGTCGGCCGGGTCGATCCGGCCGAGCTTCCAGCGGGCACTGGCCATCGCGGCCGCACCGGCGTTCCGGACCCGGACGACCCGGGTCGTGAACACCATCTTCTGGTGCGTCTTGACCGGGTCGAAATGGCCCAGCCGGTCGATCGTGATGTTGTGCTCGCCGCTCCCGCCCGTCTGGGAGTTGGTCAGGTCCGTGGCCACCCCGCCGGAACCGTCTCCGAGGGCGGTGGGGCCTTTGCCGTCGACACCCGCGGAGACGGTCACGTTGTGGCCGGCCGACCGATCGAGCACCTTGAAGTCGTAGTTCTGGTCGATGCTGCCGGCTTCCTCCTTCGGGATCTCGGGCTCGCCTTCGGGAGTGGTCGGGACGTCTTCGATGGTGCGCTCACCCTCGTACCGGGCGAACACCTGGACGAACAGGACGTCGGGGCGTGCCTGTCCCTGGATCGGCACCTCGATCGGAACCTCGAAGCCGTCCGCGCCGAGCATGTCCTCGAGATGGCCGTGGAAGTTCCCGGGCTTCAGGTCGACGTCCAAGGCGCCCTGGAGCACGCGGCTGGCGTCCCGCAGACCTGGTGCGAGCTCGTCCACCTGCGGCTCGACGAGGGTCCGCAGGTCGACCTGGTTCGTGGTGCCTTCGACGGTGAGCGACTCGATCTTGGCCGCACCCTGGCTCTCGTCGTACGCCGCGGACGTGCTCATGACGCGGCGCCGGGCGGCCATCGCCTCGACGCCCTTGGCGGTCCCGTCGAGCTCCGCCTCGGCGGTCGTCGCCGCAGCGGGGCGGAACCGGGTGTTCGCCTGCAGCTTCGCCGCCAGACTCTCGGCCGTGTGCTCGGCGGCCAGACCGGTGGTGACGCCGGCCTTCTCCCGCTGGTAGCGGCGCAGGAATCCGGCCGCGACGCGGTGACTGATCGGCAGCCTGTCGTTCAGGTACCGCTCGGCGGCGTCGGACACCGCCCAGAGCGGCAGATCGAGCTTCTCGGAGGCATACAGATCCAGCGCCCGCCGCTCGGCCATCGCCTTCTGGGCCAGTGCGTCCGGCAGCGCGACGGACTTGATCACCTGACCGTTGTGGATGATGTCCGCGGTCATCTTGTGGCGCTCGATGAACTCGTGGTGCGTGCCCGGGTTGACCAGCAGCCGCTCGTCGCCGGAGGTCTCGCTGGTCGTGGTGGACTGCGACCGCCCGCCGACGCGGCCGACCGACAGGTTCCCGGAGCGGGCGGAGCCGTCGGCCTCGACCAGTCCGCCCCCGGCCTCCCCGGTGACGCCGCCGGACGCCGACGTACCGGACGTGGAGCCGACGTCGGTCATCGTGAAGTTGATGTCGACGGAGTTCTCCTGGCTCATCGCGACATGCGTGAGGCTGACCGCCTCGCCGCGGATCACGATCTCGTACTCCTGCGGCAGGATCGTCCCGTCCGCGAGCGCGTGCGCCGGGCTGCCCGGGGCCTGGACCACCATGAACGGCAGCCGGTAGCTGCCGTTCATCCAGTCGCGGTTCGCGATCAGGCTGGTCGGCGACAGCGCCTCGTGCAGCGCGGGCAGCGCGGTGGAGTCGGACCGGATGGCGGGGATCTCCTGGCACAGCACGTCGGCCGGGTTACCGGCATCGATCGCGACCGGGAACGCCTGCTCGACGGCCTGGTGGTGCGGCGGCTTCGGGTTCTTCTCGTACACCGGAGTGTCGGCACGGGTCATCGAGCTGTCGTACGCGATCTCGATGCTGCCCTTGACGTCGGCGATCGGTTCGGCGTCGCCGTCGTCGGTGATCTCGGCGAACCTGATGTCGACCTGCTCCTCGACCAGGTCGGTGGGTTCGGTGCTCTCGTTGATCGTGACCGGCTGGACACGTCGCCCGGCCGTCCAGCTGAACGCCCGGCCGAGCGCGTTCCGGCTGAACTTCACGCCGACCTTGGCCATCCAGCCGCGGATGCCTTCGGCCGGGCCGTGGGAGCCGCCGGCCCCGGCGGACAGCGGCACCGAGCGGGACCGGCCGGACGTCCGGCCGGTCGCCTGCGAGGAGATGGCGAGCATGACGGCGTTCTCGTTCGTGCGCGTCCCGAGGCCTTTGACCTTGAACTGCTTGGTCGCCTCGTCGTACTCCTGCGTGACCGTCAACCGGAACGGCCGCCAGCGCGGCGTACCGAGGGCGCCCTGGTCCTCGAGCATCACGATCAGACCGCCCTGGCAGGCCTGGTTGATCCCGGCCTCGATCCGCGGCGCGCTGAGATGCTGGACGACGCGCTCGTAGTTGGCCAGCTGCATCGCCGTCGCCGGCTCGCCGGCCCGGGGGACCAGGCCCATCGTGCTCAGCTGCGTCAGCGCTTGGTTCCGGGCCCGCTCGGCACCCTTGAGATTTTGCGCCAGGCCCTTGCCCACGCCACGCAACTGGTTCTCGCCACGGCCCATCCACGGTGGCGCTGTCTGCGGACCGGTCGGCGGCTCGGCGTCGCCCCGCAGCAGCACGTGTCCCTGCTTGTCCACCTTGACGGTGCCGTCGTCTTCCCGCAGTACGGCGTCCTTGTCCGCCCGGCCGCCCGCGCGCAGCAGGTCGTTCTCCGCGACCCGCAGGAGCGCATTGCACTTGCCGGTCTCGACGATCGGTGCGGCCTTGGGATCGCCGACCTTGCGGAGTGTGGCGCGCACCCTGAGACCGACCAGCACGCCCTGCGTCGGCCCCTGGTTGCGATGGATGGCCGGGGTGATCGTGGTCATGCTGACGCTCTGGCCGCCCGACCGGGACACGTTGCGTCCTGCTGACGCGTTCGGTGACAGGTTCACGCCGGAACCGCCGACGTTGTCGAGCGCGGTCGCCGCGGCCACCGGGCTCACGTGGGAGGGCTTGCCCGGGAACGAGACCGACCCCGTGCCGGTGACCGAGGCCGTGTAGGTCTGGCTCGCGTTGACGCCCGCGAAGTCGACCAGGACCTCTTCCTGCCACATCTCCGAGCTGGACTCACCGACGAGCCGGGCGTCGGCCCAGATCGGCTCGACCTCCCAGGTGAGGTCGTACTCCGTCTCGCCGCCGGTGGGGATCCGCCGGGTGACGCCGCCGGGCTGACTGAACTCGCGCAGCAGGCGGTACGAGTCGTTGACCATCAGGCCGGCGATGTGGTTGTACGAGACCCGGTCCAGGTCGCCGTACTGCTGCTGTGCCCTGCGGACCAGGCGATCGGTGACGTCGTGCAGTCCGGTGATGCTGGTGACCGTGTGCCGCGGGAACTCGCCGGTGACCTCTTGCCCGTGGCCGATCTCTGCCAGCGAGACGGTCTCGGCCGGCGGCTTCACCGTGTACGCGCTGGAGACCCAGGTCTGCCGGCGGCCGGCGTCGACCGTCTCGACCGCCGACCAGGGCTCGGTGGGGGAGGCCCGCACCTCGATCTGCCACTTGCCGGACCACTCGTAGAGGATCGACTCACCACGGTTGGCGTCGACCCAGCCGGACTGGTAGTGGGCCGTCGCCCCACTGCTCTCGGCGAGTGAGCGGCCGCGCGCCACCTCGACCTTCGGCGAGACGAGCTGCGCGGCGGCGTGGACCGGCGTACCGGGTGCGGCGAGCGCCATCAGCGCCCCGATGTTCACGCCGAGGTTGACGTTCGTCGAGTGGGTGCCGGTCGTGCCGACGCTCGTGCCGCCCTCGCCGAGCGAGCCCGACATCTGCTCGGCCATCCTGAAGTCGATGTCGTCGCGCTCGGTGATGTCGTCCGGGATCAGTCGCAGCCGCACCTGACGCACCGACGACACGTCCGTCGTGGCGTCGGTGTCGACGTTGAACACCATGCCGTCGCTGGACAGCAGCCGCCGGTACTCGGCTGCGGGGTCCGGGAGCGGACCGCGGGTCGACAGCTGTTCGTTGAACTTCGCGGCCAGGACCCGGTTGATGTCGGCGACCGGCAGGTTGAGCTGGTCGCCTTCCGGCACACCGGTCATCAGCAGATCCTTGACCGGCATCGCCTGGCCGAGGCTGCGTTCGTAGACCGCTACCTGTTGCTTCGCGGCAGCGGCCAGATCGGCGATCCGGCTCGGCGAGCCGTCCGCGTCGATCTCGGCGAGGAGCGTCTGGTACCCGGCCAGGGCCTGCCGAGCGTCGGCGGCGGCCTGCTCGTAGGCACCGGCGATCTCGCTGTGCCGACCGGCCTTGTTCCGCGCGGTCTTCGCCACGACGCGCAGCTTGCGCGCGCGCTCGGGGGCGCCGCGGTCGCGTTGCCGGTCCTCGGCGCCGGCGTCACCCTCGGCCTGCTCGGCCTCGTCGATTGCGTCCTGGGAGCTGTTCCGCTTGTTCGACGCCTTCTGGTCGAGGTCCGTGACCGCGGCCTGGAGGGTCTCGATCTGGGTGAGGACCTGACCGCGCAGGTGAGCAGGCGTGTGCCGGGCGGGCTGCGCCGCGGCCTCGGCGCGCACGGCGGCCCGGCCGGTGGCGGTCGCCTCGGGGGTTGCGACTGCTCCGGCGGTCCACGGGAGTGCGGGCTCGGAACCGCCGTGCCGGCGAATGGTCCGGGCCAGGCCTTCCAGGTCGCGCTCGAGCTCGGCGAGACTGCGCGGCCCGCTCGGGTGCCCGTTCGCGAGCGTCTCGGCGCGCGCCTCGTGCCAGTCCACGAGCAGGCTCTGGAAGGCGGCGTGGTCCGCGTGCAGCCGCCGGTCGCGGCGGTCGTGGCTGAACACGGACCTCAACTTGCCGAGGACACCGCGGGGCCGACCGGCTTCCGCGGCGGCGATCTCCTGCGACATCAGCGTCAGCTGGTGCGTCCAGACATAGCGGACCTGCTCGTCGCTGAGTCCGGGCGGAATCCGCAGTACGTGCGGGTCGTTCGCCGTACCGGACCGGATGATGCCCTGCCCCAGCGCGCCCAGGGTGGTGTCGCCGATTTCGACGCGGAGCTGCTGCGGTACGGCGGAGCCCGTCATCCGCAGGTGGGCCTGGCGCGCGTCGGGGTCGACGTCCGGCCGGTCGGTCACCGCGGCCGTCAGGGCCTGGCGATCCATCGCGGCGAGCAGATTCAGCGCGTGCAGATCAGTCAGCGTGCCCTGCGAGGCCGGACGCGTGCCGACCGTCAGTCCGGTCCCGCGGATCTGTGAGGTCCAGACGCGACGACCTTCCGCTCTGCGGTGCCTGCTGCCGACCTGTGCGCGGTGGCGGCCGCGCCGCGGTGCGGGCGGCGTGCTCACACCCAGAAGTTCGGCGTCGCGGTTGATCGCGGCCGAGGCGGACACGAGCGCCGAAGTCGCGAGGGCGTTCGGCGGCGTTGTCAGTCGGCTGAGGCGGGCGGCCGCGTCGGGGTCGTCCGGCGCCGCGCCGCTGAGGGCGACCCGGAGCATCGCATCGGCCTCGGTACGACGGGACTGATCCAGCCCCGGCACCCGGAGGTACCGGTCGAGGGCGTCGACCGCGCCGCGCGCGGGCAACTCACCGCGGGCCCGGCCCACTTCGGTCCCGATCACGCTGACGGCCTCCGCCAGCAGACGGTCGTCGCCGACCCGGTCCGCGGCCCGGCGGGCGAGGAACTCCTCGATCGCGCGCATCACGCGCGCCGCGAGCATGTCGTCGCCCGTGGTCAGCCGGACCCGGCCGTCACGCAGCGGCACCGCCGAGGGGTGCAGGATCCCGAGTGCGTTTCCGGCCGCCCAGCGCGCGCGAGCCGTCGGATCCGTGGCGGACAACGTCGGTGTAGTCAGCCGAATCACCCCTCCCGTTAAGTGCCCGGGTGATCACCAGTTGTCACCCGGACCCTCTGGTCCGGAATTTAGCAAACAATCGGTTACTTGCCAGCAACTCGATTCACCCGAACCGTTAACGATTTACGCCCGGCAGCCCACCTAGGATCAAGCCCATGTGGGAGAAGTTCGGTGACTCCGAGTGGAACATCCCCCAGGCGCGGGGCACGGTCGCCCAGTTGCGGCACCACGCCGGGGACGGCCGCGAGTACGACGGCATCGAACTGTTCCTCGCGCTCTGCGAGTACCTCGACCTGCTGCACGGCAAGCACGGGTTCGACTACTTCTTCACCGGCGCCGAGCAGGCAGCGCTGGCCGCCGCGGTCCAGGAGGCGCGCGGCCCGCAGATCGAGCCGGACCCGCGGTCGGAGCGGCTCGTGCAGCCGGTCAACGCCGCCGTCACGCTGGTCGAAGGGCGGGACCTCGTGACCTGGCTGGAGGGTCAGCCCGACTGGCAGCGGCAGATCGGCCTGTGCCTGCGTGCGACGTATGCCTATCTAGACCAGTTGTACGGCGGGCCGGGCACGTTCAACCAACTCCTCAAGCCTGCTGAGCTGGAGCGGGTCGCGGCGCGGTAACGGGAGTGGCCTCCTGGCGTGGATGGCACCTCGCTGCCATTACGGTATGCGGGTGAGTCTCTCGTCCTCCACGCGTAACTCGTCCCAAGGCGCCCGGGCAGCGGGCCGATCGACGGGTGGCGGTTCGACCCGCCTCCCGAGCGGCCGGGAACGCCGTCCTGCCCTGGCCGCGCTCGCGGTCATCCTGATCCTGCTCGGCGCCGCCGGCTCGGCGCTGATCGCGCTGAACAGCGGCAACCGCTCCGACTTCGTGGCGATCTCGGTCGACGCGCTGCCACCGGGCAGCAAGCTCGAAGCCAAGGACCTCTCCCGGGGTGACCTGGCCGGTGCCACCGGTGGCCTGATTCCGTGGTCGGAAGCGGAGAAGTACATCGGCCGCTACACGAAGACCTGGCTGTACAAGGACCAGTTCGTCACGCCGGAGAACCTCACCAAGAAGGACGAGCAGCCGATCCCGGCCGGCGGCGCCCTGGTCGGTGTCAGCTTGGAGGCCGGGCGCGCGCCGTCGGACGGGCTCGAGGTCGGCGACATCGTCAAGGTCATCCGCGTGCCGTCCGCCAACGCCGAGGGCGCCGCGGTGCCGTTGGTCAGCGCTGCTGAGGTGACGTCGACCGCCGGTGCGATCACCGACAGCAAGACGAGCTCGAACAGCACACTCAACGTCACGATCCTGATCCCGGCCGACGACATCACCACGGTTGCGGCAGCGGCCGCGTCCAAGACCCTGGTGCTGGTGAAGCTCGCGCCGGGCACCAAGCCGGACGTCGCACGCAACGGGGCCAACTGATGGCACTGGTGGCGCTGGCGAGCGCGAAGGGCTCGCCCGGGGTGACCACGGCAAGTCTGGTCATCGGTGCGCTCTGGCCGCGGCAGGTGCTGCTGGCCGAGTGCGACCCCGCCGGCAGTGACGTGGCGATCCGGATGACCGGACCGGGTGGAGCCGGCCTCAACTCCGATCGCGGCCTGGTCAGTCTCGCGGCCGCGAGCCGGAAGGGGCTGGGCGACGAGGTCATCCTCGCGCACAGCCAGCAGCTCGACGGTGGTCTCGACGTACTGCTCGGTGTGCGCTCGCCGGAGCAGGTCGGTGGCATGGGCGGTCTGTGGCACCCGCTCGGCATCTCGTTCAACCAGATGCAGCACGGCGACGTACTGGCCGACTGCGGGCGGATCGGTGCGTCGTCGCCGCAGCTGCCGGTCATCCAGTCGGCGCGTCTCGTCGTACTGGTGTGTACGGCGACAGGCTCCTCGGTGGCGCACCTGCGGGAGCGGTTGTCGACGCTGGTGCACCACGTCGACGCACAGCTCGGCGTGGTCGTCGTGGCCGACCCGAAGCAGCGGGACGGCGTGAAGCAGGTCTGGTCCGTGCTGGACGCCATGTCGCTGCCGGTGCGGCACCGTTGGCACCTCGCGTACGACCCGGCCGGTGCGGCGTTCTTCGACGGGCGTGGCCACGGCCGGCTCGACAAGACCCAGCTGATCCGGTCCGCGAGCGCCATCACCGCGGAGATGGCGGCACTGGTCGCCGCTCCGCCGCCGCAGGACTTCGACATGGCCAACGCGGCCTTCCCGCCTGGTGATTATCGATGAGCGCAGACCAGGAACTCGTCCGGAAGCTGCGGGTGCAGGTCGCCGAGCGGCTCAACGAGCAGCGGCGTCGCGACCAGGTGAACGGCGTACCTCCGATGAGCGCGGAGGACGAGCGGGAGTACGCGCGGTCGCTGATCGTGCAGGTGCTCGAGGACCACGCGCGGTACGAGCTGGCCGAGGGCCGGACGCCGCCGACGCCGGACGACGACGCGCAGATCGCCGGCGCGATCCACTCCGCGCTGTTCGGGGTCGGCCGGCTGCAGCCGCTGATCGACGACCCCGAGGTCGAGAACATCGACATCAACGGCTGCGACCAGGTCTTCGTGCAGTACGGCGACGGCCGCGAGGAGACCCCGGGGCCGGTCGCCGAGAGCGACGAGGAACTGGTCGAGCTGATCCAGGTGCTGGCGGCGCACGCCGGCCTGACCAGCCGCCCGTTCGACTCGGCGAACCCGCAGCTCGACCTGCGACTGCCCGACGGCTCCCGGCTGTCCGCGGTGATGGGCGTGACGTCGCGTCCCGCGGTGTCGATCCGGCGGGCCCGCCTCGGCAAGGTGTTCCTCAAGGACCTGGTCGCCAACGGAACCATCTCCGACGACGTCGGCTCGTTCCTGCGGGCGGCCGTCGCGGCCCGCAAGAACATCATGATCGCCGGCGCCACGAACTCCGGGAAGACGACCCTGCTGCGGGCACTGGCCAACGAGATCCAGCCGCACGAGCGGCTGATCACCGTCGAGCGCTCGCTCGAGCTCGGCCTCGGCGAGTTCAAGGACCTGCACCCGAACGTGGTCGCGTTCGAGGAACGGCTGCCGAACTCCGAAGGCGTCGGCGAGGTCAGCATGGCCGACCTGGTCCGGCGTTCGCTGCGGATGAACCCGAGCCGGGTCATCGTCGGTGAGGTGCTCGGCGACGAGATCGTCACGATGCTGAACGCGATGAGCCAGGGGAACGACGGCTCGCTGTCCACGATCCACTCGAACAGCTCGATGGAGGTGTTCAACCGGATCAGCACGTATGCGATCCAGGCCCGCGAGCGGTTGCCGATGGACGCCACCCAGATGCTGATCGCCGGCGCGCTGGACTTCGTCGTGTTCGTCCGCAAGCACAACGACTACTCCCGCGGCGGCGGCCTCACCCGGTACGTCGAGAGCATCCGGGAGGTCACCGGATGGGACGGCCGGGTGCTGTCCGGCGAGGTGTTCGCACCGGGACCGGACGGCCACGCCGCGGCGCACGCACCGATCGCGTGCATGGACGAACTCGAGCACTTCGGGTACCAGCCGCTCGTGCACGGAACGTGGGCGTGAGGCGATGAACGACCGAACCCTTGGAGCGCTGCTGTGCGGGGCGTTGGTCGGCGGCGCGGTGATGCTGCTGATCGTCGCGATCCGCGGTACCGAGCCGAAGGACGAGACGCCGTCGCTGTTCCGCCACCGCAGCGTCGAGGCCCGCAAGAACATGGTCCGGCTGGGCGCCGCCTTCGCGGTCGGCCTGCTCGTGCTGGTGGTGACGCGCTGGCTGGTGCTCGCCGTCGCCCTTGGCCTGCTCGCCGCGATGGCGGACCGCTTCTTCGGCGGCACCGGTGAGGAACGCCGGGCGATCGACCGCCTGGACGCACTGGCCACCTGGACCGAGGCGTTGCGCGACACGATCGCCGGCGCGGTCGGCCTGGAGCAGGCGATCCCGGCCACCGCGGTGAACGCGGCGCCCGCGATCAAGCCCAGCCTGAACCTGCTGGTCGACCGGTTGCGGATCCGCGAACCGTTGCCGTCGGCCCTGATGCGGTTCGCCGACGACCTGGACGACCCGTCGGCGGATCTGATCGTCGCGGCCCTGGTGCTGAACGCCCGCCTGCGGGGTCCCGGTCTGCGCGAGGTGCTCAGTGCGCTGGCCGACTCGGCCCGCGAGGAACTCGACGTACGCCGGAAGGTCGCGGCGGAACGTCGTTCGACGCGGCGCAGTGTCCAGGTGGTGGTCGCGATCACGCTGATCATGGCGGCCGGTCTGGTGTTGTTCAACTCGGCGTACATGGCGCCGTACACGAGCTTCATCGGACAGGTCGTGCTGGCCGTGGTGATCGGGCTCTACGCGCTCGGGCTGCTGTGGCTGCGGCGGCTGGCGAAGATCGAGGTGCCGGACCGGTTCCTGATCGGCCTCGCCGACGAGCACCGGCTGCCGCGGTCGGGCGACGAGCGGATGGAGACGGTGAGCGGATGACCTGGGCCTTCATTACCGGCGGCATCGCCGGACTCGGTGTGTACTTCCTGGTTCGGATGTTCATCAAGCCGCGGGCCAACGTGCTGTCCACGATCGCGCGGATCGACGCGGGCCGCGGCGGCTACGTCGGCGGCGCCACCGCGAGCGCCGCCGGCGAACGGGTGCTGGGCGGTGTCGACCGCGCCCGGGAGACCCTGGGGCGCCGGCTCGAGGCGGAGGCGAACGCGCGTGGCTGGGCGTTCGGCAAGCTCCGCCGCGACCTCGCGGTGATGAACCGGCCGTTCGCCGCGATGCTCGCCACCAAGGCGTTCTTCGCGCTCGGCGCGATGGTCTTCATCCCGATCGTGCTGTTCCTGTTCTCCGCGATCGGCATCACGGCGCCCGGCGCGGCCCCGGCGATCGTCACGCTGGCGTTCATGGCGCTGGCGTTCTTCCTGCCCGACCTGGCGTTGCGCCAGGAGGCGGAGAAGCGGCGGCGCGACTTCCGGCACGTGGTCGGCAGCTTCCTGGACCTGGTCGCGATGAACCTCGCGGGCGGGCGCGGTCTGCCCGAGGCGCTGATGACGGCCTCGACGATCGGCGAGCACTGGGCGATGGCCCGGATCCGGCAGGCGCTGGCCAACGCCCGGCTGATCGGCATCACGCCGTGGGACGCGATGGCCCGGCTCGGCGAGGACCTCGGCGTCGAGGAACTGCGGGACCTGGCGTCGGCGCTCGCACTGGCCGGTGACGAAGGCGCGAAGATCCGTTCGTCGCTGCTCGCCCGGGCCGCGTCGCTGCGGCGCAAGGAACTGGCCGACGTGGAAGGCAAGGCGGGTGAGCGGTCCCAGTCGATGCTGGTCGCGCAGCTCGTGATGATCTCGGCGTTCTTCCTGTTCCTGGCCTTCCCGGCCGGTGTGGCGATCCTCGGAAGTTAGGCCGAACAGAGATGAGGGCAAGGGATCCGTCGGGCCGAGTCGCCCGTCGAACACGGCATACTGAGGCCTGCTTCGGCCTCACGATCTGGAAGGCATGTGGATGACCTCGGAGTTGATGTTCTGGCGGGCCATGGCCGGCTACGCGGTCGCGCGTGCGCAGGCCCAGCGGGCCCGCGCACGGCAGGGGAACACCGAGCTGGGCGCCTCCGCACTCGAGTGGGCGATCATCTCGGGGATCCTGGTCGTCGCCGCGCTCGCGATCGGCGTGGTGGTGAAGCGCGTGATCGCCAAGCACACCGCGGACATCGAGAAGGAATGACGGCAGAGCCATGCGGCTGGGGAGGAAACGAGCTCGGCGGAGACGGTCGGAGCGGGGTGTCAGCACACTCGAGCTGTCCATCCTGGCACCGGCGATCATCGCGCTGATCTTCGTGTCCATCCAGACCGCCTTGTGGCTGTACGGGCGTTCCGTCGCGCTGAACGCGGCGCAGGAGGGCGTGTCCAAGTTGCGGCTGGTGCAGCCGCTGGTCTACACCCCGGCGGTGGGGGAGAAGGTGCGGGCGGACGTCGAGTCCTACGCCCAGCAGCTCGGCGGTACGACGCTGCAGAACGCCAAGGTCCCGTTCCCGGCGTACAACGACCCGGAAGGCGTGGTCTCGTTCACGGTCACCGGCAAAACCGTTTCGCTGGTGCCCGGCCTGGAGCTGAAGGTGACCCGGACCGCCACCGGCCGCATCGAACAGTTCGAAGCCGACAAGTGAGCGAGCAGATGACACGCAGACCGTGGTCTCGCGGGCGGCACCGCCGTACCCGCGAGCGCGGCACGATGGCGCTGGAGATGGTGATCCTCGCGCCCGTGCTGCTGGCGCTGTTCATGTTCCTGCTGGCCTGCGGGCGGTACTTCCAGACGTCGTCGTTGCTGGAGAGCGCCGCCCGTGACGGCGCCCGCGGCGCCAGTCAGGCGCGGTCGCTGCAGGCTGCGCAGGCTCGCGTCGACGAGGCAGTGAACACGACGATGAGCCAGGCGGTGGCTTCCTGCAAGGAGTCGGCGGCGGGCTCGATCACCACCGGGTTCGTGGCCGGTTCGCCGTTGTCGGTCGAGGTCAGCTGCACGATCAACTACCGCGATCTCGGCCTGCTCGGTCTGGGCGGCGACACCAAGATCACCAAGCGGTTCACGTCCTCGCTCGATCCGTACCGGGGGGTGCGCGGTGACGGCTCCTGATCGGCCTGATCGGTCTGGCTCGCGGCTTGCCGAGTTCTTCCGGATCGATGCGCGACGCAACCATCGGCGGTTCGGCCGGGGCGCGCTCAGCCCAGCGGTCGCGATCCTCGCGGTGATGATCTTCACCCTGGCAGGCCTGGTGATCGACGGCGGCCGGCAGCTGGGCGCCCGGTCGCGTGCGATCGGCTACGCGCAGGAGGCCGCGCGCGTCGGCGCCGCTGCCATCCAGCTGAACGTCGCCGAGGCGAAGATCGACACCGCCAAGGCGGCGGCCGCCATCACGGAGTTCTGCGGTCAGGTGCGGTCGAACGACCCGGCGGTCACGGCGTGCGGGCCGACCACGCTGACCGACAAAGAGGTCGACATCAAGGTCGACATCGCCAACAAGACGACGTTCCTCGGCCTGATCGGCAAGCAGTCGCTGAAGGCCAGCGGCACCGGCCAGGCGCACGCCGAGCAGGGCGTCGAGAAGGCGGACGACAGCCCGACCATCCCGCCGATCGTCGTCAACCCGACGACCGACGGCCCCGGTGCGACGATCGACACCCCGCGCCCGCCGACCATCGATCTGCCGTGTCCGACCTGGACCGTCGGCTCGCCGACCCCGATCTGGACCCTGTCGCCGTTCCCGTTCCCGGCCACCTGCTCCCCGAACGTGACGCCGACGCCGACCCCGTCCGAGACCCCGTCCGAGACCCCGCCGACCGGCGAACCGTCAGGCCCCACGAGCAGCGCGCCGTCGAGCGGGCGCTAGAACCCGGAGGATTCTGTCCGTGCGTAGGTTTGCCCTCCCGGCCGTTGCAGTGGTTGGTGTCCTGCTGTTGAGTGCCTGCAGCAAGGACTCCAACGACGGCGGCCGCCCGGTCCCTGTCGGCGGCGACTCCGGTACGACGACGTCCAGCACACCGTCCACCGCACCGTCGTCGGAGCCGACCACGACCACCGCGCCGGCCACCACCGCGAAACCCACCGCACCAGCCGCACAACAGGTCATCGTCAAGCCAGGGAACTTCGCGTCCAACCCCGCCGTCCAAGGCCTCATGACCAGCTACCCGCTCTACTTCCAGGCCCTGGTGTCGAAGGACGACACAATCCTGAAGAAGCGGTTCCCGTCCTTCTTCTACGCCGACGTGTCGGAGGAGATCGTGGATGCCAAGCGCAACGGCTGGGTGATGAAGCCGCCGGGGAGTGTGGTCGTAGTCGGTGCGAAGGCCACGCCGGACGACACCGTCGCTGTGCAGATCTGCCGCTCGCAGAGGACGCAGTACTGGGACCCGAGGACCCGGAACTGGACTGTCGTCGCGCCCAAGGGGTCGCCCGAGGTGATCGAGATGATCCAGACCGGGGTCGGCTGGTTGCCGTACCGCATGGCGACCAGCAAGGGCGTGAACTGCTCAAACGTCCGCTACCCGGCCTAGACCGGAATGCCGGATTTCAGGTTGCGAAGAGGTGACGGGGCACTGAGCAACGGGCATGATGCCCCTGGTCGAAGTTAATCTGCGGGAAGACGAGTCTGGGGAGTGAGGATGCACAACCGAGTGGGCCGTACGCTGCTCGTCCTGAGCGCCGTTCTCGCGCTTGTGACGGTCGCCCCCGCCACAACTGCCGCCGCAGATACGATCCAGACCGGCAACTCCGTGTGCAGCATGTACGTGAACTCGGTCGGCTTCGGCGCGTACTGCAGTTCCGGAAACGCTTACATCCCGACGATTCAGCCTGCGCCACCGCCACCGACCTGGCGGGACAAGCTGAACGGCCGGCCGTTCGTCCCGTGTCGCGACTTCGGGATCCCGAAGGGGATCCGGCTGCCGAAGGCACCGGACGGCAAAGAATGGGTGATGCGGATCACGATCACCGACTACAAGCTGGACACCTACAACGGTGGCCCGGACGCCCACCTCGAGCGCGCCTACGTTCCCGTGGATGCGCAGGACCGGGCCCAGTGCCCGTTCCCGGACTACATGGAACAGTTCTGGAGGCGGTTCGAGGGCGTCTACCCGCCACCCGCGCTGCAGGTCATGCCGACCTACACACCGCGAGTCAACGTGCCGGCCTATTTCACCCTGACCCCGGAGAGTTCGGAGGTGCAAACGGACAACACCGGGAGTCTGAGCGGGCTGTACGACGACAGGCACAACCTGAGCATGCGCGGCATGGTCGTCGAGATGGTCGTCGACCCAGGTGACAACACCGGGACGTTCAAGTGCCGGGTCGGTGTGACGCCGTTGGACGACCCGGACGGGTACGACCAGACGCAGGACCCGTACCACCAGATGAACCCGTGCAAGCACGTCTACAAGAAGTCCAGTGCGAGTCAGCCGGACAAGATGTACACGGTGAAACTGACCATCACCTGGGAAGTGTCGTACTGGATCGGCAAGGACGCCGGTGGCTGGAAGCCGATCGGCCAGGCGAATGTGACGGCCGTGCAGCGCCTGCCTGTGCAGGAAGCTCAGGCAATCGGTGGCTGATGGTGGGGGTATGGAGGAGCGATGGTAAGGACGAATGAGCCTGCGCGGGCGGCTCGGTTGCCGCAGCGGGGTCAGGGGAGTCCGGGCGCGGACCGGCTGAAGGGCTTCGTCGCGCTGCTCGCGATCCTGGCGATCGTCGGCGGTGTGCCGTACGTGCTGCTGCGGTTCTTCGGTACGCCGTGGCCGGACAAGATGCCCACCAAGAGCATGCTGTTCAGCGAGCTGAGCGTCGAGACGGTGCTCGGCATCATCGCGTTCTTCATCTGGGTCGCCTGGCTGCACTTCGTCGTCTGCCTGATCGCGGAGGCGGTCGCGGAGATCCGCGGTCACGGTCTCTCGCCACGCGTTCCGCTCGGCGGCGGTTCCCAGGTCCTGGCCCGCCGGCTGATCGGCACGGTCGTGCTGATCGCCGCGGGCGCCGGTGTCAGCCTGCCGGTCGCGAGCGCGGTCACCACGAGCGGCCCGGCAGCCCCGACGTCCGTGAGCGTGCGGCACGGCAACGAGCAGTCCTCCACGTCGCAGTTCCGCCAGACCGAGGCAGCCAGCACGGTGCTCAGCGGCAGCCACGGGAAGACGAGCGTCGGCGTACGGACGAACCACGACCACAAGGGTCAGGTCGTGAAGTACACAGAGGTTCGTCCGCCGCAGGGCCGGAACTACGACTGCCTGTGGGACATCGCGGAGCGGTATCTCGGTGAGGGTCGCCGGTACAAGGAGATCTACGACCTCAACAAGAACAAGCTGCAGCCCGACGGCCGCCGGCTGACCAACCCGGACCTCATCCTGCCGGGCTGGCAGGTGCGGCTACCGGCCGACGCCAAGGGCCCGGGCGTGCACACGGTCCGGGTGAGCATCGGCGATCACACGACCACGAAGCCCACCACCAAGACCACGGTCAGCACGAAGACGACCACCGAGACCAGGACCCCGGCCAAGCCGAAGACCACGGTCGAGAACAAGACCGAGACGCGGACCACGCCCGAGTCGAAGCCGGTCGGTCCGGGCCGTTACTCGGAGCGGGGCATCGAGGAGCCTTCGTCGGTCGTCATCGGCAGCGCGAAGAACGACCCGGGCGCGAAGAACGTCAAGCCGGGGCAGCCGAACGTCACCGTCGAGCCGCACGCTCCAGGCACGGGTCACGAGCACGGCGAGCCGGCCGGCGGCGGCACCCAGGTGCCGGAGGCGACTCCGGTCGCGGTCGACGACGGCGGCATCAGCCTGAAGGACGCCGGGATCTTCGGCTTCGGGGCGACGCTGCTCGCGGCCGGTCTGGCGCTGGCGCTGAAGCGGCGCCGCGGCTGGGCGCAGGGTCCCGGCCCGAAGGCCGCCGGTCACCGGCAGACCGAGATCGGGCTGCGGCTGGCGTCGGACGTTCCGACCGCGCAGTTCGTGGACAACTCGCTGCGCAAGCTGGGCGCCGACATGACGCAACTGCAGCGGCCGATGCCGAAGGTGGTCGCCGCGCTGGTGACCGACCGGTCGCTGACGCTCGTGCTCGACCCGTACGGCGTGCACCCCGAGCCGCCCGGTCCGTGGCAGGCGATTGCCGAGGGCGCCCGGTGGACACTGCGCCGCGGGTACGGCCCGAGCGGTGAGGTCAACGCGCCGGCGCCGTACCCGACGCTGGTCACGGTCGGCCAGAACGCCGACGGTGCGACGGTGCTGATCGACCTCGACACCGCGAACGGGATCGTCGCGTTCGGCGGCGTGAACAACGCCTCCCGCGACGTGGTCGGTTCGCTTGCGGTCGAGCTGGCGACGAACCTGTGGTCCGAGGGCGCGCACATCAGCATGGTCGGATTCGGCGACGACCTGTCGTCGCTCGCGCCGACGCGGCTGAGCTACTGGATCCGCCTCGACGACGCGATGGCCGAGGTCGCCCGCCGTAGCGAGGCGCAGCTGCAGGCCTGCCAGCGCCGGAACGCCGGTTCGGTCGCCGAGGCCCGGATGACGCATCCGGACGCGGCGCTGTGGGGCTCGGAGATCATCTTCGTGTCCTCTCCGCCGTCGCCGGAGGAGCAGGACCAGCTGAACCGGCTGGCCGCCGACACCAAGCGCAGCATCTCGGTGGTCGTGGTCGGCGACGTGTTGAACTCGCCGTGGCGGTTCGTCGTGGACGAGAAGAACCAGGCCGTCTGCCGGCTGCTCGGTCTCGAGGTGGACGCGCACAGCGTCAACCCGGAGCAGTTCGCCGACCTGGTCGCGCTGTTCGACGCGGCCGAGTCGGACGCCCGCGACAAGCGCCGCTCCGAGCAGGACATACCGGCGTACGAGTTCTCCGCCATGGACCTGAGCCAGCCGGCGCCGGTCGAGGTCGACCTGCTCGGCCCGGTCGAGGTGGACGCCCGCGGGGTCATCGACGACGGCCGGATCACGCTGTCGACGGAGATCATCGCGTTCCTGGCCAGCCAGGACTACGGCGTACACCCGAACGTCCTCGCCGGGGCGATCTGGCCGCGCGGCATCAGCGAGGAGCTGCGCGACGCGGCGCTGGAGCACACCCGGCGCTGGGTCGGTGTGGACGCCATGTACGCCGACGAGTCGGGTCGCTGGATGCTGAACCGCAGCGTCGTCCGGGTCGACTGGGACGTGTTCCGCACCCTCGCGAAGCAGGCGACGATGGTCGACGACCCGCGGGGTCCGCTGTCGACGGCGCTCAGCCTGGTGCACGGACCGGCCTGGTCGAACCTGCCCGGGGGCCGCTACTCGTGGCTCGCCGCGTCCGGGATCGAGCGCCGGATGGCGGAGGCCGTCGTCGACGCCGCGCTGCGGCTCGCCGAGGCGGCCCTCAGCCACAACGACGGCAATACGGCGCGTACGGCGCTCCAGACCGGCCTGAGCTTCTCTCCGGCCTCGGAGGAACTGTGGCGCGCCACCCTCCGCCTGGCTGCCCACTTCGGCACCACCGCGGACGTCACCAACGTGGCCGGCCAGATGTACGCCGCCCTCACCAAGCACGGCGGCCCCCGCGGCCCCGAGGCGGAAACCGACGCCCTCGTCGACGAACTCCTCCCCGGCTACCACCGCCCCGCCCAGGTCGCCTGACCGCAACTCCACAACCCTCCAACTCAGGGGTCATCCCCCGAGTTGGAGGGTTGCCCATTGAAAATCTCAGGGGGCAACCCTCCAGGTGAGCGGGACAGGGCTCAGAGGGAGTTGGCGGACCAGGTGTCGCAGGCCGTCATGTCGCCTGAGGCCATGCCCTTCTGGAACCAGCGCATACGTTGTTCGGCAGTGCCGTGGCTGAAGCTTTCGGGGGTGACCTGGCCCTGGGTCTTCGACTGGATGCGGTCGTCGCCGACCGAGGCGGCGGCGTCGAGGCCGCGGGCGATGTCGTCCTCGGTGAGCTCGGTGATGAGCGGTTGGCCGCTCGAGTTCGGGACCGTGGTCGCGTGGTTGGTCCAGATCCCGGCGAGACAGTCGGCCTGGAGCTCGGAGCGGACCGAGTCGGACGCCGGGCCGTTGCGGGTCTTGATCCGGTCGAGGATGCCGTACAGGTTCTGGATGTGGTGGCCGTACTCGTGCGCCACGACGTACGCCTCGGCGAACTCGCCGCCGCGGGCGCCCAGGTCGTTCTGCAGCGTCTCGAAGAACCCGATGTCCAGGTACACCCGCTTGTCCGGCGGGCAGTAGAACGGGCCGACCGCACTGGTCGCCGGGCCGCAGCCGGTGTTCACCGAGCCTTCGAAGACCCGCAGCGGCGCGCGGGTGTACTTCTTGCCGCGCCGGGGGAGCTCCGCGGCCCAGAAGCTCTCGATCGAGTTCTGGTAGAACACGAACCTGCAGTCCGAGTTCGACTGCAGGTCGGTGCCCTTCTTGCAGGAGCCCAGGTTGCCGGCTGCCGTGTTCTTTGTCACCGGTTCGTCGCTGCCACCTCCGCCTGGCAGGCCGCCGGTCAGGAGCAGGATCACGACGAGCAGGATGATGCCGCCGATGCCGCCGCCGACCGGGATCATCCCGCCGGGGAGGCCACCGCTGCGTCCGCCACCACTACCGCGGGTGTCCTCGACGCCGCTGGTGTCGAGATCCGCATCCGGATTGAATTTCACGGCACCTACACTAGTCCTGAGAGCGGGGGATTTCGGCGTGCCGCGACACCGCGATCACACAGCCACGACACTGGCATGCCGCCCAGAGCTCAGCCCGTATCCCAGCGTAAGGACGCCTGCGACCCCCGATGATCACTGTCTCCAATCTCGAGGTTCGCGTCGGTGCCCGTCAGCTGCTCGCGCCCGCCTCGTTCCGGGTCGGCCCCGGCGACAAGGTCGGGCTGGTCGGCCGCAACGGCGCCGGCAAGACGACGTTGACCAAGATTCTCGCCGGTGAAGGGCTGCCCGCGAGCGGTTCCGTGACGTCCTCGGGCGAGATCGGCTACCTGCCGCAGGACCCGCGCACCGGCGATCTCGACGTACTGGCCCGGGACCGGATCCTGTCCGCGCGCGGCCTGGACGACGTCGTACGGCGGTTGCGCTCCGCCGAGAAGTCGATGGCGAGTGCGGACGAGAAGACCCGCGCCAAGGGCATGCGGCGGTACGAGCGGGCCGAGGCGGACCTGCACGCCGCCGGTGGGTACGCCGCCGAGGCCGAGGCGGCCCGGATCGCGGCCAACCTCGGTCTCCCGGACCGCGTCCTCGGCCAGCCGCTGTCGACCCTGTCCGGTGGTCAGCGCCGCCGGGTCGAGCTGGCCCGGATCCTGTTCGCGCAGGCCGAGACGCTGCTGCTCGACGAGCCGACCAACCACCTGGACGCCGACTCGATCATCTGGCTGCGCGACTTCCTCAAGTCGTACGCCGGTGGCGTGATCATGATCAGCCACGACGTGAACCTGTTGCAGGACACCGTCACCCGGGTCTTCCACCTGGACGCGAACCGGGCCGAGATCGACGTGTACAACGTCGGCTGGAAGGCGTACCTGCTCCAGCGGGAGACCGACGAGCGGCGCCGCAAGCGCGAGCGGGCGAACGCGGAGAAGAAGGCGACGCAGCTGGTCGACCAGGCGAACAAGATGCGCGCCAAGGCGACCAAGGCGGCCGCGGCCCAGCAGATGCTGCGCCGGGCCGAGCGGCTGATGTCCTCGCTCGAGGACGAGCGCAAGCAGGATCGCGTCGCGAAGATCGCCTTCCCGACGCCGGCGCCGTGCGGCAAGACGCCGCTGATGGCGCGGGAGCTGTCGAAGTCGTACGGCTCGCTGGAGATCTTCACCGACGTCGACCTGGCGATCGACAAGGGCTCGCGGGTCGTCGTCCTCGGCCTGAACGGCGCCGGCAAGACCACGCTGCTGCGGATCCTCGGCGGGATCGAGAAGGCGGACACCGGCGAGGTGATCGACGGCCACGGCCTCAAGCTCGGGTACTACGCACAGGAGCACGAGACCCTGGACGTGAACCGGACGGTCCTTGAGAACATGAAGACCGCCGCCCCGGACCTGAACGAGACGCAGGCGCGCAGCGTGCTCGGCTCGTTCCTGTTCACCGGCGACGACGCGGACAAGCCCGCCAAGGTGCTGTCCGGCGGCGAGAAGACCCGTCTCGCCCTCGCCACGCTGGTCGTGTCGGCGGCGAACGTCCTGCTCCTCGACGAGCCGACCAACAACCTGGACCCGGCGTCCCGCGCCGAGGTGCTGAACGCGATCCGCTCGTACACAGGCGCGATCGTCCTGGTCACCCACGACGAGGGCGCCGTCGAGGCCCTCGAACCCGAGCGTGTCGTCCTGCTGCCCGACGGCGTCGAGGACCTCTGGACCAACGAGTACGCCGACCTGATCTCGCTCGCCTGATTACTTCCGAGTAATATCCGGGCCATGACGGATCTCGGACTGCGGTTGACGGTGGACGGACCGGTCGCGCGTGTGGTGCTCGACCGTCCGGAGGTGCGCAACGCCCAGACGCCCGCGATGTGGAGTGCACTGGCCGATTTCGGTACGGCGCTGCCGTCCGACGTCCGTGTGGTGGTCGTGTCGGGGGAGGGGCCGTCGTTCTCGGCCGGTCTGGACCGCCGGCTGATCATGGGCGAGAACGATCTGGGCGAAGAGCCGCTGCTGAGCCTCGGCGCCAAGCCGACCGACGAGGTCCTGGAGCTGATCGCGAAGTTCCAGACCGGGTTCTCCTGGCTGCGGCGGCCCGAGATCGTCAGCATCGCCGCGGTGCAGGGCCATGCGGTCGGCGCCGGTTTCCAGCTCGCCTTGGCCTGTGATCTGCGGGTCGTCACGCCCGACGCCCGCTTCAGCATGCGCGAGCCGTCACTCGGGCTGGTGCCGGACCTCGGCGGTACGAAACCGCTCGTCGAGCTGGTCGGGTACTCGCGGGCGCTGGAGATCTGTGCGACGAGCCGCTGGGTCGAGGCCGCGGAGGCGAAGGAGCTCGGCCTCGCGAACATCGTCGTACCGGCGGACGAACTGGAGGCGACGGTCAAGGACCTGGCCGACGCGTTGCTCGGCCCGCTGCCCGGCGCGATCCGCGAGACCAAGGCGTTGCTCCTCGGTGCCGCGGACCGCACGTACGACGACCAGCTCAGGGCCGAGCGTGAGGCCCAGGAACGCCGGTTGAAGGAGCTCCTGGCCGCACTTTCCTAGGGCCAGTTGCTGATCACCACGTCGTTCGGGGACGGGTCGCCCTTGCCGGTCTCGACGTACTTCTTGAGGCTGAGCAGGAAGCTGGCCCACTTGGTGCTGCAGTGGTGCATGAACTCGACCGGCTCCTTCCAGCCCTCGTGCTTGAAGAGCACGATCGCCCACTCGTCGGTCTGCGAGAGGTCGAAGCGGATGTGGGTGCCGATCCACTCCGGGGGACCGTCGACGACCTCCCAGCGGACGAGCTCGCCGGGCTTCGTCTCCAGGACCTTCATGTCGAAGCCCTCGCCGCCCGCGGCCGCGAAGCGGAAGTGGATCACACCGTCGGGGTCGCCGGTCGTGTCCTCTGTCCACCAGCCGGCCAGACCGTCGATCGTGGTGAGTGCGGCGTAGACGTCCGTCGGGGATGCAAGGATGCCAACGCGGTGCAGGATGTCGCTCATGGAAGTTTCCTTTCGTGTTTTTCGATCGCCTCGGCGATGCGGGCGATGCGTTGCAGCCGCCGGTCCCAGGCGCTGGTGACGTCGGTCAGCTGGTTGATCGCGTGGGCGAGGCGGTCCTCGTCCACGGTGTAGCGGCGTTCCCGTCCGGACGGCGTGGAGTGCACCAGCCCGGCCCGGTCGAGTACGCCGAGGTGCTTCGCGACCGCCTGCCGGGTGACGGGCAGTTGGTCGCTGAGACTGGTCGCCGTACCGCCGCCGCTCGCGAGCAGCAGGTCGAGCATCCGCCGCCGGGTCGGGTCACCGATCGCCGACCAGAGCTCGTCGTCGATCACGGCCGCTGCGCCTGCCGCTCGGCGTACGGCGCGAGCCGGGGGAGGAAGTAGTCCCACCCGGTGGTGTGGTCCTCGAGCATCTCGTCCGGCTTGGAAGCCTCGTCGTACCCGGTCTCGGCGAACCGGAGCAGCGTGGCGCCGCCGGCCGGGATCAGGTCGAAGGTGACCAGGAGCGAGTTCTCCGGCGTGACAGGCTCGTCGTCGTACGCCCAGCGGAAGGAGAAGCGCCGCGGCGGGTCGGCCTCCACCACGGTCAGCGGCACGACCTTGGTCTCGTCCGTACGCCGGAACGTGACGGTGCCGGTCGCGCCGGGGGCCGCGTCGAGGTCGGCGTCGTCCGGCCACCACTCGCGCAGGTGCTCCGGCGAGCTGATCACCTCGTAGACCACCTCTGGGCTGGCCTCCACCCGGATCTCCCGCTCGATGCTCCTGGTCATCGCTTCCGTCCTTTCGCAACCTTTGGTTGCATGTGACTCTAGACCAGGTCGCGCCGATGCGCAACCAAAAGTTGCGGGAAGCGCGGAGTCACTCCGGGTGTTATGAAGGTTCACCACAGAAAGGGAGCCGGATGTCGGGAATGATGCGCCCAGGGATGGGCGCGATGGGCTGGCGGCGCCAGGACTCGTCGGTCCTCGAGCAGAAGCTCGCCAAGGGCACGCTGCGGCGGATCGTCCGGTTCGCGAGGCCGTTCCGCTGGCACATCACGGCGTTCCTGCTGCTGGTGATCGTCTCGGCGGTGCTGGTGATCGCGTCGCCGCTGCTGTTCAAGAAGATCGTCGACGACGGGATCTCGAAGGGGAACGCCGGCCTGGTGACCGCGCTGGCCCTGGTGGTCGCGTTGCTCGCTGTCGTGGAGGCGGCGCTCGGCCTGGTGCAGCGCTGGTTCTCGGCGCGGATCGGTGAAGGGCTGATCTTCGACCTGCGCACGAAGGTGTTCGCGCATGTGCAGCGGATGCCGGTCGCGTTCTTCACCCGGACGCAGACGGGTGCGCTGGTCTCGCGGCTCAACAACGACGTGATCGGCGCCCAGCAGGCCTTCACCTCGACGCTGTCCGGCGTCGTCTCGAACGTCATCAGCCTGATCCTGGTCGTCGGCGCGATGCTCGCGCTGAGCTGGCAGCTGACCGTGGTGGCGATCCTGATGCTGCCGATCTTCCTGATCCCCGCGCGGGTCCTCGGCCGCCGCCTGGCCGCGATGACGCGGGAGCAGATGAACCTGAACGCCGAGATGTCCACCTCGATGACCGAGCGCTTCAGCGTCGGCGGCGCGCTCCTGGTCACGCTGTTCGGCCAGCCGCACCTCGAGAACGCCGACTTCGGCGAGCGGGCCGGGCGGGTCCGCGACCTGGGCATCCGGATCGCGATGCTCGGCCGCGTGTTCTTCACCGCGCTGACCTTGGTCGCCGCGCTGGCGACAGCCTTGGTGTACGGCGTGGGCGGCAACCTGGCCGTCCGCGAGACGTTGACCATTGGCACGCTGCTCGCACTCGTCGCCCTGCTCGGCCGGCTGTACGGTCCGCTGACCGCACTATCCAACGTCCGCGTCGACGTGATGACCGCGCTGGTGTCGTTCGAGCGGGTCTTCGAGGTGCTCGACCTCGAACCGATGATCCAGGACGCCCCGGACGCGAAGGATCTGCCGGCCGGCGCGGCGAGTGTCGAGTTCGACCATGTGGCGTTCGCGTACCCGACGGCCGAGCAGGTCTCGCTGGCCAGCCTCGAGTCCGTCGCGGTCCTGGACAAGCGCGTCTCGGCGCAGGTGCTGGAGGACGTGAGTTTCGTCGTACAGCCCGGGCAGATGGTCGCGCTGGTCGGCCCGTCCGGAGCCGGCAAGACGACCATCACCAACCTGGTCGCCCGGCTGTACGACGTGAGCGGGGGAGCGGTGCGCGTCGGCGGTCAGGACGTGCGCGACGTGACCCTGCAGTCCCTGCACGACACGATCGGCTACGTCACGCAGGACGCGCACATGTTCCACGACACGATCCGCGCCAACCTCGGGTACGCGAAGCCCGACGCGACCGAGGACGAGATGGTCGCCGCGCTGCGGGCTGCGCAGATCTGGGAGCTGGTGTCCGCGCTGCCGGACGGGCTGGACACCGTGGTCGGCGATCGCGGTCACCGGCTGTCCGGTGGTGAGCGGCAACGACTCGCAATCGCCCGGTTGTTGCTGAAGGCCCCGAAGATCGTCGTACTGGACGAGGCGACCGCGCACCTCGACTCGGAGTCCGAGGTCGCCGTTCAGCGGGCGCTGGACACCGCCCTGGAAGGCCGTACGTCGCTGGTGATCGCGCACCGGCTGTCGACGGTGCGGAACGCGGACCTGATCCTGGTGGTTGACCACGGCAACATCGTCGAGCGCGGCACGCACGAGCAGCTGCTCGCGGCCGGCGGCGAGTACGCTGATCTGTACCACACGCAGTTCAACGAGTCCGGTACCGCGGCAGGTGTCTGATGATCAAACTGGGTCTCGTCCTCGCAGCCGGGTACGCCGGCTTCAAGGTCGCGTACCACTCCGAGGACGGCCGCCACTACGGCCGAACCGGTGAGCGCGCAATCCGCACCACGCTGTCGCTACTCATCGCCAGCCTGGCCGGCGGCGTCACATACGCGGCTCTCCTCCAGCACTAAGCCGTGCGGAGGCCGACCGAGTCGTGCCGCCAGAAGGCCTCCGCATAAACCAGGGTGCCGGTCATCCATGGTTCATGCGCCGGGAACCTGATGACCTGGAAGGCGCCGTCCGGGATACGCAGGGACGGCTTTCGGAAACCTAGGCCGCCGGCGGGCTCGAAGCCTAGCCGCGAGTAGAAGCCCGGATCGCCCTCCAGAAAGACCAGCGGAACATTCCGCTCGGCGAGGACCTCCAAACCACGCCGGACCAGGGCCGAGCCGATGCCGCGCCGATGGAACTCGGGCAGCACGCCCAAGGGACTGAGGACCTGGACATCGACCAGCCGGCGCTCCGCATCGAGAAGACTGCGGGTGAACATAACGTTGCCGACCACCTGCCCGTCGTGCTCGGCGACCAGTGAGAGGCCGCCTCAGAGGTGATCGTGTCCCGCAGGGTGTCGGCCAGGTCAGCCACCACAGGCCCGTGGTCACCGAACGCCTGCAGGTGAACATCCCGCACGGCCTGCCGGTCGCTCCGACGTTCTTCGCGAAGATCCATGCCCGGGAGGGTAGAGCGCGTCCGGGCGGCTCGCACCCGGTTTTGGAGAGCGGTACTACTTGGCCGCGGCCGGCTTCGAGTCGTACTCCAGCAGGTGGAGCACCGGTACGCCGAGGTGCCGGCGGGCCGAGTTGGTCCAGTCGAGGTGGAAGAACTCCGCCACGATGTGCGGCCGCGTCAGGATGATGACCTCCTGGCCGTGGACGTGCTGCACGGTGGCGACCAGCGCGTCGATCGGCCGGTCGTGCGTGATGCCGCCCTCGGCGGCCTGTCCGAGATCGCGCAGCCGCTGGACGCTCCGCCCGCTGCAGCCCTTGGCCTCGGTGTCGATCGCCTTCTGCGCCTCGGCGAGGTCCTGACGCTGACCGGCCAGGCCCGGCCCGTAGAGGTCCGCGGTCCCGAGGGCGCTGATCGAGGCCTCGACGCCGGCCTCCGCGTTGTGGCAGGGCACCAGTACGTGGTACGTGACCGGATCGGGCATGTCCTGATGCAGCTCGACGACGCGCTTCGCGTCGGGCTCGGACAGTTCCTGTTCGACGAGCAGTACGACGTCGTACATCGTGCCACCTCCGCGCTTACCAGTCGGTATACCCCCATGATGCCCCTTCAGCGGCGCGAAGTATTCAACTGGATCGTTCCAGTCTCCGCCGTCCGTACGTGCGGAGCGCCCGCAGCAGATCCACCTCGCGAAACGCCGGCCAGTAGAGGTCGCAGAACTCGATGTCCGAGCGGGTCGCCTGCCAGAGCAGGAAGTCCGACATCCGCAGCTCGCCGCTGGTCCGGATGACCAGATCGGGGTCAGGCAGGCCGGGCACGTACAGGTGCCGGCCGATCTCTTCCTCGGTGAGCCTGTCCGCGACCTCCTCCAGCGAGGTCCCTTCCGCCGCCGCGTCGTCGAGCACGGACCGTACGGCGTCGACGACCTCGAGCCGGCCCGAATACCCGATCGCGAGGGTCAGATCACCGGCGTCGCGGTCGCGGCTCAACTCGACCGCTTCCTTCAGCGCGCGGGCCGTTGAATCAGGCAACAGGTCCAGCTGGCCCGCGACGTGCAGCCGCCAGCGGTGGTCACGGCGTACATGATCGGCCAGCACGCTCTCGGTGAGCTCCATCAGGTAATCGACCTCGGCCGAGTCGCGTTTGCGCAGGTTGTCGGCCGACGCGACCCACGCCGTGACACAGGTGACGCCGGCGTCCGAGCTCCACTGCAGGAACTGCTCCAGGTGCTTGGCGCCGAAGCGATGACCGATGCGTACGTCGTCGTAGCCGGCGCCACGCGCCCAGCGGCGATTGCCGTCCATCACGATCGCGACGTGCTCCGGCTTCGGCAGGCCGGCGAGCAGGCGGCGGAGGCGACGCGTGTAGAGGCTGTAGAGCATCAGCGTTGGGCGCTCGACAGTACGTCGGCCAGGTCGAACTTGATCGGCTCCTCCAGCTGCTCGTACGTGCAAGATTCGGGAGTGCGGTCGGGGCGCCAGCGGACGAACTGCGCGGTGTGCCGGAAGCGGATGCCTTCCATGTGGTCGTAGCGGACCTCGACGACCAGCTCGGGGCGCAGAGGGATGAAGGACAGGTCCTTGCCTGCCTGCCACCGGCTGCCCTCGGCGTTGCGCGGCGTACGGACGCCTTCCTCCTGCTTCGCCCAGGCCCACGGGTGCTCGTCGAAGGTGGTGACGAGCGGCTGCATCTCCTCGAAGAGCTCCTTGCGGCGCTCCATCGGGAAGGCGCCGATCACGCCGACGCTCGCCAGCGTGCCGTCGTCGTTGTACAGCCCGAGGAGCAGCGAGCCGATCCGGTCCGGGCCGCTCTTGTGCAGGCGGTAGCCCGCCACCACACAGTCCGCCGTACGCTCCGGCTTGATCTTGAACATCACGCGCTTGTCCGGCTGGTACGTCCCGGCCAGCGGCTTGGCGATCAGCCCGTCCAGGCCGGCGCCCTCGAACTGCTGGAACCACTGCGCGGCCGTGTCGTGGTCGGCGGTTGCGGGGGTGACGTGGATCGGCGCCTTCACGTTCGCGAGTGCGTCGATCAGCGCCGTACGGCGTTCGCTGAACGGGCGCTCCGTGTAGTCGTCGTCACCGAGCGCCAGCAGGTCGAACGCGACGAACCGGGCCGGGGTCTTCTCGGACAGCATGTTCACGCGGCTCGCGGCCGGGTGGATCCGCTGCTGCAGGACCTCGAAGTCGAGCCGGTCGCCGGACTCTCCGATCACGATGATCTCGCCGTCGATCGCACAGCGCTCCGGCAGATTCGCCTTCACCGCCTCGACCAACTCGGGGAAGTACCGCGTCATCGGCTTCTCGTTCCGGCTGCCGATCTCCACCTCGTCGCCGTCGCGGAAGATGATCGACCGGAACCCGTCCCACTTCGGCTCGTAGGACAGGTCCCCGCGCGGGATCTCCTTGACCGGTTTGGCGAGCATCGGCTTGACCGGCGGCATGACAGGCAGTCGCATCCCGTCATTCTGTCCCACGGCGCGGACAGTCACCAGGAACCTGCTGTCACAGTCCCGTGGTGGACAGTGAACCGAACCGCCACGGACAATGCCCTCATGAGTACGGTCGGGGTGGAGTGGACGCGTCCGTCGGACGCCGAACGCGACCGTGCGCTGGCGATCCTCCGCGACGGCGCCGGCTCGGGCCGGCTGTCGCACGACACCTTCATCCGCCGGATGAACTTCGTACTCCGCGCCCAGAGCCGCGGCGAACTCGCTGACGCGATTCGTGACCTCCCGCGGGAGGAATCCCGCCGCAGCCGCTGGATGCGCGATGTCCGGTCCAGACTTCCGCGGCTGCGGGTGACCCGAGCCGCCGGCCGGACCGCTCGGGGTGGCTTTCTGGCGCGGTTCGACCCCTTCTTCGAACGTCTGGGCAGCTTGCCGGGGCCCACGGTCAAGCGGAGCATTCCGGCCGCGCCGCCGCCGGGTCTTGCGCTGCCGGCGCCGGGCTCACCGACAGTCCGGATCGGACGCGGTCCGGGCGCGACCCTCCGCATGGCCGATGAATCGGTGTCTCGGTGCCACGCCGAGCTCCGGTACGTCGACGACGGGTGGATGATCCGCGACCTCGGCTCGCTGAACGGCACGGAGGTCAACGGCCTCCGAATCACCACCCCGGTCCGCGTCCGCCCCGGCGACCACATCCGCTTCGGCGCAGTCGCCTACGTACTCACCTGGACCGACCAGCCCTAGCTCTCGCGCTCCATCCGACGGGTGAAGGTTGATCAGCTCGTAGTTGCATTTGGTACCCGGGTACGGGTTTACCGTCGATGCATGGACGACCATTGGGTTCCGGTTGCTTGTACACTGCCGACGGCTGATCGGCCGCTGCGGCTCGCCGAGTTCGACCAGTTGTTCGCCGACCATCTCCGCAGCGCCGACCGTGTCGGTCCGCACACGCTCGACCTTGTGCTCACCAGTGAGTCTCGCGCGACCGTCACCGACCTGACCGCGCGCGAGACGGAGTGCTGCTCCTTCTTCGACTTCACGATCACCGAGGCTCCCGGCAATCAGGTTCGGGTCCGCGTGAGCGTGCCGCCCGCGTACGCCGCCGTACTCGACGGGTTGAGCGAACGGCTGCCGCGGTGAGACCTGCGGAAGTCGCCGCCGCAGCCGGCGTGAACCCCCAGACGCTGCGGTACTACGAACGCCGCGGACTGCTCGACGAGCCGGTCCGAAGCCTCGGCGGGCACCGGATGTACCCGACCGAGGCCGTCACCACGTTGCGAGTGATCAAGGCGGCGCAGCGGCTCGGATTCACCCTCGCCGAGATCTCCGAGCTGCTCGACGCCGCCAGGCATCGGCACGCGGTCGGCGAGGGGGCCGGACTCCAGGCGCGCGCACGCGCGAAGCTGGCCGACGTGGAAGCCAAGATCGCCGACCTGACCGTCATCGCGGGGAGCCTCCGCGCCGGCATCGCCGCCGGCTGCGACGACCTGGAAACGTGCGCCGGCAATCCCGACTGCCCGCTGCCCTTCTCGGAGATCGCTCAGTGACCGTGCTGAAGTCCGTCGTACTGTTCCTGCTGGCGGCACTCGCCGAGATCGGGGGAGCCTGGCTCATCTGGCAAGGCTGGCGCGAGAACCGCGGCCTCCTGTGGATCGCCGGCGGAATAGTTGCCCTAGGCGCCTACGGCTTCGTCGCCACCTTCCAGCCCGACCCGCACTTCGGCCGGATCCTCGCCGCCTACGGCGGAATCTTCGTCGCCGGCTCACTCACCTGGGGCGTCCTCGTAGACCGTTTCAAACCCGACCGCTACGACCTCCTCGGCGCCACCATCTGCCTCCTCGGCGTCCTCATCATCATGTACGCCCCCCGCAACACCTGACCCACACCTAAGTTCACCGCGGTGGATCAGGTTGGGGAGGGTTTTGTCCCGAATCGGGCAGGAAACCCTCCCCAACCCGGGGCTTAGGGGATGAGGACGACCTTTCCGGTGGTGGCTCGTGTTTCGAGGGCTTGATGGGCGGCGGCTGCCTCGGAGAGGGGGAATGTGGTGGTGAGTGCCTTCCAGCGGCCGGAGGTGGTTTCTTCGAGGGCGGCTGCTTCGAGGGCTCGGAGCTGGCGGGTGAGTTTGGCGCCGATGGCCCAGCCGGCGGTGAGGCCGCGGGTCATGAGGTCCTCGTGGGTGAATTCGATGGGGCCGCCGCCCGACCAGCCGAACATGAGGGCACGGCCGCCGACGCCGAGCAGGTCGAACGCCTGCTGGCCGTTCGGGCCGCCGACCCCGTCGAAGAGCAGCGTGATTTCCCGGTCGCCCAACTCGGCCTTCAGTTGCGCAGTCCACTCCGGGTCGCGGTAGTCGATCGCGTACTGCGCACCGAGCGCGCGGACCGTCTCGACCTTGGCGGGACCGCCCGCCAGCCCGATGGCGATCGCGCCGGCGTTGCGTGCCGACTGGATCAGGTAGCTGCCGATCCCGCCCGCGGCTGACGTGATCAGTACGACGTCGTCCGCGGTGAGATGCGCCTGCTGCAGAATGCCGGCCGTCGTACGCCCGGTGCCGATCGCGGCGACTGCCTGGGCGGCGTCGACGTGATCGGGAAGTTCGTACAGCGACTCGACCTTCGCCACGGCGCGTTCGGCGTACCCGCCTGGCACCATGCCCAGATGGACCACGACGCGCTTGCCGACCCAGGTCGGGTCGACGTCCGGTCCGGCCACGCTGACCCGGCCCGCGACCTCGCGCCCTGGGATCGTGGGCAGTTCCGGGACAGGGATCGGGCTGCCGCCGGTGGCGCCGGCGCGGATCATCGTGTCGACGAGGTGGACGCCGGCGGCCTCGACCTCGACCAGCACCATGCCGTGGTCGGGGGTGGGGTCCGGCATCTCCTCGTACACCAGGTTCTCCGCCGGACCGAATGCGTGCAGTCTGATTGCTTTCACGCCGCTCACGCTAGAACCTCAACAATGATTGAGGTCAACCTCTGCCACTTCCTTACGTTGTGTACTAAAGTGCCCTCCGAGGGAGGGTGACGTGGCGAAGATGCTGAGAGGTGCGACCGCGCAGGAGACGCACAGCGCGATCCTCGACCTGATCCGTTCCAGCGGAACGGTGACCCGCGTCGACCTCGCCGACCGCTCCGGCCTGACCGGCGCGTCGATCTCCCGGGTGGTCAAGCGGTTGCTCGCCGACGGCCTGATCATCGAGACCGGGTACGGCGACCCGACCGGCGGCAAGCGCGCCACGCTGCTGCAGTTCAACCCGCGCGCGCGGCACGCGGTCGGTATCGCGGTCGACACCCCGAGTACGACGTACGTCGTCACCGACATGAGCGGCCGGGTGATCGAGCAGCTGTCGTCGCGGGGGATCGGGAAGGACGCGCCGGCGACCGCCGTCAAGCGGATCACGGCCGAGCTCGAGGACCTGATCGTGAAGGCGGAGATCGAGCCGTCCACGCTGGTCGGGGTCGGCGTCGCACTGGCCGGCCGGCAGGGCCGCGGCGGGACGCGCCTGCTGCGGACGGACTCGGCGAAGTACGCCTGGGAGCCGTTCGCGGTGCGGGACACGCTGAAGGAGGCCATCGACCACCCGATCGTGGTGGAGAACGACTCGACGTGCGCGGCGATCGGCGAGTTCTGGGCCGGGAAGATCCCGTCGGTGAACGACTTCGCGACCGTCTATCTGGCGGCCGGTTTCGGGCTCGGCCTGGTGACGAACGGCGATGTGTACCGCGGCTCGTCGTCGAACGTCGGCGAGATCGGCCACATGGTGCTCGATGTGAACGGGCCGATGTGCTGGTGCGGCGGGCAGGGGTGCCTGGAGAGCCTGGCTGCTCCGGCGGCGGTGGTCGCGCGCGCCGAACGGGACGCGACGCTGGTCGACCAACTCGGTCTCCGCGGTCGTCAGACGTCCGTACGCGCGGACTTCGCCAAGATCGCGCGCCTGGCCGCGAGCGGTGATACGCGCTGCGTGGAGCTGATCGAGGAGTCCGCGACGTACCTCGCGAAGGCGCTGCTCTCGATCACGAACCTGCTGGATCTGGACCAGATCATCCTCGCCGGCCCCGGCTTCAGCGAGGCCGGCGATATCTACATGCGCATCGCGTCTCAGGAACTCAACCGGCTGTCGTTCGTCCGCGCGATGCATCCGACCCGCGTGGAGCTCTCCAAGCTGGGGCCGAGCGCGGCGGCACTGGGTGCCGCCTCACTCGTCCTGCACAGCCAACTCACTCCCCATCAGAACGCGCGCTCGTGAGGAAGTTCTGCAGCCAGCGGCCGCTCTTCTTCACGATGCGCGCCTGCGTCGTGTAGTCGACGTACACGATGCCGAAGCGGCGGCTGTACCCCCAGGCCCACTCGAAGTTGTCGAGCAGCGACCAGGCGAAGTACCCCTTCAGCGGAAAGCCCTCGGTGACCAGCTCCTGGCAGACGGCGACGTGCTGCTGCAGATAGTCGAGTCGCTCGTCGTCCTCGACCGTCCCGTCCGCTGTCACGAAGTCCGGGTACGCCGATCCGTTCTCCGTCACGTACAACGGCAGCTCGGGCGCGAGCTTGTTGATCGTGACCAGGATGTCGCGCAGACCGGTCGCCTGGATCGGCCAGCCCATCTGCGTCTTGGGGAGACCGGTGTCGACGGCAACGACGTTCTCGCTGCCTGGTTGGGTGGACGCGACCGGCGACGAGATCGGCCCGTCCGGCGCCGCCACCGTGGTCGGGCAGTAGTAGTTGACGCCGATGAAGTCGAGTGGAGCGCCGATCAACGGCAGGTCGGCCTCCTGGGCCTCGAACCACTCCGACATCCCGGTGTCGTCCAGAACGTCCGCCGGGTACTGCCCGGACAGCAACGGTTCCAGGAAGAGACGGTTCCGCAGGCCGTCGATCCGGCGCGCGGCGTCGCGGTCGGCGGGGGAGTCGGTGGCGGCGTGGATCGGCGCCGGGTTGAGCGCGATGCCGTAGGTCCCGCCCTCGGACCGGATCGCGTCGAGCGCCAGGCCGTGTCCGAGCAGCAGGTGGTGCACCGCCTTCAGGGCATCTGCGCCTTCGGTCCGGCCCGGCGCGTGCTCACCGTTGCCGTATCCGAGGAACGCCGAGCACCACGGCTCGTTCAGCGTCATCCAGTGCTTGATCACGTCCGACAGCGCGTCGTGGGTGACGGCGGCGTAGTCGCGGAAACGCTCGGCCGTGTCGCGCACCAGCCAGCCGCCGGCATCCTCGAGCGGCTGCGGCAGGTCCCAGTGATACAGCGTCGCGTACGGCGTGACGCCGTTCTCCAGGCACGTCTCGGCGAGCCTACGGTAGAAGTCGAGCCCGGCCTGGTTCGTCGTACCCGAGCCGGCCGGCACGATCCGCGGCCACGCGATCGAGAACCGGTACGCGCTCAGACCGAGGTCCGCGAGCAGCCGGACGTCGTCGGCGAACCGGACGTAGTGCTCAACGGCCACGTCGCCGGTGGTGCCGTCCGCGATCCGTCCCGGAGTGTGGGCGAACGTGTCCCAGATACTCGGGCCGCGGCCGTCCGCGGAGACCGCACCCTCGACCTGGTACGACGCGGTCGCCGCGCCCCAGGTGAACCCGCTCGGGAAGCCGTTGGTCACGTCGTCTCCTTCTCGACCCAGTACTGCTTGTCGGGAAGCAGGCTACCTAACCGGTTAAGCAGGTCCTTCGGCAGGTCCGCATCCCGGGCAGCGAGCAGCGCGTCGACGCGCGCGGGCTTGGTGATGCCGACGACCGTCCCGGCGATGCCCGGGTCGTCGATCGAGTGCCGGAGCGCGGCCGTCGCGAGGTCGATGCCGTAGTCGCGGCACGCCGTGTCCATCTCCGCCACGGCCTGCAGGACCGCGGCCGGCGCCTCGCGGTAGGCGTACTTGGTCGCGCCGGCCGGGTTCGCGAGGATCCCGCCGCCGTAGACCGCCGCGTTCACCACCGCGATGCCCTCCGCGCGGGCCCGCTGGAAGATGCCGCCGGCCGAGTGGTCGACCAAGCTCCAGCGGTTGTGCACGAGCAGTACTTCGAACCCGCCGAGATCCAGGTACCGGGACAGCTCACGAGTGTCGCCGCCCGCCAGGCCGACATGCCCGATCTCCCCGTCGGCGCGCAGTTGCATCAGGGTATCGACGGCGTCGCGCATCGACTCGAAGTCGTGGGCCTCGGGGTCATGCAGGTGGACAAGTGGCAGCTCGTCCAGTCCGAGCCGCTCCTTGCTCTCGGCAACGCTTGCCCGGACGCGCGCGCCGGAGTAGTCGCCGTCCTTCGCGTCGACCTTCGTCGCGACCAGGAATCCTTCGGGCAGTCCGCCGTACTCGCGGATCGCCTGGCCGATCCGGGTCTCGCTGGAGCCGTCGCCGTACCCGTTGGAGGTGTCGATCCAGGTGAGCGGGCTGTCGAACACGCGCAGTACCAGGTCGACCGCTTCCTGGGGCGTGACGTCGTACCCGAAGACGGCGGGCATGCCGGCGATCCCGCTGCCGCCGGCGCAAACGGCGGAGACGGTCAGACCGGTCGAGCCGAGCGGGCGGAGCCAGTTTTCAGTCATGCGCCGGAGCCTACGGCGTACGCGAATCCGTCGGGGTCGACGTAGACCTTCGTCCCGTCCGGCGAGATCGCGACCGGCAGGTCCGGCGGGTCGCCGGCGAGTTCGGCGTACGCGAAACCCGCGACGTCGAGTTGCGGGTCGCGGGACGTCTTGGGGACGTCGTAGGTGAAGACCTCGAGGACGGTGTCGCCGCCCTTGAGGTAGCCGATGTGGAAGCCACGGCTGTCGTGCGGCTGCTCGATGGTTCCGATGAAGTCGAAGCCGTGGCGGTCGTGGTAGTGGGCCGCGGTGGCGTCGCGGTCCTCGATGGTGACCGCGATGTGGTCGAACCGCGGGCGTGACGGTACGCCGAGCGCCCGCTCCCGCGCCACCCCGTCCGCGTCCATGATCTCGGCGTACTGCAGGTCGCCCTGGATCATCTCGAGGAGCGTGCCGTCCGGGTCGTAGAAGAAACAGATCCGGACCCCGCCTTCGGCATCGAGCGGGTCCAGCTTGAACTCGACCCCGCCGGCCTTCAGTGCCTCCGCCCGCTCGTCCAGACGATCGACCTTGAAGCCGAGATGCCGGAAACCCTTCTGCAGGTCGTCCGGGGACCAGGTGCTCTGCTCCCGGCCGTTGCCTACGGCCCGTAACTCGACCGTCGCGGTCACCGCGTCGAGGACGGCGCGTTCCGGCGAAACCTCTCCGACCACCTCGAGCTCGAGAAACCTCGTGTAGTACTCGACCGAGCGCTCGACATCGACGCAGTTGACCACGACGTTCTTGATCGGCATCCGACCTCCTCTAGTTCTTGACGGCGCCGAGCATCATCCCGGCGACGAACTGGCGCTGCATCCGGACGTAGACGATCACGACCGGTACGACGGACAACGTGAGGCCGGCGGTGAGGGCCGGCCAGTTCGTGGAGTACTGACCCATCAACGTGAACAGCACGGGCTGCAGCGGGAGCGAGTCGGTGTTCCGCAGGACCGTGTTGGCGATCAGGAACTCGTTCCAGGTGGACAGGAACTGGAAGATCACCACGGTCGCGATCCCCGGTCTCGTGAGCGGCAGGATCACCCGCCGGAAGATCGTCAGCTCGCTGCCGCCGTCGACCCGCGCCGCCTCGACCAGCTCGTCGGGCAACGTCTGGAAGAACGCCCGCATCAGGAACATCGCGAACGGCGCCGATCCGGAGATGTACAGCACCAGCAGACCGGCCTGGCTGTCGAGCAGCCCGAACGACTTGAGCTCCAGGTAGAGCGGGATGATGAGCGCCGTCGACGGCATCATCAACGTGGTCAGCAGCAGCACGAACAACGTGTTCCGAAACGGAAAATCCAGTTTCGCGAACGCGTACCCGCTGAGCGTCGCGAAGACCAGCACCCCGATCACGGTCACCGACGTGATCCACACGCTGTTCCAGAAGTGCAAGGGGAACTCGATCGACGTCCAGGCCTCGTGGTACGCCGCACCGGTGAACTTCCGCGGGATGATCGGGCCGTTGAAAATCGTGTTCTGCTCGCGCAGCGAGGTGAGCAGCATCCACCCGAACGGAAATGCCATCAGGACACAGAACGGAAACAGCACGAAAGTCGCGAACGACTTTCCGAAAGCCGTTTTCCTCATCGGTCCGCCCTCCGGGTCAGCCAGAGCTGCGCGATCACCGCGAGCGTGCAGAGCACCATCGTCACCACGCTGAACGCGCTGGCGTATCCCAGTTGCGGGATCGAGCCGGACGTCGTACCGAACGCCAGCGAGTAGAGATAGGTCCCGAGTACTTCGCTGCCGTGGTTCGGCCCGCCGCCCGTCATCACGAAGATCACGTCGAACGCCTTGAACCCGTTGAGCAACCCGAGGCTGACGATCAGACCGGTCACGATCCGCAGACTCGGGACCGTGATGTGGCGGAACTGCTGGACCGTGTTGGCCCCGTCCATGGCCGCGGCCTCGTAGAGGTTGGGATCGATGCTCTGCAGACCGGCGGAGTAGATCAGCATGTTGAACCCGAGTCCGCCCCAGACCGTCACCACGACGATCGCGGGCAGCACGGTCTTGTGGTCGGCCAGCCACGGGTGCTGCAGGCTGTCCAGGCCGATTGCCCCGAGCAACCGGTTGAGCGTGCCGATGTTCGGGTCGTAGATCAGCTTCCACAGCACCGCCGACACGACGAACGACACGATCCCGGGAATGAACAGGATCGTCCGGACGACGACACCGACCTTCGGCCAGATCACGTTCACCAGCACCGCCGTGACGAGGCCGAGGAACGTCAGGATCGCCGTCGTCACGCCGGTCAGCACCAGCGTGACGATCAACGCCCGGCGCGCCACCGGGTCGTGCAGCATCCGGCTGTAGTTGTCGAAGTTCACGAACCGCGGCGCCCCGAACCCGCCCCACGAGGTCAGGCTCAGATAGGCCGTGTAGAGGATCGGCCACAGCACGAACGCCAGGAACAGCGCGAACGTCGGCAGCACGAACAGGTACCCGGCGACCCGTTGCGACTTCCGGAGCGGCGAACCGAAGCGGTACGACGTACGTTCGCCGGACCGCCGTACGACGTCCTCCCTCGACAGGGCCGTCGCCATCCGATCAGCCGCCCTTGGCGTTCTGCACCGCCTGCTGCATCGCCTTCGCGACCGCCGCCGGCTCGCCGCTGCCGTCGAAGATCTTCGCGAGCGGATCGCCGGCCGCCACCGAGCCGGGCCCGAACGGGATGTGCGGGCAGCCGTCGCCGTCGAGCAGCCAGGACGTCATCTGCTTCATGATCGGCAACTCGATCCGGGCTGCCGCGCTCTTCGTGGCCGGCATCGAGTTCGAGTCGTTCATGGTGGGGGAGTACTGCTCGGCGGAGTACATGAACTTCAGGAACTCCAGCGCGGCGTCCTTGTTCTTGCTGGTCGCCGACACCGCCCACCCGGCGCCGGCCTGGTTCGCCGTCCAGTGCCGCTTGCCGGGCGCGATCGCCGGCGTCTTCATCACCTTGTACAACTTGTTGAACGCCGGCGATGCGTCCTTGGTCAGCCCCTGCGGCGTCCAGCTGCCGTTGAACAGCATCGCGGACTTGCCCGTGTAGAAGATCTGCGGCGCCTGGTCGCCGCTGGTGCCGGTCGTCCCGGGCTGGAACACACCCGCCTTGACGATCTTCTGCTGCAGCTCGATCGCCTGGACCACCTTCGGGTCCTCGTACGTCGCGCCGTCCTTGAGCTGATCGAGCTTCAGGTAGTACGTCGGGTCGTCGGCGACCTGCGTGATCAGCGGCAGGAAGAAGTCCAGCGAGCTGGTCGTCGGATTGCAGCTCAGCGCCACCGGGTGCTTGCCGGTACGGCGGATCTTCGCGGCCGCCGCGATCAGGTCGTCCCAGGTCTCGATCTCGTCCTCGCCGACGCCGGCCGCCTTGAGCAGATCGGGGTTGTAGAACAGCCCGAACGTCTGCGCCATCCAGCCGACGGCGTACTGCTTGCCGTCCAGCGTGTACTCCTGGTTGGCCGAGTCGAAGAAGTCCTTCAGGAAGTCGTCGCCGAGCTCCTGCTTCAGGTCGGCCGACACCCCGCCGGTGCCGTAGGTCAGCGCCCGCGTGTGCGGCGCGAAGATCTCCGGTACGTCGCCACCCGCGACCGCCGCCTGCAACGCGGGCAGGTACTGGTCCGGGGTGCCGAAGATCCGGTTCTCGATCTTGATGTTGCTGTGCGCGGCCTCGAACGCGCTGATCAGCTTCGGGAACTGGTCCTCCTGGTCGTTGTACCAGGACCACATCCGGACCACGGCCTTCCCGCCGCTCGTGGTGCCGCCCCCGCTGTCACTGCCCCCACAGGCGGCCAGCGCCGGCCCGAGGCCGAGCGCACCCACCGCCCCTTTCAGAACCGTCCGCCGCCGCACGTGCTGTTCGCCCATCGGAGACTCCTCGTCGTTGGTCTCACGACCTCTCCACAACTTCCTAACTGAAAGTAAGAAAGTGGTCAAGGCCACAGCTGAGTTTCCCGAGTTTTCCTGCTCTAGGGTTGGGCGCATGGTGGTGCGGTTGAGTGAGCGGGTGCCGGAGGTGACGTCGGATCGGCTGTTGTCCGAGTGCGTGCCGCCGCCGCGGTTCGCCGATGTCCGGTTCGGCACGTACCGCCCGGACCCGGCCGAGCCGTCGCAGGCGCAGGCGCTGGCGGTGCTGTCCGCGCGGGCCGAGAAACTGGCCAAGCCGCGCCCGGCCCCGTCGCTGTGGTCGCGGCTACGTGGGCGGAACGAGTCCCTCGACAAACCGGGCATCTACCTCGACGGCGGATTCGGCGTCGGCAAGACCCACCTGCTCGCATCGTTGTGGCACGAGTCCTCGGGCCCGAAGATGTACTGCACGTTCGTCGAGCTCACCAACCTGGTCGGTGCCCTCGGGCTGCGGACGGCGGTCGAGGCGCTCTCGTCGTACCGGCTGATCTGTATCGACGAGTTCGAGCTCGACGACCCCGGCGACACGATGCTGATCTCGCGGCTGCTCGGCCAGCTGGTCGAGGCCGGCGTCGAGTTCGCCGCGACCTCGAACACGCTGCCCGACAAGCTCGGCGAGGGCCGCTTCCAGGCGGTCGACTTCCTCCGCGAGATCCAGGGGCTCGCCGCGCGCTTCGACGTACGGCGGGTGGACGGGCCCGACTACCGGCACCGGGGCCTGCCCGTGGCGCCGGACCCGTGGCCCGACGAGAAGGTCGAGCAGGAGGCCGCAGTACGGGCCAATGCGTCGTGCGACCACTTCGTCGACCTGTACCGGCACCTGGCCGAGCTGCATCCGAGCAAGTACGGCGCCCTGCTCGACGGGATCGAGACGGTGGCGATCACCGACGTACGGCCGCTGACCGACGAGAACGTGGCGTTGCGGATGGTGGTGCTCGCGGACCGGATGTACGACCGCAACCTGCCGCTCCTCGCGAGCGGCGTACCCCTCGACCAGCTGTTCTCGGCCGAGATGCTGAAGGGCGGCTACCGCAAGAAGTACCTCCGGGCCCTGTCGCGCTTGATCGCGTTGGCCCGCGCCGGTGGGATCGATGAGGCAGGATGACCTAATGGCGAAGCAGAAGAAGGGCCAGAAGGCCGTCGGTGGGGGACTGCGGGAGCAGCTGCGGGTGCCGGCCGGCGAGGTGGACCTGACGAAGTACGACACGCGTGCGACGACGGGGTTCAGCGGGACCAAGGACGACGGCAAGCTCGCGCTGGAGAATCTCGGCGCCGAGGTCTCGGACTGGCAGGAGCGGCTGTTCGCCGAGGGCCGGACCGGTGGCGAGCGGAGCATTCTGCTGGTGCTGCAGGGGATGGACACCTCCGGCAAGGGCGGGGTGATCCGGCACGGCGCGGGGCTGATGGACCCGCAGGGCCTGAAGATCACGTCGTTCAAGGCGCCGACACCGGCCGAGAAGCGCCGCGGGTTCCTGTGGCGGATCCGGCAGGCGGTGCCGGGGCACGGGATGATCGGGATCTTCGACCGGTCGCACTACGAGGACGTGCTGATCGCCCGGGTGCGTGACCTGGTCACGCCGAACGTGTGGACCCGGCGGTACGACCAGATCAACGAGTTCGAGGCCGAGCTGACCGCGAGCGGCGTGACGATCGTGAAGTGCTACCTGCACATCTCGGCCGACGAGCAGCGGGCCCGGCTCGAGGCGCGGCTGGACGACCCGACCAAGCACTGGAAGTACAACCCGGGCGACGTCGACGAGCGCCAGCTGTGGCCGGACTACATGGAGGCGTACCACGCCGCGCTCGAGCGCTGCAACACGCCTGACGCGCCCTGGTACGTGATCCCGAGCGACCGCAAGTGGTACCGCAACTGGGCCGTCACCACGATCCTCCTCGAAACGCTCAAGGAGCTGAACCCGCAGTGGCCGGCGGCCGACTTCGACGTGGAGAACGAGAGGAAGCGCCTGGCCGCAACCTGACAGGATTCGTTGCCGCGGCCGGCGCCACATACGGTTGCGCCCATGGCGTTGCTCTGTGCTCTTCTGGCCGTCGTGGGGATGGGCGGTTACCTCTGCATTTTCGTGGCGTTGCACCTGCTGCCGACCGGCTACCACCCGGTGCGGCATGCGGTCAGCGACTACGGCGTCGGCCGCTACGCGCGCCTGTTCCGCTGGGCGCTCGTGCTCTCGTCGGCCGGCATCCTGGCACTGGCCGCCGGCCTCGGGTTCGAGCCCGGAACGCCGACGGTGACCGTGCTGCAGCTGGTGTTCCTGTTCCTGATCCCGGTGACGCGAGTCGGCATGCTGAAGTTCCCGACCGACCTGGAAGGACAGCGGCTGACGAACTCCGGGCGGCTGCATTACGCGTTCGCGGTGGCGGCCTTCGCGTTGACGTATTCCGCGATCGCCGGCCTGACGCCCGAACTCGAGCCCGTCGGCGCCTGGGAGCCCGTCGGCGGGTTCCTGTCGGTACTGCGGATGATCGCGCTCGTATCGCTTGTTCTGCTGGTGATCGCGCTCGTCCCGCGACTACGCAAGGTCTTCGGGCTGTTCGAGCGCGGCTTCCTGCTGAGCACCAACCTGTGGTTCCTGACCGTAGGGATCTGTCTGCTCGTCGAAGCTGCGTGAGGTCAGCTGTCCGGGTCGATGTTGTGCCGTCGGAGCAGGTCGCGGAGCGCGGCGACCTGCTCGTGCAGGCGCTCGTTCTCCTCGAGGACGGCGTTGAGCTCGGCGAGCAGGTGATGCCGGCGGCCGTACGTCGTCCACGTGTTGGCGGGATCCTCGGCGAGCATGCCCGCGACGAGGTCCTCCGAGCGCCGGCGCCAGTTCATGTGCTTCTCGAGCTTCCGGCGTACCTCGTCGGTGCTCTCGGCGAGCTTCGTGATGATCTGGCCGCCGACCCCGTCGCCGTCGTGGAGTACACCGAGGAGCAGGTGCTCCGGGCCGACCTGCTCCGCGCCACGGGCCCGCGCCTCGCCCCACGCGAACTCGAACGTGCTCTTCGCGCGCGGCGTGAACGGGATCGTCCCGGCGGCCGCACCGCTCCGGCCGCGGCCGATGATCTCGACGACCAGATCCCGCACCGCCGGAGCAGTGATGCCCAGGTCGGCGAGCACGCGGGACGCGACGCCTTGCCCGAGGGTGATCAGCCCGAGCAGTAGATGCTCGGTGCCGACGTACACGTGGTCGAGGCCGCGCGCCTCCTCCTGCGCCAGCACGATGACGTGCCGCGCCGGCTCGCTGAACTGTTCGTACATCGGATCTCCCCTCCACCAGTCCTGCAGCAGGTCGCCGAGGCCGTCGAGCAACTCGATCTTCAAGTGCTCCTGCAGGTCCTCGGCCGTCACCGGGTGGTGCTCGAGCCGGCTCCGGATGAAGGCGGCGGCCTCTGGGTGCCCGGCGTCACCGGAGGCGATCCGATCGAGCAGGTCGTCCACGTCGGCCACCGGCTCGAGTTGCAGCTCGGCCCGGTTGAGCGTGACGAACTGCAGCACGACCGCGACCGCCACCACCCGGTTCGCCCCGCCGAACGGGCGCGCCCGAACCAGACCAGCGAGCAGCACCCCAGCCGATTCGGCGAGGCCACCCGTCAGCCGTACGCCGTCCAGCACGCGATCGATCGCGTCGAGGTTCGATCGGCGTACGACGTCGTCGGAGTCGCACCGCAGCACGCGCGCGGCGATCGCAAGGACGTCGTACCGACCGAGATAGCGCATCAGTCGTCTCCACGCAGCCGGCGCAACGACTCCTCGTGCCGCGCGAGGTTCTGCTCGAGCAACTCGCTGAACTGCGCGTCCTGCCGGCGCTGATCCACCAACGCCGCGATCGCCTCGCGCGCCACATCCGACACCGAACGCCCCTCCACCGACGCCACAGTCTGCAACCGCTCAGCCAGCCCCGGGTCGAGCCGCAACAAGATGTTCTTGGTCCCGTCCTTCGCCATGATATCAAGATATCACGCTATATGGAGTCAGGCCCGGACCTGCGCCACTCACCAAGCCCCGGCAGACAGCACGACCCCGGGCTGAGCACGCTCAGCCCGGGGTCGGGTGTGGGGTTTGTGAGTGGTGCAGGTCCGCCCTCAGGCCGAGTGCACCAGCATCGGGCGGGCGATCACTGGACGCGGCGCTGGCTCCAGGGTGAGGAGGTCGAGGCCGGCTACGCCGTAGCGGAGGAGGACCAGGCGGGCTACCTCCGCGCTGACGCCGAGGGGAGCGGAGACCGCGACCGCGCCGGCGCGGCGGGACGTGGTTTCGGCTCGGTCGGGGAGTACGCCGGGGGCGAGGAACAGCGAGCCGACCGCGACGTGGCGGCGGCCCTCCAGGCGCCACTGGAGCACGGCCTCGGCCGGTGACGGCGAGGCGGCGCAGACGAAGGCGGCGGTCACCGGGAGCCGGTGACGCTGGCCCCACAGCCGCGCGAGGCGGGTGACGCTCGCGTTCGCGTGCGAGTCGCTCGAGCCGGCCGCCGCGAGTACCAGCGCGTCCAGCTCACGCACCCGGCCGCCCTTGAGCTCGGCGCGCATCCGGCGGTCGAGTACGTCGAGCAGCGTGTCGTCGTACCCGAGCACGTCGGAGGCGATGATCCGCAGGCTCGGGAACCGGCTGCGCGCCTCGTCGAGGACGGCCGGTACGTCGATCCGCGCGTGGTAGGCGGCCGACAGCAGCAGCGGCAGGACGACGACCTCTTCGACGCCTTCGGCGGCGAGCTTGCCGATCACCTGGTACGGCGTGGGCGGGCAGTGGTCGAGGAAGGAGGCTTCGATCCGCAGGTCGTCACGCATCTCGCGCAGGCACTTGACGAGCGAGTGGACGGTGGCGGCCGAACGCGGATCGCGGCTGCCGTGGGCGAGGATCACGAGCGCTGGAGCAGTCACAGCAGTTCCCCTTCTTCGTCGTCGATCATTCCGGCCGCGAGCGTCCACCCGTCGTGGGCGTCGATGAGCAGGAAGGAACCGGTGATGGCGTTGCTGGAGTACGGGTCGGCGGCCAGCGGTGCGGCGATCTTGAGTTGCACCTTGCCGATGTCGTTCAGGGCGAGCTCGGCGGCGTCGATGACTCCGAGCGTGTCGAGGTCCAGCGCGCCGGTGATCTTGGTGACGATCGCCTGCGCGGTGGTGGTGGTGTGCTTGATCAGCACCCGGGCCCCGACGGTCAGTGGCCGGTCGGCCAGCCAGCTGACGGTGGCCGCCAGTTCCCGGCGGGTGCCGGGGGAGTGCTCGGCGGCGACGATCACCGAGCCGCGGGCGACGTCGATGTCGTCGGCGAGCCGGACCGTGACGGCTTCGCCGGCGATCGCGGACGGCCGCTCGACGACCGCGGTCGACGTGGCGGTGACGACCGGCCGGTCGATGCCGGCGATCGACGTACGGCGTCCCGCGGGCAGCACGATCACCGGGTCGCCGACCGTGACCGTGCCGGAGGCAACGGTTCCGGTGTAGCCGCGGTAGTCGCGGTACTCGTCGGTCTGCGGGCGGATCACGTACTGCACCGGGAACCGCAGCGGCTGGTTCGAGGTGTCGGTGCGTCCGGTCGCGTTCTCCAGGACCTCGAGCAGCGTCGGTCCGTCGTACCAGGCGGTGTCGGCGGAGTGTTCGACGACGTTGTCGCCGACGAGCGCGGAGACCGGGATCGCCTTCAGGTCGGCGATACCGAGCTGGTCGGCGACCTCGCCGACGTCCTTGGCGATCTTGGTGAACACGGCCTCGTCGTAACCGACCAGGTCGATCTTGTTCACCGCGAGTACGACGTGCGGCACCCGGAGCAGACCGGCCACGGCCAGGTGCCGGCGGGTCTGCTCGAGGACGCCGTGGCGGGCGTCGACCAGGATGATGACCACGTCCGCGGTCGAGGCGCCCGTGACGGTGTTCCGGGTGTACTGCACGTGCCCGGGGCAGTCGGCCAGGATGAACGAGCGCTTGTCGGTGGCGAAGTACCGGTAGGCGACGTCGATCGTGATGCCCTGCTCACGTTCGGCGCGCAGGCCGTCCGTGAGCAGTGCGAAGTCGAAGTCGCCGCCGCGGGCCTCGGAGACCGTCTTCACGTGCGCGATCTGGTCGGCGAGGATCGCCTTGCAGTCGTGCAGCAGCCGACCGACCAGCGTCGACTTGCCGTCGTCCACCGATCCGGCCGTTGCCAGCCGCAACAGGGTGCTCATCAGAAGTACCCCTCTCGTTTACGGTCTTCCATCGCGGCCTCGCTGGCGCGGTCGTCGGCGCGGGTGGCGCCGCGCTCGGTGATCTCGCTGGCCGCGACCTCGATGACGACCTCGGCCGCGGATGTCGCGACGCTGGCGACGGCGCCGGTGCAGGACATGTCGCCGACGGTCCGGTACCGGACCACGCGCTTGGCGACGGTTTCACCCGAGCGAGGCTGCGAGTAGGGGCCGACAGCAAGCAACATGCCGTCGCGTTCGAAAACGTCCCGCTCGTGGGCGTAGTAGATCGACGGCAGCGGGATCTGCTCGCGCTCGATGTAGTTCCATACGTCCAGCTCGGTCCAGTTGGACAGCGGGAACACCCGCACGTGCTCACCCGGCCGGTGCCGCCCGTTGTACAGCGACCACAGCTCCGGGCGCTGGTTGCGCGGGTCCCACTGACCGAACTCGTCGCGCAGGCTGAAGATCCGCTCCTTCGCCCGCGCCCGCTCCTCGTCACGCCGGCCGCCGCCGAAGACGGCGTCGAACCGGTGCGCGTTGATTGCATCGAGCAACGGAACGGTCTGCAGCTGGTTCCGGGTCCCGTCGGTGCGCTCGCGCAGCCGTCCGTCGGCGATGTAGTCCTCGACCTTCGCGACCTCGAGCCGCAGCCCGAGCTGCTCCACGACCGCGTCGCGATAGGCCAGTACTTCGGGGAAGTTGTGGCCGGTGTCGACGTGCAGCAACGTGAACGGCACCGCGGCCGGCGCGAACGCCTTCCGCGCCAGGTGCAGCATCACGATCGAGTCCTTGCCGCCGGAGAACAGGATCACCGGCCGCTCGAACTCCGCCGCCACCTCACGGAAGATGAAGATGGACTCGCTCTCGAGCGCGTCGAGTTCGGTGACCGTCGGCGTTTCCACTATCGCGGTCATACGTGCAACCCGCATTCGACCTTGCCGGTGCCCGCCCAGCGGCCGCTGCGCGGGTCCTCACCGGGCGCGACGCGCTGCGTGCACGGCTCGCAGCCGATCGACGGGTAGCCGTCGTACTGCAGCAGGTTCACGAGTACGCCGTTGTCCTGGATGTAGCTGTCCAGGTCCTCCTGGGTCCACGGCGCGATCGGGTTGAGCTTCACCATGTCGCGCTTCTCGTCGTACTCGACGACCGGCGTGTTGGCGCGGGTCGGCGCCTCCTCGCGGCGAATGCCGGTGACCCAGGCCTTGTAGCCGGACAGGTACCGGTTCAGCGGCTCGACCTTGCGGAGCGCGCAGCACTTGTTCGGATCGCGGTCGTGCAGCTTCTCGCCGTACTCCGCGTCCTGCTCGGCCACGGTCTGCTTCGGCAGAGCGTTGATGAGGTTGATCGGCAGCGTCGCCGCCACCGCGTCCCGGGTCCCGATCGTCTCGGCGAAGTGGTAGCCGGTGTCGAGGAACAGTACGTCGACCCCGGGCGCCGCCTGCGCCGCGAGATGGGGGAGTGCGCCGTCGGCCATCGAGGCGGTCACGACCAGCTCGTCACCGAAGGTCTCCCGCGCCCACGTGAGCACCTCCACGGGTGACGCGTCGGCCAGCCGTTCGTTCGCCTCCTCGGCGAGCGTCTTCAGATCCGTACTCATTCCACCGTCACCCGCAGTCCGATCATCTTCAGCTGGAACACCCGTGCACATGGCCGGCACTCCCAGGCGCCATGGCCTTCTTCGGAAGGACGAAGGTCCTCGTCCCCGCAGTAGGGGCAGTAAAGAGGTGCCGCACGCTCAGTCACTGAAGTGCCTCCTCGTCCGCTCGGGTGACCCACTGGGCGAAGCGCTCGCCCTCGTTGCGCTCCTTCAGGTAGTTCTGGGTGACACGTTCCACGTAGTCGGTGAGGTCGTCCGCAGTGACCTTGTGGCCGCGGAGCTTCCGGCCGAAGCCGGCGTCCAGACCGAGCCCGCCGCCGAGGTGCACCTGGTAGCCCGGGACCTGCTTGCCGTCGGCACCCATCACCAGCTGGCCCTTGAGGCCGATGTCGGCGGTCTGGATCCGGGCGCAGGAGTTCGGGCAGCCGTTCAGGTTCACGGTGATCGGCACGTCGAGCTCGGGGATCCGCTCCTCGAGCTCCTCGATCAGCCGCGCGGCCTTCGCCTTGGTCTCGACGATCGCCAGCTTGCAGAACTCGATGCCGGTGCAGGCCATCGTGTTCCGTCGCCAGCCGCTCGGGTTCGCCTGGAACCCGAGCTTGTCCAGCTCGGCGACGAGCAAGTCGACCTGCGACTCCTCGACGTCCAGCACGAGCAGCTTCTGCTGCGGGGTGGTGCGGATCCGGTTCGAGCCGTGCCGCGCCACCACGTCGGCGACCTGCGCAAGCGACGTACCGGAAACGCGGCCGACCACGGGCGCGACGCCGACGAAGTACTTGCCGTCGTTCTGCTTGTGCACCCCGACGTGGTCGCCCTGCACGGCGGGCACCGCGGGCGCCGGGCCGTCGATCAGCTTCCGCTTGAGGTACTTGTCTTCCAGTACCTCACGGAACTTCTCGACACCCCAGTCCGCGAGCAGGAACTTCAGCCGGGCGCGGTTCCGCAGCCGGCGGTAGCCGTAGTCGCGGAAGATGCTGGTGACCCCCCACCAGGCCTCCGCGACCTCCTCGCGCGGGATCCAGGTGCCGAGCCGCTGCGCGAGCATCGGGTTCGTCGACAGGCCGCCGCCGACCCACAGGTCGAAGCCCGGGCCGTGCTCGGGGTGCACGACACCGACGAACGCGATGTCGTTGACCTCCGGTACGACGTCGTGCGACGGGTGCCCGGTGAGCGCCGTCTTGAACTTCCGCGGCAGGTTGGAGAACTCGTCCGAGCCGATGTACTTCGTGACGATCTCGTCGATGGCCGGCGTCGGGTCGATGATCTCGTCCGCCGCGATACCCGCGACCGGGCTCGCGATGACGACCCGCGGTACGTCGCCGCACGCCTCGGTCGTGTAGAGCCCGACCGACTCGAGCCGCTCCCAGATGCTCGGCACGTCCTCGATCCGGATCCAGTGCAGCTGGATGTTCTGCCGGTCGGTGATGTCCGCGGTGTCGCGGGCGTACGTCGTGGAGATCTCGGCGATCACCCGCAGCTGCTCGGTGGTCAGCTGGCCGCCCTCGATCCGGACCCGCAGCATGAAGTAGCGGTCGTCCAGCTCCTCCGGCTCCAGCGTCGCGGTCTTGCCGCCGTCGATCCCGGGCTTGCGCTGGGTGTACAGACCCCACCAGCGGAAGCGGCCGCGCAGGTCGGCGGGGTCGATCGAGTCGAAGCCGCGGTGCGCGTAGATGTTCTCGATCCGCGCCCGGACGTTCAGGCCGTCGTCGTTCTTCTTGTTCTCTTCGTTCTTGTTCAGCGGCTCGCGGTATCCGAGCGCCCACTGGCCTTCGCCCTTGCCTTTACGGGGCCGGGCGGGTTTGCGGGCGGGGGAGGTGACGCCGGCAGTCATCCGGGGCGTGTCCTTGTCCTCGTGACAGGTGCTCACCGAGGGCGGCAGGATCGAAGCGTCGTCGGTTCGATGCGTTCCGCGCGGTGCGCACCCAGCGGTGATCGGGGGTGATCAGGGGGCCGTCGTTGGCCCGGGCAGGGTGGCTGTCAGAACATCGAAGGACAACAGATGGCACTGCGCATCCGCCCGAGGTCGACATGAAGCCGACCTACGAGGTGGGTGGTGAACGCAGCGAGCATGTCCACAAGCGTCAGCGCGAACCGCTGACAAATCAACTCCCATTCCTACATCCTGAGATCCGATCTCACGATGTGGCTATCTCTACCAGTCTGATGGAGATTGATTCCAGCGGCAAATACGTCGTACAAGAACTCTTGTGCAAGAGTTCTTGTGGAAGCTACGGTGCTCGTCATGACGCCTCCGAACCGCCGGACCGTGACACCGTCCGTACTCGCCGCCATGCACCACCCGCTGCGCCGCCGGCTGCTCGACCTGATCAACATCGACGGGCCCTCGACCGCGTCGCGGCTGGCCGGGTCCACCGGAGAACTTGTCGGCAATGTCAGCCATCACCTGAAGGTTCTCGCGTCCGCGGGCGTGATCGTCGAAGCTCCGGAGCTGGCCAGGAACCGCCGCGAGCGGTGGTGGAAGCTCGGCGACACCTCGGAGTACTCGTGGTCGATCGCGGACGCGAAGGGCGACCCGGCGGCCGAGTTGGTCGCGGCCTCCGCCGAGGACGCGAACCTCGCTCATCACGTCGGCAAGGTGCGGGAGTGGTTCGACATGCGGCACCAGTTCGAGGAGCCCTGGCTGCGGGCGGCATACGCCACCGAGAGATGGCTCACATTGACGCCCGACCAGCTCACCGAGCTGAGCGAGCGGATCGAGGAGCTGGTCCGCTCGTACTCCGACCGACCGGCCGAGGGTGAGGACGCGCACCGGGTCTACTTCTTCGCGCACGCCGTTCCTGCACGCCCATGAGTACCGACGTCTTTCCGCCGCTCCGGAGGGATCGTCGGGTACAGGGATGGATCGCGTCGTCCGCGGTGTCACGGGCGGGCGACATGGCCTGGTACGTCGGACTCGCCTGGAGCGCCGCACAGGTCACGAGCCCGGCCGGTGCGGGTCTGGTGATGGGGATCGGCGCGCTGCCGAAGGCGCTCATCCTGCTGTACGGCGGTGCGCTCGCGGATCGCTTCGACGGCCGCCGGACGATGATCCTCGCCAACCTCGCGCGGATCGTCGTACTCACGGTCGCCGCGTCGGCCGTGGCGATGTGGGGACTTTCGCTAGCACTGCTAGCGACGGTCGCGGTCGTGTTCGGCGCGGTCGACGCGCTCTACACGCCGGCCTCCGGAACGCTCCCGCGGCGGATGGTCCGTTCGGAAGACCTGGTGAAACTGTCGGCCGGGAGCCAGTTGGCGCAGCGGCTGGCGGTCTTCGCAGGCGCCCCGCTCGGCGGCCTGCTGGTCGCGCACGGCGGTCTGATCACCGTGATGATCGTCGACGCGGCGTCGTACGTGGTGATCGCGGCGGCACTGGCGTTCCTGGTGAAACCGCGCCTCCCACAGCCCGTCTCCACGGGCCACTCGATCCGCGCCGACCTGCGGGACGGGTTCGCGTACCTCAAGCAGGACGCCAGGGCGCGGACACTCGTGATCGCGTTCTCGGGGTTGAACCTGTGCGTCGGCCCGATCCTTGCCGTCGGACTGGTGCAACGCACCCACTCCGCCGGGTGGGGCTCGGCCTGGTACGGCTGGTTCGAGGCTTGCTCCGGGGTCGCGGCCGCGGTGGGGGCACTGGTCGCGATGCGGTGGAAGCCCGCCGACCTGGCGCGGTCCGGTCTGCTGGCGCTGGTCGTCCAGGCGGCCGGTTGCGCGATGATCGGGCTGATGCCGAAGCTCGGTGTCTTCGTCGCGATGGCGATGATCGGCTGCACGGCGGGGATCGCGTCGGCGCAGCTGTCCGCGGCGTTCCAGCAGACCGTCGACCCGACGTACCTGGGCCGAAGCTTCAGCATCGTCAACCTGTCCGACGAGGCAATGATGCCGCTCGCAATGGTCGGCTTCGGCGCACTGATCAGCCTGTCGAGCATCCCCATCGCCTGCGCCCTGGTAGCCACCCTGTTCGCAACCCTGGTCATCTGGGCAGCCGCCCGCGTCAACCGCTGACCCAACGGCGAGCCCCACGTCAGTGGAGCGCCGTCAGAAGAGCCGGGGTTATCCCTTCGTGTGCAGGGTTCTCCACTCATGTATCAGTAGAGAACCCCCGACGCGAGGGGTTAACCCGTCGTCTGCTCACCGCAGGGACGAGCGACCGGGCGGGGCGACGGTTGGCGGGGCGGCGGTCGGGGGTGGGGACAGGCGCTGGTGACCTGGGACAGGCAATACCTGGTGCCGACCCACCACGACCTGTCGCACGACCCCGGATCGGGCTGATCATCACCCACATCGGACAGAAGAGCCGGTTATCCCCTCGTGTGATGGGTTCTCTACTGACACATGAGGGGAGAACCATGTACGCAAAGGGTTATCCGGCTGGGCGCGAGGTCGGGACAGTCGGCGGCGTCGGCTGGTTGTGGGAGGTGTGCAGATGGACAGGTAGTGCACTGGTGAGACGGTGTACGCGCGGTCGCGATCGCGCTCAGGTGCACTACCTGGCGGCCGGACACCTCCTGTCCGTGTGTACGTCGGAACGTGCTCACGTAAACTCCGGCGGGTGTTGAGCTGGGAGGGCGTTCGGGAATTCACCGTCGGGTCGGTCGAGCTGCCGGCGACTCCGAAGCGGAAGAAGATCGGGTGGGGGCCGAAGGCGATCCGGGTTCCGCAGGGCGGGAAGTTCGATCGGGTGCTCGCGGCTTGTGCGTACGTCGCTCCGGAACGCTCGCTGTACCTCGATGCCGAGCTGACGCAACTGCTCTGCTCGGTGGTCCCGTCGGGGGACAACTCGTGGAGCGTTCACGACGGCGGTGGGTCGATTGTCGGGACCATCACCCGGATCCCGTCCAATCGGCCGTTGCTCCGCCCCAACTGGCGCATCGAGCAGCCCGGCCAGGTGGACGTGATCGGGCGGACCGAGTGGTTGAGCGGCGACGCGAAACAACTCGCCGAGAAGGCTGCGGGACGGCTCTTCACCGGGGTGCTGGACGCGCTCACGAGCTTCGGTGCGGAGGGCGGCGATCAGCCGACCAAGCAGCGCGTGCTGGAGTGGCGAGCCGGAGACGACATCGTCATGTTGTCCGAGGCAACCAAGTCGATCAGGATCAAAGCGGCCTGGCTGGACCGCCGCCTCGCCTTCGCCTACAGCCTGATCGCCGAATGACCACCGGGGCTGGCGGGGTGCGCTGCGTCGGCGGTGCTGGGGTGCTGTGGGTCGGCGGTGCTGTGGTGCTGTGGTGCTGTGGTGCTGTGGTGCTGCGGTGACGGTGGGGTGAGGGAATGACGGCGGTGTCGGGGTGGGGGACGGCTCGGGGGATTGCGGAGCGGGTGCGGTCCGGGGCGGTCACCGCGGTGGAGGTCGTTGAGGAGGCGGTGGACGCTGCTCGGCGGCTCGACCCGGTGCTGCACTTTCTCGACGAGCTTGATGTGGATGGGGCGTGCCGGGCGGCTGAGCGGTTGGAGCCGACGGGGCCGTTGGCCGGCGTACCGTTCCTGATCAAGGCGCGTACGCCGCCTGAGTCGCCGATCTTGACCCGGCTGATCGCCGCCGGCGCAATCCCGATCGGTTGGGCGACGCGGGCGCGGTCGGGTGCGGTGTCGCTGACGTTCGGGTGGAACGGGCGCGAGTACACGCGGAACCCGTGGGACCTGGAGCGGTCGCCTGGTGGGTCAACCGCGGGTGGTGCGGCGGCGGTCGCGGCAGGCGTCGTACCGCTGGCGACCGGTGGTGACAGCGGCGGGTCGCTGCGGATCCCGGCATCGTTCTGCGGGATCGTCGGGTTCAAGGGCACGTACGGTCGCGTCCCGCGCGCGGGCGGACGCGCACTCGGCGGACTGACCACGGCCGGCGTGATCGGCGCAGACCTCGACGACGTCATCCTCGCCACCAGCATCGCCAGCGGCCCCCACCGCCTCGACCCCACATCCCTTCCCCACTGGCCAGTACCGCCTGAGCCCGGACCGCTCGAGCTGGGTCGGTACGGAGGAGGCCTGGTCGGTCCAGCCGCGAGCGGGCCGTTTGCGTTGGCGAGCGCGCGGCAGTGGCGGGTTGCTTATTTCTCGACGCTGGGCCGGTGGGCTGCGGATCCAGGCGTTGATCGGGTGGTGCGGGAGCGGCTTGCCGAGCGCGGTGTCGAGGTGGTCGACGTACCGCTGGAGCTCGGATCTACGGACGAGGCTTGGCCGGTGTTGTCGGGGCTGGACAACGGGCGTGGTGCGGAGGCGGCGGCCGCCAACCGTGCGCGGGAGATTCGCGACTTCAACAACACGGCGCTGGCCGATCTGTTCGCCGAGGTCGATGCGCTGGTGACTCCGACGACGCTGACCGTTGCCCACGGCTACGACCAGCACGAGCAGAGCATCGTGACCGGCGACCCGTGCTGGATCTTCAACGTGACTGGGCATCCCGCGGTGAGTGTCCCGGCGGGACTGGCGGACGGGCTACCGGTGGGTGCGCAGATTGTTGCGCCCCATGGGGCGGACGAGCTTGCCCTGGCGGTGGCTCGCCAAATCCTGACCGACCTTCCTCGACCACCCCACTGCTGACCACTCCCGCCTGTCCGTCAGCCGCCGCCTCTTGGTCAGCCGCGCCCACCGCTCTTGCTGGTACGGCTGGTGGGAGTGCCTTGGCGACGGTGTTGGCGAGGTCGATGGCCGAGGCGCGTTTGCGATCCGGCGTGGTTTCGCCGCGGGCGGTGGGGGAGCGCAGGGTCTCGGGCTTGGTGAAATCGGCGATCGCGGCGACAACTGGCTCGGTGTAGACCGCGTGGTGTGTGGGCGGTTCAGCCGGGAGTGGTTGCGCCGGGGAGGATACGGGCGGCCGGACGGCTTCTTTGAGCTCCGTGCGGAAGAACTTGACCAGTTCCTTAGCGCGGAGGATCCGGCTGCGACGGAGTACGTGGCGCTCACCCGCCAGCGACGCTTTCTCCCGCCAACTGACGTCGAACATGATCCGCCCCCGCCGGAAGCCGGGATTCGTCTCACCACCGGGATAACCGCGAGCATCCCCGTCGGTGAAGAACTCGCTGTAGAACGCTCCCTCGTCCTCATGCTTCAGCACGTTCCACGCCCGGTACTGATCCGTCGGCAGCTCGCCCCGGACCCACGCCTCGTCCATCAACGCGTGCGAGGTCGCGTTCAGCGGCCGATGGCCGACATACCGGTACTGCGGACGCTCGCCACGCCGGCGCCGCTCGTGCTCGGCGATGATCTGCGGCCACTCGTCCGCGGAGACGGCCCGTGCCAGCCGGGACGCGAACGAGGTCCGTGCGCGCAGCTCGGCCCGCGAGGTGACCGGATGATCGGTCCGTCCGGTCATCGTCTCGAGCTTGTCCATCACGAAGGTGCCGCCGTGTGGCCCGATCCGGTTCCACCGGGTGACCTTCAGCGACGGCCGGTTCGCACCACCCGTCACCGCGTTCAGTGCACGCACGGCGGCGACTCCGACGCGGTAGAGCGGCACGCGCCGCCGCATGACGCGCGTCTCCCACCACGTCCGGTAGTCGCTGTCCAACCACGCCGTACCGACGAGCTGGTTCGCTTCGCGACGGTTCATCGCGGGTGTTCCGCGCGCCAGTTCTTGATCATTTGGTCCATGTCGGCGTGGATGAAGGCGAAGAAGTCGGCGGCTTCGGTGAGGCGGCGGCCGACGGGGGAGTCCTCGCCGAACAGGGACGCGCCGGAGCGGCTGGTCGACTCCCACTCGCTGAGGGCCAGGTTGCGACGTTCCAGGATCGCGGCGAAGACGTCCTCGCGGATCCGGTAGTGGTCCTTGCGCGAGCCGGGCAGCCGTTCGCGGGTGATGAAGGAGACCTGAAGCAGCTGACGTACGGCGCCGGACACGGCCGGCTGGCTGATCTGCAGCGCCTCGGCGAGCTCGGCCGCCGTCATCGTCCCGGTCGGGCTGACCAGCATCGCGCCCATCACCCGTGCCGACATCGTCGGTACGCCGCTGTTCGCCAGCACCCCCGCGAAGCGCTCGACGAACTGGCTGACGGCCTCCCGGCTCGGTTCCTCACCCATGGTTGAAGCTTACAGTAATCTGATCTATCGCAATTATCACAGACTTCTGATAATTTGAATTCATGACCTCGACCATCGATACCGGAGGGCAGACGCTGACCGGCGCCCGCCGCTTCGGTGTACTCATCGCACTGTGTCTCGCTGTGCTCGTGCTCGGTCTGGACACCACCGTGCTCAACGTCGCGCTGCCGACGCTGGCGAAGGACCTGGAGGCGTCCACCAGTCAGCTGCAGTGGATGGCGAACAGCTACAACCTGGTGCTCGCCGCGTTGCTGCTGCCGGCCGGTCTGCTCGGCGACCGGTACGGGCGGCGCAAGATCATCGCGATAGCGCTCTCCCTGTTCGGCCTCGCGTCGCTCGCCTGCGCGCTGGCGGACTCGGCCGGCCAACTGATCGCCGCCCGCGCGTTCCTCGGGATCGGCGCGGCCATGATCGTCCCGGTCGCGCTCTCGCTGATCACCGTGCTGTTCCGCACCGCGGAGGAGCGGAAGAAAGCGATTGGGTTCTTCGTCGTTGCCAACAGCATCGGTATGCCGCTCGGCCCGATCGTCGGCGGTCTGCTGCTCGACCACGCCGGCTGGCAGTGGATCTTCGTGATCAACATCCCGATCGCCTTCCTAGCAGCGCTAGCAGTCACGCTGCTCGTTCCGGAGAGCCGGAGCGCGAGCCGCCCGGCGATCGACTGGCTCGGCATGATCCTGTCGAGCGCCGGTCTCGCGGCCCTCGTGTACGGCGTGACCAAAGCAGGCGAGGCGTCCTGGGGCGACACCGTGACGATCGTGTTCCTCGGGCTCGCCGTCGTACTGATCGCCGGGTTCCTGCTGTGGCAGCGGCGCACCAGCGAACCGTTGATCGAGCTGCGGCTGTTCAGCGAGCGGGTGTTCACCGGTGGCGCCGTACTGCTGACGGTATCGGTGTTCGCGATCTTCGGGTTGCTGTTCACGATGCCGCAGTACTTCCAGGGCATCAACGGATCGGACGCGCTGCACACCGGTCTCAAGTTGCTGCCGTTCATCGGCGGTATGACGGTCGGCGCGAAGCTGGCCGAGCCGGTGGAGGCGAAGGCCGGCACGCGGCTGGTGGTGATGTCCGGGTTCGTGGTGATGGCGGCCGGGTTCGTGCTCGGTGCCTTCACCGATCTCGGGACCGGGTACGGGTACACCGCGATCTGGTTTGCAGTCGTCGGCTTCGGCCTCGGATGCTCGATGCCGCAGGCAATGAACGCGGCACTCGGCGTACTCGACCCGGAGCGGGCGGGGACCGGATCGGGCTTGCTGCAAGCGTTTCGACAGGTCGGCGGGACGGTCGGCGTCGCCGTACTCGGCACCGTGCTGAACTCGGTCTACCGGAACAACGTCGACACCGCCGGGTTGCCCGCGCAGGCAGCCGACGCGGTGGAGAAGAGCCTGGCCGGCGGGCTCGCGGTCGCCGAGAAGGCTGGTTCGCCGGAACTGCTGGACAACGTCCGGGACGCCTTCATCGACAGTCTCAACACCACGATGTGGGTCTCGGCCGGCATCGCCGTCGCCGGCGCGATCCTCGCCGCGGTCCTGATGCCCGCGAGAGCCGAGAAGCCCTCGCAGGACGCCCTGATGGGAGTCAAGCAGGACGTCTGACCAGACGAAGCGGCGCCCGCTCCCCGACACGAGGAGCGGGCGCCGCGACGTGCGTCAGCTGAGCTCGAGGCCCGGGTACAGCGGGAACTTGTCGAGCATCTCGGCCGAAGCGGCCTTGGTCTTGTCGGCCACACCGTCGGCCAGCACGTACTTCGCCTTGGACGGGGCGCCCGCCGCGGTCGTGGTCGGCGTGGTCGAGGACAGGACGTCGACGATCAGCTCCGCGACCCGGTCGAACTCGCCGCTGCCGAAGCCGCGCGTGGTGAGGGCCGGCGTACCGATCCGGACACCGGAGGTGTACCAGGCGCCGTTCGGGTCCCGCGGTACGGCGTTCCGGTTCGTGACGATGCCCGCGTCGAGCAGCGCCGACTCGGCCTGCCGGCCGGTGATGCCGTACGACGAGACGTCCAGCAGCACCAGATGGTTCTCGGTGCCGTCCGTCACCAGCTTCACGCCACGCTTCATCAGGCCCTCGGCCAGCGTGACCGCGTTGTCGGCGACGGCCTGCGCGTACTCCTGGAACGACGGCTGCCGCGCCTCGGCGAGTGCGACCGCCTTCGCGGCCATCGTCTGGCTGAGCGGACCGCCCAGCACCATCGGGCAACCCCGGTCGACGGCGTCGGCGTACTCCGGCTGGCAGAGCACCATGCCGCCGCGCGGGCCGCGCAGCGACTTGTGGGTCGTGGTCGTGGTTACGTGTGCGTGCGGGACCGGGTCGAAGTCGCCGGTGAAGACCTTGCCCGCGACCAGGCCGGCGAAGTGCGCCATGTCGACCATCAGGGTGGCGCCGACCTCGTCGGCGATCTCGCGCATCTTGGCGAAGTTGATCCTGCGCGGGTACGCCGAGTAGCCGGCGATCAGGATCAGCGGCTTGAACTCGCGCGCCTGCTCGGCAACGAGGTCGTAGTCGAGCAGTCCGGTCTCCGGGTCGGTGCCGTAGGAGTGCTGGTTGAACATCTTGCCGGAGATGTTCGGCCGGAAGCCGTGCGTCAGGTGACCACCGGCGTCCAGTGACATGCCGAGCATCTTCTGGTCGCCGAGCGCCTTGCGGAGCTTGGTCCAGTCCTCGTCGGTCAGGTCGTTGACGTGCTTCGCGCCCGCCTCGGCCAGTGCCGGGGACTCGATCCGCTGCGCCAGGATCGCCCAGAACGCGACCAGGTTCGCGTCGATGCCGGAGTGCGGCTGGACGTAGGCGTGGGGCGCGTTGAACAGGGCCTTGGCGTGGTCCGCGGCCGCCTGCTCGACGGTGTCGACGTTCTGGCAGCCGGCGTAGAAGCGGTGCCCGATGGTGCCCTCGGCGTACTTGTCCGACAGCCAGTTGCCCATCGTGAGCAGGGTGGCGGGGGAGGCGTAGTTCTCGCTCGCGATCAGCTTCAGCGAGGACCGCTGGTCGGCGAGTTCGGCCTTGATCGCGCCGGCGATGGTGGGTTCCACCGCGGCGATCACCTGCAGCGCGTTGTTGTACGCGGCCGACGCGGCGGCGGCGTCGAAGGACTGAGTCATCGTTGTCTCTCCTGCGGTTGCAGTGGGTCGAAGGCACCCAGGCGCACGGTGCCGACGGGTTTCGCTCCCCGGTGGTTCTCCACCTTCAGCGCGCCAGTCGCGACTCGCTCACCCTATCGTGCGTTCGACAATGCCAGCGAACGGTGTGGTCCGTGGCAGCGTCCCGAACACACCGCCCCAGTCGTTGGCCAGCCGGGACGCAACGAATGCGTCAGCGACCTCCGGCGTCGAGTGCCGGATCAGCAACGAAGCCTGGAGACACAGGGCCATTCGCGCGGCCAGTCTGCGAGCACCGGCCTCGGCGTTCTCGATGTCAGCAAGCGCTTGCAGTACGTCGTTCACCGCCGCATCGAGCCGCGCATCGGCACCCTGCACCGAGCCGACCTCGAGCAGCCACGCCTCGAGCGACTCCGGCCGGCGGAGCGCACGCAGTACGTCGAGCGCGTTGACGTTGCCCGATCCTTCCCAGATCGAGTTCAGCGGCGACTCCCGGTAGAGCAGCGGCAGCCCGGACTCCTCGACGTACCCGTTGCCGCCGAGGCACTCCAGCGCCTCCGCGACCATGAACGGCGTCCGCTTGCACACCCAGAACTTCGCGAGCGGCAGCCCGATCCGCCGGAATGCTGCTTCCTTCGGGTCTGAGGAATCCACTGCGGCGGCCAGGCGCATGGCGAGCGCGGTGGCTGCCTCGCTCTCCAGCGCGAGATCGGCGAGCACGTTCTGCATCGCGGGCTTGTCGGCGAGCAGGCCGCCGAAGGCCGACCGGTGCTGCGTGTGCCAGCTCGCCTCGACGAGTGCGCGCCGCTGGAGCGCGGCCGAGCCGAGCACGCAGTCCAGCCGGGTCGCCGCGACCATCTCGATGATGGTCCGTACGCCGGCGCCCTCGTCCCCGAGGCGGTACCCGATCGTGCCGTGGAACTCGACCTCGCTGGAGGCGTTCGAGCGGTTGCCGAGCTTGTCCTTCAGCCGCTGCAGGGCGAACGGGTTCCGGTTGCCGTCGGCAAGGACCCGCGGTACGACGAAGCAGCTCAGCCCGTCCGGCGCCTGCGCGAGGACGAGGAAAACGTCCACCTGCGGGGCCGAGCAGAACCACTTGTGCCCGTTCAGTTGGTACACGTCGCCGGCGGGCGTCGCCGTCGTGAGGTTCGCCCGTACGTCGGAACCGCCCTGCTTCTCGGTCATCCCCATCCCGGCGAGAACGCCGTTCTTACTCGCTGCTGGCAGCCGGCGTACGTCGTACTGCGTGGAGGCGAGCTGCGGGACCCACTCCTTCGCGAGTTGCGCGTCCACCTTGAGGGCGGGCACGGCGGCGTACGTCATCGAGATCGGGCAGCCGTGGCCCGGCTCGACCTGCGACCACAGGTAGAACCCGGCCGCGCGGGTCAGGTGCGGTGAAGGGCGCTCGCTCGTCCACGGCGCCGCTTGCAGCCCGAATCCGACGGCCTGCTCCATCAGCCAGTGCCACGACGGGTGGAACTCGACCTCGTCGATCCGGTTCCCGTAGCGGTCGTGGGTGCGCAGCACCGGCGCGTTCTGGTTCGCCGGGAGAGCGTGAGACAGCGCCTCCTCGGATCCCGCGAGCTCGCCGATCCGGAGCAGATCGGGATCGGCTGTGAGATCCCCGGTGAGGTCGGCGTACGGACGCAGAGCGTCACAGAGCGCCGCGTCCCGGGTGAAGAAGTTCACGCCCCGCAGTGGGGGAGCCTGATTCGTTACCGCGAATGGGTCCGCCATGTCAGTACGGTAAGCGGTATGGCACGTTCTGGGGCAGGACCCACTGGTGGGAGCTCCCTCTCATTGGCATGGGTCCGCAAGGTCCCCGCGACGACCTGGAAGCTGCTCACCCAGACGATCGGGGTCTGTCTGCGCTACCGGGTCACCGGACTCGCGGCCGAGGGGGCGTTCTTCGCGATCCTCTCGCTGCCGCCGCTGATCTTCGGGCTGGCCGGCTCGCTCGGTTACATCGCGAGCAAGTGGTTCGAGGTCGAGACGATCAACGACATCAAGCAGCAGATCGTCGACCTGGCCGCGCGGGCGCTGACCGACGACTCGATCAAGAACGTCATCGCCCCGACGCTGGACCAGGTGCTGAACGGCGGCCGCCCGGACGTCATCTCGATCGGTTTCGTGCTGGCGCTGTGGTCCGGCAGCCGCGCGCTGAACGTGTTCGTGGACACCATCACGATCATGTACGGGATGGGCGGCAAGCGCGGCATCGTCCGGACCCGCGCGCTGTCGTTCTCGCTGTACTGCGCGGCGCTGGTGATCGGCGTGATCGTCCTGCCGCTGGTGCTGGCCGGCCCCGACGCGGTCGACGCACTCCTGCCGCACCGGCTGGACTTCCTGAACCAGCTGTACTGGCCGGTGGTCACGATCCTGTCCGCGGGCTTCTTGAACACGCTGTACCACCTCTCGGTCCCGATCCGTACGCCGTGGGTCTCGGACCTCCCCGGCTCGTTCCTGGCGTTGTCGATCTGGATCCTCGGCAGCTTCGTGCTCCGCTGGATCCTGCAGAGCACGGTCGGCGGTACGTCGATCTACGGTCCGCTGGCGGCGCCGATCGCCGTACTGATGTGGCTCTACATGACCGCCATCGCCGTCCTGATCGGCGCTGCGCTGAACGCGGTCGTGGACCGGCTGTGGCCGCACAAGGCGCAGGTCGCCGAGGTCAAGCAGGCTGCGTCCGCCGAGGAGGACGACGACCGGGTGGAGCACGACGAGGTCGAGCCGGTGATGAAGGCGGAGCCGGATCCGCACCACGAGCACGATCACACGCTGACACCGGTGGAGTCGGAGGAGCGGCCGGAGGCGACGGTCGGCCGGAAGATCGAGAAGCTCTCGGAGCGGCCCCGGAAGGCTGCTCCCTCCGCTGTGCCTCGACCTGAGCGTGAGCCTGAAGCTCAAGTTGAGCCTGAGGCTCCGCGGAAGCCCGCGTCGGTCGGAAAATCCGGTGCGCAGGGTGACACCGAAGACCTAGGCTGACGGCATCGCGACACACGGTCCCGGCTCGGGACCGCTGGGATTCGGAAGGGAGGCAGCTGCCATGAGCTTGCTACAGGCCCGGTGGGCCGTTGTCTCCCGCACTGTCCGTCCGCTGAGCTGATCTCGCGGCCGGACCCTCTGAAAGGTTCGCCGCATGTCAGCCACGCTTCAGGCCCTGGGACTCGACAGTTCCACGGCCGAGTTTCTGCAGTCCGTTCCGGAGGACCTCGTCCCGGGACGCGTCGCCCGGGTCGACAAGGGTCTGGCGACGGTGTTCACCGAGGACGGACCGGTTCGCGCCAGCTGGTCCGGGGCGCTGCTCGCCGAGATGGCCGCCGACGCGCAGGCCGGCCCCTGCACAGGGGACTGGGTCGTCCTGCGGTTCTGGCCGGACGACCGGATCACGCTCGAGTCGGTCCTGCCCCGCCGTACGACGATCGTGCGGGCAGAGGTCGGCGGCTCGTCGCGCGGGCAGGTGCTCGCGTCGAACGTCGACGTGATCGCGATCGTCGTCGGCCTGGTCCCGGAGCCGAACATCGTGCGGATCGAGCGGTTCCTGGCGCTGGCCTGGGAGAGCGGTGCGCGGCCGGTCGTCGTACTGACGAAATCCGACCTCGTCGGGGACGCCGAGTCCGTGGCCGAGGACGTGGCGGTCGCCGCGCCGGGTGCAGACGTATTGGTGTGCAGCGCGACCACCGGCGCGGGCATGGACGACGTACGGGCGCTGCTCCGCGGTTCTGAGGACTTGGGGAACGCGACGCTAGCGTTGCTAGGTTCGAGTGGCGCGGGCAAGTCGTCGCTGGTGAATGCGCTGGCCGGCGTGGAGTTGCTGGATGTGCAGGACATCCGGGAGGACGGGAAGGGCCGGCACACCTCGGTACGGCGCGAGCTGATCGCGCTGCCTCAGGGCGGGGTCGTGATCGACACGCCTGGGCTCCGCGGGATCGGTCTGCAGGAGAGCGGTGAGGGACTGGCCGCGGCGTTCCCGGACATCACGGCGTTGGCAGATCACTGCAAGTTCAAGGACTGCTCGCACGTGATGGAGCCGGGGTGCGCGGTGCAGGCGGCGTTGGACGACGGATCGCTGCCGTACCGGCGCTACGACAGTTGGGTGAAGCTGCGGCGCGAGGCGGCGTACATGGCGCGTCGTGCGGACGTCCGGCTCCGAACCGAGGCGAAGAAGGAGTGGGTCCGCGCCAGCAAGTCCTACCGCCGCGACCACAAGCCGCGACCGTAGTTTGCTGTTCTGTCCAGCAATGAAAGGATCGGGCGTATGAACCGATCGGTGCTGGTGACGGGGGCTTCGCGGGGGATCGGTGCGGCGGCGGCGCGGGCGTTCGCTGCCGCGGGTGACCGGGTGGCGATCCATTACAGCGCCTCCGCGGACTCCGCGGCGCAGGTGCTGAAGGAGTTGCCGGGCTCAGGGCATCTGACGGTGCAGGCAGATCTGGCGGATCCGGCGGCGATCGAGGCGATGGTCTCGGACGCCGCCACGGCGCTGGGCGGCATCGACGTACTCGTGAACAACGCCGGCATCTACCACCCGCACCGGATCCGCGAGACGACGTACGCCGAATGGCAGCAGGCATGGGCGGACACGCTCGCGGTGAATCTCGTTGGGCCGTCCAACGTCACGTGGTGCGCGGTGCGGCACATGTCGCGCGGCGGCCGGATCGTGAACGTGTCGTCTCGCGGTGCGTTCCGGGGCGAGCCGAACCAGCCGGCGTACGGCGCCTCGAAGGCGGCGATCGTTTCGTTCACGCAGTCGCTGGCGCGGGCGTTGGGGCCGGAGGGAATCGCGGTGACCGCGATCGCGCCGGGTTGGACGGTCACCGACATGGCCGCGGTGAACCTGGCCGGCGACGGCTACGACCGCCGCCGGCTGGAGAGCCCGCTCGAGCGTGTGGCCGACCCGTCCGAGGTCGCGGCCGCGATTCTGTACCTGGCGTCACGCGAAGCCGAGTTCGCGACCGGGACCGTCCTCGACTTCAACGGCGGCTCGTACCTGCGGATGTAAATCCGTTCGCTCGATGCCGGGGGACTGGTTAGGGTCTTGTTCGTGCATCGCATCATCACTCCGCCGGCCGCCGCTTAGCGGACGGCATCCTCGCGCCTCAGGTCTTCCGGCCTGGGCTTCTTCGGGCTGTTCGCAGACGCCCCGACCACTCATTGCGAACACCTTCCCGGAGTGTCCGATGCATCATCGTCTCTCGACGAGGCGTGCCCTCGTCTACGTCGTTCTCGCCGCCCTGGCCTGGGGTACCGGCGGCCCGACCGGCGCCCTTCTGTCCCAGTACGCCGGCCTCACGCCGCTGTCCACGTCCTTCTGGCGCCTGGCCGCAGCTGTTGTGTGGCTGGCCGTCGCACGTCTCGCCGTACGCCGAGCTCCGCTCGGACCGGTGCTCGTGGCCAGCCCGCTCCGTCCCGTCTTGAGCGGTTTGGGTCTGGCCGCATGCCAACTCGGCTACTTCACCGCGATCCCACGTGTAGGCGTCGGCATAGCCACCGTGATCGCCTTGGGGGCGGCCCCGATCTTCATTACGATCGTTGCGCGCGAACGGCTGACCCCAGCTCTCTTCGCCGCCCTGGCCGGCCTGGTGCTGCTCTCCGCCACCAGCGGCACAGCCGACCTCGCCGGTATCGCAGCAGCCGTGATGTCCGCGGCGGGCTACTCACTGACAACGCTCCTGAACCGCAACACGCCAGACCCCCTGACGACCGCGCTCCTGGGCTTCACCGCGGGCGCCTTGTTCCTGGCACCTTTCGCCGCGCTGCCGACATCACTCGTCGGCTGGCTATTGATCGTGTACTTCGGCCTGATCCCCACGGCCTTCGCCTACACCCTGTTCTACCTCGGCCTGAGAACCCTCAAAGCCTCAACCGCCTCAGTCATAGCCCTACTCGAACCAGTAGTAGCCACCGCCATCGCCGCCACGATGTTCCACGAACACCTGACCCTCACAGCCCTGACAGGAGCCGCAATAGTCCTAACAGCCGCCACAGCCCATTCTCGCCACCAGTAGCACCCGCCCAGCGGGGAAAGAAACTGTCGCCACGTGCAAATTTCTTTCCCCGCTACCCAGCCCCCCGCACCCGAGCGCTCCACCCAACCCCCGCAGCCGAGCGAAGCGAAGGCGTCCACCGAGGGGTCAGTTGGGGATGTGGTGAGTAACCCACAAACGGAACCACCGCTGGTGAGATAACCGCCAAACCCAGCCCCCGCAGCCGAGCGAAGCGAAGGCGCAAAGGGGGTGCGGGTGGCGGAGCCCCCGCCGCGCGGCAAGCGAAGCGCAGCCGCACAAATGACGAAGGCGAGGCGGTCAGCGCAAGTATTGCGCGACACACCTCGCCCATCGCCTTCGTGGACGATACTGGGATCGAACCAGTGACCTCTTCCGTGTCAGGGAAGCGCGCTACCGCTGCGCCAATCGTCCTCGAGGTGGAGACGGGATTCGAACCCGTGTAGACGGATTTGCAGTCCGTTGCCTCGCCTCTCGGCCACTCCACCAGAGAGGCCATTCCGCCACGTGCGGCGGCGGCCTGCCGAACCTTCTCCGAGCGGACGACCGGGTTCGAACCGGCGACCTCAACCTTGGCAAGGTTGCGCTCTACCAACTGAGCTACGTCCGCGCTGCGCTCCGCCGCGTTTCCGCTCGGTGCGAGAGCAGAACAGTAGCGCACTTTCCGCCCGGACAAAAACCCGATTTCACCGGGTCGTCACGAGCCTGAATCGCACCCCATCCGTCACACGAGTCCCACCGATTCTGTCCACTCGCCACGCCGTCCGGTCACGCCTTCAGCGACATAAGATCGACGTTTTCGAGGTACTCCGCATCGCCTCGGAGATCGATCGCGGCGACACGCCCGTCGACCACGGTGAAAGAGAACACAATCAGCGGTTCGCCGCGCTGCATCCACACCAGGCCAGGCATTCCGTCGACGAGCACCAGCTTCGCGGCGGCGGCTCGTCCGGAGAACTCCTGCGCGACCCGGTCGGCTCCCGCAAGTCCCGGCGTACTGCCGTAGGCTGCCGCGCCCGCGTCCGACCGTACGACGACCTCCGGGTCCAGCACGTGAAGCAGTCCCGAGAAGTCCGCACCACGGGCCGCGGCGAGGAAGGCGGTGACGACTTCCTTCTGCCGCACCACGTCGACGTCGGTCGGTTCCGGCGTACCGCGGACCCGCCGTCGCGCCCGGCTCGCGATCTGGCGGGCGGCGGCCGGGGACTTGCCGATGATCGGCCCGATGTCGTCGAACGGTACGGCGAACAGATCGTGCAGCACGAACGCGAGGCGCTCGGCCGGCGACAGCGTCTCGAGAACCACTAGCAGTGCTAGCCCAACCGAATCGGCCTGTACTGCTTCGAGTTCGGGATCCGGTACGACGTCGTCCGCGAGGACCGGGGAGTGCTCGGCGACCGGCAGTTCGGGCCGCCCGCGCCGAGTCCGCAGCATGTCCAGGCAGATCCGCCCGACCACGGTCGTCAGCCAGCCGCCCAGGTTGTCGATCGTCGCGGTGTCGCTGCGACTGAGCCGGATCCAGGTCTCCTGGACCGCGTCCTCCGCCTCGGGCTCGGACCCCAGGATCCGGTACGCGACGCCCCGCAGCCGGTCCCGGTTGTGCTCGAACCGCGTCGCGAGCCAGTCGTCCCCGCCCATCCGGACCACATCCTTCACCTGTCGTACGTTGACCTGTCACACTGACCGGCCGAGCGCCGTCATGCGATTGACGGAGCACGAGCACCAGATGTGACAGAGGAGTGAGCGATGACGGCCGAGGCCCGCCCGTTGGAGGTCCGCAAGCAGGACACCCTGAACCGTCTGGAGGCAGACGTCGACGCGTGGGTGTCCACGGCGTCCCTGGACGGTACGCCGTACCTGATGCCGCTCTCGTTCCTGTGGAGCGACGGGACCTTGCTGCTGTCGACGTCGCGCTCCAATCCGACGGCGCGCAACCTGCTGGCGAATCCCGTCGTACAGCTGACGCTGGGGGAGGTGCGCGACGTGATCCACGTGGCCGGCACGGTCTCGATCACGGAGGTGTCGGAGGCCGAGGGTGCGGCGTTCGCGGCGAAGGCGGGCTTCGATCCGCGTCCGCTGCCGAACTACCCGTTCTTCCGCGTCACGCCTACGAAGATCCAGGCCTGGCGCGAGGTCAACGAACTCAAGGACCGCGTGCTGATGGACAACGGCGCCTGGATCGTCTGACTCACCAGAGGAACGTCAGCTCCGACACAGTGAGGTGCGGCCGCTGCGCTGTCCAGGTGTCCAGGCATGTCCGCAGTTCGGCTTCGGAGCCGGCCAGACCGAGCATGGCCGCATCCGTCGGGGCAGGCGCGTGGTCGTGTGCGTCCGGCGAACCATGCGAGCAGTCCGAGCACATCACCCTGATGCCGGACCAGTTGTCGACGCCGAGCCCCGCAGGTCCGGCGAGGTCGGCGAGCAGGTGGACGTCCTCGGTCTCGGCGCCGACCACTTGCGCCTGCCACGTCGGCATCCCGGAGTCCTGGAGCCGTGCGAGTTCGTCGAAGACCGCCAGTTGCCGGCCGCCGAACTCCCGTTCGCCCTTCGGCTCGCCGTCGTGCAGTACGACGTCCCGGAAACGATGACCGGACTCGGGCAGCGGCACGCTCGAGATCACCGCATGCGCAGGACTCCGGCGCCAGCACCACACGACCTCGGTGTCGCCGTACCCCGGAACCACCTGGTGCCGCAGACTCGGCCGATCCGGATTGACCCGGATCGGCGTGAGGCCGAAATCCTGGTCGATCGGACCCTGACCGGGCTCGATCGTGCCGATGCCGTACTCAGCCCACGCCCATCGCGCGGTCTCCCAGTCCGCGAGAGCAGTGGCGGCGATCCCGAGATTCCAGGCGGCCGGGTTCGCGCCCTCGAACTCCTGCCGCTCCTGGTCGGAGAACAGCGCCATGGCCCGCCGGTTCCGCTCGGCCGCCTCCGCCCACTCGCACCGCGCCTTCGAGTGCATAGCAGCCTCGAACCAGGCCCCGAAGGAGTCCGGCAGCAGCTCGGTCAGCTCGCGCCCAAGCTGCCCGACACGCTCGGCGTCCCCGGCCTCATCCGCCACCTGCCACTCCCGCGCAACCTCACCCGGCTCTCTCGTCATCGCGCCATTCTGCCCGTGCCGGGGTTGACTTCGAGCGCGGTCCAAGAGGCAGGCTGGTGGACATGGTGTCTCTGGGGAACCGCAGGCCGGTCAGTGCGTTGTGTCTCGGTGCGATGAACTTCGGTACGTCGACGCCCGCGGAAACTGCCTTCGCGATCCTGGACCGCTTCGTGGAGGCGGGCGGGACGTTCATCGATACGTCGAACAACTACAACCAGTGGGTCGGCCACGGCGGTGAGAGCGAGGAACTGCTCGGGCAGTGGCTGCGGTCCCGCGGCAATCGCGACTCGCTCGTGATCGCGACCAAGTGCGGCGCGCGGACGACCGTCCCGGGCGATCCGGGGGACGCGCACTGGGAGGGCTTGAATGCGTCGGCCGTTTCGTCGGCGGTCAAGGGAAGCCTCAGCCGGTTGGGTGTCGACCGGATCGACCTGTACTACGCACACATCGACGACCGCAGTACGCCGCTGGACGAGACCGTTGCCGCCTTCGGCCGACTCGCCGCGGAGGGGGTCGTGGATCTGGTCGGGTGCAGCAACACCGCCACGTGGCGACTCGATCGTGCACGCCAGACAGCGGTCGCTCAGGGCGTCGCGCCGTACTCCGTGATTCAGCAGCACTCGAGCTACCTGTGGCCGAATCCGCCTGCGCTACAAGGGGTCCTGCGTCGCGGGACACCGCATTTCCAGCATGCCGGTATCGAGCACTTCGACTATCTGTCGGAGAACCCGGATCTGACCATGGTCGCGTACCAGTCGTTGCTCGGAGGATCCTATGTACGTGCGGATCGGCCGTTCTGGGCACAGCGCGGGTACGCGCATCCGACGGCGTACGTCCGCTTCGAAGCGCTCCGTCAGATTGCCGGTGATCTCGGCGTGTCCCCGAACCAGATCGTCCTCGCGTGGCTGATGCACCACGGCGTAGTCCCCCTCATCGGCGTGTCCTCAATCCCCCAACTCGAAGAGGCCCTAGCGGCCGTCGACATACAACTGGACGCCGCCCTGACGACCCAGCTCGACAACGCCTGACCCTCGCCCCAAGACCCGACCACGCGGCGAGCAACGTGCAGCCGAGCGGAGCGAAGGCACCACCACGGGGCGGTCGGCGTGTGGTGTGTAACCCACAAACGAAAGCACCGCTGGTGAGGTAACTGCCCACCCCAGCCACGGAGCCGAGCGAAGCGAAGGCGTCCACCGAGGGCCGATCGGAGATGTGGTGAGTGACCCACAAACGAAACCACCGCCGGTGAGGTAACTGCCCACCCCAGCCACGGAGCCGAGCGAAGCGAAGGCGTCCACCGAGGGGCGGTCGGCGTGTGGTGAGTAACCCACAAACGAAACCACCGCTGGTGAGGTAACTGCCCAACCCAACCACCGCAGCCGAGCGAAGCGAAGGCGCAAAGGGGGTGCGGGTGGCGGAGCCCCCGCCGCGCGGCAAGCGAAGCGCAGCCGCACAAATGACGAAGGCGACGAGGTCCGCGCTTTCCGCGGACACACGTCGCCTGTCGCCTTCGTGGGCGATACTGGGTTCGAACCAGTGACCTCTTCGGTGTGAACGAAGCGCGCTACCACTGCGCCAATCGCCCGGGGTGGTGCTGATGTTTCTTGTGGGGTCTTGCGGGTGAAACCATAGCGCATGATGAAGCGACGATCTAATCGGGCCGGGCTACTCTTGCTGCAGGACGGAGACCCCGTCGCGTTGGAGACGTGATTGTGACTTTCTCGCACGACACCGAGCAGGCGCTCGGGACGCTGGTCCGGCTCGTCAACACGATGCCCGGGCCGAACAGCCAGGTCGATTCGCTGGAGACCCTGGAGGAACTGGAGAAGTTCGTCCAGGAACGGGAGTTCAGCGCGGTCGATACGCTGACGGACAAGGACCTGGCCGAGGTCCGCGACCTGCGGCCGTTGTTCGCGCCGGTGTTCACCACGGATTCCGACGCGTCGGCGGCGACGATGATCAACGCGATCATCGCGCGCGGTACGTCGACTCCGCGGCTGACCAACCACGACGGGCATCCGTGGCACATCCACTATTCCCGCGCGGGCGCGTCGTTGGCGTGCCGGATCACGGTGGAGTGCGGGATCGCACTGGCGCAGGTCATCTCGGCCGGCGAGCGTGAACGTCTCCGCAGATGCGAGGCGCCGGACTGTGACGACGCCCTGATCGACCTGTCCCGCAACCGTTCCAAGCGCTACTGCGACGCCCGCACCTGCGGCAACCGCTTGCACGTAGCCGCCTACCGCGAACGCCGCAAAGCCTCGGGCGAGTAACCCCCCAGCCGGCGGGCACCCAGCGCACGCACTACACACCGGCCGATCCCACCCGAGGACTTGTCGGCGTCGCCTGACAACGCGAACGGATATCCCCTGCCGTTGGGGGGTTCTCTGCTGGTGTACGAGTGGAGAACCCACTACGCGAGGGGTGTCCCCTCGCGTGCGCGCCGGTGGTGGCCGGTCCGGGCCGGTGGTCTTTCCGGAACCTTGTGTGCGCCGGTTGGCGATTATGTTCCGGAAAGCGCGGGCTACGGGTTCGGGTTTTCGGTGGAGCGTTCGGTGAAGATCTTGGCGACCTGGGCGGTGATGGTGCCGGGGGCGGGGAGCTCGCGGTCGTCGACACGCCGGATGGCCTGCACGTCGCGCGTTGTCGATGTGAGGAAGATCTCCTCAGCTTCGAACAGTTGCTCCAGCGGTACGTCGCGCTCGACGCCACCGAACCATTCGAGGACGAGCCCGCGCGTCACGCCGGCCAGTGCGCCCGACTCGAGGGTCGGCGTGACGAGCTCACCGTCGTACACGCAGAAGATGTTCGAGCCGGTGCCTTCGCTGAGGTTGCCGATCGTGTTCGCGAAGATCGCCTCGCTGCCGCCGCGTTCCTTCGCGTAGGCGAGGGCGCGGACGTTCTCGGCGTACGACGTGGTTTTGAGGCCGGCGACCGCGCTGCGTTCGTTGCGCACCCACGGGACCGTGACGATCTCGGACACCGGCGCCGGGCGCTTGATCGCCTGCGTCGCGATCAGGACGGTCGGGCCCGACGTACCGCGGTCCGACGACAGCGGAGAGACACCGCCCGTATAGGTGATCCGCAACCGGCCGAACGGGATACCGGGGTCGGCCGCCACCACCGCGTCGATACCCGCCTCGATCGCCGCGACGTCCGGTGCCGGGAGGCCGAGCCCGACCGCCGAGCGGACGAGCCGGTCGAGGTGCAGCCGGACCGCGAACGGGCGGCCGCTCTCGATCTTGATCGTCTCGAAAACGCCGTCGCCGGTGGTCAGCCCGTGGTCCAGCGGCGAGACCGTCGCCTCGTCGTCCAGCAAGGCGCCGTTCAGCCAGATACGCATGTGGTGCTCCTTCCGCGGAACACCTTAGTGCGCAGGCGATCCCGGTCCGCGCGGGAGTCCGAAGGTGAGCAGTTGATGACGGTACGTCGACGTACCGGGGACCCCGATTTTTGAACTGGAGCGGAGATGGGCTAATGTTCTTCTCGCGCCGGAGACACCGAAAACCGGTCGCAGTGCGGACGTAGCTCAGTTGGTAGAGCGCAACCTTGCCAAGGTTGAGGTCGCCGGTTCGAACCCGGTCGTCCGCTCGGAGAGGGTTCGGCAGGCCAGCTTTCTCAGTGGTGGAGTGGCCGAGAGGCGAGGCAACGGCCTGCAAAGCCGTGTACACGGGTTCGAATCCCGTCTCCACCTCGAGAACCCCACGAGGTTCCCTTGGACGATTGGCGCAGCGGTAGCGCGCTTCCCTGACACGGAAGAGGTCACTGGTTCGATCCCAGTATCGTCCACGAAGGCGATGGGCGAGGTGTGTCGCGCAATACTTGCGCTGACCGCCTCGCCTTCGTCATTTGTGCGGCTGCGCTTCGCTTGCCGCGCGGCGGGGGCTCCGCCACCCGCACCCCCTTGCGCCTTCGCTTCGCTCGGCTGCGGGGGTTGGGTTGGGCAGTTACCTCACGGCGGTTGTTCCGTTTGTGGGTCGCTCACCACATCCTCATCCGTCCTTCGGTGGACGCCTTCGCTGCGCTCGGCTGCGATGGTTAGGTGGGCAGTTATCTCACCAGTGCGGCGCGTCTCTCACCACTCGGTCGACCGCCCCCGGTGAAGCCTCGCTTCGCTCGGCTGTGGTTGGAGTGACCGGCCGTCGGGGAAGAGTTCGATCGTCGGCAAACAGGTGTACGATCATCATCAAACATGAGTGAGGGGTGGTGAGGTCGTGCGGGCGCTGGAACAGCCTTCGTTGGACGGTCCGGGTGTGATGCGGGTGGTGGACGTCGCGGTGCCGGTGGCGGGGGCGGGGGAGGTCCTCGTGAAAGTCGGTGCCGCGGGGGTGAACTTCGCCGACGTGATGCAGACGCGAGGCACGTACGACGGTGGCCCGAAGCCGCCGTACCTGGCGGGTTTCGAGGCAGCAGGTGAGGTCGTTGCCCTCGGCGAGAACGTGGCGAATGTGGCCCTCGGCGACCATGTGATCGGGACGGGTGCCGGCGCGTTCGCGGAGTACATGGTGATGCCCGCCAACGCCGTCGTACCCGTGCCGAACGGCTGGAGTGACGAGGAAGCCCTCGGTCTGGTCCTGAACTGGGCAACCGCTCTCGCGTCTCTCCGGCCCCTCGGACAGCTGACCGCTGGTGACACCGTGCTGATCCACGCCGCGGCCGGCGGTGTCGGGCAGGCGGCGGTGCGGATCGCGAAGCACTACGGTGCGACGGTCATCGCCACCGCGTCCGCGTCGAAGCATGACGTCGTACGGCGGCTTGGCGCGGATCATGTGATCGACTACCGGGCAGCGGACCTGGTCGCGGAGGTACGCCGGTTGACGGGCGGGCGCGGTGTCGACATCGTGCTCGAATCCGTCGGCGGCGACACGTTCCGGCAGAGCATCGAGGTTGCGCGCCGGGTGACCGGGAAGGTCGTTGTCATCGGAGCCGCGGCCGGTGAGTCGTCGATCAGCAACTGGGAGCTCAACTTCAAGCACCCGGTGCACGTGATCGGCCAGCATCTGACCACCACGATCCAGCACGCACCCGAACTGTTCGCTGAGGTCCTCCACGAGCTCGATGAGCTGATCGAGGCCGGTGTGTACCCACCCGGCCGTCCGACCGTCTTCGACCTCGCCGACGGCCCGAAAGCCCTGGCCGAGCTCGAGGCCCGCGCCACCGTCGGCAAGCTCGCCCTCATCGTTCGACCGTCAGGAGATCAGTAGAACTGCCGGATCTTCGGCCACAAGGTGGACCAGGGCTCCGCGGGCGCGCTGCACAGGACCAGGGCGGTGCCGTCCTCGTCGTTCGAGACGATGCTGTCCACGGTGCCGACCTGCTTGCAGTCGCGGAAGTACGACTCGAAGATCGGGGTCCGTTCGATCTCGACGAGGAGCACCGGACCGGTGTTGGTGTCCGGCGGCCGCGACCAGTCCCAGAAGCTCATGTGCGAGGAGTACGGCGCCGGCAGGCCGTGCGCAGGCCCGTAGCGCACAAGCGCTCCGGCCTCGCCGTAGTTGCCGGTGAAGAGAGTCGCTCGCTCCGTAGACGGGATCTGGCCCCACGCACTGGCGACGGACGCGGTGAACGCGGGCCAGCCGATCTGCTCACCCTGCTCCTTGTTCACCGGGATGACGAAGTCGACGGCTGACGCGGGCAGGACCGGCAGTGTGAAGACGGCAGATGTCACCGCAGTCAGGACGAAACCGACGACAGCCTGGGCTCGATGACGATCCACCCAGCGCAGTGCGGGCTCACAACCGGCTGCCACGAGCACGAGCAGCAGCGGCAATGCGTAGTACGACTTCCCGCCGGTCACGAGCACGACGAGGCACAACACCGGATACGCCAGCGCGACGGAGCGAGCCCAGCGGAGCTGCCGCCAGATCCGCAGGAAGCCGGCCACCCACACCGGGACCAGGAACGGTGACAGTTGCAGGAGTTGGAGCGGAACGAACATGATCCGGTTCTCGGTGCCGTCGTCCTCGCTGATCCCGCTCGCGACCCTGAGCTGCGGCCAGTCGTGCTGGAACTGCCACAGCACGTTCGGCAACGCGATCAGCCCCGCGACCGCCACGCCCACGACCAGCCACCACGATCGCAGCACCCCGCGCGGTCCCAGGATCAGCAGCGAGATGAGCAGCGCGCCGATCGGCAGCACGACGAGGTACTTGTTCTCCAACGCGATGCCGGCCGTCAGCCCGAGCGCGAGCCACCAGCGGCCGTCGCCCGTCCGCAGCAGCTTCACCGCGAACAGACCGATCAGCATCCAGGCAAGCAGGTCGTACGTCGCCGTGGAGACCAGATGCCCGACACCGATCACGAACCCGGACACCGCGGCACAGACAGCCGCGAGGATCTGACCGCGCCGCTCGCTGCCGAACTCCCGCGCGATCAGCGCGACGACGACGATCGTGGCGACAGTACTCAACGTCGACAGCACCCGCAGCCCCATCACGGTGTCGCCGAAGACGGCCGTCGACACGCGCGCGATGAACGGGGTCAGCGGCGGCTGGTCGACGTACCCCCAGCTGAGATGCCGCCCGGCGACCATGAAGTACAGCTCGTCGCGGTGGTAGCCGTAGCGTCCGGACAGCGCAGTTAGTACCGCACCAACGATCAACGCGACGGTCGCGACAGGCCGTACAGCGAACGCAGGCACCGGTGGGCGGGTCATGGCGGCATGGTGCCAGCCGGAGGGGGCCGCGACTAGTTCAGCAGGTGGGATTCCTGCTCGCGTTCCAGGAGCAGGACGCGACCGGCGAGTGATTCGTCCTCCACGAAGCGGACGACGGCGTCGGTGACGGCCTCCAGCGGGACCAGCGCGGGGCCGCGCTCATCCCGCGGCAACGCGTCGCGTTCGCGCAGTCCGCGTTCAGTGGCGACCCAGTCGGGTACGACGCAGTTCACCCGCACACCGTGACTTGCGTGGAGCGGCGCCAGGGTGGTGGTCCAGCGGATCAGGGCTGCCTTGGCGGCGCTGTACTCCGGCGACACGTGCGGGCCGAAACCCAGCCCGGCCGTCGACCCCACGACCACGACCGCGCCACCGCCCGCCGCTTGCATGCCGGGGAGGGCGAACTGAGTGGCGAGCATCGGGGCGCGCAGGTTGACCGCAAGGGAGTCGGACCAGCGCTTGACGGACGCTTCCGGGAAGCATGGCGTCAGGACCGCCCCGCCGCCCGCGTTGTTGACCAGGATCTGCGGTTGACAGCTCATGAGGTCGGCGACCGCGTCGTCGTCGCGAAGGTCGACCTGCACGAAGCGCGCCGACTTCCCGATCAGCTCCGCCGTACGCCGGCCGCCGGCGGCGTCGATGTCCGCGACCACGACGGACGCGCCTGCCGCGGCGAGGCGCTGGGCGATCGCGCGGCCGATGCCGACCGCGGCTCCGGTGACTACTGCGACTTTCCCTGCGCTGTCCATGCTCCGCAGGCTGCCAGCCGCCACCGACAGTCCGGGATGATTGGATATGTCAACCGGACCGGCGAGAGGAGGAGCTGTGGCACTGCTGTACGAGCGGATCTGCGCTCACGTGCTGGAGCAGCTCCGCCGGGGTGCGCTGCGGCCGGGGGACCGGGTGCCGTCCGAGATGGAGCTGGCGGCGCAGTTTGCGGTCAGCCGGATCACGTCCAAGCGCGCCCTGGAGGTACTGCGGGAAGCCGGTCTGGTGGAGCGCGTCAGGGGCAAGGGGACGTTCGTCGTACGCCGGCTGCCCGACCTCACCGATCTGACCGTGCCGCTCCGCCCGACGCCGCGCCGCGAGGCCCGGTCGATCGCGCTGATCGTGCCTGATATGTCCGAGGCCTACGGGCTGGACCTGCTCAACGCGATCGAGGAGCGCTGCGCGGAGTACGGCGCCCACCTGGTGGTACGGCGTACGCACGGCCGGCAGACCGATGAGGAGAAGGCTGTCGACTCGCTGGTGGCCACTGTGGACGGTCTGATCGTGTTCCCGGTGCACGGCGACTTCTACAACGCCAGCCTGCTCCGGCAGGTGCTCGACGGGTTCCCGGTGGTTGTGGTGGACCGTCATCTCTCCGGCATCCCTGTGGCCGCGGTGCACACGGACAACGTGGCCGCTGCTCGCGCACTCACCACACGGCTGCTGGAGCGGGGACATGAGCACGTTGCCTTCGTCTCGCCGCCGCCGGTGAACACCTCCTCGATCGAGGACCGGCTCGAGGGCTTCCGCGCCGCCTTCGCGGATCAGAAGCACGGTCAGCCCTACGAGCTGACGGACTTGCGCAGCACACTGCCCGGCTCGACGACCACTGAGAGCGTCCGTGCGGACATGGACACCATTCGCGCCTTCCGCGACCAGAGACCCGAGGTGACGGCGTACTTCGCGTGTGAGTACAACCTGGCCCGCATGGTCGACAGGGCGCTGGGCGGTGACCGAGTGGTCGCCTGCTTCGACTCACCGGGGGACTCCATCGGCGGACCGCCGTACCTGCATGTCCGGCAGGACCAGGCAGAGATGGGCCGGCGTGCCGTGGACCTGCTACTCGCGCAGCTGCGCGGTGAGCCCGTGCCGAACCTGTCCCTCGTACCGTTCGAGCTGATTGACGCGCAGACCTGACTTTCGGCAGTACGGCGTGCGCACTGCGACTGTGTAGCGTCTACGTCATGAAGTGGCGCCGCCTGGGGGACGTGGGTCTGTGGGCCGCGCTGAGCTTCCTCGTGCTCGCAGAGAGCGGTGCACGGCACGACCCGTACTGGGTCCGCGCTGCCTGCCTAGCGGTCCTGGCGTTCGCGGTCATCGGGCGACGCAGGTGGCCGCTGGTGGCTCTGGGCGCGGTGGCGTGGACGGAGATCGTCATCGTCGCCTTAGCACTCGGTACGACGAACGGCGTGCAGATCGCCCTGGTACCGGCGATCAGCTTGTTGAGCTACCTGGCCGGCCGACGGGAGACACAGCTCAAGCACTTCGTGCTCCTGTGCAGTTGGTCGCTGCTCGGGATGCTCCTGCTCGCCCTGACGATGCCCAGGGGAGCGCAGGCGACAGAGGCGGTGCTGACGTGGCTCATGTTGCTTCTGCTCGCACTGCTAGTCGTCGTGCTGCCGTGGCTGATGGGGCGCTACCGGGCGCAGCAGGCGTTGCTGGCGACAGCAGGCTGGGAGCGTGCCGAGCGGATCGAGCGCGAGCAGCAGATGGAGATCGACCAAGAGCGCCTGCGCGAGAGATCCCGGATCGCCGAGGACATGCACGATTCGGTCGGTCACGAGCTCAGCCTGATCGCACTGCGCGCAGCAGCGCTCGAACTCGACCCGTCCCTCCCAGAGGAACACCGACGGGCTGCGGGTGAGCTACGCGAGTCGGCCGCCACTGCGACGGAGCGGCTCGGCGAGATCGTCGGCGTACTGCGTGACCAGGACGCACCGACCGTTCCGCATGACGAAACCGTGCGTGCGTTGGTGGACCGGGCTGCTGCGTCCGGTCTGGCGGTGCAGCTGACCGAGGACGTTGACGGCGTACTGGCGCCGATGGTGGACCGGGCCGTGCACCGCGTGGTGCAGGAGTCGTTGACGAATGCGAGCAAACACGCACCCGGTGCGTCCGTGACGGTCAGCGTGACGACGCACGAGGACGACGTACAGGTGGAGGTTGTCGACACCGGGGCGAGCCAACCAGTGGCTGCGCCGTCAGGTGGGCGTGGCCTCGACGGACTGCGTGAACGCGTCCGGCTCGCTGGCGGCTCTTTCACTGCAGGTCCACGACCAGGTGGTGGTTTCCGGGTCACTGCCACGATGCCGCGGGCCGGCGGCCGACCGGAGCCACCCACTGCTGCGGTTGAGCGAGCCACGGTACGGCGGAGCGCACAGCGTGGCCTGATCACTGCCATTGCCGCGCCGGTACTACTGGGTGCCGTGGTCGGTGCGGTTGCCCTTGGCTACTACCTCGTGGCGGGCTACAGCGCGATCCTGCGACCAGCGCAGTACGACGGACTCACCATCGGCCAGTCCGAAGCGGAGGTGGCGAAGGTGCTGCCGCGAATGCAGATGATCGATGCGCCGGGGGAGGGCTACCAGCCACCGGCCGGCTGGAGCTGCCGGTACTACCGGCCGGCCGCTCCGTTCTCCAGCAACTACGTGTACCGCCTGTGCTTCGCGAACGGCGTTCTGGTCGCCAAGGCCGTCGTACAGAGCGGTTCTGTCCCACCGACCCCGGAAGGCAACGGATGATCAGGGTGATGCTCGCCGACGACGAGGCGATGGTGCGGGCCGGTGTCCGCGCGATCCTCGGCACCGACGACGAGATCGAGGTCGTTGCCGAGGCAGCCGACGGCATCGAAGCCGTGGAGGCGGTACGGCGGCACCGGCCGGACGTCGCCGTACTGGACATCCGGATGCCGCGGATGGACGGACTGGCCGCCGGCGCAGAGATCCGGCGGACGGTCCCGGAGACGGCGGTCGTCATCCTCACGACGTTCTCGGAGGACGCCTACATCGCCCGGGCGCTCGGCGACGGCGCGAGTGGCTTCCTGTTGAAGTCCGGCGACCCGCGGGAGCTCATCTCGGGCCTGAAGGCAGTAGCCGAAGGCGCCGCCTATCTCTCTCCGAAGGTCGCGCAGCGGGTGATTGCTGAGCTGAGTGCGGGCGCCGGTGGCGGTGCGATGGCACGTGCGGCGGCTGCCAAGGAGCAGGTCGCCGTACTGACTCCCCGGGAGTTGGAGGTGCTTGGACTGGTCGGCGCCGGCCTGTCGAACGCCGAGATCGCGGGGCGGCTGTACCTGGTCGAGGGGACCGTGAAGGCGTACGTCAGTGCCGTACTGCTGCGGCTCGGTGTGAAGAACCGGGTCCAGGCGGCGATCGTCGCCTACGAAGCCGGTCTGGTCACGGGCTGAAGGGCGGATCTGGCCGCTTCGGGTCACCGCGACGGATGGCCCGCGCGAGCCTGGATACTGGTTGCGGAACCGTCACCGGACGCTCCGGGTGGTGACGTGGTAAGGACACCGGGTCATGGGATAGTGGACCCTCCCGGAGACCTCACCTCTCCGGACCACCCAGCAAGCCTCCTGGGGCCACCCGCCCCCTCTCACAGAATCGGGGATCCAGGTCGTGACCGACTCGCACAACTCCGGACAGCACAAGGACCGGGAAGCGGCGGCGGCCGAGGTCCGGAGAATGTGGCAGCCGACCCCCTCCTGGACCCAGCCGGACCCTAACCAGACGCCCGACGCCGAACCGGTCGAGGAAACCGAGGAGCAGGCCGACGCCCTGTCGCAGGAGTTCCCCGGCGACTCGTGGTCCGGACCGGCCACCAAGCCCGTCGACCAGCCGGCGCCGTGGACCCAGCCGCAGCCGAGCGCGCCTGCCCCGTCCTGGACGCAGCCGGCCGCTGAGCCGGGTGCTGCGTCGTGGAGCCAGCCGGAAGAGAAGGACGACGAGGCCGGTCTCGAGGCCGAGCCGGCAGCCACCGACGAGGCTGCTGCTACCGCTCAGGACGCTGGTCAGAACAGCCCGGTGTTCGGCGGTTCGTCGTTTCACGTCTCCGGGCAGGACCAGGGCACGCCGCCACAGGGAGCCCAGTTCCCACCTGCTCAGCCTCCGCAGGCCGCTCCGGCGCCCCAGCCGGGACAGGGTGGTCAGCCACTCTCGCCAGCTGCTCAGCACTTCTTCCCGCAGGGCGTCCCGGGGCAGCAGGCGCAGCAGCCCCCGCAGAACCTGTCGTACCGCGCCGACGAGCTGATCCAGGCGCTGCCGCTGCCCCGGGAGGCTCCGGCCGAGCGCGGCATGCGGAGCATGCTGAAGCTGCGTCCAGGGAGCGCCGAGCGTTCCGAGCGGATCGCGCGGGCGACCGCGGCGACGGCCTTCCGCCGTCCTGTGACGATCGTCGTGGCGAACCCGAAGGGCGGCTCGGGCAAGACGCCGACCACCCTGATGCTCGCGGGTGCGCTCGGTCAGGCCCGTGGCGGCGGTGTCGTCGCCTGGGACAACAACGAGCTGCGCGGCAACATGCACCTGCGGACCCACGACACGAACTCCCGGTCGACCGTCACGGACATGCTGCAGGCGATGCCGATGCTGACCCAGCCGGACGCCCGGCTCGGCGACGTCGCGGCGTACCTGCGGCACCAGGTCGCTGGTCAGTACGACGTCCTCACCTCGGCCACCACGACGTACGCGCAGATCGAGGCCAAGGACTTCGACCAGATCCACCGCCTGCTGAGCCGGTTCTACAAGGTGCTCGTGATCGACACCGGGAACAACGAGGGCTCCAGCAACTGGCGCGAGGCGATGAAGGCGGCCGACGCCCTCGTCATCCCGATCAAGTGGAAGAGCCTGTCCTGCGCGGCCGCCGTACAGATGCTCGAGGAGCTCGACAACCAGGGTCCGGAGGCACAGCGGCTGATCCGCCGCGCGGTGATCGCGGTCTCGAACGGCCCGGGCGACGTCAACAAGGAGGTCGAGAAGCAGCTCCGGCCGTACTTCGACTCCCGCGCGGCCGCCGTCATCGACATCCCGACCGACATGCATATCGCGGCGGAAGGCCCACTGGACCACAACGCCCTGCAGCCCAACACCCGCCGCGCCGCCCTGGAACTCGCGGCCCGGGTCTCGGAACAGATCACCATCGCGCTCAACACCCCGCGCTGAGCACATCCCTGGGCACAGCACTGGGCACAGCACTGAGCACAAGCAACGAGGCGGTCCGGATGCTTCCGGACCGCCTCGTTGCTGTTCAGGCGTCGCGTCGTTTGAGGATGCTCGCACCGAAGACCAGTGCGCCGCCTGCCCAGGCGATCAGGATCGCCGCGCTCAGGGTGGGGGAGAGCGGGTCCGTGGCGCCTGTCAGGAAGTTCTGGCCGGCCCCGCCTGGGAGGAGGGCCGCTGTCCACACCAGTGCGCGCAATGACGCCTGGCCCAGCATCAGCGGCACCACCAGAAGCAGCAGGAAGGCAACTGTCAGCGTGCCGGCGGTGCTGCGGACCACCCAGGCGATTCCGGCGCTGAAGAGGCCGGCAGCGGTCGCATAGAAGCCGACAGACAGCAGGTCGACCACGAGGTCGGTGGCGTCCCAGTCAGCCCAGGAACCGGCGGTCAGACCGCCTGCCACCGAAGCGATCGCGGCCATTGCGACCCCGTAGACGAACAGGACCGGTACGAGCACGGCAGCCTTGGCGAGTACGACGTCCCGCCGCACCGGAGTCCACTGCAAGGTCGACCGGATACTGCCGGTCGCGTACTCCGAGGTGACTGTCAGCAAGGCGAACGCGGCAATCACCACCTGCACGATGAGCATCGCCGAGACGCCGAACTGCCCGATCGGCTGCTGCTCCGCGACCGCGCCCGGCTCGAGGTGCGTGTTGTCGTAGGCGAGTCCCCAGCCGTACTGCATCCCGAGCAAAATGCTCAGTACGGCGGCACCCACGATGTTGAGCCAGCTGGACCGGACCGACCACAGCTTGGTCCACTCCGACCGAACCGCGTTCGACAGACCGCTCCCGGTCCCCACTGTGAGGATCGCAGTACTCATCGTCGACCCACTTCCACGAGCTCAGCCTCTACCTGACCTTCACGCCTCTTCTTGAGCCGATGCCGGACGACCTCGACGACCAGCGTGACCGCGAGCGCCAGGCCGATGCCCAGCACCACGCCCTTCAGCGGGTTGTCCTCGAACGCCTTCCCGCCGATGTATCCGACCAGGCTGCAGTAGATGCCCCAGCTGACCGCGGCCAGTGCGGCGAACCCGGAGAACTGCCGGAGCGGATAGCGGACCGATCCCATCGTCAGCGTGACCGCGGTACGTCCTCCGGGCACGTACCTGGCGACAACGAGGACCAGCCCGCCGCGCTCGGCCAGAGCCTGCCTGGCCCAGAGCACCGCGGCGTACCGTCTGGTCCCTGGCGTCATCCGGTCGAGCATCCGTCCGCCGGCGCCGCGCCCGAGGGCGTAGGAGATGTGATCGCCCATGAAGGCTCCGACCGCCGCGACGACGATGACGGCGTACAGGTTGGGCTCACCGGCGGCGGCGAACACTCCTGCCGTGACGACCAGCGTCTCCGACGGGATGGCCGGGAAGAAGCCGTCGAGCGCGGCGAATCCCCACAACGCGAGGTAGATCCACCAGGACGACATCAGTTCGTGGGCGAACTGCAGGATCGCGTCGCTCATGACGCCACCGCCACGCCGTACTCGACGCTGTCCGCGGTGAGCTCCATGTAGGCCTCCTCGAGCGACGCGCGCTCCGTCACCAGTTCGTGCAGCCGTACGCCGAGTTCGTAGGCGAGATCGCCGACCCGTTCGGCCGGTACGCCGGTCACCACCAGTCGCTCCTGAACGACGTCGACCCGCTCGGCCTCCGCTGCCAGCCGGTCCCGCAGTACGGCGAACTGGGTCCGGTCGGGGATCCGCACGGCGACGGTCGTCCTGGACGACCCCGCGATCACGTCGCCGACCGCGGCGTCCGCGATCAGGCGGCCGCGACCGATCACGACCAGCTGATCGGCGGTCAGTTGCATCTCGCTCATCAGATGGCTGGAGACGAAGACCGTGCGGCCCTCGGCCGCGAGCGAGCGCATCAGCTCACGGACCCAGCGGACACCGTCCGGGTCGAGGCCGTTCACGGGCTCGTCGAACATCAGCACCTCGGGATCGCCGAGCAGGGCGCCGGCGATGCCGAGCCGCTGGCCCATGCCGAGCGAGAACTGCCCGGCGCGTTTCCCGGTCACGGTGTCGAGGCCGACGATCGACAGCACCTCGTCGACGCGGGTGACCGGGACGCCGTTGCTGCGGGCCATCGCGACCAGATGGTCCCGGGCGGACCGGCGAGGGTGCAGGGCCTTGGCGTCGAGCAGGGCCCCGACCTTGGTCAGTGGGCGCGGCCAGTCGGCGTACGGGCGTCCGTCGACGAGCGCGGTGCCCGCGGACGGGCTGTCGAGGCCGAGGATCATCCGCATCGTCGTCGACTTGCCGGCACCGTTCGGCCCGAGGAAGCCGGTCACCCGGCCGGGGGAGATGGTGAGATCGAGCGAGTCCACGGCGGTCGTTCCGCCGTACCTCTTGGTGAGTCCTTCGAGCGTGATCACGCCGGGGCCCTTTCCTGGTTCTTGTGGTACATCGAACCTAGAAACGGAGGTGCCCCGGGCACATCGGACGAGCGGCTGGTCCCGGCCCCTACTTTCGTCAGGTGTGTCGATACCATCTGTGCGTGACCGGTATTCGGCTGGTCGAGACCTGAGGAGTGCACGTGTCGGAAGTCAAGGTCCACCTGATCGGCGTCGAGGGCGAGGCTGAGCGGAGTGTGACCGAGACGACGACGATCGGGGAGCTGTTCGCCGGGATCTTCGGCCAGGACCGCTCCGCCATCGCCGCCCGGGTCAACGGTGAGCTGCGGGACCTGTCCCGGGTGGTCGCCGACGGCGACGAGATCGAGCCGGTCAAGGCGGCGTCGGAGGACGGCCGGGCGATCATCCGGCACTCGACGGCGCACGTCCTCGCGCAGGCGGTGCAGGACCTGTTCCCGGAGGCCAAGCTCGGCATCGGCCCGCCGGTGGAGAACGGGTTCTACTACGACTTCGACGTACCGACGCCGTTCACGCCGGAGGACCTGACCAAGCTCGAGAAGAAGATGCAGCAGATCATCAAGGAGCGGCAGCGGTTCAGCCGCCGGGTGGTCTCCGACGACGACGCGCGCGACGAGCTCGCGACCGAGCCGTACAAGCTCGAGCTGATCGGCATCAAGGGCTCCGCGGCCGACGCCGCCGAGGGGGCGAGTGTTGAGGTCGGCGGCGGCGAGCTGACGATCTACGACAACGTCCGGCGCGACGACAGCGTGGCCTGGAAGGACCTGTGCCGCGGCCCGCACGTCCCGGCCACGGGGTACCTCGGCAACTTCAAGCTGATGCGTACGGCGGCGGCGTACTGGCGGGGTAGCGAGAAGAACCCGCAGCTGCAGCGGATCTACGGCACCGCGTGGGAGTCGCGCGACGAGCTCAAGGCGTACCTGACCAGGCTCGAGGAGGCCGCCAAGCGCGACCACCGCAAGCTCGGCACCGAGCTCGACCTGTTCAGCTTCCCGGACGAGATCGGCTCCGGTCTCGCGGTGTTCCACCCCAAGGGCGGCGTGCTGCGGAAGGTGATGGAGGACTACTCCCGCCAGCGGCACGTCGAGGACGACTACGAGTTCGTCTACTCACCGCACATCACCAAGGGCCAGCTGTTCGAGACCTCCGGTCACCTGGACTGGTACGCCGACGGCATGTACCCGCCCATGCACCTGGACGAGGAGCGCGGCGCGGACGGGCAGATCCGCAAGCAGGGCCAGGACTACTACCTGAAGCCGATGAACTGCCCGATGCACAACCTGATCTTCGCGGCCCGCGGCCGGTCGTACCGGGAGCTGCCGCTGCGGCTGTTCGAGTTCGGCACGGTCTACCGGCTGGAGAAGTCCGGCGTCGTGCACGGTATGACCCGCGCCCGCGGCTTCACCCAGGACGACGCGCACATCTACTGCACCCGTGAGCAGATGCGCGACGAGCTGCGCAACCTGCTGACGTTCGTGCTCGGCCTGCTCGCCGACTACGGCCTGGACGACTTCTACCTCGAGCTATCCACCAAGAACCCGGACAAGTTCGTCGGCTCCGACGAGGTCTGGGAGGAGGCCACCGAGACGCTGCGGGAAGTTGCCGAGGGCTCCGGCCTGGAGCTGGTCCCGGACCCGGGCGGCGCCGCGTTCTACGGCCCGAAGATCTCCGTCCAGGCCCGGGACGCGATCGGCCGGACCTGGCAGATGTCGACGATCCAGCTGGACTTCAACCTGCCGGAGAGGTTCGAGCTGGAGTACACCGCGCCGGACGGCTCCCGGCAGCGGCCGGTGATGATCCACCGGGCGCTCTTCGGCTCGATCGAGCGGTTCGTCGCGGTGCTGACCGAGCACTACGCCGGCGTGTTCCCGCCCTGGCTCGCTCCCGTGCAGGTGATCGGCATCCCGATCACCGACGGGCATGTGGACTACCTGTTCGACATCGCCAAACAGCTCAAGGCGCAGGGAATCCGGGTCGAGGTCGACGCGTCCGACGACCGGATGCAGAAGAAGATCCGGAACGCCCAGAAGGCCAAGGTGCCGTACATGCTGATCGCCGGCGACGACGACATGTCGGCCGGATCGGTCTCCTTCCGGTACCGCGACGGAACGCAGAAGAACGGCGTACCGATCGCCGACGCCGTGTCCGAGATCGTCGACTCCGTAGCGAAGCGCGTTCAGGTATGACGGACACCCCCGACTCGCCGTACACACCTGAGGAACTGGTGGGGCAGGACGGGGTCGGGGTGCCCGATCCGTTCATGCGGCTGTGGACGCCGCACCGGATGGCGTACATCGAGGGCGAGAACAAGCCCACCAGTGACGAGGCCGGTGCGGGCTGCCCGTTCTGCCGGCTGCCGGGGCTGCCGGACGCGGATGCGTTGATCGTGCACCGCGGCGAGGCGGCGTACGCCGTCCTGAACCTGTACCCGTACAACCCGGGCCACCTGATGGTCGTGCCGTACCGGCACGTCGCCGACTACACCGAGCTGAGCGAGGCGGAGGTCGCGGACGTCTCGACCCTGACCCGGCAGGCGATGCAGGCGATCCGCACGGTGTCGGGGGCGCACGGCTTCAACATCGGCATGAACCAGGGCGAGATCGCCGGCGCCGGCATCGCGGCCCATCTGCACCAGCACGTGGTCCCGAGATGGGCCGGCGACACCAACTTCATGCCGGCGATCGCCCACACCAAGGTCCTGCCCCAACTCCTCCCGGACACCCGCGCACTCCTCGCGAAGTCCTGGCCGTAACGAACGAATCGCCCCACCCGGCGGATCGGGTGGGGCGGTTGTCACGGCTCAGTCGCCTGCCAGCCGCTCGCCGCTGAAGAGCTGCCAGTGGAAGTAGACCGGCTCCTCGAACGAGCCCGGCACCTTGCGGATCATCCTGATCGAGGTCGCGGCACCGTTGGCGTGGCCAACCTTGTACAGGTACGCCGAGCCGGTGTCCTTGTCGATGCCGAGCAGCAGTACGCCGTCGTCGCACGCAGCCGCGACAAGCCTCTCGAACCCCTGCCACGTCGAGCCCCGGACCTGTTTCACCACACCCGGGATGATGTGCCCGCCGGCCAACGGCAGCCGGGCCGTGTACAGCTTGCCGGAGGTCAGCGTCATCAGGAACGTGTCGTACGTCGCTGTCTGGCTGATCAGCGTCATCGCCTTCACGCCCCGGTAGCCGGACTGCCATCCGGTGACCTGCCGACTCGCCACACCGTTCTTGTAGGTGACGTTGCGGCGGTAGAGCGTGCCGTCGTTGTGCAGCGAGTACTCGGTCTCGCGTTGCGCGGTCGCGGTGACGTACGTCGACCGGTCGAGACTCCGGTAGACCTGCCAACCGGGCCCGACTCGGGTGAGCTGCCGCTCCGTCACGGGACCCTGGCCGTTCGCCGTCACGTAGGTGCTGTCGTACATCGTCGAACCCATGATGACCGGGCCCACGTGCGCCATACCGCCGACCTCTGCCGCGCCGTACCGGACCGTCGCGCTCAGCCGGACCTGTCCGTCGGGGAAGAGGTTCTTGGCGACGATCCAGTTGTCGACCACGGCACCCTCCTCCGTGATGACCTGCTCCCGGTGATCGCCGCCGGCCGTCACCGATCCGAGATTGAGCCCGCAGCTACGGGCGGTCGTGCTGGGTTGCGCCGACGCCGTTCCGGTCAGGAGACCGGCGCTCAGCACCCCCGCCGCCAGAACTGCGCTGTACTTCGTCCATTTGTTCATTCGTCCCCCAGGTGGTTATTCGCCGAAGAGCAGTGGGTCGCTGTACTTGGTCCAGCTGAAGTACACCGGGTCCTTGAACGTGCCGGGAGCCTTGCCGAGGCCCTTGATGACTGTCGACAGACCGTTGGCGTGGCCAACGGAGTACAGGTAGCCGTTGCCGGTGTCGCGGTCGATGCCGAGGACGATCGTCCCTTGACCGCACGGTGCGGCCACCAGTGTCTCGAACACACCCCAGGTCGACATCCGGATCGGCTTCACGACCGGCTGGATGATGTGCCCGCTGACGCGCGGGAGGCGGGCGGTGTACAGCCGGCCGGTGCTGTGCGTCATCAGGAACGTGTCGTACCTCGAGGTCTGGCTGATCAACGCCATCCCCTTCACGCCGCGGAAGTTGGACGCCCAACCGTCCATGTGACGGTAGACCCGCCCGTTCTCGGTCTTGACGGTGCGGCGCTCCAACTCAGCTCCGTCATTGGTGAGCGACCATTCGACTGATTTCGCCCCTACCGTCGACCGGTCAAGGCTCCGGTAGTTCTGCCAGCCCGGACCGACCCGCGTGAGCTGCTTCTGCGACACCGTCCCGCCGCCGACCGGCGTACGGTACGAGAAGTCGTACAGCACCGATCCCAGCACCACCTGGCCGGTGTGCAACTCCGAGCCCTCGCCCGGACCGTACCGGACGGCGGGGCTCAGCCTCGTCTGGCCGTCCGGGTAGACGTCCTTCGCGACGATCTTGTCGGTGACCTTCGTGACCGGCGCTGTCGCCGAGAAGGTCTGCATCCGGTGATCCCCGCCGGCCGTCACCGAGCCGACCGAGATCCTGCACGGCGCCGTCGTCCCGCTCTGCTCCGCCGTCGCCGTGCCGGCCGTGAGCAGTCCTGTGGTGAGCGTCGCGGCGGCCATCAACCCGCCGTACCTGAGAAGTGTGCGCATTTCCACCACCCCCATTGCTGCTAGATGGTGGTTGGACGCCGGTCTGGACCAGAAAGTTCAGCGCCAGAAGATTCAGCGCAAGAAGATTCAGCGCAAGAAGAGTGGGAGCATCGGGTCGACCAGGTTGGTGAGCGTGGCCAGGGTGACCTCGCGCGGTGGGTTCGTCAGCGCGGTGACGCGGACGACCCGGCGGCCCTGGCGGAAGACGAGTTCGCCGGCCTCGGGGAGGTAGTACCCGGGCTGCCCGATCGGCGCGAACCGTGGCGGCGGGACCTGCTGCGCCTCCGGGATCGTGGCCTGGTCGAACGCCTCCACGATCGAGACGGTCGCGTCGTACGTTCCCCAGATGCAGGTGAGCGCTCCTTTCACCCGGTAGTCCCGCCGCAGTTGCACCTGCAGCTGGATGAACCGCTCGGCCGCCGCGGTCGACAGCTGACACGTCTGGTCCGACTGCCGGGCCGGCCGCAGGGTGCGGGGTACGGCGTCCCGCGCGGCCAGCGCGATCGCGATCGCGCGCGCCTTCTCGATCCCGTCCGCGGGATCGCGGTCGATGCCGCCGGCCGGGCTGATCCGCACCGCACGGTCTGCGACCCGGAAGACGATCCGTGACTCGCTGATGGTTGCTTCCGGCCCGAGCTCCGGCAGCGACTCGACCGCCCCGGGATTCTCCACGAGCCGGCTGAGCGTGTCCGGCTGGATCGGCAGCGCGCTCACGCCGATCGTGACCGGCCGGTCTCCGAGCAGCAGGGTGCAGAGGTCCATCGCCGGAAGTCCGCCGTCGTTCCAGGCGCCCGGCTTGGCCGTGACCGGGCCGCGGAACTTCGCGGTCAGCGGGCGCGTGATCGCCGTACACACCTGTGGCCCGGGCGCCGCCGACGTACCGTCGAGTCCCTCGGGCTGTGGGGGAGCGATGACGGTCGGGATGACCACCGAGGGCGGCACGGGCGCCGGCGCAGTGCCGTTGGCGCGCTGCGCGACGGAGCAACCGGCGGCGCAACCACTCGCCGCGAGCAGGAGGACGAGCCCGCGCGCGAGCTGCCTGCGAGCCATGCCGGTCACCTCCTCACCCCCAGCATCCTCCGTGCGGGGGCCCGACGCAGGCCGAAACCCGTGCCGCGTCACCTGGCTGTGACCCTGGTGAACTACGATCGCGTCGCCATGCTTAACAGATTCCGGCAGTTCTGGACCAAGGTGATCACGCCGATCGCCACCCTCCTGCTCAAGCTCGGTGTGAGCGCCGACGTGGTCACGCTGGTGGGCACCATCGGTGTGTCCGCCGGAGCGCTGATCTTCTTCCCGCGCGGCCAGCTGTGGCTCGGCACGGTGGTCATCACCTGTTTCGTGTTCTCGGATCTGATCGACGGCCACATGGCCCGGACGTCGGGTACGTCGTCGAAGTGGGGCTCGTTCCTCGACTCGACGCTGGACCGGATCGCCGACGGCGCGGTCTACGGCGGCCTGGTGATGTTCTACGCGAACTCGCACGCCGGCGACTCGACGCTGATGGCGGCCGTGACGCTGTGGGCGCTGGTGATGGGCGCGGTCACGTCGTACGCGCGGGCCAAGGCGGAAAGCCTCGGGCTGAAGGCGAGCGGTGGCCTCGCCGAACGCGCTGACCGCCTGGTGTTCACGCTGGTCCTCGCGTTCTTCTCCGACGTGTTCAACTTGCCGATCCTGCTGGAGATCGTGATCTGGTACGTCGCCGCGGCGAGCACGATCACCGTTGTCCAGCGGTCGCTCTCGGTGCGCAAGCAGGTCCTGGCCGACCCGTCCAACGCGGGCCTCGACACGCCGCCGGACCCCAAGGCCTGATGGAACGGGTCCGGCACCGGGTCGTAGACCTGGCCTTCGCGCTCGCCTGGACCCTGGTACGACGCCTGCCCGAGCGGACGGTCACGTGGCTGTTCCAGCTCGCCGCGGACCGCACGTTCTGCCGCAACGGCCGCGGCGTACGGCGATTGCGCGGCAACCTGGCCGCCGTACGTCCGGAAGCAGGCGAGGCCCAGATCGACGAGCTCACGCACGCCGGGATGCGGTCGTACCTGCGCTACTGGCAGGAGGCGTTCCGCCTGCCCGAGTGGTCCGACGAGGAGATCGTCGGCCGGGTCCGGACGGTGAACGAGAAGGTGCTGCGGGACGCCTACGCCGCAGGGCAGGGCGTGATCTGCGCGCTGCCACACCTGGCGAACTACGACCACGCGGGCGCCTGGGCCGGACTGACCGGGATGCCGGTGTCGACGGTCGCGGAACGCCTGCAGCCGGAGTCGCTGTTCGACCGCTTCATCGCGTACCGGAAGAAGCTCGGCATGGAGGTGCTTCCGCTGACGGGCGGTGACGACGACGTCACCGGCGTACTCGCGGACCGTTTGCGGGCCGGGGGATTCGTGTGCCTGGTCGCCGACCGAGACCTGTCCGAGCGCGGTGTCCCGGTTACGTTCTTCGGCCGGCCGTCGCGGATGCCGGCCGGACCGGCCGCCTTGAGTCTGAAGACCGGCGCACCGCTGATCCCGGCGACGCTGCACTACGACGGCCCGGAGCTCGTCATCACCTTCCACGACGTGGTCGATCCCGAGGGGGGCGCGGCGGCGATGACCCAGCGCTGCGCCGACGCCTTCGCGCTCGGGATCGCCGAGCACCCGCAGGATTGGCACATGCTGCAGCGGATCTTCCTCGACGGGTGAGAATTGAGCCGTGAGGATCGGCGTGGTCTGCCCGTACTCGCTGGGCACGCCCGGCGGAGTGCAGAACCACGTCCGCGACCTCGCCGAGGCGCTGCTGTCGCTCGGCCACGAGGTGTCGGTCCTGGCCCCGGTCGACGAGTCCTCGGACAGCGCGATCCCGCCGTACGTCGTCTCGTCCGGACGGGCCATCGGCGTGCCGTACAACGGGTCGGTCGCCCGCGTGACGTTCGGTCCGCGGACGGCGGCGCGCGTGAAGAGCTGGCTCGCCGACGGGGACTTCGACGTCGTCCACGTCCACGAGCCGACCACGCCGAGCGCGTCGATCATCGCGCTGTGGTCCGCCGACGGCCCGTTCGTCGCCACCTTCCACACCTGGCAGGTCCGGTCCCGGGCGATGAGCGTGGCGTCCAGCCTGCTCCGGCCGGCGCTGGAGAAGATCGACGCCCGGATCGCGGTCTCCGAGAACGCGCGCTCGATGATGGTCCAGCACATCGGCGGCGAGGCTGTCGTGATCCCGAACGGTCTCTACACCGCCCGGTTCAAGGGCAGCCCGCGCCCTGAATGGATGGGCGAGGACGGCACGATCAGCTTCCTGGGCCGGTTGGACGAGCCGCGCAAGGGCCTCGGCGTGCTGCTGGACGCCGTACCGGCGCTGATTGCCGAGCGTCCACGGTTGAAGGTCCTGGTCGCCGGATCAGGGCAAGCCGACCAGACGCTGCCGTCGCGGTATCAAGACAACGTGCTGTTCCTGGGCGCGATCGACGACGAGGCTCGGGCGGACATGCTGGCGGGCTCGGACGTCTACGTCGCCCCGCATCTCGGGGGCGAGAGCTTCGGCATCGTGTTGCTGGAGGCGATGGCGGCGGGTGCACCGGTGCTGGCGAGTGACCTGCCCGCGTTCCGGCACGTACTGGAGGGCGGTCAGCTGGGCGAGCTGTTCGAGCCCGGTAACGCCGGCGAGCTGGCGGCCCGTGCACTCCGGCTACTACGTCGACCCGATGAGCGCGAGCGTCTCCGCTCCGTCGGACTGGCCGCCGCACCGAAGTACGACTGGTCCGTCCTGCTGCCAGACCTGCTCTCGGTCTACGAACTCGTAGCGCGCCGGTAGCGCTCGGCCAGCCGCGCCACGTACGCCGTCAGCTCCGGAGGACCGTCGAGTACGACGAAGTCCGCGTCGAGCAGGCCGAGATGCAGAGCGAGATTCTGGACGCTGTCGGCCCCTGTCCGCAGCAGACACCGCTCCTCGTCGATCGGCTCGACGACTCCGACGGCAGGCGTCAGCTGTTCCACAAGCACCGGCGCAGGTACGGCGACCTCCACGGACGCCCGGTACCGCCAGGCCGCGGCGGACACCCGCCGGGACACGTACGCCGCCACGTCACCGTCCTCGGGCAGCTCGCGCGGAGCGAACCGCGGACCGGTCGGGATCCGCGGCCGCACCCGATCGACCCGGAACGTCCGCCAGTCTCGGCGCTCCAGGTCGAACGCGACGAGGTACCAGCGCCGGCCCCAGTTGACCAGCCGGTGCGGTTCGACCCGCCGGAGCGACTCCGAACCGTCATGTGCAAGGTAGTCGAACCGCAGCTGCTCCCGGTCCCGGCAGAGCCCGGTCAGCTGCGTCAGCAGCTCCGGATCGACCTGCGGACCCACCTCGTCCGGCGGCACCTGCACTGTGTATCCGGCGAGAGTGTTGACTCGCCGACGCAGTCGCGACGGCAGCACCTGCTCCAGCTTGCTCAGCGCCCGTAGCGAGATTTCCTCCACTCCGGCGACGCCGGCGGCCTTCCGGAGCCCGATCGTCACCGCCACGGCTTCGTCGTCGTCCAGCAGCAACGGCGGCAGCGCAGCTCCCGCCCCCAGCCGGTAACCACCCACGGATCCACGGGTGGCGTCCACCGGATAGCCGAGCGACCGCAGCCGCTCGACGTCGCTGCGCACCGTCCGGGCGCTGACCTGCAATTTCTCGGCCAGCTCGGCACCGGTCCAGTCGCGCGGCGACTGCAACAACGTGAGCAGCTTCAGCAGCCGAGCCGAGGTCTCGATCATGTCCGAAAGTCTCGCATGCAATTAGGAAGCTAACCCGCCTAATGGGCTTCTAGCGTGAAGGACATGACGAACAACATCGAGATCCGGCCCTTCCGCATCGACATTCCGCAGGCGGACCTGGACGACCTGCGCGACCGCCTCACCCGCACCCGGTGGGCGAACGAGCTCGACATCGACTACACGGACGCCGTCCAGACCGGGCCGCTACCGCCCGAGTGGGAGTACGGCGTACCGCTGTCCTACGTACGGCGGCTCGCCGGCCAGTGGCTGACGTCGTACGACTGGCGGAAATGGGAGGAGCGGCTGAATTCCTACCCGCAGTACGTCACCGAGATCGATGGGCAGAACGTCCACTTCTTCCACGTCCGGTCCGCCGACCCGGACGCGATCCCGCTGATCCTCACTCACGGCTGGCCGAACACGTCGCTGGAGTACGTCGACCTGATCGAGCCGCTGACCAACCCGCAGAACGGCGAGCAGGCGTTCCACCTGGTCATCCCGTCGGTTCCCGGCTTCGGCTTCTCCGGCCCTACCAAGGACCGCGGCTGGAACAGGTACCGGGTGGCCGCCGCCTGGGCGGAGTTGATGCGCCGGCTCGGTTACGAGCGGTACGGCGCCCACGGCAACGACGGCGGGTCCTACGTGTCCCCGGAGGTCGGACGTGTCGACCCGGAGCACGTCCTCGGCGTCCACGTGACCCAGCTGTTCTCGTTCCCGAGCGGGGACCCGGCGGAGTTGGAGAACCTCACCGAGGAGGAGCAGGGGTACCTTCAGTTCCTGCAGTTCTTCAACGAGAACCTGGGCGCGTACGCGAAGCTGCAGGAGCAGGCTCCGCAGAACATCGCTCACGCGGTGGCAGACTCGCCGACCGGTCAGCTCGCGTGGATCGCCCAGCTGCTCAGTTCCTGCTCCGACGAGCACGTCCTGACCAACGCGACGATCTACTGGCTGACGAACACCGGTGCGTCGTCGGCGCGGTTCTACTACGAGGACAAGCACGCCGAGCATCCGAAGGAGCCGACGACCACGCCGACCGCGCTGGCCAGCTTCGCGTTCGACTTCCGTCCGCTCCGCCGGTTCGCCGAGCGGGACCACGCGAACATCGTTTCCTGGCACGAGTTCGACCGCGGCAGCCACTGGGCCACCCAGGATGCGCCGGACCTGCTCGTCCAGGACCTTCGCGAGTTCTTCTCCGGGCTATGAGGCTCAGGTGAGTTTGGCGGCTGTTGCGTTGATCTCCTCCAGGTCTCCGGGAGTCGGGTGCCAGGGGAGCTGGAGGGGATCGTCCTTGTAGCGGGGGATGACGTGCAGGTGGGTGTGGAAGACGGACTGCCACGCCTCGGCGCCGATGCAGCTCAGCAGGTTGGCGCCGTCGGCGTCCAGGCGGTCGATCACCCGGGAGATCAGCGACTGGGCGAGCAGGGTCGCGGCGGTGAGGTCCTCGGGAGCGGCCTCGCGCAGATCGGTCGAGTGTTCGCGCGGCACCACGAGCAGGTGTCCGGTCGTGCCGGGGTTGATGTCCATGAACGCGATCGCCCGGTCGGTCTCGGCGACCCGCGTGGAGGGGATGGTGCCGGCCACGATCCCGCAGAAGATGCAGTTCTCGCTCATCGGCCCAGGCTATACACTGCGCGAGCCGAACCCTGCCCATTTGCATTGCCCATTTGCACTGCCCATCTGCACCTGGAGCCCGATGCCGGACGAACTCCTGCGCCCGACCGTCGGCGCCGGCCTGGACATGTCGGCGCGCCCGTGGCGCTTGCTGTCCCAGACGTACGTCGCGTTCTTCGGCGGCGTGCTCGCGTCCACGGCCGTGGCCTTCCTCAACGCGGGCCGGCTCGGTGTCGACGCCGCGAAGCGCCGGCTGATCCTGCTGACCGGGCTGGTCGGCCTGCTCGCGGTGATCGGCGTGTTCGTCCTGCTGTACGACGACGCCGGCGTCACGTCGGGTCTCCGGGTGAGCATCCGCGTGGTCGCCGTACTGTGCTGCCTGGTTCAACTGCGGCTGCAACGTCCGATGGACCGCGCGTTCCAGTTGCGGGGCGCGGACTACGGATCCCTGTGGGGCTGGGGAATCGCGGTGACGATCGGCGGCGCGATCGCCGAGGCGTTGATCCTCTTCCTGGTGACGGTGGTGCTGTGAACGAACCGAGTGAGGCACGGCTGCGGATGGCCGCGCACTGGCTGCAGATCGCCCGCCCCGAGCGCGTGCTCGACGAGCTGCAGGGGCTGTCCGGTGATGCAGCGTTGGACTACCGGGCGTACCTGTTCCGCGGCGCCGCCCTGCACGCGTTGCAGCGGGACGCCGAGGCGGTCGACGTACTGCGGGACGGCCTTGCCCAGCACGGCCCGTTCCCCGCGATGCTCCACGTTCTCGGGTCCGCGCTGCGTTCGGAGGGCCGTCTGCCTGAGGCCGAGGCCGCGTTCCTGCAGGGCCTGAGCCTCGATCCGAACGATCCGGATCTGTTGCTCGGGTACGCCCACGTCTGTTTGGCGGCTGGGCAGGCCGAGAAGGCGAGTGCCCTGGTCGAGCGTGCGGCGTCGCACGCGCCGGAGAGCGTGGCGGTCTCGGCGGCCCGTGCGCAGGTGGCGTTCGCGCTCGGCAAGGACCGCGACATGCACCGGCACAGCACCGAAGCCTTGTCGTACGACCCGGAGGACCCGAACGCGCGGGCGTTGCACGGTACGGCGTCGATGCTGACCGGCGACTCGCGAGCCGGATACAACTCGCTGCGGTCGGCCGCCGCCTCGCAACCGGGTGACGCCGATCTGCGGGCCGCCGCCCGCGAGGCGAAGCTGTTCAACCATCCGCTGATGGTTCCGCTGCGCCCGTTCGCCCGCATCAATCCGTTGGTCGTCTGGATCGGAGCGGTCGCGGTCATCTACGGCCTCCGCGCGGCCGGGCTCGCGCCGCTGTCGTTCGCGTTCGCCATGGTCTGGCTGGGCTTCTGCGTCTACTCCTGGGTGGTCCCCCCGCTGGTCCGCCGCTGGATCAACAGGAAATGGGGATCATGACTGTGTTGAATGCCGCGCCTCCGGCGCGGGGGTCATGGGGCTGTTACTCCTGCCCTTCCCTCGTCGCTCCGGTCGCTTCGCTCCCTCCGCTCCTCAGTCCAGGGCAGGAGGCCCCATGACCGGCGAGCGGATCGAGGCGTTGCGTAAGGCGGTCGACGCGGCGCCGGACGACGTACTGCTGCGGCTCGTCCTTGCGGAGTCGCTCGCGGCAGCCGGTGAGGTCGAGGAGGCGCTCGACCAGTACGTCGTACTGCTGGATCAGCACGGGCTACCCGATGACCAGTTCGTGCCGGTCGGTGAGCTGGCCGCTGCGAACGGGCGGCTGGCACTGCTGCGGAACCTGCTCGAAGCGGCTCGTCAGCGCGGCGTGGTCGAGGGGACCGGGCGGCTGCAGCAGCTCGTCGACGGCATGATCGCCGAGCGCAGCGGCGTACGGATCAAGGTCGGGCCGGAGGACGAGCAGGATCCGCTGATCCCGGACACGCCCAAGGAGACCACCACCTTCGACCAGGTCGGGGGGATGGAGGAGATCAAGCGGGTCATCCACCGGATGGTGATCCTCCCGCTGAGCCGGCCGGAGCTGTACGAGAAGTACGGGCGGAAGTCCGGCGGCGGCGTGATGCTGTACGGCCCACCCGGCTGCGGCAAGACGCTGCTGGCGCGAGCGACTGCGGGAGAGTGCGGACTGCCGTTCGTCAACGTCCGGATCGAGGACGTGATGGACCCGTACCTCGGGGTCTCCGAGCGCAACCTGCACGCCGCGTTCGAGCGTGCCCGCGCCAACTCGCCGTGCGTGCTGTTCCTCGACGAGCTGGACGCGCTGGCGTTCGCACGGCACAAGCACGGAGGGTCCGAGGCGCGTCGGCTGGTCGACGTACTGCTGCAGGAGCTGGACGCGATCGGCTCCGAGAACGAGGGCCTGCTGGTGCTCGCCGCGACCAACGCGCCGTGGGACGTCGACGAGGCGATGCTCCGCCCCGGCCGATTCGACCGGGTGATCTTCGTGCCGCCGCCGGACGAGCCGGCCCGCGCCGACATCCTGTCCGTGCTGACCAAGGACGTCCCGGCCGACGGCCTCGACCTGAAGGCACTGGCCGGGCAGACCGCGATGTTCAGCGGCGCCGACCTGCGCGCGCTGATCGAGCGCGGCGTCGACAAGGTGATCGACGAGGCGCTGTCGAGCGGTGGCGAGCCGCCGCTCGCGATGCGGCACCTCACCGACGCGCTGACCGCGGTGAAGCCGTCGACGCTCGACTGGCTGCACCGCGTCCGCTCGTACATCGAGTTCGCCAACCAGAGCGAGCGGTACGACGACGTGGCGGCGTACCTCAAGTCCCGCGACGTACGCCGCCGCCTCAGTTAGGTGCTGTCTGGATCACCAGACAGCACCTGACTCACTTCAGTTTGGACGCGATCGACTCCGGCATCGGCTCGTAGCGGGCGAACTCGCGGGTGAACGACGCCGAGCCGTGGGACAGCGAGCGGAGGTCGATGGAGTAGCGGGTGATCTCCACCTGCGGTACTTCGGCCTTCACCAGCGTCCTGTTCTCGCCGACCTTGTCGGTCCCGAGCAGCCTTCCGCGACGCCCGGACAGGTCGCTCATCACCGCGCCGACGAGATCGTCGGGCACCAGCACCGACACCAGGTCCACCGGCTCCAGCATCGCGACCTTGGTGGCGGCCGCGGCCTCGCGGAGCGCCAGCCCGCCGGCCATCTGGAACGCCATGTCGGACGAGTCCACGCTGTGCGCCTTCCCGTCGCGCAACGTGACCCGGATGTCGACCATCGGGTACCCGGCCCCGACGCCCTTCTCCATCTGCGCCCGGATGCCCTTCTCGACGCTCGGGATGAACTGCCGCGGCACCGCACCGCCGACCACCTTGTCGACGAACTCGAACCCCGACCCGCCCGGCAGCGGCTCGACCTCGATGTCACAGACGGCGTACTGACCGTGCCCGCCGGACTGCTTCACGTGCCGCCCGTGGCCCTTGGCCGGCCCGCCGAACGTCTCCCGCAGCGGCACCCGTAGCTCGACGGTGTCCACGGTCACGCCGTACCGGTTCGACAGCGCGTCCAGTACGACGTCCGAGTGCGCCTCGCCCATGCACCACAGCACGATCTGGTGGGTCTCCGGGTTCTGCTCGATCCGCAGCGTCGGATCCTCGGCCGCCAGCCGCTGCAGCCCGGCGCCGAGCTTGTCCTCGTCGGTCTTGGCGTGCGCCTGGACCGCGATCGGCAGCAACGGCTCCGGCATGTTCCACGGCCGCAGCAGTAGCGGATCCGCCTTGTCGGAGAGCGTGTCACCGGTCTCCGCGCGGGTCAGTCGGCCGATCGCGCACAGGTCACCCGCGATCACCTGCCCAGCCGGGCGCTGCGTCTTGCCGAGCGGGAACGACAGCGAGCCGATCCGCTCGTCCTCGTCGTGGTCCTCGTGCCCGTGCGACGCGCCGTCGTGATCACCGAAGAAGGACGTGAAATGGCCCGACACGTGAACCGTCGCGTCGGGCCTGATGGTGCCGGAGAACACCCGCACCAGGCTGACCCTCCCGACGTACGGGTCCGACGTCGTCTTCACCACCTCGGCGAGCAGCGGTCCGGCGGTGTCGCACGTGAGACCCTGGCGGGCGACCCCGTGCGGGGTGAAGACGTCCGGGAGCTTGTGCTCGAGCGGCGACGGGAAACCGCTGGTGATCACCTCGAGCAGCTCCAGCGTGCCGACCCCGGAAGCGCTGCAGACCGGGATCACCGGGAAGAACGAGCCGCGCGCGACCGCGCGCTCGAGGTCGTCGATCAGCACCTTCTGGTCGATCTCCTCGCCGCCGAGGTACCGGTCCATCAACGATTCGTCCTCGGACTCCTCGATGATGCCCTCGATCAGCGTGCCGCGCAGTTCCTCGATCTGGCCGGCGTACGACGGGTCCGGCGCCGCGACCGAACGTTTGCCGCCGGCGTACTCGAAGTACGACTGGGAGAGCAACCCGATCAGCCCGTCACCAGCGGGCAGGTAGAGCGGCAGCACCTTGTCGCCGAACGCGGCCTGCGCCGTGGACAGCGCGTTCTGGTGGTTCGCGCGGGCATGGTCGAGCTTGGTGATCACGACCGCGCGCGGCATCCCCACCTGGTCGCACTCCTGCCAGACCGTCCGGGTCGGCTCGTCGACGCCCTCGCTCGCCGAGATCACGAACAGCGCGCAGTCGGCGGCGCGGAGCCCGGCCCGCAGTTCACCGACGAAGTCGGCGTACCCGGGCGTGTCGATCAGGTTGATCTTGACCTTCCCCTGGCCGCCGTCGTGCGGCAGCGAGGCGAGCGACAGGCCGACCGAACGCTGCTGCCGGATCTCGGCGTCGTCGAAGTCGCACACCGTGGTTCCGTCCAGGACGGTGCCGGGTCTGTTCAGGACTCCGGAGGCCACCAGCAGGGCCTCGACGAGGGTGGTCTTGCCGGAGCCCGAAGGGCCGACCAGGACCACGTTGCGGATGGCTGCCGGGCTGTCCACAGCGGGCGCGGCTCCGGTGCCTTGGGAAGTGTTCGCCTTGTCTGCCATGACGTTCCTCCTGGTCCACCCACGATTCCCCTAACCGACACTTCGCACAAGGCCCCTCAGCTCGCGGATTCGTGTCGGGCATACAACCCAGGACCCTGGCCGTCGGTAGGGTCGCGGCATGCTTAGAGCGCGTCTCCCGATCCCACGCCTACTGCGCGGCACTCGGCTCGCTACGGCGTGGGACCGGGAGACACGCTCCAGGGCACTCGGGGTCGTCATCAGTACGTTGGTCGCCGTCCTGGCGCTGGCCGGTTTCGCCGTACCGGCGAGCGCGGGTACGGCGGACGCCGGGGACGAGATCAAGAACTTCAAGATCGACTACAACGTCTCCGCGGACGGGGTGCTGCACGTCACGGAGACGATCGACTACACGTTCGGGAGCACCGGCCGGCACGGGATCTACCGCGACCTGGTCACCCGTGAGCCCTACAAGGACGACGACTCCAAGGACCAGGTGTACCAGGTCTCGAACATCAAGGTCTCGTCGCCCTCGGGTGCCCCGGACGAGTTCACCGAGAAGACGTTCGAATCGAACAAGGGCCGTTACAAGGACCTGCAGATCAAGATCGGCTCGGCCGACGAGACGATCTCCGGGTACGAGGCGACGTACGTCATCAAGTACGACGTACGTGGCGCGCTGCGGCACTTCGACGACCACAGCGAGCTGTACTGGGACGCCACCGGCACCGCGTGGAGTGCGGACATCAAGCAGGTCGACATCAGCGTCACCGTGCCGGGCGGGGTGCAGAAGACGGACTGCTTCCAGGGACAGGCCGGCTCGACGCAGCAGTGCACGAGCACGGTCAGCGGTGACCAGGGTGTCTTCGGCGGCACCAACCTCGCCCGCGGCGAGGGGATGACGATCGTCGCCGGGATCACCGCCGGCGCCGTCCAGAACGACACCCCGATCCTGGTCGACCCGCCGAGCTGGCTGGAGCGCAACGGGGTGTCCCGGCCGTCGCTGATCGGCTCCGGTTTCGCGACCGTGGCCGCCATCGTGCTCGCCGCGCTCTACGCGAAGTTCGGCAACAAGGACCAGCGGTACGCCGGGATGCCGCCGGGAGCGTTCCCGCCGGACGGGATCGCCGCGCAGCCGGTGAAGGACGACCTCACCGAGGACCAGATCCCGGTGGCGTTCGCGCCGCCGCGGATCCCGGTCGCCGAGGGCGGTCTGCTGATCGACGCGAAGGCGAACACGACCGAGACCGCCGCGACGCTGATCGACCTGGCGGTGCGCGGCGGCGTACGGATCGACAACGACGGATCGTCGCAGAAGGCGGTGCTGCTGAATCCGGCGGCCGCGACCGCACCCCACGAACAGGCACTGATGCTCGGCCTGTACCCGGGACTGCAGCCAGGCATGGAGGTGCAACTGGAGCGCGGAGCAGTGGGTGACAACACCATGCGGAACGCGCACAACGAGATGATCAAGGCACTCCGTGACCAGGTGAGGGCTCGCGAGTGGTACCTGCGGATGCCGCGGGCCGGCGGCGGCTCGGCGTTCAAGAACGGCTTCGGCTGCGCCTGTACGGCGATGATCGGGATCTGGGTCGTCGGCGCCGGACTGATGGGCACCGTGGTCAGCGCCGCCACCGGCGGGTTGGGCCGGGCGGTCGTCGTCGCGGTCCCGGTGATCGCGGTCATCGTTGCCATCGGCACCTGGATCGCGATCCGGGGCCGCGGGCAACGGAACCCGGCCGGACGCGCGGTGGCCGACCAGCTGATCGGCTTCCGTAAGTACCTCGCCACGGCCGAGGCGGACCAGCTGCGCTTCGAGGAGGGCGAGGACATCTTCTCGAAGTACTTGCCCTGGGCCATCGCTTTCGGTCTTGCGGACCGGTGGCAGAAGGTGTGCGAGCAGCTCGTCGCCGCAGGTCGCATCCCGCCCGACCCGTATTGGTACTCCGGCCCGTCCTACTACACCTCCGGCTGGACCGCGGGCGCGGTCGGCGCGACCGTCGCGAACACCTTCAGCCCGCCGCCCACACCGTCCAGCTCCGGCGGTGGCGGCGGCAGCTCGTCCGGTTTCAGCGGCGGCTCCTCCGGCGGCGGTGGAGGTGGAGGTGGCGGCGGCAGCTGGTAGGTCAGACCGTTCCGCCCGCGGCGGTCGGGGCCGTGGGGTCGGTGCCGGCGTCGCCGACGGTCTCGCGGGCCAGGTAGTCCTCGAGGTGGAACAGGTTGTCGCCGGCGCGCTTGGCGACGTTGACCAGAGTCTTCATGGCGGCGACCTCCTCGACCTGCTCCTTGAGGAACCACTGCATGAACTGCTCGCCGATGTAGTCGCTCTCGTCACGGGCTGTGCGCGCGAGCATCTCGATCTGCTTGGTGACCGTGATCTCCTGCGCCAGCGCGAGCTCCAGCGGCTCCAGCGCGGTCTTGAAGTCGTTCTCGACCTCGCCGACCGACGGGATGTGCGGCCGGATGTCCTTGTCGAGCAGGTACTGGACCATCATCATCGCGTGGTTGCGCTCTTCCAGTGACTGCTTGTAGAAGTGCGCGGCCAGCTGCGGCAGGTCCTGGTCGTCGAACCAGACAGCGACTGCCACGTACTGCTGAGCGGCCGTGAATTCGTTACGGATCTGTTCCTGCAGGAGTTTCTCGTACGTGCTCATTCCGTCAATCTAACGGCCGCCCGCCGAATGCACACCCTTGGCGAGCCTGACCTAACCGGCGCGTTTCCGTCCCAGTTCGACCACCTCGGTACCGCCTCCGGGCAGGCTGATCCGCACCGTCGTACCGTCGACGGCGACATCGATGCCCTCGGCAAGCGCCTCCGGCCGGAGCGCGTCGCGGGTCAGCAGTACGGCGTTCACGAGCACCAACGGCTCCCCGTGATGCGGTGCCGTCAGGTACGGCGTCGCCGAGTGCGCGCCGTACGGGTTCACTCCGAGCCCACGATGCACGCCCGCTTCGTCGTACCCGTGCAGGCCGACCACCGCCGACACCAACCTGTCTGCATTCCGTGTGGAGGCGGCCTTTTCACTGACCGTTGCCTCCGGCAAAGAATCGCCCGCGACCGCGAATCCGCCGCTTCGCACCAGCGCTCCGGAAGGACCTTCGACCAGGGCGCACCGGATCTCCCAGCCGCTGTGCACCACCGACGTGATCTCGATCGCCCACGGTCCTTCGTCGCCGAGCCAGGCGTTGTGCCACGAGGACGCCGTACTGCCGTCCACGCTGAGCCGCCGGATCCGCCCGCGCCCGCTGGCCAGACCCTCGGGGGAGACCAGCGAGATCAGGTTGTCGACGTGCGGCTCGTGATCCGACAGGTCCGGGCCCGCGTGGTTCGCGTACGCCAGCCGGTTGTAGTGGGCATCGCCCGCCGGCTCGACGCCCTGCGGCTCGGCCACCGGCGCGTGGTCCGCCCCATGGTTCACCAGCTGCACCACCTGGTCGTGGCGGCTCGCGTGCACGATCCACCCCGGCTCAGGCATCGCTCGGAGTTGGTCCGCGTCGTCCAGCGGAATCGAGTCCTCCGGGTCTGCCCAGACCGGGTGCTCCGGAGGCAGGATCAGCCCGACGAAACCCTTCGAGGCCCAGTACGGCGAACCGGGACCGGAGTACTGCTGCGTCGTCGGCAGGAACGTGTCGTACCACCCGAGCGTCAGGACCCCACGCTCGTCCGGCACCCCGTGCTGCACGAAATGCCGCGCGATCCCTGAGCACAGCCGCCGCGTCTCACCCGGCGTCAACGGTGTCGAGTCGAGGATCGCGCCCATCCAGTACGGCGCCGCGGCCGCCATCCGGTAGGTCAGCGACCGCCCCTGGTAGATCGGTGCACCGTCGTTCCCGACGAGGTGTACGGCGTCCTCGAGGAAGAGCTTGATCCGCTCCTTGTAGAGCTTGAGCCGGTCCTCGTACTGCGCTCCCGGCGTCACGGCGGCCATCCGCGCCCACAGGCCCGGGTACAGGTGCATCGCCCAGCCGATGTAGTTGTCGAAGTTCTGCCCGTCGCCGTCGGAGTACCAGCCGTTGCCGACGTACCAGTCCTCGATCCGGTCGAGGCCGCCGTCGATGTCGTCCTGCGAGTACGGCGCTCCGACCGAGGCGAGGAACTGCTCGCTGACGACCTGGAACAGCCGCCAGTTGTTGTCGTGGGTCGTCGACCCGTTGAAGCCGCCGAGCCACTCCGCGACGTGCTCCTGCGCCCGCGTGTCGAGGCGGTCCCAGATCCATTCGCGGGTCTCGTGCAGCGACACCGCGATCGCCGCGGCCTCGACCATCTGCTGCGATCTCGGGGTGAGCCGCAGCCACGCCTCGCGGTGGTCCGGGTTGGCGCCGTTCGCGACGCCCCGCGCGTACCGCTCGATCAGTTCCTCGCAGCCCTTGCCCTGAACGCCGGCGATCCGGAACGCAGCGAGCATGAACGACCGTGCGAACCCCTCCAGCGCATCGGACGCCGTACCCGACCGGCTCGGCCGGCCCGGGAGCTCGACCAGGGATGCGCCGGGGGAGAAGTACGGAACGAGCGAGTCGAGCAGATGGTCCGCAAGCGCCTCCCAGTGCGCCCGCACCCATCCGGTCTGACGCGACAGCTCACGGTCGGTGTCCGGCAGGATCAAACGGGTCATGCGAGTCTCCCGATTTCGGAGGGGCTGATGGCGTGTTCGAGGGCCCGGCCGGCGGCGAGGCGTTCGAGTTCGCTGACCGCGAGCTCGCCGAGGCGGGCGATCTCGTTGCCGACCGCACCGGCGACGTGCGGCGTGACGAAGACGTTCGGCAGGTCGAGCAGCGGCGAGTCCGGCGGCAGCGGCTCGGGGTCGGTGACGTCGAGGATCGCGTCGATCCGGCCGGTCACGCATTCGCGGATCAGCGCCTCGGAATCGATGATCTTGCCGCGGGCCGTGTTGATCAGCGACGAGCCGTCCTTCAGCAACCCGAGCAGCCGCGCGTCCACCAGGCCGACCGTCTCCGGGAGCAGCGGCGCGTGCACGCTGAGGATGTCACTGCGGCGGAAGAGCGTGTCGTTGTCGACCAGCTCCGCGTCGAGCGCCGCGGCCTCGTCCGTGGTCAGGTACGGGTCGCTGATCAGCACTTCGAGGTCGAACCCGCGCAGCCGCTCCGCGACCATCTTCGCGATCCGCGACGCCCCCAACAGGCCGACCGTCGTACCGTAGCTGCCCGGCATCCCGTGGGGATCGGCCTTGTGCCGCTCCAGCCGGTACTGCGCCGCGAGCCGGAAGGCCCGCTTCCCGGCCAGCACGATCGCCGCGACCGTGAACTCGGCGACCGGCTGCGCGTTCGCCGTGGCCGCCGACGAGACCTGGATCCCGCGGTCGAACGCCGCCGGATCGACGATCGCCTTGACCGAGCCGGCCGCGTGCAGGATCGCCTGCAGCTTCGGCGCCGCCTCCAGAACGTCCGGCCCGATCCGCGGGCAGCCCCACCCGGTGAGCAGTACGTCGACGTCCGGGAGAGCCGCCCGTACGGCGGGATCCGCGAGAAAACTGGACCCGGGTCCGACCGGCAGCACAGTGGCGACCGCCTCGAGGCGCTGCCGGACCCGCGGTACGAGGACGCGGTCCCGGCTGGCGTCGTTCATCGCCAGCATGACGGTCAGGGCGGAGTTCGGCTCAGGGCTCACGACGATAACCTAGCAAGCGCTTTCCGCCGCTGTCTCGCCGACCGCCGAGTCTTGGAACATCCTGAATCTTTCCGGCAACTTCCCCAGGCTCGGAATTACTCCGCGACATCGCGGCGTTGGGAAAGGTAGAACTGCCTGTCAGTCTGTTGGAAGAAGTTGCGAAGGAGACGACGATGCTGCGACCGGACGACCTCTACGAGATCGTCGACGAGTCGGTGGCGACCGGCCCGGCGGCGACGCCGAAGGTCCTGGTGCACTCGCTGGACGGGTTCATGGACGCCGGCCAGGCCGGCCGCGTGACCGCGGACCACCTGCTCGAGGTGCTGGACCACCGGCTGCTCGCGCGATTCGACGTCGACCTGCTGCACGACTACCGGGCCCGGCGGCCCGAGGTGACGTTCGCCGAGGACCGGTTCACCGACTACACCCCGCCGCACCTCAGCCTGCACCTGGTGACCGACGACGCGGGCGTCGACTTCCTGCTGCTCGAGGGCGCGGAGCCGGACAACCACTGGGACCGGTTCGCCGGGGCGATCCGGCAGCTCAACGAGCTCTACAACGTGACGCTCACGGTCGGTGTGCACGGCATTCCGATGGGTGTTCCGCACACGCGGCCGCTCGGGCTGACGGCGCACGCGACGCGGCCCGAGCTGGTCACCCGCTCGAACATCTGGGACGGCGAGATGCTGCTGCCCGCGAGCGCCGGGACGATGCTCCAGGTCCGCCTCGGCGAGGCGGGCAAGGACGCGATGGGCTTCGCCGTCCACGTGCCGCACTACCTGGCCGAGAACCGCTTCCCGGGCGCCGCACTGGCCCTCGTCCACGCGATCTCGGCCGCGACCGGCCTGCTCCTCCCTAGCAAGGCCCTGCTCGACGAAGCCGCCGTCACCGGCCGGCTGGTCGACGAGCAGGTCGAGGCTTCCGAGGACGCCAGCGCAGTCGTCAAGGCCCTCGAAACCCAGTACGACGCCGCCGAAGGCTCCCTCACCCGCAAGAGCCTCCTCGCCGACTCCACTCCGTCGGCCGACGAACTAGGCGCGGAAGTAGAACAGTTCCTCGCCGAACTCAACCGCGAAGACAACGACTAACTGTCCGCACCCCCGCCCCCCGCACCGTCACGCCAACGCCCCGCAGTCGCCCCGCAGCACCCTGATTTGCCTGGCAGACCCATCAATTTGCCTGGTGGACCCATCAAGTGAGGGGTTTGTGACCCTTAGCCAGGGTCAGGAACCCCCCATTTGATGGGTCTGCCAGGCAAATGGGGACGGGGCGTTGGGCGCACGTGACGGTTTGCACAGTGGGTACGGCGTTGCGCGGCGGGCGGGGCTGTCAGGATGAGGCATGCCTGAGTCGCTGGAGGATCTGGTCGAGCTGCTCGACCTGGAGATGATCGACGTCGACCTGTTCCGCGGTCGTCAGCCGCAGACCTCGATGCAACGGGTGTTCGGCGGTCAGGTGCTAGGACAAGCGCTGGCCGCCGCGAGCCGAACGGTCGACCCGGAGCGTGTGGTGCACTCGTTGCACGGCTACTTCCTGCGCGCCGGCGACACGTCCGTACCGATCGTGTACCGCCCGGAGCCGACCCGCGACGGCGGATCGTTCAGCAGCCGTCGAGTCGTGGCGTCGCAGAACGGCAAGCCGATTTTCTACATGTCCGCGTCCTTCCAGCGACCCGAAGCCGGTCTGGATCACCAGGATCCGATGCCGGACGACGCCGTACCGCCGGAGGAGGCACCGCGACTGGCGACCGTCCTCGAGGCGCGGTCCGGCCGGCCGGCGGCCGACTGGGACAAGGAGTGGGCGGCCCTCGACGTACGACTGGCCGGAGTCACCGGCCGGCAGTTCTGGATCAGGGCCGCCGGCAAGCTGCCCGACGATCCAGCGCTGCACGCGTGTGTGCTGGCCTACGCCAGCGACCTGACGCTGCTCGGCGCCAGCCTGCTCCCGCACGGCATCGTCATCGGTGACCGCCGCATCCAGCCGGCCTCGCTCGATCACGCCCTCTGGTTCCACCGGCCGTTCCGCGCCGACGAGTGGCTGCTGTACGACCAGTCGTCGCCGTCCGCCTCCGGAGCCCGCGGTTTCGCGACCGGCCGCCTCTACAACGAGGCAGGCAGCCTCGTCGCATCCGTCGCCCAAGAAGGCCTCATCCGCCCCGTCGGCCTGGACCTCGAGAGCTAGTCGCGGGTTACCGGGCCTGTACGGCGCGGGCGACGGCGTCGGCTACCCGATCGGCCTCGGGGATGGGCAGGCCGGTGGCGATGCGGATGGCGGGTGGGCCGGGTTTTGTCCAACTGGCGCTCGCACCGGCGACGGCGATGCCGTGTGATGCGAGAACGAGGAGTGCCTCGTGTTCGCTGCGGACCGGCACCCAGATCGCCAGGCCGTCGACGCCGGTCGCCTGGACACCGCGTGCGGCCAGCAGTTCCGTGAGATGGTCACGGCGTTCCCGGTACGCCGTACGCGCTGTGGCGATCGCGGTCTTCGACGGCTCGTCGTCGAGCAGCCAGGCGAGCGCGTTCTGCAGCATGCGGCTCGTCCAGCCTGATCCGAACTGCCGGTAGACGCGGACCCGCTCGATCGGCTCGGCGGCGCCGGCCATCACGGCGAGACGGAGATCGGGGGAGTGCGACTTGGAGTAGCTCCGCACCAGCACGCTCTGATCCGGCAGCACTTCGCCCACTCCGTGGTACTCGAACGAGCTCAGCTCGCCGAGCCCGTCGTCCTCGATCACGAGGGTGTCGGTGCCGGCGAGCAACGCCGCCAGCTCGTCGCGGCGCGACGGCGTCACCGAGGCGCCGAAATGTGAGCTGCTCCGCGGCTCGTAGATGAACGCGACCGGATCGTGCTGGAGCGCCGCTCGCAGCGATGCCGCGACCGGCCCCTCCGCATCGGTCGCGACCGGCACCGGCCGCGCGCCGACGTTGTCGAGGATGTCCAGCAGTCGAGGAGTGGCGGGCTCTTCGATCGCCACGTGTTCGCCGGGGACAACCGTCGTACGCATGAGCAGGAGGAGACCCTCGTAGCCGCCGTTCACGCACATCCAGTTCTCGGTCTCGAAGGGCCACGTCCGGGAAGCGGCAGCGTGGAGCGGCCCGCTGATCGAGACCACCTCGTAGGAGTGCAGGTCGGGGTCGCGAAGGGCATGGACGAACGCGCCGGCCATGTCCGGCAGCAGGGCCGGATCCGGGATCGCGCGGGTGAGGTTGAGGGTCTGGTCCGGCCAGAGACGGGAGATGTTCTCGTAGCGGGTCGGCCGGGGGACCGCGAGTCCGCCGAGCACCCAGGTGCCCTGCCGTCCGCCTCCGGCGACGACGCGTTGCTTGCGCAGGGTCGCCCAGGCCGCGGACACGGTCGCCGGGCTGACGTCCAGCCGGGGAGCGAGCGCGCGTACGGTCGGAAGACGGGTCTGCGGCTCGAGCTCACCGTGCCGGACCAGCCGGGAGATCGCCGCCGCGATCCCCGCCGCGCTGGGCTCGGTGATCTGCTCGGCGAGCCAGGCCGACGACACCGCCGGACCGTCCTGCGGTGGAACGTCTTCGGCCATGCCTTCCCCCAGTTTTTGATCAGTAACATTTCAATGCATTGTTCGGGCGATCGCGCTGAACATAGGCTACCGAACAATCGAGCTCGCGACAGCGACGTCGCGCATCCGACCCGGACCCCACGAGAGCGTCCCGGCATCGAAGGAACGAACCGCGTGAAGCTTCACCTCGGCGTACGCCACTGGGACCATGTGATCCCGTTGGCCCTCGGCGACGTCCCCGGCCCGACCGTCACCCGGCTGGAGGCGACGCCGGATCTGTGGGGCTCACCCGAGTACGACGGTGGCGAGACCTCGTTCAGCCGCTACGTCCGCGCCCGTGCGGTCGGGGACGACCGGGTGGTCGCGCTGCCGATCTTCCTGATGCGCGGCTTCCGGCATCGCTGCATCATCGTGCGGCGGGACGCGACGGCCGAGACGGCGGCGGACCTGAAGGGCGGCCGGATCGGCCTGACCGGCTGGCCGGACAGCGGCAACACCTGGACCCGTGCGATCCTCGCCGAGGCCGGCGTCGGCATCCATGACGCCGAGTGGCAGGTCGGCCCGCTGACCGCGGCCCACCCGGTCGTGGACCGCATCGGGGGAGTTGCTGTCGGCAACAACATCCGTCACACCGCCGACGGCGCCCGGCTCGTGGATCTCCTGCTGGACAAGGAGCTCGACGCCGTGATGACGCCGTTCATGCCACCCGGATTCCATGCCGAGGATTCGCCGTACCGCACGCTGTTCCGTGACACTCGCGCCGAGGAGCGGGAGTACTACGGTCGCCACGGCTACATCCCCGGCATCCACTTGCTTGCCCTGCGCAAGGAAGTGCTGGAGGAGCGGCCGGAGATCGCTCAGCAGCTCATCGACCTGTTCGAGCAGGCGAAGCAGCTCAGCTTCCAGCGCCGGAACAAGCTGATGGACATCACCCCCTGGCACAACGAGGAAATCGGCGTCACCACCAGGACCTTCGGACCGGACTGGATGCCGTACGGCGTCTCCGCCGACCGCCGCATGGTCGCCGCCTTCCAGGACCACCTCGTGGACCAGGAGTTGCTCGCGCAGCCGGTGCCCGCTGAAGACCTGTTTCCTTACCAGATCGACCCGTTGGAGAAGATCGCATGAGTACGCTGAACGTCTCGGCCGCGCAGTTCGTCGCGAGCATCGACTGGCAGGAGAACCTGGACACGGCGACTCAGCTCATCAAGCAGGCGGACGCCGACGGCGTCGACCTGCTCGTGCTCCCCGAAGGCGTCCTCGCGCGCTTCATCGAGGAGCGTGAGCGGATCCGCGAGCACGCCCAGCCGCTCGACGGCCCGTTCGTCACCGGCCTGCTCAAGGCGACCGAGGGCCTCCCACTCACCGTCGTCGTCGGTATCCACGAGAAGTCCGCCAACGACAAGCCCTACAACACGCTCGTCGTCCTGAAGAACGGCGCCATCACCGGGCTCTACCGCAAACTCCACCTGTACGACGCGTTCAGCCAACTGGAGTCCGACAACGTGACCCCGGCCGACGTCGTCCCCGAACTGATCGACGTCAACGGTTTCAAGGTCGGCCTGATGACCTGCTACGACGTCCGGTTCCCCGAACTGTCCCGCCTCCTCGCCCTCGACGGCGCCGACGTACTCGTGCTGCCGGCCGCCTGGGTGAGAGGCCCGCTCAAGGAACACCACTGGCAGACCCTCGTCACCGCCCGCGCGCTCGAGAACACCGTGTACGTCGTCGCGAGTGGCGAATGCGGTCAGCGCAACATCGGCCAGAGCCTCATCGTCGACCCGCTCGGTGTCCCGCTCGCCCAAGCCGCAGAGGAGCCGGCCACCATCACGGCCGTCGTCTCCCGGCAGCGTCTGACCGACGCTCGCCGCCGCCTGCCGGTCCTGATCAACCGGCGCTTCTCCGTCAGCCCCACCCCTCGACCGGTCGAAGCCGTCCCCACCAGCTGAAGCCGTAGGAGTAGTCGTGTCCATCCCCCGCAGCACCACTCTCGCCGTACTGGCCGCAAGTCTGCTCGGCGTGACCGCCTGCACCGCAGACCCGGTCGACACCAGCACCAACGCCAACGCGAAGGCACCTGCCGCCGCGATCCCGCAGCAGCAGGTCGACAAGGCCCTGCACGACCAGCTGCCGGAGAAGATCAAGACCGCCGGCAGGATCGTTGCCGTCAACAACGGCTCGTTCCCGCCGTACGTGATCGTCGGCACCGACAAAGACACGTCCATCGAGGGCGCGACCGCCGATCTGTCCCAGGCGATCAGCCAGCTGCTCGGCATCCGGATCGAGCACACCACCGTGGACGGACTGGCCAGCGTCCTGTCAGGGATGCAGGCGAAGCGGTACGACCTGGATCTCGGCCCGACCGGCGACTTCGTCGAACGGCAGAAGCAGGCGACCTTCATCGACTACGTCCAGGAGTACGTCGTCTTCGCCGTGCACAAGGGGAATCCGAAGGGCATCGATGGCCTGGACACCGCGTGCGGCAAGCGGATCGCCGTACAGGCAGCGGGATCCGCGGAGAAGGTCATCAAGGCGCAGTCGGCCAAGTGCGTGGCGTCCGGGAAGCCGGCGGTCGAGGTGCAGTCGTACAAGGACCAGCCGTCGTCGATCCTCGCGGTGCAGTCCAACCGGGCCGACGCGTTCTTCTCCTCGCAGGCGCCGCTGACCTACTTCGTCGCGCAGTCCGGTGGCAAGCTGGAACTGGCCGGCGTTGGCAAGAGCAACGGTTTCGACGACCTGTTCCAGGGTGCGCTCGTGCCGATCGGGTCGCCGCTGGCCGACGTACTGCTCGCCGCACTCGAGAAACTGCATGCCAACGGCACCTATGACGCGATCATGGCGAAATGGGGGCTGGAGAAGAACAAGCTGGCCAAACCCGGCCTCAACCTCGGGAAGAGCTGACCATGGCAACCACGGTGCAGGACGCTCCGGCCGCCGGCCTGGAGCTCGACGTCCGGAACGCGGCGCATCGCAAACACCCCTGGCGCTGGCTGTCGGCGCTCGTCGTACTGGTGTTCGCCGCACAGCTGGTCAAGATGCTGATCACCAACGACAACTTCGGCTGGGACGTGGTCTGGAGCTGGTTGCGGGCCGAGTCGATCGTCCGGGGCCTGGGCATCACGCTCATGCTGACGGTCGTCGCCATGGTGATCGGCGTCGTGCTCGGCGTACTCCTCGCGGTCTGCCGGATCTCGGCCAACCCGCTGTTGCGCGGCGCCGCCGGACTGTACATCTGGTTCTTCCGCGGTACGCCGACGCTTGTGCAGCTGATCTTCTTCTACAACCTGTCCGCGCTGCTGCCCAAGCTGAACCTCGGCATCCCGTTCGGTCCGGTCTTCGCCAGCGTCGACACGAACACCCTGATCACCCCGTTGCTGGCAGCGATCCTGGGTCTCGGGCTGAACGAGGGCGCCTACATGGCCGAGATCGTCCGCGGCGGTCTGCTCTCCGTCGACCCCGGTCAGCGGGAGGCGGGTCAGGCGCTCGGGATGAAGAACTCCCGGATCATGAAGCGGATCATCCTGCCGCAGGCGATGCGCTTCATCGTGCCGCCGACCGGCAACCAGGTGATCAGCATGGTGAAGGCCACCGCGCTGGTCAGCGTGATCGCACTCTCCGACCTGCTCTACACGGCGCAGTCGATCTACAACCGGACCTTCGAGACGATCCCGATGCTCATCGTGGTCTGCCTCTGGTACCTCGCGGTCACCTCGGTCCTGTACGTCGTCCAGTCGTTCATCGAACGCCACTACAACCGCGGCGCGCGGCATCAGGCTCCCAGCTTCTGGGACTTCCTGCGTATCCGTCCGAAGGGGAGTGCGGCATGAGTACGGCGGTCCTGCAGGCGCGCGGCGTCCGCAAGAGCTTCGGGCACACCGAAGTACTGTCCGGGATCGATCTCGACGTGACGCCGGGCGAGACCGTGGTCGTCCTCGGCCCGTCCGGATCCGGCAAGTCGACCTTCCTGCGGTGCATCAACCTGCTCGAGTCCCTCGACGCCGGCCGCATCACGGTGGACGGCCGTGATGTGGGGTACGACGTACGCAACGGCCGGCTGCACGAGCTGTCGCCGAACGAGATCGCCCGGCGGCGCAAGGACATCGGCATGGTGTTCCAGCAGTTCAACCTGTTCCCGCACATGACCGCACTGGAGAACATCATCGAGGCGCCGATCGCGGTCCTCGGGGAGGGGCGACGGGAGGCGACCGCGCGGGCCGTCGACCTGCTCGCCGAGGTGGGACTGGCGGGCCGGGAGAAGGCGTACCCGCGCCAGCTGTCCGGCGGTCAGCAGCAACGTGTGGCGATCGCCCGCGCGCTGGCGATGCGGCCGAAGCTGATGCTGTTCGACGAGCCGACGTCGGCGCTCGATCCCGAGCTGGTCGGCGAGGTGCTCGCCACGATGAAGCGTCTCGCCAGCGCCGGTCTCACGATGGTCGTCGTCACCCACGAGATCAGCTTCGCCCGCGAGGCCGCCGATCGGGTCGTCTTCATGGACGCCGGCCAGGTCGTCGAGCAGGGCACGCCGGAGCAGGTGATCGACAATCCGCAGCACGAACGAACTCGTGCTTTCCTTTCCCGTTTCCTCTGATACCGTGAAGACATGTTGCAGCGCGCAGTAGTCACGACGACGCCGGACCTCGTCCTGGCGCGCTGACACCTGACTGTCTGACCAAGCCCCGGGGCGAGTGCCCCGGGGCTTTGTCGTGCTCCGTGGGTGGCTCGCCTCAACCCATGGAGGAATCATGTACGACCACCGCAAACTCGGCCGCGAACTCGGCCTGTTCGACTCCGACCCGCTGATCGGCGCGGGCCTGCCCTACTGGCTGCCCGCCGGTGCCGCCGTACGGCACGCGTTGGAGAGCTACGTCGCCGAGGTGGAACGAAGAGCCGGCTACCAGCAGGTCTACTCACCGGTCCTCGGCAAGCGTGAGCTGTACGAGATCTCGGGCCACTGGGCCAAGTACCACGAGGACATGTACCCGCCGATGGATATGGGCGGTGAGCAACTGGTCCTGCGACCCAGCATCTGCCCGCACCACGCGCTGATGTTCCGATCCCGCTCACACAGCTACCGCGAACTCCCACTCCGCTACTCCGAGCTCGGCGGGCAGTACCGCGCCGAACTCTCCGGAGCGATCGGCGGCCTGAGCCGGGTCCGCGCGATGCAACTCAACGACGCCCACATCTTCTGCCGCCTCGACCAGGTCGCGGAAGAGGCCTCCGGTGCCTTGAGACTGATCAAGCAGGCGTACGCCGACATGGGCATCAGCTTATCGCGCTACGTCCTCGCGCTGCCATCGGACGACGCGGAGTTCAACAGCCCGGCCAGCAAGTACGTCGGCGACGCGGCGAGCTGGGCGCAGGCCGTCGAGCTGCTCCGAGAGGTGCTCGAGAACGCGGGCGTCGAGTACGAGGACGCGCCGGGCGACGCGGCGTTCTACGGGCCGAAGATCGACATCCAGCTGGAGGATTCGGCGGGCCGCGAGTTCAGCCTGTCGACCGTCCAGATCGACTTCCACCAGCCGGAGCGGTTCGGGCTCGAGTACATCGGTGCCGACGGCAACAAGCATCGCCCGGTGATGGTGCATCGGGCGATCGTCGGAAGCATCGAGAGAGCGGTTGCTCAGCTGATCGAGGTACACGGCGGCGCGTTCCCGGCGTGGCTGGCCCCGGTACAGGTCGTCGTACTGCCGATCTCCGACGACGAGGAGAAACTCGCCGCGGAGGTCGCCCGACGAGCGTCGGATCGCAGGCTCCGGGTCGAGATCGCGCACGCGGACGAGGGCAGTCTGGGGGCCCGGATCCGCGAGAACCGGCTGGCGCCGTACCAGGCCGTCATCGGTTCCCGCGAGGCCGAGGCCCGCCAGCTCGCGGTCCGGGAGCGGGACGGTCGGCGGTGGGATGCGGCCCCGATCGGCGAGGTGCTGGATCGGATCCGGGCAGCTGCGGATCCCCAGGCCATCGCAATTGCCGACGGCGGCGAGCTATGAGCGTGAAGCTCGGCCGAGGAGCGCGATTGTGATGGCCTGGCGGTTCAGTTCTCCTGCAGCTGGCCGATCAGGTGGGTCACGTCGTGCCCTTCGTCGTACAGCGCGAAGTCGACCGTCTTGCCGGTCTGCTGGTAGCCGAACCCGACCCGGGACGGCAGCAGCAACGGCTTGCGGAAGTCCACGCGGACCGTGAACGCGTCCGGCAACGCGCCGGCCCGCTGGAGCGACGCCAGCGCGGCAGCCTTGGCCCACATCCCGTGCGCGATCTGGCGCGGGAACCCGAACGCCTGAGCGGTCAGCTTGAACAGGTGGATCGGGTTCCGGTCGCCGGACGCGGCGGCGTACCGGCGGCCGAGGTTGCCGTGCAGGTCCCACCACGCGCTCGGGCTCAGCACCGGGTCGGTCAGCAGATCGGCGTGCGCGCCTTCCGTCCCGGACGAGCGGCTGAGCAGGGTGGTGAGATCGCTCCACACCAGCTCCTTGTCGACGAAGACCTCGCTGATCACGTCGAAGACGGTGCCCTTCGGGTGCGGCCGTTCCGCCGTACTGTGCACGCGGATCGCCGGCTCGGCGTGCAGCGGGATCGGCTGCTTCTGCGTGATCGTGTTGGACAGGTGCACGATCCCCATCGGCTTGTACGGGAACGAGGGGTCGGACATCAGGTCCAGGTGCAGCGGGAACGCCAGGACATGCGGGTACGTCGGCGGCAGCGCGGGACCCGCCGCGAAGCCGGTCACCTCGCGATACGCGGTCAAGTGGTCCTGGTCGATCGCCGACCGGGGCAGCTCGAGCGTCAGCCCGTCCGCGTCCGGCTCGTAGTCAGCCCGTCGGAGCGTGGCCCGGACGGTGCGCGCGTAGAGCGAGCCGAGCCCGGGGGAGTCGTCGTACCGTCGGGTCGGCATCTCAGGCGCCCAACATGCTCTGGCCGCAGACCCGGACCACGTTGCCGGTCACGCCGGCCGAGGCCGGATCCGCGAACCAGGCGATGGTCTCGGCCACGTCGATCGGCAGACCGCCCTGCTGCAGTGAGTTGATCCGCCGCCCGACCTCGCGGATCGCAAACGGGATCTTCGCGGTCATCTCGGTCTCGATGAACCCGGGCGCGACCGCGTTGATCCGGATCTGCCGCTCGGCCAGCGCGGGCGCCAACGCCTGTACGAGACCGATCACGCCGGCCTTCGAGGTCGCGTAGTTCGTCTGGCCGTTGTTGCCCGCGATCCCGGCCATCGACGACACCCCGATGATCGAGCCGCCGTCGCGGAGCGCCCCGGATTCGACCAGGTGCTTGGTGATCCGCTCCGGCGCGCGCAGGTTCACGTCGAGTACGGCGTCCCACGCGTCGGTGCGCATGTTGACGAGCCGCCGGTCACGGGTGATGCCCGCGTTGTGGACGACGATGTCGAGCCCACCGTGCTGCTCCTGCGCGTGCGCCGCGATCCGCTGCGCCGCGTCGACCGCGGTGACGTCGAGCAGGAGCTCGGTCCCGCCGATCTTGGAGATCACCTTGCGCAGCGGGTCCGCGTTCTGCGGTACGTCGACGCCGATGATCGTCGCGCCGTCGCGGGCCAGCGTGTCCGCGATCGAGGCTCCGATACCACGGGCCGCTCCGGTCACCAGCGCCGTACGGCCGGCGAGCGGACGGCTCGGGTCGTTGCTGACCAGCGGTCCGGTCCCGATCCGGGCGACCTGGCCGTCGACGTACGCCGACTTGGGGGAGAGGAAGAAGCGGAGCGTCGAGTCGAGTTGCTCGTGCGCGTCCGGGGCGACGTACACGAGGTTGACCGTGGCGCCGCGCTTCACCTCCTTGCCGAGGCTTCGCGTGAAGCCCTCGAGGGCACGCTGCGCGATGTGTTGCTCGGGGGAGCTCGCGAGCTCCGGCGTACGGCCGACGACGATGACGCGACCGGCCGGGGCGAGCTGGCGGACGACGGGGGAGAAGAAGCGCTGCAGGCTGGTCAGGTCCGCGGTCGAGGTGGCACCGGTCGCGTCGAAGACGATCGCCTTCGGCCGGATCGTGCTCGACGCGACGCCCTCGGTGACGGTGCTGAACGAGGCGCCGATGTCGCGCAGCAGCGCCTGGATCGCCTTACCGGCGTCGGTCTCGCCGATCGCGCCGAAGACGACCGGCCCGTCGATCACCGGCGAGCCCTCGGTCCAGCGGGGCAGCGGCGCCGGGTCGGGCAGACCCAGGTTCTTCACCAGCGTCTTGCCGAGCGGCGTCCGGGTGAAGGTCTGGTAGCGATCCGTCATCTCAGCTCCTACTTCTCGAGGATGGCGACGACACCCTGGCCGCCCGCGGCGCAGATCGAGATCAGGCCCCGCCCGCCACCGTTCTCGTCCAGTTGCTTGGCCAGCGCGGCGACGATCCGCCCGCCGGTCGCCGCGAACGGATGACCCGCGGCGAGCGAGCTGCCGTTCACGTTCAGCTTGTCCCGGTCGATCTCCCCGAGCGGCGCGTCCAGGCCGAGCCGCTCCTTGCAGAAGATCGGATCCTCCCACGCCTTCAGGGTGGACAGCACCTGGGACGCGAACGCCTCGTGGATCTCGTAGTAGTCGAAGTCCTGGAGGGTCAGCCCGGCGCGGGCCAGCATGCGCGGTACGGCGTACGCGGGGGCCATCAGCAAACCCTCGGCGCCCTTCACGTAATCGACCGCGGCGGTCTGGGAGTGGGTCAGGTACGCGAGTGGCCGCAGTCCGTGCTCCTGCGCCCACTCGTCGGTGCTTAGAAGGACGGCCGACGCGCCGTCGGTCAGCGGCGTCGAGTTGCCGGCCGTCATCGTCGCGGTCTCGCCCTTGCCGTACACGGTCCGGAGCTTGGCGAGCTTCTCGAGCGTGGTGTCGGGACGCAGGTTCTGGTCTTTCTCCAGGCCCAGGTACGGCGTGATGAGGTCGTTCTGGAAACCACGGTCGTACGACTTCGCGAGGTTGATATGGGAGTTGTACGCGAGCTCGTCCTGCGCCTCCCGGGTGATGCCCCACTCGAGCGCGGTCAGCGCGGCATGGTCGCCCATCGACTTGCCGGTGCGCGGCTCGGCGTTGCGCGGGATCTCCGGTACGACGTCCTTCGGGCGGACGCGGGCGAGGACCTTCAAGCGGTCCGGGTACGTCTTGGCGCGGTTGAGGTCGAGCAGAATGTTGCGCAGGCGGTCGTTGACCGAGATCGGGGCGTCGGACGCGGTGTCGACACCACCCGCGATGCCCGCGTCGATCTGGCCGAGGGCGATCTTGTTGCCGACCAGGATGGCCGCCTCGAGACCGGTGCCGCAGGCCTGCTGGATGTCGTACGCCGGGGTGGTCGGGGCGAGCTTGGACCCGAGGACCACCTCGCGCACCATGTTCCAGTCGCGGGCATGCTTGAGGACGGCTCCGGCGACCACCTCACCGACCTCCTGACCACCGAGGCCGGTGCGGTCGACGAGACCGTTCAGGGCGGCCGTGAGCATGTCGGAGTTGGAGGCGTGCCGGTAGGTCTTGTCCTGCCGGGCAAACGGAATCCGGTTGCCGGCGACCACGGCCACCTTGCGCGGTTCGGTCACGATATGTCTCCTGCTCTAGCGGAGCGGGTCTTCTTGGTTGTCAGGGCTTTCCGTCCCACCGCGGTGGCGAGTGTCGCGGTGATCGCGGTCGACCGGACGGTGCCGACATCGGCATGATGCACCACCGGGTGGCCCGGTTGGCTGCCCGACACGATCAGCCCGACCCTTGCCATGTGCAACGATCCGAGCGTCTGCGTGTAGAGATGGTTCGCCAGGTACGCCGTGTCGACCTCGTCGAACACGCCCGCACGCTGACCGGCTTCGAGGATCACCGCGATACGGCCCAGTGGCGCGGCCATCGCCGTACCCAGTTTGACCATTACCGGCTCGGTGATCTCGCCGAACAACTCCTCGCCGGTCCTTCTGAGCAGGCTCATCGCACAGTCGGTGAAGGCGGGGTACTCCAGGCAGAAGTCGACGAACGTCTCGCTGAGGGCCTTGAGGCGGTTGAGGGGCGCTCTTCGTGGACCGTCGTTTTGTTGCAGCCGTTCGTCGAGCTCTTGGAGGTAGTTGACCAGGGTGAGCGCGAAGAGCTCTTCCTTGCCGGCGAAGTGCCGGTAGATCAGGGCCTTGTTGATCCCGACCCGCTTGGCGATATCGTCGATCTGGGCGTCGATCGTGCCGCGCTCGTCGAAGAGCTCGCGGGTGGCGCGGATGATGTCCCGCTCGCGGTCGCGCCGACGCTCCGCCGTGGTGCGGCGGCGTCCGATCGCGAGCAGCGCGGAGCTCATGAATTGATCTTAGCCACAGTGGTACCCGTTGGTGCAAACGACAGTTACACTCGTCGGTAACATTGGACCCGGTTCTGTGAGGAAGTTGATGAGCGACCCTGTTGTCTCCGCAGACGTGATGTCTCTGGCCGGTGAGCTCGGCGCCGAGCGCTCGAAGCCGGACTGGAGCACCTTCTCGCTGGCGATCAACGACGACCAGCGCGAGATCCGGGACTGGGCGCACACGTTCGCCGCCGACGTCATCCGGCCCGCCGCGGCCGAATGGGACGAGCGCGAGCAGACGCCCTGGCCGATCATCCAGGAAGCCGCGAAGGTCGGCATCTACGGCCTCGACATGAACATCAACCTGTTCGTCGACCCGACCGGTCTGCTGATGCCGCTCGTCCACGAGGAACTGTTCTGGGGCGACGCCGGCATCGCGATGTCGCTGAAGGGCACCGGCCTCGCGTCGTCCGCGATCTTCTCCAACGGCACGCCGGAGCAGTGGAGCCAGTGGATGGGGCGGTGCTACGGCACGCCGGACGACGTACGGGTTGCCGCGTTCTGCTCGTCCGAGCCCGGTGCCGGGTCCGACGTGTCCGCGATCCGTACGCGGGCTGTCTTCGACGAGCGCACGTCCGAGTGGGTCATCAACGGGCAGAAGGCGTGGGCGACGAACGGCGGGATCGCTGACATCCACGTCGTCGTCGCGACCGTCGACCCGTCCCTCGGTACGAAGGGTCAGGCGGCCTTCGTCGTACCGAAGTCCGAGGTTCGCGGCCTGGAGCAGGGCACCAAGCTCCGCAAACACGGCCTGCGCGCCTCCCACACCGCCGACGTCTTCTTCGACAACGTCCGCATCCCCGCCGAGAACGTCCTCGGCGGCAAGGAAAAGCTCGACGCCCGCATCGCCCGAGCCCACGAAGCCCGAGCCGCCGCTGGGACTGCCGCGTCTGGGGCGGGTGCTTCTGGCTCGGCGGGCCGCAACGCCTCGATGGCGACCTTCGAAATGACCCGCCACATCGTCGGCGCCCAAGCCATCGGCATCGCCCGCGCCGCCTACGAGGTGGCCCTCGACTACGCCAAAACCCGCGAACAGTTCGGCCGCCCGATCATCGACAACCAGGGCATCGCCTTCAAACTCGCCGACATGGCCATGGAGATCGACGCCGCCCGCCTGCTGGTCTGGCGAGCCGCCAACATGTCCGCCGCCCTCATGCGCGGCGAAACCCCCGACTACCGCCACGGCGAAGGCTCCATGGCCAAACTCAAAGCCGGCGAGGTCGCCGTCAAAGTCACCGAAGAAGCCATCCAAATCCTCGGCGGCAACGGCTACACCCGCGAATACCCCGTAGAACGAATGCACCGAGACGCCAAGATCTACACCATCTTCGAAGGCACCTCCGAAATCCAAAGGTTGGTGATCGCGCGCGCCATCTCCGGCATGCGGATCCGCTGACGTTTCCGCAGGTCAGAGACTGATTCCCGGCCCTTCCGGATAGATTCCGCCGTCGGGCTCCCAAGCTGCAGTGGGTGAGCGATCGGCGGCCTGTTCCGTGACAGTTCCGTCGGAGAACGTGGAGAAGAGGCGGGCCAGTCGGGCGTCCACCGCCTTCCGCGCTCGCTCGTGCGAGGACGGAAGCATGTGGGTGTACAGCCGGAGAGTGAAGCCTGGGTCTCCGTGACCTAGGTACTCGGCGAGTTCCTTGATGTTGACGCCGTCGGCCAGAGTGATGCTCGCGTAGTAGTGGCGCAGCGCGTGCATGCCGGTGTCGCGGCTGGTCGTGTATTGCCGACGTCCCCGAGCGTCCTTCCCCGGCATTGGAATCACGCCCGCCTGGGCGAGTGCCGCTTTCCAGACCAGCTCGTCGTAGGTGCGAGCCCGGATGTGCTTGTCGTCTGTCCACCGGAACACAAGCTTCACCGTGAAAGGCTTCCCGCCGAGCGTTTCCCACGGCAGGGCGTACGGCCGAGGCTTCGTTGCTTCGATGTGCTCTCGGAGTGTCCGTGCGGTTCCTTCGGACATCGACACCGTTCGCTCGGCGTCGTTCTTCGGCAGCGCGAACACGAAGGCCCTACCTAGCTTCTTCACCTGTCGCCGTACATGGATGACCATCGCGTCGAAGTCGATATCCTCCTCGGCAAGCCCGAAGATCTCGCCTTGACGCAATCCACATGCCGCGCCGACGGACGCTGCTCAACTGCCGCTTCCCGAAGACCGGCGCAACATGCGCCGCAACGACGACTCATACCTGATCGCGCTTGCCGGATCCACCACCCGCGACTTCAGCCACCGGTCGGCAACCACCTCGAACCGCACCTTGCCGGCATTCGGATCGATGTACTCCCCACGCGCGCCATCTGTCTCCATAGCCGCCCCATGCCGCTCGGCAGCCACCTTGGTGCTGAACACCTTCGTCCGCTCGTTCCCCTCCGGATCCAGCCAGCCTGCCATCCACCGTTTCCCGCGCCCCCACCTCTTGCTCCGCTCCCGCACGACCGTGCCATCGGCCTGCTTCACCGGATGAGTCCACAGATCCTTCGCGTAAGCCATCGCCCTGGCACCTTTCAGTCGACAGGTCAAACCTTCAGGTTCAACGTCTGAGCTGTCGCAGAATGAGGGCCTGGCTTGCCAGCAATGAAGCGGGACGCCCACGTGGGCTGCCTGATCTGACGCGCCTATGAAGGCCACCACGCATAAACAAGCGCCTGAACCCCACGACCTCATGCCGAGCGGCGCTTCGGCCTGGGCCTGGACTAGCTCCGCGGACTGTCGGTAAGTGGTTCGTGGTCAGCCGTCTGGCTTCGCTGTTACATCACCAAGTGGTGCAGATTGTCGACGAGGCGCTCCTTCGTCGCCGACGGTTGTGGATAAGGTGCGTGTCCGAGGCCGAGCATGCACCTTAACCACACGCCTCGACCTTGACTCGAAGGAAACGGAAGGTCTGTCGATGGTGGACTGATCTGCAGCAGGGGATTGGTGATGAGGTCGTCTAGTCGTGTTGCCAGATCCTGTGAGGTGGTCCCGGACGGCGGTCCAGCGCACTACAAGTCCGTTTCGCACCGATTCTGCTGTGTACAACACGATGGCGCCGCGCAGGGATCACTGGCACGGTCTGCGTCGGCGATCGCTTGTGGGCTCGCGCTAGTCAGGCTGGACGGGTGGCCGTGTGGTCGCGGCGGCGCTGTAGGCCGAGGGTGACGGCGAGTCCGGCCCCGCCGAGCGCGATCCCGCCGAGGGCCCCGAGTGCTGCCGACGTCGCGTCGACTCCGCCGGAGGGCCCTGTGGCAGGCGGCCCAGGCGTCGGGAGCACCACCCCGGATCCGCCGGGGTCCTGGTTGATCGCGCTCGCTGGCGCGGCCGCCGCCCCCAGTAGCGCCGCGGTCGCGGTGGTGCTCAGCGCCAGCCGGACGAGGATGGTCTTGCATGCGGTCTTGGTTGCGTTCTTGGTGCTGTGTGCAGACATGACTGCTGCGCTCCTCTCGAGCATCCAGGCGGGACTTCCTGTACCGGTAGTCCGGGTACGCCTGGCGGTCGGTGATGCCTTTGTCGCGCACAGCGGTAACGCGGCGACAAACGGCGGTATCACCGCGGTAACGCGGCCCTTGACCAGGTGTGGCGGCAGGTCGAGAGTCGAGATGTGGGTATCGCCGTTCTCGGCCCGCTCACGATCGAGGGGGAAGAAGCCGTTCTCGGACGACGTGATCGCGCCGTGCTCGCCGCTCTCGCCGTACACCCAGGAGAGGTGGTCAGCGCGGAGGCACTCGCCGACGTGCTCTGGGAAGACCAGCCACCTGCGACCTGGTCGAAGGTCGTGCAGGGTTGCATGGTCCGGCTCCGCAAGCTGCTCGGCAGTCACACGATCGAGACCACACCGCTGGGCTATCGGCTCGCGGTGCCGCTCGACGACATCGACGCCCAACGGTTCGAGCGCGCGGTCGGCCGCGCCGATGAGTTGCTGGCCGCTGACGATCCGGAGCGGGCCGCGCTGGTTCTCGCCGACGCGTTGAGGTTGTGGCGGGGCCCGCCACTGGCCGAGTTGGAGGGGTGGGATCCCGGGCGGATCGAGGCCGCCCGGTTGACCGAGCTGCGCGAGACCGCGGAGGAGCTGTACGTGGATTCGGCGCTGCGGTCTGGTCAGCACGAAAGGGTGCTGGCCAAAGCGCGGACGTTGGTGGCGGAGGCGCCGCTGCGGGAACGGCGGTGGATCCTGCTTGCCACGGCGCAGTACCAGTCCGGCCGGCAGGCTGAGGCTCTGCGGACGCTGCGTCAGTTGCGCGACGTGCTGAATCGTGAACTCGGCCTGGATCCAGGGCCGAAGATCGACGTACTGGAGCAGGCGATCCTGCACCAAGACCCCTCACTGATGGTGGCCAGTGCGTTGCCGGAATCGAGCCCGGACTGTCCGTACCGAGGCCTGCAGCCGTACGACGTGCACGACGCGGACGAGTTCTTCGGCCGGGACGCCGACATCGCCGCCTGCCTGCTGAAGCTCGCCGACACCTCGGTGGTGGCGGTGGTCGGCCCGTCCGGGTGCGGTAAGTCGTCGCTTGTGCGCGCTGGTGTCGCTGCCGCGTTGCGGCGCGACGGGAAGACCGTCGTCGTGATGACGCCCGGCGTGCACCCGGTCGCCACACTTGCCTCCGTGATGCCTGGTCGGGGCTCGCTGCCGGCGCTGCTGGTCGACCAGTGCGAGGAGGTCTTCTCGCTGTGTCAGGACCTCTCCGAGCGCGAGAGGTTTCTGACGGCGCTAACGACACACGCTGCCGTGGCGCCGCTGATCGTGTCGTTCCGCGCGGATCGGATGGCCGACATCTCGTCGCATGCTGGGTTCGCACGTCTGGTGGCCGACGGGATGTACGTGCTGGCCGCCATGACCGAACCGGACCTGCGGGCCGCGATCGAGGAACCGGCCCGGCTGGCTTCGCTCGTGGTCGAGCCAGGGCTGGTGGACCTGCTTGTCACCGAGATCGCCGACCAACCTGGCGCGCTACCGCTGATGTCGCATGCCTTGGCCGAGGCCTGGCGGCGCCGCGAGGGCCGGACCCTTACAGTCGCCGGTTACCGCGACACGGGCGGGATCCGTGGCGCCGTCGCGCAGTCGGCTGAACTGGCCTACGAGCGGATCCCGGCCGAGCAGCGCCCGGTGTTGCGCGACCTATTGCTGCGTCTCGTCACGCCCGGCCCTGAAGGCGAGCCGGTTCGTAGCCGACTTCCCCGGCGCCTGGTTGTCACCAGCCCTGCGAACGACGCGATCATCGACCTGCTGATCGACGCTCGGCTGGTCACCAGCGACGACGGAGTAATCGAGCTCGCCCACGAGTCGCTTGCCCGGGCCTGGCCCCGGCTGCGCGGCTGGCTCGACGACGATCTCGAAGGCCAACGCGTGTTGCACCACTTGGCGGTCGCCGCCGACGCCTGGGCGGGTCTCGACCGGCCGGACAGCGAGCTGTATCGCGGCGTACGCCTGGCCAAGGCCCTGGATTGGCAGGACAACCGTCAGCCCATGCTGACCGCCACCGAGCAGGACTTCCTCACCGCGAGCAAGCGGGTCTCTGAGGCCGAGCTGCATGCCGCCGAGGACATCGCGCGGCGCCAGATCCGCATCAATCGACGCCTTCGCGCCGCGTTAAGCACGGCAGCGGCGCTTCTGGTCGGCGCTCTCATCGCCGGCCTGGTGGCCGTCAACCAGGCCGAACGCGGCGATCAGCAGGCGACAGCGGCTCAGCGTGCGGCGACCAGCGAGCTCGCACGTCGGGTCGGGACGCGAGCACTCCTCACCGAAGGCATCAGCCACTCGCTGCTGCTCGCGGCGCACGGAGCGCGCCTCGACGACTCCGCGGAAACCCGGGCCAACCTGCTCGCGGCGGTGAGCATGCGCCCGCTGCTGGTCCGGTCGTTTCCCGGCCGCGGCGATGATGTGGAAGGCATTTCGGTATCCCCTGACGGGCGCCGGATCGTCTCCGGTGACGACGACGCGCGGTTCCATGTGTACGACGCAGCGACCGGCAGCGTACTCAAGACCGTAGTCCTCGGACCGGACAAGGACGCGCCGGTGTACGGCGACGCCCGCTTCAGCCCGGACGGCAGGTTCGTCGTCGCGTCGACGATCTACCCGCCGCAGGCGCCACCACCGCCGGGTCAGCCGCTCCTCCGGCTGTTGGACGGAGATACGCTGGAGGAGGTGTCGCCGCCGCTCGCGTTCGAGAGCACGAAGAATCTCAAGCACAACGCGTCGGCATTCAGTGCCGATGCACGATACCTCGCGGCCTCGTTCCAGCAGAGCATCGGCAACGCTCCTGCGGCGAGATCGGATCCGGGGTTCGCACTCGTGTGGGACCTCGAGGCGACCAACCGCCTCCCCCGCAGAGTGAACCTACCGAACTGGATTCAGGGCATCGCTCTCAGCCCGGACGGCCGCGTCCTGTACAGCATGCAGCCACTCAGGGCGTACGACGTCGCCACGGGGGCACAGCTCTGGCGGCGCCCCGATCTCACCGGCTTCATGCGCATCGACGTCACCCGTGACGGCGCATTGATCGCTCTCCAGCTGCATAACAAGGATTACACGGATCCGAGCGTGATCGGGCTCGTCGACGCGCGCACAGGCAGGACGGTCAAGCTGCTACCCGACCACATTGACGAGCCGCGCGCACTGACCTTCTCGCCCGACGGCACTGTGCTCGGCTCCGTCTCGCACGACGGCGAGGCGATCGTCTGGGACGTCGCGACCGGCCGGCCCCGCCATCGGATCAAGTCGTTCGAGATCTTGTGGGGTGTCGGCTTCAGTCCGGACGGCCGGACCCTTTACACCGGCGGCGACGAGGGCATCGTCCGGGCGTACGACCTGGACGGACACCAGGCGTACCTGCAGGGCAGCCAGCGGATGCCCACGCGCACGTATGCGCACGTCCTCGCGTCGGGAGACGGCAGGCGCACGGCGTACGTCTGGAGTGATGCCGCGGCCACCTGGGTGAGTTTCGCCGACTCGACCACCGGCGCCCGAACCGCGCCCGTGCGACTGGACATCGACACGGTGAGGTCCCTGGTTGCCTGGCATCCGGACAGCCGGCACTTCGCCGCCGTCGACCGGTCGGGCGTCATCACGATCATCGACTCCGTGACGAACCGACTGATCCTGCGGCGCCAGGTCATCGAGAGGGAGATCGAGTCGATTGCGTACGTCGAGCGCGGGAACCGCATCGCCGTCACCGACATCGACCGCCGGACGACGATGCTCGACGCACACGGTCTGCGGCCCAGCGGCACAGCCATCGATGTCGGCGGGGACACCAAGTGGTATGACTGGCCGGGCCAGTACTGTTGCGCCGCGACGTCGCCAGACGGCCAGCGTATGGTGCTGTTCGAACATTCCCCGGACGCCTCCAAGGCACGATGGCAGGTCATCCGCGTCACGACCGGCGAGCTCGTGGCAGACGGTGAGGTGATGCTCAACCTGTTCGACGCATCGTTCTCACCAGACGGCCGCAAAATCGCCGTTACCGGGATTGGTGGCGAGCTCGTGGTCATCGATGTGACAGCCAGAGCCGCGCTGCACGCACCGACGACCGGCCATGACGGCATTGGTGAGTTCGTCCGGTTCTCGCCCGACGGCACCAGGATCGTGTCGGGAGCGTCGGACGGCACCGTGAGCCTCTGGGACAGCAACACCCTCGAGCTCCTCGGCACCGTCGCGACAGCAACCGGCGGCCAACCGGCCCTCGTCTCACCGATCTTCACCGAGGGCAACGACATCGTCACCATCGCCGCGTACGACGGACACATATACCGGTGGGACACACGCATCGATCGATTGATGACCTTCGCCTGCAGTATGGCCGGTCGCAACCTCACCCACGAGGAGTGGATGCGGGCTTTCGGCAATCGGCCCTACGAGAAGACCTGCCCATGACCTGCCCTTGTAGCGGCGATCAGCTGGTTCGTGGAACAACTCCGGACCGCCTGACTCGCCAGGCCGTCAGGCGCCCAGCTTACGTGGGAGCCGATTCAGTGGTTGCGGGCGATGCGGTGCAGGCGGCGTTTTCGCAGCCGCCCGAGCATTTGTCTTCTCGTCGCCTTGTTCGGTAGGCGTCGGGGCTGCATGTGTTCTGGCGGTACCCGGGTCACAGCTGTGGTGGCGCTTGGTCGTGAGGGCTCTCCTGGTGCCTGGCAGTCGAGTCGACAGTTCCGCCGGTCCCAGGCTGAGGAGTGTCGGAGCCGGCCGCTCGGCGTCGCAGATAGACGAGAATCACGGCGACCGCGATCACGCCGATGCCGATCATGCCGCCCACTGAGACGACGAAGGGGTCGCCGGACAGGTGCGCGCTGTCCGAGAGGCGGTCCGAGAAGGAGTTCAGGCTGCCGTGGAGGATGGCGGCCATGAGAACGCTCGATCCGGCAGCGACGTACAGCCGGGTGAGCAGGAGGGACAGGCCGATGCCGAGGACAGACATGAAGAACAGCACGCCGAGCGGGTTCTTGCCGGGATAGTTCAGTCCCACCAGCAGCAGGGGCAGGTGCCACGGAGCCCAGATCAGAGCGACGATGACTGACGCCTTGACCTCGCCCAACGGGAGCAGTTTCGGGAGCAGATAGCCCCTCCATCCGTATTCCTCACCGAGGGCGAGCACGGTGCTGATCGGAGTTCCGATCACCAAAAGCAGCACGAAGACGTACCAGAACGGCTTTTCGGTGCCTGGGTCGAACTGGCTCAGGCCGCTGGCGACCGAGATCCCGATCGTGGAGCTCACCAGAACGATCGGTCCGAAGATGGCCAGCATGTAGTAGCGCCATGGCCGGACGAGGCCGAGGGACCCCCTCAAGCCTTCCTTGCTGATGAACAGGCGCATGATGAGCGCCGCGGCCGCCGGTGCGAACATCCCCAGCGGGGCGTAGCTACCACCGGCATAGTTCGTCGGTGTCCGCCAGGTCTTCAGAGCTTGCAGCGCATCCGGCCACACCGGTGCCCAGAACGCCCAGGCGATTCCGTAGCTCAGGACGACAAACGTGATGACCATCCGCCACGGGACTTGCTTGTGGTGTGCCTGTCCGCGATTTTGTCGGGCGCTGCCGGCACCGCGTCTTGCTGTGTCCATCGTCGGTCCTTCCCTGTCGGCGTTGGTGACCTCGTCCAAATCCTTGACGTCCAGATCCTCGCGGCGGCGTTTGCAGGCGACTTGCACGGCCAGCTGTCGGAAGTGCGGCGTTCGCATCAGCGCAAGCCCCGCACGCAACGCAGGTGCAAGGCTCCGGCAGATCGTCTGGACGCGGCTCGTTCGGCCGCGCAATCACAATCGTGAGGAGACGAACATGACCAACAAGGTCCTGCGGGCCGCCCTAGGCGTGACCATGCTTGTGATCGGCGGCTGTCTCGCCGTCAGCGGGGCGATCCTGAGCGCGGTTGCCGGTCCCGACGACACCATGCGGACCGGGTATCACCCGGTGACGGCCGGCAGCCGTGCGCTGGTGGCCCGTGCGGCCAACATCTCGCCGGGCGCGGTGCCCCACGGGTTCGGCGACTTCACCCTGCGGATCAACGTCCGCTCCGCCGATAAGCCCGTGTTCATCGGAGTGGCGCCGGATGCCGCGGCCGAGAGCTACCTGTCCGGCGCTGCCGTGCGTACTGTGCGCGGTCTGGAGCTGTGGCCCTACAAGTTGCATGCCGCCGACACACAGGGCACCGCGACCCCGCCGCCGCCCGGGAACGAGTCGTTCTGGGTGGCGTCGGCCGACGGCGGGTCGCCACAGCTGACCTGGAATGTGACGAATGGGAACTACCGCGTGGTCATCATGAACCACGACGCCTCGCCAGGCCTGACCACCGAAGTGAGGTACGCACTGACAATTCCGTGGCTCTTCGAGATCGGCATCGGCTCACTGGCCCTCGGCGGCGTCATCGGTATTCCCGGCCTGGTCCTGCTCGTGGGCACTGTCCGCGGACATCGCAGCCAGATCAGCGTGTAGGCAGCGGTTGGGGTCGGGTGGCTTCGTGGCATCGCCACGGAGTGAAGTTCCACCCGACCACTGCCCAGTCGCTGTCCCGGCAGCTGAACACGCTTGCCGATGCGGGCGACAGGGCGAACTTGGCGGCGGACCTGGATGGCAGCTGGAGCAGCCGGGCGGCGAGGATATGCAGCAGATGTGCATGTGCGAAGACGAGTACGTCGCTACCGGTCTCCAGGACCGGAAGTACCCGTCCGAGCGCCTGGTCGGCGCGGGTCGCGACCTCGGCTAGAGGTTCCCGGGGTGCGAACCCGTCCGGCGCGGATGCATCCCAGATGCTCCAGTATCGCCCGACCGCGGTGGTGATCTCGTGCTCGGTGCGGCCCTCGAGTGGACCGTAGTCCCACTCGACGAGGTTCTGTTCGACCTCGGCGGTGAACCCGGCCAGCGCCGCCGTGCGCCTGGCGCGGCTCAGCGGGCTGGTGAGTACTGCGCCGTACTCCCGGCCGGCTAGGTACGGGTGGAGCGTCGAAGCCTGTCGCTCGCCTTCTCGAGTCAACGGGAGATCGGTCCGTCCGGTGTATCTGCCGGTCCGGCTCCATGCAGTTTCACCGTGCCGGACGAGAATGAGCCTCCCTTGGCTGTGGCGGCGTGCGTCGAGTGCATTCATAGCGGCGGCCACGCGCGCGGGAGGAAGTTCCAAAGGAGCAGAGCCCGGTTGTCGCGGCGACTGCCCAGGACGCTCAGGGATCCGGTCGCCAGCGACAGCCGGGGCGCCGCCAGGGCGGGCAACCCGAGCCACCGGGCGGCGAGGATCTGCAGCATGTTGGCATTGGCTACGAGCACCACATCTTTGCCGTCGGCAAGCACGGTGTCTGCCTCGGCGAGGACGTGATCCGCCCGCGCGGTCGGTGCGTGAGTAGCCTCGCCGGACATAGTGATCGGTGCGCTCGTATCGAACCGGATCGTTCCGCAGCGGTCACCCAGTCCGGGCTTAGCCGACGTGGTCTGGCTGCTGGTGACTGAGCACCACTCGATCAGGTTCTCGTCTGGTTCGGCTTCAAGGCCGGCCAGCGCCGCGGTCTGGCGCGCCGGTGAGAGCGGGCTGGACAGCACGCGACCGAAGCGGCGATTACGCAGGTAGGGTCTGAGCGCGCGGGCTTGCTCCTCGCCCGCGTCGTTCAGCGGTAGGTCAGGCTGTGCCGCGAGCTGGACATGATGGGTGTGCGCGGCGACAGCGCCGTGGCGAACCAACAGCAGTTCACTCATCGGTTCGTCCTTACGGTCGGACTCTCAGGAGCACAGTTGCCTGCATCAGCGGCGTTCCGTCCCGAATGTGGAGGCCGTGTTGGTGCAGGTGATGTCGGCGGCTGGGAGTTGTCCGGTCACCAGGTACCGCGTGACAGTCGCATCGACGCAGGGGTTGCCGTAGGTCAGGTACACGATGTGTTTCTGAGCGTTGGCCAGGGTGATCAGCCGGGAGTTGTGCAGCAGTTGGTGCAGGCGCCGCGCCCCGGAGGCTGGAGTCGCGGTGTCGAGTTCTGACTGGACCATGAGGATGCTCGGCGCCTCGTTGCCCGGTCCGATCGGCGTGGCCGACTCGAGCGGCCGGTACGGCCAGAAGGTGCACGGTTTGACCGTGGCGGCGGTCGCTCCGTAGAAGGGGTACCGGTGCCCGTCGCGGATCTTCTCCCGACGATACAGATCGAGATCGCGCGGCCAGGACGCGTCGTCGCAGATGATCGCCAGTTGCGCGGCGACGGCGTTGTCGTCCGGTGGCGGCGTCAGGTTCCCCGCGACGTAGTCATGGACCTCTGGGTGCAGTCGCCCGCCGTTCACCGCGACGTGCAGCAGGTCGGACAGCACCCGGTAGAGCCGGTCGTCGTACATCACCCCAAACGCGATGGCCCGGAGGTCTTCGCCGGTCAGGGTCAGGTCGTCCACACGGAGGGGCACACGGTTGCCGCTGGCAAGTAGCCGGTCGAATCGCGCCCGCACCGCCGCCCCGCTGACACCGAGGCCGTACTGCTGGTTGCGGGCGGCCGTCCATGCGGCCCAGCGATTCAGGCCGACTTCGACCGCCGGCGACATCGCACGGGTCAGTCCTTGCCAGACCACGTCCGGGTCGACGCTGCTGTCCAGCACGATTCGGTCGGCGTGTGTGCCGAACATCTGCGTGTAGACGCTGCCCAGGTACGTGCCGTACGAGTAGCCCAGGTAGGACAGCTTTCGCTCGCCGAGGGCGGCGCGGATCACGTCCATGTCCCGAGCAGTGTTGCGGGTGGTGATGAAGCGCAGGAACTGCCCGTTGGCACGCGCGCACTTGGCCGCTATTCCTGCCTGCCGGCCGACATCGGCTGCGAAGCTTTGGGGCGGCAGCAACAGGTAGTTCTGCTCGGCTGCGGTCAGCCCGCAGCTGATCGGGTTCGACCGGCCGACTGACCGCGGGTCGAAACCGATCAGGTCGTACCGGTCGCGCGCGTCGGCCGGCATGGCGGCAGCCAGCTGCGGCGGCAGGAGCAGCCCGGAGTTACCAGGCCCGCCAGGGTTGATCAGTAGGATCCCGCGCCGTACGTCGCGGCGCCCCGCGCGCAGTCTGGAGATCGCTACCGAGATCGTCGGCCCTGTCGGATGGGCATAGTCCAGCGGCACAGTGACCGCCGCGCACTGGAGCGCCGGCGCTCCGGCGCATGGACTCCAGGTCAGCGTTTGCCGGTAGAAGCGGTCCAGCCCTGCCGGCGCTGGCGCTTCTGGCGAGTTGTCGGTTCGGGCCAGGTCTCCGGTATGACCGCCGGCCGACGCGCCGACTGGCGCCGTCGTGGCCAGGACGAGGGCGGCGAACAGGGCGATGGCACCAGTCACGGGAGATCTACGAACCTTCATCGGCTGCTCCGATCGGGTAAGGCAACACCCGGCAGGCGAGGTGCGGACGTCGAACGGCGGACCACCCGTCTGGGCCTGACACCTGGAACGCATTTGACGCCCCACCGCGTGCCGACCATCTCCGCTCTGGTTGCACGCGCCTTGCACCGCACACCACGGACCCTCGCCGAGGTCGGCTGAAGTGAGCCGTGCTCGCTACCTTGTCGGTGTGCTGTGGTTCAGGTCGCCGAACAACAGGTGGTTGTAGCGATCGTCGTACTGTCGCGCGGCGTCCAGCTTCTCCGGCAACAGGCCCAGCCGGAGGAAGACGTCGGCCTGGTGTTGCTGGGCCTCGATCGCAGCGGCGTCGATGGGCACGAGGTGCGTGGAGCCACGGTGGACCGTGTCGCGCGCTACCTGCGGGGACAGTTTGTTGATGCGGGCATAGACCGCGGCCCAGGCTGTCTCGTTGTTCGCGGCCCACTCGATCGCGGCCTGCGTCCGTCGGAGAAAGTCCCCGATCGCGTCCGCGCTACGGGGATCGGTCAGCGCCGCGTCGGCGGCGACGAGGACATTCGATCCGGAGAGCAGTCCTTCACCGGTCCTCAGGATGTCGGCGACGCCTGTAGCCACGGCGGTGGCGGCGAGCGGATCGACGAGTACCGCGGCATCCGCATCGCCACGCCGGAGGGCGGTGATCGCCTCGGGCGCTTGCAAACTGACGGGGTGTACGTCGTCGTAGCTGAGGCCCGCGTCCGTCAACGCCTCGACGAGCAAATACTGCGTGATGGTGCCCGGGACGATCGCGATGCGCTTGCCGCGCAGGTCGGCGACCGTCCGGACCGGCGACTGGTGTCTGACGAGCAGTGAGATGTTGCGTGCGCCGCCCGGTGCCCGCGTCATGGCCACGATGTGCACGGCGACTCCCGCGGCCTGGGCGAAGATCGGCGGTGTGTCCGCCATGTAGGCGATGTCCACGGAGCCGGCATTCTCTGCCTCGATCGCCGGTGGCCCGCTCTCGAAGGAGCTCCAGGTCACGGCGTACGGCAAAGCTTCGATCTGTCCGGCCGCCTCGAGGAGAGGGCGCAGATTCGAGCGGATCTGCCCGATGCGCAGGACGTTCGGTGTCCCAGTCACCGGGTCAGGGGTGTCGGGGGAGCACCCGGTGAGGCTCACGACAAGGAGCAGAGCCAGCAGGATGAGGCGTCTGGTCCGACAGGACTTCATCTCGAACCCTCTTGGACCTGGGTGCTCAAGCTGGTGAGCAACCGTGCGCGCAGCGCGGCGACCTGTGCGGTGTCACGGTCTCGAGGTCTGGGAGCCGGCACTGGCAATTCATGGGTGACGACGCCGCCGTTCATCGTCAGAACCCGGTCGGCGAGTACGAGCGCCTCGTTGAGGTCATGGGTGACCAGGAGGGTGGTGGTGGCATGCCGTCCAACCAGGTCGGCAAGCAACGTATGCATCTGGGAGCGGGTGAGCGCGTCCAGAGCACCGAATGGCTCGTCGAGGAGAAGGACTTCCGGGCTCCGAACCAGGGCTCGCGCGAGCGCCACCCGCTGTACTTCACCGCCCGACAGTTCGCGGGGCCACGCACGCCCCCGGTTTGCCAGTCCCACCTCGGCCAAGGCACGAGCCCCCGCCGCCGGTGCCTCGCCGCCGCGCAGACCAAGGGTCACGTTGGTGGCTACCCGTTGCCATGGCAGCAGACGGGCATCCTGGAACATCACACTGAGCCTGGGGGAGATGGCGACCTCGCCGAGAAATTCGTCGTCGAGACCGGCGAGGATGCGCAGCAAAGTCGTCTTGCCGGCGCCGCTTCGGCCGATGACGGCGACGAACTCGCCTCGATCAACGCTGAGGTCGACCCCGGCCAGCACTGCGCGATCGCCGTACGAACGACGGATTCTTGTGGCTGTGATCATCGGCACAGCGCGTGACGAGGTCATCGGTTCTGGTATTCCCGGCGCCAGGCCAGTAGGTGGCGCTCGAGGGTGCGCACGAAGCGGTCCGACAGCCAGCCGAGCAGGCCGTAACTGTCCAGGCAGACGAACATCACGTCGGTGCGGAAGAATTGGCGTGCTTCGGTCATCAGTTGCCCGAGGCCGCTCGACGCGTTGATCTGCTCGCTCACGACCAGCACCAGCCACCCGAGGGTGAGCGAGTACCGCAGGCCGACCAGGAAACCCGGCAATGAGCCGGGCACGACGATCCGTCGTACGACGGTCCAGCGGCCGAGCTGGAGCGAGCGGGCGAGTTCGTCGTACGACCGGTCGACCGAACGGATACCGGCGAAGGTGTTCAGGTACACGGGGAAGCACGTCGCCCAGGCGATCAACAGGACTTTCGGCAGTTCGCCGATGCCGAACCAAAGGATCGCCAGCGGTACGAGCGCGAGTGCCGGCAGCGCGCGGAGGATGTGCACCGGTGCGTCGATGAGGTCCTCGGCGATCCGGAAGAGACCCGACAGCAACGCCAGGACCAGACCTGCGGAAACCCCGAGAGCGACGCCCGTCGCCACACGCTGCAAAGAGGCAGCGATCGCGTCCGGCAGCTGCCCCGATCGGACGAGATCGGTGCCGGTCGCCAGGACTGCATCCGGCGCGGGAAGCCGGCGTCCGTGGCCTGCGATTGCGGCCGCCCACCACAGGGCGAGCACGAGAATCGGACCGAGCAGCCGACGGATGGCGGGCGCAATGTGCCGCCGTGGCCGGAGACCGGCTCCGCTGAAGCTGTGGAGGTTCGGCGCAGCTTGCTCGACGCCCGGGCCGATCGTGCCCGGTCGTGTGTCACCCGCATCGGTCTTCAACCGCTCCTCCCACCTCGGACCGCCCCCAGATCGGACCGTGCAGTCAGCTGCCCGAAACCTTCTGACAGTACTTCACCGGCGGCTGGGGGTGACAGATCCGGGTGAGACCTGCCAATCTGAAATTCCCGTGGCGGACGGATCGGGGGAAGGCGTCTTCAGGCCCGCCGGGCGAGTGTGTGAAGGGTTCCCGATGGCGACACCGCTGCGAGGCCGCGCGCCGGAGACCGCGCGACTGGCGGACCTGCTCGACCGGCTGGACATGGGCTCGGGGGTGTCGGCCCTGGTCCTGGGAGAGGCCGGTGTCGGCAAGAGCCGGCTGATGGACGAGGTGAGTGTTCTGGCCCACGGGCGGGGTCAGCGGATCATCCGCATCAACGCGGACGAGATCGATCTGATGAGCCCGCTGAGCACTCTGCTCCGAGGGCTGACGGCGGCGGACGCGCTGTCCGGAGCGGGCTCACTGCTCGACGAGACGGCTGCATCACGTCCGGCAGACATCTGGTTGCTCAACGAGATCCAGTCCCAACTGGAACGAGCCGCCGGTACGACGCCGCTGCTGGTGATCATCGACGACGTCGACCGTGCGGACGACTTGAGCCTGCACGCTGTGCGTCTGCTGAGCCGATCGCTCGAGAGCAGTGCGATCGCCTGGCTACTGACCGCTCGCGCCGAGCCGCTCCCGCGGTTGTCGAGGTTGCGCGGCAGCATCGCGCGCCACGGCGGAATGATTCTGACATTGCGGCCGCTCGCGGACACCGATGCAGTGCAGATGGTCGAGGACCTGCTCGGGGCCCGTCCGCCGGCGGCGCTGCTCAGCCTGGCACACGCTGCCGGTGGCAATGCCCTGCTCCTCAGCGAGCTCGTCAACGGCTATCTCGCGGAGGGCCGCGTTGCGTCGGAGGCCGGAACGGACGGCGGGCTGACGCTGCCGGATCGCGTGCGCGAGGCCATCCGCTCACGGGTTGCGGCGATGCCGGCAGACGCCATTGAGCTTCTCGAGGTCGCAGCCGTCCTGGGGCGTGCGTTCCGGGTCGCCGATCTGGCCGCGGTCACGAAGGAGACAGCCCCGGAAGTCCTGCGTTCGCTGCGGCCGCTGCTGAACGAGGGCATGATCACCGAGCGTGCCGGACAGTTGGTGTTTCGGCACGAACTGCTGCGTGAGGCGGTTCTCGCCGACCTGCCGGCCGAGGCGGTGCGGTTGGTGCATCGCGACGTGGCATCGATCCTGCTGGACCGAGGCGAGTCGCCCGTCGATGTCGCGAGTCACTTGCTGGCCGGGGTCGGGCCGGGCGATGCGGATCTCGCCGCAGCCGTCACCAGCGCCAGTGAGCGCCTGGTGGCGACCTCGCCCGGACAGGCCGCCGAGCTGGCGCGGAGGGCACTCGATATCAGTGCGGACGACGCCGGACAATGGTTGGAGTCTGCGCCACGGGTCGCGATGGTCCTGACCCAGGTCGGCGAGTTGGACGAAGCCCGCGATGTGCTGTCACGGGCGGTCGCACGGGGCATCGACGGTGACAGCGAGGCCAGAGGACGTGCCGCCTTGTCCGATGCGCTGTGGCGTCAGAGCCGGACCACCGAAGCCCTCGCCGCGATCCGGCCAGTCCTGCATCGCAATGACATTTCCGCCGCTGGGAGGGTGCGACTGGAGGTTGCGTGGGCACGTACCCGGGTGCTCGGTGGCCAGCCGGGTGACGCCGTCGACCAGTTGGCCGCTTCGATCCGGAAAGCCCGCGAACTCGGGGACAGAGGTGCGTTGACCTCAGCGCTGGCATCGCGGTCGATGGCGCTGCGGTTCGTCGGGCGGTTCCGCGAGTCGATCGACGACGCGCAGGAGGCCGTGGCGGTCCAGCCGTCGGGCTCCGCCTGGCAGGGCATCGACGCGAGGGTCTGGCTGGCGCGCAGCCTGTCCGCGGCGGACGGGCTCGAGGATGCGGAAGTCCTCTGCCGGGACCTGATGCGCGACTCGAACAGCTCAACCGGCGCCCGAGACCTACCGGCCGTCAGCTCGAGCTCTGCGCGACTGCTGTTGGCCCGGGGACAGATCGGCGAGGCCAGGACCGAGGCGGAAGCGGGGATCGCGGCGATGGAGGCGGGTGGTAGCCGCGAACTCGCGGCCGAGCTGTACGCCGGTGCTGCCATGACGACGTGGCTCGAAGCAGGACCGGACGCGGCGCGTCAGTTGCTCCAACGCGTTGACGGTACGCCGCGGGACAACACGTACGGGATGAAGCATCTCGAACTGGTGCGACTGTTCATCGGTGGTGGCCAAGACGCCACCGCGACCCGCCAAATGGTCGCGCCAATCATCGCGGCGCTAGCCGACTCGTACGGTCAACTGGTGTTCGATCCGTTCCACGGGCCGTCGCTGGTCCGTTGCTTGGTGACGGCCGGTCTGACCGCGGAGGCCGACACCGTTGTCGGGAAATGTCGTGAGCTCGCGGCGCTCAACCCAGGTATCGCGTCGTGGCAGGCGGCGGGAGATCAATCCGAGGGCCTCCGGGCCGGCGACGCGCACCTGCTGCGGGCTGCGGCCGACGGGTTCGAGAAGTCTGGCCGGCAACTCGCCGCGGCGCTGGCTGCTCTGGACGTCGTGACTTTGCCCGGTCGCCGTCCGAAGCGCGCCGACCGTGACCGGGTCGCAGCCTCGCTGCGCGCTGTGGGCGCCGACTCCTTGGCCGACCAGGTCGTCGAGGGATCCGGGCGGCCCGGCGGCCGTGGTAGCCGGCCGGTCAGCGGGTGGGCGAGTCTCACGCCGGCCGAGTTGCGGGTCGTGGAACTCGCCGCGGAAGGAGCGACGAACAAGGAGATCGCGCAGCGCTTGTGGATCTCGCCGTACACCGTGGACACCCATATGCGTCATAGCCTCGCCAAACTCGGCCTGCGCTCGCGGGTCGCACTGGCCCGGTTCGCGGCCGAACAGTCGCCTTCGGTCCCTGGCACGGACTGAGCAGTCTGTCCGGCGGTCAGGATGCGACCGCAGGACGTGTCTCGAACCTCGACCGGTAGGCCGAGGGGCTCATGCCGGTCTCGCGCCGCAGATGCATCCGGAACGATGCCGTAGTGGCGAAGCCACACAGCCGAGCGACGACGTCGACCGGTTCCGCTGTGCTCTCCAGCAAGCGGCACGCTTCGCGCAGACGCTCGGTGAGTACCCATTGCCGTGGACTGACGCCGGTCTCGGACCGGAAGACCCGGGCGAACTGCCGACGGCTCAAGCAGGCCCGGGCCGCCAGGTCGTCGAGCGTCATCGGTTCGGCGAGGTGCTCGAGCATCCAGGCTCGTACGGCGGTGAGTCCGGTGCGTGGCCGAAGCGGAACCGGGCGATCGACGAGCTGAGTCTGGTTTCCTGAACGAGGCGGTGCGATCACGGCGTACCGGGCTGACGTGGTCGCCGCCGAGACGCCGTGATCCCGGCGTACGAGTTCGAGATAGAGGTCGATTCCACCGGCCAGTCCGGCGCTGGTGAACAATCGCCCGTCCTGGACGAACAGCGCGTCGGGATCGACCCGCACGCTCGGAAAGGTACGCCGCAGCAGGTCGGAGTACCGCCAATGCGTGGTCACTTGGCGTCCGGCCAGGAGCCCGGCCTGGCCGAGTGTGAAGACCCCGGTGCCGATTCCGACGATGCGGGCGCCACGATCCGATGCTGATCTGAGAGCCGACGCGATCTTGGGTGACACCCCATGTGTCGGCTCCGCCACCCCCGCCACCATCACCGTCCTGGCCTCCGGCAGGACGGAGAGATCGTGGGAGACGTGGACGCTGTACGAGCCGCTGCCGGCGAGCAGACCGGATTCATCACTGCACACCCGGACGCGATACGGACCGCCAGACTCGGCGGCTGGTGCGAAGACCTGCTCGACGGCCGCCACGTCGAATGGCAGAACCCCGCTCTGGACCACGACAGCGACTTCGTGTGTCTGCTCGGACATGACTGAGCCTCCTCAATTCTCGGGTGCCGGGACTGCGGCAACGATTCGAGAGTCGTCGGCTCGGGTTGCAGGCACATCGCGTGTGTTCGTGATCCTGTCGACCCTGTGGACCGACCGAGCGGCCGGCCCAAGTGGCAGGAGGGGTGCCGGATATCACGTGGTCACGTGATGCGGCTCAGCGGTCGAGGGTGCCCGCGTACCGCTGGTTGCGGAGGTGCCAAGAGGCGCTGGCGACGCCCAGGACGAGCATTCCGCCGGCAGCCAGCCAGCCGAACTCGCCGAGCAGCGTGCGCGGTCCGCTGAAGGTACCGTCCTCGATGGCGCCGGTCGTACTGAAGTAGGCCGCGACCAGACCGTTCCACGCTCCGTGGGTGAGTACGCTCGGCCAGATCGAACGGGATCGATCGGTGAGGACACCGACGAACAGGACCGATCCCGCCAGCGCGACGCTGAACGCGGGCAGTCCGCCTTTGAAGCCGTACCAGCCGAGCAGCACGAGTGGGGCGTGGTAGATCCACCACACCACGAACATGATCGCCGCACTCGCCTGGAACGGGTACCGCCGGCGCAGCAACGGCCAGAGGAAGCCACGCCATCCGACCTCTTCGCCGATCGCTGCGATGCACGCGTACAGACTGAGCAGGACGGCGACGGCAAGCAGGGTCGGCAAGTGCCCTTCGCGAAGCTCGATCCATCCGAGCGCCGACGCGAGCAGGTTCGCCACGAGAGCGACTAGGCTGGGCAGGAAGCCGGCGAGGATCCACCACGTCGGCCGGCCGAACCGGATCACGCCCGGCCCGGCGATCAACGCGAGCAGCGCTCCGATCGTCGGCGCCAGCATCACCGCATAACTGAGGCCGCCCTCGAGCACGTGGCGATCGCCAATCGGCGGGTGAAACGCGACGATCGCCCCGATGTAGAACACGATCAGGCCGAGCGCGTAGAGCACGATGCGGCGGCGATCCCTGGCCGGATCGTGGCGGCGGTCGACTCGGCCGGCAGTGGTCGTCCCGGTTCCCAGCACAGTCATGTCTGTCACCCTTTCGGCTGGACGATCGAGGGCTTGGGGTGTCCAGCAGTCGGATCGTCGCGCGGCCACTTGCATCCACGTTGCACAAGGGCTCAGAGCGCGAGTGGCACGGAGATCACCAGGACGTCGGCCTCCGCGCGGATGCTGTACTGCGGGGCGATCCGCTGAATCATCCGTCGTACGGCGAGATTGCCGGGCTCGACGATGCCGATAGCTGTACGTACGCCGGAACGAGCAAGCTGCTCGAGGATCGCCCGGGTCAGCAGCGAACCCACGCCGCGTCCCTGCCAGGCGTCGTCGACCCAGACGGCGAACTCCGCTGTGCCGGGTTCGACGGGGGCGGCAGAGGCCAGGCCGAACACCTTGCCGAAGTTCTCGGGGTGGCAGGCATCCCGGGCCGCGACCGCGAACTGGCGCCCGGTGAGGATGTCGTCGAGGTACGACGCGGGGAAGACCGACAACGCGTGGTGGAAGCGGTCACGCCGGGTCCGTGGGCTACTGCGTGCGAACAGGTCGAGGAGCGCCTGGCGGTCGGCGAGGTCCACGCCTGCTGAGATGACGCACGTCAGGCTCGGCGTCAGTTCATGAATCGCGCTCATGGCACGGCGCCGTCGAGCAGTCGGTGGCTTGCGGCAACGATGTGCCGGGCCGACAGTCCCGCCGCGTCGATCAGCTCGGCAGGACTGCCGGAGCCCGGCCGGGTCCGGACGGCGAGATGCTCGACGTGTGCCGTGGTGCCGGTGTGGTTGAGGGCAGCCAGCACGGCATCGCCCAAGCCGCCCTCAGGGTGGTGGTCCTCCACGACGACGAGGCGTCCTCGGGTCGCTTTCGCTGCCTCCTGCAGGGTGTGGCTGTCGATCGGCTTCACGGAGTACAGGTCGACCACACGGGCGCAGATGCCTTCGTCGGTGAGCAACTGGGCGGCCTCGAGACAAGTGTGGACCGTTACGCCGGCGCCGAGCAGTGCGACCTCATCGTGGGTCGATGAACGCAGAAGCTTCGACCCGCCGACCTCGAAGGTCTCGGTTGCTTCGTAGAGGACGGGGTAGGCGCCGCGCGTTGCACGAAGGTAGACCACGCCGTCGCACCGGGCCATTAGTTCTACCAGGTGCGACGTACTGGTGGCGTCGCTCGGGTAGAGCACTGTCGAGCCGTGCACTGCGCGCATCATGGCCAGATCCTCGAGGGCCATCTGCGATGCTCCGTCCGGGCCGACCTCGACTCCGGCGTGCGTTCCGACCAGCCGGATGTTCGCCCGCGACACCGCGGCCATCCGGATGAAGTCGTGTGCTCGGGTGAGGAAGGCGCCGAACGTTGCCGCGAACGGGATGTATCCGCGCACACTGAGACCGATGGCCGCGGCAACCATCTGCTGCTCGGCGGTGAAGACGTCGAAGTAACGTTCCGGATGGATCGCGGCAAAGGCATCCGCGTGCGTCGAGTTGCCGACCTCGGCATCCACGACGACCAGGCGGGGAAGGGCTGTGCCGAGTGCGGCCAGCGTGTCGCCGAACGCGATGCGGGTCGCGATGTTCGCGCCGACCGGGTATCGCGGCAGGACGACCGGCCGATCCGGCTTCGCCGTCACGGGTCGGTGAACCGGGAGGCGTTGGGGGAGGGCGAGATCGCGATTCCCGCCGAGCTCGATGATGGCCCGCTCGGCGAGTTCGGGCGCCAACGGCTTGCCGTGCCAGCCGCCGGTGTCCTCGAATCCGCTGAACCCGTGTCCCTTGCGGGTCTGCGCGAGCACGACGGTCGGCCGGTCGAGATCCGCGGCTTCCTGCAGGGCGGCGTCGATCGCGCCGACGTCATGGCCGTCGATCTCGAGGTGCCGGCAACCGAATGCCGCTACCCGGCGAGCGTAAGCCCGTAGATCCCAGCCGAGCTCGGTCGGTCCGCGCATCCCCAGGCGATTGACATCCACCACCACGGTGAGATTCGACAGACTGTAGTACGCCGCCTTGTCGAGCGCCTCCCACATCGATCCTTCGGCCAGTTCGCTGTCGCCGCACAACACCCAGACGCGGTACGGCGCGTCCTCCAGGTGTCTTCCGGCCAACGCGATGCCTACCGCGTCCGGGAGTCCCTGGCCAAGTGAGCCGGTCGCTACGTCGACCCACGGCAGTACCGGCGTCGGGTGCCCCTCCCACGGCGAGCCCAAGCGGCGATACGAGGTCATCAGTTGGTGATCCGTGACGACGCCGGCCGCTTTGAACAGCGCATACAGCAGGGGAGAAGCGTGCCCCTTCGACAGGATGAGGTGGTCGTTGCCGGCACTCGACGGTTCTCCCCAGTCATAGCGCAGATGCCGTGCTGCGAGCACGGCGACAAGGTCGGCAGCCGAGAGACTCGACGTCGGATGACCGGATCCCGCGGCGGTGCTCATCCGGATCGCGTCGACGCGGAACTGCTGGGCGAGTTCGGCGACGAACCCGAGGTCGTCGGTCGAGGTGTGCGGTGTCGGTGTCAGCGGGTGCGATGTCATCGCGTCGTCCCCTTCCGTGGCTTACTGCGAGTGTGGATCTCGTGCTTGCACTGCGATTGCAGGCCGTCCCGTCGTGCAATCACCCCGCAAGTGGCGGCATGACGTTGGACCGGATCAGGTCAGCCCGTCCCCGAGGGGGGCCGTCATGTTTACTCGACTCGGCCAGTGGGTTCGCACCCGGTCGGCGTCATCGTCGGCTGGGTCCTGGTGATCGCGGCCTCACCGGGGTCAGCGTGTCTCCCAGTTCCAGCACTGGGAGACGAGTACGTCGGCCCAAACCGACTTCCTACCCGACCATTACGAGTCCGCACGCGCCAAGGACATCGCCGACAAGGCGTTCCCGGAGCCTCGGGGAGTCAGCGCGCAGCTCGTGGTTACCCGCGCCGACGGGCAACCGCTCACCGATGCCGACGTACGGCGGCCGTCGCGGTGGCCGAGCCAACTATGAGCTGACGCGGTACCCGGCCGGATCGGAGTCGGCCCGGGCCCGACGAGCTCGCGACCCGGTTACCCGCTCGGCACTCTTGCTCCGGCCGAGGTACTCGTCCGAACGAGAGCGGTGGGCTTTTGGAAGTCGCCGAGATCAACAAGTTCGCAGGCGGCTCAGTAACGTCGATCGTGTTACGCCGGTCCGTCGGTGGCTGCGGCCGGGTTGATCCTGGGGGAGTTTCGCGACTCTGACGCGGTCGACGATTCTGCAGCAGATCGGCTTCGCGGTCGCCTTCGGCGTACTGATCTCTGCGTTCGTCATGTCGCTCTTGCTGGTCCCGGCGCTGACGGCCTTGCTGGGGCGGGCAGCCTGGTGGGCTTCCCGCCGCAGGGCGCGTTAGGAACACGACTGGTGGCCGGATCCCGCGGATCGGCCGCCAGCCGTGGACCTCACTTGATCAGACCGTGTGCCTTCAACGTCGCGTGGACCGCGAAGGCGAGGTCGTTGATTGCATTCTGCTCGGGATAACTGTTGACGCCCATCGCCATGATGACCTTCGATTCCGGCAGATAGACGTGTAGCGTACGGACCCCGAGCGTCCCGCCCTGGTAGTTCCAGAACGTACCCAAGCGGCTGGTGGTGCTCTGCTGGACACCAAGCCCGAAGCCGGCCGGGTCCTTGGCGGAGGTTGTGTCGATGGGCTTGCCGGTGGCCACCGACACCAGGCTCAGCAGCTCAGCCTGCTGCTTCGCCGGCAGCATCTGGCCGGAGTACATGGCGCGTTCCCAGACCGTCATGTCGTGCAGGGTCGCGAAGATTCCGCCGGCGGCCCGCGTCCAGGACATGGTGTACCTGCTGACATCCGTGTCGTAGAAGGGTTCCAGCGGACCGAATCCGTGGACGTGGAAATAGCCCGCGGGCTCCCGGGCCGTCACCGATCGCGGGTAGGCGTGCGGACGGTAGAAGGTGTCCTTGAGCTGCAACCGGTTGATGATCCTCGAGTACAACTCGTGGGAGTAGCTGTTCCCGGTCACCTTCTCGATGATCATCTCGGTCAGGATGTAGCCGGTGTTCGAGTACGTCCAGGGGTTCGCGGCCGGCGGCGTGGCAGCAGCGTACGAGACGAGCTCGGCCTGGCTGAAGTACCGGTTCGGGTCTGCCGCGTAGGCGCTCAGCATCTCCGGCGTCTCGTCGTAGGTCCGGATGCCGCTGGTCATGTTGAGCAGGCTCCTCAGCGTTACGTGCCGCCACTGTGGATACTGCGGCAGCCACTTGCCGAGTGGGTCGTCGATCGACAGGCGATGCTCGGCCTCGAGTTGCAGCAGAATGACCGAGGTGAAGGCCTTGGTGTTGCTGCCGATCTGCCACACGGCATCGCCCGGCACCGGCCGCCGGCTGTCGAAGCTCATCGTGCCGGCGGTGACGTCAATGTTCGAGCGGCCGGGCAGGCTGACACTGAGTCCGACTGCGGACGCGTGCTCGTTCGCGCCGTACTTTGTCAGGTATGCCTCGACATCGCGGCGTAGGTCACGCTGAAGGCTCCACTCGTGAGGTGCAGACGCGGTGATGTCGGCGGAGGAAGTCTGAGCTCCTGCGGTCGAGGCGGTGCCGGCTGTGATGGCGGTGACCGCGAGCGCACCGGCGGCGAGTACGCCCGCAGTACGACGGTACGACGGGCGCGCGCCTTGTTGTGGATGAGAACTGGCGTCAGACATGACGCCTCCTTTCAATGGGTGGGCTGGACCCGGCGGAATCCGGGATGGTTGCGAGTGGCAACGGGTATCGTCAGGCTGCTCCGGCCACCACAGGGACACAGGCAGCCGGGTCGAGGCCGAGGGCGGTTCGGAGTGGAACCGGGGTGGCGGTGCAGAGCGCTGCACGGAGCAGCTCGCTCTCGAAGGCGAGGTGGTTGCCCTCGGCCACCAGTAGACCGGCCGTGATGGCGTGACGCAGCACTGCGACCCCTCGATCGGGCAGAAGGCCGATGGCTTCTGCGCCGGTGAATCGCCGACCGAGCGCTGCCACCACCGTCAGGGCGTCGACAACCTCGCTGCCGGCGTGCTCGATCCGGTCGAGCGCGACGGCCACCAGCGACGGCGGCAGCTCGTCGGTGAGGCTTGAACCACGACGCGCGGCGTGGAGCGCCTCGACGACGAAACGTGGGTGACCGGCGGTCAGTGCATGCACGATGTCGCCGAGACGGCCAAGTTGTGCCCGTTCGGCGAGTTCAGTAGTCGCCGAACGGTTCAGCGGGGTCAGACACACAGTCGACGTGGGGGAGAAGGTCGGCGGCCGCCAGCCGAGTTCGGAAGTTGCGAGGATCGCGACCGGGGACTCGCGAAGTCGTTCTCTCAGGGCGGCGAGCGTGGAAAGCGTGAGCCGATCAGCTTGGTCGATGTCGTCGATCGCGATGAGGACTGGTTGCTGCGTCGCCAGTTGCGCGACGAACTGCACGATTGTCTCCACCAGGCGGGTCTGCTGCAGCTCCGGCCCGAGATCGTGCAGGCGGTCGGTCCTCACCGACTCGGCCAGGTCCGGAACGAGTTGGCATGCGATGTTCTCGAAGCCGGACAGGGTCGCCCGGACCACATCGGGGTGAGTCGTCGCGCAGTACGACCTGAGTGCGGCGGCGATCGGATGCAGGGTCAGCGGGCGGGTACTCGCCGAGCACGTTGCCGAGAGGACGGCGCCGCCTGTCGTACGGGCGTGGCGGACGACTTCTGCGAGGACCGCAGTCCGGCCCGAACCGGGGGTGCCGCGCACGAGGAGACTTCGTTCTGTGCCGGCGACAACCTCGTGCCAGAGGCCCTCGGCACGGTCGAGTACGTCGTCGCGGCCGACGAGTGTTCGGGTTTGCGGGACGAAGACCGTCGCGGCGGTATAAGAGTGTGGCGCCGGTTGTGCGCCGCGAAGGATCGTGACATGGAGCTGGTCCGTCGCGGCGTCGGGTGAGGTGCCGAGCTGCTCTTCGAGTTCCTCGGCAAGTCGCGCATAGGTGCGCAGCGCTAGAGCAGGCTCGCCCGAGCGGTACTGCGCCAGCATCAGCGCCCGGTACGCCGCCTCGTCAAGACTGTCGGTGGCGATCGCCGCCTCCGCGAATGCTCGCGCCCGGTCGTGGTCGCCAAGTGCGTCGGCACTTCGCCAGGCAAGCCGGCGGGCGCGCCTGAGCAATGCGTCGTTCTCGGTCCGGGCACGGGCCAGCCAGTCGGTAGGGTGTGAGCCGGCGAGAAGCTCCAGGCTCAGCATGCTGACAGCTCGTCGAGCGGCGGCGTCGGCCAGCGCCGGCTCGCCGGCGTTCAGTCGCCGTTCACTCGTTTGGACGAGCTGGATGGCCTCGTCGAGATCGACCGTCCATCGGTTCGTGTCGAGCCGGTAGCCGTCCTCCAGCCGCTGCAGATCGTCACCGACGCGACGACGGAGCCGGCTGACCAACGAGGAGACGATCTGGACTGCTGTGTCCGGTGGCTCGCCGGACCACAGTGCCTCCACGACCGAGTCCATCGGTACGGCGCGATTGCGCCGTACCGAAAGCAGCTTGAGCAGCGTGGTGGCTCGTCCGTTCGGCAGGCCGATGTGGTTCGCCGGCTCGCCGGCCAGCAGCTCGAACCCGCCGAGCAACCGCAGGGACATCGTCATGGTCGGCCTCTTCTTCGCCGGTTGTCGTATCTGGTGGGACACGAACAGATTCCGGTGAGTAGGGCGGGTGACGAGAGGGACCTGAGGGTCATGTGGCGCAAGAAAAGCGTCATCCTCATGGACGCGCTCCAGTGGTCCTGAAGCCTGCTCGGTACGCCGTCGGCGTCACCCGAACAGTGCGGACGAAGGCACGCCGCAGTGCTTCAGGCGAGCCGAACCCGGATCGCCGCGCGACCACTTCGATCGGCTGGTCGCCGGTCTCGAGCAGGTTCTTGGCGTACTCCAGCCGGACCTCTTCGACGTAGCGGGCCGGCGTCGTGCCGACCTGGTCGCGGAACATCCGGGTGAGCTGTCGAACGCTGACCGCGGCCCGAGCCGCCAGCGCGGCCAGCCGGTGGTCGCCCGCAGGATCGAGGACGACCGAATCGAGCACGGGCCGCAGATCTTCGCACCCCCGGCAGTCGGCTCGGAGACGGACGCTGAACTGCGACTGTCCACCGGGCCGCTGCATGAACACGACGAGTTGCTTGGCAACGATGCGGGCCAACCTGGCGCCGTGGTCGGCCTCGACCATGGCGAGGGCGAGGTCGATGCCTGCGGTGATCCCGGCGGACGAGAGGAATCTGCCGTCCTGGACGAAGATCGCGTCACCGTCGACCTCGATGGCCGGGAACTGCCGAGCCAGTCTGTCGGCCAGATCCCAGTGGGTGGCTGCGCGGTGGTTGTCGAGCAGCCCGGCCTCGGCGAGGACGAAGGCACCGGCGCAGACCGAGGCGACCCGATCCGCCTTAGGCGCAAGGCGTCGTACCTGGTAGAGGAGTCGCTCGTCGGCCTGCAGGTCCGGACTGCCTGGCACGAGCAGTACCGCGGCCTCGTGGTCGATGTCCTCCAGAGCCACGTCGGCGCCGCACCGGACGCCGCCGGTCGTCGTAATGTCGCGTCCACCGAGCGAGGCGAGGCGTACGTCGTACGCCGCGCCGTGCTCGTTGGCGACCGTGAAGACTTCGACCGGACCGGCGACGTCCAGCAGCCGGACGCCCTCGTACACGACCACCACAATCCTGGGTCCGCTCATGCGACCAGCAACACCGACGTAGGGGAGTGCAGCGCGACCTCGAGGCTGATACTCGATCCGAGTAGTGCGGCGAACCGGCTGTGATGGCGTGGCGCAAGGACGATCAGATCACTGCCGAACTCACGAGCGCGGGTCAGGACGAGTTCTGCGACGTCCTCGTGCAGGACGTCCATCACGTCTCCGGTGGCGACGATTCCCGCCGAGCGAAGCTGGGCGACCTCGCGATCGACCAGGCTGCGCGCGGAACGGTCGTCCTCCAGGTCGACGACCTGGTCGTAGACCGCCTCGGCCTCGTCGGCGTGCACGAGGTGTACGGCGGCGCCGGTCGTTTGGGCAAGGTGCCCGACGACCTCCATCACCCTGTCCGTGCGGTCGGAGTTGTCGATTGCGGCGAGGATGCACTTGAACATGGCAGGTCCTTTCAGGCGGCGTGGTGGTCGCGCTGGAACAGTGCGGCGACGGCGGCCAGGATCAGCAGCCCGGCTGACAGCCACAAGCCGCGACTGATGCCACCTGCGCCGTCGGAGAGGAGGCCGGACACGAGCGGCCCGATCGCTTGGCCGACGGAGAACGCCACGGTCAGCAGCGCGATGCCGGCGGTCCAGGCTCCGCGGGGGAGCATCCGGCGGGCGATGACGGTCGCGGCGGTGGGCCCGGCCATGAAGCTGGCGCCGAAGATCACCGCGGACAGCACGGCCGCCGGGACACCAACTGGGAGCAGCAGGACCGGCAGTACGCCGAGGAAAACGACGACGGCGACCAGAGCGGGAGCTCGCCCGGCGCGGAGCCGACCCGCAAGGTGACCCCAGACGGTCAGGGTCGCAACTACGGAGGCGACGCCGAGCACGACGAAGAACAAGGCGATCATCGATCCGCCGAGCCCTTGCGACTTCAGCAGCGCGATGACGAAGGTCATGTAGCTGACGTAGCCGGCGCCATACAGGACATACCAGACGAAGGTCGGGGCCAGGCGGCGCAGCTGATCGGCCTCGAGAACGGCTGAGTGGGTGCCCCCTGGTGGAGCGACGGACCGAGTGCCAAGCCATGCGGGGAGCAGGGCGACCACTGCGATGGCCCCCATCAGCAGCCAGCCGAGTCGCCAGCCGGATGGACCGGATCCGAGCGCGGCCGGCACGACAGCGCCGGAAATGACGACGCCGATTCCTACGCCGGCCATGTAGACAGCCACCATCAAGGCGGATCGCCGTTGCAGCGCGCCGCTCACGATGTGCGAGGCGAGCACGGATCCGACGACGAACGTGACGGCGGTGGTGAAGCCGCCGACAAAGCGCAGAGCGAGGAGCACCGGAAAGCTCGCGGTCGCGGCGGTGGCGAGGAGAACCAGTGCACTCGCAGCTAGGGTCCCCAGGAAGATCTGACGGCCTCCAACGGTCCGGGCCAGGAGGGCGGCAGTTGCGGCGCCGATGATGTAGCCCAGTGCGTTGGCAGTGTTCATTCCACCGGCCTGCGCGTAGCTCCAGTGCATCACCTCGTGCATCGCCGGCAGGAGGAGCGCGTAAGCGAAGCGCGTGAAGCCCAGAGCGACAACGGGGCCGGACGCGAGAGCGAGTGCGACCAGCGCCTGGCGCCCGATCGTCGCGTCCGGAGGGCCGGTCGTCTCTGCCGGGGCGGACCCGGGGGATGCGGACATACTCGTTTCCTTTCGTGTCATGGAACATGAGTCACCAACGGCGGGACGTTCGGCATTGATGTCCACAGATCTGGCCTCGATTCCCTCTGATCTGGCCACGAAGTCAGGGACGTGCAGCGAGGCGGTGCGCGATCGTGGCACCAAGTGCCGCCCATGCCTCGACGAACGCCTCGACGCCGTCGGTCTCGAGTTGTGCCATGACGCGATCGAGTTCGATCCCCGCGTCGGTCAGGGCCTTCAACTCCGTAGCCGCGTCGAGCCATGTGGTGCTGGAGGCAGCCGTGGTTTGCTTCGCCACCGCTTCGAGAGTGGCCATTGGCATCGTGTTGATGGTTCCGGGTATGGCAAGACCGGTGACGTAGCGGGTGGCGTCGTACGCGAGGTCCTTGACACCGGTCGATGCCCAGAGCAATCTCTGGGGCCGCGCGCCAGCGGCACGCAGCTCAAGCCACCCCGGTTCTTGAATGCGTCGTGCGAAGATCTCGGCGGCGCGACGCGCATTGGCCAGTGCCGCCCGTCCTCTCAGCTCGGCGAACCGTTGGGTTGGACGGAGCAGGTTGTCCACCGCGGTGTCGACGCGCGAGACGAACAGGGATGCGACGGAAACGATGCGGCGCAGGTCTCGCCCCGACTCGGCCGCGCGGGTCATGCCTTCGACGAACGTGTCGAAGACTTCGGCGTACCGCTCGGCGGAGAAGATCAGCGTCACATTGACGCTGATCCCTTCGGCCAGACAGGCCCCGATTGCCGGCAGACTCGCCTTCGTCGCGGGGATCTTGATCAGCAGGTTGGGTCGATCCACCTGCCACCAGAGCGCGCGGGCGTCCGCCAGGGTCGCGTCGGCGTCGTACGCGAACCGAGGATCGACCTCGATCGACACCAGTCCGTCGCCGCCCTCGTCGAACGGCGGCCGAAGCAGGTCGCACGCCGTGCGCACGTCCCGGGCGGTCAGTGCCCGTCGAGCCTCGTCGCCGGACGCACCGCGCAGCCGCAGTTCGTTCAATTGCGCGTCGTACGCCGCCGAACCGGTAATCGACCGGGCGAAGATGACCGGATTGGTTGTCACTCCCGACACATGTCGGCACCGGATCAGCCGCTCCAGCGTCCCGTCCAGCAAGGCTGTCCGATCCAGATCATCGAGCCATACAGACACCCCACGCCGTACCAGATCATCGAGCAAGTCCGTCATATCGCCAAGCTGCCGGGCCTCATTGCACCCGGCTTGCAGAATCTGCACCGCAACGCCTGTGCAACTCGGATCGACACCCTTGGGCCGAGCCGCGCGGCCGCTCGGCTTCTCCTCCTCGATCGCCAACGACTGCCGGCGAAAGGAACGATCATCCATGGCCTCTGTGTCTTTCAAGTCCGCGACCCGAATCTATCCGGGGAGCGAAGCGCCATCCGTCGACAAACTCGACCTGGAGATCGAGAACGGCGAGTTCATGGTCCTTGTCGGGCCATCGGGATCCGGAAAGTCGACGGCGCTGAGGATGCTTGCCGGGCTGGACGAGGTCAGCGCCGGTTCCATCTTCATCGGCGAGCGTGACGTGACCGACGTGCCGCCAAGAGATCGGGACATCGCGATGGTGTTCCAGAACTATGCTCTCTACCCGCACATGTCGGTCGCGGACAACATGGGCTTCGCGCTCAAGATCCGAGGCGTTCACAAGGAGGAACGGGCCAAGCGGATCGCCGACGCGGCCAAGCTCCTCGGGCTGGAGGACTATCTGGAACGCAAGCCGAAGGCCCTGTCCGGTGGTCAGCGGCAGCGGGTCGCGATGGGCCGCGCGATCGTCCGTAATCCGCAGGTCTTCCTGATGGACGAGCCACTGTCGAACCTGGACGCCAAGCTGCGGGTGCAGACCCGTACGCAGATCGCTGAGCTGCAGCACCGGCTCGGGGTGACCACGGTGTACGTCACCCACGACCAGATCGAGGCGATGACGATGGGCGACCGGGTGGCTGTCCTTCGCGACGGCGTGTTGCAGCAGGTCGACAGCCCGCTCGCGTTGTACGACCATCCGAGGAACAAGTTCGTGGCCGGCTTCATCGGATCTCCGGCGATGAACTTGATCGACGCCGAGATCACCGAAGGCGGAGCCAGGTTCGGTGACTATGTGGTCCCGATCTTGCGTGAAGCGGTGACGAGAGCAGGGGATGAAACGACGATCACCGTGGGCATCCGGCCCGAGGACCTCCGGATCGTCTCGGACGGTGAGCTGGGCCTGCAAGTGCGAGTCGCCATGGTGGAGGAACTCGGGGCCGAGGCGTTTCTGCACGGTACGGCAGAGAACATCGGCTTGGAGATCGTCGCTCGGATAGACGCCCGCCAACGTTGTGAGAAGGGCACCAGTCTGCGGCTCGCCGCCGACCCGAAAGCCCTGCACGTCTTTTCTACGTCGACTGGAGATCGCCTCGCTCCGTGACCGCTGTCGCAGCCGCGAAGTGGCCTGTGCACGAGGTCCGTGCGTCCCTAGAAGGGCCGGATGAATGGAGAGGTCTCACCGCGATGGAAACGCCAACTGCCTTGAGGATCCGGCTTGGGTAGGACTTGTGCGCCGTTCATGCCGTCGAGCAGCCTTCAATCCGCAGGCCGTGGTTACGACCGCATCCCTCGATGCGGCAGCAGGAGCGGGGGTCTTTCGGCAGATGTGGCGCGCCGTTGACACCTGGATCGGCTCGATGCCGGGAATGGCCCCGGCCAAGCCATCCGTCTGATGTTGCCGCAGGACGCAGCAACCAAGGCGGCGTGTCCAGATCGTCGATGTTGACGATCGTGGCTCGCGCATTTTGTAACACGTCTACCGTGAGCGGTGGTGATCGGGCAAGATACCGGCACCGGGGTGGTGTGGGAGGCAATTCTGGTCGGCTAATCAAGGTCGGTCGACGCGGTGGGGGTGTCTGAGCTGACAGCGGTGTGGAAGCGTGCCTACGGCATCCGTGCGCGCTGGATCTGGTTGGTGTTCGCTGCCCTGGGCGTGGTCGCGATTTCTTCCAGGTGGTGGGCCCCGGCAGTAGGCACCTATTTCGGCGCAGATGTATCCACCCGTGATCAGCTGAGCAGTCCGTACGGACTGGCAGTAGGCTTCGCATCATTGGTTGTGGCGATCGTCGTTCCGATCCTCCAAGCGCGCCAGAGCCGCGCGCTCGCTCATGAATTGTCGACCGGTCACTCAGCGGCTGCGGCACCTGGGTTCAACTCGTTGAGGCCTCCAGACGTTACGACGGCGGCTCCGGTCTACGGTCGCGACTACCTGCTGGAAGCCCTAGTGGATCTCTATTCATGGAGAAATCGAGCTGGGCCGAGGACACGTGTCCTCAGCGGAATGCCTGGCTGTGGCAAGACCGCGATCGCGTTGCGGGTAGCGAACCGAGTCACGCAGCGGGGCGTACAGGTGTGGTGGATATCGGCCGCTGACGAGGCAGGACTACAGACCGGTTTGCGACAGTTGGCCCAACTGCTCGCTGGAGAGTTGGATGTCCCCGCGCATGATCTGGACCGCCAATGGACGACCGACGCACCGGACGTCCTGTGGCGCCTCCTGAACGCCTACCGGGGCAGTCCCTGGATGCTGGTGATCGACAACGCGGATGACATAGACGCACTCGCTCCTCCGGGGGAGCTTCCGGCCGGAGGGCGAGGATGGCTTCGTCCTGTAATGAGCCGTAGGGGCGCGGTGCTGGTGACGACGCGTGATCGTCGGCCGCATGTCTGGAGCAGCTGGACTCAGCTTGAAGAAATCGAGGAGCTGCCGCCTGGCGTGGGTGCGCGATTGCTGCTCCGGGCCGCTGGAGACAGCGCTGGTAGCCATGAGGAGGCTGCGGCATTGTCCGAACGACTTGGTGGACTCCCGCTCGCCCTAACAGTCGTCGGTCGGCACCTCTCAGAGGCCATCAGTGTGCCGCTTCCTGGGGGAATCACTACGTTTGCCGGCTATCGAGCCGCCCTCGACTCGGAGCCCCTCGCCAACCCTGCAGCGCGCGGGGTCATGAACAGGGCCTTCGCACTGTCGATCAGACAGTTGGAGGATCGTGGGTACACGAACGCGCGCATCTTGCTGAGGCTCCTATCAGTGCTTGCGGACGCGCCGCTTCCTTACTTCCTGATCCTGGATCCCGCTGCAATGTGGGAGTCGTCCTTGTTCAAGGACATCGATGTTCAGAAGTTGAGGGGTCTACTGCAAGCGCTGTCGGGGCAGAGCCTGCTTGAGCTCTCGTCCGACACTCGCGACTCCCAGCCAGCCTGGTCGGTCAGCACGCTCCGACTGCATCCGCTGCTTAGAGATGCGAACCTCCACGCAATTGATCGCGAACAGCAAACTGGTGAGTTGCTGCGGATCGCATCCAAATTGCTGGACCTAGCGACCGGTCGTATGGACCATCAAGTATCGGAGCGCTCGGCCTGGCCCACCTGGCAAGCCCTGGCACCTCACACGATGCACGTTCTCATGGAGCTAACGCGGAGCGAATCGATCGAGATGCAAAGTCTGACGCATGCCGCACGTGCCGCGCTACGCGCAACCGACTACCTGGCCGCGACAGGCCTCGCCAGCGCGTCGCTTACCCAAGCGCGGACCATCGAAAGCGCCATCGCTGCGTTGGACTCGAAATCCGCAGTCCTGCTCTCGGCAAGGGCGAAGGTCGCAGAACTGCTCGGACAGGGTGGCGAGATCCAGGCTGCGCTCGATCAGTTCACTGTGTTAGTGCCGATATTCGGGCGTGTGTTGGGTGAGGAGCATCCGGAGACGCTGACCTGCCGCGCGAACCTCGCTGACTATGTTGGAAGGGCTGGCGAGCCGGGTGACGCTCGCGATCGATTCGCCGTGTTGGTGCCGACGTTTGGGCGTGTGTTGGGTGAGGAGCATCCGGAGACGCTGACCTGCCGCGCGAACCTGGCCTACTTCACCGCGCAGATGGGCGAATCGGATGCTGCCAGCGACCTCTACCGGCAACTGTTGCCGATCCAGGAGCGGATTCTTGGCGAGGATCATCCCGCTACGATGCGGACTGTCGCCCGCCTCGCAACACTCCTGGCGCCCGAAGGAGAACAGACGAAATCGCAGGAGATACCTGCCCGCGAGCGACCAATTTGGGTCGTCCCGGAGGAGGTCCCAGCCGTTGTTCCGCTATCTCGGCGTCGCGTCGAGCCTAGGTGGATCAGCATCTATCGATGGACGGCGCTGGGCGGTGATCTGATAGCCGCGCTTATCGGCGTTTGTATCCCGTTCATCGTGCAGCTGAGCCCCCAGCCGTATGCGGTGCGCCTACTCGTTGCAGGCCTCTTGCCGCTCATCTGGGTCGCAGCCATTGGGGTAGCCAAAGGCTATCAATCCAGACTCTTTGGCACGGGGCCCGAGGAGTTCCGCTCGGTACTCCTAGCAGGTGTTGGTGTCCTTGCGATCCTGGCGGTCACTGCGTACACGTCCCGAAGCGACGTCGCCCACGGCTTCGTAGAGTTGTCGGTGCCGGCAATGATGTTCATGTCATTGATACTGCGATACTCGCTGCACCTCGACCTGAGCCGGAGGCGGTACCAGGGTCGTCGCATGCGCCGCGTGCTTGTCGTAGGACACGAGAGTCAGGTGACGCTTCTTCGTCGATACCTAGAGGCTCGGCCCGCCGACGGCTACCTTGTCGTGGCTGCTTGCCACCCACGCGGGGAGCCTGCGTCGCGGCGCTCGCTTGCGGGCCTATCAGGATCACGGGGGGATGATGACTCGGATGTCATCGCGGCAGTTGATCGATGCGCAGCGGAGGTTGTCGTTGTTGCAGCAGATCCCGAGCTCGGCGCACAGTCATTGCGTCGGATTTCATGGGCCCTGGAACAGCGGGGTGTCGAGCTGATCGTCTCGCCGGGCATAGTTGAGGTCGCAGGTCCGCGCATCTCCATCCGGCCAGTTGCTGGGATGTCGCTCCTTCATCTGGAACGCCCGTCGGTCAGCGGTGGGCCGCTGTTTCTGAAGAGTGTGTTCGACAGGATCGTTGCAGCTCTGATGCTTGTCGTTCTGCTACCCCTAATTCTCGTCGTGGCCCTTGTGGTTCGTTTCAGCAGTAGGGGCCCCACATTCTATCGGGACACGCGAATTGGATTCGCTGGCCAAGCCTTCTCTATGGTGAAGTTCCGAACCATGTATGTCGACGCCGGTCGACGGCTTGGAAGGGATCACGCACCCAGCGAAAACTCGGTGCTTTTCAAGCTCCGTGAAGATCCACGAATCACATTAGTCGGTCGAGTGCTGCGGAGGTATTCAATAGACGAGTTGCCGCAGCTGCTCAACGTGCTCCGCGGCGAGATGTCGATGGTCGGCCCGCGTCCACCTCGCCCAGAGGAGGCCGCGATCTACGGTACCGACGTCAACCGGCGGCTGCTCGTCAAGCCGGGTCTGACTGGGCTTTGGCAGGTGAGTGGGCGCAGCGATCTGAGTTGGGAAGAGTCGGTCAACCTGGACCTGCGCTATGTCGACAACTGGTCGCTCGTGCTCGATCTCTTGATCATGTGGAAGACGCTACGAGCCGTCATCGGCAACGACGGCGCCTACTAGCCCGTCCTCGCCGTCTCGCCAAACCTGCGTGTGACCCGTTGGACTTCTGCACAACCATCGACGGGTAGCGGCGAGCGGCGAGGGTGTCCATGCAGATGCCCTTCGTGCCCGCGCTACTCACCGTTTTACTCACCGGATTGGATGAAACATGCTGAGCACAGTCGCCAGCAACTGCTAACTCTCCAATGGAGAGTGAGCAGGTCAACGGCAACTTGCGGGTAATGGTGCAGTTCGATGACAGGTATGGCCTGGTAAAGCGGGGGGTAGGGGTTCGAATCCCCTCACCGGCTCTCCGACCTGGCCATATAACCCGGAAGCGATGAACTTCCGGGCCCCAACTCCCGATTTACTCACTACTTTGCCATCGCGAGCGTGCGAAGCCTTCCTCCGTCCGTCCTGACAGAGGTCAATCGGCGGCAGACGATTGGATTCCCGGAAGATCGGCAGCATCGGCTGACGGTCGGCTACTTCACTCCCAGCACGTCCGTGTCGCCTTGGCGAACGCAACTGTCGGCGACTGACCGGACATGGCGGTTGTACTACTACAACAACTCGAGGAACGAGTTCTTCTCCGGTCAGCGGATCGCTTTCGCCACGGCCGTGGGGACGGCCATCTCGTTCCGCTTCTTGAACGCCCAGTCCGTCACAGTGCAGGACGTCGTGAACAACGCGTCCGGATTCATGGGCCTGTGGTCGGGTGGCATCGAGAACCTGACGCTGCGCAACTACAGATCCGTCCCCGGCGACGGCCGCCTGCTCAGCTCCACTCGCGACGCCGTACACCTCTCCGGCTACAGCAAGGGGACGCTGCGGATCGAGAACTCCAAGTTCGCCCGCAGCGGTGACGACGCCATCCACTACACCAGCCGTACGTCGGACGGCATCAAGACCTCCTGTACCGCTACGGATACGGGTTGCACGGGGCCCGGGGATCTACCCGACACGAAGGTCTGGATCAAGTCCCCGCAGATCGTCGAGGTGAACGACGTCGTCGAGATCTACGACGTGCTGACCCGTGCCCGGCGCGGCACCGCGACCGTCAAGAAGGTCAACGGCAACGTCGTTGAGTTCGTGACGCCGATCGCCGGAATGCAGAACGGGGACCTGTTCCTGGACACAGCTGCGGTCTTCGACCAAGTGACGATCCGCGGCAACCGTTTCGAAAACCACCGCGGCCGGGGCATCCTGCCCGACGGACCGGGCCTCATCACAGGGAACACATTCGTCGATGTCCCCCAGGCGATGCGCATCACCACGGTGGCGACCAAGGGTGGCGAGGGCCCGATCGCCAACCACGTCCGGGTCGAGAACAACATCTTCGAGAACGTCTTCCAGCGCCCGGTGACCGAGATCGGCGGCGACATCGTCCCTACCGCCACCGACGAGTCCGCAGAGAACTTCCGAATCATCGGCAATCACTTCCTCGGCGTCACGACGCCGATCGTCCGGGCCGAACTGGGCCGCGACATCGTCGTCTCCGGCAACGATGCCGTCGTCACATCGGCCACGCCGGTCAACCTGGTGGAAGTCGGCCGTTCGTTGAACAAGGCCAACGGCGTCACTGTGACGGGCCTGACGGTTCACGACACCACCGGTATCTCCGTACGCACGCCAGTCTCGATCCTCGCCGGCTCGCGCAACGTCAACGTCGGCACGATCACCGGCGACTTCACTGCGCCGGAGTACATCAACAACACCGGTGCGGCACCGATCTATCGCGGATCCTCCACGACGCAGGCGCTGGGCGCGCCCGGCGAGAACCATCACCTCTGGGACTTCGACACGTCCCTCGACGGCTGGACCGCGGGCTTCAACGCGACCGTGTCCGCGCCCGGCGACGTGCTGGAGTACCGGTTGTCCGGACCGGACGCGCGCATCGTGAGCGCGCTGGACCTCACGCTCGACGCGGGCCGGCTGAGGTACGTGAAGATCGGCTTGCGCAACGCCACCACGGGAACCTACGGCCAGGTCTACTTCCGGACCGCCGCGGATCCGACCTGGACAGAGTCGAAGAAAGTGACCTTTACCGTGCGTCCGACAACCGCCGGCTTCGTCGAGTACGTCGCCGACCTGGCAACCGTGCCCAGCTGGACCGGCACCGCGATTCAGCTTCGCATCGACCCGCCTGATCAAGCGGCCTCCGGCGACGACGGCATCGTCGACGGCGCGATCGACTACGTACTTCTGTCGCCGGATCCGCGGCTGAGCGGCGCTGTCCGCTGGGACACCGACGCGGAGCTCGCGACCCTGACCCGCAACTACATGAGCAGTCCACAGATCAGCGACGGCAAGCTCACGTACGACGTGACCGACACCCAGGAGGCGGCGCCGCGGTTGACCACACCCGACGTGGGTGAGCTCGGCCTGGGTCTTGCGAGGCTCGGCACGGTGGAGGTCAAGATCAAGAATCCCACCATCGGCACGAATGTCGCCGTCTTCCACACGACCAAGGAGTATCCGGTGCAGGACGCCGAGCGACGAGCCAGTCTGCAGGTGGCCACGCTGACATCCGGCTACGCGACCTTCTACGTCGACCTCACAACCGGCTCCTGGACCCCGACCGAGACCCTGGCAAAGATCCGCGTCGACCTGCCTCGCGTCCCGGGAGTCGCGTCGACCGACCACGGCGTCGAATCGATCGCCGTCGTAGGCGACCTCACCTTGCTCGCGGCCCGCGCCAACCACTGACATAGCCCTTCGAAGGCCGCGTGATCCGGCCGTTGCGGCTGGCGCGTCTGGTCGTGGATGGTGACGATCGGGCAGCCGGGTAGAAGGTTGTCTGAGGCATTCGAGGAGCGGGCGAAGGCGACGGCGTTCTCCTTTGGCGCCAGTAGGTTCCACGCTCTCGTTAACCTGCTGATGCGCCTGGGTACTGGACTTGTGAGCGGTTCGTGAGGGTCCTGGGGTTAAGCAGCCAGCCTCAGGGCCCGCGAACCGGAGGCCGAGGCGGCGGTCCCCGCGGTACGGCGGCAGGGGAGGCGGGGCATGACGACCGGACGCAGTGACGACGACAACGCACCCGGGATTTCCGCGCGACGCAGCGCCGACGCTCAGGAGGCAGCGATCCCGGATGATTCGGTTGACGCCGTGCGTCCGGACCCGATGCCTGCAGACGATGCCGAGCCGCCTGCGGCGCCGTCGCCGGCTCCCGATTCGGTTGCTGTCGAGCCGGTGGTCGTGCCGCGGTGGGTGCAGGCGATCGTGGTGGCGGTGGCCTTGTTCGCGTTGACGGCGCTCGCGCGTGCGGCGGCGCCGGTGTTGATGATCTTCCTGGTTGCTGCCGTTGTGGCATTGATCGTGAATCCGCTGGTGGTGGGGTTGCAGCGGGCGCGCGTTCCGCGCGGGATCGCCATCGTCCTGGTGTTCCTCGGCTTCTTCGTAGTGATGGGTGGCGCGGTCGCGTTGCTGGTCCGTCAGGTTGCCGTGCAGTTGGCGGCGTTCCAGGACGATCTGCCCCGTTTGATCGACTCGGCCAACGGATCGTTGGCGAATCTGCAGCAGTGGCTGGATCAGCGGGGGATCGGCATCCAGATCAAGCGCCCGGGCGAGACCGCGCTGGACACGTTGCAGGCCTCGGTACTGCGTGGCTCGGGAGACGTCGTCGCGTTCACCCGAGATCTGGTCACGACAGTCGTCGAAGCTGGTTTCGTACTCATTCTGACGCTGGTCGTCACGATCTACATGCTGATCTACGCGGGCCGGATCGGTGCCCTGACCCGGCAGGTGATGCCGTCCGGAGACGATGCCGTTGACGACGACTACCCGGCGCGGGTGCAGCAGGCGGTTTCGGGCTACGTCCGGGGGCAGCTTGCGTTCAGCCTCATTATGGGGCTCAGTGCCGGGGTGTCCTTGTGGGTGTTCGGGGCTCTCGGCATCTTCCCGTCCGGCAAGACGTACGCGGTGTTCTTCGGTGTGTTCTACGGCCTGATGGAGTTGATTCCTTACCTGGGGCCGGTTCTGGGTGCGGCGCCCGCGATTCTGGTGGCGTTGTTCCAGGGCGATCTGTGGACGGCTTTGTGGCTGCTGCTGCTGTTCGTCGTGCTGCAACAGCTGGAAGGGCATATCGTCGCGCCGCAGGTTTTCAGCCACAGCCTGCGTATCAACCCGTTGCTGGTGATGTTCGCATTGCTGCTCGGTGGGCACCTGCACGGCATCGCCGGAGCGCTGGTCGCGCTGCCGCTGGCTGCCATCGCACGCGAGACAGTTCTCTATCTGCGGCACCATCTGATGCTAGAGCCGTGGGGTACGCCGAGCGCTGCCACGCTGCGAGCTCGCCCACTGGCACCCACGATCTCTGCGGGCGCCCCACGAGCTCACAAGACCGCCGCCCATCACGGCCGCCTGCCCGGCCTGCGGCAGTTGGTGCCCCGGCTGCGCGACCGCGTCCACCGCGGCTCGGCCGACGATCGGTCATCCGGCGAACCCCGCACACCGCGCTCGTAGCGCATTGGTTCGGAGGGTCGCCTGGTGGCAACAGACAACCGCGACAGCATGCGATGGCGGCAACGACTGACCGCAGCCCCGGCACGGGCGGGTGCGGTGATCGGCGCCGCGGTGCAGAGCGCGTGGGGACACCGGGTGCTCGGGATGGCGGCGGAGATCGGCTTCTGGATGCTGCTGTCGCTGCCGCCGCTGGCGCTGTGTCTGCTCGGCCTGGTCGGCTACCTGGGGAGCGCGTTCGGCGTGGATCTCGGGACGGAGATCGAACCGCGACTCATTGAGATCGCGTCGCAAGCTCTCACTCCTGCGACCGTGAACAGTCTTGTCCGGCCTCTGGTCGACGAGGTGCTCACCAATGGGCGCGCTGACGTCGCATCGGCCGGGTTCTTGCTTGCGCTGTGGGCCGGCTCGACTGCGACAGCGAGCTACGTGAACGCGATCGCCATCGCCTACGGGCAGCGCAGCGAGCGCGGTGCGGCGCCCAGCCGGGTCCTGGCGCTCGGCATGTATCTGGCCGGCGTGGTGATCGGAGTCGTCCTGCTGCCGCTGCTGCTCGTCGGTCCACAAACCCTGATCCAGGTCCTCCCGCCGACCGGCCACGATCTGGCGCAGACCGTGCTCCAGCTCGCCTACTGGCCCAGCCTGCTCGTCTTGTCCCTGGCGGCGCTGGTCACCTTCTACCATTACGCGGTACCGCTGCGCGCGAGATGGCGCGATCACCTGCCCGGCGCCGCGGTCGCCACTGCCATTTGGCTCGCAGGTGCAGCCGCCGTACGGCTCTATCTGCGCTACGCCTTCGACACCGTCAACATCTACGGCCCGATCAGCGCCCCGATCGCCGCACTGCTGTTCTTCTACCTCACCGCACTCGCCATCCTCCTCGGCGCCGAGGCGAACGCGCAGATGCGGAGCGAATCTCGGAGGTGACGAGCAAGCGGATCGCGGCGCAAACTGGAAGGGAGACCTTCGCCTGCCCGAGGAGGGGACGGCCATGCATCGACGACACTTCAGGCGTCTCCAGCGGCACCCAGCCACCGCGACGCCGACGCAGGTCCCCTCGCCGCAGTCGCGAGGCAGCATGTCGATCGAGACCCGGATGAACGAGATGCTGATCCTCGCTCGCTACCGAGCCTGGCGCCGAGGCCACCGCCACTAGTCACTCGATCGGACTGGAGATCGGGGATGAACTGGCGGTTGGTGCCCGACGACCGGGAGGTCGCGGTGCTGTACCGACGTGCCGAGAATCTGCTGGAGACCCTGGGACGCGGCGAAACGAGCGAGCGGTTGCTACCCGCAGTACTCGACCGAAGGCCATGCGTTGGCTGCGTTGCAACGGACAGCGGCAGTACGGCGGGACGCGCTGGACGCATGCGCCGTACCGGCGGTCGAACCCCGCTACAGCACCCGGCCCCGGCTGTTCGCAGCGGGCCGGGAGCGGAGTCCCCTGCGGGCGGTGTGGATTTCGCAGTCCGAAACGGAGACTCTCGCGGCGGCTCTCCGAGCCATGAACCTTGCGCTGACGCCGCGCGACCGGGTCGCCGTGGTCGATCCGGATCAGCGCCGACGGCTGGATGCATTAGCCGCACTCTTGGATGAATTCGAGCCGGACCCCCAAGCTCTGGGTCGGCCCGCGGCGCTTGACAGACCGCAGAGAGCTCCTCAAGCCGCTCGCCCGGCTGGTCGCTCTGCTGAACTAGATCCGTCTCGGCCCGATCCATCAGCAGCGCCGAAGTATTGCCTACTATCCGCGGCCCCCGACCAGCCGTACGTCAAGCTGATAGCGCTCCTCGTAGCGGGTGAGGTAATCAAGCACGTGGGCGACCAACGTGGTTCTGCCTCCGCCGATCTGGCCTCGTCCCCGGCCAGGATTCATGATCCTCGACGCTGCTCCGGAACCTGGGCGGGCGCGAGGGCCGCATGTGGCCGCCGCTGCGAACCTTCTCCCCTACCCGGTACTCGTCACTGCCGGGCTGGATGATGCCGCCATGGACCAGCGACAGCGGACACCTAGCCCGCGGGCGTAAAATTTCTCACCCGCGTGAACACCTGCTCCTGATGGAAGACTCGCTCGTCCCAGCCCAGGATCTGGGTGGTGATCTCGAACCGGTCGAATAGCTGCCAGGACCGGCGGTACTTCATGGTCGACGCCACGATCACCGGCGCCCAGCATTTCGCGCGGGCGACCGGGAACATGCCGAGATCGCGGAACTGGTTGTTCCGGGCAACATCCATCATCTGCTGCTGCTGGGGACTCTGCGCTGCGACTGTCTTCGGCTAGCAGGATGCCTAGGTTGTTCAGTGTTCCAGCAAGGTAGGCAAGTGGGCGGTGGGGTTCGCGTCGGCGAGTTGCCGGCGGATGGCAGTGCTTTGTTTGGCTGCGGCGAGGGCTTCGTCGAGGCGGCCGGCTCGCCCGAGCCGGCGATGGGACGACAGACCGGATCAGCCCGGTGGGATCGAGCAGTGTTCCGGCGTCGCCGTGTGCCCTGATCAACTCTGTTCCAAGCCGCCTCGGTGACAGGTGTCAGCTGCAGAGGCGGGACCCAACCCTTGGACAGCTGCTCGAGCCGTTGCCGACGGACGATCCAGCGCTGCGTGCGCAGGTCGACGCCGCTCACCGTGACCAAGTCGAACGCGGCGTAGGAGGCGGGACGCTCGGCCGCCCTTGGCTCGGGCCTTCGCGGGGCTGGTAACGAGGCGACCTCGCGGGTTTCGCGGTGCTTCACCTTGACCCGGGCGTCGCGGCGGCCCGGCGTGTAGCGCGAGGCTGCGCCTTTGACGACGAGTCCTTCGACCCTCATCGCGGCGGGCAACACCTCGACCCACTCGGTGGAGCGTCGGCGGAGTCCTCGGACCGATCAGCCACCCCGACGTCGTGTACATCGGTGAGCTCGTCGTCGTCGGCCGCGCCGTGCCGCTGCCGATGACAAGCCCGCGGATTGTTGTGTGGCCGCGTTGGACGGGCTGCCGCGGCTGGAGTAGCGATGAGTCCCGCGCGTCGTCGGACTGAGACCGCGCAGGTGCGGATCCCGGCCGAGCTGGCCGGGCCGGTCGAGGTTGCGCTTGCGCGGTCGGTCGATCAGATCCCCGGCCCGGGGCGATGCAGGGCGGGTCACGGTATGAGGTGAAGTGGGACCGTTACCTTCACTGAACTGGTCGAGCCGGTGGCGCGGGTGGGTTGTCCAGCTGTGAGGAGCGGAGGAGCTGGGCAACGACGAGTCCTGTTTCTACGAGTTCGGTGAACGCTCTCTACTGAACTGTTTTGAGTAGGCCGGTTGGCTTTCGCGATGTGAGGTGACGGTGCCTGATTCGCGTGACCCACCGGGAAGCGGTGCGTCATGCGGATCAGTCGGTGGAGGCGGTCTCGAGGGCGCGTTCCTGTGGAGCCGCCTCGCGCAGAGACCTGCGGACGACGGTGGCGCCGATCAGTGAGATGCCGAAGACCACGCTGAACGCGATCGCGCCGTTGGCCAGTGCGGTCATCAATCCGTTGGCGGTGACGATCGCACCCAGGGCCGGAGCGCCGATGCCCTGGGAGATGTAGCCGAGGAGGTAACCGCCGGAGACCATGCTCGCGCGGTGGTGTGGCGCGGCGTACCGGTTCAGGATGGTCAGCCCGCCGGCGAAGTCGAAGGAGTATCCGATTCCGGCACAGGCCGAGGCGAGGAAGAAGACCACGATCGAGTGCGTCGTACCGGTGACGACGAACAGCCACACCGCGCCGGATGAGAAGACGGCGCCAACGATCACGGCGGTCCAGAGGTCCAGTCTCTTGGCCAGCAGGGCGGTGGCCGAGATCGAGACGGCGAAGACCGACAGCAGTGCACCGGTGAGCAGGGCGTTGTCCGAACGCGCGAGCTGATGAGCGATCTTGGCGCCGAGCGGAAGCACCAGCGATCCGAGCATGAACGACGAGGCGAACGCGATCGAGCCGGCCGCGAATATCCCGCGATTGCCGCGTGGGATGACGATCGCGCGGATCCGCCAGCGCGATCGCGCCTCGTCGGGTGTGTGCCGCGGCAACCCGAGGGCGAAGAAGACGACGACAAGGATCATCAGCGCCAGTACGACGAAGGTCAGCCGGAGCGGGTACGGCGCGTATTGCGACAACCCGCCGCCGACCAGCATCGCCAGTGCGATGCCCAAGGCGGAGACGGCGGTGCCGATCGCGCCGGCGCGCTTGTCGGCGCCGGCTGTGCTGAACTCGACCATGGCCACGCTCGCCGGGCTGAGTGACAGGCCGACGCCCAGCCCCATGAAGGCGCGACCGACCAGCAACAGGGTGACGTCCGTGGCCAGGACGAACAGCAGTACGCCGACAAGTTCGGCGGCCAGGCCCAGCAGGATCGCCGCCCGCCGGCCGATGTGGTCGGACAGGTTCCCGAAGATGACAAGGACAGGGATCAGTGCGATCGGATAGGCGGCGAAGATCCAGGCCACCGTGGTCGACGTGAGCCCCCACTCTGCCTGATAGAGCGGGTAGATCATCGTCGGGCACGCGCTGGTCCACAGCGCCAGCGCGACGACCGCGCCGGCTGTCCAGAAACTGGCGCGCTCACTGAGCGATCGCACGGATCCTCCAAGTGCTGCGGCAGACCGCCGCGTAGCTGAGTTGATTTTCTGAACCTAGCATCTTCTGGGTATAGTTTCATAACTCAGCTCGAAAGGCGGGACGACATGCCAAAGTCGCTAGGCAAGGACTCGACCTGCTCGATCGCGCGCAGCCTCGAAGTGCTTGGCGACCGCTGGACGCTGCTGATCCTGCGCGAGGCGCTGATCGCGGGATCGACCCGGTTCCAGGAGTTCCGCGAGGCACTTGGCATCGCCCCGAATCTGCTGACCCAGCGGCTCACGTTCCTGATCGACGAGGGTCTGCTGACCCGTCGTACGTATCGGGAAGAAGGCGCGCGGGCGCGGGACGAGTACGTTCTGACCGAGACCGGCCGCAGTCTCAACCTGGTGATCGCCGCGCTCAGCGATTGGGCAAGGACGTGCCGGCCGCGTCCGGACGGGACTTCACCGGCGTTTGTTGTCGAGGACTCCGGAGCGCCGGTGCGATTGGCGTTCGTGACGGGGGACGGCGACCAGGTGAACGCGCAGCGGTTGGTCGCCCGTCGTACCCCCGATCGTGAACTCGCCGGCCCCTGACGCTGCGCCGCCTGACTCGTGGTCGGTACGTCAGTGGCGTGAGCGCCTGGGGTCCGACTTGTCTTGAACTGCCTGACCGGGGACGACTGCCGGACAGGGCCCGCTCTGACTGACCCGCGCCTAGTGGCTGATCCGGTAGGCAGTGGTGAGTCCCACAGGGTGGCGCGCGGATCTTCGGTCGGCAGGACGGTGCGGCTTGGCGTGCTCGGTAGCCTCGCCCGCGCTGCGTGTGGTGTCTCGCTGTGCGACGGGGATGTTTCTGAGAGTGAGCGTGGTTTGTTTACCTCGCGCACATCTCGGGTGCTCGCTGTATTGGGCTCAGGGCGGCTGTCGGCTCACAGGATTGGTCGCGGCTCTGATGCTTAGTCAGGGCCGGCCCATCGTGTGAGGAGGAATCGTGATACGCAAGCGCATCGCGGCCGTGGTCTGTGCGGCGGCCGGCGTCATCGCTTCGGTGACGGTTGTCCACGGTAGCTCGTCCCCCGCGCAAGCGGCGACCAGCGTCCCGGTCTTCGACCACATCGTGTTGGTGATGTTCGAGAACCACGCGTACTCGCAGATCAACGGCAGCTCCAGTGCCCCGACGTTCAACAGCCTGGCGAGCCAGGGCGCGAAGTTCACGCAGGCGTACGGCGTGACGCACCCCAGCGAGCCCAACTACCTGGCGATCTTCACGGGAAAGACGCAGGGCATCACCGACGACAGCTGCCCGCACACCTTCAGCGGGAACAATCTCGGCAACCAGCTGATCGGCGCGGGCAAGTCTTTCAAGGGTTACTCGGAGAGCATGCCGTCCGACGGCTACACCGGTTGCTCGAGCGGCACGTACCGGCGCAAGCACAACGGCTGGGTCAACTTCAGCAACGTACCGGCGGCCAGCAACCTGAGGTACTCCGTCTTCCCGAGCTCGACCAACTACGCCAGTCTGCCGACGGTGTCGTTCGTAAGCCCGAACATGTGCAACGACATGCACGACTGCTCGGTTGGCACGGGTGACACCTGGCTGAAGAACAACCTGACGGCGTACGCGTCCTGGGCGAAGACCCACAACAGCCTGCTGATCATCACGTTCGACGAGGACAACGGCAGTTCGTCGAACCACATCTTCACCGCGTTCGTCGGCGCGCACACCCAGGTCGGCACCTTCTCCAACCAGATCAACCACTACAACGTCCTGAGCACCATCGAGAGCGCGTACGGGCTGACGCACCTGAACTCGGCCGCGGAGATCACCAACGTCTGGAACTGATCATCGACCCCGCTCGCGGCACGTCCGCGAGCGGGGTCCGACATCGCCACGGAGGTGATCCTCGTGTACCTGTCCTCGATCGACCGTCCGCACGCCGCGCACCCGTCGCGTCGACGATCGCTGTTCCACGTGAGTGGCAACGTCTTCGCACTCGGCGCGGTCAGCCTGATCACCGACATCTCTTCCGAGATGGTGACCGCGGTGCTGCCGGTGTACCTGATGATCGGCCTGCACCTGAGCCCTGCCGTGTACGGCGTGGTCGACGGCACCTACACCGGCGCGACGGCGCTGTTGCGGCTGGTCGGCGGGTACGTCGCAGACCGGACACGCCGGCGCAAGTTCATCGCGGGACTCGGCTACGGGTTCTCGGCGGTGGCGAAACTCGGCCTGCCGGCCGCAGGCAACGCCGTCGGCGTGATCGGCGCGGTGATCGCGATCGACCGCACCGGCAAGGGCCTGCGGACGGCGCCGCGCGATGCACTGATCACCTTGTCCACGCCGCCGCAGTTGTACGGCCGCGCGTTCGGTGTGCATCGGATGATGGACACCGTCGGAGCGTTCGCCGGGCCGCTCGTGGCGTTGGGCATTCTGGCGGCGACGGGTCAGGCGTACGACGCCGTGTTCGTGGCGAGCTTCTGCATTGCGGCGTTCGGCGTACTCGTGCTGGTGCTGTTCGTGCGGGACCGCGGCGGCGAACAGCCGTCGAAGGGCACAGTGGCGCTCTCATCGCTGGGCGGTCTGCTGCGGATTGCGCCGGTACGTCGGCTGGTGCTGGCCGCGTGCCTGGCTGGAATGGTGACCATCGGCGACGGCTTCGTCTACCTGTTGCTGCAGCGGCGGGAGGACCTGAGTGTCGGCTGGTTCCCGTTACTTGCTGTCGGCACCAATCTCTCCTACCTGCTGCTCGCCACGCCGCTGGGCGTGCTCGCCGACAAGATCGGTCGGCAGAAGGTCGTGCTGGCCGGATACACCGCGCTGATGCTGGTCTACCTGTTGCTGTTCGGACCGTTCGGTGGCTGGCCGCTGCTGGTTGTCGTGCTCGCGCTGTACGGGCTCTTCTACGCGTCCACGGACGGCGTACTGATCGCTCTGGCCGGACCGGTACTGCCCACCGGAGTACGTACGACGGGGATCGCGCTGATCCAGACCGGGCAGGCGATGGCGTACCTGGTGTCGTCGGTGCTGTTCGGGTTGGCGTGGACGGTGTGGGGACCGGCAAGTGCGATACGGATCGCTGCGGTGCTGGTTGCTGTGGCCGTGTTCGCGGTTGCTTTGCTCCTGCGCGGAATCCCGTCCACCGACGCCGACGAGGAGCAGCCGGCATGACACGGCGGATAGTGCTCGCCCTGGTCGGCGCCGTTGTGCTGGCCATGGTCGCGGTCGGGTACGGCGTACTCACGAGCGCGCGCGAGCACACGACGGTGGCTGCGGCCAATGCGCTGAGCCTCGTGGGGCCGCGGATCATGTTCCGCAGCACAGCACCGGACAGCAAGGGGCACCTGGCCTTGGTGGCGAAGGACGATCCGGACGGGCCACGCTCGGTTTCCGCACTCGGCTGTCTGCGGGTGTACGCGGCCGCAGGCACCGGCGCCTGCCTGCGACAAGACGGTGCGTTGACCACGTTCCAGATCGCCATCCTGGACCGGAACCTGAACGTGGAGAAGGCGATTCCCCTGGTCGGCGTACCGAACCGGACCCGGGTGTCCGGCGATGGGCGACTGGTGGCCTGGACAGTATTCGTTGCGGGCGACTCGTACAACCACGGCCGCTTCTCCACCCGCGCCGGGCTGATCGACCTGAGGTCCGACGATATGGTCGACTCGCTGGAATTCCTGTCGGTGACGCTGGACGGGCACCCTTACACCGCTCCCGACCTCAACTTCTGGGGCATCACCTTCGCCGCCGACGACAATCTCTTCTACGCGACGATGTCCACCGGCGGGAATCGATACCTGGTCGAAGGCGACATCGCGGCAAAGACAGTGCGAACCATCGCGAAGAACGTCGAATGCCCATCATTGTCACCCGACGGAACACGCATCGCCTTCAAGTCGGCGATCGACGGGGACCCCGCGAAGGGATGGCGACTGTCCGTACTCGACCTGGCATCAGGCACGAGAACACCGCTCGCCGAAGCCCGCAGCGTGGACGACCAGCCCGCATGGCTGGACGCGAACACCATCGGCTACTCCATTCCGCGCGGCACCGGCGACTCGGACGTCTGGGTGGTTCCCGCCGACGGCTCCGGCAGCCCACGTCTGCTCATCCCGCACGCAGAATCCCCGGCCGCGCTCGGCTGATCGCGACCCGGGCCGCTTGGGGTCAGCTGGCGAGACTACGGTCACGCGCGAACCGGGAGGAACGCCAGGGGCGGGCCCCCGCTTAGCCCCGCCCCTGACGAGCTTTCCCCGACGCTGTTCAAAACGACCAGCAAGCAGGAAGCGTTACGAGCAGGTGACCGTTCAAACGATGTCTGTCCGGACGCACAGATCGCGTTGTTCAAGGCTACAAATCGCAGGGAGGTGGCCCTCGATTAGCCTGATGACATGACGAGAGATCCGAGTAACGAGGTCAAGGCCGTCACCACCGACCCGAGTGTTGTGGCCGAGGATGCGGACTACGAACTCGACGCCGCGAAGGCCAGCGAACCCGACGACGCGCTCGGTGCCGAATCCGCGGAGCAGTCCTTCGATCCGACCGCGACGACAGCACTTGAGTCGGACCTACAGAATCTGAAGAGCGCCGCGGAGGCGTTGGAAAGCGACTGATCCAAAGGCAGCTGTCCGTCAGGACAATTCGTCCGCCGTCGCGTTCACTGACCTGACGAGGTGACGCGGACCATGATGTTCTTCATCAAGGGTTGATCGCTCTGTCGGCTGTAGTCGTTGTGCGCGACCAGTACGTTCATCTCGGGCATGTAGCCGGCAGCGCTGCCACGAGGTACGTCGTACGTCAATGCCCGGTATTCATGCAGCGAGCGCGTCGTTCCGTCTCGCGCGGTCGCGGTGATGTCGACCAGATCGCCTTCGCTGATTCCGCGGGCGCGCATGTCGTCGGCGTTCATGAGGATCAGGGTGCGCAGGTTCTTCACGCCGCGGTAGCGGTCGTTGTCGGAGTAGATCGTGGTGTTCCACTGGTCGTGCGAGCGCATCGTCTGCAGCACCAGTACGTCGTCCGATGCGGGGATCACGTCGGGGAGCCCAGCGGTGGAGAACTCGGCTCGTCCCGACGGGGTGTGGAAGACGAGTTCCCGTGCAGGTTGGCGGAGGCGGAAACCGAGCGGCCGGCGGACTCTGCGGTTGAAGTCCTCGAATCCGTCGAGCGCCTTGGCCATCACATCGCGGATCCGGTCATAGTCGTCGACGTACCACTCCCACGGGGTCGAGCTCTCGGGCAGCGTGGCGCGGGCCATCCCCGCGATGATCGCAGGTTCGGACAGCAGGTACGGCGAGGCCGGGCGCTTCCTGCCCGTGGAGAGATGCACCATGCTCATCGAGTCCTCGACCGAGGTGGATTGCCGGCCACCTTGCTGCATGTCCAGTTCGGTCCGTCCGAGACACGGGAGGATAAGCGCCTGCCGCCCGTGCGTGAGGTGGCTGCGATTGAGCTTGGTGCTGACGTGGACTGTCAAGTCGCACTGTCGCAGCCCTTGAGCGGTGAAGGCGGTGTCCGGCGCGGCGAGTGCGAAGTTGCCGCCCATCCCGACGAAGACCTTGACTGTCCCTGTGTTCATGGCTGCGACAACGTCGACTGTGTCCAGGCCGTGCTCGCGGGGTGGTTCGATCTTGCAGGCCTCGGCGAGTCGGTCGAGGAACTGCGGCGTGGGGCGGTGGTCGATCCCGCAGGTGCGGTTGCCTTGGACGTTGCTGTGCCCGCGTACCGGCGACGGTCCGGCGCCTTCTCGTCCTAGGTTTCCGCGCAGCAGTAGGAGGTTGACGATCTCGCGGACGGTGTCGACACCGTGCTCGTGCTGGGTGACGCCGAGGCACCAGCTGATCAGAGTGCGCTTGGACCGGGAGTAGATCTCGGCCGCACGCCGGATGTCGGTCTCGGACAGGCCGGACTGCCGTTCGAGGTCGCTCCATTCCGTTGCCTCGCACAGCTCGCGGTACTTTTCGAAGCCGTGCGTGTGGCGCTCGAGGAAGACCTCGTCGAGCGCCTTCGGATCGGTCCGGTGCTCCTCCAGCACGGCCTTCGCAATTCCGCGGAGTAGGGCGAGGTCGCCCCCGGGCCGGACCTGGAGATTCAGCGTGCTCGTGGGTGTGGACTTGAACAGGGCCATGTCGACGATCTCGTGCGGCACAATGGTCCGCCGGGCCGCGGCCTCGACCAGCGGATTGATGTGCACGACCTGCGCCCCGCGACGATACGCGTCGGACAGTGCGGTCAGCATTCGCGGGGCGTTCGAAGCCGCGTTGACGCCGATGATGAACAGCGCCTCGGCGGACTCCCAGTCCTTGAGATCGGCCGTGCCCTTCCCGGTGCCCAGTGCGGCCTGGAGTGCGCGGCCGGACGCCTCGTGGCACATGTTCGAGCAGTCCGGCAGGTTGTTGGTGCCGTACTCGCGGGCCATCAACTGGTAGAGGAACGTGGCCTCGTTGCTCAGCCGCCCGGAGGTGTAGAACGCCGCTTGGTCCGGACTGTCCAGGGCCCGGAGTGTCGCGCCGATGAGGTCGAACGCCGCCTGCCATTCGATCGGTACGTAGTGATCGGTCGCAGCGTCGTACACCATCGGTTCGGTCAGCCGGCCGACGTCCTCGAGCGCGAAGTCCGTCCAGGTCTCGAGCTCGGCCACGGTGTGTTCGGCGAAGAACTCGCGCCCCGCGCGCTTCGGGGTCATCTCCCAGGAGACGTGTTTGATGCCGTTCTCGCAGATGTCCAGTTTCAGCCCGTCGGTGGCGTCGGGCCAGGCGCAGCCGGGACAGTCGAATCCGCCGCTCTCGTGGTTCATGGTGAGCATGGCGCGGGTTCCGGATACAACCGTGTGTTCTCGGCCGAGCACCCGGGCTACCGACAACGCCGCACCCCAGCCGGCGGCCGGGTGGTGGTAGTCCTTCTGCGACCACTCCCGGTCGGTCGTCGGTCCATCGCCGCCTGCGCGGACGTCGTCCACCGTGTCGTCGCTCATCGCTACCGTGCTCCCTGCTCGCGGATCAGGACTGCTTTGAGGTTAGTTACGAGTCTGCACCCGAGGGTGTGACGGGCCGAGACGTTGTGGACGCCGACGAACGATGTTGTGCCTCGCGACAGCTCTCCGATCCGGTCGTCCGTCCGGACGGCCGTCGGCTCGTCAGTTGTGGCCGTGGGTGGTGGTTGCATCCGGGCTGATTTGAACGGCGTACGACGCTGCGGCCAGCTCGGCGGCGTCGTTCGGGTCCGACAGTGAACGTCCGGTGAGTTCTTGCAGTCGACGGAGCCGGTAACGAACTGTGTTCGGATGGCAGTGCAGCACACGGCCGGCGTGCTCGGCCGAGCCGTCGTGATTCAGATAGGCAGTGAGCGTTTCCAGCAGGATGGCGCGGTCGTCGGACGGCAGTGCGAGTACGGTTCCGAGAACCGCCTGGGTGATCCGCCGTCCTTCAGCCGGGTCCAACGCCAGGAGTGCGGCCAGCGGGCTCGGGTCGAACAGGCGCACCTCGGCGCGACCCGCCGGAACCGCGCTGAGCGCCGTACGTGCCAGGTGCAGGGCTCGCGGGGTGTCCGACAACGACGGGTACGGCGGACTCACTCCGGTCCGTGCCGTCACGGTTTCGCGCAGTGTGGACAGGACTCGGTCCTGCTGCTCGAGGGGGACTGCCACTAGCCCCAGCTGTAGGGCAGGGGTCAATCGCCAACCGGAGACCACACCACGATCGGACAGTCGGCGTTCGATCCCGGGCAGGCTCTCCTCGGCCAAGCCACGGGTTTCGGCGGCGACGACGATCAGTTGCGCGCCTGGTGGGAGTCCGAGCAGCGATGCGGCCTCCCAAGGCCCACCATCGGGTCCTGGTTGACCAGTGAGCAAAGCTTCGACCAGCGCGCCCCGGCGCTGCTGGCGGGCGAGCAGGATCTCTGCGGTTGCCGCGCGGTAGGCCTCGGTGACCGCGAGTGCGTGTTCGTCGGTGAACTGCCAGATCAGACTGGCCGCTGACAGTAGGGCGTCAACCGCTGACTGGCCACGGCTCTCGCGGGCGTGCGCGACCAGGGCATCCCAGAGGGTCGCGAAGCAGATCCGGTACGCCTGGAGTACCTCGGGCAACGGCGCAGACTGCTGGGCGCGCCGACGCCCGGTGTCTCGTGGAGCGGCGAGATCGCGCGGTTCCTCGGGCGCGCGGAGGGCGCTGACCAGGAACCGAAGGTTATGGCCGACCGAGCGGCGCAGGTCGGCGACCGATACCACCGCGCCACCGTGGTAGAAGGGCACCCGGGCCAGGATCGCGGTGCAAGCGTTCTCCGCGAGTTGGGGCAACTGTGACTCGGCCCAGGCGGCGAGATCAGCCAGGTCGGTCGGTTGGTTGTCGCTCATGTCCTCGCTCTCATGACAGGTCGTGCTCTTCTGCTATCTCAGCACACCGTCGGCCAGGAGGCATTGACCCGCGACAGTGGGTTGTTGGCCGTTGGCCGGTCCAACACAGTGTCGGCAGTCGACCGACGCCGACTTCTGGCGCGCCGGACAACGGCAGCAGTAACGTCGAACAAATCCCACTGCGATCTACCGCCGGCTTGCCCGGCCGGCGGTAGCGTTCCAGCGTGCCTGAGGATCCCGGCACGGGCTGATGCCTGAGGCAACAAGAACCGTGCCGGCGGACGACCGAGACGGACGGAGACGGACATGGCGAAGGCAGTCGGTATCGACCTGGGCACCACCAACTCGGTGATCGCCGTCGTGGAAGGCGGCCAGCCCACGGTGATCCCGAACAGCGAAGGATCCCGCACCACACCCTCGGTGGTGGCGTTCACCGATGACGGTGAGCGTTTGGTGGGTAACCTCGCGCGGCGGCAGGCGATCCTGAACCCGAAGGGCACGATCTACTCGGCGAAGCGGTTCATCGGCCGGCGGTACGACGAGGTCACGAGTGAGATGACCGCGGTGTCGTTCGATGTGGTCGAGGGGCCGGACGGGTCGGTGCGGTTCGACGTACGGGGGAAGCTGTACGCGCCGGAGGAGATCTCCGCGCTGGTGTTGCGCAAGCTCGTCGAGGACGCGTCGAAGTTCCTGGGGGAGAAGGTGACCGAGGCGGTCATCACGGTTCCGGCGTACTTCAACGACACGCAGCGGCAGGCGACCAAGGACGCCGGGAAGATCGCAGGTCTGGAGGTACTGCGGATCATCAACGAGCCGACCGCGGCGGCGCTGGCGTACGGGCTGGACAAGCAGGAGAACGAGACCGTTCTGGTGTTCGACCTGGGTGGCGGCACGTTCGATGTCAGCGTTCTGACGGTCGGTGACGGTGTGGTCGAGGTGTTGTCGACGTCGGGTGACGGGCATCTGGGTGGTGACGACTTCGACCGGCGGCTGGTCGACTACCTGGCGGACGAGTTCAAGAAGACCGAGGGGGTAGATCTGCGGGAGGACGCGCAGGCGTTGCAGCGGTTGTTCGAGGCGGCCGAGAAGGCGAAGGTCGAGCTGTCGTCGGTGTCGCAGACGCAGGTGAACCTGCCGTTCGTGACCGCGACGTCGACGGGTCCGAAGCATCTGGTGGTGACCGTGATGCGGTCGACGTTCGACGAGATCACGCATGATCTGGTGGAGCGATGCCTGGGGCCGGTGCAGCAGGCGATGGCGGACGCGAAGGTGACGGCGAACGACATCGACGAGGTGATCCTGGTCGGCGGGTCGACGCGGATCCCCGCCGTACAGCAGCTGGTCCGGCGGTTGACGGGTGGCAAGGACCCGAACATGACCGTGAATCCGGACGAGGTGGTCGCGATCGGCGCCGCGACGCAGGCCGCGATCATCAAGGGTGAGCTGAAGGACGTGCTGCTGCTCGACGTGACGCCGTTGTCGCTGGGTGTGGAGACGCTGGGCGGGATGATGACGAAGGTCATCGAACGGAACACGACGATCCCGGCGCGGCGGACGGAGACCTTCAGTACGGCGGAGGACAACCAGAACGCGGTCGACATCGTGGTCCTGCAGGGCGAGCGGGAGCGGGCCGCGGACAACCGGGTGATCGGACGGTTCCGGCTGGAGGGGATCCGGCCGGCGGGGCGTGGTGAGCCGCAGGTCGAGGTCACGTACGACATCGACGCGAACGGGATCCTGAACGTGTCGGCGAAGGACAAGGACACCGGGGTCGAGCAGCGGATCACGATCACCGAGAGCTCGGCGCTGGATCCGGGCGAGGTCGACCGGATGGTCGCGGACGCCGAACAGCACCGGACCGAGGACACCCGGCTGCGCGAGGAGGTCGACGCGCGCAACGAGCTGGACGCGGTCGCCTACCAGGTCGACCGCCGGCTGACCGAGCTCGGCGACACGGTCGCGGTGCACGAGAAGGCTCGTGCGGAGACGTTGGTGGCCGATGCGCGGCAGGCGGTGAAGGAAGGTGCTGGGCTCGACCGGGTGCGGCCGCTCACGCAGGAGTTGCAGCAGGTGTACCAGGGCCTGCTGGCCAGCCGGTCCCCAGATGGCCCGCCGCCCGGCCAGTCCGGTAAGCAGGACTCGGCCGCGGACGACGACGTGATCGACGCCGACTTCACGGTCGACTGATGTCGGGCGAGCAGTCGGACACGGCCGCCACCTCAGCTGAAGAATCGGCAGCCGTCGTCGACGAGGAGCCGGACAAGGATGAGGAGATCGCTCGTCTCGACGATCAGTTGCGTCGTACGGCGGCTGACCTGGACAACCTGCGGAAGCGGTACCAGCGCGACCTGGACCGGGAACGGTCCGCCGAGCGTTCTCGGGCTGCGGCCACCTGGTTGCCGGTCGTCGACAACCTCGAGCTGGCTCTGCAACACGCCGACAGCGGCGCGGAGGCGGTCGTCGAAGGGATCAAGGCGGTCCACGAGCAGGCCGTCGCGGCGCTGGGCCGGCTCGGGTATCCGAGGTTCGACCCGGTTGGTGAGCCGTTCGACCCGGCCGTGCACGAGGCCGTCAGCACGATCGCCGACCCGAACGCCGAACCCGGCACGGTGATCGCCGTGGTCCGGCCGGGATACGGGACCGCGGACGAGCCCCTCCGGCCGGCCTCGGTCGTCGTCGCGAAGCAGTAGTGCCATGGCCGACTTCTACGAACTGCTCGGAGTGGGTCGCGATGCGACGGCCGACGAGCTGCAACGGTCGTACCGGAAGCTGGCCCGGCAGTACCACCCGGACATCAACAAGGACCCCGGCGCGGAGGAGAAGTTCAAGCAGGTCTCCGAGGCGTACGACGTACTGTCGGACCCCGACCAGCGGAAACGGTACGACGCGTTCGGCGACGACTTCCGCAGGGTCCCGCCCGATGTCGACCCGGAGGCGTGGGCAAGAGCGCAACGCGCCGGAGCCGGTCGTGGTGCGCCCGGCGGGTGGTGGACAGGCCAGGACGGCCCGGCGGCGACCGGCAGCCGGGGTGGCTGGAGCGGGTCTCCGGGCTGGGGCGACGGCGCCGGGGACGTGGACCTGGAGGACCTGCTCGGCGGCATGTTCGGGGGCCGCGGGCGGCGGCAGTGGGGACCGATCCCGGGCGCCGACCAGGAGGTCGAGCTCGAGCTCACCGTCCCCGAGGCCTACAACGGTGGGCAGCGGCGGCTGACGATCTCCGGCCCTGACGGCGAACGTACGGTCGAGGTTTCGATCCCGGCCGGGGTGATCGACGGTCAGCGGATCCGGCTGGCCGGTCAGGGCGGTCAGGGGAGTGGCGACGCGCCGGCGGGCGACCTGTACATGGTGGTCAGGCTGCTCCCGGACAAGCGGTACCGAGTCGAAGGCCGCGACATCTATGTCGACCTGCCGGTGTCCGCCTCCGAGGCCGCGCTCGGCGCGCGTGTCGCGCTCGAGACGCCAGGCGGCGAGGTGAAGCTCCGTGTCCCTGGCGGGACGTCGAGCGGGAAACGCCTGCGGTTGAAGGGCCGCGGCCTGCCGGCGAAACGGGCGCCCGGTGATCTGTACGCCGAGATCCGGATCGTGATGCCCGACAAGCTCTCCGACGAGGAACAGCACCTGTTCGAGCAGCTCGCCGCCGCCACGACCTTCGACCCGAGGAGGCAGCGATGAGTAACGCACTGGCCCGGCCGCTGCTGCTGGATCTGGAGGCGTTCGCGCGGCTGACCGGCGTCCATCCGCATCTGGTCGCGCGGTTCGTCGCCCTCGGACTGCTCGAACCCGCGCGGGACGTGTCCGGTCGACTCTGGTTCTCGTACGCCGATGTCGCGGCCGTGGCCCGCATCCAGCGGCTGCGGGCCGCGTTCTCTCTCAACTACGCCGCGGTCGGGCTGGTGATCGACCTGCTCGACCGGCTCGCCGCCCAGGAATCAGCACTTCGTGCCAAACATTCCGGAGGCCGATCATGGACATGAACCGCCTGACGCAGAAGTCGCAGGAAGCCTTGCACGACGCGCAGACCAAGGCGCTCCGTTTCGGGCACCAGCAGGTCGACGGCGAGCATCTGTTGCTGGCGCTGCTGGATCAGCCCGACGGACTGATTCCCCGGCTGCTCACGCAGTCCGGCACCGACCCGGACCGGCTGCGCGCTGATCTCGAGTCCGATCTCAGCCGGCGCCCCAAAGTGACGGGGCCCGGCGCCGAACCGGGACAGGTGTACGTCACGCAGCGCCTGTCGAAGGTGTTCGACACCGCCGAGCGCGAGGCGAAGCGGCTGAAGGACGAGTATGTCTCGGTCGAGCACCTGCTGATGGCGCTGCTCGACGAAGGCGCAGAGACGGCAGCGGGACGGCGGGCGCGCGAACAGGGCCTGACCCGGGAGAAGTTCCTGCAGGCGCTGACCGCAATTCGCGGGAACCAGCGCGTCACGTCGGCCATGCCGGAGGCGGCCTACGAGGCGTTGGAGAAGTATGGCCGCGAACTCGTCGCCGACGCCCGAACTGGGCGGCTCGATCCGGTGATCGGGCGTGATCAGGAGATCCGGCGGACGATCCAGATCCTGTCGCGGAAGACGAAGAACAACCCGGTCCTGATCGGTGAGCCGGGCGTCGGGAAGACCGCGATCGTGGAGGGGCTGGCGCAGCGGATCGCGAACGGCGACGTACCGGAGGGACTGAAGGATCGGGCGGTGTTTGCGCTCGATCTGGCGGCGCTGGTGGCGGGAGCGAAGTACCGCGGTGAGTTCGAGGAGCGGCTGAAGGCGGTGCTCAGCGAGGTCGCGGCGGCCGAGGGACGGATCTTGTTGTTCGTCGACGAGCTGCACACGGTGGTCGGCGCCGGCGCGACCGAGGGCGCGATGGATGCGGGCAACATGCTGAAGCCGATGCTTGCGCGCGGCGAACTGCACATGATCGGCGCGACCACGCTCGACGAGTACCGCAAGCACATCGAGCCGGACGCGGCGCTGGAGCGCCGGTTCCAGCCGGTGGTGGTCGACGAGCCGTCGGTCGAGGACGCGATCTCGATCCTGCGCGGCCTGCGGGAACGGCTCGAGGTCTTCCACGGCGTGAAGATCCAGGACGGTGCGCTGGTCGCCGCCGTCGTACTGAGTCATCGCTACATCACCGACCGGTTCCTGCCGGACAAGGCGATCGACCTGGTGGACGAGGCGTGCGCGATGCTGCGGACCGAGATCGACTCGATGCCGGCCGAACTCGACGAACTGACCCGCAAAGTCACTCGGCTGGAGATCGAGGACGCGGCGCTCTCCAAGGAAGAGGACGCGGCCAGCGAGTCCCGGCTGGAGGAACTTCGCAAGGAACTCGCCGACCTGCGCGCCGAGTCAGACGCGATGCGGGCGCAGTGGGAATCCGAACGCCAGGTGGTGCACCGCACCCAGGACCTGCGCGGGCAGATCGAACAACTGCGCCACGACGCCGACCAGGCCGAACGCGAGTACGACCTCAACAAGGCGGCCGAACTCCGCCACGGCAAGTTGCCCGAGCTCGAACGGCGGCTGCTGGCCGAAGAGGACCAGCTCGCCACCAAACAGGGAGGCGGCCGACGGCTGCTGCGCGAGGTGGTCACCGACGAGGAGATCGCCTCCATCGTGTCCCGGTGGACGGGGATCCCGGTCACGCGGTTGCAGGAGGGCGAACGCGCGAAACTGCTGAGGCTGGACGAGATCCTGCACGAACGCGTGATCGGCCAGGACGAGGCCGTCAACGTCGTGGCCGACGCGATCATCCGGGCCCGGTCCGGGATCAAGGATCCGCGACGGCCGATCGGGTCGTTCATCTTCCTCGGGCCGACCGGCGTCGGGAAGACCGAGCTGGCCAAGGCGCTGGCGGCGGCGTTGTTCGACTCCGAGGACAACATCGTCCGGATCGACATGAGCGAATACCAGGAACGGCACACGGTCAGTCGGCTGGTCGGCGCGCCGCCCGGGTACGTCGGGTACGACGAAGGCGGTCAGCTGACCGAAGCGGTACGCCGTAAGCCGTACTCCGTCGTGTTGTTCGACGAGATCGAGAAGGCGCACCCGGATGTCTTCAACACGCTGCTGCAGGTGCTCGACGACGGACGGCTGACCGACGCGCAAGGACGGACGGTCGACTTCCGTAACACCGTGATCATCATGACGTCGAACATCGGGTCGTCGTACCTGCTCGACGGCGTCACGCCGGACGGCCAGATCAAGGAGGACGCCCGGGACGCCGTGATGGCCGATCTGCGGCATCATTTCCGGCCGGAGTTCCTGAACCGCGTCGACGACATCGTGCTGTTCACGCCGCTCACGCTGCCCGAGATCGAGCAAGTGGCCGAACTGATGCTCGGCGACCTGCGCACCAGGCTCGCCGACCAGCAGATGACCCTCGACGTCACCCACGACGCGCTGCGTTTCCTCGCCGAACAAGGCTTCGACCCGGTGTACGGCGCGCGCCCGCTGCGCCGCTTCATCGCCCGCGAGGTCGAGACCCGCGTCGGCCGAGCACTGCTCACCGGCGACGTCGTCGACGGAGCTGTCGTCAAGGTCTCGCTCGACGGCCAGAAACTCGTTGTCGACGTCCAGAACCCACCACAAGCCGCGGCTGAGTAACCCACAACGACAGGGAGGTTCCCCCGTCCAGTACACGGCGATCGTCTGCGACGACCTGCGCCAAGTGGAACGGGTGACCGGACGTCTGAGGAAGGAGGGGCTATGACGGCGGAAGCCGAAATCATCAGTTGCCCGCACTGCGGCCAGAAGAACCGGGTGCAGGCGACCGGCGACGGGAAGCCGGTCTGCGGCAAGTGCGGCAAGCCGTTGCCCTGGGTCGTCAACGCCGGCGACCAGGACTTCGCGAAGGTTGTCGAGCAGTCCCGGATCCCGGTTCTGGTCGACGTCTGGGCACCGTGGTGCGGTCCGTGCCGAATGGTCAGCCCGGTGCTCGAACAACTCGCCACCGAGAAGGCCGGCGACATCAAGCTGGTGAAGATCAACGCCGACGATGCGCCGGAACTGTCGCGCCGGTTCGACATCCGTTCCATCCCGACCCTGATGGTGTTTCGGTCCGGGGAAGCGGTCGCCACCCAGATCGGTGCCGCGCCGGCCGCCGTACTGCGTCCTTGGCTCGAGGATGCCCTGAGCAACTGATTCGTCCACTGACCCACCGGTCCGGCAGGCCGGCCAACAGAACCGCAGGAGCAGCACATGTTCAACCACCGACGCGATCTACAGTTTGCTTGCCGGCCCGACCGGCCTGATCTCCGGTACGCCGACCGCCTGGAACACGTTCTCGCCGATCAGTATCACGAGATCACGGTCGCCACCCACTACCTGAGCGGCTGGACCGCGCCGGTTCCCGGCCGCTACCGCGACACGCTCGTTCACCTCGGCGTGGATCAGGTCGCGATGGTCGAGATGCTCGCCACGATGATTGCGCGACTACTGGAAGGCGCACCCGCGGAAACCGTTGACCGGGTAATACGGGCGAACCCGATGGTCGCGGCCGTGATGGGCGGAACCGACCTGGAGAGCGTGCTCGTGTCAATGGCCGGTCGGCAGCCTGAGGAGCCGGCGAGTGCCGGTGCCTTGTCCAATCCGTGGCGTCAGGCGGGCACGACCGATCGGCAGAACCTGCTCGCCGACTTCCTTGCGAACGCCCATGCCGAGAGTGATCACCGTCCGGCCATTCGCGACTTGCGTGACGGTAGCGACGACCCGGACATCCGGCTGCTGCTGTCGTGTCTGCTCGCCCGCACCGACGAACACCGCCGGGAATGTGCCACGGCGGTGGCGGCCCTCACCGAGGAGCCGGAGGAGCGCGTCTATCCAGGGAAAGCTCGATCGCGCGACATCCAACCGAAGAAGACGGGAGCCGCAGATGACTGACGGTCAGTTGCAACGTGATGTCAACGACGCGATCTTCTACGACCCGAAAGTCGACAGCGTCGCGATCGTATCCGCCGTCGAGGGCGGTGTCGTGACGTTGCGCGGCACGGTCGGCAGCCTGCGCGAGAAGCTCGAGGCACAGAACGACGTACAGCATGTCGCCGGAGTCACCGGCGTACACAACGACCTGGTGGTGACTCCACTGGAGGCTGCATCACGAGACGATGCGGACCTGCGTGGCGCCGTACTGCAGGCCCTGGTTCTCAACGCCGGCGTGCCGTCGACGATCGACGCGAAGGTCGCTGACAGTTGGGTCACGTTGACCGGCACGGCGAGCTGGCAGCACCAGCGCGACGAGGCCGTGTCCGTGGTCAGCAAGATGGAGTCGGTGAAGGGCGTCACGAACGACGTTGAGCTTGTGATCACTGAACCCATCGCTCCCGACGTCAAGCAGTCGATCGTCGACGCTCTGCAGCGCAATGCGCGGGTCGATGCCAAGGGCATCACGGTCGAGATCGACGGGACGACGGTGGTGCTGGGCGGGACGGCGACCTCGTTGGCCGAACGCCTCGAAGCCGCCTCGGCCGCCTGGGCCTCCCCAGGAGTCACCGAGGTGATCAACAACATCGCGATCGTCAACTGATTCCGTGAAGACGCGGAGACCATGGTGAGAGGCGGCCTGCCGACGACGGCGGCTTCCCGGCTGTTCGTGTCGCTTGTCGCCGGGTGCGTCCTCGGAGCAGTTGTCGCGCTGATCTGGAACCTGCCCTTGGGAGTGCTGTCGGGCATCGCGGCGATCGCTGCGGCGTTCGTCGTCACCGGCGTACTCGTCTTGTGGCCGATGACATCGGACGCCACACACCGCTTCGTCGGCCGCGAGGACTTCCGGCCGGCCGTCGAGGAGTTGGCCGTGGTGGCGGCGACACTCGGCGGCCTGACCGGCATCGCCCTACTACTTGTACTCGGTGACTCGCACAGCCAGAATTCTGCCGCCGCTATCGGCCTCGCCGGCGTCTTCATGAACTGGGCCGTCCTGCACATGGTGTACGCCGCCCGCTACGCGCACCTCTACTACCGCCAGCCCGCCGGCGGCATCGACTTCAACAGCGACGAATCGCCTGCCTACCGTGACTTCTTCTACTTCAGCTACAACCTCGGCATGACCTACCAGGTCTCCGACACGAGCGTCGCCAGCTCAGACATCCGCTCAGTCGTACTACGGCATTGCCTACTCTCGTTCGCCTTCGGAACTGTCATCCTCGCCGCGACCATCAACCTCGTCGCGGGCATCGTGACAAGGTAAGGCGCCCGTCAACCCCTGCACAACGATGTCGGGGACCTGCCGGACGTCGCCCGGCAACACCAGCCCGGAGTTGGAGCTGCTCGGTGCGATCCCTTGGACCCCGGCTGCGACGGAGCCCTGAAACACGCGAAAGGTTGCGGGTCGACGTCGAGTTCGGTCCCCCGCGACGTCGAACAGCGGTGGCGACGTTTGTTCATCTCGTCAGGAGCTCCTCCACCCGGTCAGGTGCGGCGGTGCCGACGTGGACAGTGTCACCGAGTTTCAGGATCACGTCGGCACATCGGTCGGCGGCATCGACGACCTGTTTGCTGCCGATGAACCGGATCATGGTCAGCGCCACAGTGGCTTGCCGGAGCGGTCTGGATCGAGGCTGCCTGCTGCACTACGCGGAGCGTTGTCAGGGGAAGTACTCGCGCCCTGGGTTGCTGTGTCCTTCGTCATGAGTTCCCGCGTTGCCATGGCGATGTCGCTGAGTCGGGTCCAGGAGTAAGCAGGTCAACGGCAACTTTCAGGTAGTGGTGCGGCACGACGACAGGCATGGCCTGGTAAAGCGGGGGTTACGGGTTCGAGTCCCCTCACCGGCGCTTGTGTGATCTCTCAGGAGATACCGGAGAGACCTGACCCTTATCGGGGGTCCGGTTTTCTGTTTTTGGGTGGTCCTGGGGGTCGGCCGAGGGGGTTGGTAGTCGCGGGTGGGGACGAGGGTGAGCTCGCGGAGGAGTTCTCCGGTGGCGGCGTTGATGATGCGGATGTGGAGGTCGTCGACGAGCTTGAGGACGGGGGTTTCGGCGTGTTCGGTGCCGATGGGGATGTGGTGGAGGCGGCCGGCGCGGCGCAGGGTGAGTTTGCCGGCGGGGTCTGAGATGTCGTGGAGCACGCGGTAGTGGGTGTCGGTGCTGCGGTCGGTGCCGGGGCTGGCTTTGGGGCGGGCCTGGAGGCAGCTTGGGTTCGAATGATCGTCGCAACGAGGGTGGTCGGTGCTCCGTGACAGTTCCGTGGGACGTCGGCAAGCATTGGGAACCGACGGCAAATGCCGAGTGGCAAAGCCGCAGGTCAGGGACGGATCGGTGCTTCGGGCTGGGCTGTTCTGGCGAGCACCGAGGAGATCTACACCTTCTTCGAAGGCACGTCCGACAGCCAGCGGTTGGTGATCGCCCGTGCGATCTCAGGCATGCGTATCCGGTGGGTGTTCGCGCGGGCAGGGCGTGGTTTGAGGTTGGTTCGCAACTGCCGGTCGTGAGTTGGACTTTGTCGCGGGTGAGGTGCTGGGGTGAGTCGGCGTCGGCTGGCCTATCAGGGGTGGCGATGCGCGAACGCAGCTGGAGGTTTGACTTGGTGTCGGTGTTCGCGGTGGGCTTCTTCGCATAGCCGCTTGGTGCGGTCAGTGGCGTACGCGGTAGCGGAGGTGGAGTACTCGGTTGCCCTGGATCACCGTGTCGGGGTTCTCCAAGAGGTGCTGTGCGTTGACTGGGCCGAAGTAGGGTTTGCCGGAGCCGAGGACTACGGGTACTACGTCCATGCGGATCTCGTCGATCAGGCCTGCGGCGAGGATCTGGCCGCCGACGTTGCCGGCGGCGACCTCGACGGTGCGGTCACCTGCTAGGTCCTGTGCCTTGGCCATGGCTGCTGCGACGCCGTCGACGAAGTGGAACGGTGCCTCGGGGTTCCAGCCGTCGGGTGCCGGTCGGTGTGTCACGACGACTACGTGGTCGATCCCGCTTGGAGGTTTGCCGTCCCAGCCGTCTGTCAGGTCGAAGACGTGGCGGCCGGCGATTGTTACCCCGATCTGGTCCCAGTACGCCCGGGTGTAGTCGTGGGACGCCTGCGACACCTTGAGTACGCCGCTCTCGTCCAACGGGACGTCGCCGCTGGACAACCAGTCGAACAGCGGTCCGGGCTGGTCATTCTCGTCCGCGATGAAGCCGTCCACCGACACCGAGCTGTACATGACCACCTTGCCCACGGGACTCTCCTCTGCTTCAGGGTGTCCCCAAATTAGCGTGTCGTGAGCTGTCATTCTTGTAAGAAATCAATCGGCCGGGAGTGGCCAGCCTTCGAACACGTGGCCGGGATGTTCGCGCAGGAATCGCTGCCGGACTTCGACGTACCGTGTCGGCGTGAGCCCGGTGAACTCCCGGAACTCGTGTCCGAAGTGGGCCTGGTCGAAGTAGCCCGCGCGACCGGCGAGGTCGCCCCAGTCGATCGGTCCGGCGGGGTCGATCGTGAACACGGCGGCGGCGAAGCGGTAGGTGCGGGCAAGCCGCTTCGGCGTGACGCCGATGAGCTCCTTGAACCGCTGCGTCAGATGAGTGCTGCTGACACCGGCTGCCACGCTCAGGTCGCCGATCGCCACCGCCCCGCTGGTCGCCGCGATGACACTGCTCGTATGGCGGACCAGACCCAGGCCGGCGGTCTCGCACAGCCGTCGCATGAGCTCCTCCTCGAGCAGCGTCAGCATCTCGTGCGGGCCGTCCGCAGTGGCCAGCCTGTCCTGCAGCTCAGCAACGGCGGCCCGGCCCCACACCTGCTCTACCGTCACCGGCCGGTCACACAGCTCGGCCGCGGGCATCGGCAGGAACGGTGCCAGCCCCCACGGTTTGATGTGTACGCCGACGGACCGGGTCGGAAGTGGGTAGCCGAACTCCAACGCGCGGGTGGGCATGGTGACCACGCAGCCGTCGGCGTACTCGGTCGTCTCGATGTCGGTGCCGGCGCGGATGCGGAACGGCGCCCCGAGGTTGACGATGAGCAACGCTGCCGGCATCGGCGGCAGGGTCAGGCGGGCGTACGGCGGCGCTCCCTCCAGGTAGTAGAGGTCGTCGATCAGCCCGTCCAGCGGCGGTCGCGGCACTCTGGACACGTACTCCATGCCCACAGCATCGCCGACGCCCCACCGGCATCGCGCGCCGGGCTGGTCCAGCCGTACGCCGCTGGCATCGACTTGGCGCCGATACCGGCCGCAGACATTTGCGTGGGTTACTCATCTTCGCAGCGGATGCCGTGACTTCTGAGGAATGTGCGGATCTGGGTGGAGTGGAGCTGGAGATGGACGACGCCCTGAACAAGGACGGCCGCTAGCGACGTTCCGCCGTTTCGGTGCGGCTCGGCGAGGTGCGCGGCGGCCTGATCGTCGGTTAGGTCTGCGAAGAGCGTGTCGACCTTCCGCCGACAGCGGTCGATGTAGGCGAACACTTGGTCGCGAGAGTACGTCGGCGGGACAACGTAGCCGTCCTCGTCGCCGCGCGAGAACGGGGCTGGCGGTGCCCAATCAGTCTCGGTGGTGGACAGGTCGAGGTCGGTGAACCAGAGCGCGTGGGAGGCGGTTCGCCACACGGCAGAGGAGGCCTGGAGCTTGTACTCCCGGACCGCTGGGTCATCGAACGGTTGCCCGTCACGATCGGTCGGAGGCCACGCCCACTGGTCGGTCTTCTTTACCTCGTAGATGCTTGCCTCCCAGAGGGCATCTGGACAACCGCGCAGGACGATCGCCAGGTCATCGAGGGTTGACCTGTACTGTGCCGCGACCACAGAGCACCAAGCCGTAGCCGTCCCTGACCCCTCCGTCGTGTCCGCTGTCCCGGGGCTGGCCATCCTGGTCTCCCTTGCGCCGTCGTCCTGGGTCCGAACTCGCCGGCGACGCTACAGGAGGCATCGGACAGACTTGTGCCCTGCTTCTGGAGGTCCGGCCCCGGATGCTCGCCGGCAGCCGATTGCTCGCCGCAGGCGCACTCTTCCTGATTGGCCTGTGACGGCGGCGTTGCCTGGTCAACAGTCACTGGACCATGGGATACGCCAGTTAGGCAGTTGGCTTTGGTGATCCGGGGTTGGATCTGGAGCGCTTCTAGGCGGTGTGGATGTGGCGGCGTCGGTAGAGCCACATGGCGGCGAGGGCGATGCCGGCTCCGCCGAGGGCTGATGCGCCGGCTTGGAATGCTTCGGCTGCGTTGTCGTCCGAGACGATGGTGGTGGTGGCGGCGGGCTGGGTCGGGACCGCGTAGGTCGACGGGTTGGGATCGTGCGGTGCGACCGCGGCGGGAGCGGGGTACGGCAGGTCCTTGGCGTTCGACTCCGCCGATGTGAACGCGAGCGCGGCGACGGCGAGGACGGGTGCGGTGATGATGATGCGCTTGTGGTTCATGGTTTCTCCTTGTGGAGAGGTTGGTGGTTCGACCACAGTCCGTCGGCGGGAGTGTTCAGCACATCGGGCATCCGCGCGCGGGTCGCCGCGGTGTTTCCTTAGACGGCCGTTGCCGATGCCTTACCGGCCCCTCTGTTCGGGCGCATGATGGGGGAGTGGGTGGGGCGATGATCGGGCGCGAGAGGGAGCTCGCGCTGCTGGGGGAGCTGACGGCTGGACTGTCTGGAGTGTCGGCCGTCGCGATCGTGCGCGGTGACGCGGGGATCGGGAAGACGACACTGGTGCGTGCCGCCGTGGCGGATGCTGCTTCCGCCGGGCTGAGGATCCTGAGCGGTGCCTGCGCGCCGCTGTCCGGTGCGGTGGCGTACGGCGGACTCGACGCGGCGCTCGGGGTGGGCCGGGATACCGACGGCGAGGTGTTCACGTCCGTCGCGGCGGGTCGAGCGTGGGCCGTCGAGTCCATGATGCGTACGGTGGGCGAGATCGCCGAAGGCGGCGCCGTACTTGTGGTCGAGGACGTGCACTGGGCGGATACGTCGACCCTGGATTTCCTGGCGCACCTGAGCCGGAACCTCCCCCCGAAGGGTCTGCTGGTCCTGCTGACCTGGCGGGACGAGGACCCTGACCCCGAGCACATGCGTTGGCTCGGAGAACAATTGCGCCTTCTGTCGGTCACCGACGTACACCTCCGCCCGCTGACTCTCGAGGAGACCGTTCGTCAACTTCCGGAGTGTTCCGCTGAGGTCGTGGCCGCGGTGTACGCGCGCAGCGCTGGCAACCCTTATCTCAACGCCGAGCTGGCCGGCAGTGGTGCCGAACCGTCGGAGTCGCTGCGCCAGGTACTGGTATCGAGGCTGGATGCCGTCGGGTTGCCCGCACGCATGGTGGTCGCTGCCGCCGCGACCCTTGGCCGAGGTTTGACCGACGACGAGTTGCTCGCCGCAGCCTCCGGTGACGCAGACGCTGTCTGGGAGGCGTGCGCGGCAGGCCTCGTGGTGCGCGAGCCCGGACGTGGATCGATGGCCCGTCACCCCGTGCTGGCCGAGGTCGCCTACGAGGGGTTGTTGTCACGTGATCGGCGACAGCTGCACGGCAGGCTGGCGAGGTGCTTGGAAGCGGTGCTGCCCGGCCGGCCGAGCGCGGTCGCAGTCGCGGAAGTCGCTGAGCAGTATCACCGCGCTGAAGACCCCGACCGCGGGCTTGTCTGGTCGGTGCGGGCTGCCATGGCGGCCGAGCAGGGGTATGCGATCGCCGAAGCGGGTCACTGGTACGCCGTGGCCGCGTCCTTGTGGGGCTCGGTCCGCAAGGTGCCGGCCGGCGTACCCGAGAAATTGCCGTTGCTCGTCTCCGCGGCGACGCACCTGGGATCTGTTGGTCAAACGGCCTCGGCTACTGCACTGCTGGAAGGCGATCTGACAGCCATGTCCACTACGCGCGAGGACGTGTTGCGCGCTGCGTTGACACGCTGCTGGCTTGGGACCACCGTGGGGGATACCGAGCAGGCACTGCGCGACGTCGAGCTCGCTCAGCGGTTGGCGTCCGTCGACGACGAGCCGACGTGGGCCAGGATCTGCGCTTGCGAGGCGATGGCGCTCGGCACCTGCTCACGGTGGGACGAGGCGGAGGCGCCGGCGCGGGTCGCGCTCGACCTCGGAACGAAGTACTCGGACATCCGCACGGTCGGGAAGGCTCACGCGCTGCTCGGCATGAGGGCGAGTCTCCAGGGCCTGCTCTCCCAAGCCCTCGGACACGACCAGACGGCACTGGCGATCGCGCACAAGCTGGCCGAACCCGAGGATCTCGCGATGGCCGGGACCGGCCTGACCGATGTCTACCTGCGGCTGGGTGACCCGGACCGAGCCATCCAGGTCGCCGGCTTCGTCGGGCAGCGTGTGCGTCGGCTGATGCTGGGCCGGCACTGGCTGGAAGACCTCATGGACGGCAACGTTGTCCAGGCGCTCTACGAGTCCGGGCGGTGGGACGAGGCTGTTGCCTGGATGCCCGAGTCGTCTGCACCGTCCGACCTCGGCTTCTTCCAGGTGATGGCGGTCCACGTACACCTTGCCCGCGGTGACATCGCGGCGGCGGAGCAGTCGCTGCTGCAGGCGGCATCCCTGCGTGAACGTGATCAACCACTGTTCGTTGGAGGGTACGGCGAAGCCCGAACACGCCTGCTGTTGCAGACCGGCCATGCGGAGGAGGCGCTCGAACTGGCGTTGTCAGTGGCCGGCACGGTGCACGCAAGCGCGGACAAGGATGTGGAGGTCGAGCTCCTGCTCACCGGTCTCGAGGCGGCCGCGGCCGTCGGTGCGCCGGATCGCCTCGAGCAGTTGGTGTCGCGACTCGGCGGCGTCACCAAGAGCAGGACCCGAGCGGCCGTGTCCGCCGTGATCGATGGCGAGCGATCGCGCGCCGTCGGCGGCTTCGACCCTGATCCGTGGCTGATCGCGGCGCGGGAATGGTCCGCGCTCGGGCGGCCGTACGAGGAGGCGCAGGCACGCCTTCGCGCCGCCGAGGCGGTCCTCGCCGGCCGACCCGGCGCCGCTGCCCGGCGTACAGCCGCCGAACAACTCAGCGCGGCGCGGCACCTTGCCGAACGCCTCCGCGCGGCTCCGCTGCTCGAGCAGATCGGCAAACTCGCCCGACTCGCGCGCATCGACACGGGACGAGACACCACGGCCGACGATCAGCCGGAGCCGGTGCCGGGCCCGGCGGGTCGGCCCGCGCTGACAGACCGCGAGCGGCAGGTCCTGGGACTGCTGGCCGATGGGCTCACCAATCGTGAGATCGGCAAGGCCCTCTACATGAGCCCCAAGACCGCAAGCGTCCACGTGACCCACATCCTGGACAAGCTCGGGGTACAGACCAGGGTGCAAGCAGCGGCCATCGCTGCGCGCCTCGGTCTGGACCAACCACCGCCGATGTGACGGTGTACGTCGAGTTCGCAGCCCGGCCAACGCCAGGCCGCTCGGACGTCCGACCTCGGCTCTACCACGTTGCGGCGCATGAGGATTGTTGTGCCGTCAGGGCCGCGGATCAGTGTCAGGCCATGGCCGGAGCGCGACCAGTGCGATGTCGTCGGCGACGTCGCCGCTCTCGGGGAGTACCGACAGGACGTGGTCGCAGAGAGCCTCGAGGTCGGCCTGACCTCCGGACGCTTCGGCGAGCAGCCGATCGAGTCCGTCCTGAATCGACAGAGTGCGCTCCTCGACAAGCCCGTCGGTGTACAGCAGCAGAGTGGCTCCAGGCCGCACAGCCTGGGTTGCCTCGGCATAGTCCCATTGCGCGAGTACGCCGAGCGGCGGGGCGAGTCCACCCTCGAGGTACCGCGTGTCTCCGCCGTCGATCAGGAGGGCGGGCGGATGTCCGGCGTTCGTGAACCGTATCGTGCCGGCGTCCGGGTCATACAGGACATAGAGCAAGGTCACCATCTCGGCCATTGGCAGCTGATGGACCAGCTCGTGCACTCCGTTCATCACCGCTACTGGTGATGGATCGTGTACGGCGTACGCCCGGACCGCCGTCCTCAGCTGTGCCATGGCGGCCGCGGCTTGCAGGCCGTGCCCGGCAACATCGCCGATGACAAGACCGACCAGGCCTCCGCGGAGGGGGATCACGTCGTACCAGTCGCCGCCGACATGCAGGTCCGCGGTCGCTGGGACGTAGCGGGCGGCCACGGTCACGCCAGGGATGTCCGGCATCCGGTCCGGGAGCAGGCTGCGTTGCAGCGTTTCCGCGATCTGGTGCTCGCGCCGGGTCCGCGCCTCTTCCAGGGTCAACTGCTGTTCGGTCTCGTACCGCTGGTGAATCTCGCGGCGCAGCCGGTCGTTGGTTGCCGTCAGCTGCGCAGTGCGAGTCTTGACGCGCTCCTCCAGGTCCGCAGCCGCTGACATCAGCGCGCGGGCAAATCGCATCCGCTCGGTCACGAGAGCGGCGAGGAAGAACGACGTGAGCGCGACGGTGGCGTTGAACGCCTGAAGGGTCAGCATCTTCTCCAGCAGCGACGTACCCGCGAAGGGACCGAATTCGTGTGTGGCCGACCAGGTTGCGATCAGTGAGGCTGTCAGCGCGGCTGGTGCGGCTCCGCGCAACTGGAGACGCCACGAGGCCCAGCCCAGGGACGGCAGCACCAGGAACAACAATGACAGGCCTGAGGACGCAGTCCACAACGCAAGCACAGTAGTCAGCACGAGGATTGCCGCGGCCTCGAGCCAGCGCGCGGCGGGCCACGGCTCGAGCTCCCAGAACAAAGGGATGCACAAAAGGAACGGCGCGACGGCGAGCACTCCCATCGCGTCGCCGGTCCACCAGACCGCCCACGCACCGGCGAGCTGATCGATGCTGATTGCGTTCGAGGCTACGAGCGTGGTGGCGCCGATGGTCGCGCTGATCGTCATGCTTGCGAGCGCACCGAGGAAGACGATCGCCAACGCATCACGCCGGCTGTCCAGGTGACGCCGGAAGCCGACGCGCTCGAGGACGATCGCCGCGACGAGTGGTGCAAGGGTGTTGCCCACGGCGGTGAACAGCGCGGGCAACGGACCGGCGCTGATCGGCAGATTGACGGCCAGAGCTGCCAGCGCGACCGCCGGCCACATCGACCTACCCAGAACGAGGAACGCAGCGAGCGCGATGCCGCTGGGCGGCCACAGCGGCGTGACGTTTCGCTCGACCAGCGACAGACTCAGGCCCAGACGCGCACCGAGATAGTAGGCCGCTCCGACCAGAACGATGGCCGCGACGGTGCGGCGCAGTTCCGCCGGTAGGCGCAGCCTGAGCGGACTCATGGTCCAAGAAGCTCGCGCGCGCCCGGACATGGCTCTTCTACGGAGTCACTATCCGCGGCAGCTTCACCCTGTCCAACTCTCCGGCCGGGGCCCAGCGCCTCGTTGCCTTAGCTCATGGGACGCTGGAAACCGGGCCACGTCAAGCCATCGTGCGTAGGTGGACCAAGGGGGCACTGGCAGTACCTGGAACGGCAGTGACTCCCTGGCCGCGGCGTGCGGCCCTACGGTGGCGGCATGAACGTCCCGACGATCAAGTTGAACAACGGTGTGGAGATGCCGGCCATCGGGTTCGGTGTCTTCCAGACGCCGCCCGACGAGACGATCGCGGCTGTCGAGACCGCGCTGGAGGTCGGGTATCGGCACGTGGACACGGCGGCGGCGTACGGCAACGAGCGTGAGGTCGGCGAGGCGATCCGGCGCTCGGGCCTGGACGACGTGTTCGTGGAAACGAAGATCTGGGTTGTCGACTACGGGTACGACGAGACTCTGCACGCGTTCGACAAGAGCGCCGGGAAGCTCGGCGTCGAGCAGATCGACCTGCTGATCCTGCATCAGGCGGTTCCGAGTGACTTCGAGCGCACCATCGGCGCCTATCAGGCACTGGAGAAGTTGCTTGCCGACGGCAAGGTTCGTGCGATCGGCGTGTCGAACTTCATGCCGCCGCACCTGGACCGGCTGCTGGCCGGGACCGGGGTCGTGCCGGCGGTCAACCAGCTCGAGATCCACCCTTACTTCCAGCAGCCCGAGCTGCTTGCCTATGACAACGAGCGGGGCATCCTGAACCAGGCATGGTCGCCGATCGGCGGGATCACCTTCTACCGGGGCGGCTCGAAGGGGTCGACGCTGGAGGATCCAACGATCCTGGAGATCGCCGCGGCGCACCGACGTACGCCTGCGCAGGTGATGTTGCGCTGGCACCTGCAGGAAGGGCGGCAGCCGATTCCGAAGTCGGTCACCCCGTCCCGGATCGCGGAGAACATCGCCGTCTTCGACTTCGAGCTGACCGGCGAGCAGCTCGCCGCGATCGACGCCCTCGAGACCGGGATCCGCGGCGGCCCGGCGCCGGAGACCATCACGCGAGGGTTCGGCAGCATCGAAATCCCCGAGGCCTGAGGAGGCATCATGCACACACGGACGCTCGGTCAAGGTCTGGAGGTCTCCGCGGTCGGTCTCGGCTGCATGGGGATGTCGCAGAGCTACGGGCCGAACCCTGGTGATCGCGACGACATGATCGGTGTGATCCGGTACGCCGTGGAGTCCGCCGGGGTGACGTTCTTCGACACGGCCGAGGTGTACGGGCCGTACGTCAACGAGGAGCTGGTCGGCGAGGCCCTGGCGCCGCTGCGCGACCAGGTCGTGATCGCGACCAAGTTCGGGTGGAACATCCAGGACGGCAAGATGACAGGGACGAACTCGCGTCCCGAGCAGATCCGGCGGGTTGCGGACGAGTCGCTGCAGCGGCTCGGGATCGACGTGATCGACCTGTTCTACCAGCACCGGGTGGACCCCGACGTACCGATCGAGGATGTCGCCGGGGCAGTGGCCGAACTCGTACAGGCCGGCAAGGTTCGGCATTTCGGGCTCTCCGAGGCCGGTGCGGACACGATTCGCCGGGCGCACGCCGTACATCCGGTCACGGCTGTGCAGAGCGAGTACTCGCTGTGGACGCGGGACCCGGAGCCGAAGGTGCTGCCGGCGTGCGCCGAGCTCGGGATCGGCTTTGTGCCGTTCAGCCCGCTGGGCAAAGGGTTCTTGACCGGCACCGTGAGTACGTCGACGGAGTTCACCGCCGACGACATCCGCTCGCGGGTCCCGCGCTTCGAGGCCGGCAACCTGAGCGCCAACGAGGCACTGGTTGCCTACGTCCGCGCCCTCGCCGAACCGAAGGGCTGCACGCCCGGCCAGATCGCCCTCGCCTGGCTGCTGGCCCAGCACCCGTGGATCGTCCCCATCCCCGGAACCCGTCGCCGCCCGCGGATCGACGAGAACACCGGCGCGACCCAGGTCGCGTTGTCGGCCGACGAGATCGCCGATCTCGACGCTCTCGCTGCTCGGATCGGTGTCCAGGGGGACCGTTACAACCCGGCCGGAATGGCGATGGTCGGCCTCTGAGTTGCCACGAGCTCGTTTGGGGTACTAACGGGTAGTTAGGAGTCCTCAGGCGAGGAGGGATACCCGTGACGGCTACGACACGGCAGGTCGGCGAGCGTGAGGCCCGAGAGGTAGCGGAGGCGGCTCGGGAGACCGAGTGGACCCGGCCGAGCTTCGCGAAGAAGCTGTACCTCGGCGACTTCGACCTGTCGCTGATCCACCCGCAACCGCACGCGATCGCGGCGGACGACGCTGCCCGCGGCGATGAGTTCATCGCCCGGCTGGCGGCGTACTGCGCGACCCTCGACGGCCTGCTGATCGAGCGAGAGGCGAAGATCCCGGACGAGTACTTGCGAGGGCTCGCGGAGCTGGGCGTCTTCGGGATCAAGATCCCTACCGAGTACGGCGGCCTGGGCCTGCCGATGTCGTACTACGGCAAGGCGCTGATGCTGGTCGCGTCGGTGCATCCGAGTATGAGCGCGCTCGTCTCCGCACATCAGTCGATCGGGGTGCCGGAGCCGGTGAAGATGTTCGGCACCGACGAGCAGAAGGAGCGGTTCCTGCCCCGCTGCGCTGCCGGTGCGGTCACCGCGTTCCTGCTCACGGAGCCTGATGTGGGCTCGGATCCGGCGCGGATGGCCTCGACCGCAACCCCGACAGACGACGGTACGGCCTACCTCCTCGACGGAGTGAAGCTGTGGACGACGAACGGCGTCATCGCCGAGCTGGTCGTGGTGATGGCGCGCGTACCCGAGCATGACGGCGAGCCGGGTGGCATCAGCGCGTTCGTGGTCGAGGCCGACTCGCCGGGGATCACGGTGGAGAACCGCAATGCGTTCATGGGCTTGCGCGGGATCGAGAACGGCGTGACTCGTTTCCACCAGGTCCGGGTGCCGGTCGAGAACCGGCTGGGACGGGAAGGCGCCGGCCTGCGGATCGCGCTCACCACCCTGAACACCGGTCGGTTGTCCATTCCGGCGACTACCACCGCAGCCGCCAAGTGGTGCCTGAAGATCGCGCGGGAATGGTCCGTGGAGCGCGTCCAGTGGGGTCGGCCGATCGGCGCCCACGCGGCCGTGGCCGAGAAGATCTCGTTCATCGCGGCCACCACGTTCGCGCTCGAGGCTGTACTGGACCTGTCGGCGAACCTGGCCGACGCGGGCACCAAGGACATCCGGATCGAGGCGGCGCTGGCCAAGCTGTGGTCCAGCGAGATGGCCTGGCGGATCGCCGACGAGCTGGTGCAGATCCGCGGCGGACGCGGGTACGAGACCGCCGACTCGCTCGCGGCCCGGGGTGAACGCGCGGTGCCGGCGGAGCAGATCCTGCGTGACTTGCGGATCAACCGGATCTTCGAGGGCTCCACCGAGATCATGCATCTGCTGATCGCCCGGGAGGCGGTCGACGCACACCTGGCCGCGGCCGGCGATCTGGCCTCACCGGACGCAGATCTCCAGGCAAAGGCGAGGGCGGCGGTGAACGCGAGCGGGTTCTACGCCAAATGGCTGCCGCAGCTCGCCGTCGGCAAGGGATCCGATCCCAGGTCGTACCGAGAGTTCGGGCCGCTCGCGAAGCACTTGCGGTACGTCGAGCGGTCGTCGCGCAAGCTCGCGCGGCAGACGTTCTACGGGATGGGTCGATGGCAGGCGAAGCTCGAGTACAGGCAGGGCTTCCTGGCCAGGATCGTGGACATCGGCGCCGAACTGTTCGCGATGGCCGCCTCCTGTTCGCGGGCCGCAACGCTACGCGGCGCCGCTGAGGGTGAGTCGGCGTACGAGCTGGCGGCGGTGTTCTGCGAGCAGGCGCGGCTCCGGGTCGACCACCTGTTCGAGCAGCTGTGGAGCAACACTGACGACGCCGATCGAGGGCTGGCTCGGCAGGTGCTCGACGGGAAACACACCTGGCTCGAGGACGGCATCGTGGATCCTTCGGAGGGAACCGGCCCGTGGATCGCCGAATGGCACCCCGGCGAATCGAAGACGGAGAACAAGTCGCGCCGCTACCGATGACGGCTCGCTAGGCTGCCTGGGTGGACTTCGAAGGGTGGCCGCGGGGTGCTTTCGACGTGCTGCTGCAGCTTGAAGGGGAGCCTTCGGCAGAGGTAAGGCGGCAATGTCGGCGAGATCGGGAGGCACTGGTTCGGCGGCCGATGATTGATCTGCTCAACGTGGTGGCTGATGCGGATTCGGCGTACGAGGACTTTTCGGTCTGGGGGTACGGCGATGTGCTGGTGCGGGCCTGGCAACGGCAGAGTGCGATTGTGCGGCTGGGTCGGAACGTCGAGCTCGGAGTTCGGTTCGATCTGGACGGGCTAGAGGTCAGCTTGGCGTGGTGGTATGCGCCGTCGGCGCAGATCGAGCGCTATCGCGCTGCGGTGGCGGACGACGGTTCTGGTCCGCGTTTGGTTGCCATTGTGCGGAAGCTTGAGGGGGAGGGGTACGTCATCTCAGGCGACCTGTTGAAGCGGCCGCTACGCGGCTATCCCGTTGATCATCCGCGGGCAGAGCTGTTGCGGCACAAGTCGGTCATCGCGACGCGACCGCTCGGTTGTGAGGAATGGATTCACACCCCCGCCGCGGCGGATCAGGTGCTCGCTGCGTTCTCCCAGTTGCGCCCGCTGGCCCGCTGGCTGGTCGAGAACGTGTCGGATGCGCCGTACCTCCGATCGTCTCACTGACAGAGGGCGGCATTCGAGCTGCCCGGATACAGCAGAGAGCACCTTCGGAGGATGACCAGATGACACCGGCAGCAAAGCCCAACCCGATCCCCGATACGTACCGCCGGGTGACGCCCGTCCTCACCGTTGCGGGCGCCGTCAAGGCGCTCGAGTTCTACAGCTCGGTGTTCGGCGCGACCGAGCGCATGCGCTTCCCGGGTCCGCAAGGGACCATCGCCCACGCGGAGATCCAGATCGGCGACTCGGTCGTCATCGTCGAGGACGAGGATCCCCAGCGGGGCACCGCCGCGCCGCCATCCGAAGGGTTGCCAGGCTCGCCCGCTTCGCTCTTCATCTACGTCGAGGACGTCGACGCGGTCATCGCGCGGGCTGTGGAGCTCGGCGCGACGCTGCAGCGCCCGGCGGAGGACCAGTTCTACGGCGACCGTGACGGCCACATCATCGACCCGTTCGGACACGGCTGGACCGTAGCGTCACACATCGAGGACGTAACGCCCGACGACCTGACACGCCGGATGACCGAACTGTTCGGCTCTTGACCCCGCTGGGGATTTGACGTGTTTGCGGCTCCTGCAGCGGCATGTCAAGATGCGAGAGGCCCGCCTTCAGGTCCCTCCGGACAGGAAGGGGCGTGAAGATGTCGCACAGGCTTGAGTTTCGGTTGTCGGAGAATCCGTGGGCGCCGACTGCGGTCATCGAAGAGGTGAACGCTCACACGGGCAGCGGGCTGGTGCTGACCGGGCTGGCCGACCAGGTGGGTGGATCGAGCAGCGCGGCGTTTGTTGCGTGGGCGGATGGGCGTGAATCTGCGCTCACACGGACTCGGACGCCGTTGGCCGTGATGCGGCAGACGGCGAGTGTGCTGAACGACCTACGAGGGCAGGGCTTGCCCGTTCCAGAGCACCAGCTAGTGCTGGAGCTTTCTGATGGGTACGTCGCTGTTGTGCAGGAGAGGCTGCCTGGCCGTCATGTGGGTGAACTCAACTCGACCACGGCTGCTGCGTTCGTCGCGATGAACGACCGTTTCGCGGGGGTGCTACGAGACCATCCAGAGGTCCCGCAGCCAAGGGCCTTTCCCGCCAGCGTCAGCACGTTCGAGAACACCGTGGGCCGTCATGGTGAGCGTGGCCGGCGGCTGTTGGGGCGGCTGCTCGAAATTGACGGTGGGCGCCTCGTTCGCATGCAGGGCGATGATCTTGTGCACACCGACTACACGCCGGGAAACGTGCTGTTCGACGACGCCGGCAATGTCAGCGGTGTGGTCGATTGGAACGGCGGCGCGGTGCGCGGCGATCGGTATTACGCGCTTCTTGGGCTGCACTGGGGCAGCATCGGCCGGAGGACGGTCTGCGCCGAGGAGATGAAGCAGGTCGAGGAGAAGCTCGCGCACCTCAGCCCGGAGACGAGACGCAGCTACGAGGCGCATTGGATGGTCGACCAGGTGCACGAGTCAATCCTGAAAGGCTTCTCACCAGAACGCATCGAGGCCGACATGGCACGAGCGGAGAACACACTGGGTTGAGGCCGGACGGCGGCTGAGTAGGTTAGTGGTGGTGGCTGACGAGGTTGTGGGCTGCGGTTGCGTCGTGGGGGAGGGTTCGGCGTGGATGGTGGCGGTGGTCAGGCGCCGTACGCCGTGGACGAGGTCGTGTTCGACCTGGTGGCTGAGGTGGTGGGCTTCGATCAGCGACAGGTCCGAGTCCACCGCGATGCGAGCTTCGGCGCGGAGGGCGTGGCCGACCCAGCGGAGCTGGACGCCGGTGACCTCGACGACACCTGGGGTTGAGCGGATGACCTCTTCGGCCTGGTCGACCAGTGCGGGGTCGACGGCGTCCATCAGGCGCCGGTACACCTCGCGGGCGGCGTCACGCAGTACGAACAGGATCGCGATCGTGATCAGTAGACCGATGATTGGGTCGGCCAACGGAAAGCCGAGCCAGGCGCCGACTGCGCTGAGGACCACGGCCAGACTGGTGAAGCCGTCCGTGCGGGCGTGCAGCCCATCGGCGATCAGGGCGGCCGAGCCGATCCGCCGGCCGGTGCGGATCCGGTACTGCGCGACGATCTCGTTGCCCAGGAACCCGATCACACCGGCGGCGATCAGTACGCCGACGTTGCGCACGTCGCTGGGGTGGAGGAAGCGCATGACGGCCTCATAGCCGGCGTACGCCGACGACGCGGCGATCAGCACGACCACGATGATGCCGGCCAGGTCCTCGGCGCGGCCGAAGCCATAGGTGTACGCGCGGGTCGCGACGCGGCGGCCGAGGATGAAGGCGATCGCGAGGGGATCGCGGTGAGGGCGTCGGCGTAGTTGTGCAGGGTGTCGCCGAGCAGTGCGACCGAGTTGGTGAGGAACACGACCACGGTCTGGATCAGCGCGGTCGCGATCAGGCCGACGAAGCTGATCTTCAGGCAGCGCATGCCTTCCTTGCTCGCCTCGAGCGCGGAATCGATTTTGTCGCTGCTGTCGTGCGAGTGCGGAACAAAGATCTCCTTCACCTTGCCGAGCAAGCCGTCGTAGTGGGCATGCCCGTGACCATGACCATGTCCAGCGGCGTCTGGTTTCGCGTCGCGCTGGTGCTCCGCGTGCCCGTGTCCGTGTGCGGCGGCGTCCGGTTTCGTGTCGTGCGCTGCGTGGGTGTGTCCGGCCGGTGGGGTCTGGGCGTCGGCTTTGTCGTGGGGGTGACTGTGCTCGTGGTCCGCCGTACTCATCGGATCTTCGTCCTTCGGGCCGGTCGGGCGCCCGCGGCGGACTCGGCGTCGGGTACGGCGCCGACGGGGCGGTGGTGGTCGGGGAAACCTCCGCTGGAGTGTTCGGCGTGATAGATCGCGTCCTCGACCAGTTGGCCGGCGTGCGAGTTCTCGATTCGGTAGAAGACCTGGTTGCCCTGTTTGCGCGTCCGGACCAGTCGCGCCAGACGCAACTTGGCGAGGTGCTGCGAGACACCGGCCGGCGACTTCCCGACCGCGTCCGCCAGCTCGTTGACCGACTTCTCACCGTCCAGCAGTGCCCAGACCAGCCGCACCCGGGTCGCATCGGACAGCATCCGGAACACCTCCACGGCCAGCGCCACGTGATCGTCGTCCGGCGACTGCTTGCGTGACTGCGTATCTGCGCGCATACGCAGATACTAAGCCTGTGAGTTCTCCCGTAGCAAGGCCGAACGGCGGGATGATCAACGCCTGAGGCGATCAACATCATCGAAAACCATCGCTTTTCTCGATGCACCGATCGACCCTAGGGTCAGAGGGTATGGCGACACACACGATCCGGCCGACAGCCTCCTGGAGGATCCGCGGCATGTGTACGCCGTCGAGCTGACGCAGGTGTTTGCCTTCGGCAAGGAAACCGGATTCCGCACCCCATCGCCCATCAGCCCGAACGAAGGGAAGACCCGATGACCACCATGACCGCCGACGAGTGGCGTACCTTCGTCACCGCGGGCACCAGGCTCGCCCACCTCTCGCTCACCCGCGCCGACGGCCGGCCGCACGTCACCCCGATCTGCTTCGTGCTCGACGGCGACGAACTCGCCTTCGCCCTCTCGCCCGGCAGCGTCAAGGGCAAGAGCATGGCGCGGGACCGGCGCGTCGCGGTCTGCATCAGCGACGATCAGCAGCCCTACAGCTTCGTCACCATCGAAGGCGAGGCCCGGATCTCCGCCGAGCCGGACCGGATCAAGCGCGTCGCCACCGCGATCGCCGACCGCTACTACCCCGACCAGCCCGCGGCCGAGCTCGCCGAGTCATTCCTCCAAGGGGGCTTCACCGCAGTACACATCGGCATCACCAACGTGATAGCCCGCTCCGGCCTCGGCTGATACCTCGGCTGACACCTCGGCGGCGATCTCGGTGGCGATCGCGCGCCCCGATGACCGGCTGAGCGTTTCGCCGCACTCGCTGTGACGTGCGGGTAGGTCGGTCATGCGGGTTCGACGAGGGAGGTTCTTACTGCGCGGCAGTAGGCGGCGATGAGAGCTGGGGTGGCGGCGGCGCCGTGGGCGGCGCGGGACAGTTCGGCGATGGCCCAGTGGCCTTCTGTGTCGCAGGCCATCGCTTTCAGCCGCTTGTCGAGAAGGACGGGTTCGGTGATCAGGAGGAGCTCGTCGAGGGCCTCCTGAAGTTTTCGGCGCGCCAGCAGGATCTGGCGGGCGTTGTAACGACCGAAGTTGCGGTAGGCAACGAAGCTGGCTGTGTCGAAGAACTGGTTCAGGGTCGACTCCCGTGGGTAGGTCGGGTACCGCTCGTGGAATGCGAGCAACGCTGCGGGCATCTCCTTGGCCAGGCCGGGTTTGGCGTACCAGAGGACGCCGACCGGGGTCTGGTCGGTGAACGATCCCGCGCCCTTGGTGAAGAACCCGAGGTTGACGGTCCGGGGCGAGTACGCCGGGACGCGCGAGGTGCTCGGGGTGGCCCGGAGCGGGTCCAGGCTGATATCGATCCGGATGTCGCACTCGCTCGGGGCGATCGCGATGGCCTTGCCGAGCGAACTCGTCGCGTCACCCGGTCCCGAGTCGGCGTCGACACAGACGATCTCGGTGATTTCGGGGATCCGGAGCAGCTCGACGAGTCCGGTGTTCTCCCAGTGGCCGCCGTCGGTCAGGTAGAGGTAAGGATCGTCGAGGTCGTGGATCCCGAAGAACTCCTTGAACAGGTACCCGAGGCCGGTCCATGGGTACGACAGCTCGAGCTCCTTGTCCAGGCCGGCGGCCTCGAGTTGGGTGATGAACCGCGGGTTGGCGATCCACACGCCGAGCCGGATGTTGAAGAAGGCCAGCAGCATGCTGGTCGGCCCGATCTGGTAGCGGCCCATCGCGGGGGAGACCGCCGCGCTGGAGATGGCGACCGCCATCATCGTCGTGATCCGCTTGTGCAGCTTCTTGCCGAGTCGGTCGAGCACCCGGGTGGACGCGGCGAACTGCAACGTGTTGCCACGTCCGTCCTGAGGCAGATGCAAGATCGTCCGCTCGGGGTCGAACGTCACGCTCAGAGCCGGAGTGCCGTAGCGGGTGCGGACCGCACGCGAGGTCACTGTGCTGGTCGTGCACACCACCAGCGGCGTACGCACCGCTGTGTCGTCGTAGTTGAAGGCAAACAGGCCGGGTTCATGCTTGGATTCGTCCGTACCGGGGGCATCGTTGTCGTACGGCTGCACACGGACGTCCTCCTCGCCGTTCTTGGTCCGGTACGTCGCGTAGGCCAGACGCAGCTTGCCTCGGTAGAACGGCGCCAGCGACCAGCTCTCCGAGCTCGGCCCCAGGAGCACGACAGTGAGGATGGCCAGCGCAAGAACCCAGTTCCAGCCGGATTGCCAGCTCACCAGATCGTGCCCGGACCAGGTCACCTCGTGCTTGGCAGCGTTCCACGTCGCCAGCGCTGTCAGACCCAGCGCGACCAGGACGAAGGCAAAGCCGCCGAGCATGGGCGCGAAGCGCGCTGCCGGCTTCCTGAGGATGCGGACGACCGAGCCGACGACACCGGCACTCGCACCGACCGTAGCGATCAGCGTGGGCAACGTCAGATGGGCGACCGCGCCGACCAGTTCGACGAAGCCCCACAACGTCAGTGCGAGGAACGCGCCGAGGCCGAGCGCGCTGTACGACGCCCTCTTCAGCGTCTGCAGCGTGACGCGCGGAGCCAGCTTGTTCTGGGCGTAACCGACGAGAAACTGACCGGCGAGGACCCACAGCATCAGGACGACGAATCCGGCGGCGAGGAAAATGAGCCCGGGCAGCGCGAGCGAATGGTCCTTGACGAGCTGGTGCATCGCGCCGCTCGGCAGCTCGCCGCCCTGGCTCGTGAGGCCGCGCAATGCCCAGCCCACAGGCCGTGTGATGGCCCAGCCCATGCTCAGCAGCACCACCAGGTTGACCGTCAGCCCGGCGATCACCGTTGCGAACACGGCTGGCCGGTAGGACGCCTTGGTGGAGGTCTGACTGCCCTCAGGGCCGGATTGCCTGGTCGCCTTCGCGGCTGCCGGGTCGGTGTCGGATCCTCGAGGCTGGTTCGACCCGAGGTACCCGAGGTTGTCGACGAGATGGCGCTCCTCAGGGGTGAGCCACCCGTTCTCCTGCTGCCGCCACGGGCGAGGTGCCACCTGGCGGAGGCGCTCTCGTTCACGGCTCTCGTCATCCGTCGCCTGGAGGCTGGATCGCGAGATGCTCCAGCCGGCCGCCATGTTCGATCCGCCCGACACGGCGGTGACCGCGCGTGCCCCGGACCAGTTGAGGATCTCACCGTCGAGCGCCTGGAGTGCGCCGAGGCTGATCGACGACGCCCGGATGCCGCCGCCGGAGAGCGCAATGCCGTACTTCGCCGCTCCGCGCGGGGGTTCGGCGCGTGTCATCTGGGTGCCCTCCGGAGCTTGGGCGACCTCCTCGGACGGCTTCATGCCGGCTGCCTTCTGGGCGTACGTCGGCAGCTTCAAAGAGGCGAGTCTGACCCAGCGTGGAGTCGCCCACCAGGCGAAGGCGCCTGCCGCGGTGTAGACGATGGCGACGAGGAGCAAAGTGAACTTGGCCCAGGCGCAGACCGCGACGAACCGCCAGGGCCCGTTCGACGATCCCGCGGTGAGCATCAAAATGTTCTCGGCGACGTCGAAGGCTCCCGCGACGACGACAGCGATGACGACCGTGGTACGCGCCTGCCGTAGCGCCGGCAGCCGGAAGTAGTTGCCGGCCCACCACACCAGCAGGCCGAGCAGGAAGACGTAGGAAGCGATGAACCAGAAGTCCTGTTGAACGGCCCTCGTGAAGGCATCACCGCATCCGCAGGCCGTCCAGGCCTCGCTGCTGCCGGCGAGTTCGATGTCGACGATCGACCTCGCCGTGCCCTTCAGACTCGCCGCGTCGCCGAAATGTGCTGCGGCAAGAGCACTCAGGATCAGAGCGAGCCAGCGCAGTACGGCACGCAGGTGGCGCTGCAGGTTGGTGGCGAACAGAACGACCACCACCAAGATGGCGAGCCCGAGGATTGCGACCCAGACCGCCTGCGGCAACCCGTCGTCTCCGACACGGTCTCCGAAGAGCACAGTCGCAACCGCGAGGACGCCGACGCCCACAATCAGCAGCAGCACCCGCACCCGGTAGTGGAAGGAGACATCCGTGTCCGAGGTGAGCCCGTCGGCCGGCGGCTTCAGGAGAATCGCCATTTGCTCCACCCCCTCTCATCTATAAGAGGGCTGAGAACGGCGACTGATACGCGATGGGTCGCAATAGCCGCGAGTCTGGGTTACGCGGAGTTACTGACCTGGGAGGGTCAGGGGCAGCGTGCGTGGATCAGGCGTCGGCCTGGCCGAGGGAGTGGAGTTTGGAGAAGGGGGCGACGACTCGCAGGAGCCGTCCGGCCCCGAAGTCGATGACGACCGTGCCATCAGTTTCGACTGAATGGACGCGGCCGAGTCCTTCCCTGTCGTGAGAGACCCGCTCACCGACTTCGTAACTCTTGAGCGAGTCAGAAACCTGGGCCTTGAAAGGACTGGTGGACAGGTGACGACGCGTCGTCGCGCGATAGGGCAGCATCAGACCTCAAGTATGCGCCGTTTTCGCCGACTCTGCGACACGGGACCCCCTTGGAGCCACCGGCCCCCGTGGTTTGATGAGGTACCCGCCGCCCCGAGGGAGTCCGATGATGCGCAAATTACTGGTCCTGTTGCTGGGTCTGTCGATGGCCGGACTGAGCGGGGCGAGTGCGCAGGCGGCGCCGGTGGGGGACCGGGACGTCATCGTCCAGTTGTTCGAATGGAACTGGACGTCGGTCGGGCGGGAGTGCGGGCAGGTACTCGGCCCGAAGGGGTACGGCGCAGTGCAGGTCTCGCCGCCGCAGGAGCATGTCGTGCTGCCGGGGTCCGGGTATCCGTGGTGGCAGGACTACCAGCCGGTGAGTTACAAGCTGGACAGCACCCGCCGCGGCACGCGCAGCCAGTTCGTCGCCATGGTCAACAGTTGCCACGCGGCCGGTGTCAAGGTGTACGTCGATGCCGTGATCAACCACATGACCGGTGGCTCGTCGGGCGGCACCGGCAGCGCCGGGTCGTCGTACACGCACTACGACTACCCGGGGACGTACCAGACGCAGGACTTCCATCATTGCGGACGCAACGGGAACGACGACATCGTCAACTACGGCGACCGGTACGAGGTACAGAATTGTGAGCTCGTCGACCTGGCCGATCTGGCAACCGGTACCGACTACGTTCGCGGCCGGATCGCGGCGTACCTGAACGACCTGCTGTCGATCGGCGTCGACGGGTTCCGGCTGGATGCCTCGAAGCACATGCCCGCCGCGGACATCGCCGCGATCAAGTCCCGCTTGGCGCGTCCGGCGTACCTGTACCAGGAGGTCATCTACGGCGCCGGCGAGCCGATCACCCCGGACGAGTACGTCGGGAACGGCGACGTGCTCGAGTTCCGGTACGGGAAGGATCTCGCCAAGATCTTCAACACCGAGCGCCTCGCCTACCTGCGCACGTTCGCGGAGCCGTTGGCGTCAGATCGTGCCGTGGTGTTCACCGACAACCATGACACCCAGCGCGGCAGCGGCGTACTGACGTTCCGCGACAACGGCCGCTATGCGATGGCGAACGCGTTCATGCTGGCCTGGACGTACGGGACGCCGAAGGTGATGTCGAGCTACGAGTACATGTCGAACGACGAGGGACCGCCGTCGACCGGTAGCGGACGGACGATCGACACGACGTGCTTCAGCAACCGCTGGCGGTGCGAGCACGAGTGGCGGGTGATTGCCAACATGGTCGGCTTCCACAAGCCGTACGGGGGACCGCCGTGACCGAGTGGTGGGACAACGGGAACGACGCGATCGCGTTCGGCCGTGGCGACAAGGGTTACCTCGTCCTGAACGACGAGAGTTCAGCGCTCACCGGCCGGAGCTTCCACACCCAGCTTCCGGCCGGCGTGTACTGCGACGTCTTCCACGGCGACCACTCGGCGGGCGGCTGCACCGGTCCGACGTACACCGTCGACTCAGCAGGCTGGTTCCGCGCCGACATCGCAGCCACCGACGGTCTCGCGCTCCACGCTGCCGCCAGGATCTCGTAGCGCTTCGAGTCTGTCGGTGGGCACGCGCTCGATGCGGGTCCAGCCTTTCCAGCCGCGTTCCTCCAGGATCGTGAGCAGCCGCGCGGCCTCGGGTGCGGACTCGAGCATCACTGCGTCCAGCAGCTCGACGAGCTGGTCGTCGAAGGGCTCGTCACCCAGCTGGCCGGCCTCGAAGGCACGGATGTACATGCGTTCCAGGATGTCGGCGATCTCGAACAGCAAGGCCTCGCCATCCGGATTGTCGACTGCCTGACTCACCAGGCTGTAGAGCTTCTGGGCATCGGGATCGTCCAGTTGCTCGTGCTTCGCGGCGATCACGGCGTCGATCACCTCCGGTACCTGGGCGGCGATCATGATCCAGGCATCGCGCTCCATGACGATGTAGCGCTCGCTGACGCCGTAACTGCGCAGCCGGTCGAGATAGTCCACAACGGTCTGCGGGAGCGCAAGGTGGTCGCCGGCGACAAGTCTGGCGAGCCGGCGGCGGCTCACCTGCAACCGCCGGATCTCGGCGCGCAACGACTTGTCGATCTCCTGTACGCCGTCCTCGAACTTCGCGGGAGTGGCGTCGAGAAGTTCCTGCACACGGGCCAGCGGTACGCCGGCATCGGCGAGCGTGTGGATCCGGATCAGGCGTACGACGGCAGCGGAGTTGTACGACCGGTACCCGGAGTGGTCGCGTGCGGGCTCCGGCAGCAGCCCGATCTTGTGATAGTGGCGCACTGCCCGCACCGTCACGCCGGCGTACGCCGCCAGCTGGCTGATCGTGAGCATGGGTCCATGTTCCCTCAGGGATGCCTCAGGCGATCTTGCGGCGATAGGCGACCATCGCGAGCACGTACGCCGCGACGAGGACGCCGACGCACCAGGCGAGCGCGGCCCAGATGCTGCTGCCGACGGGTTGTTGCGCGAGCAGGTTGCGGATCGTGTCGACGATGGATGTCACCGGCTGGTTCTCGGCGAACCAGCGCACCGGGCCGGGCATGGTCTGGGTGGGCACGAACGCCGAGCTGACGAACGGCAGGAAGATCAGCGGGTACCCGAACGCGCCCGCGCCCTCGACCGACGACGCGGTGAGCCCGGGGATCACCGCGAGCCAGGTCAGCGCCAGGGTGAACAGGAACAGAATGCCGATCACCGCGAGCCAGGCCAGCACGCCGGCACCCGAGCGGAAGCCCATCACGAGCGCGACGCCCACCACGACGACCAGTGAGATCAGGTTGGCGACGAGTGAGGTGAAGACATGCGCCCACAGCACGCCCGAGCGGGCGATCGGCATCGACTGGAACCGCTCGAAGATCCCGGTCGCCAGGTCCATGAACAGCCGGTACGCCGTGTAGGCCACGCCCGACGCGATCGTGATCAGCAGGATGCCGGGGAGCATGTAGTTCACGTACGCCGTGGACCCGGTGTCGATCGCGCCGCCGAAGACGTACACGAACATCAGCATCAACGCGATCGGCGTGATGACGGTCGTGATGATGGTGTCCAGGCTGCGGGTGACGTGGCGCAGCGTCCGAGCAGTCAGGGCGACGGTGTCGCCGACGAAGTACGAAGTACTCATGGTCATCGCTGGTCTCCAATGACTGACAGGAAGATCTCCTCGAGGGTCGGTTGCTTCTCGACGTACTCGACCTTGGCGGGTGGGAGGAGCTGCTTGAGTTCGGTGAGGGTGCCGTTGACGATGATCCGGCCCTGGTGCAGGATCGCGATCCGGTCGGCGAGCTGTTCGGCTTCTTCCAGGTACTGCGTGGTGAGCAGCACCGTCGTACCGTGGCCGGCCAGCTCCTTGACCGTCTGCCACACCTCGATCCGCGCCTCGGGATCGAGCCCCGAGGTCGGCTCGTCGAGGAAGATCACCGGCGAGTTCCCGATCAGACTCATCGCGATGTCCAGGCGACGGCGCATTCCGCCCGAGTATGTCGCTGTTCGCTGAGCGGCCGCCTCGGTCAGCGAGAAGCGGTCGAGCAGGTCATCGGCGACCGCGCCGGGGTCCTTGACGTGCCGCAGCTTCGCGACCAGTACGAGGTTCTCCCGGCCGCTGAGGATCTCGTCGACGGCGGCGAACTGCCCGGTCAAGCTGATGGATTCCCGTACGTCGGCCGGCTGCGTGGCGACGTCGAACCCGTTGACGGCGGCCGTTCCCGCATCCGCCTTGAGGAGCGTGGAAAGGATCCTGATCGTCGTGGTCTTGCCCGCCCCGTTGGAGCCGAGCAGCGCGAAGATGCTGCCCCGCGCGACGTCGAAGTCCACACCACGCAGTACCGCCTTCTTCCCGTACGCCTTCTCCAGACCCTGCACCCGAATCGCCGGCTCACCGGCCGATTGAACTGTCATGAAGCCAACCCTGCGGGGTTGACCCTGCGTCAAGGTCAAGCCGGGCCCAGCGGTTATTTGTTTGACGGTGCTGGAGGTGGGCTGGTCTGCTGTGGGGACGTGCGCCGGATCAGCCGGTGCGGACCGGGAGGAGGGAAGCGTATGTCTGCTCTGTCCTGCAGCTTTGCTCTGAAAGGTTCTTCGGTTTGGCATTCGCACGTTCGTTCAGCTGTGAACATTGCGGCGTAGAGGTCTCCCTCGACGCCCCCGGAACTACCCATCGCAATCATTGCCCGAGTTGCTTGTGGTCGCGTCATCTCGACCGCAACGTGCCGGGTGATCGCAAGGCCGACTGTGCCGGCGGCATGGAGCCGATCGCGGTCACGGTTCGCGGGGAGGGCCGCTGGGTCCTCATCCACCGGTGCACCAACTGTGGGCGTCTCCGCCTCAACAAGACCGCCGGCGACGACAATGTCCTGCTCCTGATGCGGCTGGCAGCGCTTCCGCTGACCATGCCGTTCGTCCCGTTCGCGCCCGATCCTGAGCCCGAATCCTCAGGCAACGGCAACGGCAACGGCAACCGCACGAAGCCCCGTAAGCCCAGGGCCCGCAAGAACGCGACCGCGACCGCCGCGCTCAGAGAGGAGTGAGGAGGCAGAACTCGTTGTTCTCGGGATCTGCCAGAACGGTCCAGGGGACCTCACCTTGACCGATGTCCAGGTCGGTGGCGCCGAGCGAGCGCAGCCGGTCCGCCTCCGCCGCGTGGTCGTCGGCGGGGTACGGGCGGAGGTCGAGGTGGACGCGGTTCAGGCCGGCCTTCGCGTCGGGAGTGCGAATGAACTCGAGGTACGGCCCGACACCCTTAGCGGAACGCAGTACGGCGGAGTTGTCGGTCGACTCGTGGAGCGTCCAGTCCATGGCCTCGGACCAGAACCGGGCCATCGCTCGCGGGTCGGCACAGTCCACGACGACAGCGGCGATCGGGCCGGTGTCGCTGTAGACCGGTCGAGGCTCGAGTACGCAGAACTCGTTGCCCTCCGGGTCGGCGAGGACCGTCCACGGGGCGTTGCCCTGGCCGATATCCGCGGGCGTCGCGCCGAGGCTCAGGAGGCGGTCGATCAGGTCTGCCTGGTGAGCCGCGGAGGTGGTGGCGAGGTCGAGGTGGACGCGGTTCTTCGCCGTCTTGGGATCGGGGACGGGAAGGATGTCGATGCAGACGGCGCTCGGGTCGGGATAGCTGAAGCCCTCGGGCTCGAGGTTGGTTTCCTGGGCGTTGTCGGCGGTGACCTCCCAGTCGAGCGCCCCCGCCCAGAACCTGCCGAGCGCGGAGCTGTCGTGAGCCTTCATCGAGATCTGCACCAGCCGCGTCGCCATACCGCCGATCCTATGCCCGGCTGCTCGCCACCCTGAGAGCCTGGTTCAACACGCGGCCTGGCTCGTCGCGTCGGGCGTCGGGATCCGCGGCGCGGTGGGACACTGCCAAAGAGGGCGTCTGTGGCGGTCAGGTTCTAGTGGCGTCCAGAGAGCGGTGAAACTGTGAGTGTCGCTTACGAAGCCGGTCTGGTTCCGCTGGTCGCTGAGGCGGACGTACATGCGCCGTGGAACGGGCACGACACCCGGGTGCTGATCGTTGCCGTGCTGGGGATCGCGGTGATCGTGGCGCTGATCGTCGCGTTCAAGGTGCATGCGTTCCTGTCGCTCACGATCGGCGCGCTGTTCGTCGGCGTGGCGTCCGGGATCGGCGCCGGGGCGGTCACGAAGTCCTACGAGAACGGCGTCGGCAGTGTCCTCGGGTACGTCGGCGTACTGATCGCCCTCGGCGCGATGGTGGGCAAGCTGCTCGCCGACTCCGGCGGCGCGGATCAGGTGGTCGACACGATCCTGCGCGGCCGAACCGGCGCGCTCCCGTGGAAGATGGCGCTGATCGCCTTCATCATCGGTATCCCGATGTTCTTCGAGATCGGCCTCGTACTCCTGATTCCCGTGGTGGTGCTCGCGGTACGGCGGACCGGCGCGCGAGCCATGCTGCTCGGTATCCCCGCGCTCGCGGGCCTGTCCGTCCTGCACGGTTTCGTACCGCCGCACCCCGGACCGTTGGCCGCGATCGGCGTACTTGGGGGCAACGTGGGCATCACGCTGGCGCTCGGTCTGCTGGTGGCGATTCCGACGGTGATCGTCGCCGGTCCGCTGTTCGGCCGGCTCGCGGCGAAATGGGTCCCGATCGGGGCCGCGGGCGCGGCGCTCGAGGTCGGTGCCGGCCACCACGAGGTCGAAGGAGAACAGACGCATCCGCAGCACGCGGCGGAGGTCACGCGCCAGGACGCGCCGCCAGGTGCGGTCCGGACCCGGACGCCGAGCTTCACCGCGACGATCGTGACGGTCCTGCTCCCGGTGGCGCTGATGCTGATCAAGGCCGCGTCCGACGTCTGGATGAGCAAGGACAACGCGGCCTATCCGTTCCTCCAGTTCATCGGCGACCCGGTCGTCGCGCTGCTGATCGCCGTACTGCTCGCGATGTTCACCTTCGGCACGGCGGTGGGTTTCGGCATCCCGGAGCTGAGCAGAAAGATCGGGGAGAGCCTGCTCCCGATTTCCGGCGTGATGCTCATCGTCGGCGCCGGCGGCGGTTTCAAGCAGGTCCTGGTCGACGGCGGGACCGGTACCGCGATCGCCAAGATCGCCATCGCTGCGAACCTGTCGGCGTTGCTGCTCGGCTGGATCGTCGCGGTCCTGATCCGGCTGGCGACCGGCTCCGCGACGGTCGCGACGGTGACCGCGGCCGGGATCGTCGCGCCCCTGGCGACCGGCGAGAGTACGACCTATCTCGCGCTCGTGGTGCTGGCGATCGGCGCCGGTTCGCTGTTCTTCTCACACGTCAACGACGCCGGCTTCTGGCTGGTCAAGGAGTACTTCGGCATGACCGTTGGCGAGGCCATCAAGACCTGGTCGGTGATGGAGACCCTGATCTCGGTCATGGGCCTGGCCATGACGTTGCTCCTGTCGATCTTCATCTAGCTCGCGGAGGCTGGGCGGTTCAGGGTGCTCTGGTGCTGTTCGTGGACCAGTCGGCGGGCGATCGAGCCCGGGCCCTCGAGCTGCAGGGTTTGCGGGTCGTCGGGAAGCCGGAAGCCGAGTGTGGTCACGGTGTCGAGGCAACGGTTCGTACCCAGGACTGCCCAGCCGGTGCGGAATTCGGGGGAGAGGTCGAGATCCTCGGCGAGGAGCAGGTTCTCGCCGAGCCAGGCGCGGGTCGCGGTGTGCAGGACCCCGCCGGTCTCGCCGTGGCGGCCCAGGACGAGTGACTCGCGAAGGTGCGCGGTGCAGCCGGTCGCGAGGCGTGCGGTCGTCGTACGGGTGACATCGGCGTCGGCGGAGACGACGAACGGTTCGGCGTACCACTGAAGGCTCGCGCCGTCGGTGAGGCGGATGTCGATGTCCCAGCGGGCGGTGCCGCCACGCATGCCATAGGCAACGGTTCCGGCGGTCTCCACGATCTCGAGCCGTACGGCGCCGGACACCGCGATCTCGATGCGTACGTCGTCGCCGGCGAGCAAGAGTGCGCCCGCGGCGACGAGACCAACACGTACGACGCCGTCCGCACCGGGCAGCTGCCGTGGTGACAGGTGGTCGGTGGTGAGCAGGCAGCGATCGCGGACCGGGTCGGCGACGACGTCAATGCGTGTGGGCATGGGTGTGCGTGATCAGTTCGCCGTCCTCGCCGACGTGCGAGTGCGGGGCCATCGGTCCGGGATCGACGGGCGTGTGGTCGCCGGCGCGTACGGCGTGCGCCATCGAGCGCACCCATTCGGTCAAGAGGGCGATCGAGGCGGGATCCGTGCGAGAGAGCGCTATCACCGGTTTCCCGTCGCGGGCCGTCTCGGCGTCCTTCACCATCTGCTCGACGTCGACTCCGACGTACGGCGCGAGGTCGGTCTTGTTCACGATCAGGAGATCGGCGCGGGCGATACCAGGACCGCCCTTGCGTGCGACGTCGCCGCCGCCGGCCACGTCGAGCACGAAGATCTGCGCGTCGACGAGCGCGGGGGAGAACGTGGCGGTCAGGTTGTCGCCGCCGGACTCGACAAGGACGACATCCAGTGGCGCAAAGTCGCGTTCCAGGTCCTCGACCGCGATCAGGTTCGGCGTGACGTCGTCGCGGATCGCGGTGTGCGGGCAGGCTCCGGTCTCGACGGCGCGGATGCGTTCCGGGTCGAGAACGCCGGCCGCTTTGAGCATCCGGGCGTCCTCGTCGGTGTAGATGTCGTTGGTGATGACGCCGAGCTGGAGTTCGCCGGCGAGTTCGCGGCAGACGGTCGCGATCAGTGAGCTCTTGCCGGTGCCGACCGGTCCGGCGACACCGAGACGGAAGGAGCGGGTCTCAGGCATGGAACAACCTCATTCTCTCGATGGCATGGTTGTGCGCGAACACGTCGATCAGCGGCGCACCGTCGGCCGGGATGTCGTCGACCCGGGTCAGGGGCGCGACGTCCTTGACGAGCCACTCGATGTCGTCGTGCAGACCGGCGAGCCAGGTCGCCGCGTCGGCGGGGTCCACGGGCAGCAACTTCAGCGACGCGGAGATGACAGTCTGCGCATCGTCGTACGCGATGGTGCGCGCCACTTGCTCCGCCGACAGTCCGGTCACCGCTCCGACGACCCCGAGTACTACGGGCCTCGCGATCTCACCGTCGTTCGGAAGGTACGTCGTCACGTCGGGCCAGACGCGGCGTGCCAGGCGCAGCAACAGCCGCCCCTGGCGTCGCGAGACACCCCGTACGACATGACTGGGCGTCCGCGCCGCCCACGCCGCCTCGACGTCTCCCAACCCTTGCCCCGCTCCGCGCCGAGCCGCGTGGTCTTCGAGTCGTGGATATTGGTTGTCAAATCCCCGTTTCTCCAGCCACAATCCACGACTCGGCAGATCGGGCCCGAACCAATCCGCACGACTCGGCGAGCTGGGGGTCTGGGTGTCGAGCCGGCCCGTGGTTTGCGGAACATTTTCGTCGCCTGGTGCAACATTTGTTCCGGAAAGGGCGAGGTGGCGGGTGACGACGGCGACGGCGGCTTCGACGCGGGTCGTCGTACGGAGGCGATCCCGGGCATAGGACGCGACGTCGGCGAGTTGCTTGCCGTCGGCACCTAGGCCCGCGCGTACGGCAGGTTCCAGTCCGCCGGACTGGGTGTGCCCGCCGGTCGGCAGCCGGCCGTCGGCGAGCATCATCGCGACCAGTTCCACGTTGCCCATCAGAACATCGCGTACAGCTGAGCGAGTGGGAGGACCGACGCCGGCGCCGGCTCGACCAGGTCGCCGTCGACCTTGATCGCGAACGTCTCCGGATCGATGTCGATCGCCGGCAGCGCATCGTTGTTCTTCAGGTCCGCCTTGGTGAGCTCCCGCGTCGGCCGTACGCCGAGCAGCTCCCGGCGCAGACCGAGCCGCTCGGCCAGCCCGTTCTCGAGCGCGGCCGGAGACACGAACGTGTACGAGAGATCCGCCCCGATGGCATCACCGAACGCGGGCCGCATCAGCACGGGCTGCGGCGTCGGGATCGACGCGTTCGGATCGCCGAGGGCGGCCCAGGCGATCGCGCCGCCCTTGATCACCAGGCTCGGGCGGACCCCGAAGTACCGCGGGTCCCACAGCGTGAGGTCCGCGAGTTTTCCCGGCTCGACCGAGCCGACGACGTGATCGATGCCGTGGGCAATGGCCGGGTTGATCGTGTACTTCGCGACGTACCGGCGTACCCGCTCGTTGTCGGCGACCGCGCCGAGCGGGCCGCGGCGATGTTTCATGACATGGGCGACCTGCCAGGTGCGCGTGATGACCTCGCCGATCCGGCCCATCGCCTGTGCATCCGACGACGTCACCGAGAGCGCGCCGAGGTCGTGCAGGATGTCCTCGGCCGCGATCGTGGTGGCGCGGATCCGGGACTCGGCGAACGCGAGATCCTCGGGTACGTCGGGGCTGAGGTGGTGGCAGACCATGAGCATGTCGAGATGCTCGGCGACGGTGTTGACGGTGTGCGGCAACGTGGGGTTCGTGGAGCCCGGGATGACATGCGGGTACGACGCGATCGTGAGGATGTCCGGCGCGTGACCACCGCCCGCGCCCTCGACGTGGAACGCGTGGATGCCGCGGCCCGCGATCGCGCCGAGGGTCGACTCGACGTACCCGGCCTCGTTCAGGCTGTCCGCGTGCAGCGCGACCTGGAGACCCCACTCCTCAGCGGCACGCAGGGATGCATCGATCGCGGCCGGGGTCGAGCCCCAGTCCTCGTGCACCTTGTACCCGGCGGCGCCGGCGAGCGCCTGTTCGGCGAGGGCCTCGGCGCTGACGGTGTTTCCCTTGCCGAGCAGCAGGATGTTGAGCGGTACGGCGTCCAGCGCGCGATGCATCTGCTCGAGATGCCACGCGCCGGGGGTGACCGTGGTCGCCTTCGAGCCCTCGCTCGGGCCGGTGCCGCCGCCGACGATCGTGGTGATCCCGGTCGCCAGCGCCTCGTGGAGCTGCGACGGCGACAGCAGGTGGACGTGCGAGTCGATCGCACCGGCGGTGAGAATGCGACCCTCGCCGGCGATCACGTCGGTGGACGGCCCGATCTGGAGGTCCGGGTGTACGCCGTCCGCGATGTCGGTGTTGCCCGCGCGGCCGAGAGCGACGATCCGGCCGTCGCGGATGCCCACGTCGGCGCGGACGATGCCCCACCAGTCCACGACCAGCACGTTGGTGATGACGGTGTCGGGCGCACCCTCCGCCCGAGTCGTCGTACCTTGCGCCATCGACTCGCGGATGGACTTGCCACCTCCGAAGACGACCTCCTCGCCGCCGACGGTGAAGTCCTGCTCGACCTCGACCCACAGATCGGTGTCGCCGAGTCGCACCTGGTCGCCGACGGTCGGCCCGTACAGGGCGGCGTACGCCGCACGCGAGATCTCAACCACGATCCACCTCATCGGATTCAGCGGGCTTCAGCTGGATTCCGGGCACCCGCTGCCTGCCGCGGAGCGCGACCAGCGCCACCTCACGGGATGCGCCGGGCTCGAAGCGCTGCGACGTACCCGACGGGATGTCCAGCCGGAACCCCTGGGCGGCCTCGCGGTCGAAGCTCAGGGACGTGTTGGCGTCCGGCAGGTGCAGGTGCGAGCCGATCTGGATCGGCCGGTCGCCGGCGTTCACGATCACCAGCCGCAAACGTTCGTCGTCGGAGCGGTCGGCGTTCAGTTGGATGGTCCCCGGTCGTACCCGGACCGCTCCAGGCGCCGTCGTACTGGGTAGTGCCGGTGCGGCTGGGTTGTCCGCGCCCTGTCTTTCCTTGCTAAGTCTATCGTCGTCGGCCATGGATTCTGCCTTCAAATGATCGGGCTGTGGATAGTCACGAGCTTGCGGCCGTCGGGGAAGGTGGCTTCGACCTGTACGTCGTGCAGGAGTTCGGCGACACCGGGCATGACCTGGTCGCGGCTCAGGACGGTGCGGCCGGACTCCATCAGGTCGGCGACGCGGGCGCCTTCGCGGGCGCGTTCGATCACCCAGGTGCTGAGCAGGGCGACGGCTTCGGGGTGGTTGAGAAGCACTCCCCGGGCCAGCCGGTCGCGGGCGACCATGCCGGCCACGGAGAGCAGCAGCTTCTCGACGTCGGCGGGAGTGAAGTTCATGGTGTGGTGTTGCGGGGCCGCATCGACGCGGGAAGCAACCGCCGCTGACTCCCTTCGCAGGTCGGGGGCTGCAGAGACAGCAGCCTGGATGGAGCCGGAGCCGAGCTCCCGCTCCACACGCCGGGTTGGGGAGGATTTTCTACCCGACATGGGACGTAATCCTCCCCAAGTTGCATCATGGCAGCCGTCACGAGGTGCGGCAGCGGGTTGGGTTGCCGAACTAGGTGGTTTCTCCGCGGAACGGTGGAGGAGTTTCCGCACAGGGAGCGAGAAACCCTCCAGGTACTCGGCGCAGACGACGCGACAGGGCAGGAGACCGCGGCGGGGCGGGAGGTTGCGGCGGGGCGCGAGGGTGCGATGGGGCGGGAGGTTGCGACTTCGATGTGCCTTGGCGCAGCGGCGCTCCACGAGGAAGTCATGCTTGTGACGGTAGGACGTGGTCGGCGACCTTGTCCGTGCTCAGGCACAGCGAGCAGACGGCGGCGTCATGAGTTGCGCAGGCGGTCATGTCGGGGCGTTCGTACTGCTGCCGGCACACGTGACACGTCAGGACCTCGCCGGACGGGTTCCCGTGCTCGTCGTACATCGGCAGGTCCAGCCCGTCGTCGGACCGCCGCAAGTAGTACTTCCCGCGCGTGAGTACGGCGAGCACCGGTGGCAGGACCAGGGCGAGCCCGATCGCGACGAGCGGTGAGTACGGCTTGATCCCCGAGCCGAGGCCACCGAAGAACACGACGATCGACACGCCCGCGGCCGCCGCCATCGACCCGAAGCCGACGGGATTGACGGCGTAGAGCATGCCGCGCCGGAACTCCGGCGCCTTCGGGGACAGCCGCAGCAGGTACTTGTTGAACACGATGTCCGAGGCAACGACCACGATCCACGCCATCCCGCAGTTCGCGTAGAACCCGAGAATGGTGTTCAGGAAGTCGAACATGTTCGCCTCCATCAGCACCAGCGCGATCACCAGGTTGAACCCGAGGAACACCAGCCGTCCGGGGTAGTGCCGGGTCAGCCGGGTGTACGAGTTGGTCCAGGCCAGCGATCCGGAGTACGCGTTCGTCACGTTGATCTTCACCTGGCTGATGACGACCAGTACGACGGCCAGTGTCATCGCCAGCCACCCGGGCAGGAACCCGCGGTAGATCTCCAGGAACTGGTGCACCGGCTGGTTGGCGATCGACGACGAGTCGGCGACGTTCGCGATCAGGTAGACGGCGAGGAACAGGCCGATCACCTGCTTCAGGGCGCCGAAGATCACCCAGCCCGGTCCGGCCAGCAGCATCGCGGTCCACCACCGGCGCGAGTTCTCCGGGGTCTTCGGCGGCATGAACCGCAGGTAGTCGATCTGTTCGGCGATCTGCGCGATCAGCGACAGGCACACCCCGGCGGCCAGCAGCATCGAGCCGAAGTCGGCGTCCGGGCCGTAGTCGAAGAACGTCTGCACCGACGACGGGTGCGAGATGAGCAGGTAGCAGAACGGCAGCACCATCAGGATCAGCCACAGCGGCGTCGTCCACACCTGGAGCGTGGACAGCACCTTCATCCCGTAGATGACCAGCGGGAAGATCACCAGTGTCGAGACGGCGTACCCGAGCCACAGCGGCACGTGCAGCCCCAACTGCAGGCCCTGCGCCATGATCGAGCCTTCGAGCGCGAAGAAGATGAACGTGAACGACGCGAAGATCACGTTGGTGACGATTGAGCCGTAGTACCCGAAGCCGCTGCCGCGGGTGATCAGGTCGAGGTCGATGTTGTAGCGGGCGGCGTAGTACGCGAGCGGCAGGCCGGTCGCGAAGATCACCACGGCGAAGATCGCGATACCCCACAGCGCGTTCGTGGTCCCGTACGAGATCCCGATGTTCGCGCCGATCGCGAAGTCGGCGAGGTAGGCGATCCCGCCGAGGGCCGAGACGGCGACGACGCCGGTCGACCACTTCCGGTAGCTGCGCGGCGCGAACCGGAGGGTGTAGTCCTCCAGCGTCTCGCGGGTCGCGGTGGTGGGTGCGGGGGTTTCAGCGGTGGTGCGGTGGTCGAGCGAGGGCTCCACAGACATGGGCGAACTCCTGGCGGCACCTTCGGGCGAGCGGTGCTCCGGCGGGCCGGCGACGCTGCCGGCGGGGGGATGCACCCGAATGGAAGGAACCTAGGAACGCCGTGTTACCGGGGTGTTGCCGAGCTGCTACGTTCGTGTATTTCCATCTGGAAGTACTTCGCTACGTCCGCCTCGAGCTCGCGCTGGGCCGAAGCGAGGCGATCGGCGACCGTGCCGCCGACGGGGGAGAGGGCCGTGACGATCCGGCGCCTGTCGTCCGGATGGATGCGTCGCAGCACCAGCCCGCGCTCGACCAGCTTGTCGACGTGCCGGGTCAGGCTCGCGGCCGGCAGTACGGCGGACTCGGCGAGCACCGACATCGGCTGCCCGGGCTCCTCGTGGAGCGCGGCCATCACCCGCCACTGCTCGATCGTCAGACCGAACTCGTCGAGCAACGGCTGCAGACCCAGCTCGAGTTGCCGCTCGATCCGCTTCAGCACCAGGAGCACGCCGCACCACCCCTCTTCGGTTCAGGTGGTGGGAAATATAGCCGTTCGGTCGATGTTCCGCCTCCGGTTCGTCCACACTTGAGCGAATGTCCGGCGGGAGGAGGTGACGGTGCGGCGCTCCGACGTGCTGCCGATCGCCTTCGTCGTGCCGCTGCAGGGCCCGACCGGGATCTACGGACCGTCCTGTCTCGCCTGCGGTCAGCTCGCGGTCGAGCAACTGAACGCACGCAACGGGATCGCCGGCCGCCGGGTCGAACTCGTCCAGGTCGACGCCGGGCGCCCGCCCGAGGTTGTCGCCGAGGACGTGGGGCGGCTCGTCGACCAGGGTCGCGTCGAGGCCGTGGCAGGCTGGCACATTTCCGCGGTCCGGGTCGCGCTGACCCGGCGGATCGGCGGGCGGGTGGTGTACGCGTTCGCGGCGATGCACGAGGGCGGTGACGACACGCCTGGTGTGTTCATGCTCGGCGAGCGTCCGGTCAACCAGTTGCTGCCGGCGGCGCACTGGTTGCGCGAGCACCTCGGCGCCCGGCGGTGGGTTGTCGTCGGCAACGACTACGTGTATCCGCGGGTGACCGGCTCGGTGGCCCAGGAAGCCTTGCAGGGAACGGGATCCGAGATCGTGCACTCGGCGTACGTCCCACTCGGTACGGCGGACTTCCGGGACGTCATCGACGGGCTCCGGGCAACCAACGCCGACGGCGTGATCATGCTCCTCATGGGGCAGGATGCCGTGCACTTCAACCGGCAGTTCGCGGCCGGCGGGCTGAGCGAGAAACTGCTCCGGCTCAGCCCGGCGATCGAGGAGAACACGCTGCTCGGCGCGGGATCGGGCGCGAATCACGGCGTCTACGCGGCCGCGGCGTACTTCGACAAGCTCACGACCGTCGAGAGCAGCGAGTTCGCCCGGCAGTACTACGCCCGTTTCGGGGCCTTCGCGCCCGCACTCAACGCGGTGGGCGAGTCCTGCTACGAGGCGATCCGCTTCCTGGCCCGGCTCGGCGAGGTCAGCGGCTCGATCGCCATTTCGGCCGCCCTCCCGAGCGGCCACTTCTACGACAGCCCGCGCGGACTGCTGCGGCTCGACGGCAATCTCGTCGACCAGGACGTGTACCTGGCGGTCGCCGACGGTCTCGAATTCCGGATCCAGGAGCAGATCGCCCACACCGCCTAACCATCATGAACCACCTTGATGGTTAGGTTGGGGGATGGACGTGAAGGAGCGGTTCAGCTGGGAAGGCCGATCGATCGCGTGGGGACGGGCGGGCAGCGGTGCGCCGCTGGTGTTCTGCCACGGGACACCGTTCTCGTCGCGCGTGTGGTCGCGCTACGCCGATGCGCTGAGCGCCGACTTCACCGTGTACCTGTGGGACATGCCGGGGTACGGCGAGTCCTCCAAGCACTCCGAGCACGCGGTCGACTTCGGTGCGCAGGCGAAGGCGTTCGCGGCCTTGCTCGAGCACTGGGAGTTGGAGCGGCCGCGGGTCGTGGCGCACGACTTCGGCGGTGCCGTCTCCTTGCTGGCAACGCTAGCCGAGGGTGCGGCGTACGAGTCGTTGATGCTCGTCGACGTGGTGGCGATCCCGCCGAGCGGGTCGGCGTTCTTCCAGTTCGTGAAGCGCTATCCGACGACGCTGGACGAGTTGCCGGCGTACATCCACGAGGCGATCCTGCGGGCGTACGTGAGCGCGGCGAGTCATCGCGGGCTGCGGGACGAGGAGCTAGCAGCGCTAGTTTCTCCGTGGTGCACGGAGGCGGGGCAGCCGGCGTTCTATCGGCAGATCGCGCAGTACGACGAGGAGTTCCTGGTCCAGAACGAGCGGACGATCGGCAACCTCACGATCCCCGTGAAGGTGGTCTGGGGGAGCGAGGACGCGTGGATCCCGCCCGCGACCGGACGGCGGCTGGCTGGGCTGATCCCGGGGGCGACGTACGTCGAAGTACCGGACGCCGGCCACCTGATGCAGTACGACGCTCCCGTCGCGCTGGCGACGGAGCTGCGCAGATGGCTGTATTTATGACCGTATGTCGGCCCTCTTTTCACAGGTGACGAGATCTGCGGTGGTGGTCGGTGGCGGGATCGTAGGGCTGGCTGTGGCGCGAAGCCTGCAGCGGCTCGATCCCGGTACGCCGGTCGTCGTACTGGAGAAGGAACCGGCCGTCGGGGCCCACCAGACCGGGCACAACTCGGGCGTGGTGCATTCGGGGCTGTACTACCGTCCGGGCTCGCTGAAGGCGCAGTTCGCGGTGGCGGGCGGTACGGCGTTGCGTGAGTACTGCGAGGAGAAGGGCATTCCGCTCGACGTACCTGGCAAGCTCGTTGTCGCGACAACTGAGGCCGAACTGCCGCAGCTCGATCGCCTGTTCGGGATCGGCCGCGAGAACGGTGTCCCGGTACGTCGGCTGACCCTGGACGAGGTCGCGGAACGCGAACCGCATCTGCGGGTCAAGGGTGCGCTCGCGGTCGACTCGACGGGACGCGTGGACTTCAAGCTCGTCGCCGCCGCGCTCGCCGACGACGTCCGGGCGGCAGGCGGCGAGATCCGGACCGGTGTGTCCGTGACGGCGGTCGAGAACGCCGGCTCCGTGGTGCGCGTGCGGACGACGGATGACGTGATCGAGGCCGACCGGGTCGCCGTCTGTGCGGGCTTGCACAGCGACCGGCTCGCGCGGGCGTCCGGTCTTGAACCGGGTGTCCGCATTCTCCCGTTCCGCGGCGAGTACAGCGAGCTCGTCCCCGAGAGGGAGTACTTGGTGAAGGGGCTCGTGTACCCGGTGCCCGATCCGGACCTGCCGTTCCTCGGTGTCCACCTGACCCGCGGCATCGATGGCAGCGTGCACCTCGGCCCGAACGCGGTCCCTGCGCTGTCCCGCGAGGGCTACTCGTGGTCGAAGATCGTCGTACGGGACGTGTGGGAGTCGGCGACGTACCGCGGGTCCTGGAAGCTCGCGCGACGGTACGCACGCACCGGCGCGAAGGAGATCGTCCGCTCGCTCACCGGTCGTGCGCTGGTCCGCGAGGCGCGGCGGATGCTGCCGGAGTTGCAGGTTTCCGACGTACGACGATCCGGCGCCGGCGTCCGCGCCCAGGCCGTGACCCGCGACGGCAAGCTGGTCGACGACTTCCTGTTCCTCCGCGACGGCCGCGCCCTGCACGTCCTGAACGCGCCGTCACCCGCCGCCACCGCCTGCCTCGTCATCGGCAACCGCATCGCCGAAGAACTCTCCGCCGACCGCGCCTGAGCTACGCCTATCTTTGTCGGCATGACAACGTTCGGGGTGCCAGGAGTCCGGGTGGGGCATTGGAGTGACTTCGAGGGGCGGACCGGCTGCACAGTCGTGGATCTGCCCGCCGGCACCGTCGCGTCGTACGAAGCGCGTGGCGGCGCGCCCGCCTCCCGGGAGCTGGAGCTGCTGGAGCCGGGGAAGGCCGTGAACGCGATCGACGGCGTCGTCCTGACCGGGGGATCGGCCTTCGGCCTGGCGGCGGCCGATGGCGTCATGCGGTTCTACCGTGAGCAGGGACGCGGCGTGCAGACCCCTGCGGGTGCGGTGCCGATCGTGCCGACACTGGCGCTCTTCGACCTCACGGCGGGCGATCCCGCCGCGGCACCGGACTCCGCCGCCGGGTACGCGGCCGCGCGGGGGTGCACAGCGGAACAGGTGCTGCACGGCCAGGTGGGGGCAGGGACCGGGGCGTACGTCGGGCATTGGCGCGGGCCGGACGGTCGACGGCCCGGCGGGCTCGGGTACGCCGAACATCGTCTTGGTGAGCTCGTGGTTGCCTGTCTTGCGGTGGTGAATGCCTTCGGTGACGTCGACGACGGCGGCAAGGACGTGTCGTTCGACGCGGTACGGATCCTCGCGGAGCCGTTCGCGTTCGGCGAGGGGCGCGCGCACACGACGATCGGCGTCGTCGTCACGAATGCCCGCCTCGACAAGGTCGGCTGCCGGACCGTTGCCCAGGGCGCCCATGACGGCCTCGCCCGGTCCATCACGCCACCGCACACCCAGTTCGACGGGGACGGGTTCGTCGCCGCGGCGACCGGTCAGGTCGACGTGCACGTCGACATCGTCAGGCTGCTCGCCCTCGCCTGCGTCACCGACGCCGTACGAAGCGTCGCGCCGGCCTGATCGAACCCTCGCGAACTTCACGCCGGCGCAACAGCTGGGCAATCTGGGTCGGGGACGCTTTCAGGTATGGACTCGTTGCGTACGACGCTCACGGGTGGGACGGCCTGTGATGTGTGTGGACGGCTGCCGCATCCGCGGCGGCTCCGGCTGACGTTGGCGAAGCTGGTGGCGATCGCTCCGGTGGAGCTGGCTTTGCACGCGTTGGTGCTCGCTGCGCATCCGCCGTACCTCGTCTCGGTTGCGGTGCTGGCGAGCGTGACGACGGCGCTCGTGATCTGGGTGGTGGAGCCGTCGACGATGCGGCTGCTGCGATCCTGGCTCCATGCGCCGAAGGCTCGTCCGCGGCACGGGATCGGAACGCTGTGGCGGATCCGCGTGACACTCGACGATCGGGCGGGAGCACTGGAGAGCGTTACCCGGCAGCTCTCCGTCCTGGACGCGAACATCCTCGGGCTGCACGTCCATCCGATGGACGACGGGGTGCGGGACGAGCTGGTCGTCTCGACGCCGGATGACGTCACGGCCACTGACCTGGAGGATGCGATCGAGTCCGGCGGCGGGCGCGAGACGCACGTGTGGCCGACGACCGCGTTGGCGTTGGTGGACGGACAGACGAAGGCGTTGAGTCTGTCGGCTCGTGTGGTCGCGGATCCCGGCGAGCTGCCGCATGCCGTCGCCGAGTTGCTCGGCGCTCAGCTGGTCACGAATCGAGCGACGCTGACGGGTCAGCTGCCCGACGACGGGACGGTGCTGAAGGTTCCTTCGCCGTCGACCGGTTTGTTCGCGTTCAGCCGTCCGGGAGAGCCTTTCACCCCGGCCGAGTCCGCTCGCGCACACCGCCTCGCCGAACTGGCGGAAGCCGCCCAAACCATCACCCGCTGAGCCCGCTGAGCCCGCTGAGCCCGCTGAGCCCGCTGAGCCCGCTGAGCCGGTTGGGGCCGCCTCAGTTGCGGTGCGGCGGCGCGGTCGGGAAGGTGATCGGCTGGACGATCTCTATGCGGGTTCCGACGCGCTCGCAGGTGGGGAGGTCGTGGTAGATCTCCCAGCTGTCCCCGGTCGCGATCGCTTCCTCGGTTTCCAGCCAGTCCTGGACGGCGTGGTAGCTGAGCGGGAGTTTCTCGTCCGGGTCGGTGTGCCAGACGGCGACCACCGGTCCGGCGGGCAGGGAGGACACTTCGACCTCTCCGCAGTCCGCGATCGGCGCGCTGATCGGGAAGCCGGCTTCGGCCTCGATCTCCCCGCCGGGCAGCGGATGCCAGCGGGCGAACGGGTAGCCGGTCGGAGCGATGCCGTGGTGCCGCAGGTGCTCGGCCACCGCGGCACAGGCCGAAGGAACCCAGTCCGTCAACTGCTCGGGGACAAGGTGACCCCGTCGTACTGCGGTCAATTCGTCGCTGTGAAATCTCACCTGGGGCATCGGTGCATCACCATCACTCAATGTACGTCGGCAACCGGCACTTGGATACTGAGGGCGACCCGGCCGAGAGCGCGCAGGGCGGCCACGGTCTCCGCGATCCGCTGATGCGACGCGCTGGAGTGGACTGTCCGGAACAGCTCGTTGCGGTCGTCCTCGAGATCGTCGAGCAGGTGTTCGAACTCGGCGACGACAGCGTCGTACGGCGGCCGCGCGATCAGCAGCGGCAGGATGTGGCCGCGGAAGGCGACCAGGGTGTGCTGGGCCTCGGCCAGCCGGCGCTCTTCAAGGAACCAACCGTCGGACGAGCTGGTCTGGGCGAGGTTCCTGAGGTCGGCCTCCCAGCGGTCGATCTCCTGGCGCAACGGGGTCATGACTGCTCCTTCAGGAACTCGGCGAGCGGCCGGCGGGCGGTTGCCGAACCGGATCGATGGTGGCCGAAGCGGATGATCATGTGCGCGTGGCCGGGCAGTCCCGTGAGGCGCTGGACACGGCAGCGCAGATCGTCGTACTCGAGCGGCTGGTTGAGGAACGAGGCGCTGACACCTTCCCGCGTCGCGGTGAGCAGCACGCGTTCGAGCGCTGCGCCTGCCGCGACCTGGTCGGAGGGCTCGTCGACGTCGGTCGAGAGTACGGCGATGTCCGGGACCTGTTCGAACTGCCGCTCGACCCGCACGCGGTCGGTCGGCCGGGTCGCCATGTCGCGGACAGCCGCCGGATAGGTGGCGGAGCGCGGGCCGAGCGCCGAGCTGGGAATGCCGTCGGCGATTCGTTCGCCGCCGACCCAGTGGGCGCGTTCGGCGCGGCGGTGCCAGTCGCCGATCTCGCGCAGGTCGGTGTCGAGCACCAGATCGAGAACCGTGCGGACGTCGTCCTCGGCGAGCCAGGTGAGCTGCGCGCCCTCGGCGTACGCCGCCTGCATCAGCGAGATCCGCGTACCCTCGGCGACCGGCGTGGTGTCCGACGGGTTCCGGTCGGTGTGGCGATAGGGGATCTGTACGGCGAGATCGCGCAGCTCGTCGTTCCCGGTCGCGCTGGGTTCGATCACGATCCGGGCGAGCAGATCAGGCTCTTCTCTCGGGTACGGCGCCAGCCCGAACCACGTGCCGTACCCGAGGGTCTCGGCTGCGCAGCGGAGGTTGAAGGTGGCGGCGCCGGCGGCGATCCGCATCGCCCGGCCGGTCGGGTCCTCGGCGGGAAGCGTGCGGGAGCCGTCCAGGTAGACGTCGATCACGTGACCGTCGATCTCGAACCGCCACGGCTGGGTGTTGTGCATACTCGGCGCGGCGACGGCCGCCGCCAAGAGGACGTCGATGTGCTCTTTGGTCAACTGATCGCTCATGGGATCCACCTCCACCTTCAGCTTCGTCGCGGGAGCATGAGCGGCGCTGCGGGCAAGAGTCCCGACTTGATGGGCCGTTCGGCCGACCACGCCAGGGACAGTGGCGACTAGCACAAGCGCGGACGCCGGCCCCACGGGACCAGGCGCCGGCCCTGGACGGACTCGATTCCGAGCCGGACGAGCTGCGGCTCCTCCATCGGCATCCAGGAATGCAGGGCCAACGTACGACGCAACTCGGCGGCCTCGTCGTCCGTCACCACGGACAGATGCCCGATCGCCGTCACCGTCCACCCGACATGCCGCTCCGCATCGACCTCGTCGGCCTCGAACGCGACCACGTCGCCCCGCTCGGCGGCCCGGAACTTGTCGCCCTGGCCGGTGCTGAACACGATCGTGTCATCGTCGACGACGAAGTTGACCAGGCGGACCGCGGGCAGACCGCCGTGGGTGTAAACCAGCCGGCCGAGCGGCACGGACGCGAACAGCCGCACACAGTCCGCCGGCCCGATGATCTCCAGGCGGGAACTGTCGAACTGCCGCGCTGTCCTAGTGGTGTCCACGAGTCAACAGTCCGGCGACTTCGAGCGTGGCAGTAGGGCCGAAAGTCCCGAGCAGGAAGGACACTGTTTCCCGAAAGGGGTGAAGCTTGACGATTCCCGGAGTCGAGACGCTGCGCCAGTATCAGCGGGGCTGGTTGCGGGCCGACGTACTCGCCGGCCTGACCGTCGCGGCGTACTTCGTCCCCCAGGTGATGGCGTATGCGCAGCTCGCTGGTCTGCCGGCGGTGACCGGGTTGTGGGTCGCGCTCGGTCCGTTGGTGCTGTACTTCTTCCTCGGCTCTTCGCGGCTGCTGTCACTCGGTCCGGAGTCGACGACGGCGCTGCTCACAGCCACCGCGATCGGCCCGCTCGCCGCTGGTGATCCGGCGCGGTACGCCGGGTTGGCCGCCGTACTGGCACTGCTGGTAGGAGCGATCTGTCTACTCGGCTGGGCGGCACGGCTCGGGTTCCTGGCCGATCTGCTGTCCAGGCCGGTGCTGATCGGCTACCTGGCCGGTATCGCGGTGATCATGATGACCGGCCAGCTGGGACGACTCACCGGCGCATCCGTCAAAGGGGACTCCCCACCGGCGGAGGTGCTGTCCGCGCTCCGCCTGATCGGTGACTGGAAGGTCGCTCCGGTGATGTTGTCGGTGGCGGCTCTGGCGTTGCTGCTCGCCTTGGCGCGCTGGACGCCGCGCATCCCCGGCCCGCTCGTCGTCGTGGCGCTAGCAGCGCTAGTGACTTGGGCGGCTGATCTGGGTGACAGGGGAGTGGCACTGGTCGGTTCGGTTCCCAGCGGTCTGCCTGTGCCGCACGTGCCGGCACTGTCAGTGCAGGACCTTGGTCTGCTCGTCCTGCCTGCGGTAGGCGTCGCGCTGGTCGGCTACACCGACGTGGTCCTCACCGCACGCGCCTTCGAGAGCCGCGGCGGAGGCGGGCGCATCGACTCGGGCCGGGAACTGCTCGTACTCGGACTGGCCAACGTCTCGGCGGGCCTCGTGCGCGGCTTCCCGATCAGCAGCAGCGGCAGCCGTACGGCCCTCGCGGACGCCTCCAATGCGAAGAGCCAGGTCTACTCGCTGGTGGCCGCGCTCACGATCGTCGCGACGTTGCTCTTCGCCGGTCCGCTGCTCGAGACGTTCCCGATCCCCGCGCTCGGCGCCCTGGTCGTGTACGCCGCGCTGCGCCTGATCGAACTGGGGGAGTTCCGCCGCATCGCGTCGTTCCGCCGCAGCGAGTTCCTGCTGGCGGTGGCAACGACCGTCGGTGTGGTCGCGCTCGACGTCCTGAACGGCGTACTCGTCGCGGTCGGGCTGTCCGTCCTCGACGTACTGCGACGCGTCGCCCGGCCGCACGACGGGATCCTCGGCTACGTTCCCGGGATCGCGGGGATGCACGACCTCGACGACTACCCGGATGCGGTGCCGGTGCCCGGTCTGGTCGTGTACCGGTACGACTCACCGTTGTTCTTCGCGAACGCCGAGGACTTCCATCGCCGCGCGCTGGCCGCGGCCGACCAGGCGACGACGCCGGTGCGCTGGTTCCTGCTGAACACCGAGGCGAACGTGGAGATCGACATCACCGCGCTCGACGCCCTCGACGCGCTGCGCGAGGACCTCAAGTCCCGCGGTATCGTCCTGGCCCTCGCCCGGGTCAAACAAGAACTCCGCGACGACCTGGACAACGCCGGCTTCCTCGACCGCCTGGGCCCCGACCGCGTCTTCTACACCCTCCCCACAGCGGTAGAAGCCTTCCGCAATCAGCCGCCGGACTAACTGCGGACGACGTCGAGTGCCTGCCGGGCGATTTCCCACTCCTCGTTGGTGGGGATGACCAGTACTGTGACCGGGCTGTCCTCGGCGGAGGCGATGTTGTCGGTGGGGTCGGCGTTGCGGACCGGGTCGAGGTGGATGCCCAGGCCTTCCAGGCCGCTGAGGGCGGCAGCGCGGACTTCGGCGGAGTGCTGACCGACGCCGGCGGTGAAGACGATCGCGTCGACCCTTCCCAGTACGGCGTAGTACGCGCCGATGTACTTCTTCAAGCGGTAGCAGTAGATGTCGAACGCGAGCTCTGCCCGCTCGTCCCCGGCCGCCCGGCGGCGCGACACCTCGCGGAAGTCGTTCACGCCGGTGAGGCCCTTGAGCCCGGACTCCGAGTTCAGCGCCCGGTCGGTCTCCTCGGCCGACCGGCCCGCGACCCGCGCGAGGAGCCCGTGGATCGCCGGATCGAGATCGCCCGACCGGGTCCCCATCACCAGTCCCTCCAACGGCGTCAGCCCCATCGACGTGTCCACCGACCTGCCGCCCTGGACGGCGGTCGCGGAGCAACCGTTGCCGAGGTGCAGCACGATCAGGTTCACGTCCTCGAGCTCGCGCCCGAGCAGTGCGGCGGCCTGCCCGGACACGAACGAGTGCGACGTGCCGTGGAACCCGTACCGCCGGATGCCGTACTCGTCCAGCCAGGAGCTCGGCACCGCGTACGTGTAGGCGTACGGCGGCAGCGTCTGATGGAACGCGGTGTCGAACACCGCGACATGCGGCAGGTGCGGCAGCAGCCGCCGCGCGACCTCGATGCCCTCGAGATTCGCGGGATTGTGCAGCGGCGCGAGCGGAACCAGGTCGGTCACCGCCGCGATCAACTCGTCGTCGACCAGCGCCGGCGCCGCGAACCGGTCGCCGCCGTGGACGACCCGGTGCCCGACGGCCACGATGTCCACCTCACCGAGCGCGGGACCATGCGTTTCGAACGCCCGTACGGCGACCTCCAGCGCGGCCTCGTGATCAGCCACCGCCCGGTCGTCGTTGAACTCGCCGTCGGGCCCGTGGTGCACGTGGTGGCTCTGCTCTTCGCCGATCTTCTCGACGAGCCCCGTCGCCGCGGCCTCACCCGACTTCGCGTCGACGAGGCTGTACTTGAGGGAAGACGATCCGGCATTGATTACGAGCACCTGTTCGGTCATGGGGCCTCCCGGCCTGGACTGAGGAGCGGAGGGAGCGAAGCGACTGGAGCGACGAGGGAAGGCCGGGAGTTACAGGCCCCATGACCCGCCGCGACGGAGTCGCGGCATTCAATACTGGGCCTGGATCGCGGTGATCGCGACCGTGTTGATGATGTCCCGGACGGTCGCGCCGCGCGACAGGTCGTTGACCGGTTTGCGCAGGCCCTGCAGTACCGGGCCGACCGCGACGGCGTTCGCCGAGCGCTGCACTGCCTTGTACGTGTTGTTGCCCGTGTTGAGGTCGGGGAACACGAACACCGTGGCCCGTCCGGCGACGGGGGAGTCCGGCAGCTTCGTCCGTGCCACCGCGCTGTCGATGGCGGCGTCGTACTGGATCGGTCCCTCGACCGGCAGTTGCGGTGCGCGTTCGCGGACGATGTTCGTTGCCTTGGACACCTTTTCCACGTCCGTGCCGGCGCCGGACGTGCCGGTCGAGTACGACAGCATCGCGACCCGCGGCTCGACCCCGAAGGCGGTCGCGGTCGCGGCGGACGAGATCGCGATGTCGGCGAGCTGTTCGGCCGTCGGGTCCGGGTTCACCGCGCAGTCGCCGTACACCAGGACCTGGTTCTGCAGGCACATGAAGAACACCGACGAGACGACCGAGACATCCGGGACCGTCTTCACCACCTCGAGGGCCGGCCGGATGGTGTGCGCGGTGGTGTGGACGGCGCCCGACACCATCCCGTCCGCGAGTCCGAGCTGCACCATCATCGTGCCGAAGTACGACACGTCGCGGACCAGTTCGCGGGCGCGGTCGAGATCGACGCCGCGATGCTGCCGCAGCCGGTGGTACTCGGCGGCGAACTGCTCGGTCAGCTCACTGTTCTCGGGATGTACGACGTTCGCCGCGGTCACGTCGACGCCGAGCGCCGCGGCCTTCGCGCTGATCGCGGTCGGATCGCCGAGCAGCGTGAGATCCGCGACGCCCCGCCGCAGCAGTACGTCGGCTGCGCGGAGGATCCGCTCCTCCTCGCCCTCCGGTAGCACGATGTGCCTGCGATCGGAGACGGCCCGGTCGACCAGTTGATGCTCGAACATGAGCGGCGTCACAGCGCTGCTGCGGGCAAGTGCGAGCTGGTCGACGAGCGCCGTACCGTCGACGTACTGGTCGAAGAGCGCCAGGGCCGTGTCGATCTTGCGCGGCGCGTCCTTCGTGAGCCGGCCGCGGACGGCGGTGAGCTTGGCGGAAGTGGCCTGCGTACCGAGATCGGTCTCGATGATCGGCAACGTGACACCGAGACCCTCGATCAGTCGTTGCACCTGGCCCGGGAGTTCGAAGCCGCCGTTGAGCACGATGGCCGCGATCTGCGGGAAGGTCCGCGACGCGTGCGCCATCAGGACGCCGAGCACGACCTCCGGGCGATCGCCGGCGGTCACGACCGCGGCACCGTCGAACAGCCGGTCCAGCACGTTCGGCATCGTCATCCCGGCGATCATCAGCCCGGTGACCTCGCGGGTCAGGAGCTCCGGGTCACCGCTCAGGAGCCGGCCGTCGATCGGGGCCATCAGGTCGGCGACCAGCGGCTGGTTCAGGACCGGCTCCTCGGGGATCGCGAACGCCGGCGCGCCGATTCCGTCGAGCGCCGCGACGAGGGGTTTGCCTTCGCCGTCGTCCACGCGGTTCGCGATCACCGCGAACAGCGAGCCGTGGTTCGCGGCGAGCTCGGCCACGGCCATGTCGGCGATCGCCCGTACGTCGTGCGGCGTACGGCCGAACCCGTTCAGCACGAGCAGCACCGGCGCGCCGAGGTTCGCGGCGATCTTGGCGTTGAACGAGAACTCGGTCGGCGTGCCGACATCGGTGTAGTCGCTGCCGACGATCAGCACCGCATCAGCGTGCTCGGCAACCGCGTGATAGCGCTGGACGATGGTGTCCAGGGCCGCGTCCGGATCCTCGTGCACCTCGTCGTACGTGACCCCGACGCCGTCGTCGTACGACTGCTCGACCGCGTCTTGCGAGATCAGCAGCTCGAGAACGTAGTCCCGTCCGCCATGTGTCGCGGTGTCCGCGCGGACGATCGGCCGGAACACCGCCACCCGCCCGACTCGCCGGGACAACTGGTGAAGCACCCCGAGAGCCACCGTCGACTTCCCGGTCGTACCCTCCACCGAAGCAACGTAGACACTGCTACCCATACCGCGAACCCTACGGAACGGCAGGGCGCGTCAAGGCGTGCAGGTGGTCGATCATGGTGTCGACGGCGATGCGCAGCGGCGCGGGGTCGCGATTCACCTGACTCAGCAGCAGCCCGCCCTGCACTGCCGCGAGCATCGCGACGGCGAGGTTCCCCGGGTCGGCGTCGCGGGCCAGCTCGCCGCGTTCCTGCATTTCGCTCAGACCATCACGGATGAGCTCCTGCCAGCGCGCGAAGGCGGCGGCGAGCTGGGTGCGGGCGACCGGGTCGCTGTCCGAGAGGTCGCTCGCCAGCGATCCGAGCGGGCACCCGCCGACGCACTGCATCTCGGTGAGGATGCCGACCATCACGTCCCGCCACCGGCCGAGCGAGTCGATCGTGTCGAGCCGCTCCAGACAGCCTTGCTGTACGTCGAGCGCCTGCGTCGCCTGGTGGTCGATGACGGCCGAGACCAGCGCGTCCTTGCCGGGGAAGTAGTGGTACAGCTGCGACGGGCTGACGCCGGCCGCCACCTGGATGTCCTCGATCGTGGTGCGCGCGACGCCGTACTCGAGCATCAGCCGCGCCGCGGCCACGACGATCCGGTCCCGGGTCGCCTGCCCTTTGCTGGTCAGCCGCCGTGCGATTTCGGTCATGCCACCCACCGTACAGATTTTGGAGTTGATACTCCAATTTCGTCGGAGAACTATCGGTGCCAACGACTCCAACTAGTGGATGGATGGAACCGATATGACGCAGGACTTCGCCGGCCGGACCGCACTCGTCACCGGCGGCAACAGTGGGATCGGCCGCGCCGTGGCCGGGCAGTTGGCCCGGCGCGGCGCGCACGTGGTGATCGGCGGACGCGACGTCGCCCGAGGGAACAGGGCGGTCGGTGAGATCCGGGCCGAGGGCGGTACGGCGGACTTCGTCCAGGCGGATCTTGCCGATGTGGCGAGTGTGCGGTCGCTGGCCAAGCAGGCGGTCGAACTCGGCGGCGGGCAGGTCGACGTACTGATCAACAACGCCGGGATCTTCCCGTTCGGGGCGACCGCCGAGGTGCCGGAATCGGACTTCGACGCGGTGTACGCCGTCAACGTGCGGGCGCCGTTCTACCTGGTTGCCGAGCTCGCTCCGCTGATGGCGGCCCGCGGAACGGGCGCGATCGTCAACGTGACCACGATCGTCGCGTACGTCGGGATGGCCGGAATGGCGGCGTACGGCTCGAGCAAGGCGGCTGTCGAGCTGCTGACCCGGGCCTGGGCAGCCGAGTTCGGGCCGGCCGGCGTCCGGGTGAACGCGGTCAGCCCGGGGCCGATCCGCACCGAAGGCACCGCGGTGATGGGGGAGAACCTCGACAACCTGGCCGGCACGACACCCCTGCAGCGCGTCGGCGCCCCGGACGAGGTCGCCGAAGGCATCGTCTTCCTCGCCTCCGACGCAGCCTCCCTGATCCACGGCGCCACCCTCCCCATCGACGGCGGCCGCCTGGCGGTCTGACGGGCCGCGTCACGATCGTTCCCTCGGGAGTCACGCCGTACGGGTGTCCAGCGAAGTTGAACGAGTGGAGGAGGACACCATGCCGAGTGCGAACCTGGCTGCCACGCCGGTGGCGGTCGAGATTCCCGAGTTGACCGGAAGGTACGCCGCGGTGGGCGACTACACCGTCGCGTTCGAGAGCTATCCCCGTGATGTGGACCCGGCGCCGTACTTCGCCGGACTGCCCGACGACCGCTGCCAGTGCCCGCACTGGGGCGTGGTCACGGCGGGGGAGATCACCTTCCGCTGGGACGACCACAGCGAGACGTTCCGGGCCGGCGACGCCTACTACGCCGGACCGGGCCATCTCCCGCTGCTCACGGCGGGGACGAGCATCGTGGAGTTCAGTCCGACAGCGGAACTGGACAAGACGATGGCTGTCGTCGGGGCGAACCTGGAGCGGGCATGAGGACTGTCGCCACCGAGGTCGACCTGTCGGTGGCGCGGGTGGTGGAGTGGCTCGAGACCGGCGTGGCGCCGGACCGGACGTTCGCGGCGGACTGCTTCGCCGACGTGAGCCTGCCGCACTGGCGGGTGCAGTTCGCCACCGGCGCCGCGACGATCGCGGGCCGGCGTCGGTGGCATCCGTACCCGGGCGTGGTCCGGGTCGAGCGTGCCGATCGGACCGAGAGCGGGTTCGTGATGGCGTTCGAGGAGCGGTGGCGGCACGAGGAACAGAACTGGTACTGCCGCGAACAGCTCACTGCCGACGTCGACGATGCCGGTGAGATCACGGAGTTGCGGGTCTACTGCACCGGAGACTGGGACGAGGCGAGGCAGGCCGAGCACGCCGCCGAGGTGACGCTGATCCGGTCCTGAACGCCGTACCGTGATGGTGTGACGAGCCGGCGGGAGACCGAGCTGGCGGCGCGGACCCGGGTGGTTCTCGATGCCGCGGCGGGGCACGTCTTCGGCACCGAGCCGGGGCGGCTCGCGGCCGAACTGTACGACGTACTCGTCCGGACGACCGACGACGCCGGTCGTGCCCGGGTCGCCGCGGCGCTGGCCCGCTGCTGGGCGTACGGCGGGCACGCGGACCGGGCCGCGTCGTTCGCGGACGAGGCGTTGGCGCATGCGGAGCAGGCCGGCGACCCAGAGCTCATCGCGGAGTGTCTGGATGCGGTGCTCGCGGCTCACTGGGGACCGGACGAGCTGATGCTTCGGGAGGTGACAGCCGCGCTGTTGGACGAGGTGTCGGCTCACGTACTCGATCCCGAGGCGCGGCTCCGCGGCCATCTCTGGAGCTTGCAGGTCGGCTGGGAGACCCTGCGAGTGCCGGTCATCCAGCGCCAGTTGCGTGCCTTGGAGTTGCTCGCAGCAGAGTCGCCCAGAGCCCGGTTCTTCGCGGCATCCCGGCGGTGGATGTACGACCACGTCCGCGGCGTCGACGCCAGTGAGCTGATCGAGGTCGCAGAAGGTGCTGCCACGGAGGCCGGACTCGCCGATGCCTGGATGGTGACGGGCTCGATGCGTGGGTATACCGCTCTGCACGCCGGCGAGGTCGAGGCCGTTGCCGAGGTCGCGGAGCTGATGGAGCGGTTCGCACGCTCCGAGGGAGTCGTGGAGGTCGCCTCCGAAGCCGCGTCGATCTGGGCGCTGCTCGGTCATCACGATCGCGCCCGAGTCCTGCTCGAACAGCTCGGCCCGGAGGTGCTGGAGTCGCTGCCCCGGGACGTGAACTACCTCCTGAACCTGCACTGCGTACTCGAGGCCGCACTCGCGGTCGGCGACGAGCAGATCGTCGGTACGGCGGCCCGCCTGCTCACGCCGTACGAGAACCGGGCCGTGCTGAATGCCGGAGCCGTCTACTTCCACGGCGTCACCGACGACTCCCTGGCCCGAGCCGCCGCCTTCACCGGCGACCATGCCCGCGCGGACCAGCTACGAGCAAGAGCCCTGGCGACCTACCGCCGCCTCGACGCGACGTGGTGGCAGAACCGCCTGCAGTCCGCATCCGACCCGACCACGCCGGCATCTACCGAGACCGTCGTCCATTTCCGGCCGGTTGGCGACGGGCTGTGGTTGATCGGGTCGGAGGCTCGCCCGCTGCGGGCGCTCCGCGGCTTCGAGTACCTGCACCGGCTTCTGGCTCAGCCGGGCCGGGCGGTGTCGGCGATCGACCTCGTCACCGACGGCACAGCCACGGTGATTCAGCCGGACACCGGTCCGCAGCTCGACCGTCAGGCGGCCACGGCGTACCGGCAGCGACTGTCCGACCTCGCCGCCGAACTTGCCGAGGCCGCCGACTGGGGCGACCTGGCGCGCGTCGAGTCCCTCACCGCGGAACGCGAAGCCCTCCTCGCCGAACTGACCTCGGCCGTCGGTCTCGCAGGCCGCCCGCGCGCGACCGGCTCCACCGCCGAACGCGCCCGGGTAGCCGCCACCAAAGCGATCGCCACCGCCATCGCCCGCATCGAATCGCTGGACCCGCCCCTGGCCACCCACCTCCGCGACGCCATCCGCACCGGCACGACGTGCTCGTACCGGCCGCGCCCGTCCGATCACCTGATCTGGCAACTGTCCGGCTAGCTGGAGAGGTTTGGCGACGCGCGGTGGGTGGGTCGGGTCACGCGGCGGGTGGGGTGAAGACGCCGAACTGGTTGCCGGACGGGTCGCGGAGGTAGGCGAACGCCGGGGTGGCGTCGAGGCGCTTGTTGATCACGGTGCCGCCGAGCTGTTCGGCGTCGGCGCAGGTGGCTTCGATGTCGGCGACCAGGATGTAGAACACCGCATGGTTCGGCAGTTGCCCGTTGGTGCCGAAGATGCCGCCCATCGGCCGGTCGGCGCCGGAGGCCTTGATGTTGCGGTACTCGAGGCCGGTGGCGGCCAGGGCGCCGTCGGACTCGAAGGTCCAGTCGAACAGGCTGCCGTAGAACTTCTGGGTGGTCTCGGGGTCGTCGGTCGCGACCTCGAACCAGGCCAGCGTGCCGGGGGCCGGAGTACTCATCGATCTCTCTCTTTCATCCGTGGACTTCAGGTGTGCAACGGACCCCACGGTTTCAGCGGTTCGCGACAGCCCTATGTCGGAGTTGGGAAAAGATCTTCGGGACGCAGCGCGGCGTGCGGCAGTTTGGCTTCGTAACCGTCGACCTCCAGATCCCCGGTCGCCAGCGGCCGCGACGGTGGTGTCGCGGTGCGTTCGGCGCGGGTGATCCGATCCATCCGGAACACCCGGTCCTCCTGACGCAGGTGACACCAGGCGGTCAGGTAGGAGCCGTTCGGCCCGACGACGACATGCTGCGGCTCGACCTCCCGCTCGGTCCCGACACCGCCGACATCGGTGTACTCGATCCGCAGCACCTGGTTGTCGCGCACCGCGCGCCAGATCTGCTCCGCGATCTCCCCGTCCGGGTCCGGCACCGGCCGCACCAGGAGCCGCACCTTCGCCGCCGCCGTACGCGCCTCGTCGAGATCCCGGTGCGGCATCGCGGCCACGATCTTCTGCAGCGCGGTCCGGGCGTCGCGTGCGAACAGCACATGGTTGCCGCGGCTCAACGCCACCGCGACCGCCATCGCCTCCCGCGCGGTGAAGTTCAGCGGCGGGAGGCTCATCGACCGGTCCACCGAGTACCCACCTGTGCGTCCCTGTTTCGTCGCCAGCGGTACGCCGGCCTGCCCGAGAGCACTGAGATCACGCTCGATGGTCCGTACGCTCACCTCGAAACGCGCCGCCAACTGTCGCGCCGTACGCCCCCGAGGACCCGCCGCCCGCAACTCCTCGGCGAGCGCATACAGCCGATCGATCCGGTTCATGATCGGCACGCTAGCCGCGCCCACGGACAATTCGGTTACTGAGGGAGTTCGGCTCCGGTGCGCTCGGCGAGCATGTACGTGGCGTACCAGGTCGGCCAGTTCTCGTCGGCCTGGCCGGTGCGGGCCTCGTGTTCGCCGTGGGCGGCCGCGGCGCGCCGGAGGGCCGCCTCGAGGTCGTCGACGGAGGTGTACGTCGCGTCGTCGACGCGCCCGGGCAGTCGCTTGGTGACCTCCTGCAACAGCCAGGTGTTCCCGTCGGGGTCACTGAAGGTCGCGAACGACCCGTAGCTCGACCGCTCGTCCGCCGGCCCGGTCACCCGGCCGCTGGTGTCGCCGGCCTCGAACTGCGCGCCGGGAGCAGCCGGGTGGAAGACCTCGCTGACCTTGGCACCCTGCGCCAGCAGTTCCGACCGCGCCGCCTCCACATCAGTCACGACCAGGTAGAGCCCTTGCGCAGTCCCCGGCTCGGCCGAGGTGATCTTCGTACCGAACTGGACCGAGGCGGGGGAGCCCGGCGGGGTGAACTGCACGACCCGGAACCCGTTGTCGAACGCGAAGTCCGCGTCCAGCCGCCAGCCGAGGCCGCTGTAGAACTCCTTCGACCGATCGGCATCCGCGACCGGGACGACGACGGCTTCCAGCTTCAGGTCGGTGCTCATGACTTCCTCCAGAGGATTCAACTCGTTCACTGACCTCCACTGTGCGGCCTCGGCGCCCCCGTGACACCAGTGAGAATCCCTGGTCATTACCCGGGCCCACCGGGAGTCGGCCCTAGAGTGCTGTCACGTGGACCATCAGATCGTTCTGATCGCCGGTGCCGGCCTCGCGATCATGATCGCGGCGTCGGTGTTCGCACGCCGGACCGGCGTCGCCGCGCCGCTGCTGCTCGTTGCCCTGGGCATCGGGGCCAGCTACCTGCCGAGTACGCCGGCCATCCACATCGAGCCCGAGATCATTCTCGCGGGCATCCTGCCGCCGCTGCTCTACGCATCGGCGGTGCAACTCCCGGTTCTCGACGTACGGCGGAACTTCGGGCTGATCTCGTGGTTGTCGATCGTGATGGTGATCGTGTCCGCGCTGGTGATCGGGGCACTTGTCCACGCAATCTTCCCGAGTATCTCGTTCGCGCTCGCCACCGCACTCGGTGCGGTCGTGAGCCCGACCGACGCGGTCGCGGCGACCGCGATCGGGCACCGCGTCGGGCTCCCACCCCGACTGATGATCGTGCTCGAAGGCGAGAGCCTCGTCAACGACGCTTCGGCACTCGTCGTCCTGCGCACGGCGGTCGCCGCGCTGGCGGTCACCACCCACTTCAGCCTCGGCCACACGGCGCTCGATTTCGCCTGGGCGGTCGTGGGCGCGATCTTGATCGGGGTAGCGGTCGGCCTACTGACCGTCGTACTGCGGCAGCGTCTGGACGACCCGGTGCTCAACACGACGATCTCGTTCGCCGTACCGTTCCTCGCGTACTTCCCGGCCGAGGAGGCGCACGCGTCCGGCGTGCTCGCCGTGGTGCTCGCCGGCCTGCTGACCGGTGCTCTCGGCAGCCGGAAGTTCAGTGCGCGCGACCGGCAGACGCAGGCGACCACCTGGACGACGATCAGCTTCATCTTGGAGAGCGGCGTCTTCCTCGCGATGGGGTACCAGTTGCCGGAGCTGGTCGACGACGCCCGCGCGGAGACGACGATCGGCGAGCTCACCGGGCTCGTCCTGCTGGTGGTCGGCCTGCTGGTCGTCCTGCGTTTCCTCGGACTGGCCTGGCCCTGGCTGCAGAGCCGGTTCGGGCGGAACAACCGAACCGAGCAGGTGAGGGCCCAGCTGGACCAGTTCGAGGAGCACCTGGACTCGATGGAGCCGGCCGGTGCGCGCGAGGAGAACCGGGTCGCTTGGGCGCGCAAACGGCTTGCCCGCGGCCGGGCGGACGCGGATTTCGAGGAGCGCGAGCCGATTACCGGCCGCGGCCTGCTGGTGCTCGCCTGGGCCGGGATGCGCGGCGTCGTGACGGTCGCGGCCGCGCAGACGATTCCGGCGGGTACGCCGCACCGCGACACGGTCGTGCTCGCGGCGTTCATCGTCGCGCTGATCACGCTGGTGGTGTTCGGGATCTCACTGCCCGCGGTGATCGCGAAGATGCGGTTCCGTCCGGAGAGCAGCGAGGACAAGCGCGACTCGGTGCAGGCGCTGATGCGGCAGATCGGCGAGGCCGCGATCGACGCGGTCGGCCCGCTCGAGGAGCAGACCGTCGACGGTCAGCCTCTCGATCCGGTCGTGGTCAGCACGCTGAAGGACCGGATCGTGCCGCGCCTGGTCTCCGGGAGCCGGCAGCTCCGGGAGACCAAGGCGGACACGCGCGAACAGATGGAGATCCTGCAGCGCCGCTACCTCGACGCGATGCGCGAAGCCCTCGGGACCGAACGCAGCATCGGCGTCTACAGCTCCGAGACGTACCGGCGGGTCGAAGGATTCCTCGACACCGTCGAACAGCGCTTCACCACGTCCTAGCGCAGGTGGCGGTTGAAGAACCGCACCATGCTCTCGACCTCGAACCGCGGGACTTCCTTGTGCGCGCCCGCGTTCGCGTGCAGGGACTTCTCAGTCGCCGCGAACGCGTCGAACAACGCCAGCCCGGAGTCGCGCGGGATGTGCTGATCGTCCCACTGCAGCAGGAACTCGACCGGCACCTTGATCCGGCGGGCATGCTCGGCGAGCGTCCCGTCGTACCAGAAGATACCGAACACCGCGGCTGCGATCCGGGGATCGGCGGCAGCCAGCGGTACGCCGATCGCGGTGCCCATGTTGAGCCCGAAGTACCCGAACGGGCCGTCGATCTCGGGCAGTCGCTCGAGCGCGTCGAGGGTTGCCTGCCATTCGGGTACGGCGCGCTCGGCGAGATGCAGGTTGTACGGGACGACGATCGGTCCGACCGGTACGCCGGTGCTCATCGCCTCCTGCATCGCGGCGATCTGCTGGTCGTCGAGCGCCGTACGCGGCCGCTCGCCGTGACCGGGCGCGTCGATCGCGACGGCGTGGAAGCCTTCCGCGACGAGGCGCTGGGCGCGGCCGACCATCGGGAGCGCCTTCGCGTCGCGTCCGCCGCCGTGCCCCAGCAGGATGAGCGGGGCGGTCTGGGCGGGCGGTGACCAGAGCATGCCGTGGATGTCGTCGCCGAGGGTGAACTCGCGTTCGAGGACGCCGTTCGTGGTGGTGGTGCTGAGGAAGTGCAGGTCGGTCATGGTGGTGCCCTTTCAGGAGTGCCTGGTTGCGGCGCTCCTGGCGACACCTAGTCCGATCGCCCTGCCGTGACGGAGAGAGGGAGCACCCGTCGAGATACAGCGTTCATGGGTCCCACCTCCTCGCGTGAAGTCACGTCCGCCGGTACCGTACTCGCCCGCTCGAAGTGTCCGCCAACGAATTTCTCACCAGTCCGCGACGCGTTCCTGGCTGCGGTCCTCGGTGGCGACGAGGACGTCGAGGAGGAACTCCTGGAGCTCGGTGCGGATGTCTCGGTGCTGCGGGTCTTCCCAAAGGTTCTGTAGCTCGTTCGGGTCGGCGGCGAGGTCGTACAGCTCGCCGGTCCGCTCCCTGTCGGTGGCGGGGGAGCCGTGCTGGACGATGAGCTTCCAATGGTCGCGCCGGAGCATCGTGAGGTGGACCGGGGTCGCGTACGGGTGACCGCTGTTGCGGTACTCGCTCAGCGCCCAGCCGCGACCCGTTGCGCGATTGGTGGCCAGCGGCAGCAGATCCTGTCCCTCGCCGAGGGGCTGCAGTCCGGCGGCGGTGAGGATCGTGGCGCCGAGGTCGATCCACTGGACGAGCTCGGTGTTGCGAGTGCCGGCCGGGATCGTCGAGGGCCAGCGGAGGATGAGCGGGACGCGGACGGCCTCGTCGTACATCATCGGCCCCTTGAGCATCAGCTGATGGTCGCCGAGCATCTCGCCGTGGTCGCTGGTGAAGATAACGAGGGTGTCGTCGCTGAGGCCTTCGGCGTCGAGTGCGTCGAGGATCCGGCCGACCTCCTCGTCGACGAGCGTCACCATCGCGTAGTACGCCGCCTTGACCTCTTGGAGCTCTTCCGGGCTGTACGACGTGAAGCCGCGCGCGTGACCGGCGTACGACTCGTGGGACGCCTCGGTCTGGATCGACGGTTTGCCGATGAGGTCGTCGGGGAGTGGGCGGCTGAGTTGCTTGTCCCGGTAGCGGCGTACGTAGTCCTCCGGGGCGCCGAAGCCGTGGTGCGGGTCGAAGAAGTTGGCGACGAAGAGGAACGGCTTCTCGCGATCACGGGAGTGGGTGAGGAAGTCGATCGTCTGCTCGCCGATCCAATGGCTGTAGTGGATCTCGGCGGGCAACGTGTCGTAGTCGACCTCGGTGCCGGTCAGGTCAGGGCGGAGGGTGTGCAGCCAGCGGTGGTACTCGTTCTCCGACGAGCCCGGGTACGGGTCGTGGGCCCAGCGGAAGACGCGGAAACCGTCGTCGTTCCGCTTCTCGGAACGGCCGCCGAAGCATGCGTTGAGGTGGAACTTGCCGACCAGGCCGCAGTCGTACCCGGCGTCGGCGAGGTCCTTGCTGAACAGGCGCTCGTGGTCCGGCAGTCCGACGCCGTTCGCCCAGAGGCCGTGCTGGTGCACGTACCGGCTGGTCATCAAGCTGGCGCGGGACGGGCCGCAGACCGGGTTCTGCACGTAGCAGTTCTCGAACAGCACGCCCTGCGCGGCGAGCCGGTCGAGGTTCGGGGTCTCGATCTCGTCGTTGCCGGAGGCACCGAGCGCGGAGAACCGCTGCTGGTCGGTGCAGAGGAGCAGAACGTTCGGCCGCATGCGGATCAGTGTATTAAATCTGGAATGTTGACAAAAAGCTGATGCGGCGGTCACAGTCAGGTCCCGTGGGCAGGGAATCGTCCGGACCGCTCCGGCAGCTCCGGGAGACACACGAGGAACGGGTGCTGTCCGCCCTGCGCACCCGCGGTCCGCTGACCCGCGCCCAGCTCGCGGAACAGACGAACCTTTCCCGCGCGACGCTCTCGTCGATCGTGCAGACCCTCCTGAGCAAGCAGGCGCTGACCGAGCGCCGCGGCGAAGACCCGGCGCACGCTGGACTCCGCGGGCGGGGGCGGCCGGTTTCGGTCCTGACGTTGAATCCGGCCGGTGGACTCGCCCTGGGGATCGATCTCGGGCAGCGCCGGATCCAGGTGACGATCTCGAACGTCGCGCACGAGTTCGTCGCCGCGGGCGCGGTCGCCTGCGCGGAACGTACGTCGTGGGCGCGCCGCGTGCAGCTCGCGCTGGACCTGGTCGACGACCTGACCACCAGCCACGGAATCTCGTTGACCGCGCTCGCCGGCGTCGGCGTCGGCATCGTCGGCCCGGTGGCGACCGATGCGCGCTCAGAGCGGGCGGAGCTGGTGCGCGAGACCGTTTCGGCGCGGTTCGGCGTACCTGTTCAGGTGGACAACAACACGCGGCTAGCAGCGCTGGCGGAGGCGGTGTGGGGCGCAGCGGCGGGTGTCGGCAGCGCGTTGTATCTGCGGCTGTCGTACGGCGTCGGCGGCGGACTCGTGCTCGGTGGACGGCTGTTCGCGGGCGCCGGTGGCGCGGCGGGGGAGCTCGGGCACATCACTGTGGACCGCGACGGACCGTCCTGTCCCTGCGGCGGCCGCGGCTGTCTCGAGCGCTACGTATCGCTGACGACCCTGCAAGCGCAATGCAACGACATCCTCGAAGCCCGCGACCAGAAGGCACGCGACCTGCTGACGGACGCCGGCAGGCGCGTCGGCGAGGTTCTGGCCGCGGCCTGCAACACCGTCAACCCGGAAGTCGTCGTGATCGGCGGCGAACTGACCGAGACCGGCGACCACCTGTTCAAGCCACTGCAAGCCGCGCTCCGCCGGCACACCCACACTCAGGTCCATCGCACGGTACGAGTCACCCGCGCAGCACTCGGCCCCGACGCTGCCGCCCGCGGCGGCATCGCCCTCGTCCTCACGACCGCTCTCGACCAGGAGGCCTCCCGCCTGTGACTCCCGCCGCGACGATCGACATCCGCCGGGACCGGCGGCACTCCATCGACCCGATGATCTACGGGCACTTCCTGGAGTCCGCGTTCTTCGGCAATATCGAGGGCGGCGTCTTCGACGAAGGCTCGCCGCTCGCGTACGGCGGCGACAGTGTGCTTGCGCGGAACGGTCTGCGGAGAGACGTGATCGAGCTCTGCCGGGAACTCGGTCTCCCGGTGGTCCGTTGGCCGGGCGGCAACTTCACGTCGGCGTACCACTGGGAAGACGGCGTCGGACCGCGCAACTCCCGGCCGCGGCGACTCGAGCTGGCCTGGGGATCGGAGGAGAGCAACCACTTCGGGACCGACGAGTTCCTCGCCTGGTGCGCCGAGGTCGGGACTGAGCCGTACCTCGCGCACAGCTGCCGCGATGTCGAGGAGGCGGTCCGTTGGGTCGAGTACACCAACTACGGCGGCGACACCGAGTACACCCGGCGGCGGGCGCGCAACGGCCATCCGGCGCCGTACGGCGTGAAGTACTGGGGACTCGGCAACGAGGTGTACGGCGACTGGCAGATGGGCCACCGCAGCGCCGCCGCGTACGCCGCCGACGCGGCCGAGCATGCCCGCTTCATGCGAGCTGTCGACCCGTCCCTCAAGTTCATCGCGGTCGGAAAGACCGACGACCGCGACGGCTGGACCGAGACCGTACTAGGGGCCGTTGGCAACCAGATCGACTACCTCTCGTTCCACTTGTACGGCGCGACGACCCAACTGATCGACGGCGACGCGGAGTACGACGCGATCGTCGCCCAGTCGCTCTACTTCGAGCAGCAGATTGTCGAGTACTCGGACCTGGTCGGCGGAATCGCGGGCGAGCGTCCGCTGGCGCTGGCCCTGGACGAATGGAACATCAGGCACGTCGAGCCCACCACCTGGCCGGAGCCGCAGCCGTCCGACGACGGCGGGACGGTCGCCCGTGAAGTAGACGGCCTAGCGACCCGTCCGGCCCACCGCGCGAACCGGTGGAGTCCGAGAACGCTCGCCGACGCGCTCTTCTACGCCGGCGTCTTCCACGCGCTGCACCGCGCCGGCGGCCGCGAGGTCCCGGTCGCGATGGCGAACACGGTGAACCTGCTGAACGCGAACGGCGTGATCGTTGCCCGTCCCGGCGGTGCCGTGCGCGCGGCGACGTACCACGTTTGGGACCTGTACCAGAACCACCTTGGCCCGATCGCACTCGCGGCCGACGTACGGTCGCCCGGAACATTGACCGCCGTGCGGCAGGGCGACGAGCGCGACCACCACGGCGAGTTCCGCACCTATCCGGCGACCGTCCCGGATCTGGACGTCTCCGCGACCCAGACGGCCGACGGCGACTCGCTTCGCATCGCCGTCATCAACCGCCACCGCGACACCGCGATCCGCGCCGGCCTGACCCTCGACGCGAGTCGAGAAGCCCTGCCGACACGGGCTGCGGCGAAACAACTGACCGCGGACGACGTACTCGCATCCAACAGCCTGACCGCGCCGGACACAGTCAGTTTGCGCGACCTGGGCACCGTCGAACTGACCGACGCGAGCTACGACTTCCCACCTCACAGCATCACCCTGCTGTCCTTCGACCTCACCTAGCCGACCACGTCCGAGTAGTAGGGTCGCGAGCATGGACGGCGACGCGCGGGTGCTGGTGATCGGTCTCGACCCGTACCGGGTTCCCGGGCCGTGGGATCCGGAGCCGGTCGCGACCGGGATTCAGGTCGGGATGGCGGACTTCGCCGCGCACGGCGTCGGCGCACAGACGTGCCTTGTCGGGCTGGACGGCAGCGACGACATCGAGGCGGTGGTGAGCGCGGCGCTTGCGGCACAGCCGTGGGAGTGCGTTGTGATCGGCGGCGGGATCCGGAAGAACGAGGAGCAGCTCGGGCTGTTCGAACGGATCGTCAACCTGACGCGGCAGCATGCCCCAGGCGCGGCCATCGCGTTCAACTCGAGGCCCGACGACACGTACCAGGCGGCCGCGCGCTGGCTCAGCGGAGATCGAGACGCATGAGGATGCGGGGATGCCCGGCGAGGGTCGACGTGGTGTCGGCGGCCTTCGTGAAGCCGGCGTGCTCGAAGTTCTTGCGGATCCCGGCGTACGCCATCGTGAGATCGACCTTGCTGTCGCCGTTGTCGAGCGGATAGGCCTCGACGACCGGCGCCCCGTTCTCGCGCGCGAACCCCACGGCGCCGGCGATCAGCGCGTGCGAGATCCCCTGGCCGCGATGCCCCGGGCGCACCCGGATGCACCACAACGACCACACCGGCAGCTCGTCCACGTGCGGGATCTTCCGGTTCCGGGCGAACGTCGTCTCCGCTCGCGGTGCGATCGCGGCCCATCCGACCGGCGTGTCACCGTCGTACGCGAGCACGCCGGGCGCGGGCGTCGCCTGACAGAGTTCCTCGACGTAGGCAGCCCGCGCCGGCCCGCGCAGCGAGTTGTTGAGCTTGGACGGAATCCGATAGCTCAGGCAGAAGCACACGTTGGACGTCGGCGACTTCGGCCCGATCACCGCCCGCACATCCTCGAAGACACTGGCAGGGCGTACGTCGATACTCATGGAGCGACCTCGGCTTGCAGGAGTTGGTTGTGGACCATGAACGCCGTACGGAGTTCCTTGTAGCCGACGCGGTCGAACAGGACCGTCATCGTGGTGCCGTCGTAGTGCTCGACCAGACCGGGGCCGAACGCGCGATGGACGACCCGGCTGCCGACTGGGAACGGCTGGTCCTCGGGTGGCGCCGCGGTACGGCCGGCGAGATCGTTGTCGCAGTTGCCGCACGGGCCGTCGTACCGTTCGCCGAAGTAGCTGAGCAGCCACTCGCGCCGGCAACCGCCGTACTCCGCGTACGCAGCCATCATCTCGACCCGGGATCTCGCGACCTCGCGACGATCGTGCTCGACGGCCGACGCCGCGGCGACGGCCCGGTCGACGTCGACTCCGCGGGCCAGGTGGAACTGATGGCCGACAGCAACGACCCGGGCGTCGGTCAGCCGGCCCAGCGCCCGTTCGACCCGGGCTGTGCCGAGGCCCGAAGCGCCGACCAGCGCGGCGATGTCCTTCGGCCGGTGTTCGCGGATTGCGGTGGCTACCGCGAGCAGGTCGTCGTCGGTGACGCCGCCGGACGCGAAGAAGCGGTTCAGCCCCAGGTCGGCATGCCGGAAGAACAGCTCGATGTCGGCCGGTTCGCCGTCGCGCCCCGCGCGGCCGATCTCCTGGTAGTACGCGTCCACCGACGACGGCGCCTCGGCGTGGCTCACCCAGCGGATGTCCGGCTTGTCGATGCCCATCCCGAACGCGATCGTCGCGACCACGACGCGGCACTCGCCGTCCAGGAAGGTGTCCTGCACCTCGCGGCGTTGTTTCGCGGGCAGGCCCGCGTGGTACGCCTGGGCAGCGACGCCGGCCGTGTTCAGTTCGTGCGCGAGGTCCTCCGCGTGGCGATGCGTGCCGACGTACACGATGCCCGGGCCACGCGACGACCGGACGTGGCTGAGCAGCCGGCGGTTCTTGGTGTCGTCGTCGGCGAACGTGAACACGGCGAGGTTGAGGTTCGGGCGGTCGAACCCGCCGACGACGACAGCCGGGTCGTTCATCTCCAGGCGATGCACGATCTCCTTGCGCACCGGCGGCGCGGCGGTCGCCGTGAGCGCGAGGACCGGCGGTCGTCCCATCGCCCGGACCGCGGCGGCGAGACGGAGGTAGTCGGGCCGGAAGTCCTCACCCCACTCGCTGACCAGATGCGCCTCGTCGACGGCCACCAGCGTCGGCCGGGACGCGGCGAGCAGTTCGAGTACGTCGGGATGCGTGAGTTGCTCGGGGGACAGCAGGACGAATCCGGGCCGGTCGTTCGTCAACAAGTCACGGGCGGCGCGGCGGCCGGCGTGGTCGGTCGCGTTGAGCTCCGCAACCTCGACGCCGGCCGGCCGCAACGCCCGCAACTGATCGCGCTGCAACGCCACGAGCGGACTCACCACCACGGTCACCCCGCCGAGCGCCAGCCCGGCCAACTGATAGATCGCTGTCTTCCCGGTTCCGGTGGCCAGCACCGCGAGGACGTCCCGCCCGCCGACCACACCCCGTACGGCGTCCTCTTGTCCCACTCGCAGTGTCTGGAATCCCAGCCGCGCCCGAGCAAGAGCCAGCACGTCAACGGACATCGCGTGCACCCATGCCCGAACGGTAGTACAGCGGTCAGTGCTGCACGGCGTACACGAGCTTCTGGATGCCGTTGGAGTAGGACTCGCTCGAGGTGAGGGTGAGGTTGAGCTTGTCGCGGTCGGCGTCACTGAAGAGCCGCTTGCCGGCGCCGAGCAGGACGGGGAAGACGAGCAGGTTGTACTGGTCGATCAGGCCCGCGTCCGACAGGTTGCGGTTGAGGGTCGCGCTGCCGTTGATGATGATCGGGCCGCCCTCGGTCTCCTTCAGCGCGGCGACGTCGTCGAGGGAGCGGAGGATGGTGGTCTCGCCCCAGTTCGACACCAGGTCGCTGTCCTGGAGGGTGGTCGAGACGACGTACTTCGGCATCGCGTTGTAGCCGGCGAACTCCACGGTCATCCCCGGCCAGACCGGCGAGAACGCCTGGTAGCTGACCCGGCCGAGCAGGAGCGCGGTGGCCTCGGCCTGCTCTTCGCCCTTGAGCGCGTACGCCGCCTCCTCGAACGCGATGTCCTTGAAGGTCCAGCCCGCGTTGCGGTAGCCCGCCTCGCCGCCGGGCGAGTCCACGACGCCGTCGAGAGAGATGAACGCGGTGGTGATGAGGGAACGCATCTGGTGCTCCTTGGTCAAGTGGTGTGTGGTGCTTGTGCCTGAGCGTCGTGCGGGTCGCGGCGGATACGACATCCGTGAAATGTGACGCCGGTCACTTCGCGGTGATGATCCAGGCGGCGGAGTCGAACAGGATGCCGTCACCGCGGTCGTGCGCCGCGAGCATTGCACGCAAGTCGGCCCGAGCGCGCTCGGCGTCGGCCGGGGACAGCCCCGCTAGCAGTGCCAGCGGTTCGCGGAGCTGGAGCAGGTTCTCGTACGCCGTCTCGACGTCGGGACCGTAGTACAGCCGTTCACGCACCGCGGCAAACGTCACCTCGCCGAAGCCCGCAGACGTGAGGATGCCCCGCGCGACGTCCGGATCCCCGAGCGAGAACGGCGAATCGTCCCGCGCCGCCGCGTCCCCGCCGATCGTCGCTGGGATCGCCTGTGCCCATTCGTTCTCCGCTCGCGCCTGCCAGACCATCGCGACGAGCCGGCCACCAGGTCGCAACGCCCGCCGCAAGTTCGCGAACGCACCCACCGGATCGTCGAAGAACATCACCCCGAACCGGCTGATGCACACGTCGAACGACCCCTCCCCGAAGTCGTACGTCGCCGCGTCCGCGAGGAGATAGCTGATGCGTTCCTCCGCCGTACGCCGTCGCGCGTGCTCGAGCATCCGCTCGGAAACATCCACCCCGACCACATGCCCCCGCCCAGCATCCGCGGCCGCCTCCCGCGTCGTCTGCCCGCCCCCACACCCGACATCAAGCACCCGATCCCCGTCGCGCACCCCCCAGGCGCCCCGAAACCGCCCCTGCAAGAACCGCATCTCGCCGTCGTAGTCGAACACGCCCCCAGGCTAGGACCTCAACTGGAGATAGTCCCCGGCGACTGGGGACAGGCAATAGCAGGTCCCGACTCCCCATGGCCTATCCCGTGTCCCCGGATCGTGGTTCGGGAGTCAGGCGGCGACGAAGGTGACTGGGGTGCCGTCGGGGTCCTGGGTGTCGGCGGCGGGGGCCGCGGTGGTGAAGGCCAGGTGGGCGATGGTGGCGGTTGCTGGGGGTACGAGTTGGAGGGAGTCGGCGCCTAGGCGGAAGGTGTCGTCGGATACGCGTTCCATGCCGAGGTGGGTGCCGTAGAACTCGGCCGCTGCCTCGAGGTCGGGTGCCGCGACCGCCACGTGCGCGAAGCCGAGCACCGGGCCCGTCGTGATCGGCGGGACGCGGAACTCTTCCGAGCGCTGGAGCAGTTCGACGCGGACGCCGTTCGGGTCGGACAGAAATGCGAGCCGGCCCTGCCCGCTCCCGGCCACGCGGGGCGACGAGAGCTCGGCGTACCCGAGGGCCATCAGCCGGGCGTAGTCGTCGTCGAGGTCGTCGGTCATGAAGCCGATGTGGTTCAGCCCGTACGTCGCCTGCGGGTCGGGCTGCTCGTGGTGAAGCAGCTCGACCAGCCCGGTCGCGAGCTGGATGTGGACCCGGTGGACGCGCGGACCGGGCATGAACAACCGGTCGACCACCTCCGCCCCGAGCCTGCCGTAGAACGACAAGCTCGCCTCGAGATCCTGCACCCGGCCGCCGACATGGTTCAGCTCGTAGATCACTCCACCACCGTAGCAAGCGCTTTCCGAACGTGCGCTCCGCTCAGCGCGCCTGGCAGCGCCGGCACCACGTCGTACCGCGGCCGCCGACGCGGGCATGCGAAAGCGTCGTACCACATCGCGGACAGGAACCCGACGGATCGTCGCGCCGGCCGGTCAGCCACGCCGGACGCGGCGGCACCCGGCCCGCGCGGACGGACTGCCGCAGAACGGTCCGCATCCTCGCGTGCAAGCGGCGGATGTCGGCGGCATCCAGTTGGGTGCAGGCCCGGCGCGGGTTGATCCGGGCTCTCCAGAGGATCTCGTCGACGAGCAGGTTGCCCAGGCCGGCGACGACGGATTGATCCATCAGTGCCGGCTTCACCTGACCGCGACGATCGGCGACGCGATCGCGGAGCTCAGGCGCGGTGAGGTCGGCCGCGTCGGGACCGAGCTTGTTGAGCACGCGGTCGATCGCTGCTTGGTCAGGTGCGTAGCGCAGGCCGTGCAGCTTCCGCATGTCGCGAAGACGCAGTTCTCCCTGCGCGAAGCGGAACACGACCCGGTCGAAACGGTGCCGGTCCGCATCCGTCGCCCAGTGCAATGAGCCTGTCATCCCGAAATGCAGCAGGACTGCGGCCTGCCGGCGGGACGGCGTGAGCGGTACGACGAGGTGCTTGCCGTGCCGCCATGGTGGACGGAACTGGTGGCCGGCCAGTGCTCGGTGCAGCTCCGGCCCGGTCACGCCGCGCAGTACGCCGGCATCGAGGACGTCGACCCCACGGATCCGGCGACCGACGGCGTGGTCGGCGAGGACCCGCCGGAAGCCTTCGACATCGGGCAGTTCGGGCACGGTCTCGCAGTACCCGGTTGCGGACCGCTGCACGCGTGGCGCTGAGCTGTAGGTTTGAGGAGTGCAGGTGGCGAAGCGATGGGCGTGGGTCGCGGTCGGGGTGCTGGTGGCGGGGATGTGGGCGGCGTGCTCGGACGACAACAACGACAACGCCGACAAGCCGGCGTCGACCCCGAAGCACTCGACTGCCACCAAACCATCCACGACGAAACCGCCGACGAAGCCCACAGCGACGAGCACGAAGCCGTGGTACGACGACTACGATCCGGCGCACTTCGCGTCCGACGTACGGCGGTACGCGAAGCAGGCTGGGATCAACCCGCAGTTGCTGATGGCAATCTTGTACAACGAGTCGTACAAGCCGCATGATCCGAAGTTCGAGCGGCAGTGGGCGGAGGTGGACTCCGATCCGGCGTTCGGGATCGCGAACATGCACAAGCCCGCGTTCGACGACACCAAACGCGGCCGGGACTTCGCGAAGCGGAAGTGGGAGGAGCTGCCCGACAACCCCGCGCTGGCGATCCAGGCCGCGGCCTGGCACCTGCACGACCTCGCGAAACGGCTGCCGAGCAAGCGTGCCGATCTCTACACCAAGGACGAGTTGCTTGCCCTCGGCTACAACGCCGGCGGCGGCAACATGCGGATCTTCGCCCGCGGCCGCAAGGCAGGTTCGCAGGCGCAGTCGTACATCGACCGCCTGCACGACAACTGGGCGAAATCCGCCGAAGCGCTGAAGAGCTGACAGGAGACGCTGTGAACCAAGGGAACTTCGGGGCACCCGCGCTGGCCGTCGCCGACTGGCGACGACAGGTCTTCGCGCTCTACCGGGACATCCGCGCCGAGAACGATCCAGCCACCGCCCACGCCCAGTGGCAAGCCGGCCGCAACGAGCTGCTGGCGAACCACCCCGCCTCACCGGTCCCGCCGGAACGGCGCGCGACGTACGCCGGCGCGCCCGTCGCACCGTACCGCACGGAGTTCCGTTTCGAGGCGACGATCGAGACGGACGTGAAGCCGTTCAGCTGGGGGTTCCAGTCCGCGACCGACGGCGTGATCCCGTTCTCACGCGTCGGCGTACTGCAGTTGCCGGTGGGTGACCTGGACGTGTGGTGGCTGGAGTCGTACGGCGGCGGCCTGTTCGTCCCGGTGAAGGACGCGCTGGCCGGTACGTCGACGTACGGCGGAGGCCGCTATCTGATCGACACGGTGAAAGGCGCGGACCTCGGCGGGGACCTTGACGAGTTCGTCGTCGACCTGAATTTCGCGTACAACCCGTCCTGCGCCTACAGCCCGGAATGGACCTGCCCGCTGGCACCGGCGACCAACGTCATCGGCGCCGAGTTGCCGGTAGGCGAGTTGACGTCAGCTTCCACCGACCTCTAGCGCGGTCAACAGGACCAGAACAACGGTCGTGACCGCGAACAGGCCGTGGCCACCCACGACTGCGACGGGGAAGTGCCGTTCCGGAGCATCGGTGCTGGTCGCCACGGAGCCGGCGGCTGTGCGGGAGCGATACGTGGGCAACCACCGGGCCAGCATGGTGAAGCCCAGTGCCGCCACCGGCACCAGAAGGACGAACGCGGTCCACGCCAGTGCGTCGTTGTCCACGATCACGTAGAAGATCCACACCACCAGACCGGCCGCGGCCAGGGCGAAGTGGCCGAAGATCAGGGCCGGCGGGAACCGGCTCGCGCTCGGCTTGCGTGGACCGCCGTTGCTGATCCAGGTGTAGAGCAGATAGAAGCCCCCGAGCGCGGTGATCAGCCAGGTGATCAATGCGGCGATAGCCATGTCAGCTCCTCGGTTCGAAACCTTCCGCCTGGTCCTGCTCCTCCGCGACCCGGACGCCGTACCGGAACGCCAGCTTGCCCCCGAGGTAGCCAGAGATTCCCAAGGCCACCAAACTGACGCCCGACAGCACGACCGGCCCGATCGCGACCTGGTCCTCCTCGCCGTGACGCCACCAGGCGTTTGCCGCGTACGCCAGGGTGATGGCGACGTTCAACGTGAGGTGGATCAGCCCGGTCCGGAACGCTCGTGTGCCGCTCGGAAGGGTGAAGAAGTCCAGCAGCCCGACGCTCGCGGCCGCCAGCGCGCCGACGATGCCGATGACGATCAGCCACTCCGACGAGCGGACCAGGTACGACGCGTCCGACGCCGCGCGGGACCCGATGTCGAAGACGAAGCTCGCCACCCAGGCCCCGATCGGAATCGTGACCAGGACCGGATGGAACGGGTGACCGTACGGGCCCGTGAGCAGTGCACTCACCGGGCGCTTCGCCGCCGTCTGCCGATCGGACATCGGGCCTCCTCATTTCACCAATTGAGTTTGGTCTTATTCATCAGGTTCGGTCAAGATCTCGCGGGTTTCCGGGTTTTCGCCCATCGGGGTGTCCGTTATGGTGAGCAGGGTGAACGACGCGGCGATCGTGGCGCTGGCGGCGCTCGGCGACGAGTCGCGACGCCGGATGTTCGAGTTCGCCCGGCGGGCCGGGCGGCCGATCAGCCGCGACGACGCCGCGGCCGAGGTGGGGATCTCGCGGAAGCTGGCGGCGTTCCATCTCGAGCGGCTGGTCGAGGCGGGGTTGCTGCGGTCGCATTTCGAGCACGTCGCCCGGCTGCGGAAGGTGGGCCGGGCCCCGAAGCTGTACGAACCGGTGGGCACCGACCTCAGGGTGTCGATCCCTCCGCGTCAGCCGGACCTGCTCGCGGAGATCCTGCTCGACGGCGCACTCAGCGACGAGCCGGTCAGCCCCCTGGAATCGGCGCGCCGGGCGGCGTTCCGTCGTGGCGAGAGACTGGGCGAACAGGAGCGGGCGCGGTCCCGGCCGGGGCGGCTGAGCGCCGAGCGGGCGCTGACGTTGTCGGAGGCAACTTTGTCGGGCGCCGGCTTCGAGCCGGTCCGGCCGCGGCCGGGGTGTGTGCGGTTGCGCAGCTGCCCCTTCCACCCGCTGGCGGAGGCGCAGCCGGAGGCAGTGTGCGGTTTCAACCACGCCTTCGTGTCCGGCCTGTTGTCCGGTCTGGAGGCGAACACTGTCGAGGCGGTCCTCGACCCCGACGGCGGTGAGTGCTGCGTGGAGATCACCGCCGCCGGAACTGCGTCAGACCGTGGCTTCGAGGGCTCGGGTCAGTAGGGCGGCCAGGGCCTCGAGCTGGAAGTCGGCGGAGGAGCCGACCTCTTCGTCGGAGCCGTCGAGGGCCTTGGCGGCCAGGCCGGCCTTGGCGTCGATCAGGTCGGCCACCCGGGTGTCGATGGTCTGCGCGGCGATGATCCGCCACGCAGTGACCGGCTCGTCCTGGCCGATCCGGTGCACCCGGTCGATGGCCTGGGTCTGCTCGGCGTTCGTCCAGGACAGCTCGGCGAGCACGACGTTCGACGAGACCTGCAGGTTGAGGCCGACGCCGGCGGTCAGCAGCGAGCAGACCGCGATGGACACCTCGGGATCGTTGACGAAGGCATCGATGTTCTTCTGCCGGGTCCGTGCGGTCTGGTCGCCGCGGATCGACGAGTACTTGATGCCGCGCTCGGCGAACAGCTCCTCGGCGGTGTCCATCACCTCGATGTGGCGGGCGAAGAACACCACCTTGCCGACGTTCTGCGCGAGCTGTGCCGCGTAGTCGGCGGCCAGCCCCGCCTTCGCCTGACCGATCCGGCGGAACAGGCTGAACACGTTGTCGCCGGTCTTCTTGTTCGCCATCTCGGCCCGCTCCCAGCCGGCCACCTGGCGGACCAGGTCGTGGTCGATACCGTCCACGACGATGCCCAGGCGACGGGTCTCGAGGGCGGTCCGGTACCGCTCCACGAGGCGGTCCGCGAGCTCCCGCTCGGCGGCCCGGATCGAGCGCCCGGCGGCACCGTCGAGCTCGACCGGGAGGTCGGCGATCCGGCGGGCCGGGATGTCCGCGGCCACGTCGACCTTACGGCGCCGGACGATCCCCATGTCGATCACGCTGGCCCGCGCGGCCGCGTTGAACCCGGGGTCGGCCGGGGTCAGGTCGGTCGCGTCGAGCTTCTCCATCAGCTCGGCCCGCGGCGCCTTCTCGTCGATCCAGCCGAGGAACTCCCAGATCGCGGTGAAGTCCTCGATCGAGTTGATCAGCGGCGTACCGGTGAGGGCCATCAGCAGCGGCCGGGCGGTCCGGCTGCGGATCCGGTTGGACAGGTCGAGGACGTTGCGGGACCGCTGCGACTTCTTGTTCTTGATGAAGTGCGCCTCGTCCACGACCATGCCGCGGAACCCGAGGTCGCCGAGCCAGCCGACGTGCCGGTCGAGGATCTCGTAGTTCACGACCACGATGTCCGCGAATCCGTCGATCGTGTCGCCGTCGCCGTGGATGACGGTCGGCGTACGGCGGGGTGTCCAGAGGCCGGCCTCGCGGGCCCAGTTCGTCTTCACGACGTTCGGCACCACGACCAGCAGGGGATACGCGTCGGCGGCCTGCGCGGCGAGCAGTGCCTGGGCAGTCTTGCCCAGGCCGGGTTCGTCGGCGAGCAGGAACGTCCGGTGGCCCTGCGCCGCGGCTTCGATCAGCCCCGCCTGGTGCGGCATCAGTTCGAGGCCGCGGCGGCGGAGCGCGTCGATGCCACCGGCCAGCTGGAGCGACTTCGGCTCGGGCAGATTCATGGTGGCCGAGGCCGCCGCGTGCTCGAACGAGCGCAGCAGCGGCCCGATCAGCTCCCAGCCGCCGAGCCGGCTCGGCTTGGCCGCGCGGGCCGGGGCGTTGGAGAAGTCCGGGGCGAGGAACGGGTTCGCGAGCTGCCGCGCCACGACCGCCTGCGGCACCACCCGACGGGTCTGCGTCTCCGGGGGAGCGGCGGGTTGCTCCGGCTCCGGCTCCTCGGGCGCCTCCATCCCGGCGTCCTCCAGCATCTGCCGCCGGAGCGCGGCCGCGGCCTCGGAGATCACCGCGTCCTCGGCCAGCAGGCCGAGCAGCGAGGGCTCCATGGCGGCGGTCTTCGCCAGGATCGTCGCGATCCCGTCGAGCCGCCGGAGCTGCTCGGTGCGGTACGCCTCGGTGGCGGACTCGGCGCCGTTCACCCGGGCCCGCTCCTCGCGGACCAGCAGGGCGACGACCTGGAACTTCGTCCGGGTCGACGGCTTGATCGCAGCGCGGGTGACCGCGGCCTCGACCTCCCGGACGGCCTGTGCGAGGACCTGGATCAGACCGTCGGACTCACCGTCACGGACGCGACGCCGGCGACGGGGAGCGGAACGGGTAGCGCCGGGCTGGCGCTGACCTCGTCGGGCCAACATTTCCTCCTGTGTCGTGTCACGGCGGAGCCGTGACGGAATACCGGACCACGCGGGGACCGACCCGCCGACGGGGCGCGACCCCGTGACGTACCCAATGACGTGCAGAGGGCCGTTCAGAGGGTCCTCCAGGAACACGGCTCAGAATGCACCGCTCCTGTGTGCGCGATCGAGATCCCATGCTACCCGCACTCGGCCGAATGTTGCAGACCGGCACCGGGTACCAGCCCGGAACACGAAGAACTTCGCCGATCTTCGAAGGGCCCACCGTGGAGCAGATCGAGACCAAGGCACTGCGCGACGACGAGTTGCGAAGGATCGACGCGTACTGGCGCGCGGCCAATTACCTGTCCGTCGGCCAGATCTATCTGCTCGCCAATCCGCTCCTGCGGGAGCCGCTGCGACCGGAACACATCAAGCCGCGGCTGCTCGGCCACTGGGGGACGACGCCCGGGCTCAACCTGATCTACACGCACCTGAACCGGGTGATCAGGCAGCGGGACCGGGACATGTTGTTCGTGACCGGCCCTGGACACGGCGGGCCGGCGTTGGTGGCGAACACGTGGCTGGAGGGGAGCTGGACGGCGGCGTACCCGAACACGACGCGGGACGAGGCCGGGATGGGGCGGCTGTTCCGGCAGTTCTCCTTCCCGGGAGGTATCCCGAGTCACGTGGCGGCGGACGTGCCGGGCTCGATCAACGAGGGCGGCGAGCTCGGCTATTCACTCAGTCACGCGTACGGCGCTGCCGCCGACAACCCGGATCTGGTCGTGGCCTGTGTCGTTGGCGACGGTGAGGCCGAGACCGGTCCGCTCGCGGCGTCGTGGCACTCGAACAAGTTCCTGAACCCGGCGCGCGACGGCGCCGTACTGCCGATCCTGCACCTGAACGGCTACAAGATCGCCAACCCGGCGTTGCTGGCGAGGATCGGTGACGAGGAGCTGACCGCGCTGATGCGGGGATACGGGTACGAGCCGTACCTGGTCGAGGGCGCCGAGCCGGCCGAGGTCCACCACGCGCTGGCGGCCACGCTGGACCGGTGCCTGGACCGGATCGACGAGATCCACCGCGAGGCACGGTCCGCGGATCAGGCACCCGCGCGCGCCGCCTGGCCGATGATCGTGTTGCGTACGCCGAAGGGATGGACGGGTCCGCGAACGGTCGACGGCGAGCAGGTCGAGAACACGTGGCGATCGCATCAGGTGCCGCTGTCCGGCGTCCGCACGAACGAGGACCATCTGCGTCAACTGGAGGACTGGCTCCGCAGCTACCGGCCGGAGGAACTGTTCGACGAGCAGGGCCGTCCTGTCCCGGAGCTCCTCGAGCTCGCACCGGGTCCGGAGCGGCGGATGGGATCGAGTCCGCACGCCAACGGCGGTGTGCTGAGCCGCGACCTCGAGCTGCCGCCGGTGGAGGAGTACGCCGTACCGGTGAAGGTGCCCGGCGCCGAGGACGGGGAGCCGACGAAGGTCTTCGGCGCGTTCCTCCGGGACGCCTTCCGGCGGAACCCGGACAACCTGCGGCTGTTCGGCCCGGACGAGACCGAGTCGAACCGTTTGAGCGCGGTCTACGAGGAAACCGGGAAGCGGTGGCTCGCCGAGCGCCGGGACACCGACAACCACCTCGCACCGGACGGCCGCGTGCTGGAGATCCTCAGCGAACACACCTGCCAGGGCTGGTTGGAGGGGTACCTGCTCACCGGGAGGCACGGTCTGTTCTCGTCGTACGAGGCGTTCGTCCACATCGTCGACTCGATGGTCAACCAGCACGCGAAGTGGCTGAAGACGATCAACCGCCTCGAGTGGCGGCGGCCGGTCCCGTCGCTGAACTACCTGCTCACGTCGCACGTCTGGCGGCAGGACCACAACGGGTTCTCGCATCAGGATCCGGGGTTCATCGATCATGTGGTGAACAAGAAGGCCGAGGTCGTCCGGGTCTACCTGCCGCCGGACACGAACACGCTGCTGTCCACGATGGACCACTGCCTGCGGACGCGGAACTACATCAACGTCGTGGTCGCCGGCAAGCAGCCGCAGCCCAACTGGCTCGACTGGGACGAGGCGGCGGTGCACTGCGCTCGAGGTGTCGGCGTGTGGGACTTCGCGAGCAACGACGAGGGCGACCCCGATGTGGTGATGGCCTGCGCGGGCGACGTACCGACGATGGAGACGCTCGCCGCGGTCGACCTGCTCCGCGAGCACCTGCCGGACCTGCGGATCCGGGTCGTGAACGTCGTCGATCTGATGCGGCTCCAGGACGCGACCGAGCATCCGCACGGGCTGCCGGACGCGGAGTACGACGCGCTGTTCACCACGGACAAGCCGGTGATCTTCGCGTACCACGGCTATCCGTGGCTGATCCATCGCCTCACCTACCGGCGGCACGGTCATGCCAACCTGCACGTCCGCGGCTATGTCGAGGAGGGTACGACGACCACGCCGTTCGACATGGTGGTCCGCAACAACCTGGACCGCTACCACCTCGCGATGGACGTCATCGACCGGGTGCCGTCGCTGCAGTCCCGCGCAGTGTCGACGCGGCAGTACTTCGCGGACCAACGCACCCGCCATCGTGCCTACGTCACCAGGCACGGCGAGGACCTGCCGGAGGTCCGGGACTGGCGCTGGTCAGCCGGGTAGCTCGACCGCGACTGCGACGCGGCCGGCATCTACAGTGGCATCGGGTCCTAGGTTGGGAGGGCGAATGGCAGAGGATTCGCATGTGCTGGAGGCCGGGCACGCTCCGACGCCGTTCACGGCCGCCGAGATCCGGGACGCGACGACGGTGGGGAAGTCCATCACGCGCCGCGTCGAATCGGTCGGCGCGGAGCCGTTCCTGCTGATCAGCACGTACGTCGAGTGCGACGAGTCCGGCGCCACGCTGGAACGTTCGCAGCGGTCGCTCGACGGCGCTCCGCTCGGCGAGCCGCAGGTGATGAAGACGACCTGGCTGGACCTGCAGCGGCACGCCTCGTTCACGGCCGACGGTACGACGATCGAGCCGGAACGGATCGAGACCGCGATCGGCGCGCTGGACTGCCTGCGCTACACCGTGCGGGACGGCGGGACCGACGAGATCTTCTGGTTCGCGACCAGCCTGCCCGGCATGCCGATCCAGCAGCTGACCCGGACCGACGGGCAGATCGTGGCATCCGTCTCCGTGGTCGACTACACGGCCTCCTGACCGAGTAGGTCGACCGCGACGCGGAGATCGTCGACGAAGCGCTCGAAGTCGCGCCGGAACTCCTCGGACCGAACCACGGATGACGGATGCACGGTCGCCACGGCCGGCAGGCCGCTCGGCAGCTCCACCCGTTTGCCCCGCTCTTGCGTTACGCGGAAGGTGGAGCCCAGGAGAGCCTTGGCCGCGACCGAGCCCATCACCACGACCAACGAGGGCTTCACGATCTCGAGTTCGCGCCGCAACCACGGATGGCACGCCGTGATCTGACTCGCAGCGGGCGTCTTGTGGATCCGTCGCTTCCCCTGCCGTTCGAACCGGAAGTGCTTCACGGCGTTCGTCAGATACACCTCCGACCGCACGATCCCGGCCTCGGCCAGCGCCTTGTCGAGCAGATGCCCGGCCGGACCGACGAAGACGTGCCCTTCCTTGTCCTCGTGGTCGCCGGGCGTCTCGCCGACGAGCATCATCCGCGCCCGCACCGGTCCTTCACCGGCGACGGCCTGCTCGGCGTCCTGCCACAGCTCGCAGCCGCGGCAGTTGCCGAGCTCCGCGCGTACCTTCCGCATGCCGCCCTGCTGCGGCACCCACTTCTCGGCTCCGGGATGTTTGGTCATCAGCCGCCCGTTTCGGAGTGCGGCGCGTGCACCGGCTTGGACTGCGCCGAGCGCCGCTGCCGCAGATAGATCGACCCGCCGATGATCGCCGCGACGGCCAGGAACTCGCTCTGCCAGTTCTGCAGCGACTCGTACCAGAACTGCGAGGTCCCGAGATACTGCCAGGTCGTCACCGCCGTGCCGCCGTGTTGCAGCTCCTCCTCGCTGTACGTCGCCGCGCCGGTTGCCGCGTGCAACCAGAACGACAGCAGGAACACCAGGCCGAACGCGATCGCCAGCGAGTTCTCGTACAGCCTGAGAATCAGCTCGGAACCGTGCCGTACCGGCCACGGCGCGGTCCGGTCGGACCGATGGTCGCGGGGATCCTCGTCCTGCGGCGCCGGCTCGTCGATGGGCCGGGACTCGGCCGAGCCCTTCTGCACCAGGTACGCCGTGAGCAGGACGTACATGAACATCTGCAGGAACTCGGACTCCCAGTTCTCGAACACCGCCTCGCCGAACGACGACGAGCCGACGTACTGCGCGAACGTCTGCGGCGCCTGGCCGTGCTCGGTGAGCTCGGAGTTGTCCTGGGCGTGGCCGACGACTGCCAGGCCGATCAGGAAGCAGAAGAACAGCACCAGGTTGGCCAGCAGCAGAGCCCGCAGTCGTAGCCATCGCATGCGGCTCCAGTACCCGCTGCCACGCTATTTCATGACGCGGGCGGGACCAGGGCCAGGCGGATGATCACCAGCGCGAACAGAACCAGCGTCAGAGCGTGAACGACCGTGCACCACAGGCAGATCGCGTTGATCTGGAACAGTTCGGCCCAGATCAGGTAGCAGACGAACACGACTCCGGTCAGTACGCCGGCCAGCCGCAGGCGGCTCGGCCACGGTGACGACGTACGCCACATCGGCGGCACCGAGAGGGCGGTCATGCCGGCGAAGAACGCGAGGCCGAGCAGCGCGACCGGGATCCCGAAGACCTTCGAGTACTGGCTGCTCGTCACCTTGGCGCAGTTGACCACCCCGGTGTCCGGGCACGCGAGCGTGGTGCCGGCGGTGAAGTGCTCATAGGTCAGGTACGCCGCCACCGCGAGACCGGCGACCGACACCACCAACGTGGCCCAGGGGATCCAGCCCAACGAGGTCCGGGACGGGTGTTGTGCGGTTTCGGTGCTTGAACGAGGCACGCTCAGCCCTTCGCCGCGCCGAGCTTCGCCGCCGCCGCTGTCACCGCGTCGGTCGAGCAGACCTTCGCCGGCTGGTTGTTCGTCAGCTTGCAGATCGCTGCCGTGTACACGTTCGCGGAGCCGTCGACCGCCTTCGCGATCGGGCTCGACGGGTCCTTGAGCGCGTCCGCGATCTCGGTCTGCGTCTTACCGGCCAGCAGATCCGGGCTGTACGTCGCCCCGGACCCGACGTACTTGCCGCCGAGATCGATGAACGGGATCGAACCGTCGCTGTCGACGTACGGCGGCTTGTTGTACGTGTCGAACGTCTTCTGGTCCTCGGCCGTCGGGGTGTCGAGCGGCTTGTACCCGTTCCCGACCATCTCGTTCGTGGTCGTCTCGACGCCCGTGAACGCGAGGTACTGGCTGGTGTACGTCGCTCCGTGGAACGACAGCGTCGGCGTGTTCGGGAAGACGTCCTCGGACGCGGAATGCGTCGTACCGAGGTTGCTGAACGTCCCGAACCGGGACAGTGCGACGGTGACCGGCCAGCGCTCCGCGGCGCAGTACGGGCAGAACTCGGCGCCGATGTAGAGCACCTTCGGCTTCCCGCCCGCGGTCAGCGCCGGCGCCGTGATCGCCGACGGGGCGGCCTTGACCTCACTGGTGCCGACCGCGGCGAACGTCGAGTCCGGGATCGAGGAGAGCGCGGTGACGAGACCCGCGTCGGCCGCGCCGCTCGGACCGGTCGCGGTCTTCTTGCCGCCGCCGACCAGCCGGATCGTCACCAGGCCGCCGACTATCACCACGACCAGGACGACCGCGCCGACCGCGAGCAGCAGGCGCCGCCGCCGCTCCGCCTGCTGCTGGGCGGCCAGCTGCGCCGCGATGCGCTCGCGGGCCGCAGCCTTCTGTTCGACACGCCGTGCCATGACTCTCCTCTGATCGCGCGCAGGCTCCTGAAGGACAACTATCCATCGCCCCCGGAAGTTCCTGCCTCTCCGTCACCGAGAGATTACAGATCGCGCGCGTTGTCACCGGACCTGGGGAGGATTCCTTCCCGGATCGGGCAGGAAAACCTCCCCAACACCTGTCTAGGCTGCGGGACATGGACTGGCAGGCGTGGCACACGAAGTACGACGATCCTGAATCCGCACTGTCGCGGCGGTTGGAGGCGGTGCAGGCGCAGGTACGCGCGGCACTGGATCGAGCCCCGGCGGGTCCGGTTCCCGTGATCAGCCTTTGCGCGGGGCAGGGCCGAGACCTCATCGACGTACTGGAGGACCATCCGCGGCGTGGCGACGTACAAGCGCGGCTGGTCGAGCTCGACCCTGAGTTGTCGGCGTTTGCCCGCGAGCGGGCGAGCGGTCTCGATCAGGTCGAGGTGATCACGGGCGACGCGTCGCTGACCGATCAGTACGTCGGTATGGTGCCGGCTGAGCTGGTTCTGCTGTGCGGGATCTTCGGCAACATCACGTCCGCGGACATCGAGCGCACGGTCGCGACGACCCCGCAGCTCTGCCGCACCGGCGCGACGGTGGTCTGGACGCGCCATCGCGACGAGCCGGACCTGGTGCCGACGGTCTGCGACTGGTTCGAGGCGCGCGGCTTCGAGCGGGTCTGGGTATCCGCTCCGGAGGCCGATTTCGGAGTGGGCGCGCACCGATTCACCGGCGTACCGGAACCACTGGTGACAGGGCAGAGCCTGTTCAGTTTCGTGCCGGGCGGAGCATGAGCAGCCCGAGCGCGAGGAGTACGGCGAGGGCGAGATAACCCACATCGAGTACGGCGACTGTCGCGACCGTGGCGACGAGCAGCGGACCGCCTGCATCGCCGAGTTCGCGTCCGAGCTCGGCGGTGCCCATGGTCTGGCCGAGTCGCTCGGGCGGCGTACTAGCGGCCAGTGCCGCGAACCCGAGCGGTGTGATCACACCCGTGCCCGCACCGATCAACGCGGACGCGATCAGCAGGAACGCAACGCCGGGCAACGCAGCGCAGACGAAGCCGACCGCTGCCAGACCCAACCCCAGTGCGATGCCGGTGCTCGTCGTCAGCTTGCCGGCGTCGAGTGCGCGGCCCGTCCGCGGTTGCACGACCGCCGCAGTCGCCGCGAGCAATGACACGGCCGCGCCGGTCGCGATCGTGCCGAGCCCGTCCGCCGCGCCGGTGACCGGCAGGAACCCGACACCAACCGACAATGCCGCCGTCGCAGCCGCGAGCGCCGTGGTCGGGCGCAGGAACACCGGGTCGGTGATCCGCCGCGCAAGATCCAGCACGGTCTGCCGGGTCCGCGGCAACGGCGGCACCGCAGGTACGGCGATGAGTGCCCAGACGGCAACGCCCGCAGCGAGAACAGTCATCACACCGAACAACAACCGGAACCCGCCGAGCCACACCAACCCACCACCGAGCAACGGCCCGGCCGTGTACCCGATGCTCTTGTAGAACCCGTAGCTACCGAAGGCGCGCCCGTGCTTCGCCGATGGATTCAACCGGGCAACCAACGCCGAGGCGGCGGGGGAGAAGGCCGAGGCCGCCGCACCCTGTCCGAGGCGCGCAACCCACAACCAGCCGGGCCGGTCCACGAGCACATAGGTGCCTGAGGCAATCGCGAAACCGGCGAGTCCGAACAGCAGCATCGGGCGCGCGCCGATCCTGTCCGCGATCGTGCCGAACACCGGTTTCAGCAGCACCTCCGCCCCGTCGTACAGGGCGAGCAGCAAACCGAGCGTGAGGAGCGAGGTGACGGCGTCGGACGAGGAGGCGCCGAGGTTCGCCGCCACCGCGTGCGCGCCGAACGCGGTCGTGAACCCGGCCGCGTACAACGGCGACATCGTCATCGCTCGATCCGTCACAGGGAGGAATGTAGTCCTCGACAGGATTTGAACCATCGAGTATGTTACATAGACGATGTCATATCGACTCGGAGGTGTGCTCGATGGACAAGACCGCTGAGCGGTTGCTGGGGTCGGCGAGCCGGTTGTCCCGGGACCCGGAGACCGAGATCGACTGGGACGCTCCGGTCGGCGACGGGTACGGGATGTCGCCGGAGTGGAGCACGCTCTACGGGACGCCGTACTGGGACGAGCTGACCGAGGCGCAGCAGCGGGAGCTGACCCGGCACGAGTCCGCGTCGGTGGCAACGACCGGGATCTGGTTCGAGATGATCCTGCAGCAGATGATCCTCCGGGACGTGTACGACAAGCCGCCGCGGAGCGCCGAGTTCCAGTGGGCGCTGACCGAGATCGCCGACGAGTGCCGGCACTCGATCATGTTCGCTCGGGCGACCGAGCGGATGGTCGAGCCGGCGTACCGGCCGCGGCTGCTCGCGCGCGAGCTCGGCCGGATGTTCAAGACGGTCGCGACCGGTGAGACGGCGTACGCCGCGATTCTGGTGGCCGAAGAGGTACTGGACGTCATGCAGCGCGACTGGATGCGGGACCGCCGGGTCGAGCCGCTGGTGCGGACCGTGAACCACATCCACGTGGTGGAGGAGTCGCGGCACATGGTGTTCGCGCGCGAGGAGACTCGTGAACGGCTGGCCGGCACGGGGCGTGCGCGGCGCTGGGTGAGTGCGCTGGTGATCGCGATCGCCGCCGACATGATCGTGTCGAGCATGGTGGGTCGTGAGGTCTACGCGAACGTCGGACTGGACGCCGAGCGCGCCGTCCGCGAAGCGCGGCGCAACGAGCACCACCGGTCGTTGCTGCGGACAAGCTGCGCGAACCTGATGGACTTCCTCGGATCGGTCGGGCTGCTGACGCCCGCGGCGGCCCGGGTGTATCGGCGGACCGGTCTGCTGTGAGTTATGTGATCTCGGGGGAGTGCTGCTCCGACGCGAGCTGCGTCGCGGTCTGCCCGATGAACAGCATCCACCCGTCGCCCGGCGAGCCCGGATTTGGCACCGGTGTGAGCCTGTTCGTCGATCCGCGGACCTGCATCGACTGCGGGGCGTGTGCTGACATCTGCCCGGTGGACGCGGCGCAACCGGCGGACCAGGCGGCGCCTGAGGACGTCGAGCGGAACGCGGCGTACTTCGCGGAACGCGCGCCGCTCGAGGCCACCGACCTGGACAGCTGGGAACCGCCGTCGTACCAGGTCTGGGGCGACGGTCCGCGCCGGGTGCTCGTCGTCGGCGCCGGACCGGCCGGGATGTACGCGACGCGCGAGTTGTTGCTGCGGACAACGGCCGAGGTGACACTGGTCGACCGCAGCGACCGGGTCGGCGGCCTGGTGCGGTTCGGTGTCGCGCCGGACCACCCGCGGACCAAGCAGATCATCGACACGTTCGAGCGGATCGTCGGGCACTCCCGGGTGCGCTGGCTGCCGGGCACCGACGCCGCTTCGATGACCAGCGGGTACGACGCGGTGATCCACGCGGTCGGGGCGCGCCGCAGCCGGCGGCTCGGGATCATCGGCGAGGAGGCGGCGTGCACCGCCGAAGACTTCGTTGCCTGGTGCAACGGGCGTCCCGGTGCGTCGCTGCCGGTCGAGCTGAACGGACCGCGGGCAGTCGTGGTCGGGAACGGGAACGTCGCGATCGACCTCGCGCGGATCCTGCTGAGCGACGAGGAACGTCTGCGCTCGATGGACGTGACCCCGCAGGTACGTCGTACGCTCGCGGCCAGCGGGATCAAGGAGGTCGTGCTGCTCGGTCGGCGCGGACCCGAAACCGCGGCGTACACGGAAACGGCGTTGCAGGAGCTGCTCGCCGCGGCCGGCGACCGGGTCGAGCTCCGGTACCACGCCCGGCCGACCAGTTGGACGTCCGACGGGCTGACGCTCGACTCCGGCGAGACGATTGCGGCGGGCAACCTGTTCACCGCGATCGGGTTCGAGGGCCAGGCGATCGACGGGCTGCCGTTCGACGCGGAGCGCGGGATCGTCCCGAACGTCCGCGGCGCCGTCGTCGGCCGGCCCGGTCACTACGTGGCGGGCTGGATCAAACGCGGCGCACGCGGTGGGATCGGCGTCAACAAGGCCTGCGCCCAGGAGACCGTGACGACGCTGGTCAGCTCTTCCAGGGCTGCAGCTTCTCCGGGTTCCTGATCGCCCAGATGTTCGTGATGTGGTCGCCGGCCACGTCGAACGCGATCACGGTCTCGACGACACCTTCGAACTCGATCACCAGCCCGGGCTGACCGTTGACCGTGCGCTCGATGAGCGTGCGGCCGAGGTTGAACACAGGGAGATCGGCGAAGTACTGCGCGACGTCGGTGCCACCGTGCACCGGCGCGAGCGAGGCCTTCACGATGCCGCCACCGTCGGCGACCGCGGTGACCTCGGGATCGAGCAGATTGACGAGGGCCGCGATGTCGGTCGCCTCCCAGGCCGCCTTGAACTCCCGCACCAGCTCCGCCCGCCGCGCCGACGGCGCCGCCGGGTGCTCGGCCTCCCGGATCCGGCGCCTGGCCGACGAGGCCAGCTGACGGCACGCCGCCGGTGTCCGGCCGACGATCTCGGCGACCTCCGGGAACGGGTACCGGAACACGTCGTGCAGGATGAACGCGACCCGCTCGGCCGGTGTCATCGCGTCGAGTACGACGAGGAACGCCATGTTCACCGACTCGTCCAGCGTCACCCGGTCCGCGGGGTCGGCGGATCCGGTGTTCCACTCGGTGGTTTCGGGCAGCGGCTCGGGGATCCATTCGCCGACGTACCGCTCCCGCCGGGCGCGGGCGGACCGCAGCAGGTCGAGGCAGATCCGGCTCGCGACCTTGGTCAGCCACGCAGCCGGGTTGTCGATCGCCTGCTGCTCGTCCGGGGTCATCGCGTACCAGCGCGCGTACGTCTCCTGGACCACGTCCTCGGCGTCGGCCAGCGACCCCAGCAGGCGGTACGCGAGATTGATCAGCTGCCGCCGCTCGCTCATGATCGCGCTCAGGCCCGGGTCACTCATGTCGGTCCTCTCCTCGTTCATACCTGGTACGACGGAACAGCCCGGCGAACTGTGAGGTCTGACAGTTCACGGCGGCATCTCGTCGTACCGGTCATGACTACACAGAACGCTGTATCCGAAGTCGAGATCCGCGAACGTGTCGACGTCCTGCTGGCGGCGATCCGCAGCGGCGACCTGGACGCGGTCCGGACCATTTTCGCTCCGGGCCTCGTCTCCTTCGACATCGAGCCCCCGCTGCGGCACCTCGGCGCCGAGAAGAAGTGGGCGAACTGGGAGCGCGTCTTCGAAGTCTTCGAGTTGCCGCTCGAGTACGAGGTCCGCGACCTGACCGTTCTCGTCGACGGAGAGCTCGCCGTCGTCTACGCCGTCAACCACATGAACGCCGCACTGCGCGGCGCAGGCAAGATCGACTACTGGCTGCGCTGGACGGCCGCCTGGCAGAAGATCGACGGGCAGTGGCTCATCGTCCACGATCAGGTCTCCGTCCCCACGAACTTCCAGGACCGCACCGCGGCGATGGATCTCATGCCCTGAGCCAGGCCGGCCACGGGCGCAGCTCGCCGGCCGCCTCCGCCAGCGCGGTCAACGCCTGCTCAACGGTGGGATTAGGCATGAGCAGGAACCGCAGGCTGTCAGGCAGCTCACCGCAGGCTTCGGCCAGCGTCTGGCCGAGGCTGTAGAGGTCCATCGCGGCGGACACCGGCTCGCAGGCCTCTTGCGCCGGTGACGCGTAGCCGAGCGTACCGACCGGGTGACCAGCCGGCTGTGCGCTCCCGATGGCCCTGGCACTGCCGTAGTCGATCAGGACTGGTCGACCGTCGCGCAGGACGATGTTGTCCGGTTTCACGTCGAGATGAGCGAGACCACGCCGGTGCAGTGCCATCAGAGCTGGGAGCAGCTGAGATCCCAGGAGAGCGGTCTCCTCGACACTCAGAACGCCGTTCTCCTCCAGTTCGTCGCCCAGCGTCGGGCCGTCGACGTACTCGACGAGAACATAGGGGATCGCGGCGTCCGTGCCGTCGCCCAGCAGCCTCGGGACGGCCGGGTGAATGTTGCCGGACAGCGCGGCGGTCTCACGGCGCAGGGACTTGACCGCGCGGGGGTGCTGGATCTGGTGAGGGCGAGCGGCCTTGAGGACGGCCGGTGCCCAGAGTGCGACCGACCAGACCAGCCAGGTCTCGCAACGATGGCCGACGCCGAGGCGTTCGACGGCGAACGTTCCGCCAGGCAGTTCGCAGCGCTCGGCCCAGTCCCAGACGGGCAGTCCGTCCTCGGTGTCTGTCTCTATGTCGGCTAACACGATTCTCTCCAGCAAGATCGGAGCCTGCCGCCGGGAGGCCGCCCGGCGGCAGGCTGGTGGGTCAGCCGCGCGAGCGGCTGCGGGAACGGCTGCGGCTGCGCGAACGGGACCGGCTACGGGACCGTCCGTGGTGCATGACAGGCTTGACACGCATCGGATTCACCTCCTTCCAGCGAGTTGGTGGTCGAGGGTGACGACCCGGTCGGCGATCGCCGCCAGGTCGCGATCATGGGTGACCATCAGCATCGTGCGGTGTGCGGTCGTGGTCCGGATGGCCTCGATCACCGCGGCCGCGGAGACCGGGTCGAGCGAGGCGGTGGGCTCGTCGAGCAGGACCATCGGCGCCGGCGAGACGGCGGCCCGGGCGAGCGCCACCCGGCGGCGCTGACCGCCCGACAGCCGTACGCCGCTTTCGCCGAGCGGGGTGTCGTAGCCGAACGGCAGCCGGCCGGCGAACTCGTCCACCAGGGCGGCCCGCGCGGCCGCGACCACGCCGACCCGGGTGGCGTTCTGGTTGCCGAAGGCAATGTTCTGGGCAATCGTCGCGTCCAGCAGCCACGGGTCCTGCGGGACGAAGGCGAGCCGGTCCCGCAGACTGCGCTGGTCGCAGTCGCGGATGTCGACTCCGTCGAGCAGGATGCGTCCGGCATCGACGTCGTACAGGCGCAGCAGCAGGAGGAGTGCGGTGCTCTTGCCGATGCCACTCGGGCCGAGCAGACAGACGGTCTCGCCGGCGGTGATGTCGAGGTCGAACCGGTCGAGCACGGGGCGCCCGGGTTCGTAGCCGAAGGTCACGCGCTCGAACCGAATGCCGGAGCGCAGCCTCGGTGCCGGCCGGGCGTCGGGGCGATCCTCGACCGCCTCGTCGCAGTCGAGCACCTCGCGGACCCGAACGGCGCTGGCGCCGGCTTTGGCGAGTACGACGGACAGCCGGGTCAGGCCGCGGACGGGGGAGTAGAGGTCCCGGAGGTACGCCAGGATGACGAGAAGCTGGCCGACGGTCAGGGCTCCGGCCAGGACGTGCCGTCCGCCGACGACCAGGACCAGGGCCGCCCCGATCGCCAGGACGATGTCGGCCATCGGGGTCCAGCGCGCATCCACGTCGACGGCGCGCAACTCGACGTCGAGGACGGCGCGGTTCCGGCTGCCGAAGATCGCGGCGGCCCGGTCGATCCGGCCGAACGCCTGGACGGCGCGAACGTTCCGGAGCAGGTCGGTCGTTGCCCCGGCCAACCGTCCGGCCTCGGCACGGGCGTCCTGCTGTGCGGCGCGGATCCGTCGGCGCTGCCGGACCGCGAGGACGCCGAGCACCGGTGCGACGGTGAGTCCGACCAGTGCGAGCTCGGGGTCGAACGCGATCAGCAGGGCGAGTACGCCGATCAGCATCACCGCGTCGGGAAGAAACGACGTGGTCACCGCGACAACCGCGTCGAGGAGCCGGCCGACGTCCGTGGTGAGCCGCGAGACCAGCTCGCCACTCCGCATCCGGTCGTGCCACCTCAGCGACCGCGTCATCGTGCGCTGGAACATCGTCGCCCGCAGCGCGGCACCGATCCGCTCGGCCGCGCCTTCGACGGTCCGCAGGCTCGCCATGTCGAGCACACCGATGACGGCGGACAGCACGACGCTGCCCGTGCCGGCGAGGACCAGTACGGCAAAGGGTGCGCCGGCTGCCGGCGCAGGACCGAAAGCATGGTCGACAGCGAGCGCCAGCGGCCACGGGCGGAGCAGCACCGCGCCGACCCGCAGTACGACGAGGCCTGCCGCGGCGGCGAGCGAAGGCAGCTCGACTCGTGCGGCGGGCCCGGCGACTGCGAGCGACATCGGAAGCTTCATGCCGACCACGCTCTCCGCAGGCTGGTCGGCTTCGGTAGTGCACCTTGGTACTAGGACCGTTGTCGGGCTGCCGTGCGGCGGTGGGCGCACCCTACGATCCCTGACATGGGGAGACTTCGGCGCGCGGACCGCGGCCAGCTGACCGAGCGCACCAGACAGCACGGCTCCACGGTCGGGTTGCTGGTGCGCTTCACAGCAGCCGGTGTGATCGTGCTGCTCTCGCTGGCCGCGCTGATCGCCTTCGTGGCGCGGCAGGCCGGCGTCGAGCAAGCGACCGAGTCGGCCCGGCAGGTCACCTACGTGACAGCGCGGGGTGTTGTTGAACCGCGACTGGACGCTGCGGTGGTGGCCGGGGAGCCCGCAGCGCTGCGATCGTTCGACGCGGCGATGCGGAAGTACGTGTTGCAAGGGTCCCTGGTCCGGGTGAAGTTGTGGAACGCCGACGGCCGGATCGTGTACTCGGACGAGCCGCGGCTGATCGGTCGGCAGTTCCCTCTCGGACCCGAGGAGCAGGAAGCGCTGCGGCGGCAGGGCAGCAGTGAGTCCGAAGTGAGTGACCTGAGCCGGCCGGAGAACCAGTTCGAGATCCCGTACGAGAAGTTGCTCGAGGTGTACGTCGGGGTGCGGGGGACCAATGGTGAGCCGATGCTGTTCGAGGCGTACTTCGAGTATCAGGCGGTCACCGCGGCGGGACAGGCCGCGTGGAAGCGGTTCGCGCCGCCGTCGTTGGGGGCGTTGCTGGTGCTGGAGTTGGTGCAGATTCCGTTCGCGTGGTCGCTGGCCCGGAGGGTGCAGCGGCAGCAGCAGGACCGGGAGCGATTGCTCCAGCACGCCGTCGACGCCTCGGACGCCGAGCGCCGGCGCATCGCGGGGGAGTTGCACGACGGCGTCGTGCAGGAGCTGACCGGGTTGAACTATGCGTTCGATGCGATGCGGCTCGGTCACCCGACCGACGACCAGCGGGCGGAGTTGATCGCGGACGGCGCCGGGCGGCTGCGGGCGAGTATCGGATCGCTGCGGTCGTTGCTGGTCGACATCTATCCGCCGAACCTCGCCGAGGAGGGGCTGGCGTCGGCGCTGGCCGAGCTGGCAGCCGGACTGGAGCGGGCAGGGGTCGAGGTTCGGCTCGAGACCGACGGCGCGGAGGAGCTGCCACCGGCTGTTGCGGCGCTGTTGTTCCGGACCGCGCAGGAAGTGGTGCGGAACGTCGCTGCGCACAGCGGAGCCGCCGAGGTGCTCATCAAGGCCGGTCGCGTCGACGGGCGTGCGGTGCTGATCGTCGACGACGACGGGCGCGGATTCGACGAGTCGCGGCTCGGAGAGCGCAGTAGCGACGGGCACCTCGGGCTACGCTCGATCGGCGACCTGCTGGCCGAGTCGGGCGGCACACTGACCGTCCGGGCCGCGCCCGGCCAGGGGACACGGGTGGAAGCCGAGGTGCCGGTGTGACAGGGGGAGAGCGGATGATCCGGGTGTTGATTGCCGACGACCATGCGATCGTCCGGACCGGCTTGTCCCAGTTGCTGGGTACGGCGGACGACATCGAGCTGGTCGGGGCCGCCGGGGACGGTGCCGAGGCGGCGACGATGGCGGCCGAGTTGCGGCCGGACGTCGTACTGATGGATCTGTCGATGCCGGGGACCGACGGGATCGCGGCGACCGAGCGGATCGTCGCGGCGGCTCCTGAGGTGCATGTGCTGGTGTTGACGTCGTTCAGCGATCAGACGCGGATCCTGGACGCGCTGCAGGCCGGGGCCGAGGGGTACCTGCTGAAGCACAGCGAACCCGAAGTGATCCTGGCCGGGATCCGGGAGATCGTGTCCGGTGGCTCGCCGCTGGATCCGAAGGCGGCCCGGGTGCTGCTGACGAACCGGCGCTCGCCCGGGCCTGAGACGAAGCTGACCGACCGGGAACAGGAAGTGCTCGCCATGGTCGGCGCGGGCCTGCCGAACAAGACGATCGCCCGTCGGCTGGGGATCAGCGAGCGGACCGTCAAGGCGCACCTCACGAACGTGTACCAGCGCCTGGGCGTCACGGACCGCACGCAGGCTGCCCTGTGGGCCCAGCGTCAACGCCGCGACGACGACTAGGTACTAGTACCAAGGTCCGATGGTGCCGGGACGCCGGTTGCGACACGATCGAGTCATGAACGGCCACCCGGAAGACGCCGACGACGTACGCCGACGGCCTGTGGTCCTGCACGCCGGTCAGTCCGAGGCGACGGCGCCCCGTCGTACCCGGCGCTACCTCGCGTGGGCGGGCACCGGACTGCTCGGAGTGGTTGCGGCGGGAGGCCTGGTGGCCGGTGGTACGGCGGTGTGGTCCGCGTTCGACCCTGGGACACCGGGCCGGTCTCCGGCGCCGCTGTGGTTCCCACCGCCGGAGACGATCACGCCGCAGAGCGAGCAGGTCACCCCGACCCCCGACGACCACGGCGGCGACCGCACCCGCACGCCGAGCCCAACCGCCACCACGGAGCCCGGTGACGACAAGGGCGGCGACCGCACCGGGTCGGGCAAGTCCAGCACTACCAGCGGGTCGACGTCCGGTAAGCACGGCTCCGGAAAGTCCTCGGACGACGGCCCCAACCACCACTGACTTCAGGTGTCTTCAGGGCCGGCGGGCGGTGCCGAGGATGTGTGGGCTGGCCGGGGTTACCTGGCCGGGTGGGAACGCGAACTGGTCGACTTCCTCGATCACGAAGCCGGCCGCGGTGATCGCCTCCGCGGTGTCCCGGTGCACGTGACAACCACCCACGAACAGCGGCCACAGAGTCGCGTCCGCGACCCGCTGAACCGTCTCCAGTCGCCCGCCGTCCGCGGCCACATGCTCGTAGAACCTGAGTTCGCCGCCCGGCCGCAGGACCCGCCGTGCTTCGGCGAGTGCGGTCTGCTGATCCGGGACCGAGCAGAGAACGAGCGACATGACGACGACATCTGCCGATGCGTCTGCAGCGGGCACGTGGTCCGCAATACCGTCGACGACCTCGACCGGAACAGGTGCCGTCGCGGCCTGACGCGTGGCCTGGGCTCGGAGATAGGGCTCAGGCTCGACGGCGAGGACGCTGACCACATCGGCGGGGTAGTGGGCGAAGTTGCCGCCGTCACCCGCACCCACCTCGACCACCCGGCCTTGCGCTCCGGCGAGCAGCCGGCGCCGATGATCGGCCGCGCCCTGCTCGTCCATGGCGGGCCGAACCCGCGTGTAGATCCGGGCGAACAACGGACGTCTCATGCACCCACCATCGCAGATTGTCGGATCGCGGCCCCGGCCGATCGTCTCCTGAGCGAGACTGTCCTCAAGGAGGTATACGGGTGAAGTACGTGCTGATGTTCATCGAGACCGAAGAGTTCGCGACCGAGTTCGCGGCCCTGGCGCCGGCCGAGAAGGAGGAGGCGTACCGGCGGGTGTACCAGTGGTTCGACGACCACGCGGACAAGATCACCAACCGGGGGAGCAAGCTGCAAGGCCGGGAGACCGCGACGACGGTCCGGCTGGACAGCGGGCAGCTGACCACCGACGGGCCGTTCATCGAGGGCAAGGAGGTCGTGTCCGGGTTCACCGAGATCGACGTCGAGGATCTCGACGAGGCGCTGCGGATGGTGAAGACCTGGCCGGCCTGCCCGGTGATCGAGATCCGGCCGGTCGCCGAGATGTGAGTACCGAAGACGAATTGGCCCGCGTGGTGCGTGACCACGCGGGGCGGTTGGCCGGGGCGTTGGTGTCGCTGCTCGGGGACTTCTCCGCCGCCGAGGACCTGGTCCAGGACGCCGTCGAGATCGCGCTGAAGCGCTGGCCGGTCGAAGGTATTCCGGAGCGACCGGACGCGTGGCTGTTCACGGTCGCGAAGCGCCGCGGTCTCGACGTACTGCGTCGGCAGCAGAACTACCGCGCGAAACTCGCGCTCCTGCAACCGTTGGAGCAGCCGCCGGCGGATGACCGGCTGCGCTTGATCTTCACCTGCTGCCACCCGGCGTTGGCACGCGAGGCTCAGGTGGCGCTGACGCTCCGGGTGGTGTGTGGTCTGACGACCGCCCAGATCGCGGCCGCGTTCCTGGCATCCGAGTCCGCCGTCGCGCAGCGGATCACGCGGGCGAAGCGCAAGATCACCGACGCCGGCATCCCGTACCGGATCCCGCGCGACGACGAGCTCCCCGACCGTCTCAACGAAGTACTGACGGTCATCTACCTGCTCTTCAACGAGGGCTACCTGTCGAGTACGGCGGAACGCTCTCACTCGCGCGATCTCGTCGACGACGCCGAATGGCTGACCGCGCTGCTCCACGGCCTCCTGCCGAACGAACCCGAGGTAGCCGGCCTGCTCGCCCTGATCAGACTGCATCGAGCCCGTACGGCGGCCCGCTTCACGCCGGCCGGCGACCTCATCCTCCTCGAGGACCAGGACCGTACGTCGTGGGACCACGCGGCGATCGCCGACGCAACCGCTCTCCTCATGCGCACCGCCCGCAGGCACCGCGCACCCGGCCCGTACCAGCTGCAGGCCGCGATCGCCGCCTGTCACAGCGAGGCACCCACCTGGGCCGAGACGGACTGGCCGCAGATCCTCGTCCTCTACGACATGCTCCTGACGCTGCAGCCGACACCCGTCGCCGGTCTGCATCGAGCCATCGCGCTGTCCTACGTTCGCGGACCTGCAGCCGCCCTCGCAGAGCTCGACGGAATGACCGCCGGCCTCCAGCAGTACTCCCTGTTCCACGCAACTCGCGCACAGCTCCTCCGCGACCTCGGCCGCACTGCCGAGGCCCATGACGCCGACGAGCGTGCCGCCGAGTTGACCGCCAATCCGGCACAGCTCGGGTTGCTCAAGGAGCGCCTGGCCCGCTGAGCCACCATCCTTGCTCCATGGGTGCGGAGGGGCGGGGCGAACGGTTGTGGTTTCTCGACTGGTTGCGTGTGATCGCGGTGTTCGGGGTTTTCGTGTTCCACACCCTGCGGCCGTTCGACGACGGCGACTGGCATGTGAAGAACGCGCAGACGAGCGAGGGGATCTCGGTCGCGATCGCGTTCCTGGGGTTGTGGGGGCTGGCGTTCTTCTTCATGATCTCCGGCTCCGCCGCGTGGCTGGCGCTGCGGTGGCGGAGCGCGCTCGAGTTCCTCCGAGAGCGCTCTTTGCGGTTGCTCGTCCCGTTCGTCGTCTCGTACGTGCTGCTCTCACCGCTGCAGTACTTCATCGAGGAGCATCACAAGGGCCGGTCGACGTCCTCGTTCCTCGGCGATGCGGGGACGTTCTTCAGCGATCTGGCCGGCGATGCGCCGCTGTGGTTACGCGACACCTACCACCTGTGGTTCCTGATCTATCTGATCCAGTTCGCCGTACTCGGACTGCCGGTGTTCCTGTTGCTGCGCGGTAAGACCGACTGGATTGCGCGACGGTGTCAGCGGCGCGGGTCGGTCCTGCTCCTCGCCGTACCACTCGTGCCGATTCACCTGGTGCTGCTCGCTGCGCCCGGTCCGGAGCATGGGTGGGGCGAGTTCGTGTTCTTCTTCGACTTCTTCGTCGTCGGGTATCTGGTGATGTCGGACGAGAGACTCCTGGCCGCAGTACGACGGGACGCCGTACCAGGGCTGATTCTCGGCATCGGTGCGTTCGTGCTCGGTGTCGTCACCGGCATCATCGACTTCCTCGACGGCTGGTGGCCGAACCCGGGCTACTCCTGGCCGTACGCCTGGTACTCGTCGCTCATCACCCTCGCCGTCTGGGGATGGCTGGTCGCCGTCCTAGGTCTCGGCCTCCGCGCCCCCGCCCTCCAACGGCCGCTACCCCCGCGCCTGGCCCGAGCCGCCATGCCCTACTTCATCATCCACCAGCCGGTGATCCTCGCAATCGCCTACTTCATCGTCACCTGGCACACCAACCTCTGGCTCAAGTACGCCGTACTCCTACCCACGACCTTCGCCATCTCCGCCCTCCTAGCCTGGCTTCTGTCATCCACCCCCGTGATCAACCAGTTGTTCGGCGTGAAGCGTTAGACGCTGCGGAGGACCGAGACGACTACGCCGAGGATGGTGGCGTTGTCGCCGTCGATGACTTCGTAGGCGGGGTTGCGGGGTTCCAGGTAGACGTGGTTGTTGCGGCGGCGGTAGACCTTGACCGTTGCCTCGTCGTCGAGCATCGCGGCGACGATCTGGCCGGAGTGGGCTTCGGACTGCTGGCGGACGACGACGATGTCGCCGTCGCAGATCGCGGCGTCGATCATCGACTCGCCGCGGACGCGCAGGCCGAACACGGTGCCGCGGCCGGTCAGTCCGCGGGGGAGTTGGAGTACGTCGTCCACGTGCTCGATCGCGGAGATCGGCGTACCGGCCGCGATGTCGCCGACCACCGGCACCGGCACGTTGTCGTCGCTCGTCGCCCCGGCAGCCGGCTCCTGGAGGAACATCCGGACGTCGATCGGCCGCGAGACCGACGGGCTCCGGCGGAGGAACCCCTTCTCCTCGAGGCTGGCCAGGTGCTTGGACACCGACGACGAGGAACGCAACCCGACCGCGTCGCCGATCTGCCGGCTGCTCGGCGCATACCCGTGCCGCGTCACCCAGTCCCGGATCACCACCAGAATCCGTTGCTGCCGCTCCGGAAGCGCCCCGGTGTCGAGGTCGCCGAACAGGTCGAGATCAGTCACCGCGGAAGTTTAGATCGCCCCCGCCCGGCCAGCGCACTCCGACTCGCGAGGAGCCGTGCGTCGGTCCATCACCCGAAGAGGAAGCGTGCGATCGAATCGCTGTGCGCGCCCGTCAGTCCTGACTCAGGAGGGCGACGAGCTGCTCACGGTCGAGGTCCTCGGATCGTGGGGCGTGGATGCGGTCGCAGATGATCAGCGCCTCTTGCCACGCGGCCTTGGCCTCGGCGATCCGGCCGACCGCGTGGTACGTGTGCCCGAGATTCGTCAGTACGACGGCCTCGCCCCAGGGGAACCCGAGGTCGCGGTGCAGGCGCACGGACTCCAGGTGGCAGCTGAGCGCTTCGTCGTACCGGCCGCGGGAGCGCTCGATGCCGGCGAGCGTGTCGAGGACGGAGCCCTCGCCTCGGTGGCTCTGGATGGTGCGGTAGTAGCGGATCGCCTCCCCGGCGGCCTCGGCCGCTTCGTCGAGGCGGCCGGCTGCGTGGTACATCGCGGCCATGTTCCCGAGCGTGTTCGCCTGTCCGCGTTCGTCTCCGAGCCGCCGCTTGATCGCGAGCGCCTGGTGCGCGAGGTCGATCGCCTGGTGCGTCCGGCCGAGCATGTCGTGCGACACCGACAGGTTGCCCAGGCCCCGGGATGCCTGGAGGTCGAGGCCCGCTGCGCGGAAGATCTCCACCGACCGTTCGAAGTGGACGATCGCGCGTTCGCAGTCGTCGCGCTGATCCATGTAGCGCAGCCCGAGCGTGTTGTTGATGAAGGCCTCGGGCAAGGGATCGTCGAGCCGGGTGCAGCTGTCCTGGGCGAGCAGGAGGAGTTCGGTGAGCAGGTCCAGGTCGCGGCCGCTGAGATCGCCTTCGCACGACTCGACGAGTTCGTAGGTGTGCCGGTCGTGGCCGGTGGCATGGGCGAGCCGGATCACCGCGGCGAGCGTCTGCCGCTCGTCGTCGTACCACTGGACGACCGCCGCGGCGTCCGGGAACTGCTGCGGAGTGATGCCGGCTGCTGGTGGAGGGAGCTTGCGGTCGGATCCACGGTCGTCGCGCAGCAACCGTGCGTTGTAGCCGGTGTGCGTGTACCAGCTGAACAGCCGCTCCAGCGCCTCGGCGCGGTCCGGACGCAGTCGACCCATTTCGGCGGCGTGTGCGCGGACCAGGTCATGCATCTCGAAGCGACCGTTGCCGAGATCCTCCACCAGGTGCAGGTCGGCGAGCCGGGCGAGCAGGCGGCAGGTGTCCGTAACTGTTGCCCCAAGCAACGCAGCGACGGCCGGTACGGCGAAGTCGCTGACGGGGAGCAGACCGAGGTGCTCGTACAACCGCGCCGTGGCGCCCTGCAACGCCCGGTGCGACCACGAGAAGATCGCGCGCAGATCGGTTGCCTCGTCACCACCGTCGAACGTGTCGAGCACCGACTGTTCCGTGTGCAGCTGCGCGAGCAGTTCGGCGACCTGTTGCGACGTCCGTCCGGCGGCGTGCTCCGCGATGATCGCGAGTGCGAGCGGCAGGTGCCGGCAGCTCCGGGCGAGTTCGCTGACATGGTCCGTCTGCGTGTCGGGCGCGATCGATCGGATCAGCCGCTCGGACTCGACGGGTGGGAGCTCGCCGAGTGTGATGCGATGGGCGCCATCGCGGACGACGAGGCTGCGCAGCCGGTCCCGGCTGGTGGCGATCACCAGGCAGCCTCGGGCGGGCAGCAGTGGGCGGATCTGCTCGGCATCGCGCGCGTTGTCCAGCAGGAGGAGCATGCGCCGGCCGTGCAGGGTGCTGCGGAGCAACGCGGACTGGGCTGCTTCGTCGCTCGGGATCCGTTCGGCACGCAGGCCGAGACCGCCGAGCAGCAGCCGGAGCGCCGCGGTCGTCGGCATAGCGTCGCCCGGACCGAATCCTCGAAGGTTGAGGTACAGGTCGCCGTCAGGGAACAGGTGCCGCACCCGGTGCGCCCACCTGATGGCAAGACTCGTCTTCCCCGCGCCGCCGATGCCGCAGATCGCCGCGATCACGGTCGCCGGATCCTTCTCGTCGGGCGCAGGCAGCAGTTCGTTGAGCTCCTTCAGCTCGTCCTCGCGGCCGGTGACCCTGCTGTTCTCGGCCGGGAGCTGCCGGGGTACGACGACGGGCGGGTCGGTGGAGGGTCCGGAGTCCGGTGTTGAGTCGGGTTGGGCGTCCGCGGCGAGCAGTTCGGCGTACAGAGCGCGGAGCTCGGCACCCGGATCGACTCCGAGTTCGTCGGCGATCAGACGGCGTACGTCGTCGTAGCAGGCGAGCGCCTCCGCGTGGCGGCCGGTGAGGTCGAGCAGCCGGATCAGGCGCTCCCACAACGGTTCGCGGAACGGGTACTGCGCGGTGAGGTCGTGGACCTCGACGAGCAGCGGCTCGAGGACCCCGCCGGCGATGTCCAGGTCGATCCGCCGCTCCCGGGCCGCGAGATAGCGCTCTACCAGACCGGGAAGGGCGGCCGTGGTGAACCAGTCGGCCGTCAGGTCGGAGAACGGCGTGCCGGTCCACAGATCGAGCGCCGCCGCGGTCGCCTTGCGTTCATCGGCCGGCACGGGGAGTCGGTGTGCGCGCTCGAGTTCGTCGGTGAAGCGGAGTACGTCGATGTTCTCGCGGGGGAGCGTGAGCGCGTAGGCCTCGGGATGCGCGCGGATGACCTCGGGGCCGAGCAGGGTGCGAAGCCGGGAGACGCAGGTCTGTACGGTCGGGCGCAGACGGTCCGGCGGCTGCTCGCTCCAGACCCGGTGTCCGATCGCCTCGATCGGCACTGGTTCACCTGTCGACAGCGCGAGCACCCCGAGCAGATCCCGCAACCGCGGCGCCGAGACGCGGGCCTCGGTCCCGTCCACGAAGACTCCGAACGGACCGAGGAGCCTGACCTCGACCTGCCTCGCACCGCCACCCATTCAGCCTCCCACCGCCGCGTCAACCCTAGCGATGAAAGAGTGCAGTCATGCAGGGACCGTCGCGATTGGTGCTGGACGCCTTCGGCCTGGCAGAGCCGCCCGTTCGGTTGGCCGGGGGACAGGGGGAGACCTGGCGTTCCGGAGCGGTCGTACTCAAGCGCGCCGACGCGGAGTCCGGATGGCGCGCCGAGGTGCTGAACAGCTTGCCGGAGTCCGGAGACTTCCGGGTACCGCGGCCGGTGCGGGCCCGGGACGGTGCGTGGGTCGCGTCCGGATGGGAAGCCAGCGAGCTGCTGGTCGGTGCGACGGATGTGCGGCGGCAGGACGAGATCCTTACCGCCGCGACCGCATTTCATGAGGCCGTTGCCGGGCTGCCGCGGCCGGAGTTCATCGACAGCCGCCACGATCCGTGGGCGGACGGCGACCGCGTCGCCTGGCGAGAACAGTCGGTCGACGGAAGTCCGGCGTACGTCGACCTGGTCGGGCCGCTCGTTGCCGCGTGGCGGCCGGTGGACCTGGCGGCGCAGGTGGTGCACGGTGATCTGCCGGGAAACGTGATGTTCGCCGACGGTCTCCCGCCGGCGATCATCGACTGGCCGGTCTACTGGCGACCGCCGTCCTGGGCGGCGGCAGTCGCGGTCGCCGACGCACTGTGCTGGTACGCCGCCGAACCGGAGCTGGCTGCACGATGGGCGCACCTGCCGGAGTGGGGCCAGATGCTGGTGCGCGCGCTGATCTACCGCATGACGACCGACGACCTCGCCGGCGGTGCCGCGACCTGGACGGACGACCGACGCGCGGCCTACGCGCCGGTCGTCGAGCTCGCGCTCTCGTACGCCGGCTGAGTACTCCGGCCCGCGGCCCGGACGGCGAGCGGAATGGTGCCGAAGGCAAGCACTCCGAGACCCGCGCCGATCCAGCCGACCGCGGAATAGCCCGCGCCCGCGTCGAGCGCCAGGCCGCCGAGCCAGGGCCCGACCGTGATGCCGACGTTGAAGGCCGAGATGTTGAAGGCGGCGGCGAGCGTCGGCGCGGATCCGGCGACGCCGAACACCCGCGAGTTCACCGCCGGGTTCGTGGCGAAGCCGAACGTCCCGACACCGATGATCGCGGGAATGGCGAGCCACGGTGTGCCGGTCGCGAGCGCGAGCAGGATCGCCGCGGCGACCACTCCGGTCAGGCTGATGACGAGCGTGCTGAAAGGTCGCCGATCCGCGGTGCGTCCGCTGATCGTGATCCCGACCAGCGCGCCGACGCCGTACAGCGCCAGGATCACCGGCACCCAGGCCGCGGACAGCCCGGTGGTCTCGGTGAGCAGGGGAGCGAGGTAGCTGAAGATCACCAGGATCGCGCCGGTCGACAGTGCTGTCGTCCCGTACGCGAGCCAGAGCTGCGGATTCGCCATGCTGCGCAGCTCGAGACGCAGCCGGGGAGCGCTCTGTCCGCGTCCCCGCGGGATGGTCGCGGCGACACCGCCAATCGCGAGGACCGACAACAGGGCGACCGCCCAGAACGCCGACCGCCAGCCGAGGTACTGGCCGAGCAACGTCCCGGCAGGCAGCCCGACGATCGTGGCCACAGTGAGACCGCTCGCCAGGACGCTCACCGCCTTCGCACGTGCTTCCGGTCCGGCCAGTTCGATCGCGGTCACCGAGGCGACCGCCCAGAATCCGGCGTACACGAAGGCGCCCGCGACCCGGGTCGCGAGCAGCACGCCGTACGACGAGGTGAGGGCACCGGCCACATGGGTCAGCGCGAAGATCGTGAGGAAGACGAGCATCGCCGCGCGCCGGGACCAGCGCAGCGTTGTGACGGCCAGGATCGGTGCACCGACGAGCATGCCGACGGCGAACGCGGAGATCAGCAACCCGGCCGCGGGGATGGAGACGTTCAGATCGGTCGCGATCTCGGGGAGCAGACCGGCGAGCATCAGCTCGGACGTGCCCTGGGCGAAGATCGCCAGGCCGAGCAGGTAGACAGCGCGGGGCATCGGAGCCTCTCAATATTAGATCGGTCGGTTCAAAATCTCGGCGTGCTGAACCGAGAGCCGGCAGGAATCAGAAACTGCGCAGCGTCGCCTCGACGACGATCCGCTGACTCTCGGGTGTCGCGCCACGGCGGGCGGCCACGCGCAGGCCGCCGAGAACGGTGAAGACGTATGTCGCGAGCCCGGCCGCGTCCTGCTCCGGGTCGAGCTCACCGGCGGACTGCGCCGCCTGGATGGCGGTCGTCAGCGCAGCGAGTTTCGCCTCGTGGTCGCGATCGAGGAGATCGGCGACCTCGGCGTCCTTCGGGCCGAGCTCCACGATCGTGTTGATCACGAAGCAGCCGGCCGGCTCGTCGGGATCCGGCTCCACCGCGGTCCACAGGATCTGCCGGACCCGCTCGCGGATCGGCAGTGTCGCGTCCTCGATGACCTCGAGCTGGGCGGCGGTGAAGCGATCGACGTACCGCCGCAGAGCACGGTCGAACAGATCGCGCTTGCTGGTGAAGGTGTTGTAGATGCTGCTCCGGCCGAGCCCGGTCGCCGCGCAGAGGTCCTGGGTCGAGGTGGCCTCGTAGCCCGACGTCCAGAACACCCGCATCGCGGCATCCACGGCACGATCCTCGTCGAAGGTCCTCGGTCTCGGCATGCCGCCGAGCCTAGCATGTTATGGACCGATCGATCCAAAATAGACCGCCCGACGGCTGAACTTGCTGCGCCGATAGCATCTGGGCATCGAGGCGAGTGCCGGATGCTCTTCGACAGGAGCGCAGGCGCTCGCCTTCACTTGGGGGCACCGTCCAACGATGAACTGGGGAGCAATGTGAGGTTGTTCAGACCTGGGGGGCTCGCTCTTGCCCTTGGCCTGGTCGCCGGAATCGCTTTGAGCGGGCCGGCCACCGCTGAAGACACCAAAACCGTCTCGTACCGCGGCTACCAAGTGACCGTCCCGGCCAGCTGGCCGATCGTCGACGTAGCCGCCAACCCAACCACCTGTGTCCGACTCGACCAGCCGGCCGTGTACCTGGGCCGCAGTACGGCGCAGTCCAACTGCCCCGCGCACCTCGTCGGTCGGAGCTCCGGCCTGATCCTGGAACCGCTGACCACGTCGCAGCCGTCCAGCGACGGACTGCTCCGTCGCGCGGTCACCGACGCGGGCGTGCTCGCGACGGCGTACTACGCGCCGGGGTCGGAGCGTGCGGCGAGCGACCTGCTCGCGACCGGCCGGGTGGTGACGAAGACGTCGTCGGTACGAGTGGCCGAGCAGGCAGCCGTGACTCCCACGATCGTTGCAACAGGCAACTTCGCGGGCCAGGGTTTCGACGCCTGCGACGCGCCGCCGCAGTCCACCATGGACGCGTGGCGGCCGAACTATCAGGGTATCGGCGTCTACATCAGTGGCGGAGTGCGTACGTGCGCCACGCAGCCGAACCTGACCTCGGACTGGGTCGCGACGAACGCCGCGAAGGGCTGGCAGTTCCTGCTCCTCGACGTGGGTCTGCAGGCGCCGTGCACGACGAGGTTCCCGGCCGCGAGCCGCATCTCGCCCATCCTGTCGACGGCAGTCACCCAGGGCCGGAACGCAGCGATCAACGCCGTGGCCGCGGCGCAGGCGCTCGGGTTCGCGCCGCGGAGCGCGATCTACAGCGACATCGAGGGCTACCCGTCGACTGCCGTGTGCAAGGCGTCCGTGCTTTCGTACCTGAGCGGCTGGACGCAAGAGCTGAACTCGCGTGGCTACCTCGGCGGCGCGTACGTGAGTGCTTCGTCGGGCGGCGCGGATCTGGCCAGCGCCTACACGAGCACGGCCTACACGCGACCGGACAACATCTGGTTCGCGCACTGGGGCTACACGCCCGTCGGGTCGACTCGGTACATCCCGGATACCTACTGGAACAACCACCAGCGGGTCCACCAGTACGCCAACCTGACTGAGACCAACGGTGGCGTGACGCTGAACATCGACAAGAACTACCTGAACCTGACCGCTCCGCCACCTCCGGTGAGTAGCTTCAGCGTGTCGGGTGGGGTCGCGGCTGCCACGCTGCGGTGGACGAAGCCTGCCAGCACGACGCTCGGGCAGATCATGGTGCGCGCCGCATCGGGCTCGACGCCGCCGCAGCTGCCGACGGCGGGTACGCCGATCTACAACGGCACCGCGAGCATGTTCACCCACACCGGGCTGGCGAACTCGGCCAGCTACGCGTACCGCGTGTGGGTCAAGGACAGCAAGGGCAAGATCGGCCCGGGCGTCGACGTACGGCTGGTCGGTTCGAAGGCGACGATCGGGGCGAGCGCGGCCTCCATCATGTACACCGGCGCGGTGACGCTCTCGACGGCCGTGACCCGGCTGGACGGCGCCAAGCTGGCCGGCGTACCGGTGGTGCTGTACTCGAAGGCGAAGAACGCCAGCAAGTGGTCGACGGTCGGCACGTTCACCTCCGACGCCAACGGTGTGGCGAAGGCGACGCAGAAGCCGGCGGTGTCGACGTACTACATGTGGGGCTACAACGGAGCCACCGGCGTGCTCGGGACGCGGAGCGCGGCGGCGCTCGTGCAGGTCCATCCGGCGATGTCGGCGTACCTGACTCCGGCGGCGATCAGGCTCGGCGGATCGACCTTGCTGTACGGCTATTTGAATCCGCCCCATGCGGGTACGACGGCGTACCTGCAGCGTCGCTCCGGTACGTCGTGGGTTGCCGTGACGACCGGGAAGCTGACGACGAACGGGAAGTACGCGTTCTCGATCAAGCCGACCGCACGCGGCACGTACACGTACCGCGTGGTGTGGCTGGCGGACGCTGACCACCAGGGCACGCAGACGGCCTCGAAGGTCCTGACCGTCAGTTAGGCCAGCTAGATCAGGGCGGCCGCCGCACTCTGCGCGAGCTCGATCGCGTGCGCCGCAAGCGGTGAGTGCGTGCGGCCGGCCTGCCACAGCAAGACGATCTCCCGCGGCGGGAGTTCTGGCGTGAGTTGATGCAGCGCCAGACTCTCGTCGTCGCGGAGTACGGCGAGACGCGGCATCAATGCCGCCCCGAGGCCCGCACGGACCATCGCGAGTAGTGCCTCGTTGCCCTCGGTGCGGAACACGACCTGCGGGCGGATGCCGCGGGCGTTCAGGAAGTCTTCGATGACGGCCTGGTGGCAGATCGCGGGATGCGCGACCAGCGACAGTCCGTCGAGCCTCTCGAGTGCGACCGGCCCGGCCGGGAAGTCGCCGGGCCTCGCGACGAGGAAGTACGGGTCGTCCAGGAGCTTGAGGTTCTCGATGCCGTCGCCGCCCCGGCCGTCGAAGAACATCAGGTCGAGCCCGGCGAGGTCGGGATCATCGGTCTCCTCCTCGAACAGCCGGATGTCACACCCGGGATGCGCGTCGCGGAGTCCGCGGATCACCTGCGGCAGCAGCGTGTTCGACACGGTTTGGAACGTGCCGATGTCGATTCGGCTGTCGCCGGCCCGGAATCGCTCGATCCCGTCGCGCATCTCGTCGGCGCGACGCAGCAACTCACGTCCGTGCTGCAGGACGACGGTGCCCAGCGGGGTGATCCGGACCGGCTTCGGCCCACCGGGCCGGTCGAACAGCGGACCGCCGGCTGTCTTCTCCAGGACCGCGATCTGCTGGCTGACGCTCGACTGCGTGTACCCGAGCCTGCTCGCGGCGCGGCCGAACGATCCCTCGTCGGCGACAGCGGCCAGCGTCGCCAGATGACGTAACTCGTACATGCCGACACTCTATTGCCGATGGCGATCGCTTTGATAAGAATCAATCGCTTTTCACGATGATCGTCCGCTTCTACGGTCGAAGCATGACAACTTCCGCAACTTACGCAGTCAACAACGTCGAACTCAGCGCGGAGACGTACGGCGACCCGGCTGATCCCGCGGTCCTGCTGATCCATGGCGCTGGAGCGTCCATGCTCTGGTGGGACGCCCGGCTGTGCACCGAACTGGCGGCGCGCGGACGCTTCGTGATCCGCTACGACCAGCGCGACACCGGCCGCTCGACGTCGTTCCCGACCGGCGAACCGGGCTACGCGATGAGCGACCTGGCGGCGGACGCCGTCGGTCTGCTCGATGCGCTCGGTGTCGAGCGGGCGCACGTGGTGGCGCAGTCGATGTCCGGCGGTACGGCGCTCATGCTCGGCGTCGACCACGCGTCGCGAGTCGCTTCGCTGACGTTCGTGTCGACGAGCACCGGCGACGACGGGCTCCCGCCGCCATCGGCTGACATGCCACGGTTGGGTACGCCGGACTTCGCCGACGCCGCTGCGGTCGAGGAATACGTCGTACGGTCGATCGAAGCCGAGGCGGCCGGTCACTTCGACGAGAGCGAGGCCCGCGCGCTGGTGCGGGAGGACATGGCGCGAGCGCGGAACTACGAGGCCTCGCTGACGAACCACTTCGCGATGACCTTCGACGGCCCGCGGAACGGTGGCTTCGGGGACCTGACGATGCCGGTCCTCGTGCTGCACGGCGATGCGGATCCGCTGCTCCCGCTGCCGCATGGTGAATCGATCCGTGATGCGGTGCCAGACGCTCGGCTAGCAGTGCTGGCGGGCATGGGACACGGACTGTCGGCGCCGTACTGGAAGACCTTTGTCGACGAGCTCGTCGCCCACACTGAGGAGCGCTGATGAAGTTCGCGATCTGGCTGCCGCTGTTCGACGAGTTGTCCGATCCGAGGGAGGTCGCGCGGCTCGCGGCGGCGGCCGAGGAGGCCGGGTGGGACGGGTTCTTCCTCTGGGACCAGTTGTGGTGGCGGGAACCGATCCGCGAGGTGTCGGACCCGTGGATCACGATGAGCGCGATGGCGACCGCGACGGAACAACTGCGGCTCGGGCCGATGGTTTCACCCATCGCGCGCCGCCGACCGACCAAGTTGTTGCGTGAGACAACAACCCTGGACCGGCTCTCGGGCGGCCGGTTGATCCTCGGCGTCGGGCTGGGCAGCGACCGGTTCGCGCAGGAGTACTCCAGGACCGGCGAGGAAGTGGACGACCGGAGGCGAGCCGAGCGGATGGACGAGACGCTGGACATCCTCACCGCAGGGTGGTCGGGGGAGCCGGTGAACCACCACGGCAAGCACTACCTCGTCGACGACGTGCAGTTCCTGCCGCGCCCGGTGGCCGGCAAGGTGCCGGTGTGGCTCGCCGGGTTCCCGGGCAATGCGAAGCCGGTCCGGCGGGCGGCGCGGTACGACGGATTCTTCCCGGTGAACCTCACGTCACCGGATCAGGTGGCCGAGCCTGCCGCCGTACTGCGTGAACTTCGGGGCGATCTGGACGACTACGACATCGCGGTGGCCCTGGAGCCGTCGGTCGATCCGCGCCCGTACGCCGAGGCAGGGGCGACGTGGTGCCTGATGGACGTCGACCCCGCGACGCTGCGACTGGCCGACGTACGCGCGATGATCGCTGCCGGGCCCCAAAGCTAGCTGATCACGATCCATAGGTGTCTAATCGAAGGGAAGCGGCAATACGGAGGAGCGCATGGCCACTGTCAGCGGGCATGCCGGAGTCACCGAGCGCACCTCGACCGCTGCCGAGGTGGGGCGGCGGCCACTGGGGCAGGTGATCGGCCGGCTGTTGTCGACGACCGACCACAAGGTGATCGGCCAGTTGTACCTCGTCACGTCCTTCGCGTTCTTCCTGATCGCCGGCGTGATGGCGCTGGTCATCCGCGCCGAGCTGGCCGAGCCGCGACTACAGATCGTGAACGAAGAGGTGTACAACCAGCTCTTCACGATGCACGGCACGATCATGCTGCTGCTGTTCGCGACGCCGCTGTTCGTCGGGTTCGCCAACGTCATCATGCCGGTGCAGATCGGGTCGCCGGACGTGGCGTTCCCGCGACTGAACATGTTCAGCTACTGGTTGTTCCTGTTCGGCGGGTTGATCACCCTCGGCGCGTTCCTGAGCCCGGGCGGGGCGGCCGACTTCGGCTGGACGGCGTACGCGCCGTTGAACGGAGGGATACGATCACCGGGGATCGGGGGAGACCTGTGGATCATGGGACTGTGGATGGCCGGTCTCGGCACGATCCTGGGTGGCGTCAACTTCATCACCACGATCATCACCATGCGCGCTCCGGGAATGACGATGTTCCGGATGCCGATCTTCTGCTGGAACATCCTCATCACGTCGATCCTGGTGCTGATCGCGTTCCCGATCCTGGCAGCGGCCCTGCTGGTGCTGGAGGCGGACCGCACGCTGGGCGCGCACGTGTTCGATGCCGCGAACGGCGGTGCCCTGCTGTGGCAGCATCTGTTCTGGTTCTTCGGGCATCCCGAGGTGTACATCATCGCGCTGCCGTTCTTCGGCATCATCACCGAGATCCTCCCGGTGTTCAGCCGCAAGCCGATCTTCGGGTACTACGGCCTCGTCGCGGCGACGCTCGCGATCGGGGCGTTGTCGATCGCGGTCTGGGCGCACCACATGTTCGTGACGGGCGGCGTGAACCTGCCGTTCTTCTCGTTCATGACGTTCCTGATCGCCGTGCCGACCGGGGTGAAGTTCTTCAACTGGATCGGCACGATCTGGGGCGGGTCGGTCTCGCTGGACACGCCGATGCTCTGGTCGGTGGGGTTCCTCGTCACGTTCCTGTTCGGCGGTCTGACCGGGATCATCCTCGCGTCGCCGGCGCTGGACTATCAGTTGAACGACTCGTACTTCGTGGTCGCGCACTTCCACTACGTCGTGTTCGGCACTGTGGTGTTCGCGATGTTCGCGGGGTTCTACTTCTGGTGGCCCAAGCTGACGGGGCGGATGCTCGACGAGCGGCTGGGCAAGTTGCACTTCTGGTTGCTGTTCGTCGGCTTCCACACGACGTTCCTGGTGCAGCACTGGCTGGGCGTCGAGGGGATGCCGCGGCGGTACGCCGACTACCGCGCGGGCGAGGGCTTCACCGTGCTGCACCAAGTGTCGACGGTCGGCGCGTTCGTCCTCGGAGTCTCGACGTTGCCGTTCCTGTACAACATCTACAAGTCGCGCCGCACCCCACGGGTGGAGGTTGACGACCCATGGGGCTGGGGCCGCTCGCTGGAGTGGGCAACGAGCTGCCCACCACCTCGCCACAACTTCGAGAAGCTGCCCCGAATCCGCTCCGAGTCCCCAGCCTTCGACCTCCACCACCCCGACCTCGCCATCAACGCCCACGGCGAAGAACTCGAGGTCTGACCCCCGCACCAAGCTGCTCCACCGCGCGGCGAGCAGGATTCACCGCTGCCGAGCCACCGCCCGCCGGCCACGCCTCCCGGGAGCCGAATCTGGGGAGGATCTCCTGCCCACATCGGGACAAAATCCTCCCCAACCCACCGCCACCCGCTCGGACCCCGGACGCACGCCTTCCCGGAACATTTTCGTCACCGGCTGGCAGTTTGTTCCGCAAACCACCACCACGGATCAGTCACAAGCGACGACCGTCGGGCGCGAGCGGTCTACGGCAGGCGCGCGAGGAGGCGGGTTAGTTGTTGTTGGGTGTGGTGGGGTGACGGGCTGGTGGAGGCCAGGAGGTCCAGTGCTTGGGTGTAGGCCTCTACGTCGTCGCGTTTGTCCAGGTAGAGCGCGCTGGTCAGGTGCTCCAGGTAGACGATGTCGGGCAGGTCGCGTTGCGGGAAGCGGAGCAGGCTGAACGCGCCTCCGGTGGCGGCGTGGCCGGGGCTTTCGAGGGGAACGATCTGCACGGTCACGTTCGGGCGGGCGACGGCTTCACGGAGCGCGTCGAGCTGGCTCCGCAGTACGTCGGTGCCGCCGATCGGCCGGTGCAGCACGGACTCCTCGATGACAGCCCAGAGCTTGAGCGGCGGCTCACGGTCGAGCACCCGTTGCCGGCGGGTGCGCAAGGCGACGACCCGCTCGATCTCGTTGTCGGTACGAGCCCCGCCAGGCGTGAGCTGCGCGACGGCGCGCGCGTAGTCGGCGGTCTGCAGGAGGCCGGGCACGAACTGGATCTCGTACGTCCGGATCAGCTCGGCGGTCGCTTCGAGCCCGAGATACGAGTCGAACCACTCAGGCGTGACGTCCTCGTACCGATGCCACCAGCCCGGGTCGTTGGCCTCGCGGGCCAGCCCCAGCAGCCGATCGCGCTCGCGGGCGTCCTGCACGCCGTACAACGTCAGCAGGTCGGAGACGTCACGTTCCTTGAACCCGACCCGGCCGAGCTCGAGGCGGCTGATCTTCGACTCCGAGGAGCGGATCGCCCAGCCGGCATCGGTGCGGCTGACGCCGGCGCGCTCACGCAGCTCCCGCAGATGACTCCCGAGCATCATCCGCAACGCCGTCGGCCCCACCACACCTCGCCCCGCCATAACCCGAGTCTACATGATTATCGAACAAATGTTCCCATGCAATCTCAACCCACTCGGGTCCCCACCAGCAGCGAATTCCGCAGGTCCGGCAACACCACCTCGGCCGCCACGAGCCGCGGATCGCCGAAGAAGAACTCCCGCTTCGGATCGTGTTCGCGGTACGGCGAATCAGCCGGCAGCACGTCCACCGGCGTGACGTCGTCGTTCACCAGCCGCCCGCCGATCCGCAGCAGCTCCACGATCCCGCCGGGCTGCCGCCCGCCGTCCGCGAAGAGCAGATCGAACGGCGCCCGCCGCTCCAACTCGTCGAACGAATCCCCGTGCACCACCTCAACCCGCGGCTCGTACGCGAACACCCGCCGAGCCGCAGCCACACGGGTCTCGTCCAGTTCCACCGTCACCAGACGGCAATCGACCGGCATCGCCGACGCCATCCACGCCGCCCCGAAGCCGACACCGGTTCCCGCCTCGCCGATCGAACCGCCAATACACCCGGCCGCCAGCACGGCCAGAAATCGGCCTACGTCCGGCAGGCAACAAGACGGACCGGTTCCTTCCCGCCGCAGCGGCATGCCGACTTCACTGGCCGCGTCCAGGGCTCGCTGAACGAGCGGAGGCAGGTCGGACATGGAGTTCAGTCGCGTAGGTATTCGGCTCGCCAGCGGAGGACGGTTGCGTCGACTGGGCTGGGGGACTGGATGAGTTGGATGAGGCGGAGATCCGCGCCGGCGAACGACTGGATGGTTGCGCGCGTGAGGGGCCAGGGTGGGCCTTCGATGGCGTCGTCGGGCTGGTCGTCCGGGCGGGCGGCCGCGATGACCAGCAGCGTGCCGCCGGGTGCTACGAACTCGCCGACGTGCTTGACGGCCTCGGGCTGCAGGGCGATCGGGAGTGCCTGCACGGTGTAGATCTCCACCACGAGGTCGAACGCGTGCGGCCAGTCGGGCGGTGGCGCGAGCAGATCAGCGACGCGATAGTGCACTTTCGAGTCCGGGTGATTGCGGACCGCGGTCTCGATCGCGGTGGGGGAGATGTCGAACGCGGTCGTGTCGTACCCGCGGTCGGCGATCAGCTCGGCGTCCCACCCGGTGCCCGCCCCGACGATCAGCGCTGTCTTGCCCGCACCGTCCGGCGCGGACTCCTCGACCCATTCGATCAGCAACTGGTGCGCCGTACCGCGATCCCACGGGACGACCGCGGAACCCTCGGCGGCCGCGGCGTACAGGTTCTCGAACCAGCCGGTCGGGTCGTCCCGGTCGAGCGACTCGCGCGCGATCCGGCGCGACACGACATCCGGGTCCTCACTCATCGCCCACACTCTCTTCCGCACCGGGTCCGAGGTGAATCTCGCGCACCGTCTGCACGGTATCAACGTCGGCAGGCCGCTTGTCCTCGCGATACCGGATCACCCGGGCGAACCGCAGCGCCATCCCGGCCGGGTACCGCGGCGAGGTCTGTACGCCGTCGAACGCGATCTCCACCACCACCTCCGGCCGGAGATAGACGGCCCAGTCGTCCCGCCGTACGGCGAGCTCCTGGAACCGCTCCGTCTGCCACCGCAGCAGCTCGTCCGTGAGCCCTTTGAACGTCTTCCCGAGCATCACGAACTCGCCGGTCTCCTCGTCCCGCGCGCCCAGGTGCAGGTTCGACAACCAGCCCGTCCGCCGCCCGTGACCCCACTCGGCCGCCAGCACGAGCAGGTCGAGCGTGTGCGTCTGCTTGACCTTGACCCATCCCGAACCGCGCCGGCCCGCCTCGTACGGCACTGTCAACGACTTCACCATCACGCCTTCGTGCCCGCGGCGTACGGCGTCTGCGAAGAACGCCTGACCGGCCTCCGTGTCATCGGTCACGAGTCGCGGCACCCGTCGCTCCTCAGGCACGAGCTTCGCCAGCCACTCGTGTCGCGTGGCACCGTCGAGCCCGAGCAGGTCCTCGCCGTCCTGATGCAGGATGTCGAAGAAGTACGGCGTCAGCGGTACCGACTCCGGTCCCGTCGCAGCCCGGGTCGCCGTCCGCGAACCCGTCACCTGGAACGGCTCCGGTCGCCCGTCGGCCCGCAACGCGATGAGCTCGCCGTCAAGCACGACCTGCTGTGCATCAAGCGTGAGTACGGCGGTCGCCACCTCCGGCACCCGCGTGGTGATGTCGTCCAGCGTCCGCGTGTAGACGACGACCTTCTCGCCGTCCCGGTGCGCCTGGATCCGGATCCCGTCCAGCTTCCACTCGAGTGCCGCCGGCGTACCCGTCTTCTCCAACGCCTCCGCCACACTCGTCGCGGACTGCGCGAGCATCGGCTGCACCCCGCGGCCGACTTCGAGCCCGAACTGCGCGAGCCCCGCCTCGCCCTCGGTCAGTACGGCGACCGCAACGGGAGCAGCCGCCCCACGCAACATCGCCGCGGCCCGGATCTTGTTCAGCGGAATGCCCGTCGCTCGCGCGACCGCATCCGCCATCACACCGTCGAGCGCACCCTGCCGTAGCTCACCCCCGACGAGCAGCCGCAGGAAGCGCTGCTCGTCCGCTGTCGCCCGCGCGAACAACCCGTCCACCGCAGCCCGTCGGCGGGCCTGTACGCCGGTGCCCGACATCTCCGCCAGCTCCGCGAACGTCGCGTCGACCTCCTCGACCGTGACCGTCGGCTCGGCAGCCGGCTCCGGCGCGTCCATCAAGGTCCGCCAGCCGACCCCGGTGCGCCGCTGCCGCAGCTCGCCCGACAGGTAGGTCACGACGATCTCGATCTCGGCCGGTTCGGTGGCCTTGGACAACAACGCCGCGATGAACTCGGCCTTCTTCAGCCGCGACCGGGTCCCGGCCAGCGCCGCCGACGTCTCGACCACCTCGGTGAGCAACATGTTCCCAGTGTCACTCAACCCGCCGACACTCGTCCTGACCCCTCACTCGCCACCCCGGGATCCGGCCCGTGCCGTCGTACAGACGCCGGCGGGTCGGTTTCAGGGCGCCGGGGGCAGGTCGTCCAGGAAGTCGGCGGGGGGTGTGAAGAACAGACAGCCGGTGACCGCGGTGGAGAAGTCGAGGAGCCGGTCGTGGTTGCCCTCGGGAACCCCGATGAACATCCGCCGGAGCATCAGCTCGGTCACCGCCGGCGTCTTGGCGTACCCGATGAAGTAGGTGCCGAACTCCTGCGTGCCGACGGTGCCGAACGGCATGTTGTCGCGCAGGATCTGCAGTTCGTTGCCGTCGTCGTCCTCGATCACGTTGAGCACGATGTGCGCGTTGCCGGGCTTCTTGGCGTCGTCGAGCTCGATGTCGTCGAGCTTGGTCCGCCCGACGGCGAGCTCCTGCTGCTCGACGGTCAGCGCGTTCCACGCCTTCAGGTCGTGCAGGTACTTCTGCACGATCACGTAGCTGCCGCCGCGGAAGTCCGGGTCCTCGTCGCCGATCAGTACGGCGGCGTGCGCCTCGCCGCCGGTAGGGTTCTCGGTGCCGTCGACGAAGCCGAGCAGGTCGCGCATCTCGAAGTACTTGAAGCCGTGCACCTCGTCGACGACCGTCGCGGCGCCGTCGAGCACGGTCATGATCTGGCTGGCCAGCTCGAAGCACTGGTCCTGGTGCGCGGCCCGGATGTGGAAGAGCAGATCACCCGGCGTCGACGGCGCGTGGTGGGTGGCGCCCTTGAGCTCGACGAACGGATGCAACTCGGCCGGGCGCGGACCGCTGAACAAACGGTCCCAGACGTCCGAGCCGATGCTGGTGACACACGACAGGTTGCCGGCCGGCACGCGGAACCCGACCGAACGCACGAGACCGCTCAGTCGCTCCAGCAGGTCCCGGGTCCGGTCCTCGCCGCCCTGCTGCACCTGGACCACCAGGAAGATGGCCGAACCGCTCAACGGCATCAGCACGGACTGCGGCAACGCGTCCGTCTGCCGGTTCACCCCGAGCGTCGGTTCAGTAACCACCTTGTTCTCCCTCCGTCCAGTTGGCCCGATCTTCTAGAGTCCAGTTATGGACCCGCAACAGCCCGGACCGTCTCCGCAACCGGGCCCATACTCCCAGCCGGGGCAGCCCCCACCACCGCCGCCCCACTCTGGTCCATATCCCGAGCAATACCCACCGCCGTATCAACATCCGTACGGCGCTTATCCGTCGCCGTACGTGAACCACGAGCCGCGAACAGTCCCGGCGCCGGAAGGTACGCCGTACCACCGGCTCGCCCGTACGCCGAAACACGCCTGGTGGCGGCCCTTCGCCGGAACCATCCTGCTCGGCCTCTTCGGGTTCGTCCTGACCTCAGCCGTCGTGGTGATCTGGGTGATCGCGCACCGGGCGCTGGCCGGACCGTTCCCCACGCCCAGCGGTACGGACATCTTCCCGAGCGACACCGAGAACCTCGCCATGACCCTGGTGCTGCTCGGCATCCTGACGCCGCTCGTCGGCCTCGTCGCGTGGATGGTCCAACGCCGGCCGTTCTGGAGCGTCGCCTCGGTGCTGAACCGGATCCGCTGGCGCTGGCTGCTGTGGTGCTGCCTGCCGGCGTTCGGGTACATCGCGCTCTCGTTCGCGATGGGCGTGCTGGTCGACGCGGTGTTCCCGGCCGAGGACTCGATCGGGACGGCCGGCGGAGACTGGATCGGCTTCGGTGCGTTCGTCGTACCGGCGCTCGTGATCCTGCTCCTGGTGCCCTTCCAGTCGGCGGCCGAGGAGTTCGTGTTCCGCGGCTGGCTGATCCAGGCGGTCGGCGCGTACGGGCCGGACGACCCGAACGGGCGGGCGCGCTGGTTGCGGACGCTGTTCCGGTCGCCGTGGCCCGGGATCGTCGTCGGCGCTGCGGCCTTCGCGTCTGCCCACGGGTACCTGGGTTGGGCGATGGCCGACATCCTCCTGTTCGCGGTGGTGGTCGGCTGGCTGACCGTCCGGACCGGGGGACTGGAGGCCGCGATCGCTCTGCACGTGCTGAACAACCTGATCGCCTTCCTGTTGCCGGCGGCAACTGGCCGCGGGGATCAGTGGGACGTGCAGGGCAGCGGCCCGTGGACGCTGCTCGTCGCGGACATTCCTTGCCTGGCGTTCTACCTGATCGCCGTCACCTGGCTGGCCCGCCGGCAGGAGATCCGCCGCCTGAGCTGAAAAGCAGGCGAGAACTGTCGGTCGGTTCTGGCAGGCTTTGACGGGTGACGAACGCGAAGATCGAAGCCGTCCTGTTCGACTGGGGCGGCACGCTGGCAACCTGGCACGACATCTCTCTCCACGAGATGTGGAGGGCCGTGTCCGTGCTGCTCGATGAGGACAACGCAGACGAGCTGACGGCCCGCCTGGTGGCGGCCGAGAGCTCTGTCTGGCTGCGGTCGCGCGACGAGCACCGCAGCAGCACCCTGGAGGAGGTGTGCGCGCTCGCCGAGGTGGTGATGACACCCGCGGCGCTGGCGGAGTACGAGCGCCAGTGGGACCCGCACACCGAGCTGGAGCCGGACGCGATTGACACGCTGCAGGCGCTCCGGGACCGCGGTCTCAAGGTCGGTGTGCTGTCGAACACGATCTGGCCGCGTCGGCGGCACGAGGAGGTGTTCGCGCGCGACGGCGTACTCGACCTGCTCGACGGAGCGGTCTACACCAGCGAGATCGCGCACACCAAGCCGCACCCGGAGGCGTTCCTGGCCGCGATGCGGGCGGTCGGGGTGGACGAGCCTTCCCGGTGCTTGTTCGTCGGCGACCGGCTGTTCGACGACGTCTGGGGCGCGCAGAACGTCGGGATGCGCGCGGCGCACCTGCCGCACAGCGCGATCCCGATCGAGCAGATCGGCCACACGGAAGGTACGCCGGACGCGACCGTCCAGCGCCTCTCCGAGCTGCCCCTGCTGATCGACTCCTGGAACGAAGCAGCTGCTTAACGTGCGCGACGCGCTACGACTAGCGACCGGCCACTCTGGGCTGAGAACCGAAAGGACCCCCGAGCCAGATCGTGGCTCGGGGGTCCTGAGGGGTTTCGGGGTGGGTGTTACGCGGCCAGCGTCGGGTCTGCCATCAGGCGGAGGCGGCCCAGTGCCTCGCGCTCGATCTGGCGGACCCGCTCGGCCGAGATGCCGTGTACCGCGCCGATGTCGGCCAGCTTGGCCTGGCGGCCGTCGTGCAGACCGTAGCGGCGCCGGATCACGTCCGCGGACCGCGGGTCGAGCTGGTCGACCAGACTGAACAGTCCCGAACGGTCCGACGCGTCGGCGACCAGCTGGTCCGGACCCGGCGCGGTCTCGGCCGCGATCAGGTCACCCAGCGAGGTCTCACCCTCGTCGTCGACCGGGCTGTTCAGGCTGATGTGGTCCCGGCCGATACGGATCAGTTCGGTGACCCGCTCCTCGTCCAGGTTCAGCTCGGCTGCGATCTCGTCCATCTCAGGCTCCCGCCCGAGCTTGCGCTCCAGCGTGCGCCGTGCGGACCCGATCTGGTTCAGCTGCTCCACCACGTGCACCGGCAGCCGGACCACCCGGGCCTGCTGCGCGATACCGCGGGTGATGGCCTGCCGCACCCACCAGGTCGCGTACGTCGAGAACTTGAAACCCTTCCGGTAGTCGAACTTCTCCACCGCGCGGATCAGTCCCGTGTTGCCTTCCTGGACCAGGTCCAGGAGCGGCATCTGGGACCGCCCGTAGCGGCGGGCGATCGACACCACGAGCCGGAGGTTGGCGGTCACGAACCGCTGCTGCGCGCGCCGGCCCTCTTCGGCCAGCCACTCCAGCTCCTCCTCCGTGGCATATTTGGGCGCTCCGCCCTTCTTACGTCCAACCCGCCCTTCGGCCAGCAGTTGCTCCGCCAGGAGTCCTGCCTCGACCGTCTCAGCGAGCTCGACTTCTTCCTCAGCCGTCAGCAAAGGAGTGCGAGCGATCTCCTCGAGGTAGAGACCGACGCTGTCCTTGCCGTCGATACCGTCGTCCGTGGACCGGACACGAGCCATGCGAGCCACCGAAACTCCCTTCGTCGTTACATGGAGAGCAACGCTCGAGTAGGGTTCAAGATTCCGGTACCAGTGTGTAAACACCCTGAAGGTTCCCTGAGAGTTCCCGGCAGCGAATTCGCCATGGAAACCGGTGTCCCGGGGCGTTCGTGGCCTGTTCGGCCCAACACTCCGGGACACAACCTGAGAATCCGTACAGAAATCCGGTGTTCCGGTGCCCCGGATGTGTTGCACAACACACGTCCGGGGCCAGAAATTCCCGGCCCCCTCAGCTCAATCCGAGGGTGTCCAGCTCCCAGGCGAGCGAGAACGCGACCTCGCGCCAGGCGTCGTACCGCCCGCTGCGGCCGCCGTGCCCGGCCTCCATCTCGGTCTTGAGCAGTACGTCGGTGTCGCCGGTCGCGGTCGCCCGGAGTTTCGCCACCCACTTCGCCGGCTCCACGAAGAACACCCGGGTGTCGTTCAGGCTGGTGATCGCCAGGATGCGCGGATAGTGCTGGGCGGTGACGTTTTCGTACGGCGAGTAGGACTTCATGTACTCGTAGACTTCCGCGTCCTCGAGCGGATTGCCCCATTCCTCCCACTCGATCACGGTGAGCGGCAGCGACGGGTCCAGAATCGTCGTCAGCGCGTCGACGAACGGGACTTCCGCGACGATTCCGCCGAACGCCTGCGGGGCCAGGTTCGCGACGGCGCCCATCAGCAGGCCGCCGGCACTGCCGCCCTGGGCGACGATCCGTTCCGGCCTGGTCCAGCCGGCCTGCACCAGATGTTCGGCGGCGGCGATGAAGTCGGTGAACGTGTTCCGCTTGGTGAGCATCTTCCCGTCGTCGTACCAGTGCCGGCCGAGCTCGCCGCCGCCGCGGACGTGCGCGATCGCGAACACCACGCCGCGGTCGAGCAGCGACAGCCGCGGGATCGAGAACCACGGGTCCATCGAGGACTCGTACGAGCCGTACCCGTACAGCACGACCGGAGCGTTCCCGTCCTGCGCGACGTCCTTGCGCGCGACCATCGAGATCGGCACCTTCGTGCCGTCGGGCGCCGTCGCCCACTCGCGGTACTGCGTGTAGTCGCTCAGGTCGACGCCTCCGAGCACGGGCTGCTGCTTGAGCAGGCGCCGCTCACCGGTCGCCACGTCCACGTCGTACGTCGAACCGGGGGTGACGAGGGACGTGTAGCCGAAGCGGTACCGGGTGTCGTGCCACTCGTCGTTGCGGCCGGGGGACACGGTGTAGATCGGCTCGTCGAACTCCAGTACTTCGGGATCGCCGAACCCGTCAGTACCGTCTTGGCTACGCCGCATGATCGCGAGCTCGGTGAGCGCGTTGCGGCGCCGGTACAGGATGACGTGGTCGGCGAACGCGTCCGCGCCGAGCAGACGGCTGGTCTCGTCGCCCTCGATCAGCGTCGTCCAGTCGCCGGGAGAGTCGAGCGGCGCGGAGGCCAGCGAGAAGTTGGCGGCGTCGGCGTTGTGCGTGATCAGCAGTTGGTCGCCGGCGTGCTCGACGTCGTACTCGACGCCCTCGCGGCGGGCCGCGACCACGACCGGGTCACCCGTCGGGTTCTGGGCGTCGAGCAGCCAGACCTCGCTGGTGAGCTTGCTGCCGAGAGCGATCATGATGGCCTGCTCATTGCGGGTCAGGTCGACTCCGACCCAGAACCGCTCGTCGGGCTCCTCCATGACCAACACGTCGTCGGTCTCACCGAGCGTGTGCCGCCAGACCTGGTACGGGCGCCAGGCGTCGTCGACCTTGGTGTAGAAGATCGTCGAGCCGTCGGCGGACCAGGCCGAGCCGTAGTGCACCTCGGGCAGCTCGTCCGGCAGGAGCTCACCGGTGTCGAGGTCCTTGATCCGCAGCGTGAACCGCTCGTCGCCCTTGAGGTCGACGGAGTACGCCAGCAGGCGGCCGTCGGGGGACACGTCGACGGTGCCGAGTGAGAAGAACTCGGAGTCGCCGGCCACCTCGTTGCCGTCCAGCATGACCTCTTCGCCGGCGATCTCGCCGTCGGTGGCCGGCGGCTGGTCGCCGTCCACCTTGACCCGGCAGTGCAGCGAGTACTGCCGGCCCTCGATCGTGCGCGAGTAGTACCAGTACCCGCCGCGCCGGGCCGGAACGCTCAGGTCGGTCTGCAGCGTCCGGTCCGAGATCTCCTTGAAGATTGCCTCACGCAACGATTCCAGGTGCGCGGTCCGCGCCTCGGTGTACGCGTTCTCGGCCCGCAGGTACCCCAGCACCTCGTCGTCGCTCTTGTCCCGCAACCACTCGTACTCGTCGACGAACACATCACCGTGATGCACCCGCTCAACCGGCTTCCGGGCAGCAACCGGCGGTGTGCCAAAAGATGTGCCAGAAGATGTGCCAGAAGATGTGCCAGAAGATGTGACAGAAGAAGAATTCTCGGACATGCCGCGAGACTACCTGCGACGTCGGACAGCGGTCACTCAGAGGTTGTACGTCGCGACGACCGGGGCGTGGTCGCTCCAGCGTTCGGCGTAGGTGGGGGCTCGGTGGATGACGCAGGTGGTGGCGGAGGCGGCGAGGTCGGGGGAGGCGATCTGGTAGTCGATGCGCCAGCCGGCGTCGTTGTCGAAGGCCTTGCCGCGCCAGGACCACCACGAGTAGGGGCCGGGGCCGTCACCGCCGAAGCGGCGGCCCAGATCTACCCAGCCGGCCTCGAAGAGACGGTCCATCCACGCGCGTTCCTCGGGCAGGAAGCCGCTCTTCTTGCGGTTCGCCTTCCAGGCCTTCAGGTCTTCCTCGCGGTGTGCGATGTTGAGGTCGCCGCACATCAGCACGTGCCGCCCGTCCGCCCGCAGTTCGGCCAGCCGGGCGGTGATCGCGTCCAGGAACGCGTACTTCTCCTTCTGCCGCGGCGGGGTCTCGAACTCGCCGGTGAACACGTACGTGCTGACCGCGGTCAACGTCGTACCGTCGTCCAGCACCACGTCCGCCTCGACCCAGCGCCCCGTCCCGGCGAACCGCTCGGGACCGATCTCGCCACGCTCGTCCTTGATCGGCCGCCGGCTCGCGACCGCGACACCTGCGCGTCCCTTGTGCCCGTCGATCGCCGGCTCGGCGTGCGCGATGTTCCAGTCGCCTCCGAGGAGCTCCCGCAGTACGTCGTCCGACGCGCGAACTTCCTGCATCAGCAACAGGTCCGGGTCCGTGCTCTCCAGCCACGGCGCCATCCCGCGCCGGAAGGCGGCCCTGATCCCGTTCACATTCACCGTGGCAACCGTCAGCACGGCGGAAACCCTACCCCTTGGTGTGCCCCGGCTTGACCACCATCAACACCAGGACGATCAGCCAGAGCAGTCCGAAGATCCCGCTCGTCATCGACAGCAACTTCGCCTTCGAAAGCAGCCCGCTCCGCACCTCGGCCGGCTGGTCGGCGACCGCGAGTACGGCGGACTGCGCCGGCACGACCAGGAACGCGAGGACGAGTGCGGCGGCCAGCGTCAGGACGATCGAGACGATCAGCCACGCCTCGTCCATCACCTGCATGCCACCGGCGACCGCGAACCCGAAGACCGGTACGGCGAGGCCCGCCCACGCGTACACCCGCGTGATCCGGTGCAGTACCTGGAGACCGCCCGCGTCCGGAGTTTCGGCGCCGAGCATGCGCCGCGCGATCGGCGGGAACATGCTGGCCGCGACGGTGACCGGACCGACGCAGAGGATCGCGGCAAGAACATGAACCGTCAGGAAGAACTTGGTCATTCACACTCACTCGGAGGTCGTCGTGAGGCTGGTTGTCGACAGGAGGGCGTCCAGGGACTGCGCGCACAGATGCTCGAGGGCTTCCGGCGAGACGGTCGGGTCGTCGATCCACACCAGCAGGGTCTGTTCGACGTAACCCTGCCAGCCGTGACACGCGAGCTCGACGACGGGGGTGATCTCCATGCCACGCTCGGCGACGGCGCTGATCACCCACTGGCTGAAGACCCGGCGCAGGTCGGAGTGCAGCGCCCTGACGTCGGGGTCCCCGGCGGCCGACATCAGCAGCGTTGCCCGGTACAGCTGAGGAGCTTCGAGTACGGCGCGGACGAACGCGCGGATCCCGGCACGCAGCTGCTCGTCGGGCGGCAGCGACGGATCCGGGGCGGTGCGCAGCATGACCTCGGCCGCAGCTTCCTCGATGACGGCGTACTGGAACTTCTTCTTCGAGCCGAAGTAGTGGAACAGGAGAGCGGGGGAGACGCCGGCCTCGGCGGCGACGAGCTCGACCGTGAGCTCGCGGTGCGGGTCCGCGAGCAGCACCCGGCGCGCGGCCGCGAGGATCTGCGCACGCCGCTCGTCGGGCCGCAACCGGGCACCGGAGGAAGAGGTCTGGCTCACGGGGACAGTCTATTGAGTAATCGGTCAACAAGCACTTACTGTTGAGTATCCACTCAACAAGCTGGAGGTCCCAGATGCGTCCGTTGGCCGGTCAAGTCGTGCTCATCACCGGCGCCTCCCGGGGGATCGGCGCCGCGGTCGCCCGGAAGCTGGCGCAGGACGGCGTGAAGCTCGCGCTGGTCGGCCTGGAGCCGGACGAGCTGAAGAAGGTCGCGGAGGACTGCGGCCCGGAGGCCGGCTGGTGGGAGGCGGACGTCACCGACACCGATTCGCTGCGGACCGCGGTCGAGGCGATCGCCGAGTGCTACGGCCGGATCGACGTCGTGATGGCGAACGCCGGGATCGCCGCGCCGGGCTTCAGCCGGAGCATGGACCCGAAGGTCTGGGAGCGCGTACTGGACGTCGACCTGCTCGGCGTCTGGCGCACTGTCCACCTGACGCTGCCGTATCTGCTGGAGAGCAAGGGCTACCTGCTGCTCGTCTCGTCCCTCGCCGCGATCGTCCATATCCCGGGGCTGGCGTCGTACAACGTGTCCAAGGCCGGGGTCGAGGCGATGGGCGACACGCTGCGGGCCGAGCTGAAGCATCTCGGCGTACGGGTCGGCGTCGCGCACATGACGTTCGTCGACACCGACATGGTGCGCGGGGTCGACGCGCACCCGGTGTTCGGCAAGGCCCGGACCGGGATCCCGGGAGTGGGCAAGACGTACTCGCTGGAGTTCGCGGTGGGCAAGTTCGTCGAGGGCATCAGAAAGCGCTCCCGCACCGTTCACGTCCCGGGCTGGATCGGCGCGCTGAAGGTGTTCCGCTGGGTGATCCCGCATGTCGTCGAGGCCGGTTCGCGGTTCAGCGTGCCGAAGGCCGACGCGGCGGCGCTGGCCGATGTCCAGGCGCGCGGCGCCGAAGCGTCCTCGCGGCCGACGGGCGCCGGCGGGCTCGCGGACGCCGAGAAAGCGGCCCAGAAATGAGCGCAGAAATGAGCGCAGAAACGGGTCGCGAGTACGACCTCGTCCTGCTGGGTGCGAGCGGGTTCACGGGAGCGCTCACCGCGGAGTACCTGGAGAAGAACGCGCCGGACGGCCTGCGCTGGGCCGTTGCCGGACGCAACAAACAGAAGCTCGAGCGGTTCGGCAGGGACATCGTGGTCGCGGACGTCACCGACCCGAACTCCTTGCGCGAGCTCGCCGAGTCCACCAAGGTCGTCGCCACCACGGTCGGCCCGTACGTCCGGTACGGCGAGGCGCTCGTCGCCGCCTGCGCCGAGGCGGGGACCGGGTACCTCGATCTGACCGGTGAGCAGGAGTTCATGGACCGGATGTACGTGCGCTACCACGAGCGCGCGACGCAGACCGGCGCGCGCATCATCCACGCGTGCGGCTTCGACTCGATCCCCTACGACCTCGGTGTGCAGTACACCGTCGAGCAACTGCCGCAGAATGTGCCCATCCAGGTGGACGGGCTGCTGCGCGCCGGTGGCCGGCCGTCCGGTGGGACGTTCCACACCGCGATCACCGCGTTCTCGCGGGCGAAACAGCACCTGGACGCGCATCGCCAGCGGCGCGCTGCCGAGCCCATGCCGACGGACCGGAGGGCGCGAGCGGTGGCCGGGAAGCTCCACCGCCAGCAAGGGTTCTGGGCGGTTCCGTTGCCGACGATCGATCCGCAGATCGTCGGGTACTCGGGCCGGTTGCTCGACCGCTACGGGCCGGACTTCCGGTACTCGCACTACGCCGCGGTGAAGCATCTCCCGACTGTTGCCGCAGGCATCGGTGCGGTCGGTCTGCTGATCGCGGGCGCCCAGGTCCCGCCGGTCCGGAACGCGCTCCTGAAGCGGCTGCAGCCCGGTGACGGACCGAGTGCGGAACGCCGGGCGCGGTCGTGGTTCAACGTCCGGTTCGTCGGCCGCGGCGGCGGCAAGCAGGTGATCACCGAGGTCGCGGGCCGGGACCCGGGGTACGACGAGACCGCGAAGATGCTCGGGGAGAGCGCTCTGTGTCTGGCGCTCGACGATCTGCCGGAGACCGCCGGCCAGACTACGACGGCCGCGGCCATGGGACCCGCTCTGCGCGAGCGCCTGGCGAAAGCGGGGATGACCTTTGCCACCCTCGAAGTCGACAGCTACTAGCCGAGACGGCACCACCCTAGCCGTCTACACTTCGTCACCGCCCCGGACCTGCAACCCCACATCGCCTCCTTCACCTCCCATGGCTCCCGGAGCTCGGTTGGCGCAAGGGCTGGGCGCACCGCGCGTTCAATCGCCTCGAGAAGCAACAGCCCGACGACAACCGCTCTCGGCGACTACCTGAACGGCATGAAGCTGTACCGCGCGAACGTCGTCCCACGGCTCCTCCGGCCGGCACAACGGCGTACCGACGTGCCCGTGCTTGCGTGTCACCCGATGCCGACCCGTTCGTCACCACTCCGCTGCAGACCGACATCGCGCGCTGGGCCCCGAACCTCACGGTCAAGGTGATCAGGGGTGGCCACTGGATGCCCCGGAACGATCCCGGACTTGTCGTCCAGTTGGTGCTGGATCACACCGGCCAGGTGGCACGCTGGGGGACATGAAGACGCTCCTCAACCTGATCTGGCTGGTTCTGGCCGGGTTCTGGCTGGCGGTCGGCTACGCGATCGCCGGGATCATCTGTTGCGTGCTGATCGTCACGATCCCGTTCGGGATCGCGTCGTTCCGGATCGCGGCGTACACGCTGTGGCCGTTCGGGCGGACCATCGTGGACAAGCGCAGCGCCGGGGCGGGCGCGCTGCTCGGCAACCTGATCTGGATCGTCGTCGCGGGCTGGTGGCTGGCGCTCGGCCACCTGACCACCGGTATCGCGTTGTGCCTGACGGTTGTCGGCATCCCGCTCGGGGTCGCGAACTTCAAGCTGATCCCGGTCTCGCTGGTGCCGCTCGGCAAGCACATCGTGCCGACGAACCAGCCGTTCGCGTGAGGTCGCTGACCGTCCTGGGTTCCTGCGGCGCCTGGCCGGAGGCGGGCAGGGCCTGCGCGGGATTCCTGCTGGAGTACGACGGTTTCCGGGTCGTCCTCGATCTCGGGTACGCCGCCCTGCCGCGGCTGCTCGAACATTGTCCGAAGGGCGAGGTCGACGCGATCGTCGTGACGCACCAGCACCCGGACCACTGTGTCGACGTGAGCGGCCTGGCCCGGGTGCGGTACTACGAGGCGCCTGACGCACCACCGGTCCCGCTGCACTGCGCGCCCGGCGTTCTCGACGTGCTGCGAGCGCTCGAGCCGCACCCGGACCCGGCCGACGTCTTCGCCGTCCACGACCTGGCGTGGACGACGCGGATCGGGCCGTTCGAGGTGCTGACGGTGGAACTCCCGCATTACAAGACGAATCTCGGCGTACGGCTCACCGCGCCAGGGGTGTCGGTCGCGTATACGGGGGACAGCGGCCCATCGCCCGACCTGGCGCGATTGGCCGAGGGAACCGATCTCTTCATCTCGGATGCGACGCTTCAAGGCCCGTCACCGCAGACCCAGCCCCGTTACGTGATGACGGCTACCGAAGCGGCCGAGGGCGCTCGAGGAGCATCGAGGCTGTTGCTGACGCACTTCTGGCCGGGCTCGGATCGATCAGTGTCCGTGGCAGAGGCCAAGCGAGTCTTCGCGGGCGAAGTGATCGCGGCCGAGGAAGGCCTGACCGTCCAGCTCTAGCGAGGACGGTTGGCGGCGTACTCGGCGAACCGGCCGAGCGCGTACGGCCACACCTGCTCGAAGTTCTTCCGGTACTCGGCGCCGGCCTCGCCGTGCCGCTCCCAGCCGCGATGGGCGACGGTCACTGTCGACCCGTCGAAGGTGACCTCCACCTCCGTCGCGTCCTCGGCACGAGGGACCGGCACCCTGTCCGGACCGATCTGCCAGCTGAACACGAGCCGGCGACCCGGTTCCCACCTCAGCACGCGGCCCCAGTCCCATTGCAGGCCGTGCGGACCGAGCTCGTACAAGACTCCGTCGAGGAGGCCCATGTCGGTCAGCAGGTCGGCACCCGACCAGGAGAACTCCGGCGGCCACCATCGACCGAACTCGTCGGTGAAGATCTCGAAGGCCGCCTCGGGTGGGACCGTCAGGTTCGCCACGGCGGTGAGTTCGCGCACGGGCGCAGCCTAGTTCTGCTGTTCGGCCGCGACGACCTTCCGTACGTTGGCGATGTCGCCGCAGCCGGACTCGATCAGCCGGGCGCGCTCTTCGGCGAACGAGTCCCCGAGCCTGCGGCGGACACCTTCGTCGACGTCCGTCCGCGCCGGGTTCAGGACGTCTCGCTCCTCCTCGTCGAGGTGGTGTGTGAGCGCCTCGGACAGCTCGTGCAGCTTCTCGCTGAACTCCTCGCTGCCGGTGTCGTCGACCTCCATCAGGGCGAGCAGCGCGTCGTTGCCCTCGGCATGCTCGTGTTCGGAGTGCTCGACCTCGTCGGCGTCGATCGCGTCCTTGCGCCGCAGCGCCGGGTAAACCTTGGACTCCTCGGCCTCGGCGTGCGCGATCAGAACGGTGGCGAGGTCGGCGAGCACCGCCGGACGATCGCTGCGCACGTCACGCAGTTCGCGCAGCGCCTCCTCGAACCACCTGTGGTCGGCGAGGATGATCTCGACCACGTCACCACCCGCTGCCGGAAGGATCTTCGGCATCCGTCGTCTCCTTTCTCGGATGCCTGCCGGTACCCGGATACCCTGCGACCATGCCGCCGACCCCGCCGCCGACCCCGCCGCCGACCCCGCCGCCGACCCCGCCGCCAAGCCCGCTGACAGCCCTGGTCCGCCGCCCGAGCACGCGACTCGCCGAAGGGCTCGTCACGCACATCGAGCGCCGGCCGGTGGACCTCGACCTCGCGTTCGAGCAGTGGCAGCGGTACGTCGACGCGCTGCACGACACCGGCTGGCAGACAGTCGAAGTACCGCCGATCGACGAGTGCCCGGACAGCGTGTTCATCGAGGACACGATGGTCGTGTACGGCGACCTCGCGGTGATCGCCCGCGCCGGCGCGCACGAACGACGCGCGGAGGCGGCCGCGGCCGAGGAGACCGTCGCGGCGCAGGGGTACCGGATCGCGAAGATCAAGGAGCCCGGGACACTCGACGGCGGCGACGTACTGAAGATCGGCTCGACCATCTACGTCGGGCAGGGCGGCCGGACGAACGCCGCCGGGATCCAGCAACTTCGCGACGCGTTCGCACCGCTCGGTGCGGAGGTGCGCGCGGTCCCGGTGCAGAAAGTCCTCCACCTCAAGTCGGCCGTGACCGCACTACCCGACGGAACGGTCGTCGGCTACGAACCACTCGTCGACGACCCGGCCGCGTTTGACGTGTTCCGTGCGGTGCCCGAGGAAGCCGGCGCGCACGTCGTACTGCTGAACGACGACCGGCTGCTGATGGCAGCGTCGGCGCCGAAGTCGGCGCAGCTGTTCGAGGGCCTTGGCTATCGGCCGATCGTGGTCGACATCAGCGAGTTCGAGAAGCTCGAGGGCTGTGTCACGTGCTTGTCGGTGCGTCTACGCCGCTGAGCAACCCTCGCGCGGTTTCGGCGAGCTGTACGTCGCGCTTCTTCCCCCGTGCCTCGACGAGTCCGCACGCCTCCACGAGCGCCTTGCGGTAGATCGCCGTGTCCGGATGACCAGGCGGGGCGTCGCGGACGACCTGGGTCAGCGCCTCGACCGCCTCCGCGATGTCGCCGCACGCGAGCAACGCCTTCCCAAGTGCTGCCCGATCGCGCAACAACTGCGCATCGTCGTCCACGAACTCGTCGGCCGCAACGATGTCCGCGAGCAACTGAGCCTCCGACCGCGGACCGCCGACCATCAACCGCGCACCGGTCATCGCCTCGGTCGCCGCCCGCGTCAGCTCGTGATGGGGCCCGAACACCTCGACCAGCTGCGGCGTCACCAGCTCGAACCAGGCGATCGCCCGCCCGTAGTTCGCAGTCGCCAGCAGGCCCTGCGCCACCCGCAACCGGACCCGCAACGTCGCCGGGTCGTCGGCTGCCAGCACCTTCTCCCGCTCGGCCAGCGCCGACTGGTAGAACGGCAACGCCTGCCCGGGCTCGCTCTCCTCCCAGTACGCCTCGGCCTGCTTGTACGCCGGGGCGCCGTCCAGTTCGGGATGATTCACGATCGCCGACGCGGGCTCCCGCCGTACGACGGCCGGCACGGGCTGATCGACCACCTTGCGGCCGACGTACATGCGCCCGCCGGTCGGGATGATCCGGAACCGTCCGACCTTCGACACCGGGACCCACAGCACCGTGTTGTACAGCGTCCGCACGGACGACCCGCAGTTCTCGCACACGTTCCGATGCCCGTAGAACCTGCTGCCCATCGGCCCGGCCGTCTCGGCGGCACGCCACGCCTCCGAACCCGCCGTGCACGGCCCACAGAACGGGTACACCCCCCGTCGTTCCTCATTCACCCGGGACATTCTGGTCAGTTCGGGGTTCGTCGTCCGCATCCGCACCGATGTGCTGCACTTTTGTCAGGGCCGGATCGTCGACGGAGAACGTCCGGACCGGGCCCGGCGGGGTGTCCGCGGTCTCGAACCGGACCGTGACGCGGCCCCGCCCGGAGCCCCAGACCCAGCCGCGGCCGTAGTCCGGGTGCTCGACGTCCTGGCCGGGATGGAATCCGAGCTGGTCGCGTGGCCTGGCCGGCAGCTCGACCACCTCGACCGGGTTCTCGGCGTGCTCGCCTTCGGTGAACAGGTCGTCCTGGATCCAGTCGGCGAGTGACGAGACGCCTACACCGAGCAATCGGATACCGCCGCCGATGTCGCTCTCCTCGAGCAGCCGGCGCGCGACCCGCGCGACCACCCGCGCGTCGTCGGTCGGGCCGGCCAGTGTCGACGAGCGGGTGTGCGTGGTGAAGTCGTGCATCCGCGTCTTGACCGTCACGGTGCGGCCGGACAGTTGCGCCTTCTGCAGGCGCTCGGCGACGCGGTGCGCCATCCGGTCGCTGATCGCGGTCAGCAGCGCGCGGTCGATGATGTCGGTCTCGAACGTGTCCTCGACGCTGACCGACTTGGTCTCCCGATCGCTCACGACGGGACGGTCGTCGGCCGCCACGGCGAGCCGGTGCAGGCTGGTGCCGTGCGCGGATCCGACCTGGCGGATCAACTCGTCCTCGTCGAGCTGCTGCAGGTCCGCGACGGTGCGCACGCCGGCCATGCTCAACCGTTGAGCGGTCGCCGGACCGACTCCCGGGATGACGGTGACCTGCATCGGCGCGAGGAACTCGGCCTCGGTGCCGGCTGGTACGACGACCACCCCGTCCGGCTTGTCGAGGTCGCTGGCGATCTTCGCGATCAACTTCGACGTACCCGCACCGACGGACGCTGTCAGCCCGCCGGACACCTTGTAGATGGCCGCCTTCAGGTCGTCGGCGATCGCCTGCACGTCCTCGACCGTCAGCCCGGTCAGCCCGCTCGCCGCCAGATCGATGAACGCCTCGTCCAGCGACAGCGGCTCGACCAGCGGCGACAGCGCCCGCATCTCCGCCATCACGGCCTGGCTGCTCTTCCGGTACACCTCGAAGCGCGGACTCAGGTACGCCGCGTGCGGGCAACGGGATCGCGCCTCGGCGGTCGACATCGCCGACCGTACGCCGTACTTGCGTGCCTCGTACGACGCGGTGGACACGACTCCGCGCACGCCGACACCGCCGACCACCACGGGCTTGCCCCGCAGTGACGGCTTGTCCCGCTGCTCGACCGCCGCGAAGAACGCGTCCAGGTCCACGTGCAGCACCGACGGATCGTCTCGCACCTGTCCAGTGTCCCTGCCACCACCGACAATGACGTGATGACCTTCCCGAACCGCTGGGACGACGGCACCGATCCGTTTGCTCCCGACCATCAGGTCCATCGGTACGACGAACGTACGGTGATCATCCGCCAGTCGCTCCGGACCAACTTCGAGGGACCGTTCCTGTACCTGTTGCTCGGTGACGAACGCGCCTTGCTGCTCGACACCGGCACCGGACATGTGCCGCTGCGTCCGCTGATCGAGGAGCTGGCGGGGGAGCGGGAACTGGTTGTCGCGCACACCCACGGCCACGGCGACCACGTCGGCGGCGACGGCGAGTTCGACAAGCCCGTCGGTCGGTCCGCCGAGGAGGTTGCGGCGTACTTCGGGTTCGCCGACTGGCCGCACGGTGTGGTGCAACTCGATCTCGGCGGGCGGGTGCTCGACGTCTTGGCGATCCCTGGCCACCATGCCTCGCACATCGCGGTCTACGACCGCGCCACACGACTGCTCCTCAGCGGCGACTCGCTCTACCCGGGGCGGCTGTACGTCGTCGACTGGCCGGCGTTCCGGGCGAGCGTCGCGCGGCTGGGCGAGTTCGTTGCCGCGGGCAATCCGGTGGAATGGGTACTGGGTGCACACATCGAACTGACGACTCGACCCGGCCGGGACTACGAGATGGGAGCCGACAAACACCCGGACGAGCACGTGCTCGAGTTGCGTCCCGGCGTACTGACCGAGCTCGTTGATGCCCTGGCCGCCGCCGGCGACGAGCCGGTGCGGATCGAGCGCGACGACTTCATCGTGTTCCCGGTCTGAGTCCACGACGCGAATGAATCGCCCATCGAGGGGAACCTTCGTGCACACTGAGGCCATGTCATAGCCGTGTCATGCCGGGGGAGCCACACCAGGGGAGTCGCTGATGGGTGAGGAAGTCGACCGGGTCGAGTTCACCCGGGCGGACCGGACCGCGTTCCGCGAACAGGTGCACCGCAATCTGGACGCCTTCGCGCGGATGCTGCGCGAGGACCGGTTCGCCCCCGAGCGGCCGATGACCGGGATCGAGATCGAGCTGAACCTGGTCGACGAGAAGTGCGACCCGGCGTTCAAGAACTCCGAGGTGCTGAGCGCGATCGAGGACGACGCGTTCCAGACCGAGCTCGGCCAGTTCAACATCGAGATCAACGTCCCGCCCGGCCAGATCGACGGACTCGGTCTGGACACCATGGAGTCGAGCATCCGGGAGAGCCTGAACGCCGCCGAGGACAAGGCGGCGCGGACCGGTTCGTCGATGGTGACCATCGGGATCCTGCCCACGCTGCTCACCGAACACATCCACCGCGAGGCGCTCAGCACCAACCCGCGGTACGCGCTGCTCAACGACCAGATCTTCGCCGCCCGCGGCGAGGACGTGCAGATCGCCATCGACGGCGTCGAACGGCTGCAGGTCACCGCGGACAGCATCCTCCCGGAGGCCGCCTGTACGTCGACGCAGTTCCATCTCCAGGTGACACCGGAGGCGTTCCCGCGGTACTGGAACGCGGCGCAGGCGATCTCCGGCGTACAACTCGCGGTCGGCGCCAACTCGCCGTTCCTGTTCGGCAAGGAGCTGCTCCGCGAGACGCGGATCGCGTTGTTCGAACAGGCCGCCGACACGCGGACGCACGAGCTGAAGACGCAGGGCGTCCGGCCGCGGGTATGGTTCGGCGAACGGTGGATCACCTCGATCTTCGATCTCTTCGAGGAGAACTCGCGGTACTACCCGGCCCTGCTGCCGGTCACTTCCGACGAGGATCCGATCGCGGTTCTGGACCGCGGTGACACGCCGGCCCTTTCGGAGTTGCGGCTGCACAACGGGACGATCTATCGCTGGAACCGGCCCGTGTACGACGTTGTCCGGGACAAGCCGCATCTGCGCGTGGAGAATCGCGTCCTGCCCGCCGGGCCGACCGTGGTCGACACGATTGCCAACGGCGCGTTCTACTTCGGGCTGGTGCGTGCGCTGGCCGACGACGAACGGCCGATCTGGTCGCAGATGTCGTTCAGCGCCGCCGAGGAGAACTTCCACGCCGCGGCCCGCAACGGCATCGAGGCGGAGGTGTTCTGGCCCGGCGTCGGTACGGCGCGTGCGACGGAGCTCGTGCTCAGACGCCTTCTGCCGTTGGCGGTTCGCGGCCTCGACGCGTGGGGCGTGGACGTCGCCGTACGGGACCGGCTGCTCGGGATCATCGAGCAACGCTGTTTGACCGGCCGGAACGGCGCGTCGTGGCAGGCCGACGAGTTCCACCGCCTGTATACAAAGGGATCGCACGGACGCAAGGACGCGTTGCGCGGGATGCTCAGCCGGTACCGCGACCACATGCACGACAACACGCCGGTGCACGAGTGGCCGGTGGACTGAACGGAACTGAACCGGTTCGTACGCCGTCGTTCGCAGGACAACGTAGGACAGCGGCGGCGGAACCCCGGTCCTTCAGGCGGAACCCGTTCGATCTTGCCCAAGGCAACGGGATCGACGGTTTCCGCACGAGTTCGATAACGACCCGGACTACAGGGGTGGCGCATTTGGTGACAGCCCTGCAAAGGTGTGGCCACCGGAAGGTTAGGCGGGCCCGCCGCGGGTAGGACCCGGGCACCGGCAGCCCTCCGTCACCGGTGCGACACAACAGGTGCAAATGCAGCGGATGCCGACAGCGGTCGGGAGCAGTATCGTTCGAGACGGGTCGACACACACCCGGAGGTGAGGCAGGGCGATGACGACCATCGTCGTGGGTTATGTGCCGAAGGCGGAAGGCCGTGCGGCCCTTCGGCGCGCAGCGGAGGAGGCAACGCTGCGGGACGCCAAGCTGGTGGTGGTGAACTCGCACCGAGGTGGGCGCAGCTTCGACAGCGACGAGGCTGCGGCGAGTGACGCCGCATTGACGGAGGTACGGGAGCAGCTCGACTCGACCGGTGTGCCGTACGAGGTGCGGCAGCTGGTGCGTGGCCTGGATCCGGCGGAGGACCTGGTGGCCGTCGCCGAGCAGGTGCATGCGGAGTTCATCGTGATCGGCCTGCGACGCCGTTCCCCGGTCGGCAAGCTCATCCTCGGCAGCAACGCGCAGCGGGTGCTGCTCGATGCGCCGTGTCCGGTGCTGGCCGTGAAGGCCGAGGAAGGGGAGGACTGAGGTGACTTCCACACGCAGCAGGAAGCTGTGCCTTGCGCAGCAGCCCGACGCCGACGAGATGTTGAGCAGAGATCCGTTCGCCCTGCTGGTCGGCATGCTGCTCGACCAGCAGATCCCGATGGAGCGGGCGTTCGCCGGCCCGGTCGCGATCGCGAAGCGGATGATCGGTCCCTTCGACCCGGCCACGGTCGCGCACTACGACCCGGACGCGTTCGTCGAGGTGGTGGCCGGTCCGCCGGCCGTGCACCGGTTCCCGACCGCGATGGCGGCCCGGATCCAGACGCTGGCCAAGCACTTGGATGACCACTACGCGGGGAACGCGTCGGGCCTGTGGTCCGACGTGAAGTCCGGGGACGACCTGCTGGCGAGGCTGTCGGCACTGCCGGGGTTCGGCGCGCAGAAGGCGAAGATCTTCGTCGCGCTGCTCGGCAAGCAGTTGAAGGTCCGGCCGCGCGGCTGGCGCGAGGCGTCCGAGCCGTACGGCGAGGACGGCGCGTTCAAGTCGGTCGCGGACGTCATCGACGTCGCGTCGCTGGTCAAGGTCCGGCAGTTCAAGCAGGAGCAGCAAATGGTTCGGCAGCGGGTGGTGGCGCGTCCACTGCGGCAGACCCGCAACGGGTGAGACGATCGACGGCGGCGGCCCCCCGGAAATGACGTCAGCGGGGGGCCGCGCGACGCCTGGGCTTGGTTCGCGGATTACAATGGACTGTTGCCGCCGCTTGACCAGCGAGCAGCCGCGAACAGCAGTACCCACAGACTCAGCAGCACCCACAGCGTCATCAGTCGTACCGTCGTACAAACCCTGCGTCAGACGAGAGGTAATTCGTGTCGTCCAGCTCGTCCGAGAATCTTCCCGCCGAGCCGGCCCGGACCGTGGCCGCCACGGCCCGTAGCACGGCTCCGAGGACCAGCGCCCGAGTGACCGACCCCGCTGCCAAGAAGGCGGCCGCGAAGAAGGCGGCGGTGAAGGCCGCCGGCACCAAGGAGGACGGTATCCCCGCGAAGAAGGCCGCTGCCAAGAAGGCTCCGGCGAAGAAGGCAGTGTCCGAGGCGGGTCTGTCGATCGACCCGAAGACCGGGAAGCCGCGCGCGCTCGACGAGGTGGACGAGTCCGACTTCCAGCCGGAAGCGGTGAAGGGCCTGGAGAAGGAGCTCACCGAGGACCAGGGCTTCATCGTCTCCGAGGCCGACGAGACCGACGAGCCCGAGCAGCAGGTGATGGTCGCCGGTGCCACCGCGGACCCGGTCAAGGACTACCTGAAGCAGATCGGCAAGGTCCCGCTGCTGAACGCCGAGCAGGAGGTCGAGCTCGCGAAGCGGATCGAGGCCGGCCTGTTCGCGGAGGAGCAGATCGCCGACGAGGCCGCCAAGCTCAAGGAGAAGGTCCGCGACGAGTACGAGTGGATCTCCGAGGACGGCCGCCGCGCCAAGAACCACCTGCTCGAGGCCAACCTGCGCCTGGTGGTGTCGTTGGCCAAGCGCTACACCGGCCGCGGCATGCTGTTCCTGGACCTGATCCAGGAGGGCAACCTCGGTCTGATCCGCGCGGTGGAGAAATTCGACTACACCAAGGGCTACAAGTTCTCGACGTACGCGACCTGGTGGATCCGGCAGGCGATCACCCGCGCGATGGCCGACCAGGCCCGCACCATCCGGATCCCGGTGCACATGGTCGAGGTCATCAACAAGCTGGCCCGCGTCCAGCGGCAGATGCTGCAGGACCTCGGCCGCGAACCCACTCCGGAGGAGCTCGCCAAGGAGCTCGACATGACCCCGGAGAAGGTCATCGAGGTGCAGAAGTACGGTCGCGAGCCGATCTCGCTGCACACGCCGCTCGGTGAGGACGGCGACTCCGAGTTCGGCGACCTGATCGAGGACTCCGAGGCGATCGTGCCGGCCGAGGCGGTCTCGTTCACGCTGCTCCAGGAGCAGTTGCACGCGGTCCTCGACACGCTGTCCGAGCGCGAGGCCGGCGTGGTCTCGATGCGCTTCGGACTCACCGACGGTCAGCCGAAGACGCTCGACGAGATCGGCAAGGTGTACGGCGTGACCCGCGAGCGGATCCGCCAGATCGAGTCCAAGACCATGTCGAAGCTGCGCCACCCGTCGCGCTCGCAGGTCCTCCGGGATTACCTGGACTGATGTCATGACGCAGTGGATCGCCGGCGTGCTCGCGTCGGTGATCCCTGTGTTCGACACGGCTTCCTTGGCCGCCGCCGTGCTCACGGCGGCGGCTTTGCTGTTGGCGCTGGTCGTGGTCGCGCGGACGTCCGCGCGTTGGTCGGTGCACACCGCCGCGCCGCTGCTCGCCCGCGCCACCTCGGTCCGGGACCGCGCCGAGCAGACCGTGTTCCTCCGGCTCCGCGATCCCGACGCGGCCGGCCGCCCACGCCCACGAGCACCGGGACAGTAGCGCTCCACCTCGCTACCTGTTCCTACACACTCGTGGAGTTTTGCTGTGCCTTCTTTCCTGGAGGCACCGGTCGCCGGTGCCTATCACTTGCTCACGTCCCTCGTCGCCACTCTCGAACCGTTCGCCGGCGCGTACGCCGCGGTCATCGCGATCGTGATGTGCACCCTCGCCGTACGGCTGTCCCTCGTCCCGTTGAGCGTGCGGGCGCACCGCGGGCTGAAGGCCCGCGCGGAGTTGATGCCGCAGCTGAAGCAGTTGACCGAGCGGCATCGCGACAACCCGGATCGCCTGCAGCGTGAGGTCGCGAAGCTGCAGACGGAGTCCGGTACGTCGTTGTTCGCCGGCTTCCTGCCGACCCTCGCGCAGCTGCCGTTCTTCTGGCTGATGTACACGCTGTTCTCCCGAACCATGGTGGCGGGGGAGTCGAACCAGCTCATCAGCGGCAACCTGCTCGGCGCCCCGCTCGGCGTCCACTGGCCGATCCTCACCGGCACCCCGGCGTACGTCGTGATCGCGGTCCTACTCGCTGTGGTCGCATGGTTCTCGGCGCGACTCCAGCTACGGCAGCTCGATCCGTCGGCGACCACGTTGTCACGACGGCTCGCTCAACTGGTGCCGTTCGGCACGCTCCTGACCGCCGCCTTCGTACCGCTGGCCGCCGGCCTCTACCTCCTCACAACCACCACCTGGACCCTCGCCGAGCGCACGATCCTCCAACGCTAGTCGCCGCTGGTAATAACCGTTGCCTTCCGGCAACCCATTCTGTTACCGTCTTTATTAAAGCCGGTTCCATAATGGGTTGGGGTCGATGGACACTGCACGCGGCGCCGCCCAGGCGGAGCGATCTGCGAACCAGGTCGCGTGTCTGCGCTTCCTCGCCGACGCCGACGAGGCGCGCACGGTCGGGGCGATCAGCGAGGGCACCGGCCTGTCGCGGCCGACGGTGCATGCCGTCCTGGACGATCTTCTCGAGACCGGGCTGGTCGAGGCGGGCAGCCCGGCGACGGCCGGCCCGGGCCGACCTGCTCGCGCGTTCCGGTTCGCCCGCGAGACCGGGCTGGTCGCCGGCGTCGACCTCGGTCCCCGCGGCGCACGCGCGATCATCTGCGACCTGTCCGGCCGCCGGCTCGGGTACGCCGAACTGGCGCCCGAGCGGAAGGCGGATCTCTCACTGATCCCACGTGCACTCGAGGCCGCAGCCGACTCGACCGACCCTGGGCGTGCGGGCCGGTTGATCGAGCTGGGACGTCTCCGCGCGGTCGGTGTAGGCCTGCCTGGCGTGGTCGAGGCAGACGGTCGCCTGCGCGCCAGTCTGGCGATGCCGGACCTGGTCGGCCTGCCCGTCGCGGAGTTGCTGGCGAAGGAGCTCGAACAACCGATCGTCGTCGACAACGACATCAAGCTGGCGGCGCTGGCGGAGCAACGCGGCGGCGCTGGCCGTGGGTACTCCGATGTCGTCTATCTCCAGATCGGCCATCGGCTCTCCGTTTCGATCGTCCTGAACGGCGTCATCCGGCAGGGCCGCCATCGCCTCGCGGGCGAGCTCGGCGCGCAGCGCGGCATGCGATGGACGCGCAACGCGCAGCGCGGGCAGCTTGTCTGGTCTGTGCGGCCGACCAGCGCGGAGGTGCTGAGTGCGGCAGCCGCCGGTGACGCCGACGCGCAGGCCGAGGTCGAGGACTTCTGCGCGCAGATCGCCGGGCGGATCGCGACCGTGTTGCTGGTCGTCGATCCCGAGGTCGTGGTCGTGCGCGGCGGGGCCTTGCAGGACAGCGGCGCGCTGCTTCGTCCGCTCACGGCAGCGGTCGAGCAGGAATTGGTCTTCCCCGAGCGTCCGCCTTTCGTCGCCTCGGCGCTGGGGCGCGAGGCGGTGGTGCTCGGGGCGGTCGGCAACGCGTTCGACCGGTGCAGCTCAGGTATCTACGGTGTCCACGACTACCCCAGTCCGTGGGCCCACATCACTCACGAACTCGAGAGGACCACGCAGTGAAGCTAGGAGTCAGCTCGTATTGCTTCCGCCAGCTCATGACGAGCGGCGAGATGGACCTGATCGCGGTCCTGGACTGGGTCGCGGCCTCGTCGGCCGGGCACATCGAGGTCGCCGCGATGGACGGCGAGTACTACCTGGAGAACGAGAACGTCGTCCGCGACACGGCCAAGCACGCCGAGGAGATCGGCGTACCGATCGTGAACTATCTGGTCAGCGGCGATCTGCGGACCGCCGACGGCGAGGAGATCGACCGTCTCCGCCGGCAGCTGGACGTCGCGCACCGGTTCGGCGCCCGCATCTTCCGGCACGACGTGGCGCCGTGGGCGTGGCGTGAGCAGGACCCGGGCGAATTCGAGACGACGTTCGCAAAGGTGGTCGAGGGCTGCCGCGCGGTCGCCGACCACGCCGCGGACCTGGGCGTCGTGTCGACGATCGAGAACCACGGCTTCTTCATGAACGGCAGCGACCGGCTGGCCCGGCTCGTGCACGCCGTGGACCGCCCGAACTTCCGGGTCACCCTCGACCTCGGCAACGGCCTGTGCGTCGGCGAGGTGCCCGGCAAGACCGCCGCCGGCCTGATCGACGTCGCGGCGTCCATCGGCGTCAAGGACTTCCACATCCGCCGTTCGGCGGGCGACGGCTGGCTCAAGACGCTGGCCGGCGACTACCTGCTCGGCACGGTGTCGGGTCACGGCGACGTGGACCTCCCGGGCCTGCTCGCACTGGTCGCGACCAAGCCCGACGTACCGGTGAGCCTGGAGTTCGAGGGCATGGAAGCACCGCTTCCGGCCATCGAGCGCTCGCTCGCGAACATCATCCGACTGACTGAAAGCGTGGCGTGACATGACGACGCGGATTGCCGTGATCGGGCTCGGCTCGATCGCCGTCGAGCACCTGAAGGCGTACCAGGCGAACCCCCAGTCCGAGCTCGTCGCCGTGTGCGACGTGGACCTCGAGCGGGCGAAGGCCCGCGGTGAGCAGTTCGGTGTGGAGCGGGTGACCGGCGACGCCGCGGAGATCTTCGCGGACCCGGGCATCGACGCGGTGAGCGTGTGCGTACCGAACACCCTGCACGCCCCGATCGCCGAGGCGGCACTGCGGGCCGGCAAGGACGTCCTGGTCGAGAAGCCCATGACCGTGACGGTGCCGGAGGCCGAGGCACTGGTGAAGGCGGTCGAGGAGACCGGGAAGGCGCTGCAGATCGGATACGTACGGCGGTATGCGCCGAACGCGCTCGTGACCAAGCGGTTCCTGGACGCCGGCGAGTTCGGTGACATCTACGCGGCCCGGGCCACGCTGCTGCGGACGGCCGGCAACCCCGGCGGCTGGTTCGGTGACGTGGAGCTGTCCGGCGGCGGTCCGCTGATCGACCTCGGCGTCCACATCATCGACCTGTGCTGGTACCTGATGGGGATGCCGAAGGCGGTGTCGGCGTCCGGTGCGACGTTCACGCTGCTGGGTGCCCGCGACAACATCCAGAACCTGACCCGGTACAAGGCCGCGTCGGCGGCGCGGCCGAACACGGTCGAGGACTTCGCGACCGCGCAGATCCGGTTCGAGGGCGGGGCGGTCCTCGACGTGGCCACGTCGTACTCGCTGCACGCGCGCAACGAGATCAGCGTCCGGATCCACGGTGACAAGGGCGGCGCCGAGATCGAGCCCGAGCTGCTGATGATCACCGAGCGGCACGACACGCTGCTGCACGTCCAGCCGCAGATCGACTCGCTCGGGTTCGACTTCCGGGTCGGGTTCGCGAACCAGATCGACCACTTCCTGCGCATCTGCCGCGGCGAGATCCCCGCCGACGCCACCGCGGAACAGGGCCTGGAGATGGCCAAGATGCTGTCGGCGATCTACGAGTCCGCGAAGTCAGGCACCGAGGTCGCAATCACGCACTGACCGCCCGGCTGCCCGAGGCGACCAGCCTCGGGCAGCTCCTGGGCGGGTCAGCCGAGTAGTGCTGTGGTGAGGGAGTCGGCGTTGTCTTCGAGCCAGGTTTGGCGGGCTCGGATCTTGTCGCCGACTCCCTCGCTCCACATGCGCTGCCAGCCGCCGCCCAGGGTTTCCGCGCGGTATTTCATGGTGTGCCAGGCGCGCACGTTCAATCCGATCGTGAGCTCCACTGCGCGGGCGCGGTCGGCGGGGGAGAGACCGTAGGCGTCGGCGAGGAGGCGGCAGCGGCGGGGACGGTCGAGGCCGCGGAGTTCGAGGTCGAGATCCTCGTCGGCGCCGAGTGGTGCCCACCACAGCATCAGGTTCACGAACTCACGGGCCCGGCTCACCGGGCGGGCGAGATCGAAATCGATCAGGGCGTACGCGCGGCCTTCCCGGAAGACCACGTTCTCCGGCGTCACGTCCTGGTGGCCGACCAGCTCCGGCGGATCGTTCAGCTCCGGCAGGCCGGGCGGCTCGATCGGCGCGGGCAGGTTCTCCGGGATGCCGAATCCCTCGACCGCGTCGTCGTACGCGCGCAGCAGCCGGGCGACCGAGATCATCCGCTCCTCGTCCGCGATCCACGGTGGCCGCGGGCGGCCCGCGACCTCGCCCTCGACGTACGTGAGCGCCTGGCGGCCGGCCGAGTCGATGCCGAGGAAGCGCGGTGCGCCCTCGAACCCGACCTTCTCCAGGTGCAGCAGGACGTCCTGGACAAGTTCGGCGCGCTCGCCGGGCGGTCGCCGTACCGTGTCGCCGACGCGCACCAGGCCCTCGGTCACGTCGCCGCCGAGCAGCGGGATCTCCTCGCCGTCCTCGATCACTCGAACCTCATTCCACTCTATGAAACGTTTGTCTACACAAAGGAACCGGTCGAGGTAGCGTGCCGACGATCCGCTGTCGATCGGAGGCACAGAGTGACCGCCACCACTGTCGTGAAGGCTCCGCCCGGAGCCAGCCGTACGAGGTACCTGATCCTAGGGCTCGCGTTCGTCGGGCTCTCACTGAATTATCTGGATCGCGCGAACCTCAGCGTCGCGCTGCCGTTCATCGAGGACGATCTGCACCTCGACCTCAGCAACGCCGAGAAGGGCCTGATCCTCGGCGCGTTCTTCTGGGCGTACGACGGGGCGATGCTCGCGGCGGGCTGGTTCGCCGACAAGGTGGGCTCGCGGAAGGCGTTCACGTTCGCGGCGTTGTGGTGGAGCATCGTCACCGCGCTGACGCCGCTGGCGCGCGGGTTCTGGTCGTTGTTCGCGTTCCGGTTCGCGCTCGGCGCGGGGGAGGCGCCGGCGTACCCGAGTGCGACCAAGGCGGCGTCGCGGTGGTTCCCGGCGCACGAGCGGGCGTTCGCGAGCGCGGTGATCGACTCGGGTTCGCGGGTCGGGACGGTGCTGTCGCTGCCGGTCGTGACCGGACTGATCGCGTTGGTGAGCTGGCACTTCTCGTTCGTCGTCCTCGGCGTCCTCGGGATCATGCTCGCGGCGGTCTGGTACTGGTACTACCGCGACCCGATGGAGCACCGGCACGCGAACGCCGAGGAGCGTTCCTACATCGCGTCGAACGGTGCGCGGATCGACGAGAACGACACCGAGGCGGCGGCGCAGGTGCGCTGGCGGGACCTGTTCCGCTACCGGACGATCCGCGGGATGATGCTCGGCTTCTTCTGCCTGAACTTCGTCATCTACTTCTTCCTCACCTGGTTCCCGTCGTACCTGAAGGACGCCCGCGGACTCGACCTGAAGGAGCTCGGGACGCTCGGGACCCTGCCCGGCATCACGGCGATCGCCGGTGGATGGATCGCGGGCATCGTCGCCGACCGGCGGATCCGGGCCGGAGCGGACGTGACGCGGGTGCGGAAGACCGTGATGGTCGGCGGGCTGCTCGGTGGTGCGGCGATCGTGTTCGCGGCGCCGGCGAAGTCGGTGTACGTCGCGTTGCTGTTCCTGGCGATCTCCTACGCGAGCCTGGCGATCGCGGCGACGGGGATCTGGTCCTTGCCGGGTGACGTGGCGCCGTCGTCGCGGCATGTGGCGTCGATCGGCGGCATCCAGAACTTCGCGTCGAACATCGCGGGGATCATCAGCCCGTACGTCTTCGGTCTGCTGCTCGACGTCTACCACGGGTCGTACCTGCCGTCGTTCGCCGTCGCGGGGGTGGTGGCCGTGGTCGGCGCGCTGACGTACGCCTTCGTGGTCGGGAAGGCCGAGCCACTGCCTGTCCGCGACAGCTAGGTTGCCAACCTGGCAACATTGTTTGCCGTATGTCGGTGGGTCCGCGCACCATCGGTCCATGACGACCGAACAGCTCCCTGACGAGCACTGGAACGCGTTCTACACCGAGCACGAGCAGATCTGGAGCGGCAAGCCGAACGTCGCCTTCGTCGACGAGGTGTCCGGCCTGACGCCGGGCCGGGTGCTCGACCTCGGCTGCGGCGAAGGCGCCGACGCGATCTGGCTCGCTGAGCGGGGCTGGACGGTGACTGCTGTTGATATTTCGACGGTCGCGTTGGGTCGCGCCGTCGCGCATGCGAAGGCCGCCGGTGTCGGCGATCGGATCGACTGGCAGCAGCACGAGTTGGGCAAGTCGTTCCCGGACGGGGAGTTCGACCTGGTGTCCGCGCAGTTCCTGCACTCCAAGACCGAACTGGCCCGCGACGCAATCCTGCGTAGGGCAGCGGCGGCTGTCGCGCCAGGCGGCGTACTGCTGATCGAGGGCCACCTGGGATTCCCGCCCGGCGAACACAATCCGCACCCCGACATCCACTTCCCGGAGCCCGACGAGGTGATCGAGAGCCTGGCTCTTCCGGACGGCGAGTGGGAGACGCTGGTCAGCCGTGTGCACGACCGGGCACAGGTACTGCGCGACGGCGTACCGATCAACCGCCGCGACTGCACAGTCAAGCTCCGCCGCCACTGACCCTTGCTCCCCTTGGACGATCAAGCGGTTCGTGGCGGTAGGTCGCGCGGCGGCTTACGTGCTGAGGGGGAGGTGGACGGTGAAGGTGGCGCCGTGGGGGTGGGTGTCGGTGGTGGTGACGTGACCGTGGTGGGCGGCTACCAGAGCGGCGACTATGGACAGGCCTAGGCCGGAGCCGCCGGTGGAGCGGGTTCGGGCGGTGTCTACTCGGTAGAAGCGTTCGAAGATGCGGGTCTTCTGTTCGTCGGTCAGGCCGGGGCCGGTGTCGCTGACTTCGAGGATGGCTTCGGAGCCGCGGGTGCCGACGGAGACGGTGATGGGTGCGTCGACGGGGGTGTAGTTCAGGGCGTTGCTGACCAGGTTGCCGAGGACCTGCCGCAGACGTGCCTCGTCACCGGAGACGACCGGCGCTTCCGAGTCGGGCAGGATCGTCAGCGAGATGTGGCGCTCGGGCTGCACAGCCTGCGCGTTGTGCAGGGCGTCGGCCGCGATCGGGAGCAGGTCGACGGACTCCGAACGCAACGGGCGCTGCTGATCCAGTCGCGCGAGCAGCAACAGGTCGTCGACGAGCAGCCCCATCCGCTTGGCCTCGTCCTCGATCCGGCGCATCGTGTCGGCGTCTGTCACGTCACCCCGGTGCCGAGCCAGTTCGGCGAATCCCCGGATCGACGTCAACGGCGTACGCAACTCGTGCGACGCGTCCGCCACGAAGCGCCGCATCCGCTCCTCGGACTGCCGAGCGGCCTCCTCCGACTGCCTTGCCGCGTCCTCACTCCGCCGCGCCGCGAACTCCGACGCAGTGCGCTGGGCGAACGCGGTCTCGATCTGCCCGAGCATCTGGTTCAGCGCAAGGGACAACCGCCCGACCTCCGTCCGCGGGTCCCGCTGCGGCACCCGCCGGCTCAGATCCCCGCCGGCGATCGCGACCGCGGTGTGCTCCACGTCCTCGAGCCCGCGCAGACTTCGCCGTACGACGTAAGTCCCGACGCCGGCCAGCAACACCAGCAGGATCACCCCGGCCGCGGCCTGGATCCCCACCAGCCGCTGGATCGTGTGGTCCATCTCCTTCAGGCTCAGCGCCACGAGGACGGAGCCCTTCCCGTCGTCCGTAGGCACCGCGAGCACCCGCCACGTCGCTCCGCCGGACTGCGCGTCGACCTGGAACGGCTTCCCGGCGAGGTTCCGCACCTGGTTCAGGTCGAGCGTCGGCAGGTTCGGCAGCGGCTCCGTCTCGGCGAGCGGCGACCCGACCGGCCCCTTGTCGCTCGTGCCTTCGGAGTCGTTGAACTGCACCACGAACTCGCTCGGCAACTGCCGACGCAGCGCACCACCGACGCCGGGAGGCAACGGACGCCGATCCGTCGGGGCGTGCGACAGCGGCATGGCGGTCTGCTGCAGTTGCTCGTCGACGCGGTCGGTCAGGTAGCCGCGCATGATCGTGGTCGCCAGCACACCGGACGCGGCCAGCGCGAGCGCGACCAGCGCCAGCAGGACCACGACGATGGTGACCCGCAGCGGGTACCGGTCTGTGAACCGCCGGTGGTTCAGTGGCATCAGTTGGGGCCTCGCGGAGTACGCAGGACATAGCCGACCCCGCGGACGGTGTGGAGCAGCTTCTGATCGCCGGTGTCGACCTTACGGCGCAGGTAGGACATGTACGACTCGACCACGCCGGCGTCCCCGGCGAAGTCGTAGTTCCAGACCGCGGACAGGATCTGCCCCTTCGACATCACCCGCTCGGCGTTCTCCAGCAGGCACCGCAGCAGCTTGAACTCGGTCAGCGACAGCTGCACGGCCTGACCGGACTTGAAGACCTCGTAGCTGTCCTCGTTCAGTTCCAGGTCCGCATAGCGCAGTACGGCGGCCTCGGTCGTGGTCTGCTCGCGGTGACCGGACCGGCGGAGCAGCGCACGCACACGGGCTACGAGCTCGTCCAGGCTGAACGGCTTCGTGACGTAGTCGTCGCCGCCGGTCTGCAGGCCGAGCACCTTGTCCTCGACCGCGTCCCGGGCGGTGAGGAACAGCACCGGCACGTGCCGATCCTCACCGCGCAACCGGCGTACGACCTCGAAGCCGTCCAGCCCGGGCATCATCACGTCGAGCACGACCAGGTCCGGCTCCACGTCCCGCGCCTTGCGCAGCGCCTCGGCGCCGTGGGTCGCCGTGGTCACGTCGTACCCGGCGAACCGCAGGCTCGCGGACAGGAGCTCGACGATGTTCGGCTCGTCGTCGACAACCAGCAGATGCGGACTCATGGTCTCAGTGTGCCGGTGGTTCCCCCGTGAACCCTGGAAGGTTCCTGGCAATCACCTGTGAGTCGTCCGCGCCTACCGAGAGCGAATTCAGCGGGGACCGTGCTTGAAACCCCACTTCTGGCCGGCCGCGTCGCGAACGGTCCCGTCGTTCACCGAGCTGGCGGTCGCCTTGCCGTCGGTGACCACAGCCATCACGGTCACGGTGTTCCCGGTCTTGACGTCGTCGATGCCGTCGCGGGCCGCGTTGACCATGGTGTCCTCGGTGAGCGTGTAGGTCCGGCTGTACCCGTCCGCGCTCTTCACGGTGATCGAGTCCTTGCTGACCGCGGTGACCTCTCCGCGCTGGGTCGCGACGGTCTGGTACCCGCCGCCGTCCTTCGGTACGACGAACTCGCCGTGCAGCGCCCCGCCGAGCCCGAACTCGCCGCGCGACCCGAATCCGCCCTTGCCCGGTCTGTCCGGCTTCTGTTGCTGTCCGGGCGTCGACGGGCTGGAGGGGGAGGCCGACGGCGACGGCGTCGGGTCCGCGTTGCTGGCAGCCCAAGCGACCCCGCCGGCCGTAGTCGTCACGGCCACGGCGGCCACCGTGCCGAGCAGCCGCCATCGCTTCTGAGAGAGCTTCATCCTGTTGCGCCTTCCGTACTGCGTACCGGGACGTCACCCGGCACTCGTCCCTCCCAGGATGACGCGTCAGGCTTGGACGAACCTCCGCCGCGGATAAGAGGAACCTGGCAATCAGCTAAGAACGGTGTCGCTCAGACGACGAAAAGCACCGCGACGAGCCAGACGGCTGCGGCGAGTGACGTGCCGACCAGTTCGATGAGGATGGAGACGCCGGTCTGCCGAAGCACGTGCTTGGTCGAGGTCCAGGCCGCGGCGTGGTCGCGCCGGCGCTGCAGCTCGGACAGGTAGACGCCGATCGGGAAGCCGACGAACATGCCGACCACCGGGATGACGAAGAACCCGACGATGCCGAGCAGGATCCCGACGACCATCGACCGCCGCGGTACGCCGGCCTCACGGAGCCGCCGCTCCGGTACGACGTACTTCACCACCTGACTCGCACCGATCAGGACCGCGGCGATCGCGAACACGACCCACCCGATCGCGCTGTGCTCGACGATCGCCCAGACCAGGATCGCGGCCAGACTGAGGATCGCTCCGGGCAGGATCGGTACGACGATGCCCACGATCCCGACGAAGATCGCGATCCCGACCAGTACGGTCACCCCTGTCTCCATACCCACACTCTCTCGCACCGACCGGCCTTTAGGGTGGAGACATGTCCCCTTTGCACGAACTGGTCACCGCGCTCGCTGCCCCGTGGGTGGTCCTGTCGCCCCGCTCCGGTCAGCTGACCGGAGCCGGCGCCGAGGGCGTGTACGCCCGGGACCGCCGGATCCTGTCCCACCTCAGCGTGACGGTCGACGGTCGCGCGCCGATCCCGGTGCACGTCGACGAGCGGGATGCGGCGACCCATCAGTACGTCGCGATGGTCGAGGGACTGGGCGACACCCGGCACGACCCGACCGTGATGCTGTACCGGACCCGGACGGTCGACTCCGAAGGTCTCACCGAGCGCATCACCCTCGTGAACCGTTCCCGGTCGGCGATCGCGGGCCGGCTGGATGTTGCCCTCGGCACCGATCTCGCCGGCACGGCCGCGGTCCGCAGCGGCGCCGCCACCAGCCTGCCGCAACTTGCACCGCTCCCGGACGGCCCCGGCCGCACGCGCTGGGAGAGCGACGACACCCGCGTCGTGGTCACCGCCGACCCCGGCGTTTCGGCCACGCCGCGCATCGAGCCGGGGGAGGAGTTCACCATCACCGTGCGCGTCACGGCCGACTTCCCGAAGTCGAACACCGGCTTCTCGATCGAGCCGCCGGCCGAGCGCACGCCGTACGACGTCACTGTCCGCTGTGACGACAAGCGCGTCGAACGCTGGCTGGACCGTTCGCTGGAGGACGTCCGCGCGCTCCAACTCGCCGCCGACGACGACCGCTACCTCGGCGCCGGTCCGCCCTGGTACCTCACGCTCTTCGGCCGCGACTCGCTCATCTCGTCGGGCATGCTGATCCCTGTCGACCCGACGCTGGCCGCCGGCACGCTGCGCGCACTGGCCGCGCGGCAAGGCACCAAGGTCGACGCCGGATCCGCCGAACAGCCGGGCAAGATCCCGCACGAGCTCCGCGCCGAGGTCGCCGACCACGGCGGCGGACTGGTCCTCCCGGCCGTGTACTACGGCACCCACGACGCGACCCAGCTGTGGATCATGACGCTGCACAAGGCATGGCGGTGGGGCATGCCCGCCGACGAGGTCCGTGACCTGCTGCCGAACCTGAAGCGCGCCCTCACCTGGATGAAGGAGTACGCCGACCCGGACGACGACGGCTTCCTCGAGTACGTCGACGAGTCGGGACACGGGCTCGCGAACCAGGGCTGGAAGGACTCCAACGACGCGGTGCAGTGGCCCGACGGGACGTTGGCGACGGCGCCGATCGCGCTGTGCGAGGTGCAGGGATACGCGTACGCCGCTGCCGTCAAGGGCGCCGAACTGCTCGACGCGCACGGCGAGTCCGGCGACGAGTGGCGGACCTGGGCGACCGCGCTGCAGGAACGCTTCCGCGAGGAGTTCTGGATCGACGGCTACCCGGCGATCGCGCTCGACGGCGCGAAGAACCCGGTCGCCGGCCGTGCCTCGAACATGGGCCACCTGCTCGGCACCGGGCTGCTCGACGCGGACGAGGAGCAAACGGTCGCCGACGTACTGGCCGGTGAGGACCTGAACAGTGGCTTCGGGCTGCGAACGTTGTCCACCGCAATGACCCGCTTCAACCCACTCGGCTACCACACCGGCAGCGTGTGGCCGCACGACACCGCCATGACGGTCCAAGGCCTGTTCGCGAGCGGTCAGGCCGACGTGGCGTCGTCGTACGTCGAGGGTCTGGTGCGTGCGGCAGAGGCGTTCGACTACCGCCTGCCGGAGTTGTACGGCGGACGCGGGAAGAGCGTGGAGAGTACGCCGACGCCGTACCCGCTCTCGTGCCGTCCGCAGGCGTGGGCGGCGGCCTCGGCGGTCGCCGTTCTGGTCGCCGCGTTCGGCATCGAGCCCGACGTACCCGGTGGAACGCTGGCGATCAATCCCGCTGACTCGCTGCCCTGGCAGGTGCTCGAACTCGGCGGGTTGCGGGTCGGCGGCGAGACGTTGTCGCTGCGGTTCGAGAACGGCTCAGTGGTGGTTGTCGAAGGTCCTCAGAGTGCCGTGATCAGCGCGAACGCGGACAGTCCGAGGTAGATCGCCGCGACGATCAGGTTGCGCCGGCGGCTCGTCGTACGGACCGAGCGGAAGCGGCGGCCGACGGCGTCGGCGCCGATCGCGTAGCAGAGGTCGAGGGTGAGGCCGATCAGCAAGGCGCCGACGCCGAGCACGAGGAGTTCCGTGCGGAGCTGAGCGGGATCCGCGCCGCGGGTCGCGAACTGCGGCAGGAAGGCGAGGAAGAACAGCGCGGCCTTCGGGTTGAGCAGGTTCACCACGACACCGTCGCGGAACACGCGGCCGAGCGGCGCGGCCTGGATATCGGCCGCGTGGTCGCCCGCGGGAGCCTTGAGCAGCTTGAGACCGAGGTACGCGAGGTAGAGCGCCCCGGCGACGGTGATGGCGGTGAAGAGCGTGGGCGACGTCTGCACGAGGGTGGCGAGACCGAGCGCGGTCACGACGATGTAGACGAGCGTCCCGGTCTCGATGGCCAGTGCCGAGACGACGCCCGCACGACGGCCCTGGGTGAGGCTGCGGAGCGAGATGTACAAGTTGTTCGGCCCCGGCATCCCGACCAGCACCACCGTCGCGCCGGTGAACCCCAGCAGCTGACCGATCATCATGTCTGCTCACTCCTGCTCTCGAACTGGACTGCCTTCCGGTACTAGCCTGGCGGCGCGAGAAGCAGTCCACCCGAGCCAATATGAGGAGAAGTGGACCGTTCTGGAGACCCGTCGGCGCTGGCCGACCTGATCGGGCACCGGCTGAGCACCCGCAGCGGCGGCCTGTACCGGCGGCTGGCCGACGAGATCGCCGCGCTGATCGGCTCCGCGGAGCTCCCGGTCGGTGCCCGCCTTCCGGCCGAGCGGCGGCTGGCCGACTCGTTGGCGATCAGCCGCTCGACGGTCGTCGCGGCGTACGACGAGCTCCGCGCCCGCGGCCTGGTCGAAAGCCGGCGCGGCAGCGGTACGACGGTCGCGCGGACGGCCGGACGCGGTCGTTCACGATCGGACAAGCAGATGCCCGCCGGGTACGGCGAGTCGCTGTTCCACCGGATCACTGTCGGACCGGGCGAGGTCATCTCGCTCACTTACGCCGTGGATCCTGGGCTGCCCGAACTGTCGTCGGAGCTCATCGCGCTGGCCTCCGACGAGCTGCCCGCACTGCTCGGCGACGTCGGGTACCACCCGCGCGGCCTGCCGATACTGCGGGAGCGGATCGCGGAACACTTCGCCGAGGGCGGGTTGCCGACGTCGCCCGACGAGATCGTGGTGACGACCGGCGCGCACCAGGCGATCGCGCTGGCGACGCAGATGTACCTGCGCAACGGCGCCACGGTCGCCATCGAGCAGCCGAGCTGGCCGGGATGCTTCGACCTGTTCGGCGCGGCCGGCGGACGAGTGGTCGGCGTACCGCTGGACGACGCCGGGATCCGGCCGGACCTGCTCGAGGCCGCGTTCGCTGAGCATCAGCCGGCGATGCTGTTCGTGATGCCGACGTTCCACAACCCGACCGGCCGGCTGATGTCGGCGAACCGCCGCCGGCAGGTCGCGGAACTGGCGGCGCGGCACGGAGTCGTCGTGGTCGAGGACAACGCGTACTCGGCGTGGGATCCGGCCGGTCCGGAGATCCCGCCGCCGCTGGCGGCGTATGCGCCGGACGACGCCGAGGTGCTGACCATCGGGTCGGTGTCGAAGGCCGTGTGAGGCGGCCTGCGGATCGGGTGGATCCGGGCGTCGCGGCCGCTCGCCGAGCGGCTGGCGCGGCACAAGGCGCTGGCCGACCTGGGGAGTCCGGTCATCGACCAGGCGCTGACTGCCCGGCTGCTGCCGCGGCTCACCGAGCTGACGTCGGTCCGGGCGCGGCTGGCGACCATACGGAAGAAGCTGATGGGGGAGTTGCTGACCGAACGACTACCGGACTGGGAATGGTCGCCGCCGGTCGGTGGATCGGCGTTGTGGGTCCGGTTGCCGGACACTGATGCTCGCGTGTTCGCGCAGGTGGCCTTGCGGCACGGCGTCGAGGTGGTGGCCGGGCAGGCCATGGATCCGTCGGGTGCGCACAACGACTACTTACGGGTGCCGTTCGCCTACTCCGAGCAAGTGCTTGATGATGCGGTCGCGCGGCTTTCGCGGGCCTGGCAGGAGCTACGGCGGCACGGACCCGGTCCCGGCGTACCTGTCGTGTAAGCCATTTCGGTGAAAAGAGGGATGGCGGTTCACCGCTCGGGTGAACCGCCATCGAAGCCTGTGATGACTTTGGCGCCGGCGCTGGCGCGTTTAGAACAGCGTGTGGGTCACCGCTCGTCGTCTACGGTGACCGTGGGGGTGGCTTCGAGCCGACCGGTCTCGTCGTGGATGGTGATCGCGATGTCGCGCAGCTTCTCCGAGTGCTCGCGGCCGTGGTGGGCGCAGAAAAGTAGCTCCCCACCGCTGGTCAGGGTGACTCGGACGTAGGCCTGCGCACCGCAGCGGTCACAACGATCCGCGGCAGACAGCGCCGAACTCGGGGCGAGTGCTGTAGTCATTGAGGCCTCATCTCATCTAGTTCCGTACTCACCAGATTGCAACATCCTGACATGCGGATCGCTTCCCGGTGGGGACAACGTGTCCGTATGTGAGACGAACCACCTGTCCTCGTATGACGCTTGCTGACGCGGAATCGTTTCGTCTTCGGGCGATTTCTGGTGATACACGGAGGCGGGGTGCTTCTTCTCTCACTGTGCGCCATGGAGCCGTCACCGTCTGCTCGGATTCGGAGTGTCGTACGCCACTCTTAATCGAGTCCGGATCGATACCTGTCGCGACACGCATCTCCGGTACCCACCCGCCAGTCGTCACGGGCCCCGCCTGCCACGTTTTGGGGGTGCGGCCGCATAAGCTGCGGTGTGTAAGTGTGGCAATCCAGTGAAGGAGCCCTGTGGCCGCCCCGACGCCTCGCAGTACCGAGATCGACCCGGCGTACAACGCCCGCCATCTGCTCGTCCTCGAAGGTCTCGAGGCGGTCCGGAAGCGGCCCGGTATGTACATCGGGTCCACTGACAGCCGCGGCCTGATGCACTGCCTGTGGGAGATCATCGACAACGCCGTCGACGAGGCCCTGGCCGGGCACGGCGACCGGATCGACGTCGTGCTCTACAAGGACGGCTCGGTCGAGGTCGTCGACCGAGCGCGCGGGATCCCGGTCGACATCGAGCCGAAGACGAAGCTCAGCGGTGTCGAGGTCGTGTTCACCAAGCTGCACGCCGGCGGCAAGTTCGGCGGCGGGTCGTACAACGCGTCCGGCGGTCTGCACGGCGTCGGCGCGTCGGTGGTGAACGCACTGTCGGCGCGGCTGGACGTCGAGGTCGACCGTGGCGGCGTGATCTGGACGACGTCGTTCCGGCGCGGTGTCGCGGGTGAGTTCGACGGCGAGGGCGCCGGGGCCGGCTTCACCCCGGCGAAGGGGCTGCGCAAGGCCGGCCGGGCGAAGAAGGGCGTCACCGGCACCCGGATCCGGTACTGGGCGGACCGGCAGATCTTCACCAAGGACGCGACCTTCAACTACGACGAGCTGGTCACCCGGGCGCGGCAGACGTCGTTCCTGGTGCCGGGGCTCGAGCTGGTGATCCGCGACGAGCGCGGCGACGAGGTCACCGAGGAGACCTTCAAGCACGACGGCGGGATCAGCGAGTTCTGCGAGTTCCTGGCGACGGACCAGAAGGTGACCGAGGTCATCCGGCTGGCCGGGACGGGGCACTTCACCGAGACCGTGCCGATGCTCGACGACGCCGGCCACATGACCCCCTCCGACGTCGAGCGGGACCTGGACGTCGACATCGCGGTGCGCTGGGGCGACGGGTACGAGACCGAGGTGCGGTCGTTCGTCAACATCGTCGCGACCCCGAAGGGCGGCACCCACGTCGCCGGGTTCGAGCGGGCGCTGTCGAAGAGTTTCACGAACGCACTAGACGGCACCCGGCTGCTGAAGAGCGGCGAGGAGATCATCAAGGACGACGTACTCGAGGGTCTGACCGCGGTCGTGACGGTGCGGCTGGCCGAGCCGCAGTTCGACGGGCAGACGAAGGAAGTGCTGGGTACGCCGGCGGCGTCGCGGATCGTGGCGAAGGTCGTGCAGACCGAACTCGAATCGTTCCTGACATCGACGAAACGGGAGCACAAGGCGCAGGCGCGCGCCGTCCTGGAGAAGGTCGTCGCGGCCTCCCGGACCCGCGTCGCCGCGCGTCAGCACCGGGAGCTGCAGCGGCGGAAGACCGCGCTGGAGTCGTCGGCGCTGCCGGCGAAGCTCGCGGACTGCCGCAGCAACGATGTCGACCGCTCCGAACTGTTCATCGTCGAGGGTGATTCCGCGCTCGGTACGGCGAAGCTGGCGCGGAGCTCGGAGTTCCAGGCGCTGCTGCCGATCCGCGGCAAGATCCTGAACGTGCAGAAGGCGTCGGTCAGCGACGTCCTGAAGAACGTCGAGTGCGCGTCGATCATCCAGGTGGTCGGCGCCGGCTCTGGCCGTACGTTCGACCTCGAGCAGGCGCGCTACGGCAAGATCATCTTCATGGCGGACGCCGACTCCGACGGCGCCCACATCCGGACGCTGCTCGCGACGCTGTTCTTCCGGTACATGCGGCCGCTGGTCGAGGCGGGCCGCGTCTACACCGCCGTACCGCCGCTGCACCGGTTCGAGCTGACGAACCCGAAGAAGGGGCAGGACAAGTACCTGTACACCTACAGCGACTCGGAGTACCAGCGGAAGACGGCCGAACTGATGAAGAAGGGCGTCCGCTGGAAGGAGCCACCGCAGCGCTACAAGGGTCTCGGTGAGATGGACGCCGACCAGCTGGCCGAAACCACCATGGACCCCCGGCACCGCACCCTCCGCCGCATCACGGTGGACGACGCCGAAGCCGCCGCCAAGGTCTTCGACCTCCTCATGGGCAACGACGTGGCCCCCCGCAAGGAGTTCCTCGTCCAAGGCGCCTACGAACTGGACGAAAACCGCATCGACGTCTGAGTTGAGGCGGACACCCAGCCCATCACAATTGCTTGTCGCCGGGCGGATGCACGCTCGCGCGTGCCAGCAGTCACCAGTTGTGATGGCCTGGGCGTCCATGCTCGTCGGCTGAGGTGGTGTCGGCTGTGGGTTGGGGTGCTCCGGTGTGTGAGGGTGGGGTGTGGAGCGGATGTCCCGGTTGGTTTGTTTTGATTTGGACAACACGCTGATTGATCGGGACGGGGCGTTTTTGAAGTGGGCTCGGTGGTGGGCGGGCTTGTATGGGGTGGGGGAGTCCGGTGTCGACTGGTTGGTTGCTCATGACAACAGTGGGTTCCGGCCGCGGGCGGAGCTGTTCGAGCTGGCGCGGGCGCGGTTCGGACTCGCTGCTCCGGTGGACGAGTTGGTGGCGTCGTACGACGAGGAACATCCGTTGTTCGCCTGGGTCGAGCAGCCCGTGCTCGACGGACTGGCCGCCTTGCGGGCAGCCGGGTGGCGCGTCGCGGTGGTGACGAACGGCGGCACCGTCCAGCAGAACCTGAAACTCGAGTACACCCAGATCGCCGACGCCATCGACTACGCCTGCGTCTCCGAAACAGTCGGCATCCGTAAACCCGACCGGCGAATCTTCGAACTCGCCGCAACCCGAACCGGCACAACCCTCGACGGCGGCTGGATGGTGGGCGACCACCCCTCCCACGACATCGCCGGCGGCATCGCGGCAGGCCTCCACACGATCCAGATCGGAAACCGGCACGCAACCGACGCCCCCGCCCCCGACCATCAGTTCGACTCGGTGCTGAAGGCGTTCCCGGTCATCTTGGCGGAATGACGTTGCCTCCAGCAACCGTTCAGCCGGTACTTCATGCACACAATTCTGATCACTTTAGGTACGGTGGTGATCACTTTAGTGGTCGCCTCTTGCGTGGCATGCTCGAGGACGCTGCCCAGGCGGGCGGCTTGGACTGAATGTCGAAGAGTCGACATATAACGTACGGGCGGCCGACATCCTCAAGCTGGGATCAGAATAGTGATCACATGGCGACTATTCTGATCATGACAGGGCGGCGCGCAGGATCGCGTGGGCGCCGGCGACGATCGCGTCGCGGTTCGCCTCGTAGGTGGGGTCGGTGATCGCCGTCTTGTTCGCGAGGTCGAACGACAGCACCGGGACGTGCAGATGGCCGGCCGGCATCGACGGGTCGAGCAGGTCGCGCTGCAGAGTGTTGCGGTAGGCAACTTCATTGGAGAGGTACCCGCCGCCGGTGCCTTCGGAGGCGATCGAACCGGCCGTGGGACCGTCCGGCCGGCGCACCGGTGTGGTCTCGCCGACGGGGATCTCCAGCACGGAGGTGTTCACACGAGTCCGGAACGGCGGGACCTCGGTCTGCGCCATCCGCGCGAGCGGCAGGCTCGAGGTCAGCCACTCGGGGCCTGCCGGCATGCTGGGGGAGACGACCGGGGCGCTGATCGTGCCGCCGCCCCAGAGGTTGTTGTTGTCGCCGATCGAGCTGACCGAACGCCGGCGTCCGTTGAAGACCTCGAGATCGAAGATGCCCACCCGGCCCTGGCTCGCCGTCATCACGAGGTCGGCGTGCTGCGCGCCGGGGCGGTAGTGCGGTGCGAGCGCGTTCTCGACCATGCTCTCGTCGAAGTCGGTGTATCTGACCGGGAACATCACCGTCTGGATCTCGTACGTCGTGCCGTTCACCCGCCAGCGCCGGCCGTCGAGCGTCAGCGCGTTGGCGCCCGAGGGGTTGCCGATCCGGATGTCCGCGTCGAGCGTGAACGGGTCGAAACCGGTGACGAGGATCTTGCGGACGCCCGGGGTGAAACGGGTACTGGTGATGCCGCGGGAGGCGTACTCGAACGAGCGGATCAGGTTGGCCCGTTCCGTCGTACCGAGGCCGAAGGCTGGTTGCCATTGGCGCAGGGTGAGGGCCATTGAGATGCGCGCCCAGTACAGGCCGCGGTCGTCTGTCGCGGGTAGCGCATCAGTGCCTTGCGGGGTGCGCTGGGCGCGGTGGGTCGCCGTACGCCAGAGGGCCTCGCCTTGCGTGCGTACGAGGGCTGCTGCGGCTTGGCGGCTGGGGACGCGGCACAGGAGTTGTGTGAACAGGTCGACCTGGCGGTCGAAGCCTGAGCGGCGCAGGATCTCGGCGGGCACTGACGGACCGCCGTTGACACCTCGGCTGAGTCGTTGCTCCTCGACCGTGCCGACGATCGACTGGTCCAGGCAGCCGGTGACCGGTCCACCGCGGAAGGCGGGCGCGGTGGCCGGAAGTGCCTGAGCGATCGGCGGTCCGGAAAGTACGGCGGTCAGCGCCAGGGCGCCGGCGACCAGGGAGCGGTGGAATGAGCTGGGGCGGAGTCTCATAAGGGGTGTCTATCAGATTTCCGGGCGGGATCCGAGAGATCCTCAGTGTTCGTGGGTACTGCAGACTGTATGCAATCTGCTACGGTCGATGAGACGGCACCGCCCGGCCGTCCGTGCGTGAGGAGACCCGCCGATGAAGACCCCGTCCCGCCGCCATATCCTCACCGCTTTCGGCGCCGCCGTGGGCGCGGGTGCCCTCGCCGCCTGCACTACGGAAGCCGGTCCTAGCACGTCGCCGGGAGGCGGTCAGCCGGACGCATCGGTGGGAGGTGATGGGCCGCACACGTCGGCGGGTGCGATCGGAAGACACCCGCCCACGTCGGATGTGGTTGCTGATGGCAAGCAGGCGCTCGAGCGGTTGCTGGCGGGAAACGCGCGGTTCGTCGCCGCGCAGGAGCAGGATCTCGACGAGGGGATCGCTCGGCGGATCGCGGTGAGCAAGGGACAGCACCCGTTCGCGACGATCCTTGGCTGCGTCGACTCCCGCGTACCGATCGAGCTCGTCTTCGACCAGGGCCTCGGCGACCTGGTCGTCGTACGCAGCGCCGGCGGAGCGCTCGACCGGTCCGTGATCGGCAGCCTGGAGTTCGGAGTCACCGAGCTCCACACCCCGCTCCTGCTCGTCCTCGGCCACCAACGCTGCGGCGCTCTGGACGCGACCATCAAGGCCCTCGACAAGCCCACCAGCCACCCCGGCAAGCTCGGCTACCTCGTGGACACCCTCGCCCCGGCCGTCCGCCAGACCTTCGGCAAACCCGGCGACCGCCTCACCAACGCCGTCCACGCGAACGTCACCCACGTCCTCGCCGAACTCCGCCAATCACCCGTCATCGCCCCACTGGAGAAGTCCGGCAAACTCCAACTGACCGGCGCCTACTACGAACTCGACACCGGCAAGGTCACCCTCGAACCCTGATCGACACCACCTACCCCGGACAGGAACAGTGGCCACCCGTCGAGCAGACGACGGGTTATCCCCTCGCGTGATGGGTTCTCTACTGATACCCGAGGGGAGAACCCTGCACACGAGCGGATAACCCCGGCTCTTCTGACGGTGCCCCGCCGAGAGGGTCAGTCGATTTGGGTGAGGCGGCCGTTGTCCACGTCGTACATGAAGCCGCCGACGAGGATGTCCTGGCCGATCAGGGGGTGTTCGCGGACCGCGGCGACGTCGCGGCGGAGGGCCTCGAGCTGGTCGGGGATGACCGAGATCGGCAGGTAACCGGCCGGTTTCCCGGCAGCCAGTTCGACCTTCGCGCGGAGGTCGTCCTCGGACATCGCGGCCATCGCGCAGCGGGTGTGCGGGATGATCATGATCCGCCGGACGCCGAGCAGCTGGACGCCGAGGACCAGGCCGGTCATGGTGACCTCGGTGACCCGCCCGCCGGCGGACCGCAGGACCTTCGCGTCACCGGGTTTGAGACCGAGCATCTCCAGCGGCGGGATCCGCGAATCCATGCAGGTGACCACGCCGATCCCGGCATGGGCGATGCCGTCGAATCCGCCGTAGTGGAAGTCGGCGGCGTACTCGGCGTTGGCGGCGAGCAGGTCGTCGAACCCCCCGCTCATCGGGCTGCGCCTGAAATTGGGCCTGACATCGGGCCTGACATGGGGCCTGACACTGGGGTACCGGCGTGCAGAATCGACATGGCGAACGGTTCCTTTCCGCAAGAGTCCGGACGGGGTGGATCGGCTGGTGCACTGGTGACCGGCACGATCCATGCCCGCCCGTCGACATGCTGGACAGTGACGGTGTCGGCGCCTTCGCCGACGACCGCCAACGAATCCAATGACAGATCTCCGATCAATGAACGTACGGCGACCTCGGCGGCCTGACCGCGCTTGGTCCAGGTGGACCGGCCGCGCAGTCCGGTCAGTACTGTTTCGCCGCGGTCGGCCGCGGCCAGCACCTCGACCGCCGTGTCGACTGTGAGATGCCCGTGCATGGTTCCGGCCGGCAGGTACGTCGCGGTCGGCGCGAACCGGTGCCCGCCGAGGTGGTTGGCCTCCCAGACCCGGCCTGGCACGCGCTCGGCCAGCCCCGACACCAACGGCCGTCCGAGCAGAGCACAACACTCGTCGCGCTTCCCGTTGGTACAGACCAGCACGATCGGTTCGTCGAGCGGCGTCAGGACGGGCAGTGACGCGACAGCTGCCGCGCGATCACCACGGGCGACCGCGCCGAGGTCGAGGTCGCTGAGCTCGGACGGATCCGCGACCTGGCCGCCGAGCAGCCACGAATTCCCCGGCCTCGTGGAGGCGACGAACACCTGGTGTGCCCGCTCGACCGAGTCCGCGTGCCGGCCAGGGGAGCGGATCAGGCCGAACCGTACGTCGACCTTCTTGCACTCGTCGTCGAAGGATCCGCCGAATTCCGGGTCGAGGTGACTCTGTGTTGGTGCCTTCGCACCCCACGGGCCGGGCTGCTCGACGACGACCCATCCGGTCGCGACCACCGCCGTACCGGGCAACGGCTCCTGCAGTACCCGACAGAACGTCGAGCACAGGCCGGCGGCAGGAGCAGAGGTCCCAGGTGTCACGGCTTCACGTTACGCGACCTGAGACGCCTGTCCCTCATGATGATCATCATGTGTGCAGTACGCCACGCCGCCCGAGCAGCAGGACGCCCAGGACGGCGGCCAGAAACGCGCACACAGCGGCCCCGGCGAAGATCACGTGAACTTGTGAAACCGCCGCGTCGCGGAGCGCGTCGACGAACGGGCGGCAGTCGCCGGGAGAGGTCGGGCAGAGCTCGTTGGGCGATTTGATGCCGTCGGCAATCGCGTAGTACCGGCGGAGCCCGATCGCGGTCAGCGCCGAGACCCCGACGAGCATGCCGACCATCCGCGCGACCACGACGAGCGCGCTCACGAGGCCGTGGCTGTCAGCGGGCGTCGCACCGAGCATGGCGGTGTTGAGCGGTGACAGCGCCAGGCCGAACCCGAAGCCGCAGACGAGCAGTACGACGGTCGCCGGCCAGTGATCCAGCGCCGTACGGCTCCAGAACGCCATCACGACGAACATCGCCCCGGACAAGCCGAGCCCGGCACCGGTGATCAATCCGAGCCCATGGCGCCGTGTCAGCCACCCGCCGATGACCGCGCCGACCGGCAAAGCGATCAGGAACCGCAGCAGCACCAGCGCGGCCGCCAGCTGTCCACCGCCCTGCGTCGTGCGAGCAAACACCGGTACGTCGACCAGCGCCGCGATCAGCGCGCATCCGATCAGAAAACTGACCACCAACGAGCCCCAGGCCGGGCGACCACCCAGCAGGCCACGAGGCACGATCGCGGCCGCCGTACGACGCTGCCACAGCGCGAAGGCGACGGCGAACACGGCCGCCGCGACGAGCAGCCACGGTCCAGCGGGCGACATCAGCTCGCGCTCGGGATCCGCCGTCGCGAAAGCGAGCACGACACCAGCCAGTGCCAGCGCGAGCAGCAGCGCACCGACGAGGTCGACTCGCGAGAGCACTGCGGCCAGGTGTCCACGAGTCCGCCAGAGCACAAGGCCGAGCCAGACAAGCGCCAGTACCAGTGTGACGACCCCGATCGGCGTGAGCAGCCGGGACGTTCCGGTGAAGGGCACAAAGGGCAGACCGAGCGTCACGCCGGACGCGAGTCGATCCGGTGCTGTGAGTGTCAGCCCGAGCGCAAGGCAAGCGAGCAACCCGACGGCGCCCGAGAGCCGTGGTCGCCAGCGGCCGCGAAGCAGTAGCGCGAGCACGACGGCGACGACAAGGTTGAGCCAGAAGATGTACCGCCAGTCAGCTACCGCGAGTACGACGGCACCCAGCAACGGACCGAGCACGGAGCCCAGCTCCTGCACTGCCCCTACCACGCCCAACGGCAACCCGCGCCGCTCCGCCGGCCACAGGTCCGCAACCAATGCCAGCGTCGCCGGCACGAGCCCGCCGCCGCCGACCCCTTGAAGAAACCGACCGGTTACCACCAGCGGCAGGTCGTAGGCACCGGCCGTGATCAGCGACCCGACCGCGAACAGCAAGAGCGCCCCGACGAGCACCGGCGTCCGACCGGCAACGTCTGCGATCCGCCCGATCAGCGGCAGTACGGCGATGTACCCGAGCAGGAACCCGGAGATGATCGGCGCCGCCCGCTGCAACTCGTCCGCGGACAGCCCGACCCCGGCCATCATGTCCGGCAACGCCAGCACGACGACGTACGTATCGGCTGCCGCAAACGCAACGGCGATCGAAGCCAGCGTGAGGCGGGTCCTCGGGGTCACGGCTTCGTGATTTCGATCTTCTCGCCGTATTTGTCCAGGGTGACGTCGTAGCTGCTGGTGGCACCGGAGTAGAACGGGCCGGTGATGGTCGCCGAGATCAGTTGTTTGCTGCTCTTGTCGATCTTGAAGGTGCTCGGGAAACTCTGGTCGGCCGGGGCCTTCGGGAAGATGCCCTGAAGAGACTTCCCCTCGACGGAGCCGGTGACCTCGGTGAGGACCTTCGCGCCGTCGCGGGTCTCGCCCTTCACCTTGGCGTCCTTGAGCGTCGGCAGGACCGCGGTCAGGCCCTTCGCCGGATCGAGCAGGATCGCGGGGTCGGGTGCGCCGAGCCCGGCCAGCTGGGTCGGCGTGAGCTCGATGTAGCTGGGGGAGAACGACACCTTGGCGTAGACCTTGCTTCCGACCGCCACCACGTCGGCGTCGATCGGGGAACCGGACGATCGCACGGTCAGCTTGCCCTTGAACGCAGGCGCGTGCGTCGCGACGCCGTCACCGCTGGCGAGCGTGTTCCCGCTGTCCGGCAGGTCGCGGCCGGTCAGCACGATGTGCACGCTGGCGGCCTCGTCGATGGTCTTCTTGACGTCGGTCAGCAGCCCGACCGCGTCTGCGGTGGGCTGGTTCCCGCCGGTGTCCTTCTTGTCGCTACAGCCCGCCACCGCAAGTACCACGACCGCGCACAGCGCGAGCACTCTCTTCACAGAGGTCAGCCTGCCAGATCGGGAGCGCATGCAGCGATCGGCTGAGCAACCGGTACGCCGGATCCGTCGCGCCGCATGTCGACAGGTGGCAGCTCGACCGGTGCACCACTGTTCGCGCTGGCCTTCACCGGCGCCGTGCCGACGTACCCGAGCAGCAGGCCGTCCTCGCCCTTCAGCAGCCGCTGGCAACGCACACCGCCGGTCCCGCGGCCCTTGCCCGGGTACTCGCTGAACGGCGTCACCTTCACCGCGCCGACCTCGGTCCCCGGCAGCGCGGACGACGAGCCCGCGATGGTCACGACCTGCGCCTCACGCGCGGTGTCCACGGCACCGAAGAAGACCACCTTCGCCTTCGCGGCGAGCCGTACGCCGGCCATACCGCCCGCGGTCCGCCCTTGCGGCCGCACGGCCGACGCCGGGAAGTGCAGCAGTTGCGCGTCGGAGGTGATGAAGCACAGCTCCTCGTCACCGGTGGTCAGCTCGACCGCTCCGACGACCTCGTCGCCGTCCTTGAGACCGATGATCTCCCACGAGTCGCGGTTGCTGAGGTGATCCGGTACGACGCGCTTCACGACGCCACCCGCCGTACCGAGAGCGACACCGACCGAGTCCGGATCCATCGTGGTCAGAGCCAGCGCCTTCTCGCCCGGATCCAGCGACACGAACTCCGCGATCGGCGCGCCACCCTGCAGGTTCGGCGCGTTCGCGGTCGTCGGTACGGCGGGAAGGTCGAGCGACTCGAGCCGGATCAAGCGGCCCGCGCTGGTGATCACGCCGTACTGCCCGCGGGCCGTGCTCTTCACCGCGGACACGATCGCGTCGTGCTTCGCGCGCGAGTCGCTGGGACCGAACGGCTCCACGCCGTTGGTCCGCGCGAGCAGCCCTGTCGAGCTCATCAGGATCCAGCACGGGTCGTCGCTGACCTCCAGCGGCACGGCGGCCGTCTTGGTCGCGCCGGACGACTCCAGCAGCACGGTCCGCCGCGGCGTCCCGTACGTCTTCGCGACCTCGGCGAGCTCGTCGGAGACCGTCTTGCGGAGCAGCGCGACGTCCTCGATGATCGCGGTCAGCGCCTCGATGTCGCGCTCCAGTTCGCCCTTCTCGGTCTCCAGCTCGAGCTTGGAGTACTTCGTCAGCCGGCGCAGCGGCATGTCCAGGATGTAGTTCGCCTGGACCTCGGACAGGTCGTAGATCTCGATCAGCCGGGCCCGGGCCTCGGCCGAGTCGTCGCTGCTGCGGATCACCTGGATGACCTCGTCGATGTCCAGGATCGCGATCAGCAGGCCGTCGACGATGTGCAGCCGGTCCTGGGCCTTCTTCCGGCGGAACTCGCTGCGCCGGCGGGTCACGTCGTACCGGTGCTCGAGGTAGACCTCGAGCAGCTCCTTCAGGCCGAGGGTGCGCGGCTGTCCCTCGACGAGGCAGACGTTGTTGACGTGGAACGCGTCCTCGAGCGGGGTCAGCTTGTAGAGCTGCTCGAGCAGCGCCTCGGGGACGAAGCCGTTCTTGACCTCGATGACGAGCTGAGTGCCGTGAGTCCGGTCGGTGAGGTCCTTGACGTCCGCGATGCCCTGGAGCTTCTTGCTCTGCACCAGGGTCTTGATCTTCTCGATCACCTTCTCCGGACCGACGGAGTACGGCAGCTCGGTGACCACGATGCCCTTGCGGCGCGGGGTGACGTTCTCGACGCGGGCGGTGGCGCGCATCTTGAAGCTGCCGCGGCCGGTCGCGTACGCGTCCTTGATGCCTTCCAGGCCGACGATCTTGCCGCCGGTCGGCAGGTCCGGCCCGGGGATGAACCGCATCAGGTCGTCGAGGTCCGCGCCCGGCGTCTTGATCAGGTGCCGGAGCGCCTGGATCACCTCGACCAGGTTGTGCGGGGCCATGTTGGTGGCCATGCCGACCGCGATCCCGGCGGCGCCGTTGACCAGCAGGTTCGGGAAGGCGGCCGGCAGGACGTACGGCTCGGTCTCCTGGCCGTCGTAGTTCGGTTTGAAGTCGACGACGTTCTCGTCCAGACCGGTCGTCATCGCCATCGACGGCGGCGCCATCCGGCACTCGGTGTAGCGCATCGCGGCCGGGCCGTCGTCGAGGGAGCCGAAGTTGCCGTGGCCGTCGATGAGCGGCACCCGCATCGACCACGGCTGGGCGGTCCGGACCAGGGCGTCGTAGATCGCGCCGTCGCCGTGCGGGTGGTACTTACCCATGACCTCACCGACGACGCGGGCCGACTTCACATGGCCGCGGTCGGGGCGGATGTTGTTCTCCGCCATCGAGAACAGGATCCGCCGCTGGACCGGTTTGAGCCCGTCCCGGGCGTCGGGCAGCGCCCGGGAGTAGATCACCGAGTAGGCGTACTCCAGGTAGCTGGTACGCATCTCGTCGGAGACGTCGATGTCGAGGATGTGCTCCTCGAAGTCCTCGGGTTCGGCGGTGCTGGTACGGCGTGCCATGCGGGTCTACGAACTCCTCGATCAAGCGGTACGGACGCCGCGACGGTCCGGCGCCGTACCTATTGTCCCTGCTGAATTGCGTTTTGCCCGGCCACGACCCGCAGGAGGTACGCAGTCGGGGCCAGAGCGGACCCTACCGCCAGCGTCAGACAAAGTCCGCCGATGCCCAGCAGGATGCCCCACGGCACGGTGATCGGTACGTCGGCGACGCCTGATGTCATCGAATGTCGTACGAGAACACCGACCGTGATCGTGATCGCGGCCCCGAGACTGAGAGCGACCGCTCCGACCAGCGACGACTCCCAGAGCACCATGCGCCGTAGCTGCGCCGGCGTCGCACCGAGCAATCGCGAGGTGACGAACTCGTGACGGCGCTGCAGGCTGCCCATGAGGAGCGTGTTGGCGATCGCGATGGCGCTGTAGAGCGCGGCCGGCCCGAGCAGCATGACGAGCCCCAGCCGGTTCCCCTTCCGCAGACCCTCCGCCTGGTCGGCCTCCCAGTCGGTTGCGAGTTGCGCACCGGGAATCCGCTGCACGAGATCGGCCGGAGCAACCCCGTCGGCGGGCAGTACGAAACTCCGCTCCGTCCGGGCCTGCGGTGCGTGTTCGCGCGCAAGTTCGAGCGGGATCAGGAACGACGGGTTCACCCCGAACGCGTCCTTCACGATCGCGACCACTCGAAGCTTCACCGGCTTCCGGTCGGGGAAGACCACCGGGACCTCGGCGCCGACGCGATAGCCCTCGAAACCCGCCATCTCCTTGCTGACAGCAACCGTATTGCCGGTCAGCTCGCCGAGATCACCGGACCGAACGGTCAGGTCCCGGGTCTGTGACGCGATGACCGGATCGATCCCCTCCGCATCCTCGAGTTCCGCGTAGTCGGCCGCGACCCGCACCACCTGAAGAGGCACACCCGCATCAACCGCCTTCACCCCAGCGCGGTCAACGGGTGCGGCGCCGGTGACGACGATCGGCGCCCGGACCGCGTCCCGGATGGTCGCCGCCGCACTGTCCGCGGCAAAACTGAGGCTCAGCACCATGGACCCGGCGATCGCCGAGATGGCGAGGATCGGCGCCGCGAGGGACGCGCTCCGCCGCGGTGCCGCGAGCACGTTGCTCCGCGCCAGCCGCCCCGACACCTGCGTCCACGCGACGAGCGGCACTGCCCACACCCGTCCGACCAGCGGTACGACGAGGGGCGCGAGCAGGGTCAGCGCGATCACCATCACCATCGGCGTGAACATCGCGAGCGGTACGGCGCCCTCACCGCTCGACGGCCGGATCAGGGTCAGCATGGTGATCGCGCCGGCCAGGAACAGCAGCCCGAACACGACCCGCACCGGCCCGATCCGCGGCGGCTCCAGTGAGGCCTCGCGCAACGCGTCGATGGGACCGACCCGGCCTGCCCGCCGGGCCGCCGAACGCGCACCGAGCATCGCGACCAGCAACCCGGCCCCGACGGCGATCGCCAGCGGAACCCACGGTGACGCCGGCTCCAGCTTCACGGGTGCCAGCTCGGTGTACGACGCCTTGCGCAGCAACAGCGGCGTCGCGAGTTGAGCCGCGATCGCACCGGTCAGCGATGCGGCGAGCGCGACCGCGACGGCCTCGCCGAGCACCATCCGGCGGATCTGCCGCGGCGTCGCTCCGATCAGCCGCAGCAGCCCGTACTCCCGCCGCCGCGACGCGACGGCGAATGCGAACGTGCTGGCGATCACGAAGACCGTGATGAACCCGCTGATCGTCCCGACCATGCTGAGCACGGTCTGCAAACCGGACACATCGGCGTCCGACAACGGCACCTTCACGTTCTGGGGCGCCGTACCGTCGCCGCCGAGCGTCGTGACGCTGATGCTCGCGGAGGCCGGGCCGTGGTAGGCGATCGTGGCGGCCGTCGCGGTCGCGGCCAGCCCGAGCAGGAACACCCCGACCGCGAGCGCCACGAACGACCCGGCATACAGCGAGCGGTGACGGCCGACGGTCTGCCGGCTGAGGAAGAACATCACCGCTCCAGGTCGCTCATCGCCGCCGCGATCTGCGCGGGCGTGGCGCGATCGAGGTGGCCGGCGAGCAGCCCGTCGGACAGGAACAGCACGCGCTCGGCGTACGCGGCCGCGACCGGATCGTGGGTCACCATCACCACGGTCTGGCCGACCCGGTCGGTTGCCTCCCGCAACAGTCCGAGGATCTGCCGGCTGGTGCCGCTGTCCAGCGCGCCGGTCGGCTCGTCGGCGAAGAACACCGACGGCCGCGTGATCAACGCCCGCGCGATGGCGACCCGCTGCTGCTGCCCGCCGGACAGCTCCGCAGGTCGCCGCTTCGCCTTTCCCTCCAAGCCGACTTGTTCCAGCACCCGCTGTACGTCGTTCCGCGCCGGGCGGCGACCGGTGAGCCGCAGCGGGAGCGCCACGTTGTCGTACACGGTCAACGACGGCAGCAGGTTGTACGCCTGGAATACGAAGCCCATCTCGGCCCGGCGCAGTTTCGTCAGCTCTACCTCGTTCAGCCCGAGCAGGGTGACTCCGTTGAGTACCACGGTGCCTGTGGTCGGATGGTCGAGTCCTGCCGCACACTGCAGCAGTGTCGACTTGCCGGAGCCGGACGGGCCCATCACAGCGGTGAACGAGCCCCGCGCGAAGTGGTACGTCACCCCGCGCAGCGCGTCGACCGCCCCAGCCTTGGAGCGGTACGTCTTGGTGATGCTGTCCAGTAGCAGCGCAGGCGGCCCGGCCGGTGCGGTGTACGGATAGGTGGGCGCAGTAGCGGTCATAGTCCCAGCAAACCCGCGTACGGCGTTCTGGACCCTGGCCCACAGGGGAGACCTGCAGTAGCGCGCACGCTACCGCCCAGCAGCCGGTACCCGCTTAGGGTTGTCGCCATGACCGTGTGGGCCGCATTGGCGTCGCCGCGCTACCTCATTTCGTCGTGGCCGTGGCGGAGCTATGCGTACCTGTTCTCGTCCGTGCCGATGGGTGCGGTGTCGATCGTGGTGCTGGTCGGGCTGGCCGGGCTGAGTGCGTTGCTGAGCCCGATCCTGGTCGGGATCCTGATGCTGGCGGCGTTCCCGCTGCTCGGCGCGGCGATCGGGTGGATCGAGCGACGGCGGGCAGGGCTGATGCTGGTCGAGGGCATCAAGAGTCCGCACGCGAAACTGCCTGCCGGACTGACGTCGCGGGCGAAGCTGACATACCGCCGGCGCGAGCAGGCGTCGATGCGGGCCCTCGGGTACGGCTTCGTGCTCGGGGTGTTCGTCTGGCCGTTCAGCGCCGCGTTCGCGGGGATCAGTGCGACGGTCCTGCTGATCACGATCGCGGCGCCGATCATCGCGGACGAGGACCAACTGGGCATGGGGCCGTGGACGCTGGATTCGGCGCAGGAAGGATTCCTGTTCCTCGTCCTGTTCGGGCCGGTGTTCTACGTGGTCAGCTCCTACCTGCTCGGGGTGATCGCCGGAGCGGAGGCCTCCCTGGCGAAGGCGATGCTCGGACCGCGGCAGGAGGAACTGCAGCGGAATCTCGCCGAGCTGCGGCGTTCCCGGCTGGACCTGGTGGACGCGTTCGAGACCGAGCGGGTGCGGATCGAACGGCATCTGCACGACGGTGTACAGCAGCGGCTCGTCGGGCTCACCATGACACTCGGTCTGGCCGAGCTGGACCTGCCGGACGGCGAGGGCCGGCGGTTGGTGGTGAAGGCGCACGGCGAGGCGGAGGCTGCGTTGGCGGATCTGCGGGCCGCTGTACGAGGCATTCATCCGCGGGTGCTGGTGGATCACGGGCTGGAGGCCGCCGTACGGGAAGTTGCCGATCGGATGCCGCTGCCGGTGACGCTGCAGTTGTCGATCCCGACGCGGCTGCCGGGGCCGATCGAGGCTGCGGCGTACTTCGTCGTCAGTGAGGCGCTCGCGAACGTCGCCAAACACGCGCAGGCGTCGACGTGCGAGGTGACCGGCTGGGTGGACCGCGACCGGCTCGTCATCACGGTGCAGGACGACGGCATCGGTGGCGCGCAACTCGGTGCGGGGACGGGTCTCACCGGGTTGGTGACGCGGTTGGACGCTCTGGGCGGCACACTCGACGTCGACAGCCCACCCGGTGGGCCGACCCGACTGAGGATGGAGTGCCCGTGCCGACTCGGCGACTGAGCATCGTGCTGGCGGAGGACTCGCTGCTACTGCGGGAGGGGCTTGCCAGCATCCTGGATCGCGCCGGGCACGAGGTACGGGACGCCGTGGGGGACGGGGACGCGCTGCTGGCCGTCGTACGCAAGGACCCGCCGGACATGGTGATCACCGACGTACGGATGCCGCCCGGGCACAGCGACGAGGGGTTGCGGGCCGCGGCTGCGGTCCGGGCGGAGCTGCCCGCGATCGGGATCCTGGTGCTGTCGCAGTACGTCGCGGACGCGTACCTCTCGTCGTTGCTGGAGACAACGACCGGCGGGATCGGGTACCTGCTGAAGGACCGGGTCGGGCACGTGACCGAGTTCCTCGAGTCGCTGGACCGGGTCGCGGACGGCGGGACCGTGGTCGACCCCGAGGTGGTGCGGCAGCTGCTGGCGCGGCGGCGGAACGACGGGCCGCTGTCGGCGCTGACGCCGCGCGAACTGGAGGTGCTCGCGCTGATGGCGGAGGGCCGCGTCAACGGCTCGATCGCGGAGCAGTTGGTGGTGAGCGAGGCCGCCGTCCGCAAACACGTCGGGAATATCTTCGCCAAGCTGCGGTTGGACGAAGGGTTGGACCGGCGCGTTTCCGCAGTGCTGACGTATTTGAGGGGCTAGTCATGGACGAGGCGATTCGTAAGATCCTGGCCGAGTGCGACACGTGGGCCGTGGTGGGGTTGTCGAACAACACCGGCCGGGCGGCGTACGGCGTGGCGCGGTTCCTGCAGAGTCATGGGAAGCGGATCGTGCCGGTGCATCCGGCGGCCGAGACGGTGCACGGGGAGCAGGGGTACGCGACGCTTGCGGACATCCCGTTCCCGGTGGACTGCGTGGACGTGTTCGTGCGGTCCGAGCTGGCCGGGGAGATCGCGGACCAGGCGGTGGTAATCAAGGCGAAAGCGGTGTGGTTCCAGCTCGACGTAGTGGATCAGGACGCCTACGCACGGACGACGGCCGCGGGTCTCACGATGGTGATGGACCACTGCCCGGCGATCGAGTGGGGACGTCTCGGACCGATCTCTTCCGAAGGGCTCTGATGTTCACGATCGACACGTCCACCGGCTTCGGCAAGCGAATCACACGGCAGCTCGCCGACGAGCGGGTGGTTTGGCTGACCACCGTCGCCCCGTCGGGCACGCCGGCGCCGACGCCGGTGTGGTTCCTCTGGCACGACGACGAGATCCTGATCAGCAGCGAGCCGGACAAGGCCAAGCTGCGCAACATCGCCGGCCATCCGCAGGTCACGGTCAACTTCAACGCCACCCACACCGGGGGAGACGTCGGCGTCGTCTCCGGTACGGCGGTGATCGACCCGGACCCGATCAGCGGCGACGCGCTGGCGGCGTACAACACGAAGTACGCCGCCGACATCGCCGGCCTCGGGATGACGCCGGACCAGTTCCACGCTGCTTACTCGGTCCTGATCCGGATCACCCCCAGGAAACTGCGCGGTTTCTAGTCCGGATATCTAGTTGAGGTAGCCCTCGACGGTGTCGCCGGAGCGGGCGGCGGCGTCGTCGGGGTTCTCGCCGAACTCGCGCTTGGCGCGGCGCTGGCGGAGCAGGTCCCAGCACTGGTCCAGCTCGACCTCGAGCGCCCGGAGCCGGGCATGCTCGTCGGTGTCGTTCACCTGTCCCGCCGCGTGCTTGGTCCGCAGCTCATGCTCCTCGGCCACCAGTTCGTCGATCCGGCTGAAGATGCTCTTGTCGTCGCTCATGAGGAAACGGTACGCCCGTCGGGAAGTGTCGAGCGTGACAGGAGTTCCGTCACCACCAGGATCGCGATCGCCTCGGCCGCGACCAGGCCGATCAGTACGACGAGTTGGAGCGCGGCTGCCTGGGTCGGTGAGGCCCCGCCGAGGACCATGCCGACGAACGCGCCCGGGAGCGTGACGAGGCCGACGGTGCGGGTCTGGTCCAGGGCCGGCAGCAGGGCATCACCCGCGACCGGGCCGACCACGAGCTTGAACGCGTCCGGTTGCAGCAGCCCGATCGACAGTCCCGCCTCGAACTCGCCGTACCGGTTGCCGTATTCGCTCAGCACCCGCCGCCCGGCGAGGGTGGTCGCGGTCATCGCGCCGCCGACGATGATGCCGCCCATCGGCAGGATGCTGGCCGGGTTCCGCGGTACGACGCCCGGCAGGATCAGGAGCATCAGTACGGCGAACGCTCCGCTCCCGATCGCTGCCGCGCAGTACATCCACTGCCGCGGGACGACGACGGTGTGCTGGAGCCGTCGCGTGCTCGTCACCGTCGCGACCACGAACATCAGCAGCACGAACGCGATCGCGCCGAGCGTGTGCTGCAGCGCGATCCCGACCACCGCTCCGACCGCGGCGAGCTGCACGACCGCACGCAGCGCAGCGGTGACGATGCCCTTGTCGTGCCGGAGCCCGGCGTACCGCGAGGCTCCCACTCCGATGGCGATCAGCAACGGCAGGACGACAACGGCGGCCCAGCCGAGCCCGGTGTGGAACGACATCGCTTACTTGAAGTCCGCCTCGTCGTACGTCTGCCCGCCGGTCCCGCTCTCGACCTTCGCGGTCTCGTCCGCGCGGAGTTCGACCCTCCGGATCTTCCCGGAGATCGTCTTCGGCAGCTCGGCGAACTCGATCCGCCGGATCCGCTTGTACGGCGCCAGGTGCTCGCGGCAGAACGCGAGGATCTCCCCGGCGAGCTCACGCGACGGTTCGTGGCCCGCGGCGAGAACGACGTACGCCTTCGGTACGGCGAGCCGCACCGGATCCGGCGACGGTACGACGGCCGCCTCGGCGACGGCCGGGTGCTCGATCAGCACCGACTCCAGCTCGAACGGCGAGATGCGGTAGTCGCTGGCCTTGAACACGTCGTCCGAGCGTCCGACGTACGTGATGTAGCCGTCCTCGTCCCGGCTCGCGACGTCGCCGGTGTGGTAGTACCCGTTCCGCATCACCTCTTCGGTGAGCTCCTGCGCGTCCCGGTACCCGCGCATCAGCGGGACCGGCGCGGGCGCCAGCTCGATGCAGATCTCGCCGTCGTCGCCGATCTCGTCGGTGGCCGGGTCGATCAGCGCGATGCTGTACCCGGGCAGCGGGCGACCCATCGACCCGAGCTTGACCGGCTGACCGGGCGGGTTGCCGATCTGGGCGGTCGTCTCGGTCTGGCCGTAGCCGTCCCGGATCGTGATGCCCCACGCGGTGCGGACCTGCTCGATCACCTCGGGGTTCAACGGCTCACCGGCCGAGATGCACTCGCGGATCCGGACCTCGACCGCGGACAGGTCCGCCTGGATCAGCATCCGCCACACCGTCGGCGGCGCGCAGAACGTGGTCACGCCGTACTCCTGCAGCACCTGCAGCATCTTCTCGGCGTTGAACCGCGTGTAGTTGTAGAGGAAGACGGTCGCGCCGGCGTTCCACGGCGCGAACACGTTGCTCCACGAGTGCTTCGCCCAGCCGGGCGAGGAGACGTTGAGGTGTACGTCGCCGGGCTGCAGGCCGATCCAGTACATCGTGGACAGGTGGCCGACCGGGTAGCTCACCTGCGTGTGCTCGACCAGCTTCGGCTGGCTCGTCGTACCGGAGGTGAAATAGAGCAGCAGCGAGTCGTCGGCCGCTGTGTCGACCTCAGGCACGGGGCCTGCGTAGATTTCGGAGTCGGCGTAGGCGAGCCAGCCTTCCGTCGGCTCGCCGACGGCGACGCGGATGCAGTGGTCGGCGATCCCGGCGTACCGGCCGGCGTCGGCGCCGCTGGTGACGACGGCGCGGACGTTGCCGCGGGAGATCCGGTCCGCGAGGTCGGCGTCGGTGAGCAGGGTGGTGGCGGGAATCATCACCGCGCCGGCACGGATGCAGCCGAGCATCGTCTCCCACAGCTCGACCTGGTTGCCGAGGACGATGAGCACGCGATCGCCCGGCTTCAACCCTGCCTCGGTCAGCCAGCCGGCCACCTGGCGGGACCGCTCGCCCATCTCGGCGTACGTCCGCGAGGTGACCTTGCCGTCCTCCTCGACGATCGTCAGCGCCGCCACCTCGGGCTGCTCGACGGCGAGCGCGTCGAACCAGTCACGCGCCCAGTTGAACCGCTCGAACGCCGGCCAGTTGAAGTCCCGGTACGCCGTCTCGTAGTCGTCCCGATGCGCAACCAGGAAGTCGCGCGCCGTCCGGAACTCCCGGGTGACCTCCGAAGTACTCTGCTCCGTCGCCATGAGGCGCACATTACCTATTCAGCGCGAGGACAGCTCCCGTCACCACGAGTGGCGTGAGAATCAGTCCGCGCCACAGGAACGACCACCAGGAGATGTCCACGCGGGCGGCGTCACAGCGCGCCCGCCAGAGCAGCGTGGCCAGCGAGCCCCACAGGGTGAGCAGGCAACCGCAGTTGACGCCGATGAGCAGTGCGAGCATGCGGTGCGGGCTGTCCGCGGCGACCGGTTCCATGGCGAGGTACGCCGGGAGGTTGTCGAACAGGTTCGCTCCGAGTGCAGCGGTCGCGCTCAAGCGCAGCTCCGAGGTAGTGCCGGCGACCCGCCGAAGGAGGTCCTCGAGGCCGTGGGAGCTCAGGAACCCGACCACGGTGAACAGCACCACGACGGTGCCGACCAGCTTGAACGGGATCAGCGACCACCTGAGCACGCTGCGCCGCCGTACGGCGAACAGGACGACCAGCGCGACCGCACCGATGCTCGCGGGCCAAGCCACCTCGATACCCGAGACGAACGCCGGGCCGAGCAGCAGGCAGACAGCCGCGGAGCCCCAGAACAGGATCTTGTCCTCGACCGCAGGTGTCGGCGGGACGATGTACCGGCGTGGCAGGTCGCGGTGGAAGAGCGCCGCGAGCACGACGACGGTGATGACGATCGCGGCGATCGCAGGGCGCCAGCTCACGGACAGATAGCTGACATCCAGCTTGCGGAACGGGTGCAGGGCGAGCAGGTTCGTGAGGTTGGACACCGGCAGCAGGAGGGACGCTGTACCGGCCAGCCAGACGGTGGTGAACGCGAACAGCTTCGGCGGGATGTCCAGCTGGCGGGCCATCGACAGCACCACAGGTGTCAGCAGGACCGCGCAGGTGTCCAGGGACAGCACGATGGTGAGGACCGCGGCCAGCGCGACGACCAGTAGCCAGAGACGCCAGACCCGGCCGCGGGCGAGATGCGCGGCCTCCCGCGCCGCGACGTCGAACACCTTGGCCTGGTCGGCCAGCTCGGCGATGACGGTCACTGCGACGAGGAACACCAGCACCGGCGCGATCCGCGCGACCAAATTGGGTCCTCTCCAGTGGGTGTTTGAGTACGCTGTCTGGGTGCCGGACCAGTATGACCACGAGCCTCCGGACGGCTATCCGGCGGAGTACGAGGCCGATGTCGTCCTGCGGGACGGCGCGACCGCGCATCTCCGGCCGATCACGCCGGACGATGCCGCGCTGCTGGTGGCGTTCTACGCGCGGGTGTCCGAGCAGTCGAAGTATTACCGCTTCTTCGCCCCGTACCCGGAGCTGTCCGAGCGTGATGTGGCGAGGTTCACGCAGGTCGACTACCACCAGCGGCTGGCGCTGATCGTCACGGTCGGTGACGAGATGATCGGCGTCGGACGCTACGAGGGCACGGGCCGGCGTACGGCGGAAGTCGCGTTCCTGATCGAGGACGCGCACCAAGGACGCGGGCTCGGGCAGCTCCTGCTGGAGCATCTGGCGCAGGCGGCGCGGGAGAACGGCATCCACCGGTTTATCGCCGAGGTGCTGCCGGACAACCGCAAGATGATCACGGTCTTCACCGAGGCCGGGTACAAGGTCGCCCGGGAGTTCGAGGATGGCGTGATCATGGTCGAGTTCGACATCGCGCCGACCGACACGTCGTTCGGTGTGATGCAGGCCCGCGAGCAACGGTCCGAGGCGCTGTCGATCGCGCGGTTGCTGACCCCGTCCTCGGTCGCCGTCATCGGCGCGAGCCGCCGCGAGGGCACGATCGGCAACGCGCTGCTGCGCAATCTCCGCGACGGCGGTTTCCCCGGTCGGCTGTACGCCGTGAACACCGATACGAAAGCGTCCGAGATCGAGGGCGTCCCGGCGTACCCGACGATCCGGGAGGTCGAGGACACCGTCGACCTCGCGGTGGTCGCGGTCAAGGCGGACATGGTCGCGGACGTCGTCCTGGACTGCGCGGCGAAGGGTGTGCGCGGGCTGGTCGTGGTCTCGAGCGGGTTCGCGGAGATCGGGGACGAGGGGCGCAAGCGGCAGCGGTACCTGGTGGGTCTCGCGCGGTCCTACGGCATGCGGGTGATCGGGCCGAACGCGCTCGGCCTGATCAACACCGCGAGCGGCGTCTCGCTGAACGCGACCCTGTCACCGCTGATGCCGAGCAAGGGCCGGGTCGCGTTCTTCTGCCAGTCGGGCGCGCTCGGTGTGCCGATCCTCGCCGACATGGTCGGGCGTGGTCTGGGACTGTCGAGCTTCGTCTCGGCCGGCAACCGGGCGGATGTCTCGGGCAACGACCTGATGCAGTACTGGTACTCCGACGAGGCCACCGAGGTCGTCCTGCTGTACCTGGAGTCGCTCGGCAACCCGCGCAAGTTCAGCCGGGTGTCACGCCGGCTCGCAGGGCGGAAACCGGTGATCGCGCTCAAGTCCGGGCGAGCCACCCAGGGCGTGCCGGTCGGACAGCTCGTCCGGCGCAGCCACTTGCCGCCGGAGAGCATCGAGTCGATGTTCCGGCAGAGCGGCCTGATCGGTGTGGACACCACCGGCGAACTGTTCGACGTCGCGCAGTTGCTCGCCCACCAGCCGTTGCCGAAAGGGCGCCGGGTCGCGATCGTCTCGAACTCGGACGCGCTGACGCTGCTCGCGCTCGACACCATGGCGAGCTGCGGCCTCGACGTCGCGGGGGAGCCGCGGAACCTGAGCGCCGACGCGACTCCGTCCGACTTCGGTCTTGCCCTGTCCGAGGTGTTCGCCGACGACAAGGTGCACTCGGTCGTGGTGATCTACACACCGCCGGTGCAGTCGAACGGCGGCGAGGTGGCGCAGGTGCTCGCCGCGGCCGCCGCGGGCTCGGACAAGCCGGTGGTGTCGACCTTCCTCGCGTCCCGGAGCGTGCCCGCCGAGCTGCAGGTGCCGGACGAGGACGGCGGTGCCGCGCGCGGCTCGATCCCCTCGTTCCTCAACCCGCAGTACGCCGTCGGCGCGCTGGCGAAGGCGACGCAGTACGCCGAGTGGCGGCGCCGGTCGGACAGCCGGATCCCGGACCTGCCGGACATCGACACCGCCGGGGGAGAAGACTTCGTCGAGCAGTTCCTGCAGCGGCACCCGACCGGCGCGGACCTCGACGAGGCCGACCGGCAGCGGCTGCTGGCCTTCTACGGGATCTCGGTGCTGCCGGCGTTCCCGGTGCTGTCCGCGGACGAGGCCGTCGACCGGGCCGCGGACCTCGGGTTCGAGGTGATCCTGAAGGCGACCGCGGAGCAGTGGCGGATGCGGCCGGACCTCGCCGACATCTGGCGGCACATCCACGACGAGGACGACATGCGCGCGGCCTGGGCGGAGATGACCCACACGTTCGGGGTCGCGTCGGATCCGGGGCGGGCGCAGTTCGTCGTACAGAAGATGGCGCCGCCCGGTGTACCGGTGGTGATCTCGACGATCGAGGACGTGTCGTTCGGGCCGGTGGTGACGTTCGGGCTGTCCGGCGTCGCGACGGATCTGCTCGGCGACCGCTCGTACCGGATGCCGCCGCTCACCACCCGCGACGCGGCGGAGATGGTGCGCGAGGTGAAAGCCGCGCCCCTCCTGTACGGCTACCGCGGCTCGGATCCCGTGGACATCCCGGCGATCGAGGACCTCCTGCACCGGGTGTCCCGCCTGACCCTCGACCTCGAGGAGGTCGTCCGCCTGGACCTCCGCTCGGTCCTGGTCGCCGCCCAGGGCGCCACCGTCCTCGACACGAGAATCCGCATCGCCCCGAACGAGAAGCCCCGCCAGGACACCCCGGCCCGCCGCCTCACTTAACCCCCGCAACCCCCTCCCCAAACCGGTTTGGGGAGGGTTACCCACCCAGATCGGGCAGTACGGCTCCCCGTTCGCGGTTGAGTGTCTCCCCGAACTGGTTTGGGGAGGGTTATCCGCCCGGATTGGGCTGTACGGCTCCCCGGTCGCGGTCGGAGGGCAGCCCCAAACCGGTTTGGGGAGGGTTGTGCCGGGGTTGGCAGTGAGGGCTGGGGGGCGGGGTGGTGGTGGGAGGTTAGGGGCGGGTGTAGATGCTGTTCTCGCGGACGAGCAGCGTGGCGTCGACCAGACCTCGGCGGAGGGCGGCGTGGTCGGGGTGCCAGCGGTTGAGGATCTCGTTGACCTCGGACTCGGGGTACGAGCGACCTACCTCGAACGACTGGACGATGTACTCGAGCACGACCTGATACTTGTCCGGGAACGTCGGGAAGTGGGTCAGCCGCCCGTCACGGATGAACGACTTCAGCACGTTGTCCCGAGCCGGATCGGGATCCAGCGGAACCCGCTCCGGCCGGCTCTCCCGTACGGCGTCCTTGAACGCGGCCTCGTCCGCCGTGAACCCGTCCCGGCTCGCGGCGATCAGTCCGCCCTTGGTCAGCCGCTGCAACGCCTTCACCACGACCGGCGCGGGGAGTCCGGTGCTCCCGGCAACCTGCTCGGGAGTGGAGGCGCCGAGGACGATCGCGGAGTACGTCCGCAATCTCGACGGTTCGGCCAGCAGACCACAGAGCTGATCGGCGTTCATCCCTTCACGCTAACGCTCACCGCAACCGGATTAGGATCTTCGGCATGCAGCCCGGCCCGCAGAACGCGATTACCGATGTTCCTGGAATCCTGGTCGGACAGGTCGAGCGCCTGGACCCGCCGTACTTGACCGGTACGACGGTCGTGCACGTGCCGGGAACGGCTGTCGCCGGGGTCGATGTCCGCGGTGGCGCGCCCGGCACCCGCGAGACGGACCTGCTCGCGCCGGTGAACTCGAACGGCGGCGTGAACGCGATCGTCCTGACCGGCGGCAGCGCGTTCGGGCTCGACACGGCCGGCAGTGTGATGCGCTGGCTGGAGGAGCGCGGCGAAGGTGTTCGCGTCGGTCAGGGTGACTACGACGTGGTGCCGATCGTCCCGACCGCGGTGATCTTCGACCTCGCCCGCGGCGGCGACTTCAAGGCACGGCCGGAGCCGTCCTGGGGAGCTGACGCGATCGCCGCCGCCACCGACGGTCCGGTTGCCCTGGGCAACCACGGTGCCGGGGCCGGCGCCCGGGCCCGTTCACTGAAGGGCGGCGTCGGCTCGGCGAGCGTCCGGCTGGACGACGGTACGACGGTCGGCGCGCTGGTGATCGTGAACGCGGCCGGCTCCGCGGTCGATGCCGGCGGCAACCTGTACGGCGCCCGCCTCGGACTCGGCGACGAGTTCACGCACCTGCGGACGCCGGTCGAGCCGCCGCCACCCGCGGCGCCCGGCCGCAACCTGATCCCGGGCCCGGCAGCGACGACCGGGATGACAACCGGGATGACAACCGGGATGAACACCGTGATCGCGGTCGTCGCCACCGACGTACCGCTGGACAAGGCCGCGACGCAGCGGATGGCGATGGTCGCGCACGACGGGCTGGCGCGGGCGATCGACCCGATCCACACGCTCGTCGACGGCGACAGCATCTTCGCGCTGTCGACCCGGTCGACGGACGAGCCGCGGCTGAGCGTGACCGATCCGCTCGCGCTCGGCCAGTTGGAGACCGTGTACGCCGCGGGCGCGCGGACGCTGTCGCGGGCGATCGTGCACGCGATGCTGAACGCGGAGTCGGTGGAGACCCCGGGTGGGACGATCCCGAGCTACCGCGACGCATATCCGTCAGCGTTCCGCACCGACTGACGTACGACTTGGGTCGTACGACGTACCGGTCTAAAGACGACGACAGGACCGGTCCGCGGGCCGACGATCGCGGGCGGTGATCGCGAAAGGCTCTGGGCATGAACTTTCAGAGTCCCCAGTCGCAGGTTGTGTTGAGTGGGCACGGCCTGGTCAAGCACTACGGCAGCGTGGTCGGCCTGGCCGGCGTGGACGTTGCCGTCCGGTCCGGCGAAGCGCTCGCGGTCATGGGCCCGAGTGGCAACGGCAAGACCACCCTGCTGCACGTGCTCGCCGGCATCCTCACGCCGGATCAGGGCGAGGTCTGGCTGGGCGGTGAACGTGTCGACCAGCTGAACGACGCCGCTCGGACCGTCCTGCGCCGTCGCCGTCTCGGTTTCGTGTTCCAGGACAACCAGTTGCTCGCCGAGCTTCCCGCCGACGAGAACGTCGCCCTGCCGCTGATGGTCGACGGCCTGAGCCGGCGCGAGGCGATCGGACGCGCGCGGACGATCCTCGCCCAGGTCGGGCTGGCCGCTGAGGTTGGTCGTCGACCGGGTGAGCTGTCCGGCGGTCAGGCGCAGCGGGTAGCTATCGCGCGGGCACTGGTCGGCGAGCCGCAGGTGGTGTTCGCCGACGAGCCAACCGGCGCGTTGGACGCGGCCACCGGCTCACAGGTCATCGACCTGCTTGTAGGCGCCGCGACCTACCGCGGTGCCGCAGTAGTAGTCGTCACCCATGACAATGCTGTAGCCGCCCGCTGCCACCGGGCCCTTCACATCGTCGACGGCCGAGTCAGCGACGCCATGGGAGCCGTGCGATGAACCCGATGACTGAACTCGGCCTGCGGTTCGTACGCCGTCCCGGGCCCGGCGGACGTGCCGCCAACCTGGCCGCCTTCGGTGCGACTGCAGTGGTCGCGCTGCTGGTCACGTTTCTGATTGCCGGTTCGCTCGGGTTGTCGCACCGGTCGGAGCGGATCGGGTGGCGGAGTGCGGACAAGGCTGATCCGACAACCGCGATCGGCTCGCTGAACCTGGACGACGACCAGCGGGTCGACGGTCACCGCCTGAGCGTTCTCGACCTCGCGGTCCTGCGCCCCAGCGAGCTCGCACCACCGCCGGGCCTCGATCACACCCCCAAGCCCGGTGAGGTCTTCGTCTCGCCTGAGGTCGCGAAACGCTGGTCCAGCCTCAGCAAGCCGTACGGCGCAGATAAGCCGACCGGGGTGATCAGTGACAAGGGTCTGTCGTCGCCAGAAGAGTTCATCATCATCCGCGGCGTCCGGACGATCCCTTCCGACCAGCGCCCGCAGTACGTCAGCAGCTGGAACGAGAAGGTGTGGGACAGCCGCATGGCCGGACTGCTCATCGCAGTGGCGTTCGGCATCATCCTGGTGCTGTTCCCGATCTTGAGCCTCGTCGGACAGGCCGCCGGTGTCGCAGCCAAGCGCCGCGAGCACCGACTGGCCGCACTGCGTCTTGCTGGTGCGACCCGGACCCAGGTGCTCCGGCTGAGCGCAGTAGAACAAGCCGTGCTCGCCGCGGCCGGTGCAGTCGTCGGCTTGATCGGCTACACCGCTCTGAGTCCGCTGATCGCGCAGATCCCGCTCGGCGGCGGACGCTGGTACGTCGGTGACATCACGGTCCAGTGGTGGACGGTCCTCGTCGTACTGGTCGCCGTACCCATCCTGTCCGTCATCAGTGCACTCATCGGCCTCGGACGAGTCAGCATCACCCCACTGGGCGTCGTACGCGGCCAGACCCGCAAGGGCTTGAGCGTGCTGCGTATCGGGTTGCTGGTCATCGGTCCGGTGATGCTGGCGTACTACGGGATGCGGGCGGCTGTGCTGCCGTTGCTGATCGCTGTCGGCTTCGCGGCCCTCGCCGTACGCGTGGTCGGACCGTGGGCGGTGCAGCTGGTGGGCAAGGCGATGGCGAAGGCGGCAAACGGACCAGTGACGTTGCTGGCCGGTCGGCGCCTGGTAGACGACCCAAAGGGTGCATTCCGGCCTGTGGCCGCTCTAGTACTGTCCGGTTTCGTCACTGGGTTCATCTCGGTGTTCATGCCCACTGGCGAAGACGATCCGTCCTTCAACGACCTGCGGATCGGTGTCGCGTTGCTGCTCTCACTGGTCTTCCTGACCGTGGCTGCGTCGACGGCTGCGGGAGCAGTGGGTACGGCGCTGGATCAGGCAGCTCCTGCACGGGCGCTACGGCGGTCCGGCGTTCCGCTGTCGGTGATCGAGCGAGCAGCTCGAGTCGCAACCGTCGTACCGGTCGTCGGAGTCGGGTTGCCTGTCGTCGGGTTCGGCGCGCTGTGCGGGCTGGCGTTGAGTGGCGGAAAGGTGCTGACCGAGGGGAGTTCCGGCGTACTGCTGCTGCTCGGGCAGGTCGTCGCAGGGCTCGTTCTGGTCACCGTCGCGGGCGCTGCCGGTGCACTGGTGCTGCGGAAGGCAAGCGCGAACTGATCGCGGTTGTCCACAAGGGTGAAAACGCTCACGGGCACGATCGTGCGAGGATGAGTGCATGCGTGACCTGAATACACCGGAGCTCGCGGATGCGTCGGCGGACCTGCGCGACGCCATCGATCGGTGCGGCTACTACCCCGATGTGGTGACCGACTCGCTCGAGGTGGCGATCGCCGGCGAACCGATCCGAGCCTACGTGCTCCAGCACGAGCCGACGTTCGACCGCGACGAGGTCCGGCGGCACATCACGATCCTGGCGCTCACCCCGACCCGGCTGATCGTCGGGCACACCGACGAGCACGCCGCGGACGAACTGATCCGCGCGCCGTACGCGTCCACGTCGACCGAGGCGATCCCGCTGCACCGGGTGAACGCCGTCGTCGTGAACCGCGTCGTACCGAACCCGGCGGGCTACGCCACCGGCAAGGCCGACCCGGCGGTCGCGGGCAGCGGTGAGGTGGTGCTGACCATCGGCTGGGGCATGGTGAACCGGATCGACCTGGAGCCGGCCGTCTGCGCGGATCCGAACTGCGAGGCCGACCACGGCTACACCGGTTCGGTCGCGGCCGACGACATCTCGCTGCGGATCAGCGCCGCGGCCGACGGTCCGGCCGGGATCCAGCAGGTGCTCGAGTTCGCGAAGGCACTCTCGTTCGCGACCACCAGCAGGTAACGCCGTGATCCAGCCGATGTCGCCGCAGTACGGCGGCGGCGCGCTCGCCGACGTGCTGCCGTCGGTGGCCGGCGCGCTGTCGGTGCCGGGGGAGACGAACCTCCTCGGCCTGCCGCCCGCCTCCCGGTACGCCGTCCTCCTGCTCGACGGACTCGGCTGGAATCTCCTTCAGCGGTACGGCGACGCCGCGCCGTACCTGTCGTCGCTGACTCCCAGGAGTCTTACCGCTGGAGTGCCGTCGACGACCGCTGTCAGCCTCACGAGCCTCGGCACGGGTCTGCCGCCAGGCGCGCACGGCATCGTCGGCTACACGTCGATCGTCCCGGAGACCGGTGCATTGCTGAACGCGCTGTCCTGGGACGCGCCGGTCGACCCACGACGGTGGCAGCCGCACGGGACCGTGTTCGATCGGGTAGCTGCAGCAGGTGTTGCCACGCGCAACGTGAGCAAGGCGCGGTTCGACACGTCAGGGCTCACGGCGGCCGCGTTCCGGGGGAGTGCACACCGCGGCGCCGACACTGTCGAGGACCGTCTGGACGCGACCCGTTTCGCGAGTCGTGAAGGGCAGTCGTCGCTGGTGTACGTGTACGACTCGCAGCTCGACTACATCGGCCACCAACAGGGCTGCGACTCGTGGCAGTGGCAGAAGGAACTCGCGGCGGCCGACACGTTCGCTCAACAGGTCCGGTCGGCGCTGCCGCGTGACGCCGTACTGCTCGTCGTCGCCGACCACGGCATGATCGACGTCGCCCCTGAGCACCGCGTGGATCTGGACGCCGAGCCTGCACTGACCGAGGCAGTGACCCTCATCGGTGGGGAGTCGCGTTTCCGTCACCTGTACTGCGTTCCCGGCGCGGAGGCCGACGTACTCGCCGTCTACAGGGAACGGCTCGGCGAGAAGGCGCTCGTACTGTCACGCTCTGAGGCGATCGCGCGTGGCTGGTTCGGTCCGGTCGTCGAGGACCGGGTATCACCGCGCCTGGGAGACGTCATCGTCGCAGCCCTCGGACCGGTCGCTCTGGTGGCCAGCCGCCGTCACGCGCACGAGGCCGATCTGATCGGCCTCCACGGTTCGCTGACTCCGGACGAGATGGAGATCCCGCTGCTCGTCGACGCCGGGTACTAGAAGCTCCAGACGTCCCAGAAGAAGCTGGTGGTGGCGGTCTTGGCTTCGCCGTCGCGGGCGGTGACAGTCACCTTGTACCGACCGGCGCCGGGCGTCAGCACGCCGGTGATCCAGCCGCGCTCGGCGTCGATGGTGAGGCCGGGCGGGAGACCGCTCGCCGAGTAGCTGATGTCACCGGTGCCGCCGGTGCCCTTCAGCAGCAGCGGGACCGCCGGGATGCCGCCGACGCCGAGCTGCTCGGGCGGCTGGGTGACCGAGATCGCGCCCTGCGGCTGTGCAGCCGCGGCGCCGACCGCCTCGGCCGCGTCGACCAGCCCCTCGCCGTAGTACGAGTTGTTCCCGGCGGACCCGGAGCACTCACCGGAGGCTGCGGGCGGGCACGCGAGGTCGTTGGCCTGCTGGGCGAGCCGGGCGCGGACCTGGGACGGGTTCAGCTTCGGATCGACGCTGCGGAGGAGGGCCGCGACACCGGCGACGTGCGGCGACGCCATCGACGTACCCTCGAGGATCTTGTAGCCGCCGCCCGGCACCGTCGAGTACACGGCCTGGCCCGGGGCGGCGAGGTTGATCTTGTTCTCGCCGAAGTTCGAGAACGGCGACTTCGCGCTGGTCGGGTCGACCGCCGCGACCACGACCACGTTCGGCAGCTCGTGCGGAAGGCTGAGGCAATCGTTCGTGACGGGGCGCACGGTCGCGGTCGAGTCGTCGGGGCTGGACTCGTCGACGGTCTTGTTCGCGAGGTCGTAGTCCTCGTTGCCGGCTGCGGCGACGTTCACGACGCCCTTGCTGTCCGAGTACGCGACGGAGCGGCGTACGGCTTCGAGGATCGCGTCCTGGTCCTTGTCGCTCGGGCAGTTGAACAGCCACGGGTCGACGTAGTAGCTGTTGTTCGTCACCGAGACGCCCTTGTCGGCAGCGAACATGAACGCGCAGACCGTGTTCTCCGGGAAGAACAACTGGCTCCCGGCCTCGGCCACCCGGATCGACGACACCTTCACGCCCGGTGCGACCCCGACCATCCCGATGCCGTTCTTCGCGCCGGCGATCGTGCCCGCGACATGCGTGCCGTGCTCGCCGACCGGCCGCCACGCGCCGGGCCGGGTGTCGAGCTTGCCGTACGCGCAGGACGCCGACTTGGCCGCGTCGAAGTTCGCCTTGAGATCTGGGTGCTGGTCGTCCACACCCGTGTCGAGCACGCCGACGGTGACGCTCTTCGAGCCCGGGTTCTTCGCCCAGGCGCGGTCCGCACCGATCAGGGTCATGTCCGCGCGGTCGGTCTCCGGCTGCGCCGTCGGGGTCTCCGGGACCGCGGGCGGGACCGCTGGGTTGCTGACGTCCGGGGGGAGATCGGAGGTGCGGGTGGCGCCGGCCTTCTGCACGCCCTCGACGTCGCGCAGCTTGTCCGCGAAGTCGGTTGCCGTCGAGTGCGCCACGATCACCCCGATCGCGTCGTACGTCGCATAGACCGTGCCGCCGTTCTGCGTGATCGCGCCGGTCACCTTGCCGGTCTGGTTCGGCGCGGTGATCACGAAGTACGCGCGGAGCCCCGCCTCGGACCGGGTCGGCGCCGCACCGGCCGGAAGGGTGGCGGTGGCGACCACAAGACAGGCCGCGAGGACGAGGAACAGGGCTTTGCGCACAATCCATTCAAGCTGAACGAAGGCTCAGAACCCAACCCACCCCTCCGACACACCCCGGCGTGCACCCCGACGTGCGGAGGGGACCTTTGACTTGGCAGGATGTTCGCCCGTGGCGGAGCTCCTGTATTTCACCGGGACCATGGACTGCGGCAAGTCGACGCTGGCGCTGCAGATGGATCACAACCACAAGGCACGCGGGAGGGTCGGGAGGATCTTCACCAGCCACGACCGGGCGGGGGAGTCGGTGCTGTCGTCGCGGCTCGGGCTGTCCGCGGACGCGGTCGAGGTACGCACGGACTTCGACTTCTGGGACTACGTCGTGAACGAGCTGACGGCCGGCGGCCGGATCGACTACGTGGTGTGCGACGAGGCGCAGTTCTACAGCCCGCTGCAGATCGAGCAGCTCGCACGGCTGACCGACGAGCTGCAGATCGACGTGTTCTGCTTCGGCATCCTGACCGACTTCCGGGCCACGCTGTTCCCGGGGTCGGCGCGGCTGGTGGAGCTCGCGGACCGGATGGAACTGCTCCAGGTCGAGGCCTTGTGCTGGTGCGGTGAACGGGCCACGCACAACGCCCGTACGATCGGTGGGGAGATGGTGACCGAGGGCGAGCAGCTGGTGGTGGGCGACATCGTGTCGCTGGACCACGAGGTCGCGTACGAGGTGCTCTGCCGCCGGCACCATCGCCGCCGCCTCACCCAGGCCCGCGCCCGCGCCACCTTGTCACCCGAAGTCCTGCCGTTCGGAGGAGCTGCTTCATGAGTCCGTTGATCACCGTTGAGGAGCTGCGCGCGCTGGGCACTGCTCCGGTGCTGGTCGACGTCACCTGGAACCTGGCCGGCCCGCCCGGCAAGGAGGCGTACGACTCCGGCCACCTGCCCGGGGCGTACTTCGTCGACCTCGACACCGAACTCGCCGCCGCCCCCGGCCCCGGCCGCCACCCGTTGCCCACCGCAACGACTGTCACGGAGACCTTCCGCCGGATCGGCATCAGGTCCGCCGACACTCCGGTCGTGGTGTACGACGCCGCGAACTCGATGTCCGCGGCCCGTGCCTGGTGGGTGTTCAGGTACTTCGGGCTGACCGACGTACGCGTCCTCGACGGTGGGTTGGCCGCGTGGAAGGCCGCCGGGGGAGAGGCGACCGTGGAAGCACCGGCTGATGGCGCCGGCACCTTCACCGCGACACCCGGCCATCTGCCGGTGCTCGACGCCGACGGCGCCGCAGCGGTGGCCGCGAAGGGCATCCTGCTGGACGCACGCGCACCCGAGCGGTTCGCGGGCGAGGTAGAGCCGATGGATCCAGTGGCCGGCCACATCCCGGGGGCAGTCAACGCCCCGACGACCGCGAACGTCGACGAGACCGGACGCTTCCTCCCACCCGCCGACCTCCAGGCCCGCTTCACCGCACTCGGCGTCACCCCGTCGACCGAGACCGCGGTCTACTGCGGCTCCGGAGTAACCGCCGCCCACGAAGCCCTCGCCCTGGAATCCGCCGGCCTCCCCGCCACGGTCTACATCGGCAGCTGGTCCGAATGGATCACCGACCCCACCCGGCCAGTGGCCACAGGCAAGGACTGACCTCACCAATCCACGGGCCCGAGGCGGTCCTCGAACGTACCGGTGGGGCCGTCCGGGCCGAGCGTGGCCATCCGGATGATCACGTCGGTGCCTTCGGTGACGGTCAGCTGACCCTTGTGGTTGTTCATGTCGGTGGCGGCGAACGTGTGCTTCGCGGTCTCACCGGGCGTGATGGCGTTGAACTTGATGGTCGGCAGCGCCTGCGCGTACCTGACCGTGAGCATGTTCAGCGCCGCCTTGGACGAGCTGTACGCGAGTTCGTGCATCTTGGAGACCGGCTGCTCCGGGTCCTGCACCACGCTGAACGCCCCGCCGCCGCTGGAGACCATCACCACACGTGGGTTGCTCGCCGCTTGCAGCAGCGGCAGGAACGCATGCGTGACCCGCACCGGTCCGTACACGTTGGCGTCGTACACGGCATGCAGCTCGTCAGCTGTCGCCTCGCGGGGGTGGACGGCGTGCCCCGGCGCGCCCGCGTTGTTGATCAGTACGTCGAGCCGTTCGGTGTGGCTGGAGACGACCTGCAGGGCGCCGGCGACGGACTCGTCGGAGGTCACGTCCAGCGGAACCAGCACCGCGTCCACACCGTCGGCCGCCAGCTTCTCTACGGCCACCCGCCCGCGCTCCTCGTCACGCGAACCGAGGAACACCTTCCAGCCCATCTCTCCGAGCCGACGGGCTGCTTCGTAGCCGAGACCCTTGTTCGCCCCGGTGATCAGAACGGTGGTCCGCTCCGCGTTCGTCATCATGTACCTCCTGTGGAAACGACTGTTCGATCACGAGACGCCGCCGTGGTCTCGCACGTGACAGCCGGTCTCCGTGAGGTGAGTCACGTGCACGGGGGACGAAAGGGTTGACTTCGCTCTGGTGCCGCGGGATGGTGTGCGAGCAATCGATTTCCCACCTCACACCGCCCCTGGGAGTCAGTCGATGATGAAGCGATCCACGTTCCTCCGCGCGGCCGTCGGGGCCGGGGTGCTGGCCGCCGTACCGGGCCGTGCCGTCGGGAGTAGCCAAGCTGTGCTCACCAACAAAGTGGCCGATCTGACCGGACCTGGTCTGACCGACCGGTTCCGGATGGCCGCGACCGACCTCGGGATCCCGGCGCGGACGCCGGACGGGCGGCTGCTGTTCATGTTCGGCGACACCTTCGAGGAGGCGCGCGTCGGCGGCGGCTGGTGGCGGTCACCGGTCGCGCTGTGGTCGACGACCACCGACCTGAACGGCGGCGTGACATGGTCGGGCGCGGTCGGAGGCGCCGCGGCGCAGCAGCTGTGGGACTACCCGCACGACAATCCGACGTTCTCGACCGTGCTGCCCTCGGACGTGATCACGATCGGCGGGTCGATGTACCTGCACGCGATGGTGAACAAGGGCCTCGGAAACGTCGTGTGGACAGAGATCTGGCGCTCGGACAACTCCGGTGCGAACTGGTATCACACCGGCGCGAAGTTCGCCCCCGACATCGACGGCGGGATGTTCCAGCTGCTGACCTGGGGACTCGGCAACGACGGGTACGTGTACGTCTACTCGACCGGGTTCCAGCGCAACAAGCCGATCATCCTCAAACGCGTCCGCCAGGAGCAGATCGCGAACCCGGCGGCGTACGAACCGTGGGGCTACCGGGACGGGGTCTGGGCGTGGGGCAATCCCGCGACGCCGATCCTGAACGGGAGCTTCGGCGAGATGAGCCTGCGTCCGCTCGGCGGCAAGTGGGTGCTGACCTGGTTCAACGCCGGCGACTACCGCATCGACGGCATGATCATGGACACGCCGACGTCCAACCTCTACACGGCGTACCGGCAGACCCTGATCTACGGCGGCGCGTGGGGCTCGGAGGACGGCAACCATGTCGCTCAGCTGTACGGCGGGTATGTCATCCCGGGCTCCACGCTCTCGGACATGCACCTGTCCGTGAGTCAGTGGAACACCGACAACGGCTGGCCGTACCGCGTCATGCAGTTCCGCGTCCGAGGCTTCGGCTAAAGCTCGAGCACCATCGTGTCGGAGGTGCCGACAACGCCGACCTTCCGGAACCCCAACGACTCGTAGAGCTTTCGCGCCGGGTTGTCCGGGTCCACGCTGAGCGAGAGCTGTCCGTACGACGCTGCACGCGCCTGCGCGATCACCTCGGTCAGCACGCCCCGCGCGACCCCGCGCCGCCGGAAGGCGGGGGAGACGCCCAAAGTCAGCTCGGGTACGTCGTCCGCGACGTACCCGTACCCGGGCCGCTCCGCGGTAAGACACCGCGCCCACGCCGCACCGGCGGGGGAGCCGTCGACCTCCGCAACCACCCCGAAGTCACTCGCGCGCGGCCACCCGTCGAGGTATCGCCACGCGTGATCGTCGCCCCGCGCCTTCGCCTCGTCGTACCAGGGAGTCCCGTCCCAGTTGCAGGCCTCGAGCAACATCTCGATCAGGAACGGAAGGTCGGCAGCGGCCGCCGCGCGAAGATGCATGCCTCCATCCTCCCGCACACCGATCACCCGCTCCATCGGTTTACCTCGGCGCCCGGCAGCACCTCGGCCTGTTGCGCAAGCGTTATCGCACAAGTGCGCGGTGAACTCTTGAGTTAGTAACACGCTTGGTTTAACTTACTCGGGACCTGGCCGGTGTGTGGCTCAGAGCACATCGGCGGCATCCGGAAACCTGAGGAGTTCCGATGACGAGAGTGAGCAGGTGGAGCCGTTGCGGGGCGGCCCTCGGCGTGATTGGGCTGGTGCTCGCGGCGGGGTGCGCGAAGGGTACGACGCCCTCGTCGTCCACCGGCGCCGCCGGCGAGATCGACGAGAAGGCGCCGGTCACCATCACGATCGGGGACCGCCCGACCCCCGACAAGCCGAACGACATCAAGGCGTTCGAGCAGAAGATCAAGGACTTCACGGCGAAGTACCCGAACATCACGGTGAAATCGACCGAGACCAAGTGGGAGGCGCAGACCTTCCAGGCCCAGGTGGCCGGCGGGACGCTGCCGACGGTGATGAACATCAGCTTCACCGAGCCGGCCAACATGATCCCGAACAAGCAGCTCCCGGACATCACCGACGAGCTGAAGCTGGTCGACCTGACCAAGGACCTGAACCCGAACGTCCTGAAGATCGTCCAGGACGCGAACGGGCGGATCTACGGCGTACCCATCGATGTCTTCTCGGTCGGCCTCGCCTACAACCGTGCTCTGTTCAAGCAGGCCGGCCTGGACCCGGACAAGCCGCCGACGACGTGGGACGAGGTCCGCCAGTACGCCAAGCAGATCGCCGACAAGACCGGCAAGGCCGGGTACGCGCAGCTGACCACGAACAACACCGGCGGCTGGATGCTGACCACGATGACGTACAGCATGGGCGGCACGGTCGAGAACCCGGACGGCAAGAAGAGCACGTTCAACGACGCGCCGACCAAGAAGGCGCTGCAGCTGCTCAAGGACATGCGCTGGACCGACAACTCGATGGGCAGCAGGTTCCTGTACAACCAGGAGGAGGTCCGCCAGGACTTCGCGGCCGGCAAGATCGGCATGGTCCTGCAGGCGCCCGACGCCTACGACATGAGCGTGAAGAACTTCGGCATGAAGCCCGCCGACTACGGTCACGGCGGTCTGCCGCAGGACGGCGGCCCGCACGGCACACTGACCGGTGGCTCGCTGAAGATGATCAGCCCGAAGGCGACCAAGAACGAGGTCGTCGCCGCGCTGAAGTGGATCAAGTTCGACCAGTTCGACAAGTACACGACCGAGTCGGTCGCGGTCCAGGACGCCAAGACCACGATCGCCGACAAGGGCTTCGTCGGCCGGCCGGGGATCACGCCGCTGAGCCAGGAGACCTACGACCAGTTCAACAAGTGGCGTGAGCCGTACGTGAACGTCCCGGTGAAGCAGTTCCAGGGGTACATCGACTCGACGAAGACGCTGAAGCTGCTGCCCGAGCCGTCGAACAAGGGCCAGGAGGTCTACTCGCTGCTCGACCCGGTGGTCCAGCAGGTGCTCACGAAGAAGGACGCGGACATCGACAAGTTACTGAGCGACACGGCCTCGAAGATCGACGCGCGTCTGGCTCGGTAGCCCAATGTTCCAGCAACGAACGGATAAGCCCGGCCGGAACGGTGCTCAATCTTGGGCCACCTGGTACCGCTCCGGCGGGCTGAGCGCGGTCTTCTTCGCCCTGCCCCTGGTCCTGATCTTCCTGTACTTCTCCTGGGGCCCGATCGTCCGCGGCCTGGTGCTCAGCTTCCAGAAGAACAACCTGGTCGCCCCGCCCGAGTGGGTCGGGATGTCGAACTTCAGTTACGTGCTGACCGATCCGCAGCTCCCGCAGGCAGCGCTCAACACGCTCTACTTCTGCCTGCTGGCCCTGATCTTCGGCTTCCCGGTGCCGTTGTTCCTGGCCGTCTTCATCAGCGAGCTGCGCAAGACCGGTTGGCTCTACAACGTGCTCTCCTACCTGCCGGCCGTCGTACCTCCGGTGGCCGCGATCCTGTTGTGGACGTTCTTCTACGACCCGAGCGGGGCGGGCGTGTTCAACTCGATCCTCGGCTGGTTCGGGCTCGGGCCGTTCGCGTGGCTGAACTCGCAGACCCTGGCGATGCCCGCGATCGTGCTCGAGGCGACGTGGGCCGGCGCGGGCGCCACGTCGATCATCTACCTCGCAGCGCTGACCGGCGTACGGACGGAGTTGTACGAGGCAGCCGAGCTGGACGGGGCGGGGATCTGGAGCCGGGTCTGGCACGTCACGCTGCCGCAGATCCGCGGAATCATCCTGATCATGATGCTGCTGCAGCTGATCGGGACGTTCCAGGTGTTCACCGAGCCGTTCCTGTTCACCGGCGGCGGCCCGAACAACGCCACCACGACGATCCTGCTGCTGATCTACCGGTACGCGTTCATCAACGGCGACTTCGGCGCCGCGACCGCGCTGAGCGTGCTGCTCGCGGGGGTGCTGTGCGTGCTGTCGGTCGTCTACCACTTCGTCACCCGCCGCTGGAGCACTACATGAGTCACGAGCGCGGAATCATCTCGACAGCCGACCGGCAGCGCGGCCTGATCCGCTACGGCCTGCCGACGATCCAGGTGCTGATCTTCATCGCTGTCCTGATCGCCGGCGTCGGGCCGCTGCTGTGGCTGCTCAAGTCGGGGGTCTCCACGAGCCAGGACATCCTGCGCGGCCCCATGCAGCTGTGGCCGTCGGGCATCCAGCTGAAGAACATCCCGGACGCCTGGAACCGCGTGCAGATCGGCGCGTACCTGGGCAACACCGCGTTCATCGCGATCGGTTCGATGATCTCGACCCTGTTCGTGTGCACGACGGGAGCCTTCGTGCTGAGCATCCTGCGGCCGAAATGGGGACCGGTCGTCACCGGCGCCGTCCTCGCCACACTCTTCCTGCCCGGTGTCATCTCGCTCGTCCCGCTGTACATGACGGTGCTGAAGATGCCGGTGCTCGGGATCAGCCTGCAGAACACGTTCTGGGCGGTCTGGCTGCCGCAGGCGGCCGGGGCGTTCAACGTGCTGGTGATGAAGCGGTACTTCGACTCGATCCCGCGTGAGCTGATCGAGGCTGCCCGGATCGACGGCGCGAGCAACCTGAGGCTGTTCACGTCGCTGATCCTGCCGCTGTCGAAACCGATCGTCGGAGTCGTCGCGCTCCTGACCGTCATCGGTTCGTGGAAGGACTACCTCTGGCCGCTGCTCGTGCTGCCGGACCCACGGCTGCAGCCGATCTCCGTCGCGCTGCCGCGGGTGGCCAAGACCACAGAGATCTCCCTGCAGATGAGCGCGCTGTTCCTCGCGGTTCTGATACCTGTCGTGCTGTTCTTGTTGTTCCAGAAACAGTTCCTGCGCGGCGTGGGAATGGCCGGAGGTATCAAAGAGTGAATGAACTGAACGGTCGGCGGGTGCTGGTGACGGGGGCCGCCGGCCGGATCGGGCTGGTCACGGTCGAGCATCTGAACGAGTTGGGTGCCAAGGTGACCACGCTGTCGAACGTCGAGCACCCGGATCTGAAGGCGGACCGGGTGCTGATCGGCGACACGCGGTCCGAGACGGACGTGGCGCATGCCCTGGAGGGCGCGGAGTACGTCGTCCACCTGGCAGCGCTGCCGCATCCCTCGGCCGGTACGCCGTACGAGGTGTACTCGATCAACGTGGTGTCGACGTTCAACGTGCTGGCCCAGGCCGGTGCGCTCGGCATCGACCGGGCCGTGATCGCGAGCAGCATCAACGCGACCGGCGTACCGTTCAACCCGCACGAGATCCGGCCGCCGTACTTCCCGTGGGACGAGCAGGCGCCGAGCGACATCGCCGACGCGTACTCGCTGTCGAAGCAGAACGACGAGAACACCGCGCGGATGGCATGGCGGCGATGGGGGATCGACGTGGTCGCGTTCCGATTCCCCCACGTCAACTCGCCGGAGGTGCTGCAGGAGATGTCCGACCACGTCCGGGAGCATCCCGGAAGCGGCTTGCGGGAGGCCTGGAGCTACCTGGACACCCGCGACGCGGCGTACGCCGTGGAGCTCGGACTGACCGCGCCGTTGTCGGGCGCCCACACCTTCTTCGTGACCGCGAGCACCACCAACGCGCCGTACCCGACCGAGGACCTGCTGGACGCGTACGCGCCGGACGTGCCGCGGTCGCGACGGTTCGCCGGTCGCGAGGTGCCGATCGACCTGACCGCCGTACGGACCGTGCTCGGCTTCGAGGCCCGGCACGAGCTCGACCTACCCACCCTCTCCCTGGAGCACTGAATGCCCTCGAACTTCGACCAGCCGTGGCCCGTGCGGGACGACCTCCGGATCCGCGAGGTGAAGGCGATCGTCACGGCACCGCAAGGCATCCCGCTGGTGGTCGTGAAGATCGACACCACCGAACCGGGCCTGTACGGGCTCGGGTGCGCCACGTTCACGCAGCGCTGGAAGGCGGTCCAGACGTTCGTCGACGAGCACCTGTCGCGGCTGCTCGTCGGCCGCTACCCGGGTGACATCGGCGACCTCACCCGGTTGGCGTCGTACTCCGGGTACTGGCGCGGCGGACCGGTCACCAACAACGCGATCTCCGGTATCGACCAGGCGCTGTGGGACATCGCCGGCAAGCGCGCCGGCATGCCGGTGTACGAGCTGCTCGGCGGCAAGGTCCGTGCCGCCGCCGACACCTACATCCACGCCAGTGGCAAGACGATCGAAGACACGATCGACCACGCGCAGAAGCTGATCACGCAGGGCTGGCGGCACATCCGGCTGCAGATCTCGACACCGGGCGGTGGCGGGTACGGAGCTCCGCAGGTGCCGACGCTCTACCCGGACGCGCCGTACCGCAATGGCTGGTCGGCGCGGGACTACCTGCGGACCACGCCGGAGCTGTTCGCCGAGGCGCGGCACGCGCTGCCCGACAACATCGAACTGCTCCACGACGTGCACTCGCGGCTGACGCCGAAGGAGGCGGTGCTGCTGGCGCGTTCGCTCGAGCCACACCGGTTGTTCTTCCTCGAGGATGTGCTCGCGCCGGAGTTGTGGGACCGGCTGCCCGAGGTCCGGGCAGCCTCGCCGGTTCCGCTGGCCGTGGGCGAGCTCACGACGTCGTTCGGCGACGCGGTCCGGCTGATCCGGGACGGCGGCGTCGACTTCATCCGGTCGCATGTTTCGGATATCGGCGGCCTCACCCCGGCCCGCAAGCTGGCGGATCTGGCCGAGATCTCCGGTGTACGGACAGCCTGGCACGGTCCCGGCGACACGTCGCCGATCGGCGCTGCGGCGAACGTCGCGCTGGACGTGACATCGGTTGCCTTCGGCATCCAAGAGGGGCACATCTACAACGAGGCGACGTACGAGGTGTTCCCCGGGACGCTGCGGATCGAGGACGGCTGGCTGCGGCCGAACGACGCGCCCGGCTGGGGAATCGACGTGGACCTGGACGCGGCGGCTCGTTATCCGGCGGAACTGTCCGGTCACGACGAGTGGGCGGCCGGCGTACGGCGCATCGACGGAGCGCTCGAAGCGCCGTGACATCGGGCGCCGGGCAGTACGATCACGGCCAGTAGGGACGAGACGGGAGGTGGAGATGAGCGATTCGGTCGAGGGACTCGCCGACTTGCGGCGCGCGGGCGCGAACCAGTACGACCTGGGCTCGTTCAACGAGGCCGTGATCATCGAGACGATCCGGCTGGCCGGCATCATCAGCCGGACCGAGATCTCCCGCCGTACCGGCCTGACCCAGCAGTCGGTGTCGCGGATCCTGCGTCTCCTTCTCCAGCAGGGGTTGCTGGTGGAGGAGGCGCAGGAGCGCGCTGAGCGGCTCGGCAAGCCGCGGACTCCGGTGCGGTTGCGGTCGAAGGCCGCCCATGCGGTCGGCATCCATATCGATCCCGAACTGCTCACCGTTGCCGTGGTCGACCTGGACGGCACGATCGTGCGGCGCGAAACGGTCGACCTCGCCGACGACCTCCCGGCGGACCAGTTGATCGACCTGACCGCGGCCACGGTGAACGCCGCACTCAGCATCAGCCAGGTCGACCTCGCGTCGATGCTCGGTGTCGGCGTCGCCGTACCGGGCCCGATCGACGCGGACGGGACCCTGCTCGCGTTGCCGTTGCAGCCGGCCTGGCGCGGGTTGAAGATCCGGCAGCTGCTGCAGCAGAAGCTGAACCATCCGGTGCTGGTGGAGAAGGACGGTACGGCGGCCGCGATCGGCGAGCGGTGGATCGGCCGGTCGGCGCGGGCGCGGGACTTCGCCTACCTCTATCTCGGCACCGGCGTCGGCAGCGGCCTGATCCTGAACGGCTCGATCTACCGCGGCGGCACGGCGAACGCCGGTGAGTTCGGGCAGATCGCGGCGCTGCGGATGGGGGAGTGGGACCCGGACAACGGGCCGCGGATGGTGCCGGAGTGCAATCCGACGGCCTCGCTGCCGGTGATCGCGGGCGAGTTCGGGTATGTCGAGACCGATCCGGCCGCGACCGACGAGGCCAAGCGGTACCGGGCCGTGTGCAAGGCGGCGGCCGATGGGAATGCCGCGGCGGTGAAGGCGGTCACGCAGGTCGCCCGGGTGATCGGGCAGGGCGCGGTCGGCCTGGTGGATCTCCTCGACATCGACCTCGTGGTCCTCGGCGGGCCGGCGTACGGCAAGGAGATCTCGGAGATCCTGCTGACCGAGATCGGGCGCGCGGTGAACGCGCATCCGGTGGCCCGGGAGACCCGGCCGGTCGCGGTCGAGGAGTCGATGCTGCAGACCGACGCGGCCGCGGTCGGGGCGGCGTCGACGATCTTCCACGACGCGTTCACCCCTCGGGTCTCGGGATCGAGTCAGGCACGTAGGCTGCCCAAGTGATCGAACAGTGATCGAACCCCGCCCGCTGACGCCGGACGTCGAGCTCCGGATCGCGACCCTCGACGACGCCCCTGCCCTCGCCGACGCACAGATCCGGAGCCGCGAACATCTGCGGCCCTGGGAGCCGGTCCGGGACGAGAAGTGGTTCACCCCCGCCGGGCAGGCGGAGCGGATGACGTACCAGCTCGAGCGCTACAAGAACGGGCTGGTCGTGCCGTGGGTGCTGGCCTCGGGCGATCGGATCGTCGGCCAGATCACGTTGAGCGACCTGGTCCCCGGCCCGTTCCGCAGCGCCGCCCTCGGCTACTGGCTGGCCGTCGACGTACTCGGCCGCGGCCTCGCCACCCGCGCCGTCGAGGCCGTCGCCGAGATCGCCGACAACCAGCTGAAGCTGCACCGGATCGAGGCCAGCACGCTCACCGGCAACGTCGCCTCCCAACGAGTCCTGCAGCGCACCGGCTTCACCCAGATCGGCATGGCCCCCACGTACCTCCACATCGACGGCCGCTGGCAGGACTGCAATTTGTACCAGCGCATCCTGAACTCTCGCGAGCCCGGCGCGTAGGTGGATCTCCAGGCCATCACAATCGCCGTCGGCGAGCGTGCCCACGCTGAGCCGAGTCCTGCTCGGCACATTGTGATGGCCTGGAGATCCAGTCACCTCGGTGGGAGGCCGACGCCGCGCGACACATCCACGTCGTCGTAGCGGCCTTCGAGTACGTCGAGGAACTTCACCGGGCGTTGGAGGGTGGAGGCGATGTAGACGGCTCGCACTGTGGCGAGCGCGTCGATCGCGTCCTGGACCGTGATGGCGGGCGGGGTGCCGTCGGCGATCGCCTTGAGGATGTCGTCGTACTGCGCCTTGTGGCCGCCAGGGCCGCCGACGTCGACGGGCTGGTCGTCGGTGGAGCCGTCCACGTTCAGCCGGCGGAGGCGATCGTCCTCCACCTCGGCGCCGCCTTCGGTGCCGTGGACGGAGACCCGGGTACGGCCGCCGGGGAACGCCGCTGTGGTGGCGTGCAGTGTGCCGACGGCGCCGCTCTCGAAGGTGATCGTGGCGACGACCGTGTCCTCGACCTCGATCGCGTGGTGGGCGGCTCGCAGCGCCTGGGCCTGGATGCTCACCGGACGGCCCATGAACCACAGCATCAGGTCGACGGTGTGGACGCCCTGGTTCATCAGCGCGCCGCCGCCGTCCTGCGTCCACGTCCCGCGCCAGCCCGCGGACGCGTAGTACTCGTCGCTGCGCCACCAGGCCACCGTCGCGACGGACGACGTCAGCTGCCCGAACCGCCCGGCGTCGATCGCCTGCTTGACCATGGCGCTGCCGGCGTCGAAGCGGTGCTGGCTGATCACCGACGACAGCACGCCGTGGCTCCCGGCCCGGGTGGCCGCGGCGCCGAGACGCCGCGCCCGGACCAGGTCGACGTCGAGCGGCTTCTCGATCACGACGTGCTTCTTCTCGTTCAGTGCCTGCTCGGCCAGCGCCGCGTGCGTGCCACTGGGGGTGCAGATCGCGACGAGGGAGACGTCCGACCCACCCAGCGCCGCGGTCAGGTCGGCGTGCACCTTCGGCTCCGGCTGCCCGAGTTCGACCAGTTGTGCCTTGAGTGCCTCCGCGGCCGCGGCGTCACCGTCCACCAGGGCGGTGACGATCGCGTCCGGCCGTTCCGCGATGGTCTTGGCGTGGGTGCGGCCGATGATGCCGCACCCGACGATCGCGACCTGCTGTTGTGTGTCAGCCATCTCGCTCCTACTTCATTGTGAAGTTGGCTATCAGTTTCTGGTCCGCGGAGACGGTGAAGGTGTACGACGGCGCTGTCGACACCACGATCCCGGCCACGGTCCAATCCCGGAAAACGCTATCCGATCCTGGCGCTGCCGTCACGGTGACCTGCGCGCCGACCTCGTACGTTCCTGGCTCGGACTCGTTCCCGGTGATCTTCACGGTGCCGTTCCCGTTCGCCTGGACGGCGATGCTGCGCTGGACGACATTGATGACCATCACGTTGTGCAACGTGGCCGGTCCGCTGAGCGTCGCGCCGTTGTAGCGGGCGAGGTTCGTAGCCTCGACGTCTCCACCCACTACCTGCACGGTGTGCCCGTCGCCGCCGAGGTTGTCGGTGCCCAGGTTGAACGCGTCCACCTGCCCGGAGTTCACCACGAGGCCGTCGTGGAACCCGTACGCGAACACGTTGAGCAGCGTCAGCCCGCTCGCCCCGTCGACGGTGACGATCTTGGCGGTCTTCCGCATGTACTTGTCGATGACGAGCTCGAAGATGCGACCCTCGTTCATCCAGTACGGCTGCTGGTACCCGACCCTGGTGACCGCGTTCCCGTTCGAGAGCACCCCCTCGACGCGGCCGCCGCGCCCCGGGCCGATCGCGATAGCGTGGTCGAAGAACGCGCCCGCGACCTTGCGGACCACGACGCCGTCGCCGCTGAGGTCGATGCCGTTCCAGGCGTTCGGGAAGCCGGCGTTGATGACATAGTTCCCGCCTGCGTGGCCCCGGACGGCGTACGGATAAGAGACGACGCTCTCGGCCGGGTTGTTCTCCGGGTAGAAGACCCGCAGCCCGCGGACGCCGGCGCCCTTCCCGGAGAGCGTCAAGAGAGCGGTTGCCGACGCTCCCGCGCCACGTCCCTCGAACGCCTGCAAGACCGTCCCGCCGCTCGCCCCGCCCTGGTCCCGGTTCGGTACGGCGGAAGCACCGCGGAACTCGACCTTCGCCGGAACGCTCAGATGCGCACCGATCCGGTACCAGCCGGCGGGCAGGTAGACGATCCCGCCACCCTCACGCCCGGCACGATCGAGCACCTTCTGCACCGCACGCGTCGCGTCGGCGGCCGGCAGGTACCCGACCCCGTGCGGCGCCTCCACGACGTACAACTTCTGCACCGGCTTGGGGAGCGGCTTCTGCATGTACGTCGGGGCGCTGCCGGACATGCGGTGGATGATCCCGGATTGTGCGCCGACGACCTCCGTGCCGGTGATCTTCACGTAACCCCGCGAGTTGTTCGTGATGCCGCCCTCGATGCGACCACCGGCGAGCGTCATACCCCAGCGGTCGTCCATCACGTCGACGAGCAGCCCGGTCCCGACCCGGCGTACGTCGGGTTCCAGGAAGCTGCCGGTGAACTGGGCGCGCTGGCCCGCGACGACGTGGATGCCGACGGCGTAGTCGGACAGCGCGATCCGGTACAACTGGTCCCACTCGAGGTCGCCGAGCACCAGGCCGGTGCCGTGCGCCCGGGTCCAGGCGTCGAGGGCGGCCCGGGACGGCGGGTGGAACGCGGCTGGCGCGGACGACCAGTACGAGTTGCTGAAGGCAACGTTCTCCCAGGTGCCGACGTCGGCGCCGTTGTAGGCGCGGACGCCCTCGAACAGCGCCGTACCGCGAACGTTGCGGATCGTCGTCGACTCGTGGACCTGACCCGAGCTGGGGGCGTTGCCGTGGTCGTTCGGCATCGTGCTGACGCCGATGCCGCGGTACGAGTTCAGCATGGTGACGTCGGACACCGTGGCCATCATGTAGTTCTCGTTGCCGATCCAGGCTCCGCCCGGGATCTCGAACGTGTAGTTGTACGGGACGGGAGTGCTCGCGCTCTGGTGCGTGTAGTACGTCGTCACGCCGAGAACGCCCGCGCTGCCGCCGATCCGGAACAGGCTCGGCCCGTCGTCACCCGACGGCAGGTCGGCGACGATCACCGTGCCCGTGCCGAGCTTCTGACCGTGGTCACCACGCAGACTGCAGAACGCGTGCACCTCGATCGTGTCGGTCACCCTGTACTGCCCGGCCGGCAGCCACACCGTGCCACCGCCCGCATCTTGGCAGGCGTAGATCGCCTGCTGGATCGCCTTGGTGGAGTCCCGCCTGCCGCTACGGTCGGCGCCGAACTGCGTGGCGTCGAAGTCCGCGACAACGCCGTCCTCGGTCGGATTGCTTGTCGAAACGAGCCGCGGCGTCGGCGCCACGACCGGCGCCAGCCGCAGTTGCAACTCCTTGACGGCAAAGGAATCGGCCCCGGTCATCGCGACCCGGACGTACCGCGCACTGACCGTCGCGAACCGCGTCCTGCTGAACTGGTTGCCGCCCGGCGATCCGGTCCGGCCGACGCTCACGAACGTCTGACCGTCGTTCGACACCTGCACGGAGTAGTCCGGGCAGTACGCCTCGGCCCACTCGACCCGCACATCGTTCACGGGACGCGGCGCCCCGAGATCGATCTGCAGCCATGAGTCCGCACCACCGGTCCAGACAGTCTCGTGGTCGTTGTCGTTGACCTGAGCAGCCCCGGTCCCACCGCTCGCAGTCGCCGTACCGTCGTCCGCGAAGTTGGTGTCCACAACCGAGGCGGTGAAAGCGTCCAGCTTGGCCTGCAACGTGGTGAGCGCTTCCTTGACCTGTACGTCGGTGACGCCCGGAGTGGACGCGAACGCCTGAGCGTTGTCGATCGCGTCCTGCAAGATGGCGCGGCTGCCGACCGGGTACTGCCCGTCGCGCGTCCCTTCGCGGGCGGCCTTCTCGGTGCGGGTGGCCTGACCGATCAGGTCGACGAGGCCCTCGGTGACGTCGAGCGTGGTCGCGACCTTGGCCACGCGTACGGCGGCGACCTTGAGATCGACCGCGCCGTCGCCGTTGTGGATCCGGAAGTCGCCGCCGTTCGAGCGGTTCGTCATCACGGCATCCGGCAGCGCGAATGTGTACGTCTTCCACGTCCTGGTGTCGCCGTACCGAACGACCTCGGAGTTCTTGAACTTGTCCGGGATCGTCTCGCCGGGGGAGTCGTAGTGCAGACCGAACTGCCCGCTGCCCTCGTCGAAGTAGTCGACGCTGACCAGCACGAGACCGCGGTTGTCGTACAGGTAGGTGTCGGCAACGTTCAGGTAGAAGAAGTTGGTGCCCGGCGCCGGCGCGGTGTGGTCGGTCTGCCAGTACGGGCGACCGTCCTGGACGCCGGTGATCAGGTGCGAGGCGTCGTCACCGGCGCGCGGGCTGATCCCGTTCTGGACCGGCGTTGCACCGAGCTGCACCGACGCTCCCGCCGTACTGATCCGCAGGCCGGCGATCGTGATGTCGGCGCTGCCGAAGACGCGGACGTCGGCATCCCCGAGGCGGTTCGTGAACGCGATGCCGGTCAACGAGAAGACGCCGGTCTTCCACTGGCCGGTGTTCGTGAGCTGGACGTCGGTGGTGTCCTGCTGCGGATCGGCCTTGGCGTCGTACTGGAGTTCGAGCGTGCCCGAGCCGCTGTCGAGATAGGTCACCGTCACCAGGACGTCGTCGGTGCCGATCTCGTCGACGTAGTCACCGTCGACGTCGAACTCCAGGTACCCGGTGCCGGCGGCCTGGTTGGTCTGCCAGTACGTGCGGCCTTGTTCGGTGCCGGTCCGGAGACCGGCGGGGTCGTCTCCGGCGGCGGGCTGCACGCCGAGCGTGGTCGGGGCCGGCCCGAGATCGGCACCGACCCCACTGGGATACATGGTGGCAGCGTGCGCCGAAGGTACGGCGAGAACGCTGGTGAGAAGCACGGCGGGAAGTATCCGCGCGAGAAAGCGTCCGGACATGCTGAAACCTCCAGGTGGCGGACCGGAAGATCAACTGCGCGGATAAGTTAAACCAAGCGTGTTACTTATTCAAGAGCCCGGCGTCGGGGCAAGAAGAACGCTGGTACGGCGGCCAGCACGGTGAACCCGATCGCCCACCCGAAGCTGTGCGCGTAGGCCGTCGACGCGTGGTGTCGGGTGAGCTGGCTCTGCAGTACGACGGCGAGCGTCGCGGCACCGAAGGCGCCGCCTAACTGCTGCATGATCCGCGTTGTGCTGCTGGCGTGCGGGATCTGCTCCGGCTCGAGGTCACGGAAGGCGCCCACCATTACCGCGAGATTGACCGCGCTCAACCCCGCGCCGCGAAGCACGAGCGCGGTCCCGAGTAGCCAGTACGACGCCTCCGCGATCGCGAACGGGATGGTTCCGAGTGCAGTCAGAACGATGCCGGCAAGGACGACCGGGCGCGGGCCGAGGCGATCCGCGAGACCCCCGGCGGTCCGCGCGAGCAGGCTCCCGATTCCTTGCGGTACAAGGAGCAGGCCGGCGGCAGTCACCATCTCGCCGCGGGCCTGCTGATAGAAGAGCGGGAGAAGCAGCATCGCGCCGTACAGACCGAAGCCGGTGAGGAACATGAGCGCGGTCGACGCGGCGAACGATCTCGTGCGGAAGAGTGCCAGGTCGATGAGTGGCTCGGCGGCGCGACGCAGTACGAACGCTCTCAGCAGCAGCACGCCAGCGGCGAGCGGAAGGAGTGCGGCGGAGTGGCCGAAGCCGTGGTCGCCGACCTGGCTGAGACCGTAGATGATCGCGGCGAGCGCGGGGGAGACCAGGAGCAGTCCGAGTACGTCGAGCCGTGCCGCGATCGCCGGAGGGTCGGGCTTGAGTACACCTACGGCGAGGGCGATCGCGGCGATGCAGATCGGCACGTTCACGTAGAAGATCCAGCGCCAATTCAGGTGGCCGACCAGGACGCCGCCGATCACCGGGCCGAGAATCGGTCCGACCAACGCGGGCAGCGTGACGACCGCCATCAGCCGGCCGATCCTCCTCCGGCCGGCGGCGCGCAGCAGCAACATCTGCAGGATCGGCAGCATCAGGCCGCCGCCCACGCCCTGGACGACGCGGAACGCGATCAGCGAGCGGATGTTCCACGCCGCACCGCACAGCATCGATCCCGCGAGGAACAGTCCGAGTGCGACGATCCACATCCGTTTGGCGCCGAAACGGTTCGCCGACCAGCCGGTGATCGGGACCGCCATCGCCAGCGCCAGCAGGTACGCCGTACTGACCCATTGGACCGTGGCGACCGGGGCGCGCAGGTCGGCACCCAGGGTATGGATCGCGACCGTGACGATCGTGCTGTCGAGCAGCGGGGCGAGCGCGCCGAGCACGAGGACGGCGGCGAGTTTCAGGACCGACCGGTCGAGGCGGTCCGTCTGAGTGGTCATCCGAGAGTCTCCTTAGAGACGTGACGTCTCTTACGCGTTTCAGGGTAGGCTCGGATCATTAAGAGACGCAAGGTCTCTTCTGGAGGTTTCATGGAACGCCGCCGCGGTGCCGAACTCGAGGCCGTGCTGCTGGACGCCGCCTGGGCCGAGTTGATGGAGTCCGGCTACGCGCAGTTGACGATGGAGTCGGTCGCGGCGCGGGCGCAGACCGGCAAGCAGGTGCTGTACCGGCGCTGGCGGAACCGGGCCGAGCTGGTGATCGCGTCGATGCGGCACCACGCCGGCTCGATCGTCGAGAACGTACCGGACACCGGGTCGCTGCGCGGCGACGTACTCGGAGTGCTGCAGCAGATGGCCGACCGGTTCACCCAGCTCGGACCGGACACCATCCACGGGCTGATGGCCGAGGCGCCGGACCTCGACCCGGAGGTGTACAGCCGGATGACCGGCGTCATGGCGGCGATCGTGAAGCGGGCCGCGGAGCGCGGTGAGATCGCGACGGCCGACGTACCCGTCGTAGTCCTGACCGCGCCCACGAACCTGATGAGGCACGAGATCTTCTTCAGCCACTCGCCAGTGCCGTCGTCGACCGTCACAGCACTGGTCGACGACGTGTTCCTGCCACTCGTGGGGTTCAGCCGGGAGACTTGAGGTGCCGCGGGACGGCGGTCATGACGCGGCCGAGGTCGTCGGTGAGCGCGGCGACCCGTTCGGCGCGGCCGTCGTCGTCGATGTAGATCATGACGGTGCGGACGTCCGCGTGCCCGGACAGTTCCTGGAGGTCCTCGGCGCTGTGGCCGCGGCGCTTCTGGTCGGTGATGGCGGTGGCACGCAAGGAGTGCGGGCCGATGGTTTCCGGGCGGGGGATACCGGCTGCTCGGGCGAGGCGGCGGAGCAGCCGGGTGACGTCGTGGCGGTCGAGCCGGCCGCCGGCGGCATCTGCGATGAGCGGGGCCGCTCCCACACCGTTCCAGGCCGGTCGCGTCGCGCGGTACAGGTCGAGCAGTTCGGCCACTGTCGTCTCCAGTGGCACTCTGACCGCCTTTCCGCCCTTGCGGGTCACGACGAGCCACGTTCGCCGGCCCTCGTCCTGACGGTCGGTGTCATTCGCACCGCAGAGCTCGGAGACTCGTAAGGCGCCGGTATAGAGGAGACCGACGACCAGTGCGTCGCGGACATCACTCGCCGCCGCGAGCAACGCGGCGACCTGATCAGCGTCCAGGACACGCGCCGACGTGGCGCGCCGTCCGCGGTGGAACTTCGGCCGGTGGTCGTCGTCGGAGATGGGGGACACCACGGGCAGGCCCCAGCCGGCGGCGTACCGGTACAGGCTGGACAGCGTCGACAGGCGGCGCGAGACCGAGGACGCGGCCGCCCCCGCGTCCTGCTGACAGGTCAGCCACATCGTCACCTCGCCGCGGTGCAGGTCGAGGCCGAACCGCTCCCGGCCGAGCTCACGGCGGGCCCAGTCGGCCCACAACAGCAGGTCGTCGGCATACCCGATCCGCGTGTCGCGACTTGCCCGTCTGGTGCCGCCGAGCCACAGCACGACCAGTGCGATCAGCTCGGGGCTCAGCGCTTCGGCGAGCAGGTCGAGGCGGTCGACGGGAGCCGCTTTCCGATCGTGGAGTGGTCGTCGACGGCCGAGGACGCGGCGCACGGCAGCTTCCGTCGTCGCATCGGGCCTCGGAAGTTCGACGGCAGTCTCCGTCGGGCGGAACACGAGCGGCGCCGGCAGATCGTCCACAGGAGAGAAGGTAGCGCATAACGGGGATTATGCGCTACTTCAGTTCGGTTTCGTTCAGTCAAAAGTAGTAGACAGTAACCATACTCAAACCGGAACTTTATCGACGAAATCCATTAGAGTGGCGTCATGACGACGACGGAGGCGGAGCCCCTCGCGCGGACCCGGCCGGGACTGTGCGAATTCCCTGGGGTCAGTTGCGAGAACCCGAAGCAGGTTGATCCCGGCACGCCGGGGCGGCCGCCGAAGTACTGTGGCCGCGAAGGCGCAGGCGTCGACGGCAACCCGGTCGTTCACAACAAGGCGAACGCGTGGGCCGCGAAGAATCGCCTGGCCAGGCAACCGTTGCGCCGTGATGCCGCCGCTGCCGGCTCCGAACCGGTGCCGGGCCGCGTGACGGCGGCCCGGATGACCCTCGAGCAGTTGATGAAGAGCAACCTGCCACGCTTGGTGGACGAGCTGGAGGGATACCTCGCGCAGCTGGCGGACGCAGTCCGCACGTACGGCGACGCGGAAGCGGTGGCGGCCGAGGTGGAGCAGTTGCAGGCGGAATCGCGTGCGGAGCTGGCCGACCTCGAGCGGCGGCGTGGGGAGGAAGAGCACCGGCGTCGAAAGGCGGAGCAGCAGGCCGCCGAAGCCGAGGACGCACGGGAGGAGGCCGACGAGGCTGCTCGGGAGGCCGTCGCGGCGCTGGACGAGGCTCGCGTCGATGTCGCGGTCGCCGAGGAAGCGGCAGAACGGGCTCGGCGAGAAGCGGCCGCCTTGCGTGAGAGCGCCGCCGCTGAGGTGGAGCAGCTGCGGCAGGAGATGGCGTCCGCCCGTGAAGCAGCAGCTGCGGAGGTCGAGCAGGTAGGCGCCGAGACCGAGCAGCGGATCCGCGACCTTCAGGCCACGGCCGAGGAACAGGTCCGCCAGGCCCGTAGCGAACTCGAGGCCGCACGAATCGCCCAGGCCGCAGCCGAGGCCGAGCGCCACACCGCACAGGCGACCGCGGACCAACTCCGCACCGAGCTCCGCCAGGAGCGCGAGCAACACCGGGCAGAGCTGGACGCCCTGCGCACCGAACACCGCACCGACCGCGAACAGCTGCGAGCCGACCACCAGGCCCAACTGGCCGACGCCAGACGATCAGCCGAAGATCGCGTGGCCGCCCTGGCCGCCGCCCAACGAGCTGCCGAACAATTCGCCGAATCCCTCCGCGACCAGCTCGCCACCCGATCAGCCCCGCCGCCTGACTCCGAAGAGGTGACGGGCAGGTCCACGGCCACCGGCACGGAACAGGCAACCCGCGGGCACGACAAACCAGCCACACCCGCGCGGTAACCGCTGTGCCGCCGCCCCAGGAGCCTGTGCCGTCACCGCAGGAGCCTGTGCCGCCGCGGCAGGCGACTGTGCTGCCGGTGCGGCAACAGGCTGTGCTGCGGGCGGGGCATCAGGCTGTGTTGTGGATCAGCGGAAGGCTTCGAGGTTGCGGGTGACCCAGTCGGTGAAGGTGTGGGGCGGGCGGCCCAGGACCTTCTCGACGTCGGGGCTGACCGCTTGCTCGGCCGGCGTGGGTGTACCGAGCACATCGAGCGTGGCCTCGACGACGGGCGCCGGCATGAACGTGAGCATGCCGGCCCGAGCCTCGTCCCGGCTCAGCTCCGTGAAGCTGATCGGCGTACCGATCACGTCCTGGATCACCGCCGCCTGCTGGCGCGGTGAGATGGCCGCAGGCCCGGTGAGCGTGTAGACGGCGTTCGCGTGGCCGGCGTCGCGGAGTGCCGCCGCGGCAACCGCGGCGATGTCGTGCGGGTCGACGGCCGGTAGCGCGACGTCGGCGAACGGCGCGGCCATCGCGCGCCGGGTCCGGATCGACTCCGCCCAGGCGAAGGCGTTGCTGGCGAAGTTGCCAGGACGCAGGATCGTCCAGTCGAGATCCGATCGGGTCACGGCGTCCTCGTGTACCGAAGGGTGGCGCCCGGTGGTGACGCCTTGGGAGGAGAGCAGGACGACGCGTGGTACGCCGGCGTTGCGGATCACGTCGACGACGGGCCGGAGGTTGCCGTCGGCAAGGAAATCGGCGGAGGTGAGTAGGAAGACGGCCTTCGCTCCGTCGAGGGCCGGTGCGAGGGTTTCGGGACGGGTGAGGTCGGCCTGGTGGCCGTCGCCGTGCCGCGAGACGGGGACGACGTCCTCGCCGGCGGCGGTCAGGATCTGGACGAGTGGGCGGCCTACGTTGCCGGTTGCTCCGGTGATCACGATCATGGTGATGACGCTACTGGCCTCGGGATAGTAGGTACCTAGAGGATAGTATTGGGTTTGTGAGCGAGAGCACAGCAGCTGATGCGGCAGTCGATCCCGTGCAGGCCTGCCCGATCGCGCCGGTCGTCGACCTGGTCTTCAGCCGGTGGACGACGCCGATCCTGTGGACGCTGAACGAGTACGGCCGGCAACGGTTCGTCGAGCTGGAGCGACGGATCGGCGTGATCACGCCGAAGGTTCTGACGCAGCGTCTCCGTCAACTGGAGCGCGACGGCCTGGTCACCCGCACCTACCACGCCGAGGTCCCGCCGCGCGTCGAATACGAGATCAGCCCCCTGGGCCGCAGCCTCGCGCCGCTCTTCCACTCCCTCGCCGAATGGTCCCCGAACCTCGCCAAGGTAGAGGCGGCCCGCGAAGCGTTCGACACCCACGAACCCGCCCACCGCCGCCCCTGACCCCGCCAGCCCGTTCCGCACGCGACGGGTTATCCCCCCGCGGGTGGGTTCTCTGCTGATACACGAAGGGAGAACCCTGCACGCGACGGGATATCCGGCGTTGTGGTCAGGCGACGCCGACCAGGTCTCGGGTGCGGAGGGTTTCGAGGAGAGTCAGGAAGTGATGGGCAGCTTCGGGTAGGCGGAGGAGGCCGGCTTCGTGGTGGCGCCAGCCGTACTCGAGTTCGCCGTCGATGGTGCGCTCGTCCAGCGGTACGGCGTACCGGCTGAGCGTCACGCGGGCCGGTCCGGTCTGCGGGTGATGGTCGCCGCAGCCGCACTCGGCCGGGATGGTGATCGTTGTGAGGGCGTCGGGGGAGTAGCTGCGCAGCCGGAGCGTTGTGCCGCGGGCGGTGAACTGGACGATCGTGGCGTCAGGCAGCTGGACGAGCAGCTCGACCGGTACGGCGTACGAACCGGGAAGGAGCCGGAGACCACGGGATGCGAGCAGATCGGCGAGAGCCGGGAGATTCATGCGGATTCCTGTGAGTGCTGTGTGTCGGCGGGCGGGCCACGGAAAAGGTCAGGGCCTCGTGCGCCGGGAGCCGGCGCGCGTCAGCGACAACAGCAACAACACAGCATCTGCATGCCGAAGATCATGACAGCACCCGGGGTCCACCACCAAACACCATCCGCGATGTGGGACAACTGTCCGTGATGTGTCAGCGAGGGGGCTCGACCCTCCCGCTGCCGGAGGGTCCATCATGCGGGGGTGCGAACAGATATCGAGACCCGAGGCGGCGAGCACTGCGAGACGACAACCCTGGGTGTGCTGCTCCGCGACGAAGGAGTGGAGCTGTCCGAGGCCATGCTCTTCGGACTCGGCTCCGGTCTGTCCTTCATCTATTGGGACAGCAAGAGCATGGGCTTTCCCTTCCTCGGAGGACGGGTGAAGCCGTTCGAGCTCACCAGGAACCTGGCCAGGACACTCGAGCTGGAGCTTCTGGTCCAGGAGACCACCTCGCCGAGGAGGGCCTGGGAGAGCGTCGCGGCCTCGATCGACGCCGGCCGCCCGGTCGGACTGCAGCTGGACAGCTACTACCTGGACTACTTCAGCTCGAAGGTGCACTTCGGCGGTCATGTGGTCGCGATGTACGGCTACGACGACCACGACGCGTATCTGGTCGACACCGACCAGCAAGGCGGAGCGGTGTCAACCACCCTGACCAGCCTCGCCGAGGCGAGGGCGGCGCGAGGCCCGATGACAGCCAAGCACCGGTCTTTCACCATCACCGCTCCCCGACAGCTGCCTTCACTGGCGGCGCAGGTCGTTCCCGCCATCAGCACGTGCGCCGACGCGTTCCTCCACCCGCCCATCGCCAACCTCGGTCACCGAGGCATCGCGAAGGCCGGCAAGCAGGTACGCCGGTGGCTCGAGCGGACCGACGATCCGCAACGGGATCTGCCACAGGCCGCGCTTCTGATGGAGAAGGCCGGCACCGGTGGCGCGCTGTTCCGCAACCTCTACAGCGACTTGCTCGGCGAATGCACGCAACTGCTCGACAGCACTGAGCTGCGCACCGGGCACCGGCTGTACGGCGAAGCGGCCGCCTTGTGGACCGAGGTCGCGGCACTGATCGCGACAGCGGGCAGGTCAGGAGATGCGCAGTACCTGGTCAAGGCAAGCGCGGGCCTCGGCGACCTCGCCCGGATCGAGTACGACGCCATGCAGGCACTCAGCCGCCTGAGTGCCTGAGCAGTCGAGGTCGGTGGGCGCGGTCCGCGAAGCTACTGGACTGCAGGTTCAGTCGGCTTTCTTGCCGAACATGATCTCGTCCCAGCTGGGGACGCTGGCGCGCTTGCCTCGGCGGGCGGGCTTCTTCTTGGGCTCGGCCGTGGTGTCGTCGGTTGCGGGCTGGGTGGTCTCGGTGCTGTCGGGCTGGTCCGGCTGCGCTGTGGCTGCCGGGGTCTGCTCGGGAGTGGTCGGCGGCTCGGGGGATGTCGGCTCGCGGACAGGGTCCGGGCGGCGGGCTTCCGACGTACGGGCTGCTGGTCGGGGTGCTGGTTCCGGGCGCTCCGGGCGAGCAGCCTCGGGGTGGTCGTCCGGGGTGGCGGGGGAGGCGAAGGCGGGTGGATCGGCTGGGCGTTCGACGGCGCGTACGGCGGGGCGCGGGGCCGGGGGCTGGTCGACCGGTACGTCGATCAGCGTCGGCTCCTCGTCCGGGTTCGGCACCGAGTGCACCCGCCGCGGACCCCGATCCGCGTCCCGCGAACCCTCCCGCGCAACCTCACGCGGATACTCACGCCCACCATCACGAGCATCACGTCCGCTGTCGCGGGACTGCAGGCCGAACTCGCGGCCGTCGCCGGCTGCGTCACTCCCGCTGCCGCGGGGGGCAGGGTGGTTTCGGCGACGGAGGCCGACGGTGTCCTCGAAGCCTGCCTCGTAGCTGTCCGCGCCGTGGTCGGGGGCGATCAGCGGGTCGATGTCCGCGACCGCGGCCAGCCGCCGCTCACCGGGCTGCGGCTGCACCGGCGTCGTGGTCGTCACCTGCGCCTGCTCGCCGACGAGCCATCGCGCCTCGTCGTCGTCGGGCACCGCGTACCGCCCGGGGGCGTCGTACGCGAACATCGCGATCTTCTCGTCCTTCGGCTCCGCCCCAGAATCGGCACTGTCCTCGGACTCGACGAAGTACGACACCCGGACCGCCCAGCGGCCGTCCTCGCGCCGCCACGCGTCCCACTCGGCCGAGGCCGGGTCGACCTGCCGCGTCCGCAGCCGGTCGGTGACCCAGGCGCCGAGGTTCCGCGTGGGTGCGTCACCGCCACCGCGACGACGGACGGAGGCCCGCTGCGCAAGGCTGGCGATGTGGTCCCGCTCGGCCAGAACGGGGCCGGCGAACGCCATGACGCGTTCCATCGGCATCTGGGCGATCGCAGCAACCGCCTCGGGACTTTCGCCGGCGCGGATACGAGCCTGGATGTCTCGTGGGCGCAGCGCGCTCTCCATTTGAATCTCCAGCTGGCCGAGTCGGGCACGGTCGCCGCGGAGGGCCGCACGCAACCGGTCGTCGACCGGTACGGCGAACTCCTCACCCGTCTCTGCCATCGCCAGGATGAGCTGTTTCCCATCCTGGCTCAGACCGACGAGCCTCGCCTCGCGCATTGACCTTGTTCTCCTGTGCGGTTCTAGACAGTCTCTCCCGGACGCTGGGCCTGACCAAGACCGGCGCGCCGTGCCGCGCGGTCATTGTGGAGGTTACGTCACGAATCCACATCTTGCCTGGTCACCAAGGTCCTCCTGATCACACCAGTCACATTAGTCACAACACGGTGTGACTGCTAACCACTCGTCGGCTCTGCAGCCCACTCAGAAGGCGGATCGCACCGCAAGTGCACGCTTCAGGTCGTCCGCGCTGTCGCCGACGGATCGCCGGATGCCGGCCGCGACGGACTCGTCCGCGATCAGGTCGGCGGCCCGGTCGACGACCCGCTGCTCGACCGCGTACCTGGGGAACGCGAGCTTCGCGCTGGTTGCCACGACCCAGCCGGAGCGGAGCTTCTCGGTGCCAGGAATCTCCGCGAAGTACCGGTCGACGTACGGCGCGGTGAGCTCGGCCTGCGTCGGGTGCCAGAACCCTTCGCACGCGGCGTACAGCTCGTAGTTCGCGATGTCGGCGTCGGTGGTGATCTGCGCCCACGCCCGATCCTTCGCGGCCGCCGTCGGCAGCGCGGCGCGGCAGCGGGTGGCGTGGACGATGCCCTCGGACGACGAGTCCCGTTCGAGCTCGGCGTCGATCTCGGCCTCGCCGATCGCGCCGAGGCGGGCCAGCTGCAGCGTCACGATCCAGCGCAGGTCGGCGTCCATCGTGACGCCCTCAGGTACAGGAAAAGCAGAGTCGCCGGCGAGCCAGCCCCGCAACCGGTCGACGTCGTCGGTGAACCGCGCGAATCCGCGGGCGACCGACAGTTGCACGCTGCTTCCGGCTTCGACAGTGTCCAGGCGCGCACGCAGTACGTCGGCCAGCTGCCCGCGGTACGGCTCGTACGGCAGGTAGACGCCGAGCAGGTGGGTGTTCGACCAGTTGAGCAGCGTCCCGACCGCGATGTCGCTGGTCTCGGTCGGCAGCATCCCGAGGACGACGTCGAACCCGATCCTCGGGTCCAGCTCGCCGTCGGCGACGGCGTCCCGCACGCTGTTCAGGATCACGGCGCGCGTCACACCGTCGTCGATCTTCGGCAGCAGCGCCGCGAGGTTGTCCAGGCTCACGGAGTCCAGCCGGATCTTCGCCCAGCTGTCGTCACCGGCGTCCGGGATCACGACCGCTAGGGACGGGTCCAGGTCGACGTCCACCTCGTCGGCGTCGATCAGTACGTCGACCGTCGTACGGCGGCCCTCCGCGTCGTACCCGCCGACGGTCAGCTTGTGCGGCCGCGTCGCCGGGTACGCCTCGGGTGCCTTGCGGTGCAGCTTGATGCCGGTGGCGGTCCGGGCGGCGCTGATCGTGTCGACGCCCGGCGTCCGCAGCCAGGCCTGCGCCCAGTCGTCCAGACCGACCGCGCCGGCCTCGGTCCACTTCGCGACCAGGTCGGCGAACGTCGCGTTGCCGAACTCGTTGGCGACGATGTGCGCGTTGACGCCGGCCAGGAACACGTCGTCACCGAGGTACGCCGCCAGCTGCTTGAGGACCGCCGCGCCCTTCGCGTAGGAGATGCCGTCGAAGTCGTCGAGCGACGCGAGTGCGTCCTTGACCGCGTCGGCCGCGACCGGGTGGGTCGAGGACCGCTGGTCGGCCTGCAGGCCCCACCACTTGCGCATGTAGGCGAAGTCGATCCAGTTGTCGGTGTACCGGGTCGCCTCGGTCGACACCCGGTGCGCCATGTACTCCGCGAACGACTCGTTCAGCCAGAGGTCGTTCCACCACTTCATCGTCACGGTGTCGCCGAACCACTGGTGCGCCATCTCGTGCACGATGGTCCGGGCCCGCTGACTGCGCTCGCCGTCGGTGACCGCCGAGCGGAACACCATCTGGTCCCGGAACGTCACGCAGCCCGGGTTCTCCATCGCGCCGGCGTTGAACTCCGGGACGAACGCCTGGTGGTAGTCGCCGAACGGGTACCGGTACCCGAACATCCGGTGGTACGTGTCGAAGGACTGCTTGGTGACCTCGAAGATGTCCGCGGCCTCCCGCTCGAGCGCGTCCTTCAGCGACTGCCGCGAGACGACGCTGAGCGCGATGCCGTCGTGCGAGTCGGTGATCTGGTGGTACGGCCCGGCGACCACGGTGACGAAGTAGGTCGACAGCGGCTTGGTCTCGGCCAGCTCCCAGCGACCGGGGGAGACCTGTGTCGCGGCGCCGTTGCCGAGCACGAGCCACTCTTCCGGAGCCGTCACCTTGAATCGGTACGGCGCCTTGAGGTCGGGCTGGTCGAAGCACGCGAAGATCCGCGGGCCGGCGTCGAGGAACGACATCGCGTAGGTGTAGGCGAGATCGTCGGCGGCGTCGACCGCACGGTGCAGGCCCTCACCGTCGTGCGAGTACAGCATCGAGGCGACCACGACGAGTTCGTTCTCCGGCTGCAGGCCGGTCAGCTCGAGCTGCCCGTCGCTCAGTCCGGCCACGTCGACCGCCGTACCGTTGAGGGTCACGGAGATCAGCTCGTCGGGTTTCACGTCCACCGAACTCGACGACTCCGAGGCGGTGAACCTGATCGTCGTGGTGGACCCGAACGTCCGCTCGCCCTGGGTGAGGTCGAGGTCGACGTCGTACGACTGGACGGAAAGCGCGGCGGCCCGAGTGCGGGCGCCGTCGACGGTGAGACTCGGCATGAGGGCCACTGTATGCCGAGACTAGGCTGAGCTATGAAGGAGCGAAGCGAGTTCATCATTCAACACAGCGCGGCAAGCACTCAGCCGCGCCCGGAGCGAAGCGTAGGGTGTGGATGAGTGATATGGAGTACCGGCAGCTGGGCGACTCTGGTCTCACTGTCAGCGTTGTCGGACTGGGGTGCAACAACTTCGGGCGGCGGCTCGATGCGGGCCGGACGGACGCGGTGGTGAACGCCGCGGTCGACGCGGGGATCACGTTGTTCGACACCGCGGACATCTATCGCGGCGAGCACGGGTTCAGCGAGGAACTGCTCGGCAAGGCGCTCGGTGCGCGCCGCGACGAGGTCGTGATCGCGACCAAGTTCGGTGGTGACCTGGGCGGGGTGAACGGGCCTGACTGGGGCGTGCGCGGCTCCCGCCGGTACATCCGCAAGGCGGTCGAGTCGAGCCTGCAGCGGCTCGGCACCGACTGGATCGATCTCTACCAGCTGCACTTCCCGGACCCGGTCACGCCGATCGAGGAGACCCTGGCGGCGCTGTCCGAACTGGTTGCCGAGGGCAAGGTCAGGTACATCGGCAGCTCGCAGTTCGCGGCCTGGCAGGTGGTCGACGCGGACTGGACCGCCCGGTCGAACGGCCTGGAGCACTTCATCAGCGCGCAGAACCAGTACTCGCTGCTCGAGCGCGACGTCGAGGACGAACTGGTCCCGGCCTGTGAGCATCTCGGGCTCGGCATCCTGCCGTTCTTCCCGCTCGCCTCCGGTCTGCTCTCCGGCAAGTACCAGCGTGGTGCGGCGGCGCCCGACGGCTCCCGGCTCGCGACGCAGCCCGACCGGTTGGCGCAGGCGGACTTCGACAAGCTCGAGGCGCTCGAGACGTTCGCGGCCGAACGCGACCTGACGATGATCGACGTCGCGATCGGCGGCCTCGCGGCGCAGCCCGCGGTCGCCTCGGTGATCGCCGGCGCCACCACACCCGAGCAGGTCACCCAGAACGTCGCAGCCGGCCGCTGGGACCCGACCCCCGCCGACCTGGCAGCGTTGGACGAGCTGACGTGACCCTAATACTTCTGCCGCCGTCCGAAGGAAAAACCGGGCGGTCGCGTGGTCGTGCTGTCGACTTCGGCGCGTTGTCGTTCCCGGAGTTGAACCCGGTGCGCGAGCAGGTGCTCGAGACGCTGGCGAAGGTCTCGGCGTCCGCCGACGCGCACGACGTACTCGAAGTCGGCGCCTCGCTGCGTGACGAGGTCGAGCGGAACACCCGGTGGCGCACCGAACCGTCCGTGCCGGTCTCCGAGCTGTACTCAGGTGTCCTGTACGACGCCCTCAGCTACTCCACCCTCTCCGCGGGCACGAAGCGCCGCGCCGCGAATCGCCTGCTCGTCATCTCGGCGGCCTGGGGCGCGCTGCGGCCCGCCGACCGGGTCCCGCCGTACCGGCTGTCGATGGGTACCACGCTGCCGGGCCACGGACCGCTGGCGTCGGTATGGCGTGATCCACTCAACGCCGCGTTGGCCGACGTCGACGGTGTGATCGTGGACTGCCGATCCTCGACGTACGTCGCGGCATGGCGGCCGTCCGGCGACCAGGCGGACAAGTGGGTGTCGGTGAATGTGGTGCGGGAACGCGATGGTGTGCGGTCGGTCGTCTCGCACAACGCGAAGCACACCCGCGGCCTGGTCGCGCGGCACCTGCTCGAGTCCGGCAAGGATCCGGGAACGCCGAAGTCACTCCACAAGCTGATCAGCGAACGCTGGAACGCCGAGCTGGACCGCGCCTCGACCGGCTGGACACTGACCGTCGTCGAACACGACTGATCCTTGCCTTCGGCATCTCCTTCGCTCCTGCGCTTGACACGGTCCGGATCGCGGCGGACGCTCCGAAGAGGACCAGGTCCGGGGCCGCTCGCCGTGGGTGACGGCGGCACTCCACAGGGGGAATCATGCGGATCAATCGTGTCGGCGCTGACATCAGCGTGCTCAGTGACCAACTGCCGGTGCCGGGCATCGGCTTCCTGCCCGTCAACGCGTTCGTGCTGCTTGCGGCCGAACCGCTGGTGGTCGACACCGGGTTGAGCCTGCCCGGGCGTGGCTTCATGGACGCGCTCGGCTCGGTGGTCGATCCGGCCGACGTGCGGTGGATCTGGCTGACCCATCCGGACCGCGATCACACCGGCTCGTTGTTCGACCTGCTGGAAGCGGCACCGCAGGCACGCCTGATCACGACGTTCGTCGGCGCCGGCATCATGTCAACCGAGCGGCCGCTGCCCATGGACCGGCTGTACCTGCTGAACCCCGGCCAGTCGCTCTCGCTGGGCGACCGCACCGTGACCGCCTTCCGGCCGCCGCTGTACGACAGCCCGGCGACCGTAGGCTTCTACGACGACCGCTCGCGGGCCTGCTTCAGCTCCGATTGCTTCGGAGCGCCGATGCCGACCTCGGAGCTCGCCGACTGCGGCGATGTCAGCGATGCCCCGCGGGACGCGCTGCGTGGCGGGCAGTTGCTGTGGGCGACGCTCGACAGCCCGTGGGTGCACAACGTCGACCAGGAAGCGTTCCGGCGTACTGTCCAGCCGTTGCGGGAGATGAACCCGGACGTCATTCTGAGCAGCCACCTGCCGCCGGCTCCGGGGCACACCACGAACTTCCTGGATCTGCTCGAGACGGCGCCGCAGGCCGATGCGTTCGTCGGACCGGACCAGCACGCCTTGGAGGAGATGCTCGCCGGCTTCGAGCCGGTCCAAGCCGCGACCTGAGCGGGACACGAACCGTCGCATGGGCAGCGTCCTACGTTCACGCGACTGTAACTGGTGAGTGGTTTCCTACGGTGCGTGATCGGGGAAGGCTGAAGGGCAGCAACGTCAGGGGGGATCCGCCCTAACCCTCGGAGGCCTGACCGATGCGACGTACGACCGCATTAGCGACAACAGTGGCGGCGGCCGCGACCGCGTGGACGCTGAGCGCCGGACCGGCGCCGGCGTACCCGCCGACCCCGCCGTCGGCGAGCACCGCCGCGACCCAGCTGGCGAGCCTGACCGTGAAGACGGAGGGTTCCAGCGACGGCTACAGCCGGGACAAGTTCCCGCACTGGATCATCCAGTCCGGCACGTGCGACACCCGCGAACAGGTGCTGAAGCGCGACGGCTCCGGAGTGACCGTGGACAGCAGTTGCCAGCCGACCGCCGGCCGCTGGTACAGCGTGTACGACTCGACCTGGGTGAACGACTCCTCGGACGTCGACATCGACCACATCGTGCCGTTGTCCGAGGCATGGAAGTCCGGCGCGAGCGCATGGACGCAGGCCAAACGTCAGGAGTTCGCGAACAACCTGACCATCTCGCAGCTGATCGCGGTGACCGCGTCGAGCAACCGCTCGAAGGGTGACAAGGACCCGTCGGAGTGGAAGCCGCCGAACACCTCGGTGCACTGCATCTACGCCCGCGAGTGGATCTGGGTGAAGTACACCTACAAGCTGTCGCTACAGTCCGCCGAGAAGACAGCACTGACGCAGATGCTCGGCACCTGCTGAAATCCTGGCTAGTCCTCGAGTAGGTGGCGGCGCTGGGCCTGGATGCCGGCCTGGAACCGGGTCCGCGCACCCAGCGTCTCCATCAGCTCGGCCACCCGGCGGCCGACGGTCCGGCTGCTCAGCGCGAGCTGCCGCGCGATCGCGTCGTCCTTGAACCCGGCCGCCAGCAACGTCATCAGCCGCGCGTCCGTCGGGTCGGCCTTGGCGGCCGGGACCACGGGTACAGCCTGGTCCCACAGCAGCCAGAACATCTCGATCAACGCGTCCAGCAACGCGCAGGGATGTACGACGAGTGCGCTGTCGACCAACTGGTCCACCGACAGCGGCAGGAGCGCGATCTTCCGGTCGAACACGGCCAGCTTCATCGGCACCTGCGGATGCACCCGCGACGTCTCGCCGGCATCGGCCGCGCTGTACGCCTCGTCGACGCCGCCCGGGATGTCGAGCGAGTCGGGGGAGTAGATGCCGTGGACGACGACCCCGTCGCCGAGCAGCCCGCGTACGGTGCTGTCCGATTCGGAGGCCTGCGCGGCGTACGGCGGCCGGTCGAGGACGAGCAGCTGGTGATCGGTCCCCTTGAGCAGCTGCGCGAACCGGGCGGCGATCGCCTCCTGACCGACGATCACCTCGACCAGGTTCTCCGGCCGGTACTGCTCCTGCGTGCTCAGCTCGGTCAGCAGCACCCGGGCCTCGGCGCGCACCCGATCGAGCTCGGCCCGGCGTACGGCGACCAACGCGTCGACCGCGACGTCCGGACGGGTCGGGAGCAGGCGGACCGGGTCGTCGGAGGTGCTGGTCAGCAGGCCGAGCTTCTCGAGCCGGCCGATCGTCGCGACGACCTCCTGCTCGTCGCGGCCGAGCCGGTCGGCGAGCTCGCGGACGCCGCAGCCCGGGGCCGACAGCAACGCCCGGTACGCCTCCTCATCGGACGGCTCCACCCCCACCGACTCCAGCATCCGATCAGGCTATCTCGTCCCGTGGACGGACTCGACCGGTTTGGCTACTTCGCGCCATGTCCGGGATACGTCAGCACACTCGCAGGTGCGGGGACCCCTCAGGTGGGGTATGTCTGACGGTGCCGGGCGCGCGCGGATCGGACAGGGGACGTCTGGTCAAGCCTCAACGCGCGCGCCCGTCCTTCGCTTCACCTTCAGGTAGCTGCGCCAGATCAGTCGCTGCAGCATCAGGGTGACGACGCCGGCGGCGGTCATTCCGGCAAGGTTGATGCCGAGTTGGGTCGCGGATCCGCCGATCTGGTGCGGTGCCCACAGGGCGACGGACAGCGCGAGGTCGCCCGCGGCGGGAACCGTCGTGACGGAGATGAACACACCGACCAGCGCGTTGCCACGGCCGGCGGTCTGCGACAACACGCCGGCGCACCCAGCGAGTACGGCGACCACCGCGGACCACCTGTCGGGTCGCCAGATGAAGCCGGTGAGCGGCCGCGCCGCCGTGACGTCACTGACGTCGACCCAGCCGACCGCGCGGGCCAGCAACGCCGTGAGTGCTGTCAGTGCGATCGCGAGCACGAACCCCTTGACCAGCAGCGACAACGACCGCTGGGTCAGCCCGCCCTTGCGCAGGAAGATGCCGACGGCCAGAGCAGCGACGACGCCGAACTCCGGACCGACCACCATGGCGCCGACGACGAGGATCGCGGAGTCGGTGATCACGGCGACCGAGGCGATCATGGTCGCCAGCGTGAGGAACGCGTAGTACACCCAGGACCCGCCGGCCTCGTTGTACGCCTGGTCCACGACGGCGTCCCAGATGACCGCGTCGTCAGGCGCGCCCGGCGCCGCCTTCTCCGCGGCCTGAGCGTTCCGCGACGGCGCCGCGTCCACGGAGGCCAGCGCCACAGAGCCCTCGTCGTACAGGCCCTGTGCCTTGAGCCAGGTGAGGATGTCGGACGTGGCTTCGCGGGTCACGTCGCACTCGACGACGTCGCCTTCGGGGCGGCGGGCGGCGCCGGGAAACCGGACGATGCTGGTGACTCGTGGGTCGGCGACGAGCGTGTTCAGGACGCGCTCGCTGCGGTCCGATGGGACGATGAGTCGAAGGTGCATCACGGGCCACATGCTGTCAGATCGACTCCGGGGAGCCTTCATGAGTGATTCCGCCGCAGTAGTGCAATCTGGTGAGCGTCCTGAGCTGAAGCGGGTCATGGGCCCCGGACTGCTCCTGCTGTTCGTCGTCGGGGACATCCTCGGGACCGGTGTGTACGCGCTGACCGGCAAGGTCGCCGGTGAGGTCGGCGGCGCGGTCTGGCTGCCGTTCCTGTGCGCGTTCGTGGTCGCGCTGCTGACGGCGACCAGCTATCTCGAGCTCGTCACGAAGTACCCGAAGGCCGGTGGCGCGGCGGTCTACACGCACAAGGCGTTCGGGATTCATTTCCTCACGTTCCTGCTCACGTTCGCGGTGATGTGCTCCGGCCTGACCTCGGCGTCGAGCGCGTCGAAGGCGTTCGCGGCCAACTTCTTCTCCGCCGCGCACATCGACGCCGACCGCGGCGCGCTGCTGATGATCACCGCGCTCGGCTTCATGACGCTGATCGCGCTGGTGAACCTGCGCGGGGTCGGCGAGAGCGTCAAGGCGAACGTCGTGCTCACCTGCGTCGAGCTGAGCGGTCTGCTGATCGTGATCGGGATCGGCGCCTGGGCGCTGATCGGCGGCGACGGCGACACCTCCCGGCTGACCGACTTCAAGGTCCCCGAGGGCGAGTCCCCGTTCAGCGCGGTGACGGCCGCGACCGCGCTGGCGTTCTTCGCGATGGTCGGGTTCGAGGACTCGGTGAACATGGCGGAGGAGACCAAGGACCCGGTGCGGATCTTCCCGAAGATCATGCTGATCGGGCTGTGCATCACCGGCGTCATCTACGTGCTGGTCGCGATCTCCGCGGTCGCGCTGGTCTCGCCGGACGAGCTGAACAAGGGCGCGACGCCGCTGCTCAAGGTCGTCCAGGCCGGAGCACCCGGGTTCCCGCTCGAACTGTTCGCGTGGATCACGATGTTCGCGGTGGCGAACTCGGCGCTGATCAACATGCTGATGGCCAGCCGTCTGCTGTACGGCATGTCGCACGAGCAGGTGCTGCCCGGTCCGCTCGGCCGGGTGCTCCGCCGGCGCCGTACGCCGTACATCGCGATCCTTTTCACCACGCTGCTCGCGTTCGTCCTGATCGGGTACGCCGATCTCGCGGCGCTCGGTGGCACGACGGCGTTCCTGCTGCTGTGCGTGTTCGCGATCGTGAACGTCGCGGTGCTGATCCTGCGGCGGGACCGGGTCGAGCACAAACACTTCCGCGCGCCGACCGCGTTGCCGGTGCTGGGCGTCGTCCTGTGCGTGTACCTGGCGAGCCCGTTGTCCGGACGGGCGTCGGCGGACTACAAGATCGCCGGCTGGCTGATGCTCGTGGGGGTCGGGCTGTGGATCATCACCTGGTTGCTGAACAAGTACGTGTTCAACCGGCACGCCGACTTCGATCCGTCGCACCTCGACCCGCAAGGTCCGGTGAACTGACGGGCAGGAATGCCGCGACCAGGACAGTGCCCAGGGCCACGAGCCCGATGACTACAGCGATCCAGCCGAGCGCGGGGTAACCCGCGCCGGCGTCGATCGCGAGGCCGCCGAGCCACGGCCCGGCCGTGATGCCGACGTTGAACGCGGAGAAGTTCGTCGCGGTCGCGAGCGTCGGCGCGTCACCGGCCAGGCTGAACACGCGGGCGTTGAGCGCCGGGTTCGCGGCGAACCCGAAGCCGCCGAGCAGCGCGATCACAGCGATCGCGACAGCTGGGACGGACGCGGTGACTGCCAGTACGCCGGACAGGACGAGCAGCCCGGTGATGCTGATGAACAACGTGTGGAACGGGAGTGCGTCGGCGAACCGGCCGCCGAGAGTGATCCCGATGAACGAGCCGAGACCGTAGAGAGCGAGTACGCCGGGAACGGCGCCGGGCGGAAGCCCTGTCGTCTGGATCAGCAGCGGAGCGAGGTAGCTGAAGACGACGAGGATCGTGGCAGTCGCCAACGCCGTCGTACCGAACGCGAGCCAGAGCCGTGCGTTGCGGAGCACCCGAAGCTCGTCGGCGAGCCGGGGTGCGCTCGCGAGGTCAGGCCGACCGGCCGGCAGGGTCGCGAGCACGCCGGCCATTGCGAGGACGCACAGGCCGGCCACGGTCCAGAACGCCGACTGCCAGCCGAGGTGCTGGCCCAGGAGGGTTCCGAGCGGGAGACCGACGATGGTCGCGATCGTGAGGCCGCCGGTGACGATGCTCATCGCCCGTGCGCGGGCGTTCGCCGGTACGAGCGCGACTACGGTCACCGCGGCCACCGACCAGAACCCGGCGTACACGAAGGCTCCGACGATCCGGGTGGCGAGCAGTACGGCGTAGCTCGAGGTCAGGGCGCCCGCGATGTGGGTGAGCGCGAAGATCGTGAGGAAGACGAGCAGCGCCGTACGGCGGGACCAGGTGAGCGTGACGACCGCGAGGACCGGGGCTCCGACGAGCATGCCGATGGCGAACGCGGAGATCAGCAGCCCGGCCTGGGGGATCGAGACGTGCAGATCGGTGGCGAGTTCCGGAAGCAGTCCGGCGAGCATCAGTTCGGACGTGCCCTGCGCGAAGATGCTCAGCCCGAGGACATAGACAGCTACCGGCATCGTTCCCCCTCACCTCGACGAATGCCACTCGTAGTATCTCAGGGATCACTGTCCGCTGTCGCCGCGCCCGTCACGGGTTGAGATTTGAGGTGATGCGGCATCGTTGGGGGCATGGACGAGCGCAGCGAGTTCATCAATAGGCACAGTGCGGGCCGCGCCTCATCCGCGCCCGGAGCGAAGCGAGGACGTGGATGAGCTATCAGACTCCGGCGAAGCGGAGCGGGCGGGCTGTGGACACCGCCCGGATCGGGAGTGGGCTGAAGCTGCTCGTTGCTCTGGTGGGGCTGATGTGGCTCAGCGAGGTCGTCGACACCGCGACGCAAGGCGCGCTCGACCAGTACGGGATCATCTCCCGCGAGCCCCGCGGCCTGATCGGGATCCTGACCGCGCCGTTCCTGCATCTCGGGTTCGGTCACCTGATCTCGAACACGCTGCCGCTGGTCACGCTCGGCGCGCTGATCGCGGTCAGCGGCGCGGCCCGGCTGTTCGCGGTGACCGCGATCGTGACGGTGATCGGCGGGTTCGGGACCTGGCTGATCTCACCGCCGAACACGATCACGATCGGCGCCAGCGGACTGGTCTTCGGGTATGCGTCGTACCTGATCCTCCGCGGGCTGTTCAACCGCCGGCTCGGACAGGTGCTGCTCGGCATCATCGTCGTGATGGTCTGGGGCAGCGCGCTGCTCGGCGGACTGCTGCCGCAGGACGGGATCTCCTGGCAGGGTCACCTGTTCGGTGGCATCGCCGGTGTGCTCGCGGCCTGGGTCCTGGCCGACGACAAGCAGCAACGCGTCAAATGAGCGTGGCAGGGTCGGTGTTCGCTCCGCAGACCACAACGACCACGCGCTCACCGGCAGCCGGGCGGTAGGCCCCCGACAGCAACGCGGCGTACGCCGTTGCACCACCGTGCTCGGTTGCCAGGTGGTACTGCCGCCACAGCTCCTTGCGGGCAGCAACGATCGCCTCGTCGTCGACGAGCACCGGCCGGACGCCGTACGTCTGGGCAGCCTCGAAGGCCAGTGAACCGATGCGGCGCGCACCGAGCGAGTCCGCGGCCACTCCGCCGACGGCTCCATCGGTCGGCTCGCCGGCTTCGAGCGCCCGCTGCAGGGTCGGGGCGAGCGCCGGTTCCACGCTGACCACCTGCGCGTTGTCGCCGATGGCGGTTGCGATGCCGGCGATCAGTCCGCCGCCACCGACCGCGACGAGGACCGTGTCGAACAGGCCGGCCTGTTCGAGCAGTTCGAGGCCGACCGTGCCCTGCCCGGCGACGACCTCAGGCTGGTCGTAGGCGTGCACCAGCAGCGCCCCCGTCTCGTCCCGCGCCGCGAGCGCCGCCTGGTACGCCTCGGCGTACTCCGATCCGACCTGCACGATGTCCGCGTCGAGGGTCCGCAGCTTGCCGAGCTTCGCGGCCGGTGTCGTCTCGGGGACGAAGATCCGGGCCGGTACGCCGAGTTCGCGGGCGGCGTAGGCCGCCGCCAGCCCGTGGTTGCCGCCGGACGCGGCGACGATGCCCTGTCCAGTCAGGGCGCCACTGTCCTTCGCGGTGAGTAGCCGATTGAACGCGCCGCGCGGCTTGAACGAACCGGTGTGCTGGAGCAGTTCCAGCTTGAACGTGAGTCCCGGCGCCACCTCGATCACCGGCGTACGTCGTACCCGCCCGGCAATGCGCTCCGCGGCCTGCTTCACGTCGTCGAGGCTTACCGTCATGCCTCAACCCTGCCACGATGGTGAACAGCCGACGGACGGGAGGCCATGGGATGGGCGCGTACGAGGAGACTTACCGGCGCAGTCTTGACGACCCGCACGGGTTCTGGCTCGAGGCGGCCGAGGCGATCACCTGGACGAAGGCACCGACCCGGGCGCTCGACGCGACACATGCCCCGATCTACCACTGGTTCCCGGACGGGACGCTGAACACGTCGTACAACGCGCTCGACCGGCATGTCGAAGCCGGCAACGGGCAGCGAACCGCCCTGATCTACGACTCACCCGTGACGGGAACCGGCCGCACCTACACCTACGCGCAACTGCGGGACGAGGTGGCGATGTTCGCGGGCGCGCTCGCGTCGCTGGGTGTCGGCAAGGGCGACCGGGTGATCGTCTACATGCCGATGATCCCGGAGGCGGTCGTCGCGATGCTGGCCTGCGCGCGACTCGGGGCGATCCACTCGGTGGTGTTCGGCGGCTTCGCGCCGCGTGAGCTCGCCGCCCGGATCGAGGACGCCGGGCCGCGCGTGATCGTCGCAGCTTCGTGCGGCATCGAGCCGACCCGGATCGTCGAGTACAAGCCGATCATCGACGAGGCGCTGAAGATCTCGTCGCACCAGCCCGAGCACACCGTCGTCTTCCAGCGCGAACAAGCCCCCGCTGAACTGGGCGAACGCGATCTCGACTGGGCCACGCTGACCGCGAAGACCCAGCCGGCAGGCCCGGCGCAGGTCGGAGCGACCGACCCGCTCTACATCCTCTACACGTCGGGTACGACGGGACGTCCGAAGGGCGTCGTCCGTGACAACGGCGGTCACGCGGTCGCACTCGCCTGGACGATGCGCAACGTGTACGACATCGGGCCGGGTGACGTGTGGTGGACCGCGTCCGACGTCGGCTGGGTCGTCGGCCACTCGTACATCGTCTACGCGCCACTCCTGGTCGGAGCGACCACTGTCCTGTACGAAGGCAAACCAGTCGGGACGCCGGACGCGGGCGCGTTCTGGCGGGTGATCTCCGAGCACGGCGTGAAGGCGTTGTTCACGGCGCCGACCGCGATCCGCGCGATCAAGAAGGTCGATCCCGAGGCGGCCGAGCTGGCGAAGTACCCGCTGGACAGGTTCCGGACGTTGTTCCTGGCGGGGGAGCGGCTCGACCCGGAGACGTATCACTGGGCGCACGAGCATCTCGGCGTACCGGTCGTCGACCACTGGTGGCAGACCGAGACCGGCTGGCCGATCGCGGCCAACCCGCGCGGACTCGAGCCGCTGCCGACCAAGCCGGGCTCGGCGACCGTGCCGATGCCGGGCTGGAACGTGCAGATCCTCGACCCGTACGGCAAGGAGTTGCTCGCACACGAGGAGGGCGCGATCGCGATCAAGCTGCCGCTGCCGCCGGGCGCCCTGCCGACGCTGTGGGGCGACGACCAGCGCTACATCGACAGCTACCTCAAGGAGTACGACGGCTACTACCTGACCGGGGACGGCGGGTTCATCGACGACGACGGCTACATCTTCGTGATGGGCCGCACCGACGACGTCATCAACGTGGCCGGCCACCGCTTGTCGACGGGCTCGATCGAGGCGGTCGTCGCGGCCAACCCGGCGGTCGCGGAGTGTGCGGTGATCGGTGTGCACGACGCGCTGAAGGGGCAGCTGCCACGGGCACTCGTCGTACTCAAGGCAGGCGCGACGGTCTCGGACGACGTACTGCGGGACGAGCTGGTGGCCGCCGTACGGCGGGAGATCGGGCCGGTCGCCGCGTTCCGGGACGTGTCGGTGGTCGATGCGCTGCCGAAGACCCGGTCGGGCAAGATCCTGCGCCGAACGATGCGCGGAATCGCCGACGGCCGCGACGAACCGGTCCCGTCGACCATCGAGGACCCGACCGTCCTGGACGCGCTACGACCCGTCCTGCGCGGCGGTCAGGAAGGCTAGGACCGCCGGACTCGCAACCGACCGGAACTCGTGGAAATAGGCGTGCCGGGCACCCGTGATGAGTTCGGCCCGAGCCCCCGGGATCCGGTCGGCGAGCAGTTGCGCGTTCGCGGCCGGACTGAAGATGTCGTCGGTGCCGTGCAGGATCAGGGTCGGCGCGGTGATGGACGGTAGGGCGTCCCACGCGTCGTGCCGGTTGCTGGCAACCAGATGCCTGCGCTTGGCGTACGACGGCATCGTCGGGTCACCGAGCACGTAGTACGGACCTGGATTGTGTGCGAGCCAGGCCGGGGTGTACATGATCTCGAGCAGCACGCGATCGGCTCGCTCCGGATCGGCCAGCGCCTTGCGGATCTCCTGGCTTCGCTCGTACCCGTGGGCCGCACCGGGCGAGGTACAGCCCAGGACGAGTGCGTCGACACGCTGGGGATGGTTGATCGCGAGCCACTGCGCGACCCGACCGCCCATGGACGTCCCGTAGACGTGCGCGCTGTCCAACCCGAGGTCATCGAGCACGGCGACCACGTCGTCCGCGAACCCGACCGTGCTGTAGACCTCGTCCGGCTTGTCGCTCTCGCCGGTTCCTCGCCAGTCCAGGGCGATCGTCCGGTACTGCGCTTCGAAGTCCGAGCGGACCGGATCCCACCAGGTGTGGTTGTTGGACTGCCCGGCGAGCAGAAGAAGTGGTTGCCCGACGCCCCGAACCTGGTAGGCGATCCTCGTCCCGTCAATGGCTGCTGCGTTGGGCACAGAGATAGTCTGCAGGTATGCGAGTCGTGATTGCGGGTGGACACGGGCAGATCGCGTTGCGGCTGACGCGGTTGCTGAGCGCTGACGGGCACCAGGTGGTCGGGGTGGTGCGGAACCCGGACCACGAGGCCGACATCGCGGCAGCCGGCGGTGAGGCCGCCGTACTGGATCTCGAGCAGGCCGACGTCGGCGCGGTCGCCAAGGTGCTCGCGGGCGCGGACGTCGCGATCTTCGCGGCGGGCGCCGGGCCGGGCAGCGGGAACGCGCGCAAGGACACCGTCGACCGCGGTGCGGCCGCCCTGTTCGCGGACGCTGCCGAGCAGGCCGGCGTACGGCGGCACATCCAGGTCGGCTCGATGGGCGCGGACCTCGCCCCGTCGCTGACCGACGACGAGACGTTCACGGTCTACCTCCGGGCCAAGTGGGCCGCCGAGGAGGATCTGCGGGCCAGGGACCTGGACTGGACGGTGCTGCGGCCCGGCAGCCTGACCGACGATCCCGGGACCGGCACGGTGTATCTCGCCGACAAGACCGGTCGCGGCCGGGTCACCCGCGACGACGTCGCGCTGGTGCTGGCCGGCCTCTGTGACGCTCCGGCCTCGATCGGCCGGACGCTCGAGCTCATCGGCGGGGACACACCCGTCGCTGAGGCCCTCGAGAATCTCTGACCCTTACGACGTTGCCACAAGCAACAGAATGTGACGGGACATGGCAAACACACTGCGGCAGGTGACCTTCGAGCGCCTGGCGAACAGCAGCTACGAGGTGCGGAACGCCCGCGGCGGGACCCTCCGGATCGGCTCGGGCGGCGAGGACACCGACTTCACGCCGGTCGAGCTGCTGCTCGCGGCGATCGGGACCTGCTCGGCGATCGACGTCGATGTCGTGGTGAGCCGCCGGGCCGAGCCGACCGAGTTCAGCGCGGTCGTCCGTGGCGACAAGATCCGGGACGCCGAGGAAGGCAACCGGATGGACAACCTCGCGGTCGAGTTCACCGTGCGCTTCCCCGAAGGCGAGGACGGCGACAAGGCCCGCGAGGCGCTGCCGCGCGCCGTGAAGATGTCCCACGACCGCCTCTGCACGGTCAGCCGCACCGTCGAACTCGGCACCCCGGTCACCACCACGGTCAACGCCGACTGAGCAGGAACTCGCTCGCCGGCCGAAGCCGGGTCTGCAACACGTCCTGGGTACCGCGGCTGTCGAGCCGAATGTTCGACGGTGTACCTGGCGCGGACGGCAGCGCCTGCGGGTCGAGACCGTCGCGAAGGGCGATCAGCCGCCCGAGGTCGAATCGGCTGATCGCCTGAGGGCCGGCCACGTGGGTGACGCCGATGACATCGGAGACGAGCAACTCGAGCAGCGCCGACGCGAGGTCGGAGACGTGCACCGGGCAGCGAATGTTGCCGGTGTAGAAGACACCAGGTTCACCGGCCGCGAACCGTCGTACGCGCTGTTCCTCCCCCGAGCGACCGTCCGATCCGACGATAATCGACGTCCGCGCGATGACCGCGCCCGGCCTGATCGCCAAGATCGCCGTCTCGGCTGCCGCCTTGGCCGCGCCGTACGGCGTGATCGGGCAAGGCAACTCGTGCTCGGTGTACGCCGCTTCCCGGGGACCGAAGACGGCATCGCTGGACACGAACACGAGACGCGCGCCGTCCGCCTCCAGCGCGACGTTGACCGCGCCGTCGGCGGTCGCGGCCCAGTCGTCCCGCTTGTAGGCGGTGTGGATGATCCCGTCCGGCCGGACACTGCGGATCACCTCGCGCACCACGTCACGGCGCCGTACGTCGAATTGCACGCCACCCGGCACGACCTGCGAGTGATACGCAGGCACAACCTCGTGGTCGGCCGTGCGCAGGAGTTCACGGCCGAGCAGACCAGCGGCTCCGGTGACGAGCAACCTCACCCGACCAGCCTATGACGCTCGAGCCGCCAGCCGGCGGTCCGCGTGGCGCGCTTCACCTCGGCGAGCGTCCGCACCTTCCGCGGCGACATCCACGACTGCGACGGCTTGTGCAACATCCACCCGTCCCCGATGGTCAGCGCCGCATGCTGAACCAGCCGCGCAGTGTCACGCCAGACGAACACCGTGCCCGGTACGTCGTCCTTACCGCCGCGCTCGGTGTGCTGCGCGAGCCATTCCTCGAACGGCTCGCGCAGCATCCAGACTGTCTCAGCACCTTCGGTGCCGCAGGCCGCCATCACGGTGCCGAAGCAGTTCGGCCCGCTGCCGTCCGCGAATGTGCCTGCCAACTCGCGCACGCGCGGCAACTCGGCGGGCCAGGTCCGGACCTCTGTGTGCCGGCTCGGCCCGAGATCCTCGCTGACGACGTCGGGCAGCACGCGCGCCGGCTCCCGGAGCAGCGACTTCCACCAGACGAACCGATGCCCGTCCGCCTGCTGCCGAACCTCCGGGCCGACGATCCGCGCCCATCTCCTCACCGTCGGAACTGCCGCACGGTCGTAGTCCACCTGCGCCCGGACCAGCTTCGCCCGCGTCGCCTTCGGCAATTCGCCGTACGCCGCCTCGCTCAGCCACGCAGTCCGAGCAGCCTTCCGGTCGATCGCGTACGTACGGTACGTGTCGCGGTCCTCGCGGCTCGGCTCCCGATCATCCGTCGCCAACTTCCAGGCAGTCGCCTGGCTTTTCGTCACGAAGAACGGCTGCTCGTCCGGCGCTAGCCAATCAACCCATCGATCCAGCAGGTCAGGCGAGACGTCGACACCCAGCACGGTCAGCACCCGGCCAACGGTTTCACCCTCAGCCCTGATCGGCCACCGGTTTCTGCGGGCCGCGGTAGCGCTGGGTCTGTGAGTAGACGAGGTTGGTGGTTGTGCTGCCGAAGTCGGTGAGCTCGTTGACGAGTTCCTCCAGGTGCGGCATCGACGCGGCCGCGACCTTCAGCGTGTAGCAGTCGTCGCCGGTGGTTCGCAGGCATTCAAGGATCTCGCGCCGCTCGGCCAGCAGGCGGTGCAGGGGCTCGTGCTTGTTACCGGGGTACTTCAGCCGTACGACGGCCAGCACCGGGTAGCCGACCTTCGTCAGGTCGATCTCCGCGCGGTACCCGGTGATCACGCCGATCGACTCCAGCCGGCGTACTCGCTCGGTGGTGGCCGAGGCGCTGAGGTTGACCCGCTTGCCAAGCTGCGTCAGCGACAGCCGGGCATCCTCCTGCAGCTCGTTGAGGATCGCCCAGTCGGTCGGATCGAGACTCTCGGTCATATGCACAATCTACCGGTGATTTCGCGGCTTGATGCGGCGTACGCCGGGAAGAATGTCTTCAGAACCAGGTCGTCGCCTGGATAGCCTGAAGGCGTGGAACTTGGAGTGAACGTGCCGAACTTCGGCCCGGGGACGAATCCGGCGCGGCTGCGGGACTGGGCGCGCGTCGTCGAGGGACTCGGGTACGACCTGCTGATGGTGTCCGACCATGTGGTGATCACGCCGGACGTCGCGGAGCAGTACCCCGCGCCGTTCTACGAGCCGTTCACCACACTGAGTTGGCTGGCCGGGATGACCGACCGGGTCCGGCTCGGCACGACGGTGCTGATCGCGCCGTACCGGCATCCGTTGCTGGTGGCAAGGATGGCGGCGAACCTCAACGCGTTGAGCGGCGGGCGGTTCGTGCTCGGTGTCGGGGTCGGCTGGGCGCGGCAGGAGTTCGAGGCACTCGGCGCGGAGCATGCGCACCGAGGTCGGCATACGGACGAGGTGCTCGCCGAGCTGCGGCGCGCGTGGGCCGATACCGCCGACTACGGAGAAGGGGCGATCCCGATCTGGGTCGGCGGTTCGAGTACGGCGGGCTTGCGGCGGACCGTCCGGTACGGCGACGCGTGGCATCCGCTGCGGCAAACGATGGCAGAGCTGCGGTCCGGGCTGAATCGCCTGCGGACGGTCGCGGCGTCGGAGGACCGGCCGGCGCCCGGATTCGCGCCGCGGATCCTGCTCCGGCTCACGGACGAGCCGCTCGGCGACGATGATCGAGTGGCGGGGGAGGGCGCGATCGAGCAGGTGATGGAGGATCTCGCCGTACTGCGGGAGCTCGGCGCGCAAAGCGTCGTACTCGATCCGTTCGTCGGCGACCCCGACGAGACCGAACGGCCCGAGGTGGCTTGGCAGGCGCTGGCGACGATCGCCGCGCGACGAACTGGACTGGAGACGACGTGACACCTGAGGCAGAAGGATTCCTGCGCCGTGCGATCGAACTCGCAGCGGAGGCACGGAAGAACGGGAACCCGCCGTTCGGCTCGCTGCTGGTCGGCCCCGACGGCAGCGTGCTGGCCGAGGAGCGGAACACGACGATCACCGAAGGGAACATCAGCTTCCACCCGGAGCTGAAGCTCGCGGTGTGGGCGGCTCAGCAACTGTCGCCCGAGGTCGCAGCCGGCACGACCATGTACACGAGCTGCCAGCCGTGCGGGATGTGCTCGGGAGCGCTCGCGAGGTCCGGCCTCGGCAAGGTCGTGTTCGCGCTGTCCGGTGAGCAGCTCGACGGACTCAAGTCGACGGGCGGCTTCCCCGCCGTACCGCTGGAAGGGCCGGCGCTGTACGACGAGGCGCGCGTGCCGGTGGACGGGTACTACAGCTGAGGCTGGGGGGTCCCGTTGCCGGGACCCCCGCACTCGCTACTTCACCGGGGTCAGGCAGAGCGTGTACTTCGTCGAACCCTTTTGGTAGACGTACGACGCCTCCGCGCTCTCGCCGCACTGGCTGTCATCGGTCGAGTCGTCGATCTTGTCGACGATCTTGTACTCGGCCTCCGAGGAGGTGCAGTCGACGACCTTCACGTCCGGTTTGACCGACGTGCCCTGGTTGACGACACAGGCGCCGATCTTGGCCTTCGACTCGGTCGAGTTCAGGTTCGCGAACACGATCGCCGCGATCAGCGCGACCGGCAGCAGCAGACCGAGGATCGCCGGTCGCTGGAACAGCGGCTTGCCCGGGTCCATCGGCCGGCCCTGGCCCGGCGTCGGCTCCGGAAGGCCCTTGAACTTCTGCATCGGGCCGATGTTCATCAGCATCGTGATCGGGTTGATGATCGACGACCCGATGCCCCACCAGCCCTGCCAGAGGCTCTTCGCGGTCATGTCGCGCACCGAGGCGATCCCGCAGGTCCGGCAGAACGGACCCTGCAGCTTCAGGAACCGCATGATGATGATCAGGCCCTGGTGGCCGCGCACGGTGGCCTCGACCGCCGGGTAGCCGCCACAGAAGCGGCATGCCATCTGGCCCTGCGGCGCGTGGCCCTGCTGGGGGTACGACTGGCCCTGCTGGTACTGCTGCTGGCCCTGGTACTGCGGGCCCGGGTACTGGCCCTGCGGCGGGTACTGCTGGCCGCCGTCCTGCGGGTACGTCTGGCCCGGCTGCTGGTAGTGCTGGCCGCCGTACTGCTGGTCCGCGTACTGCTGCTGACCGGGCTGACCTGGCTGCTGAGGCTGGCCGGGCTGCTCGCTGTACTGCGGGAACTGCTGCGGTGGCGGACCGTAGCCGGCCGGCTCACCTGAGTACGGGTTCTGCGGCGGCTGGGGAGGGGATGTGGTCACGGATGGTTCCTGAGGCTGATCGAGGGGCGGTGTCGGGACACGTTGACCCACGGCACCTTACTCATCCAGGTGGTCCACCGCGGCATAGCGCCGCGTCAATTCCCGGCCAAGTCGCGCCAGCTCCGCCTGCACCGACGGCGGATCCACGACCTCGATCGACCCGCCCCAACCGGCGAGGTGCTGCGCGATCATCAACGGAGTGGGCGCGGTGACCTTGAGCCGGACCCGGTCTCCGTCGGTCCCGTCGACCTCACAGTTGCGGCCAAGCCGGTCCTGCATCACCCACACGAACCGCTCGTCCATCAGGACAGTTGCCGTCAGCCCCGATCGGCGTTCCTCCATCCGCTCGACGATCTCGGCCCACGCCGTCGACAGCTCGAACCCGTCCGGCCGCTCGAAGGTTTCGCCGGTCGCGTCGGCGCCGGCCACCCGATCGATGCGGAACGTCCGCTGGCCCTTCTCGGTCCACGCGATCAGGTACCAGACGTCGTCCTTGTCCACGAGACCGAGCGGATCCACCACCCGCTCCGACGTGGCCCGGCCGCGTCCCGAGTAGAGCAGTCGGACACGTTCCCGGCGTACGACGGCGTCCTGCAGGCGACGTACCAGCTCTGGCCGTTCCTTCACGTGCTCGCCCCAGCGGGCGGGGTCGATCACCACCGCCTCGGCCGCCGCCTGGGCGTGCTCGCGGAAGGTATCCGGCAGCGCCCGCACAAGCTTGCGGAGGGCGGCTTTCGCGTCGGGAGCGATGGACGCCGCAGGTCCGACGAGCAGGAACAACGCCTGCGCCTCGGTCGCCGTCAGCCCGCTCAGATCGGTCCGGGCACCGCCGACCAGCTGCCAGCCGCCGTTGCGCCCCGGCTGTGGATAGACCGGGATGCCGGCCGTCGACAGCGCCTCCAGGTCCCGGCGCGCGGTCGCCACCGAGATCTCCAGCTCCGCCGCGACGTCGGCCGCGGTCACCCGGCCCCGGGCCTGCATCAGCAACAGCACCGCCACCAACCGATCCGCCCGCATGACCCCGATCGTCGCAGACAAACCGCTCATCGTCTGAGCAGTTAAATCGGGTTACCCTCAGTTCCGGACGGCCTTCTTCCGGAATGGTGACTGATGGCGTACGACGTGAGCCCGACGGCGCGGACCCTGATGGTCCTGGAGCTGATCCAGAACAGTCCCGGCATCACCGCGGAGCAGTTGGGAGACAAGCTCGGGGTCTCCGAGCGTGCGGCCCGCCGGTACGTCGCGATCCTGCGCGAGGCCGACATCCCGATCGAGTCGGTCCGCGGACCCTACGGCGGCTACCGGGTCGGGCGGGGCCTGCGGCTGCCGCCGTTGATGTTCAGCCCGACCGAGGCGCTCGGCCTGGTGATGGCGGTCCTCGAAGGACCGCGCGGCGCCGCGGATCCGGTCGAGGACGCGCTCGGGAAGATCGTCCGGGTGCTGCCCGAGGCCGTTGCCCGGTCGACCGACGCGATCCGCCGGGTCTCCGCGCGCGGACCCGATCCCGGGGCCCGGACCCCTGATCCCGAGATCACCGCCGCCCTCGTCTCGCACAGCGCGGACTCGCGGCGCGTGACGATCCACTACCGCCGCCACGAGGACGAGTGGCCGATGGACGTCGACCCGTGGGCGGTCGTCGTCCGCCGTGGTCGCTGGTACCTGCTGTGCTGGTCGCACGCCAAGGACGCCCGGCGCGTGCTCCGCGTCGACAAGATCACCAAGGTCGAGGCGCAGCCGGGGTCGTTCGTCGCACCCGCCGATCTCGACCCGCTGGCCGCCGTCGAGGAACACCTGGCGATGGGCTGGCGGTACCCGATCGAGGTCGAGATCGAGGCGCCGCTCGACGACGCCGCGTGCTGGATCCCGCGCAGCATGGGCCGCCTGGAACCCATCGACGAGAACCGCACCCGCCTCCTCGCCAGCACCGACGAACCCGACTGGTACGCCGGCAAACTCTCCGAGATCCGCGCCCCCTTCCGAATCATCGGCGGCCCCGAACTCCAATCCGCCTGCCAACTCGTAGCCCACCGCCTCCTCACCGCAAGCACCCCCGATTGATGCGCACCTGGGGATCCGGCGACCGCGTGGCACTCCTCGTCCACGGCATGCTCGGCGCGGCCTCGCAGTACCACGAGGTCGGCCCCGCCCTTGCAGCCCGCGGGTACCGGGCGGTCGCGGTCGACCTGCCCGGTCACGGCGATGCGCCGCGGGATCCTGGCGCGACGATGGATCTGTTCGTCGACGCCGTCGTCTCTGTTGTCGATACGCCACCTGCGCTCGCCATCGGTCACTCGCTCGGGGCAATCGTGCTGTCCCACGCGCTGCCTCGGCTGCGGCCCGGTCGCGCGGTGTATGTCGACGTACCCTTCGCTGGCCCGTCCACGGGCCCGCGGGTGTCGGCTGCGGAGCTTCGCGAGCGCTTCACGGCCTCACGCGCCGCACGCACTGTGGAGCGGCTGGCTACCCGGCCAGATTGGTCTGCTGAAGATTGTCGAGTCGAGGCGGAGGCGGCGGCTCGGTTCGACGTCGACACCGCGGTTGCGCTCGAGCGCTCGTACGTCGGGCACGCGGTCGAGCGGCCTGCGGTGCCGTCGCTGGTAGTGCGGGCCGACCCGAGCCGTTACGTGTCGCCGGAGCGGGCCAGGGAGCTGGAGGAGATGGGATTCTGGGTCCGGTCGGTGCCGGGTGCGGGGCATTCGGTGTGGTACGGACACCTCGACGAGTTCATGGGAGTGCTGGACGAGTGGCTGGGGGCGGGATGAACGAGGTCGAGTTCTCGGGGGAGATCTGGTATTGGCGGGGGCCGGCGCCCTGGTACTTCATTACGGTCCCGGACGAGGAGAGCGCGTACTTCGAGGCGGAGTCGAACTTCGTCACGTACGGGTGGGGGATGATCCCGGTGACCGCGGAGATCGGCGCGAGCGTCTGGGACACGTCGATGTTCCCGAAGGACGGGCGGTACATCCTGCCGGTGAAGGCGTCCGTACGGCGGGCCGAGGACCTCGACGACGGCGACGTACCGACCGTCCGGCTGCGATTGCGGAGCTGGACGAAGGCATGACGAAAACTGTCGGCGGACGGGTCTAGCGTTCGCCGTACACGTTTGAGAGGGAGGTGCCGGGATGTGCACGCTGTCCGACCGGCCGCACACGGCCGTGCTCGTGGTCGACGTCCAGAACGGTGTTGTCGGGGAGGCGTACGAGCGCGATCGCGTCGTCGCCAACATCAGCACGCTCGTCGGCAAGGCCCGGGCCGGGGAAGTCCCGGTCGTCTGGGTCCAGCACTCGAGCGAGGAACTCGTCAAGGACAGCGACCAGTGGCAACTGGTGCCCGAGCTGTCCCGCGACGGCTCGGAGCCGCTCGTCCACAAGACGTACGCCGACAGCTTCGAGGCCACCGACCTCGAGGACGTCCTCGCCCGCGCCGGCATCGGCCACCTGATCGTCAGCGGCGCGCAGACCGACGAGTGCATCCGCTCGACGATCCACGGCGCGATGGTCCGCGGGTACGACGTGACGCTGGTCGCCGACGCCCACACCACCGAGGACCTGAGCGAGTACGGCGCCCCCACCCCCGACAAGGTGATCGCCCACACCAACCTCTACTGGCAGTACCACCGCGCCCCGGGCCGAACCGCCGCCGTCCAGAATACCGACGAACTCACCTTCTGACGACGTCCAGGACCTGAGTCAGCACCCGCACCCGCGGTACGTCGGCGCCCCTGTGCGCATCGTTCCGGTCAATCAGCACGGCCTGGATCCCGACTGCTCGTGCGCCGCGGATGTCGTTCTCCAGTGAGTCGCCGACCATCACGACGTCGTCGGCGGTGGATTCGAGGCGATCCAGCGCGTGGATGAACGCCCGGGGATCGGGCTTGCCCATCGGCAAGGTGTCGCCGGTGATCAGTTCGTCGATCTCGCCCGTCAGGCCCAGCCGGTCGAGCTTGAACCGCTGGTGATCGCCGTTCCCGTTCGTCAGCACCACGACGCCGAGCCCCGCGTCGCGCACGGCCCGCAGTCCCGGCACCGCGTCGTCGAAGACGGTCCAGCCGTCCTCGTACCGCCGTACATAGCCCTCGAACATGCCGTCCGCCTCGGCATCGCTCGCCTCGACCTCGAGGAACTCCCGCACCCGGCGTCGCCGCTGCTCGGCGAAAGTCAGCTCCCTGCGCTGGTAGCGCCGGTAGTGCTTCTCCGACACGACGGCCCACCGTGCGGCCACCTCCGGTCCGGTCACGCCGTACTCGGCAGCCCACCCGACCACTGCCGCGGCGGCCGCCGACTGCTGGTCGACCAGCGTGCCGTCGAGGTCGAACAGCACGCTCTTCAGCATCCGCGCCACGCCTCCAAGGACGGAAGGATCACGCGGAAGTCGGGGCAGGTGTGCCGCATCGCACTGATCCTCTCGTTCGGACTGCGCGATCGTATGTCAGTGCGCGGCTGACTGCTGCAGGGCGTTGACGAGTGCGGCGACGGGCGGTGGATCGGGCGGTTCGCCGTACGTCGCGGCGTACACGTGACGTCGTGAGCCCGGCAGCTCGCTGGCGGTGATGCCGGCGACGTGGTGGGTGCGCAGCGCGAGGCCCGGCATCGTCGTCACACCGAGTCTGGCCGCCACCAGCGCTTGCATGACGACCATGTCGTCCGACGTGTAACCAATCCTGGGCTCGTAGCCCTCCGCGGCACACAGCGCGATCAGGTGGCTTCGGCAACGATCGCATCCGGCGATCCAGATCGCGTCGCGCAGGTCCGCCACCGTTGCCGGTCCGTCTGACAGCACATACAGCGGATCGTCGACCAGGTGATGCAGTCGTACGCCGTGTGGCTCGGGCTCGGTCTCGTCGTACCGGAACACGATCGCGACGTCGACCTTCCCCGTGCGGAGCAGCTCGAACGCCTCTGGCGGATGGGTGTCGACGAGGCTGACCTCGAGCCCGGGATGCTTCTCGGCCAGCGCAGTCATGGCCGCCGGAACGAGCGCGCCGATCGCCGACGAGAAGCCCGCCAGCCGGATCCGGCCCGCGCTCAGGCCGATGTGCGCCGCCAGCTCGGCGTCCACGGCGTCGATCCGGCCGATGATCTCCGCCGCCCGGGCCGCGAGCAGCCGCCCGGCCTCGGTCAACCGGATCCCGCGGCCGACCCGTTGCAGCAGTTGCGCGCCGGTCTCGGCTTCCAGGCGCCCGAGGTGGTGCGTGACGGACGGCTGGGAGTAGTGCAGCTCGCGCGCGGCAGCAGTCACCGAGCCGTGGCGCGCTACCGCGTCGATCACCCGCAACCTCGTGACATCGAGCATGTATCAACTCTATCTATCAATGAGGACAAAACTTGGCATTAGACGTTATGGGTTCACCCGGCGCACTCTCAAGACATGACCACTACAGCAGCCGAAACCAGCGAACTCACCGCCCTGATCAGCAGCGTCCGGGACGCCATCGGCCGACACTCCGACTGGAACCAGACCGCTCAACACGTCGGCGCCGGACTGCGGCGCACCTTCCCGAGCCCCGACGTACTGACCGCCGAGCAGCGCCTCGGATCGCCCGACAGCTACCAGAGCCACACACTGCACGTCGAGCCGGACGGTTCGTTCTCGATCATCGCCGTGGTGTGGCGGCCCGGGCAGCTGACGCGGATCCACGACCATGTGACGTGGTGCGTGGTCGGCGTACTCCAGGGCGTCGAGCACGAAGAGTTGTTCGACGCCGACCTGCGGCTGATCGGTGAGAGCGACAACCACGTCGGCGAGGTGAGCGCGTTCGCGCCGCCCGGCGACATCCACCGGGTCCACAACACCTTCGACGAGACCGCGATCTCGCTGCACATCTACGGCACCGACGTGACCCGGATCGGCTCGAGCGTCCGTCGGTACTACGACTGACGCCGGGCCGGCACGGCCTTCACGACCGCGCCGACCGAGGCTGGAATCAGTCGACGAGCGAGTCGAGTACGCCGAGGTCCTCGGGGGAGAGGGTGAGGTCGGCGGCTCGGAGGTTCTCCTCCAGGTGTTGCGGGCTCGAGGTGCCCGGGATCGCGAGCACGTGATCGCCACGGCTCAGCGTCCACGCCAACCGCACCTGCGCAACCGTCGCCCCGTGGCGATCCGCGATCTCCTGAACCGGCTCGGAGCCGGGCACCCCGCCGGCCTCCCGCGACTCCGCGGTCAGCGTGAAGAACGGGATGAACGCGATCCCCAGTTCACCGCACAACTGCAGGATCTCGTCGTTCACCCGCCCGAATCCCACGCTGTACCGGTTCTGCACCGCAACCACCGGCGCGATGGCCCGCGCCTCGTGGAGGTGCGAGACCCGCACGTTCGAGATACCCAGGTGCCGGATCATGCCCTTCTCCTGCAGCTCGGCCAGCACGCCGAAGTGCTCCGCAATCGACTCCAGCCCCATCTGCCGCAGGTACACGAGGTCCAGCGAATCCACCCCGAGAACCCGGAGATCGCTCTCCACGAGTTCCCGCAACTCATCCGGCCGCGCCAGCCCGTGCTCGGTCGGCCCGACCTTCGTAGCGAGCACGAATTCGTCCGGGTACGGCGCGAGTGCGCGACGGATCACGTCGTTCGCCCATCCCAGGCTCTCGAACCGTGTCTCGCCGGCCTGCCCGTGACTCGGGTAGAACGCCGCGGTGTCGACGTGATTCACCCCGAGCTCCACGACTCGCCGCAGCAGTGCGATCGCCCGGTCCTGGACGTCGGCGCCGCCGCCGTCGCCACCCGCGAGCCGCTTCGCGCCGAATCCGATCCGCCGGACCGCCACGTCTCCGAGCGTCCAGAATTCGCCGGACTTGCTTTCCGCAATTTGCGATGATAAGTTAATTAGTAGGGACGCATTCTCCTGTGAATTCTGCATTCGGCCAGGATAAATCTTTCCAAGTAATTCGTCCACCTTTTCCCGCATATTTCTTGCGCTACTCTCGTGCGCGTGGGACTCACCGAGCGACAGCAACAGCTCCTTGACATGTGGCTACCGTCGGCGGCGATCGTGCACGACCACAGCTGGGGTCTCATCGGCACGCTCGTCCTGGAGCTCGAGCACCACGCCGAGCGCTACATCGCGAAGGCCGGTGACCACACCGACCATCATCTCGCCCGCGAGATCCGTGCCCACCGCAACTGGTTGCAGCCGTGGACCACGCGGGGGAGAGCGGCCGAGCTGATCAACGCGGACGAGGACGCCAAGCTCCTCGTGACCCGTTTCCTGCCCGGTCAGCTCGTCGGAGGCACGCCGTACGAATGGGCTTCGGACACTTATCACCAGGCGGGCGAACTGCTCGCGGCATTTCACCGGCAATCCGCCGTACCGGACGACAGCTATGAGTCGCGCGAGAACGAGCGCACGCTGGCAGGACTAGACAAACCGCACCGGATCGCGCCGGACGTCGCCGACCTTCTCCGGGCAACGATCAAGGCCTGGCCGACAACGCCCGCGACGCTCGTGCCGACGCACGGCGACTGGCAGCCGCGCAACTGGCTCATCGACAACGGCACGGTCCGCATCATCGACTTCGGGCGGGCGGCTCTGCGCCCGGCGTACACCGACCTCGTCCGACTGGCCGCGCAGCAGTTCCGCTCCGAGCCGAGCCTGGAGCCGGCGTTCATCACCGGCTACGGTTCGGACCCGCGCGAACCGGCGGCCTGGCAGCGCGCCCGGCTCCGGGAGGCGATCAGTACGGCGGTGTGGGCGCACCAGGTCGGCGACGAATCCTTCGAACAGCAAGGACATCGAATGATCGCCGAGGCCGTCGCCGAAATTGCGTTGTGAGCCCACGGAGCACGCTGACATCGTCACCCCATGTCCAGCGAACTCCTGCGCGAAGCGCTCACCCTTGACCGTTATCCACGATCGAACACCTACGACCAGCAATGGGTCGTCGACAATCTGATGGGCCCGCATCCGCTGTGGAGCGCCGAAAGTCTGCTGCAGGCGATGCCGCTGCAGCCTGGCATGCGAGTCCTCGACCTCGGCTGCGGTACGGCGCTGACGTCGATCTTCCTGGCCCGCGAATGCGATGTCGAGGTGTGGGCCACCGACCTTTGGGTCGACCCCAGCGAGAACTGGCAGCGTGTTCAGGACGCCGGCGTGGCGGGCAGGGTGCATCCGATCCGGTCCGACGCCCGCAAACTCCCGTTCGCGCACGGATTCTTCGACGCGGTCATCAGCATCGGCGCGTACAACTACTTCGGCACCGGCGTCGACTACCTCCCGTACCTCTCCGACTTCGTCCGCCCGAACGGGATGCTCGGCATCATCGCCCCAGGCATCCGGACCGCTCCCGACTTCACCCCGCCCCCGTACGTCGCGGATCGCTGGGGTCCGGACCTCTGCACCTGGCTGCCGCCCGACTGGTGGCGGCTCCTCTGGGAACGCACCGGCCTGGTCACCGTCGAGACCGCCGATTTCGTACCGAACGGCTGGGCCGACTGGCTCCTCTGGTTGCAGACGTGCGCACAGGTAGGCCGCGGATACGAACCCGACGAACACCTATTAGAAGCCGACCAAGGAAACCTGCTCGGCCTAACCCGCGTCGTCGCCCACCTGAAGTAGACGCGTCAATCGCTGCTGTAGTTCAGCCGGGTAAATCCCGAATTCTTCCAGGTCCGCCGCGTCGGCCCATCGCAGTTCGAAATGATTCGTCGCAGAATGCTCGACCGCTTCATCACCTGACAGTTCTGGTACGCCGTTCACGTCGCTGACCAGGAAGTAGTACGCCGGCCGCCCGTTGTGCGTGCCGGTCCACAGCAACCGTTCCACGGTGCCGGTGAGTGTCGTCTCCTCCTCGAGCTCCCGAAGCGCAGCACCCGCCGCCGACTCACCCACCTCCACATGCCCGCCGGGCAGAACGGCGTACTGATGCCCCGCGCACCGAGGCCCCAGCACGTCGCCGTACTCGCACATCACACACTCGGCCGACGCCCCCTGCCGCAGATAACGCTTCACAACCAGAACCCTGCCCGCCTCAACCACAACCGCCGCCCCACGCGGAATCCTCGCACTCATACCACCGAGTCTCCCCGCCCTCACCGACAAACCCGCGCCGCCGCCAACCGCATCGCCGCCCATCCGGGATCCTGGGACAGGTAATGGTGGGTCGGCACCTGGTATTGCCTGTCTCCTGTCCCCAGCGCCTGTTCCCAGTGCCGGTCCGCGGCCACCACCGCGTCGCAAGAGTCGGATATTCGGTCGCCGGAGTGCCGGCTTCGTGGTGGGGTCGGGGGTGTTGTCGTCGATCGTGGAAGGATTTGTAGATGCCCAGTGCGCAGATCGAGGTTCGTCGTGAGTACTCCGAGACCGATGAGGCAGGTCTGATCGAGGCGGTGCATGGTGCGCTCGTGACCGCGTTCCAGATCCCGCCCCAGGACAAGGACGTGCGCCTGGTCGTCCACGCGCCGCACCGGTTCGCGTGCTCGCCCCGGCTGACCGAGCCCGAGTTCTTCACGCTCGTCACCGTCGACTGTTTCGCCGGCCGCTCGATCGACGCCAAGCGCAAGCTCTACACCGAGATCGTCGGCAACCTGAAGCCGTTCGGCATCCCCGCGGACCACGTGACGATCCTCGTCCGGGACCACCCCACCTCGAACTGGGGCATCCGCGGCGGCCAGGCCGCCTCCGACCTGGACCTCGGCTTCAACGTCAACGTCTGACGTGCCACTCCGCTCGGCCCGGCACCTGACGTCGGTCTTCCTCGTGCGCGAGGGGCGCGTCCTGCTCCTCTACCGTCGCGGATCCCGCGCGATCGCGGACTCCTGGGTCGGGATCGGCGGTCACCTCGAGCCGCACGAGCTGACCGACCCGACAGCGGCCGCCCTCCGGGAACTCGAAGAGGAGATCGGGGTCACGGCCGATCAACTGACCGACCTCGCGCTGCGATATGTCGCCGTACGCGACACCGGCGACGAGGTGCGTACGACGTACTACTTCACCGCAAACCTCCGCCCTGCGGCGCCGTTGCCGACGGCATGCACCGAGGGCGATCTGCGGTGGTTCGATCTGACGATGGACCCGACGACGCTCGACATGCCGCCGACCGCGCGTATCGCCTTCGCGCATTGGCTCGCCGGCGGACGTCACGACGAGCAGCTTCGGTTCATCACCGTCGACGCCGACGGCCGCGAGACAGGCCCGTTGTGATGATCACCGTGCAGTTCCATCCCAACTGGCCGCACGGTGCGCGGACGGTGATCGAGTCGCTGGCCGCGGACGGGGTTTACCGCTCGCAGTTCGCAACGGGCATCTCCAACGGCGGACTGACGGCGTTCCGCGGGGGAGACCGGTGGGGGTGGGAGAGCCGGTTGTTCTCCGGACGGTACGACGACCGACCGGAACTGGATCGCCCTGTCTACGGGGTGTGGAACCGGCGGCGTGACGTGTACGGCGGAGCGATCCGCTTCGGGTCGTCGTACCTCCGTCTGAAGCCCGGCACGATCGAGCGGGCGACGTTCTGCTTCCCGGACTCCGCGCGCGATCCGGCTGATTTCGGCGACCGCAGCGTCCTGCCCCAGCTGTGTCAGCTGGCCGACGCGGCGTGCTTCGACGACCTGGACGATTACGTCGAAGCACAGGTCCACGGGCCGGTCCGCATCAGAACCGACGTCGAAGCGGTGGTCCTGGATCCTTCGTTCATCGGCACACCCGTCGAGGACGCCGCCCGCGAGCTCGGTTGCGCGATCGAGTACCACCCGGGCTTTCGAGCAGCACCGGCCACCTTCGATCCGGCGTACCGCGGCCCCGAGATCGTCGACCTCGCTCGCTCACTCGGCCCCGAACTCACCCCCGACCTGCTCGGTAAAGCGGCCGGCGCGCATCCGGCGCAGTCCATCAAGTACGTCTGGCACTACCTCGCGCGCTACGGTCGTCAGCCGGCCAACTGATCGCGTCGACGGCTCAGGTACGCCACCTCAGCAGTGTTCTCGGCCAGCTCGATCGCTGCGTCGTACGCGGTCCGCGACTCCTGGCTGCGGCCCACCCGTCGCAGCAGGTCAGCGCGCGCGGCGTGATACGCGTGGTACCCGGACAGCTTGTCGCCCAGCCGATCGATCGTCGCCAGCGCAACCTCCGGACCGTCGACCTCGGCGACCGCGATCGCGCGGTTGAGCGCCACGATCGGTGAGCGATCGACCCGGACGAGCTGGTCGTACAGCGCCACGACCTGCGACCAGTCGGTGTCCGCCGCGTCGCGGGCCGAGGTGTGTACGGCGTTGATCGCAGCGAGGATCTGATAGCGGCCCGGAGGCAGCCGCGTCGCGAGACGCTCGCGGACGAGACGATGGCCCTCGGCAACCAATGCCCGGTCCCAGGCGCCACGGTCCTGGTCGCGCAGCGAGATCAGTTCGCCGCTCGCCGACACTCGTGCGGTACGGCGGGCCTCGGTGAGGAGCATCAGTGCGAGCAGACCGGCGACCTCGCCGTCCTCGGGCAGCAGCGCCCGGATCAAGCGGGTGAGCCGAATCGCCTCGGCGGTCAGCTCGTGACGGATGGGATCCGTGTCGGGGCCGGTCGCCAGGTAGCCCTCGTTGAAGACGAGAAACAGCACCGAGAGTACGCCGGACACGCGTCCCGGAAGGTCTTCCGCGGACGGGACCCGGTACGGGATCTTGGCAGCTTTGATCTTCGCCTTCGCGCGGGTGATCCGCTGACCCATCGCGGTCTCCTGGACCAGGAACCCACGGGCGATCTCCGGCACGGTCAGGCCGCCGACCATCCGCAGCGTCAGCGCCACCCGGGTCTCCATCGCCAGCGCAGGGTGGCAACAGGTGAAGATCAGCCGGAGCCGCTCGTCGTCGATCACGCCGAGAGGCTCGGGCGGTTCGTCGTACGACATCTGAGCCTCCTTCTGCTTGTCGTCACGTTTGCTCTCGCGCCGGATCCGGTCGATCGCCTTGCGGTTGGCGGCGGTGGTCAGCCAGGCACCGGGGTTGGGTGGTACGCCGTCCGCGGGCCAGCGCTCGACCGCCGTCGCGAACGCCTCGGCGGCCGCCTCCTCGGCGATGTCGAGGTCACCGAACCGCCTGGTGAGCGAGGCGACCACCCGCGCCCATTCCTCGTGGTGGACCCGGGTGATCGCCTCCTGGACGTCGCTCACAGGAACGGCCGCACCTCGAGCCGGCGGTTGCACGCCTTCGACGCCGCGGCGGCGAGTTTCAGCGCCACGTCGAGGTCCGGTGCCTCGAACACCCAGAAGCCGGCCACGTGCTCCTTCGACTCCAGGTACGGACCGTCGGTGAAGATCGGCTCGCCGTCACCCCGGGCGTCGATCACCGTCGCGTCGCTGGGGGCACTGAGCCCACCCGCGAACACCCAGTGCCCGCCCGCCACCAGCTGCTCGTTGAACGCGTCGATCGCCGCGTCCTCCTCCGGAGTCGACGACCCGGTCCGATTGTCAATCACAGAAATCAGATACTGCATCACACTCTCCACTCCACTCTGCCGAACCCCGCCTACACCCACCCAACGAACCCGTCCCAGCCATTCCTACACACCCCACAGAATTTCCTCAGCCTGTCACAGCTGGTGGAGGCGGACGTTGGCGCCGGGTCAAGGTCGAGGGCCGGTCCTACGGGTTCTGGGTTTCTCCGTGCCAGGTTTGCCAGAGGCGGCCGTAGACGTGGCCTGCGGTGACGAGTTCGTCGTGGGTGCCGAGTTCGACGAGTTCGCCGGCTTCCATGACTGCGATTCTGTCGGCGTCGTGGGCTGTCTGCAGGCGGTGGGCGATCGCGATCACGGTGCGGCCGTGGAGGACGCCGGCCAGCGATCGCTCGGTTCGCCGTGCCGTCTTCGGGTCGAGGAGGGCGGTCGCTTCGTCCAGGATCAGGGTGTGCGGATCGGCGAGGACGACCCGTGCCAGCGACAGTTGCTGGGCGCCGGCGTCGTCCAGTTCGGTGTCGTCGCCTACCTCGGTGTCCAGCCCGTGGGGCAGGTCCTCCCACCACGTGGCTCCGACCGCGGCGAGCGCCGCGCGCAGCTCGTCGTCCGTCGCGTCCGGTTTGGCGATCAGCAGGTTGTCGCGCACGGTGTCGTGGAAGACGTGATGATCTTGCGTGATCAGTACGACGTGTTCACGAAGCTGATCGGGTGGCAGATCCGCAACCGGCGTGCCGCCAATCGTCACCGACCCGGTGTGCGGGCGGTCGAGACCGGCGAGCAGACGCGCGAGGGTCGATTTTCCAGCTCCGGACGTGCCGACGATGGCCAGTCGTTCCCCGGGCTGCACCACGAGGTCGATTCCCTGAAGTACGTCGCGAGCGCCCGTGTAGCTGTAGTGGGCGTTGTCCACCCGGATCCGGTCGCCGTCAGCGTTTTGGACCGCGGGCGGCTCGGACTCCGTCGTACGGACATCCGCCAGGCCCTCGACCCGTGCGTACGAGGCACCGGCACCTTGTAGTTGCTCGATCCAGAGCATCAGCGTGTCGAGCGGGCCGACGAGCTGGCGAAGATACACCGTGGCCGTCACCACGACTCCGAGACTGACCAGATCATTCACGTACAGCGCGCCGCCGATCAGCAGAACTCCCACCACCGGGAGCGCCAGCGACACCTCAGCCCACGGAAACAGGACCGTCCGCAGCCACAGTGCGCTCAGTCGCGCGGAGCGGGCTCGGGTGACGGCGGCCTCTGTGGCCTCCGCCCGGCGGCGTTCCAATCCGAGAAGTTCGACCGTACGGGCGCCTTTGGCGGTGCTGGCGACGACATCGGCCATATCCGCACCAGTCGCCGCAACCGCCAGGTAGGCGGGACGCGCACGCCGTACGTACCACCGCACCGCCGCCCCCACGCCGAGCAGGGACACGAGTCCGCACAGCCCGAGCCGCAGGTCCAGGACGAGCACCGCGACGATGAGGAACAACGCGTGGACGAACGCCACAAGAACCTCAGGCACGGCAGACCGCAAACTGAATGCCACCACCGAGGCATCAGTGCTGCCACGAGAGATCAGATCGCCGGCCGGAAGATGGTCCGCCACGCGTGGAGGCAGCGCCAGTGTCCGCCGCAAGAATCGTTCCCGAACCCGCGCCGCCGTACGTTCGCCGAACCGGTAACCGATCTTGAGCGCCCACCACGCCAGCACCGTCTGCACGACCGTGAACACCAGAGCGCCGAAGGCAAGACGGTCGACCGTGCTGAGCACGTCCCCGGAACCCGACTGGATCGTGTCGATGATGCGGCCGAGCAACCACGGACCGATCAAACCTGCCGCGGAGGCGAGCCCGTTGACCACGACGAGGCCGACCACGGTACGTCGTTCCGCGCGGAGGTCACGTAGCGCCGCGGCCCGGACTTCGGCCGGCCCCGCGACCGGCAACTGACTGCTCATCGGTCGTCCTGCCCGCGGGAGACGAGCTCGCGATAGTACGAATCAGTGCGCAGAAGTTCCGCGTGTGTCCCGACCGATGACGTCTTGCCGTCGACCAGTACGACGACCTCATCGGCGTGGTCCAGCACGAGCGGCGACGACGTCGTGATCACCGTTGTCGTGTCCCGCCGCGCCTCGCGGATCCGGTCGATCATGGCCGCCTCGGTGTTCGCGTCGACCGCGGACGTCGGTTCGACGGCGAGCAGGACGTCAGGTGCGGCATAGACAGCCCGGGCGAGCCGGATCCGCTGCCGTTGCCCGCCGGACAGATCACTCCCGTCGGCGGCGATCGTCGCGTCGAGGCCGCCGGGCAGCGCTTCCACGACGTCCTCGGCCACTGCAACTCGGAGAGCCGCGCGGATCCGGCTGTCGTCCGGCTCGAGACGGCCCGCGATCACCTCGCGAACCGTGCCTGCGAAGATCTCGGCATCGTTGTCGGCGACAACCAACCGGCGCCGGAGCTCTGCACGGGCGACGTCGTCGATCGGCACACCCGCCCACGTCGCCCTCGCGTCGTCGGTGCTCAGCCGGCCCAGCCGCTCGATCACCGACCTCGTCTCCGCCGGCCGGGCAGCGACCAAGGCCGTCAACGAGCCGGGACGAACGATCACTCCCGAGGCAGGGTCGGCCAACGGGCCGCAGCCGGTTGGGAGGACCTCGCCCTTTGGCTGGTTGTCGCGGATGGCGGGAAGGTTGAGCAGGTCGATGATGCGTTGCCCGGCCACCCGGGCGCGGGCGATGTCGCCACCACCCTCGATGAACGCGGACACGGGAACGACGAGTACGGCGACGTACCCGTAGACGGCGACAACCTCACCGATCGTGATGCTCCCGGTGGCGGCCATCCGTGCCGACAACCACACGACCGCGGCGAGGAACAGCGCCGGCAAACCGGTCGACAACGCGCCGACCCAGCTCGCAGGCCCGGCGACGCGGTAGCCGTGTCCCACCAGCCCCTGTGACTGTTGCTCGTACCGCTCCGCGACGAAAGCCTTCCCGCCAAGGCCGTTGAGCACGCGAAGGCCGGCCAACACATCGACCAGGCGGGTCGTCAACCGTCCCTGGTGCACGCGGTACTCGCCGCCGGTCCGTTCGATGCGCTGCAAGAACGGTCCTACTGCGACCGCAAGCAGCGGAACGCCGGCGAGCACGACTGCGGCCAGCAGTGGGGAAGTGGTGAACAGTACGACGGCAACCACGGCGTACGCGACGACCGCGCCGACGCCAGGACCGGCGACGGTCAGCGCCATCGCGACTGTGTACACATCGGCAATGCCGACTGTGACGACCTCTCCGGTGCTGACCCGCCCCGGCAACGAGGCACCCAGGCGGGAGGTGTGTCCGACTGCGGCGCGGACTGCTCGGAACGATGCGTCCATGCGGACCTTGGTCATCGTCCGGTGCCGAGCGATACCCAGCAACGCATTCAGGACGGTAACGACCAGCAGGACCAATGCCCACCTGATGAGGGCGCGGGTATCGCGGGCCACGAGTCCTTCGTCAACTGCACGGGACAGCACCCAGGGAGGCACCGCGAGGCCGACCATCCATAGAGTGCCGAGCACTCCGCCCCACGCGATCCGTCGGGACTGCGACCGCGCGAGCCAGAAGAGGAAGCGGAACGGCCCGGCCAGATCGTTGGCGGTTGCCGGGTTCCCCGTCTCGCTCGTCCGGTCCAGCCGCTCGCGGATGCGCGCCGTACGCCGCCGTGCACCGTCGCGCGTCATCGCATCACCATACCGTGGTTTGTGATCGCCTTCACAAGGGGGAGTGGCTATCCTCGGGTGGTGCGATCAGTCCCGCAGTACCGTGGCGACGACTTCTACTGCGATGTCGCGATTCCTGACCCGGGCAGCCTCGACGTGGTGCACGAGGACGAGTTGGTGCTGGCGTTCCATCACACGCGGCCGTTCTGGACGAACCACATCGTCATCGTGCCGAAACGGCACATTGCGTCGTTGACCACGGTGAGTGCGGCTGACGAGCACGTCGTACGGCGCTTGCTCGAGGTCGTGCAATCGATCGCCGCCGACACCGAGCGAACCACCGGCGCAGCCGCGGTGCTGACCAATCTAGGGGAATACCAGGATTCCAAGCACCTGCACGTCCACGTACACAGCGGCCCCCGCCGCTGAACCCCTTCATGGGCGGGAAGCAACGATGTGCAGAAACAACGGAATCCGGTACCACCTGTCCCCGGGATCATCGGAGGCCTTTGCGGCAGCCTATACACCGCAAAAGCACGTGCGTGATGGCTCTGGGATGCGCTTGGATCGGATCGTGTTGATGAACCGAGTCACTGCGCCATGAAGTCTTACCCTCCTCTCGACGTACGGGTGAGCACGCCGACGCTGGAGCTACGCGGCGCCACGGACGAGCTGCTGGATCAGCTCGCGGACGACGTACGCGCGGGCAAGACCCACGCCGACCCGCTGCCGTACGACGACCCGATGTCGCTCTATGAGCCCGATCCCGACCAACGGGTGGCCCAGTGGCTGCGTTCGATCTGGCGAGGCCGGGGGAGGGTCGAGCCCGATGCCTGGCGGCTGTACTTCGTGGTTGTCGTCGACGGCCGGCCCGTCGGCATGCAGGACCTGTGCGGGGTGAAGTTTTCTACCTTCGGGACCTTCACGACGTTCTCCTGGCTGTCTGCCGATCACCGCGGCCGCGGGCTCGGACGCGAGATGCGGTCAGCGATCCTGCACCTCGGATTCGAGGGACTCGGAGCGAAGGAAGCGAGCAGCGACGCCTTCGTCGACAACCGCAGCTCGAACGCGATCTCGAAGGCTCTCGGCTACGAGCCCAACGGTTCGGACTGGGACACCAGGCAAGGCGAACCAGCCCTCATCAACCGCTGGCGCCTGACCAGACAAGACTGGGAACCGCACCGCAGAACCGACATCCAACTCCACAACCTCGAAGCCTGCCGAACATTCTTGCCTTTGTCAGACGGTCACCGTTGTGTCTGAGCCGCCAGTTTCCGAGGTTGTCAGGCAGAACAGCGAGTACTGGGAACGGCTGGCACCACATCGTCACGGTGAGCCGGTCGAGTTCTTCTTGGGCGGTGGCAGTGCGCTGACGGACGACGAACTGGCCGCTGTCGGCGATGTGCGCGGTCGCCGGGTATTACAGCTGGCATGTTCAGTTGGCGACGAGGCGTTGACGTTCGCACAGCTCGGCGCAGACGTCACGGCCGTGGATATCGCACCGTCACACCTGGCCACCGGCCGAGCGAAGGCCGAGGCGCTCGGGCTGGAGCTCACGTTCGTCCTGCAGGACATGATGACACTGGATTCGGAGATCACCGGGTTCGACGTCATCTACATTTCGTGGGGCGGCCTGTGCTGGGTTCCCACGCTCACCGAATGGACGCGATCGGTCGCCGGTCGACTCAATCCGGGCGGTGTCCTGGTGATCAGCGAACACCATCCGTTGTGGGAAATCCTGACGGTACGCGGAGCCAATGAATTGTCCGTCAGCGGCGACTATTTCGGCGTTGACCGTGACGGCTACGCAGACCCGCTGAAAGCCCCGGAAATCACCCGAACGTTGGGTACTCCGGATGTTCCGCACCGGAGTTTCGTCTGGAGCCTCAGCAGCATCGTCACCGCAGTTCTGACCGCTGGTCTAACCGTTCGTTCTCTGCAGGAGTTTCCGGTTCAGGAGATGTACCCAGGGCTGGGGGAGCAGGCCATGAGCATCCCGGCCACCTACCTACTGACCGCGAGTGACGGAGGTCGTCATGCATAAGTTGGTCGTCCTGTATTCCGAGCCCGCCGACCCTGATCACTTCCGCGAGTACTACGTGACCACCCACCTTCCACTGGTCATGAAGATGCCCGGCCTGCTTGCGTGGCGCTACAGCTTCGACGTGGCGGCGACCAACGGAGAAACGCCGTATTTCGCGATCTTCGAAGGCGACTTCGCTGACGCCGCCGCCATGGCCGCGGCGCGGTCGTCGCCGCAGGGCCAGCGGGTGGCCGCCGATGTCGCCAACTACGCCACCGGCGGTGCGGTCGTCATCCACTATCCGGTGCAGGACGGCACCGGCTGACCCGCACCCATGACTGGCCCGCTACCCGCCTTGCGTCCAAGGGGTGGTGTAGCGGGCAATCACGTCCAAGCAGCGTCGGGCCTGTGCCGGTGAGGCAGGATTCTTCCAGCCGAGCTTTTCGAGTGCCCAGTCGATGGCGAAGGGCGGTGTCCACCCCGCCTCGGCCGACTCGGGATCGGCGATCCGCGCGTACCCGCGCCGTACCAGGTCCAATCGGTCCTGCAGTACTTCCCCGGCATCCACCTCCCATTGGGCGAAGTCGTACGCCGGCGCCGTACGGCCGGCGAACTCCCAATCGATGATGCCGACGACCGCCCCGTCGTGAATCAGGAGGTTCTTCGGGCAGAAGTCGCCATGAACGAGCGACACCGGGGGAGCAGCACGGGTCGTCACCTGTCGGCGCAGGAACTCGGCACCGCGCTCGACGACCGCAGCCTCCGCCGAGCCGAAGGCCTCCCTGACGATGCCTGCGACCCGGGTGATCTCATGCTCTTCGGGCAATCGCAGTACGTGCCGGACGCCTCGGTCCTCCAGGCCAACGCTGTGCACGCGCGCCAAAATCTCACCGGCGTCCAGAACCAACCGCTCGAGCTCAGCGGCAGACAGTTCACCGACGAGCTCGCCGAGCGAACGACCCGGCAGGAACTGCTGGACCGAGAAGGACAGCAGCCGGCCGTCGTGATCCAGGTGCTCAAGACCGAGCACCTCGGCCGTCGGCACGCCCACGGCCCGCGCCTCCGTCATGAGGTACGCCTCGTCGACGAACCACGGCACCTCCTGACGCGCAATCCGCACGACCACCGCGTCATCACCGGCAAGCTCAACGCGGTACGTCTCGTTCATCCCGCCACCGGCCAGTGGAACAAGCCGCTCGACCTCACGGCCACAAACCGACCGCACCACCGAGTCGATGAGCGAGCGAGGCGTTGTCACCATCACCCAAGTCTCACCCAACGATCCGCCACTGGGCATCTGCATTTTCGAACACCGACAGGCGGGGGAGTCGGGCGGATCACACGAGCAGCGTCTCGAGATCCGGGAGCCGGGCGAACATGTCGGGGAGGCCGCGTACGCCGTTGCCCGCCGACTCCTGCGACAGCGCGAGGTCAGGGCCGGTGCTCGCCTCGGTACCGGCGAGGCATCGGAGAATGTTCCATCTCGTGTGTCCCAGCCAGCCGCCGATCATGAACACGAACCAGCTCGGACCAGGCGGCGGCAACGTTCCGCCGCCTGCGACGTACCCGTCAAGAACCGCACGGAAGACGGCGGGCTCGATGTGGTCGAAGCCAGGACCCTTCGCGAGGCTCAGCGCGGTCGAGCCGAGCTCGCTGGACAGGTCGAGCATCCCCGAGAGTTCCCAGTCGAGCACCACCGGTCGACCGTTTCGAGCGAGCAGGTTCCACGGCTGGATGTCCTTGTGAGTCAGCACGACGGGACCTGGCCGTTCGCAGGTCTCCACGAAGTGGGCAATCGCGAGGAACGTCTCGACCTGGGAGGCCAGTTCGTCGGCCCACGGCTGTCCGGTCGCCACCGCCCGCTCGGCGAGCTCGGGCCAGTCCCGTGACGTGGGCTCCTCGATCGACGCGTGGGGCCATTCGACGTCGAGAGCGTGGATGCGCGCGAGGATCTCGCCGATCTCGAACGCGTAGGCCTCCGACACCGGTGCCTCGGGCAACTTCTCTCCGTCGATCCACCGGTGGACGATCGTGGTGTCGCCGGCCGAGATCGGCTCCGGCATCGGGATCCCGGCGGCGAAGGCGGCCCGCTCGAACCTGAACACGTCCTCGACGTGATAGGTCCAACGACGGTCGACGAGATTCAGCTCTTTCACCGCGAACGACCCCTGGTCGGTGTCGAGCCGGTACATCCGGTTGGCGAACCCGCCGTGAACGCGAACCATCGGCCCGACCGGCACACCGAGATGCGAGAGATTCACGCCCGCAATCTAGGCCGCACAGCCCAACCCCGCACCGGAATTACCGGAACTGCATACTCCCGGCGCCACGATTCGTCGTACTACGGTTGGGCCCGTGACCATGCGCTTCTCGATGGATGAGCTCGCGGGCGGCCGCACGACGAGCGGTCTCGAGCGCCGCGGCTCCGACCTGCTCCGCCCGGTCGGCCCGTGGACCCCGGCTGTGCACGAGTACCTGAAGCACCTCGAGTCCGTCGGCTTCCACGGAGCACCCCGGGTCGTCGGCATCGAAGGGGACCAGGAAGTGCTGACGTTCCTCGAAGGCGACGTACTCGCGGATCCGGAGTGGGAGCCGGGGCGCGGCAACCCGCTGCCGGCGTACGCCCGGAGCGACGATGCACTGGCCGCCGTAGGGCATCTGCTGCGCGACCTGCACGAGGCGTCCCGCAGCTTCCAGCCGGAGCACATCGGCTACCGCTTCCATCCGCACGCGCCCAATCCCGGCGAGATTGTGTCGCACGGCGATCTGGGTCCGTGGAACACCGTCTACCGAGGTGGTGTGCCGGTCGCCTTCATCGACTGGGATGCGGCCGGGCCGATCGACCCGCTGCTCGATCTCGCATCCGCCGCCTGGGCGTTCCTGCCTCTGGAGTCGGACCGTCAGCTCGCCGAGACCGGCTTCGATCCGCTGCCCGACCTGCCCCACCGGTTGCGGGTGTTCGTCGACGCCTACGGACTCACCGACCGGCCGACGATCATCCCCGCACTGCAGCAGGCGAAACTGAAGGTGGTCGAGCAAGTGCAGCACTGGCCGATCGACGCGGCAGGAGCTGCCGGCTCCCTGGAGTTCCTCGCCGGCGAGCTGCGGCTGCTGGACTCCATCACTCCCGCTCTACGCCGAGCACTGTAGACCCGCACGACTCCGCGATCCCCTCAAGAGACTCCAGTACGCCGAGGGAGCGTCACGGGGGAGCGATGAGTTGGGGACAACTAAGGTCTGTCCCGTGGCGACGTCAGATGACGCACAGGCGGCGACGAGTTCTCACACGGGCAGTCCTGGGGATCCGAGCCAGGCGTGGCTAGAACTCGCTCCGGGCTACGAGCGGGCCAGAACCAGGGAGGACTCGCTGGATCGGCTTGTCGAGTGGCCCGCGCAGCGAGACCTTCTGGGTGACGTCACCGGACGGTCGGTACTCGATCTCGGTTGCGGCAACGGCGGCAAACTCACTGAGCTGGTTCGAGACGGTGCGACCGCCTCCGTAGGTGTCGATGTCAGTGGCAACTTCCTCAGCGACCCACCGCCTGGCTTGGAGTTCATCCGAGGCGATCTGTCTGAGCTGGATTCCGTGCCTGGGCTCGCCGGTCGCAGGTTCGACCGGATCTTGTTCCTGCAGTCTTTCGGCTACGCGAAGGATCCGGTCCGCACCCTGCAGGCAGCGCGCGCGATGCTGGCCGACGACGGATTCATCCTGCTGACCAGGACGCAACCGATCCGGTACGCCGTTGAACGGGCCGAACAGAACGGGACGTCTTTGGGGGAAGAGTATTTCTCCACGGCCACGTTCTCGTACGTCAGCGGCTGGAACGACCAGATCACCCTCACGAAGCGTCCTTACACCATCTCTGACCTGATCAATGTGTTCAGTGCGGCAGGGCTGTGGATCGAGACCGCGCTTGAGCCTCAACTGTCCGAGGATGCCCGACGTCGCTACCCGCACAAGCAGGAGTGGATGAACAAGCACCTCGGCATCCTGATCTTCAAGCTCCGGCCTATCTGACGCCGTACACAGCCACTACTGGACACGCTGCGTATCAAGTTCGGACGTATTGACAGTTCCGAAGCGCCGAACACAGTGAATGACCGAGTGGATCAGCTCGCGCTATCCGCGGGCATGCGCGGACGGGTTGTCCTTGCGAAAACCATTGGTGCCCGGCTTGCTCCGCTGATGGACTGACGTCCCGCCGGGAGTCTGCCGTGTGACGGAGGTAGTGGTTGTGACGGATTATGACGTGCTTGCCGAGGTGTACGAATGGCTCATCTCGGATGCAAAGTTGCCTCCAGCCGAGTTCGCTGCGTCGTTCGATGAGGTCCTCAGGCTCCTGCCGTCGAACGCTCACGTCCTCGACTGTTCGTGCGGAACCGGACAGTTGGCGGTTGGCCTCGCCGGTCGTGGCATACAGGTTGTCGCAACTGACGCCAGCGAAGCGATGGTTCGTCGGACGGCAGAGTTGTCTGAGGAGTTCGGGGCATCCGTCCGGGCCGTGCGGGCGAACTGGGAAGAGTTGCCCGACCATTTCGAGGACGGCACGTTCGACATGGTGTTCTGCGTTGGCAACTCGCTTCACCATGCCGCGGGCGCGACAGGCAGGGGTGCTGCTCTGGAGTCGATGTCACGGCTTCTGCGCGTTGGCGGGCGCCTGGTGCTCACATCCCGCACTTGGGAACTCGTGAGGGCCAGAGGTTCCAGGCTGGACATCAGTGACCGACTCGTGCGCCGGAACGGTCGCGATGCCGTCGTGGTCTACCGCTGGGAGATTGCGCCGCATTGGGAGGAGGAGCACCACATCGAGATTGCGATCGCGCAAGTTGATGCGACCGGGTCGGTTCTTGTCCGCTCGGAACTGCTGTCCTGCTGGCCCTACCGGTACGAGGAACTCGAAGTCGACCTGCACCGGCTCGGACTCCGGACGGAAGTGAGCACGTACGATCCTGAGGCCGAGAACTACATGGTCGTCGCGACCAAGGTATAGCCACCAGGCTCTCAGCCCCTGGCCGCACGGCGCGATTGCCCGCAGGACGCATGCGCCCTCTCATCGGTGGTACCCGGGTATCCAGGTCGTGCCCATTCCGTGTCCGCTGGTGGTCAGCCCGGTGATGGAACGGCATGCAGAGCTGGCTGGGGGAGGCGGTAGGTTTCATGACTGTCCCGGCCTGTCTGTCGTCGGAGAGGTGTGACCGCATGTCCACGATCAGTAACTCAGAGGCGATCGCAGCGTGGTCGGCGATGCCGACTGACGCGATTGAGGCGTACGACGATCAGGGCGACTTTCCCAAGCGCCACTTGATGAATGGGAACCTGCTCCGGATGCTGGGGCCCATCGATGGTCGGAAAGTCCTCGATGCAGGCAGTGGCGAAGGCTACTTGAGCCGGCTGTTGGCCGAACGCGGAGCTGAGGTGGTTGGTGTGGAGCCGGCTGCCGCGCTGCTGGCGCGCGCTCAGAAGATCGAGCAGGAGCGGCGTCAGGGGATCAGGTTCGAGCAGGCTGATCTCTCGACGTTGCCGGAGGTTGGTCAGCCGTTCGATGCGGTGGTCTGCAGCATGGTGCTGCTCGCCATACCCGCCTGGCAGTCGGCGATGGCAGCGTGCGTCGGCGCACTGAAGCCGGGCGGCCGGTTCGTGTTCTCGATCACCCATCCGGCGTTTGAGAATCTCTACCCAACGTGGCGGGATCACGGTCATTATCAGCTTGATCGGTACCTGGATGAGTACGAGATGCCAGAGGGCTGTGCACCGGACTTCCACCGCCCGCTGTCGGCCTACATCAACGAGGTCGTAAGTCTCGGGTGTCGCGTGACTGAATTGTGCGAACCGAGACTTGATCCACAGGTCGCACGGGACAGCGGAATCGAGGCGATCGAGTCCTACGTCGCATTGCCGAACTTCCTGATCGTCAGCGCCGAACGCGACAGATGAGCGCCGATCGCCGGGCCCATGGCGGAGCCTCGAGCGCGAGTTCGCCGATCGCCGTGCTGGGGAACAGCCAGACGACGACCGTCGGTGCGTTGTGCGGGGTAGCGGTTCCGCGGGCTACGTACCTGATTCATCTGATGCAAGACGTATAAGTTGACATAATGTCCGTTATCGGCGCTATGGGAGGGCAGTCTCATCCGGTGCGAGAACTCGCACCTGGACGATATGACCGGGCCTCTCAGCCAAGTTTGCAGAGACGTTCTGGAGGTGGGTTTCGAGCTGGTATGTGTCGGGCTCGGCTCAGCTGTTGCGGGATGGTTCATCGCGGCTGCTGCGGCCGGACGAACAGGTGTTCGAGGCGTTGTTGGCGGCTGGCAGGAGCAGCCTGACACGGGCCAAGTAGACTTCCGCGGCGGAGGGATCGACACATGGTGATGGGGAATCAGGACATCGGCGCCTGGGACGCGGAGTTGCACCGTTCCGGCCGAGTAGTTTTCGCGGTCCGGCGCGCGCTGGCCTTTGGCGGACTGGTCGTCGTGCTGATCCTGGCCGGCATCCCGATCGTCTCTGTCGTCGGGGACCTCGACACCCGCGACACCTGGTTCACGATCCGGGTGGCGCTCCTCGCCGTACTCCTCGCTGTCTGCATCGCGCTCGCCGTCCTGTTCCTTCTCGGCCATCCGAGAGTGACCGTGAACGCCACTGGCATCCGCTTCGCTTGGTGGCGGCAGATCCCGTGGTCCGAGTTCGGGGGCACCACCCTCGTCACACCCACCAGCGGCCTCGCCGCCCCGTACCTGACCATCACCTCCACCCGCGGCACCAAGCTCCACATCCCCCAAACGAACGTCGAAGACCTCGGCGCCTTCGCCGCCTGGCTCACGAAACTTCACACCCAACACCGCCTGAAGACCAACAGCTGAGCGACTGACTCTCCGATCCCCGGCCGGCTCCCGTAGCTGACCGCGCACTGGGCTCCAACCGGCGGTACCAGTTAAGGCGCGCAAGTTGCAGTCGGCTGTCGGCGTGTGGTTCTGGCATCACCGCAGGACCAACACCGGGCCGTCGGCGACGGTGTTTCGAAGTTCTTTGGGCGGGGTTGTCGGATTCTGCGTGGCTGGGTCGTGGATAAGGCAAGCGGACCGGACATGGTCCCAGAATCGAGGAGAAACACGATGAACGACCAGGCCAGGCGAGTGACCAGACCATTCCGGTTCGGGGTCGTTGCGCCGATCCGCTCTGACCTGCCGACGTGGCGAGACCGCGTGCGCCGCATCGCCGACAGCGGCTACTCAACGTTACTGATGCCCGATGTTCCTACCTGGCAACCAACACTTGGCCCCACGCTGGCAACCGCGGCGGCGCTCACTGACCTGCGGATCGGCTCGTGGGTCTATGCCGCGGCACTGCGCGAACCATGGAGCACAGCATGGGAGGCCCACTCACTCTCGGTGCTGACGGAAGGCCGCTTCGAAATGGGCATTGGCGCCGGCCGGCCCGGGATCGAAGTCGAGCTGGGATTGCCTGCCGTCTCCCCCGCTGAGCGTCGCGCCAGGATGCGCGAGACCGTGGCCACTCTGCGTACGTTCGACGGCCCCGATCTGCACACGCCGGTGGTCATGGCGGTGAGCGGACCGAAGTCGCAGGCGCTGGCGCTCGAAGTTGCTGACGCTGTCACGTTCGTACTCTCGCCGGAAGATGATCGGGCCGAAACCACGAGGCGGGTCACCGAGTTTGCGGGCGGCCGGGACATCGAACTCGTCCAGCACGTCTCCGCTGTCGGCGACGGTGTCGCTGCGTTCATGGCACCGCCCACTCTCGACACCGCGGCGCTTCGCGCAGCCGACTCCCTCCTCATACTGCCGAGTGACCCCGCGGCGGCCGCCGAAGAAATCCATCGACGTCGCGAGGAGATCGGCTTCTCCTATTTCGTCATCGGCGGCGACTTCGCCGAAACACTCGCGCCGGTCGTGGCCAAGCTGGCCGGACAGTAAGCCGGAGCGCAGACCGCAGGCGACGGGCCGAGTAGGCACCCTCAGTTTGATCGCTCCCCCGCTGCTCGCGGCTCATCAACTCCCAGTTCAGCGCGCGGTGTCGGACGCGGTGGCTAGTGTGCCTGCATGGTCGCCCGGATTCGGATCTCAGTCGCTGTACTCGTGCGCGACGGTCTCGTGCTCCTTGTGCATCGCCACCCATCGCGGCGGTGGTATCCCGACTCCTGGAGCTTCTCCGCCGGCGGACATGTCGAGCCGGGCGAGTTGCCTCATCAGGCCGTACGCCGGGAATGCCTCGAAGAGCTCGGTGTCCACATCGACGACCCCGCACCCGTCCCGATGACGGTCAACGACCCGACCCTCGACGTACACGCGTTCCTCGTCACGCGCTGGGCCGGAGAACCTGCCAACGCCGCACCCGAGGAGCACGACGATCTTCGCTGGTTCCGGCCCAGCGATCTCGCGGACCTGAAAATGGCCCACCCGGAGAGCCTGCCGAGCCTCCTGAGCGCCGTCCGTCTCGCAACCATTTAGGCAACGAGGCGCGCGCCCGCGGAGAGACACCACCGGGTGGTCCGTCGACGAAGAGGGGCTTCAGCACGCCTCGAGGACGAAGAAGATGAAGCTGATGAACCGTGCCGGGTGCTTCATGTTCTGCGGACGCAGTTCGGGCGGCGTGTCCGGGGAGATCGGCGGCTCGCTGATGACCGAGATCCGGAAACCTGCCGCCGTGAAGGCGTCGGACATCGCCTGAAGCGGCCGGTGCCAGATCGAGTACACGACCGTACGGCCGGCGTGTTCGGCGTCGAAGGTGAACTCGGCGACATCGAAGTACTCGCCGTCGGGGTTCAAAGCCGTGTAGACGAACGGGTGGTTCAGCGACAGGATCAGGCGTCCGCCCGGCTTCAGCACCCGGCGCAGCTCTGCGAGCGGCTCGGTCCAGTCCTCCAGATAGTGCAGGACGAGGGACGCAACGACGTCATCGAAGGCGGCATCGTCGTACGGGAGCGGCTTGGCCAGGTCAGCGACGGTCAGGTCGGCGTCCTCCCCCAGCCTTCGGCGGGCCAGTTCGATCATCGCCGCGCTCAGGTCGAAGCCGGACACGATCGCGCCCTTGTCACGGAGCGCCGCGGACAACGGACCGGAGCCGCAGCCGACGTCGAGGATGCGACGGCCGTCCACGTCACCAGCGAGGCTCACCATCGCGGGCCGTTCATAGTGGCCGTTGAGCAGATTGGTCTCGTTGTCCGCGGAGTACGCCTCAGCGAACTCGTCGTAATCAGTCTTCGGCACCCAACGCTCCTTTGTCAGCGGAATTCAGCCCGGCTGACTTGGGACGTCGCTGTGGCCGAGAAAGTTGTGGCCGAGAAAGTTGTGGCCGAGAAAGTTGTGGCCGAGAAAGCTGTCAGGTGCGTTGCGGGCGGTAGATCTGTACGACGATGCCGCTGGGGAACGGCGTGGCCTCGACCAGATCCAGGTGTCGCGACTCCGGCAGTTGGTCGAAGAGGGCCTGCCCTTGCCCAATGACCATCGGCTGGACCAGGAGGCGGTACTCGTCGATCAGGTCTGCCGCGGCCAACGCCCCGGCGAGGCCGGCTCCGCCCCAGACGATGACGTCAGGGCCCGGTTCGGCCTTGATGCCGGCGATCTCGGTTGCGAGGTCTCCGCGCGCGACGCGGGTGGTCGGCCACGTGGCCTCGGCGTCGTTGAGTGTTTTGGAGAACACGACCTTGGGGATGTCGTTCATCGGCGCGGCGTACGGGTCGTCGGACTGTGGCCAGAACGACGACATCTGCTGGTACGTGACGCGACCCATCAGGTGAGCGCCGGCCTTCCTGATGCGCTCTAGCTTCCACTCCTTCACCTCGGGGTCCTCGACCGCGGCGCCGGGGTGCTCGCGGTCGCTGGCCACGATCCCGTCCAGCGACATGGACATGTACAGGATGACGTTGCGCATGGATACCTCTCGTTCCTTGTGTGTGTTGACTCGGGAAGGTTGTTGAGCAGCCTCCCGAATCCGTCGATGGTGATTGCTGCTCCCGCGCTGTCGAGGACGGATCTCAGCAGGACCTGGTTCGCCTCCAGGACGAGACGTCCGATCCTGCTCTCCAGCGCGTGGACCGCCCGAGCCGCCCGGAAGCCGTTCCCACCGATGACCACAGCTTCGGCGCGTGGGCTGAGATGGTCAGAGATCCAGTCGACGACCGAGGCAGGCTCGATCCGGTCCGGGTCGTTCGGAAGCTCCGCTATCAGGGCCTCGACGACCTCGAAGCCCTGGCTGCGGAAGTATTCGGCGCCGAGATCGTTGAACGAGGATCCGAACCACGGAGGGTGAATGAGACTGACCCGCTTGATGTCGAGTGCCCTCAATGCCGACACCGCCGACATCGCGGTGGCGCACGCGGGCAAGCCCCATCGCTCGGAGAGCCGCTGCACCAGTGCCGATTCTTCGCGGTGGCCCAGGGCGTAGCCCAAGCTCGTCGATGCCAGGACCAGTGCATCCAGTGCGGCAACTTGCAACGTCGACACCGCCTCATCGAGCGAGGCCGGCGTGGTCCCCGCGAGCAGGTCGGCTACAGCGGTCGGCGGTTCAGATCCGGGCGACGCGGGGTTCTGCGTCCTTGAGACGTGGATGCGGACGTGCGTCGCAGCCATGCACCGCCACTCTGCACGCTGCCCCTCAGCGGCGTGAGGTGTGAGCACGCCTACCGTGATGAGGTTCCCGGACTTCATGGCTCCGAGCCTCGCAGGGCAAGGCCACCGCATCAACGACGATCTGTTCCACGCAGCGTGTAGCGTCGGTACATGATTCCGGAGGTCGAGCTGCGAGAAGTGCGCCTGTTTCTGGTGCTCGCTGAGGAGCTGCATTTCGGCCGCGCCGCCGAACGGCTCGGTCTGACGACCTCGCGGGTCTCCCAGACCCTGCGGGTCCTCGAGCGGAAGCTCGGCGGTCACTTGCTCTTCCACCGCACCAGTCGCGTCGTCAGTCTCACCGTGGCCGGACGCGAGTTGTACGCCGAGCTGGATCCAGCCGTCGCGGGTCTGGACCGGGTACTACGTAGGGCCCAAGCGAGAGGTCGGGGGCCAGGTGTGGTGCGTGTGGGCCTGCTCAACTTCGCTTCCGGAGTGGATGTCTTGAGCCGAGCGATCGAACGGTACGAGGCGGTCTACGCAGGCGCCAAGGTGCAGCTGACCACCACGCCGTTCGATGACCGGCTCGGTCCTCTGCGCCGACGCGAGATCGACCTGGTCATGACGCGACTGCCCCTCGACCAACCCGACATCGCCGTCGGTCCGGTGTTGAGTACCGACAAGCGCGTTGTCATGGTCGGCAGAACCCACCCGCTCGCCGGCCGCACCGACGTGACCACGGAGGACCTCGTAGGTCACGACGTCCGGCGACCCCACGGCGTCCCCGCCGAGCTGGCCGAGGCGACCTGTCCGGCCAGAACACCATCGGGCCGACTCATCCGGTTCGTCGACGCACCCGTCGACGACAACGCCGAGCTCCTCTACCTCCTGGCGCGTGGTCAACTCGTCCATCCCACCGTCGTACCGTTCGCGCAGCATTTCCAGCACCCTGACGTGGTCGCCATTCCGCTCCGTGACCTGCCGCCTTCCACGTGCGCATTGGCAGGGCTGAAAGACGACGACGGCCCAGCCCGCGACGCGTTCAGCATGATCGTCGAACAGGTGCTCAAGACGACCTGACGAACGCGTCGTACTCGAGGCCAAGCGTCAACTGAGCCACGGTCTCGCACCGGCACCTGGGCGGGCTCGGCTCGGTGCGCGCTCAGGTGTCGTCGTGTGTCTCGAGTTCGGTGTGTGCGAGGAGGTCCACGAGTTGGCCGACCGTTCGCTGGTTGAGCAGGGCCTCGGGCAGCGGTTTGTCGACTTGGACTTCGTAGCGGTTGCGGCGGCCGTTCTTGTCTTTAACCACGTAGCCCGCGTCCACTAGATCGGTGACGATGCCGAAGGCGGCGCGCTCCGTGATGCCGAGCGCGATCGCGATCTCCCGCAGCCGCACGCCCGGATCGTGCGCGATGCACAACAGTGCTTGCGCGTGGTTCGTCAGAAAGCCCCAGGCCATGACACAGATCATACTAGATGCGCAGATCTAGGAACTGCATTGCCAGTATTAGATTACTAGCGTAGCTTCAATGGTGGAACTGGTTCACGGTTTACGCGAGCCGCTCCACCACAGGAAGGCACACCATGCGCTGCACGCGCGTCGCTCTGTACGACATCAAGACCGGCACCTTCGACGAGGTCGTCGGCCAGGCACAGTCCGGGATGGTTCCCTTGTTCAAGGAGAGCCAGGGCTTCGTGTCCTACGGGGTTGCCCAGGTCGAGAAGAACGCCTTCGTCTCCATCAGCACCTGGGAAACCCGGGCGCAGGCCGACACAGCCGCCGCGAGGGCCGCGGAGTGGGTCAAGACCAACAGCCGGGACCGTTTCGCCCTGCGCACCAACTACGTCGGTGACCTTGCGATCGACACCGGCCGCCGCGAGCCGGCGCCGACCACTCGCTAGGTCGTCCAGGGACCAAGCCCCGCCGCACACCGCGGCGGGGCTTGGTCCCGTTCTCGGCGAAGTCACTCGAAGTCAGTCGGTGCGGGCGCGGAAGGTGCGGCGGTAGGCCATCGGTGAGGTTCTGATGTGTTTGGCGAAGTGCTGGCGCATCGCGATCGACGTACCGAAACCGCAGTGTCTGGAGATTTCCTCGACGGACAGGTCGGTGGTTTCCAGCAATTCCTGCGCATGATGAACTCGTTGCCGCAGCAACCATTGCAGTGGCGTCGTTCCGGTCTGTTCGCGGAATCTCCGGTTGAGCGTGCGCGGGCTGGTTCCGGCGTACGACGCAATGTCCGCCAAGGTCACCGACTCCCCCAGCCGTTCTCGTAGCCACCGCATCGTCGGCTCCAGTGATCCGTGGTCGTCTCCGGGATCCGGGTGTGCGATGTACGGCGCCTGGCCGCCGTCGCGTTGTGGTGGCACGACCATGTGCCTGGCGACATCGGCGGCGACCGCGGATCCGAAGTCCTGACGGATCATGTGCAGGCACATGTCGATGCCACTGGCCGCGCCGGCAGAGGTCATGACGTCGCCGTGGTCGATGTAGAGCGCGTCGGTGTCGACCATCACCTGCGGGTAACGCTCGGCCAGCACGTGTGCCCGCGACCAGTGCGTCGCCAACCGCCGGCCGTCCATCAAGCCGGACGCCGCCATCACCGCGGCGCCACCGGCGCTGATCGAGGCGATCCTGATGCCGCGCCGGTGCGCCTCGCGGAGCAGCTCGAGTGCTTCGGTCAGCGGTTCGCGGCCTGCGGGTACGCCGATGACCACGATGGTGTCGGCGTTGATCGCGGCGGCCAACGGGTACGGCGGCGTGAGCCGGAACATCTCTACTCCGCCGACGCCGGTGACAAGCAGGTCGCGACCGTTACCACAGACCCGCACGTCGTACAGCCGCGGACCGAAGAGCTGCCCCGGCGCCTTCTCCAGCGAATGCGCCGTACTGAACACCTGCAGCGGCATCGACAGGTCGAAGCTGTGGATCCCGTCGACCGCGAGAACAGCGATTCGATGCATGACCAGAATCTATCGGAGAACGGCATTCTTGCCACTGTCTCCGTGTCTCGATCCGCTCGACGATGAATGACATGTTGCTCGCGGTACTCATCACGGCCGGATCCATCGGCCTCCTCGTCGCGATGGGCCGGCTCACCGACACCCTCGTCGGCGGCCAGGCTGAACAGTGGGCGAAAACCCTTGTAAACAAAGGCGATGCGGACGAGATGGAGCGTCGGCGATGAAGGCTGTTGTCATTGGAGCAGGCGTTCTCGGAGCCTGTGCGGGTTGGAACTTGTCCCGGCTGGGCGTCGAGGTGATCTTCGTCGACGCCGGCCAGCCGGGCGAAGGTGTCACCAACTGGTCGTTCTCGTGGGTCAACGCCAGCAACAAGACAGCGCGCAAGTCCTACTTCGACCTGAACGTCGCGGGGATTGCGGCGTACCGTGAACTCTCCGGCGCCATTGGGCCGGGGTCATGGTGGCAACCCAGCGGCCACCTGCGTTGGGCCGACGACCCGGCACAGCTGCTGAAGACGGCGGATCTCTTGGCTGCGTGGGACTACCGGGTCGAGGTGCAGACAGGAGCCGAGGTACGCCGCCACCTCGAGCCTGCTCTCGCGATACCTGACGAGGTTCCAGTCGCGTACTACCCGGACGAAGCCTGGGTGCATGGCCGTCAGCTCGTCGGCTGCCTGATCCGCCAGGCCGTTGCCTCTGGCGCCGAGCATCGCTTCGGCACTGCTGTCCGCGAGATCGATGCCGGCGGGGACATCCAGACCGTCGCACTGTCCGACGGGACCCGCCTCGACGTCGACGTCGTTGTGAATGCGGCAGGTCCCAGTGCCTCACACATCGCCGGCCTCGTCTCACGGCACCTGCCGATGCGCCACGAACCCGGCGTCGTCACGCGGCTCGGCTGTGCTCAGGTCCCAGTTCAACGGGCCATGCACGCACCCCACATCGAGATCCGACCTGATGGTGACGACTCGGTAGTGCTCCACAGCCGCGAGATCGACGCACTGATCGACACCGACGAGGATCCTGCCGAACTCGCCCGGCGGCTGCATGAACACGCGCAGTACGTCGTACCCGAGCTGAGTAGCTCCCGGATCGCAGAGACACGGGTCGTCGAACGGCCGATCCCGATCGACGGTTTCCCGTCGGTGGGGGCGGTGCCGTCTGTGCCGGGTTACTACGAGGCCGTTTCGCACAGTGGCATCACGCTCGGACCAGTGCTCGGCCGGCTGCTCGCGTCCGAGATCGTCAGCGGGACGCGAGACGAGCTGCTCGCAGACTTTGGCCCGGATCGGTTCGTCTCGTGACAGCCGGAGGGCCAGGCACCCAGATGGACGTGCCCGGTCAGGGGCGCAGTGGGTAGTGCAGAGTGGCGAGGAGGTTGTCGTGGAGGGCGGCGTTCGAGTACAGGCCGCCGCCTTGATCGCCCGAGTTGCCGCCAGTCGGGTTCGTGAAACGGCCGCCGGCCTCTTCGACGATCAGGATCCACGGTGCGTGGTCCCATTTGTAGTAGCGCTCGACGAGGAAAGCGTCGATCTCGCCGTGGACGAGTTCGATCAGCGGCAGCGGGCTCCACGGCGGGCGAGCCGACGGAAGGCGAGCGCCGGGGTCGTTGTCCAAAGCAACCAGTACGGCGTTTTCCGGCGACGCCGCCGTACTCACCCCGAGACGACGGGTCTCGGCACGCGGCCAGGACGACTCGAAGGCACCGCCCCCTCGCGTCGCCCACCAGCAGCGACCCAGCGCGGGAGATGCGACCACCGCGAGCTCGGTGACCCCTCGAACCTCCAGCGCGATCTGGATCCGCCAGTTCGGGTCACCCTCGCTGAAGAACCTGGTGCCGTCGATCGGATCGAGAATCCAGACCCGGTCGGACTCCCCCAACTCCCCCAGTTCCTCCCCCAGAAACGCATCACCGGGCCGGGCCGCCGACAACGTCTCCCGAAGCAGCCCCTCGACGGCCCGATCAGCCTCCGTCACCGGCGTACCGTCAGCCTTCAACGTCGCCGCAACCCCAGCCCCGAAATACCCAACAGCAACCTCAGCCGCCGCCTCGACGGCACCGAACGCGAGTCGAAGATCCCCATCCATCCCGGCCGACATTAACAGTCGTTCCGCACCCACGCGCCCCGCGGCGTCGGCCCCGGACGGAACCCGCAGGCCTCGCCCATCGCGACCGCCTCAGGAAATCCCCGACCGAGTACGGCCGCCTCGTGCGCGTCGCTGCCGAAGGTGACCGCCTGTCCCCCTTCGGCGTGCCACCAGCCGTGCAGCGCGGCCCACGACCACTGGCTGTGTACGTGACTGTCGACGGGCAGCATTGGACGACGCTACCCGAGAGCCTTTTGGCCTTGTTCCTCGCGGCTGCGGTAGGTGAGGAGGCCTTCTACTCCGCGGAGGAAAGTTTCGCAGACAGGCTTGGGGTCGGACAGGCAGCCGGCGGCCATCGCGCCGTCTCGGAGCATGACGAAGTGACGGGCCGCGGGTTCGGGGTCGATCTTGCCGAGGCCGGTGAAGAGTTCGGCCATCGTCCACAGGAACCATTGGCGGTGCTTGAGGACCGCCTGGTGCACGGCGAAGGCCGGGTCCGGGTACTCGGCGGCGGCGTTGAGGAACGCGCAACCTCGGAAGCCGGGACGCTGGATGTCGTCGGCGATGGAGCGGCTGACAGCTCGAATGATGTCGGCCGGGCTCGCGTCCTGGGCCCGCGCTGTGTTCAACTGCGCCCGGATCGCCTCGTCGGCCTGCGTCAGATAGGCGACGATCAGGTCGTCCTTGCTCGCGAAATGCCGGTACAGCGTGGCGCGCGTGACCTGCGCCTCGGCGATGACGCGGTCGACTCCCACGGCGCGAATGCCTTCGGCGTAGAAGAGCCCAGTGGCCGTGCTGAGCAGTCGCGACCGTGCTTCCGACATCCCGCTTCCCTTCCGGATCTCTTCGGGGTACTCCGAGATTAGCAGATAGAACGATCGGTCTTGACAACGGGAGACAGCTTGCTGCAGGCTCCAGGTGTACCGATCGTTCTATCTACATGAGATGAGAGGCAACTGGTGTCCAGTTCCTATGCAGCCACTGCCGGCCCGACGGCCGGCGCCGCCGACAGCACGAAGGCGCTGCGCACGCTGTACTACGTCCGCTTCGGCTTCGCCATCGTCTGGGCGGTCCTGATGATGGCGATCGCCAAGAAGATCAACCCAGGAGCAACCGCTCTCTTGGTGATCTACCCACTGTTCGACGTCGCGGCGGCGGTCATCGACTTCCAGACCTCGGGTACGACGCGACCGAAGGCGCCTCTCTACGTCAACATGGCGTTGAGCCTGCTCACCGCGATCGGGCTGGCCGTCGCGGCCGGGTCCGGGATCCCGAGCGTGCTGCGGGTGTGGGGTGCGTGGGCGATCACCGCCGGCATCGTCCAGTTGGTCGTCGCGATCCTGCGCTACCGGCTCGGTGGTCAGTGGGCGATGATTCTCAGCGGCGGTATCTCGGTGCTCGCCGGTGGCAGCTTCATCGTGATGGCCGGTGGCGCGAAGGCGTCGCTCACCAGCGTCGCCGGGTACGCGATCCTGGGCGGCATCTTCTTCCTGATCTCCGCGATCCGGCTGCAGCGCCTCGCTGCGAAGGTGAGCTGACATGACGGAGAAGCTCTTCGACGTCGTGATCGTCGGTGGCGGACCGGTCGGCGAGAACGTCGCCGACCGAGTAGTGCAGGGCGGCCTGACCGCGGCGATCGTCGAACACGAGCTCGTCGGCGGCGAGTGCTCGTACTGGGCCTGCATGCCGACCAAGGCCCTGCTCCGCGACGCCGCGGCCCTCCGCGCCGCTCGCGCACTGCCGGCTGCCGGCCAAACCGTCAGCGGCAATCTGGACCCAGCCGCGGTGCTCGCCCGGCGCGACCGATTCGCGTCCAACTGGAGCGACTCCGGCCAGGTCGAGTGGCTGAACCACGCCGGCATCAACCTGGTCCGCGGCCACGGACGCATCACTGGGACGCGTACTGTCACCGTCACTCAGACGGACGGTACGACGACCACCGTGAAGGCACGCCACGCGGTCGTGATCGCCACCGGCAGCAGCGCTCACATTCCACCCATCCGCGGGCTGGCGGACGTGGCACCGTGGACGAGCCGCGAGGCGGCCGCCGTGCAGAACGTCCCGGCGAGGTTGGCCATCATCGGTGGCGGGGTCGTCGGCTCCGAGATGGCTACCGCCTTCAGCGCGCTCGGCTCGCAGGTGACGCTCATTTCTCAGAGCCGGCTGCTGCTCGGGGTGGAGCCGTTCGCCAGTGAACATGTGGCGGCCGCTCTCCGTACTGCGGGTGTGTCGCTTCACCTGGACGTCGAGGTCGCTGAGGCTCGTCGGACTGCAGACGGCGTACATCTGGCGCTCTCCGACGGCGCGACGGTCGACGCTGACGAGGTTCTCGTCGCGACCGGGCGCACGCCCAACACGAAGGACCTCGGCTTGGATCACGTCGGTCTGACGCCGGGTGACTGGCTGCATGTCGATGAAACGCTCGCTGTTGTCGACGACGCCGGCGATCGTGTCGGCGAGAGTTGGTTGTACGCCGCGGGCGACGTGAACAAGCGTGTTCTCCTCACCCATCACGGCAAGTACCAAGGACGCGCGCTGGGCGACGCGATCGCCGTACGAGCTCGTGGCGAGGAGCCCGACCTGAATCCGTGGGGACGGCACGCGGTCACAGCCGACGAACGTGCCGCGACGCAGGTGATCTTCACCGATCCCGAGGTCGCCGCCGTCGGTCTGTCCGCCGAAGCTGCGGCGGCCGCCGGTGTGCACATTCGGATTGTCGACTACGACCTCGGAGCAGTCGCCGGAGCGGCCCTGCACGCCGACGACTACCGAGGTCAGGCGCGGATGATTGTCGATGCCGACCGCAACATCCTGATCGGGTTCACTGCGGTCGGCCCCGATGTCGCCGAACTACTGCACGCGGCGACCATCGCCATCATCGGTGAGGTCCCGATCGATCGTCTCTGGCACGCCGTCCCGGCGTACCCGACGATCAGCGAGATCTGGCTCCGGCTGCTCGAAACGGACCGCCCGCACTGGGATCCCGTTCCGTGAAAGACTTCAGGTCGTGCGGATCAGTCAGGCTGATGCAGATGATGTTGCGGGGCTCGCGCGGTTGTTGTGGTTGAACAGCACTGAGGACGAGCAGGAGGAGCGACCGGTCGACGAGTTCGCAGTGGAGCTCGGGCAGTGGTGGGCAGCCCGTGACGACTCGCACGTAGCGTACGTCGCGCGGCTCGATCAGCCAGACCTCGTCGGCATGGCCTGGGTTGCGCTCGTTCCACGCGTTCCGAGACCTGGGGCGATGAGCCGGATGTCCGCGGACATCCAGAGCGTCTTCGTCATCCCTGACGCCCGGGGCCGCGGAATCGGATCGGCGCTTGTGAAGGCTGCTTCGGAGCATGCGCTGGGAGCCGGTGCTCTGCGCGTGACAGTCCACTCGGGCCGCAAGGCAGTCCCGGTGTACGAGCGCCTGGGCTTCGGATCGTCCCGCCAGCTCCTGCAGCACCCCCAGGACTAGGCGGAGGCAAAGAGGTTCGCGAGGGTTACGGCTAGGTGGTGGTAGTCGGTTTTGAGGGGGCCGGCGAGGGTCGGGTCGGGTTCGAAGGTGTTGACGAGGCCTTTGGCCAGGTCGTTGGTGCGAGTGTTGACGTCTGCACTGCGGTCGTTGCGGCGGTGGAAGGACTGCCAGCGGCGTACGGCGACTGCCAGGATCTCGTCGACGGTTTCGGGGCGTACGACCGGTGAGCCGGACTCGCAGAGTTCCACGAGAGCGGCGCGCGCGGCGCCCAGGACCGCTTGGTCCAGGGCGGGCGTCATTGCGTCTTGGACTGTGCCAGGGCGCGTAGCCGTTCGCTGCTGGTGGGGTCTGTGGGGAGGAAGGTTTCTATGGCCAGGTTGGCGGCTGTTACTTCCAAGGGGGCGCCGATGGTGGCTATCAGGGTGAAGAGGCGGACGGGGCCAAGGCGGGTTTGGAGGTCGAGGGTGACCATGGGCTGTTGGGACGGGCCGGTGACCGGCTTGTCGGGGAGGTAGGGCTCGAGTTCTTCGAGGAGGTCCGCGAGCGGTTTGTCGGCGGTGTCGCGGCTCTTGCGTTTGAGCTGGTGGATGAGCGGGACACTGCACGCCGCGGTCATGGACGAGATGCTGGGCAGGCCGCCGGGGTGGAGGGCTAGGCGCAGCATGTTCATCGGCGGCTTCAGGAGTTCGGGGTCGACGCCGTCCCAGAGCAGTGATGCGGCGTCGTTCGCGTCGATCAGGTTCCAGAGGCCGTCGACGATGAGCGCCGGGTTCGGCAGGTGGGCGTCGAGGAGTTGGCGCAGTGGTTCGCGGAGCGGGAGCATCGCGTCGGAGTGGTACGGCTCGTCGAGGTACCGCGGCGCGAATCCACCCGCCAGCAGCAATCGGTTCTGTTCGGCCAGCGGCAGATCGAGATGGTTCGAGAGATGCACCAGCAGTTGCCGGCTCGGCTGCGCGCGGCCCGTCTCCACGAAACTCAGATGCTTGGTCGACACCTCCGCATCGAGCGCCAACTCGAGCTGACTCAGCTTCCGGTGCATCCGCCAGAAGCGAAGCATCTCCCCCACGGTCTGCGGCTCTTCCAGCACGGTCACAAAATCAGCGTACGGCGGACACACGCCGCGCCTCCATTAACAAAGAGGTAATTGAGCCGCTCCCCGTCGCCCCGGATCGTTGTTCGCATGAATCCCACCACGATGAACCCCACCTACACAGCCGTCGCGACCTCCTCGGGGCGCGACGCCCGCGCCGTCACCGCCGACGGGCTGCTCGACGTCCAACTCGCCCTGCCGAAGGAGCTCGGCGGCACCGGCGACGGTCTCAACCCCGAACAGTTGCTCGCCGCAGGCTGGGCCGCCTGCTTCTCGACCGTCCTGGACCGCATCGGCCAGACCCAGAACCTCGACGCCAAAGACGTCGCGGTGACCGCGGAGATCAGCCTCGTCCCGGTCGGTCAGAGGTTCACCCTGGCCGCCGTACTGCGGATCGAACTCCCCGACCACCTCCATGGCGAACCCGGCCGCAAACTGATCGAAGCAGCCCACAACATCTGCCCCTACTCCCGCGCCACAGACGGCAACATCCCGGTCGAAATCGTCGTCGAGTGACCTAAGCAGCAGAGATGCCGTGGCGTGTGAAGACGGTGTGGAGGGCGGCGTGGCCTTGGGTGAAGTCCCATTGTTCGGCGTGGAGGCCGGCGGTGCGGGCGCCGATGATGTTCTTGGCGGTGTCGTCGATGAACAGGATCGAGTCCGCGTCGGCGCCGATGCGTTCCGCGGCGCGGGTGAAGAAGGACGGGTCGGGTTTCGCGACGCCGAGGTCGTACGAGTAGCAGCTGACGTCGAACAGGTCGTCGTACCCGAGGACCTCTCGCATGTGAGCGCCGCGGTAGCACTCCTGGTTGGTGCCGAGGTGTACGCCGTACCCGTTCCGCTTCAGGGTCCGCACGATGTCGAGTGACTCCTCGATCAGCACGATGTTCTTCCACACCGCGTCGTACAACTCGGCCGCCGGTGTGCTCACGCCGTACTTCTCCAGCGACGCCGCGAGCACCGGCAGGTAGTCACCACGCCCGGCGAGCATCGGCAGCTCGTCGGACCAGGTCTCGTGGAGGAAATCCCGGGACCGAGAACCCAGATATGGCTCCATCGCCGCGTACCAACCGCCCGGAAGATCCTGCAGTACGCCGTCAGCGTCGAACAGCACGTGCCGGATCGGGTCGCCCATGGACCAGATCATGCCCCAACTGCTCGTCCGCGCACACGGGGATTTCCTCGACGCCGGCGGCCTCCTCCGGCTGGCGGCGTACGCCGAACAGCGCCGCGCGGTACTCCTCCGGGACGTGGCACATGATCAGGACGGGTCCTGGAGAATGCCGAGAACGTTGCCGTCGGGATCGGTGAGGGTGGCGACGAGCCGCCCGGCGCCGACGTCCTTCGGGGCGTCCTTGAGGGCGCCGCCGGCCTCGGTGATCTCCTTGATCTTGGCCTCGATGTCGGTCACGTGCCAGTAGGCGATCGGCGAGGTCATGTCGCTGTTCGGGACCAGCCCGATCTGCTGGCCTTCGGCCTCGAACCCGACGTAGTACGGCGAGTCGGCCATCGGCTCGACGCCGAGCAGAGCGGCGTACACCGGCTTGGCCTTCTCGAGGTCGGTCACGGGGTGCAGGATCGTGTTGACGCCTTGCGTGCCAGTCATTTCGTCTCCAATTTCGGGGGGCGTTTGCCCCTGACGTTCAGTGACTCTCACGCTAATCGGGTCCGAACACCGGTGCTTCTCGATTCCTGACCGGTTGCCGTGGGCCTGCGAGCGAACCGAACGGTTACGGTCAGTGCTTGCCGAATTGGTGGTGGTTGGTGACGGTCGCCTGGCTCAGCACCGCGGTGTAGATGGCGACCTCGTCGATCATGCCGTCGAAGTACGCCGTCGAGTTGGGGTCCAAGGTGTTCAAGGCCGCGCCGATGGAGAAGCCGTACGGGTCCATCACCGTCGCACGGACCGCAGCCTGCGGTGCGAGTGCGACGCCGTCGACGTAGATCCGGATCGAGGTGCCGTCATAGGTCGTCACAAGGTGGTGCCACAGCCCGTCGTTGACGGCGAACGCCGGCGTGAACGTCTTGTCCGAGCCCGCACCGCCGGCCCAGGCCGTCATCGACGCGCCACCGGCGTCGATGCTCAGAGAGAACTTCTGGTTCGTCGCCCGCGTGCCGTAGTCGAACAACATCTGCTTCGACGAGCTCGTCGTCGTGAACCACAGCTCCACGGACCGGGCCGAGGCGCCGACCGGCAGGCCGGTCGTCCCGGCCGCCTGCGCGTAGTCGTTGAGGCCGTCGAACCGGGCGGCGGCGTCGGTGCTCCCGGTCAGCGCTCCGGTGGCGCCGAGGCTCACGCCGTTCTTGTAGTCGGCGGTGTTGGTGCTCAGACTGTCCGCGGCGCGGGGATACGTCGACAGATTCAACTGGAAGTTGTCGAGCTGAAGACCGGTGGTGTCGCTCTGGCCGACGATCACCGCGGTCGATCCGAGCCGGATGCCGGCCCGGCCGGCGGGAGTTATGGGAGACGGATCGGACGCTGTTGCGACGACGACACCGTTGACGAACATGCGGATCGTCGATCCGGCCATGTCCAGCCGGAGCCGGTACGTCTGCCCGACAGCCGACGACTGCGCGACAGCTGTCGTCAACAAGCTGGGCGTGCCGTTGACGTACCGGAGCAGCTGCCATTGGGCGACGCCAAATGCGCCGAGGTGATACTGGGCGAGGTAGAACGTGCCGCTCAGACTGCTGCCGAGCTGGAGGCGGCCTTCGATGCCGACGTCGTCGAGCGCCAGGACCGACTTCACGGTGATGTCGGCTTCAACTGAGTAGTCGGGGCTCGACGGGGTGGCTGAGGTGTAGTAGCTGGCGGCGCCGGTGAGCGCGGCGTTCTGGCGAACCCGGCCCTGAGCGGTGATCACGGCGATGTTGAGGTCCGCCGCCCACCTGGTCCAGCTGGTATCGCTGGTGTGAGCCGACAACTCCGTGCCGGTCGGCGCAGTGAACTTGTCCGCTGAGATCAGGTCGGTCGCGCTTTCGCCGAAGCGCCAGAGGCTGAGAGCGCCAACTGTGGTGCTGACGGCACCGGCGTAGCTGACGATCGCGACGTTGGTGTTCGTCGCGATGTACTGGTTTCCTACCAGGTCGGTGATGACGTACCGGTACACGTAGCAGGTATCGGTCGTCACTTGGTCGTCGACGTACGGCGAAGCGGGGTCGAGCGGGCCTACGTCGGCAAAGGCGCTGTAGCTGCCGATGACTGGGCAGACGCCGACGCTCGTGGCCGCCGCGGAACGCTGGAGTTGGCGGCCGGCGATGCCTGACCCGGTGTCGGTTCCGGAGGTGAACGAGATCTGGACCGACGGGCCCGGTTGATAGCCGGCCGCGTAGCTCAGGGTGCCACCGGTCGGTGCGATGGAATCGTCGACGAAGGTCAGCGGCAGGCTGCTCACGTTGCCGGCGACATCGCGACCGCTGATGGTCTCGGTGGGCGAGCTCGTTGTCGCTGCCGGCCAGGTGAACGGGTCGGAGAGATACGGCCCGCCCGCGGGTGTGGAGACGCTCGACGCGTTGTGTGTCCAGGTTGGCCCACTGGTCAGGGGTGTCGTCGTACTCGAGGCAGGCCCCGACCCGGCGTCGGTCATCGCGTTGCGGAGCCGGAACGAGCCTGCGGCCAGCCCGCGGTAGAAGATCGTGCCACCGCTCAGGGCGGCGTTGCCTGCGACAACAGCTACGGTGAGGGCATTGGTGGGGGCGACGAGGTCCGACGTGACCTGGTTGCTCTTCTCACTCTCAAGGCCGAGCCAGTTGGTCCCCGCGCGCGGTGTGACGGAGTAGACCCACTGCCCGGCGGGCGCCGCCGAATCGGTGCACGTCGTGCCCGTGACCGTGCAGACGAGTTGCGGAGTCTGGGTCGCGACGTCGTAGCGGGTGACCAGGTAGTTCGCCACCGCCGTACCGTTCGCCAGAGTGCTTGCGGCCCAGTTGACGGTCACTGTGTTCCCGACCCCACTGGCGGTGGGTGTCGCGCCCTGGTTCACCGTCGTCGCCGCGGCTCCGCCCGCGCCAGTAGTGGAATCGCTGGTCCAGTACGCCGCAGCATTGCCTGCGACCAGTGTCATGGTGACTGCGGCAACAACGACAGTACCGGTGAGTTGGCAGAGCAGGCGGACGCGGGTGGAACGGCCCGCAGCGGCCCGGGTCGTCATCAGCCGGCCAACAGGAACACGGTGAAACTTGCGCCCTGGCAGGCGTTGGCCGCATCGACGTTCATCGTCAGCGCAGCGGGTAGATCCAGCGGCAGTGAACCGTTCACCGCACCGAGTTTCGCGGGTACGGTCCAGCCGGCTCCGCCATTGGTTTGCTGCGTGTAGCTCAGCGTTGCGACAGCACATCCGGCGTGGGCAGCATCGACGGCAAACCCGCCCGTCCCGGCGCCGGTGTTCAAGGACAGCGCGGTGATCCGGACGCCGAACAAGTTCGGGTTGGATATCGTCAGCGCCACGCCTGCGCTCCCGCCAGGACTCAGCTGGGTCGTCGGCGTACCGGCGGTCATCGTGATCGACAGCGCTCCCCCGGCCGTGCCGGCCGCGGTTCCGTCAGCTGATCCGGGCCAGTAGGCGTCGGCGGTCACGGCAGCGACGGCGGCGAGCGTGCTGAGGACGAGCACGGCCGTCCGACGCGCCCGGCGCTTCATGATGTCGGCTCCAGGGCCGTTCCGATCACCCGGAGCAGGATCACGACGTCCTTGCAGCCGTCCTGGTTCGTGGGCAGGTCCCGCATGGTGACCTGGGGCCAGTGGGCCGGGACGAATCCCAGTTCGGCAAGACTGCTGGTGGTGCCGGCAGCGAGGTGGAACCCGTACCTGCCGGCAGACTGCCGGATCACGAACTGGCTCGGGTCGCAGGCTGCCTCACCACCGCCGTGCGCGGTGATGTCAGCCACCTGGACGGTCAGGCCGGTGATACCGAGCGGGACATCGCTGCCATTGGTCAGGATCAGCAGGACCGGGGCGGTCGACGTCGGCGTCAGCGTGCTGGTGACGCTGCCGCTGATCGCGAGGCGATCGGCGGCAGCGGTGGATGAGGCCGACCCGGTCACGGCGTGGGGCCGCTTCCCGGGCATCTGCTGGACGGGCCCGATGGCATGGATCCCCCCGGCGAGGAGCGCGACGAGCGGGAAGGCAATCCATCGGCCTTGGCGCCGCTGGAATGTCTTGCTCATGATGTCTCCCGGGTCTCGCGGGCGGTACGTCGAGGTCGAGCAGCCAGTGGGGTGGCGGCCTCACGCGCCACCCCACTGGCTGGATCGGAGCCGCGCTGCTACGCGGCCGTGATGGTGAGGTTGAGGGTGGTGTTCTTGCAGTCGTCCTGGTTCGAGGCGGAGTTGATCATCGCGACAGTGCCGCTCAGCTTGTTCTGGTACGTCGTAGTAAGGCTTCGCGTGAAGGCGGTGGGGCCGACGGGAAGATCGAGGCCCACCGGGTCCGGTTGGACCACGGCGAAGTCGCCGGTTGTGCAGACCGCGGCAACCGCGCCGGCCGGGTGGTCAGCGGCAGTGGTTCCGGTTCCCGCGCCGGCTGCGCCGATGTAGGTGACGCTGGCCTTCGTGATCGTCACCGTGGTGATGTACTGCGGTGTGGAGGCGGTGTTGTTGATCGTGTAGTTGACGGGCTGCGCCGCGCTACCCGGCGTCATGGCGGTGACCGTACCGTCCTGGGTGATCGTCATCGCGGTGCTGGTGCCGGTGGAGCCCTTCGCGGTGCCCTCGCCGGTGGTGGTCCAGAACGCGTAGGCGATACCGCTGATGGCGAGTACCGCGAAGACCGCCACTGGGATGGCAACTCGCTTCTTCCTCAGGACCTTGAACATGACAATCTCCTTCGTGGTGCACGTGCTGGGGTTGAGTCGCGCAAACCTGGAGCTGGCGGGGGGCGCGTTGGTTCCGCCTGGTCCTGACACTGCGGCTCCTGTGGTGCGGGCGCCGGTGCCGCCAGGTTGCAGAACGGGTGTCATTTGTGGACGGGTCCGCAGTGCAGAGGGCTGGTTGCTTATAGTGCAGAGGTCGTCACACGGGGGTGACTCAGATGCTCGCGCAGCCGACAGAATTGCCGGTCGGATGGCTGGAGGTGACTCCGGACGCCATCGTCGGCGTCACGTCCGACGGCGTCATCGTCCTGGCGAACGCCCGCGTGGAGGCCTTGTTCGGGTACAGCCGCGAGGAGCTCATCGGCCGGCCGGTGGAGATCCTGGTGCCGGAGGACGCCCGCCCGCTGCACCCGGCGAAACGGGCGCGGTACGTCGTCGAGCCCCGGCCGCGCCTGATGGACGGCAGCTCCGAACTCACAGCTCGCCGCAAGGACGGCACTCAGTTCCCTGCCGAGATCTCACTGTCTCCGATCGCGACCGAGAACGGGACGATTACCTTCGCCGCGATCCGCGACGTCACCGAGCGGCGCGAGCTGCAGGCCGAGCGCGAGGTACTCCGGGCTCAGGCGGACCGGGAGCAGGCAGAGAACCGGTCGCACCAGTCGCAACGCCTGGAAAGCCTGGGCCAGCTCGCCGGCGGAGTGGCCCACGACTTCAACAACCTGCTGTCCGTGATCCTCAACTACGCCTCGTTCGTCGAGGAGGAGATCAAGGCCGTCCGCGGCGCTGACCAGGGGCGCTGGGATGCGGCCTTGAAGGACCTTCAGCAGATCCAGGGCGCCGCCGAACGCGGTGCCGGGCTGACCCACCAACTGCTCACCTTCGGCCGCCGGGAGGTGGTCAGACCCCGGGTGCTCTCCCTCAACGCGGTCGTGAGCAATGTGAAGCAGCTGCTCCAGCGGACCCTGGACGAGCAGATCGACCTGGTCGCCGTACTGGCGCCGGATCTGTGGCCGGTGATGGCCGATCCCGGCCAGATCGAGCAGGTCCTGGTCAATCTCGCGGTCAACGCCCGGGACGCGATGCCGAACGGTGGGGTACTGCGGATCGACACCGCGAATGTCGTGGTGGACGAGGCTTATGCGGCCAACCATCATGGCCTCGGCCCGGGCCAGTACGTCCGGCTCCGGCTGAGCGACAACGGCAGTGGGATGTCGCAGGACGTCATCGAGCACGCCTTCGAACCGTTCTTCACCACCAAGCCGAAGGGCGAAGGCACGGGTCTCGGGCTGGCGACGGTCTACGGGATCATCATGCGGATGGACGGGTTCGTGCGGATCATGTCCCGGCCATCCGAAGGCAGCACGTTCTTCATGCTGATCCCGGCCACGGTGATCCCGGCGGACGATCTGGGGGGCGCAGATCCTGGGTCGCAGGCGCAGGCGTCCGGCCGGCCCTCCGGCGGGGGCGAGACCATCCTCGTGATCGAGGACGAGGACGCCATGCGCGAGGTCACCCGCCGCGTGCTCACGCGCAAGGGTTACCGGGTGCTGACCGCAGCCGACGGGGTCACTGCGCTGGAGTTGCTGAGCACGACCGAGGAACCGGTTCAGTTGCTGCTCACCGATGTCGTCATGCCGCGCATGCTGGGCAAGGACGTGGCGGACGAGGCCTCCGCGCTCCGGCCGGGTCTCCGGGTGCTCTACATGTCCGGCTACGCACAGCCGGTGCTGACCTCGCAAGGGACCTTGCAGCCGGGTGTCGCCCTCATCGAGAAGCCGTTCGCACAGACGGAGTTGCTCACGATGGTCCGTGACGTTCTGGACGCGCCTGGTCCACCGGCGAACTGACTGCCCGAGTGCCGGTCTCGTCAAGGGCTGCGCGGATCGCCTCCACCAGCCGCGCCGGGGTGAACGGCTTCTCGAGAAACCTCGCGTCCGAGGCCACAAGCCCGTTGCCGACCGCGAGTTCCTTCGGCAGCCCGGAGACATAGACCACGCGGAGGTCCGCGTAGCGGTCGGCGAGTTCTTCTGCCAGGGCGGAAGCGCTGATGTCCCCGGGCATCCAGACATCGGTGAGCAACAAGGTGATCGGAGCCTCCACAGCCTGCGCGGCACGCAGGGCGGCCCCGGCATCGGCGGCAGCGAGGACGGAGTACCCGCACTTGGTGACGATCCGCCGGATCGCCTCCCGGATGTACTCGTCGTCATCGACGACGAGTACGAACTCCCCTGGAGCCATACATGTTCTCCGATCCGTGGATTCGCTCTCAGAACCATCCAGGGCCCAATTCTCACCCAAGGTAAGCGGATCGTGACTCCATGCTGATGTCTCGACTATAGTGAAGGGTCGGCCTGCGGCGTACTCGAAGCTGTCGCGGACCGGGCGCGAGGGACGGGCGAGACAAGATGGCAACAGCGGGGTTCGGCGTCGGCGCAGTGGGTCGGCCTCGGTCGGTGCGGCCCGATGTCACCGCCGTGCTCGCTCTGCTGAGCCCCGCCATGGTCATCCGCACCCACGAGGACGCCAACGACGTCGTCGCTCGGTTGGCGGAAGTGCCCGGCATCAGCTCCGCCCGACTCGACGCGGCCTCGGTCGGTCCTCCTTCGCCTGCGGCGACCGATCTGGTCTGGTCCATCGGAATTGGTCGCGATGCGCAACAGCTGTCTGTCCGTACGGCGGGTGCGGGGACCGACGATGCGCTGATGACAGCACTCGACGCATTCGCAGAGGTTGTCGCCGAGCGGATGGAGCATCCCGACGGCCCGGTTGCCGGCCATGACTTCGTCACCGCCGTGTGCCACGCGTTGCGGGGCTCGCTGACGTCGGTGATCGCCTTCTCCAGCTTCCTGACCGACGCAGAGGAAGGCGGACTGACCGAGGAGAACCGCCAGTTCGCCGAGGTGATCCGGCGTAGCGGCGATCGCATGCTCGCCGTCATCGACGAATTGGCTCTCATCGCCCGGTTGGAGTCAGGGGAACTGCAGTTGGACCTGGCGCTTGTCTCTGTTCGTGAGCTGGTGCGGACCGTCGTAGCGGAGCAGCAACCCCGTGCCCGGTCGGCGGTCGTCGCCCTGCGCGGTGAGGAGGCCGACGGACGGCTCATCAGCTGTGATCGGGGCCGCGTGCATCAGTTGCTCACCAATCTCGTCGTCAACCGGCTCGAAGTCGCTACACCAGGCGGCGCCGTCGTACTCCGGGCCGCGCCGGCGCGCACCGGGTGGCGGATCGAGGTCACCAGTTCCGGGCCCGGCCACCCCGAGCGTGATCTGGACCAGCTTTTCACTGCCTTCCACCAGGCATCCAACCGTCCGCGGACCGGTACACCGACGACCGGGCTCGGACTGGCGCTCAGCCGGGCGATCGCCGAAAGTCACGGCGGGACCATCGAGGCCGCCACCACGGGCGAAGGCACCACGATCAGCGTCGGGCTTCCGTGGCGGCGACCGGGTGAGCGGTGATGAGCCGCGTCCTGGTGATCGAGGACGATGCCGACGTCGGACTCGCGCTCGGTGTGCTGCTCCGACGGTCGGGCTATGAGGTCGACCATGTCGAGGACGGGCGGGCGGGTCTGCGGGCGGTGCACTCCCTGCGTCCTGATCTGCTGGTGCTGGACATCGGGCTGCGAGGGATGGACGGCTGGCAGGTTCTCGAGCGGGTCCGGGACATCAGCGACCTGCCGATCCTCATCCTCAGTGGCCATGGCCAGGAGGCGGACAAGGTCCGCGGACTGCGGGCCGGGGCAGACGACTACCTGACCAAACCGTTCGGCAGCAACGAGCTGGTCGCGCGACTGGAGGCATTGCTGCGTCGTACGGCGCAGCCCACCTGGGCGATCGAGGTCTACGACGACGGCCGGCTGCGGATCGATCCACAGCAGCGGTCGGTGTCGCTGGACGGTCGGGACGTGCGCCTGACGCCGACGGAGTTTCGGCTGCTGGCCGTGCTGGTCCGGCACGGGGGCTCGATCCTCAATCCGGCCCAGTTGCTCGCCCAGGTGTGGGACGACCCGAGCGGTCTCGGACTGGAACGGGTGAAGTTCGCGGTTCTTCGACTTCGCCGAAAGCTCGAATCGCCCGATGCGTCGGCCGCTCGGATCGAGTCCGTCCGCGGCTTCGGCTATCGCTTCCGCGGCTCGGCGTGACGCAACGGCGCGTTCAAGTGGCGTCAGGCGACGTACTCCGCGAGATGTTTTCCGGTCAGGGTTTTCGGCTTCTTGATGAGGTCGGCCGGGGTGCCTTCGAAGACCACCTTGCCGCCGTCGTGGCCGGCGCCGGGGCCGAGGTCGATGATCCAGTCGGCGTGGGCCATGACGGCCTGGTGGTGCTCGATGACGATGACCGACTTGCCCGAGTCGACCAGGCGGTCCAGTAGAGCGAGGAGCTGCTCGACATCGGCCAGGTGCAGGCCGGTGGTCGGCTCGTCGAGGACGAGGATCCCGCCCTTCTCCCCCATGTGCGTCGCGAGCTTCAACCGCTGCCGCTCACCGCCGGACAGCGTGGTCAACGGCTGCCCGAGCGACAGGTACCCGAGCCCGACGTCGGCGAGCCGCTCCAGGATCTTCTCCGCGGCCGGCGTCTTCGCCTCACCGTCGGCGAAGTACGTCAACGCCTCCGAGACCGGCATCGCGAGCACCTCGGCGATGTTCTTCCCGCCGAACGTGTACTCCAGCACGGCCGCCTGGAAGCGACGACCTTCGCACTCCTCACACGGGGCCTCGACGGTCGCCATCACGCCGAGCTCGGTGTAGATCACGCCCGCGCCCTTACACGCCGGGCAGGCCCCTTCGGAGTTCGCGCTGAACAGCGCCGGCTTCACCCCGTTGGCCTTCGCGAACGCCTTCCGGATCGGGTCCAGCAACCCTGTGTACGTCGCCGGATTGCTCCGCCGCGACCCGCGGATCGCGCCCTGATCGATCGCCACCACGCCCTCGCGATCGGCGACCGACCCCTGGATCAGCGAACTCTTCCCCGACCCGGCGACCCCGGTCACGACCACCAGGACACCGAGCGGTACGTCGACATCCACGTCCTGCAGGTTGTTCGTCGAGGCGCCGCGCACCTCGAGCGCACCGGACGGCGATCGCACCGACGACTTCACCGAGACCCGGTAGTCGAGGTGCCGTCCGGTGAGTGTCCCGCTCGTCCGCAGCTTGTCGAGCGTCCCCTCGAACACTACCTCGCCACCGCCGGAGCCGGCGCCGGGACCGAGGTCGATCACGTGGTCCGCGATCGCGATCGTCTCCGGCTTGTGCTCGACGACGAGGACGGTGTTGCCCTTGTCGCGCAGCTGCAGCAGCAGCTCGTTCATCCGCTGGATGTCGTGCGGGTGCAGGCCGATCGTCGGCTCGTCGAACACGTACGTGACGTCGGTCAGCGACGACCCGAGATGGCGGATCATCTTCGTCCGCTGCGCCTCACCGCCGGACAGCGTCCCGGCCGGCCGCTCCAGCGACAGGTAGCCGAGGCCGATGTCGACGAACGAGTCGAGCGCGTCGCCGAGCGCCTTCAGCAGCGGCGCGACCGACGGCTCCTTCAGCTCGCGGATCCACGCGGCCAGGTCGGTGATCTGCATCGCACACAGGTCCGCGATGTTCTTGCCCTTGATCTTCGACGCCCGCGCCTCGGCGCCGAGCCGGGTCCCGTCGCAGTCCGGGCAGATCGTGAACGTCACCGCCCGCTCGACGAACGCGCGGATGTGCGGCTGCATCGCGTCCACGTCCTTGGACAGGAACGACCGCTGGATCGCCGGGATGATGCCGGTGTAGGTCAGGTTGATGCCCTCGACCTTGATCTTGGTCGCTTCCCGGTACAGCAGGTCGTGCAGTTCCTTCTTGGTGTACTTCTTGATCGGCTTGTCCGGGTTGAAGTAGCCGGCGCCGCGGAAGATCCGCCCGTACCAGCCGTCCATGCTGTAGCCGGGGATCGTCAGCGCGCCCTCGTTCAGCGACTTGTTCTCGTCGTACAGCGCGGTCAGGTCGAAGTCCGTCACCGAGCCCATGCCCTCGCAGCGCGGGCACATGCCGCCGGCGTACACGGCCTCGCGGACGACCTTCTTCTCCCCGGCGCCCTTGTCGGCGGTCATCGAACCGGTCGCGGTCCGCTTCGGGACGTTGAACGAGTACGCCGTCGGCGGGCCGGCGTTCGGTTTCGCGATCCGGCTGAACAGGATCCGGAGCATCGCGTTCGCGTCGGTCGCCGTACCGACCGTGGAGCGCGGGTTGGCGCCCATCCGCTCCTGGTCGACGATGATCGCGGTGGTCAGGCCCTCGAGTACGTCGACCTCCGGGCGGGCCTGGTTCGGCATGAAGCCCTGGACGAAGGCGCTGTACGTCTCGTTGATCAGCCGCTGCGACTCCGCCGCGATGGTGCCGAACACGAGCGAGCTCTTGCCCGACCCGGACACCCCGGTGAACACGGTCAGCCGGCGCTTCGGGATCTCGACGCTGATGTCCTTCAGGTTGTTCACCCGGGCCCCGGTCACCCGGATCAGGTCGTGGCTGTCGGCAACGTGCTCGTCGCGGCTCATGCTGCTACCTCTCGGGAAGGACTCAGGATGCCTGGTTGATTCGGATGTGGTTGCCGGCCGGGTCCCGGAACGCGCAGTCGCGGACGCCGTACGGCTGGTCCACCGGTTCCTGGATCACCTCGGCGTCGGTCGCCTGCAGCCGCTCGAACAGGCCGTCGATGTCGTCGGTCTGGAGCACGACGGTGGCGTAGGTGCCCTTCGCCATCATCTCGCCGATCGTACGGCGCTCGTCCTCGGTGATACCGGGGTCGGCGAACGGCGGGCAGAGCACGATCCCCGTGTCCGGCTGGCCGGGCGGGCCGACGGTGATCCAGCGCATGCCGCCGTACCCGACGTCGGTGCGGACCTCGAAGCCGAGGATGTCGCGGTAGAACTTCAGCGACTCCTCGGGGTCGGTGTGTGGCAGGAAGCTGGCGAGGATCTTGATCTCCATGGGCGTCAACCTAGCTGCCGGAGGTCGGAGATGCTTCTCGATTCCTGATCGGTCGCGTCACCTGTTTCGCGACACACGACGGGATGCCGAGCGTGGCGTCGCCGGCGTTCTCCTTGTAGACGCTCGGCGGCATCCCGACCAGCTCGGTGAACCGGGTGCTGAACGTGCCAAGCGACTGGCAGCCGACAGCGAAGCAGACGTCGGTGACGCTCATCCCACCGCGTCGCAGCAGCATCATCGCCCGCTCGATCCGCCGGGTCATCAGATACCCGTACGGCGACTCTCCGTAAGCGCGCTTGAACTCGCGGCTCAGGTGCCCGGACGACATGTGCGCGCCACGCGCCAGCGCCTCGACGTCCAGCGGCTGCGCGTACTCCCGGTCGATCCGGTCCTTCACACGCCGCAGCCGCGCCAGGTCCTGCAGGCGCTGTTCCTCCGTCGTACCGCTACTCACCGTAGGAATCCTGCCATGTCAGCCGACCGAAGTCATTCCCCCCGGCCATCGCGGGTCAGCGGCCGGTGGTGCCGTCGATCTGTTCGCGGATGATGTCCGCGTGCCCGGCGTGCCGCGAGGTCTCGCCGATCACGGCGAGGATCGCCCAGCGGAGATTGTGCGTCTTGCCGTTGCGGGTCACCGGGGTTTCGGGGTCGGCGAGCTTCGCGATGATCTCGTTGGAGGCGGCGCAGTCGGTCTCGGTGAGGCCGGCCAGCTTCTTCAGTACGCCGGCTCGCAGGCTGTCGAGCGTCGCCACGAGCTGGTCGAGTTCGGTCGTCATCTGCAAGGCCCGATCGTCGAGGCGAGACCATGATGGTCCGACATCGGAATCGAGTACCAGTCGTTGTCGTCGGAGCACCAGCCGGGCTTCACGAACAGGTGGTCGATCCGGACCATGAGCGCGGACCATTTGCCGATCTGCGACGGGCGGCCCCAGCTGTCGAGCATCGCGTCGTCGAGGTGGTCGGTGAGGACCCGGTAGTCGCGGCCGCGGTCCGTGGTGTTCAGGTCACCGGCCACCACGACGGGGCGGTCGTCGCGCGCTGCCCGTGCGGCGATCTGCTCGATCAGCCGGTGATGCTCGGCGACCGTCGTCTGGTACGGAATCCCGTCGTCTGTCGAGCTGGTGTACGTCGACCCGCCCGTCCTCCACCACGGACGCGGCACGTGCGCCGCGATCAGATCGAACTCACCCGACGGCGCGTGGACCCGGAGCACGAACCCGGGGAGATCCGGGCCGGTCTGCTCGATGACGGTCAGCGGCCAGCGGCTGAAGACGCCGATCGACGGGCCTTTCCAATCGGCAACATGTTCCGGGTACGACTCGGACAGGCGCTGTGTCAGCGGCTCGCCGATCTCGGAGACCACGAGTACGTCGGCCTTGAGTGCGAGCAGGTTGTCCGCACCGTCGAGCTCACCGCTGCCGATGTTGACGGCGGCGATCCGTACGGCGCGACTCTTGTCGACCGTGCCCGTGCCGTGCGGCACCCACGGCCCGAACGTGGCGACGATCCCGACCAGCAGCGTCGACACGGCGAACACAACCGCTGCCCGGCGCCGCCGCCGGCGTACCAGGACACGGTGGCCCGGCGGGACACGCCAGGCGCCCGCTGCACCCACTGCCCCCGCGACGACGAGGGCGACGACGGCCGTGACGAGCACGGCCAGTGGCAGCACGATCGCGGTCACGTCGGTGACCACGCCGAACCGGTCGCGCAGCACGAACCATGCCCATGGCAACAGTCCCGCGATCGCGATCCCCACCCACCGCCGCGCGGGCGGCTCCCCCTCCACCTCACCAGGCTATGTCACAACACGTCGTACGTCAGGTACGCCGTGGTCATCGGGCTCCCCAGTTGAGGTACGCGACGTTGGCCAGTAGCCAGCCGAAGCCGATCGCTTGCTGCCCGTCGCGCTCCGGTGTCGGCTGGTAGCGCTTGTAGAGCGCGAGACAGTGTGCATGGACCTGCGGGTTCCACGGGCTCACCTGCATCCAGCGCGGGGCCTGGTGCGCGACCGAGGCCGCGCCGATAGCCGTGCCGCCGACGGTCGTGTGTACGGCGGGGAGGCCGTCGGCGTCGGTCGTCGCGACGTTCTGGGTGAACGTGCGCGCGAGCCGCTCCATGTCCAGGCCGGTGAACGCGAGCCGCGCCCGGAACGCCCGTACGGCGAACTCGACGTCGATCGCGCCGTGGCTGATGTCCTCGAACTGCCGCGCCGGCCCACCCGACGGCGTGAAGATCGAGACATCGCTGTCGGGGCTTCCCGTCTTCGTGAACCCCTCGTAGATGCGGCTGCCCGCCGGCCAGTAGTGCCACAGATAGGCGTCACCCGCGTCCACCGTGAGCTGGCCGGCCAGCATCCGGCCCATCGCGGCGACCTTCCGCCGGTATCCGCTCTCTCCGGTTGCCAGCGCGAGCTCGACCAGCGTCTGCCCGAGACCGACCGACTGATTGATCGGCTGCTCACACCCGTCGTACGCGAGCGGCTGACCCTTCGGCCAGATCAGGTGACCGCCCTCCTCGTCGTACTCCCAGTCGTGCACGGCGACCGCCTCGCGGCATGCCGTGAGGTACTCGGCCGCCTTCCGCTGGTAGCGCCGGCGGAGAACCGGAGAGCCGGCGACGAGCCGGACGAAGCTCGCGATCGGGTACGTGATCATCCCGGTGTGAACGGCGAAGATCACCGGCTTGCAGTGCATCTCGTAGGTGCCCAGCCGCGGTACGTCGCCTGCGCGCGGAGTCGGCCGTCGATCCGCAGCGGTGAGCTGGAGCGGGCCGGGGGCGGCTGCGTAGATCCGGCTCACGGCGTAGTCGGGACTGGCCGGATCCAGAGAGAGGTCGGAGAGCGTGACCGTGCGGTTCACGAACGTGTTGACGAGTTGGACGGTGAACGTGCCCGGGCGGGTCCCGGCGGTGACCGTGACCGTCGTGTCCTCGGCGTACGACAGCGCCTCGCGGAGGTCGAGCAGCGGCTGACCGTTGCTGTCGGCAAGGGTTGCGTAGCCGGTCGTGTACGGGTGGTCGGCTCGCCAGGCGGGGAGCGAGAGACCGCGGTAGTCGGTGACGCCGCGTTCGCTGTCGCGGACGGCGAGCACCTGGTCGACGTTGTCGACGAGGCGGTCCAGGTAGTAGGTGTCGCGGTACTTCTCGTACATGCGGACCAGACCGAGCAGCACGTACGACTGACTCCAGGCGAGCATGCCGGACCGGCCGTCCCGGTTCGTGTTGTCGTTCGGCTGATCCGGCTGCCCAGGACCACCTTCCTGAAACAGCCGATCCCAGTCGTCGAACGTCTTGCGCGCCGTGTAGTCGATGTCAGCGGCGTACGCCGGGAACGCGGAGAAAGCGCTCCCCGCCGTTCCCGCGACCGCACCGGCTGCGGTCAGCCGGAGGAGATCACGGCGGGACAGATCGCTGTGTGGCAGGGGGATGTTGGGCAGGGGGATATTGGGCATGGTGGGCGGCCTCCAGCTGTTCGTGGGCGTTGAACACAGCAGGGGCCCAACATTCTCCCGCAGGAAATCGAGTTACGGCAGGTCGAGTGTCAGCGGTAAATCCTTGAGGAACTCGACGGCGTCGAACATCGCGCCCGCGGATGCCACCCCCAAGGAACGCGTCTGACCGGCGAGGATCCGGCGTACCGCGCCGACCGCGAGCGGCGCCGAGATCGCGTAGATGTCCTGTCCGGTCGCGGTAGCCCGCCGCTCTTCGCCGCGGGTCCGCACGCGGACATCCACCACGAACGTCTGGTCCGACCGCCCCAGCTCGTCGACGGCAGCCGGCGCCGGCGTTTCCGAATCCGCGAGATCACCAGCGGCTTCGAGCGTCATGTACGTGCGGACCTCGGGTACGGCGATGTGCGTCGGGATCGTGATCACGTCGGCCATCGTGAACTCGGCGATCACGCGGCGGTTGCCGAGCGGATCCGGGAACGTCCAGTTCTCCTGGACCGCCGGGTCCTGGTGGTATTGCAGGCGCCCGCCGCTGAACCGCACGCGCTGCCCGTTCCGCCGATCGTGCGAAACCTGACCGGCGGCGCGTGTGCCTGCCGTGGGGTGCCAGCTGCTCAGCCCGTAGGCCACATGCACCTCGTCAGCGCTGGTCCGCTCCCCCAGCGCCGCGGTCGTCAGCAGGTCGCCGAGTCCGCCGTAGAACGCCATCGCCGGGATCACCGGGAGAGCACTCTCTCGGGCGAACGTCGACACGTTCGCTTCGAGTTCGGCCGCGACGTCGACGTACGGGATACGCGCGCGGGCGGCCGCGTCGATGATCGGGGCGGCTGTCGTGGCGAACGGCCCGGCCGCGTTGATCACGGCCGCAGCGTTCTTCAGGGGGAGGTCGAGGGCGTGTGGGTCGTCGACAGCGGCGGGGCGGACGTCGAGGTCGCCCCACTGCGCAGCGAGGGCTGCCGCGTTGCGTCCGGAGACAGCGGTGGGAAGGTTCTGCCGGAGGAGTTCCTCGACGACGAAGTGGCCGGTGTGACCGGTGGCGCCGTACACCACGATTGCGTTCATGCGACGAGTCTCGCCGGTTTCCCCAGGCCGGTGTGAGAGTCCGGAACGACACCATCCGTACACTTTCGGACATGCACACCGTAGCGCTCGCCACCGCCGGGCACCTGCTCCACTTCGAGCTCGGGATCGCGTACGAGATCTTCGGCAATCCACCGCTCGGCGTCGACGAGTGGTACGACGTACGCCTGTGCGGACCGGGGCCGGTACAGGTCGGGCCGTTCGTGGTCGAGCCGACCGAGCCGCTCGACGCGATCAAGCGGGCGGACACCGTGCTGGTGCCGGCGCTCGCCGATGTCGACGAGCCGGTGCCGGGTGAACTGGCGGATGCGGTACGGGCGGCATACGAGGCCGGGGCGCGGGTCGCGTCGTTGTGCACCGGTGCGTTCGTACTCGGTGCGGCCGGGCTGCTCGACGGCCGGCGGGCCACGACGCACTGGGGGCACACCGACGTACTCAGCGCGCGCTATCCGAAGGCGGTCGTCGATCCCGACGTTCTCTATACGGACAACGGCAAGGTGCTGACGGCGGCGGGGAAGGCGGCGGCGGTCGACCTGTGTCTGCATCTGATCCATCTCGACCACGGCGCCACGATCGCGAACACGGTTGCCCGGCGTCTCGTCGTACCGCCGCATCGGGCCGGTGGGCAAGCGCAGTTCGTGGCGACGCCGGTGCAGGTCAACGGCGATCATTCGCTTGCGCAGTTGCTGGGCTGGGCGCAAGAGCGCCTGGACCAGCCGTTGACCGTCACGGACCTGGCGAGGCGGGCCAACACCAGCCCGCGACACCTCGGCCGGCAGTTCCGTTCGGTCACCGGCCAGACGCCTCTCCAGTGGCTCCTGACCCAGCGCGTCCGCCGCGCGCAGCAGCTCCTCGAGTCCACCGACGACGCAATCGAAAAGGTTGCCTCAGCCACCGGCCTAGGAACAGCCACCACCCTCCGCCGCCACTTCCAACGCGTTGTCGGCGTCCCCCCGAACACCTACCGACGCTCGTTCCGCACCACTTCCCCAAACCCAGAGACTGACTAGGGTTACCGCCATGGACACCTACCCGCGGCGGATGCATACCGCGCTCGATACGACGGATGGGCGGGGGCTGGCTGAGTTTTATCGGGTGTTGCTCGGGTTGCGGTACCGGGCGGGGGACGAGCCGCCGGTGGACGGTGCGGCGGATGATGCCAGTTGGCTGGTGCTTGTTGACGACGAAGGGAATCGTCAGCTGGCGATCCAGCAGGTGGACGAGTTGACGCCGTCCACGTGGCCGTCGCCCGACGTGCCGATGCAGATGCACCTCGACTACGCCGTACTGTCGGTGGACGAACTTCATCGGCATCGGCAACGGGCCGAGGAGCTCGGTGCAACGCTGTTGTACGACCGGAGCGCCGACGAGGACGAGCCGCTGTTCGTCCTGGCGGATCCGGCGGGGCATCCGTTTTGTCTACTGGTGGGAGAACCGTGAGCAAGAAGACTGGGTACGCCGACGTCAACGGGCTGCGCATGTACTACGAGGTGCACGGCGAGGGCGGCACGCCGTTGGTGCTGCTGCACGGCGGACTGTTCAACATCGACCTCCAGTTCGGCGAACTGCTCGAAGGGTTGTCGGCCGGGCGGAAGGTCATCGCCGCGGACTTCCAGGGACACGGCTACACGAACGACATCGACCGCCCGCTCGGTACGGCGGAGCTGGCCTCGGACGTGGCGGCGCTGCTCGCCCGCCTCGACGTACCGAAGGCCGACCTGTTCGGGTTCAGCGTCGGCGGTGCGGTCGCGCTGTACCTCGCGATCGAGTACCCGGAGCTGGTCCGGAAGGCGGTCATCTCGTCGGTCTCGTTCAACCCGTCCGGCGACCGCGAGGAGAACGCGGCGGCGGTCGGCTCGATGAAGGTGGAGATGATCGCCGGTACGCCGATGGAGGCCGACTACCTGGCGAAGTCGCCGCACCCCGATCACGAGCACCTGCAGTCGCTGCTCGACAAGCTCGGCAGCTACGACCGCGGCACCAGCGGCTGGAGCGACGACGACATCCGAGGTATCGAGGCGCCGACGCTGCTGACGTTCGGCGACTCCGACGCGGTGAAGCTCGAGCACGCCGTCCGCTTCCACCAGCTCCGCGGCGGCGACGTCAACGGCGACTTCGTCGGTGTCCCCGCTTCACAACTGGCGATCTTCCCCGGTACGACGCACTTCACCGGCCTCGCCCGCACTCCCCTGGTCCTCGACACCGTCACCACCTTCCTCGACGCCTGACCTCGTGATGCCTGACCTCGTGATGGAGGAGTTGCGGGAGCTGATCGTGAAAGCGATCGGGCGTGAAGACACCGTCGACGGGCTCTTGCTGTCGGTCGTCACGGCGCCCACCCCGCCGACGTCCAGCCTGGCCTCGCCGACATTCGCGCTGGTGGCTCAGGGCCGGAAGCGGCTGGCGCTCGGCGAGCAGGTCTTCGAGTACGGCGCCGGCGACTACCTCGTCGTGTCGGTCGATCTGCCCGTCACGGGCCACTTCGTCGAGGCTTCGCCTACTGCCCCTTGTCTCGGTGTCGGTCTCGAGCTGAAACCGGAGGTCATCGCGGAGCTCCTGCTCGACGCGGCCGAGAAACCGGGCGGACCCGTCCGCGGCCTGACCGTGAGCCGCGCGTCGACGGAGTTGGTCGACGCGGTCATCCGTCTGCTGCGCCTGGTCGACGAGCCCGAGGATGCGCCCGTACTGGCGCCGCTCGTCCAGCGCGAGATCCTCTGGCGCCTGCTCCGCAGTCCACAAGGCGCCGCCGTCCGCGACATCGGCCTCGCCGACAGCAGCCTGTCGCACGTCGCGCGCGTCATCCGCTGGATCCGCGACCACTACACCGAGCCGTTCCGGGTCGAGGATCTCGCGTCGATGGCCGGCATGAGTACGTCGGCGTTCCACCGGCACTTCCGCACGGTGACCGAGCTGACCCCGATCCAGTACCAGAAGAAGATCCGCCTGCAGGAGGCGCGGCTGCGGGTGGTCGGGCTCGGCGAGGACGTGACGAGTGCCGGGTACGCCGTCGGTTACGACAGCCCGTCCCAGTTCAGCCGCGAGTACCGGCGCGAGTTCGGTACACCGCCGAGCCGCGATCGAGCAGGATCAGGCAAGTCGTCGCGAGCATTGGTCTAACACTCCCCCTGCAACCAAACGTCTACTGGTGAGGTACCTGTTCCTGACCAGTAGGAGTTGTGCACGATCATGCATGTAGCTGTGATCACCGGCGGGAGTTCCGGCATCGGCCGGGCCACGGCGTTCGAGCTCGCGAAACGCGGCTCCGCCGTCGTCGTCACCTATCGCGGCAGTCGCGAACGCGGCCTGGAAACGGTCGAGCGGATCGAGAAGGACGGCGGTACGGCGGTCGCGCTGCCGCTGGACGTCGCCCGCGCCGACACGTTCATCGAGTTCCGCGCCGCGCTGACCGACGTACTGCGGGGATGGGACCGCACGTCGTTCGACTTCCTCGTCAGCAATGCCGGTGTCGGCCAGCCACCGGTGATGTTCGAGGACACGACCGCGGACCTGTTCGACCAGATGGTGAACGTCCACCTGAAGGGCCCGTACTTCCTCACCCAGACCCTCCTCCCGCTGATCGCCGACCACGGCTCGATCGTCTACACAACGAGTACGTCGGCACTCGAGTCTGCGCGCCCGTCGCCCGGGTACTCGGTCTACGCGAGCGTGAAGGGCGCGCAGATCGTGCTCACCCGGTACCTCGCGAAGGAGCTCAGCACCCGCGGCATCCGGGTCAACGCCGTCGCTCCCGGCGTGACCCGGACCCGCCTGGGCGACGACGCGTTCGCCCAGCACCCCGAACTGATCCCGCCGATCGCCGAACGCACCGCGCTCGGCCGGATCGGCGAGTCCGACGACCTCGGCAAGGTCATCGCCTTCCTCGGCTCCCCCGACGCCGCCTGGATCACCGCCCAGACCGTAGAAGCCTCAGGCGGCTACGAACTCTGAGACCGCTCAGCCGACGCGGAAGACAGGCCACGCGATGCCGGTGCGCCAGGCCGCCGGATCCGCGTCGTCTCGCGGGCCGACCGAGTACGTCTCCTGCACCGGTCCCGCAACGGCCAGGGCATGCTCGTGCACCCAGGTCGCGAGCCGACCGTAGGTGACGTCGATGTCGTCGTGGGGTCCGTGGTGAATCGTGGCTGCGAGCTCGACGGCGGGTAGCTCGACCGGGCGCACCCGGCCGTGCGACGGCGCCTCCGCGACGGGGTAGTAGACGAGAACGGTTCCGCGGCCCTCGGCGAAGAGTTCGTCGTCGTAGTGCCCGCCGGGCGGACCGACAGGCTGCGCGACGGCTGCGTCTAGCTCGGCCATCGCGCCGCCGTACCACGGGAGAACCTCGTCCAGGCTCAGGATGTCGGTGACACCGGCAACCAACGTGGCGGGCTCCGAGCGGAGCTCGATCTCGAGGTCGCCCGCAGCGGGCTCGAGCAGCCGTTGCAGCGAGGTCACGGCCGCTCGGGTCCGTTCGAGCGTCTCCTGCAGCCGCTCGAGATGGACCGCTACGAGGTCCGCGCGCCGATCCGGATCGTCGGTGGCGATGATCTTGCCGACGTCTGCGAGCGGTACGTCGAGCTCGCGCAGCCGGTGGATGACCTGAGCGGACGGGATCTGCTCGAGCGCGTAGTACCTGTAGCCGCTGGACGGGTCGACAGCCGCCGGCTCGAGCAACCCGCTCTCGTGGTAGCGCCGCAGCGTGCGCACACTCAGATGCGTCGCCCGCGCGAACTCTCCGATCGTCAGTCCGCTCCGCACGTCGCCCAGCCTGCACCCTCCCCCGGGGAGAGAGTCAACTCCTTGCGTCTCTCCCACCGAGAGGAGGCAGCGTCGTCGGCACCGTTCCAACCATCTGAGGAGCACGCCATGCTGCCTGACACGATCACGAAGTACCTGATCTCCCACGTCACCCGGAACGTCCCCGCGGCGATGCGCTGGTACGCCGATGACGCCGAGATCACCGATGACGGCAAGACCTATCGCGGGCACGACGAGATCCGCGCCTGGCTGGCGAGCTCGGCCACCGAGTACAGCTACACGACCGAACTCACCAGCGCCCGGCAGGTCGACGCACAGACCTACGTCGCGACCCATCACCTCGAAGGCGACTTCCCAGGCGGCACCGCCGACCTGGACTTCACGTTCACCCTGGTCGACGGCCGGATCACCCGGCTTGTCATCTCCTGATCGTCGGCGATTCGTCACCCCATGATGCGCCGCGAGCAGTCCGGTACGACGGAGAGGACTTCGGTACGACGACCCGCTCCGACGTACCGGCCGCGGTGCAGAGGTCCAGGACGACCTGGCCCTTGCGACGGATCGGCCGGGCGATCACCCGCGCCGGCGTCGGGCTAACCGGGCGGCGGGTTGCGACGACGTACGTGAACTTCTCGTCCTCGTAGTTGCGGGTGCCGTCCTTGAGGATGCGGTGGAGTTCGGTGCGCGGCAGGCGCGCGGCGAAGTGGCACCAGTCGGCCGGGCACGGTCCCTGGTGCGGGCAGGGCGCCGCGATCGTGAGTCCCTGCTCGATCAGGAGGTCGCGGGCGGCGAGGGTACGGCGGTGACCGCTGGGGGTGCCCGGTTCGACGACGACGATCGTCTTCGCCGACCGGGCGGCGGCGCCGATCAGGTCGCGCCGGGTCTCATCGGTCAGCTCGTTCAGCACGTAGCCGATCGTGATGACGTCGATCGTGGTCGGTGAGGTCCAGTCGCGGAGGTCGGCGGTCGTCCAGCGCCAGTCGGGAGAGAAGTTGCCTGCGGCAAGTTGCCGGCCGAGGCGGATCGCGACGGGTTGGCGTTCGACGATCTCGGTGGTGACGGAGGGCCAGAGCGCGGCGGCGGCCCAGGCTGCAGCGCCGGTTCCGCCGCCGAGGTCCACATGGGTGCTGGGCTGGTGCTCCACCGTCGACAGCGCGGTGAGCAGTGCGCGGAAGGTGGCCGGCATTCGTACGACGGCGTACGCGAGGGCATCGAGCGCGTCGCGTATCCCCGGGGCGGTGTCGGCGACCTGTTCGGTCCGGTAGCGATGTGAGAGCGCGGCGACGCGGCCGCGGAGTTCGTGATGCGGCACGCCGGCGACGGCGCGTGCGAGGGCAGCATGCAGCTGAATGTCCACGGAGGACATGAGGGATCTCCGGTTCGATCGGCACGGAGTGCGCACCTGTTCGAGGGCGCACGTGATCCGCGGCCAGACGCCGCGACGCACCAATCGGTCCGGGAAGAGCTGTCAACCTGTCAGCGGGCAGCAGTCGGGGAGGGAATGGCGCGGAACCGGATCACCTTGCAAGCCATCACACACCTCCTCGATTCAGCACGAATGTAGCAGAGCACGCCGTACCGCGCTGGCGTTTTACCGGCCTTCCGACGTACACAGACAGACCTTGTTGCCCTGGGGGTCCGCGAGCACGATGAACGCCGGCGCCTCCTCGTCGTACACGACCTTGCCACCCGCGGCGAGCGCCGCCTCGATCCGCTCCTGCACGACCTCCGGCGGCAGCCAGAGGTCGAGATGGAACCGCTGGCGAGGCGTTTCGTGCGGCGTCGTGCCCTGGAACCACAGATTGGCGACGCGGCCCGTCGGATCGAGGATGTCGTTGCCCGTGAAGGATTCCGTGCTGCCGGTGAGCACCGCTGCCCAGAACGGGCCGAGCTCGACGAGATCCGCCGTGTCCAACCCGATCTCGAGCTGCGCCACGGCCGTCGGGTCGGCGGTCAACCCGTGCTCCGCCGCAATCGCGCTGATCCGTCCGGCCAGCTGCGCGTCGCGAGTGGCGACGTCCACAAAGGACGCACCGAGCCGCACCTCAGGTACGGCATCCTGACAGGCCTCCCCCACCGCCGCCACGAAGCGCGCGCCGTCGGCATAGGCGTCGATCAAGAATCTCGCGTGCAGCTTCTGCGCGAGCTTTCGCCAGTCCTGCGGTCCAGTCTCGGGCACCATGAACCGAGGCTAGGACTCCTCGCCGACAGTTCTCGCCTGCAGGGTCGCGAGATCGCGCTCGGCGTACCGGCGGTGCTCGAACTCCTCACTGAGGATCGCGCCCAGGCAGCTGCTGATCTCATAGCTCTCGGACGCCGGGTAGCCAGGCTCCGGGACGGGCGTCGTCTGCTCGGTCAACTGGTCGTCGGTGAGGTCGGCGAGAACCGTCCGTACCGTCGTCATCCGATCGGCCCGCAGCTCGAGCACCTCGTCGAGCGAGGGACGAGCAGCGCGGTCGCGTGGCACGGGCGGGGTGTCGTGCATCTCGTCGTGAGGCAGGTCCAGGGGGTGCCACGGCTCGGGTACGCCGAGGACCGCACGACGTACCCAGGCGTCGGTGGCGAACACGAGGTGGCGGAGTGTCTCGATGAACGACCACTCGCCGTCCACCGACTCGTGCAGCAGCTCCGGCGGTAGCCGGCGGGCCTTCGTCACGGTTTCCGACCACAGCTGTTCCAGCAGGTCCCACGCTTCGCGGTAGCCGTCGGCGTCGGTCGGGCGCATCCGCTCGCGGCCCGGGTACAGGCGGTTGAGCTCCGCGTCGACCAGCGGTACGACGTCGATGCCCCAGACCGTCAGGTTGCTGATGTCGCCGTCGAGCGACACGTCGACCAGTCGCGCGTTGCGGATCGTCGTACCACTGAGGTCCACGTCGTCGAAGGAGGCACCGCTGAGATCGACGTCCCGGAACACCGCGCCCCGCAGCGTCGACTTCTCGAATCGCGCCCCGGTCAGATTCCGCGCCTTGAACTCGGTCACCCCGTCAGCTTTACAGACCACGGCCCACAGCGGAACCGCTCCGTGATACATCTGCTGTCGGCACGCCGCCATCGGACGTGCCCCCCGCCTTCAGAACGGAGCGGCATGTACCGCAGGCTCGTCCTCAAGCTGTCCGGCCAGGCGATCGCCGGCCCGAACGAGTTCGGTTTCGCCGGCGACCGGCTCACCCATCTCGCGACCGAGGTGATCGCGCTGCGCGCCACCGGCGTCCAGGTCGCGGTCGTCGTCGGCGGCGGGAACGTGTTCCGGGGCAATCGCGCCGACGATTGGGGTATTGACCGGCTCGAGGCGGACAACATCGGCATGCTCGGCACCGTCATCAACGCGGTGCTGCTGCGGGGGCGGCTCGCGGCGCTCGGGGCGCACGGCGTACGGCTGATGACCGCGATCCCGATCGACAACCTGGCCGAACCGTACATCCGGCTGCGCGCGCTCCGGCACCTGGAGAAGGGATCGATCGTACTGCTTGCCTGCGGCAACGGGCAGCCGTTCACCACCACCGACTACCCGTCGGTGCAGCGTGCCGTGGAGCTGGAGGCGGACGCGCTGCTCGTCGCGAAGAACGGCACCGACGGCGTGTACGACGCCGACCCGAACAAGCATCCCGACGCGCGGCGGTTCGACCACCTCACGTACGCCGAGGTCATCGAGCGCGGCCTCGGCGTGATGGACCAGACCGCCTTCATCCTCGCCCGCGACCACCACCTCCCCCTCCACGTCTTCGACATAGACCGCCCCGGCGCCGCCTCCGCCATCCTCAACGGCACCCCCTTGGGGACCCTTATCAACTGAGGTCGCGCGCGATCACCTCGAGGTGCGGTTGAATCCAGTCTCCGCCCGCTGCGTGCTCGGCCTGCAATGCGATCAGCGACCACAGCACGCGGTACGTCGACAGCGTCCGCGGCGGCGCGTCGACGTCGCCGTACCCGGTCAGGAACATCGCCGTCACGTCCGGTCCCGCCATGGACAGCCGGGCGAGATCGAACAGCGGATCGCCGTACGTCGTGTCGCCCCAGTCGAGGATCCCGGTCAGCTCGGCGCCCTCGGCGTACACGTGCCGCAGATGCAGATCCCCGTGCAACAACACCGGCGTCACGTCGCCGACACTGTCGATGAACGGAGGAATCACCTCCCGCACGCGCGCAGCGAGGCGATCCGGCAACACGTCCAGCCCGTCCAGGACACCACTCAGTCGATCTCGCCAGGACGCCGACGGGTCGACGATCGTGTGCACGCGCCGCATGCCCTCTCCAACCATCCGCACCACCGCGCCGAGGTCAGGTGAGTCAGCCGCGAGCGGCCGGCCAGGAAGCTCCCGCGTGATCAGAGGGGACGACGCGATCACCTCCGGCGCAGGTACGCCGACCGACCGCGCGAGCCGGCACGCATCGGCCTCCTCGGCGACCGTCGCGCCCGCCTTCAGGTAGTAGACGCCGGCGCGCGTGTCCAGGCGGAACGTCTCGTTGCCGACGAAGCCGTTCACCGGCGTCGCACGGAGGACGGCGCCGACGTGCGGTGCCGCGAGGGCGATGGGATCGAGCATCCGAGTCAGCCTACGGGTGGGTGTAGGTGGGAGCTAAATGGTTTGTTCGTCGGTGGAGAGGGTTGGTGTACTCGGGGCGTACGAACGAACAGGTGTCTGGTAAAGGAGTCCGTCATGCGACCTCGCTTCATGGCTGTTGCGGAGACCGATGGCACCTGTTCTAAGGACATGAAGCGGCGTGGAACTACTGAATCTTGGGATCCTGGCGCATGTTGACGCCGGAAAGACCAGCCTGACCGAGCGGCTGCTGTACGCCGCCGGAGTCATCGACGAGGTCGGCAGCGTCGACGACGGAAGTACCCAGACCGACTCGCTCGCGCTCGAACGGCAGCGCGGGATCACGATCAAGTCCGCCGTCGCGGCGTTCACGATCGGCGACGTCGGCATCAACCTGATCGACACCCCGGGCCACCCGGACTTCATCGCCGAGGTGGAGCGCGCGCTGAGCGTGCTCGACGGTGCGGTCCTGGTCGTCTCGGCGGTCGAGGGCGTCCAGGCGCAGACGCGCGTACTCATGCGCACCCTGCAACGCCTGCGCATCCCGACGCTGATCTTCGTCAACAAACTCGACCGGACCGGCGCGCAGTACGACGGCGTACTGGAGCAGATCGCCGCGAAACTCACCCGGGAGATCGTCCCGATGGGCGAGGCGGCGTACCTCGGCACACCCGAGGCGACGTTCAAGCCGATCGTGCAGGAGGACGCCCTTCTGGAGGTCCTCACCCGGCACGACGACGCGCTCCTGCAGCGGTACGTCGACAACGAGCCACTGTCGTTGCCCGAGGCACTCATCGCCCAGACGCATCAGGCGATCGTCCACCCGGTGTACTTCGGATCGGCGATCACCGGCGCGGGCACGGAAGCGCTCGCCGACGGCATCCGGGAACTGCTCCCCCGCGCCCGCACCACCGGCGTACCGCTCGACGGCACCGTGTTCAAGGTCGAGCGCGGACCGGCCGGCGAGAAGATCGCCTACGTCCGGATGTTCTCCGGCACGGCCCACGTGCGCGAACGCGTGCGGTACGGCGACACCGACGGGAAGATCACCGCGCTCGAGGTCGTCGGCGAAGGCCCCGCGACGACGATCCGTGCCGGCCAGATCGGCCGCCTCTGGGGCCTGACGGAAATCCGCATCGGCGACACCCTGACCGATTTCCGGAACGTTTCCGGAACGGAACGACACATTGTTTCCGCACCGGCGTTCTCCCCGCCCACGCTCGAAACGGTGATCACTCCGAGGAAGCGCTCCGACAAGGGCAACCTCCGCGTGGCGCTCACCCAACTGGCGGAGCAGGACCCGCTGATCAACCTCCGCCAGGACGACCTGCGCCAGGAAACCTACGTTTCCCTGTACGGCGAGGTGCAGAAGGAGGTCATCGAGTCCACGCTGGCAACGGACTTCGGGATCGAGGTCGACTTCCGCGAGACCACCACGATCTGCATCGAGCGGATCGCCGGGACCGGGCAGGCGGTCGAGTTCAACAAGAAGGACGCGAACCCGTTCCTCGCGACCGTCGGGCTCCGGGTCGAAGCGGCACCGGTCGACGCCGGGGTCACCTTCGAGCTGGAGGTCGAACTCGGCTCGATGCCGTACGCGTTCATCAAGGCCGTCGAGGAAACCGTCCGCGAAACGCTGCACCAGGGCATCCACGGCTGGCAGATCCCTGACGCCCGCGTGGTGATGACGCACTCGGGGTACTCCGCCCGTCAGAGTCACGCCCACGCCGTGTTCGACAAGAGCATGTCCAGCACGGCCGGCGACTTCCGGTTCCTCACGCCGCTGGTCCTGATGACCGCGCTCCAGGAGGCAGGTACGACGGTGCACGAGCCGATGCACCGCTTCCGTCTGGAGATCCCGACCGACACGACCCGCGCCGTACTCGCGGCCCTCGCCCGGCTCCGGGCGATCCCCCAGGTACCGGCGCCGGCCGCGGAAATCTCAACCCTGGAAGGAGAAATCCCCGCGGCCGCCGTCTACGAACTCGAGCAGCAACTCCCCGCTCTCACCCGCGGCGAGGGGGTCCTGGAGTCGGCCTTCGAGCGCTACCAGCCGGTGACCGGCCCGATCCCGGAACGCCCGCGTACCGACCACGACCCCCTCAACCGCCGGGAGTACCTGCTGCATGTGCAGCGCCGGGTTTGATGCCGTGTACGACGTTGGCGCCGAGATCCTCGTCCGTGGTGATCTCGGCGTCCAGCCTGTGTTCGATCATCAGCGCCCGCGCGACGGATGCCTGGTGGTCGCTCATCTCGACGAACAGCTGACCGCCGGGCCCGAGCCACTCCGCGGCACCGACGACCACGCGACGCAGGGTCGCGAGGCCGTCGGGTCCGCCATCCAGCGTGACGTGCGGCTCGTACAGCCGCGCCTCCGGCGGGAGCAGCCGGATCTCGTCGGTCGGCACGTACGGAACATTCGCCAGCAGTACGTCGACCTTCCCGCGCAAACGTTCCGGCAACGCCGCGAACAGGTCGCCCTGATAGACCGTTCCGCCAAACGGCTCCACGTTCCGGCGTGCGCATCGCACCGCGGCCGGCTCGATGTCAGCGGCGTACAGCGACACCTCGCGCTCAGCCGCGACCGCGGCACCCAGGGCACCGGAGCCGCAGCCGAGGTCGACCACCACCGAGCCCGCGGCGGTGACCCGCAGCGCTTCGGCGACCAGGAACTCGGTACGGCGACGTGGGATGAACACCCCGGGATCGACAGCGATCCGCAGCCCGCGGAACGACGCCCAGCCGACGACGTACTCCAACGGCGAGCCGGCAACCCGCCGGTCGACCATCGCTGCGAGCTCGGCCGCGTCCCGCGCGGTCTCGACGATCAGCGCAGCCTCGTCCTCGGCGAACACACAACCGGACGCGCGCAACCGCTCGACAACAGAGCCGAGCTCTACAGCAGAAGAAGAAACAGACACACTGAACCCCTAGAGAACTACGAGGCTCCCGCGATCAGCCGGCGCTGATCACTCGAGGCGGGAGCAACCGACCTGCCTGGATGATCGGTCCCACCTCCTTCAGTCTGCCGTTACCTGACCGCGTCAGCTTACCCGAATGCGTTCACGCCGGTGAGCTGCGCCGACACGGTCCACAGTCGCTCCGCCGACGCGGGGTCGATCGCGTACGGGCGTACTCCCGGCGCGTCGTCGGTCGACACCTCGGCGACCTCGCAGTCCTCGAGGAACACGCCACCGATCCCGTCGAGCTGCGGCGACGTCGCCGCCCACACCTGTGTCGCGGCGCCCTGCTCCGGGCTCTTGAACGCCGGGTTCAGTGGATTGCCGTCCTCGTCGATCCAGCCGTAGTCGACCATCTCCTGCTTCTCGAGGTGTCGCTGCAGCGGCGTCAGGATCCCGCCAGGATGCAGCGCGAACGCCCGTACGCCGAAATCCTTGCCGAGCGCATCGAGCTGGACGGCGAACAGCACGTTGGCCGTCTTCGCCTGCCCGTACGCCTCCCACTTGTCGTACCCCAGCCGGAACTCCAGGTCGTCCCACCGGATGTCCGACCGCCGGTGCCCGGTCGACGACACCGAGACGACCCGTGCGCCACCGCCGGCCGCGATCGCCGGCCACAGCCGGTTCACCAGCGCGAAGTGCCCGAGGTGGTTGGTCGCGAACTGCGCCTCCCATCCCGGCCCGACCCGCGTCTCCGGCGACGCCATGATCGCCGCGTTGTCGATCACGATGTCCACCGACCGGCCCGAAGCCAGAAACCGGTCCGCGAACGCCTCCACACTCTCCAACGAGCCCAGGTCCAGCTCGTCGACCTCAGCGAGCTCTCCGAGAACTTCCCGGGCCGCGTCCGGCCGACGCGCCGGTACGACGACGTGGGCGCCGGCCTTCGCCAGCGCCTTGGTGGTCTCCAGACCGAGACCGGAATATCCACCGGTGACGATCGCCAGCTTGCCGGTCAGGTCGATCCCGGCGAGGACGTCGTCCGCGGTGCTGTCGTGCCCGAAACCCGAGCCGATCTTGTGTTGTGCACTCATGCCATCGAGCCTACGAATTAGAGTTCGCTCTAAGTCAAGTCGTGAGGCGCGGATCGAGCCGCAGGGATTCGGCCAGGCGCTGCAGGGCCGGGTTGGGGTTGTCGGGGCTCCAGCAGGCGTGCAGAGTGACCGAGTGCGCGTCGGCCGCGTCCAGCTCGCGGTAGCGGACGCCCTCGACACCCATCGCCATGATCGAGCGTGGGATCAACGCGCAGCCCAGGCCGGCGCGGACCAGCGCGAGCATCGTCGGCACCTGCGACGCCAACTGGCTGACGGCGTAGCGATCCATGCCGATCATCGCCGCACAGATGTCGTGCAGGTACTGCGATCCCTCCGGGCTGTACCCGATGTAGTCGTCGGTCACGTCCACCAGCGAGACCGCCCCGTCGCCGAGCGCCAGTGGATGCGAGGCGGGTACGGCGAGGACCAGGTCCTCCGAGTGGACCAGCAACGACTCGAACTGCGCCGGGATCGGCGGGCGCACCAGGCCGAGGTCGATCTCCAGGTTCGCCAGCGCCTCGAACTGCGCCGGGCTCACCAGTTCGGTCAGCTCGGCCGTCACCCCGGGCGTCCGTTTCCCGACCATGGTCAGGAAGTCGGCGAGTACGGCGTACGCGCCGATCGCGGTGAAGGCGAGGCGGAGCGTCCCGGTCGTCCCGTCCGCGGCGCGCCGGGTCGCCTCGGGTGCGACTTCCAGCAGTGCTAGCACCCGGCGGGCGTGCTCGAGGAAGACTCCCCCGGCCGCGGTCAGCCGCACGCCGCGGCCGGTGCGGTCGAACAAGCGGACGTCGAGCGTGCGCTCGAGGCCCTGGATCTGGCGGGTCAGCGGCGGCTGGGTCAGGTTCAGGCGCTGGGCGGCCCGGCCGTAGTGCAGTTCCTCGGCGACGGCGACGAATCCACGGAGTTGCTGGAGCGACAGGTCCATGGCGGCCATGCAAGCACGGTATCGGTCCATACGTAAATGGGCTTGGACCTGCATAACGGAAAGCGCCTACCGTCGGATCACCGACCACCGAAGGAGCCGACACGGTGCCGAAACTCGCTGCCCTTTTCTCCCCCGAACGCGCCGCCGACGTGATCGACCCGGAGACCCGCCGCCTGCTCGAGGACCGCTTCGACGTGGTCTGGGCAACCGCCGACCACACCATCGGCCACACGACGGGTAACGGCTCGCTCGCGAGGCCGCCGGCGCTCGACCCGGCCGCGGTACCGCTGCTGGCCGAGGGCGCCGACGTGCTGCTTACCAGCTGGGGTACGCCGCACCTCGGCAAGGCGCTGTGGGCCGACGGCAACGGTCCGAAGGTCGTCGCGCATGCCGCGGGCACCGTGAAGAACCTCATCGATCCGGTCATCCTCGACCAGGGGGTCGGGGTGTTCTCGGCAGGTCCGCGGATCGCGTGGTCGGTCGGTGAGTACTGCCTGGCGTCGATGCTCACGCTGGCTCGGCAGCTGCCCCGGTTCGACGGTGCGGTCCGCGGTGGCGGGTGGAAGCAGACCGGATACCGCGGGCATGAGCTGGCCGGCGCGAAGGTCGGGATCGTCGGCGCGAGCAGTACGGCGCGTGCGTTGATCACGCTGCTCAAGCCGTTCGGCTGCGACGTGGTCGTGTACGACCCGTACTTGAGTGCCGAACGCGCCGCCGAGCTCGGGGTCCGGCTGGCCGAGCTGCCGGAAACGTCAGCGAGCGCCTTCTTGACGATCCATGTGCCGAACGTGCCCGAGACGAAGGGCATGATCTCGCGCGAGCTGATCGAGCGGCTGCCCGACGGTGCGGTCGTGGTCAACTCGTCGCGCGGTCCGGCGATCGATCAGCAGGCCCTGCTGGAACACGCTGTCTCCGGGCGGATCTACGCCGCGCTCGACGTCTACGACCCGGAGCCGCCGGACCTTGCCGAGAGCGCTCTCCGTGCGGAGAACCTGTTGCTCACCCCGCACATCGCCGGCGACACCGCCGAGGGCCACCTCGCACTCGCGGGCTACGTGCTGAAGGACGCCCTCCAGTGGCTCGAAGACGGCACCCGAGGCCCCAGCTTCGTAGATCCCGCCCTCTGGTCGATCGCCGCCTGATCCACCGCGCCGAGCAGACCGAGAGAGGACTGATCATCTTGTCCCGCATCACCCAGGTTGAGGTCTTTGCGGTTGCGGTGCCGTTCGCGCGCCGGTTCGTGCTCGGCAGCGGCGCCGTCGGCTCCCCCGACGCCGCCCCCGACCAGGCCGGCGCGGTGATCTTCGTGAAGCTCACGACCGAGGACGGTGTGGTCGGCTGGGGAGAGCAGCGAGCGCTCCCCAGCTGGAGCTACGAGACCGCCGAGACGATGGCGGTCGTCATCCGCCGGCACCTCGCCCCGATCCTTCTCGAACTCACGCCGTTCGACGTCGAACTGTTCCATCAGCGCGCCGCCAAACGCCTCAGCCCCGCCGTCTCGAACGGTTTCCCGTTCGCCCGCGCCGCCGTCGACGTCGCGTTGCACGACGCGGCCGGCAAGCTCGCCGGCGTCCCCGTGCACGCACTGCTCGGCGGCAAGATCTACGACGAGATCCCGCTCTGTTCCGCGATCGGGGTCGGCGACCAGGAAACGGTCCGCGAACACGCTCTCCAGTCGTCGGACTATGCGGCGTACAAGGTCAAGATCGGCGGCGACCTGGACGCGGACACGGCCGCGATCGAGACCGTCGCGGAAGTTGCCGACGGCAAACCGCTCTGGCTGGACGCCAACCAGTCGTATCGACCAGCCGCGCTGAAACAACTCCGCGACCGGACGGCGCACATCCGCACGATCCATTGCGTCGAGCAACCTGTGCCGAGCACCGACACGCTCGCCATGCAGCGCGTGCGCGAGCTCATCGACCTTCCGGTCGCGATCGACGAGGGCAGCTTTTCCGCGCAGGACCTCGCCCGCGCGATCCGCCTGAACGCCGCGGACCTGGTCGTCGTCAAGGTCTGCAAGTCGGGCGGCCTGCGGAACGCTCTCAAGACCGCCCAGACAGCGCTGGCGGGCGGCGTGGAATTGCTCGCCAGCGGCCTGACCGACTGCGGAGTCGCGTTCGCCGCCGCACTGCACGTGTTCAGTCAGCTCGAGCTCGCCCTGCCCGCCGAGCTCAACGGGCCGGAGCTGCTGACCGATCTGTACGTGGACGGGCTGAGCATCACCAAGGCCGTCGCAACGGTCCCCACCGCCCCTGGACTGGGCGTCGAGGTCGACGAGGAGCGCATCCGCGCCGAGTCGATCGACCTGCTCTACCGTTGAGGAGATCGATGAGCACCAACCTGACCCGCCGCAGCGTGCTCCAGCTCGGCGGACTGGCCGGCATCGCGCTCGCCGCCGGCTGTTCTTCGGGGCCACCGGCCGGCACCGCCACCTGGGCGATGTGGTCGAGCAGCGCCGCCGAGAAGAAGGTCTGGGAGGACTTCGGCAAGTACGTCGAGAAGCAACTCGGCGTGAAGTCGGTCGCCACCCTGACCCCGTCGAGCGGCTACCCGACCAAACTCGACCTGCAACTCGTCAGCGGCACGGCGAGCCTGGTCACCGCGCTCAACGGCACCCTGATCCCGACGTACGCCGCCCGCGGTGCGCACCGGCCGCTCGACGACCTGATCGCCGCCGACCCCGACTTCAAGCTCGACGACTTCTACGAGACCAGCCGGAAGATCTCGGGCTTCAACGGGAAGACGTACGCGATTGGCTTCGACGTCGCCCCGACAGTCATGTACTACAACAAGGACCTGCTGAAGAAGCAGGGCGTCCCGCTGCCGTCCCGGACCGAACCGATGTCCTGGGCAACGTTCCGCGACCTCGCCAAGCAACTCACCAAACCCGGTGAGCAGTACGGCTTCACCTGCGCGCCAGCCATCGACGACCTGGTGTCGTGGATCTATTGCGCGGGCGGGAACGTGATGAGCGCCGACGCGAGCCGCAATACGCTCGGCGATCCCGAGGCGATGGAGGCGCTGCAGTTCGTCATCGACTTGTTCGTGAAGGACAAGGTCACGCCGCCGATCAAGAACCTGGTCACCGAGAGTTCACTGTCCAACTTCATGCAGGGCAACGTCGCGTTCATGCAGAACGGGCCGTGGCAGGTCGTGAACGCCCGGAAGGCCAAGTTCGACTGGGACATCATCCCGTTCCCGGCCGGCGCGAACGGGAGCACGCCGCGCGTTTCAGGGTCCAGCTTCGCCATTCCATCGGGGGTACGCGAGGGGGCCGAGCTCGACCTCGCGTGGAAGCTGCTCAAGACGCTCACCAGCACCGGCGCGCTCGACATCTACGCCAAGGCCGGCCGCAACAACCCGGCCCGGCTCAGCGCAGGGAGCGCGTTCCAGCCGCCGCCCGACAACCTGGGCATCGTCCAGGACATCCTGGCCGGCAAGGTCGCCGGCGGCCACGCCTTCGACGTCACCACGAACTGGAACCAGGTCAAGCAGTTGCTCGGCCAGGATCTCCCGCGGACGTTCCTCGGCCAGGTCAGCGTCCCGGAAGCCATCAACGGTCTGACGCCGCGTCTCGACGTACTGATGCGGCAGCATCTCGACACCGTCCGCCAAGCCACGGCCAGGAAGGGGTGAGCGTGATGGCCATTTCCACGGCAGACACCGCACCTGTCACCACCGCACCGGTACCGGCCAAGCAGGCCCCGCCGCCGCGTTGGCGCAGCCGGGAAGCGCTCACTGCGTGGCTCTTCATCCTGCCCAGCCTGATCGGCTTCCTGATCTTCACCGCCGGACCGGTCGTCGCCGCCGGCGTCATCTCACTGCTGAACTGGAACCTGTTCAGCGCACCCACCTGGGCCGGCCTGCACAACTTCGCCCGCCTCGGCCCCGATCCGACGTTCTGGTCCGCGCTCGGCAGTACGGCGTACTTCACCCTGGTGAGCGTCCCGCTGACGATCCTGGTCAGCCTTGCGCTGGCGCTCCTGCTCAACCAGGGCCTGAAGCGGATCGCCGTCTTCCGATCCCTGTTGCTGTTGCCGTACGCAACCATTACGGTGGCGGTCGCGTTCGTCTGGATCTGGCTCTACATCCCGCACGACGGCCTGGTGAACGCCGTGCTCGGATGGTTCGGCATCAACGGCCCGGCCTGGCTCATCTCCGACACCTGGGCGATGCCCGCGCTGATCCTGATGAGCGTCTGGAAGAGCTTCGGCTTCGGCATGGTCGTCTTCCTCGCGGGCCTCCAGGCGATCCCGCAACAGCTCTACGAAGCGGGCCGCGTCGACGGTACGTCGCCATGGAAGAGCTTCCGGCACATCACGGTGCCGATGCTGTCCCCCGCGCTGTTCTTCGTAATCGTCACGTCGGTGATCGGATCGTTCCAGGTCTTCGACCAGGCGCTGATCATGACGAACGGCGGCCCGGGCACCCGCACCACCACGCTGGTCATGTACATCTACCGGACCGGCTTCGAGAACTACGACCAGGGGTACGCCGCTGCGCAGTCGCTGGTCCTGTTCGCGTTCATCGTGCTCATCACCGCAGGTCAGTTCCTGTTCCAGCGGAAGTTGGTGCACTATGACAACTGAGATCCGGCGCAAGCTCGTTGTCTTCACCTGCTTCCTGGTCACCGCGATCACGCTGGTCCCGGTCGTCATGATGGTGCTCGTCGCGTTCCAGTCCGACGGCGAGGCGATGGCCGCGAAGCCGTCGTTCTGGCCGAGCAGCTGGCATCCCGAGAACCTGACCCGCGCGTTCGAGCTCGTCCCCCTCGGCAAGTACCTGCTGAACACGATCTACTTCGCCGCCGGTACGACGCTGCTCGAAACGGTCACCGCGGCGCTCGCGGCGTACGCGTTCGCGCGGCTGAACTTTCTCGGCCGGAGCTGGCTGTTCGGCATCTACCTCGCGACCCTCATGATCCCGTCGCAGGTGACGCTGATCCCGCAGTTCGTGCTGGTCGCGAAGCTGCACGGGATCGACACCTGGCCGGGCATGATCCTGCCGCACGCGTTCACCGCGATCGGCGTGTTCCTGCTCCGCCAGTTCTTCCTCGGCATCCCGCGCGACTACGAGGAGGCAGCCCGGTTGGACGGCGCCAACCGGTGGCAGGCGTTCGTCCGAGTCATCGTGCCGCTCGCGGTGCCGGCCATCGCGACGCTGGCGGTCTTCAAGTTCATCGGGCAGTGGAACAACCTGCTGTGGCCGCTGGTGATCTCCAACAGCGACGCCACCCGGACCGCATCGGTCGGCCTGCAGGTGTTCCAGGACACCAACGGCACCCAGTGGAACCTTCTCCTGATGGCGGCGACCGTCACCACCGTGCCCCTGATCGTCCTGTTCTTCCTCACGCAACGTTGGTTCGTCCGAGGTATCACGATGAGTGGGCTGGGAGGCCGTTGAACATGACCTATCTGTGGTCCGTCTTCACCAAACCGTGGATCGGGTTGCCCGGTGACGAGCTCGGGCGGCTGATCTCCGGACTCGGATTCGCCGGGGCCGAGGTCCCGGTGCGCGAAACGGCGTACGTGACGCCGGCGACCGCCGAGGCCGAGCTGCCGAAGTTCACCGCGCAGTTACGGGCCGAGGGCATCGAACCGATCAGCGTCGCGAGCGAGCTGTCCGAGCACGTGTTCGCGGCGTGCGCGGAGTCCGGCGTGCCGATGATCCGGATCATGGCCGGCCTCGGCCCGGACGGGTACGCCGCTTCGGTACGACGCAATCGCGAGCTGCTCGAGACCGCCGCCGTACTCACCGAGCGATACGACGTACAGGTCGGAGTGCAACCGCATCACGGGCGATATGTCTCGTCGACGCTCGGCGTACTGCAGTTGCTCGACGGGCTGCCTCATCGGTTCAAGCTCGTGTGGGACGCGGCGCACGACGCGCTTGCCGGGGATCATCCCGCGGTGACCCTGGAGCTCGGCGCGGACCGGCTCGGCATCGTGAACCTGAAGAACGTCCACTACGTCCGCTCGGAACGCGGCTGGACGACGAACTTCGTCGAGGCCGAGGACGGATTGTCAGACTGGCCGGCGGTGTTCGCGACGCTCCGGCAGCTCACGTACACCGGCCCGATCTGCCTGACGGGTCAGTACTCCGATCCCGCCGTACCGGTGGAGACCAGGCTCGAAAGAGATCTGCGATTCGCTGTCACATCGGCCGCGCAGCATCCGTCAAGGGAGTGAAATCAACAGACACGAGCTTTTGGAGAACCTCCCATGCAAGCACGGATGACCAACCCCGCAATGGTTCTGCCCGACGCCACGAAGGGCATCCAGAACATCTACAAGGCGATCGGGCAGTCCGGCGCCGACGGCAGGACCCTCGAACTCGTACACCTGCGGGCCAGTCAGATCAACGGGTGCTCGCCGTGCGTTTTCGGCGGCGTCAAGTCGGCGCTGAAGAACGGTGAGTCCGACGAGCGGCTGCACCAGGTCGCGGCGTGGCGCGACTCCGACCTGTTCACCGACGCCGAGCGGGCCGCACTCGAGATGGCCGAGGCCGCGACCCGGCTGGCCGACAACCCGACCGCGGTCACCGACGAGATCTGGAACGCTGCCGCCGACCACTTCGACGAGAAGGAACTGTCGGCGATCATCCTGATGATCGCGCTCACCAACCTGTTCAACCGCCTCAACACCACGGTGCGGGAGCCCGCCGGCGCCACCTGGTAGTCACTACGCTGGGCCCCGGATGTCGAGAAGATGTCCGGGGCTCCGACGTACCCGGGTGAATGGAGGCAAGCCATGAAATACATGCTGCTGATCTACGGGAACGACGAGACGTGGGACACCTTGCACGCCGAAGGCATCGACCAGGTGATGGAACAGCACGGCGAGCTCATCGACGAACTGAAGGCGCGCGGTGAGCACGTCGACGACAGGCCGCTGACCATCGCGAACTCGCGGGTGGTCCGGGTGCGGGACGGCGTACCGACGGTGACGGACGGACCGTTCACCGAGGCCAAGGAAGTGCTGGCCGGCTACTACATCGTCGACTGTGCGAGCCTGGATCGCGCAACCGAGATCGCCGCGCGCCTGCCAGAGGCGCCGTACTCGCCGATCGAGATCAGGTCGTTCACCGACCCGGTGGAGAGCTAGCTGTCCAGCGGCTTGCCGGCCTCAGCTGGGCGTTGGACACCTGAGACCGGCGAGTCACTGACTCAGACCGTCTACGTCCCGACGGGTTCGCGGGACGCGAGGATGACCCCACCTGAGGCGGGCTGATCACCCATGCCCCGGCCACCTCGGACGTACACAGTGCTACCGGGCGCCGGCGCCTGGGCACCGTCGCCGAGTCGGAGCGTGGTCGTCATACCGTTGCTCAGTCTGAGCATCGCCACGCGTCGCGGTCGCACCGACGGAATCGACGAGCTCACCTCGTGGATGCCGGTACACACCGCCGGTTGGATCGAAGCTCGCCCGAGTCCCGCGTTGCCGTGACTCCTCACATCACGGCACTGCTCGGCAAGCCTTGTCATCGCTGACACACTTCCCCCTTCTCATCGTTACTGCCCCCGAGTGTTGGCGGTTGCGGTCGCACCGAACACCTCGTCCTCACGGCACGCCCGCACACTCCCCCGTCCTTCCCGCACCCGGAAACGACGCGGAAGTGATCAGGCAACCCTCGCTGAGAGTGACGACGTTTTCAAGGGATCGTGACCGGAATCCCGTTCCCCGGAACGACTGTCCAGGAACCCTACCGACCACCGAAGCCGGCGGTAGCAGGGCCGCGTCACCGTGCGGTGCTGGCGCGTTCGACCACGTGGTGGGGGATCATCACCCTGCGCGGCGGTGCGTCCTTGTCCGCCATGCGCTCGGCCAGCAGGTCGAGGGCCGCGGCCACGAACTCTCTGCGGTCGAAGGCGATCGTGGTCAGCGGCGGAATCATGAACTGACTGTCGAGGATGTTGTCGAACCCGGCCACCAGGACCTGCTTCGGTACGTCGATGCCCGCGCTCCACAGCGTGGACAAGGTACCGGAGGCCATCGTGTCGGTGAAGCAGAAGAACGCGTCCGGCAACTCGTGCTCGGCCAGGTACTTCCCCACCACGGTCGCGGCACCCTCGGGCCGCCAGCGGTCGAGGCTGATCTCCAGACTCGGATCGATCGGTACGCCGGCCTCCTCGAGCGCCTGGCGATACCCCGCGGTCCGCAGCCGCGACGCCGCCGTACCCGGGGACTCGGCCGATCCGCCGAGGACTCCGACCCCGCTCGAGCCGCGCGGGATCTCCGGCGTACCGACGGCCGCGATCCGCCGGCAGCCCTGCGCCAGCAGGTGTTTCGTCAGGTCCCGCGCGGCCGCGACGTTGTCGATCGCGACCTGGCTCACCACGTCCTGGTCGACGTCACCGATCAGCACGAGGGGCGGTAGCGGACCGGCCGTCGTCACCGCGCTGTCGTCGAGGTTCACCGGGTTCAGGATCAGGCCGTCCACCAGGTACGCGCGGGCCTTCGAGAGCAGCTCGAACTCGCGCTTGGGCTCGGCCGCGGTCTGCTCGATCTGCACACCCCAGCCGCGCTCGTGGGCAAGCTCGACGACCAGGTGGACGATCTCCGCGGAGTACGGCCTGAGCAGGTCGGGCAGGGCCAGCGCGATCATGCCGGAGCGGCCGTTGCGGAGGCCACGCGCGCTCATGTTCGGCACGTAGTCGAGCTCGGCGAGGGCGCTCTCCACCCGGGCCCGGGTCTCGGGGCGCACGAAGACGACGCCGTTGATCACGTTCGACACCGTCTTCGGCGACACCCCGGCGAGCTTGGCGACATCTTTGACGGTGGGACGCATGCTGCCCATTGTCACACCTGACATACGTTGTCACGTATCAGCGCGTGACGAAGGCACCGCCGTTCACGTGCAGGACCTGTCCGGTGAGGTGGCGGGCGGCGGGTGAGGCGAGGAAGTGGATCGTCCCGGCGATGTCGTCGACCTGGCCCTCGCGTTTGGTCAGCGTTGCCCGGAGCAGAGTCTCGCGGCGCTCGCCGGTGAGCCGGCCCTGGAAGAACTCGGTCTCCGCGGTGAAGCCCGGCGCGACGACATTGGAGGTGACTCCCCGGGGCCCGAGCTCGGTCGCCACGTCGACGTTCCACATCGCCAGCGCGGCCTTCGAGGCGCCGTACGAACCCGGCCCGCGAGCGCCGGCGATCGAGCCCAGATGGACGACGGCAGTGGTCAATCGGGGTGCGAGGGCGGTTGTGGTCAGGACTGCGCTGATCAGGTTGGCTTCGAGGTTCGCCAGCCAGTTCGCTTTCAGTTGCGCGAGATCGCCGTCCGGCCGGCCGAAGTCGGTGTTGCCACCGGCATTGTTGACCAGGACATCGACCTGCTCGGGCAGTTCGTCCAGCAGCCGCTCCACCTGCGCCGGGTCGGTCGCGTCGCACACCACTGCCCTGACTCCGAGATCAGCGGCGGTCTTCGCGAGTACGTCGGCGCGCCGGCCGGTGATCAGCACGTCGTCACCGTCCGCGCGGAACCGCTCCGCGGTCGCCCGCCCGATCCCGGTCGCTCCCCCGGTCACCACGATCGTCCTCATCTGAAATCCTCACGTTTAGCTCTAAATGTTTAGATCTAAACGTACCATGGGTCCCGTGGTCGACAACTACCCGCTCGATGCTCCGAGTCCGTACCCCGCCGCTGAGATCGCCCGCGCCTGGCAGCGGGAACGCCCCGGTACGCCGACCGACTCGATCGAGATCGTCACTCCCCTGTGGCGGCTGGCGAAGCTGTTCGCCGACGACCGGCGCCGGGTGCTCGCGGACGCCGGCGTGGATCCCGCGACGCTCGACCTGCTCAGCGTGCTGCGGCGCGCGGGCACGCCGTACGAGCTCAGTACGCGCGAGCTGTCCCGCCGTACGCTCGTCACCGCCGGGGCGATCTCGCAGCGGGTCGCCCGCGCCGAGGCCGGCGGACTGGTCACCCGGCGGTCCGCGGCCGACGGGAGTCGCGCGGTCGTCGTCACGCTCACCGAAGCCGGGCACGACCTGATCGAGCGGACGGTCGACCAGGTGCTCACGCGCGAGTCCGAACTGGTCGCGTCACTGTCCCCCACCGCGCGCACCCAGCTCGCGGGCCAGCTCCAGGATCTGCTCGACGAGGTCGCCCGCATCGCTCGCAAACCTTCCTGACGACGTTGAAACTTTTACCCAGCCACGAGGGCTGACAAGCTGAGCCAAGTTGGTGCGGGCGGTTCAATGAGACCATTGAAGGATGCTTCCTGCTGACAGTCATGACGTCATCCAGGTGCGCGGCGCCCGCGAGAACAACCTCAGCGGCGTCTCGCTCGACATCCCGAAACGCCGGCTCACCGTCTTCACCGGAGTCTCCGGTTCCGGCAAGTCCTCACTCGTCTTCGACACCATCGCCGCCGAGTCCCAGCGGCTGATCAACGAGACCTACACCGCGTTCGTGCAGAACTTCATGCCGAGCCTCGGCCGGCCGGACGTGGACGCGCTGCGGAACCTGTCCGCCGCGATCATCGTCGACCAGGAACGGATCGGCGCCAACGCCCGCTCCACCGTCGGTACGGCGACCGACGCCCACACCATGCTCCGGGTGTTGTTCAGCCGCGCCGGCACGCCCTACGCCGGGTCGCCCTCGGTCTTCAGCTTCAACCGCGCCGAAGGCATGTGCCCGGTGTGCGAGGGGCTCGGGCGGACCACCGAGTTCAACCTCGACGAACTCGTGGACCGCGACAAGACCCTCAATCAAGGCCCGATCAAGGCGCCTGGGTACTCGGTCGACAGTTGGCACTGGCAGCTGATGGCTCAGTCGGGCCTGTTCGACGCGGACCTGCCACTGAAGGACTACCCGGCGGAGGCGTGGCAGCAGTTCCTGTACCAGGAGCCGATCAAGATCCGGGTCGGGAAGAGCAACCTGACCTTCGAAGGGCTCATCAGCAAGCTGAAACGGCAGTACCTGAGCAAGGATCCGCAGTCGATGCAGAGTCACGCGCGGGCGTTCGCCGAGCGCGCGATCCGGCAGGAGACGTGCACGGAATGCCACGGTGTGCGGCTGAATGCCGCGGCCCGGAGTGTGACCGTGGACGGGCGGACGATCGGTGAGTGTTCGGCGATGCAGATCAGCGATCTGGCCGAGTTCGTTGCCGGGGTCAAGCATTCGGGCGTCGGGCCGATGCTGGACGGGCTCCGGGAGCTGCTCGAGTCCTTCGTGACGATCGGTCTCGGCTACCTGAGCCTGGATCGCGAGTCGTCGACGCTGTCCGGTGGTGAGGCGCAACGGGTGAAGCTGGTGCGTCATCTCGGGTCCAGCCTCAGCGATGTCACCTATGTCTTCGACGAGCCGACGGTCGGCCTGCATCCGCACGACATCCAGCAGATGAACGACCTGCTGCTGCAACTGCGGGACAAGGGCAACACGGTGCTGGTCGTCGAGCACAAGCCGGAGACGATCCGGATCGCCGACCACGTCGTCGACCTCGGCCCGGGTGCGGGCCTGTCCGGCGGGCGGCTCTGCTACGCCGGCGACGTGGACGGTTTGAAGACGTCCGGGACGCTCACCGGGCAGTACCTCGATCACCGGGTGACCGTGCGGGACGACGTACGGCGGCCGACCGGGAAGATCTCGATCGAGCACGCGTCGCTGCACAATCTGCAGGACGTGAGTGTCGACGTTCCGCTCGGCGTACTGACGGTGGTGACCGGGGTCGCGGGTTCCGGGAAGAGTTCACTGATCCACGGCTCGCTGGCCGGGCGGGACGGCGTGATCGTCGCGGGTCAGGAACCGATCCGCGGGTCGAAGCGGAGCAATCCGGCGACGTACACGGGGTTGCTGGATCCCATTCGCGCGGCCTTCGCCAAGGCGAACAAGGTGAAGCCCGGGTTGTTCAGCGCGAACTCGGTCGGCGCCTGCCCGACCTGCAAGGGCATCGGGCTGGTGTACACGGACCTCGCGATGATGGCCGAGGTCGCGTCGGTGTGCGAGGACTGCAACGGGGCCCGGTTCACGGCCGAGGTGCTCGAGTACCGGTTGCGCGGCAAGGACATCAGCGAAGTACTGCGGATGACGGTGGCCGAGGCGCGGAAGTCCTTCGGGACCGGTACGGCGCGGACGATCCTGGATCGGCTCGCGACGGTCGGGCTCGGTTACATCGGGCTCGGGCAGCCGCTGACCACGCTGTCGGGTGGTGAACGTCAGCGGCTCAAGCTGGCGATCAACATGGGCCGGACCGGGTCGATCTACATCCTCGACGAACCGACGACCGGACTGCACCTGGCCGACGTCGACAAGCTCCTCGGCATGCTCGACACGCTTGTCGATCAGGGCAACACGGTGATCGTGATCGAGCACCACCAGGCGGTGATGGCGCACGCCGACTGGCTCATCGACATCGGCCCGGGAGCCGGCCACGACGGCGGTCGGGTCGTCTTCACAGGAACGCCCGCTGACCTGGTCGAGAGCAGCCCGACCATCACCGCGGAGCATCTCCGCGAGTACGTGTCAGTGGCCTGAGAAGCGGTTGATATCTGCTAGTTCCTGGGTCAGGTCTGCTGGTTCGAAGAGGTCGACCGCGAGGGTGGCGTGCTGCCAGGTGCCGATCGGGCGGCCGGCTTGCACGACTGCGGGACGCAGCATGCCACCGCCGGGGAAGATCGAGGTCGGTAGGTCGAAGTGGCGGTTCTGATAGCCGAGTAGGTAAGCATCGAACTCGCCCAGCATGCGTACGTCGTAACAGCCCGGGAGATCGTCGACGGCGTGGAGTTCGGTGGTCTCGATCTCGAAGGACGTCGTGGCCACCGCCTCCACCGCTCGGCGCGCAACTGGGACCGGCAGGCCGGACCAGGTGGCGAAGTCGCGTGGGGTGGCTGGGCCGTACGCGGTCAGGTAGCGGCGGGCCAGGTCCTCGGGGTCGCCTTCGAGGACCAATGGCTTGCCGAGCCAGTCCCGGACGGCGACCCAGGTTTCGCCGGGGCCGTAGCAGAGACGTCCGAGCAGACCGGCGTACCGGATGAGCGCGTACACAGCCTGTCCTTTGGGCTCCGCGATCAGTCCGGCGCGGACCAGGACGTCCGCCAGTTCGGCGCGGTTGCTCGGGCCGCGGGTCAGCAACCAGTCCTCGAGTACGTCGGCGGCCTCGGCTCGGACGCGATCCGGGAGGCCGAGTTCGCCGTACCGGCGCTCGGTGTCCTTGATCAGTTTCGGGCCGAGCACCCCGAGCAGAGGGCCGGCGTCCTCGGTCGCGACGAGTTGGAGGGTGCCGCGCATGAACCAGCCGCGGATCACGGAGCGGTCGGTTTCCTGGGCGCTCGCGACGTCGGCGAGCGTGGTCGCGGTCGATCGGGCGCGGACGGCGTACGCCGCTCCTCGCCAGGTCTGGGCCTGGAGTCCCCCCGCCCGGCGTACGACGTCGGCCACCCCTCCGGGGCCGGCCTCGTTCACCGGACGCGCCAGGCCGTTGGCCTGCATCCTGGCTGCCAGTAACCAGTCCACAGACCTCCGCGCCACTCCTGCATGACACCACGAACCAGCCCCGTCCGCACCCTCCCCCTCACCAATTTGCCTGGCTGACCCGGCAATTTGCCTGGCTCACCCATGAAATGAGGGGTTCGTGACCCTGAATCCGGGTCACGAACCCCTCATTTGCCTGGTCAGCCAGGCAAACGTGGATCGGTCAGAGGGCGGGTTGGACGAGTCCGGCGTACGCCGCCTGGCCGGTCACGTTGGGGTGGTAGGACTCGCTGACCGGGTTGGACAGGCCGTTGATCCACTCCGGGCTGCCGCAGACCGCGTGCCCGATGAAGTTCGACGTCGGATCCACGAACGTGAAACCGGCCGCGCTCGCCGAGGCCGAGACCTTCGAGTTCAGCAGGTCCGCGGTGGCGTTCAGCTTGGTCATCTCGTCGGGGCTGAAGAACGTGCCGGCGTTGCAGTCGGTGCCGTTGAACAGGCGCGGGTACCCGACCACGACGACCTTCGCCGACGAGGCCCGGCTCCGGATCGACGAGTAGAGCGTGTTGAGTCGGCCCGGCAGCGAGTTGTTGATGATCGACCGTGCGTTCGCGACCGCGCCGGTGCAGTCGGCGAGCCAGGACGGCTTCGCGCACTCGGTGATCACCGACGAGAACCCGGCGTCGTTGCCGCCGACCTGGACGGAGACGATGTTGGTCGAGCTGGTCACCGCCGGCAGCTGATTCGCGGTCACATCGGCGACCCGCGCGCCGGAGCAGGCGACGAACGTGAGGTTCGCGCCGATCCGGCCGGCGTCGATGTACGCGTAGGCCTTCGTGGAGCGCTGGCAGGAGCCGCTGCTCTCGATGTAGGAGCGGGTTCCGACACCGGAGGCGTAGGAGTCGCCGAGCGCGACGTAGTTCGGTGCCGCGGCATGCGCGACACCCGGGCTGAGGAGCATCGCGGCACCGAGGGCCGCGGCAGTGAGCAAACCGGTGAATGACTTCATGGGGGCGGACCGCCTTTACCTGAGCGGGGGGTAGCGACAGAAGTACTCAACGTCACCTTCGCTGACTGGCGAGTAACACACAAGGGCTTGGTAACAAATTCACCGTGGATTCCAGGTGACTGTCACCAACTAGCCGTCCCAGGACGACAGACCCGGTCCCGTCGGCAACGGATAACAACCGTCCACCAGTTGCACCCCGGCAGGCAGCAGCCCGCTCTCCACGTAGATCGTGTTCGGCAGGGCCGCGAGCACATGAATGTGCGCACCGCCGCCGTGCGACGCGTACGGAATCCCGAACCCGGCCGCCATCAACCCGATCTCGAGACAATCCGTCAACCCACCGGCCCGTCGCAGATCAGGTTGTACGACGCCCACGCCGCCGCGCGCGATCAGGTCCCGGAACGCGGCCTGCCCGTAGCGGTTCTCGCCCGTCGCGATCGGGATGTCCAGCTTCTCCGCCAGCCGGACATGACCGTCGGTGTCCCCCGCCGGCAGCGGCTCCTCGAACCACCGGCAGTCGAGTTCTTCGTACACCCGGCCGCGCCGCAGCGCCTCGGCGAACCCGAAGGCCTGATTGGCGTCGACCATCAGCGGCGCATCCGGCCCGATCACGTTGCGGACCGCCTTGATCCGTTGCACGTCCTCGGTCAGCGGCCCGCCGCCGACCTTCATCTTGACGCCGCGGAAGCCCTGCTCCATCGCCTGCGCGGACACCTGCTCCAGACCGGCAACGTCGAGCTCGAGCCAGCCGACCATCGCATACGTCGGGATGGCGGTCCGCTGCGCACCGAGCAACTTCCACACCGGCACGTCCAGCGACTTGCCGAGGAGATCCCACAGCGCCTGGTCGATCGCCGAGATCCCGTACGACGACAGCCCCGCCGTCCCCTGGTAGTCGGTCAGCGTCTGCAGCTGTTGCCGGATCCCCCGGATGACGGCTGGATCCTCGCCGATGATCGCCGGCGCCAGCTGGTCGGTGACGATCTTCGCCAGCACGTCCGGTGAGCTCTCGACACGACCGAAGTACGTCGTACTCACGCCGCTGACGCCCTCGTCGGTGTCGATGCGGACCCTGGTGACACCATTGCGATCGAGCAGCTGGATCGCGTCGCGCACCGGATGGGCCTTGGGCTCCGACGTGACCTCGACGGTGACCGCGGTGATCTTCATGAACGCTCCGGACCGGGGACGGAGAGGGGATCGAATCCGTACGGCAGCTCGAGACGATGTGCGGCCATCAGGTCGGCGTCGCCGAGCAGGTCACGGGTCTTGCCGTCAGCCACGATCCGGCCGCCATCCATCAAGAGGCTCCGCTCGCACAGCTGCAGCGCGTACGGAAGGTCGTGGGTGATCATCAGCAGCGTGACGTCGAGCCCGGCAAGGATGTCGGCGAGCTCGCGACGGGCTGCGGGATCGAGGTTGCTCGACGGCTCGTCGAGGACCAGTACTTCGGGACGCATCGCGAGGACCGTGGCGACGGCGACACGTCGGCGCTGACCGAACGACAGGTGGTGCGGGGCGAGGTCGGCGTGGTCCTGCATGCCGACCTGGACCAGCGCTTCGTGGACGCGATCGTCGAGCTCCGCGCCACGCAACCCGAGGTTGGCGGGCCCGAAGGCCACGTCGTCGCGGACCGTCGGCATGAACAGCTGGTCGTCCGGGTCCTGGAAGACCAGACCGACCTTGCGCCGGATCTCGGTCAGGTGCTCCCGGTGCAGCCCGGTGCCGCCGATCTGGATGCGGCCGCTCCCGGTCCCACCGGCGACCGACCCGAGAATGCCGTTCAGGTGCAGCACGAGCGTGGTCTTGCCGGCGCCGTTCGGACCGAGCAGCGCGACCCGCTCGCCGCGCTCCACGGTGAAGTCGACGCCGAACAGGGCCTGCCGCCCGTCGGGATAGGCGAACACCAGCCGCTCGACCTGAATCGCAGGACCGCTCACAAGCTCACCACCCTAGCCGCGACCGCGATCGTCACCGCGGCGAGGGAGATCGCCAGACCCTCGAGCCACTGTGCCCGGGTCGCGCCCGAGACGCTGAGCAGCGGCATTCGTCCGGTGTAGCCGCGCGAGCGCATCGCCAGATGGACACGCTCGCCCCGCTCGAAGCTGCGGACGAACAGGACGCCCACTCCCCCGGCGACCGCCTTCAGATGACCGACCCGGCCACCGGTGTACCCGCGGGATTCCCGAGCCACCCGCATCCGGTGCAGGTCGTCCGAGACCACGCTCAGGTACCGAACCATGAACGACAGGATCGCTACGAGAGTCGCGGGCAGCCGCAGCCGCTCGAGCCCGGCCAGCAGGTCGCGTGGCGCGGTCGTCGCCGACAGCAGGATCGCCGCGATCACCCCGAGCGTCCCCTTCGCCAGCACGTTCCAGGCACCGAGCACACCCGACTGGGACAGGTGCAGCCCGAGTACGTGGACCTGCGGGCCGGTCGCGACGAAGGGCAGCAACAACGCGAACACGATGAACGGCGTCTCGACCGCGAGCCGTCGCGACACCACGGTCGCCGGCAACTTCGCCACGACCACAGCCGCAACGAGCATCACGGCGTACAGGCTGAACGCCCAGAAGATCGCGGCCGGCGTGGAGACGACCGCGAGGACGAACACGAACAGTGCGACGAGCTTCACCTGCGCCGGGACGCGGTGGACCGGGCTGTCCACCGCGACGAGCAGGCCGTCCCCACTCATGAGGCCTTGTTGGTTCGGAGTGAGGCGAGCTTGGCGATCGCGAGGCCGACGACGATCGTCACCAGTACGCCGATGATCCCGGCCAGTGCGCCGGAAACCTGTGCATTTCCGATGCCGTGTACGCCGTAATCGGCCAGTGGACTGCCCGCGACCGCCGAGTCCTTCGCCGCGCCCTCGAACCCGAGCTTGGCGCCGACGAACTCCAGCCCGTCCGGGTGCGCGCTCGCGAACAGACTCAGCCCGCCCGCGACGAACAGCGTCACCGCAACCCCCACACCGAGGGATCGGCCGGCCGGCTTCGCGGCGATCGGCCGGTCCGGTGACACCGTGGAGGTGTTGCCGTCGGCATCGACCAGGACCAGGTCCTGCTGCAGGTGCCGAGCGGCGTACACAAGGTCCGGCCGGGTCGCGACGACCGCGCTCAGCACGGCCGCGGTGATCACCGCCTCGCCGATCCCGACCAGAACGTGCCAGCCGACCATCGCGGTCGCGAGTTTGCCGAGCGGGATGTCGACCGCGCCGCCGATCGAGTACAGCCCGGCGAACGCCAGGGCCGCGACCGGCACCGACACCAGCGCGCCGACGGTCGCGGCCGGTACGACGCTGCCGACCCGGCGCGGCAGCACCTTCATCAGCGCCCGTGTCAGGAAGTACCCGACGAGCACCGTGATCAGGCCCATCAACGTGATGTTCGTACCCAGCGCCGTCAGACCGCCGTCGGCGAACAGCAGCCCCTGCACCAGGAGCACCGTCGACATCACCAGTACGGCGGTCCACGGCCCGACCAGCGCCGCCGCGAGCGCGCCTCCGAGCAGGTGACCGCTGGTGCCCGCGCCGACCGGGAAGTTCACCATCTGCACCGCGAACACGAACGCCGCGGTCAGCCCGGCCAGCGCCGGACCGGTCTCCCGGAGCTCGCGGTTCGCCCGCTGCAGGCTGAAGCCGACCGCCCCGGCCGCGATCAGGCCGGTGGCGACGGACGTTGGCGCGTTGAAGAAACCGTCAGGGACATGCACGCGCTCATTGTTGTTCTTGTTGCGACCGAATCGCAACAAGCAATCTCACAGCTCCTTGAGCGCCTCGCTGATCGCACGGTGGAACGTCGGATACGCGTAGATCATCTGACGCAGCGTGTTCACCGGTACGGCGGCATGCACCGCGACCGCCAGCGCGCTGAGCACCTCGCCACCCGTCGGGCCCGCGCTCGTCGCGCCGACCAGCACACCCCGGTCGGCATCCATGACGACCTTGATGAAGCCCTCGTTGCCGGCCTTGTGGATCCAGCCGCGAGTCGAGGCCGGGATCGGGGTCGACGCGGTCCGCACGTTCAGCCCCGCCTCCCGCGCCTGCTTCTCGGTCAGCCCGACCGCACCGATCTCCGGGTCGGTGAACGTGACCCGCGGCATCGCGTGGTAGCTCGCCGTCGGCGCGTCCGCCTCCTGCAGGATGTCGCGGACCGCGATGTCGGCCTGGTACATGGCGTTGTGGGTGAACGCGCCGACGCCGGTGACGTCACCGACCGCCCAGACCTTGTCGCCCGCGCGGACATGCTCGTCGACCTCGACCCGCCGGGCCGACGGGTCCAGACCGAGCTTGTCCAGGCCGAGCTCCGCGGTCGCCACCCGCCGACCGGTTGCCACCAGCAACTTCTCGCCGGTGGCCGTCGCCCCGTCCGCGAGCGTGACGGTGAACGTGCCGTCGGCGTACCCGATCTGCTGCGCGTGCGCGCCGAGACGGAACGTCACACCGTCGCGCTCCATCGCCTCGCGGGCCAGCTCGCCCGACTCCGGCTCCTCCATCGGCAGCACCTCAGGAGCACCTTCGACGACGGTCACCTGGACACCGAAGCGGGCGAACACCTGCGCCAGCTCCATGCCGATCGCGCCGCCGCCGAGGACGACGAGCGACTCGGGCAGCGTCTCGACCTCGATCGCCTCCCGGTTCGTCCAGTACGGCGTACCGGCCAGGCCGTCGATCGGCGGGACGGACGGGACCGTCCCGGTCGCGATCACGATGCCGCGGGCCGCCTCGTACTCGGTGTCGCCGGCGCGGACCGTGTTCGGGCCGGTGATCGTGGCGGCGTCCTTGATGACGGTCGCGCCCTTGTTCACCAGCCGGTCGACCGCGACCTGGTCGTTCCAGGTGTCGGTCGCCTCCTCGCGGATCCGCTTCGCGACCGGCGTCCAGTCCGGCTGCACGCTCGCCGTACCCGCGATGCCGTCGACGCGACGCGTCTCGGCGATCAGGTTCGCGGCCCGGATCATCATCTTGCTCGGGATGCACCCGTAGTACGGGCACTCACCGCCGACCAGCCGGGATTCGATCCCGACCACCCGCAGCCCGGCCTGCGCCAGCCGCCCCGCCGTCTCCTCCCCGCCGACTCCGAGCCCGACAACGACCACGTCAACCTGTTCAGCCATGCTGCCCAATCTCCCAGACCGGCCGGGCGCGGCCGAACCCACCCCCGTCGGCCGCCGAATTCACCAAGGTGACAACGAATTCCGAAAATGTCACTGTCGGCGGTATGACTCGCTATATCGGCTCCGGTAGCTATTGTTACGCGAATTCACTCGCGATGGTGACCGGCGGCAATTCTGCGCCGCCGTCCGCGATCGAGGTACTGACCGGCTCGCCCTACGGTGCACAGATCGAACCGTCGGGCCTCCCGTACTTCGACCCGCCCGGATGGAACCCGGACCTGGGCCTCGACGCCGCCGTCGACCTGCTGGGCTGGACCTGCGAACGCTCCGCGGGTGGTTCGCCGGACGAGGCCCTCGACCGACTGCGGGCTGCGTCTGGCCCCGCGCTTGTCGGTCCCGTGGATATCGGTCTGCTCAGGCACCAGCCTTGGGCGGCCGGTACAGCGATCGGCGGCGACCATTGGGTCGTCGTACTCGAGGTGACCGACGATGTCGTCGTGATGCACGACCCGGACGGCTTCCCTTACGCGACGCTGCCGATCGACAGCTTCCTGCAGGCTTGGCGGGCGGAGAAACTCGACTTCTCGGCTCCTCATGTCCTGCGCACGCATTTTCGCCGAGTCCGCGACGTGCGGGTCGAGGACGCCGTCCGAGCCTCCTTGCCCGCGGCAGTCAGCTGGCTCGCGAACGGAGACTCGGCCGGCGCCGTCCACCGGCTCGCCGGAATGCTTGCCGCCGGCATCGACGACGACCTCCAGCGGCACCTCTCGACCTTCGCCGTCCGCTCCGGTGCCCGCCGCCTCGACGACGCCGCCACCTGGCTGGCTTCGATCGGCGAGGCCGAAGCCGCCGTCATCGCCCGCGACCAGTCCACTCTTCTCGGCCGCCTCCAGTACCCATTGGTGGTGGGTGAATTCAGCCAAGCAGCCGAAACCCTCAGGCAGCTCGCTCCGGGCTACCGGCAATTGCTGACTGCGTTGGGGTGAAAGAGGACCGGCGTCGGAATTCCACCGGCGCCACGTCAGAGTGAACGGATCCTGCGGCTAGGGTGCTGCCATGTACGTGATCGCGCACCTCAGTGACCCGCATCTCGACGGCTCGGAGGAGGCGCGATCGAGGCTCCGGCGAATCACGTCGTACCTGCGAGAGTTCCGCCGCCCGGTCGACGTCGTCCTGGTCACCGGCGATCTGGCCGATCACGGGCTGGAGTCCGAGTACGCCGAACTCGCCGCGGAGCTCGAGCTGTCCGCGCCGGTGCTCGTCCTGCCGGGCAACCACGATGTGAGTACGCCGTTCCGCGCCGGGCTCGCGTCGTTCGTCGACGCGCCGGGTGAGGCGCATCCGGTGCACCAGGTTCGTGATGTCGGCGAGGCCCGTTTCGTGCTGCTCGACACGACGGTGCCGGGCGAGAACCACGGTCTGCTGCCGGAGGAGTCGTTGGCCTGGCTGGACGGCGTACTGCGGGAACCGTTCGACGGACCGTTGTTCGTCGCGTTCCATCAGCCACCGTTCAACCTGCATCACCCGACGATGGACCAGTGGATGCTCCGGACCCGCGAGCCGTTCGCCGCCGTGCTCCAAGGCAAGCCAGTCACCGCGCTGTTCGCGGGCCACGTCCACAACGCCATCGCAGCAACCTTCGCCGGCATCCCCCTCCGAGTCGCCCCCGGCATCCGCTCGTCGGTCCCGCTCCCCTTCGAACCCGAGAGCCCGACCGGATCGCTGGTCGACCCCACCGCCGAACCCGGTTTCGCCCTCCACGTCCACGTACCGGGCGAACCCCTCCAGACCGTCTACAGGTTCCCGCGATGACGGGCCCATTGGTTCTGCACCCGATCGCCCGGGTCGAGTCCAGCCTGCAGGAGCGCACGGACGCTCCCCGTCAGGGCGACGAAGGCGCCCCCGACGCGTGGGTGGTCTTCGACGAGTCGGTCCGCGCTGCCCTCGCCGACATCACGGCGGGCGACGAACTCATCCTGATCACCTGGTTCGACCGAGCCGACCGCGCCGTACAGGCAGTCCATCCGCGAGGCGACACGTCCCGCCCGGCGACCGGCGTCTTCAGCACCCGCTCCCCTGACCGCCCCAACCCCCTCGGCCTCCATCGAGTCACGGTCCTGGCCGTCGACGGCCTCCGCCTGCACGTGAACAACCTGGAAGCCCTCGACGGCACACCGGTCGTCGACGTCAAGCCCGTTCTGGGCGACATCCATGAACGCTGACCCCCGCGTCGATCGGAGACTCGTAGCGAGTGGCCATTGTGGTGGCTCGGTTGTGGAGGGCGGTGCGGAGGGACTGGGGCTTCAGGGCTTCCGCGTTGTCTCCTAGTTGCCAGAGAGCCCATTCGGCGTGCCACGAGTCTTGGAAGGTCAGTTCGAGGTGGAGCCAGCCGTCGGCGTCAGGTTCGGGGGCCTCGGCTCGGACGGCCACCGCGGCGTTCAGCAGGTCTTCGCGGCGTGCTGGATTGACCCGTACCAGGACCGTGAGGTGGCCATCGGAGAGGAACTGGGCGGAGCGATCGCGCCAGATGCGGTCGAGGTCGACGCGGCTCGGACGCTCCGCAGGTTCGGGGAGCTCCTCGGCGGCTTGCATCCGCGACAGCCGGTACGTGCGGTCCTCGCCGGATCTTCTGGCCAGCAGGTAGCCGCGGTCTCGGACGGTGACCAGGCCGATCGGGTCGACCGTGCGCCACTGCGGTTCCCGGCCTGTGGCGGCGTACAGGATGCGCAGTTTGTGGCCGGCCAGCACCGCGCGCCGGACCTCGAGCATCCACGCATCGGGCACCTCTTTCGTGATCAGCCGACGCGAGAGCAGGTCCGTCTCCGGGTCGACGAGGATCCGCTGGGCTGCCTCGCTCGCGGTGGTCCGGTGGCTTTCGGGGAGCGCGTCGACCACCTTGCGCATCGCCGAGGCCAGCGCGGAGCTGAGACCGAAGACCTGCTCGCCTCGTCCCGAGCCGGCAGTCAGCAACGCCAGCGCCTCGTCGTGATTCAGCCCGGTGAGCTCGGTGCGGAACCCGGGTAGCAACGCGAATCCGCCGTGCCGCCCACGCTCGGCGTACACCGGAACGCCCGCCGCCGACAGCGCCTCGATGTCCCGCAGCACCGTGCGCGTCGACACCTCCAGCTCGCGGGCGAGCACGTCTGCGGTCAGCCGGCCGCGTTGACGCAGCAACAACACCAGCGAGACCAACCGGTCGGCGCGCACCCCGAAACAATACCTGACCAAGGATGTCGTGATTTGTTGGAAAGCTCGCCGGCATGACGATTGAACGAACCGCAGTCAACCCGGTGCCGTGGTCGCTGGAGCTGGGCTTCAACCAGGGCGAGCTGGTTGAAGGTCACCCCCGGACGCTGTACTGCTCCGGCCAGACCGCGATGGACGCCGACGGCAAACCCCAGCACGACGGAGACCTGCCCGCACAGCTGGCACTGAGCCTCGACAACCTGGAGGCAGTACTCACCGAGGCCGGAATGTCCCTCACGAACCTCGTCCGCCTCAACGTCTACACCACAGACGTCGACCTACTGTTCCCCCACTACGGCGTACTGGCCGCACGCCTCGCAGCCGCGGGCGTCGCACCCACCACGACAATGCTCGGCGTCACGCGCCTGGCAATCCCCGGCCAACTGGTCGAACTCGAAGCCACTGCCGTCGCCTGATGACTTGGGGAGGGTTTTGCGCCCAGAACGGCACAAACCCCTCCCCAACTCCGGCTAGAAGTTGATCATGTGGCCTTCGAGGCCATGGAAGGCTTCTTGGAGAGCCTCGCTGAGGGTGGGGTGGGCGTGGACGTTGCGGGCCAGTTCCTTGGTGGTCAGGTCCCACTTCTGGGCCAGGGTCAGCTCGGGCAGGAGCTCGGTGACCTCGGGGCCGATCAGGTGCGCGCCGAGAAGTTCGCCGTACTTGCTGTCGCTGATCACCTTGACGAAACCGGTCGGGTCGCCGAGGCCGTGCGCCTTGCCGTTCGCGGTGAACGGGAACTTGGCGACCTTCACGTCGTGGCCGAGCTTGCGGGCCTCTTCCTCGGTGTACCCGAAGCTGGCGATCTGCGGCTGGCAGAACGTCGCCCGCGGGATCATCGCGTAGTCGAGCTCCATCGTCTCGTGACCCGCGATCGTCTCGGCCGCGATCACGCCCATCGCCTCGGCCGCGTGCGCGAGCATCAGCTTCGCGGTCACGTCGCCGATCGCGAAGATGTTCGGCACGTTGGTCCGGCAGAAGCCGTCGACGCCGATCGCACCGCGCTCGGTGAGCTGTACGCCGATCTTGTCCAGGCCGTAGCCGTCGACGCGCGGCTGGAAGCCGATCGCCTGCATGACCTTGTCGGCCTCGATCGTCTGCTGTACGCCGTCCTTGCCGGTCACGGTGACCTTGACCGAGGCGCCGGAGTCGTCGATCGAGTCGACCCGCGTGGACGTCAGCACGTCGACGCCGAGCTTCTTGTACGCCCGCGCGAGCTCCTTGGAGACCTCCGGGTCCTCGAGCGGGACCATCCGGTCGAGGAACTCGACGATCGTCACCTTCACGCCGTAGTTCGCCAGCACGTACGCGAACTCGACACCGATCGCACCCGCGCCGGCGATCACGATCGAGCCGGGCAGCTCCTCGGTGAGGATCTGCTCCTCGTAGGTCACCACGCGCTCGCTGAGCTGGGTGCCCGGCAGCAGCTTGGTGGTCGCGCCGGTCGCCACGATGCAGGAGCCGAAGGTGACCGTCTCCGACGAACCGTCGTTCAGCGTCACGTCGAGGGTGTTGGCGTCGGTGAACGAGCCCCAGCCGTCGAACTCGGTGATGTTGTTCTTCTTCATCAGGAAGTGGACGCCCTTGACCCGGCCGTCCGCGACCTTCCGGCTGCGCTGCACCGCGGTCGGGAAGTCGAAGGTCACCTCGCCGCTGATGCCGAAGGTCTTCGCCTCCGTCCGGAAGATGTGCGACAGCTCGGCGTTCCGCAGCAGCGCCTTGGACGGGATACAGCCCACGTTCAGGCAGACACCGCCCCAGTACTTCTTCTCGATGATGGCGGTCTTGAGCCCGAGCTGGGCGGCGCGGATCGCCGCGACGTACCCGCCGGGACCGGCGCCGAGGACAACAACGTCAAAGTGCGAGGCCATGCAGTGAACTTTAATAGGTGCCACCAGCCGATCCGACGCCGAGGCGGCAACTGTGGCCCGCCTCATGTTGCCCGAAGGGTCACGGTGTGTGCACGAGGGTTCCGTCAGGACCGTACGACGCCTACGCTGGGCTCGCGCGTGAGGCGATAGGCATGGGGGACGGATGGATCTGGGCAGACGCCGGGGGCTGCGGCTCGCGGCACTCGGCATACTGCTGGCGGCGGTCGCCGCCCCGGCGGCGTACGCCGACCCGACGCCGCCCACGACCGAGCCGCCGCCTGCCTCCGTCACCGATGTCAACCGCTCGCTGGAGCAGCTCCAGGCCGAGGCCGCCGCCGTCCAGGCCGACTTCGCCAAGGCGACGATCGCCTACACGAAGGCGCTGAAGGAGGCGCAGGCCGCCGAGGCCGCCGCGAAGAAGGCGGAAGCCAGTGCGACGGCGTCCAAGGGCCTGTCCGACGCGGAGCGTCGCCGGCTCGGCGTGATCACCGCGCAGGCGTACCAGCTGGGTATTCCGACCGTGATGGGTACCGAGTCGATGCTCTGGTCGCTCGCCCCGATCGCCGAGAACCTGCAGGAGATCGCCGATCGGCAGACCGCGATCACGCAGCTCGGCAGCACGCACGTGTCGCAGTACAACAAGGCCATGGCTGCTGAAGCCGAGTCCAACCGGCTCAAGGCCGACGCGACCGCGAAGCGCACCGCCGCGAACGAGGCCGCCGCCAAGGCTCAGGAGCTCAGCAATCAGGTCCAGCACAAGGCTGCCAGCGCATCGGCGGCGATGGCTGACCAGACGGCCGATCTCGATGTCGCCTCCGCGCTCTCGAAGCAGCTCCAGCTGGCGCGCAACCAGCAGGCGCTCGCTCGCTGGCGGACCTATCTGACTGAGCTCGCCGCCACGAAGGTCACTCCCCCGGCCGCCGCCGTACTCAAGAATCCGAGCAAACTGCCGAACGGGCTGGCTCCGCTGACCCGCCGCGGTGCGGCAGTCCCGGGTGTCGCATCGGTGTCCGTCGCCGGACGGACCGTGCGCGTGATGTCGGCCGAGACGATCCGGGCGGTCAACCAGGCCTTCAGCTTGGTCGGGAAGCCGTACGGCGTTGCCGCGACCGGCCCGGACAAGTACGGCTGCCTCGGCGCGGCCCGCGTCGCGTGGCAGCCGTACACGACCCTGCCGAACCTGGTCGGCAAGGTCTACCCGAACTACCAGGCCGTCCCGAACGCGCAGATCCAGCCCGGCGACCTGCTCGTCATGGGCAGCAGGTCCCTCGGCCTCGTCCACATCGGCGTCGCGCTCGACAACGGCGAGATGATCGCCGCGGACGAGTCGAAGGGGTCGGTCGTCGTCACGACGGTGCCCGACAACCTGTACGCCGCGCTCCGTCCGACGCTCGGCGCCCCGGCCAAGCCCCAGGTCGCGCCGGTGGCGACGTCCGAGGCGTACGCGTTCCGGTGCGGCAACACGGCCACGTCGTACGACGTCGGTTCGGGCTCCTGGACCTGGCCGCTGCCGGACGGGACCTACGAGATCGGTACGCCGTTCGGTCAGTCGGGATCCATGTGGTCGACCGGATCCCACACCGGCCAGGACTTCCCCGCCTCGATCGGTACGACGGTACGCGCCGTGACGTCTGGCGTCGTACGCGTCGAGCACCCCGCCTGGGCCGGCAACCTGGTGCGGATCGACCACGGGAACGGCCTGGAGACGCTCTACGCCCACCTGAGCAGGGTCGACGTCGCGGACGGGCAGCAGGTGACGGCCGGGCAGCAGATCGGTGCCGTCGGCACCGAAGGCAACTCGACCGGGCCGCACCTGCACTTCGAGGTCCGGCTCGGCGGCGACCCCGTCAACCCGATGCCGTTCCTGGCGACCGGGTCCGCGAGCACCGGGTGGGGCGGCTACAGCAACGGCATGATTCCGTCGGGCAAGCTGTGCGCGCTCGGGTCCGGTCACATGCTCAGGTGCGACGCCGCCGCGGCCTACCTGAAGCTCGCCTCGGCCTACCGTGCGCAGTTCGGCAAGTCGCTCTGCATCACCGACTCCTACCGTTCGTACGCGTCCCAGGTCAGCCTCTATCAGCGCAAGCCTTCCCTGGCCGCGCTCCCGGGCACGTCCAACCACGGCTGGGGTGTGGCGGTCGACCTCTGCGGAGGCGTCGACAAGTACAACACCACCCAATACCAGTGGATGAAGTCGCACGCGTCGGCGTACGGCTGGCTGCACCCGGCCTGGGCCGACCAGGGCGGTAACCGGGAAGAGCCGTGGCATTGGGAGTTCGGCAACCCGGCCACCTCCTGACCGCCCGGTAGGCTGGGGGCGTGGCCGAGAAACGGAGTCCCGACCGCACCGATCACAACTTCACGCTCGATGCGGCGGACGACCGGTGGGAATGGCGGAGACGGATTCGCGAGAATCCGCGGAAGTTGCTGTTGTACCGGATCGGTGTGGGCGTTCTCGGCGGACTGCTGATCATTGCCGCGCCGTTGACCGGATGGTTGCCGGGGCCGGGCGGGATCCCGTTGTTCATCGCGGGTCTCGCCGTGCTCGCGAGCGAGTTCGAGTGGGCCCAGCGGCTGCTGTACCGGGTCAAGGACTGGGTGAAGGCGCTCACTGCCTGGACCGGCAAGCAACCCGCCTGGCTGAAGGCGCTCGGGACACTCGCGCTGTTCGTCTGCGTGCTCGTCGTGATCTGGCTCTACCTGGCCGTGCTCGGCGTGCCGGGCTGGCTGCCCGACTCGTGGGAGTCATTCCTGCACAAACTCCCCCTGCTGGGCTGAGTACGTCGGCAACTCGACCAGCTCGCTCATGTTCTGCGCCATCTTGAGCATCTGGTTGAGAAAGAACGGCCGGTCGAGGATCTTGTTCCGCGCCGCGATCCCGAACCGGGTCGCCGGCGCCATGAACTGACCCGAGCGGCTGCCGTCCTGAGTCTTCGACACAGCCTTCCGCAGCCGCTCCTCGTACCGGTCGAACGCGGTCCGCAAGTCTCCCTGGGCCAACTCCCCCGCCAGGACGTAGGCGCCGACCACCGCCGTACCGGTGCCGAGCGCACCGAACGTCGCGCCGTACCCCGCGTCGCCGAGCAGCACGATCCGGTCGGTCGACCACCGGTCCACGCGCACCCGGCTGATCGAGTCGAAGTACAGCTCCGTTGCCGCCGGCAACGCTTCGAGCAGCTCCGGGACGTGCCAGCCGAGACCGCTGAACTGCTCCAGCAGGATGGCCTTCTGCTGGTCCAGGTCGCGCCGGTTGTACTCCAGCTCCGGCGACTTGAACACGAACAGCGTCTGCGCCAGCGCCGGATCGCGACGGTCCGCGCCGACGCTCGCAAGCTTCCCGGGCACGTTGTACATCAGCGTGTCGCCGGAGATCCCCAGCGTGTTCGGCACCTCCCAGCCGGCCACGTAGTAGTCGAGGTGCCGTTCGACGACCTGTTCCGCCGGCCACGCCAGCCGCCGTACGACGGAATGCATCCCGTCCGCGCCGATCACCAGGTCGTACGTCTCCTCGATACCGCTCTCGAACCGCACGTCCACGCCGTCCGCGTGCTCCGCCAGGTTGGCTATCGAGTCGCCGAAGCGGTACGTCGCCTGCTCGCGGCTGTGCTCGTACAACACCCGCGACAGGTCTGCCCGCAGTACCTCCAGCTCCCCGCCCGCGAACTCGGCCGGCAGCCGCATCAGCTTGCGGCCCGACTCGTCGACGAACCGCATCGCGTTCCCACCGGTCTGTAGCGACCGCAGGTCCTCGAGCACGCCCATGCGCTCCAGGACGGTCGTGAACACCTCACCACGGAAGTCCACCGCGTACCCGCCCTGCCGCAGCGCGGGCGCGATCTCGACCACCGTCACGTCGTGTCCCGCACGGCCCAGCCAGAGCGCCACCGACGGGCCCGCCACGCTCGCACCCGAAACCAGAACCTTCATCATCGCCTCCATCGAGTAACTGTGTCTGTCGGACACAGTAATGTGTATGGTAGACACAGTTCAAGCGAATTGCAGAAAGGAAGGCGATGACCGAACTGCTCTGGGGCAAGGAACCGGCCCGGACGCGCGGCCCGAAGCCGGCGATCACGCTGACCGCCATCGCCGAGGTCGCGATCGCGATCGCGGACGCCGAAGGCCTCGACGCCGTCTCGATGCAACGCGTCGCGGGTGAGCTCCCGGTCACGAAGATGGCGCTCTACCGGTACGTCCCCGGCAAGAGCGAGCTGGTCGCGGTGATGAGCGACCTGGCGATGGGCAGCCCACCGGAACGTCCCGACCTACCGTGGCGCGAGGCGCTCCGGACGTGGGCGATCGACCTGTACGACGGATTCACGCGGCACCCGTGGCTGCTGCAGTCGACGATCGGACGCCGGCTCCTCGGACCGAACGAGCTCACCTGGATGGAGCGCGGACTCGCCGCACTCGCCGGCACGGGCCTGACCGGCGGCGAGCAGTTCGACTCGATCCTGGTCCTCACCAGTCACGTCCGGAACATCGCCCAGCAATCCACGACCTTCCCCGGGCACACCAACGGGCTGAGCGAGGAAGACATGCAGCAGTCGCTCGCCGAGATCCTCACCACCCAGGCCGATCGGTTCCCGCACCTGACCGCCGCGATGCGTACGTCGGCGGGCAGCGAGAACCAGGGACTCGAGTTCGGTCTGCAGCGGATCCTGGACGGACTAGACCTTCTCGTCCGCGGCCGGATAGCTGTGCCGGATCGCATTGAAACGTTGCCGATAGAGCGACGCGGGTAGCCCGTAGTGGGACTTGAAGCGGCGGGCGAAGTAGTTCTGGTCGGGCCAGCCGACGGACTCCCCGATCCGGTTGATCGGCAGGTCCGTGTGCAGCAGGCGATCGGCCGCGAGCTCGACGCGGTGCCGCGACAGGTACGCCATCGGCGGCAGTCCGGTCACCGACTTGAAGAGGCGGACCAGGTACCCGGGTGCGAGGTGCAGCTCCCCCGCGAGATCGGTCAGTGTCCAGTGCCGGGCCGGGTCGGCCTCCATCATCCGCATCGCGTCGACGACGGCCGGATGGGTGTACTCGCCGCGTTGGTCGGTTTCCGCGACGGTTCGCGCGACGCAACTGAGATACAACGACAGCCAGCCGATGATCTCGCCGCGGTGCCGGTTCGGCGGCTGGTTCCGTAGCCGGCGCAGTCCGTCGAGGTGGCCGACCGCCTCGTTCACGGTCGCCGGATCGAGGTGGGTGGCGATCATGCCGCGGCGCTGGGCCGAGAACGGACCGGTCCACAACAGGTAGCCCAGCAAGGGATCCTCACGCGCCCAGGCGAGCTCGCGCCGGATCAGGTCGGCGGAGAAACAGCAGTTGTAGACCTCGAGCCCGTCGCAATCGACGTACTCGTGCCAGACCCCCGGACGCAGCAGGATCGCGTCGCCGGCCCGCAGTCGCTGACGTCCGGCAAGGCTGTGATGGACGCCTTCACCGGCCGTGACGAGCAGCAACTCGAAGAAGCTGTGTGTGTGCAGCGGGTGCGCCTTTTCGTGCAGGTGTGTACCCGCGTGCACCACCGTCCCTTCGACGAAGTGCAGCACGGTCCCGCGGGTCCTCACCGGCTCGTCGGCCATGCCTCACGATACGAGCCAAGGTGCAGATCGTGCTAGATCGAGTGCACATCGGGCTAGTGGCCGGCGACTGCCGGTCGCAGGATCAGGGAACAGGCGAAACGTCCTCGCCGGTCCATCAGCCAAAGATCGAGCGTTTTGTCAGAGCACCCAATGAATCGTTTCACAGACCGTCCTGATCAGCGCCCTGGTTGGAGTCACATGTCGCAACTCGCCGCACCCACCGCCCTCCGCTTCGAGCATCAGCAGGCGCCAGAATCCGGCACCGTTCTGGGTCTCGGCACCGCGAGCCCGCGGATCTCCTGGCAGGTCCCCGCCGCGGACGCCGGCTACACGCAGACGGCGTACGAGGTCGAGATCACCACCGGAACCACCGAGGTCTTCACCGTCCAGTCCCCCGACCAGGTCCTGGTGCCGTGGCCGGGCGCGGCGCTCGCCTCGCGTGAGTCCGCTCAGGTGCGGGTCCGCGTCCGGGGGAACGACGACTGGAGCGAATGGAGCGAGCCCGCAACAGTCGAGACCGGGCTGCTCACGCCGGACGACTGGACGGCCCGGTTCGTCAGCCCGAAGAACAACCCGCACGGCTCCCCCGCTCCACTGATCGCCGGCACCGCGAACCTCCCGGACGGCGTCGTGAAGGCCCGCTTGTACGCGACTTCGCACGGCATCTACATCCCCGAGCTCAACGGGCAACGGGTCGGGAACGAGGAGCTGGCGCCCGGCTGGACGTCGTACCAGTTCCGGCTCCGCTACCAGACGTACGACGTCACCGAGCTTGTTCGACCTGGTGAGAACACGCTCGAGTTCCTCCTCGGCAACGCCTGGTACCGCGGCCGGATCGGCTTCCAGCACCAGAAGCAGTTGTACGGCGAACGCCTCGCCGTCCTCGCCCAACTCGAGGTCACCACCGAGGACGGTCAGATCCACACGTTCGCGAGCGACGGCACCTGGACCTCCCGGGAGAGCAACGTCCTCGCCGACGACCTGTACGACGGCCAGACCACGGACCTGCGCAGAGAACCCGGAGAGCGCTCTCTGGTGGACGTTCTCGACGCCGACCTGAACCTGCTCGTCGCTCCCGACGGCCCGCCGGTCCGGATCACCGACGTCCTGCCCGCGGTCGAGATCACCACGTCCCCCTCCGGTAAGACCCTCGTCGACTTCGGCCAGAACCTCGTCGGCCGCGTCCGCCTCACTGTCCGCGGCCAGGCCGAGGGCGACGAGATCGTCCTGCGCCACGCGGAAGTCCTGGAGAACGGCGAGCTCGGCGTCCGCCCGCTCCGCACCGCGAAGGCCACTGACACCTACATCCTCGCCGGCCCCGACGAGGTGACCCTCGACTCGCCACTCACCTTCCACGGCTTCCGGTACGCCGAAGTATCGGGAGTGAGCGCGCTCTCGAAGGACGACATCGTGGCGGTCGTCGTCGGCACCGACCTGCGCCGTACCGGCTGGTTCGAATCGTCCGACGAGCTGCTCAACAAGTTCCACGAGAACGTGGTCTGGGGCATGCGCGGCAACTTCGTCGACGTACCGACCGACTGCCCGCAGCGCGACGAGCGCCTCGGCTGGACCGGCGACATCCAGGTCTTCTCGCCGACCGCGACGTTCCTGTTCGACACCGCCGGATTCCTCACCAACTGGCTCGCCGATCTGGCGGCCGAGCAGCAGAAGGACGGCTCCGTGCCGTACGTCATCCCGGACGTGCTGAAGGACGAGCACCCGGCGACCGCGGCTTGGGGTGACGCGGCAACGATCGTGCCCTGGGTCATCTACCAGCGCACGGGCGACGCCGGTCTGCTCGCCCGGCAACTGCCGAGCATGCGCGCGTGGGTCGACAAGATGGCCGATCTGGCCGGCAGCAACCTGCTGTGGTCCGGAGGCTTCCAGTTCGGTGACTGGCTCGACCCGACGGCTCCCCCGGAGAACGCGTTCAAGGCCAAGGCCGACGCCGACGTGGTCGCGACTGCGCACCTGGCCCGCTCGGCCGAGGTCGTCGCGCAGGCCGCCGAGATCGTCGGCCAGCCCGACGTCGCCCGGCAGTACGCCAATCTGGCCGACGGCGTCCGGAAGGCGTTCGCCGCCGAGTATGTCACCGCCGGTGGCCGGGTACTGAGCGATGCGGCAACGACTTACGCCCTCGCCCTGCAGTGGGCCCTGCTACCGACCGACACCCAGCGGCGCGGCGCCGGCGAGCGCCTCGCCGATCTCGTCCGGACGTCGAGTTTCCGGATCAGTACCGGATTCGTCGGAACGCCGCTGATCTCCGACGCGCTGGCCGATTCCGGACATCCTGACCTGGCATACCGCCTCTTGCTACAGACAGGGTGCCCGTCTTGGCTGTACGCAGTGACGATGGGAGCCACGACGGTCTGGGAACGCTACGACAGCATGCTGCCCGACGGCAGCATCAACCCCGGCGAGATGACGTCGTTCAACCACTACGCCCTCGGCGCCGTCGCCGACTGGATGCACCGCCGGGTGGCGGGGCTGGCCCCGGTCGATCCCGGTTACCGAACCTTCGAGGTGCGCCCGCTCCTCACCGACCACCTGACGAAGGCATCCGCCAAACACCTCACGCCGTACGGCGAGGCTTCCGCGGCGTGGGTGCGTGACAACGGTCAGGTCACCCTCTCCGTGACGGTGCCGGTCGGATCCAAGGCCAAGGTCGCCGTTCCTGGACAGGACGAGCCGGTCGAGGTCGGTCACGGAACGCACGAGTGGACCGCCGACGACCCGTACGCCGAGACGCCGGGCGTGCCTGCCGACGCCACGATCCGCCAGCTCATCGACAACGCACCGGCCTGGACCGCGATCGTCGCGGCCGCCGTCGAAGACGAGGTGGTCACCGCCGACACCGACCTCACCACCCGCCTGGAGCGCTACCTCGACCAGCCGGCCGCGGATCTGATCCCCGTGCTCGGCCGCTTCCGCAAGAACCCCGACGCCCAGGCCCTGCAGGCCGAGCTCGACGCACGGCTCAGCCACTGACCCACTGACCCAACTCACCGACCGCCCCGCTGCCGCGATGTACATCCCTTGGAGGTCATGATGAGGTTCCGCCCAGGAGCCAGCGGTCTCGCACTGCTGGCTGTCTGTTCCCTAACCCTTGCCGCGTGCAGCGCGGGCAGTCTCGGATCCAGCGACGACGCCGGTGGCAGCGGCGCGGTCGAGATCACGTACCTGACCACGAACCAGGACCAGGACGTGAAGGAGGCCGAGCAACTCGCCAAGGACTTCCACGCGAAGAACTCGAACATCACCGTGAAGGTCGAGACCCGGCCGGGTGGCACCGAGGGCGACAACATCATCAAGACCCGGCTGTCGACCGGCGACATGGTCGACGTGTTCAACTACAACACCGGGTCGCTGTTCAACGCGATCGCGCCGCAGAAGAACCTGCTCTCGGTCAACGACGAGCCGTGGGTCGCCAACCTGGACGACAACTTCAAGAAGACCGTGACCGCCGACGGGCAGGTGTACGGCGCACCCGTCGGCGGGTTCATGGGTGGCGCGGTCCTCTACAGCATCCCGGTCTACGAGAAGCTCGGCCTGAAGGTGCCGACGACGTGGGCCGAGTTCATGGCGAACAACGCCAAGATCAAGGCCGGCGGCGGTGGCGTAGCCCCCGTCATCCAGACGTACGGCGAAACCTGGACGTCGCAACTGTTCGTCCTCGGCGACTTCCACAACGTCTCAGCGGCCGAGCCGGACTTCGCCGACAAGTACACCAAGAACCAGGCGAAGTACGCGACGTCACCGGCCGCGCTGAAGGGCTTCGAGCACACCCAGGCCGTCCACGACGCCGGCTACGAGAACAAGGACTTCGCCTCGGCCAAGCTGCCGGACGGTCTCAAGATGCTTGCCACTGGCAAGGGCGCGCACTACCCGATCCTGTCCGGCGTGGTCGCCAACATGATCGCCACCTACCCGGACGCGGCCAAGACCGTCGGACTGTTCGCGCTCCCTGGTGACGACGCGAGCAAGAACGGCCTGACGCTGTGGACGCCGGGCGGCCTGTACATCCCCAAGACCACCGAGGGCGACAAGCTCGACGCGGCCAAGAAGTTCCTCGCCTTCGTCGCCAGTCCGGACGGCTGCGCGTCGCAGACCAAGGCCGGCGCACCGACCGGTCCGTACGCGGTCAAGGGCTGCACGCTCGGCAACGACGTACCGCGGGCCATCAAGGACATGCAGCCGTACCTCGACAAGCCGGGCGCGTCCAGCCTTGCGCTGGAGTTCCTCTCGCCGGTCAAGGGCCCGTCGCTGGAGCAGATCACCGTCGAGGTCGGGTCCGGCATCCGGAAGGCGAAGGACGGCGCCGCCCGGTACGACGAGGACGTCAAGAAGCAGGCCCAGCAACTCGGGCTGGCGGGTTGGTGAGGTTATGACCGTTACCTCGGCCCGTCCTCAGGACCGCGTTGACTCGACCCCGGCCGCGCCTGCGGGCGGGGGGAAGGTCTACACGCCGTACTCGTTCTGGTTCTACCTGCCGACCGCGGTGCTCTACTCCGTGCTGTTCCTGGTCCCGACGTTCGCGTCGTTCTACTACAGCCTGACCCGGTGGAGCCTGTTCGAGTCGAAGTTCATCGGGTTCGACAACTTCGTCACCTTCTTCCAGGAGCCGGCGCTGGTCAAGGGCTTCACCAACACCTTGATCTACGCCGTGGTGACGTCGGGTTCGAAGGTCGTGCTCGGTCTGTTGCTCGCCGTCCTGCTGACGTCGCGGATCGTCGGCCGCGGGTATCTGCGGTCGGTGGTGTTCTTCCCGGTGCTGGTCAGCACCGTCGGCGTCGGCCTGCTGTTCCAGGTGCTGATGAACCCCGAGCGCGGCATCATCAACGGCGCCCTGGGTGTGCTCGGCATCCAGGGCCCTGGGTGGCTGACCGACCCGAAATGGGCGCTGATGTCGATCGCCGCGGTCGATGTCTGGAAGGGCGTCGGGCTGGCGACCCTGATCTACATCGCCGGCATCGTGTCGATCCCGCGGGAGTACATGGAGGCCGCCCGGGTGGACGGCGCCGGGTCGTGGGAGTCGTTCCGCCGGATCGTCCTGCCGCTGTGCAAGCCGGCCACCGTCACCGTGATCATCCTGTCCCTGATCGGCGGCCTGCGGTCCTTCGAGCTGATCTGGGCGATGACGCGCGGCGGGCCCGGGTTCACCTCGGACGTGATCTCGTCGGTGATCTACAAGCAGTACCAGGCCGGGTTCTACGGCCTGTCGACCGCCGGCAACGTGATCCTGTTCGTCGTCGTCACCGCGATCATCCTGCCGCTGTCGTGGTTCCTGAACCGGAAAGAGGTGGACATGTGAGCACCGCAGAACTCGTCAACCACCGGCCGGGCCGGAGCTACGTGCTCAGCGCGGTCGCGATCGTGTCCTCGATCGTGGTCTTCATCATCCCGTTCGCGTTCATCGTGCTGACCGCGGTGAAGGACCGGCAGCAGTCCGCGGACCTGGACTTCTCCTGGCCGCACCAGTTCCAGTTCGTGCAGAACTTCGTCGACGTGGTCAAGGCCCGCGACTACATGCTGGTGATCGCGTTCATCAACAGCACGATCCTGACCGTGGCCAGCGTCGCCGGGATGGTGGTGCTGGCGGCCATGGCCGGGTTCGTGCTGCAGCGGCGGAAGAGCAAGTGGAACGGCTTCATCAACTTCCTGGTGCTGTCCGGGCTGATCATCCCGCCGGCCGTCGTACCGACGATCTGGGTGCTGCAGAAGCTCGGGCTGTTCAAGACCATGCCAGGGCTGATCCTGATCGAGATCGCGTTCGGGCTGTCGTTCTGCATCCTGTTGTTCCGGGCCTTCGTCGCGACCATTCCCCGCGAGCTGGACGAGGCGGCGATCATCGACGGAGCCGGGCCCTTGCGGCTGTTCTTCCGGGTCATCTTCCCGCTGCTCAGATCCGTCATCATCACGGTCGTCGTGGTCCAGTCGGTCAACGTGTTCAACGACTTCGTGAACCCGCTGTACTTCCTGCCCGGCGACAAGAACGCCACCGTCCAGCTGACCCTCTACAACTTCTCCGGCCAGTTCAGCACCCAGTACAACCTGCTGTTCATGGACATCCTGCTGATCACGATCCCGCCGCTGATCATGTTCCTGTTCTTCAACCGGCAGATCGTGGCGGGTATGACGTCCGGAGCGGTCAAGGGGTAGCCGGTTTGCGGACGATCAGGGCCGCCTGGCCCGCGTCCTTCTCACCGGGCAGCGCCGCGCGCGTCAGGGTCGCCACCTCGGCGAACCCGGCGCTCGCGAGCAGCCCGGCGACGTCCGCGACGTCGTACATGTAGACCTCGAGGTCGATGTCGTGACCGTAGCCGGTGCTCAGGTGCCGGCTGCCGGCACCGACCTTGAAGCCGTGCACGAGGTGGCCGCCGGGCCGCAGCACGCGGAACAGCTCCGCGTACACCGCCGGCAGGTCCTCGCGTGGAGTGTGAACGAGCGAATACCACGCGAGGGCCCCGGCCAGCTCACCGTCCTTCAGATCCAGGTCGTACAGCGACCCGACCTCGAACCGCAGCTCCGGGTACTCCCGCCGGGCCACCTCGATCATCCCCGGCGTCAGATCGACCCCGAACACGTCCATCCCGCGGCCGGCCAGGTACGTCGTGATCCGCCCGGTGCCGCACCCGAGATCCCCCACCGGCCCGTCGGTGACCAGCTGGCAGAAGTAGTCGAGGGCCCCTTTCTCGAACGGATCCGCGCGGTGATAGTCGCGCAGAATCGCGTGGTAGTCGGTGGCAGCCGCGTTGTACGAACCTTGGATATCGTTCACGCCAGAACCTTAGGAAGGCCCTCCGACAGTTTCTCGTAGTCCGCGATCGAGTTGTACGCGTGCGCCGAGAGCCGGATGAACCCACGGTCGTCGAAGCCGGTGAGCGTGATCTCGGCCTTCAGTTCGCGGGACACCCGCAGCTTCAGCGCGTCGCCGCCGCTGAGATCGACCGAGGACGGCAGCTCGACCAGGCGCATCGTCGCCGGTGGGTGCGCCACCTCGGCCACGCCGGTCCCGAGCGCCTTCGCCAGGACCTTCGCGCCCTCCTCGACCAACGTGGTCAGCTGCGGGCGACGGGTCGGCCAGTCCAGGTCCGCCAGGACCCGCAACGACTCCGGGGCCGCGATCCACGGCACGTAGTCGTACGTGCCGAGCATGTCGAAGCGCTCCGGCATCCGCTCGTCGTACTCCGACCACGACACGATCAGCGGCATCGACGCCGTACGCCACTGCTCGGCGACGACCAGCCCGGCCGTTGCCCGCGGCGCGGCCGGCCACTTGTGGAAGTTGCCGGTCCAGAAGTCGGCGCCCGCGGCGGCCGGTGCGTCGATCAGCGCCGGGGCGTGCGCGCCGTCGACCACGATCGGTACGCCGCGCTCATGGGAGGCCGCCACCAGCGCATCGATCGGGAAGACCTTCGCCGTACCGGACGTGATCTGGTCCACGATCAGGACAGATGCGCCGTCCAGGCGGTCCGCGATCAGCGCGACCACGGTCTCGTCGTCGGCCTCGATCGGGATCTCGACGATCACCACCTCGGCGCCGTGCGCCTTCGCGAACCGCTCGGCCGCGAACCGCACCGCGCCGTACGCGTGGTCGGTCAGCACGATCCGGCTGCCGGCCGGGATCGGCAGGGTCTGGAGCGCGACGGTCACGCCGGCGCTCGCGTTCGGGACCAGCGCGAACCCGTCAGGGTCGGTCTCCAGGTATGCCGCCAGCGCCAGGCGGCTCGCGGTCAGCCGGTCGGCGACCGTACGGAACCAGACCATCGGGTTGGCGTCCATCTCGGCACGGAGGCCGGCCATCACGTCCTGCGTGCGGCGCGGCACAGCGCCGTACGAACCGTGGTTGAGGTGCAGAACGCCGGGATCGAGAGTCCACAGATCGGGGCGGGAGCGGAGTACTGTCACCACCCAAACGGTACATACTGCACACGTGCACCCCTACCTCGACCATGACGGACCGATCGCGATGGCCCATCGAGGCGGCGCCAAGCACCCGGACAACATCGGCTACGAGAACTCGCTGCACGCGTTCCAGAACGCCGTCGACCTCGGGTACCGGTACCTGGAGACCGACCTGCACGCGACCAGCGACGGCGTCGTGATCGCGTTCCACGACGACCGGCTCGACCGGGTCACCGACCGGACCGGCGTGATCACGGAGCTGCCGTGGTCGGAGGTCAGCAAGGCGAAGATCAACGGCCACGAGCCGATCCCCCGCCTGGACGAGCTGCTCGAGCACTTCCCGGAGACCCGGTTCAACCTCGACATCAAGGCCGAGGGCGGCCTCGAACCGGCCGCGAAGGTCCTGCGGGCCGCCGACGCGATCGACCGGATCTGCGTGTCCTCGTTCTCCCAGTCGCGGGTCCGCCGGATCCGCAAGCTGCTCGGGCCGCGGCTGTGCACGGGGTACGGCGAGTGGGAGATCGCCCTGATCCGGTTCCTGCCGTTCGCCCTGAACGCGGCCGGCGCCTGCCTGCAGATCCCCGAGCGGTACGGCGCGCTCCACGTGCTCACGCCCGGCCTGGTCAAGCGCGCGCACTCCCGGGGCAAGCAGGTGCACGTCTGGACGATCGACGACCCGGACGCGATGAACCGGCTGCTCGACGCCGGCGTCGACGGCATCATCACCGACCGCACGGACCTGCTTCGCGACGTCCTGAAAGAGCGGGGTCAGTGGAGTTGAAGTGTTATCCGCGGGTACGCCGCATCGTCCCCCGGACCTGACACACTTCCGCGCATGGGATTCCTCTCCGCCCCGCCGGCGGTCGACAAGCGCGAGTACTGGGGATTCAGTCTCTACGACTGGGCCAACTCGGGCTACGTCACCACCACCGGGACCGTCCTGTTCGCGCCGTACCTGACATCGGTCGCGGAGAAGGCCGCCTGCGGGTTCGTCGGGACCACAGACAACCCGTGCCACACGAACCTCGACGTGCTCGGGCTCGGCATCTCCCCCGGCTCGCTCGCGTTCTACGTCGTCACGGTCGCGACCCTGGTGTCCGCGCTGTTCCTGCCGGTGGTCGGCGCCATCGCGGACCGGATGTCGCACAAGAAGCTGCTCATGTGCGGCTTCGCCTGGGCCGGAGCGCTCGCGGCTTCCTGCATGGTGTTCGTCGACGACGGACGCTGGCAGCTCGGCGCGCTGCTGCTGTTCGTGGGGAACCTGTGCCTCGGCTCGTCCCTGGTCGTGTACGACTCGATCCTCATCGACATCGCTCCACCGGATCAGCGCGACGCCGTCTCGTCCCGCGCCTGGGCGTTCGGGTACGCCGGTGGCTTTCTACTGCTCCTGGTCAACCTGGCAGTCGTCACCGCCCACGACGCGCTCGGGCTGAGCCAGAGCACGGCCGTCCGCCTCAGCCTGCTCAGTGCGGGGCTCTGGTGGGGAATCTTCACGTTCTTCCCGTTCCTCCGGCTACGGAACCGGCCGCCGACGAACGTCGTGCAGGTGCGCAGCGGCAGCCTCGTGCGTCAGAGCTTCGGTCAGCTGGCCGCCACACTCAAGCACCTGCGCAGCTACAAGATGACGATGCTGTTCCTGATCGCGTACCTGTTCTTCAACGACGGGATCCAGACGGTCATCTCGGTGTCGTCGACGTACGGCGAGAAGCAGCTCGGGTTCGAGACACAGGTGCTGATCGCAACCATTCTGCTCGTCCAGTTCGTGGCCTTCTTCGGGGCGCTCGCGTTCGGCCGGTTCGCCCAGCGGTACGGCGCGCATCGCACGATCGCGGGCGGCCTGGTCGTCTGGATCCTGATCGTTATCGCCGGATTCCTGCTGCCCGAGCGCCAGATCGTCCCGTTCCTGGCGATGGGGCTGGCGATCGGGATCGTGCTCGGCGGGACGCAGGCGCTGTCCCGGTCGGCGTTCAGCCAGCTGATCCCGAAGGGCCGCGAGGCGGAGTACTTCTCGCTCTACCAGGCGGGCGAACGGGGGACGTCGTGGCTCGGCACGCTGGTGTTCGGTCTCGTCCACCAGCTCACCGGCTCGTACCGTCCCGCGATCGTCGCCCTCGGCCTCTTCTTCGTCGTCGGCCTCGCCCTCCTGGTCCGCGTCGACATGCGCCGCGGTATCGACGAAGCCGGCAACAGCCAGCCCACCGTGGTCTAAGCAGCGCCGGGGCCGACATCCGCGGAGGTGAGTGGGTGTCGGACCCGTGCCGCGGTCGAGTACTCGTCGGCGCCCACGTCGTACGGCACCGTCCGGGCCTGCCCGTCGACGTCGTCGCTGATCTGACCCGTGTGGTCGACGGCAGCGGCGTTCACGGCGGCACTCCCCGGACCGAGCCGGTAGACGCCGTCGGTGCCCGCGGTCAGCTTCGGATCGGCGCGCGTGACGCCCGACGACGGGATGTTGCCGTTGGTCGCCTGACCCCAGACGATGTTCCCCGCCCACGTCAGGCCGTCGAGGTACGGCATGTCGACCAGCTCGCCGCTGTCGCCGACCATCAGATTGTCAACCACCACACAATCCAGCGGAGGCAGCGTGCGCTGACTCTCACCGACGAGGGCCTGGCCGTTGTTCCGGAGGGTGTTCAGCGCGATCGTCACGCGGTCAGGCGCGTCGTTGCCGGTCCGGGAACTGGACGGCTCGCCCTCGTAGTGGTCCCGCTCCGTGCCGCTGCCGAGCACCACGCCGGCGCCCGCGATCCCGCTGACGTAGTTGTTCACGATCAGATGGTCGTTGCCGTAGATCCGGATCCCGTTCTGCCCGGAGAGCAGATAGTTGCTCTCGACCCGGTTGTCGTTGCCGTGCCGCAGGACGAGCCCGCCGAGGGACGAGCGGATCGTGTTGTACCGGATCGTGTTGCCCGACGACTTCACCGAGATCGCCTCGGGGTCGCCGTTGCACCGCTCGAACAGGTTGTACTCGACCGTCGCGTCGGCGGTGCTGAGCGCCCGGCCGCTCACTCCGAGCCGGATCGGCTCCCCGCCGTTCGCCCCGCCGTACGTGTGGTCGCGGAAGTAGTTCCGAAGGATGTGCGTGCGCTGTGCCATCGCCTCCGAGCCGGGGCCGTCGATCACCAGGTACACGCCGAGGGTGGACTTGTCGTGGAAGACGTTGCGGTCGATCTTCGCGTCGTCGCCGCGGACGACGACCCAGTGGCCGGTCGACGCCGCGAGGGCGAGGTCGTTGCGGGTCAGCCGGATCCGCGGGCAGTCCGCCGGGATCTCCAGCGTCGTACTCTGCCGGAACGCGAACCCGCTGATCGTGATGTCCGACGATCCCGAGAACACGAAGCTCTGCGCGCCGGTGAGCGTCACACCGCCGCGGCTCTGGGCCACGATCGTGATCGGCGCGCTGCTGCTGCCGTGCCGGTTGGTGATGGTGATCGGCGACCCCGACGGTACGGCGTACGAACCGTTCGCCATCGTGATCGTGGTGCCGGCGGTGGCCCTGTTGATTGCCTGTTGCAACTCGGCCAGCGAGGTCACCGTTGCCGTCTCCTGGGCGAGCGCTGCTCGCGCGCCCACCAAGGAAACTGCGACGGCGCCACTACCGGCCAGGAAGGTACGACGGTCCATGACGAGGCTCCTAGTTGTGTGGGCGGTACAACTTCCGGTACTCGCTCGGGGTCACCGAACTCACCTGGCGGAACACCTTCGAGAAGTAGGACTGGTCCATGCCGACCTCGGCCGCGATCTCCTCCATCGGGCGCTCGGTCGTCGTCAGCTCGCGCTGGGCCCATTCGATCCGGGCCCGTTTGATGTACTGCTTCGGCGACAATCCGAACTCGGTGCGGAAATGCCGCAGGAAACTCGACAGGTCGTAGCCGAACACGGCCGCGAGCTCCTCGACGCTCGGCAGCGTCGCAAGATTGTCCTGGATGTACTGCACGATCCCGGACTCGCTCGTCTGCCGCTCCGACAGGCGCACCGAACCTGGCGGTGCACTGTCCAGATAGTGCGCGAACAACGCGGTCAGCGCCGAACGCAGCCGCAGCGGCGTCGCGAGACCGGGCGGGTCCCGGTCGGCCGCACCGACCTGCTCGAACAGAGCCGCCGCCTCCTCGGGCGCCTTGCTCGGGACGACGTACGGCAGCGTCAGCATCTCGCCGATGTCGCGGTCGCCGATCAGCGCCGAGAAATGCAGCCAGTGCTTGCGGAAAACGTTGTCGCTGATCGTCTCGTACGACACCGGCACGTCGGCCGGCAGGTAGACGAGCTCACCGGGCCGCGGGTAGAGCTCCTGGTCCCGTACGACGAGACGCCCCTCCCCCTCCAGGATCAGATAGAGGCGCGAGAACGGATCCGGCATCAGAGCCCGGGACCACTCACGGTGCACCTTCGTGATCCGCGCCGCGACGACCAGATCCAGCCGCAGCCGGTCGAGATACGTCCGGATGATCTCCTGCTCTCCGACTGCGTTCTTCTGGGTCGTCCTCATCGCACAGTCCGCCACTTCTGAGGCCGTTTTGTACTTTTTTAGCCTTATTTCGTCGCAAGATAGCGCTTTCCAAGCGAGGGAGTCAATGACTCATCGGATCTCTCGCCGGCAGGGTTCGGTTACATCGGTACGACGGAAGCGACGAACTCACGCACCTCGGCGGCCGTCGGGCGGGTGCCGGTGCGGTCGGCGAACATCATGTGGCTCGAGCCGATGAGCGTCAGGCCGAGGACATCGATGTTGGCGTCCGAGCGGATGCGGCCGTAGGTCTGCTCCGCGGCGAGGTAATCCCGGATGGCCCGGCCGGCTTCGCTGAGGATCGGTACGCCGGTGGGCACGGCCTCCCGCAGGCGGGCGCGCAGGCCGTCGCGGGAGATTGTCAGGCTGACGATCGCGACGGCGACCGAGCCGAACAGGTCGGTCAGCATCGCGGTCAGGTTGTCGACGACGCTCCCCTGCCCCGCGGCCTTCAGCAGCGCTTCGGCCTGGTCGTCGAGGCGGCGGATCCGGTCGAGGACGAGTTCGGCGAGGAATCCGTCGAAGTCCGTGAAGTGCTTGTGCAGCACGCCCTTCGCGCACCCCGCCTCGGCGGTCACGGCCCGGCTGGTCAGCGCCTCGGGCCCGTCCCGCAGCAGCACCCGCTCGGCCGCGTCGAACAGTTGCTCCCGGGCGTCCCGCATCGCCACACCGGTCGGCATGCACACCTTCCCTCGACGCAAATGGGCAACCGCCCACTATCGTGGGCACATGCCCACTCTAGCGCCGGACCCCGACCCGAAGCAGCCCACCGCCCCAGTGCGGCCCACCGAGCCGCTGCAGCCTCTCGACCCGAAGCAGCCCGCCGACCCGTTGCAGACCGCCGACCCGCTGCGGCCCACCGACGCCGATCCGCATCGGCATCGTGAGATGGCCGAGTCCTTCGGCGCCGACGCGGCGCTCTACGACCGGGCCCGGCCGTCCTATCCGACCGCCCTCATCGACGCACTCGTCGCCGCGGCACTAGGGCGCGACTTCCTCGACGTCGGCTGCGGGACCGGCATCCTGTCCCGCCAACTCCAGGCGGCGGGATGCCGAGTGCTCGGCGTCGACGTGGACGAGCGAATGGCGGCGTACGCACGCTCGACCGGAGTCGACGCCGAGGTCGCCCCCTTCGAGACCTGGGACGCGGCCGGCCGTACCTTCGACGCGCTCGTCGCCGGGATGACGTGGCACTGGATCGACCCCGCGGTCGGTGCCGCGAAGGCCGCGGACGTACTCCGCCCCGGCGGGACGTTCGCCGTCTTCTGGTACGTCCTGCAACCACCATCCGACCTCGGCGCAGCCTTCGCCGCAGTGCAGCGCGACGTACTGCCCAAGAACCCAGCCGCCGCGCGCGCCGCCGCTTCGCCCCTCGGTGCGTACGAACACTTCCTGGACCGCACCGCCGACAACCTCACCGACGCCTTCACCGACATCTCCCGCGCAACGTTCCCTTGGTCCCGCACGTACACCCGCGACGAGTGGCTCGACCAACTCCGCACCAGCGGCATCGCCAAACCCCTCGCCGACGCCGGCAAACTCGACGCCGTACTCGAAGGCACCGGCGCAGCAATCGACGCCGCCGGCGGCACCTTCACCCTCGACTCCATCGCCGTAACCCTCACCGCCACCCGGACCTGACCGTGCGCCCAGCCGGGGTGCTGGCCGGGTGCACGGGTTGAGGCGGATCGCCAGGCCATCACAATTCACCGCCGGATGTCCGCGGCACGCTTGGCGGTGGGGTGTGGGTGCGATTGTGATGGCCTGGGGATCCTCAGCGGGTGGACGGCGACGCGGTTGGGTTGCGGAAGGGGGCGAAGGTGCCCTGGCGGACTGTGTTCGCGGTGATCGTGCCGTTGGTGTTCTGGCCGCTGACGACGACCTGCTGCCCCGCCTTCAGGTCCGCCGCGGTGCCCTTCGACGTGATCTCGTACGTCGTGTCGCCGGTCAGCTTCACGGTGACGTTGCCGGACTGGGTCTTCACGACCAGCTCGGAACTGTTCGCCGAGACCACCGTGCCGACCGTCCCGCCACCGCCCTGCGCACCGCCAGGCCCCTGACCGGGTGCGCCGTATCCGTTCTGGCCGCGGAACCCGCCGTACCCGCCCGCACCGCGGCCACCGGCCTGCGGCTGGTTCGACGAACTGTCCGAGGCGAACGCCGCATGCAGCCCGGCGCCGCCGCCGAGACCGATGGCAAGGACCACGATCCCGGTCAGGATCGCCGTGGCCAGCGGCAGGTTGAGGGTCTTCTTCGGCTTCAGCGCCGCCTCGACCTCCTCGTCGGACCCGATCTGGGCGAACTCGTCGGGCGTCTGGTTACTCATCAGAAGAGACCTCTCACTCGTGACGTAGTGCATCGATGGGACGGAGGCCGGCGGCTCGGTGCGCCGGCATGCTGCCGAAGAACAGGCCGACCGCCGCGGACACGCCGAGTGCGAGCCCGATCGACGACGGCACCAGTACCGGGTGCACGCCGGCCAACTGGAAGCGGGTGACGATCAGCGCTGCCCCGACCCCGACCGCGCCGCCGATCAGGCTGAGCAGCGTCGCCTCGATCAGGAACTGGCCGAGGATCGTCCGCCGCCGGGCGCCGAGCGCCTTGCGGATCCCGATCTCCCGGGTCCGCTCGGTCACCGTGACCAGCATGATGTTGGTGACCCCGATCCCGCCCACGACCAGGCTGATCGCGGCCACCGTCGCGAGCAGGGCGGTGAACGTCGCCGCGGTGTCCTGGCTGGTCTGCAGGATCTGCGCCGAGTTCGTGATCCGGAACGGCGAGGTCTCGTCGGCGGGCACCTGGTGACGGGCGGTCAGCAACTGCGTTACCTCGGCCTGCGCGGTGTCGACCCGGTCCTGGCCGGCCGCCTGGACGACGATCTGGTTCAGGGCGCCGTACCCGGCCTGGGTCGCCCGGAGCGTGGTGATCGGGACGATCGCGGTCGCGTTCGGGTCGTTGAACCCGGTGCTGTCCTTGCTCGCCAGTACGCCGAGGACGGTGAAGTCGACGGCGCCGAGCTTGATCGTCTGACCGACCGCGCTCGCGGGCCGCGTGAACAGTTCGGTCGCGGCCGTCTGCCCGAGCAGGATGACCCGCTGCGAGGTGTCCACGTCGGCCTGCGTGAACGAGCGCCCGATCTGCACCGGCGTGTTGGTCGCGGGCAGGTACGCCGGCGTGGTGCCGATCACCTGGTTGACCGTGTAGCTGGTGTCGCCGTTGGTCGCCGTACCGGAGCTGGTCATCACCGGCGCGACCGACGAGATGTCGGGAGCCAGGTTCTTGTCGGCGAGCGCGGCGGCGTCGTCGAGCGTGAGGCTGTACTGCTGGTTGGCCGGGCCGGCCTGGCCGCGGACGAAGCCGCCGCCACCGCCCGTGGTGGAGACCGTGAGCAGGTTGGTGCCCATCGCCTCCAGGCGGTCCTGTACCGCCTTCCCGGAGCCGTTGCCGACCGCAACCAGCACGATCACGGCGCCGACCCCGATCGAGACGCCGAGGACGGTGAGGAGCGATCTCAGCTTGTTGGCGGTGAGGCCGCGGAGTGCGGCGCCCATCAGGTCGCGTGGAGACATCAGCGGGTCACCTCGTCGGAGACGATCCGGCCGTCGGAGACCTGCACGAGCCGCCGGGCGCGGGCCGCGACGTCGTGCTCGTGGGTGATCACGATGATCGTGCGACCGTCGGCGTGCAGGTCGTCGAACATACCGAGCACCTCGGCGGTCGAGTGGGCGTCGAGGTTGCCGGTCGGCTCGTCGGCCAGCAGGATCCGCGGACCCGTCGCCAGCGCCCGGGCGATCGCGACCCGCTGCTGCTGACCGCCGGACAGCTCGTTCGGCCGGTGGCCCGTGCGGTCGGCGAGACCGACGAGTTCGAGCGCCCGGTTCGCGCGCTTGCGGCGTTCGCCGCGGCGCAGGTGGGCATAGGTGAGAGGCAGTTCGACGTTAGCGAGCGCCGTGGTGCGCGGGATCAGGTTGAACGACTGGAAGATGAACCCGATCTTCCGGCCGCGGACGAGCGCCTGCTGGTCCTCGCTCAGCCGGGCCACGTCGCTCCCGTCCAGCCAGTACTCCCCTCGGGAGGGTACGTCGAGGCAGCCGAGGATGTTCATCAACGTCGACTTGCCGGAACCGGACGAGCCCATCACCGCGACGTACTCGCCGGCCTCGACCCGCAGCGACACACCCCGGAGAGCGTGCACCGCGGTCTCGCCCTGGCCGTACGTCTTGGTGACCTCCCGGATCTCGATCAGGGACTCAGCGGCCACGGAAGCCCCCCGCACCCTGGCCGACGCCTGCGCCTGGGAACTGGCCGCCGCCTGGGAGCTGTCCCTGCCGGCCCTGGCCGTTCTGGGTCCCGGTACCGCCGATCGCGCCCTGCAGCAGCTCGATCTGGTCGCCTTCGTTCAGGCCCGACGTGATCTGGGTATAGCTGTCGCCCCGGACGCCGACCTGAACCTCACGCGTCCCGCTGCCGTCGGCCATCGTGACCGTGTACGTCGTACCGCTGGTCGCGATCGCTGTGCTCGGGACGTACAGGGCGTTGGCCGCCTTCGCGGTCTGGACCGTGACGTTCGCGGTCTGGCCCATCCGCGCGTTGGCCGGGAGCTTGGCGAGGCTGAAGGTGGCCGAGTACGAGACCACGCCGTTGGTGGTGGTCGGGGTCGGGGACACGGTCGCCAGCGACGCGGTGAGCGTCGTACCAGGCTCGGCGTTCAGCGTCACCGTCGCCGCTTGGCCGGCCTTGATCTTGATCGCGTCGGCCTCGGCGAACGCGGCCACGACCTGGAGCGCCTTCAGGTCGGCGATGTCCACGAAGCCGGTGCCGGACGTCGTCGACGTACCGGAGCCCGAGGCTGAACCTTGACCTGAGGTCGAGCCTTGCCCGCCGCTGCCTGAACTGGAGCTCGAACTCGAGTTGGACCCGCCGGTCACCGAGCCGACCGTGCCGTTGACCGCGGTGATGGTGCCGGCGATCGGCGCCTTCAGTGTGGTCGCGTCGACCGCGGCCTCGGCCGCCTCGACGTTCTGGTCGGACTGTTCCTTGTCCGCCTTCGCCTTCGCCAGGCTCGCCTCGGCGTTGCTGACGGCTACCTCAGGACTCTGACTCTGCCCTTGACCTTGAGACTGCTGAGACTGCTGGGTCTGCTGTTGCTGGCCGTTGCTCGGGGTGGGGGTCGGCGACGGTGAGGCGGACGCTTCCTCGGCCGCCTCGAGGGCGTCCTGGGCGTCGCTGAGGGTCTCCTCGGCCGCGGTGACCGAGTTTGCGGACGCGATCTGGTTCTGCTGTGCGATCCGCAACTGCCGCTCGGCGGCGGCCGGGTCGATCTTCGCGATCGCGGCGCCCTTCGCCACCACCTGGCCGACCTTGACGAGCACCTGTGTCACCGTGCCGGACGTCTCGAACTGCGGGGATGCGGTCTGCGAGCTCTGCAGCGTGCCGCTCGAGCTGACGCTCGCGGTCACCTCGCCGCGCTGTACGGCCACCGACGGCCGGGTCGCGCTGGCGGCCGGGGGATCCTTCTTGAAGAACAGGAAGTAGGCGGTGACGGCGATGGCGAGGACGATGGCCACCAGGGCCACGTTCACGAAACTGAGGCCACGGAGCTTGTGGCGGGGTAGCACCATGGACGCTGAGGCTAGGGTCGGTTGCTGAGGAGTAGATCCTCGATTCCTGGCAACAGGCTGTGAACCAGGTATCGATTTGATGCGTCGTACGTCGGGCGGCTTGCGGCACGCGGTGACACAGCGAGATCTGTGAACAGTCGATGACAGCAGGTCACGACGACAGTGTCAGGTGCGTACATATGGCTCGGACATGCCAAAATGGGAATGATCCGGGCCGGCCGACCGTTGGCTCGGATGACGATCTCGGAGGTTTGACATGTCTAATCGCGTACTGCGTGGTTCGGGGCTGGGTGGGGTCAGCTTCGAGGATGACCGCGGTGTCGAGTTCGCGCCGCGCCAGATGATCACGTACGACTGCCCCCGCGGCCACGTGGTCGAGGTGACCATGGCGCACGACGCCGAGGTGCCCGCGATCTGGGAATGCCCGCACTGCGGCAGCGAGGCCGCCCGGTCCACCGGCGAGAAGCCGGAGCCGAAGCAGGAGAAGCCGGCCCGTACGCACTGGGACATGCTGCGCGAGCGCCGGAGCATCTCGGAGCTGGAGGAGCTGCTCGCCGAGCGGGTCGACCTGCTCCGCAAGGGCGAGATCGGCCCGGCGCACCTGCACCGGACCAAGCGCACCGCCTGATCCAGGCGCTGATTCACTGGGAACCCTCACCGCAATGGCGCGGTGAGGGCTTCTTTTCGCCCTGATTTGCCTAAAGCCTTTAGGCAATCACATAATGAGTTATGGCACGAGTGGGGTTGAGCGGTGCGCGGCTGGCTCTGGCCGGTGCCGAGCTGGCCGATGAGGTCGGGTTCGAACAGGTCACTGTGTCGGCGCTGGCTCGCCACTTCGGCGTCCAGGTCGCGAGCCTGTACTCGCACGTCCGCAACTCCGACGACCTGAAGGCCCGCATCGCCACGGTCGCTCTCACCGAACTGGCCGACCAGGCGGCCGCTGCCCTGGCTGGTCGCGCCGGCCGCGACGCCCTCCATGCCCTGGCCGACGTCTACCGCGACTACGCCCGAGCCCATCCGGGCCGCTACGCCGCCACACGCCACACCGCCGCTGCCTCAGTTCTGGGCGAGCAGTACGTCGCTGCGGGGCGTCGGCACTCGGAGCTCGTCCGCGCGGTCCTTCGCGGGTACGACCTCGGCGAGCCCGCCCAGACCGACGCCGTGCGCCTCCTTGGCAGCACGATCCACGGCTACATCACCCTCGAGCTCGCTGGTTCCTTCTCGCACAGCGAGCCCAGTGCCGGCGAAAGCTGGCCACGCATCATCGACGCCCTCGACACCCTCCTCCGCAGCTGGAGCTGACATGATCACTACCCCTGTTACCGGCGACCTGCTCCGCGGTGCGCTCGACCTGGAGCAGACCGAGCGCGGCGTGCTCCCGCACCGCCTGCCCGCTTGGGCACGAGCCCAGTACGACGACGGCCAGATGTCGATGGTCGAGTCACAACCCTCCGGCGTACGCCTCGTCTTCCGTACGTCGGCCACCGTCGTCGAACTGGAGACGCTGCCGACGAAACGGGACTACATCGGCGCTCCCCCACGTCCGGACGGCGTGTACGACGTACTCGTCGACGGCCAACTGGTGACGCAGCTCACCGCGACCGGCGGCGACGTCGTCACCATCGACCTGATGACAGGTGCCACCTCGCAGCGTCCTGGACAGCCCGAAACGCTACGAGTCGCCGGGCTGGCCGCCGTACCGAAGACCGTCGAGATCTGGCTGCCGCACGACGAGACCACTGAACTCGTTGCCCTGCGCACCGATGCTCCGATCGAGCCGGTTCCGGTCGCGGGCCGGGTCTGGCTGCACCACGGCAGCTCCATCAGCCACGGGTCCAACGCCACCCACCCCAAGGGCACCTGGCCGGCCCTGGCCGCCGCTCAGGCCGGTGTCGAACTCGTCAACCTGGGCTTCGGCGGGAGTGCGTACCTGCAGCCCTTCATCGCCCGCACCATCCGCGACACGCCCGCAGATCTGATCAGCCTCAAACTCGGCATCAACATCGTCAACAGCGACGGGCTCCGTCTCCGCAGCTTCACCCCGGCCGTCCACGGCTTCCTCGACACCATCCGCGACGGCCATCCCGACACGCCGCTCCTGGTCGTCTCCCCCATCCTCTGCCCGATCCACGAGGACACCCCCGGACCGACCAACTGGGACCTGTCCGCCTTGGCCGCGGGCGAACTCCGCTTCACCGCCACGGGCAATCCCGACGAGATCCCGGCCGGCAAACTCACCCTGTCGGTCATCCGCACCGAGCTGGCCCGCATCGTCACACAACGCGCCCTGACCGACCCCAACCTCCACTACCTGGACGGCCGCGACCTGTACGGCGAAGCAGACAACGTCGCCCATCCCCTCCCCGACGACCTCCACCCCGACGCCGCCACGCACAACCTCCTCGCCACCCGCTTCACCGATCACGCGTTCGGGCCCAAAGGCCCTTTCACAGGTGACGCCCGGGGCTGATGGCTCAGTAGCGCGCGAGGTCTTCCAGAGGACGCAGGTCGGCGCGCCTGGGAGCGATCGTGACCCCCTCGTCGGTGATCTCCTCGATGTCGTCCCAGGGCAGGTACCAGACCTCGCCGAGTCGTGCGTGGATCAGCCGGCGGAGCAGCTCGGGGCCGACGTGGCGCTCGTACCCGAAGAGCCGCGTGTGTCGGTTCTCCACCACGATCAGGCCGTCGACCCGCAACGCGCGCTGCATCGAGACCAGCATCGGGCCGTCCTGGACCAGGCGAACGTCCGCGACGTTGCCGATGACGTCGCCCTCGGCGTCCAGGACGCGGCGACCGAGCAGGTCATTCAGCCGCATGGCGGGCTCCCGGGATCTTCGCGATGACGTGGTTCTCGACCCAGTCGTCGTAGTAGTCGAGATCGAGGTCCTCGACCGAGACCGTCACCGCCGTGTCGATACCGACGATCCGGCGGGCCGTGATCCGCTCCCGGCCGGTGATCAGTGCGGCCACCACCGGCGGATCGGCGTCCAGGTCGAGTTCGACGTCGTCGACCTTCCCGGCCAGGTGACCGTCGGCCTGGTCGATCAACTGCCGGTCCAGGAGATGCAGCTGTGCGTGCAGCACTCGCCCCGACTCGCCGGGTGTCCCTGGCATGGTCACTGCCCTCCTTTCGTGATGATCATCAGCGGTATCGCGGCCAGCGAGGCGACGGTGAGCAGAGCCAGGTAGACCAGGCCGACCGCGTTGCGCACCGGGCCGTTCTTCTCCTGGCCGACATAGTCGGGGTCGTTGGCAACGATCAGGATCGGCAGGTAGGTGAGTGGCAGGGCCACCGCCGCGAACACCACGGAGTACTCCGTCACCTGCACCGGATCGACGGCCGTCAGCAGCGTCAGCATCGCCAGTACGAGGCACACGATGATCACCACGTGGAACCGCGACGCCTCCCGCGGCCGGACGAACTTTCCCCACTGCCAGCCGCGGTACTGCGCGATCGTGTAACCGCACGACAGCGCCGTCTCCAGCGCCGCGCCGAAGGTCGCCGCGAACACCCCGATCAGGACGATCGCCAACCCGAGCTTGCCGAGGGCAACCGCCACCGGAAGCGCCACCTGGCCCAAGGTCTCGACCTTGATGCCCGCCGGCAGGAACAGGACCGCGGCACAGCCCATGATCGCCAGCGACAGCAACCCGCCGAGCGGGAAACCGACGAACACGTTGGACCGTGCCGTCACCAGATCTTTCCGCGTCCACTTCTCCTCGACCCCTCCGGACGAGAAGAAGAACACCTCGTACGGCGTCATCGCCGCACCGAACAGTGCGATCCCGTAGTACGCGTAAGTCGCCCAGTCCTCGTGACCGATCGGATGCGGCCGCGTCGCTTGGTGCAGCAACTGGCCCCAGTCAGGTCCAAGCTTGAACAACGCGACCGCGAACACCACAAGCAGCAGCCCGAGCAGCCCGAAGACCTGCTCGAGCCGGGAGAACTTCACCCTCCAGATCACCAGCCACACCGCGAACGCGGCCAGCGGCATCCAGAGCAGGTAGTGCACGCCACTCGCCAGCTCGAGTGCGAGTGCCACACCGCCGATCTCGGCGATCAACGTCAGCAGCGTCACCAAGAACGACGCCACCAACGTGAGCAGTCCCGTCCGGGGGCCGAGCCGCTCGCGGACCAGGTCGAACACCGGGCGTCCGGACATCGCCACGACCCGTCCGCACATCTCGGCGTACAGGCAGATCCCGATCACGCCGACGACCACCACCCACGCCATGTGCATTCCGAACCGGGCGCCGACCAGCGCGTTGGTGACCAGGTCACCGATGTCCACGAAGCCACCGATCGCGGTCAGGATCCCGAGCGTGACGCCGAGCACCTTCTTCATTTGGCGAGCTCTCCGATCCGGCCCAGATCGGCACCGGATTGCCGAAGCGCCGTGAGCTGCTGCTCGGCCGCCGCGAGATCGCCGTTGCCGAGTGCGATCCGGACCGCCGTCACCGCGGTCTGCGCGTCGTCCAGAGTCTTCGTGACCTGCTCGTAGAGCCGTGTCGAGGTTTCCGTCGACGGTTGCTGGGCGGAGAACGAACTCGTGGCCTTCTCGACGCCCTTCTCGGCATCTCCGACGATCTGCCCGGCGGACTGCGACCACAACTGGTGGGCCCGTAGCTGCTCGACGGCAACCTGGGTGGTGCGCACCTCGGACGCTGCATCACGGGCCGACTGGGCGGCTGCTGACCGCAGCTTCTGGTCCGGGTCGGCACAGCTGCTCAGAACCATCACCATCAGCACTGCCACAGCTACTGCTCGACGCATTGTCACCGTCCCGAATCCGATAGTCGTACGACGGACCGGTACCCAGGCTTCATGCAGAGTCAGTGACGATGCTCCGTACAGAGGCAGCCGACGCCGCGCTCGATCCACTCCGGCAGCCGCCAGTCGGGGTGGCGCTCGATCATGAGGGCCCGGATCTCGGCGGCGGTCGTCTCCTCCGACAGGCCCGAGTCCCGCCGGCGCCAGGTCTCGTCGCGGAGTTCGACCAGGTAGTCGTGTACCTGGGTCAGCAGTTGCGCGTCGCCGACCTCACCGTGGCCGGGGACAACGATCTGCGGCCGCTCCGCGGCGAGGCGGTCCATGACCTCGATCCAGCGGACGCCGGACACGTCGACGTCGTACGGCGGGAACCACGGGAAGATCGCGAACTGGTCCGCCTCGGCCAGATCACCCGTGAACAGGACGCCGGCGTCGGGGACCGTGATGACCTGATCGCCCTTGCTGTGTGCACGTCCGGTCGGGCGAAGCTGCACGGACCGGCCGCCGAGGTCGAGCCCGTACGTGCCGTCGTACGTCTGGTCGGGGACGGGGATCCGCGCGCCTTCCAGTTCACGGGCGACCGGCTCGCCGAGCTGCCGGAACATGCCCAGGTAGCCCTCGCCCTTGGTCGTCAGGTCGTCGGCCTGGGCGGTGTTCAGGAGGTAGGTCGCCTCGTCGGCGAAGACCTGCGCTCCGAACGCGTGCTCGGGGTGGAAGTGCGTCGTCGTCAGGTAGAGCCGCCGGCCGTTCGCGTACGACGAGGCGAACCGCAGCACCTGCTCCGCGTTCCGCGGGCCGAGGCCGGTGTCGACGACGAGCACCGAATGGGTGCCGCCGATGAGGCCGATGTTGGGTACTAGGTCGACGTTGCGGTTCGGGATCACGATGAGGTCGCGGGCGAGTTCCTGGACGTCGGCGAGGTCGACAATCGGATCGGCGTACGGGTAGTCGGACATGCCTCCACCTCAGCACCGGAGGTGGAGGCGCGTCCAAGACTAGTCCCGCATTGTCGATACCCAGCGGGTATCGTCGCAGGTGATGGAACTGCGGACCTTGCGGTACTTCGTGGCGGTCGCCGAGGAGCTCCACTTCGGGCGGGCCGCGGCGCGCCTGCACATGAGCCAACCGCCCCTCAGCCGGGCGATCCAGCAACTGGAAGCCGATCTCGGCACGCCTCTGTTCCGACGATCCTCGGCCGGTGTCAGCCTGACGCCCGCCGGAGCCGCACTGGTGAAGGAAGCCCGCAAGCTGCTCGTCCAATCAGAGCAGGTGCGCGCCCGGGTCGCCGCGGCCGCCGGCGCTGCAACCCTGACCGTCGGCATCCTCAGCGACAGCACGGATCCAGACATCTCGAGACTCGCCGCCGCGTACCGCTCGCAACACCCGAACGTCGAGATCCACATCCGCGAGACGGACCTCACCGACCCCACCTGCGGCCTGCGCGCCGGGCACGTCGACATCGCCCTGACCCGCGGCCCGTTCGACGAGACCGGTCTGCGCGTCCATGAGTTGCGCTCCGATCCGGTAGGCGCCGTACTCCGGGCCGACGACCCACTGGCCGGCCGTTCCCAGTTGCGGCTCGCCGACCTGGACGGCCGCCGCTGGTTCCAGTTCCCGCCCGGCACCGACCCGATCTGGCAGTCCTACTGGAACGGCGGCCGACACCGCGAAGGACCAGTGGTCCGAGCCGTCCAAGAATGCCTCCAGGCAGTCCTCTGGAACGGCACCATAGGCCTCGCCCCGCTCACCAACCACAACCCCGGCGACGAACTGGTCACCATCCCGATCCAGGACCTCCCGCCCAGCCCCCTCGTCATCGCCTGGACCGAGACAACCCCGCTGACCCGGTCCTTCGTCCAGACCGCGAAAGCCAGCTACCGCACCTGACGGCTACTTCTTTTCTGGGTCGATGACTTCGCCTTGGATTACGTCGTTTGTTGGGCGTTGGGGGCCGGGGGTGCCGGGGCCGGGGATGAAGGTGCCGAGGCCGGGGGTGCCTAGTTGGGTGGTGACGCGGCGGCTGAAGAAGGCGGTCATGGCGCGGCGGGCCAGGGGGCGGGTGAAGGGGAGGACGAAGAAGAAGCCGAAGATGTCGGTGATGAAGCCCGGGGTGAGGAGCAGCGTCCCGCCGACCAGGACCAACGCGGCGTCAGCCAGCTCGCGGCCGGGCATCTTCCCGGTCTCGAACGAGCTCTGCAGCGCCCGCCAGGCCCGCCGGCCCTCGCGCTTGATCAGCCACGCGCCGAACGCGCTCTCGACCAGCAGCAGCGCGACCGTCGGCCACCCGCCGATCACCTGACCGACCTGGATGATCACGAAGATCTCCGCGATCGGAACCACCAGCAACGCGAGCGCCACGAACCACGGCATGTCCTACCCCTTCCTGCCTGAGACACCAGCGTACGGAACGAGTGGGCACGACCAACCCTGAGTGAACCCTGACTCAGACCGGGACCTTCTCGCGGCTCGGCGTCTCGGCTGCCGGCGGCGGGGTCTTGTCCGTGCGACCGCGGCGGCGGTCGATCATCGCCAGGACGAGACCGAGCAGGCCGAGCCCGGTGAGGACCCACTCCGGCCAGCCGCCGAGAGTCATGGCCAGCGTCTGCCCGTCCTGCACCGGAACGGTCGCGACGTACACGTCCGGCACGAACTGCGCGGATTTGTGCTCGACGCTGCCGTCCGGACGGATCACGCCGGAGATCCCGCTCGTCGACGCAATCAGTACGGTGCGCCCGGTCTCGATCGCGCGCATCCGGGTGATCGCGAACTGCTGCTCGGGCTGACCTGTTCCGCCGTACGTCGCGTTGTTGGTCTGCACGATCAGCACCTGGGCACCGCCCTTGACCACGTCGTGGATGACGTTGTCGTACGCAAGCTCGAAGCAGATGACGTCGCCGTAGGTGACCCCGCGGATCGGCATCACGCCCGGCCCCACGCCCGGCACGGTCTGCGCGCCGATCATCTCCAGCCGCTTGATGTAGGGCAGCAACTGGTCGCGGAACGGGATGTACTCACCGAACGGCACCGGGTGCCGCTTCGCGTACCGCTGCCCCGGCCCGGTGGCGGGATCCCAGACGATTCCGGTGGTCTGCCGCTCGTTCTCGCCGGGCCCCTCCGTGACGGCCCCGACCAGGATCGGCACGCCGACCGCCTTCACCGCGGTCTCGATATCGGCGCGGGTCTCCGCGTCCTTGTACGGGTCGATGTCGGTCGAGTTCTCCGGCCAGATCACGACGTCGGGCTTCATCTCGGTGCCGGCCTCGACGCGTTTCTGCAGGTCGAGAGTCGCCTGCAGATGGTTGCGCGTCACGGTCCGCGCCCGGCCCAGGAACTCCAGCCCCTTGCCCGGCACGTTGCCCTGCACCATCGCGGCCCGCACAGTCTGCCCGTCGCCCGCGATCGACAGGTGGATCAAGGCGCTCCCGAACACGATGGCCAGCCCCGCAACGAGCGCCACGGCCCGCAGACGCAGTGCGGTCTCCCGGCGCAGTACGGCGTACAACAGGACGCCGACGAACGCGACGACGAAGCTCAGGCCGGGGATGCCGACGTACGCGGCCAGCTTGCCCAGCGAGTCGTCGGAGAACGCCCAGGCGAGCCGGCCCCACGGGAACCCGCCGAACGGCACCGACGCGGTCGCGAACTCGGTCGCCACCCACAGACACGGGATCCACAGCGCCCACAGCCGAAGCTTCAGGACCTGTGTCGCGAACAGTCCGAAGACTGCGTAGAACAGTCCCTCGAGGATCGCCAGCGCGATCGCCGCGTCGCCGCCGATGATGCTCAGCCACGGCACGAGGACGGCGTAGTACGCGATCCCGAACCCGGCGCCGACCAGGAAGCCGGCCTTCATCGAGATCCCGTTCAGCGCGGCCAGGAGCAGCGGTACGGCGATGACGGTGAGCCAGGGATGGTCGTGCGGTTCGAACGCGAAGCCGAGCAGCACGCCGGCGGCCACGGCCACCGCCACCCGCGGCAGCAGCCGCCCCAGCGCCTTCAACCGGTCCACGCCGTACCCCTTGTCCTCACCGCACCGGCGGACGCCGGTCGCACGACCGTACAACGTCCGGGGCACGCGAATGTATCCGGTCAGTAGCCAGAACGGTGTCCGGACCGGACGGCGGGGAACTACACGCCTGGGATTCCGGCTGCCGCATCGGAGTGAAGGGGCCGGGAAAAGAGGAAAGAGGCTCGGCGTGCCTTCGGACCAACCGTCGATGCGCTGGCTGCGCACTGTCGGGCTGTTGTCTACTGGCCGCCGAGCCTCTTCCACCTCTGCCCCGCGGGGGGCTCACCGCCGGTGATCTCAGCCCCCGTCGACTCAAGCCTGGCTCTGACCTGGTCAGCGTCGCGGGATCATCCGGTGGCCGAACTTCGTGTGACCGTTGAACGAACGGGTTGTGACGACTCCCAAAACGATGCTCGCTGGCGGCGACGGTGTCAACCTCTCCCCCGGCTCTTTGAGGCCGTTGTAACACGATCGCCTGCCCTACAAGGGAAAACGAGTATCCTTCAGCCGAGTCACGTTACAGAGCGATATCAGCACTCCACGTGATCGTTACCCACGGCAACCAAACGTCACCCAACCGGTACGACGACGGTTCCCTTGGCGCGGGTGATCTCCAGCGGCTCGGCGAGCACCTCGGCCGCCGACGCGGATCGGTCGGGACGTCCGCGGCACACGACGTACGCGCTGAAGTCGAGGTCACGGCTGCGGTTCCCGACCCGGCTGATCGTTGCCTGCACCTCGACCACGTCACCCGCGCGCAGCGGCTGCAGGAACTGCACGTCGGAGTACGACGCGAACAGGCCTTCGTCATCGTCCGCCTGGATGCAGACCTCGGTCGCGACGTCACCGAACAGCGCGAGCACGTACGCGCCGTCGACCAGGTTGCCGGCGTAGTGCGCGTGGCTGTACGGGACGTAGCGCCGGTGCGTGACGGTCAGTCCAACGGTTGCCTTTGACACCTTTATGCAGTCTTCCTGTAGGCATGACGCCGAGTCACGAGCGCGTCGACGAGATAGCTGGCCACTTCACCCGGCGTGGTCCCCCGGCCGAACACCCGGTCGACGCCGAGCTCGCCGGCCATCTGCTCGGTGAAACGGGGGCCGCCGGCAACAAGTACGGGGCGCGCGTCCTCGGCGTACGCCTCCCGGAACGCCGCGGACATCTCCTTGGTGTTGAGTACGTGCGCCTCGCGCTGCGTCACCACCTGCGACACCAGGATCGCGTCGGCCTTGTCGGCCTTGGCGCGCCGGACCAGCTCGGGTACGGCGACCTGCGCGCCGAGGTTCACGACCTTCACCTCGCGGTAGTACTCCAGGCCCTTCTCCCCCGCGAATCCCTTGATGTTGAGGATCGCGTCGATCCCGACCGTGTGCGCGTCGGTGCCGATGCACGCGCCGACCACGGTCAGCCGGCGGCGCAGCCCCTTGCGGATCGCGAGGTTGACCTCCTTCGGCGACAGCAGCGGGTAGTCGCGCTCGATGACCTCGACCTTCGACGTGTCCACCAGGTGGTTCACAGGACCGTAGACCACGAAGAACGTGAAGTCCGGGCCGATCGGCTTCGAGTGCACGACCAGGGCCGGGTCCATGCCCATCTTGTTGGCCAGCTGGACCGCCGCACCCTCGGCGCGTTTGTCGTGCGGGACGGGCAACGTGAACGACAGCTGCACCATCCCGTCGCCCGTGGTGTCGCCGTACGGCCGGATGATGCTCACTGGCCCTCCTCCAACAGCTCGATCGCCGGGTTGTAGTACGCCGGCGACTTGCGCGCGACCCCGTCCAGCCCGCGACCGGCGTCCTGCGGACGTTTCATCAGGCCGAAGGTGCCGTCGCCGATCGCGTTCAGCAGGCCGTCGTCGACGATCCGGTCCAGCAGCTCGACCGACTCGCCGAGCACCTGGCGGGCCCGGGACGCGATGAACCCGTTCGGCTCCGGCCGGAAGTCCTCATGAAGGTTGCCCGCGGCACCCAAGACGTAGCGGACGTTCTGCAGTGCCAGGTCGCGGTCCGAGATCCACGGCGTCACGACGGCCTCGGTCATCATGCCGACCAGCAGGATGCCCTGTCCGGTCATCGCGCCGGCCAGGTTGAAGAACCCGTCCAGCAGGTACCCGCGGAACACGTCACCGGTCATGTGCCGGGTCGGCGGCATCCACTTCAGCGGCGCGTTCGGGAACAGCTGCCGCGCCAGCATCGCGTGCGCGAGCTCGAGCCGGAACGAGTCCGGGATGTCAGGGTTGATCTCGAACGCGTGCCCGAGACCCAGCTGCCAGTCCTCGAGCCCGGCCTCCTTGGCGAAGTACTCGTTCAGGAGCTGCGAGACCGTCACGGTGTGCGCGGCCTCGACCGCGTCCGCGGTGGTCAGGTAGTTGTCCTCGCCGGTGTTGATGATGATCCCGGCGCGGGCGTGGATCTGGCGGCTGAACCGCTGGTCGACGAACGTCCGGATCGGGTTGATGTCGCGGAAGAGGATCCCGTACATCGAGTCGTTCAGCATCATGTCGAGCCGCTCGAGCCCGGCCAGCGTCGCGATCTCCGGCATGCACAGACCGGACGCGTAGTTCGTGAGGCGCACGTAGCGGCCGAGCTCCTTGGACGACTCGTCCAGGGCGGCACGCATCAGCCGGAAGTTCTCCTGCGTCGCGTACGTGCCGGCGAACCCCTCGCGAGTCGGGCCCTCCGGCACGTAGTCGAGCAGCGACTGCCCCGTCGACCGGATCACCGCGATGATGTCGGCGCCTTCCCGCGCGGCCGCCTGCGCCTGCGGGATGTCCTCGTAGATGTCGCCGGTGGCAACGATCAGGTAGATCCACGGCCGCTGCTCGGGGTCGCCGTGCCGCTTGATCAGCCGGTCCCGCTCCCGCCGCCGCCCGTCGATCCGCTTCATCCCGGCAGTTGCGGCCTTGCGCGCGGCGGACCGAGCCCGGACACCGTCGCGCCCCTCGGGCATCCGGAACGTGACGGAACCCGATGCGGCTTTCTGCGCCAGCACCGCCAGGTCCTCGGCCTCACCACGCAGCAGCGCGTCCCACACCGGCAGCGCGAGACCGTGCTCGAGGCCGACGTCCGCACGCACGGTGTCGGCGAGCCGGTTCACCCACGGGATGCCTTCGGTGTCGGCACCGGTCAGCCCGGCGAGCCGCAGTACAGCTCGCTCGACCGACACCGTGGTGTGCTGCCGAGCGAGGTTGACGATCGGCTTCCCGGCCTTGCGCGCGAGGCTGCGCGCCTTCCGGACGGTGACTGGATCGAGGTCCAGCTTCTTGTTCATTGCGACCATCCCTCGGCTTCATGGACCACACGACCACCGACGACGGTTCGCAGGCAGGTAGGTGTTCCCTGGCTCAGATCCGGCAGCACCGGTACGCCGGCCCGCGGGTCCGTCGACCACGCGGCGACACGCGTGTCCGGCGTCTGTACGACGAGGTCGGCATCGCTCTGCCAGATCGCGTACGTCGCGGCCGTGCTGGGCGCAAGCACTCCGGCGTCATCGATCCCGGCTGCCCGCCAGCCGCCGCGCGTATGCGCCTGGAACGCCGCCCGGACAGTGATCCGCTCCGACTGCTCGTGGTGGAACGCGGCCGCCCGAACGGCCTCCCAACCACCAAGCTCGGTCACGGGCGCATCCGAGCCGAACGCGAGTACGACGCCGGCACGGGCCAGCGAACCGAACGGGTTCATGCCCTGCCAGCGGTCGCCGACGCGCTCGGCGTACATGCCGTCCGGACCGCCCCACTGGCTGTCGAACATCGGCTGCACACTCGCCACCACGCCGCAGCGCGCGAGCGTCGCGATCGTTGCCTCGTCGACCATTTCGACGTGCTCGAGCCGGTGCCGCGCCGCGACGAGCGCCTGTACGCCGACCTTCTCGGCAGCGAGCTCGAACCCGCGCGCGATGTTGTCGAGCGCCTGGTCGCCGATGCAGTGGAACCCGGCCTGCACGTTCCGCTCGGTGCAGGCGATCACGTGCTCGGCGATCTGCTCCGCCGTCAGGTACGCGTGGCCGCGGTGGTCGGCGCGATCGGCGTACGGCTCCCGCAAAGCCGCCGTACGTGAACCGAGTGCGCCGTCCGCGTTCAGGTCACCGGCGAGACCGGCGAGACCGTAGGTGCCGAGGTGCTCGAAGGCGCCTGGCTCACCCCAGTACAGCGTCGCGGCCAGGCCGAGCTGCTCGGCCGTCTCACGCACGATCGGCAACTCCCACAGCGGCCCGATGTGCGGCGCAGCCATCTCGTGGAACGCACCGATTCCCTTGGCGGCCATGGCCTTGAGCGCGGCCTCGATGACCTGCCGTCGCTGGTCCGGTCCGATCAGGTCACCGATGGCATCCCGTACGGCGTGATTCGCGGAGCGCTCCACGCGGCCGGTCTCGTCGTACCCCTCTTGGTCCTTCGCGACCGGGACGAGGGCCGATGAGATGACGCCGGAGTGGCCGTCGATGCGGGACAGGTAGACGCGGCGGCCGCCGGCTGCGCGGTCGAGCTCCTCCGTTGTTGGCGGGCGGCCCTCCGGCCAGGTGGTCTCGTCCCAGCCGGCGCTGTCGATGACCGCGTCCTCGGGGAGGTTCGCCGCGAACGCCGCGAGGCGATCGAGAGCGTCTGTCAGCGAGGTTGAACCGGCGAGGTCGAGACCGGTCAGCATCGCGCCCGCACCAGCCGTGTGGACGTGGGCGTCGACGAAGGCAGGTGTCACCAGCTTTCCGTCGAGGTCGATCACCTCGTCCGCGCCGTCGGCGTACGAACTCGCGCCCGTGTCGTCACCGAGCCAGGTCACCACCCCGTCGTCGAACGCGATAGCGGTCGCGTGGGGGTCGGCAGGCGAGTAGACGGAACCGTTCGTCAGAAGTGTGCGCACGCCCTAATCCTCCGCCAGCCTGCTCTCGAACAGACCACGGACACCCGGCTCGGTCCGCAACAGCTCCATCGCATAGTCCGCATGCCCGGGCACGTACCCGTTGCCGACGAGCATCGTGACGTCCGCGGCGAGACCTTCTGCGCCGAGCGCGGCCGCGGAGAACGAGGTCGCCATCGAGAAGAAGATCACAGTGCCGCCGGCCGCTGTCGACAGGACTGCTCCGTGCTCACACCCCGGTACGTCGACGCACACCACCGTGATGTCCGCGGGTCCCCCGGCGTCCTCGACCGCCTTGGCCAGCGCCACCGGATCGCGGGCGTCGGCCAGCGTCACGACATCGGCCAGACCGGCTTCGATCAGGCGATCCTGCTCGGGCTGCACCGGCACAACACCGATCGTGCGAGCAGCCCCGGCGGCGCGGGCCGCAGCCAGTGACAACGAACCGGATTTACCTGCGCCGCCAATTACTGACACGACAGGCTTTATGCCTTTGTCGACATACGATCGCACCACGCGAGCGGTCAGGGCCGGGGCGCCGCAGACGTCCATCACGGCCAGCGACAGCTCCGGCTTGAGGTCGTCGGGGAGCTTCGCGACGATCGACCGCGCGAACAGGATCGCGTGCCCCTGCGCCGGTACCTGCTCGCTCTTGCCGTCCCAGTCCCGCAGTTCGTCGGTGATCTGCAGCGGGGTCAGCGTGAGCGAGACCAGCGTGGCCACTCGGTCGCCAGGCGCGAGACCGAGGGGCGAGTCGGGACCGACCTCGTCGACCACGCCGACCAGCATGCCGCCGGAGCCGGTGACCGGGTTCTGCATCTTGCCGCGGGTCTCGACGATGTCCAGGACCGCGTGGCGGATCGCCGTACCGTCACCGCCGTGCGCTTCGGCGAGCTGGCGGTACGACGCGGCGTCCAGGTTCAGCCGCTCGACCGCGATGCGGACCTCGTCGGGCCAGATCCCGGGACGTGCGTCGAGTCTCTCCGCCGCCTGCGGCAACACGCCGGACGGCGCGAGTACACGGTGCAGTCCTACCGGGCTGGATGACACGGATCCTCCTCTGTGCGGTCGGGCAAAATACTACTCACAGCATGTCCTGACGGGAATTCTTGCGGCGTACTGTTGGATCTGAAGGACGTTCTGTCGCTATCCTCACATGAGACAGCAATACCCCTGAAGCCCCGCGGAGGACCTGTGACCGACCTGATCACCCCGGAGCTGGCTCGTTCGGAGCCTGGCGACGGCCAGCCGTACCTCTATCGGCGCGCCGAGCTGGTCGAACCGGACTGGACCCGGCTGCCCGGATGGAAGGACGTCACGGCCGAGGAGTGGCGCTCGGCGCAATGGCAGCGGTCGCACTGCGTGAAGAACGTGAAGCAACTGCGCGAGGTGATGGGCGACCTGCTCGAGGACCGGCTGTACGACGACCTCACCCGGGACCAGGCCGAGCGCGCGACCATGTCGATGCTGCTGCCGCCGCAGATGCTGAACACCATCGTTCCTTCCGGTGCGGCTGACTACACGGAGGCGTTCTACGCCGACCCGGTCCGCCGGTACATGCTGCCCGTGTTCAGCGACCGCCGTACCGACTGGCCGTCGCACCCGCACGCGGCCCGGGACTCGCTGCACGAGCACGAGATGTGGGCCACGGAGGGGTTGACCCACCGCTACCCGACCAAGGTCCTCGCGGAGGTCCTGCCGACGTGCCCGCAGTACTGCGGGCACTGCACGCGGATGGACCTGGTCGGGAACTCGACGCCGGTGATCGACAAGCTCAAGTTCGTCGCCAAGCCGCAGACCCGGCTCGACGACATGCTCGACTACCTGCGCCGTACGCCGGGAGTCCGGGACGTCGTCGTCTCCGGTGGCGATGTGGCGAACATGCCGTGGCCGCGGCTCGAGGCGTTCCTGATGAACCTGCTCGAGATCGAGAACATCCGCGACATCCGGCTCGCCACCAAGGCGCTGATGGGGATGCCGCAGCACTGGCTGTCCGACGACGTCCGGTCCGGCGTCGCGCGCGTCGCCGGCGTCGCGCGGGACCGCGGCGTGATGCTCGCGATGCACACGCACGTCAACGCGGCGCAGTCCGTGACCCCACTGGTCGCCGAGGCGTCGAAGGCGATGCTCGAGGCCGGTCTGCGGGACGTGCGGAACCAGGGCGTCCTGATGCGCGGCGTCAACGACTCGATCCCGCAGCTGCTCGACCTGTGCTTCGCGTTGCTCGACGGCGCGAACATCACGCCGTACTACTTCTACATGTGCGACATGATCCCGTTCTCGGAGCACTGGCGGGTGTCGGTCCGCGACGCGCAGCACCTGCAGCACGGGATCCTCGGCTACCTCCCCGGCTTCGCGACACCGCGCATCGTGTGCGACGTCCCGTACGTCGGGAAGCGCTGGGTGCACCAGCTGTCCGAGTACGACGAGGTCCGCGGAATCTCGTACTGGAAGAAGAACTACCGCACGGGCATCGAGCAGCAGGATCCTGACGCGCTGAACCGCACCTACGAGTACTACGACCCGATCGACACGCTGCCTGTCGAGGGCCAGGACTGGTGGTCCCAGCACGCCGGCAACCACCTGGCCGAAGCCGAGGCCCGCGCCGCCGCCTCCCGCACCACCGCCGAGGCCCAAAAACTCCTCGACATCAACTGACCCGATCCGTCTTCGGTGCCACCGCAGGGGGCGGCACCGAAGACTCAGCCTGCCTCCGTGGACGTCAGTTGGCACGCGCGGGGATCAACGCAATGCCGTTCAGTTACGGGCGTTGGCCGGCCGTCAGTCCCGTTGATGGGAAAGAAATCGTCGGCATGTGCACATTTGTTTCCCAACAGGCCGTCACGCACTCCGCCTCAGGAGTCGACGACGGTCGGAGTTGCCGCACCGGCTCATAGTGGGCAGGCGCGCGTACCGGATCCGGCGGGTCATCCTCCTCGGTCCGGAGTTCAGGCTGTGATGGGCTCCGTCGGCAGCGGGCATCTGATTCCTGCATCCGTCGGGTTGCCCCCTGATGTGGTGGGTTGCCCCCTCGGCTTCTCGGTGGGCAACGCTGCAGTTGAGGGGGCAACCTCCGGGTTTGAGGCGTGGTTGGGGTTGGCCGGTGTGGCCACCGACGGGATTGCAACTTGATGCAACTGTCCGAGCGTGAGGGCTTCGATGCGCTGGGCAACCGCTACCATCGCGGAGCGTTGTCGGGCTTGTCTGGGGCATGCCGCGATCTCGGGAGAACTCTTGCGTGTGATCCGCAGGATTGTCGGCGTACTGCTGGCTCTGGTCGGACTGATTGTTGTTGTGGTCGGCGGTGTCGCCGCGTTCTGGCTGATCGGGCCGGACGACACGGTGCATTCGGGTGAGCAGTCGCTGAGCAGCAAGGGACTGGCGATCGCTTCGACGCCGGAGCTGCTGAACCGGCACGGTCCGGTGCTGCACGTCGACGTACGGTCGAGCAAGAGCCAGCCGGTGTTCGTCGGGGTGGCTCGGGACTTCGACGTCAGCAGTTATCTGAAGGGCATCGCGCACACGAAGCTCGTGCAGGTGCAATTCCCGATCGCGCTGTCGACCGAGGACGAGAAGGGCACGGCGGGTCCACTCGCGGCACCCGCCACGCTCGACTGGTGGGTCACCAAGGCGAACGGCACCGGCACACAGTCGATCGCCTGGCCCATCGAGGACGGCCCGTACGACGTCGTCATCATGAACGCCGACGGGAAGACGGCTCCCGACGTACAGGTCGACCTGGGCATCGAGATCCCGAAGGCGTTCACGAGCGCACTGGGCGTCTTCGCCGCCGGCATCATTCTCCTTGCCGTAGGCATCCTCCTCGTCCTTTTCCGCCGCGGTCCCCGCAAGCCACACCCGGCGCAGAACGCGACTTCCCCACCGCAGCCGGTCCAGCAGCCGGCTTCCAGGATCGCGGCCGCTCAGCGAGTTGTCGTCGTGGGGATCGCGTTCGGGTTGACGACGGGGTGTTCGGCCGTTCCGCCGGCGGACACGGTGACGGTGCTGACCCGTCCCGCGATCAGCGAGCAGGTCGCGGCAGCGGCGATCAAGCACTACGACGAGGTCAACAACGCCGCCGCCAAGCGCCGCGACGAGAAGCTGATCGCGACTGTCGAGACGGGGCCGCCTGTCTCAGGCCTGCTACCGCATAGACAGGGTGCTGGACAAGGCCGGCAAGGGCATTGCCGACCCGACCACTCACGTGAAGCCGAGCATCGGCGTGCCGTCGTACGGCGGGTACCCGATGCGGTTCGTGGCCTCGGCCGGCATGTCGGCGTACAAGGACTACCAGGTGCTCGACCTCTGGGAGCGCAGGTCGGCGGGTGAGCCCTGGCTAGTGAGCCATCAGGTCACGCCTGAGAAGAAGGTCAAGCTCCCGCCCCTCAAGGGCTTGCGTCCGGTCACCGCCGCGGACAACGAGAAGCTCGCAGCCTCACCGGAAGCCGCGGGCAAGGCACTGGCCGGATACTTCAACGCCGGCACCAAGTCGTCGCACGCCGCTCTCTTCGCGCCGTCCGCTGACGTCACCAGCATCCTCAGGACCGTCGCGGACGCCAAATCGTTGCTGAAGGACCCGAAGTCATATCGCGCGGTCATCGACACGTTCAGGCTCAGCGGTACACCGACCGCCTTCATGACGAGCTCCGGCGAGGCGTTGGTGTTCCTCTCACTCACTGAGGAGTTCCAGCTTCAGGTCGGCCCGAACCTCTCAATCTACTGGGCTCAGGGCAGCCCTGGTTCCGCGTTCAGTCCACCCACCACGAAGTACGACAGCGCCATCACCAGCACGACCCTCTATCAGGCCGCCCTTGTCGTTCCGCCCAAAGGGGCGAAGATCCGGATCCTCTCCACCGCCGACGAACTCGTCGAGGCCGGTGGCTACTGAACCAGGTGGGCCTTCAGGTCGGCGAAGGTTTTGATGGTCGGTCCGGGCCAGGTCGGGTCGCTGTCCGCGTGTTCTGTCGTACGGATCGCGTGCATGCCGAGGGAGGCGGCGGCAGGCAGTTCGTTGTCGTTGCCGTCGCCAACGTAGATGCAGTCGCTGGGGTCGGCGCCGAGGGCTGCACAGGCGGTCTCGTAGATCCTGGGCTCGGGCTTGGCGGCGCCGACCTCGGCGGAGAAGGCGGTCGCGTCGAAGTACTGGGCGAGCGGGCTGGCCGCCCACTGGACCTGGGTTTCGGCGGTGATGTTGCTGACGAGCCCGATCCGCCAGCCGGCCGCCTTGAACGCGGCCAACGTCTCCAGCGTCGCCACAGGGGCCCGGCCGAGCAGCCGTTGGGCGAGCGCCCGGCGCAGGTCGGTTGCCTCCTGCACCTATTCGTTGGTCGGGGTACCGCCGCACCGTTCGACGATCACGCGCAGTGTGCTCGGCAGGTCGCCGTACGCACCGATGAACCGCTCGTACGACGACGCGTCGAACGCCCGCTGGAACGCCACGGCATCGACCCCGAGCACCGCGCCCATCCGCGCGTTGACCACGTCCCGCTCGGCGTCGCCGCCTGAGACCAGCGTGCTGAACAGATCGCTGAGCAGAACCTTCACAGGGCCGGTGGACGACGTTCGTACGGCGTGCTCAGGACGATCGTCGTGGTGGTGGAGACGTTCGCGCGTGCCCGGATCACTGCCAGCAGGTGCTCGAGCGCGCCTGGCGAGGCGACCCTGACCACGAGGATGTAGCTCGAGTCGCCGGCGACCGAGTAGCAGGACTCGATCTCCGGGACCTCCCGGAGCCGCTCCGGCGAGTCGTCCGGTTGCGACGGATCGATCGGCCGGATCGAGATCAGCGCGGTCAGCGGCAGACCCAGCGCGGTGTGGTCGACGGTAGCGGCGTACCCCTGGATGATCCCGCGCTGCTCGAGCCGCTTCACCCGCTGGTGTACGGCCGACGTGGACAGGCCGGTCGCCTTGCCCAGGTCGGTGAAGCTCATCCTGCCGTCGGAAGCGAGCAGCCCGACGATCTTGCGGTCCAGGTCCTCCATCCTCAAGACAGTACTGGAGCGACCGGCCCGGCCGCATGCGATCTCGCGGGCTGTCGGTGGGCTGTGAAAGCATCTGGGCATGGCTGACAGACCCGAGCGTTTGATGCTGCTCGACACCGCGTCGCTCTACTTTCGTGCGTTCTTCGGCGTACCGGACACGATGAAGGCTGCCGACGGTACGCCGACCAACGCGATCCGGGGGCTGCTCGACTTCATCGCCCGGCTGGCCGAGAACCACAAGCCGACCCATCTGGTCGCCTGCTGGGACGACAACTGGCGGCCGTCGTGGCGGGTCGCGCTGATCCCGTCGTACAAGGCGCAGCGAGTCGAGTTCGTGACGCCGAAGGGCGAGCAGATCGAGGACGTGCCCGACCGCCTGGAGGTGCAGGTGCCGTACATCCGGGCCTGCCTGGAGGCGATCGGGATCACCGTCGTCGGGGCGCCCGACCACGAGGCGGACGACGTGATCGGCACGCTGTCGCATCAGGCGACGATGCCGGTCGACGTCGTCACCGGGGACCGTGACCTGTTCCAGCTGATCGACGACAGCCGCGGCATCCGGGTCGTCTACACGGCCGCCCGCGGCGTCGGCCGGGCCGAGGTGTACGACGAGAAGGCGCTGCTGGCGAAGTACGAGGTCCCCGCGCAGCGGTACGCCGACTTCGCGACGCTGCGTGGTGACGCGTCCGACGGGCTGCCCGGCGTGAAGGGTATCGGCGAGAAGACGGCCGCCTCGCTGGTCACGGCGTACGGCGATCTGGACGCGATCCGCGCCGCGGCCGCCGACCCGACCACGCCGATGGCGCCCGGGGTGAAGAAGAAGATCCTGGCGGACAGCGACTACCTCGACGTCGCCCCCAAGGTGGTCGCGGTGGCGAAGGACGCGCCGGTCGGGACGTACGACGCGACGCTGCCGCGCACGATCAAGGACCCGGAGCGCTGGCTGGATCTCGTCGAACTGCTCGAGCTCGGCAGCAGCGCCCAACGGGTCATGGCGGCGCTCGACCTCGGGCCGAAAGCGTGAGCGCCGAAAGCGTGCGGACGCGCGAGCTGGCGGAGCTGTTCCGCGAGGAGATCGTCACGTTGCGCCGGGCGCTGCACCAGGTCCCGGAGTACGACCTCGACCTGCCGAAGACGCAGCAGCTGGTCCTGGACGCGCTCGAAGGGCTGCCCCTGGAGATCACGCTCGGCAAGGAGCTGTCGTCGGTGACCGCCGTACTGCGGGGCGGCGGCGGGCCAGGTCCCGTCGTACTGTTGCGCGGCGACATGGACGCACTGCCGGTCACTGAGCGGACCGACGTACCGTTCGCGTCCTTGCATCCGGGGATGATGCACGCCTGCGGTCACGACCTGCACGTCGCGGGGCTCGTCGGCGCCGCGAAGGTGCTGTGCGCGCTGCGGGACGAGCTGCCGGGTGACGTGGTGTTCATGTTCCAGCCGGGCGAGGAGACGACCGGTGGCGCGCCGATCATGATCCGCGAAGGGGTTCTCGACGCGGCCGGCCGCCGGGCGGATGCGGCGTACGGGCTGCATGTCGGGGCGTCCTCGCAGCCGTTGGGGATGTGGAGCAGCAGGCCCGGATCGTTCATGGCGGCGGCCGACCAGTTGTCCGTGCGCGTCGTCGGCGCGGGTACGCACGGCTCCACGCCGTACCGGGGTAAGGACCCGATTCCGGTGCTCTGCGAGATCGTGACCGCGTTGCAGACGATGGTCACGCGGCAGTTCGACGTGTTCGACCCGGTGGTGCTCACCGTCGGCCGGATCGCGGGCGGCACCAAGGAGAACATCATCCCGGACGACGCGTTCTTCGACGCGACCGTGCGGACGTTCTCCGAGGTGGCCCGCGCGAAGGTGCAGGAAGCGTCGATCGAGCTCGTCGAAGGGCTCGCGGCCGCGCACGGGCTGCAGGTCGAGGCGGAGTACCGGGTCGGGTATCCGGTGACGGTCAACGACGAAGCGGAGTTCGACTTCGCCCGCGACACCATCGTCGACGTCTTCGGCCCGGACCGCTTCCGCGAACGGCCGAATCCACGCTGCGGCGCCGAGGACTTCTCCTACATCCTGCAGGAGGTCCCGGGCGTCTACCTCAACCTCAGCGCCTGCGCCTCCCCCGACCCCGACGCAGCCGCCGACAACCATTCCCCACTGGCCAACTTCGACGACTCGGTCCTCCCCGACGCCGCCGCCCTACTGGCGGAGCTCGCTGTACGTCGCCTCGCGCGCTAACCCCAGCCCGGTGAGCGCGAGCCCGAGGACCGTCGTCGCCGCGGCGACCAAGTAGATCGTGGGCAGGCCGGGTCCGGCGATGACCCGGCCGCCCAGCCAGCCTGCGAAAGCGGCCGCGACCTGGTACGACGAGGCGTTGACGGCGATAGCCAACGTCGGGGCCGCGGCGGCTGTGGTGAGGACGCGGGCCTGCATACCGGGGATCACGGAGAATCCGACGGCGCCGAGGGCGAAGACGAGCACACCGGTCAGGATCGCGGCTGGGCTCAGCCGGAGGGCGATGAGCAGTAGAACTAGCAGCGCTAGCGCACCGAGTTGCGAAGGCAGCAGGGCGCGGTCAGCCAGGCGGCCGCCCACCAGGTTGCCGATCGTCGCGCCGACGCCGTACACCAGCAGCATCGGGGCGACGGCCCCCGCGGGGAACGACGCGGGGCCGGTCAGCAGCGGTGCGAGGTAGGTGAACACCATCAGTGCGCCGATGTTCGCGACGGCAGTGATGGCGATCGCGAGGAGCAGGTCGCGGTTGCGGAAGACGGCGAACTCGCGCAGCGCGCGGGTGCGTACGCCGGGCTGATCATTGGGGATGAACCGGGCGACCAGGATCAGGCCGGCCGCGCAGCAGGCTGTGATCGCGGCGAACGTCGTCCGCCAGCCGAGCTCGTCGCCGATCCAGGTGCCGAGCGGTGCGCCGAGGATCATCGCCAGATTCATGCCGAGGGCAAGCTTCGCGACCGTGGACGCCTTCTTGTCCAGAGGCGCTGAGGTGGTCGCGATCACGATCGCGTTCGCGAAGAACGTGGACGTGACGAGTGCCGTCACGATCCGCGCGGCGAACAGCACGCCGTAATCGGGAGCGATCGTGGACAGCAGGTTGCCTGTGACAGCGACCGCCAGCAGAGCCAGCACCAACGGCTTGCGCGACCGGCCGGCTGTGATTGCCGTCAGCAACGGGCCGCCGACGATCATGCCCAGCGCGTACGCCGTGACCAGCAACCCGGCCGCCGGGATCGACACCCCCAGATCCCCCGCCACCGCCGGCAGGATCCCGGCCACCACGAACTCTCCCGTGGTTACTCCGAACACGCACACCAGCAACGCCGTCAGCTTCATGAGTTCCTCACGGATAGGCAATGAATTATCCGTGAGAACGGTAGATCGTTCTCACGGATATCCGCAACCTGTACCATGAGAAACATGCCGGACCCGATCGCCGCCCAGCTTGATGCCGTCGCGCCGTTGCCGCCTGCTCCCGGCTCCGACGTGTGGCTCGCGCTGGACTTCGCCAACACTGCGATCGCGCTCCCCGGCGGTCAGTACGTCGACCTGCTCGGCAGTCCCCCGGCCGTCAACGACTGGCTCAGCGCACGCGGCCTCGCTCCCGAGAACGCCGACGTACAGGAGATGTGCGCGACCCAGCTCCGCGCCCTCCGCGAGCACGTCCGCTCACTCTTCGCCGCCCGAGTCACCGGCGCGCCCGCGCTCCCCGCGGCGCTCGACGCCGTCAACGACGCCCTCACCCGTGTCCCGACCGCCGCACTCCTCCGCTGGGACGACAAGACCGGCCCCTACCGAGCCACTCCGTGCCCCACCAACGAGATCCTCGAGCACGCCCTGGCAACCATCGCCGCCAGCGCAGCCGACCTCCTCACCAGCGAGGAAGCGGAAACCCTCACGGCTTGCGAGTCCACGCCCTGCAACCGCTACCTGATCCGCCACGGCCGCCGCCACTGGTGCTCCACCCGCTGCGGCGACCGAACCCGAGCCGCCCGCGCCTACGCCCGCCGTACTCGGTCCAGATCAGACTGACGACTCAGCGACCGAGGCCAGCGTCGCGAGCCCGGATGATCGCTTCGGCCCGGTCGGCGACATGAAGCTTGGTGAAGATGTTCGAGACATTGTTCCGGACCGTCTTCGGAGACAGGTAGAGCTCGCTCGCGATCTGGGCGTTCGAGCGGCCCGCAGCAACCAGGGCGAGAATCTCGTGCTCGCGCGAGGTGAGCTGCGGAAAAGCGCTGCCGGGCGTGGCGGCCGGCGCGGCCGCGAAGAATTCGGCCACCCTGCGCGCGATCGCCGGACCGAAGATCGCCTCGCCCTGGGCTACCGCGGTGATCGCACGCACGATCTCACCCTGGCTCGCGCCTTTCAACAGGTAGCCACGAGCGCCGGCCCGCATCGCGGCGAACAGCGTCTGGTCCTCCTCGGCCATCGTGAGTACGACGACGCCGATGTGCGGACTGTCTGCGGTGATCGCACGCGTCGCCTCGATCCCGTCGAGCCGCGGCATCTGCACGTCCATCACCACGACATCCGGCTGCAACTCCCGCGCTCCGTCCACGGCCTCCACCCCGTCGGCCGCCGTACCGACGACCTCGACACCGTCCAGCGACCCGAGCAATGCGGCCAGCCCGTCGCGGTAGACGGGATGATCGTCGGCCAGCAGCACGCGCACTGGCTCATCCATGAGCAACCTCCGGTACGGCGTCCAGCGGCAACCTCACGTGGACGGCGGTGCCGCCGCTCGGTGGACACGTGACACTACAGACTCCGCCGAGTTCGGCAACTCGTTCCCGTACCGACAACATCCCCACGCCCGCCGCGACGTCTTCGCCGATCCCGATCCCGTCGTCCTGCACCGACAACTCCAGCGCCGCCTCGTCCAGCCGGAGGGCGATATCGCACCGGGATGCCGCGGCGTGCCGGGCGACGTTCGTCAGCGCCTCCGATGCGATCCGGTACGCCGCCACCTCCACGCCGGCCGGCAACGTTCCGAGCGGGTCCGCGTCGACGGACACCGCGAGTCCCGCGAGCCGGAAGGGCTCGGCTTGTTGCTGGATCGCCCGCACCAGACCCAACTCGTCCAAGGCCGGCGGTCGCAGGTCGTGGACGAGCCGCCGTACGTCGGCCACCGCGGCGGCCATCTCGGTCGTCGCCTGGACCAGGATCCGGTCCGCCTCGTCGGGGGCGGACTTCGCGAGGTTCCGGGCGGTCTCGATGCGCAACGTCACGGCGCCCAGGCTCGGGCCGAGACCGTCGTGCAGGTCCCGGCGGATCCGCCGCCGTTCCTCCTCACGAGCGGCGACCAGCCGGCTGCGGCTCCGCTGCAGTTCGGTGCTCAGCTCGGTCGCGCGGGCGGCCGCGGCCGCCTGCCGGACGAGATCACCCAGCAGTCGCTGGTCGCGCTCCGACAACGCCGTCCCGTCGCCCGGACAGAACACCAGCCGGCCGACCGGCTCACCGCGGTAGCCGACCGGCAGCGCATGCGTCGGACCCGATGCGCGTCCGTGCTCGACGATCGCCAGCCCGCCGCCGGAACGCTCGATCTCCACCCGCACATAGGGCAGCCGGAACGCGTCGGCAACCGTGCGCGCGACCGCGTGGAGTTGCTGATCCGGGTCCGCGGCCGACTCGAGCCGCTCGGCCAAGGTCGACATGGTCGCGTACGGATCATCCCGGGAGCCGCGGACCAGGCGCCGTACCCACCGCCAGAGCCGGCTCCGCAGCGGCGCGTAGACCACGGCGACGACGGCGATCGCGACCAGTGCGGCGTCCCGCTCGCCGAGCATCCCGCCGGCGATCGCGAACACGGCGAGGTCGATGCCGACCACGAGCACCGCGAGTACGCCGTACAGGAAGGTGGCCGAGAGCAACCGATCGATGTCGTACAGGCGGTGTTTGGCGACCGCGACGACGATGGCCGCCGACGTGACCGCGATCGCCAGGCCGAACATGATCGCCGGGACCGCGGGCGGATTCTCGAACGGAACGATCAGGACGATCATGTCCACCAGAGCGGCCCACATCAGCCACCGGAGCTGCGCTCTGCTCTCCCGCGTGGCCGCGCGGTAGCGGTGAACGGCGACGGCGAACGGCACGACCAGGCTGACGATCACGCCCGCGTACGCAACCCGGAGCAGTCCCGCCCAGACGTCGTACGGGGCATCGATGCTGAACGGGTCGAGCGCCAGCCTGGTGATCTCCGGCGGCAGCTCGGCGCTGTGGTAGCGCTGCATCACGTCCATGGGCGCGACGAGCAGGAGAACTGGGAGGAGCAGAGTCAGCGCAAGGCTGACGATCGAGAGCCAGCGCCATACTCTCGCCGTAACCAGCTTCCCGTCCGGGAAGAGCAAGATGAGCAGTGGCAGCCCGAGCAGCAGGAACGCGCCGAAGCGGGAGTAGAACCAGTACGCCGCCGACCCGCCAGGCAGTCCCGGAGACGTGTAGATCGAGTACGTCGCCCAGCTCGAGGCGAGCCCGTCGACCACCCACAACAGACCGGATCCGGTCAGGATCCACGCGATCGGGTGCCGCGGAAGGCGATGCAGGAGAAGTACACCCGGTACGACCTGTGCGAGGCCGGACAGAGCCGACGTCCATCCTTCGTCCAGCTGTGCGTCGGCCGGTGCGTTCGTGCCGTTGCGGAGGTCGAGAACGATCGTGGCCGCAGTCAGCAGGAGCGCGGCCGCACCGAGTGCAGCCGGCCCCCATCCCCTCCGTGTCTCCTCCCCCACCGATGCATTGTCACCCAGAGTGTGTCCCGCCGTCGCGGGTCAGTTGTCCCTTCTCGAGTCGGGACATCGCCCGGGACGCCAGACCCTGCCGCCCGGGTCGGTGTGCCGCGAAGACTCGGTGCCAAGACAAACCTCAGGGGGAGGAACCGAAATGACAACCACACCTGCCAGGGCCCGCACCGACGTACCACCGACGCTCAGGGCCGCGACCGGCCTGGCGGAGGGCACGATCCGGCGACTGGGACTCGGGCTGACCGCCGGCACGCTGGCCTGGGCGGCGAGCATCTTCGCGTTCAGCACGGTCAACGAGGGGGTGCCCGAGCGGATCGGGGACCTGACCGGCCTCGCGTTCCAGCTCGGGGTGTTCTGCCTGCTGGCTGTGCAGTTCAGGACCCGCGCAACCGGACCGTCCACGGTCCTGCTGAAGGTGGAGGCGGTGATCCTCGGCATCGCCAGTGTCTGGTCGCTCCTGCACGGCGTACTGCCGTCGAATCTGCAGGACGCCGCGTGGCTGATCCCGATGGACATCTGCTGGCCGCTGTCCATGCTCGGCATGATGGTGATCGCGATCAAGATCGCCGTCGCCGGGCGCTGGCGCGGCGCACTCCGCTGGTGGCCGCTGGTCGCCGAGAGCTGGGCGATCATCACCGTCCCGTGCGCCGTCCTCATCGGCGACAGCGTCGCCCGCTGGGTCGGCGGCTTCCACCTCCTGATCGGCTACGCCACGCTGGGCGCCCTACTGGCCCTCCGCCCCCACCTCGTGCAGCCCCAGGACTGACGAACTGAGGGCCGCCATCCAGTCCGGGATGGCGGCCCTCCTCCGGTATCAACTCAGGGCGCCGGCCAGCCAGGACATGAACGCGGAGTAGTCGGCGGACACGGACATCGCGATCTCGGTGCCGTCAGCGTGCAGACTCATGCGCGCAAGCTCGTCGAGCGCAACGTGTTCCCGGATGAACCGCACCCCCGGCCAGAGCATCGCCGCCGCCAGCGCCAGCGCGTCGTGCTGCATCGACCCCGGGTACTTCACCATCCACCGGTCGAAGTGCTCGCGCAGTACCCGCTCCCACGGTCGCGCGTCCGGGCGGCCCCAGCGTTGGTAGAGCGCGGACTCTCGGGTGATCTCCATCGCGGGGTTGAACGTCACGTCCGACACCACGAACCTCGGGTTCCAGAGGCCGAGCTCGGGCAGCATCCGGATCGCCGCCGCGGGATCCACCCTGAAGTTGTGCTCGGCCCGCGACGGGTCGCGATAGGTGATGGCCCCGCCCATCTGGGTGACGGCAAACCGCGGCAGCAGCAACGGCTCCTCGCGTCGCAGCCGAGCGAGATTCGACAGCGGGCCCATGCCGACCCATCGGATCCGCCCCTCGATCCCGGCGCAGATCTCGTCGACCACCGCCACCACGTCGTCGTCCTGAGGAGGTACCTCCGGCGGGCAGACTCCATCCATGATCCACATCCGGCTGTTCCCCAGATCGGACCCAGCCACGACGCGTACATCAGGCCGTCCGACGAGATCCAGCAGATACCGCACGAGCCGAGCCCGCTCACCACCGTACTCGTCGCTGGTCACCACCAACCGCAGCTCGGGCACCCGCCGGGCCGCCACCACCAACGCCACCGCGTCGTCCGGATCCCCACCCAGATCGGTGTCGATGATCATCGGCGCTGTGGCAATCGCCGGCACGCCAACCCGTGGCGGAGGCCCGTCCCGAATCATCGCGTCCGCCATCTCCTCGAACCCCTCAAAGCTCGCGGTCGTCCCTGCGAGGGCCATCCAGTCGGCCTCCGGGTCTCTTTCCTTCCCGCCGCCCATCACAACCTCCGCTTGCCCGAGTCGAGTTCAGAACATTCTCTACGAAGACCTTCTTGTCCCCGTCGCTGCCACATCGCTCGTACGCCGTCCAGATCGACTGACGCGCGGCCTCAGGAACTTGCGCCCGGTCGAGAGTCTTCTGCAGCAACTCGGCCTGCTTCTTGTCGGCACGGTGCACGAACGAGTCGAGAAGCTCCGCCAGTCGTGGATCGGTCGATCCGCCGCTGATCCAGGCGCGAATCTCCATCCGGTACCTGTGTGCCCAGTCGTCCAGCCAACGACGGTAGTTGCCTCCGGCATCGCGCACCCTCGCCACATCTCCGGCGAGGTCGGCAACCGCTTGGAGGTTCATCACCTTGACACCTTCACGCACCGAAAGGCGCTGCAACCGCGGGGAGATCCGGCCGCGGCTCAGTCCGTCCAGAAGCTCCGGGTGATGGCGCTGACCGGTCTGTTCGGGACCGGCGGAGCCGATTCGGACCGGACTGGACATCGGTCCGTCCAGGAGCTCCTCGATACTGTTGAGCGCGAGCTGATGCGCGAACGTCTTGGACACATCCGGCGGCAGCTCGTAGAGCGGCAGGCCGCCCCGTCCTTCCGAAGCCGACAGGTGTACTTCATACCCCTTCTTGCTCCCCGGATGCGGATCGTACGGCGACTCGCCGTGGAACGCGTACCGCCCGGTGAAGGTTGTCTCCGGATACACAGCAGACAGGAGCTCTTGCACCGTGCCCTTGAAGCTCGTGTCGAACACGCTCACCCTGCTCCCCGGCCGACCGACCGGCACCTGACGCATCTGCAGGTACTCCGTCAACACCAGGAGACCACCGACTGTGTCCGCCGGATCCACGCGTGACGCGACCCGCCGGAATCCGTCGAGCTGCGGGAACCGCATCCCTTGGTGGTTCTCGAGATCCTGCAGTGCGTTCTCGACCAGCGCCCGCGACACCACCAGGTTGGAGCAGTTCTGCTGGAAGAAGTCGCCGTCGAGCATTCTCATCGCGAACGCCAGGTGGTGCCCGTCACGGCCCAGGGCGAGGATCCGGTCGGTACGACGAGACCCCACATCCGCCCGAAGATCGGCCAGCATGTTGTCGGCCACCCGGACCATCAACGGCGCCGGGAACTGGTACGCGACAAGGTAGGCGTCCCGCAAGGTGGCCAGGTGGGCCGGATCGGTGAGGCCCAGCCTCGATGCGGTCACCTGCGCCCAATGGTTGCCACGTCGCCGCACCGAGTCTGCGTCACTCGCCATGCTTCAAGTACGCCACAGTCGGCGCAAACCCCGCGGAAGTTATCCACAGGGCGTGCAGGACGGGGACGCTGTGGTGCGTCCCCGTCCTTTCGGTCAGCGGGCCATTGGGCGGCCGGCCGGGGTGGCTACCGGTGCGGCGATGGCGGCGGCTTCTTCGTCGATGTCTACTACTGCGCCGCTGAACTGGGCGTTGTAGAGGCGGGCGTAGGCGCCGTTCTCGGCCAGGAGTTCGGTGTGGTTGCCCTGTTCTACGATGGCGCCGTTCTCCATGACGAGGATCAGGTCGGCGTCGCGGATGGTGGACAGGCGGTGGGCGATGACGAAGCTGGTGCGGTCGGAGCGCAGGGCGGCCATGGCGCGCTGCACCAGGACCTCTGTGCGGGTGTCGACCGAACTGGTCGCCTCGTCGAGGATCAGCAACTGCGGGTCGGCGAGGAACGCGCGGGCGATGGTGAGCAGCTGCTTCTCACCGGCGCTGACGTTGCTGCCTTCCTCGTCGATGACCGTGTCGTACCCGTCCGGCAGGCTGTGCACGAAGCGATCGACGTACGTCGCCTTCGCTGCCGCCAGCATGTCCTCCTCGGTGGCCTTCAGGTTGCCGTAGAGGAGGTTGTCCCGGATCGTGCCGCCGAACAGCCACGTGTCCTGCAGCACCATGCCGATCCGCGAGCGCAGGTCGTGCCGGGTCAGCTCGGTGATGTCGACGCCGTCGAGGGTGATCCGGCCGCTGTTGAGCTCGTAGAACCGCATGATCAGGTTGACCAGCGTGGTCTTCCCGGCACCGGTCGGTCCGACGATCGCGACCGTCTGGCCGGGTTCGGCGACCAGGCTCAGGTCGGTGATCAGCGGCTCGTCCGGCTTGTACGAGAACGACACGTGCTCGAACTCGACCCGGCCCCGCGAGTCCGTGACCTTCTGCGGCGTCGCGTCGTCCGGCACCTGCTCCTTGGCGTCCAGCACCTCGAACACCCGTTCCGCCGACGCCACACCGGACTGCAGCAGGTTCGCCATCGAGGCCACCTGGGTCAGCGGCTGGGTGAACTGCCGCGAGTACTGGATGAACGCCTGGACGTCACCCAGCGACATCGTGCCGGAGGCGACCCGCAGACCGCCGACGACCGCGATCACCACGTAGTTCACGTTCCCGATGAACATCATCAACGGCATGATCAGACCGGAGATGAACTGCGCCCCGAACGCGGCCTTGTACAGCTCCTCGTTCTTCTCCGCGAAGCTCGCCTCGATCTCCTTCTGCCGGCCGAAGACCTTCACCAGCTCGTGCCCGGTGAACGCCTCCTCGATCTGACCGTTCAAGGCGCCGGTATGCCGCCATTGCGCGACGAACCGTACCTGCGACCGCTTGGCGATCGCCGCGGTCAGCACCATCGAGATCGGGATCGTGACGAGCGCGATCAGCGCCAGCAGCGGCGAGATCACGAACATCATCGTGACCACCCCGATCACCGTCAGCAGCGAGGTGAGCAACTGGCTCAGCGTCTGCTGCAGGCTGGTCGAGATGTTGTCGATGTCGTTGGTCACCCGGCTGAGCAGCTCACCGCGCGGCGCGCCGTCGAAGTAGCTCAACGGCAGCTTGTTCAGCTTCTCCTCGACCTCGGACCGCAGGTCGAGAATGGTCCGCTGTACGACGCCGTTCAGGATGTAACCCTGCGCCCAGGACAGGAAGAACGCGCCGGCGTACAACGCCAGCGCCAGCAGCAGGACGTTGCGCAGGGCATCGGTGTCGATGCCGACACCGGGGATCAGGTCGATCCCCTGCAGCAGGTCCGCCAGCCGGCCGTTGCCGGACGCGCGGGTCTGCTCGATGACCTGCTCCTTGGTCACGCCGCGCGGGAACCTCTTGCCGATCGCGCCGGAGAAGATGATGTCGGTCGCGCGACCGAGGACCTTCGGGCCGAGCACCGACAGGCCGACGCTGAAGATCGCGAGCAGGACCACACCCGAAACCTGCACCCGGTGCGGACGCAGCCGCCTGAGCAGCCGCTTCGCCGAGGGCAGGAAGTTCATCGACTTGTCCCCCGGAATACCTCCCGGAGGCCCGAACGCGCGCCCGGTGGTGGGTCGCTCAGTCGCCTTGACAGTCTTGCTTTCCGCCTGGCCGTCCGCAGCAGGCTCTTGGGACTCGCTCATGCCGCCTCCTCCGCGGAACGCTGGGACTCGACGATCTCGACGTACGTCGGACACGTGTCGAGCAACTCCTGATGGGTGCCCTTGCCGACGATCGCGCCGTCCTCGATCACCACGATCTGGTCGGCGTCGATGATCGTCGAGACCCGCTGGGCGACGACGACCACGCACGCCTCCCGGGTGACCGGGCGCAGCGCCGCCCGCAGCCGGGCGTCCGTCGCCAGGTCGAGGGCCGAGAACGAGTCGTCGAACAGGAAGATCTCCGGCTTCCGGACCAGCGCCCGCGCGATCGCGAGCCTTTGCCGCTGACCGCCGGACACGTTCGTGCCGCCCTGCGCGATCGGCGCGTTCAGCCCTTCCGGCATGGCCTCGACGAAGTCCTTGCCCTGGGCAATCTCCAGCGCCTCCCAGAGCTCCTCGTCGGTCGCGTCCGGGTTCCCGTACCGCAGGTTGCTGGCGACCGTCCCGGAGAACAGGTACGGACGCTGCGGCACCAGACCGATCCGCTCCCACAGCGCCTCGGGCGCGATCTCCCGTACGTCGATACCGTCGACGAGCACCCGCCCCTCGGTCGCGTCGATCAATCGCGGCACGAGCGACAACAGGGTGGTCTTGCCCGCACCGGTGCTGCCGATGATCGCGGTCGTCTGGCCCGGCGACGCGACGAAGCTGATGTCCTGCAGCACCGGCTCGGCGGCACCCGGGTACTTGAAGGAGGCGTGTTCGAACACGAGTTGGCCGCGACCGGTGAAGCTACGGATCGGCGTGACCGGCGGCCGCACGGACGAGTCGGTGTCCAGCACCTCGGCGATCCGGTCCGCGCAGACCGAGGCCCGGGGCACCATGATCATCACGAACACGCCCATCATCACCGAGAACAAGATCTGGATCAGGTAGCTCAGGAACGCGGTCAGCGCGCCGACCTCCATCGTCCCGTTCTCGATCCGGGAGGCGCCGAACCACAGCACCGCGACACTCGACACGTTCAGGATCAGCATCACCGTCGGGAACACCAGCGCCATCAGCCGGCCGGCCCGGATCGCGGTGTCGGTCAGGTTCGCGTTGGCCTCGCCGAACCGCTCGACCTCGTGCGGTTCGCGGACGAACGCCCGGACCACCCGGATCCCGGCGATCTGCTCGCGCAGCACCCGGTTCACGCCGTCGATGTTCTTCTGCATCTTCCGGAACTGCGGCACCATCCGGCTGGCGATGAAGCCGACACAGCCGGCCAGCAGCGGTACGGCGACCGCGACCAGCCAGGACAGGCCGACGTCCTCACGGACCGCCATGATGACGCCGCCGACCATCGTGATCGGCGCGGCGACCAGCATCGTGCAGGTGGTGACGACCAGCATCTGGATCTGGGTCACGTCGTTCGTGCTGCGGGAGATCAGCGTCGGCGCACCGAACTGGTTCACCTCCCGGGCGGAGAACTCGCCGACCCGGTGGAACACGGCGGCGCGTACGTCGCGTCCGAACAGGGCGGCCGTCTTCGCCCCGAAGTACACCGCGGTGATCGTGCAGGCGATCTGCACCAGGCTGACCGCGAGCATCCAGCCGCCGGTGTCCATGATGTAGCCGGTGTCACCCTTGGCCACACCGTTGTCGATGATGTCGGCGTTCAGGCTGGGTAGGTAGAGGGAGGCAATCGTCCCGACCAGTTGCAGGACGACCACCAGGAGCAGGTTTCCCGCGTACGGACGCAGGTGCGTACGCAAGACGCGAAGTAACATCAATCATCCCCAGAGTCGTGATGGCGGGCACCGTCGAGCGCGAACCCGACGATGTCCTCGGAGGCCGGTGGCTGACCGGTGTGGTGCTTGCGGAGACCGTCGAAGGCGAAGTCGACGATCTCTTCGGCGGTCAGCACGTGGCCGCCGGAAATCATTGGGTGGGTGGCCGAGAAGGTGAGCATGCCGATCATCCGGACGACATCCTCCGGAGGAACCCGGAGCTGGTCGGCGTCCGGCCGCAGCAGATCGGCGAACGCGGCATTGGCCAGGTCGTTCTGATGTTTGCGCCGGGCCTCGTCCATCGGTGTCGAGTGCTTGAACTCAGGCGGTCGGCGGACCCGCAGCGCGAACAGCAGTTTGAACACCCGGCGTAACCGCTTCTGGCTGATCTCGACCGCGACGACGGTCCGCTCCCGCAGCGGCAAGGTGCGATCGACCTGCTCGAGCGCCCGGATCAGGTCCGAGGGGTCGAACACGGTCGCCATCGCGGCCTCGATCAGCGCGTCCTTGCTGCCGAACGCACGGAAGATCGTCCCTTCGGCGATCCCCGCCGCCTCGGCGATCTGCTTGGTGCTGACCTCGGTGCCGAACTCCTCCAGCAACGGCATCGCGGCCGCGAGGATGGCAGCGCGCCGTTCCTCGGGGGGCAGTGGGGTCGCTCGTGGGCTCACGCCCTCAAAGGTAACTGAGTGAGTACTCACTCACAACTACATTCACCCTTCTGGCGCAGTCCGGTTCCCGACCAGCACGGACACGCCGTCGAGGAGCCTTTCCAGACCGTACTCGAACGCATGTTCGGCATCATAAGGAGCATCGAACTCATTCCCGACCGCCGTCCCGACGCGGGACGAGAGGGGGAACTTGTCCAGGTCCCCGATCTGATCCAGGTGCGGTACGTGCGCCAGCCACCACTCCTTGTCGGTCATCCCGGACCGCTGGATCACCTGGCGCGCTTCGACCGCCGTACGGACGGCGCCGTGCACGTAGCCGTTGACGAGTGCGACGGTCGCATCCATCTCCAGATCGGTGAGTCCGATCCCCTCGACCGCGGTCAGCTCCCACTCGTACTTGGCCATCACGTTCGGCCCGAGCGGCGGGCGGTTGATCGCGACCTGGAGCAGCCACGGGTGCCGCAGGTACAGCTCCCGGTTCTCCCGAGCGACCTCGTCGAGCGCCGCTCGCCAGTCCCCCGGTACGACGCGGCGCGGCAGTTCGCCGTACACGGTGTCGAGCATGACGTCGAGCAGTTCACCTTTGCCTGGGAAATAGCGGTACAGCGTCATCGCGCCGACGCCGAGCTCGTCGGCGACCCGGCGCATCGACATCGCGGCCAGTCCTTCGGCGTCCGCGACCTGCAGAGCGACCGCGACGATCCCGTCGACGGTCTGCGCCGGCTTCGGCCCGCGGGTGGGCGCGGGACGCCGGCGCCACAGCAGTTCGAGACTCTTCGCCGGGTCTCCGCTGCCGCTGTGCTCCTGGTTCATGTGCGTGATTCCTTGTCACCGGCTATTCTTCGTACAGTGTACGCAGTTGACCTCAAGTTCCGTCGAGGTTCTAGCGTGAGGTTTTGTCGGTGGTGTGCGGAATCATCGACCGTCCCAGCCGATCGATGCAGCGGAGCACAGCCGTGAGTATGGAAATGACCGCGTGGAACTCGCTCTACCACGCGATGCACGCCCAGGACGAGAAGAGACCCTTCTCCCGAGCCACCTTGCGACGGATCCTTGCCTTCGCCCGGCCCCACCGGCGGTATCTGGTCTCGTTCCTGGTGCTGAGCATCGGCGGTGCCGTGCTCGCCGTCGCCACGCCGGTGCTGGCCGGGCGAGTGGTCGACGCGATCGTCGGCGGCAAGGCCTTCAGCGTCGTGCTGCAACTGTCCCTGCTGATCGCGGCCATCGCGGTCGCGGAGGCCGGGCTGAGCATGCTCACCCGTTGGCTGTCCGCGAGCATCGGCGAGGGACTGATCCTCGATCTGCGGACCGCCGTGTTCGACCACATCCAGCGGATGCCGATCGCGTTCTTCACCCGGACGCGGACCGGCGCGCTGGTCTCCCGGCTGAACAACGACGTGATCGGTGCGCAGCGGGCGTTCAGCGACACGCTGTCCGGTGTCGTCAGCAACCTGGTGATGCTCGTGCTGACGCTGGTCGTGATGCTCGGCGTGTCGTGGCAGATCACCCTGCTCGCGCTGGTCATCCTGCCGGTCTTCGTCGTGCCCGCGCGCCGGATCGGGAGGAAGCTGGCCGGGCTGCAACGCGAAGCGGCGGACTACAACGCGACCATGAGCACCCAGATGACCGAGCGGTTCTCGGCGCCCGGTGCGACGCTGGTGAAGCTGTTCGGACGGCCGGCTCGCGAGTCCCTCGAGTTCGCGATCCGGGCACGCCGCGTGCGCGACATCGGTGTCCGGACCGCGATGGTGCAATGGATCTTCGTCACCTCGCTCACGCTGGTGTCCGCGCTCGCGCTGGCAGTCGTTTACGGGCTGGGCGGGTTCTACGCGTTGCGTGACCAGCTCGACGCGGGCGCGGTCGTCTCGATGGCATTGCTGCTCACCCGGCTGTACTCGCCGCTGACCGCGCTCGCGAGTGCGCGGCTCGAGGTGATGACCGCTCTGGTGAGTTTCGAGCGGGTCTTCGAGGTGCTGGACCTGGAGCCGCTGATCAAGGACAAGCCGGACGCGGGACGAGTGCCCGAGGGTCCGGTGGCGGTGGAGTTCTCCGGCGTCAGCTTCGCGTACCCGTCGGCGGACAAGGTGTCGCTGGCGTCGCTCGAGGAGGTCGCGAAGCTGGACACCCGCGGTGGCGTCGAGGTGCTGCACGACGTCTCGTTCCGCGCCGAGCCCGGGCAGATGGTCGCGCTCGTCGGCTCGTCGGGTGCCGGAAAGTCGACGATCGCGCAGCTGATTCCGCGGTTGTACGACGTGGACTCGGGCTCCGTGAAGCTCGCCGGGGTCGACGTACGGGATGTGTCCGCGGAGTCGTTGCGGGAGACACTCGGCATGGTCACGCAGGACGGGCACCTGTTCCACGACTCGATCCGGGAGAACCTGCTGCTCGCGCGTCCCGAGGCCACCGAGGACGATCTGTGGGACGCGCTGGAGCGTGCCCGGCTGGGTGAGTTGATCCGGTCGCTGCCTGATCAGCTGGACACGGTCGTGGGTGAGCGTGGGTACCGGCTGTCGGGTGGTGAGCGGCAGCGGTTGACGATCGCACGGTTGCTGCTCGCGCAGCCGCGGGTGGTCATCCTCGACGAGGCGACCGCGGCGCTGGACTCGACGAACGAGGCCGCGGTGCAGGCAGCGCTGACCGAGGCGCTTTCCGGACGTACGGCGGTGGTCATCGCGCACCGCTTGTCGACCATCCGGGCCGCCGACCAGATCCTCGTGGTCGAGGACGGGCGGATCGTCGAACGCGGCACGCACGCGGATCTCCTCGCGGCGGCCGGACGGTACGAGGAACTGCACCGGACCCAGTTCGAGCAGCCCGGGACGGAAGGCGCCGAAGTGCTTCCGGTCTGATTTTCTTGTTGTTGTCCGTAGCGAGTGGAAGGTCGTCGGGTTGGTGGGCACGGGACAGGAGCTGGCTGGGTGTGCGGTGGTTTTCCGGCCGGCTGATCCACCACGGGCAAGTCGCGTGGCGTTCTGGGATCCGGACGGCGGCCCACTCCCCCTCGGGGTCGGCGACCAGGTGGAGCTGGACCTGGTCGCCGCGGACTCCCCCGCTGGACCGGCGGCGGGAGGCGGTGGCGTCCGCGCCGTCGAGTTGCCGGTAGCGGAGGCCGTTCCGATCCTCGGGCGGATGCGGCGGGCGCCTGGGGCGCACCCGTCGGCGGCCTTCTGGGGTGGCGCCTCCCTGGTCGCCCTCCAACTGGTTGCCCGCGGCAAACTCCTGCCCGGCGTCACCCCCGACGGTCACGACGCCTGGCGGGTCGGCCCGCTCGATCCCGACGACGTCACCCGCCTCCTCACCCTCGCCGAAGCAATGCCCGCCTCAGCCCGAGCACTCCCACTCACCAACTCTTCTCAAGGTGAGGTGCGGGTTCCTGTTGCTGAGGAGCTGTTGCGGGAGTTTCTGGATGCCGTGGCCGACGGCATGCCTCGCTCCCCCGCCGCAGCGAAGGCACATCAGACCAACCTCTTCACCGCGACCGCGCCCCAGCGCGCCGAGCGTCTGCGGACCTGGGCCGACGAAGTCTCGGCCGGACTGGACACCGGCGTACGGATCTCGCTCCGCATCGAGCTGGCCGACTCACTCGCCTTCAGCGCCGCGGTCCAACTGCACAGCCTCAAGGACCCAACCCTCGTCAGAGACGCCGACGATGTCTGGTCCGACGACGTTCCCGGTTTCGGACCGCGAGCACGGATCGACGCCACACTGGCGATCCGCCGCGCGGCACGCGTCTGGCAACCACTCGGCCGCCTGCTCGACTCCGCCGTACCGGACCGCATGGACCTCGCGGACGAAGAGATCGCCGAACTGCTGGCCGGTTCCGCACAGCGGCTCGCCGCAGCAGGCGTGGACCTGCACTGGCCACGCAGCCTCGGCCGGGAACTCACGGCACGCGCGGCGATCACCTCGGCCGACGGGCCGCCCAGCGATCTCCCGGGCTTCTTCGGCGGCGACCGCACCCTCGATTTCAGCTGGCAGGTTGCACTCGGCGACGACCCGCTGACCGAGGCCGAGCTCGACCGGCTCGCGGAGGCGACCCGCCCGGTCGTGCGGCTCCGGGACCAGTGGATGCTGATCGATCCCGAGCTCGCCCGCAAGGCCCGCGAACGCATCCTCAAACCCGTCACCGCGATCGACGCCCTCGGCGCAGCCCTCACCGGGACCACCGAGATCGACGGACGCCAGATCGCCGTCACCCCGACCAAGTGGCTCGACGACCTGCGCGCCAAGATCGCCGACCCGGATCGCGCCGACGAGCCGATCGAAGCGCCGGCCGGACTGCAGGCGACCCTCCGCGACTACCAGCTGCGCGGCCTGCGGTGGCTGTCCCGGATGACGTCGCTCGGTCTCGGCGGCTGCCTCGCCGACGACATGGGCCTCGGCAAGACGATCACGCTCATCTCGCTGCACCTGCACCGCCAGCAGTCCGCCGACACCGCCGGTCCGACGCTGGTCGTGTGCCCGGCTTCCCTGCTCGGCAACTGGGAGCGGGAGGTGCAGCGCTTCGCTCCGGGCACGCCAGTACGCCGCTTCCACGGCACGTCCCGTTCGCTCGACGAGGCACGGGAAGGTTTCGTGCTGACGACGTACGGGACGCTGCGGCGTGACGCCGTACGGCTGGCCGAGCATCCGTGGGCGCTCGTGGTTGCGGATGAGGCGCAGCATGTGAAGAACCCGTCTTCGGGTACGGCGAAGGCGCTGCGGACCGTTCCGGCCAAGGCGCGGGTCGCGCTGACCGGTACGCCGGTGGAGAACAATCTGTCCGAGCTGTGGGCGATCCTCGACTGGACGACGCCCGGGCTGCTCGGCCGGCTCGGGTCGTTCCGGAACCAGTGGGCGCAGCCGATCGAGGCGGACAAGGACGAGGAGGTCGCGGCGCGGCTCGCGAAGCTCGTCAAACCGTTCCTGCTCCGCCGGAAGAAGTCCGATCCGGGGATCGCGCCCGAGCTGCCGCCGAAGACCGAGACGGACCAGGCGGTGTCGCTGACCCGCGAGCAGGTTGTGTTGTACGAGGCAACGGTCCGCGAGCTGATGGCGGAGGTCCAGGCGAGCGACCGGATGGCGCGGCGCGGGCTGATCGTGAAGCTCCTGACCGGGTTGAAGCAGATCTGCAACCACCCCGCGCAGTACCTGAAGGAGCCCGGCGACGCGCGGCTGACCGGTCGCTCGGGCAAACTCGAACTGCTCGACGAGCTGCTCGAGACGATCGTCGCCGAGGACGGCGCCGTGCTCATCTTCACGCAGTACGTCGCGATGGCGCGACTGCTCGAACGGCATCTCGCCGACCGCGGCATCCCGACCCAGTTGCTGCACGGCGGTACGCCGGTCGCGCGGCGTGAGGAGATGGTCGACCGGTTCCAGGCCGGCGAGGTGCGCGTGTTCCTGCTGTCGTTGAAGGCGGCCGGGACCGGGCTGAACCTGACCCGCGCGGATCACGTCGTGCACTTCGACCGCTGGTGGAACCCCGCGGTCGAGGACCAGGCGACCGACCGGGCGTACCGGATCGGGCAGACCCGGCCGGTGCAGGTTCACCGGTTGATTGCCGAAGGCACCATCGAGGACCGGATCGCCGGCATGCTCGCCGCCAAACGGGAGCTGGCCGAGGCCGTGCTGTCCGGAGGCGAAGCCGCGCTGACTGAGCTCTCCGACGCCGAACTGGCCGATCTGGTCGAGCTGCGGGGAGGTGCGCGATGACCGAGGCACAAGGCTTCCCGGCCTTCGCGGCCCAACACCGCAGTACCCGGGGCCGGTCGTGGTGGGCCAGGGCCTGGGTGCAGGCGATGGAGGACACGTCGCTGGACAACGGTCAGCTCAAGAAGGGCCGCCGGTACGCGAACTCCGGCCAGGTCGGCACGATCACTGTCAGCCCCGGACGGATCGCAGCTACTGTCTACTCGCCCGAGGACACGTACGAGGCCGTGGTCCACGTCGACCAGTTGAGCGATGACGACTGGCACAGGTTCCACGAGCAGGTCGCGGCGCGCGCCGGTCACATCGCGGCGTTGCTCGACGGCGAGATGCCGCACAAGCTGGTCGAAGCAGCGTCCGACGCCGGTGTCACCCTGCTGCCGGGCATCGGCGATCTCGATCCGAGCTGTACGTGCGACGCCTGGGAACTCCCCTGCCTGCACGCAGCCGCCCTGTGCTACCAGGTCGCCTGGCTCCTCGACGCCGATCCGTTCGTGCTGCTGCTCCTCCGCGGCCGCACCCGCGAGGCGCTGCTCGACGAACTGCAGGCCTCGTCGGCCCAGCCCGTCGAGGCGGGCGTTGCCGTCACCGACGTACTGGCCGGCACTCCCGGCGATCTGCCCGAGCCACCGGAGCTCCCCGCGCGCGTTGGTCTCGACGAGCTCGCGGTGGCGGGGATCGAGCCACCCGGCGACCTCGGGCCGCAGGTGCTCCAGTTGCTCGTGCTCGATGCCGCCCGCCGCGCCCGATCGATCCTCAACGCGCTCCTCCACGGCACCGCCGAACCGCGGCCCCTCGACGAATGGCAGGACGCCGTCCGCCTCGCGACGGACTTCCCGCAACTCGTCCCGGCGCTGACCGAGTCGACCGGACGGAACCTTGCCCCCGGCATCCAAGCCTGGCAGTACGGCGGCGCGGCCGGTCTCGACGTACTCGAGCACACCTGGACGCCCGACCCTGCCGAGCTCAACCGAGCGCGGACGGAGCTGCTCGCCGCGGCCGACGACCTGACCATCAGCACGTCGGCGAACCGGTTGACGCTGGGCGCCGACACGCAGCTCCGCCTCGACCGGGACGGCCGCTGGCATCCGTACCGGCTCGTCGACGAGGTCTGGATCCCGGCCGGTACGCCGTCCAGGGATCCGCTGGTCGTCGAGTGGTAAGCGTCAGGACTCGGTGACGGGACGCATGGCGAGGCCCTCGGTGCCCGCCCAGTACGTGACGCGCTGGCCGTCGTCGGCCTCGAACGAGGTGACAGGCATCTTCACCCTGACCGGCTTCTCCGCCTCGGCCTCGCCGCCTGGGCTGCCGAGGCCGACAGTCATGAACTTCACGGGATAAGTGTCCATCTGGCCGCCGGTGGCGAGCACGCCCGCGTAGGCCTTCGCTCCGGGAGCGAGGGCGACCGCTTCATCGGGGTTGGTCCCCTCCTTGACCGGGGCGTAGCTCTTGGCGTTGCCGAGCGTGACCTCGGGATAGTTCTGTACGTCGCACTTCTTGGCGCTCTTGTTGGTGGCCACGAGCATGAGGTGCCGGACCTCTTCGCCCCGCGCGTCGTAGTTCGTGACCGTGAAGGTCAGGTCCGTCATGGTGCACAGGTCGACGCTGGAGTCGCCGGTGGGCTTCTTCGACGGAGGCGCCGTCACCGGCTTCACCGGGCTCGACGAGGTCGTTGCGCTCGCCGAGGTCGTCGTACTCTGCTGGTCCGAGGGCTTGCTGCCGTCCGACGCGTTGGCGGACCCGCACGCGGCGGTTGTGAGGAGTGCGGCGACCGCGCCTGCCCCCAGGGCATACCTTCTCCAACTGCCTGCATGCTTGCGATTCACGTTCACTGAAGACCCCTTGTTCAGCTTGACGAATTCGAGGTGATAGACGCCTCACGCTCGGTTAAAGTTGGTCACGACTTCGGAGCAGGAGGAGGTGAGTTGATGACCGCGCCGGCCTGCGCTGCGGCACGTCCCGCGGCGCCATCGGTCATTCAACTCATCCGCTGAACCTCCGAAAGGGACCTCCGTTGTCCATCACCTGGATCACCCGTGTCGAGACTCCGTCCGACATCGAACCTCTCCGCGCCCTGACCCGCGAGGCCTTCGGCCGGCAGTTCGAGGTCGACTTCCTGGACGCGCTTCGCGCGGACCCGGTCGCCTGGATTCCCGGGCTCTCGTTCGTCGCCACCACGTCCGACGACGAGCCGATCGCCTACGCGATCCTCAGCCGTTGTCACGTCGACGACGTACCGGTCCTGTCGCTCAGCCCGGTCGCCGTGATGCCCGCGTACCAGCGACAGGGGGCCGGTGGGGCGGCTGTGCGGGCCGCCTTGGCGGCGGTGCGTGACCGCGTCGAGCCCGCGGTCGTAGTCCTCGGCCACGCGGACTACTACCCGCGGTTCGGTTTCCGGCAGGCGACCGAGTTCGGCATCCACCACCCGCAGCACGACGGCCCGCACCTGATGGCACTCGCCCTCGGCAACCACGCAGTACCCGCCGGAAACCTCACCTTCCCGGTCACCGGCTGACGACCGCCACGGCCCGGGCCGACCCAACGGGAGGGTCGGCCCGGGCACGGAGCGGTCCTGAACGAAGTACGGCGGGCGGTCGTAAAAGGTTCAGTCAAACTCGCCGAATCACTTGCGCACCCGCCTTGTATACATGAAACAGTCGACAGGAACCCGCCTACTCAGGAGCTACCGCGATGACTCGTCGACTCGCACTGAACCGTTTCATCTCCGGCACCCGCCGTCGTACCGCGGCTGGGATCGGCGCGGCCGTCGTTGCAGTGGCCCTCGTCGGGACGGCCTGCTCGCCGGTGGAGCCGAGCGGCGGCGACAATCCGTCGACCGGTCAGTCGGCAGGCGGTCAGGACGTGTTCGGCGAGGCCGCCGACGCGGCGAAGGTGAAGCAGGGCGGCACGCTGACCGTCGCGCTCTCCGCCGACCCGGACAAGCTCGACCCGACGCTGTCGCGCAGCCTGTACTCGCGGTACGTCTTCCACACCATGTGCGAGAAGCTGTACGACCTCGGCCCGGACGCCAAGCTGGTCCCGCAGCTCGCGACCGCACTGCCGACGATCTCCTCCGACGGGCTCAGCCTGACGATCCCGCTGAAGGAGGGCGTGAAGTTCGCCGACGGCGGCACGTTCGACTCGAACGCGGTCAAGATCTCGCTGAACCGCGATCTCACGCTGGCCGGCTCGGCGCGCAAGAGCGAGCTCGGCCCGATCACCTCGATCGAGACGCCGGACCCGAAGACCGTCGTCATCAAGCTCTCGAAGCCGTTCGCCCCGCTGACCGCAGCGCTGGCCGACCGGGCCGGGATGGTGCTGAGCCCGGCCGCCGTCGCGAAGCTCGGTGCGAACTTCTCCAACGCGCCGGTTTGCGTCGGCCCGTTCAAGTTCGCCAGCCGGGTCGCGCAGAACTCGATCAAGGTCGTCAAGGACCCGCAGTACTACGACGCCGCCAAGGTGCACCTGGACGCGATCGAGTACCGGATCATCACCGACTCCAGCATCCGCTCGGCGAACCTGAAGTCCGGGGACGCGCAGGTCGCGGACTCGCTGTCGTCGCAGGACGCGCCGACGCTGCAGAAGGACGACAGCGTCAGCGTGCTGCAGTCGCAGTCGCTCGGGTACCAGGGCCTGACGATCAACATCGGTAACGCCAACGGGATCGGCAATCCGCCCAAGCAGCTCGACACCCCGATCGCGAAGGACCCGAAGGTACGGCAGGCGTTGGCGCTGGCGATCGACCGGGAAGCGCTCGTGAAGTCGATCTTCAACGGGCTCAACACGGTCGCCTGTTCGCCGATCTCGCCGAAGAGCGAGTTCACGTCGGACGCGGCGCAGGTGTGCCCGGCGCACGATCCCGCGAAGGCCAAGCAGTTGCTGGCCGACGCCGGCGTGAGTACGCCGTACAAGGTCGAGATGATCACGTCGAACAACCCGGACAGTCTGCGGCTCGCGCAGGCGTTGCAGGGCATGGTGAAGGAGGGCGGGTTCGACCTGGTCATCAAGCCGGTCGAGTACGCCGCTCTGCTGGACCAGCAGGACCGTGGTGACTTCGAGCTGCTGCAGCTCGGCTGGTCGGGACGGGTCGACCCGGACGCGAACATCTTCAACTTCGTCGGCACCACCGGCAGCCAGAACGTCTCCGGCTACAGCAACCCCGACGTCGACAAGCTCCTCACCGACGCGCGCCAGGCCACCGACAAGGCCGAGCGCGTGAAGCTGTACGGCGAGGTCGTCGCCAAGCTGCAGCAGGACGACCCGATCATCTACATGTACCGCCAGCGCAACCTGACCGGGGTCTCCAAGAAGCTGCTCGGCATCCAGGTCTACCCCGACGGCGTGATCCGCACCGCGTTCGCAGGTTTCGCGAAGTGAGGCGGTACCTGCTCAATCGGTTGTGGCAGTCCGCGGTGACGCTCGTACTCGCGACGATCGTGGTGTTCGCCGGGGTGCGGGCGTTGCCGGGCGATCCGGCGCTGGCGCTGGCGGGTGAGGATCGGGATCCGGAGTCGCTGCGGGCGATCCGGGAGCAGTACGGACTGGACCAGTCGTGGCTCGTGCAGTTCTGGCAGTTCGTGAGCCATGCGGCGCGCGGTGATCTCGGGCAGTCGATCCGGACCGGTACGTCGGTGCGGTCGATGATCGTCAGCGCGCTGCCGGTGACGATCGAGCTGTCAGTGCTGGCGATTCTGATCGCGAGCGTGATCGGGGTCGGGACCGGTGTGATCGCCGCCGTACGGCGTGGGCGGCCGGCGGAATGGGCCGCGAACGCGCTAGCACTGCTAGGTCTGTCGGTGCCGCACTTCTGGCTCGGCCTGATGGCGATCCTGTACCTGTCCGTTGCCCTTGGCCTCTTCCCCGCCTCGGGCTTCGTCCCGTTCTTCACCAACCCGGTGGCCAACCTCCACCACCTCATCCTCCCGGCGCTGATCCTCGGCACCGGCCTGTCCGCCGTGATCATGCGCCAGACCAGGTCCTCGATGCTCGACGCGCTGTCCGCCGACTACATCCGTACGGCGGAAGCCAAGGGCCTCTCGCCCAAGGCCGTCGTCGGAAAGCACGCCCTGCGCAACAGCCTGATCGTGGTCGTCACGATCGTCGGCCTCCAGTTGGGCGCGCTGATCTCCGGCGCGGTCGTCACCGAACGGATCTTCGCCCTGCCCGGCTTCGGCAAGCTCACTGTCGACGCCGTCTTCCAGCGCGACTACCCCGTCATCCAGGCGGTCGTCCTGGTCACCGCGACGGCGTACATCGTCATCAATCTGCTGGTCGATCTCTTGTACTCCGTCATCGATCCGCGCATCCGCGTGCGAGGTGAGGCCTGATGGCTGTCGCCGAAGTAACCGAGGCCGTGCCGACGGCCCCGCTCCGCAGCAACCGCCGTCGAGTGGTACGCCGGATCCTGCACAACCCGCTCGCGCTCACCGGGCTAGCAGTGCTAGCGATCGCGGTGATCCTCGCCGTGTTCGCCAACTGGCTCGCGCCGCACGAACCCACCCAGACCCACCTCGACCGCGCATTCGCCCCACCTGGCACCGCCGGCTACCTGCTCGGCACCGACGACCTCGGGCGCGACGTGCTCTCGCGGATCATGTTCGGGCTCCGGGCGTCCCTTCACGTCGGTGTCCTCGCAGTCGCGTTCTCGCTCGTGGTCGGCGTACCGCTCGGGCTGATCGCCGGCTACTTCCGGACCGTCGACGCGCTCATCTCCCGGCTCACCGACCTGGTGCTGGCGTTCCCGTTCCTGATCCTGGCGGTCGGGCTGGCCGCGATCCGCGGTGCGAGTCTCGGCAACGCGGCGATCGCGATCGGCATCGCGCAGATCCCTGGCATGATCCGGATCGTCCGGTCGGAGACACTGCGGATCAAGTCGCTCGACTTCGTCGCCGCGGCGATCGTCGAGGGGGCGAGTGACGCCTGGGTCCTGGGCCGGCACATCTTCCCGAACGCCGGCTCCGCGATCATCGTCCAGGCCACCGTCGGCATCCCGGCCGCGATCCTCGGCGAGGCCGTGCTGTCGTTCCTCGGCCTCGGTATCCAGCCGCCCGCGCCGAGCCTCGGCACGATGCTCGCCGACGCGCAGCAGTTCGCGTCCCGGGCGCCGTGGGCCGCGGTGATGCCCGGTGTCGCGATCATGCTGCTCACGCTGGCGTTCAACATCGTCGGCGACAGCCTCCGCGACGCCCTCGACCCGAAGGCGAGCCGCCGATGAAGCCTGTACTCGCAGTGAAAGATCTGTCCGTCACGTTCCGCACCGAGGACGGGCCGCTGTCGGCGGTCGACCGGGTCAGCTTCGAGGTCGGTGACGGCGAAGTGCTCGCCGTGGTCGGTGAGTCCGGCTGCGGCAAGAGCGTCACAGCGATGAGCATCGCCGGCCTGCTCCCCCGTACGGCGACCGTCAACGGTTCCGTCGAGCTCGACGGCACCGAACTGATCGGCGCCGACAAGCGCACGCTCCGCTCGATCCGCGGCCGCGAGGTCGCGTACATCTTCCAGGAGCCGATGACCTCGCTGAACCCGGTCTTCACCGTGGGCCACCAGATCATCGAGGTACTGCGGACGCACATCGGCCTCAACCGCCAGGCGGCGCACGCCCGCGCGGTCGAACTCCTCAAGCTGGTCGGCATCCCGTCCGCCGAGCGCCGCGTGGGCGACTATCCGCACCAGCTGTCCGGCGGGATGCGGCAACGCGTGATGATCGCGATGGCCGTCGCCTGCGACCCGAAGGTGCTGATCGCCGACGAGCCGACCACGGCCCTCGACGTCACGATCCAGGCCGGCATTCTCGACGTACTGCGTGGTTTGCGCGAGCGCCTCGGCACGAGCATCGTGCTGATCACGCACGACCTCGGGGTGGTCGCCGATCTCGCCGACCGGGTCGCGGTGATGTACGCCGGACGCGTCGTGGAAACCGCCGAAGTCCACGACTTGTTCGCACACCCCGAGCACCCGTACACGGTGGGACTGCTCGGCGCCTCCCCTGCTGCCGGCCGGCACGCGGAATCCCAGCGCCTGAACGAGATTCCCGGTCTCGTACCGGTCCTCAGCGAGCAACCCGACGCCTGCACGTTCGCCGACCGCTGCACACGAGCCGTCGACACCTGTACGTCGTCCCAACCGCAGCTCACCGACGGTCCGCACCGCGTTGCGTGCTGGAACCCGGTCCGCGACCGAGTGGAGGTCTGATGGTCGACAATGCTCTGGAAGTAGAGGATCTCGTCATGCACTTCGGCCCTGTGCGGGCCGTCGACGGCGTGACGCTCCGGATCCGGCAAGGAACGGTCGTTGCGCTCGTCGGTGAGAGCGGCTCTGGGAAGTCGACTGTCGGCCGCTGCATCGTCAGGCTGCTCGAACCGACGGGCGGCACCGTCCGTCTCGCTGGAGCCGACATCACGCACCTGAGCCGCCGTCGGCTCCGACCGCACCGCCGCGACGTGTCCATCGTGTTCCAGGACCCGGCCGGCTCGCTCGATCCGCGGCTGTCCGTCGGCGACATCGTCGGCGAACCGCTCCGCCTGATGCGCCGCAAGGACATCTCCACCAAGGTCTCCGAGTCGCTGCAGCGGGTCGGCCTCCGGCCGGAGGTCGCGCAACGCGCCCCACACGAACTGTCCGGCGGTCAACGCCAACGGGTCAGCATCGCCCGCGCGCTGATCTCCGAACCACGGCTGCTGGTCGCGGACGAGCCGACCAGTGCGCTGGACGTCTCGGTGCAGGCCGCCGTACTCAATCTGCTCGCCGACCTCCAGCGTGATCTCGGGTTCGCGTGCTTGTTCATCACCCACGACCTGTCGGCGGTCGAGTACCTCGCCGACGAGGTCGCGGTGATGTACCTCGGTCAACTGGTGGAGCAGGGGCCGCGCGCCAGGATCTTCGGGCACCCGGCGCACCCGTACACGCAGGCGCTGCTGTCCGCGGCGCCCGTCCCCGATCCCGCCGAGCAGCGTGCCCGCCGGCCCGTCCTGCTCGGTGACGACCTTCCGTCGGCGATCGATCCACCGCCCGGTTGCCGCTTCCACACCCGGTGCCCGGTCGCGGTGGACACATGCCGGACAGTCGTCCCGGAACGACGGACGATCGGCGAAGGTGGACACCAGGTCGCCTGTCACCTCGTCAAGGACGACGGCACCGGCCCCGACGTACGACCAACTGAAGGAGTTGCCCAATGACGTTCACCACCCGGCCCACGCTGCGTGGCACGTTCGGGATGGTCTCGTCCACGCATTGGCTGGCGTCGCAGTCGGCCATGCGGATCCTCGAGCTGGGCGGCAACGCGTTCGACGCGGGTGCCGCGGCCGGGTTCGTGCTGCACGTGGTCGAGCCGCACCTCAACGGGCCGGGCGGTGAAGTGCCGGCGATCATCGCGACCGCCGACGACCCGACGCCGCGGGTCCTGTGCGGTCAGGGCGTCGCGCCGGCCGGTGCGACCATAGAGCACTACCGGTCACTTGGTCTGGCGTTGGTGCCCGGCTCCGGTCCGCTCGCGGCCACGGTTCCCGGCGCGGTCGACGCCTGGCTTCTCCTGCTGCGTGACCACGGCACGTTGCCGTTGAGCGTCGTACTCGAGCCAGCGATCGATTACGCCCGCAACGGGCATCCGCTCGTGCCGCGGATCGCCGACACCATCAGTACCGTGCAGCAGCTCTTCGAGGAGCACTGGCCGACGTCCGCCGCGCTCTGGCTCAAGAACGGCAGCCCCGTGACCGGCCGGTTCAGCAATGAGGCGTACGCCGCGACGCTCGAGAAGCTCGTCGAAGAGGCTGAGGCCGCCGGAGCGGACCGGCAGGCGCAGATCGAGCGGGCACGGAAGACCTGGCGGGAAGGGTTCGTCGCGGAGGCGATCGACAAGTTCTCGCGGCTGCCGCATCGCGACTCCAGCGGCGAGGACCACGCCGGCCTGATCACGGGCGACGACCTGGCCCGGTTCGAGGCGACCTGGGAGGACGCCGCGACGTACGACTGGAACGGGTACACGGTCGCCAAGACCGGTCCCTGGGGCCAGGGCCCCGCCCTGCTGCAGTCCCTCGCCGTACTCGCGGAGCTCGGCGACGTCGACCTCGACTCCGCCGAGGGCGTACACACGACGGTCGAGGTCATGAAGCTGTCGTACGCCGATCGCGAGGCCTGGTACGGCGACGGCGCCGACGTACCGCTCGACACGCTCCTCTCCCCCGCCTACGCCGCCGAGCGAGCGAAGCTGATCGGATCGGACGCCGCGCTGGACCTCCGCCCGGGCACCCCGGACGGGCGCACACCGAAGCTGCCTTCATTTGCTGCAGGCAACGAGACGGGCGACGCGACGACCGGTGAGCCGACCGTCTCCCCGGTCGGTGAGACACGCGGCGACACCTGCCACGTCGACGTGGTCGACCGCTGGGGCAACATGATCTCGGCGACGCCCAGCGGCGGCTGGCTGCAGTCGTCGCCGACGATCCCCGAGCTCGGGTTCTGCCTGGGCAGTCGCGCGCAGATGTTCTGGCTCGAGGAAGGGCTGCCTGCTTCGCTCGCGCCCGGCAAGCGGCCCCGCACCACGCTGACGCCGACGCTCGTACTGCGCGACGGCGAGCCGATCATGGCCTGCGGATCACCGGGCGGCGACCAGCAGGACCAGTGGCAGCTGCTCTTCCTGCTTCGGCACCTCGGCGCGGGCCAGGACCTGCAGGAGGCGATCGACGCGCCTGCCTGGCACACGACCGGCTTCCCGTCGTCGTTCTACCCGCGCACCACGGAACCAGGCGGGCTCGTGATCGAGAGCCGGGTCAGCAAGGGCATCCGCGACGAGCTGGTGCGGCGTGGGCACGTCGTGACCGAGTCCGATCCGTGGAGCCTCGGCCGGCTCTGCGCCGTACGGAGAGAGGCCGACGGCGTCCTGGCTGCCGCGGCCAACCCTCGCGGTATGCAAGGCTACGCGGTCGGGCGCTGAGTCAGGCCTTCGAGCCCAGTGCTGCCTTCGCGGCGGCCTCGACGTGCAGGCGGGCGGCCGTACTCGCGGCCGCCGCGTCGCCTGCCTCGATGGCCTCGACCAGCCGCAGGTGCTCCTCCGTCGAGTGCGGCGCCCGCTGAGCCGCGCCGACCCGGAACACCCAGTGCACGTGGTGGTACATCGCGGCCGAGATCGAGTGCAGCCAGCGATTCCCGCTGACCTCGATCACGGCCCGGTGGAACGCGCTGTTCAGCTCGGCGACCCGGTCGAAGTCCTCGGCCTTCGCGGCCGCGTTCGCGTCCTCGACCAGCCCGCGCAGCGTCGCGATCCCCGCAGGAGTCGCCCGCTCCGCCGCGAGTCCGGCCGCGAGCGTCTCGAGTTGCTGCCGTACGGCGAACAGGTCCCGGACCGCGGTCTCGTCGAGGGTCGCGACCACCGCGCCCCGGCGCGGAAGGATGTGCACGAAGCCTTCGGCCTCGACCACGCGCAGTGCTTCCCGGACCGGATTCCTCGACACCCCGAAGTCCTCCGCGAGCCGCGTCTCGGTCAGCCGCTCGCCCTCGTGGTACTCACCGTCGACGATCCGCCGGCGCAGTTCCGCGAGCACCTGCTCGCGGAGCGCGATGTGATCGGCACCGATCGTGCGGACCGTCCGGTCCCGGCGGGCGTCCTCGTCGAGCTGCTCCACCCCTGGCTCCTCTCCCCGCTCCCCGTTCGGCCTGCGCGCCACGGTAGCCGATCGATCGCCACGCGGCACGTGATCCCGGGGCAGCGTTATGTTGACGGCTTGAGCATCCGACTGATTCCCCTGACAGATCCCGACCACAAGCCGTTCAGCCGGCGGATCGCCTGGCTTGCCGCACAGGCCGACGGTACGCCGGTCGGTTCCGCGTTCCTGCGGCTCAACAGCCGCAAGGCCCACGCGCACCTCGGCGACGTGGAGATCAACGTGCACCCGGCCGAGCGCGGCCGCGGGACCGGCACGCTGCTCCTCGGCGCCGTCGTCAGCGCCGCGCGCGAGCACGGCGTACGGACGCTGGTCACGGATGTCGACGTCAACTCGATCGGCGACAGTTTCCTCCAGCGGCGCGGGTTCACGATCGGCCTGACGCTGATCTACGCGCGGCTGGATCTGTCGACGAGCACTCCCGACGTACCAGAAGTCCCTGGTTACCGGCTGATGTCCTGGGAAGGGGCGCCGCCGGAAGAACTGGTGCAGACCTTCACCGATGCGCGCGCCGGGATGAACGACGCGCCGTCAGGCACGATCGACGCCGGCGTGGACGTGTGGGACGTCGAGCGGACGAGGTCTGCTGCGCAGCTGATCGAGCAGCGCGGCGAGCGTCTCTTGGTCGTCGTGGCGCTCGACAGCACGGGCCGCATCGCCGGCTTCACAGAGGTCGTCGTCGCGGGAGACGGGAAGGGCGACGGTCAGAACTACGGCACCGCCGTCCTTCCCGAGCATCGCGGCCGTGGGCTCGCGCTGTGGATGAAGGCCGCCCAGATCCACGAGACCCGTCGCCGGTTCCCCGACCTCGACGGCCTCCTCACGGATACGGTCGACACCAACACAGCCATGCGGCGCACCAACGAGCGCCTCGGCTATCGGCCGCAGCACGAGGTCCACCGCCGCACCCTCGACCTATAGCAACCCGGCCAGCCGGTAGAGCACGAGCGAACCGGCGACCGCGACGTTGAGGCTGGCACCGGTCCCGATCATCGGGATCTCGACGACGACGTCCAACTCGTCGACCGCCTCGGGCGGGATCCCGCTGCGTTCGTGCCCGAGAACGGCGATCGTCCGGTTCCGCGCCGGCGGCAGATCAGCCAGCCGGATCGCCTCGTCGGCCAACTCGACCCCGATCACCGTCGTGTCCGGTCGGCTCCGTTGATCGATCAGCCAGCGCACCGGGTCGTGCCCGGTCCAGTGCACGCAGGTCCGTCTGCGCAGTGTGTTGCCCTTGGCAAGCGCATCCGGCACCCACGGCAGCTTCGGTACGGCGAGACACGCGCCGACCGTGTCACAGGTCCGGAGCAGCGTCCCGAGGTTCACGTCGTACATCGGCCAGAGCGGCGCGATGAGCAGATGGTCCCAGCACGAGTGGGACTTGCGGCGGCGTTGGTGCTTGAGGTCCTTGCGGCTCCGCACCCGGATCCCGCTCATCGAGTAGCGGGATCGATCCTCCCGTCAGGAATTCGCGTCATCATGCGACCCAGTCTACTGGCCGAGGATCTTCAGCACCGCCGCGGTCGTGATCGGGTGGTAGCCGGGGCGGGCCTTGGCGAAGACCTCCGCGGCGAACGCGCGGTCGGTACCGGCCAGTGCCTGGTACACCGGGAGGACCAGCTTCATCCGGCCCACCGTGGTCAGGAACTCGGCCATCTCGGCGTACGCCGCCTCATAGCTGCTCGCGGCAACGATCTGGTACCAGCGCCGCGCGATCTCACCGTTCGCCGTACCGGTCAGGCCGAACGCACGGTCGAGCTGCTGCAACAGGACCGGGCTCAGTACGTCGGGAGCCGCGTCGAGGAACCGCAGCCACTCCTGCGTCGTCCACCGCTCCGCGCCGTGCGGCAGCTCGCCCGTCGTCAGCCACAGTCCGCGTGCCTCGTCCACGACCTCGAACCGTGCCGACACCGCGCGGCGCGCGAACGCCGGAATCCCCGGCTCGTACAGCCAGGCGGCCAGCTCGTCCTCGGTCACCACGCCCGGATGCGGCGTCGTCAGGTGCTCCCGCAGGTGCTCCACGAAGTTGTCGGTGTTGATGCTGCGGAACGCGAACGTGTCGAAGTACCCGCGCAGGAACGGATCGAACACCTCCCGCGTGAACCGCTCCTCCAGCCAGGACAGGAACCACGAACCCTTCAGCGGGCCGGTCGACGTCGTGCCGTGGTACTCGGACCGGTGGTGCAGGCCCGGCAGCTCGACCGCGAGCTCGGCCGGCGTCAGCGGGTCCAGCTTCACCACGGTCGCGTGCTGCTTGATCGCGGTCTCCATCACCGCGAGCTCGGTCCCGTAGACGGCCTCGACGATCCGGTTCTCGACGTACGACGTGAAGCCCTCGTTGAGCCAGATGTCGTCCCAGCTGTCCTGCGTGACGAGGTTGCCGGACCAGCTGTGTGCCAGCTCGTGGGCGATCACGCTGACCAGCGACTTGTCGCCGATCACCACGGTCGGGGTCGCGAACGTCATCCGCGGGTTCTCCATACCGCCGTACGGGAACGACGGCGGCAGCACGAGCAGGTCGTAGCGGCCCCAGCGGTACGGGCCGAAGAGCTCCTCGGTGACCCGCATCATCTCCTCGGTGTCGGAGAACTCGGTCGCCGCCCTCCGCACGGTCGCGGGCTCGGCCCACACGCCCGACCGCTCGCCCAGCGGCTCGAACACCAGGTCGCCCGCGGCGATCGCCAGCAGGTACGACGGGATCGGCTCCGGCATCACCACGTCGTACGAGCCGGTACGGCGCGACGTCGTACCGTTGTCGGCGCTCATCAGCACCATCAGCTCGGGCGGCGCCGTCACGTGCGCGGCGTAGCTGAACCGCACGCTCGGCGTGTCCTGCACCGGGACCCAGCTGCGCGCGTGGATCGCCTGCGACTGGCTGAACATGAACGGCATCACGCCGCCCCCCGTCATCGCCGGATCCAGCCACTGCAGACCGGTCGCGGTCGGCGCGGTCCGGTAACTCACCTTGACCCGCGGCTGGCCCGCCGTCCGGATGGTCAGCGCGGAGCCGAGCTCCGGGTCCGCAACCGCGAGGCTGTACTCCAGCGGCTCCCAGCCGTCGGCCGTCAGTCCCTCGACGCCCAGCACCGTGAGGTCGCGGGTGTCCAGGACGAGCCCGCTGGTCGCACCGGTCCAGGCGAGGGTGTGCGTGGCACTGCCGGCCAGCACCTTCTCGTCGAAGTCGAGCGCGAGGTCGAGTTCGAGGTGGGTGGTCCGAACCACATGCGGCTCGGCGTAGGAGTGGCGATCGTGCGTCAAGGGATGCTCCCCAGGTGAGGCGTCCGGGGAACACTACCCACGTCGCGGGCGGATCGGACGACCAATCTGGGCCAGCCGCACCACCGTGCCAAAACCCTGGTTCGGTCCTGACACGGCAGACTAGGACGATGATGTCCCAGCGGATGTCCCAGCGGAGCCCCGAGCTGGTGCTGAAAAGGCGCCCCTTCGGGTCCTGGCTGCTCGGCCCGGCTGACCAGAGCACGAAACGGCTGCGGATCCGCCTCCACCTGCTGCTGACCGTGTTCTCGATCGGCACCAACCTGATCGGTGCCTTCGTCACCTTCGTCCTCGCCGTCTTCGTGCTGCCGGGACCGTCGCTGGTCGATCAGCTCCAGCTCCTCGACGCGATCGTCATCCCGGCGTACTTCCTCTTCGCGATGGGGATCTGTTACGTCTGGAGCAGCCGCCTGACGAAGCGGGTCACCCGCTGGATCGACCTCGAGCGGCCCGCCACCCGGCGGGAGCAGATCGCCACGCTGCAACTGCCGCTGCGGCTCACACTGATCGAGGTGCTGCTCTGGTTCGGTGCCGCCGTGCTGTTCACAGTGATGACGCTGGTCTTGCAGCCAGAGAACGCACTCCGGGTGGCCCTCACGGTCATCGACGGGATGATCATCACCTCCGCGGTCTCGTACCTCCTGACCGAGTTCGCCCTCAGGCCCATCGCCGCACGGGCGCTCGTCGACTCCCCGCCGCCGAGGCGGCTGCTCGCGGCCGGGTTGAAGGCCCGCACGGTGTTCTTCTGGGCGGTCGGGTCCGGCGTACCCGTGGCCGGCCTGATGCTGGCCGCCGTACTCGCGCTGATCGAGGGCGACGTCACCTCGACCCGGCTCTCGGTCGTGATTCTTGCCCTGGGCATCGTGGCGCTCGGCAACGGTTGCCTGCTCACCTGGTTGTCGGCGAGGTCCGTGGTGGCGCCGGTGCGGTCGGTGCGGGACGCGTTGAACCTGATCGGCGAGGGACGCCTCGACGTACGTATCCCGGTCTTCGACGGCACCGAGCTGGGGTCGCTGCAGGCCGGGTTCAACCGGATGGCGGACGGTCTGCGCGAGCGGGAGCGGATTCGGGACCTGTTCGGGCGGTACGTCGGGACGGATGTCGTCCAGGAGGCGCTGACCAGCGACAGCCTCGGCGGCGAGGAGCGGTACGCCGCGGTGCTGTTCGTCGACCTGGTCGGATCGACCGAGCTCGCTGCCCAGCGGCCGCCGGCCGAGGTGGTGCAGTTGCTCAACCGGTTCTTCGCGATCGTGGTCGCGGAGGTGGACCGGCAGGGCGGGTTTGTGAACAAGTTCGCCGGTGACGCGGTGCTGGCGGTCTTCGGGGCGCCGGCCGAGCTGGCGGACCCGGCGGGCAGCGCTCTGACCGCGGGGCGGGAGCTGTCCCGGCGGCTCGCCGACGAGTTGCCGGAGGCAACCGCGGGGATCGGTGTCACGGCGGGGATCGTGGTGGCCGGCACGGTGGGCGACGTACGGCGGCACGAGTACACCGTGATCGGGGACCCGGTGAACGAGGCGGCGCGGCTGAGCGAACTGGCCAAGACAGCACCCGGGCGGCTCATCGCGTCGATGACCGCCGTCGAGAAGGCTGCGCCGGCCGAGTCCGATCAGTGGCGGCAGAGCGACCTGGTCACTGTGCGAGGGCGGTCGGTGCCGACCCGTCTTGCTGTCCCGCAGTGATCAGCTCGTGAAGCAGCGCGGCGCCGTACAGCATCGCCTTCGTCTGACGGTCGTGGGCGGCGCGACGCTCGGCGATCGCGGTGCGCAACGCGTCGGTGCTGCCCGTACGTCGGAGACCGTCGAGTACCGGCTTGATCTGCTCGAAGTAGTACCGGCCCTGGCGGAGCATGTGAATGATCCGAGCGTCCCGCACCTGTTCGGGGCCGTAGCGGCGGTACTTGGTACCCGGTTCCCGGGTCGGCGCGAGCAGGCCCGCGGCCTCCCAGACGCGGAGGGCCGAGGTACGGACGCCAAGGCGGTGTGCGAGTTCGCCGACGAGTAGGGACGGGCCAGTGACCGGCTGTTCGTCGACGTACTCAGCGGCCAGCGCGCCGAGCGCCTCACTGGCGGCGTCGGTCGCGAGTCGCTGCTCGTGCAGGGCGGCGTGGGCCGCGTCCACCAGCCTGTAGGCGAGCGCCTCGTCGCCGTTGTGCACGGCGCGCATGATCTCGGTGGCGGTCTCGGCGCCGAAGCCGGGCGCGAGCGCGCGGTACGTCAGCAACGCCGCGACATGCTCGGGACCGTACTGCCGATATCCGGTGTCCGACCGCGGCGCCGGCGGCAGAATTCCGGCCGCCTCGTAGTTGCGGACGAGCTGAGTCGATACCCCGGCCCGGCGCGCGAGGTCTACCGGCCGCAGTCCCATCCGTTACCGGCCGCCCGAGACGTCGACCGTCGTACCGGTCATGTAGGAGGAGCGGTTCGAGGCGAGGAAGGCGATCACCTCGGCGACCTCCTCCGGCTTGCCGGGGCGGGCCAGCGGCGGGGTCGCGCCGAGGCGGTCCAAGCGGCCCGGCTCGTGGATGTCGGTCTGGATCAGGCCGGGCCGGATCCCGAGGACGCGGACGCCTTCCTTCGCGACCTCGTTCGCCAGGCCGGTCGTGAGCGCGTCGACGGCGGCCTTGCTCGCCGCGTAGTCGACGTACTCTCCCGCCGATCCGAGCACCGCCGCGCGCGAGGACACGTTCACGATGACGCCACCGTCGCCGCCGTACGCCGTCGACATCCGGCGGACCGCGGCACCGGCCACGAGGAACGCGCTGATCGCGTTGATCCGGAACACCCGGTCGAGCCGTTCGGCGTCGTACTCCGCGACCCGCCCGGCCGGCGAGACGACGCCGGCGTTGTTGATCACCGCGGTGATCGGGCCCAGTTCCGCGCTGACCGTGTCGAAGAGCCGCTCGATCTGCTCGGCCTCTGTGACGTCCGCCTGGACGGCGATCGCGCGACCGCCGCGCTCTTCGCAGGCCTTCACGACCTGCGCGGCTTCGTCGGCCTGCGTCCGGTAGTTGACTCCGACGTCCCAGCCGTCCGCCGCGAGCGCGAGCGACGCGGCCGCGCCGATCCCGCGACTTCCACCGGTGACCAGTACAACTCCGCGTCCGTCAGTCATGGTCCTACTGTTTCATGTGGGGGTCACGCGGGCGGCTTCGCGAACCCGAGCTGGGTCTCCGAGTCGGTGAATCCCAGCGAGCGATAGATCCGGATCGCGAGGTACTCCGGATCCGCGACCATCACCAGGGTCCGCGCACCGCCTTCGGTCAGCCCGTAGGTCGACGCGTGGTGGACGAGCGTGGTCGCCAGCCCGCGACCACGGTCCTCCGGGGACGTCTGCACATCCTGGAACCGGGCCAGCCCGCTGCCGTCGAACATCAACCCGAGCGCGCTCTGCAGCCGATCCCCGTCGAACGCGCCGAACCACTTCCCGTGACCGTCGTCGACCAGCTCGCGCTTCGCCGCCAACCTGCGCCGGGTGAATTCCTCGTACGCCGCGTCGACCTTCATGGACGCGGTGGCGAGGCTCTGGCGGTACAGCTGCTCCCAGTCGTTGTCGCTGTTCAGGAAGCGGTACGTCGAGTCCGTATTGGGCCGTTGCGGTTGCAGGACCCGATCGGCCGTCATCACGACACTGCTGTCGCCCGTGAACCCGGCGGCGGTCAGCTCGTCCTCGGCCCCGATCACGCCGTCGACGGTATCGATGCCGAGGGCGACATGCTTCGCGTCCGGGAACTCCCGCCGGAAGTCGTCGAGGCGGATCTTCGTGTCGCCGGGCGCGAACGGCGTGCGGTAGAGCAGGAAGTTGCCCCACCAGAAGCCCGGGTTGCCCGGCGTGCGCACCACGACGTACTCCCCCGTGTCGCGCAGCGTGCTTCCGCCCAGCTCCAGGAGCAACAGATCGGTCCGGTACCCCAGGCTCTTGATCTCCACCTCCACATCCTCACCCAGTCGTCAATCGCCTTCTTTGACGATGCAGTGGTTGACATGCAGCCAATTGGCTGCCTATGTTGGAAAGGCAGCCAAAAGGCTGCATGAAGCGATCGGAGGGTGATGGACGACGAGGTGTTCCGGGCGCTCGCGGATCCCAGCCGGCGACGGCTGCTCGACCTGCTGAACCTGCGCAACGGGCAGACACTGCGCGAGCTGTGCGCCGAGCTCGACATGGCGCGGCAGTCCGTCAGCAAGCATCTCGCCGTCCTCGAGAGCGCGAACCTCATCAGCACCGTGTGGCGCGGCCGGGAGAAGCTGCACCACCTGAACGCGGAGCCGATCAACGCCATCGCCGATCGCTGGATCCATCAGTACGACCGTCGGCGGGTTCAGCTCTTCGCCGACCTCAAGACGGCACTGGAGGCTGAAGTGACGAACAATGATTTCGTCTACACCACGTACATCCGGACCACGCCCGAGCGGCTGTGGCAGGCGCTGACCGACCCGGCGTTCACCGAGCAGTACTGGCAGCTCCACCACGAGACGGACTGGAAGCCCGGCTCCCCGATGGTGTGGCACCAGGGCGACGTCGTGATCTCCGGACCGGGGCAGGTGGTGGTCGAGCACACGCCGTACACACGGCTGGCCTACGCCTGGCACCACATCACGCCCGAGTTCGCGAAGGCGGTCGGGTTCGACGAGGCGACCTACGAGCGGACCAGCCGTGAGCCGTTGTCGACGGCAACGTTCGAGCTCGAGCCGATCGACGACCAGGTGAAGCTCACCGTGATCCACAGCGGCTTCGAGCCGGACAGCACGATCCGGACCATGATCCAGGACGGCTGGCCGCGCCTGCTGGCGGACCTGAAATCCTTGCTGGAGACATCAGTCGCCACCGTGCATCAGGAGTCCTAAGGACGCTTGTGGATCACCAGCGGGAGAACAGCCGCGGCGCCTGCTTCACGCAGTTTCGCCGCGGCTACCGTGACCGGCCACTGTGACGACGTGGAGTCGACGAGGAGGAGCACAGTGCGTGCTGTGACGGCCTGGGCGGTGACGCCGTCCACCTGGAGACCGTCCCGCCAGACCTTCGCCTCCTCGGCCGACGACAGGTCGTCGGTGTAGCCGGTCCGGTCGATGGTCAACTCCGCTCGCTCCAACCGGCCGACCCCGGCAACGTGATCCGCAACCGCGGACGTGAGGTCCCGATAACCCCCGGCAGCAAGCGGTACGACGACATCGGGCCGAGCCGACCACGAACCACGCCATCGGGAGAGCGCCGCGACCGCACCGGCCTGCAACGCCTCGACTGCCTCAGGGGCGGGCGATCCGTTGAATGCACCCTGCAAAACCTCGCGCCACTCGGGCGCGTCGGCGTACACGATGATGCGGCCCGGCTCGGCGGAGAGGGCGGGTGGGATCTTCCCGCGGGCGCCGAACGCACCGCCCGGCCACATCTTCCGCGTCTCCAGCACGTGGACCTCGCCGCGCAGCGACCGCGTGATCGTCGCGACGGTCTCCGGATCGGGCCGCTCCACCAACGGCTCGGGCAACGCGCCCAGGCACACCGAGCACCGGCCGCAGGGCTCCGCCGACGGATCGTCCAGCGACTCCTGGAGAAGTTGCATCAGACAACGATCGCCGCGGGTGTACGCGCGCATGATGTCGGCCTCGCGCCGCCGTACGGACACGATGCCGTCGTAGTGCGCCGCGTCGAACGTCCACTCGGCACCGGTCCGGACCCATCCGCGCTCGACCCTGTCGACGGCTCCGTCCACGGCGAGCTGTTTCAGCATCAGCTCGACCCGGGTCCGGCGCAGTCCGGTCTCGGCCTCCAACGCCGGCACGGTCGCGGGTTGATCCGGTCCGTAGCTCTCCAGCGCCCGCAGCAAGCGCTGCACGTTCTCGGGCACCGGGATCGTCGCGGTCGCGAAGTAGTCCCAGACGCCCGCGTCCGCGTCGGACGGCAGCAACGCCACCACCGCATGGTCGATGCCGCGCCCTGCACGGCCGACCTGCTGGTAGTACGAGACCGGTGAGGGCGGCGACCCGACATGCACCACGAAACCGAGGTCCGGCTTGTCGTACCCCATTCCCAACGCCGAGGTCGCGATCAGCGCCTTCAGCTGGTTGGCGCGCAGCGCGTCCTCGAGCCGCTCCCGCTCCCCCGCCTCCAGCTGACCTGTGTACGCCGCGACCGGGACATCTGGCCCGTGGACCTCCTGGATCACCGCAGCCAGCCGCTGCGCGTCGGCCACCGTCAACGCGTACACGATCCCTGACCCGGGAAGCGTCGGCAGGACGTCGACGACCCACGCGAACCGATCCAGCGGTGACAGCGCATCCACCACCGCGAGCTGCAGACTCGATCGCGCCAGCGGACCACGCAGCACCAAGGTGGACTCGCCGAGCTGCTTCGCGACGTCCTCCGTCACGCGCGAGTTGGCCGTCGCTGTCGTCGCCAGCACCGGTGTCTTCGGGTTCAGCTGCTGCAGCACCTCGGACACCCGGCGATAGTCCGGGCGGAAGTCGTGACCCCAGTCCGACACCGCGTGCGCTTCGTCGATGACCAGCAGACCGATCTGCCCGGCCAGGCCGTCCAGCACGCGCCGTCCGAAGCCCGGGTTCGCCAGGCGCTCCGGGGAGACCAGCAGTACGTCGACCGCACCGGAGCGTAGATCGTGCTCGATGCTCGACCACTCGTCGATGTTGTTCGAGTTGAGCGTGGCGGCGCGGAGCCCTGCACGGCCGGCCGCGGCGACCTGGTCACGCATCAACGAGAGCAGCGGTGAGACCACGAGCGTCGGGCCGAACCCCTCAGCCCGCCGGATCGCCGTCGCGGCCCAGTAGACCGCGGACTTCCCCCAGCCGGTCGCCTGGACCACGAGCACCCGCGCGGCCGCCTCGCACAACGCGGCAACAGCGGTCTCCTGATCCGTCCGCAGCCGCGCCTCGTCGCCCGCGATCGCCCGGATCAGGTCACCCGCAACCTTCGCCCGGTCGTCGGTCAGAGTCAGCATCGCCGCAGTCTCGCCCATGCCGACGACACTAGACGCCCCCACCCCCATTCCGCGCGCGCCTGCCGCCCACCCTGTGGACAACCCGATCCAACTCCCCGCGCGCCGGCCTCCAACCCCTCCCGACCCGCGTCGGTAGCGCGAGGCGGTGCGGTGGGACTAGGCGCATTTGCCGGGGTGGCAGGGTTCTCCGGTGGTGGCGACCAGGCGGCGGGGGCCGGGGCCTGTGGTGGCGAGGGTGTCGTGGGGGTTGGCCAAGGCGCAGCGGTCGATGGAGAGGCAGCCGCAGCCGACGCAGTCCTTGAAGTCGTCGCGGAGTTGTTCGAGGTGCACGATGCGGCGGTCGAGCTCGGCCTGCCAGCACTCCGAGATGCGCTCCCAGTCGGCACGCGTCGGCGTACGGTTCTCCGGGAGCAACTTCAGGATCGCGGCCACCTCCGCGAGCGGTACGCCGACCCGCTGGGCGATCCTGACCAACGCCACCCGGCGCAACGTGTCCCGCTTGTAGCGACGCTGGTTCCCCGACGTACGGCGACTGAGGATCAGCCCCTGCCGCTCGTAGAAATGCAGAGCCGAGATCGCCACGCCGCTGCGTTGCGACAGCTGCCCGACCGTCAACTCACCCGGCTCGATGTCCATCGCTCATCCCTTCAACCTCAACTTAGATCGAGGCTAGCGGAAAGAGTCAGGCGGTTACGAGGCGGCGACCGATGCTCGCGGACATCAACGCGGCCGCCGCGCAGAGCCCGCCGGCCAGGTACCACGCGAGGTTGTAGCTGCCTTGCGCGTCCCGGATCGCCCCGGCGCCGGTCGCGGCCAGCGCCGCACCGACCTGGTGCGACGCGAACACCCAGCCGAACACGATCGGCCCGTCCTCGCCGAACCACTCGCGGCACAGCGCCACGGTCGGCGGCACGGTCGCTACCCAGTCCAGGCCGTAGAAGATGATGAACACCCAGGTGCTCGGCGCAGCGGTCGGTCCGAGCAGCGACGGCAGCACCAGCAGCGACAGGCCGCGCAGCGAGTAGTAGGCGATGAGCAGGTACCGCGGGTCCCACCGGTCGGTCAGGTACCCGGAGAAGATCGTCCCGCCCACGTCGAACACGCCTACTAGCGCCAGCAGCGACGCAGCAGTCGTAGCGGGCATGCCGTGGTCGTGCGCTGCCGTCACGAAGTGCGTGCCGACCAGACCGTTCGTCGAGGCGCCACAGATCGCGAACCCGCCCGCCAGCATCCAGAACGCGGGACGCCGGGCCGCCATGCGCAGGGCGTTGAGCGCTCGCATGGCACTACTACCGGTCGTCTCCACCCGCTGCCCCGCCGTACTGCCCTCCGGGGCGCCGTACGCACGCAGCCCGACGTCACTCGGGTAGTCCCGCAGGAACAACAGCACCAGCGGTACGACGGCCAACGCCGCACCGGCCGCTACGAGCGCAGGCACCCGCCAGCCGTAGTTCGACGCCAGCGAGGCGATCAGTGGCAGGAAGATCAGCTGACCGGTAGCACCGGCCGCTGTGAGGATCCCGGTCACCAGGCCGCGACGGTGCACGAACCAGCGCCCGGTGATCGTCGCTACGAAGGTCATCGACATCGACCCGGTGCCGACGCCGACCAGAAGGCCCCAGCAGAGCAGCAGTTGCCAGGACGCGGTCATGAACACGGTCAGGCCGCTGCCCAGCGCGATCAGGACCAGTGCACCGCTGACCACCTTCCGCAGCCCGAGCCGGTCCATCAGCGCGGCGGCGAACGGCGAGATCCCACCGAACAGCAGCAGGTTGATCGACACCGCCGCCGAGATCGTCGCGTGCGACCACCCGAACTCCTCGTGCAGCGGATCGAGCAGCACACTCGGCACCGACCGGAACCCGGCCGCGCCGATCAGCGTCACGAACCCGACCACAGCGACCGCCCAGGCCAGGTGCACCCTGGGGGCCTTCTTCGTCTCTAGAATCTGCGTCACCCGATCAAGGATGAGGGTTCGATCGTCATCGAACTAGTGGCCAGATAGCCAACATGTGTCAAGATGTGGCCATGAGTCGTCATCTGGCCGCCGTCGGTCCGCACGTGGTCGCCGTCCTCGCGCTCGAGCCGGTCGTCGGGTTCGACCTGACGATCCCGCCGACGGTCCTGGGTGCCGCCACCAAGGCCGACGGCACCAAGTTGTACGACGTCCGCATCTGCGGACTCGGCGGACCGGTGCGGGCCGGTGCCGGGTTCAGCCTCGTCCCGGACCACGGCCCCGAGGCGCTCGCCGAGGCGGACACGGTGATCGTCCCAGGAACCTACATCCCCCAGCCGCGGTACGAAGGCACGCTGCCCGACGACCTGGCCGCCGCTCTCGCCACCGTCCGCCCGGGTACGCGGATCGCCTCGATCTGCACGGGGGCGTTCGTCCTCGGCGCGGCCGGCTACCTGGACGGGCGGCCCGCGACGACACACTGGCGACGGGCCGAGTTGTTCCGCAGCGTGTACCCGCAGGTGAAGCTCGACGAGGACAAGCTGTTCATCGACGACGGCGATGTACTCACGTCGGCCGGCCTGGCCGCGGGCGTCGATCTCTGCCTGCACCTGATCCGCCGCGACTTCGGCAGCGAGGTCGCCAACCGGGCCGCCCGGCACTGCGTCGTACCTCCGTGGCGCGACGGCGGGCAGTCGCAGTACATCGAGCGCGCCGTACCCGAGGAAGGCAGTGAGGGTACGTCGCCGACGCGGGCCTGGGCCCTCGAACGGCTCGGTGAGGACATCAGTCTCGCGGCGATGGCGGAGCATGCGCGGATGAGTGTGCGTACGTTCAGCCGGCGCTTCAAGTCGGAGACCGGACAGTCGCCCGGCACCTGGCTGCTGCAGCAGCGCGTGCGGCACGCGTGCCAACTGCTCGAGACCACCGACCTCTCGGTCGACCGCGTCGCCGAGGAGGCCGGCCTGGGTACGGCGGCGTCCCTCCGACACCACCTACGGTCCGAGCTGGGCGTCTCTCCACTCGCCTACCGCAAGACGTTCCGGGCGGGTTAGGTCAGAACGACCAGGTCGTGCGGCTGGTTGTTCATCGATTCGACGCCGTCCGCCGTCACCACGACGATGTCCTCGATCCGCGCACCCCAGCGACCGGCCTGGTAGATGCCCGGCTCGACGCTGAACGCCATACCGGGCTCCAGCGGCAGGTCGTTGCCCGCGACGATGTACGGCTCCTCGTGGACGTCCAGCCCGATCCCGTGGCCGGTCCGGTGGATGAAGTAGTCGCCGAAGCCCGCCGCCGCGATGACGTCCCGGGCGGCGGCGTCGATCGACTCCGCGGTCGCACCGGGCCGAACAGCCTCCACCGCGGCCTGCTGCGCCTCCTGCAGTACGGCGTACGTCGCGGCGACGTCTGCGTCCCGCGGCGTACCGACGGCGTACGTCCGCGTGGAGTCGGAGTTGTAGCCCTCGGCAACCGGACCGCCGATGTCGACGACCACGACGTCGCCGGTCTCGATCACGCGGCCGGACAGGGCGTGGTGCGGGCTCGCGCCGTTCGGGCCGCTGCCGACGATCACGAAGTCCGCCCCGGTGTGGCCTTCCTCGACGATCGCGGCCTCGATGTCGGCACCGACCTCGGCCTCGGTCCGGCCGGGACGCAGCCACTCCCCGACGCGGGCGTGCACCCGGTCGATCGCCGCGCCCGCCTTCCGCAGCGCCTCGATCTCCGCCGCGTCCTTCCGCATCCGCAACTCACGGACGATCGGCCCGGCCAGCACCTGCTCGGCCTTCGGCAACGCGTCCCGGAACCCGAAGACGTGCAGCGCCGGCGTGAAGTCGCTCACCGCGACCCGCTCGGCGCCACTCAGCCGCTCGGCCACGAGGTTGTACGGGTCGACGCCGTCCACCCAGGTGATGACGTCGACGCCCAGCTCCGCCAGGGGCAGATCCTCGTACCCGGGCGCTTCGAGCTTCGGTACGACGAGTGCCGGGGCGCCGTCGGCCGGGATCACCAGCGTGGTGAGGCGCTCGAGCGAGCCGCCGGGCTGACCGATCAGGTAGCGCAGATCGGAGCCTGGCGTGATCACCAGACCGGTGCCGGCCGCGGCCTCGCGGGCACGGTCGAGGCGGGCGCGGAGGACGGCGACATCATGGACGGGAGGAAGTGCTGAGCGACGGGCCATGCCTGAATCTAAAACTGTCGGGAGGGGTTGCTACAACTTGCCCCATGACCCTGCACCATGTGTCCTTCGGCGACGGCGTACCGGTTCTCGCGTTGCACGGCTGGACACCGGACCACCGGTTGATGACCGGCTGCCTGGAGCCGATCTTCACTGGACCATCGGCGCTGCCCGGCTACCGCCGCCTCTACCCCGATCTGCCCGGGATGGGTCGGAGTCCGGCCGGCGACATCGACAGCTCCGACGGCATCATGGCGGCCGTGCGCGCGTTCATCGACGAGCAGATCGGCGACGAGCCGTTCGTGCTCATCGGCGAGTCGTACGGCGGATATCTTGCCCGCGGCCTGGTCGTGGAGCGGCCCGAGCAGATCCTGGGCATCGGACTGATCTGCCCGATCGGCACGCTCTGGCACAAGGACCGGAAGCTGCCCGAACACGTCGTTCTGCGGTCCGAGCCGGGCGTTCTCGAGTCGCTGACCGAGGGCGAGGACTTCACCGAGCTGGCCGTCGTACAGACCGCCGACGCGCTGGCGGCGTACCGCGCGGACGTGGCGCCGGGTCTCGAGGTCGCCGACACGGCGGCGCTCGAACGCATCCAGAAGAACTGGGCACTGTCGACGGCACCGGAGAGCGGTCCGCCGTACGACGGACCGTCCCTCATCGTCTGCGGCCGGCAGGACGCCGTGACCGGGTACGAGGACCAGTTCGGTCTGCTCCCCCACTACCCGCGGGCGACGTACGCCGTACTGGACGTCGCCGGCCACAACCTCCAACTGGAACAACCCGCGCTGTTCGGCGCCTTGATCCGCGAATGGCTGCAACGCCTCAGCTGGTCTGAGCCGTCGGCATGATCGTGACCTGCTGAAAGTTGACCCGGGGCGGCTGCGTGGCGATGAAGCCGACCGCCTGCGCGACATCGTCGGGCGTCAGCCACTCCATGGTCTGCTTGGACCCGTCCAGCCACTCCAGTGCGCCCTCGTCGGTGACGTGGCTCTGCAGCTCGGTGCCCACGATGCCCGGTTCGATCGCCGAGACCCGGACGTTCTTCGGGCCGAGTTCGGCGCGAAGGTGCCGGGACAGGTGGCTGACGTACGCCTTGGTGCCCGAATAGACGGCGAAGTTCGGGAAGATGTTCTGCGCCGCGATCGACGATGTGTTGATCAGGTCAGCGACACCGCGCTCGGCTCCGGCCGCACCCAGCTGCGGGGTGAAGGCGCCGATGGCGTTCATCAGGCCGGTGATGTTCAGGTCGATCTGATGCTGCCACTGCTCTGTCGCGCGCTCCTCGACGGGCGCGGGGAGCATGATACCGGCGTTGTTGAAGAGCAGGTCGGCGCCGCCCAGCTCGGCCTGGACCCGCTCGGCTGCGGCCTGCACCGCAGCAGCGTCGGTGACGTCGACGGTCACGGCGAGGGCGCTGCCGCCGTCCTTCTCGATCCGGGCGACGAGCTCGCCAAGGCGATCCGCTCGCCGGGCAAACACCGCGACGGTCGCGCCCAGACCGGCCAGATGCTCGGCCGCGGCCTCGCCGATGCCTCTCGACGCGCCGGTGATGACGGCGACCCGGCCTGCGAGCGGTTTGCCTTCTTCTTGCACAGACATTTCTGGCTGCCTTCCAGGGTGGTTCGGTCGGCGACTTGCCGGCCGTGACTCCAGAACACCAGTCACAGAAGGTGTTTTGGGCGCCTGAGCAGCCCCTGTCCGGGCAGGTATCGGCGAAGCTGGTACCCGCAGGGCCACCTTGGCAGCACGGATCGGCCGCGGCGTTCGAGACACTGGAGCCATGGAGCGCAGTACCGAGATCGCCGACTTCCTCCGCTCGCGGCGGGCCGCGATCGCACCCGACCAGGCCGGCCTGCCCGCGGACGGGCGCAAGCGGCGCGTCCCCGGTCTGCGTCGTGACGAGGTCGCGCGGTTGGCCGGCGTCAGCACGGAGTACTACACCCGGCTCGAGCAAGGTCGGGCGGGCAACCCGTCGGCCGAGGTGCTCGACGCGCTTGCTCGCGCCCTCCAACTCGACGCGGTCGAGCGCGAACACCTCAGCGACCTTCTGACGCGGCGGGCACCGGTCCGGCGTACTCCCGCAAGCCCTCAGCGGGTCCGGTCAGGTCTGTACTTGATGCTGCAGACGCTCGATCACATCCCGGCGTTCATCCTCGGCCGGCGCACCGACGTACTCGCGACCAACCGGCTCGCCCGCGAGGTCCTGACGGACTTCGACGCGATGCCTGCGACCCGCCGTAACCTCGCGCGCTACTACCTGCTCGATCCCGCGGCCCGCAAGCAGGTCGGCGACTGGGAACGGATCGCGGCCGAGACCGTCGCGATGCTGCGGCTCGAAGCCGGCCGCCACCCGAACGACCGTCAGCTCGCCGACCTCGTCGGGGAACTCACGCTGCAATGCCCCGAGTTCACGGGCTGGTGGAACGACCACCGGGTCCTGCGCCGGACGCACGGCGCGAAGCTCTATCACCACCCAGTGGCGGGCGATCTGGAGTTCGCGTACGAGTCGTTCCAGGTACCTGGCGACGCCGAGCAGACGCTGTGCGTCTACCAGGTCGAGCCCGGCTCGCCCACCGCGGATCGTCTCCGGCTGTTGGCGAGCTGGAGCGCTCCGCAGCCGGCAGCCGACTGAATCACCCCCTGCCACTGACGGCTACCAGCGGGTAATGTCGGGCGCATGGTGACTGGGAAGCGTGCTCCGGGGTGGCCGTTGCTTGTCGCGCTCACCAACGGTCGCACCAGGATTTCCGACGAGCGGCTGGACGCGGCTGTCCGGGGCAAGGTGGTGCTGGTCACCGGTTCGTCGTACGGGATCGGTGAGGCAACTGCACGGCGGCTGGCTGCTGCAGGCGCGACGGTGTTGCTCGTCGCGCGAACGGCGGACCAACTGCAGGCAGTGGCCGACGAGATTCGTGCCGCGGGCGGGACCGCCTACGCGTATCCGGCGAACCTCGCCGACCCGGCAGCGGTCGAGGAGCTCGTGCGGACCATGCTGGCCGAGCACGAGCGGGTCGACGTACTCGTGAACAACGCCGGCAAGTCGATCCGGCGATCGATCGCGGACACGTACCAGCGGTTCCACGACATCGAGCGGACGAACGCGGTCAACTACCTCGGGCCGGCGAAGCTCGTGCTCGAACTGCTGCCGTCGATGCGCGAGCGCGGGTCCGGCCACATCGTGAACGTGTCGACGGCCGGCGTCCGTACGCCGCCGATGGCGCGCTGGTCGGCGTACCTGGCGTCGAAGAGCGCGTTCGACGTGTGGCTGCGGTGCGTGGCGCAGGAGGTCCGCGGCGACGGGGTGACGACCTCGACGGTCTACATGGGGCTGGTGCACACGCGGATGAGTGAGCCGACGCCGCTGCTGAACAAGTTGCCGGGGCTGACGCCGGAGCAGGCAGCCGATCAGGTGTGTACGGCGGTGGCCGAGCGCCCGCACAACATCACGCCGCCGTTCGTCCGGCCGGCCGATGCCATCGGCAACCTGTTGCGGGTGCCGACGGATCGGTTGCTCGAGCAGTACTTCCGGCGTACCGGAGGCGGGAAGAAGCGATGAGGACGATCCGCCCGATCCCACCGCTGCGGCCGCCGGCATGGCTGGTGCAGAGCGCGGCCGAGGTCGGCGGCTTGTCGGTCGCACTGATCACGTCCGGGGTGTGGAGGTCGGCGGGGCCGGCGCAGCTCGTGCGGATCGAACGGGCGCTGCGGACCTGGGGTCAGTCGATGGCGGCGCTCGGGGTGATCGCGGCGATCCGGTATCCGGAGCGGCCTGCGGTGATCTCCGGGGACGACGTGATGACGTACGCCGAGCTGGATCGGCGGTGCGAACGGATCGCGGCCGGGATGCAGGCGCAGTACGGGATCGTTGCCGGGAGCAAGGTGGCGGTGCTGTGCCGCAACCACCGCGGATTCCTCGAGGCGACGCTGGCGGCGTCGCGGATCGGCGCGGACGTCCTGTTCGTGAACACCGAGTTCGCACCGCCGCAACTCCAAGCGGTCCTCGAACGGCATCGGCCGGATCTCCTGGTCCATGACGAAGAGTTCACTCCGCCGGCCGACCTCCCTGCTGTTCTGTCGGCGTCAGCCGGCCTGAGGTCGGCCGGGGCGGGGACGGACGAGGACAGCCGCGGACCTCGGAGCCTGCATGACCTCGCTCGGAGCGGCGGCCCGGCTGCGCCTGCGCCTGACACGGCCGGGCACATCACGATTCTCACTTCGGGAACCACTGGTACGCCCAAGGCGGCGCCCCGGGTGCCGACCGCGGTGGGGCTGGCGGGGTTGACCGGGAGCGCGCTCAGCCGGTTCGGGCTCCGGGCGGGCGAGCCGATGGTCGTTTGCCCGCCGCTGTTCCACGGGCTCGGTCTCCTCACCTCGATGCTCGCGTTGTTCCTCGGCTCGCCGCTCGTCCTGCGACCGCGGTTCGACGCCGCCACCTTGCTCGCCGACGTCGAGGCGACCCGCGCCGGCGCGATCGTCGCCGTACCGGTGATGCTGCGCCGAATCCTCGATCTCGGTCCGGACGCCACCGCCCAGCACGACCTGCGCTCGCTGCGGGCCGTCATCTCGGGCGCGTCCCAGCTCGGCGCGCCGCTGGCGGAGCGGTTCATCGAACGGTTCGGGCCGGTGCTGTGCGACGCGTACGGGTCGAGCGAGGTCGGCATCGCCACGATCGCGACGTCCGCCGACCTGCTCGCCGCGCCCGGGACCGTCGGGCGGCCCTGTCTCGGCAGCACGATCCGGATCCTCGACGACCAGGACCGCACGGTGCCGACCGGCACGACCGGGCGGATCTTCGCGGGCGGCGGGCTGGTGTTCGGCGGGTACTCGGACGGTTCGAGCAAGACCGTCGTCGACGGGCGGATGAGCACCGGCGACCTCGGTCACGTCGATGCGGCCGGGCGCTTGTTCGTCGACGGCCGCGAGGACGACATGATCGTGTCCGGCGGCGAGAACGTGTATCCGGTCGAGGTCGAGCAGTGCCTCGCCGCACATCCCGCGGTCGCCGAAGCGGTCGTTGCCGGAGTCCCCGACGACGAGTTCGGCCAGCGGCTGATCGCGTACGTCGTACTCGACTCGCCGGCCACCGAGGACGAGTTGCTGACGCACGTGAAGGCCAACCTCGCACGCTACAAGACCCCGCGCCGGATCGTGGTCCTCGACGAATTCCCGCGCAACGCGACCGGCAAGGTCCTGCGCGGCAAACTCACCCCGCCGTGAAGAGCTTCCGGAACCTCGTCATCCGGTCCAGCGCGCTGGCCTCGTCCCCGAAGGACACCGCCACGGTCTCCGCGCCGGCGTCGACGAGCTCGTGAGCCATGGCGACGACCGGGTCGGGATCGCCGTCGGACCAGTCGAGCCGCGTCCCGACCTTGATCGGCCGGTCACCGAACGACCTGAGCCGCGATACCGCCGCCGCGAATCCGGCACCGTCCAGGTTGAGCCCCTGCCACTCGTCGCCGTAGCGCGCGGCGCGGCGCAACGCGGGCACCGTCGTACCGCCGATCATGAGCGGGAGCGGCGCCCGGGGCTTGGGCTCGAACACCCCGCCGCGGTCCCGGCCCTCGAAGAGATCACGGATGATCCCGAGTGACTCGTCCGTGCGGCGGCCGCGCTCCTCGAACACGGCACGGACTGCCGCGAACTCGTCCTTCGCCCACCCCGCGCCGATCCCCAGTACGACGCGCTCGCCGGACAACCGGTGCAGTGTCGCCGCCTGCTTGGCGACCACGTACGGACTCCGCATCGGCAGCACGAGCACCGAGGTCCCGAACCGGATCCGGCTCGCGCGCGCCGCCAGGTACCCGATCGTGACGAGAGGTTCGTACACGCCGCCGTAGGTCGGGCCGAACTCACCCGGCGGGAGGAGGTGATCGGGCAACCACGCCGTACCGTAGCCCAGGTCCTCCGCGGCGATCGCCAGCTCGACCAGTCGCTCGGGCGGCATCGTCGCCGACTCGTCCGGGAGGACCACCTGAAGTTCGACCATGTGCTCGACCCTAACCGGCGGCGAGGGCGGTTGATGGACCTGCGCCACTCACCAACCCCCGCAGCGGGCTCGTTCGCGGCTGTGGCTGAGCGTGGGTTGCTCGGCTTCGGGCTGCTTGGTGAGTGGCGCAGGTCAGGCATGGGAGAGTAAGAACCGTGAAGATTCTCGTCGGATACGTACCAACGCCCGAGGGTGAGGCGGCGCTGACCGCCGCAGCGACCGAGGCCGAGCTGCGCGGGGCCTCGATCCTGCTGCTGAACACGAGCCGGGGCGACGCCTACATCGACGCCCGCTACGCCAACGCCGACGAGTTGGCGGCCGCCGAGGCCAAGCTGCGCGAACACGGCGTCGAGGTGACGATCCAGCAGGCGGTCTCCGAGGGCGACGTGGCCGGCGCCCTCCTGAAGGCGGCTGCCGCCGAGGACGTCGGTCTGATCGTCCTCGGCCTCCGCCGCCGCAGCCCGGTCGGCAAACTCATCCTCGGCAGCACCGCCCAGCGAGTCCTCCTCGAGTCCCCCGTCCCGGTCCTCGCCGTCAAGGTCCCGTCCCCCCACGACTGAAATCCGGGTGAGGTGCTGGGGTCGGGCCTCTAAACTGGACTGGTTATGCCTGATGCCCGGACCGAGTCCACGAGTCCACCCCCAGCCCCCTCGCAGGACCCGGCCAATCGCCGGCGCCGTCGGCGCGGCGGAAAGGGACGCCAAGCCGCCGCCCCGGCAACCGCATCCGGTGCTGCCGAGGGTGAGCTGAATCTTGCGGACGTGGTGGCTCGGCTCGACGATCTGACGGCGTACGACCGGGAGCATCTCGGGCGGCGGCTCGAGCGGGTTCGGCGTACGACGGACGCTCGCAAGCGGGCCGCCGAGCTGCAGAGTGTGGCCGGGGCGGTCGAGCAGGCCGAACGGCGGGTCGACGTACGGCGCAACGCCGTACCCGAGATCACCTACCCGGAAGAGCTGCCGGTCAGCCAGCTGAAGGACGAGATCGCCGCCGCGATCCGGGACCACCAGGTCGTGGTCGTCGCCGGTGAGACCGGGTCCGGGAAGACCACCCAGATCCCGAAGATCTGCCTCGAGCTCGGCCGCGGCGTGCACGGCATGATCGGCCACACCCAGCCCCGCCGGCTCGCGGCGCGCACGGTCGCGGAGCGAATCGCGGAGGAGCTCGGCACCGAGCTCGGTGAGACGATCGGTTTCGCCGTACGGTTCACCGACAAGGTCAGCGAGCGGTCGCTGGTCAAGCTGATGACCGACGGCATCCTGCTGAACGAGCTGCAGCGCGACCGCGACCTCACGCGGTACGACACGCTCATCATCGACGAGGCGCACGAGCGCAGCCTGAACATCGACTTCATCCTCGGCTACCTCAAGCGTCTGCTCCCCCGCCGCCCGGACCTCAAGGTGATCATCACCTCGGCGACCATCGACCCGGAGCGGTTCGCCGCGCACTTCGCGGCCGCGGACGGCACCCCGGCGCCGATCGTCGAGGTGTCCGGCCGCACCTATCCGGTCGAGGTGCGGTACCGCCCGGTCAACGACCCCGAGGACCCGAGCACGATCGACCGCGACCAGACCCAGGCGATCCTGGACGCCGTCGACGAGCTCGAGTACGAGGCGGACGGCGACGTACTGGTGTTCCTGTCCGGTGAGCGCGAGATCCGCGACACCGCCGACGCGTTGAACGACAAGTTCCGCGGCGAACGCCGTACGACCGAGATCCTCCCCCTCTACGCCAGGCTCTCCAACGCGGAGCAGCACCGGGTCTTCCAGCCGCACTCGAACCGCCGGATCGTGCTCGCCACGAACGTCGCCGAGACCTCGCTGACCGTCCCGGGCATCAAGTACGTGATCGACCCCGGTACGGCGCGGATCTCGCGCTACAGCCACCGCACCAAGGTCCAGCACCTCCCGATCGAGCCGGTGTCGCAGGCCAGCGCGAACCAGCGCAAGGGCCGCAGCGGCCGGACCAGCGACGGCATCTGCATCCGGCTGTACTCCGAGGAGGACTTCACCAACCGGCCCGAGTTCACCGACCCGGAGATCCTGCGCACCAACCTCGCCTCCGTCATCCTGCAGATGACCGCGATCGGGCTCGGCGACATCGCCGCGTTCCCGTTCATCGACGAACCCGACAAGCGCAGCATCACCGACGGCCTGCAGCTGCTCACCGAGCTGGGAGCGATCGATACACCGAAGGGCGGCCGGCTGACTCCGATCGGCCGGCAGCTCGCGCAGATCCCGCTGGACCCGCGGCTGGCGCGGATGATCGTCGAGGCCGACAAGCATGCCTGTGTCCGCGAGGTCATGGTGATCGCGGCCGCACTCTCGATCCAGGACCCGCGCGAGCGCCCGACCGATGCCGAGGCGCAGGCCCAGCAGGCGCATGCCCGGTTCCGGGACCCGAACAGCGACTTCCTCGGCTACCTGAACCTCTGGGGCTACCTGAAGAAGCAGCAGAAGGAGCTGTCCGGTAACCAGTTCCGCCGGATGTGCCGCAGCGAGTACCTGAACTATCTCCGGGTCCGCGAGTGGCAGGACATCTTCGCGCAGCTCCGCCAGGTCGCCACACAGATCGGCGTGAAACTCAACAGCGGCGAGCCGGCCGACCCACAGAGCGTGCACATCGCGCTGATGTCCGGCTTGCTCAGCCACCTCGGGATGAAGGATCCCGCGAACCAGCACCAGTACCTCGGCGCGCGCGGGACGAAGTTCGCGATCTTCCCCGGCTCCGGGCTGTTCAAGAAGCCGCCGCAGTTCGTGATGGCCGCCGAGCTGGTCGAGACGTCGAAGCTGTGGGCGCGGGTGAACGCGAAGATCGAGCCGGAGTGGGCCGAGGATCTCGCGCCGCACCTGATCAAGCGCTCGTACTCCGAGCCGCACTGGGAACGCAAGGCCGGCGCCGTGATGGCGTACGAGAAGGTCACGCTGTACGGCGTACCGATCGTTGCCCGGCGCAAGGTGAACTACGGGAAGGTCGACCCGGAGGTGTCGCGCGAGCTGTTCATCCGGCACGCGCTGGTCGAGGGCGACTGGGACACCCACCACAAGTTCTTCCACGAGAACCGCAAACTGATCGAAGAGGTCGAGGAACTCGAGGAGCGGACCCGGCGACGCGACCTGCTGGTCGACGACGAGACGCTGTTCGCGTTCTACGACGAGCGTCTCGGCCCCGAGGTCGTCACCGGCCGGCACTTCGACACGTGGTGGAAGACGGCACGGCAGCGCGACCCCGACCTGCTCGACTTCGAGCGTTCGCTGATCGTCCGCGAAGGTGCGGACGTCAAGGAGGACGAGTTCCCGCTCCACTGGACGCAGAACGGGATGACGTTCGACCTGACCTATGCGTTCGAGCCCGGCACGGATGCCGACGGCGTGACCGTGCACATCCCGCTGCTCGTCCTGAACCAGGTGACCGCGGACGGCTTCGAGTGGAGCGTTCCCGGATTCCGCGAGGAACTGGTCACGACGCTGATCAAGTCGCTGCCCAAGGCTGTACGGCGGAACATCGTGCCCGCGCCGGACCACGCGCGACAGATCCTCCCCGAGCTCGACCCGGCGTCCGGGCCGCTCACCGACGCGATGGCACGCGCCTTGCGGGACCTGCGCGGCGTGGTGATCGAGCCCGAGGACTGGGACTGGACCCGGGTGCCTGAGCACCTGCGGATGACGTTCCGGGTCGAGGACGACAAACGCAAGACAGTGGCCGAGGGCAAGGATCTCGCCAAGCTGAAGGAGAAGCTGAAGCCGAAGACGAAGGCCGCGATCTCACAGGTCGCGTCGAAGGCGGTCAGCGGACTGGAGAAGGCCGGCCTGACCGACTGGACGTTCGGCGATCTCCCCCGCAGCTTCTCCGAGCACCGCAACGGGCTGACGGTCGCGGGCTACCCGGCGCTCGTCGACGAGGGCAAGAGCGTCGCGATCCGCCTGCAGGAGACCGAGCGCGACCAGGCCGCGGCGATGTGGGCGGGCACGCGGCGGCTTCTGCTGCTGACCATGCCGTCGGTGATCGACGTCGTACAACGCCAACTCAGCAGTGCGCAGAAGCTGACTCTGATGGCGGGTCCGCATCGCAACGTCGGTGAGCTGCTCGACGATGCGATCGCGGCGGCTGTCGATCAGCTGATGGCAGCGGCAGGCGGGCCGGCGTGGAACCTGACCGCGTTCTCGATCCTGCGGGACGCCGTACGGTCGGAACTCGCGGACACCGTGCTGACGATTCTGCAGCAGGTCGAGCAGGTGCTCGGGCATGCGCGGACCGTGGACAAGCAGATCTCCCGCGCGGCCAGCCCCGCGTTGCTCGCTGCCCTGTCGGATGTCCGCGGTCAGCTCGAAGGCCTCGTGCATCCGGGCTTCATCACCGAGACCGGGGCGAAGCGACTGCCCGATCTGGTGCGGTACCTGCGCGGCATGGAGCTGCGCCTGGACAAGCTCGGCGCCAACGCGGCGCGCGACCGCTCCGGGATGGCCGTCGTCGACATGCTCACCGACGAGTACCGCAAGAGACTCCGCGCGGTGCCGACAGGCAAGTACCCGAGCCCCGAACTGCTCGAGGTCCGGTGGATGCTCGAAGAACTCCGCATCAGCCTGTTCGCCCAAACCCTCGGCACGCCGTACCCAGTCTCCGAAAAACGCATCCGCAAGGCCCTGGCCGACAGCTAGGAGTCCAGCAGCCGACGGGCGTGCTCGTGGACGGCGGTGCGTAGTTCAGGTGGCTCGAGGATCTCGAACGGCCAATAGATCCGGCAGACCTGGGCGACCAGAGGGCCGAGTTCGTTGGCGGCGAAGCGGACCTCACAGGTCGCGGCGTCGAGCTCTTCGACCACGCCCTGACTCGGCGGGATCATCTTCGTGACGGTGGCGGCGGGAGCCTGGACGCGGATCCGGGCGACGATGTCCCACGGCGACACTCCGGTGCCCTCGGCAACGAGTGCGACCGGGTCCGGCGGGTCGTCGAAGCGGTACCGGGACCCGGTGAGCACCGGCTGCTCGATGCGGTCGACCCGGAAGGTTCGCCAGGCCTGCCGGTCGCGGTCGCGGGCGACGAGGTACCAGCGCCGGCCGGTGTGCACGATCTGCAGCGGTTCGACGCTGCGCTCCGACTCGCTGCCGTCATGGGTGCGATAGCGGAACCGGATGCCTTCGACGTGCCGGCAACCCGCCGCCAGCGTGACCAGCACGCCGCCGTCAACCGGCGGCAGTTCGCCCTGCGGCAACTGAGTCGTGTGTGCCCCGATCGCGTCGACCTGCTCCCGGAGCCGGACGGGCAGCACCTGATGGAGTTTGGCGAGCGCCGAGATCGCCGCCTCCTCGACGCCGGACACCGTCGTGGTCGTCGCGACCCGCAGACCGACCGCGATCGCCACGGCCTCGGAGTCCTCGAGCAGCAGCGGCGGCAGGCGTCCACCGGGTCCGAGGCGATAGCCACCGCCGATCCCGGCCTCGGCGTCGATCGGGTAGCCGAGCGACCGCAGCCTGGTGATGTCCCGCCGTACGGTGCGAGGCGTGATCTCGAGCCTTGCTGCCAGCTCGGCACCGTCCCACTGGGGGCGCGAGTGAAGCAACGACAGCAATCGGAGCAGCCGGGCCGCGGTATCCATCGGCTATTCTGCCTCGACCTGCGGACCGATCCTGTCCGCAGGTCGCTTTACGGTGGATTCATGACCACGACGCAGAGCTTGCTGGATCTGTCCGACTTCGCCTGGCAGCGCCTCCGTGACCGGCTCGGCGGGCTGACCGACGAGGAGTACTTCTGGGAGCCGTTCGACGGTTGCTGGACCGTCCGGGCGACGGATGACGGGTTCGTGGCCGACTGGGACCGGATTCCGCCGGAGCCGCCGCCGTTCACGACGCTGGCATGGCGGGTCGCGCACATCGTCGACGTCCTGCAGGCGGAGCGCACGGCGACCTGGTTCGGCCAGGAGCCTGCCGCCGACGACGGTACGCCGCCGGTCCCGGGCTCGGTCGCCGACGCGATCGACGCCCTCGACCACGCCTACGCTGTCTGGCGCCGGCGACTGGCCGCGCTCACCCAGGACGATCTCGACCGCCCGATGGGCGCCATCGCCGGACCGTACGCCGAGGACAACGGAGCCGACTTCGCCCTGCACATCCTCGACGAGCTCATCCACCACGGCGCGGAGGTCGGAACGGTCCGCGACTTCTACCACGGCACCCACCCCGACAACCGCTTCACCGGCAAACTGACACCCGGCGAGCGCCCGGCCCTGCTGGCCGAGGCCGCGGCCGCACGCCACTGGGAACTCATCCCCGAGCTCGCGGACCAAGGCTTCGACCTGAACGCGAAGACCACCAGCGGCCGTACGGCGGCCCACCTGGCCGCGGGAACCGGGAACCTGGAGATCCTGCGGTTCCTGGTCGAACGCGGGGCCGATCTGTCGATCACCGACGGCCAGTTCCAGGCCGACGTACTCGGCTGGGCGAAGTGGTTCCAGCAGACCGAGGCGATCAAGTACCTCGAGACGCTGTGATCAGCCCCGCGCTGAGCAGCCAGATGTGTTCGCAGGTCGAGGACGCCTGCTGCAACTGTACGGGCGACTCCTGCGAGGCGTGGTAGAAGGTTCGCTCGATCATCCAGCACAGGACACGGGCCATCGCCGACGCCTGATCCGGTGCGGTGCCGGCCGGTACGCCGGCGCGTTCGAGGACTGCGGTGATGGCCGTGATGAACAGGTCGGCGGTCCGGCTCCACAGCGTGCCGATCTCGGGGACGGTCAACGACAGGTCGATCGCCGTCCGCATCACCAGCCCGTGCTCGTTCCACAGTTCGACCGTGCGCTGCATGGCAGCCGCGATGGCCTCGCGCGGCTCGTCGGACTCGGCGGCGACGCGGGACCTTTCCCACAGGTGTTCGACGGTCCGAGCCACCAGTGCCGTGACGACTTCCTGTTTGGAGCCGAAGTAGAAGTACAGAGCGCCGCGCGTGATCCCGGCGCCTTGGGCGATGTCGCCGACCGACATCGCGTCGTACCCCATGTCCGCCAGCAACGCCTCGCAGGTGTCCAGGATGGCTCGCTCACGGACATCGCCTTTGCGTTCGACAGCGCGCCGGCCGGTCATCAGAGCTGCGCACCTTCCGCGAAGTCGGTCGTCCGGGAGAGGGCATCCCAAGCGCGGATGTCCGCATCGGTGGCGGAACGTGCGGCCGTGACCAGGCGCAGCGCGTCCGAGCCCAGGACGAGGTGCGCCGGAGGTTGATCGACCGACGCGATGTGGACGACTGCTTCGCCGGCCTTCGCCGGGTTGCCCAATTGGTTCCCACTCGCCTTCTGCCGCGCCGCGCGGATCGGAACGAACAGTTCGTCGTAGTCGTCGATGGAGTGCCCGGCGCGTGTCATAGAGCGCCCGGCCCAGTCGGTGCGGAACGACCCGGGCTCGATCGCGGTCACGTGGATGCCGAACTGTGCGACCTCCTTGCCGAGCGCCTCGAGAATGCCTTCCATTGCGAACTTGCTCCCGCAGTACGCCGACATACCGGGCACGGCCATCAAGCCGCCCATCGACGTGACCGCCATCAGGTGTCCGCGGCGGCGGCGACGCATGAACGGGAGCGCAGCCTGCAGAGTGGCCGCTGCCCCGAAGACGTTGACCTCGAACTGCCGACGTACGTCTGCCAACGGGGTTTCCTCGAAGGTGCCCTCGAGGCCGTAGCCGGCGTTGGCGACGACAACATCCAACGGGCCGACGCTCTGCTCCACGTCCGCCACCACGCGAGTGACCGCGTCGTCGTCGGTCACGTCAAGGATGCGGGCGTGCGCGCGCTCCAGTTGCTCGAAGGCACGCAGGTCCTCCTCGGAGCGGACCGTCCCCACGACGGTGTGACCGGCGGTCAGGGCGGCCTGGGCGAATGCCCGCCCGAGCCCCGTGCTGACGCCGGTGATGAGCCAGTTCTGCTTCTCCATGCCCCAAATTCTACACGGTGTCGATTTTTCTCAACGTGACGTAGATTACGGGACGAAGGCGCGTTGGGATCGGCGGCGGAAATCTCGTGGTGACAGGTCGTGGGCGGTGGTGAAGCAGCGGGTGAAGTAGGACTGGCTGGTGAAGCCGCAGCGGGATGCGATGGCGGCGATCGTGGCGTTGGTGGCTGCTAGCAAGGATGCGGCGTGTTCCAGGCGGAGGTCGGTGACGAAGGCGGTCGGGGTGACGCCGTACGCCGCGCGCATCGAGCGGGACAGGTGTGCGGCGCTGACGCCGGCGAGTTCGAGGAGGCGCGGTACGCCGCCGCGGAGGTTCTCCTCGGCGCGCATCGCCGTACATGCCTTGGCCAGCCAGTCCGGGATCCCTGAGCCGCCGGGGTCTCCTGGTGCCAGCAGGTCGAGAAGGTCGGTCCAGAAGCGCAGGAGGTCGTAGGCGGTCGGGGCGTTCTGGAAGCGGTCGAGGGCGTGCTCGAAGAGCGGTACGGCGGCCGGCTGATGGAAGCTGACCGGGCCCCGGGAGGTCCAGGTCGGGGTGCGGGTCAGGTCCAGGAACCCTTGCCAGATCGAGCTCGGAAACGCCACGTTGACGAACTCCAGACCGTCGGGCGCCGCCCCGCGGACCGCATGGCGGTCGCTCGGCCGGACCAGGGCGACGTCGCCGGCACGCAGCGGCACGGCGCCGGTGGTCAGCAGGTGCTCGCCACTGCCGGACACGACTCCCATGAACTCGTGGAAGTCGGCGTGCGTGTGCAGTTCGGTGTCGCGGGCTCGGGCCGGGATCCGCACCCGCGCCGCGTGGTACGGCCGACCGAACGCGTGCGCCTCGAAGCGCAGGATCTGATCCACATCAAGACAGTACAAATTCTCGTCGTACGGCTGCTAGCCCTCGGATGCGTCACACCCGGACGCTGGAGGCATGTTCGAAACCGATGGATATGTCATCTTCCGCGACGTCATCGACCAAGACCTGATCAAGGAAGTGAACGATCATGTCGAGTGGCTGCAGGCCAGGCATCCCGACGTACGGCCCGAGCAGCTCGGCCACATCTACCTGAAGGACGACCCGTTCTGGGTCCGGCTGGTGAGCGACGACCGGCTCGTCGACATCGCCGAGAGGTTCGTCGGGCCGGACATCGCGCTGTTCGCGTCCCACTACATCTCCAAGCCGCCGTACTCCGGGCAGCCGGTGCTCTGGCATCAGGACGCCGCGTTCTGGCCGCTCGATCCGATGGAGGTGGTGACGCTCTGGCTGGCCGTCGACCACTCGACGCCGGAGACCGGGTGCGTCCGGGTGATCCCGGGAAGTCACCGCTCCGGGGTCGCCGGGATGCGTGACAACACCGACGTGGAGAGCGTGCTCGGCAAGGAGATCGCGGTCGAGGTCGACGAGTCGCAGGCCGTCGACATGGTGCTCGCGCCGGGCGACGTCGAGGTGCACCATCCGAACATCGTGCACGGCAGCAACGCGAACACGTCGCCGGATCGGCGCTGCGGGCTGACCATCCGCTACATCCCGACGTCGACGCGGATCACCGATCCGGAGTCGCCGTACCCGAGCGCGTTCCATCTGCGCGGTGAGCCGGGGGTGAACAGCTACCAGCCGCGGCCGCGGTACGTCGAGGGCCGGCACTTCCCGTTCGCCGGCGCCTGAACAAGTGAAGAGCCCGCCCCGGGAAAGGGGCGGGCTCTTCGGTGACTCACTCGAGGCAGATCCGGAACGGATGCCCTGCGGGATCCGCGTAGATCCGCCAGCCGCGCGCGTTCTCGGCGGGCGGCGGGTCCAGCGGATCGAGCGGCTCGGCGCCGAGGGCAACCACCGTCGCATGCCCGCTGGAGAGGTCCTCGACGATCAGGTCGAGGTGGAGATCCTGCGCGTCGGTGCCGGGCCACGTGCCCGGCACGTACTCCTCCGAGCGCCGGAAGGCCAGCGTCGAGAACCCCAGCGACGACCCCGGGCCGGTCAGGCTCCGCCAGTCCTCGTCACCGTTCTCGTCGATCTCCAGCCCCAGCAGCGCCGAGTAGAACTGGGCGAGCTCGAGTGGGTCCGGGCAATCCAGAACCACCGAGCCGAGCCGCCCGGCAGTACTGCCCGGCTGCTCTGCCACCTGCGTCATCTGTCCTCCACAATCAATTTCGTCAGCCTGTCCCTCATGAGGGGCAGGTCCGGCCAGGGCCCTCTTGTCGGAAGGCCCGGCCGCCTACGATGACAGGTCGCGGGGACAATTCGCACCTTTCGACACGCGTTCTCGGCCACTGAGCCGGTCGCTGACAGTGAAGGTTCGAGCGCGCTACCCCTCAAATCGCTGTACGCCGGTAGCACGTCGGCGCTCGCCGAGTTTGCGGATCTTCGCCCGCGTCCCGCAGTCCTCCATCGCGCACCACCGCCGCGAACCGTTCCGGCTGCGGTCGAGGAACAGCCAGCCGCAGCCTCCGTCCGCGACCGGGCAGGCCCGCAACTGACGCAGCTCGACGCCCCGCACCAGCTCGACCGCGGCCACCACCAGCCGATCCGGGATCAACTGCGCCGGCGACGTCCCGACCACCAGCTCCGCGATCCCGCGGTCCCGGCCCGGATCCGGGATCAGCATCGACCGCGCGGCGGCCGCCGACCAGCGCAGCATCAACCGCTCGAACGCAGAGCCCTCGCTGCGCTTGACGCCGTCGCCCGCAACCGCAGCACCGGTCGCCCGCGGCGCGAACACGTCGTACGCCGCCTCGCGAATCTCCAGTGTCGCGTTGAGGGCCTTCGCGGCCAGCTCCGGCGCCGAGCGCCAGGTGCCTTCGACGGCGCTGTAGTCCCGCAGATCGATCAGTCCGATCCGGTGGGCCCAGGCGATCAGCTCGGACGGCGAGGTGAGGTAATCCCGCTCCGGGTCGCCGCCCCGCAGCCGTGGGGTGACCGTGTTCACCAGGTCGAGAACGGGATGTCCGCCCACGATGCGGTATTCCGCGTGAGAACTGTCGGTCATGGATGAGATGCTACCACTGTCCGAATCTTTACTGGAATCAGGTGACTCATGCCTCTCTCGTCCCGCCGAGCAATCGCCGCACTGGTGTTCCTCGGCGTTTCGACCTTCTCGTTCGTGACGGTCGAGGTGCTTCCGATCGGTCTGCTGACCGTGATCGCCGACGACCTCGAGCGATCGCGCTCCCAGGTCGGCCTCCTCGTCACCGGGTACGCCGCGGTCGTTGTACTCGCGTCGATCCCCCTGGCCCGACTCACCCACCACCTGCCCCGTCGCGTCGTGCTGACCGGCACCCTCGGGGTCCTGACCGCCGCCACGGCGCTCTCGGCGGCCGCTCCGTCGTACGAGACGCTGTTCGCCGCGCGACTGCTGATCGCACTCTCACAGGCGCTGTTCTGGTCGATCGCCCCGCCGATCGCGACCAGTCTGTTCCCGCCGGAGTTTCGCGGCCGGGTGGTCGCGCGGCTCGCGATCGGTACCGCGCTGGCGCCGATTCTCGGCATCCCGGTCGGCACCTGGCTCGGCGAGCAGGCCGGCTGGCGGGTGCCGTTCGTGGTGATGACAGTGCTCGGAGCGGCCGCCAGCGTCGGGATCGCCGTCCTGCTGCCGCGCACCGAGGTGCAGGACAGTCCGTCCCGGCGGGGCAGCTCCCCCGACCTGCGGCGGTACGTCGTCCTGCTGGTCGCGTCCGCTGTCGGCGTGACCGGATTCCTGACGTTCAACACGTACATCACGCCGTTCTTGCTGGACATCTCCGGGGTCTCGTCCGAGGTGCTCGGTCCGATGCTGCTGGCCAGCGGTGCGGGCGGACTGGCCGGCACGGTGATCGTCGGACGCGTCCTGGATCGGTACCCGTGGGGCGCGACCGTCCTGCCTCTCGGTCTCATCACGATCGGCCTGCTGGGGCTGTACGCGCTGGGACAGGTGCAAGTCGTGACGGTCGCGCTGATCGCAGTGATCGGTCTGGCGTTCAGCGGGCTCGCAGTCGCCGTACAGAGCCGGACGCTGCAGATCGCCCCGGGCAGCACCGACATCGCGTCTGCCGGGACCAGTTCGGCGTTCAACGTCGGCATCGCCGCCGGAGCGTTCGTGGGCGGCGCACTGATCGACACCACTACTGTACGAGCGGTAGCACTCGTCGGCGGCTTGCTGGCCGCGGCCGCAACTCTCGTCATGCTCAGCGAGCCCCTGCTGGTTCGACAGCGACGGACCGTGCCAGAGTGCCGGGATGACCACGCCGTTTGTGAAGAGCCGGTCTGACGCACCCGCGGGCTTCTTCGAGGTCGAGGCGGCCGGTCTGCGCTGGCTGGCGGTTCCTGGCGGAGTGCCGGTCGCTGAGCCGCTCCAGGTCTCCCCCACTCAGCTGGCGACGACCAGGTTGGACACGTCTGCGCCGACCGAGTCCGCGGCCGAGGAATTCGGGCAGCGGTTGGCTGTCACGCATGACGCCGGCGCCCGCTACTTCGGCGTACCGCCCGACGGGTGGAGTGGCGACGGCTACATCGGCACCGTCCCGTTGCCGCACGCAGTGGAGCCCGTGCGGTCGTGGGGCGAGTTCTACGCGAACCTGCGGCTACGGCCGTACCTGCGGGCCGCCCACGACCAGGGCATCCACCTGGACCTCATCGAGCGCGTCTGCACTCGCCTGGAGGCAGGTGCGTACGACGACCCGTCCGACGAGCCGTGCCGGATCCACGGCGACCTGTGGTCCGGCAACGTGCTCTGGACGCCGGACGGCGTACACCTGATCGATCCGGCTGCTCACGGCGGTCACCGAGAGACGGACCTCGCCATGCTCGCGCTCTTCGGGCTACCGCGGCTGGACCGCGTACTGCGTGCGTACGACGAGGCGCACCCGCTGCGAGACGGATGGCGAGAGCGGATCGAGCTGCACCAGCTGCACCCGTTGCTGGTGCATGTCGTGCTGTTCGGCGGCAGCTATGTGGCGCGGGCGATCGAGTCGGCCAAGCGGTATTGAAGCCTCTTGACGTAATGCCGGGAGCCGCGAACACTTTCGATCATGATTCCGCAGCCCACGGCGCAGCAGGCACTCCCCGACGAGACCTTCACGCTGCAGCCCGACGCCACCATCGGCATCGCCGACTCCTCCGCCCAACCGATCGCGGACCGGTTCGCCGCTCAGCTCCGCCGGTCGACCGGTTTCGAGCTGCCTGTCCAGGAAGGCACCGGCACGATCACGCTGTCCACCGACGGCGCAGAGTCGCTGGGTGCTGAGGGCTACGAGCTCCGCGCAGACGCGTCCGGGGTGACCGTCACTGCGGCGACCACCGAGGGCCTGTTCCGCGGCGTCACCACACTCCGGCAGCTCCTCCCCGCCAAGGCCGAGGCCAACAGCGAGCAAGAGGGTCCGTGGGAGATCGCCGGTACGACGATCTCCGACTTCCCGCGGTACGGGTACCGCGGCGTGATGCTCGACGTGTCGCGGCACTTCTTCACCCTCGACCAGGTGAAGCACTTCATCGACCTGGTGTCGCTCTACAAGATCAACCGGCTGCACCTGCACCTCTCGGACGACCAGGGCTGGCGGATCCAAGTGGACTCCTGGCCGCGCCTCACGGAGTACGGCGGCAGTCTGCAGGTCGGCGGCGGCACCGGCGGCTACTACACGAAGACGGAGTACGCCGAGCTCGTCCAGTACGCCGCGGAGCACTACATCACCGTCGTACCGGAGATCGACACCCCAGGACACACCAATGCGGCTCTGGCGTCGTACCCCGAGCTGAACAAGGGTGACCAGGCGCCGGAGCTCTATACGGAGACCGAGGTCGGGTTCAGCTCGTTCGCCATCGACAAGGACGTGACGTACGAGTTCCTCGACGACGTGTTCCGGGAGGTGGCCGAGCAGACGCCCGGTGAGCTCCTGCACCTCGGTGGCGACGAGGCCCACTCGACCCCGCACTCGGAGTACCTCGCCTTCGTACCCCAAGCCGCCGAGCTGGTCGTCAAGCACGGCAAGCGGGTGATGGGATGGCACGAGATCGCCGACGGGTCGCTGCCTGCCGGCACTGTCGTGCAGTACTGGGGCACCGAGGACCCCAAGGCTCAGGTGCTGGCGCAGAAGGCAGTGGAGCAGGGGGCGACTCTGGTGCTGTCCCCCGCCAACCGGGCGTACCTGGACATGAAGTACCACGAGGAGACGCCGCTCGGTCTGCAGTGGGCCGGATTGGTCAGCGTCGAGCAGTCCTACAGCTGGAACCCGGCCACGCTGGTCCCGAACGTGCCTGCGAGTGCGATCGACGGCGTCGAGGCGCCGCTGTGGACAGAGACGCTCGACGATCTGGAGAAGGTCGAGTTCATGACGTTCCCGCGGCTGCCGGGCATCGCCGAGCTCGGATGGTCGCAGGAGTCCGCGCTCGACTGGACGACGTACCGCGACCGGCTGGCCGAGCAGGGGCCGCGCTGGGAGGTGCTCGGCGTCAACTTCTACCGGTCACCGGAGATCGACTGGCGCTAGCTCAGGATGCGGTCCAATAGCCAGGCTGTGGTCGCGTCCATGTCCTGCTCTGCGACCGTGTGGTGCGTGATGTCGGCGGCGTCACGTACCTCCAGCCGGTATACGTACCGGTCCGGCTGCGGCCGGCCGGTGCCCAGGTCCTTTGCACCCAACTCCCGGACTGCGGCCTCCAGCCGGTCGGCGTCCGGCTGGTCGCTGGTGTCGAGTTCGGCCTGCTTGGTCAGGCCGGCGAAACCACCGCTCCGGGTCACGCTGACGATCATCGTTGCCTCCTCGCTGTTCCTGGCGCGTTGCCTGTCGCGCAACTGTCCACAGCGGCGCGACACGCCGGGGACTCCGATCAGAATCATGCGCCCATCACCCGGCGTACCGGGCCATTGTCCTTCGTTGCCAACGTCCCGTCCCGACCTGCGGCTGCGAAACAGCAGGTCGCGCGGGATTTCCGCTTCTGGACCGGCCCTGTGCTGCCCAGATTCGGGCGTGCACGGAGGGTAGCGAGTCGCGACAATCAGCGACACGTGTTTGTGGTCACCTCTACCATCAGGCCGCAGAACGGCTACAGTTATGGCGTTGCAGTTTTGGACTCCCTGACTTTTGCTGTGCTGCATGGCCGGTCTGTCGTCTGGGGCCTTTCGGCGACGCGCGGCTCATGAGGTGTGGGTCGCGGATTGTTAATAGCCATCGAGGAGATAGACAAATGGCTGTCGGTACTGTCAAGTGGTTCAATGCTGACAAGGGCTTCGGCTTCATCACCCCGGATGACGGTGGCGCGGACGTGTTCGCGCACTACTCCGCCATCCAGATGTCGGGCTTCCGTTCGCTGGACGAGAACCAGCGCGTGGAGTTCGAGATCACCCAGGGCCAGAAGGGTCTGCAGGCGGAGAACATCCGCGCGATCGGTTCCTGATCGCCCTTCCAGCACACTGACGAGAGGGTCGCACACCACCAGGTGTGCGGCCCTTTCGCCGCATTACCGCGCTCAGCGCAATCGCGGTACGACGTCGCTCGCGATCTGCTCGAGGACGGTTTCGGAGCCGGCGTACACGCCCTCGGTGCGGGGCCAGTGGGTGATGACATCGGTGAAGCCGAGAGCGGCGGCGCGGCCGACGGCGTCCTCGAAGGCGGACGGGCTGGAGAGCGCGTAGACCTTGGAGTCGAGGGACAGGTACCGGTCCAGGTGGCGGCCTTCGAGGAGGTCGTCGAGGCGGTGGCTGAGGTCGGCGACCGACGCCCACCAGCTGTCGAGGTCGTCCCCCGCTCCCCCGGTCGTCATCCAGCCGTCGCCGTGCCGGGCGGCGAACTTGAGCGAGCGCGGCCCGTTGCCGGCCAGGATGAACGGGACACGTGGTTGCTGGACGCAACCAGGCAGCGTCCGGCCGTTGCGCGTCTCGAAGTACTCGCCCTTGAAGTCGACGCCGTCCGTGGTGAGCAGGGTGTCGAGGAGCTGCACGAACTCCTGATAGCGGTCCTGCTTCTGCCGTGGCGTCAGGTCGGGCCCGCCCTGGATCGTCGCGTCCAGGCTGCCGCCGGCCCCGATCCCGCACAGGAACCGGCCGTCCGACACGTCGTCGATCGCGAGGATGTCGCGGGTCAGCGCCAGCGGGTGCCGGAAGTTCGGCGAGGTGACGAACGTGCCGAGCTTGATCGCCGACGTGGCGAGTGCGGCCGCCGTCAGTGTCGGCGTCGTCCCGTACCACGGTGAGTCCTGGAGGCCGCTCCAGGTCAGGTGGTCGTACGTCCACGCATGGTCGAAGCCGTACTCGTCGGCTCGCCGCCACCGCGGCGCGGCGTCGCGCCAGCGGTACTCCGGCAGAATCGCGATCCCGAAACGCATGACCGCACCCTACCGAGTGTGGCCGAAAGCACGATTGTTGCGTTTTGCCACGATCTTCGACACGGTCGTAAGGCACTTTTCCCGACACAACAGAACGGAGGCGCGCCTAAGCGAGGCGTGACTTACCTGTGGCGATCGATATCGACAACCAGGCAGACACCCAAGACCCCGCACCCCATCCCGCCATCGCAACACCCCCAGCACCCGGCAGCCGAAGTCGCGGCTCCGGACTCGACCGCGTCACCTTCGGTGTCACCGCGGTCATCGCCCTGGCCTTCGTCGCCTGGGGCATCGCCGACGCCGCCGGTCTCGGTACGGCGTCCACCTCGGCCCTCGGATGGGTCGAGGAGAACACCGGCTGGCTGTTCGTCCTGCTGGCCTCCGGTTTCGTCGTCTACGTGATCTGGCTCGCCGCCGGACGGTACGGGCGGATCCCGCTCGGCCGGGACGACGAGGAACCCGAGTTCAGGACCGTGTCCTGGGTGGCGATGATGTTCAGCGCCGGCATGGGCATCGGGCTGATGTTCTTCGGCGTCAGCGAGCCGCTCTCGCACTTCACCAGTCCCCCGCCCGGCACCGTCCAGGGCGGGTCGCCGGAGGCCCTCGAGACCGCGATGGCGACCACGTTGTTCCACTGGACCCTGCACCCGTGGGCGATCTACGCCGTCGTCGGCATCGCGATCGCGTACGGCACGTTCCGGCGCGGGCGGTCGCAGCTGATCAGCGCGGCGTTCGCTCCGCTGCTGGGACGCCGTACCGAAGGACCGATCGGCAAGGTGATCGACGGGCTGGCGATCTTCGCGACCCTGTTCGGGTCGGCCGCGTCACTCGGGCTCGGCGCGCTGCAGATCGGTTCCGGTGTCCGGATCCTCGGCTGGCTGGACAACACCGGGAACGCCGTCATGGTCGGCGTGATCGCCGTACTCACCGCGGCCTTCGTCGCCTCGGCGGTCTCCGGCGTCGCGAAGGGCATCCAGTGGCTCTCGAACATCAACATGGTGCTGGCCGTCGTTCTCGCGGTCTTCGTGTTCGTGGTCGGTCCGACCGTGCTGATCCTGAACCTGGTGCCGACCGCGATCGGCGACTACTTCCGCGACCTGGCCGACATGGCCGCGCGGACCGAGGCCAGCGGCGGCGACGCGATGGCCACCTGGCTGTCCGGCTGGACCGTCTTCTACTGGGCCTGGTGGATCTCGTGGACGCCGTTCGTCGGCATGTTCATCGCGCGGATCAGCCGCGGCCGCACGATCCGGCAGTTCGTCACCGGCGTCCTGCTGGTGCCGTCGCTGGTCAGTGTGCTGTGGTTCTGCATCTTCGGCGGTACGGCGATCGACATCCAGCGTGGCGGTACCGACATCGCCGGCGCGTCGACGACCGAGGGTCAGCTGTTCGGCATGCTCGACCACATCCCGCTGGGCGCGGTCACGACGGTCATCGTCGTCCTGCTGGTCGCGATCTTCTTCGTGTCCGGTGCGGACGCCGCGTCGATCGTCATGGGCACGCTGTCCGAGCGTGGTGCGATCGAGCCGAAGAAACCGTTGGTGATCTTCTGGGGCGTGCTGACCGGTGCGGTGGCGGCGGTCATGCTGCTCGCCGGCGGAGGTGGCGCGGACGCCTTGCAAGGCCTGCAGAACCTCACGATCGTCGCGGCGTTGCCGTTCGCGGTCGTGATGGTCGGACTCGCGGTCGCGCTCGCCAAGGACCTGCGCACCGACCCCTTGATGTTGCGCAGCGAGATCGGCTCGGAGGCGGTCGAGGCTGCGGTCATCGAAGGAGTCAGCAACCACGGCGACGCCTTCTCGCTCGTCGTCGCCGGCAACGGCCACGACGCCGGCACCGAGGTCCCGGAGTCACCGCAGCCGCGGGGCGAGGTCCCGCCGCCTAAGCCCTAACGGGCCGGCGTCGGGAACGTGGCTAGGGAGCTCGTGCCGATGCTTCCTAGCCACACCTTCCCGTCGCGTTCGCGGACGCCGGTGGGCATGTGGAAGTTCGGGTGCTTGGCGCGCAGGTCGTGGATCAGTTCGCCGGTCTCGTCGTACGCCTGGATCTCGATGATGTCCGCGGCCTTCGGCTTCAGCGCGTCCGGCAGCGACCAGACGACCTTGCGGAGCACCGGGTGCTTGGGCAGCAGCAGGTCGAGTACGGCGTTGCGCGGCGACCCGACCGCGACCCAGATCAGGCCGTCAGAGCCACGCGCGATGTTGTCCGGCAGCCCCGGGATCGACGCGATCTGCACCGGCGCCGCGCCCTCGGTGGTGAGGTCGAGTTTGTAGAGCCCGTACATCGCGGTCTCGGCCCAGAAGAGGGTACGGCGATCGCTGCTGAGCGCCACGCCGTTCGGAAAGCCGCGACCGGTCGCCAGCCGGGTCACCTCGCCGTCGGGGGTACGGCGGTACACGCTGCCGGTCGTGGAGTGTTCGAGGAGATCGGCCATCCACTCGTCGATGCCGAACCGGGTCGACGAGTCGGTGAAGTAGATCGTGCCGTCCTCGGTGACGTCCGCGTTGTTGCAGAACCGCATCGGGCGGCCGTCGATCTCGGACAGCAGGGTGGTGATCCGATTGTTCTTGTCGAGGGTCAGCAGGCCGCGGTTCGCGTCGCAGATCAGCACCTTGCCGTCCGGCAGCCATTCCAGGCCGAGCGGCCGGCCGCCGGTGGCGGCGAGGGTGCTGATCGTCTTGCCGTCGGCGCTGACGCGCAGGATGCGGCCGTCGTACAGACCGGTGAGGACGCTGCCGTCGTCGTCGATCAGCGTGTCCTCGGGGCCGGCGCCGGGCAACCCGACGACCTCGACGTCGATGCCCTTGGGATGCCGCACCGGCGGTGCGGGCGGCGGGGTCCAGCGAACGGGCGCGATCGACGTCTTCATGCCGCCGACCCTAGCGCGCTGCGCCCACCCGACCACAGGGGGTACAAGTACGTCTGAGCCCGGACCAGGTCGGTCCGGGCTCAGACGTACTTGCTAGAAGATGACCTCGCCGCGGGCGCGGCGGGCGCGAAGCTTCTCGAGGGCTTCGTCGAGGATCTCCTGCGCCTCCTGCTCGGAGCGGCGCTCCTTCACATAGGCCAGGTGGGTCTTGTAGGGCTCGATCTTCGGCGGCGGGGGCGGGTTGTTCACATCGGTGCTGGTCGGCAGACCGCACCGTGGACAGTCCCACTCCTCCGGGATGGAGGCCTCGACCGCGAACCAGGTTGCGGTCTCGTGCCGGTTCGCACAGAAGAACACGATGCGCTGCCGGGGCGCGGTGTCGCCGCGCTCCGCCTCGCCCATCGGCCCGGCACCGACCCGGCTGCCACGAATCGCACTGCCACCACCAGCCACGCGAACCTACTCCCCTCAGCCGAGCTTGTAGAGCAGGCCGAGCGCGACGATGGCGGCGAACCAGATCAGACCGACGCCGATCGTGATCCGGTCCAGGTTCCGCTCGGCGACCGACGAGCCGCCGAGGCTGGACGACACACCGCCACCGAACAGGTCCGAGAGGCCGCCACCGCGGCCTTTGTGCAGCAGCACCAGCAGCGTCAGGAACAGGCTGCAGACGATCACGACGATCGAGAAAGCGAGAATCACGAGGAGTAGCCTAACTGAAGGTCCAGGTAACGGCAGATGCCGGCGAACTCGTCCACCTGAAGGCTCGCACCTCCGACCAGGCAGCCGTCGACATCCGGTTGGGCCATGATGCCACTTGCACTGGCCATCTTCACCGACCCACCGTAAAGAATCCGTACCGAGTCGGCGACCGAGGGTGAGATCGTCTCCTCGATCCGGCCCCGGATCGCGGCGATCACCTCCTGCGCGTCCTCCGGCGTGGCCACCTCTCCGGTGCCGATCGCCCAGACCGGCTCGTAGGCGATGACGACCTTGCGGACGTCGTCCTGCTTCAGTCCGGCCAGGCCGGCGTCGATCTGACCCAGGCAGTGCTCGACGTGACCGTCGGCCTTCCGGATCTCCAGGCCCTCGCCGACGCACATGATCGGGACCAGTCCGGCCTCGAGCGCCTTCGCGGTCTTGGCGTTGACGATCTCGTCGGTCTCGTTGTGGTACTGCCGGCGCTCGGAGTGCCCGGTCAGCACGTAGGTGCAGCCGAGCTTGGTGAGCATCGCCGCCGAGATCTCGCCGGTGTACGCGCCGGCGTCGCGCGTGGACACGTCCTGCGCGCCGTACTTGATCTTCATCCGGTCACCGTCGACCAGCGTCTGCACGCTGCGGATATCGGTGAACGGCGGCAGCACCGCCACCTCGACCCGCTCGAAGTCGTGCTTCTTGTCCTGCAGCGTCCAGCTCAGCTTCTGCAGCAGGTGCACGGCCTCGACGTGGTTCAGGTTCATCTTCCAGTTGCCCGCCATCAACGGCGTACGGGCAGCTGAGTTGTCGGTGGCCATCTCAGTCCTCTTCCAGTACCGCGAGACCCGGGAGCTCCTTGCCCTCCAGGTATTCGAGCGACGCGCCGCCACCGGTGGAGATGTGGCCGAACGCGTCGTCGGCGAAGCCTAGCTGCCGTACGGCGGCCGCGGAGTCACCGCCGCCTACGACACTCAGCCCGTCCACCTCGGTCAACGCCTGCGCGACGGCCTTGGTTCCGCCGGCGAACGCCGCCATCTCGAACACGCCCATCGGGCCGTTCCAGAAGACCGTCTTCGCCGCGGCGACCTCGGCGGCGAAGGCCTTGCCGGACTCCGGGCCGATGTCCAGACCGAGCTGGTCGGCCGGGATCGCGTCCGCGGCCACCACGGTGGCCGGCGAGTCGGCCTTGAACTCGGGCGCGACCACGATGTCGGTCGGCAGCACGATCTTGTCGCCGGCATCCTTCAGGTAGCCGCGGACGACGTCCAGCTGGTCGTCCTCGAGCAGGCTCTTGCCGACCTCGTGGCCCTGCGCCTTGAGGAACGTGAAGACCATGCCGCCGCCGATCAGCAGCTTGTCGGCCTTGGCGATCAGGTTGTCGATCACCGCGAGCTTGTCCGACACCTTGGCGCCGCCGAGCACGACGACGTACGGCCGGGCCGGGTCCTCGGTGAGCTTCTTCAGTACGTCGACCTCGGCGAGCACCAGGCCACCCGCGGCGTGCGGGAGCTTGCGCGCGACGTCGTACACACTGGCCTGCTTGCGGTGCACGACACCGAAGCCGTCGCTGACGAACACGTCGGCCAGCGCCGCGAGCTCATCGGCCAGCGCGCCCCGCTCGGCCTCGTCCTTGCTCTCCTCGCGCGGGTCGTAGCGCACGTTCTCCAGCAGCAGGACCTCGCCCTCGTCGAGATCCTGTACGGCGGTCTGCGCCGCGTCGCCGGTGACGTCGGAGGCGAACCGCACCGTGATGCCCTCGGGCTGCAGCAGCTCACCGAGCCGCTTGGCCACCGGGGCCAGCGTGTACTTCGGGTTCGGCTCGCCCTTGGGACGGCCGAGGTGCGCGGTCACGATCACCTTCGCGCCCGCCTTCGCCAGCTTCACCAGAGTCGGCAGCGACGCGCGGATCCGGCCGTCGTCGCCGATCACCTCGTCCTTGATCGGCACGTTCAGGTCGGACCGGACCAGCACCCGCTGCCCGGCCAGGTCGCCGAGGTCTTCGATGGTCTTCACAGTTCAGCTTCCTCGTGAGAACGAGCTTTGCGCCCGAAGAAGCACCAGGGCTGCCTTCGGACGCAAAGCTTGTGGGAATGTCAGAGCGACGCGCCGACGTGGTTCACCAGGTCGACGAGGCGGTTCGAGTAGCCCCACTCGTTGTCGTACCAGCCGACGACCTTCACCTGGTTGCCGATCACCTTGGTCAGGCCCGCGTCGAAGATGCAGGACGCCGGGTCGGTGACGATGTCGGTCGAGACGATCTCGTCCTCGGTGTAGGTCAGGTAGCCCTTCAGCGAACCCTCCGCCGCGGCGACCTTGTAGGCCTCCTTGACCTCGTCCACGGTGACCTCGCGGCCGACGGTGACGGTGAGGTCGGTCGCCGAGCCGGTCGGGACCGGGACGCGCAGCGCGTAGCCGTCCAGCTTGCCCTTGAGCTCCGGCAGCACCAGGCCGATCGCCTTCGCGGCGCCGGTGGAGGTCGGGACGATGTTCAGCGCGGCGGCGCGGGCGCGGCGCAGGTCCTTGTGCGGGCCGTCCTGCAGGTTCTGGTCCTGGGTGTACGCGTGGATCGTGGTCATCAGACCCTTCTCGATCGTGAACGCGTCGTTCAGAACCTTGGCCAGCGGGGCGATGCAGTTCGTGGTGCAGGACGCGTTCGAGATCACGGTGTGCTTCTCGGCGTCGTACAGGTCGTGGTTCACGCCCATCACCACGGTCAGGTCCTCGTTCTTCGCCGGGGCGGAGATGATGACCTTCTTGGCGCCGTTGTCGGCGTGCGTCTTGGCCTTGGTGGCGTCGGTGAAGAAGCCGGTGGACTCGATCACCACGTCGGCGCCGACGTCCGACCACTTCAGGTTGGCCGGGTCGCGCTCGGCGAACGCCTTGAAGCTCTTGCCGCCGACGGTGATGTCGTCCTCGGTGGCGGAGACCTCACCCGGGAACCGGCCCAGGATCGAGTCGTACTTCAGCAGGTGGGCGAGGGTCTGGTTGTCGGTCAGGTCGTTGACGGCGACGACCTCGATGTCGGCACCGGACGCCTGCACGGCGCGGAAGAAGTTACGGCCGATGCGGCCGAAGCCGTTGATACCTACGCGTACGGTCACGGGTCTGCGTCTCCTCAGAACTAGCTTTGGCACTGCCGCTACAGCCCGAACACTAGCCCAACAGCCCACTCGATCAACTGGTAGCGTCCAGATGAGACCACCGGTTATTTTTCACGGCTTCAGACCAGACCACTGGCTGGTACGACGAACGGCGATTTCCGGAATGTCTCTCCGGAAACCGCCGTTCGCACTGCTGTTCACTCAACTACGGCAGAACGTTCAACCCCACCCACGCCTTGTCCACCGCGGCCCGCTCGGCGCTGCTCGCGCCGTACAGGTCCGTCGCGGCGTTCAGCGTCGCGGTCCGGGCGCCGTGGTAGTCGGTCCGGGACGTCATGTACGTCGTCAGCGCGCGGTACCAGATCTTCTCGGCCTTGCTGAGGCCGATCCCGGTGACCGTGACGCCGTTGGCGGCCGGGCTGTTGTACGCGATGCCGTTGATCGTCTTCGCGCCGCTGCCCTCGGACAGCAGGTAGAAGAAGTGGTTGCCGACACCGGACGAGTAGTGCACGTTGAGCCGGCCGACGCTCTTCGACCACGAGTCGGCGGAGGCGCCGTCCAGCGACGGCTTGTCGAGCCGCCGGATGTAGTTCGTGGCCGGGTTGTAGTCGGTGAAGATCTCCTCACCGAGCACGTAGTCCGGGGTGTCCTGGCTGTTGGCGGCGTACCACTCGACGGCCGTGCCGAAGATGTCCGACGTGGACTCGTTCAGGCCGCCGGACTCGCCGCTGTAGCGCAGGCCTGCGGTGCGGCTGGTGACGCCGTGGCTCATCTCGTGCCCGGCGATGTCCAGCTCGACGAGCGGGCCGATCCCCTGGCTCGGGTCGCCGTCCCCGTACTTCATGCAGAAGCAGGAGTCACTCCAGGAGGCGTTCACGTACGCGCCGTCGTGGACGTAGGACTTCGCGCCCTTGCCGTCGTTCGCGATGCCGTTGCGGCCGTGCACGTTCTTGTAGTAGTCCCACGTCTTGGCGATGCCGTAGTGGGCGTCGACGCCGGCCGTCTGCGCGTTCGAGTTGCTGCCGGTCCCCCAGACGTTGTCGGCGTCGGAGAACAGCGTGCCGGCGTTGTACGTCGCGTTGCCGCCGCGGACCGGGTCGACCATCGTCCAGCTGGTGCCGGACTTCGTGGTGTCCAGGCCGACAGTGCCGACGTACAGGCCGGTGCCGCTGCCGAGGTCGTCGTTCACCGTGGTCCAGCTGTCCAGGACCTTGCCGTTCTGGGCGTCGACGTACGTCTCGGTGCCGGTCGGCTCGCCGTTGGCCTGGCGGCCCTCGCTGACGACCTTGTACGCGAGCTTGGACTGGCCGGCGTTCGTGACGAAGACGACGAGCTGCTGCTTGGCGGACTTCTGCTTGGTGGCAGCGGCTGCGGACGCGGCAGAGACAGCAGGCTTCACGGACAGGGCGAGCTTGCCGACCCCACCGGTCGCCGACCGGGTCTTGCCGGCCTTGTCCTGGTGTACGACGACGTCGCCGCCGACGACCGGCAGACCTTGGTACGTGCGGTCGAACCGGACGTGGCTGCTGCCATCGCCGTCCACGACGACGTCACGGACGACCAGGTCGCTGCCGTCGCCGATGCCGAGCTGTGCGGCGTTGGCGCGGGCAGCGGCCACCGGGGACACGGCGGAGCCACCGGGTTGGGCGGCCTGCACGTTGACGGTGATGGTGACGACGGCCAGACCGGCGATCGCGGTCGCGGCCAGACCGGCGCGATGAATGCGCTTCATGCGTTACTCCTTGGGCGGGAGACGCGCGCGATCCGGGAAAGGATGTGCGCGAATGGGCACGCACACCCTCGGCGAGCCACCCGCCAAAAGGAACCGGTCAGGTTCGAAAACCCCGGAAATCCCGGGAAAACCTTCGGCCGCGCCGCCCCGCCCCCGCAGTCATCCGGGGGTGGGACGGACGGAGATCAGCGCTCGATCAGTCGAGACCGAGCGCGGGTTTCGCGGCCCGTGATCCGGCCGCCCTCTCCTTCGCGCCGTCAGCGGTCTGTCCGGCTTGGCCGTTCATCCATCTGCTGCCGCTAACGATCCGGTCAGGCCGGGTCGAGCATCTCCGGGGTGAGGTTTGCTTCGGTGTTCGGGACGCCGAGGTCGCTGGCGCGCTTGTCGGCCATCGCGAGCAGCCGGCGGATCCGGCCGGCGACGGCATCCTTGGTGAGGGCCGGCTCGTGCAGCTGGCCAAGCTCTTCGAGGCTGGCCTGCTTGTGCTCCAGCCGCAGCTTGCCCGCGACCTGTAGGTGATCCGGTACGTCGTCGCCGAGAATCTCCAGCGCCCGCTCGACGCGCGCGCCCGCGGCCACCGCGGCTCGTGCGGAGCGACGCAGGTTCGCGTCGTCGAAGTTGGCCAGCCGGTTCGCGGTCGCGCGGACCTCGCGACGCATCCGCCGCTCTTCCCACGCCAGCACGGACTCATGTGCACCGAGGCGCGTGAGCAGAGCGCCGATCGCGTCACCGTCGCGGATCACCACGCGGTCCACGTTCCGCACCTCGCGCGCCTTCGAACCGATCCCGAGCCGCCGCGCCGCACCGACCAGTGCGAGCGCCGCCTCCGGCCCGGGGCAGGTCACCTCGAGTGAGGACGACCGGCCCGGCTCGGTCAGCGAACCGTGCGCGAGGAACGCACCGCGCCAGGCCGCCACAGCGTCACAGGACGCACCGGAAACGACCGCGGGCGGGAGCCCGCGGACCGGACGCCCACGGTTGTCCACCAGGCCGGTCTGCCGCGCGAGCGCGTCACCGTCCCGGACGACGCGAACGACGTACTTGGTCTGCTTCCGGATGCCCGAGGGCGAGATCACGACCACGTCCGACGGGTGACCGAAGATTTCCGCGATGTCCTTGCGCAGCCGCCGGGCAGCGGCGCCGCTGTCCAGTTCGGCCTCGACGACGATGCGTCCGGACACCAGGTGCAGCCCGCCGGCGAACCGCAGGATCGACGAGACCTCAGCCTTGCGGCAACACGGTTTCGTCACCTGAATACTGGTCAACTCGGACTTCACCTGTGCTGTCATCGCCATGAAGGCCATCCTCCCACCCGTGTCAAAGACCCAACGGGCGGAAGCTGCCCCGGTTACGCGCATTGCAACCTTTCCGCGCGCTGAGTGCGTTACTCCGGCGAAGTTCTGAGAGGAGGGGCATGAAGGGACCGGACGACGCCGAGTTCACCGAGTTCGCCGCGACCACGATCCGGCGGCTGCGCAGAACGGCGTACCTGATGTGTGGCGACTGGCACCGGGCGGAGGACGCGGCGCAGGACGCGCTGGTGAAGGTGTACCGCCGCTGGCACCGGATCGACCGCACCCAAGGGCTGAACGGGTACGCGCACCAATGCCTGGTCACGGCCGTGTTCGACCAGTCCAGGAAACCGTGGCGGCGGGAGCGGCTCGTCGACGCCGACGAGAACACAGGGCCGCAGCCCGATCCGGTCGGCGCCGTCGACGACCGGATGCTCGTCGTACAGGCGCTCGGCGCGCTGCCGCCGAGCCAACGTGCGTGCGTCGTACTGCGGCACTACACCGACCTCAGCCTCGAACAGACCGCCGACATCCTCGGCATCGGCGTGGGCGGCGTGAAGAGCCAGACGTCCCGCGGCCTCACCCGCCTCCGCGAACTTCTCGACCAGACCGAAAGGAGCGCCTCATGACCACGGACATCGAACGCTTGCTGGCCGCTGCCGCCGACGACTCCGACCAGCCACTGACCACCGACGTCGACGATCTGCTCGTCCGGGCCCGGCGCTCCGTGCGGAAGACCCGGATCGCAACGGTCTCGACGGCGGTCCTCACCACGGGCGTCATCATCGCCGGTGTCGCCACGTGGTCCGCGAACCGCAGCGAGACCACCGGTCCAGCGGACGGCCCGAGGCTCACGCTGGATCCGACGACCGGTCGGGTCATCAAGGACGAGACCGGCGCGCAGGTCCAGGCGCCTCCGCCGGTCAGCCAGCTCAGCGATGCCAACCTGCGCGACCAGTGCAAGCAGGCCGACAAGGAGTACGTCGACTTCTTGCGCGAGCACGGTGCCAACCCCCTCGACAAACTTCAGCCGCTCGACGCCCGCTGGAAGGTCGTCGCGAAGGCCGGCACCGGCAACCGAGTACAGGCGATTTTCCTGTCGCCGGACCGGTCCATCGTCAGCACCTGCACGCTGATGAGCGTCGGGCAGGCGCAGTCCTACGGCCGGGTGAGCACAAAGGCGGACGCGTCGATCAAGTCTCCGGGCGGGGTGGCGAACCGGGTTCCGGACGGTGTCCCCGAGGTCCTGGTCAACCTCGACGGCGAGACCGAGCCGCGGCAGGCACTTCTCGGCGAGAACGGTTTCTACTCGCTGGGATTCGACGCCTCGACCAGCGGGCGGGTGCGGCAGGTCCGCGGGTACGACGAGCAAGGCCGCAAGGTCTTCGAGTACACACGACCGCCGCTCCCGACCACGAGGCCGTCTGTCCCGGACAGCGTCACGGTCAAGACCGCCGAGCCGATCACCCCGAACGTCGTACGGACAAAAGACCCGTTGACCGGGAAGGCTCTCGCTCCCGCGCCGCCGGTCAGTCCACTGACCGACGAGCAGGTCACCACGCGGTGCCGTGAAGTGGACGACATCTACTTCAGTGGCAGCAGTGGAGCTCAGGATCCGCGGATCAAGGCCGCCGGCCCGGTCACGAAGGAGTGGCAGGTCGCGCTCAAGACGGGCACCGGCAACAAGCTCACCGCCGTACTGATCTCGCCGGACAAGAAGGTGTACGCGTGGTGCCACATGCTGGCGCCGACGGCCAAGGGCGCGTACGACTACACGCGGAGCGCCGTACAGGCGAACGGGAAGTTCGCCGACGACTTCAGCTTCGGGATGGTGCCGGACGGCGTCGCGCAGCTCGTCGTCGACCTGCCGAAGCAGGGCCCGACCCGCGCGCTGATCTCGAACGGCTACTACATCTGGGGCCTCACCGGCGGGAACTCGGACATCAAGAACGTCCGAGTTCGCGGGTACGACGCCCAGGGCAAGCAGGTGTACACCGCCAAGAAGGACGTGGACGCCGACTTCGACTAGGGCCTTAAGAAGATCTCCCGGTAGACCTTGGCGAGTTTGTCCGGTGCGTGGTGGAGCTCGCGGTCCTCGTCGGCGATGTCGGCGATCACCAGCTCGGCCCCGAGGGATTCCGCCGTACGGCGGAGCGACTCGGGGTCGGGCACGTGACCGGCGTCGGCGAGTACGACGTCGATCCGGAGATCCGGCGCGTGGCCGGCCAGCACCTCCAGATGCGTCTCGGGCGAGAACCCGTCGGTCTCCCCCTTCTGCTCCCCCAGGTTCAATGTCAGGAGCCGGCGGGCGCTCGTCTGCTCGAGACCGCGGCACAATGCGGGCACCAGCAGGTTCGGGATGACGGAGGTGAACCAGGATCCCGGCCCGACCACGACCCAGTCCGCTTCCGCGATCGCCACCAGGGCCTCGGGACAAGCCGGCGGGTCGGCCGGATCCAGCGCGACGTCGACGACGTGGCCCTCGGTCGACGCCACCTCGGCCTGACCGCGGATCTCCGTGATCAGCTCCGGATGCTCGGGATCCAGCCCGAGCACCCGCGCAGTGATGTCCAGCGGTACGGCGGACATCGGCAGCACCCGGCCCTCCGCGCCGAGCAGCCGGCCGACCCAGTCGAGTCCGTCGACCGCCTCGCCGAGCAGCTCCCACAACGCGACGATCAGCAGATTGCCGACGGCGTGGTCGTGCAGCTCACCGTTGCTGCGGAAGCGATGCTGCAGTACGTCGGCCCACGTCCGGCCCCACTCGTCGTCACGGCAGAGCGCGGCCAGCGCCATCCGCAGATCACCTGGTGGCAGTACGCCGAGCTCTCGACGCAGCCGCCCGGACGAGCCTCCGTTGTCGGCGACCGTGACGACGGCGGTCAGTTGATCGGTGACATGACGAAGCGCGGAAAGGGATGCGGCCAGGCCATGTCCCCCACCCAGTGCGACGACCCTGGGCGCCCGGCTCACTCCCGCCCCAGATCCCGGTGTACCACTAACGTCGGTGACCCCTTCTCGCGCAGCCTGCGGGCGATCTCCTCCGCCATCGCAACGCTGCGGTGCTTACCCCCGGTGCAGCCGATCGCGACAGTGACGAAGCGCTTGCCCTCGTTCAGGTAGCCGGTCCGCAGGGTGTCCAGCACGTCCACGTAGTTCTGCAGGAACTGCTGGGCCAGCGGATGGCCGAGCACGAAGTCTGACACAGGCTTGTCCTGCCCGGTCATCGGGCGCAGGTCGGGCTGCCAGTACGGGTTCGGGATGAAGCGCATGTCGGCGACCACGTCGGCGTCCACCGGGATGCCGTACTTGAACCCGAACGACACCACGGTCGCTCGCAGCTCCGCGTTCTCCTCGTCGCCGAACGCGTTCACGATCTTCGCGGCGAGCTGGTGGATGTTCAAGCTCGAGGTGTCGATCACCAGATCGGCGCCGGCCCGGATGTCGCCGAGCAGCTCGCGCTCGCGCTGGATGCCGTCGAGTAGCCTGCCCTCGCCCTGCAGCGGGTGCGGCCGGCGCACGCTCTCCTGCCGCCGCACGATGACGTCGTCGGACGCCTCCAGGAACAACGTCAGCGGCCGGTACCCCTTCAGCCGCAGGTCGTGGATCGCAGAGCTCAGTTCCTCGAAGAACAGGCCGGTCCGGACGTCGACGACGACCGCGAGCCGCGGTGCCGCGCCGGTCCCGACGACCTGCTCGACGAGCGTGGTCAGGAACATCGGCGGCAGGTTGTCCACCACGAACCAGCCGAGGTCCTCCAGTACGTCGGCGACGGAGCTCCGTCCCGCGCCCGACATACCGGACACGATGATGAGGTTGCCGCCTGTATCGTCCATCAGTTCTCAGTTCTCCCTGGATCCCCGTCAGGCGTCTCGGCCGGCGCCGGGACGTCGTCCCCCAGTATCTCGCCTGTGGCCGTGTTCACCGACGGAGCCCGGCCGGTTTCCGCCTTCGTTGCGGCAGCGTTAACCGCGAGTACGACGGACTCCGCCGTACGGCGCCCGAAACCGGGCAGATCCGCCACCTCGTCGATCGTGGCCAGCCGCAACTTCTTCAGCGACCCGAAGTGCCGCAGCAGCGTCTTGCGCCGGACCTCACCAAGCCCCGGCACCTCGTCGAGGACGCTCTCGACCATCGACTTCGACCGCCGGTTGCGGTGGTGCGTGATCGCGAACCGGTGCGCCTCGTCCCGGAGCCGCTGCAGCAGGTAGAGGCCTTCCGACGTCCGCGAGAAGATCACCGGGTCTTCCTCGTCCGGCAGCCACACCTCCTCCAGGCGCTTCGCCAGGCCACAGACCGGGATGTCGCCGAGGCCGAGCTCGTCCATCGCCTGCCGGGCCGCCGCGACCTGCGGAGGACCACCGTCGACGACCACGAGGCCGGGTGCGTACGAGAACTTCTTCGCCCGCCCGGTCTCCGGGTCGATCAGCGTGCCGCTCGGATCCTCGTCACCGGTCATCGTCGCGCGCTCGTCGAGCAGCCGCTTGAACCGCCGGGTCAGCACCTCGGCGATCGAGGCGACGTCGTTCTGCCCGTCGACGCCCTTGATCACGAACCGCCGGTACTCGCTCTTGCGCGGCAGTCCGTCCTCGAACACGACCATCGAGGCGACCACCTCGGTGCCCTGCAGGTTCGAGACGTCGTAGCACTCCAGCCGCAGCGGCGCCTCGGGCAGGTCGAGCGCGGCCTGGATCTCCTCGAGCGCCTGGTTGCGCGTGGTCAGGTCGCTGGCCCGCTTGGTCTTGTGCATCGTCAGCGTCTGCAGCGCGTTCCGCTCGACGGTCTCCATCAGCGCCTTCTTGTCGCCGCGCTGCGGGACCCGGATGTCCACCCGCGCGCCACGTGTCGCCTCGAGCCACTCGGTCAGTGCGGCCGCGTCCTCGGGCATCGTCGGGACCAGGATCTCCCGCGGGATCGCGTCGGCCGAGTCCCCGGCGTACGTCTGCTGGATGAACCGGGACACCAGGTCGGCGGTGGACGCCGTACCGTCGGCCTTGTCGGCGATGAAGCCTCGTTCACCGCGGATCCGGCCGCCGCGGACGTAGAAGATCTGGACCGCGACCTCGAGCGGGTCCTCGCTGAGCGCGATCACGTCCGTGTCGGTGCCGTCGCCGAGGACCACCGCGTTCTTGGCCAGTGCCTTCTCCAGGGCGGCCAGGTCGTCGCGGATCTTCGCGGCCCGCTCGTACTCGAGCTCGGCGGCCGCGGCCTGCATCTCCTTCTGCAGCCGGCGCACGTACGTCGCGGTCTGGCCGGAGAGGAACGCGGCGAAGTCGTCGACGATCTGCCGGTGCTCCTCCTGGGTCACCTGCCCCGTGCAGGGCGCGGCGCACTTGCCGATGTACCCGAGCAGACAGGGCCGGCCGATCTGGCGGTGCCGGTTGAACACGCCCTTGCTGCAGGAGCGCATCGGGAACACCCGGAGCAGCAGGTCGACGGTCTCCCGGATCGCCCACGCGTGGCTGTACGGACCGAAGTACCGCACGCCCTTCTTCTTCTGGCCGCGACCGACCATCACCCGCGGATACTCCTCGTTGAGGGTGATCGCGAGCCACGGGTACGACTTGTCGTCGCGGTACTTCACGTTGAAGCGCGGGTCGTACTCCTTGATCCAGGAGTACTCCAGCTGCAGCGACTCGACCTCCGTCGAGACCACCGTCCACTCGACCTTCGCGGCCGTCGTCACCATCGCCTGCGTGCGCGGGTGCAGGTTCACCAGGTCCTGGAAGTACGACGACAGCCGCGCGCGCAGGTTCTTCGCCTTGCCGACGTAGATCACCCGGCCGCCGGAGTCGCTGAAACGGTAGACACCGGGCGAGTCGGGGATCGATCCCGGAGCAGGACGGTACGAGGACGGATCAGCCACCCAACCACCCTAGTTCGGCCTGCCGACAAATCCGGAATCGCGGGAAAGTTTCTAACGCAGGTTCAATGACAGACTTGAAGGTATGAGAGTTGAAGAACTGGACCGACTGATTCGCGCGTACGACGGCGTCCGGGTGCTCGAGGCCCAGGACGACCTGTTCTACCTGTACGACCCGGCCGCCGACCTGCCCGCGGAGCGGCAGCAACCGTTCGCCACCATCGTCACCGGTGACCACTACGAGAAGGTGTCCCGGCTCGACGAGCCCGGCTCCTGGCGTCTCAACCTCGGCCTCACCAAGACGACGTACACGTCCTTGTTCGGACCGGTGCCGACCGAGCGCGACGCCGACTGGGTGCTCGACTCGGGCCACGACTACGCCGCCCGTGACGTGTTGATGCCACATCCGTTCTATGCCGCTCAGCACTGGGTCGCGATCGTCGACCCGACCGGTCTGGACCAACTGCTCCCGTTGATCGTGGAGGCGTACGAGTTCGCGGCGCGCAAGTATTCCAATCACCAGATGCGGCAAACCAGCTGAAGATTGCGGTCGTATTGCGGGTTGAGTCATAAGGCTGAGTTGACCCCCGGCTGGGATGGGCGCGCTCCCTAGCGTGTGGACCAGGGTAGATGCGCAGGTCCTTTGCGTGAGGCAACAAGGCCTTGCGCTGACTCGAGGGAGTTCCGCCCATGTTCCCACCCCTTCGGATATCACGCGCCCTGCAGCGCCGTCTTTTGGGTGCTGCAGCTGCATCCGCGCTCGCCGTCACCGGGATCGCCGTCACCGCGGCCGGTAGTGACGCGTCGCAAACCGCTCCCGCGACGATCCGCGGCGCCGGCAGCTCGAACGCGATCCCCGGCAGCTACATCGTCGTACTGGCCGGCCAGAACTCGCGGGCACAGACCCGGGCCGCGACCCAGAGCCTGGCCTCGAGCTACGACGTCAAGATCAACAAGCAGTTCGACTCGTCGATCAAGGGCTTCTCCGCCGGCATGACCGAGGACCAGGCGAAGAAGCTGGCCGGTGACAAACGGGTCGCGTTCGTCCAGCAGAACCAGAAGATCACGGTCAGCCAGGACGACCCGCCGTGGGGCCTGGACCGCGCCGACCAGCGCGACCTGCCGCTGGACAAGAAGTACGAGGCGTCGACCACCGCCGAGAACGTGAACGTCTACGTGATCGACACCGGGATCTACGCCGCCCACAAGGACTTCGGCGACCGCGCGTCGGTCGGCACCGACACGGTCGGCGACGGCCAGAACGGCGTCGACTGCATGGGCCACGGCAGCCACGTGGCCGGCACCATCGCGGGCACGACGTACGGCCTGGCCAAGGGTGCGAAGGTCGTCGGCGTCCGGGTGCTCGACTGCAAGGGCTCCGGCTCGACCGAGTCTGTTGTGGCCGGGATCGACTGGGTGACCAAGAACGCCAAGAAGCCGGCGGTCGCGAACATGAGCCTCGGCGGCGGCGCCGACGACGCCCTCGACGCGGCGGTCAAGGCCTCGGTCGACTCCGGTGTCACGTACGCCGTTGCTGCCGGCAACGAAAGCGCGGACGCCTGCCAGGGCTCGCCGGCACGGGAGCCTTCGGCGATCACCGTCGGCGCCACCGACGACCAGGACAAGCGCGCGGAGTTCTCGAACTTCGGCAAGTGCGTGGACCTGTTCGCACCGGGCGTCGACATCACCTCGGTCGGCATCACCGGGCCGGACGCCACCGCGAAGATGAGCGGTACGTCGATGGCCACGCCGCACGTCGCCGGCGGGGTCGCGCTGTACCTGGCCGACCACCCGGACGCCACGCCGGCCGACGTCGCCAAGGCATTGGTCGACACCTCGACCGCCGACAAGGTCGGCGACCCGGGCACAGGCTCGCCGAACAAGCTCCTGTTCGTCGGGGCAGCCGACCAGTCCTGACCCATTTCATGGGTTGACCCATGAGATAGGGGGTTCCCCACCCTGATTCCGGGTGGGGAACCCCCCATTTGCCTGATGGAGCCACCAATTTGACTGGTCAGCCCAGCAAATCGGTCAGGCGGACTCGACGATGTTGCCGCCCTCGACCTTCACGTTCACGGCCGGCAGGGCCGTCTGCGCGGGCCCGCTGACCGGGCTGCCGTCGGTGATACTGAAGTGGCTGTTGTGGAACGGGCAGACGATCTGGCCGCCCTCCACCGAGCCGATCGGGTTGCCCTGGTGCGTGCACACCGCGGAGAAACCCTTGTACTGCCCCGCGGTCGGCTGCGTCACCACGACCTTCGCGTCGGTGAACACCTTCCCGCCGCCGACCGGTACGTCGGACACCGGGCCGAGCACCGCACCGCCACCGGCCGGCGCACTCGATGACGGGGCACTCGACGAAGGGGCGCTCGACGAGGCGCTGCCGCTGGCGCTCGGCGCCGAGTTCGAGCCGCTCGCGGACGGCGTCGTACCGCCGCCCGAGGCGTCGTCACTGCCACCGCAGGCCGCGAGGATCGGCGCGCTGGCACCCGCGAGCGCGACCATCGCCGCGCAACGGAGCACCGTCCGCCGGTCGCGCAGACCGTCGGCCGCCTTGGCCAGTCCATCGGCCTGCGGCGGTGTGGTGGCTGGTGCCATCGTGTCATCGCTCATGAATCCGGACCTCCAGGAGCCTGCTGATCGAAGTAGTTGAACGCTATATACCGAGTCAAACGGGCGGATCGGCCGAACGGTTCAACGCCGGTGGGATTGAACCGCAGTTTGAAGGTTTGCTGTGAATCAGCTGGCAGTCCGCGTCACGATCCCGACGACACGCGCCGCGAGTTCCAGGACGGCGCGCCGCGTCTCGGTCTCCAGTTCGCTCGAGTGCAGCGGCCAGGCGCCGGCGATGTGCGGGTCGTACGGCACCACAACGGGATCCAGTCCGCGCTGCCGGAACGCGTCGACCAGCCAACGGGCTGTGTCGAGAGTGGAACTGTCGACCACCGTGATCACGACGACGCCGCGGTTGAGCAGCACGTCCTGTCCGGCAGGCGCCAGCTGATCGAGCTGCTGCAGGCAGTACGCCGCGATGTCCGGCGCCGACGGTACGACGAGGACCGTGCAGTGTCCGGTGTTCGCCATCTCGGTGGCGATCTCGTCGAACATGCTGCCCGGGCAGTCCACGACGGCGAGACCGACGTCCCGCGCACCCTGACTCTGCGCGGCGGCGAGCGTCGACCGCAGCGCCGGAACGGTGGGGTCGCTGCGGACCAGACTCGCACCCTCCATCGCGCCCGAGCCACGGGTCAGCTCGAGCCGTCGCGACAGCTCGGCACCGCCCGGATCGACGTCGACCGCAACCACCCGGTCCGCCCGCTGGGCCGCCAGCGTCGTGGACAGCAGCGCCGTCACCGTCGACGTACCGCCGTTCAGCACCGGGCTCGTCACCCCGACCCGGCGGGCGATCGCGATCGGGCGGCGACAGGTGGCGATCAGGTCAACCTCATGCTGCAGGCGGCCGGATCCACCGATCAGGTACGCCGCCTCGGCCGCAACCCGCCGAAACTTGTCGAACACCGACTCCTCACTGTCACCCGCCGAGCGCCTCCAATCCGCGGGCGGCTGGTCCCGCTGGTACGCCGCCTGCGCCGGGTGCTCCACGTACGGCTGCTGCTTGTCCGGTTGCTGGTGGGGGTGCTGTTGGTGGTCTGCCTGGGGTTGGATCGCAGGCTGATCTGCAGGTGGGAGTGAGGGCTGAGGCGCGGGTTGCTCGGGTTCTTGGGTCTGTTCAGGTGGTGCCGACTGCCCCGACATTCGGCGCAGCATGTCCCCCTGCCAGTCAGACTCAGTCATCGCCCGGCACACTTTAGTGGTGGGAGAGGCCTGGAGATGACTGGTACGACGAACGACTCGACGGTTCTGAAGGCGATCGCGGACCTGGCGCCGATGTGGATGCCGGGATGCGTCGTCGATACCGCCGAACGCACGGTCGAGGTCGGCTGGGGCCGCGGCGCGTTGCAGATGTCGGCCGTCGTCGGCCTCGGCGAGATCATCGACCGGTGCCGTCAGCTCCCCCAGCAGCTCTGGGCCGAGCAGATCGAGGCCTGGCTGCGCGCGGTCGTCGCTGAGGGCGAGCTGGCCACGGAGGAACACCGGTTCGGCGACGTCGCCGTACGTCAGCGCGCGATGCTGCTGCAGCGCGGCTGGTCGGCGCGAACCTCTGGTCCGGTGGCGGACGCGTTGATCCCGTTCGGCGACCATTTCGAGGTCGTGGTTTTCATCGGCACCGGCGCGGACTACCGTCGGCTGACCGTCGTACGGCGCTCCATGCTCGGGCTCGGTGATCCCGACGTACCGTCGCCGGTGCAGTTGACGCTCGAGCACATCTCGGACCTGCGGCCGGTGGAGCACGACGGCTTCTCGGTGCTCTCCCGCGACGACGACCCACTCGTGTCGATGGCGATCGTCGACCGCGAGAAGTTGTTGCCCCAGGCCTCCATCGGACTCGGCGTGCTGGTCGGCGTACCGAGGTTGAGCAGCGTCGCCTTCTGCGCAGCCGATGCGGGACAGCAGATCGCCGACAGGTTGGCGCAGTACGTCGCCGACACCTACCGCGATGCGCCGGACCAGTGCAGCCCCGACCTGTACTGGTTGCAGGGCGACCGCATGGTTCAGGTGCCGGTCACGCTTGCGAAGCCGCCGGCAGTCATGCTGCCGGCGGCGTTGCTGCCGTCACCGCGCCGCACCTGGGTCCGGCACCTCTGGCAGCAGCTCTTCCGTCGCTGACTCTCTGGTCAGCCTGCGACGCGCTTCCTGGCAGCCGTCTTCTTCGCCGGCGCAGCCTTCTTGGCCGCCGTGCTCTTCTTGGCACCGCCGTTCTTCGCGGCGGTGGTCTTTGCGACGGCCGTCTTCTTTGTTGCGGTGGTCTTCTTCGCAACCGCCTTCTTCGCCGGCACCGACTTCGCCGCGGCCTGCTTGGCGCTCGGCTTGGCCGCGCGACCCCTGAGGATCTCGGCGAGGAACTGCCCGGTGTACGACGCGGGGTTGGCCGCGACCTGCTCCGGCGTACCTTCCGCAACCAGGGTGCCGCCGCGACGTCCGCCGTCGGGGCCGAGGTCGATGATCCAGTCGGCGGTCTTGATGACGTCGAGGTTGTGCTCGATCACCAGCACCGAGTTGCCCTTGTCGACCAGACCGTTGAGAACGCCGAGCAGCTTGCGGATGTCCTCGAAGTGCAGGCCCGTCGTCGGCTCGTCCAGCACGTACACCGTGCGGCCTGTCGACCGCCGCTGCAGCTCGGACGCCAGCTTGACGCGCTGCGCCTCACCGCCGGACAGCGTCGGCGCCGGCTGCCCGAGCCGTACGTACCCGAGGCCGACCTCGACGAGCGTCTTCAGGTGCCGCGAGATCGCCGGGATCGCCGCGAAGAACTCGGCCGCCTCCTCGATCGGCATGTCCAGCACGTCCGCGACCGTCTTGCTCTTGTAGTGCACTTCGAGCGTCTCGCGGTTGTACCGGGCGCCGTGGCACACCTCGCACGGGACATACACGTCCGGCAGGAAGTTCATCTCGATCTTCAGCGTGCCGTCACCCGAGCAGGCCTCGCAGCGGCCGCCCTTCACGTTGAACGAGAAGCGACCCTGCTGGTACCCGCGGACCTTCGCCTCAGGCGTGTCCGCGAACAGCTTCCGGATGTGGTCCCACACGCCGGTGTACGTCGCCGGGTTGGACCGCGGCGTGCGGCCGATCGGCGACTGGTCGACGTGGATGACCTTGTCGACCAGCTCCATCCCGGAGATCTTCGTGTGCCGTCCGGGCACCGCGCGGGCACCGTAGATCTGCCGCGCCAGCGATGTGTAGAGGATGTCGTTCACCAGCGTCGACTTGCCCGAGCCGGACACCCCGGTGACCGCGACGAACACCCCGAGCGGGATGGTGACGTCGAGATCCTTCAGGTTGTTCTGGCGCGCGCCGTACACGGTCAGCTCGCGGCCCTCGGTGAGCGGCCGCCGTACCGCCGGGATCGGGATCTCCCGTCGGCCCGACACGTAGGCGCCGGTGATCGAGTCCGGGTGGTTGCGCAGGTCCTCGACCGTGCCGGACACGACGACCTGGCCGCCGTGCTCACCGGCGCCCGGGCCGATGTCGACGACCCAGTCCGCGTGGTCGATGGTGTCCTCGTCGTGCTCGACGACGATCAGCGTGTTGCCGAGCTCCTTGAGCCGGACCAGCGTGTCGATGAGCCGCCGGTTGTCCCGCTGGTGCAGGCCGATCGACGGCTCGTCGAGCACATAAAGTACGCCGACCAGACCCGAACCGATCTGCGTCGCCAGCCGGATCCGCTGCGCCTCACCTCCGGACAGCGAACCCGCCGGCCGGCTCAGCGCGAGGTAGTCCAGACCGACGTCGAGCAGGAACCGCAGCCGCTCGCCGATCTCCTTGACCACGCGCTCGGCGATCTGCTTCTCACGCGGGCTCAACTCCATCTGCGACAGGAATCCGTGCACCTCGTCGATCGACATCGCGCTGATCTCCGCGATGTTCTTCCCGCCGAGCGTGACCGCCAGCGAGATCGGCTTCAGCCGCGCGCCGTTGCAGGCCAGGCACGGCACCTCGCGCATGTACTCCTCGAAGCGCTCCCGCCCGGTGTCGCTCGACGCCTCCGCGTGCCGCCGCTCGACGTACGGGATGACGCCTTCGAAGCTCGTGTAGTACGACCGCTCGCGGCCGTAGCGGTTCTGGTACGAGACGTGGACCTGTTTGTCGTGACCGGTGAGCAGCGCCTTCTTCGCCTTCGCCGGCAGCTCCCCGAACGGCGTGCTGGTCTTGAACTTCAGGTCCTTCGCCAGCGCCTCCAGCAGCCGCTCGAAGTACTGCGAGACGTTCTGCCCCGCCCACGGCTGGATCGCGCCCTCGTCGAGCGACTTGGACGGGTCCGGAACCAGCAGCTCCGGGTCGACCTCCATCCGGGTCCCGAGACCGGTGCACACCGGGCAGGCGCCGTACGGCGAGTTGAACGAGAACGACCGCGGCTCGAGCTCGTCGATCGCGAGCGGGTGATCGTTCGGGCAGGCGAGCTTCTCGGAGAACCGGCGCTCGCGGTGCGGGTCGTCCTCCGGCAGGTCGACGAAGTCCAGCACGAGCAGCCCGCTGGCCAGACCGAGCGCGGTCTCGACCGAGTCGGTGAGCCGCTGCTTGGCGGAGCTCTTCACCGCCAGCCGGTCGACGACGACGTCGATGTCGTGCTTCTTCTGCTTGTCGAGTTTCGGCGGGTCGGTGAGCTGGATCGTCTCGCCGTCGACCCGGGCCCGGGACAGACCCTGACCGGTCAGCTGGCGGAAGAGATCCAGGTACTCCCCCTTGCGGCCGCGGACGACCGGCGCGAGCACCTGGAACCGGGTGCCCTCCTCCAGCTCGAGCACCCGGTCGACGATCTGCTGCGGCGTCTGCCGCGCGATCGGCTCGCCGCACTCCGGGCAGTGCGGCCGCCCGGCGCGGGCGAACAGCAGCCGGAGGTAGTCGTACACCTCGGTGATCGTGCCGACGGTGGACCGCGGGTTCCGCGAGGTGGACTTCTGGTCGATCGAGACGGCCGGCGACAAGCCCTCGATGAAGTCGACGTCCGGCTTGTCCATCTGGCCGAGGAACTGCCGTGCGTACGCCGAGAGCGACTCGACGTACCGCCGCTGGCCCTCGGCGAAGATCGTGTCGAAGGCCAGGCTGGACTTCCCGGACCCGGACAGGCCGGTGAAGACGATCATGGCGTCCCGCGGCAGGTCGACCGAGACGTCTTTCAGGTTGTGCTCACGCGCTCCGCGCACGATCAGACGGTCAGACACAAGCTCACTCTCAGCCGTTCTCGAGGGGTTCCGGGTGGTGCTGGGGGTGCATCTCTGGCATGCCCGGTCATGCTAACGAGGCCCACCGACAAAAACTTCCGCCTGCCGAATCCGGAAGCCTCTTCGAAAGTATATTCGATCGCCGCAGGTGGTGGCTGCACCGGTGGTCGGGAGGTGCGAGGATCGGCGTGTCACCGAGATCAGGGAGAGGCGAGATGCCGGAGTACCACGGGAACGTGAAGGTCGGCGGGGCAGCGCAGACGCACGAGCTGGCCCACTTGATGATCACCAAGGTCGCGGTCGGGCCGATGGACAACAACGCGTACCTGTTGCGCTGCCGGCATACCGACGAGCAGGTGCTGATCGACGCCGCGAACGAAGCGGACACCCTGCTGCGGCTGATCGGTGACGGCGGCCTCGCGCGGGTGATCACCACGCACCGCCACCAGGACCACTGGGAGGCGCTCGCCGAGGTCGTCGCCCGCACCGGCGCCACCACGGTCGCCGGCCGGTACGACGCCGAGGGCATCCCGGTCCCCACCGACCAGCCCGTCGACGACGGCGACCACATCGCCGTCGGCCGGTGCAGCCTCCGCGTCATCCACCTCGTCGGTCACACCCCGGGCTCGATCGCACTCCTGTACGACGACCCCGACGGCGCACCCCACCTCTTCACCGGCGACTCGCTCTTCCCCGGCGGCGTCGGCAACACCCAGGGCGACGCCGAGCGCTTCACCTCACTCCTGAACGACGTCGAGACCAAACTCTTCGCCGACCTCCCCGACGAAACCTGGGTCTACCCCGGCCACGGCTCCGACACCACCCTCGGCACCGAACGCCCCAACCTCCCCGAATGGCGCAACCGCGGCTGGTAACCACTCGCGGTCAGCTGGTCGTGTGCAGCTCGACAGGTAGAGCACCAGCGAGACGCTGTACGCACAACCACAATCACGCTGAGGTGCACTACCCAGCCAACCGATACCTCCTGTCCAACTGCACACCCGCCATTAGATGCGTGAGCGGGCGGCTTCGATTTGTTCGGTGATCTTTGTGGCGCCGGATGTGGTGGCGAGGGTTGTGGCTTCGGCGGCTAGGGCTCGGGCGTCGTCGGGGCGGTTCTGGGCTATTGCCAGGTAGATGAGGCCCACCAGGTTGGCGGCGACGCCGGCGGTGAAATTGAGGGTGCGGCGGAGTGCGGTGGACTCCTCCAGCAGGTCGCGGGCTTTGGGGTAGTCGTCGGCCATGTGGGCGGCGATGCCTAGGTGGCGGAGGGCGTACGAGAGGGTTAGTTGGTCGCCGGTCTTGCGGCACAGGTCGGCGGCCTGGGTGAGGAAGGGGATGGCGGTCGGGTTGTCGTCGCGGACGACCTGGTGGAAGCAGCCGATCCAGAACAACGCCTCGGCCTCGCCGCGCTCGTCGCCGGCGCCACGGAACAGGTCCGCCGCGCGCTCGAAGTACGCGAGCTCCTCCACCGGGTCGACGTGCGACACACCCGGCTGCTCGGCGCGCGACTCCGGCCGGTCGACGTGCGACTCTTCCGGCGGGTCGGCGTGCGGTTGCAGGAAGCGGCAGTGGAGGATTCGGCCGCGTTGCAGGAGCAGCCGGGCCTCGACCGTGTCCAGTGCGCGGTCGGCGGCGGGCAGGCCGTCGTACTCGCCGTTGAAGATCGCCCGCTCGTACAGTTCGTCGACCTGCCGCATGAGTTCGTCCACCCGGCCGATCCTAGGATGCCTGCATGACCGGCTTCGCGGAATATGAGCCCGGGGCCGCTCGCAAGACGGCCGACGTCCTCGTGCGCCCGGCGGTGGAGGCGGATCTGACAACCTGCGCCGAGCTGATCGTCACGCGAACCGGCGGGTCGGTCGACGAGCGCCGGAGCAGGCTCCAAGCCGACCTCCAGAACCCCGACCGGTACCCCGCCGTCGCCGAGATCGATGGTCAAGTCGTCGGGTACGGCGCCGTGATCCGGCACCAGATCTCCCCCGCCGACCCGCCCACAACGGCTCCGGACGGGTACTACCTGATCGGGCTGATCGTCTCGAACGAGTGGCGCCGCCACGGCATCGGCGACCTGCTCACCCAGGACCGCATCCGCTGGACCGCCGAGCGCGCCGACGAGATCTACACCTTCGTCAATCTCTCCAACGGCGCCATTCTCGATCTCACCCGCCGCTTCGGGTTCAGCGAGGTCACCCGCGACTTCACCTTCCCGAACGCGCCCCTAAAACCCGGCACCTGCGTGCTCCTGCGTGCCGAACTCAATCACTGAGCTCGGCCGGGTAGGCGATCACGTCCACGAGCGCGTTGTTCCGGATCGCGGTGATCTCGGTACGGCGCGCGATCGCGTCCTCGAACAACTGACGCTGCAGAGACTGAGCATCCCGAAGCTGTACGCCGTTCACGGCCAGGACGAGATCGCCCTGCCGTAGACCCGCGGCCGCCGCCGGACTGGCCGGAATGACCTCGACGACGCGCAGAGCCGAGCGCTGATCGAACCGTTCCGCGAGCGCCGGCTGCAGCGGCGCGGGCTTGGTCACGAGCCCGAGGTACGCGCGACGCACGCGACCGTCGTGCAGCAGCGAGTAGATGATCCGGCGCGTGGTCTGGTTGACCGGCACCGCGAGACCCAGCCCGATCCCGGCCACCGCGGTGTTGATCCCGATCACCCGCCCGTTGCCGTCGGCAAGCGCCCCGCCTGAGTTGCCCGGGTTCAGCGCTGCGTCGGTCTGGATCACGTCCTCGATGATGCGCTGAGCGGAGCCACTGCGCACCGGCAACGACCGGCCCAGCGCACTCACCACGCCGGCCGTCACGCTCCCGGCCAGGCCGAGCGGATTCCCGACGGCAACCACCAGGTTCCCGACCTTCAGCACGTCCGCGTCGCCGTACTCCGGCGGATCTGGGATCTCCCGGTCGGCCCGCAGTACGGCGAGGTCGGACAGCCGGTCCACCCCGACCACCCGGGCCTGCGCCGTCGTACCGTCCGCGAACTCGGCCGACGCCTCGACGCCGTCGCCGACCACGTGCGCGTTCGTGAGCAGATGCCCGTCGCCGGTCAGGACGACGGCGGAGCCGGACGAGTCGCCGCGCCGGCTGTGGATCCGCAGGCTCGCGACCCGCGGGATCAGGTGTGCCGCCACGCCCGAGACCACCCGGGAGTAGGCGTCCAGTACGTCGTCCCCGGCCACCCCGTCGGCAATCTCGTCAGCCATCGCTCTCGCCTCCTGAATTACATCATTACACCGAAGACAACCACGTGGCCCGGACCACAAAACTGACCGATCGGTTGAAAACTGGCCGATCGGTCAGTCATGATGCATGACATGGCAGTTACCACCCCGGCGCGGGAGCGGACCAGGCGCGAGATCGTGCGTCAGGCGATGGACCTGTTCCAGGCCGCCGGCTACAACGCGACGTCACTGCAGGACATCGCGACCGCGGCCGGTTGCTCCAAGGCGACCGTGCTGTACCACTTCAGCGGCAAGCCCGCCGTCCTCGCCGCCGTCCTCGAGCCCGCCGCCGCCGACGTGGCCGCGCTCGTCAAGGCCGCCGCCGAGCTGTCCCGCGCCGACGCACAGGAGCTCGCCATCCGGAGCTTCATCGATCTCGCCGTCGTCCATCGCGGCGTGGTCGACGTGCTCCAGGACATCCTCCCGGTGATCGAGCAGATGCCCGAGGTCGCGCAACTCGTCGCCGACGGCATGCAGCTCTCGGACTACCTGGCCGGGTCCGACGACCCACTCGAGCAGGACCTGGCGAAGTTCGCCATCAACGGCCTCCTCGGCGAGTGCCGGCACGCGCAGGAACGCACCGACGACGACCTCCGAAGACTCTGCGACATCGCCCTGCGGAGAATCCTCCGCCGCGCCTGAGCCCCGACCCGACTCCCCCGCCGCCACGGGGCGATCACTTCTGCCCGTACGCCGTACCGATCTGAACGGACGCTCTTCACGATGGCCAATCTGCTGTACCGGCTCGGCCGGTTCTCCTATCAGCGCAGGCGCCTGGTCGCCGCCCTGTGGGCGCTGTTCCTCGTCGTCCTCGGCGTCGGTGCGCTGACACTGGGCGGCAAGACCGCGAACACATTCTCGATCCCGGGCACCGAGTCGCAACGCGCGCTCGACGCGCTCAAGCAAGAGCTACCGGCCGCCAGCGGTGCGTCCGCCACGGTCGTGGTGAAGGCGCCCGACGGCAAAACGCTCGCAGACCCGACCGTGAAGGCCGCCGTCGGCGCCACCGTCGCCAAGGTCGCGAAGGTGCCCGAGGTGATCGCGGCGATCGACCCGTTCACCAGCAAGGCGATCAGCCCGGACGGTACGACGGGATTGATCAGCGTCCAGTTCGACAAGCCGGCCGACGAGCTGTCGCACGAGAGCAGCGACGGGTACGACGGACTGAGCGGACTCAGCTCGGGTGATCTCCAGGTGGTGCCGGGCGGACAGATCAAGGCCGGCGTACCGGAGATCGGCGCGACCGAGGTGCTCGGTGTGGCGGTCGCGGCTGTGGTACTGGTCGTCACGTTCGGATCGCTCGTGGCGGCCGGGATGACGCTGGTGACGGCGCTGCTCGGCGTGCTGGCCGGGATGGCCGGGTTGTTCATCGTGACCGCGTTCACCGACGTGTCGTCGACGGCGCCGATCCTGGCGCTGATGCTCGGACTCGCCGTTGGGATCGACTACTCGCTGTTCATCAGCTCGCGGCACCGGTCGCAGCTCGGCGAAGGCATGGATCCGGAGGAGTCCGTCGCGCGAGCGACTGCGACGGCCGGGTCAGCGGTGTTGTTCGCCGGCGCGACCGTGGTGATCGCGCTCGCCGGGTTGTCCGTGGTCGGCGTACCGTTCCTGACCGCGATGGGCCTGGCCGCAGCGGCAACCGTGCTGACCGCCGTCCTCGTGGCGCTGACGTTGCTGCCGGCACTGCTCGGGTTCGTGGGGAACCGGGTGCTGCCGCGGAAGCTGCGCAAGTCACCGGCCGCGGCGACTCACAAGGAAGGCTTCGGTTTCCGGTGGGGTCGGCTGGTGACCCGATTGCGGGTGCCGATCGTTGCTGTCGGCATCATCGGCTTGGGCTTGCTCGCGATCCCGGCGAAGGACATGCAGCTCGCGCTGCCGGACGGTGCTTCGGCGGCGGCCGGGAGCAACCAGCGGGTCGCGTACGACCTGACGGCCGCGGCGTTCGGGCCGGGCGCCAACGGGCCGCTGGTGGTTGTTGTGAAGAGCAACGACGCGGCGACGTCCAACGCGCTGGTGCAGCAGGTGCTGGGCAAGGCGCAAGGCCTGCCGGATGTGGTCGCGGCGCAGCCGGCCGCGGCGAGTCAGGACGGTACGACGCGATTGCTGCAGGTGATCCCGAAGAGCGGGCCGGCCAGCGAGGAAACCGCTGATCTCGTGAAGAACCTGCGGTCGGCGGTGCAGCCGCTCGCCACGGGCGACGCGAGTATCTCGGTGACCGGGAACACGGCGGTCGGCGTCGATGTGTCGAACAAGTTGTCCGACGCGTTGCCGACGTACCTGTTCGTCGTGATCGGGCTCTCGTTCCTGCTGTTGCTGCTGGCGTTCCGGTCGGTGCTGGTGCCGTTGAAGGCGACGCTCGGGTTCGTGCTGACGATCGGGGCGACGTTCGGGATCACGATCGCGGTCTTCCAGGAAGGGCATCTGGCGAGCCTGGTCGGGATCGACTCCCCCGGTCCGCTGGTGAGCTTCCTGCCGATCATCATGATGGGCATCCTGTTCGGGCTGGCGATGGACTACGAGGTGTTCATCGTGTCCCGGGTCCGGGAGGAGTTCGTGCACGGGCGGCACGCGAACGACGCGACCGTCCAGGGCCTCGGTCACGGTGCGCGCGTGGTCACCGCCGCGGCGCTGATCATGGCGTCGGTCTTCGCGGGTTTCATCCTCGTCGAGGACCCGATCATCAAGGCGATCGGCTTCGGCCTCACCATCGGTGTCCTGATCGACGCCTTCGTCGTCCGGATGACCCTGGTTCCCGCCATCCTCAGCCTCCTCGGCGACCGGGCCTGGTGGTTCCCGAAGTGGCTGGACCGGATCACCCCGCGCGTCGACATCGAGGGCGAGTCCCTCAAGGTCGCCGACGAGCCCGAGCCCAGGCAACTGGCCGACGTCCACTGAAACGCAGAAGAGGGGCACCTGTTGGGTGCCCCTCGAATGTCGGGCTGACAGGATTTGAACCTGCGGTCTTCTGGCCCCCAGCCAGACGCGTTACCAAACTACGCCACAGCCCGATGGACGCTCCGAAGAGCGAGCCGGGGTAAACCTTACCTCATCCGACCGGGTGGTTCGGACCGGGTTCGGTCAGCGTTTCTTGTTCTTCTGGCGGGCTCGGATCTGGACGTGGATCGGGCTGCCGACGAAGCCGAAGTCCTCGCGGAGGCGGCGTTCGATGAAGCGCTGGTACGACGCCTCGATCTGGCCGGAGGTGAAGATGGCGAAGGTCGGGGGCATCGTGGTGGCCTGGGTGCCGAAGAGGATCTTCGGCTGCTTGCCGGAGCGGACCGGGTGCGGATGGGCGGCGACCAGGCGGCCGAGGAAGGCGTTGAGCTGCCCGGTCGGGACGCGCGTCTGCCAGCCTTCCAGCGCGGCCTCGATGGCGGGCACCAGCCTGTCCATGTGCCAGCCGGTGAGCGCGCTGATGTTCACCCGCGGCGCCCAGCGGAACTGCACCAGGTCGCGGTCGATCTCGCGCTCCAGGTAGTAACGCCGCTCCTCGTCCATCAGGTCCCACTTGTTGTACGCGATCACCAGCGCCTTGCCGGCTTCCTCGACCGCGTTCATGATCCGCAGGTCCTGCTCGGTGAGCGACTCCGAGGCGTCGATCACGACCACCACGACCTCGGCCCGCTCGATCGCCGCATTGGTCCGCAGCGAGGCGTAGTACTCGTGCCCCTGGACGTTCTTCACCTTGCGCCGGATGCCCGCGGTGTCGATGAACCGCCACTCCTGACCGCCGAGCGTGATCAGCTCGTCGACCGGGTCCACCGTCGTACCGGCGACGTCGCTCACGACGACCCGGTCCTCCTTGGCGACCTTGTTGAGCAGCGAGGACTTGCCCACGTTCGGCTTGCCGACGATCGCGACCCGGCGCGGTCCGCCGACCTCACCGTCGCGCTCGGCCGGGGCCTCCGGAAGCGCCGCGAGTACGGCGTCCAGCAGGTCGCCCGTCCCGCGGCCGTGCATCCCGGACACCGGGTACGGCTCACCGATCCCGAGGCTCCACAGGTTCATCGCCTCGGACTCGATGCGCTGGTCGTCGACCTTGTTCGCGGCCAGTACGACGGGTTTGCCGGACTTCCGCAGCACCCGGACGACTGCCTCGTCCGCGTCGGTGATACCCACCACGGCGTCGACCACGAACAGCACCGCGTCGGCGGCGTTGATCGCGACCTCCGCCTGGGCGGCGACCAGGGCGGCCATGCCGACCGCGTCCGGGTCCCAGCCACCGGTGTCGACGACCGTGAACTCGCGGCCGGCCCAGTTGGCGTCGTACGAGACGCGGTCCCGGGTGACGCCCGGGGTGTCCTCGACGACCGCCTCGCGGCGGCCGATGATGCGGTTGACCAGCGTGGACTTGCCCACGTTCGGCCGCCCGACGATCGCGAGAACGGGCAGCGGCCCGGTGTCTTCGCGGTCATGCGTCGGTGCTTCGGTGGGCAGGTCAGTCATCAGGGTCCTTCTGGTCTCGCCAGCCCGGAAGCGGGTGGCCGGTTTCGTCGACGGCCGCCTTCACATGGGCGCGCAACACGTCGCCGATCTGGCCGGCGACCGCCTGTACGTCGGGTTGTCTCCTGGGAAAGGGTACGCGCTCGACGGCGAAAGGCTCGCCGTACACCACGTCGATCCGGCTCCCGGCCGGCGGAAAGCCCTCCACGTCACCCCCTGGGAGCCGCGTCCCGATCAGCGCGACGGGCAGGATCGGGGCCCCGGTCACCATCGCCAGGTACGCCACGCCGGTCCGGATCCGGCTGAAGTCGCCCGGGCCGCGGGTGCCCTCCGGGTAGATGTTCAGCACCCGGCCGTCCCGCAGTACCTTGATGGACTGCCGGACCGCGAGTACGTCGTACGTCGACCGGTCGACCGGGATCTGGCCGATCCGGCGCAGGATCGCCCCCTGGAGGCCGCCGAAAGCCTCGATCTTGCCGAGCTGGTGCAGCATCCGCGGGGCGATCGCACCGAGCAGCGGCCCGTCGAGCAGGCTCAGGTGGTTCGGCGCCATCAGCAGCGGACCGGTCAGCGGGAACCGGTCCTCGTGATGCACGGTCAGCTTGTACTTGCGGCGGAAGTAGGGCCTGGCGATCCTCCGCAACGGGAGCGCCATCCGGTACGGCAGTGCAGGCAGATCGTCGGTCCGGGCAGGTCCTTGTGCCCGGTGACTTCAGCCCTCATCGCTCCCGGCCTTGAGGGACGGTCTCCTTGGCGAGTCTGCTGATCACGTCGATGACCTCCTCGAGGCTCAGATGGGTGGAGTCGACGGTCACCGCACCGTCGGAGGCGACCAGGAATTGCGAAACGGTGGCGTCGTCGGCGTCGCGGCGGACGATCTGGTCCCGCAGTTGCTCGGCGGTCACCGAACCGGACTCGAGCTCGGCGCCGCGGCGGGACATCCGCGCGTCCTGGTCGGCGGTCAGGTGGACCTTCAGCTCGGCGTCGGTGGCGACCACGGTGGCGATGTCGCGGCCCTCGACCACGATCCCGCCGCCCGACTGCGGAGAATTCTGGGCGTCGTCGATGATCTCCCGCTGGCGCCGGATCAGCTCCTTGCGGACGTCGAGGTTGGTGGCGATCTTCGACACCACCGCGCTGATCCGCGGCTCCCGGATCGCGGCCGTGACGTCGGTCCCGTCGGCGATCACGAACTGGTGGCCGGGGTCGGTGCTGACCTCCAGCTCGAGCTCCCGCGCACGCTGCGCGACCGCCGCCGTGTCGTCCAGGTCCAGTCCGCGATCGACGGCCGACCAGGTCACCGCACGGTACGTCGCACCGGTGTCCAGGTACCGCAGACCGAGGCGGGTGGCCACTCCACGCGCGGTGCTCGACTTACCGGAGCCGCTCGGCCCGTCAACAGCGATGATCATGCCCCGAAGGTTACCTTCGGCCGGGGACAACCTACCGGTGGACTACCCACCCGCGGTCGGTCAGGACCTCGACCAACTGGTCGACCGATCCCGGTTTGACGGCGAGCTCGACCTCACCGACGGGGCGACCCGGGCTGTGGTCGATGCGCAGGTCCTCGACGTTCGCGCCGGATTCGGCCGCGTCGGCGAACAGCCGGGCCAGTTGGCCGGGGCGGTCCGGGATCGTGACGAGGACCGTGACCAGGTCGATGTGCGGCGTACCGTGCTTGCCCGGGACGCGGACCGCGCCGGACACGCCCTGGCCGAGGATCGCGGTCAGTTCGTCGGCCGCCTCTTCCTTGCCGAGGGCAACGAGCAGCCGGTCGAGCTCGCCGCGGATCTGCTCCAGCAGGCCGGTGAGCGCGGTCGAGTTCGCGGACACGATCTGGGTCCACAACCGCGGGTCGCCCGCCGCGATCCGGGTCACGTCGCGGACACCCTGACCGGACAGTTCGAGATGGGAGGACGGCGCGTCCGCCAGCGTGCCCGCGGCGAGCGCCGACATCAGGTGCGGGAGGTGCGAGACCCGGGCGACGCCGAGGTCGTGGTCCTCGACCGACAGCTCCACCGTCCGGGCACCACAGGCCTCGGCGAGCCGGCGTACGAGATCGATCGCTTCCGGAGCGCTCGTCGCGTGCGGGGTGATCGCCCAGGTGGCGCCGTCGAACAGGTCGGCGCGTGCGGCCAGCGGGCCGTTGCGCTCGGAGCCTGCCATCGGGTGACTACCGACGTACCGGCTGACGTCACCGGTCAGCCGGCGCGCATCGGTCAGCGGCTTGGACTTCACACTGGCCGCGTCCGTGACGATGGCCTGAGTCGCCTCCAGTTGCTCGGCGACGACGGCGCCGACGTGGTCCGGCGGTACGGCGACCACGACCAGCTGCGGCTCGATCTCGACCAGCCGCGAGCCGGCGCCGATCCGCTCGGCCATCAGCGCGTTGTCCGGGTTCCCGTCGACGAGCTCCACGACCACACCGAGCCGCGCCAGCGCGAGACCGATCGACGTACCGATCAATCCGGTGCCGACAATGCGAACCGGCCCGCGCAACTCACTCACTGTGCCCTCACTGGGCGCCGGTCAGGTCCGGGCGGAGCGCGACTGCTCCGTGCAGGTAGACGTGCTGGATCTTGTCCCGGGACCGCGGCGTCTCGGTGTGCACCATCAGCCGCACCACCCGCGGCAGCGCATGCGGCACCGGGATCTCCTGCATGCACATCAGCGGTACGTCGGTCAGCCCGATCTGCCGGCCCGCGACGGCGGGAAACTCCGAACGCAGGTCCGACGTGACGGTGAACAGGATGCTGATCAGGTCCTCGTTCTCCAGATCGTTCGCCTCCAGGACCGCCTTCACCAGCTCCGCGGACCGCTCGAGCAGGTGCTCGCGCTCGTCCACGTCCAGCTGGGTGGCACCCCGGATCGCCCGTACCGCCACGTCCGCCTCCTTAGATCTTGTCCCCCAACCCTAGGCCAGAGTAGTCAAAGAGTGGACAGCCGTCTCAGCGGCGTCGACCGTCTGCTCCAGCAGCAGCGCGATCGTCATCGGCCCGACCCCGCCCGGTACCGGCGTGATCAGCCGGGCCACCTCGGCCGCCTCCGCGAAGTGCACGTCGCCGACGTTGCCCTCGTTGTACCCGGCGTCGACCACGACCGCGCCCGGCTTCAGCCAGTCGCCGCGGACGAAGTTCGCCTTGCCGACCGCGGCGATCACCACATCCGCGGTCCGGACCAGCTCGGGCAGGTCCCGGGTCCGGGAGTGCGCGTACGTGACGGTGGCGTTCGATGCCAGCAGCAACATGCCGGCCGGCTTACCGAGGATCGGGCTGCGGCCGATCACCACGGCGTGCGCCCCTTCGAGCGGTACGTCGTACGCCGCCAGCAGCCGCATGATCCCGCCGGGGGTGGCCGAGCGGAAACCCGGATCCCCGAACGCCATCGCCGCGAACGACCGCATCGTCACGCCGTCGACGTCCTTCGCCGGGTCGATCGCCTCGAACGCGGCCCGCTCGTCGATCTGCGCCGGCACGGGGTGCTGCAGCAGGATCCCGTGCACGGCCGGGTCCTCGGAGAGCTTGGTGATCTCCGCGACCAGCTCCGCGGTGGAAGTCTCGGCCGGCAGTACGACGCTCAGCGACGCGATCCCGGCCTTCTTTGAGCGGTTCTGCTTCATCCGCACGTACGTCGCCGACGCCGGGTCGTCACCGACCAGCACGGTCGCCAGACACGGCTGCACGCCGTACCTCTCCTGCAGGACCCGTGCTCGTTCGGCCGCCTTGGCGACCATGTCGGCGGCGAGGTCGGTCCCGATCATCAGTTCTGCGCTCATCGGCGCACTCCTCTGCGTCAGAAGTGTGCCCAGGCGCGCGGCGAAGCCGGATGGCAGACCGTTCCCCGGTGGTCGTCCACCTCAGCGCCAGTCGCGGTCCGCTGTCAGGATACCGGCCCGCTCGCCGCGCCGATCAGCTCGCCTGGATTCCTACGCGCGCTTGAGCTCGAGCACGGGGATGGTGCGAATGCCGGCCGTACTGCGCTCGTAGTCGGCGAAGCCGGGATACCGCCGGGCCTGCTCGGCGTAGATCCGGTCGCGCTCGGCGCCGGTCACTTCCTTGACGATCACCTCGTACGTCTCGGTCCCACGCTCGATCGTGGCCTTGCCGGCTGCCGTGAGGTTGCGGTACCAATCGGGGTTGGTGGGGGCGCCGCCTTTGCTCGCGAAGACGTAGATCAGGTCCGGGTGGCTGTCGTCGGCGAGGTACATCGTCGGAGCGACGTACTCCTGCCCGCTCCGACGGCCGTAGTGGTGCAGCAGGACCATCGGTGCGCCCTCGAACTGCCCACCGACTTTGCCCTCGTTGTCCCGGAACTCGGTGATGATGTTGGCGTTCCAGTCGCTCATATCGATTCCTCCACAGATTGCTGGTTGCTAGAGCAAACCTGCGTGGTCCAACGCGAGATAGGCGGCGTCGATTCCCGTCATCGCACCGGGTGTGCGCAACTCCGCACGGAACGCGTCCAGGGACAGCTCGACCGGGATACAGTCCTCGGTCTCGTCCAGTTGCTGTTTCCCGTCGGGGCGGCAGCCGCGGGCAATCGCGACGTACTTGCGGTACGTCGACGAGGCCGCCGACCACTGCCAGCCGACGACTTCGAGCGACTCGCAGACGTAGCCGGTCTCCTCCTCGAGCTCCCGGACACCTGCCACCGCGGGGTCTTCGCCGGGCTCGACGTACCCACCTGGCAGATTCGTGACGACGCGGTCCGGTCCGGCCCGGAACATCCGCACCGTGACGATCCGGCCCTCAGGCGTCAACGGCAGCACGGTCACGCCGGACGTGATCCCGGCGTCGGACTTCGGGCCGAGCACGTCCCAGTCGACCTCGCGCCCGTCGGGCATCCGGTACCGGCGCAGGTTCACGCTCAGGAACCGGTGGAACCCCGTCTCCTCCCCCAGCAGCTCCCAAGGTGCCGGGTCGGCCGGACGAGACAGCTCAGCCGCCACCTTGTCGGTAGCGGCTGAGTTCTCGATCTGGTCCGTCACAGCGGACGGTCGTCGTCCGAGTCTTCCGGCGGCGCTACCGGTGCGTCGTCCGCCGGCGGTGCGACTGGAGTGTCACCCGTGGACGACTCACTGGAGTCACTCGCGTCCGAACCCGAGCCCGACTCCGATTTCGCGTCCACCGCCGGGCTGGACTCGCTCAGGATGCCGGCCAACGACTCCTCGGAGATGCGCTTGAACTTGCGCATCTGGGTCCGGGTCCGGTCCAGGACGGCGACCTCGAGCTGGTCCGGGGTGAGCTCCCGGACCTCGGTGCTGTCGTGGCCGAGCGCGTCCACTGCCAGCCGGACCGCGCCGGCCAGCGAGATGCCGTCGGAGTAGTGCTCGCCGATGTATTCCGCGACCGTCTCCGCGGCGCCGCCCATCACGGCGTACCCGCGGACGTCCGCGATCGAGCCGTCGTAGGTGAGCCGGTAGATCTGGTCGTCGGCCGGGCCGGCGCCGATCTCGGCGACCAGGATCTCCACCTCGAGCGGCTTCTCGCCGCCGGAGGAGAAGATCGCGCCGAGGGTCTGCGCATACGCGTTGGCCAGCGCCCGGCCGGTGACGTCGCGCCGGTCGTAGGAGTACCCGCGCATGTCGGCGAGCCGGACTCCGGCGATCCGCAGGTTCTCGAACTCGTTGTACCGGCCGACGGCGGCGAACGCCATCCGGTCGTAGATCTCGGCCACCTTGTGCAGGGCGGGCGAGCGGTTCTCCGCCACGAACAGGATGCCGTCGGCGTACTGCAGCGCGATCGCGCTGCGGCCCTTGGCGATGCCCTTCCGGGCGAAGTCGGCCCGGTCCCGCATCAGCTGCTCGGGCGAGACGTAGAACGGAACGCTCATCGAAGGTGTCGTCCTCTAATCAGTCGATCGGGCATGATCATCGAGATGGTCAGGTCAGGGACGCCGCGGCCGGGCCGTCGGGACGCTCGTGGCGCTGGGCCCAGGCGGCGTCGACCAGCGCCGCCACCTCGTCCTCCGGCAGCCGCCGGTAGCCGTCGACGGTGACCACGCCGATCACCGGGAAGATCCGGCGCAGCATGTCCGGGCCACCGGTCGCCGAGTCGTCGTCGGCCGCGTCGATCAGCGACTGGATCGCCACCGTCGCGCAGTCGGTCTCGGACAGGTCCTCGCGGTACAGCTTCTTCAGCGCGCCGCGGGCGAACAGCGAGCCCGAACCGACGCTGTAGAAGTGGGTCTCCTCGTACCGCCCGCCGGTCGGGTCGTAGGAGAAGATCCGGCCGCCCTTGATGTCCGGGTCGTAGCCCGCGAACAGCGGCACCACGGTAAGACCCTGCATGGCCATCGGCAGGTTGCCGCGGATCAGCGCACTGAGCCGGTTGGCCTTGCCGTCGAGACTGAGGGTGGCGCCCTCGAGCTTCTCGTAGTGCTCCAGCTCGACCTGGAACAACCGGACCATCTCGATCCCGAAGCCGGCCGAGCCGGCGAACGCGACCGCCGAGTACTCGTCGGCGGGGAACACCTTCTCGATGTCACGCTGGGCGATGATGTTGCCCATCGTGGCCCGCCGGTCGCCGGCCATGATCACGCCACCCGGGAAGGTGGCGGCCACGATCGTCGTACCGTGCGGGACTTCGCTGGACAGGTCACCCTGCCCCAGGGACCGTCGTCCGGGCAGCAGGTCGGGCGCATGCCCGGCCAGGAAGTCCATGAACGACGAGCCGCCTGGGGTCAGGAAGGCTTCCGGCAGCCGGCCGGAGGCATCAGATGTCATCGAGCGGTTCACTCCCCACCCTTTTGCACGAATCCGCGGACGAACTCCTCGGCGTTCTCCTCGAGGACCTCGTCGATCTCGTCCAGGATCGAGTCGACGTCCTCGTCGAGCCGCTCTTTCCGCTCCTGGACGTCCTCCGACGCCTCGACCTGCTCGACCTCTTCCTCGGTCGACGAACGCTTCGGCTGCTTGTGCTGCTGACCGCCGTCCTTCGCCATGGCACACCTCCTAGAACCGCTGGGAGGGCCGCCCAACCGACCCTCACTAGCGACCCTACCCGGCGGCACCCCCAGTAATGGTGCGAACCAGGTCACTTGCGGTGTCGCATTGGTCAAGAAGTGCCCCGACATGCGCTTTCGTGCCCCGCAGCGGGTCCAGGGTCGGGATCCGCTGGAGCGACTCCTTGCCGGGCAGATCGAAGATCACCGAGTCCCAGGAGGCGGCCGCGACCTGCGGCGCGTACTGCTGCATGCAGCGGCCGCGGAAATACGCCCGGGTGTCGGTCGGCGGGTGCGCGACGGCCATCCGGATCTCCTCGTCGGAGACGATCCGCTGCATCCGGCCGGATTTCACCAACTTGTAATACAGGCCCTTGTCCGGGCGCAGGTCGGCGTACTGCAGGTCGATCAGGTGCAGCTTCGAGTCGTCCCACTCGAGGGCGTCGCGGTCGCGGTACGACTGGAGCAGTTTGTACTTCGCGACCCAGTCGAGCTGGTCGGACAGCTTCATCGGGTCGGTGGCGAGCTGGTCGAGCACCTGCTCCCAGCGGTGCAGCACGTCCTTGGTCTGCCGGTCCGCGTCGTCGCCGTACTTGTCCTCGACGTACTTGCGGGCCTGCTCCAGGTACTCCGTCTGCAGCTGGACGGCGGTGATCTTGCGGCCGTCCTTGAGCGTCAGCAGGTGCGTGCAGGACGGGTCGTGGCTGACCTCGTGCAGCGCGGTCACCGGCCGGTCGACGCTGAGGTCGTCGGTCAGCCAGCCGTCCTCGATCATCGCCAGCACCAGCGACGTCGTCCCGACCTTCAGGTACGTCGAGATCTCGGACAGGTTCGCGTCGCCGATGATCACGTGCAGCCGGCGGTAGCGGTCCGGGTTCGCGTGCGGTTCGTCGCGGGTGTTGATGATCGGCCGCTTCAGCGTCGTCTCCAGGCCGACCTCGACCTCGAAGTAGTCGGCCCGCTGGCTGATCTGGAAGCCGTGCGCCGCGCCGTCCTGGCCGATCCCGACCCGGCCGGCGCCGGTCACCACCTGACGGCTCACGAAGAACGGCGTCAGGTGCCGCACGATCGACGCGAACGGCGTCGACCGCCGCATCAGGTAGTTCTCGTGCGAACCGTACGACGCGCCCTTGTTGTCGGTGTTGTTCTTGTAGAGGTTCAGCTGCGGCGCCCCGGGAATCAGCCGGGCCTGCCGCGCCCCCTCCATGATCACCAGCTCGCCGGCCTTGTCCCACACCACCGCGTCCCGCGGGTTCGTCGTCTCGGGCGCGGAGTACTCCGGGTGGGCGTGGTCGACGTACAGCCGGGCGCCGTTGGTGAGGATCACGTTCGCCAGGCCGGTCTCCTCGTCGGTGAGCTGGCTGGAGTCGGCCACCTCCCGGCTGAGGTCGAATCCTCGCGCGTCCCGCAGCGGGTGCTCCTCGTCGAAGTCCCACCGGGTCTTGCGCGCGAGCGGCTGCGTCTGCGCGTACCCGTTCACCACCTGGCTCGAGGTCAGCATCGGGTTCGCCCCGGGCTGCCCCGGCACCGAGATCCCGAACTCGGTCTCGGTACCCATGATCCGCCGAACACTCATGCAGCCGAGCCTACGCGGTACCAGCGACTAAAGGGGTTGCTGTATCCACAGGGTTATCTGTGAGACTGCGCGGGTGGACGAGATGGTGGCGATTCTGGACGAGGCCAACCAGGTCACCGGGGCGGTGCCACGGTCTGTGATGCGGCGCGACAACCTGCGTCACTCCGCGACGGGTGTCGTCGTCCTGAATTCCGCCGGTGAGATCTACGTGCATCGGCGGACGCCGACGAAGGACGTCTATCCGGGACGGTACGACTTCGCTGCGGGTGGGGTCGTCGCGGCCGGTGAGGACCCGTTCCATGCCGTCGTACGGGAACTGGACGAGGAGCTCGGGATCTCCGGCGTGGAGCTGACGCGGTTACCGGAGGACGACTACGCCGACGAGAACACGCGGTACCACGCGTACCTGTACACGTGTGTCTGGGACGGCCCGGTGCGGCATCAGCCGGAAGAGGTCGCCTGGGGCGCGTGGATGTCGCCGGCCGAGCTCGTGGCCAAGTTCGACGAGTGGTCGTTCATGCCGGACACGCTGGCGTTGCTCGGGCCGTACGTCCGGAGCTTGGTATGACAATCATCGAGGGGTGGGACAGCCACGCCTGGATCGACGGGCCGTGGATCCACCGGGCACCGCGTCGCCCGGAGGTGCGCCCGCGGCTGCTCGCCGAGGCCACCCTCCTCCCCTGGCTCGCGCCACAGCTCCCGCTGCCGGTCCCAGTACCTGAGCTGACAAGCGACGGCGTACGCCACCTGCTGCTCCCCGGCGAACCGTTCACCGACGGCAGCGTCGAGACTGGCCGGGCACTGGGCGGCTTCCTGAAGGCGTTACATGCGGTCGACACCACAGAAGCCGTGGCGTACGGCGCATTGGACGCAGCGACCGCTACAGCCGAGAAGACCGCCTTTCTGGGCGAGTGCCGCGACCAGATCGTGCCGTTGCTCCCGGCAGAGGTCCGGACCACAGCGGTCGAGCTGCTGGACCGCGTCGCGAACGTCCGAACCGCCTTGGTGCACTGCGACTTCGGTCCCGACCACATCCTGATGACCGACGGACAGATCACCGGAGTCATCGACTGGACCGACGCCGTCATCGGCGACCCCGCCCTCGACCTCTGCTGGCCCCTCAACGGCGCACCGGCCCCGGTCGCCGCCGGCCTCGCCGAGGTGTACCGACCCACCCCTGACCAGGTCGAACGCGCCCACGACTGGGCCCGTCTATCCCCCTGGTACGGCACCCACCGCGGCCTGCTCCTGGGCCTTCCCGACGACGTCGCGACCGGACTGGCAGAGATCGCCGCCGTGCTGTGATGCAACCCCTTGGCAGGCGAGCGGTCACTAGCTCATGTGAAGATCATCCTGACTGACGACAGGGACCCGTCGACGGGATCCGCAGCCGCCGGTTCAGCGAGCGACCCGCCGCCCGTCGACGGCTCCGACGAGGAGCTCTGGGAGCAGTTGCGCGCTGGGGACCATTTCGCGCTCGGCGAGCTCTTCGACCGGTACGCCGACGACGTACGGGCGTTCGCGTTCCGGCGGACCGCATCCTGGAGCACCGCCGACGACGTGGTCCAGGCAACGTTCCTGAGCACCTGGCGGCGGTTCGAGCGCAATCCGCCGGGGCCGCTGACCGGATCGAGCGCTCGCGGCTGGCTGCTCGTCGTGGCCGGCAACGAGTGCCGGACGCTGGCCCGGACGGCGGCCCGCTTGCGGAACCTTGTCGATCGCCTGCCCGAGCCGTCACCTGACGACGACCATGCCCCCGATGTCGCCCGCCGGCTGGACGACGAGCTCCGGATGTCGGCGATCCGTCGCGCCGTGGCCAAGCTCCCCCGGCACGAGCGCGAGACCCTCGAGCTCGTCGTCTGGTCCGGACTCACCACTGCCGAGGCCGCGGACGCGCTCGGCGTACCGGTCGGAACCGTCAAGGCCCGGCTGCACCGCACACGTCGCCGTTTCCCCGACCTGCTGACCCGGGTCGACCTCACCGAGGAGCTGTCATGAACACCGAACTCGAACCGCCGCGCGTTCCACCGCTGAGCGCCGCCGAGCGCTCCCGGATGCGTAACCAGCTGATGGAGCGTACCCGGCCCGCCACCGGCCGCCAGGCCCGGCGCTGGATCGCCCCGATGGTCGGCGTCGGAGCCGTCGCGGCCGTGGTCGCCGGCACGTTGGTCGTTACCCAGAAGTCGCCCGACGAACCCGCCGCGGCCGGTACATCGGCACCGCTCACCTCGCCCGAGGCCAGGGTCGGGGTCGACCTCGGCGCGGTGCCGCGGGGCGACGTGGCCAAGATCGTCGCCGATTGCCAGTTCCCGGATGAAGCGGGTCCCGCTCAGCTTGTCTGGAGCCGTCACGTCCGCGGCATCACCACGGACAGCAGCGCGCTGGTGGCACTGGCACTGAACACGAAGCGCGCCACGGCGCAGCCCACTGTGACCCGCGGCGGTCGCAAGCCCGGGCCCGGAGGAGCACCATCCATCGCCAAGCTCGGGTACCGGTTCTGCATGACGCGCATGCCACCGAGCGCCAAGCTCGGCGCGGTCGCATCCGTCGCACGGGTCGAGGACAAGGCCTGGCGGACCGAGCCGACGGCGCAGCGCGGTCTGGTGACGCTCGGCAGCACCGACGGCGACATCACGAACGACCTGACCACGCTGCAGGCGTGGCGGCTCTACCGGGCCCATCCGGATGTCGCCAAGGTCGAGGCCCGGTACGTGCTCGACGGGAAGACCGGCCCGTGGACGAGCGGCGTCGTCGACGGCGGCTTCGCCTACCTCGAGGTCCAGGCGAACGGAAAGTTCACGCTCGGCCAGCGACTCGAGACCGAGGTCCGCGCCTTCGACGCCCAGGGCCGGCCGGTGCCTGTCGGTTAGCGGCGGCGGGCCATCGTCCGGGCGAAGTTGATCGCGACCAGGCCCGCCCAGCAGATGACGACGCCGAAGGGGCCGATCATGCCGGCTGCGATCGCGGTGATCGGGATCGCGGCGACGATCGAGACGATCGCCAGCGCCAGCCCGCCCGGGTCGGTCTCGCGGCTCGGGTGCCGCCGAGGCGCAGGCTCCGGCAGCAGCCCGGCGCTACGGTGCCGGTCACGCGCGTCGAGCTTCTCCAGGAAGCCGTCGATGATCTCGGCCTCGTACTCCGGTCCCAGCTCCTGGCGTGCCGCCACCGCAGCACGCAGGTCCTTCCGCACCTCGTCCGTCGCCATAGCAGCACGCTAGGCCCGCAAAACCGCGGTACCAATCGGGGAAACCCCCCGATCTCACCGGGTGTTAGACCTACCCCCAGGAGACCCAGGAGAAGCGGAACCGCCCCCGGACGCTCGGTCCGGGGGCGGTTCGCGGTACGGCGTGTTACAGGTACTGACCGGTGTTGGTCGCGGTGTCGATCGACCGGCCGGGCTCGGTGCCCTGCTTGCCGGAGATGAGCGTCCGGATGTAGACGATCCGCTCGCCCTTCTTGCCGGAGATCCGGGCCCAGTCGTCCGGGTTCGTGGTGTTCGGCAGGTCCTCGTTCTCCTTGAACTCGTCCACGCAGGCCTGCAGCAGGTGCTGCACCCGCAGACCCTTCTGGTTCTCGTCCAGGAACGCCTTGATCGCCATCTTCTTCGCCCGGTCGACGATGTTCTGGATCATCGCGCCCGAGTTGAAGTCCTTGAAGTACAGGACCTCCTTGTCACCGTTGGCGTAGGTGACCTCGAGGAAGCGGTTCTCGTCGGCCTCTGTGTACATCCGCTCGACCGTGCGCTGGATCATCCCGTCCACGCAGCCCTGCCGGTCCCCGCCGAACTCGCCCAGATCGTCGACGTGCAGCGGCAGGTTCGCGGTCAGGTACTTCGAGAAGATGTCCCGCGCCGCCTCCGCGTCGGGGCGCTCGATCTTGATCTTCACGTCCAGCCGGCCGGGCCGCAGGATCGCCGGGTCGATCATGTCCTCGCGGTTGGAGGCACCGATGACGAGGACGTTCTCCAGCCCCTCGACACCGTCGATCTCGCTCAGCAACTGCGGGACGATGGTGTTCTCGACATCCGACGACACACCGGATCCGCGGGTGCGGAACAGCGAGTCCATCTCGTCGAAGAACACGATCACCGGCATGCCCTCGGAAGCCTTCTCCCGGGCCCGCTGGAAGACCAGGCGGATGTGACGCTCGGTCTCGCCGACGTACTTGTTCAGCAGCTCGGGGCCCTTGATGTTCAGGAAGAACGACTTCTGGCCCTCGGTCCCGGTCCGCTCGGCGACCTTCTTGGCCAGCGAGTTCGCGACCGCCTTCGCGATCAGCGTCTTGCCACACCCCGGCGGGCCGTAGAGCAGCACGCCCTTCGGCGGCTTGAGCTCGTGTTCCAGGAACAGGTCCTTGTGCAGGTACGGCAGCTCGACCGCGTCCCGGATCTGCTCGATCTGGCCGGACAGGCCGCCGATCTGGGTGTAGTCGATGTCCGGAACCTCTTCGAGGATCAGCTCCTCGACCTCGGACTTCGGGATCTTCTCGTACACGTATCCGGAGCGGGCCTCGAGCAACAGCGAGTCACCGGCACGCAGGGGTACGTCGAGCAGCGGCGACGCCAGTCGCACCACGCGCTCCTCGTCGGCCTGTGCGATCACCAGTGCCCGCTCGCCGTCGGCGAGCAGCTCCTTGAGCATCACCACGTCGCCGACGACCTCGAAGTCACAGGCCTCGACCACGTTAAGTGCTTCGTTCAGCATCAGTTCCTGGCCGAGCTTGAGCGCGTCCAGGTCCACCGACGGGCTCGCCGCGACCCGGAGTTTCCGGCCCCCGGTGAACACGTCGAGCGTGTCGTCTTCGTTCCGTCCGAGGAAGGTGCCGAAACCGGACGGCGGTTGCGCCAGCCGGTCGACCTCCTCCTTCAGGGCGATGATCTTCTCTCGCGCCTCCCGCAGCGTGTCCGCCAGCCGCTCGTTCTGAGCGGTGACACTCGCCAAGGAGGCCTGGGTTTCGGACAGTCTGCTCTCGAGCGACCGGCTGTCCGCCGGGTGCTCGAGCAGCCGACGTCGCAACGCCGCGACCTCGGCTTCCAGGTACCGGACCTGGTTACGCAGTTCTGCCGCGGTAGGACTCTCGTCTCCAGCCACGATCATCACCTCACCATGTGGGGCTCGACCCTATGGACCTTACCCAGAAAACCTCGCCGGGCAAGCTGAATCCCATCACGTGTCGGTTGCGGATGGAGTCCGTTGCCTACGGCATGTCGCCGGAAGTTTCCGCGGATGCTTCGGACGACGGCGCACCGGCTGCCTCAGGGCGGCGCGGTCCGGCGTAGTCGTCGCCGTACGCGCCCGGTGCCGGACGGCGCTTCTTACGGGGTGCCTGCACCCCGTGCGCCATCCTCCGGGCGGTGACCAGGAAGGCCGTGTGTCCTTGCATCCGGTGGCCCGGACGGACGGCGAGACCCTCTACATGCCAGTCTCGCACGAGTGACTCCCACGCGCGCGGCTCGGTGAACTCGCCGTGTGCCCTCAGCGTCTCCACAACGCGGCTCAGCTGCGTTGTGGTGGCCACATAGGCACAGAACACCCCGCCGGGTGAAAGTGCCTCAGCGACCACGTCAACGCACTCCCACGGCGCGAGCATGTCGAGGACGACGCGGTCGACGTCCTGCTCGTTCAGCTTCTCGACCAGGTCGCCGACCTCGAGCCGCCAGGCGGGGTGCTCGCCGCCGAAGAAACCGGTCACATTCTTCCGCGCGACCTCGGCGAAGTCCTCGCGGCGCTCGAACGAGATCACCTGACCGTGGATGCCGACCGCCCGCAGCAGCGCGGTGGTCAGCGCACCGGAACCGGCGCCCGCCTCGACCACCTTCGCGCCGGGGAAGATGTCGGCCATCGTGACGATCTGCGCGGTGTCCTTCGGGTAGATCACGGCGGCGCCGCGCGGCATCGAGACCGAGTAGTCGGCCATCAGCGGCCGCAGCGCGAGGTACTCGACGTTGCCCTTGGACCTGATCACCACGGCGTCCGGGCCGTCGATCAGCTGGTCGTGCTCGATCCCGCCCTTGGTGGTGTGGAAGGTCTTCCCGCGCTCCAGCTTGACCGAGTGCCGGCGGCCCTTGGAGTCCTGCAGGGTGATCCACTCGCCCTCCTGCAGCGGTCCGTGATGGACGCCGGAGTACGCCTGGTCGGGAAAGTCGCGCAAGTCAGCCATAAGGCGCTCACCTTAACTTTCGGTCACCGGAACCGAAGAATCAGCGGCTGTTCAACGACCTCGGAAAGCGCGTTCAACGTCGGCGGTCGCGAGTACGCCGTACACGCCGCCGTCGGCGCCCAGGACCAGGTACTCCGAGGCGGGGTGCTCGCGCAGTGTGCTGAGGATCTCCTCGCCGGTGTCGTTGACGCCGATGATGTGGCCCGCGCCGATCCGGGTGGAGACCTCGCTGACCGTGGTCCAGGGGCGCTGGTTCGGGGCGACCGCGGCGACCGCGGACTCGGACACCAGGGCGTGCGGCTTGCCGTCGCCGTCGATCACCACGACCGCCCCGGCGTGCGCCTCTCCGGCGAGCCGGACGGCTTCCGCGAGCGGCGTACCGGAATGTACGGCGATGGCGCGGCGGGCCATCGTCCGGACCTGGAGTGCGGGCAGTTTGCGCCGCAGCCGGGCCTGCATCAGGGACGCGGTCGAGCCGGACCAGAGGAAGAAGCCGACCAGCAGGGCGATCAGGAAGTCGATCATCGACGGGTGCCGGCCCCAGATCTCCTCGAGCAGCACCGGCAGTGCGAGCACCGCCATCGCGAGGATGCGTCCGGCCCACGCGGCGGCGATCGTGCCGGTGTGCATGTTGCCGGTGAACTTCCACACGATCGCCCGCAGCACCCAGCCGCCGTCCAGCGGCAGGCCGGGCAGCAGGTTCGTGACGCCGACGATCAGGTTCGCGACGCCGAGCTCCCACAGCGCGACGTACGCGACGCCCTCGTCGAAGGCGCGGGAACCGAGGTACGCGAGGCCGCCGACGATCAGGGACGCGATCGGGCCGACGACCGAGACGGCGAACTCCTCGAGCGGTGACTTCCGCTCACCTTCGATGTGCGTGCCGGCCGCGAAGAAACCGAGGTTGATCTCCGAGACGCCGATGCCGAACCGCATCGCCATCAGCGCGTGCGCGAGCTCGTGGATCAGGATCGACACCGTGAACGCGACGACGAACGCGAACGCCGCGACGTACCGCCAGCCGCCGAGCTCGGGGAACTGCTGCCCGATGATCGCGGCGAAGCCGATCGCGAGCAGCATCGCCACCGGCAACCACGTGAAACGCATGGTCAGCCGGATGCCGCGGACGCGCCCCAGCACCCACGTTCCGGGCGGTGGCGGACCGGCCGGCCGGGCGGGGTTCTGAGGGTCAGGCGAGTCTGGCATCAAGCCAACGCTACTTGGCCGGTGTTAACTCGCTGCTACACACCCACCGTCAGCGTGGCGACGTACCCGCTGGAGACGTCCCCGGTGACGGTCGCGAGCTGGTGTACGCCGTCGTCGTCGCCGAACACGTTGTCGTTCTCCAGCGACGTCTGGCTGAGGTTCTGCGCGCTGCCGTCGTACCCGTCGGTGGCGTAGACGGTGCTGCAGACGTCCTTGGGGAGGGCGAGCTGCGACGTACGGGTGATCTGGCCGGCCTTGGTCGCCTCGGCGGCGCTGGCGTAGACCTCGAAGTGGATGTGCGGCCAGCGACCCATGTACGCGGCCGGGAAGATCGTCTTGAAGGTGACCTTGCCGGAGCCGTCAGCGGCCTGGACGCCACGGAGGTAGTTCTCGTTCGTCACGCCGTCGGAGTACAGCGAGTAGCGGCCCTGGGCGTCGCAGTGCCAGAGGTAGACGGCGGCGCCTTCGAGGGCCTTGTCCTGGTCGGCGTCGACGACGGTGAGCTCGACGGTCAGCGGTACGCCGGCGGCGACGCCGGATGCGGATCCGAACGACTTGGTGATGTCGCTGCGGACGATGCCGGACTGGGTGAGGACGTTGGGCCCGTTCGAGCCGTCGCCCGGGTACGGTCCGCCGGTCTCCTGCGGGATCTCGTCCACGGCCGTGGAGGCATCGGTCGTCGCGCTCGGCGTGCTGGTCGGCGTGCTGGTCGGCGTACTGGTCGGCGTACTGTCGTCCGTCGTGCAGCCGGCGACGGCGGCGAGGCCGGCGGCCGTGAACAGGCCGAGGAAGCGACGGCGGTGGAGTGTCGCGAGGTCGTACTCGAGACCGCGGTCGTGGTTCGGCGGAGGCTGCGTCGGTGGCGTCATGGTTCGAGCATGACAACGCCTCCCGGTGGTCGGCCGTGAGTTGGCTGGGAGATTCCTGTGAGGCGGTTTTCCACAGGCTCGGGGTGGGGTGCGGGCGAACTGTCGGTGGTTGTGCCTAGGGTTTGGGGCATGAGCGCTGCAGCTGTAGTCGATCCGCATGTGCATCCGCGCGGGGCGTTGTCGCCGTCCCGGGCCGCGGACTTCATGAGCTGCCCGCTGAAGTACCGGTTCCGGGTGGTCGACCGTCTGCCGGAGAAACCGTCGGCGGCCGCTGTCCGCGGGACTGTCGTGCATGCGGTGCTGGAGCGGTTGTTCGACCTGCCCCGCGGCGAGCGGACGCTGGAGCAGGCGGCGCAGATGCTCGAGCCGCAGTGGCAACGACTGCTGGAGGAGGAGCCGGAGGTCGCGGAGCTGTTCGCGGAGGACGCGGACGGCGAGGAGCTGGCGAAGTGGCTGGCCGAGGCGCACCAACTCCTCGGCAAGTACTTCGCACTCGAAGACCCCAACGCGCTGGAGCCCGCCGAGCGGGAGCTGTACGTCGAGACCGCGCTGGACTCCGGTCTGGTACTGCGGGGGTACGTCGACCGCCTGGACGTGGCGCCGACCGGAGAGATCCGGGTGGTCGACTACAAGACCGGTCGCTCGCCGTCGGAGTTCTTCGAGGCGAAGGCGCTGTTCCAGATGAAGTTCTACGCGCTGGTGCTGTGGAAGCTGCGCGGCGTGGTGCCGGCGATGCTGCAACTGGTCTATCTGGGCAACGGCGAGATCGTCCGCTACGTCCCCGACGAGGCCGACCTGCGCGCCTGCGAACGCAAGGTCTCCGCGCTGTGGGTCGCGATCACCAGAGCCCTCGACTCCGGCGACTGGCGCCCCAGCCCGGGGCCGCTGTGCGACTGGTGCGACCACAAGCCCATCTGCCCGGCCTGGGGCGGCACGCCCCCGCCGCTCCCCACCCGCTCGGTGGAGGAAGTCGCCGCGGAGTCGGCGGGCATAGACCTGATCACAGTCGACGGCTAGAGCTGACCTCGCCCCGGGGAGAGGAACCCTGGGTGGATACGGTTCGTCGCATGAGTGTGGGCGATGTGGCGGTGCGAGCGACCGGCGTCTGGAAGCGGTACGGCGTTGGCCTCACGCAGGTGGATGCGCTGGCCGGCGTGAGCGCGGACTTCGGGAAAGGCCGGTTCACCGCGATCATGGGGCCGTCGGGCTCCGGCAAGTCGACGCTCCTGCACTGTCTCGCGGGCCTGGACAAGCCGTCCGACGGCAAGGTCTTCCTCGGTGACGTCGACCTGACCACGCTGCCGGAGAAGCAGCTCACGCATCTGCGCCGGGACCGGATCGGCTTCGTGTTCCAGGCGTTCAACCTGGTCCCGACGTTGTCCGCGCTGGAGAACATCACACTCCCCCTCGACCTGGCCGGCCGCAAACCCGACCAGGACTGGCTGACCACGGTCGTCGACACGGTCGGCCTGATGGACCGCCTCGCCCACAAGCCGTCCGAGCTGTCCGGCGGCCAGCAGCAGCGCGTCGCCTGCGCCCGCGCGCTGGTCTCCCGCCCGGACGTGGTGTTCGCGGACGAGCCGACCGGCAACCTCGACTCGCGGTCCTCCGGGGACGTCCTCGACTTCCTGCATCGCTCCGTCCGGGAGTTCAACCAGACGGTCGTGATGGTCACCCACGACCCGACGGCCGCGTCGTACGCCGACCGCGTCCTGTTCCTGGCCGACGGACAGCTGCGGTCCGAACTGGTCGACCCGACGGCGGAGTCCGTCCTCGACGCGATGAAGCAACTGGAGAGCCGGCACGACACCGCCGACGAGCTGGCCGGCTGATGTTCAAGCTCGGCCTCCGTTCGGTGCTGGCGCACCGGCTCCGCTTCGTGCTGTGCACGCTCGCCGTCACCCTCGGCGTCGCGTTCGCCGGCGGCGCGATGGTTTTCACCGACACGTTGTCCTCGGCGCTGAAGAAGAACTTCGCGGTAAGTACGGCGGACATCACGGTCACGCCGGCGTCCCCGATCGAGACCGGCACGGACCGCCCCGCTACTTTCCAGATCGAGCTCGTCGACCGCATCGCCGCCGTACCCGGTGTCGCTGCCGCGGTCCCGCAGCTCCTGGTCGGCAACGTGCAGATCCTCGGCCCGGACGGCAAACCGCTGGAGAGCTACGGCTTGACGTCCTTCGGTGCCGCCTGGCCGCGGGATCCCGGTGCGGCGCCCTTCAAGCTCGTCGACGGTACAGCGCCCTGGAGCAGCGACCAGCTCGCACTCGACGAGTCGACCGCGAGCCGCGCGGGCTACCACGTCGGTGACCAGGTCCGGATCGTCACACCGACCCGAGCCGTCACCGCGACGCTCACCGCGACCACGACCCCCGCGCAGGCCGGGGCGGCAGCCGGCGCACCGCTGGTCAGCTTCGACGGCGCGACCGCTCAGCTCCTGCTGCTCGGCAGGCCCGGCTGGACGTCGATCACCGTCTCGCTCGAACCAGGTTCCGACCCGAACGCCGTCAGCAAGGCGATCGCGGACACCATCGGCGACTCGGTCAAGGTCAGGACCGCGAAGCAGGTCGCGACCGACGGCGAGAACGACCTCGACAACACCTTCGGCGGGTTCGGCACCGTGCTGCTCCTCTTCGCCGGCCTCGCCCTCTTCGTCGGCGGGTTCCTGATCGTCAACACATTCGCCATGGTCGTCGCGCAACGGTCCCGGGAGCTCGCGATGCTCCGCGCGATCGGCGCGTCCCGCGGCCAGATCACCGGTACGGTGCTCGCCGAGAGCGTCATCATCGGCTTCGTCGGAGCAACGCTCGGCCTGCTGGTGGGCGTCGGCGTGGCCTCCGGCATCCGGTTCGGCTACGAACTGCTCGACCTGCGCATCCCGACCGCGTCGCTGCAGGTCACACCGACCACGATCATCGCCTGCTACCTGATCGGCATCGGCGTGACGGTGGCCGCCGCGGCCCCCGCTGCCCGCCGGGCAGGGAAGCTCCCACCGGTCGCCGCGATGCGCGACGACGTCCACGTCCCGGAACGCTCGCTGCTCGTCCGGCTCGTGATCGGCGCCTTCATGCTGCTGATGGCCGTCCTGTTCTTCGGTATCGGCGTCGGCGCCGGCGGACTCCCCGGCGCCGTCCTGATCACACTCGGCACCGGCACCGCCGTCCTCGCGGTCGTGATGCTCAACCCGCTCATCAGCCGGTACGTCGTCCGCGCGCTGATGTACCCGTTCGGCCGCAAGGCGCCGGTCACCCTCGGCCGCCGCAACGCCGAGCGGAACCCACGCCGTACGTCGGCCACCGCGTCCGCGCTGATGATCTCCGTGGGCCTGATCAGCGGCCTGCTGGTGATCGGCGCCTCGGTGAAGGCGTCGATCGACAAGAGCCTGGTCGACGCGCTGGGCACCGCCGAGATCCTCATCACCAACGACGGCACCCCCAGTTTCAGCACCGAGGTCGGCGACCGGACCGCCAAGATCCCGGGCGTCCAGGCGGTGCAGCGGGTCCGTCAGCAATCCGGTGAGGTCGGTACGACGAACGTCCAGGTCACCGGAGTCAGCGACGGCACGCTCGCCGGGCCGGTCACGACCGCGTTCGACGCCGGCTCGCCCGCGGCGCTCGCCGCCGGTCAAGCGATCCTCCCCCGCAACCTCGCCAAGACCCTGAAGCTCACCGTCGGCAAGCCGTTCGAGCTGAAGACCGCGAACGGCACCCATCGCCTGACCGTCGGCGGGGTGCTCGCCCCGAACCGGCAGCTGAACGCGATCGTCGTGTCGCTGCCGACGTACGCGACGGTCGGCGGGTCGCCGAGCGACAACCTGCTGTACGTCGAAGTTGCCAAGGGCAATCAGGTGGCGCAGGTCCGGACCGGGATCCTCGACCAGCTGCGCAAGGACTACCCGACGATCGAGGTCCGCGACCAGGAGGCGTACGCCGCGGTCGCGCGGGAGCCCGTGAACGGTGTCCTGGTCGCGGTCGGGTTCCTGCTCGCGATGGCGATCCTGATCGCGCTGCTCGGCATCGTGAACACACTCGCGCTGGGTGTGGTCGAACGGACCCGGGAGATCGGCCTGCTGCGAGCGATCGGGATGGACCGGCCGCAGCTCAGCCGGATGCTCCGGGTCGAGTCGATCGCGATCACCCTGCTCGGCGCGTTGCTCGGCCTGGCGATCGGCGTCGCCTTCGCCGTCGCGGTGCAGTCGGCGATGGTGGACGACGGCCTGGCGGTCCGCGACATCCCGGTGCTGCAACTGCTGATCGCGGTTGCGCTCGCGATCGTGTTCGGCGTACTGGCCGCGGTCTGGCCGTCCCGTCGCGCAGCCCGGCTCGACGTCCTGCAAGCGATCGCTTCAGAGTGATCGGTTCAGGTGATCGGTTCAGGTGATGGCTCGGCGTGACGTGTGAGGTGGAGCCAGACCAGTGATTCACAGGTAGCCTGCCGGTGTGCCGGGGACCGTGCAGTCGATCGAGCGGGCCGCGGCGGTGCTGCGACTGCTCGCCGCCGCGCCTGACGGGTTGGGGGTGGCCGACCTCGGCAACGCGCTCGGCCTGGCGAAGACGACCGTGCACGGGATCGTCCGGACGCTGCACCAGGTCGGGTTCGTCGAACAGGACCACAGCGGCGCGCACTACCACCTGAGCGACGCGTTCGGCCGGCTCGGCGAGAGCTACCTCGACCCCAACGAACTACGCAGCCGCGCGATCAACTGGGCCGACTCGCTCGCCTCCCGCAGCGGCGAGGTGGTGCGCGTCGGCCGCCTCGTCGAGGGCAAGGTCGAGGTCGTGCACCACGTCTTCCGGCCCGACGACAGCGACCAGGACCTGGACGTCGGTACGACGCTGCCTCCGCACGCGACCGCACTCGGCAAGGCCGTGCTTGCGTACGACACCAGCGCCCGGCCGAGGAGCCTGGAGGCGTACACGACACGGACGATCACCGATCCGGTACAGCTGAGCGAAGAGCTCGCGACGGTCCGGTCGCGCGGGTGGGCGACCGAGTTCGAGGAGCACACGGTCGAACTGGCGAGCATCGCGGCACCGATCCGGGGCCTCGGCGGCCTGGTCGTCGGCGCGGTCGGGCTGGCCGGCCGGATCGAGCGCATCTGCGACAGCAGGCTCCGGCACCGCGGGGATCTGGTCAGCATGGTCCGCGCCACCGCCGACGCCATCGCCCGCGACCTCCGGGAGGACCCGTGAGGTGGATCGATGGCTGAGCAGTATGTGGCAGCAGTGGATCAGGGGACGAACTCGACCCGATGCATCCTGTTCGATCGGCGCGGGCGGTTGGTGTCGGTGGCACAACGGGAGCACCACCAGTTGTTCCCCCGGCCGGGCTGGGTCGAGCACGACGCCGGGGAGATCTGGAACAACGTCACCCGCGTGGTGCCGGCCGCCATCAAGCAGATCGGCGCCACGCCGTCCCAGATCGTTGCCATCGGCATCGCGAACCAGCGCGAGACCAGTCTGCTCTGGGATCGCGTCACCGGCCGGCCGATCGGGCGCGCGGTGACCTGGCAGGACACCCGGACGGACCGGCTGGTCACCGAACTGGCCGGCAGCGAAGGCCCGGACCGGTTCGCGCAACTGTGCGGTCTGCCGCTGACGACCTACTTCTCCGCGCCGCGGATCCGGTGGTTGCTCGATCACACCCCAGGTCTGCGGCAACGCGCCGAGCGCGGCGAGATCCTGTTCGGCACGATGGAGAGCTGGCTGATCTGGAACTTCACCGGCGGTGCGAACGGCGGACTGCACGCCACCGACGTGACGAACGCGAGCCGGACGATGCTGATGAACATCGAGACGCTCGAATGGGACGACAGACTGCTCGAGGCGTTCGACGTACCGCGCGCGATCCTCCCCGAGATCCGCCCGTCGTCCGGGGTGTTCGCGACCGCGACCGAAGTACTTCCGGGCGTCCGGATCGGTGCGGCGCTCGGCGATCAGCAGGCGGCGCTGTTCGGGCAGACGTGCTTCAGTGCGGGCGAGGCGAAGTGCACGTACGGCACGGGATCGTTCCTGCTGCTGCACACCGGGCAGGAGATCGTCCGGTCCAAGCACGGGATGCTCACGACGGTCGCGTACCAGATCGGCGACCAGCCGGCGTCGTACGCGCTCGAAGGCTCGATGGCGGTCACCGGGTCGCTCGTGCAGTGGTTCCGCGACGGGCTCGGGATGATCCACACCGCGGCCGAGATCGAGACGCTGGCGCGGACGGTCGAGGACAACGGCGGCGCGTACATCGTGCCCGCGTTCTCCGGGCTGTTCGCGCCGCACTGGCGCAGCGAGGCGCGGGGCGTGATCGCCGGGCTGACCGGCTACATCACCAAGGGACACCTGGCCCGCGCCGTCCTCGAGGCGACCGGGTTCCAGACCCTCGAGGTCGTCGACGCGATGAACGCCGACTCCGGGATCGCGCTGACCGCGTTGAAGGTGGACGGCGGGATGACGGCCAACAACCTGCTGATGCAGTTCCTCGCCGACCTGCTCGACGTTCCGGTGGTCCGCCCGATGGTGACCGAGACGGTCTCGCTCGGAGCGGCGTACGCCGCCGGACTGGCCGTCGGCTACTGGCCCGACCTGGAAGGCCTGCGCAGCAACTGGCACCGCGCCGGCCAGTGGATGCCGCACATGGATCCGGCGCGTCGCGCCACCGAGTACGCGAACTGGCAGGCCGCCGTCCAACGCACCTTCAACTGGATCCGCCCCGAGGACCAAGAGCCGTAGCAACCCTTCAGCCGGTCCTCCCCGGCACGCGGCCGCGGAACAGGTAGATGCTGAGCGCGACGACCCAGATCCAGAAGACCGCGTACGGGATCAGCCAGACGGACGTGGTCCAGAACGCGCGGCCGAGCAGGAAACCGAACGCGGCCACGATCGCGACCCAGCCGAGCCAGCTCGGAAGCGACGGCGTACCGACCATGATCCACCCGGCCGCGGCGAGGAATCCGGCCAGCGCCACCCAGGCGTTGGCGAAACCCAGGTTTCCCATGTCGAAGGCGTACCGGGCGATCTGCGGGTCGACGCCGTCGTCCGTCCGGTACGCGGCCAGCTCCCAGCCCGGACTCATCAGCAGTACGACGAACGCGAGGCCCGATGTGAACGCGAACGCCGATCGCCACGCCGGCCGGCCCTCCGCCTCGCGGAGGATCACCGCTACCACCGAGACGAAACACGCCAGCGCCAGTACGGCGAGCAGGCCCAGGAACGTCCCGATCGCGTACAGGGTGTCGTGCCGCGCCTCCAGGAACCGCAGGATCTCGTCCCCGGACGCGTCGAACGCCGGCTCGCCGCCGCCGACCTGCACCAGCGCCTGACTCCCGGCGACCAGCAGCAGCCCTGCCACGCCGGCCGACCCACCCGTGATGGACAGCGTTCGCCACTGTCCATCCAACTGTGCTGTCTCCCCCACCATGATCTCGTCCCTCCCGCATCGAGTAAGACACGGGAGGGACGAGGACGTCCAGTTGTCAGGCCGGGGAGACGATGTCCGGTGCTTCGAGGCGGACCTTATCTGCCGACTCGTCGTCGGGCTGGTCCTGCGAGTCGCGTTCGGACTGGACCCGCCGGGTGTAGAACGAGACCTCCCGCTCGATCGTGGCCTCGTCCCAGCCGAGGATCGGGGCGACCAGCCGGGCGGCCGCCTCGGCGGCGCCGACGCCGCGGTCCCAGGCCTCGATCGAGATCCGGGTCCGCCGGGCCAGGATGTCGTCGAGGTGACGGGCCCCCTCGGCCTTCGCGCCGTACACGATCTCGGCCTTCAGGTAGTCCTGCGTGCCGGGCAGCTGCTCGCCCAGCGACGGGTCCTCGGCGACGAGCTCGAGGACCTCGTCGATCAGCGCGCCGTACCGGTTCAGCAGGTGCTCGATCCGGGCGACGTGCAGGCCGGAGCGTCGCGCGATCAGGTGCCGCTGGTTCCACAGCGCCTGGTAGCCGTCCGCGCCGACCAGCGGGATGTTCTTCGTGACGCTGCGCGGCACCCGTCCGTCGAGCGCGTCCGCGGCCGCGTCGATCGCGTCCTTGGCCATCACCCGGTACGTCGTGTATTTGCCACCGGCAACCACCACGAGACCCGGCGCCGCGTGCGCGACGACGTGTTCGCGGGACAGCTTCGACGTACTCTCCGACTCGCCGGCGAGCAGCGGCCGCAGACCGGCGTACACGCCCTCGACGTCCTCGCGGGTGAGCGGTGTGGTGAGGACCGCGTTGACGTGGTCGAGCAGGTACTCGATGTCCTTGCTGGTCGCGGCCGGGTGCGCCTTGTCCAGTTGCCAGTCCGTGTCCGTGGTGCCGATCAGCCAGTGCCGGCCCCACGGGATGATGAACAGCACGGACTTCTCGGTCCGCAGGATCATCCCGGTGCTGGACTGGATCCGGTCCTTCGGCACGACGAGGTGGATGCCCTTCGACGCGCGGACGTGGTACTGCCCGCGCTCCCCCACCATCGCCTGTGTGTCGTCGGTCCAGACACCGGTCGCGTTCACGACCTGCTTGGCGCGGACCTCGAACTCGCGCCCGCTCTCCAGGTCCTTCGCCTGGACGCCGGTGACCCGCTCGCCCTGCCGCAGGAACCCGGTCACCTTCACCCGGTTCGCGACGAAGGCGCCGTACGACGCCGCGGTCCGGGCGAGCTCCATCGTGTGCCGCGCGTCGTCGACCTGCGCGTCGTAGTACTGCAACGCGCCGACCAGTGCGGACTTCTTCAACGACGGAACGAGCCGCATCGCGCCGCGCCGGGTCAGGTGCCGGTGGATGGGCAGTCCGGCGCCGAGGCCGGAGCTGACCGCCATACCGTCGTACAGCGCGACGCCGGCGCCGGCGTAGAACCGCTCCCACCAGCGGTGCTGCAGCGGATACAGGAACGGCACCGGCTTCACCAGGTGCGGCGCCAGGCGTTGCAGGAGCAGACCGCGCTCCTGCAGCGCCTCGTGCACGAGCCGGAAGTCGAGCATCTCCAGGTAGCGCAGGCCACCGTGGATCAGCTTGCTGGACCTGCTGGAGGTGCCGCTCGCGAAGTCGCGCGCCTCCAGCAGTCCGGTGGTCAGGCCGCGGGTCGCAGCGTCGAGCGCCGCGCCGGTGCCGACCACCCCGCCACCGATCACCAGGACGTCCAGTTCGCGCCCGTCGGCCAGCGCGTCGATCGCGTCGGCCCTTGCTTGCGGTGACAGAGCCACTACAGCCACTGTGTTTCGTCCTTCCGAATCCGTAGGTCGTGCTAGATCAGTCGACGTCGACCCAGTCAAGCGTGCGCTGGACGGCCTTCTGCCATCCGGCGTACCCCGTCGCACGCTGGTCGTCGTCCCACTGCGGCGTCCACCGCTTGTCCTCGTTCCAGTTCTGGACGAGCTCTTCCTGGTTCTTCCAGAACCCGACGGCCAGGCCGGCCGCGTACGCCGCTCCGAGCGCGGTGGTCTCCGCGACGACCGGCTTGCTCACCGGTACGCCGAGGATGTCGGCCTGCATCTGCATGCAGAGCTCGTTCGCCGTCACACCGCCGTCGACCTTGAGCACGTCGAGCTTCACGCCCGAGTCCTTCTCCATCGCGTCCGCGACGTCCTTGCTCTGGTAGCAGATCGCTTCCAGTGTTGCGCGCGCCAGGTGGGCGTTGGTGTTGAACCGGGACAGACCCACGATCGCGCCGCGGGCATCGGACCGCCAGTACGGCGCGAACAGGCCGGAGAACGCGGGCACGAAGTACACGCCGCCGTTGTCCTCGACCTGGCGGGCGAGCGTCTCGGTCTCGCTCGCACCGGAGATGATGCCGAGCTGGTCCCGCAGCCACTGCACCGCGGAGCCGGTGACCGCGATCGAGCCCTCCAGCGCGTACACCGGGGCCTCGTCGCCGAACTTGTAGCACATCGTGCTGAGCAGGCCGGCCTTCGAACGGACCAGCTCCGTGCCGGTGTTGAGCAGCATGAAGTTACCCGTGCCGTAGGTGTTCTTGGCCTCGCCCGGGTTGAAGCAGACCTGGCCGACGGTCGCGGCCTGCTGGTCGCCGAGGTCGCCGGTCAGCGGTACGACGCCGCCGAGCGGACCGTGGGCGAGTGTTTCGCCGTACTTGTTCGGGTCCGACGACGGCCGGATCTCCGGCAGCATCTGCCGCGGGATGTTGAAGAAGCTGATCAGCTCGTCGTCCCAGTCGAGCGTCTCGAGGTTCATCAGCATCGTGCGGCTGGAGTTCGTCACATCGGTGATGTGCACGCCACCGTTCACGCCACCGGTCAGGTTCCACAGCAGCCAGGTGTCGGTGTTGCCGAACACGGCGTCACCGGCCTCGGCCGCCGCCCGGACGCCGTCGACGTTCTCCAGGATCCACTGCACCTTGCCGGCCGAGAAGTACGTCGCCGGCGGCAGGCCGGCCTTCTGCCGGATGACGTCGCCCTTGCCCTCGCGTTCGAGCGCGGACGCGATCCGGTCGGTCCGGGTGTCCTGCCAGACGATCGCGTTGTAGTAGGGCCGGCCGGTCTTGCGGTTCCAGACCACCGCCGTCTCGCGCTGGTTGGTGATCCCGAGCGCCGCCAGGTCACTCGCCTGCAGACCCTTCGAACCCAGCGCGGTCTGGATCACCGAGCTGGTCCGCTCCCAGATCTCGACCGGGTTGTGCTCGACCCAGCCCGCCTGCGGCAGGATCTGCTCGTGCTCCAACTGGTGGATGCCCACCTCGTTGCCGGAGTGGTCGAAGATCATGAAACGGGTGCTCGTGGTGCCCTGGTCGACGGCGCCGACGAAGTCAGCCATGGAAAGTCCTCTCCTCACACTGCTCACGACACTGCTCACGCTGCCTGCTCATGCTGTGGTGTTCTCCTCCGGGATCCGGCCCGGCTCCTCGTCCTCTTCGGCGATCGGAAGGTTCCGGCCGACCAACAGGTCGTACAGGAACGCACCCACCAGCGCGCCGATGATCGGTGCCACGATCGGCACCCAGAAATAGACGTCCCCGAACTGATCCTTGAGTGCTCCTCCGTACCCGGTGATCAACGAGGCGACCCGGGGACCGAAGTCACGGGCCGGGTTGATCGCGTACCCGGCGTTGGTGCCCCACGCCATCCCGATCCCGACCACCAGCAGGCCGACGATCAACGGCGCCAGGTTCGCCGCCGGGGAGGTGTTGCGCAGGTCGGTGATCGCGAGGATCACGAACATCAGGATCGCCGTACCGATGATCTGGTCCCGGAAGCCGCCCCACATGTGCACGCCGAGATCCAGGCTGCCGTTGCCGGGCAGGGTGGAGAAAATGCCCTGGGTCTTGATCGTGTGCCCCGGGTCCACCTTGCCGATCGCCTCGGTGTAGTTCCAGCGAACCACGAGCGCCGCCAGGAACGCCCCGAGGAACTGCGCCACCGAGTACGGCAGCACCTTCTTCCAGCTGAACCCGCGGAACGCCGCCAGCGCGATCGTCACCGCCGGATTCAGATGCGCGCCGGTCATCCGGCCGGCGGTGTAGATGCCCAGGGTCACGCCGAGACCCCACGCCCACGCGATCGAGTCGTGGTTCCCGATCCCGCCCGCCACCACCTGCGCCACCACGCCGACGCCGAACAGGATCAGGATGAACGTGCCCGCCAGTTCGGCCGAACACTCCCCCAGAAGGGTCTTCGCTTTGACCGCTTCGGTCGTAGCCATACCGAACCTCCCTTCCCCGCCGTGACGACCACGGCTGGCTGGAATGTAGGAGCGATCGCGAGGCGGCACAACGCCCATCGTTCGACATTGTCGAACGGCGCCCACCTGGCTTCCGGCTGCGACACCCGGTGAACTCACCGCAGCGAGTACGTACCTCCCGGTCCGGCGACCGTCGCCTGCAATCCCGGCTCACCCGGCACCGCTCGCAGACCGATTTCCAGCGCGTCCAGTACGGCGTTCACCTCGTCCGGCCGTGGATGCGTCGCCCCGAAGTCGACCAGCTCCACCGACGGCAAACCGGACCCGGCCGGATGCCGGCTCGTCCCCCAGTCGATCAGGAACGGCACGATCCCGTCGTACGGCGCCGGGTACGCCGCGGTCAGCCGCCAACTGAGCAACTCCCCCGCCGGCGTCCTCCGGCTCATCGACTCGATCGGGCCGAGGTCAGCCCCGGCCTCCCGCGCCGCAACCACCGCGGCCTCGATGTCCGCCGGCCGAACCGCCCACGTCACCAGCCGCGACCCCTGAAGCCCATCGATCCCGAACGGCATCGCCCCCTCGACCGGCCGCTCGACATCAGGCCCGATGATCTCCAGGTACGACGCATCCCCGAGCCCGACCAGATAGTTACGAGTCCCCCGCCCCACATGCCGCCCACCCTCAACAGGCTCAACCCCAGTAGCCGCAGCAAACGCAGCCACGCTCCCCCGAAGATCGTCAGTAGCCAACACCAGATGATCGAGCATGCCCCGACCCTACGACTCCCGAGTTGTCGCCATGCGCCATTCCTGTCGCCCGCACCACCGAACGCCCACCTTGCGCGCTGGATCTGCTCGTTCGGCAGCACGCCGAGTCGTGGCGTTTGGTTGGTCCGCGGAATCCCGAGTCGTGGATCGAGGCTGCTGTCAGCGGCGTTCGACCGCCGAGATTCACGACTCGGTGGACGTAGGTGCCTCCCGCCTTCGCCTTCGGTGGCTGAGTAGCCGCTGAGAGGGGCGGCGACTGGCGTGCCAACCGTTTGGTGTGGTGGGGCGTCTGCGGTTTGGGTTTGTTCAGGGTTCGGAGGGTTGGATGAGTGTGTCGTTGCTCGGGGGATGGTTTCCGGTGGTGCTGGAGGTGTTGGCTGCCGGGGTGTTGGTTGTGGCGGTGGGGTGGCGGGATCGGGTGTGGCGGCGGCGGGTGCCCTGGGTGGCTGGTGGGGCCGCGTTGGTGACGCTGGTGGCGGCGTACCCGGGGGCGAAGCTCGTCGGGCTGACGGATCCGCTGCCGTTTGTCGTGTGGTTGTGGTTCGGGGTGGCTGTGGGGGCGCTGATCGTGCTGGGGGTCGGGTGGCGAAGTGCTCGGTGGTGGCGGCGGGGGGCGGCTGTGGTTGCGGCGGCGCTCGCGGCGCTGGTGGGTGCCAACGGCGTCAACCAGTTCGTCGGGTACTACCCCACGATCGACTCCGCGGTGAACGACTGGCGTAACGCTCCGCTGCCGGGTCAGGTGTCGATGTCGGGGCTCGCGCACGACGCCCGTACGACGAAGATGCCGACGGCCGGGCGGCTGGTCGCGGTGAACATTCCCGCGACGTACAGCCATTTCGACCACCGGCAGGAGCTCGTGTACCTGCCGCCGATCTGGTTCGTCCGCGGCGCTCACCGGCAGGCGCTCCCGGTGGTCGAGTTGATCGGTGGCGAGCGCGGCGGCCCGGGTGACTGGGTGCGCCTCGGCAACGCCGTACAGGTGTCCGACGCGTACGCGCACCGGCACCACGGGTACGCGCCGATCCTGGTGTTCACCGACCCGATCGCGAAGTTCGACAACGACACCGAGTGCGTGAACGGGCCGCGGGGCAACTCCGCCGACCATCTCGACGAGGACATCCCGAAGTACGTCGAGAAGACGTTCGGCGCCTCCACCAACCCGAGGCAGTGGGCCGTCGCCGGGTTCTCGATGGGCGGCACCTGCGCCCTCGACCTGGTCGTCGAGCACCCGGACGTGTTCGACCACTTCATCGACATCTCCGGCGACCTCGCGCCGTACACGACGACGCCGGCCGCCAGCCTGCACGATCTGTACGGCGGCAACGTGGCGCTCGAGAAGGCCAACGAACCGCTCCTCGTGATGCGTGCCCACGGCAAGTACACGGGCGTGAACGGACTGTTCCTCACCAGCACCGCGGAGCTGCGCCACCAGCACGAGGCCGAGGAACTGTCCACGGCCGGGGCCAAGGTGGGCATCTGGTCCCGGGTCGAGATCTCCCCCGGCACGCACGTGTGGCAGTTCGCCGCGCCCGCGTTCGCGTCGGCCTATCCTTGGCTCGTCAACCAGCTCGCCCTTCCTCAGCACGACGGGAGCCACACCAAACCGGCGTGATCCACACACTCCGACGGCTCGCCGCCGGCCTGCTCGTGCTCGCGTTCGTCAGCGCGGTCACCGGCGCCGACACGGTCAGCGAGCTCCTCCCACCGCCTGCCGCAGGCCAGGTCCGGGTGGTGGCCCTCGGCGACTCGGTCACCTCCGGTTCCAACTGCGACTGCGCCGCCTTCCCTCAGCTGTACGGCGACCTGCTCCACAACCGCTCCGCCGTACCGGTCACGGTCGACAACCAAGGCGTCGCGGGCCTCGACTCGACCGGTCTGCTGCAGGAGCTCGACCAGCGCAACTCACCCGTCGAGCAGGCCACGAAAGCCGCGAACGTCGTACTGCTCACCATCGGCGCGAACGACTTCGGCGACCACCACGACGACGTCACCAGCGGGCAGTGCACCGGCGACTGCGTGTCCGACGAGTACGAGCAGCTGACGGCCAATCTCGGCCGGATCCTGAGCCGCGTGCACGATCTCCGCGGCAACCTGCCGACCACGATCCTGATGACCGGCTACTGGAACGTCTTCAAGGACGGCGACGTGGCCAAGCAGCAGTACACCCCCAGCGGCCGGATCGCCAGCGACCAGCTCACGATCCGCACGAACAACGCTATCGCCGCCGCGGCACGGGCTGATGACGCGACCTACGTCGACATCTACACGCCGTTCGAGAACAGCACCGACATCACCGCGCTGCTCGCCTCGGACGGTGACCACCCGGATTCGGCCGGTCACGCGCTCATCGCCCGGTTGCTTCTAGCTGCAACGCCCAACCCTTTGCCTACGTCCCCACGTCAGGGAGGGTAGACAGACCCAAGGGGGACAGATGGCCGAGGCGACCGGGTTCGCCGAGTTCGCGACCAGTAGACATGGCGCGCTCTTCCGGTACGCGTACCTGCTGACGAGCGACCGCGGCCTCGCCGAGGACCTCGTCCAGGAGGCGCTGGTCAAGACGTACGTCGGCTGGCACCGTCTGCGCGATCCGAACAACGCCGAGGCATACACGCGCCGCGCGATCACCACCACCGCGATCGGCTGGTGGCGCCGGAAGTCCTGGCGAGCGGAGCGGCCGTACGACGACGTACCCGATCAGCCCGTCGGCGCCGACGACGCGACCGCCCGGGTCTGGCTGTGGCGCGAACTGCAGAAGCTCCCGCCGCGGCAACGCGCCGCGCTGGTGCTGCGGTACTACGAAGACCTCACCGAACCGCAAACCGCCGAGATCCTCGGCTGCAGCGTCGGGACCGTGAAGAGCCAGGTCTCCGACGCACTGAAGAAGCTCCGGGCCCGCCTGGGCTCCGACGTCGTGCTGAAGGCAGGGATCACCGAATGAACGACCTCCTCAGAGACACGCTGGCCGAACGTGCCGCCGGCACCGAGCCGCCGCCGCTCGACCTCGACGGCATCATTGCGGCCGGCAACCACCGGGCCGCCCGCCGGCGCACGCTCGGCATCCTCGGCGGTGCCGTCGCGACCGCGGCCGTGGCCGTCGGCGGAGCGAGTGTGCTGAGGCCCCGCAACGAACAACCCCAGCCGGCCCGGCCCGGGCCGTTCACGCAACGCCGCGCGACCTTTGCACTGGGCAGCGAGATCCACTACGGCTCTGAGGTCATCTCGGTGGCGCCGCACCGGGTGACCGCGTTCGTCCAGACCGACGCAGGCTTCGTGTTCCTGAGCGCCGACAATGTCATCCACGTGGCTGACCGCTCAGGCGTCCGCTCGACCGGCAAGAGCGCTTGGAGCCTGACAGCGGACCATCGCGGGAACCTGGTCGCCTGGGTCGAGGGCTTCAACGACCGCTACGAGTCCGTGGTGTACGACGTCGCCGCGAATCGCGAACTCGTGCGGACCGCGATCGGGAACACGATCCCGCCCAACGTGAGCCTCGTGTACCGCTCAGAGGTCGTCGCGATCGACGGCGACATGGCGTACTTCGGGACGGTCGACGGCCCCTACCGCTGGGACATCCGGACGAACCAGGGCACACGGATCGCCAAGGTCTCGACGAACGCGGTCCGCGCGGTGACGGCCGGGCAGATCGTGTTCCAGCAACCGCTCGAGCAGCGTCCACCCGCCGTGAGCCTGGCGATCGCGGAGACCGTGTCGGCGACCGCCCCGGCAAGGTTCTCCGGCCAGAGGGCGTTCCTCTCGCCGACCGCAAAGTACCTGATGACCGAGCCCGAAGACGCGCTGCTGGGCATCGAGCCGGGCTGGGCGAGCCCCGCGCTGTACGACGTGGCAACCGCGCGGCAGGTCGGCCTGCCGTACGCCTACGACAGCCTGTTCTTCGGCCAGTGGCTCGACGACGACAGGTTCGTTGCCGCGGGCAAGCGCCGGTTCTCGAAGGCGGCGGAGACGGATCTGCTCGTCGTGACCGCCGCGACCGGCACTGTCAAGGTCGCCGTACCGAACTTCTCCAGGCTGACCTTCAGTACGACGCCGCCGCGGATCGCGCCGTTCGCGTTGCCGACCGGCAGGCCGATCATCGACTTCTACTGATCGGCCTTGGCGGCGGGTGCCTCCACGTTCTCCGGGAAGTGGCAGGCGGTCTGGTGGCCGGGCTTCAGTTCGACCAGCGGGGGCTCCTGGGTCTTGCAGATCTCCTGCGCCTTCCAGCAGCGGGTGTGGAAACGGCAGGCAGGCGGCGGGTTGATCGGGCTGGGGACGTCGCCCTGCAGCCGGATCCGCTCCTGCTTGCCCTTCCGCTTGGTGTCCGGCACCGGGACGGCAGACAGCAGCGCCACGGTGTACGGGTGCATCGGCTTCTCGTACAGGTCGACGCGGTCGGCCAGCTCGACGATCTTGCCGAGGTACATGACCGCGACCCGGTCCGACACGTGCCGTACGACGGACAGGTCGTGCGCGATCATCACGTACGTCAGGTCGAACTCTTCCTGCAGGTCCTCCAGCAGGTTCACGACCTGGGCCTGGATCGACACGTCCAGCGCCGACACCGGCTCGTCGGCGACGATCAGCTTCGGCCGCAGCGCCAGCGTGCGCGCGATCCCGATGCGCTGCCGCTGACCGCCGGAGAACTCGTGCGGATACCGGTTGTAGTGCTCGGGGCTCAGACCGACCAGCTCGAGCAGCTCCTGCACGGCCCGCTTCACGCCGTGCTCGGTCTTCACGTGCTGCAGCCGGAACGGCGCGCCGACGATCTTGCCGACGGTGTGCCGCGGGTTCAGCGAACCGTACGGGTCCTGGAAGATCATCTGTACGTCGCGACGCAGCGGACGCATCCGCCCCTCGCCGAGGTGACTGATGTCCCGCCCCTCGAACACGATCTTGCCCGAGGTGGGCGCGAGCAGCCGGGTCAGCAACCGCCCGGTCGTGGTCTTGCCGCAGCCGGACTCCCCCACCAGCGACAGGGTCTCGCCGCGGGTCACGTTGAACGTCAGGCCGTCGACCGCCTGCACCGCGCCGACCTGGCGCTGCAGGACGCCCTTGCGAATCGGGAAGTGCTTGACGAGGCCGTCGACCGACAGGATCTCCTCGCCGATCTTGGGAACGACGGGAGTCGATTCGGTGTCAGCAGTAGTCACAGTCCGCGTCCCATTTCCGGTCCCGTTCACAGCTTCGGCTTGATGTCGGTCTCCCACGCCTGCCGGCGGTTCTGCGGGGAGAGATGGCAGGCGACCAAGTGGCCGTTACCGGTGTCGAGCAGCTCGGGCCGCTCGGTCTGGCTGAGCCCGTCGTTCAGGTGCGCGTAGTTGCAGCGCGGGTTGAACGCGCAGCCGCTCGGTACGTTGATCAGGCTCGGCGGTGTGCCCTTGATCGGGATCAGCCGCTCGGAGCGCTCCCGGTCGATCCTCGGCATCGAGCCGAGCAGACCCCAGGTGTAGGGGTGCTGCGGGCGGTCGAAGATGTCCTCCGCGGTGCCGTACTCGGCTGCGCGGCCGGCGTACATCACCTGGATGTCGTCGGCCAGCTCGGCAACCACACCGAGGTCGTGGGTGATGATGATGACCGCGGAGTTGAACTCGCGCTGGAGGTCCCGGATCAGGTCCAGGATCTGCGCCTGCACGGTGACGTCGAGGGCCGTGGTCGGCTCGTCGGCGATCAGCAGGTCCGGGTCGCAGGACAGCGCCATCGCGATCATCGCGCGCTGCCGCATGCCGCCGGAGAACTGGTGCGGGTACGCGTCCACGCGCCGGTCGGGCTGCGGGATGCCGACCCGGTCGAGCATCTCGATCGCGTGCTTGCGCGCGACCTGCTTGCTCACCTCGTTGTGCACCTGGTAGGCCTCGATGATCTGCCGCCCGACGGTGTAGAACGGGTGCATCGCGGACAGCGGGTCCTGGAAGATCATCGCCATCCGCTTGCCGCGGAGCAGCCGCACCTCTTCACGGCTCGACGACACCAGATCCTGGCCGTCGAGGAAGATCTGGCCGCTGATCTTGGCCACCCCCGGTGGGTGCAGACCCATGATCGACAGACTCGTCACGCTCTTGCCCGAGCCCGACTCGCCCACGATTCCGAGGGTCTTGCCACGCTCGAGTTTGAACGACACGCCGTCGACGGACTTCACCACACCGTCGTCGGTCGGGAAGTGCACCTGCAGGTTGCGAACATCGAGGAACGCCTCGCCGCGCTCCACCCGCTGCACCGGGGCGTCCTGGACTTCTTCGATCGGCTCAGTCACGAGATTCGCACCCTCGGGTCGACGACGGCGTACAGGAGGTCAACGACAAGGTTCGCCAGCACGATGAAGAACGCGGCGACCAGGGTCACTCCGAGCACCTTCGGCAGGTCGTTGGCCCGCAGCGCGATCACGGCGTACTGACCGATGCCGGGCAGCGAGAACGTGGTCTCGGTGAGGATCGCGCCGCCCATCAGCAGACCGAGGTCGAGGCCGAAGATCGTCAGGATCGGCGTCAGCGCCGACCGCAGCCCGTGCCGCAGGATCACGGTCCGCTCGGTGAGGCCCTTGGCGCGGGCGGTCCGGACGTAGTCCTCGTTCATCGTCTCGAGCATGCCGGCGCGGGTGAGTCGCGCGTACGCCGCGGCGTACAGGAAGGCCAGCGTGACCCACGGGAGGATCAGGTCGTACGCCCACCACAACGGGTTCGTCTCGTCGAGTGGGTTGATGCCGCCCTGCTGGGTCCAGCCGAGGCCGTAACTGAAGATCGACAGCGACAGCAGACCGGTGAAGAAGATCGGCAGCGACACACCCGCCAGCGCCACCGACATGAGTGATCGGTCCAGCACCGACCCACGTCTGAGCGCCGAGACGATGCCGGTGCCGACGCCGGTGATGAGCCAGATGAAGGCCGCACCGCCGGCGAGCGACGCCGTCACCGGTATTCGCGCGACCAGGTCCGGCCAGACCGGCTGCTGGGTCAGGAACGAGTAGCCGAAACACGGCGCCGGGCAGCGCTCGATGCCGGTGCCGTAGTTGTAGTCCTGGCCGACCACGAGGCCCTTCACGAATCGGCCGTACTGCACGTAGAGAGGGTCGGTGAAGCCGAGCCGGACCGCCGTGTTGTGGATCTGCTCCTGCCCCGCGCTCTTGCCGACGTAGCGCCCGGCCAGGTCGTCGGCGGTGGCACCGCCGAGTCTCGGGACGAGGAAGAAGATCGCGAACGTGACGGCCGTGACGATGAGGAGCAGCAGTACTGCTCCGATCACCCGGCGAACTAGATATGCGAACACCATGCTCGGCGTGGTGGCCGGTGATCATCGCTGATCATCGGCCACCCTCAGCCTTCACCTACCTCTACTGGTGATTGTTGGTCAGGGCAACTGACTGCCGACTACTACTTCTGTGCGAGTCCGATGCTCGCGTAGTCGTACATGTTCTGACCGTCGTTGCTGAACACGTTCGCGAGCGTGTCCGGGCGGTACAGCAGACCCTTGGCCCAGATACCCGGCAGCACGCCGGCCTGCTCCATGACCTTCTTGTCGACGTCCACCCAGATCTGGTTGCGGGCGGCGTCGTCGGTGGTCGCCAGCGCCTTGTCGATCAGCTGGTCGACCTCCGGGATCCGGATCCCCAGGTTGGTGTTACCACCCGCGGCCCGGATGACCCGGCTGTCGACGATCTGGCTGAGGAAGCCGAAACCGTCCGGCCAGTCCGCACCCCAGCTGTAGACGATCATGCCCAGGCCGTTGGCCTTCGCGTAGTCCGGCTTGCCGGCGTACAGCTTGGTGTAGTCACCGGTCGGGAAGCCCTTCGGCGTCAGCTTGATGCCGACCTTGGCCAGCGACTGCTGCAGCGACTCGGCGACGGCCTTCTCCTTCGGCCGGTCCGCACGGTAGGCGATGTTGGTGCTGAAGCCGTTCGGCATACCGCACTTCGTCAGCGCTTCCTTGGCCTTCGCCGGATTGCCGTTCTTGTCCTGCTCGAAGCCGTAGTCGTCGAACTTCTGCGCGCCCACGACCGTCGGCGGCATCAGGTTCGTCGCGATGTCGCCACCGATCGGACCGCCGTACGCGCGCTGGTAGCCCTCGTGGTCGGCGGCGTACAGGATCGCCTTGCGGCAGTCGACGTTGTCCAGCGGCTTGACCTGGCTGTTGAACACCGTGAAGTTCAGGCGCGTGGACAGCACGTTGTCGGTGTGCGCCTTCAGCTTCGGGTCGGCGAGGACCTTGGCCTGGGTCTCGGCCAGCACGCCGGTTCCGGCGATGTCGACGTCGAGGTCACCGGCCTGCAGCCGGTTGTCGATGTCGGCGCCGTTCACGTTGTAGGCGACGGTGATCTTGTCCGGCAGCGCCTTGCGGCCCGAGTCCGGGTCGGTCGCCGGGTCGTACTGGTCGTTGCGGACCAGCGTGAAGCCCTTGTTCGCGTCGTTGCTCTCGAACTTGTACGGGCCGCTCGAGATCGGGTGCAGCTGGTACTTCGTGCCGGTGTCCTTCGCCTGCGGGACCCCCGCCGTCGACGGCAGCTGCGCGAAGTAGTCGAAGCCGGCGAACGTCTTGTTCAGGTGGAAGACGATGGTGTAGTCGTCCGGCGTCGTCATCGCCTTGGACAACTGCTTCATCTGCGGGTCCTTGGCGACGCTGTAGTCCTTCGGGACGTCCAGCAGGAAGTCGTTGAAGTACGTCGGCCCGTTCGGCAGCGTGGTCTTGTCCAGGGACCGGGCGACGCCGTACATGACGTCCTTGGCCTTGACCTCGGTGCCGTCCTCGTACTTGACGCCCTTGCGGAGGTGATACGTCCAGGTCTTGGCGTCGTCGCTCGGCTCGCCCGGCTTCTCGGCGAGGTCCGGCACGACCTTTGCGCCTTCCTTGCCCGGTGCCGACTTGAAGGTCATCAGCGGCCGGACGTAGTTCCGCACGAGGTTCCAGGACAGGCCGTAGTAGGTGTCACCGGGGTCGGTGGAGTCCCACTTCTCCGTGATCGCCATCCGGAGCGTGCCGCCCTTTTTGTCGCTCGGATTGAAGATCTTGTTGTTGGCCGCGTCGAACTCGGGCGTCGCCGCGCTGCTGCCGCCACCCGACCCTCCGGAGGAAGCCTTCGGTCCCCCGCAGGCCACCAGGCTCAAGGCGACGGCCGCACTGACGGCTGTTACCGTCGTGATGCGATTCCATCTCATCTCTTGTTGCACCCCTTTAATCGTTGAGAGCCAGGCTCCCTGGTTGATGCGAAACGCCTACCGGGATCGCGGGTCGAGCGCGTCGCGCAATCCGTCACCGAACAGGTTGAACGCAAGCACGGTGACGAAGATCGCCAAGCCGGGCGGAATCATGTACATCGGGTCGACCTGGTACCAGTTCGCCGCGCCGGACAGCATGTCGCCCCAGCTCGACGTGGGCGGGCGGACACCGAAGCCCAGGTAGGACAGGCCGGCCTCGAACAGGACGTTGGTCGGGATCAGCAAGGTCGCGTACACCAGGATCGGCGCGATCAGGTTCGGCAGCAGTTCGGTGAACAGGATGTACGGGCGGCGCGCACCGAGACTCCGGGCCGCGTCGACGAACTCCCGCTCCCGCAGCGACAGTGTCTGGCCGCGGATGATCCGGCCGATGTACGGCCAGCTGAAGAAGCCGATGATGAACACGATCAGCGCGACCCGCAGGGTGTTGCCTTTCAGCCCGAAGATCTGGTCCGGGATCGCACCGACCATCGCCAGCGCGAACAGCACCAGCGGGAACGCCAGGAAGATGTCCATCAAGCGGCTGATCAGCGTGTCCACCCAGCCGCCGAAGTACCCGGCGACGATCCCCATCGCGACACCGATCACGACCGACAGCAGCGTCGCCAGGAACGCGATCAGCAGTGAGATGCGGGCGCCGTACACGATCCGGGCGAAGATGTCGCGGCCGTTCACCGGCTCGATGCCGAACGGGTGGTCCCAGCTGACGCCGCCGAGCTTGCCGATCGGGGTCTGCAGCGACGGGTCCACCAGATCCTGGTGGAAATCGTTCGGGGTGACACCGACCAGTTTGCAGACCACCGGCGCGAAGATGCCGACCAGGATCAGCAGCAGGACGAAGGCGCCGCCGGCGATCGCGACCTTGTCGCGCTTCAGCCGAATCCACGAGATCTGCCACAGCGACCGGCCCTCGATCTTGCCGACGCCTTCGAGGATCGCCTCGGGCTGCGCTGAGGATGATCCCGGCTCGACCTCGAGTGGCGTGCTCACGCGATGAGTTCCCCTGCCTGGTTCGGATGAACCGGAACGAAATCCGGAATGGCTGCCGCCTTAACCTGCCGCCATTACAGCCCGGAGTCAAACGCGGAAAGTGCTGCGTTGCCCGATCGTGATCGTCAGGAAATCGTCCCGTATCGTGGACTTTCCGCAGTAAACCACGGCGTCGCACCCACGGTCGTCAGCACCTTGCGAACCGTTACTGCCATGGCATCTTTGTGTCACTTTCGAAGGCCGGACAGATACAGGAACGAGAGCGGATCGAGAGCCGTCTTGAGGTTCTCCAGATCCTTGCCGGCGACCACCGCGACGCGTCCCTGCCAGCTCGGGATCACCGGCGCCTCCCGCGCGATCACTCCCTGTAGCTGTCCGATCAGGTCGTCGCGTTTCAGACCGTTCTGCTCGGTCCGTTCCTGCTGCAGCAACTTCGTCGCCGCCGCCGACCGGTAGCCGTTCACGAACTCGCCGTCGATCGCCACGAACGGGGTCAGGTAGTCGTCCGCATCCGGGTACGACGGAGTCCAGCCGGCCTGGTACAGGTCGTACGTCGCAGTCTTCGTCAGCTCCTGGTACTGCGGCCACTCCGCACCCCGCAGCGTCACCCGGAACAAGCCGGACGCCTCCAACTGCCGCTTCAGCTCCAGCACCTCGGCCTTCGCGCCGACGCCGTACTGCGAGGGCGTCCACCCGACCGTCAGCGGCACGGGTACGGCGATGTTCGCCTCCTTGAGGATCGCCGCGGCCGCCGTCTTGCTCGGCTGCTTGTACTCCGTCTTGAACGCGTCAGCCTGTCCGCCGTAGCCGGGCGGCACCACCGAGTACAGCGGCGACACGTGGTCGCCGTACGCCTTCTTCGCGATCGCCGGGCGGTCGATCAGCTGTGCCACCGCACGCCGTACGGCCGGATTGCGGGCCAGCAACGACTTCATTTGGAACGTGAACAGCCGGATCTCCGCGGAGCCCGTCTCGACGACCTGGACCTGGTCGGACTTGCGCAGCTTGTCCAGCAGACTCGGGCCGAACCCGTGGAACGCGAGGTCCGCCTTGCCGGTCGTGACCGCCTGGTAGAGCGCGTTCGAGTCCTTCATCAGGCTGATCGTCACGCCGTCGTTCTGCGCCGCCCGCGGACCGTGGTACCCGGGGAACTTCGTCAGCGTGACCTCGGTCCCCGGTTTGTATCCCGCCAGCTGGTACGGCCCGCTGCCGATCGCCTTCGTGTCGAGCAGCTTGTTCGCCGGGTACGACTCCTCGTCGACGATCGAGGCGGCGGTCGTGGTCAGCAGGTACGGCAGGCGCGCGTCCGGGTTGGTCAGGTTGAACACCGCGGTCAGCTCGTCCGGCGTACTCACCGACTTCACCGAGGAGAACAGCGCCGCCGCTCCCCCGGGCGTCCTGAGCCGGACCAGCCGGTCGAAGCTGAACTTCACGTCCGACGAGGTCAGCTCGTGACCGTTCGGGAACGTCAGGTGCTCCTTCAGGCTGCACGTGTACGTCGTCGGCGAGTCGAACTGGCAGTCCGCGGCGTCCGGCACCGGGGTCGGCTTGTCCGGCAGGATCGTCAGCAGCGTCTGGTAGAGGTTCGCCTGGACGGTCCGCGAGCCGACGTCGGACGGCCCGGCCGGGTCGAGCGTCGAGATCTTGTCCGTGGTCGCGAGCCGCAGCAGCATCAGCTTCGGCGTCGGGTCCCCCGGGTGCGGGGCGTTGTCGTCCGGCTCACCGCAGGCCGCCAGGGACACGCCCAGCGCGCCTACCGCCACGGCCGCCGACACCCGGCGCACCCACTCACTCACCGTCTCACCTTTCCCCAGCCCGCGACCCCACCACAAGACAACGCCCCCGAGGGCACCAAGTGACGGTACTTCCTCAACGGAGCAGCGAGCGCAGGGACTCCGGGGTGAGCGGCTCCAGCGACTTCACCACGAGCCGTCGCGGCGCGTCCGGGATCGACACCCACTGCGGCACGGCGACGACGTACATGCCGGCCGCCGTCCCGGCCTGGGTGCCGGTCATCGAGTCCTCGATCACGACGCAGTTCGCCGGGTCGACACCGAGCCTGGCCGCACCGGTCAGGTACGGCTCCGGGTTCGGCTTGCCCAGCGTCACCTCGTCACCGGCCACGATCACTGCGAACGGGTCCGGCGGCAGGTGTTCGAGCACCGCGTCGATCATCACCCGGTACGACGCCGACACCAGCGCGCACGGGATGTCTTCCTTGCGCAGCGCCTGGAGCAGCTCGAGCGCCCCCGGCTGGAAGGTCACCTCCTTGCGGAGCGCCTCCACCACCGCCGAGAACATCCGGTCGGCCAGCTCCTCGGCGGTGATCACGCCTTCCGGGATCCGCGCCATCCAGACCTGTACGGCGTCGCGCAGGTCGCTCCCGATCAAGGTCATGCAGTCCTCGACCGTCCAGGTCGCGCCGAGTTCGGCCAGCAGCTCGAGCTGCACCTCCGCCCAGACCTTCTCGGAGTCGACCAACGTCCCGTCCATGTCCCACAGCACCGCTTGCAGGGCCGGCAACTACAGCTCCTCTACCTCATCACCTCACTTTGAGAACCCACCAACCACTTGCGCGCTCGGAAAATGGTTGGTGGGTTCTCAAAGTCTCGGTGCTCATTCTCCCCGGTGGGGTTGGGACAGGGTGCGGCGGGTGCGGCGACACGTTCCGCCTGGGGTGAAACCAGGCACGCGCGCACGGCGGAGCACGTAGGCTGGGCAGTCCGGTTTCCGGTGACCGCACCGGATTGGCTACAGAGACGACAGGGGGCCTGCGAGTGGTAGACCTCGCAAACCTGAGGGACCCGGTCGTGATCGCCGCGTTCGAGGGCTGGAACGACGCGGCCGAGGCGGCCACCGGAGCGGTCGACCACCTGATCGACGAGTGGGAGGCCGAGCTCGTCACGGCGATCGACCCCGAGGACTACTACGACTACCAGGTGAACCGTCCCCGGGTCGGCCTCGACGAGGACGGCGGACGGCACCTGACCTGGCCGACCACCCGGATCTACCTGGCCCGCCCGGACGACACCGGCCGCGACGTGCTGCTGATCCGCGGCGTCGAGCCGAACATGCGCTGGCGGGCGTTCTCCCGGGAGCTGCTGGAGATCGTCGACGAGTCGAACGCACAGCTCGTCGTCGTCCTCGGCGCCCTGCTCGCGGACTCCCCGCACACCCGTCCGATCCCGGTCTCCGCGACCTCGTCCGACGAGGAACTCACCGCGGCGTGGAGCCTCGAGCCGTCGACGTACGAAGGCCCCACCGGCATCACCGGCGTCTTCGCCGACCTGTGCACCACCCTCGGCGTACCGGCCGTGTCGATCTGGTCCGCGATCCCCCACTACATCGCGGGTACGCCGTGCCCGAAGGCGTCACTGGCCTTGCTCAGCAAGATCGAGGCGCTCCTCGACCTCGCGATCCCCGAAGGCGACCTCCCGGAGCTCGCACGCGCCTGGCAGCGCGGCGCGGACGAGCTCAGCGAGGAGGACCCCGAGGTCGCGGAGTATGTGCAATCGCTGGAGGAGCAGCGCGACACCGCCGACCTCCCGGAGGCCACCGGCGAGGCGATCGCCGCCGAGTTCGAGCGGTACCTCAAACGCCGCAACAAGAACCACCCGGGCGACTAGAGCTCGCGGGCCGCGGTGGCGATGACCTCGTCGAGGACAGCCCGGGATGTGGCCAGGTCGGCGATCATCTGGTCGATGCGGTCCCGCTCGGCGGTCAGTTCGACGACCAGCTCCGGCGTGGCCCGCTCGTTCGGGCCGCCGTCCGGGTCCCGCATGCACGGCAGCAGCTGCGCGATCTTCTTGCTGTGCAGCCCGGCCGCGAACAACTCCTGGATCAGGATCACCCGGTCGACGGCACGCTCGGCGTACTCACGCTGCCCACCCGCGGTCCGCTCCGACACGAGCAGCCCCTGCGCCTCGTAGTACCGCAACGACCGCTCGCTCACGCCGGTGCGACGTGCCAACTCCCCGATCCGCACGACAGACCTCCGGACTTGAACCTGACACTGATGTCAGACTTTACCGTCCAATCATGACGCTCTACGACTACAGCCCGCTTCCCGAACGACCCCGCCTGACCTGGCCCGACGGCAAGCGCGTCGCCTTCTACGTCGGCCTCAACATCGAGCACTTCCTGCCCGACCAGCCGTCCACCAGCATCTGGCCGCTCGACCTCAAGCCCGACCCGTTGAACCACGGCTGGCGCGAGTACGGCGCCCGCGTCGGCATCTGGCGCACCGTCGACATCCTCGACCGGTACGACGTCCGCGCGAGCGTGCTGCTCAACTCGGACGTTGCCGAGCACAACCCGCAGATCATCAAGGCCGGCGTCGAACGGGACTGGTCCTGGCTCGCGCACGGCTCGACCAACTCCACCCTGCACACCGGCTACGAGCCCGACGACGAACGACGCATCCTCACCGAGATCACCGACACCATCGAGACCGCCACCGGCAAGCGTCCGAAGGGCTGGATGGGTCCCGCCCTCACCGAGACCCACAACACGCCGCAAATGCTGTCGGAGCTCGGCTACCGCTACGTCCTCGACTGGACCAACGACGACCAGCCCTACCACCTCAACGTCCCGGGCATGCTGAGCGTCCCGTACACCGTCGAGCTCAACGACCTGGGCATCTTCCTCCGCGGCCTCACCGGCCCGGACTTCCTGCAGATGGTGAAGGACCAGTACGACGTACTGCGTGACGAGTCGGCCCACACCGGACGGGTGATGGCGCTCGCGCTGCACCCGTTCGTCATCGGGCAGGCGTTCCGCGCGAAGTACCTGGACCTGGCCCTCGAGTACATCAGCGCGCAACCGGACGTCTGGATGACCACCAGCGACGCCATCGCGGAGCACTACGCGGCGTCGTAACCCCGCGAGGTGTGGCGCGTTGTTACCAGTGGGTTTATATTCGTCCGGACTACTGGGGGGTGACGGCGTGCCGTCACCGGGACCACGGGGAGCAATCGGATGCGCGACGAGCGAGGCGGTAGCTCGGTTCCTGCGCTGGCCGTGCTCGTGCTGCTCGGCGTGGTCGCCGCGGTCGGGATCCTCGGCAACAAGAAGCACGAGACCGTCGACCTCACCACGCTGACCGCCTCGACGACCGCGACGACGATCACCACCGCGCCGCTCGACGCCGAGCCGTTCGCCGGGACCACCGGGCTCGTCGTCCACCCGCGCGCGGAGGCCGCGCTCTACAGCTCCCCGGACGCGGACGCGTTCGGCAAGATCGGCCCGACCCAGTTCGGGCCGACCTGGCTGCCGGTCGTGGAGCAGACCGACGGCTGGGTCCGGGTCCTGCTCCCCTCCAAGCCCAACCGGTCCACCGGCTGGCTCCAGGACGAAGGGCTCGACCGGGCCACCTCGTCGTACCTGATCCGCGTGCACACCAGTTCGCGGACGCTCGAGCTCTTCGAGAACAACAAGAGTCTCGGCACCTGGAAGGCCGGGGTCGGCGCGACGAAGACGCCGACGCCGCCGGGGCGGACGTTCCTGCTCGGCTCGATCATCGACCATAAGCGCTCGGCGTCGCCGATCGTGCTGCCGTTGGGTGCGCACAGTCCCACCTTGGACACGTTCGGTGGCGGACCTGGTACGGTCGCGATCCACGGCTGGCCGAATCCGCACGTGTTCGGCGCCGCGATCAGCGCGGGCTGCGTCCGGGTGCCGAAGACCGCCCTCGCCCACCTGCAGAAGGTTCCGCTCGGGACGCTCGTCCTGATCGACAGCAAATAAGGAGAATCCGATGCGACGACAGTTGACTCCGACCGCGCTGACGGCTGCGGCCGTGGCGGGCGTCGTGACGTTCAGCCTGGTCGCGAGCGCCCCCGTCGGTAACGCGGCGGCCCGCCCGTCCTCGGCGTACGCCGTGAGCGCCGAAGGGCAGGTGCCGATCCCGAAGACGCCGTACGCCGAATCGCTGGACGGCAAGCGGCAGACGACGTCCGCGCTCGAGCTCCCGAAGAACCCGCTGATCTCGGTCCGGGCCGGTACGGCGACCGCGGGCAACGACTCGGCCTCCGTCGAGCTGTTCGACGTCGTGGTCGGTCCCGACATCCTGAGCCAGGTGACGATCCCGCCGGAGCTGAAGCAGCAGTGCTCCGCGCTGCCGAAGACCGGCGCGGACAACCTGCCGCTCCCGGACATCGCGCTGCCCGACCTCGGTCTGCCGTTGCCGAAGCTGAGCACCAAGGACCTGCCGGTGAAGAACCTGCCGGACCTGTGCAACCTGCTGCTGAACCCGCCGAAGTCGCTGCTCGGCATCGACTCGCTGAACGTCTGGTGCTCCGGGGACAACGGCGGCGTCGACATCGGCTCGCTGACGCTCCTCGGCCAGACCGTCAAGCTGCCGAGCACGAAGCAGAGCGCGTCCTTGCCGTCCAACCCGCTGGCGAGCATCACGGTCAACAGTCAGGGCAAGCACTCGGACGGTGCGTTCACCATCACCGGCCTGAGCATCAACCTGGGCGGCGGGGCCGAGGTCATCAACCTGGCGTCGGCGACCTGTGCCAAGCCGGCCGCGAAGCCGAAGCCCAAGCCGCAACCGCAGCCGCCGCACGAGGCGCCCGCCCAGGTCAACACCCCGCCGGCCGCGCCGGTCCCGACCCCGGTCAAGACCCACCACCCGGTCACCGGCTGATCGAAGCACGAAGCTGGGGAGGTTTTTGTGCCGAATCGGGCACAAAACCCTCCCCAAGTCTTGTCAGAGCTTCACGCCGAGCAGTGCATCGCAGGCCTGGGCAATCAGCGCGGGGGCCGCGTGGTCGTCACCTTCGGCCTCGGCCCACGCGTCCACGGCAGCCAGTGCACCCGCGCTGTCCAGGTCGTTGGTCAGTGCCGCCCGTACGGCGTCCACCGCAGCCGCTCCGTCCGGCCCGGAGCCGCGTCCGACCGCACCCCGCCATACGTCGAGGCGCGCCTGCGCGTCGGTGAGGTCGGACGGCATCCAGAACCAGTCCGTCCGGTAGTGGTGCGTGAGGAGTGCGAGCCGGATCGCCATCGGGTCAGCGCCCGCGAGCCGCTCCTTCGAGACCAGCACCAGGTTGCCCTTGGACTTCGACATCTTCTCGCCGTCGAGACCGACCATCGCCTGATGCACGTAGGCGCGCGCGAACGGGTGCTGACCCGTTGCGACCTGCGCACCGCTCGCGGACATCTCGTGGTGCGGGAAGATCAGGTCCGACCCGCCGCCCTGGACGTCGAACGACATCCCGAGGTACTTCAGCGCGATCGCCGAGCACTCGACGTGCCACCCCGGCCGGCCGCGCCCGAGCGCCGAGTCCCAGGCCGGCTCCCCCGGCCGCTCGTGCCGCCACAGGAGGCTGTCCAGCGGGTCCTGTTTGCCCTCGCGGTCCGGGTCGCCACCGCGCTCCGCGAACAGCTCGCGCATCGTGTCGCGGTCGTAGTTCGACACGCCGCCGAACGCCGGGTCGGCCTTCACGGCGAAGTACAGGTCACCGTCGACGGAGTAGACCGCGCCGGCGCGGCGCAGGTCCTCGACCGCGCTCGCGACCAGGTCGATCGACTCGACCACGCCGATGTAGTGCTGCGGTGGAATCACCCGCAGGGCGGTCATGTCGTCGCGGAACAGCTGGATCTCCCGCGCCGCGAGGTCGGTCCACTCGACGCCGGTCTCGGCCGCGCGCTCCAGCAGCGGGTCGTCGACGTCGGTGATGTTCTGGGTGTACGAGACGTCGTACCCGGCGTCGCGCCAGAGGCGGTTGATCAGGTCGAACGTGACGTACGTCGCGGCATGGCCCATGTGGGTGGCGTCGTACGGCGTGATGCCGCAGACGTACATGCGGGCGGTCCCGCCGTCGGTCGGCGGCACCTCGACCAGGCCGCGCGAGGCGGTGTCGTAGAGGCGTAGCCGCCGGGCGGGCCCGGGTACGACCGGGATGTCTGGTTGAGTCCACGCCTGCATGTGTCGGAGCTTATGCCAGTCCGATTTTCAATGACGCGACACGGTTCCACTCTTTGGTCCGGAGCTCGGCGTGCACCCCGCCGGCGGATAGCCTCGCGAGCGATGAGTACAGACTTCAGCCCCGAGCTCCAGTCGTACGGCGCCTGGATCGCGGCGGCCGCGATTCAGCAACAGGACCTGTTCAACGAGGTGGTCGGACCGGACTCGCTGCAGGCCGACCTCGACGCGCGGACGCTCGGCGGTGAGCGCGGCGTACTCCACGGGATCTCGCTGCTCGGCAGCTTCTCCGAACTCGACCGGACCTGGCTGTGGGGCTGGGCGAACCCGGGCTTCGGGCCGGACGCGCCCGCGGTCGCCCCGACGCTCGCGATCCGTGAGTTCGGCGAGCGGCACGGCATCGGCGAGTTCACCACCGAGAGCCCGGATCTGAGCGGCTTCGAGCAGCCGGCCCAGGCGGCGATCACGCTCGCGATCACCGCCGGCTCCGTCCTCGGCGGCCGTGGCGTCTGGTCGACCGCGATCAACGAGGGCCGCGGGCACGTGTACCTGCACGTTGCCGACGAGCAACTGCCGCAGGCCGGGTTCGACGCGATCGCCACGCCGCGCCTGCTGATGACCGCGATCAGCGTGTTCCCCGCCGATCACCGGCAGGTCGTCCGCGGCTACTTCCACTATTTCGGCCTGCAGTACGACGAGGGCCAGGACTCGATCCGCGGTACGGCGCCGAACGGCAGCACGATCGTCGTCGACTTCGACGAACTGGGCCGGGTCGGCAACGTCGGCGTGCAGCAGCCGAAAGCCTAGAACGCCGGCCAGGGAATCGCGGGCCAGTCGTCGCTCGGGTACGGGAAGGTGCCGGTCTTCAGCAGGGTCGAGCAGCGTTCCCGGGTCGCGGTCAGCTCGACGGCCGTGACGAGCTCGCACAGTTGTTGCCCGAGGCCACCAGCCAGTTGATCCGCAAGCCGCCGTACGTCGTCCAGCAGGCCGGGCGGGATGGGTTCACCGGCCCAGCCCCACAGGACCGTACGGAGCTTGTCGTCGGCGTTGAACGTGACGCCGTGGTCCACGCCGTACACCCGGCCGTCGCCCGGGTTCAGCACGTGGCCGCCCTTGCGGTCGGCGTTGTTGACCACGGCGTCGAACACGGCCATCCGCCGCAACGCGTCGTTGTCGGCGTGCACGAGCGTGACCGGGTTGTGGCGGCCGTCGAGCGCGTCCAGGACACCGACCCAGCCGTCGGGCACGCGGCCCTGCGGCACGATGTCGACCAGCTCGGTCTCCCCCGGGCCGAGTTCGGCCTCGTCGATCCACAACTGGACCATGCCTTCGCCGAGCGGCCCGTCGCGCAGCAGCGTCGGCGGTACGACCGACCAGCCGAGCGCCTCGGACACGACGTACGCCGCGAACTCCCGCTGGGCGAGCGTGCCGTCGGGGAAGTCCCACAGCGGCCGCTCCCCCTCGATCGGCTTGTAGACGACGGTGGCGGTCTCGCCGTCCAGGCTGACCGAGCCCTGGTACGTACCGTTCGACGCGGCGACCAGGCGACCGTGCAGCGACAGCTCCCCTAGAGCGAGGAGCTCGGGGTTGACCGTCATTCCGGCAGGTGCCTGCGGTAGCCGTTCGCCCGCGGGCAGATGTGGCCGTCGGCGTCGATCGGCCGGCCGCAGAACGGGCAGCTCGGGCGTCCGGACGCGACCAGCGCGACCGCCCGCCGGGCGAACGCACGGGCCTGCTCCTCGGTGATCCGGACGATGAACACCTCGGCGTCGTCGGACTCCATCGCGGCGGTGACCGGGTCGGTCTCCTCCAGGTCGGCCTGCTCGCCGGTGACGACCGCGAACACCTCGATCACCACCCGCTCGGCGTCGGCCTCCCACGCCAGCGTCATGGTGCCGGCCCGGAACTCCTCCTCGATCGGCTGCTCCAGCGGTGCGGTGTCGTCACTCGCGGTCTGCGTGACCGGCTCGCGGTCGAAGCGCCGCGCGACCTCGTCCAGCATCACGTCGAGCCGCTCCGCGAGCGCCATCACCTGTTCCTTCTCGCACGCCACCGACGTCAGCCGGTGCCCGGCCCGGGCCTGGAGGAAGAACGTCCTCGCACCGGGTTCCCCCACGGTGCCGGCGACGAACCGCTCGGGGTCGTCGAAGGAATGCACAACTCGCGCCATACCTATGACCCTACTAACGTCCGCCGACGACCGCGTCCGAGGACTGCTTCTTGGGCTTGCCTTTCGCTGACGGCTTAGGGATCAGCGACGCCAGTTCGCTGCCGGAGTCGTTCAGCCGGACCAGGAACGGGCGGGTCGCGGTGTAGGTGATGATCGTCGTCGACGCGGTGTCCACGACGATCCGCTGGAACGTGTCCAGGTGCTGACCGAGCGCGTCCGCGACGATCGCCTTGATCACGTCGCCGTGCGAGACCGCGACCCAGATCGCATTCGGCCCGTGGCTTTTCGCGAGGAGCGCGTCGTGCGCCCGGACGGCGTCGACACCGCGCTGCTGCATCGCCCGCATCGACTCGCCGTTCGGGAACGTGACGGCCGACGGGTGCTGCTGCACGACGGACCACAGCGGGTCCTTCGCCAGCGTGGCGATCTTCTGCCCGGTCCAGTCGCCGTACCCGCACTCCGTCAGCCGGCGATCCGTTGCCGGACGCAACCCGTCATGCTGCTTGGCGATCGCGGCGGCGGTCTGCTTGCAGCGTTCGAGCGGTGAGGTGACGATCGCGGCCAGCGGCAGCTCGGCGAGCCGCTCCGCGACCGCCGCGGCCTGCTGTACGCCGGTGTCGTCCAGCTTCACGCCCGGCGTACGACCCGCCAGCGTGCCGGACGTGTTCGCGGAACTACGACCGTGGCGAACCAGAATCACGGTGGGCATGCAGTGCACGTTATCTCGTCCCCGCAAGTCGCGGTGTCATGATGGGGGTGTGATCGTGGACTGCGGGGTGTACGCCGCCGGGGAGCGGCAGGACCTGCCCAAGGATCCCGAGACGGTTGCCCAGGCCATCGACGAGCGCGCCGACAGCTTCGGCTGGATCGGTCTGCACGAGCCGTCGGATGCCGAGATGGAGCGGGTGCAGGACCTGTTCGGTCTGCATGATCTGGCTATCGAGGACGCGCTGCAGCTCCACCAGCGACCCAAGGTGGAACGGTTCGGCGACACGCTCCTCGTCGTACTGCGGACACTCTGGTACGTCGACGAGGGCGACGCCGTCGAGACGGGTCAGGTGACGGCCTTCGTCGGACCGCGGTACGTCGTGACCGTGCGGCACGGGGAAGGCGGCGGACTCGCCACCACCCGGCACGAACTCGAGGCCCGCGCCTCGATGCTCGGGCACGGCCCGTCGGCCGTGCTCTGGGCGATCTCGGACGCGATCGTGGACGACTACGAGCGGGTCGCGGAGCAGGTCGAGATCGACGTCGACGAGATCGAGTCGTCGGTGTTCTCCCCCGAGCGGACCAGCGACGCGGAGCGGATCTACCGGCTGAAGCGCGAGGTGCTGGAGATGCGCCGCGCGATCGATCCGCTGCGGGAGCCGATGGAGCAGTTCGCGCACGGGATGGCCGGGATCGGCCCGAAGGCGAGCCCGTTCTTCCGCGACGTCGCCGACCACCTCAGCCGGGTGTCCGACCAGGCCGAGGCGATCGACACCCTGCTCACGTCGGCCCTGAACGCGCACCTCGCCCGCGTCTCGGTCCAGCAGAACGACGACATGCGCAAGATCTCCGCCTGGGTCGCGATCGCCGCCGTACCGACCATGCTGGCCGGCATCTACGGCATGAACTTCGACAACATGCCGGAGCTCCGCTGGCACTTCGGGTACTACGCCGTTCTGCTGCTGATGGCCCTGGTCTGCGTCACCATGTACCGCTTCTTCCGCAAGGTCGGCTGGCTCTAGGTCCTGTCTGGTGATCCAGCGCCGTAGCGAGGAGGTGCTCGGTGCGGTGCATCGGCGTGCGGGGGCGAAGGTCTCGATGCGGAGCATCGTGGCCTTTGCACCCGTGCGGCGAGGTGCCGTGCCGAGTGCCCCGCAGTAGGCGCTGGATTGCCAGACAGGGCCTAGGTCGCGGTGATCGTGCTCGTTGCCAGCAGGATGACGAGGACGATGCCGAGCAGGACGCGGTAGAAGGCGAAGACCTCGGTGGAGTGCTTGGCGACGAAGCGCAGCAGCCAGGCGACCGACGCGTACGCGACCACGAAGCTGACCACCGTGCCGACGAGCAGCGGTACGACGCCGACGTCGCCGTTGAGCGCGTCCTTCAACTCGTAGATGCCCGCCCCGACCAGGGCCGGAATGCCCAGCAGGAACGCGATCCGGGTGGCGGCGACCCGGTCGAGCCCGCGGAACAGGCCGGCCGAGATCGTCGCACCGGACCGGGACACGCCGGGGATCAGCGCGAGGCACTGCACCACGCCCATCACGATCGCGTCGACGAGCGTGATGCGGGTGAGCGGGCGCGCCTTCGAGCCCAGCCGCTCGGCGGCGACCATGAAGAACGACCACCCGATCAGCGCACCGGCCACCCACCACAGGCTGCGCAGCGGCCCGGAGATCAGGTCCCGCGCCAGGAAGCCGACGATCACGATCGGCAGCGAGCCGACGATCACGTACCAGCCCATCCGGTGGTCGAACTCGCCGCGGTACTCCGGTTTCGCGAGCCCGCGGACCCAGGCGATCGCGATCCGCCGGATGTCCTTCCAGAAGTACAGCACCACCGCCGCGATCGCCCCGATCTGGATCACCGCGGTGAACCCGGTGATCGACGGGTCGTCGATCTTGAGCCCGAGCATCTTCGACACGATCGTCAGGTGCCCGGTGCTGGAGACCGGCAGGAATTCGGTGAGGCCCTCGACGATGCCGAGGATGATGGAGTCCCAGATCGTCATCAGTTGCCGACTCCGGACAGCTCCAGAGCCTCGGCGGCGGTCCGCAGGTCGGCGATCCGCTGCTCGACGGTCGACGCGAACGGCGTCAGCGCGACCGTCGTCGCCCCGGCCTCGGCGTACGCCGTCAGCTTGTCCGCCATCCGCGCCTTGTCACCGAGCAGCGAGATCGAGTCCAGGAACCCGAACGGTACGGCGGCCATCGCCTCGCGGTGCTTCTTGTCCAGGTACAGGTCCTGGATCTCCTTCGCCTCCTCGGCGTAGCCCATCCGGACCGCGAGCGCGTTGTAGAAGTTCTTCTCCCGGCTACCCATGCCGCCGATGTACAAGGCGGCGTACCCACGGACCGGGTCGGCCGCCGCCTGGATGTCGTCACCGGTCATCAGCGGGGTGGTGACGACGACGTCGAAACCGTCGAGGTCCTGCTGACGGACGGCACGGCCCGTCTTGATGTGGTTCAACTGCTCTCCAAGGAAGCCTGGGTCGTTGAGGATCCCGAGCCAGCCGTCGGCGATCTCACCGGCCAGCTCGAGGTTCTTCGGGCCGACCGCGGCCAGGTACACCGGCACGTGGTCGCGGATCGGCCGCACGGTCAGTTTCAGCGCCTTGCCCGGTCCGTCGGGCAGCGGCAGGGTGAAGTACTTGCCCTCGTACGCCACCGTCTCGCGCCGCAGGGCCGCGTTCACGATGTCAACGTACTCACGGGTCCTGAGCAGAGGCTGAGAGAACCGCACTCCGTGCCACCCCTCCGAGACCTGTGGCCCGGACACGCCGAGACCGAGCCGGAACCGGCCGTTCGACAGCCGGTCCAGGGTGGCCGCCGTCATCGCCGTCATCGCCGGCGTCCGGGCCGGGATCTGGAAGACCGCCGCGCCGACGTCGATGGTGGTGGTCTGGGCGGCGATCCAGCTGAGCAGCGTCGCCGCGTCGGAGCCGTACGCCTCCGCGGCCCAGGTGACCGAGAAACCGAGCGCCTCGGCCTCCTTCACCAGCCTCAGGTGGTCCAGATGGTCGTCGCCGCCGTAGACGAAGCCGATGTTGAGTCCGAGTCGCATGACTGGCGAGCCTAGCGAGCCGTTGTCGGTGGCCCGCAATAGGCTCGGTCCATGCAGCAGCGCTATCTCGGTCACAGTGGACTGGCGGTGAGCCGACTCGGGCTGGGCACCATGTCGTGGGGCCGGGACACCGACGAGCACGAGGCCCGCGAGCAGCTCGCCGCGTTCGTGTCCGCCGGCGGCACGCTCATCGACACCGCCGCGGCGTACGGCGACGGCGACAGCGAGCAGCTGATCGGGTCGCTGATCGGCGACGTGGTGGACCGCGACGACCTGGTCATCGCGACCAAGGCCGGGTTCAGCGTCCGCCGCGGCGAGCGGATCACCGACACCTCCCGCGGCGCGCTGCTGCGCGATCTCGAGGGCTCGCTGCGCCGGATGAACGTCGACCACATCGACCTCTGGCAGCTGCACACCTGGTCCGACGACGTGCCGCTGGAGGAGACTCTCTCGGCGCTCGACCACGCCGTTAGCTCCGGCAAGGTGCGGTACGTCGGCATCTCGAACTACGCCGGCTGGAAGGCGGCCCGCGCCGTCACCTGGCAGCAGGCCTGGCCGGGCCGCGCGGTCCCGGTGTCCAACCAGGTCGAGTACTCGCTGCTTGCCCGGGACGCCGAACTGGACGCGATCCGCGCGGCCGCCGGCCTCGGCATCGGGGTCCTCGCATGGTCGCCGCTCGGCCGCGGTGTGTTGACCGGGAAGTACCGCACGGGCATCCCCGCGGACTCCCGGGCGGCGTCTCAACATCTGTCGAGATTCGTCGACCCCTACCTCGACGCGCGGGCTTCGGGCATCGTGGAAGCGGTCGCACGAGCCGCCGACGGGCTCGGCTGGACCCCGCTCGAGGTCGCACTGACCTGGGTGCGGGACCGGCCGGGAGTGTCGGCGGCCATCGTCGGGGCCCGGACGGCACTGCAACTGAAGTCTGTGCTGGGTGTGGAGGAGCTCACATTGCCGCCCGCCATCGCGGCGGCACTGGAGGATGTTTCCTGAAGGTGACGCTGTTGATTTTGTTGGGATGAGGTGTGGATGGCCGAGTACGAGCTGCAGCAGTTCGAGGTGTCCAGGACGGAGTCCCGCGGTGCGGTGCGCAAGCTGCTCACCGAGCACGCGGAGTACGGCGGGTGGGAGCTGGCCCGTCTGCGTCGCTATCCCGACGGTTCACGACGCGTGTGGTTGCGCCGCCGCATCATCCGCGTGATGCGGACCCTCTGATCCTGGCCTGACGTCAGCGGCCCAGAAGTTCTGGGCCTTTCTACCGGCGCAATATCTCTGCAACAGAGGTATTCTTGAGCGTGTGACCGAGGTTCTTGCCGAGGAGCTGCTGGCGGCCATCGGACTGGTGCGGCGGCACCTGCGCCGATCCGTCGGGCGGCCGTTCCCGCTGTCCGCACTCACCGACTCCCAGGCCGAGCTCGTCCGGACCGTCCGTCGCAATCCGGGCATCTCGGTCGCCGAGGCCGCCGCCGAACTCGGCCTGGTCGCGAACACGGTGTCGACCCTGGTCGGCCAGCTCACCGAGCGCGGGCTGCTGCAGCGCACTCCCGACGAGTCCGATCGCAGGGTCGCCCGGTTGACGCTCACGGAGCCGGCCCGCGAACAGGTCGAGGCCTGGCGCGATCGGCGTACGGCGCTGGTCACCCGGACGCTCGACGATCTGACGACGGACGACCGTGAGGCGTTGCGATCGGCGCTGCCCGTTCTCGCCGTACTGGCCGAACGCCTGCACCCCTTGGAAGACCAGCAACGGAAGGTTCGCGCATGAGTGCAGAATCCCCGCCCGCGGTTGAGGTCACCGGGCTGAGTCATCGGTTCGGCGACCACGTTGCAGTCGACGACCTCGACCTGACTGTCTCCCCCGGCGAATGCTTCGGCCTCCTCGGTCCCAACGGCGCCGGCAAGACGACGACATTGCGCGTGTTGAACACGCTCTACCCACCCCAGACCGGCACGGTCCGCGTCTTCGGCCTCGACGTCCGCGCCAAGGCGATGTCCGTACGGCGCCTGCTCGGGTACGTCCCGCAACAGCTGTCCATCGAGGGAGCGCTCTCCGGACGAGAGAACGTTTCCTGGTTCGCACGGCTGTTCGACGTACCGCGGCGTGAACGGGCCGCGCGGGTGGCCGAGGTCCTGGAGATCGTCGACCTCACCGATGCGGCCGACCGGCTCGCGTCGACGTACTCCGGCGGCATGGTGCGGCGGCTCGAACTCGCACAGGCGCTGGTCAACCGGCCCGCGCTGCTCGTGCTGGACGAGCCGACGGTCGGGCTCGACCCGGTGGCGCGGGACTCGGTGTGGGCGCGGGTGCAGGAGATGCAGGAGCGGTACGGGATGACCGTGCTGCTGACCACGCACTACATGGAGGAGGCCGACATCCTGTGCGACCGGGTGGCGTTGATGCACCTGGGCCGACTCCGCGCCGTCGGTACGCCGAACGAGTTGAAGGCCGAGCTCGGTCCGGACGCCAGCCTCGAGGACGTGTTCCGGCACCACACCGGCGAGAGCCTCGAAGGTCAGGCGAAGGGAGGTCTGCGCGATGTCCGTGGCACCCGCCGCACCGCCCAGCGCATGGGTTGATTCGCGGCCGCGAGCCGTGCTCCGGCTGTTCTCCCGGATCGGAACGTTCTGCCTCATCGAGCTGCAGAAGCTCCGGCACGACCGGACCGAGCTGATCACGCGAGCGATCCAGCCGGTGTTGTGGCTGGTGATCTTCGGCCAGACGTTCAGCCGGATCCACGCGATCCCGACCGGCGACGTCCCGTACCTGGACTATCTCGCGCCCGGGATCATCGCGCAGTCGGCGTTGTTCGTCGCGATCTTCTACGGGATCCAGATCATCTGGGAACGCGACGCGGGCATTCTCACGAAGCTCCTGGTCACTCCGTCACCGCGTTCGGCCATCGTCGCCGGGAAGGCGTTCGCGGCCGGCGTCCGCACGATCACCCAGGTGATCGTCGTCCTCGTCGTCGCCGCTCTGCTCGGCGTCAGTCTCACGTGGAATCCGCTGAAGTTGCTCGCCGTTCTCGCGGTCGTGGTCCTCGGCGCGGCGTTCTTCTCCTGCCTCTCGATGACGATCGCCGGCCTGGTCCTGCGCCGCGACCGCCTGATGGGCATCGGCCAGGCGATCACGATGCCACTGTTCTTCGCGTCGAGCGCGCTGTATCCGATCGCGATCATGCCGGGCTGGCTGAAGGTGCTGAGCCATGCCAATCCCCTGACCTACGAGGTGAGCGCACTCCGCGGTCTCCTGATCGGCCAACCCACCAACTACCTCCTCGACTTCGCCGTACTCGTCGTCGCCGCCGTCGCCGGCATCTGCGCGGCTGCCGCTCTCATGGGGCGTCTCGCGCGGTAGAGCGCGTGTTCAGAGGTCGTGGCGGACCCAGACGTTGGGTTCTACGTAGACCGCGTGGTTGTGCTCGACGTCTACGTGGACAGGGACGAGAGCCTTGGGTACGACGACGTCGCCGGTGGTGTCGAACGGGAGGCCGGTCCAGCTGCGCCACTCGTCCAGGCTGCCCGCGATCACCATCGAGCGTGGGGCGACCTGGACGATCGTGGCGCCGGCCTTCACGTGGACGCGCAGCCACGGGTCCTGCGGTAGACCGTCGGGCCGGAGTTGCTCGACGTACTCCGTCATCGGCTGGTGTGCGTCGGTCTTGCCGTTCGGACGGACCGGGGCGTAGAGCGCGGTGTGGCCTTTCGCTTTCACGGCCTGGCGCATCGCGGCGAGCATGGCGTGGGAGAGGCCGCGGCCGAGATGCGACGGCCGGATGAGGATCTCCAGGGCGCTCGAGACGTTCGGCGTACGGTCGTTGCGGAGGTCCTGGAAACCCCAGTGCAGCACGCGATCCCAGCCGCCGGCCGGAAGCTCGGTGCGGTTCTCGTCCGGGAACACGAACGGGACGCTCCGGCCGTGCGCGACCAGGTCGCCGTGCTCGGTCGCGACCACGCACTGGTCAGGGAAGTGCACGGGGACCTGACTCATGAACGCGTTGCCGATCGGGTCGTTGTGCATGAACGCCGGCCACGCGTCGGCGAACTCGTACATCCGCTCCTGGTACTCAGGCCGCTCGGCCAAGGTCGTGATCTCTGGCATGAGTCGCAGTCTGACACCGGACCAGGACCAGCATGGCGACAGCCGCGGTGACGAGTCCCGCCCCGATCAGCGCGAGCTCGGCTCCGACCGCCCCGATGATCGGTCCTCCGACGAGCATCCCGGCCGCGCTCCCGGCGTTCACGACGACGCTCTGCCCGGAGAGCAACGCGCGTCGCTCGGCTCCCGCCGACGACCGGGTGATGAGAACGGAGATCGCCGCGATCCCGATCACCACGGTCACCCCCGAGAGCGCACCCATCACGGCGACCACGGGCGGTGTCGTCCAGACGCCCATTCCGACCCAGCACAACCCGCTCCAGGCCCACGCCATCGAGGCGGTCACCACTGGCCGGGTACGCCGTACCACTGCCAACGACACGGCAGTCCCGACGAGCGACCCGACGCCGTACCCGGTCATTCCCGCCGCCAGGTAGATCCCCGGCTGCCCGCGCTCTTCCCCCAGCACCGACAACCCCAACGTGAACGCGAACCAGGTAACGCACCCCGTTCCCCGGACGACCCAGCCGTACGCGACCTCGGGCCGACCACGCAGGCTCCCCCGGATCGACGGCGTCACCACCCCTTCGGGGGCATGCTCGGCCCGCACACTGCACGCAAGCAACCCGGCGCCGGCAACAGTCGCGGCCTCGACCCACAGCAACCCACTCGTCAACCCGGTCGACACCGCCAAAGCACCGACAGACGGACCGATGAGCATCCCCACGCGTCGTAGTCCGTCTTGCCAGGTCAGCAACTGCACCGCCCGACCGGCACCCCATCGGTCGCCGGTGTCGGCGAGCAGTGCCGATCGTCCCGGGTTCGACAGCGCGTCGCCGCAGCCGAGCAGCAACCCGCTCATGATCAGGAGCTCCGGAGACAAGATTCCCAACCCGGCCGCCGCCGGCACTGACGCCAACGCGATCGCGGACACCAGCGCGACGCCGGCGAGCCGCGGCCCCGAGTCCACCCACTGCCGAGCCCTGCGCGCCCACCACGGCGACAAGAGCACGGGCACCCCTGCTGCACCCGCAACGAGTCCGGTCGCCGCCACCGATCCCGTTTCCCGGAGGATCACCAGCGGCAGCGCGACCTGGGAGATCCGGAACGCGAAGTCCGCCGTACCGCCTCCCGCCAGCAACGCCAACGCCTCGGATCTCGCCTTCACACCTTGAATTCTTGGCGTTTCCCGCGGCCGCAGGTAGCCGGCACGGCTTGCCCGCTTGCCATAGGCTCAGCCTATGGTCTCATTACCCTCGGTCGAGGACCTGCGACTGGTCCAAGCCGTCGCCCGGACCGGTGCCGTCGGTACCGCGGCCCGCGAGCTCCGCATCTCCCAGCCCTCGGCGTCCCAACGCCTCGCCCGGCTCGAACGCCTCTGCGGCACCCAACTGTTCGAGCGCGACACCCGCGGCGCCCGCCCCACCGCGGCCGGCGCCGAACTCAGCCGCCGCGCCGACCACATCCTCGGCCACCTCGAGGAGGTGTACGACGCCACGCGCGCGGCCGCCGTCACGCAGCGCCTCGTGATCGGCACGTTCGCCAGCCTCGCGCCGATCCTGTTCCCGGTCCTCGACGCCGACCTTCCCGACCTGGAGATCCAGCAGCAGGTCGACCACGGTCACTTCCTGGTGGAACGCGTCGCCGAGGGCACCATGGACGCCGCGTTCATCGCCATCGCGGACCAGATGACGCTCCCCCGCGGCACCGCAGCACGGCGCGTCGGCCGGGACGAACTCGTCCTGTTCGTACCACCCGGCGCCCGCCCACCCGGCCGCGGCCGCCGACCGCTGAAAGACCGCCAGATCGCGTTTTCCACGTACGACCGCGGCTCGGAGGAGATCCACTCCCGCCTGGCCGCCCAAGGCGCCGTCCCGCGCCGCGGCGTCACCCTGAGCACGACCGTCGCCATGGCTCGCCGCCGGTCCCACCTGGCCCTGGTCCCCCGCAGCGCCCTGGCCACCGAACTCCGCCCCGGCGAACACCTCACTCCCGCCCCCTTCCACTACCGCCTCACCCTCTCCGTGGTCACCACCCCCACCCCGCCCAAGCCTCTGATCACCCACCTCCCGCACCTCCGCGCCACCCTCAACCTCTCGTAATCTCAGAACGATCTGTCCGGTACTGGTCATCGCCGTTGACCGCGGGTCGCCGGTCACTGTGGGGTGAAGAGCATGGCGACCGTCGACGACGTACGACGACAGTTCCGGAACCCGCCGCCCGAGGGGCGGCCGATGATGCGCTGGTGGTGGTTCGGACCATCCATCGAGCGAGACGAAATCGACCGCGAGCTGGAAGCCATGGCCGCCGCCGGGCTCGGCGGCGCCGAGGTCGCGTTCGTCTATCCGATGGGACCGGTGACGGCGCAGTTCGGGTCGCCCGAGTTCCTCGAACTGGTCGGGCACGCGGCGCGGACGGCGCGACGGCTCGGGTTGCGGTTCGACGTGACACTCGGAAGCGGGTGGTCGTACGGCGGTGCGCACGTCGGGCCCGAGTACGCGGCACGGCAGTTGCACTGGGACCGCCGCGAGATCGGTGCCGCGGCGTACGACGTACCGATCGTGGCCGGCTGGCCCGGTGACGAGTTCGTCGCGGCGTACGTCGGCGACGGGCCGGCCGGGGCGCCGTCGTCGTACGTCGAGGTGCCGGCGAGCGACGGGATCATCCACGTACCGGCCGGCGGTCAGCCGCGCGAGGTACTGATCGCGACGTCCCGCGTGACCGGGCAGCAGGTGAAACGGACCGCCGTGGGAGCCGAGGGACTGACGCTCGACCATTACTCGGCAGCCGCCGCTCAGGTACACATCAGGCAGGTCGCCGAACCCTTGCTGCTCGCGGCCACGCCGGAGCTCCTCGGGTCCGTGTTCTGCGACAGCCTCGAGGTGTACGGCGGGGACTGGACGCCGGGGATCTTCGACGAGTTCGTGAAGCGGCGCGGGTACGAGCTGCGGCCGCGGCTCTTCGAGCTGCTCGTGGACACCGAGGGCTCGCGGCAACTGCGGATCGACTTCGGGCGGACGCTGTCGGAGCTGTACGAGGACAACTTCCTGAAGGTGTTCCAGCAGTGGGCGGCCGGATACGGCGTACCGTTCCGGATCCAGAGCTACGGTGAGCCGCCGGCGACGATGAGCAGCTATCGGCACGCCGACCTGTTCGAAGGCGAAGGCTGGGGGTGGACGCGGATCCCCGAGACCCGCTGGGCGTCGTCGGCCGCGAACCTCTACGGCCGCTCGGTCGTGTCCGCCGAGGTGTGGACGTGGGTCCACTCCCCCTCGTTCCGCGCGACGCCACTGGATCTCCAGGGCGAGGCTCACGAGCACTTCCCCTCGGGCGTCAACCAGCTCATCGGCCACGGCTGGCCCTACTCTCCGACCGACGGGCCCGGGCTCGGGTGGATCTTCTACGCCGCGGGCGCACTCGACGACCGGAACCCTTGGTGGCCGTCGGCAACCGCTCTCTTCCGTTCCCTCCACCGTCTCTCCTGGCTGCTCCAGCAGGGAACGCCTGTCCGGCCGGTGAAGATCTACATTCCGGCATCCGACGCGTACGCCGCCGTACGCACGGGGCACGCCGAGCCGCTCAATCTCTACCGCGTTGCCCGACGGCTGATCCCAGAGAGCGCTCCCCGCATGATCCGGGAAGCCGGACTGGACTTCGACCTGATCGACGACGACGCGCTCGAGGTACTCGATCCCGCTGACGCACAGCTGGTCGTCGTAACCGAAGGAACGGCCACGCCACCGGAAACCCAGCGTTGGCTGGATGCTGTCGTCGCGGCCGGTGGAAAGGTGATCACCGACGTCAGCACCCTCGCCGACCACCTTCCGCGCCCGCCGCTCACTCCCCAGCAGGACGTCGGAGTGGTCCACCGGCGCCTCGACGACGGCGACTTCTACTTCGTCGCCAACACCGGACCGGAGATTCGCACTCTCACCTTCGACCAGCCGCTGGAACACTGGAGGGCGCTCTCTGACGACATTGCAGTCACCGGGACCATCACCCTCCACCCCTACGAGTCAGCGGTCCTGATCCCGACCACCACGCCCGCAGCTGACGCGGCCGCTCCGGCCCAACAGGTCCACGCGCTTCAGACCGGCTGGTCGGTTGCCTTTGGCAATGACAGTCGCCCGATCACGTTGCCGCACCGCTGGGAGGACGACCCGGCGCTGACGACGTACTCCGGCTCCGCGACGTACCGCACCGAGATCGAACTCCCGGACACCACCGACTGCTTGCTGTTGGACTTCGGCCCGGGGGAACCGGTCGCACCCGACAGCGAGTCCTACCTCCCGAGCAACTCCTATCGCGTGCTCATCACCCCGCCCGTTGGTGTCGCCGCCGATATATGGCTCAACGACACCCACTGCGGTTCGCTCTGGGCACCGCCGTACCAGGTCGACCTCACAGCCGCCGCGCGACCGGGCGTGAACGAGCTGCGGATCGTCGTACACAACACCGCTGCGAACGCGCTCTCCGCCGATCACCACTTGCTCGAAGCGGCTGCAGACGTGACCGCGCGCTACGGGCGGCGGTTCGACCTCCAGCACATCGAACACGCCGCCAACTACCTCAACTCCGGCCTGCTGACCGTGCCGAGGATCATCCGTCAGGCCTGATCGAGCAGCCAGTCGATTTTCACCGATCCGATTCCGGCACTAGCACTTCGCGCGCCGGCGTACGACGCTCGGAGTAGGAACTCAGTGGACGAAGGTGAGTGGAATGTCAACGATGCGGCAATGGACGGTCGACATCGTGATCGACGAGGAGGAGGACGAGCGGACGACCCGGGCGGAGGCCCGGCTGCGGACCCATGCGGGCGAGCAGCTCTCGGCGCGAGGTACGGCGTACCGCCATCCGAACGACCGTGAGGTCCCGCAGATCGGCGACGAGCTGGCTACGGCGCGGGCGCTGTCCGAACTCTCGCACCGGCTTGTGCTGGAGGCGGCCGAGGACATCGAACAGGTGACCCACCGGCCGACTCATCTGGAGGGGTGAATCGGCCGGCCGGCGTCAGGCCTGATCGAGGAAACGATCCAGGACCCGCGACCCGAACTCGAGGGCCGAGGTCGGCACCCGCTCGTCGATGCCGTGGAACATGCCCATGAAGTCCAGGTCCGGCGGCAGCTGCAGCGGTACGAAGCCGAAGCACCGCACGCCCAGCCGGCTCCAGGACTTGGCGTCGGTGCCGCCCGACATCAGCAGCGGCGCGAACCGGCTCTGCGGGTCCTCGGCCTGCACGCACGCCTTCATCGCTTCGACCAGACCACCGCTGAACTCGGTCTCCAGCGCGATGTCCGTGACGACGGTCTCGCGCTGCACCTTGTCGCCGAGCAGCTCGTCGATGGTCGCGTAGAACTCGTCCTCGTACCCGGGCAGGAACCGCCCGTCGATGTGCGCCTCGGCGTCGCCGGGGATCACGTTCACCTTGTAGCCGGCGTTCAGCATCGTCGGGTTCGCGGTGTTGCGGATCGTGGCGCCGAACATCCGGCTGAAGCTGCCCAGCTTCGCCAGCGTCGTCGTCATGTCCTCCGGGTCGAGCTCGACCTCGAGCACGTCCTCGAGCGTCTTCAGGAACTCGCGGACGGTCGGCGTGACGCGCAGCGGCCACTCGTGCGAACCGATCCGCGTGACCGCCTCGACCAGGTTCGTCACGGCGTTGTCGGTGTTGACCATCGACCCGTGTCCCGCCGTACCGCGGGCCTTGAGCCGCATCCAGTTCATGCCCTTCTCGGCCGTCTCGATCAGGTACAGCCGCAGGTCGTCCTTGACGGTGATCGAGAACCCGCCGACCTCGCCGATGCCTTCGGTGCAGTCGGCAACGGTGTCCGGGTGGTTGTTGATCAGCCACTGGGCGCCGTACACGCCGCCGGCCTCCTCGTCGGCGGTGAACACCAGCCGGACCGGACGCCGCGGCTTCACGCCGGCGCGCTGCCGCGCGCGCACGACCGACAGCACCATCGCGTCGAAGTCCTTCATGTCGACCGCGCCGCGACCCCACACGCACCCGTCGAAGATCTCCCCCGCGAACGGGTCGACCTTCCAGTCCTTCGGATCGGCCGGCACGACGTCCAGGTGCCCGTGCACGAGCAGCGGGTCCGCACTCTGGTCCTCGCCGTCCCAGTGCGCGACCAGCGTCGCCCGCCCCGGCTCCGACTCGTAGATCGTCGACTCGATCCCGACCTCGTCCAGCTTCGCCGCGACGTACTCGGCCGCAACCCGCTCCCCGTTGCTCTTGCCGTTCCCGTAGTTCGTGGTGTCGATCCGGATCAGCTCACTGCAGAGCTCCACCACTTCGGCATCGGGCGTGTACGAACGATCAGCGGTCTCCGGTGCACTCATAGGTCTATCCTCTCCCACGGCGCGGCCACAGTCAGATCCCGGTACGGCGAACCACGGGCCGGCGGTCAACCCCGGCGTACCCCTGTGATCGCGAACTGCTCGATCTCCCTCACATGCCCGCCTGTCGAGGCCACGACGGTCAGGGCCGGATCCACCGCCCCGCGGAAGGTCACTTGTGCGGACCACGACTGCTTCTCACCGCCGCCGGGCCGGCAGCAGTAGGTGCCGATCGGCTCCTCCGACGACGGCTGCCGTATCTGAACCCGGATCGACTCGTCCACCCCGCTGATCCGCCCGCCGACAGTGATCGGTGACGTGACGCGGGCGGCGTACCGCGGCCGCTCCACTGTGAGCGATGTATCCGCTGTGCCGACCACCTCCCACGGTGCGTCCGATCCACGTCCGATCTTCGCCAAATGGATGACGGCTGCGACGCTCGAGCGGCCCTCGGCCTGGTAGCCGACGCCGATGTAGGCGTCGTCACCTCGGGCCGACCGCGACACCACCCGGTCGATCTCGGTGAACCCGAGGAAGCCTCGCGTGAAATTGAGCGCCGTCTCCTCGGCGTCCAGATGCCACGGCTGCCCGCCACTCTCGCGATACGACCGTTGCCAGGCCGCGGCCTCCGCCACCGACCGGAACGGCCAGAGAGGCTGAAACCTGAACTCGGTCGTCGGCGGCGGCGCCGGGGTCGCCGCCGGTGCAGACGGGCTCACGGTGTCCGGCGTACCCGCCGTCGTCGAAGGCAGCCTCGTGGCAGGTGCCAGGGGTACGGCGTTCTGCCCGGGCCCGGACCGCGGACCGCCGTCGAGTCGGCCGACCGCGATGGCGCCGAGCACAGCGGACACCAGCGTGACGACCAGGGCAGCGATGATGACCGCCGCGGGTCGCCTGCGCGGTCGCTTGGCGCCGGGACCGTCCTCCATCAAGCCTCCCAGTACCTATTACACGTCTCGCCGCCCTTCAGGTCAGCGTGATCGCGTCACCGGAGATCTTGATCTGCTTCGGCGGAAGCGGGCGCGGCGCCGGTCCGTTGACGACTGAACCGTCCTTGATCGAGTACTTGCTGCCGTGGCAGTCGCAGTTGATCGTGCCGCTGGCAACGCTGGCGACCGGGCAGCTCTGGTGGGTGCAGATCGAGCTGAACGCCTTGAACGTGCCCTGGACCGGCTGGGTGACCACGACCTGCTGCGGCGCGAAGATCTGCCCGCCGCCGACCGGGATGTCCTCAGTCTTGCCGAGCACCGTATCGGCCGGCGCGGGCTGCGGGGTGGGCTTCGGCTCACCGTACTTCGCGCAGCCGGCCACAGTCGCCAGCCCGGCGGCGGCTCCGGTCAGGATGGTACGGCGGCTGGGTGCGTCCACAGCGGGTCCTTTCAACGGATGACGCCGAACGTGGTGAAGAACCACAGCGCCGAGGTGAGCCACAGCCCGATCAGGCCGGTGAATACTGCCCCGCCGACGACGGGCAGCAGCCATGACGGCGCGTCCCTGCGGGTGAGGGTCAGCATCTTGACGACGAAGGCGCCGTAGAAGAAGCAGCCGAGCAGCGAGTGGATCAGTACGCGTGGTTCGCCGTACTGGAATCCCAACGCGTACAGGCAATGCGCGACGACCGGGAGGGTGACCGCAACGGCGGCGCGGCCTGACCAACGGTGCACCGGAGCCAGCCAGGCGCGGCCTCTGTAGAGGGCGATTGCTGAGACGACCTGCAGCACGCCGAGTACGAGAGCGAGGGTCGCCAGCCAGGTCTTCACAGCCTGGAAGCTCGAGAAGCCCGCGATGTCGATCGCGACGCCGGTGGGATCGTGGAGGCGGCCGTAGACGCCGAGTGCGACCGCAGCCGCGGCACCGGCCGCGAGTGGGATCCCGACCCTGCTGACCTGGTGCACCGGCGTCGTCGTCACATCCGCTCCTCAGAATGTCTCGTCGCCGGTGATCGGCTGTGCCGTCACGCGTACGCCGCCGACACTTGCGACGCCGCGCTCCCGGTCGAGCCGCGGTGCCGGGGCCGGCGTGCCGTCGTTGTCGACTCCCACCTGACTGCCGTCCGGCAGCACGATCCATCCGATCGTCCTGCTCTTGCTCGCCGATCGGTACAGCCCGGCGGGTGGACCGGCCACGCTGATCGCGAACCGCAGCGTGCGGCCGTGGAGCGTCAGAGAGCCGGTGGCACTCTTCGCGCCGATGGCGGCAACGAGGCGCTCGCCTGTGCGCGATCGCAGGACGACCTGGTTGTCACGGAACGGTCCGGTCAGCCAGGCCTCGAGGCGACGGCCGTCGCACACGTAGGCGACGGCCCGGCCGTTCTTCACGGCGATGGCGACCGTGGCCTCGCGCCCCGTCGTCCTGCCCACGTAGACGGCTGTCGGTTGCGTGGGCGGTGTCGCGGTCTGCGGCGGGGTCGTCGACGGGGTCGATGGGGTGGTCGATGGCGTGGCCGCAGGAGCCGTAGTTGTCGCGGTCGGTGTCGGGGTTGCGCCACCGGTCTGGGTGAGGTCGGTGTTGCCGGTGACCGTGCTGTTGACCGCGAGCAGGACGACGAGGCCCACGGCCGTTGCCGCGAGCGTCACCAATGGACTGCGCCGCCCCATCTCGTCCCCCCGGGTCGAGCATCCCGTCCGGCGCGCGTCCGGTCAACGGGTCCGGCGGGATCCGGGTACGTTGGATTCATGAAGGGCGATCGGGTCGAGATCGTCGTCGACACGGGCAACGGCGTCTCGTCGTACGAGATCATGGCCACGAAGGCGGGCCGCCGCGTCGAGATCTCCACCAGCCGCAACGTCACCGAGGTCGTCGAGGTGACTCGGTCCGGTACGCCGATCCGCACCGCCCGCTTCCTCTCCGCCCGCGTGATCGCCCTCGTCGAACACCCGGCGAGCGAGCCGTCGGCCGACGGATCCCGGCCCACCGGCCATGAAGGTTGAGCAGGTCGTCGTCGACGCCCGCGGCGTACAACTGCCCGGGGAACTGGCTGTGCCGTCGCCGGCCACGGGTCTGGTCATCTTCGCGCATGGGAGCGACAGCAGCCGGCACAGTCCTCGCAACAAGTACGTCGCTCAGGTCCTCGACCGGGCCGGACTCGGAACCCTTCTGTTCGACCTCCTGAGCCCGGACGAGGCCCGGGATCGCCGGAACGTCTTCGACATCCCGCTACTGGCCGAACGATTGACGGCGGCTCACGGATGGGCCCGACGGCGCCCCGGCCTCGGCGATCTTCCGGTCGGATACTTCGGTGCCAGCACCGGCGGAGCCGCCGCGGTGTGGTCCGCGGGCGGTGGTTCGAGGGACGGTGTGGGTGACGGCGTGGGTGACAGTGCGACTGGCCGCGCGAGTGACGTGCGCGCCGTCGTGTCGCGGGGCGGGCGGGTTGACCTGGCAGGCCCGCAGCTCGCGGACGTCACGGCGCCGACGCTGCTGGTCGTCGGCGAGCTCGACGCCGACGTACTGAGGCTCAACCGTGAGTCCCAGCAGCGATTGCGTTGTGTCAACCGGCTCGAGATCGTTGCCGGAGCCACCCATCTCTTCACCGAACCGGGCACCCTCGAACGCGTCGCCGAGCTGGCTCGCGACTGGTTCCGCGCGCACCTATGACCTGGCCGACCGAACCCGCCGAACTGATCGCGCGGCAGCAGGAACTCGTCCGCACGCAACCCGAGCTCTGGGCTCCCCCGGAGCGCTTTCTGATCGGCGGAGTCTGGACCTGTTTCCCACGCGGCCTGGTCGGCCCAGGCTCGGCCACCGACCGGGCGTGGACCAGCGCCGTCGTCCTCGACGGCCGTCAGGTCGTCGCGATGGAGCTGGTGACCGATCACGCGTCGGGTCCCTATCTCCCCGGACTGCTGGCCCTTCGGCTGGGTCCGCTGTGGAACGACGTCGTACGACGGCTCCACCCCAGGCCCGACGTCCTGCTCGTCGACGCGACGGGCCGCGATCACCCACGGCAGGCCGGGCTGGCACTACAGCTCGGCGCCGTCCTCGACCTTCCAACGGTCGGCGTGACACACCGCCCGCTCACCGCCTCGGGTGATTGGCCGGCCGACGAGCGTGGCGGGACCTCGCCGTTGACGATCGGCACCGACCAGGTCGCGACCTGGCTCCGGACGAGGAAGGGCACCCGGCCGCTCGTGGTACATCCCGGTTGGCGAACCGACCTGCCGATGGCGATCCGGATCGTGTCCGCGTCCCTCGCCGGACACAGGACGCCCGAGCCTCTCCGGGAGGCTCGCCGACTCTCCCGGCGCGCTCGGGAATCAGAGAACCTTTAGGCCGTACATCTCGCCGAGCGGGTCGGAGATCAGTTCGATCCGGGCACCGTCAGGGTCGCGGAAGTAGATCGACGTACCGCTCTCTTCCTGGAACTCGACACCATGCTCGGTCAGGCTCGCCTTCAGCCGCTCCCACTGCCCGGGCTCCACTGAGATCGCCAGGTGGTGCAGTCCGCCGAGCACCTCGGCGTACGGCCCGAGGTCCAGCCCCGGGAAGTCGAAGAACGCCAGCAGGTTCCCGTTCCCGATGTCGAAGAAGAAGTGCGTCGACCCCTCGTAGTCCCGGTTCCCGACCATCTCGGTCAGCGGGAACCCCAGCACCTCCTGGTAGAACCGCACCGTCCGTTCGACGTCCGCGCACAGTAACGCAGTGTGATGAAGGCCACGCGCCGACGACGTGACTCCACCCTTCAAGTACGCCGTACGCAGCCGCTCACGCTCCGCTTCAACGGCCGAGAGATCGATCTCCGTCATCTCCACCCACCCTTCGTCCAGCCCCATCAGACACCCCGGTCCGCCCGATGTGAATTCCACCCCTGGAGTTTGCTACTGTTCTCCGGTCAGCACCGCTGAGGCGGTCAGACCACTCGTCCGGGTGGCGGAATAGGCAGACGCGCTAGCTTGAGGTGCTAGTGCCCTTCGCGGGGCGTGGGGGTTCAAGTCCCCCCTCGGACACACTTCTTAACCCCACGCAGGGCGGGAGTTATCGACACTTCCGCTACCTGCAGTCGGTGGTCGTAGGCGATCGCCAGGCCCAAAGCTTCGTACAGCTCGGCCAGATCCTTGTGGTCCGCGTGATCCAGCGCCTTGGCCATGTCGCCGAGCTGCGTCACCAGGGCCCGGATGTCGTTTGCAGTCAGTTGGGGCAATGGATCGACAGCCTTCAGTCCAGATTCCGCAGCTCGCTTGTCGGCCGCTGCCGCGTTGTATTGCTCGGTGAGTGTCTCCGGATCCCAGCCCACCTCGATCGCCCGCCGCAGGCGCTCCATCGTCGACTCCGCGGCCGCGATACGGCGCCGGAATGATTTCGCTTGGGTCTCAATCCTGTCGGCCAGTTCGTCGGCGTCGGCCAGCGCCTCGACAGTGCTGTCGACATGGGCCGGGTCGAACAACCGCGCGATCCACGCGTTGATCTTGCCGGTCAGATGGTCCTCACGCAGATAGACGTTCGGCGGATGATCCTGCAGCGCGGGTGACCCGGGAGCGAGGCTTCGGGCCCGGCAGCGGTAGAACGTCGCGTGTGATCGGTGCGAGCCCTCCATCCGTCGCCCGCAGATCGTGCACTGGATCCGTCTACGCAGCACGTAGGTGTGCGACGACGCGACGCGGGTCCTTGTTGCTTGCGCCCGCTCGGACATGCTTGCCCCGGCCCGCGCGGACATCTCGAACTGCACTCGCGTGAAGGCCTCGACCGACACGATCGCCGGATGGGCAGGCTCGCGTGATCGAACGATCTTCGAGGACGGCGAACGCCTGTACCTGACAACGTGGCCCGCCGCGACATCATCCGGGTCGAGCAGTTCCTCGACCTTCTGCCACCTGCCGTAGATCGCATAGCCGGTATACCTCGGATTGCACAGGATCGCTCTGACCGTCGAGCCCTGCCAGCCGTCGCCTGCACGATGCCGGTTCTCATGAGGAGTGTGGGCTGCCGGGCAAGGGATGTGCTCGGCATTCAGCAACTGGGCGATGCCCTTGTGCCCCACTCCCTCGAGGTACAGCGCTAAGATCCGTTCGACGACCGGAGCCGCGACCTCGTCGACGGCGAGGACTCGTAGCCGGTAGCCCTCCTGCGCCTTCCGCGGATTCGGGTGCGGACCTGCGTCGACAACTTGATAGCCGTACGGCGCACGCCCGCCCTGATGCTTGCCGTCGATCAGCACCTGAGCTGCCATCGCGGCTCGAACGCGACGTTGCACGTGCTGACGTTCTGACTTCGACAGGCCGCCCGTGATCGTCATCGCCATGTCGTGCACCGTGTTCTCGGCGTCGAACCGTCCACCGAGGCTCGGGATCCAGAGAGATACGCCGTACCGGTCGAACTTCGGCCACGTCAGGCTGAACTGGTTGCCGAACCAACACCGAGTCGCTTCACCGACAACCAGTCCATCCCACCCGCGATTGGGATTCTTCAAGGCCTGCAACGCGCGACTGGCCTCGTCTCGTCGTTCCCACGGCAACGAACGCGACTGCCCGATGTCGAAGAACTCCTCCACGACCACGCCACCAAGCGGCTCGACGAACCGGGCCGCCTCCCCCAGTTGCCAGGCCTTGGACGTCTTCGGATCCTGGTTGTCCTCGGTCGAGCACCTTCCGTAGAACGCCAGCCGCCCAATGCCGGTGCCCGTCGGGTGGTCGGGCAGCGCCTCGGTGCCCAGCAGATCATCCAGGGTCGCCCACGGATCTACGCTGTCGCCGCTCATGACGCCCTCTCCCCCGGCCGAGACACATCGTCGGTGCCGCGCCTTGCCCGCGCCAGTCGTACAACAATCCGCCGCAGCACCCGAGCGGCCTGCGGATACAGCGCCGGCAGCCTGCCCGGCATCCTCAGCTGAATCTGCGGATCCTCGCTCACGCGGTCTGCATCTGGCTTCTCCATGCCTACTCAACGCATCAGCCACGCAGAGTTCCGCGAGCGAATACGCCGCACAGCCGATCGATTAAGCAACGATTCGCGACGCTGCCCAACGCCTACGGCTTCGCCGGACGTCTCGACTCAACTGGCCGACCGCGATCCTGGGCGCGTTGGCCGGAGCATGGCGGTCAGGATCGGGCCGTCGACGGACGGTTGCTGTGTGCTGATCTGCTCGTAGCCCCAGGATTCGTACAGTGCCTTGACTTTCCCATCGCCGTTCAAGGCGTTGACCAGCAACGACACCTGCGCCTCGGGACGATTGAGGAGCAACTCGTCATGGATCAGCAGAGCGATCCCCCGACCCCGCCACGGCTTCCGCAGCATGATCTCTTTCACCGCCGCGGTGGGAGTTTCTGTGCAGCCGTCGGGCAGCGGCGTGGTCATCCGGCGCCACCAGCGATCGTCGGGTGTGAGACTGTTCGCGTACGCAAACCCGACCGGCTCCTCCGCGTCGTACCCGATGACAACCTCCCATCCAGGATCCGACGCGTGCCGCGCGAGCTGTTCCCCGAATCGCTCGACCGAGTAGTTCGGCAGATGAAGCTGATCTGCGCGCACGTCCGCATACACCTCGATCATCGTGCTCCACACGTCGTCGATCACGGTGGAGTGGCGCAGCGCAATACCGTCAGGGGTCACAGAAGCTTCCTCAATGAGTCGTGTGCGTAATGGTCCCAGGCGGTTGCCGGGTGGCTGGACGGTGCAACGATCCGCAGTGCGCTGCCGAAATCCTGAAGCATCGAGTTGATCCGTGGATGCAGACCGGTCGGTTCAATCGGGATCGACATCGCGGTGGCAACCGCTTCCTCCAGATCGCCTTGCCCGAGCTGTGCCTTGGCCAGTCGCGCGGTGGTGATCGATCGGGTACGCCGCATGCCGGGCCGCAGAAGCGCGAGACTTCGATGGGCATGGCCCTCAGCCACCTCGTAGTCGCCGAGCGCCAGGTAGCCGGCAAGCGCGAGAGTCTCGAGTTCTGCCTGGTCATAGAACGCGTCCAGCCAGAGCGGCCGTTCGTCGCCGGGTTCAGATCTGGCCAGGGCGTCTTCGGCATGGGCAACGGCTTGGCGTACGGCGCGGTGATCTCCAGTCTGGCCAAGGATCGCAGCATGCCTGGCATGGCCAAGGGAAGCGAACATCGGATCTCGCCTCGCAATCGGCAGCCGACGCGCCACGTCATTGGCAGCCAGCGCATCAACCGGCCTGGCCATATGGCGGTACAGGCTGCCGGCGTGGGACCAGATCCTGAACTGGATCGCCGGGTCGCCTGACATGGTGGCCAGGCCAGCTGCGCGATCGAAATGTCGTTGCGCGGTATCGAACCGGCGACCGTCGATGGCGGCCCACATGGCACTCGACGTGAACGACGCGGCGCATCCGTAGAGCGCGCTGCGAATGCGCTGACTCGCGGTCCCCCGCGCCTGCAGAGCGAGAGCCTCGCCGGCGAGCGCCGACGCCTGCGTCTCGATGGTGAGCTTTCCGCCGTACTGATGATCGCTCGCGACGATCAATGCGAACTTGGACAACAGCCGCTCGACGTCAGCAGCACCAACCCGAGACCGGGTGCCGCGCTGCGTCGATGCTCCGGCGGCAGCCATAACGGTCACCGCGGACGTGCCGATGAACCGACGCCGCGGAACATCCGCCGGCTCGGCGGGCGTGACGAATCCGAGATCGGTGATGGGACAGCTGAAGACTGCGGAGAGCGCGTCGCGCTGGCGGTGATGTGGCCAGCGAGTCTTCCCGGTCAGCCAGTTCCGCACCGTTCGATCGCTGACGGTGCCTCCGTAGCCGGCGCGCCGCAGATCGGCGTTGACCGCTTCGGCCAACTCGACCTGGGTCAAGCCGATCTCGGCCATGCGCGCCTTCAGGACCTGGTTGCCCTCCACAGCCCAACGATATGTACGGCGAGTCACGGCCCGACAGCGTTCTGCCCGGAAATTTCCGGTTCAGGTCGATCAACAGGTAGCGACGATTTCCTTACGTTCCGCAGTCGATGGGCCTTCGATGGACACCAAGGACCTCGAAGGGAATTCGAATGGACGTCGATGCACAGCTCGACCGCTCGGCCAGAAGCATCGCGTGCCCACGCCGGTTCGTACTACGTCGGGCCGTCGACGTGACCGGCGTCAGCGGCACCGGCGATGTTGCAGAGGGCGTCGAGTGGTCAGACGGCACCGTGGCGCTGCGGTGGCGCGGAGAGTGGGCCACCACAGTCGTCTGGGACTACGGCCTCGACGCTCTCCTCGCGGTACACGGCCACAACGGTTCCACTGTCGTCCGGTGGCTCGACTCCGACCGCCCGGTCTGAGCGACCGTTCACTTCGATGGCCGAGCAGGAACTCTGGCGCGTGCAGTTGTGGCTGGGCGACTACTTGATCGAGGAGCACATCGCCCCGACTGCACTCGCAGAGCAATACGCGCACGTCATCAACCTTCGGATCCACGGCCTTCCGGGCCGACACCTGCGGTGTCAGCGAATCACCGACACGGCAGGCCAGAAGCCGGCCGGCGCGGGACGAGATAGCGAGTCCGTCCTGGGCCGGCCGTTCCAAAGCCTCACCGACATTGGAGAACGACCATGAGCAACGCGATGACCGCGGTTCCCTTCGGCGTCCGTCACCTGGCTTCCGGGCCGGACATGACGCCGATGGAACTGCCGATGACCTACAGCGCCAACCTCCAGTTGAATGTGTCTGCGACCGGGAACCCGTACCACGCGATCGCCGCGGCCCTGCCGGAAACGAACACCGAGACACCGATCCCCGACGGCCAGCGCCCCGGATCGGACACTTCGACCGACAACTACTGACCATGGGCACCATCCTGGTGCTGACCGGTCGCGATGACCTGACGGCAGACGCCGTCATCGACGAGCTGACCCGGCGGAACGCATCAGTCGTCCGGTACGACACCTCCGACTTCCCGCAGTCTTCGCGCGTAGCTGGGACCCTCGGGGTGAATGGCTGGGAGGGGCACCTGACAGGTGAGCGGTCAGTCGACCTCGGAGCGGTTAGTGCCGTGTGGTGGCGACGGCCAGCCGAGTTCAGCGTGCCGAGCGCCTGGCCGGACGAAGCGCGGGCATTCGCGGTGTCTGAGGCGCGCGTCGGAGTACTCGGCGTACTGGGGTCACTGCCAGTGAGATGGATCAATCACCCGGCCAAGGACTCGGCCGCGAACTACAAGCCGGTTCAGCTTGCTGTGGCAGCCCGCGCAGGACTCGACGTACCGCGGACAGTCATCACATCGGATCCCGATCATGCTCGTGACTTCATCGGCGCCGACGAGGTCATCTACAAGGGCCTCAGCGGCGGTGTGCTCACGGCGGAACGTCGTCATCGGTACCTGCCGACCACGGTGCTGCGCGCCGATGAGATCGACGCGAGCCTCACCGGCACTGCGCATCTGTTTCAGGAACGAGTTCCTAAGCAGTGCGAAGTACGGCTGACTGTGATTGGGCAGCGGATGTTCCCGGTCGCGATCCATGCCGGAAGTGCGGCTGCCAGACTGGACTGGCGAACGGACTATTCGTCCCTCACCTACGGTCCGATCGAGCTTCCGGTGCAAGTGGAGAAGGGTGTCCGGCTGCTCATGGACGAACTGGGTCTGTACTTCGGAGCGCTGGATTTCGCCGTGACCCCTGACGGCCGATGGGTGTTCTTCGAAGTGAACCCGAACGGTCAATGGCACTGGCTCGCGGTCAAGGCCGGCGTACCGATGATCGAATCAATGGCCGACGCCCTCCAAGGAAAGGACGATTGACTCCGTGACAGACTGGACCGACGCCGCTCGCAAGCTCGCCGACGAGATCACAGCAGCGGCACCGGAGTGGCACGACTCGGTCAGCTCCACACCTCGGCACCAACTGGTGCCGAGGTGGTGGGAGCCGATCCCCGACAGCTACCCATTCGCCTGGGGACTCCGCACGCCGCACCCGGACCAACCATGGGCAGAGATCTACGCCGACGAGACGCTGGTGACCCGTGTGGGCGCACTCCACGCCGACAGGGCAGACCTATCCGACCGTCCAACGGGTCTCCCGACGTCGTCCTCGACACTGCCCGGGTTGATCGTGCGCATGCTGCACCTGCTCAGCCCCGGCGAACAGGACCGGGTGCTCGACGTCGGCACCGGCTCCGGCTACTCCGCCGCCCTCCTCGCCCGTCGCCTCGGCGACAAGCAGGTGACCAGCATCGACGTAGACCCCTACCTCGTCGACGCCGCCCGCGAACGCCTCGCCGCCTTCGGCCGAACACCGCACCTCGAGATCGCCGACGCCACCGGCTCCCTGCCCGACGCCAACTACGACCGCATCATCGCAACCGTCTCCGTCCGTCCCATCCCGCCCGCATGGCTAGACGCACTCCGACCTGGCGGAAAGATCGTCACCACCATCACCGGCACCTCACTCCTCATCAACGCCAAGAAACACCCAGACGGAGTAGTCCGCGGCCGCGTCCAACCAGACCCGGCCACCTTCATGCGCACCCGCCGCGACACCGACTACCCAGCTCGCCTCGACCATGTGTACGACGACGCCCGCGACCAGCCAGGCACAGAGACCCGCCAACTGAGCGGCCCTCTGCCCGATCTCTGGGACGACTGGGAACTGCGCTGCCTGTACGAGCTCGACAGCCCCGACATCGAGAACCGCTCGGCAACCCGCGAGGACGGCAGCCAACTCCTGTGGCTCCTAGCAGCCGACGGATCCTGGGCCCGCGCCGACAGCGAAGACAAAACCGTCCACCAAAGCGGCCCACGGCGCCTGTGGGACGACCTAGAGCGCGTCCAAGCCAAATGGGCGGCCGCCGGCCACTTCCCTCTCCACACCATGACCGTCGAGCTCGACACCGACCGGAACACCCTCACCAGCCCCGACAGCAACTGGACACTCGACCTCTGACCATCTCCGCCGCCGACCGGTGCCTTGCCGCCTTGAACGACGCCGCTGACAACGAGTGGGACGAGGTGAAGAGCGCAAGGCTCGCAGCGGTGCGGAGGCAATAGCCGGCCTGGGCCGAGACGCTCTCGCCGATGTCACCTCGCAGGTCATCGCGAAGACGATGGCTGATTGTCAGATCACCGACTAGCCCCGCAGCCCGTCCGGTGCAGACGGACCCAGCCCCTTCTGTGCTCGACGCTGCGAACACGTTGGCCTTGCCGAGGCCGGGCCGGCTACGCGAGCCGCTGTTCCGCGCGATGCACCATCCGCAGAAGGAGATCGGCCAATTGAACTGCCTCGGCCGCCTCAACCGGATCATCGAACTGGACAGTCCTGTGGCTGGCGGGATTCTTAAAGGCGCCGATTGCGCCGGCGAACAGATCGGCGGTGGCCTGTTGCTCGCCCGGTTCCGCGCCCGGGTCCCGCAAGACACCGTCCTTTGGGCTGAAGGCCTTCCGCATCAGCGCGACGCCGATGAGATCGTTCGACAGCCCAGCTACTCGCCGTACTTCGACCTCCACGGCCTTCATCGCTGCGAAGGAGGCGGTCTCGTAGTCACCCAGACCGAAGTTGGCGCGGGCTGATGAGAGGAGGGGATCGAGGTTCCCCGCAAGGCGATCGGCCGCCCAGACCTTCGTGACGGCGCTCGGGTCGTCGGCGATCTCGCGGCCCAGCTCGGTCACCTGCTGCCATTCCGACAGGGTGTTCATGGCGTGCCGGCCAACCAAGGCGTGGGCTTGCAGCCAGGCCCAGGCGTCGGCGATTCGCGCCATGAGTTGAGCGCCGTCTTGCCCCCCACCGACCGCTTGCTGCATCCCGCGCAGCGTGTTGTTGGGATTGATCTGCGCGCTGCTGTTCGCCAGCACCTTCAACAGGCGCAGAGCAAGCTCAGGCAACGGAAGATTCCGGATGTCCTCAATCGGCACAACGGTTTGGAAGGCCATCGACCGATCGTAGGGCAACCCCGCGACCGCACCTCGTTCAGCCCGGCGCCGTAAGTAGCTCAACTCGCAAGACCAACTCCGGCCGTTCCCCGCGGCCATCCCTCTCGACCTAGACGGCCCACCCCGCAGGTGGCGAGCGCCGACCGGCTTCCGTTGATAACGGCTGTCGAACAGTTCGCTTCGCACTAAGCAGAGGAGTCGGGAGGCCAGGCGCTGCGTGATGGGACCGGTCCCCAGCGGATCTCCTGAGGGGAAATCCGAGCTTCATGTAGTGCGTCGTCCACGTCGGTAAATGCCGAGTCTCGAAAAGACTCGAACTCGCCGGAAAACGTCGCCCCATCGAACGACGTGTGCTTGCCGGAGAACCTTGCGTCATCGAACCAGGCATTGTCGCCGACGAACTCCGCCCCGGCGAACGACGTGCTGTCGCCGGAGAACCTCGCCCCGGCGAACCATGTTTGCTCGCTGGAGAACACGGCTCCGTCGAACATGGTGTCCTCGCCGAAGAACTCCGCCCCTTCGAACACGGTGTCCTCGCTGGAGAACGTCGCCCCATCGAACCACGTGCGGCCACTGGAAAAAGTCGCCCCGGCGAACCACGTGCGGTCGCCGGAGAATGCCACCCCCGTGAACAGTGTGTAGTCACCGGAGAACTTCGCCCCGTCGAACCACGTCCGTTCACCAGAGAACGTCGCCCCGGAGAAGGAGGCGTTGACGAGCGTGGCACCGGTGAAGTCGAACGTCAGGTCGCTCCAGCTCTGTTCGGCGTTGGCCCGAAGGTGCTGGCGGATCGTGTCCACAATGGCTTGGCGGACCTGGATCTCGCCGGTTTGGTGGGTGGTGGTTTCAGTGCGTTGGATGGTGCCGCCGGCGTAGTGACGCTGTTCGACTACTAGTTCTGGGTGGCCTAATGGAGGTTCTCCGGTGTAAGGGAGGCGGAGGTACCCACAGAGGACATCGACGCACTGCTGCCGTCGGGTGGACCACTCATCGGCCAGGGCAGCCATGGCGTATACACCGGCTAGCCGCACAGCGGGCCGGTCGCCACCGAGTTGGGCGGCGGCGGCTCCGAATCGCTCAGTGAACAGCCGGATCTGGTCGCGTTTGCCGACATCGTCGCGTTCAAGGTGCTGCTGACGGCGGTAGTTGACAACCAGGGCGATCGCGGCACCACCGGCGGCGACCACCCCCAGAGCAAGCTTCAGCACATCAGACTGGGAGGCTTGATCGCCGTACAGCTGCCACGGCCACCTCCGTGCCAGGAGCCCAGAGATGACCATCCAAGCCGCGACGGCGCCGAAGAAGAGTCCCACGGCGGTCCGCACCGTGGCACGGGACAAGCCGCCGGCATCGGCGGTCTCGCGATCCGGCACCCCAGGTCGACGGACTCCGTCTCGTCGTCCACCGGCCAGGACCACCGACCCATGTTGCAGACCCCGCTGCGCATCCTGCTGCGTCATACCGCACCCCACTGCCGTCATCGAGGATCAGTAGTAGATCGGACGTAGCGCGGCCAGGGAAGGATCCGGCCTGCGAACCCGGACGTTGATATCCGCCGTCAGCAGTCCTCGAACTGTCTGCGCCTGCTCGACACCGCCAAGGCCGACGCTATGCGCTCACGGGCTTCACCTGCTGGATGGGCTTCACGATATTCAAGTCGCGGCGCACGGCGTTCACGAACACAAACCGAGCATCAACGAAGAGCTCCTCGTTCGCGTCGTCGTCTCGAACAACGTCTAGCCACTTGAACGCTGACTCAACGACGTCATTTGGCGCGACAATCAACAGGCGATCGAGAGCCTGCTGCACGTTGACGTGAGCTGCAAGATGTCTCTGGTGAGCTTTGGCCCTCTCCTCGAGCACCGTGGCAGACGGATCGGCCTGAGATTCCGCCTTCGCATCGGCCTCCTGCATCGCATCATGCAGTTCCTGTTGCTGCTGACCGCGCTAGTCGGATACCGCGACACCCTTCTGCGCGTCGCCCACTCCAAATCCTGCGCGAGGTAGCTGACGATCCCCTACGCCGCCGATGCGGCGCCAAATGGCCTTTAAGTGAAGACTCAACCACTCGGCAGACTCTCCAGGAGCCGAACGCACCGCGACTGCATCGAAACGACGACTTCGAAGCTGGCACACATCTGGCACTTGAGGCGTTTCAGCGCGGTGCAACGAGTATTTCAGTATGTTCGCCGGCGCGACGTTGAACAATTATGGACGACCGTCGACCGCCATTCCAGCGTGATCTGACCGCCCGCCAACGCGTCTGTGAACACTGCAGCGACTCCTACATCGCGGCCCGATCCGACCAACGCTTCTGCTCAGATCGCTGCCGCCTGCGCCACTGGCGAATCCGCAAACGGGTCCATTTAGCCGAGGCAATCGAGCCGATCACGTGACCGTGCTTCTCGCGGAAGTCGCCCGATTACACCACCAAGTCAGCGAGCTGCGGCGCGCGAACGCAACTCTCCGCGAGGCTCGGAGCTGTGCACAGACGCGAGTCTTATCCGCTCGAAACTCATACCGCATCGGGGACCTGATGTAGCCACGGCGGACTCCCCGTGTGTCGGATGCTGCGCAGGTCGAGCTGCATCTAGGGCGTCTGTAGGGACGCACTGGTTCGGGGGTGGCCACGCGCTCGCCCAGCACCTCGCCATGCGAATACCGCGAAGTTCTGCCGTCCACGCCACCGAGCCTCCCTCTCGTATCAAGCCGGTCACTGCTCAGGGTATTAAGCATTGATCACAACGTGTAACGGATGCGCCCTCGCTCGCGATACGGAGGTCAAGCGACGCCGGGGCGGTGCGTTGGAGGGGGACATCCGAATGATCCGACGCCCGTCGTTCCGGCGAGCCTGACGCTGGCTGTGGAGGGAACACCTTTCAGCCAGCGACGACTAATCTCACGGTGATGGCTGACGGAGGGCAGATGCCGCAGGGGGACGAAACAGGAACGATGTCGGCTGCGGTTAGGAAGGTTGTGGCACTCGTTGGCGAGCACGAGAACGGCGTCACGTTCGCTGACTTGGTGGCGGCTGCTCGTAGCCGCTTCCCGGGGGTCACGCCGACGCGCCTGACTGTTTTGCTGGATCACGCCTTGACCGCACGGGCTCTGCAGCGGACTGGCGACGTGATCCGCGTGGGAGAGGAGCTCGCTGAGCCGAGCAGCGAAGCGACTCCGGAGCCGGGTGCTCGGATCGTCGTACTCGACCTTGAGTCGGTCGTCCACACAACTGACACCGAGCCGTTCACGGAGAAGCGCATCTTCCAGATAGGCGCGCTTCGTATGGGCTCGGATGTCGCTTGGGTTCAGACAGCTCCTGAGTTCGAGCGATTCTTGATGCTGCCAGATGAGAGCTGGGAGATCCGCTCGCCAACTCTTCGAGCCAGGCATGCAGCAGAAGGGAAGCCGCCTCTGGATGCGTTGACAGATCTACAGGCGTACTGTGCCGAGGCCGATGTGCTTCTGACCTACAACGGCACGGTAGCCGACGTCCCGATACTGGCCGACGCGATGGGGCGCGAGTTGTTGCCACCTTTGTCGACGACGCCCGTCGACGCCTACTACCTGGCGCTGTCGCTGTGGCCGACCGCGCCCAGTCATCGGTTAGCGAACCTGTGCGACGACGTTGGTGTGGACCGGGGTGATCTCGCCTGGCACGACGCCGTCGACGACGCCCGTCTGCTCGAACGTCTGGTGATCCGGATGGCAGCTGAGCTGGCTGGGTGGTCCGAGCAGATGCGCCAGTTGGTGTGCTCAGTAGCGCCGGACTCCCCCGCTTGGTCCCTGGTCCTCCACTTGGCGGGCCACCTTGGGGAACCGACCAGCCACAACCAGGCCGCGATCACCGCCGTACTCGGCACCGGGTTGGGCGCACATGTTCCCCGACGGCAAGGCCCCGCCGGCCCGACGGCAACCATCCGCGTCACATCAGAGATGCGGGATGACGGCCGGGTCAGCCCAGGGAGACTGGCGCAGATCGTCCGCGGTCCGGGCGCACGCCTGCGCGACGAGCAAGAGCAGATGAGTTCTGCGATTCACCGGTGGGTCGACGACGGCGTACCTGGTCTCGTCGAGGCGCCGACCGGTACGGGCAAGAGCTACGCAGTCCTCGCCTGTGCGCTGGAGTGGCTCGCCGGCGACCCGAACCGAAGGGCCCTGATCACTACCTTCACCAAACAGCTTCAGTTGCAGCTCGCGCACGACGTCGTGGCCCTGGATCGCAACGCGCCTGGGCTCGGCCTGCTCGCCGAGTGCGACGTCGTCAAGGGCGCAAGCAACCGACTGTCGCTTCGTGCGCTCGTCGCCGCACTCGCTGATGCGACGCAACTGACGCGGTCGAGGAGGACGCCGGAGCGAAACCGGTTCCTGGCGACAGCCGGGTTCCGTGAGCTGCTGGTCTTCCTGACGCTGCGGTTCCTGGCCTCGCCGGATGTCGAGGCCGGTTGGACCGCGCACTCGGTGGATCCGGTCGACATGCCGCCGTTCTTCAGCGAGTACCTCACCAAGGCGCTGCCAGTGTGGCTGGAGTCTTTGTCACAGGGAACGAACGGTGAGTACGGCGCCACTGCCGGAACGCCGATGGCACCTCACACGGACTATGTCGCCGAGGCGCTGTCGTCGCACCGGTTGCTGCTGGCGAACCACGCTCTGCTGCTGGCGCACCTGAGCGAACTGGGGTCGATGGGTCCGGACACTCTGCTGATCGTGGACGAGGCGCATCAGCTCGAGGATGCCGCGACGAGTGCGCTGTCCACCGTGCTCGAGCATCGCGGCGTGCAGAGTCTCCACGCCGATCTCTTATCATGGTCGCGCTCCGCGCAGACCGGCTCAGCGCACGATTCGGTGCGCGCCGCGGTGACGAATCTCGGCCTGCTCCTCGACAACGCACAGTTCCCCAAGGCCGCATCGCTGGTCATGGACGCGCGCGGCGCCGTAGGAGGACAGGTTGGCGGACGCACCGTAACCCTCGCGTCGGACTACACGGGGACGTCCGGCGTGAGCCAGGTCCGTACGCTGCAATCCCTGATCCGCCGGCTGTCCGGACAATGCCACGCACTGACCGGGGCGTTGGGCAACTATCTGAGGGAACACGGCTCGACGCTGAACTTCTTCGAATTCGAGCGCGTCCAGGCCTTGCTGACCGCCACCGCGACCTACAAGGCGAACACCGAGTCCATCAACGCAGACATCGACGCCATCATCGGACGAGCGAGACCGGCCGCCACCGGCGCCCCCGAACCCGAGACGCCGACGGTCGAAGCGGATCCGGACCTTGACCCGGACCACGTTGCTCTGGCCGATCTTCCGCCCGGCACGTCGAATCGGGTCGTGTACGCCGAGGAGCTCGGGCAACTGCGCGGCGACCTGCGCTCGTACGACTTCTCGGTGACGTCGTCGCCGATCGAGCTGCCGGAGGATGTCGACTGGCGGCAGTTCCTGATCACCTTTCCGCGCACCTACTACGTATCGGCTACGCTGCGCATCGGCGGTCGCTGGGACTTCATCCGCGCCCGGCTCGGCTTGGACCCGAACACCCGAACCCTCAGCCTCAACACCCCCTTCGACATGAAGTCACAGGCCGAGCTCGTCTGTTTCTCGGACTTCCCGTCGTGGGCCGAACAGTCCGAAGGCGCCATGCGGACGGTCGCCCACCAGTTGGCCGGCTATGCCACCGAGGTCGTCACCCAAGCCGATCCGGACGAGAGCGGGCGCGGAGGGTACGTCGGCGGAGCGATGGTCCTGACGACAGCCAGATCGACCGCCGGCGGCATCGCCGAACACCTGGCCGACGAACTGCGCAAGCGCGGTGACGACACCCCCGTCCGCTCGGCCCTCGTCCTCGGCAACCGGCGCGGCGTCGACGAGTTCAAGGACCAGGAGCACGGCGGTGGATTCCTGATCGGTACCAAAGGACTCTGGCAGGGAGTCGACGTCGACGACGAGGAACGGCTGCGTCTGGTCTGGATCAACAAGCTCCCCTTCGCCCCGTTCGCGGCCCCGGTCATTGAGGCGCGGCGCGCCGTCGTGGCGGCACGCGCCATGGCCGCGCACGCGGAGGACCCGGACGCGGCAGCGACGGCGATGTACTACCTTCCGCTGGCCGCGCTGCAACTGCGCCAGGCCGTCGGCCGCCTGATCCGGTCGGAACGCCATCGCGGTGTGGTCGTCATCAGCGATCGCAAGCTCGCCGGCCAGACCGCGTTGCGGCGCGCGTACCGGCGGACCTTCCTCGGCTCGCTCGACGAGGGTCTGCTCCGTCCGGACGAGGTCACCGGTGAATTAGGCGGCGGGAACGTCGTCACGATGGCGGATGGATGGCAGCGCATCTGGTCGTTCCTGGCACGCCTCGACCTGATCTCACAGCCCCGCGCCGACAAGCTGTGTACGCCTGAGAAGTTGAACGAGCACACCTTGCTGCCGCACACCCGAATGATCCGCCAGCTCGCTCTCACAGCCGAGCAAGTGGACGAGCACCGAGCCGCCGGCACGCTCGCCGACGAAGTCGTACGGCGTGGCGCGCAGATCGGCGGCCTCCTCGCGCTGCGCGACACACCAGCCGAGCTCAAGCCTGCGCAGCAGACCGTCATCGCCGCGGTGGCTGAAGGACGCAATGTGCTCGGTCTGCTGCCGACAGGCTTCGGGAAGTCGTTCTGCTTCCAGCTCCCCGCACTCGTCCTGCCCGGGGTCACGATCGTCGTGTCTCCGCTGGTCGCGCTCATGACGGACCAGGCGCTGGCGTTGAACCGTTCGATCGGCGGCGCGGTCCGAGCGCTGGTCGCACCGCTGCGAGAGTCCAGCTCGCGGGCCGGCAAGACCGAGGTCGCGGATCAGCTGCTCGGGCGGCACGACCACGGCATCCGCCTGGTGTACGTGTCACCTGAGCGCCTGGCCCAGCGCCGGTTTCGCGAGGTCGTCCGCTCCGCTGTGAAGGCAGGCATCGTCAACCGGATCGCTCTCGACGAGGCACATACGTTCGTTCAATGGGATGATTTCCGGCCCTCGATGGGCAGGGCGGAGAAGTTCCTTCAAGAGCTTCGTACGGACCATGGCCTGCCTGTCACCGCCTTGACCGCGACAGCGAACCGAACAGTGCTCGCCGGTCTGCGACAGGGCGTGTTCGCCTTGCTTCCGGACACCAACCTCGACGCGGAGGCCGCCGAGGACAAGGTCGGCACGCTGCTGACCGTGCGCGAGAACCCGATCCGCCCCGAACTCGCCTTGTTCCGCCGCTCGATCTCTGCCGCGGGTTCGGCGATTACCGGCGGCCTCGCCGAGGAGGTCGCCTCCGCGGTCGAGGACCACGCGATCTTCTACTGCCTGACGGTCAAGGAGGTCGTCGCCCTGTCGGCGCATCTGCGCGACTTCCTCGGCGACGGCTCGGTTCGGGTCCGTCGATTCCACGGCCGTCTGACAGAGATCGAGAAGTCAGCCGTTCTGAACGAGTTCCGGGAGGCTCCGCGACGAGGAGAGGAGGGTTTCGCTCCGCTGATCGTGGTGGCCACGTCCGCGTTCGGCCTCGGCATCGATCGCGCGGATGTCCGGACCGTGTACTGCGCCTCGGCACCGACCGATCTCGCCGCGCTGTATCAGCAGGTGGGTCGGACCGGCCGCGACGCCGCGGCCCAGCCGGGAAGCGCTGCGGACGGACCGGCCAATGTCGGATTGGCCCTGATGACCGGACGAGGTCTGCGGACCGTGCAGTTCATGACCGAAGGCGACCTTTCGATGCAGCTGCTCGTCCGCATGGGCAAGGCCGTCCTGGCGACTCACGGAACGCTTGACGTCTCCACGGTCGCCGACCGGCTGATGGGCGAGGACGTCGATGCCGGCCGGCTCAGCCAGCAGGATGCCGGCAAGACCCGTACGGCAGAGACATACAACTCCGGCGTCATGCGCGCCTTCACCGCATTGGCGTCGCTCGGCGCGGTCGACGACCTCGGCGACTTCCCTCCTCTGGCGACCGTTCGCGCCGGAGAACTCCTGGACACCTACAGCGAGGACGGCGACGACGACGCGAGCGTTCGCGCTGCCATCAAGGCCGTCCTCGCGCTGCCGAACAGGACGACCGACGGCACTCTGCATCGCTCGGTTCTTGCCATCAGCAAGCTTCATCGTCACCTCGCCGCGGTCGTGCCCGGCTACGACGCTTTCGCCGGTGACGCGGCCGGCACCTGGCACCTTCTGGCTGACCTGCACGACCAAGGACTGCTGGATGTGTCAGCCGCACCTTCTCGACGGATGGTGACCGGTTTGCGGGCGAACGTCGCCACGCTTCCAGCCGGCTTCAAGGCCGCCGTATCCGGTAAGGCCGCACGGGCCGCAGCCGAGATCACCTTCCTGCGCGACTTCTTCGCCGACTCCACCACGTGTGCGAACCGCAAGCTGGCCGACTACTTCGGGGTCCGCGACCTGCCCGACGGATGTTGCTCGCACGCCGGCAACCGATGCTCGGCCTGCTGGCAGTCGGGCAACTGGCCGGCCGGAGAGACCAAGCCGAAGGTCGCAGACGCCCTCGAGACGCCGAAGCCAAGGCCCGCGGGCAGCCGGACGGACACCGCGTTCGCCCAGCGCCGCCTGGACGACAAGGTCTACGACCTGGTGTGGGACATCTACGCCGGGGTCCACATCCGTGACCTGCAGCGCGCGCTGCGCGGCGAGGATTCCTCGTGGAATCCGAAGACGCGCAAGCGGCGCCGACTACGAACGGCGCTGGTCAACTCGCGGTACTTCGGGTCCAGTCCATCCATCCGTCTCGAGGAGCTGGAAGACTCGTTGCAGCGCCTCCAAGACGCAGGCCGCGTCGCTCAGGTCGGAGCCGTGTGGCGCGAGAGTCAGCACATCGCCCGCGACGCGCGCAAAGCGGCTGCCTCACAACCCGTCGCTTCCGGGAGCACGCCATGACAACTCTGGTCGCGCCCACCTCAGCGTGGCGTCCGTACGCCGATCTCTCGCCACTGACTGCGAGCATGACTCGCGGCCCTGAGCACGTCAGCCGCGAAGAGATGGCCGCCCTCGCAGCGTTTCTGGAGACGTTGATCGAGGTGCGCGGAATCCCGGTGCACGTCAATGTCGCTTTCAACGCGGTGTACTTCGGTTACGACGTCGTGGAACGCGGCTACGTCGGCGGCCCGTTGGACCTCGATGCCTTCCCGCTGCTGACACATGGCGACAGCTGCCCGGCGCTACCTGTCGGGTCGATGGTTCGGCTTGCCACAGGGAGTGACCCGCTGTTCGGCGAGGTGATCTACCGCGAGGGCGCACACGATCTGATCGACGCCGACGGCACCGTTCCAGGGTGGCTCTCCGGAGCACCTGCGGGCGCTCACGAACCCCGGTCCGGCGATGTACCGACTGACACAGCGGCTCACCCGGTGGCGCGCCGGGAACGTGTGATCGTCGACTTCGCCGCTTTCACGGCCGGCCTCACGCCGACCCCTGCGCAGCTCGATCGGCTGCGTCACCGTGGGCGCTATCTGGACAACACCGGCCATGTCATCGTGGACGCCGAGTACAACACCGGTGCGGTAGCGGACCTGACCGGCGCAGAGCAATACCAGCGATACCTGCGAACCCACGGCCTCGCACAGTTGTGTTCCGCGGCCGCTCCTGTCCCACTGCCCACACTTCTTGCTGATGGTGCCGGTGACGACGATCTGGAGGCTGCCCTCGCAGGGATCTTCGCGACCCTCGCGGCCGCGCTGGCCTGTCTGAGATCGGTCCGCCTCTGGGGTTCGTATGCCTTCTCCAGGGCTCAGTTCGCATACCGGCTGAACGACGCAGGACCGTTGGGCAAGGAGGATCTCGGCACTCTGGCCGACCAGTTGGCAAGAGCCGCCGTGCCATCACACACCTCCCGCTGGGGTCCGGATCACAAGGTCGCGTACACAGCGATCACGCCACTCCTGCGCCAGGTCGCCGGCGGCGCCCGTCATCTCCTGGGCGTGAACCATGCGACCACCGTCATTCACGCACACACCGTCGTCGGCGACTGGGCGCGAAGCGACGCCGATCCGGACACCGGGCTTCACGCCAACGGCGTACATCTGCGCGTCGACGACACCTGGCAAGGCGGCGGGATCTGGCGCGCCGAACGGCCAGGGGTTGTCCCGGAGAATGTCGATGTCACCGATCCGCTCGGACTGGGATGGGTCGAGGCCGCCGGCCTGCCCAGTCCGCTCGACCCTGCACCACCTGAACCCGACGCCGAACCCGAGCCGATCGACGACGGTCGGGTCCTCAACGTCTCCGACTCGCAGGTCATGTGGATCCAGACGCTGCGTGAGGCTCATCAAGTCAGCTCGTACTTGCCGATCCCGAGCAAGCTCGGAGCGCTCTTCGACGGTATGGTCGAGCCCGGTCGGGTGAAGCTCGCCGTGCACCATGACGGATACCAACTCGATCCGGACGAGGCCTCGCAGGAGGTCAATCTCGTGCGCGACGGCGAGTTCTGGTCCTTGACCGAGGTGTCGTGGCCGCTGGAGTTCTTCCCCGGCATCATCCTCACCGGTACCTGGCAGCGCGGCGGACGAATGCTTCGTGTCACGTCGACGTTGCTCGACGCACCGGTCACCGTCGACGGCGCGGACATCGAGCACCGCTACGACCCCGCCGTACTGACCAAGGAGACCCGCTCCGGCACCGACCCGGACAGCTGGATCGCGCGGATCATGACCATCGTCCGCCAAGCCGGCCAACTGGATGTCCAAGGTGAAGCGGTCATCGACGAGATCCACCTGCTCCGGTTGGCCTGCAACAGGCCCGGGGACGATCGCGAGGACGCGGAGGCGGCGATCGCCGATCTTCTGCGGTGCGGCAAGCTGACTAGGCTGACGGCATCCGTCGATGCGAGCGGTGACATCGTTCTCAGCTCTCTGCCCGGTGTCCGGCCGATCACGGTACTTCGGTACGTGCCGACTGTCGTCGTCGGGCGTCCCCGACCGCCGGTGCCCGCGGTCCTGCGCGGTCTAATGGCAACCAGTGGCGTCGAAGCTCGGATGGTTCGCGACATCGAGGTTGTCGGGCATCTACGTCACCTTCCCGCGGGGCGGCAAGCCAGGGCAGAGAAACGGGCCGAGTACCGGGAGTTCCGGGCCCGATACCGCCTCGCGGGCCCGTCCGAGCTACCGGACGGCTACACGTTCGTCAGTCCGTTCCAGCGCGGCATCTGACACACACACTCGACACAACCTTGGGGGAATTGCTTCATGGCACGTAGCCACTCGCACCAGAACTGCGCGTTCGGCGCGGACGGATTCGGGTACTCGCCCCGACCGGAATCGCAGTTCGCCTTCGGATCGGACGAGGATCGCGATCAGCTGTTCAAGAACCTCTCCACTGCGTTCGAGGAGTTGCCCGACCCCGTCACGTCGTCCGTCGCCGAGCTGACACCGGCCGACGTCAAGGGCTTGCTCGAAACTCTCGACCCACCCGCTCGCGGTGCTGCCCTGCGACCGTTGGGTCTGAACATTCAGCCGCGCAAGGTCGCCACGGCGATGGCGGCGGACGCAGCCAACCGGCTGCGGCGGATCTCCCAGCACGAGCGTCGTCGCTCGGCCGAGCGACTGGTGGCCGGGCTCTACGTGGCGATGCTCACGATGGCCCTCGGGCCGGAAACCGGGACGGATCGGGCCCAGGAGAAGCTCGACAAGGCAGACCCGCACGTTCTCCGGTTGGCGCTCTGGGCCGGTGTCACGAGCAGTGCCATCGGAGCACGCGTCGTGGTGTGGGCCGCGAGCCAGCCCTGGTACCCGTTGCCCGGCGCGACCCCAGACCAACTCGAGGCGGTGGCCGCCGCCGCCCAAGCAGTGGCCGACGGCACCGAGGGCTTCGATCCGATCGGCGAAGCAGCACCCACGGTTGCCGAGGCGATCGATCAGGAAGAAGACACGGACCAGACCGATCCAGGCGATGAGCCGGAGCAGTCGACCGAGCCGGCCGACATCGACCTGGAAGCGATGCTGGCAGGGCTCGACGAGTCGCTCGACAACGCTGCCTCGGCCGCTCGCGCTCTGTCCAGGGCTCTCGAATCCGGACGACCGCCTGCCGCCGAGACGCTGGCCATCCTCGATAGCGTCGCGGTGGACTTCGAGAGAGTGGAGAACCACATACGGTCCACCGGCGTGAGCCCGACGGACCGGAGCTTGTCGGGCCTTCGCGAGGCACTCGAAACGTCCACCCGACGAGAGGACGAGGCGCCGATCCGTGCCGCCCTCTCGGTGCTCGGCGGCCTGCACTTTCCAGCGGGTGACACGGCGGTAGTCGCCGCGGTCGACCAGAGCATGGAGCGAGCCGCGCAACTGCTCGACTCCACTGACTGGTCGGACGAGGACCGTACCGAGGCGACCGCGATCGCCGAGATCGCCGGCATCGCGACCGGAACACTCGAGCCGGCGGAACTCGTAGCGGCACAGAGCCGAGTCATCGCCGGAGCACCACACCTCGCCCTGATCGCCGTACTCGCGAGCACACTTGGGGCCACGCCGACCGCCGGCACAGACGACGTCCCCACCGACGACGATCCCGTTGACACCGTTTCGACCGCCGACGTTTCCACGGACGAGGCTTCCACGGGCGCGGGTTCCGCGGATGAGGTTCCCACGGACGAGGTTCCCGCGGAGGAGACGACTACCGCCGGTGCCGAGCCGGCACCCGCGACGGCGTCCGAGGTGCCGTTCGAGGCGGAGCCAGTCCCCGCTCCGTCGGCGGCTTCTGAAGACCAACCCCTGACCACCTCAGTCGCCACGCTGATCGCAGAGGGTCGGCACGCATTGGCCGGAGCATTCGCCGCTCAGGCCGCCGCCGCTCCTGTCGATCCCGTCCTCCTACAGACGAGCGCTCTCAGCGCCGCTGTTCGCAATCCCCACGGCGAGGTGGCATCTGCCCTGCGCCATCACCTCGCCGATCTGGACTCAAGCGTTCTCTCAGCCGGTACGACGTCCTTGCTGCTGGCGGCACCCGCATTGATTCGCGCCGCACTCGTGACCGGGGAGCCCGCAGCCGGAGCCCTGCTGATCGACCTCGCTCCCCATCTCGGCGACCAACTCGGGGAGATGGCAAGCCAGATCGGAAAGCGAGCCGTCCAAGGCGTCTTCGTGACGGCTCCCCCGCTGACTGCTCTTACCGACGTCACGGACACCGAACGGATCCTCGCCGAGGCGCGCGCTGAGGCCGAGGACCTCCTGCACCCTCGCCGCCTGCGGTTCAAGCGCGCGAGCGACATCGTCAACGGCTGGCTGGCATCTGACGGTCTCCTGGGCGCGGCACTGACGATCGTCGCCCGGGATGAGCGCGATCGCCTGGACGTGGTGACCGCCACCATCTCCAGGCTCAACGACCACAACGAGATCGCTCGTGCCATCGACAATCAGGACCGACGCATCCGCAGCGGCAGCAGCAAGGCCCTGCAAGGTGCCGTGCGCAACGATCTCATCGGTATCGCGACCGCGGCAGTCAAGCCACTGATCGCCTGGTATCAGGCCGCTTCCGCCCTCGCTCTTGGAGACCAGGCGACGAGATGGTCGACCAGCGAAGTCGCTGAGATGCGCGAGGCTGTCCTGAGCAGCGGTCCGACGGCGCTCGACACACTCGGGAAACAGGCAGACAGCAACGACCCGCTGGTCACCGCGGCCGCCGTCAGCGCGCGGGCGTCGCTCGAGCAGACGCTCTCCCTCCTCGACGGGCGTTCGTACCTCGATCCTGCAGAGTTCTCACCCGCCAGCGTGCTCGGCCTCGATCTCCTCCACGTGCGCGGCGCACACGTCGATGTGGCCACCGACGACGTGCGGCTGCCGACCGACCTGACGCCCGCCGAGGTTGCTTCCGCGATGGAACGAGGCTGGGACGACGCCGTGCGCCTGCACGTCGGCGACGAGAACTATTCGGCAGCGCGCTACCTGGTTGATGCCGCCCGGATCGGAATGCTCTCTGCCCTTGGACCGGCGGGGCGGGTCTCCGACGAGACGGCCGCGCTCATGTCCAGCCGCGAGCTGATCTCACGTGACGAACTCGAGCGGGACCGCGTCGCCCTCGCCGCAGAACTTCGCAGGGCCCGCATCAACAACGAGATCGACGAGGAACAAGACGCCGAACTCACCGCCAGGCTCGACGACTCCGAGCGTCCGGGCACCGACCTCGCTCAGGTCCGGAGCACGCTCGAGTGGATCAGCCGCAGCCTTCCGGACTATCGCAAGCGGGCAGCTCAGGCTCTCCGCGACCGTCTCGAGCAGACGCGCAAGACCAACCAGCGGGTCGGAGATCAGGACTTCGCACGGATCAACGGCTTCATCGTCAGCGGTGACCTCGGAACGGCGGAGGAGCTCATCTACCTCCTGGAGACAAATGAACAGCAGTTGCCGTCGCCGAGACCCCACGAAGATCTGAGGCTGTTCTTTCCTCAGATCCCCGACGCGCTGCCGGACGGCATCACCGACGAACTGATCCGAGTGGCTCGCGAGGGAACCGCCTTCAGCTCCTGCCCCACGCTGGACTTCTCCTCCCTCAGTTCCGACCAGGCCACTCGCGCCGCCGATGCGCTCGCCGGTTGGCGCACACTGCGGAAGACCCAGCCGGAGAAGCGTTACATGGTCAGCGAGAGCGACCATCTGCTTCCTGCTCTCCGGATCGCGGGCTTGGAGGCCAAGAAGGTGCTGCAGCCGAACGCACCTCGAGCCCGCGATCGCCGCTTCGTCGACGTCAGCGAGGTGACGGTCAACGGCAAGGCAATGGTGCCGGCGTTCGGCTCCAACGCCGGGGACCGACGCCGCATCCTGCTGGCCTGGGGTGAGCCGTCAGCCGACACCTTGATGTCCTGGGTCGATCAGGATCCGGCCGGCGACGCCGTGATCGTCGCGTACTTCGGCACGATGAGCGCAGCCGTACGCCGGGAGCTCGCCCGGCTCACACCGTCGTCCCAGGCGCCCGTCATCGTTCTCGACGATGCGGCGCTCGCCTACCTCGCGGCACGCGGAGACCGGCTGCTCGAGGCGACGATGATGATCCTGCTGCCGTTCGCGCACATCAATCCGTACGTACGCCAGAAGCGCGGGCTGGTCGCACCCGAAATGTTCTACGGCCGGAAAGACGAGCAACGCCAGGTCATTGACAAGGACAGCACACAGATCGTGTACGGCGGCCGCGGACTGGGAAAGTCTGCTCTGCTCCGTGACGCCGAGGCCGAGTTCGAACGCTCGAGCCCGGGACCAGATACACGCGTGGCGATCTACCTCTCGCTGGACGACCTGCGCATCGGCACCGGCCAGGCCACGGGGGCCGAAACGTTGTGGGACGGCCTGCTCAACGCTCTGATCGGGCGCGAGATCATCGCGGCGAAGGGCAGCGGCCGGTCCAAGGACGCGCACGCGCGGGTGGTCGCCGGGGTCACCGAGTGGCTGGACCAGGATTCCTCGCGGCGCCTGCTGATCCTCCTCGACGAGTCCGACCGCTTCTTCGAGGCCGATCAGCCGGCGTTCTTTCAGACCTCACGGCTACGCAATCTGGGGACGGCCACGAAGTATCGCGCCAAGGTCGTGCTCGCCGGGCTGCACTCGGTCCAGCGATTCGCGAAGGTCGCCAGCAACGGACCGTTCTCCCATCTCGCCCAGCGACCCACCGTCATCGGTCCGCTGCGGCCGCAGTCCGCACTGAACCTGCTCGTCGAGCCGATGGCCGCGATGGGCTACGAGTTCGAGGAGCCGGACCTGATCAATCGGGTGCTGGCCAAGTGCTCGTACCAGCCGTTCCTTCTCCAGATGTTCGGCCACCGGCTCGTCGAGCGAATGCACAAACAGCGCCGCGAGCATGCGGTCGAGCTGCCGTACCGGATCACGCGGGAAGACATCGACGCGGTGGAGAGCCACGAAGAACTGCGTGAGGACATCTCGACGGCCTTCCGCGACACCCTCAACCTGGACCCGCGGTACAACGTCATCGCGAACGTCATGGCCCGCAACGCGCACGAGTCCGGCCTGGAGGCTCGCCTCACCGACACCGAACTGCTCGAAGAATGCCTGCAGTGGTGGGACGACGGCTTCAGCGACCTCGACACCGCCGCGTTCCGTGCGTACCTGTCCGAAATGGTCGGGCTCGGAGTCCTCGCCCGCAACACCGACGGACACGGTTGGCGTCTGCGCGGACCCGCCGTACTCACCATGATCGGTACGACGGCCGACGTCGAAAGCCAACTGCTCGGAGCTGAGACAGAGTCACTGCGTGAGGACTTCGTGGCCCTCGCTACCCGGGAGAAGCTGGAAGACGCTCGGACCTCGCCGGTGACGGCAAGCCAATTGGACGACCTGCTCGGCGACTATTCGACACAGGTCCGGGTCGTCATGGGGTCGGACGCGACCGGCATCGCCGACACTGCGACAGCAATCCGCGCAGCCGCCGACATCGGTGGCCGCTTCACGGTTCCGCCGACCGGCAACCGAAATGCATTTGAGTCAGCCCTCATCGACGGCACCCCCGGCCAGCGCCGCGTCATCATCTGCGACCTGACCAACAGGAATCCGGAGGTCTGCACCACCACACTGCGTGCCTCGATCGAGCAGACCCCGGACAAGCCGGGGGTCACCCGCGCGGTCGTGCTCATCACGAACGCTCACCAGATGCCCTTCTGGCGCGAGGTCGAGCAAACCTCGGAGCCTTCGTTGGGAACGGTCGCGCTCCAACGGTACGACGCGAGGACCTTGCGCGCCTGGTCGATCCTCAACGAGCGATTCGGCGCCGCGGGACGCCTCGACAAGGTCATGTCGGCGACCGGCGGCTGGCCGTTCCTCGTCGACCGGATCGCAACCAGCAGCACCGACCAAGCCGGGGAGCTGCGGGCCATCGAGTCCGTGACCGAGCACCTGGCCACCGAGGCCGGTGCTGAGGAACTCGTCCGGCTGGTGGGGATCCGAACCGACGACGAGGTGGCCCGCGCCTACTCGGCCCTGGTCACGATGCTCGACGAGGACAGCGCCGACTTGGCAGACCTCCACTCCGGCGCCGGCGAAGTCACCGCCGATCCGGAACTCGTCGTCGCCTGCCTGATGTCCCTCGGCGTCTTCACCCCAACCAAGGACGGCCACTACCAACTCGAACCACTCCTGGCCGATGCCTGGAGCCGCCTGGCGTAGAGCCGAATGGGCGGCTCCATGACGAGCGCGTCAGTCTGCGCAGTAGCAGGGCGTCGGTGAACGTCAGTGCCATCGACGGACCCAAGGCATCCCTCCGGCGCTGGATCGACCGGCTCGCCCAGCCTAGACGGTCACAGGCCTTCGGAGTCGTCCGGTCTGAAGACCTCCCTCCTGGCCGGAGGCGACGACTCGAGCGCCATTCCGATTGTCCGAGGTTGGTGTTTTGCTTCAGATGGTCCTACGAGCGACCCAAGGTTGAAAGGGAGAGCATGCGACATGCATATCCGTGAGGTACTCGTCCGCTGGTACAAGTCCTTCAACTACGACTACGAACTGAAGTTCGCGCCAACATCGAAAAAGAAGAATTGGCAAGTCACCGAAGACGGATGGCTGCCGCATGTCCGAGTTGACCTCGAACGCGACATCACGGCCGTCGTCGGTGCAAACGAGTCCGGGAAGTCGCATCTCCTCGATGCCATCCACATCGTGCTGTCGGGCGAGGACCACTCACGTCGCGACTTCTGCCGCTACTCAACACTCTTCTCCGTCGAAAAGGACAAGCGGCTCCACCCTGAAGTTGGTGCTGTGTTTGCGCTCTCGAGCGAGGAACAGACTCAACTCACAGCACTTCAGATCCCGCTTCAGAACAACGGCGACCTCCTGATGCTGAGACCGAGTGAAGGAGTCGTGCAGGTTCTCAACGCAAACGAGGAGCGCGTACAGCTGAACCCGGCTCAGGCCGCGAAACTGCAGGCCTTGCTGCCGAAGGCTCACAAGCTGCAGACTCAGGTCGATCTGCCTGACTCTGTCCCACTTGCAGCCCTAGCAGGGAGTACACCTGTTCCGTACGAACGGAACAAGCGCTTCGAGCTGCTGAACTTCCTCTCTGGCGTCAAAGGTCTGGAACTCCTCCAGGAGCGGGTGGCCGGTCTGTTTTCCCTGCTCGAAGCAGCTCGCCGGTCCTCCCAGGACGAGTCTGACCGGGAACTGGTGGCCCAGCAGCGGCAGCTTGGTCAGGATCTGCTGACCAAGCTCGCCGGCATCGATCGGAGCTCGTTCGTCGACCTGATGGACGCGATTGCGGAGGAGCGCGAAGGCCTGGTCAACGCCCTCATACAGCAGATGAACCAGTCCATCGCCAGACACCTCAACATCTCGCGGTGGTGGAGCCAGGACGAAGATTTCGCTTTGAGAGTCTCGCCACGTGAGCACGAGCTCGTATTCACGATTCGGGATCGCACTGGAACTGACTACTCGTTCAGCGAACGAAGCCGCGGCCTGACCTACTTCTTGTCGTACTTCGTCCAGCTGTGGTCGCATGACCGGCCAGCCGTACCCGAAGTGCTGTTGATGGACGAACCCGACGCGTATCTGTCCGCCGTCGGTCAGCAGGACCTGCTGCGGATCCTTGAGCACTACGCGCACCCCGACGACTCAGAACGCAGGGATCAGGTCGTCTATGTCACCCACTCACCGTTCCTGATCAACCGTAACGCTGGACACCGCGTCCGAGTCGTCGACAAGGGATCCGGCGACGAGGGTACTCGGCTAGTCTCCGATGCCACCCGCAATCACTATGAGCCGCTGCGCACGTCGCTGGGGGCATTCGTAGCGGAAACGGCCTTCATCGGTGGGGACAACCTGTTTGTGGAGGGCATCTCTGACCAAGTGCTCATTTCTGGGATGAATGGCCGACTTCGCCTCGCCGGCGCCCCGCCCAGCCGTACTCTCGATCTGAACGAGGTGACGCTCGTACCGGGCGGCTCGAACATGCCTTACATGCTGTACCTCGCTCGTGGGCGCGACCAGTTCAAGCCAGCCTGCGCCGTACTGCTCGACAGCGATAACGCCGGCCAGGAAGCTCGGCGCCAAATCAAGAAGGGCGGCGCCAAGGGTCGCCCCACCGTGCCAGACGACCTGATCCTGATGCTCGCAGACGCAGTCCCAGGAGCCGTCGCTGAGCCACGTGTCGTCATCGAGGAACCTGAAGACCTCGTACCGCTTGTCCTTGCTGGGATTGCGGCTCGGCGCTACGCCAAAAACTTGCTCGGCCTGAGCGAGGAAGAGGCAGACGTTCTGACCAACGAAGCGATCCTTGCGGGCGTCACGTCAGACAAACCATCTCTCTGGGACGCCATCGAGTCCGCCTTTCAGGCGGCGTTCGACACCGGGATCGGCAAGGCCGGATTCGCAAAAGAACTAATCGCCTACCTGGGCGAACACGCGAACGACGAGGTAGCGCCAGAGGGTGTCGACGTGCTTGACACGAACTTTGCGGCCCTGATCGCCACTTTGAGCGAGACCCTGGCCACGGCGCGGGAAACCGAGATCGCTCGGCGCCGTGACCGGAGAGTCGAGCAACTCATCGCCGAGTTCATCGACGCCTACCCCGATGGCTGCATCCGAGACCGCGCGCTTGTCGCGCTACGGCGAATCGAGGCAGCGACTGACGACACCGAGGTCGGTGATGTGATTCGGGCCGGACTCGCGACGATCCGTCGCGACCATGAGCTCACGGCTGAGCCGCTGAAGCGCATCACGGACTATCCGCTGTTCCGAACCGAACTTCAGACCCTGCCACTCCTCCCACGCCTCAGGGACCAGGGAAGGATGGAAATCGGCGACATCGACGACGCTGACGGCAGAGCCGACGCCCTAACGCCGTCCGGCGTGCCAGCTGCTGTGACCGAGATCGAGCCGGCGGACGTCATCGACGGTTCGAAAAGTCCAAAGCCAGCCGTATCTGAGGTCGCGGAGAGAAAGGATGAGTTCGAGAGTGGGGACTCCGCAGAGGAAGTCGAAGCAAACCCACTCGCTCACGAGGTGGCGGAATGACCCAGCAAGTGCGGAGCTCATGATGTAGGCACCCACCGGACTCGACCGGACGCGCCCGATCACGAGTGCACCGGGTTCTCGCCGTTGTCGCTCGGGAGCTGGGGCTGGACCTCGCTCCGCGGCCTGTCGATCGAAGCCCCGTCGAGGGCGCCGCACTCGCTACCACCGGATCGAGCACGAGCGCTCGCAACTCCTCAGAACACGAGAGCTCCAGCCGACGCCAGACCGCCAGACGTACGCCGACAACCGCTACCGTCGAAATGGACCAAACCTAGGCAGTCCTGTTACCGCCGATCGAGATCGGTCTCTCCTCAGTCACCCTCGCCAGCACGACCGAAGCAGGACAACGTTCGGAGCGAAGACTGGGTTCAAGCGCAAGGTCATCGAGCGCCGTTATCTCTCCATCGGCAGCTCGACCGAGACCCGCCACTACATCCCGGCGTACCAGAGCTCCGACTAGTAACCGTTCAGCGACGGCAGATGCCGCAGCGAGAGGTCGTCATCCCGCCCTGCATCTCGATACAGCTTCTGTCGCGCGGTGGCAACGCATCTCTGGTCGTTCGCCGTCGGCGCTGCCGAACAGGCAGTTCGACTGCCAGTTGCTCGCCACGCAGCAAGTCGGCTCGTCAACCGCTGGCGACCCGCAGAACGTGTCGCATGTCACACAGATGTGAAGAATGCCGGTTGTCTCAGATCGCACGAAGACCGCCGGCTACGGAGAGTTCCATTGAGACAGCCGAGAACTCGCCATCAGCCATCTGTCACGCGACGCGCCCAGCCCCGCCGTCGCCCACCTTTCCCCTCGGCGTCAACCACCCTTCCGATCAGCCAGCCGAGTTGATCTCATCCCCTCACGCCCGACCCGCCCTCTTCCGCTCCACGTGCACTGGACCGCTCCGATGCAAGTTTCGTCTCGCCGCTCGGACTCGCACCACTGCACTGCACCGATCCCGGAGCACTACGGTGCACCAGTGCCGCCCCGCCACTGTCTTCATCCGCTCCAGCGCCGCGCCGCCCCGACTTGCCCGAGTGCAGCCTCCGCCTGTCCATCGTGGTCCACGACGCCACCCGCCCTGTCCAGCCACCGGTCCCGGCCCCCGTCCTGCCCACCTGTCCGGACACATGGCAGCCACACCCCACCACCCCAACCGGGCTCAGCTTGTCCGGCCGCCCCGTCCGGTCCCGTCCGCCGTGTCCGGCCACGCGTGTCGGTCCCGCGGCAGCCGCCCCGTTCGGCCACCCGGTGCAGTCCCGGCCACGGCGTCCGGCCACGCGGCGACCACGTCCGACCTCGGTCTGTTGTATCCGCTCCATTCGGCGTAGCAGTACCCCTCCATACTCTTCCGGTGCACCGAGACCGCTCCGGTCGGTTCCCTGCCGGTGCACCGGTGCCGCACCGGTGCACCGCTTCTGCTCCGGTCCGTTCAAGCGCCGCGCATCTGCTCCGCCGATTCCCGGCTCAGGCGTCCGCCCGGAGCACATCGGCCTGCGTTGCGCACACCTGGCTGCCGACAGATCCAGTCGTCAGCAGTCTGACGAGCGCCCCCACAAGAGCTTGTCTTATCGTCAGTCATCCACCTGAGCCGACTACTGTCAGCAATATTCAGCCCTGGCCGAATCATTCAAATGTGGCGATTCTCCTTACCTACAAGGCCTTCTAGACTCTAGGACACCTGGCGCAACACCAAGGCTGAGTTACAGTCAGTGTCGACACCTTGGGTCAAGGTCGCGCGCAATCCCCGAGCAAGTCCGGGCTCAATCGTCAGAAACGTAGCCCCAACGCGACTCCGCCTAGCTGTTCGCGCTATGCCGGTGCCAAATCCGTTGGCACCTAATCAACCCTCGCGCCAGGAGAGCTCATGCACGAGAGATCAGCGATGCATCACGGCATCGAACGCACAGATGGATCTCGGTCCATCTGCAAGCGTCGCGCCCTCAGCCTGCAGCAGGCGCAGCCTCAGACCGCTTCGGCGCCGGTGAGCGACACCGAGCTCCGAACAGCTCACGGTCAGCCAGACCCACAGCTTCAGGAGAACCAATGCTCCCGATGACACTCACTGGCAGCGCGGCTCGGTTACTTGTCGGCGTTGTTCCGCTGACCGTATTGCTCGTCCTCTTCGGAGTTCTCGCGCTCCTCGCATTGGCACTACCAACCGACCGCCGAGAGTACGTCTTGAAGCTTGCTCCACACATCGTCAAAGCCGTGGAGAAGATCGCAGGCGGGTCCGCCGGCAGATGACTGACCTACTCCCGCCACGATATGAATATCCGACTATCTGCACCGCTCATGCGTGCTCCACCGCGGTCGCAGAGGAGCCTTCGACGAAGACCGATCGCGACGCTACCGGATCCAACGTCAGCCCCTGCGGCACGCGACATACATTCCAAGGCACGAGCACAAGCCGAGCGATCGTGAATACTGAACTGACAAAAGAGCGGCGCGGAACGTTGCGCACCAAGCATCGTCTGACCGATTAATTGCATTCAGACTGCGCAATCTCGGATTGACGCGCACTCACCACAGATCGGATATTGCCAGCACGGACGACTCCTTCAAGAGGGTGATGCCGACGCTGGCACCAGTCGATCTGTGCACTGGTTCTGGCGCCAGGCGTCCGATCCACATGGCACGCCGAAGCATCAAGCCAACCGCTACGCCGACTGCCAAGCTGGCCACATGTCACCGGATCGCGCCGAGGGCGCAGGCGAACGCAAGAAGATTCATCCGGCCACCGAGGCGGCGCTCTGGGCCTTGAGTAGCGGCCGCTGCTACGCACCCGGTTGCACCATGCCGGTCGTATTCGAAGTCCGCCCCGGCGTGTATCGAAAGAATGCGCAAGTCGCGCACATCTATGGAGTGCGGGGTGCACGCTACCGCCCTGACCTTCCCGCTACGGTACGCGACTCCTTCTACAACCTCCTTCTTTTGTGTCATCCACACCATGACGAGGTCGACGACGACGAGAAGCGTTATCCGTCAGAACTCCTTCGGCAGTGGAAGGAGTCGCACGACGGCCCGGAGGTCGCGGCACTCAGCGGCGCCACAATCTCGGATCCTGACAAGTTCATGGACCTCCTCGCCAAGCTCGCGAAACCCCCACTCGACCGCCTCGAATCGATTACCGAGCGGCTCGAGAAGACCGGAGAGGCCACCGAGGAGAACGTCCGTGAGCTGAGGTACCTCGTGGATTTGTTGTCGTCACCCGACATCTCCCCCGACCGGCGGAGTGCCCTGGCCCTGGCGGAGGCTGCCGAGATCTTCAGCGCCGAAAGCTTAGGCCGCAGTGCATCCAACCTTATGAATGCAGCCGAAGTTCTCCCGGATGTCGTCCACCGCATCGAGCAGGCTGCGCGGCGGCTCGGCGAGTTCGGCTAGATCTGAGGGCAACCGCCCAATCATCGGCAACTGCCGACCGAACCTCACCCACGTCGTTCAGACCGGTCCGTGGCATCGCCCAAGCGCCCTCTTACAGACACCTTTACGCACCTGCCATCCGTGTTACGGGTTTCGTGCAGCTGGATCGGTGTCGAGCTCCAGGTCCAGGCGTGTGGTTAAGGTGCGTGTTCCTCCTCGGACACGGTACTTATCCACACGGTCGGTCAACGGGTCGACCTCCACGTCGACAGTCTGATCGATGTGGTGATACGTCAGCGACAGTCGAAGCGACGAGTAGAGCTCACTCAGCTCCTCCGGCTCGGCAGAGTCCAAGGCCCGCGCGACGTCGCTGAGCTGGTTGACATGCGCCTCGAGTTCCTCACGGGTCAGACCCTTCTCACTCGGCGCCGCGGCGAGTGCCGCCTCGGCCGCGTGCTTCTCCGCAGCCGCCGCGTTGTACTGCGCCCGCAACTCGACCGGATCCCAACCGGCATCCAATGCCTTGCGCAACTTCTCCATAACAGTCTCGGCCGCGGCCGCGCGATCTCGCAGTCGTTGGACCTGGTCGCGTAGCTGGTCGGCTGAGTCGTCAGCCTGCAGGAGTGCTGTGATCGTCTCGCTCCGATGGATTGGATCGAACAGGCTGCCGATCCAGCGATTGATGTGCGGAGTGATCAGATCCTTACGGAGATAGATCTGTCGCGGATGAGCGGCGGTCGCTGTACGGGCGAGCCGCGGAACGCGCTGAAATCGATCACTTGATGCGCCGCCCACGACGCAGTGGAGCCCTGGTCATCGTCGGCGATCCAGGCATCGGCAAGACCGCTCGCTCGACTACGCAGCCGAGCTGCCGTTCGCCTTCATGCAACTGCTCCTCCGCAGCAGCAAGGCGATGACAACGGCCGCCAGGTTCTCCTTGCGATAGGCGGCGTAGCGGCGCCCAGCGATCGGCCGTGTCGGTCGAACTCCTGAAGGACGACAACGGACTGATCAGCGGTGTGACGGCTGCTCGCGCTCGTGGGCCGGTCGTGTGACAGATGCCGTCAGCCTCGACGCACGCATACAGTCCGATTGGCCGCCGATGATGAATCAATAGCCGACAATATCTACGATCCCGGGCGTCGGGCAGGTGCCGATCGAGCAGGTCAGCGTGCCTCGCGCCCACGGTGATGAGGGCGCAATGATGCATGACGAAGTCTTCTCCGCCCCATTGGAGGACATCTACAGAGCGCATTCCAGAAGCGTGCGACGTTTAGCCTATCGGCTGACAGGAAATCCTCACGACGCGGACGATCTGACTCAAGACGTGTTCCTCCGGGCTTTCCGCTATCTGCATACATACAAGCCCGGCAACTTCGAGGGCTGGCTGTGCCGTATCACCACCAACCTCTTTCGCGACCGGCTGTACTCCATGCATCGCATCAGACTCGAACCGTTGCCCGACGGTGCTCACGACACGTTGGCCTGCAGCGACCCGTCCCCGGCCGACATCTTCGACAACCGCAGGCTCGGCGACGACTTGCGGACAGCGCTCAACGGGCTTCCGCCACGCCTGCGTGACCCCGTCATGCTCCGCGATGTCGAAGGCCTGCCCTATCTTCAGATTGCCACCATCCTGAACATCAAGTTGGGCACAGTTCAGAGCCGGATCCACCGCGGCCGAGCCAGACTACGCAGCGACCTGGCCGATCACTTCCCAAGCCGTCGCACAGGGAACGGCTGACGAATTAGCGGTGAGGCTGGTGTTTACGTGCGATCAGGCGGTGGATCTTCTTACCGGAACTGCTGCTGATCGACTCTTCGTCCAGCAGCAGTTCCGCTCGGTCCAGGGCGGCACAGACGACATCGGGGTCCACCACGGCGTACAGGCGGCCGGCATTGTCACGCTGGTTCGAACCTTCAGTCACTCGCCAGGTGAGGTAGAGCGTACCGCCGGGCTGCAGGATCTCCACCAGGCGTCGCACCGAGTTCGCGACGGCGGACGGCTCGAGATGCATGATCACGGTCTCGCAGAGCACATTGGTGAAGGTGCCGTCGGCAACACCTTTCAGTTCAGGTAGCGCTGCATACCTGAAGGTGACATCCGGATGCCTGCGTTTCGCCTCAACAAGTAGTCCCTCCGACGGCTCGAAACCAATCGTGGGGAAACCGTCCGCGGTCAGCCAGGCAGCGTCCCGACCGCTACCGCAGCCGACGTCGGCGGTCGGACCAGGCGTGAAGTAGCGCCGTACCAGAGCCTGTAAATCGGTACCGGCGGGCTGACTGTCCCAATCGTCAGCAAAAGCCTCAGCGGCACTGTCATAGGCCTGCAGGGTCTTGGCATCCATTCCTTCTCCTCCGGTGCGGCAGCAGACTTGTCGGCGCCGTGTCACCCTAGGGTCGACCGGAAGGCTGCCGCATCCGTCGAACGACCGGAGGCCAGTCCGATCCGAGGTTCCGGGAGCAGGCCCCGGTCAGCGATCCACGCCACCGCAGATCGGGTCGATGCTGGCGAGCACTACGACGAAGTCGGCGACCTGGCTGCCGATGGTCATGGCGGGCACGGCTTGGCAGTTGCTGAAGGACGGGTCGCGGAAGTGCGCCCGGTAGGGCTTGGTGCCACCGTCGGAGACCAAGTGGCAGCCGAGCTCGCCGCGCGGCGACTCGATCGGCACGTAGGCCTGGCCGGCCGGGACCCGGAAGCCCTCGGTGACCAGCTTGAAGTGATGGATCAGGGCTTCCATCGACTCGCCCATGATGTGCTTGATGTGGTCGAGCGAGTTGCCCATCCCGTCGGCGCCGATCGCGAGCTGGCTCGGCCAGCCGATCTTCTTGTCGGCGACCATCACGGGCAGGCCGTCCATCGCGGCCAGGCGGTCGGCGCACTGCTCGACGATCTTCAGCGACTGGCTCATCTCGTTGAGCCGGATCCGGTGCCGACCGTACGCGTCGGCCGTGTCCCACGTCTGCACGTCGAAGTCGTAGGTTTCGTACCCGCAGTACGGTTGGGTTTTGCGCAGGTCGTGCCCATATCCGGTGGACCGCAGGATCGGTCCAGACACGCCGAGGGCCATGCATCCGACCAGGTCGAGGTAGCCGATGTTCTGCAGCCGGGCCTTGAAGATCGGGTTCGCGTTGCAGAGCTCGGCGTACTCGGGCAGGTGCTTGCTCATCCAGGTGATGTACTCGCGGATCTTGTCCAGCGCACCCGGCGGGAGGTCCTGCGCGACACCGCCCGGCCGGATGAACCCATGGTTCATCCGCGAGCCGGTGATCAGCTCGAACAGGTCCAGCGTCTTCTCCCGCTCGCGCATGGAGATCGTCATCACGGTGATGGCGCCCAGATCCATCCCGCCGCTGCCGACGGCAACCAGGTGGCTGCTGATCCGATTCAGCTCCATCAGCAGCACCCGCATCACAGTGGCCTTCTCGGGAACCTGCTCCTCGATCCCAAGCAGCCGCTCGACCGCGAGGCAGTAGGCCGTCTCGTTGAAGAACGGTGACAGGTAGTCCATCCGGGTGCAGAACGTGACGCCCTGCGTCCAGGACCGGAACTCCATGGTCTTCTCGATGCCGGTGTGCAGGAACCCGATCGTCTGCCGGACGTCGGTGATGGTTTCGCCGTCCAAGGTCAGGGTGAAACGCATCGGGCCGTGCGTGGACGGATGCTGCGGGCCCATGTTCACGACCAGTTGGTCGGTGTTCAGATCGGCCAGGGCCTGCGCCCAGTCCGCCGAGTCGGTGATGAAGGTATCGACACGTTTCGTCACGCGGTATCTCCAGCGTAAGGTGCCATTCGGTGCCACCCCGACTGAAGACGGGTCGCGGTCCGGCACTACTTGGATCGTGGCGGCCGGGCGCACAACATTGTCGCGATCAATGGATCGTCAGACTCCGCGAATGTGGTCGCGTCGGCCCACGCCTGCGCCTCAAAGCTAGGCGGCAGGCCAGCCGGGCGAATCTGTCAGATGACCGGGCCGGCCATCCAGGCTCGAGAGGCGCTCAGGTGGAACCGGACGACGGCCAGCTGCGGACTCTGGAGACTCTGGCTGTCGGTGCTCTGGACAACAATGCCGCCGACTCGCGGTGGCCATCGTGACGAGGTGGCGCACCTCCAATGAGGCCCGTCGAATGGCGGATTCGGTTCGTCCGGGGCGGTCTCTACACTCGCTTCGACGGGCATGATCGAAGTGCGACGGAGCGGAGCAAATCCCATGGCTCTGGATGGCGAGGCGGTCGCGGAGGCTTGGGCGGTGCTCGGCGGTGCCGAGTCGCTGCTGCGGTTCGTGTCGTACGACGGACCGCACGGTCTGCTGTCGTCGCGGCTGCCGGTCATGTCGCTGGGCAGGGCGAGCGTAGCTGCCTGTTCGCTGGCCGCCGCCGAATTGCTCAGCCACCGCTCCACCGGCGAGCGGATGCCGGCGGTGCGAGTCCATGAGGGAGCGGTAGCGGCTGCGTTCCGCAGCGAGCGGTTGCTCCGAATCGACGGCCGCCCGACGACCTCATTCGCGCCACTGTCCCGATTCTGGCCCACCGCGGACGGTTGGTTGCGCACGCACGCCATTACCCGCATCATCGCTCTCGGCTGCTGTCAGCGCTCGGCGTCACGGAGCAGCAGGACATCGACCGTACGGTTGCTGCAATCGCGGACGTTCTGGCCAGCACACCCGCGAAGCAAGCCGAAGAGACCATCTTCGCCGCGGGCGGGCTGGCGGTCGCCGTACGGACCGCCGACGAATGGGCCGCCCATCCACAGGGCAGGGCGGCGGCCGCACAGCCATTGGTACGGCGACATGCGACCGGCGAGAGCGTACGCCGTACGACGCTTGCGTCTAGCACGCTACCCGCCGATGGCGTGCGCGTACTGGACCTCACGCGGGTCATCGCCGGACCGGTGGCAACACGCACCCTCGCACTGCTCGGAGCGGACGTGCTGCGGATCGATTCGCCCAGCCTGCCGGAAGATCCGGACGCGCACGCCGACTCCGGCTTCGGCAAGCGCTCCGTCGCGCTCGACCTGGGACGCCGAGCCGATCGCAGGACCTTCGAGAACCTCCTGTGTAGCGCCGACCTGGTAGTCACCGGTTACCGCCCCGGAGCCCTCGACCGGTACGGGCTGTCGGCTCCCGACCTGACCCGCCGCCGACCAAGCCTGATCGTCGCGCAACTCTCCGCATGGGGATTCGACGGCCCATGGTCCGGCCGCCGCGGCTTCGACAGCCTGGTACAGGCGGCCAGCGGCATCTCCCTCCTGGAACGGGCAGCCAACGACGCGCCACCAGGAGCCCTGCCCGCCCAGGCGCTCGACCACAGCACCGGCTACCTCCTCGCAGCCGCTGCCCTCCGCGCCATCACCGATCGCCTCAGCACAGGCACCGGCTGGCAACTCCGCCTGTCCCTCGCCACTACAGCCGCCTGGCTGATGAGACTGCCACGGCACACCGGCCCCGCTCCCTCCCCCGTCGAGCCAGGCACTGCGGAACCATGGCTGACGCAAACACAATCTCCACTCGGCACCCTGTGCCACGCCAAATCACCCATCAGCTATGACGGCGCACCCACCAACTGGAAAACTCCGCCAGGCCTACTCGGTACGGACCAACCGACCTGGCGAACCGCACCTGACTAGCTTCCCGCCCCAGCAAAGGCGCCGGTTCACCAGTCGAACAGCAGATTCGCCGTGAACGCCGACCCACGAAGATTGGGCGTCGAACGGTGTCAGCGCTGGCCCCCGAACTGCTCCGCCTGCAGCAACGGGCTCTCGATCCGCAACGGCGTTCCGAAGTACCAACTCCGCTGGTCCATCGGAGGTCCAGGTTTGGTCAAACACAGGAGGCGCTTGATGCGTTGCTTGCTGGTCGTGTTCGCCGGTGCGATGCTCACTGTCACGGGGTGCTCGTCCGGGCAGCACGCGACGCAAGCGCGGCCGGGCCATACCGGCTTCGCGAGTAGCACTGGCAACGTGACGGTGTTCGCGCCAGCCGAGCGCGAGCAAGCGCCGGCGCTGTCCGGCAAGACGCTTGACGACAAGACCTGGTCGCTGTCCGATCAGCGCGGAAAAGTCGTCGTACTGAACGTGTGGGGCTCGTGGTGCCCGCCGTGCCGCAAAGAGGCCCCGGATCTGGTCGCCGCGGCGAAGGAGCTCGGTCCGTCGGTACGGTTCATCGGGCTGAACACGCGGGAACTGACCAAGCCGGCGCCGCGAAGGTTCGTAGCGGAGCTCGGCCTCACCTATCCCAGCCTCTTCGACCCCAGCGGGAAGCTGCTGCTCGGCTTCGGAAAGCAGATCAGACCGTCAGCGATCCCGACCACGCTGGTCATCGACAAGAACGGCAAGGTCGCCGCGCGGGTGCTCGGTGAGGTCACCAAACAAACGCTCATCGAGCTGGTGAACGACGCGGGCTGATGCGGTACTTGCAGCAAATCCTCCGACTTGACCAGCCTCCTACGGCCGTGCGGTTCGCCTCACGGCTCGCAGGCGGAGCCCGAGAGCGACGAGGAGGATCGCGGCCAGGATGCCCAGCGTGAGCGGATCACTGGAGCGCCCGCCAAGGTCACGATCCAGCAGATGGGACACGAAGTGCACGACCGCCCCGGTGGCACCGCCGAGCAGTGAGACAACCAGGGCATCTCTCGTCCAGAGCGCACCTAGCAACGCGACACCGATTCCCAGCTGGAACGCGCCGAGATCGTGGAACAGATGCAGGTTGAACGGGTCGAAGCTCGCGATGTGCCGGTGAAAACTCTCCGGCCAGAAGAACGACCACAGGCCCGGAACCACGAACGTCAACGCCCCCAGGACCACGGACCCGGTCACCACCGGCTGCCGGCGCTCCATGTTTCTCCTCTCGTCGGTCGATGACACAAGGACACGCGCCGAGCGGCCGGTGTGACATCGGACCGAGAGTCACACCGATCGGATGGCCTTGATGCCGTCGCGGTAGGTCGGGTACGCGGGTGTCCAACCGAGCAGGTTCTTGGCCTTGGCGTTCGACACCCGCATCGTCGTGTCAGTTGCGAACGACGCGACGTACGGCGCCGCCAGCCGCATCAACCACCGCGGTACCTTGCGTGGCGGCGGGGCACCGAACTGCCGCGCCATCGCGGTGAACAGCTCCTCCCAAGTCGCGGGAAGGTCGTCGACGATGTTGTACGCGTTGCCGGCGTCACCGTGCTCGAGGGCCGCCACGGTGGCCGCGGCCGCGTCGTCGTGATGGACCCAGCCGAGTACGCCGCCGTTGGCGACCGGCAGCTTTGCCGGGCTGCTGGTGGTGCTGCTGACCGGGTCCTTCATGGCAGCGTTCGACTTCTTCGTTGTGAACGTCGCGGCACCATCGGTCCGGCTGGACCTGCGGGCCGGCGAGGCCGAGATCGAACTCGTTGTCGGTGGCTACGCGTTCGCCTACGCCAGCGCTCTTGTGCTGGGCGGTCGGCTCGGCGACCTGTTCGGGCATCGGCGGCTCTTCACGACCGGCATGGTGGCGTTCGCGATCACGTCCGCTCTGTGCGGTGTTGCGCAGACGCCGGAGGAACTGATCGCCGCACGCCTTCTCCAAGGGCTGTCCGCTGCGCTCATGTTGCCGCAGGTGCTGGCGGTCATCTCGGCCGAGTCCGAAGGTTCCGGGCGAGCTAGGGCAATGGCGTGGTACGGCGTGGCCGCAGGGGCGGGCTCGATCGCCGGACAAGTGTTCGGCGGGCTTCTGGTGACCGCGGACGTCGCCGGCCTGGGGTGGCGGCTGATCTTCTTGATCAACTTGCCGATCGGCGCGGTCGGGGCCGTCGCCGCGCTCCGTGTTCTGCCGGCACGGCCATCAGCTCGAACGACGGCCAATGCCCGGCTGGACCCGCTCGGCGCGTTGGGACTCGCCGTCGGAGTCGCGCTGCTGCTGGTACCACTAACCGTAGGACGCTCCTCGGGCTGGCCACTGTGGACCTGGATCTCGTTGCTGGCCGCGGTGCCTGTCCTGGCACTCACCATCAGGTGGCAGCGAGTGCTCCAAACCGGCGGAGGCCAACCCCTGCTGGAGCTCTCGCTGTTGCGCGCGCGGTCCTTCCGAACGGGCCTGGTGGCCAACTTCGCGTTCATGCTCTTCTTCGGCAGCTACATGTTCACCCTTGCCCTGCTGCTGCAAACCGGACTCGGACTCGACGCGTTCCGTGCCGGCCTGGCCTTCGCGCCTGCCGGAGTGACGTTCTCGGCGAGCGCTCTGCTCGCACCCCGACTCGTCGCCAGGCACGGGGCCGGCGTGCTCGTCGGCGGAAGCCTGCTCACCGCAGCCGGTCTCGTGATCCTCGCGGCTGTCGCAGGTCACGGCTCGTCGATCGCGGCAATCGTCACCATCAGCGCGCTGATCAGCCTCGGCAACGGCCTCGTGCTCCCATCGCTCGTCGGAGCCGCCCTGCTCGACGTACCCGCTGCTCACGTCGGCGCCGCGGCCGGCGCGTTGACGACAACGCAACAGTTCGCCAGCGCCGCCGGTGTAGCCGTCATCGGCACCCTGTACTTCGAGGCGGCCGGAACCGATGCGGGCACCGGTATGGCATGGTCCGCGTCGGTCGACGCCGGACTCGTCCTCGCCGTCGCGGCCGCAGTCGTCTATGGCGCCATCATCCGACGCGCCCCGCCAGAGATCCGCACGGCGGGCCTGCCGACAGCCAGATAGCGCAGAACGGCGGAGCGTGGTTTGAGGCTGATTCTTTGCACAGCCAACCAGTCGAGGTTGCGTCGACCAAGCTCGAAGCCTTCCAGGTCGATGGTGAGTACTGGACGACTGAATCATTGCCCTCGGAACGAGAGGCACGGCCCGCACGCGCCTAGCCGCGCCATGCTCGCGGTAGCGCTGACCTTGGCAGCTGTCAACAAAAGCGTTACTGAGAAAATTCTCAGCAATCCCCTATTCCTGAGAATTCTCTCAGGAAATGCCCACAGAAATCGAAATTCGCACTCAACCAAACCACCCGGCTCGGACATCTGAACCTGCGTACGGGCGACATGTCCGTGGGGGTTGTGCATAACGAGAGGGAACTTCTGTGTTGAGTAAGCGACGTGTTGCGCTGACGATGGCCGGTCTGAGCCTGGCCGCGGCAGCGGCGGTCCCCCTGACCGCGGATGCGACCACGCCGAGGCCGGAATCGTTCCGCGCCGCCGGCAAGGCCGCCGCCACCCTTCCGACCACCGCCGCCCAGGCCGCCACCACGGCCTGCGGCGTCGCGGTCGGTGCCGTCAACGCCACCGGCACCGCCGGCGGCTACCACATCACCGCCACCAAGCCACCCACAGTGGCCAACCTGAGCCAGTACAAGCTGTCCGGCGTCCGGGCCAGCTCCACCTGGTACGAAGAATCCGACCGGTCCACCGACGCCTACTACGGCATGATCCTGCAGGGCGCGAACCTGTACGCCGCGACCACGATCTACACCGGCACCGCGACCACGCCGACCGTCCACGCGACCAAGCTGGGCACCGGCTGGAGCGGTTTCAGTCAGATCACCGACTCCAACTACGTGTACGGAGCCAACCAGCACTACTTCCTGTACGGCCTGCACGCCAACGGGTCGATCTACCGCTACAAGGTGTCGAGCGCACCCAAGGCGTACGGCTCGGCGCCGGGCTTCAGCTCGGTCCGGGCGATGACGCTGATCGCCGAGACCGCGGCGTACGACACGCTGCTCGTCACCACTCGGGGCGGCCAGATGTACACGGTCCGGATCCCGGTGACCGCGCCGATGAAGCCGATCGTGACCCAGGTCCGCGCCGGCGGGTTCGGCGGCTACGAGGAGCTGATCGCGCAGCGCTGCGGCGCCACCAGCACCCTGCTGACCGCCTTCGACCGCGACACCAACCTCGCCACCGTGTACGCCGTCGGCCGCACCACCGGCCCCACCACCCCCATCCGAAGCTTCGGCAGCTTCAAGACAACCTTCGGCGCAAACGTCAACTTCCTGCTCACCGGCGCCTACGGCCCACAACGCCTCGGCGACTGAACCAACCGCAGTACACCCCTGCCCCCGCCCGGCACTGCCAGGCGGGGGCACGGCTTGATGAAGGTCCAGGGACCCGCGGCGGGTGAGGCACACGCCTTCAGGCAGACACCGGCCACGGTCCTGGAGACGCCCGACCACTAATCTTCCAAAGCCGGTGAGGGGACTCGAATCAGCCAATCCGGTGAGTAGAACGGTGAGTTGCCGTGCGCATGAATCGGCTTGGGCGGAGGCGATCGGGTACGCAAGCGGCTCAGCGTGCGAATGAGGAGCCGCCCGGAAGCCGATCTACGAGTGGCCTGTATTCGTGGCCCGCGTGGACCGCGCCCATGGCCCGGCTGGAAGCCACTCAACTGAGCCCGTTGCCACTGTCAGACAGGCTCTGGTTGGTGAGCTCTTCGCCCTGACCCGGCATTGAGCGGTACGCCGGGCTCCGGCGCCGGCGTGTGACGAGTTCGGGAAACTCGTCACGCGCCGGCGGATCGAGGGTCAGCGGCGGGCGAACATCGCGTCCTGGGCGTAGCCGTTGTGAAGACCGCCGGTGTATGGGTCGATCTGTGGGGATACGACCAGACGGTTCAGGCCGGTCCAGACGACGTTGATGCGGTTGTCGGATCCGACCGCCAGTCCGGTGTAGTCACCGTGGAAGACGTTGCAGTCCTTGCCTTCCGCGTTGGTGATCGGTGGGTCGGTGTAGCCGTCGGGTCCGCAAATGCGCGGCCATTGGCTTTGCGGGACGTACTGACCCGCCCAATGCGTGACGGAGATGTCGATCTGCTCCGCAGGGCTGCGGCCGGTGCCGTTGGGGACGAGTGCTTCACGCGTGAGGGCGGATACCGCACCTCCCGCCGGTGTCCGTGGCGCGATCGTCAGCAGCACGTGGTTGAAGGTGTCGTCACGATCACCGGCCGGGTCGGCGATGTTCTCGTTGGAGTCGTACGCGATCGCCAGTGAGCCGTCCGACCGGAAGTCCGCCCACGGGAACCACTGGTCGCCGGCGGCGGCGTCCACGGTGATCCGTGGCGTCCACGAGGCACCGCCGTTCCAGCTTTCTGCCATGTAGATATTGGTGTTGGTCACGGCGTTGCACGGATTGTAGTCCGGCGCCGTACCAGGGATCGCGTCAAGGCAGCTGGCCGGCGCCGCGTCGTGCGTACCGGCGAAGTTGTCGTTGTAGACCACGACCCAATGCGCCGGGTTGTTCGGGTCGGCGACGATCGTGCCCGGCGATTGCCACCGGATCTGGTGCCCGGTCACGGTCTGCCGTCCGATGACGCTCCAGGGAGTGTCGGCCGCACCGTCTTCCAGATTGGCGATCACCACCGGATCCCCGAAGGTGGCTCCGCCGTTGGTGGACTTCACCGCGAGCAGGGTCGATTCGTACTCGCCGGGAGTCTCCCAGCCCGCCTGGATGTTGCCGTTCTGGAAGTGGACGATCAGGTCGCCGTTCGGCGCCACATCGGGAATCGGGAACCCGTTCTCGTCGCACTCGCCGGCCGGCCCGGCGTTCTGGAACGTGCACAGCGCGTTGGAGCCTGAGATCTCCTTCGGTGTGGACCAGGTCTGCCCGCCGTTGTCGGAGTAGGCGAAGTAGACCGGCGATTCGGCGTACGCGCCCTGCAAGGCGTTCAGGAAGCGCGCCGCGACGACGTACGCGCGGCCGTAGAACGGCGAGGCCGGGTTGTTGTCGACGGTCAGCCATTCCTTGTCGAAGAAGGTCGCCTGGTTCGCCGGCCCGATGGAGGCGCCCTTGCCCTTCATCACCGTGACCGGCTCGCTCCAGGTGATACCGCCGTTGCGCGAGTAGCTCACCGACACATCGCCCTGGGCAACGAACGGGCCGCCGAGGCCACCGACGTTCTCGAGCTGGGCCATCATCGCCCAGCCGGTTTGCGCCGTGTTCCCGGACAGCCGCGCGTTGAAGGCCGGCGACGGGTCGCCGGCGCCGTTGCCGGTCCGCATCGGGATCTGGCCGTCGACCCAGCTCGCCCCGCCGTTGAACGACGTGAAGAACCCGGTCGGCACCAACGCCTGGCGTGCCCCGGTGGAGTTGTTGAACCGATAGAAGTAGTCGTTCGATCCGGCCAGCAGATGCGTCGGCACCTTCGGGTTGACCACGATCGCAAGCTCGTTGTCCGGGTTGAAGTCCTGGCGGTACGGCTGGACATCGTTGCAGGAGATGTCCATCGACCCGGCCGGAGTCCCGTAAGCGGAACCGGCGGCAACCGCACAGCGGTAGCGCTCGATCTGGACCTTGCTGAACTGGCCGCCACCTCCGGTCGTACTCCCGCTGGTCACCGGGTCGACGACAGGCCGAACGACCATCCTGGCGGTCGAGAACGGCCGGTCGCGTCCTTCGGCGGCCTGCACGGCGATCATCGGTACGACGAGCAGTGTGGCGACACCGGCCACGAGGGATCTGGCCCGCATGGTTCCTCCCCAACGCACCCGGGCAAGCGACGCTGCTCACCTCGACGGGGGCGCGTCCCACTTCGGATCGTCATCCCGCTCGACCTGTCCGTCAACAGCCAGACCCCACCCACTGTGAATTAGCGGCACTTCGCGCTCAGTCGTTGTGTTCGAGGAAGCGGGCCGAGCTGGCGTCCTGGAGTCGTGCGCGGAAGAAGGAACTGCTCAACCAAGGTCACACGCACGGCGTGCTGGTGTACGACGGGATCGAGCCGGTCGGATGGTGCCAGTTCGGTCCCAGCGAGGAGTTGCTTCGTCGTAGCGAACGGATACCGCCGCCACTTCAGGCGGTGTCGGGTACGTCGGCACACTGTCGATGTACGAACGCGAAGGATTCACCCCGCGGTCAAGCCATCCATGCCCCGGCGACGGACCCTCGACGCCCTCGGCGACCACATCCTAATGCAGAACGTGACTAGATGGAGACATGGAGGCAATCCACCTGGTGCTCGGGCTGACTGGGTCATGTCGGACGAGGACGAGCCCGGCGAATGGGCCACACGCTTGCTGAGCTACCCGGATCGCGTCCAATCACTCAGCGGGATGGGCCGCTGGCGGTCAGGTGTCTGTGGGGCGGGCGGTGTTGGCTCGCTTTTCGCGTGCGGTGTGTCGGGCGGCCTGCCAGGGGAAGTCGCGTGGCGTGGCGGCCTGCTCCTCCGGGGTGCCGCCGCTGATGATGTACGCCCGCCGGTGGTCGGCCGACCGGTTCGGTGACGTGTAGTGCAGGGTGCGGCTGGCGTGGATCGTCGCCCCGCCGGCCGGGATCGGGCACGCCACGGCGGTGGAGACATCGACCGATCCGGGCTCCACTTCGAGGCCGTGCACCCGTGGGTCGCCGCCGATCGGCCGGTGCGGGACCACCTCGCCGCGGTGCGAGCCGGGGACGAAATGCATGCAGCCGTTGTCAACCGTTGCCTCCTGCAACGGAATCCAGATGCTCAGCGCGTGGTAGCTGACCGCCGGGTTCCAGTACGCCTCGTCCTGGTGCCAGGGCGTCTCGACCCCGTTCCGGGGCGGCTTGTTGATCGCATGGTCGCCTCCGAACGTCGCCTCCGGACCGAGCAGTTCGGCCAGGACCTCCTTCGCGCGATCGAGCGTCTCGCTGCGCAGGAGCTCCGGCGCGTACTGCGACGGGTTGAGGATCTGCGGGAGGTTGGCCTCGCTCTCTTCGTCGTCCGCACCGGCCAGGTCGAACTGATCGCCGGCCGAACGTCCGGCCCGCTCGGCGAAGAGACGGTCGTAGATCGTACGCATCCGCTCGACCTCCTCGGCGGAGATGAAGGACTCGAGCGCGAGGAAACCCTGGTCGTGGTACCGGACCACATCGTCTGTTGTCAGCATGACCACGACGCTAGGGTCGGCTCCGACTGCTTGCGTCCGGAATCGAACGCGAGACAAAATCGAACATGGCCGACCGACTGGAGCTGCAGGATCCCCGCCTGCCTGGAGTCGTCACCCTCGGCCGCTATCGGTACTCGTATGCGCACGACGTACTCGGCGCGCACTCCCACCCGGGCTGCGTCGAGGTCTGCTTCCTCGCCCGGGGACGGCAGCGCTACCGGCTGGGCGACCGGGTCTATCAGCTCAACGGCGGCGACCAGTTCGTCACCCTCCCGGACGAGCAGCACGACAGTGCCGGCGAGCCCGAGGACAAGGGCGTGCTGTACTGGCTGATCGTCCGCGTCCGTGACTCGCCGCTGCTCTACTTGGACAGCACCCGCCGACGACAGCTGACCCAGGCGCTACTGGGTATCCCGACCCGGCAGTTCCGAGCACACCCCGAGGCTGGGTTCCTGTTGGACGACGCGATCGCGCAGCTCAGCGGCCAGGCGAGCGAGCTCGCCCGACTCCAGGCGGCGATGTCCCTTGCGCAGTTCCTGGTCCGGACAGTGACGGCGAGCGCCGCCGACCAGGCGCGGCCGGTGTCGGCGGTGGTAGAGCGGAGTAGGCAGTACGTCGCAGAACATCTCGGCGAGACGATCACCGTGCCGATGCTCAGCCGCGCCGTCGGCCTGTCACCGGCCCGCCTGCACGCACAGTTCCGCCAGGAGCTCGGCTTGCCGCCGGGCGAGTTCATACTCCGCAGCAAGATCGAGCACGCCCGCACCTTGCTCGGCGAGACCGATCTGCCGGTCACCGAGATCGCGCACTCCCTCGGCTTCGCCAGCACGCAGTACTTCGCCACTGCGTTCAAGCGGCTGACCCGAACCACCCCAACGGCGTACCGACGTGGGTAGGCGCCTCGTGCTCATCAGGGTCCCTACAGCTGACTGTCAAGGGACGGCCTCAGCTCGGTTCACTGGCGGGGTTTTGGTCGCTTGGTCGGGATGGCGGTGAGTGGGTCTTCCGGCCAGGGATGGCGGGGGTAGCGGGCTCGCAGGTCGGCTCGGACCTGGGGATAGCCCTGCTTCCAGAAAGAGGCGAGATCGCTCGTGATCGCGACCGTCCGCCGTGCGGGCGACAAGAGGTGCAGAACGACTGGGACACGACCGTCCGCGACGACTGGAGTGGCAGTCCAGCCGAATACCTCCTGCAGCTTCACCGCGAGCACCGGTGGCTCGGCACCGTCGTACGCGAGTCGGACCTCGGACCCCGATGGGACCTGGAGCCGTTCCGGTGCGAGTTCACCGAACCGGGTTGCTGCGGGCCACGGCAGTAGTCGCCGGAGCGCCGAAGCCACGTCGATGAGGGCAAGATCGCGCGCGCCTCGCACCGAGGCGAGCTCGGTACCCAGCCATTCGTCGACATCGGCCAGCAGCGCTTCGTCGTCGACCGCAGGCCACGGGGCGCCGAGGTGGGCGTGGCAGAACGCGAGCCGCTCCCGCAAGGCAAGTGCGGCCTCCGACCAGCGCAGTACCGACAGACCGCTGCGCCGGATACCGTCCCGGACGGCGGCTTGGACGAGGAACCGGTCGGGCTTTGCCAGCGGGACGTCGTTGAGCACGATCGCGCCGAGTGCCTCGACACGTCGCGTCACGATCCGGCCGTCGTCCCAGCGGATCTGGTCGGTGGTCGAGACCAGGTCGCCGGCGATGTCTCGCGCGGTCTGCTCGTCGATCGGCGCCGCGGAACGGATCCTGGCGTCGGCGCGACCGGGCGCTCGGTCGGCGACCGCGATCGCCAGCCAGGTCGTCGTCCGCAACGGCGACTGCGGATCCAGCGCAGCCCCCGTCCCACCAGACATCTGGTACGTCGCCGAGTCAGCTCCCCGGACCCGGGCAATCCGATCCGGATACGCCAACCCCACCACAACCCCCACTGCAAGATCATCCGGTACGGCGCCCGTCCCCCGCCGTACTCCGTCTCCACCCAGCGGGTCGCCTCGGCCGAGGCGCTTCGTCTCTTCTCGCCAGCGGGCCGTGGCTCCGCGGTCCTCGCCGCGGCGGAGGGCCCGCCAGCGGGCCGGTAGGTCATCGCCGAAGTCGCGTCCGGAGTCGTCCGAGAGCATCGCGACGATCTCGCGTGCTCGGTCGGCGCCGACGCGCGGCGTCCCGTCCAGCAGCGCACGAGCCAGCCGAGGATGCGCGCCGATCGCCGCCATCTGCCGTCCTCGCTCGGTGATCCGGCCGCCGTCGTCAATGGCGTCGAGGCGGCGCAGCAGTTCGGTGGCCGCGGTCATCGCCACCACGGGCGGCGCCTCGAGCAAGGTCAGACCGTCGCCGGCCGGCGCACCCCACGCCGCGAGATCGAGGGCGAAAGCTGCCAGATCGGCGATCGCGATCTCCGGCGCCGGATGATCGTCGAGATGCGCGTGGTCGGTGGCGGACCAGCACCGATAGACCCGGCCGGGCGCCTCCCGCCCGGCACGGCCCGCTCGCTGGTCGGCCGACGACTTCGACACCCGGCAGGTGACCAACGCACCGAGGCCACGGGACTGATCGGTCCGCGGCTCCCGGGCAAGACCCGAGTCGACCACAACCCTGACGCCAGGCACCGTCAGCGAACTCTCCGCGACCGACGTCGTCACCACGATCCGACGAGTTGCGGCGGGCCTCAACGCGCGGTCTTGTTCGGCCCTGGACTGGCGACCGTACAACGGCAGGACATTCTGCCCGGCCAGCCGGCGAGTCACACCGTTGATCTCGGCCTCCCCCGGGACGAACACGAGGATGTCGCCGTCGTTCTCGGTCAGTGCACGCCGGACGACGGCCGCGACGTGATCCAGCAGGCGCGGGTCGACCCGCCCACCGGGAAGCAGCGGCACGGGGACCGGTGGTGGCGCCCACTCGATCGCCACGTCGAAGAGCGCCGCAGACGCGGTGATCACCGGCGCCGGAGCATCCGGGCCCAACGCGCGACTCAGCCCGATCGTGTCCGCCGTGGCCGAGGTCGCGACGATCGCCAGGTCTTCCCGGAGATTCGCCCGGATGTCGACGCAGAACGCGAGCAGCAGATCGGCATCAAGGTGCCGCTCGTGGCACTCGTCGATCACAATCGCGGCGACACCCGGCAGCTCCGGGTTCTGTTGCAGTCGCCGTACGAGGAGCCCGGTCGTCACGACCTCGATACGGAGTCCTTTGCTGCCGCTGCGTTCGCCGCGCATCGCGTAGCCGATCCGCTGCCCGAGCGGTTCGCCGACCAGCATCGCCAGCCGGGTCGCAGCCGCGCGGGTTGCCATCCTTCGCGGCTCGGCGACGACGATCGTGCCCTCGAGCGCGTCGCCCAGCGCAAGCGGCAACAGCGAGGTCTTCCCTGACCCAGGCGGCGCAACCAACACCGCGGTACCGCGCGAACGCACCGCATCGACCGTGGCAGGCAAAACCGCCCGGACAGGCAGATCCGCCCCCGGCACCGACGATTCAGGCAGCAACACGCCCCGACGCTAGCCGACCACCGCTGGACGTCGGGGTGCCGCATCACGAAGAAGACGCATCAGGAGTAGTCGCCGGCGCCGGTGGCCAGGCGTGTTGGCGGCTCAGCATGAGGCCCGCAACGACCAGGACCACGCCTGGGATGTTGTGTGGTTCATCATCAGCTTTGCCTTCGTCGCCTATCTGATGATGCTGTTCTCGATCGTGGGTGACCTGTTCCGCGACCCGACACCTCGGGAGTGGTCAAGGCCGTCTGGCTCGTCGCCCTGTTGTTCTTCCCGCTGATCACCGCGCTCGTCTACGTCGTCGCGCGTGGTAGCGGCATGGCGCACTGGGACAGGCTCCATCCGGCACATCTATCACCGCCGGTTCGGCGAAGACTCACCCGCAGCGGATGAGCAACCTGAGCGGCCGGCAGGCAACACTCGACCGAGGGGGGTCACGATGATCGACCACAGGTCGACCCCGCCGGATGGGCCGGAACGGGGAGTTCTGACATGGATGTCGAGGTCGTGTTCTGGAGCGTGGTCCTCGCGCGATTCGCGCTGCCGCTGCTGATCCCCCTGTTCCCGTTACCGGCGATCATCGCGTGTCTTCTGCTCGACGGTGTCGACCAGACGATCTTCCAGACCTTCGGGTTCGACCCGCCGTTCTACCAGAGCTACGACAAGGCGATGGATGTCTTCTACCTGTCCATCGCCTACCTGGCGAGTCTGCGGAACTGGACCAATCCCTCGGCGGTGAAGGTCAGCCGCTTCCTGTTCTTCTTCCGGCAGATCGGTGTGGTCGTGTTCGAGCTGAGCGGCGTACGGCTGCTGCTGTTGTTGTTCCCGAACACCTTCGAGTACTTCTTCATCGCGTACGAGGGGGTTCGCACCCGGCGAAACCCACTGCGGTACGCCTTCAAGTTCTGGGTGATCGTCGCCGCTGCGATCTGGATCATCGTCAAGCTGCCGCAGGAGTACTGGATCCACGTCGCCAAGCTGGACCTGACAGACACGATCCAGGACGTCCCGTGGTTCCTCCCGGCGCTCGTCGTCGCGGTGCTCGCGCTGCTCGCGGTCCTGTATTTCTTCGTCCGTCCACGGTTGAGCCCCGCCGACTGGTCCTGGAAGTTCCGCGCCGATCCGCTGCCGCTGGGAATCGACGAGGCGTCCGAGCGTGCGGCGTACCAGGCCGCGCACCGGAAGGTTCTCGACGCGACGACGCTGGAGAAGGTCTTCCTGATCGGTCTGATCAGCATCATCTTCGGGGAGGTGCTGCCCGGCGTCGAGGCGAGCAGCCTGCAGGTGTTCCTCGGGATCGCGGTCTTCGTGGTGATCAACGCCGCGATCGGCCTGTGGGCGGCGAAGCGCGGCTACTCGTGGAACTCCGCCGCGGTGTCGTTCGGGGTCGTCTTCGCGACGAACGTCGTACTGGTGATCCTGGCCGACGTGCTGCTCTCGCGGGGACCAGGTCAACTGCACCTGGTGGACGCGTTCTTCTTCATCTTCCTGTTCAGCATTCTCACGACGCTGTACGACCGATACCACCCGATCGCCGACTACCGCGCCGCCGGCTCCGACCGGACAGGAGTGGAACGCTGACTGTCCAGGAGCTCAAGGCGATCACCCGGCGGCTGGAGCATACCCTGCACACCGGCGGCGGCCTGCACGGATTCGACTGGGGCTGGGTCGTCTTCGCCGGGATCCTCGACATCGTCCATTGGGGCAGCGGCTGGACCCAACGCCGCCAGACCCCCGGCTGCCGAGGCACTGTCCAGGCATGACCTGAGAAGGTGCGTGATTCTCCTGCCACCCTCGGGAAACTCGTCAGCGTGGGGGGCGGAGTACTGCGAACGGGTCGGTGACGGTCAGCTCGCGGGCCACGAACTTGTAGACGGTCGCAGGACGGCCGCCGCTCTGGCCGGGGCTGGCTCGCCGTTCGGTGGGGTCGATCACGTGCCTGCGGGTCAGCACGCGGGTGAGATTGGTGGCACCGAGCTCATAGCCGAGTGCGGCACCGAACAGATCACGGAGCTCCGCAATGGTGAACTCCAGCGGAGCCAGCGCGAAACCGATGTTCGTGTACGACAGTTTCGCGCGCAACCGCGCGACCGCGGCATCGATGAAGTAGTGATGATCGAACGCGGTCCGCGGCAGTTCGTCGACGGGGTGCCACTGCGTGTCGGACGGAAGCTTCGGCTGTACGTCGGACGGAACCAGGCCCAGATAGCCCGTCGCCAGCACGCGGGCCCGCGGATCACGATCGATCGCACTGTGCGTGGCCAACTGTTCGAGGTGCGCGACGTCACGAACGTCGACCTTCGTCGCAAGGTGCCCGGTGATGGCGTCCCGAAGCCGCTCCGTGGGCTCGACCCCGCCGCCGGGAAGGGCCCAGCGGCCGCGGTACGGGCTCCGTGCGCGTTTCCACAGCAGCACGCACAGCCTGCCGTCGCGAACGGACAGGACCACGGCTAGCACCTCGTGCGGGTAACTGGGGAAGTTAACCGGATCACCTTTCTTGGCTGTGGGCACGAGGCCGATGGTAGCGTGCATCTAGTTATCGCCTCTGAAGCGAAAACATCACGGAGAGCAGGGCAGCAGATGCAACTGACGACGGAGACGGTCCGGACCGCGGTGGCGGCCGCACTGATCGAGGACCAGGCGGCAGACGATGTCACCACCCGATGGAGCGTCCCGGAGGCGCTGGAGGCCGAGGCGACGATGATCGCCAAGCAGTCCGGTCGCGTGGCCGGTCTGACCGCTGTACAGGAGGTGTACGCCGCCGTCGATCCCACCGTGACGGTGCGGACGGCTGTCGCCGACGGCGATCCGGTTGTCCCGGGGCAGCCGCTGGCGTGGATCAGCGGCGCAGCGCGGTCGGTCATCACCGGCGAGCGGGTGGCGCTGAACTTCGCACAACGGATGTCGGGCATCGCAACCCTCACGTCGGCGTTCGTCGCAGCGATCGACGGACGCCCGATCGCGCTCCTCGACACCCGAAAGACAGCACCCGGCCTCCGGGCCATGGACAAGTACGCCGTGAGTTGCGGCGGGGGGACCAACCACCGGCTCGACCTGTCGGCCATGGTGCTGCTCAAGGAGAACCATCTCGCCGCGGCCGGCGGCGTCCTCCCGGCCGTTCGCCGGGTCCGGGACGGCATGGCCGCCGAAGACAACCGCATGGCGATCGAGGTCGAAGTCACCACTGCCGAGGAGGCCCGCGAAGCGCTGGACTGCCAGGTCGAGTGGATCCTGCTGGACAACATGCCGCTCGAGCAGATGGCTCTGATCGTCGAGCGGCGCAACACCTCCGGATCCGCCACCCGGCTCGAGGCCTCCGGCAACATCACCCTGGACACCATTGCCGATGTCGCCGCCACCGGCGTCGATGCCATTTCGGTCGGTGCCCTGACCCACTCCCCTACCGCACTCGACATCAGTCTGCTGGTGACCCGCAGCCACGGCTGAACCAGGGCTCGCCATGCCCAGTTATCGCTTATCAAGCGAAAACCTCCCGAAAGAAGGATCTGTTGTGACCGTTGGTCAGCGCACGGCAATCAGCTGGCAGGAAGAGGTACGGCGCCTCGCCCAGGAGCGGGATGCTGTGATCCTCGCCCACAACTACCAGGAACCGGCGATCCAGGACGTAGCCGACCACGTCGGCGACTCACTCGCACTGTCGCGCATCGCGGCCAGTACCGAGGCGTCCACGATCGTGTTCTGCGGCGTGCACTTCATGGCGGAGACGGCCAAACTTCTCAGCCCCGGCAAGACCGTGTTGATCCCGACGGCCCAGGCGGGCTGCTCGCTGGCGGACACCATCGACGCCGACCAGCTACGAGCCTGGAAGGCTGACCATCCCGATGCGGTTGTTGTTGCCTATGTCAACACCAGCGCGGCGGTGAAGGCCGAGGCCGACATCTGTTGTACCTCGTCCAACGCAGTGGAGGTGGTGAACTCGATTCCGGCGGATCAGCCGGTCCTGTTCCTGCCGGATCAGTTCCTCGGCGCGCACGTCCGGCGACAGACCGGCCGGGACAACATCGAGGTGTGGATGGGCGAGTGTCATGTACATGCCGGCATCACCGCGGCCGACCTGCGCGCTCAGGTAGCCGCCGATCCCGCGGCCGAAGTTCTCGTGCACCCCGAGTGCGGCTGCGCGTCATCGGCCCTCTGGCTCGCCGGCGTGGGTGACCTTCCGGCCGAGCGGACGCACATCCTCTCCACCGCCGGCATGTTGGACACCGCTCGCGGCATGACTGCGAAGACGGCTCTGGTCGCGACGGAGATCGGCATGCTCCATCAGCTTCGCAAGGTCAACCAGCAGACGACGTTCCTGCCGGTGAACCCGAAGGCCTCGTGCCGCTTCATGAAGATGATCACCCCGGAGCTGCTGGTGCGGTGCCTGCGGGAGGGACGCGACGAGATCCAGCTACCGCCTGAGGTCGTCGAGCGGGCGCGGCGTTCGGTCGAGCGGATGGTTGCCATCGGCAAGCCTGCGGGTGCTCGATGACGCGCGTGGCCGATGTCGTCGTCATCGGCTCCGGCGTGGCGGGCATGTCAACCGCACTCGGTCTCGCGGCCACCCGTCAGGTGATCCTGCTCAGTGCCGGCGACGGCAGTACGCCCTGGGCGCAGGGTGGCATCTCGGCCGCGTACGGCGAGGACGATCCACTCGACCACTGGCACGACACCGAGGTCGCGGGCGCGGGATTCTGCGATCCCCGGAACGTCCGCGCGCTGGTCGAGGAGGGACCGCAGCGGCTTGCCGAACTCATCGCTCACGGGGCGCGCTTCGACCGTGACGGTGCCGGCTCGCTGTCGAGGACGCTCGAAGGCGGTCACAGTCGTCCTCGGATCGTGCACGCAGGCGGTGACGCCACCGGTGCTGAGGTTCACCGCGCGCTCCTCAGCGCCCTGCAACGAAGCAGCGTTCAGACGGTGACCGGGCGTACCGTCGGTCTGCTTCAGTCGGAGTCCGGAAGCGTGGTCGGGGTGCTCGTCGAGACGGGCACCGAACTCAGGCAGATCGAGGCGCGCGCCGTCGTACTGGCCACCGGCGGTATCGGCAACGCCTACCTGGCCAGCACCAATCCCGCGACGGTGCGCGGTGACGGGATCGCCTTGGCGCTGCGGGCCGGCGCGTCGCTGGTGGACATGGAGTTCGTTCAGTTCCACCCGACCGCGCTCCACACCGGTGAGACCAGCGGTCAGTTGCCCCTGGTCACCGAGGCTGTCCGAGGTGAAGGCGCCGTACTGCGCGACGTCCACGGCCGTCGGATCATGGCCGGACGGCATCCGCGGGCCGACCTGGCGCCGCGAGACGTCGTCGCTCGGGCGATCGAGGCGACGATGCGCCGCGACGGATCGGACCATGTCTGGCTGGATGCGACAGCTGTCGCGCCGGACGTACTCCGGAAGCGGTTCCCGACCGTACTGGCCTCATGCGCACGCATCGGCGTCGACCTGTTGTCCGAGCAGATCCCGGTCGCGCCGGCCGAACACTTCCTGTGCGGCGGCGTTCGGACCGATCGGAACGGCGCAACCGACGTACCCGGCCTGTACGCGGTCGGCGAAGTCGCCGCGACCGGCGTACACGGGGCCAACCGGCTCGCCTCGAACAGCCTGCTGGAAGGACTCGTCTTCGGGCGACGCGTCGCAACGGCCCTGACCCTCGACATCCCCGCGAAGGACCTCGGCCGCGCCCGTGAGCTCACGCTCGGCGAGGATCGTGAACCGGAGCGGATTCGCACGATCCTCAGCAGGTACGCCGGGATCCGTCGCGACGGCGCCGGCCTGAACGCCGCCGCGGACGAGCTCGACACCCTAGGCACCGGCCCGCTCGCGACGGTGGCGCGGGCTGTCGTCGCTGCGGCGACCGCACGACAAGACAGCCGCGGCTGCCACTGGCGTTCCGACCATCCGCACGCCGACGAACGATGGGACAAGCACATAGTCGTACGCCTCGACCAAGAAGGCCGCCCGACTACACGCCAACTCCTCCCCTCGACGTGCCCGGCGTAGTCCACCCATCCGGGGTCGCGTTGGCCCCCGCCGCCAATGCTCCAACCAACTTCATGTCACATCGACCGGAGAGGCTAGGCCGCTCCTGATGTCCCCTGCCCCACGCCCCTTCGAGCCGTCCACTGCGGCTCGAATGGGCGAGCAGACTTGCCGTTCAGCCTCGCGCGGACGTGTTCCGACCGGTCACCGTGGATGCGATGACGACCAGAACGGCTGAGATCGCGATGGCCACGATCCAGCGCACCCAGTCGACGCCTGGGCTGCCATTACCGCCGAACGCTGTGTAGACGAACCATCCGATAATTACCCCGCCGATTCCGCACAATATGGTCAGCCAGATCGGGATGTTGTCCTTGTTGCCCGGAGCGACGAACTTTCCGAGTAGGCCGATGATGATGCCGGCGACGATGACTCCGATGATTTCCATGATTCCGTTCCTCTTTGTAACCCCGAATCGCTGAGGTGATGTACCGCAGCGACCTCACCGGTGCCCACGCCACAAACCGGTCAAGCCCCTGGTGTCGGGTGCGGTTCCGGGGCTGCTGGTCTGAACTCCCGGAACCTGGAACACCGGACCTCGCGCGCGATCAGGCTTCCTGACACTGCCGGTGCCCGGCCGTATGCGTACGGCAATCACCCGGCCTGCGGCACTCCGGATGATCAGTCGGGCAGCTTGCGGGTGTCGATCAGCTGGAGCGCGACGGCGCGCCGCTTCGTGTTGGTGTCTTGGGAACAGCGCCGCGGTATGGCGAAGGCCCGGTCGCCGTCGAGGTTGTAGCGCTCCATCAGGATGCCCACTGCCTGACCGACGAGTTGGCGGGCGTCCGGGCTGGAGGCGCTGCGCCGCAAGCAGGCGCGTGGTGGAGCCGTTGACCGCTGCGCGGTGGCACCTCATGCGTCAGGCCCGCGAGGAGGGCTCCAGCTGGAGCCAGGTCGGCACCGCCTTGGGCATGAGCAGGCAGGCCGCCTACGACTTCTACCGGCGCAAGCTCGACCAGCAAGGCGAATCGGTCGATGACCTGGATCGCGAGGCCGAGCGCGCCGTCAAGCTCGGCGCGACGGTCGAGTCACATCAGCCATAACCCGACGGCGTCCGCGTCCACCTGGTGTGCCTCTTCCTACCCGGCAACTAGCCCAAGAACGCGGACAAGCTGTTGGCCAGCTCTTCCGGCGCCTGCTCGGCCATGTGATGACCGGACTTGATGCCGTGCCCTTCCACCTGGTGGCACCAGGACCGCCAGACCTCGACCGGATCTCCGTAGAGCCGCTCGAGATCGTCATCGGTCGACCACAGGGCCAGCGTCGGGCACTCGATCCGCCGACCGGCAGCACGATCGGCCTCGTCGTTGTGGCGATCGATCCCGATCCCGGCCCGATAGTCCTCCAGCATCGCGTGCACCGTCGCCGGGTTGCGGATCGCCGCCAAGAAGTCGGCGTGGTTCTCCGGTCCGAGCGCCTGCGGTGTGTTCTTGGTCCAGGCCTCGTACCAGGTCTCCGGGTCGGCGCAGATCACCCGTTCGGCCGGTTTCGCCGATTGCGCGAAGAACCACCAGTGCCACCACGCCGCCGCGAACTCGGACCCGCACCGCTCCAGCGCCTCCACCACCGGCACCCCGTCCATCACGACCAGCTTCGCCACCCGATCAGGATGATCCAGCGCGGTCCGATAGGCGACGTACGAGCCCCGATCGTGCCCCACGACAGCGAACCGCTGATGGCCCAACACTTCCATCAGGCCGACGACCTCGGCGGCCATCGCACGTTTGGAGTACGGAGTGTGGTCGGCGTCCGTCACAGGTTTGCCCGATCCGCCGTACCCACGCAGATCCGGGCACACCACGGTGAACCCCGCGTCGGCGAGCCGTGGCGCGACGGCGTACCACGTCGTGTGCGTCCGCGGGTGACCGTGCAGCAACACCACAGCCGGCCCGGAACCGCCGTACCGCACCCGGGTCCGGATCCCCGCGACGTCGAGCTCCTTCAACACAAAGTCTTCGAACATCCCCCCGCTGTACCCACTTCACAAGCGCAACAGGTCGCAACCTCCAGTCATGGAACGTGATGCCTGTGCCCGCCTGTCCACCTTCTTCGCGGGCCCTCACTATCCGCCCGGACGTCGCGCAGAAGGTGCCGCCGCCGCGTTGGCAGAAAGGCGCCTGCCGGGCGCGGCAGCGGGAAGCTGACCGGCAAGCGGGCGCTGATCACCGGCGGCGACTCCGGCATCGGGCGCGCCGTCGCACTCGCGGTCGCGTTCGCGCGGAAGGGAGCTACGCCACCAGCAAAGCGATCCTCAACTTCACCAAGGGACTTGCACAAGAGCTCACGCCGCCGCCCGAAGTCAAACATGCACGGCGGTGAGCAGAGCGGCAAGGGCTGCGAGGGCCGTGCAGCTACCCGCCGCCGCACACTCACCGCTCAGCAATCGCATCAAGCCGCGAGTTGGCGCAGGGTCTCCTTCACTACCTCGGTGAGGGCTGGATGGATCCACAAGGGGCGTTCGGCAAGGGTCTTGACGTCGATGTCGAGCGTCATCGCCACGACGAGCGGCTGGATCAGCGTCGCCGCCTGCGGGCCCAAGAGGTGTGCGCCGAGCAGGCGGCCCGTGGCACGGTCGGCGAGCAGCTTGCAGAAGCCAGTGGTGTCTTCGATCGCCCACCCGTACGCGACATCGGCGAACTGGGTGCTTGCGGCAACATAGTCGCTTCCCGCGTCCCGGATGTCCTGCTCGGTCGAACCGACCGACGCGACCTGCGGATCAGTGAAGACAGCCGCGGGTACGGCGCCGTGGTCGGTCGCACGCAGATCCTCGGGATGGCGCAGATTGTGCGCGACGGTCTCGGCCTCCCGATTCGCGACATGCTTGAGCGGGTACGGCGAGCAGATGTCGCCCAGCGCGTAGACCCCGTCGACCTCGGTGCGCTGGTACTTGTCCACAACGATGCGTCCGTCGTCGTGCGTGCTGATCCCGGCCTTGTCCAGATCCAACTTGTCCGAGTTCGGCGTGCGGCCCACGGCGACCAGGAGAGTACAGGCGGTCAGCGTCGTACCATCGTCAAGCCGCAGCCGCAGTGCGCCGGGTCCGCCTTCCAGCTTCGTCAGTTCGCGACCAAGGTGCAGCTCGAAACGATGCCGCGCCAGCTCGGTGTAAGCCTGCGCGACCGACTCGTCCTGGGGTCCGAGCAAGTGGTCTGCTTGCTCGATGATGACGACCTCGCTGCCCGCGGCAGCGAAGACGTGGGCGAGCTCAGCCGCGATGTAGCCGCCCCCGAGGATTGCCAGCCGCCGCGGCGGAGTCTCGATCCGCATGATCGTGTCCGACGTCTCGTACGGCAGACCCGACGCCGCAACCGGCGGCGGTATCACCGGACGGCCGCCGGCTGCGATCACGATCTGATCTGCCTCCACCGAAACCGACTCGGCACCCAGCTCGATCTGCAACCTGGTTGGACCGAGGAAGCGAGCGTGTCCCGGATACACCGTCACGAAGTCGCTCGCCTCCCGACCAGCACGCCCCTTCGCCTCATCAGCGTCGATGCGGGCGAAGACGCGGTCCCGGAGCTCGGTCCAGCGCAATCCGAGCAACTCGGCGTCGACGTCGTACCGCCCCGCCCTTTGTACGGTGTCTGCGACCTCGGCCGCATAGGCGAGCATCTTCGACGGGATACACCCGAAGTTCAAACAGGTTCCACCGAACCGGCGCTCCTCCACGACGGCGACGTCGAGCCCGGCAAAGGAGTCCCCTATGACCATGTTCCCGGACCCGGCCCCGATGACAATCACGTCGTGATGTCGCACCCCCGCAGTCTAGATGGTCAAGGTTGCGTATCCCTCCTCGGGACGGTGCTCATCCACACGGTCGGCCAGCGGGACGATTTCCACTTCAGCGTCCGCTGGGCGTGCTGGTACGTCAACGCCAGCTCGTGCAGGTCCACGGCCCCCCACCCAGCCAGCGTCGAGCGCGCGCCGCCGTCGATCCGTCTTTCGAAGTCCGCGGCTCGGACCACGCGACCTCCCGCGTAGGCGATTGATCAGCCTGGCTGGCAGTGGCCCGGAGGGAGGTCGCTCAGGACGGCGACGACGGCTTCGCCCAGGCCGTCTGCGAGCTCGCCGAGGAGCGGCCCACCACCGAGGCCGATGTCGGCCAGAATTCTGCGGATGCCGGTCAATCGATCGACGAGGCGCTCCAGATTCTCGTCCCGCTTGCCTTCGGCGCCGGTCTGCTCCCAAGCAATGAAGAGAGCGCCCAGGCTGCGGTCGATCCATTCAATCGCAGCCTGCAAGTGGGGTTCCATGCCGGCGTCCTGAGCGACGACCCACAGCATGTCGTCCGGACGTTCGGCGGCCACCATGCTCAGCATGCGGAGGTTGGCCTGGGTCATGCCGGCCTCGCCCGGACGGATCCGTTGGATGAGTGTCCAGGTGACTTCATCCGCCGTACGTCCGGCCTGTGGCCGATCCTCCGGCGACCACTCCGGAAGCGCCCGGTCCAACGCAACCCGGAGGGCACTTCCTGCAACAGCGGCAGCGACCGGACCTACCCCGATCCCTGCGACCGTTGCGGTTACTGCGGCGCCGGCTGCGAGGCCGCCGGCTGCGGCGGCTCCGTTGACGAGGGCAGCCCGGGCGGCGACGGGCAGGGTCAGTCGCAGATACGAGCCGAGCTTTGCGAAGGCTCCGGGCCGTTCGTCCGCCAAGGTCTGGTCGAGCCGGGTGGCGAGATCGGCGACGCGATCGCGCAGCGCGCGGATGTGGATTCCCTGCGGGTTGTCGATGGCGCGAAACATGTCTCGCCGGAATTCGTCGGCGAGCACCTCGACCTGCGGAGGCGGGCGATATCCCGCCTCGACCAGGAACGGCGTCCAATCAAGGTTGCCGGCGGCAAGGAGGCGTACTCGTTGACCTTCGTCGAGGCCCTCCAGCGTTCGATGCTCCGATCTCAGTTGCTTCCAGAGCTGATCGTCGTCGTGAAAGGACCACAGCAGTTCGGCCAAGTCACGTGCGATCGGCCGCAACTCGAACTGCGCGTCGAGTTGCGCTGTTCCACGCGTGTGGATCTCGGACAATCTTTGCTGACGCTCACGCCAACGACTGAGATCTGATTCATCGGGACCGCGATCGGTCCCCTCCCCGGCTTCAGATTCCCCCATGCGGCTGATGATAGGACGTAACCTGGCTCGGTTACGAGTGCGCGCAACTTTCTGCGGGTCGGCTGCATCAAGGTGGGTAACGATCTACTGCTGGCATGGAGCCGCAACCTGGGGGTCGGGTCGCGAGAGGTTGCGAAATGCACGGTAAGCGAAGGCTTGTCCGTCGAGGATCGGTAGTACTCAGTGCGGCTGCGCTGTTGGCCGTCGGCTTGTTTCCCGGAGCCGCGGACGCTGTGACCACAACCACCGGCGATGTAAGCGCCGGCAAGTGCGCGTTGGATCTGGGTTCGGTCACGGCTGGAGGTGATCACAGGTCGCAGCGCATCACTGCCAACTCGCCTCCGACGAGAACGAACGACCATGTGGTGGCACCCGGGCTGTTCAAGGATCCGGTACGGCTCAGCGGTTCGACCTTCACCGTCCCGAGTCCGGGCGGAGATCTGGTCGAGAGCCAGGTGATCACCGGCGGCACCCTGGCCCGCAGTGTGTACACGTTCGTCAACGGCGGACTCGATACAGCCTCGATCCGACTCCTGCCGGTCGACGGCGGCGAGTACGGTGACATGGTCGCGTTCGAGGAGGCTCGCTATCAGGAGGGAACCTCCGTCCCGCGAACCACGAACTACGGACTGCGAGGCGACGGCGCGCTGCACAGATGGACCTCCACCAGCGCGGGTAGGCAGATCACCGGCATGTCCTCGGGCTTCGCGTCGGTGAAGGCGATGACGTTGATCAGCAAGACCCGGACCTACGACACGTTCCTCGCGAACACCCGGGGCGGCGCGCTCTACACGATTCACATCCCGACGACGTCGCCGATGAAACCGGTCGTCAAACCGGTACGCACCCGTACCTGGCAGGGCTTCGAATTCCTGATCGCGCAGAAGTGCGGCATTCAGGGCACCCTGCTGCTGGGCATCGACAAGGACACCCAATCGGCCTATCTGTACGCCGTCGGGCACGCCAACGGCACCGCGACGGTCATCCAGGGTCTCGGCAAGGTTCCCGGCACGTTCAACGACCCGGCGTACTTCAGCTGGGCCCCATCCGTCGACCCACTCGTGGGCGAGTAGGCGCTTGACCCGCCACCGGCGCACGTCACCGGTGGTGGGTCAAGTCTTCGAGCTGAGCACCTTCACCATGACAAACGTCGGAGGTGCGGCAGCCGTCGGCACCGTAGGGTCCTGCTGTGACCACCGCAACTCGGACCCCGCTCACGGCACTCGCCGTCGGCCCGACCCGGCCCTTGCTGACTGCAGCCGTGTTTCTGGTGACGCTGGCGTGCGGGATCGCGCAACTGGTGTACCGGCCGCTCTACGAGCACGTCGTACGGGACGCCTCTCGCATCGACCACGGCCAGTGGTATCGATTGCTGACAGGTATGTTCTTCCAGGACGGGTGGGCGTCCGGGCTCGTCTCGAACCTGCTCTTGCTGGCGGTTTTTGGCACGCTGGCCGAGCGCGTGTTCGGCCGCCGACGGTGGCTTGTGCTCTACTTCGCCTGCGGATGGTTCGGTCAGTTCATGAGCTACATCTGGCTCAATCCAGTGGGGGCAGGCAACTCGATGTGCGTCGCCGGCCTGATCGGCGGGCTGGCCACGGTGATCCTCCTGGCCCCGCGCCGGTACGGCGTCCTACCGCCAGTACAGCTCCGGATCACGGCGCTCGCCGTACCAGTGTTGGCCGTGGTCGACACGATCCTGCACGACAACCACGGCCTCCCCTGTCTCCTCGGGGTTGCCCTGGGATTCCTGCTCTTGCCACACCGGCGCGATCAGCCGACAACGACTTCGACGTGATGGTGGCCGGCGAGGGTCGCCGGGGCGAACGGTGCTTCCATCGCTTGACCGTCGAGGTGAACAGACCGGACGCGAGTGCCTTCGCCGCGCAGCGTCACGTCGAGCGTCGCTGCTCGGTGACGAAGCGATTGCAGCGACCACTCACCGGCGTACGTCGTCGGCACGGTCGGCCGGATCGTGATGCCGTCGGCACCGAACCTGAGCCCGAACGGACCTTCGTGGACGAGTCGGAGGGCTGAAGCGGGCGAAGTGCGGCCACACGTTCACCACGCCGAAAGGCTCGCGGTGGGTGCCCCCGACGATCCCCGCTGCGCGCTCCGCCTCGGCGATGCCGAACTCGATCACCAGCGCGAGCCCAGCGGTTTCCTGATGGAGATCAAGGCCGTCGGGTCCGAGGAAATAGCCGTACGTGCCGAGCTTGTCCGACCAGAGATGGTCGTTGATGGCGGCAACGAGTTCGGCCCGCTGGGCGGCGTACGGTTCCGGATCCGCGCCGACCTCGGCTGCGAGTAGCTGGTACGGCGGTTCCGGGTAGCCGGCGCTGCCGTCCTGCGTGAGGGCCGGACCGCGGTAGAGGCCCGACCGGCTGTCGAAGCGATCACGCCGGAGGATGTCCAGGGAAGCCGCGCCGATCCGGAAAGCATCGGCCGCGAACTCCGCGTCGCCGGTCACCAGGTGATGGTGCCGTGCGCCGATGACCCAGATGATCTGATCCCACCATTGGTCGTCCTGAGCGATCAGGCCGTCGGTGCAGATCTTCTGCAACGTGTGCTTGGCACACTCGGAGGTTCTCACCGCGCAAACCGGCGGGTGGCAAGAGCAGGGGCGATCGGACATGCCCCTACCTTTCAGAACCCCGTCAGCCCCTCGGTCGGTGCCCGCTTCGCCGAGCTAGGCGACGGGGACAACACGGCGCCAGCCGTCGAAGACTACGGTGGCGTTCATGCCCACTGACAGGTACAGGCCGAGTGCAGGCGTCGGGTTGTTCGTGTCGACATGCAGGATCGTGCCGGCCCGGCCGATGGCTGCGTCGAGGGCGAAGGCGTCGTGCAGCAGGAACTTGGCCAGACCCCGCCCCCGAAACTCCTCGACCACGCCGAGCATGCCGATGTAGCCGCAGTTCTCAGTCTCGACGTACTTGTCGCTGCACACGCGGACCGCGACCGCCCGGCCGTCAACCTCGAGCAGGGTGAGCTGGGCCCACTCGAAGATGGGTAAGTCGTAGTTCGCCTCGAGCCACGCCTCGTGGGGAGTTTCGACCCAGCCGAACTGGCCGCGAAAGCACTCGTTGATGACCTCGTGTGCGGCCCAGCGGGTGGCGTCGTCGAAGGCCCCGCGGCGGACCACGACGCCGACGGGCCCGTCCTGGGAGACAGCCGGGGTGGCAGCTGGTCCGGTGTGGTCGATCCGCATCCGGTGGTACGACGTACCTGTGGTGAAGCCGTGGTCGGACAGCTGCGCGCGCAGCGGTTCGTCTGTCCGGCAGACGAACGCGTCGACGGTGACCTCGGCATGGCCGCGCTCGCGTCCCATCTCCTGGGCGCGCTGCGTCGTCCGATCGACCAGCCAGCCGGCGACCTCTGGGTCCTTCGCCGCCACTTCGATGTCGATCTGCCGACGATCACCTGTGCCGAGCGTGGTCGCATACCCGGCCGGCAGGCCGTCCGCGGCGAGCACGAGCCAGCCGTCGATCGTCCGGTCGAAGCCGGGCCTGTCAATGCAGTAGGCGACTTCCTGCAACGTTGTGTCGGCGAACCCGACCACCGCAGTGTTGTAGGCCGCGAGCATGTCGAACAGCGCCTCGGCATCGGCCGGCTCAGCCGGACGGACGGTGTAACCGTCGGGCAGTGCAGCGATGGTCTTCATGACTCATCGTGCGCCCGCACGCACTGCAGCGGAAGGGCCCGGCGACTGGACCTTGTACCGCTACAGTGCGACGCGTAGGCCGGGATGGGCAAGCTGGAGCGGCCCGGCGGCCCACGGGCTAACTGATGGCTGCGCGGATCGATTCTCGGAGGGAGCCCAGGGTTGCTACTACGGCGGTTGGTTCGTAGCCGCAGTGGGCCATGCAGTTGGCGCAGCGAGGGTCGCGGCCGCGGCCGTACTTGGACCAGTCGGTTTCGTCGAGGAGTTGCTGGTACGTCTCGACGTACCCGTCGTCCATCAGGTAACAGGGCCGCTGCCAGCCCTTCAGCGAGTACAGCGGGATCGCCCACGCCGTACAGTCGAAGTCGACCTTGCCCTCCAGGAAGTCGAGGAACAGCGGCGAGTGGTTCAGCCGCCAGCGCTTCCGCCGCCCGTCGCCGAACGCCTTCCGGAACAACTGCCGGGTCTCGTCCGGGCCGAGCCAGTGCTCCTGGTCGGGCGCCTTCTCGTACGCGAACCCCGGGGAGATCTGCATGTTGTCCACGTGCAGGTCGTCGTTCAGGTAGTCGAGGACGTCGATCACGTCCTGCGGGCTGTCGGTGTCGAAGAACGTCGTGTTGGTCATCACCCGGAAGCCGGCCGCCTGCGCCTGCTTGATCGCGTCGACCGCCTGGTCGAACACGCCGTCCTTGCACACCGACTGGTCGTGACGGTCCCGCAGCCCGTCGATGTGGACCATCCAGGCGAAGTTCCGGTGTGGCGTGAACTTGTGCAGGTGTTTCGGCAGCAGTACGGCGTTGGTGCAGAGGAACACGATCTTGTTCCGCGCCAGCAGTTGCCGGACGATCTCGTCGATCTCCTTGTGCATCAGCGGTTCGCCGCCGGCGATCGACACCATCGGCGCACCGCACTCCTCGACCGCCGCGACGGCCTGCTCGACGGGCATCCGCTGCTTCAGCCAGTCGTGGGTCTGCTGGATCTTGCCGCAGCCGGCACACTTCAGATTGCACGCGTACAGCGGCTCGAGCTCGAGCAGGATCGGGAACTTCTCCCGGCGCCGAAGCTTCTGTTTCATCAGGTAGCTGCCCAGGCGGATGGACTGCCGCAGCGGCATGGTCACGCCTGACTCACCTCTTTCGGTAGCGCGAAACGGATGTCCTCGGTCAGCTCGCCGGCCTCGGTCACCATGACCGGCCCCAGGCCCGACAGGCAGCGGACAAGTTCGTCGACGAGTGTTGGCGGGGCGGACGCGCCTGCTGTGATGCCGATCCTGGTCGCGCCGGCCAAGCGGGCGAGCTCCAGCTCGGTGGCGTCGTCGATGAGGACTGCGGGGGCTCCCGCAGCCTCTGCGACCTCGGCAAGCCGGCGGGAGTTCGACGAATTCTGGGAACCGAGCACGATCACCAGGTCGGACTGCCTGGCGATGGCGCGGACGCCCGCCTGGCGGTTGCTGGTGGCGTAGCAGATGTCGTCGGTGCGAGGACCTTTGAGCGCCGGGAATCGCCGTCGGAGGACGGCAGCGGTTTCGGAGGCTTCCTCGACGGCGAGGGTGGTCTGCATCGCGTAGGCGACCCTGGTCGGGTCCGGCACCTGGATCGTTTCGGCCTCGGCGGGTCCGGCGACGACGAGCACGTGGCCGGGCGCCTCGCCCGTCGTCCCGACGACCTCCTCGTGGTCGGCGTGCCCGATGAGTACGACGGTGTCGTCGTGGTCGGCGTACCGTCGTACTTCTTGGTGGACCTTGGCGACCAGTGGGCAGGTGGCGTCGACGACGCGGAGCTGACGCTCGGCCGCCTGGGCGCGTACCGCGGGAGCGACGCCGTGCGCCGCGAGCACGAGCAGGCTGCCTTCCGGGACCGCGTCGACCTCCTCGACGAATACCGCGCCGCGGCGTTCGAGGTCGCTGACGACGTGCCGGTTGTGGACGATCTGCCGGCGTACGTACACCGGCGCACCGAATCGCTCCAGGGCTCGCTCGACCGTCTCGATTGCCCGCTCCACACCAGCGCAGAACGACCGCGGCCCGGCCAGCAGCACCTCTCGCTCACCAGTGGCCGCGCTCCACGCGTTGATCACTCCCGCCGTACGCCGCAACTCTCGCAGTGCACGCACTCCGCGCGCGGGCATCCCCCACGCCCGAAGGGGCCGCCCCGGCGTATCCACCACCGCGCGAACCACCACGGTCCGCCCGTCGCCGCCGGCCAGCAGCGCCGACTCGGTGTCAACGGCAACAGCTCCCTGCGCCGCCAACGCGGCCCGCTCCGCGGGCGAGTCAACAACGTGATCAGTGGTCACGACACGCCCCGCATGCACGGTGAACCCCCGCCGACGCAACTCCCCCACGACAAAAGGAGCGGCATCACAGCTCACTGTTCGCTGGTGGTGTTGGATCTCGGTCGCAACGACCAGGTCTCCCGGGGCGATTCCGTCGACCAGCGCGCCGGCGACCCCTGCAACGAGGACCGGGCCTTCGTGCCGGGATCCGCGAGAACGGCCGGTGTGAACGGGGCGTGCCGCTCGGAGCGCCAGCCACTCGGCGTAGAGAGGCGTGCAGACGACGCCGCTCATCGCGTGCTCCTCAGGTAGCGGCCCAAGGCCCAGATCGGAAAGACCAAGCGGTACAGGTGGTAGCCGATGTAGAAGTCGCCGGGGAACCCTGTGCCGGTGTACCGGTGCTCGTCCCAGCCGCCGTCCGGTCGCTGCGTGTCGACGAGGTACGCGAGTCCCCGCTGCACGGCCTCGCCACGGGACTCGGCGGCCAGCAAGGTCAGCAGGGCCCACGCGGTCTGCGACGGCGTGGAGTCACCTCGGCCGATCCAGGACGGGTCGACGTACGAGCGCAGATCCTCGCCCCAGCCACCGTCCGGATTCTGGTGCTCTTCCACCCATCGCACCGCCCGCCGGATGACGGGATCGTCAGTCCGCATCCCGACCGCGATCAGAGCCGGGACCACCGCCCCCGTGCCGTACACGTGGTTCGTCCCCCAGCGACCGAACCAGGATCCGTCGTCCTCCTGCGCGGCCAGCAACCACCGAACGCCGCGCCGGCACTCGTCCGTGTCAACCTTCCCTTCCGCCGCCAGCATCTCCACCACGTGCGCGGTGACGTCGGCCGACGGCGGGTCGATCACGGCACCGAAGTCGCAGAACGGCAACTTCAGCGCAGTCGTGTCCGTGTTGTCGGCGTCGAACGCAGCCCATCCCCCGTCGGCCGACTGCATGCCGGTCGTCCACGCGACCGCGTTGTCCAGCGCTGACCGCAATCGCTCCGGTTCGGGATGCTCGACCCGACGGAGTGCGAGGACGATCTCTGCGGTGTCGTCGGTGTCGGGATAACCGTCGTTCGCGAACTCGAACGCCCACCCGCCCGACACCAGTTCCGGCCGCCGGACCTGCCAGTCACCCGGCGCGTCGATCTGTTCGGCCAGTAGCCAATCAGTTGCCTTGAGCACCGTCTGGTCGTCCCCGGGTACGCCGGCATCGAGCAGCGCGGCCACCGCGAGCCCGGTGTCCCACACCGGCGACTGGCAGGCCTCCAACCAGCGCACTGGCCCGTCGGCCGTCTCCTCGTGCACCGTGAACCCTTCCAGCCCACGCAGCCCCGCGGCCATCACGGGATGGTCGATCGGATAGCCCATCAACTGCAGCGCGATCAGCGAATAGACCCACGGGGGCTGAATGCCGCCCCAACCGCCGTCCGCCTCCTGCCGAGCCACGATCCACTCGGTGGCCCGCCGCATCGCCAACCGGCGCACTGCCTTCAGCGGCCCGCGCGGCCCCCACCGCGTGTAGGCGTTCAGTACGACGTCCAATCGTTGAAACGCTCCTTCGAGGTTCCACAGCGGAGCATGCGCCGACGCTGCACGACCCGACAACAGTTCGTCGATCGTGAAGCCGACCGGCCGGACCGGGCGATGCGCACTCACGATGGTCAGCGGCACGATGGTCTGACGGGCCCAGCACGCCCAGTTGTAGACGTTCAACGGCGCCCAGCGCGGCAGGAAGATCAGCTCCGGCGGAAGGCCCGGGCAGGCGTCCCACGGCCACAGCCCGAACAGCGCGAGCCAGATGCGCGTGAACACCCGGGCCTTCTCCACCCCGCCCGCCGATCGGACGAACTCGGCCGCCTTCGTCAGGTGCGGCGCCTCCGGATCCTCCCCCGCCATCCGCAGCGCGACCCACGACTCGACCGTCGTCGACAGGTCCCCGGGCCCGCCGGGGAACGTCGCCCACGTCCCGTCGTCACGCTGCTGCGACCGGATCCATCGCGCCGTCTCCGCGTCCGTCCGCGCCGTCGCCACTCCGAGGAAGTGCCGCAGCATCAGGTCCTCGGCGTCCATCGTCACGTTCGTCGCCAGGTCGCCCTTCCACCATCCGTCCTCGTGCTGCAACGACCGCAGGTACGCCACCGCGGCGTCCAGGCATTCCTGCACCTGTACGTCGGCCCGCGACTCCTCGGCCACCCGTTCGGCGGTCACAGCTGACGCTCCGCGACAAACTGGGCCAATTGATCGAGCTGCTCACGGTTGGCCGGCTGGACGCCCCCGACGTACAAGGCCCTGCCAGCTCGGCGCACCCGCTCCGCGGCCTCGGCCATCGCCCACTCGCGTCCGCCCGCACGTTCCACGAGTACGGCGGCGTGCTGCAGGTCGTCCTCGGACGGGTCCCCGGTCTCCGCGAGCCACGCAGCCAGTTCCTGCCCAGGCGTCCCGCCGTACTCGAGGGACCACACGACCGGCAGCGTCTTCTTGTGCGCCCGCAGATCGGAGAACACCGGTTTGCCGGTCTGCTCCGGCGTACCCCAGATGCCCAGCAGGTCGTCGACGAGCTGGAACGCCAGCCCCAGCTCCCGCCCGTATCTCCGGAACGCCTCGCACGTCGCAGGGTCAGCACCGGCCAGGATCGCCCCGAGCTCGGCCGATGCCCCGAGCAACGAGCCGGTCTTGCCGACGGCCATGTCCACGCATTCCGCCAGGCCGACGTCGTCTCGTTGCTCGAAGGCCACGTCGAGAACCTGTCCGCGAATCAGCTCCCGCGTCGCGACCGCCAGTGCATGACCGGCTCGGGCAGCGTACGGCGAGCCGCATTCCGCGAGCACCTCGTCGGCGAGACAGGCCAGCGCGTCCCCGACCAGGATCGCGGTGGCGTCGCCCCAGACAGCCCAGACGGTCCGGCGGTGCCGGCGCCGGCTGTCGCGGTCCATCAGGTCGTCGTGGATCAGCGAGAAGTTGTGCACCAACTCGACCGCGACACCACCGGGCACACCCGGATCCGGCGTACCGCAGACCGCCTCGGTGACGAGCAGCGTCAGCCCCGGCCGGATCGCCTTGCCAGAGCTGCCGGTCGTCGGCCGGCCGTCCTCGTCACACCATCCGAGGTGGTAGGACGCGACCAGCCGGGTCTGGTCGTCGAGCCGGGTCACGGCCTGCCGCAGCGCAGGCTCGACCAGGTCCCGCGCACGGGCCAACAGATCCGGAACCTTGGTTGCCGACGGCATCGGATCGACGGCGGTCATGACGCGACCGGCAGTGCTGAGGTCTGTAGCACCGAGGCTGCCGCGGCCTCGCCGCTGCGTACGGCGCCTTCCATCGTGGCGGGCCAGCCGGTCGCGGTCCACGCACCTGCGAGATGCAGGCCCGCGCGGGCCGTGGTCGCACCCGGACGGAGCCGGCCGGAGCCAGGTGCCGCCCGGAAGGTGGCATGTCGTTCTCGGGTCACGAAGAACTCCTTCACACGCGCGTCGGCAGCCGCGGGAAGCAACTGCCGGAGAGCAGGCACCAACACCTCACGCAGGTCCGCGACCGGAGCGTCGATCAGCTCGTCCGCCGCCGACAGTGAGACGGCGAGGTACTGCTCATCCCTGTCGCCATGAACTCCCCCGCAGCTCTGCACCGTCCGGTCGAACACCCACTGCAGCGGGCTGTCGACACCGGCGACGAACGGCTCGTGCAGCACAGCCCGATCGAAAATCACGTGCGCATTGACGATCGGCGAACTACCGAGTGCCTCCGCCCACCCTGCAGGCAGCTCCACCGCACCGTCCGGCAGCAGTCCTGCAGCCTCGGCCGGCGGCACCGCCAGTACGACGTCGTCGTACTCCTCCCCCTCGATCGCCCATGCACCGTCGCCCTCCTCCAGGGCACGAATCCGGGCCCGCAACCGCACCGCGACGCCCGCAGCCATCAACACCCGCGCCGCAGCATCACCGTGCAATTGCTGCAACGGCACCAACGACCATCCGATATCCGCGGCATCGCTCCGCTCGAGCAGTCCGAGCTGGAACACCGTCGCCGCCACCGCCAGCGACGCATCGTCAGCCCGGGCGTTGAGCGTCGCGATCCCGATCAGCTCCCACAAGGCCTCCACCGCGCGCGGACTCTGACCGTGCGCCGCCAGCCACTCCCCGAACGACTGTGCATCCGCTTCGGCAGTCGTACGGTCCACCCGTGCGATCGCCAGCGCCGCTCGCATCGCCGCAACCCGTTCCGCGACACTCAACCAGCGGTACGACGCCAACGCAGGCCCAAGGTGCAGCGGCGCAGGCATCCCGTTCCGCCGGATCCGCCCTACACCGCTGTGCAGGCCGCTTCGCACCGGTACATCGAGCCGCCGCTGCAGCTGCACCTGATCCCGCACCCCTAAACGGTCGAGCAGCCGCAGGTACGACGTACAGCACCGAAGGAACACGTGCTGGCCGTTGTCGATCCACCGACCGTGCCGTTCGAACGAGTGTGTCAGCCCGCCGAGCTTCGGCCGCGCCTCGAACAGCGCCACCGCACAGCCCGCATCGGCCAGCTCGAGCGCAGCGGTGATCCCCGCCAGTCCGCCGCCGATGACAGCCACCCGCTTCATGACGGCACCGACTTCCGTCGTCCGGCCAACGATGCGAGAGCGACCTGGGCCTTCTCGCCCGCCGACAGCGACAACCGCTGGTCATAGACGAGGACAGGGTTCGCGCCGATCCGGCGCAGGAGGTGATGGTAGATACCGGACATCGCGCGGCAGGACGCACCGCTGCGCCGGTCGAGGTACGGCAGCAGCCGCCAGCCGAGCGAGTACCAGTCCTGTGCCCGGCCGGCCGCGTACCGGATGTACCCGGCCAGCCGGCCTTGCGGGTCATCGAGCGCGCCGTGCTCGTCGAGGGCGACCCGGGCGCCGAAGTGCTCCAGCTCGTCGGACGGAAGGTAGATCCGGCCGTTGGTGAAGTCCTCGCGGATGTCGCGCAGGATGTTGGTCTGCTGCAGAGCGATGCCGAGCTGGTCGGCGTACAGCGCGAGGGTCTCGAAGTCGGTGCCCCCGGTGCTGGGACCGAAGATGGACAAGCAGAGCCGACCGACGGATCCCGCGACCCGGCGGCAGTACACGACGAGCTCATCGAAGTCCGCGATGCGTACGTCGCACAGGTCCGTCTCGACCCCCGCGACGAGCTCCTCGAAGGCACCGAGCGGGACCGGGTACCGACGGGCGGCGTCGGCCACCGCGACGTACACCGGTTCGTCCAGGTCGTCGAGCCGGCCGAGATCCTTGCGGACCCCGGCGAGCGCGTTTCGCTTGTCCTCCAACGGCAGGTCGCCGTCGCCGATGTCGTCGATCCGCCGGGCGAGTGCGTACAGCGCCGACAAGGCATTGCGTTTCGGAGGCGGTAGCAGCCGGATGCCGTAATAGAAGTTGCGCGCCTCCGCTCTGGTGATGTCCAAACAGGCGGCGTAGGCCTCGGCAACCGTCGGCTTCATCGCGCCACCGCCTTGATCAACAGACGGACCGTTTCGGCCTTCGACGGCCGCGCCTCGTGTGCCAGTACGTCGCCGCCCGTACGGCGCAACGCCCGTACCGTGGCTTGCCCGCCGGCCACGAACCCGGCGACCGATACCCGCGCCCAGCCGTGCAGCCGCCGCACGATCGCGGCCCCTTCGGCGAGCATCCTCGCGGCCCGATCGGTCTCGAAAATCATCAGCCGCCGCAGCGCCTCCGACGCCGCGGGCTGGTCGAGGTCACTCTCGGGGACGCCGTACGACGTCAGGTCCTCCTGCGGGAGGTAGATCCGTCCGGCCCGGCGATCCTCCGCGACGTCCTGCCAGTGCTCGACCAGCTGCAACGCGGTACACACCAGGTCGGACAGCCGCTCGGTTTCGGGATCATTGACATGGAAGACACCTAGCACCATCCGGCCGACCGGATCGGCGGACAGCCGGCAGTAGCCGACGAGATCGTCGAAGGTGCGGTAGCGCGTCACCGTCTGGTCCTGCAGGTTGGCCTGGATCAGGCGGTGGAACGGATCGGCCGGCAGGCCGTGGGCGCGGACGACCGGTTCCAGCCGGCGCAGGACGGGGTGCGCCGGGTGGCGGTCGGTCCAGATACGGTCCAGGTCGTCCGCGAAGGCGTGCAAGGCCGCCGTACGGTCTCCGGGGAGGCTGTCGCCCAGCTCATCGACCGTCCGCGCGTAGGCGTAGATGGCATGCAGGCCTTCCCGCGGTGCGCCGGGGAGGAGCTTCAACGCGACAGGGAAGTTCTCGCCCTGTTCCCTCCTACCGAGTTCTCTCTGCAGCCCGTCTGGATGCACCTTTCCATGATCGGAAGCGGTTTCCTGCCAACTCTGCCCCGATCGTGCACATTCGGGCGACCGGAATTTGTCACCGCGTTACAGTTGGCTCGATGCGCATTCCCTGAGCTTCTCGGTGGGAGTCATCGCATGACCATCGCCACCTTCGACCGCGCCGGCCTCGAGGCGGCTCTGCTCACAGGCCTCCCTGATCTGCTCGACGAGGTCCGCGACCGGCTGGCCGAGCACTGGCCGGACTACGCGGCGTTCCTGGACACCGACCGGGACGTCGTGCTCGGGCCCGCGGAACTGTTCGTCCACCGCCTGCTCGACATGTCGATCGCCAACCTCAGCAGCCCGGGGCAGACCACGCTCGACCACGCCGAACGGGCTGACGGAGGCGTCCGCGAGGTGTTCGAGGAGATCGGTCGCCGCCAGCTGCGAGAGGGCACCGATCTGACCCGGCTGCTCACCGCCTTCCAGCTCGGTGCTCGGGTCGCGTGGCGGCACGTCGCGGCCACTGCGCTGCGGCTGGAGTTCGCGCCGGACCATCTCGCCGCGCTGGCGGACTCGGTGTTCGTCTTCGTCAACCAACTGTCCTTCTCGGCTGCGAACGGCTATCTGCAGGAACAGCTCGACGATGCCTTGGCCCGGGAGCGGCGTCGCGAGGAGCTGGCCAGCCTGCTGCTGTCCGGCCGGGCGAGTACCGAAGCGATCCGCACCGCCGCACGGCAGGCGGCCTGGCGGATCCCGGAGACCGCCGCAGTCGTCATCTACGGCGGCGACCACCAGCCCGCGGGCACGCTGGTCGCGCGGCTCGAGCCCGGCGCGCTGCCGATCCGGCGCAACGGCCTGCTGGTCGGCGCGATCGTTCCGGAACCGTCGGGTCCGGGACGCCGGCTGCAGCTCGGTCGCGAGCTCGCCGGGATGGGCGCGGTGGTCGGCAACGCCGTCGCCCTGGCGCAACTTCCGCGCAGCCTGGAGATCGCCCGGATCGCGGTCCGGCTGCGGAGTACCGGCGTACTCTCCGACGACCCGGTGTTCGCCGACGAGCACCTGGACGCGCTGATCGTGTGGCGCGACGAGGCCCTGGTCGCCGCGCTCCGCGACGAGATGCTCGCGCCACTCGCCGGTGAGACCGCCGCGGCCCGCGAACGGCTCGCACAGACGTTGGCCAGTTGGCTTCGGCACTTCGGCGACCGGCACGCGATCGCAGACGAGCTGAGCATCCACCCCCAGACAGTGCGGTACCGGATGGCGCGGCTCAGAACCCTGTACGGCGACCGCTTGGACGACCCGGACTCACGCGCCCGCCTCTTCCTGGCCCTCGAGTGGCCCGGGCCCTGACCCGGTGCTCAGCTCCCGGAGCGTCCGCTGCACATGAGCGGCCAGCGCCGTACCGTCGATCAACTCGGGGTCGGTCGCCAGGCCGATGCCGAGGACGCCGGACCAGCTCAGCGCACCAACCGCGAGCGGCGTACCCGGCACCAGCGGCAGGATCGGGTACGCGCTGCGGTGCGGGACGTGGGCGAACGTCATCGGGACCGTCGGACCGGGCATGTTCGAGACCACTGCGTGCAGGAATCGTGGACCGTACACGGTGCGCGCGAACCACTCCGCGAACGGCTCCGGTACGACCCGCAGCCCGGTCGCCATCACGAACCGCGACGCGAGCGCCCGCGTGGGCCGCCGCAGCCGGGCGGTCCGCGTGGCGACCTCGGCGACCAGTTCGTCGAACGGCCTCCCGTCCACCGGAACCTCGACGATGACCGCCGCGGTCGCGTTGCCTTCCGCCGCGGTGTCCGGCGTCCGCACCATGGTCGTCACGGAGAACCGCATGGCCTGCGGGAGCCTCGGCGACACAGCGTGCACGCCGTCGGCAAGGAGTGCGATCAACAGGTCTGTGACCCGTACGCCCCGGGTTGCCGCGATCCGTCGTACGACGTCGAACTGGACGTCGGCCGTCGCGAAGTCGCGGCGCAACGAGCCGCCCGGCAACGGCTTCGCGGTGCCGTCGGTCGCCAGCTGGGCCAGACCGGCCGCGATGGCCGCCGCACGTGCCGGTCGACGGGGCCTGGGACCGGTCGGCACGGCGATCGAAATGCGAGGCTCGAAGAGGCTCATGGCCTGCAGCACCGTTCCGATGCCGTCGGCAATCGCATGGTGAACGAGCACAACCAGGGCGTCGGCGCCGTCGGGACCGACGTCGCGAACGAGCACGATCCGCCACAGCGGCCGGTCCCGCGGCATCGGCTGTTCCGCCAGATCGCCGATGAGCCGCAGCAGGCCGGTGTACCCAGCAGGCGACCGGTGCTCGACTACGTGCCAATCGAGGTCGACATGTTCCGCCTCGACCCAGCGCGGACGGCGCCAGCGCGTCGGCGGTGCGAGGCGCTGATGCATTCGTGGCAGTCGCGCGAAGTCACTGGCCACCAGAGTCCGGACCTCGTCCAGCGTGGGTCGCTGATCGGTGGGTTCGAGGACGACGACACCGCCGACATGTTGCGCTGCGCCCATACGCTCGATGTGCAGGAAGAAAGCGTCCGCGGACGCTACGACGGTGCCTTTCATCTCCCCGGCGCCTGCTCGCCGAACCGAGCGGAAAGTCGTCGGTAGAGGCCGGGCGCCAACGCACGCACGGCCGGCGCGACGCGGAGCCAGCCCGGCACCCAGACCTCTGCGCGGTCGTTGGCAATGCCATCGACCAGCGCCTGCGCGACTGTGGCTGCGGACACCGGGCGGGGGCGCTTCCGCTCGTACGGCCGGCCGCGGGCGGTGAAGAACGCGGTGTCCACGACGCCAGGGACGATGAGGCTCACACCGACACCGGTATCACGAAGTTCCAGGCGGAGGCTCTCCGCGAAGATGTCCAGAGCGGCCTTGGTGGCGGCGTAGACGGCCTCGCCGGCGACCGCCGTACGCCCGGCGACCGACCCGACGAGCGCGATGTGACCGCTTCGCCGCTCGATCATCGGGGGAAGGAGGCAACGAACCAGGTGCAGTGGTGCGAGCAGGTCGAGCATGACCAGCCGCTCGAGCTCGTCGCCGTTCAGTTTCGTGAACGGCCCCGACCAGCCGGCGCCGGCATTCGCGACCAGGACGTCGACACGCCCGTGGACGGCGATCGCCGCTTCGGCGACCTCGGCCGCCACGCCAGGCACGGCCAGATCTCCCAGCACAACGGCACCGCCCACCCTCTCGGCAACCGCAGCGCTCCGCTCAGCGTCGCGTCCATGCACGACCACCTGGGCCCCAGCCGCAGCGAGCCGCTCCACCACAGCAGCCCCGATCCCCGCGGACCCGCCAGTCACCAACGCAACCTTCCCGCGCAGCCGCATCGCACCTCCTACCCCGCGTCCTCCCACCACCATGCACCAGGCGGGCCCGACGGCAGTTGCATCACGGGTTGATGGCGCAGATCAACCTCCTTCAGCGGGTTCTGCTGAGGCGGTGGTAGACGTCGTTCCAGTGGAGTTCGCGCTGGAACTCGCGCACGGTGGTCGACGCGTCGATGACGGCCAGCTCGACGGACAGCATGTCGGCGAAGTCTTCGTAGACCTCCCGGTCGAGGGCGGTCGTCAGGACCGTGTGATGCGGTGCGCCGGCAACCAGCCACGACTCGGCCGAGGTAGACAGGGACGGCTCGGGCTTCCACACCGCACAGGCGACGGGGAGCCGCGGGAGCGCCTCGTCCGGCTCGACGAGGTGTACGACGTTGGCCGTGAGCCGGAAGCGGTCGCCCAGGTCGGCGATCCCGACCACGACACCGTCTCCCGGGTCGGCGGTGAAGCGCAGCCGGACCGGATCCTCGCGGCCGCCGATCGAGAGCGGGTGAATCTCCAGCGACGGGCGGGCCGACGTGAGCGACGGACACACCTCGAGCATGTGGGCGCCGAGGATCTTCTCCTCCCCCGGCACCAGGTGGTACGTGTAGTCCTCCATGAAGGACGTGCCGCCCGGCAGCCCGTCGGCCATCGCCTTGCTGGCACGCAGCAGCACCGAGGTCTTCCAGTCCCCCTCACCGCCGAATCCGTAGCCGTCGGCCATCAGCCGCTGCACGGCCAGACCAGGCAGCTGGCGGAGTCCGCCCAGATCCTCGAAGTTGGAGGTGAACGCTCCGAACCCGCCGTCGGTCAGGAACGATCGCAGCCCCAGCTCAATCTGTGCGCCGTAGCGCAGCGACTCGTGCCGCTCGCCGCCGGGCAGCAGTTCCGGTACGACGGCGTACGTCTCGACGTACTCGTCCACCAGGGTGGAGACCTCGTCACCCGAGACGCCGTCGACCGCTGCGACGAGCTCGTTGACGCTGTAGGTATTGACCGACACGCCGAACCGCAACTGCGCCTCGACCTTGTCTCCCTCGGTCACGGCGACGTCGCGCATGTTGTCGCCGAAGCGCGCGAGCTTGAGCGAGCGAAGTTCGGCGACGCCGAGCGCCGCACGAGCCCAGTGCCCGACCCGCTGCTGGACCGAAGCAGACTCGACATGCCCGGCCACGGTCTTGCGCGGCACCTGCAGCCGGGACTGGATGTAGCCGAACTCGCGGTCGCCGTGGGCGGCCTGGTTGAGGTTCATGAAGTCCATGTCGATCGTTGACCAGGGCAACGCGACATTGGCCTGCGTGTGCAGGTGCAGCAGCGGTTTGCGGAGCGCGTCGAGTCCGGCGATCCACATCTTGGCCGGCGAGAAAGTGTGCATCCACGCGATGACGCCGACGCACTCCGGCGCGCTGTTCGCCGCCAGCATCTGCCGGCGGATCGCATCGGCGTCGAGCAGCACCGGCTTCCACACGATCTCCACGGGCAGGCCGGCTTCGGCGAGACGCTTGGCAACCGCCTGAGACTGTTCGGCGACCTGCTCGAGGGTGCCAGGGCCGTACAGGCCTTGGCTGCCGGTCAGGAACCAGACCTCGCGAGCGGTCTCAGTGGTGTTCACAGTCATGCGGTCCTTCCGGGATCTGACCAGCACAGAGCAGCGGTCATCGTTGTCCGTAGACGTTCTGGTAGCGGTCGAAGAGCTGGTCGACGTACGACTGGTCGATGGGGATCGGCTCGCCGAGTTGCCGGGCGAGGTGCACCGTCCGGGCGACGTCCTCACACATGACAGCCGCCTTGACGGCGGCCTTGGCGGTCGGCCCGATGGTGAAGACGCCGTGGTTCTGCATCAGCACGGCGGGCGAACGCGAGCCGCGGAGCGTCTCGACGATGCCGCGGCCGATGGAGTCGTCTCCGATGATCGCGAACGGCCCCACGGGGATCGGGCCGCCGAACTCGTCGGCACACATCGTCGTGACACACGGGATCGCTTCGCCGCGCGCGGCCCACGCGACGGCGTACGGCGAATGGGTGTGCACCACACCGCCGACGTCCGGCATCTCCCGGTAGACGTAGGCCTGCGCCTCGGTGTCCGAGGACGGCGCGTGCTCACCGTCGACGACTTTGCCGTCGAGGTCGCAGACAACCATGTTCTCCGGTGTCAGCTCGTCGTAGGCGACCCCGCTCGGCTTGATCACCATGAGGTCGTGTCCGGGAACCCGGGCGGAGACGTTGCCCGCCGTCCACACCACCAGCCCGTAGGCAGGCAGATGCGCATGCAGCTGACACACCTCGGCCCGCAGCCGGGTGAGCGTGTCGGCAACGTCCGCGATCGCGCTCACTTGGTCTCCACCGCCCTACGCCGGATCGCTTTCAGCTTCCGCATCAACTTGGTGTTCCGCCCGAAGTAGTCGTGCAGTTCGAGGTACAGCTCGAACAGCTCGTCGTAGGCCCTAGCCCGTTCCTCGTCCGGGAGGTGGACGCCGCGCCGGACCTTGCCCATGCTCTTGGCCGCCGTCGGGACGTCGGGATAGGCACCGGCGGCGACCGCCGCGTGGATGGCCGAACCCAGCGCCGGCCCCTGTTCGGAATCGATGATCGACAGCGGAAGCCTGGTGACGTCGGCGTAGATCTGCATCAGCAGGGCGTTCTTCGCGAGCCCGCCGGCGATGATCAGCTCCTTGACCGGTACGCCGCTGTTCGCGAACGTCTCGACGATGACGCGGGTACCGAACGCGGTCGCCTCGAGCAGGGCGCGGTAGCCGTCCTCGGGGCGAGTCGCCAACGTCTGGCCGACGACCAGTCCCGAGAGTTCGTGGTCGACGAGCACCGACCGGTTGCCGCTGTGCCAGTCGAGCGCGACCAGCCCGTGCTCGGCTACCGCCTGATCGGCCGCGAGCCTCGTCAGGTGCTCGTGCAACGACTCCCCCGCGGCGGCAGCAGCTTCGTGGTACGACGGCGGTACGGCGTTGTCGACGTACCAGCCGAAGATGTCGCCGACACCGCTCTGGCCGGCCTCGTAGCCCCAGCGGCCCGCGATGATGCCGCCATCGACAACACCGCACATGCCGGGCACCTCACGCAGCGCGTCCGCGCTCATCACGTGACACGTCGACGTACCCATGATGGCGACCATCTGCCCCGGATCCACTGCCTGCGCCGCGGGCGCTGTCACGTGCGCGTCGACGTTCCCGACGGCGACCGCGATCCCTTCAGGGAGGCCGGTCCAGGCAGCTGCCTCGGCAGTCAACTGTCCGGCGGCGGAGCCGAGCTGCCCGATCGGGTGCTCCAGTTTGTCCTCGACGAAGCGCCCGAAACCGGGCGCGAGGCCCTCGAGGAAGTCCGTCGACGGATACCGGCCGTCCTGCAGGATGCCCTTGTAGCCCGCGGTGCAGGCGTTGCGGACGTAGCGCCCGCACAACTGCCACACGATCCAGTCGGCCGCCTCGACCCAGCGCTCCATCCGGTCGTAGAGCGGGCGGTCCTCCTCGAACATCTGCAACGCTTTGGCGAACTCCCACTCCGACGAGATCAATCCGCCGTACCGCGGCAGCCAGTCCTCGCCCCGCTCGCGGGCGAGTTCGTTGATGCGGTCGGCCTGCAACTGCGCGGCGTGGTGCTTCCACAGCTTGACGTACGCATGCGGTCTGTCCGCGAACCCGTCGGCCTCGTTCAGCGGCGTACCGTCGGCGAGGCACGGAACCATCGTGCAGGCGGTGAAGTCGGTAGCGATTCCGATCACCCGCGCCGGGTCGATCCCGGACGCGGCGATCGCCGCGGGGACGGCGGTCCTGAGCACCTCGCGGTAGTCGTCGGGGACCTGCAGGGCCCACTCCGGCGGCAACCGCAGACCGGTCGCCGGCAGCCGGTCGTCGATCACCGCGTGCGCGTACTCGTGGACGCCGGTACCGAGCTCGGCCCCGTCACTCACGCGAACGACAACAGCGCGGCCGGACAACGTACCGAAGTCGACTCCGACGACGTACTGGTCTTCGGGGCTCATGCACAGATCCTCTCTGATGATGCGCAGGAACAGCATCAGTGCCGAGATTGTGAACGCTAACATTCTAGCTTGTCAACAACGCCAACAACCATTCGGACAGTGCCTGTTAGCGCTAACTGTCAGTACCGCGGTGGTCCCGTGGAGTCGCGTACGACGAGTGCCGGACGGATCAGCTCGGCCGACGGATCGACCTCACCGCCGAGCGCCCGCAGGGTCAGCTCGACAGCTCGCCGGCCGAGCAGGGAGAACTCCTGGTCGACGGTCGTGAGAGCCGGCCAGAGGTACCGCGCCTCCGGCACGTTGTCGAATCCCACGACACTGATCTCACCGGGGACGTCGCGGCCCTTCTCGTGCAAGGCGTACATCAACCCGATGGCCATCCCGTCGTTGGCCACGAAGACCGCCGTCACGTCCGGATCCTCGGCGATCCGCAGACCCGCCTGGTACCCGCTCTCCGGCGACCAGTCGCCGGAGAGCTCCGGTCCGGGCAGAACATGGCGCTGCTCGTGCGCGCTCCGCCAGCCCGCACGCCGCTGGCCGGCTTCCACCCACTCCAGCGGCCCGGTGACATGGGCGACGTGGCGGTGGCCGAGGTCGAGCAGATGCTCCACCGCCAGGCAGGCACCCGCCTCCTGGTCGATTCCCACCGCCATCCGCTGTCCGTCGCTCACGCCTTGGACGACGACCAGGGGTACGGGCATCTCGAGGGACCTGACCTGCCCGAGTGCCTCGCGATGGGCGACGGCAACGACGATCGCCTCAACAGCCTCGTCGAGCAGGCGATCGACGGCCTCCCGGAGCGACTGCGCCGTGAAGTCCTCGACCGCGACGAGCGAGACGTCGTACCCCGCCTTGTGGCCGGCGTCCTGAACCGACACAGCGATCATGCTCGGCCCGTGCAGCACCAGATGAGCCGAGATCATCCCGATGCGGTGCGACCTGTTCGTCACGAGCAGCCGGGCCGCGTTGTTGCGCCGGTAGCCCAACTCGGCGATCGCCGCCAGCACGCGGGTGCGGGTCTCGTCCCGCACCAGCTCCGATCCGTTCAGCACCCGGGATACGGTCTGGTGCGAGACGCCTGCCGCAGCGGCCACATCGGTCATGCTCGGAGCTCGCCCAAGCCCCTCGCTTGCTCTCGCCATGGGGAAATACTAGGTGCGCGGCGCCGCTGACCCCCGGATGCCCGGCCGAGCAGCCTGTGGCGGGGCGGTCGTACTGCGGACCATCAGACGCGGTTGCACCGGTTCGGGCTGGACCGACGTACCACCGATGCGCGCGAGGACCGCCTGGACGACGCGCCGGCCCAGTTCGGCGAAGTCCTGCCGAACTGTCGTCAGGGGCGGCGCGTAGTACGGCGCCTCGGGGACGTCGTCGAATCCGACGACACTGATGTCGTCCGGAACCCGGATCCCAGCTTCGTCGAACGCGCTGAGCAGGCCCAGGGCCATCTGATCGTTGGCGACGAAGACGGCTGTGACCTCCTCTCCCCCGCGACGCCGTGCGATCAGCTCGCGACCAGCCAGGTAACCGGTCGGCGGCCACCAGTCACCGTGCAGCACAGGGGGCACCGGAGCGCCGACCGACTCGAGCTCGATCCGCCAGCGACGTTGCCGGGCGTCGGCCTCGAGGGCGTTGGCCGGCCCTCTCACGTGATGCACAGTGCGGTGCCCGAGGTCGAGGAGATGCTTGGTGGCGAGCGCGGCGCCGGTCTCCTGGTCGACCCAGACCGCGAGGTCCTGCCCGCCACGCTCCGCCTGGACGGTGATCAGCGGCACTCTCGGATTCACCACGGGCAAGGCGCGAACAGCACCCTCATAGGTGCTCAACGCAACAATGGCGGCGACGGACTGCGTCGCCAACCGCTCGACGGCCTCGATCAGATTGCCGGGGCTGTCGTCGTCGAGTACCGACACGGTCAGGAAGTAGCCGGCCTCGCGCGCCGCATGTTCCAGACCCAGCAAGGTCTGGGCGGGTCCGTACTGGCTCACGTTGGCGATCGCGAGGCCGATCGTGCGCGACGACCCGGTCACCAGGGCCCGGGCCGCGCTGTTGGGCCGGTAGCCGAGCTCGGCGATCGCGTCCAGCACCTTCTTGCGGGTCGCGGCAGCCACGTTCGGCTGCGCGTTGACCACCCTCGACACCGTCTGGTGCGAAACCCCGGCGCGGGCCGCGACGTCCGCCATACCGAGGGAGCGGGTCGCCCCGAGATCTGCTGGTCCCGAACCCACCACGGGGCGATCCATAGGGCTCCTTCGTCAGCGGGAGGCGCCGGCGCGGCGCTTGTTGTAGATGTCGAAGGCAACGGCCAGCAGCAGCACCAGGCCCTTCACGACCGACTGCGTCGACTGGTCGACACCCATCAACTGCATACCGTTGCTCATCACCGCCATGATCAGACCGCCGACCATCGCCCCGACCACGGTGCCGACGCCGCCAGCGACGGCGGCGCCGCCGATGAACGCCGCGGCGATGGCGTCGAGTTCGAACATGTTGCCGGCCGCGGGCTGGGCGCCGTTGGACCGCGACGAGTAGATGACGCCGGCGATCCCGGCCAGGAAGCCCATGTTCACGAAGATCCAGAAGTTGACCTTGCGGACCTTCACACCGGACAGCATCGCGGCCGACAGGTTGCCGCCGATCGCGTAGACCTGGCGGCCGAAGACGGTGTTGTTCGTCATCAGCCCGTAGGCGATCACGAGGACGGCCAGAATGATCAGGACGATCGGCAGACCGCGGGCATGAGCCAGCTGCCAGGCGAAGTACATGACGACCGCGGCGACCACCAGCACGCGAGCCACGAACAGCGGGAACGACTCCACCGGCTGCTGGTAGCGGATCCGCGCCAACCGGGTGCGGAACACGCTGACCGCGTACCCGGCGACCGCGATCCCGGCGATCAGCAGCGTGAACGCGTCGTACCCCTGCCCGCCCATCAGGCCGTTCAGGAAGCCGCTGGCGACCTTCTGGTAGTCGGCCGGGAACGGCGACAAGGAGACGTTGTCCAGCACCTGCAACGTCAGGCCACGGAACAGCAACATGCCGGCCAGCGTCACGATGAACGCAGGCATACCGACGTACGCCACCCAGAAGCCGTGCCAGGCCCCGACCGCGACACCCACCGCGACGGCCGCGACCACGCCGACCCACCACGGCTGTCCGTGCTGGATGACCAGTACGGCGGACACCGCGCCCGTCAACGCGACGATCGACCCGACCGACAGGTCGATGTGGCCGGCGATGATCAGGATCACCATGCCGATCGCGAGCACCAGGATGTAGGAGTACTGGAGCACGATGTTGGTGATGTTGCCCGGGCTGAGCAGGACACCGTCGGTCAGGAACGCGAACAGCGCCACGATCACGACGAAGGCGATGTAGATGCCGCTCTGCCGCAGGTTGCGCGTCAGCAAGGTGAGCGGATCGCTGGTACCGACGTGCAGCGCGGCGGCGGGGGCGCTCTCCGCCGGTGCGTCCTGTGGTCGAGCGGTTGGTTCGGTGCTGGTCATCCGGCGAGCTCCTTCTCCATCGTCATGAGCGCCATGAGGTCTTCCTGGGTGGCCTGGCCGACCGGCAACTCGCCAGTGATCCGTCCGGCCGACAACGTGTAGATCCGGTCGCACATCCCCAGCAGTTCAGGGAGTTCGGAGGAGATGACGATGACCGCCTTCCCCTGGGCTACGAGCCGGTTGATGATCGTGTAGATCTCGAACTTGGCTCCGACGTCGATACCGCGCGTGGGCTCGTCCAGGATGAGCACGTCCGGATCCGTGAAGAGCCATTTGGACAGCACGACCTTCTGCTGGTTGCCCCCGGACAAGGTGCCGACGGTGTCCAGCACGGTGCGCGTCTTGATGTTCATGTCCCGCCGGCCCTGCTCGGCGACCTTGATCTCCTCGTTGCCGTTGATCCAGCCGGCCCGGGCCAGCTTGCCTAGTGCGGCGGCGGAGACGTTGGCCCGGACGTCGGCGATCAGGTTCAGCCCGTACCGCTTGCGATCCTCGGTGGCGTAGGCGATGCCGTTGGAGATCGCCTCGGCCACGGTTCGGGCCCGGACCTCCTTGCCGTGCAGGTACAGCCGGCCGCTGATATTGCGCCCGTACGAGCGCCCGAAGACGCTCATCGCGAGTTCGGTGCGTCCCGCGCCCATCAGTCCGGCGATGCCGACGACCTCGCCGGCCCGCACGTTGAGGGAGGCTCCGTCGACGACCTTGCGCTGCTGGACCGGATGCCACGCAGTCCAGTTCTCGATCCGCAGCACTTCGGGCCCGGGCTCGGAGACCCGGTCCGGATAGAAGCTGTCGATGTCGCGTCCGACCATGCCGCGGATGATCCGCTGCTGGGTCACGTCCCCGGAGCTCATGTCGAGAGTCTCGACCGTCTTTCCGTCCCGGATCACCGTGGTGGAGTCGGCGATCGCCGTGATCTCGCTGAGTTTGTGGGAGATCATGATGCAGGTGATCCCCCGGTCCCGGAGCCGCCGGAGCAGCTCGAGCAGATGTGCCGAGTCCACGTCGTTGAGCGCGGCGGTCGGCTCGTCGAGGATCAGCAGCCGGACCTCCTTGGACAGGGCCTTGGCGATCTCGACCAACTGCTGCTTGCCGACTCCGAGCTGGATCACCGGCGACACGGGGTTCTCGTCCAGCCCGACCGACGTCAGCAGTTCGCGGGCCTCGGCGTTGGCCCGGTTCCAGTCGATCAGCCCGCCGCGGCCGCGGCGTTCGTTGCCGAGAAAGATGTTCTCCGCGATCGACAGGTAGGGCACGAGGGCCAGCTCCTGATGGATGATGACGATCCCGACGGCTTCGCTGTCACGGATGCCACCGAAGTGCACGGGTTTTCCGTCGAACCTGATCTCGCCCTCGTAGCTACCGGTCGGGTAGACGCCGGACAGCACCTTCATCAGCGTCGACTTGCCGGCACCGTTCTCGCCACAGATCGCGTGGATCTCCCCACGCCGTACGGCGAGTGACACGTCCTCGAGAGCCGTGACACCGGGGAAACGCTTGGTGATTCCCCGCATCTCGAGCAGCACGTCGTTCATTCAGCCTCCTTCACGGCCACACCATCCACATCGGATCGCGGCCGGGCCCCGGCGGTTCGCATACCGCCGGGACCCGGCCGGGCTTCACTTCGCCTGACCGGCGGCGACCTCGGCGGCCGTGTAGTAACCGGAGTCGACGAGCTGCTTCTGGATGTCCTGCTTGAAGACGGTCTGGATCGGCAGCAGGTACGCCGGGACGACCTTCACGCCGTTGTCGTACGACTTGGTGTCGTTCGCCTCCGGCTCCTTCTTCTCCAGGAACGCCACCGACGCGTTGACGGCCTGAGCGGCCAGCAACCGGGTGTCCTTGAAGATCGTCGAGCTCTGGACACCGGTGTTGATCAGCTTGACCGACGCGATCTCCGCGTCCTGACCGGTGATCGCCGGCATCGGGTTGGCCGCCGTACCGTAACCGACGTTCTGCAACGCGGTGATGATGCCGCGCGAAATGCCGTCGTACGGCGAGAGGACGCCGGCCACCTTGGCGCCGTCGTTGTAGCTCGAGGTCAGCAGGTTCTCCATCCGCTTCTGCGCGGCCTCCTGCTGCCAGCGCAGGATCGCGACCTGCTCGAGCTTGGTCTGCTTCGACTTGACCACCAGCGTGCCGTTGTCGATGTACGGCTTGAGGGTGTCCATGGCGCCCTGGAAGAAGAAGTGCGTGTTGTTGTCGTCCAGCGAACCGGCGAAGACCTCGATGTTGAGCGGCCCGGTCTTGGTGCCCTTCGAGCCGTCCGCGTTCTCCAGACCCAGCCCGCGGAGAAGTGCCTTGGCCTGGGCGACGCCGACCTTGTAGTTGTCGAAACTGACGTAGAAGTCGACGTTCTGACTGCCGCGAATCAGCCGGTCGTACGCGATCACCGGGATCTTCTTGTCGGCCGCAGCCTGCAACTGGCTGCTCAGCGCGGTGCCGTCGATCGCGGCGATCACCAGCACGTCGGCGCCCTGGGTGATCATCTGGTCCACCTGCTGCGACTGGGTCGGGATGTCGTCGTTCGCGTACTGCAGATCGACCTTGTATCCCTTCGCCTCGAGCTTCTCCTTCACCGCCTTGCCGTCGGCGATCCAGCGCTCGGACGTCTGTGTCGGCATCGATACCCCGATGGTCAGATCCTTGGGCTGCTGACTCGCGGTGTCGGTAGTCGCGCCCGCTCCTTGTCCGCCGCACGCCGCGAGGCCGAGCATCAGCAAGGCCCCACTCAGAGTGGCCACAAACCTCTTCTTCACAACTCTTCCCCTCCAGGGCCCGATCGGATTGTTAGCGCTCACATGTTTGCGCTCACATTCCGGTTGGTCAAGACATCAACCAGACATCCACGCGTCACGTTCTCGTAACGGCGATCAATCGGACCTTGGCGACGCATCGCCGAACATCGTTCCTGGAAAGGGCATTCCGCGCACAGCGCGATCCCTGGAGGAATTGCCTCCGCCCCCGCGACCGGCACGCGGAAAGTCTTCACCCATCTATGGACACGTTAACAACTGAAACATACTCACCAGACCGAGCATGCTCATGCCGTACCGCTGACGTCACCGAACCGTGACTCAGCAGACGGATCGGCGTCGGCCGGCTGGTCGAGCTGGCCGTGGCAGCGGGCCGGGCGGCGAACGGAGGGTGCGCACAACGCGACGGATCCCCACCCGTGAGGAGTGGGGATCCGGGAGTTCCTTGCGGGAGGGGTCAGTCCTTGAAGGCGTCCTTTGCCTTCTCGCCGGCCTGCTTCAGGTCGGCCTTGGTCTTCTCCGCCTGCCCTTCGGCCTGCAGATCGCGATTGTCAGTCGCGTCGCCGGTCTTCTCCTTCATCTTGCCCTTCGCCGCCTCCGCGGTGTGCTTCGCCTTGTCTCCGAGACCCATCGATCTCTCCCGTCATCAGTTCTCTCGCCTGTGGACATACGGGCTTCGAACGAACGGGGCCGCCGCCCAGGCGGCGATACTTCCATCGACGCTCGTCGTAGTCGTAGTACGTGTCCACGTCACCAACTGTGATCACAATCGCCTCCAGCGCTGCGATCCGTCAGCACCCGCCCGCTGCTGGACGGTCCCCCTCCCGGTACCCGCCGACACACCGGTCCATGCCGTCCGCCGGGTCGTGTCAGGTCGTGTCAGAGGGCGCGGAGTGCGGGGCCGAGTTCTTTGGTGAAGAAGTCGAAGAAGCCGTCCATGTCCGGGCCGGCGTTGATCAGCGCCAGACGGTCATAACCCGCATCGACGAACGGACGCGCGATCTGCACATGGCGTTCCACGTCAGGCCCGCAGCCGAACTGGTCACGCATGTGATCCGCGGTGACCAGCTCCGTCGCGGCGTCGAAGTTCACCGGATTCGGCAGCTCGGCCTGCACCTTCCAGCCCGTCACACCGAACCGGAACAACCGCCGCGCCGACTCCGCCGCGTCATCCTCCGACTCCGCCCACGCCAACGGGACCTCGGCATAGCGAGGGCCGCGCCCACCGACTTCTTCGTACGCCGCAACCAGGTCCGCACGCGGTTCGGTCACGAACAACGCATCACCAAGCTCACCGGCAAGCCGAGCCGCCTCCGGCCCACCGGCGGCGACGGCGATATCCGGCCGCTCATCGGGGAGGTCGAAGACGCGTGCGTCCTCCAGTCGCACATGTTTCCCGTCGTACGAGTGGTATCCGCCGCTCCACAGCAGCCGGATGATCTCCAGCGACTCACGCAGCATCTCGTGCCGGGTGGCGGCCGCCGGCCAACCGGCGCCGACGACGTGCTCGTTGAGCCGCTCCCCCGCACCGACTCCCAACGTGAAGCGCCCGTCGGACAGGATCGCGATGGTCGCCGCGGCCTGCGCGACGATCGCCGGGTGATACCGGATGAACGGACACGTCACACCGGTCGCCAGACCGAGAGACGACGTACGGGCAGCGATCGCCGCCAGCATCGAGAACGCGAAACCCGAATGCTCGTGCTCGCTCACCCACGGATGAAAGTGATCACTCACCTCGACGAAGTCGAACCCGGCCTCCTCGGCGCGCGCCGCCTGCGCGACGATCTCCCGTGGTCCGTACGCCTCGGCGATCAACTTGAACCCCAGCTTCATCATTCTCGGCCGGTAGCCAGCCTTGGCTGCCCGCAAACCCGCTCGCGGGCGTCAGCCTGCGGCTCCCAGTGCGCTCAGCAGGGCCTGCAGAGCGGCGAGCGTCGCGAGCTCCACCACGTGTTGCGGACTGCCGTCGAAACGGTGCTCGAGGACTTGCTCTTCCGAGCCGGAGCTGACGGCGAGAAAGACCGTCCCGGCAGGATGGCCCTCCACCGGCCCCGGGCCACCGACTCCCGTCACCGCGACGGCAAGATCCGCAGCCATCAACCGTGCGGCACCACGCGCCATCTGCGCAGCGCACCGCGCGGACACGACTGCCCCTGGCACGACGTCCAGCACCTTGAACTTGACCTCCGACGCATACGCCACGACACCGCCGGCGAACCAGGAACTGGCGTCGGGCGCCGCGCCGAGACGGCTGGCGATGGCACCGCTCGTCAACGACTCCGCGACCGCGATCGTCAGCCCTTGGTCCTGAGCGGCATGAGCTACCCGGTCCGCGATCGTCGCGGCCTCGTCTGCGGGCTCCGCCTCAGCCATGGTGTCGATTTCCTCCGTCCAGGATCCTCTCTCCGTAAGCCAGGTACCCACGGTAGGCGTCAGCAGGCAGTCGGTTCGGTGCGATCGGTCGAATTCCCGTGGGCTCGGTCTTGAGCGGCTGGGGTCGAAGCCGATGGCGTGGTGCTGGCCTGGGAACTCGGCGACGGCGTGCCGGATGCCGGGGAGCCGGATGTCGGCCTGTCAGGCGTCGGGCTCTCGGATGTCGGAGGCGGGGCCGAGGAGGATGGACCGGTTGCAGGCGTTTCCGGTGTTCGTGTCGTGCTGCTTCGAGTGGGTGCGCTCGACGGCGACTGGTCGGTCGAGGTCGTGGCAGCCGCAGGCGTGCTCGGCGACACCCGTTGCGACGCCGGAGCTGACCTCGTCGCCCCTGACGGGGTACGTCGCGTTGTGGAGGTTGACGTTCTCGTCGCGGTCGGGCGCGCTTCCGGCGTACCAGATGTCACGATCGGCTGCGGACCGACGTCGGTTGTCGGAGGCAACCTCTTCTCACTGTCGTCCAGGACGACTCCGGCCAGCACGGCAGCTGTGGTCGCGAGGACCGCGATCCCCCCGGCCAGCAACGCCTTCAGCCGCGAGCCGACAGGCGCACCAACAGGCGCACCGGCTGGCGTACGGTCTGGCGTACGGACTGGCGCAGCACGCAGCGCGCCGGTGGCGATCTCGGAAGCGGACGGACGGCCGTCGGGATCCTTGGCGAGCATGCTGAGCAGAACGCTCTCGAACTGTCCGCCGAGTTCGGGGCTGACCAGACTCGGCGGCTCGGGATCGGCGTCGACGTGCTGGTAGAGGATCGCCGCTGGGTGTTCCCCGGTGAACGGTGGCTGCCCCGTGACCAACTGGTAGAGCACGCAACCCAAGGCGTACACATCGGACGGCTGGCCGGCCTGACCGCCGCTGGCACGCTCGGGCGCGAGGTACGGCGCGCTGCCGATGATCTGGCCGCCCGCCGTCAGCGTTGCCGCGCCATCTCCTGGAAGCTGAGCGATCCCGAAGTCCGCGACCTTGACGGTCCCGTCCGCCGCCAGCAGAAGATTGCCCGGCTTGACGTCGCGATGCACGACGGACTCACGATGTGCCGCGGCCAGTCCCGCGGCGGCCTGCTCGACGATGTCGATCGCCCGGTCTTTCGGCAGTGGCCCGTGCTCGGCCAGCTCGTCGGCGATCGTACGACCTTCGACCAGTTCCATGACCAGGAAGAAGCCGTCGTCGTGGTGGCCGAAGTCGTACACGGACACGACGTGCGGATCGTTCAGCCTCGCCGCGGCGCGCGCCTCGCGGTGGAACCTCTCCCCCGCGCACGGATCGCGATCGGACGGTAACAGCACCTTGACCGCAACCGGACGTCCCAGCTGTTCATCGGTCGCGCGGAAGACCTCGCCCATTCCGCCCCGCCCGATGACGGAGCCCAGTCTGTACCGTCCTGCTGCCAACATCCCGCTACCGGTACCCACCCGGCTACGGAGCCAAAAGGATCTTGACCGCGCCGTCCTGCTTTTTCTGGAACATCTCGTACGCCGCAGGCCCGTCCGACAACGGCAGGCGATGGGTGGCGAAGTCGTCGACCCCGAGCGGATCGTCGTTCCCGAGGAGCGGGAGAATCTGGTCCACCCAGCGGCGAACGTTGGCCTGCCCCATCCGCAACTGGATCTGCTTGTCGAAGATCGTCAGCATCGGCAGCGGATCCGCCATCCCGCCGTAGACACCGACCAACGAGATCGTGCCGCCGCGACGGACCACGTCGATCGCCAGGTACAGCGCTGCCAGCCGGTCCACTCCCGCCGTCTCCATGAACCGCTGCTGGACCTTGTCGGGCAGCAACCCGGCCAGCTGCTGCCCGAATTTCGCGACCGGTGACCCGTGCGCCTCCATCCCGACCGCATCGATCACCGCGTCGGCCCCGCGCCCGGCGGTCAGCTCGCGGACCACCTCGGCCACGTCGTCGCCGTACTCCAGTGTCTCGACGCCGCGCCGCCGGGCGCGTTCGAGCCGCTCCGCGACCAGGTCGATGCCGATCACCCGACAGCTGCGGTGCATCGCGATCCGGGCAGCCATGTCGCCGATCGGACCGAGCCCGATCACCACGACGGTCCCGCCCGGCGGCACGTCGGCGTACTCGACCGCCTGCCAGGCCGTCGGCAGTACGTCGGACAGGTAGACGAACCGGTCGTCCGGCGGCCCCGCCGGCACCTTGATCGGCCCGTACTGCGCCTGCGGGACGCGTAAGTACTCCGCCTGCGCGCCCGGGACCTGCCCGTAGAGCTTGGTGTAGCCGAAGAGCGCCGCGCCCATCCCCTGATCGCGGACCTGAGTGGTCTCGCACTGCGTCTGCAGGCCTTGATCGCACATGAAGCACCGCCCGCAGGCGATCTGGAACGGTACGACGACGCGGTCACCGGGAGCGAGGCCGGTCACTTCCGCACCGACCTCGGTGACGATGCCGATCGGCTCGTGGCCGAGCACATCGCCTTCCTCGAGGTACGGCGCCATCACCTCGTACAGGTGCAGGTCGGACCCGCAGATCCCGGTCGACGTGACCTTGATGATCGCGTCGGTCGGCTGCTGGATGATCGGGTCGGGCACATCGCCGTACGCGACGTCCCGCTTGCCTTGCCAGGTCAGCGCTTTCACTTAGCCCCTCCGGTCCCGGTTCCGATCAGCGTTTCGCCCGTGTTTGCCGGGTGCCCGCGTCGTCGACCTCGAAAACGGTCGGTCCCGCCCAGGCTGTCCGGTTCGCGCTGGTCCGGTCACAATGGAACTCGCGAGGGGGAGGTTGTGATGGCGGGGACGCTGCTCGACGCCAAGGTCCGTGTCCCGAGGCTGCGGCGTGGGCTGGTCGCACGTCCTCGGCTGAGTGACCGGATGAGCCGTGGGTCGGATTCGGTGCTCACGCTGGTGTCTGCTCCGGCCGGGTTCGGCAAGACGACGCTGTTGACGGACTGGGTGGCCGGACTTGGGCGCGACGGCCGGGCCATCGCCTGGCTCTCCCTCGATCAGCGGGACAACGACCCCACGGTGTTCTGGACGTACGTCGTTGCCGCGCTGCGAACTGCTGTGGACGGGATCGGCGCAGGCGCGCTGGCTCTCCTGCAGTCGCCCCAGCCGCCGGTGGAGGCTGTTCTCAGCGCCCTGCTCAACGATCTGCACGCCGCCCCGACGGACGTCGTGCTGGTGCTCGACGACTACCACCACATCGACACACGCGACATCCACGACGGGATGGCCTTCCTGCTCGAACACCTGCCCGAACAGGCCCACGTGGTGATCGCGGGCCGCGCAGATCCACTACTTCCACTGGGGCGGCTGCGAGGGCAGGGCGAGCTCGTCGAGATCCGCGTCGCGGACCTGCGATTCACCCCCGACGAAGCCGCGGCCTATCTGAGCGAGACCATGGGACTGTCCCTGACAGCACAGGAGATCCTGACGCTGGAGCGACGTACGGAAGGCTGGATCGCCGCCCTGCAACTTGCCGCGCTCTCGATGCAGGGCCGTGAGGACGTCGCCGGGTTCGTCGCCGGCTTCGGTGGAGACGACCGATACGTCGTCGACTACCTCGCCGAGGAAGTCCTGCAACGGCAGCCGGAATCCACCCGGCTGTTTCTGCTGATGACCTCGATCCTCGACCGGCTGAGCGGCCCGCTGTGCGACGCAGTCACCTCTCAGTCCGGTGGCACCGCACAGCTCGCGGCCCTGGAGCGCGCCAACCTCTTCCTGGTTCCGCTCGACGACCGCCGCCAGTGGTATCGCTATCACCAACTGTTCGCCGACGTCCTCCAAGCACATCTCCTGGACGAGCGATCCGGCGATGTTCCCGAGCTGCACCGGCGTGCGAGCTTGTGGTACCAGCAGAACGACGACGCGGCCGAGGCGATCCGCCACGCGTTCGCCGCGGCAGACCTGGAACGAGCGGCCGGCCTCATCGAACTCGCGATCCCGGCAATGCGGCGTACCAGACAGGAGGCCGCACTGCGGGTCTGGCAGGAGATGCTGCCCGACGACCTCGTCCACCAGCGACCCGTACTCACCGTTGGACTGGCCGGCGCTCTGCTGTCCGGCGGTCAGCTGGACGGCGTGGAGAACCGGCTGCGGATCGCGGAGCGGTGGATTCACCGATCAGCGGTCGCGACCCCGTCGGAGGACCCGGCGATCGAGATGGTCGTCGTCGACCGGGCCGAGTTCTCCCGCCTTCCGGCGACGATCGAGATGTACCGCGCCGCGCTCGCTCTTGCCGAAGGCAACACAGCGGCCACCGTCAGACACGCTCAGCAGGCGATCAGTCTGGCCCAGGACGAGGACGATCTGTGCCGTGCCGGCTCCGCCGGTCTGATGGGGCTCGCGTTCTGGGGCAGCGGAGACCTCGAGGCCGGACACCGGGCGTATTCCGATTGCGTCGCAGGACTGTTGAAGGCCGGGTTCGTCGCCGACACCTTGGGCTGCGCGATCGCGCTGGCAGACATCCGGGTCACCCAGGGGCGTCTCGGCGATGCACTACGCACCTACGAACAGGCACTGAGCCGAGCCGCCGAGGAAGGCAAGCCTGTGCTGCGCGGCACCGCGGACATGTACGTCGGCCTGAGCGAGCTCCACCGCGAGCGCGGCGACCTCCGAGCGGCAAGGAAGCAACTGCAGCACGCTCAAGAGCTGGGCGAGAACACCGGACTACCGCAGAACCCGTACCGCCGACGGGTCGCGATGGCAAGGATGTGTGAAGCCGACGGAGATGCGGACGGCGCCGTCACACTGCTCAACGAGGCGGAGCGCGTGTACGTGGGTGACTTCTTCCCCGCCGTACGGCCGATCCCTGCACTCAGAGCACGCGTCTGGATCCGGCAAGGCAACCTGGGCGAAGCCCTCGACTGGGCGCACCACGCGACTCTGTCCACCGAGGACGAGCTGAGCTACGGCCGCGAGTTCGAACACCTCACCCTCGCCAGGCTGCTTCTCGCCCGCTCCACGGCCGAGCATGACCAAGGCCTGATCAATGACGCCGTACGGCTCCTCGAGCGTCTCCTGACAGCGGCCGAAGAGGGCCTGCGAACGGGAAGCGTCATCGAGATCCTGGTCGTACAGGCCCTCGCGCATCAAGCGCGAGGCGACACCGCCTCCGCGCTCGCGTTGCTGCGACGAGCGCTGACCCTGGCCGAGCCGGAACACTACGTTTGCGTCTTCGCGGACGAGGGCGCGCCGATGACGACGCTGTTGAGAACCGCCGCGAAACGGGGCATCGCGCCGAGTTACGTTCGGAGGCTCCTGAGCGGCGTCGCGACGAACCGGCCGGCCGAACGCGGCCTCGTCGAGGAACTGAGTGCGCGGGAACTGGACATCCTGAGGATGCTCAACACCGACCTCGACGGTCCTGACATCGCCCGGGAACTCGTCGTCTCCTTGAATACGGTGCGGACCCACACCAAACACGTCTACGCCAAGCTCGGGGTCAACAACCGCCGGGCCGCGGTCCGCCGGGCTCGAGAACTCGGTCTGCTCTCCTAGCCTTTCATCACGCAGATCACCACATGTGGTGATGCTCGCTCACCACCTCTCCTTCTACCTTTCGATCAAGGCGAGGGACGGAGGAATCGTGAGCGACGCCTACGAGATCCGCCTGCAGGGCCACCTCGATCGCCGATGGGCTACCTGGTTCGACGGCCTGAACCTGACCGTCGAGCCCGACGGAACCACCGTCATCTCCGGCCACGTTGCCGACCAAGCCGCCCTGCACGGTCTGCTGGACAAGGTCCGTGACCTGGGCCTGCCGCTGATCTCGGTCACCAGACGATCGCAAGCCGGTACGCCGTACCCGGACGGCACCTCAACGCACGCAAGGAGAACGCCATGACCACCCTCAAGCAGACCACGACGCCGACCCGGGTCCCGATGACTTCCCTGCGGAAGACCGCCCTCGTCGCTGGCGCCTTCTACCTGCTCAGCTTCGTCTCGATCCCGACACTCGGCCTCTACAGCAAGGTCCGCGAGCCGAACTATGTCACCGGCCCCGGACCGGACACCCCGGTGGTCATCGGCGGCATCCTGGAGATGATCGTCGCTCTGGCCTGCATCGGCACCGCGGTCGCGTTGTACCCGGTGGTGCGCAGGCAGAGCGAACTGCGTGCGCTGGGCTTCGTCGGAGCGCGCGTCCTCGAGGCTGCCACCATCGTCGGCTGCGTCGTGAGCCTGATGTCCGTCGTCAGCCTGCGAAGGGCCGGCGCCGGACCGGACACAGAAGTGGCTGCCCGGGCGCTGGTCGCGTTCCATGACTGGATCTTCTTGCTCGGGCAAGGCTTCATCCCGGCCGTGAACGCCCTGCTGATCGGCACCCTGCTGTACCAGTCGCGCCTCGTGCCGCGAGCACTCCCGGTGCTCGGCCTGATCGGCGCCCCACTCCTCGTCATCTCCGTGATCGCAACACTGTTCGATCTCTGGGCGCAGACGTCCGCCATCTCAGCCGTCCTGACCCTCCCGATCGCCGTGTGGGAGCTCTCGCTCGGCGTCTATCTGGTCACCAAGGGTTTCAAGCCCTCCCCCATCACGAACGCCGAACCCCGGCCCTGACTATCGGCGCTTCACGACAGCCGCTATCGAGGTTCAGCCGCGCTGCTTCCGCTCGTGCTCGACAGCGAACACAGCCGCCTCGGTGCGGCGCTCCAGGTTGAGTTTGCGCAGCAGCGAGGACACGTAGTTCTTGACGGTCTTCTCGGCCAGGAACAGCGACTGCGCGATCTGGCGGTTGGTCTTGCCCTCGGCGATCTCGGCGAGGATCCGGCGTTCCTGCTCGGTCAACGACGCGTACCGCGGGTCCTCGGTGTCAACCGGGTGCCGCAGACGGTCCAGCACCTTGGCGGTCATGCTCGGGTCCAGCAGCGACTCCCCGGCCGCAAGACGACGTACGGCGTCGATCAAGGCCTGACCGTGGATCTGCTTCAGCAGGTACCCGGACGCGCCGGCCATGATCGCGGTGAACAGCGCCTCGTCGTCGGAGAACGAGGTCAGCATCAGGCACGCCGGCGGCTCGTCCATCTGCGAGCGGACCTCCCGGCACACGCTGATCCCGTCACCGTCAGGCAGCCGCACATCCAAGACAGCGACATCGGGACGTACGGCGGGAATCCGGGCAATCGCCTCGGCTGCCGTCGACGCATCCCCGACCACCTCGATGTCCGGCTCCGCGTCGAGCAACTGATGCAGCCCCAGCCGCACCACCTCGTGGTCATCGAGCAGGAACACCTTGATCGCCATCACGAACTCCTTCAACCACGTCTCGCTCCGGCCAGCCGGTACCCCGGCGCCCCTCCCCAGCATCCCGCCGTACCCACGCTACCCGCCAGGGCCCAGAGTCCCGCCTTGTGCAGGACCTTCGGCGGCCGCCGCCACCCCTGCCCCGCAGCGCGCTGTGCGCCCCGACCACCACCAGGCCGACGTCGGCGCTCTCGTGCACCAGCGCCGCGGACGGCGGCGGGCTGAGCGGACCCCAGCGCCTCCGCGGACTACGCCGTACCGTCGATGCCGACGGCAACCTTCCGGTCGAGCAACGACGGCCGCCACAACAGCGGTACGACCCACCGGCGCCGATCTCATGCCCACCGCGGAACGTGCGACAGGCAACGGTGGGTCGGAACCCGGTATTGCCTGTCCCCAGTCACCAGGGCCTGTTCCCACTCCCCCACCGTCGGTGCGGTCAGCGTTGCGGTTCATTCAGACGGTTACTTCACGTAGTGTTGCGGTGTGACTGACGGCTCGCGGTCAGGGCGTGGGGGCTGGGACGAGGGCGCTTTGGAGTACGCAGGCCTGTCCCGGGTGCGTCTTGATGCGCTGTTGCAGGAGCTGCTCGGGCGTGTCGACGAGATCATGGAGTACCAGGAACGCCTGCGGGCGCTCCTCGACGCGGTTGTCGGCATCGGTGCGGATCTGGATCTGAACAGCACCCTGGACCGCATCGTCACCGCGGCCTGCGAACTCGCCGGTGCCCGGTACGGCGCGCTCGGCGTCGTCGGGCCGGACGGCCGGCGACTGGTCCGGTTCATCACCCGCGGTGTCAGCGACGAGGAGATCGCCGCCATCGGCCCGTACCCCGAGGGCCACGGCATCCTCGGCCTGCTGATCGAGCACCCCGAACCGATCCGGATGCACGACCTCGCCGAGCACCCCCGCTCCTACGGCTTCCCGGCCAACCACCCACCGATGAAGAGCTTCCTCGGCGTCCCGATCCGGACCCGCGAACACGCCTACGGCAACCTGTACCTGACCGAGAAGACCGGCGGCGCCGACTTCACCGAAGACGACGAACGCACCGTCACCGCCCTGGCCGCCGCGGCCGGCGTGGTCATCGACAACGCCCGGCTGTACGCCGACACCGAACAGCGCCGCCGCTGGCACGAGGTCACCGCCGAGATCACCCAGCTGATGCTCGGCGAATTCGACCCCGACCAGGCACTCCAGCTGATCGCGCAGAGGGCCCGGGAGGTGTCCGGCACCGCCGTCGCGGCCGTACTGTTCGCCGACGGCGACCAACTCGTCGTCCGAGCCGTCGACGGGCCGCCGCAGTTCCAGCGCTTCCTCGGACAACGGCTGCCCCACGACCTTCCCGTGCTGGGCCGCGCCCTGACCGGCGGCGAGCAGGTCACGATCGACGACCTGGCCGAGTTGCTGAAGGACAACGACACCCTGACCGAGTTCCCCGAAGGCGCACGGCTCGGCCGTACCACGATGGCACCGCTACCGGCAGGCACTACCGGCACCGGCGGCCTGCTCGTGGTCGCCTCCGAACAAGGCCGCGACACCGCCATGTCCGACGGCACCGACCTGATCCGGATGTTCGCCGGCCAGGCCACCCTGGCCCTCGAACGTGCTCAGTCGCAACGCGACCGCGACATGCTCGCGGTCCTCGAGGACCGCGACCGGATCGCCCGGGACCTGCACGACCTCGTCATCCAACGCCTGTTCGCCACCGGACTGCAACTCCAGGGAATGCACCGCCTGGCACGCCCCGAACACCAGCAACGACTCGCCCAGGCGGTCGACGACATCGACACCACCATCCACGACCTCCGCGCCGCGATCTTCGGCCTCCAGCAGGCCCCCGGCGCCAGCACACTACGCGGCGACATCCAGGCCCTGGTCAACGAATACACCGAACCACTCGGGTTCCGGCCACACCTGACCCTGAGCGGCCCGATCGACACCGCCGTACCAGCCGCGGCCAGGCCCCAGATCCTCGCCGCGATCCGAGAATCGCTGTCCAACATCGTCCGGCACGCCAAAGCCTCACAAGCGACCGTCGAGATCTCGGTCGGCGACAGTCTCGTCCTAGCACGCATCACCGACAACGGCATCGGCATCGGCCCCAGCACCCGCCGCAGCGGCCTCCGCAACCTCACCGAACGCGCGCAGGCCCTCGGCGGCACCGTCCGCATCACCACCAACGATCCCCACGGCACAGTCATCGAACTCCAGGCACCGACCGACTGATCAGAGACGCACCCGTCGTGGCGAGTGTCAGGGCACTGGTGGACGCCTCGCCGCCGAGCCGTCGAGCGGTTCGGAGCGGCGTCCCATGCCGGCCCTCCGGATCAGGTCGGACACCAACTCCTGGGCACTGTCGATAGTCCCGTCGAGGATCCTGACGCCGACACCCACCTCACCGGCCTGCAAGGACCACCGGGCGGCGGCCATGCCCTGCACCAGCGAATCGTTGATCTCGATCGCCTCGCGGTGCAGCAGCGCGGCTGCTTCAAGCCGGAGACGCTCGGCCTCCGCCCAACGCAATCGGTCGGCCGCCATACCCAGCAGGAGCCCCAGCACCAGCAGCGGCGCAACGCGCGCCGCCCACCCAGCGGTGGAGAACGAGATGTCACGCACCACGACCCAGACCACCACGAAGGCAACGGCGGACATCCCGGCAAGGGCGCCCGCGCGCAGGCCGAACGTCATCGCGATCAGGGCGACCGGGAACACATACAGCAAGAAGTAGTCGTCGCCTGGTGTACCGGCGAACAGAGTCAGCAACAGAACGACGACGTACAACCCCGCCGCCACCACGAGGGCTACGGACGGATCTTGCCGGAACCACGGATTGCGCGGCGCCGACCTGCGCAGGGGCCACGCGACGTCGGTCATAGCTCCAGCAATAGCCCGCACCGCGGTCAGGCCACAGGGCCGGAAGTCCCGTCGGTGAGGAGCACACAGGCGATCCGACGTAAGAGCGCCGGAAAACGCCCGAGGGGTGCCGTTGGGTCCTAGGCAACCGGGCCGTTCGGCTCTGCCCACGCGGCCCTTTGCCTGGTGTCCTGGATGCGACCCCGAAGGAGGTTCCGATGTCGAAGAAGGTATTGGTCGCCTACGCCAGCAAGATGGGCGCGACCGCGGGCATTGCCGCCGCGATCGGTGACGAGCTACGTGCGCACGGGCACTCCGCCGACGTTGCCGAGGTGACGAGTGTGAACGACGTCGCGCCGTACGACGCCGTCGTCCTGGGCAGCGCGATCTACGTCCGTCGGTGGCGGCGGGACGCCGTACGCTTCCTCCGCCACAACGTCGCAGGTCTCCGTCAGCGCCAGGTCTGGCTCTTCCACAGCGGGCCTGTCGGACCCGACAAGGACGAGGACCAGACGATGCCGCCGGCGGTCCGCCACCTCGCCCGCTCGATCGGCGCGACACCGGCCGTCACCTTCGCCGGCCGCCTTGAACCGGCCACGGCGAAGGGCTTCCTGGCTCGCCGGCTCGCGGCCGGCAAACTGGCCGGCGATGCGCGCGACTGGGACAAGATCCGTGCGTGGTCAGCCGACGTCAGCGCCGCCATCGAAGCCACCCAACGCAGCACCTGGCACCGGCCACCGGCCAACCACTCCCGCAAGCGCCCAGCCGGCCACTTCCTCGGCTGATGAGCCCAGCCGGTGCGCGCGCCACCCGAACGGGCCATGCTGGAACGAAAGGAGCTCAGGAGGAGGTATGAGGCACAAGCCTGTGGTCGTAGGCATCGACGGATCACCAGCCGCCGAGATCGCCATCAAGTGGGCGGCCGTGGAAGCAACGTCGTTGCGCAGCACTCTCCGCATGCTGCACGCCGTCGCGGCACATGAGGCCGCGTCGAACGCCGGCGAAGTCGTGTATCGCGCGGTCCAGCTGGCCCGCGGGCTGGCCCCGGGCATCGAGATCGACACCCACATCGACAAGGGCGCGCCGTCAACGGTTCTCGTCAAGGCCTCCGGCGACGCGGAGGTCGTGGTGATCGGCAGCCGCGGGCTCGGCCTGATGGCCGGTGCGCTCGTCGGTGCGACCGGCCTGGACCTCGCAGCGAACGCCCGGTGCCCGATCGTCGTCGTACGCCCGGACCTCGCCGAGCTCGACGGAGTCCGCGTCGTCATCGGGTACGACGGATCGCCTGCCGGCGACACAGCCCTCGACTACGGCATCGAGTACGCCCGCCGCCACAGCCTCGCCGTACGGGTCGTCGCCGCCCAGCCGACCGGGACCGAGCTCCACCGGATCACCGAAGACCAGCTCCGGGAGGCCGTCCACAAACGCGACGGCCACGACGCCGAACTCATCCAGATCACCGGCCACCCGGCCGAGCACATTCTGCGTCTCTCATCGGACGCCGGCCTGATTGTCCTCGGCGCCCGCGGACGCGGCGGCTTCGCCGGCATGCTCATCGGCTCCGTCAGCCAGACCGTCCTCCACCACGCCGACTGCCCCGTCACAATCATCCCCGCCGCCGCCACCGGCGGCTGACACACAGCCCTCCGTCCCACGCGTCCAACGTGACCCGCCACGTTTGCGGAGGTGCCGGCGTGCGGGTGAGGTTCAGTGTGGCTGTTCGCGGCGGTCGAGTACCTCGAAGTGGGCTGATCGCTTGTCGAAGTCCGCGAGTACGGCCTGGGCGGCTGCCGGCACGTGGGCCGTCTCGTAGTCCTCGCCCATGAACGTCCGTACGGAGTCCAAGGACTCGAACCACATCAGGGTCATGAACTCGACGTCCTGCTCCCGCTCGCGGCGAACCAGATCGATCGCGAGGAAGCCCGGGATGCGCAGCGCCTCGATTCCGGGGATGACCTGTTCCCGGACGACGCGCTCGTATGCGGCAGCGTTCTCGTGCGTGGTCCACCCTCGCCACTGACGACAGATCATGGGCCGAGCATAGTCCGCACTTCGATCATCCACCGCTCTGTCCGAGAAGGTGGCAATTGGTTGCCGACGGCATTGGTCGCTGCGTCTGCGGTCCGCGAGTTCGTTTGCGCCTAATGCCTGTGATGGGAGAGGCTTGGCGGCGGAGCGCCGGGAAGTCTGGTCGGCAGTACCCGCCCTCGACCGAGGTGCGGGGCGATCGACGACCCCGGAGGCCGCACCATGCTGGAAGGATCCCACGGTCAGGACCTGCTGACGTTGTGTGAGCCTGAGAGTCCCGGCGTATGGTGCAGGTGTGCACGGAGAGCAGATGGCCGAGGCGTTTCCGGTGGTCAGCCTGGACACGGACGCGCGCGACGCTGCCGAACTGCTCGCCTCGCGGCGCTTGCCGGGGTTGATCGTGGTCGACGAGAAGGGCCGGCCGCACTCGGTGCTGCCCGCGTCGCAGGTGGTGCGCTTCCTGGTCCCGACGTACGTGCAGGACGATCCGTCCCTGGCTCGGGTGATGGACGAGCCGCTGGCCGACCAGGTAGCCGACCGGCTGGCAGGAGTGACCGTCCGCAAGCTGTTGCCGAGGGAACCGGTCGAGCTGCCGGTGGTCAACCACGACGACACGGTCATCGAGGTGGCGGCCATCATGGCCCGGTTGCGGTGCCCGCTGGTCGCGGTCGTGAAGGACGGCGAGATCCTGGGCGCGATCACCGCGTCCCGGCTGCTGGAACTGGTCGTCGCGGCGCACTGACCGACGGACCAGTGATCACGTGACAGTGATCGCGGTCGTCGTCTTCGTGGTCGCCTACGTGCTGATCGCGACGGAGTGGACGCACAAGCTGCTCGCCGCACTCGGCGGTGCGGCCGTGCTGCTCGCGCTCGGGGTGACCGATGCCGAGCACGCGTTCTACTCCCACGACACCGGCATCGACTGGGACGTCATCTTCCTGCTGCTGGGCATGATGATCATCGTCGGCATCCTGCGCCGTACCGGAGTCTTCGAGTACGTCGCCATCTGGGCCGCCAAGCGGGCCAAGGGATCGCCGCTGCGGGTGATGATCCTGCTGACGCTGATCACCGCCGTCGCCTCGGCGTTCCTGGACAACGTGACCACGGTGCTGCTGATCGCACCGGTCACACTGCTGGTCTGCGACCGGCTCGGGATCAATCCAGTCCCGTTCCTGATCGCCGAGGTGATGGCCTCCAACATCGGCGGCGCCGCCACGCTGATCGGCGACCCGCCGAACATCATCATCGCCAGCCGCTCCGGCCTCACCTTCAACGACTTCCTCCTCCACATGACCCCGCTCGTCGTCATCGAGCTGATCGTGTTCACGCTGGTCCTCCCCCGCCTGTTCAAGGGATCGTTCGACGTCGATCCCGACAGGGTCGAGAACGTCCTGCGGCTGAACGAGCGCGAGGCGATCCAGGACCCCCGCCTGCTCATCAAATGCGGCTCGGTCCTCGTGGTCGTCTTCACCGGATTCATCGGCCACTCGCTCTTCCACCTCGCCCCGTCCGTGGTAGCACTCCTCGGCGCCGGCCTGCTCGTGCTGATCTCCGGCGTGCCGACCAAGGACTACATGACCAGCGTGGAGTGGCAAACCCTGCTGTTCTTCGCCGGCCTGTTCGTCATGGTCGGCGCCCTGGTCAAGACGGGCGTGATCGGCAACCTCGCCGACCAGGTCGGCCAGGCGACCAACGGCAAGCCCCTGCTGGCGGTGATGCTGATCCTGTTCGTGTCGGCGGTCCTGTCCGGCATCGTCGACAACATCCCGTACGTCGCCACCATGAGCCCCGTGGTCCTCGAACTGACCAAGAGCATGCACGACCCGGCCCACGCCAACGCCCTGTGGTGGGCGCTCGCCGCGGGAGCCGACTTCGGCGGCAACGCGACCGCGGTCGGCGCCAGCGCCAACGTCGTCGCCATCGGCATCGCGCTGCGCGCCGGCAACCCGATCACCTTCTGGGAGTTCACCCGCAAGGGCGTGGTGATGACCGCGATCACCATCGCCGTCGCGGCGCCGTACCTGTGGCTGCGGTACTTCGTTCTGTCCTGACCGACCGCCGCTCAGACGGCAACTCTCCGTGATCGTTGCGCGAGGCAAGCGTCAAGGGGGGTCCTTGGATCGTTAAAGACCGCGATCGCTGTAACGCGGCCGGGCGCTTGCTCGATGTCAGGAGTAAGCAGTCTGGTGTGCCGGGAAGTCTGGTCGGCGACGTCTGGACCCCACATCCCGCCTGGAGGCGCATCGCATGCCACAACCTGACGAGAGCCTCACCACCGCCGATCCGTCCGGGACCATCCCCTGGCCGGGACGACGACCTGACACGCTCGGAGACCGCCTCGGAGCGGGAACCGATGCAAGCCTCGTGCCGGTGCTGTCCGGCCCGGAGGCACTGATCGTCGCCGAACTGCTCGAACAGATCGCCGACGACCCGGGAAGCGACCTGAGCGCGATCGCACAACTACTCATCATGCGAATCCACGACCGGCTCGAGATCTTCGAAGACCCCGCCGGCGCCCCGCGGCCCCGGCAGCCGGGCAAACTCATCTCGCTGTTCCCAACACCTCCGGCTCCGCACCAGCAACCCTGACCCCTCAGAGCTCAGTCGCCCGGCGCTGGAGACGTTGAGCCTTCGGTCACAGTTTTGTCACTGGCGTAACGTTCGGCGGCTTCAAACGATTCATTCTGTGAGTGCGGTCCCGGCGGGACCGCAGTTGGTTGTTCTGGTGTGCCGGGAAGTCTGGTCGGCAGCGCCCGACCCATGCCCTTTGCCACCAGGAGACTCCCATGACGAAATCCCTTCGTGCTGTTGCCTGTTCCGCGGTTCTCATGCTCGCGTTCACCGCCTGCTCCGGCGGAAAGGACAGCGGCTCTTCCACGCCCTCGAGCGCCCCTTCCTCGACGCCGGCGCCCACCAGCACGGCACCGAGCAGTACGCCGCCTGCCGTCACGCCGAGCGCCGTACCGTCGTCGAACCCGCCCGCAGCACCGGCACGCACGGCGGCTCAGCTCATGAAGGCACTGCTCGCGCTGGCCGATCTGCCGCCGGGATTCTCGCTCGAGAAGGACGACGCGGGCGACGACTCCGACGTCAGCGTGTCGTCGAAGGACAGCCGCTGCGCCAAGCTGGTTGCCTTCACCAACGCGGACAACCCGCCCGGCTCGAAGGCATCCGCCGGTCAGTCGTACTCCGGTGGCGCGCAAGGCCCCTTCGTCGACGAGACCATCGACGCCATGGGATCACCGGCAGCCGCCCGGGCACTCCAGAAGTCCTTCAAGCAGGCCGTCACCACCTGCCGCACCATGACCTTGAAGATTCCGGGCGAAGGAAGCTCGCCGATCAGTGTCCGTGAGGTCTCCGCGCCGGCCGTCGGCACCGACCCGGTCGCCGTCCGCTTCACGGCGACCGGCGGTCCGCTGGAAGGCTTCGAAGTCACCATGGTCACCGTCGCCGTCGACGACGTGATCGTGGCCGTCACCGTGATCAACGGACTGCCCGACGACATCGACGGCGCCACCACGACCGCGGTGGAGAAAGCACAGGCCACCCTCGGCGCCTCCCGCTCCGGCACCTGACAAACTGCCGGTCGGTTTCGTACGGGTCACCTAGGATGCGCAGCATGCCGAACCGCCGCGAGTCCGATGTCGTCAAAGCCGAGCTCGATGAGCTGATGCGCCTGTTCTTCAATGCGTTCACCAACACCGACGGGCCGCCCCGCACGGACCGCATCCACGAGGTGTTCATCCCGGAAGGGACGATCATCAGTCAGACCGGCGACCGGACCGTCGTCTACGATCTCGGCTCCTTCATCGCACCCCGGCAGCAGATACTCACCGATGGCACGCTGGCCGAGTTCGCCGAGTGGGAGGTCGGTGAGCAGACCCAGATCTACGGCTCGATCGCCCACCGCTTCAGCGAGTACCGCAAGTCGGGCGTCCAGAACGGCCGGCGGTTCGAGGGCGGCGGGCACAAGACCATCCAGTTCGTCCGCACACCGGCCGGCTGGCGCATCAGCTCGATCGCCTGGGAAGACGACGACCCCACCAGCTAGGCGTACGTCGCCCCCACTCGGAGGTAGCGGTGGGGGCGACGCCGCGGATCAGGTGAAGATGCTGACACCACCGGGTCCGACCAGGAGGCCGAGCACGATCAGCGCGATACCCCAGATCATCTGGCCACGGAACAGCGACACGATCCCGGACACCACGAGGATCGCGGCGATGATCCACAGAACGAGTCCCATGGTCTTCCCCTTTCCACAGCCGGGCACGACCCGGCAGGCTGAATCCCCGAGTAGCCACCCTCCGGTGCCCGCGCCGTGCCCGGGCAAACCCTGGCCGTTTCGGCAGCGGGCAGCCGGATACCGGACCACCATGCGCAGCGCCACCTGATCAGTTCCCGATCACAGGAGGAGCCGATGTTTGCCATGGTCATCGACCCGGAAACCATCCCGCCGCCGCCGGATCCACCGGACCCGCACGAGCCGGTGCCGCCGACCCCGACCCGTCCCGAACCGCCCGAGCCACCCGAGCCGACCGAACCGCCGCCGCCACCCACCGAACCCGCACCCGTCTGACTCGGCCGTGACCTCCGGACGCCAATCGGGTACCGGACCAGGAGTGGAGGTGAGTCACATGTACGACGTGATGATTCTGGTCGAGGAAGAACTGAGCGTAGCCGACGCGGAACAGATCGTGCAGCTGTTCGCCGACGCTCCCGATCGAGTGAAGTTCCACGTGGTGATTCCCTGCGAGGACGCCAAAACCCAGGTGGAGACGTCGCTGGCCGACCTTGCCGGATCGGATCTGTTCGGCATCACCACACAGCGGTACGCCGTCCGCGCCGACGACGAGGTCCACGTAGCAGCCGAGGAGGCACAGCGTGCCGTCGACGCCGAGGCCACTGAGGCACTGAACCGCAGCGTCGGGCGCCTGCGCTCGTTCGATCGCGAGGCGGAGGGCCTGATCACCCGCCGGCACCCGATCGACGAGCTGGCCGACTACATCGAGCGGGTGAACGGCCAGGAGGTCGTCGTACTCACCCGGCCGCACGTGATCGCCGAGTTGCTCCACGTCGACTGGTCGGCGCAGGCTCGCCGCCACCTCGGCGTACCCGTGCTCCACCTGCTGGAACAACATCGAGACAGCATCAGCGAGCGCACAACGTAACCGAACGCAACCGAACGCTCTGCAACTTCTCGATAACCAGTCTCCAGGGCATTGTCTGGGAAATCGATTTCTGCCACACTCCCTCGCGTGAGCAGCGTTGTAGGACCCAAGCGTCAAGGGAGCATCGGCATGCGTCAACGGAGACTCAGGATCGTCGCAGCAACAGCCGTGGCCGCGTTGATCGCCCTCGCGGGCTGCAGCTCGAACAACGGCAACTCAGGGGGCTCCGGGGGTAGCGGAGGACCGGCCGAGATCACCTTCTGGCAGTCGCAGTTCGAGCCGTACCAGCAGAAATGGTTCAAGACGTACGTCGACAAGTTCAACGCGTCGCAGACCGATGTGAAGGTCAAGTACCAGGTCGTCCCCGGTGACACGTGGCAGCAGAAACTCAAGGCCGCGCAGGCCGCCGGCACCCAACCGGATGTCGCGACGACGAACTACGGCGGCATTCCCGCCGGCGTTGCGAACGGCCAGTTCGCCGAGCTCGACAAGCTGCTGCCCGGCAAGGCGTGGAGCGACATCAAGTCGAACGTCGGGGGGTTCGTCCAGGTCGACGGCAAGCACTACGCGTACCCGATGCTCGTCGAGCCGTCGACGGTGCTCTACTACCGCACCGACCTCGTCAAGGCCGCCGGTCTCGACCCGAATGCGCCACCCAAGACCTGGGACGAACTGCTCACGTGGGCCGAGAAGCTGACCAAGGGCAAGGTCAAGGGCATGAGCATCGCCTCCGTCGCCACCGACCTCGGCTGGTCGAGCTGGGGCCTGCAGTACAACGCGTGCGGCCACCTGCCGATCAACGACGACTGGTCCGCCGCCAACGCGAAGGACCCGTGCTACACGAAGCTGTTCGAGTTCTACCAGACCCTGTTCCAGAAGGGCTGGATTCCGCAGCAGCCGAAGGTCGGCTATCCCGACGCGACGCCGTACGGTCAGGGCCAGGTCGCGATGATGGCGAACGGCTCGTGGGCGGTCGGCCAGCTCAAGCAAACCTTCCCGGCGATGATCAAGAACACCGCGGTCGCTCCGTTCCCGTCCGTCGACGGCGATCCGAGCAAGCCGACCGCGACGCTCGGCGGCTGGACCCTCACGGTCGACGCCAAGTCGAAGCACAAGGAGGCGGCGGCGAAGTTCATCGAGTACCTGCTCGCGGGCGACCCGGCGATCATGGCCGATTTCTTCCGGCAGAGCGGCTTCTCGAAGTACACCGTCCGTACGTCGGTCGACCAGGCGCTCGCCGGTGACCCGGCAGCCACGGCCGACCCGTTCATGAAGATCATCAGCGACAAGGTCGTCGCGACCGGCAAGGCCGAGCCGGCGTACCCGTTCGACATCTCCCTCGCCTTCGCGACCGCGATCGAGTCCGTCATGAAGGGCAAGTCCGACATCCCGACGGCGACGCAGAAGGCGAGCGACGCGATCGACCGCGTCATCAAGCAGCAGCGCCTCAAGGGCACGGCACCGAAGGGCTGACAGGTATGTCCATGATCGACACGCCGGCGCAGCCGACGGCCCAGGCCGGTGCGGCGACCGACCCGGGCCGTACGTCGCGCCGACGGCGCCGACGTCCCACGAAGATCACCGAACAGGTCCCGCGGCATCTGCGTGCGCATCTCACGGCGTACCTGATGATCACGCCGATGGTCGTGCTGCTCGGCATCTTCGTCATCTGGCCGCTCGTCTACGCGTTCTACCTGAGCTTCTTCGAGATGAGCTTCTACAAGGACGCCGAGTTCGTCGGGTTCGACTTCTACAAGTACGTCCTCACCGACCCTGAGTTCTACGAGTCGCTCCTGGTCGGCCTCAAGCTCGCCTTGATGGTCGTGCCAACCATCCTGGTGCTGGCCCTGCTCCTGGCGAGCTTCCTTGCGACGCTGTCGAAGCGGATGGCGGCCTTCATGAAGACGACCGTCTACGTGCCGGCCGTCGTCTCGAGCGTCGTGGCGGCGATCATCTTCGTCTTCATCTACCAGGACGAGGGTTTCGCGAACTGGTTCATCGGGCTGTTCGGACAGGGCCCGCTCGCGTGGCTCAACACGGCGTCGACGGCGCTGCCGGCCGTGGCGGTCCCCGCGATCTGGCTCGGCTTCGGCGTCTCGACGCTGATCATGCTCGCCGGCATCCTCGACATCCCCGAAAGCTACTTCGAGTCGGCCAGGCTCGACGGTGCGAACTTCTGGCAGCGCACCCGCTACATCACGATCCCGTCGCTGCGCAACGTCATCCTGTTCCTGCTCGTCTCCGGCCTGACGTTGACGATCCAGGAGTTCCAGCTGCCGCTCGTGATGACGAACGGCGGCCCCGTCAACGCGACGAACACGCCCAACCTCTACATCTTCAACAGCTTCCGTGACGCCACGCCGTACGCGACGAGTTACTCCCTGACCGCGGCGCTGCTGCTGTTCCTCGTCATCGGCACCATCTCGCTCGTCATCTTCCGGGTCGTCAGCTCCGAGAAGTCGTCGGACGCCTGAGGTGGCGTCACCGAAAGGACCCCGATGAACCGCTCGTGGTACGCCCCGCGCCGGCTCCTGTCGTACCTGCTCGTCGCCGGCATCGCCGTGACCGCGCTCTTTCCGCTGGCGTGGATGGCGATCTCCGGGTTCAAGGGCCAGGACGAGGTGCTGCGCAGTCCGTTCCAGTTCTTCCCCGACGTCTGGCGGATCGACAACTACCGCCTGATCCTCGCGGATCCGGCGTTCGTGCGCGCCATGGTCATCACCTTCGTCGGCGCCGTTATCTTCACTGTCGCGAGCCTGGTGGTGAACTCGATGGCGGCGTACGCGTTCGCGCGCCTCGACTTCGCCGGGAAGCGGCTGTGGTGGCTGGTCTGCATCACGCCGATGTTCGTCCCGGCGATGGCGATCCTGCTGACGTCGTTCGTCGTCGTGAGCAAGCTCGGCATGCTCGACACCCTGGCGGTGCTGATCATCCCCGGCGTCGCGGCGAGCGCCCAGATGTTCTTCCTGCGGCAGTTCTACCTCAACATGCCGGCCGCGGTGGAGGAGGCCGCGCTCATCGACGGCGCGACCCGCTGGCAGATCTTCCTGCAGATCTTCGTGCCGCAGTCGCTCGGGCCGTTCGTCGTCGTCGGCATCGCCTCGTTCCTCGGATACTGGAACTCCTACGTCTGGCCGGTGCTCGTCGTGTCGAACCCCGACCTGACCCAGATCATGCAGTACCTCGCGACGTTCCGCTCGGCGCGCGGCAACGAATGGGGCATGCTGATGGCCGGATCGACCCTGGCAGCGCTGCCGACGATCCTGCTCGTGCTCATCTTCCAGCGCTACATCGTCAACGGCGTCCGCCTCGCAGGTCTCAAGTGAGAGCCTTGAGCAGAGCGGTGGAGAACGCCGGGAGATCGTCCGGATTCCGGCTCGTGATCAGGTTGTCGTCGGTCGCGACCTCCTGATCGACCCAGGTGGCTCCGGCGTTGCGGAGATCGGTCTGCAGACTGGGCCAGGACGTGAGCGTGCGCCCACGCACGACACCGGCCTCGACCAACGTCCACGGAGCGTGGCAGATCGCGGCCACCGGTTTGCCGGAGGCAACAAAATCCTTGACGAAGGCAACAGCCTTCTCGTCGCGCCGCAAGGCGTCCGGATTGGCGACTCCACCGGGCAGCACGAGCGCGGCGAAGTCGTCGACTGCCACGTCGGCGACAACCTCGTCGACCGGCAGCTTGTCCGCGGCCGTCAGATGGTCGAACGTCTGCACCTCGCCGCTGTCCGGACTCACCAGAACGGGCTCGTGCCCGGCGCTCTCGACAGCGGCCCACGGCTCGGTCAGCTCGACCCGCTCGATCCCTTCGGCGGCTACCAGAAAAGCGATCCTGCCCACTGTGTCCTCCTCAGTCATCCGATTGTCAACACCCTGTACCCACACGAGCTAAGGCGTCACCATGATCTGGGCGGCGTTCGCCTTCAGGGAGGCGTTGGCCCAGCGGAGTTGACGCAGGGTTTGGGGATGGCAGGTCTTGGTGAGGGTGAGCAGCTCGGTGTCCTTCAGGGCCTGGGCAGTCTGGGCCAGGACCTCCCAGTCGAGTGACACACCCGCCGCCTTGCGGTGGATCTCTCTGAGGTCCTTCAGGAGCAGGAGCGACGGATCGTGGAGCCCGCCGATCAGCTCTGCACCCTTCTGCCGGACGGTCGCCAGCAGGCTTGGTTCGTCGTGCGCCTCGGCGTCCAGGTCGACTTCGTAGTTCTTGCCGTGCTTCGCGAGCTCCCGCACGTGGTTCTGCGACCACCTGGCCAGATCCCTGCCGAGGTAGAAGATCTCATGATCGGACTTGTGCCGGCTGGACACCTGCAGCAGTTCCGCGGCCAGGTCGTTCTCCGCGCGGTGCAATTCCCGGATCGCCAGGCCCACCTTGTTCGTCATCGCTCGTCCCCCTTCGCCGGGAAGTGCTCGAGAACCACGGCGTCGGTCCCACCTCGCGTCGGTGATACGCCGGCGACGACCGGCTTGGACGCCGTCGTGGTCGGCGCCGGCGAGGGCGCGTTCCCCACGCCGATCCGTTCGACCCTGGCGGCCGCGCACTTGAACAGCGGCTGCTTCGAGCACGGATCCCAGTCGGTGGCGGTGAGTTCGTTGGCCGCCCGGGCCGACCGCTCGTCGGGCGCGTCCCAGTACCCGTAGTGGAACGGCAGGAACAAGGTCGCCGGCCGGATCCCGCTGATCCGCAGCCGCGCCCTCACGCTCCCCCGCGACGTGCTGATCCGCAGGAGATCGCCTTCGTCCCATCCCTGCAGCTCCGCGTCGTACGGCGACATCTCCACCCAGACCTCCGGCGCAGCGTTCTGCAGCTGCCGCACGCGCCCGGTCTTCGTCCGCGTGTGGAAGTGGTACAGCGTGCGCCCGGTCGTCAGCAGGTACGGATACTCAGACGTCGGCGGCTCATGCAGCTCCAGGTATTCCGCCGCCTTCAGGACCGCCTTCCCGGACGGATTCATCGCCTCGTACTCGACCGGGTCCAACGGCGCGCCCGTCACCAGATCCTTGCCATAGCTCTCGCAGTACGACGGTTCACTCCAGAACTCGCCATTCGTATAGATGCGCTCGGTGCCGTCCGGATGCTCCGCGTTGCACGGCCACTGGATCCCGCTCCCACCCCGCAGCTTCTCGTAGCTCAAACCGCTGTAGTCGCACGGCCGCCCCGCGCTGCACTCCTTCCATGCCTCGAACGCGCCTTCCGCGTCGGTCCACTTCACCAGCGGTTCGCCGTCCTTGTCCGTCAGCTCGAGACGCCGGGCGTAGTCGAGGAAGATGTCCAGATCAGCCCGCGCCGTACCGGGCGGCTCCACGGCCTTCTCCGACAGATGCACGGTACGGTCGGCGTTCGTGAACGTGCCGGTCTTCTCGCCCCAGGTGGCCGCCGGCAGCACCACGTCGGCCAGCTCCGCGGTCTCCGAGAGGAAGATGTCCTGGACGACGAGGAACAGCCGCTCCTGGCTGAGCAGCTTCCTGACCCTGGCCAGCTCGGGCAGCGACACCGCCGGATTGGTCCCGCTGACGTAGAGGAAGCGGATCGACCCGTCCTCGACGTACCGCAGCATCTGCATCAGGTGCGTCGGCTCGGAGTAGTGCGGGATCTGCGTCGGGTCGACGTTCCAGACCTTCGCGAGGTCGGCGACCTGGTCTTCGTTCGCCCAGTTCCGGAAACCCGGCAGGTCGCCGTCGGCGCCGCACTCCCGGGTGTTCTCCGCGGTCGGCTGGCCGTTCATCTGCAGGATCCCGCACCCCGGCCGGCCGAGCATCCCGCGGAGCAGGTTGACATTGTTGACCTGGACCGCGGCTGCCGTCGCCTGGTGAGACTGGTAGAAGCCTTGCAGCACCGTCGACAGCAGCCGTTCCGCGGTGCCGAGCAGCCGGGCCGCGTCGCGGATGTCACCAGGCGGTACGTCGCAGATCGCCGCAGCCCACTCCGGATCGCAGTCCGCCACCTGTTTCGCGAGTTCGTCGTACCCGATCGTGTGCCGGTCGACGTAGTCGCGATCGACCCACTCGTTCGCGATGATCTCGTGCAGGATCGCGTTCATCAGGGCGACGTTCGTCCCGGGTTTCGGCGCCAGGTGGATCGTCGCGGCGGCGGCCACCGGCGTACGGCGCGGATCCACGCACAGGATCTTCGGCGGGTTCGGGCCGGCGAGCCGGTCGAGGATCCGGGTCCACAGCACCGTCTGGGTCTCGGCCATGTTGTGGCCGTAGAGCGCGATCACGTCGGCATGATCGACATCGGTGTACGAGCCAGGCTGACCGTCGCACGCAAACGTTTCCTTCAGCGCTGCCGCCGCGGTCGCCGTACAGAGTCTGGTGTTGCCGTCCAGGTGGTTGGTGCCGATACCGCCGCGGGCGATCAACGCGAGCGTGTAGTACTCCTCGAGGAACAGCTGGCCGGTGGTGTAGAAGCCGACCGAACTCGGGCCGCGCTCGGCGAGCAGCTCCCGCGTTCGTCCGGCCACCGCCGCCATCGCGGTGTCCCAGTCCGTCTCCACGAGCTCCCCGTCCCGGCGGACCAGCGGCGTCGTCAGCCGGTCCGCCGAGTTGTTGGCCTGGTAGCCGAACAGGTCCTTCGGCCCCAGCCGGCCGTGATTCACCCGGTCGTCGGCCCGGCCCCGCACCCCCACGATCCGGCCGTCCTTGACCGCGATGTCCAGCCCGTCACCGTTCGAGTGCAGGATGGTCGCGGACTGTACCCACTCGTCGACATCGGCCGGACGCACTCCGTCGTCCAGCCGCACGTCCACCCGCACCGGCCAGAACTCCCCCGGTCCGTACGCCGCCCGTGTCCCCCACGGCTCCGCAATCCGATCGATCTCTCCCATTTCGCTCTGGTGCCCTCGGCGTACCCCTCGAAACGGCTTCCCCTTCTGGGTTCGGCGCGTGCTGCGGTGCATGATAGGGACGTGACGGACACAGGCCGGCGAATCACGGGTACCGAGGACGATGCGGGCGAACCTTCGGCGCGGACAGACCTTGTACCGGCCGCTGAAGGCTTCTCCCGGCTCGCTCTGGAGATGCACGAAGCGGAGGGTGTGGAAGAGACTGTCGAGGCACTGGTCGAGTTCGCGTTGCAGGCGCTGAACTGCGATTACGCCGGCGTAGCACTGCACACGGCCGGCAACCGGCCGGAGGTGCCCGCCGTCACCGATCCTGTCGTCGCCGAGATCTACCGGTTCCAGCTGGCCGGCGGGGACGGACCGTTGGTGGAGTGCATGCGCGACCGTGCCACCGTCTCGATCCCTGATCTCGTCCAGGAGACCCGCTGGCCGGAGTGGACCAAGAAGGTTCTCGGCCTCGGGGTTCACAGTGTTCTCGATGTCCCGCTGTGGACGGGGTTCGGGGCCGTCGGCGTTCTGGGCCTCTACAGCCATCAATCGGCAGCCTTCGGGCCGGATGAGGAGGCCGTCGCCCACATCCTCGCCCGGCACGCCGCGGTCGCGGTCGCGACCGCGCGCCGCGAGCAGAACCTGATGGTCGCGGTCGACGCCCGGAAGCTGGTCGGCCAGGCGATGGGGATCCTGATGGAGCGCTACGACCTGGACAGTGACCGTGCCTTCCAGGTCCTCAGGCGCTACTCCCAGGACACCAACACCAAGCTCCGCGAGGTCGCTCAGCAATTGATCGACAGCCGCCGCCTCCCCACCGTCTGACCGGCGCATGAATCGTTCGGCCGCGGGTACTGCTGGGCTACGCGGACATCGGGCCGCGGAGCTGTGGCCCCGTCCACGGCGGACTCCTGTCAGGGGCCACCAGCAACTACTTGACGGCGGGTAACGCGATTCACACACCCGAGGAGGCAGAGATGCCCGGAAAGTCGGCGAACGTCAAGAACGAGAAGCAGTACGAGGCGCTCAAGGACAAAGGAATGTCGAAGGAGCGCGCTGCCAAGATCGCCAACGCGCCCAAGTCCAGCGAGCACGGCGGAAAACAGAGCGGCAAGGGCGGCAACAGCAAGCAAGGCGGTACGACGGCCCAGAAGAAGGAAGCCGGCCGCAAGGGCGGGAAAGCCGCCGCCAAGAAGTCCTGAGTTCAGCTGCCGTCAACTCTCGGCGTCGTGGTCGGCGTCGTCGTCATCGGAGAATCGCAGGCGCCGGCTGATGATCTGCTCGGCGACGTCGGCCAGGGTCGTGTTGTGGGAGAAGGCATGCGCCCGCATCAACGCCATCGCGTCGCTGGGACTGATCCGCAACTGCATCAGTACCATGCCTGTGGCCTGATGGATCTGCGCCCGCGTCGACCACGGCCCGGGCTCGAGCTCCGACTCGACCGGTGGCGGTGGCTCCTTCATGAGCGCGGCCCCGATCGCATCGGCCAGGAACTGCGCGCGGTCACCGTCCGGCAGGTCGCCGTCGTTCTGGTGAACCGTGACTACGCCGATCGTGCGCTGACCAGGACGCATCGGTACGGCGTACACGGTCCGGGCACCCGCCACCTCGCGGGCCGCCTCGGTGAACAACGGCCATCGATCATGATCGACACGCAGGTCGGTCGCCATGGCGGTCTCGGCCTTGTACGCAGCAGGGCCCGGGCCCTCGCCCAGCACATCCTGCAGATCTTCCAAACGCGCCGCCACGTCGTCCGTGGCGCACAGCGTCACGCGGCTCGGCTCGGTATAGGAAAGGGTGATCGCAGCTCCGTCACCACCCACGAGAGCCAGAAACGCGCGGCAGAGACGGGTCACGAGCGACAGCTCCGGACCGTCCTCGGCGATCTTCCTCGCCAACCGCGCCAGCAAGGCCGTCCGATCCACCAGATCCATCTGCCTCATCCCCGAATATCGCCGGCCCCCTCGACACACACCGGTCACCGAAGCGCAGCTTGGCCACCTCGTTGCAGGCGACCCGCCTGCTCGGCGTCAGCTAGCTCGGCTCGGAGATGTCGCTGACGGTCCCGCCGGCGCGCCCGGGCATCGCCTGTACGACGTCCGCCTGGGCCAGCATCCCGACGAGATCATGACCGTCGATGACCGGCAGGCGGCGTACCTGATGCGCTTCCATCGTCTGCAGCGCCTCCTCGATGCTGTCGTCCGCACCGATCGTCACCGGCTTTCCCTGCCCGAACGAACCAGCCGTGGCCTTCGTCGGATCGCCTCCGTCGGCGATGCACTTCACGACGATGTCACGATCGGTCAGCATGCCCTTCAGCCGGTTGTCCTCACCGCAGATCGGCAGCGCCCCGACATCCAGATCCCGCATCTTCCGCGCCGCCAGGACCAGGGTTTCGTTCTCGCCGACACACTCCGCACCCGGCGTCATCAAATCCCGTGCAGTCGTCATGTCATCACCCTCTTGAGCAAATTCTTCCCTGATACTCACGCGGTTCCCACCGCCACGAGCAGGCATGCGCTTCGGAATTCGTCGCCTGCCGCAACCCCGGGGCCGCGCAACGCGCTGCTTCAGCCGCCGGCGTCGGACAAGAAGCGCCGCGGATCGCCGCCCGCGCTCGCCGCCGAGGACAGCCAGGCGTGCAAACCGTCCGGATCACGCCGTTCGAGCTCGTCGAGGCAGCGTTGGCGCGCCATCACCACGCGAAGGCGCGCCGCACTCGAGGTCGCACGGCGCAACTCGCCGTAGCTCTCGATCCATTGCCTGCACAGCTCAGCCGTACTGGCGGATGTCGGCGAGGGTCCTGACCTCGGGCTGTCCCAGCCGAGCCTCCGCGCGTACCACCCTATTGCCGCCGGGGAGCCGGCGGCCAGGAACGCCAGAACCACCAACGCCCCGAGATCGATGAAGACCGCAGCCGCCAGGGTTGCGATGACACCCAGGTACACAACGAGCACCAACGCCGCACTTCGTGTCGGTGAAGGTTTGCCGTCGTCGGTGACCAGCTTCCGCACCGAGGACGCCAGCCAGAGAACCACCGCCGGAAGCCCGAGGGCGATCCAGACCGCGAGCGGAAGAACGACGGCGCCGGCGGCAGCACCCAGTACGATCCAGAGGCCTGCGATCGCGCGCCAGATCCATCGATACGCCCCCATGGCCGCTAGTCCTGATGGCTTGGCTGGGAGCGCTCGCACGGCAGGCACAGCCTGATCGTCGGGATCGCTATCAGCCGGTAGCTCGGGATTGCCTGCCCGCAGAGTTCGCAGACTCCGAAGGTGTTCCGGGAGAGGCGGAAGAGTGCGGCGTCGATCTCCGCCAACGCCCGCCGCGCGCCGGCCGTCAACGCGGCTCGGACCTCGCCGAGAGCCGTTGAACACGGCGCCTCGGCCTGGTACGACAAGCTGATGAGTTGCTCCAGCCTGAACTGCCGCTCCTGCTCGAGTTCCCGACGGAACCACTCCAGGTCGAGAGAGCGCTTGCCAATCGGTACCTGATCCGAAACGACCATCGGCCCTATCTCCTCATCGTGCAGGACGCACACCGGCAGGTACCCAGGCCGGATCAGGTCAATTCGCAGACCGCTGCAGCCGCGCGTAGAGGAGTTGCAGGAAGTCGGAACCGGCGGTCGCGGTGAGCGCCGAAGCCGCCACGCGGGTGACGCGTGGTGCGAAGAGGAAACCGATGCTGAACGCTGTCGCGACCCAGATCGCCAGGCAGAACGGGCAGGTCACCAGCTCCCCGACGGCATGCTGAAGCGACCCTTCGGAGCGCACCTCCTCCATGACCTCGGCCGGTCCGCCGGGTTCGCGATACCGGGTGAACGGCATCCGCAGCGGGCTGGTGACCGCATCCTTGCTGACCAGCCGCGCGAGTTTGTGGGTGCCTGCCGTCATCAGCAGCAGGTCGTACGGCGAGATCCGCCGGCCGTTCGTCCCTCGGACCGCGGCGACCGCCCCCGCGATACCCACCAGAGCGCCGAACAGCGTCATCAGCACCGCATAACCACCCAGCGGCCGGTCGGCTCCTTGCCGGTACTCCTCAGCCTCCGAACGGACAGTTCCTGACATCGTGGTCACCTCAAGTCGTGGACGCCCGGCCGGTACCCGTGGGTCCGGCGCAGAAACGCGCGTATCGATGTCTGGCGGCGGGTACTGCGAGGGCTACGCAACGACGAAAGGCACGCGATGAGCAGCGATCCGAGGACCAGGTACGCCGGACCTGAGCAGCAAGAGCCGCAGAAGCAAGAGCATCCCGGGCATGGCGGCGCGATGACGCCTGAGCCCGACTACGGCGAGAAGACCTATCGCGGCAGCGGGAAACTCGCCGGCAAGCGGGCGCTGATCACCGGCGGCGACTCCGGCATCGGGCGCGCCGTCGCACTCGCGTTCGCGCGGGAGGGCGCGGACGTGATGATCTCGCACCTCGAAGCCGAGGAACCGGACGCCGGCGAGACCTGCCGGCTGGTCCGCGAGTCGGGGTCGACGGCGGCCGCACTCGCCGGCGACATTCAGGATGAGCAGCACTGCAAGCGACTCGTGGAGCACTGCGTGGAGGAACTCGGCGGACTCGACATCCTCGTCAACAACGCGGCGTACCAGATGTCGCGTGAAGGGATCGCGGACATCTCCACCGAGCAGTTCGACCGGGTGCTGAAGACCAATGTCTACGCGATGTTCTGGCTGTGCAAGGCAGCGCTCCCCCATCTGTCGGAGGGGTCGTCGATCATCAACACGACGTCGATCCAGGCGTACGAGCCGTCGCCGAATCTGCTCGATTACGCGACCAGTAAAGCCGCGATCCTCAACTTCACCAAGGGACTTGCGCAGGAGCTGGCACCGAAAGGCATCCGGGTGAACGCGGTCGCTCCGGGGCCGGTCTGGACGCCCCTCATTCCGGCGACCCTGCCCGCCGACAAGGTCGGTGAATTCGGCGCCGACACACCACTCGGACGAGCCGGCCAACCTGCCGAACTGGCACCGCTGTACGTGTTCCTCGCCTCGGACGACTCGACGTACGTCACCGGCGAACGAATCGGCGCCACCGGCGGCCGCCCGCTCCCCTGACGTTCGTCAGGCAAACCGCCGATTGCAGGCATACCGCCGAGGGCACCGGAGCGGTATGCCGACTACAACTGAACGCCCTGAAGAGGTCGGGGACCTCCGCCTGGCGACCGTCTGCGTGAACGCCACCGACATGGATCGCGCCGCCGACTTCTGGTCCGCGGCGCTCGGGTACGAGCGACCCGCACGGATCGGCGCCGACGACCAGTTCGCCAGGCTCGAGGATCCAGCAGGGACGGGGCCCGCGGTGCTCCTGCAGCGGGCACAGGACATCCCCTCCGTGCCGACGCCCGTACATCTCGACCTGTATACCTCGGACCGCGATGGCCACATCGAGCGCCTCCTCAAGCTCGGCGCCATGCGGGCGGAGGACTGGCCGTACCCCGAGCGCCACGACTTCGTCGTGCTGCGTGACACCGAGGGCAACGAGTTCTGCGTGATCGCGGTCCCATCGCCCAACGGCCAGTCCTGAGGGGGCCTGCCGGTTTTCTGGGGTGTTCCGCGGGTACCGGATCATTTTCCGCGAGTGATCGGAGCGTTCGATGTCGATCTGGCAGCGGTTCAAGCGCTGGCGCCTGTCCCACACGATCAACGAGGCCGACGCGCCGGCCGACGACACCACCGCGATGACGCGGGCCACGGGCGGAAACCCCGACCACGGTACGCCGACCACGACGGGCACCGGCACCAACGCCGAGTTCGTCGGTCGCGTCGCCGGCGACGACACCGACGCCGAGGAGACCGGGGCCGAGCGGCGGGCGGAGCATCGCGCGCACCCTGCCGACGGGTGACCTGTCGGCCTGGGCTGTTATTGCCGGCTTGCTATTGCCGGCTTGTTATTGCTGGTGGTCGCGTCGTTCGGCTTCGGCGTCGCGTTCCTCGTCCGGTGTGGTTCGTTGGGTCAGGTCGATGCGACGGGTCCGCATCAGGTAGAGGGTTCCGCCTCCGACCAGGGCGACGACGACCACCACGGCCACCACCACCCAGATCGCACCGTCGTAGTCACTCGGGCTGGAGTCCGACGCGCCCGGCGGCTGGGGTCGGCTGGAATTGGTCGAGCCCAGGGTCGGAGACGGTGTCGGAGCGACCGCCACTTGCACGGTCGTGTCCTGTGCGTGCGCAACCGCAGGGGCCGAGGCAACGAACGCGAGGCCCAGCACCGCGGTTCCGGCCAACAATCGCCACGCTGCGCTGATCATCCATTCCCGGTGCCCTGACCCCCACCCCATCATTCCCCGTAGTCCGGCACCTGGACCTCCGCGCCGCCCCGCAGGGCCGATTGATGGGCGCAGATCCCGGGCGCCGTCCAGGTCGCGGCGGTCCGGGCGTCGACCCGCGGAGTCCGGGCCTCGACAATGCTCGACACGAACTCGTGGACAAGGTGCGGGTGCGATCCGCCGTGACCGCCGTCGGTGAACGGCCTGAGTGCCTCGGGCAGCAACTCCGTCGCTCCGCCGGGCCGTACGTCGACCTCCGTCACTGGACGTCCACGGCGACCGTCCGCGAGCGGCTCGAGTTTGAACTGCTTCATCGGCCCGCCCTCGAGCTGCGGCCACTCCAGCGCGCCCTCGTCGCCGTACACCGAGAAACCCTCGAGATAGCTGCGGCCGAGCTGGAAGAACGACATCGTGACGTTGGCGACCAAGTCGTCACCCGCCAGCTTGAACAGCCCGGCCTCGGTCCCGAACCCCTCCCCCGCAACGCCGATGCGATCAGGCGTCAGCCGGCTGGAGCCCAGGCAGCGCACCGACTCGACCCGCGTGTTCGCCAGCGCCAATGCGGGCGAGAGGGCGTGCGTGACGTAGTGCATCGGCGGGTAACCCAGCCAGTACTCCGGATACCCGTCGAGGTTCTGCAGGTGGTCGCCCTTGAAATACGTGAGCCGGCCGAGCTTCCCGGTCTCCAGCAACTCCTTGGCGTGGAAGTACTCGCGGGAGTAGACCGCGGTCTCCATCATCATGTAGTTGCGCCGGGCATCGTCCTGCGCCGCGATCAGCGCATCGAGGTCCTCCAGGGTGGTTGCCATCGGCACCGCCGACGCACAGTGCCGCCCGGACCTCAGCACCTCCTGGACCTGCGCGGCATGGAACCGCACCGGCGTCAGCAGGTGTACGGCGTCCCACCCGGGAGCGGACAGCGCGTCCTCGAGCGACGCGAAGCGCACCGTGATCCCGAGCCGGTCCGCGACAGACGCGGTACGGGTGGGATCGGCATCGACGACCGCGACCCGGCCGACCTCGGGGTGCGCCTGGTAGATCGGGACGAACGCGGCGCCGAAACCGAGGCCGACGACGATCACGTCAACACTCATCGGACCGGCACCTCCCGCCCAGCGCTTGAGGCGGGTCATCCGTTGCGCCAGCGGGATGGTCGTAGGCGGGATCCGGGGGGACGCCGGTCAGTTCCGCGGTGCGCTCCCACAGGCGCGCACGCAGCTTCTGATCCTGTGCCCGTGGATCGATCCGGGCCGGGCCCACCCCACCGAAGAACTCGCCGAACTTCTGCGGCCCGTAGTAGTCGCCGCCCTGCACGTCGGGTGCGGTCGCCTCCCGGATGTCCGCCGCGGCCTTTCGCACCGAATCCAGGCACGCCGCGAGCACCGTCGCGGCGCGCAGGCCCAGGCCCGAGTTCGCGCCAGTGATCACGACGGTGCGCCCGCCCTGGTCGTTGATGTCAGCGTCGGACCAAGCTCCCATGAGCCAGCATGCTAGCCCTGACCGGCTTGGTTTCCATCGAGGTCACCGCAGCCAGGGGTACTTGCGGACGAAGTCGAGGCCGCTCCACCACTTGCCGAAGCCCCAGACGTTGCCAGCCGCAACCAGCGCCAGGACAACGACCGTGACAGCGCCGACGATGTGGTCGTCCAGGACCGGGTTGTTCTCCGGCGGCAGATTCGCCGACCACATCAGCAGATACAGCATCGCGCCACTGATGGCCGCGATCCGCATCCCGATGCCCAGCGTCAACGCCACACCGATACCGGCCAGACCGATCATGAACAACGGGCTGACCCACCAGTCACCAACCAGCGACTGATAGAAGTCCGCCAACGGGCCACTGGTTCCCTTACCCAGGAACCCCGCCGTCGGGTCGCCGCCGTCGATCCAGCCCTTACCCGACGGGGTCGCGTAACCGAAACCGAAGACCTTGTCGACGAACGCCCACAAGAACGACAGCCCGACAACAACCCGCAGTACGGCCAGCGCACGCCCGGCCGCAGTAGTGATGATCGGATGGCGAACGGGCTCCGTCGCGGGAGTGTGTAGATCGCGCCGGTGCAGCGTGGTGGTCATGATGTATCTTCCCTTCCCTTGAACTTCTGACACCTCGATCGTCTGCTCCCGTCGTCCCGCCGGGCAGAGTCGTTGTCACCTCAGTGAGAGAGGCGAAAGACCCGTCTGCGGCGTGACCGCTGTGTTCTTGGCGGCGGATGCGGCATCGTTCTGGGATGGGCGCTACGAAGCGATTGCCGAAGAAGCGGTACGAGCGCGAGCTGTTGCGGCTGCAGGCCGAGCTGGTCAAGCTGCAGGAATGGGTACGGGTCGAGAAGGCCCGGGTCGTGGTGATCTTCGAGGGCCGTGACGCAGCCGGCAAGGGCAGCACGATCAAACGCGTCACGGAGTACCTCAATCCCCGCGTCGCCCGGATCGCCGCCCTGCCCGCACCGACCGAGCGCCAGCGAACGCAGTGGTACTTCCAGCGGTACGTCGAACACCTGCCGGCCGCCGGCGAGATCGTCCTGTTCGACCGCAGCTGGTACAACCGCGCCGGCGTCGAACGCGTGATGGGATTCTGCACCAACCAGGAGTACGCACGGTTCCTGCACCAGTGCCCGATCTTCGAACGGCTGCTCGTCGAGGACGGCGTACTGCTGCGCAAATACTGGTTCTCGGTCAGCGACAGCGAACAGGAGCACCGCTTCCGCAGCCGTGTCGAGGACCCGATGCGCCGCTGGAAACTCTCACCGATGGACCTGGAGTCGATCACCCGTTGGGAGGACTACTCCCGCGCGAAGGACGAGATGTTCGTCCACACCGACATCCCCGAGGCGCCCTGGTACGTCGTCGAGAGCGAGGACAAACGCTCCGCCCGGATCAACATGATCGCCCACCTGCTGTCGACCGTCCCCTACCACGAGGTCCAGCGACCGCCCCTCGAGCTCCCACCCCGCCCACCCTCCAAAGGCTACGAACGCCCACCCCGCGACATGCAAACCCAAGTCCCCGACCACGCCGCCCAACTCCGCAACTGAGAGGTCAGAAGATGTAGAAGCCGGTGACGGCGGTGGGGAGGATGCCAAGGGCCAGCCAGGGCGAGAAGGGGGTGCGCTGGTGGATGAGGCGCATGCCGGCGACTGTCAGCAGGCCGATCACGCCTGACATGAGCCACAGCCCGATCCCGCGGCCGCGCTCGGTGTCGGCGAAGCCGATGCTGTAGACGGCGAGCGACACCGTCGGGACGCTGCCGACGTGGAACAGGATGACCGAGGCGACCCATTTCTGGACGGTCTCGATCTTCATCGGGCGGGGCTGGCGCCGCTTCATAGGTCGTTCCCTGCGTCGGAGAGGTTGATGAAGGTCAGACATGTTCGAGGTCACCGGTCCGCACGCAGGCCGTCCAGCAGCTCGACCTGGTCCGACAGAACCGACGTCAGGATGCGCCTGGCCACCGCGAGCAATTCGGCCACCTGCGGACTGGTCAACGCGTAGTACACCTGCGAACCCTCGCGACGGGCCGTCACCAGGCCCGCGCGGCGCAGCACGGCCAACTGCTGGGACAGGTTCGACGCCTCGAGGCCGATCTCCGGCAGGAGCTCGCTGACCGCCATCTCGCGTTCGCTCAACAGCTCCAGCAGCCGGATACGCGCCGGATGCCCCAGTGTCTTGAAGAACTCCGCCTTCAACTGGTGCAACGGTGTCGTCATCCTCCGCCCTCCACTCGCTCCCTACCTTGCAAATTCATGCGATCACGAATTGAAGAATTCTGCAACTCGTGCATAAGGTAGGTCCATCATGGACACGTTCACCGCGGAACTGCACCAGCGGATCACCTCCGCCCGGGAACAACTCCGCACTGCCCAGGACACCGGAGACCTTGACGCCGAGCGCATCTACTCCGGCGAACTCGACAGCCTCCTGCGCCAAGCTCTCGAGAACGGCATCACCGTTCCATCGGAGGGCACCGGCCAGCACGCCTGAACGACCGACACCGTCTGGGGGGACATTGGAGACCGCCGCTCTCTACGAAGTGACCTACACCGTGCCCGACCGCGCCGCACCCACCCGGACCGTGACGGACGCCGCCGGCGTCACCGAACTCGTCCGCCAGGCCGCGACCTCCGGATCGCGGGTGCATATTCGCCCGCTCCCCGAGGACGAGCAACCTCGACCAACCTGAGTCACGCCGCGGCAGGATACGGACGTCAGCAGGACAGGGTGGCGAAGGTGTAGCCGCGGGCCGACAGGGTCGTCAGGACCTGGTCCAGGGCGGCGACCGTCTGGGCTCGGTTCCCGCCACCGTCGTGCATGAGGATGATCGCGCCGGGGTGCGCGCCGGCCAGCGCGCGCCGCACGATCGTCGACGTACCCGGTCGCGCCCAGTCCTGCGGATCGACGTCCCACAAGACCTGCTGCATGCCGTTGCGCCGGATCTCGGCACGGACCGCGGCGTTCGTCGCGCCGTACGGCGGGCGGAAGCACTTCGAGCGGACGCCGTCGGCGATCTGGTGGTGCAACTGGGCGGGCGAGAGCTTGGGCAACTGCGGGTGCGACACCGAGTGATTCCCGATGGTGTTGCCGGCTGAGCGGACCTGGTCGACCAGGTCGGGGTGCTCGTTCGCGTGTTCGGCGAGCATGAAGAACGTGCCGTGCGCGTTGTGCGCCTGAAGTACGGCGAGCACCTCGGGCGTCCAGTGCGGGTCCGGGCCGTCATCGAACGTCAGGTAGACGACCTTCCCGCCCGCCTGCTTCACCGGCCCGGCGGACGGCGCGTGGGAGGGCGTCGCCGAAGGTGACGCTGCCGGTTTCACAGGAGTGGTCGCAGCGGCACGCGGTGCCGTCTCGGATGCGTTAGCCGGCCGGCCCTCACTCGCGAATGCGGTGTGCAGGCAAGCCATCGCCACTGCCGCACCAAGCGCGAGCCCGATCGGCAACCCGAACCTGCTCCCCATCCCGTCCCCCGAATCTCCGCACCGACATCGTCCTGGTCACCACCATCGACGCTGCCGCCCACCGGAAAGTTCGGTTCGCGGAGGTCAGGTGAGGTCGGCGGCGTAGGCCGTTGCCAGGGGCTCGTCCCACGGCTCGGATTCTGCGGCGAGGGAGTCGAGGACAGTTTCCGGTCGGGTCGCGCCGGAAACGACGGACAGCACGGGCGACGACGCCAGCAGGGCACGTAGGTACAGGCGTTGCAGCGAGACGCCACGTTCGTCGGCGAGCGCGGCGAGATGTGGCGACGGAGCCGCGGACGCGGGCCGAAGGGGCGAGTAGGCGAAGAACGGGACCTCGTTGGCCTCGCACCACGCAAGCACGTCGAGCGACTCGCGTCCGATGGCGCTGTGATGATTCTGTACGGCGTCGACACGCGCGACCGCGGCCGCCCGCTCGAGGTCGGCGACGCTGACGTTCGACAGGCCGACCCGGGCCACCTTGCCTTCGTCGCGCAGCTCCGCGAGAGCCGAAACGCCCTCTTCCACAGGCTGTTCGGCGAGATCGACGCGATGGAGGTAGTAGAGATCGAGTCGCTCGCGCCCGAACACCCGAAGGCTCGTCTCGACGTCGGACCGGATCCGGCGCGCGCTGATGTCGGCATCCCAGGTTGACTCGCCGGTTCGCGAATGACCACCTTTGGTCCCGACGATCACGCCCGTACCCCGAGCTGCCTCGGCGGCCAGCTCCTCGCCGTACAACGGCGCGTCGACGCGCGCGTATGCACGCGCGGTGTCGAGGATCGCCGTACCCGCAGCGATTCCGGCCCGGATCGTCGCGAGATCGGCGGAGCGATCCCTGGGCGCGAACGAGAACCCGGCAACGCCGAGGGCCACCCGCCCGACAAGTTCCTTCATCAACGCCTCCCGCCGACGACGCTACACGTCCACTCGCCGGGGGTTCTGTCTTGTCTTCCGAGGCTCGCTTGACAATTTAACTGAGTGCACTCATTATTGAGGCAACTCAGGTTATTCGATCTGAGCAAGTCGTCGGAACTAGAAGGAAGTCGCCGTGCGCGCGTTCGTCGTGAAGCAGTACAAGGGGCCGGTTCAGCAAGCGGACGTCCCCGAGCCCGTGGTCGGGGAGCACGACGTACTCGTGCAGGTCCGGGCCGCCGGGCTCAACATGCTCGACGAGAAGATCCGGGCGGGCGAGTTCAGGCGGATCCTCCCGTACAAGCTGCCGCTGATCCTCGGTAACGACGTCGCCGGAACGGTGCTCGGCGTCGGTGCGAAGGTGCGGGGATTCAGGCTGGGCGACGAGGTCTATGCCCGGCCCGGCAAGGACCGCATCGGAACATTCGCCGAGCGGATCGCGGTCGCCGAGGCCGACCTGGCGCTCAAGCCCGCCTCGGTCAGCCTCGAGGAAGCCGCCTCGCTACCACTGGTGGCTCTGACCGCATGGCAGGCACTCGTCGAGCGGGGCAACCTGCAGCCGGGTCAACGGGTCCTGATCCACGCCGGCTCCGGCGGAGTCGGGACCGTCGCGATCCAGCTCGCCAAGTACCTCGGCGCAACGGTCGCCACCACGGTGAGCGCCGGCAACGCCGACTTCGTGCGCGAGCTCGGGGCGGACTTCGTCATCGACTACCGCAGCCAGGACTTCGAACAGCTCGTCGAAGGGTACGACCTGGTGCTGGACAGCCTCGGCGGCAAGAACCTCGAGAAGTCGCTCCGCGTGCTGCGTCCGGGCGGCAAAGCGATCGGGATCGCAGGACCGCCTGATGCGGCGTTCGGCCGCGAGGTCGGCGCGAACCCGGTGCTGCGGCTGGCGATGGCCGCGCTCAGCAGCCGCATCCGGCGCCAGGCACGGCGCCTCGGCGTGACGTACGAGTTCCTCTTCATGCGCGCCAGCGGCGACCAGCTTCGCCAGATCACGGCCCTCGTCGACAGCGGCGTACTGCGCCCCGTCGTCGGACGGGTCTTCGACTTCGACCAGACCGTGCAGGCCGTGCAGTCCCTGCACAAGGCCGGCATCCGCGGCAAAGCCGTCATCAGCCTGCCCTGACAAACCCTACGAACCAGGAGAACCATCATGAGTACCGTCATCACCGCCTACAAGGACGCGCCGACCCGCACGGTCGACGCCGGCGGCGTCACCTACGCCTACCGCGAGCTCGGGCCGGAGGGCGGCATCCCTGTCGTCTTCTTCGTCCACCTCGCCGCCACCCTCGACAACTGGGATCCCCGGATCATCGACCCGATCGCCGCGGAGCACCACGTCATCGCCTTCGACAACCGTGGCGTCGGCGCCTCCACCGGCCGCGTTCCCGACAGCATCGAGGCCATGGCCGACGACGCCTACACCTTCGTCAAGGCGCTCGGCCTCGACAAGATCGACATCTTCTCCTTCTCCCTCGGCGGCATGATCGCCCAGGCCCTCGTGGTGAAACACCCCGAGCTCGTCCGCAAGCTCGTCCTCACCGGCACCGGCCCCGCGGGCGGCAAGGACATCGACAAGGTCGCCGGCATCACGTACTACGACATCCTCAGAGCGACTCTGACCCGCTCGGACCCCAAGGAGTTCCTGTTCTTCAACCGCAACGCCACCGGCAAGCCCGCCGCCCGCGCGTTCGTCAACCGGCTCAAGGAGCGCACTGCCGACCGCGACGCGGAGATGAAGGTCACGGCGTTCCAGACGCAGCTGAAGGCGATCAAGAGGTGGGGACGCTCCGCCCCCGCCGACCTGTCCATGATCACCCAGCCCACCCTGATCGCCAACGGCGACAACGACCGCATGGTGCCCTCGGTGCTGTCGGAGGACCTGCACCGGCGTATCAAGGACTCGGAACTGGTCATCTACCCCGACTCCGGCCACGGCGGCATCTTCCAGTACCACGAGCAATTCGCCCCGGTCGCCGTCGAGTTCCTCGCCCGCTGACCAGTGGCTGCTCTTGCGCCCGTGGAAGAATGAGCGCCGGCACATTCGAGTCCACACAGCCGGAGCCCACGCAGCAGATAAGGAAGGCAGCCATGCCACTCGCCTCCCAACGAGTCGGACGGCGCGAGCGGAACAAGCAGGAGAAGCTCGACCGCATCACCGCCGCCGCCCGGGAGCTCTTCGCCGAGCGCGGAGTCGACGAGGTCACCACCCAGGAGATCGCCGACAAGGCCGACATCGGCGCCGGCACGCTCTTCCTCTACGCCAAGACCAAGGGCGAACTCCTCCTGCTCGTGCAGAACTCGTCGTACGCCGACGCGCTCGCCGAAGGTACGTCGGCTGCCGGGAGCATCCCCGACGTACTCGACGCGGTGATGGCGATCGTCCGCCCGGTCGTGGAATGCAACCGCAAGCAGATCGACAACGGGCGGACCTACCTGCGCGAGATCGTCTTCGGCGACCCCGAGGAGCCCCACCACCGCACCGCCCTCGGCCTTACCGTCCAGACCGAGCAGGCGATCGCCGACGTGCTCCAGCGAGACGGGCGCAGCAGCGCCGCCGACGCCGCAACGCTCGCCCACATCGTGTCCGCGATCATGTTCGTCAGCATGGCGGCAACGATCAACATCGCCAAGCCGGTCGACGACGTCGTCCAGGAGATCAAAACCCAGGTCCAGGTTCTGCTGCCGAGGTGATGTCAGGCTGACTTGACCTCGCGGCGGAGGAGCCGCACGAGGCCGAGGGCGAGTGGCAGGAGTACCCAGATGGCGCCGGAGACTGCGATGTGGGCCCAGTCGCCGGCCTGGAACGTCCGCTGGTCGAAGGCCGGCGCCATGGCGGTGTTGACGTCGAGCCAGGGCGCGACCTTCTCGAGGCTGCCGACCATCGAGAAGAGCACCGTCCAGGCGATCGGGATCACGTAGTAGAGCACGATGGCGGCGGCGGTGTTCATCAGCAACATGCCGAAGGCGAAGCCCTGAACGATGCCGATCAGTTGTACGGCGAAGAAGTCGCGGACGTTGGCGGCGCCAATGTTCCAGCTACCGGCGCCGTCCATGAACGCCATCCCGGCGAGGTTGCTCAAGGCTGCCACACCGAGTGCCACGACCACCGCGAGCAGGCCGACCAGGACCACAGCGACCAGTTTCGCGACGGCGATCCGGATCCGGCTGGGCTCGAGGGTGAAGGTGACCAGGCCGGTGCGCTGGCTCCACTCGGCGGTGACCGCGAGGATGCCGAGCACCGGGAGCAAGATGCTCTGCGGGGTCGCCGTCGCACCGACGAGGTTCATGAAGGTCAGCTGGTCCGGATCGGCGACGAACAGGAACACGACGATCACGGCGACCGTGATGAGACCGATCGCGGTGAGCAGCCAGAAGCCGGCCCGGGTGTCGACCAGTTTGCGCAGTTCGGCCCGCAGCAGGCGGCTGAACGGTACGGATGCCACCCTCGGATCCGGTGACAGTTCGAGGTGGTGGGTCGCGGTAGTCATGCGATGACCTTCTCTCGTGCGTCGTCGGCGGTGAGCTGCAAGAACATTTCCTCGAGTCCGGAACCGTCCGCGCCTCGCAGCTCGGTGACGGCCACGCCATGCCGTGCGGCGGCCGCGGCGATCTGCTCGCGGGGGGCATCCACGACGTACGCGCCGTCGGGCTCGAGCTGGTACACGAACCCGGCGGCGTCCAGGCAGCGCGCCAGCGCATCCGGGTCCAGGCCGCGGACGAGCGTGCCCGCGGCGTTCAGCAGGTCGGCCTTGTTGCCATCAGCAACGATGACGCCGCGACCGATGACGACCAGGTGGTCGGCGATGACCTCGATCTCGTGCAGGAGATGTGAGGACAGCAGGACGGTTCCACCCTGGTCCGCGAAGCCTCTCAGCAGCCCGCGCATCCAATGGATGCCGGCGGGGTCGAGCCCGTTGGCCGGCTCGTCCAGGATCAGCACCTGCGGGTCGCCGAGCAGCGCGTGCGCGATGCCGAGACGTTGCCGCATGCCGAGCGAGTAGTTGCCGACCCGGCGGTTGCCCTCGTCGGCGGACAGCCCGACGATCTCGAGCATCTCGTCGACCCGTTGGGGGCGAAGGCCCATGACGATGGCGCCGAGGCGAAGGATCTCGCGCCCGGTCCGCCCGGTGTGCTGCGCGGACGCGTCCAGGAGAACCCCGACGTGCCGCCCCGGGTTGGGAAGTTCGGCGTACGGGACGCCGAGGATGGTGCTGCGACCCGCCGACGGCGGGGTGAGCCCCGTCATCATGCGCATCGTGGTCGACTTGCCTGCCCCGTTGGGACCGAGGAAGCCGGTGACGGATCCGGGCTGCGCCCGGAAGGACACGCGGTCCACGGATTGGTGCGCTCCGTACCGCTTACTGAGTTCTTCGACTGTGATCATGTGGTCGAGCCTGGGCCCCCGCACCGGCCCGGCACATCAGCCGCAATGCCATGACCTCGAACCACGGGACAGAGCTGAACAGACCACGGTAGGGGTCCGGCCGAACCGTGGTCTCTGCCCGGAACGGCAGACCTCCCGTACCGTGAGCAAGGTGGACGCCATTCAAGCCGCGCCACCACCTCCGCTGAGCCACTGGCAGTCGACGTGGCGCTACCTCTTCGCCATCGTCACCGGCGCCGGCTTCTGGATCACGAGCTACTACAACACGTACGCCGGACAGATCGGTGCGCTCTGGGCCATCGACCTGCTGCTCGGAGTAGTCAGCGTGGTCCTGATGCGCCGGCGACGTACCAACCCGTTCCTCGTTGCCATGATCGTCAACATCTTCGGATCCTTCTCCACGGCCGCGTCGGGGGCTGTCGTCGTCACCACGGTGTCCCTGGCGACGCGCCGGCGCTGGCGCGAGATCGTACCGGTCGCGGTCGTGGGCTTCGCCGCGTCGGTCGTCTTCTTCGAAACCCATCCCGGCGCGGAGGACTCGCTGCTCTTCTCGCTGTTGTTCACGGTCGTCTTCGTGAGTGCCGTGATCGCTCCCGGCATGTACGTCGGTGCTCGCCGCGACCTGCTGTCCACGCTGCGGGAGCGAGCGGATCGTGCCGAACGCGAGCAGGGCCTGCGAGTCGAGCAGGCGCAGGTCACCGAGCGGGCAAGGATCGCCCGCGAAATGCACGACGCCCTGGCGCATCGCCTGTCGCTGGTGGCATTGCATGCGGGTGCACTGGAGTACTGCCGAAATCTGAGCGATGCCGAGGTGGCCGAGGCAGCCGCAATCACCCGCAAGAGCGCCCACCTCGCGCTTCAGGACCTGCACGCGATCCTCGGCGTACTGCGAACCCTCGAAACCGACGCACCACCGGAGCGTCCGCAACCGACGCTGGCCGACCTTCCGGCACTGGTCCAGGAGGCGATCGGATCAGGCACGAAGGTCCGGTTGCACAACCGGGTCGACAACCTGGCGGAACCGCCCGAGGCGATCGGGCGCGGGGCCTACCGGATGATCCAGGAGAGTCTGACGAACGCCCGCAAACACGCACCGGACACAGCAGTCGACGTCACCCTCAGCGGCCACGCGGGCGGGCAACTGGTGCTCGAGGTACGCAACCCGCTGCGACTCGGCTCCGCCGTGAGCTTGACGCCCGGATCCGGTCTCGGCCTGCTCGGACTGACCGAACGCGCCGAGCTGATCGGCGGCCGCCTCGAGCACCTGAAACTGGACGGGCACTTCGTGGTCCGCGCCTGGTTGCCGTGGCCGGCATGAGCACCGCCGTCCGTGTGGTGATCATCGACGACGACGCGCTCGTGCGCGCGGCACTCGCCATGATCCTGCGCGACGACGCGACGATCGAACTGGCCGGGGAGGCGGACGACGGCCAGACCGGGCTCGACCTCATCGCGCGGGTCACGCCCGACGTCGTCCTGATGGACATCCGTATGCCGCGACTCGACGGGCTCGAGGCTCTCGCTCAGCTGATGGACCGGCCCGCACCGCCCAAAGTGATCGTGCTGACGACCTTCGACGCCGACGACTACGTTCTGCGCGCCCTTCGCGGCGGGGCCAGCGGCTTCCTCCTCAAACACACCCCGCCGGCGGCCATCGTCGAGGCGGTACACAAGGTCGCCGCCGGCGAACACATGCTCTCCCCCACCGTGACCGCCCAATTGATCGCCCGCCTCGGCGCGGATGAGCCAGAAGCCCAGCACGTCCTCGACGCGCGGTCACTGGCCGGCACACTCACCTCCCGCGAACGGGAGGTAGCCATCGCGGTCGGCCAAGGCAAGGTCAACGCACAGATCGCCGAAGAGCTCTACCTGAGCATGGCCACCGTCAAAGCGCACGTCTCGCGCATCATGGTCAAACTCCAAGCCACCAACCGCGTCCAGATCGCCAACCGCATCCACGACGCAGGCCTCACCTGACCGAGTGCGGGCACGCCCCTCACGGACACGTCTTCTCGTAGGGACGGTTGCCGAACGCCTGTGCCCATTCGGCGGCGGTCAGGTTGCGGCCGGCCATGGCGCAGGCGTGGGCGATGGTCTGGTTGATGCGCGTGTCCCATTGGTATGTCTTGCCGTCGTACGCCGCGATCGTGACTATATCGCTGCCACCACCCGTGAAAGTCGCGTGAACTGCGACTGGCTTGCCTTCGGTGGTGGCGGCGACAGTACCGAGGAGGTCGAGGGTGTGGGCGTCCCACAGGCTGACGGTGCCATCCGCGGCTCCGGACACGATGCGTGTGCCATCTGGTGAGAAGCGGATGCTGATGCCTTCGTCGGTGTGTCCGGTCGCCGCTGCGCGTTTGACCTCGCCCGACCGGGTGTCGATGGTGAGTACCGCGCCGTCGGCTCCGGTGACTGCGATCAGTCGCCCGTCGGGCGAGTACGTGGTGGAGTTGAGGCGAACGGGAAGACCTCCGCCCCGAATGTCCGCGCCGGTCGCCGCTCGGACGATTCGCCAGTTCTCCCTGGAGACTCCGTTGTCGTCCTTGAAAAGCGCCGCCGTCTCACCGTCCTTCGACGACGCCACGCAGCAGTCTGTGGTGAAGGTGTACGTCGCCCCCAAGGGTGACAGCTCCGGGTCGAAGTAGGCGGTGCCCTCCGTCTTGCTGGTAACGATGCGCTTGCCATGGTCGATGTAACCGACCGCGGACACGGGGATGTCCTGTTCCTTGCGGATCTTGCCGGTCCGGGCGTCGATGATCTTGATCGTCTCGAGGTCGTGGACGATCAACTCCTGTCCGTTCGGGTGCCACGCCGCCGGTGTCCGTGAGACTGGCTGCAGTTCGATGTCGAGACGGGTGGGTGTCGTCATCGTGCCCGTGGTCGCATCGGCGATCCGCACCCAGGACGACTTGCCATCTCGCCACAGGTAGGCGGTTTTCTGTCCGTTGTCGGAGGCAAGGACGTGGAGGTACTGGCGCGGCGGAACGGCCTGCGTCGAGCGAAGGTACGGCCGCTGCCCGCCGAGATCGTAGATACGCAGGATGCCGTCGTCCCCGCCGGTATACAGCCTCCGCGCGTCCGGGCTGAAGGCGACGGCCCACGACGCTTCGGTCGTCTTGAGACGAAGGCGTGGGACGCCACTGGCGACCTCCCAGATGACAACCTCTCCGCCGGACTGAGCCGTAGCCAGCAGCTTGCCGTCGCCGGAGAATGCCATGTCGCGAGGTGGATCGGTCTGGCTACGCAGCACCCTGAGGGTCTTCCCCGTACGCGCGTTCACCAAGGTCGTCGTCGTCCTGTCGCTCCGATCGGGGCCAGGATGCTGAAATGCCAGCAGGTCGCCACGCTTGGTGAGGGCCGCGGTGGGGGGACCGATAGCGGTGTCGAAGTACGGCCCACCAAGGAGATCTGGCCGTTGCCACAGCCGCTTGCCGGTGGTTACGTCGTAGGCGGTAAGCGGCCATTGGCCGTAGATTGTGTGGCCGTCCGGGCTGAGAACGACGCTTTGGGAGGCAGTGGTAAGCGGCACCTTGTGCGGTGGCCGACCAAGTGCGCGGAGATCCCAGACCAGACCGAATGCGTCGGAGTAGTAGGACGCTCCATAAACGCCGGCAGCAAGGTAGCGACCGTCCGCACTGAAGGTCAGGCTGTCGAAGCGCAGCTCGTCCATCTGCGGAAGAATGGGCTGTGGCGTCACGGGCTCCAAAGTTTGGGCGCTCAACAGAACGAGTGGCCATCGAGGATCAAGTGTTTCCTCAGCACTCCCAGCAAGCGCCGCGACCAAGCGGCCGTCCGGACTGAACCTCGCTTTGGTGAAGATATCTGCGTGCTCGTCCGCCACCACTGGACCAAAGCTGTACGAGTAGAGAACATCCCCTGATCGCGCGTCGTACAGGTGGATCGTCACGTTGTTGTCGCCGGAAACGATCCGGTGTCCATCGGGAGAGACCTCAAGGAAGTCGATCAGGCCCAGCGGGGCGGGCGCAGACCGAACCAGGAGCGGGCGCGCGTTCATCGCGGCCACCAGGTTGGCTCGTGTCTCCGGCGAGTCGTTGAGGCGGACGCCCTGGGTCGCGAGCAGGAGCGACTGGCTGATGTCCTCGGTCAGCAGCGCGCGAGCGCCGACCTGGCGGGCCAGTTCACTCGTTGCGGCCTGTTCTGCGCGGTCTGCCTGACGGACGGCGACCAGCCCCGCGGTCAGCGCGCCGACCAGCAGAAACGCGCCCGCGACGAGGGCGGCGCGGAGTCGTCGGTTGATCCTGAGTTGCAGGCGAGCTTGGCTCTCGGCCTTGTGCAGTTCCGTCTCGGACAATCGCTTGCTTGCGGCAAGGAACTCTTCCTCGGCCAGAGTCAGAGTCGGCGTCGTACGGTTTTGCCAGTCCAATGCCTTGGCGAGGCGGACGCCGCGGTATAGCTCGCTCCCGGGTCGGCCCAGGTTGTTCCAGGCGTCGGCGGCACCGGCGAGGTGGTGCAGGATGCGCCGGCCTTCCACATCTTCCTCGAGCCACCCGCGCAGTCGCGGCCAGGCGCGGACGAGCGATTCGTGGGCGAGCTCGACCACCCCGGCGTCGCTGGTGACCAGACGTGCGGCCACCAGCCTGTCGATCATCACGTTGTCCTCGGGACGGACCACGACGACCCTGCGCGGCAAGCGGCTGCGGACCGGGTCGCCGTCCGGACCGGGCGCGACCAGGCGCAGGAACAGGTCGCGCAGGACCTGGCGTTGGTCCGCCGGGATCCGCTCGTGGACTTCTTCGGCGGACTGAGCGACGGCGCCACGGATCCCACCGGAGGCGTTGTAGCCGGCGACGGTGAGTGTGCGTCCTTCGCGGCGCTGCCAGGTCTCGCGCAGGGCGTGCGACATCAGCGGGAGCGCGCCCGGCTGGTCGGCCACCTCGTTGGTCAGCAGATCAACCAGTCCCGGTTCGATCACCAGCGATGCCAGCCGAGCGGGCTCTTCGATCGCTGCCCGTAGGTCAGGCGGCGTCATGCCGGGCAACAGGTGGAGCCCTCGCTCGACGATCCGGGCGAAACCCGGGTGCGAGGAGACGTCGGCGAGCCGATCGGCACGCATCGACATGATCACCGGCGCCGCTGCCCGGTGCGCGCTGAGTGCGGTCAGGAAGCGGGCGCGCTCATCGGCGTCCTGGCACAGCGAGAAGACCTCTTCGCACTGATCAACGAGCAGCACTGGCGAAGAACCCGCACCAGGCATCGCGGCAGCCATCGCAGCCAGTGGATGCGGTCCCGGGGTCATCACCACGACCCGCAAGCCGTCGCGTTGCAACGCTGCCGCGACCCCGGCCCGCACCAAGGAGGACTTACCGCAGCCGGACGGTCCGACGACGGCCACGACGGACTCTTCGGACAGCTTGTGGAGACAGGCCGCGATATCGGCGTCGCGTCCGAAGAAGCCGTCCGCGTCGTCCACGTCGTACGGCTTCAGTCCCGGATAGGGGCAGACCGGGCTCGGCTCCGGCAGGACACTCTCCGCCACCAGCGACGGGTCCTGCTGGAGGATCGCCTGCTCCAGGGCGTCGATGGCGGGGTTGGGGTCCAGGCCGAGGTCGCGATTCAGCACGGTGCGCAGTCGGCGGATCGTTCGCAACGCCTCACTCTGGCGGCCGGACTGGTACTGCGCGGTCGCCAGCAGAATCCAGCGACGTTCACGCAGTGGCTCCTCGGCGACCAGCGCCTCCGCCTTGGCCAGCACGTTGTCGTGCCGGCCCGATCGCAGCGCCGCCTCGACGTACAGCTCCTCGGCGGCGTGCCGCAGCTCGATAAGTCGCGATGCCTCGATCCGAGCCGTGTCCCAGCTGTCCAGCTCGGTCAGCGGCGGACCCCGCCACAGGGTCAACGCGTCGGCGAGCACCAGCGCGGACCGTTCCGGTTCGCCGGCCGCCAGCAGGTCCCTGGCGCGAGCAACGGCGCGATCGAAACGCTGCGCATCGATCTCGTCGAGCGGTACGGCGAGCCGGTAGCCGAGCGGCACCGTCTCGATCGCGTGAGGTCCGAGGACCTTGCGCAGGCGCATCACGCACCCCTGGACCACCTTCGGCCACGACGCCGGCAATACCTCCCCCCACAAGGCGTCGGCCAGTCGCTCGGCGCTGACGACCTCACCAGGGTGCACGGCCAGAGCGGCAACCACGACGCGGTCACGTCGTCCGAGTGTCTTCTGATCCCCCTCGATCGAGAGCGGGCCGAGCACGTCGATACCCACCTCTCGACTGTCGACCTCGCCTGGCAGCGCGTCAACAGCCGCGATACCGCCGTGATACCGGGCCGAGCCGCCGTGATACCTGCCCGAGCGAGAACGGGAGCACCGAGCATCCGGCGTACCAGGACCACCAGCACCGGCGGCCCCGCCAGATGCGAGGACAGGAGAACGGAACATGTCCGAGGGAATCAGGAATCACAGAACCTCAGCATTCGCGGTACTCGCAGTTGCGTTTGCGGCCGGCACGCTCGGCACGCTCGAAGCTTCAGCAAGTCCTCGGGAACCCGACAGCACGCGCCAGCCCGCTCAGTCCCAGGACGGTTGGCCGGACGAAGGGTCCGGTTATCCCGGATACGGAGACCCGTCGCCCACGAACCTCGTGCCCGACGATTGGCCGGATGAAGGCACTGGATATCCGGAGTTCGCCGACCAGGCCCCTGCGACAGGCGCCCGGTCGACCCCCGGCCTTGACGCCACCTCAATCGCGCTCGGGGCTATGGGTGGCATCGCACTCGGCGGAGCCGCGCTCGGCACCACCTTGGTCGTACAACGACGACGCGACAACATCACCCAACCCACAGGGTGAAGCCCGCACCAACGACTGGGCGTCCGGCCGGGTCAGTGCTGTGGGAAGCAGGCTGCGACGGCGAGGGCGTCTACGAAGTCGTTCATTTCGTGGCCGGAGTGGCCCTTGACCCACTGGAAGGCGACATCCCCGCGCTGGGTCACCAATTCGACCAAGGGCTCCCACAGGTCCTGATTGGCGACCGGCTTCCTTGCCGAGGTGAGCCAGCCGCGCTCGAGCCAGCCGGTGTGCCAGCCGTCGCGGAAGCAGTTGACGACGTACGTCGAGTCCGAAACGACCAGGAGCGGACCCTCGTTCGCCCGCACGGCCTCGAGCGCGGCCCGGATCTCCATGCGCTGGTTCGTGGAAACCGCCTCGTGGCCGGAGGCATGCACGGTCTTCGACAATGCCCAGGCCCAACCTCCCGGCCCAGGATTGCGCGAGCAGGCACCATCGGTGAACACGGTGCGCGCCCCGACGGGGACGGTCATATCAGCCGGACGAGGACGACGAGTACGCGTAGGAGACATCAGAGCGAAACCCTATCCCCCTGACGCACTCCGACGTACAGCCGCTCCCAGGGGCAACGCCGCTCGGTTAAGGGAGTGGGCCGGCTGTCAATCCCGTCGGTGACCAGCCGGCCAACCCCGACCACGCCTCAAACCGGAGGTTGCCCCCTCAACTGCAGGGTTGCCCACCGAAAATCCGAGGGGGCATCCCTCCACACCAGGGAACAACCCGGCCAACGCAGGAATCAGTTGCCTGCTGTCGACGGAGCCCATCACAGCCTGAGCTACGGACCGGGGAGGATTACCCGCCGGATCCAGTACACGAGCCTCCCCACTTCGATCGGGCGGCTGGCCCCGAGCGGGGAGAGCAGCGTACCCGGATCGACCAGCAGAACTCCCCACTCCAACCCCGACCCGGCCGAGGCCGACTAGCAGGCCGCCGAAATCCACGACTCGACGGACACCAGTGCCTGCATCACGTCGCTCGAGCAGCCGCCGGATAAGCCCAAGCCAGCCACACATGCATCACAAGAGCCGGTTATCCACAGATTGCGAAGACCGGCCGTTCGAGTGCCCGAAAGTCCATATGTTCTTGGGGCAAAGGAGGTGCTCGATGAGTGCTCGCAAGGACAGAGACGGCGGCCGGAGCGACCGTGGATGCAGCAGGCGACACAACGGCCTGGACATGGATCAGCGGCACCCGGTGCTGACTCCGCTGACCATGCCGCAGGCCGAGCGGTTGGTCCGTCTGGCCGAGGCCGCGGTCGCGGAACGCGGGTTTTCGATGCGGTACGACGGCGCCGGCGCACTGGTAGCGGCCGGAGACGACGACAGTCCGGTGGGCGACACTCCGTCTGCCGGGCTCGCGAATCTCGCGCGCACCGTCAGCGGGTTGCCACGACAGCAATGGCGATCGGCGGTGGCTGCGCATTTCGACCAGATGCTTCCTCCGGGCGAACGGCCGATGGTCCCGGAAGACCTGGAGAACGAGCTCCACCTTCGGCTGGTCTGCGCAGCCACGATCGATCGAGGTTGGACCGACCGGGTGCCGGAGTTCGTGCCAGGCGTACTCATCGCGCCGGCGACCTGCACGGGGCGCGCGGTCGCAATGCATTTCGACCTCGACTCCCTGGGTGTGCCGTGGGAGGAGATCACCCGGATGGGTCTGGCGAACCTGCGCCGTCTCGAGGACAACGTCGAGCTGGTGCAAGACCCGGGTGGCGACGGCGCCGAGGTTGCCATGCTCACCGGCGGCATGTTCACCGCGTCCCGGGCGCTGGTTCTCGACACCGTGCTGCGCGAATCCCTGCGCATCGAGAACCCTCCGTACGGCTGCCTCGTGGCCATGCCGGCCCGGGACATGCTGCTCATTCACGTGGTGCGAGATCAGACGGTGGTCAGCGCCTTCGGAATGCTCCTCAGACTCGCCAATTGCTTCTTCGCCGACTCGCCGGGACCTGTGAGTCCGCACGTGTACTACGTGACCGGCAACGAATGGCAACAGGTCACCGACTACAGCACCGGCACCGCGCAACTCCAGGCCCGCGGCCGCTTCTCGGAAACTCTGCGCCGCCTCGACAGCGAAGCAGGCGGTCTATCGCATGTCGTCTGACGAGATGGCTTGGAGGGCGGCGGTGGCGGCTACTACGTCGCACCAGGCTTCGCCGACGCTTTTGAAGAGGCGGGGCGCGCCGGCGGTGATGTCGAGGCGGCCGGTGGCGAGTTCGTGGAGGTCGGCTGTGATCGCGTCGGTTTCGGGTACGCCGTCCGCGATGGCGAGGATGATGTCGCCGGCCTGGCTCAGCGCTGAGGCGCGTGACTCGACCACGACGGTGGCGCGGCGGAGGAGGTTCGTGTCGACCTCCCGGACGGCTGGTTCGTGCGACCCGACGGCGACCACGGTCGCTTCCGGCCGGAGCAGCTCGGAGTCGAACAGCGGCTCGGTCGCCGTCGTACAGCAGGCGACCAGGTCGACGTCCGCGACATCGTCGGGGACCCCGCGCCGAGCCGGGAGGCCCTGCGCTTCGAGCGAGCCGACGAGCGCGGTAACCGCCTCGGCCCGGCGGCCCACGACGACGACCTGGTCCAGCGGACGGACCGCGTTGATCGCCAGGGCATGGCTCAACGCCTGCGGGCCTGTGCCGAACACCAGCAGCGAGTTCGAGTCCGTGGTCGCCAGCCGACGTACGGCGAGCGCCGAGAGGCTCGCCGTACGTCGCAAGGTGAGCGACTCGGCGTCGATGACGGCGACCGGCCGCAGCGTCGGCCCGTCGAAGGCGATGTGGACACCCTGGATCCGGGGCAGGCCGCGGGCGGCATTGCCGGGGCTGACCGACACGACCTTCACGCCGACCTGCGGCCCGACCTCGCCGGGCATCAGGATGAGCTGGCCGCCGGACACCTCCACGAACGTCCGCGGCGGCGTGTTCCCAGTCCCGGTGATCAGCGCGGCATCGAGTGCGTCGATCGCCTGCGTCCAGCCGAGCGTGCGCTCGAGGGCCGCCTTGTCGATGAACCTGATGCTGTCCGGCATGGATCTCCTAAACGACGCGTCCGCCCTGGATGACGACCCGTTGTGCGGCTGGATCCCACAGGCATTCGGGCTGCTCCGACGGGTTGCCCGAGACTACGAGAAGGTCCGCGATCGCCCCAGGCCGGACCGCGCCGAGGTCCTCCAACCCCAGCAGGCGGGCGTTCACCGAGGTCGCGCAGCGCAGGGTGTCGAGGATGCCGAGCACCTCGCTCTGCAGCCGCAACCCGTTGAGCTGTTCTTCCTCCAACTCACCCATCAGGTCGGTGCCGAACCCGACCGGAACCCCTGCGGCGACGGCGAGCTCGATCGCCTGCCGGCCGGCGTCGAGCACCTCACGGTTCTTGGCCCGCGACACCGCAGCCATCCCGAGCTCCACGCCGCGCCGGTCGATCGCGTCGTACGCCGCCAACGTCGGGATGAGGAATGCGCCGTACTCAGCCATCGCCGCAGCAGACGCGCTGTCGAGGAGGTTGCCGTGCTCGATCGACCGTACGCCGTTCCGCACCGAGTGCACGATCGCTTCCGGCGAGTACGAATGCGCCGCGACGTAGCTCCCCCGCCGGGCCGCCTCGGCCGTGACGGCGCGGATCTCGTCCTCGGAGTACTGCGGGATCCGGATCGGGTCCGTCAGCGATACGACGCCGCCCGACGTCATGATCTTGATCGCGTGCGCACCCTGCCGGAAACGCTCACGGACAGCCCGACGCAGCGGGTCCACCCCGTCGACGACCTCCGTCGTGTGACTGTGGCAAGGACACGTGTCCCAGTGCGCCGGCCGCGGGTCGCCATGCCCACCGGTCTGGCTCAGCGCCGGTCCGGTGAACAGGTACCGCGGCGCCTCCAGCCGCCCCTCGGCGATCGCCTTCGCCAGCCCAGCCTCGCCACCGGCGACATCGCGGATCGTCGTGAAGCCGCGCCGCAACGCGTTGCGCAGCCGGCCGGCCGCGACGATCGCGATGTAGCTCAGCGGGCTCGCTTCGATATCGACCATGTCGAGACTGATGCCGTACGGATGACAGTGCGCGTCGATCAGCCCAGGCAGCACGGTGCCGCCCTCGGCGTCGACGACAACGGCGCCGTCGCCAAGGTCCGCGGTGTCCCCGACCGAGACGATCCGCCCGTCCCGGACAGCAACTGGTCCGTCGACGAGCTCAGCGCTCTCACCGTCGAAGACCGTCACATTGGTCACGATGAGCGTGCCTGGCCCAGACCTGCCGTCATTGACGAGCACGTCGTCCTCCTTGAACTGGTTCGTTGATTTCGGTGAGCAGTGGTGCCATTGTCAGGGCGAGGTGGAGAGTGAGGCGGTCCTCGCCGCGGTGCAGGTCGAAGCCGGTGATGGTCTCGATGCGGCGGAGGCGGTAGTACGCCGTCTGGCGGTGGATGGCGAGCTCCGTGGCCAGCTCCTGGATGTTGCCGGCCCGGTCCAGGAAGACCTGCGCGGTCCGAACCAGCTCACCGCCGGCGTCGAGCAGCCGCTGCGCCCGCGGATCGAGTACGGCGTCCACCAGGGCCGACCGCGGACCGCAGGAGATCAACCGGTGTACGCCGAGTTGCGACCAATGAGCGACCGCACCGAGACGCGGTACGGCCGCCAGGATCTTCGTGGCGCGCATGGCCTGTTCATGGCTGGTCCGCGCGTGGGCGAGGCCGCGCTGCGGCTCACCGACTCCGACGAGCAGGCGCGCCGCGGCCTGGTCGCCCAGGCGTTGGGCGTGCAACTGCCGAAGTCGGTCGATCGCCTGCTCGATCAAGAACATCCGCTCGTTCGCGAGGTCGACAAGCAATGTCGTGAAGCCCTCTCCCGAAGTGGCGAGCACATGGCGCGGCAGCGACCAGAGATTGAGCGGCACGACCTCACGCGAGGGCTGTTCGGCATGGACAACCACGACGTACGCCGTCCGCTGGACGAGCCCCCTGCTGTCGAGCTCTTCGACCGCCCGCGCCGACACCGCGTCGTCAGGTGCCAGCAGGTTGGCGAGTAGCAGCGACGCGTCACGACTCCCCCGGGCCCGCTGCGCGAGCAGAGCACCCGCCTCGCGCGCGATCGCGGCGGTCGCCTCGAGCTGCTCCGGCGTACCCAATCCGCCTTCTGGGTCGAGCAGCCAGAAGTATCCGTAGGTCACGCCGTTCCATCGCACGGGCAGGCACAGCCGCGGGAGGATGCCGAGGCTCGGCTCGGACGGCGTACGGACCGGTCCGGTCGCGGTGGCGATGCCGAACTGCTCGAACCAGCTCCGGACGTCGGCCGTCGAACGCCGGCGCAGGATCGACCCGGCCCGGACCGCGTCGATCTCGTCGGCCTGCGTGTTGAACGCGATCAGGTTGAAGTCGCGGTCCTCGAGCACAGCCGGCGTACCGAACGCGTCCGAGACCGCGCCGACCAGGTCATCGAGGTCCATCCGACCAGCTTAGACATTTGTATGACGATCTGCCACGTAGCCTCTGTCAGCTGGATGACGCCCGCCGAGCGTAATGGTCCTTACAGTGCACTCACATCCTGACCAGGAGGAGTCCGCCGTGCTTGGTACCGCTCTGCTCGCCGCATCCCGCAGCCGTCGTGTCCGGGCCGCTGTCACCAAGTCCCCGGTGACGCGCAAGGTCGTCAGGCGGTTCATCGCCGGCGACGACGTGAACGCCGCCGTCGACACCACCCGCCGGCTGACCTCCGGCGGCTTCGCCGTGACCCTCGACCACCTCGGCGAGGACACGCTCGATCGAGCCCAGGCCGAGGCGACCCGGGACGCGTACCTCACGCTGATCGAACTGCTGGCCGACGAAGGTCTCGCGTCCAGGTCGGAGGCATCGCTCAAGCTGTCCGCGATGGGTCAGGCGCTGCCCGGCGACGGCGAGGCGCTGGCCGCCGAGAACGCGCACGCGATCTGCGCCGCGGCCTCCGAGGCCGGGATGACCGTCACCCTCGACATGGAGGACCACACCACGGTCGACTCCACGCTCGGCATCCTGGCCGAGCTGCGCAAGGACCACCCGTCGGTCGGCGTCGCGCTGCAGGCGATGCTGTACCGCACCGAGGCCGACTGCCGCGACCTCGCCACCACCGGGTCGCGGGTCCGCCTGGTCAAGGGCGCGTACGCCGAGCCGAAGTCCGTCGCGCACCCCGCGAAGAGCGACGTCGACCGCGCGTACGCCCGCTGCCTCGGCATCCTGATGGGCGGACTCGGCTACCCGATGATCGCCAGTCACGACCCGCGCATGATCTCCATCGCCCAGGCACTCGCCACACAGCACGGCAAGGGTCAGGACGATTTCGAGTTCCAGATGCTCTACGGCATCCGGCCGAGCGCGCAGGAGCAGCTCCGCTCGCAGGGGTCCCGGGTGCGCATCTACGTCCCGTACGGCGACGACTGGTACGGATACTTCATGCGCCGCCTCGCCGAACGCCCCGCCAACGTCGGTTTCCTGCTCCGCTCGCTGGTCACCAAGTAGCGCGGATGTCGCATTTCGTGGTGCGCTGATCGTCATACACCTGAGGGCGGACGGCCGAGTCCGCCGAGGAGGTGACAGCACGGTGCTGGAAGACGACACCAAACGAGCGGCACACCGAGCGCTCGTGGACCGGATCCTGACGGGCGACGGCAGAGCAGCTGCCGAGCAGCGCGCGCGTGCGTTCAACGACGAAAGTCTCGTCCCGCCGGTGAGCACGCTGATCAGCAAGATCACTCGTACGCCGGTACGCGTCAGCGAGGCCGACCTGGCCGTAACGGGATGCACGGAGGACGAGGTGTTCGAGTTGGTGATCTGCGCCGCCGTCGGTCACTCGACCCGCTTGTACGAAGCCGGGCTGGCGGCGCTGGCCGAGGCGGTCTCCGAGGAGGCGCCCGGTCATGCATCTTGACATCCTCAACCACGGCTACCGGCCCGGGACGAAGCTGATGTTCGCGCTCGTCCGGCTGTTCTCCGGGCAGCCGCTTCCGGACGCCGCCAAGCTGACCTTCTACCGGTCCGACTTCTACGGCAACCCGGCCAAGGAGTTCACCCACGAAGCACTGCGCGGGCCGTCCGACTGGTCCGTCGGCGATCGTGAGCTGATGGCGGCCTACGTCTCCAAGCTGAACCAGTCCGCCTTCTGCGTCGGCGCCCACACGGCGACCGCGAGCCTCGCCTACCAGGACGGTGAACGGGTTGCGGCGATCCTGGACGACCTGGAATCGGCGGCGATCGACGAGCCGCTCCGGGCAACGCTGCGCATGCTCGGCAAGCTGATCCGCAACGGACGCGTCGACGCCGACGACTTGCGCGAAGTCCTGGCCGCCGGCGTCTCGCCCCAGCAGGTCAAGGACGCGCTCGCGGTGTGCGCCGCGTTCAACACGACCAGCCGCCTCGCCGATGCCTTCGGCTTCGAGCTCCTCACCCCGAAAGGCTATGAGGCCGGAGCGAAGTACCTCCTCAAACGCGGCTACCGGTAGTCAGTGCATTGGTGATGCGTCGGCGCGCTTCGTAGTAGTGGTTCGGGTCGAGTACTGGGCGGTCGAAGCGGAGGGTTCGGTCGGGGTCGATGAGGTCGAGGGCGGCCGCGTTGCCGTGGGCCGCGCGGACGGCCTGCAGCGCGCGGTGGTCCCACATCGCCTGCGCGAAAACGCGGTGCCGGAGCGACGGCCAGGGCGTGCCGTCCGGGCCGGGGTAGACGGCGAAGGGATCGCCGGACGGGAACGCGCCGCCGGCCGAGGTGTCCGCGAACGGATCCACCCGCCGGATCGAGTGCCACGTGTACCAGAAGTTGAATCCCCAGTGCAGGAACCCGTCCACGCCGGACGCGAACAACTGGTGCCCGATCGCACGGTTCCGCGCCGAAGGCATCCCGATGAACCGGTTGGCGACATCGCGGTCCTGACTGACGCAGTAGTACACCCACATCCGCTCAGGACGCTCGGCCAGGAACGGCTCCACATGGTCGGTCGCGACCACGGGAACCTCGACGGCACCCGACGTGTAGAAGGAGTGCTCGCTCAGGGCGTCGACGACCGTCCAGCCCTTCAGGAGATCGGCGACGACAGCCTTCGCAGCGAGGTAGCCGGCAAGCCCGTCCTGCCCCGACGGCTCGTCCGAGATGTGAAAGACGACGTACTCGCGATCCCATTCCTCGTCGAGCACAGCCTGCAGCGCCGGCAGCAGCGCCTCCATCAACTCCCGGTACCGTACGTCGGTCGCCGGCACGTCCCACCCGAAGACGCGCTCCTCGCCCACCACGATGCCGGGCGTGGCCTTCGCGCCCCACTGGGTGAACAGATGCGCGACCTCGACCCCGGTGATCCCGGTACGCCGACAGACGTCGAGCCACCGCCGCAGCCGATCGAACCCGAACGCGTACCCGTCGTTGGTCGCCGTGATGTCGATCAGCTGCACCACGGTGCGATACGTACCGACCGCGGTGTCGAGCGGCGGCGTCCACACCGGTGCCAGCAAGGACGTCGCACCCATCTCGACCGCGGACGCCATGAAGCGCTCGACGATGGCCCAGTGCTCCTCGCTGAACACCTCGACGCCGTAGTGGTCCGCGAGCGAGTCGAGGTGCATCCAATGCCCCGACACAATGTCGAGCGGCTCCAACTCGATCCCCGTGATCTCGACGGCGACCGGAGCGCGATGCAACTCGGAGCCGTCGGGCGCGCTCACCACGACAGTGAGTTCATGTACGCCGGCCCGCGCCGGATCGGTCGTCATGACGTCGAACCACAACGCACTCCAGCTGCCGAACCGCACCGGTGCTTCACCGTTCGGCACTGGACGCAGCACGTCCGGGTACAGGCCGGGCTCGTCGAACTCGTACCCGTCGTCATGCCCCGGGAGCGCGACGAAAGTGCAAGGCACGAGGTCCACGCTCGACATGGCGACCAGGTCGGCCGCCGTACCCTCGACCCGGACCTGCAGCGGCCGTGGGTCGCGGAACGTCGGCTCGAGCGGAGGGCGATACGCGAGCTGGAACGATGCCCGCTCACCGAGGAAGGCCTGGAACCGGGTTTCGGCGGACACGGGGCGCGGGTCCCGCACCGGGTGCACCTTCGCGAGCGCGTCGCAGAGCACGAACTCCCACTGGGCGGTCACTTCGGACCACTCCTTCCGACAGGACGGCATTCACCATCCATGCGTATTAGTGGAATCTATGATGCAGATTCGCGCACCAATGCACAACCATCATCCCGCTCACTCCGGGGCCGGGGTCAACGCGCGGGCCGAGTAGTCGTGCAGGACGAGCGCCGTGGTCACCGGGCCGAAGCGGGCGAGGCTGTCGATGATGGTCTCGAGGCGTCGCGCGTCGGAGCAATGAACGTCGCAGAGGAGGCAGTCCTCGCCGGTGACCCGACGGATCGCTGTGATGTCAGGGGTCCGGGAGGCCAGCGCGAGCGCCTGTTCGAGTTGCGCGTGCGAGGTGCGCAGCCTGATGTGGGCGGTGATGCCGAGCCCGAGCTTGGCGGGGTCGACGATCGCCCGGTACCCCGTGATGACGCCGGTCTTCTCGAGTCGCTGGACCCGCGCGCTGGCGGCGGGCTGGGAGAGCCCGACCCGGCGGCCGAGCTCGGCACCGGTCAGCCGGCCCTCGGCCTGGAGCAGGGCGAGGATCCGCCGGTCGATCTCGTCGAGTGATTCCATGGTTGTCGCCGCCAATGTCTTTGTGATCACTTGCCACGCTGTTGTGGGTCCGTTGATTCGATCAGACTCAGGGCCTCAAGCCTCCCACGGTTGTGGGTTGCGCAAGTGAAAGCGAGGTCTGCAGTGACAGCGTTCGTCATCCTCCCGGGCATCGACGGCTCCGACGATGTGCACTGGCAAAGCCGATGGGAACAGTCCTGGGGCGATCGCGCCGTACGGATCGTTCCGGCGTCTTGGAGCGAGCCCGAGCTGGGCGACTGGGTCGCCGCGGTCCAGCGTGCGTACGACGATGCTCGCAGCCGTGACGATGACGTCGTGCTGGTAGCGCACAGCCTCGGCTGCTGGGCCGCAGCCGCCTGGTTTGCCGCGGGCGGGTCTGCCACAGCTGCGCTGCTGGTGGCACCCCCGGACACTCAGCACCCCACGTTCCCGAGCGAACGCGCAGGCACGTTCCAGACCGTCGCGACGCAACCACTCCCCTGCCCTTCGCTCCTGATAGCCAGCACGAATGACCCGTACTGCAGCGCGGAACGGGCGACCACCTTCGCCGACGCCTGGAAGGCGGATTGCCACCTGGTGGACCACGCCGGCCATCTCAACTCCGCCAGCAATCTCGGCGACTGGCCGCTCGGCCGGCAACTGCTCGAAGGCCTGCTCGCGAACGTGCCGACATAGCGGTCGACATGCCGCGGAACTCGCCCCGGGGCGGTGGGGTCTCGTAGCGTCGGCGCGGGAGGTGATGGCTGTGCGGGATCGCCGTACGCTCGTGTGTGTCGGCGACCTCGTCGAGGACGTCGTGGTCTGGGCGGCGGGTGCGGCACGGTCCGGCACCGACAACCCCGCGCGGATCTGCCGGACACGCGGCGGCGCGGCAGCCAACGTCGCTGCCTTCGCCGGCCGCCTCGGTACGGCGGTGCGGTTCGTCGGACGCGTCGGGGACGACACCGTCGGCACGGCTCTGGTGCGGGACCTGACCGAGGCCGGGGTCGACGCGAAGGTCCAGCGCCAAGGGCGGACCGGAACCATCGTCATCATCGTGGACCCGTCCGGCGAACGCACGATGTACCCGGACCGCGCCGCCGCAGCCGAACTGGCCGACGTACCGGACCGCTGGCTGTCCGGCGCCGGAGTCGTCCACCTGTCGGCGTACTCCCTCGTCGGCCAGTCGCTGTCCGTCCTCCGCCGCGCGTCGGACATCGCGCACGCGGAAGGCGCGATCCTCACGATCGACGCGTCCTCGATCGCGCTCATCGACTCGATCGGTCCCGCGCCGTTCCGCGACCTGATCCGGACACTGCGACCGACGTACATCTTTGCCAACGGCATCGAAGCCGACCTCGGCTCCCTCCGCGACCTCGCGACATCTGGTACGACGGTTGTCGTCAAGAACGGCGTCGAGCCGACAGAGATCCACGCCACCACCTCGACAACTGTCCCGGTGCCCCCGGTCGACGAGGTGCGCGACACGACCGGTGCGGGCGATGCGTTCGCGGCGGGCTTCCTGTCCGCCGTACTCGATGATGCCGACGTCGTCGAGGCGGTCACGGCGGGCCATACGCTTGCCAGGCGGGTTCTCCGCGAGCCCGGTGCCATGCTGTCCATGACCGCCGAGGAGAACGGAACCGCGTGTGATTGAACCCATTCTGTCCGACGACGTGGCCCAGGCCCTCGCCGAGCACCGAGCGGTCGTCGCGCTCGAGTCGACGATCTTCTCCAACCTCGGACTGCCCGCCCCGGCGAACGCCGACGCGCTCGAACTCTGCAAACAGGCAGTACGAGAGCACGGTGCGGTGCCGGCGGTCGCCGCGGTCCTCGACGGTCAGGCCCACGTCGGCCTCTCGCCGGACGAGGAGAAGCGAGTGCTGCAGGGCACCCGCAAGGTCGCCGAACGCGATCTCGCAGTCGCGCAGGCACAGGGCTGGGGCGTCGGCGTCACCACCGTCTCGGCGACGGTGGCGTTGGCACACGCCGCAGGCATCCCGGTGTTCGCAACAGGTGGCATCGGTGGCGTCCACCGCGGATCAGACCTCGATGTCTCGGCCGACCTCGACGCGATCGCCAACCACCCGGTCATCACCGTCTGCGCCGGCGCCAAAGCGTTCCTCGACCTGCCGCGAACACTCGAGTATCTCGAGACCGCCGGCGTACCGGTCCTGGGCTGGCAGCACGACTGGTTCCCGGCCTTCTACACGCGGTCGAGCGGCTTGCCGGTCCCGCACCGCGTCGACGACGAGCGAATGGTCTGCGACGTCCTCCGTTTCCGGGCGCGGCCCGAGACCGGCGTCCTGCTCACGGTTCCGATTCCCGTGGACGACGAGATTCCGGCGGAGCGCATCGACGCCGTACTCACGGCTGCGTTGGAAGCGAGCGCGCGGGCAGGAGTCGTGGGGCCCGCAGTCACGCCGTACGTGCTCGCCAGGATCGAGAAGGAGACGGACGGGCAGAGCATCCCGGCCAACCTCGCACTGGCCCGGAACAACGCTGCCGTCGCGGCCCGGATCGCCGTCGCGAACGCTTGATCCGAATACGCGGTGGGTACCCTGAGGGCGACGTACGACGGAAGGCTGACTGATGAGCTCGGATCCGCAGACGTACGAGCGTGATGACGAGAGCTCCGGTGAGCGCCTCGACCGGCACTGGAACGAACTGTTGCAAGAGCTGCGGCTCGTGCAGACCGGGACGCAGATCCTGTTCGCGTTCTTGCTGGGGATCGCGTTCCAGAATCAGTTCCACGCGGCGGACGACTTCACACACGCGGTGTACGCCTGCACGCTGATCGCCGCGGCGCTGGCGGTCGCGTTGTTCCTGGCGCCGGTCGCGCTGCACCGGCTGCTGTACCGCCACGGTTTGCGCGACCGCCTGGTCAATGCCGCGGACCGCCTGACGCGCGGCGGTCTGGCGCTCCTCATCGTGTCGATGTGCGGCGGCATCTTGATCGCCATCGACGTCGTTCTCCCCCGCGCCGCCGCCGTCGCCACGGTCGTCGGCGTACTGATCTGGTTCGTGGCGTTGTGGCTCGCGCTCCCGGCGTACATCAGACACAAGGGCACGAACGGCCGAACCTGATCGTCCCCGCGCCGAGGACGGCGCGGGGACGCGGTTGATCACGTGAAGATGCTGACTCCACCTGGTCCGACCAGGAGGCCGAGCACGATCAGCGCGGCACCCCAGATCATCTGGCCACGGAACAGCGACACGATCCCCGAAATCACGAGGATCACGGCGATGATCCACAGAACGAATTCCATGGTCCTCTCCCTTTCCAGGGCCGGGTTCGACCCGGCAGGTTGAATCCCCGTGCGACACCATCCGGTGCCCGCGCGAATCTCCCGCAAACCCCGGTGCCTGGAGGCCGCCTACCCGCTGATTCGGTAGAAGCGGCGGGCGGTGGCCGAGTAGATCTGTTCGCGGTCGCTGTCCGAGAGGTGCGAGAGGGCCTCGGACAGGCCCTTGAAGACTGGGTCGTAGCCGCCCGCTGCGGTCGAGATCGGCCAGTCGCCGCCGTACATGAGTCGCTCCGGCCCGAACACCTCCAGGGCCCGGTCGAGGAAGGGTTGCAGCGAGTCCCGGGTCCAGGTCTCGGGGTAGAGACCGGAGACCTTCGCGTACACCCGCGGGTTCTCAGCGGCGGCCGCGATCAGGCTCCACCACGGCTCACGTTCGGCCTCGCCGATCGGTGGCTTGGCGAGGTGGTCGATGACGATCCGGAGTTCGGGGTGCCGTTCCGACAGCGTCGGGACGTGTTCGAGATGCCGAGGCAGTACGGCGACGTAGTCGAACGTCACGTCCGCCTGCTCGAGTACGCCGAGACCCTCGTCGACGTCGGGCCGCAGGATCCAGTCCGGGTCCGGGAGGTCGTGAATCAGGTTGCGGATCCCGGCCACGCGCGGATCCTTGCGCAACTGCGCGAGGCGCTCGGCGGCGACACCGGGTTGATCGAGCGGAACGTACGCGACGATCGCCGCGACCTCCGGATGCTGATCGGCCACCTCCAGCATCAGGTCCGTGTCGCCGTCGTGATCGTCGGACTGCACGAGCACGGTCGCGTCGACGCCGTTGCGCACCAACTGCGGCTTGAGCTCCTCGAAGGTGAACGTGCGATTCCACTGCGGCACGTGCGGGCCGAGCCAGCGGTACGGCGAGCGGTCCAGATCCCACACGTGCTGATGTGCGTCGATGATCATGCCGGACCTCGCTTGTCGACCAGGTAGAGATGGGTGAGGACGAGAACGGTCTCCGCGCGCTGGTTCGTCACGCTGACCTGCTCGTGAACATAGCCGTGGGTTTCCGGCGTCCGCTTGTGGTCGGACTTCCCGGTGACGGCGGCGGTGACGGTGATCGTGTCGCCGATGAACACCGGCTTGATGAAGCGGATCCTGTCGTAGCCGTACGACATCGACCGCGGATTGATGTCGCCCGCGGTCATCCCGACGGCGACGGAAAGGATGAGCGTGCCGTGCGCGATCCGCTGCCCGGCCGGCTGCGTCGCCATCCACTCGGCGTCGAGGTGATGCGGGAAGAAGTCACCCGTCTGACCGGCGTGCAGCACGATGTCGGCCTCGGTGATCGTCCGCCCGACGGTCGTGCGGCTCTCACCGATCTCGTACTCCTCGAACCACCGCTCCGCGACCTTCATCGCTCTCCCAACAGTCGCTCGGCCAGCGCGTTCGCGCGCCGTACCAGCTCGGCATCGGTCAGCTCTCCCTGGAGGGTCGCCGTGACCCACGGTGAGACGACGTCCTGGAACTCCATGTAGCCCGCCGTCCGCGGTCGCACCCACGCGTCTTCGAGGGTCTGCCGGGTCCCGCGGAAGAAGTCCCACGAGTCCTCGTTCAGACGATCGTCGTCCCACGAGGACGCGTACCCGGGCTGGCCGCCCGCGTCGTAGTACACCCCGTTCTGGACCTCCGGCGAGGCCAGCCAAACGGCGTACGCACGGGCCGCGTCGAGTTCCCGGGTGTACGCCGAGACCGCGATGCCGGCTCCCCCGAGCTGCGACCCGGCGACACCACGCGGCCCGGCGGGAATGTCGAGGTACTTGAGCCGATGCGTGCGGAAACCTCGACGTGAGTAGTTCGTGTACCCGTACGCCAACGGCACGTAGGCCCATGGCCCGTCCCCCGCCAAGGCCTCGGCGACCTCGATCGGGTTGGCTGCGAGGCACCACTCCGGGACTCGCTCTGCAAGTCGGTGCATCAGGTCGAGTACGGCGCCCGCGTCGTCGGCGGCGAGGAAGCGGCCCGGCTCGGCTGCGACCGGCGTACCGCGGTTGGCGGCAAGGGTGCACAGGCTCGAGTACGCGTCGATCGGCTTCGTGGGCCACAGGACTCGACCTTCGCGGGCCAGTTCGAGTACGCCGTCCCAGTCCGTCGGCGGCGTGGGCAGCAGGTCAGGACGATGTACGGCGACCTGCGCAGCGGAGTCGGTGGCGAGTCCGTACTGGTGGCCGTCGTGGGCGTACGACGCGTGGCTGTTGCCCACGGCATCGTTCGCCAGCGCCGCTAGCTCTTCGTCGTGACCGGCACCGTCCAGCGGTGCCAGCAGTCCTTCGGCGGCCGCGAGAGGCACGTGCGGATGATCGATGACGAGCAGGTCGTACCGGGCCGCGAGACCCGCGATCGGCTCGTCGGCGAAGGCCTGGAGCGAGCGGTACTCCCACTGCACGTCGACACCGGTACGACGGGCGTACTCCTTCGCCGCAGCGACCTGACAGTCGTACCCGCGCGGATGCTCCCAGGTCATGCCACGCAACGTCGTCATGCGATCTCCTGTTCGACGGGATTGTGCTCGCCCAGCCGGGGCGCCGGCCGCGAGTTGGTCAGCCGCTCGCCGTCGATTCTGATCGGGCTCCGCGTGGTGGTCAGCTCGAGCCCGTCGCGGCGCAACTCCTGCGTCATCGCTATCGCCCGGAAACCGTCGTGCGCCACCAGTTCGTCCAGCGTGAGAACGGGGGCGCACCACACGTCCTCGGCGTCGAGAACAGCCAGCCATTCGTCGCGAGTCCGGGTGCTGAGCCTGGCCGACAGCAGTTCTTCGATCTCCTCCTGCCGGTCCCACCACGACTGCGGATCGGTCATCGCGGCGACCTCGGGCAGGTCGAGCAGGCGGCCGATGGTCGGGACCGGGTTCATCGCGATCGCGAGGTACCCGTCGCTGGTCGGATAGATCCCGTACGGCGCCGGCAGGAACGCGTGCGCCGAGCGGCTGCCCTTCCGCTGGACGGCGATCGACGGGTCGTTCAACCGCGTCGTCAGCAGCTCGAACTCGAGGTCGAGCAGCGCCTCCAGCAGACTGGTCTGCGCGTGTCCGCCTCGACCGGTGCGGAACCGCCGTACCAGCAGCGCCGTGATGCCCTGGGCGAGATGACAGCTGGCGAGATGATCGGCGACGGCCAGTCCGACCGGTACTGGCGGGTCGTCGCGGGAACCGTTGAGCCAGGGCAGTCCGGCAATCGACTGGGCGAGAAGATCCTGCCCGGGCCGGTCCTTGAACGGACCCGTCTCGCCGTACCCGCTGACACTGCCGTAGATGATGCCGGGGTTGATCCGGCGGACGGTGTCGTAGTCGAGGCCGAGTCGTTCCATCACGCCGGGACGGAAGTTCGAGACCACCACATCGGCCGCCGCGACCAGTGCCCGGACCTTGTTCAGGTCGGCGGGGTCCTTGAGGTCGGCGACGATGCTCTCCTTGTTCCGGTTCATCGCGTGGAACGACATGCTGTCGCCCGAGACCGTCCGGCCCGCGAACGCCAGTTGACGGCCCGCGTCCCCGCTGCCGGGGCGCTCGATCTTGATCACCCGCGCGCCCAGATCGGCCAGCCGCAACGCCGCCACCGGCCCGGCCAGGAACTGGCTGAAGTCGAGGACGGTCACCCCGGACAGGGGAAGTTCCGTCACCACTCGGTCCCCATCGCTGTTCCTCTCTGATCGATCAGGCGTCGTACTGCGGCGGCTCGCCACCATGTGCCGCGGACGTGTAGGCCGCCTCGACCACCGCCATCGTGCGGAAGACGTCCTCCACCGACGTGGGCAGCGAAGGGATCGAGCCCTCCAGGTAGCGCTGGACCACGCCCATCGAGCCGATGAACGCGTCGGGGAACCACGAGCCCTCGAACGGCACCGGCCGCCAGCCCGCCTCCAGGCGATCGTCGGTGACGAGCTCGAGCCGGTCCTCACCACCGCGCGGATAGTCGAGCAGCAGCCCGAGCTGCACGCGTACGGCGCCTTTCGTGCCTTCCCACTTGATGTAGCTCTCTTCGTACCGTTCACCGAAGTGGTGATCGTGATTCGTCGACACGACGACCCGCACCGGGCGGTCGCCGTACGTCAGGGCGATGTCGGAGCGGCTGTTGGCGTGGGTCTTCTCCGGGTGTCGCACGGTGACCGCGGACACGCCCGTCGGATCGCCCAGGAAGGAGCGGATCAGGTCGAGGTAGTGGACGCTGTGCATGTTGATCTCGAGCCGGTCGAGCTCGAGGACGTACGGGAACATCTCCCACGGCGTGCGGACCGAGACCCGGATCTCGAAGTCGTAGAGCTCGCCAATGATGCCGTCGGCAATCAGCTTCCGCGCGACCGCGACGTACGGCGCGAAGCGGAGCTGGGTGTTGACCGCCGCGACGAGACCCTTGCGGCGACACACTTCGCGAGTACGGATGCCCTCGACGAGCTCGTTGCCCAAGGGTTTCTGGAGCAGTACGGCGGCTCCGCCGGGCAGCTGTTCGAGGACGTCGACGTGCGCCTCGGGCGGGAGGGCGATGTCGTACACCGCGTTGTCCGGTGCGGCTGCGACGGCGGCAGCGACATCGTCGTACGCCTTCGGTATGCCGTACTTGTCTTTGAGGGCCTGTGCGCGGTCGAGCTGGAGGTCGGTGATGCTCGCGACGGGGAAACCTGCCTTGCTGTACGCGGGCAGGTGGGCGTCGCGGACGATGCCGCCGGCGCCCACGATCACGATCGGGCGCGGCCTGGCCGGCGGGTTGAGCGTGTAGCCGGGGTGAGGCGCGAATTCCGGAAGGCCGGTCATCAGCCTTTCACCGCCCCGACGGTCTCGCCGCGGATGAGGAACCGCTGGGCGCCGAGGAAGACCGCGAGCAGCGGCAGCATCGAGATGAACGTCGCCAGCGCCAGTTGCGGCATGTAGAGCTTGACGTCCAGGCCGGCCGCGACGGTCGGGTTGAACAGCGGGCTCGCGCCGATCAACTGCTGCAGACCGATCGACACGGTCTGGTTCCTCTGGTTCGACGACAGCAGGGCCAACGGCAGGAGGAAGTTCGTCCAGTTCGCGACGAAGGCGAAGAACGCGACGAGTACGACGACCTGCTTGGAGATCCGCAGCCCGATCCACCAGAACACCGACACCTCCCCCAGGCCGTCCAGACGGGCCGCCTCGACGAGTTCCTTCGGCATCGTGGTGAGGTAGTGGATGTAGGACAGGTACACGCCGAACGGGAAGAATCCCATGATCAGCGCCACCGGCCACAGCTCGCCGACCGCACCCACCGCGTTCACCTCGAGGAACAGCGGGATCACCAGCACCGTGTTCGGCATCACCATCGTGACCAAGGTGATCAGGAGCACCGCCCGGCGGGCACGGAACCGTAGCCGCGCCATCGCGTAGCCAGCCGGGAGTGCCGCGACGACGGCCAGGATCGCTCCCCCGGCCGCCACGACGAGCGAGTTCGTCAGCCAACGGGTGAACAGGCCGCCCTCCGGGCCGAAACCGTTGACCTGCGACCAGCTGTACCGGACGTTGCTCCAGGCAATGTCCCCGAGGCCGAGGAACCCGCCGCTTCCGGCCTCCACGCCGTCGTTGGAGCGGAACGCCATCGCGACGAACCCGGCGATCGGCAGCAGGAAGATCGCGGCGACGAACAGCATCGACACGACCCTGGCCAGCCTGCCGGGGCTCCAGCTCTCAATGCCAGTCACTTTAGTTGTCCTCCTTGCCGAAGAGCCCGCTGCGGAACACGATCAGCAGTCCGATGCCGAGCGTGATCACGAGCAGGATCAGCGACATCGCCGCCGCGGCCGGGAAGTTGTAGTTGCTGAAGGCGAACGCGTACCCGAGCTGCGTCGGCGTCCACTGGTCCGGCAGCGCGTTGCTCGCCACCTGGTCGAGGAGCTGCGGCTCGAGGAACAGCTGGAACCCGTACGCGAGGTTCATCAAGGCGGCGTACCCGACCCACGGCCGGATGATCGGGAGCTTGACGTGCCACGCGAGCTGCCACGCGTTCGCGCCGTCCAGGGCGGCCGCCTCGAAGATGTCCTCGGAGATGCCGTTCAGCCCGCCGTTGACGACGACGATCCAGGAGCCGACGCCTTGGAAGAACATCATCGCGGTGAGGATGAACGGCAGCTGCCCGGGTGCCGCGACCGCCTGTTTGATCGTGTCGACGCCGATCGCGTGCCAGAACCCCTCGATCGGCGACTGCCCGGGGTTCAGCAGGTACACCCACAGGACGAAGTTGGCGATACCGGCCAGCGCGCCGGGGATGTAATAGACGAACCGCATCGCCGAACCGAAACGGCCCGGACTGGCGTGGATCAGCAGTGCGAGGCCAACGATGCCGACCATCATGATGGGCAGCCAGATCACCAGCGTCGCGAGCACGTTCTGGAACGTGTCGACGAACCGGTAGTCGGTGAACACCGTCCTGAAGCTCGCGACGCCGCCGAACCCGGTGCTCGGGTCCAGCGGTGTCGGCGGCTTCTCCAGCGCGGTCTTGATCGCGTACCCCACCGGCACGATGCCGCCGATGAGCAGCAGGACGACGTACGGCGACAACAGGATCCAGGCGCCGCGCGTCTCACTCGACCGGGACGCCGTCGCGCGGGATCGCTGGGTCTTCGGCACCGGCACACGCGTACTGCGCTTGTCGACCGTCGCGGTCGTCATGCGGAACTCCTGCTCTGCTCGACTGCCTACTTGACGGCCTACTTGACGGTGTAACCCATGGCTTTGGCCTGCTTGAGAAGTTCGTCGTTGAACCCGGTCCAGGCCTGGTCAACGCTCTTGCCCGAGGCCAGGCCGGCCGCCATCGTCTCGGTCCACACGCTGCCCGTGTTGTAGAGCAGGTACGAGTGATCCGGCTGGACGTACGCGTTGGCGCCCTTCATCGCGGCGAAGGTCCCCGCGTTGTCGGCGAAGTACTTCTGCTCGGACTGCTTCGCGATCCACGCATCCTGGACCGGCCCGTACGCCGGAAGGCCGGTCGACAGCTCGACCTGCCACTTGGGGTCGGTGGCAACGAACTTCGCGAAGGTCAGCGTGTTCTCGAGTTGCTTACCGGTGATGTGCCGCGAGAAGCCCCACAGTCCGCCGCCTTCGTTGCCGGTGGCCGGCTTGTCCTCGCCCTTCCAGGTCAACGGCGCGACGCCCGCCATCTGACCGGCGGGGACCTTCCAGGACTGACGGAACAGGTAGTCGCCCCACCAGGCGGCGCCGGGGCTCATGACCAGGTCCTTGCCGACCTTGGCGGCGTCCGCGTCGAAGATCCCGACGGTCGAAACCGCCTTCGCCTGAACAAGTTTCGCGAGCAACTCCTTGGCTCGTACGCACTTCTGGTCGGTCAGGTCGAGGTGTACCTCGGTCTCGGACTTGCGGGCGTTCGTCGGGCAGCCGGAGGCCCACAGGTACCGGTCGGGTGCATAGGCGTCGCCGGTGAAGCCGCTCAGCTTGCCCGGGTGCTCCTTCGCGATGCGCACCGCCAGGTCGCCGTACTCCTCCCAGGTCTTGGGGACCTGGTACCCGTTCTGGGTGAAGAACGCCTTGTTGTACCAGAAGATGTCGGGCGCGGCGTCGTTGCGCAGGCAGCGGATCTTGCCGTCGATCTTGCACGGCGCGATCACGGCGTCCTCGTACCCCTTGATCACGTCCGGGACGAGCTCGGTGAGGTCTGCCGTGAAGTTGACCTGCGCACCCGCCGCCCAGGCGATGTCGTCGTTGGACGGGAAGAAGATCGCGTCCGGCCAGCCCTTGCCGGCCTGGTTGAACTGCGCGAACTGCTGCTGCAGCGACTTGCCGCCGACCGTCCCGTCGATCTGGTTCAGCGTCACCTTGATCTCAGGATGCGCCTTCTGAAAGGCCTTGGCAGCAGGCACTCGCGGCGGATCCACCCACACCGTGATCGCCCCGCCGGAGTCGGTCTGCTCGACATCCGCGCCCGCCCCACCGCCCGACGAACCACAAGCAGCCAGCAAACCGATCGCACACGCAGCAGCCGCGACAGCCACAGTGCGCACTGCCCCGGGACGTACTCCGGGTGACTTCATGAAAGAACTCCATCTGCTCAAACGTTAGAGCAGAAACGCTAAACCGCAGACCCCAAAGTGGTCAATCGTTTGCGCACGGACTTTTGCACACGTTTGCATAAGTCCGCGGGCACGCTGGAGCTGCCGGCGGGTCAGGCGGTGCGGGGTGGGGCGGTGGACTCGCGGACGACGAGTTCCGGGGGTGGGTCGGTGACGACCTCGTCGGAGGTTTCGCCGGTCTCGATGCGGCGGATGACGCTGCGTACGGCGGCGCGCCCGACGGTGTAGAACTGCATCTTCACCGCGGTCAGCGGCGGCCAGGTGTTCTCGGCGGTCCACGAGTCGTGGACGGTGACGACGGAGAGATCCTCCGGGACGCGGATCCCTGCCCTGCGCGCCTCCCCCAGCAGGCCGACGGCGGCGTTGACGTTCGCCACCACGATGCCGGTCGGCTTCGGGTCGAGCGCCATCAACCGGCGCAACGCCGTACGGCCGTTGTCGACGGTGTAGCCGATCCTGGTCTCGTACTCCTTCGGCATCCGTAGGCCGGCGGTGGCGAGCGCCAGCTTGTACCCGGTACGCCGGCGTTTCGCGGTGAACGACCGCGGAAGCCCGTTGGCGAACGCGATCCGCTCGTGCCCGAGCTCGAGCAGATGCTGCGTCGCGATCAGCGCGCCGCGATGGTCGTCGAGGGTGACCGAGCCGACGTGACCCGGGTAGGAGGAGTTCACGAGCACGATCGGCGCCTGTGTGGTGATCAGGTCGCGCAGTCCCGCGGGTTGCACCGCGTCGCCGACCTGGAGCGCCATACCGTCGACCCGGCCTTCGCCGATCAGGCGCGCGATGACCTCGCCGCCTGGCCGGACGTCGTCCGAGCGGCCGAGCAGAACCGTGTACCCGCGCTCGGTGGCCTCGTCCTCGGCGCCGTGCATGAGTTCGGTGAACAGCGCGTTGGTGATGTCGGGGACGACCAGACCGACCACCTGCGTACGCGCGGACTTGAGCGCGCGACCCGCGAAGTTGGGGCGGTAGTTCAGCTCCCGCGCCGCGTCGACGATCCGCTCGCGAGTCGCCGCACTCACACGTGAGTCCGGCGCGTCGCTGAGCACCCGGGACACAGCAGAAATCGAGACGCCGGCACGCGCGGCGACGTCTCCCAGGGTGGCCATACCGCCCACCCTACTGACGCCCCCGGCCTGTGCCCCCACGGCCCTCACGGGCCTCGGCGAGTGGGTCGGCGCCGCCGCGTAGGCGACCCTGGGCTCCCAGACGTGGTGCGGCTCGGTGATTGTGGAGTATGGCGCCGTCGATGCGGATCGGGCTTCGCGTGGTCGTCAACCGGAGCGACTCACCACATGGTTCGGCCGGCGGACGCTCCACGGTCTGGGTCATCGCGATCGCGGCGAACTCCGGCGACGCGATCAGCTCGTCGAGCGTTCGCAGCGGCGCACACTCGATCCCGAACCCACCGAGAACCTCGAGCCAGTACGCCGTACCACCCGTCAAGAGCCGCTCCGCAACCCAGCTCTCGTCCCGTCCATGCCCATCCGACACAAGCACACCCGGCGCCCCTTCGAGTGGTGAGGTGGCGTGGGATGGCACGGGCTGGTGGGTCAGGGCTTGGAGGAGATGGGTGAGGGAGGTCGGGGCGATCGCTAGGTGGCCGTCGGCTGTTGCGTAGAGGCGGCCAGGCGTGAGTGCGTCGCGGGGCACTGGGCGACGGTCAGGTGCCGACGGAGCGCGCGGGTTGTTGAGGTGAGCTGTGAGGACGGTGGACTGTAGGTCCAGCATGCCTTCGAGGAGGCTTGTCTCGATCAGGCCGCCGCGGCCGGTGCGCAGTTTGCGGACGAGGAGGGCGGTCACCCCCTCGGCGAGGTGACAGCTCAGTAGGTGGTCGGCCAGCGAGAGACCCACTGTGACAGGGCGATCGCCGCCGTTCACCCACGTGAGACCCGAGACGGACTGCGCGAGGAGGTCCTGGCCCGGGCGGCTCGCCCATGGTCCGTCGGCGCCGTACCCGGATGCGGCCGCGTACACGAGCCCTGGGTTCAGCGCTCGCGCCGACGCGTAGTCGAGGCCGAGTCGCTCCATCACGCCCGGCCGGAAGTTGTGGATCAGTACGTCGGCGCGCGCGACGAGGCTCTTGACCTGCTCGAGCTCGCCGGGGTCCTTGAGGTCGGCAACGACCGCCTCCTTGTTCCGGTTCATGGCGTGGAACGAGACCGTGTCCTCGTCCGCCCACCGACCCGCGAACGCGAGCGTCCGGCCGATCTCGCCGGTCACCGGCCGCTCGATCTTGATCACCCGCGCACCGAGATCAGCCAGCCGCAGCGCCGCAACCGGACCCGCCAGGAACTGGCTGAAGTCCAGCACCACAACTCCCGCCAACGGAAGCTCCGCCGCCTGCATCCATCCCCCGCTCGCCCGTCACCCAACTGCTCAATCGTTTGCGCAACAATAAGCCGGCCCCTACCCCAGGAGCAACCGATCCGGGGCCGTGCGGATCGCGTCCCGGCACCCGCGGTCCCGCCTGGTGAACGGGGCCGATGGCAACAAACCCACCGGGACGCGATCCACCTCAAAGTCTACCAATCCACTAGACATCCCCTGATCCATCTCACCGAACGAAACGTCCGAACGTAGGTACTAGGTCGATCTCGGGGGTAGGCGGTTGGGCACGGTGCGTTGTCTGTCGGCAACACACCGTGTAGTGCGGCGGGAAAGGGCTAGCTTTCGGGTGGGGTTTCGGGCGTAGGGTCTGCACAGGGATGTTTCGTTCGAGGGGGGACAGACTGTGAGCGAGAGCACTACCGAGTATCCCGACCACATCGATGCCGCGGTGCTGAAGATCGCCGGCGTCGTGGTGCTGGGCGCGATCATGTCGATTCTCGACATCACCGTGGTCAACGTCGCGCTGCCGACCTTCCAGGACGAGTTCGGCTCGCCCGAGAGTCCGGTCGCGTATTCGCACGTCGCCTGGACGGTCACGGCGTACACGCTCGCGCTGGCGACCGTGATCCCGCTGACCGGCTGGGCCGCCGACCGGTTCGGCACCAAGCGGCTGTACATGATGGCGATCTTCCTGTTCACCGCCGGGTCCGCGCTGTGCGCGACCGCGACGAGCATCGACATGCTGATCGGCTTCCGGGTCCTGCAGGGCCTCGGCGGCGGCATGCTGATGCCGCTCGGTATGACGATCATGACTCGAGCGGCCGGGCCGCACCGGATGGGCCGGCTGATGGCCATCCTCGGTGTACCGATGCTGCTCGGACCGATCCTCGGCCCGATCCTGGGCGGCTGGCTGATCCAGGTGGCGAGCTGGCACTGGATCTTCCTGATCAACGTGCCGCTCGGCGCGATCGCGCTCGTCTACGCCTGGTTCGCGCTGGCCAAGGACACGGCGGAGCGCACCGAGTCGCTCGACGTCCTCGGCGTCGTGCTGATGTCGCCCGGACTCGCGCTGTTCCTGTTCGGCGTCTCGTCGCTGCCCGCCGAGGGCGGTGACTTCGGAGCGCCGCGGGTCTGGGTCTCGATCCTGATCGGCGTGGCGCTGATGGGGACGTTCGTCTGGCACTCGTTCCGGCCGCGGCACCCGCTGCTCGATCTCCGGCTGTTCCGCGACCGCAACCTCACGATCTCGATCATCACGATGTTCCTGTTCGCGGCCGCGTTCTTCGGCGGGCTGCTGCTGGTGCCGACGTACTTCCAGCAGATCCGCGGCGAGTCCACGCTGCACGCCGGCCTCCTGGTCGCGCCGCAAGGGCTCGGCGCGATGGTGACGATGCCGATCGCGGGCCGGCTGGTCGACAAGATCCCGGTGGGCCGGATCGTCCCGTTCGGGCTCGCGGCGATCGTGATCGGTATGTTCGGGCTGACCCAGATCACCGCGACCACGCCGTACATCGCGATCATCGCGATGCTGGTCGTGATGGGTTTCGGGATGGGCGGCACGATGATGCCGCTGTTCACGACGGCACTGCGGACGCTCTCCGGGCCCCAGGTCGCGCGCGGCTCGACACTGCTCAACATCAGCCAGCAGATCGCGTCGTCGGTCGGCGTCGCGACGATGTCGGTGATCCTCACCAACCAGCTCAACGACTCGCCGATCATCCCCGGCACACAGCAGATCCCGGGGCTCGGCGACGGGCTCCGCGAGACCCAGGCGGCCATCATCTCCAACACGCGGCCGGAGAGCCTCGCCGCGCTGCATCTGGACCCCGCGGCCATCGGACGCGGGCTGGTGGACGCCGCGAACTCGTTCTCGCACACGTACTGGGTGGCGTGGTCCCTGGTCCTCCTCACCTTGGTGCCGGCCCTGATGCTCCCCCGCAAACGCGAGGTGACGCACCTCGTCGACGAGACGGTGATCGACTGACCGGCAAGGAGATCGCGCGGATTGTCGGAGTGCTTGGGTAGTGTCCTGGCGTGGACATTGGGGAGCGCATCCAGGAACTTGCCGATCGCATCGTCGTACTGCGTGACGCCTACTACCGCGGCACACCGACGGTCGCCGACGCGGAGTACGACGCGATCGAGGACGAGCTGCGGACGCTCGTCGAGGCCAACCCGGAGCTCGCGCCCGACCCGAACCCGCTGGAGCAGGTCGGCGCGCCGGCGATCCTGCACGCGCCGATCCGGCACTCGCGACCGATGCTGTCGCTGGAGAAGGCGACCCGCCCGGAGCAGGTCGAGGCCTTCTTCGGCCGCTTCCCCGGCCAATCGGTGGTCGTCATGCCCAAGCTGGACGGTCTGTCCTTGGCTCTCGTCTACGAGAACGGTCGCCTCGCCCGGGCGATCACCCGTGGTGACGGGACGACCGGCGACGACGTGACGCCGCTCGTGCGTGCCCTTGCGGACGGCGTCCCCGACCGTCTCGACGTACCGGACCGGGTCGAGGTCCGCGGTGAGGCCGTCATGTTGCGTTCCACGTTCGCCGCCTACAACGCCGCCCACCCGGACAAGCCGCTGATCAACCCGCGCAACGCCGCGGCCGGGACGCTGCGGGCCAAGGATCCCGCGACGGTCGCCGAGCGGCGCCTGCAGTTCCTGGCATTCGATCTGCTCAGCGACCAGGCCGAGGCGGATCTCGAGCGCGCGCTGCAGACGATGGGGTTCACGGTCGCCGACATGCGGCACTGCGACGACGCCGCCGCGGCGCAGGCGGTGATCTCGACGATCGAGCAGCAACGCAACGACCTGGATTACGACCTCGACGGCGCCGTACTGCGGCTCGCCGATCGCGACGCTTTCGCTGCCGCCGGCACGCGGTCGAGCTCGCCGCGTGGTGCGCTGGCGTTCAAGTTCGCCGCCGAGGAGAAGACCACGGTGCTCGCCGACGTGGTGTGGGACGTCGGCAAGACCGGCAAGATCGCCCCGGTCGCCTGGCTCGAGCCCGTGTTCGTCGGCGGTACGACGGTCACTCGCGCGACCCTCGCGAACCAGGAGGTGATCAAGGCCCGCGGCATCAAGATCGGCGACACGGTCCTGGTCCGCCGGGCGGGTGACGTGATCCCGTTCGTGGCCGGCGTACTTGATGCGTCCAAGCGCACCGGACAGGAACGCGACATCGTGCCGCCGAGCAAGTGCCCGTCGTGCGAGCAACCCCTGACCGAGCAGGGCAACAGCCGCGAACTGTTCTGCACCAACGTCGCGTGCCCGGCCCAGACCGTGCGGCGGCTGATCCACTGGGCGTCCCGCGCCGCGGCCGATATCGACGCGATCGGCGGAGTCTGGATCGAGCGCCTGGCCGAGGCCGGGATCCTGGAGAACCCCTCGGACTTCTACAAGCTGACGACCGAGCGACTGCTCGAGTTCGACCGCATCGGAGAGGTCTCAGCTGCCAGGATGATCGACTCGATCGACGCGAGCCGGCAGGTCGGTCTGCGCCGCGCACTGATCGGCCTCGCGATCCCGATGGCGTCCGAAGGGACTGCGGCCAGGTTGTGCCGGGCCGGCTTCACCTCGCTGGAAGCAGTCGCCGACGCGGGCGAGGACGGTCTGGTCGCCGTCGAGGACATCGGCCCGAAGGTCGCCGCCTCGCTGATCGAGCACCTGACCCGCCTCCGGCCCGAGCTCGAGCGCCTCCGGGCCGCCGGCGTCTCACTCGACGTACGCGAGGAAGATCTCCCGCCGGTCGTGGCGGCCGGCGCACCGCTGGCCGGGAAGACAGTCGTCGTCACCGGCTCCATCAGCGATCCGCGCTCCGGAGAGAAGGTCGCGAGGCCGGCCTTCCAGCGCCTCTGCGAGAAGGCCGGAGCGACCATCGCCTCGTCGGTCTCGGCCAGCACGGACCTGCTCATCACCGGGGCCGACGTCGGCGCGTCCAAACTGACCAAGGCCGAGAAGCTCGGCGTCGCTGTCGTCGACCAGTCCGAGATCTGGCAGCAACTCCGAGCCTCCGAACTTCTCGGCTGATGATCGAACGTGACCTGCACCTGGCCGACGGGCGCATTCTGCACAGCTACGACACCGGCGGCGACGGCTTCCCAGTGATGTGGAACCACGGCACGCCGAACGTCGGCGCGCCGCCGGAGCCGCTGTTCGCCGCGGCCGACCGGTTGGGGCTGCGCTGGGTGTCGTTCGATCGGCCGGGGTACGGCGGTTCCACGGTCCGGCGGGGCCGACCGGTCGCCTCCGTCGCCGCCGACGCGGCTGCGGTCGCAGACTCGCTCGAGATCGACCAGTTCGCGGTCGCGGGTTACTCAGGTGGCGGGACCTTCGCACTCGGTACCGCGGCTGCGTTGGGCGCCCGCGTCCGCGCGGTGGTCACGCTGGCGGCGATCGCGCCGTACGGCGTCGAGGGTCTGGGCTGGTTCGACGGGATGCTGCCGTCCTCGATCGCGGCGCTGGGCACCGCGGCCGCCGGGGCCGACGTGCGCGAGGCGCTGCACAACTCGGGGTTCGACTACGACGCGGGATTCACGGCCGACGACCTGGCGATGTTCGACGGTTCATGGGGATGGCTGGGGAAGGTCGCCGGTCCGGGGCTCGACGCCGGTCCGTACGGGCAGATCGACGACGACGCGTCCTACACCCGTCCGTGGGGTTGCGGGGTCGAAGCGATCACAGCGCCGGTCCTGCTGTTGCACGGTACGGCAGACCGCATCATCCCGGCGGACCACGGCCGCTGGCTCGCCGCGCACTGCCCGACCGCGACGCTGCGGGTGCGCGAAGGCGCGAGTCACTTCACGATCGTCGAGCACGCCGAGCCGGGACTCGACTGGCTCGCGGAGGTCATCGGATGAGCACCGGTAAGGACGGCGAGCTGACGGGCTTTCAGGAGCAGGCGCCGTACGACGAATCCATCGACCTCCGCACCGACTTCGTGATGGTCTACGGGCTCAACGACACGACACCGCAGCGGATCGCGCGCTGGCGTGAAGCCGGGTATCGCGTGCACCTGATGACCGGGATCTCCTGGGGTACCTACCAGGACTATCTCGACGGACGATGGGACGGCTCCGGGCACTGGGACGACGCGCAGACGGCGGGCGACGGGGCGCCGATCCTGCACGGTGAGAGCACCGACATCCCGTACATGGTCCCGACGTTCAACTTCACCGAGTACCTGGTGCAGAAGCTCCGCCCGATCATCGGGCTCGGCGTCGAAGGCATCCATCTCGAGGAGCCGGAGTTCTGGGCGCGTGCCGGCTACTCAGAGTCGTTCAAGCGCGAGTGGCAAGCGTTCTTCAAGGAGCCGTGGCAGCCTCCGCACAGCACTCCCGAGGCGCACTTCCGCTCCGGGCAGCTCAAGCAGCACCTGCTCTCCCGCAGCCTCGACCGCGTCACCTCGGTGCTACGCGACGAGGCTCTGCAGCAGGGTCGGCAGGTGCGCTTCTACGTGCCGACGCACAGCCTCCTGAACTACACGCAGTGGCAGATCATCAGCCCCGAATCACGTCTGCGGACACTGCCGTCGATCGACGGCGCGATCGCGCAGGTGTGGACCGGAACGTCCCGGACGCCGAACGTCTACGCCGGGAAGGTCGCCGAGCGCACGTTCGAGACGGCGTACCTGGAGTACGGCATCGCGCAGGACCTCACCCGCGGCACGGACCGGCGGATGTGGTTCCTGCACGACCCGATCGAGGACCACCCGGACCGCACCTGGGAGGACTACCTGGCCAACTGGCAGCGCACCCTCATCGCGTCGCTGCTGCACCCGGGCGTCGCGCGGTACGAGGTGGCGCCGTGGCCGAACCGGATCTTCAACCGCCCGTACCTGCGCGACGGATCCACCGAACGGGAGCTCATTCCGCCGGACACCGCGACCAGCTATCTGATCGCGATGAACAGCCTGCGCGACCTCGACCAACCCGACGTGCGGTGGGCTCACGAAGGCCCCCGGATCGGGATCGCGCTCTCGGACACCGCCATGTTCCAGCGCTGGTCGCCCGGTGGGGAGAGTGGACACTACGACGGCCTGCAGGACGCGCTCGCGCTGGAGGGCCGCGAGCAGCTGCATTTCTCCGACTTCTACGGCTTGGCGCTGCCGCCGTTGTACGACGGGCAGCGGGTTTGTCCGGTTCAACTCGAGAACGTGATCGACACTCCCGATGCGCTGGACGACGTCGACGTACTCGTCCTCAGCTACGAGTTCCAGAAACCTCTTGCCCCGGGCATCCATTACGCCCTGGCCGGGTGGGTCAGTCGCGGCGGGAGCCTGCTGTACGTCGGCGACGACGCGGACCCGTACCACGAGATCCGCTCCTGGTGGACCGGCCGGTACGACACCTGCGCGGACCATCTGGCCGAAGCTCTTGGGGCCGATCGCAAGCACGACGGCGTACAGGCGGTCGGTCAGGGTCGGGTGCGGTTCCTTCCGTCTCGTCCGGCCGACTTCACCGAATCATCTGAGCGCGCCTCCGAGCTGGTCGCCGCGATCCGGGAGCTGATCGGTCGCTCCTGGGAGTCGACCAACTGGTTGTCGGTGCAGCGTGGTCCGTATCTCGTCGGCGCTGTGCTCGAGGAGAGTGGCGGTTCGCATGTTGTCGAGGGCACCTATCTCGATCTGCTCGATCCGCGGCTGGGCATCGTCCGGCATCGTTCGATGGGTCCAGGTGAGTTGACTTGGCTTCGCGACCTCACCTACGACGAGGAGCCGCTGCTGGCGTCGGCCGGCCGGGTCGTGGACTGGCAGCAAGATCAGACCAGAATCCGCTTCTCCTGCGAGGCACCGCACGGCGTGCAGGTCACGACAGCTCTACGCGTGCCTTCCGAGCCGACGTCCGTCGAAGGCGCCGACCTTCACTACGACGCAGACACCGGCATCGCATGGCTCCGCCACCCCGGCGTCCCCACCGGAACCCACATCGAGCTCACCTTCAGATCGTCGTGATCAGGAGTAGGAGGCGGTACAGCAGATAGGTGTCGATGACGGCCAAGGTCATCTGGACCTTGAACCAATGCGGTAGACGTTCCGCGCGCATGCGACGCAGCGTGGTGAAGGTGACCCACACGTTGTGCGGCACACACGCAATCAGCCCGACGATCCCGCCGACCGTCGCGGCATCGCTGAGGACACTGGTGACCTTGATCCCGTCCGGCGCGCCGTTGAACTGCAGGAACACCATCGTCGTTCCGACCAGTACGCCGATGCCGGTACGAGCGAGTGCGATCTGGTACGTGTCCTTCGCCGACCGCACCACATCGTCGGCTCCCGAACGCGCCGCAAGCTGCAGAACCACGATCGCATGCAGGAGCACAGTCGTCGCGACGAACCCGCCAATCAGCACCGCCGACTGCGCAGCCTGCGGCCCGTCGTCCTTGCTCCACAGAAGAATCCAGTCCTCCGGCAGGCCGATGCTCGCGAACATGATCACTGCCAACCAGAACACCGCCCACGGCACCGGAGCCGACGTACGACGTGTTGCGGCAACCGCCGGCGTACCTCCCGCCTGCCCCGGCGCCGTGCGACCCGCCCGCCCCGGTGCTCCACCGCGGCGCTTCCGCTTCCTGGCCACAACGCTCCTCCCGCCCGGCTATCAACCCGCGCGAACCTACCGGCCCCTGCATGGCTCCGCCAGTCCGGACGCGGGTGCCGCGGCCGGTGCCTCACATGGTGTGGCGCAGGACTACTGTTGCGTGGGTGGTGCCGCGGGGTAGGTGGATGGTGCCGGCGGACTGGTTGATGGTTGCGCCCTTTGCTGCGACGTACGCGATGTTGTTGCGTAGCGCCGGGAGTTCGAGGCTGTAGCCGGTGGGGGTTGCCGTGTTGCCGGTGAGTTGGAGGGTCACGGTCTTGCCCGCCGTGGTGAGCTGGTAGCCGAGGCGGCCGCCGTTCGTGACCGGGTAGCTGTTGAGACCGATCTTCTGCCGAGTGCGGATCCACTCGTTCGGGACGCCGCGCCCGATGATCACCGTGCCGTCGGACTTCTCCGCGATCAGCGAGTCGAACAGGACCTTCGTCGCGGTCGACTGGCCCCACATGTGCTGGTTCGACCCGCCACCGCCGCGCGCGTGGTCGATGTCCCACGGCGAGTCGGCGCTCGGGTAGTCGACGCCCTCCCACCAGCCGAACGGTCCGCTCATCGTCTTGTCGATCATGTACTGGTACGACTTGATCCCCAGATCGCGGTACTCCTCGCCCCGCAGCGCGGCGCTCCCGTAGCCGGCGTTGTACGCGCTCGAGAAGTACCCGTGCGGGTACCCGCCGAAGTTGTAGATCGAGTCCGAGATGTCCTTGCGCCGTTCGAACCCGTGCGTGTACGTGTCGTCGATCTTGTCGAACATCGTCCCGCTCTGCGCGGCGCCGAACAGGTACCCGTCCCAGGCCCATCGCCCGAACAGGAACATCGAGGCCCAGTTCGCGTCCCGCGGATCCTTGCGCGGACCGGTCTCGTTCGGTTCGACCATCGAGATCGGGATGTAGTCCAGGCCGTACTGCTTCATCGTCTGATCGATACGGGCGGTCGCGACCTTCAGCAGGTCGTCGTACTCCGCCTTCGCCCACGCGGCCTCCGCGGTCTCCCCGAGTGCCGAGGCGAGATAGCGGTACGTCGTGAGCCCGGTCAGCGCGGACCAGTTGTCGATCGTCCAGTACCCGTGGGAGTCGATCGCGTCGGTCTGCTTGATGATCCCGGTGCCGCCGTCGATCCGGTCGGTCTCGATCGTGTGGGTGTTCTTCTTGATCGTCTCGAACCGGCTGCGGATGAAGTCCTTGTCGCCGGTGCGCTGCAGGTACAGGGCGTACGGCCAGCTGTACTTCCACTTCGCGTCGTCGTACTGCAGCTGCGCCGGCAGCGTCGACAGATAGTCGCGCGCGTAGGTGAAATCGCCGATCGTCAGCAGCGTCGACACGATACCGATCGTGTCGTGGTCGAACATCTCGTCGTACCCGTTCTCGCCGACGTGCAGTTCCTTCGCGCCGTTGATGTCGTCACGGATGATCAGCGTGTAGATGTACCCGGCCTTGTAGGCGTTGATCAGCCGCTTGTCCGGCAGGTCGGTGATGTTCGCGATCGCCGACAGTCGGTCGTTCCAGTACTGGCGCATGTGACCGTAGTGCTGGTCGAACCCGCCGAGCTGTTGCAACTGGACCGCGGTCGGCCAGTCGTACGTGCCACCGAACCGATCGGCAGCCACCGCATAGTCGCGTACGACGGTCTGCCCGGCGCCGACGGTGGTGTCTGCATGGTTCAGGGGCGTCAGCAGGTTCGACACCCGCGGTAGCCGGGCCGGTGCGGACGTGGTGTTGGTGACCGTCATCCGCGAGTACGCGACCTCGAACCGGTTGCCGCCGACAACGACCAGGTCTGCGAAGCTTTCGATCTTGATTGCGAGCCCGTCCTTCGCGTACTCGCTGACGAACGCCGGCAGGTACCCTTCGGCGTTCGACCACTTGATCTTGCCCGGGACGTTCGGCACCCCGAAGGTGATCATCGCGTCGCCCCGACTGCGCAGTCGGTAACTGCCGTCGATGAACGCGATCGGCGCGTTCAGATCGCCCTCCCAACCGAACGACGACGTCAGCCCCGGGTTGGTCACGGAGGTGTACTGCGCGTTTGCCGCAGACGACAGCGCCTCGTCGAAGGCGGCCTTGAGGAAGGTGTACGCCAGTCGCAGCTCGTCCTGCTGCGCGCCGCCATCCGCGAGTGTCGCCGTCGCGGAAGTGATCTCGTTGTCCAGTTGACGTTGCGCGGACGCGCTGGCGGCGTACACGTCGGCCGACGCTGCCTCGTCGAGGGTGTTCTGGATCAGCTGCCGGTAGCTGCTCGCCAACGCTACTCCCGCCAACGTGACGTTGCCTGAGGCATGCGTCTTGCGGGTCAGCTGCGCGCTGATCCGGGCGGAGTCACCGGGCCCGAGGTTCAGCTCGAAGAGCCTGGTGACCGACGGATCGATGCTGACCAGATCCGTGTTCACGAAGGCCAGCGTTCCGTTGACGTAGACCGAGATCTTCGCCGAGGCACGCCATACGCCGGAAACGAAGCGCAGCGTACGACGATCCGCTGCCGCCGGGACCGTGAGGTCGTACCCGTACGGATCGGTGAGGTCGACGTCGGTGTTCGCGCCGTCGGCGAAGAAGATCCCGCCGTGACGGGTGCCCGGCTGAGACGCGGTCGGCGTACCGTTCGTCCACGAATAGCTCACCGGGTTGTCGTTCTGCGCGCCGATCGCGCCGCCCCCCTGCCGGTTCGCGACCGCGAGCCGCGGCGTCGAATCCGGTACGCCGGCGCGACGGTTGAGCGTCGATCCGTCCAGGTGCATCCAATCGTCCACACCCTCGGCCGTCAGGTTCATCGCGACCGGTGCCGCAGTCGTCGTCAGACCGGGCGACACCGTCGAGAGCGCCGCAGCCGATAGGGAGAGGTTGCCGGCCGCCTGGAGTTTGCTCGCGAATCTGCCCGTCACGACGACGCCCTCGCCCGGGCGGATCGTCACGGTGTAGCGCTTGGCGGCCGCCGTACCACTCGCGTTGATCTGCGTGGTGTACGCCGTACCGCTGCCGTCAACCGCCGCGACAGTGACGGCTCCGGTGGCCTGCCAGATCCCACCCACGAACACCAGGCGTCGTGGCGAGTCCGCGGCCGGGACCGTGATCCGATAACCGGCATCGTGGGCCGTCGTGTCGCCCACGGTCGTCGTGTCGTAGTTGAACACACCTCCGGTGGTGATCCCCGAGGCCCCTGCGACCCCCGTGGCCGGTCCGTCCGACCACCCGAACGAGATCGGGCTGTCGTCGAGCGTGGTGCGGCCGCCGTCGGGATTCAGATCGTCGACCGTGATCGCCTGCGGTACGCCGGCCTTGCGATCGATCCCCGTACCGATGACGTGGACCCAGTCCAGGTCGCCGTACGACGTCAGATCCATGGCACCGCCGACTCCGCGACCGCTCGGGAGGTTCTCGACGTTCACCACGAACGGGTCGGCGGGCGGGGCGGCCGCGGGTGCGGCCGGGGCGGAGATCACTGCGGTGACCACGAGCGCTGCGGCGCCTAGCACCGCTAGCAGTCTGGTTCCGTGCCTCATCTTGGGTCCCTTCAGGAGGTATGCGTGCGTGGTCCGGGCAGGCTCGATCCGCGGACGACGAGTTCAGGTTCGAGCAGGACGTGTTGCGGCTGGCGGGGATCGCCGGCCATCAGGTTGTCGATGGCCTGGATCAGCTGCCGTCCGACCTCGTCGATCGGCTGGCGCAGAGTGGTCAGTCCCGGACTCACCAGGGCGGCGGTCGGTGAGTCGTCGTACCCGGTGATCGCGACGTCGACCCCGGGCCGCAGGCCTCTTTCGTGCAGCGCCCGCATCACGCCGAGCGCGAGGGTGTCGGACGCACAGACCAGCGCAGTCGCGGGACGCGAGGCATCGAGCATGCGATGTGCGGCCTGGCAGCCGGCTTCGAGAGAGTCCACGACCGCGGCCTGCAGGTCGGTCTCGAGGTCCCGTTCGCGACAGGCGTCGAGCCAGCCTTCGCGACGGTCCTGGCCGAGCTCGGACTCCGCAAGCCAGCCGATGTGGCCGATCCTTGTGTGTCCTTGCGCTGCCACATGGTCGGTCGCGGCGCGGGTGCCGGCGCGGCCGTCGACGTCGACCCATGCGAGGCTGTCGTCGCCGTCCCAGGAGCGGCCGAACGAGGCGAACGGCACACCCCAGGAACGCAGCGCGGCAACCCGGTCGTCGTTGTGATGCGTCTCGGCCAGCACGAAAGCGTCGATCGAGGTCTTCTTCAGCAGGTCCCGGTACGCCTTGATCTCGCCGGCCGGGCCGTCCTCGGCATGACACAGGATCAGGTGGTAGCCGGCCTCGACGGCGGCTGCGTTCAGTACATACAGGAAGTCGTCCATGAGGAGCGACGCCTTGTCCGGGCGGGACGGGCGCATCTTGAACGCGATCAGCGACGAGCTCCGGTTGCGCAGGGCGCGAGCGCTCAGATTCGGCTCGTAGCCCAGCTCCTCGACGGCGGCCAGGATCCGCTTCCGGGTCTCCGGCGCGAGCCGATCGGGATTGTTGAGCGCATTCGACACCGACTGCGCCGACACCCCAGCCCGCTGCGCCACCTGCGCAAGCGTCACGTGCCCATGCGGAGCCGGGCCCCGACTGGTGTGCTGCCGCACCATCCCCGCCTCCCGGCTGATATTAACGTTAAAAACAACCCCTGCAAGCTACTGAGTCACGCCGCACCCCGTCAAGACCTCAACCCCGACCACAACTTTTAACGCTAATCCCACTCACCCCGGCTGCTTGCCCGGTTCCGGGCTTCAACGCGATCCGCTCGTGCTTTGACCGAGCACCACCCTCGGCCCCTGAGTGACAGCGGTTCAGAACCTCTACGGCATCAGGGAACGCCTCGGCCGCCGGGCCGGATCGTGCCGCGACAGCCGGCCGGCGCAGCTGCTGCCGACGCAGGGGATGCCGGTGCAGGCGCTGCAGGCGCAGGCGGTGCAGGCGCAGGTGGTGCAGCTGGTGCCGGTGCAGGTGGAGATGTGCACGCCTGCGTTCGAGGCGAAGGACCCCACCGTCACCATCCACCGAGCCAACGGTCACGGTCGAGGAGGTCGACGCGACGTTCGCGGAGCTGGCGGAGATGTCGGGCACCGGCGTACAGGCCCGCCGACCGGCTCCGGTGGACGGGTTGTTCGCTCGGACGACAGCGGGCGAGCAGCGGTTCCTGCGACTGCTCGTCCTGGAAGGACGCCCCCAGCGTGCTTGAGCGGAGGCCTAACCCAAGCATGCTTGACGTGGCCCACCCCAGGCGTGCTTGACCAAAGGCCCACCCCGGCCTGCTTGACCGAGGACCCACCCCACAGCGTGCTTGGCCCGGGGCCTACTGCGGGCCACGCCGGCGTGCTTGGGCCGGGGCCTAGTGCGGGCCGCCTCCGGTGTGCTGGGCCGGGGCTTAGTGCGGGCCGCCTCCGGTGTGCTGGGCCGGGATCTACCGCGGGCCGTGCTTGGCACAGGGTCCACTGCGGGCCGACCCTGGGGAGTCCTAGGCTGATTCGCTCAACGCGGGAAGGCGGGAGCGGTCATGCAGGTCGAACTGATCCCTGTCGGACCTCTCGCCGGTGTAGCACCCGACGGCGCTCCGCTCGTATGAGGCGACGCTCCCTCGGACTCATCCTCGGCGGCGTACTGGCGTTGAGCGTCGGCGCGCTTGCCTACTGGTACCGCTGGTCTCGCCGCCAACGCTGGCTGGAAACCGTCCTGGCCGAAGACTGTCACCACGTCCCGCCACTCCCCCAGGTCGGCGTCGTCACACTCGTCGGCATCGCGATGTGCCTGGTGGCAGCCGCCTGTTCGAGCGTCGCCCTCCTCCGATCCAGCCGTGGCCTGACCGCCCTCGCCGGCATCCTCCTGACCGCCGCATTGCTCGGCAGCCTCGGCGGCACCGTCGTACTCACCGACACCCCATCCAACCCCTCCGACGGCCTCGACGGCTCCGGTCTCCCCTGCCCCAGCGGCTGATCACTCGTAGCCCAAGGCAACTTTCCCGGCCCAGCGGGAATCCCCACGCTGCCCCGCCCCCTTCGCCCGACGTGTGCAGATCGTGGGACAGCCGCACCCGTGGGACTCGCCGACTCGCCGACTCGCTGCTGGCGCGGCACCGCCGAGCGATATGTCGATCGTGCCAGATTCGGCGCCGTTGCCCTCCTGGTGCGAGGACAAACTGGCCGGGCATGCCGACTGGCCGCCACCGAGCTGCTAGTCCCGCCTAGTACTCCAGTCGTAGTTCGTGATCAGGTGAGTTGGCCTATTTGGCGGCGGCGGTGGCAGTCGCGAGTTCGGGCTTGGTGGCGGCGTCGCCGGTGTGACCAGCGCCGAAGGTGTCCAAGGTTGTCGGTCGGCGTGGCGGAGCAGCCGGGTGAACAGGCGGGCCGAAGCTGGTGAACCCCGGTTAGCCGCGGCCGGCGTTCCAGTCCAGAGGGCTCGCGCCGCGGCGAGCGCTGGGCCGGCTGGTCGGTGTGCCGTGGCAGTTGGCGGCGGTGCAGATGCCGGAAGGGCCGCCGTTCGGCGAGCGGAGTAGGCGTGCACTAGGCGTGCACTAGGCGTGCAGTAGGCGTGCCGTCACGCCTGCGAATGTCCGTGGGCCGGTGTAGGACGGTGACTGATGACGGCGCTCACCGAGGAGGACACCATGCGTTGGGCCGAGATCGAATCCCGTCAGCCGCGTCTGATCGAGTTCGGGCGCCGACGGCTGCTGGATCCGGGAGTCGTCCTCGTCGCCACGATCAGGCGCGACGGCACGCCGCGGCTCAGCCCGGTCGAGCCGTATGTGATGGACGGCGATCTCTGGCTGTCCATGATGTGGGGGTCGACCAAGGCACGTGACCTGCTGCGTGACCCGCGGATCCTCGTGCACAGTGTGATCACGAGCCGCGATGGCGGCGAGGGTGAGTACAAGGTGCGCGGCCGCGCCGAGCCGACTGACGACGCCGCGATTCAGCGTCGCTACGCGGACGCGGTCGCAGACGCCCTCGGCTGGCGTCCCGTGCCCGGCCACTTCCATCTGTTCGCGGTCGATGTCACTGACATCACCGTCATCCGTTACGACGATGCCACGGGTGATCAGTTCGTCGCCCGTTGGCCGGACGGGCGTGAGTTTGTCCGGCGCGGGACCTCGGCGACCTCGGTAGGCGAGCCCGAGACCTATCACGACCTCCTGCGGCTGTCACCGGCGTGACGCGGCGCCGTCCCAGTCTGGTGGAGGACGCCGTCATCTGCCGATGGCGCCCCGGCTGCTGATGGTGAAGGCGGACGGGTCCGCACTAAGCGATCGGATGCTTCGGGGCACATACGGGATCCGCCCGTTGGGTATCTCGTACCGGTCGATCGTTCTTCCCGAGTCGAGACAACCCGGGATCATCGAGCAGTCGACGTTCCGCTTCCGGGACCGCCACGCCGCCTGATCACGAACTACAACTGGAGTACGAGGCGGTGGCTGCTGCGTCGGCACCCGGGTGCGCTGGCCGATGCGTCGACGACGATCTGGCCGTCGGCCCAGTCGGTGAACCCGGACGCGTTGCGCCTCACCGACGGGCATTCGACCTCGACGGCATGGCCTCATGGGTCGACTCGGTGGGTGCCGGTGGGGTCGACGTCGAAGGTGAAGCCGTGGGGGGTGGTCCATTCGAGTGTCCTGTAGTCGATCCGGCGGACGGTCCAGCCGCGGGCGTGGGTCTTCACCCGGTGGCCGAAGCGACTGAGCGGTGCAAGGTTTGTGGTGCTGGTTTGTTTGGTGGGTCCGTGAGGGTCGTATGGCTCGATGTGGTCGAGGTCGATGGTGTTGGTGGTTTCGCGGGTGCCGTAGGGGAACAACTCGGCGGGATACATCAGCTTGACGCGCTCCCGGATCGAGGTGGGAATCTCGTATGCGTCGACGCCCACCGCGTCGTTCAGGTCGATCACCGGCTTCACTGTGTATGGGCCGTAGCCGATGAGTTCGGTGAGTTGGGTGGCGAGCAGCGGCCCGATGGTTTCGGCCCGCAGTACGCCGCTGCCGGTGGCCAGCGTGTGATCGGTGAGGTGCACGATGACTTCGGTCTGTGCCGGACGTACCTGACCTACACCCGCCCGCCGCGGACGCACCTGCACCGGACGCACCTGTCCCTTGACCCCGTCACCCGGTCGCGCCGGAGTCCCCGGGCGCGCGAGCTCGCCTGAACTGTCCGCGTCACCTGAATTGCCCGGATCACCTGAACTGCCGAGGTCATGCGGCCCAGCTGGGTCGGGCTGACTGCTTTGGGCGTTGGGGTTGGCGGGGCAGCTCGAGTTGGTGTAGGCGTCTTGCTTGATTTGGGCGAGCCGGGCGCGGAGTGCCCGCAGCGCGGCAGGATCCATTGCCGAGCCCTGGTCGGGTTCGGTTCGTGAGTGGGCGGGTTCGGGTGGTGTTCGCCGGTCGTACAGGTCGGTTGGTGGGTCGGGGTCGTAGGGCGCTGCGGCTTCCAGCCACGGATCGTCGGGCGGACCGACAGGCTCCACCAACTCACGCGTCCCTTGCAGTTCACCCGAGTGCGGCGATTCGAGCGGCGCCTGTAGGCCGATCGGGACCGGCGACTCAACCGGGTCGAGTGACTCAAGCGAGTCCGCTGGCTTGAGCGAGTCTGCTGGCTTGAGCAGGTCCGCTGGCTTGAGCAGGTCCGGTCGGCGTCGGGAGCCGGGAAGCGGCCGACCGAGAGGGCTGGCGTGCGTCACCTCCCCGCAGTGCTCACCAACCGGCACCATCGCATCGCCCGACACCACGGAGTTGCCCGGCAGCACCCCGTCGTCCAGCGGGGCCGCGCCGTCCTGCACCCCGTCGTCCTGCACCCCGTCGTGCTGCACGACCGGGTCGTTCCGCACCACCGGGTCGTTCCACACCACCGGGTCATGCTGCGCCACTGGGTCCTGCACCGCCGCGTTGTCCTGCACCGTCGCGTCGTTCGGGGGCGCTGGGTTGTTCGGCGCGGGTGGGCACTCTGGGGTTGTGGGGGTGTGGGGTTCGTGGTTGGTGTCCGGTTTGGGTTCGGTGGGGATGGTTGGCGGGTTTGGGCGAGGCTGGGTGCGGGCTTGGGTGAGGAGTTCTTGGGTGAAGGCGGGGTCGGAGAGGATCTCGATGGCGTCGGCGCGGCGGTGTTGGACGGGGCGGGTGTCGCCGAATTTGTGGAGGGCTTCGGCGATGTCGGTGATGGTGGCGTTGCAGCGGTTGACCGCGCCGGCGGGGGCTTTGATGTAGAGGGTTTTGTTGCCGTGGCCGTCCCCGCGCCCGACATAGACACCCCGTTCGTCGGCGGCCTGCGTGGCCTCGGCGGTGGCGCGGGCGGGGTCGGCGTGTTTGCGGGCGGCGCGGACGATCTTTTCCAGCCGGTACGGCGGCAGGGTGTCGACGATCGCGGCGACCTTGCGGTCGACGTACTCCGCGGCGGCGTGGTCGAGGTTCATACATGCCCGGACGATCTGGCGGGCCTTCCACGGGGTGGCCTCGCCGGCCTGGATCCTCGCCCAGGTGCGGGGGAACCGGTGCCGCAGGGCGAGGGCGTCGGCGAGCAGAACCTGGCCGACGCCGGGCGAGACTCCGAGCACGACGGCGAATTCGGCGATCGCGAACTCGGCGATTGCTGGGCAGCCGTCGCCGCCCAGGATCACGGCGCGTTCGCGGCCGTCATAGGCGCGGCGGGTGGGGCGGGGTTCGCAGATCGAGGGGTGGAAGCGGTCGGCGTACGTCTGGGCGCATTCCAGCAGCCGTGCGTCGGCCCGGTTGGCGATCGTGCGGCAGTCGGCGGCCTGTTCCAGCAGGTCGCGGGTGGGGATCGACTCCAGATCTTCCTCGAACATGTGTTCGATTCTATGCCGCATCAGCGAGGTGGGGCCAGCTGGTTTTCCCTTATCCACAAGGGGAAACGTCACATGCTCGACCTACCGGGAAACGTGTATACGGCGGGGAGTCGGCTCATGGTGGGCAGCCGGCCGGATCGCGTCCTGGAGCGGTTCCACCCAGCCAACGAAGTTCTGCGCGAAAGGCGCGGCCGAAGCATATGCGGTGGGCTAAGGCGCCGGCGTAGTACGGGACGCGGGACGGGAACGGCGCATGGGCCAAGCGTGCGGTGGGCGGTGCGTGGGGCGGTGCGTGGGCCGGTGCGTGGGCCGGTGCGTGGGCCGGTGCGGTGGGCTGTGCGTGGGCCGGTGCGGTGGGCTGTGCGTGGGCCGGTGCGTGGGCCGGTGCGGTGGCCGGTGCGGTGGCCGGTGCGGTGGCCGGTGCGGTGGCCGGTGCGGTGGCCGGTGCGGTGGCCGGTGCGGTGGCCGGTGCGGTGGCCGGTGCGGTGGCCGGTGCGGTGGCCGGTGCGGTGGGCCGGTGCGGTGGCCGGTGCGGTGGCCGGTGCGGTGGCCGGTGCGGTGGGCGGTGCGG